>NZ_BMTR01000010.1 GCF_014649775.1 Streptomyces longisporoflavus | reverse complement strand
GTCCGTAGATCACCTCAGCTTCCCAAGCTGAGAGTGCGAGTTCGATTCTCGTCACCCGCTCCATAGAAACCCCCAGGTCATGGACCCGGGGGTTCTTTGTTGTCCGGCCGGTGCGAACCGGCGGGCAGCCGCCGCACAACAACCGCACGAGACCGGCGACCACGAGCCCGATCCGACGCCACCTCCGCCCGATAGGGACGCGTCGAAAAGCCGCCGCCTTTGAGGTCACTCGCTGACGTTGCGGGACGTGCGGTGCGGACCCAATTGCGTGAGTACGTCGCCGAGTCCCGCCGCGGTCAATGCCGGGCCCGGTAGCTCCGGTGCCCCCGGTGCGGCGCGCAGGCCGTCGAGGAACAGGGCCAGCGGGCGGCGCCACGCATCCGGGGTCGTCGCGGCGGTGGCCGCCGTAAGCGCCGGGACGGCACGCCCGAGCGCGGCGAGCGCGAACAGCACGTCCTCGGTGGTGGCGTCGGCACGGACCACGCCCTGTTCGCGGCCCCGGCTCAGCAGGATGTCCATGGTCTCGCGGTTGTGGGCGTGCACGGCCTGGAGCGCGTCGATGCCCTCCAGGTTGGTGGTCATGAGGTCGTTGGTGCCCCGGTCGGCGGCCAGCGTGACGAAGACCGTCCGCAGATAGTCGTTCAGCGCGGCCCAGGCGTCCGGCGCGGTCCGCGCCTGCTCGCCCGCGGTCATCGTGCCGGTCAGTACGTCATGGAAGACGGCGTTGATGAGGGCGGCGCGGGTGGGGAAGTTCCGGTAGAGCGTCGCGTTACCCACGCCGGCCCGGCGGGCGATCACGTCGAGCGGCGCTTCGAGCCCCTGCTCGGCGAACTCCGCGCGGGCCGCCGCCACCAGAAGCTCCCAGTTGCGCCGCGCGTCACTCCGCCGCGGGGGCGTCGGCCGCCGCGGATCACCGGTCATCTCACCGGTCGTCTCTCCGGTCATCGTCACGCACCTGCCGCTCCTGCCGATATCCCGGTAGCCCTGGCAGCTCCAGTAGCCGCGTAGCCCGTTGTCCAGTCCCAAGCGGGGAGCACTCCCCGATACTGATGCTATCGCCGGAGCCGCAAGCCCGGCGCCCCCCGGGCGAAACCCCCTCCCCATTTGTCCCCGCCATGCCATACGCTGCGCCACAGCAGCCGCGCCCCGCGCGTCACCGCACTTCAGCGGTCATGTCCGGGTGTTGCGCGGCGCTCTCATCTCCCGGCCATCCACCGGGATTCCTTGTGGGGGTACAACACTGTGCGTACGCGCACCCTTTCGACCGCGACAGCTCTCGCGGTTCTGTTCAGTTCGGCTGCCCTGAGTGTCGTCGGCGCCGCGCCCGCCTCAGCCGCCACCGCCGTCGTCGCGTCGCCGGGGGGCCTCGTCGCCGATGGCGGGCTCAAGCGGGTCTTCGTCGGTGACCGTACGGCCGGGAAGGTTCTCGCCGCCGATTACTCCGGCACCGTCGTCGACTCGGTGAGCGGTGTCAGCGGGGTCTCCGATCTCGCGCTGTCCGCCGACGGGGCCACCCTGTACGCGGCCGCCGAGGAAATACACGAGGTCGTCGCCCTCGACGCGGCCACTCTCGACGTCAAGGCCCGCTACACCGTCGCCACCACCGACGGTCCGACCCACGTCGCCTTCGCCGGCGGCAAGGTCTGGTTCACGTACGGCGACCAGTGGGACGGCGACCTGGGCTCGGTCGACCCGGCGGACGGCTCGGTGACGCTCGGTCTGTTCCCGCAGGCGCACCCCGGGGTCTGGGGCGCGGCTCTCCTCGACACCGACCCGTCCGCGCCCGGTCTGCTCGCCGTCGGCGAGACCGGCCTGTCCACGGACTCGATGGCCGTGGTCGACGTCACCGGCGGCACACCGCAGCTGACCGCCTGGCACAACGGCGACTACTCGCTGAACGATGGCATCAGTGACATCGATCTCGTGCCGGGTGCCCCGCAGGTCCTTGTCAACGGCGCCGAGCGGGCCGCCTACGCCGACGGGAAGTTCAAGGCCGCGGGCGCCTACCCCTCCGGCCACCGCGCCGACATCGCGCCGAACGGGCTCGTCGCCCAGGCCAAGGGTGCCAAGGTGTCGGTCTACCGGCCGGGCACCACGGTGCCGATCCGTACGTACGACACCGGCATGGCCGACATGATCGGCGCGGCCGATCTGGCCTGGGCCCCGGACTCCTCGCGGGTCTTCGCGATCGCCGAGTCGGGCAGCGGCTACACCCTCAAGGCGCTCACCGACCCGACCCTGAACGCCCCGACCCTCACGGTGAACGCCCCCTCGACCGCCACCCGCGGCAAGAAGCTCACCGTGCAGGGGAAGATCACGGCGAGCGTGCCGCTGCCGAGCGGCACCAAGCTCCAGGTGACCCGCACCGACCTGGAGAGCCCCGACGGCAAGGCCCTGCCCGCCGTCACCGTCAAGGCGGACGGCTCCTACAGCTTCACCGACACCCCGCCGGCCGGCGGCAAGGTGACGTACAAGGTCACGTACGAGGGCGACGCCGAGCACACGAAGGTCACCGCCTCCGACAAGGTCGACGTCTCCCGCACCAAGGCGACGCTGACGGTCAACAAGGACGGCAACGTCTACGGCTACGGCGCCGACGTCTCCTTCACCGCGCACCTCGGCTCGACGTACAAGAACCGCACGGTCGAGATCTGGGCGAACCCCTACGGCGGCGACAAGCCGGACAAGCTCCTGAAGACCGGCAAGGTCAACTCCAGCGGCAACATCTCCGCCACCGTCGACATGAAGCGGGACACCGTCGTCACCGCGGTCTACAAGGGCGACGCCCGCACCGCGCCCAAGTCGGCGAAGTCCACGGCGTACGCCAAGGTCAAGATCTCGACCTCCGTCTCCAAGCACTACAAGAAGGCGAAGATCGGCTCGACGTCGTACTACTGGTTCCACAAGAACGCCGACCCGGTCCTGACCACCACCATGAGCTACTACGAGGGCCGCAAGCAGCGCTTCGACCTCCAGGTCCGCTCGGGCGGCAAGTGGCACTCCGCGGACTCGGAGTACTTCCGGATCGGCACGAACGGCAAGTCGGCCATCACCCTGGAGGGGCCCGGCCAGTCCGGCGTAAAGGCGCGGATGCGTTCCACGTACGTCAACGGCTCGTCCGGCGACAACGTGAACTCGACGACCTACGGTGCCTGGAAGTACCTGTACTGGGCCAACTAGCCTCGGGCTAGCCTCGGGGAGTCAGCCACGTTCCATCAATGGGGGGTCTCTCATGGCACTGTTCGGCAACGCTCACACGATCAATCCGGCGACCGCACAGCAGGACTACGCGCGCCTGCTGGGTCACGGGGAGCAGGTGCAGGCGGCGTTTCTGCTGATCCGCGACACCCTGCTGTTCACCGACCGCCGTCTCGTCCTCGTCGACAAGCAGGGGATAACCGGCAAGAAGGTCGAGTACCACTCGGTCCCGTACCGCAGCATCACGCACTTCTCGGTGGAGACCGCCGGGCACTTCGACCTCGACGCCGAGCTCAAGATCTGGATCTCCGGAACCCACGAGCCGATCCAGAAGACGTTCACCAAGGGCGTCGACATCTACGAGGTGCAGGCGATCCTCACGCAGTACGTGGCTCGCTGATCAAGCGGCAACAGCAGTAAGAGCAGTAAGAGCAGGACCAGTTCGCCCTACGGACCGTCATCGGCCGTAGGGCGAACTGCTGCTCGTTCAGGCCGTCGGCACGCGGTCCAGGAAACCGTGGACGGAACGAATCCGGCCGTCGTCGGCCAGCTTGACGACGTCGAACCCGGCGACCGGCGCGGACCCGTCCGCGGGCGACACGAGCTCCCAGGTGAAGCGCGCGATGTCGTGGTGCCCGTCGACCGTGCCGGTCTGGCGGAACTCGAAGCCGGGGAACTGCTCGTGGGCCCCGTTGATCACGGCGGCGAGGCCCTCGTGACCGGCGACGTCGGCCAGCGGGTCCGTGTAGCTGCCGTCCTCGGTCCAGGCGGCGGCCACGGCCTTCTTGATGTTCTCGGCGCCCTCCACGTTCCAGGCCTCGAAGTAGCGGGCGACGGCGGTCTCGTACGCGGCGGTGTCGTGTGCGGTCATGGTGGGTCAGCCTCCTGTGCGGTGGTGGTCGTGTCGTGTCGTCTTGCGGGGCGATGACTCAAGACTGCCGACCGGTCGCCGGGGGGTCGATTACGTCCGGGGTAATGGGCGGGCCGGGGTCGGGCCAGGCGGTCCGGGGCCTGAAGTGATCCCCGGTGTCTTCTCACGCGGGTGCGTCTGTGCTTGCCTTGGGGGCCTTTTGGGGGCTCTTTCGGTCGGCCGGACGGGAGTTGTGGCATGCGCAAGCCGTGGGTGGGCGGGGTGCTGGCGGCTGTGCTGCTCCTCGGGGCGTGCGGGGACCCCGGGTCGGACGGGAACGCCGCACCGGCCCCCGCCCCGAAAGCACCGTCCGCCGCCACCGGCGTCCCGACGCCATCGCCGTCGACGCCACCGTCGGCGCAGCAGTCGTCGCCGTCATCACCACCGTCGTCGACGACCCGCCGGCGCGCCGCGCAGAAACCCCGGACGAAGACTCCGAAGGTCCTCTACCTCGGGGACTCCCTCGCCATGGAGAACCAGACCGTCCTCGGCGACCAGCTCCGCGCCGGGCTCGGCGCGCGCTACACCAGCGCGCCCTACTCCGGCACCACCCTCTGCGACTACCTCGACGGCACCGGCGACGACTCGCTCGTCCCCGACAAGGACAAGGCCGCCGTGCTGGTGCGCGAGCAGCGGCCGGACTTCGTGGTGCTCCAGTTCTGGGGCAACGCGTGGGGCTATACGCCGTGCATGGACGGCATCACGTACGACAAGGCGCGCCAGAAGTACTTCGACCGGTACGCCGCCGACGCGAAGGCGCTGGCCTCGCAGATCCGCGGCGCCGGGGGGTCGAAGCCGCCGCGGATCGTGTGGGTGCTGCAAGGCCCCGACCCGATCACGCCGGATCGCGTACGGCGCGTCAACGGCATCTACGAGGCGCAGGCGCGGTCGACGGGCGGGATCGTCGCCGACGCGGGCCGTGTGGTCGCCCCGGCGTCGGGCAGGCACACCTGGGTGGAGAAACTGCCGTGCACGTCGTACGAGCGGAAGCACCCGGCGTACTGCACCGAGCCGGGCAGCGGTCGCACCGCCCTGCACCGGGAGGACGACTACCTGCACTTCTGCCTGGCGCCCACCACCGCCAAGTCCCGCCCCTGCCCCACCCGTTCGCCGGGCATCCGGCGCATGGCCGCGGAGATCGTCCGGGCGATCGCCGAGGCGGCCTAAGGGCCGCGACGGGGCGACCAGCAGGGCGTGGAGGACCCCGGCCCTCTCGATAACCTCCCGCCGCCCGGGGGTAGCCCGTTCGGCCTAAGCCCGCTCGCGGCCCCCGTACCGCTGTCACAGGCTGTGAATCCCTGGCGGCGAGAGAGAAGAGGCCCTCATGAGCAGCAGCGGCAGCGGCGGCGGTCACCCCGCGGGCAGCCCGCGGGGCGAGAGCGCGTGGGCCTCGGGCGGCACGATGTTCGCGGGTGTCCTGATGCTGGTCAACGGCATCCTCGGGATGTTCGAAGGCATCGCCGGCATCGCGAAGGACGACGTCTACACGCGCGTCGGGGACTACGTCTACAAGTTCAACCTCACCGCGTGGGGCTGGATCCACCTCATCCTCGGCATCCTCGTCGCGGTGACCGGTTACGGGATTCTCAAGGGCGCGAACTGGGCCAAGGCGTGCGGTATCGCGCTCGCCTCGCTCGCCGTCGTCCTGAACTTCCTGTGGCTGCCGTACCAGCCGATCTGGGCGCTGATCTCGATCGCCATCGCCCTCTTCGTCATCTGGGCGCTCTGCACGGACCAGCCGGACGGGCCGGATGCCGGTCACGTCCCGCCGGGTGGCGGGGCGGCGGCCGGCGGCTGGGGTGCGAGGCCCACCGCCAACGGGCCCGGCCCGTTCGCCGAGGGCTCCGCCGGCACCAACCCTGGTGGTACGGGTCCCACGCCGCCGCCCGCGGCCCACTGACCGACCGCGTGCAGGAAGGTGCAGGGGGCGGTTCGGTGGCGTTCATGACACCGCGGTCCCGCGCGCTGCTGCCGCTCGTCGTGCCCGCCCTGCTCGTAGGGGTGGGGTCCAGCCTGGTCCTGCTGCTGCTCAGTGTGGTCGCCGAGCGGTTGCAGGATCTGCTGTGGGACGTGCTGCCGGACGCGGTCGGGGTTTCCGGTACGTCGGCGGGGTGGATCATCGGCGTGCTGACGGCGGCGGGGTTCGTCGTCGGGCTGATCGTGTGGAAGGTGCCGGGGCACGCCGGGCCCGATCCGGCGACGCTGGGCCTGGTCGACCCGCCGCTGCCCGTCCGGGTGCTCCCCGGCATCGCGCTCGCCGTGATCGTGGGCCTGGCGGGTGGCGTCAGCCTCGGCCCGGAGAACCCGATCACGGCGATCAACATCGCCCTCGCCTACGCGCTCGGCATGAAAGCCATGCCGCGTACCGCCGCCGCGGAATGGGTCGGCCTCGCGGCGGCCGGGACCATCGGCGCCCTCTTCGGTACGCCGGTCGCGGCGGCGCTCATCCTCTCCGAGACCGTCACCGCTCCGGGCCCCGACCCGCGCCCCTTGTGGGACCGGCTGTTCGCACCGCTGGTGGCGGCGGGCGCGGGGGCGCTGACGACGGTGCTCATCGCGCACCCGACGTTCCAGATCGACGTCGAGGCGTACCCGGGGCCGCGCTGGGCCGACGTGCTCTCCGCGATGGTCATCAGCACCGGGGCGGCGGCGGTCGGGCTGTGCGCGGTGTACGCGTTCCCCTACCTCCACCGCGTCTTCCACCAGCTCGGACACCCCGTACTGATGCTGACCGTGGGCGGTCTCGTACTCGGTGTCCTGGGCGCGCTCGGCGGCGAACTGACCCTGTTCAAGGGCCTGGACGAGGTGAAGGAGCTGACCGCGCACGCCGCCGACCACGACGCGGGGAACCTGCTCCTGCTCGCCCTGGTCAAGCTGCTCGCGCTCTGTGTGGCCGCCACCTGCGGATTCCGTGGCGGGCGGATCTTCCCCGCGGTCTTCGTGGGGGTGGCGCTAGGCATGTTCGCGCACGCGCTCGTGGACGCGGTGCCGCCCGCCCTCGCGATCACCTGCGCCGTCCTCGGCGTCCTGCTGGCCACGACGCGGCAGGGCTGGCTGAGTCTGTTCACGGCGGCGGTCGTGGTGATGGACCTGCAACTGCTGCCCGTGCTGTGCGTCGCGGCGCTGCCGGCGTGGCTCCTGGTGACGGGGCGCCGGGACATGCTGATCGAGGAGGACGTGCGGCGGCAGCCGGTGGCATGACCTGCGTGCCTCGGTTCCGTCCTCAGTACGGTGCCGGGCCGCCGTTCGCCGCGACGGCGTCGCGCACCGCGCGTACGAACTCCTCCAGGCGCGGGGTGCCTGCCGCGGCCGTACGCGAGACGAGCGCCACGTCGGCCGTCGGGACGTCGTGCAGGGGTACGAAGGCGATGTCGGGCCGTGAGTAGTACTTCTCCACGGACGCGATGACCGGCGATGCCCCCTGCCCGGTGGCGACCAGCGTCATCAGCTCCTGGAAACCGGCCACGGCCCGGCCGCGGCGGATCGGCAGGCCGCTGGGGGTGCGGGGCGGGACGTGGAAGTCCCACCAGTAGGCGGGCGCGCCGTTGACGACGCCGAAGAAGGTCTCGCCCGCGCACTCTTCCAGGGACACGCCGTCGCGACCGGCGAAACGGTGGCCGAGGGGCACGGCGAGCATGCGGGGTTCGTTGATGACGACGGGCCCGACGGTGAGGTCGGGCTCCTCCACGGGCAGGCAGGTGAACAGCACGTCGGCCTCGCCGCCACGTAGGGCGCCGAGCGGGTCGCCGAACTGCGTCTCGCGCATCCGGACGTCGCAGTTCGGGCAGCGCTCGCGGAACTTCGCCAGGATCGCGGAGGTCAGCGAGCCCGCGCCCGAGCCGAGAAAGGCGACGGTCAGTTCGCCGTCGACGCCGCGCGCCATGTCCTTGGCCCGGGCGATCGCGGCCTCCATCCGCACGTGCAGCGGGGCCAGATCGTCGTAAAGCCGGCGGCCGAGCGGGGACATCTCCACCTTGCGGCTGGTGCGCTCGAAGAGCGGGCCGCCGATCTTGCGCTCCAGTCTCTTCACGGTCTGGCTGACGCGGGCCTGGGAGAGGAGGAGGCGTTCGGCGGTGCGGCCGAAGTGGAGTTCCTCGGCGAGCGTCAGAAAGGTTTCGAGCTCCTGCCGTTCCATCGTCCAGCGCCACCCCGTCCGTCTCTGACCTGCATCTATAAGTCTGAGCGTGGCAATCGTTTCACGGATCGTCGTTGATCGGGGGTTGGTGGGGGCGGATCTTTGAGGTGTCCGGTCGAAGGGCCGGTGGTTCTCGACTCCAGCGCCTCAACTCCGGGGGAATTCCCATGCTTTCTCGTACTCGTACTCGCACTTCCGGGCCCGCCTGGGCCGCCGCCTGGGCCGCGTCGCCGCAGCGCGCCAGTACGGGCTTCAAGCCCAACTGGTCGGAGGACGGCTTCTCCGGCCACACCCTGCGCCAGGTCGTACGCGTCACCGCGGGCGGCGACAGAGCGCGCATCCGGCTGTCCAACGCGTACGGGACCTCGCCGCTGCACATCGCGGGGGCGACCATCGCTCGCACGCGGAAGGGGGCCGCCGTGGAGGAGGGGACAGTGCGGCGGCTCACCTTCGAGGGGCGGCGGTCGGTCGCGATACCGGCGCACGGCCAACTCTCCAGTGACGGTACGGACTTGGGGCTGGAGCCCTTCGAGTCGGTGACCGTCACCCTGCATCTGGCGCGTACGACGGGTCCCGCGACCTTCCACGCGCAGTCGTTCGCGACGAGTTACCGGGCGGAGGGGGAGCACACCGGGGATGTGGGGGCGAAGGCGTTCGACGAGACGTCGGAGTCCTGGTACTTCCTTGCGGGCGTGGATGTCGGAAGGAGGGACGGCGAGCGTGGGAACGCTCGCCGGAACGACGGCATCGTGCTCTTCGGCGACTCCATCACGGACGGTTTCGCGTCTTCCACGGACCTCAACCGGCGTTGGTCCGACGCGCTGGCCGAGCGCCTCGCGAAGACGGGCTCGCCCCGTCCCGTCCTGAACGCCGGGATCGGCGGCAATCTCGTCCTCAACGACTCCGCTTGGTACGGGGAGCGGGGGACCGCGCGGTTCGGGCAGGATGCGTTGGATCTGCCGGGGGTGGGGACCGTGGTCGTCCTTGAGGGGCTCAATGACATCGGGTTCAGCGAGAGCGATACGCCTACGTACAAGCCCGCGCCGGAGGTGAGCGCGGCCGAACTCATCGCGGGGCACCGGACGTTGATCCGGGCCGCCAAGGAGAGGGGGGTGCGGGTGGTGGGGGCCACTCTGCTGCCGCTCGGGGGTTCCGATCACTACGGGGAGCGGGCGGCGAAGGTCAGCGACGAGTTCAACGAGTGGGTGCGCAATTCCGGGGAGTACGACGCGTTCGTGGACTTCGACCGGGCGCTGGCCGATCCGGCGGACGGGGAGCGGATCGCCCCTGACTACGACAGCGGGGATCACCTGCATCCGAATGACGCGGGGTACGCGGCGATGGCCCGCGCGGTGGACCTGGAAGTGCTTTAGCCCCGGCCCCGCCCCTTCCCGGCTGTATCTGACGGGCCGAGCGGGGGGCCCGCGATCGCCCGCGCTGCCACCACCTCCTGGCGGAGGGGTTCCAGGACGCTGTCCCGGGGGCCCGTGGTGGAGAAGGTCGTCGAGACCTCCTCCAGGATTTCGGAGCCCCTGAGTCCCTCGGACAGTTCGCGGAGCTGGCCGGCCACCTCCCCCACCTCCGTGAGGGCCGGCTCCGGGGAGCCGTGGCGGATGCGGACCCGCGCCGCCGTGGTGGCGTCGACGATGCGCTCCACGGCGATCACCAGCGGCCACCACGCCGCGGCCCGCGCCCCCACCGGGGGCGGTTCGGTCAGGGCTCGCTGGAACTCCGTGCGGATCACCGACAGGTCCCGGTACAGGCCACGCCGCATGCGCGCCCGCTCGGCCACGTCCACCGCCGTGCCGAACGCGCTCTCGACGTACGACGCCGTATCGGCGACCGCGTCGGCGAGGCGGTCGCCGATCCGTGTGTGCCAGCTCTCCGGCCACAGCAAATAGCCCGCCACCAGCGAGATCGCACAGCCGATGAGGCTGTCAAGGAGACGGGGCAGGACCAGACCGAAACCCTGGTGATTCAGGACGTCCGAGAGCAGCAGGATCACCGGGGTGATCGCCGCCGTCTGGTAGCCGTAACCCCGCGGCGTGAGCGCCGGGATCAAGGCGGCGAGCACCACCATCACCGGCACGTCCCACCA
This sequence comes from Streptomyces longisporoflavus, assembly GCF_014649775.1. Lineage (GTDB taxonomy): Bacteria > Actinomycetota > Actinomycetes > Streptomycetales > Streptomycetaceae > Streptomyces > Streptomyces longisporoflavus. The sequence goes on along the minus strand of NZ_BMTR01000010.1, from coordinate 336,546 downwards.
GCCCCGCGGCACCGCGGACAGGACCGCCGCCGCCACGACAAGCCCTGCCGCCGTGCCCAGCGCCCGCAGCACCGCACGGGAGAACACCGAGCCGAAGTCGGGCTTGAGCACGAACGTGACGGTGAGCGCCACCCAGTACGAGCGGGGCACCTCGATCAGGGAGACCAGCGACTGCGCGATGCCGATGCAGAGCGCGAGGCGCAGTCCGTAGCGCCAGGACGCGCCGGACAGGATGACGTTACGGGCCGCTCGGCGCGCCCGTACGCGCAGGGCCGCCGGCCGGCCCAGGCGGTCGTCGACGTTCACGATGCCGTGCGGGTCGGGGTCGTTGAGCAGCTCGGCGACGTGGCGCAGGGCGTGGTCGACCGCGTCCGCGGAGGGGTCGCGCGACTCGGGGTGCACAGGGCCGGGGATCGGCGCACGCCCGGGCGCCGCCACCGCGTCCGCCAGGCGCCGTACCTGCGCGGGGAACTCCGGCGGCATCGGCACCCCGCACTGGTGCGCGGCGGGCGCGGCCTCGATGACGGGCGTGACCGCGTTCAACTGGGCGACCAGGCGGACCAGGTCAGGGTTGCGGCCGTGCGCGCGGGTGCGGCGGGCCAGGACCAGGTCGTACGCGTGGTTGAGGGCGGTGGTGACCGCCGAACGCGCCTCCTCGTACCCCTCGGTGCCCGCCGCTTCGAGCAGCGCGGCCACGCTGCGGTAGGTCGCGGCGACGGCGGCGCGCTCCGGGACGCCGGAGCGCAGCGGCCAGGCGAGGAGCGCCAGGAAGAGGACGAGCAGGCCGCCGCTCGTCATCAGGACCGGGGCCAGCCACCATTGCCCCGGCATCGGAAGTCCCGCGCCCACCACGGAGTTGAGCAGCAGGAGCAGCCCGCCCACGGAGGCCACGGCGCCGATCGTCGACATCATCCCGGAGACGAGGGCGACCAGCGTGACCACGCCGACGGCGACCCAGCCGTGCCCGAAGACGAGCGAGCCGATGGTGACGCCGATCGCGCCGAAGAGCTGCGGGACCGCGATGTTGAAGATCCGCATGCGGTACGCGTCGGCGGTGTCGCCGATGACTCCGGACAGGGCGCCCATCGAGGCCAGCGCGCCGTACGCGGGCTGCCCTGCCGCCAGGCCGACGAGGAGGGGCAGTGCCAGGGCGATGGACGCGCGCGCCACCGCTGCCCACGGAATCGGAGCCGCCTGCGGTTCGAGCGTCCTGACCAGCCAGGGGGGTGGGGCCAGAGCGCTCAGGGGGCCCGGTGGTGCGGGGGGATCGCGGCGGGGCATGCGGCCATTATTGCGGGCGCTGTCGCCGGTCCGCGCACTCCGAGCCCGCGTCTGACCTGCCTCTGATCTGCCGCTGACCTGCGGCTCCGTCTGACCTGCGGCTCCGCTTGCTACCCCTTCGGCTTGTGCAGCGTCAGGTCCACCACCAGAGCCCGGTGGTCCGTGTCGCCGATCTCCAGGAAGCGGGCGTCGCTCGCCGAGAAGTCCGGGGTGGCGAGGACGTGGTCGATCTGGGCGCCCAGCGGTGACATCAGGTCCGCGGGCCAGCTCGCGGTGCGGGCTGACCCCGCCAGGCGGGCGGCGTCGCGTACCCCGCCGGTGTCCAGGATGTCGCGGAACGCCGCGTGGTCCTGCGTGGCGTTGAAGTCGCCCGCGATGATGGTGGAGCGGTTCTCGCGCTTGCCCTCGGCGGCGTAGTCGCGGAGTTCGGCGAGTTCGGTGCGCCAGGTGCCGAGTTGCTCGGGCAGCGGCGGCATGGGGTGGGCGAGCTGGATGCGGACCTGGTGGCCGTTCTTCAGCTCGGCCACGGCGCCGGGCATGCCCAGCGTGCCCGCGAGGCCGCTCGCCTTCTTCAGGGGCAGTTTGCTGACGATCACCGAGCCTTCCGCGCCGCCGGCCTCGCTCGCGGTGCGGTGGGGGTAGTCGGAGCGGGGCAGTTCGTCGCGCAGGGTGTCCGAGCAGGTGTAGTCGCACTCCGGGACGAAGAGGAGGTCGGGCTTCTCCTCCCGGACCGCCTTCAGGAGACCCTGCGTGGCCTGGCCGAACTGCACGTTCGCCGCCATGACGCGTACGTCGGCGACCGCGGGGCCCTTCGGGTCGTCCGCCTTGCCGTACGGCTCCAGGAACCAGGCGACGCCGCCGAGCGCGACGACTCCCCAGACGAGGCCCACGCGCCAGCGGGCGAGCGCCGCGAGGAGCAGGGCGGCGACGGTCGGGGCGAGGAGGAGGGGCAGGAAGGCGAGGAGCTGGGGTATGGGGGTGGCGCCGTCGGAGTCGGCGGCGCGGAAGCCGAGGAGGGTGGTCACGCCTGCCAGGAGCAGGGCCGCCAGCCACGCGGAGGGGCGGTGCCTTGGCCTTGGCCTCGTGTTCGCCTCCGGCTCGGGCCAGTCCTCTTGGGATGCCGTCCTCGCTGCCGTTGCGCTGTCCAAGGCCGGCGCCTCTCCGTCTGGTCCGACTGGGGTCCTGCGCGGAATCTTCCCTTAGAGACGGCGGGGGGCCCGGGAGGGTTGCATTTTCCCCGATCCCGCCCCTTCCCGGCTGTATCTGAGCGCGGCTGCGCCGCGGGTCGCCGGCGCGAGGGCCTTGTACGTACCCTCATCACCGGCTCCGCCGAGTTCGTCCTCGAACGCCGGACGGGCTGGAGTGCCGGCCCGGCCGGGATCATCGAACATCCAGCCCGGTGGGGATCAATCAGCCTGTCCGGCGATGGCGGACGAACCAGGCGCGGCCGGTGACGGGCGGTGTCTGCGACGCCGCAGCAGCCACGCCGCCAGCGCCACCGCAAGACCCACGCCCAGAATGACCCACCCCGCCACGCTCAGCGAAGACGTCAGGGCGTCGTACACCGCCTCCGCGGCCGGGCGCGATACGTCCTTCGGCAGGTCGCTCAGGGTCAGTCCCCGGCCCACCGCGACCGCCACGGCGAGGACCGCGCCGCCGACGGCCGCCCCGAGTGCCGTGGCGATGACCGCCCTGCGGCGGCGCACCGCCAGGAAGATGCCCGCCACGGCGAGGAGGACCGCGGCGATCGGCAGCCAGAGGCCCGCGACCTGGAGCATGTGGAATCCCTTTCCGAAGGGACCGAGATCCGAGGAATGCATGAGCGTCACCTCGGTGTGCGTGACCGGGATGCGGTCCGCGAACGGCACGCCGTCGTCGCCCAGCTGTTTCTTGACCTGCTCGGTGATGGGCGCGAGGTCGATGGTGACGGCGCCGCCGTCCGCCTGGTCGGTGAGGGCCTCCTGCACCGCGGCGTGTGCCTCGCGGTTGGCGGCGTTCCAGGCCGTCCTGAACGCCGGGGTCCCGGTGAAGGACCGCACCGCGTCCCGTACGAAGGACTCGACGGTGCCCTGCAGCGGCCCTACGTCGATCTCCTTCATCACCCCGTCCGTGACCGCGTCCGCCACCGCGTCCCGCACCGCGGAGTCCGAGGCGAGCGGCGCCATCGTGGCCACGTACTGATCGGCGTCCTCGATCTCGTACTTCGCCCAGGTGGAGAGCGCGCCGAACGGCACGAGAACACAGGCGAGAACGAGGAGCACGGTGGACAGCGAGCGTCTGAGCACCCACTCACGAGAAACCCCGGTCACGCGGAGCGCGACCGGGGTACGTACAGATGGGGCAAGAAGCTCCTACTTGCGGTTGTACAGGCGCATCGTCACCGGGCCGAACACCGCCACGAGCAGCACCACCCAGCCGAGCGCCCACACGAGGGACGAGCCGGGGCCCGTGCCCGCCATCAGTTCGCGGACGGCCGACGCGAGATGCGTGATGGGGTTGTTGTTGACGAAGGCCTGGAGCCAGCCCGGCATCGTCTCCGGCTTCACGAAGATGTCGCTGAGGAACGTCAGCGGGAAGATCACCATCATGCTGACCCCCATCACGGACTTCTCGGTGCGCAGCAGCAGACCGAACATCGTCCACACCCAGGAGAAGGCGAAGGAGAAGACCAGCAGGAGCAGTACGCCGCCCAGTACGCCGAGGACGCCGCCGTCCGGGCGGAAGCCCAGGATGATGCCGACCGTCAGCATGACCACGGACGCGATCGCGTAGCGCAGGGCGTCGCCCAGGAGGTAGCCGACCATCACCGACGGGCGCCAGATCGGCAGCGTGCGGAAACGGTCGAAGACACCCTTCTCGATGTCGGTGTTGACCGAGACGCCCGTGTACATCGTGATCATGACGACGGACATCACGAGGATGCCGGGCAGCAGGTACTGGATGTACTCGCCCGGCGATCCGGCGAGCGCGCCCCCGAAGAGGTACGTGTACATCAGCACCATCATGATCGGGAACGCCGTCACGTCGAAGAGCTGCTCCGGCACGTGCTTGATCTTGAGCATGGCCCGCCAGCCGAACGTCAGGGACGCGGCGAGCGCGCTGGGGCGCGGGGGCCGGTCACCGGCGATGAGCAGTTCGGCGAGGGACTCGGTGCTGACGGGCGCCAGGTCCCGGTCCTCGGTGGGGGTGGTCGCGGTGCTCATGCCTGCGCCTCTTCCTTCTCGGCGGCGTGCGCTGTCCCGGCGGCGTGCGCCGTGTCCTTCGCGTCATGGGTGGGGGCGCCCGTGAGGGCCAGGAACACCTCGTCCAGGCTGGGCTGGCCCAGGGAGAAGTTGTCGACGGTGATTCCCGCGCGGGCCAGTTCGGCCAGGGCGCGCGCGGCCTTCTCGGCGGCGCCCTTGTCGTCGCGCTCGCCGCTGTCGCCGCCTTCGCCGTTGCCTACGCGGGCGGTGAGGGCGACCGGATCGGCTTCGGTCTTGACCTCCGCGTCGAGCGCGACGCGCAGCACCTGCGCGGCGTCCGCCCGCTGCCCCGCGTCCCGGAGCCGTACGTGCACCGAGCCGGCGCCGACCGATGCCTTCAGCTCGCCCTTGGTGCCCTCGGCGATGACCCTGCCGTCGTCGATGACGGCGATGCGGGACGCGAGGTGGTCGGCCTCGTCCAGATACTGCGTGGTCAGCAGGACGGTCGTGCCGTGCGCGACGACCGCGCGGACGATGTCCCAGACCTGGTTGCGGCTGCGCGGGTCGAGGCCGGTCGTCGGTTCGTCGAGAAAGAGCAGTTCAGGGGTGTTGAGGATGGATGCGGCGATGTCGATGCGGCGGCGCATGCCGCCGGAGTAGTTCTTCACCTGGCGGGCGGCGGCGTCGCTCAGGCCGAAGGCGTCGAGGAGCTGTGCCGCCCGGCCGTACGCCGCCTTCTTGCCGTGGCCGGTGAGGCGGGCGAGGAGCACCAGGTTCTCGGTGCCCGTCAGGTCCTCGTCGACCGAGGCGTACTGCCCGGTCAGGCTGACCCTGCTGCGTACGGCGTCGGCCTCGCGCACGACGTCGTGGCCGAAGACGTGGGCCTCGCCGCCGTCCGGGCGCAGCAGGGTGGCGAGCATCTTCACGGTGGTGGTCTTGCCCGCGCCGTTCGGCCCGAGCAGGCCGTAGACCGTGCCGGCCGGGATGGTGAGGTCCACGCCGTCGACGGCGCGGTTCGCCCCGAAGGTCTTCACCAGGCCCGCGGTCTCGATGGCCACGCTGTTCATGTCGTACGCCCTCTCCACGTCAGTGGTCCGTTACGAGGGCAGACCGTCCCCGGGGCGCAAACTCATCGTCCGGTGGAGCGTTCGCCCGAACGGGTGTTTGCTGGATGTGAGGAGGAGGGGTGGAGGGGGATGGGGGAAAGAGGAGGTCGATCATGCGGACCACTCCGGCCCGGACCAAGACACGGGCCGCCCTGGGAAGTCTCGCCACCGCGCTCCTGACCGCGGGCGCCCTGTCCCTCGGAGGCACCGCCCCGGCGTCAGCCGCGGCGCCACCCACGTATCCCGCGCAGCCCGCGCAGCCCGCGCAGCCCGCGCAGCCCGCGCAGCCCGCGCAGCCCGCGCAGCCCGCGCAGCCCGCGCAGCCCGCGCAGCCCGCGCAGCCCGCGCACAACGATCAAGAGGTCATCTGGGGGACGATCGTCGCTCCCCACGACCTGAAGATCCGGGACGCGCCCTCCACCGGCGCCCCGATCGTCGCGAAGCTCCCCGCGGAGAGCCAGGACCGCGTGGAGTGCCGGACGCGGGGTTCGAGCGTCTGGGGCGATACGACCTGGTACTGGCTGGGCGGAGTGCGGGGCTGGGCAAGCGCCGCGTACGTGGATGTCGGCGGGCAGCACGTGCCGGGTTGCGCGTCGTCGGACCCGTGCCAGGAGTACAAGCCGTGCTGGGACACCTGCCAGGGCGGCCACAACCGCCACCACTGAACTGAAGTCCGGGGGCGAAAGTGTCTGGAGGAACCGTCATGGCTCATGTGGCACCCACCTCATCAGCAGCGATACCGCACGTGTTCGGCGGCTCCGCCGTCACGAGGATCGGGACGGCCGCCGTGCTCCTCGGCCTCGTCTACGGCTACTGGGCCGCGGCGATCTCGCGCGACGCGGGTCCCATCACCGGCGGCAACGTCCTGCACGGCATCGTCTGCGCGGTCGTCGTCGCCGCGGTCTTCATGGGCCTGCGCATGATCGCGCCCGGTCTGCCGCGCGAGCTGCGGGCGGCTGCCTGGGCGGCCTTCGCCGGAATCGCGTTCGGTTATCTGTACAGCCTGACCGACGCGACCGTCCTGCGGTCCGTGGGCATGGCGCTCGCGGTGGCGGCCGGGGTGTTCGCGGTGATGTTCTACCGGTACTACACGCACGAGAAGTCGTAGCCGTAGCCGTAGCCGCGTGCGGCACTGTGCCCATCAGCGCCGAGCGAGCGCGCTGATGGGCACAGTAACTACTGATGACTGATGACTGATGGCGAAGGGCCGGAGCCCGAGCCGGAGATCAGCCGACCTTCTCCATTCTGTCCAGCTTGTCCAGCGCCTTCGCGAGTCCGTTGGCCCACAGCTGGTCCACCTTGGCCCGCTCGTTCGCGTCCGGCTGCGAGTTGGTGCACGAGGTGCCGGGGCCGCCGCCCGACATCAGCTCGCTGCACGGCCCCTCGTAGTGGTCGGGAAGGCCGAGTACGTGGCCCGTCTCGTGCGCCGTCACACGTGTCGAGTCGTACTGCTCGTTCTGCGCGTAGTCCAGGAAGATGTACCCGCTGCCGTGGCCGTCCGTGCTCGCGTACGAGCCACGCGGGTCGTTGCCCTCGCGGTACTCGAAGTTCGCACCGCTGCTGCCCGCCTGGAGCTTCACGTTGGAGACGGCGCTGTTCCAGATGGAGGTACTGCTGGCTATCTGCTGCGCGAAGGTCGGGGCACCGGAGGCGTCGTACACCACCGTGACCTGCTTCGTGCCGGGGTTGGCGGCGCGCTTCTCGGCGACCGACTTCAGGACGGCGTCGAAGAACGCCTTGTTGGCCGCGGCCTCCTCGCCGGACCCCGCGTAGTTGGCGTACGTGGCGGTGGTGGACGGCGCGGTGGGGGTCGCGGCCGTCGCGGTGGTCGTGCCGAGGCCGGCGGCGGCGAGGCCGAGGACGGCTGCGGCGGACAGGTAACGCTTGCTCATGTGGGGGGCTCCCTACTCGTTCCGTGAAAGGTGAACGGTTCGGTACCGGGAGTGTCGGGGAGCCCGGGGCGTCCGGGGATGATGGCAAGTGGCGATAGCGCGGGGCTATCACCCTCCGCCCGCCAACCTTCCGCGCTCTTCGCCGCATGCCCAACTCAGGTGGTTCACGTGGGGTTTGTGAGTCTGGTGCGGCGCCCGTCGCCGCTCTACGCTCACAGCCATGGAGCTCGAGGTGAGACACCTCCGCGCGCTGTGCGCCATCGCCGACACCGGCAGTCTGCACAAGGCGGCACGTCAACTCGGCATGAGCCAGCCCTCGTTGACGACCCAGCTGCGCCGCATCGAGCAGGAGATCGGCGGCCAGCTCTTCGCCCGCGAGCGCACCGGCTGCCGCCCGACACCGCTCGGCCGCATCACCCTCAGCCGCGCCCGCCCCCTGGTCAGCGAGATGCGGGCGCTGATCAGCGAGACCAAGGCAGCCGCCGCCCACGCCGCCGAGGGCCCGCAGCTGCGCATCGGCTCCACGGCGAGCCGTGCCATACCGGGCTGGCTGCGCCGGCTGCGCGTGCGGCTGCCCGCCACCACCGAGACCTCGCTCCAGATGGACGTCTCCGCGAACGCGCTGCTCCGCATGGTCGCGGGCGGGCAGCTCGACGTGGCGTTCGTGCACGAGGTGGAGGGGAGTCCGCTGCGGATGCCGGAAGGGCTGCGGCGGCGGGTCCTGGTCGAGCGTGAGCCGCAGTTCGTCTTCCTCGCCGCCGATCACCCGGCGGCGGCGCAGCCCGTCGTCCGTCTCACCGACCTCGCCGCCGACCGGTGGATGGTGGACCCGACCGTGGACGGCGAGTGGGACGGCCTGCTCCGGGTGCTCCGCGAGGCCGGGCTCAGCCCGCGCGTGCTGCACGGCGACTACCTCACCGCGGCGTCCCTGGTCGCCACCGGCGAGGTCGTCACGGTCTGCCAGCCCACCTCGCACGCCCGCCCCGACATGGTGGTCCGTCCGCTGCACGGCGATCCGCTCGGCGTACGGCTGCTGGTGGCGGCCCGTACGGAAGGCGAGCTCGACGCGGTCTACGGGGATCTGGAGGCCTCGTACTGGGAGGCGGCACGGCAGTCACCCGCGTACCGGGCGTGGCTCGCGGGCCGGACGGCGGCGGCCTGATCCCGGCGCCGCGCACAGTACCGCCGCGAGCGGTGCGACTGGCCTCACGGAAGCGGCGGTACGACGACGACGGGGCACCCGACGACGACGGGGCACCCCCCGCGAAGAGGGGCGCCCCGCCTGTGTCCCGCCCTCAGACGCCGATGTCGCGGCCGTCCTTGCGCCAGACGGACACGACCGACGGCCGGACGATCTTGCCGGGGCCGTCGGGCCACGCGCTCGCCGGCTTCTCGACCGACGCGCCGTCGATCTCGCCGGGGTGCTGCACGGAGACGAGCACGCGGTTGTCCTGGATGATCGGGCCGCAGGTCTCCGCGCCGTTCGGCATGGTCAGGAACTGCTTGAGCTCGCCGCGCCGCTCACCCCTGGTGGCGACACCGAACAGGCCGTCGTGCGAACCGAGTTGGTTGCCGTCCGTCGAGAGCCACAGGTTGCCGTGCGGGTCGAAGGCGACGTTGTCGGGGCATGAGATCGGGCTGACCTTGTCCTTCGGGAAGCCCGCGAAGTACGTGGCCGGGTCCTCGGGGTCGCCCGCGACGAGGAAGAGCGACCAGGCGAAGGACGTCGACTCGGCCCGGCCCAGGCGCTCGGTCAGCTCAAGGACCTGGCCGTGCTTGTTGAGGTTGCGCGGGTTGGCCTCGTCGGCTCCGGCCTTGCCCGCCTTGCCGCGGTCGGAGTTGTTCGTGAGCGCGACATAGACCTTGCCGGTGTGCGGCGACGGCTCGACGTCCTCGGGGCGGTCCATCTTCGTGGCGCCGACCTTGTCACCGGCCTGGCGCGTGAAGACGTACACCTCCTCGGCGGTCATGCCCTCGACGTGCGAGACGGCGTGACCCTTGGGGCCCGCGGTGGCGAGCGGGATCCAGACGCCGCTGCCGTCGAACTCACCGTCGGCGGGCAGCTTGCCGGTGCCGTCGATGTCGGCCGCCGGGGAGTCGCCGGTCAGCTTGGCGACGTACAGCGTGCCCTCGTCGAGCAGCGTGAGGTTGTGCTCGTGCGCGGCCCGCGACTTCCCCTTGGCGACGCGCTTGCTGCTGACGAACTTGTAGAAGTAGTCGAACTTCTCGTCGTCGCCCATGTAGACCACGGGGCGGCCGTCGCGCGTGAGGCGCGGCTGCGCGGCCTCGTGCTTGAAGCGGCCGAGCGCGGTGCGCTTGCGCGGGGTCGAGTCGGGGTCGTACGGATCGAGTTCGACGACCCAGCCGAAGCGGTTGGCCTCGTTGGGCTCCTTGGCGAGGTCGAAGCGGTCGTCGAACCGCTCCCACTTGCGCTCGGAGGCGGCGCCGATGACGCCGTAGCGCTTGAGGCGGGCGGCGGCGGTGGGCTCGGTGACCTTCTCCGCGTTGGCGAAGTACTGGTTGAAGTTCTCCTCGCCGTGCAGGGTCGTGCCCCACGGGGTGGTGCCGCCGGCGCAGTTGTTGAGCGTGCCCAGGACCTTGGTGCCGCGCGGGTCGGCCTTCGTGCGGACGTACTCGCTGCCCGCGGCGGGTCCGGTGAGCCGGAACTCGCTGGTGGCGGTGAGGCGGCGGTTGAGCTGGTGGCGGCTGACGGCGGTCAGCTTGCCGCTCCTGCGCTCCTCCTCGACGACCACGACAGAGAGGCCGTGGGCGGCCCAGGCGATCTCGACCTGCTCGCGGGTCGGCTTCTCGGCGTCGTACCCCTTGAACATCAGGATCTCGTCGGTGTACTCGTGGTTGGCCACGAGGACCTGGCGCCCGCGCTCACGGGGCAGCGGCAGAAGGCTCAGGAAGTCGTTGTTGTAGCCGAACTGTCCTGCCTGCGCCTTCGCGGTCTGCTTGGCCGGGTCGAAGGCGGGGGCGCCGCGGAGGATGGGCTCGCCCCAGCGGATGACGACGTTCTGGGCGTAGCCGTCCGGGACGGTGACGGTGTCGGCGGTGTTGGGCGCGACGGGCGTGAAGCGGAGCCCGCGCGCCCCCTTTTTGCTCTTGTGCGACGCCGATTTCTGCGGCGCGGCGGCGGCCTCCGGGGCGGCCGGGCCCGCGACGACGGCGCTGCCCGCGGCGGTCGCCACGGTCACGACCGCGGCGGCCCGCATCATCGAGCGGCGGCTGAGCGCGCCCGCTATGACGTCGCCGACGTACTCGTTGTCGCTGGTGTTGGGCACCTCGTGGAAGCAGGCATCACCACAACGGAACCGGCAGGTCAGAGCGGAACGGTTGCCGCTCCCCTGGTGCGAGGTGATGATCGGCAGCAGCTTGCGCACGGTTCCTCCGTTGTGTGGCGTTGCACGGCCTGGCTCGGGCGTGGCTTGATTCCGCCGTGACGCTAGGCGCGGAGGTCGGCAGGGCGACGGCCTGAGAATGAACGGCAGGTGAACCGAGGGCGCACAACGGGCAGTTGGCGTGCGGGGGATGTGCGGGTGCGCGGCGAGGGTGACGGTTGGGCGACCCTCACCAAGATCGCCTATTGCGGCGGCTAACCTTACGTGTCCGCCCTGGCCAGGGGTTATCGGGAATCAACTCACGCGAAGGGGTGCACCCATGGGCATTCTGAGTGTCCTGCGGAACGCGTTCGGACGGTCGTCACGCAAGGGGGGCCAGGCTTCGGAGCCTGAGGCGGTGGCCCCGGAGACGGCGGAGGCCTCGGGGCCCCCGGAGAACGGGGAGACCCCGGAGGCCGCCGCTACCGCCTCCCCCTCTGCCTCCGGCTCCCCCTCCTCCTCCGGCTCCGCGAAGGTGCCGGGGCCGTCGTCCGAGCGGGTGCCTCCGGTGGCTGAGTCCAAGCCGGTTGTGCCGGGGCCGGCGTCCGAGCCCTCGCCTTCGGCGGTGGACGATCTTGTCGCCGCGGCGTTCGACCGCGACCGCGTCACGGTCCCGTCCCCTTCCCCCGAACCGGACCTCTCCTCCCCGGAACGCTCCCCGGAGCCCGCGGCCCCGAAGCCGGAAGCTGAGCCGGAGGCTGCGACCCCGAAGCCCGAGCCCGCCACCCCGGAGTCGGAACCTGAGCCGGAGGCCGCCGCCCCGAAGCCCGAGCCCAAGCCCGCCACCCCCGACCCGGAGCCTGAGCCGGAGGCTGCCACCCCCGACCCGGCTACTGCCGACGCCGCTGACACGGAACCGTCAGTTGTGCCCACCCTCCCCCACTCTCAACTCCGTTCGAGCGGGGGGACCCCCATCGCCCAGCGGGACGAATCCCCACAACAACACACCCCCACAGAGCCCGCCCCGGCAACCGAACCCGAAGCCGAAGCCGAGAAGCCCACCGCCACCACGTCCTCGCCCGGGCCCGCACAGGACGCCCCCACCCCCGCCGAGGAGCCCGCCGCCGCCACCACCTCGCCCGAGGACGCTCAGGACGAGCCGCCCGCCGCTGTGGGCAGTCGTCCCGCTGGGCGGGACGGGTGGGCACAGCCCTCGACGCCGGGCGCCGATGAAGCAGCGCAAGCATCCGCGCCCCCGGCGGAGCCGGAAACGCCGGGCGCCGATCAAGAAGCAGAAGCACCCACCGCCCCGGCCGAGCCAGAAACGCCGGGCGCCGATCAAGAAGCAGAAGCACCCACCGCCCCGGCCGAGCCAGAAACGCCCCGCGCCGATCAAGAAGCAGACGCACCCACCGCCCCGGCCGAGCCGGAAACGCCGGGCGCCGATCAAGAAGCAGAAGCACCCACCGCACCGGCCAAGCCGGAAACCCCCCGCGCCGGAGACGCACAAGGCGCCCCCGCCAGCAAAAAGCCTGCAATCTCCCCCACCAAGCTGAAGAACCGCGCCCCCGGCCTCGTCACGGCGTACAAGGCCGCAGGCGCAGCCCTGCAGAAGAAGGGCCTCACCGGCGTCCGCGCCCCCGTGTACCTCGTGCTCGACCGCTCCGGGTCCATGCGCTCGTACTACAAGGACGGCTCCGCCCAGAGCCTGGGCGAGCAGGTCCTGGCCCTGGCCGCCCACACGGACCCCGAGGCCACCGTCCACGTCGTCTTCTTCTCCACCGACATCGACGGCACCGGCACCCTCACGCTCCCCCGCCACGAGGGCCGTGTCGACGAGCTGCACTCGGAGGCGGGCCGGATGGGCCGCACCAGCTACCACGTAGCGATCGAAGAGGTCGTGTCCCACTACGAGAAGTCGGAGCACAAGGGCAGCCCCGCCCTCGTCGTGTTCCAGACGGACGGCGCCCCGGACGCGAAGGGCCCCGCCAACCAGGCCCTCGCGGACGCGGCCGAGCACCCCCTCTTCTTCCAGTTCGTCGCGTTCGGCGAGCACGACGCGAAGGGCTTCGACTACCTCCGCAAGCTGAAGGCGGAGAACGCCGCGTTCTTCCACGCGGGCCCCACCCCCCGCGAGCTCACGGACGCGGAACTGTACGAGGGCCTGCTGTCGGCCTGGCGCCCGTAACCCCGAGGGGTGGGCCCTTCGGGGTCCACCCCCTGGAATCGAGGTGAATCGCCCGCTCCGGGGCCGTTAGGATTTCGACCATGGCGGCCACTGGATCCGAGAAGCAGGGGACGAGCGAAGGCGCAAAGGCGTTTTACGTGTCGACCCCCATTTACTACGTCAACGACGCTCCTCACCTGGGCCACGCCTACACGACCGTTGCAGGGGACGTGCTCACGCGCTGGCACCGTCAGCGCGGCGAGAAGGTGTGGTACCTCACCGGCACGGACGAGCACGGTCAGAAGATCATGCGCACTGCCGAGGCGAACGACGTCACGCCCCAGGAGTGGTGCGACAAGCTCGTGGACGAGGCCTGGCGGCCTCTCTGGGAGCACCTGAACATCGCGAACGACGACTTCATCCGTACGACGGAGAAGCGCCACACGGACCGCGTGCAGGAGTTCGTCCAGGATCTCTACGAGAAGGGCGAGATCTACAAGGGCGGCTACGAGGGCCCGTACTGCGTGGGCTGCGAGGAGTACAAGCTCCCCGGAGACCTGATCGACGGCGAGGCCGGGAGCGAGTTCGAGGGGCAGAAGCTCTGTCCCATCCACAAGAAGCCGGTGGAGCTCCTCAAGGAGGAGAACTACTTCTTCAAGCTGAGCGAGTACGGGCCCAAGCTCCTCGCCCACTACGAGGCGAACCCCGGCTTCATCCAGCCCGAGTCGGCGCGCAACGAAGTCGTGAACTTCGTCAAGCAGGGCCTTCAGGACCTGTCGATCTCCCGCTCGACGTTCGACTGGGGCGTCAAGGTCCCGTGGGACGACAAGCACGTGATCTACGTCTGGGTCGACGCCCTCCTCAATTACGCCACGGCTGTCGGTTATGGAGCGGACGAGGAGAAGTTCAAGACAACTTTCCCCGCCGACGTCCATCTGGTCGGCAAGGACATCCTCCGCTTCCACGCGGTGATCTGGCCCGCGATGCTGATGGCGCAGGGTCTGCCGCTGCCGGGCCGGGTCGCGGCGAACGGCTGGCTGATGGTCGGCGGCGAGAAGATGTCGAAGTCGAACCTGACGGGCATCAAGCCGCAGGACCTCACCTCTCACTTCGGTGTCGACGCGTACCGCTGGTACTTCCTGCGTGCCATCGCCTTCGGCCAGGACGGCTCGTTCTCGTGGGAGGACTTCGCCGCCCGCTACACGAGCGAGCTGGCGAACGACTACGGAAACCTCGCGTCGCGCGTGGCCGCCATGGTCGGCAAGTACTTCGGCGGCGCGCTGCCCGAGGCGACTGCGGTGGGCGAGGCCGAGCGGGCCGTCCAGGAGGGCCTGGCCAAGGCGGTCGAGACGGCCGATCTGAAGATCGGCGAGGAGCTGGACTTCCAGGCCGGCATCCTGGCGGTCTTCGCCTTCGTCAAGCAGGTCAACGGCTACATCACGGAGCAGGAGCCGTGGAAGGTGGCCAAGGACGAGTCCCCGGAGGGCAAGGCCCGCCTGGCGACGATCCTCTACACGGCGGCGGAATCGCTGCGCGCGGTGGCGGTCCTCCTCAACTCCGTCATGCCGGAGACCTCGCAGAAGCTGTGGGACTCGCTCGGCGCCGAGGCCGCGCTCGGCGCGCTGGCCGAGCAGCGGGTGCAGGACGCGGGCACGTGGGGTCAGCTGCCGGTCGGTGCGACCGTGACGAAGGGTGCGGTGCTGTTCCCGCGCCTGGAGGAGCCGAAGCAGTCGTAAACGGCCGTAACCGGCCGTAAACGATGGTAAGCAGTCTTCAACGGTCAGGCCGACCGAGCCGAACTGCTCTGAAAGGGCTCGCGATTGACCTCGCGGGCCCTTTCTTCTTGCCCAACTTGGCTGATTCATGCGGGTCAAATAGCGATACCGATCACATTCGACCAAAACTCACGCCGTCTTCACAGCTTCGTACGTACGCTTCACTGTATGACCACGACTCCCGACACCCCCGACCGGCCGCGCCCAGCGGCCGAGGTGAACGAGGAGATACGCGCGCTCTGGCTGCGTACCGGCGGATATCTCCGCCCCGAGCAACACCTCGAGTACGAGAAGCTCGTCGCGGAGTGGGCAGAGGCCACGTCCGCATCGGCGTCGGAACACTCGCCGGCCCTCTGAACTACCGCCCGGCAGCCGCCGTTCCGGCGTCGCGTGCCCCTTCGTTCCCGTACGTCCCGATGAGCCGCGCCATCTGACGCCCCACCATCCGCAGCGGTTCCTCGGTGCGGTTGACCTGGGCGGTCACCTCCGCGCCCTCAAGGGCGCTGATCACGGTGGTCGCCAGCTCGCGCGCGTCCGCCGCGTCGAAGCCGGCGCCGAGCAGCTTCTCCTCCACCAGACGCTCCCAGCCCCCCAGCGCGGCGGCGCACGCCCGCTGGATCTCCGACTCCGTGCCCAGCGTCTCCAGGGCCGCGGCGGTGACGGGGCAGCCGTCGATCCAGCCGGACTCCCGCAGGCCCGTGGCGAGTTCGGCCGTGCAGGCCTCGATCGCGGCGCCGGGGTCCTCGACGCTGCTCAGCGCCTCGCGCAGCAGGACCGCAAACTCCTCGCCGCTATAGGCGATCGCGGCCACCGCGACGGCTTCCTTCCCGCCGGGGAAGAAGTGGTAAACGGAGCCGAGGGTGGCCTGCGCGTCCTTCGCGATCTGCTTGATGCCGGTACCGACGTACCCCTGACGCTGCAACAGCCGCGCCGCGGCGACGACGATGCGATCGCGGGTGCCGGTCGTCGCGCCCCCGCCCGTCGTCGCGCCTGTGCCCGTGTTCGCGCCCGTGTCTGCGCCGGGGCCGGGGGTCGGGGTCGTCTGAGCCATCTGAGCCATGCAGGCAGCATACCCGGTGACTAATTAGAGCGTTCGTTCCAGCGGCGTGCTATGTTCTCCCCACGCTCTAGATAGAGCGTTCGTTCTAGCGCTGCCACCCAAGGAGAACACCCATGCCTGCCCCCTCCGCCACCCCCACTCCCGTCACCCCCGGCACCCCCGTCACCCTCATCGGCCTGGGCCCCATGGGCCACGCGATGGCGACGGCCCTGCTCGCCAGAGGCCACCGGGTCACCCTCTGGAACCGCACCGCGTCCCGCGCGGACGACCTGGTGGCGCGCGGCGCGATCCTCGCCGCCACCCCCGAGGAGGCTGTCGCCGCCAATGAGCTGGTGATCCTGAGCCTCACGGACTACACCGCGATGTACGACGTCCTCGAACCGGCGGCAGCGGCCCTTTCCGGCCGGGTGATCGTCAACCTGAGCTCGGACACCCCGAAGAAGGCCCGCGAGGCCGCGGCCTGGGCCGCCGGGCACGGAGCCGCCCATCTCACGGGCGGCGTACTCGTCCCGCCATCCGGCATCGGCAAGCCCGGCTCGTCGACGTTCTACAGCGGCCCGCGCGAGGCGTACGACAAGCACCGCGCGACCCTTGAGGTGCTGACGGCCGAGTCGGACTACCGGGGTGAGGACGCGGGCCTCGCGGCGCTGATGTACCAGCTCAACATGGTCATCTTCTGGACGAGCATCTCCAGCTACTGGTACGCGATCGCCCTCGCCGACGCCAACGGCCTCTCGGCGACGGACATCCTCCCGTACGCCTCACAGAACATGACCGGCATGCCGGAGTTCCTGTCCTTCTACGCGGCCCGCATCGACGCGGGCAACCACGAGGGCGACGTGGACCGCCTGGCCATGGGCCTGGCCAGCATGGAACACGTCGTGGAGACGCACACCGACGCCGGCGTCGACGCCGCACTGCCGTCCGCGGTGGCGGATCTGTTCCGCCGCGGCATGGAGGCGGGACACGCCAAGGACAGCTTCTCCAGCATCGTGGAGCTGCTGGGAAAGGAGGCCCCTGCGGCCTGACGGCGACCGGCGGCGGCGCGCTCGCTGGACATGACGGGCACCCGCAGATCCATGGGCGACCCGATCTGGCACCGGGGCCGCCCGGTCGTCCCGAGGTTGGCGGCTCCGGGCCAGGTGCGGACTGGCTCGTCGAGGGCGCCGTCACGGGTAGTGGCGCGCGGCTGCTCCGGGGGCAATTCCAAGGAGGCGCGTCGCACACCGCGCGCGCCCCCTTCTGCAGGAACACAACTTCGCCGCAGTAGGTGCCGCGCCGCACGCGTGAGTCGCAAGAAAATCCCACCGCTCCTGCCTCCCACGCGGCGTGTCGTGAGACTTTCCTGCAATCCTCTCTCCGACCCGCCCTTCGCGGCGCTCGGCCGCTCGTGGCGAGGCGCCTCCCGCCTCCATGGACTGCCGGTAGCGGCGCACACGCACCCTGCCCGTGACGGTCACCCCGGAAGATCCGGCCGGCAGCCGCTTGACGAGACCGGCGCCCCTCTCCGGAGCAGCCGCGCACCCCTCACCCGCTGACGGCGGCCACCCCCGACGAACCAGTCCGCAGCCGACACGACGACCGCCCCACCCCACGGCGCCTGGTCGAGAGTCCCGTCCCCGGGCCGTCCGGTCGTCTTCCCTCGCGCGGTGGAGGGACGGGAGTCAAGGGTGAAGCGCAGCGCAATCGGCGCAGCCGACGCGACGCAGGAGCGCCCTTTACACCCGGCCCGGAACCGCCAACCTCGGGACTACCGGGCGGCCCCGGTACCAACACCACCGCAGGCCCATCGAAGCCCCCGCCCGACCGGTGAGTTACGCCTGCGGGCGCAGTCCAGCGGCGTTGGCCTGCCGCAACAGGGCGGCGAGGTTGTCGCGGGTGAGGGCCAGTATTCGGGTGGGGTCATCGCTCTCGCGGAGCATCAACTCGGCGTTACTGACGGCTAGTTCCACGCAGTTACTGCCGTCGCTACCACTGGAGAATGACGACTTCTGCCACTGGATCACGTGTCACAGCTCCTTCGCCATGCGGTGGATGTAATCCCGGGAGCGCGCGGGGTCCAGGGAAACTCCCTCCACCTTACGAAAGAGCGTTCGCATGGACTGCAGCTGAGCTGCCGCGTCCATGAAGTACGGGGGGCGAGGCGTTGGCGGAGGATGTGCAGGACTCTTTCGAATGCGGACGAAACGTTCACGCCGCTTCGGTGAGCTCGCACCAGCTCCCGGACGACGCCCGCGAACGCATCACCACCTGCACCGACCTCGACACCCTCGCCCCCTGGCGCGATCGGGCCATCACGGTTACCGACGAGGAAGACCTGTTCGCCCCGGAGAAGGACTGATGACGCCGAGGGCCCGGAACCGAAAGGTTCCGGGCCCTCGACCTGCCAGCTCTTAGGGCTACTTCTCCTCGCCCTTGCCGGAGGCGACCGGCTTGCGGAGCTGGATGTTCAGCTCGCGCAGGCGGCTCTCCTCAAGCTCAGACGGCGCGCCCATCATCAGGTCCTGGGCGTTGCCGTTCAGCGGGAACGCGATCGTCTCGCGGATGTTCGGCTCGTCCGCGAGGAGCATGACGATGCGGTCGACGCCCGGCGCGATGCCGCCGTGCGGCGGGGCGCCGAGGCGGAAGGCGCGGAGCATGCCCGCGAACTCCCGCTCCACCGTCACGGCTTCGTAGCCCGCGATCGCGAAGGCCTTGAGCATGACCTCGGGCTCGTGGTTGCGGATGGCGCCGGAGGACAGCTCGATGCCGTTGCAGACGATGTCGTACTGCCAGGCGAGGATGTCGAGCGGGTCCTTCTCCTCCAGGTCCTTCATGCCGCCCTGCGGCATCGAGAAGGGGTTGTGGGAGAAGTCGATCTTGCCGGTCTCCTCGTCCTTCTCGTACATCGGGAAGTCGACGATCCAGCAGAAGCGGAAGACGCCTTCTTCGAAGTGCCCGGCGCGCTTCGCGGCCTCTACCCGCACCGCGCTCATGATCTTCGAGACCTCGTCGAACTCGCCCGCCCCGAAGAAGACCGCGTGGCCCGCCTCCAGACCCAGACGCTTCGTGAGCTCCTCGACGTTCGCCTCCGTCAGGAACTTCGCGATCGGGCCGGTCAGCGAGCCGTCCTCGGCCACACGCACCCAGGCAAGGCCCTTCGCGCCCTGCTCGACCGCGTAGTCACCGAGGCCGTCGAAGAACTTGCGGGACTGCGACGCCGTGTCCGGCACCGGCAGGGCACGCACGTGCTTGCCCGCGAACGCCTTGAACTCCGACCCCTCGAACACGTCGGTGATGTCGACGAGCTCCAGCTTCGCTCGCAGGTCGGGCTTGTCGTTGCCGTACTTCAGCATCGACTCGCGGAACGGGATGCGGGGGAACGGGGACGTGACCTCGCGGCCGCCGCCGTACTCCGTGAAGATCTCCGTCATCAGCTTCTCGATGGGCTGGAAGACGTCTTCCTGCTCCACGAAGCTCATCTCGACGTCGAGCTGGTAGAACTCGCCCGGCGAGCGGTCCGCGCGCGCGTCCTCGTCGCGGAAGCACGGCGCGATCTGGAAGTAGCGGTCGAAGCCCGAGATCATGAGCAGCTGCTTGAACTGCTGCGGGGCCTGCGGCAGGGCGTAGAACTTGCCCGGGTTCAGGCGGGACGGCACGACGAAGTCGCGGGCGCCCTCGGGGGACGTCGCGGCGAGGATCGGCGTCGCCATCTCGTTGAAGCCGAGGGCCACCATCTTCGAGCGGATCGAGGCGATGACCGAGGACCGCAGCATGATGTTGCGGTGCATGCGCTCGCGGCGCAGGTCCAGGAAGCGGTACTCAAGGCGTCGCTCTTCGTTCACGCCGTCGTCCGCGTTGATCGTGAACGGGATCTGCTGGGCGGTGCCGAGCACCTCGACCTCGGCGGCCTCGATCTCGATCTCGCCGGTGGGAAGCTCGGGGTTCACGTTCTCCGCGCCGCGCGAGACGACCTTGCCGTCGATGCGGACGACCGTCTCCTTGGAGAGCTTGTCGAGCGTCTCGGCGGCGGACGTGCCGGGGCGGGCCACCAGCTGCGTGATCCCGTAGTGGTCGCGCAGATCGATGAAGAGGATGCCGCCCAGGTCTCGGCGATTGTGCAGCCAGCCGCTCAGCCGGACGTCGGAGCCGACGTCAGAGGCGCGGAGCTCGCCGCAGGTGTGGGACCTGTACCGATGCATCTTCGTTCATCCAGTCTTCGCGTATAGGGGAGAGAGCAGACAGGCCCCAAGGCTACCGTCCGGGCGAAGATCGCTTTCCGGATTACTCCCCGCTCACCCTCTGCCCGCACTCCGCCGCACCTCCCGCACCGATGCCCGCCGCCCCCGGCGGTGGCGACTTGTCCACCGATCTTCCTAAAGTGGGTCAATGCGCACCGACGATCCCCTGCAGCCGGCGGGGGACGATCCCCTGCCTCCCGTAAGGGACGTCCTCGCCGCCATCGCGACCGGCCTCTGGCGCTGGGACAACGCGGCCGGCACCGTCACGCTCGACGCCGAGGCGGCCCGGCTCCTCGGGCTTCCTCCGCGCGCCCAGGCCCTCACCGAGGCGGGCGTGCGCTCCCGCTTCCACCCCGTCGACTGGAACGAGATCGACGGCATCGTCCAGCTCGCCGTCGCCGAGGGCACCCTGGCCGAGGCCCGCCTGCGGATCATGAACGACCAGGGCCGGGTCATCCGCATCGTCCGCAGCCGCTCCAAGCCGATCGTGGACGAGGCCACCCAGTCGTACGAGCTCATCGGCACCCTGCAAGAGGTCACCGAGCCCCCGCCGGGCGCCGCCGCACGCACCCCGGTCACCGGTGACTGGCGGCGCTCCCGCGAGGCGTTCCTGCTCGACGCGGGGCGCGCGCTTGCCGAGGCGCGGTCGACCGAGGAGGTGCTGCGCGTCGCCAGCGGGCTCTCCATGCCGGGGTTCTCGCCGGACGGGCTCGGGGTCTTCGGCGTCGAGGGCGACCGGCTGAAGATCATCGGGCATTACGGCCACCAGCCCGGCGACGACGTGCCCTTCTCCGCGATGCCGCTCGACACGGACTACCCGGCCGCCGAGGTGGTGCGCACGGGCCGCGCGGTCTATCTCTCCTCGCCCGAGGAGTACCACCGCCGCTACCCCGCCACCTGGCCGCTGGCCCAGCCCTTCGACCGGCAGTCATGGGCATTCCTGCCGCTGACGGTCGCAGGCCGCACGATGGGCGCCTGGCTGGCCGCCTTCGCCTACCCCGTCTCGTTCACGCCGGACGAGCGCTCCGTCCTGACGACGGTCGCCCGGATGCTGGCCCAGGCCCTGTCGCGGGCCGGGGTCGCCGAGTCGGAGCGGGAGCTCACGGAGGGCCTGCAACGCTCGATGCTGCCGCTGCTCGGGCCGCGCATCCCGGGGATGAACGTGGCCGCGCGGTATGTGCCGACGGGCGGCGGACTCCAGGTGGGCGGCGACTGGTACGACATGATCCCGCTGCCGAGCGGCCGTATCGCCTTCGTCATCGGCGACGTCCAGGGCCACGACGTACGGGCCGCGGGCCTGATGGGGCAGCTGCGGATCGCCCTGCGCGCCTACGCCTCCGAGGGCCACCGCCCCGACGCCGTCCTCTCCCGCGCCACGCGCTTCCTGGCCGGGATCTCGGACGGCATCGCGATCGGGTCGGACGGCGACCACGGGGGCCACGTCTCCGACCCGCGCTTCGCGACCTGCCTCTACGTGGAGGCGGACCCGGCCACCGGCGTACTGGAGATCGCCCGCGCGGGTCACCCCGAGCCCGCGATACGGATGAGTGACGGAACGGTCCTGCTGCGCCCCACGGCGGGCGGCCTGCCGCTCGGCATCGACCCGGACGCGGACTACCCCACGACCCGCCTGGTCCTGGAGCCCGGCGAGACGATGCTGGTCTGCACCGACGGCCTCATCGAGACCGGCGGCCACGACCTGGACAGCGGCTGGAAGCGCATCCGCCAGATCCTGGAGGAGCACGGCGGCGACGGCGACGACGGCCTCGAAGAGCTCGCCGACACCCTCGTACAGGCCGTGCACGGGCCCTCGTCGCACTACACGACAGGCGCCCTCGTGGACCGCCGCGAGGACGACATAGCGGTCCTGCTCCTTCGCAGATCCGGCCACCCCGCACACCGCACGCCCGCCCGCCGCACCGTCCTCACGGTCGCGCAGGCCGAGCCGGAGCGCATCGCGGGGGCGCGGCGGCACGTGCGGGAGCTGCTGCACGACTGGGCGGTCGCGGATCAGGTCGATTCGGCGGTCCTGATGGTCTCCGAGATGATCACGAACGTACTCGTGCACACGGACGGCGACGCCCTTCTCGTCGCCGAGGTCACCGGGGAGCCGGGCGAGCGCAGGCTGCGGGCCGAGGTGTCGGACGGCAGCGACGACCTGCCGCACAAGCGCCATCCCGGCGAGCTGGCGTCGTCGGGACGCGGGCTCGTCCTGATGGAGCTGCTCGCCGACGAGTGGGGCGTGGAGCCGAGGGGCGAGGGCAAGAGCATCTGGTTCGCGCTCTACGAGGGTGCCGCGGGCGACGAGGGTGACGCGGGTGACGCGGGGCCTTCGGCGGACGCGCCCGACGAGGTGCCCGACCGGGGCGGGCCCGACCCGGCCAAGCCCTCCGGATAGCGCTCCCTGAGCTCCGAGAAGACCCCGAACACGGCGGCCGTCACCGGCACCGCGAGCAGCATGCCCAAGATCCCCGCCACGGACGCCCCTGCGGCGATCGCCAGCATGACGACCGCCGGATGCATCTGGACGGTCCGCGACTGGATCACGGGCTGGAGCACGTGCCCTTCGAGGACCTGCACCGCGAGGACCACGCCGAGCGCCCACAGGGCGATGACGAACCCGCGGTCGGCGAGCGCGACGAGGACGGCGACGGCACCGGAGATGAAGGCACCCAGATAGGGGATGTAGGCGCCGATGAACACGAGCGCGCCGAGCCCCCACGCCCCCGGCACCCGGAGGATCAGCAACCCGATGGTGATGCAGACGGCGTCGATCAGCGCGATGAACGTGGTCCCGCGCATGAAGCCCTCGACGGCCTCGAAGGCGCGCCGGCCCATGGCTTCGACGATGTCGGCGGTGCCGCGCGGGGCGAGCGCGCGCATGGAGCGCATGGCCCGGTCGGAGTCGCGCAGGAAGAAGAAGACGAGCAGCAGCGCGAGTACGGCCATGGCGGTCATCTCGCCGACGACGCTGAGCCCGCTGAGCACTCCGGACGCCGCGGAACCGCCGAACTTGCCGAGCAGCTCCTTGGCGTTGGACGCCATGTCGTCGAGGGAGGTCCCCGCCGCGCCGAAGTGATCGGACAGGTCGGTCGCGGCCTGCTTCAGGGAGGCGATGATCTGGTCGCCGGTGTCCATCAGGGCCCTGACCACGATGTACACCGCGCCGCCGACGACCGCGACGACGGCCGCGCAGGTGAGCCCCGCGGCCAGCGAGCGCTGCACCTTCATCTTCAGGAGCCAGCGGTAGACGGGCCCGAGGAGTGCCGTGCCGAGCAGGGCGAGCAGCACCGGCGTCGCGGCCGCCTTGAAGGTGACGAAGAGCCAGATCGCCACGGCGGCCACGCCCGCGACGAGCAGGAGGACCACGCACCAGGCGGCGGTACGGCGTGCGGGCTCGGGCAGAAGGGTGCTCACCCCTCCTACCCGAGCACGGGCCCATCGGCCCCGCACGTTATGTACGGCTGCATGTACGGCTGCCCGCAGGTGACTTACATGCCGTGCACGGCCGGGACCGTGCCGAGCAGGCCCTTCTGGAAGTCCTCGAACGCCTGCTGGAGCTCGGCCTGACTGTTCATCACGAACGGTCCGTAGTGCGCCATCGGCTCCCGGATGGGCTGCCCGCCGAGCAGGACGACCTCCAGGTCGGGGGTGTGCCCGTCCTGCTTCTCGTCCGCGCGCACGGTCAGCGACGAGCCCGCGCCGAAGACCGCCGTCTGGCCCATGTGCACCGGGCGGCGCTCGGTACCGACCGTGCCGCGCCCGGCGAGGACGTACGCGAGGCCGTTGAAGTCCTCGCGCCAGGGCAGCGTGACCTCGGCGCCGGGGCGCACCGTCGCGTGGATCATGGTGATCGGCGTGTGCGTGACGCCGGGTCCCTGGTGGCCGTCGAGCTCACCGGCGATGACGCGCAGGAGCGCGCCGCCGTCGGGGGAGGTGAGCAGCTGGACGTTTCCGCCGCGGATGTCCTGGTAGCGGGGGTCCATCATCTTGTCCCGCGCGGGCAGGTTCACCCACAGCTGGAGGCCGTGGAAGAGGCCGCCGGACTGGACGAGGGACTCCGGGGGCGCCTCGATGTGCAGGAGGCCGCTGCCGGCGGTCATCCACTGGGTGTCGCCGTTCTGGATGGTGCCGCCGCCGCCGTTCGAGTCCTGGTGCACGAAGGTCCCGTCGATCAGGTACGTGACCGTGCCTCCTTCTTCGTACGTCCACTTTAGTTGAACGTAGAACTTCTTGCCACCGGGAACGCGGAACGCCCGGAGGGAATTCCCTCCGGGCGTCCTGAGTGGCCCCTGATCCTGCGGCCGGCGGCTAGCCGTCTGCGCAGCAATGGCGTCTAGCCGTACATCCGACGCATCGCGAAGTCGACCATCTGTTCGACGGCCTTGGCGTCGAAGACCATGCGGTGCTCGCCCTCCATGTCGAGGACGAAGCCGTAACCGGTGGGGAGCAGATCGATGACCTCCGCGCCCGTGATCACGAAGTACTTGGACTCCTTGCCCGCGTACCTGCGCAGCTCCTTGAGGGAGGTGAACATCGGGATGACCGGCTGCTGGGTGTTGTGCAGGGCGAGGAAGCCGGGGTTGTCCCCGCGCGGGCAGTAGACCTTCGAGGTGGCGAAGGCCTGCTGGAAGTCCTCGGCGGACATCGAGCCCGTGGTGAAGGCCCGCACCGCGTCCGCGAGGGACGGGGGCGACGGCTCGGGGTAGAGCGGAGGCTGCTGTGCGTACCCTTGCGCGCCGCCCGGCATCTGCTGCTGCGGCGGCGGCTGTGCCCCGGGCGGGGCGTACTGCTGCTGGGCGCCCGGGCTCTGGTCGTAGCCGTACATGCCCGCAAGAGTACTGAGCCCGCACGAGGACTGAGTCACAGATGCCCTATTAGGGGTTGCTTCTTATTACTGGCGGGTAGCATCATCGTAGCTACTTGCTGGTACTGATCCTGTTGATCCCTTTCTGCTTACGGAGCCGTCGCCATGGGGCACTACAAGTCGAATCTCCGCGACATCGAGTTCAACCTCTTCGAGGTCCTCGGCCGCGACCAGCTGTACGGCACCGGCCCGTTCGCGGAGATGGACGTCGACACCGCCAAAAGCATCCTCGAAGAGCTGCGCCGCCTCGCCGAGAACGAGCTGGCCGAGTCCTTCGAGGACGCCGACCGCAACCCGCCGGTCTTCGACCCGGCCACCAACACCGCTCCCGTACCGGCGTCCTTCAAGAAGAGCTACCAGGCCTTCATGGACTCCGAGTACTGGCGCCTCGGCCTGCCCGAGGAGATCGGCGGCACGACCTCCCCGCGCTCCCTGATCTGGGCCTACGCGGAGCTGCTGCTCGGCGCCAACCCGGCCGTCTGGATGTACTCCTCCGGTCCGGCGTTCGCGGGCATCCTGCACGAAGAGGGCAACGAGGCGCAGAAGAAGATCGCCGCGATCGCCGTCGAGAAGCAGTGGGGCTCGACGATGGTCCTGACCGAGCCGGACGCCGGTTCGGACGTGGGCGCGGGCCGCACGAAGGCGACTCTGCAGGAGGACGGCTCCTGGCACATCGAGGGCGTGAAGCGCTTCATCACGTCCGGTGAGCACGACATGTCGGAGAACATCCTCCACTACGTCCTCGCCCGCCCCGAGGGCCACGGCCCCGGCACGAAGGGCCTCTCGCTCTTCCTCGTCCCGAAGTACGAGTTCGACTGGGAGACCGGCGAGCTCGGCGAGCGCAACGGCGTGTACGCCACGAACGTCGAGCACAAGATGGGCCTCAAGGCGTCCAACACGTGCGAGATGACGTTCGGCGACCAGCACCCCGCCAAGGGCTGGCTGATCGGCGACAAGCACGACGGCATCCGCCAGATGTTCATGATCATCGAGTTCGCCCGCATGATGGTCGGCACGAAGGCCATCGCGACGCTCTCGACGGGCTACCTCAACGCCCTGGAGTACGCCAAGGAGCGCGTGCAGGGCCCGGACCTCGCCCAGTTCATGGACAAGACGGCGCCGAAGGTGACGATCACGCACCACCCCGACGTGCGCCGTTCGCTCATGACGCAGAAGGCGTACGCGGAGGGCATGCGCGCCCTGGTCCTGCACACCGCGGCCGTCCAGGACGACATCCAGATCAAGGAGGCGGCGGGCGAGGACGCGTCGGCCCTTATCGCCCTGAACGACCTCCTGCTCCCCATCGTCAAGGGCTACGGCTCGGAGAAGTCCTACGAGCTCCTCGCGCAGTCGCTCCAGACGTTCGGCGGCTCGGGGTACCTCCAGGAGTACCCCGTCGAGCAGTACATCCGTGACGCCAAGATCGACACCCTCTACGAGGGCACGACCGCCATCCAGGGCCAGGACTACTTCTTCCGGAAGATCGTCCGCAACCAGGGTGCCGCGCTGAACGGCCTCGCCGAGGAGATCAAGAAGTTCCTCGCGGTCGGCACGGGCGGCGAGAGCCTGGCCGGCGCCCGCGAGGAGCTGGCCAAGGCCGCGGTCGAGCTGGAGGCCATCGTCGGCGTCATGCTGACGGACCTCGCGGCCACCGAGCAGGACGTGAAGTCCATCTACAAGGTGGGCCTCAACACGACCCGCCTCCTGATGGTCTCGGGCGACGTCGTCGTCGGCTACCTGCTCCTGCGTGGCGCCGCTGTCGCCGCCGAGAAGCTGGCCACGGCCTCCGCCAAGGACAAGCCGTTCTACGAGGGCAAGATCGCCGCGGCCAAGTTCTTCGCCGCGAACGTCCTGCCGGGCGTCGCGGCCGAGCGGAAGCTCGCCGAGGGCGTGGAACTGGACCTGATGGAGCTGGACGAGGCCGCGTTCTAGCCTCGACGGTTCTACGGCGCGGCCCGCTTCCGGCTTCCGGGGGCGGGCCGTTCCTCGTTTTTTCGGGGGGCGGGTCGCGTGGTGCCGAGTGCCGGGTGGGTGAGAGGGAGAGATCCGCCGCGAAGCTGCGGTACAGACATCCCGGATACGGGCACATCCGGTAGAGAACCTCCCGGAAAAGGCCCCCCGCACCAGGGCTCGCCCCCTAGCTAGGCTGGAAGCATGAGCACACCCGCCCGCTTCGACCGCGGCCACTCCGACGACCTCCTGACCTTCCTCGCGGCAAGCCCCTCCCCGTATCACGCCGTGGCGAGCGCCGCGGAGCGGCTGGAGAAGGCCGGCTTCCGGCAGGTCGAGGAGACCGACGCCTGGGACGGATCGACCGGCGGGAAGTATGTGCTGCGCGGCGGCGCGATCATCGCCTGGTACGTCCCCGAAGGGGCATCCGCCCACACCCCGTACCGCATCGTCGGCGCCCACACCGACTCCCCCAACCTCCGCGTCAAGCCGAAGCCGGACGCCGGCGCGCACGGCTGGCGGCAGGTGGCGGTCGAGATCTACGGCGGCCCGCTGCTCAACTCCTGGCTCGACCGTGACCTCGGCCTCGCGGGCAGACTCTCGCTGCGGGACGGCTCGACGCGCCTGGTGAACATCGACCGGGCGCTGCTGCGCGTCCCGCAGCTGGCCATCCACATGGACCGCGGAGTGATCGCCGACGGTCTCAAGCTCGACAAGCAGAAGCACATGCAGCCCATCTGGGGCCTCGGCGACGACGTGCACGAGGGCGACCTCATCGCCTTCCTGGAGGAGGAGTCGGGGCTCGCCCCCGGCGACGTCACCGGCTGGGACCTGATGACCCACCCCATCGAGGCGCCCTCCTACCTCGGCCGCGACCGCGACCTCATCGCGGGCCCGCGCATGGACAACCTCCTGTCCGTGCACGCCTGTACGGCCGCGCTCGCCGCCGTCGCCACGGCGGACGGCGCCGACTCGTTGCCGTACATCCCCGTGCTCGCCGCCTTCGACCACGAGGAGAACGGCTCCCAGTCCGACACGGGCGCGGACGGCCCGCTGCTCGGCGGCGTCCTGGAGCGGTCCGTGTTCGCCCGCGGCGGCTCGTACGAGGACAAGGCCCGCGCCTTCGCCGGCACCGTCTGCCTCTCCTCCGACACGGGCCACGCCGTGCACCCCAACTACGCCGAGCGGCACGACCCGACGCACCACCCGCGCGCCAACGGCGGCCCGATCCTCAAGGTCAACGTCAACAACCGGTACGCCACCGACGGCGCGGGACGTGCCGTGTTCGCCGCCGCGTGCGAGAAGGCCGGCGTGCCCTTCCAGAGCTTCGTGTCGAACAACGCGATGCCCTGCGGCACGACCATCGGCCCGATCACCGCGGCCAGGCACGGCATCAAGACCGTCGACATCGGCGTCGCGATCCTCTCGATGCACAGCGTGCGCGAGCTGTGCGGGGCGGACGATCCACATCTGCTCGCCAACGCCCTGGTCGCGTTCCTCGAAGGCTGAGGGCCACTCAGGAGCGAGGCCTGAAGCGTGATTTCCGCTTCCCTGTGTGACCGTGCCGGGCCCGGGTACCCGGAGGCCCTGCCACACGACTTAGGGAGGCGGTCCTCATGGGCCTGGGCGGATGCATACTTCTGATCGCCGCGGGCGCCATTCTCGCGTTCGCCACCGACTGGGAGATGGACGGCATCAATCTCACCGTCACCGGTCTGATCATGATGGCCGTGGGCGTGATCGGTGTCGCCGCGTTCACCAACGCGCGCCGCAAGACGGTCGTGCCGCCGGGCGCGACGGTGATCGAGACGGAAGACGACCATCACCGCCACGGCTTGTGACGGGTGGGCCCGCTCGCGGGCCAAAGCACCACCGGCCAACAGGTCCACCCACTCGTCGTCGCGGGGCCCGGCAGCCACCTCCATGGCCGCCGGGCCCCGCGGCATGACGCCACGTCACGGTGAACCGCCCCGGCTTCATCCGGTGTCATGGGCGCGGCGGGGTACTCATGACCGCATGAAACTTCTCGTACGCGACCGGCTGCTCGGCATCGGTGACGACTACTGGATCGAGGACGACCAGGGCCAGAAGGTCTTCCTCGTCGACGGCAAGGCGATGCGCCTGCGCGAGACCTTCGAGCTCAAGGACATGCAGGGCCGCGTCCTCATCGACATCCACGCCAAAATGCTGTCGCTGCGCGACACGATGGTGATCGAGCGGGGCGGCGAGGCCCTCGCCACCATCAAGCGCAAACGCCTCTCACTGCTTCGCAACCACTACCGCGTCGAGCTGGTCGACGGCACCGAACTCGACGTGAGCGGCAAGATCCTGGACCGCGAGTTCGCCATCGAGTACGACGGCGAGCTCCTGGCGGACATCTCCCGCCGCTGGTTCCGCGTCCGCGACACGTACGGCGTCCAGATCGTCCGGGAGGACGCCGACGCGTCCCTCCTCCTGGCCGTCGCGGTCTGCGTGATCCGCCTGGCGGAGAAGGAGCGGGGCGACGACTAGGCCCGCGCTCCGAGGGGGCTCTCAGCGCGGCGGGGCTTCGACCCCGAGAAGCCGGTCCTTCAGCGCCGGGAACTGCTCCCGCGTGGCCGCGACCTTCGCGATGTCGAGATCGACGGTGAGGACCTCCTCACCGTCCCCCGCCTCGGCGAGCACCTCACCCCAGGGGTCGACGACGACGCTGTGCCCCGCCTGGGGGACCCCGGCGTGCGAGCCCCCGGTGCCACAGGCGAGGACGTACACCTGGTCCTCGACCGCGCGCGCCCGCGCGAACAGCGTCCAGTGCTCCCGCCGCCGCGCCGGCCACCCCGCGGGCACGACGAACATCTCGGCGCCCGCGTCGACGAGCCCCCGGAACAGCTCGGGGAAGCGCAGGTCGTAGCAGGTGGCGAGCCCGATCGCCGCGGCCGGCGTCCGTACCGTCACCAGCTCGCTGCCCGCCCCCATCAGCACGGCCTCGCCCTTGTCGAAGCCGAACCGGTGGATCTTGCGGTACGAAGCGGCGAGCGAGCCGTCGGGCGAGAAGACGAGCGAGGTGTTGTAGAGGTCCCCGGACGCGTCCCGCTCCGGAACCGACCCCGCGTGCAGCCAGACCCCCGCGTCGCTCGCGGCCTTGCCCATGGCCTCGTACGTGGGGCCCTCCAGCGACTCCGCCTCGCTCGCGAACGTCTCGTACGCGAAGGCTCCCGTGGTCCACAGTTCGGGGAGAACGACGAGATCCGGCCGCTCACGTCCGGCGACCTCACGGACCAGTGAAGAGACCCGCGAGCGGCGGGAATTGACCGATTCGCCCTCGTCTACGGCGATCTGGATGAGGGAGGCGCGCACACTACCACCGTCCTGGCATTCGAGCCGTCTGGGCAGGCCTACGATCGTCACACGAAAGCACTGCCGGGGTGCCTGTGGGCAGCGTACTGTGATTTTCCGGGGGACCCCCCCGGACCCCCATTACGCGTCTCAGACACCCACCGCCCGCGTACGACCGTCGAGGGGTCCCGTGAGTCTCCATCCCAGCCTGCAAACCTACGCCGACGCCTGGACCCAATCCGTATCAGCCATATCCGAGCTGGTGTCACCGCTCGCCGAGGGTGAGTGGAACTGGGCCACCCCCTGCCCCGGTTGGTCGGTGCGGGACATCATTTCCCACGTCATAGGCCTGGACTGCGAGATGCTGGGCGACCCGCGCCCCATCCACACCCTGCCCCGCGATCTTTACCACGTGAAGACCGAGGGCCAGCGCTACATGGAGATGCAGGTCGACGTCCGGCGGCACCACACCGCGCCCGAGATGACCTCCGAGCTGGAGTACACGATCATCCGCCGCACGCGTCAGCTGCGGAACGAATCGCGCGACCCCTCCCACAAGATCCGCGGCCCCCTCGGCACCGAGCAGACCCTCGAACTGGCTATGCGGATGCGCGCGTTCGACGTCTGGGTGCACGAGCAGGACCTGCGTACGACACTGCGGAAGCCCGGCAACCTGGACTCCCAGGGAGCGTTCGTGGCGCGGGACATGTTGCTGCACGGACTGCGGGACGTGGTCGCCAAGAAGGCCGGGGCACCGGCGAATTCGGCGGTCGTCTTCGACGTGAGCGGCCCCGTCGAGTTCCTGCGCACCGTCCGCGTGGACGCCGAGGGGCGGGCCACGGTCGACGGCGCCCCCTCGCTCGGCCCGCTCGCCACCCTGAGCCTGGACTGGGAGACGTACTTCCGCCTCGCCTGCGGCCGCGTCTCGTACGCGTCGGTGGCCGACCGCGTCAAGATCGAGGGCGATCACGGTCTCGCCGAGGCAATCCTGCGGGAGTTCGCGGTCACGCCGTAGCTCTCGCGGTCACGCCGTGGTCCTCGCGGTCACGGGCGACCGCCCCTTCCTCCCGCGTCTTCAGACGGGGACGTGCACGGCCTCCACGCGGCTGGCGACAAGCCGCTCCTTCTCCCTGCGCACCGCGCGCGTCCGCAGCCGCAGGATCTGGCTGAGGCCCACCGCTTCGAGGACGAAGACGGCGGAGAAGGCGATCCGGTAGTTGTCGCCGGTCGCGTCCAGGAGGACGCCGATGGCGAGCAGCGTCGTCATGGAGGCGACGAATCCGCCCATGTTCACGATGCCGGACGCGGTGCCCTGCCGCTCCGGCGGATTCGCGGGCCGCGCGAAGTCGAAGCCGATCATGGACGCGGGGCCGCAGGCGCCGAGCACGGTGCACAGCGTGATGAGCAGCCACATCGGCGCGTGGTCGCCGGGGTAGTGGATCGTGACCGCCCACATCGCCGCCGTCGCCGCGACGGTGCCGATGGCGAGCGGCGTGCGTGCCGCGTGGTGCCGGGCGACGATCTGGCCGTAGACCAGGCCGATCACCATGTTGGAGAGCACGACGAGGGTGAGCAGCCCCCCGGCCGTGCCGCGCGTGAGCCCCTGCGCCTCGACGAGGAACGGCAGACCCCACAGGAGCAGGAACACCATCGCCGGGAACTGCGTGGTGAAGTGCACCCAGAGGCCGAGCCGGGTGCCGGGCTCGCGCCAGCTCATGGCGATCTGCTTGCGCACGAAGGCCCCGCCGGTGTGCCGCACCGGCTCCGGCGCGTGCCCCTCCGGGTGGTCCTTGAGGAACAGCGTCATCAGTACGAGGACGACGACGCCGCACAGCGCGCTGCCGGCGAAGGCCGCGGTCCAGCCGACGGAGTGCAGGAGCCGGGCGAGGACGAGGGTGGAGACGAGGTTGCCCGCCATGCCGACGAGACCGGCGAGCTGGGCGACCAGCGGGCCGCGCCGGGCGGGGAACCAGCGGGTGCCGAGACGCAGCACGCTGATGAAGGTCAGCGCGTCACCGCAGCCGAGCAGCGCGCGGGACGCGAGCGCCATTCCGTACGAGGGCGAGAACGCGAAGCCGAGCTGTCCGACCGTGAAGAGCACGACCCCGATGGTCAGCACGCGCTTGGTGCCGAGCCGGTCGACCATCAGGCCGACGGGTATCTGCATGCCCGCGTAGACGAGCAGCTGGAGTATCGAGAAGGTCGAGAGCGCGGACGCGTTGACGTGGAACCGGTCGGCGGCGTCGAGCCCGGCGACGCCGAGGGAGGTCCGGAAGATGACGGCGACGAAGTAGACGGCGACGCCGATGCCCCAGACGAGCACGGCCTTCTTGCCGCCGGGCGGGTCGCCGGGGAGGGAGACGGGGGCGGAGGCAGCGCTCATCGGACTTCGCCCCTGGCCAGATTCTGGAACCACCCGACGTGCCGGGTGACTACCGCCTCGGCCGCTGCCGCGTCCCCGGACTTCAGGGCGCCCAGAAGCTCCTCGTGCTCGGCGAGCGTCTTGGCGATCCGGTCGGGGTGGGAGTGCATCACGGCCACGCCCATCCGCAGCTGCCGGTCACGGAGCTGGTCGTAGAGGCGGGCCAGGATCTCGTTGCCGCCGCTGCGCACGATCTCGGCGTGGAAGCAGCGGTCGGTCACTGCGGCAGCGGAGAAGTCCCCGGCGGCGGCCTGCTCCCGCTGGGTCCGCAGCAGCTCCTCCAGGCGCGCGAGCAGCGCCGGGGGCGCGGGCACCGCCTTGCGCACCGAGTGGGTCTCCACCAGGAGCCGCGTCTCGACGACGTCGGCGATCTCCTGCGCGGACACCGGCAGGACCAGGGCGCCCTTCTTGGGGTAGAGCCGCAGGAGCCCCTCGACCTCCAGCTTCAGGAGGGCCTCGCGGACCGGGGTGCGGGAGACCCCGACCGCTTCGGCGAGCTCGCCCTCGGTGAGCAGCGTGCCGCCCTCGTACCGGCGGTCGAGGACACCCTGCTTGACGTGCGCGTACACGCGCTCGGCGGCGGGCGGCTGCTTCAGGGACTGCACGGGGTCTCGCTCGCGGTCCAGCTTGGGGTCCTGAGTGAGGGACGAGGCGGGTGCGACAGGCATGCGCACAGCATAGATACAACACGTACCCATGAGGTCGTCCATTCCACGATCCGGACATCACCCCCCTCGGCGTGCATCCATTCGCCACTCTCGTGAGTCTTCATACCGAGCGGCACCCTCATGTGGCCGCATTCCAGGGGCATTTGGGCATTTTGGGAGCATTAAACTTGAAAACCCCCATCAAGGGCATTCGCCGCGCATCGGCCGTAATCGTCACCGCGAGCGCGGTCTTCGCGGGCGGAGCCCTCACGACCCCGGCCCATGCGGCCGCGCTGCCGAAGCCGTCCATCGCCGCCAAGGGCGGCTACGTGATGAACAACGGCACCGGCAAGACGCTCTACACGAAGGCCGCGGACACCCGCAGGTCCACCGGCTCGACCACCAAGATCATGACGGCGAAGGTGGTCCTCTCGCAGTCGAACCTGAACCTCGACTCCAAGGTCAAGATCGAGAAGGCCTACAGCGACTACATCGTCAGGAACACCGCCTCGTCCGCCCGGCTGATCGTCGGCGACAAGGTCACCGTCCGCCAGCTCCTGTACGGCCTCATGCTGCCGTCCGGCTGCGACGCGGCGTACGCGCTCGCGGACAAGTTCGGCAAGGGCTCCACGCGTTCCGCCCGCGTCAAGTCGTTCATCGGCAAGATGAACGCCCAGGCCAGGAGCCTCGGCATGACGAACACGCACTTCGACTCCTTCGACGGCATCGGCAACGGAAGCAACTACTCCACGCCCCGTGACCTGACGAAGCTCGCCAGCAGCGCGATGAAGAGCTCCACGTTCCGTACGGTCGTGAAGACGAAGTCGACCAAGCAGAAGGTCACCACGAAGAGCGGCGGCTACCGCTACATGTCGTGGTCGAACACGAACAACCTGCTCGGCAGCTACAGCGGCGCCATCGGCGTGAAGACCGGCTCCGGCCCCCAGGCCAAGTACTGCCTCGTCTTCGCCGCGACGCGGAACGGCAAGACGGTCATCGGCACGGTCCTCACCTCGACCTCCTCCGACGCCCGCACCAAGGACGCGAAGAAGCTGATGGACTACGGCTTCAAGAAGTAGCCCTACGCGGTACACGTACGCGTACGCCGACGGGGCCCCGCCACTGACTGTGGCGGGGCCCCGTCGGCGTATGCACGGTATCCGCGGTGTGCGCGGTGTACCCGGTGTACGCGTATGCCTCGCTACGCCCAGGTCATGAGCCGCTTGGGCTGCTCCAGGATCGCCGCCACATCGGCGAGCACCTTGGAGCCGAGCTCGCCGTCGACCAGGCGGTGGTCGAAGGAGAGCGCGAGTGTCGTCACCTGACGCGGCTTGACCTTGCCCTTGTGGACCCAGGGCTGGAGCTTGATCGCGCCGACCGCGAGGATCGCGGACTCGCCCGGGTTCAGGATCGGCGTGCCGGTGTCGACGCCGAAGACGCCGACGTTCGTGATGGTGACCGTGCCGCCCTGCATCGCGGACGGCGACGTCTTGCCGTCGCGGGCCGTGGAGACCAGCTCGCCGAGCGACTCGGCCAGTTCGGGCAGCGTCTTGGCCTGCGCGTCCTTGATGTTCGGGACGATCAGACCGCGCGGGGTCGCGGCGGCGATGCCCAGGTTCACGTAGTGCTTCTGGACGATCTCCTGGTTGGCCTCGTCCCAGGCCGCGTTGACGTCCGGGTTGCGCCGGATCGCCACGAGCAGCGCCTTGGAGATCAGCAGGAGCGGATTGACCCGCAGGCCCGCGAACGCCTTGTCCTGCTTGAGTTCCTCGACCAGCTTCATCGTCCGCGTCACGTCCACCGTCACGAACTCCGTGACGTGCGGCGCCGTGAAGGCCGAGCCGACCATCGCCTGGGCGATGGCCTTGCGGACGCCCTTGACGGGGATGCGGGTCTCGCGGGCGTCCGTGCCGGCGGCTTCTGCCGGAGCGGAGGCCTCGGCCTGCTCCGGTGCGGACGCCGGGGCCGGGGCGGCGGCGGGAGCAGGGGCGGAGACGGAGCCGGCGGACGGAGCCACCGCCGCGTGCACGTCCTCGCGCGTGATGATCCCGTCGGGGCCGGACGGAGTGATGACCGTGAGGTCGACTCCCAGATCCTTGGCGAGCTTGCGCACCGGCGGCTTGGCGAGCGGCCGGGTGCCCGCGGGGGCTGCCGGGCCTGCGGGGGCAGCGAGGGCAGCGGGAGCTGCTGCGGCCGTGCCAGAGCCGTTCAGCTCGGCCTGGACCGCTGCCGCGTAGTACGTCCCCGCGGCCTCGGCCTGGTCCTGCGCCGACTTGCGCGCGCGGCGCTTCGTCGAGGACTCCGCGACTCCATAGCCCACGAGCACGGGCTGGCGGCCTTCGGGAGCGGCTTCCTCCTCGGGGGCGGCCCCTTCTGCCGGAGCGGGGACGGCCTCTGCTGCCGGGGCGGGGGCCGCGTCCGCCACCGGAGAGGCGTCCGTCTGAGCGGGCGCGGAACCGCCGGACACGTCCACCGCGATGATCACCTGGCCGACGTCGACCGTGGTGCCCTCGGGGAAGCGCAGTTCGCGCACCACACCGTTGAAGGGGATGGGCAGCTCGACGGCGGCCTTGGCCGTCTCGACCTCGCACACCACCTGCCCGTCGGTGACCGTGTCGCCCGGCGCCACGAACCACTTGAGGATCTCTGCCTCGGTGAGTCCCTCGCCCACGTCGGGCATCTTGAACTCGGCCAGCGCGGCGCCTGTCGCCTCTGTCATAGTCGTCACGACCTTCTCCCTCAGTACGCCAGCGAGCGGTCGACAGTGTCGAGCACCCGGTCAAGGCCCGGCAGGTACTCCTCTTCCAACCGCGCCGGCGGATACGGCGCGTGGAAGCCGCCGACCCGCAGCACGGGAGCTTCGAGGTGGTAGAAGCAGCGCTCGGTGATGCGGGCCGCGATCTCCGCGCCCGTGCCCAGGAAGACCGGGGCCTCGTGGACCACGACGAGCCGCCGGGTCTTCTCGACCGAGGCCTGCACCGCGTCGAAGTCGATCGGCGACATGGAGCGCAGGTCCACGACTTCGAGGGACTTGCCCTCTTCGGCGGCAGCCGCGGCGGCCTCCAGGCAGACCTTCACCATCGGGCCGTACGCGACGAGCGTCAGGTCCGTGCCCTCACGGGCGACCCGGGCCTTGTGCAGTGGCGCCGGGATGGACTCGGTGTCGACCTCGCTCTTGTCCCAGTAACGCCGCTTCGGTTCGAAGAAGATCACCGGGTCGTCGCTCTGGATGGCCTGCTGCATCATCCAGTAGGCGTCCGACGAGTTCGAGGGCGAGACGACCTTGAGCCCCGCCACGTGCGCGAACAGCGCCTCGGGCGACTCGCTGTGGTGCTCGACGGCGCCGATCCCGCCGCCGTACGGAATGCGGATGACGACCGGCATCTTGATCTTGCCGAGCGCGCGGGCGTGCATCTTCGCGAGCTGCGTGACGATCTGGTCGTACGCCGGGAAGACGAAGCCGTCGAACTGGATCTCCACCACCGGGCGGTAGCCCCGCAGGGCCAGGCCGATGGCCGTGCCGACGATGCCCGACTCGGCGAGCGGGGTGTCGATGACCCGGTCCTCGCCGAAGTCCTTCTGCAGCCCGTCCGTCACCCGGAAGACGCCGCCGAGCTTGCCGACGTCCTCGCCCATGATGAGGACCTTGGGGTCGGTGTCGAGGGCCGTGCGCAGCGATTCGTTGATCGCCTTGGCAAGGGGAAGTTTCTGAACGCCCATGGTCACTTACCGCCTTCGTCCGCGAACGACGCCTGGTACGCGGCGAACTGCGCGCGCTCCTCGTCGACCAGCGCATGCCCGTCCGCATACGCGTTCTCGAAGATCGCCATCAGATCCGGATCCGGCATCGCCCGCACCACCTCTCGCACTCGCTTTCCCAACGCTTCGCTCTCCGCGTCGAGTTCCGCGAAAAATCCCTCATCAGCGTGACCTTCGGACTCGAGATAGGTCCGCAGGCGCAGGATCGGGTCCTTGGCCTCCCAGGCCTCGCGCTCGTCGTCGTTGCGGTACTTGGTCGGGTCGTCGGAGGTGGTGTGCGCGCCCATCCGGTAGGTGAACGCCTCGATGAGCGCCGGGCCCTCGCCCGAACGCGCCCGCTCCAGAGCCCACTTGGTAACCGCGAGGACGGCCAGCACGTCATTGCCGTCGACCCGCACGCCGGGGAAGCCGAAGCCCTGCGCGCGCTGGTAGAGCGGCACCCGGGTCTGCTTCTCGGTGGGCTCGGAGATCGCCCACTGGTTGTTCTGGCAGAAGAACACGACGGGGGCGTTGTAGACCGCGGAGAAGGTGAACGCCTCGGCGACGTCGCCCTGGCTGGAGGCACCGTCACCGAAGTACGCGATCACGGCCGAGTCCGCGCCGTCCTTGGCCACGCCCATGGCGTAGCCCGTGGCGTGCAGGGTCTGCGAGCCGATGACGATCGTGTACAGGTGGAAGTTGTTGCTGTTCGGGTCCCAGCCGCCGTTGTTCACGCCGCGGAACATGCCGAGCAGGTTCGTCGGGTCCACCCCGCGGCACCAGGCGACGCCGTGCTCGCGGTAGGTGGGGAAGACGTAGTCGTCGTCGCGCGTGGCACGGCCGGAGCCGATCTGGGCGGCCTCCTGGCCGAGCAGCGACGCCCACAGACCCAGCTCGCCCTGGCGCTGCAGGGAGGTGGCCTCGGCGTCGAAACGGCGGGTCAGGACCATGTCGCGGTACAGGGCGCGCAGGTCGTCGGCGGTGATGCCCGCGACGTACGAGTCGTACTCGGCATTCTTGACCCGCTTGCCCTCGGGGGTCAGCAGCTGGACAAGCTGGGGTTCCGTGCTCTTCTTCGGCGCGGCCTTCTTGGCGCTTGCGCGCTTCCCGCCGCTGGTCGTGCTGCGGCGCGGTGTGCGCGCGGCGGTGCTCTCCACGGTCACGTGTGCTCCTCCGTCGGTCCGGCCCCCGGGATTACCGGGAAGCTGGGGGTCCCCCCTGCTCTTTAAGAGCTTGGGGGCGCGGCTCGCCTGATCCGTGCCCGCGCACGGGGTGGGTGCGACTCGGCCGGGAACAGGCGTGACAGGTGCCCCGGCGAGCGCCCTGCACAATGCACGTTACCCAGTGCTTCCCAATTCTGTGAAACCCCATCTGACCTGCGAATTTGCTTGGATTTCCAAGTATCTGACTGCTTGGATTTCCGAGTAAATCGAGAAAGTCGGGAACAGTTCCTGGTCACAGCACTGATCACAGCCTGGCAGGGGGCCGGAACACCGGCACGTTATCCCGGCCACCCCGCGCACGGGAAGGGCTGAGCCAGGGCGCCGGTAGAGATCGTGTGTGAGACTGACTGCGTGCGCGAAGACGGAAAAATTACGGTATTTCTCCTCGACGACCACGAAGTGGTGCGCCGGGGAGTCCATGAGCTGCTCTCCGTGGAGGCCGACATCGAGGTCGTCGGCGAGGCGGGCACGGCCGCGGACGCCCTGGTCAGAATCCCGGCCACCCGACCGGACGTGGCGGTTTTGGACGTGCGCCTTCCGGATGGCAGCGGGGTCGAGGTCTGCCGCGAGATCCGTTCGCAGAACGAGGACATCAAATGCCTGATGCTGACCTCGTTCGCGGACGACGAGGCTCTCTTCGACGCGATCATGGCGGGCGCTTCCGGCTATGTCCTGAAGGCCATTCGCGGCAATGAACTTCTCTCCGCCGTGCGTGACGTGGCGGCCGGAAAGTCCCTGCTCGACCCCGTCGCCACGGCCCGCGTCCTGGAGCGGCTGCGCGACGGAAACACCCCCAAGGGAGACGACCGCCTGTCGAACCTCACGGACCAGGAGCGGAAGATCCTGGACCTGATCGGCGAGGGCCTGACCAATCGAGTGATCGGCGAACGGCTGCACCTCGCCGAAAAGACGATCAAGAATTACGTCTCCAGCCTGCTCTCGAAACTGGGCATGGAGCGGCGCTCGCAGGCGGCGGCGTATGTGGCACGTATGCAGGCGGAACAGAATCACTGACCGTGTGCCATCGAAACGGGACTTATGGCCTTGTCCCGTAGAGGCGTGCTCCCCTTCCCCGGCCCCCGACCGGTGCCACAGGGTGGATGCATGCCCACCGACGATCAGGAACAGGACGAACGGCTCGCCTTCGAACTGCTCGGCCGCACCGACTACGGCCGGGTGGCGACCAGCATGCGCGCCCTGCCCTTCCTCGCCGCGGCCCGCCACGTCGTCGTGGACGGCCGCATCCTGCTGCGGATGCACAAGGGATACGGCTACCACGAGGCCTGCATCGGCAGCGTCATCGCCTACGGGGCGGACAATCTAGGCGCCGAGACCGCGCGCACCGGTCAGTGGACCGTGCAGTTCGTCGGCCTCTGCGAGGTCATCGAGCCGACCAACGACGAGCTGGAACTTTTCGGCCCCGGCCCGCATTACGTGGACGGCGAGCTCTACGACCCGGTCTACCTGCGCCTGGAGCCCCAGCTGGCCACGGTGCACACCCTGCGGCGCGGCCGGGACCGACAGCTCCAGCACCTGCCGTGAGCCGGTAGAGCCTCTGAGACCGAGAGCGACAGACGCACGCGCGCGTGGCGCCCTTTTGGGCTCCACGCGCGCGTGCGTCTGTCTTACGGGTTTTTGTTGTCGATGCGGCGTGCGGCCTGTGGCCGGCGGCCTGTGGCGGCTCAGCCGCCCTCGACGCCCGCGGGGTCGCCGCCCGTGCCGCCGTCCGTCGTCGGCGGGTCCTCGCTCGCCGGGGGACTGTCCTCCCCGGTGGGCGTCGGCGGGTCCTCGGACGGCTCGGTGGGGTCGTCCGACGGCTCCGTCGGTTCGTCCGAGGGCTGGCTCTCGGTGGGCGAGTTCGGGGCGGTCGGCCCCGTGGTGTTCGGCTGGGTCGGGGTCCAGTCACCCTGACCGCCGGAACCGTCACCGGGCTGCGCGGTGTCCTCGTCCGAGGTCTCCTCGTCCGCGCTCTTGCTCGGCTTCTTCGTGTCCGACTGCTTCGTCGGCGGCTTGGTCGGGGTGTCCGTGTCCTTCGACTTCTTGTCGTTCGCGGTCATCGCGAACGCGACACCCACGGCGATCGCGATGACCGCGAGCACGGCGAAGATCCACATCTTGCCCCGGCCGCCCCGGCCGTTCCCGTCGCGGTGACCGCCCTCGAAACCGCCGTCGTCGCCCGGCGGACGCAGCATGGCGCCCGGGATCTGCGCGGTGCCGGAGTCGCCCGGGTGCTGCATCGCGGTCGTGCCCGCGACGCCCATCGCCGGGGTGCTGCCGCCCTCGTGCATGCCCGCCACGTCGACGGGACCGGTGTTCCAGGTCCCCGTGTGGCTGCCCTGCTCGTGCAGCATCTGCAACCCGTACTGGACCAGGCCGCGCATCTCCTCGGCCGTCTGGAACCGGTCGTCCGGGTCCTTGGCCAGCGAACGCATCACCAGGCCGTCCAGCTCCGGCGGCGCCGCGTCCGAGGTCTCGGACGGCGGCACAGGGATGTCCTGGACGTGCTGGTAGACCACGGAGAGCGGCGTCTCGCCGGTGAAGGGGGGACGCAGCGCGAGGAGCTCGTACAGCAGGCAGCCGGTCGCGTAGAGGTCGGAGCGGTGGTCGACGGCCTTGCCGAGCGCCTGCTCCGGGGAGAGGTACTGGGGCGTGCCCATGACCATGCCGGTCTGCGTCATCGTCGACTGCGCGCCGTGCAGCGCACGGGCGATGCCGAAGTCCATCACCTTGACCGCGCCGGTGTTGGTGATGATCACGTTCGCGGGCTTGATGTCTCGGTGCACGATGCCGTGCTGGTGCGAGTACGCGAGCGCCTCGAGCACCCCGGAGACGATGATCAGGGCCTGCTCGGGACCCGGCGCCTCCGCGTTGAGCAGCAGGTCGCGGATCGTCCGGCCCTCGACGATCTCCATGACGATGTACGGGACCACGCTCGGCCCGACGACGTCCTCGCCGGAGTCGTAGACCGCCACCACCGCGTGGTGGTTGAGTCCCGCGACCGACTGGGCCTCGCGCGTGAAGCGGGCCTTGGATACCGGGTCCTCCGCGAGGTCGGAGCGGAGCAGTTTGACGGCGACCGTACGGCCGAGACGTACGTCCTCGGCCGCGAACACCTCTGCCATGCCGCCCCGGCCGAGTCTGTGGGTAAGCCGATACCGGCCATCCCCTACAAGCCCGTTGTTGCCCCACAACTCAGGCGCATCCGACATTCCGCCGCCAGTCGCCTCGGGGTCGGACGGGCCCTGAGCGCGCTGCGTCTGTGCCATCAGTCCTCGCCGTCGTTTCTGGTCGTGGTGCTTGGTGGTACTGGGGGATCCCCGCCGGGCCACGCTACAGCCTCCGCGCACCGCGGCGGTTCGAGGTGGACCGGACATCAAACCCGCCGGGTGCCCTCGCGCGCAAACTTGTAACGCTTCCGAGACGCTTCTTGCGCGTACGGTCACGGAACGGGCATCGAGCTTGACGTGTCCGTGCCCTCGGGCAGACTTGGCCAGGAATAGCGGGA
Source organism: Streptomyces longisporoflavus (assembly GCF_014649775.1). Lineage (GTDB taxonomy): Bacteria > Actinomycetota > Actinomycetes > Streptomycetales > Streptomycetaceae > Streptomyces > Streptomyces longisporoflavus. The sequence goes on along the minus strand of NZ_BMTR01000010.1, from coordinate 294,873 downwards.
ATCGATCACCGATCGCGGAGCCGTCCGGCACACCGCGCCGATGGGGGACGCACGACATGAGCAGCCAGGACGGCGCACAGGGACGGTATGCGGGGCGCTCGCTGGCCGGTGGCCGGTACCAGCTGCGCGATCTTCTCGGTGAGGGCGGCATGGCCTCCGTTCACCTGGCGTACGACTCCGTGCTCGACCGTCAAGTCGCGATCAAGACGCTTCACACCGAGCTCGGCCGCGAGCAGTCCTTCCGCGAGCGCTTCCGCCGCGAGGCCCAGTCGGTGGCCAAGCTCACGCACACGAACATCGTCTCGGTCTTCGACACCGGCGAGGACGAGCTGGACGGCGCGACGATGCCGTACATCGTCATGGAGTACGTGGAGGGCAAGCCGCTCGGCTCCGTGCTCGACGCGTCCGTCACCCAGTTCGGCGCGATGCCGACCGACCAGGCGCTGAAGATCACCGCCGACGTGCTCGCCGCCCTCGAGATCAGCCACGAGATGGGCTTGGTCCACCGCGACATCAAGCCCGGCAACGTGATGATGACGAAGCGCAACGTCGTCAAGGTCATGGACTTCGGCATCGCCCGCGCCATGCAGTCCGGCGTCACCTCCATGACGCAGACCGGCATGGTCGTCGGCACCCCCCAGTACCTCTCCCCGGAGCAGGCGCTCGGCCGCGGCGTGGACGCCCGGTCCGACCTCTACTCCGTCGGCATCATGCTGTTCCAGCTGACCACCGGGCGGCTGCCCTTCGAGGCGGACTCGCCGCTGGCCATAGCGTATGCGCACGTCCAGGAGGAGCCGGTCGCTCCGTCCTCGATCAACCGCTCGCTGCCGCCCGCGGTCGACGCGATCGTCGCCCGCGCGCTGAAGAAGAACCCGAACGAGCGCTTCCCCACGGCCGAGGCGATGCGCGACGAGTGCCTGCGCGTCGCCCAGTCCCTGCAGGCGGCCGCGCCGAGCATCGTGCCGGGCGCCCAGACCGCGAGTGGCGCGGGCGTCGGCGCCGCGGTCTTCCCGCCGGTCGACTCCTCGCTCCCGCAGCAGGGCGGCGTCCAGGCGCCGTACCAGCCGGGTCCGTACGGGGCGCCCACGCCGGCTCCCACTCCGGCCCCCGGCCCCGTGACTCCCGGCTACGGCTACCCGCAGCAGGGCGGCTACCAGACTCCGCCGCCCACGAACGCGTACGCCCCGCAGTCCTCGCAGACCCCGCCGCCGTACACGCTCTCGCCGCAGCCCGGACAGACGTCCGTGCAAGGGCAGGGCGGCGGCTCGGGCGGCGGCGGTAAGCGGAACATGCCGGTGATCGTCGGCTCGATCGTCGTCGCGCTGCTGGCCATCGGCGGGCTGATCACTGCGATGTCGATGAGTGGCGACGACGGCGGTGGCGGCAAGACCGGCAAGGAGAAGGAGTCGAACGCGCCGGTGGCGGGGCATCGGGGTCCGGACCGGACTCAGACGATCGAGACCGAAGAGTGCACCGAGCCCGACACGGCGTACAACGACGAGACCAAGATCAAGGTCCCGGACTTCACGTTCAGGGACTGGCGGTCCGTGCAGAAGTGCCTGCAGGCGGCCGGCTGGCAGTACGACAAGCGAACGATCGACGAGAACACCTACGGGGAGGACACGGTCATGCAGCAGTCCCCCAAGGAGGGTTCGGACGTCGACCCGGACGACGTGGACATCGAGTTCACCATTTCTACGGGTAATCCGGGCTGATCGGTTGAGGGGCGGGGCGAGGCGCTCGGTCACGAGTGGGCCGGTGCTGACCGGTTGAGCAGAGACGCGAAGGGCCCGGTCACAAGCTGACCGGGCCCTTCGCATCGTCTAATCCGGGTCGTATCTGGGTGCGTCCCGGGTCGTGTCCGGGGTCGTATCCCCTGGTTGCTGCCTGCTTACAGGTACGGGCCTCCGGTCCGGCCCGCGATGCCGCCGTCCTCTTCCTCATCGCCGCCGCCCGCACCGGGCGGCAACGCACGCCGCATCGATTCGAGTTGCGCCCGCGCCGCCATCTGCTGCGCGAAGAGTGCCGTCTGGATCCCGTGGAAGAGTCCCTCGAGCCAGCCCACCAGCTGGGCCTGCGCGATGCGCAGCTCGGCGTCGCTGGGCACGCCGTCGTCGGTGAAGGGCAGCGAAAGACGTTCCAGTTCCTCGACGAGCTCGGGGGCGAGGCCGTCCTCGAGCTCCTTGACCGAACTGGCGTGGATCTCCTTGAGCCGCACTCGGCTCGCCTCGTCGAGAGGTGCCGCCCGCACCTCCTCGAGCAGCTGCTTGATCATGCTGCCGATGCGCATGACCTTCGCAGGCTGTTCGACCATGTCCGTCACCGGGACCTCGCGGGATTCGTCGTCTCCGCCTCCGCCGAGCGCCATTCCATCCTGTCCGACAACCAGGACCTGGGGGCTCTCGGTCGACCGTTCGTTCCTCGGCATCTCCATGCCGCCATTCTCTCGCACGCGTACGTCACACATCGGTGGTGCCCCCATTTGCCGCTGATCCACCGCCTACGGAGTAGCAGGCCGCCTCGTGGCCGGTGGTGCGGGGGCCGGTGGTGCGGGGGCCGGTCGTGCGGGGGCCGGTCGTGCGGTGGCCGGTCGTGCGGTGGCCGGTCGTGCGGTGGCCGGTCGTGTCAGCCGCGGCGCAGTCTCACGGCGAGGAACCCGAGACCGAGGCCGATCAGGACGAGCCCGCTGCCGAGCGGCAGGACGCGCAGGCCGGGGAAGACGGGTTCGGCGGCGGCCTCGCGGGCGGCGCCGGTGGTCTTGGTGGTGGGCTGCTCTTCCGCGTTGTCGGCGGGGGCCGGCGGCTTCGGCGTGTGGGGTGCTACGGGCACCGCCGTGGCCGGGGGCGGCGGAGGTGCCGGGGGTGCCGGATCCGCGCGTCCCGGCCGGTCACGGCCCTCGCCGGGAGCGCTTCCCGCGCGGGTCCCACCCGGGGTGGGGTCAACGGCGTACGACGGGGACACGAGGGATCCGAAGGACCCGAGAGGTATGGGTGAGACGGGTGAGATGGGTGAGACAGCCAGGAGCACCGTCAGGATCAACAAGGGGCGAAACCATGGAGTCATCGCACTGACCCCCTCCCGCTACCGGGTCGCCAAGATCAAAGAAGATCACTGGAGCTGCATCAAGCGTCACATAGCGACACAACTCCAGCATCTTGGGCATCTTGGCCGTCGCGGTGATCGGGCAGCGGCAAGGCTTCCGCCGACCGGTGTCCGAGCTGGTGCGGAAGCCAGTGCCCGCCGTAGCGAACACTGGCTTCCGCCCGCGCTGGCGGAGACGGGTTCCCGCCCCAGCAGACACGGGTTTCCGCGCTAGCGAACGAGCAGCACCTTTCCGATGTGCGAGCTCTCCTCCAGTACGCGATGGGCGGCGGCCGCGTCACTCATCGGGATGGTCTGGTCGACGATCGGGCGCACGTGGCCCGCGCCAAGGAGCGGCCAGACGTGCTCGCGCACCGCCGCGACGATCGTTGCCTTCTCCCCGGCGGGACGGCCGCGCAGGGAGGTCGCGGTGACGGCGGCGCGCTTGTTCAGGAGCGTGGCGATGTTCAGCTCGCCCTTGACGCCGCCCTGCATACCGATGATCGCGAGACGGCCGCTGGTCGCGAGGGACTGCACGTTCCGGTCCAGGTACTTGGCGCCCATGTTGTCGAGGATGACGTCCGCGCCCGCGCCGTCCGTGGCTTTCTTGATCTCCTCGACGAAGTCCTGCTCGCGGTAGTTGATGAGGATGTCCGCGCCGAGCTCGGAGCAGAAGTCGAGCTTCACCTTGCTGCCCGCCGTGACCGCCACCGTGGCGCCGACGGCCTTGGCCAGCTGGATCGCCATGGTGCCGATGCCACTGGAGCCGCCGTGCACGAGGAGCGTCTCGCCGGGGCGGAGGTGGGAGATCATGAAGACGTTGGACCAGACCGTCGCCGTCACCTCGGGCAGCGCGGCCGCCGTGACGAGGTCGACGCCGTCGGGCACGGGCAGCAGCTGCCCCGCGGGGACGACGACCTGTTCGGCGTAGCCGCCGCCGGCGAGCAGCGCGCACACCTCGTCGCCGATCTGCCAGCCGGAGACGCCGGGGCCGATGTCGGTGACGCGGCCCGCGCATTCGAGACCCGGATACGGGGACGAGCCGGGCGGGGGGTTGTAGAAGCCCTGGCGCTGGAGCAGATCGGCGCGGTTCACGGCGCTGGCCACGACGTCGACCAGCACCTCACCCTCACCGGGTACGGGATCGGGGACCTCGGCCCATACGAGCGCTTCGGGTCCACCGGCTTCGGGGATCGTGATCGCATGCATGCGGGCGAGGCTACTCTCTGCAAATTCCACCCGGTCCGATTACGTGCGCGGGTCGCCGCGTGGCGGAAGCGACCTAGGCACGCGGAGTGCGGCGTGGCGGGGGCGGGCGGGGTACGCGGGGCGTTGCGTGACGGGATCGGCTTACACGCGGGGCGTTGCTCGGCAGGTTCGGCCTGCGTAAGCGGGGCGTGCATGGAGCGATCGGCATACGTGCGCGGAGTGCCGCGTGGCGGGTTCGGCCTGCGGCCGCAGACCGCAAGCCTCAAGCCGCAGGTCGCAGGTCGCAGTGGTGAACTTGGCCCACTCGCGCAGACCAGCCGCCCGGCGGATCCGACCTACGAACGCAGCGCCCGCGCAGCGGACCCGACTTACGAACGCGTCCGCCGCGCAGCGGATCCGACCTAAGAACGTGTCCGCCGCGCGGCAGACATGGCCTACGTACGCAGCCCCCCGCGCGGCGGGTTCGACTTGGCGTCCGGGGCCATCGGGGACGTCGGCGTCGCGCGCACGATGGTGATCAGACGGTCCATCAACTGCAGCTTTCCTACGGCAGGATCGTCGTATCCGAGGACCCGATGCCCGCGTACGACACTCACCACGAGGTCGTCCGTCTCGCGGACGCCCATCCCCACCTCGGCCTTTATCACCGGCCGCTCCACGAGATCGAGCCCGCTGCCCTGCTGGATCAGGTCCTCCATGACCATGCCCGCGCTGGGGCTGAGCACGGAGAGACCGAGCAGCCGTCCCGCCGCACTGGCGCTGGTGATCACCGCGTCAGCGCCGGACTGACGCAGCAGTGGCGCGTTCTCCTCCTCACGCACCGCGGCAACGATCTTCGCCCCGCGGTTCATCTGCCGGGCGGTCAGCGTGACCAGGACCGCGGTGTCGTCACGCTGGGTCGCGATGATGATCTGCCGGGCGCGCTGCACCTCGGCGCGGAGCAGCACATCGCTGCGCGTCGCGTCGCCGATGACGCCCGCATACCCCTCCGCTGTGGCGGCGTCGACGACCTTCGCGCTCGGGTCGACCACCACGATCTGCTCGGGCTTCAGACCGGTCGCGCAGACGGTCTGGATCGCGGAGCGGCCCTTCGTGCCGAAGCCGACGACCACGGTGTGTTCACGCAAGTTGGACCTCCAGCGGTTCAGACGCCATTCCTCGCGCGTACGTTCCGTCAGTACTTCGAGTGTGGTGCCGACCAGGATGATCAGAAAGAGCACGCGCAGCGGCGTGATCAGGAGAATGTTGCAGAGCCGCGCGCTGTCGCTGTACGGCACGATGTCGCCGTAACCGGTGGTCGAGAGCGTGACGGTGGAGTAGTAGGCGGCGTCGAGGAAGTCGAGCCGATCGTCCGAGTTGTCGTGGTAGCCGCCGCGGTCGATGTAGACGATGAAGGTCGTCAGGGCGAGCACCGCGAGCGCCATGAGCAGCCGCTTGCCCACCTGCCGCAGGGGCCGCTCGACCACCCGGCGGGGCAGCTTGATCCGGTGGGTCACCAGGTGTTCGTCGGGGTGCCGGGCGATGGCGTCATGGCCGGGAAGTTTCACGTGAAACACTCCCCGGCCGAGTCGGTGAGCAGGTCAGGCCCGGCCCACGGGAGGTCGAGGACCTCCAGCTCCTGACCTCGCCGCCCACCGCCCGGCGGAACGACCGCGAGGCCATCGGCCACCGCGATCCCGCGCAACATGGCCGGGCCGTTGTAGTGCAGCGGCACGGCGTGGTCGGCGCGGAGGGTGACGGGGACGAGCCGGGTGTCGTGCGGATGCCCGTGCACGTCCTCGCGCAGAACGGCGGCGTACGGCGACGGGGCCGGGCGCCCCGAGAGCGTACGCAGCAGGGGCTCGGCCAGGGTCAGCAGACCGGAGACCGCGGCGAGCGGATTGCCGGGCAGGCCGACGAGGTGCTGATCGGGGCGGATGCGGGCGAGCAGCATGGGGTGCCCGGGGCGTACTGCCACGCCGTCCACGAGGAGTTCGGCACCGATGCGGCGCAAGATCGGGTGAACGTGGTCGACCGGGCCTGACGCAGTGCCGCCGGTAGTGACGATGAGGTCGGCGGACGAGGTGGTGATCGCCTGATGGAGCACCTCGGCGTCGTCACCGAGCCTGCGCACGGCGATGACTTCCGCACCGAGAGAGCGCAGCCAGGGCGGCAGCATCGGCCCGAGCGCGTCACGGATGAGGCCCTCGTGGGGGAGCCCCTCGGTCAGCAACTCGTCGCCCAGGATCAGCACTTCGGCCGTGGGCCGCGGGACCACGGACAGCTCGTCGTACCCGGCGGCTGCCGCGAGCCCGAGCACCACCGGGGTCACCAGGGTGCCGCGCGGCAGGAGTTGGTCACCGGAGCGGCACTCCTGGCCACGCGGCCGGATGTCCTGACCTTGTGTGACGTCATGCCGGGGATGCAGGCGCCCCTTGTCGTCGACGAGCCCGTGCTCGCTGCGGATGACGGCGGTGGCCTCCTGCGGAATGCGGGCCCCGGTCGCGATCCGCACGGCTTCGCCGTCGGAGAGCGGGCCGGGTTGCCCGTGCCCGGCAAGAATTCCGTCGGCCCGTACATCCCAGGGACCCGGCCCGGCAACGACCCAGCCGTCCATCGCGGAGGTGTCGAAGGAGGGCAGATCGGTGAGGGCGACCAGCGGCGCGGCAAGAACGAGACCCAGCGCTTGCCCGAGCGGAACTGCGGAACGCGCGGAGAGGCTGTTCCCCGGGGCGCGCCCGGCAACGGTGCGGGCGGCGGGCCAGGGGGTGGTGGTGTCGCGGTGCTTGGTCTGGCTGGTGGAGGCAGGGGCGCGGGAGCCACTCGCGCCGGTGTGCCCGGTTGCGGGGGCGGCTGTGACGGGCGGCGTGTCGGGGGCCGCAGGCCCTGACGGAGGCTGGGGCGGGGCGTCGGGCCGTGGGGCATCCGAGTCAGCCGAGGCGGTCGAGGTGACCGAGGCGCCCCGAAGGTCGCCGCCCCCGGGCGCCCCGGCAGTGCGCCTACCGGTCCTGCGGTCATGGTCGTCGTTCACCAGGGCGAGAGCTTCGTCGAGCTCGGCGTCCGGCGCGGGCCGCCCACTCATCCGGCGTCCGGCCGCGTGTTGCCCTCAACGTCCGACCGCACGTCGCCCCGCGCGTCCTGCCCCGGGCCGGGACGACCAGCCTGCGGCGCCACATCAGAAACGGCACCGGACGCCTCACCGCGCGCGGCACCCGGCGCCCCGCCAGGAACGGCGCCCGGCGTCCCGCCGACCGCAGCGTCAGCCCCGCCCTCCTCCGCCCACCGCGTGGCCAACGCCGCTGCCTTGCGGGCGGCTTCGGCCACCGCCCCGGGCCCGCCGCCCTCCGCGGCCCGCGCCGCCGCGTACCCCACCAGGAAGGTGGTCAGCGGAGCCGCAGGCCTGGCCACGCCGTGTGCGGCGTCGCGGGCGAGGTCGAGCAGAAGGCCGGTGTCGACGTCGAGCTCGATGCCCAGTTCGTCCTTGACTGCGGAAATCCATTCATCCAACACGTGCCCATGCTCCCTGATCCGCGCCCGTGCGGCGGCGATGTCGTCCCAGGTGTCGCAGTCGAAGGACGCGACGGGGTCGGCGACCCTGGTGAGTTCGAGCCGCGCGGTGAGCGACCGCAGCGGAAGCCCCATCAGGCCGTCGTGTCCGGCGGCGAGCAGCGCCATCTCCCGCTTCAGCGAGGCGCTGCGGTAGGCCGCGACCAGTGGCTGGTCCCGGCCGCCGGGGTCCCTCAGCACCGCGCCGTCCGCGCCGCTCTCCCGCAGCGCGGCGAGCAGACTCCGGACCGTCCGCTCCTCCAGGAACGGCAGATCGGCGGAGAGCACCACCACCTGCTCCGCTCCCGTACGCCGAAGCCCCGCGTCGAGCGCGGCGAGCGGCCCCGCACCGGCGGGTTCCTCCCTGGCCCACACCACGGGGCGGGCGGTCGGGCGCGGTCCGGCGACGACCACCGTGGTGCCCGCCGCGGAACAGGCGCCGAGCACCCGGTCGAGCAGCGCCCGGCCGCCCACCCGCACGCCGGGCTTGTCCGCACCGCCGAGCCGCCTGGCGCCACCGCCGGCGAGCACCACGGCGTCGTACTGATCGACGTCCGGATCGTCGTACGGACCGGCGTTCCGATCGCCGTGCCGAACATCGGGAGGGGCTTCGGTGGGGGCATCGGTCGGGGCGGCGTTCGAGGCGGCGGATACGGCGCCACCCGGAGCCCTCTGCGCGGTCATCCCCCGAGTATGGGCGCACGAAGGATCAATGCCACCCCTCTGTACGGCGACTCACACCGCCTGTACGGGCACTCACATCACCGCGCCGGGGTCACAACCACTGCCCCGCGCCTGCTCCCACCCCACCCCGCACCTCCGCAACCCCGGGCACCCCCGCCCCCGCGCCTCCTCACACCGCCCGCAGTAGCACCGCCGGCTGCTCCACGCAGTCCGCCACGAACCGCAGGAACCCGCCGGCCGTACCGCCGTCGCACACCCGGTGATCGAAGGTGAGCGAAAGCTGCACGACGTGCCGTACCGCCAACTCGCCCTGGTGAACCCATGGCTTGGGCACGATCCTGCCCACGCCGAGCATGGCCGCCTCGGGGTGATTGATGATCGGCGTGGAGCCGTCGACCCCGAACACGCCGTAGTTGTTCAGCGTGAATGTGCCGCCCGTCAGCTGCGCCGGCGTCAGCCTCCCGTCCCGCGCGGCCTCCGTGAGCCGGACCAGCTCGGCGTTGACCTCGTCGGTGGTCCGCGTGTTCGCGTTCCTGACCACGGGCACGACCAGGCCCCGATCGGTCTGCGCGGCGAAGCCGAGGTGCACGTCGGCGAGCTGCACCACCTCGCGCGCTTCCATGTCCACGGTCGAGTTGAGCATCGGATAGCGGGCCAGGGCCGCCACGCTGATACGGGCGAACAGCGCGAGCAGCGAGATCTTCCGCCCGTCGCCACCCGCCTTCCCGGCGGCGTTCATCGCGGTGCGCGCCGCGAGCAGTTCCGTCGCGTCGGCGTCGACCCAGCAGGTGGCCTCCGGTATCTCGCGCCTGCTGCGGGACATCTTGTCCGCGACGAGGCCCCTGATGCCGGTCAGCGAGTGGCGGACTTCCGCCCCCGCCGAGACGCCGCGCTGCTCATCACTCGCAGGTGCCGAAGAAGGCGCGGGCGAATGCACGGGCGGATGCGTCGGCGCCGGCGCCGACGGGAGCGTGGCCGCCGTGGCCCCGTTCACGGACGCCGGCTCCGCCGCGATGGCCCGCTCCACGTCTGCCCGCATGATCAGCCCGTCCGGGCCCGAGCCCGTCAACTCCCGCAGCTCCACGCCGTTCTCACGGGCCAGCTTCCGTACGAGGGGCGAGATCACCGGGATCGGGCCGTCCGCGTGCGGGAGGGCGCCCGAGCCGGTCGCTTCAGCAGACACTCCGGCGAGGCCTCGCGTCTGCGGCGGCTGCTTCGCGGTGACGGGCCGCGCGGCGGGCTTCGGGGTGAACTGTGTGACGGAACCCGCCGCCCGCACCCTCCTGCGCCGCGCGGGCGCCGCGGCCGTGCCGTACCCGACCAGGACATTGCCGGAGGACTCCTCGGCGCCAGCCGCCTGCAAAGCCCGCTCGGCAGGCTCCTCCGGGGCCGCACCCAGGTCTCCGCTCAGATCCGCACCGGGGTCTCCGCTCGGAGCCGCACCCGGCTTTCCACTCGCAGCCGCACCCGCATCCCCGGCCGCAGCGCCGACAGCGACCGTCAAAAGCGGCGCCCCCACCGGCAGTTCCGTGCCCTCATCGCCGAAGCGGGCCGTCACCACGCCTCCGTACGGACAGGGCACCTCGACCATGGCCTTGGCCGTCTCCACCTCGACGACGGGCTGGTCCACGGCGACGACATCGCCGACCTGCACGAGCCAGCGGGTGATCTCCGCCTCCGTGAGCCCTTCACCGAGGTCGGGCAGCTTGAACTCAAGCACCTGCGCCATCAGCTGCCCGCCTCCCACTGCAACCGCGCGACCGCGTCCAGGATCCGGTCCACGCCCGGCAGATGGTGCCGCTCCAGCATCGGCGGCGGATACGGGATGTCGAACCCCGCGACGCGCAGGACCGGCGCCTCCAGGTGATGGAAGCACCGCTCCGTGACGCGAGCGGCGATCTCCCCGCCGGGCCCTCCGAAGCCGTTCGACTCGTGCACGACGACCGCGCGCCCGGTCCGCCGCACGGAAGCGGCCACTGTCTCGTCGTCGAAGGGCACGAGGGAGCGCAGGTCCACGACTTCGAGGTCCCACCCCTCGGCGACCGCCGCCTCCGCGGCCTCCATGCAGACGGGAACGGAGGGACCGTACGTGAGGAGGGTGGCGCTACGCCCGGTGCGCCGGACCACTGCCCTGCCTATGGGTTCAACGGCCTGCGGTGCGTCCGGGTTCCAGTCGGCCTTGGACCAGTAGAGGCGCTTGGGCTCCAGGAAGACGACCGGATCGTCGGAGGCGATGGAGGCCCGCAGCAGGCCATAGGCGTCGGCGACCGTGGCGGGCGTGACGACATGGAGCCCCGGAGTCGCCATGTAGTACGCCTCGGAGGAGTCGCTGTGGTGCTCGACGCCGCCGATGCCGCCGCCGTAGGGCACACGCACCGTGATGGGCAGCGGCATCGCGCCCTGCGTGCGGTTGCGCATCCGTGCCACGTGGGAGATCAGCTGCTCGAAGGCGGGGTAGGCGAAGGCGTCGAACTGCATCTCGACGACGGGCCGCAGCCCGTACATCGCCATGCCGACGGCCGTACCCAGGATGCCCGCCTCGGCGAGCGGCGTGTCCGTGCAGCGGTCCTCGCCGAACTCCTTGGTGAGTCCGTCGGTCACCCGGAAGACTCCGCCCAGCACCCCGACGTCCTCTCCGAGGACGTGCACGGTGGGGTCCTCGGCCAAGGAGTCACGCAGCGCGCGCCCGAGCGCCTGCGCCATGGTGGCCGGTTTGGCTGCCTTCTTGGCGGCTCGTTCCGCCGCGACCGTGCTCATCGCCCGCTCTCCTCGCCGTCCGCGCCGCCCGCGCCTTCTGCACCCTCTTCGGCCGACGCCTCCAGCTCGGCCCGCAACTGAGCCGCCTGCTCGCGCAGTTGACTGGTCTGCTCGGCGTACACATGGCCGAAGAGGTCCATGGGGTCGAGGTCGGGGTCCCTGTTCATGCGTTCACGCAGATCGGCCGCCATGGCCTCGGCGTCGTAGCGGACCGCCCGCGTCCGGTCCTCGTCCAGGAGCCCGCGCTCGGTCAGCTCTCGTTCCAGGAGAAGGATCGGGTCGTGGTCGCGCCAGGCCTCGACCTCGGCGTCCCCGCGGTAGCGCGTGGCGTCATCGGCGTTCGTGTGGGCTTCCATGCGGTACGTCACCGCTTCGACGAGTGTGGGGCCGCCGCCCTCACGCGCGCGGGACACCGCTTCGCTCAGCACCTCGTGCACCGCGGCCGCGTCGTTGCCGTCCACCAGACGTCCCGGCATTCCGTACCCCACTGCCTTGTGGGCCAGGGACGGGGCGGCCGTCTGCTTGTCGAGCGGCACGGAGATCGCGAAGCCGTTGTTCTGCACCAGGAACACGACGGGCGCCCGCCAGACGGCCGCGAAGTTCAGCGCCTCGTGGAAGTCGCCCTCGCTGGTGCCGCCGTCGCCGACCATGGCGAGCGCCACCACGTCGTCACCCTTCAGGCGGGCGGCGTGCGCGAGCCCCACGGCGTGCGGGAGCTGGGTCGCCAGAGGGGTGCACAGGGGCGCTATGCGGTGCTCGCGCGGGTCGTAACCGGTGTGCCAGTCGCCACGCAGCAGGGTCAGCGCCTGGACGGGGTCGAGGCCGCGGGCGACCGCGGCGAGCGTGTCGCGGTAGCTGGGGAAGAGCCAGTCCCGGTCCTGGAGGACCAGCGCGGCGGCCACCTCGCACGCCTCCTGGCCGGTGCTCGAGGGGTAGACGGCCAGCCTGCCCTGCTTCGTCAGGGCCGTGGCCTGCGTGTTGTACCGCCGGCCGCGCACCAGCTGTGCGTACAGGCGGCCCAGGAGCTCCTCGTCGGCCTTGCCCGCGGCTTCCGTGCCCAGGACGCGGTACGGCTCCGCGTCGGGCAGCAGCGGCGCGGGATCCGTCCTGAGCTGCCATGCGGGTGGCGGGGTGGGCCGGTAGACGCCCCGCTGCTCCATGACCGTCATGTCGGCACCTCCATGTGGAAGCGGTCTCCTCGTGGGAGCGGCAAGGAGGCGCACTGATGTGAGACGCCTCACCTACCGATTGTTCGGTCGCCGGCACATTTTGGCTACAGGCACCTCCAGGCTGTGGACAAACGGTTCTCCACAGCCTGGGATGGATGCAGTACGTCCATGGTAGGGAGGCGGGGGGACATGGCATCTGAACGAATGGCCGACGGGCGGGACGGCGACCGGCCGGAGAGCCGGGACGGTGATCGGCCGGAGAGCCGGTCCGGCGACCGCCAGGAGGGCCTGCCCCGGCCGCTGGACCCCATCGACCGCGACATCCTGCACATCCTGCACGCGGACGGACGCGCGTCGATACGGTCCGTGGCCGAGCGCGTCCATGTCTCGCGGGCCAACGCGTACGCGCGCATCAACCGGCTCATCGACGACGGCGTGATCCGCGGCTTCGGGGCCCGAATAAACCATGAACGCGCAGGTCAGGGCGCTTCCGCGTACATCACGCTGAAGATCGTCCAGAACACCTGGCGCACGGTGCGGGAGCATCTGCGTGCCCTGCCCGGCGCCTCCCACATCGCGCTGGTCAGCGGCGACTTCGACGTACTTCTCCTGGTGCACACGCCGGACAACCGCGCGCTGCGCGAGCTGGTCCTCACCCGGCTCCAGTCCATCCCCGAAGTGCTCAGCACGCGTACGTTGCTGGTCTTCGAGGAGGACGACCTCGATCCGGACAGCTGACCGTCAGCTCCCGCTGCGCAGCCCGGCGAAGGCCAGCTGGACGACGGCGTCGGCGACCTGCGCGCCCGACGAGGCGCCGCGCGCGTCCGGCCGGTACCACTCCACGATGGAGTTGATCATCCCGAAGAGCAGTCGGGTGGCGAGGCGCAGTTCGACGTCCGAGCGCAGGTCGCCGTCGGCCACGGCCTCCTTCAGGAGATCGGCCACCTGCTGGTCGAACTCCCTGCGCCGCTCCATGGCCCACCGCTCGGTGTCCGTGTTGCCGCGCACGCGAAGGAGCAGCGTCACATAGGGCAGTTCGGCGATCAGCACCTCGACGGTGCGGCGTGTGACGTGCTCCAGGCGCTGCACGGCGGTGCCCACGCGCGCGTGCTCCTCGGCGAGGATCCCGAAGAGCCCGTCGAGCGCACGGCTCACGGCCCGGCGAAGCAGCTCCTCCTTGCCCGTGACGTGGTGGTAGATCGAGGACTTGGAGATGCCGGCCGCCTTGGAGAGGTGCTCCATGGAGGTGCCGTCGTAACCGCGTTCGTTGAAGACCCGGACCGCCACCGCCAGGAGGCTCTCCGGGGTGTAGGTGTCACGCCTGGTGGTGGTCATGTGTAGAGGTCCTCTCGCGCTGCCGCGCGGCGAAGCGCCTGAGACGGTGCGTAGCGGCCGGTGGGGTACTCCTGGTGCAGGCGTTCCAGGATGTCGGCGGCCCAGCGCACGTTGAGCGCGTCGCCCCATTCGAGCGGGCCACGCGGGTAGTTGACGCCGAGGCGCATCGCCGTGTCGATGTCCTCCCTGCCGGCGACACCGCGCGCCACGGCGTCCTGCGCGAAGTCGACGAGCATGGCGACGGTCCGGGCCACGATCATCCCCGGCACATCGGCGATGACGCTGACCTGTTTGCCCAGCGCCTGGAAGAGGCCCACGGCCTCGCGGAGCTGGTCCTCGCTCACCGCCACGGAGGGGGCCAGGGCGATCCTGGTCGCGGAACGGTAGTCCAGCGCGAGATCGAACTGGATCGCCGCCGTCTCGGCGCCGTCAGCGGCGCGACCGTCGGCCAGATGCATTCTTGCGCCGCTGGGCAGTTCGATCCAGCCGGGCCGCTCGGGGTCGGCGGGCTCCTTGTACGCGACGTCGATCCCGGCTTCGTCGATCAGTCCGAGAAGGTCGTGCGCCTGGAACTGGTCTCCATGCACCGTGACGGACGCCGGGGCCGGCGCGGGCGCCGCTGTCTGCGGCTCGGGACACGACGCGTCGTCCCCGTACGCGTACCAGCCCTGCCCGGACTTGCGGCCGAGGCGTCGTGCTTCGACGAGGCGGCGCTGGGCGAGTGACGGCGTGAACTTGGGGCCCTGGAAGAAGGACTCCCACACGGAGCGGGTGACCGCTTCGTTCACGTCCTGGCCGATGAGGTCGGTCAGTTCGAAGGGGCCCATCTTGAAGCCGCCGGATTCACGCAGGACGGCGTCGATGGTGGCCGGGTCCGCGACCCGCTCCTCGTGGAGGCGCAACGCCTCGGCGTAGAAGGGCCGGGCGATCCGGTTGACGATGAAACCGGGGGTGTCCGCGCTGCGCACCGGCGTCTTGCCCCAGGCCCGTGCCGTCTCGTACGCGCGCGTGGCGGCCGTTTCGTCGGTCGCGAAGCCGCTGACGACCTCGACGAGGGGGAGGAGCGGCGCGGGGTTGAAGAAGTGCAGGCCGACGAACCGTCCGGGCTTCTTGAGCGTGCCCGCGATGGCGGTGACGGAAAGGGAGGACGTGTTGGTGGCGAGGAGACAGTCCTCGCCGACGATCTCTTCCAGCTCTTCGAAGAGGCGCTGTTTGACGGGTAGTTGTTCCAGGATCGCCTCGATGACGAGTCCGCACCCGGCAAGCTCGGCGAGGCCGTCGACCGGGGCGAGCCCGGCCCGGGCGGCGGACCGGGCGTCGGCCGTGAGCCTGCCCTTCTCGACGAGACGGTCCAGGCGGGTGCCGATGGCGGCGGCCGCGGTCTTCGCCTGCCCCTCCACGGCGTCGTACAGCCGCACGGGGTGGCCCGCCAGCAGGGCGACCTGGGCGATGCCCTGCCCCATGGTGCCGGTGCCGACCACGGCAACGGGGCTGCTGAGCTCGAGTGCTGTCATGCTCGCGATCCTCCCGCACGAGGTGTCCGCCGGAGGGTGCGGGGTGTCCGGCGAGAAGTTGTCCACAGGTTCGGCGGACCCTCTTGTCCCGACCGATCGTTCGGTTACTCTAGCTCTGTCCGTCTGTTCCTGCCCACTGCCCTGCCCAGCTCGCCGGCTCGACGAAGAGCCGGCTCGACGAGGAGTTGGTCCGATATGGCCGCCGAACTCACCGCGCACCAGCTGATCGCCACGCACCGGCCCACACTCGACCAGGCGCTGGAGACGATCCGCACGCGCGCGTACTGGTCGCCGCACCCCGAGCACCCCAAGGCCTATGGAGAGAACGGCAGTCTGAGCCTGCCCGAGGGCAAGGCCGCCTTCGACGCCCTCCTGGGCAGCCGCTTCGACCTCGATCAGCCGGGCACGGACGACTGGACGGGCTCGGAGGTCTCGCCGTACGGCCCGGAGCTGGGCATCACGTACCCCCACCCGGACATCGACACGCTGCTGCCCGCGATGCGCGCCGGAATGCGCGCCTGGCGCGACGCGGGTGCGGAAGTGCGGGCGATGGTCTGTCTGGAGATCCTGTCGCGCATCAGCGTCCGCACGCACGAGATGGCCCACGCGGTCATGCACACCAGCGGCCAGGCCTTCATGATGGCCTTCCAGGCGGGTGGACCGCACGCCCAGGACCGCGGGCTCGAAGCGGTGGCGTACGCGTACGTGGAGCAGTCCCGCACACCCGACGCAGCCGACTGGTCCAAGCCCCAGGGCAAGCGCGACCCGCTCGGCCTGAACAAGCGCTTCACGCCCGTGGCACGCGGCGTCGCTCTCCTGATCGGCTGCAACACCTTCCCGACGTGGAACGGCTATCCGGGCCTCTTCGCCTCCCTGGCCACCGGCAACCCCGTCCTGGTCAAGCCCCACCCGCGCGCGGTACTGCCGCTCGCGCTGACGGTGCGCATCGCGCGCGAGGCGCTCAGCGACGCGGGCTTCGACCCGAACCTGGTGTGCCTGGCCGCCGAGCGGGCGGACGAGGGCATCGCCAAGACCCTCGCCGTCCGCCCCGAGATCAAGATCATCGACTACACGGGCTCGACGGCCTTCGGTGACTGGCTGGAGGCCAACGCCCGCCAGGCGCAGGTCTACACGGAGAAGGCCGGCGTGAACACGGTCGTCGTCGACTCGACGGACAACTACAAGGGAATGCTGGCCAACCTGGCCTTCTCCCTGTCGCTGTACAGCGGCCAGATGTGCACGACCCCGCAGAACCTCCTGATCCCCCGCGACGGCATCACCACGGACGCCGGCGCCAAGTCGTACGACGACGTGGTGTCCGACCTCGCCGCCTCGGTGAACGGCCTGCTCGGGGACGACGCGCGGGCGAACGGCATCCTCGGTGCCCTGGTGAACCCGGACGTGAAGGCCCGCCTGGAGGCCGCGGCCGGACTCGGTGAAGTGGCCCTCCCGTCGCGGGAGATCAGCAACCCGGAGTTTCCCGGCGCCGTGGTCCGCACCCCGGTGATCGTCAAGCTGGACGGCGCGAAGCCGGACGCCGAGGCCGTCTATCTGAACGAGTGCTTCGGTCCCGTGTCCTTCGCCGTCGCGGTCGACTCGTCCGCGGACGCCGTGGAGTTGCTCCGCCGCACGGTGCGCGACAAGGGAGCGATGACGGTCGGCGCGTACACGACGTCGGACGAGGTGTCCGGCGCCGTGGAGGAGACCTGCCTGGAGGAGTGCGCCCAGCTCTCCTTGAACCTCACGGGCGGCGTCTATGTGAACCAGACGGCCGCGTTCTCGGACTTCCACGGCTCGGGCGGCAACCCCGCGGCGAACGCCGCACTGTGCGACGGCGCCTTCGTGGCCAACCGCTTCCGCGTGGTGGAGGTGCGCAGGGACGCCTGACGTCCGCCGGAAGGGTTCAGGCCTCCGCGCCCGGAGGCCTGCCCGCGGACCAGTGGAAGAGCGTCATCCCGACGCTGGTGGCCAGGTTGTAGCTGGAGACCTGGGGCCGCATCGGCAGCGATACCAGGTGGTCGGCGCGCTCGCGCAGCGGCGCGGACAGGCCGCTGCGCTCGGAGCCGAAGGCCAGGACGGCGTCGTCCGGCAGCTTGAGGCCCCGGATGTCATCGCCCTCCGCGTCGAGGGCGAACACCGGCCCGGGCGGCAGTTCGGAGACGTCCATCCGCTCGACCGCGGTGGCGAAATGCAGGCCGGCGCCACCGCGTACGACCGTGGGGTGCCACGGGTCGAGCGTGCCGGTCGTGACGACCCCCGTCGCCCCGAACCCCGCGGCGAGCCGGATCACGGCCCCCGCGTTGCCCAGATTGCGGGGGTCGTCGAGAACGACGACCGGTGCGGTCCTTGGCATGCGGGCCAGCGCATCGAGGTTGGCCGTACGAGAAGGGCGTACCGCGAGAGCGGCCACCCCCGTGGGGTGCAGACGCGGCACGAGGTCGCGCAGGGTGCCGTCGGCGACCTGCACGAGGAGCTCGTCGAGGCCGTCCTTCACGTCCGGCGCGAGGTCGTCGGCGAGGGCGAGGACGGCGGTCTTGTCGCTGGTCAGCGCCGAGGGGATCCGCGCTCCGAAACGCAGCGCGTGCTTGATGGCGTGGAAACCGTCGAGCAGCACGGAGGAATCGGCGAGCCCTCGCCAGGCACGCACGGCATCGTCCGAATCCCGCTGGTGCGTCCCGTTCATCCCGCGTACGTCCCGTTCATGAAGGGAAGCCTACGCGCGCGTGCTCGGTGGATTCCCTGGCCGGTTCCGCCTCCTGTGCGCGCTGCCCCGGTCCCGTCCGGCCGCGCGTGAACCGCGCGAACAGCGCTCCACGCGCGCGTGCCGCCCATCCACCGAGGCGCCGCAGGAACGACGTCGGCAGGAACACCGCGTCGGCCGCGATCATCGCGAGCGAGAAGAACGGCAGGCCGAGTATGACGGCGATGACCGCGTGCTCGAAGATCATGGCGGCAAGCAGGACGTTCTTGACCCGCCTGTTGAAGAGGGTGAAGGGAAAGGCGACCTGCACGGCGACCGTCCCGTACGTCACCAGCATCACCATGAGGCCGTGCGAGGCGAGCAGGTCGGAGAGCGCGGGCCAGGGAGAGAAGTAGTCCAGACGCAGCGGGTAGTAGATGGCCGTGCCGTCCTGCCAGCGGCTGCCCTGGATCTTGTACCAGCCTGCCGTCGCGTAGATCAGACACGCCTCGACCATGATCACCAGCAGCGCCGCGTTGTGCGCGAGCTTCACGGTCACGTCGAGCAGCTTGCGTGCCTCGCCGTCGGGCGCGCGCCGTCCGACCGCCCACCACAGGCCGTGCGTCAGCCACAGCCCCCAGAAGACCAGCAACCAGCCTCCGCTGAGCTCCCCCATGAACGTCACCACGGCGAGGCCGAGCCCGAGGACCCACCACAGCACGGGCCCGACCTTGTCGACCGGCTCCAGCGCCTTGTCGACCGGCTCCAGCGCCTTTTCCTGCCGCGCCGGTGCTCTACGCGCGCGTGCCGCACGCCGGGCGTCGAGCGACCAGACCTGGCCGCACCGCGTGAACACCAGATAGGTGGCCATCAGGTGGATGACGTTGTCGCCGCCGTCCCCCATGAAGATGGAGCGGTTCTGCAGCGAGAGCACGCCGATCATGAAGAGCACGGACATCGTGCGCGTGCGCCAGCCGAGCATCAGCAGGGCGCTGCTCAGGACGGCGAGCGCGTAGACGACCTCGAACCAGATGCGTCCGTCGGACCACATCAGGGCCGTGAAGGCGTCGTTCTCGGCGATGAGCTGCCGGGCCATGTCCCAGCTCCACGGGCTGTCGGGCCCGTACAGCTCGTGGCGGTGGGGGAGTTCGCGCAGCAGGAAGAGCAGCCAGGTGGCGGCGAATCCGATACGGACCACCGCGGTCTGGTAGGGGCCGAGGGCGGACGCGGAGACCCGTTCGATGCCGCGCCCGAGCAGGGAGCCGAAGCGGTTCATCGAGCATCCCCCTCGGGCTTCGAAGCCTTGCCCGGGGGCATGTCCTCGGGCGTCACGGACCACCACGGCAGCTGGCGGAACACCGGTTTGCTGCTGACTTTCTCGTCGCTCCACTCCGGGGGCGGCACGTTCGTGGTCCTGGAGCGGACCTGGACGCGTTCGATGGTCGCTCCGGGGCCCACTGCTTCCTCGCGCTCGACGCGCATCACCACGATGCGCCGGATGTAGTTCTCCGAGAGCTGTCCGCGCAGGCCGCGGGGACGATTCTGCGAGTCGTGCGCGCCGACGTAGAAGTCCCAGGCCCTGCGCAGTTCGTTCTGCTGCGTGTGGCTGGGCAGCAGATTGCCGTCGATGGCGGCGCCGTCGAGCGCGGAGAGGTCGTACCAGCCGGTGGTCCGGTTGGTACCGCCGGCGGTACGGATCTGGGCGCGGGCCTGCACCGCGATGTTCTGCTGCATCGGATTGGGCGCGAAGAGCTTCCAGTTCTGCTCGAACTCGGGATAGACCCAGTCGTCGATGGCCTGTCCGTGCTGCTTGGTCACGGTGTTCGAGGGGGCGACGTGGAGGAAGAGCATCCCGACGTGGACACAGGCCGTGACGGCGATGAGCACCAGCGCGAGCACGCCCGCCACCTGACAGCGCGGGGAGAGGGCGGCGATGCCGCCGCGGGGCGGGGACGCGGGCGCGGCCGGGACGCCGGTGGTGGCCGGCGGGGTGCCGGGAACAGCTCCGGGGATGGCGTCGGAGGGCGCGGACACGGCCCCAATCGGTGAGGGAGGGGGCACGACGCCCGAGGGCGTCGGGGACGCGGCGCCGGAGGATGGGGGCGGCGACTCGTTGGCGTTGTTGTCGTTCGCGTCCATTCCGCCCCGATTCCCGTTCCCGCACGGTGATGCGCCCGTCGGCCGACCCGTCACAGGAGCCTCTGCCGCCCGCTTCGCACCGGAACGGTACTCATGCCTGCGCGCCAGGCACAGCGTCCGTGAAGTTATCCACAGGGTTGACACCCTATGGCGCCGAGCCGCACCATTGAACTCGACGAACCGAACGATCGGTCGGTAGCTAGCTAAAGGTCGAGGGGGACCGCGATGGCGACAGCAGCCGAGCATCAGACGGCCCGGTCCGAGGCGGACCAGGCAGCGGCCGACGCCGCACGTACAGCAGCGCACACGGCGGCCTTCGACGCCGCGGTCGCGGCCGACGAGCGCATCGAGCCGCGCGACTGGATGCCCGACGCCTATCGCGCCTCACTGGTCAGGCAGATAGCGCAGCACGCCCACTCCGAGATCATCGGCATGCAGCCGGAGGCCAACTGGATCACGCGCGCCCCGTCCCTGCGGCGCAAGGCGATCCTGATGGCCAAGGTGCAGGACGAGGCCGGCCACGGCCTGTATCTGTACAGCGCCGCCGAGACCCTGGGCGCCAGCCGTGACGAGCTGCTCGACAAGCTGCACTCGGGCCGCCAGAAGTACTCGTCGATCTTCAATTACCCGACGCTGACCTGGGCCGACGTCGGCGCGATCGGCTGGCTGGTGGACGGCGCCGCGATCACGAACCAGGTCCCCCTCTGCCGCTGTTCGTACGGGCCCTACGCCCGCGCGATGGTCCGCGTCTGCAAGGAGGAGTCGTTCCACCAGCGCCAGGGGTACGAATCGCTGCTCGCCCTCAGCCGGGGCACCGAAGCGCAGCACGCGATGGCACAGGACGCGGTGGACCGCTGGTGGTGGCCGTCCCTGATGATGTTCGGCCCGCCAGACGACGAGTCGTCGCACTCGGAACAGTCGATGACCTGGAAGATCAAGCGCCACTCGAACGACGAGCTGCGCCAGCGCTTCGTGGACATCTGCGTCCCCCAGGCCGAGTCCCTCGGCCTGACGCTCCCCGACCCGGACCTCGTGTGGAACGAAGAGCGGGGACATCACGACTTCGGCGCGATCGACTGGACGGAGTTCTGGGCGGTCCTCAAGGGCAACGGCCCCTGCAACGAACAGCGGATCACCCAGCGCAGGAACGCGCACGAGGAAGGCGCGTGGGTGCGCGAGGCAGCGGCGGCGTTCGCCGCCAAGCACGGGGAGGCGAAGGCATGAGCAGCTCGACCGAGTGGCCGCTGTGGGAGGTGTTCGTGCGCTCCCGCCGCGGGCTCTCCCACACCCACGCAGGCAGCCTGCACGCCCCGGACGCGGAGATGGCCCTGCGCAACGCCCGCGATCTGTACACCCGCCGGAGCGAGGGCGTCTCGATCTGGGTCGTGCCGTCCGCGCAGATCACCGCCTCCTCGCCGGACGAGAAGGACTCCTTCTTCGAACCGGCGGGCGACAAGCCCTACCGCCACCCGACGTTCTACGACATCCCGGAGGGGGTGAAGCACCTGTGAGCACGCCACTGACCCCGACGGCCCCGACAGCCACAGCCACCGCCCTCGCCCTGGGCGATGACGCACTGGTGCTCTCGCACCGGCTGGGGGAGTGGGCGGGCCACGCGCCCGTCCTCGAGGAAGAGGTCGCCCTCGCGAACATCGCCCTCGACCTGCTCGGCCAGGCACGCGTCCTGCTCTCCCTGGCCGGGGACGAGGACGAGCTGGCCTACCTCCGCGAGGAGCGCGCCTTCCGCAACCTCCAGCTGGTCGAGCAGCCGAACGGCGACTTCGCCCGCACCATCGCCCGCCAGCTCTACTTCTCCACCTACCAGAACCTGTTGTACGGGCAGCTGGCGAGCGGCGACGGCACGTTCGCCCCGCTGGCGGCGAAGGCGGTCAAGGAAGTCGCCTACCACCAGGATCACGCGGAGCAGTGGACGCTGCGGCTCGGTGACGGGACCGCGGAGAGCCACGAGCGCATGCAGCGCGGGCTCGACGCGCTCTGGCGATTCACCGGAGAGATGTTCCAGCCGGTGGGGGGCCTCGACGGCGCGGACGGCACCGGGGGCGTCGTCTGGCCGGCGCTGCGCGAGAGCTGGACGGCCTCGGTGTCCGCCGTCATCGAGAAGGCGACCCTGACCGTGCCCACCGGCCCGCAGGAAGGGGCCTGGGCCGCGGGCGCGGGCCGCCAGGGCCTGCACACCGAGTCCTTCGGGCGGATGCTCGCGGAGATGCAGCATCTGCACCGCAGCCATCCGGGGGCGTCATGGTGACCACCGCGCTCGAGGAGGAGCTCCTTGCCCTCGCCGGTTCCGTGCCCGACCCGGAGCTGCCGGTCATCACGCTCGCCGAGCTCGGGGTCCTGCGCGGGCTCCGGGTCCGCGGCATCGGCAAGGTCGACGTCGAGCTGACCCCCACCTACACCGGCTGTCCGGCCATAGAGACCATGACCGCCGACATCGAGCAGGTGCTGCGCGAGCGTGGCATGGCGGAGGTCTCCGTGCGCACCGTGCTCTCCCCCGCCTGGTCGACGGACGACATCAGCGCCGAGGGCCGGCGCAAGCTGGCGGAGTTCGGCATCGCACCTCCGCGCCCGCACAGCGTCGACGGCCCCGGCACCGGCGGACCGATACCGCTGACCCTCTCGGTCCGCTGCCCGCACTGCGGCTCGACCGACACCGAACTGCTCAGCCGCTTCTCCTCGACGGCCTGCAAGGCCCTGCGCCGGTGCGTCTCCTGCCGTGAACCGTTCGACCACTTCAAGGAGTTGTGATGGCCCGCTTCCACCAGCTGCGGGTAGCGGCCGTCGAGCAGCTCACCGACGACTCCGTGACGCTGACCTTCGAGGTGCCGCCGGCCCTGCGCGAGGAGTTCCGGTACGCACCGGGGCAGCACCTCGCCGTGCGCCGCTTCGTCGACGGCACCGAGATCCGGCGTACGTACTCGATCTGCGCGCCCGCGCCCCACCCCGAGCGCCCTTCGGAGCCGGCGACGCTGCGGGTCGGCGTGCGCTTCGTCGAGGGGGGTGCCTTCTCGACGTACGCCCTGAAGGAGGTCGCCGTCGGTGACGAGCTCGAGGTGATGACCCCGGCCGGGCGCTTCACGCTCGAACCGGCACCCGGACGCTATGCGGCGGTGGTCGGAGGCAGTGGGATCACGCCGGTGCTCTCCATAGTGACGACGCTCCTGGAGCGCGACCCGAGCGCCACGTTCTGCCTCGTCCGGAGCGACCGCACCGCAGCGTCGACGATGTTCCTGGAGGAGGTCGCCGACCTCAAGGACCGCTGGCCCGAGCGGTTCCAGCTGGTCACGGTGCTCTCCCGTGAGGAACAGCAGTCGGGGCTCGACTCCGGACGGCTCGACGAGGAGCGGCTCGGCCGGCTGCTGCCGGCGCTGCTGCCCGTCGACGAGGTGGCGGGCTGGTTCCTGTGCGGCCCCTTCGGTCTGGTGCAGGGCGCGGAGAAGGCTCTGCGGCGCCTGGGCGTACCCCGCGAGCGGGTCCACGAGGAGATCTTCCACATAGACGACGGCCTCGCGTCGCCGACACCCGTCACCGCGTCGCCCGCCCCCGCGAACAGCACCGTGACGGCCACGCTCGACGGCCGCTCCGGCACCTGGCCGGTGCGGGACGGGGAGTCCCTCCTCGACACCGTGCTGCGCAACCGCGCGGACGCGCCGTACGCCTGCAAGGGCGGTGTGTGCGGGACCTGCCGGGCTTTCCGGGTCTCCGGCGAGGTGCGGATGAACCGCAACTTCGCGCTGGAGCCGGAGGAGACGGAGGCGGGGTACGTGCTCGCGTGCCAGTCCCATCCGGCCACGGCCACAGTGGAGCTGGACTTCGACCGCTGAGACGAGGGCCGGCCCGCCCACCCCGCCGCTGTTCTCCGCCCGCCGCTGTTCACCGCCCAGTCACTGTTCCCTTCCCGTAGAACCTGTTCTATCTTGACGGCCCGTCAGAAACTGCGGCGGACAGGGACAGGGACAACACGTCGGGCCGGGTGCACGGGAGGACGAGCAGTGGACTTCACCTTCACCGAGGAACAGCAGGCGGCCGTCGAGGCGGCGAAGGCGCTCTTCGCCTCCGTCGCCCCCGACGCAGTGCCGAGCCCCGCCCTCGTACCGGGCGCCGTCGCCGAGGACTTCGACCGCGCGCTGTGGGCCAAGCTGGCCGGAGCCGACCTGCTGAGCCTGCTTCTCGACCCCGAGTACGGCGGCGCGGACCTGGACGCCATCGCGCTCTGCCTGGTCCTGCGCGAGTCGGCGAGGAAGCTCGCCCGCGTCCCGCTCCTGGAGAGCAGCGCGGCCGCGTATGCCGTGCAGACGTACGGCAGCCCGGAATTGCAGCAGCGGATCCTGCCGAAGGCCGCCCGCGGAGAGCTCGTCCTGACCGTCGCGGCGAACGGACGCAGCGGACACGACCCCGCCGAACTAGCCGTCACCGCACGGCAGGACGGCGACGGCTGGCTGCTCGACGGCACGCAGACCGCAGTCCCCTGGGCGCAGAACGCCGACCACATCGTCGTACCCGCCCACACGTCCGCGGGTCGGTCCATCCTCGCCCTGGTCCCCCGCGTGTACGAGGGCCTTGGCATCGCCGATCAGGTGTCCACGAGCGGTGAGCGACTCGGCGAGCTCAGCCTGAGTTCCGTACGGATCGGCGGCTCCGACGTCATCGACGCCGACGGCGCTTGGGAGTGGCTGCGCGATCTGCTCACCACCGGGACCTGCGCCCTCGCGCTCGGCCTCGGCGAGGCGGTACTGAGCATGACCAGCGAATACACCGGAAAACGTGAGCAGTTCGGCTTCCCGGTCGCCACTTTCCAGGCCGTGGCGGTGCAGGCGGCCGACCGCTACATCGACCTGCGCGCGATGGAGGTCACCCTCTGGCAGGCCGCCTGGCGCATCAGTACCGGTGCGAGCGGCGCGCTGCCCGCCACGGGAGATGTGGCCGTCGCCAAGATCTGGGCGTCGGACGGCGTACGCAGGGTCGTGCAGACCGCCCAGCACCTGCACGGCGGCTTCGGCTCCGACACCGACTATCCCCTGCACCGCTATCACGCGTGGGCCAAGCATCTCGAGCTGTCCCTCGGCCCGGCAGCGGCCCACGAAGCGACCCTCGGCGACCTGCTCGCCGCCCACCCACTCGGCTGAGGAGACCACAGAGGCTGGGGAGACCGCAGAGGCCGAGGCACCGCCAAGAACGATCAGCCCCAAGCCCTGACAACCCTGACGACTCCGACGGGACTAACGGGACTAGACCACAGTGCCCGGCTGGCCCTTGTCGTCGACGACGGGACGGCCCGCCGCCTCCCAGCTCTGCATGCCGCCGTCGACGTTCACCGCGTCGATCCCCTGCTGTACGAGATACATGGTGACCTGCGCCGAACGCCCGCCGACCCGGCAGATGACATTGACCTTGCCGTCCTGCGGGGCGGCTTCGGTCAGCTCACCGAAACGCGCGACGAACTCGCTCATCGGGATGTGCAACGCACCTGCGGCGTGGCCCGCCTGCCATTCCTCGTCCTCACGGACGTCGAGGAGAAAGTCGCCGCTTGCGAGGTCGTCGACACCGACCGTGGGCACCTGGGATCCGAAAGCCATGCCCCGACGCTACCCGACGGCCCGAGAGATCAACTACGAGGTCAGCCGCGCGAGCTCGGCCTCGCGCTCGGTGACCTGCGCGAGCAGCTGCTCGGCGATCTCGTCCAGGAGCTGGTCCGGATCGTCCGGCGCCATCCGCAGCATCGCGCCGATCGCCCCTTCCTCCAGCTCCCGGGCGACCACGGTCAGGAGCTCCTTGCGCTGGGAGAGCCACTCCAGGCGGGCGTAGAGCTCTTCGCTCTTGCTCGGCCACTGCTGCTCGGTCACGGGCCCGGCGGCCCACTCCTCGGACAGCTCCCGGAGCACGGCCTCGTCACCACGGGCGTAGGCGGCGTTCACCCGCGTGATGAATTCGTCCCTGCGGCTGCGCTCCTTGTCGTCCTGGGCCAGGTCGGGGTGCGACTTGCGGACGAGCTCGCGGTAGAGCTTGCGGGCTTCGTCGCTGGGCCGCACCCGCTGCGGCGGCCGTACGGACTGATCCGTCAGCATCGCGGCCGCCTCCGGATAGAGCCCGTCGCCGTTCATCCAGCCGTGGAACAGCTCCTCGACACCCGGCATCGGCATGACCCGCGCCCGCGCCTCGTCCGCCTTGCGCCGGTCCTCCGGGTCGCCGCTGCGGGCCGCGAGGGCCTCGGCGATCTCCGCGTCCAGTTCGTCGAGGCGCGCGTACATCGGGCCGAGCTTCTGGTGATGGAGCCGGGAGAAGTTCTCCACCTCGACCCGGAACGTCTCGACGGCGATCTCGTACTCGATCAGCGCCTGCTCGGCCGCCCGGACCGCCTTCTCGAGCCGGTCCTCGGGCCGCGCGGCACCGCTCTGCCCCGCCGCCCCGTCAGTAGCTTCGCGACCAGCGGTCACGGGATCAGGATCAGGCGTCTGGGGCTGCGTCGGCTCGGCTTCCGGGGTCGTCACCCGTCCAGCGTAGGCCACCGCGACACGGCCCCGACCTCATGCCATCGCCGCCCGCCAGCAGAGCTCCGTCCTCCTGCCATTTCCCGACGCCGGCCAAGCCCCAACCTCAAACCACCCCCACCGCCGGCAGAGAGCCCCAACCCCAAGCCATCCCCACCGCGACCACACCCACGGCCCCCACAGCTCCCACAGCCCCCACAGCCCCCACAGCCCCCACAGCTCCAGCTCCCCCTCCCTCCCCCCTACACCCCCACCTCCGCCCCCACCCGCCCCTCCTTGACCGCGCGCACCAGTTCCTCGTGGTCCGCCTCCGTCCGGTCCGCGTACGTCACCGCGAACGCCGCTATCGCCGTGTCCAGCTCGTCGTTCTTCCCGACGTACCCCGCGATCAGCCGCGGATCGGCGCTGTGCGCGTGCGCGCGGGCCAGCAGAGCGCCGGTCATCCGGCCGTAGTCGTCGATCTGGTCGGCGGCAAGGGCGGCCGGGTCCACGCTGCCCTTGCGGTTCCTGAACTGCCGTACCTGGAAAGCCCGTCCGGCCACCGTCGTCCACCCAAGGAGGAAGTCGCTGACTACCTGCATCCGCTTCTGACCGAGGACGACGCGGTGTCCCTCATGCGCGACGTCCGGCACCTCGAAGCCCACCCCGGGCAGATGCGGGAGCAGTACGGAGGGTCGCGCCTCCTTGACCTGGAGCACCAGCGGCTCGCCCCGGTGGTCGAGCAGCAGTACGACATAGGACCGCAGACCCACGCTGCCCGTGCCCACGACGCGAAACGCCACGTCCTGGATCGCGTACCGCGCGATCAGCGGCAGCCGGTCCTCGGACAGCGTGCCCACGTACTCCTCGAGCGCGCCGGCGACCCCGGCAGCCTCCTCGTCCGGTATCCGCCGCAGCACCGGCGGCGCGTCGACGAAGCGCCGCCGCACCGCGCCGCCGTCCTCGTCCTCGACGCGCTCGGTCGACTTGGCGGCGAACCGGGCGCTCGTGTTGTGCCGGGCCTTCTCGGAGACGCTCTCCAGGGTGCCGAGCAGATCCCGCGCGTCCGTGTGCGAGACCAACTCCTCGTCCGCGATGGCGTTCCAGGCGTCGAGCGCGGGCAGCTTCGCGAGCAGCCGCATCGTGCGGCGGTAGGCCCCCACCGCGTCGAACGCCGCTTCCCTGCAGACGTCCTCGCTCGCTCCCGCCTCCCGCCCCGCGAGCACGAGGGAGGCCGCGAGCCGCTTGACGTCCCACTCCCAGGGCCCGTGCACCGTCTCGTCGAAGTCGTTCAGATCCATGACGAGTCCGCCCCGCGCGTCCCCGTACAGGCCGAAGTTCGCCGCGTGCGCGTCACCGCATATCTGGGCGCCTATCCCCGTGACGGGGGTGCGCGCGAGGTCGTACGCCATGAGGCCGGCGGCTCCGCGCAGGAAGGCGAAGGGGGAGGCGGCCATCCTGCCCACGCGGATCGGAGCCAGCTCGGGCAGCCTGCTGCGGTTGGTCTCCTGCACGGCCTCGACCGGGCCGGGGCGGCCGTCGTCCTCGGCGAACCGCTCGTGCGAGGCGCGGCTGACGCGCGAGCGCAGCGCCTTGCCCTCCCGCTTCGGCGATACGGCAGCCCCGCCGGCTCCCGAATCCGCCGCCCCCACAGACCCCGCCGACCCCGCTGACCCGGCCTGCCCGACCGACCCCGCAGTCCTCACCGCCCCCGCTGTCCCCGTCGGCCCCTGCGAGGCCCACTCCGCGAACCCCTTCACGTACGGCAACCGCGCACCGTTGATCCCCGCCATGACCTATGAACACCCCCACCGTCCAGGCCCTCGAAGGCGGTCCCCCGAAAGCCTCATCTGGCATGAAGGTACCGCCGGGCGCCGAAAGGCGTCAGAGCCTGTGGACAACCCGCGATCTGTGGACAACCCGGCGCACCGCCCCGCCGCCCGTGACATACATCACCGCGCCGAAGCACCCCTCCACACACAAGCCGCCCGCACAAGCCACCCCGCCCAAACCCCGCGCCCGAACACTCCCGGCACACCAGCCCACCAGCACAACGAAAAGCAGGCCCCCACCAGGACTTTCATCCTGGTGGAGACCCGCTCCACATGGTGCGCGAGGGGGGAGTTGAACCCCCACGCCCTTTCGGGCACTGGAACCTGAATCCAGCGCGTCTGCCTATTCCGCCACCCGCGCATGGGTGTTGTCCTCAGGCTTCTCACCACTTCGTGCGAACACCGTGTACAGAACACTTGGTGCGAACACTGTTTGGTGCGGCGCCTTCCGACATCCAGAAGATTAGCACGCTGCGGCGGGTGGATTCACATCCGTATCCGGGGGCACCTGCCCAGGTGATCCGGATGGAGAGGACCGGACCGACCGACTTCCGCCGTACACGGCGAAGCTCCGCAGTCCGGTGCGGGACACTGGTTTGAGGCCCCCTCTACGATCCCTGGTAGAGGAGCCTGAGAGGAGCCCGGAAGGATCCCCGAACCCTGGTGCGGGCATGCCTTGTGAGAGGCGACACTCATCGACTGGGCGGACAGGGGGAACCAGCCGATTTCCCGGCGCGTGGATACGATCAGTAAGCAGTACCAGGATGACTACGACGGAGGAGGTGCCCCATGGGAGTCATGAAGAAGTTCGAGCAGCGACTCGAAGGTCTCGTCAACGGCACCTTCGCCAAGGTGTTCAAGTCCGAGGTCCAGCCCGTCGAGATCGCCGGCGCCCTGCAGCGCGAGTGCGACAACAACGCGACGATCTGGAACCGCGAGCGGACCGTCGTTCCCAATGACTTCATCGTGGAGCTCAGCGCGCCCGACTTCGAGCGCCTGAGCCCCTACTCCGGACAGCTCGGCGACGAGCTCTCCGGAATGGTCCGCGAGTACGCCAAGCAGCAGCGGTACAGCTTCATGGGGCCCATCAAGGTGCACCTGGAGAAGGCCGAGGATCTGGACACCGGTCTGTACCGAGTGCGCAGCCGCACGCTCGCGTCCAGCACCTCGCAGAGCCCCGAGCGCGCCCCCGCCGGCCCCCAGGGCCCCGGCGGCGCCGGTCAGGGCCCCGCCAGACCCCCCGCGGGCGGCGCAGGCGGCGGCTATGGCTACCCGCAATCCCCTCAGCCCTCCAATGCGCCTCCCCCCATGCCCGCCGCGCCGCCCCCCGGCGGCCGTCCCGGCGGGGCCTCACCGGCACCGAGCCGCCCCCAGGGGCCCGGCGCGGGGCCCGGCGCAGGTCCTCTTCCGGGCGCGCAGGTGCGGCGTTGGATCGAGATCAACGGCAATCGCCATCAGATCTCCCGCCCGACGCTGGTGCTGGGACGCAGCACCGACGCCGATGTGCGGATCGACGACCCCGGCGTATCGCGCCGGCACTGTGAGATCCGGACCGGAACGCCCTCGACGATCCAGGATCTCGGGTCTACCAACGGCATCGTGGTAGACGGGCAGCACACCACCCGCGCTACGCTCCGCGACGGCTCGCGGATCGTCGTGGGCCAAACCACCATCGTTTACCGGCAAGCCGAAGGGTGAAGCGGGGGCAATGTCAGAGCTGACCCTGACGGTCATGCGGCTGGGTTTCCTAGCCGTTCTGTGGCTGTTCGTGATCGTGGCCGTCCAGGTCATCCGCAGCGACCTGTTCGGTACGCGCGTCACGCAGCGCGGTTCGCGCCGTGAGAACGCGCGACCGCAGCAGGCCGCACGCCAGCAACAGCAGGCGGCCGCACCACCTCCCCAGCGCCAGCAGCAGGGCGGCGGGCGGCAGCGCCGTGGCGCCCCCAGCAAGCTGGTCGTTTCCGAAGGAATCCTCGCGGGCACGACGGTCGCCCTGCAGGGCCAGACCATCTCGCTGGGCAGGGCACACGATTCGACCATCGTGCTCGACGACGACTACGCGTCAAGCAGGCATGCCAGGATCTACCCGGACCGTGACGGCCAGTGGATCGTCGAGGATCTCGGGTCCACCAACGGCACGTATCTCGACCGGACCCGACTCACCACCCCGACGCCCGTTCCGCTGGGCGCGCCGATCCGCATCGGCAAGACCGTCATCGAGCTGCGGAAGTAGTGCTACATCATGATTGAGCGCGAGCGGAGCGAGCGAACCGACGCGGTCCACACACTGGACGCCAGCGCGCTCCCGACCGGAGGGTGGGCACCGTGCGGATGTACCCGGAGCCGACGGGCGAGGTGCGCATGAGTCTGTCTTTGCGCTTCGCCGCCGGATCGCACAAAGGCATGATCCGGGAGGGGAACGAGGACTCCGGCTATGCCGGTCCGCGTCTCCTCGCGATCGCCGACGGCATGGGGGGCCAGGCCGCGGGTGAGGTGGCGAGCTCCGAGGTGATCTCGACGCTCGTCACCCTCGACGACGACGTGCCGGGATCGGACATCCTCACGTCGCTCGGCACCGCCGTGCAGCGCGCCAACGACCAGCTGCGCCTGATGGTCGAGGAGGACCCCCAGCTCGAGGGCATGGGGACCACCCTGACCGCCCTGCTGTGGACGGGTCAGCGCCTCGGTCTCGTACACGTGGGCGACTCGCGCGCCTACCTCCTGCGGGACGGCGTCCTCACCCAGATCACGCAGGACCACACCTGGGTGCAGCGTCTGGTCGACGAGGGCCGGATCACCGAGGAAGAGGCCACCACCCACCCGCAGCGCTCCCTGTTGATGCGCGCGCTGGGCAGTGGTGAGCACGTCGAACCGGACCTCTCCATCCGGGAAGTCCGCTCCGGCGACCGCTACTTGATCTGCTCGGACGGTCTCTCCGGCGTCGTCTCGCACCAGACGATGGAAGACACCCTCGCGAGCTACCAGGGCCCCCAGGAGACCGTGCAGGAGCTCATCCAGCTCGCGCTGCGCGGCGGTGGCCCCGACAACATCACGGTGATCGTCGCCGATGTCCTGGACATCGACAGCGGCGACACCCTCGCGGGACAGCTCTCCGACACCCCCGTGGTCGTCGGCGCGGTCGCCGAGAACCAGCTCCAGGCGCAGGACGACGGCGCCATGCAGACCCCCGCGGGCCGCGCGTCGGGCCTCGGCCGTCCGGTGCCGCCGCAGCCCTCCGGAGGCGGCTTCGGGCCGCCCGGCAGCGGTGACACGACGGGGTACGTCCCCGAGTCGAACTTCGGCGCGTACAGCGACGAGGACTTCGTGAAGCCCGGCGGCGGCCGCAAGTGGCTCAAGAGATCGCTCTACACAGCGCTCGCCCTGGCGGTCATCGGCGGCGGCCTGTACGGCGGTTACCGCTGGACCCAGACCCAGTACTTCGTGGGCACGAACGAAGAGAACGTCGCCCTTTACCGCGGCATCGACCAGGACCTGGCGTGGGTCAGCCTGTCGAAGGTCGAGGAGGACTACCCCAAGATCGAACTCAAGTACCTGCCGCCGTACCAGCGCAAGCAGGTCGAGGCGACCATCGCCGAGGGCAATCTCGACGACGCCAAGAGCAAGATCGAAGAGCTCAGCCTGCAGGCCTCGGCCTGCGAGAAGGCGGCCGAGCGCCGCGAGGCCGAGCGCGAGAACGCCAAGCCCGGCGAGGGCGAGGCGGGCGGCACCACCGGTCTGGCCGCCAAGGCTCCCACCGACGATCCGACGGACCCGGCCAAGCCGACCGATCCGGCGGACAAGAACGACAAGAACGACTCGGCCGACAAGAACAAGTCCAAGACCGCACCGACTCCCACACCCGGCCCCAGCCTCTCCGAGGACGAGGAGAAGCTGGTCCCACTGTGCGGTAAGCAGTAAGCAGCCGTTGGGGGCCTTTGCACGCCATGAGCAGTAGCACTACACATACGTCGACCATCGGCGCGATCGGGGCGCCGAGCAGGCGCAACACCGAGCTCGCGCTCCTCGCGTTCGCTGTCGTCATCCCGCTGTTCGCCTACATCAACGTAGGCCTCGCGATCGACGGCGAACTGCCCACAGGCATGCTCGGGTACGGGGCGGGGCTCGGTCTCCTGGCCGGTGTCTCGCACTTCGTGGTGCGCAAGTTCGCGCCGTACGCCGATCCTCTGCTGCTGCCCCTGGCGACGCTGCTCAACGGCCTCGGTCTGGTCGTCATCTGGCGCCTCGACCAGTCGGAGCGGCTGCAGCAGCTGCCCAACTTCAGCGCGGCGGCGCCGAACCAGCTCATGTACTCCGCGATCGGCATCGCCCTGTTCGTCGGCGTGCTGCTCCTGCTCAAGGACCACCGCGTCCTGCAGCGCTATACGTACATCTCGATGGTCGGCGCCATCATCCTGCTGCTGCTGCCCCTGGTCCCCGGCCTCGGCATGAACGTCTTCGGCGCCAAGATCTGGATCCGCGTCGGCGGTTTCTCCATCCAGCCCGGTGAGTTCGCGAAGATCGTCATCGCGATCTTCTTCGCGGGCTACCTCATGGTGAAGCGCGACGCCCTGGCCCTGGCCAGCCGCCGCTTCATGGGCCTGTACCTGCCGCGCGGCCGTGACCTCGGCCCCATCGTCGTCGTCTGGATCATCTCGATCCTGATCCTGGTCTTCGAGACCGACCTCGGTACCTCGCTGCTGTTCTTCGGCATGTTCGTCGTCATGCTGTACGTCGCCACGGAGCGCACCAGCTGGATCGTGTTCGGTCTGCTGATGTCCGCGGTCGGCGCGGTCGGCGTCGCCTCCTTCGAGCCGCACGTCAAGCAGCGCGTCGACGCGTGGCTCGACCCCATGCGCGAGTACACGCTGAGCCAGCAGGGCGTGGTCGGCCACTCCGAGCAGGCGATGCAGGCCCTGTGGGCCTTCGGCTCCGGCGGCACGCTCGGCACCGGTCTCGGCCAGGGCAACTCCGACCTCATCAAGTTCGCCGCCAACTCCGACTTCATCCTCGCCACGTTCGGCGAGGAGCTCGGCCTCGCCGGAATCATGGCGATCCTGCTGATCTACGGCCTGATCGTGGAGCGCGGTGTGCGCACCGCCCTCGCCGCGCGCGACCCGTTCGGCAAGCTCCTCGCGATCGGCCTGTCCGGCGCCTTCGCCATCCAGGTCTTCGTGGTCGCCGGCGGCGTCATGAGTCTGATCCCGCTGACGGGTATGACCATGCCCTTCCTCGCGTACGGCGGTTCCTCAGTGATCGCCAACTGGGCGCTGATCGGAATCCTGATCCGCATCAGCGATACCGCGCGCCGACCGGCGCCGACCCCAGCCCCGAACCCTGACGCCGAAATGACCCAGGTGGTCCGTCCGTGAACAAGCCCCTGCGCCGGATCGCGGTCTTCTGCGGGTTCCTCATCCTCGCCCTGATCGTCCGGGACAACTGGCTCCAGTACGTCCAGGCCGACACCCTGGCCAAGGACGAGAAGAACCGCCGCGTCACCATCGAGCGTTACGCCACTCCGCGCGGCGACATCGTCGTGGACGGCAAGCCGATCACCGGCTCCAAGGAGTCGGGCGACGGCAACGACCTCAAGTACCAGCGGACGTACACGAACGGCTCCATGTGGTCACCGGTCACCGGCTTCGCGTCGCAGAGCGTCGGCGCGACCCAGCTGGAGTCCATCGAGGACGGCATCCTGACCGGTAACGACGACCGTCTCTTCTTCCGCCGCAGCCTGGACATGCTGACCGGCGAGAAGAAGGAGGGCGGCAACGTCGTCACGACCCTCAACACCGCGGCGCAGAAGGCCGCGTACGACGGCCTCAGGGGCCGCGGCAAGGGTGCGGTCGCCGCGATCGACCCGTCCACGGGCGCGATCCTGGCGCTGGCCTCCGCGCCGTCGTACGACCCGTCCACCTTCGCCGGTGCCGACGGCAAGGCCTTCCAGAAGCTGGACAAGAACAAAGACAAGCCGATGCTCAACCGCGCCCTGCGCGAGACGTACCCGCCCGGCTCCACCTTCAAGGCGGTCACCGCCGCGGCGGCCCTGGAGCACGGTCTGTACGACGACATCGACGCGCCCACCAAGTCCCCGCTGCCGTGGACGATGCCCGACACCCAGACGCCGCTGCCGAACGAGGGCAACATCCCCTGCAAGAACGCCTCGCTGCGTGAGGCGCTGCGGGTGTCCTGCAACACCGTCTTCGGCAAGATCGGCTCGGACCTCGGCAAGGACAAGATGCTCGAGACGGCCGAGAAGTTCGGCTTCAACGAAGAGCAGTTCGTGCCGGTCCGCTCGAACGCCTCCGTCTTCCCCGAGAAGATGGACCGGCCGCAGACCGCGCTCTCCTCCATCGGCCAGTTCGAGACGGCCGCCACGCCGCTCCAGATGGCCATGGTCGCCTCGGCCATCGCCAACGACGGCAAGCTGATGGAGCCGTACATGGTCAGCGAGCTGCAGGCGCCGAACCTCGACGTGATCGAGAAGCACGCGCCCAAGGAGATGAGCCAGCCGCTCTCCGAGGAGAACGCGCAGAAGCTGCAGGACATGATGGAGACCGTCATCAACGACGGCACCGGCACGAACGCCAAGATCCCCGGTGTCACCGTCGGCGGCAAGACCGGTACGGCCCAGCACGGCGTCGACAACAGCGAGAACCCCTACGCCTGGTTCATCAGCTACGCCAAGACCGACTCCGGTTCGCCGGTGGCCGTCGCCGTGGTCGTCGAGGACAGCAAGGCCGGCCGCGACGACATCTCCGGTGGCGGTCTGGCCGCGCCCATCGCCAAGGACGTGATGCAGGCGGTGCTCGACAGCAAGAAGTGACCCGCGTCACGGCCTCTTCACATCAGTGCACGTTGCGATACCGGTCCTGTATCGGGTGACGGTGGCGGCCGGGTCTCGTAAGGCGAGCCGGGTACGGTATGCCCGGACAGCACACCGCCGGACCACACAAGGGTGCGGTCGGGACTGACGGAGAGGGCTGGAATAGCTATGGAAGAGCCGCGTCGCCTCGGCGGGCGGTACGAGCTGGGCCAGGTGCTCGGCCGAGGCGGGATGGCGGAGGTCTACCTCGCGCACGACACCCGGCTCGGACGCACCGTGGCGGTGAAGACGCTGCGGGTCGACCTCGCGCGCGACCCGTCGTTCCAGGCCCGGTTCCGCCGTGAGGCCCAGTCGGCCGCCTCGCTCAACCATCCTGCGATCGTCGCGGTCTATGACACCGGCGAGGACTACGTGGACGGGGTCTCCATCCCGTACATCGTGATGGAGTACGTCGACGGGTCCACCCTGCGTGAGCTGCTGCACTCCGGGCGCAAGCTGCTGCCCGAGCGCGCCATGGAGATGACCATCGGCATCCTCCAGGCCCTGGAGTACTCGCACCGCAACGGCATCGTCCACCGCGACATCAAGCCCGCGAACGTCATGCTGACGCGCAACGGCCAGGTCAAGGTCATGGACTTCGGCATCGCCCGCGCCATGGGCGACTCCGGGATGACGATGACGCAGACCGCGGCGGTCATCGGCACCGCGCAGTACCTCTCCCCGGAGCAGGCCAAGGGCGAGCAGGTCGACGCGCGCTCCGACCTCTACTCCACGGGCTGCCTGCTCTACGAGCTCCTCACCGTCCGTCCGCCCTTCGTCGGGGACTCCCCGGTGGCGGTCGCCTACCAGCACGTACGGGAAGAGCCGCAGGCCCCCAGCGTCTTCGACGGCGAGATCACGCCGGAGATGGACGCCATCGTCCTGAAGGCCCTCACCAAAGACCCGGACTACCGCTACCAGTCGGCCGACGAGATGCGCGCCGACATCGAGGCCTGCCTCGACGGCCAGCCCGTCCAGGCCACCGCTGCCATGGGCGCGGTCGGCTACGGCGGCCACCCGGAGGACCAGCAGACGGCGATGCTGCGCCCGCAGAACGGCGGCGCACAGACATCGATGATGCCGCCGGTCGGCCCGGACGACGGCTACGACGACCACTCGCGCCGCCGCCAGAAGAAGAGCAACACCTCCACGATCCTGCTGGTCCTCGCGGGTCTCCTTGTCCTGGTGGGCGCGATCCTGATCGGGAAGTGGGCGTTCACCGGGGGCGGCGGCGACGACTCGATCAAGGCCCCGAACTTCGTCGGTGAGAAGCTCGCCGACGCCAAGAAGTCCGCCAAGAACGTGGACCTCGTCCTCGACGCCTCCGAGCGCAAGCCGTGCGACAAGTACCCGGAGGGCGAGATCTGCGCCCAGGACCCGGGCGCGAACGCCACGGTCCAAAAGGGCGACACGATCAGTGTGACGGTGTCCACGGGGGCGCGGAAGGTCGCGGTGCCGAAGGTCGTCGGCCTGGACGTCGAAACCGCTACGGACAAGCTCGAGGGCGACAAGTACCAGTTCGACGTCGACATCAAGCCTGTGGAGTCCTCCGGTACGCCTGACGA
Source organism: Streptomyces longisporoflavus (assembly GCF_014649775.1). Lineage (GTDB taxonomy): Bacteria > Actinomycetota > Actinomycetes > Streptomycetales > Streptomycetaceae > Streptomyces > Streptomyces longisporoflavus. Next base: position 258,036 of record NZ_BMTR01000010.1, on the reverse strand, counting down.
GGTCCTCGACTCCGACCCGGTCTTCGGTACCGAGGTGGAGAAGGGCAGCAAGATCACCCTTGAGGTGGCCAAGGAGGCCGCCAAGTCCGTGGTCCCCGACGTCACCGGCAAGACCTGTGAAGAGGCCAAGGCCCAGCTGCAGAGCAACGACCTCGTCGGTACGTGCGAGGAAGAGGAGAACGCCGACGTCGAGGCAGGCAAGGTCTTCTCGCAGAGCCTCGCCCCGCAGACCGAGGCCGACCCCAACTCCACGGTCACGCTGAAGGTCGCCAAGGCGGCCGAGAAGGCCACCGTGCCCAACCTCGCCGGCCAGAAGCTCAAGGACGCCCGTAAGGCCATCGAGGACGCGGGCCTGACGGTCGGCAACATCACGGGCCCCCAGGAGGACGACGCCCTCGTGGTCCTCTCGCAGCCCACCGCCAACACAGAGGCCGAGCCCGGCAGCGCGGTCAACCTGACCACGGCAGGCGGGAACAACGGCAACAACAACGGCGGGGGCGACGGAGGCGGCTTCATCGAAGGCGGCATGGGCTTCTCCCGCAGCGACGAGGACTGACGCCCGGTCGGCTCCGCCGCAGTACTTACTGCGACACACAAGAAGAGCCCCGGACAGCGCCGAGCAGGCGGTGTCCGGGGCTCTTCCCGTGTGTGGTGCGAAGGGTGTGTGGCGCGGAGACTGTGTGCCGCGGTGGCTGTGTGGCGCCGAGGGTCAGTCAAGCTCCGCCGGCGGCGTGCGCTTGTTGTCGACCTTCTCGATCCGTTCCAGCTCGCCCCAGACCACGTAGCGGTAGTTGGAGGTGTAGACCGGCGTGCACGTCGTCAGGGTGATGTAGCGGCCCGGCTTCTTGGCGCCCGATTCCTTCGGGACCGGGTCCAGGACGTTCACGTTGTACTTCGAGGTCTCGGGGAGCGTCGAGTACACCTTGTAGACGTACCACTTGTCCCGCGACTCGAAGACGATCGCGTCGCCCTTCTTGATCTTGTCGATCTTGTGGAACTTCGCGCCGTGCCCGTCGCGGTGCGCGGCCAGCGTGAAGTTGCCTTCCTTGTCCTGCGGGAGCGCCGACTTGATCGGGTCCTGGTAGTAGCCCGCGACACCGTGGTTGAGCTCCTTGGCGCCGGTGCCCTTCGTCACCAGGATCTCGCCGCCGCCCATCGCGGGGACGTGGAGGAAGCCGATGCCGTCCTTGGTGTTCAGTTCCCCCGGGCCGCCCGCCCAGCGGTCGCGCACCCTGTCGCCCTGCTTGTTCGCCTCGCGGTCCGCCACGACGTTGGTCCACCACAGGGAGTAGACGACGAAGAGGCCGAGCACCAGGCCCGCGGTGATGAGGAGTTCGCCGAAGACGCTGACCGCCGTGGCGATGGGTCCGCGTCCCCGTGGCCGTGGTGTGCGGGAGGGCGCGGGCTTCTCGGCCTGCTCCTCGGACCGCTCCTCGGTCTGCTCCTCGTCGTTGTCGGTCGTGGCTGCCACTGGTTCCGCCCCGTTCTCACCGTTCTAGTTGACGAGCGCGCTCGGTTTGCCCTTGCCGCGCGGTCGTTCCTCGACCATCTTGCCCCAGACGATCATTCGATACTTACTCGTGAATTCCGGGGTGCAGGTGGTCAGTGTGATGTACCGGCCCTCTTTGGTGAAGCCCGAACCCGGAGGGACGGGACCGATCACCGAGATGTTGCTGGGCTGGGTCTGCGGCAGGATGCTCGCCATCTTGTAGACGAAGTACTTGTCCTGCGTCTCCACGATGATGGGATCGCCCGGTTCGAGCCGGTTGATGTACCGGAACGGCTCGCCATGGGTGTTGCGATGCCCGGCCACCGCGAAATTGCCCTTCTTGGCGTCCGGCATGGCCGTCTTGGTGCGGCCTTCGTTGTAGTGGCCGACCATGCCGCGGTCCAGGACCTTCGACTTGTCGATGCCCTCGGCGATCGGCACGACCACGTCGAGGCGGGGGATGTGCAGGAGCGCGAAGCCCTGGCCGGGCTCGAAGGCACCCGGCTTGCCCTTGCCCTTCGCCCACTCCTCCTGGAGGTCGCTGGCGGCGCCGTCGGCCTGCTGTTGGGCCCGGATGTTCGTCCACCACAGCTGGTAGGTCACGAAGAGCAGCATCAGGACGCCCACGGTGATGAACAGTTCACCGATGCCCCGGCTGAGCACGGCGCCCGTGGAGGGCCTGCGGGCGCGCTCGGCGCGGCGGGCCTCGACCCGGGAGAGAGGGGCGGGCGACGCTGCCGCAGGGCTTGTGGCGGCGCGTGAGGCGCCCTTCTTGGCGGCTCTGCGGCGGGCGGCCCGTCCGCCCTCCGGGGGGCGCTCCTGCTCGGGGTTCGCGTCAGTGTGCGGGGCGGTTATTCGGCGCGTGTCCGCCGTCCGCAGCCCGACCGTCTCGTCGTCGACAGGCGGCTGCGACTGGGCCCGGGCCGGGGGATGGGGCTGGACCGGGGCCCGGGACTGCTCCCGGGGGCGCGACTGGGGCTGCGCGGCCTCCGGTATCGGCTCGTACGCCGGTGCCGGCTGCTGAGGGGCGTACGCGCCGTACAACTCCTCGTACGTCGGTTCCCGCGCCCCGTACCAGTCACGGGCGTAACCCGCGGGGTCGTACCACTCCTGCTCTTGCGGCTGCTCCGGAGCCGGCCGGGGCTGTGGCTCAGGCTCTGGCTCGGCAGGCCCGCTGCGGAACCACGGCGAAGGATGCTGGCCCGGCAACGGATCGGTCAGCGGGTCGGCGAGGTGATCCACGGCCGCCTCGAACGCCCCGAGCTCCTCGGACGCCCCCGGCTCCCCGTACGACGCGTACTGGTCGTCGTACGGAAGGCCGGAGGAATCGGGCTCGGGGCGCAAGGCGGTCACGCCGAGACCCTGCCCACCACCGGGGCAAGACCGCTCGACCGTCCGACCGCCCCCGCGTCCCCGCACTCCACCAGCCAGTTGGCGAGCATGCGGTGGCCGTGCTCGGTGAGCACCGACTCGGGGTGGAACTGCACGCCCTCGACCGGCAGTTCCCGGTGGCGCAGGCCCATGATGATGCCGTCCTCCGTACGCGCGGTCACTTCCAGCTCGGCCGGAACCGTGGCCGGCTCAGCGGCGAGCGAGTGATAGCGCGTCGCGATGAACGGCGACGGAAGACCGGAGAAAACACCCTTGCCCCCGTGCACCACGGGGGACGTCTTGCCGTGCAGCAGCTCAGGAGCGCGGTCCACCACTCCGCCGTACGCCACCGCCATCGACTGCATGCCGAGGCAGACGCCGAACACGGGCACCCCGGTGCCGGCGCAGTGCCGCACCATGTCCACGCAGACGCCCGCCTGCTCGGGCGTGCCGGGGCCCGGCGAGAGCAGGACGCCGTCGAAGCCGTCCTGCGCGTGACGCAGCTCGACCTCGTCGTTGCGCACGACCTCGCACTCCGCACCCAGTTGGTAGAGGTACTGGACGAGGTTGAAGACGAAGCTGTCGTAGTTGTCGACGACGAGGATGCGGCTGGGGCGTCCATCGGGGCCGACCGGGCTCGTCGGACTCACAGGGCTCACCGCGCTCACTGGCCGTCCACCGTCACGTCGTTGAAGGGAAGCAGCGGCTCGGCCCAGGGGAACACGTACTGGAAGAGCACGTAGACCACAGCGAAGACGAGCACCAGCGAAAGCAGCGCCCTAACCCATGCGTTTCCCGGCAGATGCCGCCAGATCCAGCCGTACATGCCGTCCCTTCCGTAGCCGTACGGCACCAGACTAACGGCGCAGTGCCTCTGGTTTCCCGGCCTCCACGGGCTGGGTGGCGTCGAGGTGGGCCCAGACGATCAACCGGTGACTGTGGCCCCACTCTGGCTCACAGGTCGTAAGTGTGAGGTAACGGCCCGGACCGTCGAACCCCGACTTGCGCGGAACCGCGTCGATGACGCCGGTGTCGCCGGGCAGCGTCTTGTAGGGCTTCTTGTCGATGCGGTACGTGAACCACGTGGTGCCGTCGGTCAGCACCACGGGGTCGTTCGGGCGCAGCTTCGGGAAGTCCTTGAACGGGTCTCCGTAGGTGCGGCGGTGGCCCGCCACGGAGAAGTTGCCGCGCTGTCCGAGCTGCGCGGTCTCTCCGTAGTGACCGAGTCCCTTCTTGAGGGTCTCGGTCCCGGTGCCCTGGAGCACCGGCTTGTTCCACGTGAAACCAAACCGCGGGATGTACATGACGGCGAAGGGTTTGCCGTCCTCGTAGGGGGCGGGCTTCTTCGGAGAGGCCGTCCGCCCCGACTCCCGGTCCGTACCCGCGGGCACCGAGCCCTGCGCCCACTGGTCCTGGAGCGCGTCGATCTGGCTGTCCATGGCGTTGTCGGCCTTCACGCCCGTCCAGAACAGGACGTACACCACGAAGAGCACGATCAGCGTGCCGGCGGTGATGCACAGTTCGCTGAACGTCCTGACGAGCACTCGCACCGACACAGGCTCCCCCAGCGGCTTACTCCACGGGCGGTCTACTCCACGGGCTTGGCGTAGTGGAGATCCACTGTGCCCGAGTAGCCGGGAAGAGTCATCGCCCCGTCGTCATCGACTTTCCAGCCGAGGCCGTACGCGTTGACGTACAGCATGTAGTTCTGGATCTGCGGGGACGCGGCGAGCGCCGTCTTGAGCTTCTCCGGGTCGCCGATGGCCGTCACCTTGTACGGGGGCGAGTAGACGCGGCCCTGGAGGATCAGGGTGTTTCCCACGCAGCGGACGGCGCTGGTGGAGATGAGCCGCTGATCCATGACCTTGATGCCTTCGGCGCCGCCCTCCCAGAGCGCGTTGACCACGGCCTGGAGGTCCTGCTGGTGGATGACCAGGTCGTTGGGCTGGGGCTCGGGGTAGCCGGGGAGCTTGGCGGTGGCGTTCGGCGGGGCGTCGGCGAGGGTGACGGAGACAGCCTCGCCGCTGAGCTTCTTGGTGCCCGCGTTCTTCTCCAGGGCCTTGAGCCGCGCGTCGTCGGCCTTGGTGCCGCCGTTGTCGCGTTCGGCCAGGGACTCGACCTCGTCGCGCAGGGAACCGTTGGACTCGTCGAGCTTGCCGTTCTTGTGGCTACGCTCCTCGATCAGGTCGGAGAGCTTCAGCAAAGACGCGTCGGTGCGGATGTTCGTGCCCTTGGCGGTGTTGAAGCTGGTGAAGAAGATGAGGCCCGCGAGCGCGAAAACGGCGGCGGTGAGCAGCCGGACCGGCCGCCATCGAGGGCGTCGACCCGGACCTGTGGGGGAGTCGGCAGAATTGCTCAACGTACCCTTATCTCCTTCAGCGCCGCGGAAGCACTACGCTAACGGACGCCCGGGGGAGGGCTCAGCTCCCCGTATCGACAGGAGAGACCCTCGTGCCGAAGTCACGGATCCGCAAGAAGGCCGACGATTACACGCCGCCCCCGAAGAAGGCGACGAACATCAAGCTGACCAGCCGGAGCTGGGTGGCCCCGGTGATGCTGGCGATGTTCCTCATCGGGCTCGCCTGGATCGTCGTCTTCTACGTCACCGACGGCAAACTGCCGATCGACCCGCTGGGCAACTGGAACATCGTGGTCGGCTTCGGCTTCATCGCCGCGGGGTTCGGCGTCTCCACCCAGTGGAAGTAGTGCCGTTCCACACGCTGTGAGCGCACTGCCCACGGCGGCGGGAGCAAGCCTTGCCCTGAGTTATCCACAGCGCTATCCACACTGGGGACCGAACTGGGGAAAAGAAAGACGATCTGTGGATAACTCTCGTGACGTTGACGCCGGTGTGACTGGCAGATCGACATCCGAGCGGCTACTGGCCCCTTGTCCTTCCTGGGTAAACCCAGGTCAGTGACAAGGGGCACAGCTGTTCCACACAGCATGCACAAGATTCGGCACACGCTGTGGACAACAGTGGTCAGGGAGGCACTCCGGCCGGTCGGAGCGACCTTCAGCCGAGCTGGCCGGTCCTGATGACCACAGCCGCCAGGACCACGACCAGCACCACGGCACAGGTCCCCCACTGCACCAGCGCCCGCCGCTCGCGGGGCGCGTGCACCATCCCGTACGCGATCGCGACACCGGCGATCAGCCCGCCGACGTGCGCCTGCCAGGCGATGCCGGTCCAGGTGAAGGTGAAGAGCAGGTTCAGCGCGAGCAGCGCGATGACCGGACGCATGTCGTAGTTCAGGCGCCGCATCAGGACGGCGGTGGCGCCGAGGAGACCGAAGATCGCTCCGGAGGCCCCGAGCGAGGCGTCGCTCGCGTCGACGAGGACATAGGTGAGCGCACTGCCGGCCAGGCCGGAGAGCACGTACAGCGCGAGGTAGCGGGCGCGGCCGAGCGCGGCTTCCAGCGGGCCGCCGAGCCACCACAGACCCAGCATGTTGAACGCGATGTGCCAGATCTCCTGGTGCGCGAACATGGACGTGACCAGGCGGTACCACTGGCCTTCGGCGACGCCCTCGGTCGGAGCGTACGGGTAGGGCGGCCACTCACCGATCAGGGCGAGGTCGCCGACGAGCCGGTCGTTCACCTGGATCGCGATGAACACGAGGACGTTTATCGCGACCAGGATCTTGGTGATCAGTCGCGGGTCAGCGGTGATCGAGCCGCCCGCGATGGTGCGCGGCTGGTTGGCCGCGGGCGCGTGGCCGGTGCCCGAGCCCTCGCGCACGCACTCGGGGCAGTGGAAGCCGACCGAGGCGCTGATCATGCACTCCGGGCAGATGGGGCGTTCGCAGCGGGTGCAGCTGATGCCCGTCTCGCGGTCCGGATGCCGGTAGCAGCCGGGCAGGTTCGATGCGTCCTGTGGCCCCTGCGGGCTGCCGGGTGCCTGGTCCATGGGGTCCCCTCAATGTCCGTACGAAGGCACAGCTACGCCCACGCGCGCGAACGCACCGCCCCGCCCTTCCTTACGGATGGGCGGGGCGGTTTGGTTCCCTCGCGGGGTGCGCCGGTGTCAGGCGGCGCGGGTTTCGATGACGACCGACTCGATGATCACGTCGTTCACGGGGCGGTCCGTGCGCGGGTTGGTCGGCGTGGCAGCGATCTCGTCGACGACCTTCTGGCTCGCCGGGTCGGTGACCTCACCGAAGATGGTGTGCTTGCGGGTGAGCCAGGCCGTCGGGGAGACCGTCACGAAGAACTGGGAGCCGTTGGTGCCCGGGCCCGCGTTGGCCATGGCGAGCAGGTAGGGCTTGTCGAAGGCGAGGTCGGGGTGGAACTCGTCCTCGAACTCGTAGCCCGGACCGCCCGTGCCGTTGCCCAGCGGGTCGCCGCCCTGGATCATGAAGCCGCTGATGACGCGGTGGAAGATCGTGCCGTCGTAGAGCCGGCTCGTGGTCTTCTGCCCGGTCTCCGGGTTGACCCACTCGCGCTCGCCCTGAGCGAGCTCGACGAAGTTCTTGACCGTCTTCGGCGTGTGGTTGGGGTGCAGAAGCACCTCGATGTCGCCGCGGTTGGTCTTGAGGGTGGCGTAGAGCTGCTCGGCCACGGTCTGCCTTCCGTTGTCTTCTGTGACGTCCTGATACTCCCACGGACCGGATTGGGACGAGTAGTCACCGAGTGGGAGCGCGGCGCGACGATCCGTGGCATTGTCGGCGAAGAACTCTCCTTGTACCGATTTGATCAATTTCATGGCACCCGGATGCCCGCCCGCTCATGCCTCGGAGTCACCTGGAAGGCATGATCCTGTAAAGGGTGGAAAGGTGACATACCTATAAGCCACCGAGGAGGAGGATCCCGTGACCCGCATCGACAGCGTGCGCGCCGCGACCGGTTCGGCGAGGGACAGCGTGCGGCATGCCGCGGAGGCGGTGGCCCCCTACGCCGGCACGGCCAAGGAGCAGGCCGTCCTTTACGCGCACGAATCCCGCGCACGGCTCGCGCCCAAGGTGTCGCAGGCCGCCGAGCAGGCCCGTGCCCAGTACGGCGCTCACGTGGGGCCGCGCATCGAGCAGGCCCGTGCGCATGTGCCGCCGAAGGTCGACCACGCCGCGCACGAAGCCGCCGTCCGCACCCGCAAGGCCGCCGCACAGGCCCGCGAGGCCGCCCGGCAGGCCGCCGACTATTCGAAGCCGCGGATCGAGAGCGCCGTGGCCGCGGCCCAGCCCGTCCGTGACGAGGCGGCTGCCCGCGGATCCGCGGCGCTGTCCGCCCTGCGCGGCGAGGTCTCGCCCAAGGAGATCCGGCGGCTGGCCCGCAAGCACAACCGCCGGGCCCGCGCCGGACGCGTGGCCAAGGGCCTCATCGTCCTTGGCATCGTGACCGGGGGTGCGATCGCCGCCTGGAAGTGGTGGGACAAGCAGGCGAACCCGGACTGGCTCGTCGAGCCGCCGGCCGCGACGGAGGTGCCCGACAGCGCGCCGCTGGCTTCGGTCGACGGCACAGGTCAGGCCTCCCTCGACCCCGAGGTCCAGGCCAAGCAGGCCGAGACCGAGGCGTCGGAGCGCGACGACCTGCGCTGACCCGCGTCGGTCGGCGTCTGCGCTGACCTGCACAGAAGCGCGAACAGCAGCAAAAACACCGTAGGGCGGGACCACCTGAGAGGTGGTCCCGCCCTACGGCGTTTCTGTGGAGCCTAGGAGATTCGAACTCCTGACATCTGCCTTGCAAAGGCAGCGCTCTACCAACTGAGCTAAGGCCCCGAAAACGGGCGTACCCGACCGGAAGAACATCGCTCCGGTGGGCAACGCAGACCAGAGTACCGGGTCACCCCCCACATCTCGCAAAAGGATTGGGGGTCCCGGTGAACGACCACGCTCCGTAAGATGCTCGGCGTGGTTCGCGGCAGCGAACCACGGTTTTTTGGGGAAGCGATGGGGAGACGCAATGGACGCCGCACAACAAGAGACGACCGCGAGAGCACGAGAGCTCCAGCGGAACTGGTACGGGGAGCCGCTGGGGGCGCTCTTCCGCCGTCTCATCGATGATCTGGGCCTCAACCAGGCACGCCTCGCCGGCGTACTCGGTCTGTCCGCGCCCATGCTGTCCCAGCTGATGAGCGGGCAGCGAGCCAAGATCGGCAACCCTGCGGTCGTCCAGCGCGTCCAGCTCCTCCAGGAGCTGGCGGGCCAGGTCGCCGACGGCAGCGTGAGCGCCGCCGAGGCCACCGACCGCATGGATGAGATCAAGAAGTCCCAGGGCGGCTCCGTCCTGACCAACACCTCGCAGACGCCCTTGAGTTCGGGTGCGCCCACGGTGAAGCGTGTGGTGCGCGAGATCCAGTCACTGTTGCGCTCCGTCGCGGCGGCGGGCGACATCATCGATGCCGCGGACTCCCTCGCACCGACCCACCCGGAACTGGCAGAGTTCCTCCGGGTGTACGGCGCCGGACGCACCGCGGACGCGGTCGCCCACTACGAGGCGCACCAGAACTGAGCCGCCGGCCGGGCCACCGGGCGGCCCGGAGAGGAAGCAATGCGCGACCATGGGTGAGGTCTTCGCAGGCCGCTACGAACTGGTCGACCCGATCGGCCGTGGGGGAGTCGGAGCGGTCTGGCGCGCCTGGGACCACCGGCGGCGCCGGTATGTGGCCGCCAAGGTCCTGCAACAGAGCGACGCGCACGCGCTGCTGCGCTTCGTGCGGGAGCAGGCGCTGCGGATCGACCACCCTCATGTGCTCGCGCCCGCCAGTTGGGCCGCCGACGACGACAAGGTCCTGTTCACCATGGCCCTGGTCGCCGGCGGCTCGCTGGCCCATGTGATCGGGGATTACGGTCCGCTGCCGCCCCGCCTGGTCTGCACGCTCCTGGACCAGTTGCTCTCCGGTCTCGCCGCGGTGCACGCCGAGGGGGTCGTGCACCGTGACATCAAACCGGCCAACATTCTGCTGGAAGCGACGGGCACCGCGCGCCCGCATCTGCGGCTCTCCGACTTCGGTATCTCGATGCGGCTCGGCGAGCCGCGACTGACCGAGACAGACCGTGTGGTGGGTACGCCCGGCTACTTCGCTCCGGAGCAGATGCTGGGCGCCGACCCGGACTTCCCCGCCGATCTCTTCGCCGTCGGCCTGGTGGCCCTGTATCTCCTTGAGGGCGCCAAGCCGGACACCCAGGCCCTGATCGAGCACTTCGCCGCGCACGGCACGCCTGGAGCGCCGCAGGGTGTGCCCGAGCCGCTGTGGCAGGTCATCGCCACGCTCCTCCAGCCGGATCCGAACGCGCGGTTCAGCACCGCCACGGGCGCGCGCAAGGCGTTGCTCGCGGCCGCCGAGTTGCTGCCCGAGCCCGGACCCGACGACGTGATCGTCGAAATCTACGACCAACTGGGTCCGCTGCCACGGGGTTTCGGCCCCGAAGGCCCTCTAAAGGCCCCACCGCCGCCGGACTTCGCTCCCCCCGCCGTACCGCCCCCGCCCTTCTCTGCGCCGCAGACGGGCAGCTTCCCGCCTTCACGGCCACCGACTCCGCCGCCGCAGCAGCCACAGCCGCAGCAACAGCCGCAACCGCAAGCGCTGCCGCTGCCACAGCCGCCGGCGACACCGCCCCCGGTTCCGGCTCAGATCCCGGTGCCGGCACCGGCCCCTGCTCAGGTCCCGGTCCAGGTCCCGGCGCACGCCCTCAGCCAGTTACGGACCTACGAGCCGTCACCCTCCGTGACACCATCGGGGCATCACGTGCCCGCCGCTCCTTATCCGTACGCCGCCGAGACCCCGCAGGAGCCGCTCCAGGACCGGCCGGCTTCGCGACGGCGGAGGCAGAAACGACGAGCGGGACCGCCCGCGAAGGTGGCGATCCCGATGCTGCTGGCCGCGCTCGCCTGCTTCGCGGTGGGCTTCTGGGCCCTGGCGCAGACCTGATCAGCGCCCCGCATCAGTCCGCCCCCGCACCAGGCGCCCCGCATCAAGCCGCCCGCCTCCGCCCCACCAGCGTCCACACGCCCAGGATCATCAGCAGCAGGGTCCCGGCGCCGAACCCACCGGCGGCGATCACCTTCATGGCGCCACTGCCGCCATCACCACTGCCGCCCCCGCTTCCGTCATCGCCGCCCCCCGCTTCCGTCTCCCCCCGCTCGGCGGCATCCTCGTCCTGCCCCGTGACGCTGAACTGGTCCGCGGGCCGCGCCGCCCCCACGTACGCGGGCCCCTCCTTCGCGGTGCCGTCGACGCTCACCCGCAGCGTCAGGTCCAGCGCCCCCTCGCCGAACTGTTCCGCGACCTTCGGAGTGAGATGGACCGCGAGGTAGTACCACCCGGCGACCCGCGTCCCGGTCACGCCGTCGATCGGGGAGTAGCGATTCTCGTACGCGACGGGCGCCCTAGGGTCGAGAGCGGTCGTTTTCTGCCTGCCGTCGTAGGCCGTATCGGCTTCGTCGACGCGTGCGCGTACCGGATTGGACAGTGACAGGACGAGCGCCGCGGGGATGTACTCGTCCCCGCCCCCGCTCGCACTGCCCAGTTCGGCGCTCGCGGAGATCTGCTGCCCCCAGTCGACCGGCACCCGGTAGAAGAGCGTCTGGCCGGGCTCGATCCGGTCTCCCCAGACGCCCGTCCGCAGCGCGCGGGCGTCGTTGAAGCCCGTGCCGCCCCTGCGCTCCTTGCGCGCGCCTGCGGGAGGCGTGGGCGAGGCGGAGTTCCACGTGTCCGGCGGCGTCGTGGAGGCGCCCTTGGCCACCCCGGGCTCCGAGACGACCCGGAGTTCCGTGTCCCACGTCTCCGTACTGGATCCGGGCCGGGTGTTCCGCTCGACCACTACGTAGTACGTACCGGCCGCCTTGCACCTGTTCCCGGCGGGGCCCGCTTCCCGTACCGCCCAGGCGGTGATGGGCCGCGGGCTCTGCGACGTACCGAACCGGGCGTCCGATGAGTTGCAGTTGTTGCCGTTCGCGTCCTGTAAGGAAACCTCGACGCCGTCTCCGTAGACGACCCTGGAATCCGGGCCGGGAACGGCGGTCGCCGAGACGTACACGGTCTCCCTGGCGTCGAGTTGGAGCTGGTAGTAGACCTTCCCGCCGCGGGCGAGGGAGCTCTTGTACGTCGAGCCGGGCGAGAGTTTCGTGCTGCCCATGCTGTTCTTCGCGCCCTCGACCAGCACAGCCCGGTCGGCGAAGGCGTACGGGCTCGTGGTGTCCGCCGCGGCGGCCCCCGGCAGCGCCATCACCACGCACAGCGCCACCCCCGCGGCCGGAGTCGCCCGGCCCCTGCACAGCCGCCCCATCACGTGCCACCCCTCCCCGATGCCACAGCCGTCCCGCCCACTATGCCCCCGCGGACACTCGACAACCTTTGCTCACGCAAGGCGATGACTTGCGCACGCAAATCCAACGGGTGTGGAGCCCGGCGGGAAGGAAGAGATCCGGACAGCACAGGGCCCCGGCCGCAGAAGCGACCGGGGCCCTGTAAAGAGACTGTTGTCAGTACTCACGAACCCGTGGGCACGGAGTCAGTCGCCTCCGTCCACAGATCCTGCTCGGCGCGATCCGCCTGGATCTGGCGGTACACGAGGAGCCCGCCGATGGCGGCCAGTGCGACCAGGAGAAGCTTCTTCACCGCGCGACCTCGTCTTTCTTGACGTAAGGGACCTCTGGCGCCCGACTATACACACCGATCGATATCGATCGGTGACCTGGATCCACCCCAACTCCCGCCCCGAACACAGCAGTCGAATCGGGCATCGGCGCCCCTTCGCCGCCTCACGGCCCGCTGAGACGTTCGACGCTCCTGACCTCACCCGAGCCTCTCCCGGGCGCCTCAGGGGCCTTTTAAGGCCATTCGGGTGGTGTTCATCTGAACATCGCCGCGCCACGAGCGTCGGTCCCCCACTCTCGGCCCCACATACACATCATGAGGAAAGTACGCAAATCGCCCAACCCGAAAGTGAGAAGCCATGACCGGCTCCAAGGCCATGAAGCTGTGGACCACGCTCATCACCGCCTTCCTCGCGTTCTTCGCCACGCTGGGATTCACCACGACGGCAGCGGCGGCCACGCCGGTGCAGCAGGCCACGGAAACATGCAAGAGCGCGCCGACCATGACGGCTCCGCTGGCGGCCTACTGGGCAGCAGCGTACGAACGGTCCCTGCCGCCCACGATGAAGCAGCGCATCCGCGCCGAGGCACACGGATCATCGCCCAGCTGCCGCCACCTCCCCTCGGACGACACGGAGACGGCGATCGAGGCCGAGGCCCATCCGAGCAGACTCGCCGCAGAGCCGTAGTCACGACCCCGGCCGACCCGGCCGCAGCTCCCCGGAGCACCGCGGAGCGCCCCGCAGACATACGAAGAAGACCCCCGGCCGATACGGGCCGGGGGTCTTCTTCGTATCTGTGGGGCTAACAGGATTTGAACCTGTGGCCTCATCCTTATCAGGTCGATCACGGCCATCTTCAACCACGCCAAACCCTAAGGTGCCAAGGGGCGGCCTTCCGCTGAGGTACGGCCTTGGTCGGCAGTGTTCGCGCTTGTTGGTGTCATCCGCTGATGTCAGAAAGGCGGGTGCTCTTGACAACTCAGCCAAACGTCATCCGGCGGTTCGAAGGCTTCGAGCCTCTCCGCCTCTTCGCGGCAACGCTTCACAGCAGTCGGTTCCTCCGGGAGCTTTTCCCCTCGAAGATGTGCGCCTATGCACTCACCGGCATCGTCCACCGCGTGCCAAACGGGGTGTCCGGGGCCTTCGTTGAGATGTTCCCAGTACCACATGATCTGCGTCGCACCCCTTAGTCGGGCACGCAGCTCTGCCGAGGCAAGCACGAAGGCATAGGTGTCGATCGTGTGGATGTGGCGGCGAAGCTCTGCAACAGACTCCGGGGTCTCGTAGTAGGGGCCGGGGTCGGTCGTCAGGTCGGCCTTCATGTGGTGAATGGAGATCAAGGCTTGCCGAATCTCTCGGGTCGCCTCTTCCTGCCGAGCCTGAAGCCGCTCCGCTTCAAGGCCTTGGCGGTTCTGCCGGTTCGTCCACAACGTGGTCCAAGTGCTTCCGCCTAGGCCCAAGACGACACCGAAGAGCCCGATCAACGCCTCTTGCACAGCTCCCCCTGTACTTGAACGATCGACACCGCTCATGCTGCCAGATGCCGCACGTGGTCGACGGAGCATCTTCGGGCGGTGACAGCTACGGCTTGGGAAGCTCGGTGACAAAGGTCCCGATGCCCGGCTGCATCTGCGCGAGTCCAGCTTCCCGTAGCTCGGTGAGGACGCGCCGGGCCGTCATCTGCGCGATGCCGAACTCGTCCTGGATCGCGAGCACGCCCGGCAGCTGGCTCCCCGGCGGGTACTCCCCATCGGCAATCCGCTGCTCGAAGAGCGCGTACACCTGCTTCCATCGCGGGATGTCCGGCTTCCAATCCATGATCCGAAACTAGGCAGTACAGGCCTGATCAGCGAGACGAGATTGCCTGACTGGCCTAGCTACCCTAGCTAGCTAGTACTACGCTGCGTGAACGCACAGCACCCTGCGATCGCGCGAACGACCCAGGGGCGTGGACGACTGGGATGGAGTCGACGTGGACGAGGGTACGCAGGACCAGAACGCCCCGGACAGCCCGAACACGGCCACGATGGCGCCGGTCATCTACGGCTACTGCTCTTGGCACCGCGGCTATAGCGCCGATACCCGCGTCATCAACGTGCAGGAGCAGGGCTCCGGACCGGGCGGCGTGCAGTTCGCCTGCGTCCCCTGCCGCGAAGAGTACGAGCTGGTCCCCTACGCCGACCAGCCATGACTGAGGCCTGGCGGCCGAAGCCGCCACCCGCACGGGAACTCAACGCATGGCAGTACCTCGGCTGGTACTGCTGCTGGTGCGGCGAGCTTCTTGGGGAAGGAGCCAGGTCGGCCGGCCGCGCTGAAGGAAACGCCGATGCGCACGACTTGTCTATCGAGGTGTATGAGTGCGGCCCACACTGCCCGAAGCGCCCGACGCGGGGCGAACCCGAGTAGCCAATCCTTGGACCGTCGTACCGCGAGTCACCTTTGGGTCACATCACCCGCCGCGCGGCTTGAAGGCCCCTGACCGGGCAAACCAGACAGGGGCCTCCGCCGTAGCGCTATGGCACGGGCGTGCTTGGGCATGGGTGCCGTCGCGAGTCGGCTACTCCACGAGCGTCCTTTGCGCTCGACGCTCAAGCGTCGGGGCCAACGCACGCACGATGATCAGCACGCAGACAACCACAGCGAGCCGGGTGCTCTGCTCCAGGATGCTAGAGACCGTGTCGCCGTTGATCACGCAAGCGAGCACAACCCCCAAGATGATCAAGGAATCGTTGCGACTGTCAGTGGAGCGTGCGAAGGTACCAAGCGGGTGGTTGCCCGGTAGCGGGAAGCCACCAAGAGCCGGGAAGGGCATGAGTCCTCCAGGGTCGAAGTTGGGGCGCGCCTGTATTCCTTCGCCAAGGGGTGGGCGCGCCCTTCCTGTTGCCTCGCCACGTTAGGGCACTGCACTGACAGATTCGCGCCCCAAGCGTGTAGCCAACTTGACCTGGGTTTCTGCGAGTTGACCTCGCGCTGTGGGCGCCGATGTGGACAAGGTCGACCATCCTGTGGGCAAGTCGGCGTTTACGCTGCGTGAGGGCTTGCCGTTCGTGCACATGCCTGTGGGCGACCTGTGGCACAGACTGTGGATAACTCTCTGTAGTGACGTGCACCACATCTGGGTTACCCGGCGGTTCGCTTGCTGTCCAACATCAACTCACTACTCACCCCAGCTCCCATCCCGTCTGCCGTCGACCCACACACCGTGGAGCGGGCGTGGTTCAGGGCGTCAAGGTGGAGCGCCCCACTGTACGAACGACCTTGACGCCCTGGGCCGCGTCTGCTCGGCTCTGCCTGGGTCGATGGCAGACGGGATGGGAGCTCCCTACGCCCGCCCCATTCGGCCGGCACTCGCAAGCGGCGCCCCCGCCATCCCGGAGCCAGAGCGCCCCCGCCGGAGGCATGTCCTTGACCGGGGCCGCCGTGGTTACGATGTTCGGCTCATGGCCCCGGCCCCTATCCATGTGTGGGCGGGCGTCGGCGCAGCCGGGGCGGAGCGGGCCGGAGGCAGGAGCGGCAGCCCCGAGCGGAGCCGGGAAGCCCGCCCGGCGGAGCGGAGCGCAGCCGGGTGCTTGATGAGGTAGAGAAACTTGTAACAGCTCAGGCATTCATGGGCTGAGGACTGGGCGTCTCGTCGGCGAGGCCGTGGTCGGCTTCTGAGGTGGCACGTTGGGCTAGCCAGCCTGAGACACGTGGTCCGCCGTTGACGGCGTTGCCTTGTAGGACAGTGCGCACATGCTGGAAGCCGTGATCCAAGTAGTAGCGCTGGAGCGGCTCGTTGGTCGTCCAGGCGTCGAGGCGAATCCACTTGGCGCCTGCTCGGTACCCGCGGGCGCTCGCCCAATCCAGCAACCGACCGCCCCAGTTCTCGCCTGCGTAGTCGCGTGACACCGTCAGCTTGTTGACGAACAACGACGGCTCCGCCAACTCCTCCTCCGTCCACAACCCCTCTTCAGCTTCAGGGGTGAGGGTGAGGGTTCCGGCAGTCTTTGTGCCGTCCCTGAGCATGAACACGGTGCCCTGCTCGATGGTCTTCAACAGCCGATCAGCGGGATAGGGACGGCTCCACTGGTCAATGCCGAGACGGCTGATCCAGGCTGCGGCCTCCTGCCGAAAGGCGAGCAGGTGGTCCAGATCTTTGGGCGTGGCGCTGGTGATCTTCACTCGGATTCGTCCCCGTCCCTGCCGGACAGGTCGCCGATCTCGTAGTTCATGCGGTTCAGGTCCCCGCGCAACGTCGTGATCGTGCACCGAATGGGGCGGTCGTGTGAGTAGCCCGTCCTGGTCCAGAGCATCACGGGTACTCCGGCGCCGACCTCCAGAAGTCGAGCCTCCTCGGGTGTCGGCATGCGCGTCGAGATCTCGTCGCGGTAGCCGATCTGCTCGATATCCACGCTCGCGAGGTAGCGCGTCGTGCCCTCGGCGATGTCGCCCGGCTCTGCCAGGCGCGGGGCTTCGGCAAGGAGCCAGTCCGGATAGTGCGTGGCCTGAGTGGACCAAGGAACGTTGTCCACGAACCGGTGGCAGAACCGCAGCACCGAGCGAGACCCTGTCTCGACCTTCAAGCGCGTCGCCACGTACTCAGGTGTAGTGGTGAGCTCGACACGGAAGGTCTGGTGAGGGTGTCGGCCGGCGTTGGTCACGTCGGTGGAGAAAGCATCCCCGTTCTGCGGGAACGTTAGATTCTCGAAGCGAGAAGCGTTGAGTTCGAACACCTCGTGCTTGCTCACCTCGTAGCCCAGACCCTGGCTGGACGTGACGAGACCCTGGCTGACCAGCAGCTTCAGTCCCGCTCGCACGGTGTTACGCGAGGCATCGAACCTTGTGGCCAGCTCGGCTTCGGAGGGCAGCCGCGAACCAGGTCCGTAGGTGCCGTTGTCGATCTCCCGACGTAGCGCGTCGGCAACCTGCTCGTACTTCGGCTGCTTGCTCATACCCCCATCATGACGCACTCGGTCAACTTGTTGGTACATGTTCGCGCGAAGTGCTTGACGACTCACGCTCGGTGGCCCACTCTCTAGGTGTCAGCTTGTACCAACAAGTTGCGCAAGAGGTCCAAAGGGCCTGAGTCCGAATGCAAGGGGACAGCTATGCCTTCCTTCAAGATCGACCTTCAGACCGCCGTCGTCTTCGTGGCGACCGCGCCGGAACCGAAGCTGGCCAACAAGAGGACCGGTGAGCGGGCCATGGACCGGGAGACGAACGCACCGCTGTCCACCGTGGGCCTGCTGATCTCGGACGAGGGGGAGGGGAACCTCTACCAGGTGACCGTCCTGGAGACGGGTCTCCCCGAGAAGGGCCTGACGCCGGGCATGCCGGTGAAGGTGGTCGGGCTCAAGGCGCGTGACTGGGAGAACGAGTTCAACGGGCAGAAGCGGCACGGGATCTCGTTCCGCGCAGCTGCGGTCATGGAGGCCTGAGTCATGGCTGATCTGGCCGTGTGGTTCGAGGCGTCGGGCGTCTTAACCGGTGCCGGTGGCGTCACGTACGCCAAGTACAGGGCGCCTCGGGTGTTCTGGGCGACGGTGGGTCTGCCGGTGGCCTGGGGCCGGTTCGCTTTCTCGTACCGGAACACGATGGATGTGTGCGGGCTGACGGTGCAGCCGTCCGGCTTGCGGGCGTTCATGTCGCGCCGGATCGCTCGCAGCGAGGTGCGCCCGGTTCCGCCCAAGATCCGCCGGGTGTGGGGCACATCGTCCGGGCTTCGGGTGACGCTGCGGCTGCCCGCCGGTCTGGAGCCTGCCGACCTGGCCTCAGCTTCCGAGCGGCTTAGGCACGCCTGGGGCGTCCACGCGGTCCACGTGATCCCGAAGAAGCCCGGCTATGTCGAGCTGCGGATGACGGGCTATGACGTGCTGCGGCGGGTGCGGATGCCGAAGAAGGCTGTACCGCACGACCTGGTGGTGCCGGTCGCGCTGCGCGATGACGGTACGGCGTACGAGCGGAACTACCGGGAGATCCCGCATGCGCTGACCCTGGGGGCGAATCAGTCGGGCAAGTCCATGTACCAGCGCAACCTGGTCAAGGGCCTGGCCCGCCTGCCTCTCGCCCTGGTCGGTATCGACTGCAAGCGCGGTGTCGAGCAGTCCCGCTACGCCCCGCGGCTCTCGGCACTGGCCACGAACCCCGACGATGCCGCCTCGCTGATTGACGTGCTGGTGGCGGAGATGGAGGACCGCTTCGACCTGCTGGCCAAGCACGCGGTCTCGGACCTGTGGGAGCTGCCCGAGGACCTGCGCCCGGCGCCCGTGGTGGTCCTGGTCGACGAGATCGCGGAACTGTTCTTGATCTCCTCGAAGAAGGATGAGGAACGCCGGGAGAGGATCGTCACCGGGCTGATCCGGCTGGCCCAGCTCTCCCGCGCGGTCGGCATCTACCTGGAGATCTGCGGCCAGCGGTTCGGCTCCGAGCTGGGCAAGGGCGCCACGATGCTCCGGGCCCAGCTCACCGGGCGCGTGGTCCACCGGGTCAACGACAAGCAAACCGCAGAAATGGGCCTGAACGACGTCGCCCCCGATTCGGTCCCGGCCGCCTGCACGATCCCCGCCGACCGGCCCGGCCAGGCCGTCGCCGCCGATGCCTCCGGCGGCTGGGGACGCATCCGTACCCCGCTGACTTCGGTCGCCGACACCGTGGCGGTCTGCCGCGAGACCGTCGACCTGATCCCGGACCTTCCGGCCCTGGAGCCCTTCCGCCCGGCCATCGCGCCCGTCCCGGCTCCGGCGATGCCGCCCATGCCGACCGAGGCCCCGGTCATTCCCTGACACCTCCGCATCACCGGTCGGCGTGACCGCCTCACGCCAGGCCCCTACCCCACCCATGCCGAAAACGGAGTGATCCTCATGCGTGACTCCACCCGCCGGGCCCTGGAGCGCTCGGCCGAGCTGACCCGCGAGAACCGGTTCGTGGAGGCGGTCGAGATCGCGGAAGCGGCGTTCCAGACCGCCGACTACGACGAACACCGAGAGATCGAAGAGTGGCTGATCGCCCACGCCACCGACTTCACCCGCGACCCGGCCGACGACGACAAGGGCGAGTGATCACCCCGTGTCGCGCTCGATCCGCCTAGACGCCGTCCTCATCCAAGCCGTGATCGCCGGAGCCCTGTCCTTCTCCCACCTGCACGACCTGGCCGAAGCCGCCGGACAGACCGGCTGGCAGGCCTGGGCCTACCCGATCAGCGTCGACCTGCTCCTCGTCGCGGCCTGGCGCCGACTGCGCGCCTCCCGTGGCGACCGTGCCGCGTGGACCTGGTTCGTGATCGCCCTGTTCGCCTCGCTCGGCGCCAACATCGCCACCGCCGGACTCCTCGACCTGGACGCCGTTCCGGCCTGGTTGCGGATCACGGTCGCTGGCTGGCCCGCGCTCGCCTTCCTGGGCGGCACGCTCTTGGTCCACACCCCCGCCGACACCGCCCCAACTCCGGCACCGCAGCCGACCGAGGAACCGGCCGCCGTCGACCCGCACCGCACTACCACCCGGCCGGACCTCGACGAGAGGCCGGAGCTGCCGGAACCCGCTGGGCTCCCGACCGCCGAACCGGCCCCCCTCCCGGAGCCGGAGCCGGAGCCGAAGCCCGACGCGGTGGCCGTTCCGCCGGCACTTCTGGACCACGCCCGAAAGATCGCCGACAACCACCGCGTGGCCACCGGCACACCGCTCCCGGTCGCCAGTCTGCGCGCCCAACTCGGGCTCCCCGCGCCCGTCGTCGACGAGATCGCTACGCACCTTCAACTCGCCTGAGCAGAAAGGAAGACCCGTCATGACCGCCTACCGGCGCTTCCGCGACATCCGCCAGTTCGGACCGGTCCAGGTCGCCAGCTTCTTCGACGGCCGGGGCCGCGAGCGCCACGCCACCGCCTGCACCGCGCCCCGCTGCGACTTCTCCACCGAGTACGACAACCGCTCGGCCGCCGAACTCGCCGCCCGCACTCACCGCTGCCCCGCCTAGGAGACCTGGTCATGGACGTCCCGCTCTGGTTTGCCCTGCTCGTCGCCGGAGTCCTCGGCATCAAGCTCGTCCGCCCGCCGTGGTGGCTGGTGGCCCTGCTCCTGCTCGGCGGCTTCCTCATCGCCGACAGCTTCCTGAGCCCCGCCGTCAACTCCCTCATCAGCTAAGGAGTACGCACCGTGTTCACCCACAAGATCCCGGTCAACGAGCAGCCGACCGGCCAGATCATCCCGCTCGGCACCGCCCCGCTGGACGGCCACCAGCACGCCCCGGCCGCCTGCTCCTGCCAGCACCCCGCCCCCGCCCCGGCGACCACGTCCGCCCGACCTGGCGTGCAGCTCACCCCCGGCTCGCTGCTCCTCCTGATCGGCGGCGGCACAGCTGCGGTCCTCGTGGTCGGCGCCGTGCTGGTCTCCATGCTCCTCGCCGTCGCGATCACCGCCGGGTCCCTGGCGATCGTCGCGCTCGTCGTCCGCTCGCTCCTCACCCACGAAAGGAAGCACTGACATGGGCATCTTCAGCCGCCGTCCCGACACCCCGGATCTGATCGAAAAGATCGAAGAGGGCAAGCGAAAGGGCTCCGAACTGAGCCGCGAGATCTACGGACGCATCACGGACGGCACCGCCACCGACCACGACATGCGCGTCTGGAACGCGGGCCGCTACCGCAAGCCCCGCTCCTAAGCAGCCTCCGGGGCGGCCTCGGTCGCCAAACTTCCGCCGCCCCGGACGCCTTCCCACCTTCCAGATCCACCGGACCCGAAAGGGAAGCCTCATCATGCCCCAGCCCGTCCAGAACATGCCCGTCTGCCGCGATTGCGGCGGCTTCACCACCGTCGCCGTCACCACCGGCACCCGCAACCGCGACGGCTCCCGCACCACGCTTCACATCGACTGCCGCACCTGCAACGGCACCGCCCGCATCGCCCTCGCGAGCGAGCAGGAGGTGAAGGCGTGATGCCTCGACGCTGGAGCCGCGGAACGGACCGCACCCTGTCCGACGGACTGGACAGCGACTATGACCGCGCCAAGCAGGTAGCCAGTGCCCACCGGCGCAATGACGCCGACCGCTCCTCGCAGCGCTCCACCGGGAAGACCTCCGGGCCGTCCTGCGACTCGGCCAGCACCCCCAAGAAGCGCGGCTGGTTCTCATGACCGACACCGCCACCATGGCGGGCCTGGACCCGGCCACCCTCGCCGACGTGCTGAGGGTGGCCGGGTCCCCGGGCTTCGACCGCATCCAAGACCAGATCAAGCGCACCGGCGGCTGCTCCGACCCGATCCACCTCCAGGGCACCACCGTCACCCGCGACCGCACCACCGGCCAAGTCCTCTACTCCTACTCGACCGATGCCGAACCGGGCGGCCGACTCCGCCTCGCCTGCGGCAACCGCCGGGCCTCGCGCTGCCCCTCCTGTGCCTGGACTTACGCCGGGGACACCTACCACCTGATCCGCGCCGGACTGGTCGGCGCCCCCGACAAAGGCACCCCGCACACCCTGCGCGAACACCCCCGCGTCTTCGCCACCCTCACCGCCCCCAGCTTCGGCCCGGTCCACAACCGGCCCGGCACCCGGCCCTGCCGCTGCGGCGCCCACCACCCCGAGAACGCCGACGAGCTGGGCACCCCGCTCGACCCCGACACATACGACTACGCGGGCTCGGTCCTGTGGAACAACCACGCCTCCGAGCTGTGGCGCTACTTCACGATCTACCTGCGCCGAGAGATCGCCGCCCGCGCCGGACTCACCCAGAAAGCCGCCAAGGAACAGTCCCGGCTCTCCTTCGGCAAGGTCGCCGAATACCAAAAGCGCGGCGCCATCCACTTCCACGCCGTCATCCGCTTCGACGGCCCCGAAGGACCCGACACCCCGCCCCCGCACTGGGCCACCCTCGCCCTGCTCACCGATGCGATCCGTGCGGCAGCTGCTCGCGCCCGCGTCGACCTGGACGCCTCCGGCGACCATCCCGCCCGTGTCCTGTGCTGGGGTGACCGGCTCGACGTCCAGCCCATCAAGGCCTTCGGCGACGGTTCCGAGATCACCGAACAGGCCGTCGCCTCCTACGTCGCCAAGTACGCCACCAAAGCCGCCGAGACCACCGGCACCGTCGACCGCCGCATCGGCAACAAAGAGGCCCTGGTCCTCCTCGATGTGCCCGACCATCCCCGGCGCCTCATCGAGGCCTGCCTCGACCTCCACCACGCCTACCCGGACCGCAAGCTCCGCGACTGGGCCCACATGCTCGGCTTCCGCGGCCACTTCTCCACCAAGTCCCGCCGCTACTCCACCACCCTCGGGGCCCTGCGCCAGGTCCGCGCCGACTACCGCGCCGCCCAACACCGCGCCGCCCTCGGCCTCCCCGACCCCGACGAGATCCCCGAGGAGACCACCCTCACCCTCGCCCACTGGACCTACGCCGGACACGGCCACACCCCCGGCGAATCTTGGCTCGCCGCCAGCATCCGCCGGGACATCGCACAGAACCGAGAGATCGCCCGCGAGGAGAAAGCCACGCTCCTCGACATGGAAGGAGCCGTCACGTGACCACCGCCGTTCCCGAGCTGCTGACCGTGCCCGACGTCATGGCGCGACTCAAGGTAGGCCGGACCAAGGTCTACGACCTGATCCGCACGCACCGCCTGGTGTCCATCAAGGTCGACGGGTGCCGACGTATCCCCGCCGATGCCGTGGGCGACTTCGTCCGTAGTCAGATCGGTGAGGCTGCCTGATGGCGAAGCGTCGGCCCAACGGCGGAGGCACGATCACCAAGCGGTCCGATGGTCGGTACCAGGGCGCTGCCTATGTGACTGACACGGACGGCAACCGGGTCCGTAAGTACGTGTACGGCCGGACGTGGGACGAGGCCAACGAGAAGCTCGGCAAGCTCCAGGATCAGGAGCGCAACGGCGTCCCTGTGCCGTCTCGCTCGTGGTCGCTCGGTGAGTGGCTGGCCTACTGGCTGGAGCACATCGTGAAGCCGGAGAAGGAGCACAACACGTACGTGAAGTACGAGTCCAAAGTGCGGCTCTACCTCCTGCCCCACCTGGGCAAGAAGTCTTTGGTCAAGCTCACTCCGGCGCAGCTTCGTGCATTCATGGGCACTCTCACGCGCGAAAAGGTCGGCGCGGCAACCCGCTTCGAGGTGCTGCGGACCCTCCGGAACGCGCTGAACCGCGCCGTTCGAGAAGAGCTCCTGACGCGCAACGTCGCGCTGCTGGTCGACATGCCCAAGGTCAGCAAGGACAAGGGCAAGGCGTGGAATGCCCGCGAGGCGATCACCTTCCTTCGAGCATCGCGGGCCCACCGCTTCTACGCGGCCTGCGTCCTAGTGCTCGTTCTCGGGCTTCGCCGCAGTGAGGTCCTGGGCCTGCGCTGGCAGGACATCGACTTCGAGGCCGGCCACTTCACACCGACCAAGCAGGTTCAGCGCGAGAAGGGCGTCGGCCTGGTCCTCAAAGACCTCAAGACCGAGTCCTCACAGGCGGTGCTGCCGCTGCCGGAGTTCTGCGCCCGCGCCCTGGAAGAGCGGCGTGCGCTGCAAGAGCTGGAACGGAAGATCGTCGGTGATGCCTGGGGGCAAGAGCCGGATCATGACGTGATCTTCTCGTCCGAGCGTGGCGGGCTTACGGACCCCGTCGGGTTCTCCCGGACGTTCAACGCCCTGGTGAAGCGGGCCGGAGTCCGCCGGATCACGGTCCGGCTTGCTCGGCACACCTGCGGCACCCTGCTGGCGTTCTTGAAGGTTCATCCCAAGGTCGCTCAGGCGATCCTTCGGCACAGTCAGATCAGCATGACCATGGACGTCTATACACACGTTGTGGGCGACGGAGAGCGGGAAGCCGTCTCGCTGCTCGCCGACCTTTTGGAAGATCCATTGATCGGCTGATGTCACCCGTAGATGTCAAAGACCCCCAACCATGATCGGTTGGGGGTCTTTGCACTGGTGGGGCTAACAGGATTTGAACCTGTGGCCTCATCCTTATCAGGGATGCGCTCTAACCAACTGAGCTATAGCCCCGCCGCGCTGCGGTGTGTCCCGCGCGCTGACCTCTGAAGATTAGCGCACGTGCGGGCCAGTCCCAAAATCGATACCTCCGTGGGCACCGCACAGGCCGGTACACGCGACAGGGCCCCGCCTGGAACAGGCGGGGCCCTGGCCGCGAAGACCCCGGCGCGGAGCGCCGGAGGGGCGGTGGAGCTCGGTTGAAGCGCTACGGGAAGAGAGTCGAGAGAAGAAGAACTACTCGTCTTCGGCCAGCGTCAGCTCGACGCCGCCCACGAAGCCCGCGGAGAGGTTGTAGATGAAGGCGCCGAGCGTCGCGAGAGCCGTGGCGAGGACCACGTCGATGACCGCGATGATCGTCGTGAACATCAGGACACGCGGCAGCGACAGGAAGGACTGCAGGTCGAAGCCGTTGGACTCGTTCGAGCCCGTGGCCTCGGAGATCGTGCCGCCCACCGTCGAGAAGACGCCCATGGCGTCCATGACCATCCACAGCACGGCGGCCGCGACGATCGTGCAGATGCCGAGCGCGATGGAGAGCAGGAAGCTGACCTTCATCACCGACCACGGGTCGGCCTTGGAGACCCGCAGCCGCGCCTTGCGCGTACGAGGCGTCGTGCGCGCCCCTGTACGCGGCCTGCGCACGGAACCCGTCTGGGACCCCTGCTGGTAGGCCTGCGGCGGGTGATACGGCTGGGACGCCTGCTGCTGCGACTGCTGAGGCTGCCGCTCCCCCGGCAGCGCCCCGGCGCCGCCCTGGGGCGCCTCGGCCTCGGCGGCGTACTTCGGTGACTGAGCCGACTGCGGCCCTCGGGTGTCGGTCACGGTTCCCCCCTGGGATCCACGGGACTCTTGCGAGTCGGGAGAATCAGTGGCGGAGCCACGGACACCGTCTGTACCGGCTTGGCCGGTTCCACTTGCTCCGGCGCCCGTGGCTCCACTCACGATGACTCTCTCCTCGCGCTACTCGGCCGTGGACTCCGTGCCCTCGTCCGTACCGGCGGCCGGCTCGCCGTCTGCCGATTCGACGACGATGTCTCCGTCGACTTCCTCAGCCTCGCGTCCGGCCTCGGCGTTACGAGCGATACCGACCACGGCATCGCGCTTGCCCAGGTTGATCAGTTGGACGCCCATGGTGTCACGGCCCGTCTCCCTGACCTCGTTGACTCGCGTACGAATCACACCGCCGCTCAGGGTGATGGCGAGGATCTCGTCGGTCTCCTCCGTCACCAGAGCACCCACGAGTTCGCCGCGGTCCTCCACGATCTTGGCGGCCTTGATGCCGAGACCGCCGCGACCCTGGACGCGGTACTCGTCGACGTTGGTCCGCTTCGCGTACCCGCCGTCGGTTGCGGTGAAGACGAAAGTACCCGGCCTGACGACATTCATCGAGAGCAGTTCGTCGCCATCGCGGAAACTCATTCCCTTGACGCCCGACGTCGCACGGCCCATGGGACGCAGCGCGTCGTCCGTCGCCGTGAACCTGATCGACTGCGCCTTCTTGCTGATGAGCAGCAGATCGTCCTCGGAGGAGACGAGTTCGGCGCCGATCAGCTCGTCGTCCTTGCCGTCGTCCGTCTCGCGGAGGTTGATGGCGATGACACCGCCGGAGCGGGGCGAGTCGTAGTCCTTGAGCGGGGTCTTCTTGACGAGGCCGCCCTTGGTGGCGAGAACCAGGTAGGGCACCGCTTCGTAGTCACGGATCGCGAGGATCTCGGCGATCTGCTCGTCCGGCTGGAAGGCCAGCAGGTTGGCGACGTGCTGGCCGCGGGCCTCGCGGCCGGCGTCGGGCAGCTCGTACGCCTTCGCGCGGTAGACGCGGCCCTTGTTCGTGAAGAACAGCAGCCAGTGGTGCGTCGTCGACACGAAGAAGTGGTCGACGATGTCGTCCTGCTTCAGCTTCGTGCCGCGCACGCCCTTGCCGCCGCGCTTCTGCGAGCGGTAGTCCTCGGTCTTGGTGCGCTTGATGTAGCCGCCGCGCGTGATGGTGACGACGATGTCCTCTTCGGCGATCAGGTCCTCCATGGACATGTCGCCGTCGAAGGGCACGAGCGCCGAGCGGCGGTCCTCGCCGAACTTGTCGACGATCGCCGCGAGCTCCTCGCTGATGATCTGGCGCTGCCGCTCGGGCGAGGCCAGGATCGCGTTGTACTCGTTGATCTTCGCCTGGAGCTCGTCGTGCTCGGCGACGATCTTCTGGCGCTCCAGGGCGGCGAGCCGGCGCAGCTGCATCTCGAGGATGGCGTTGGCCTGGATCTCGTCGATCGAGAGCAGGCCCATCAGGCCCTCGCGCGCGACGTCGACCGTCTGGCTGGCCCGGATGAGCGCGATGACCTCGTCGATGGCGTCCAGGGCCTTGAGGAGGCCGCGCAGGATGTGGGCGCGCTCCTCGGCCTTGCGCAGCCTGTACTTCGTGCGCCGGACGATGACCTCGATCTGGTGGGTGACCCAGTGCCGGATGAAGGCGTCCAGAGAGAGGGTGCGCGGCACACCGTCGACCAGGGCCAGCATGTTGGCGCTGAAGTTCGACTGGAGGTCGGTGTGCTTGTAGAGGTTGTTCAGGACGACCTTGGCGACCGCGTCCCGCTTCAGGACCACGACGAGGCGCTGGCCCGTACGCGATGACGTCTCGTCGCGGACGTCGGCGATGCCGCCGACCTTGCCGTCCTTGACCAGGTCGGCGATCTTCTGCGCGAGGTTGTCGGGGTTGGTCTGGTAGGGGAGCTCGGTGACCACCAGGCACTGGCGGTTCTGGATCTCCTCGACCGCGACGACCGCGCGCATCGTGATGGAGCCGCGGCCCGTGCGGTAGGCCTCCTCGATGCCCTTGCGGCCCACCACCAGTGCGCCGGTGGGGAAGTCGGGGCCCTTGATGCGCTCGATGAGCGCGTCGAGCAGCTCGTCGTGCGAGGCGTCGGGGTGCTCCAGGGCCCACTGCGCGCCCGCCGCGACCTCGCGGAGGTTGTGCGGCGGGATGTTCGTCGCCATGCCGACCGCGATGCCCGCCGAGCCGTTGATCAGCAGGTTCGGGAAGCGCGCCGGCAGGACCGTCGGCTCCTGGTTGCGGCCGTCGTAGTTGTCCGTGAAGTCGACGGTCTCCTCGTCGATGTCACGGACCATCTCCATGGCCAGCGGCGCCATCTTGCACTCGGTGTACCGCATGGCGGCGGCCGGGTCGTTGCCCGGGGAGCCGAAGTTGCCGTTGGAGTCGACGAGCGGCATCCGCATCGACCACGGCTGGGCCAGGCGGACCAGGGCGTCGTAGATGGAGGAGTCGCCATGCGGGTGGTAGGTGCCCATGACGTCGCCGACGACGCGGGCGCACTTGTAGAAGCCCTTCTCGGGTCGGTATCCGCCGTCGTACATCGCGTACAGGACGCGGCGGTGGACGGGCTTCAGGCCGTCCCGTACGTCGGGCAGCGCACGCGACACGATGACGGACATCGCGTAGTCGAGGTAGGAGCGCTGCATCTCCGTCTCGAGCCCGACGGGCTCGACACGCATGCCCACGCCGGGGACGGCGGGCTCCTCTTCGGGCATCACAGGGGTGTTCTCGTCGGCCATTGCTGGTCAAAGTCCTTTCGAGGTGCGGCTCGTACGGCCGACTCAGATGTCGAGGAAGCGGACGTCCTTGGCGTTGCGCTGGATGAACGAGCGCCTCGCCTCGACGTCCTCGCCCATCAGCACCGAGAACAGGTCGTCGGCCTGCGCCGCGTCGTCCAGGGTGACCTGGCCGAGAACGCGGTGATCCTGGTCCATCGTCGTGATGCGCAGCTCCTCGGCGTTCATCTCGCCGAGGCCCTTGAAGCGCTGGACCGAGTCGTCCCTGATGCGCTTGCCGGCCTGGCGGCCGAGCTCGACCAGCGCGTCGCGCTCGCGGTCCGAGTACGCGTACTGGAAGTCGTCCCGGCTCCACTTGATCTTGTAGAGCGGCGGGCGCGAGAGGTAGACGTGCCCGGACTCGACGAGCGGCCGCATGAAGCGGAACAGGAACGTCAGGAGCAGGGTGTTGATGTGCTGGCCGTCGACGTCGGCGTCCGCCATCAAGATGATCTTGTGATAGCGGAGCTTCTCGATGTCGAAGTCCTCGTGCACGCCCGTGCCGAAGGCCGAGATGAGGGCCTGGACTTCCTGGTTGTGCAGGATCTTGTCGATCCGCGCCTTCTCGACGTTCAGGATCTTGCCTCGGATGGGCAGGATCGCCTGGTACATCGGGTCGCGGCCGGACTTCGCCGAACCACCGGCGGAGTCACCCTCGACGATGAAGATCTCGCACTTCGTCGGGTCGTTCGACTGGCAGTCGCTCAGCTTGCCCGGCAGCGAGGCGGTCTCCAGGAGCCCCTTGCGGCGGGTCAGGTCGCGCGCCTTGCGGGCGGCGACGCGGGCCGTGGCGGCCTGGATGCCCTTGCGGATGATGTCCGCGGCCTCGTTCGGGTTGCGGTCGAACCAGTCCGTGAGGTGCTCGTGCACGACCTTCTGGACGAAGGTCTTCGCCTCCGTGTTGCCCAGCTTGGTCTTGGTCTGACCCTCGAACTGGGGCTCGCCCAGCTTCACCGAGATGATCGCGGTCAGACCCTCGCGGATGTCCTCGCCCGTGAGGTTGTCGTCCTTCTCGCGCAGCAGCTTCTTCTCGCGCGCGTACCGGTTGACCAGGCCCGTCAGCGCGGCCCTGAAGCCCTCTTCGTGCGTACCGCCCTCATGCGTGTGGATCGTGTTCGCGAAGGAGTAGACACCTTCGGTGTACTGCGAGTTCCACTGCATGGCGATCTCGGCCGAGAGCAGGCGCTCCTTGTCCTCGGCCTCGATGTCGATGACGGTCTCGTGGATCACCTCACCCTTGCGGGAGTTGAGGTACTTCACGAAGTCGACGATGCCGCCTTCGTAGTAGTACGTCACCGTGCGGGCCTCGTCGGCGGCGTCGTCGGTCGCCTCGGCCGAGTCCGCGCCTGCCGTCGCCTTCGCCGACTCGCGCTCGTCGGTGAGCTTGATGGTCAGGCCCTTGTTCAGGAACGCCATCTCCTGGAAACGCCGTGCCAGCGTCTCGAAGGAGTACTCGGTCGTCTCGAAGACGTCCGGGTCGGCCCAGAAGGTGACCGTGGTGCCCGACTCGTCGACCGCCTCGTGCTTGGCGAGCGGGGCCGTCGGCACGCCCAGCTTGAAGTCCTGGGTCCAGCGGAAGCCGTCGCGCTTGATGTCCACGGCGAGCTTGGTGGACAGGGCGTTCACGACGGAGACGCCGACGCCGTGCAGACCACCGGAGACGGCGTACCCGCCGCCGCCGAACTTGCCGCCCGCGTGCAGGACGGTCAGGACGACCTCCACCGCGGGCTTCTTCTCCACCGGGTGCATGTCGACGGGGATGCCACGGCCGTTGTCGACGACGCGCACGCCGCCGTCGGCGAGGATCGTCACGTCGATGGTGTCCGCGTGCCCCGCGAGGGCTTCGTCGACTGAGTTGTCGACAACCTCTTGCACGAGGTGGTGCAGGCCACGCTCACCGGTCGACCCGATGTACATACCAGGTCGCTTGCGGACCGCGTCCAGACCCTCGAGGACGGTGATCGCGCTGGCGTCGTACGAGGCTGTGACCTCGCCGTTCTCGCCGGCGGCGGTGGACGGGATGTTCTCGTTGGGGTTGCCGGAATCGGCCACGAAGCGCCCTTTCTGGCACAGCACAAGCCAAGCACCCGGCGGTGGCCGGAGCGGCTGCGTCGTTCAGCGATAGTCAGCGTTGCTCGGTGCGTCCCACAAGTGGGGCGGGATTAGCTTCCAGTCTACCGGTAGCGCCGACAGTGATGGGGGTTTGCCGGTACCTGAGTCCGCATGTGCCGTCCTGAACCGGCATCATCCGACTCCCCATATGCGGCCTGGGGCTCTAAGAGGCTCACAGCGGCACTCAGCGCTTCGGGGTGTCAACCCCGAGCTACCACCCGGTACGGCCTCAGCCGTAGGTGTCCCCGGGGCCCGTGCTGCCCGGCGCTCGCAAGGGTCCGAAGCGACGCGCGGGGCCGCCGGGGCCGAGGACTTTGATGAGGCGCACGGTGCCGTGTCCCAGGTCTTCGTTGAGGCGCGCGACCAGCTGGGGCGCCATGAGGCGCAGCTGCGTCGCCCACGCCGTCGAGTCGCACTGCACGGTCAGGACGCGCTCGTTCTCGTCGTACCTCTGCGGGACGCAGTGATTGGCCAGGTCGTCGCCGACGATCTGCGGCCAGCGGCCCATCACCCCGCCGACGGCGGCCGGCGTCTCCCAGCCTCGCTCGGTGATCAAGCGGTTGATCGCGGAGCCCAGGGGCTGCGGGTCACGTCCGTCGGCGCGCGCGCCAGAGCGCAGGCCGCCCCTGCGGGCCTGCTTCTTCTGCTGCGCGGCATCGCCACGCGCGCGTGCCTGCTCCTTGGCGGCACGCAGGGCGACCCTGGCGAGATCGACGCCGGAGGGCTCGGGCGTCTTCTTCTCGGGCTGCTCCCCGTCGCTCATACGCGCTCCTGGCTCGGGGGCCTCATACGCGCTCCACCGTGCCGTCAGACACGTCGAACCGCGTCCCGGCGAGAACGCCGGGCACGTCGTCGTCCACAGCGGCCGTGACCAGGACCTGCTCGCCGGGCGCCACCAGCTCCGCGAGGCGCTCCCGGCGGCGCGCGTCGAGCTCCGCGAACACGTCGTCCAGGACGAGCACCGGTTCGTTCCCCTCGGCGCGCAGCAGGTCGTACGAGGCCAGGCGCAGCGCCAGGGCGTACGACCAGGACTCGCCGTGGCTCGCGTACCCCTTGGCGGGGAGCTGGCCCAGTTTCAGGGTCAGGTCGTCGCGGTGCGGCCCGACCAGGGTCACGCCCCGCTCGATCTCCTGCTTGCGCGCCTCTTCGAGGGCGGCGGCCAACTGCTCGTACAGGGCCTCGCGTGTGTGGCCCTCACCCGGCGCCGAGGGCTTGTATTCGAGCGTGACGGGGCCGCCGCCGGGTGCCAGTTGCTCGTACGCCTTGTCGGCCAGCGGTTGCAGCGCGGCGATCAGGTCGAGCCGCTGGGTGAGCAGTTCCGCGCCCACGCGCGCGAGGTGCTGGTCCCAGACGTCGAGCGTGGACAGGTCCATGGAGCGCCCGCCGTGCCGCCGCGCGAGGGCCGCCGACTTCAGGAGGGTGTTGCGCTGCTTCAGCACGCGGTCGTAATCGGAGCGCACGCCCGCCATACGGGGGGAGCGCGCCGTGATCAGCTCGTCGAGGAAGCGCCTTCGCTCGCCGGGGTCGCCCTTGATCAGCGCCAGGTCTTCGGGCGCGAACAGCACCGTGCGCACGATGCCCAGTACGTCACGGGGCCTGACCTGCGAGGACCTGTTGATGCGGGCGCGGTTGGCCTTGCCCGGATTGAGTTCCAGTTCGATCAGCTGCTGGCGTTCGCCCTGCCGGACCGCGGCCCGTACGACGGCACGCTCGGCGCCCATGCGCACCAGCGGGGCGTCGGACGAGACCCGGTGGCTGCCGAGCGTGGCGAGATAGCCGACGGCTTCCACGAGGTTGGTCTTGCCCTGGCCGTTCGGGCCCACGAACGCGGTGACGCCCGGATCGAGAGGGACCTCGACCCGGGCGTACGAGCGGAAGTCGGCCAGCGACAGATGCGTGACGTGCATGGTGTGCGCCGACCTCCCCCGGCTTGCCTCGCTTGCAAAGAGGCCTGTGGGAAACAGCTGGTGTTCCCCACAGGCTGTGGATCAGTTCTCGCTCTTGGACTCGACGGCGTGGCCGCCGAACTGGTTGCGCAGCGCCGCGATCATCTTCATCTGCGGCGAGTCGTCCTGCCGCGAGGCGAACCGGGCGAAGAGCGAGGCCGTGATGGCGGGCAGCGGCACGGCGTTGTCGATGGCGGCTTCCACCGTCCACCGGCCCTCGCCGGAGTCCTGCGCGAAGCCGCGCAGCTTCTCCAGGTGCTCGTCGTCGTCCAGGGCGTTGACCGCGAGGTCGAGCAGCCAGGAACGGATGACCGTGCCCTCCTGCCAGGAGCGGAAGACCTCGCGCACGTCCGTGACGGAGTCGACCTTCTCCAGGAGCTCCCAGCCCTCGGCGTAGGCCTGCATCATGGCGTACTCGATGCCGTTGTGGACCATCTTGGAGAAGTGGCCCGCGCCGACCTTGCCGGCGTGCACGGAACCGAAGTCACCCTCGGGCTTGAGGGCGTCGAAGATCGGCTGGACCTTCTCGATGTGCTCGGCGTCGCCGCCGTACATCAGCGCGTAGCCGTTCTTCAGGCCCCAGACGCCGCCGGAGACGCCGCAGTCGACGAAGCCGATGCCCTTGGCGGCGAGCTCCTCGGCGTGCTTCTCGTCGTCGGTCCAGCGGGAGTTGCCGCCGTCCACGACGACGTCACCCGGCTGGAGCAGCTCGGCGAGCTCGTCCACGGTGGACTGGGTCGCGGCTCCGGCCGGAACCATCACCCAGACGACGCGCGGGCCCTTGAGCTTGCCCACAAGCTCTTCGAGGCTGTGGACATCCGCGACGTCCTGGTTGCGGTCGTATCCGATGACGGTGTGGCCTGCGCGGCGGATGCGCTCACGCATGTTGCCGCCCATCTTGCCGAGGCCGACGAGACCGAGCTCCATCAGTGGTTCCTTAAGTAGCGATGTGGCGTGGAGGCACCTTCGTACCCGCGTCCGAGCCTACGCCCGGACGCTCGCTCACACCTGTGGGCTCAGCCGCTCAGACGTACGGGCATGATCAGGTACTTGTACGCCTCGTCGGCCTCCGCATCCAGCGCCGGCCTGCCGCTCAGGAGCGCGGGCTTCGTCGACGTCGTGAACGACAGCTGGGCGACCGGCGAGTCGATCGCGCTCAGGCCGTCGAGCAGGAACGTCGGGTTGAAGGCGATCGAGACGTCGTCGCCCTCGAGCTGGGCGTCGACCCTCTCCACAGCCTGTGCGTCGTCGCTGGAACCGGCCTCCAGGATGAGCACACCCTGCTCGAAGCTGAGCCGCACCGGAGTGTTCCGCTCGGCCACCAGGGCGACGCGCTTCACGGCCTCGACGAACGGGGCGGTCTCGATGACCGCGATCGAGTTGAACTCCGTGGGGAAGAGCGTCTTGTACTTCGGGAGGTCGCCCTCGAGCAGTCGGGTGGTCGTACGCCGCCCCGCGCCCTCGAAGCCGATCAGGCCCTCGCCGGCACCGGAGCCCGACAGGGCCAGGGTGACCGTGTCGCCGCTCGTGAGCGCCTTGGCGGTGTCCAGGAGCGTCTTGGCGGGCACGAGCGCCACGGCGGACGCCTCGGGGTTCTCCGGCTTCCACAGGAACTCGCGGACCGCGAAGCGGTAGCGGTCGGTGGAGGCCAGCGTGACCGTGTCGCCCTCGATCTCGATGCGCACACCGGTCAGGACGGGCAGCGTGTCGTCGCGGCCCGCGGCGATGGCCACCTGGGAGGCCGCCGAGGCGAAGACCTCACCGGGGACCGTGCCGGTCGCGGTGGGCATCTGCGGCAGCGCGGGGTACTCCTCCACAGGGAGTGTGTGGAGCGTGAATCGCGAGGAGCCGCAGACCACCGTGGCCCGTACACCGTCTGTGGAGATCTCCACCGGGCGGTTGGGCAGGGCGCGGCAGATGTCGGCGAGCAGCCGGCCGGAGACGAGGACCGTGCCCTCGTCGTCGACCTCCGCGTCCACGGAGACACGCGCCGAGACCTCGTAGTCGAAGCTGGAAAGGCTCAGTGCGCCTTCTTCGGCCTTCAGCAGCAGGCCCGCGAGGACAGGAGCCGGAGGCCGGGCCGGAAGACTGCGCGCCGCCCACGCCACCGCCTCCGCGAGTACGTCGCGTTCCACCCGGATCTTCACTTAGCCGCCCTCCTGCTGTTGCTGGCACTGGGGACCAGTCTGACGCACCGCACTGACAGTGGGTGCCTCTCGGGGTCAAGTCGTGACAAGCGGCGGCAGAGGTCCGGAGAGCGAGTTGTGCACAGGCCCCCCTTCCAAGCGAATTCCCCGGTGACTCTAAGTGGGAGTAGTAGTAGGGCCTGTGGAAACCGTGGATAACCGTGTTTGCGCAGGTCAGAGCCGGTTTTTTATCCACTGCGCCTGTGGGTGGGACCGGTGGACAACCAGGGGTTTCTGTGGACGGGCGAAAGTTCTGCACACCCGGTGCACAGGAAGGGGCTACTTCTCCCCAGCGCTGTCCCCAGCTTTACCCACCTTCCCCACAGGCCAACCGACCACCTTGGTGTGACGCCTTTCACTCGGCACGGTGACGGGGCG
Source organism: Streptomyces longisporoflavus (assembly GCF_014649775.1). Classification (GTDB taxonomy): domain Bacteria; phylum Actinomycetota; class Actinomycetes; order Streptomycetales; family Streptomycetaceae; genus Streptomyces; species Streptomyces longisporoflavus. The sequence continues at coordinate 223,465 of NZ_BMTR01000010.1, read as the reverse complement.
CGTTGCGTTGCCGAACAGTGGACAGCCGTGTGGAGAAGCTGGGGAAAGCTGGGGACAACCCGCTCGAGCCTGTGGGTTGCCGGTGGACAAGTTCATGCACACCCTGTGGACGAGATTTTCGTCCACAGGGTGTGGAGAGTCTTCGTCCACGAATCCACAAGCACCTGACCTGGCTTGATGATCCCTCAGCAGCGTCCCCTGTGGACATCATCTGGACAACTTCCCGGTCCCCGGGGTGTGGAAGGAAAAAAGGACGCACATCTGTGGAGAACACCCCTCTCAGCTGGGGAAATCGAACAGTGGAGAGGGACGGACGAGCTCCACGCGCGCGTGCACAACGGCAAAGGGCGCCCCGGAAGTTGCTCCGGGGCGCCCTTCAGAGGTGTTGCTCGGCGTCTGTCAGCCGTTCTTGATGCGGTTGGTGAGCTCGGTGACCTGGTTGTAGATGGAGCGCCGCTCCGCCATCAGCGCACGGATCTTGCGGTCCGCGTGCATGACCGTCGTGTGGTCGCGTCCGCCGAACTGTGCGCCGATCTTGGGCAGGGAGAGATCCGTCAGCTCGCGGCAGAGGTACATCGCGATCTGGCGGGCCGTCACCAGGACGCGGCTGCGCGAGGATCCGCAGAGGTCGTCGACCGTAAGGCCGAAGTAGTCCGCGGTCGCGGCCATGATGGCCGTGGCCGTGATCTCGGGGGCGGCGTCCTCGCCGCCGGGGATCAGGTCCTTGAGGACGATCTCCGTGAGACCCAGGTCCACCGGCTGCCGGTTGAGCGAGGCGAAGGCCGTGACCCGGATCAGCGCGCCCTCGAGCTCACGGATGTTGCGTGAGATACGGGACGCGATGAACTCCAGGACCTCCGGCGGGGCGTTGAGCTGTTCCTGCACCGCCTTCTTACGAAGGATGGCGATACGTGTCTCCAGCTCCGGCGGCTGGACGTCGGTGATCAGTCCCCACTCGAAGCGGTTGCGCAGCCGGTCCTCCAGGGTCACCAGCTGCTTGGGCGGCCGGTCACTGGAGAGCACGATCTGCTTGTTCGCGTTGTGGAGCGTATTGAAGGTGTGGAAGAACTCCTCCTGCGTCGACTCCTTGCTCGCGAGGAACTGGATGTCGTCGACGAGCAGGATGTCCATCTCGCGGTACCGCTTGCGGAAGGTGTCGCCCTTGCCGTCGCGGATGGAGTTGATGAACTCGTTGGTGAACTCCTCGGAGCTCACGTAGCGCACGCGCGTGCCGGGATAGAGGCTGCGGGCGTAGTGCCCGATGGCGTGCAGAAGGTGCGTCTTGCCGAGGCCGGACTCTCCGTAGATGAAGAGCGGGTTGTACGCCTTGGCGGGCGCCTCGGCGACGGCGACGGCCGCCGCGTGCGCGAAACGGTTCGACGCACCGATGACAAAGGTGTCGAAGAGGTACTTCGGGTTGAGGCGCGCGGTGGGCTCGCCGGGGGCCGAGGCGGGCGCCGGCTGCGCGGCGAGCGGGCCGGGCGCGCCGCTTCCGTGGACACCGTGGCCGTTGCCGTGTCCGTGGCCGCCGCCCCCGGGGCCGGAGTGCCCGCCGGAGCCGGGGCCCTGGTCGTGCCGCTCGCGCCGGTCGTGGTGGTCCTGCTGATCCTGGCGGTCCTGCCGCTCCTGGCGGTGCTGCTCGTACGCGGAGTGCCGCGGCGGCTGCGACCGGTAGTCGTGCTGGGGCTGCGGGGGGTTCGCGTACGGATCCCGCTCGGGGAAACCGAGCCGCTGCTGCTGCCAGCCGTAGTCGTCCTGCTGCGGGGCCTGCGGCTGGTGCTGGGGCTGGTGCTGTTGCGGCCAGGCACCCGGCGCCGGGCGCTGGTAGTCGGGGTACGCGGGGCGAGCGATCGGCAGCTGGTCTCCGGGCCCCCGGCCCTGGGAGTGCTCGTCCGGGGTGCGGCGCCCGTAAGCGTCGTACGAATCGTGCCCCTGGTGCTGCTCGGGCTCTTCGTAGCGCTGCTGCTGTTGCTGGCCGGGCTGCTGATGGCCGGATTGCTGATGGCCGGACTGCTGCTGGAGCGGTGGCGCCGGCGGCGTGGGCCGGTCCATGGGATCGCCCACCGAGTCGTCCACGGTGATGGCGATGCGGATCGGACGGCCGCACTCGCGGCTCAGCGACTCGCTGACAATGGGTGCGAGCCGCCCTTCGAGCACGCCCTTGGCGAACTCGTTCGGTACGGCGAGCAGCGCGGTGTCCGCGACCAGCGCGAGCGGCTGGCAGCGCTTGATCCAGCGCTCGTCCTTCGCGTCGACACCGTGTCCCCGCCCCTCACCCAGCAGCTCCTCCAGTACTCGTGGCCACACTGCGGCAAGATCGGCAGGTACGTCAGCCACAAGGCACGCTCTCTCACGGGGTCCCACGAAGGTGTGGTTTCTAGGGACGGAAATCGGGATGGGGAGGGAGAAGGGAATGAATCGGAGTTTGCCCACGGTAGTCAGGGCAACGGCTGCGGTTCAAGTTGTTGTCCACAGGCTGTGCACAGTGTCTCCCCCTGACGGTCGGTTTGACCGGATGGCGTAGCCCCGCGTACCGTGACCAGGTCGAGTTGTCGATGGCTGCTGCCGCCTGCCTCCGATGGGCAAAGATCACGATCTGTGATTGTGAAGCGGTGCACTCGGTGCGTATTCGCGAGCTTCTCGTGGGCGCACGGTGACAGCCAGGCGATGTCCCGCCACCACACAATCATTTCTGGAGCCCCCGAGTGAGCAAGCGCACCTTCCAGCCGAACAACCGCCGCCGCGCCAAGACCCACGGCTTCCGCCTGCGGATGCGCACCCGTGCCGGCCGCGCGATTCTCGCGAACCGTCGTGGCAAGGGTCGCGCCAGCCTTTCCGCCTGATCGCATTAGGTCATGACGTCGTGCTGCCTACCGAGCATCGGCTGAGGCGGCGCGAAGACTTCGCGACCGCGGTACGCCGAGGACGACGGGCCGGACGCCCGCTTCTCGTCGTCCATCTACGTAGCGGTGCAACGGACCCGCACGCGCCTGGGGAGAGCGTTCCCCCGACGCGTGCGGGTTTCGTCGTGAGCAAGGCCATTGGCGGAGCAGTCGTACGAAACAAGGTGAAGCGCAGGCTTCGCCACCTGATGCGCGACCGGGTGGCTCAGCTGCCCCCCGGTAGCCTGGTAGTCGTACGAGCGTTGCCCGGTGCGGGTGACGCCGCCCATGCACAGCTGGCCCAAGACCTGGATGCCGCTCTCCAGCGGCTGCTGGGAGGGGGCGCTCGATGAAGTACCCACTGCTGGCTCTGATCAAGCTGTACCAGTGGACGATCAGTCCATTGCTCGGCCCGGTGTGCAAGTACTACCCGTCGTGCTCCCGTTACGGCTACCTCGCCATCGACCGGCACGGTGCGATCAAGGGAACGGCGCTGACGGCATGGCGCATCCTGCGGTGCAATCCGTGGTCGCTCGGTGGTGTCGACCATGTCCCGCCGCGCAAGCGCCCGCGGTGGCACGAGATGCTGCGCGCCATGTGGCGCGAACGCAAGGGCGGGACCTCCGCCGCTGGCGTGCCGTCCGGGGAGAAATCCCCGGATACCCCTGGCCCGGCCGCCGAGACTCCGTCCCATGCTCAAGGAGCCTGATTAGTGGACACGATTGCCAGTCTGTTCAGCTTCATCACGACACCCGTTTCCTGGGTCATCGTCCAGTTCCACTCGTTGTACGGGGCCATCTTCGGCCCTGACACGGGCTGGGCCTGGGGCTTGTCCATCGTGTCCCTGGTGATCCTTATCCGTATCTGCCTGATCCCGCTCTTCGTGAAGCAGATCAAGGCGACCCGGGCGATGCAGACGCTGCAGCCCGAGATGAAGAAGATCCAGGAACGCTACAAGAGCGACAAGCAGCGTCAGTCCGAAGAGATGATGAAGCTGTACAAGGAGTCGGGTACCAACCCGCTCTCCTCGTGCCTTCCCATCCTGGCGCAGTCGCCGTTCTTCTTCGCCCTGTACCACGTGCTCTCCGGCATCGCGTCGAACGACACCATCGGCGTCATCGACAAGCCGCTGCTCGAGAGCGCGCAGAAGGCGCACATCTTCGGCGCCCCGCTGGCCGCGAAGTTCATGGACAGCGAGGAGAAGGTCCAGGCGCTCCACGCCTCGCTGACCGACGTCCGCGTTGTCACCGCGATCATGATCATCCTGATGTCTGCGTCGCAGTTCTTCACCCAGCGCCAGCTGATGACGAAGAACGTGGACACGACGGTCAAGACGCCGTTCATGCAGCAGCAGAAGATGCTGATGTACGTCTTCCCGATCATGTTCGCCGTGTTCGGCATCAACTTCCCCGTCGGTGTCCTCGTCTACTGGCTGACCACCAACGTGTGGACCATGGGTCAGCAGATGTTCGTCATCCGCAGGAACCCGACGCCCGGCTCCAAGGCCCAGGCCGCGTTCCTGGAGCGTCTGCAGAAGCAGGTCACGCACAACAAGAAGGTGCGCGGGCGCGGCAACGTGAACGTCATCAAGGCGATCGTCGCCAAGGGCCGGGACCGCAACGAGTTCGAGCGCAAGTTCATCAACGGTCTGAGCAAGGAAGGCCTGGTGGCCCAGGCCGACGGCACGGTCGCGCTCAGCGAGTCGTCCGTCGCCACGGAGACCGAGGACGGCACTCCGGCCGCCGGCGGCGCTCCGAAGCGACAGCAGCCCAAGCGCCAGAGCAAGTCGCAGCGCCAGTCCGCCGCCGCCCACAGCAAGGCGGACAGCGGCGGTGAGGCAGCTTCGGATGCGAAGACGTCACTGGAGAAGACTCAGGACGAGCCTGAGGACGCCGCGCCCAAGGGCAAGCCCGCGGGTGGCAAGTCCGGTTCGGGTAACGCACGCCAAGCCAAGTCGGGGCAGCGCAAGGGCCAGCAGCGGCCCAAGCACCCGTCCAAGAAGTAGAAGGAGTCCATCCCGTGACGGAAGGCACCACCGCCCCCGCCGAGGCCGAGGTCGAGGCCGGCGACACCCTCACCCGCCTTGAGCAGGAGGGCGAGATCGCGGCGGACTACCTCGAGGGTCTGCTGGACATCGCCGACCTCGACGGCGACATCGACATGGACGTCGAGGCCGACCGCGCCGCTGTCTCGATCATCAGCGACTCGAACAGCCGCGACCTGCAGAAGCTCGTCGGCCGTGACGGCGAGGTCCTGGAGGCGCTCCAGGAGCTGACGCGCCTCGCGGTGCACCGTGAGACCGGCGACCGCAGCCGCTTGATGCTGGACATCGCGGGCTACCGCGCCAAGAAGCGCGAGGAGCTCTCCGAGCTGGGCGCCAAGGCGGCGGCTGAGGCGAAGAGCTCGGGTGAGCCGGTCAACCTCAAGCCGATGACGCCCTTCGAGCGCAAGGTCGTGCATGATGCGGTCAAGGCCGCCGGTCTGCGCAGCGAGTCCGAGGGCGAGGAGCCGCAGCGCTTCGTCGTCGTGCTTCCCGCCTGATCGCACGTTGTTTTCCCCGGCCCCGTCTGTTCGCAGGCGGGGCCGGTCTTTGTCAGCCTGATAGTCAGCCACCCCAGTGCGGTACGGAAGGACGGTCCCCGTGACGGAGGCAGCAGAGCTCCCCTCGGCGCCCGAGCAGGCCCGGGCGGTATTCGGCGAGCGCTTCTCGGACGCGGTCCGGTACGCGGAGTTGCTGGCCGACGCGGGAGTGCAGCGCGGCCTGATCGGCCCCCGCGAAGTGCCCCGGCTGTGGGAGCGGCATCTGCTGAACTGCGCGGTCCTCTCCGAGGTCGTGCCCGAGAACGTGGTGGTGTGCGACGTCGGCTCGGGGGCGGGCCTGCCGGGCATTCCGCTCGCCCTTGTCCGGCCGGACCTGAAGATCACGCTGCTTGAACCACTGCTGCGGCGGACGACCTTCCTCACCGAAGTGGTCGAGCTGCTCGGCCTCGACCACGTGACCGTCGTGCGCGGCCGTGCCGAGGAGGTCCTTGGCAAGCTGCCTCCCGTCCACGTGGTGACCGCGCGGGCTGTTGCGCCGCTGGACCGTCTCGCGGCCTGGGGCGTGCCGCTCCTGCGTCCGTACGGAGAGATGCTGTTGCTCAAGGGCGACACGGCCGAGGAAGAGGTCAAGGCCGCGGGGGCCGCTCTGAGCAAGCTCGGCGCGGTGACCACATCTGTGCTGCACGTCGGGGAGGGCGTGGTGGACCCGCTGTCCACGGTCGTACGGGTCGAGGTCGGGGAGAGCCCCGGCGGTGTGCGCTTCGCGGCCAAGCGCGCGAAGGCGGCCCGAACGGGGCGCACCCGGCGCCGGCGCTGAGGGCGCGCATGGCGTCGGCGCTGGGAGGCTCCACACGGCACCCGCGCTGAGGGACGCCACACGCCTCGTTCATCCGTCCTGACGACGAGCCGTACTCCACAAAAGCTGCCAAACGTACGCATACCGGGGTGTCGCGCAAGCGGCACCCCGGCTGCCGTGCATCGTGTTTCACGTGAAACGTCGCTCACTGCTGCATGGCATCATCAGTCGCGGCCGCGCTGCGGAACCTCGCGATCGGCGGCCGCTCGGTTCCCTCGACAAGGGAACGGAGTTGTCCACAGAGGTGGATTCGTCCACAGAAGACCGGGCCTCGCTGGTTCATGACCCTCAAAGCATGGGAGGCTCTGTTCATTGCGAGCCTGAAGTCGAGGAGAGTGAATCCTTGCGGTCCGACGCCAACATCGCGGGACCGATGACCGATCCGGTCCCCGGTCCCCGTACCGAGTCGGCGGGGGAGGATGTTTCACGTGAAACACCGCCCCCGATGGACGACACCCCCATCGGTCGTGCTGCCCAACTGGCGGTGGAAGCCCTGGGGCGTGCAGGCGAGGGCCTGCCACGACCCGAGCAGACCCGAATCATGGTGGTGGCCAACCAGAAGGGCGGAGTAGGCAAGACGACGACAACCGTCAACCTCGCCGCTTCGCTCGCTCTGCACGGCGCGCGCGTCCTGGTCATCGACCTTGATCCGCAGGGCAATGCCTCTACGGCTCTGGGTATCGACCACCACGCGGAAGTGCCGTCCATCTACGACGTGCTGATCGACAGCAAGCCGCTCTCCGAAGTCGTGCAGCCGGTCCCCGATGTCGAAGGGCTCTTCTGTGCCCCGGCCACCATCGATCTCGCCGGTGCGGAGATCGAGCTGGTGTCGCTGGTAGCACGGGAGAGCCGACTCCAGCGGGCGATCCAAGCGTACGAGCAGCCGCTGGACTACATCCTCATCGACTGCCCGCCGTCACTCGGCCTGCTGACGGTCAACGCCCTGGTCGCCGGCGCAGAGGTGCTGATCCCCATCCAGTGCGAGTACTACGCACTGGAGGGCCTCGGTCAGCTCCTGCGCAACGTCGACCTCGTGCGGGGGCACCTCAACCGCCATCTGCACGTCTCCACGATCCTGCTCACCATGTACGACGGCCGTACCCGGCTCGCCTCACAGGTGGCGGACGAGGTGCGCACCCACTTCGGCGAAGAGGTCCTGCGGACGAGCATTCCCCGCTCGGTCCGTATCTCCGAGGCGCCGAGCTACGGCCAGACCGTGCTCACCTACGATCCGGGGTCGAGCGGTGCCCTCTCGTACTTCGAGGCGGCACGGGAGATCGCACTACGCGGCGTCGGCATTCGCTACGACGTACAGCACGCCCACATGGGCGCCCAGAATGATCAGCACAGCACGACGGAGGGGATGCAGTGAGCGAGCGACGGAGAGGGCTGGGGCGTGGCCTCGGCGCCCTGATCCCTGCGGCCCCGACGGAGAAGTCGACCGCCCAGTCCATGGGCGGAGCTACGGCCTCGCCCAGCGCCGTACCGGTACTCACGGCCGAGCGGGGTGTGGCAGCCGCGAAGGTGGCAGCGCTCCCGCAGAGCCCCGTTTCACGTGAAACGGAGCAGCCGCCGAGTGAAGTGGTTGACCCGGAGGAGACCCCGGTCGGCGCACACTTCGCCGAGCTGCCTCTCGACTCGATCACGCCCAACCCGCGGCAGCCTCGCGAGGTCTTCGACGAGGACGCTCTCGCCGAGCTCGTGACCTCCATCAAGGAGGTCGGGCTCCTCCAGCCTGTCGTCGTGCGACAGGTGGAGCCCTCACGCTACGAGCTCATCATGGGCGAGCGGCGCTGGCGGGCTTGCCGTGAGGCCGGTCTCGAGCGAATCCCGGCGATCGTCCGCGCGACGGACGACGAGAAGCTGCTCCTGGACGCACTCCTCGAGAACCTGCACCGTGCGCAGCTGAACCCCCTGGAAGAGGCCGCCGCCTACGACCAGCTGCTCAAGGACTTCAACTGCACGCACGACCAGCTGGCGGACCGGATCGGCCGTTCACGCCCGCAGGTCTCGAATACGCTGCGGCTGCTGAAGCTGTCGCCGGCGGTGCAGCGCAGGGTGGCTGCCGGAGTGCTCTCCGCGGGCCACGCCCGTGCCCTGCTGTCCGTCGAGGACTCGGAGGAGCAGGACCGCCTGGCGCACCGGATCGTGGCCGAGGGGCTCTCGGTGCGGGCCGTCGAGGAGATCGTGACCCTCATGGGATCGCGGCCGCAGAATGCTCCGCGGGCCAAGGGGCCGCGTGCGGGCGCGCGGGTATCGCCGTCGCTGACCAAGCTCGCCACTCGTCTCTCCGACCGGTTCGAGACCCGCGTGCGGGTGGACCTGGGGCAGAAGAAGGGCAAGATCGTCGTCGACTTCGCCTCGCTCGAGGATCTGGAGCGCATCCTCGCGACTCTCGCTCCGGGCGAGGGCCCGGTCCTGACGAACGGGCTCGCTGAAGACTCTGCCGACTCTGCCGAGGACGACACGGCCGAGGGCGAGAAAAGCTGAGTCTCCCCAGTTGGTGCGCTGAGAGCGGGCCGTGTCCGGTGTGTACCGGAACACGGCCCGCTCTTTGCTTTCTTACGGTATCGGTGCAATCGCATCGTGGATACGATGCGATTGGGTATGGCGCATCCAGCCAACGGCACCTCATTGGGGAGGGGGAGGGCCATGCGTTCGGTGAGCCGCACCGGATTGATGACTGCGGGTCTTGGGCTCGGAGCGGTCGGCGGATTCGTCGGCAGCCTGCTCAAGGAACGGAGCGCTCTGACTGCCGCCCGTGATGCGGCGGGCGAAGGAAGTGAGGAACAGCCTTCATGGGGCGTCGGCTCGTACCGCTCACGCTGGACAACCTTACGGACCTTCCCCAGCGTTGCCGGGCGTGTGTCTTCTGGGAGCTGGACCCGGTCAGTGGCCAGGCCGCGGTAAAGGCCGGTACGCCGGAGCTCGAAAAGGAGGCGTGGATCTCCGCCGTCCTGCTGGAGTGGGGTTCTTGCGGCCGGGTCGTCTACGTCGATGATGTCCCGGTCGGCTTCGTGCTGTACGCCCCACCGGCGTATGTGCCGCGCGCCACCGCTTTCCCGACGAGCCCTGTATCGCCCGATGCCGTGCAGCTGATGACTGCCTGGATCATGCCCGGCTATCAGGGCCAGGGGCTCGGCCGCGTCATCGTTCAGACGGTGGCGAAGGATCTGCTGCGGCGCGGGTTCAAGGCGATCGAGGCTTTCGGGGATGCCCGATGGGAGAAGCCGGCCTGCGTGCTGCCGGCGGATCACCTGCTGGCGGTGGGGTTCAAGACCGTCCGCCCCCACCCCTCGTATCCGCGGCTGCGGCTTGAGCTGCGTACGACGCTCTCCTGGAAGGAGGACGTCGAGATGGCGCTCGACCGGCTGCTCGGGGCGGTTCAGAAGGAGCCTGTGCTCCGGCCGCTCTGACTTCGCCCCGCCTCCCGCTGGGCGCCGTCTCCCCTGGGCCTCATCTCCCCCTGACATGCGAATGGGCCAACCCTCCGGGGGTTGGCCCATTCGTGTTTCACGTGAAACATCGCGCGCCGCTTGTGCCGCGGCGTCGCTGACTACTCGCTGATGAAGTCCTCGAGGTCGCGCTCAAGAGCAGCCTTCGGCTTGGCGCCGACGATCGTCTTGGCCACCTCGCCTCCCTGGTACACGTTCAGGGTCGGGATGGACATGACGCCGTACCTGGCAGCGATGCCGGGGTTCTCGTCGATGTTGAGCTTGACGATCTCGATCTTGTCGCCGTGCTCGGCCGCGATCGCCTCGAGGGAGGGGGCGATCTGGCGGCACGGGCCGCACCAGGCAGCCCAGAAGTCCACCAGGACGGGCTTGTCGTTCTTCAGGACGTCTTCCTCGAAGGAGGCGTCGGTCACGTTCTTCAGAGTGCCGGCCACGGCAGGCTCCTTAACTCGGTGATGCGGTGGGGAGGATGGAATGTCAGACGGTCGCTGCGGCCGTCTCGCTGTCCACGAGGGCAGCGAGGAACCGCTCGGAGTCGAGGGCGGCGGAGCAGCCGGTGCCGGCCGCCGTGATCGCCTGGCGGTACGTGTGGTCGACGACGTCACCGGCGCCGAAGACACCGGGCACGTTCGTCCGGGTCGAAGGCGCGTCGACCTTCAGGTAGCCCTCGTCGTCCAACGTGAGCTGACCCTTGAAGAGCTCCGTGCGCGGGTCGTGACCGATCGCGATGAAGAGACCGGTGACGGGCAGCTCGGAGGTCTCGCCCGTCTTCAGGTTGCGCAGCGTCAGTCCGGAGAGCTTCTGCTCGCCCTTGATCTCGGCGACCTCGCTGTCCCAGATGAAGCTGATCTTCGGGTCGGCCAGCGCGCGCTCCTGCATCGCCTTGGACGCACGCAGGGTGTCGCGGCGGTGCACGATCGTCACGGACTTCGCGAAGCGCGAGAGGAAGGTCGCTTCTTCCATCGCGGTGTCTCCGCCGCCGATCACGGCGATGTCCTGGTCCTTGAAGAAGAAGCCGTCGCAGGTCGCGCACCAGGAGACGCCGCGGCCGGAGAGTGCGTCCTCGTTCGGCAGGCCGAGCTTGCGGTGCTGGGAGCCCGTCGTCACGATCACGGTCTTCGCACGGTGCACGGTTCCTGCCGTGTCCGTCACAGTCTTGATCTCTCCGGTGAGGTCAACGGAGACCACATCGTCCGGCACCAGCTCGGCGCCGAAGCGCTCGGCCTGCGCCCGCATGTTGTCCATGAGGTCGGGGCCCATGACGCCGTCCTGGAAGCCGGGGAAGTTCTCCACCTCGGTGGTGTTCATCAGCGCACCGCCCGCGGTGACGGCGCCCTCGAACACCAGGGGCTTCAGCGACGCTCGCGCGGTGTAGAGCGCCGCCGTGTAGCCGGCGGGCCCGGAGCCGATGATGATCACGTTACGGACGTCGGTCACGGCTTGATTCCTCGTCTCTGGAGACTGCTGCGTACTGCTGGTGGGTGCCTGTCTCAGGTCTCTCACCCCACCCAACGGATCCTACGGGGCATGCATTCCCGACGTGTCCGAGCGCACGGAAGCATGTCAGGGACGCCAGGATGCCACGCTCAGCCGTGTCTCCCGCCGAGGCGGTGTGAGGGTCAGGGCCGCGCGTACGAGTCCGTCAGCAGCACCTTGCCCGCAGCGGCGGCGGAGGACGCCTTGTCGACGCACGCCGCGTCGATGACGTACGCGGAGACCTTGGTGTTGTCGGAGTCATGGGGCGCCACGACGAGGTAGGCGTCCTTGCCCTTGTAGGTGCCCTCTTCGGCGGCGAGCGGAATCCTGTTGCCGAGGCCGAGCTGGATGCAGTCCGGAACGGTGACCGTGGCCTCACGCTTCGGCACGGTCTTGTCCTTCGGGGACTCCGGGCTGGACCGCACGTCGAAGGACGGCTTGTCGCTGCCGGTATCGGGACCAACGGTGGGTGACTTGGCGAGCAGGTCGGTCACCTGACCCTTGAGCTTGTCTTCGGAGAAGGCACGCGCGGAGTCGCCGTGGTCCGAGGCCGTGTCGTTCTTGCCGCCCGAGTCGCCGCCCATGTTCTGCATCAACAGGGAGCCGATCCCGATGGCGGCCGCCGTGAGGACGGCTCCGAGCACCACGTTGCGCCGGCGCCCATTCCGGAAGCGGCTTCCGCGTCCGGGCCCGGTAGCGGCCCGAGGTCGCCCCGCAGGCCGGTCGGTGGACGGTCCGGAGGCGGGGGCGCGAGAAGAGGAGGGCTCGGAGGGTTCGCGGGGTTCACCGGAAGCGGCCGATGTTTCACGTGAAACACGACCGGCGGTCGCAGGCTCGAGCTTCGAATCCGACTCGATCGTCTCGACGGAACCGGGCTCGACCACCTCGGCGGAGCCGGGCGCGATGGAGTCCAGGAGCGCCTCCGCCGCCAGCGCCGCGTCGATACGTCCGGCGACATCGGCCGGCATCCGCGGCGGCCCCGGCAGCGTGCCGAGGATCCCCCGGATCTCCTCCAGGGAGTCGTACACGTCGGCGCAGAGCTCGCAGCCGTCCAAGTGCTGGCGAACGTCGAGGGTCCGGGACGGGGTCAGCAGCCCTTCGGTGAGGTCGGAGATCTCAGCGACTTCCGGGTGCCCGGCCGAGTCGGTCGTGGTTGTCACGCTCGCCCTCCTCCGCCCTTCACAGCAGCTGAATCGCTTGGTCCCGCATCCCGTGGTCCCGCTGCAGGTGGGACGGATGCCCCCTGCGTCCGGTTCCTTTCCGGGCCCGACTTATTGCCGTCCTTGTCCTCGCCGCTGTCCGAACGCTGCACACGCGCCTCCGTGCGCAGATGGGTGAGCAGCGGCAGCAGTCTCGCTCTGCCGCGTGCGCAGCGGCTCTTCACGGTGCCGGTGGGAACGTCGAGCACTTGGGCGGCTTCGGCCACCGGGTAGCCCTGCATGTCCACCAGAACGAGGGCGGCGCGCTGGTCGTGCGGCAGGGTGCCGAGCGCCTCGAAGAGCTCGCGGTGCAGATCGCCCCGTTCCAGCGGGGCCGCCGCCGACTCGTGCGGTTCGAGGAGCTGCTCGAGCCGTTCGGTGTCGTCGATGGGGGAGGTCTTCCGGGACGCGGCCTTGCGCGCCCGGTCGAGGCAGGCGTTCACGGTGATCCGGTGCAGCCACGTCGTGACCGCCGACTGTCCGCGGAAGGTGTGCGCGGCACGGTAGGCGGATACAAGAGCGTCCTGGACCGCGTCAGCGGCCTCCTCGCGGTCGCCCAGCGTGCGCAGAGCCACGGCCCACAGGCGATCGCGGTGGCGGCGGACGAGCTCGCCGAAGGCGTCCTCGTCCCCTGCCACGTGGCCGGCCAGGAGGTCCTGATCGCTCATCTCGCTGTGCGTGGTGTCATCCACCGTCGAACCCCCTCCCCCGGCGAGCCCTGGCCTCAGCCCGCGAACTTCACGTCCGTGATGGCCTGCTTGTACCCAGCGCCGCTGTACTCATCGCGGGGCGAGCTCGGCACATCGGTGAGCCAGACGAGTACGTACCGCGTCGCGACGGGCTTCTTCGCCTTGATCTTCGCGGTCCTGCCCTCGGTCGTGACGGTCCCGATCTTCTTCATCGAGCTCGGAGGCGTCGACGACGACATCGAGTCCGTGGCGTACAGCTCGATCGTCGTGTGGTCACCGATGTAGCGGAGACCGATCGACGCCGACGACACTTCCTGCTCCTTGCCGAGGTCGTAGACGATGCCGACACCGGGCTTGTAGGGGGCCAGCTTGGGGCCTCCTATGAAGCTGTTGGTCCGCCAGTACGTCGAGCTGTCCCCGTCGTAGGTGTTGGGGACGCCTTGCAGGTCCTGGGCGTCGCCCTTGAGGACGTACTCCTGACCCTTCGCGATGTCGATCGGCTGCGTGGGCTTCGGCTTGTTCTTGTCGCCGCCCTCGGAGGTCTCCGACTTGCCGGGATCCTCGGACTTGCCCCGGTCCATCAGCGCGTCCGCCAGCTGCCAGCTACCGAGGCCCAGGGCCGCGATCAGAAGAGCGGAGACGGTCCACTTGAGGGCCTTGCCGGTACGGCTCTGCAGCGGAGGCGGCGGAGGCGGAATCGGCTGGGTGGCGCCAGGAGGCGTGGTGCGACCGTAGCTGCCCTGTTGATAGGTCGTGCGCTGGTACTCGGGCGGTGCCGTGAACACGGGCTCGGGCGGGCGGATGCGCGGCATCTCACCGATCGCCTTCACCAGCTCCTCCGGCGTCGTGCACGGCGGTTCCTGGCGGGAGGCGGTCGCGCCGTCGTTCACGAGCGCGCGCATGGCGAGCTCGGAGAGGCCCCTGTGCACGCCCGCGCGCACCTGGTCGGGTGCGATGAGGCCGACGCCCTTGGGCAGCCCGGAGAGGCCGTACGCGTCGTCCTCGTACGGCCAGCGCTGGGTCAGCGAGGCGTACAGCAGTGCGCCGATCGCTTCGGTGTCCGTGCGCTGCGGGGTGTCCGAGCTGATGCCGCGAAGCGCCGCGTTCACCGCGAGGCCGCGGATGCGGTACTGGCCGGTAGACGTCCGCAGCACCGCGCTCGGAGTCAGCCGCAGGTGGGCGAGCCCCTCACGATGGGCGGCCGCCATGGCCTGGGAGACCTGGCTGACGAGTTGGTACGCGTCGTGCGCCTCGAGAGGGCCCGCGGCGAGCAGTGCGGTGAGTTCCGTGGCGTCGGGCAGCCACTCGTGCACCACGTAGACGAGGTCGTTCTCCTCGACCGCGTCCAGGACGTGCACAAAACGGGGGTCGCCGAGCAGCGCCGAAGAACGGGCCGCGGCGAGCACCGATCTGGCGCGGGGGTGGTCGGCGGGAAGCAGATGCACGCCGACGGCCCGGCGGAGCTTCTCGTCCACCGCACGCCAGCTGCTGAATCCGTCCAGACGGGTGACGCACTCTTCGAGTCGGTAGCGTCTGGCGAGCTTGTGACCGCTGTGCAGCTCGGGGGGTGATGCCGCCCCCGGGTCTGCGGGCTCGCCAGTCTCCGCCGCGCCTTCTTCTGCCGTTTCCCGCTCCCGGGTCTGGGCCACCCCGTCGGCCGTGGCCTCGTCCGCCTTCGCGGTCAGCGGCTCATCGCCGCTGTTGTCTGCCACGTCGACGGCAGCCGTGCTCCGTTCCGCCACCGTCGTTCCTGCCTCCCCATCCATTGCGCTTCGTCAGACGCCAAAGCCAATTGTGCCCACAGTCTGGCCCTATGCACGACACGCAGTGGCCGGTGATGGTTGTGCGAACCGCAGGATCTCACCGTCCGAGACGGCCGCGGACCATCCCGACCATGGAATTCAGCTCCGCAATCCGCATCTTTCGGGCGGCGACGAAGAAGACGCCCCCGAGGACGACTCCGCCGACCACCAGTGCGATGAGGGAACCCCCTGCGCCGTCCCCCAGAGCCTTGAGAATCCCGTAACCGACGGCTCCGGCGAGGAGGGCGGCCGGGATCGAGGCGCCGATGAGCCTCGTGTACGTACGTGCCACCTGCGCGCCGTCCAGATCGCCGCCCAGCCGCTTGCGCAGCCGACGCCAGGCGACGCCTACACCGACGGCGTAGGCGAGGCCGTAGGACGCGGCCATGCCCACGACGGCCCACCGTGCGGGCAGGACGAAGAAGCAGAGGGCCGACGCCGCGGCGTTGACGGCCGCGACGATGACCGTGTTGTAGAACGGCGTGCGCGTGTCCTCGTAGGCGTAGAAACCCCTGAGGACGACGTACTGGACCGAGTACGGGATCAGGCCGAGGCCGAAGGCCATCAGGGTGTAGCCGATGTTCAGCGCGCCCGAGCCGGAACTGGCGTAGAGCAGCGTCGCCATCGGAACGCCCAGGGCGACGAAGGCGAAGGCGCACGGCACGATCGCCACGGCTGAGGTGCGCAGGCCGTAGGAGATGTCGTCCCGGACAGCTGCGGGGTCTCCGTCGTTGGCGGAACGGGAGATACGGGGCAGTACCGCGGTCATCACCGAGACCGTGATGATGGCCTGCGGCATCTGCCACAACAGCAGCGCGTAGTTGTACGCGGTGATGCCGGTGCCGGGGTGCCCCAGTTCCTCTGCGGTCGCGCCCGCGCTGGTGGCCAGCTGAGTGACGACGACCATGCCGAGCTGGTTGGCGAGAACGAAGAAGAGCGTCCACTTGGCGAGTCGGGCGGCCTTGCCGAGGCCGTGGCCACGCCAGTCGAAGCGGAGCCGGATCTTGAACCCTGCCTCGCGCAGGTACGGGAGCATCGCCAGAGCCTGCACGGCGAGGCCGAGCAGGGTGCCGATACCCAGCAGGCGGGCGCCTTCGGGAGTGATGGTGGTGGCGTCGATGCGAGTGTCGTTGAAGCTGCCGAAGGCCCAGATGAACGCCGCGAACGTGGTGATGACCACGATGTTGTTGAGAACCGGCGTCCACATCATCGCGCCGAAGCGGCCGCGTGCGTTGAGGACCTGGCCGAGCACGATGTGCACGCCCATGAAGAACATCGTCGGGATGCAGAAGCGCGCGAACGTGACCGTGACGTCCATCTTGACGGGATCCGCGGCGATCGTCGGCGACATCATGCGCACAAGCAGCGGCGCGGCCACCACACAGATGACGGTGACACCCGCGAGCAGGACCATGACGAGCGTCAGCAGGCGGTTGGCGTAGCCCTCGCCTCCGTCGTCGTCGTTCTTCATGGCGCGTACGAGCTGCGGGATGAAGACCGCGTTCAGGGCGCCGCCGCCGACGAGGACGTAGATCATCGTCGGAAGGACGTTGGCTACCTGGTACGAGTCGTTGAGAGTGCCGACGCCGATGGCCGCGGCCATGACGAGGGTGCGCGCGAAGCCGGTGATCCTGGATACCAGCGTCCCCGCTGCCATCACCGCGCTCGACTTCAGCAAGCTCGTCGCGCGTCCGCCGCCGCCCGACTTCGGGGGGGCCGGGGCGGGTGCCGGGGGAGCTGCCGGGGCCGGGACCATCGGGGGCTCGGAGGGCTGGTAGCCGCCCTGCTGGGGGTAGCCGCCCTGCTGCTGGTAGCCGTTGCCCTGGGGGTAGCCGTCCTGCTGGTAGCCGCCGTGCTGCTCGTGGTAGCCACTGGGCTGCTGGTCGCGGAAGAGGTGGGCGAAGGCGTCCGGCTCGTGGCGTTCCTCGCCGGAGTGGGTGACCAGGTCGTCGACGCCCACGAACTGCGTCGTACGGGCATCGTCGCCGTACGGGAGGTGCTGGGTCGGGCCTTCGGGTTCGGGGGCCGGGGTCTGGGCCCACACGCGGGGGTCCGGGGCGTGCTGCGGGGAGGGAGGCTGGGCGTAGAGCGGCTGTGGGTCCTGGTAGTAACCGGGAGGCGGCGGGGGGTGCGCGGCGCGGTCGTACAGCGCCTCGGTCACCGGGTCCTGGGCGGTGAGGTCCTGTGCCCGGTAGGGATCCTGGTCGTAGGCGTCCTGGAGGTACAGGTCCGGGGCAGGCTGCGGTGGCACCTGCTCGCCCTCAGGAGGGCCGGCATCGCCGGCCCCCTGGCCACGGTCACCGTCGTACGGCGCGTTCATGGATTACCCCACCTCATCGTCCCCGGGCCCACCGGCCACGACATCGCTCAACGGTCCACTCTCTCACCCGTGTCCGACGGGTCCGCGCTTTCCGGAGCGGTGTCCGGTGTCGGGTCACTCGGCTGCTCGGGGTCGTCCTCACCGGGCTCCGTGCCGGACTCGTCGTCGTCGCCGTCCTCCGGTCCCTCCTCTGCCTGCTGACGGGCGGCCCGCTTGCGCTGGGTGTACATCCGGAATCCCGCGAGCACGAGGAGCAGCACACCGCCCGCGATGACGAGCATCACGGTGAGGGTGATCTCGGTGACCTGCACGTCGAAGCGGACTTCCTCGCCGTACGGCTCGCCGTCCTGGGTGTAGAGCTGGGCATAGACCTCGACCGGGCCGTTGGCATTGGCCGTGGTGGTGAACTTCACCGACTGGGCGTGCCCGCCCGCGACCTTGACCGGCTGCTCCCAGTAGGCCTTGTCGCCGATCTTCAGGCGGGTGGGGTTCGACGACGTCAGGCGCAGAACCAAGTGGTCGACGCCCTGGACGAGGTTGTTCTGCACCGTCACCGGGATCGTCGCGCTGCGCCCGGAGAGCTTCGCGTCCGACTTCGAGATCAGCGCCACCTGGTCGACGAGCGTGCTCAGGTACGTCTCCACGCTCTGGCGGAATGTTCCCGCCTCGCCGGCCCGGCCACGCCAGGACGTCGACATCTCGCGATCTATGGCCCGCCCGAAGGGCGTGATCACGCGGTCGGGCTCGCTGAGGATCGTCTGGAAGCGGTCGAGCTTGTTCTGGGTGTTCTGGATGGACCGGAAGGCCGCCTTCGGCAGCTCCTGCTTGCGCAGCGATGCCGGATACGACCGCGCCGAGGGCACCTGGGTCGAGGCTGCCGGGTCCGGCTTCGCCTTGGCCGCCGCCGACAGACCCTGGGGCTCCGACCAGCGTTCGTCGTCGAGGGCGGTGAGTGCCTTCGCCATCGTCTGGGCCTGGCTGGCGGACGGCATGCGCTGCGGGGCGACGACGATGCTTCGCTGCTTGTCCGGATTCTGCAGCGTGACCATCAGGCTCTGGGAGAGGAACTCCTGCGCGGCGAGCGTGGAGTCCTCGGCCTGCGTCATGTCGCCCTGGAAGGCCGTGGAGAGTCGGGCGTCGGCCACCACGGCCGTGGTGCCGCCGCCGATGGGCCGGGCCGCGTTGGGCGTGTACGGCAGCCCGCTGGACTCACGCAGGCTGTCGCTCCGGGCGATCACCGTGTGGGCGCCCGCGGAGGTGGAGACATCGACGATCGACGGATCGAGGGCGCCGTCCACGGGCCACGCGAAGTCCGACTGCGGCTTGACGTGGAGGATGACCTCCACGGCCTTCGCCCCCACATCGGTGGCGTCCTTGAGCTGGCCCAGTGAGCCGGTCACAGCCCGGCCGTTGTGGGCGAGCGAGGCGAGGTCGGGATCGGCGAAGGGGAGCGCGACGACCTTCTTGTCCTTCACGGTCTGCTCGAGCTTGTTGAGCCACTCCTTGGCGACCGCCTGGTGCTTGCCGGCGGTGGTGCTCTTGCCGTCGGCGGTCTGCACCCGGTAGTTCCGCGTCATGTGGTCGACCGAGGCCAGCAGGTCGGGGTCGATTACCCAGGTGACGTCGAGCTCGCTGCCCCTGGACAGCATCTGCTCGAGGCGACCGCCCGGGGCGAGCTCCTTGGCCAGGTTGTCGTCCGTGAAGACGGGCGTCTGCTGCTCGTCCGAGCCGGTCTCCGCCGTGAGGTGCGAGGTGGAGATGAGCGGCCACAGGAAGGTCGTCCTGGTCTTCGTGTCGGCGGCGTCCGGCTGCCACGGCAGGAAGGTCCGCTGGAAGCCGAGTACCTGGGACCACGGCTGGGCGGTGGTCCGGCCCGTGAGGGAGACACCGAGCTGGTAGACGCCGGCGTCGCCGAGGTCCAGGGCCTTGACCGGTACGGAGATGCTGAAGTCCTGCGGGACGCCGGGAGCGAGCTTGGAGAACTTCTTGACGTACTTGCCGCCGACCTCCGTGCCGTCTGCTCCCGGCTGGTAGCCGGTGCGCTTGGCGGCGGAGTCGATCGCGCTGCGGCCGTTCACGACCGGCCCCAGGCGCAGCCCGACCTCGGCTCCCGACACCGTCTGCTTGCCGTCGTTGGTGACCGTCCCGCGCACAGTGACGGTGTCCCCGTCCGATGGGGCGGCGGGTGTGAGCGCGTTGAGCGCGACGTCCACGGTTCTCGAACCAGTGGCACTCGCCGCCGCGCTCGGTGTCGCGGCGTGCGCCGTCGGCTCCGCCGACAGCTGCAGCATGCCGGTCAGCAATGGGGCCGCAGCCAGCAACGCTGCCGTACGCCGCAGCCACCGGCGGGCAGGTGAGGGACTGGTCCCCGGGAAGTCTGCCGCCTCGGCCACGCGTTGCCCGTCCTCGTCGTCGTCAGTGGTCGTCGGTTGTGCGTCCACGCATGGTAACGAGGTGCGCTGTGGCGAAGTGCCGCGGACTGCTCCACATGATCGGAAGACCTGGCCGGGAGGGGCGCGCGGCGCCGGCGGCCCGCCGAAAACCGGGCGGCCGGCGGCGTCCGGGGCACGTACCCTTTTCTGTTGTGCCGAACGCCAATGAAGAAAATCCCAGCGCACTGAGCCAGGTGCAGCGCCGCGCGGTCAGCGAACTGCTGCGTGTGTCCCCTGTCGCGGACGACCTCGCCCGCCGTTTCCAGGAGGCCGGGTTCTCCCTCGCCCTGGTCGGCGGATCGGTCAGAGACGCGCTCCTTGGCCGGCTCGGCAATGACCTGGACTTCACGACCGACGCCCGCCCCGAGGACGTACTGAAGATCGTCAGGCCGTGGGCGGACTCGGTGTGGGAGGTCGGGATCGCCTTCGGCACGGTCGGGTGCCAGAAGGACGCCCGCGTCGGAGACGCTGACCAGCGCTTTCAGATCGAGGTCACGACCTACCGGTCCGAGGCGTACGACAGGACGTCGCGCAAGCCCGAGGTGTCGTACGGCGACTCCATCGAGGAAGATCTCGTACGCCGTGATTTCACCGTCAACGCGATGGCCGTCGCGCTCCCGGAGAAGGACTTCATCGACCCGCACGGCGGTCTTGAGGACCTGGCGGAGCGTGTCCTGCGCACTCCTGGCACCCCCGAGGAATCCTTCTCGGATGATCCGCTGCGGATGATGCGGGCCGCGCGGTTCGCCGCGCAGCTGGACTTCGAGGTGGCTCCGGACGTCGTCGCCGCGATGAAGGCGATGGCCGAGCGCATCGACATCGTCTCCGCGGAACGCGTCCGCGACGAACTGAACAAGCTGCTCCTCTCGCCGCACCCGGCGAAGGGACTTGCTCTACTTGTCGACACGGGCCTCGCCGACCGCGTGCTGCCCGAGCTTCCGGCTCTGCGTCTGGAGAGTGACGAGCACCATCGCCACAAGGACGTCTACGACCACTCGCTGATCGTCCTTGAGCAGGCGATGGCGCTGGAGGAGGACGGCCCGGACCTGACGCTGCGGCTCGCGGCGCTGCTCCACGACATCGGGAAGCCGCGGACGCGACGCTTCGAGGACGACGGGCGGGTCTCCTTCCACCACCACGAGGTGGTGGGCGCCAAGATGGCCAAGAAGCGCATGACGGAGCTGAAGTATTCGAACGAGCTGGTCAAGGACGTCTCGCGACTGGTGGAGCTGCACCTGCGCTTCCACGGCTACGGGACGGGTGAGTGGACGGACTCCGCCGTGCGCCGTTACGTACGCGACGCGGGCCCCCTCCTCGGTCGGCTGCACAAGCTGACCCGGTCCGACTGCACGACGCGCAACAAGCGCAAGGCCAATGCGCTGTCGCGCGCGTATGACGGCCTTGAGGAGCGCATCGCGCGGCTCCAGGAGCAGGAGGAACTGGACTCGATCCGCCCGGACCTCGACGGCAACGAGATCATGGAGATCCTGGATGTACGGCCGGGTCCGGTGATCGGCCAGGCGTACAAGTTCCTGTTGGAGCTGCGGCTGGAGAACGGGCCAATGGAGCGTGACGCGGCGATCGCGGCCCTCAAGGAGTGGTGGGCCGCGCAGGAGTGAGGCGTGAAACGGTGCGATGTTTCACGTGAAACATCGCACCGGATCCGGATATGCGAAGGGGCGCTGTTTCACGTGAAACAGCGCCCCTTCTGCGTAACCGTTACTTGTTCTTCAGGCAGAGCACCACGTCGTGGCCGCCACCGGTCTGGTAGTAGGAGACCTCGGTCCCCTTGACCGCTTCGCACTTGCTGACGCTGCTCGTGTCGTCGAACTTCTCGATGACCTCGAACTCGGCGTCGCTGGAGGAGCAGTCGGTGTTCTTCAGGTCCGGCTGCGACTGCGTGCCCTTGTTGTGCAGGCAGTCACCGACGGCGGTGGTCTCGGCGTCGCTCTTGCCCAAGTACCACTTGCCGACGGCGATAAGGATGGCGACGACTATGAAGCCACCGATGCGCAGCATGATCTTCTTGCCGCGACCACCACTCGGTGCGGCCGGAGGAGGAACCGGCGCCCCCTGGTTGTACGGCGGGTAAGGCTGCTGCGGCACGGTGGGCTGGCCGGGCTGGCCCGGCTGCCCGGGGTGCGGCTGCACGCCCTGGCCGTACGGATTCTGGCCCTGGGGCGGAGTAGTCACTTGGGGGTCCCCCTCGAACGGAAGCGCAATGGCGCGGATACGACGTCCGTAAGTTATAGGGATGCAGGGACATCTCTGAAGCCCAGAGATGCTCTGTGTCACTGATGTGACACTTACTGCACGCCAAACCTGGCCATAGCGGCAGCAATTGCTGCGTAGATAACGGCCACCGTCACCACCAGCGGCACCGATCGGCCGTCAGGTGGCAGCATCAGCGCCGCCACCCCCGCCGCGCCGACGAACGCGACGTTGAACAGGACGTCGTAAACCGAGAAGATCCGGCCACGGAAGTTGTCGTCCACCGCCGACTGCACCACCGTGTCCGTGGCGATCTTCGCCCCCTGCGTCGTCAGCCCCAGCAGGAACGCGGCGATGAGTAGCGGCGTCGGTGCGAAGGGGAGGGCGAGCGCCGGCACCAGGATCGCCGCGGCGCCCGCGCAGGTGACGATCCAGCCGCCGGCCGTCAGGCGGCTCACCGCCCAGGGAGTCAGCACGGCCGCAGCGAAGAATCCCGCCCCCGAGGCCCCCACGGCGAGCCCGAGCAGGGCCAGCCCGTCGGACTCCGACGACGACCACGCGTACCGGCAGAGCATCAGGACCATGACCGTCAGGGCGCCGTAGCAGAACCGCATGAACGTCATCGCGAGCAGCGCGCGGGCGGCCGGGCGTCTCTGCGACAGATGCCGCACCCCGGCCACCAGATCCCGCGCCGTGCCGGACAAAGCCGCGACGAGGCGAGGCTGCACCACCTCCGGGTCCGGACCCAGCAGCTCACGCGCCATCCGCAGCGAGGCGAGCGCCGCGCACAGATACAGAGCAGCTCCGAGGAGCACCACCGCCGCATCCGAGTCGGGACCCACCAGGCGCACGACGAAGGCGAGACCACCGCCCACGGTGGCGGCCAGCGTCCCCGCAGTCGGTGACAGGGAGTTGGCAAGGACCAGGCGCTCGTCGTCGACCACACGCGGCAGCGCCGCCGAGAGCCCGGCGAGGACGAAACGGTTGACGGCCGTGACACAGAGCGCGGAGGCGTAGAAGAGCCAGTCCGGTACGCCGCTCAGCATCAGCACCGCGGTCCCTGAGGCGAGAGCGGTCCGCAGCAGGTTGCCGTAGAGAAAAACCTGTCGGCGCGGCCAGCGGTCGAGGAGGACGCCGGCGAAGGGGCCGATCAGGGAGTACGGAAGGAGCAGCACCGCCATCGCGGAGGCGATCGCGGCCGGCGAAGTCTGCTTCTCCGGGGAGAAGACGACATACGTGGCGAGGGCCACCTGGTAGACGCCGTCGGCGCCCTGGGAGATCAGCCGGACGGCGAGCAGGCGTCGGAAATCCCGCAGGCGCAGCAGTACGCGCAGGTCACCGACGACAGCCATGGGGCCAACCCTCACTTACGAGGAGGGCCCCCGGGCGGATTGCCCAGGGGCCCTCAACAGCCGTTCGAAGGGACGAGCCTCAGCGCTCGACCTCGCCCTTGATGAACTTCTCGACGTTCTCGTACGCCTCGTCGTCGAAGTACTGCACCGGCGGGGACTTCATGAAGTACGAGGACGCGGAGAGGATCGGGCCGCCGATGCCGCGGTCCTTGGCGATCTTCGCGGCACGCAGGGCGTCGATGATGACACCGGCGGAGTTCGGGGAGTCCCAGACCTCGAGCTTGTACTCGAGGTTCAGCGGGACGTCACCGAAGGCGCGGCCCTCGAGGCGGACGTACGCCCACTTGCGGTCGTCGAGCCACGCGACGTAGTCCGACGGACCGATGTGGACGTTGTTCTCGCCCAGCTCGCGGTCGCGGATCTGCGAGGTGACGGCCTGCGTCTTCGAGATCTTCTTGGACTCGAGGCGGTCGCGCTCCAACATGTTCTTGAAGTCCATGTTGCCGCCGACGTTGAGCTGCATGGTGCGCTCGAGACGGACACCGCGGTCCTCGAACAGCTTCGCCATCACGCGGTGCGTGATGGTGGCGCCGACCTGGGACTTGATGTCGTCACCGACGATCGGGACGCCCGCCTCGGTGAACTTGTCGGCCCACTCCTTGGTACCGGCGATGAAGACCGGAAGGGCGTTGACGAAGGCGACCTTGGCGTCGATGGCGCACTGCGCGTAGAACTTCGCGGCGTCCTCGGAGCCGACCGGCAGGTAGCAGACGAGGACGTCGACCTGCTTGTCCTTGAGGACCTGGACGACGTCGACGGGGGCCTCGGCGGACTCCTCGATGGTCTGGCGGTAGTACTTGCCCAGGCCGTCGTGGGTGTGGCCGCGCTGGACGCTGACGCCCTTGTTCGGCACGTCGCAGATCTTGATGGTGTTGTTCTCGCTGGCGCCGATGGCGTCCGAGAGGTCGAGGCCGACCTTCTTGGCGTCCACGTCGAAAGCGGCGACGAACTCGACGTCACGGACGTGGTAGTCGCCGAACTGGACGTGCATCAGGCCCGGGACCTTGGCGTCCGGGTCTGCGTCCTTGTAGTACTCGACGCCCTGGACCAGCGAGGCGGCGCAGTTGCCCACGCCGACGATGGCTACGCGAACCGAACCCATTCCGGTTGCTCCCTGTGTGATTCGTGTATTCCGGATGAGACCCTGCGGATCGCGGGGTCTCACTTGGCGGTGTCATCGGACGGATCCGGCGGCGGGATGTCGTCCCGCCGCCGGGGCAGGCCGCCCGACTCCCCAGATGTGCTGTCGTGCTGAGCGGAGCTGTCCGGGGCGGACCGTTGCTGGTCCCGTCCCGCTCGCTCGCTCTCGATGAGCTCGTTCAGCCAGCGCACTTCGCGCTCCACGGACTCCATTCCGTGCCGCTGCAGCTCAAGCGTGTAGTCGTCCAGGCGCTCCCGGGTACGGGCCAGGGAAGCGCGCATCTTCTCCAGACGCTCCTCGAGGCGGCTGCGGCGCCCCTCGAGCACCCGCATGCGTACGTCCCGCGATGTCTGCCCGAAGAAGGCGAAGCGGGCGGCGAAGTGTTCGTCCTCGTACGCGTCGGGGCCGGTCTGTGAGAGCAGTTCCTCGAAGTGCTCCTTACCTTCCGCCGTCAGCCGGTAGACGATCTTGGCGCGGCGTCCGGAGAGAGGGGCCGCGAGGGCCTCCTCGGGGTTGCCGCTCGTTTCCTCGATCAACCAGCCGTTGGCGACCAGCGTCTTGAGGCAGGGGTAGAGCGTCCCGTAGCTGAAGGCGCGGAACACTCCCAGCGAAGTATTGAGTCGTTTACGCAGCTCGTAGCCGTGCATCGGGGACTCGCGCAGCAAGCCGAGGACGGCGAACTCGAGGATGCCGGAGCGCCTGCTCATCTTCGCCTCCCGTCTGCCAGCGTCTGTCGACACGGTCTTTATGCCGAGCTGATGTATCGACTCGATACATCGAGACGATAGAACGGCCCGCCTGTTGAGACAAGAGGGGAATCGGTGAACGGCGTCACATCACCGATTCGTAGGAAGTAACTTGCCTGATTTGGGGTGAACTTCTGCGCTAAGAGGGTTTTGACGGTGCGTAGTCTGTGCGCCATGCAGACCGCCGGGAACCAAGTGACACCTGTGGGCGTCGTTGTCCCTGGTGTAGTGCGGATGAGTGCCAGGACGGCCTCATACGTACTTCGGGGGGACCGGAAACCAGCCGCCGTTTCCAGGCGCGGATACCTGCGCCTGCCCGAGGAGTAATCGTTCGATGAGCGAGCACCGTCGCAAACCGCCGCAGCCGCAGGGCGGCGGACGCGCCGCGGCCAGACGCGGCGTCCCAGGCGCGTCGTCGGGTCGTCGCGCGGCACCGCGTGGCGCCACTGGATCGCCCACTTCCTCAACCGGCTCGCACGGATCAGGAGCCCCTGACGACGGGGACCGGTCCTACGGCGGCCGTGCCGAGGCCCGTCGTGCCGCGCAGCGCAGTGGTTCCGTGGGTGCCGGCGGCGGCCGCCGCAGAGCAGCCGACGGGGCCGGTGCCGGGCGCGGCGGCGGTCGGCGAGGCGGCGGCGGCCCGAATGGGCCCGGCCGCGGCCGAGGACGTACGGGCCATGAGCCCCGCAAGAAGCGGTTCGTCGACTACCCGCGCGCGGACAAGGACGGTCTGCGGCGCTGGGTGCCGTCATGGCGTCTGGTCACCGGCCTGTTCGTCGGGCTCCTCGGAAGCCTGATGGCGGTCACGGGGATCGCGTACGCCCTGGTGGGGGTGCCGAAGGTGGACGACGCGGCCACGGCGCAGAACAACGTCTATTACTGGGCCGACGGCAAGCAGATGGTCGCGACCGGTGGTGAGACGAACCGCCAGATCATCGACTATGACGACATTCCCAAGGAGATGCGTACCGCCGTCATCTCGGCCGAGAACAAGACGTTCGAGGACGACAAGGGTGTCGACCCCATGGGCATCGCGCGTGCCGTGGTCAACATGGCCAAGGGCGGAGAGACCCAGGGTGGCTCGACCATCACTCAGCAGTACGTGAAGAACGCGCGCCTGGGTGACCAGTCGCAGACGTTCACGCGTAAGTTCAAAGAGCTCTTCATCTCCATAAAGGTCGGCCGGCAGGTCTCCAAGGAAGAGATCATGGCGGGGTACCTCAACACCGCCTACTACGGCCGCGGGGCGTACGGTATCCAGGCTGCCGCCCGCGCCTACTTCGGCGTGGACGCCAAGGAACTGGACCCCAGCCAGAGCGCTCTCCTGGCGACGGTACTCAAGGGCGCCACGTACTACGACCCCGCGGGATCCGCCGCGGTCGACCCCGCGGCAACCGCGGAGGCCAACACCGAGCGGGCCACGAAGCGGTGGAAGTGGATCCTCGACGAGGAGGTCAAGGACGGCCACCTGACCGCCGAGAGGCGGGCCAAGTACACCAAGTTCCCGAAGCTGCAGAACCCTCGCTCCAACGCTCAGCTGGGCGGGCAGGTCGGATACCTGGTCGACCTGGCCAAGGCGTATGTGATCAACAACAGTGAGGGCCGCATCACGGCCAATGACCTCCAGCAGGGCGGCTACGAGATCCACACGACCTTCGACAGGGCGAAGGTCGAGAAGCTCGAGAAGTCTGTGGCCAAGGTCCGTAAGGCGAACCTCAACCGCAAGCTGCGGCCGGATAAGGACACTCACGTCCAGTTCGGTGGCGCGTCCGTGAATCCCAAGGACGGCGCGATCGAGGCCATCTACGGCGGTGAGGACGCGACCAAGCACTTCACCAACAACGCGGACCAGACCGGTGCGCAGGTCGGTTCGACGTTCAAGCCCTTCGTCCTCGCGGCGGCGTTCAAGGACGGAACGCGCGACCCGGACGGGTTGCCGGACCAGGACGAGGGCCAGCGCACCATCGTCAACCCCAAGAGCCTCTACAGCGGCAAGAACAAGCTCAAGATCCAGAACTATGACGGCAGTATCTGGAAGGACAAGAACGGCAAGGAGTGGCTGCAGACCAACGATGGTGGTGCGGACTACAACCCGCCGACCTATCAGATTGATCTCCGCGAGGCGATGCGGGAGTCGGTCAACTCGGCCTACGTACAGCTGGGCATGGACGTCGGTCTGGACAAGGTGAAGTCGGCGGCCATCGACGCCGGCATCAAGGAGAACAGCCTGGCCTCCTCCAATTACCCGTCCTTCTCGCTCGGTACGTCTTCCCCGAGCGCGATCCGGATGGCCGGTGCGTACTCCACCTTCGCGACCAGCGGCAAGCAGAACGAGCCGTATTCGGTGAAGGAAGTCGAGCACGAGGGCGACACTGTCTACCGGCACGAGACGCAGACCAAG
Organism: Streptomyces longisporoflavus; assembly: GCF_014649775.1. Lineage (GTDB taxonomy): Bacteria > Actinomycetota > Actinomycetes > Streptomycetales > Streptomycetaceae > Streptomyces > Streptomyces longisporoflavus. The sequence continues at coordinate 195,902 of NZ_BMTR01000010.1, read as the reverse complement.
CGGGCCTTCGACGAGGAGGTCGCCGACAACGTCACCGACGTGCTCCGTACCGTCGTCGACAAGGGCACGGGCACCTCGGCCAAGCTGAGCGGTCGCCAGGTCGCGGGCAAGACCGGTACGACCGACGGCAACAAGTCGGCTTGGTTCGTCGGGTACACCCCGCAGCTGTCGACCGCGATCAGCATGTACCGCCTCGACGACAACGAAGGGAACAAGAAGCGGGAGTTCCTGGAGATGTTCGGCACGGGTGGTCAGAAGAAGATCCACGGCGCCTCGTTCCCGGCGGAGATCTGGAAGGACTACATGGAGAAGGCCCTCAAGGGCGAGCCCGTGATGAACTTCCCCGTGCCGCAGGAGATCGGTACGGTCGTGGGTGAGACCCCGCCGCCGGCCCCGAGCCCGACCCCGTCGAAGACCGAGGAGCCGGAGAAGTCGCCTTCGCCGACCCCCTCGGACACCGGGCCCTCCCCGAGTCCTTCAGGGAGCCCCAGCCCCAGCGAGTCCTGCTCCGACTGGGACTGGCAGTGCAACAACAACGGTGGTGCGTCGGAGGGCGGGGACACCGACGGCAGTACAGGCGGGGAGTCGCCACCGGCCACGCCTGATCCGCCGGGCCAGAACGGTGGAGACGACGGAGGCTTCATCCGCGGATCGTCAGGCTGATGGAGTTTCTCCGCGCGGGTGTTTCACGTGAAACGTACGGTTTCACGTGAAACATGCGCCGGGGAATGCCGATGAGGGTTGATGAGGGCCGCCACACCGCACCGGTGTGGCGGCCCTCTCCGTGTTCTCAGGTGCGTACGGCAGGATGTGCGGCATGCCCAGTGCAGAGACGACGCGCACGAGCGTGCACAAGACCACTAGTGCACAACAGCCGGACCCCGTACGTCCGACCAAGGAGGATGAGGTCGCCGCAGCCGGCAGCGAGCTGATCGGTGGTCCCATCGGTCGCAGAGTGCTGTACGCGGCGACGTGGTGGACTCCCGTACGCGTCATTGCGCTCATTGCCATCGGAATGTTCGCGCTCGGCATGGTGCAGAAGCTGCCGTGCTACGACGGCGCCTGGTTCCAGGGCGCGAGCTCGCAGTACACGCATGCCTGTTACTCCGACATCCCGCACCTCTACCAGGGGCGAGGCTTTGCCGACGGGCTCGTGCCCTACTTCGACAAGCTGCCGGGCGACATGGAGTACCTGGAGTACCCGGTGCTCACCGGCGTGTTCATGGAGGTGGCCTCCTGGCTGACGCCGGGCAGCGGCAGCATCCAGCACCAGGAGAAGTTCTACTGGATGGTCAACGCGGGGATGCTCATGGCCTGCACGGCGGTCATCGCCGTCTGTGTCGCCCGCACCCACCGCCGCCGTCCCTGGGACGGCCTGATGGTCGCCCTGGCGCCGGCCTTCGCGTTGACCGCCACCATCAACTGGGATCTGTTCGCCGTCGCTCTCACGGCCGCCGCGATGCTGATGTGGGCCCGCGGGGGGACGCTCTCCGCGGGAGTCCTGCTCGGCCTGGCGACCGCCGCGAAGCTGTACCCGGCGCTGCTCCTGGGGCCGCTGCTCATCCTGTGCTGGCGGGCGGGGCGCTGGCGGGCCTTCTTCACGACAGCGGGGGCCGCGGTCGGCGCCTGGCTGGTGGTGAACCTGCCCGTCATGATCACGCACGACGCGACGGGTTTCCACATCCGCGAGGGCTGGGCGAAGTTCTACACCTTCAGCCAGGAGCGGGGCGTCGACTTCGGCTCGTTCTGGTTGATCCTCTCCCAGCGCATGGACGACCCGCTGTCCACGGACACGGTCAACACCCTGGCGACGGCGCTGATGCTCCTCGCCTGCCTCGGCGTCGGCGCGCTGGGCCTGACAGCGCCGCGCCGTCCGCGCTTCGCGCAACTCGCCTTCCTGGTGGTTGCCGCGTTCATCCTCACCAACAAGGTCTACTCGCCGCAGTACGTCCTGTGGCTGATCCCCCTCGCCGCGCTCGCCCGGCCGCGCTGGCGTGACTTCCTCATCTGGCAGGCGTGCGAGGTCGCGTACTTCCTGGGGATCTGGCTGTACCTCGCGTACACGACGAGCGGAGACGCCCACAAGGGTCTGCCGACCGAGGGCTATCAGCTCGCCATCGCGGTCCACCTGCTGGGGACGCTGTACCTGTGCGCCGTGGTCGTGCGCGACATCCTGATGCCGGAGAGAGACCCCGTACGGCGATCCGGCGACGATGACCCCTCAGGGGGCGTTCTGGACGGTGCGCGGGACGTCTTCGTCCTCGGGCAGGCGGCTCGCCCACCGCGGCACGCGGCACACTCCACCGAGGCCGCACCGGTGCGGTGGGGAGCGACGCCGACCGACGTTTCACCCTGAGCGAACAGGCCGCGAAGGCGGCGAGGGAAGACCGAAGGGCCGGGCGCGACGGTTGTCGCTCCCGGCCCTTCGGCCTGTGTCCGATCCGGCCGCGATCAGCGGTCGACGATGCGGTCGAACTGGGTGGTGGTGTGCCGCAGATGGGCCACCAGCTCCTCGCCCACCTTCGGCTCGGGCGCGTCCGAGGGCACGAAGAGGATGGAGACCTGCATGTGCGGCGGCTCCGCGAACCACCGCTGCTTGCCGCCCCAGACGAACGGCGACAGGTTGCGGTTGACCGTTGCGAGGCCCGCGCGGGCCACGCCCTTGGCGCGCGGCACCATGCCGTGCAGCGCCTTCGGCGCCTCCAGGCCGACGCCGTGCGACGTACCGCCCGCGACGACGACCAGCCATCCGTCGGAGGCGACCTTCTGCTGGCGGTAGCCGAAGCGGTCGCCCTTGGCCACCTGAGTGACGTCCAGGACGGCGCCGCGGTACTCCGTGGCCTCGTGGTCCCCCAGCCACAGATGCGTGCCGATGCGCGCGCGGAAGCGGGTCTGGGGGAACTGCTGCTGCAGGCGGGCGAGTTCATTGGCCTTGAGGTGGCTGACGAACATCGTGTGCAGGGGAAGGCGGGCGGCACGCAGCCGGTCCATCCAGCCGATGACCTCCTCGACGGCGTCCGAGCCGTCGGTGCGGTCCAGCGGCAGGTGGATCGCGAAGCCTTCGAGCCGTACGTCCTCGATGGCCGCGTGCAGCTGTGAGAGCTCCTGCTCGCTCACGCCGTGCCGCTTCATCGAGGACATGACCTCGATGACGACGCGGGCGCCCACGAGGCCGTGTACGCCGTCCAGGGACGACACGGAGCGGATGACGCGGTCGGGCAGCGGCACCGGCTCCTCGCCCCGCCGGAACGGGGTCAGGACCAGCAGATCGCCGCTGAACCAGTCCTTGATCCGGGCGGCTTCGTACGTGGTGCCGACGGCGAGGACGTCGGAGCCGAAGCGGGTCGCTTCCTCCGCGAGGCGCTCATGGCCGAAGCCGTAGCCGTTGCCCTTGCAGACCGGGACGATTCCCGGGAACTGCTCCAGCACGTGCTTGTGGTGTGCCCGCCAGCGCGCGGTGTCGACATAGAGCGTGAGCGCCATGGCCGGATCCCGGAACCTTTCTCGTGGCTGCGGTGTATCAGAGGTATGAAGACTATTTGTGGCTCAGTGAATTGTGCCGGGTCAGCGCGGTCAGCGGCGCGACATGTAAATGTCGAGGGCCTTGTGGAGCAGCTTGTTGAGCGGGAAGTCCCACTCGCCGATGTACTCGACGGCCTCTCCACCCGTTCCCACCTTGAACTGGATCAGACCGAACAGGTGGTCCGTCTCGTCCAGTGAGTCGGAGATACCCCGCAGGTCATAGACGGTGGCGCCGAGCGCGTAGGCGTCCCGGAGCATCCGCCACTGCATCGCGTTCGAGGGCCTGACCTCGCGGCCGATGTTGTCCGACGCGCCGTAGGAGTACCAGACGTGCCCGCCGACGACGAGCATCGTCGCCGCGGACAGGTTCACGCCGTTGTGCCGCGCGAAGTACAGCCGCATGCGGTTGGGGTCCTCGGAGTTGAGGGCCCGCCACATCTGCTGGAAGTAACCCAGCGGACGCGGACGGAACTTGTCGCGGATCGCGGTGATCTCGTAGAGACGCTGCCATTCGGCAAGGTCTTCGTAACCGCCCTGGACGACCTCGACGCCGGCCTTCTCCGCCTTCTTGATATTGCGTCGCCACAGCTGGTTGAAGCCCTTGAGGACCTCGTCCAGGGAGCGATTGGCCAGCGGCACCTGGAAGACATAACGCGGCTGTACGTCACCGAAGCCGGCGCCGCCGTCCTCGCCCTGCTGCCAGCCCATCTTCCGCAGCCGGTCGGAGACCTCGAAGGCACGCGGCTCGATGTGCGAGGCCTCCACGTCCCGCAGACGCTTCACCTCGGGGTTCTGGATGCCCGACTTGATCGCGGGAGCGTCCCAGCGCCGGATGACGACCGGCGGGCCCATCTTCACGGAGAACGCGCCCTGCCGCTTCAGATGCGCGAGCATCGGCTGCAGCCAGTCGTCCAGGTTCGGTGCGTACCAATTGATGACCGGGCCCTCGGGAAGGTAGGCCAGATAGCGCTTCACCTTGGGCAGCTGCCGGTAGAGCACGAGGCCCGCGCCGACGAGTTCGCCGGTCCGGTCGTCGAACCAACCCAGGTTCTCCGAACGCCATTCACTCTTCACATCCGCCCATGCCGGGACCTGGCAATGACTTGCCGACGGCAGGCTCTGGATATACGCCAGATGCTGCTCGCGACTGATGGTCCTCAGGGTCAGACTCATTCGGGGCGCTCCTCGGGCTGGTGTGTCCCCATGGGTACAGGGGCTCCGGCTCTCGCGCCGAAGCCTACTGTGCCCCGAGAGCGCCCCGTCTGGGCGTACGGAACCTACGCCCCCGGCCTATGCCGGGCAGCGGTGTCGAGGGGCGGTTACCAGAGCCCGCCGAAGAGGCCGCCGTGGGCCATGCCCAGGAAGAAGCCGACCGCCGAGGCGCCGAGCCCGAGGATCAGGCCGAAGCGCTCGCGAGTCGTTTCGGAGATGACATGTCCCCACGTACCCGTGGCGATCCCCACCAGGCCGGCCCACGAGCTGAGCAGGTGGAGGTTGTGGAACATCGCCGTGACGAAGGCGACGACACCCAGCACCAGGGTCACGCCGAGCAGCGCGTCCTGCATGGGATGGCCCTTGCCGTCCGTGGCGAAGAGAGAACCAGCGGTGTTCGGTCGCAATGTCTGTGCCATGAGGGCACCTCCTGCGTGAGGCGGCGCATCGTAGCGCCATGCACACCCGATGTGTACAGATTCTCCCCGCCCGCCGCCGGATTTCAACCGGAAGCCCGGGTGCGGGTAGTGTGTACCGTCTGCACCGGTGTCTGCCCATGCCCTGGCAGGGATTCACGATCGGCCCGCTGATCGAGAAGCCCGATTGTCAGTGGCTGCCGATACCGTTGCGTACGCATCACGACCCTCCTGCCACGGAACGACCGTGGCCGCTGAGTCCAAAGGAGGTGGGTTCCACATGCGTCACTACGAAGTGATGGTCATCCTCGACCCCGATCTCGAGGAGCGCGCTGTCTCCCCGTTGATCGAGAACTTCCTCTCCGTCGTCCGTGAGGGCAACGGAAAGGTCGAGAAGGTCGACACCTGGGGCCGTCGTCGTCTCTCGTACGAGATCAAGAAGAAGCCCGAGGGCATCTACTCGGTCATCGACCTGCAGGCCGAGCCTGCGGTCGTCAAGGAGCTCGACCGCCAGATGAACCTGAACGAGTCGGTCCTCCGGACCAAGGTCCTCCGTCCCGAGACCCACTGAGCTTCCCAGCTCAGCGGTACTCGGGATCCGAGTAGCAGCAGCAAAAGCAGCCAGCAGCAAACCCGCCGAGAGGTTCCCCCATGGCAGGCGAGACCGTCATCACGGTCGTCGGCAATCTTGTCGATGACCCCGAGCTGCGCTTCACCCCGTCCGGTGCGGCGGTCGCGAAGTTCCGTGTCGCGTCCACTCCCCGCACCTTCGACCGTCAGACCAACGAGTGGAAGGACGGCGAAAGCCTCTTCCTCACGTGCTCGGTCTGGCGTCAGGCGGCGGAGAACGTCGCGGAGTCGCTTCAGCGAGGCATGCGCGTCGTCGTGCAGGGCCGGTTGAAGCAGCGGTCCTACGAGGACCGTGAGGGCATCAAGCGCACGGTCTACGAGCTGGACGTCGAGGAAGTCGGCGCCAGCCTGAAGAACGCTACGGCCAAGGTCACCAAGACCACCGGTCGAGGTGGCCAGGGCGGCGGCGGATTCGGCGGCGGTGGCGGCGGCCAGCAGGGCGGCGGCAACTGGGGCGGCGGCTCCGGTGGCGGTCAGCCGCAGGGTGGCGGCGGTGCTCCCGCCGACGACCCCTGGGCGACCGGTGCGCCGGCCGGCGGCGGCCAGCAGCAGGGCGGCGGCGGTGGCTGGGGCGGAAGCTCCGGCGGCTCCGGCGGCGGCTACTCGGACGAGCCCCCCTTCTAGGCCTCAGGGCCAGGGGTGGGCCGTTCCCACACTTCTTGATCACACAGGAGAAACACCATGGCGAAGCCGCCTGTGCGCAAGCCTAAGAAGAAGGTCTGCGCATTCTGCAAGGACAAGGTCACGTACGTGGACTACAAGGACACGAACATGCTGCGGAAGTTCATTTCCGACCGCGGCAAGATCCGTGCCCGCCGCGTGACCGGCAACTGCACGCAGCACCAGCGTGACGTCGCCACGGCCGTGAAGAACAGCCGTGAGATGGCGCTGCTGCCCTACACGTCCACCGCGCGATAAGGGAAGGGTGACCGAATAATGAAGATCATCCTCACCCACGAGGTCTCCGGCCTCGGTGCCGCCGGCGAGGTCGTAGACGTCAAGGACGGCTACGCCCGCAACTACCTGATCCCGCGGAACTTTGCGATCCGCTGGACCAAGGGTGGCGAAAAGGACGTCGAGCAGATCCGTCGTGCTCGCAAGATCCACGAGATCGCGACCATCGAGCAGGCCAACGAGGTCAAGGCCAAGCTCGAGGGCGTCAAGGTCCGTCTGGCCGTCCGCTCCGGCGACGCCGGTCGTCTCTTCGGTTCCGTCACCCCGGCTGACGTCGCTTCGGCGATCGAGGCTGCCGGTGGCCCGAAGATCGACAAGCGCCGTGTCGAGCTGGGCTCGCCGATCAAGACGCTGGGCGCCCACGCGACGTCCGTGCGTCTGCACCCCGAGGTTGCCGCTCAGGTCAACATCGAGGTCGTCTCCGCCTAAGCACTTCGCTTGGCAGAGCTGAAACAACCGTTGGGCCGCACCCCTCAGGGGTGCGGCCCAACGTATTTCGCGGCTGCGGCTGTTTCACGTGAAACAGCCGGGTGTGCGTCAGCGAGTGGCGCCGGTGACGATCCAGTTCCCGGAGCGCGTACGTAGCCACAGCGTCAGCATGCGGATCGCCATCATCAGCGTCATCGCTCCCCAGACAGCGGTCAGGCCGCCGCCGAAGACCGGCACAAGGAGTGCCACCGGAGCGAAGACCGCCAGCGTGGCCAGCATCGCCCACGCCAGATAACGGCCGTCGCCCGCTCCCATGAGGACACCGTCGAGTACGAAGACGATGCCGCACACCGGCTGCGCGATGGCCACCACCACGAGCGCGGGCAGGGCGGCGCCCTGAACGACGGAGTCGCCGGTGAAGAGCGGGATGAACAGCGGCCGGGCGAGAACGATCACCGCACCGAGCACGACCCCCGCGCCGATGCCCCACTGCACCATGCGTCGGCAGGCGTCGCGGGCGCCCCGGGCATCGTTCGCACCGAGATAGCGGCCGATGATCGCTTGTCCGGCGATGGCAATGGCGTCGAGGGCGAAGGCCGTCAGATTCCACAGGGACAGGATGATCTGGTGGGCGGCCACGTCGGCGTCACCGAGGCGTGCGGCCACCGCGGTCGCGATCATGAGGATTGCCCGCAGCGAGAGCGTACGGACGAGAAGGGGCGCGCCTGCTTGGGCGCAGGCCCTGATGCCGGCGGCGTCGGGTCGCAGGGAGGCGCCGTGGCGTCTGGCGCCGCGTACGACGACGAAGAGATATACAGCTGCCATCGCGCACTGGGCGATGACGGTGCCCCAGGCGGAACCGGCGATACCCAGGTCGGCGCCGTAGACGAGGCCGACGTTCAGGAGGCCGTTGGCGACGAAGCCGCCGATCGCCACGTAGAGCGGGGTCTTCGTGTCCTGTAGACCGCGCAGCACACCGGTGGCGGCGAGGACGACGAGCATGGCGGGGATGCCGAGCGAGGAGATGCGGAGGTACGTGATCGCGTACGGGGCCGCGGTGTCCGACGCGCCGAAGAGCTCCACGAGCGCGGGGGCGGTGGGAAGGACGACGGCGATGACCGCGGCGCCCAGGAGCAGGGCGAGCCAGATGCCGTCCATGCCCTGGCGGATGGCGGACTGGAGATCTCCGGCGCCCACTCGGCGGGCGACGGCGGCAGTGGTCGCGTAGGCGAGGAAGACGAAGATGCTCACGGCGGTGGTGAGGAGCGCCGAGGCGACGCCGAGACCGGCAAGCTGCGCGGTGCCGAGATGGCCCACGATGGCACTGTCGGCCATCACGAAGAGAGGCTCGGCGACGAGTGCGCCGAAGGCGGGAACGGCGAGGGCGATGATCTCTCGGTCATGCTGTCGCCGAGCGGCCTTGGTCGCCGCGGGAGCCTGTGTCATGGGCACCAATCTAATCTTCCACAGGTAAGAGATGCAACGCTCAAAAGACCCTTACTCATGGCCGAGCGGCGCACACTCGGGAGCGCTGTTCGGCAGGATCTTGGGCCGGTGGGGAAAGTTTTTCTTCTGCACAGCCAGTGGACGGGAAAGACGCAGGTCAGGGTGGGTTTCTCTAGAACGCTGAGTGCTTGTTCACAGGCCTGTCCACCGAGCCGTACACAGGTTTGGCGGAGTTCTCCACAGCAACGCGCCCGTCATCCACACCGCCTGTGGATAACCAGATTGGCTGACGGTGGCCGCGGGCCTACCGTTATGCGGCGCCCCCCTCGTGATCCGACCTCGGAAAGCCCGTAAAACCGACGCGTCAGAACCGGAGTTGGGCCGCTCATTTGTCAGTGTCGTGCCGTAAGAAAGAAGGGCACGGCGAGGTCCGCTCGGCGGACGTGAGGGAGGTGGCCCGGTGAGTATTTCCGAGCCCTTGGACGACCCCTGGGCCGACAGCGGTCCCAGTGACCGTCTGCCCGCCTCCCGTCAGCGCCGGGACGGAGGCAGGAACCGAGACGAGCAGCACGACCGCGGCCGGGAAGGTGGCTGGGACGGCGGAGGCACCGCTTTCGAACGCGTACCGCCGCAAGATCTCGACGCGGAGCAGTCGGTGCTCGGCGGAATGCTGCTCTCCAAGGACGCCATCGCCGATGTGGTCGAGGTGCTCAAGGGCCACGACTTCTACCGCCCGGCGCACGAGACGATCTTCACGGCGATTCTCGACCTGTACGCCAAGGGCGAGCCGGCCGACCCGATCACCGCCGCCGCCGAACTCACCAAGCGCGGCGAGATCACCAAGGTGGGCGGGGCCTCGTATCTGCACACGCTGGTGCAGACAGTGCCGACGGCGGCGAACGCCGAGTACTACGCGGAGATCGTCCACGAGCGGGCGGTCCTGCGCCGCCTCGTCGAGGCGGGCACACGCATCACCCAGATGGGATACGCGGCCGACGGCGACGTCGACGAGATCGTCAACAGCGCCCAGGCCGAGATCTACGCGGTGACCGAGCAGCGCACCAGCGAGGACTATCTTCCGCTCGGTGACATCATGGAGGGCGCCCTCGACGAGATCGAGGCGATCGGTTCGCGCAGCGGCGAGATGACCGGTGTGCCCACGGGCTTCACCGACTTCGACTCGCTGACGAACGGCCTGCACCCCGGCCAGATGATCGTCATCGCCGCCCGTCCCGCCATGGGTAAGTCCACGCTCGCGCTCGACTTCGCGCGCGCCGCGTCCATCAAGCACAACCTGCCCAGCGTCATCTTCTCCCTGGAAATGGGGCGCAACGAGATCGCGATGCGTCTGCTGTCCGCGGAGGCACGGGTGGCGCTGCACCACATGCGCTCCGGCACGATGACGGACGAGGACTGGACGCGGCTCGCACGACGGATGCCCGAAGTCTCGGCGGCTCCGCTCTACATCGACGACTCCCCGAACCTGTCGATGATGGAGATCCGCGCGAAATGCCGTCGTCTCAAGCAGCGCAGTGACATCAAGATGGTGATCATCGACTATCTGCAGCTGATGCAGTCCGGTGGTTCCAAGCGCGCCGAGAGCCGCCAGCAGGAAGTCTCGGACATGTCGCGAAACCTGAAGCTGCTCGCCAAGGAGCTCGAAGTCCCGGTCATCGCGCTCTCCCAGCTGAACCGTGGTCCCGAGCAGCGCACGGACAAGAAGCCCCAGGTCTCCGACCTCCGTGAATCCGGCTCGATCGAGCAGGACGCGGACATGGTGATCCTGTTGCACCGCGAGGACGCGTACGAGAAGGAGTCACCGCGCGCCGGCGAGGCGGACATCATCGTGGGCAAGCACCGTAACGGCCCCACGGCGACGATCACTGTCGCCTTCCAGGGCCACTACTCGCGCTTCGTGGACATGGCGCAGACGTAGCAGGCACGGCAGTACGTCGGCGCAGGTGCCGGAAGGTTTCGCCGAGGATGGCCATGCCCTCGGTGATGTCGGTGGCGGTGGGCGCGGCGTAGCCGAGCACCAGGCCGGGGCGGTGCGGTCGCTGGCTGTGCCAGGACAGGGGCTGGACCTTCACACCGCGGGCCAGGGAAGCCGCCGCGAGGTCCGTGTCGCGGAAGTCGGCGTCGAAGGTGATGGTCAGATGCAGGCCCGCCGCGGCGCCGTGCACGACTGCGTTCGGCAGATGGGTTCTGACCGCGGCGATCATCGCGTCCCGGCGCCGGCGGTGGCGGCCGCGCAGAAGGCGCAGCTGGCGTTCCAGGGCTCCCGATTCCATCAGGCGGGCCAGGACCAGTTGGGGCAGTACGGCGTTGCCGAGATCGGCGAAGCGTTTCGCCGCGACCAGCGCGTCCCGGTATTTCGGCGGCGCGAGGACCCAGCCGATGCGCAGGGCGGGAGCAAGGAGCTTGGACACGCTCCCGGCGTAGCAGACGTGCTCGGCGAGCAGGGAACGCAGGGCGGGGACGGGAGCGCGGTCGTAGCGGTGCTCGGCGTCGTAGTCGTCCTCGATGATCAGTCCGTCGCGTTCGGTGGCCCAGCTCATCAGGTCACGTCGCCGTTCGCCGCCGAGCACCACCCCGGTAGGGAACTGATGCGCCGGAGTCAGCAGGGCCGCGGAGGCGTCCATGGCACGCAGTTCGTCGACGCGGACGCCGTCCGTGTCGACCGGCACCGGTGGAGTGGCGAGGCCGCTGTTGCGCAGATGCTGGCGGGCGCCGAGCGAGCCGGGGTCCTCGACGGCCACCGCACGGATGCCGTCGTCGTGCAGCACCCGGCCTAGCAGGGTGAGGGTCTGGGCTGTGCCGGAGGCGATGACGACGTCGCCCGGGTCGGCAGGGATGCCCCGGTTGCGGGCCAGCCAGTCGGCGACGGCGATGCGTAGCGCGGGCGCCCCGCGCGGGTCCCCGTAGCCGAAGGCGGACGCCGAAAGCTCTCTGAGTACGGTGCGCTCGGCGCGCAGCCACGCGGTGCGGGGGAACGCGGTGAGGTCGGGCACGCCGGGTGAGAAGTCGATGCGGGCCGGAGTGCCCCGCAGGGCGTCGAAGATGTCCGTGCCGGGCGCGGCGGCAAACAGGGAGCCCGGAGACGGAGACGGAGGCCGGGCCGTGGAAGCGGCGGGCCGGGCCTTCGCCGGTGCGGCGACCACCACGGTGCCGTTCCTTCCGCGTCCTTCGACGTGTCCGTCCTCGCTCAGGCGTTGGTAGGCCTCGGTGATCATTCCTCGGGACACGCGGAGTTCGCCTGCCAGGACCCGGGTCGCCGGAAGCCTGCTGCCCACCGGCAGACGGCCGTCCGCTATGGCGAGGCGAAGGCGCCGGGCCAGCCAGTCCGCGCGGCCGCCCGGCGGTGCCTCGTCGATGCGCAGTTGGAGGAAGTCCGCGCCGGCGGGTGTCTCGTACGTTCCGGGGCCGGAGGCGGAGCCATACGGAGGGCCCGATGGAGAGTCGGAGAGGGAGCCCGACTGAGAGCCGAACAGAGAGACGGCTGGAGAGCCGGACGCGGAGTCTGTCCCGTTGGCTGCGCGTGCCGCCCCGCGAGTTATGGACCGGTCGGCAGCATGGTCATTGGACCTGTTCACCGGGCCATAGTGACAGCAGGGTGAAGTCATGCAGACAGCAGCAGTCCCACCCGCCGACACCACCATTCCGGCGCGAGAACCCATCGCTCGGACGGCAGTTGACTACGTACACGGATACTCGCGCCGTGAAGCAAGCAGGCTGGAGGACCAGGCAGACACACTCGCCGCGCTGCTCCACGGCGGCACGGCGTATCCCGCGGGAAGCCGGGTCCTGGAGGTCGGTTGCGGGGTCGGCGCCCAGACCGCCCACCTGGTCGACTCCAGTCCCGATGCGCACTTCGTGGCCGTGGACCGGTCGGCGGACTCACTGGCGAAAGCCCGCGCCCGCGTCACGGCACACGCGCCCGACGCACACGTGCGGTGGTGCCGTGCCGACCTCTTCGCTCTCCCCTTCCCTGATGCCGAGTTCGACCACATCTTCGTGTGCTTCGTCCTGGAGCATCTTGCGGCGGCTCAGCAGGCGCTCGCCGCACTGCGGCGGCTGCTGCGGCCCGGCGGCACCATCACCGTCATCGAGGGGGACCACGGTTCGGCCTTCTTCCACCCCGACAGTGCCTACGCCCGTGCGGCGATCGACTGCCTGGTCAGGCTACAGGCCGACGGCGGTGGAAACTCCCTGCTCGGGCGTCAGTTGCAGCCGCTCCTCGCACAGGCCGGATACGAAGACGTCAGCGTGCGGCCGTGCACCGCCTACGCGGACAGGACCCGGCCCGAGCTGGTCGACGGCTTCACCCGCAGCACGTTCATCGCCATGATCGAATCCGTCAGGAACGACGCGCTGGCCGCAGGCCTGATGACCGAGGCCGACTGGGACCGCGGGATCGCCGATCTGCGCAGGACCGCGGACGACGACGGGACCTTCCACTACACGTTCTTCAAGGCCACGGGTACGCGTTCCGCGTAGGGACGCCAGGAGGAATTCGCTCGACTCCCGGCTTCCGCGCGGGTGGACTAGGGGCCATGACATCTCCCCGTGAAGAACTGCTGCCCGCCACCCGCCGATCCCTGCTGCACCGCGTCGCCACCGCGCAGGCGGAGGGACGAGCGCCTTCGCTCGTCGCCTCGGTGCTCAGGGACGGCGAGCTGGTGTGGACAGCGGGGCGCACCTGCGTCGAGGGGCACGCACCGGACGAGAACGTGCAGTACCGCATCGGCTCGATCACCAAGACCTTCACCGCCGTGCTGGTGATGCGGCTGCGCGACGAGGGCGCCCTCGACCTCTCCGACCCCTTGGAGAAGCACCTTCCGGGAACGGCCGCGGGGGACGTCACCATCGCGGAACTTCTCGCGCACACCAGCGGGTTGGCGGCCGAGACGCCCGGCGAGTGGTGGGAGCGCACGCCGGGTGCGCAGCGCCCCGAGCTCGGGGACGTACTCGGCGAACACCCCTTCAAGCACGCCACCGGTCGGCGTTTCCACTATTCCAACCCCGGCTACACGTTGCTCGGTTCGCTGATCGAGGCGCTTCGGGGCGACTCGTGGGAAGCCGTGTTGCGCCGCGAGATCCTGGAGCCGCTGGGCTTGGACCGTACGAGCGCGCAGCCACAGGCGCCGCACGCGGGAGGCTGGGCCGTCCATCCGTGGGCGGACGTGATGATGCCCGAGCCGGCCGAGGACCTGGGCCTCATGGCACCGGCCGGGCAGCTGTGGTCCACGACGGCGGATCTGGCGCGCTTCGGCGCCTTCCTCCTGGAGGGCGACAAGCGAATTCTGTCCGCGGACTCTGTACGGGAGATGCGGGTTCCTGCGTCGCCCCCGCTGCCGGGGGACTGGAACGTGACGTACGGCCTGGGCACGCAGCTGATCCGCGGGGACGGACGCACCCTCGTCGGGCACGGGGGCTCATTGCCCGGCTTCATGGCCGGCCTGTGGGCGAGCGAGGAGGACGGCCTGGTGGCGGTCACGCTGACCAACTGCACGTCCGGACCCGCCGTGACGGCGCTGGCCTTCGACCTCCTGAAGACCGTCGCCGAGGCCGAGCCGCGCATCCCCGCGGCATGGCGGCCCCTGCCCGAGCTGGACGCGGCGCTCCTGGAGCTTGCCGGGCCCTGGTACTGGGGGACGAGCACTTACGTGGTGCGACCGAAGGCCGACGGGGCGCTCGAGCTTGCGCCCCTCACGGGCTGGGGCCGCGGGTCGTGGTTCCGGCCGAACGGGGACGGCACCTGGACCGGGCGCGACGGCTACTTCGCCGGGGAGCAGCTGCGAGTGGTGCGTCGCCCCGACAAGTCGGTGAGCCACCTCGACCTGGGCTCGTTCTTCTTCACGCGGGAGCCGTACGACGCGGAGGCTCCCGTGCCGGGCGGCGTTGACCCGGAGGGGTGGCGAGGGCTTTCCCGCTGAGAACAGCGGAGGACGTCCAGAGCTGTTGAGAACACACCGGTGGGGCGTCGTGTTTCACGTGAAACACGACGCCCCACCGGTGTGTATGCCACGGCAAGGGCAGCTTCAGAGCTGCAGCTTGAAGCCCACATGCGATGCCGTGAAACCGAGCCGCTCGTAGAAACGGTGGGCATCGGTGCGGGATGCGTCGGAGGTCAGCTGCACCAATTGGCAGTTCTGGCGCCGGGACTCATCAACGGCCCATTCGATGAAACGGGTACCGAGGCCGCTGCCGCGTTCGTCGGCGTGGACGCGTACGCCTTCGATGATCGACCGCGTCGCCCCCTTCCGGGACAGGCCCGGAACGATCGTGAGCTGAAGCGTTCCGACGACGCGTCCCTCGCGCACGGCGACGACCACGTGCTGGTTCGGGTCTCCGGCAAGGCGCTCGTACGCGGCGAGGTACGGGGTGAGGTCGTCCGGCGACTCGCGCGTGCTGCCCAGGGGGTCGTCGGCGAGCATTTCCACGATGGCGGGGATGTCGTCGGCGATGGCCGGGCGTATCTCAAGATCTCCCATGAGGGCAGCCTATGCAGCCGCCGGCTTCCCGGGCGGAACACTGCGCCCACGGGACGCCCAGCGCGGTTTCGCTCCGCTGCTGGAGAACGCCCTACGCAGTTACGCGCACCGCTGCTGGAGACGCGCACCGCTGCTGGAGACGCGCACCGCTGCTGGAGACGCGCTGCGCGGGTACGCACCCCGCTTCCACGGGCGTCCTACGCGGGTACGCGCACCGCTTCCACGGGCGTCCTACGCCGGTACGCGCACCGCTTCCACTGCCCTGACCAGCGGCGTGAGCTCCGGGTTCAGTGCTGCTTCGTCCAGCGCCTCGCGCAGTGCGGCGTCGTTGGTGGGACGTGCTTCGGCCAGGAGCGCGGCGCCCGACTCGCTGACGTCCGTGTAGATGCCGCGGCGGTCGGTGGGGCACAGGTAGCGGGAGAGCAGCCCGCGGTCCTCGAGCCGGGTGACCAGGCGCGTGGTGGCGCTCTGGCTGAGCACGACGGCGTCGGCGACCTGCTTCATCTGCAGATGGCCACCCTCGCCGTCGTGCTGACGGCTGAGCACATCGAGCAGGGAGTACTCGCGCACGCTCAGGTCGTGCTTGGCCTGCAGGGCGCGCTCGATGTGGGTCTCGATCTTCCCGTGGAGCAGGGAGAGCGCGCACCAGCCCTGCGCAAGGGCGGTCAGTGCGGGGTCCGTCGCTGTCATGGCTCTTGTTCCTCCGTCCCGGAGCTACTGACGACCAGGGTAGTCCACCTGTGCAATATCCGGCGGTTGCAAGTAACCCGCGTATGCAACTATTGTGGACGCAAGCTAAGCGCACCTGCAATCGTCTTGGAAGGTAGAACCATGCCTCTCGCGCTATTGGCCCTCGCGATCGGGGCCTTCGGAATCGGGACCACAGAGTTCGTGATCATGGGACTGCTCCCTGAGGTCGCAGGTGACTTCGGCGTCTCCATCCCCACAGCCGGTCTCCTGGTGACCGGCTACGCACTCGGCGTCGTACTCGGCGCTCCCCTGATGACGGTTCTCGGCACCCGCATCTCCCGCAAGCACATGCTGATGCTGCTCATGGGCCTGTTCATCGCGGGCAACCTGCTCTCCGCCGTGGCCCCGGTCTTCGGCGTCATGCTGGCGGGTCGGGTCGTCGCCTCGCTCGCCCACGGCGCCTTCTTCGGCATCGGCTCGGTCGTCGCGGCCGAACTGGTGGCGCCGGAGAAGAAGGCGGGAGCCATCGCCATGATGTTCACGGGCCTGACCGTGGCCAATGTGGTCGGCGTGCCGCTCGGCACGCTTGTCGGGCAGACCCTCGGCTGGCGCACCACCTTCGCGATCGTCGCCGGACTCGGCGTCATCGGCCTGGCCGGTATCGCGAAGCTCGTACCGGACCTTCCCAAGCCGGAGGGCGTACGGCTGCGCCATGAGCTGGCCGCGTTCCGTAACGTGCAGGTCCTGCTCGCCATGGCGATGACCATCCTGGGCTTCGGCGGTGTCTTCGCCGCCGTCACCTACCTCGCGCCGATGATGACGGACGTCGCCGGTTACGCGGACTCCTCCGTGACCTGGCTGCTCGTCCTCTTCGGCCTCGGCATGGTCGCCGGCAACCTGATCGGCGGAAAGTTCGCTGACCGCGCCCTGATGCCGCTGCTCTACATCTCGCTGGGCGCACTGGCCGTCGTGCTCGCCCTCTTCACCCTGACCGCCCACAACAAGATCGCGGCAGCCGTGACCATCACGCTGATCGGCGCCCTGGGCTTCGCCACCGTGCCGCCGCTGCAGAAGCGGGTGCTCGACCAGGCCTCCGGCGCGCCCACGCTCGCCTCGGCCATGAACATCGGCGCCTTCAACCTCGGCAACGCGCTCTCGGCCTGGCTCGGCGGCCTCGTGATCTCCGCGGGGCTCGGCTACACCGCCCCGAACTGGGTGGGCGCTGTCCTCGCGGGCTCCGCGCTCGTCCTGGCCGTCCTCTCGGCCGTCCTGGAGCGCCGCTCGTCCGCTCCCAGCCTGGTCGTCACGGGCGCGACCCCCGTCGAGCAGGCACTGCCCGTCCACCACTGACCCCCTCCCGAACGTCCGGCCAGACACCGCCGGACGAGGCACCACCGCACAAGGAGCACCACCATGAGCACCACCACCCCCGCCGTTGCCCCGCTGACCATCCAGGACGCCGAGGCGCTCGTCACCGCGGCCCACCGTGCGGCCGAGGCGGCCGACGTCACGGTCAGCGTCACCGTCCTCGACGCGGGCGGCCACCTGCTCGCCTTCCGGCGTGATGACCGGGCCGTGCTGATCTCCGGTGAGACCAGCACCCGCAAGGCGTACACAGCTCTCCAGCTCAACGCACCGACCGCCGACCTCGTCGACCTGGTCAAGCCCGACGGCCCCTTCCACACTCTGCCCACCGCTCTCGACCGCCCGTTGCTCTTCATCGCGGGCGGCGTCCCGGTCCACCGTGACGGACGTCTGATCGGCGCCATCGGCGTCGGCGGTGGAGCGCCCGAGCAGGACCACGGCTTCGCCGTCGCGGCAGTGGAGGCTCTCGCGTAGTACTTCACCGCGCGAAACATGACGAAGGCCCGCCCGCACGCACCGGTATACCTCCGGCGCTTGGGGGCGGGCCTCTGTGCGGCAGCGGGCTTCTGCCCGCGGTCAGCCGGCCGCGACCGTCAGCGGCGCGAAACGACGGGTCCAGTCACCGGGCAGTCCGGGGATGCCATACGTCATCACGTCGTTGAAGGCGATCGGCTCCAGGCCGCGCTCCTTCACCCAGGCGAGCAGCTCTTCATGGCGTACGTCGATGTCGGTGCGCAGCGGTCGGTCGGAGCCTGCGGCAAGCGAGGCGATCAAGGCCTTCGCCGTCTCGGTGTCCGGGGCGATCAGGGGACCGATGACATGGGTCTCCATGTTCGGCCAGGCGCCTGCGTAGCCGGTGATCGTGCCGTCCGCCTCCGCGACTCTCAGCTGGTCGACGAAGGCAGGAAGCCGGGTGAGTACGTGCGTGCGGTCGAGACCGAAGACCTCGGTGTCGAGACGCACGATCGCGGACAGGTCCTCCGCGGTCGCCGGACGGGTGGCGCCATCGGGCAACGGGCCTCCGGGAGTGAACCTGCCGCGGACCATTTCGGCGCGGCCGGTGGTCTTGAAGCCGAGTTGCTCGTACAGGGGGCGGCCGTTCGGCGTCGCATGGAGGGCGAGCGGGGTGGTGCCCGCGCCTTCGACGACGTACCGCATCAGGCGACGGCCCAGGCCCTTGCGGGCGTACCGCTCGGCGACAAGGACCATGCCGATGGCTCCGAGGCCGGGGCGCTCCTGCGGTCCGTACTGGGTCACCACGCACGCGGCGATGAGGCCGCCGGCCTCGGGGTCGTCGATGCCGTAGCCCGTACCGGCCGAGAGCAGCAGCCCCCATTTATGGTCCTCGCGTGGCCAGCCGCGGTCCTCCGAAAGGTCGGCGCAGGCGGTGAGATCACGGAGGGACAGTCGGCGGATGGGCAGCGTGGAGAGGGTAGGTGTCGACACTCTGCTCAGGCTGTCTGACGCATGACCTTGGCGTCCACCGGTTTGTGGGTAGAGGCACGCTTCTTTTGGTCACGCTTCATTTGGTCACGTTGCTTCTGACCACGACGGGTGAGACCCCACGGCTTGAGCACCGAGATGACCGTCATGAAGAGGTAGGCGCTCAGGGAGACCACGGGTCCGGCGATCAGGCCGCTCGGGTCCGTCACGGGGGAGCCCGCGGACACGGCTGCCATGGTGTCGTTGAGGCCTGGACGCAGCGCGAAGGCCGACGCGGCGGTGGTGGCCAAGGTCAGCCAGAACTTCGCGTAGACCCAGCGATGCCTGGCGAGGCCCCAAGGAGTTCCGAGAGACAGGACGAGGCCGCTCAGCAGCGTGGACAGGGCGATCGGGATCACCAGCCAGTCCGCGAAGAGCTTCATGGAGCGGACGGCGGCTTCGGTGGTCGCGGCGGAACCCGTGGTGATGGCCGCGAAGGCGAGCGCGAGCAGCCCGAGCGTAAGCCCGAGCCAGCCTGCGGCGGCAGTGACATGGACGACGAGGGTGGCCCGGCGAGCGGGGCGGCTTAGTTTCACGTGAAACACGGTGCCGGGAGCGGTGGTCGGGGGCGTCTGACAGCGGGAGTAACCGCGGGTACTAGCCTCGGCGTACATGGCACGCCTTCACCTGTTCGACCTGGACGGAACGCTGCTGCACGGCACAGCGGCCCCCGTCGAAATCTCGCGCCAGCTCGGCCTGGAAGCGGAGATCGCCGAGCTGGAACGGGACTTCGTCGCGCAGCGGATCGACTCGCCGCAGTACGCCGTCCGCGTGCACGCGCTCTGGGCGGACCTCACGGACTCGCAGGTCACAGCCGCCTTCGAGGGGGCGCCGTGGCTGATGGGGATCCGGGAGACCTGGGCCGAGATCAGGGAGGGTGGGGACTACTGCGCGGTGATCTCACTGTCGCCGTCGTTCTTCGTGGAGCGGCTGCTCGGCTGGGGTGCGCATGCCGCGCACGGGTCGCGGTTCCCCGCCGTACCGTTCACCGAGCCCGTGAATCCGACGGGCATTCTCAATGCCGCGGCCAAGGTGGAGATCACGGAACGGCTCTGTGAAGAGTTCGGTGTCGGGCGGTCCGATTGCGTCGCTTATGGCGACTCGCTCTCGGACCTGGATCTGTTCGGAACCGTACCTGTTTCGGTCGCCGTCAATGCGGATCAGCGGCTGGTCGGGCTCGCTACCCACTCTTATGTCGGTCGGGATCTGCGTAAGGCGTATGAATTGGTGCGTGGTGTTGGGTAGTTGGGGCATGAGGCGGGCGATGGCCGCTGTATTCCCCGTGCGGCGCGACAGGACTTGTGTGCCGCACGGCTGCCGGTATGGTCGAGTCCGGTTCGGGCCGGGTGCGCGTCTCGGCGCACCCTACGGGGCACGGGTGGAGGTCAACGCAGCCTAACGGGGCGAAAAGATCGAAGACCTGAACTTTCCGTTATGCGACCGGCGTGACGGTGAGGGATGAGACGCTGCGATGAGGTGACTGCGGGCAATGTCACATTTGCCACCTACTTGTCCGTAGGGTCCGGTAATTCGAGGTTCAATGTGGCCACATTGGCTGACGGGGCGGAGCGGGGAAAGTAAGCGGCTTCCTTCAGGGAAGTGCATGGACCGACTGAGAGATGTTCGAGGCGAGGCACAGCATGGACGCTCCGACCACCACGTCGGCGGGCAACGGCACTTCCGGCGACAGCGGCGGTGGTGGCGGCTGGTTCACCCCACGCAAGGCGCCGAAGCCGGCGGAGGGCGGCGAGCAGACACGGCCCGAGAGCGGTGAGGCCGAACCGCCCGAGACGTCAGAAGGACGCCGAGTGTCGGCCATACGTCCACTGGGCAGGTCGGGACCCGCCGCGCCCGCCCCGGAGAACGGCCCCGTACCCACCCCCGAGCACCGCCCCGCGGCCGGACCCGAGCACGCGGCCGAGGAACGAATACCGACCGCCCGACAGTCATCTGACCCGGCGCCCGCATCTGACTCTGCGCCCGCAACCAACCCGGCGCCCGTGCCGGCCCCGGCATCCGCACCGGGCCCTGTGCAGTCCGGCCCCCCGGCCCTGTCCCGCCCCGCGGCGGAGCTCTCCCCCAAGGGTTCGCCCGACGCGATCCGCGTCCAGCGCACGATGGCCGAGATAGAGCCCGTCGCCGACAAGGTGACCTCGTACTTCTACGCGCTGCTCTTCACCCGGCACCCCGACCTGCGGCCCCTGTTCCCCGCCGCCATGGACACCCAGCGAGACAGGCTGCTCAAGGCGCTGCTGACCGCGGCCGAACTCATCGACGACTCCGACGTACTCGCCGACTACCTGAAGAACCTCGGCCGCGGTCACCGCAAGTACGGCACCCGGGCCGAGCACTACCCGGCTGTCGGCGAATGCCTGATCGGCTCGCTCAGCCGGTACGCGAGCGCGGTCTGGGACGAGGAGACCGAGGCCGCCTGGGTGCGGACGTACACCCGCATCTCGCAGATCATGATCGACGCGGCTGCCGCGGACGAACTGCGCGCCCCTGCCTGGTGGCTCGCCGAGGTTGTCTCCCACGACCTCAGAACGCCTGACATCGCTGTCGTCACCGTCCGCCCCGACCAGCCGTACCCCTTCCTGGCAGGCCAGTACACGAGCCTGGAGACGCCTTGGTGGCCGCGGATCTGGCGGCACTACTCGTTCGCGTCGGCGCCGCGCCCCGACGGGCTGCTCTCTTTCCATGTGAAGGCCGTCCCGGCGGGCTGGGTCTCCAACGCTCTGGTGCACCACGCGCGTCCGGGCGACGTCCTGCGTCTCGGCGCGCCCGCCGGCTCGATGACCGTCGATCACACCACCGACAGCGGCTTGCTCTGTCTGGGCGGCGGGACGGGCATCGCCCCCATCAAGGCGCTCGTCGAGGACGTCGCCGAGCACGGCGAACGGCGGCCGGTAGAGGTGTTCTACGGCGCCCGCACCGACCACGACCTGTACGACATCGACACGATGCTGCGACTCCAGCAGACCCACCCGTGGCTCTCGGTCCGCCCGGTCGTCGACGATCACGCCCAGTTCCCGGAGGCCGTGCGCGAGTACGGCCCCTGGAACGAGTACGACGCCTACCTCTCGGGCCCGCCCGGCATGATCCGCAGCGGCGTGGACGCCCTGCGGGACGTCGGCATTCCGGCAGGCCGCATCCGCCACGACTCCGTGGAGGAACTGATGGCGACGGCCGACTGAGACGCAGCCCGGGGCTGGAACAGCCCCGGACGGTTCAGAAGCGGATCAGCCAAGGTCAGGGGCGTGCATCGCGCGTACGCCCTCGATGTTGCCGTCCAGGTAGTGCCGCAGCGACAGCGGCACCAGATGGACCGAGGCGATCCCGACTCTGGTGAAGGGCACGTGGACGATCTCGTACTCGCCGAGGGGCTCCTCGATCTCGGGGCCGTGCCGCTGCGAGACATCCATGGATTCCAGGCGGCAGACGAAGAAGTGCTGCACCTTGACGCCGGTCGTGCTGCTGTCTTCGCCGATGTGCTCGACGGTGTCCACGAAGCAGGGCACTACGTCGGAGATCTTGGCGCCGAGTTCCTCGTGCACCTCACGATGGAGTGCGTCGACCACGGTCGCGTCCTCAGGCTCCACACCGCCACCAGGGGTGAGCCAGTAGGGATCGACGCCGGGCTTGGTCCGCTTGATCAGGATCAGGTCGTTTCCATCGAGCAGGACGGCGCGTGCGGTGCGCTTGACCACGGGTCGGACGGTCATGGGAGAAATGTGGCCCGGACTGTTCCACGTGAAACATCGTGAATCAGCCGGAGTCCCGCTCAAGCCCAGTCGACGGCAGCACGCAACAGCCACTCGTGCGCCCGCGCGATATGCGGCATCGCGAGTGTGCCGGTGCGTACGGCAAGGAAATACGTGCGCAGCGGAGGCACCGCCGGGTCCAGCAGGGCCACGACCTCACCACTCTTGAGCGCGGACGCACAGAGATAGCGCGGCAGCACGGCGAGCCCTGCCCCGTTGGAGACGCAGGCGAGCACCGCCCGCAGGTCCGGCACAATGACGGCGCCCGATGCGGCCGGACGGGTGTCGAAGACGGCGGCCCAGTAACGCGCGACCAGCGGGAGCGACTCGTGCACCTCCACCACCGGCAGGTTCTCCAGCACGGAGGCGCATTTGCGGCGCAGATTGCCTGGGCCGATGCGGGCGGCCCAGTGCGGGTCCGCGACCAGGACGTGCTCCTCGTCGCAGAGGGGGGTCGCGGTGAGCAGCGCGCCGCGCGGCCGGGCCGTCGTGATGCCCAGATCGTGGTGCCCGGCGGAGAGCCCTTCCACGACATCCTCCGCGTTGCCGAACGAGGCACGCAGCGCGAGGCCCTGTCCGTCCTGCCCGGTCAGCGTGGTGAGTGCGGGTAACGCGCGGGCGGCGGTGAACTCCGGAGGACCCGCGAGATGCAGGGTGCGTACCGACGAGTCCTCTTCGAGTCCCGTCTCGGCGATCTCCACCAGCGCGTCGAGATGCGGAGCGGCCTTGTGGGCGAGTTCGTCCCCGATGGTCGTGGGCGTCACGCCACGCGCCTGGCGCAGGAACAGGGGGCGGCCCAACTGCCGCTCAAGGGTGCGTATCTGCGAGGTGACGGCAGGTTGGGACAGGCCGAGCAGGGCGGCCGCGCGGGTGAAGGAGCCGGACCGGTGCACGGTCACAAACGTGCGCAACAGGGCCAGATCCACGGCGGTGCCCTCCACTCCCGGCCCGAAGGCCGTGCCCAACTATAAATATGTCGATAGGTCTCTGCCGCTACTGTGATTGGACACTGACACAGAGTCAACTAGCCTTGTTCGCGCGGTTCTTCGCGCGCAGAACCGGAACGGTCCGAGCCACGAGGGGGGAGGCTCGGACCGTTCGTTGTGCGTAGCCCGGTACTAGCCGCGCTGTGCGCGCCCCGTGCGGACCGGCAGCGGCCAGGCCCGTCAGCCCGCCGACTCGTCCAGCGCGCGCAGCACGTCCGCGACCAGGTCAGCGGGGTCCTCGGACCCGGCGGAGAGGCGGATGAAGCCCTCCGCCACCGCGTCCCCGCCCCAGCGGCCACGCCGCTCGGCGGTGGAACGCACGCCGCCGAAGCTCGTCGCGTCGTCCACCAGACGCAGCGCGTAGAGGAAGCGGTCGGCACGTTCGCGCGAGGGCAGCGTGAAGGAGACCACGCACCCGAAACGACGCATCTGCTGCGAGGCGATCTTGTGCGAGGGGTCGTCCGGAAGCCCGGGATAGCGGAGCCCGGTCACCTCACCGCGGCCGCGCAGCGCCTCGGCCACGGCCAGGGCGTTGGCGTTCTGCCGCTCGGCGCGAAGCTGGAGCGTGGCGAGCGAGCGGTGCGCCAGCCAGGCCTCCATCGGGCCCGGAATGGCCCCGACGATCTTGCGCCAGCCTCGTACGGAAGCGGACAGCTCCGCATCGCGGCAGGCGACGTAACCAAGGAGGATGTCGCCGTGGCCGGTGAGCATCTTGGTGCCGCTGGCCACGGAGAAGTCCGCGCCGAGTTCGAGGGGGCGCTGGCCGAGCGGTGTGGCCAGGGTGTTGTCGACCGCCACCAGTGCGCCACGCGCGTGGGCCGCGTCGGCGAGGCGCCGCACGTCGCACACGTCGAGACCCGGGTTCGACGGCGTCTCGATCCACAGCAGCTTGGCGCCGTCCAGGACGTCGAGCTGGGCGTCGTTGCCGGTCGGGGCGGTGCGCACCTCGATGCCGTACGCGGTGAGCTGCTCCTTGACCAGGGGCAGCGCCTGATAGCCGTCGTCCGGCAGGACCACCGCGTCACCGGCGCGCAGCTGCGAGAAGAGCACCGCCGAGATGGCGGCCATCCCTGAGGCGAAGACCAGGGTCTCGACGCCTGCTCCGGCCTCCCCGCCACTCCCCTCGCCGGTCGCCGCACCCGCCGACCCGACCGGCGCCTCGAGCTCACCGATGGCCTGTTCGAGAAGCGTCCAGGTCGGGTTGTCGTCCCGCCCGTAGGTGTACGGACCTGTGGGATCGCCCGGCAGGTGGAAGTGCGCGGCGAACACCGGCCCCGGAAGGGTCGGCTCGTGCTTCACCGGCTCGGGGAGGCCGGCCCGCACCGCATTCGTGCCGTCGCCAAGGCCGGCGTTCGTGCCGGCGCCTGCGCCCGGTTCTGCTCCGGTACCTGCGGCTATTGCTGCGGAGTCCGTCATGCCGCCCGCCTTTCGCTTGCTTCACGTACCGCGTCGAGCAGTCCTTCGCTCGCCGCCTCCACCATTCTCAGGCACGTCTCGAACCCCTCGTCGTCGCTGTAGTACGGGTCGGGGACGTCCAGGTCGTCCGAGGCGGCGGCCGCGGGGTCGTACGAGCGGAGCAGCCGCACCTTGTCCGCGTCGGCAGCCGTGGGAGCGAGGCGCCGCAAGGCCCGCAGATGGCCGGAGTCCAGGGCGATCACCAGATCGAGCCGCGAGAACCAGGAGGCATCGAAACGGCGTGCCACGTGATCGCTCTCATAGCCGGCCGCCGTCAGGACGGAGACGGTGCGCGGATCGGCGCCGTCCCCCTCGTGCCAGCCGTCGGTGCCGGCGCTGTCCACCCGGACGAGCCCGTCGAGTCCGGCCTCGTCGACCCGTGCGCGGAAGACGGACTCGGCCATGGGGGACCGGCAGATGTTGCCGGTGCAGACGAAGCTCACGGAGAAGGCCATGGGGAGGAATCAGTCCTTGTCGTCGGGCAGGACGACGTTCATCGCCCAGGACACGATCGAGATGATCAGGCCGCCGAGTACGGCGGTCCAGAACCCCTCGACGTGGAAACTCACGTCGAACTTGTCGGCGAGCCATGACGTGAGTAGCAGCATCAGGGCGTTGACCACGAGCGTGATCAGGCCGAGGGTCAGAATGAACAGCGGGAAGGTGAGCACCTTCACGATGGGCTTGACCAGGAAGTTCACCAGACCGAAGAGCAGCGCGACGACGATCAGCGTGACCGTCTTCCCGCCCGTGCTGTCGCCGGTGAGTGTGATCTTGTCGAGGAGCCAGACGGCGACGGCCAGGGCCGCCGCGTTGGCGATCGTCTTGACTACGAAATTCTTCATGTGTGTGATCGTTGCAGACGGACGACCACAGCGGTCGGACCGCTAGGTGGGGCAAGGGGCGTGCGAGGACGATGAAGGCATTCCGGCTGGATGAACTGGAGACGGAGCGCGCCGCGAACGACGGTGCGTATCTGCAGTTTCTGCGCGAGCGGAACATGTCGGTCGGGCTGTACGCGCTCGACGCCGGAGAGACCGATCCACAGCAGCCTCACCAGCAGGACGAGGTGTACATGATCGTCAGTGGCCGGGCGTCGATCACGGTCGGCATGGAGACCACTCAGGTCGCGCGCGGCAGCGTCGTCTACGTTCCGGCGGGGGTGGCCCACAAGTTCCACCACATCAGCGAGGACCTGCGGGTGCTCGTGGTCTTCTCACCGCCGGAAGGCTGACTTCTCAGGGCTGCGACCTCGGGGTTCCCTAGGGGGCGGATCAGGGGAGGACAAGGGATGCGAGGCCCCCGTCGGGGACTCTGCCGCCCTAGCATCGAGTGCAAGAAGTAAGACAGGTGCGGGAGAGAGGTTGGGGACGATGGCAGCGCAGGAGATTTTCTCGGGATTGCCGTGGTGGGTGAAGTGGATCGCGGTTCCGGTCATCGCCCTGGTGGTGTTCGGCGGTCTGATAGCGACCGTCGTGGGATTCGTGGTCGGCCTGCTGTTCAAGGCACTGCTTTTCGTCGCCCTCGTGGGTGGACTCATCTACGTCGTACGGAAGTTCATATCCGGCTCGACCTCTTCGCGCAGCGATTGGTGATTCCCGGCGACAGTTCGCTCGGGCGGGGGAAGTTTCCAGGTGCGGCGCCTTAGGCCGACGACCAACGGTTAGAGTCCGAAACCGGCGCGGGGTGAGCCCCGCAAGGGCGCACTGCGCTCCCACCCGTGTATCCCCGGGCACGGGCGGAACCCCCCACGCGTTTCGGGAGTGAACCTTGGCCACGGTTGACGCCACACCCGCAGACACCGTCGAGACCGCCCAGACCGTCGACGCAGCCGAACGCGTCGAGACGGCCGACACCGCCGCATCATCCGTCGACAAGGCCGGCACCGCCGCATCTGTCGACACGGCCGAGTCCGTCGAGTCCCTCGACACGGCCGGCGTCCCGCCCAACGACGCTCCTTACGGGCCGTCGTCGACGGCCACGGCATCAACCTCCGGCCCGCCGACTCTCATTGGCTCCGTGCAGCGGGCGATGAGGTTGCTGGAAGCCGCCTCAGCGCATCAGGCGGGGGCGCCCGCCAAACAGCTGGCCCGCGAGGCCGGGCTCGCGTTGCCCACGGCGTATCACCTGCTGCGCACGCTGACGCACGAGGGCTATCTGTGCCGGGACAAAGGTGTGTTCGTTCTGGGCGAGGCCGCAGAGCGGCTGAGCGCGAGCGGGGCACAGCAGAATCGTCGCGGCATGATCGGGGAGGCCCTGGAGCACTGGCGTGACGTCATCGGGGTGCCGGTGTACTTCGCCCTCTACCGCGAGGGCGAGATCGAGGTGGTGGGCGTCGCGGACACGCCCGGAAATCCCGCAGTGGAGGAGTGGGCCGACTTCCGCGAGACCGGACACGCCCATGCGATCGGGCAATGTCTGCTCGCCCAACTCGACGACGAGCAGCGGCAGGACCACCTCTCCCGCTACCCGGTGCAGTCGATCACTCCGTACTCGGTCCGTGACGACCGGAGTCTGCTGCGCCGCCTGGACGGAGCAAGCCGGATGAAGCCCATGGTGGAGCGGCAGGAGTACGCACTGGGGACGGTCTGCGCGGCGATTCCGATCACTGCGGGTAACGCTGCGGCGACCATGGCGATCTCGGTTCCCTCGTATCAGGAAGATCGTCTGCTGCCCGCTGCCGAGCGCCTGCAAGACGAGATCGGGAAGCTGTTGGGGACACTGGCTTTCTCTATCAGCATCTGAAAACTCACTCCTTGTGATCTGATGTGTACGTTAAGCAAGATGCCATGAGTGTCAGGGAGTTGGTTCCTGGCCAGTCGAGCTTCAGCGACGGGGTAGGCGGGCGATGCGAGAGTCGGTCCAGGCAGAGGTCATGATGAGCTTCCTCGTCTCCGAGGAGTTGTCGTTTCGCATCCCGGTGGAGCTGCGTTACGAGGCCGGCGATCCGTACGCCGTCCGGTTCACCTTCCACCTTCCCGGTGACGCGCCTGTGACCTGGGCTTTCGGGCGTGAGCTACTGGTCGACGGGATGGGCGCGGCGTGCGGTGAGGGGGATGTGCACATCGCGCCCACCGATCCAGAACTGCTCGACGAGGTGCACATCAGGCTTCAGGTCGGTACGGACCAGGCGCTGTTCCGGGTGGGGATTCCGCCGCTGCTCGCCTTCCTGGACCGTACGGACAAGTTGGTGCCGCTCGGACAGGAGCGGGCACTGGCTGATTTCGAGACGCACTTGGACGAAGCGCTGGACCGGATCCTCGCCGAGGAGCAGAGCGCGGGTTGACCTCGTGAGTCGGGCGAAGGCATATGGCAGATTGGTGCATTTTGTGGCATCGGATGCTCAGGCCTTGCGGCGCCGGCCCTTGCCGCCGCGGGACTGCTTAGGGGCGGGGGTGGCCCCGTTTCCCGCCCGGCCGGGACCGCTTCCCGCCTGTCCCGATCCGTTTCCCGCTCCGTTCCCCGTCCCGGCGAACCCGTTTCCCGTCCGACCCGCGATGCCCGACCGGTTCGCCAGGGACGACCGGCTCGCCGAGGCCGGGCGGTCCGCCGAGACCACCAGGGCCGCGAGCGCGGTCGTCACCGGCACCGAGGCGACCAAACCGATCGAACCGACCAGGGTGCGCACGATCTCCTCGGCCACCAGCTCGCTGTTGGCCACCGTGCCCACGCTGCTCTGCGCGATCGAGAAGAGCAGCAGGAGGGGCAGCGCAGCGCCCGCGTAGGCCAGGACCAGGGTGTTGACGACCGAGGCGATGTGATCGCGGCCGATGCGGATGGCCGCGCCGTACAGACGGCGCCAGCCCATCGTGGGGTTGGCCTGATGCAGCTCCCAGACGGCGGAGGTCTGCGTCACCGTCACGTCGTCGAGCACGCCGAGCGAGCCGATGATGACGCCGGCGAGCAGCAGACCGCTCATGTCGATGGACGGGTACAGCCCGTGGATCAGGCCGGTGTTGTCGTCCGTGTTGCCGGTCAGCGAGGCCCAGCCGATGAAGAGCGAGCCGAGCAGCCCGATGAGGAGCAGCGAGATCAGCGTGCCGAGCACCGCGACCGATGTACGGGCCGTGAGGCCGTGGCACAGATAGAGCGCGATCAGCATGATGGCGCTGGCCCCGATCACCGCCACCACCAGCGGGTTCGACCCTTGCAGGATGGCGGGCAGGATGAAGAAGGTGAGGACCAGGAAGCTCAACACCAGGGCGACCAGGGCCATGACGCCGCGCATCCGCCCCACCACGACGACGGCGAGCGCGAAGATCCCGGCGAGCAGCGCCATCGGGAACTTCCGGTTCACGTCGGTGACCGAGTACTGCAGCGCCTCGGGAGCCGTCGGCTCGTAGGCGACCACCACCTGCTGGCCCTGGCGCAACTGCCGCGGGGAGTCCGGCTGGACGATCTCGGTGAACGTACGGCCCTTGTCCTTCCCGCTCGTCACCTCGATCGTCGCCTTCTTGCAGACGCCCTTGGCGCGGTCCTGAGCGGTCTGCCCCTCCGCGGTGGAGGTGTCGCCGTTGGGCGGGGTCTGCGAGGCGTTGACGTCCTTGCAGGGCAGCTCCTGCACCTTCGTCACGTCGGCCGACTGCGTCTGGCGGTCGAAGCCGACACCGGTGCGCTCGTGGGACGGTGCGCCACCCGGCCAGAACACCGCGAGTCCCACGACGACCGCCGTGGCGAAAGGAATCAGCACGGCCGCGATGACCTTGCGCAGATGCTTGGAGACGGGCGCCGCCGGACCGTGGCTGTGGGAGTGCGCATGCGGGTCCGGAGGCGTGTGCGGAACGGGCGGCTGGGACGGCGGCTCTGTGGTGGTCACTGCCCGATCATCGCAAGAACGGAGGGGGCCCTCTGTTCAGCGCGCCCGATATGACGCTAGCGTGGAGCCACCTTTGCAATCGCGGGAGCTCGGAGCACCGGGCTGAGAGGGCGCTGACCTCCGTACGAAGCGGCACAAAAAGTGCACGAGCCGTACGGAATCCGCTGCGTCGACCGCCGAACCTGTTACCGGGTAATGCCGGCGTAGGGAGTAGGTCTCATGACCACATCGGACGCACGCACGCCTGCCTCGACGCAGAACCAGAGCGACGAGGTCGGGAAGTCCATCGGATGGCACAAGGCGTATGTCGAGGGCTCGCGCCCCGATCTGCGGGTGCCGGTCCGGCAGGTGCACCTCACCAACGGCAAGGCCGTGACCCTGTACGACACTTCGGGTCCGTACACCGACGAATCCATCGACACCGACGTCCGCAGGGGCCTCGCCCCCCTCCGGGAGAACTGGATCATCGCCCGCGGCGACACCGAGGAGTACACGGGCCGCCCGCCCCGCCCCGAGGACGACGGCATCAAGCACACCTCGCCGCGTGGAGGCCTGAAGAACCTCGACGCGGTCTTCCCCGGCCGCCCGCGCCAGCCGCGCCGGGGCCGCGGGGGCCAGGCGGTGACGCAGCTCGCGTACGCCCGCCGCGGTGAGATCACGCCCGAGATGGAGTTCATCGGGATCCGCGAGAACCTCGATCCCGAGGTCGTGCGCGCGGAGGTCGCCGCGGGCCGCGCGGTGATCCCCGCCAACGTCAATCACCCGGAGATCGAGCCGATGATCATCGGCAAGAAGTTCCTGGTGAAGGTGAACGCCAACATCGGGAACTCCGCGGTGACCTCCTCCATCGAGGAGGAGGTGGACAAGATGACCTGGGCGACCAAGTGGGGCGCCGACACGGTCATGGACCTGTCCACCGGCCGCAACATCCACACCACCCGCGAGTGGGTCCTGCGCAACTCCCCCGTCCCCATCGGCACCGTGCCGCTCTACCAGGCCCTGGAGAAGGTCGATGGCCAGGCCGAGGCGCTGACCTGGGAGATCTACAAGGACACGGTCATCGAGCAGGCCGAGCAGGGCGTGGACTACATGACGGTGCACGCGGGCGTGCGCCTTCCGTACGTCCCGCTGACCGCCAACCGCAAGACCGGCATCGTCTCGCGCGGTGGCTCGATCATGGCGGCCTGGTGCCTCGCGCACCACAAGGAGAGCTTCCTCTACGAGAACTTCGAGGAGCTCTGCGAGATCCTCGCGTCCTACGACGTGACGTACTCGCTCGGCGACGGCCTGCGGCCCGGTTCTATCGCGGACGCCAACGACGAGGCGCAGTTCGCCGAGTTGCGCACCCTCGGGGAACTCAACACGATCGCCAAGCGTCATAACGTACAGACCATGATCGAGGGCCCGGGCCACGTCCCGATGCACAAGATCAAGGAGAACATCGACCTTCAGCAGGAGATCTGCGAGGAGGCGCCGTTCTACACCCTCGGCCCGCTGACCACCGACATCGCGCCCGCGTACGACCACATCACCTCCGGCATCGGCGCCGCGATGATCGGCTGGTGGGGCACGGCGATGCTCTGCTACGTCACGCCCAAGGAGCACCTGGGCCTGCCCAACCGCGACGACGTGAAGACCGGCGTCATCACGTACAAGATCGCGGCCCACGCGGCTGACCTCGCCAAGGGCCACCCCGGCGCGCAGGACTGGGACGACGCGCTCTCGGACGCCCGCTTCGAGTTCCGCTGGGAGGACCAGTTCAACCTGGCCCTCGACCCGGTCACCGCACGGGAGTTCCATGACGAGACACTGCCGGCCGAGCCCGCGAAGACGGCGCACTTCTGCTCCATGTGCGGGCCGAAGTTCTGCTCGATGAAGATCTCGCACGACATCCGGCGTGAGCACGGCGGCACGCAGGACGAGATCGCGGCGGGCATGGACCAGAAGTCCAAGGAGTTCGCGGCAGCCGGAAACCGCGTGTATCTGCCGATCGCCGACTGACCTGCGTCACCGCAGCACGTACGGCGCGGCGCCACCGCGGCACGCACGGCGCGGCGCCACCGCGGCACGTACGGCGCGGCGTCGGCGCGCGGTGCTTCGGGCGGCCGGTCATCGCCGTCCGCCCGAAGCCGTGCGCCGTACCGCTCCGTGCCGCGTACTGCTCCGTGCCGCGTACTACTTCGTGCCGTGTACTACTCCGGCTTGTGGTCGGGACCGCCGAAGTCCGGGCTCGAGAAGTCCGGGCTCGAGTAGCTCGGGCGGCCTGCCGCCTGTCCGCCGGCAGGGCTGCTGAACCCCGGCCGGTGATAGCCGAGTTGCGGCATCCGGCTGCTCGGGTCCCCGGCCGGTGTACGGGCCGCGTGAGCCGCCCCCGGATCCGCGAGGGCCTCCCGCAGGAACGGCAGGATGCCGCGCTCCAGGAGTGCCTCGCCCCAGGCTTGCCTGGCGCGGACCACCTCCTCGTTCTGTTCGCCGTACGAACCGGCCGGCAGTGAGGTGGAGCCGTTGCGCAGGGCGGTCAGGAGCAGGCCGACGGCGGCGACCAGGATGCCCCCCGCGGTGAGCGCGCCGAACAGCCATCCCGCGGTGAGAAGGGTCTCCGCGAAGGCGGGCTCGGGGTTGAGCATCTTCAGGATGTAGCCGACGAGCAGGAAG
Source organism: Streptomyces longisporoflavus (assembly GCF_014649775.1). Taxonomy (GTDB): domain Bacteria; phylum Actinomycetota; class Actinomycetes; order Streptomycetales; family Streptomycetaceae; genus Streptomyces; species Streptomyces longisporoflavus. The sequence goes on along the minus strand of NZ_BMTR01000010.1, from coordinate 163,589 downwards.
ATGGCGGCGGCCGCCCCGGCGAGCACGGGCGCGAGCACCGCCACGACGGCGACGGCTCCCGCCCCCGAAGCCTGAACGGTGACCTCCCCCATCGTGGTGGCGATACCAAGGCCGCCGGAACCTGCTTCCGCCGTGCCCTCGGTGCTCCGCTCGCGGATCGATGGAGCGGCGGATCCGTTTTCGCGCAGTTCCTCGCGGACCTTCACGTAGTGGCTGTACTCGGTCGCGGCGGCGGCAGTGATCAGCGCAGTGGCGTTCAGTGCCATGGTGCGCAGTTGCTCGGGATTGAGCCGCTCACCCAGAGCGGCCAGGTCAGGACGGTTCGGTGCGGTGCGCAGCGCCTCATCGAGGATCCGCTCGTACTCGGGGCGGTCCTCATTGAGCAGTTGTGGAGCGCTGTTCATGTGCATCCCCCGATGCTCCGTAGGGCTTGGGAGCTCGCATGGCTGCGAGCCGTCGGGCAGAAACGGAGGGGAGCCTGCTACGGATAAGCCGATGGTAGAGCCGTGACGGCACGCGGTGACAGGGGGTTTCCAGAAATAGGCCCCCCGGCTCGCGTGATCGTGTAGGGGTGCGCCTGCCCGGCGAACGCTCAGTTATCCAGGGGAAGTTGGCAGACCAGCAGTTTTCCGGCCATGGTCACGCCGCCGTCCATGGCGATGGCCAGTCCGCCTGCGTAGATGTGTGGTCCCTCGATTACGGGGCCGCCGCCGTCGGAGTCATCCTCCGAGCCGACATCGCCGAGCAGATACGGGATGGGGCTGTGGCCATGCACGATGCGGTGGCCGCCGTACATGTCGAGGAGTTCGCGTACGGCATGGGGGCCCGACTCGTCACGGAAGGCGAAGCGCTTGGTGAACTTCCGGAAGAGGTCCCAGCACTCGTCGGCGTCGTTGCGGGTGAGGGTTTCGCGGACCGTGTCGTTCACGGCTTCGATCGAGTCGCCGTAATCCAGATAGGCGGTCGTGTCGGAGTGCATCAGGAGATGCCCGTCCTCCGATTCGATCGCGTCGAGGCGGGCCATCCACTGCAGATGGTGGTCCTCGAGGCGTTCCATGTCGGTCTTCTGACCGCCGTTCAGGAGCCAGGCGGCCTGGAAGGTGGCCGTACCGGCGCCGGAATTCACCGGGGTGTCGCCGAACCGCTTCGCGCCGAGCAGGAGCAGTTCGTGGTTGCCCATCAGGGCTTTGCAGTAGCCGCCCGCGGCCGCAGCCTGCGCGGACAGGCGCATCACGAGGTCGATGACGCCGATGCCGTCCGGGCCGCGGTCGGTGAAGTCGCCGAGGAACCACAGGCGCGCGTTGCCCGCGGACCAGTCGCCGTCGGCGTCGATGAGATTCTGCTCGTGGAGCGCGGCGAGCAGCTCGTCCAGATAGCCGTGCACATCGCCCACGACGAACAGCGGACCGTGCTCGTCGGTCGGCGCCTGCGGAGGCTCCGGCATGGCCTGCACCTCCACTTGCACGGTGTCCCCGCGGTTGATGACCGGCAGGTCGCGCTGGGTGGGGGTGTAGCCGCTGTCCGGGTCTCCGGCGACCTCCACCGGCACCCCCGGACCCGCCACACCCGGACCGGTCACGCCCGCCGGGTCCCCCTGGACCGGCCCGGTCTCATGGACGTACGCCGGAACGCGGAAGTCGCGCAACGTCGCCGTCCGCACATCGGGTCCCTGACCGGCCCCCTGAGTCATCGACCCCTCCACCACCATTGCGCCGCATCTGCACCGAGATCGGACTGCCTGGTCGCAGCGGCCCGCGGTGTCGTCCGCCCATCATAGGAATGCGGCTCGCGCTGTGTGGTGCACCAGGGGTGGTGAATCAGTGCTGAACCCCTGTTCACCGAGGTTTTCTCCCGAATTGGGTAGGGGTTTCCCTCCGAGCCGTGACCGGGCAGTGCCGGGCACTGCCCGGTTGACGGGGGTTCTCCCCGCCGGGCGGCCCGCTCAACCCGGTCCGGGCGAGCGGGGTGGGCTGACCGTCGTACGCGGTGGACGTCGCTCGGACGAGGTGCGCACGATCAGCTCCGTCGGTATCACCTGCTCGACGGGACGGCCCGAATCCAGTCCTTCGATGGCGTCGATGAGCAGTTGGACGACGGCCGTGCCGATGCGGCGCGGTTTGAGCGAGAGCGTGGTGATGGGCGGTTCGGTGGTGGCGTAGACGGTGGACTCGCTGCAGCACACGAGCAGCAGATCGTCGGGGACGCGGAGGCCGTAGCGCCGTGCGGCCGCGAGGAGGTCGGTTCCGTTGGGGTCGAAGAGGCCGTAGACGGCGTCGGGCCGGTCGGGTCTGGCGAGCAGGCGGTCGGCCGCGACGGCGCCGGCGCACGGGTCGTGGGCCGGGTAGGACTCGTAGACAGGATCCTGGCCGACGCGTTCGCACCAGCGCAGGTAGGCAGTCGTGGACAGATGGGTGTAGGTGTCCGTGGTGGTCCCGGTGAGCAGTCCGATGCGGCGGGCTCCGGCCGCCGCGAGGTGGTCGAGGATCTCCAGGACCGCTGCCTCGTGGTCGTTGTCGACCCAGGCGGTGACCGGCAGGGACCCGGCCGGACGGCCGTCGGACACCACGGGCAGGCCCTGGCGCACGAGCTCGCTGACGACGGGGTCGTGGTCGGACGGATCGACGACGACGGTGCCGTCGAGCGCTACGTTCGACCACACGTCGACGGGGCTGCGCCGGGAGGTGGCGGGCAGGATGACGAGGGCGTAGCCGCGGGCCAGCGCGGCCGAGGTCGCGGCTCTGGCCATTTCCGCGAAGTACGCGAATTCGGTGAAGGTGAAAGGTTCATCCCCGTAGGTCGTCACGGTCAGGCCGATGAGGCCCGACTTGCCGGTACGGAGCGTTCGGGCCGCCGCGGAGGGGCGATAGCCCAGCCGTTCGGCGACCTCGCGGACATGGCGTCGGGTGGCGTCCGGGAGCCGTCCCTTGCCGTTGAGTGCGTCGGAGACAGTCGTGATGGAGACACCGGCGGCGGCGGCGACGTCTCTGATACCCGCTCGGCTCTGCCGGTTGCCCCGGCGGGCGGTCTCCGCGCGGCTCACCTGGTGGTTCCCTGCTGCTGTCATGGCGAGCCGATAGTAGGGCTCATGGGGGTGGGTAGGGCGGGCGCATATTCACTCGTTGACAGGCACGTTTCTGCATGGCGTTATCGGGTCAACGACCATGGAATGCAAGGCAGTTGGCAGGATCGGTGGGCGACGCTCGCTCGTTGCCGCGCACGGGCCTACCGATAGAGCGATGTTTCGAAGAGGTCTCAACTCACCTTCACGGGTGATGCGCGCCACGGAGTGAGCCACCGGCGCGCGCCACAGCAGGGAGCGCTCCCCCCTCCATGCGCGCCTGTCGGAGCCGATACCCCTGACCCATTCGCAGCAGCGCTGAATCCTCATAAGGTGAGGAGTATTGACGTCAGGTGTTCAGACGTTTCAGTCGTTACTCGCGTTTCGGGTGTTACAGGCGTTCCAGACGTTGCAGGTATTTCAGGCGTTCGGATGTTCAAGAGTCGGATGTTCAAGAGGAGGACTGCGGTGAGCGAGACGAGCCCGAGGCTGCGTGCCGAGCTGGAGGGTATCCCCACGTACAAGCCGGGGAAGCCTGCCGCCGCCGATGGTCCGGCGGCCTACAAGCTGTCCTCGAACGAGAACCCCTATCCGCCGCTGCCGGGTGTCATGGAGAGCGCGCTCGCCGCCGCGGGCACGTTCAACCGCTACCCGGACATGGCGTGCACGGGCCTGATGAGCGAGCTCGCCGACCGCTTCGGAGTGCCGGTCTCGCACGTGGCGACGGGCACCGGTTCCGTCGGCGTCGCGCAGCAGCTGCTCCAGGCCACGGCGGGCCCCGGTGACGAGGTCATCTACGCCTGGCGGTCCTTCGAGGCGTACCCGATCATCACGCAGGTGAGCGGTGCCACGTCGGTGAAGGTGCCGCTGACGCCGGGGGACGTCCACGACCTGGACGCGATGGCAGAGGCCATCACCGACCGGACGCGGTTGATCTTCGTCTGCAACCCGAACAACCCGACCGGCACCGTGGTGCGCAGGGCCGAGCTCGAACGGTTCCTCGACCGGGTGCCGGGCGATGTCCTGGTGGTGCTCGACGAGGCCTACCGCGAGTTCATCCGCGACCCCGAGGTGCCCGACGGCGTCGAGCTCTACCGCGACCGTCCGAACGTCGCCGTGCTGCGTACGTTCTCCAAGGCGTACGGCCTCGCGGGCCTGCGCGTCGGCTTCGCGATCGCCCATGAGCCGGTGGCCGCCGCGCTGCGCAAGACGGCGGTGCCCTTCGGGGTGAGCCAGCTCGCGCAGGACGCGGCGGTGGCCTCGCTGCGGGCCGAGGACGAGCTGATGGGCCGCGTCGGCTCTCTGGTCGGCGAGCGCACGCGGGTGGTCGCGGCGCTGCGGGAGCAGGGCTGGACGGTGCCCGAGACGCAGGCGAACTTCGTCTGGTTGCGGCTGGGGGAGCGTACGGCCGACTTCGCGGCGGCGTGCGAGAAGGCCGGCGTGGTCGTGCGGCCGTTCGCGGGCGAGGGGATGCGGGCCACGATCGGGGAGACCGAGGCCAACGACATCTTCCTGGAGGCGGCGGAGGCGTTCCGCAAGGAGCTGTAGGGGTTGTAAGAGCTGCAGGGCCCGTAGGCGCTCTGAGCAGGTGCGAAGAGGGGCCGGGGACATGTCCTCGGCCCCTCTCGCTGTGCACGTACGAGGCCGGTGGTGTGAGGTTCCCGTCAGTAAGGGGGACCCCCTGTCATTGCCCGGAGCCGGTACGACATAATGCTTGTGAATGTGAACGCGTTCACAAGCGTGTCCTGGTTCCTCCGAAGATCAGAGGGATTTAAGGGGCAAACCGTCGCTGTGATCACGGCCGTAAGGAGAAGTCGACGTGGATCTGGCTCTGGCGCCCGAGACATTGGCGCGATGGCAGTTCGGCATCACCACCGTCTACCACTTCCTGTTCGTCCCTCTGACGATCTCTTTGGCCGCCCTCACGGCGATCTTGGAGACGGCCTGGGTGCGCACGGGCAAGGAGCACTACCTCAGGGCGACCAAGTTCTGGGGAAAGCTGTTCCTGATCAACATCGCGATGGGCGTCGTCACCGGCATCGTCCAGGAATTCCAGTTCGGCATGAACTGGTCCGACTACTCGCGCTTCGTCGGTGACGTCTTCGGGGCCCCGCTCGCCTTCGAAGCCCTCATCGCGTTCTTCTTCGAGTCGACCTTCATCGGCCTGTGGATCTTCGGCTGGGACAAGCTCCCGAAGAAGCTGCACTGCGCCACGATCTGGATCGTCTCCGCAGGCACCATCGCGTCGGCGTACTTCATCATCGCCGCGAACGCCTTTATGCAACACCCGGTCGGCTACAAGATCGCGGAGCGGGACGGCACCAAGCGTGCGGAGCTCACCGACTTCTCGAAGGTGCTGTTCCAGGAAACGGCGCTGGTCAACTTCTTCCACGTCATCTCGGCGGCCATCCTGGTCGGCGGCGCCTTCATGACCGGCATCGCGATCTTCCACCTTCGTAAGAAGCAGCACATTCGCACCATGCGGATGTCGATGCGGCTCGGCCTCGTCACCGCGTTCGTCGGCACCCTGCTCACCGTGATCAGCGCCGACACCCTCGGCAAGGTCATGTACGAGCAGCAGCCGATGAAGATGTCGGCCGCCGAGGCCCTGTGGGAGTCGGAGAAGCCGGCGCCGTTCTCGCTCTTCGCGTACGGCGATGTATCCGAGGGCCACAACAAGGTCGCCATCGAGGTCCCGGGGGTGTTGTCCTTCCTCGCCAAGAACAACTTCAGCGCCGAGATCCCCGGCATCAACGACCTCAACAAGGAGGCACAGGAGAAGTACGGGCCCGGTGACTACCGGCCCAACATTCCCACCGCCTACTGGTCCTACCGCTGGATGATCGGCTTCGGCGGGGTCTCCATGGTCCTGTGCACCGCCGGGCTCTACCTCACGCGGAGGAAGTTCTGGCTGGCGCCGGAGCACCGCACGGGCGAGGACGACGTGCCCAAGCTCATGCTCACCAAGAACAAGGAGCTGGCGCCGAAGCTCGGCACCTGGTGGTGGCGGCTCTCCCAGTGGACGTTGATCTTCCCGCTCATCGGCACCGCCTGGGGTTGGATCTTCACCGAGACCGGGCGTCAGCCCTGGGTGGTCTACGGCGTCCTGAAGACCAAGGACGGGGTCTCGCCAGGTGTCTCGCAGGGCGAGGTGATCACTTCGCTCGTCGTGTTCACCGCCATCTACGCGATCCTCGCCGTGATCGAGGTGAAGCTGCTGCTCAAGTACGTCAAGCAGGGGCCGCCCGAGCTCACCGAGGCCGACCTCAACCCGCCCACCAAGATCGGCGGGCCGGGAGCGGGATCGGGCTCGGACAGTGACGAAGACGCCGACCGGCCCATGGCCTTCTCGTACTGAGGGAGTTGACCGTCATGGAACTTCACGACATCTGGTTCGTGCTGATCGCCGTACTGTGGATCGGCTACTTCTTCCTGGAGGGCTTCGACTTCGGGATCGGCGTCCTCACCAAGCTGCTCGCCCGCGACCGGACCGAGAAGCGCGTCCTCATCAACACCATCGGCCCCGTGTGGGACGGCAACGAGGTGTGGCTGCTCACGGCGGGCGGCGCGACCTTCGCCGCTTTCCCCGAGTGGTACGCGACGCTCTTCTCCGGCTTCTATCTGCCGCTCCTGATCATCCTGCTCTGCCTGATCGTGCGCGGTGTCGCCTTCGAGTACCGGGCGAAGCGGCCCGAGGAGAAGTGGCAGCGCAACTGGGAGCAGGCCATCTTCTGGACCTCGCTGATCCCGGCCGTGCTGTGGGGCGTGGCCTTCGCCAACATCACGCGCGGCGTGGCGATCGACGCCCACAAGGAGTACGTGGGCAGCTTCTGGGACCTGCTGAACCCGTACGCGATCCTCGGTGGTCTGGTCACCCTGACGCTGTTCACCTTCCACGGCGCGGTGTTCGCCTCGCTCAAGACGGTCGGGGACATCCGGATGCGGGCGCGGAAGCTGGCGCTCGGGCTCGGCCTGGTGACCGCTGTGCTGGCGCTCGGGTTCCTGCTCTGGACGCAGGCGGACAACGGCGACGGCAAGAGCCTGGTCGCGATGGCCGTGGCCGTGGTCGCGCTCGTCGGTGCGATCGTGGCGATCAGGATGGGCCGCGAGGGCTGGTCGTTCGCGCTGTCGGGCATCACGATCGCGGCTGCCGTCGCGATGCTCTTCCTGACGCTGTTCCCGAACGTCATGCCGTCGTCGCTGAACGAGGAGTGGAGCCTCACGGTCACCAACGCCTCGTCGAGTCCCTACACCTTGAAGATCATGACCTGGTGTGCCGCCATCGCGACGCCGGTCGTGCTGCTCTATCAGTCGTGGACCTACTGGGTGTTCCGCAAGCGGATCGGGACGCAGCACATTGCTGATGCGGCGCACTGAGGCGTCCGTTCGGTGATCCCGACAGGTGATTGTGCCGTTCCTTGTCCCGCTCCTTGTCCCGTTCCTCGGTTTCTTCGGAGGGTGTGTTTCACGTGAAACCGATCGACCCGCGTCTGCTCAGGTACGCCCGTGCCACCCGGTTCTTCCTGGTCGCGGTGGTGATCCTCGGTGTGGCCGGGGCGGGGTTGGTCGTCGCCCAGGCGATGCTCATCGCCGAGATCGTGGTCGGGGCCTTCCAAAAGGGGCTCGCCCTAGGTGACCTGGGGACGCCGCTCGTGCTGCTCGCGGTGGTCGCCGCGGGGCGGGCGCTCGTCGCCTGGCTGACCGAGCTGGCCGCACACCGGGCGAGCGCGGCGGTGAAGTCGGAGCTGCGGGGGCGGCTGCTCGAGCGGGCGGGCGAGCTGGGGCCGGGCTGGCTGGGAGGGCAGCGGACCGGCTCGCTGGTCTCGCTTGCGACGCGGGGCGTGGACGCTCTGGACGACTACTTCTCGCGCTATCTGCCGCAGCTGGGTCTCGCGGTGGTGGTGCCGGTGGCGGTGCTCGCGAGGATCGTCACCGAGGACTGGGTGTCCGCGGCGATCATCGTCGTGACACTGCCGCTGATCCCGGTCTTCATGATCCTCATCGGCATGGCGACCCAGAACCGGATGGACCGCCAGTGGCGGCTCCTCTCCCGTCTGTCGGGGCACTTCCTCGACGTGGTGGCGGGTCTGCCGACGCTGAAGGTGTTCGGGCGGGCGAAGGCACAGGCCGAGTCGATCCGGCAGATCACCGGCGAGTACCGGCAGGCGACAATGCGTACGTTGCGCATCGCCTTCCTGTCGTCGTTCGCCCTTGAGCTCCTCGCGACGCTGTCGGTGGCGCTGGTCGCGGTGACGATCGGGATGCGGCTCGTCCACGGCGACATGGATCTGTACGTGGGTCTGGTGATCCTGATCCTCGCGCCCGAGGCCTATCTCCCGCTGCGTCAGGTCGGTGCGCAGTACCACGCGGCGGCGGAGGGGCTCTCCGCCGCCGAGGAGATCTTCCAGGTACTGGAGTCCCCGGTGCGGACCGCCGGGACGGGTGCGGTGCCGGACGGCGCGCTGAGTGTGGAGGGCGTGACGGTGCGGTATCCGGGGCGGGCCTCTGACGCGGTCTCCGGGGTGTCGTTCGCGGTGCGGCCCGGCGAGACCGTGGCTCTGGTCGGTCCCAGCGGGGTGGGCAAGTCGACGCTGCTCGACGTAATTCTCGGGTTCGTGGAACCCACCGAGGGCCGGGTGTGCGTCGGGGGCGTCGACCTGGCCGAGGTCGCGCCGGAACAGTGGCGGGAGCGGATCGCCTGGGTCCCGCAGCGGCCGCACTTGTACGCGGGGACCATCGCGGAGAACGTACGGCTTGCGCGGCCGGACGCGGACGACGCTTCCGTGCGGGACGCGTTGGATGCGGCGGGGGCCCTGGAGTTCGTCTCCGCGCTGCCCGCCGGGGCGCAGACCGTGTTGGGGGAGGACGGCGCCGGCTTGTCCGCGGGACAGCGACAGCGGCTCGCCCTGGCGCGGGCGTTCCTCGCCGACCGGCCCGTGGTGCTGCTCGACGAGCCGACCGCGGCTCTGGACGGGGAGACCGAGGCGGGGGTCGTCGAGGCGGTCCGGCAGCTTGCCGTGGGGCGGACCGTGCTGCTGGTGGTGCACCGGCCCGCGTTGCTGGGGATCGCGGATCGGGTCGTACGGCTTGGGGGGTCGGTGGCGGCGTCGGCGTCGGCGTCGGCTCTGACGGAGGCATCGGCCGGCGCTTTCGGGGCTGCCGGCTCAGGGGCGGCGGTGTCGGATGAGTTGGCGGCGCCGGTGCCGGACAGCGAGGTGGCGGGGGCGTCGGGGCTCGCGGGCTCGGGGCCTGCGGAAGCGCCGGTCGGCGTGGTGGGCGTCGCGGAACAGCCCCGCCCGAGGGCCGGGGTCCTGGCCCGGGTGCGGGATGCGGCGCAGGCACGTAAGGGCAAGCTCGCTCTCGCGCTCCTGCTCGGTGCCCTGGCGATCGGCAGTTCCGTGGGGCTGATGGCCACCTCCGGGTGGTTGATCAGCCGGGCCTCGGAGCAGCCCCCGGTGATGCATCTGATGATCGCGGTGACGGCTACCCGCGCCTTCGGGATGGGCCGTGCCGTGTTCCGTTACGCGGAGCGCCTCGTCTCGCACGACGCCGTCCTGCGCATGCTGGCCGACACCCGCGTCGCCGTCTACCGGCGCCTGGAGCGCCTCGCCCCCGCCGGCCTGGGGAAGACCCGCCGCGGTGACCTGCTCTCCCGCCTCGTCGCCGACGTGGACGCCTTGCAGGACTACTGGCTGCGGTGGCTCCTGCCCGCGTCGGCCGCCGCGGCGGTGGGCGCCGGAGCCGTCGGCTTCACCGCATGGCTGCTGCCCGAGGCGGGCGCGGTACTCGCCGTCGGCCTGATCATCGCCGGCGTGGGCGTACCGCTGCTCTCCGGAGCCGTCGCCCGCCGGGCGGAGCGCAAGCTGGCCCCCGCGCGCGGAGTGCTCGCCACCCGCGTGGCCGATCTGCTCACCGGCACCGCGGAGTTGACGGTCGCGGGCGCGCTGACCCGTCGTACGGCCAAGGCGAAGGAAGCCGATGCCGAGCTGACCCGGATCGCGTCCAGGACCGCCACGGCCACCGCGCTCGGCGACGGGCTCGGGGCGCTCGCCACCGGGCTCACCGTGGCAGCCGCGGCCATCGTCGGCGTACAGGCGCTGCACGACGGCCGGCTCAGCGGCGTCGCGCTCGCCGTCGTCGTCCTCACCCCGCTCGCCGCTTTCGAGGCGGTCCTCGGTCTCCCGCTCGCCGTGCAGTACCGCCAGCGCGTCATGAAGAGCGCCGAGCGCGTCTACGAGGTTCTCGACGCGGCCGAGCCCGTCCCCGAGCCCGCTGTCCCCGCAGAGCGCCCGCGGACGCCGTTCCCGCTCCGTGTCGAGGGACTGCACGCCCGGTACGACGGCCAGGACCGGGACGCGCTCGCAGGCGTCACCCTGACGCTGGAGCGCGGGCGGCGTATCGCGGTGGTCGGGGCTTCGGGTTCCGGCAAGACGACGCTGGCCCAGGTGCTGCTGCGCTTCCTGGGGGCGAGCGGAGGCACGTACAGCCTGGGCGGCACGGACGCGGCCACGCTGGACGGCGACACCGTGCGCGAGTTCGTCGGGCTCTGCGCGCAGGACGCGCACATCTTCGACAGTTCCGTACGGGAGAACCTGCTCATCGCGCGCAAGGGCGCCAGTGACGACGAACTGCGCGGCGCCCTGGAGCGGGCCCGGCTGCGGGAGTGGACCGACTCGCTCCCCGAAGGGCTCGACACCCTGGTCGGCGAGCACGGCGCCCGCCTCTCCGGAGGCCAGCGCCAGCGCATCGCCCTGGCCCGCGCGCTGCTCGCCGACTTCCCCGTCCTCGTCCTGGACGAGCCCGCCGAACACCTCGACCTGCCGACCGCCGACGCACTCACCGAGGATCTGCTCGCGGCCACCGAAGGGCGTACGACGCTGCTCATCACGCATCGCCTCGCCGGCCTCGACGCGGTGGACGAGGTGATCGTCCTGGACGCAGGTCGGGTAGTGCAGCGCGGTGCGTACGCGGACCTCGTGGTGGTGGACGGGCCGCTGCGGCGCATGCGGGAGCGGGAGCGGGCGGCGGATCTGCTGGTGACGGCGGCGGGGTAGGAAGGCCGGCGCCCGCGCCCGGCGCCCGCGCCCGGCGCCCGCGCCCGTCGGTCGTGGGCGCCGACTTTCCTCGCTAAATAGGACTAACTACTCTCAAGGCATGCCAGCTCCCTCGCCCTCCGCGGCCTCGCCGGACCCCGACGCCACACCGGGCGCTCCGGGTGCACCGGGCGCTACGGGTGCACCGGACACGCCGAGCACGGCGGGCACGCCGGACGCCTCCGAGGCGGCCGAGCAGGCGACCCGCGGTCTCCAGGGGCTCTCCCCCGAGCTGACCGCGCGGGTGCCGCAGTTGCTGGAGGCGATGCGATCCGTCGGCGCCGGGCTCGAACTGCACACCACGCTCGACCGCATCTGCGTCACGGCCGCCGAGCTCGCGGACGCCCACTACGCGGCGATCGGCGTCGTCTCCGGGGACGGCAAGGGCCTCTCCGACTTCGTCTACACCGGAATCGACGAGGAGACCGCCGACCGCATCGGGCGCCTGCCGGACGGACACAAGGGGTTGCTCGGCGCCCTCATCCACCAGCCCGAGACGCTGCGCCTCGCGGATCTGTCGGCCGACCCGCGTTCGTGCGGCTTCCCGGCCCATCACCCGCCGATGCGGACCTTCCTCGGCGTCCCCATCCGCGTCCAGGGCGAGATCTTCGGCAACCTCTACCTGACCGAGAAGCGGGGCGGCGCCGACTTCAACGAGTACGACGCGCACATGGTCCGCGTGCTCGCCACGGAGGCGGGCATCGCCATCGGCAACGCCCGTCTCTACGAAGCCGCCATGCAGCGCGAGCGGTGGATCGACGGCTCCGTGGCGGTCACCACGGCGCTGCTCTCGGGCAGCGACGCGGAGGAGGCGCTCGCCGTCGTCGCCGAACAGGCCCGCCATCTCGCCGACTCGGCCGCCGGAATCGTGCTCCTGCCCGACGAGGAGGGCGGCATGGAGATCGTGGCCGTATCCGCGGACGAACCCCCCGGGATGCTCGGCGCGGTCATCCCCCCGGAGAGCCACATCATCGGCGAACTGCTCGCCGGTGACGCGGTCTTCCTCGACGACGCGGCCACGGACCCGCGCGTCATGACCGACCTCGCCCGCGGCTACGGGCCCGTCATGATGCTGCCGCTGCAGAGCGACGGACGTGTCATGGGGACACTCGTCACGCCACGCGCGCGTGGAGCGCGGCCGTTCAGCGAGACCGAGCGGACGCTGGCCACCCAGTTCGCCTCGCAGGCCGCGCTCGCGCTGATGATGGCCGAGGCACAGCGCGACCGTGAACGGCTCGCGGTGTACGAGGACCGCGACCGCATCGCGCGGGACCTGCACGACCTGGTCATCCAGCGCCTGTTCGCCACCGGGATGATGCTGGAGAGCGCTCAGCGCAGGTCGGTCGTGCCCGAGGTGCAGACGGGTGTGGGCAAGGCCGTCGACGAGCTGGACGTGACGATCCAGGAGATCCGCACGGCGATCTTCGCCCTGCAGCAGGGACCTGCCGAGGCACCTTCCGGGCTCCGTACGCGTGTCCTGCGCGAGATCAACATGGCCGCCGTGCCGCTCGGCTTCAAGCCCACGCACCACTTCACGGGCCCCGTCGACACCGTGGTCGGCGAGCTCACCGGCAAGAACCTCATCGCGGCGCTGCGCGAGGCGCTGTCCAACGCGTTCCGGCACGCGCGCGCCGACCGCATCGACGTCGTCGTCGACGCGACGGTGATCCTTCCCGACCGCCAGCAGGGCGTACGTCTGACGGTCTCGGACGACGGCATCGGCATCACGGAGGGCGGCCGGCGCAGCGGCCTGAAGAACCTCAAGAGACGTGCGGAGTCACTCGGCGGGGACAGTTGGTACGGGGCCGGCATCGGGGAGGACGGGGCCGGTACGACGGTGGTGTGGCAGGCGCCGTACTGAACCGCGCCCCGCCCCGCCGGTCATCCTGTTCCTACTGATCCTGTTGCTCGCTCAGGTCCTACTGGTCCTGCTGCTCGCTCAGGATCCGCTCGATGACGACCGCGACGCCGTCCTCGTTGTTGGCGACCGTGCGTCCCGATGCGGCCGCGAGCACGTCCGGGTGAGCGTTGCCCATCGCGTACGACGTGCCCGCCCAGCCGAGCATCTCGATGTCGTTCGGCATGTCCCCGAAGGCGACGACCTCCGCGGGCGTGATGCCGCGCTCGGCGCAGCACAGCTCCAGGGTGCTGGCCTTGGAGACGCCGGGGCCGCTGATCTCGAGCAGGGCGCTCGGGCTCGAGCGGGTGATCTCCACCTGCCCGCGCACGGCCTCACGGGCCACGACCAGGAACTCGTCGGGCGCGAGCTCGGGGTGGAAGGCCAACACCTTCAGGATGGGCTGGGTCGCGTTCTCCGAGTCCTCGGCGAGGAGCTTCTCGGCGGGGGCGACGCTCTCGCCGGGCTCCAGGTGGAGGGGCGGGTACGTCGGTTCGTGGTGCAGGCCGCCGGTCCGCTCGACCGCGAAGGACGTGCCGGGGGCCGCCGCGCGCAGGAGGCGGACGACGTCGAGCGCGTCCTCGCGCCGCAGCTCCCGCACCTTCACGAAGCGGTGGCCGCCCGAGCCGTCGTGCAGGTCGACAACGGCGGCGCCGTTTCCGCAGATGGCGAGGCCGTGGCCGTGGACGTGGGAGCTGACGACGTCCATCCAGCGGGCCGGGCGGCCGGTCACGAAGAAGACCTCGATCCCGGCCCGCTCGGCGGCGGCGAGTGCGGCGACGGTGCGGTCGGACACTGACTTGTCGTCACGCAGCAGGGTGCCGTCCAGGTCCGTGGCGATCAGCCGGGCCTTGGGCCGGTGGGGGACGGAGGCGGCCGGGGACTCGGGCCGTTCGGTAGCTGAGGTCACGCCACCGATTGTCCCGCACCTGGCTGCACGGGCGTGCGCTGGGTTGCACATCTGAGTGCCGTTACGCCCCTGCCGTGCTGCCTCCCAGCTGGACCAGGGCCTCCGTGGCGATCCGCTCGAAGAGCTTCTCGTCGGCCGCGAAATCCGTTCCGGGAAGCGGCCAGTGCAGAACGATCTCGTTGAATCCCAGCTCAGCGTGGTTGCCGGCGAAGTCAACGAACGCGTCGAAGGAGTCCAGGGGGCGGTCGGGGGTGAACCCGGTGAGCAAGATCTTGTCGACTTCGGCGACATCGCGGCCGATCGCGTCGCACGCCGTGGCCAGCTTCTCGGCCTGGCCGCGGATGGCTTGAAGTGACTGCTCCGGAGTGCCGTTCTCGAACAGCTTCGGGTCGCCCGTGGTCACCCAGGCCTGTCCGTGGCGCGCGGCGAGCTTCAGGCCGCGGGGTCCGGTGGCGGCCACGGCGAAGGGCAGTCGGGGGCGCTGGACGCAGCCGGGGATGTTGCGCACCTCGGACGCCGAGTAGTACTCGCCCTCGTACGAAACGACGTCTTCGGTCAGAAGGCGGTCGAGCAGGGGCAGAAACTCGCCGAAGTGGTCGGCCCGCTCGCGCGGGGTCCAGGGCTCTTGCGAGGGCTTGAGCAGCGCGGTGGCGTCGAAGCCGTTGCCGCCCGCGCCGATGCCGAGGGTGATCCGGCCGTCGGACACGTCGTCCAGCGTGATCAGGTCCTTGGCGAGGGTGACCGGGTGACGGAAGTTCGGCGAGGTGACCAGGGTGCCGAGGCGCATCCGGTCGGTGGCTGCCGCGGCCGCGGTCAGGGTCGGCACCGCACCGAACCAGGGGCCGTCGCGGAAGGTCCGCCAGGAGAGGTGGTCGTAGGTGTACGCGGTGTGGAAGCCGAGCTCCTCCGCCCGCTGCCAACGCTCCTTGCCGCCCTCGTGCCAGCGGCGGACGGGCAGGATCACGGTGCTCAGACGCAAACTCATGCATCAGAGCGTATGCCCCGGGAGGAGTGTCTCCTTCAGCTCGCGTGCTGGGAGGGGAAGCGTAGATACCGGGGTGGCACCGCGGCGGTGAGCCAGACCCCGTTGGCGCTGACCTGGAACACATGCCCGTCGCGGTGCATCGTGCCCGCGTCGACGAAGAGCACGACGGGCCGTCCGCGGCGGGCGCCGACGCGGGTGGCGGTCTCGCGATCGGGCGAGAGGTGCACGGCGTGGCGGTTCATGGGCCGCAGCCCTTCGGCGCGGATCGCCGCGGTATTGCGGGCCACCGTTCCGTGGAAGAGATACGGGGGCGGAGTCGCCGGCGCGAGACCGAGGTCGACGTCGACGGAGTGGCCCTGGCTGGCGCGGATACGGCCGCCTTCCACGGCGAAGCGTTGCTTGTCGTTCACGGCCACCACGTGGTCGAGTTCGGCACGGGTGAAGCGGAAGCCGTGTGCCGCCGCCGCGGCGATCAGTGCGTCGATCTCCACCCAACCGTTCTCGTCGAGTGTGAGTCCGATGCGCTCGGGCTGGTGGCGCAGGTGCCTGGACAAATATTTCGACACCTTCACCGTGCGCCGATCGTCCATCGCGCGTCGCACGCCTGCCGCCTCATCGGAGGGGGGTTCTCCATTCATCCGTTCAGCCTCGCTCCGAGCCGTTCTCCTCGCACTCGATTTTCGTCCACCGACTTTTCATCCGACACTTTTCGTCCACAGGTTTGATCCACAACCAAGTCGGGTTATCCACAGGCTAATTGGCGATTCTGTGGACAACACACAGACTATTTAGGCGCTTTGGTCAACAGTTCCACTATTGCTATGACTTGCGGCAAGAGCGTCCAATGTCCTTGCCTGAACCTCACGTTCAGTAGCCGCTGCAATAAAGGCGACTGCGTTGGCGCGGCCAACCAGCGCCTCAACAGCGTGCATTGTGGACGCGGGTAGGGCCACCGGGAACGGCTCCTCCGTACGCTGGACCGGTTGGCCCGACGCGAGGTGGTGCTTGAGGTGGCGGGTCGCGAACAGGCGCATGGCCCGCGCGAGTTCGGCGTCCACCGACTGCTGGGCGAGCGGCCTCAGACGCCGTACGAGAGCCGCCGCTTCCGCCGCGTCCACCTCGCTCGGCGGATTGTGACCGAGGTAGCGCGCGAAGACGTGCTCGGTGGTGAACTCCAGGAAACGGGCCGCTATGTGCTCGACCTGTCCTCTCAACTCCCGCAAATGACTGGAGATCGCCGACAACGGCACCCCGGCGGCATGCAACTCAACGGCAACCGCCAGCTCTTGGGGACTCGGCACCAGGAACTCGTCGTCCCGGCCCGGTACGGGTTCCAGGACGCCGAGCGCGATGGCGTCGGCCACCGCCGCCTCGTCCGGCTCGCCACCGAACGCCTCGTCCAGCTCCGCGCGGGTCATCCGGTCGGCCTTCTCGTCCGTCCACGGGCCGTCGACCTCGGCGGCGAGCCCCAGGACGCCGCCGAGCCCCCGGCCGGCGTCCCAGGCCTCGAGGAGTTCTTTGATGGACGCCAGGGTGTAGCCCCTGTCGAGCAGGTCGGCTATCTGCCTCAACCGGGCCAGGTGGGCGTCGCCGTACACATTGGCCCGGCCGCGGCGCTCGGGGCGGGGGAGCAGGCCGCGGTCCTGATAGGCACGGATCGTCCGGACCGTGGCGCCGCTGTGGTGCGCCAGGTCCTCGATGCGGTACTCCCCCGCGCTCACAGCGGCGGTTCCAGCCGGGCTATCGCGCGCAGCGCCCGGGGCATGAAGCGGGAGATGAGGTGGGCGGAACGGGCCTCCGGGGTGACCGGCACGACCGCCTGGTTCCTGACGACCGCGCGCAGGATCGCGTCGGCGACCTTCTCCGGCGGGTAGTTCCGCAGGCCGTACAGACGGGAGGTCTTCTTCTGGCGGCGCTTCTCCTCCTCGGCGTCGACACCTGCGAAGTGTGTGGTCGCCGTGATGTTCGTGTTCACGAAGCCGGGGCATATCGCGGAGACCCCGATGCCCTGCCCCGCAAGCTCCGCGCGCAGGCACTCGCTGAGCATCAGGACCGCCGCCTTGGACGTGCTGTAGGCGGGCAGGGCCTTGGACGGCTGGTACGCCGCCGCGGACGCGGTGTTGACGATGTGGCCGCCCTGGCCGCGCTCGGCCATCTGCTTGCCGAAGAGCCGGCAGCCGTGGATCACGCCCCACAGATTGACGTCGAGAACCTTCTTCCAGTCCTCGGGGCTCGTGTCGAGGAAGGAGCCGGAGAGGCCTATCCCCGCGTTGTTCACCAGGACATCGACGATGCCGTACTCCTCGGCGACCTTCTCGGCGAGCTTCTCCATGGCCTGCTCGTCGCTGACGTCGACCGTCTCGCCCCAGGCCTCGGGGGCGCCGACAAGCCGGGACATCTCCGCCGTGCGCGCCGCGCTCTCCGCGTCCCGGTCGACGGCCACCACGCGCGCGCCCGCCTCGGCGAACGCGAAGGCGGTGGCCCGGCCGATGCCGCTGCCCGCGCCCGTGACCAGGACCAGCTGACCGCCGAAGCGGTCGGCGTGCTTCCCCGTGGCCACACTGTCCTTCGCGGGGATGCCGTCCTCGTTGGTGGTGACGAAGTCGGTGATCCACGCGGCCAGTTGGTCGGGCCGGGTGCGGGGCACCCAGTGTTTGGCCGGGATGCTGCGGCGCACCAGATCCGGCGCCCAGAGTTCCAGTTCGTCGTAGAGCCGCTCCGACAGGAAGATGTCGCCGGACGGCGTGATGAGCTGCACGGGCGCGTGGGCGTAGGCGTCGGTGCGGGGCCTGCGCATCCGCGCGCGGACGTTGTCGCGATAGAGCCACGCGCCGTGCGCGGCGTCCGACCGCAGCGACGACGTCGGGTAATCGCCCGCGGGCACCTTCTCCATGCGCTGGAGGATCTTCGGCCACTGCTTGCCGAGAGGGCCGCGCCAGGCGAGCTCGGGGAGCACCGGGGTGTGCAGCATGTACACGTACCAGGACTTGGCGCCCTGGCCGAGGAGCTGGCCGACCTTGCGGGGCGTGGGCCGGGTCATCCGCTTCTTGATCCAGTGCCCGAAGTGGTCGAGCGAGGGCCCCGACATCGAGGTGAAGGACGCGATGCGCCCCTCGGTGCGCTTGACCGTGACGAACTCCCAGGCCTGCACCGATCCCCAGTCGTGGCCGACCAGATGCACCGGCTTGTCCGGGCTCACGGCATCGGCGACGGCCAGGAAGTCATCGGTGAGCTTCTCCAGCGTGAAGCCACCGCGCAGGGGCTGCGGAGCGGTCGACCTGCCGTGGCCGCGCACGTCGTAGAGCACGACGTGGAAGCGGTCGGCGAGGCGCTCGGCGACCTCCGTCCACACCTCCTTGGAGTCGGGGTAGCCGTGCACGAGCAGGACCGTCGGCTGCGTCGCGTCGCCGAGCTCGGCGACGCACAGCTCCACTCCGCCCGTGCGCACCCGGCGCTCGCGGGCGTTCTTGATCCCCGTGGTGGTCGCTTCCGTGCTCATGCGGCGGCCCTCTCCTCAGCCCAGCGCCGCACATGCGGCAGATCGTCGTCCAGCCAGAACGCGCTCTGTTCGGGGTCCTTGGAGTCGGTGACGACCAGGATCTCCTCGAACTTCGCGCCCGTACCCCTGAATCCGAGGTGCGGTTCGACCGCCCAGAGCCCCGGCCGGGGCGGGTGGTCGGAGAATTTGTACGGCGACCACAGCGGGGACCAGCCGTCCCGGTGGCCATGGATCGCGTCGCTCGCGAGGCCTTTCAGGGACTGGGTGCCGAAACCGAAGACGTGCGGTGACCTGCGGCGTTCCTTGACCCTGTCGACCTTGTGCGCGATGACGCCGAAGGGATAGGCGCGGTGGCGGTTGGCGTAGCCCTGGCGGACCATGAGCCGGTCCACGTCCTCGTAGATCTCACGCAGCGTCCGGCGCTCGCGCACCTCGCGCAGCAGCAGCTCGCGGTGCGCCTCCAGGTCGGCGAGCAGCTTGTCGTGCACGGGGTTGAGCCCCAGGCAGCCCGAGTAGCCGATGTCGGCGGTGTAGCCCTTGTGGACCGGGGCCATGTCGAGGATGAAAGGCATCCCCGGCTCAAGCCGGCGGTTGGTGGGGAAGAACTGCAGCGGTATCCGGAAGTTCACGAACGCCGTGCGGTCCCCGAACCAGGCGAAAGGCAGGTGGAACCAGTCCCGCACACCCCGCTCGCGCAGCCACTCGCGCTGCATCCGCGCAGCCTCACGCTCGGTCACCCCCGGCTTGAGCTGCGCCGCGACCGCCTCCGCACATTCATACGCGAGGGTCTGCACTTCCCTGAACCCCCGTAGTTCCGCGGAGAGTTCACCTGCCACTGCTGAGGTCATGCCACCGTCCGTCCGTGTCCGGTCATCGCGGCACGCGTGTCCGGTCCATCGCAGTACGCGTCCGTAACTTGACACTGATGAATGTGACAATGCTCAGCGGCTACGTCAATAGCTGTGCACGAGCGGGGCCCGGGACCAGGGGCGGCTGCGGGTTCTCCCCGAGGGGTCGACTTCAGGAGGACCCCTACGGGCCCGTAATACCGGAGAGTGAGACGAGGACAGGCCCCTGGTCTGACGCCTGATGTGGCCTGCGCCACTAACTTCGAATCGTGACTGTGATCGCGACCGAAAGCCTGAGCAAGCGGTTCCCGAGGGTGACCGCGCTTGACCGGCTCTCCATGGACATCGGGCCCGGTGTGACCGGACTCGTCGGAGCCAACGGAGCCGGCAAGTCCACACTGATCAAGATCCTGCTGGGTCTGTCCCCCGCCACGGAGGGCACCGCCGCCGTGCTCGGTCTCGACGTCGCCACCAGTGGCGGCCAGATCCGCGAGCGCGTCGGCTACATGCCCGAGCACGACTGCCTGCCGCCCGACGTGTCGGCCACCGAATTCGTCGTCCACATGGCGCGCATGTCGGGACTGCCGCCCACGGCGGCCCGCGAGCGCACCGCGGACACCCTGCGGCACGTCGGTCTCTACGAGGAGCGCTACCGCCCCATCGGGGGCTACTCGACGGGGATGAAGCAGCGCGTGAAGCTCGCGCAGGCCCTCGTCCACGACCCCGACCTGGTCTTCCTGGACGAACCGACCAACGGCCTCGACCCGGTGGGCCGCGACGAGATGCTCGGCCTCATCCGCCGCGTCCACACGGACTTCGGCATCTCCGTCCTGGTCACCTCGCACCTGCTCGGCGAGCTCGAGCGCACCTGCGACCACGTCGTCGTCATCGACGGCGGCAAGCTCCTGCGGTCCAGCTCCACCACCGACTTCACCCAGATCACCACGACCCTGGCCGTCGAGGTGACGGACACCGACGAACACCCCGACGGCACCCGGGTGTTCCGCGAGGCGTTGCAGAGCCGCGGGGTCGCCACCCACGAGGGAAGCGGCCTGCCCGGAGCCGGGCACACCGTGCTGCTGGAGGCGGACGGCGAGGAGACCTACGACCTGGTCCGCGATCTCGTAGCGGACCTCGGCCTGGGCCTGATCCGGATGGAACAGCGCAGGCACCACATCGCCGAGGTCTTCCAGTCCGAGCAGACCGAAGAGACCGAAGAGACAGGGCAGACCGAGCAGTCCGAGCGGACGGAAGCGCGGAAGGAGGCGGTCCGTCATGGCGGTTGAGCAGCCCCCGGCACACGCCGGCGAACAGACCCAGATCCACAACATCGGCTATCGCAACTACGACGGCCCGCGCCTGGGCCGTGCCTACGCCCGCCGCTCGCTCTTCTCCCAGAGCCTGCGCGGAGCGTACGGACTGGGCCGTTCGGCCAAGTCCAAGGTCCTCCCCATGATCCTCTTCGCGGTCATGTGCGTCCCTGCCGCGATCATGGTGGCGGTCGCCGTGACCACCAAGGCGAACGAACTCCCCGTCGAATACACCCGTTACGCGATCCTGCTGCAGGCCGTCATCAGTCTCTATCTCGCCGCCCAGGCCCCCCAGACCGTCTCGCGCGACCTGCGCTTCAAGACAGTCCCCCTCTACTTCTCCCGCCCCATCGAGCACAGCGACTACGTACGCGCCAAGTTCGCGGCGATGGCCTCGGCCCTCTTCATCCTCACGGCGGCGCCGCTGCTCGTCCTCTACGTAGGGGCGCTGCTCGCCAAACTCGACTTCGCGGACCAGACCAAGGGCTTCGCCCAGGGGCTCGTCTCCGTGGCGCTGCTCTCGCTCCTCTTCTCCGGCATAGCCCTCATCATCTCGGCGATCACGCCCCGCCGCGGCTTCGGGATCGCAGCCGTCATCGCCGTCCTGACCATCAGCTACGGAGCGGTGTCCACGGTCCAGGCCATCGCCTACGAACAGGGCAGCACCACCGACGCCATCGCCTGGCTCGGCCTCTTCTCGCCGATCACACTCATCGACGGCGTACAGACCGCCTTCCTCGGCGCGACCTCCGCCTTCCCCGGCGGGGAAGGCCCCTCGTCCGGCACGGGCGTGGTCTACGTGATCGTCGTCCTCGCCCTCATCGCGGGCTGCTACGGCGCGATGATGCGCCGCTACCGAAAGGTCGGGCTGTGACCACCATCAACATCGACCACACGTCACGCTGGTTCGGGAACGTGGTGGCGGTCAACGACATCACGATGAACGTAGGCCCCGGCGTGACCGGCCTCCTCGGCCCGAACGGCGCGGGGAAATCCACCCTGATCAACATGATGGGCGGCTTCCTCGCCCCCTCGACCGGCAGCGTCACGCTCGACGCCAAGCCGATCTGGCGCAACGAACAGATCTACAAGGACATCGGCATCGTCCCCGAGCGCGAGGCGATGTACGACTTCCTCACCGGCCGCGAATTCGTCGTCGCCAACGCGGAGTTGCACGGCCTGGACGAACGGGCCGCGCAGCGGGCCCTCGCCACGGTCGAGATGGAGTACGCGCAGGACCGCAAGATCTCGACGTACAGCAAGGGCATGCGCCAGCGCGTGAAGATGGCGTCCGCCCTCGTCCACGAACCGTCCGTGCTCCTGCTCGACGAACCGTTCAACGGCATGGACCCCCGTCAGCGCATGCAGCTGATGGACCTCCTGCGGCGCATGGGGGACGCGGGCCGCACGGTCCTGTTCTCCTCGCACATCCTCGAAGAGGTCGAGCAACTGGCCTCGCACATCGAGGTGATCGTGGCCGGCCGGCACGCGGCGAGCGGCGACTTCCGCAAGATCCGCCGCCTGATGACCGACCGCCCGCACCGCTACCTGGTGCGTTCCAGCGACGACCGCGCCCTGGCCGCCGCCCTGATCGCAGACCCGTCGACGGCAGGAATCGAAGTCGACCTCAAGGAAGGCGCACTGCGCATCCAAGCCATCGACTTCGGGCGATTCACCGCCCTGTTGCCACGCATCGCCCGCGATCACGACATCCGGCTCCTCACGGTCTCGCCGTCCGACGAGTCCCTCGAGTCGGTCTTCTCCTATCTCGTCGCGGCCTGAAGGGAGCCATCGTGTACGACCCCACTGTCGCCCGGCTCACCTACCGGGCCCTGCTCGGCCGCCGCCGGGCCCTGATCCTCTTCGCCCTGCCCGTCCTGCTGATCGTCATCGCCGCCGCGGTCCGCGGATTCAGCGGCGCCGACGACCAGGTCGCCGTCGACCTCCTCGGCGGATTCGCCCTCGCCACGATGGTGCCGATCATCGGCGTCATCGCGGGCACCGGAGCCATCGGCCCGGAGATCGACGACGGCTCCGTCGTCTATCTCCTCTCCAAGCCGGTCAAGCGGCCCACGATCATCGTCACCAAGCTCACCGTCGCCATCGCCGTGACCATGGCCTTCTCCGCGATCCCGACCTTCATCGCGGGCATGATCCTGAACGGCAACGGCCAGCAGATCGCCGTGGCGTACACCGTCGCGGCCCTGGTCGCCTCCATCGCGTACGCCGCGCTCTTCCTGCTCCTCGGCACCATCACCCGGCACGCGGTGGTCTTCGGTCTTGTCTACGCCCTCGTGTGGGAGGCCCTCTTCGGGTCGCTTGTCGCCGGGGCGCGCACGCTCAGTGTCCAGCAGTGGTCGCTCGCCGTCGCCGAGAAGAGCGCGGGCGGCGATCTGATCACCTCGGACGTCGGTCTCCCGGTGGCCACGGTGCTCCTTGTCGCCGTCACGGTCCTCGCCACCTGGTACGCCGGTCAGAAGCTGCGGTCACTGAAGCTGGCCGGGGAGGAGTAGGCAATTAACGGGGAGGAGTGAGCAATTAATTCGGTGGCGGGCGAGGTGGGGGCGCGGGCACAGTAGTCGTGTCACCGCGCCACGACCCTGGCGCCCGCATACCGGGAGAGGAGCCGACGTGTCCGTCAGTAGTCCGTCGAGTTCCCGGCAGGGCAGCCCGCGGCAGGCTCCGGAGTAGTTACTCACTCCGTAGAGCCCCGCCCACGGGGGAGATACCCGGGGCGGCCGCTTCGAGCGCGCACTCGCTGCGCGGGTCGCCCACCCGGAGGATTGGCCGAGTGGTAAGGCAGCGGCTTGCTAAGCCGTCGTCGGGACCGCCAAATCCCGCGCGCGTTCGATCCGCGCATCCTCCGCAAGACGTTGCACCGATCCGGGGCCCGCCCGCGCGCGGCCCCGGAGAGGCGGCCTCAGGCCAGGAAACGCTCGAGCACCGCCGCGATGCCGTCGTCCTCGTTCGACGCCGTCACCTCGTCCGCGACCGCCTTGAGTTCCTCGTGGGCGTTGGACATCGCCACGCCGTGTGCCGCCCAGCCGAACATCGGGATGTCGTTGGGCATGTCCCCGAAGGCGATCGTGTCCGCGGCCTTCGCGCCCAGGCGGCGGGCCGCGAGGGACAGACCCGTGGCCTTGGAGAGGCCGAGGGGGAGCAGTTCGACGATGCCCTCACCGGCCATCGTGACGCCGACCAGGCCGCCCGCCACCTGCCGCGCCACCGAGGCGAGCTCGTCGTCGCTCAGGCCGGGATGCTGGACGTACACCTTGTTCAGCGGAGCCGCCCACAGCTCGGCGACATCCGTGAACGGCACGGCGGGCAGCGGGCCGTCCTGCACCACGTACCCGGGGCCGACGATCACCTCGCCGTCGAGACCGTCGCGGCTCGCGGCCAGCGCCAGCGGGCCGATCTCCGCCTCTATCTTGGCGAGGGCGATACCGGCCAGCTGCCGGTCGAGCGTGACCGACGTGAGCAGCCGGTGCTCGCCCGCGTGGTAGACCTGCGCGCCCTGCCCGCACACCGCGAGGCCGTCATAGCCCAGATCGTCGAGGATGTGCCGGGTCCAGGGCACGGCACGACCGGTGACGATGATGTGCGCGGCGCCCGCCGCGGTGGCCGCGGTGAGCGCGTCGCGCGTACGCGCCGAGACCGTGTCGTCGGAGCGCAGGAGCGTTCCGTCGAGGTCGGTCGCGACGAGTTTGTACGGGAAGGACGGCGTGGCGGGAGCAGGGTGACTCACTTGTTGATGGGCTCCAAGATCTCTCGTCCCCCCAGGTACGGACGCAGCACCTCGGGGACCCACACGGAGCCGTCGGCCTGCTGGTGGTTCTCCAGGAGGGCGACGATCGTGCGCGGGACGGCGCAGAGCGTGCCGTTCAGCGTCGCGAGCGGCTGCGTCACCTTCTTGCCGTCGCTCTCGTCGCGCATCCGGATCGACAGACGGCGCGACTGGAAGCTGTCGCAGTTCGACGCGGAGGTCAGCTCGCGGAACTTGCCCTGCGTCGGGATCCACGCCTCGCAGTCGAACTTCCGCGAGGCCGAGGCGCCCAGGTCGCCCGTGGCCACGTCGATCACCTGGAACGGCAGACCGAGGCCGGTCAGCCACTGCTTCTCCCACTCCAGGAGCCGCTGGTGCTCGTTCTCGGCGTCCGCCGGGTCGACGTACGAGAACATCTCGACCTTGTCGAACTGGTGCACGCGGAAGATGCCGCGGGTGTCCTTGCCGTACGTGCCGGCCTCGCGGCGGAAGCAGGGCGAGAAGCCCGCGTACCGCAGGGGCAGCTTGTCGGCGTCGATGATCTCGTCCATGTGGTACGCCGCGAGCGGGACCTCGGAGGTGCCGACCAGGTAGTAGTCGTCCTTCTCCAGGTGGTAGACGTTCTCGGCGGCCTGGCCGAGGAAGCCCGTGCCCTCCATGGCGCGCGGGCGGACGAGCGCGGGCGTCAGCATCGGGATGAACCCGGCCTCCGTCGCCTGCGCGATCGCCGCGTTCACCAGGGCCAGTTCGAGCAGGGCACCGACACCCGTGAGGTAGTAGAAGCGCGATCCCGAGACCTTCGCGCCGCGCTCGACGTCGATGGCGCCGAGCGCCTCGCCGAGCTCCAGGTGGTCCTTGGGCTCGAAGCCCTCGGCCGCGAAGTCGCGCGGGGTGCCGATCGTGTCGAGGACGACGAAGTCCTCCTCGCCGCCGACCGGGACGTCCGGGTGGACGAGGTTGCCCAGCTGGCCGAGCAGGCGCTTGGTCTCCTCGTCGGCCTCGTCCTGCGCGGCGTTGGCCGCCTTGACGGCGGCGGAGAGTTCGCCGGCCTTCTCCAGGAGCTCGGCCTTCTCGTCACCCGAGGCCTTGGGGATGAGCTTGCCGAGCGCCTTCTGCTCGGAACGGAGCTCGTCGAAGCGGAGCCCGGACGACCTGCGCCGCTCGTCGGCGGAGAGCAGGGCGTCGACGAGTGCGACGTCCTCTCCACGGGCGCGCTGGGAGGCGCGAACACGGTCGGGGTCCTCACGGAGCAGGCGAAGGTCAATCACCCCACCAGGCTACCGTCGAGCGGTTCCGGCTCTCGACTCGGTATTTCATTCTGTGGCGTTATGGTTGATTTGCCGGAATGGGAATTCCGGAAGGCACCCCGCCTCGCGGGTCGTCCCGTGGTCGCCCAGTACATCAGCACACCCCGGTCAATCGAAAGGTCGTCACTCCCCGGAACGGGGCAGAGGGGACGCGCCCCGTTGACTCGATCCCCTTGCGGGGAGCGGGACTTGGCGGGCCGGTTGTCCACAGGAATATCCACTCCGGAAAAGTTATCCACAGGCTGTGCGAAAGATCTGTGGATGCCTGAAGAGATCGTTCCGAAAGCCGCATGCGCGGCGAAGGATTCCGGTCCCAAACCACCCTCACAACCACTTTCGAGTGGAAATGGTTCGCCCCAAAGAGTTGATCAATGGAAAAGGGTGGACGAGGGGTGACGTGCGAGGCTGTGGACGGACTTGTGGGGTGTAGGCCGATTTGTCGACCATGTCATGCTTCGTTGTCGACTTGTCCCCAGGTCGAGAACAGGGCCTGTGGATAACTTTGTGGACAACGTAAATCAGCAGGTAAGACCGCTTACGACAGCACAGGTAAGACCGCTGACGACGGCACAGGCAAGACCACTGACGACGTCGCGGGTAACACCGACGGCCACGTCGCGGCCAAGGCAGTCGACGACGCTCAGAACCGGCCGTCCTGGCACTGGGTCAGCCAGTCCGACGCGGCCAGGAACTCGCCGTCGGTCGTACCGGGCCGCAGCGGCCGCACGTCGGCGGGCGCCACCCCCGCCCGGGGATACGACCCGAGGAAGCGCACCTGCGGGCAGATCCGCTTGAGCCCCATCAGCGCCTCGCCCACACGGCGGTCGGTGATGTGGCCCTCCGCGTCCACGGAGAAGCAGTAGTTGCCGATGCGCTTGCCGGTGGGCCGCGATTCGATCCGCATCAGGTTGACCCCGCGTACGGCGAACTCCTGGAGCAGTTCGAGCAGGGCGCCGGGGTGGTCGTCGCCGAGCCAGATGACCACCGAGGTCTTGTCCGCACCGGTCGGCGCGGCGGGCCGGGCCGGGCGGCCGACCAGGACGAAGCGGGTCTCGGCGGTCGCCGCGTCGTGGATCTCGCGGACCAGCGGTTCGAGGCCGTACGTCGCCGCCGCGAACTCGCCCGCGAAGGCCGCGTCGAAGCGCCCCTCCTGCACCAGACGGGCGCCGTCCGCGTTCGAGGCCGCCGATTCCCACAGGGCGTCGGGGAGGTTCGCGGCGAGCCAGTTGCGGACCTGCGGCTGGGCCACGGGGTGGCCGGTCACCGTCTTGATGTCCTTGATCTGCGTACCCGGCCGTACGAGCAGGGCAAAGGCGATCGGCAGGACGACCTCGCGGTAGATCATCAAGGGTGCGCCCTTGGCGAGCTCGTCGACGGTGGTCGTGACGCCGCCCTCGACGGAGTTCTCGATCGGCACGAGCGCCGCCGCCGCGTCACCCGTGCGGACCGCGTCGAGCGCGGCCGGCACGGACACCATCGGGACGAGCTCCCTGGTGGCCGCTTCCGGGAGCGTGCGGAGGGCCGCTTCGGTGAAGGTGCCCTCGGGTCCGAGATAGGTGTAGCGCATCGCCGACATACCGTCACCCTAATGGCCTGCCCGTGGCACGGCTCACGCGTCTCACGAAGCGACGCCCGCCCCCGCACACGTACGAAACCCGGCCTTACCCCTCCAGCAGCCGCTGCCCCACGTACTCGCCCTTCGCCGCCCCGCCGGGCACCGCGAACAGGCCGCTCGCCTCGTGGCGGATGAACTTCGAGAGCGCGTCGCCCCGGTCGAGCTTGCGCTGCACCGGCACGAAGCCGCGCAGCGGGTCGGCCTGCCAGCAGACGAAGAGCAGGCCCGCGTCCGGCTCCCCGTTCTTGTCGAAGCCGTCGTGGTACGAGTACGGGCGGCGCAGCATCGCGGAGCCGCCGTTCTGGTCGGGTCGGGTGATGCGGGCGTGGGCGTTGAGTGCGATGACGTACTCGCCGTCCGCGCCCGCCTTGTCCAGCTTCGGCTCGGTGGTCTCCGTACCGCCGGTCAGCGGTGAGCCGTCCGACTTGTGGCGCCCGATGACGGCCTCCTGGTCCTTGACGCCGAGCTTCTCCCAGTCGTCGAGGAGCATCCGGATGCGGCGTACGACGACGTACGAGCCGCCGGCCATCCACTGCGGGTCGCCGCTCGCGGGCACGAAGATCCGCCGTTCGAAGTCGTCGTCCGACGGCTTCGGGTTGTTCGAGCCGTCGATCTGACCCATGAGATTGCGCGTCGTCATCGGCCGCGCGGTCGCGCCGGGCGAACGGTTGAAGCCGTTCATCTGCCAGCGCACCCGGGCCGCGTCACCCGCCTCCTTCTGGATCGCGCGCAGCGCGTGGAAGGCGACGAGCGGGTCGTTCGCGCCGATCTGCACCCACAGGTCGCCGTCGCTGCGCGCCTTGTCGAGGTGGTCGGAGGAGAAGTCCGGCAGCGGATCGAGCGCCGAAGGCCGCTGCTTCTCCAGGCCGGTGCGCCCGAAGAAGCTGTGCCCGAAGCCGAAGGTGACGCTCAACGACGAGGGGCCCGCGTCCCTGGCGACGTCCGTGTCCTCGCCCGCCGGGGCCTTGCCCGCCATCAGCCGTTCGGCCGTCGCCGACCAGCGTCGCAGCAGGGCGGCGGCCTCCTTGCGGCCCGCGCCCGCCGTCAGGTCGAACGCCACCAGATGGCCGCGGGACTGGAGGGGCGTGGTGATGCCGGGCTGATGTTTCCCGTGAAACATGACCGTGTCCGCGCCAAGCGACGCCAGCGACGGCGTCTGCTCGGGGGTCTCCGAGGGTGCCGCGGCATATCCGGCGGCACCGCCCGCCGCGCCGAGCGCGAGACCGGTGGCGCCGGCGGTGCCGAGCAGCCGCCGCCTCGAAATCCCGTTGTCCGCCATGGTGGTTCCGTTCAGCCGATCTGCGCGTTCTTGTTCACGGTCACTTGGTCGATGTCGGAGGTGCGCACGGTCACCGCGATCTTCCACTTGCCTGCCATCGGAATCTGCACCCCGCTGGAGCTCCAGTGTCCGGTGGCGATGTGGTCGGGAGCGACAGGCAGCGGGCCGACATCCTTCGACTCGAGGGTGAAGGAGACCTTCACCTCGGGGATGTCGAAGGCGCTGCCGTTCGGCCGCTTCACGAAGATGTGCATGTCGTTGCTGCCCGTGCGGCCGGGGTCCAGGTCGAGCTGGAGGGTGCCCTTGCCGTCGTCGGCGCCCGTGTCGAAGGGGAACTTGAGGGTGAGCGGGCCGGACCGCTGCGCGGCGGCGGCCGTCTTCGAAGCGGCTGCCTCCTCCTCGGTGCGCCCCGGCTCGGTGGAGGTGAGGACCGTCGTGACGGCGAGCAGGACCACGGCGATGCCCGCCTCCGCGAGCACCGAGCGGCGCAGGCCGGAGCGGTTGGGGTCGGCGTCGCGGATGCGCTTCTCGCGGGCCGTGCTCATGGCGGCCTGCTGGCGGGCGAGCTGGGCGGAACGCTCGGGGTCCTTGGAGTTCTTGGCGTCCTTCGGCTCGTTCGACCCCTTCGACCCCTTCGGTTCCTTCGGCTCCTTGGGCCCCTTGGGCTCTTTGGAGTCGTTCGATCCCTTGGAGTCCGCGCCGGTCCCCCCGGCAGGCACCGTCACCGGCTTCTTCTCCGTGCGCTTGGCGGCGGAACTCCTCTCCGCGCGCTTCTCGACGACGGTCGCCGCAGCTGCCTCCGGCGCCACGTCGCCCGACTGCTCCGCGATCCGTGCCGTCCAGCGCCGCGAGACCCCCGCGACACCGACGAGGACGACGACCAGGCCGACCTTGATGAGCAGCAGCTGTCCGTACCACGTACCGGTCAGAGCCGACCACGAGCCGACCTGCCGCCACGACTGGTAGAGCCCCGTCGCGGCCAGGGCGACGACGCTGCAGAACGCCACGTGCGAGAAGCGCCGCACCGCTGCTGCGTCCACCGACGGCGCGAAGTAGAGGGCGACGACGAGCGCCGAGAGCCCGCCGAGCCAGGCGGCGACGGCAAGCAGGTGCACGATGTCCACGGGCATCGCGAGCCCGGCCTGGATACCGGTCGACGCGTGCTCGGCCATGGCCCAGGTCGCGCCGAGCCCGGCGGCGACGACACCGCCGCCGATCGCGAGCCCGAAGGTGAGGTCCTTGCGCTCCTTGGGGTCGGTCCGCTTCTCGTACGCACCGAAGAGCACCGCGATGAAGAGCGCGGCGGCGGCGAGCAGCAGCAGCCGTGAGACCAGCGCGGCGCCGGTCTTCGTCTGGAGCACGTCGCCCAGCTTGGCCATGTCGAAGGCGTCGGCGATCTTGCCCGACCCGGTGTAGGGCGCGCGCAGAAGCAGCAGCACGAGGGTGGACGCGGTGAGCGTGACCCAGCCGGACACCACGAGCCGCTGCACGGGCCGCACCCCGGCGCCCCGCGGCCAGCAGCCGAGCACGAAGGCCGCCCCGCCGACCACGAGGATGAAGCCGGCGTACGAGAGATAGCGCGCGAAGCCGTAGAGACCGCCGACGAACCCGCCGCCGGCCTCCTGGTCCGGCAGCGCGACCTTGGTGTCGGACGGCGCGCCCACGGAGAACGTGAAGGCGCCGGAGATCGGGTGGCTGTCGGCGGAGACGACTTGATAGGCGACGGTGAAGGTGCCGTCGGGCAGCCCCTTGTGCAGCTTCACGCCGTACGTGTTGGACCCGAGGTCACTGGTCTTGCCGGTGTCGACGCGCTTGCCGGCCGGGTCGAGCACCCGTACGGAGCCGTCGGACATGGCGACCTTCTCGGAGAAGGTCAGCGAGACGGTGGCGGGGGCCTTGTCGACCACCGCTCCCTGCTTGGGGTCGCTGCCCGTCAGCGCCGCGTGGGCGGAGGCGGGCGCCGCCGTGCCGAGCAGCGCGCCGAGAAAGACGGCGACGACGAGCAGGAGGCGTCCGACGCCGGGGGATATCCCGAGGCGTGCGGCGGCCCCGGAGCGGACTCCAGGGGCCCCGGAGCGAACCCCGGTGGCTCCGGAGCGAGCTCCACTGCGGGGAGCGATGGTCTGCATCAGCGATCAGTCCCTCAGTGCGACGTGTGCTTGCCGGGCTTGGGGTTGTACGTGGCGGCCTTCACCGGGATCTCGACGTCGATGGGGTCCGACTTCTCGAAGTGCAGCGTCACGGCGACCTTGTCGCCCTGCTTCGGCTTCTGTTTCAGGTCCTCGAACATGAGGTGGTTGGCGCCGCGCGCGAAGTCGAGCTCGCCGTTCGCGGGCACGTCGAAGGACTTCTGTTCCTTCATCGCGTTGCCCTTGGTGCTGTGCAGCGTGACCTTCTTCGCGATCCCACTGGTGACCGAGGTGAGCTTGTCGGCGCCGCCCTTGTTCGTGACGGTGAAGAACCCTGAGGCCATGGTGTCCATGACGGGCTCGGGCATGAAGGCGCCGGCGACCTTGAGCTCGGGCTTGCCGGCGGCCTTGTCGGCCTTGGCGGCTTTGTCGGGCGAGTCGTCCGAGCAGCCCGCGAGGGCGAGCCCCGCGGTCACGGCCAGGGCGCCGCCGACGAGGATGCGGCGCTTCACGGAGTCGCTCCCTTGACGATCTTGGGGAGGTCCTTGGTGTAGTCGTCCACGGTGGTGTCCTCGCCGTACAGGACGTACCCGGCGTCGGTCTTCGGAGAGAAGGCGATGACCTGCGTGCCGTGCATCGAGACGACCTTGCCCTTCTCCTTCTTGGAGGGCTCGATGCTGATGCCGAGGGTGCGGGCGCTGCCCTGGATGGTGTCGAAGTCACCGGTCAGGCCGATGAAGTCGGTGTCCTGGGCCTTGAGCCACTTGCCGAGGGCCTTGGGAGTGTCGCGCTCGGGATCGGTGGTGACGAAGACGACCTGGAGCTTGTCCTGTTCGGCCTTGGGCAGCGCCTTCTTGGCGACGGCGATGTTGCTCATCGTCAGGGGGCAGACGTCCGGGCAGTTGGTGTAGCCGAAGTAGACGAGCGTCGGCTTGCCCTTGGTCCGCTCGCGCAGGTCGTACTTCTTGCCGTGCGTGTCCGTGAGGACGAGGTCCGGCTTCTCGAAGGGCTTGTCGAGAATGGTCGCGGCCTTGTCGCCGTTGGACTCCACGGAGACGTCCGCGACGGGCTTCTTGCCGTCGTCACCGCCGCCGCAGGCGGACAGGGTGAGGGTGGCCGCGGCCAGCATGGCGGCGGCGAGCAACTTCTTCTTGCGCATACGAAAATGTCCCAGATGTGAGGGGGCCCGGGCGCACCGGGGGCGGGTGAAACGCCCGCCGGTGCGGCCCGAAGGGGTGGCTCAGCTGTTGGCGCGCCGACGACCGGCGAGCACGCCGAACGCCACACCGGCGACGCCGACGACGATGCCGACGACGCCGAGGACGCGGGCGGTGGTGTCGCTGCTGTCGGCGGAGGCGGCGGACTCGCTCTCGTCGTCCGACTTCGCGTCTTCCTTCGCGTCGTCGTCGTGCGAGGCGGCGGCGTCGTGTCCCTCGTCGGACGCGGCGGTGAGGGCGAGGGCCGGGGCTGGGTGCTCCGGCTCCTCCTGGCCCTTCTGCTGCGGCTCGATCCAGCGGACGACTTCCTTGTTGTCGTACGTCTGGACGGCCTTGAAGACCAGCTCGTCGGCGTCCTCGGGGAGCGCGCCGATGGACAGCGGGAACTTCTGGAAGGAGCCCGGCTGAACGCCCTTGCCGTCGGCGGTCCAGGTGACCTTGGAGACGGCCTCGTCGATCTTCTCGCCGTGCATCTCCAGGGGCTTGTCGAGCTTCGTCTTGGTGACCTTGGCGGTCCAGCCGGGGACGGGCGACGTCATGACGGAGGCGAGCGGGTGGTCCTCGGGGAAGGAGATCTCGAGCTTGTTGGTCGAGGCGTCGTCCATCTCGTTCGGCACCTTGAAGTTCACCGTGGCGTAGCCGCCCTTGGCGGCCTCGCCCTCGGCGGAGACGCTGACGTGCGCGAAGGCGGGGACGGAGAGCAGCAGGACGGCGGAGGCGGCGACACCACCGACGACGGAGACGCGGGAGGCCTTCACGGAGGAGGACAGTGCGGACAGCCCGGACAGAGCAGACAGAGCAGACATGGCAGAAACACTCCACTTTCAGCGGTGATGATCAGCGGCGCCGAACAGGCCGGCAGCGGTGATCAGGGGAGAGTGCGCGCGGCGACGAACCGAGCGGCACGCGCGCGTGGGACGCCGCGCGGCGTGAGGCACCTCTCCGTAGTGCTGCGGTAGGAGTGCGTCGCGTCAGGCGGCGAGTGCGAGTGCGGCGGCGGCCGGCGGGCCCCGCCTGATCACCGTGTGCTGCAACGCCCTGGCGCGCGGCTGCGGCGGTCCGGAGAACGCCGTACGGGGCGTGCGGGCAGCCATCTCGGGCGCTCCGGGGAGCCCGGCGCGCAGCGCCCCCACGAGGGCGAGTGCCCCGCGCAGGGAACGTACGAGCGCCGCTTCGGCGATTCCGTACGCCCCATGGGCCGAGAGCCGCACGAGCCTGAGGAGCGCGATGTCGCCGTGACGCAGCAGCCATCCGGCGGCAACGGCGGCGAGTACGTGCCCCAGGAGCATCGGGAGCGACGGGAGCAGCGACATCGAGCCCATCGCGTTGTCCGCCGCCGTGGCCGGTGCGCTGTGGTGCATGGCGTGGCCCGCGGCCCCGCCGCCCGGTTCCACGCCCGCCGTGGTCAGGATCCGGTGGGCCTGCGCGGGGCTGAGGTTGGCCGCGCCGACCCCGCACATCAGCCGCGCTGCCCGTTCCACCACGGAGGTGTCGGAGCCCGCGACCGCGGTGGTGCCGTGCTGGCCGACTCCGAAGAGGGCGTGCAGGCCCACCTGCCCGGCAGCGAGCGCGGCGGCGATGCCCGGCAGTGACCGCTCGCGCCCGGCGAGGGGCGCGGCGACGGCGAGGACGGCGGCGAATCCGACGCCGAGCGTCCACAGCGGGACGGCGGCGCAGGAAGCGAGCACATGGCCCCCGGCGGACAGCACGACGCAGAGCACGGCGAACACCGCGGCTCTCAGGAGTCGGAGATCGACTCCGGCGTGCGCCTCGCGCTGGTGGGGGGCAGTCATGGCCGGAACATCATTGCACTGGGCTTACCCGCCGCATACGGCAGGTCCGCAAGCTCCCGTGCATACCGGTGGGTGCCGATGAGTGCCGGTGGGGGCCGATAAGTGCCGAAGGCGTCGAATGAGTGCCTTTGAGCGACCCATGAGTTGCTTCTGAGGGA
The DNA here is from genome assembly GCF_014649775.1 of Streptomyces longisporoflavus. Classification (GTDB taxonomy): domain Bacteria; phylum Actinomycetota; class Actinomycetes; order Streptomycetales; family Streptomycetaceae; genus Streptomyces; species Streptomyces longisporoflavus. The sequence continues at coordinate 129,728 of NZ_BMTR01000010.1, read as the reverse complement.
CGTGTCTACACCGTTCCGAGCCGTCCGCGCGTCCGCCGTATGGGCGGCATCACGTCAAGTGCGCGCTTATACACGGCCGCTTGCGGCAATACGTATCGGTATGTCGAGCCGCGGCCAGGAGGCTGGAGCATGAGCATGTGGTGGTCACTCCATTTGCGGCGCGAAGCTGCGAGCGTCCCGCTGGCCCGCCGGCTGCTGATGGGCACGATGGAGACCGCGGGGGTGGATCCCGACGTCTCGTACGACCTGTCGGTGGCCCTCAGCGAGGCCTGTGCCAACGCGGTCGAGCACGGCGGGGCGACGGTCCCCGAGGGCGCGGCCGGTGCCTATCGGGTGACGGCGTATCTGGACGGCGAGAAGTGCCGCATCGAAGTGGCTGATTCCGGGCCCGGATTCGTGCCCGTCACGGTGCCCGCGTCCGACACCGCCGAGCACGGCCGGGGGCTCTACCTCATCCAGGAGCTCGCCGATCATGTGCACTTCGGCAACAAGCCGGGGGGCAGGGGCGGCGCGGTGATCAGCTTCGACAAGATCCTCAAATGGCGTGAGGACACACCGCTCGTCACGGCCTGAGAAGGCCCCCGGCCCTCTCCCTCAGCCCGGTGGCAGCGCCCTGCACAGGGCTTCGAGGGCCGCTCCGTAGGCGTGCTCCGGCGGTGTGGAGTAGCCGACGACCAGGCCGTCGGACGCGGGCATCGTGGCTTCCGGGTGGCGGAATTCCGCGAGACCTTCCAGCGCGAGGCCCTGCCAGGCGGCCGCCTTCGCCGTGGACTGTTCGGTGCCGGGAGGCAGCCGCAGAACGGCGTGCAGGCCGGCGGCGACGCCGGTGGGGCTGATGTGCGGGGCGTGCGCGGCGAGAGCGGCGACGAGTTGATCGCGGCGGTTGCGGTAGCGCTGACGCATGCGCCGGATGTGCCGGTCGTAATGGCCCGTCTCGATGAGGTCGGCGAGCGTGAGCTGGTCGACGACGCTGACCCACGCCTCCCGTTCGCCCTTCGCCGCGAGCACGTCGTCGATGAGGTGTTCGGGCAGAACAAGCCACCCCAGACGCACTCCGGGGGAGAGACTCTTGCTCACCGAGCCCATGTAGACGACGCGTTCGGGATCCAGGCCCTGCACGGCGCCCACGGGCTCCCGGTCGTAGCGGAACTCGCCGTCGTAGTCGTCCTCCAGGACGAGGCCGCCGCGGGTACGCGCCCAGTCGATCACCGCCGCTCGCCGGGACGGGTGCAAGGGACCACCGGTCGGGAACTGGTGTGCGGGTGTGAGCAGCACGCCGCGGACGCGCTGACTGCCGGTCAGTTCCTCGACGCGGGCGCCTTTTTCGTCGAGGGCGAGCGGGACCGTCCGTACGCCCGCGGTCCGGAGGATCGACCGGTGAAAGCCGAGGCCGTACGACTCCACGGCCAGCGGGCCCCGCAGAATCCCCCCTCCCCCGCCCCCGAACAGCAGCCGCAGGGCGTGCGCGAACCCGGAGCACACCACGATCCGCTCCGGGTCGGTGCGCACCCCGCGGGCGCGCCCCAGATAGCCCGCGAGCGCCCGGCGCAGCTCGATGCGGCCCTGCGGGTCACCGGGCCCGAAGGCCTCGTTCGGCGCGGAGTTGAGGGCGCGCCGGGCCGCGGCGAGCCACGCGGTCCGCGGGAAGGAAGCGGCGTCCGGCCGGCCCTGGCGCAGGTCGTACGCGGGCGGGGCGGGCGTCGCGGGCCGGGAGGGGGCCCGTTTGGGGCGGCGGGTGCGCGCGGGAGGCGCCGCCCGGTCGGCCACCCGGGTGCCGGATCCCTGCCGCGCGGTCAGCCAGCCCTCGGCGACCAGCTCGGCGTACGCGTCGGCGACGGTGTTACGGGCGATGCCCAGATCGGCGGCCAGGGAGCGGTAGGGCGGAAGCCGCGTCCCCGGAGCGAGCCGCCCCTCGCGCACGGCGTCGCGCAGCGCACGGATGAGGACGGCACGGCGGCCACCCGCCCCGGAGAGCTCCAGGTGCAGGTCACTCCCGATGCGCTCGGCCAAATTGACCCATGATTCCGGCATGGGAATGCACCCTATCCAAGGTCTATCCCGCCCGTAGATTCATGGTCATGACGAACAACGAGACCGCCACACAGACCTCCCCGCACGCCCCCGCTGGCAGCCAGACCCACACCCACACCCACACCCCCCGGCTCAACTTCGCCAAGGCCGTCCCCAAGGTCTTCAAGGCGGTGATCGGGCTCGACGCCGCAGCCCGCGACGGACTCGACCCCGCCCTGGTCGAACTGATCCAGATCCGCGCCTCGCTGCTCAACGGCTGCGCCTACTGCCTGCACATGCACACCTCCGACGCGCGCAAGGCGGGCGAGGACGAGGCGCGGCTGCACATGATCGGCGTCTGGCGCGAGGCGAGGAACTTCTTCACGGAGAAGGAGCAGGCGGCCCTCGACCTGACCGAGGCCGTCACGCTCGTCCACCGGGGCGGCGTCCCGGACGACGTCTACGCCCGTGCGGCGGCGCAGTTCGACGAGACGGAGCTCGGCCACGTGCTGGCCCTGATCTTCACCATCAACACCTGGAACCGCATCGCCCTGAGCACCGCCAAGGTGGCGGGCGAAGACGAGCGCTAGACCTTGCCGTGATCGCCGGGCCCCCGGAAACGCGAAACCGGGCCCCTTCTTAAAGAAGAGGCCCGGTTCCCGGGACGAAGAGGACCCTCAGCCCTTGAGCTCGGCCATCCACGCCTCGACGTCATCGGCCCGCCGCGGGAGCGCCGCGGAGAGGTTCTTGTTGCCGTCGGCCGTCACGAGGATGTCGTCCTCGATCCGCACGCCGATGCCGCGGTACTCCTCCGGCACGGTCAGGTCGTCCGCCTGGAAGTACAGACCGGGCTCGACGGTCAGGCACATGCCGGGCTCCAGGACACCGTCGGCGTACGTCTCACGGCGCGCGGCCGCGCAGTCGTGGACGTCCATGCCGAGCATGTGACCGGTGCCGTGCAGGGTCCAGCGGCGCTGGAGACCGAGCTCCAGGACACGCTCGACGGGGCCCTCGACGAGCCCCCACTCCACGAGCTTCTCGGCGAGCACGCGCTGCGCGGCCTCGTGGAAGTCGAGGTACTTGGCGCCGGGCTTCACCGCCGCGATGCCGGCCTCCTGGGCCTCGTACACGGCGTCGTAGATCTTCCGCTGCAGTTCGTTGTAGCGGCCGTTGATCGGCAGCGTCCGCGTCACGTCGGCGGTGTAGTACGTGTGCGTCTCGACACCCGCGTCGAGCAGCAGCAGCTCGCCGGAGCGCACGGCGCCGTCGTTGCGCACCCAGTGCAGCGTCGTGGCGTGCGGTCCCGCGGCGCAGATCGAGCCGTAGCCGATGTCGTTGCCGTCGACGCGGGCGCGCAGGAAGAAGGTGCCCTCGATGTAGCGCTCGCTGGTCGCCTCGGCCTTGTCCAGGACGCGCACGACGTCTTCGAAGCCGCGGGCCGTCGAGTCGCACGCCTTCTGCAGCTCGCCGATCTCGAACTCGTCCTTGACCAGGCGGGCCTCGGAGAGGAAGACGCGCAGCTCCTCGTCGCGCTCGGCGGTGACCTTGTCGGTCAGGGCGGCCTCGATGCCGGCGTCGTAGCCGCGGACGACCCGGACGGAACCGGTCGCCTCGCGCAGCCGCGCGGGCAGCTCGCGCACGTCGGACGCCGGGATGCCGTACAGCGTCTCGGCCTCGGTGAGGGAGTGCCTGCGGCCGACCCACAGCTCGCCCTGGCCGTCCAGCCAGAACTCGCCGTTCTCGCGGTCGGAGCGCGGCAGCAGGTAGATGGTGGCCTCGTGGCCGCTCGTGCCGTCGGCGAAGTCCGCGGGCTCCAGGACGAGGACGCCGTCAGTGCTCTCATTGGGCCGGCCGCCGGTGAGGTACGCGTACTCGACGGAGGCGCGGAAGGCGTACTCGGTGTCGTTCGAGCGGGTCTTGAGATTGCCCGCGGGGATCACCAGACGCTCGCCCGGGAAGCGGGCGGAGAGCGCGGCACGGCGGGCGGCGGTGTGCTCGGCCTGGGCGATCGGCCGCAGGTCGTGCAGCTCGGTGTCGGCCCATCCGGACTTCATGTTCTCGGCGAGCTCGTCGGACACGCCCGGGTACAGGCCGTTCTTGCGCTGCTTGATCGGCTCTTCCGCGGGCTCGGGCTCCAGGCCTTCCGGGGTCTCCGGGTTCTCCCGAATGAGCTCCTCCGACACGATCTGCCTCCTATGTACGACACTGAACCCCCTCCATCGTACGGGCGTACGGAAGGGGTCCCAGAGGCGGAAGGCCCATTACATGCCGTATTGCGGAGGTCACCGGGAAGAGCCGGGGTCACTCGAAACGGGCCGCGAGCAGAACCACGTCCTCGTCGCTCGCGAGCTGGTCGAGCCCGTCCGGCAGCACGGTCCGCAGGATGTGGTCCGTGAGCGCGTCCGGGTCGTCGCGCACTGACTTCGGCACACTCGCCGCCGCCGCGTGCAGCCGCGCGAAGGCCCGGTCCATGGGGTCTCCGGTGCGGTGGAGCAGGCCGTCCGTGTAGAGCAGCACCGTTTCTCCGGGCTCCGTCCTGAACTCCACGCTCGGCGCCTCCCAGCAGGCGAGCATCCCGAGGGGCGCCGAAAGCGAGGTCTCCACGAACTCCGTGCGCCGCTCGCCGATCACCAGGGGCGGGGTGTGCCCGGCACCGGCCAGGATGATCTTGCGCTGGGCCGGCTCGCAGTACGCGAAGAGGGCCGTCGCCGACCGCGCGGGCTCGGTGAGCCTCAGGAGCAGTTCCAGATCGGACAGTACGGCGACGGGGTCCTCGCCCTCCATCACGGCGTACGCCCGCAAGGAGGCCCGCAGGCGCCCCATCGCGGCGACGGCGCTGGGCCCCGACCCGGTGACGGACCCGACCGCGAGACCGAGCGCGGCTTCGGGCAGCGGCAGCGCGTCGAACCAGTCGCCGCCCCCGCGCGCGCAGGTGCGGTGCCGGGCGGCCAGCCGCACCCCGGCGACCCGCGGCAGGCGCGAGGGCAGCAGCTCCTCGCGGAGGGTGGCCTCCGTCCTGCGGGCGCGCTCCAGTTCGACAAGGCGCGCCAGGTGCTCGGCGGCCTGCCGGGCGTAGAGGCCGATGAGGTGGCGCCGGCGCTCGTCGGGCTCCGCGGGTTCGTCGTACAGCCAGACGGCGGCGCCGATGCGGCCCGCGGTCTCGGTGGACAGGGGCAGTGCGTAACTCGCGGCGTACCCGAGGCGGACGGCGACCTCGCGGTGGCGGGGGTCGAGACCGCTGTCGGCGAGCAGATCGGCCTCGACCAGCTCGTCGAGTTCGTCTGGCTCGGTCTGTGTGGCCGGCGGCGCGGGCGGCGCGGGCGGCGCGTCGAGGAGTCGCCCGAAGGCGGTGGCGCCGCGCGGCACGGTCTCGATGTGGCCGAGGTCGGCGCGGGTGAGGCCGAGGCCGATGGTGGTGTCGGGGCCGAGCCGGTCGGCGGGTTCCAGGGCGAGCAGGCCACGTCGTGCGCCCACGAGGGCGGCTCCGGCGCGCAGCAGTTCGTGCAGGGCCTCGTCGAGGGTGACGGTGCGGGCCAGGCGCTCGGTGAGCTCCTGGAGGGTGGTCAGATCGGAGATCCAACCCGCGAGCCGGTCCTGGATCAGCAGGGTCGGTGCGCTCTGGGCCTGCGGGGCCGGCGGGACAGTGTGGGCTGGTGGCGGAACAGTTGAATCGATTCCGGCCACTTTCGGAAGATGAGGAGGGTTCATGGCTGACGGCTTTCCGGCCGGTGCGTATTGCTCAATAGCATCGCAAACCCCCATGTCATTCTGCGCCGCTAGCAATGTTCTCCACATCTACACGCACTGGTTAGGGGATGTCCAGCATTGTCCAGCTGGGATTCCTGGTGTCCGTGGGAATTCTGTGACGTAAGAGCGATCTTGGTAACTTGGCTCAAAAGCGCCGGAGGCGACGGCCTATTGCGATCGACTGGGATTGTTCGACAAGGGGTACTCCCAAGCCCGCAGGTACGGGAGGCGCGTCACAGCGGCCGTGATGGGTACGTAATCGGTGATGACCAGGGGCAGTTGAGATCAGCCCGGAACCTGGTGACGGAACCGGGCGTCTTAACTCACGACGACCGTGCCCCATCCTCCCGTGGGGGAGGCGGCGAAGAAGTACGCGGGACAGCAATCGCCAGGCACCGCCACCCCACGCCACGCTAACGCTCGGCCCCCAGGGGTTCCCCATGCCGCAGGCTGGGGTGTGATGCGCCAGTTCTACGCACAGCGAAGTGATCCACACATGGTGTGATGTGGCCCGCCGTGTTCCTCGGCGTGTAAACGGAAAGGAACGAGCGCTCATGCGCGAGATCCTCGGAAGGCGAAGCAGGCTCCTGTCCAGGCTCACCGGCAGGAAGTCTGACCAGAGTCCCGGTCTGTACGGCGCGGCCCTGACCTTTGCGACGGCATGGAAGTGGTCAGTGGTGCCCGGCGTCGGCCTCGACCGGCGGGACGGCACCCGGTGCGCCTGCGCCGACCCCGACTGCACAGTGCCCGGAGCGCACCCGCTCGACCCCGGTCTGCTGACCGCGACGACCGACGAGCGCATGGTGCGCTGGTGGTGGACGAACCGCCCGGACGCGCCCATCGTGCTGGCCACCGGCGGCAGGGCGCCGTGCGCCGTCAGCCTGCCCGCGATCGCGGGAGCGCGCGCCCTTGCCGCGCTCGACAAGACAGGCATCAGGCTCGGCCCGGTCGTCGCGACCCCGGCCCGGCTCTTCCTGCTCGTCGCGCCGTACTCCATGGAGCAGTTGGGCGACCTCCTGTACGCCAAGGACTACGTGCCCGGTTCGCTGCGCTTCCACGGAGAGGGCGGATATATCGCGCTCCCGCCCTCCGAGACGGGCCAGGGGCCGGTGCACTGGGAGCGGGCTCCGCTGCCCGGCTCCGCGGCGCCGTGGGTGCCCGATGTCGAGGCCGTGGTGGACGCGGTGGTGGATGCCCTCACTCGTACGGGTGTGAGCGCGCCCGAGTTGTAGGGGAAATGGGTGTGCGGGGGCCGGACGCCCGTCGAACGTCGTTAATGTCAGGGCTTATGAACCCCCGCCTGATCGCGCTCACGGGCGTCGTGGCCATGACGGTTCTGCTGCCGCTCGCCGGCGCGTCCGCGGGGCCCGTGGGCGACGGTGACGCCGAAGCCAGGCCGACGGAGCGGCAGGCGGACGCGACACCGGGGGCGGCACCGGAACCCGACGCCAAGCAGCCCGCCACGGACGACTCCTCGCTCCTGCCGGACCTCGGCCTCGACACCTCCGCCCAGTGCGGACCCGAACTCACCTCCCCCAAGGGCATCGAGGCCCAGACGTGCGTCCTGACCCGGCAGGACGAGACCTGGGGGCGCACGTACTACCGCAACACGACCGGTGACGAGTTGAGCGCCGTGCTGACCCTCATGGGCCCGGCCGGACGCACCGTACAGACGCACTGTGCGGTGGGCGCGGCGGACGAGCCGGGGGCGTGCGAGACGCCGCGGGAGGGTACTGCCGCGGATGCCGATGCGTATGCGGCGGTGGCGGAGTTCGCCGACGGGAGCGGCGGGCCGCTGCTGCTGCGCTCCGGGAGCAACTCCGGGCGACCGTAGGCCAGTTGAGAGCGCAGGTCGGGCCGCGGAGCGGGGCGCACATGGAAGGGCCCGGTTGCTGGCGACGGGGGATGCACCAGCAACCGGGCTACCTGAACGGTAACAAGAGATCTGCTCTGGGCAAATTCGATCTCGGATATCCGGACAGGGATTTACCTGCGACAACGGGGAGTTGTGACAGGAGTCACCCGTTCCCTCCCGCTGACCGGCGAGTCAGCTGAGCGTCACCTGGCGGTTGGTGAGACCGCCGCGCGCCCGGCGCTCCTCCGGCGTGAGCGGGGCATCGCCGGCGAGCGCCGTCGCGAGCCGCTCGGCGAACTCGGCGGCCGGCTTCTCGATATCCTCGGCGCCCATGCCGCTCGGCAGGTCCCACACCGGCACGGTCAGACCGTGCGCCCGGAAGGAACCGACGAGGCGAGTGCCCTCTCCGAGGCTCGACGCACCGGACGCGTGCAGCCGGGCGAGCGCGTCGAGGAGCTTCTCCTCGGCGTACGGCATGACCCACCGCAGGTGGTTCTTCTCCGGCGTCTCGCACCAGTACGCGCTGTCCACGCCGGAGAGCTTCACGGTCGGGATCGCGGCGGCGTTCGCCCGCTCCAGGGACGCGGAGACCTCCGGGGACGCGTTCTCCGAATCCGGCACCCAGAACTCGAAGCCCGCGTGCACGATCGGCTCGAAAGTGCCGTCGGGGTCGAGGATGTCCTGGAGGCGCGGTCCGTCGGCCGGGGCGCGGCGGGCCTGGACCGGGGAGCCGGGCTCGGCGGTCAGGGCGCGCTGGAGGGTGTCGGCGAGGTCGCGGCTGATGTCACCGGACGCGGTGTCGTTCTGCAGGCCGAGCAGGACCGAGCCGTCGTCGCGGCGCAGCGCGGGCCAGGCCATCGGCAGGACGGTCGCCAGGGAGACGGAGGGCACGCCGTCCGGCAGCCCGCCCTTGAGGGGCAGTTCGACCGTGGCCGCCGGGACGAGCTCCCGCAGGGCCACCCAGTCGCCCTCGCCGGGCAGGCCTTCGAAGGGGCGCTGGACCAGCTCGGTCACCGCGTGCGCGGCGGCACGGCCGTGACAGGCCTTGTAACGGCGGCCCGAACCGCAGGGGCAGGGTTCGCGGGCACCGACGACAGGGACTTGCCCGTCCGTCAGCTGCGGCTGCTTGCCCTTGGTCTGAGGGCGCTTCTTGGCCATCTTGGGTGTCTCCCGGATGCGGCTTTACAGCGTGGCTCTTCGTACGTCTTGGGCGTACGGGCGCGAGCCTAGCCGCTCACCCATGGGGCGCCGGGATTCGGCCTGAGCCGGCCTGAGCCGGTGAGAGTGGCCGACCGGGATCGCCGGAGGCGGTCGTCGGCCGCAGTCAGCCGCGGTCGTCAGTCGCGGTCGTCAAAGGGGTCCGCGTACGCCAGCTCGGACAGTGCGCCGGCCGACGGGGCGACCACGCGCGTGGCGAAGTCCTCGTGCCGGTGCCCCGCGTGGACGACGACCCAGACCGTGACCTCGCCGTGGGTGTCGTCGCGCACGCCCCACGCATCGGCGAGGGCCGTGATGATGTTGAGCCCGCGACCGCCGTGCGCGGTGACCGAGGGGGTGGCCGGAACCGGGCGGGTCGGGCCGCCGCCGTCCGTCACCTCGACCGTCAGCCGGCCTGTCGTGTCCACGTGCCATGCGGCGCGGACATCTCCGTCGCCGACCATTCCTTCGCCCAGCGGCCTGCCGTGCCGACAGGCATTGCTGAGCAATTCCGAAAGGACAAGTACGGCATCGTCGACGACCGATTCCGGCATCCCGTTCATACGCAGTTGATCACGCATCCGGTGCCTTGCTTCCCCCACGCCCGCCGGGCCATGAGGTACGGCCATACTCGACGACGCGGGCACCTCCCGTGCCACCACCAACGCCACCCCCGAGACCTCCTTCGCCCCACGCCACGGTGTGAATGCCCCAATGGACTGGACCGGAAACCGGCCAATCATTGTGCGGTGACGCACTCGGAACGATCGAATACGGAACGAACGCGCCGGTGCACACCCCGTAATCGGCGGGGTTGCGGTTAGCGGCGGCCCAGCTGGGACAGCACCTGTTTGGGGCGATTGGTGATGATGGCGTCGACGCCGAGTTCGACGCAGAGCTCGACGTCCCCGGGTTCGTTCACGGTCCACACGTGCACCTGGTGGCCCGCGCGCTTGAGCTTGGCCACATAGCCGGGGTGGTTCCGGATGATCCGCATGCCAGGGCCCGCGATCTTCACGCCCCGGGGAAGGCGGCCGTCGCGGTGGCGCGGCGAGATGAACTGCATCAGATAGACCGTCGGCAGAGTGGGAGACGCCGCCCGCACCCGGTGCAGGGAGCGCGCCGAGAAGCTCATGACACGTACGGGAGAGGGGCCGTCGGCGGGCGGGGCGTCCAGACCGAAGCGCTTCAGTAGAAGAAGCAGCCTTTCCTCGACCTGGCCCGCCCAGCGGGTGGGGTGCTTGGTCTCGATGGCCAGCTTGACGTCGCGCCCCGAAGCGTTGCTGTCCGCCACGAGCTCCAGGAGCCGCTCCAGGGTGAGGACGGAGGTGTCCGCCCAGTCGGGGCCCTCGTCGGCCTCGCCGTGGGCGTTCTTCCAGGAGCCGAAGTCGAGGGTGGCCAGGTCGTTGAGCTCCAGGGCCGACACGGCTCCCCGGCCGTTCGACGTGCGGTTCACGCGCCGGTCGTGGACGCAGACGAGATGCCCGTCCGCGGTGAGGCGTACGTCGCATTCAAGAGCGTCGGCACCGTCCTCGACGGCTCTCTTGTACGCGGCCAGCGTGTGCTCGGGGGCGTCTTCGGAGGCTCCGCGATGGGCCACGACCTGGATCTGGTGCTGTCGTGCGAGGGTCACCGCGTCATGGTGCCATCACGGGGTACCCGAAGGCTTGCCCAAGGGTTGGCACAGAGCGCCGAATCCACAGGATCGGCTTATGGTGCCCTGACAGCCCATGGGAAAAGCTGACTGCAGACACATGCACAGTTGGGCACAGCCAGGCCGTGACCGAGAACGACAGCGTGGACCGAGGAGAAGAGCTGTGAGCACCGAGAACGAGGGCAACGAGGTACCCCCGGCCCCGTCAGCGCCTCCTGTGCCGGTGGAAACTCCCGCTGCTTCCGCCGAGCCCGCCCCGCCTTCCGCCGCGCCCGATCCCGCGATGCCCGGCCCCGCTCCGGCGTCCGCGGCGTTCGACGAGCCGGCGGCGCACCAGGCTCCCGCGCACGCCGGTGCTCCCGCGGGCGCGACCCCGCAGGCCTCCGGTGCCGGAGCCTGGCCGCCTCCGCCGCCGCCCGCCGTTCCCTCGTACGCCGGGGAGGGCGGTTCCGGCTCCGGGTGGGGCGCTTCGTACACGGCGCAGCACGCGGCGGGGCCCAAGCCCGCCAAGCGGCGTGGCGGACTGATCGCCGCGGTGCTCGTGGCCGCCCTTGTCGCCGGCGGTGTCGGCGGCGGCATCGGCTTCTGGGCCGCCGACCGGAACGACAACAGCTCGGGCTCGACCACGGTCTCCGCGTCGAACACCCCGGCGGACCTCAAGCGCGAGCGCGGCACGGTCGCCAACATCGCCGGCAAGGCGCTGCCCAGCGTCGTCACCATCGAGGCCCAGGGCGGCAACGGAGAGGGCGGCACGGGCACCGGCTTCGTCTACGACCAAGAGGGCCACATCCTCACGAACAACCACGTGGTGGCCTCGGCGGCAGACGGCGGCAAGCTCGCGGCGACCTTCTCCGACGGCAAGAAGTACGACGCCGAGGTGGTCGGCCGCGCCGAGGGTTACGACGTCGCGGTCATCAAGCTCAAGGAGCGCCCCGAGAACTTGAAGCCGCTCCCCCTCGGCGACTCCGACAAGGTGGCGGTCGGCGACTCGACGATCGCCATCGGCGCCCCCTTCGGCCTCTCGAACACCGTCACCACGGGCATCGTGAGCGCCAAGGACCGCCCGGTGACCTCAAGCGACGGCGCGAGCAGCAAGAGCTCGTACATGAGCGCCCTGCAGACCGACGCCTCCATCAACCCCGGCAACTCCGGCGGCCCGCTGCTCGACGCGGGCGGCGCGGTCATCGGCATCAACTCCGCGATCAAGCCCGCGGAGAGCGGCGGCGGCCTCGGCGGGAGCGGCCAGTCCGGCTCCATCGGCCTGGGCTTCGCGATCCCGGTCAACCAGGCCAAGTACGTCGCACAGCAGCTGATCAAGAACGGCCAGGCCGTCTACCCCGTGATCGGCGCCTCCGTCTCCCTGGAGGAGGGCTCGGGCGGCGCCACGATCTCCCCGGAGGGCGCGAGCGGCTCGAAGGCGGTCACTCCGAACGGCCCCGCGGCCAAGGCGGGCCTCAAGCCCGGTGACGTCATCACGAAGCTGGACGACACGGTGATCGACAGCGGTCCGACCCTGATCGGCCAGATCTGGACCCACAAGCCGGGGGACACCGTCGAGATCACGTACAAGCGCGACGGCAAGGAGCACAAGGTCGACGTGGTCCTGGGCCAGCGCAAGGGCGAGAGCTGACCCGCTACTCTTGTCCCCGCACCGCCCTGAACGGCGGTGCGGGGTGGGTTGCCCGAGCGGCCTAAGGGAACGGTCTTGAAAACCGTCGTGGCGAGAGTCACCGTGGGTTCAAATCCCACACCCACCGCGCAGGTTGAAGGCCCCTGACCAGCAGTAATGGTCAGGGGCCTTCGCTGTGGGGCGGCCCGGTGCCGGGGGTCGAACGCGCGTCCGTCGAGGGGTGGGGGCGGAGCCTGTACGCGGGCCGGGGCCGGGGCGGTGAGCAAGTCGACTTGGATGAATGGATGAACGTAGTACTCCACGTGGGCGCTGCGCGGCGTGCCTAGGCGGGCGTGCGGGTCGAGTGCGGTCTCGTTCTCTGCGGGGGATCACTGGATTCGTCTCAGAGGAGAAACTCGTGTTGAAGCGCATCGCATCTGCCCTCGCCGTAGCCACCGTCGCGGGATTCCTGGCCTCCGGTACCGCCGTCGCCGACGACGGCCCGAGCACCACCCACTCCGAGGGCCGCTACGCGGGCCAGGCCGCATACAACATGGGCGGCCCCTACGGGATCACCTACAGCGGCGCTCACGCGGGCGGGCACCAGGACGGCTCGTCCCTCGACGGGGTCTTCAGCTCCGGCCACCACGGCTACGACGGCTGACGGTCACCGCGGGCAGTAAGCCGTGTTCCGCGGTGTGTGAGCCGCGGTCCGCGAAAAGGGCGCCTCTCTGGCAGAGGCGCCCCTTTTCGCGTCGTGCGGCGCTTTTCCGTCTCGTGTGCCGCCGCGGGGGTGGTGCCAGCAACACCCCCGGGAGGCCGGTTCACCGGATGTCGCGGGCGGTTCGGATCCGCGAGTGTTGAGGACGTCAGCACAGCACTCCCCGGCACTCCCGAGCACCAACCGGCACTCCCGGTACGTCCCCACCGCGATGATTCGAGGCCCGTCATGAGTACCAGCACCCTGCCGTACGCAGCCGCTTCCCCCGCTCCTCCGACCGCTCCTCCCACCGTTTCTCCCGGCGCCCCTTCCTCCGTGCGTCCCGCGGGGTCGCCGGGCTTCTGGCGGGCGCCCTTCGCCGCCTCCACGTACCGGGAGATCGGCTACACCGTCACCTCGCTGCCCGTCGCCATCGCGGGCTTCACCTTCGCCGTGACGATGTTCGCGCTCGGCGTGAGCCTGTTCGTCACGGTGCTCGGACTGCCGGTGCTCGCCGCCGCGTTGGCCGGGGCGCGGGGTCTCGGTGCCGCCGAACGGGGGCGGGCGCGGGCGCGGCTGGGGCTCGATGTCGCCGGGCCCGCCGCCATGGAGAAGCCGCGGGACGCGGGGGCGTGGGCGGGGATGCGGGCGCGGCTCTCGGACGGGGCGGGCTGGCGGGCGCTGCTCTTCCAGTTCGTGATGTTCCCTTCGCGGGTGGCGTCCTTCGTCCTCAGCGTGACCTTCCTGGTCACCGGCTGGGTGGTCGCGCTGCTCCCGGCGTACTCCTGGGTGTTCCCGCGGTACGTCGACTGGCCCGGCTACCGGCTGTTCGACTACACGTCGGGCGGCGAGCACCACGCGTTCTACCTGGAGTCGCCGGTGCAGATCGCCGGAGCGTCGCTGGTGGGCCTCGTCATCGTCTTCCTGACCCCGAAGCTGGTCCGCGCCCTGACGAACATCGACCGCGCGGCGGTGCGTTCGCTGCTCGGCTAGAGGGGGCGGGTGCGGGGAGTGTGCAGCCGGCCGGCTGGTCGGCCAGCCGGTAAGGGGCGTCCGCCATTGCGGGCGCCCCTTACGCGTGCCCCGTCAGGCGGGCCGCCGACGCGATCGTCGAGAGGGCCTCGCGTTCCGTGAGGCCGACCTGGAGCGCGGCGTCGCAGAGTTCCTCGGCCAGCGTCTCGCCGATGCCGTTCTCGTAGGCGCGGCAAGCGGCCCAGAAAAGGCGGGTGTTGCGCTGGCCCTCGTGTGCGGCGAGCACGAACTGGACGAGGCCCTGGCCGCGCGGCACCGGCATCTGCGGGAGCGCGGACTGGTGGGCCCGCGGCGGAGGCGTGAGCAGGCGGAGCAGCGCGGGCGGGCAGCTCGCGGGAGGGAGATGGGCGGTACCGGCCACGGTGCTGTAGATGCCGTGCTCGGTGCGCGAGCCGGGGCCGACGAGATAGCCGCCCGCGCCCCGGACATCGATGCCGGGCGCAAGACGGCTCGCGGAGTTGGGGATGACGGCGTCGGGCGGGCCCGCCAGCCAGATGTGCCGGCCGCCGCTGGGGGTCGCCACGACGACCGTCGCCGGGATCGTGAACAGGTGGCGGAGCGCCAGTTCCCGCAGGGCCGCCGAAGCGTCCGTACCGGACTTGGTGTCCAGGTCGATGCCGATCAGGTGGTGCGGGGGCAGTCCGCACGCGATGCCGTAGCCGGTGGCCCAGGGGGCGGCCGCGAAGAGTGTGCGGATGCGGCGGGGATCGGTCGAGGCGTCGTACACCCCGTGTCCGGGGCGTCCGCATTCGCCGTGGCAGGGGTTCGGTTCGGGCTGTTCGTGGTGGGGGGAGCGGAGCGCCGGCAGCTTGGTGCGGGAGAGCGGGATGACGGCGAGGCCGCGTTCGGCGGCGGACAGGGCGTGGGCGAGAACGAGTGCTGTGGCATGGCGGTCGATGGTGGCCATGCCTTTATTTTCGTACGAGTGTTCGAAGAAAGGAAGAGGGGCGGGGCGGCGTGCGGACGACACGCGGGCGCGTCCGGCGAACTTCGGAAAGCGACGGAACGCTTCAGCCCGTGCGGCGCCTGCGTTTGGAGCGGCTACCGGGGGCTGGCCCCGGGCCCTGAGGGAGCGGGGAGTGTTTATCGACTTGTACTCACGCTTGCGGGGGAATCGTGGCTTCCGGGGTAGTTCGCCGGGGATTCGGTGGGCAACTCTGGTCTCGCGACGTCGAGCAGGACCACCGGGACGGTCGGCCAACCGGCCCGGAAAAAGACGCTCTTGAGGTGCTCCCGGCACACCGCCGGTGCGCACCCCCCGTTCTGGAGGAAACTGACATGGCAAGCATCCGTACCGCCCGCGTCATCGCTGCCGCCGCGGCCCTGCCTCTGGCCGCCGCGCTCTTCACGGGCATCGCGACGGCCGACAACGGCTCCTTCGCGAACGACGGATCGAATGCGGGCGTGGCGTCCGTCAACGGCAGTGGCGTGGGGGGCAACAACAGCGGCAACTCGGCCACGACGCAGCAGCAGGCGGTCGGCTCCGGAGCCTCGAACCAGAACAACACCGCCCAGGTGAACGGCTCGGGATTCACGGCGCTCGACCAGTCGAACGAGACCACCGCCGTCAACTTCACCCACCTCTGGTGAAGTGACGGGCCGCCGGGGCAGCTCCCGGGGCCTGCTCGATGGGGTGTGTGACGTCCTGGGCGGCGGTGCTTCCGCACCGCCGCCCATGCGCGTTCGGGGCCGGGGCGTCCGCGGCGGACCCCTCGTGTCCGGGGTGATCTCTTGACACCGGCCCGTTTTCTGACGGACAGTCAGAAAACCTTGTCGGTGCGACGCCCGTACGCGAAGGAGAGGCCGCCGCCGTGCACCTCGCCCCCACCGAACGACAACAGCGACTGCGCGCCGAACTGCGCACGTACTTCCGCGATCTGATGCCGGAAGGGCCGCCGGAGAGCAGTGATCTGGAGGGGCAGCGCCGGCTCCTGCGGCGTATCGGGGCCGACGGCATGCTGGGACTCGGCTGGCCGGTGGAGTACGGCGGGCAGGGGCGCGGGCCCGACGAGCAGTTCGTCTTCTTCGACGAGGCCTACCGCGCGGGCGCGCCCGTATCGATGGTCACCCTGAACACCGTCGGACCGACCCTCATGAAGTACGGCACCGAGGAACAAAAAGCCGCCTTCCTGCCGCGCATCCTCAGCGGCGAACTCGTCTTCGCGATCGGCTACAGCGAGCCGTCGGCGGGGACGGACCTGGCCTCGCTGCGGACGCGGGCGGTGCGCGAAGGCGGGGGAGCCGACGGGGCCGGTGGCGTGTGGGTCGTCGACGGGCAGAAGATCTTCACCTCCAACGCCCAGAACGCCGACTGGATCTGGCTGGCCTGCCGCACCGATCCCGAGGCGCCCAAGCATCAGGGCATCTCGATCATCCTCGTGCCGACCGACGCGCCGGGCTTCTCCTGGACGCCGATCGAGACCGTGGGCGGCCTGACGACCACGGCGACGTACTACGACGGCATCCGCGTGCCCGCCACGCATCTCGTCGGCGAGGAGAACGGCGGCTGGGGGCTCATCACCAACCAGCTCAACCACGAGCGGGTGGCGCTCGCCGCGATCGGCATGCAGGCCGAGGATTTCTACGCGGCGGCCCTCGCCTTCGCCGGCACACCCGATCCGGTGACGGGCGAACGCCGGATTGACGCTCCGTGGGTCCGGATCCGACTGGCCGAAGCGCAGGCCAGGCTGGCGGCAACGCGCCTGCTCAGCTGGCGTTTGGTGGGGGATGTCGGGGCCGGTGCGCTGGCGCCGGGAGACGCGAGCGGCGTGAAATTCGCGGGAACCGAATCGGCGGTTGAGGTGTACCGAATATGTCAGGAAGTCACGGGCGAGGCGGGGCTGGTGCGGGCCGGCTCACCCGGGTCCCTGGCGTTCGGCACGTGCGCCGTGGTCGGCGGCGGCAGCAGCGGAGAGGGGGAGCTGGAGCGGATGAACAGGGCGGCGCAGATCAATACGTTCGGGGGCGGGGTGAGCGAGGTGCAGCGGGAGATCGTGGCGACGATGCGCCTCGGCATGCGGAGGGGGCGGCGGTGACTGATCTGTCGTACGAGATGCTGAAGGCGTTCGAGGGCCGGGCGGCGGCGACATCCGGCGTGGGCAAGGACCCGGTCAACGCACCGATGATCCGGCACTGGTGCGAGGCCATGGGGGACGCCGATCCCGACTACAGGGGGGCGGACCCGATCGCGCCGCCGACCATGCTCCAGGCCTGGACGATGGGCGGACTCTCCGGGCATCAGGGGCGCTCGGCCGCGTACGACGAGCTGTTCGCGCTCCTGGACGGCGCCGGATACACCTCGGTCGTCGCGACGGACTGCGAGCAGGAGTACCTGCGTGAGCTGCGGCCGGGGAATGAGATCACCTTCGACGCGGTCATCGAGTCGGTGTCGGAGCGCAAGACGACGAAGCTGGGCACAGGGCACTTCGTCACGACCCGGATGGACGTCAGAGCGGACGGCGAACCAGCGGGGACGCATCGCTTCCGGATCCTCAAGTACGCGCCCGCGCAACGGAAACCCGCGGCCCCTGACGGCCCCGCGAGCAAGCGGCCCCGCCCGGTGATCAACCGGGACAACGCCGGATTCTGGGAGGGCGTGGCACGCCACCAGCTCCTCGTCCAGCGCTGCGGCGGCTGCCGGGCCCTGCGCTTCCCCTGGCTGCCCGGCTGCAATGCCTGCGGCTCGCTCGAATGGGACACGGTCGAGGCGAGCGGCGAGGGCACGGTCTACTCGTACGTCGTCATGCACCACCCGCCCTTCCCCGCCTTCGATCCGCCGTACGCCGTCGGGCTCGTCGAACTGGCGGAGGGCGTGCGCATGGTCAGCAACGTGGTGGGCGTCCCCGGCGACAAGGTGCGAATCGGGCAGCCGGTGCGGCTCGAGTTCCGGCAGGTCGACGCGGAGCTGGAGCTTCCGGTGTTCCGGGTGGTCGAGGACATGGCGGGGGGCGGGGTCTGACATGGACTTCACGCCCACGGAGGAGCAGGCCGCCGCACGGGACCTGGCCGGAGAGGTCTTCGGGGATCTGTCCACGCCCGAGCGGCTCGCGGCTGCGGGCACGGGATCGGACGCCGAGCTGTGGAAGGCGCTGTGCGCGGCGGGGCTGCCGGGCGCGGTGGAGGACGTAGGCCTGCTCGGCCTTGTGCTGCTGCTTGAGGAGCAGGGGCGGGTGACGGCGCAGGTGCCGTTCGCGGCGAGCTGTGTCTACGGGCTCCTCGCGGTGGCGGCGCACGGCACGGAGGAGCAGCGGGAGCGGTTGCTGCCGGGGTTGCGGGACGGCACGGCGGTCGCGACGGGGGCGTTCCCGGCGCGGGGCGGCGTGGTGGCCTGCGCGGAGGGGGCGGGGGCCGGGGGATCACCGGGAGCGCTGACCGGGGCGGTGACCTGGGTGCCGTGGCTGCGGGATGCCACGGAGGTCCTGGTGGCGGTGCGCGACCCGGTGCCGAGGGGCGGCCACGGCCTGTGGAGAGTGCGGGTGGCCGACGCGGAGACCGAGCCCGTGGAGCTGACCGCGCCCTGGGCGGCGGGGCGGCTGGTCCTGGACGGGACTCCCGCGGAGCGGATCGGCGGGGAGGGGGCGTACGACGACGTCCTGGCGAGCGCGCGGACCGCCTTCGCGGGACTGCAGGCCGGGGTGTGCGCGGGCTCGCTGGCCCGCGCCGTCGCCCACACGAACGAACGTGAGCAGTTCGGGCGGCCCCTCGCAGCGAAACAGGGGGTCCAACTGCGCGCAGCGGACGCCCATATGGACACCGAGGCGATACGGGTCACGGCGTACGAGGCGGCCTGGCGGCGTGACGCCGGTCTTGCGTACGGCACGCATGCGCTGACGGCCGCGTGGTGGGCGTCGGAGGCGGGCAGGCGCGTCGTGCACGCGGGCCAGCACCTGCACGGGGGCACGGGCGCCGACCTCGACCATCCCGTGCACCGGCATTTTCTGTGGGGGCGGCAGTTGGACGCGTATCTGGGCTGCGGGGGCGAAGTCCTCGCAGAACTGGGCGACTTGATCGCGCGGGACGCGCGGGACGTGCAGGGCGTGCAGGGCGTGCAGGGCGTGCGGGAGGAGACGGCATGACGGGGAGACGGGATTCCGGCGGAGCCGCCGTAGGAGAGAACGTGAAGGTGGGTGACGAGTTGCCGGAGCTCACCATCCCGGTCACCCGGACGCTGATCGTCTCCGGTGCGATCGCCTCGCGGGACTACCAGGACGTGCACCACGACGCGGTGGCCGCGCGGGAGAAGGGCTCCCCCGACATTTTCATGAACATCCTGACCACGAACGGCCTGGTCGGCCGGTACATCACGGATCACTTCGGCCCCGGGACGATCCTGCGCAAGGTGGCGATCCGCCTGGGGGCTCCCAACTATCCGGGGGACACGATGGTGCTGACCGGCTCCGTGGAGGAGGTCGACGGCGACACGGCCACGGTCAGGGTGGTCGGGGCCAACGCCATCGGCAAGCACGTCACCGGCACGGTCACGGTCACTGTTCCGGGCGAGGCGATCCCGGTTCCGGTTCCGGTTCCGGACGGGCCGTCGGCAGGAGGCGCGGCATGAGCGCCGGCGCGCGTGACCGTCTCGGCGGAAAGGCCGCCGTCGTGGGTATCGGGGCCACCGAGTTCTCCAAGGACTCGGGGCGCAGTGAGCTCAGACTCGCCGTGGAGGCGGTCGGCCTCGCGCTCGCGGACGCCGGTCTCGGCCCCGCCGACGTGGACGGCATGGTCACGTTCACGATGGACACGAACCCGGAGATCACCGTCGCGCAGGCGGCCGGTATCGGAGAGCTCTCGTTCTTCTCGCGGGTCCACTACGGCGGAGGCGCGGCCTGCGCGACCGTCCAGCAGGCGGCGCTGGCGGTGGCGACCGGCGTGGCCGAGGTCGTCGTCTGCTACCGCGCGTTCAACGAGCGGTCGGGCCGGCGTTTCGGCTCGGGCGTCCAGCACCGGGAGCCGTCGGCGGAGGGCGCGGCGCTCGGCTGGGCCCTGCCGTTCGGCCTGCTGACGCCCGCGTCCTGGGTGGCCATGGCGGCCCAGCGCTATCTGCACACCTACGGCCTCACCCCCGATGTCTTCGGCCACGTGGCGGTCACCGACCGGAAGTACGCGGCGACCAACCCCGCGGCGTACTTCCACGGGAAGCCGATCACCCTCGCCGAGCACGCCGCGTCGCGCTGGATCGTCGAACCCCTGCGGCTCCTGGACTGCTGCCAGGAGACCGACGGCGGCCAGGCGATCGTCGTGACGAGCGTGGAGCGGGCCCGCGACCTGCCGAAGCCGCCGGCGGTCATCACCGCGGCGGCGCAGGGCGCGGGTCGGGCGCAGGAGCAGATGACCAGCTTCTACCGCGACGATCTGAGCGGGCTGCCGGAGATGAGCGTGGTGGCACGGCAGCTGTGGCGGAGTTCGGGTCTCGCGCCCGGCGACATCGACGTGGGCATTCTCTACGACCACTTCACTCCGTTCGTGCTGATGCAGCTGGAGGAGTTCGGCTTCTGCGGGCCCGGCGAGGCGGCGGACTTCGTGGCCGGGGAGATGCTGCCGCTGAACACGCACGGAGGGCAGCTCGGGGAGGCGTATCTGCACGGGATGAACGGCATAGCGGAAGCGGTCCGACAGGTGCGCGGCACATCCGTGAACCAGATACCGGGAGCGGCGCGCACACTCGTCACGGCGGGCACCGGTGTCCCCACATCGGGGTTGATATTGGCGGCGGACGGCTGAACGCGTCGCGTGTCCCGCCCGGAACGGGAGCGCCGGGCTCTTCACTCAACGTATGCGATGCCAAAAGCTGATGATGGGATTCGTCCTCTCCACCACCCTGGTCACGCTCGCCGTGGCCGTACCGCCGACGGGCGCCGTGGGCAGACCCGGGGCCGAGGGCCGCGTGACGAAGGCCGAACCCGGTACGAGGGCCGGTGCCGGAGGAAGCGCAGGAGCCAGCGCAGGAGCCAGCGCCGGAGCCAGCGCCGGAGCCGGAAGCGCAGCCGGGACCACGGCCGAAAGCCCGGCCGGAACGACAGCAGGCGATCGTGCCGGCGATAAGGCGGCAGGCGTCTCGCTCTTCCGTGGCCGGGCCTTCGACACCTGCCTCGCCCCGTCCGTCGACACGATGCGCCGCTGGTCGTCCTCCGACTACAAAGCGGTCGGCGTCTACTTCGGCGGCCGCGGCCGGGCCTGCCCGCGCCAGCCGCACCTGAGCCACGGGTGGATGCGCGCGGTGCGGGGCCAGGGGTGGAAGGTGCTGCCGCTGTACGTCGGTTCGCAGTCCCCCTGTGTCATCTCGAAGAACAAGAAGCACGTGCGCATGGGGCGCTACCCCGTGCAGCAGGGGACCCGGGAGGGACGTGACGCGGTAAAGAGGGCGAAGTCGTTCGGGATGCGGGCGGGCAGCCCGCTCTATCTGGACATGGAGGCGTACAACTACCGCCAGGTGGAGTGCGGAAAGACCACCCTGGCCTTCGTGCGGGCCTGGAACCGCGAGGTGCGCGGGTCCGGCTACGTACCGGGGTTCTACAGCAGCGCGAACTTCGGCGTACGGCACATGGAGACGGCGCGGCGGGCCGGGGTGAGGGACCTGCCGTCGGTGATCTGGTTCGCGCGCTGGCACAAGCGGCCGAGCCTGTACAACGAGCCCGTGCTGCGGAAGAACGCGTGGCAGGAGCGGCGCATCCACCAGTACGCGGGGAACGTGAAGGAGAAGCACGGCGGACGCACACTGAAGATCGACCGGAACCTCGTGCACGCGCCGGTGGCCAGGATCAGTTAGGAGCGGCGGCACAGCGCGGCCCTCTCGGGCACGCCCTCAGCCCCGTCCTCGGGCACACCCCTCGGGCACGCCCCTCAGGGATGAACCCTCAGGGGTGTGCTCCGCCTCCTCCACCTTCAGGAGGTGGGGCTACCACCCGGCGTACAACCTGAGGCGGACATGGCTTAGGGACCTGCGGCCGATCCGCTGAAGTAGGGGGCGCTTCTAGCGTGGAGCCATGACCGTATCCATGGTGCCGGTGTGCACCAGCGCATCGAAGGCCGCGACGCGGACAGCGAGTCCTTCGGCGTATCCGTCGTTCGCGTCGTACGTACGGGCACGGCAGCCCGTGTTGCTGCGCACCGCGCGCTCGCTGACCGCGAATCCCAGCGATGCCGAGGATCTGCTGCAGACGGCCCTCACCAAAACCTATGTGGCGTGGGACCGGATCCAGGACCACCGGGCGCTCGACGGCTATGTGCGCCGGGCCCTGTTGAACACCCGGACCTCGCAGTGGCGCAAGCGCAAGGTCGACGAGTTCGCGTGCGACGAGCTGCCCGAGCCCGAGGTGACGCCGGTCGCGGATCCGGCCGAGCAGCAGGTGCTCAGGGACGCGATGTGGCGCGCGATCATGAAGCTGCCCGCGCGGCAGCGGGCGATGGTCGTCCTGCGGTACTACGAGGATCTCAGCGAGGCACAGACCGCCGAGGTGCTCGGGGTCTCCATCGGCACCGTCAAGAGCGCGGTCTCGCGGGCGCTCGGCAAACTGCGCGAGGACCCGGAGCTCACGCCGGTCCGGTGATCGCGGCAGCTCCGCCGGACCTTGGCCCGGTGATCCTGGCCGCTCCGCCGGACCTTTCTTCTCCCGGCCTAGTGACATACCGTGCGGTATGCGGCAAGAATCTGGCGAGCCCTACTGCCAGGTAGGTCATTCGGGAGCCGCCCCGGATGAATGCCGCGCGCCCACCGGGAGGACGCCGTGCTGAGCACGATGCAGGACGTACCACTGACCGTCACCCGCATCCTCCGGCACGGGACGACCGTGCACGGGTCGTCGCAGGTCACGACATGGACCGGCGAAGCCGCTCCGCAGCGCCGCAGCTTCCGTGAGATCGGTGAACGCGCCGCCCAGCTGGCGCACGCGCTGCGCGAGGACCTCGGGGTCGACGGCGACGAGCGCGTGGCCACGTTCATGTGGAACAACGCCGAGCACGTCGAGGCCTACTTCGCGGTCCCCTGTATGGGCGCCGTACTGCACACCCTCAATCTCCGGCTGCCCGCCGACCAGCTGACCTGGATCGTGAACCACGCGGCCGACCGCGTCATCATCGTCAACGGCTCCCTCATCCCGCTGCTGGCACCCCTCCTCCCGCAGCTGCCGACCGTCGAGCACCTGATCGTCTCGGGCCCCGGCGACCGCTCGCCGCTGGCCGGGATACAGGCTCAGGTGCACGAGTACGAGGACCTGATCGCCGCCAAGCCCACGGCCTACGACTGGCCCGAGCTCGACGAGCGCACGGCCGCCGCCATGTGCTACACCTCCGGCACCACCGGCGACCCCAAGGGCGTCGTCTACTCCCACCGCTCCATCTACCTGCACTCCATGCAGGTCAACATGAGCGAGTCCATGGGCCTGACGGACGCGGACACCACGCTCGTCGTCGTACCGCAGTTCCACGTCAACGCCTGGGGCCTGCCGCACGCGACCCTGATGACCGGCGTGAACATGCTGATGCCGGACCGTTTCCTGCAACCCGCCCCGCTCGCCGAGATGATCGAGACGGAGCGGCCCACGCACGCCGCCGCGGTCCCCACCATCTGGCAGGGCCTGCTCGCCGAACTCTCCGCGAAGCCGCGCGACGTCAGCTCGCTGGGCCAGGTCACCATCGGCGGCTCGGCCTGCCCGCCCTCCCTGATGGAGGCGTTCGACAAGCTGGGCATGCGGGTCTGCCACGCCTGGGGCATGACGGAGACCTCCCCGCTCGGCACGGTCGCCCGTCCGCCGGCCAAGGCCCTCGGCACGGACGAGGAGTTCGCCTACCGCCTCACCCAGGGCCGTTTCCCGACCGGCGTCGAGGCACGCCTCGTCGGACCCGGCGGCGAACACCTGCCGTGGGACGGCGAGTCGGCGGGCGAGCTGGAGGTCCGCGGACCGTGGATCGCGGGCGCCTACTACGGCGGCGCGGCGGGCGAGGACCTCAAGCCCGAGGACAAGTTCAGCGAGGACGGCTGGCTGAAGACCGGCGACGTCGGCGTGATCAGCGCCGACGGCTTCCTGACGCTCACCGACCGCGCGAAGGACGTCATCAAGTCGGGCGGCGAGTGGATCTCCAGCGTCGAGCTGGAGAACGCGATCATGGCCCACCCGGAGGTCGCTGAGGCGGCGGTCGTCGCCGTACCCGACGACAAGTGGGGCGAACGCCCGCTCGCGACGGTCGTGCTGAAGGAGGACTCGACCCTCGACTACGCCGCCCTGCGCGACTTCCTCTCGGGCACCATCGCCAAGTGGCAGCTGCCCGAGCGCTGGGCCATCGTGCCGGCGGTGCCGAAGACGAGCGTCGGCAAGTTCGACAAGAAGGTGCTGCGCAAGCAGTACGCGGCCGGGGAGCTGGACGTCACGAAGCTCTGACGCGAGAGGCCTGACAGCAGCGTGCGATACGCCGCTGTCAGGCCTGCTCCGAGGACTAGTTCGTGCCGATCTTCGCCAGCAGGTCCACGATCCGGTCCTGCACCTCGCCGCTCGTCGAGCGCTCCGCGAGGAACAGCACCGTCTCCCCCGCCGCGAGCCGGGGCAGCTCCGTCTCGTCGACGGCGGCGGTGTAGACGACGAGCGGAGTGCGGTTCAACTGGCCGTTCGCGCGCAGCCAGTCGATGATTCCGGCCCTGCGGCGGCGTACCTGCATCAGGTCCATCACCACCAGGTTCGGCCGCATCTGCGCCGCGAGCGTCACCGCGTCCGCGTCGCTCTCGGCCCGTGCGACCTGCATGCCACGCCGTTCCAGCGTCGCGGTCAGGGCGAACGCGATCTCCTCGTGCTCCTCGATGAGCAGGACGCGCGGCGGGTGCTGCTCGCTGTCGCGGGGCGCGAGGGCCTTCAGGAGTACGGCGGGATCGGCACCGTACGCGGCCTCGCGCGTCGCCTGACCGAGCCCCGCCGTGACGAGTACGGGCACCTCGGCGGCAACGGCGGCCGTGCGCAGCGACTGCAGGGCCGTACGCGTGATCGGCCCGGTCAGCGGGTCCACGAACAGCGCCGCGGGGAACGCCGCGATCTGCGCGTCGACCTCCTCGCGGGAGTTCACGATGACGGGACGGTAGCCGCGGTCGCTCAGCGCCTGCTGCGTGGTGACGTCGGGCGCGGGCCAGACGAGCAGACGGCGCGGGTTGTCCAGCGGCTCGGGCGGCAGTTCGTCGTCCATGGGCTGCGGCTGGGGCCGGTTGGCGACCTCGACCGCGCCGCCGGGGCCGTCCAGCGGCTCCGGGCCTTCATCGGCGTCCTCGTCCGGCGCACCGATCGCGTACGAGCGGCCCGCGCCCTCAGAGGAGGACGCGATACGTGACTGTGGCTGACCCGGCGTCTGCCCCGGCATGTGGGCCTGCGTGTGGGCCTGCGCCTGGGACTGCGCCTGAGGGTGCGGACGGGCAGCGGTCTCGGGGCGGTCGTCGCCTGCGGAGTCAGCGGGGCCTGCGGAGCCCGCGGACGCCGCGGACCCCGCTGAGCCAGGGGGAGTGGACAGCCTGCGCCTACGCCCCGAGCCGCTGACGGACCCACCGAGAGTGTGCGACTGCGCCGGAGCCGCGGGCGGCGCCGGTGCCGGCTCCGGCAGCGGGGCCGCGGTGGACTGCGGCGCGTCCGGTACGGTCGCGGGCGCGGGTCCCGGTGCGGGGGCAGATGCTTGCGGAGCTGGGGCTGGAGCCGGAGGCGGGGGCGCCTGCGGGGGGAGCGGAGACTGCGGGGCCTGCGGACTCTGCGGGGCCGCAGCCGGAGCCTGCCCCTGCCCCTGGCCCTGCTGAAGTCCCCGCCGACGCTGCTGTTGCTGCTCGGTGATCTGCTGGCCGAACGGCACACCCTGCCCGAGCGTGCGCACGCTGATGGAGCGCCCCTGCGTCGAGTTGGGGTCGCCGGGCGCGGCCTCGGCGGGCAGCGGCTGCGCGGCCCGTGTCTGGGCCGCTGCCTGAGCCGCCGCCCGGGTCCCGCGCTCGGGCGGGAGCGCGACGCCCCGGCCGGGCGTGTGGACGCCGCGCGCGGGAGTGCCTTCGGCGTACGTGGTGGCTTGCGAGGGAGTCCCGGCGGCCGGGGTCTCCTGCGCCGCTGTACCGGCAGCCGGAGCCGGAGCCGGAGCCGGAGCCGGTGCAGGCGCAGCCGCAGGCCCAGAAGCGGGAGCCTCCGGGACACCCGGAGCAGCCGGGGCGCCTGGGACACCCGGAGCACCCGGAGTACCCGGAACGGCCGGAGCACCCGGCACCGGACGCGACCGGCGCCGACCCGTAGGCGCCTGAGCCGGGTGAGGCTGCGGCGGGGTGTGGTCGTCGGCAGGGTGGTGCGGGGCAGCTTCGTGCAGGGCAGCTTCGTGCCGGCCCGTGTCGTCCTGATCGGCGGAAGCCGGCGGCAGCGCGAAGACCCGCCCGCTGGGAGCCTCCTCGGCAGCGGCCCGCTCCTTGGCGGCGGCCAGCGCACGACGGCGCCGCCCGGTCGGCCTCTGCGAACCCTCGCCGTCGCCCTCGCCCGTATCCCCGGCAACAGCCACGGCCGACCCGACACCACCCGAAGGCAACGCGGGCGGCAACGCCAACTGGTCATCGCCACGCTGTGCCCGCTGCCCGGCAGCGGGGGCCACCCCGCCCGCCGGAACCGGTACACCCTGCGGCGGCACGGTCGCCCCCAGAGCAGCGGACCCTGCCGCATGCTCGGCAGCAGTCACTACAGAACCGACGGACCCCGCAGCCGCAGAGCCCTCCGCAGCGCTGGGCCGCCCACGCCGCCGTCCCGTACCACCGGAAACCTGCGCACCCTCGGTCGCCCCGGGCACCTCCGCGGAAGCCGCGATCTGAGCCTCAGCAGTCCCAACAGTCCCGGCAGCCCCAGCAGTCTCAGTAGCCTCGGCAGCCTCCGCCGCACGCCGCCCGCGCCGCCGCCCGGTCCCACTGGGCGAAACCCCGCCCCCGGCGCCGTCTTCGCCGGAAACGGAACTCTCCAGGAACGAATCAACCGACGGCCCCGCAGCCCGCCGGGCCCTGCGCCGACCGCCACCGGTAGCGGGAGAAGCCTGCGCGGGCACCACGACGGAAGACCCGACAGAACCGCCGACGGAAGACCCGACAGAGCCACCGGTCTCAGCGGAACCACCCACGCCCCCCGTCACCTCAGGGGCGGGGACGGGGGCGGACGCCGCAGCGACGGCGCCGCCCCCCGCCCCGATCGGCACCTCAAGGACGTACGCGCTGCCGCTCATCCCCGGCACCTCATGCGTCTGCAGCACGCCGCCGTGTGCCCGCACGATGCCGCGGACGATCGGCTCGTGCACCGGGTCTCCCCCGGCGTACGGCCCACGCACCTCGATGCGGACGACCTCGCCGCGCTGAGCGGCGGCCACCACCACGGTCGAGTCGACGTACCCGCCGGCGGGTACGGCCGCGGGCGCCACACCGGCGCGCGCGTTGCCCGTGGCGTCGATGCCCGCCACGTCGGCGACCAAGTGGGCGAGAGCCGTGGCGAGCCGCCCCGGGTCCACCTCGACCTCGATCGGCGGCGCGTGCACCGCGAACTGCGCGCGGCCGGGCCCGATCAGCTCGATCGCGCCCTCCACGCCGCTCGCGACGACGGCGTCGAGCATGACGTTCACGCGCGAAAGCTGCTCCGTGCCCGAGTCGAGCAGCTGGAAGCCCAGGACGTTGTCGACGAGGGTGGTGATGCGCGCGTACCCGGCCGAAAGGTGATGAAGGACCTGATTCGCCTCGGGCCACAACTGCCCGGCGTCGTCGGCGGCGAGAGCCGAAAGCTCGCGCCGCAGCTCGTCGAGCGGACCCCGCAGGGACGACCCGAGCACGGCGAGCAGCTGCTCGTGCCGCGCGGCCAGCGCGTCGTACCGCGTCTTCTCGCTCTCGACGAGCTCCTCGAACCGGTCCTTCTCGCGCTCGGCGAGCGCCGCGTACCGCTCCTGCTCGGCGGCGATCTCCTCCGCGCGCTGCTCGGCGAGGGCGGCAAGTTCCGCGGCGTGCCGCTCGGTGGCGGCCCGCAGCTCTTCCGCACGCCGCTCCGTCGCGGCCTGCATCTCCTGCGCGTGCTGCTCCAGCGCGGCCTGGTGCTCCTCGGCCAGCGCGTCGTAGGGACGCCGGTCGGTGAACGTCATGACCGCGCCGACGAGCTGGTCCCCGTCCCGTACGGGCGCCGTCGTCAGGTCGACCGCGACCCGTTCGCCGCTCTTGGACCACAGGACCTGCCCGCGCACCCGGTGCTTGCGCCCGGAGCGGAGCGTGTCGGCGAGCGGGGATTCCTCGTAGGGGAAGGGCTCGCCGTCGGCGCGGGAGTGCAGCACCAGGTGGTGCAGCTCCTGCCCGCCGAGATCGCTGGCCCTGAAGCCCAGTATCTGCGCGGCGGCCGGGTTGACGAGGACGACCCGGCCCTCGGTGTCCGTTCCGACGACGCCCTCGGCGGCGGCGCGCAGGATCATCTCCGTCTGCCGCTGGGAGCGCGCGAGTTCGGCCTCGGTGTCCACGGCGCCCGAAAGGTCCCGTACGACGAGCATGAGCAACTCGTTGCCGGTGTAGCCGTAATTGTCGTAGGCGTCCCGGATGTCTTCGAGGTTCGAGCTGGTGACCTCGACGGGGAACTCGGTGCCGTCCGTGCGGCGCGCGATCATCCGCTTCGGCTTCGTACGCCCGCGCTCGTCGATGGAATCGGGCCTGCGCATCGATCCGGGAATGAGCCGGGAGTCGAACTCCGGCAACAGATCGAGGAGCCCGCGCCCCACGAGGGCGGTGCCCGGCGTCTCGAACGCCTCGAGCGCGATCGCGTTCGCGTTCACGACGGTCCCGTTGGCATTCACGAGGACCAACGCGTCCGGGAGCGCGTCGAGTATGGCTGCGAGGCGAGCAGCGCCTCGGGATGGCCTGCTGCTCACGACGACGCTTCCTCCCTGGTTACTGCTGCTTGCCGACTCGCCCGGGCCATTTTGCCGCGTGGCCCGTGGCGTGTCACGAAAGGGAGTCTACGGGGAGAGGTTGCGAGCGCGACGCCGGATGAGAGGGAGGTCGCACGCAGAAGATGTGAGGCTTCCGTAGCCCCTGGTCACGACGGGTCTCTACGCACCGGATGCACCGGCCTCCGGCAGGACGGGGACCATGTTGTTCCAGCGGGAGATCTCGCAGCCGTTCTTGCGGTCGTAGGTCGCGTTCACGGGGCGGCCGTGCCACGTACCGGTGATGCGCGCGGTGGCGGGGCCGCCGTACTGCATGGTGCAGTTCGCGTCGGCCGGCGTGGGCGCGAAGGCGTCGCGGCCCCACCTCTCCTGGTCGAGCCTCTCGCACGCTTCCTGCGCGCGCGGGTGCGTGCCGCCCGTCGGGTGGCATTCCAGCTCGTACGTTCCGTTGAGCCCTTCCCCGGCGTCGGTGACCTTCACCGTCAGCCGGTCGGGGGTCGCCCCGGTCAGCTGCGACGGCAGGGGGAGGGGGCCGGGGCCGGCGTCGGCGACGGCGGGCGCGGCGGACAGGGCGGCGAGGGACGCGGCGGCGGTGAGAACGAGACGGCGCAGCATGACGGGGCTCCACTGGGTGCGGGATGCCGGGTACGCGAACACGTACGGGCTCTGCCGCGTCTAACGTCGTTGACGCCGTGACGTTGCGGGGGCGGGCGGCGCTTTGCCCTGCGGGCCGCCCGGCTAGTACCGTGAGAGCCGCGATTGGTGACACGCCGCCCGGCTGTGTCATCATCTGCACGCACCCCCCGCGCTCGCGCAGGTGTGCAAGCTGGAGGCGTCGCCTAGTCCGGTCTATGGCGCCGCACTGCTAATGCGGTTTGGGACTTAAATCCCATCGAGGGTTCAAATCCCTCCGCCTCCGCTGCAAGATCCCGAAGCCCCGGTCCCCTGGACCGGGGCTTCGGCGTTTCCCCGCCCGGAGGCGTGTTTCCGCAGGTCGCAAGCGGTGCGGCAAACGGATTTCACATGGCGGCGGTGGTCATGTAATGTTCTTCCTGTCGCCGCGAACGGGCCGAAAGGCCGGGGAGCGAAGGCACACAAAAGAAAAATCAAGCACTCGTAGCTTAACGGATAGAGCATCTGACTACGGATCAGAAGGTTGCAGGTTCGAATCCTGCCGAGTGCACAGCAGACCAGAGGCCCCGTGGAGGAATCCACGGGGCCTTCGGTGTTTGGTGGGCTTCCTTGGGAGAAGGCGGTCGTGGCGTTCGGGTGACGAGTAACCTTGCGGACACGGAACGTGGTCGTCTTCCCGGGGGCGT
Organism: Streptomyces longisporoflavus; assembly: GCF_014649775.1. Classification (GTDB taxonomy): domain Bacteria; phylum Actinomycetota; class Actinomycetes; order Streptomycetales; family Streptomycetaceae; genus Streptomyces; species Streptomyces longisporoflavus. The sequence goes on along the minus strand of NZ_BMTR01000010.1, from coordinate 99,722 downwards.
TACGCCCGCCCCCTTCCCGGGGGCGTTACGCCCGCCCCGGGGGAGTTCAGCGATGGAGTACCGGGTGTCTGTGAGGGAACTGCTCGTCGGTCTTGAGCGGGCCGTCGAGGCGGGAGAGCACCGCTTGTGGGCGGTTCGGTGTGCGCACGCGCTGGGGCTGGAGGGCATCGCCGTATCCCTGCGGTGGGGGTCGGAACTGGTGTGGTTCAGCGATGAGATCAGTGCGCGGCTCGAGGACGCACAGTTCACGCTGGGGCAGGGACCCGGCATGGAGAAGGAGTTCGGCAAGTTCGGCCAGGGGCCGTGTCACGTACCGGATCTCGGTTCGTACGCAGGCGAACGCTGGCCGCAGTTCGTGGCCGCGGCCCGGGCTCTCGGCGTGGGGGCGCTCTTCGTCTGGCCCATCCGGTCGGGGACAGTGCGGTGCGGGACCCTGACCGGATACCGCGGGTCGCCGGGACCGTTGACCGCGCGGCAGGAGGCGGACGGGCTGCGGGTGGCCGACGCGCTGACCGGCCGGCTGCTGGCGTGGCGGCCGGGTGAGGAGGCTGCCGCCGGCGGTGTCGACGGTGCCGGCGAGGCCGGGGTGGTCGAGCTGCACCGGGCGGAGGTGCATCAGGCCACCGGAGTGCTCAGCTACCAGCTCGGCGTGCCGATGGAGGAGGCGTTGGTCCGCATGCGGGCCCGGGCCTTCGCGTCCGGTCTCCCCCTGACCGAAGTCGCCCGCGAGATTCTCCGGGCACTGCCGTCGTGAAGCCCCCGTCAGGCGCGTGCCTCAGCAGGGCGATCGTGCGCCGAGGAGTCAAGGCATGAGCCGAGAACGAAAGATCGCCGAAACCTTCGTCGAACTCGCAGGCACCCTCGTCGCGGATTTCGACGTCATCGACTTCCTGCACCAGTTGACCGTCCGGTGCCGCGACATCTTCGCCGTCGCCGACGCGGCCGTCCTGCTGGCCTACCCCGGCCCGCAGTTGTACAGCCCCGCCCCGTGCGATCCCGGCCCCGCCCTGAGCAAGGTGCTGGAACTCGCGCTGACCGGAGGCCCGGCCCTGGACGCCTACCGGACCTCCGCCGCCGTCAGCCCGGGCAATCTCGCCCACGCCCATGCCCACGAGCGCGCCGGCTGGCAGGACTTCACGCCGCTCGCCCGCGAAGCCGGTTACACGTACGCCAGTGCCGTCCCCTTGCGGCTGCGCGAGGAGACGATCGGCAGTCTGCTGCTTCTGCGCGCCACCGACAGCCCGTTGCCCGCCGACGACCTCGCCATGGCTCAGGCCTTTGCCGACGCGGCCACCATCGGCCTGCTCCACGCCCGCTCCGTACGGCACGGCGAAACCCTGGACAGTCAGCTCAGCGCCGCCCTGCACAGCCGCGTCACCATCGAACAGGGAAAAGGCTTCTTCGCCGCCCGGGGCAACATCTCCCTCGACGACGCCTTCACCGCCATGCGCCGCCATGCCCGCCGCCATCGCCTCCTGCTCACCGACGTCGCCCGGCATGTCGTCGAGACCGGCAGTCTGCCGGAGCCGCCGTCCGCCGCCTCTCCGTGTTGCCCCGCCGAGGACGCGTCGAACGAGTAAGTGCGGCCGGTCCGTTCACCCTGCGGGCGGCTGCTGTGCGGGATTATGGACGCCACTCCTCCTGCCACAGCCGGTGCAGTTCGTAGGCCACGGCGAGTGCCCGCAGGTCCTGAAGGGCGTCCATCTCGCTCCGGGGCCAGTCGGCGTCGTCGTGGTCGGCTTCGCGTACGGCGGCCTCGCTGATGCGGGCGATGCCCCTGCGGGCGGCGATCTCCTGGTGGATGCGGCGCGGGGTACGGCAGCCGCAGCGGGGCGTGTCGTGGGTGGCGGGTGCCTCGGCTGCCCGGCAGTCCGCCTCGTGGCCTGCCCGGCAGTCCGCCTCGTGGAAGAGGTCCGCCGCCGCCTCTTCCTCGTCCAGGCGGGAGTGCACGAAGGCGGCCAGGGCGGTGAGGCGTACGGCCGCCGCCGTGCCCTGCGAGGGTGAGGGCGAGGGCGCGGGCGAGGGCGGTTCAGGGGGCCGGGGCGGTCCGGGCGACGGGGCGCCGGGCTGGGCGGGCAGGCTCGCGTTCTGCTCGCGTCGGGGCGAGGGCGAGGGCGAGGGCGAGGGCGAGGGCGAGGGCGAGGGCGAGGGCGAGGGCGAGCGCGAGGAGAGCATCTCCGCGCGGTCGGCGCGGGAGTGCTCCGACCGTAGCCGCGCCTCCACCGCCTCGGACCGCACCCTGCGCGCCCTGGCCCGCGTCTCCGCGACTGAGCGCAGCAGCCGATCACAGCGCTCGTACAATCCGGCGAGTCCTGCGGCGTCGGCCGTGCCGTGCATCCTGCCCCCCCTTTTAGTTGAGCGCATCCGTGCTTACGAGATCGGACTTTCCCGGCCCGGGTCTCCGGCGGCGGACGGAGCGCGGGGGAGGTCGCCCGTGGTGATGACCTCCTGGGCCACCGCGGCCAGCCGCAAGCGGTGGTGGCGCGCGTATCGGCGCAAGGTCTCGAAGGCGTCCGTGGGAGAGATGCCGCGGCGGGCGGCGAGGTAGCCCTTGGCCTGCTCGATGAGGATGCGGCTGTGCAGGGCCTTGCGGAGCTGTTCGTTGAGGGTGCCGGCCTCCTGCATGAAACGGGCGTGGAGCAGGCCGATGGCGGCGGCGTCGGCGAAGGCCTGTGCCAGGGCGAGATCGGCGGCCGGCATCGGGCTGTGGCCGGTGCGCAGCAACAGCAGGCTGCCGAGGGTCTTCTGGCGCAGCCGCAGGGGTACGGCACCGGCGTAGGTGTAGCCGGCGGCGCGGGCCCGGAGGGTGAAGTCGCGCCAGGCGGTGGGGGCGCTGCCGAGGTACCCGGGGGTGATGGCGGTGGCGGTGCGGTAGGCCTCGACGGTGGGGCCTTCGCGCAGGGCCGTGTCGAGTACGGCGGCCTTGGCGGCGTCGGCGGCGTCGGCGGCGTGCGCGGCATCAGCGGCAGCAGCGTCATCAGCGGCATCCGCGGCACCGGCGTCGAAAGGGCCGCCGGTGAGCGCTGCCGGGCAGTAGAGGTTGGGTTCCGGGGAGGCCGGCCGGATCTCCGGGGAGGCCGAACCGTTCTCCGGGGAGGTCGGCCCGTTCTCCGGGGAGGTCGAATTCCGTGGAGAGGCCGGTGCTTCGGGGGAGGCCAGCAGGACAGCGGCATCCGTGATGTCGAGGACGTCACGGCAGCAGAGGGCCAGCTGCTCCGCGAAGTCGATTACGTCGAAGTCATCCGCCAGGGTGTCGGCGAGTGCCAGGAACGTGCGGGTGATCTTCTCTTCCCTGTTCATCCTCATCCTCCGGTTGCCGGAGCGGCAGACGCGCAGACCGGCACGTTCCGTGACCGGCAGATTACGCGCCCTCGCGGAAGCGGAACACGCCAACGGCGAAAGCCGCACGGTAGCGGCACCGGCATGGACACCGGCATGGACACCAGCGGGGACACCGGCGTGGACACCAGCGACGGCACACCCGCAAGCGGCCCCCGGAGCTGGTCCGGGGGCGTCCGCGAGAGGCCGGAACCCCGCCGGGCTCAGGCCGGCGTCCTGACGGCCGCGCGCTCCTGCGGCTGTCCCTGCACGACACGGCGGGGGCGGCCCGGCATCCCCATCAACGGGTTGGCGACGCCCCAGGCCGCGCCCTTGCAGATCAGCTCCTTGTAGAACGCGGCGAGCTGTCCCGTCAGGGCCGCCCGGACAGCGCGGTCGTCGGCGGTGACGTACTGGATCAGGCCCTCCTTGCGGCCCAGCGAGATGCACTGGTTGAAGTAGCGCAGCAGGACCTTGGGGATCTTCCCGCCGGTCAGGCGCGCCGCGATGGCGTCGGCGGCCTGCCATGCCATGGGGGTGCCCGTGGCGCACGACATCCGCAGCGGCTTGTCGCCGGGGCCCATCGCCATGGCCGCGTCACCGACCGCGTACACGTCGGGGTGCGACACCGAGCGCATGGTCCGGTCGACCACGATCTGGCCGGAGTCGGTGACTTCCAGGGTGCTGGCGCGGGCGATCGGGTGGACCGCGAAGCCGGTGGTCCACACGGTGACCGCGGCCGGGATGGTCGTGCCGTCGGTGGTGGTGACGCCGTCGGCCCGCACTTCGGCGACCGCCGCCTGCTCGTACGCGGTGATGCCGAGCTTGCCGAAGACCTTCCGTACGTGGGCGCGGCCCTTGGGCGAGAGCCAGTCGCCGAGACCGCCGCGGGCGGCGAGGGCGATGTCGAGGTCAGGCCGGGACTCGGCGATCTCGGTCGCGGCCTCCAGACCGGTGAGTCCGCCGCCGACGACGACCACGGTCTCCCCGGCGCCGAGGGCGGCCAGGCGCTCGCGAAGCCGGAGCGCTCCGGGGCGGCTCGCGATCTGGTGGGCGTGCTCGGCGACTCCGGGGACGCCGCCCGTGCTCCAGCCGCTGCCGAGGGCGTAGACGAGGGTGTCGTACTCCAACTCCTCGTCCTCGCCCGGTCCGGCCTGGTCCACCGCCGTGACGGTGACGGTCTTGCGGTCGGCGTCGACCGCGGTGACCCTCGCGAGCTTCAGCTCGACGCCGGTGCCCGCGAACATCTCGCCGAAGGGCCGGGGCCTGAGATCCTGGCCGGCCGTCAGCTGGTGCATGCGGACGCGCTCGACGAAGTCGGGCTCGGGGTTGACGAGGGTGATGGCGACGTCGTCGCGGTGCAGCCGCTTGGCGAGGCGCCCGGCGGCGATGGCTCCGGTGTATCCGGCTCCGATGACGATGATCCGGTGCTGCTGCATGGTCTGGCTCCTGTCAGCTCTGAAGCCTCTGAATCGGCTCTTCAGCGGGTTTCGCCCCTTGAACCGGGCAGCCCGCCGTTTCCTGACAGGAACAGAATGTGAAGCACGTCACACGGTCATGCGTCGTCGTCAGAAGGCCTCGCGCAGTGCCGGCTCCCCGTGGTCGGCGCTCGCCCACCGCCGGGTCGCGCGTTCGAGCTTGTCGGGGTTGACCTGGTTGTGGAACGCGGCGATGCCGTCGTCGGTGATCTCCAGGCACATGATGCCGACGACCCGGCCGTCGAGGACCGCCACGATGGCGGGGGCGCCGTTGGCGGTCGTGACGTAGGCCTCGGGGGAACCCCCGACGAGGGCGCGCTTGGCCTGGCTCGGCTTGAACAGGCCCCGCATGAACTTCGCGACCGCGACAGCGCCCTCGAACGCCTTGGCCCGCGCCGGGACCTTCCCGCCGCCGTCGCCGATCGCGACGGCGTCCGCGGTGAGAAGCCGCACCAGCGGCTCGGTCCGGCCGCTGGTTGCGGCCGCGAGGAACTCCTCGACGATCCGCTTGGCCGTGGCCTCGTCGATCTCGGTGGTGCGGGCCCTGCCCTCCGCGACGCGCTTCTTGGCGCGGTGGAAGAGCTGCTGACCCGCGGACTCGGTGATGTCGAGGATCTCGGCGATCTCCCGGTGCCGATAGCCGAAGGCCTCCCGCAGCACGTACACCACGCGCTCGTCGGGCGAGAGGCGCTCCATCAGCCTGAGGACCGCGTACGACAGTGATTCGCGCTGCTCGGCGGTGTCGGCGGGGCCGAGCATGGGGTCACCGGCGAGCAGCGGCTCGGGCAGCCACTCGCCCACGTACGTCTCGCGCCGGGCGCGGGCCGAAGTGAGCTGGTTGAGGCAGAGGTTGGTGAGGACCTTGGTCAGCCAGGCCTCGGGGACCTCGATGCGGTCGACCTCGGCGGCCTGCCAGCGCAGGAAGGTGTCCTGCACGGCGTCCTCGGCATCGCTCGACGAGCCGAGGAGGCGGTAGGCGATGGCCTCCAGGCGGGGCCTCGCGGCCTCGAAGCGGTCCACGTCGTCCATGGTCAGAGCCATGCCCGGATCCTAGCCACTGACCTGCGTCCGCGTGCGGACAACAACATCCGCGGTCCGGGCAAGCAACGGGCCGGCTCGGTGTGATCGTCGGCACTAATGGAGCTTTAACCGGCGGAGCCGCACATTCCACACCTAGCGTGATCAACGACCAAGTACGTCCTGCCTGTTGGAGGGGTGATCACGGTGACCGCGGGACGGGCAGGTGTGGAGGCAGTCGCGGCAGTCGAGGCAGTCGCGTCGGTCGCGGCGGTGACCGTCCGGTACGGATCCACGATCGCCCTCGACGACGTCTCCCTCGAATTCCCGTCCGGGGTCACCGGGCTGCTCGGCCCCAACGGAGCGGGCAAGAGCACCCTGTTGTCCCTGCTGAGCACGGCACGCAGGCCGAAGTCCGGGACCGTCACCCTCCTCGGTGACGAGGCCCCGGGGCGTGCGCGGATACAGCGGCTCCGGCAGCGGATCGGGGTGCTTCCGCAGTCCTTCGGCTTCTATCCCCGTTTCACCGTCCTGGAGTTCACCGAGTACGCGGCCTGGCTGCGCAAGGTGCCCGCCGCCCAGCGCCGCGAGCGGGCCTTCGACGCGCTGCGCCTCGTCCAGATGGAGAAGCACGCGGACCGGAAGATGGGCGCTCTGTCCGGCGGAATGCTGCGCCGGGTCGGTATCGCCCAGGCCATGGTCAACGAACCGGCCCTGGTGCTCCTCGACGAACCGACCGTGGGTCTCGACCCGGCCCAGCGCGTCGGATTCCGCGCGCTGATCCAGGAGTTGGGCGAGCGCTCGGCCGTGGTGATGAGCACCCACCTCGCCGAGGACGTCGCCCATGTCTGCGACCGGGTCGCCGTCCTCATCGAAGGTTCGGTCCGCTTCACGGGGACAGTCGCCGAGCTGTGCGCGCTCCCGGACGGGGGCGCGCCCGGCAAGGACGGCAAGGACGGCAAGGACGGCAAGGACGGCAAGGAAATCGACGGCGGAGCCGTGGAAGCCGGTTATCTGCATCTGGCCGGGACAGAAGCGGTGGCCACCTGATGCGTGTGCTCCTTACCGAGATGCGGCGCGGCGAGGCCAAGGGGGCCGCCGCGCTCATGGGCGCGATCGGCGTGTACTACTTCACCGCCGAGAGCCCGGCCCAGAGCGACTGGATCGGCTGGTGGACCCAGACCAGCCTCCGGGTCCAGCTCTACTCGGTGATCGTGATGGGCCCGGTGACGAGCGCGGCAGCCGCCTGGGGAGCGGGCCGCGCCTTCCGGCACCGAACGAGGGTCTGGGCCGACACCGCGGCCCGCGGCGGCTGGGCGCAGGCGCTGCTGCTCTGGCTCGCGGTGTGGCTGTGGGCGCTGCTCGCGTACGGAGTCCTCGTGGCCGTCGCGTTCTCGCGGACCGCGGAGGTCAGCGACGTCAGCGAGCCCGCCTGGACGCCGCTGCTGCTCGGGGCCGGGATGCTGGGCCTGGAGATCGCCGCCGGGGTCGCGATCGGTTCGGCGCTGCCGTCCCGCGTGGTCGCCCCCTTCGCGGGCATCCTCTGGTACGCGCTCTTCGTCTTCGTCGCGTTCGTCCCCGACACCCCGCCGGCCAAGCTGTTTCCGGCGATAGACGAGTTCTGGAGCTCGGAGTTCGAGCCCAACACGGCGCGCATGCTGATCGCCTTCGCCTGGTGCCTGGCCCTTGGCCTGCTGCTCACCGCGCTGCCCGCGCTGCGGCGCCGTGCGTCACTCGCCCCGCGTCCCGTCGCCCTCGGGGCGCTCGTCGTGGCGGCCGTCGTCGCGGGCGGGGCGCTTGTGGCCTTCCGTACGCCGACGCCCGACTCGTACTGGGCGGTACGCAAGGCCCAGCCCGCGCAGCCGCTCTGCGCCACCAGCGGCCGTACGAAGGTGTGCCTGTGGCCGGAGGACCGCCATCTGCTGCCCGGGGCCCGCGCCGCGGTGAAGACCGTCGACGAACGACTCGGCACCCTTGAAGGGCTCAACCGCGCCTTCTACGCGAGCGGTCTGAAGCGGCCCGCGGGGCCCGTCGCCGAACTGTCCCTGATGACGCCCGCGGAGACCGAGGCCGACCTGACCGACGCGCTGTTCGCGGCGGCGCTACCCCAGCCCGAGTCCGCCGACTGCGAGGCTCACCCGCTGAAGCAGACCGGCGGCTTCCCCGACACGTTCCTCTTCGAGGCCGTCATCCGGGACCGCGCCGGGGCGCCCGGCGAGTACTACGGCGAGAAGTTCGGCCGCGTGCTCGCCCGCGTCACCGGGGCCCCCGCCGCGAAGCAGGACGCGTGGATCGAGACGGCGGCCGGGGACATCCGCGCCTGCCGCCCGGTCCCGGAGCCGCCGCGGTGAGCCCCGCGCGGAGCCCCCGGGCGTGCGGGGCCCCCGGGCAGTGCGGAGCCCCCCAACCGAAGGGCACCCCCGAGTGAGCGCGGTCGTCGCCTTCGTACGCTGCCGTGGCCTGCTCCGGGCCACCGGCGTCGCGCTCCTGATTGCCTTGGCGGCGACCGCGTTCGCGGGGCAGCGCGTGGCGGTGCCCGAGTTCCGCTATCTGGTCGACTTCAGCGTGCCGGTGGCGGAGATCGTGCCGCTCGCCCACGCGGTGGTCCTCGCCACCACGCTGTTCTCGCCGATGGCCGACCTGGAGCAGACCGCCGCCCAGCCGATGAGCCGCCTGCGGGGCGGGTACCTGGTGGTGCTGCTCGCCCTGGCCCTCGGCCTCACCGCGCTGCCGCTGCTCACCGGCGCGACCGCGGAGGTGTTCGGCTCGGCTGCCCGCAATGTCGTCGGCTATCTCGGCCTCGGCATGATCAGCGCCCGCCTCTTCGGCAGCGGGCTCGCCTGGCTGCTGCCGCTCGGAATGTTCGGGCCCACCCTGCTGCTCGGCGTGGACAGCGACAACACCCCGGAACCGTGGGCCTGGTCGCTGCACGCGTCGTCCAGTACGTCGGCCGCCGCGGTGGCCGTGCTGCTCTGGCTGACCGGCGTGGTCGCCGCCGCCACGGGGCGGCCTCGGCGGACGGAGCGGGCGGAGCAGTAGAAGGCGGAGCTTGCGCGAAACTGGCCCTATGGAGTGGCGCAGTGCGGGGTTGAGCTGGGCGGACCAGGAGCGGCCCGTGCTCGTGTGGGAGCGGGGCGAGGTCAGTCCGCTGGTCGTGGGCCGGCGGATGGGGTTCCGTGCCGTGGGCAGGCGACAGTGCGTGGGCGCGCGGGGCAACCCCTGCCCCGTCGCAGCCGCCGTCCCGGCGCGCGGGACGCAGGCCCGTTGCGCCGACTGCGCACGTCTCGACCGCGCGCACTCGGTGGCCGCCGACACCATCGCCGACGATCCCCGCACCTACCGCGTCTACCTCGCCTGGTTCGGGGCGGGCCTCGTGAAGGTGGGGATCACCCGCGAGGAGCGGGGCCCGGCCCGCCTCCTCGAACAGGGAGCCGTCGCCTTCGCCTGGCTGGGGCGCGGGCCCCTGATGGCGGCTCGGCGGGCCGAGGAACTGCTGCGCGTCGCACTCGGGGTACCGGACCGGATCTCGTACGCCAGGAAGCGCGCCGTCAGGGCCGCCTTGCCGGACGTGGAGGAGCGGCGGCACGAGCTGGAACGTCTGCATGGTTTCGCCCTCGCCCTCGACGGATGGCCCGAGTCCCTGGAGCGGGTCCCGTCGGCCGTCGTCGACCACGGCGAGGCGTTCGGGGTCGAGCGTCTCGCGGGCGCCGGCGGCGGATTCGCCGTCACCGAACTCGTCGACGGCGGCGTGGTGCGGGGGGATCTCGTCGCGGTGGCCGGGCCCGACCTGTATCTCGACGACGGCGGCCGACTGATCGTGCTCGACAGCCGACTGCTGCGGGGGTGGCGGCTCGAAGGGGCGGAGAGCGCGGGGGACGCGGGGCGTACGACTGTGCCCGTACGGGAGGTGCCTGTGATCCAGGGCGGCCTTTTCTGAGCCCGGACCCTGCTCGCTGACCGGATGGTCAAGTCTCGCTGCCCGTACGGCAATGAAGGTGGCCGGAGGGTGGACAGGCGGGCGGGGCGCGGCCAAGTCTGTGTACATGAGTGATCAGCCTCTTACGCCTGTCGCGCCTGCCGTACCTGTCGCGCCCGCCACACCTGTCCAGCCTTTTGAACCTCCCTACTACGCCGTCGTGTTCACCTCCCTGAGAACCGAGGCCGAAGACGGCCACGACGACGGTTACGCCGAGACCGCCGACCGCATGGAGGAACTCGTCACCTCCATACCGGGCTTCCTGGGCATCGAGTCCGCACGTACGCCGGGCGGACTCGGCATCACGGTCGGCTACTTCCGCGACGCGGACGCGATCAAGCAGTGGCGCGGCAACACCGAACACCGCACGGCGCAGAAGCGGGGGCGGAGCGAGTGGTACGAGAAGTACGTCGTCCACGTCGCCAAGGTGGAGCGGAGTTACGCCTTCGAGCGGGGTGCGTAGCCGAGCCTTGCAACACCCGTACTGCCACCGGGTCAGCGCAGCCTCAGGCCCCGGCTCTCCGCTACGCGCAGGGCGTCCTGGAGCGCCTCGGTCAAGCGCTGGGCCAGGTAGCGGATCTCGGTCTCGGAGGCGTCGGGGATCATGCCGCGCGCGTACGTGAGCAGCTCACCGCCCATGCCCAGCTGAACGGACTCCATGGCGTCGGCGACGCGGGACACGGGGCCGGTGGCGTCGCCGATCAAGTAGCAGGGCTTGCCCTCGGGGCCGGGCCAGGGCAGCAGGCGGGCGGGGCTGATGAAGTCGTCGGCGTCGTCATCCATCAGGCGATCTCCATCCCGTGGATCCAGTAGGGGCCCGGGGCGTCCACCCCGAAGGTGGCCAGCAGCAATTCGCGTCGGCGGCTTAGCTGTTCGTGGGCGGTGAGGTAGGGACGTACGGGGCGGGTTGCCTCACCGGCGAGGGGGAGAAGGGAGTCGAGGCCGTAGCGGCTGCGGGGGGTGGCTGGTTGCGGGTCTGGTCGCACTGGCGGTGCGGGGGCGGTTGCCATGGGCGCGTGGCTGGGGGCCAGGAGGAGTCTCGCCCAGGCGGTGAGGCGGCGGATAAGGTCGGTCATGTCGTCAGTTCCTTGCTTTGGGTGGCTGATGGCCGTGCCCCCGGACGGTTGCCTCCGTCGCGGGGGTCTTGGCTTCCGTCACGGTATCGGAGGTTCACCGGAGCATGCTAGGGCTAACTGAACAATTCCCTGAATCGCACTGGAGTGCATGGCATGCCCACCATGGTGTGGTGATGGAATTCGCCCCAGACAAGCCTCGCTGGCGCCAAGTAGCCGAGGTGATCCAAAACCGGATTGAGGACGGCACATATCCCCCGCGCACTCGTGTGCCGTCCGTCGTCCAGCTGACCGCCGAGTTCGGCATCGCCAACGCGACCGCGCACAAGGTGCTCACGGGGCTGCGCGCGAAGGGGCTGACCTACACCGAGTCGGGTCTCGGCTCTTTCGTCTCCCCTGCTTCCCCGTCCAAGGGACTCGCTGAAAGCGAGGACACTCAGCCTGCCTGGCGCCAGGTCGCCGCAGCCATCGCCGCGCGTATCACCGACGGCAGCTATCCCGTGGGGTCGCGAGTGCCGTCCGCACTGGAACTGTCCGCCGAGTTTGAGATCGCGACCTCCACCGCCCAGAAGGTGCTCGCCCATCTCAAGGACGAGGGTCTCGTCCGAGCCGAGGTCGGCCTCGGCTCGTTCGTCGCCGGGCCCCGGCTGTAGCTCACCCCGTTTCTCAGGGAATTCACAGGTTGCCGAAAGCTCCCTCTCACGGCCGCCCCGCAACCTGTACGGCATGACTACGACCTCGCCCCAGGGGCGTACCGAACTGCTCAGGGCGGACGGGAGCCCCGTCCGCGTACTCGTCGTCGACGACGAGGTCTCGCTGACCGAGCTGCTCTCGATGGCCCTGCGCTACGAGGGCTGGCAGATCCGCAGCGCGGGGGACGGCGCCGGCGCGGTCCGTGCCGCCCGTGCCTTCCGGCCCGACGCCGTCGTGCTCGACATGATGCTGCCGGACATGGACGGCCTCGCCGTACTCGGACGGCTGCGGCGCGAGCTGCCCGACGTCCCGGTGCTGTTCCTGACGGCCAAGGACGCCGTGGAGGACCGCATCGCCGGTCTCACCGCCGGGGGCGACGACTACGTGACCAAGCCCTTCAGCCTGGAGGAAGTCGTCGCGCGGCTGCGCGGCCTCATCCGCCGGGCGGGGGCCGCCGACCGGCGCAGTGAGTCCGTACTCGCCGTGGGGGATCTGACCCTCGACGAGGACAGTCACGAGGTCACGCGGGGCGGGGACTCCATCCACCTCACCGCCACCGAGTTCGAGCTCCTGCGCTTCCTGATGCGCAACCCGCGCCGCGTGCTCAGCAAGGCGCAGATCCTGGACCGCGTGTGGAACTACGACTTCGGGGGCCAGGCCAACGTCGTCGAGCTCTACATCTCGTACCTGCGGAGGAAGATCGACGCCGGGCGTGAGCCGATGATCCACACGCGGCGCGGAGCCGGTTACCTGATCAAGGCCGCGCCCTCGACCGAGGTGGCCGCCGCCTCATGACGCGGCGGCGGCAGCCGCGGTCGCTGCGGACGCGGCTCGTCGTCTCGGCGGTGGCGCTGATCGCCGTCGTCTGCGCGGTGATCGGCACGGTGACGACCATCGCGCTGCGCTCGCATCTGTACGACCAGCTGGACAAGTCGCTCGCGGCCGTGGCGATGCGGGCGTCGGGGCCGATGCCGAAGCCGGGGGCCGAGCTTCCCGGCGTCCTGTCCGGGGACGGGGACGAGGACGCGGCGAACGATCCGCTGCGGTTCGTCTCCAAGGGGCCCCAGGAGCTCGGCACCATCGGCGCCGTCGTGGAGGACGACGGCTCGGTCGGTCAGGCCCTGGTCAGCAACGAGTCGGACAGCGGCAGCATCGAGCCGCAGACCGAGCAGCTCGACGGGGCGCAGTCGGACGCGCTCGGGTCCGTGCCGCGCGACGGGGACGAGCACAACGCCGACATCCCCGGCCTCGGCGAGTACCGCGTGGTGTACACGGCGGGGCCCAACGGCGACTTCCTCGTCGGCATCCCCACGGCGAAGGTGCAGAACACCCTCGAAACGCTGATCATCGTCGAGGTCAGCGTCACCGCCGCGGGCCTGGTCGCGGCCTCGCTCACCGGCGCGGTGATGGTCGGCGTCGCCCTGCGCCCGTTGCGCCGGGTCGCGGCGACCGCCACGCGCGTATCCGAACTGCCGCTGCACAGCGGCGAGGTGGCGCTGTACGAGCGCGTGCCCGACACGGAGCCGAACACGGAAGTCGGGCAGGTGGGCGCCGCGCTCAACCGGATGCTCGACCACGTCCACTCCGCGCTGCACGCGCGGCAGGAGAGCGAGACGCGGGTACGTCAGTTCGTCGCGGACGCCAGTCATGAGCTGCGTACGCCGCTGGCCTCGATCCGCGGCTATGCCGAACTGACGCGCCGGGGGCGGGAGTCGACCGGTCCTGACACGCGGCACGCGCTGGGGCGCATCGAGTCCGAGGCACAGCGGATGTCGGGGCTCGTGGAGGATCTGCTGCTGCTCGCGCGCCTCGACGAGGGGCGGGACGAGGGGCGGGACGGGACACGTTCCGGGACGCCCGGCCGACCCGGAGCCAGACTGCCGCTCTCGTACGAGAGCACTGATCTCTCGCCGCTGGTCGTGGACACCGTGAGCGACGCGCGGGCCGCGGGCCCCGGGCACTACTGGGCCCTTGAGCTGCCCGACGAGCCCGCGCTCGTCCTCGCCGACCCGGCCCGTCTCCAGCAGGTCGTCGTCAATCTGCTGGCCAACGCGCGTACGCACACACCACCGGGCACGAAGGTCACCGCCCGCGTGCGGCGGGCCGGACCCGGCGTCTGCCTGGAGGTCGAGGACAACGGCCCCGGCATCGCCCCCGCCCTCCTCCCCCACGTCTTCGAGCGCTTCGCCCGCGGCGACGCCTCACGCTCCCGCAACGCGGGTTCAACGGGGCTCGGCCTCGCCCTCGTACAGGCCATAGTCGAGGCCCACGGCGGCGGTGTGGAAGTCGAGAGCGTGCCGGGCCGTACGGTCTTCACGGTCGCGTTGCCCGCAGTATCGGAGCAGGTCAGCGGCCCGTCGCGGCACTCACAGGCGGGCCACAGCCTCACCACACAGGCCTGACAGACCACTTGGCGAATGTCGGTGCCATGCAAACCGACTCTGCTTCGGGCGGTGCTTGCTCGGTCCCTCTGCCGGCCCGGGCCCACCTCCCCGCCGGATGGCGTGATGCGCCCGTTCCCGTGCCCGTGCCCGTCCTGGACATCGTGATCCCCGTCTACAACGAGGAGAAGGATCTGGAGCCGTGCGTGCGGCGCCTGCACGAGCACCTCGTACGGACCTTCCCCTACCCCTTCCGCATCACCGTCGCGGACAACGCGTCCACGGACCGCACCCCCGAGGTGGCGGCGCGGCTCGCGGCGTCGAGCGAGGAGGTCCGGTACACGCGCCTCGAACAGAAGGGGCGCGGCCGTGCCCTGCGCGCCGTGTGGTCCGCGTCGGACGCCCCCGTCCTCGCCTACATGGACGTGGACCTGTCCACCGACCTCAACGCGCTGCTCCCGCTGGTGGCGCCGCTGATCTCCGGGCACTCGGACCTGGCGATCGGCTCACGGCTCGCGCGCAGTTCGCGGGTGGTGCGCGGCCCGAAGCGGGAGTTCATCTCGCGTACGTACAACCTCATCCTGCGCGGCTCGCTCCAGGCCCGCTTCTCCGACGCCCAGTGCGGGTTCAAGGCGATCAGGAGCGATGTGGCGGGGGTGCTGCTGCCGCTCGTCGAGGACACGGGGTGGTTCTTCGACACGGAGATGCTGGTGCTCGCCGAGCGCGCGGGCCTGCGTATCCACGAGGTTCCGGTCGACTGGGTCGACGACCCGGACTCCACGGTTCACCTGGTCAGGACGGCCACGGACGACCTGAAGGGTGTGTGGCGGGTGGGGAAGGCCCTCGCTGTCGGCGCCCTCCCTCTCGACCGCCTCGCGCGCCCCTTCGGGGACGACCCGCGCGACCGGCAACTGGCCGGTGTGCCGCGCGGCCTCGCCCGCCAGCTGGTCGGCTTCTGCGTGGTCGGCGCGCTCTCCACGCTCTTCTACCTGCTTCTGTACTCCGGTTTCCGTACGTTCTCGGGCTCGCAGGTGGCCAACGCGCTCGCCCTGCTCGTGTCGGCGGTCGCCAACACCGCCGCCAACCGGCGGCTGACCTTCGGGGTGCGCGGCCGTGACCGCGCGATGCGCCACCAGGCACAGGGCCTGGTGGTCTTCGCCATCGGCCTCGTCCTGACCAGCGGTTCGCTGGCCGCCCTCGACGCGGCGTCGGGCAACGCGTCCCACGGCACGGAACTCGCGGTGCTCATAGCCGCCAACCTCGCGGCGACGGTGCTGCGGTTCCTGCTCCTGCGGGCCTGGGTCTTCCCGGAGCGGCGCTCCGACGCGATGCCGCCGCCCGACGCCTCGTCCTCGTACGAGACCGACTACGCACACGACCCGAGGAACGCACGATGACGACGACCTCCCACGCGCCCCAGTCGGTGCCGCCACCCGCGGCGACGCATGGGCGAGCCCACCGGGCCACGCGCACCCTGCCCGCGCGGCTCTGGCGCGGACGCCACGACGACCCGCGCTGGGCGCGTCCCGCCTTCCTCGGGCTGCTGCTCGCGACCGCGGTCCTCTACCTCTACAACCTCAGCGCGTCCGGCTACGCCAACTCCTTCTACTCCGCGGCCGTCCAGGCGGGCAGCCAGAGCTGGAAGGCGATGTTCTTCGGCTCGCTCGACGCGGGCAACGCGATCACCGTCGACAAGCCCCCGGCCGCGCTCTGGCCGATGGCACTCTCCGTGCGCCTCTTCGGCCTCAACTCCTGGGCGGTGCTCGCCCCGCAGGTGCTGATGGGCGTCGCGACGGTCGGTGTCCTGTACGCGGCCGTCCGCCGCCGCTTCAGTCCGGCGGCCGGGCTCATCGCGGGCGCGGTGCTCGCGCTGACGCCCGTCGCCGCGCTGATGTTCCGGTTCAACAACCCGGACGCGCTGCTCGCGCTCCTGATGACGGTCACCGTGTACTGCGTCCTGCGCGCACTGGAGAACGGCCGCACCAAGTGGCTGGTGTGGGCGGGCGTCGTGGTCGGCCTCGCCTTCCTCGCCAAGACGCTCCAGGCGTTCCTGATCCTGCCGCCGCTCGCCGTCCTGTACGCGGTGTGCGCGCCCGTGCGGCTGCGCAAGCGCTTCGGCCAGCTGGCACTCTCCGGGCTCGCGATGATCGTGGCCGGCGGCTGGTGGGTGGCGATCGTGGAGCTCTGGCCCGCGTCCTCACGCCCGTACATCGGCGGCTCGCAGAAGAACTCCTTCCTTGAGCTGACCTTCGGCTACAACGGCCTCGGCCGCATCAACGGCGAGGAGACCGGCAGCGTCGGCGGCGGGGGCGGTCCCGGCGGTGGCGGTGGCGGTGGCATGCAGTGGGGCGAGACCGGGCTCGGGCGGATGTTCAACTCCGAGGTCGGCGCCCAGATTTCGTGGCTGCTGCCCGCCGCGCTGATCCTGCTCGTCGGCGGCATCATCCTCACCTGGAAGGCCCGCAGGACCGACACCACGCGCTCGGCGTTCGTGGCGTGGGGCAGCGCCCTGCTGATGACGGCGGCCGTCTTCAGCTTCATGGCGGGGATCTTCCACCAGTACTACACGGTCGCCCTCGCCCCCTACATCGCGGCGCTGATCGGCATGGGCGCCACGGTCCTGTGGGAGGAGCGGGCCAAGTGGTGGGCGGGCGCGCTGCTCGGCGTGGCCGTCGCGGGCACGGCCTGGTGGGGGTACGTCCTGCTCGGCCGGACCCCGGACTACCTGCCTTGGCTGCGCTGGGCGGTGCTCGTGGGCGGCCTCGTGGGCGCGGTCGGGCTGCTGCTCGCGGCGCGGCTCGGGCGGCAGCTGGCTCTGGTGGCGGTCGGACTGAGCTTCGCTGCCTCGCTGGCGGGGTCGGTCGCGTACACGCTCTCCACGGTGAACAGCGCGCACACCGGGTCGATCGTGACCGCGGGGCCTGCTTCGGCGGGCGGCATGGGTGGACCTGGCGGCGGAGGCGGCCGTCCCGGTGGCGGTGGCGGTGGCGGCGGGATGCAGCCGCCCGGCCAGGGTCAGAGGGGCCAGGCCCCCGGCGGCCAGAACGGCAACGCCATGCAGCCCCCCGGTCGGAACGGCCAGCAGGGCAAGCAGCAGCAAGGCGGCATGCCCGGCGGCCGTACCGGCGAGCGCGGCGGCATCGGCGGAGGCGGCGGCATGGGCGGCCTTCTCGACGGTGCTCAAGTCAGCGCCAAGGCGAAGAAGCTCCTGGAGGCGGACGCCGGCGACTACACCTGGGCGGCGGCGGCCATCGGCTCGCAGAACGCCGCGAGCTACCAACTCGCCACCGGTGACCCGGTGATGGCGATCGGCGGATTCAACGGCAGCGACCCGTCACCGACCCTCGCCCAGTTCAAGCAGTACGTCGAGGACGGGAAGATCCACTACTTCATCTCCGGCGGTGGCATGGGAGGCGGCGTGGGCGGCGACAGCGGCACCTCCTCCAAGATCACCTCCTGGGTGGAGGACAACTACAAGAAGGTCACCGTCGGCAGTGCGACCTTCTACGACCTGACCCAGCCGAAGAAGAGCTGACAGCTTCCGCCCGCAAGGGGCCGAACGCACCTGCGGCCGGCCCCTTCGTCATGCCCGCATGCCCGCGCATACCCGTCTTGTACGCCGTACGGGGAATGCTTTACGGTGTACATCACCACTCCACATACACCGTATAAGCAGAAGGAGAGGAGAGGGCATGACGGCAGCGACGACCGCCGAGACCCCCACCCCCTCACACGGGCATCCGCAGCGGTGGCTGATCCTCGGCGTCATCTGCCTCGCTCAGCTCACCGTCCTCCTGGACAACACCGTCCTCAACGTCGCCATCCCCTCCCTCACCAAGGAGCTGGACGCGTCCACGGCGGACATCCAGTGGATGATCAACGCCTATTCGCTGGTCCAGTCCGGCCTTCTGCTCACCGCGGGCAGCTCCGCCGACCGCTACGGCCGCAAGAAGATGCTCGTCGCGGGCCTCGCGCTCTTCGGCATCGGATCGCTGGTCGCGGGCCTCTCCCAGTCCTCCGCGCAGCTCATCGCCGCGCGGGCCGGAATGGGCGTCGGCGGCGCCCTCCTGATGACCACCACCCTCGCGGTGGTCGTGCAGATCTTCGACGACAGCGAGCGGATGAAGGCGATCGGCCTCTGGTCGACCGTGAACTCCCTCGGCTTCGCGCTCGGCCCGCTGATGGGCGGGGTCATGCTCAACCACTTCTGGTGGGGCGCGATCTTCCTGATCAACATCCCCGTGGCGCTCATCGGTCTCGTCGCCGTGATCAAGCTGGTCCCCGAGTCCAAGAACCCGCAGGGCGACCGCCCCGACCTGCTCGGCGCGCTGCTTTCGACGATCGGCATGGCCTCGGTCGTCTACGCGATCATCTCCGGGCCCGAGCACGGTTGGACGTCGACGCAGGTGCTCGGCGCCGCCGCGATGGGCGTGGCCGTACTCGGCATCTTCGTCTGGTGGGAGCTGCGCATCCCGTACCCGATGCTGGACATGCACTTCTTCCGCAACCAGAAGTTCATCGGCGCCGTCGCGGGCGCCATCCTGGTCGCCTTCGGCCTCGGCGGTTCGCTGTTCCTGCTGACCCAGCATCTCCAGTTCGTCCTCGGATACGAGCCGTTGGAGGCGGGCCTGCGCACGGCACCGCTCGCGGTCACCGTGGTCGCGCTCAACCTCACCGGGCTCGGCGCGCGGCTCCTGAAGAAGACCAGCACCCCCGCGACGATCGCCATCGGCATGACCCTGCTCGCCGCGGGCCTCGCCGCGATCGCCGTACTCGGCGGCGACAACTACACCGGCATGCTGACCGGTCTCATCGTGATGGGCGCGGGCATCGCGTTCGCCATGCCCGCCATGGCCAACGCGATCATGAGCGCGATACCGCCGGCGAAGGCGGGCGTGGGCGCGGGCGTCAACGGCACGCTCGCGGAGTTCGGCAACGGCCTCGGCGTCGCGGTCCTCGGCGCTGTCCTGAACTCGCGCTTCGCCTCGCTCGTCACCGTCTCCGCGGTCTCGCTGCCCGCGGCCCTTGCGGCTGCCGGGTCCGACGCCGAACGTACGAGGATCGCCGACGCGTTCTCCTCGGGCCTTGAGACCAGTCAGCTGGTGGGGGCGGTGGCCGTGTTCCTCGGGGGCATGGTGGCGGCAGCGTTGCTCAAGCGTGCGGAGAGGGCAGACTCTGCGAAGACGGACCCGGCCACGGCGTCCGCATAGCATCGACGGGCGGGCGACGGACTGGCCGATTCCGGTCTGTCGCCCGCCTCGGGACCACCGGTACCAGTACAAGCTCAGGACCAGGAAGGTGCGCCATGGCGAAGGCAGCCGACCGCGCGAAGAGCCCCGCGCGGACCAGCGTCTGGCTGGAGGGCAAGGCCCTCCGCAACGGCGCGGGCCGCAGGAGTGATCAGCCGTCGGGCCTCGACCGGGAACGCATCACCGAGGCCACGGTCCGCCTCCTGGACGAGGAGGGCCTCGCCAAGTTCTCCATGCGCCGCCTCGCGGCGGACCTGAACGTCACGGCGATGTCCGTGTACTGGTACGTGGACACCAAGGACGACCTGCTCGAACTGGCCCTGGACGCGGCAGCCGGGGAGATGAACCTGCCGGACGTCGATTCGATCACGCCGGACGGCTGGCGCGAAACGCTGCGCGAACTGGCCGAGGAGTACCGGCGGTTGCTGGTCAGGCACGCCTGGGTGTCGCCGCTGGTCGGCAACTTCCTCAACATCGGCCCGAACTGGCTCAGGTTCGCTCTGACCGTGCAGAACGTGGTGCGCAAGACCGGTCTGCCCGCGAAGAAGCAGACCGGTGCGATCTCGGCGGTCTTCCAGTTCGTGTACGGATTCGGCACCGTGCAGGGCCACTACATCGCGCGGTGCGCGGCGGCGGGGCTCACTCCGGGGGAGTACTTCACGGAGGCCATGGCCGTGGTCCGCGACCACCCGGACGTGGAGGAGACCCTGCACAGCGCCGCCGACATGATGGAGGCGCGGGGCGGGGCCACGGTCGAGGAGATGTGGGAGCTGGACTTCACGGTCGCCCTCGACCTGCTGATCGCGGGCATCGAGGCGACACTCAAGCCCGGCCCGTAGGCCCGTACCGCACGCGCCGCTCAGGCCTTCGACGCCGGGAATCCCCCGGTGGCCACCGGCCCCCACCGCTCCGGAGTGATCCGGATGATGGACTTGCCCTGCTTCACCATGGCCTCGCGGTACTCGTCCCAGTCCGGGTGCTCGCCGGAGATGTTCCGGAAGTACTCGACGAGCGGCTCCACCGAGTCCGGGGAGTCGATGACCTCGGCCGTGCCGTCGATCTGCACCCACGGCCCGTTCCACTCGTCGCTGAGGACGATGATGCTGACCCGCGGGTTCCGCTTGGCGTTGCGCGTCTTGGCCCGCTCCGGATACGTGGACACCACGATCCGTCCGGAGTCGTCGACCCCGCAGGTCAGGGGAGATCCCTGCGGGGTTCCGTCCGACCGGCCCGTCAGCAGAATGGCGCGGTGCCTGGGGCGGACGAAGTCGAGCAACTCGTCGAGCGAGACCGTGGTGTTGGTAGCGATATTGGGTGCCATGAACGCACCCTAGTGCCGCACGCGGCGCTAGACCCGGGGGAGCGAGTCCCCTTGGACCGCCTGGATGTCGAGCTCCACCCGCAGGGTCGTACCGATCGCCGAGATGCCCGCCTGCACCACCTGGTTGTAGTTCATGGCGAAGTCCTCCCGGCGCAGCTCGGCCGTGGCCCGGAAGGCCGCGCGCGTGCCGCCCCAGGGGTCCGCGCCGGTGCCGAGGTAGCTCAGGTCCAGGTCGACCGGGCGTACGACACCGTGCATGCCGAGCTCGCCGTGGACGGTCCAGCGGTCCGATCCGGCGGGCGTGAGGCCGGTCGACCGGTAGGTCAGCTCCGGGTACTGCTCGACGTCCAGGAAGTCCGGCGACTTCAGGTGGCCGTCCCGCATGCCGTTGCCGGTGTCGATGGACGCCGACCTGATGACCGCCTCGACGCGCGACTTCTCCACGTCCTCGGCGATCTCCACGACCCCGCCGAACTCGGTGAACCGGCCGTGCACGCTGGTGATCCCCAGGTGCTGGGCGACCGCACCCACCGTCGAGTGCGCCGGGTCGATGGTCCAGGGCCCGGGCGGCGGCAGTTCGGTGCCGCCCTGCCGGGCCAGGACGATGTTGCCCACCTCGGCACGGCCGCTCGCCGTGACCATGGCGGTCGAGGCGACGGGCGCGTAGCCGACCGCGGTGACGATCACGGTGTACGGTCCCGGCGCCAGGTCCGTCGCGTCGCGCACGGCACCTTCCGCGTCCGCCGAGGCCCGCAGCACCTGCGTACCGGTCATGTCGGTGAGGGTGACGACGGCGTGCGACACCGCCCACCCGTCCCGCGTCCGAATCCGAGCGCTGAGTCCCATCCCGTTTTGCTCCTTGCCAAGCTCAAAGCTCAAAAGAAAGTGTGCGGCCCCCGGCGGCGGTGACACGGCCGTCCCCTGCCGTATGCGCCACCGCCGGTCCGGGGGCCCTTCCACAACCGGCCCGGGCACGCTCATCCGCTCGAAGGGCGCGCCCGGGCCGGGGTCAACTACTCGCCGGGGTGGGCGAGTTCGATGTCGTGGTCACCGACACCTTCACCGGCGACGGTCAGTCCCGTCGCCACCGGCGGGTAACCGGTCGCGATGACCGTGTACTCGCCGCTGTCCAGGTCGCTGAAGGCGTAGGCGCCGTCGGACCCGGTGGTCGCGGTGGCGACGACGTTGCCCGCCGCGTCCACCAGGGTGACGCGGGCGTCGTTCAGCGGACCGCCCTTGGCGCGGACGGTGCCGAGCACCTGCGCGCCGGCGTTCAGCTCGACCTCGACCCGGGTGACGCCGACCGCGCCGACCTCGACGGGCAGCGCCATCGGGCGGTGACCCGCGGCGTTCACCGCGATGGTGACCTGGCCGGGCACCAGCTCGGCGAAGGTGAACTCGCCCTGCTCACCGGTGAGCCCGGTGGCCAGGACATCGCCGCGCACGTCGGTCACGATGACCATCGCGCCGGACACCGGCAGCTTGCCGTCGGAGGCCCGCACCACACCGCTGAGGCCGCTCGTGCCGCTCAGCAGGATGTCGTACGTGAGCGCCTCGTCGGAGACGACGATCGTGGAGGCCTGCGGCTGGAAACCGTCGGCCGAAGCGATCAGTACGTACGAGCCCGCGCCCGGCGCGTCCACCGCGTAGGACCCGTCGCCCTGCGCGACCGCACGGCCCAGCTGCCGTCCCCCGAGGGAGATCAGCGTGACCGCGGCCCGCGGGACCGGGGTGCTCTCCGCGCCGCGGACGAAGCCGCGGACCGGGGTGCCGCCGAAGGTGGGCGGAAGGGTGTCACCGGCGGCCGCCGAGGCCACCGCCGCGAGCTTCTGCGTGCCCTCGGGGCCCGTCTCGGTGTGCGCGCCGACGGAGACGGGCACAGGCTGCTCTGCGGCGGCCGAGGCGGCGGCCGGGGCGGCGGAGGGAGTGGCCGCGGGGGCGTCGGCGTCCGAGGACTCGGCGGCCTGGGCCAGCGCACCGGACGTACGCAACGGAACCTCCTTGATGAAGATCGTGATCAGGAAGGCCAGGAAGGCCAGCGGCGCGGCGATCAGGAAGACGTCGGCGATGCCGTGCCCGTAGGCGCTCTCCATGACCGTGCGGAACGGAGCCGGGAGCTTGTCCAGGTCCGGGATGGCGCCGCCGCCCGTACCGCCGTGACCCGCCTTCGCGGCCTCGGGGCCGAGGTCGGCCAGGCCGTCCTTCACGTAGTGGGTGATGCGCGTGGACATCACGGCGCCGAGCGCCGAGACGCCCATGGCGCCACCGAGGGAACGGAAGAAGGTGACGACGGAGCTCGCGGCACCGAGGTCCTGGGGAGCGACCTGGTTCTGCGTGGCGAGCACGAGGTTCTGCATCATCATGCCGATGCCGAGACCCATCAGCGCCATGTAGATCGCGATGTGCCAGTACTCGGTGTCGTAGCGCATCGTGCCGAGCAGGCCGAGGCCCGCGGTCAGGAGCGCACCGCCGGTGACCAGCCAGGCCTTCCACTTGCCGGTCTTGGTGATGATCTGGCCCGAGACCGTCGAGGAGATGAACAGGCCGCCGATCATCGGGATCGTCATGACACCGGACATCGTCGGCGACTTGTCGCGCGCCAGCTGGAAGTACTGGCTGAAGAACACCGTGCCCGCGAACATGCCGACACCCACGAAGAGCGAGGCGAGCGAGGCGAGGGTGATGGTGCGGTTGCGGAAGAGGCGCAGCGGGATGATCGGCTCGCTCGCCTTGGCCTCGACGAGCAGGAAGAGCAGGCCGAGGACGATCGAACCGCCGACCATGGCGCCGGTCTGCCAGGACATCCAGTCGTACTTGTCACCCGCGAAGGTCACCCAGACCAGGAGCAGGCAGACGGCCGCGGTGATGAAGAAGGCGCCGCCCCAGTCGACCTTGACGTCCCGCTTCACGACGGGGAGCTTCAGGGTCTTCTGCAGGACGATCAGAGCGATGATCGCGAACGGCACGCCGACGTAGAAGCACCAGCGCCAGCCCAGCCACGACGTGTCGGTGATGACACCGCCGAGCAGCGGGCCGCCGACGGTGGCGACGGCGAAGGTCGCGCCGAGGTAGCCGGAGTAGCGGCCGCGCTCGCGCGGGGAAATCATCGCGGCCATCACGATCTGTGCGAGGGCGGAGAGACCGCCCACGCCTATGCCCTGCACGACACGACAGGCGATCAGCATCGACGGGCTCTGCGAGAGACCGGCGACGATCGAACCGCCGACGTAGATGATCAGGGCTATCTGGACCAGGGCCTTCTTGCTGAAGAGGTCCGACAGCTTGCCCCACAGGGGGGTGGTCGCCGTCATCGCCAGGAGCGACGCGGTGACGACCCAGGTGTAGGCGGACTGGCCGCCGCCCAGGTCGCCGATGATTTCGGGCAGGGCGTTGGAGACGATCGTCGACGACAGGATCGCGACGAACATGCCGAGCAGCAGGCCGGAGAGGGCCTCCATGATCTGCCGGTGTGTCATCGGAGCGTTCTCGTCATGAGTCGCCCCGTGCTTGGCGTGGCTGCCCCGCACACCGGATGGTGTGGTTGTTGCCATGGGCTTCCTCTTCATTACGCGGGTGTACGGGTGGTCTCTTCGAAGGGGAGCCGGGCCGAAGCCGCGCGGCAGTCCCCGAAACTGTCGCGCAGTCGCGCGAGCAGCGTGCTGAGCTGGACGACCTCGTCGTCTGACCAGTCATGCAAGTAGTGGGTGAGTGTCCTGATGGACAGCTCGGACAGCTCATTGACCTTGGTCTGGCCCGCGGGCGTCAGGCGCAAGATCCGGGAGCGCTTGTCGGCGGGGTCGGGTTCCCGGAGGATCCACTCCTTCTCGGCGACGTGGGCCACGTGGCGGGAAGTCACCGACATGTCCACGGCGAGCAGCTCGGCGAGCCTGCTCATCCGCATCTCTCCGTGCCGGTCGAGCAGGATGAGTACGGCGGCGGACCCGCCCGGGCAGTCGTGCGGCAAGCCTCGTCCGAGGCCGCGCTTCACGGCACCGATGGCGCTGAGCTGTCGGGCCAGGTCCTCGTAATGACGCTGCGCGGCCACGACACCTCCTATGTTGTTGCTTAGGGCAACGATAAAGACAGTTGGTTGCCGCAGGCAAACTAAAACTGGACCAACCGGCTAAAGAGTCGGCAAAGCTCTGGGGCCGCCCCAGTAAAGTCCGTGGTCAGCGGGGGTTGGGCCGACCCCCGATGGTTCGCTAGGGTCCTGCGCTATGGCACACAACCCCCAGGGCCCCCAGAACACCCCCGACCCGGCCGGCAGCACGCAGATGTTCCGCGCCTTCGTCGACGAGTCCCCCCAGGGCCGAGCCCAGCAGCCGGCGGCAGCATCCGCGGGCCCGCGCATCGGCCTGATCATCGGCGTCGTCATCGCGATCGCGGTGGTGGCGGGGGTGGCGTGGCTGGCGCTGAAGTAAGGACGCCCCGGAGGGGCGTTTAGGGGCGCGGGGAACTGCGCGCTCAGCCACGGCGGACCCGCAGGTACAAGACGACGGGCTACTCCCACTCGACGGAGACGTCCCGCGTCTCCACATGCATGCCCAGCGGCACGCGCCACGCGTCGACGCACACAGTCCAGGTCTTCTTGACGGACTTCCCCGCGTCGATGGGCGCGGGCAGCTTCTCCGTGGATTTCAGCGTGGCCCAGTCCACGCCAAGCGCACCGATGACGTGCGTCTCGAAGGTGACCGTCCCGGACCGCACCGGCGACCCCCCGGTGTTACGGAAGGAGACGGTCACCTTCTCGCACCAGCGGTCGTCCGCGGGCTTACGCTGCGGCTCACTCACGCTGAGCTTCGCGGGTCCGCTGGGCCCCGCGCTGGTGCCACCGCCGGGCGCGGAGGGAGATTCACTCGCCCCGCCTTCAGGGCGCCCCGCTGAGCCGCCCCCCGAACCACTCTCCGTACGAGGGGACTTGGCACCGTCAGCCGAGGAACCACCGCTGTCCGATCCGTCCGAGCTGCTCGGCCCGCCCGGAGAGCCGGAACCGGCCTTGCCGCCAGGGGACTTGCCGGAAGAGCCACCGGCGCCGGACTCCGACGGCGCGGGGGAGTCACCCTCACCCCCAGACTCACCACCGCCGCTCCCCCCGCCGGGAGGCACCAACGGCACAAGCTCCACCTCACCGGTGGGCGCAACTCCCTTGCCAGGCGCCCGCTCAGGGCCCGCACCGGCCGGCCCCGTGGCCACATAGCCGTCGTCACCGCCCCCGCCCCCGCAGGCGGCAAGGACCCCGCCCAGGCACAGGGCAGCCGTAGACGCGCTCAGTACGTTTCGTATGCCACGTCGCATCGCGACAGTGTGTCTGACGACCCGTCAATTAGGAACCCCGTCAGCAACTGCTGTCCCCCTGCGGCTCCTTGAGCGTCCCTGGCCACAGGGGGAGTGCGATCAGTCCGCGATGAGTCCTTCACGCAGCTGCGAAAGCGTCCGCGTGAGCAGCCGCGAGACGTGCATCTGCGAGATGCCGACCTCCTCGCCGATCTGCGACTGCGTCATGTTCGCGAAGAAGCGCAGCATGATGATGCGGCGCTCGCGCGGCGGCAGCTTGGCGAGCAGCGGCTTGAGGGACTCGCGGTACTCGACGCCTTCGAGCGCGCTGTCCTCGTACCCCAGGCGGTCGGCGAGGGAGCCCTCGCCGCCGTCGTCCTCCAGGGCCGGGGAGTCGAGCGAGGAGGCGGTGTACGCGTTCCCGACGGCCAGGCCGTCGACCACGTCCTCCTCGGACACCCCGAGTGCCTTGGCGAGTTCGGGCACGGTCGGTGAGCGGTCCAGCCGCTGCGCCAGCTCGTCGCTCGTCTTCGTCAGCGCGAGCCGCAGCTCCTGGAGGCGGCGCGGGACGCGCACCGACCAACTGGTGTCGCGGAAGAAGCGCTTGATCTCGCCGACGACGGTCGGCATCGCGAACGTCGGGAATTCCACGCCGCGTTCGCAGTCGAATCGGTCGATCGCCTTGATCAGGCCGATCGTGCCGACCTGGACGATGTCCTCCATCGGTTCGTTGCGGCTGCGGAAGCGCGCTGCCGCATACCGGACGAGCGGGAGGTTGAGCTCGATCAGCGTGTCCCTTACGTAGACACGCTCGGGGCTGTCCTTGTCGAGTGCGGCGAGCCGCAGGAACAGGGAGCGGGACAGGGTGCGGGTGTCGATGGCTCCTGAAGCCCCGGAAACACTTGAGCTCGCAAGCGCGTCGGGCGCTGATTCGCTCTTCGTGAGCGTGAGCACCTTCGAGCTGCCCTGGTCTGCGGACATGCCACCCCCTTTGGGTCGCGGACGGTCGCGGCACACGTTCCCGTCGGAGGAACGCAGCCTCCACCTGAATACCGGACGTGGGGCTCCGGCAAACGCGGTTCCAGCAGAATGTCACATGTCGGCAACACGCTGTAGTTACATGTCGACAAAGAAGGGTGACACCGATGCAGGAAAGAGGGGGTCTGGGGCTTTTCTGCTCGTGAAGCGTCGGGAACTGCTCATTGAGCAGTCCACTCGTTACGGTTACGCCTCGATACGGTTTGCGGATCGAAGTCGCGCGAAGCTTCTGGCCAGCAGTCTTGACACATGCATCTGAGAAACGCCCAATTCGGCGCTGATCTGTGATTGCGTCAGATTGCTGTAGTAGCGAAGGAGCAGGATGCGCTGTTCGCGCTCGGGCAGCTGTACGAGGAGATGGCGGACGAGGTCGCGGTGCTCGACGCCGTCGAGTGCCGGGTCCTCATAGCCGAGCCGGTCGAGCAGGCCGGGCAGACCATCGCCCTCCTGGGCCGCCTCCAACGACGTCGCGTGGTACGAACGTCCGGCCTCGATACAGGCCAGGACCTCCTCCTCGGTGATCCGCAGCCGCTCGGCGATCTCCGCGGTCGTGGGCGAGCGCCCGAACGCCGTGGTGAGGTCCTCGGTCGCCCCGGTCACCTGCACCCACAGCTCGTGAAGACGGCGCGGCACATGGACCGTTCGTACGTTGTCGCGGAAGTACCGCTTGATCTCGCCGACCACGGTGGGCATCGCGAAGGTCGGGAACTGCACGCCGCGCTCGGGGTCGAATCGGTCGATGGCGTTGATCAGGCCGATCGTGCCGACCTGGACGACGTCCTCCATCGGCTCGTTGCGGCTGCGGAAGCGGGCGGCGGCGTAGCGCACCAGCGGCAGATTGGCCTCGATGAGCGCACCGCGGACGCGGCCGTGCTCGGGGCTGCCCGGTTCGAGCCCCTTGAGTTCGGCGAAGAGCACCTGCGTCAGGGCCCGGGTGTCGGCGCCCCTGCTGCTGGGGGTGCTGGGGCTGCCAGGGGTGCCGGGGCTGCCGGAGGTGCCGGTGGCGGCCGGGAGGCTCGCGCCGTCGGTGGCCGCGCTCTGGTTGCTCGGAGCGCCGGGGCTGCTCGCCTGCGGGGTCACGGGTGGTGCTTCGGGCGCAGTACTGGCCGGCACGGTCAACGCCACCCCTTCTCGGTCAAGCGCAATCAAGTCCTGTCGAGCTCGGTCAAGATCAGCCGACCCTGGTCAACTCATCCGTCAAAAGCGGTCATAGCATCACAAGACATGTGCACTGTGTGCAAGCACCCGATAACTACGTGTTGAGGGCCGAGTTGGGCCATAAGACGCAGAAAAGCCCCTCACCGTCCGGTGAGGGGCCGCTTCGCGCGGTAGGTCAGAACTCGTAGTCCGCGATCACCCACGTGGCGAACTCCCGCCACAGTGCGACGCCCGCCTGATGGGCCGGGTGCTCGATGTACCGCTTCAGCGCATCGGTGTCCTCGACCGCCGAGTTGATGGCGAAGTCGTACGCGATGGGCCGGTCGGTGATGTTCCAGTCGCACTCCCAGAACGTGAGCTCCGGGATCTGGTCGCCGAGCGCGCGGAAGGCCTTGACGCCTTCGACGACGCGCGGCTCGTCGCGCCGCACACCGTCGTTGAGCTTGAAGAGGACCAGATGGCGGATCATGCGCACTCCAGGGATGCGGGGCGGGGGACCGGGGGGAGGGGAGGACGGCGGGACGAGCCGCTCAGTCCTTGCCTCCGTTGGCGACCCACGTCATGAAATCGCCTATGCTCCGAGCGGCATCCGAAACCGCCTCGAAGCCTATCTGCACATAGTCCGCGGCCTTGGCGGGGTCAGTGATGATCACGTAAAGCATGAAGACGACGAGCGCGAAGAGCCCGATTTTCTTCCACTGCACCGCCATGCTCCGGCCTCCCCTTACCCGCTGCGCTCTGTGACCCCTGTGACGGGCGTGAGTCTAACCCGGCACGTGCTCACCGGGCCTTTGAGGACCAACGGCCTGGTGGCAGAGGCCCTTTGCCGGGCCGTTCCCGGTTGCGCGGGCGGCAGGATGGGTGATGTGCCCGAGCGGATCTGGCAGGAATCCGCGGGCCAGGGACCGGCCCCCACTGCGGGGTCACGCGCCGTCTGCTTCCCCCCAAGGACGGCGCGGGCCGGAGGGTCCGGTCCTCATCGGGGGGAGCGGCTTGTCCCCCCGATGCCGCTTCCCCCGACCCATTCATCCGCCGTCGCGCGCCCCCATCCATCCGCCGTCGCGGAAAACGACGAAGGCCCCGTCCTCGCGGACAGGGCCTTCGTCGTAAGAGCGGTAGCGGTGGGATTTGAACCCACGGTGAGTTTCCCCACACTCGCTTTCGAGGCGAGCTCCTTCGGCCGCTCGGACACGCTACCGAGAGGAACTCTAGCCCAAAGAGGGCCGTGGTCAGAAATCCGCCCCCTCGGCACCTCTAGGGCGACCCCTCAGAGCCCCTGAAGAAGCGGGTGAGCAGCTCCGCGGTCTCCTCCGCGAGGACGCCCTGGATCACCTCGGGACGGTGGTTCAGCCTTCTGTCGCGTACGACGTCCCAGACGGAGCCGGCGGCGCCCGCCTTCTCGTCACGCGCTCCGTAGACGACCCGGTCGACCCGGGACTGCACGAGCGCGCCCGCGCACATCGTGCAGGGCTCCAGGGTCACCACGAGGGTGCAGCCCGTCAGCCGCCACTCGCCGAGCGCGGCGGCGGCCCGGCGGACGGCGAGCACCTCCGCGTGCGCCGTCGGGTCGCCGGTCGCCTCGCGTTCGTTGTGGCCCGCCGCGAGCACCGTCGTGCCGTCCGGGGACAGCACGACGGCGCCGACGGGCACATCGCCGCCCCGGGCGGCCAGTTCGGCCTCGGCCAGGGCAAGCCGCATGGGCGCCCGCCAGCGGTCGCGTACGGGATCGGGCTCCAGGCCGGTTTCGGTCACACCGGGAACCTAGCGGACGGCCTCGAGCACCTCCGCAGCCCCGAGGATCTCGGCGATGTCGCTGAGCGCGTCACCGGGTTCCAGGCCGAGCAGGTCCTTCTCGGGCACGCCGAGGTCGGTCATGAGCTCGGAGTCCCCGAGGGGCCCCGCGGGCACCGCTTCGCCCGAGGGCTCCCCCGTGTCGTCGTCATCGGCGGGATCGGGGGCGGCGTCGGAGCCGACCGGTTCGCCGTCCTCCGTACCGTCCAGGTCGAGGGCGTCCAGATCGACGCCCGGATCGTCGTTGCCCGGCTCACGGCCGAGCATCTCGTCGGTGAGCAGGATCTCGCCGTACGAACTCCGGGCGGCAGCGGCCGCGTCCGAGACGTAGATACGAGGGTCCTCCTCACCGTCGACGCGGACGACGCCGAACCAGGCGTCCTCCTGTTCGATGAAGACGAGGACGGTGTCGTCCTCAGCGCTCCCGGCAGTGGCCTCGCGGGCCAGGTCGGCGAGATCCGACAGGGTCTCCACATCGTCGAGCTCCGTGTCGCTCGCTTCCCACCCGTCTTCGGTGCGCGCGAGCAGTGCGGCGAAGTACACCGTGACTCTCCCACTGGTCATAGACAGTGCCGGTTGACGGTTTGGGTGTCCCCCCGGCGAGTTCGGGGAGCGGGGGAATTGCTGTTCCAAGCCCCGCCCACTCGGAATCGTGGCAGAAACCACGGCTCAAGGAGAGGTCTTCCGCCCGCTGTGTCCGCGTCGCTTTGCACGGACACCTCCCGGATGCCTGCGTGAGAGGTGGCCGCTACCAGCGGAACGTGCGCATACGCATCTGCTGACGCATGCGTGCGGCTCGGGCGCGGCGCGGCTTCACGCGGTCGCGCAGCTCTAGCGCCTCGGCCCTCTCGTGCAGGAACTGGGCGCGTCGGCGCCGACGCTCGGCTTCGGTCTCGCGGTCCGGCTCCCGGCCTCCCGGCTCCCGGCCACCCGGCTCTCTGTCGGGCATGGGCATCACCACCCCAGGTCGTACGTCCACTTTCCCCCGGACGGCGGGTTTGATGCGAGCGCGGGATGTTCCGGGGGGCGCGGGGAGGGCCGGAGCGGTCGGTGACGGGGGAGTCCGGGGGGTCCGTGGCGCGGTTACTGTTGAGGGCATGCGGATCCACGTCGTCGACCACCCGCTGGTGGCGCACAAACTCACCACGCTGCGCGACAAGCGCACCGACTCCCCTACCTTCCGGCGCCTCGCCGACGAGCTGGTCACCCTGCTCGCGTACGAGGCCACCAGGGACGTGCGCACGGAGCAGGTCGACATCGAGACCCCGGTCACAACGACGACCGGCGTCAAGCTGTCCCACCCGCGCCCCCTGGTCGTGCCGATCCTGCGCGCCGGGCTCGGCATGCTGGACGGCATGGTGCGGCTCCTGCCGACCGCCGAGGTGGGCTTCCTCGGGATGATCCGCGACGAGGAGACGCTCCAGGCGTCGACGTACGCGACCCGGATGCCGGAGGACCTCTCCGGCCGCCAGGTGTACGTCCTCGACCCCATGCTGGCCACCGGCGGCACGCTCGTCGCGGCCATCCAGGAACTGATCAAGCGCGGCGCGGACGACGTCACCGCCGTGGTGCTGCTCGCCGCCCCCGAGGGCGTCGAGGTCATGGAGCGCGAGCTCGCGGGCACGCCGGTGACGGTCGTGACGGCTTCGGTCGACGAGCGGCTCAACGAGAACGGCTACATCGTGCCGGGTCTCGGCGACGCGGGCGACCGGATGTACGGGACCGCGGAGTAGCGCTCGGGGTCCTTCCCGGACCGGCGTTCAGCAGCCCTTGCGGCCGTTGGACGGTGAGGGCGTCGGCTTGGGCTCGGCGAGTACCGCCAGAGCCTTGTCGGCGTCCTTTTTCTTTGCCAGATCCTTGAACTTCGAGCCCAGGATGAGGTCCACCTCGCCGCCCTTGCGGGCGTCCGTGCGGCTCTCGGCGCCCGCGAGCTGCGTGCCGAGTACCGGGATCGCGCTCTGAGCGGCGGACTTGGGGCCGAGCAGTACGCCGGTGCCCTTGACCTTCTTGTCGTACTCCTTGGGCGCGTTGTCCACCTTGCCGACGGTGAAGCCGCGCTTCTTGAGCTCGGCCGCGACGTCCTTGGCGAGGCCGCCGCGGGGCGTGGCGTTGTAGACGTTGACCTTGATGTCGCCCGGCTTCGGGAGTGCCTTGGGCGCGGGCGCCTTGGCCGAGGAGCCCGGCCGCTCGGCCGCGCAGTCGCCGCGCGTGCTCGCCGCGGTGGCCTTGCCGCCGCCCGTGAAGACATCGATGAGCTGCAGGGTCCCCCAGCCGATCAGGCCGACCGCGACGACGGAAGCGACCACCGCGAGCACGATCCGGCGGCGGCCACGGTTCCGGCGCATACGGGGATATTTGGCACCCGTGATGCGGTACTTGCCGCCCATGCCGGGGGGAGTGAGCATGCTCATGGGCGCAGCGTAATGCGACGACGCCGTGATGCCTACTAAATGATCATTGACTCGGGCTCAGTCCAACCCAAAAGGGCCAACGAGGGCGTGGGCGTGCGGCGGCGCACCGGTGCCGCTGTTGTCGTCGGACCGGTGGGCGGTGCTGTCGTCTGGCTGGTCAGCCCAGTTCGAGGACGCGGGCGTGCAGCACCTGGCGCTGCTGGAGCGCCGCGCGGACCGCGCGGTGCAGTCCGTCTTCCAGGTAGAGGTCGCCCTGCCACTTCACCACGTGCGCGAACAGGTCGCCGTAGAACGTCGAGTCCTCCGCGAGGAGCGTCTCTAGGTCCAGCTGGCCCTTGGTCGTCACGAGCTGATCGAGGCGGACCGGGCGCGGCGCGACGTCCGCCCACTGCCGGGTGCTTTCCCGGCCGTGGTCGGGGTACGGCCGGCCGTTTCCGATGCGCTTGAAGATCACACGGAAAGCCTACCGGGCAAGGCTCTCCGGGCGCAGCCTTGGCGACCGAGTGCGAGTCTGGGAAATGACGCCGTAAATGGGGGCATTCCGGAAAGACCCGCGCCGGGAGCTGGGGCAGAAGTGAACGACGACCCCGCCGATGCCGTCCACGACGGGGAGCGCGAACCCCTCTAACGGGTCTTTCTCTGTCACGGGGCTGACGGCCCGATCTCTTGCTGCGCCGAACCAAAAGGGCCGGAACTTGTCGACCCTCCGCGTCGCGGTCGCGGTCGTCTTTCGGTACGGCTCGGCGCAGACGCCGAGGCAGGGCGCTCGCCTCCGCGTCTGCGCCGGCGGCTCAGCGGTCGCTCTGGCCGGACCTCTCCTGGTGATCCTCCTCGTCCTCGTTCTGCGTCTTCACGGGGGCCGAGGCCGGATGGGGCGCGTTGCGTACGGCTTCGGCGCGGAGGAGGGCGTGCAGGGCGGCGTAAGGGTCGATGGGCATGGGTGTCTGTCCTCGTTTCTCTGCTGCTTGACAGGGGGGAGGAGTGGCGGTCAGGCCGGGGGCCCAGGGGACTGTCAGCAGCGGAGGACGACGGAACGCGGGGCGGTGACGTGGGGGCGGTCGCGGAGGGGGCCGGGGCGGCTTCGGAGTGCGGCGCGGGGACGTGCGGTGGCCGGGGTGGCGTGGGGGACGGGGCGCCTTGCCGGTACGCGGAGTGCGCTGTCGGCGGTGTCCTGGTGGGCCTCACCGCAGGGCTCGGTGGAGACGGCCGCGGGGGGTGGGGCGGGGGCGGCCCTGGTGGGGGACGCGGGGGCGAGGACGGTGCCGAGGAGGGCCAGCAGAATCAGAACAGCGCGGAGCCACGCGGGACGGCACAACGCGACGCGGCTCATGTGGGGTCATGTCCCACGGAGGGGGCCGCTTGGTGTTGCCTTGCGCCGAGATTGGCCCGCTTGGGCTATGGCGGGGTGGGCGCGGGTTCCTGTGGGGGGCGGTGCGTGAGGGCTGGGTGGCGGGCTGCGGGCTGCGCTGTCCCGCTACTGCCCGGCGGCGGCCTTCGCCGCCTTCAGCTGCTGCTTGTGGGCGCGGACCCGCCGGAGGGATTCGGGGCCCGTGATGTCCGCGACCGAGCGATACGCGTCCGCCTCGCCGTAGGCCCCCGCCGCCTCCCGCCAGCCCGCGGGCCGTACGCCCAGTTGCTTGCCCAGCAGGGCCAGGAAGATCTGGGACTTCTGCTTGCCGAAGCCGGGGAGGTCGTTGAGCCGCTTCAGGAGATCCTTGCCGGACGCGCACCCCTCCCACAGGGCGGTGGGGTCCCCCTCGTAGTGCTCCACCAGGTACTCGCACAGCTGCTGGATCCGCTTCGCCATCGACCCCGGATAACGATGCACCGCGGGTTTGGCCGAGAGCAGCGCGGCGAACTCCTCGGGGTCGTACGCGGCGATCTCGTGCGCGTCGAGATCATCCGCGTTCAGCCGCCGGGCAATCGTGTGCGGGCCCGCGAACGCCCACTCCATCGGCACCTGCTGGTCGAGCAGCATCCCGACGAGCGCGGCCAGCGGACTGCGGCCGAGGAGCTCGTCGGCTTCCGGCTGCTGCGCCAGGTGCAGGGTGACGTCCATGGGCCCGATCCTCTCCCGCGGGGCGGAGGTTCGCACGCGGGGCTCGGTACGCGGGGTCTGTACGCGGGGCCTGTACGCGGGGTCTGAAAACCCTTCGCGTGTGGCGGAGCGTGCGGGAGACGATGGCGGGATGAGACAAGCCACGGCCACCCTCGTCCGCCCCCGCCGCTCCTCCGACCTGCCCGCCTGCGTGGAAGCACTCGCCGGCGTGCACGAGGCCGACGGCTACCCGACCAACTGGCCGGAGGAGCCCGCCGATTGGCTGACCGGAGGCGCACTCATAGGCGCCTGGATCGCTGAGCTCGACGGGCGTGTGGCCGGACATGTCGCGCTCTGTCGCCGTGACGCGGACGATGTGGCGCCCGGGTTGTGGAGCGAGCGCCAGGGCGTGCCGATCGACCGGACAGCCGTCGTCAGCCGCCTGTTCGTCGCGCCCGGCGCCCGCGGGCACGGACTCGGGGCGCTGCTCCTCGCGCGGGTCGTGGCGGAGGCCGGTGCGTCGGGGCTCGACCCGGTCCTGGACGTCGTCGAGTCCGACACCTCGGCCACCGCGCTCTACGAACGTACGGGCTGGCGGTTCCTCGGCACCG
This sequence comes from Streptomyces longisporoflavus, assembly GCF_014649775.1. Lineage (GTDB taxonomy): Bacteria > Actinomycetota > Actinomycetes > Streptomycetales > Streptomycetaceae > Streptomyces > Streptomyces longisporoflavus. The sequence continues at coordinate 64,895 of NZ_BMTR01000010.1, read as the reverse complement.
GCGAGCAGCACTGGAGCCCGCGGCAGACGGTCACCGTGCGGTGCTACGCGGCTCCGGAGCCGGGCCCGGAGCCGTCTCCGGCGTCGATGTCGGCGCCGGGACCGGGCACGGCGCCGGGCGAGCCCGCCTGAGCCGCCGCCTCCCGCAGCGCGTCGAGCAGCCCCCGCACCGCCGGGCGCTCGGGTGCCGGCCCCCGCACCGCCGCGTAGATCGACCGGATCGGCACCGGGTTGCGGACCTCGCGTACGACCACGCCCGAATGGGGCGCGTCGAGGCCGAGTTGCGGTACGAGACCGACGCCGAGGCCCGCGGCGACGAACCCCTGGGCCGTGGCGTAGTCCCCGCTCTCCACCACGAAGTCCGGGCTGAAACCGGCCGCGCCGCACGCCTCCAGGATGGGATCGAGGCAGGGCCCCGGCGACTCGCTGGCCACCCACGGTTCGTCGGCCAGGTCCGTCATGTCGAGCAGCGGCTTGGCCGCGAGGGGATGCCCCGCAGGCAGCACGGCGTGGTACCGGTCGTCCAGGAGATGCTCGAACCGCACGCCGTCCAGACCCAGTTGACCCCGCGGCCTGACCACAAGCGCGAGATCCGCCTGTCTGTCCCGCACCTGCGGCATCGGGTCGTCCGGGTCGGACAGCTTCAACTCGATCTGTACGCCGGGCTGTGCGCGCCGCAACGCCGCGAGCGCCGGGGCGACGAGCGCCGCCCCGGCGGTGGTGAAGTACCGCATGGAGACCCGGCCCGTACGCCCGGCCCGCAGCTCCGCGAGCGCCGTCTCCGCCTCGGCGAGCTGCCTGCCGATCGTGACCGCGTACTCGGTGAGCAGCCGCCCGGCGTCCGTCGCCCGCACCCCGCGGCCGGTGCGCTCAAGGAGTGCGATGCCCGCCTCCTTCTCCAGGGCCGCCATCTGCTGGCTCACGGCGGAGGGCGTGTACCCGAGATTGCGGGCCGCGGCGGTCACGGAACCGCTGGTGACCACTGCCCGGAGGACCTGCATGCGCCGCGTATCAAGCATGCAGCGCAGCTTAATGCCGCGCCGGTTTCCTTACGTAGAACTAACCGCGGGCGGCCCGGGCCACCGCCGTCCCGAAGGCGGCCATGCCACGCGCGTTGGGGTGCAGCGGCGCCGCGACGCTGGTCGGCAGCAGGCCCTCGATATAACGCTCGGACGGTGCTGCGCAGGTGTCGTGACCGGCGCTGACGGCGGCGGTGTCGACGTAGGTGGCGTGGTGGGCCTTGCTCTGTTCCGCGAGTACGCCGTTGAGCTGGTTCACGCGCGCCTGGAGGTAGTTGCCGTCCTTGTCCCAGATGGGCTGGGTCGGCCAGCAGCCGTCCTTGCGGATGTAGGTGGCGTACCCCGCGACGACGATCTTCGCGTTCGGGGCGCGCCGGTGTACCTCGTCGAGCGCCTTGCCGAAGGTGGCACTCCAGGCGTCGATGGCCTTCGCGGTGGGGTCGCCCTTGCTCGCGGCGGTGTCGGCGCAGGAGATGCCGGTGGGCTTGGGGAGGAGGTTGACGCAGCCCAGCGCGGTGGCGACGAGGCTGACGTCGTTGCCGCCGATGGTCAGGGTCACCAGGTCGGTGCTCGGCTTGAGTGCCTCGTACTGGGGCGGCAGCAGGCCGAACTGGCGGCCGGAGAAGTCGCTCACCTTGGCCCCCGAGCAGCTGACGTCGGTGAGCCTGGCGCCGAGTGCCTCGGCGGCGACGGCCGGGTAGTTCCGGTCTGAGCGGAGGCAGGACAGCTGGTTCTGGACGGGGATGAGGGGGCCCGCGGCGAAGGAGTCGCCGATGGCTACGTACTCAAGGGGCTCGTCGGCTTTCGCGGGCGCGGACTTCGGTGACGCGGCGCCGGCCGGAGCGGCTCCGAGGACGCAGGCCGACAGGGCGGCGGCCACGATCGCCGTGATGGTGGTGCGGGTGCGTGAGGGGCGCACGGGCTCTCCTGGGTGGGTGCGGGGCCCGGGGGTGCGGGCCCTGGAGATTGGGGGTGAGAGTGAGGGTGTACCGGGGGTAACAGACGCCCTTATGATCCGGGCCATCGCGCCCCCGGCGTTGTGGGCGCGCGACCAGACTTTCCGGGGAGCCAGTTGTGACCGGTGACAAAAGCGCGGGCCGCCTCGACAAGAGCGTGGGCCGCTTCCTGATCGCCGACGTACCGGGCCTCGCCGAGAGGGTCACCCGGCGCATCGCGGACGACCTGCCGGTCTACGGGCGGCTGCCCGCCGAGGAACTGCACGGAGACGTACGGACCATCGTCGGCATGACGATCCGCGCCTTCGCCGAGGTGCTGCGCACGGAACGCATGCCGCCCCCGGAGTTCCTGGAGAAGGTGCGCCTCTCGGCGGCCAGGCGCGCGGAGGAACGCCTCCCCGTGGACGCCGTCGTCAGCGCCTACCACTACGGGGCCGCCATCTGCGTGGAGGAGGTGACGGCGACGGCCGAACCGCACGAACTGATCGAGGCCCACCGGCTCCTGCTCGACTGCCTGCGCGAGATCACGTCCGCCGTCACCGCGGGATACGTGGCGGAGAGCCAGTCACTGATCGGCGAGCGCGACGCCGCCCGGCACACCGTCCTGTCCGCCCTGCTCGACGGCAGAGGCGCCGAACTCGACCCCGCCCACCTGGGGATACGCCTCCCGCCGTGCTATCTGGCGCTCGCCTTCACCATCGGACGCCACCCGGACGAGGACCGCGCCGACGTCGACGCCACGGTGGCCTCACGGCGCAAGATCAGACGCCTGCGTACGGAGCTGGACCGCGCCCTCGGCCACCCCGTGCTCACCCGCCTGTCCGCCGACGAGGGCCTCGCGCTCATCCCGTCCGACAGCGCCCCGGACCGGGCGCCCGACACCCAGCGCGCACGCCTCGCGAAACTGACGGCATCCCTCATCACCGTCAGCGGAGTGCCCCTGACGGCGGGCGTCGCCGCGAGCACACCGGCCGAGGTCCCGCAGGCCGTACGGCTCGCCACGGAGCTGCGCGACACCGCGGTCGGCACGGGACGACCGCCGGGCGTCTACCCCCTGACGTCGCTGCTCCTCGACTACCAGCTCACCCGCGCGAGCCCGGCCCGCTCCCACCTGGCCGCGCTGCTCTCACCCCTGACGGAGGGCCCGGACCTGCCGGCGACCCTGCGCACCTACTTCGCCTCGAACCTGGACCGCCGCGAAACAGCGTCCCGCCTGCACGTCCACCCCAACACGGTCGACTACCGCCTACGTCGCATAGCCACACTGACGGGCCTGGACCTCACCGCCCACACGGACCTGCTGACACTACGAGCGGCGCTGACGGCACACGACGCGACTGACCCGCAGAGGCCTGGCCGGACGTAAGCGCTCGGCCCACCAAACGTCGATGGGCCCCACCGCGAACGGTGGGGCCCATCAACTTAGTGCCCGGTGAGGCACTGGCGGAGGATACGAGATTCGAACTCGTGAGGGGTTGCCCCCAACACGCTTTCCAAGCGTGCGCCCTAGGCCACTAGGCGAATCCTCCGCCGCAAACAATACAAGACGTTGGGGAGTGCTCGCGAACACGATCCGCCTCGGACCGGAAGATCGTCCTCAGGTCTTCCGGAGGCGGGCATCGAGGTGGGGTCCGGCGTCGCTTCCGGCGCCCGGGATCGGCTAAGGTGGGGCTCAGCCCCTCACGTGGCGCTATCTGACTGAACTCCCCCAGGGCCGGAAGGCAGCAAGGGTAGGTTGGCTCTGGCGGGTGCGTGGGGGGCGCTTTGCGTTGGGGCGGTCCTGGTTGTCAGTGGTCGCCATTAACCTCGTATGTGTGTCGTCTCTCGCGTTGTACCGCCGCTATCGCCCGGAGTCGTTCGCCGAGGTCATCGGGCAGGAGCATGTAACCGACCCGCTGCAGCAGGCGCTGCGCAACAACCGGGTCAATCACGCCTACCTGTTCAGTGGTCCGCGCGGCTGCGGCAAGACGACCAGCGCGCGCATCCTGGCCCGCTGCCTCAACTGTGAGCAAGGTCCCACTCCGACGCCCTGCGGCGAGTGCCAGTCCTGCCGAGACCTGGCGCGGAACGGGCCCGGTTCGATCGACGTCATCGAGATCGACGCCGCTTCGCACGGAGGCGTGGACGACGCCCGTGACCTGCGCGAGAAGGCCTTCTTCGGCCCAGCGAGCAGCCGGTACAAGATCTACATCATCGACGAGGCGCACATGGTCACCTCGGCGGGCTTCAACGCCCTGCTGAAGGTGGTCGAGGAGCCGCCGGAGCACCTCAAGTTCATCTTCGCGACGACGGAGCCCGAGAAGGTCATCGGGACGATCCGCTCGCGTACGCACCACTATCCGTTCAGGCTCGTGCCGCCGGGGACGCTCCGGGAGTATCTGGCGGAGGTGTGCGGCCGGGAGCAGATGGCCGTCGAGGAGGGTGTGTACCCGCTGGTCGTGCGGGCCGGTGCCGGGTCCGTGCGTGACTCGATGTCCGTGATGGACCAGCTCCTCGCCAGCGCGGGCGAGGCAGGTGTGACATACGCCATGGCGACGTCCCTCCTCGGTTATACGGACGGGTCGTTGCTCGACTCCGTGGTGGAAGCCTTCGCCTCGGCGGACGGGGCGGCGGCCTTCGAGATCGTCGACCGCGTCATCGAGGGCGGCAACGACCCGCGGCGCTTCGTCACCGATCTGCTCGAGCGGCTGCGGGACCTGGTGATCCTCGCGGCGGTGCCGGACGCGGCGGAGAAGGGACTCATCGACGCGCCGTCGGACGTCGTGGAGCGGATGCAGGCGCAGGCCGGCGTCTTCGGCGGCGCTGAGCTCAGCCGCGCGGCCGACATCGTCAACGAAGGCCTCACGGAGATGCGGGGAGCGACTTCGCCCCGGCTGCAGTTGGAACTGATCTGCGCCCGCGTGCTGCTCCCGGCGGCGTACGACGACGAGCGCTCGCTGATGGCCAGGCTTGACCGGCTCGAGCGCGGCGGCAACTTCATGGCGGCGGCGCAGGGAAGCGGTTCCGGCCCGGCGATGGCGTACGTCCCCGGGCCCGAGGCCCACGCTGGTGGGCAGCAGCCGGGGGTGGCCGTGCCGCCGCCGGGTGCCGGTGAGGCGCAGGTCGCGCCGGGGGGCGGGGCCGCGGCGGCGCGGGCGGCTGTGCGGGGCGGGGGGCAGGGGGCTGCTGCTTCGGCTGCTCCCGAGCCTGCGGCTCCTGCGGCTCCGGCTGCTCCTGCGGCTCCGGCCGCTCGGCCTGTGGAAGCGGCGCCGCCGGCTCCTGCTCCGGCTCCGGCTGCCGCGCCGTCCGGTGAGCGTCGCCCCGGTGGGTGGCCCACGGCTTCGGCGCCGGGAAGCGGTCCGGCGAAGGCTGCTCCCGCTGCTCCCGCTCCGTCCGCTCCCGCTCCGGAGGCGGCTCCTCGCCCGGGTGGCTGGCCCACGGCCGCCGCTGCGGGCGGCGGTGCTCCGGCTGCTCCGCAGCAGCCCGCACAGGCGGCGCCCGCTCCGGTGGCCTCCGCTGCCCCGGCTCAGGCACAGGCACCGGCTCCCGCCCCTGCCCCGGCCCGGGCGGCGCCGGTGGGCGGGCCCGACCCGCGTTCCCTGTGGCCGAACATCCTCGACGCCGTGAAGGGGCGCCGCCGCTTCACCTGGATCCTGCTGAGCCAGAACGCCCAGGTGGCGGGCTTCGACGGGACGACGCTGCAGATCGGCTTCGTCAACGCGGGAGCGCGGGACAACTTCGCGAGCAGCGGTAGCGAGGATGTGCTGCGGCAGGCTCTGTCGGAGCAGTTCGGGGTGCAGTGGAAGGTCGAGGCGATCGTCGATCCCTCGGGCGGCTCCGCGCCGCCGCCTGCCGCGGGCAACTTCGGGGGCGGCGGCGGCTTCGGTGGCAGCACGCCGGCTGCCTCGCGCCCGGCTCCGCCGCCGCAGCAGCAGTCGCAGGCGTCCCCGCCGCCCGCCGCGAACCGGGCGCCGGCCCCGACTCCCGCGCCCGCTCCGGAGCGTCGCGCCCCGGACCACGTCTCCGCCGAGGACGACATCCCGGCGGACGACGACCCCGACCTGGTCGAATCGGCCCTGTCCGGCCACGACCTGATCGTCCGCGAACTGGGCGCAACGATCATCGAGGAATACAACAACGAACCGTAAGCCTGGCCGCGCGGCTGGCGGCTGGCGGCTTGCGGCTTGCGGTTCGCGGTGTGCGGTCTGCGTCTGCGGCTTGCGCCCACCAACACGGGGCAAACAGCTGGGCGGACTCGGCCGCAGTCGCCCCGCGGACGAAGGCGGCCCGGCACTCCAGACGCCCGGCACGGACCAGACCCCGGCCCCTGGAGGAACGTACAAGAAGCGAGGGCGCTGGAGCTGAGGCTCCTGTACGAACGCACTGGCCCGCGCCAGCTAGGCTGGCGCCCGTGAAGGTCCTCGTCATCGGCAGTGGTGCCCGCGAACACGCCCTGTGCCGCTCTCTGTCCCTCGACCCCGACGTCTCCGCCCTGTACTGCGCCCCCGGCAACGCCGGCATCGCGGACGTGGCCGAGCTGCACCCGGTCGACGCCCTCGACGGCAGCGCGGTGGCCGCCCTCGCCACCCGGCTCTGCGCGGGGCTGGTGATCGTGGGCCCGGAGGCCCCCCTGGTCGCCGGAGTCGCCGACGCCGTACGCGAGGCAGGCATCCCCTGCTTCGGGCCCTCCGAGGAGGCCGCCCAGCTCGAAGGCTCCAAGGCCTTCGCCAAGGACGTGATGGCGGGCGCCCAGGTACCCACCGCCCGGTCCTACGTCTGTACGACCCCGGAAGAGATCGACAAGGCCCTCGACGCCTTCGGAGCGCCGTACGTCGTCAAGGACGACGGTCTTGCCGCCGGCAAGGGCGTCGTCGTGACCGGCGACATCGAGGCCGCTCGCGCCCACGCCCTCGCCTGCGACCGCGTCGTCATCGAGGAGTTCCTCGACGGCCCCGAGGTCTCCCTCTTCGCGATCACGGACGGCGTCACCGTCGTCCCGCTCCAGCCCGCGCAGGACTTCAAGCGTGCCCTGGACGGCGACGAGGGGCCGAACACCGGCGGCATGGGCGCGTACTCGCCTCTCCCCTGGGCGGACCCGAAGCTGGTCGACGAGGTCATGGAGAGCGTGCTCCAGCCCACCGTCGACGAGCTGCGACGGCGCGGCACCCCGTTCGCGGGGCTGCTCTACGCAGGCCTCGCGATCACCAGCCGCGGCGTACGCGTGATCGAGTTCAACGCCCGTTTCGGCGACCCCGAGACGCAGGTCGTCCTCGCCCGCCTGCGGACCCCGCTCGCCGGAGTCCTGCTGGCCGCCGCGAACGGCACCCTCGTCGACCTCCCGCCGCTGCGCTGGAGCGACGACGCGGCGGTGACGGTCGTCATCGCCTCGCACAACTACCCGGAGACGCCGCGCACCGGCGACCCCATCGAGGGCCTCGGCGATGTGGCCGCACAGGATGCCCCGGACGCGTACGTCCTGCACGCCGGGACGAAGCGCGACGGCGACGCCGTGGTCAGCGCGGGCGGCCGTGTGCTCTCCGTGACGGCGACCGGCACGGACCTGACCGCGGCGCGCGAGCGCGCGTACACGGCGCTCTCCCGCATCCGCCTCGACGGCTCCCAGCACCGCACGGACATCGCGGCGAAGGCGGCGGCCGACGCGGCAGCGGGGGCGGCGGCAGAGGCGTAGACGGCCGCGTACGAGGGTGATCCACGCGCCCCCGCGCGCCACCCACCGACCGCTCACGGGCCCCGGATCCGGCATCGGATCCGGGGCTCGGTCGTTCGGTAATCCGGGTTCGGACGCTCCGCAAACCCGGACCCGGTCATCCCGCGACCGACCTCCACACCCCCCGCTACCTCTACCCAAAGCCATTCGATCGAGTGACCGCTGGCCCATCCGGCTGACGATGCCCGGCACCCCAACTAGGGTGCGGCGCAAGCGGTTCAGGTGCCCAGAGCCAAACAGACCACCGGCATTGCGATGTCGGTGGCGGGTGCCACAGTGGGGGAGTGAGCAAATCCATCGGCGGCTGCAGTCCGCCCGCCGACCCGGTCGACGGCCGGGCGGCGGGCGGCACAGGCAGCAGGGGGTGACATCGGTCGTGTCAGGTACGGGTGTGGAAGTGGGCGTGCAGTCAGCGCGCTCCCGGGCGCTCGCCGTGCTGCGCATCCGCAGCAGGGCCGTTGCCGTCGCACTGCTGCCAGCGGCCGTCGCCGTCGTGCTGATCGCCGGCGGGGTCACGGGCCGGATGAGCGGCGGGAGTTGGGACGTCGCGCGCGGCATCGTGATCACCGTCGCCGTCCTCGTGCTGCTCGCCGCCGCGGGCGTCGCGCTCGTGGTGGCGCGTTCCAGGCCCGCCGTCAGCCCGACGGTCCCGATCGCCGAGGGCTCGGCCCCCGATCTGTACCGCCTGGTGCGGGACCTCGCCGACCGCCTCGACGTGCCCGCCCCTTCGGCGATAGCGCTCACCCCGGACTGCGACAGCTGGCTGGAGGACCGCACACATCCCGCGCACGGCCCGCCCGCGGAGGCCTCAGGCCCGGCATCGGCGAAGGACGGGAGCAATGGCGTACGGGACGGACGCCCCGGCCCGCGTCGCCAGGCACCGGTGGCTCCGGTACTCGTCATCGGCTCCCCCTTCCTGTGGTGGATGCGGGTCGGCGAGCTGCGCGCGGTGCTCGCCCCGGTCGTGGCGGGTACGGGCCCTTCGGCACACCCCGACATAGCCGCGGCCCGGCGCTTCATCCGCGGGCTCGACGCGGCGGTCGCGGTCAGCTCCGCACCGGGGCGCGGACCGCTCGTGCGTCCGGTCCTCGGCGGCGTCGGCTGGGTGACGCGGCTGCTCCTGCGCAGCTGTCGCGGGCACGCGGGCGAGATGGAGCGCGGGGTGGCGGCCGCCGCCGCCGAGCGCGCCCAGGCCGTGGACTACGGGGTGCGGATCGTCGCCCAGGAGCAGGTGGGCCTGGCGTATGCCGGGTGGGACCGGCTCCTGACCAAGGTCGCGCTTCCCGCTTGGCGGATGGGCCGCTGGCCCTCGCGCCTGGACGCGGGGGTCGTCTCCGCCCTCACCGAGCTCTCCCGCAGGGACCGTCTGGCCGAGGGGTTCGCCTCCCGCCTTGGCGAGCGCCCCGCATGTGACCTTCTGGAGGAGCCGGGTTCGGTGGACGAGGCGGCTTCCCTGCTCGCGGCCCGCCTCTTCCACGGCGGTCCCGCCGAACAGACGCCGGACTGGGCGCCGGTGGCGTGGCAGGAGTATCCGGACGAGGTCGTCGACCGCAAGTGGCGCATGGACGCAGCCCGCCTCCACCGCGTCCTGGACTCCCTGGGCGTCGGCCATCACGGCGGCTCGGTGACGCCGGACTCCGAGGGCCCGACCCTGGGCCGCGTACTGGACCACCTGACGGCGGAGACCCCCGGCTCCGGCCGACCGGACTCCACCGAGACACACCCCGCGTCCGCACCCGAGTCCGCACGCGAACCCGCCCCCGTACCGTCCCCCGCCCCCGAACCCGACTTCGGCACATCAGCGGACGCGGAAGAGGCCGCCGACGGCGACGGCCCCGGCGGACGCCTGGCCGCAGGCCTCACCGCGGAACTCGCCCGCGAGGAAGCCGCCGCCCCGCCCCGCCCCGCGCCCACGGGACAGGGCCCGGACGACGCCCTCTGGGGCGACGGCATGCTGCCGCTGTTCCCCATGCAGCCGCCGCGTACGGGACGGGAGTTGCTGGCCGACCACGTCACGGCCCTTGTCTGCTGCGCGGCCGTGGACACGGCCGGCGCCGCCCCCGGTCTCGATTGGCTGGACGGCCCGTCCCTCCTGGTCGACGGCGAGCGCGCGAAGGACCTCGCGCCCCACGTCCTGAGCCTCGTGGAGGACGGTGACCCCATCCCCCTGCGCGGCTGGCTGGCCCGCCTGGGCGTCCGCCCGGAAAAGCCGGTCCGCCTGGTCTGAGGGGCCCTCGTCCGACCGTCCCTGGCCTGCCCCGGCCGCCCCGGCAGTCCCCAGCTGCCCCCGCCCGTCCTCAACCAGGCGGGCGCCCCTGGCCACCCTCCCCCACCCCACCCCCACCCCCCAACCGCGCCCGCCACCCACCCCCCAGCGCGCGGCCCGCGGAACGCTTCCTTCCGTTCTCGTCGATTAGCGACGAACGGTGACGGAGTGCGTGCGTAATGTGATGTGCTGGGATCGTCCGCGGTACGGGGACCGGTCGGCAGCGCCACCACGTCAGGACAGCGCGCGGTCACACCAGGACAAAGCACCACCACAGAGCAGTCTCGGGGGAGCAGCGAGGGAGGGGTACACACATGGGGTCGGAGCAGATCCGCAGGTGGGAGTCGGGCGCCCTGGCACACGCAGTGACCGACCCCTTCGGCCAGGGGCCCCTGCCCTGGCTCCGAGGCGCCGCGCACTACTTCGACGACACGGGCCAGGTCGTCCCCTGGTACGTGGATCACGCCGCGGCCCCCGGCGCGCAGGACATCCCCGCGCCCCGCAAGCCCGTCCGTACGAACGGCCCGCGCACCGCCGACGACGTGCACGGCCAGATCAAGGGCTTCGCCTCCACCGGCGCCGCGGCCCCCGGCGAGGCGATCGACTTCCACGTGACGGTCGACCCGCCCCAGCAGTTCTACGTCGACATCTACCGCATCGGGCACTACGGCGGAGACGGCGCCAGCAAGATCAGCACGAGCCCCCGCCTCTCCGGCCTCGTCCAGCCGGCCCCGCTCACCGCCGACCGCACGGTCTCCTGCCACCACTGGTGGCTCTCCTGGCGGCTGCAGATCCCGAGCTACTGGAGCGTCGGGGCGTACGTGGCGGTGCTCACCACGGTCGACGGCTACCGCTCGCACGTCCCGTTCACGGTCCGCGACGACCACCGGGCGGATCTGCTGCTGCTTCTGCCGGACATCACGTGGCAGGCGTACAACCTCTACCCCGAGGACGGCCGCACGGGCGCCAGCCTCTACCACGCGTGGGACGAGAAGGGCCGCCTCCTGGGCGAGAGCGAGGCCGCGCACACGGTCTCCTTCGACCGTCCGTACGCGGGCGCCGGCCTGCCCCTGCACGTCGGCCACGCCTACGACTTCATCCGCTGGGCCGAGCGGTACGGCTACGACCTCGCGTACGCCGACACCCGCGACCTGCACGCCGGCCGCGTCGATCCGACCCGCTACCGCGGCCTGGTCTTCCCGGGCCACGACGAGTACTGGTCGGCGAACATGCGCCGCACCACGGAGCAGGCCCGCGAGCACGGCACATCCCTCGTCTTCCTCTCCGCCAACACCATGTACTGGCAGGTGGAGTTGAGCCCCTCCCCGTCCGGAGTGGCGGACCGTCTGCTCACCTGCCGCAAGCGCCACGGACCCGGCAAACCGGCCCTCTGGCGGGAGCGGGACGGCGGCAAGGGGGCCGAACAACAACTCCTCGGCATTCAGTACGCGGGCCGGGTCCCCGAACCCGCCCCTCTCGTCGTGCGCAACGCCGACCACTGGCTGTGGGACGCGACCGGCGCGCACGAGGGCGACGAGATCGACGGCCTGGTCGCGGGCGAGGCCGACCGCTATTTCCCGCGCACCGCGCTCCCTGAGCACCAGGACCGCATCCTCCTCGCCCACTCTCCGTACGAGGACACCGAGGGCGTGAAACGCCACCAGGAGTCCTCCCTCTACCGCGCCCCCTCCGGCGCCCTCGTCTTCGCCTCCGGCACCTTCGCCTGGTCCCCGGCGCTCGACCGCCCCGGCCATGTGGACACTCGCGTCCAACGCGCCACGGCCAACCTCCTGGACCGCATCTGCAAACGCGACTGACACCCGGCGACGCTCGACGGCATCCCCCTGGCCGCGCTCCCTCTCCCCATGCGGGAGAATCAGCAGCACTCAGCCAGAACCACGGGGAGGAACCGTGTCCGGATTCGTAGAAAAGCCCGAGCCGCTTCAGGTGCCGGGCCTGGTGCATGTGCACACCGGCAAGGTGCGCGACCTGTACCGGAACGAGGCGGGCGACCTCGTGATGGTCGCGAGCGACCGCATGTCCGCCTACGACTGGGTGCTGCCCACGGAGATCCCTGACAAGGGCAGGGTCCTCACGCAGCTCTCCATGTGGTGGTTCGACCAGCTCGCCGACCTCGTGCCGAACCACGTCATCTCCACCGACGTCCCGCCCGGCGCCCCCGCCGAGTGGGAGGGCCGCACCACGGTCTGCAAGTCCCTGCAGATGGTCCCGGTCGAGTGCGTCGCCCGCGGCTATCTGACGGGCTCGGGCCTGCTGGAGTACAACGAATCGCGCACCGTCTGCGGCCTCGCGCTGCCCGACGGCCTGAGCGACGGCTCGGAGCTGCCGGGACCGATCTTCACGCCGGCCACGAAGGCGGAGGTCGGCGAGCACGACGAGAACGTGAGCTACGAGGAAGTGGCCCGCCAGGTGGGCGCGGAGACGGCGGCCCAGCTGCGCCAGGCGACCCTCGCGGTCTACGGCCGGGCCCGTGACATCGCCCGCGAACGCGGCGTGATCCTCGCCGACACGAAGTTCGAGTTCGGCTTCGACGGAGACGACCTCGTCATCGCCGACGAGGTCCTGACCCCGGACTCGTCCCGCTTCTGGCCCGCGGACAGCTGGCAGCCGGGCCGCGCCCAGCCGTCGTTCGACAAGCAGTTCGTCCGGGACTGGCTGACCTCGCCGGCCTCCGGCTGGGACCGCAAGAGCGAGCAGCCGCCGCCCCCGCTCCCGCAGGACGTGGTGGACGCCACCCGCGCCAAGTACATCGAGGCGTACGAGCGTCTGACGGGCCTGCCCTGGTAGCAGCCCGCGGCGACGCGTGGCGGCAGACGAAAGAACCCCGGTGCCGAGGCACCGGGGTTCTTCGCGTGGAGCGGACGACCAGGTTCGAACTGGCGACCTCAACCTTGGCAAGGTTGCGCTCTACCAACTGAGCTACGTCCGCGCTGCGCCGAAGCGCGACGCCAACTATACCCAACCTCGCTCGCGTGCGAGACGCACCGCGGCATGACGGTTCTCCGCCCCGGTCTTCGTGACGGCCGAGGAGAGGTAGTTGCGGACGGTTCCCTGGGACAGCGCGGCCCGCTCGGCGATCTCCGCGACGGGCGCGCCGTCGGCGGCCAGTTCGAGCACTTCGGCCTCGCGCGCGGTCAGCGGTGAGTCCCCCGCGGAGATCGCGTCGGCGGCCAACTCCGGGTCCACATAACGGTTACCTGCGTAAACGGTGCGGATGATCTCGGCGAGGCGCTGCGCGCTCACGGTCTTCGGCACAAAGCCCCGTACCCCCACCGCGAGGGCCCGCTTGAGATGCCCCGGTCTGCCGTGACTCGTCACGATCATGGTGCGGCAGTTCGGCAGTTCGTCGCGCAGCGATGTGGCCACACTCACACCGTCGGCGCCGGGCATCTCCAGATCGAGTACGGCGACGTCGGGCCGGTGGGCCCGCGCCATGGCGAGCGCCTCGGGCCCCGTCGCGGCCTCGGCGACCACGACAAGATCGTCCTCAAGGGCGAGGAGCGCGGCGAGAGCGCCCCGGATGAGGTGCTCGTCGTCGGCGAGCAGTACGCGCAGGCTCACAGCCCCACCTCTTCCGGCTCCCGCGTCCCCGCCGCCGACCTCTGCGGGCGCGGCAGCGGCACCTCGGCGGCAAGCCGGAACTCGCCGCCGCCGGACGTGACGTCCAGCGATCCGTCCACCATGGCCAACCGCTCCCGTAGCCCGGCAAGGCCGGTTCCCGTGCTCTCCGGGACGACCTCGGGCGCCCCGTCGTTCTCGATGGTCAGTGTCGTACGTTCCCCGGTGACCGTCAGCGCGATGTCGCACCGCTGCGCGTCCCCGTGCCGCAGCACATTGGTGGTCGCCTCCCGTACGACCCAGCCCAGCGCCGACTGCACGGAAACCGGCAGGCCCGCCGACGACCCGCTCACCCGGCAGTCGATCCCGGCCGCGTCGAGCACTCCCTGCGCGCCGGCGAGTTCGACCGCGAGGTCGGCCTCGCGGTAGCCCCGCACCACTTCCCGTACTTCCCGCTGCGACTCCTGCGCGATCCGCTGCACCTCGACCATCTGGTCGACCGCCTCGGGCCGCCCCCGCCTGGCCAACTGCACCGCCAGCTCGCTCTTCAGCGCGATGACCGCGAGATTGCGGCCCATCACGTCGTGCAGGTCCCGCCCGAACCGCAGCCGCTCCTCGGCCACCGCGAGCCGCGCCTCGATCTCGCGGGCACGGTCGCCCTCCCACATCACGGCGAGCGTCCAGGCGCCGCAGCGCGAGGTGAGCAGGGTGAGGAGAGCGGCGCAGACGATGACCAGGGCGAGCGCGACGAGCCGTCCGTCGCGCACCCCGGCTGCGGCGAACGCACACACGAGCAGGGCGGCGATCACGGCGAAATGGACCAGGAAGCGCCGTACCGGTACGGCGAAGGCGAGGGCCTGGCCGTACGGAATGGCCAGGAAAAGAACCGGGAAGCCGATCATCTCGTCCTTGACGCCGTCGAGCACCGTCAGGGCGAGAGCGAGCCCGAGGCCGACGGCCATGAGGGCGCCCGCCACGGCGAGATCCCGGCGCGGCAGCTCCGCGCGCTTCAGATAGTGGTCGACGGACCGGCGCAGCGAGCGGTTGACGTGCACGCACTGCAGGGCGGCCACCGCGATCAGCGTCCAGCCGAGGAGCAGCGGCAGCGTCTCGGGCTTCATGCTCACGCCGAGGGGCAGCGACGCCCAGCTGAGGAAGAAGAACCACGGCACGACGTGCCACATGATCATGCTCTGGAACTCGACCTTCTCGATCTTGTTCCGGTCACGCCACTCCCGCTTCCACCACCCCCGCATCCGGCCACCGACCACGTCCGATCCCTCCCTCAGCGCCTCGGCTCCCACCGGAACCACCGGCGTACAGCAAACACCGACACCACGGTCCAGGCCACCGCGAGTGCGAGGGCGCTCAGGGTGTCGGACCCGGAGAGCTCCCCGGTCCAGCCGCCGCGCACCAACTCGATCACCGGCGAGAGCGGAAGCAGCTCGCAGACCGAGGCGACTTTGTCGGGCATGACCTCGAACGGGATGAACAGCCCCGAGCCGAACATCGACGCGAACATCAGAGGCATGCTCATGACCTGCGCGGACTCCGCGGACCTGCTGAAGCTGCCGGTGACCGCGGCGAGCGCGGCGAACATCACGATCCCCAGCAGCAGACCGAGGACGGCGAGGTGGGGCGCGCTCGGCACCCCCGCGTCGAGCAGCACCGCACAGCCGACCGCGAGGACGAGACACTGCGTCACGCCGATGGCGATCGAGGGCAGCGCGGCACCGGCGAGGATCTCCGGGTCCCGCAGCTCACCGGTGCGCAGCCGCTTCAGTACGAGCTCCTCGCGGCGGGCGACGTAGACGGCCGTCAGCGCCGAGTAGACCGCGAAGAGCAGCGAGAACCCGATGGCGCCGGGCAGCACGACCGTCCCGACGGAGAGCCCGGTCCCCTTGAGATCCATGCCCTTCGCGGCCTGCTGCACGCTGAACGGCAGCACCAGCGGCACGAAGAGCGCCGCGAACAAGGTCCCCTTGGCTCGCCCGAGCAGCGTCAGCTCGGCCCGCGCCAGCGCCCGCATCCGCCCGGCCGGGGTCGTCGTGGCCACCGGGCCCATCGTCGTAGTACTCATGCCACCGTCTCCTTCTGCACAACACCAGCCGCGCCCGAAGCAGCCGCAACACCCGAAGCACCCGTCGCGCCCTCGGCGGCCCGCGCGATCCGCAGGAACGCCTCCTCCAGCGAAGCCGCGCGCACATCGAGCCGGCCCAGCGAGACATCGGCGTCCCGCGCCCACAGCAGCAGCCCCGTCGCCGCCCGCTGGAGTTCGTGCGTACGCAGCAGGACCCGGCCGCCGACCACCTCGTGCTCGCTCACCCCGAGTTCGGCGAGCGGCGGCAGATCCCCGACGAAGTACCCCGTGGGCAGTTCGAAGGAGACGTGCGAGGGCTGCTCGGCCACCACGTCGGCGACCCGCCCCGAAGCCGCGATGCGCCCCTCGTGCATGATCGCGAGCCGGTCGGCGAGGTGCTCGGCCTCTTCGAGGTAATGCGTGGTGAGCAGCACGGTCGTGCCGCTGTCGCGCAGGGCCCGCACCAACTCCCAGGTCTCGCGGCGCCCTTCGGCGTCGAGCCCGGTGGTCGGTTCGTCGAGGAAGAGCACTTCGGGCTGCCCGATGAGCGCCGTCGCGAGATCGAGCCGCCGCTTCTCGCCGCCGGACAGCATCTTCACGCGGACGCCGGAGCGCTTGCCGAGCCCCACGATCTCCAGGGCCTCGCCGATCGGCCGGGCGCCGCTCGTGCACCCCGCCCACATCCGGACGGTCTCCGCGACCGTCAGTTCGGAGGGAAATCCGCTCTCCTGGAGCATCACGCCGATCCGGTGGCGCACGGCACCGCGTTCGGCGTACGGATCGTGTCCGAGCACCCGCACCCGCCCCCCGGCGGGTGCGGCGAGCCCTTCGAGGAGTTCGAGGGTGGAGGTCTTGCCCGCGCCGTTGGTTCCGAGCAGCGCGAAGAGCTCACCCCGTCCGACGGAGAACGAGACTCCCCGGACCGCCTCGAAACCTCCCCCGTACACGCGCCGCAGATCGGTCACGTCGATCACTTGGTCAGTCATGACCAGAGCCTCCCCCGCCGCCGGGCGCCGGAGCAGTGCGCGCTGTCACCGGCTCGCATGACAAATGTCAGAAGCGGTCGCACCGGGGATACACGAAGAAGGCCCCGGTCGCGATGACCGGGGCCTTCTTCTCTGGAGCGAACGACGAGGTTCGAACTCGCGACCTCAACCTTGGCAAGGTTGCGCTCTACCAACTGAGCTACGTTCGCATTGCCTCCGACCAGCTCTCACTGATCGGCGCGAGCATCAGCCTACCGCACTCGAAAGAGTGGCTGGTCGGCGATGCAGAGCGGGTGACAGGAATTGCACACTGCGCCTTCCCCCTGGAAGGGGGATGTTCTACTACTGAACTACACCCGCAAGACTCCGTGAGGTTCGGGCCTTTCGGCCTTGCCCCTCGGCGTGGTCCAAACTCTAGCCGACCAGCGGGGGTGCAGGTCAAGTCGGTTGCCGAGGGGCACTCCTGGCCGGGCGTCGGCCGAGGTCGCCGGGCCGTCCCGGCGCCGGTGGTCCGGCGCCGGTGCGGCGGCAATTCGGAGGCCGACGTCAGTTCGCCGCCTCGAACGCCTCGTAGACCTTCTTCGGGATGCGGCCGCGCGGGGGCACGTCCATCTGGTGCGAGCGGGCCCAGGCGCGGACGGCCGCCGGGTTCGCCGCCACCGTGGTGTGCCGGAAGGCCTTGCCGGACTTCGACTGCTTGCGGGCCGCGTCGAGGTACGGGGCAAGTGCCGTACGCAGTTTCTTGGCATTGGTTTGATTGAGGTCGATCTCGTACGACTTGCCGTCAAGACCAAAGGCGATCGTCTCCGCCGCATCCCCGCCGTCGATGTCGTCAGAGAGAGTGACTACGACACGCTGCGCCACGAATATCGGTCCCTTCGTGCGGCTCTACCGCGTTGACGTGCGGTGATGCCGACTGTCCGGCTGTTATGGGCACTGTTTTGTGCAAAGCATCGGCTAATGCCTTTTCCTTTGTACAGTGCTCGGCATTGCATTGTGAAGCCCGACTAAATCCCCCCGCGTGTCCGGGCGCAATGGTGCTGCGTGATCTTTTCCGGGATTTTTCGCGAAGGTGCCCTGTTCGATACCTGAGTAGGGGCAGGAACGTGACCGTCCTCACGTAGGTTTCTACGAATCTACGCGAGTAGAATTTTTGTGCGGGTAGTCTGAAGGGACCGCTCAGCCAGCACCACACACCGGGAGTGCCAGTGGCACGCGTCGTAGTCGACGTCATGCTCAAGCCGGAGATCCTCGACCCCCAGGGCCAGGCGGTGCAGCGTGCACTGCCGCGCCTCGGATTCAAGGGGATCGCCGACGTACGTCAGGGAAAGCGCTTCGAACTCGAGGTGGACGGGCCCGTCGATGACGCGGCCCTCGCCCGTATCCACGAGATGGCGGAAACCTTCCTCGCCAACACCGTGATCGAGGACTTCTTCGTAAAGGTGGAGGAAGAGAAGTGACTGCTCGAATCGGAGTCGTCGCTTTCCCCGGAACGCTCGACGACCGCGACACCCAGCGCGCCGTCCGTGTCGCCGGCGCCGAAGCAGTGCCGCTCTGGCACCGGGACAAGGACCTGAAGCAGGTCGACGCCGTGGTGCTTCCCGGCGGATTCTCGTACGGCGACTATCTCCGGGCCGGGGCCATTTCGCGGTTTTCGCCCGTCATGGAGTCGGTCATCGAGCAGGCGAAGGCGGGGATGCCGGTTCTCGGTATCTGCAACGGCTTCCAGGTGCTCACCGAGTCGCACCTGCTGCCGGGCGCGATGCTGCGCAACAACCACCTGCACTTCATCTGCCGCGAGCAGAAGCTGCGCGTGGAGACGGACCGGACCGCCTGGACCGCCGACTACACGGCAGGCCAGGAGATCCAGATCCCGCTCAAGAACATCGACGGCCAGTACACGGCCGACGAGCGGACCCTGGACATGCTGGAGGCCGAGGGCCGCGTCGCCTTCCGCTACCTGGACGGCAACCCCAACGGCTCGCTCCGTGACATCGCCGGCATCACGAACGAGGCGGGCAACGTCGTCGGCCTCATGCCGCACCCCGAGCACGCCGTGGAGCCGCTGGTCGGGACCGGCCGCACCGACGGCCTCGGATTCTTCACCTCGATCCTGAAGAAGCTGGTCAACGCATGACTCTGGACACCGTCAAGCACGCAGCCGAGACTCCCGACGTCAAGCTGCCCTGGGCCGAACTGGGCCTGAAGGAAGACGAGTACGCGCGCGTACGCGAGATCCTGGGCCGCCGTCCCACCGGTGCCGAGCTCGCCATGTACTCCGTCATGTGGTCCGAGCACTGCTCGTACAAGAGCAGCAAGGTCCACCTGCGCCAGTTCGGCGAGAAGGCCCCCGACAACGACGCGATGCTCGTCGGCATCGGCGAGAACGCGGGCGTCGTCGACGTCGGCAACGGCTACGCGGTCACCTTCAAGGTCGAGTCGCACAACCACCCCTCGTACGTCGAGCCCTACCAGGGCGCGGCCACCGGTGTCGGCGGCATCGTCCGCGACATCATCGCGATGGGCGCGCGCCCGGTCGCGGTCGTGGACCCGCTGCGGATGGGCGCCGCCGACCACCCCGACACGAAGCGTGTCCTTCCGGGTGTCGTCGCGGGCATCGGCGGCTACGGCAACTGCCTGGGCCTGCCGAACATCGGCGGCGAGCTCGTCTTCGACGCCTGCTACCAGGGCAATCCGCTGGTCAACGCCGGTGCGATTGGTGTGATGCGGCACGAGGACATCCACCTCGCGAAGGCCAGCGGCCCCGGCAACAAGGTCATCCTCTACGGGGCCCGCACCGGTGGCGACGGCATCGGCGGCGCCTCGATCCTGGCGAGTGAGACCTTCGACGACACCAAGCCGTCGAAGCGTCCGGCGGTCCAGGTCGGTGACCCCTTCCAGGAGAAGCTCCTCATCGAGTGCACCCTGGAGGCCTTCGCCGAGAAGCTCGTCGTGGGTATTCAGGACCTCGGTGCGGCCGGTCTCTCCTGCGCGACCTCCGAGCTGGCATCGAACGGCTCCGGCGGCATGCGCGTCGAGCTCGACGACGTACCCCTTCGCGACTCCACGCTCACTCCCGAGGAAATCCTCATGAGTGAGTCGCAGGAGCGCATGTGCGCGGTCGTCGAGCCCGAGAAGGTCGAGCGGTTCCTCGCGATCTGCGAGAAGTGGGACGTCATCGCCACCGTCGTCGGTGAGGTCACCGACGGCGACCGCCTGGAGATCTTCTGGCACGGCGAGAAGATCGTCGACCTCGACCCGCGCACCGTCGCCCACGACGGCCCGGTCTACGAGCGCCCCTACGCCCGGCCGAAGTGGCAGGACGCCCTCCAGGCCGACGACGCCAACAAGCTTGCGCGTCCGGCGAGTTCGAAGGAGCTGCGCGAGCAGGTCCTCGCGGTCGTCGCGTCGCCGAACCAGGCCTCCAAGGCGTGGGTGACGGATCAGTACGACCGCTTCGTGCAGGGCAACACGGTGCTCGCGCAGCCCGAGGACTCCGGCATGGTCCGTATCGACGAGGAGACCGGCCTCGGTGTCGCCCTCGCCAACGACGGCAACGGCCGCTACTCCAAGCTCGACCCGTACGCGGGCGCGCAGCTCGCCCTGTCGGAGGCGTACCGCAACGTCGCCGCGACCGGTGCCAAGCCGCTGGCCGTCTCGGACTGCCTGAACTTCGGTTCGCCCGAGGACCCGGACGTCATGTGGCAGTTCGCCGAGACCACCCGTGGTCTCGCCGACGCCTGCCAGATCCTGGGCACCCCGGTGACCGGCGGCAACGTCTCGCTCTACAACCAGACGGGCGAGGCGGCGATCCACCCGACGCCCGTCGTCTCCGTCCTCGGTGTGATCGACGACGTCGCACGACGCACGCCGATCGCGTTCGCCGAAGAAGGCCAGCTGCTCTACCTTCTCGGTGACACCTCCGAGGAGTTCGGCGGCTCGGCCTGGTCGCAGGTCGTCCACGACCACCTCGGCGGGCTTCCCCCGAAGGTCGACCTGGAGCGCGAGCGGCTGCTCGCCGAGATCCTCATCTCGGGCTCGCGCGACGGCATGATCGACGCCGCGCACGACCTCTCCGACGGTGGCCTCGCGCAGGCCGTCGCCGAGTCCTGCCTCCGTGGCGGGAAGGGCGCGCGCCTTGTCGTCCCGGACGGCCTGGACGCGTTCACCCTGCTGTTCAGCGAGTCCGCGGGCCGGGCGGTCGTCTCCGTCCCCCGCTCCGAGGAGCTGCGCTTCACGGACATGTGCGGGGCGCGCGGCCTGCCCGCGACGCGCATCGGTGTGGTCGACGGCGACGCGGTGGAACTCCAGGGCGAGTTCACGCTGCCGCTGACCGAGATCCGCGAGGCGTACGAGGGCACGCTGCCGGGGCTCTTCGCCTGACGGGTTCAGCGCGTACGTGACTGAAGGCCCCGCCCGATGAGAGATCGGGCGGGGCCTTCAGTGCTGGTGCTGGTCAGCCGAGGCAGTCGAGCAGTTCGGCCATGACCGTCATGTTGCGCTCCTCCCCGGGCGACGGCCAGTGTTACCGCTGACCAGCGGTGCCGGGGGTGTTCGGTGATCGTTCACCCATGCGAGGGGGAAGCCATCTTGTCCGTACGTCAGCGCCGGGCCGTCACCTGGCTCCAGTACTGCCTCTGGCTCGTGTTCCTCGCCGATGTGATCGCCGGGTTCTTCGTGGAGCTCCCGTATCCGTACGGGGTCGGCTGGATCCCGTTGCTCGGGGCGATCGGCATCAGCCTGGCGCGGCACCGGGCCCGGACCCACCGGGCCCGCACCGAACCCCCGGCCCCCGTGGAGACCGCCCCGCCCGTCACCGGCCGCTGGTCCGCGGTGAACAGCCCTGCCGACAAGGTGCCGAGCCACGGCACGCACAGCCTCGGGCAGACGTACGCCATCGACATCGTGGCCGAACCTGAGGACGGGGCACGCCCCGCGTTCGCCTGGCTCTGGCCCATGGCGCGGGGCAATCGCGACTTCCCCGCCTTCGGGGCGCCGCTCCTCGCGGTCGCCGACGCGACCGTCGTCCACGCGGAGGACTCGCAGCGCGACCACCTCAGCCGCAACTCCCTCCTCGCCTACGTCTACTTGTTCGTCGTCGAGGGTCTCGGCAGGACGATGGGCGGCGCCCGCCGCATCGTCGGCAACCACATCGTGCTCGACCTCGGCGAAGGCACGTACGCCATGTACGCGCACGTGCAGCGAGGCTCGCTCGGCGTGCGCGCCGGGGACAAGGTCCGCACCGGGCAGGTCATGGCCCGCTGCGGGAACTCCGGCAACTCCACCGAACCCCACGTGCACTTCCAGCTGATGGACGGCCCCGACCTGGACACCGCCAGGGGCGTGCCGTTCCGCTGGCGGGGGGTCGGAGTGCCCGCGGGCGGCAAGGTGTTCACGGTGCGGGAGCAGGCCGCCCCGGTACCGTGACCTGCATGACTGAGGAGCTGGGGCTGCGCGCGCGCAAGAAGAAGCAGACCGCGTCGCGCATCTGGCAGGCCGCCGTGGACCTCTGCTCCGAGCGGGGCTTCGACCACGTCTCCGTGGCGGAGATCGCCGAAGCCGCCGAGGTGTCGAAGATGACCGTCTTCAACTACTTCGGCACCAAGGAAGGCGTGATCGTCAGCCCGATGGAGGAGCACGTCGGCGACGCGGCCCGTGCGGTGCGCGAGCGGCAGCCGGGGGAGTCCGCGGTCACCGCGCTGCGTGGGCAGTTCCTCGACCAGATCAACGGGCGGGACCCCTCGATCGGCCTGGCCGGCGACCCGCGCGCCCTCAAGGTGCGCCAGCTCATCAGCGAGACCCCGACCCTCGCGCACCGCATGGTGAGCTTCCACATGCGCAGTGTCCAGCTCCTCGCGGACGCCCTCGCCGAGGAGACGGGCGACATGCTCCTCGCCCGCGTCGCCGCCTCGCAGCTGATCGGCGCCCGCAACGCGCTCATCGTCGAGAACCACCGGCGCACCCTCGACGGCGACCCGCTGGAGGAGATCGCCAAGGACTGCGCCGCCGCTGCCGAGCGGGTCTTCGACCAGGTGGAAAAGGGTCTCCGGGGCTACCCCGGGAAGAATTAGGCTCGGCCCATGCCACCGGCCAAGAAGCGCACCCGTTCGTACGACCCCGTCAAGATCCGCACCGCCGTGCTCGCCCAGTTCGGCAACGTACGAGATGCGGTCGGCGCCCTGGAGCCCGGGCAGCTCGCCCTGCCGACCCGGCTCGGCGACTGGACCGTCCGCGAACTGGCCGCGCACCTCACGATGGCCCTCGGCGGCGCCACCCGCTTCCTCGCCATGCCGGAGCCGCCCGCCCGTGAAGTGGCGCTGCTCGACTGGCCGTTCGCCACCGCTTCGGCGGCGCGGCAGGTCGACGAGGCATCGCGGGCCTTCGCCGCGCAGGAGGACCTGCCCGGGCTGTACGCGCGCACGCTCGCCGAGTTCGAGGAGGCACTGCCCGCCCTCACACAGGGGCGGCTCATGCCCACGCGGTTCGGCGCGATGACCCTGGACGACTTCCTGGTCACGCGGACCGTCGAGCTCATCGTCCACACCGACGACCTGAACGACGCGGTGCCGGGCCTGGACATCCCGTACGACCGCCAGGCCCTCGCCGCCTGCGCCCGGCTGCTCGCCGATGCCCTCGCGGTGAAGGCGCCCGGCGGTGCCGTCGAGGTCAGGGTCCCGCCGTTCGCCGTGGTCCAGTGCGTGGAAGGGCCCCGGCACACGCGCGGCACCCCGCCGAACGTCGTCGAGACCGACCCGCTCACCTGGATCCGCCTCGCGACCGGGCGTACGGACTGGAAGGCGGCCCTCGACGCGGCGAAGGTCAGCGCGAGCGGGGAGCGGGCGGATCTGGCGGAGCTGCTGCCGGTGATGAGCTAGGGGTCCCGGTCATGAGCCAGGGCCTCCGGTGATGAGCCAGGACCCTCCTGGTGGGGTGCTTCGCGGGCCGAGGGGAACCAGATCACCCACTTGTCCCGTCACAGCGGCATGCAGAAGCAACGACTGACTCCGACCGTCATGGCCCTGGCCGCCGCGGGCATGCTCACCGCGTGCGGCACCGAGACCGGCTCGGGCAGCGGATCCGTCGGGTCACAGCCGGACCTCACCGGCGTCCGCTGGAGCGTCGAGAGCGTCACGGTGAACGGCAAGAAGCAGCAGGCCCCCGGCGATGCGTACGTGAAGATCGGCGACAAGGGCAAGGCCGAGGGCAACTACGGCTGCAACGGTTTCACCGCGGACGTGTCCCTCGACGGCGACTCCGTCGACTTCGCCAACGCCATCTCCACCAAGAGGGGCTGCGACAAGCTCGACTTCGAGGACGCCCTCAAGGGCGCCATCGGCAAGGGCGAGCTGAAGGCCGCGGTCGACGGCGACAAGCTGACGCTCACCACGGACAAGGGAGACCGCGTGGCCCTCACCTCGAAGCCGGACGCGTCCCTCACGGGCACGAAGTGGAACGTGAACGCCATCGGTGACCGCCAGGCCACGGCGCCCCTGGCGAAGGAAGTGGACGGCAAGGCCCATCTGACCTTCGGCAAGGACGGCATGGTCCGCGGCAAGCTCGGCTGCAACAACGTCACCGCCAAGGCCGAGGTGAAGGACGGGCAGATCACCCTCGGCGCTCCCCGGACCACCCGGATGCTGTGCCAGGGAGCCGAGGGCGAGACCGAGAAGAAGCTCCTCAAGCTCTTCGACGGCAAGGTGAGCTACCAGCTGAGCCACGACGGGCTCTCGCTCACCGCCGAGGACGGCACGGTCGTCAGCGCGAGTGCCGACCAGAAGCAGGAGAAGCAGGAGCAGCAGGAGAAGCAGAAGTAGCGGTCGCGGTACGGCGGGCGCGGGACTTCAGCAGGAACGCGGCGCCAAAGGCGAGCATCAGACCGCCGCCGATGGAGTAGGCGAGCGCGGTGTCGGAATCGCCGCCCGTCTCGGCGAGTTCGGTGGATCCGCCTTCGGGGCGCGCGTCGTTGGGAGCCGCGGCGGCTTCCTCCGGGGAGGCCTCCGCGGGCTCCGCCGCCTCGGTTGCCTCCGCGGGCTTCTCTGTCCCGGCTGCCTCCGTCGGCGCCGCTACCCCGTCCAGGCTCACCTTCACCGTCGCCGCCTCGGCCCCCGCCTTCACGACCTCGACCTCGACCTCCCGGGCCTTGTCCGTCAGCGTCGCCCCCGCCTTGAGCGCGTCCGCGTCGGCCGGGGCGTCGCCGCCGGTGGACTCGTCGGCGTCCGGGGTCGGGTCGACCAGCGCCGACTTCGCGTAGTCCCCGCCCGGTACCCGGTAGGCGTGCACGCCCTGGATCTCGCCGTCCACGGTGCCCGACTCGTGCCGCAGCTCCACGACCAGGCGGTCGTCGCCCAGCGGGATGTCGATGGCACGGACCCCGCTGCCGCTCCCGTACAGCGGACGCAGTTCGTACGTCCCGGACTTGTCGGCCTTCGCGACCTCGCCGCCCGTCAGCCACTTGTTGTGCAGCAGCTCCGGCGCGGTGAGTCCGGCCTCCCAACCGCCGCCGCCCATCGGCGTCTTGTGGCTGTTGCCGTCCTCCTTGCAGCCCTCGCCGAGGTCACCGTCGGGGCAGCGGAGCCGCATGTGGTGGCTGTAGCCGAAGTTGTGGCCGAACTCGTGGACCAGGGCCGTCATCGACATCTTGCCGTCGGCGCCGACGGGCATCCAGGTGGTGCCGCCGCCGACGGTGCCGAGCGCGAGCCAGTCGCAGCCGGCCTTCTCGGAGGGGAAGACGAGCGAGAGGTGGTCGTAGCTGTCCTCGGGGACGCCTTTCGCGGCCAGGGCCGTGCGCGTCAGTTCGTTGATCTTCCCGGTGTCGCAGCCGGTGGCCGCGAGGTCGATGTCGACGGGCCCGGTGATCCCGTCGCCCTCGGCGGCCTTGAAGGTGGTCGCGCCTCCGGTGACCTCGTTGTAGTACGAGGTCAGCGAGCTGCTGTCACCGAAGTAGTTGTCCTTCAGGGCGGTTTCGAGCTTCCCCGCGTCCGGGATCCGGCTGTCCGTGAAGTTGACCATGGCGACCTGGACGCTCCGCTCGGGCTCGTCGGCGGCGGGCGCGGGAGCGGCCGCGGCGGCGGTCAGGGCGGCGGCCACGGCGACCGGTATGAGACAGAGACGCGGGGACGGCTTCATGGGGAACCTTCCGGATGGGGGATCGCGCGGACCTGGAGATCAACTTGAGCGCGCGCGAGGCACGCTAGCGATCACATCGGCCCGCGCGAACCCCTCGGAGGGCTTCTTAGGCCGCGCTTAAGGCCCAGTTCAGGCAGCCCGGCATTTCAGGCAGCTCAGGCAGCCGGGCACTTCAGCCAGCTCAGGCAGAGAAGTACGAGCCGGCCCGGCTCACGCCCCCGGATACGGCAGCAGCCCCGCGTCCGTCTTCTCCCACGCCGCCTTCAGCTCCGCCAGCAGCTTCGGCTCGGCCGCCGCTCGGTCGGCCTGCTCCCGCTGGTCCGCGGCGAGGTTGAAGAGCTGGTCCGCGCCGCCCTTGCCCCGGTAGTACTTCCACTCCCCGCGCCGCAGCGCACGCTCACCGCGCACGCGCCAGAACAGCTCACGCTCGGCGATCTCCTCGCCCTTGAGCAGGTAGGGCGCGAGGCTGGTCCCGTCGAGCTTGTACGCGGGGTGCGGCCGGGCCCCGCCGATCTCCAGGAGCGTCGCCGTCCAGTCCGGGGTGAACACGGGCTCGTGGCTGACCTGCCCGCCGTCGAGCCGCGCGGGCCACCGCACGATGGTCGGCACGCGGATGCCGCCCTCCTGGAGCGAGGACTTGTTGCCCGACAGGGGCCAGTTGTACGAGAAACGCTCGCCGCCGTTGTCGGAGGCGAAGAAGACCAGGGTGTCCCGCTCCTGCCCGGACTCCTTCAGGGCCTTCAGGACCTCGCCGACCGACCGGTCCAGGTCCTGCACCATTTCCGTGTACTTCTCGACGGAGCCGCCGTCCTGGTGCCGCAGCGCACCCTTGTCGCCCGCCTTGATCCTCCGTACGACCTCGGCGCTCTCCTCCTTGTCGCCGTCGGCTATCCACGGCCAGTGCGGGGTGGTGAAGTTCAGGTTGAGCAGCCAGGGCTTGTCCCCGTGGTCCCGCCGGACGTACTCGCTCGCCCGCTCGGTGAGGATGCGCGTGTAGTAGCGCAGGTCCTTGTACGTGGCGTCGCCCTCCCGGACGTCGCCCTCGTAGAGGTCGTACTCACCGCCGAGGCCCAGCTTCGAGTAGTACTCCAGGGCCCCGCCGAAGTTCCCGAAGAACTCGTCCCAGCCCGATTTCGTGGGCGAGTAGTCCGGCAGGTATCCGCAGTGCCACTTGCCGATGAGGGCGGTCGAGTACCCGGCCTCCTTCAGGAGCGAGGCCAGCGTCGGGTGCGTCGGCTCCAGGCCCGCGGACTTGTCCGCGATGGGCTCAGCGAGCCCGCCCTTCGTACGCCCCGGAAAGCGCCCCGTGTAGAGGCTGAAGCGGGTCGGCGAGCAGGTGGCTGACCCGGAGTAGGCGTCGGTGAACCGCACGCCCTGGCGGGCCAGGCGGTCCAGGTTCGGGGTCTTGATGTGCGGCGACCCGTAGGAGGAGAGGTCGGCCCAGCCCAGGTCGTCGCCGAGGATGAACAGGATGTTCGGCCGCCGGCCGCTCCTGCGCGGGGCCGCGCGGAAGGGCCGCTCCCGTGCCTCGGCGGAGGCGGGCAGACCCACCGCGGCGGCGGCACCGGCTCCCACTGCACCTCCGAAGGCACGTCGGGAGAAGGCGGACTTTTCGTACGACGGGGACGACGGCGAGGACGTGGACGAAGGCATGGCTGCGCTCCTGTAGGGGCACGGCGCGGCAAAGGGCACGTACCCGGAGTCGGGGAAGTAAGAGAGACGGAGAGTGATGTCAGGCAGCGCTGCGACAGATGGCGCTCGCGACACGGACCAGGTCGACGTGGCGGCGCTCCACAAGGGTGGCCGAGGGGTCACCGAGGGACTGCAGGGGCATGGACCAGGAGCTTCACGGGCCCGCCCGTCCCCGTCAACGCTTGCGCCCACCTGTTCACAAGGCCGTAGCACTCCCCGGACACCCCGGTGGTGTCATCACGCTCCGTGCGGGGCCCGTATCCCCAATTCGGACCAGTGGTCGATCTCGCCTACACTCGATGTCGTGCCACGTGGTGACGGTCGACTCAATCATGATCTGCTCCCCGGCGAGAAAGGCCCCCAGGACGCTTGCGGCGTCTTCGGTGTCTGGGCTCCGGGTGAAGAGGTCGCCAAGCTCACATACTTCGGGCTGTACGCCCTTCAACACCGAGGCCAGGAGTCCGCGGGAATCGCGGTCAGCAACGGCTCCCAGATCCTTGTCTTCAAGGACATGGGACTCGTCTCCCAGGTCTTCGACGAAACCTCCCTCAGCTCGCTCCAAGGTCATATCGCGGTCGGTCACGCCCGCTACTCGACCACCGGAGCCTCCGTCTGGGAGAACGCCCAGCCGACGTTCCGTGCCACCGCGCACGGCTCCATCGCGCTCGGCCACAACGGCAACCTCGTCAACACGGCCCAGCTCGCCGAGCTCGTCGCCGACCTGCCCAAGGAGAACGGCCGCGCGACCCAGGTCGCGGCGACCAACGACACCGACCTGGTGACGGCTCTCCTCGCAGGCCAGGTGGACGACGACGGCAAGCCGCTGACCATCGAAGAAGCCGCCAAGAAGGTCCTCCCGGACGTCCAGGGCGCCTTCTCCCTCGTCTTCATGAACGAGCACACGCTGTACGCGGCCCGTGACCCGCAGGGCATCCGCCCGCTGGTCCTCGGCCGCCTGGAGCGCGGCTGGGTCGTCGCCTCGGAGTCCGCGGCGCTCGACATCTGCGGCGCCAGCTTCGTCCGCGAGGTCGAGCCCGGCGAGTTCATCGCGGTCGACGAGAACGGACTGCGAACGTCCCGATTCGCGGAAGCGAAGCCCAAGGGCTGTGTCTTCGAGTACGTCTATCTGGCGCGCCCCGACACCGACATCGCCGGCCGGAACGTCTACCTCTCGCGGGTCGAGATGGGCCGGAAACTCGCCGAGGAAGCTCCCGTCGAGGCCGACCTCGTCATAGCGACCCCGGAGTCCGGAACGCCCGCCGCGATCGGTTACGCCGAAGCGTCCGGCATCCCCTTCGGCGCCGGACTGGTCAAGAACGCCTATGTGGGCCGGACCTTCATCCAGCCCTCGCAGACGATCCGCCAGCTCGGCATCCGTCTCAAGCTCAACCCCCTCAAGGAAGTCATCAAGGGCAAGCGTCTTGTCGTCGTCGACGACTCGATCGTGCGCGGCAACACCCAGCGCGCCCTGGTCAAGATGCTCCGCGAGGCCGGCGCCGCCGAGATCCACATCCGGATCTCCTCGCCGCCCGTGAAGTGGCCCTGCTTCTTCGGCATCGACTTCGCGACCCGCGCCGAGCTCATCGCCAACGGCATGACGATCGACGAGATCGCCACCTCCATGGGCGCCGACTCCCTGTCGTACATCTCCATCGACGGCATGATCGAGGCCACGACCATCGACAAGCCGAACCTCTGCCGCGCCTGCTTCGACGGCGTGTACCCGATGGATCTCCCCGACCCCGAGCTGCTCGGCAAGCAGCTCCTGGAGACGGAGCTGGCCGCCGGTCCGGCGTCCACTGCTGCGGCCGACGCGATCCGTCGCCCGTAAGCCACCCGTAGTAACGACACGAAAGCTCTCAATCACCATGCCTGAGACCACCGGTGCCAGCTACGCCTCCGCGGGCGTCGACATTGAAGCGGGCGACCGCGCCGTCGAGCTGATGAAGGAGTGGGTGAAGAAGACGAAGCGCGCTGAAACAGAGGGCCTTGGCGGCCTCGGCGGCTTCGCCGGACTCTTCGACGCCTCCGCCCTCAAGCGCTTCGAGCGCCCCCTGCTCGCCTCCGCCACCGACGGCGTCGGCACGAAGGTCGACATCGCCCGCCAGCTGGGCGTGTACGACACCATCGGGCACGACCTGGTCGCGATGGTCATGGACGACATCGTGGTGTGCGGCGCCGAGCCGCTCTTCATGACCGACTACATCTGCGTCGGCAAGGTCCACCCCGAGCGTGTCGCGGCCATCGTGAAGGGCATCGCCGAGGGCTGCGTGCTCGCGGGCTGCGCCCTCATCGGCGGTGAGACGGCCGAGCACCCGGGTCTGCTCGGCCCGGACGACTTCGACGTCGCCGGCGCCGGCACGGGCGCGGTCGAGGCCGACCGTGTGCTCGGCCCCGATCGCATTCGGAAGGGTGACGCGGTGATCGCCATGGCGTCGTCCGGTCTTCACTCGAACGGGTACTCGCTTGTCCGGCACGTGGTCTTCGACCGCGCCGGCTGGGCCCTGGACCGTCAGGTGGAGGAGTTCGGCCGCACGCTCGGCGAGGAGCTCCTGGAGCCCACCAAGATCTACTCCCTGGACTGCCTGGCGCTCACCCGCACCACGGATGTCCACGCCTTCAGCCACATCACCGGCGGCGGCCTCGCGGCGAACCTGGGCCGGGTCATCCCGGACGGCCTGCACGCGATCGTGGACCGCGAGACGTGGACGCCGGGCGCGATCTTCGACGTGGTCGGCAAGGCCGGTCAGGTCGAGCGCCTGGAGCTGGAGAAGACGCTGAACATGGGCGTCGGCATGATGGCGATCGTCCCCGAGGAGTCCGCGGACGCGGCCCTCACGACCCTCGCGGACCGCGGAGTGGACGCCTGGATCGCCGGTGAGATCACCGAGCGCGGCGACCACACCGAGGGCGCGGCACTGATCGGTGACTACGCCAAGTAGGTCGGTGAGCCGCTTGCGGGAGCAGCACAAAACCCGGTCCGGCGTGGTGACCACCCCGGACCGGGTGAAGTGCAGTTGCTACGAGAACTGCGAATGCTGCAAGTGCTGCGAATGCAACGAGGTCAAGCGCCGCGGCGCTGCGGCGAAGGGCCGGACTCGTCGGAGTCCTCGTCTTCGTCGTCGTTATACAGATCCGCGTACTGGGCGTACGGGTCGTCTTCCTCGTCGTCGTCTTCGAACGGCTCGCCATTCGGCGGCTGTTGCGAAGTCGAAGCGCCCAGCTCATTGGCCAGACGCGACAGGTCAGTCCCGCCGCTGCTGTACTTCAGCTGGCGGGCGACCTTCGTCTGCTTGGCCTTTGCCCGGCCGCGCCCCATGGCTCGACCCCCTCGGATATGGGGCTTGGTGACCCCAGAGTCTTGACACGCGTTCATGATCAGGAACGGGCTCTCCGTGGAGAGGCCGGTCCGTAGGGCTTCCACGGTACCTGCTCCTGCGGCCATACGGTACGTCGCCCGCAGGACGCGCCTCGGCGCAGAACCCGCGAGGAGCCCTGTCCTCGCTGGTCAACTGCGATTTTAACCTCTTCTTGCCGGGCGACCCGCCGACGGGGGTGAGTCTTGTCTCTCGCGCACGTCGGCGGGGCCCTCCGAAGGCACTCGCGGAATCAGGGGCGGCGGGCCTCCGCCATCCGCTGCTCGGCGATCCTGTCGGCTGCGGCGGCCGGCGGAATGCCGTCTGCCTTTGCGCGAGCGAATATGGCAAGAGTGGTGTCGAAGATCTTTGACGCCTTCGCCTTGCACCGGTCGAAGTCGAAGCCGTGCAGCTCGTCGGCGACCTGGATCACGCCGCCCGCGTTCACCACATAGTCGGGCGCGTAGAGGATCCCGCGGTCGGCGAGGTCCTTCTCCACACCCGGGTGGGCGAGCTGGTTGTTGGCGGCGCCGCAGACCACCTTCGCGGTGAGCACCGGCACGGACTCGTCGTTCAGGGCGCCGCCCAGCGCGCAGGGGGCGTACACGTCGAGGCCCTCGACCCGGATCAGCGCCTCGGTGTCGGCGACGGCCGTCACGGAGGGGTGCTTGTGGGTGATGCGGCGCACGGACTCCTCGCGCACATCGGTGATCACGACCTCGGCGCCGTCCGCCAGGAGGTGCTCCACCAGGTGGTGGCCGACCTTGCCGACGCCCGCGATGCCGACCTTGCGGCCGCGCAGCGAGGGGTCGCCCCACAGGTGGTCGGCCGAGGCGCGCATGCCCTGGTAGACGCCGAAGGCGGTGAGTACGGAGGAGTCGCCCGCGCCGCCGTTCTCGGGGGAACGGCCCGTCGTCCAGCGGCACTCGCGCG
The DNA here is from genome assembly GCF_014649775.1 of Streptomyces longisporoflavus. Classification (GTDB taxonomy): domain Bacteria; phylum Actinomycetota; class Actinomycetes; order Streptomycetales; family Streptomycetaceae; genus Streptomyces; species Streptomyces longisporoflavus. The sequence continues at coordinate 33,196 of NZ_BMTR01000010.1, read as the reverse complement.
CGACGACGTCCATGTCCGCGACGTACGTACCGACGTCGCACGCCGTCACGTAGCGACCGCTCAGGGAGGCCACGAAGCGCCCGTAGGCGAGGAGCAGCTCATCGCTCTTGATCTGCTCCGGGTCGCCGATGATCACGGCCTTGCCGCCGCCGTGGTCGAGACCGGCCATGGCGTTCTTGTACGACATCCCGCGCGCGAGGTTCAGCGCGTCCGCGACGGCGGCTTCCTCGCTCGCGTACGGATAGAAGCGGGTGCCGCCGAGGGCCGGGCCCAGGGCGGTGGAGTGGATGGCGATGACGGCCTTGAGGCCGCTGGCACGGTCCTGGCAGAGCACTACTTGCTCATGGCCCCCCTGGTCCGAGTGGAACAGGGTGTGCAGGACGCCGTTGTCTGCTTCGGTCACGGTGGTGACTCCCGGTCAAGTGGCGGCGGTCGGACGGGCGCCCGTGCGGGTGGCGGGGCCCGTTGGGCATGAGACTAGAGCCTGAGAGAACCCGGTGGCCGCGCAGTGCCGAGGATCACCCTCTCCTGTCGCGCTGGAAGCACGATGGAGTTCGGCCATGGCACGATTTGCAGTGTTTTCCAGCCGGTGTGCGGGGGAGGGAGCAGCCGTGCCCAAGGTGTCTTCACTGGTTGTCCCGTACGCGTCCTACTTGCGCGTTTATGAGCCGCTCGCCGCCTTCCCGGAACCCGAGCGCGGCCACTGGGCGCGCTACGCGCGTCGCGCCGACCGTCCCTCGTACCAGGACGAACTCCGCCGCTCCCTCGCCGACTTGCTGCCCACGCCGCCGGTGCCCGTGCCGGTGCACGAGAGCAGCGACGCGTTCGTGGTGGAGGCCGACGGGGTGGTGTGCGTCTGCCCCTGGCGCACCCGGCTGCGCGGCTGGCAGGCCCTGGGGGAGCTGCCGGAGCAACTGCCGACGCCGGTCCTCGACGCGGTCCTGCCGCCGGTGGTGCGCCGCCAGACGGCCGCGGACTACGAGCAGTGGCTCGCCAGGAACCCCGACGCGCGCCCCTGGATCCGTACGTCTACGTGGCAGGTGCCGCTGAACTGGTTCGTGCTCGTCGCGGACGAGGAGCGTCAGTTCGAGAAGGGGTACGACAAGGGGCGCGAAGAAGGAGGGGCGAGCGGGGCAGGCGGGGCGGGCGAGGATGTGGCCTGCGCGCCCGTCCTGCGCTACCGCACGCCGATGGTGCAGGCGCGGCGCCGGGTGGCCCGCGGGCTCAGGACGCTGCGGGACACGATCGAGGAGGGTCCGCTCGTCGACGGGCTCATGGACGTGGGCCGGTGGCTGGAGGAGTTCCATCCGCGCTCGCTGGTCGAGCTCGACTACGGCGGGCTCGTGCACGCCCTGTCCGAGGACCGGCTCGACGAGGACCACTCGGCGGCGGATGTCGCGGAAGGAATCGAGGCGCTGCGCAACGGCGACGGCGAGGGGGCCGGCGAGGCGTATGCAAGGCTCATGGAGCGATGGAAGGCGGTCCGGGACCGTCAGTTCTCGAACTGAGCGTCAGCCGGGCCGTTCGCGCGTGATCGCGTAGGCCGTCGTCCCGCAGGTCGTCCCGTCATCCATACGCGACGCCTACACGGGACGTTGGTCCCGATCCGGGCTTTTGTGTCAAGCGTGACGGACCGCACTTACTGCGCCCTTGCGCCCATCACCCACCCTCGTGCCAAAATAGGACAAGGAGTCCGGGGAGGGCTCCATCCGTCCATGTCTGGGCGGAATACTCAGCATTGCACGCTAATGGGGGGTCTGTTGACTCCTGATCGCTCTGTGACTGATCGTCACTGTGGCGTGACTGTCCGCTATGGCATGGTCCATCGGCTTCCGTCGCTGATAGACACCTGGGAGGGCAATTCCATCGGTTTGGCCGACGTGGCTGGACGGATGGTGTAGTTGTAGTGCCGAGGACAAGCCGTTCGTCCTATAACCGACTCGACTCGCGTCCGCCATTTCGGGCAACGCGGGTCAAGGTGCAGAATTTAGAGGAATGAACCGAGAAGGTTCGGTTCTCCGAGGAGGCCGCTCATGACCGCTCGCACCCCTGATGCCGAGCCGCTGCTGACCCCGGCTGAGGTTGCCACGATGTTCCGCGTCGACCCCAAGACGGTGACGCGTTGGGCCAAGGCTGGCAAGCTCACGTCGATTCGCACGCTCGGCGGCCATCGCCGTTACCGCGAGGCTGAGGTCCGCGCACTGCTCGCGGGTATCCCGCAGCAGCGCAGCGAGGCCTGAAGTACCGCATTACCGCAGTACCCGGACGAAACGTACGACCGCTGCTGGGTCCCCCAATCCGGCCGCAACGTCCGATTTTTAGCTACATGCGACGCGGGTCCCGCCCCAACGGGTCCCACGCCTGAGCCTCATGGGTGAGTCGTTCGAGATCGCGCTGGACTCCGCCGGGTCCAGCGCGATCTTTTTTGTGTGCCCTGGTGTGCCGGGGTGCGCCCGCGGATGAGTGCTGGTGAGTGCCGCTGTGAGCGGGCTTGTTGGTCTCTGAGGGGTGCTGTCGCCGTCCCGGAGGGGGGTCGCGGGGCCGCCTTCGCGCCGGCCTTGTGGCGTCGGGGCGGGCGCCGTGCGGGAAGCCTTCGGGGTGGTGCAATTGCACATATTAAATTGACTGGTTGTAAGCCGGGTGTAAGTTCCGGGGTTTCCAAAAGAAGTTCGGTGACACCCGTCACATGCCGTGAACCTTGTTGTCCGCGATGTCTCTGAGTTAGTGGAGATTCCGGACTACGCCGGGGAGTTGGCCCCCGCGCCCCGGAGCCACCCCGAGGGCCTACCCCTCACCCTGCCACCCCCGGGGTGGGCCACGGGTCGGCTTTGGTCATGCGTCAGGGGGACTTTCGTCCTCGCCCACCTCCGGGTCGCCCTCACGGCCGCCCTCACGGCCGCCCTGGGCGTCAGGAGAGGTCTCCAGGGCCAAGCGCTCCAGGCGGTGGCAGATCGGGCAGTGCCGGGTCAGATGGCGGTAGCTCGTCGCCGCGGAGAGGTGGGCACGCAGGAGAGCGCGAGTCTCATGCCGTGCGGACGCCGCCGAAGCCGTCATAGCCACCTCCAGAAGGACCCCGTCCCCGCCCCACACCCCTGCTGTCCGGGGTACCGGCGGAATGTGACGCAGTCAAGATGCGGGGCGGGGAGTACGGGCGGAGCGGTCTTGCGGGCGGGGCCGGGTCTTGCTGGTGGGGAAGGCGAGAGGGGCCGCAGGTGAGCCGGTGCGGTCCTTCTTGTGCTGCGGTCCTGACGGGATTTGCTGTGTCTGATTGCGGCTCCGCCGCGGGCGCGGCCTGCGGGGGCCGGTGAGGGGCGGCGGGGAACGCGAGAAGGGCCGCAGGTGAGCCGGTGCGGTCCTTCTTGTGCTGCGGTCCTGACGGGATTTGCTGTGTCTGATTGCGGCTCCGCCGCGGGCGCGGCCTGCGGGGGCCGGTGAGGGGCGTCGGGGAACGCGAGAAGGGTCGCAGGTGAGCCGGTGCGGTCCTTCTTGTGCTGCGGTCCTGACGGGATTTGCTGTGTCTGATTGCGGCTCCGCCGCGGGCGCGGCCTCCGGGGGCCGGTGAGAGGCGCCCAGGAACGCAAGAAGGGCCGCACCTCAGCCGGTGCGGCCCCTCTTCTACTGCGGTCCTGACGGGATTTGAACCCGCGGCCTCCACCTTGACAGGGTGGCGAGCACTCCAAACTGCTCCACAGGACCTTGCTTGCGGCGCTGATTACTGCGTTGCGCTGCGAGACAGGACTCTACAGCAGCGCAGGCCCGGCGGTCGAACTCACCCAGGGTGCCCGGACGATCACGGCGCGGCGGCGTCGATCGCCTTCAGGATCCGCTTGTCCGATACGGGGTACGCCGTGCCCAGCGCGTGCGCGAAGTAGCTGACCCGGAGCTCCTCCAGCATCCAGCGGATGTCCAGGACCTCCCCGGGCACGGGCCGGCCCTGCGGGAGCTGCTCCAGGAGCCAGGCGTACTCGTCCTGCATCTCGTGGACCTTCTCCATGCGTGACGTGTCGCGCTGGACGTTCGTCGGCATCTGCTGGAGGCGCCGGTCCGCTGCCGTCATGTAGCGCATCAGGTCCGCCAGGCGGCGTATCCCCGTGGCCGTGACGAAGCCGGGGCCGATGAGCGCGTCCAACTGCGTCCGCACGTCCGTCAGGTTGGCCAGGAGCGTCGGGCTCTTCGTGGACTTCAGGCGGCGCTCGCAGGCCTGCCAGGCGGCGAGGACCTGCTGGACCTGGCTCACCGTGCGGACCGTCGTGTCCACGATCTCCGCGCGCACCTTCTCGTACAGCTTGCGGTACGACTCCTCGTCCCAGGCGGGACCGCCGAAGTCACCGATCAGCTTGTCCGCCGCCGCCATCGCGCAGTCCGCGAAGAGCGCCTGGATGGAGCCGTGCGGGTTCGCGGACAGGGCGATCTTCTGGGCGTTGGTCAGCTTGTCCGAGGCGAACTTGGCCGGATTCACCGGGATGTTGCGCAGGATGAGCCGCCGCGTGCCCTTCCACATCGCCTGCTGCTGCTCGGCCTCGGTGTCGAAGAGACGTACGGAGACCGTGCCTGCCTCGGCGCCGTCGTCCACGAGCGCCGGGTACGCCTTCACCGGCTGGCCCGCGCGGCGCGTCTCGAAGACGCGGCTGAGGGTGCCGATGGACCAGTCCGTGAGGCCGGACCGTTCGACGGCCGCGCCCCCGCTCCGTTCGGCGGTCGCCGCGGCGGCCTGGGAGAGGGCCTTGCGGGCCTTCGGGCGAAGTTGGAGCTTCAGCGCCTCCAGGTCCTTGTCCTCGGCGAGCTTCTTGCGCCGCTCGTCGGTGATCCGGAAGGTGATCTTCAGGTGGTCCGGTACACGGGTGAGGTCGAAGTCGTCCGGCGAGACGGGGACGCCGACCATCCGCTGGAGCTCTCGCGCCAGCGTCACGTGCAGCGGCTCCTGGAGGGGGACCGCCCGCTCCAGGAACGCCTTCGCGTAGTTGGGCGCGGGGACGTAATGCCGGCGGATCGGTTTCGGCAGGGAGCGGATCAGCTCGATCACGACCTCCTCGCGCAGGCCCGGGATCTGCCAGTCGAAGCCGTCCGCCGTGACCTGGTTCAGGACCTGGAGCGGTACGTGCACCGTCACGCCGTCCGCGTCCGCGCCCGGCTCGAACTGGTACGTCACCTTGAACTTGAGCGGCCCCTGACGCCACGTATCGGGGTAATCGTCCTTCGAGACGTCGCCCGCGCGCTCGTTGATGAGCATCGACCGCTCGAAGTCGAGCAGCTCGGGCTCTTCCCGCTGCTTCTTCTTCCACCAGGAGTCGAAGTGCGCGCCGGACACCACGTCCGCGGGCACCCGCTGGTCGTAGAAGTCGAAAAGGGTCTCGTCGTCGACGAGGATGTCGCGGCGCCTCGCGCGGTGCTCAAGCTCCTCCACCTCGGTCAACAGACGGCGGTTGGCGGCGAAGAACTTGTGGTGCGTACGCCAGTCGCCCTCGACCAGGGCGTTGCGGATGAACAGGTCGCGGGAGACCTCGGGGTCGATGCGGCCGTAGTTCACCTTGCGGTCGGTGACGATCGGGACGCCGTACAGCGTCACCTTCTCGACCGCCATCACCGCGGCCTGGTCCTTCTCCCAGTGCGGCTCGCTGTACGTGCGCTTCACGAGATGCTGTGCGAGCGGCTCGACCCACTCGGGCTCGATCCGCGCGTTGACGCGGGCCCACAGGCGGGACGTCTCCACCAGCTCGGCCGACATGATGAACCGCGGGGGCTTCTTGAAGAGTGCCGAGCCGGGGAAGACCGCGAACTTGGCGTTACGGGCGCCGATGTATTCGTTCCGCCCGCCGCCCCGCTGCTTCGGGTCCTTCTCCTTGCTGTCCTTCGACTCCTTCACGTCCTTCATCCCGATGTGGGAGAGCAGGCCGGACAGGAGCGAGATGTGGACGTGCTGCTCAGGAGCGTCGTCCTCGTTGACGTGGATGCCCAGCTGCTTGGCCACCGTACGCAGCTGCGTATAGATGTCCTGCCACTCGCGGATCCGCAGGAAGTTGAGGTACTCCGACTTGCACATCCGGCGGAACGAGGACGAGCCGCGCTCCTTCTGCTGCTCGCGGATGTACCGCCACAGGTTGAGGAAGGCCAGGAAGTCGGACGTCTCGTCCTTGAAGCGCGCGTGCTGCTGGTCCGCCTGCGTCTGTTTCTCGGCGGGGCGCTCGCGCGGGTCCTGGATGGAAAGCGCGGCGGCGATCACCATGACCTCGCGTACGCAGCCGTTCTTGTCGGCCTCAAGGACCATGCGGGCCAGGCGCGGGTCGACGGGGAGCTGGCTGAGCTTGCGGCCCTGCTCGGTGAGGCGTTTCTTCGGGTCCTTCTGCGTCGGGTCGAGCGCGCCCAGTTCCTGGAGGAGCTGGACGCCGTCGCGGATGTTGCGGTGGTCCGGCGGGTCGATGAAGGGGAACTTCTCGATCTCGCCGAGTCCTGCCGCCGTCATCTGGAGGATGACCGACGCGAGGTTGGTGCGCAGGATCTCCGCGTCCGTGAACTCGGGACGGGAGAGGAAGTCGTCCTCGGAGTAGAGGCGGATGCAGATGCCGTCCGACGTACGCCCGCAGCGGCCCTTGCGCTGGTTGGCGCTGGCCTGGCTGATCGCCTCGATGGGCAGCCGCTGCACCTTCGTACGGTGGCTGTAGCGGGAGATGCGGGCCGTGCCCGGGTCGATGACGTACTTGATGCCCGGCACGGTCAGGGAGGTCTCGGCGACGTTCGTCGCGAGAACGATCCGTCTGACTGTTCCTGCATCGGGCCGCTGGAACACGCGGTGCTGCTCGGCGTGCGACAGGCGGGCGTAGAGGGGAAGGACCTCGGTGAACTTGTAGTTCTTCTTGTTCAGCGCGTCAGCCGTGTCCCGGATCTCGCGCTCTCCGGAGAGGAAGACGAGGATGTCGCCCTTGCCCTCGCCCTGGAGCTCCTCGACGGCGTCGGTGATCGCGGTGATCTGATCGCGGTCGCTGTCGTCGGAGTCCTCTTCGAGGAGCGGGCGATAACGCACCTCGACCGGATACGTACGGCCGCTGACCTCGACGATCGGGGCTTCCCCGAAGTGCCGGGAGAACCGCTCCGGGTCGATCGTCGCCGAGGTGATGACGACCTTCAGGTCCGGGCGCCTGGGCAGCAGCTGGGCGAGATAGCCGAGCAGGAAGTCGATGTTGAGCGACCGCTCGTGTGCCTCGTCGATGATGATCGTGTCGTACGCGCGCAGCTCGCGGTCCGTCTGGATCTCGGCCAGCAGGATGCCGTCCGTCATCAGCTTCACGTACGTGTCGGCGCCCACCTGGTCGGTGAAGCGGACCTTCCAGCCGACGGCCTCGCCGAGCGGGGTGTCCAACTCGTCGGCCACGCGCTCGGCGACCGTACGGGCCGCGATACGGCGGGGCTGGGTGTGCCCGATCATTCCCCGGACGCCACGGCCGAGCTCCATACAGATCTTGGGGATCTGCGTCGTCTTTCCGGAGCCCGTCTCGCCCGCGACGATCACGACCTGGTGGTCGCGGATCGCCTCGGCGATGTCGTCCTTCTTCTGGCTGACCGGCAGCTCTGCGGGATACGTGATCTTGGGCAGCCGGCTGCCCCGCTCGGCCATCCGTGCCGCGGCCTTGTCGACGTCCGTCGCGATCTCGGCGAGGACGGCGGCCCGGGCCTCGGGCTTGCGGATCCGGCGCGCACCCTCGAGCCGGCGGCCGATCCGGTGCTCGTCGCGCAGCGACAGCTCGGACAGGCGGGGGGCGAGGGCGTCGAGGGTGAGGGCAGGCTGCGTAGACATAACGGCGTCCAGGATCTCACCCGCCGCTCGGAGGTGGCGAACCGATTTATCGGGCGGGGCGCCCGGGCACGTACGATTCCGGGCATGTTGTCCCGAGCGCGTCTGTCGTGGTGCCCCCTCCTCGGGGTGCTGCTCATCGTGCTCGGGGCGTTCTGCGGGCCCGCGGTGGCCTCGGAGCCGGTGGCCGCGAAGCCCAAGGCGTCGGTCCAGACCGAGGCGTCCGCCGGTGTGCCCGGCTGCGGCAAGGGCGGTCAGCAGGACGCCGGTCAGGTCCCCGGCGCCCCGCCGCGCTCCAGCTCCGCGTACGAGCTGCTGCCCGCCCTGCATCAGGCCCACGCCGCTTCCGGGGCCTGGGGCATCGGCCAGACGGTGCCTGCCCTGTCACCCGAGCGCGGGCCGCCGCCGCTCACACCGCCCTCTCCGGTAGATCTCTCGATCCTGCGCGTGTAGAGGCCCCCGTTCCGGGGCCCCTTCAACTACGTACAGGAACAGAGAGAACTCCCTGATGCCCAAGAGCGACAACAACAAAAAGAAGAACATCGCCATCGGAGCGGGCGTGGCCGTCGCCGCCCTGCTGCTCGGCGCCGCTTCCTACAGCGCCACCAAACCCGACGAGCCCTCCTCGGTCACCGCGAAGGAGGAGCCCGCCGCGGACGTCTCCGCCGACCCGCAGGCCGGGGTCTACCCGGAGCTGGCGAAGCTCGCCCGGCGCGACGCCGGTGACCCGCTCGCGCAGGGGCGCAAGGACGCGCCGGTCGTGCTCATCGAGTACGCCGACTTCAAGTGCGGCTACTGCGGCAAGTTCGCCCGTGACACCGAGCCGGACCTGGTGAAGAAGTACGTCGAGGACGGCACCCTGCGCATCGAGTGGCGCAACTTCCCGATCTTCGGAGCGGACTCCGAGTCCGCCGCGCGCGGTGCGTGGGCCGCCGGCCGGCAGGGCCGCTTCTGGCAGTTCCACGAGGCCGCGTACGCCGAAGGCGCCAAGGAGAAGGGCTTCGGGGCCGACCGCCTCAAGGAGCTCGCGAAGGAGGCCGGGGTCAAGGACATCGGCCGCTTCTCGGACGACGCGGGCAGCGCCGGCGCCAAGGCCGCGGTGAAGAAGGACCAAGAGGAGGCGTACGGCCTGGGAGCCACGTCGACCCCGTCCTTCCTGGTCAACGGGCAGCCCATCTCCGGAGCGCAGCCGGACGAGGTCTTCGACCAGGCGATCGAGCGGGCGGCGAAGGCGGCGAAGCCGTCCGGGGCGGGGGACAAGTGACCGCCGACGTCGGGTATTTCGCGGCGTTCCTCGGTGGTCTCCTCGCCCTGATCAGCCCGTGCAGCGCGCTGCTGCTCCCCGCCTTCTTCGCGTACTCGATCGACTCGACCTCACGGCTGCTCGCGCGCACCGGCATCTTCTACGCCGGACTCGCGACGACCCTCGTGCCGCTCGGCGCGGCGGGCTCGGTCGCCGGGCGGTTCTTCTTCGGGCACCGGGACCAGCTGGTGCTCGTCGCCGGCTGGCTGATCATCGCGCTCGGCGTGCTGCAGGTCGTGGGCATGGGGTTCGCCTCGCGGAAGATGGCCGAGCTCTCGGGGCGCATCCGGCCGACGACGGCGGTCTCCGTGTACGCCCTTGGCGCGGTGTACGGCCTCGCGGGCTTCTGCGCGGGCCCCATCCTCGGCAGCGTGCTCACGGTCGCGGCGGTGAGCGGCAGCCCCGTCTACGGAGGGTTGCTGCTCGCCGTCTACGCGCTGGGGATGGCGGTGCCCCTGTTCGTGCTCGCGCTGCTCTGGGAACGCTTTGACCTCGGGCGGCGGCGCTGGCTGCGGGGCCGCACCTTCCGGATCGGCCGCTTCGAGCTGCACACGACTTCGCTGCTCTCGGGGGCGTTCTTCGTGGCCCTGGGCGCGCTCTTCCTCGCGTACGACGGGACCACGGCGCTGCCGGGGCTGCTGGACGTGGACGACTCGTTCGCCGTGGAGCGGTGGGCCGGCGGTGTGGGCCGGGCCGTGCCGGACTCGGTGCTCCTTGTCGCGGTGGTCGCGCTGGTGGGCGCGGGATTCGCGGTGCGGGAGTGGCGTCGGCGCGGGCGTCGCTCCGTGGAGGCCGAGCGGGGGTGAGTCTGCTTTGGGTGGTTTAGCGTGCTTATATGTCTCACCCTCAGCAGGAGCCGGGCCGGTCTGACCAGCGCGTCCGGCCCGAGCATGAAGAGCATCACCAGCACGGCGCCCACGGGAGGCCTCCCACGCGGGGCGAGCGGTGGGAGGCGTTCAAGCAGTCGCCGTTCCTGCCGGCGATCGTGCTGGTCTTCATCCTGGCCGCGGCGGCGGGGCTCTTCGCGGGTTCGTACACGTACTCCATGGCGAAGCCGACCCCGCACCGCATTCCCACGGCGGTGGTCGGGGCGCAGGACGCGACGCGGGGCAAGGCCTTCCTCGACGGCATGGAGAAGGCGCTGAACGCCTCCCTCGAAATCCATGAGTACGACAGCGTGGCCGCGGCGCGGCACGCGGTGGACGAGCAGAAGGTCTTCGCGATCCTCGCGGTGTCTCCGGACGGCGGGGAGGCCGGCAGCAAGGTGACCTTCGACGTCTCGGGGGCCTCCGGAGCGTCCGTGGCCCAGGTCCTGGAGGAGACCGCGCCCAAGGTCGGGGAGAAGGTGGGGGTGCCGGTGACGGTGAAGGACATCAAGCCGCTCCAGGAGGGCGACCCGCGGGGGCTCGCGATCTTCTACATCTCGCTGGCGGCGGTGATCATCGGCTTCGTCGGCGCGATCCAGCTGAGCGTGCACGCGCGGGGGCTCAACCCGGCCGAGCGGATCGGCTTCACCATCCTCTACGCGCTGCTCGGCGGGTTCGTGATCGCGGCGGTGGTCGACTGGTGGCTGGGGGCGCTCGACCTGCCGTTCGTCGAGTCGTGGCTGATCCTGGCGCTGACGATGTTCACGTCGGGCATGGTCTTCACGATGTTCAACACGCTCTTCGGGCGCTGGGCGATGATTCCGACGTGGGGCCTGATGGTGCTCCTGGGCAACCCCTCGTCGGGCGGCGCGGTTTCGTGGCCGCTGCTTCCCTCGGTGCTCGGCCACATCGGGCAGTGGCTGCCGCCGGGCGCCTCGGTGAACGCGCAGCACACGGCGGTGTACTTCGGCGGCAACCAGCACGCGTTTCCGTATCTGGTGCTTACGGGGTGGGCGGTGCTGGCGAGTGCGGTGTTCTGGGTGTGGCGTCACCGGCATCCGGGAGGCCGCGTAAAGCCCGCCGCGCACGCGGCTGCACCGGCGGCTTAACGGCGGCATAGTGGTCGGTCCCGGGAAACGGCGAAGAGACGACGGTGAGAAACGGCGAAGGCCCCGTCCACCGGACGGGGCCTTCGAAGTGGTGGCTGGGGCCGGGATCGAACCGGCGACCTATCGCTTTTCAGGCGATCGCTCGTACCAACTGAGCTACCCAGCCACGCGATCCGCGTGGAATCGCAAGCGGTCCTGACGGGATTTGAACCCGCGGCCTCCACCTTGACAGGGTGGCGAGCACTCCAAACTGCTCCACAGGACCAAGCATTGTGCGAGCACTAGTCTCGCACAAGGTGTTGCGTGCCCCCAACGGGATTCGAACCCGTGCTACCGCCTTGAAAGGGCGGCGTCCTGGGCCACTAGACGATGAGGGCTAAGGGCCCACCTGGGCGCTTTGCAGCGCGTCGGGGACGTGAGAAGCATATGGGATGCGGGGAGGTATCGCCAAAACGGTTATCGGGGCGCCGGGGAACCGCTCTCCGGCGAACGGCTCGGCGGGGGCGGCGACGGGGTCGCGCCGGGCTGGTTCTCCTTGGGCAAGTGGCGGCTGACCTCCGCCTTCGTCAGCCCGAGGCCGCCCAGCCTGATCTCGTCCCACGCCTGGAGCCGCCGGGTGTCCCGGTCCAGGTAGAGGACCGAGGTCTCGACCGGGTCGGGGTACTTGCCCTCCACCGCGCGCAGCCCGCTCCCGCCCGTCGACCCCTCGATGCGCAGCCGCGTCCCGCCGTCCATGACCTCCATCTCCTGGTGGTGCACGTGCCCCGCGAGGACGAGCGGCACCTCGCCGTCCGTCTTCCGCGCGGCGGAGGGGTTGTGCGCGACGGCGATGTCGACGGGGATGCCGGCCGCCCGCTGGTCCCGCAGCGAGGAGGCGAGGCGGATGCCCGCCGTCTCCTCGAAGAGGTTGCCCTCGGCCTCGGCCTGCGCCTCGGAACGGTCCGGTGTGTACTGCGGATCGCCCGTCCCGGCGAACCGCAGTCCCGCCACCGACACGGCCGCGCCGTCGTCCAGGACGTGGACGTTCTTCATGCGCTGCAGATAGCGCTGGGTCGTACGGGAGTCGTGGTTGCCCCTGACCCACACGTATGGCGCCCCCAGATCCTCGATGGGGTCGAGGAACGCGTTCTCCGCCGCGCTGCCGTGGTCCATCGTGTCGCCGGAGTCGACGATGACGTTGATGTCGTACTGCTCGACGAGCGAGGCGATGATCTTCCAGCTCGCCGGGTTGAGGTGGATGTCCGAAACGTGCAGGACGCGGATCGTGGACGGGTCCGGCTGGTACGCGGGAAGCGTCGACGTGGCGTCGTACAGCTTCGTCACGTTGGTGACGAGGCGGGCCAATTCCTGCTGGTAGACGTCGAATTCGCTGACGATGCTGCGCGCGTTGCCGACCACCGAGGGCGCGCTGCTGAGGAGGCCGGAGAACTTCGGTTCGAGGACCGACTTCGGGTTCCACGTCGCGTACGCCGCCGCGCCCGACGCCGCGAGGAGCGCGAGGGCGAGTCCGCCCGCCGCAAGGGCCCGGCGCGGACGGCGGTAGACCGCGAGGCCGAGCGCCGTGGCGCCGGCGACGACGGCGGCGCATGAGCGTACGGCCAGGTCGAGCGTGCCGTGCCCGACGTCCCTCGCCACCTCGTCCTGGAGCCCCGAGAGCCGCTCGGGGTGGTCGACCAGGGCCTGCGAGCGGACCGGGTCCAGGCGGTCCACGTCCACGTCGAGGCGGATCGGGGCGACGTGCGAGCGCAGTTCGAGGGCGCCGAGCGGGGAGACGTCGATCTTCGTGCCGCCGGTGAGCGAGGGGCGCAGCGCCATGCGGGTGTCCATGGGGCCGACCGGCGCGTGCACGCTGCCGACGATCAGCAGGCCGAGCCAGGCGCCGAACAGGACGACCGCGACCAGGCCTGCGGCGCGGCCGTAGGGGTGGGGAGGGCTGATGAGCTCGCTCACCGGGTGCGGGTGGCGGGAGCGGTAGTGGCGTACGAGAGCGGCGAGCGCACGGAAGTCGCGGGCCATTGGTCCGGTATGCCCGGGGGAGGAGGCGGCTATGCGGGACGGTGGCCGACAATGGGGGTGTGCTGGAAATGACGCGGGAAGAGTTCGAGGAACTGGTCGCCGAGGCGCTTGACCGGATTCCTCCCGAGTTGACGCGGTTGATGGACAACGTGGCGGTGTTCGTGGAGGACGAACCCCCCGCCGAGGACCCCGAACTCCTCGGGCTCTACGAAGGGACCCCGCTGACGGACCGGGGTGAGTGGTACGCGGGAGTGCTGCCCGACCGGATCACGATCTACCGGGGGCCGACGCTGCGCATGTGCGAGTCCCGCGAGGACGTCGTCGCGGAGACGGAGATCACCGTGGTCCACGAAGTCGCACACCACTTCGGGATCGACGACGAACGCCTGCACGCCCTGGGGTACGGCTGACGGCTCCGGGCGGGGGCCGGGACGCGGACGGCGCCGCGGGATACGGCCGGCGGCCGGGACGCTGACGGCGCCCCGGGATGCGGCCGGCGGCCGGGATACGGGCGGCGGCCCGGAGTCGCGGTCCGTGTCCTCTTGCGGGGCAAGGGAGTTGGGTAGGGCGTCCCCGCTTCTCAGCGCCTCGGAGGTGCTCGGCCGTGCGCCAGTTGTACGTTCCTGTCCGGTGGACCGCGGCGGCCGTGGCGGTCATGGCGACCGCCGGCTGCATGAGCATCGGCGCCGACGGGGGCGGCGACCCCGACCCCGCGCGGTCCGCGGGCGGCCGCAGCGCGGCGGCCGCCCCCGACGGCGGCGGCGTCTCGCCGGGCGACGGAGAGGCCGGCGGTGATGACGGAGGCCGGGCCGACGCGAAGGGCGGCAAGCACGGCAAGCAGGGCAGGAAGGGCAAGGGCAAGGCCGGTTCGGACGGGTCCGGCGGGTCTGGGTCCGACGCCGCCAGGGCCTCCGCTTCCGCCTCGCGGGGCGGCGACGACCCCGCCCCGCCGACGAAGGGCGGGCGGCCCACGCCCACGCAGGGCGACCCCGGCGGCCCGAAGCCCACCCCGACCCCCGATCCCCCGAAGCCCACCCCGACGCCGACTCCCGAGCCCACGCCGGAGCCCTCCTCGTCGGCGCACGAGCCGGGGCAGGGTCCGCAGCTGGGCGACCGGTCGTTGGAGATCGGGTCGCGGGAGCCTTCACCGGAGGCCGGGCCCGCTTAGCGGCGCGGATGCGGCTCTGTCCGAAACAGATACGCCCTGTCCGAAACCCGATATGGCGCAGGTGAGACGGCCTCCGAGGGGTGGATTCCAAGGTTCCCGGAGGGCGCGGTTTGCCTTATGGGGGGGTGGGTGCGTATGGTGGTAGATCGTTTGATCCCATTTGCCCGGCGCCGAAAAAGAAGAGCGCCGCGTGGCGCGTACTCTCCCTTGCCGTGGCTGACCGCATAGAGGCGGTCCATTGCGAAATCACGGAGTTGACGGGCGCGTGCCGAGACTCCGGAAGGTTTCGCATTTCGCATGTCCATTTCTCATTCTGACCACGCCGTCCTGCCCGAGAACGAGACGACCGGCACCGACGAGCTGACGGTCGAGACCGTCGAGACCGTTGAGGTCATCGAGGCCGCGGACGTCGTGGAAGCCGCCGAGCAGGTCGTCGTCGAGACCGAGGCTGCCGCCGAGGCCAAGACCGACGAAGCTGCCGACGCTGCTGACGCTGCCGACGAAGAGGCCAAGACCGGCCCCAGCTTCGCCGACCTCGGTCTGCCCGAGGGCATCGTCCGCAAGCTCGCCCAGAACGGCGTGACCCACCCCTTCCCGATCCAGGCCGCGACCATTCCGGACGCCCTGGCCGGCAAGGACATCCTCGGCCGTGGCCGCACCGGCTCCGGCAAGACGCTCTCCTTCGGTCTGCCGATGCTGGCGACCCTCGCCGAGAGCGGCCGCACCGAGAAGAAGAAGCCCCGCGGCGTCATCCTCACCCCGACCCGTGAGCTCGCGATGCAGGTCGCGGACGCCCTCCAGCCCTACGGCGACGTGCTCGGCCTGAAGATGAAGGTCGTCTGCGGCGGTACGTCGATGGGCAACCAGATCTACGCCCTGGAGCGCGGCGTCGACATCCTCGTCGCCACTCCGGGCCGTCTGCGCGACATCATCAGCCGCGGAGCCTGCTCGCTGGAGAACACCCAGATCGCCGTCCTCGACGAGGCCGACCAGATGTCCGACCTGGGCTTCCTGCCCGAGGTCACGGAGCTGCTCGACCAGGTCCCGTCCGACGGCCAGCGCATGCTGTTCTCGGCCACGATGGAGAACGAGATCTCCACGCTGGTCAAGCGCTACCTGACCAACCCGGTGACGCACGAGGTCGACAGCGCCCAGGGCAACGTCACGACCATGACGCACCACATCCTCATCGTGAAGCCCCGCGACAAGGCGCCCGTCACGGCCGCCATCGCCGCGCGCAAGGGCCGCACGATCATCTTCGTCCGCACCCAGCTGGGCGCCGACCGCATCGCCGAGCAGCTCTGCGAGTCCGGCGTGAAGGCCGACGCGCTGCACGGCGGCATGACGCAGGGCGCCCGTACGCGCGTCCTCGAGGACTTCAAGAAGGGCTACGTCAACGCCCTCGTCGCCACGGACGTCGCCGCGCGCGGCATCCACGTCGACGGCATCGACCTGGTCCTGAACGTCGACCCGGCCGGCGACCACAAGGACTACCTGCACCGCTCGGGTCGTACGGCCCGAGCCGGCCGCAGCGGCACGGTCGTCTCGCTCTCGCTCCCGCACCAGCGCCGCCAGATCTTCCGCCTGATGGAGGACGCGGGCGTCGACGCCACGCGCCACATCATCAACGGCGGCGGCACCTTCGACCCGGAGGTCGCCGAGATCACCGGCGCCCGCTCGATGACCGAGGTGCAGGCCGACTCCGCGGGCAACGCGGCGACCCAGGCCGAGCGTGAGGTCAAGGACCTCACCAAGGAGCTGGAGCGCGCCCAGCGCCGCGCGACGGAGCTGCGCGAGGAGGCCTCGCGCCTGACCGCGCGCGCCGCCCGCGAGCGTGGCGAGGACCCGGAGACCGCGGTCGCCGAGGCCACCGCCGCCGCCGAGGCCGTCGTCGAGGCCGCTGTCTCCGTTCCGGAGCAGCCCGCCGCCCGCGAGGAGCGTTCCTCGTACAGCCGTCCGCAGCGCGACGAGCGCGGCAACTACGAGCGTGAGCGCCGTGACGACCGCGGTGGCCGTTCTTTCGAGCGTCGTGACGACAACCGTGGCGGTGGCTTCCGTGGCGGCGACCGTCGCGAAGGCGGCGACCGTGGCGGTTTCAACCGTGACCGCGGCAACGACCGTGGCGGCCGTTCTTTCGAGCGTCGTGACGACAACCGTGGCGGTGGCTTCCGTGGCGGCGACCGTCGCGAAGGCGGCGGTTTCAACCGTGACCGCGGCAACGACCGCGGTGGCCGTTCCTTCGAGCGTCGTGACGACAACCGCGGCGGTGGCTTCCGCCGTGACGACAACCGCGGTGGCTCGGGCTTCCGCCGTGACGACCGTCCCTCGGGCGGCTTCCGCGGCGGCGAGCGCCGTGACGACAACCGCGGTGGCTCCGGCTTCCGCCGCGACGACCGCCCCTCCGGCGGCCACCGCGGCAGCGACCGTCCGTTCAACCGTGACCGCCGCGACGACCGCCCTGCAGGCGGCGCCCGCTCCGGCGGCCACGACCGCCCGGCGTTCAACCGCGACCGCTCCGGCACGGGCACCGGCTCCTTCGGCCGCCGCGACGACAAGCCGCGCTGGAAGCGCAACGGCTGACATCGCCCCCGGCCTGACCGGCTGAACTGAATGAAGGGCCCGCATGACGTAACCGTCGTGCGGGCCCTTCGTCGCGCGCGCGGCCCGCAGGGGCGAGCGAGGCGTGTCGATGTCAGTACGTGCTGTTACCTTCAGCTCTTGATCGAGGTGGTGGTCCGGTGGGGAGCCGGACCCGAGGGAGGGGACCCCGTGCATCGTCATGTCTTCGTACGCGGCGCAGTGGCAGTCGTGTTCGCGTCATCGGCCGTCGTCGTCACGCCGTGGGCGGCAGCCGCGGCCGGGAACAGGCCGCCGGACCAGCCGAAGCTGTCCGAGCTCACCACTGGCGGCAAGGAATGCGCGAGCGGGACAGAGAGACCGTACGTACGTACCCGGCCGCAGCTGAACGCCGTGCTCCGTGACCCTGACGCACAGCCGGTCTCCGCGGAGTTCGAGGTCTCCTGGCGGGACGAGGCCGGGGAGAGACAGGTGCGCTCGGCACGGACGACGTCCGCCCGGAGCGGCAGCGAGGCGCGGTGGACCGTCCCGGAGGAGGTGCCCGCGTTCACCGACGTGGACTGGCGCGTGCGGGCCTTCGACGGCACGGCGTGGGGGCCGTGGAGCTCAGACGGCGGCCGCGGCGAGTGCGGGTTCGTGTACGACACGGAGCAGCCCGCGAAGCCTTCGGTGTCTTCGCCGGAGTATCCGGACGACACCACGTCATGGCACGACGGCGTGGGTTCGTACGGCACGTTCACGGTCGACTCCTCGTCGGACGACACCGTGGCGTACGTCTACAACTTCATGGGCGGCAAGCAGCAGACGGCGAAGCCGGAGGAACCGGGAGACCCGGTCGAGCTGCGCTGGATGCCGGAGTCGTCCGGCGTGCACGGGCTCTCTGTCCAGGCGATCGACCGGGCGGGCAATGCGAGCGAACCCACCAGTTACCAGTTCCGGGTGGCCAGCGGCCGTACGCCTGTCGCGCGTTGGAAGCTCGCCGATCCGGCGGGTTCTGTCCGGGCCGACGCCACGGCGGGCGGCAAACCTGCGGAAGCCGGTGGGTCCGTGGTCTTCGGCGCCGACGGGCCGTCCCGTACGGACGTGAAATCCGCGGTGGAGCTGGACGGTTTGGCCGACGCGTATCTGACGTCGGGCACTCCTGCCCTGGACACCACGGGAGCCTTCGCGGTCAGCGCCTGGGTACGCCCGGATGCGGCGGGCCGGGACATGGCGGCGGTCAGCCAGGACGGTGACGAGCGGCCCGCCTTCGCCCTCGGAGCGGATGCCGAGGGGACCTGGTCCTTCGCGCCGGGCGGTGGCACCGGGGTCCGTGCGAAGGGCGGCCTGCCCGAGAGCGGGGAGTGGGCGCACCTGACGGGTGTGTACGACCCGGTGGCGGGGACGGCGCGTCTCTATGTGAACGGGCGCCTCGTCGACACGGCGACGGGCGCCACCGCTCCCGGCGGTTCCGGCGGATTGCAGATAGGCCGGGCGCTCGGCGCCGACGGCCAGGGCCGGCACTGGGACGGGCGGATCGCCGACGTACAGGTGTGGGACCGGGTGATCGTCCCGGCCGAGGCCGCGGAGCTCGGGAAGCGCGCGACCGTACGGGAAGGGTTCTGGCAGCTCGACGAGGCGGCTGCGGGAGCAAGCCCGGAGCACGACGGCCGGCAGCCGATGACGCTGGGCGGGGACGCCCGGATCTACCGCGAGGACGGCGACTGCGACCCCTTGGACCCGACATGCGGACCCGGCGAGATACCGATGGTGGGGGCGGGGCATCTGAAGCTCGACGGCGACGGGGACTTCGCTGCGACGGACGGCCCTGTCGTCGACACCGGTGACAGCTTCTCGCTGGCGGCCCATGTGCGGTTGGACCAGGCCGCGGAGGGGCGCACGATGACGGTTCTGTCGCTGCCGGGCGAGCACAACAGCCTTGCCACGCTGCGCTATACGCCGGAGCAGCAGAGCTGGGAGCTGACCCTGGCCGACGAGGACCGGGCCGGAGCCGGAACGACGAAGCTGACGGCGGACAACGACTGGGCGTCGAGCGGCGATGATCACCACCTGGCTGTGGTGTACGACGCCGGTGCCGACGAAGTCCTGCTCTACGTGAACGGGCAGCTGTCGGTGAAGGCGCCGTTCCGTCACAGCTGGCGTGCCGCGGGCGGGTTGCACATCGGCCGTGCTGCGTCGACGAACGGCTGGGGCGAGTATCTGCACGGCGCCGTCGACGAAGTACACGCGTACGCGGGAGCGCTCAGTGAGCGGCAAGTGACGATACTGCGCGCGGGTGGCACAACGGACTGAGCCGTGGGGCCTCCCGAGCGGGCCCTTCCCGGGCCCCTCCCGGGCCCGTCGCGGGACGCGCGACGGGCCCGGGAAGCGATACCCGATCGGACGACGCGACCTGTCCGGCTATGCTCGGGGGGTGCATCCGCACGGACCGTTAGCTCAATTGGCAGAGCAGTGGACTTTTAATCCATTGGTTGTGGGTTCGAGTCCCACACGGTCTACCACTCAGGCCCAGGTCAGAAGCTTCTGACCTGGGCCTGTGGCGTCAACCCCGGTCGGTGGCGGCGTTCTTCCTGCGCAGGGCGAGGCCGTCCAGGACGCGGTTGAGGCCGTAGGTGAAGTTGTCCTCGCGGGTTTCGGATGCCCGCGTATCGCGCTGCGCGGCGTACAAAGTGCGCAGCCGGGGGTAGGCCTCGACAGATTTTTCGAGTGCGGGCCGCAGTTGCTCCACCCACTCCTGCTCGCTCCTGCCGCTGCGGGCGAGCGAGGTGAGCCAGGCCGCTTCGGTGGTCGTCATGCCGATGACGTACGAGAACAGCGTGGTGACCGCGCGGTCGGCCTCTTCGAGGGTGAAGCCGCCGGCTTCCAGCATGCCGAGCATGCCGTCGGAGAGCCGCATCATGTTCGGGCCGAGATGGGCCACGCCCGTCTCGCCGAGCACGGAGACGATCCAGGGATGGGCGAGGATCGTCGAGCGGATGGTCTCCGCGCAGGCGATCGTGGCCGTCCGCCACCCGGCGGGGTCGGTGGAGGCCGCGAGCTCCGCGGGGTCCGGGACGCGCATCTCGCCGTAGACCGCGTCCACGACCAGCTCGATCAGCTCGTCCTTGTTGGCCACGTGCGTGTAGAGCGAGGTGGCGCCCGCGTTGAGGCGGGTGCCGAGCTTGCGCATGCTGAGGGCGTCCATCCCCTCGGCGTCGAGCAGCCGGACGGCCTCGGCGACGATCTGTCCGCGGCTCAGCGCCGGCTGCTCCCGGCGCCGTCGCTCGGGGCGGGTCCACACCGAGAGGGCCTGCTTGTCGTCCGCGTTGTCCGCCGGCATACGGCGCCCTCCATCGATCGAGTTACGGGTTCCGTCGGGTCCCGTCGGGTCCCGTCGAGACTCGTCAGAGTAGCCCGTGGGCGAACACCGTACGTAGTCGCGTACGGCGTGCGGCTGCTCGCTCGAACGTGGCCGATCCGGAGGTACAGCACGAGTTCCGTACGACGGGCTCTCGTGATGGTGCTCGTGCCGTTGCTGATCGGCGTCTCGGCAGCCCGCGGCGGATCCGGCAGCGGACGCCCGCCCCGCCGGGCAGACAACCCTGGCTCGCGGCGTTCGAGCAGATGCGGGCCAGCAAGTACGCCGCGGCCGACTTCAGCGGCAACTGGGATCTCCTGATGGCCGACGCGACCGCCAACATGGCGGTCTTCCTCGACGACCACGAGTCCTTCGAGAAGGCCGTCACACATTTCCGGACCCGCGTGCCGGCCTACTTCTATCTGAAGTCGGACGGGCCGCTGCCCGCATCGCCCGCGAACAGCGGCATCAACACCCCGGAGAAACTCCGGAAGTACTGGTTCGGGCAGCGGACTTTCGCCGACGGGCTCTCCCGGGAGACCTGCCGGAACTTCAAGCACGCCGGCTACTCCCTCGCCGCCACCGCACACATCGCCGAGACGGCCTGGCATCAGGGCGTGGACCTGTACGGCGAGGTCAAGGAGCGGTTGCTGGCCGCGCTCGCAAGGTGCGGCGGGGCATGGGGCCCGACAGCGAGGTGGGCCTCAACCACCGAGAACGCGTGAGCGGCGGGTCCGTTCGCCCCGGGTTATCAACCGGTTCGCTTTCACTCCCCCTGATGGCGTAGAGTTGCATTCAACGGCGCGGGGTGGAGCAGCTCGGTAGCTCGCTGGGCTCATAACCCAGAGGTCGCAGGTTCAAATCCTGTCCCCGCTACTAAAAACCGGAGGCCCGGATCCAGTAATGGATCCGGGCCTCCGGTGTTTTTCGCATGCATACGTGCGTGCATACGTTCGTGATAGACGCGCGTGTGCCGAAAGCGACGCAGGCGCCACCCGGTCGGCCCACACCGGTCGCCCGCCGCCGCCGCTCCGGGAACCCTGGACGAGCGTGGTCATGGATCTGGTCCTGGCCGCGGAACTCGGCGGGAGAGACCGGTGGGGCAGCGAGGAGGAAGCGGCGACGGCGGGGGCGCGGGCAGATCCGTGCGCCGAGTTCCCGGCAGGGGGCCGCGCATGGGTTCCGGCCAGGGGCGACCCCGGTCGGGCTCCGGCACGGGGCCCGTCGTCAGGCATGAGCGGACGTTCGTGCGCGCCCTTCCGCTGCTGCTCGTCGTCGCCGGGGTCGTCTACGACGTCGCGACCCCGGCCGCGTTCACGGCGGCGCCCCTCTTCACCGCGGCCCCGCTCATCGCCGCCCCGTTCTACTCGCTGCTCGGTACGGCCCTGGTCGGCCTGATCTCCTGCGCCACCGTCCTCGTACTGCACTACAAGACCAGCACCACCACCGACGTCGAAGCCGTCACCGAACTGCTCACGGTCCTCACCGTGTCCGTGCTCGCCGTCCTGATCAACCGCGTGGTGTGCCGCAGCGACGAACAGCTCGCCTCCGCGCGCTCCATCGCCGAGGCGGCCCAGCGCGCCGTACTGCCGCAGCCGGACCCCCGGATCGGCGGGCTCGACGTCGCGGCGCGGTACGAGGCCGCGGAGGCCGACGCGTTCATCGGGGGCGATCTGTACGCCGTGCAGGACACCTCGCACGGCGTACGCGTCATCGTCGGCGACGTACGGGGCAAGGGCATGGGCGCGGTGGCGGCCGTCGCCGTCGTCATCGGGGCCTTCCGGGAGGCCGCAGAGCAGGAGGCCACGCTGGAGGCGGTGGCGCAGCGCCTCGAACGGGCGCTCGCGCGGGAGGGCATGCGGCGCGACGGCCTCGACGCCTTCGAGGGGTTCACCACCGCCGTCCTCGCGGAGATCCCGCACGGCGGAGGCCGCGTACGCCTCATCAATCGCGGACACCCCGGCCCGCTGCTCCTGCGCGGTGACGGACGGCTGTGCGTCCTGTCCGCGACCGAGCCCGCACTGCCGCTCGGGATGGGCGACCTGGGGGCCTGGCCGGACCGGGCGGACGAAACGGAGTTCCCGCCGGGGGCGACGCTGCTGCTCTACACCGACGGGCTCTCCGAAGCGCGCGACCGGCGGGGCGAGTTCTACGATCCGGCGGCCCGGCTCGGCGGCCGCATCTTCCCCGGCCCCGACGGCCCGGACGCGCTCCTGTCCACGCTCACCGAGGAAGTGTGGCGGCACACCGGGGGCGGCACGACCGACGACATGGCGCTGCTCGCGGTACGGCGGCCTTCGGCACCGAGGCCCTACGGCGGCTGACGGAGCTCGACGCGGGGCAGCAAAGATCGATGTCACCGGACGTGACTGAAGGACACCACTCCGCATAACAACTGACGTACTGTCAAGGAGATGTGAAGCTCCGGTGTGTGAAGAAGTGGCGTCAACTCGCCCCGTTCCGAACCCTCGTGTCCCGATAAGTACACGCCGCGAGCGTTAACGATCAGTCGGAACAGCTTGGAATACGACCCTGCTGTCTATTAACGTTCGATAACGCAGCGCGGTCGTCCCAGCCGTCACTCGAGGCGGCTCCGCGCGCACGCGCCTAATCCCGAAAGGGAGCCGGGGAACCACTAATTGGGGTGAATCGGGCATCTGTGCATTCGTGCCGGGTGTTCGTAGGAGACCTTCCTGCTCCGAACCCGTCAGCTAACCCGGTAGGCGAGAAGGAAGGAAAGGAGTGCGCCCCCGTGGCGTCCAACCGCCCTGCCCCCCAAGGCGCGTACGTACCGAATGACGACGATTTCGGTGGGTATGACGAAAATTCCTGGGAGGAATGGAACCCCACCGAGGAGTCCATCCGTCCCGTCCGCGGCAGGCACCGCGTCCACAAGCGGGGTGGTGGCGGGCTCGCCCGCAGCTCCACGGTCCTCGGCGTAGGCGTCATCGCCGCCGTCGGCGCGGGCGGCATAGCCACCGCGCAGGGCGGCAAGCCCCCGGTCTCCATCGAGATGCCGGACATGTCGGCCGTCACGGACTCGCTGCCGGAGGCCGAATCGCTGCCCGGCGTGGGCTCCCTGATATCCGGCTCCGACGAATCCTCCGACTCCGCCGCCGCGGGCAACGGCGTGACGGTTGCCGCCGCGCCGCTCAGCACCGCGGGACTCAGCACCGCCGACGCGGAGCAGGGCACCACGGACGCGGGCGAGGCGCTGCGGGCGCGCATCATGGAGCAGGCGGAGAACCAGCAGGACCAGGCGGACGACGCGGTCCAGAAGGCCGCCGAGGAAGCCGCCGTCAAGCAGGCCGCCGAACAGGCCGCCGCCGAGCAGTCCGCGGCCGAGAAGAAGATCGCCGCCGAGAAGGCCGCCGCGAAGAAGAAGGCCGAGGCGGAGGCCAAGAAGAAGGCCGAGGCGGAGCGCCTGGCCAAGCTCGCGAAGAGCTACACCCTCCCCGTCGCCTCGTACACGCTCACCGGCACCTTCGGTCAGCCCGGCTCCATGTGGTCCTCCGGCTACCACACCGGCCTGGACTTCGCGGCTCCGACCGGTACGCCCATCAAGGCCATCCACTCCGGCACCATCAAGGAGGCCGGCTGGGCGGGGGCGTACGGCTACCGCACGGTCCTCGAACTCGACGACGGCACCGAGCTCTGGTTCTGCCACCAGTCCTCGATGAACGTCAGCGCCGGCCAGAAGGTCACCACCGGCGAGACCATCGGCCGCGTCGGCGCGACCGGCAACGTCACCGGCGCCCACCTCCACCTGGAGGTCCACCCGGGCGGCGACTCCACCGGTGTCGACCCGGCGGCGTGGCTGCGCGGCAAGGGCCAGTCGATCTGAGGCAATCCCGAAACCCCGGCGGTCCTGGCGACAACCCCCCGACGTCAGGGCTGCCGGTTCGCCGTGCCCGCCGCCATCCGGGTGCTACGCGCCGGTGCCGCGGAATTCGGTGATCCTTATGGGCGTTGAGCCCCATATGACTTCTCTCCGCAAGCTCGGCTCGTCCGACCTCGAGGTCTTCCCGCTCGCCCTCGGCGGCAACGTCTTCGGCTGGACGGCCGACGAAGCCCAGTCCTTCTCGGTGCTCGACGCCTACACCGCGGCCGGCGGCAACTTCATCGACACCGCCGACGTCTACTCGGCCTGGGCGGACGGCAACAAGGGCGGCGAGTCCGAGACCGTCATCGGCAACTGGCTCGCGGCACGCGGCAACCGTTCCGACGTCGTGCTCGCCACCAAGGTCGGCGCCCACCCCCAGTACAAGGGCCTGTCCCCGAACGCCATCAAGGCCGGTGCCGAGGAGTCGCTGCGCCGTCTGCGCACCGACTACATCGACCTCTACTACACGCACTACGACGACCCGTCCGTCTCCGTCGAGGAGATCATCGGCGCGCTCGACGACCTGGTGACGTCCGGCAAGGTGCGCGCCATCGCCGCGTCG
This sequence comes from Streptomyces longisporoflavus, assembly GCF_014649775.1. Lineage (GTDB taxonomy): Bacteria > Actinomycetota > Actinomycetes > Streptomycetales > Streptomycetaceae > Streptomyces > Streptomyces longisporoflavus. The sequence goes on along the minus strand of NZ_BMTR01000010.1, from coordinate 8,589 downwards.
AACGTATCCCCCGAGCGGCTCCAGGAGTTCCTCGACTTCTCCGACCGCGAGGGCCTCGCGCGCTACGTCGCGCTCCAGCCGCACTACAACCTCGTCTCGCGCGACACCTACGAGGGCTCGCTGCAGGAGGTCGCCTCACGCGCGGGGCTCGCCGCCGTCCCGTACTACGCACTCGCCTCCGGCTTCCTGACCGGCAAGTACCGGCCGGGCGCGCAGGTCGACAGCGCGCGGGCCGCGGGCGCGGGCAAGCACCTGGAGACCGAGCGCGGCCGGCGCGTGCTCGCCGCGCTCGACGCGATCGCCAAGGACCGTGGCGCCGAGCACGCGACCGTGGCCCTGGCGTGGCTCGCGGCGCAGCCGACGGTGGCGGCGCCGATCGCGTCGGCCCGTACGGTCGAGCAGCTGCCCGCGCTGCTGGCGGTGGGGGACCTGGAGCTGACGGAGGCCGAGGTGTCGGCGCTCACCGAGGCTTCCGCCTAGCCGTTTACCGCTCGCTGCTCGCTGCTTGCCGCTAGCCGCGGTAGGGGTTGTACGCGGGGTAGGGCATCGCCGGTCGCGCGTACGGATATCCGTACAGGTGGGGCTGCTGCTGTGGATAGGGCTGTTGGTGCCCGTACGACTGCTGGTACCCGTACGGCTGCTGATATCCGTACGGCGGCGGCATCGGTACCAGCACCGGTGCCGTCGCGCGTGCCGCGTAGGCCAGGGCGGGCCGTGCCGCCTCGCGGCGCTCCCACAGCGCGTTCAGCAACTCCCGCTCCCGTACGACGAAATCGGCGCCCGCGCGCCCCTTGCGCCCCCGGTGCCGCAGGAGCGCGAGAGAGGTCGCGTACGCCTCGTACTCCGCGACCGCGCGTGCCGCGGCCTTGCCCTGCGTGTACGAGGCGTAGTCGCGGGCCAGGGTGCGGGCGCGCATGGTGCCGAGGGCGTACGGCTCGGGCGCGGTGAGCCAGCCCGCGAGGACGTACGCGGGCAGTTCGGCCCGCACGATGCGCAGGCCCCGCTGCCTGATCCAGATCACCAGCCAGGTGAGCAGGCCGAACGCGGGCAGCATGAAGGCCGCGTACACGGCGAAGAAGCCGTAGTCCCCGAAGCTCGCAGAGCCGTTCCACAGGGCGTGCAGGCCCATCGCCAGGAGGAGCCCGAGGAGCGGCAGCAGGACGCGGCGCAAGGTCTGCCGGTCGGCGCCGATCGCGGCGATGCCGAAGCCGATGCCGGTGAGCACGGTGAAGAGGGGGTGCGCGAAGGGCGACATCACGACGCGCACGAAGAAGGTCGCGGCCGTCACGGACGCGAGCCCCGTACCGCCGTTGAGCTGGTCGGTGCCGAAGGCGCTGCCGAGATAGAGGATGTTCTCGGTGAACGCGAAGCCGGTGGCGGTCACTCCGGCGATCACCACGCCGTCGAGGACGCCGGTGAACTCGCGTCTGCGGAAGAGGAAGACGAGCAGCACGGCCGCGGCTTTGGCGCTCTCCTCGACGATCGGCGCTATGACCGTCGCGCCGAGGGTGTCGGCGCTGGTGGGGTCGGCGGTGGCGGTGGCTATCCAGCGGGTCGCGAAGCTGTTCGCGACGATGGCTATGAGGGCGGCGGCGCAGGCGCCCCAGGCGAAGGCGAAGATCAGATTCCGCCAGGGGCCCGGCTGGACCCGTTGCAGCCAGCGGAAGGCGGCCACCAGGAGCGGCACGGGCAGGGTCGCGAGGCCGAGCCCGACGAGGAAGCCTTCGGTACCGGTCTGCTCCCGGACCAGGGCCAGGATCACCAGGCCGGACAGGGCGAGCAGCGTGACCAGGGCGGCTGCGCGTATCGCCCGCCGCTGCCACCAGCGCGCGTGCCGCAGCCCGGCGGGCCCGTCGGGGGGCATGGGATGCGGGTACGGAGAACGGGTGGCCACGCGTTGACCCTAACGAGGGACAGGGGTGGGCCGCGACGGTGTCTCAGGTCCCGTGGCCGGTATCTCAGCCCTCTTGGCCGGGTGTGCGGCGGAACAGCAGGTCGTTGACCACGTGCCCCTTGTCCAGGCCCTGGCCCTCGAAGCGGGTGAGGGGGCGGAAGGAGGGGCGGGGCGCGTATCCGCCGTCGGCCTGCGTGTTCTCGAAGGCGGGGTGCGCGGTGAGCACCTCAAGCATCTGCTCGGCGTACGGCTCCCAGTCGGTCGCGCAGTGCAGCAGGGCGCCGGCCTTGAGGCGGGGCGCCACCAGGTCGAGGAAGTCGGGCTGGATGATGCGGCGCTTGTGGTGGCGGGCCTTGGGCCAGGGGTCGGGGAAGTAGACGCGGAGGCCGTCGAGGGAGGCGGGCGGGAGCATTTCGCGGAGCAGGATGACGGCGTCGCCGTTCGCCACGCGGATGTTGTCGAGGCCGTTGCGCTCGGCGAGGCCGAGGAGGTTTCCCTGGCCCGGGGTGTGTACGTCCACCGCCAGGATGCCGGTGTCCGGATCGTCGGCGGCCATCTGCGCGGTGGCCTCGCCCATGCCGAAGCCGATCTCCAGTACGACGGGACGCTCGCCTTGTCCGGTGCGGAACATCTCGGCCAGGTCGAGTACGCGCTTGCCGTCGATGTCCAGGCCCCACTTGGGCCAGAGCCGCTGGAGCGCGTCCGCCTGGCTTGTGGTGACGCGGCTCCTGCGGGGCTGGAAGCTGCGGATCCGCCGCTCGAAGTGCGACCCGGCCGGGTCGGGCGAGGGGCCGTCGGGGAAACGGGGCTCGCTCTTCGGGCGGGGGGCGTGGGGGCGCTCGGGGGCGGCGTTCGGCTCAGACACAGTGGGGGAATTTTAGTCCCCAACCCCGCCCCTTCCCGAAAACCCGCTCTGGCCCGGGGGCCTTGGCCGGCGCTGATCACCGGCTTCGCCGAGTTCGTCCTCAATCACCGGACGGGCCGGGTATAGCCCGGCCGGCGTTTTGAGGCCGGGGATCGCCCCGCAGGGACCGCCCCTACAGCAGCGCCAGCACCCGCCGAGCCACAGCCCTGCCGATGGGGAGAGAAGCCGTAGCCGCGGGCGAGGGCGCATTGAGGACGTGCACCGCCCGCGCCCCCTCCCGGATGAGGAAGTCGTCCACCAGCGTCCCGTCCCGCAGAACGGCCTGCGCCCGCACCCCCGCAGCCGCCGGCACCAGATCATCCGAGGTCACCGCGGGCAGCAGCCTGCGCACCGCGGTGGTGAAGGCGCTCTTGGAGAAGGAGCGCCGGACCTCCCCCGCCCCGTACCGCCAGTGCCGCCCGGCCATCCGCCAGGCGCCCGGCCAGCTCACCGTGCCCGCCAGCTCGCGGGGCCGCACGACATCCCAGCCGTACCCCTCACGGGCCAGCGCCGGCACCGCGTTGGGCCCCACGTGGACCCCGCCACCGATGCCCCGCGTCAGATGCACCCCCAGAAAGGGGAAAGCCGGGTCCGGCACCGGATACACCAGGCCCCGCACCAGGTCGGGCCGCGTCAGATCGAAGTACTCGCCCCGGAAGGGCACGATCCGCATACCGGGGTCGTCACCGGCCAGCATCGCGACCCGGTCGCAGTGCAGTCCGGCGCAGTTGACCAGGACCTTCCCCCGCACCACCGAACCGTCGGCCGTACGAACGGCCACCCCGAGCGCCGCGCGTCGGTCGATGCGGACGACCTCCGACCCGTAACGGACCTCTGCCCCCGAAGCGTCCGCGAGCCGCCCCGCCACCGAGCCGTAGTCACATATGCCGGTCGTCCCGACCTGGATCGCGGCGAGGCCCCGGACCTCGGGTTCGTACTCCGCGATCTGGGCGGGGCCCAGCTCCCGCACCGGGATGCCGTTCTCCCGGCCGCGCTGGACGAGGGCGTGCAGGCGGGTCAGCTCGGCGCGCTCCGTGGCGACGATCAGCTTGCCGGTGACCTCGTGCGCGATGCCGTACTCCGCGCAGAACTTGACCATCTCGGCGGCGCCCCGCACCGCGTACCGCGCCTTGAGGGAGCCCGGGCGGTAGTAGATCCCGCTGTGGATCACTCCGCTGTTGCGTCCCGTCTGGTGCCGGGCGGGGCCCGGCTCCTTCTCCAGGACGGTGACCCGCGTCCCCGGCGCGGCGCGCGTGATGGCGTACGCCGTCGAGAGACCGACGATCCCGCCGCCGATCACCAGCACATCGCAGTCGTACGTGACCGCTCGGACCATCCCGCATCACCTCCCACACCGATAGTGCACTGCGCCACTGACAACGCCTCCAAACCCGGCGAGGACCACGGGGTTACAAGGGGCGTAAGAGCTGTCGCCGTCCCGGCGGTGCACGAGGACTAATTACGCGGGCGCCATCAGCAGCGGCCGTGCCCGCTCCCGCAGCTCCACCACCCTGGGCTCGTCGCCGTACGGCTCCAGGCGGTGCAGCAAGTCCTTCACGTACTCCGTGGTCCGCGCGGACGAGATGCGCCCCGCCACCTCAAGGGCCCGCGTGCCCTGCTCGCAGGCCGCGTCGAGATTCCCCGACTCCAGCTCGGCGACCGCCGACACCACGAGCCGCAGACCGTGCGAGCGCACGAACTCCTCCGTCGGCCGTGAGAGCGCCTGCTCCGTGAAGCGCCGCACCTGGCGGGGCGCCTTCAGGTCGCGATAGCACTCGGCGGCGTCCGCCGCGAAGCGGTCGTATCCGTAGAAGCCGAGCCACGAGGGGTCGTTGTCGCCGTCCCGCGCCCGCTCCAGCCAGCCCTCGGCCGCCCGGAGGGCCGCGCCGGCCGCCTGCGCGTCGTTGGCGCGCGCGTGCGCGCGTGCCTCGACGAGGCGGAAGAAGCTCATCGTGCGTGCCGTGGCCAGGCCGCGGTTGCGCTCCAGGGCCGCCTGCGCGAGGTCGACGCCCTCGTCGCCGAAGCCGCGGTAGGTCGCCTGGAGGGACATGGAGGCGAGGACGTACCCCCCTAAGGGCACGTCGGCCGCCGCGCGGGCCAGGCGCAGGGCCTGGATGTAGTAGCGCTGGGCGGCCTCCTGCTGGCCGGTGTCGAAGGCCATCCAGCCGGCCAGGCGCGTCAGCTCGGCGGATGCCCCGAAGAGCGAGCGGCCCACCTCGTCGGAGTACGAGCCGAGCAGCAGGGGCGCCGCCTCGACCCGCAGGCACTCCGGGACCATCGACGAGCGCCAGTCGCCGCCGCCGTACTTGGAGTCCCAGCGCCTGGCGTCCTCGGCGGCCTCCCGCAGCTTCACCACGTCGCTGTGGCCGACCTTGAGCGGCTGGCCGCTGTTCGCGCCGTCGGCGCCTTCGGCGGGGTGGACCAGCTCGCGCGGCTCGTCCGCCGTGGCGTCACGGGCGACCGAGCTGTCGGCCGGAGTTATCAGCCAGCGCGATGCCGGGGTGGCGTACGCGCTCACGGCGAAGGAGCCGGCGAGGGACTGCCAGATGCCGCCGCTGCCCGCGCGCCTGCCCGCCAGGTCGAGGCGGTAGAGCTCGGTCGCCGACTTGACCGCGGCGCCCACGTCGCGCGGGAAGGCCAGGCCCACCTCGGGCGCAGGATCGGCGTCGGCGAGCCCGATCTCGTGCAGCGGGACGGGACGGCCGAGCTTCTGCCCGATGGCCGCGGCGATGAGGTGCGGGGCGGCGCCCTGCGGCACCATGCCCTTGGACACCCACCGGGCCACGGACGTCTTGTCGTACCGAAGGGTCAACCCGCGTTGGGCGCCGAGGTCGTTGACCCTGCGCGCGAGTCCGGCGTTGCTGATTCCCGCGAGGGCGAGAACGGTGCCGAGCTTTTCGTTCGGCCCGCGTTGCTCCCTGGACATGGCCACCCCTCGACACAGACGGCTGCCGTGCAGTGGCTTGACCGCGCGGCATTCGTGCTGCGTTCCCCCAGGGACAGCGGCGTCCGCGACAACGACCGCCGTGGCCCGGGGCCATCGGCCGCAAGAGCATTTGGCCGAGCCCCCAGGTATATGCCTCCGCGAAAACATCAGCACACACAGCGTAGTTCGCCGAATCCCAAGCGTTAAGAGGCGTAGTTCCGTATGGCGAGATTGTTGCCGGTAGGGAAGTACGGGAGTGCCGGGGTGTGCTCCCGGTGTGTGGCCGTGCGCCCGCATGTGCGCTCTTCACCGGCCATAAGGGGAGCGCTTCCATAGATGGTGCGTGGGTCGGCCCGCTGCGCTGGAGTCAGCGGGCTGGGGGACGCCGCCGCCTCCATCCCCGCGGGCGGCGGACCAGTCCGGGGGGCGGGCAACGCCTCCCGGACTGTGTGTTGCCGGTTACGGTTCCGGCACGCGAGCACCATCCGCTGATTTGGCCGAAAATCGCCGTCCCGGAAGGCGGGGCGGAGCAGCCCCGGTCAAGCAAAAGGGCGTGGTCGCGCCCTTCAAGTACCGCTCCCCGGCGACACATTAAGGGGAGTGTGAGCACCTCCGTAGCCACTCCCGCACGCCTCCTTCGTGGCAGCATGGGACCCCAGTTCTTCGATGCACTGGTTGTCCACGGCCTGTGGAGGCAACATGCGGTGGTTGGTGGGGTGGAGCAGCACTGCCGCGAGGGCTTCGGTGGTGGGCTCGGCCGGAGCCACCGGTGAGAACGGCGAGACCGTGCACCCCGTGGGCTCCCAACTCCTGTGGGGGGACCCCGATCCGCTCTGGGCCGTCGGCGACTGGCGCGCCGACGAGGTGCGGACGGTGAAGGCCGACGAGCAGACGCGCATCGCGGTCCTCGGCACCTGCGGCGCGAGCGACGAGGAGCTGCGGGTCGGCCTGTTCGCGGCACGCGGGGGCGCGTTGCGGCACCTGACCGCATGGCCCGGCAGCTATACCGCGGTCGTCCAGGTCGGGCGCCGCGTCATGATCGCCGGCGACCTGGCGGGCGCGCGCCCGGTCTTCTACACCCCCTGGGCCGACGGCACGGCCTTCGCGACCGCCGCGCTGCCCCTTGCCGACCTCATCGAGGCCCACCTCGACATCGGCCACCTCGCGGCGCTGCTCGCCGCTCCCGACGTGCCGGAGGCGCTGCACGACTCGACGCCCTACCAGGGCGTGCGGCGCGTGCCACCGGGGCATGCGCTGATCCTGCGCGCGGGCGCACGGGAGATCGCGGGGTACGAACACGTGGCGTCCCTCGCGGTCGCCGCGCCCGCCGCCGACGCGACCACCGCCGTGGACGGCGTCCGGGACGCCCTCGTGGAGGCGGTACGCACCCGGCTCGGCGCCCCGCGGCACGTCCCCGGAGCGACCGGCGTCGACCCCGGCCCCGTGCCCGGCATGGGCCCCGCCGAGCGGCGCGCGGCACGCGGGATGCCGGTGCCCGGCATCGGCGCCGACCTCTCCGGAGGGCCCGCGTCCGGCACCCTCGCGCTGCTCGCGGCGGGCCTTCCGGGGATGCCCGGTACGGTCCTCGGCCACGGCACGGGCGCGGGGGAGCGGCTCCTCGCCGTCACCTTCAACGACCTCGCGATCAACGGCCGCGAGGCCGAGCTCGAACGGGCGGGCGCCATCGCGGCAAACCCCCGTCTGCACCACGTGGTGGTCGCCGCGGGCGAAGAAGCCCTCCCGTACGCGGACTTGGACGGCCCTCTGACGGACGAGCCGAGCGCCACCCTCGTCACGGCCCAGCGCCACCGTGCGCGGCTCTCCTCGGGGAGCGCGGACCACTTCACGGGGTACGGCGCGCGGCAGGTCCTCGACGCGCATCCGGCCCGCCTCGCCGACCTCCTGATGGACCGCAGACGGCGCCATCTGGTGCGCCCCGTGGCGGCCTTGGCGAAGGCGGACGGCTCCGCCGCGGGCTCCGTCATGGTTCCCGCGCGCGTGTACGGCGCCGCGCGCAAGCTCTCCCGGATGTCCTACCGCGCGGGCGTCGATTCGCTCGCCGACCGTCTTCTCCAGCGGCGCTTCGACGAGCCCGGCGGGGCGGTGGGCGCGTCGATGGCCGCCCTGGCGTGGGCGCGGCCGGGGCCGGCCGCCCGCTGGCTGACGGGCGAGGCGCTGGCAGAAGTATCGGTTCGCCTCCATGACACGACCGGCCGGCCCGGCGCCGGACCCGGCCAGCGCCCCGGAGAGTTCCGCGCCCGCGCGGCGCTCGCCCGGCACGCCGCCGACCTGCGCGTCCTCGAACAGGCCGCCGAGGTCCGCTTCCAGCGCCTGCACGCGCCGTTCCTAGACAACCAGGTGGTCCGGGCCTGCCGTGCGCTCCCCGTGGCCATGCGCGTCCAGCCGGGAGCCCGCGCGGCGATCCTGCGTACGGTCCTGGAGGGCGCCGGCGTGGCCGAACTGCCGCCCGGCTGGGGCGCCCCGTCGCACGCGTCGTCCGCCGCCGCCGCCCGCACCGGTCTGCGGGTCTCCCTCGACGACCTGCTGTCCCTCTTCGACACGCCCTTGCTCGCGCAGGCGGGCCTGGTGGAGGCGCGCGTGGTCCGCAAGGCGCTGCGCGCGGCCTCGGAGGGCGAGCCCCTGCCCCTGGACGGCCTGGCGGACCTGGTCTCCACGGAGCTGTGGCTACGCCGCCTGCTGTCCCGCAGAGGCACCTGCTGGACCGGCACCCCTGCCCGCCAGCGCGCCGTCCCTACGGGGAGCGTCGTGCCGCAGAGGGGGGCGTTGGGGGCGGGGCGGTAGGGGGGGTGCCTCTATGTCCTTCGTCAAGGCGCCCCTGTCGGGGTTGGGATGATTTGGCCTTGC
>NZ_BMTR01000009.1 GCF_014649775.1 Streptomyces longisporoflavus | reverse complement strand
GGTGGAGGTGACTGGTACTAATAGGCCGAGGGCTTGTCCTCAGTTGCTCGCGTCCACTGTGTTAGTTCTGAAACAACGAACAGTTGTGTCGGCTGAACGGCTACACCACTTAATTGAAGAGTGTGCTTGTTCGCTGCCCTGTTTGAGATCCCGCTTTGCGGCGGGATATTTCATAGGGTTTCGGTGGTCATAGCATGAGGGAAACGCCCGGTTACATTCCGAACCCGGAAGCTAAGCCTCATAGCGCCGATGGTACTGCAGGGGGGACCCTGTGGGAGAGTAGGACGCCGCCGAACAATCTTTGGAGGACCCTTGGTCCCAGCGTCCACGCTGGGACCAAGGGTCCTTTTTTGTTTTTGTCGAAGCGCGCCGGCTACCCGGCTGCGCGAGAATGACTGCGGTACCGAAGACGAGGAGTCACCGATGTCCACCAACTCTCCCGACGAGCGACCGGAGCGCGGGCAGCGCAGCCGGGACGGTGGCGACCGGGGCGGATACCGTGGCGGCGCACCGCGTCGCGACAGTGACCGCAGCGGCGGCGGGCGTCCCCCGTTCCGCCGTGACGACCGCTCGACCTCCGGCGGCCCCCGCCGTGACGACCGAGACCGGGGCGGCCCGCGACGGGACAACGACCGTGGTGGGGAGCGCGGCGGCTTCCGTCGTGACGACCGCGGTGGCGACCGCCCCCAGTTCCGTCGCGATGACCGCTCGAGCTCTGGTGCCCCGCGCCGGGACGATCGGCGTGATGGTGACCGTGGCGGCTTCCGTCGCGATGACCGGCGTGACGACAACCGTGGTGGCGACCGCGGTGGATTCCGCCGTGACGACAACCGTGGCGGCGGTGGCGGCTTCCGCGGCCGTGATGACCGCAGCGGGGGTGGGCGTCCCCCGTTCCGTCGCGATGACCGCTCGACCTCCGGCGGCCCGCGTCGGGATGACCGGCGTGACGGCGACCGCCCTCAGTTCCGCCGTGATGACCGCTCGACTTCCGGTGCTCCGCGCCGGGACGATCGGCGTGATGGTGACCGTGGCGGCTTCCGTCGCGATGACCGGCGTGACGACAACCGTGGTGGCGACCGCGGCGGTTTCCGCCGTGACGACAACCGTGGCGGCGGCGAGCGTCCCGGGTTCCGACGTGACGGCGATCGTCCGGGATTCCGCCGTGATGACCGGCGTGAGGACAACCGTGGTGGCGGTGACCGTGGTGGGTTCCGTCGCGATGACCGCAGGGATGACCGCGGTGGCGACCGCAGTGGTGACCGTGGCGGGTTCCGTCGCGATGACCGGCGTGACGACCGGCCCCGTGGTGGCGACCGTCCCGGTGGCGGTGACCGGGGTGGGTTCCGTCGTGACGACCGCCGTGATGATCGTGGCGGTGACCGCGGGGGCTTCCGGCGTGATGAGCGTGGTGGCGATCGCGGCGGCGACCGTGGTGGGTTCCGTCGTGACGACAATCGTGGCGGCGGCGGTGGGTACCGCGGTGGGCGTGATGACCGTGGGCCGCGGCGTGACGACCGGGGCGGGCGGCCCGGCGGGTTCCGTGGGCGCGATGACCGGCGTGACGGCGACCGTGGTGGCTACCGCGGACGTGACGACCGTGACCGCGAGCCCATCAAGCGGCTGCCGATCCCGGATGACGTCACGGGGCACGAGATCGACAAGGACGTGCAGCAGGAGCTGCAGAGCCTTCCCAAGGGGCTCGCGGAGGACGTCGCCAGGAACCTGGTGATGGTCGCCAACCTCATCGACGAGGACCCCGAGCAGGCCTACGCGTACTCGCGGATCGCACTGCGGCTCGCCTCGCGCGTCGCCGCCGTACGAGAGGCCGCGGGCTTCGCCGCCTACGCGACGCAGAACTACAACGAGGCGCTCGGCGAGTTCCGGGCCGCCCGGCGGATGACCGGCAGCGTCGAGCTCTGGCCGGTCATGGCGGACTGCGAGCGCGGTCTTGGCCGGCCCGAGAAGGCGCTGGACATGGCCGGTGCGCCCGAGGTGCAGAAGCTGGACAAGCCGGGGCAGGTCGAGATGCGCCTCGTCGCCGCCGGTGCCCGTCAGGACCTTGGGCAGATCGATGCCGCCATCGTGACCCTGCAGGGTCCCGAGCTGGCGTCGAACTCCGTCCAGCCGTGGACCGCGCGGCTGCGCTACGCGTACGCCGACGCGCTGCTCGCCGCGGGCCGTGAGGACGAGGCACGCGAGTGGTTCGCGAAGGTCATCGAGTCCGACAAGGACGGCAGCACCGACGCGTCGGACCGCCTCGCCGAGCTTGACGGTGTCGCGTTCGTCGACGTGATGGCAGAGGACGACGCCGCGATGCCGGACGAGAAGTCCATGGACGACGACGTCACTCCCGTACGACAGGACCAGGGTGAGCAGGACGTCCAGGACGCTGATGACGATGACGATGACGGCGAGGAAGACCGCAAGGCCTGAGTGCTGACTTAGTCGCGGGCAAAGGGCGGGACCCTCACCGGGGTCCCGCCCTTTTGTCGTTGTGTCGTCTGTGCGGGTTTCAGAGATCCAGGGTGCGCAGGACCAGGCCCGATGCCGGCTTGGGGCCGAAGGACGTGGACTTGCGGGGCATCGTGACGCCCTGGCGGGCCAGGTCGCGTACGACCTCTTCGCGGACCGGGTGCATGAGGACGGCCGTGCCGCCGTCGCGTTCCGCCTTTTCCACGGTCGCCGCGGTGTCGTGGATGTACGCGATGTGCTCCGGGGCGTCCGGGATCTTCCATATGTGGTCCAGGAGCGTGGAGTGCAGGACCGTAGCGTCCAGGTTGCGCCAGGCCTCAGGGGGGTCGGCCGGGACCGTCCGGGCGAGGAGGTCCGGGGACGGGCGGTCGATGAGGTGGAAGGCGCCGTCGCCCGCGAGGAGGAAGGCGTTGCCTTCGGCCGCGGCCTCGGCCAGGGCGTCGAGGGCGCGGGGAAGGGGGCCTTCGACGGTGCGTACGCGGAAGGAGTCCGCGAGGGCCGCGAGTGCGTCCGGAACCGGGAGGCGGTGCAGGTAGCGGTGGATGGCGCGGACCCGGAGGGGGTAGCGCGCGGTGTCCACCAGGAGCACCAGGCCGTGGTCCCAGGGGCTGGACGACGGGTGTTCGGAGCGCAGCCGGAGATACGTCGCCCAGCGGTGGTGGCCGTCCGCGATCAACGCTTGGTGGTGGGCGAGATCTGACCGGATCTCGGCGAGGTCGGAGGGGTCGGTCACCGCCCAGAGTCGGTGGCTGAAGCCGTCCTCCGTGGTCGTCGACAGGAGGGGCTCGGTCAGCGCGGTGCGTTCGATGACGGCGGTCGCGCCCTCGGGGGCTCCGTTCGAGCGGTACGTCAGGAGCAGCGGTTCGAGGTTGGCGCTCGTCGCGCGCATCAGGCCCGCCCGGTCCTCCACGACGTGGGGCATGACGCCCTCGTGGGGCAGGACGACGCCTTCCGCCCGCTCGGAGAGGCGCAGTGCGCCGATGACGCCGCGCTGGAGGATGTCGGCGTCGCGCTGTTCGTAGACGTAGAAGCCGGGCTCCGGGTCGGGGGCGAGGATGCCCTCGGAGAGCCAGGAGTGCAGGGTTTCGGCTGCCTGTTCGTTGCGGGCCGCCGGTGTGGTGGCCTGGGGGAGGATCAGCCGGACGATGTTGTGCGGGTCGGCGGATTCCAGGTGGAGCAGGCCGTCGGGCCGTACGACCACGTCGTACGGAGGGGACGTCACCGCGGCAAGACTGCCGACCCGTTCGGGGATGTAACGCACGCCTCGGAACGGGGTCAGGTCGAGGCCCTGGTCGTCGGTATGACCCGCTGTGTTCATTGCTGCATCGTATGTGTGTCAGTGGCATGAGCGATGATCGGGGGAGTGGGATCGATCGAGGAGCGATGCGTAATGAGCCAGACCGTCAGGACGCGGCCCGAAGGCAGCCGGAATGTGCTGAGCGAGGCGTATGACACGGCGCTGCTCGACCTGGACGGCGTGGTGTACGCGGGCGGGCAGGCGATCGCGCATGCCGTCGAGTCGCTCGGCAAGGCGCGCTCCGGTGGCATGCATCTCGCGTACGTCACGAACAACGCGCTGCGTACGCCGGACGCGGTGGCCGCGCATTTGTCGGAGCTCGGCATCCCGACCGGGGCCGCGGACGTCATCACGTCCGCCCAGGCGGCGGCGCGGCTTGTGAGCGAGCAAGTACCGGCGGGGGCGCGGGTCCTTGTGATCGGCGGGGAGGGGCTGCGGGTCGCGCTGCGGGAGCGGGGGCTCGAGCCGGTCGACTCGGCGGACGACGGGCCGGTGGCGGTCGTGCAGGGGTACGGAGGGCCCGATATGGCGTGGGGGCGGTTTGCCGAGGCCTGTTTCGCGATCGCGCGGGGTGTGCCGTGGTTCGCGTCCAACACGGACCTGACGATTCCCGGCGCGCGTGGCATCGCGCCCGGCAATGGTGCGGCCGTGGAGGTCGTACGCATCGCGACGGGCGCGGAGCCGCAGGTGGCGGGCAAGCCGCTGCCTCCGATGCACCGCGAGACGATCCTGCGGACCGGCGCCGAGCGGCCGCTGGTAGTGGGGGACCGGCTCGACACGGACATCGAGGGTGCGTTCAACGGCGAGGTGGACTCGCTGCTCGTCCTGACCGGGGTCACGGACGGCGCGCAGCTGCTCGCGGCGCCGCCGGAGCACCGGCCCACTTACGTGGACGCGGACCTGCGCGGCATGCTCACCGGCCAGCCGGAGGTGACCCCGGGGGAGGGCGGCTTCGGCTGCGGGGGCTGGACGGCGTCGGCGCGGGGGCACGAGCTGGTCCTCGACGGCGAGGGTGACGCCATGGACGGACTGCGGGCGCTGTGCGCGGCGGCGTGGACGGATGCGGGGGAGGGGAAGTGCGCGCTTGACGGGGAGAAGGCGTTGACTCGGTTGGGGCTTTAGCTCGGGGGCGGCGGGGATTGGCGGGGGTCGGCTGGGCGTCGGTGGTTGTCGGCGGGGGCTAGTGCGGCCGGCTGGGCGTTGGTGGCTGTCGGCGGGGGCGGATGTGGTCGGTCGGGCGTCAGCAGCTGTCGGCCGGGCGTCAGCCCTGTCGGCGGAGGGCGGACGAGGCCGACTGAGCGCCGGTGGCTAGCGGCGGGCGGGGGATGCGGTCGGCTGGGCGTCTTGCTCGGTTGGCAGCCGCGGGGCGGTCGGCTGGGGGCTGTCCTCGGCTGGGTGCTGCTTGCCGTCGCGTGCTGCGGTCGGCTGGGTGATGCTTGCCGTTAGGAGCTGTCCTTGGCTGGGTGCCGCTCGCAGTCGGGTGTCGCGCTCGGCTGGGTGCCGCTTGCCGTTGGGTGCTGCGCTCGGCTGGGTGCTGCTTGCCGTTGGGTGTTGCGGTCGGCTGTGTGCCGCTTGCTGGTGGGGGCTGGCCTCGGGTGCGGTCCGGCGCCGCTTTCGGGCGGTTGCCGTGCGCACTCGCGTGGCTCGCTCCGTCGTTCGTCGCGGCATTTGGCTGCCGGATCTCTTTGGGGGGAGCCCCAGCCCGTGGGTGGGCCGGGGTTCCGGCAGAGGGGGAGGGTCAGGCTGTTTCGTTGCGGTCTATCAGTTCGTCCGTGGTGGTGCCCTTGCGCCAGTAGCCGGAGAAGCAGATGCGCTTGCGGTCGAAGGCGCGGTCGCGGACCAGGTGGCGGCGGACCGTCTTGACCGTGGCGGACTCGCCCGCGACCCAGGAGTACGGGGTGCCCGGGGGCAGCTCCGCGGCTTGGATCGCCGCCGGGGTGCCGCCTTCCTCCGTGAGCCAGGTGATCTCGGCCTCAGCCTTTGTCCGCAGCTCCTGCTTGTCCGCCAGGTCATGGACCTCGATCCAGACGCGGGCCGGCGTGGCGGGCGGGAGCGTTTCGAGGATGGCCGCCACTGCCGGGAGCGCCGACTCGTCGGCGGCCAGGAGCACCCAGTCGGTGTCCTGCGGCGGCCTGAACTCGTACGCGCCGTTCTCCTCGTCGAGCGGGGCGAGCACGCCGATCCGGTCGCCGGGCCCGGCGTTCCGCGCCCAGCTGGTGGCCGGGCCGTCGGAGGGCGAGGGGGCCGGGCCGTGGACGGCGAAGTCGACGATCAACTCGTCCGGGTCGCGGCGCAGTTCACGCGTGGTGTAGGTACGCATGATGCCGCGGACGTCGGGGTCGAGGGCGCACCAGTCGGCGTACCAGTTGGCCGCGTCGCCCGACGTGTCCGGCATGACCGGGGCGTCCTGGCCCGGATGCGGCAGGAATATCTTGATGCGCTGGTCACGGCCCGCGGAGGCCATCCGCTCCAGGCCGGCGCCGCCGAGAGCCACCCGGATCATGGCCGGGGTGACGTACTCGGTGCGCAGTACGCGGCAATCGAAGAAGTGGTACGGGGACGCGGTCATCAGGTGAGCCTCTTCGACTTCTCGATGGCGGTGGCGAGTTGTTCGAGCACGGGGGCGTAACCGGCGTAGCTGTAGCGCTCCTCCATGGACCAGGGGACGGTCTGGCCGGCCTTGACGGCGGGGAGCAGCTTCCAGGTGGGTTTCTTCGCGAGCTGCTCGGGCGGCAGCGCGCTCGAACGGTTGTCGATCATGATGAGGTCGGCGTGGTACTTGTCGGCGTTCTCCCAGCTCAGGAACTCCCAGAAGCCCCATTCGTCGCTCTTCTTGCCCTCGACGAACTCGACGCCGAGATCCTTGAAGTAGTTGAGGTCGCAGTAGGAGTCCGGCACGGCGACGTAGAACTGGTCGGCGTCACCCGTCATCGCGAGGACCTTCAGGCCACCCCTGGCCTTCGCGTCCTTCGCCGCCTTGCGCAGGGCGCGTTCGGCCTTGTCGAAGCGGGCCTTGGCGGCCCGTACCTGCTCCGTCCCCAGGTCTCCGCCGAGCGACTCCGCGAGCTCGGTATAGCGCTTCAGCGGGTCCAGGAGCGAGGTGCGGGCGCCCTTGATCCCGACGGTGGGGGCCAGGGACTCGATCTTCTCGGCGCTTTCCTCCGGGACGAACCAGAGGGCGGGCGGCGGGAACATGTTGCTGATCAGCAGGTCGGGCTTGAGGCTCGCGTACTTCTCGATGCTGAACTGGCCCCAGGACTCGCCCAGGCTCGTCAGTTTGCCGACATCGAGATCGCCGGCCTGCGGGTTGGGCTTGCCGGCCACCGGCTTGGAGGGGCCGAAGATGCCGGTGCAGGAGACGCCGTAGTCGTGCAGGGCTGCGGCCGTGCTGACGAAGGCCACGATGTTCTTCGGGGTGTGCTTCACCTCGGCGGTCTTGCCGCGGTCGTCCTTGAAGCTCCAGGGCTTGGATCCCGCGTCCTTCGCGGACTTCTCGTCGCCTCCGCAGGCGGTGAGCAGGGCTCCGAGACCGAGGGCCCCGCCGGAAGCGAGCAGGCCGCGGCGGGACATGCCGGTGCCGGGCGTGTTCGCGCGGGCCACGCCTCTGCCGGACAGGGAGCGGCGGGTGGTGGTCATCAGGCTGCCGCCTTCTTCGCTCTGGCGACGGCTGCTGACGACTTTGCGTCATCGTCGTTCGCGCCGCATGCTGTCAGGGGCCCGCCGACGGCGAGGACGCCGTCCGCGCCGAGCACGACACGACGGCAGAGAGCGGGAGGTATCGGGCGGCGGGCGCGCATAGGTGGTGCTTCTCTCGTCGAAGTCGAGTGCGAGGGTAGGCTAACCTAACCTGGTGTTGGTCGACAGTCCCCCCGAAGCCAGCGCGGAGACCACACCCGCGCCTCCCAAACGCCGCGCGATACGCAGCGCCGGGCTCCTCGTCTCGTTCTGCGTGCTGCTGCTCGTCGTCGTGGCGAGCATCGCGGTCGGCGCGAAACAGATGCCCCTGGACCAGGTCTGGCACGGGCTTTTCCAGGACACCGGGACGTACGGCGATGTCGTCGTCGGAGAGCGGCTCTCGCGCACGCTGCTCGGCGTGCTCGTCGGCGTGGCACTCGGCCTCGCGGGCGCCGTACTGCAGGCACTGACGCGCAACCCGCTGGCCGACCCCGGACTGCTCGGCATCAACCTCGGGGCATCGGCCGCCGTCGTCACCGCCATCAGCTTTTTCGGCGTCACTTCGCTGAGCGGCTATGTGTGGTTCGCCTTCTTCGGGGCGGCCGTGGTCGGCGCCGCCGTCTACGCGCTCGGCGGGACCCGCAACGCGACGCCCATACGGCTCGCGCTCGCCGGAACCGCGCTGAGCGCCGCGCTCTACGGCTATCTGCAGGCCGTGATGATCACGGACAACGCCGCGCTCAACAAAATGCGCTTCTGGACGGTCGGCTCCCTCGCCTCGGCGAAGAACGAGACCATCCTGCAGGTCCTGCCCTTCCTCGTGATCGGCATCGTGCTCGCCCTCGGCCTCGCCCGGCCGCTCAACGCCATGGCGATGGGGGACGACACCGCCCGCGCGCTCGGCGCGCACCTGAACCGCACCCGCGCCCTGTCCATGGCCGCCGCGACCCTGCTCTGCGGGGCCGCGACCGCCGCCTGCGGGCCCATCATGTTCGTCGGCCTGATGGTGCCGCACGTCGTGCGCTCCTTCACCGGGCCCGACATGCGCTGGATCCTGCCGTACGCCGCGATCCTCTCGCCGGTGCTTCTGCTCGGCGCCGACGTCGTCGGACGCATCGTGGCGCGGCCCGCGGAACTCCAGGTCGGCATCATCACCGCGTTGATCGGCGCCCCGGTCTTCATCTTTCTCGTACGACGGCGGAGGCTGGCTCAGCTGTGAAGGCGATACGCACCCGGGGCGGGCTCAGCTTCCGCCTCGACGTCCGCACGGCCGTGGTCGTCGCCGTGCTCATCGTGGCCGCGCTCGTGGCGAGCGTCGTCCTGATCGGCACCGGCGACTTCTACATCCCGACCGCCGACGTCGTACGCACCCTGCTCGGCAACGGCGACGCCGGGCAGGAGTTCATCATCAACGACCTGCGTCTGCCGCGGGTCCTCGTCGGTCTCCTGGTGGGAGCGGCGCTCGGGCTCGGCGGCGCGATCTTCCAGTCCATCTCCCGCAACCCGCTGGGCAGCCCGGACATCCTCGGCCTCGGCCAGGGGTCCACGGCAGGCGCCCTCATCATGATCGTCCTCTTCCAGGGCAGTGCGGTGCAGGTCGCGGGCGGCGCGCTCGTGGGCGGTCTGGTGACCGGCTTCGCGATCTACGTGCTCGCCTGGAAGCGCGGTGTGCACGGATTCCGGTTCGTCCTGGTCGGCATCGGCGTCTCCGCCTTCGTCACCGCCGTCAACGGCTATCTGCTCACCAAGGCGGACATCGTCGACGCCGCGCGCGCAGTCGTCTGGATGACCGGCTCCCTCAACGGCCGGGACTGGGAACAGGTCTGGCCCCTGCTCGTCCTGTGCGCGATCCTCGTGCCGCTCGTCATGACATACGCCCGCCCGCTGCGGATGCTGGAGATGGGCGACGACGTCGGGTACGCGCTCGGCGTGCCCGTCGAGCGCACCCGCATCGTCCTGATGGGCTCGGCCGTGCTCCTCACCGCCGCTGCCACGGCGGCGGCGGGCCCCGTCAGCTTCGTCGCGCTCACCGCGCCGCAGCTGGCCAGGCGGCTCACCCGCTCGCCTGGACCGAACCTGCTGCCCGCGATGTTCATGGGCGCCACCCTGCTCATCGTCGCGGACTGGGCCTCCCAGCGGGCCTTCGGCGCCGACCAGCTGCCCGTCGGCGTGGTCACCGGTGTGCTCGGCGGCATCTACCTGCTGTGGCTCCTGGTCATCGAGCGCAAGGCGGGGCGGATATGAAGGCGCGCGCGACCATGGACAAGCAGCCCACGGACCCCCATACCTCTGAGAGCACCGACAGGCAGGAGCGTGCCGCAGTGAACCGGCTCGTCGCGGACGACGTGACCCTTGGCTACGACCAGCGCGTCATCGCGGAGAAGTTGTCCGTGGAGATACCCGACAACTCCTTCACGGTGATCGTCGGCCCGAACGCCTGCGGCAAGTCGACCCTGCTGCGCGCCCTGTCCCGGATGCTCAAGCCCTCCGCCGGCCGTGTCCTGCTCGACGGCAACGTCATCCAGTCGATGCCGGCGAAGAAGGTGGCGCGCACCCTCGGCCTGCTCCCGCAGTCCTCCATCGCGCCCGACGGGATCACGGTGGGCGACCTGGTGGCACGCGGGCGCTACCCCCACCAGGGCCTGCTGCGCCAGTGGTCGGCGCAGGACGAGCGCATCGTGGGCGAGTCGATGGCGTCGACCGGTGTCGCCGAGCTGGCCGATCGCTATGTCGACGAACTCTCGGGCGGCCAGCGCCAGCGCGTCTGGATCGCGATGGCCCTCGCGCAGCAGACCCCGCTGCTGCTCCTGGACGAGCCGACGACGTTCCTCGACATCCAGCACCAGATCGACGTGCTCGACCTCTGCGCCGACCTGCACGAGGAGCAGGGCCGTACGCTCGTCGCCGTCCTGCACGACCTGAACCACGCGGCCCGGTACGCCACTCACCTCATCGCCCTGCGCGACGGCGAGGTCGTCGCCGAGGGCGCGCCGTCGGACATCGTCACGAGGGAGCTGGTGCGGGACACCTTCGGGATGGAGTGCCAGATCATCGACGACCCGCAGACGGGGACGCCGCTGGTGGTGCCGGCCGCCCGGCGGGTGCGCGAGAAGTCCGCCGCCGGGGCGGGATCCGCGGGCGCGGGAGCTGCGGGTGCTGAGGGTACGGAAGCTGCGGGCGCGAGCGCTAAAGCAGCGACCTGAGGCGGAGCATGTCCCGCAGGCCCGCCTCCAGCTTGACCCGGCCGGAGGCCCAGGCCTTCGCGAAGTTCAGCTCGCCGTCCACCATCGCCACCAGATCGTCGCCGGTCATGGTGAGCCGGATCTCGGCCTTCTCGTGAGGAGGGCCGGGATGCGTGTCGAGCACCGTGATCCGGCCGTTCTCGAGGCGGCCCGTGAAGGTCACGTCAAGATCGGTGATGCGGCAGCTGAGCGAGCGGTTGAGCGCGGCGGCGCTGCGCACGCCGCCTTCGGCGCCCGCCAGATTGTCGCTGAGTTTGTCGAGCGCCGTGCGGCACTCCTCGATCGTCGCCATCGTGATCGACGGTACCGCAGCGCTTCGGGGTAGCGTCGGGGCATGAGCGACTCGATGCCGGGCCCCGGGCCTGAGCCGGTGGAGCCCGACCCGGTGGAGCAGGCGGCCGCCGAAGAGCAGGCGGAGACGTACGACCCTGCGGGGCCCGCGCCCCTAGGGGTGGAACGTGCCCAGACCGGAGACGCCCGGGTCGACGGCCTCCTGGAGCGTCTCGGCGATGCCGACCACCTCGCCACCGACGGCCACATCGAGGTGTACGAGGATGTACACCGGGGCTTGCGTGACGCGCTGACCGCGCTCGACGCACACCCCGGTCCGCCGGTGCCCTCGCCCATGAGGGCGCCCGCGGTCCCGTCCCCGCACCCGACCCCGTACAACAGGAGCTGAACAGAACGTGGCAGGAGTGGCACGCCGCCGCCTCGACGCCGAACTGGTGCGCCGGAAGCTGGCGCGCTCGCGCGAGCACGCCAGCCAGCTGATCGCCGCGGGCCGTGTGACCGTCGACAAGAACACCGCGAGCAAGCCCGCGACGCAGGTGGAGACCGCCGCCGCCATCGTGGTCGCGACCGACGAGAGCGATCCCGACTACGTGTCGCGCGGCGGCCACAAGCTGGCGGGCGCGTTCGCCGCGTTCGTCCCGCAGGGCCTGGTCGTCGAGGGCCGGCGCGCGCTCGACGCGGGCGCGTCGACCGGCGGTTTCACGGATGTGCTGCTGCGCGCGGGCGCCTCGGGCGTCGTCGCCGTGGACGTCGGTTACGGCCAGCTCGCCTGGTCGCTGCAGAGCGACGACCGGGTCACCGTCAAGGACCGCACGAACGTACGGGAGTTGACGGTCGACCTCATCGACGGCACCCCTGTCGACCTGGTCGTCGGTGACCTCTCGTTCATCCCGCTCGGTCTGGTGCTTCCCGCCCTCGTGCGGTGCGCGGCCCCCGACGCGGACCTCGTCCTGATGGTCAAGCCGCAGTTCGAGGTGGGCAAGGAGCGTCTGGGCAGCGGCGGCGTGGTGCGCAGCGTCCAGCTGCGGGCCGATGCCGTACGCGGTGTAGCGCGGCAGGCGTGGGGGCTCGGGCTCGGTGTGCGTGGCGTGACTGCGAGCCCGCTGCCCGGACCTTCCGGAAATGTCGAGTACTTTCTGTGGCTGCGTGCCGGGGCGCCCGAACTCGACCCGGCGGACGTTGACCGCGCCGTGGCGGAGGGGCCCCGTTGACTCAGACCCGAGAGACCCAGACCCGAGCTCGTACCGTTTTCCTGCTCGCGCACACCGGACGGCCGGCCGCCATCCGCAGTGCCGAACTCGTCGTCCAGGGACTGCTGCGCAGCGGCATCGGCGTACGCGTCCTGGAGGCGGAGGCGGTGGATCTGCCGCTGCCGCCCGAGGTCGGCACGGTGAAGGAGGCCACCCCCCAGTGCCTCGACGGCTGTGAGCTGCTCGTCGTGCTCGGCGGGGACGGCACGCTGTTGCGCGGCGCCGAGTTCGCCCGGGCCTCCGGGGTGCCGATGCTCGGGGTGAATCTGGGCCGTGTCGGGTTCCTCGCCGAGGCCGAGCGCGACGACCTCGACAAGGTCGTCGACCGGGTGGTGACGAAGGCCTACGAGGTCGAGGAGCGGATGACCATCGACGTCGTCGTGCACAGCAACGGCGATGTCGTGCACCGCGACTGGGCGCTCAACGAAGCGGCCGTGCAGAAGATGTCGGCCGAGCTGATGCTGGAAGTCGTCCTGGAGATCGACGGGCGTCCGGTCACCGGTTTCGGCTGCGACGGCATCGTGTGCGCGACGCCGACCGGCTCCACCGCGTACGCCTTCTCCGCGGGCGGGCCCGTGGTGTGGCCGGAGGTGGAGGCGCTCCTGATGGTGCCGATCAGTGCCCACGCCCTGTTCGCCAAGCCCCTGGTGACCTCGCCGGACTCGGTGCTCGCCGTGGAGGTCCAGCACCACACGTCGCACGGGGTGCTGTGGTGCGACGGGCGGCGGACCGTGGAACTGCCGCCGGGGGCGCGGGTCGAGGTACGCAGGGGCGGGGTGCCGGTGCGGCTCGCGCGACTGCATCACGCGTCGTTCACCGACCGGCTGGTGGCGAAGTTCGCGCTGCCGGTTTCGGGGTGGCGGGGGGCTCCGCAGTAGCGCGGTGGCGCTTCGCCGGAGGGGGCGGTGCGGTGGCGCTTCGCTGGAGGGGCGGTGCGGTGGCGGGTGCGGGTTCGTTCTTGGCCGTTCGCGCAGTTCCCCGCGCCCCTTGCGGGGCCAGTGCCCATGGTCGGCGCGATCACGAATATCGACATGTAGATCGAACCGATCAGCAGGACGAGCGCCATGTCACCGACGCCGTTCTCGGTGATCTGCCTGCGGGCCCGCGCGAAGAGTGCCGCCACCGCCGTGCCCACGAAGGCCGGGCGATGCGCGCGCAGCGCCGCCCGGGCCAGTCCCGTTCCCATACGGATCATCGTGAGGTGCTGGGTCACCCCCGCACCAGGGGGCTGTCAGGAAGATCGTGCCGGGGTAATCCCCACTCGGGAAAACCCCACCCCCGCGGGTGACAGAGTCCGTTCGGTCCGCCTTTGCCACCAGCGTCTTCGTGCCGGGAAGGGCGAAGGAGGCCAGGGGCCGTCGCACACCGGGCCCATGACCTCGTAAGGTCGTGTCCGTGTTGGAGGAGATGCGGATACGGTCGCTCGGAGTCATCGACGACGCGGTGGTCGAGCTGTCGCCGGGATTCACCGCGGTGACCGGCGAGACCGGTGCGGGCAAGACGATGGTGGTCACCAGCCTTGGCCTGCTGCTCGGCGGACGTGCCGATGCCGCCCTGGTGCGGATCGGTGCCAAGGCCGCGGTGGTGGAAGGGCGGATCACTGTGCCCGCGGATGCCACGGCTGCCGTGCGCGCCGAGGAAGCGGGGGCCGAACTCGACGACGGGGCGTTGCTGATCAGCCGTACCCTCTCGGCGGAGGGCAGATCCCGGGCGCATCTCGGCGGGCGGTCGGTTCCGGTGGGGCTCCTCGCCGAGCTCGCCGACGACCTCGTGGCGGTGCACGGACAGACGGACCAGCAGGGGCTGCTCAAGCCGGCCCGGCAGCGCGCGGCGCTCGACCGGTACGCGGGCGACGCGGTCACCGTGCCGCTGGCCAAGTACACGGCGGCGTACCGCAGGCTGCGGGCCGTGACGACCGAGGTCGACGAGATCACCACGCGCGCGCGCGAACGGGCCCAGGAAGCCGATCTGCTGCGCTTCGGCCTCGAAGAGATCGCGGGCGTCGAGCCGCGCGCGGGCGAGGACACCGAACTGGCCGCGGAGGCCGAGCGGCTCGGCCATGCGGAGGCCCTCGCCTCCGCCGCCACGGCCGCGCACGCCGCGCTCGCGGGCGTCCCCGAGGACCCGGAGGGGGTCGACGCCACGACGCTGGTGGCGGGCGCCCACCGCGCCCTCGATGCGGTGCGCTCCCACGACCCCGCCCTGGCCGCGCTCGCCGAGCGGATCGGCGAGATCGGGATCCTGCTGGGCGACGTGGCCGGGGAACTCGCCGGGTACGCCGATGACCTCGACGCCGATCCGCTGCGTCTGGCGGCGGTGGAGGAGCGGCGGGCCGCGCTGACCCAGCTGACCCGGAAGTACGGCGAGGACATCGATGCCGTGCTCGCCTGGGCCGAGGAGGGGGCCGCGCGGCTCACCGAGCTCGAGGGCGACGACGATCGACTCGAAGAGCTGACCGCCGAGCGGGACGCGCTGCGGGCGGAACTCGCCGGGCTCGCGCAGGCGTTGACCGACGCGCGGCAGGAGGCGGCGTCGCGGTTCGCGGCGGCCGTCACCGAGGAGCTGGCCTCGCTCGCGATGCCGCACGCGCGCGTGACGATCGACATCACCGCCACGGAGGTGCCGGAGGGCGCGGACGGCGTGCCGGTCGACGGACGCCTCGTCGCGTACGGCCCGGCGGGTGTCGACGAGGTGGAGCTCCTCCTCGCCCCGCATCCGGGTGCCCCGCCGCGGCCAATCGCCAAGGGCGCGTCCGGTGGTGAGCTGTCGCGCGTGATGCTTGCCGTCGAGGTCGTCTTCGCGGGCACGGACCCCGTTCCGACGTACCTCTTCGACGAGGTCGACGCGGGCGTCGGCGGCAAGGCCGCGGTCGAGATCGGCCGCAGGCTCGCGAGGCTCGCCAAGTCCGCGCAGGTCGTGGTCGTGACGCACCTGCCGCAGGTGGCGGCGTTCGCGGACCGGCAGCTGCTCGTCGAGAAGACGAACGACGGATCCGTGACCCGGTCCGGTGTTCTCGTGCTCGAAGGGGAGGACCGGGTGCGGGAGCTGTCCCGCATGCTGGCCGGCCAGGAGGACTCGGAGACCGCGCGGGCGCATGCGGAGGAGTTGCTGGCGACGGCTCGGGGGGACGTTTAGCGGGCGGGGCGCCTTGGGCGGGCGGGGCGTCTTCAGGCGGGGCGTCTTGAGTGGGGGCGCTGTGTGGCTGGTCACCGGCTGCGCCGAGCTCGTCCTCAAGCGCCGGACAGGCTGAACATAGGCTGGGGCAGGCTGAACGTAGGCTGGCCCGCATGATCGACCGCGTGCCCGCCCGACGCTCTACCGCCCTCCTCGCCGCAGCCGCCGTCACGCGCGTGGCCACCGCCGCCT
Source organism: Streptomyces longisporoflavus (assembly GCF_014649775.1). GTDB lineage: Bacteria > Actinomycetota > Actinomycetes > Streptomycetales > Streptomycetaceae > Streptomyces > Streptomyces longisporoflavus. The sequence continues at coordinate 352,411 of NZ_BMTR01000009.1, read as the reverse complement.
TGCGCTCGCGTGCCCCCGGCGGGGCGGGTCGCTGGCAGCGGAAGAACTACGCGGGGCGGACGGTGGAGCTGTACGCCGGGCCGGCCGCCGCCCTTGGTGCCGCGGCCGGAGCGGTGGCGTTGCCGGCCAGGGCCCGCGGTGCCGTCGCGCTCGCCGTGCTCGGTGCGGGGGCTTGCGGGGCGTACGACGACGTGGCGGGCGAAGCCGATCCGCGCCGGGGTTTCCGCGCTCACCTGGGGGCCCTGCGGGGCGGTGAAGTGACCAGCGGGGCCGTGAAGTTGTTTGGCGTCTCCGCTGCGGGCCTCGCCGCGGGGGCGCTGCTCAAGGAGCGGCCGGTGGACAAGATCCTCGCGGGCGTGGTGATCGCGGGCACGGCGCACTTCGTCAACCTCGTGGACGTACGCCCCGGCAGGGCCGCCGGAGCGGTGGTGGCGCTGGCCGCGCCGGGGTTGCTGCGGGAGGGCGCCGCCGGAGTTCTCGCCGCCGCCTCCGTGGGGGCGGCGGGGGCCGTGCTCCCGGAGGACGTGGGGGAGCGCGCCATGATCGGCGACGCGGGGGCGCATGCGCTGGGGGCCGCGCTCGGCGCCGCGATCGTCGCGGGCAACGGGCGGGTGGGGCTGGCCGCTCACGCGGCGGCGGTTGTGGCTGCGGCTGTGTGCGGTGAGGGGATCAGTGGGGTGGCGGGTGGCGGGTGGCGAGCGGTGGGTGACTGACGGCTGACGGTGCCCGGTCGGCCGGGGGCCCGCCGTTGCGGGGCGCTCTGTCGGTGGTCGGGCCTCTCGGTGTCCCGTTCTGGGGGCGTTGGCGTTGCCGTGTTGGTGGCTCTGGTGGCGCATGTGGGGGTGCCAGTGGTGGTGCGTTGGCGGGTGCGGGTGGTTGTGGGCTGGTCGCGCAGTTCCTCGCGCCCCTTACGGGGCCTTGGCGTATTGGGTTTCGTGGTCCTGGCGGGGGCTTGGTGTGTTGGGTCTTGTGGTTCTTGCGGGGGTGGTGGGTTGGGTCCGGATTATTTCCTGGGGGTGTGTCCCTGTTGCGTAGAAGCGGGGGTCTCTGGACATCCGTGGTGTTGAAACCCCTTTGTCCTCACCCGTGTGGGTGAACCGGGTCAGAGAGTTGCCCGTCGCGACACGGAAGAGACCTTTCAGTGGTGCCGGAACGTCCGTGCGGGCTGGCATCCTTGGCGCAGCCCCCTCGACGCCGAACCCAGGAGCCCCGGCTACGTGAGCCACGTGAGCAGCCAGTCGCCGCACGGCCGGCCCCCGTTGCACACCGTGCAAGTACTGGGCGGCGGCAGCGCGGGCAGCAGCGCCCACGTCAGGTCGCTCGCCGCGGGCCTCGCCGCGCGGGGCGTGCGGGTCACTGTCTGCGCGCCCAGCGAGGCGGTCGGCGCATACGACCTGACGGGCACCGGCGCCCGGCACGTCCACGTACCCCGCAGCAGCGACCCCGCGTCCGTCGCCTCCCTGCGCCTCGCCTGCGCCGACGCCGACCTCGTGCACGCGCACGGACTGCATGCCGCACTCCGCGCCGCCCTCGCCCTCACCGGCCGCCGTATCCCCCTGGTCGTCACGTGGCACACCCGCGCGCACGCCGAAGGGGCCCGCGGCCGTCTCCTGCACCTGCTGGAGCGGCGCGTCGCCAGAGCCGCCGCCGTGGTTCTCGGCACCTCCTCCGACCTCGTCGACCGCGCCCGCAGCAGGGGCGCGCGGGACGCCCGCCTCGCCCCCGTCACGTTCCCCGCGCCACGCGCGGCGTACGACCCGGTCGAGGAGGCCGACGGGCTGCGCCACAAGGCCCGTGCCGAGATCGGCGCCGTCGACCGTCCGCTGGTCGTCACGGTCGGCACGCTCGAAAGGCAGCGGGGTTACGACGTACTCCTGGAGGCGTCCCGCGCTTGGCGTCACCTCGACCCCCTGCCGCTCCTCGTCATCGCCGGCGAAGGCCCCGAACGCGCCGCCCTGCAGCGTCGTATCGAGGGCGAAGGACTGCCGGCCCGGCTCATCGGGCGGCGCGACGACATCCCCGAGCTGCTCGCCGCGGCCGACCTCGTGGTGCTGCCCAGCAGTTGGGAGTCCCGCTCCGTGCTCGCCCAGGAAGCCCTGCACGCGCGCGTGCCGCTCGTCGCCACCTCCGTTGGCGGCATCCCCGAACTGGTCGGCGACGCGGCGGTCCTCGTCCCGTACGGCGACGCCGAAGCCCTCGGAACCGCCGTCGCCCGCCTTCTCGCCTACCCCGGGCTCAGGGAGCGGCTCAGGGAGAAGGGAACGGCCCAGGCCGCGACCTGGCCGACCGAGGACGAGACCGTCACGCAAGTGCTCAGTGTCTACGACGAGTTGACGCAGCCGCTGGCCCTGTAGGCCGGCGCGCCGACGTCAGGCGACGTGCCTCCGTGCCCGCAGTGCCAGGCTCAGCGCCAGCACCGTCTGCGGGTCGTCCAGGTCGGTGCCCAGGAGCTCACTGATCCTGGCCAGGCGGTTGTAGAGCGTCTGGCGGTTCAGGTGCAGCTCGCGCGCCGTCTCCGCCTTGCGGCCCGCGTGGGCCAGATACGTCTGCAGGGTGGGCAGCAGCGGAGGCTTCGAACGCTGGTCGTGGGCCCGCAGCGGGCCGATCGCGCGGTCCACGAACGCCGCGAGCGCCGAGTCGTCGTAGTTGTGCAGGCGCCAGAGCAGCAGGTCGATGTCCAGGCGCCGCGCGTCGTACCAGGGGCGGTCCGACAAGCCCTGCGCGGCCGTCGCCGTCTCCGCCGCGTGCCTGAGCCCCGCCGAGGCCGCCGCCCAACCGCCCGCGACGCCGACCACCACGACCGGCGGCAGCGCCCCGGCCCGCTGCATCCCCGCCCGTTCGACGCCCGCCCGCAGCGCGGTGGCGACGCGGTCGGCCACCGCGGTGCGTTCGGATTCCGAGCGGAGTCCGAGGAGCAGCGGGACGCGCCCCTCGACCGGACGCACGCCGAGCAGCACCGGCACCCCGACCGCCGCCAGCTCCTCCGCCACCGCCCGCGCGAGCACGGCCCAGCCGCCGCCGGGCGGGAGGCCGTCCGCGAGCCGCATCACGACCGGCAGCAGCGGGCTCTCGCCGGGCTTGAAGCCGAGCACCCGCGCCTGGGCGGGCGCGTCGTCGGGCTTGATCCGCCCCTCCGCCAGATCGGTCAGGAAGTCGCCCCGGCCGCGCGCGGCGAGCTCCTCCTCCTGCCGGGCCTGCATCAGGACCACCGCGAGCGAGCCCGCGGCCCGCTCCGCCGCGATCCGGTGCACAGGAAGCAGCGCGGACTCCACGGCGAGCAGGACGAGCCGGGCGCGCACCGAGCCCGATCCGGGGCCGCCGCCCGGCACGTCGACGAGCAGCGCGCCCGCGGGCGGTCCGTCCCTGTCGACGCTCCGGCCCCGCAGCCCCTCCCACACCTGCAAGGGGTCGGCGCACTCGGTGCCCGCCCCGGCGGCGTACAGCAACTGCCCGTCGGCCGTCTCCAGGAACACCGGGTTGCCGCTGAAGTCCGCGAGCACGCCGAGGACCTGCGGGACGCCGCCCCCGCCGAGCAGCGCCTCCGTACAGCGCCGGTGGACCTCGTCGGCCCGCTGGAGCAGTGCGTAGTGGCCGTTGACGATCTCGGTGTGGACCTCCTCCGTCACCGTCACGAAGGGCACCTCGCGATGCAGCTGCACCAGTGGCAGACCCGCCGAGCGCGCCGTCTCCACTATCGCCGCGGGGAGCCGCGTGAAGCGGGGGCCCAGCTCGACGACGAGTGCCGCGATGCCGCGCTCGGCGAGCTTCCGTACGAAGACGCGCTGTTCGGCGGGGCGTGCGCCGAGGCCGAGGCCCGTGGTCAGGAGCAGTTCGCCGCCCTTGAGGAGCGAGGCGATGTTGGGCACCTCGCCCGCGTGTACCCACCGCACCGTGCGTTGCAGCCGTTCCGCGCCCGCGACCACCTCGGGGAGCCCGCCGCGCAGACCCGGAAGTTCCAGGGCCCGCTGCACGGTGATCCCGCCCTGTGTGCCCTGCGTGCCCTGACTTTCCATGGGGCGGACGCTACCTGCGGTGACGTCCGCAGAACATCTCCGACCGGTTACGGGAGTGATCTGTTCCGCTCATACCCCGACAACTCGTCGCCCCGGGCAAGACCCGAGCCAGAAAAAAGCGGACGGCGACGGGCAATCCGTCGCCGTCCGGGCCCGAGGGGGGGTCGGGCTAGCCGCCGTACGCCCCGCTGGCCGTGAGCCGCAGGGCCGTGTCGATCAGCGGCACGTGGCTGAAAGCCTGCGGGAAGTTGCCGACCTGCCGCTGCAGGCGCGGGTCCCACTCCTCGGCGAGCAGCCCCAGGTCGTTGCGGAGCGCGAGCAGCTTCTCGAAGAGCTTGCGGGCCTCGTCGACGCGGCCGATCATCGCCAGGTCGTCCGCCATCCAGAACGAACAGGCCAGGAAGGCGCCCTCGTCACCCTCCAGGCCGTCCACGCCCGCGTCGTCGCCGGTCGTCGGATAGCGCAGGATGAAGCCGTCCGACGTCGAGAGCTCCCGCTGGATCGCCTCGATCGTGCCGATCACGCGCTTGTCGTCGGGCGGCAGGAAGCCCATCTGCGGGATGAGCAGCAGCGAGGCGTCGAGCTCCTTGGAGCCGTACGACTGGGTGAAGGTGTTGCGCTCCTTGTCGTAGCCCTTCTCGCAGACGTCGCGGTGGATGTCGTCGCGCAGCTCGCGCCACTTCTCCAGGGGGCCGTCCGCGTCGCCGGACTCGATGAGCTTGATCGTGCGGTCCACGGCGACCCAGACCATCACCTTGGAGTGCACGAAGTGGCGGCGCGGGCCGCGCACCTCCCAGATGCCCTCGTCCGGCTGGTCCCAGTTCGACTCCAGGTAGCGGATCAGCTTGAGCTGGAGCAGCGAGGCGTAGTCGCTGCGGGCCAGGCCCGTCATGTGCGCGAGGTGCAGGGCCTCGGTGACCTCGCCGTACACGTCGAGCTGGAGCTGGTGCGCGGCGCCGTTGCCCGCCCGGACCGGGGTCGAGTCCTCGTACCCCGGCAGCCAGTCGAGTTCGGCCTCGCCGAGTTCGCGCTCGCCCGCGATGCCGTACATGATCTGCAGGTTCTCGGGGTCGCCCGCCACCGCCCGCAGGAGCCACTCGCGCCAGGCGCGGGCCTCCTCGCGGTATCCGGTGCGCAGGAGCGAGGAGAGCGTGATGGCGGCGTCGCGCAGCCAGGTGTAGCGGTAGTCCCAGTTGCGGGAGCCTCCGATGTCCTCCGGCAGCGAGGTCGTGGGCGCCGCGACGATGCCGCCCGTCGGGGCGTACGTCAACGCCTTCAGGGTGATCAGCGAGCGGACCACGGCCTCGCGGTACGGGCCGTGGTACGTGCAGTGCTCGACCCACTCGCGCCAGAAGTCCTGGGTCGCCGCCAGGGCGTTCTCGGGCTCGGCGGGGGCCGGGGGCTGCTTGTGCGAGGGCTGCCACGAGATGGTGAACGCGATCCGCTCACCGGGCGAGACCGTGAAGTCCGCGTACGTCGTCAGGTCCTTGCCGTAGGTCTCGGCGGACGTGTCGAGCCACACCGAGTCGGGTCCCGCGACGGCCACCGTGCGCCCGTCGACCTTGTGCACCCAGGGCACCACGCGGCCGTAGCTGAAACGCATCCGCAGGGCGGAGTGCATCGGCACCCGGCCGCTGACGCCCTCGACGATCCGCACCAGCTGGGGGGCGTCCGTGTCGCGCGGCGGCATGAAATCGGTCACGCGAACCGTGCCGCGCGGGGTGTCCCACTCGGATTCCAGGATCAGCGAGTCGCCGCGGTACGTGCGCCGCGCGGCTGTCGGCGGGGGCGCGTCGGGGCTGTGAGCGGGCCCCAGACGCCAGAATCCGTGCTCCTCCGTGCCGAGCAATCCGGCGAAGATGGCGTGCGAGTCGAAGCGGGGCAGGCACAGCCAGTCGACTGTGCCGTCCCGGCAGACCAGGGCGGCGGTCTGCATGTCTCCGATGAGTGCGTAATCCTCGATGCGCCCGGCCACGTGCATCTCCAGTCAAACGGCCACGTCGCCCTCTCGGGGCGCTCGCTCTACGGTCAAGGCTTCGCTGTAAAACGAACTGCGCGAGCCTTGTGTTCCGGGAGAACGGTCGGGGGTGGGTGCCGTTGATTCGGTCGGCTCGGCAGCGAGTGTCCGAGCAGGATACGACGCACCTCGGCGATCTGCGCGCCGCTCCCGGCATCGGGGCTGCGCCGAACGGGTGAGCACCTGGTGAGGAACGTGTGACGTGCGTGGCGGAGCGTGGCCGGAAGCAGCCTCCCTTCGTCGCTGATACCCTGGTAGCCCGTGAGCCGGTGGTCATAGAACCCCCGAACCGCAGCGACGGCACCTCCTCCAGACCCCTTGGACGACGCCGGTACGCACCCTCCAGACCGCGACCACGGGAGCCCCCTCTTGGCCATGCAGCCCAAATCCACGACGACCAAGCACATCTTCGTCACCGGGGGTGTCGCCTCTTCCCTCGGCAAGGGTCTGACTGCCTCGAGCCTCGGCGCGCTGCTCAAAGCGCGGGGCCTCCGGGTCACCATGCAGAAGCTCGACCCGTACCTGAACGTCGACCCCGGCACGATGAACCCCTTCCAGCACGGAGAGGTGTTCGTCACGAACGACGGCGCCGAGACCGACCTGGACATCGGCCACTACGAGCGCTTCCTGGACGTCGACCTCGACGGCACGGCCAACGTCACCACCGGCCAGGTCTACTCGCAGGTCATCGCCAAGGAGCGGCGCGGCGAGTACCTCGGCGACACGGTCCAGGTCATCCCGCACATCACGAACGAGATCAAGCACCGCATCCGCCGCATGGCGACCGAGGACGTCGACGTCGTCATCACCGAGGTCGGCGGCACGGTCGGTGACATCGAGTCCCTGCCGTTCCTGGAGACCGTCCGCCAGGTCCGCCACGAGGTCGGCCGCGACAACGTCTTCGTCGTGCACATCTCGCTGCTGCCCTACATCGGCCCGTCCGGCGAGCTGAAGACCAAGCCGACCCAGCACTCGGTCGCGGCCCTGCGCAACATCGGTATCCAGCCGGACGCCATCGTGCTGCGCGCCGACCGTGACGTGCCGACCGCCATCAAGCGCAAGATCTCGCTGATGTGCGACGTCGACGAGGACGCGGTCGTGGCCTGCAAGGACGCCCCGTCGATCTACGACATCCCGAAGGTCCTGCACACCGAGGGCCTGGACGCCTACGTGGTCCGCAAGCTGGACCTCCCGTTCCGCGACGTGAACTGGACCCAGTGGGAGGACCTCCTGGACCGGGTGCACAACCCGAACCACGAGGTCACCATCGCGCTGGTCGGCAAGTACATCGACCTGCCCGACGCCTACCTCTCGGTGACCGAGGCCCTGCGCGCCGGCGGCTTCGCCAACCGCGCCCGCGTCAAGGTCAAGTGGGTCACCTCCGACGACTGCAAGACCCCGGCGGGCGCCGCCAAGCAGCTCGGCGACGTCGACGCGATCCTGATCCCCGGCGGCTTCGGCGAGCGCGGCGTCAACGGCAAGGTCAGCGCCATCCAGTACGCCCGCGAGAACAAGGTGCCGCTGCTCGGCATCTGCCTGGGCCTGCAGTGCATCGTCGTCGAGGCCGCCCGCAACCTCGCCGACATCCCCGACGCCAACTCCACGGAGTTCGACGCCGCCACCGCCCACCCGGTCATCTCGACCATGGCGGAGCAGCTGGACATCGTCGCCGGCGAGGGCGACATGGGCGGCACGATGCGCCTGGGCATGTACCCCGCGAAGCTCGCCGAGGGCTCCATCGCCCGCGAGGTGTACGACGGCAAGGAGTACGTCGAGGAGCGCCACCGTCACCGCTATGAGGTGAACAACTCCTACCGCGCCGAGCTGGAGAAGAAGGCGGGCATCCTCTTCTCCGGCACGTCCCCGGACGGCAAGCTCGTCGAGTACGTCGAGTACCCCCGCGAGGTCCACCCCTACCTGGTCGCCACCCAGGCGCACCCGGAGCTGCGCTCGCGCCCGACCCGCCCGCACCCGCTCTTCGCGGGTCTGGTGAAGGCCGCCGTGGAGTGCAAGACGGGTAAGTAGCACAAGGGCGATACGGTTGCCGGGGTGCGCGCCTCATGAGGCGCGTGCCCCGGTTTCTGTTTGCACGTGTGGGAGGACAGGGCGACATGACGATCAAGGACACCGCCGAGGAGTGGCAGGTCACGGCCACGCAGACGCCCTTCGTGGGGAACAAGACCTCCGTCCGCACCGACGACGTGGTCATGCCCGACGGAACCGTCGTCCGCCGTGACTACCAGGTGCACCCCGGATCGGTCGCCGTCCTCGCCCTCGACGACGCGGGCCGCGTCCTGGTCCTGCGCCAGTACCGCCACCCCGTGCGCCACAAGCTCTGGGAGATCCCGGCCGGGCTGCTCGACGTCCCCGGCGAGAACCCCCTGCACGCCGCGCAGCGCGAGCTCTACGAAGAGGCGCACGTCAAGGCCGAGGACTGGCGTGTCCTGACCGACGTCTACACCACGCCCGGCGGCTGCGACGAGGCCGTGCGCGTCTTCCTGGCCCGCGATCTCTCCGAGGCCGAGGGCGAGCGCTTCGAGGTCGCCGAGGAGGAGGCCGACATGGAGCTGGCGCGCGTACCGCTCGAAGAGCTCGTACGCGGTGTGCTCGCCGGAGAGCTGCACAACAACTGCCTCGTCGTGGGCGCCCTTTCGCTGACCGCCGTGCTGGCCGGTGACGGCGTCGACTCGCTGCGCCCGGCCGACGCGCCCTGGCCCGCGCGCCCCTTCGAGGCCTGAGGGGGTCATCCGGGGCCGTCCGGGGTCACCCGGGGCCATCCAGGGTTTCCGGTATGACGATCTACTGATCCGATCGGGGGACTTGTGCGCGCCGCTCCTCGGGGTAGGCGGCAGGGCCTGAACTAGGCTCTGGAAGCGTCCCGACCGGATTCCCGGCGGGTTCGCGCGCAGGCGGACGGAGCATGGCCCGTGACGGATCAGGCGGTCGACACGGACGGATCGGCGACGGGCGGCGCGGTGCCGCGGCCCGCTTCGGCCCCGGCTTCCGACGACGGCCGATTCGTCGGCAGGCGCAGGGAGTTGAAAGAGCTCCGCGCCGACATCGACCGTGCCGGACTCGACACCATCTCGGGCCGCAAGGCGCCGCGCGCACGCGTGCTCCTCATCGCGGGCCGCCCCGGCTCCGGCCGCAGCTCGCTCGCCGGGGAACTCGCACGGCAGGTCGCCGACGACTATCCCGACGGAGTGCTGCGCGCCCACCTCACCGAACCCGACGGCACGCGCGTGCCCACCGAACGCACCGCCCGTGAGCTCCTGGACGCCCTCGGCGTCCCGGCACCCGCCGGGGCCGACGAGGACGAGCTCGCCGAAGTGCTCCGCAACGCACTCTCGGGACGCAGGGCCCTGCTGCTCCTGGACGGTGCCGCGGACGCCGAGCAGGTCGACCCGCTGATCCCGGACGCGCCCGAATGCCTGGCCGTCGCCGTGTCCAAGGGGCCGCTCACCGGGATTCCGGACGTGCGGCCGTGCACGCTGGGCGGTCTCGACACCCCGGCCGCCGTCGAACTGCTCTCCCGTGCGGCGGGCCCGGTGCGCATCACCGTCGACCCGCGGTCCGCGGAGAGCCTGGTCGAGGCGTGCGCCGGGCACCCCGCCGCGCTCGTCCTGGCCGGCGGCTGGCTCTGCGGGCGGCCCAAGGCCGCCGTCGCCGACCTGGCCAAGCAGGTGCACGACCGGACAGGGGACGAGTCCGCCTCCGGCGCCCTCGCCCGGATGTTCGAGCTCTCCTACACCTCGCTGCCGGGGGCCGCCGCGCGGATACTGCGGCTCCTGTCCCTGGCCCCCGCCGGTCACGTCGACCCGCACACCGCCTCCGCGCTCGCGGGCTGCTCGGTCTCCGCAGCCCGCACCACCCTGGACGACTTCGTGAAGCTCGGCCTGATCAGGGCCGTGTCGTCGCCGCTTCCGCAGTACGAGGTGCCCGAGTGCCTGGTGCCGCTGCTCCGCGAGCGCACCGAGAGCCAGGACCGGCCCGCCGAGATCCAGCTGGCCCGCGCCAGGATGCTGGAGCGGACCGTACGCCTCCTCCAGTCCTGCCACGCGGTCACGGAGCCGGACGGTTCGGCGTCCCGCAAGAAGCTCGCCGGCATGCCGCGCGCCCTGCGCTTCCCCAACCCCGGCGCCGCCTTCGAGTGGCTGCACATCCGCCGCCCCGCCCTGCTCGCCGCCGCCCGCCTCGCGGTGGCCGACGGAGAGCTCGACACCCTCGCCCGGCGCCTGATGGCGGCCCTGACGCGGGCCCTGGTCGCACACCGGGGCACGGAGGACGCGGCCGGCGACCTGTACGGCATCCACCGCCTCGTCCTGGACGTGGCCGAGCGCCGGAATCTGCCCCGCGAGAAGGCGGCGGCCCTCTTGAACCTCGCGGATCTGGACGCCCGGACCGGACGTACGCAGGACGCGCTGGTGCGATACCGCCTAGCCCTGGACGCCGGCCGGGAGGCAAATGATCCGTACGCGACCGGCCGCGCGATGGAATCCGTAGGGGGTGCCTACCAGGAGCTGGGGGACTTCTCGCGGGCCTCCGACTGGTTCGGGCGCGCCCTGGCCCATCGGCTCGCACGTGACGAGCGCTCCGACGCCGCCCGTCTCTACGGCCGCATCGCCATGGTGCATACCTATGCGGGCCGCTACGGCGAGGCCCTGCGCAACTGGAGCTCGGCCGTCACCGGGCACCGCAAGGCCGGCGATGTGGCGGGCCAGGCAAGGGCGTTGAGCGAACTTGCGCGCGTGCAGGAGTACGCGGGGCGGCCCGAGGAGTCGCTGCGTACCTGCCAGGAAGCCGTCGAGTGGGCGCGGCGGGCCGACGACGTACGTCTCCAGGCGGCGCTGCAGCTCAGGCTGGCCGACACCCTGGACCGGCTCGGCGACCCGGTGGCCGCCCGGCTGCACCGGGGCGCCGCCGAGCGGATGCTGGGAACGGAGCTCGCCGAGGTCACAGGGGCCACAGGGGCACCTGGGGGCACGGCGACGGCGTCAGAAGTTCGACCAAAAGGCGAAGCGGGGGGTTCCGCCTACGAAATCCGTAGCGCTTCCGCAGAAGATTGATGCTTTGAAAGGCTAGACAGCGAGAAGTCCTTCATTAGACTGGCTCCGCCGCGTACATCCGTGGTGTCTCCGATGCGCCCTCTTGTGTATCGGTATGTAGTGCATTGCCCGAAGAACCCCAGAGCCAAGAGGACCGTGATCGACGTGAAGGTCGGCATCCCCCGCGAGGTCAAGAACAACGAGTTCCGGGTGGCCATCACCCCCGCCGGCGTGCACGAGCTGGTGCGCCACGGCCACCAGGTCGTCATCGAACGGAACGCCGGTGTCGGCTCCTCGATCACGGACGCGGAGTACGTCTCCGCGGGCGCCGTCATCCTGGACACCGCCGACGAGGTCTGGGCCACCGCCGACCTCCTCCTGAAGGTCAAGGAGCCCATCGCGGAGGAGTACCACCGCCTCCGCAAGGACCAGACCCTCTTCACCTACCTGCACCTGGCCGCCTCCAAGGAGTGCACGGACGCGCTCCTGGAGTCCGGCACCACCGCCATCGCGTACGAGACCGTGGAGACCGCGAACCGCGCGCTCCCGCTGCTCGCCCCGATGTCCGAGGTCGCGGGCCGTCTGGCCCCGCAGGTCGGCGCCTACCACCTGATGGCGGCCAACGGCGGCCGCGGTGTCCTGCCCGGCGGCGTCCCCGGGGTCGCGGCCGGCAAGGCCGTCGTCATCGGCGGCGGTGTGTCCGGCTGGAACGCCGCGCAGATCGCCATCGGCATGGGCTTCCACGTGACCCTGCTCGACAAGGACATCAACAAGCTCAAGGAGGCGGACAAGATCTTCGGCACGAAGATCCAGACCGTCGTCTCCAACGCCTTCGAGCTCGAGCGGGCCTGCCTCGAGGCCGACCTCGTCATCGGCGCCGTCCTCATCCCGGGCGCCAAGGCTCCCAAGCTCGTCACCAACGAGCTCGTCTCGCGGATGAAGCCGGGAAGTGTCCTTGTCGACATCGCGATCGACCAGGGAGGCTGCTTCGAGGACTCGCACCCGACGACGCACGCCGAGCCGACCTTCCCGGTCCACAACTCCGTGTTCTACTGCGTCGCCAACATGCCCGGCGCGGTGCCCAACACCTCGACGTACGCGCTGACCAACGCGACGATGCCGTACATCGTCGAGCTGGCGAACCGCGGCTGGGCCGAGGCGCTGCGCCGTGACAAGGCCCTTGCCCTGGGCCTCAACACCCATGACGGCAAGGTCGTTTACAAGGAGGTCGCCGAGGCGCACGGTCTCGACCACGTCGAGCTCGAGGCGCTCATCGGCTGAACCGGACCTCTTTCGTCAACGAAAGTCGTCAATCTCACGCCACCGGCCGGACCTTGAGAGGGGTCCGGCCGTATGCGTATGTCCATGGACATGGTCAACTCGCCTTGAACGTAACCCTTTAACCGATTCGCGCCCCCCGGAATTATGCCGACGGCACGCCGCACACCCTTGACACGGGGGCGTTCGATTGCCGACACATCGGGCCGGGTCCGGCGGATTGTGTTGCTGCGGAGCGGTGACACGCCATAGAGTCGCCAACCGTCGGCATGGTGCCACGCTGACCTATCGAGAAATTTCCTGGTCACCAAGGAGGTAAGACGACTTGTGAATGAGTCGACATTTGCTCCCGGGGGTGGTCAACCAGGAATGTCTGAGCGGGGCCAAGGACCCGTGGGGCTCGAGGTTGTCGGCTCCGTCGCTGTCCGCACCTTCGAAGCCCGTCAGGGAACCCAGTCGACGCTGACGACACCGTCTGCACCCCAGAGCATGGATGGCCATCACGTGAACGCCATGGCCGGCGACCGGAGTGGCGAGAACACCACCCACACCCAACTCGCCGACTACGAGGAACTGCCCCAGGGGCACTTCTACGACCCTGACGCCGAGTACGAGCCCGATCCCGAGTACGCGGCCACGCTGGCCCCGGACGCGGCCCGTCAGCGCCGTGAGCGCATCGGTCCCACGGGACGCCCGCTGCCGTACTTCCCGATCCCGGGTCCGCTGACCGATCACGGTCCCGCGAAGATCATCGCGATGTGCAACCAGAAGGGCGGCGTGGGCAAGACGACGTCGACCATCAACCTGGGTGCCGCCCTCGCGGAGTACGGACGCCGGGTCCTGCTCGTCGACTTCGACCCGCAGGGTGCCCTCTCCGTGGGCCTCGGGGTGAACCCGATGGAGCTGGACCTCACGGTCTACAACCTGCTCATGGAGCGGGGCATGTCGGCGGACGAGGTGCTGCTGAAGACGGCTGTCCCGAACATGGACCTGCTGCCCAGCAACATCGACCTCTCCGCCGCCGAAGTGCAGTTGGTGAGCGAGGTCGCGCGCGAGTCCACGCTGCAGCGGGCGCTGAAGCCGCTGATGCAGGACTACGACTACATCGTGATCGACTGCCAGCCCTCGCTCGGCCTGCTCACCGTGAACGCCCTGACGGCGGCCCACAAGGTGATAGTGCCGCTCGAGTGCGAGTTCTTCGCGCTGCGCGGTGTGGCCCTGCTGACGGAGACCATCGAGAAGGTCCAGGAGCGGCTCAACCCCGACCTGGAGCTCGACGGCATCCTGGCCACCATGTACGACTCCCGCACGGTGCACAGCCGTGAGGTGCTCGCGCGGGTGGTCGAGGCCTTCGACGATCACGTGTACCACACGGTGATCGGACGCACGGTCCGCTTCCCGGAGACCACGGTCGCCGGTGAGCCGATCACGACGTACGCATCGAACTCGGTCGGCGCGGCCGCTTATCGCCAGCTCGCCAGGGAGGTGCTCGCCCGGTGTCACGCCGAGTGAGTCTGCCGGGGGCCGACGAACTGTTCCGCACGACCGGGGGGATGGCGCTGCAGTCGTCGTCCCCGCGACGCCAGGCCAACGGCGAGACGCGGGTGCCCGCGCCCGCTGGCGAGAGTGACGAGGCCGCTGCCGTCGACGCGCACGGCAGCGTCTCCTCGACGGACGCGACGGACGGCGGTGACACCGCCGAACACGGCGCCGCCGACGCGGAGTCGGGCGAGTCCCGCAGCCGGTCGGCCGCCGCCGAAGGCGAGAAGGACGGGCGCGGTCCGGCCCGGGGCCAGGAAGGCGCCGCGGCACAGAGCGGCGGCCGGTCCGCGAACTCGAACTCCTCCTCCACGGCACAGGCGCGGCGGCGCGCGCGGGCGGCCAACCGGCGGCCCAGCGGGCGCGAGCGGCACGACGAGAAGATCACTGTCTACGTCTCCGCCGAGGAGCTGATGGACCTGGAGCACGCCCGTCTCGTGCTGCGGGGCGAGCACGGCCTCGCGGTCGACCGCGGGCGCATCGTGCGTGAGGCGGTGGCCGTCGTTCTCGCGGATCTCGAGTCGCGCGGGGACGCGAGCATTCTCGTACGACGGCTTCGCGGGCGGTAGCGGTAGCGTTCCCGCCGATGCCCCTGAACGACGAATCCGCACCGGCCACCCGTCGGCGTGCGCTGGGGCGCGGCCCCGGGGCGGCTCCCGCGGAGCCCGCGCCGGAGCTGGAGTCCGCGTCGCCGGAGGCGGTCCCGGAGCCCGAGTCCGAGCCTGTGCCGCAAGCGCCGGCCGAGCCGGAAGCGGCGCCCGAGCCGGACGACGGGCGGTTCAAGGTCCGGCTCGCGAACTTCGAGGGTCCCTTCGATCTGCTGCTTCAGCTCATCTCGAAGCACAAGATGGACGTCACCGAAGTCGCGCTGTCCACGGTGACCGACGAGTTCATGGCGCACATCCGTGCCATGGGACCCGACTGGGACCTGGATCAGACCACCGAGTTCCTCGTGGTCGCCGCAACCCTGCTCGACCTCAAGGCGGCCCGGCTCCTGCCCTCCGCCGAGGTGGAGGACGAGGCGGATCTGGCGCTGCTCGAAGCGCGGGACCTGCTCTTCGCGCGGCTGCTGCAGTACCGCGCGTACAAGGAGATCGCCGACATCTTCAGCGGACGCCTCGACGAGGAGGCGCGGCGCTACCCGCGCACGGTGGGCCTTGAGGCCCACCACGCCGAGCTGCTGCCCGAGGTCGTCATCAGCATCGGCGCCGCGGGATTCGCCGCGCTGGCCGTGAAGGCGATGCAGCCGCGGGCGAAGCCCCAGGTGTACGTCGACCACATCCACGCCCCGCTGGTCTCCGTGCAGGAGCAGGCCGGAGTGGTCGTGGCCCGGCTCAGGGAACAGGGCGAGGCCAGCTTCCAGGTGCTCGTCGAGGACGCGGGGGACACCCTCACCGTCGTCGCCCGCTTCCTGGCGCTCCTGGAGCTGTACCGCGAGAAGGCCGTCGAGCTTGACCAGGACGAGGCCCTCGGCGAGCTGATGGTGCGGTGGACCGGCGGGGACGGCGACGGGCAGCCGACGGTGACGGACGAGTTCGACCGCGCACCCGATGCGCCGGGTGCGACGAGTGAGGAGAAGGTCACATGAGTGCGGAGAGCCCTGCCGGTGATCTGGTGGGTGCCGTCGCCGATCTGGAGCTGCGGCCCGCCCTGGAGGCCGTACTCATGGTGGTCGACGAACCGGCGACCGAGGAGCACCTCGCCAAGGTCCTCGACCGGCCCCGGCGGCAGATCGCCGACGCGGTGCGGGAGCTCGCCGACGAGTACACCGTGCAGCGCAGGGGCTTCGAGCTGCGGCTCGTGGCGGGCGGCTGGCGGTTCTACACGCGCCCCGAGTACTCCGCCGCCGTCGAGCGCTTCGTGCTGGACGGGCAGCAGGCACGGCTCACCCAGGCGGCCCTGGAGACCCTCGCGGTCGTCGCGTACCGCCAGCCGGTCAGCCGATCGCGGGTCTCCGCGGTGCGCGGAGTGAACTGTGACGGGGTGATGCGCACGCTTCTCCAGCGGGGTCTGGTGGAGGAGGCGGGCGCGGAACCCGAAACAGGTGCGATCCTGTACAGGACGACGAACTACTTTCTGGAGCGGATGGGCCTGCGCGGCCTGGACGAGCTCCCGGAGCTCGCGCCCTTCCTCCCCGAGGCGGAGGCGATCGAGGCCGAGACGCTGGAAGGCGTTCCGTCGTTCGATCCGGACGCACCCGATGCGCCGGGTTACGAGTACACCGAGGACAAAGCCGACTAACGGAAATTTGATGCGAAGCAGCAACGGCAGGAACAGCAGCGGAAACAACGGCGGGAGCCGTGGTGGCAACAGCGGCAGCCGTGGCAGCAGCGGTGGTCGCGGCAGCGGAGGCGCCCGCGGCAGCGGTGGCGGTGGCGGTCGCGGGAACTACCGCGGTGCCGGCAACAGCCGGGACGACCGTCGTGACGACCGTCGTGACGACCGGCGCGACGACAAGCGGGATGACAGGCCGAGCAGGCCGAAGAACCCGCGCCCCGAGGAGCGTCGCTACGACGTGGGCCCCGGCGGCAACCAGGACGGCCCGAAGTCCGGACGCGGTGCCTCCGCGCGCGGAGGCGCCAAGGGCGGCCCCAGGGCGCCCCAGGGCCAGGCGCGGGGCAACAACCGGCGCGGCGCGGGAGTCCCCGCGACGTCCCGTGAGTACGACGCACGGCAGGAAGAGCGCAACCGCGAGCGCTACGCGGGCAAGCCGAAGGTGAGCACGCCCAAGACCTTCCCCGGTGCCGAGCAGGAGGGCGAGCGCCTGCAGAAGATCCTCGCCCGTGCGGGCTACGGCTCGCGCCGCGCCTGCGAGGAGCTGGTCGACGAGGCGCGTGTCGAGGTCAACGGCGAGATCGTCATGGAGCAGGGCCTGCGCGTCGACCCCGAGAAGGACGAGATCAAGGTCGACGGCCTGACGGTCGCCACCCAGTCGTACCAGTTCTTCTCGCTGAACAAGCCCGCCGGTGTCGTCTCCACCATGGAGGACAACGAGGGCCGCCAGTGCCTGGGCGACTACGTGACCAACCGCGAGACGCGGCTCTTCCACGTGGGTCGGCTCGACACCGAGACCGAGGGTGTCATCCTGCTCACCAACCACGGTGAGCTGGCCCACCGCCTCACGCACCCGAAGTACGGCGTGAAGAAGGTCTACCTCGCGCACATCGTCGGCCCGATCCCGCGTGACCTGGGCAAGCAGCTCAAGGACGGCATCCAGCTCGAGGACGGGTACGCCCGCGCGGACCACTTCCGCGTCGTCGAGCAGACCGGCAAGAACTACCTCGTCGAGGTAACGCTGCACGAGGGCCGCAAGCACATCGTGCGGCGCATGCTCGCGGAGGCGGGTTTCCCGGTCGACAAGCTGGTGCGGACGTCCTTCGGGCCGATCACGCTGGGCGACCAGAAGTCGGGATGGCTGCGCAGGCTGTCCAACACCGAGGTCGGCATGCTGATGCAGGAGGTCGACCTCTAGGCGAGTCCGGTTTCGGCGAAGGCGGCCGGTCCCTGCGGAAGCGGGGGCCGGCCGCCTTTTTGCGCCTTGCGGAGCTCACCTCACCACCTTTATAGTCGCACTGACCATAAATGGAAGGGGGGAGTCATGCAGGGCTACGACAAGTACGCGTTCGAACCGTTCGCCGTCACCGTCGACCTCGCCGTCTTCACCGTCCGCGCGGGCCGCCTGCACGTATTGCTCGTCGAGCGCGGCCAGGAGCCGTACGCGGGACAGTGGGCACTGCCCGGCGGATTCGTGCTGCCGGACGAGTCCGCAGAGACCGCGGCCGGACGCGAGCTCGCCGAGGAGACCGGCCTCGCCGACAGCACCGGCAGCGTGGGGCTGCACCTGGAGCAGCTGCGCACCTACAGCGAACCGGACCGTGATCCGCGGATGCGGGTCGTCTCGGTCGCCTTCGCGGCACTCGTCCCCGATCCGCCCGCCGTGCACGCGGGCAGCGACGCCGCCCGCGCGGAATGGCTGCCGTACGGCACGCCGGGGCCGCTCGCATTCGACCACGACCGGATCCTCGCCGACGCCCACGACCGCGTGTGCGCCAAGTTCGAGTACACCGGCCTCGCCACCGCCTTCTGCCCGCCCGAGTTCACGCTCGGCGAGCTGCGGCAGGTCTACGAGACGGTGTGGGCCGCCGAACTCGACCCGGCCAACTTCCGCCGCAAGGTGCTCGGCACGACCGGCTTCGTCGAGGCGATCCCGGGCGCCGCGCGCCTGACCGGCGGCCGGGGCAAACCGGCCGCCCTCTACCGCGCCGGTCCTGCCACCTCCCTGCACCCGCCCCTGCTGCGCCCCACGACCGTTTCCCCGGAAGGAAAGCCCTCATGAAGCGTGCCGCCACCGGATCCCTGATCGGCCTCGCACTCGGGGACGCGCTCGGTTTCCCGACCGAGTTCAACGACGTGCCGTCGATCCTGGCCAAGTGCGGGCCCTGGCGGGACATGGAGCTGCCCCGGCCCGCGATCGTCACGGACGACACGCAGATGACGCTGGCCCTTGCCCGCGGCCTGCGTACCGCCATGGACCGCGGCCTGCTCGTGCCGAAGCGGATGGAGCGGCCGGTGCGCGAGGAGTTCGTGGAGTGGTACCAGTCGCCGGAGAACAACCGTGCGCCCGGCAACACCTGCCTGAAGGCCTGCTACCTCCTCAAGACCGGCAAGCCCTGGGAGGAGGCCAGCCAGGTGCACTCCAAGGGCTGCGGCGCCAACATGCGCGTCGCGCCCGTCGGGCTCGTCCCCGGTCTCAGCGCCGGGCAGCGGGCCGGCGCCGCCCAGCTCCAGTCCGCCCTGACCCACGGCCACCCCACCGCGCTCGCCGCCGGCGACCTCACCGCGTACGCGGTCAAGCTGCTCGCCGAGGGCGCGGAACCGATGGGCCTGGTCGGCCTGCTCCGCTCGTACGCCCTCGACAATCGCGCCCACTACCGGCACGACTGGCTCGGCGACCTGTGGACCCGCTCCCAGGACCCGACCCCCGAGCACTTCATCACGCGCGGCTGGGACGAGTGCCTCGCCGTCCTGGAACGCCTCGCGACAGCGCTGCGCGACGCCAACCCGGAGACCGATCCCTGCCTGGCCACCGGCGCGGGCTGGATAGCCGAAGAGGCGCTCGCCACCGGCCTGCTCTGTTTCCTGATGTTCCCCGACGAGCCCCTCACCGCCCTGCGCCGGGCGGCCTGCACCTCGGGCGACTCCGACTCGATCGCCTGCCTGACCGGCGCGTTCGCGGGCGCCCACCTGGGCGCGGACGCCTGGCCCGCCGAGTGGGCCGAGCGGATCGAGTACCGGGACGAGCTCCTTGCGCTCGGCGCGCTCTGGGACTCCTGAGCCGCGACTGCCGGCCCCGGCCCCGACCTCTACGCCGGTCCCGCCTCCGTCTGCTCCGACATGTTCTACGCGTGCGGCTCCAATGCTGACGCCCGCCGTACGCGGAACAGGAAGTCCGCCACCCGCTCACGGTCCGGCTCGGCGGGAAGCGGGCTGCGGGCGGCCGCCCCTTCCGCCTCTTCCGCGAGGCGCCGCATCCAGGACTCGACCTCGGGCCAGGACACCTCACCGCGTCTGACCGCGAGCAGCGGCTCGCGCCGGTCGCCGACGTCGATCGTCAGGCTGCCGGTGCGCAGGAGGTCGCGGCAGCTGGTCAGGAGGCGCAGGAGGTGCATGGCGTGCTTCCAGCGGGGCGCGCCGTGCAGTCGTACGTCGTCCTTGAGCTTCTTGTGCTGGCCCAGGGCGTAGCGCGCGAACGTGTCGTGGGCGTGGCGGGAGAGGAACGCGTCCCGCAGGGCGAGGAGTTCACGGCCGGTGTCCGTGACGTGTTCCACCAAGGGGGAGTGCAGGCACTCCAGGATGTTCGGGTTGGCGCGCAGGGCCAGCTCACAGAAGCGCTCCACCTCCCAGCTGAATTGTTCCTCCGCCGGTCCGTCCACGTGCGTGGGCGGCTTCTCGAAACGCCAGAAGAGCGGTGTGGGGGCCAGGAAGACGCCCCGGCGGTCGGTGTCGCTGCCGTCCGTGGCCAGTCCGAAGGCGCGCGAGCCCATCACGCAGGCGTAGATGGTGTGGTTGCCTACGAGGTCCAGGGCTGGGCCCTCGGCGTTCTTGGTGTCCTTGGCGTCCTTGGCGTCCTTGGCGTCCGTGGGGCTGTGCATGCGGGGAGCGTACGGCCAGGGGCTAGGCGAGGGTGATCGAATTTCCGGTGACCGTGATGTTCTGCGGGGGGAGCGGGCGTGGCGCGGGGCCGCCCGCCACCGAGGCGTCCGCCACGTTGTACTTGCTGCCGTGGCAGGGACAGTTGATCGTGCCGCCCGCGACCTCGCCGACCAGGCAGCCCGAGTGGGTGCAGACCGCGGAGAAGGCCTTGAAGTCACCCTTCTCGGGCTGGGTCACGACGACCTTCTCGTCCTTGAAGATCTTGCCGCCGCCGACCGGTATGTCGGATGTCCTGGCCAACTCGTCGCCCTTGGGCGGCGGTTGCTTCTTCCCGTCGGATTCCGACGGCGCGGCCGAGGTGGGCTGCGACTTCGGCGGCGGCGCGGGGTCCGCGCCCTCGTCGCCGTACTTGCTGCACCCCGCGGTCAGCGCGACCGCGCCGCCCGCAAAGCCCGCGGCGCCCGCGGCGAGGACAACGCGCCGACACGGCCGTGTGCCGCTCATGTCGTCACCCCGAACGTACGGAAGAACCACAGCGCCGATGTCCACCAGACCACCGTGAGGACCACGAAGACCAGGCCGCCGACCACCGGAAGCAGCCAGCCGGGCAGCTTCTCCGAGCGGAGCAGCAGCATCTTGGCGCTGAACGCGCCGAAGAAGAAACACCCGAGCAGCGAGTGCCACATGACCCGCGTCGAGTACGTCTGGTAGCCGAGGGCGTAGAGACAGTGGACCGCCACGGGAACCGAGACCAGGAACGCGATCCGGCCCGACCAGCGGTGCAGCACCGAGGCCCAGGACGGCCCCGGCAGACGTCCGTACACCATGAGCGCCGAGACGATCTGGAGGAGCGCGAAGGCGAACGCCGTCGTGCCCAGCCAGGCCTTGACCGCGCTCGTGCTGCTGAACCCGGCGAGGTTGAAGGCCGTGCCCGCGGGGTCGTGCGACTTGCCGTACACCCCGAGGCCCACCGCGACGGCCGAGGCGACCAGGGCGGGGACGAGATAGCGGGCGGGGTGCGGGCGGCGGTGCTCGCCCGCACCGGGGGGCGGGCCGAATCCGCCCTGTGTGGCGGCGTTCGGATCGACGCTCATGGCGGCTCCCTGGTCGGGGCGGAGCGGGGTCAGGGCACGACGGGACGGGCGGTGAGTTCGCCGCCGTCGTACGGGACGGCGCCGGTCTCCGGGTCGAGGCGCGGGGCCGGCCGCGGCTTGCCGTCCGCCTTGAGGATCCCGACCTGCCGACCGTCGGGCAGGACGATCCAGCCGCCGTCGATCTCGGCGCCGCGCACCTCGGTGGTCGCGCGGTACAGGCCGGAGGGCTTCTTCGCCCTGGCGGCGGTGAAGTCCCGCGGCTGTTCGTTGATCTCGACCTTGCCGCGCACCGCGTTGTCGGCGAGCGTGGCGTCCAGCTTCGCGCCGTTCTTGCCGGTGAGGCGCATGGAGCCGTCGTCCTCGACGTCGCCCTTCAGCCAGGACTCGGCGTCACGGCCGTTGCAGTAGTACGCGATGGCCTTGTCGTCGCGGATCGAGACGGAGACCGCTGCGGCGTCGTCGGCCGTGCGGCCCGCGTACTCGGACTTCCCGGCAGGCCTCTTGGACGGGCTCTGGGACGGGCTCTCGGACGCCCTCTCGGACGGGCTCTTGGTGGGCGCGGGCGTGCTTCCGGTGGGCTTCGCGGACGAGGGGGCCGGCGACGCGGCGCCGGGTGAGTCGTTTCCGTACGACGAATTGCCCTCCCCTGTCGTCGCGTTGAGCGACAGCATGAACAGGGCGAGCAGCAGTCCCCCCAGAAGCGTGTACAGCGGTCCCGAGCGCTTCATGCGGCCTCCCCCGAGGCGTGGGCCGTGACGGCCCCTCCATGCAAGCGGACCCGTGCCCCGGCGTCCATAGTTGAACGCCCACCAATCGGCCCAAGTGGCGACAGAGGGCGATTCGGGTGACATTGACAGGGTCTGAGGCCCGCGCCCCCGGCGAGCGGGATCCGGTGCGCGGGACCGGCCACTCACTCGAAAGGCGCGACCATGGCGGGCAATGATCTGGGAAGCCTTCTCGGCGGTCTCCTCGGCGGTCGGGGAGGCCAGGGAGACCTGGGGAGCTCCGAGGGCGGCAACATCCTCGGCTCGCTCCTCGGCGGTCTGCTCGGCGGCGCGGGCGGCGTCGCCGGGGCGAACGGCGGTCAGGCCGGTTCCGTGGGCAGTAATCCGCTGGGCGGCCTCCTCGACATGATCACGAAGTCCGGCCTGGTCAGCCAGGAGCAGCTCGACTCCTGGGTCGGCAAGGGCGACAACCAGCCGCTGAGCCCGGACCATGTCAAACAGGCCGTCCCCGGCGAAACCCTCGAGAAGGTCGCCGAGGAAGCGGGCGTCAGCCGTGACGAGGCCGCCGACCGGATCGCGCGGCAGCTGCCGCAGGCCGTCGACCAGCTGACCCCGCAAGGGCAGGTCCCGTCCGGGTCGCTGGAGGACATCATCAAGGACCAGCGGCTCTGACCCCTCCGTGACCCCACCCCGGCGGGGCACGCGGCGTCCGTCTCGGCAGGCGGGCGCCGCGCACTCGTCCCCGGGGCCCTGACTACCCTTGTCGGTACATCAGTCGACGTACGCGAGCGAGGAGCAGCACTGTGGCGGTACGAGCGGTCCGGGGCGCCGTCCAACTGGAGCGGGACGCGGCCGACCACATGGACGAGCAGGTCAGCGAGCTGCTCACCGCCATCATCGAGCGGAACGGACTGACGCAGGAGGACCTGATCAGTATCTGGTTCACCGCGACGCCCGACCTGCACAGCGACTTCCCCGCGGCGGCGGCGCGCCGGCTCGGCATCGTGGACGTCCCGCTGATCTGCGCCCAGGAGCTGCAGATCGAGGGCGCCATGCCGCGGGTCGTCCGCGTCCTCGCGCACATCGAGTCCGACAAGCCCCGCGCCGACATCACGCACGTCTACCTCGGCGCCGCGGCCACCCTGCGCAAGGACATCGCCCAGTGAGAACCGCCCTCGTCATCGGCACCGGCCTGATCGGCACCTCCGCCGCCCTGGCCCTGTCCTCGCGCGGCGTGGTCGTGCACCTCGCCGACCACGACCCCGGCCAGGCCCGTACGGCCGCCGCCCTCGGCGCGGGCACCGACGAAGCGCCCGAGGGACGGGTCGACCTCTGCGTCGTCGCCGTACCGCCCGCGCACGTCGCCGGAACGCTGGCCGACGTGATGCGGCGCGACGTTGCCCGCGGCTACCTCGACGTGGCGAGCGTCAAGGGCGGCCCGCGCCGGGAACTGGAGGCCCTCGGCCTCGACCTCACCCCGTACATCGGCACGCACCCCATGTCCGGGCGCGAGCGCAGCGGCCCCCTCGCCGGCACCGCCGACCTCTTCGAGGGCCGGCCCTGGGTCCTGACGCCCACCCGCGACACCGACACCGAGGTCCTCAACCTCGCCCTGGAGCTTGTCGCCCTCTGCCGCGCCGTGCCGGTCGTCATGGACGCGGACGCCCACGACCGCGCGGTCGCCCTCGTCTCGCACATGCCGCACCTGGTCTCCAGCATGGTCGCGGCCCGTCTGGAGAACGCCGAGGAGACGGCGGTGCGCCTGTGCGGGCAGGGCATCCGGGACGTCACGCGCATCGCCGCGTCGGACCCGCGGATGTGGATCGACATCCTGTCGGCCAACCCCGGCCCGGTCGCCGACCTCCTTTCCGCCGTCGCCGGCGACCTCGACGAGACGGTGACGGCGCTGCGGGCCCTGCAGTCGGCCGACGAAGCGAAGCGGCACGAGGGCGCCGCCGGGGTCGAGAGCATGCTGCGGCGCGGGAACGCGGGACAGACCCGGGTGCCCGGCAAGCACGGGGCCGCGCCGACGACGTACGAGGTCGTCGCGGTGCTCATCGACGATCAGCCGGGACAGCTGGCCAGGATCTTCGCCGACGCGGACCGGGCCGGCGTGAACATCGAGGACGTGCGCATCGAGCACGCGACCGGCCAGCAGGCGGGCCTCGTCCAGCTCACGGTGGAGCCCAAGGCGGTCCCGGTGCTCACGGCGGCGCTGCGGGAGCGCGGCTGGGCGATCCGGCAGTAAAGGCCCGGGGCATCCGGCAGTAAGAGGTGCGCGCGGGAGCCAGTAACCTTGTGCGGGGCGTGTCCGCGCCCCGCACCCCTGCCCCGCGTCCTGAGAAAGGTGTCCGCACCCCGTGGAAACCGTGGAAACCGCCGGTTCGGCGCCCGCAGCAGTGATCGTCGCCATCGACGGGCCCTCCGGCACGGGCAAGTCGAGCACCTCGAAGGCCGTCGCCGCCCAGCTCGGCCTCAGCTACCTGGACACCGGCGCCCAGTACCGCGCGATCACCTGGTGGATGGTCCACAACGGCATAGAGCTGTCGGACCCCACCGCCATCGCCGCCGTCGCGGGCAAGCCCGAGATCGTCTCCGGCACCGACCCGCTGTCCCCGACCATCACGGTCGACGGCACGGACGTCGCCGGGCCGATCCGCACCACCGAGGTCACCTCCAAGGTCAGCGCCGTCAGCGCCGTCCCCGAGGTGCGCGCCCGCATCACGGAGCTGCAGCGCACGATCGCCGCGTCCGCCGAGAAGGGCATCGTCGTCGAGGGGCGCGACATCGGTACGACCGTGCTGCCCGACGCCGACCTGAAGATCTTCCTCACGGCTTCGCCCGAGGCCCGCGCCGCCCGCCGCAGCGGGGAGCTCAAGGGCGCGGACGTCGCCGCCACGCGTGAGGCGCTCATCAAGCGGGACGCGGCCGACTCCAGCCGCAAGACGTCGCCGCTGGCCAAGGCCGGCGACGCCGTCGAGGTGGACACCACCGAGCTCACGCTGCAGCAGGTCATCGAGTGCGTCGTCACCCTCGTCGAGGAGAAGCGGGCGGGTAAGTGACCGCGGCGCCGTCGGAACGGGGTGCGGAGGTCGGCCGCCGCATCGGCGTCGGCCTCATGTACGGCCTGTGGAAGCCCCGCGTCCTCGGCGCCTGGAAGGTCCCCGCGACCGGCCCGGTGATCCTGGCCGTGAACCACGCGCACAACGTCGACGGCCCGATGGTGATGGGGACGGCACCGCGGCCGACGCACTTCCTCATCAAGAAGGAAGCGTTCATCGGGCCCCTCGACCGCTTCCTGCACGCCATCGGCCAGGTCAAGGTGGACCGGGAGATCGCCGACCGCACGGCGATCACCAAGGCCCTCGGCGTCCTCGCCGACGGCGGCGTCCTCGGCATCTTCCCGGAGGGCACCAGAGGCGAGGGCGACTTCGCCTCGCTGCGCTCCGGCCTCGCCTATTTCGCCGTACGCAGCGGAGCGCCGATCGTGCCCGTCGCGGTTCTGGGAAGCACGGAGAGGCGCGGACGGTTGATAAAGGGGCTGCCCCCGCTGCGCAGCAGGGTCGACGTCGTCTTCGGAGATCCCTTCGAGGCGGGCGACGACAGCGGACGGCGTACGCGCAAGGCGCTCGACGAGGCGACCGTGCGCATCCAGGAACGGCTCACCGCCCACCTGGAGAACGCCAGGCGCCTGACCGGGCACTGAGCGAGACTTTCAGTAGTGGATCGTCGCGAGACAATCCACCGATCACGAATACGACAGAGGTACGGACTTCATGAACGACCAGATCCAGCCCGAAGGCTCGGCTGAGCCGGAGCACGGGGCGCTTGGCGACGCTGATGCCACCGAGTATGCAGCGTTCATGGAGCTCGCCGCGGAAGAGGGCTTCGACGCCGAGGAAGTCGAAGGCGCCATCGGCGAGGCGGGCCACGGCCCGCTGCCCGTCCTCGCGGTGATCGGCCGCCCCAATGTCGGCAAGTCGACCCTCGTCAACCGCATCATCGGCCGCCGCGAGGCCGTCGTCGAGGACCGCCCCGGCGTCACCCGCGACCGCGTGACGTACGAGGCCGAGTGGGCGGGCCGCCGCTTCAAGCTCGTCGACACCGGTGGCTGGGAGCAGGACGTCCTCGGCATCGACGCCTCCGTGGCCGCCCAGGCGGAGTACGCGATCGACGCGGCCGACGCGGTCGTCTTCGTCGTGGACGCCACGGTCGGCGCCACCGACACGGACGAAGCGGTCGTACGGCTGCTCCGCAAGTCCGGCAAGCCGGTCGTCCTGTGCGCCAACAAGGTCGACGGCCCGTCCGGCGAGGCCGACGCCACCGCCCTGTGGGCTCTCGGCCTCGGCGAGCCGTACCCCGTCTCCGCGCTGCACGGCCGCGGCACCGGCGACATGCTGGACGCCGTCCTCGACGCCCTCCCCGAGGCGCCCGAGCAGTCCTTCGGCACCGCCATCGGCGGCCCGCGCCGCATCGCGCTCATCGGCCGCCCGAACGTCGGCAAGTCGTCGCTGCTCAACAAGGTGGCGAACGAGGACCGCGTGGTCGTCAACGAGATCGCGGGCACCACCCGCGACCCGGTCGACGAGCTGATCGAGCTCGGCGGCGTCGTGTGGAAGTTCGTGGACACCGCCGGCATCCGCAAGCGCGTCCACCTCCAGCAGGGCGCCGACTACTACGCCTCGCTGCGTACGGCCGCCGCCGTCGAGAAGGCGGAGGTCGCGGTCATCCTGATCGACGCGAGCGAGTCGATCAGCGTCCAGGACCAGCGCATCGTCACGATGGCCGTCGAGGCGGGCCGCGCCATCGTCATGGCGTACAACAAGTGGGACACCCTCGACGAGGAGCGCCGCTACTACCTGGAGCGGGAGATCGACACCGAGCTCCTCCAGGTCGCGTGGGCCCCGCGGGTCAACGTCTCCGCCGCCACGGGCCGCCACATGGAGAAGCTCGTCCCGGCGATCGAGACCGCCCTCGCGGGCTGGGAGACGCGCGTACCGACCGGGCGGCTCAACGCCTTCCTCGGCGAGCTCGTGGCCTCCCACCCGCACCCGATCCGGGGCGGCAAGCAGCCCCGCATCCTCTTCGGCACGCAGGCGGGCACGAAGCCGCCGCGGTTCGTGCTCTTCTCCTCCGGCTTCATCGAGCACGGCTACCGCCGCTTCGTGGAGCGCAGGCTCCGTGAGGAGTTCGGCTTCGAGGGCACGCCGATCCACATCTCGGTGCGGGTGCGCGAGAAGCGCGGCCGCAAGAAGTAGGCACGGACGGACCAAAGGGCCGGGGCCCGCCTCCTTTCAAGGAGGCGGGCCCCGGCCCTTTCCGCGGCGGACTCTCAGTGTCCTCGGCGTGGCCCCGGCGGCAGCGCGGCCGGGAACTGCTGGTGTCCGTAGCGGGAGACGTGCAACTGGCCGAAGGTGTAGGACGCGCTGCCGTACGGCGTGCTGCCGAATGAGGTGAAGCCCAGATCCTCCTCGCCGGTCCGGTCTCCCGGGAGGGCCTTGAACGACCTGCGCCACTCCGCGTAGAGAGCGTCGTAGATCGGCGTGGCCGAGCGTTCGGTCCCGGTGTCCTGCGACGAGCGCATGGAGGGGATGGGGGTCTGGTACGCCGGCCGGGGGCGGGAGGGGTCGTATGTGTGCACGTATGTGCCAACGACCCCGTGCGCATACGGATGCGGGGGCCGCGCCGCTTTCACGGGGCGCCGGGGGAATGACCCGCGCGGCCGGGAACCGGGGCGTCCGTACGGCGCGGCCCGCACGGGCTCAGGTGCCGGCGAGCGGCATCGCCGCCGCGACCAGGCGCCCGTGTGCCGCCGCCTTGTCCAGGGCCCCGCGCAGCAGGTCCTCGCGCGGCTGGCGGCCGATGGAGCCGACCGGCGCCGCGAACAGGAGCACCGTCTGCAGCTTGTTGGCCGCGGTCCGCCAGGCCTCGGTGACCTGGAGCGGGTGATGGGCCTGCCACCAGGCGACGGGGGAGCCGCCGTCGGGGCCGGGCTGGAGCACCGCGTGCAGCTGACCCGCGGCGAGCAGCACCGACCAGCCGTGCAGCACCGGCGGCACGCCGTCGAGGGAGGCCACCGGGGTGAAGCCCTGCTCGACGAGGAGCTGCAGGAAGTTGTCGCCGCCGGGCTCGGAGCCGGGACGCGCGATGGCGCCGGTCGGTTCGACGACGAGCGCGGGCCGCAGCTCGCCTTCGATGAGGACGAGACCGCTGGTCACGCCGAGGACCGCCTGGTCGGGCGCTGCTTCGCCGGGGCCGGGCGCCGGGACACCGGCCGGGCCGCTGCCGTCCTCGCCGGTGATCGAGCGCACGGCGCCCTGCAACTGCTCCTCGGAGACCTGGACGATCTGGGAGGGCAGGCAGCTGGCGTGGGCGAAGGCGAGCACGGCGGTTTCGTCGCCGATGAACAGGACCGTGCTGGTGCGTTCCTGCTCCGTGTCGCCGGGGGTGCGGCAGGAGGTGCAGTCGTAGCTGCCCGGAGCGTTCTCTCCGGCCAGCAGCCGGTCGGCTTCTTCGTCGCCGATCTCGGCGCGGACGTCGTCACCGACTTCGAGCATGCGCGGCACGGGGGGCTCCTCGGATTCGTTGCGTGCGGGCCGGGGGTGCCCGGCTCATAAGAAGACAACGGGCGATCAGTGGCGCAAGTCACGCGCGAAGGCGAACGGAATCGAACCATCCACAGCGGAGGGTGAGTTGCCCGGTGGAATCCGTCACTCCGCGCCAACGCCTTCTGCGTACAGGCAAGTTGCTTCGGTGAGCTGGGTCACAGATCGCCGTGGCGGCAGGTAGACAAATACGGAAATCAGCGAATTAAGTGGTTGGCTTGAAATGGCTGATACTCCGGGTAACGGCTAACTGGCCTGGAATGACAAGGAGTTGGTTGATATCGGGGCGAGCAGGCACCTAGATTCCACCGCCGTGTGCAGCGAGCACCGCTCGGGTACGTCCGCCGGCCGCACCCGTCAGCCCCAGCACCACGGCACGGGAGTGCCGGACTCCGGCGGACGGGGTGAGCGGACCTCCGGCGCCAGACGCGCAGGGAGGTCCGGAACACCCGGGGGACCCCGGGTCCTTCGAGAGGGATATTCATGTCCGCACGTCCCAAGTGCGTTCGCAGGACAGCAGTGATCGGCGGAGCGGCGTTGCTCGCCCCGCTGGGACTGCTCACCGCCACCGGCCAGGCCGGAGCGGCGGACAGCGGAGTGTGGGATCGCATCGCGCAGTGCGAGAGCGGCGGAAACTGGAGCATCAACACCGGGAACGGCTACTACGGAGGACTGCAGTTCTCCGCTTCCACCTGGCGCGCGTACGGCGGAGGAGCCTATGCGCCGACCGCCGACAGGGCGTCCAAGGCGCAGCAGATCGCTGTCGCCTCGAAGGTCCAGCGCGCTCAGGGATGGGGTGCCTGGCCGAGCTGTTCGGCGCGGGCGGGTGCGTCGGGCAGCGCACCGGGGGCGGCAGCCGCTCCGGCGGCCCCCAAGGCTCCCAAGGCGGTCAAGCAGCAGCCCGCCGCGCCGCGGCAGCAGACGCCGGGGCACGCCGACCGGGGTTCCGGGCGCGGTGACTACACCGTGCGGCAGGGGGACACCCTGAGCCGGATCGCGGCGGCGCACGGCGTCAGCTGGCAGAAGGTGTTCGCCGCGAACAAGGCGGTGATCGGAGCGGATCCGAACATGATCATGCCCGGCCAGCGGCTGGATCTCTGAGTTCGTGCTCCGGGGCGCGGTCCAGCCCGGTCATCCGATCGTCCGACCGGGTGGGGCCGCGCCCCTGTGGCGGCGCGGCTCGGCTC
The DNA here is from genome assembly GCF_014649775.1 of Streptomyces longisporoflavus. GTDB lineage: Bacteria > Actinomycetota > Actinomycetes > Streptomycetales > Streptomycetaceae > Streptomyces > Streptomyces longisporoflavus. Next base: position 322,755 of record NZ_BMTR01000009.1, on the reverse strand, counting down.
CCTGGCGTGATGCCGCTGCCTAGCTTGGCCGGATGTATCCGATGTCGATCAAGAGTCTCCGGTCGCTGTGGCCTGCTGGTCTGGTCGTCGCGGCTGTCTCCTCGCTGATGCTGCCGATGTCCGCGTCCGCGGCGCCGCCGCCCTCCCTGCCGGGGCGCGGACCCACCGTCCTGGCGGGCGAGTGCTCCCGCTCCGAGGGCCCCTGGAACTGCCTCGCGAAGTGCGAGAGCGGAGGCCGGTGGCATGTGAACACCGGGAACGGCTTCTACGGAGGGTTGCAGTTCCACCAGCCCACCTGGGTGGCGTACGGCGGGCTCAAGTACGCGCCGCGCGCCGACCTCGCCACCAAGAAGGAGCAGATCAAGGTCGCCGAGAAGGTGCTGCGTACCCAGGGGTGGAAGGCCTGGCCCACGTGCTCGAAGAAGATCCCCAGGGAGATCCGGGAGGGTCGGGGAGAGGGGCAGGCACAGGGGCAGAAGCAGGGGCAGGGCAACCTCGTCGTGCACGTCGTCAAGGCGGGCGAGACCCTGAGCTCCGTCGCCCGGCAATACAAGATCAAGGGCGGTTGGGAAGCGCTGTATCGAGCCAACCGCGGAGAGGTGGGGAGCCGGCCCGACGTGCTCGGCATCGGCACGGAGCTGGTCATCCGGAAGAAGACCAGTTCGAAGGAGAACGCTCCGGAGAAGGACGCGACCGGGAAGGACGCTCCGAAGGAGACGGCGCCGAAGGAGAGCGCTGTCCCGGAGGAGGCGGCTCCGGAGACCGGCACCGGCGCTTCGGAGGAAGCCGTTCCCGGGGAGGAAGCGCCGAAGACCGACGCCCCGCAGACCGACACCCCGAGCCCTGACGCCCCGAGCCCTGACGCTCCGAGCCCCGAGGCCCCGAACACCGATGCTCCGGAGAAGACGGCCCCGAAGGAGGAAGCTTCGGAGTCGGAGGAGGTCACCTCGGAGTAGGCCGTCCGGGGCGGCCCCGTCGGCTCAGTTCGCTCGCCTCCCCGCTGAACACGACCGCGCCACGGCGCAGTTCGTGCACCACCACTGCCGTCCGGCTCGCGTGCTCACGCAGGCCGGGCGGCAGCCGCTGTTCCGCGGTCAGGACGCAGGAGCGCGCGCTCAGACCGACGAGGAGGCCGTACGTCCGGGACGCGACGGCGGGCGACATGCCCTGGGTGGGTTCGTCGACGAGGATCACCCGCGCGTCCGTCGCCAGAAGGGCGCGGGAGAGGGCGAGCATGCGCTGCTCGCCGCCGGAGAGGGTGCCTGCCCGGCGCGACAGGAGCGGGCGCAGTTCGGGGAACGCTTCCAGGGCGGGGGTGATGTCGGTCCTGGCCCCCGAGCCGGAGAGGCCGAGGTTCTCGTCGACGGTGAGGTGGCCGAACACGGCGGGGCCGTCCGGTACGAAGCACAGGCCCCGCTCCGCGCGTGCGTGCGCGGTGAGCCGGGTGACGTCCGTGCCGTCCCAGGCGACGGTGCCGGTGGTGAGGGGGACCGTGCCGGCCAGGGCGCGCAGTGTCGTGGTGCGGCCGGATCCGTTGCGGCCGAGGAGCACGGTGAGGCCGGGGGCCGGGGCGGCGAGGGTCACGCCGTGCAGGGCTTCCAGGGGGCCGTAGCGCACGCGGGCCTCGCGGAGTTGGATGCCGTTTCTCATGGGGCCGCCCTCTGCAGGACTTCGGTGGGCGGGCCCGATGTGACGATGCGGCCCGCTGCCATGACGTGAACGGTGTCGGCCAGGTTCGCGACCAGGTCGATGTCGTGCTCGACCACCAGGAGCGCCATGCCGTCGGCCGCGAGGGCACGCAGGACGCGGGCCAGCGCGGCCACTTCGGCGGAGTCCAGGCCGGCCGCCGGTTCGTCCAGGAGCAGGGTGTGGGGCCGGCCGGCCAGGGCTCGGGCTAGTTCTACGCGTCTGAGGGTGCCGGTGGGGAGATTCGCGGCGGGGTGGTGGCGGGTCGTGCCGTCGTGGAGGGAGAGGAGGCGCAGGGCCTGTTCGGCGGCCTCGGGGTGCCTGAGCCGTCCCTGTTCGCTGCCGACGCGGACGTTCTCCGTGATGGTCAGCGAGGGGAAGACGGCCAGCTGCTGGAACGTACGGGCCACGCCCAGGCGGGTGCGGGCGTGGGCGGGGCTGCGGGTGATGTCCCGGCCGCCGAGGGTGATGCGGCCGGACGCGGGTCGCAGGGTGCCGGCCAGGCAGTGGAAGAGGGTGCTCTTGCCTGCGCCGTTGGGACCTACCACCGCGGTGATGCGGCCGGGAGGCACGGTCAGATCGACTCCGTCGAGAGCGGTGAATCCGTCGTAGACGGCGGTGAGTCCGTGAGCGGCGAGCGGCCGAGGAACCACCCCGGTAACCATGCGGGGCACTCGGGCGGGTGGGTGGGGGAGTTCGTCCGCGGAGTCAAGACCCCGCGAGGAAGAAACGCCCCCGGCCACCGCCCTGCGGACCCGCTCCCCCAGCGGCGTCAGGAAGGCCCGCCGTAAAACCCCCGAAGCAGCGGCCCGCAGGGCCTCGTACGGCCCACCGGAGTAGCGCCCCACCAAAAGCGCGAGGACGCCGATCAAGGCGGCAGCCACCCCACCCCGCGCCCCCGCGTCAAGCCCCACGAGCAGCGCCGCCGCAACCAACGCCCCCAGCAGACTGTCCGCGCCCAGAACCACCACCGCCGCGAACCACAGCAGCCCCCGCACGGGGTCGTACGCGGCGGGATCGAAGGCCCGTAACCCCATGCCCAGCATCCCGCCCCCCAGGGCGGCCAGCGCCGCACCCGCGACGAAGGCGGTCAGTTTCAGGGAGCGCACCGGCACCCCCGCGGCCGCCGCGCCCGCCTCGTGATCCCGCATCGCGGCCAGCGCACGCCCCATCCGGCCCCGGCGCATACCGGCCGCGAAAAGCAACGCCGCGGCCAGCAGGACCAGTTCGAGGACGTAGAACGCGCGGTCGCCCTCGAAGCCCGCCGGGCGGTCAAGGCCGAGCCCCGACGTCGCGTACGGCTGGGCGAAGACGAAGCGGCTGACCCCGACGCCGACGGCGAACGTGGCCAGGGCGAGCGCGAGGCCGCGGCGGCTGATCGCGGGCCAGCCGGTCAGCAGGCCGAGCGGGGCCACGAGCAGGACGGCCACGGCCAGGGCGGGGAGGTGGGGGAGTTCGGGCAGGCCGGGGAAGCGGCCCGCCACCAGGAGCGCGGTGAAGAGCGCGCCCAGACCCGCGTACGCCGCCTGGCCCAGGGAGATCTGGCCGCCTCTGCCGGTGACGATCACCAGGGAGAGGAGGATGACGGCCAGAGCGGGGACCTGGACCGCCGTGGTCAGGTCCGAGCCCGCGAAGCCCAGCGGGATGAGGAAGAGGACCGCCGCCACGATCCACGCGCCCGGCGGCGTCGGAACCCGCGCCGTGGCCGTACGGGGGAGCGTGTTCTGCGAGCCGATGCCCGGCAGCACGAGGGCCGCGACCAGCAGGGCCACCACGAAGAGGTTCGCGCCCAGCGCCTGGACGAGCGGTTCCGCCCAGCCGGAAGGATGCAGGCGGGTCAGCTGGCTCTGGGCCACGCCGAGTCCGAGGGCCACCGATATCGCGACGAACAGGCTGCGCATACGGGCCGCCACCGCTACCGCCACCACCTCCATCACGAGGAGCGGCATCCCGTACGGGTCGAGGCGTACGAAGGGGGCGAGCAGCGCACCGGTGAGGCCCGCCGTGAAAGCGCCGAACGCCCAGCCCGCCGAGGCCACCCGGTCCGCGTCGATGCCGCTGAGGACCGCGAGGGGCCGGTTGTCGACCACGGCCCGCAGTTCGCCGCCGAAGCGGGTCCAGCGGATGACCGCCCAGACCGCCGCCGCGAGAGCGACCGTCACCGCCAACTGGGCCCAGGGGTCCCCCGACACGAGCGTGGGAGCGTCCGCCTTGGCTCCCGGGCCCCAGATCAGGGCCGCGCCCCCGACCAGGAGGATGAACACGCCGATGGACGCCACCAGGGTCCTGGCCGGGTCGCTGCCGAGGACCGACAGGGGGCGGAAGACGGCCTTCTCCAGGAGCAGGCCGATGGCCGGGGCGACGAGGAGGAGCGTGACCGCCGCGGCCAGGGGCAGGGGCCAGTTCCACTCCACCGTCAACTGGCGCAGAACGTACGCGCAGACCATCGCGATCGCGCCGTGCGCGAAGTTGAGGACGCCGGTCGCGCGGTACGTGACGATCAGGCCGATGCCGGTGAGCGCCGCCGCGCTGCCGACCGCGAGCCCGGCCAGCGTCAGGTCGTAGCTCAGGGAGGACACCGGGTCATCGCTCCGGGGACGGGGGCGGGGAGGAGGACGGGGCCGCCGGCTCCGGCTCGCAGATCGGGCACGGGCTCAGATCACCGCTCGCGAGGATGCGTGCGTCGGCCGGGACCGCCTTCGGCTTCCCCGCCACCAGGGGGCAGTCCGCCCGGTGCCAGAGGGTCCCGCCGGGAATCATCAGCAGGTCACCGCTGGTCGCCACCGGTTCGGCCCGCCCCGTGTCGGCGGGGGGTGTGCCCGCCGACACCAGAAGCTCGTAGAGCTCCTCGACGCGTGCCGAGGCCAGGGTGCTCCTGCCGTGGGCGAGGAGCACCGCCCCGGCGACGATCAGGGCCGCGCCCGGCACCGTGCACGAGGCCAGGTAGGGGAGTTGCCGCTCGGCGAAGCGTTCGCCCGACATGCCGTACCAGCCGAAAACGCAGAGCACCGCACCGACGGCGAGAGCGGCGACGGCCGCCCAGAGGACGGGACGCACGGCACGCAGCCGGGCCGAACGAGCTGTCTGATCCGGTCGAGCCGCCCGCATATGGGCCCCCTGGAACACGTCAGTCACGTCGATGGGCTGTCCATGTCAGTCAATGGATTGCACTATGCCTTCTGGAAGCCGACCCTGAAAGCTCCGGGCCGTGACGGCTCGGACCGACACCCGGTGGTGAACCAGATGGTTCTGACCAGCCCCAGGCAGGGGAGCGATCTCAAGCGGGGAAGGGTGCGGAGCGCGGCGATGGCGGCAGCCGCGGTCCTGCTCGTCGCTCCGGCCGCCGTGGCATGCGGCGACGACAGCGGCGGGGGCGGCGAGAGCGATCCGCCCAAGCCGTCCGTGGAGAAGTCCACGCAGGACGCCCCTTCCGAAGACCAGGACGCGCCATCGGACGACCAGGAAGCTCCATCGGACGGCGCGTCCGCGCCCGCTGATCCGGCGGCGGCCGAGAAAGAGGTCAAGGAGAACTTCGAGAAGTTCTTCGACCCGGCCGTCTCCATGAAGGACAAGGAGGCCGTCCTTGAGGACGGGCCGAAGATGCGGGCCGTCCTGAAGAGCTTCAGCGGCGACGAGCGCGGCAAGCAGGTCAGCGCCGACGTCAACAAGGTCGAGTTCAGCTCGGCGACCGAGGCGGACGTGACGTACGCCCTCACCCTGAAAGGCGCCACCGCGCTGCCCGACGCCTCGGGCACCTCCGTCAACCAGGACGACACCTGGAAGGTGTCCGTCAAGACCCTCTGCGCGCTGGTGAAGCTGAGCGGCAATGCGTCGCCCGGTCCGGGCTGCTGAGACCCTCGCCGTGGCCGCGCTGCTCGTCGCGGCGGCGGGATGCGGCAGCCGGCTCCCCGAGAGCGACTTCGAGGACCGGGGCCGCGGCACGGCGCCCGCCCCGGCGGGGGCGCCGGTCCGCGTCGGCATCATCACCAGCGCGACCAGCCCGGTCGGCGGCTCCGCGTTCACGGGGCCGCGGGACGGTGCCAAGGCCTACTTCGAGCGGCTGAACGCGCGGGGCGGCATCGGCGGGCGCAAGGTCGAGGTGCGCACCTGCGACGACGGCGGCAGCGGCGTCGGCAACAGCGCCTGCGTGCGCAAGCTGATCGACGAGGAACGCGTCGTCGCGCTCGTCGCGACCAGCTCCCTGGACTACGCCGGTGCCTCCCGGGTCTCCGGCGCGGGCGTGCCCGACGTCGGAGGGCAGCCGATCGGGTCCGCGTACGACACCTATCCGCATCTGTACGGGATCTACGGAAGCCTCGCTCCGCGGGACGGCGAGCCAGGCTGGGGCGGCGAGCTGATCGGCGGGACCGAGGTCTACCGCTACTTCAAGCGGGAGCAGGGCGCGCGGACCGCCGCCGTCGTCTCCTACAACCAGGCCTCGTCCGCCGCCTACGCCCGTCTGGTCACCCGCGGCCTGAAGGCCGAGGGGTACAAGGTGATCACCGAGCAGGTCGACTTCGCGCTGCCCAACTTCCGCGCGGCGGCGGCCGACCTGAAGGAGCAGGGCGCCGACCTCGTCTTCGACGCGATGGACACCCACGGGAACGCCCGGCTGTGCGAGGCCATGGACGAGGTGGGAGCGAACGTCACGGCCAAGGTCACCAACGTCCAGAACTGGACCTCCTCCGTGGCGGAGGACTACAAGGACGCACCGCGCTGCCGTAACGCACTGTGGGCCACCGGAGCCAGCCGCAACTACGAGGACACCGATCATCCGGCCGTACGCGAGTTCCGCGACGCCATGAAGGGGCACAAGGATCTCGGTCAGTGGCAACTGGAGGGATGGGCCGCCGCCATGTGGTTCACCGACGCGGCGAAGTCGTGCCGGGGAGACGTCACGCGCGCGTGCGTCGACCGCTTTATGAACCGGGGCAAGTCGTACACCGCGCGGGGGCTGCTGCTTCCGGTGACGTACGAGGAACGGGCCGAACCGCCCGAGACCCGTATGACCTGTGTGTCGGTGGCCCGCTGGAAAGACAGTGAGGGCTGGGTCACACAAGGCGACATGAACAAGAACTGCTTCGACGTACCGCAGCTCTCCTACCAGCCATGATGCGTGTAAACGGCAGGAAAGTTCCCGAAGCCGCGTACCGAAGGCACAACTGTTCCGGAACAAGATGATGATGAAACCCAACCCTCTGGCCGTAATACCCGTCTAACCCTGCGGTAGGCGGACGAGAAGGACTGTCCGCGGGGAAGCGTGGGATACGGGGACGCATGCACATCTCTTTCCTTATTCACAACGCGTACGGCATCGGCGGGACGATCCGGACGACGTACAACTTGGCGAACACCCTCGCCGAGCAGCACGACGTCGAGATCGTCTCCGTCTTCCGGCACCGCGACGACCCCGTGTTCTCGCCCGGCTCCCGCGTCCGGCTGAGTCACCTCGTCGACATGCGCAAGGAAAGCCCCCACTACGAAGGGGACACCCCCGACGCGCTGCGACCCGCACGGGCGTTCCCGAGCGCGGAAGGCCGCTACCGGCAGTACAGCGCGCTCACCGACCGGCGCATCGCCGAGCACCTCTCCTCGGTCAGCGCCGACGTGGTCGTGGGTACCCGCCCCGGTCTGAACGTGCACCTGGCCCGCGAGACCGCGCGCGGCCCGCTGCGGGTCGGCCAGGAGCACCTCACCCTCGACAGCCACTCCAAGGAACTGCGCCGCCAGCTGCGCAGCGTCTACCCGCGCCTCGACGTCCTGACCACGACGACCGAGGCCGACGCCCGCGCCTACCGCCGCAAGATGCGCCTGCCCGGAGTCCACGTCCAGGCCGTGCCCAACCCCGTCCCCGCGCCCGGCATCGAGCCCGCGGACGGCTCGCAGAAGTGGGTCGTGGCGGCGGGGCGCCTCGCCCCCGTCAAGCGGTACGACCTGCTGATACGGGCCTTCGACCAGGTGCGCGCCGAGCGCCCGGACTGGCGCCTGCGGATCTACGGCGGCGGCAAGCAGAAGGACAAGCTGCGCGCCCTGATCGACGAGCTCGGTCTCTACAACCACGTCTTCCTGATGGGGCCCGCCCACCCCATCGAGCCCGAGTGGGCCAAGGGCTCCATCGCGGCGGTCACCTCCAGCCTGGAGTCCTTCGGCATGACGATCGTCGAGGCCATGCGCTGCGGCCTGCCCGTCGTCGCCACCGACTGCCCGCACGGACCCGGCGAGATCATCGACAACGGAGTGGACGGACGCCTCGTCGAGGTCGGCAACCCCGACGCGATAGCGGGCGGCCTGCTCGAACTGATCAACAACGACACGCTGCGCAGGCAGATGGCGGGCGCCGCGCTCGAGGACTCCGAGCGCTTCGACCCGGCCCGCATCGCCGAGCGCTACGACTCGATGTTCAGCGGGATGCTCACCCGCGGCAGCTCCTTCGGCGGCCGGGTGCGCGGCACGCTGCACCGCACCCGCGGCGCGCTCCTGAACGGCGCGTACGCGGTGCGGGACATCGGACACGGGGCACCGACCAGCGGCATACAGACGAAAGGATCCACCGCATGACGGCCTTGGCCACCTCGGACGCCTCATCGCCCTGCGACGCCGGTTCCGATCAGGACGTCGCCGCGGCACCGCGCGCCGACTGCATAGCCGACTCCGCGGGCGGACTCACCTTCGACGTGACCGACCCCGGCGGCGAGGGCGCCGCCTACCTCCTGCTGCGCCGCCGCGACGCGGCCTCCGCCGACGAGGACGTGCGCCTGCCGCTGTCCCCGGCTGCCGACGGCAGGCTGCGGGCCGCGCTGCCCAGCAGCGTCGAGCTGGCCGAGGGACGCTGGAACGCCTACGCGGAGGTCGGCGGCACCCCGCGCCGCCTCGCGCCCGGCGTGAACGACCTGCGCTCCCTCGTCGACCGCGCCCCCAGCGGGGCCCGCGGCTACATCGCCGTCCGTATTCCGTACGCCACCAAGCAGGGAAACCTTTCTGTACGCAGCTGGCTGCGCGCCCCGCACGCCGAGATCGGCGAGCTGGACATCGCCGGCACCTCGGTGACCGCGCACGGCCGCGTGTACGGCACCGTGCTGACCGGCGCCGCCTTCGCCGAAGCCTCCCGCCGCGCCGAGCCCGAGCGCGTCGAGCGCTACGAAGTGACCGCCGACGGCGTGGAGTTCAGCTTCGGCCTGCGCTGCGACGTGCTCGCCGAAAGCGGCCCCGGCCCCTGGGACCTCTGGCTGCGCCCGGCGGGGGAGAGCGGGCCGCGGATCCGCCTCGCCCGGCTCCTGGACGACGTGGCGGACAAGAAGCAGATCTTCACCTACCCGTCCGTACGGCTCGACACCGCGGCGCACGGCCCGCTGGACGCGGGGCCGTACTACACGAACGACAACGACCTCTCAGTACGCATCCGTGAGGCGAGCGCGGTCGAGGGCTGAGGCCGGCGTCGAGGGCTGACGTCGGCGGGGGACTGGGCGAGCCGCACGGGGTGAGGCCATCGCGGACCGTGGCTGTCCGCGACGCCGGGCACAATCGCCTCCATGTTGGAGACTTCCGCACGACTGCTCCGCCTGCTCTCGCTGCTGCAGGCCCACCGCGACTGGTCGGGCGCGGACCTGGCCGACCGGCTCGGCGTCACCCCGCGCACCGTGCGGCGTGACGTGGACCGGCTCCGCGAGCTCGGCTACCCCGTCAACGCGAGCCCCGGCACGGGCGGCGGCTACCAGCTCGGAGCGGGCGCGGAGCTGCCGCCGCTGCTCCTGGACGACGACGAGGCGGTCGCGGTGGCCGTCGGGCTGCGCACCGCCGCCGGACAGGGCATCGAAGGCATCGGCGAGACCTCCGTACGCGCCCTGACCAAGCTGGAGCAGGTGCTGCCGAGCAGGCTGCGGCGCCGGGTCGGCGCGCTGACGGCGTTCACCGTGCCGATGCTGAGGACCCCGCGGCAGCAGACCGTCGACCCCTCGGTACTGACCGAACTGGCGCACGCCTGCCGTGACTCGGAGCGCCTGCGCTTCGACTACCGCGACCACGGCGGCAGTTTGACCCGCCGCACCGTCGAACCGCACCGCCTCGTCTGCACCGAACGCCGCTGGTATCTGGTCGCCTGGGACGTCGAGCGTGACGACTGGCGCACCTTCCGCGCGGACCGCGTCGAACCCCGGCCGCCGCACGGACCCCGTTTCGCGCCGCGCACCCCGCCCGCCGACGATCTCGCCGCGTACGTCTCCAAGGGCGTCTCCACGCGTGCGTACGCCGCACAGGCGGTGTTCCGGCTCCTGGTGCCGCTTGAGGAGGCGGCCGAGCGGGTCACCCCGTCGGACGGCACGCTGGAGGCGGAGACCGAGCACAGCTGCCTGCTGCGCACGGGCGCCACGAGCCTGGACGTCATGGTCATCCATGTGCTGCTGATGGGTTTCGAGTTCCAGGTCGTCGAGCCGGCGGACTTCACCGAGCGGCTCAGCTCGGCGAGGGACCTCCTGAGCCGGGCCCTGGACCGGGGTGTTCGGTCTGCGGATCCGGATACTGCGCCTGCGGCGGATGGAACGCCGCGTACTCCGGATGGTGCAGGTCGAACGCCGGGGACTCGGAGCGGATCCGGGGCAGCGTGACGAAGTTGTGGCGCGGGGCGGGGCAGGCGGTGGCCCATTCCAGGGAGCGGCCGAAGCCCCACGGGTCGTCGGCGTCGACCTTCTTGCCGTACTTGGCGGTCTTCCAGACGTTGTAGAGGAACGGCAGCGTGGACATGCCGAGCAGGAACGCCCCGATGGACGAGATGGTGTTGAGGACCGTGAAGCCGTCCGCCGCGAGGTAGTCGGCGTACCGCCGCGGCATGCCCTCCGCGCCCAGCCAGTGCTGGACGAGGAACGTCACGTGGAATCCGATGAAGAGCGTCCAGAAGTGGATCTTGCCGAGCGTCTCGTCGAGCATCTTCCCGGTCAGCTTCGGCCACCAGAAGTAGAAGCCGCCGAAGGTCGCGAAGACGACGGTGCCGAACACCACGTAGTGGAAGTGGGCCACGACGAAGTACGTGTCGGTGACGTGGAAGTCCAGCGGCGGCGAGGCCAGGATGACGCCGGTGAGGCCGCCGAAGAGGAAGCTCACCAGGAACCCGACCGACCACAGCATCGGCGTCTCGAACGACAGCGAGCCCCTGAGCATCGTCCCCGTCCAGTTGAAGAACTTCACGCCCGTGGGGACCGCGATGAGGAAGGACATGAAGGAGAAGAAGGGCAGCAGGACCGCGCCCGTCGCGAACATGTGGTGCGCCCACACGACGACCGAGAGCCCGGTGATGGTCATCGTCGCGCCGACCAGCGGCAGATAGCCGAAGATCGGCTTCCGGCTGAAGACCGGAATGATCTCCGTGATGATCCCGAAGAACGGCAGCGCGATGATGTAGACCTCGGGATGCCCGAAGAACCAGAAGAGGTGCTGCCACAGCAGCGCACCGCCGTTCTCCGGGGCGAACACCATGGATCCGAAGCGCCGGTCCGCCTCCAGGACGAGCAGCGCTGCCGCCAGTACGGGGAAGGCGAGCAGGACCAGGATGGAGGTGAACAGGACGTTCCAGGTGAAAATGGGCATCCGGAACATCGTCATTCCCGGCGCCCGCATCCCGATGATGGTCGTCAGGAAGTTCACCGAACCGAGGATCGTGCCGAACCCGGAGAGCGCGAGCCCCATGATCCACAGGTCGGCGCCGATCCCCGGCGAGCGCTCCATGCTGTTGAGCGGCGCGTAGGCGAACCAGCCGAAGTTCGCAGGACCGCCGGGCACCAGGAACGAGCCGAGCACCATCAGGCCGCCGAAGAGGAACAGCCAGTACGACAGCATGTTGAGCCGCGGGAAGGCGACGTCGGGGGCGCCGATCTGCAACGGCATGATCTCGTTGGCGAAACCCGCGAAGGTCGGCGTCGCGAAGAGCAGCAGCATGATCGTGCCGTGCATGGTGAACGCCTGGTTGAACTCGTTGTTCGACATCAGCTGGAGGCCGGGGCGGGCCAGTTCGGCCCGCATCATCAGCGCCATCAGCCCCGCGACGAGGAAGAACACGAAGGACGTGATCAGGTACAGGTGGCCGATCTTCTTGTGGTCGGTGGTGGTCAGCCAGTCCACGAGGAGCCGGCCGGGCGTCCGCTGCCGGACGGGTCGCGCCTGCGCCGCTGCTGTCTCGGTCCCCATACGCTCGCCCCTTCGCCGTCGCGCATCCGGGCATACCGGCCGGGGCCATGATGCTCGCGTCGCACCGACTCCGACAGGGGGCGTACGAGAACGCTGTGCCGGAACCGTGAATTCCCCATGCGCCGTCACATCCCGTCGCGTGCCCGGAATCGGGAAATCGCGGAGGGTTGCGCAAAAACGTCTTGCCTCTTTTTCCGCCGTGCTATTGCCGTTGTTTCCGGGCGCCGCGAGGGAGTTGGCGGTGAATGCGGGATTCACGTCGGAACTACTCCGGAACCGCCCGTACGTGTGACGGAGTTAAGAGGAAACGGGTGTCGTGATCCTGTGACAAAAGCGTGACCGGAGGGGGACCGGTGACCCATGGTGTGCGGCTACGGCCTTCCCCGGCCGGGCCGCGCCGCCTAACGTGGCGGCCATGGCACCTATTCCGACCCCTCCCACCGAACCCCGGGACAACCTGGACGCCTACGTCGGCCTCGCGGCCGAGAGCGCCGAGCAGCAGGCAGGCGCGCGCGGCTGGTCCCCCGTCAGGTCGTTGCCGCCGGGCGCGATCATCACGATGGAGTACCTCGCCGGGCGGCTCAACTTCGAGGTCAAGGAAGGCGTCGTGGTCCGCTGCTGGAAGGGCTGACCCCTCCGCACACAGGCGAAAGGCCCCGGTTCCGAGACGGAACCGGGGCCTTCGCGATGCGGGGGATGGTTGTGCGTACCGACCCCCGCTGCTTTCGCGGCCTAGCCGCCCGCCACCGGCCGCGGCGACGTGGCGGCGCGTGAGGCGCGCTCGGAGTGCGGCGGGCGGCGGCTGCCCGCCGGGGTGACCGGGCTGCGCTCGGAGCGCGGTGTGTGCGGGCCCGGCGCGAGGTAGGCCGGGCTGCGGGCGGGGCGCGCGGCGCCGACCGGCTCGCGGTGCGGGGGCTCGTCGGCCTGCGCGGTGGCGGGCTGCGGGACCATCGCGGGCACCGGGGCGGCCGGGGTCGGGACGGCGGCGCCGGCACGGCGGGAGCGCCAGAGCTCGCGCAGATCGAAGATCCAGCCCTCGACGCGGGTGAGCAGCGGCTCCACCCAGGGCAGTGCGAGCAGGACGAGGAGACCCGCGGCCCAGCCGAGGAAGACGTCGCTCAGCCAGTGCGTGCCGAGGTACACGGTGGTCAGGCCGACGCTGAGGGAGACCACGGCGGAGAGCGCCGAAAGATAGCGGCGGGTGCGCGGGGTGGAGGCCATATAGGCGAGGATTCCCCAGGTCACCACGGCATTGGCGGTATGCCCGGAGGGGAATATATCGCCGCCGAGCCACATCTCGTTGGCGCCGATCGTGGTGGCGTAGTGCGGGCCGAGACGGCCCATGCCGATCTTGGCGGCGCCGACCGTGACGTTGAGCAGGAGCAGGGCCGCGCCGAACGTCAGGAGCGGGCGGATCGTGTGCTGGCGCCAGGAGCGCCAGCCCAGCCAGGCCGCGACCATCACCGCCGTCGGGCCGCGCTGGCCGAGGACCACCCAGTAGTCGAGGAAGGCGTGGATCTCGGGCCACTGCTGGTAGGGCCGGAAGAACATGACCTGCCAGTCGAACCGCACCAGCCACGAAGTGGTCAGCACGGCGACCACGATGGCGAGGTAGAAGGCCAGGGTCGCGCTGAAGAGCACGATCCGGTGCCTGCTCATCCTCGGTACATCGAGGCCGGCCGGTCGTTCCGGCTCACGGTCGAGCCGGGCGAAGACCCGGTCCAGACGGGTGAGGTTTCGTTCGGTACGCACCCAATCGACGTTACAGCGAGTGAGTGCGCGACTAGGCCGAATCGGTGGCTTTGTGATGACGATGTGATGTGGCATTCATCTCAGACGGAGGTTTATTCCTGCGCTTTCCCTATTCACCCGGGAGTCCCCGTACGCAATTCGTTGATCATTTCTGTGGCCGTTTTATGCCGCTTATTAATTCGTTCACCGCGGCCTGGCGTGGAATTTCCCGGGCGGTCACCGGGGCCGCCGAAATGATCATGGCGGACCCGAGCCGTTCAGCCAGAACGCCCCGTACACGGCGCTCGCCGCCGCCACACCCCCCAGGACAAGGACTGACCTGGACGTACGCAGCCGGGCGAGCGCCACCGCGAGCGGCAGGAGCAGGGGGAAGGCGGGCAGCAGGAGGCGCGGCTTCGAGCCGAAATAGCCGGCCGCGCACAGGGCGAGCGCCATGACGATCCCGCTGTAGACGAGCAGGGGCAGCGGTTGCCTCGCGCGTACGCCGACGACGTACAGCCAGATCGCCAGGGCGACCCCGACGATCAGGCCGGCTCCCGCGAGGGCCGCGGGAAAGGCGGTGAACTTCTCGCCGACGAAGCGGGCGAAGGCGTAGCCGAAGTCGAAGCCGTTCCCCCAGCCGGCCTGGACGTCGAGATAGCCCAGGAGGCCGTCACCGGTGCGCCTGCCGACCCACAGGACGTAGCCCGCCGCGCCGAGCGGGGCGAGCACCACCCCGAGGATCATGCGCCGGTCGGCCGTCCCCTCCCGGCGGACGCGCAGGGCGGCCGTCACCCAGATCGCCGCGACGACCGCGGCGCCCACGGGACGGGTCAGGCCCGCGCCGGAGGCGAGCACGCCCGCCCACACCCAGCGGTCGGTGAGCACCGCGTACAGCGACCAGGCCGCGAGCGCCGTGAAGAGGGACTCGCTGTACGCCATCGACTGCACGATCCCCACGGGCAGGACCGCCCACAGCGCGACCGCGCAGATCCCCGCACGTCGCCCGTAGAGGTGATCGGCGATCGCGAAGATCCCCGCGGCGGCGCAGAGCGAGGCGAGCCAGCTCACCACCAGGCCCGCGTCGGCGTAGGACAGCGGACTGATCGCCGAGACGAGCCGCTCCAGCCAGGGAAGGAGCGGGAAGAACGCGAGGTTCGAGTGCACGCTGCCGTCCGGGAGCCGCACCTCCCAGCCATAGCCGAACTCGGCGACGCGGGTGTACCAGAGCGAGTCCCAGCGCGCGGTGAGCAGCGTGTGCGCGCTCTTGCCCGCCGCCGCGCTCCACACCGCGAGGACCGCGACCCCCAGGGCACGCACTCCCGCGTAGGCCAGGAGCGCGGGCGCCGCGCGGCGTAGCGCGGCGCCGATGCGGGCACCATACGAGGGCAGCGGCAGGCGTTGTTCGAGGTCGTTCACGGGCTCGATTATCGGCGCAGGCGGGAACCGGCCACCCGGTCGGGTGCGTGGTCCAGAGGTGGGCAGCGTGGCGTACGCCACACGGTCTCCGCTCAACCATGAGAGGTCCGCCACGCGCCACAGCCGTGAACTCGCGTACTCTGACGGCTCACTCGCCTTTCGTTGCCGCCAGCTGGGAGATCACGTCCCGCGGGGCCGCCGATGCGAGGGATCACTGGGAGGTATCGCACATGTCGGGTTCAACCACGGCCACCGCTCCTTCCGGCCGTCGGGTACCCGGGTCGCAGGGTGGCGCCAACCGCTGGCTGGTGCTCGTCGTTCTCTGCGTAAGCCTGCTGCTCGTCGCCGTTGACGCCACCGTTCTGCACGTGGCGGTTCCCGCGGTCACGGAGGACCTGAAGCCCGGCGGCATCGAGCTGCTGTGGATCGTGGACGTCTATCCGCTGGTCTGCGCCTCGCTGCTGATCCTCTTCGGCACCCTCGGTGACCGGGTGGGCCGCAGACGCGTGCTGCTGCTCGGCTACGCCCTCTTCGGAGTGGCCTCGGCCGTGGCCGCCACGGCGGACAACGCCCAGGTCCTGATCGCGGCCCGCGCCCTGCTCGGCATCGGCGGCGCGATGATCATGCCCGCGACCCTCTCGATCCTGCGCCAGGTCTTCCCCGACCGGCGTGAGCGCGCCGTCGCCATCGGTGTGTGGAGCGCGGTGGCCGGAATCGGCGCGGCGGGCGGACCGCTGCTCGGCGGTTTCCTCCTGGAGCACTTCTGGTGGGGCTCGGTCTTCCTGATAAACATCCCGTTGATGCTGGTCAGCCTGCCCATCGGGCGGCTGCTCCTGCCCGAGTCGACGGGGGATCGCAACGGGCCCTGGGACGTGGTCGGCGCGCTGATGGCCGCGGGCGGTCTCTTCGGCATCGTGTTCGCGGTGAAGCGGGCCGGCAGCGGAGAGTCGCCGTTCGGCATGACGACCCTCCTCTCGTTCTTCGTCGGCGTGGCCCTCCTGATCGGCTTCGTCCGCAGGCAGCGGCGGCGCAAGCACCCGCTCATAGACCTGTCGATGTTCGCGCGGCCAGCGTTCAGCACCTCGCTCGGCTGCATCGTCCTCGCGATGCTCGCGCTGGTGGGCCTCGAACTGGTCGCCGCGCAGTATCTGCAGCTGGTGCTCGGCCTCTCCCCGCTGGAGACCGGTATGCGGCTCGTGCCGCTCACCGTCGCCGCGATGGTCGCGGGCCTCGCCGGAACGAAGTTCCTGCACCGTTTCGGGCCGCGCGCGATGGTCGCCTCCGGCTTCACGCTGACCGCGGTGGCCGTGGTGATCCTCACCGGGATGGGTGACCGGATCAACGACCCGTTGATGATCACCAGCTTCGTGCTGCTCGGCCTCGGCCTGCAGACCACGCTCTTCGGCAGCTACGAGTCGATGCTCAGCGAGGCGCCCCAGGCGCAGGCGGGCGGCGCCGCCGCGATCGGCGAGACCTCCTACCAGCTGGGCGCCGGCATCGGCATCGCGCTGCTCGGCAGCGTCATGAACGCCGCGTACGCGCCAGGCCTCTCGTCCGTGCAGGGCGTCCCGGCCAGGGAGAGCGCCGCCGCGAGCCACTCGCTCGGCGAGGCGTACGAGGTCGCCAGGGGGCTCGGCGGCGGGGCGGGCGAGGCGCTGCGCACCGCGGCGCGCGAGTCCTTCGTGCACGGACTGCACGTGACCTTGCTGGTCAGCGCGGGCCTGCTGCTGCTCGGCGCGCTGATGGCGCTGAAGCTGCCGCGGACGATGGAGTGCGGGACGCCCGCGGCGCTGCCCGAGCAGGGAGTACCGGCACCCCGCAGCGAGGCGGAGGTCCCCGCGGAGTCCGTCCGCTGACGTGCTTTTGGCCCTCGGCCGGGGGAGTCTTTGACCCGTCCGCCCTTGTTCCTGCGCGACCCCGCGTCGTAACGTCAGCGCGAGCCGTAAGTAACTAACACTGCTAGTTTTTGCGCCGCCGGAGGCCCGAGATGTCCGCACGCAGCCGCACGCCCCTGCCGCCCTTCGACCCCGCCGACCCCCTCGGCATCGACGACCTCCTGGACCCGGAGGACCTCGCGATCCGGGAGACCGTCCGCAGCTGGGCGGCCGACCGCGTCCTGCCGCACATCGCCGACTGGTACGAGAAGGGCGAGCTGCCCGGCATCCGCGACCTCGCCCGCGAGCTCGGCTCGATCGGCGCGCTCGGCATGTCCCTGGAGGGCTACGGCTGCGCCGGTGCCAGCTCCGTCCAGTACGGGCTCGCCTGCCTGGAGCTGGAGGCCGCCGACTCCGGCATCCGCTCGCTCGTCTCCGTGCAGGGCTCCCTGGCCATGTACGCCATCCACCGCTTCGGCTCCGAGGAGCAGAAGCGGCAGTGGCTGCCCGGCATGGCCGCGGGCGAGATCATCGGCTGCTTCGGCCTGACCGAGCCCGACCACGGCTCCGACCCGGCGTCCATGCGCACGTTCGCGAAGAAGGACGGCAGCGACTGGGTGCTCACCGGGCGCAAGATGTGGATCACCAACGGATCGGTGGCCGGCGTCGCCGTGGTCTGGGCGCACACCGACGACGGGATCAGGGGCTTCGTCGTCCCGACCGGGACCCCCGGCTTCTCGGCGCCGGAGATCAAGCACAAGTGGTCGCTGCGCGCGAGCGTCACCAGCGAACTGGTCCTCGACGAGGTGCGGCTGCCGGCCGACGCCGTGCTTCCCGGAGTCACCGGACTCAAGGGCCCCCTGAGCTGTCTCTCCCACGCGCGCTACGGCATCGTCTGGGGAGCCATGGGCGCCGCCCGCTCCTCCTTCGAGGCGGCCGTGGAGTACTCCAAGTCGCGCGAGCAGTTCGGCAGGCCCATCGGCGGCTTCCAGCTCACCCAGGCCAAGCTCGCCGACATGGCGGTCGAACTGCACAAGGGCATCCTGCTCGCCCACCACCTCGGCCGGCGTCTCGACGCGGGCAGGCTCCGTCCCGAGCAGGTCAGCTTCGGCAAGCTCAACAACGTACGAGAAGCGATCGAGATCTGCCGCACGTCCCGGACGATCCTCGGCGCGAACGGGATCTCGCTGGAGTACCCCGTGATGCGGCACGCGACGAACCTCGAATCGGTGCTCACCTATGAGGGCACCGTGGAAATGCATCAACTCGTGTTGGGCAAGGCGCTCACCGGTCTTGACGCCTTCCGGTGAGCGGCCTTGCCCGCTAGCTCTGGTTGAAGAAACCGTCCGTCGGACGGCTCGTGGCCTCCCCGTTGACGATGTGCGTGTCGGCGGGGGTCAGCAGGAAGACCCGCGTCGCCACGCGCTCGATGGAACCGCGCAGACCGAAGGTGAGGCCCGCGGCGAAGTCCACGACGCGCTTGGCGTCGCCGGGCTCCATCGACGTGAGGTTCATGATGACCGGCACGCCGGACCGGAAGAGCTCGCCGATGCCGCGCGCGTCCCGGAAACTGTCCGGGGTCACGGTCCCGATCCGGCGCCCTTCCTCCTCGGCGGTTTCGCTCGCCACCCGCACGCGCGGGTCGGTCACCCAGGCATCGCCGGGTCCCTCGGCTCCGTCGTCGTCATAGCCGTCGTAGTAACGCTCGTCGTTGTTGTTGTCGTCGACGAGGCCAAGCCAGGCACTCGCCTTGCGCACCGATCCCATGGACGCCTCCTCTCACAGCGGGCTTTCTGCGTTCCGCATCCCCATGTTCGTCCATGATGCGGATAGTGCGCCAAGTGGATAGTCGCCGCGCGGGGTTTTCGTGACGGGACTGGTGCAGAGTCAACACGCTGTTTCACATGCTCCTCAAGGGTCCTGCTGTGTACGGCTGCTGACTGGGAGTGAAATATGATTCTTCACGGCGTACGGGTGACGGGCGGGGCGTCCGGGTGAACGTCCCCCTCGATACGATGCCCCGGTTGATCGCAAACAGGCTCACGGGGGAGTCGTATGTTCGGAATCGTCAGGCCCTGCAGCCATCGTCTCGGCGAGAGTCTCAAGACGCAGTGGATGGCGCATCTGTGCGGGCTCTGCCTCGCGCTGCGCGGTGACCACGGGCAGTTCGCCCGCGTCGTGACCAACTACGACGGCCTGATCATCTCGGTCCTGACGGAGGCTCAGGCCGAGCGGTCCACCGGGTGGCGTCGCACCGCGGGCCCCTGCCCGCTGCGTGGTATGCGCACCGCCTCCGTGGCGCAGGGCGAGGGCGCGCGGCTCGCCGCGGCCGTCTCGCTGGTGCTCGCGTCGGCCAAGGTGCGCGACCACGTCGTCGACGGGGACGGCATCCTGGCGCGCAGGCCGGTGGCCGCCGCCGCCCGCAAGGTCGCCCGGAGCTGGGACCGGGCGGGCGCCCGCACCGGCGCCGACGTGGGCTTCGACACGGCGGTCCTGCTCGACGCCGTCGAACGGCAGGTCGGCATCGAGGGCTTGGCGGGTCCCGGTACCTCCCTGCTCACGGTCACCGAGCCGACCGAGACCGCCACCGCGGCGGCCTTCGCGCACACCGCCGTCATCGCGGGCAGGCCCGGCAACGCCGAACCGCTCGCCGAGGCGGGGCGGCTCTTCGGCAGGCTCGCGCACCTCCTGGATGCCGTGGAGGACAGGGAAGCTGACGCCGCGTCGGGTGCCTGGAACCCGCTGACGGCCACGGGCACCGGTCTCGCCGAGGCCCGGCGCCTCGCCGACGACGCACTGCACGGCATCCGGCTCGCGCTGCGCGACGCCGAATTCACCGACGGCAAGCTCGCCCACAAGCTGCTCGCGCACGAACTCGGGCGTTCGGTGGACCGCGCCTTCGGGACCGACGCGTGCGGACACACGCACGAGGTGACGGCACATCAGGGCGGCTCCTTCGGGCCGCCGCCGGGCCAGGGCGGGCCGTACGGGCCTCCCCCCGGCGGTCCGTACGGCCCGCAGCCCCCGTACGGAGACGGCAATCCGTACGGCGGCGGGAATCCGTACGGAGGCGGGGTGCCCGGTGGTCCCGGTGGGTCGGGCGGTCCCGGCGGCCCGGGTGGTTTCGGTGGCGGGCCCGGGTTCGAGCCGCAGCCGCCGAAGCCGGGCAAGCGGGGGTTCTGGGCGGGGTGCGCGGTCGCCATCGGGCTGTGCTGCACCTGCAAGCTGTGCTGCGCCGATTCCTACGAGGGGCCCTGGTCCCGCAAGAAGCGCGAGGGCTGCTGCACCAACTGCGGCGACAGCGGGTGCTGCTCGTGCTGCGAGTGCTGCTCCTGCTGCGACTGCGGCCTCTAGGGATCTCCCTGCCCCCGGTCAGTCCTTGATTCCAGGCGGGAAGACGCCTGCCCGGCACCGGTATGCAAGGGTTGATCACATGATGACGGACGGATCGACGGACGCGGTACGCGACTGGAAGCGCTGGCACGAGCAGCGGGTGGAGACGGTGTCGGCGTCCTACGGCCCCCTCTCCCTCACCGGCACCCACTGGCTCGCGGACCACCCGGATGGTTCGCTTCCGGACATCCCCGGGCGCTGGACCGAGGCGGGCGACGAGATCGTCCTGACCGCGGCGGCCGGCGCCGGGCTCACCCTCGACGGACAGCCCTTCGACGGCGAGGCCCGCCTCGGCGCCGACCCCGGCCCGGTCGCCGCGGCCCGCGTCGGGCTGGGCGAGCGCCGCCTGGTCGTGCTGCGGCGCGAAGGGCAGTGGGCGGTACGCGACTTCGACCCGGAGTCCGCCACGCGCCGCGCGTTCGCGGGCATCGAGGCCACCGGGTACGACGCGCGCTGGGCGGTGCCGGGGCGCTTCACTCCGTACGCCGCCGACAGCACGGTGGACGGGGTGCGCACCGTCAGGGTCGGCAACGCGGACGGGGTGGAGCGGGGGCTCGGTCTCGGGGGTGAGCTGGCCTTCCGCCTGGCCGGAAAGGACCACACGCTCCAGGTGTCGGTGGAGGAGAACGGCTCCCTGTGGGCGGTGTTCGGCGACGCGACCAGCGGGGTGTCCAGCTACCGGTTCAGGTTCCTGCGGCCCGCCGCGCCGGACGCCGAGGGGCGCACGACGGTCGACTTCAACCGCGCGCTGCTTCCGCCGTGCGCCTTCGCCGACCACTTCATCTGCCCCTTCCCGCCGCCGGGCAACACCCTTGACGTCGAGATCGCCGCCGGAGAGCGGAACCTGATCGACCGGCGGCTCGTCTGAAACAGAGCCGATGACCCAAGCCCCGGCGGGCGTACGACAGGTACCACAGCCGCCGGGGCCGGTCGCCGTGTATACGGCCGACGGCCGAAAGGTGCCCTTGTGCGCGGTGTCCCCGGCCCGAATACTCCCGAGCAGCGCTTGTCAGGGGCACGGCATATCCGGAATCCGGCTTGCCTTTTGCCCATTGGCTGCGCCTCACGGGCCCCAACCCACCGGGCCCACTGACTTCCCCCCGGGAGGAACAACAAGTGAGGAACAAGCGCACCACCCCCCGCAGCGGCATAGCGAGACGTACTCGTCTGCTCGCCGTGGCCACCGGACTTGTGGCCGCCGGCGCGCTCGCCGTCCCCGCTGCGAACGCCAATGACGTCACCACCTTCAGCTCGGCGCAGCTCACCAAGGCGAGCGACGCGGTACTCGACGCGGATGTCGCAGGCACCGCGTGGAGCGTCGACAAGGCGACGAACCGTCTTGTCGTCACCGCCGACAGCACCGTCTCCAAGGCCGAGATCGCCAAGATCAGGGAGGCGGCGGGCAGCAATGCGGGCGCCCTCAAGGTCGAGCGCACTCCCGGCAAGTTCAGCAAGCTGATCTCCGGCGGCGACGCGATCTACGCGTCCAGCTGGCGCTGCTCGCTCGGCTTCAACGTCCGCAGCGGCAGCACCTACTACTTCCTCACCGCCGGTCACTGCACCGACGGAGCCGGCACCTGGTGGTCCAACTCCGGGCGCACCACCGTGGTCGGGTCCACGACGGGATCAAGCTTCCCGACGAACGACTACGGCATCGTCAAGTACTCCTCGACCAACCACCCCGGCACGGTCGGCGGCCAGGACATCACCAGCGCGGGCAACCCCACCGTGGGGCAGACCGTCACCCGGCGCGGCTCGACCACCGGTACCCACAGCGGCAGGGTCACCGGCCTGAACGCGACCGTCAACTACGGCGGCGGCGACGTCGTCTACGGCATGATCAAGACCACGGTCTGCGCGGAGCCCGGCGACAGCGGCGGCCCGCTCTACGCGGGGACCAAGGCGCTCGGTCTCACCTCGGGCGGCAGCGGCAACTGCTCCTCGGGCGGCACGACCTTCTTCCAGCCGGTCACCGAGGCGCTGAGCGCGTACGGCGTGAGCGTCTACTGATCCACGTACGACCGGTCTGCAGCCAGCAGCGCAGGAGCCCTCGTCCGGGAACCCGGGCGGGGGCTCCGTCCTGTCTCCCGTCTCCCCTTGCGCGCGTCTCCCTTTGCGCGCCGTGCGGCGCTACCTTCGAAGGGCACGCCCAACACGCTCAATTCGGACCCCGGGGGCCGGCATGGTCGAGGAGCTGGTGGCGGCGGGAGTGGCCGTCGGATGTGCCGGAGCGGTCTATGTGATGGCCGCGGCGCGTGTCGTCAAACAGTACGAACGGGGCGTGGTGCTCCGGCTCGGCAAGCTGCAGCGCTCGGTGCGCGGCCCGGGGTTCACGATGATCGTGCCGTTCGTCGACCGGCTCCGTAAGGTGAACATGCAGATCGTGACGATGCCGGTCCCGGCGCAGGACGGCATCACGCGGGACAACGTCACGGTGCGCGTCGACGCGGTCATCTACTTCAAGGTGATCGACGCGACCGAGGCCGTCATCCAGGTGGAGGACTACCGCTTCGCGGTCTCGCAGATGGCGCAGACCTCGCTGCGCTCCATCATCGGCAAGAGCGACCTGGACGATCTGCTCTCCAACCGCGAGAAGCTCAACCAGGGCCTGGAGCTGATGATCGACTCTCCCGCCGTGGGGTGGGGGGTGCAGATCGACCGGGTCGAGATCAAGGACGTGTCGCTCCCGGAGACGATGAAGCGGTCCATGGCCCGGCAGGCCGAGGCCGACCGCGAGCGGCGGGCCCGGGTGATCAACGCGGACGCCGAACTGCAGGCCTCCAAGAAGCTGGCCGAGGCCGCGCACGAGATGGCGGAGGAGCCGGCCGCGCTCCAGCTGCGGCTGTTGCAGACCGTGGTGGCGGTCGCCGCCGAGAAGAACTCCACCCTCGTGCTGCCCTTCCCCGTCGAGCTGTTGCGCTTCCTGGAGCGGTCCACGCAGGCCCAGCAGCCGTCGGCCGAGACGTCCGGACCGCCCGCTGCCGCCGCTCCCGGACCGCCCGCCGCCGTGCCCGAACCGCCTGCCGCCGTGTCCGGTTCGTCCGTTCCCGCGCTGCCGGAATTCGGTACGGCGGATTCGGAAGCCGGAGACCCGGCCGCTCCGGGAGCATCGAAAACCGGACAGGACTAGTCCTTACCCGCTGCCGATCACTCGCTCGCACGGGGTGTTTGCAGCGGGGACCGACGTGGCGGGACCGGCGTCCGTGAAGACACAGAGGGCGCACAGTGATTGTCGCGTGCGCGTCCTGAAGTAGACCTTGTGTGCTACCAGACGGTATCGGGATAGTGGGCCGCACCATTTGGCATGGACGCGGCTTTCCCAGCGTGTGCGACTCCGTGCCGGTACGCCTTCCGGTCCCCAGGTCCCCACACCGAACGGGCCGACCCCCCACAGGAGGACGTGAGTTGAAGCACCGACGCATATCCAAGCGACGTGCCACCGTGGCAGGTGCGGGCATCACCGCGCTGATCGCCGCCGGAATCACCTTCCAGACTGCGAACGCGAGTGAGAGTGCCCCGACCCCCACGCCGGACACCCTCTCGGTCGCGAAGGCCGGAAAGCTCGCCTCGTCGCTCGGAAAGGACCTCGGCCTCGACGCGGCCGGAACGTACTACGACGCCAAGGCCAAGAACCTCGTCGTGAACGTCCTCGACAAGAGTGCGGCCGAGACGGTTCAGTCGGCGGGAGCCAAGGCGAGAATCGTCGAGCACTCCCTCGCCGAGCTGAAGAGCGCCCGTTCGACGCTCAGCGACAAGGCGTCCATCCCCGGCACCTCGTGGGCGGTCGACCCGGCCACCAACAAGGTCGTCGTCACGGCGGACCGTACGGTCAAGGGCGCCTCGCTCGACAAGCTCGGCGCGGTCGTGAAGAAGCTCGGCTCGAAGGCCGAACTGAAGCACAGCAAGGGGGAGTTCAAGCCCTTCATCGCGGGTGGCGACGCCATCTGGGGCGGTGGCAGCCGCTGCTCGCTCGGCTTCAACGTGGTCAAGGACGGCGCTCCGCACTTCCTGACCGCCGGCCACTGCACCGAGGCCGTGACCAGCTGGTCGGAGGAGCAGGGCGGTCCGGCCATCGGTGAGAACGCGGGCTCCAGCTTCCCCGAGAACGACTACGGCATCGTCAAGTACAGCGGCGACACCGCGCACCCGAGCGAGGTGAACCTCTACAACGGCTCGACGCAGGCCATCACCAAGGCGGGCGACGCGACGGTGGGCCAGAAGGTGCAGCGCAGCGGCTCGACCACGCAGCTGCACGACGGCACGGTCACCGGTCTCGACGCCACCGTGAACTACGGCAACGGCGACGTCGTCAACGGACTCATCCAGACCGACGTCTGCGCCGAACCCGGTGACAGCGGCGGCGCGCTCTTCGCGGGCGACACCGCGCTGGGTCTGACCTCCGGTGGCAGCGGTGACTGCAGTGCCGGCGGGGAGACGTTCTTCCAGCCGGTGCCTGAGGCGCTCAGCGCTTTTGGGGCGGAGATCGGTTGAATCCCGGCCGGGATTAATGGGCAGGGTCGGGGCCGGACCTCTTCGGGGGTCCGGCCCCTCTGCGTTGCCCCTCTGCGTTGCCCGTCTGGAGCCGCGGGTCGTACGTGGCTGGGCGCGCGGTTCCTCGCGCCCCTTGCGGGTGCTGCTAGCGCTTGGGCCAGTGCCAGAGGGGTTCGTCGAGGAGGCTTTCCCTGCCTGACACCGTCGTCTGGCCGAACTCCTTCACCAGTTCTATGGAGTTCACGTCGAGGCGGTGGCGCGGGGCGCCCTTCTCGATGGCGTCCGCCAGTGGCCGGGCGTGGGTCACCAGGACGATCTGCGTGTCCTTCGTCGCGGTGAGGATCAGCTCGGCGAGGGGGCGCAGGAGATCGGGGTGCAGGCTCGTCTCCGGCTCGTTCAGGACCAGGAGCGAGGGCGGCCGGGGAGTGAGGAGGGCCGCCGTCCACAGCAGATAGCGCAGGGTGCCGTCGGACAGCTCGGCGGCGCCGAGGGGTCGCAGCAGTCCGTGCTGGTGCAGCAGCAGCTCGAACCGTCCGCCGTGGTCGGCCACGTCGATTCGGCTGCCGGGGAAGGCGTCGTCCACCGCGGCGTCGAGCGCCGCGTGGTCGCCGGTCTCGCGGATGGTCTGGAGCGCGGCCGCGAGGTCCGAGCCGTCGCCGCTGAGCACCGGGGTGCGGGTGCCGACCCGGGCGGCGCGGGCGGGTGCTTCGGCGTCCGTGCGCACGTGGTCGTAGAAGCGCCAGGATCTGATCAGCTCGCGCAGGCGGAGCAGGTCCGGGGCCAGCTGCGGGTCGGCGAGCTCGCTGAGCATGCTGTCGTACGGACGGATCTCGTTCACGGAGCGGTGCCAGCCGCCGTCGGCGGTGCGGGTGCGCACGGCGGGCCCCGCGCGGTCGGAGAGCAGCGCGGCCGGGCGGAGCACCGGGCCGGCCCAGGTGGCCTCGCGCTTGATCTCGGGATCGAGGTTGAACAGGGAGGCGGGGCCGCTGGACTGGGGGTGGCCGAAGTCGACCGCGTACCCGAAGTCGTCGCCGGCGAAGCCGAGGCGCAGGCTGACGGGCTCGGTGCGGACCGTGCCCTGGACGGCATGGCGTCCCTCGCGGACGGCGCGGCCCAGCTTCCCCGGACCCGCCCACAGGGTGGAGGGCAGGCCCCCTTCGTGGGCCAGTGCCGAGATCGCCCCGCCCCGCGCGGACTCGGCGAGCAGCCGCAACGCGCGATACAGGCTGGACTTGCCGGTGCCGTTCGCGCCCGTGACCACGTTCAGCCGGTCCAGGGGGACGATGAGTTTGCGCAGGGAGCGGTAGTTCTCGACCGCCAGGGTGGTGATCATCGCTCCAGCCTCGCACCCGGGTCTGACAACGGCCCCGGCGAGCGGCCTTCCGGGCGGCCCGCCCGGCTCACCGGCGGTGGGAGCCGGTGTCCTCCTCCATGGCGGGCCGCTGCCCCGGCTGGCGGTCCCCGCGCAGCGCGGACATGACCAGGGTGATGACGGTGCCGAGGACCGCCCAGGCGGCGAGCACCAGCATCGGTCCGGTGATCGCGTTGCCCTTGAAGTACGCGATCGAGCGCGCCACCCAGGTGCCCGCGCCCGGCGGCAGCCAGGGGCCGATCGCCTTCCAGAACGGCGGCAGCATCGGCAGCGGGAAGGCGCCGCCCGCGCTCGGGTTGCCCGCGATCACGACGAGCAGGACGGCGAGGCCGATGCCCACGATGCCGGTGAGTGACTGCAGGGCGAGCGTGATCATGCCGACCGAGAAGACGACGAGCGAGCCGAGGCCCCACAGGCCCATGATGCTGCCGGGAAGGGCGTCCAGGACCGGCCCGATGATGAGCGCGCCGCCCAGACCGCCCGCGATCGAGTAGAGCGCCATGACGCCGGTCCTGATCAGGGCGCGCTGCCGGTTGGTGGCCCGGGCGCCCGCGCTGATCGCCAGGATCGAGGCGCACAGATAGCCGCCGACGCACCAGCCGACGACCAGGTAGAAGGACGAGAGGCCGTCGAAGTCCCTGGGGGAGGCCGGTGCCACGTCCACGGCCTTGACCGTCCGCTTCTCGGCGCCG
Source organism: Streptomyces longisporoflavus (assembly GCF_014649775.1). Classification (GTDB taxonomy): domain Bacteria; phylum Actinomycetota; class Actinomycetes; order Streptomycetales; family Streptomycetaceae; genus Streptomyces; species Streptomyces longisporoflavus. The sequence goes on along the minus strand of NZ_BMTR01000009.1, from coordinate 295,924 downwards.
TCGACCTGGGTGGCGATCTTCTCCAGGGCGGTGGCGAGTACGGTGCCGCCGCCCGAGCCGACCAGGAGGGTGTCGTCGGTGCCCTTGGGGTCGACGAGCAGGGCGCCGTCGATGTCGCGGTTCATGATCTGGTGCCGGGCCGCGGCCTCGTCCTTGACCACACGCGGGTCGAGCGGGTCGCCGGGGAGCTTCGCGAGCTTGTCCGACGTCTCCTTCGCCGCCGGGCCCGGAGCGACGACCCCGAAGGGCACGTCTTTGGGTTTCGGGTCGTGCAGGGCCCCTACGTAGGAGGCGATGAACAGCAGCTGCAGGGCCAGTACACCGATGACCAGCAGGGCTGCTCGCGGGGTGACGGCGCTCTTCAACTCATCGGTGAAACTCATGCCTCCCACGCTCCGTGGCCCCCGGTGTTCTCGCAGGTGGGCGGGGCCGAATGGGCGAAGAGGGGTGCGGTTCGACTCGGGTGTCGTACGTACGTTCGAAACTTGGTCTATGGTGGAGGCGGGGGATGTGAGATCGGATCGGTTCAGGGTTTCAGGAGGTGCGTGTGCCAGGGTTCACGCATCTGCACACCGTCTCCGGATTCTCCCCGCGGTACGGGGCCTCGCACCCGGAGCGGCTCGCCGAGCGCGCCGCCGAGCGGGGCATGGACGCCCTCGCCCTCACCGACCGGGACACCCTCGCGGGAGCCGTCCGGTTCGCCAAGGCCTGCGCGAAAGCGGGGGTGCGGCCGCTGTTCGGGACCGAGCTCGCGGTGGGGGAGCCGGCCTCGGTGCCCGGTGCGCGGCGGCGGACCCCGGTGCGCGGCGGCGCCTTCATCGACGAGTCGACCCCGCGCGTGACCTTCCTCGCCCGCGACGGCGCCACCGGCTGGGCCGCGCTCTGCCGCCTGATCACCGCCGCGCACCGCGGCGGCGAGGGGCAGCCCGTCCTGCCGTGGGAGGAGAACCACGGCGACGGCATGACCGTGCTGCTCGGTCCCGCCTCCGACGTGGGGCGCGCGCTCGCCGCCGGGCGCCCCGACCGGGCCGCCCGCCTCCTCGCCCCCTGGCGCGAGCGCTACGGCGACGCCCTGCGCCTGGAATCCGTGTGGCACGGCCGCGAGGGCACGGGCCCCGGCTCCCTGCGCCTGGCCGCGCGCACCGTCGGCTTCGCCGCCGAGCAGGGCGTCCGCCCCGTCCTGAGCAACGCCGTCCGCTACGCCGACCCGGGCATGGGACCGGTCGCCGACGTGCTCGACGCCGCGCGCCGCCTCGTACCCGTCGACCCGGCCGGGAAGCTCGACAGCGGGGAGCGCTGGCTGAAGGGCGCCGACGCCATGCTGGGCAACGCCGAGCGGATCGTGGAGGCCGCCGGTTTCCGCCGTGACACCGCCCGCCGGCTCATCGAACAGACCCGGTCGGTCGCCGACGAGTGCCTGGTCGACCCCGAGGACGACATCGGCATCGGCTCCGTGCGCTTCCCCGAACCGCACCTGGTGGGCGCGGGGCGCCGCAGCGCGCAGCGCGTGCTCGCCTCGCGGGCCGCGGCGGGCATGGTGCTGCGGGGATACGACCGCGGTCCCCGGGCCCGCGGCTACTGGGAGCGGATGCACCACGAGCTGGACATCATCGCGTACCACGGCTTCGCCTCCTACTTCCTCACCGTGGCCCAAGTGGTCGACGATGTACGCGACTTGGGGATCCGCGTCGCGGCGCGCGGCTCCGGCGCCGGGTCGCTGGTCAACCACCTCATCGGCATCGCGCACGCCGACCCCGTCGAGCACGGGCTGCTCATGGAGCGGTTCTTGTCCACACGCCGGGCCGTCCTGCCGGACATCGACATCGACGTGGAGTCGGCCCGCCGCATCGAGGTCTACCGCGCGATCATCGACCGCTTCGGCACCGACCGGGTCGCGACCGTCGCCATGCCCGAGACCTACCGCGTCCGCCACGCCATCCGTGACGTGGGCGCCGCCCTCTCCATGGACCCCGCCGAGATCGACAAGATCGCCAAGTCCTTCCCGCACATCCGCGCGCGGGACGCGCGCTCGGCGATGGAGGAACTGCCCGAACTGCGCGCGGTCGCGGGGGAGGCGCACAAACACGGCCGCCTGTGGGAGCTGGTCGAGGCCCTGGACGCGCTGCCGCGCGGGGTCGCCATGCACCCGTGCGGGGTGCTGCTCTCCGACGCCTCGCTGCTCGCGCGTACGCCCGTCGTGCCCACCAGCGGCGAGAACCTGCCCATGTCCCAGTTCGACAAGGAGGACGTGGAGGACCTCGGGCTGCTCAAGCTCGACGTGCTCGGCGTGCGGATGCAGTCGGCGATGGCGCACGCGGTGGGGGAGGTCGAGCGGGCCACGGGCGAGCGGGTGGACGTGGACGCGGTAGCGCCGGGGGACCCGGCGACGTATCAACTCATCAAGTCCACCGAGACGCTGGGCTGCTTCCAGATCGAGTCGCCGGGCCAGCGCGACCTGGTCGGGCGGTTGCAGCCCGAGACCTTCCACGACCTGGTCGTCGACATCTCGCTCTTCCGTCCCGGACCGGTCGCCGCCGACATGGTGCGGCCGTTCATCGAGGCGAGGCACGGCCGCGCGCCCATCCGCTATCCGCACCCGGATCTGGCGGGCCCGCTCAAGGAGACGTACGGCGTCGTCGTCTTCCACGAGCAGATCATCGAGATCGTGGACATCATGACCGGCTGCGGGCGCGACGAGGCGGACCGGGTGCGGCGCGGGCTCTCCGATCCCGAGTCGCAGGGGCGGATCCGGTTCTGGTTCGCGCAGCAGGCGGCGGCGAAGGGGTACGACGCCGAGACGATCGGCCGGACCTGGGAGATCATCGAGGCCTTCGGCTCGTACGGTTTCTGCAAGGCGCACGCGGTCGCCTTCGCCGTGCCCACCTATCAGTCGGCGTGGCTGAAGGCCCATCACCCGGCGGCTTTCTACGCGGGGTTGCTCACGCACGACCCCGGCATGTACCCCAAGCGGCTGCTGCTCGCGGACGCGCGGCGGCGGGGGGTGCCGATCCTGCCCCTGGACGTGAACCGGTCGGCGGTCGCTCACCGTATCGAACTGGTGTCTGATAAAGTGTCTGATAAACCTGGGTCCCCGGAGGTCTGGGGCCTGCGCCTCGCGCTTTCCGACGTCCACGGCATCAGCGAGACCGAGGCCGAACGGATCGCGGAGGGGCAGCCGTACGCCTCGCTCCTCGACTTCTGGGAACGGGCACGGCCGGGCAAGCCCGTCGCGCAGCGGCTCGCGCAGGTCGGCGCGCTCGACGCGTTCGGCGCCAACCGCCGCGACCTCCAGCTGCACCTGACGGAGCTGCGGCGGGGCGCGCGCGGCTCGTCCGGTGCCCAACTCCCCTTGTCCGGCGGGCGGAAGACGGCCCCCGCGGGACTGCCCGACCTGGACGACGCCGAACGGCTCAGCGCCGAACTCGGCGTCCTCGGCATGGACTCCTCGCGCCACCTCATGGGCGATCACGCGGAGTTCCTCCGGGAGCTCGGCGTGCTGAACGCCCGTCGCCTGCGGGAGGCCGAACACGGGGCGACCGTCCTGGTCGCGGGCGCCAAGGCGGCCACCCAGACCCCGCCGATCCGCTCCGGCAAGCGGGTCATCTTCACCACCCTGGACGACGGCACCGGCCTGGTCGACCTGGCCTTCTTCGACGACGCCCACGAACGGTGCGCGCACACCGTCTTCCACTCCTGGCTGCTGCTCGTGCGCGGAGTGGTGCAGCGGCGCGGGCCGCGCAGCCTCAGCGTGGTCGGCGAGGCGGCATGGAACCTCGCGGAACTCGTGGAGCTGCGTCAGGAGGGCGGTCTCGAAGCGGTGGGGGCACGCCTTGCCGAGCCCGAACCGGACGAAGCGTCCGACGGAACCCCGGCGGACGGTGGCCGTCGCATCCGGATGTCCACGGGGTACGAGATGCACCCCTGGGCCGACCTCCGGCCGCCCGGCGAACGGGCGGCGACCGGACGGAAGTTGTGGCACCAGAGCTCCGGGAGCGCGGGATGAGCACCCTCTGCGTACGGTTCCTGCTGCCGCCGATGTACGAGGCCGCCGTACCCCGGCTGCTCGCGCTGCTCGGCGAGTTCAGCCCGGTCGTCGAGGCCCTGCCGCCCGACGCCGCGCTCGTCGACGTGCGGGGAGCGATGCGCTACTTCCGGCGTGACGCCGTCGAACTCGCCTCCGTGATCAGGGTGCGCGCGCTCGCCCACCACGGCGTGGACTGCGTGATCGGCGCCGGGCCGGGTCCGATGCTGGCGCGGATGGCCGTGCGGGGCGCCGCACCGGGAGTGACCCTGGCCGTGGGCTCCGGGCCCGACGCCGTCGCGGAGTTCCTCGGGCCGAAGCCGGTCGCCGAACTGCCGGGGGTCGGCCGCGCCACCGCCCGCACCCTCTGCGAGTACGGGCTCGACTCCATCGGCAAGGTGGCCGCCGCGCCGCTGTCCACACTGCAGCGCCTCGTCGGCGCCCGTGCGGGACGGGAGCTGCACGAGGCGGCGAACGGCATCGACCGTACGCGCGTCGTACCGAACGCGGCGGCCCGCTCTCTCGCCGCCGAAAGACCCTTCCCCCGCGACGAGTTGAACCCCGCCCGGCACCGCAGGGCACTGCTCTCGCTCACCGAGGAACTCGGCGCCCGGATGCGCGACGAGGACCAGGTGTGCCGCTCCCTGACCCTCACCGTGCGGTACGCGGACCGCTCCACGACCACCCGCACCCGTACGCTGCCCGAACCGACCGCCCACTCCTGCGCGCTGACCGGCTCGGCGTACCGGATGTACGAGGCACTGGGCCTCCAGCGGGCCAGGGTGCGGGGCATCTCGCTGCGCGCCGAAGGGCTCGGACCCGCCGAACAAGCCGCCCACCAGCTGATGTTCGACCCGGTGGACGACAGGGCCCGCCGGATCGAGGCGGTGGCCGACCGGGCGCGGGCGAAGTTCGGGCCGGGCGCGATCGTGCCGGGGACGCTGGCGGCGTAGCACCGGGCCCGGACCGCCTCACAGGTCCCGGCGGCGCACGGCGGTCACCAGGACGGCCACCGCGACCAGCGGCCACACCGCGAACACGATCCACGCCTCGGTGACCGACGACGCGTACTTGACCGGCGCGAAGTCCATCGCGGGATTCTCGGTCAGGGTGCTCCACGCCGTCACCGGCATCGTGTTGCCGAGCTCCTTCACCCACCGGTACGTGTCGCCCTGGAGGAAGGCGGGGGCCAGGATCAGCGTCACGAGGGTCGTGACGATGCTGCCCGTGGCGTGCCGGACCAGCGCGCCGACGGCCATGCCGACCAGCGCGCTCAGCGGCACGAGCAGCGCGGACGCCGCGACGGCCCGCAGCGCGCCCGGATCGCCGATCGACAGACCACCGTGCTCCCGCAGGATCGCCTGCGTCACGCCGAACGAGGCCACGGAGACGACCGCGCCGAGCACGAGCGTCACCGCCGACACGACGGCCGCCTTGGCCGCCATCACCGCACCCCGGTCGGGGACGGCCGTGAACGTCGTACGGATCAGGCCGCTGGTGTACTCGCCGAAAACCGCGAGAGCGCCCACGCTGCCCGCGACGACCATGAGGAGCTGCCAGGCGGGGTCGACGAACGCGCTCGACATCGCGTCGTACACGGGCCCTGTCCCGGCGCCCGGACCCTCCCCGGCGGCGACCCGATCCTGGTGCGTCAGCCAGTCGAGGTTGACCCGGGCGGAGTTCGCGTTGATCCCGACGACGATCAGCGCGCCGGCCGCGAGGACCCAGTAGGTGGAGCGCAGCGACCACAGCTTGATCCACTCGGCGGCGACGAGGTGACGGAAGCGGGCCCGGGGTCCGGCGGCGGTGACGAAGGGAGGGGTGACGGTCGTCATCGGGCGTCTCCCGCGAGGTATTCGACGCTGTCGGCGGTGAGTTCCATGAACGCCTCTTCCAGGGACGCGGAGCGGGTGGCGAGTTCGTGGAGCCGTATCCCGTGCCGGAAGGCGAGGTCGCCGATCGGGGCCGCGGGCAGGCCGGTGACGGTGAGGGCTTCGCCGTCCGCCTCGACACAGGCGCCCTCGGCCGTCAGGAGCTCCGTCAGGGCGGGGGCGTCGGGCGTGCGGACCGTGACGCTCAGACGGGTGCCGCGAGCGGCGAAGTCGGTGACGCTCTCGGCGGCGATGAGTTCGCCGCGCCCGATGACGACGAGCTGGTCGGCGGTGTTCTCCATCTCCGACATGAGATGGCTGGACACGAACACGGTGCGCCCTTCGGCGGCCAGCCGCCGGAACAGCCTGCGCACCCAGAGCACGCCTTCCGGGTCGAGGCCGTTGAGGGGTTCGTCGAAGAGGAGTACCGGCGGGTCGCCGAGCAGCGCGGTGGCGATCCCCAGGCGTTGCCGCATGCCCAGCGAGAAGCCGCCCACGCGCCGGTGTGCCACGTCCGTGAGGCCGACTTCGCCGAGGACCTCGGCCACCCGCCCCCGGGGGATGTCGTTGCCGTGGGCCAGGGCGCGCAGATGGGCGCGGGCGGTGCGGCCGCCGTGCACGTCGCCCGCGTCGAGCAGCGCGCCGACATGACGCAGGCCGCGCGGCCGGGACGCGAAGGCGCGGCCGTCGATGGTGGCGGTGCCTGCGGTGGGTCCGACCAGGCCGAGCAGCATCCGCAGCGTCGTGGTCTTGCCCGCCCCGTTCGGGCCGAGGAACCCCGTGACCCGGCCGGGGCGCACGGTGAAGCTCAGGCGGTCGACGGCAGTGGTGTCTCCGTACCGCTTTGTCAGCTCAGTGACTTCGATCATGTGCTCCACGGTGTCGCGGGCCGGGGCCCCTCGGCATCGGGCCGTCGGCCACACCCGAGGTGGCTTCAACAGCCCCCGGGCGTACGACCGCAGGCCAATACCCCCGCGGGGGTCTGCCGCATACGATCGGCGCATGAACGTCACGCCAGGTCAGCCGCAGCCCGCGAAGGGCGCGGGCACAAGCGGCGCGCGCCCGGGCCTGCGCAAGGCCGTGCGCGCGGGCCTGGCCTGGAGCGGGGCCGTCGTCTTCCCCGCCGTCACGTATGTCACGTTCTCCGACGGGCGGCAGGGCTTCGACCTCCTGATGGTCCTCGCGTCGATCGTGCTCGCGGCCGTGGTCGCCTCGCTGCTGCGGCGCAGACCGCTGCCCGCCCTGTTCCTGCTGCTCCTCGGCGGGGTCACGGCCACGATGGAGATGAGCACGACGGAGGTCAGTTACTTGCAGGTCCTCGCCGGGGTCTGCGCCGTCGGGTACATCGCGGCCACCCGCCGGCGCCGTACGTCGGTGATCGCCGCCCTGATGGCCTTCACGGCACAGATGGGCTCCCTCTTCGGCTTCCCGCCGGACCGGGGCTGTTCTCCTCCGTACTCCCCGCAGGGGTGCGCGCCCTCCGGGTGGGCGAGCAGCAGTGACCAGAGCGCCCTGCTCGTCGCCGTCCTCCTCGTCACGGCCTGGACGGCGGGGAATTCGCTCCGTGAGCGCCGCACACACGCCGAGGCCCTGCGCGCCCAGGCGACGGCCCGCGCCATCACCGCCGAACGGCTGCGTATCGCACGGGAGTTGCACGACATGATCGCGCACAGCATCGGCGTCATAGCGATCCAGGCGGGCGTGGGCAGCCGGGTCATCGACACCCAGCCCGCCGAGGCCCGCAACGCGCTCACCACCATCGAGAACACCAGCAGGGAGACCCTCGCAGGGCTCCGCCGGACGCTGGTCGCGTTGCGCAGGCCGGAGGCAGAGGCGGGGTCGGAGCCGGGGCCAGGCGTGACCTCGACAGCTGCCGAGGGGGCGGCGCCGCCCCGCGAACCGGCCCCCGGCCTCGGCGACATCGACCGGCTGGCCGCCGCGACGCGGGACGCCGGGGTCCGTGCGGAGATCCGCCGGGTGGGGGACGGCGGCCCGCTGCCGCCCGACATCGATCTGGCCGCGTTCCGCATACTCCAGGAGGCTCTGACCAATGTCGTACGGCACGCGGGAACGGACACCTGCAGGGTGACCGTCGAGAGGCGGGACGGCGAGCTGTCCCTGGAGGTCGAGGACGGGGGGCGGGGCGGGCTGCCCGCGGGTACGGGGTTCGGTCTGGTCGGCATGCGGGAACGGGTCGCCCTGCTGCACGGCCGGTTCACCGCGGGGCCGCGCCCCGAAGGCGGCTTCCGGGTGGCGGCGCTGCTGCCGCTGCCGCCGGGGGAGGCACGATGACCGGCCCCACGAGTTCCACGAATCCGGTCGGCCCCACCGGCCCCACCGGTCCCGTCGTCCGGGTCGTCCTCGCCGACGACCAGCCCCTCGTCCGCGCGGGCCTGCGCGTCCTGATGGCCGACACACCCGGTCTTGAGGTCGTGGGGGAGGCCGGGACGGGCGCCGAAGCGGTACAACTGGCCCGCGACATCCGCCCCGACGTCGTCGTGATGGACATCCGCATGCCCGGCATGGACGGCATCGAGGCGACCCGCCTGATCACCGCCGAGGTGGCGGCGACGCGCGTCCTCGTCCTCACCACCTTCGACGACGACGATTACGTGTACGGCGCGCTCCGCGCCGGTGCGAGCGGGTTCCTCGTCAAGGACATGGCGCTGGAGGCCATCCTCGACGCGATCCAGGTGGTGGCCGCCGGGGACGGCCTGATCGCGCCGAGCGTAACCCGGCGCCTGATCGCGGAGTTCGCCGCGCGTCCCGACCCCTCGTCGCGGGGACGGCGGACCCTCGACGGGATCACCGACCGCGAGTGCGAGGTGCTCACGCTGATCGGCCGCGGGTTCTCCAACGGGGAGATCGCGGCCGAGCTCGTCATCACCGTGGCCACGGTCAAGGCGCATGTGGCGCGGCTCTTCACCAAGCTGGACTCCCGCGACCGGGTCCAACTGGTCATCATCGCCTACGAGGTGGGGCTGGTGTCGCCTTCGCGGTAAGCGCTCAGGGGTTCCGTTCCCGGGCCCTTCCCTCCTGAGCAGGGAGCCGCCGCTGACCCCGTCAGCGGCGGCTCAGTACGTCCTGCCTGGTTCAGCGGCCGTGGCGCGCCGTGCGGCGGCGGGCCGTGCCGAACATGGCGGCGGCGCCGACGGCGAGCGCGGCGGCGCCGCCGATCGCGATGTACGGGGTGGTGCTGTCGCCGCCGGTCTCGGCGAGGTTCTCGTCGGCGGCGACGGGCTTCGCGTCGCCGCCGTTCACCTCGGGCCGGTTGGCGGCGGCGTCGTCACCCGCGGCGGTGTCATCGCCCGCTCCGGTGTCGCCACCCGCGGCCGGGGCCGCCTCGGTGGCCTCGGCGCCCGTCTTGGCGTCGCCGTCACCGTGGCCGTGGTGCTCGACGGTGGACTTCTCGGCGCCCGCGGCGATGTCCTGCTCGGAGGGTGCCGAGGCGGTCGGGGCGGGAGCGGCGGCCTCGCCACCGCCGCTGTCCTTGCCGAAGACGACGTCGGAGCAGGTGTAGAAGGCCTCGGGGGAGTCCGAGCGCTGCCAGATCGAGTAGATCAGGTGGCGGCCCGACTTGGCCGGGACCTTGCCGTCGAAGACGTAGTCACCGTTCTCCATCTTCGGGTCGGCCACGTCGACGAAGGGCTTCTCCTCCAGGTCCGACCACTTCAGCGGCTTGGACGGGTCGTACGAGTCCTTCGTGATGTACAGCTCGAAGGAGCCCTTGTGCGGGGCGGTGCCCTTGTAGTGGAAGGTGTGGTTGCCGCCGGACATCTTGCTGGACGGCCAGTCGGCCCGCGGCAGGTCGAGACCCTTGTACTTGTCGTTGCCCGCGCTGCACAGCTTGCCGTCGGGGATGATCTCCTTCGACTTGCCCGCGGCGTTGGCGATGTTCACGCCGTTCCAGTCGTAGAAGGCCTGCGCGCCACTGGCGGCGACGGCGGCCTTGCACGCGGCCGACTTCGGCGACTCCGGGCCCTCCTGGAAGCACGCGGAGACACGGCTCACCGGGTCCGTCATCGAACCGTGCGCGGCGGCCGGCGCGGCCGACAGGGCGGTCAGGGCGAGCGGGGCGATGCCGACGGCGGCGATCGCGACGACCTTGCGGCGTGCAGTCATGAGTGGTTCTCCTCAGCGGCGTTTCTTGGGGGGTGGGGGACACGAGCCGGATGCGAACGGCCGGTGCCGCCCCCCGATCACGTGCGGCGCCGACGGTTCGCAACCGGCCCGGCGACGAGAAAACTAACCGCTGAAATCCCTGAATTCGCCTGCTGGGAGGGGGTGATGGCGATCTTTATGGTGGGTTTAAGGGAGGGCTAACCGGGGGCTGAGGCTGGGGCGTCGCGAGGGGCGTCGCGAGGGGCCGTGGGAGGGGCGGGGGAGTGCGTGAAAGGCGTGATCCACTCTTGTCGCGCATGATGCCCGGCGGAAGCATGAGGGCATGGCGGACAAGAGATGCGTTCACGAAATGCTGGTCGAGCAGTGCACGGAGTGCGCGCCGCCTCCCGACGGACTGCCCTCCCATGTCTTCGTCACCGCCGGCGGATCGGTCTTCCACCGCACGACGCGCTGTGCCGGGCTGCTCGACGGACAGCGGCAGGCCGGCCGCCAGGGCAAGGAGATCCACACGCCCGAACGCAAACCGCTGGCCGAGGCGAGGGGCAGGTTCGGCGCCTGTCTGATCTGCTGTCAGGGCTACCGCCCCGGTACGGCCCGCCGTTGACCTCCGCGGGCCGGGACGGCACATGCCCCTCTCCGTGGGCGGTACGGCTCACCGCACCCACCGGTACCGCCGCTCCGGCCGCCCCGTCCCCCCGTACCGCAGCGTCACCTCGACCCGCCCCGTGTCCGCGAAGAACTCCAGGTAGCGGCGGGCGCTGACCCGGGAGAGCGTGCCCTCCTGCGCGCACTCCGAGGCGGACAGGCCCTCGGGGTGGCCCCGCAGCGTCTGCTCGACCAGGTCCGCCGTGTGTGCCGCGAGGCCCTTGGGCAGCTCGCGGGAGCCGGGCGGGCGGGGGCCGAAGATCTGGTCGACGTCCTCCTGGCGTGCCTCGTCCAGACCGTCGAGGCGGGCCCGCAACGCCGCCACGTGCAGCAACTGCTCGCGCAGCGCCGCCTGGTTGAACGGCTTGATCAAATAGTGCAGCGCTCCGGCCCGCAGCGCCGCCCGCACGATCTCCGCGTCCCGCGCCGCCGTGATGAACAGCGCGTCCAGCGGCTGCCTGCCCCGGTCGCGCTCCTCGAAGGAACGCAGCTCCCGTAGCACCGCGATGCCATCCATATCGGGCAGATAGACGTCGAGGAGCACCAGATCGGGGCGCAGCCGCTCCACCGCCGCCAGCGCCTCCGCGCCGCTGTGCGCCACTCCCACCACCGAGAATCCGTCCACCGCGGACACATATCGGCTGTGCAGCTTGGCGACCATGAAGTCGTCGTCCACGACCAGCACCCTTGTCATCGCCGCAGGCTATGGGCGCGACCACAACGACCACAACGTCCGTTGATTCCGGAAGAGAGACAGCTTCTTAACGCCCAGGCAACATGTGGGCCACCTCACAGATATCCCCGTCCCCGCGGACAGCGGCCGGGTTCCCTTCCCCCACGGGGAGCCCGGCCGCGCCCATTCCCCCGTACGACCGACTACGTACTGACTACGTACCGACTAAGTACCGACAGGTGGTGGCACCGTTGCGTCTGCGCACACCCCTTGCCCTGCTCGGGGCCGCGCTGCTCGTGCTCGCCGGGCCGCCGCTGCTCTCCACGGGCAGCGGCGCCGAGACCGGCACACAGATCCCCGGCCTGCGCTTCATGGTCCCCAACACGCCCGGCGGCGGCTACGACATCACCGCCCGCACCGCGGCGAAGAACGCCGAGGACGCCGGACTCACCCACAACATCGAGGTGTTCAACCTGCCCGGCGCGGGCGGCACCGTGGGCCTGAGCCGCCTCGTCGGCGAGCACGGCAACGGCAAGCTCGCGATGTCCATGGGGCTTGGCGTCGTCGGCGCCGCACGCTCCAACGACTCGCCCAAGACCCTCGCCGACACCACGCCCATCGCCCGCCTCACCGAGGAGCCGGACGTCGTCGTGGTCGCCAAGGACTCCCCGTACAAGAACATCAAGCAGCTGATCACGGCCTGGAAGAAGAATCCGGGCAAGCTTCCGGTCGGCGGCGGCTCGTCCCCCGGCGGCCCCGACCACCTCGCCCCGATGCTGATGGCACGCGCCGCCGGGATCGCCCCGAAGAAGGTCAACTACGTCCCCTTCGACGGCGGCGGCGAACTCCTCGCCTCGATCCTCGGCAAGAAGGTCGCCTTCGGCGTCTCGGGCGTCGGCGAGTACCTCGACCAGATCAAGTCGGGCGAGCTTCGCCTGCTGGCCACCACCGGACCCAAGCGGGCCAAGGGCCTGGACGGGCCGACCCTCAAGGAGTCCGGCTACGACGTGGACTTCACCAACTGGCGCGGCGTCGTCGCCCCGCCCGGCCTCTCCGACGCGGAACGCAAGAAGCTCACCGGCCTGGTCACCAAGCTCCACGACTCCCCGCAGTGGCGCGAGTCCCTCAAGACCAACGGCTGGGACGACGCGTTCCTCACCGGCGACAAGTTCGGCGACTTCCTGGCCGAACAGGACAAGAGCGTGGTGTCCGTGCTGAAGGAGCTGGGACTGTGACGACGACGACCGACACCCCGCCGACCCCGCTGCCCCCGCCCGAGGGGAGCGGGAGCGGCCGCCGCGCCTGGCTGCGCGAGCACTCCGAACTCGGCGTGTCCGTCATGCTGCTTGCCCTCGGCGTGCTCGTTCTCGGTGACGCGCTCACGATGGACGTCGAGATCGCCCAGCGCGGCCCGATCGGCCCCAAGACGGTCCCGATCGCCGTGGGCATCGGCCTCCTGGTCGTCGCCGTCCTGCTCGCCGTCGACGTCCTGCGCGGCGGCCGCGGCGAGGCGGAGGGCGGCGAGGACATCGACCTGTCCGAACCCGCCGACTGGCGCACCGTGCTGCTCCTCGCCGGAGTCTTCCTCGGCGCCGCCGTCCTCATCGAACCGCTCGGCTTCCCCGTCGCGGGCGCCCTGCTCTTCTGGGGCGCCGCCTACGCGCTCGGCAGCCGCCATCTTGACCGCGATCCGCTCATCGCGGCAGTGCTCTCCCTGCTCACGTACGTCGTCTTCAACAACCTGCTCGGGGTGCCGCTGCCCGGCGGGCCGCTGATGGGAGTGCTGTGACATGAACGCCTTCAACTCCCTGATGGACGGCTTCGGCACGGCCCTCACCCCCGTCAACCTGCTCTGGGCCGCCGTCGGCGTGCTCCTGGGCACAGCGATCGGCGTCCTGCCCGGCATCGGCCCAGCGATGGCGGTGGCCCTGCTGCTCCCCGTGACGTACGGCCTGGAGCCGACCGGCGCGTTCATCATGTTCGCGGGCATCTACTACGGAGCGATGTTCGGCGGCTCCACGACCTCGATCCTGCTCAACACACCAGGTGAGAGCGCCGCGGTGGTGGCGGCGATGGAAGGCAATCCGATGGCCAAGTCCGGCCGGGGCGCACAGGCGCTCGCGGCCGCCGCCATCGGCCACTTCGCGGGCGGCATCATCGGCACGATCCTCCTGGTGGCGCTCGCGCCGACCGTCGCGGACCTCGCGGTCGACCTCGGGGCGCCCGACTACTTCGCCATCATGGTCCTCGCGTTCATCGCGGTCACCTCCGTGCTCGGCTCCTCGCGCGTACGAGGACTCGCCTCGCTCCTCATCGGCCTCACCCTCGGCCTGGTCGGCCTCGACCAGATGACCGGGCAGCAGCGCCTGACCTTCGGCTCGCTCCAACTCGCCGACGGTATTGACGTGGTGATCGTCGCCGTGGGCCTCTTCGCGATCGGCGAGGCCCTGTGGGTCGCCGCCCACCTGCGGCGCACCAGCGGCGAGGCGATCCCGGTCGGCCGCCCCTGGCTCGGCAAGGCCGACGTCAAGCGCACCTGGAAGTCCTGGCTGCGCGGCCCGTTCATCGGCTTCCCGTTCGGCGCGATCCCCGCGGGCGGCGCGGAGATCCCCACCTTCCTCTCGTACGTCACCGAGAAGCGCCTGTCCAAGCACAAGGACGAGTGGGGCAAGGGCGCGATCGAGGGCGTGGCGGGCCCCGAGTCGGCGTCGTCGGCATCGGCGGCCGGCACCCTGGTCTCGATGCTCACGCTCGGCCTGCCCACCACGGCGGTGGCGGCGGTCATGCTCGCGGCCTTCCAGCAGTACGGCATCCAGCCGGGCCCGCTCCTCTTCGAGCGCGAACCGGACCTGGTGTGGGGCCTGATCGCGTCCCTCTTCGTGGGCATGGTCCTGCTCCTTGCCCTGAACCTGCCGCTGGCCCCCGTCTGGGCGAAGTTGCTCCGCATCCCGCGGCCCTACCTCTACGCGGGCATCCTCTTCTTCGCCGCGGTCGGCGCGTACGCGGTGGGCGGCGAGGCCCTGGACCTGGTGATCCTGCTGATCATCGGCCTGATCGGTTTCGGCATGCGGCGCTACGGCCTGCCCGTCCTGCCCGCGGTCATCGGCGTCATCCTCGGACCCAACGCCGAGCAGCAGCTGCGCCGCGCCCTGCAGATCAGCGACGGCAGCGTCAGCGGCCTGGTCGACACGCCCTTCTCGATCACGGTGTACGCGGTCATCGCGCTGATCGTGCTGTGGCCGCTCCTGAGGAAACTGCTGGTGCGGGGACGGAGGAGTGACGCAGACGTAAAGGCATGAGCCCGCTCGCACCCGACGCCGTCCGCCCCGCCACCGCCGCCGACGTTCCCGCCGTGCAGGCGGTGACGGAAAACCCTCTGGCCGGTGATCGCTGTCGCGCGGCGTCCGGCGTCGTCCGCGCGCCGGATCTCACCCGTCGGGCCACCAGGTCCGCTGGATGTCCTTGCGGACCTCGGGGCGCTCGCGAAGCCGTTCGCGCTCCTCGGACTTCTCCCGGATCTGCCGATTGGTGGGCTTACCGACGGTCTTGTGCACGGTCACACGGCGCATGGCTGCCTCCCTGTACTACCGATGTCCAAGGTGGGACGTCTGTAGACCTCTGCCGGGAGGGTTTCTCGTCGAACATGGATTGTCAGTGGCGGGTGTCACCATCACCGGATGACGATCGAGCGCGACGAGGCCCTGCCCGCACCCCGCCGGCACAAGGAGGTGGTGGACGTCCACCTCATCGTCCGCCGCGGCGACGAGGTGCTCCTCACCCGCCGCGCCGACACCGGGTACGCCGACGGCCTGCTCCACCTCCCCTCCGGCCACGTCGAGCCCGGCGAGGACGTCCGTATGGCCGTCGTCCGCGAGGCCCGCGAAGAGATCGGCCTCGCCCTCGCCCCCGGCGACGTCACCGCCGAACTGGTCCTCCAGCACCGCGGCCCCGGCGAGGAACCCCGCATCGGCTGGTTCTTCGAGACGGCGTACGGCACGGGCGGAGAGCCCTTCAACGCCGAGCCGGACAAGTGCGCCGAACTCACCTGGCACAGGACGGACACGCTCCCGGACGACATGGTGGCGTACTGCAGGGCGGCCCTTGAGGCCTGGCGCTCGGGGGAGCGGTTCGCCCTGCACTGGCAGGAGGAGGGGGACGCGGTGGAGTTCGCGAGTGGCGGGGCCAAGCGGAGTGTCGCGCTCTCGTCCGCGCGGGGCGCGCACCACGTGGAGCTCTGGGTGCCCGACTTCGCGGCCGCCGAGGCGTCGTGGGGCTGGCTGCTCGGAGAGCTGGGGCATGTCCGCGAGCAGCGGTGGGAGCGCGGTGGGAGCTGGCGGCGGGGCGGGGCGTATGTGGTCCTCGAGCAGTCGCCGGACATGCGGGGCGGGCGGCACGACCGGCTGCTGCCCGGCCTGAACCATCTGGCGTTCCATGTGGCGAGCGGGCCGGAGCTGGACCGCATCGTGGCCGAGGCTCCCGGGCACGGGTGGTCGTTGCTCTTCCCGGAGCGGCATCCGTTCGCGGGCGGCGGGGAACACCGCGCGGCGTATCTGGAGGACGGGGCGGGATTCGAGGTGGAACTGGTGGCCAGGGGGTCGCGGACCGGGTGATCGCGGACCGGGTGATCGCCGGACGAGCCGGTTCTCCGGGCCCGTCCGGCGCGGACGGCGGTCCTAAGGCGCGAGGCCGGGGTCCGCGTCCGACAGGGACCGGGCAGGGGACAGCAGGGTTCCGGCGCGGGCCAGGTCTTCCAGTGTGTTCAGGGCGGACAGGGCCGCGGACGCCGCCCCGGGGTCCCTGCCCGCGAGGCCGCTCCCGGCGAACTCGTCCTCGTCCAGGCGCAGGATCGTCGCGCCGTCCGCCGAGCACCACAGGTCGAGGTCCAGGTCCTCCACCGTGAGCGTGGCGCCGTCCCGTACCGCGGGGCGCGTCACGTCGCAGTACCAGCCCTTCAGGACGCCCGCCGGGGTGCGGACCTCCTTCACGGCGTACCAGCGGTCGCGCCAGTAGTGCTCCGTGAAGACATCGCCGGGCTCGAAGCGTACGAAGCCGAAGTCCCGGACCCCGGCCGCCGCCCACGGGGCGCGGACCGTCACCTCGGTGCCGTCGTCCGCGACGACCTCCGCCGGATAGCGGATCTTCGTGCGTCCCGCCTTGGTCAGGACCACTTCGACCCTCTCGGCCGGCGTCTTCTCAGCCGAGGCTTCGGACATGGCGTACCTCCGTCGCGCAGATCTCGTAACCGAACCACTTGTTGATCGCCAGCATCGGCTCGTTCCCGGCGTCGTTGCCGGTGAACGCCTCGGCGTAGCCGGCGGCGCGTGCCCGGTGCAGGGAGTCGTTCTTGGCGAGCTTGGCGAGGCCGCGCCCGCGGAACGCGCGCGCGGTGCCGGTCATGCCGCTCGCGTAACGCGCCGCGTCGTCCGTGCGGGCCAGGGTGAACGCGGCGGGACGGCCGTCCACCACCGCCACCGAGGTCAGTCCGCGGTCCACCAGGGGGTGGTTCCAGGTCTCGGCGAGCCAGTGCTCGTAGTCCGTGAACTCCGCTGCCACATCGCCCGGTTCGTCCGCGACGGTCTCCGCGTCCAGGTCGAAGAGGGCACGCGGGTCGTCCCCGAAGTCCGCCCCCGTGCGCAGCTCCACTCTGGCGGGCGGCTCCTGGCGCGGCGGCAGCGGGCCGCCGGCCAGGTCGAGACGGAGGAAGTGGGCCGAGCGGCTCGCGCGGTAGCCGCGCCGCTCGGCGAAGGCGCGGTTCGCGGGGTCGTCGAGAACCCAGGAGAAGACCGTGACGGCACCCTCGCCCGCGAGGTACTCCTCCGCCGTCCGCAGGATCAGCGAGCCCGCCCCGAGCCCGCGCCGCCCTGGCAGTACGTAGACGTTGGCGAAGCCCTGGCCCGGCTCGGGGCTGTCGTGGGCGATGCCCACCTGCGCGGTGCCGATGATCTCCCCGTCGGCCTCGGCCGCCAACTGGCGGTAGCGGGAGCCGGGATGGGCGTGCGCCAGGTCGAACAGGACCGAGTCGGCGGTGGCGAGCATGGCGGGTACGCAGGCCCGGCGGACGGCGGCGAACGCCTCGGCGTCGGACGTGTTGCCGGGGCGCAGGGCGCGGACGAGGACGGTCATGGGGCCGCACGCTACGCGCGGGTGCGTCGGGGTGCCTCTTATTTTCCGTGGGTGCGGGACAATCGCCGCGTGACGTTGAAGATCGAGATCGACAGTGGCGCCGGCCCGGGCGGAGCGCCCCCCTACGAGCAGGTGCGGGCCCAGATCGCCGAACAGGCCCGGAGCGGCGCGCTGCCGGTGGGGTACAAGCTGCCGACCGTGCGGGCGCTCGCCGGGGAGCTGGGGCTTGCCGCCAATACGGTCGCCAAGTCCTACCGGCAGCTCGAGACGGACGGGGTGATCGAGACGCGGGGGCGCAACGGTACGTTCATCGCCGCCGCGGGGGATGTGGTGGCGCGGGAGGCCGCGGCAGCGGCCCAGTCCTTTGCCGGGCGGGCCCGCCGACTCGGTCTGACCGAGGACGAGGCGCTCGCCGTCGCGCGGGAGGCTCTGCGGGCGGCCTACGGGGACCCGGGATGAACCTGCCCCGGGCGGACGCGGCACGTGACGCCCGGTCAAACGCCCGCCCGCGGCGAGGGACCGCTACAGGTAGAGCCCCGAGTCCGCGCCTTCCCGGGGATCCGGGACCGACGTAGGGGCCGTACCGCGCCGCAACGCGTACAGCTCCGCCAGCGTCGCACCCTCGCGCGGGACCCCCTCCTCCGTGCCGAGCCAGTCGATGGACTCGGCGCGGGTCAGGCCCCCGACCTCGATACGGGCGAGACACCGGCCGGGCCTGACCACGGCGGGGTGGAGCCGCTCCAGATCCTCGTTCGTCGTGACGCCCACCAGGACGTTGCGACCCTGCCCGAGCAGCCCGTCCGTCAGGTTCAGCAACCGCGACAACGCCTGCCCCGCGGTGTGCTTCGCCTCGCCCCGGATCAGCTCGTCGCAGTCTTCGAGGAGCAGCAGCCGCCAGCGGCCCTTCGCCGTGCCGTCCTCCTCGCCGATCGCGATGTCCATCAGATAGCCCACGTCGCTGAACAGCCGCTCCGGGTCCAGGACACAGTCCACCTGGCACCAGTCGCGCCAGGACCGCGCGAGCGTCCGCAGCGCCGACGTCTTGCCCGTGCCCGGCGGACCGTGCAGGAGCAGGAGGCGCCCCGAGATGTCCTCGGGGCCCGTCTTCATCAGGGAGTCCATGGCCTCGGCGACCGGCGCGGTGTAGTTCTGCCGCACGTCCTGCCACGTACCCGCCGAGATCTGGCGCGTGGTGCGGTGCGGACCGCGCCTCGGGGACACGTACCAGAACCCCATGGTCACGTTCTCCGGCTGGGGTTCGGGCTCGTCCTGCGCGCCGTCCGTCGCCTGCTTCAGGACCTTGTCCGCGAGATCGGCGGTCGTCGCGGTCACCGTCACGTCCGCGCCGTGCTTCCAGCGGGAGACCAGGAGCGTCCAGCCGTCGCCTTCGGCCAGCGTCGCGCTGCGGTCGTCGTCGAGGGCCGCGCGCAGCACCGTCGCTCCCGGCGGGAGCAGGGAGACGCCGGGCTTGACGCGGTCGATGTTGGAGCTGTGCGAGAAGGGCTGCTCGCCGGTGGCGAAGCGGCCGAGGAAGAGGGCGTCCACGACATCCGACGGGGAGTCGCTGTCGTCTACGTTGAGCCGGATCGGCAGGGCGTCCTGGGGGTTCGCAGACATGCCGCCATGATCCGGCACGTATGTGCACTCGTGCATCCCGGTTTACGCACTCCGCATCGCTACGCGACCTGTCGTATCGCCAACCAACCCGGTTACGATTGCCCTTGATGGGACGTCATGGGTGGAATTCGGGGGCACAGCGGTGGCGGCTCATCGCGCTGCTCGGAGTAGGCGTGGCCGCACTGGCCCTGATCCTGACCGTCGTCACCACGCTCCCCGGTGACGACACGGGCACCGAGGGCACCACACGCGACGGGGACAAGGTGCACGGCACCCCGGCCGTCCCGCCCGGCGACGCGAAACCGGCCGTCGGCTGGGGCTTCACCCACACCCAGTACAGCGCGGACGAAGGCGGCGAGGCGGCCACGCGGCGCGCCGAGGAGATGCTCGCGGACCAGCCGCGTCCCCTGCCGCAGATCCAGCACATCATGGGCTGGGGCGCGGGCAACCCCGAGCCCGTCAAGGGCCGTTACGACTTCTCGGCGATGGACAGCCGGATGGACTTCATCCGCGCCACCGACGGCACGCCGGTCGTCACCCTGTGCTGCGCCCCGGACTGGATGAAGGGCGGCAAGCCCGGCGCGGACAACACCGACTGGAGCCAGCAGGCCCTGGAGACCGCCCCTGAGCGCGCCCACTTCAAGGACTACGCCAAGCTCGCGGCGACCGTCGCCAAGCGTTATCCGGACGTACGGCACTTCATCGTCTGGAACGAATTCAAGGGCTTCTGGAACAGCGAAGAGGCCCGCTGGGACTACGAGGGTTACACCGATCTCTACAACCTCGTCTACAAGGAACTCAAGAAGGTCAACAAGGACATCCTGGTCGGCGGCCCCTACCTCGTCATGGACAGCGTCGACCCGCGCCAGACCGAGGGGGCGTCGACGGAGGTCGAGGGCGCCTGGGGCCGCATGGACCAACGCGTGCTCGACGCCTTCGACTACTGGAACAAGAACAAGGCGGGCGCGGACTTCGTCGTCGTGGACGGTTCCAGCTACACCGTGGACGACGAGATGCTCCCCGACGAGTTCAAGGCCACCGACAAGCTCACGGCGGTCGGAAAGTGGGTCCGCGAACGCACCGGCGACCTGCCCCTGTGGTGGGCCGAGTACTACGTGGAACCGGGCGACAGCAACGACGACCGCGACGACTGGTCCGAGCCGCACCGCGTCGCCGTGCAGGCCTCGGGTCTGATGGCGATGGCGCGCGGCGGCGCGAGCAGCGGCTTCTACTGGAACCCGCAGAAGAGGGGCGAGGACTGCGCGGGCTGTCTGTGGCGCTCCACGGAACTCGACGACGGCGGCACGGAACTGCCGATGCTGGAGATGCTCTCCCGGTTCAGCGCCGCGTTCCCGCCGGGCACGCAGTACGAGAAGGTCTCCGTCGCCGCCGACGACGTACCGAACGTACGTGTCCTCGCGGACCAGGACACGGTCCTCGTCGTGAACACCCTCGACCGCCCGATCAGCGCGAAGATCGACGGCAAGAGGTTCCCGATGAAGGGGTACGGGGTGAAGTGGCTGAAGCGTTGACCCGCGTCAGCCGCTCCCGCCCGCGCCCCCACCGCAGCCCCCGCCCCCGCCAGAGCCCCCGCTCCGCCGCCGGGAAGAACGTCAGGCCATCGTCAGGAACCGCTGGATCAGCGAGGCGAGCAGCACCGCGAGCAGCGGCAGCGAGAACCAGAAGCTGCTCTGCAGCCAGCGCAGCTGCCGCACGCTCGGCTCCACCGCCACCCGCACGACCTCACGGGTGAGCAGCAGCAGGATCACCGCGATCGCCGCGAGCGCGCCGACCACCGACCAGGGAGTCCAGGTCACCTGCGGGCCGATCGGGCCCGGATCGGCCTTCTCGACCTGGCCGTTCGGCTGCTTGCGCAGGGTGTAGAGGGTCGCGTCGTCGTTCGTGAGGACCTTCTTCAGCTCCTGGCGGTTGTCGAGGTTCGTGATCAGCCGGGAATCCCAGGACTTCGGGTAGCCGACGTCCATCTGGAGGTAGACCGTCTGGCTCTTGTTGATCATCAGATACGAGTTGGGGCCCGCGTCCTTGAGCGCCTTCACCAGGCTGGAGACCAGGACGGGATCGGCGGGGGCGAGGGTCGGGACGTACTCCACCTTCTCCATGTCCCGGGTGCCCCAGGGCATCGCGGGCGTCACGTTGTTGATCGTGTCGTCGCTCATCCACAGGAGCCGCACCGTCGGGTCGTCGTGCTCGTACACGTAGTCCATCGCGGCGATCTCCCCGGCCCGGGTCCGCTCGAAGGGCTCGTTGCCCCAGCGCGCCACCAGGAAGCCGCCCATCAGGACGAGCCCCGCGAGGAGCGCGGCGAGCGGCGCCAGGCTCACCCGGTCGCGGTCCCGTTCCTTCGCGGTGATGCCCGCGCGCGGGAAGAGCGCGAGACCGGCGAGCAGGGCCGCGCCGGGCAGGGCGAACATGAAGACGCGCAGCGCCATCTCGCCGCCGTACGACTGCATGCCGAAGCCCAGGAACGGCACGAAGGTCAGGACGAGCAGCGAGCGCTCGGTGTACTTGTGGTCGCGCCGGCGCCACCAGCCCCAGCAGGCGAGCGCCATCACGCCGCCGGCAAGGGCCACGCGCGCGTAGAGCACGAGTTGATGGGTCGAACTGCCGCCCTCGATCCGGCCCGACACCGACGAGGTCACATTGCCGCCGACGCCGCCGATGCCGCCGAACAGCTCGTCGAAGTGCCCCGACCAGTACGGCTCCGCGAGGAAACCGAGCCATACGGCGACGAAGACCGCGAAGAGGATCGGAAGGCCGCGCAGCTCCGAGCGGCCCACCAGGACGAGCGCGGCGAGGACGCCGAGCATCACGAACGGCGTGAGCTGGTGTGCCGGGACCGTCGCCGCGAACAGGGCGATCAGGATCACGAGCAGCACCGCGCGCTGGCGCCGGTCGGCGGGCTCGACCTCAAGCTCGCCGGGGCGGCGCTTGGCCCACAGCACGTGGGGCGCGCGGAACCACACGAGGAGCACCGCGACGAACACCAGATAGAGCAGGTACGTGAAGCCCTGCGGGGAGAAGTAGTCCTGGCCGACCCAGCCGCTCAGGGCGAAGATCCACACGCCGGCCCACTTGGCGCGCCACGACGCCCGCATGGCGCGCACGAGCAGCAGCATCGGGGCGAGGTAGAGCAGTTGCATGGCCAGCGGCCACCAGCGGATGACCTCGGTCATGTCCGAGACGCCGCACGCCTTCGCCACGAACGTGGCCGCGGCGAAGAACCCGGGCCAGCTCCAGCGCGCGTCCAGGTCGGGCACCGCGGAGCCGGTCCTGTCGATGTACTCCATGAAGCCGAGGTGCTGCCAGGCCGTCGCGAACCGCGGTTCGTTCTCCAGCACGGCGGGCAGCGCGTGCAGGCACACCACGGTGGCGACCAGGGTCGTCAGGAGCAGGGCCTGGTGCGGTCGTTCCGTCCAGAGCAGCGAGGCGAAGACGACGACGAGCAGCGCGGCCCCGAGCAGGGTCGACATGGGCAGGACGGAGATGAGCCCGAGCCCGCCCATGTCGTCCAGGTCCGCCTCGGTGATGCCGAGCGCGGGCAGCCAGTAGAGGGTGAGCGCGAAGGCCAGGAACAGTGCCATGAAGAGGGTGCGGCGCCCGGGGAACGGCTTCGGGGCGGCGGGTCCGGGTGGGGCCTGCGGCACGCGTGCGTCGGTGCCCGGCTCCTCCGCGGGCGCCGTCACGGCCGACGACACCGAGGGGGGAACCGGCGGAGGCGGTGCCGGGTCCCGCGGCTTGACCGGCGTTCTCAGCGCCCAGGTCGGCCTGCGCTCCACGTCGTCCACCTTGACCCCCTCGTCCCCCGTACCCGCGGGCTTCCCGTCAGCGGGTTTCCCGGCAACGGCCCGCCCCGAATCGCCGGTCCTCCCCGCGGCGGCCCTCCCGAAGGCCGGCGTCCCGGCAGCCGGTGTCCCCGGCCCCGGACGCATGTCCGGCCTGCGCTCCGGATGCTCGAAGTCGGTCTGCACCGCCAGTTGAAGCGTGTCCGAGTCCAGCGTCTCGCGCAGCGCCCAGGCGGGCCCCCGCCGCTCCTTGTGCTGCCCCGGCTCCACGGCGGGGGGCGGGGGCGCCGCCTCGGGCGTCCCCAGATCGGCGAGATCGCCGTCCGGTGCCGCGTCGGACGGCTCGGAGGAGGGAGCTCCCCGCGCCACCCGGTACAGCTTCGGCGCCGCGATGGCCACGATCACCGCGAGGCTGGAGATCTCCGCGACGCCCGCCCCCGTGAGCCCCATCCGCGGCAGCAGGATCAGCGTGAGGCCGAGCACGAGGACGCACAGCAGGCCCTGCATCCAGGCGATCCCGGACGTACGGCTCTGCGCGCGCTGCACCGCGAAGTACGTCTCCATGACGACCCGCAGCGCCGCGCCCACCGCGAACCAGCGAAGCAGCGGCGTCGCCGCGTCCGCGTACCCCTGGCCGAAGACCCGCAGGACGTAGGGCGCGCAGACGAAGAGCAGGCCGCACACCGGCAGCATG
This sequence comes from Streptomyces longisporoflavus, assembly GCF_014649775.1. Taxonomy (GTDB): domain Bacteria; phylum Actinomycetota; class Actinomycetes; order Streptomycetales; family Streptomycetaceae; genus Streptomyces; species Streptomyces longisporoflavus. The sequence goes on along the minus strand of NZ_BMTR01000009.1, from coordinate 272,355 downwards.
ATGCGCGCCATGCGGCGCAGCACGGCCCTGGTGTTGGCCGCGAGCCGCGCCGGGTCGTGAGCGCCCTCGACGGTCAGCGACGCGCCCATGTTGATGGCGAGGAGATTGACCGTGCCGCCGATCGTGGTGGTGATGTAGAAGTACGCGTTGTCGACCGAGCTGACCTGCGAGGCGACGATCACCGGCACGAGATAGACCACCGCGAGCGAGAAGAGCGAGCCCGTGTAGTCGCCGGCCAGAAAGCGCCCGATCTCGCGCAGCGTCGGCGGCTGCGCCTTGTCCCTGGTCGCCTCCACGTGCCGTGGCACGAGGCGCCGGAACACCAGCCAGCCGAGCGGGACCACCGACACCGCGATGGCGGCGACCCACGACACGAAGACGCCCGCCGTCGGGATCGCGGCGGCGATCGCGATGAGCAGGCCCAGCTTGACGACCGAGAAGATCGTGTTGCCGACCGGCACCCACAGAGCGCTGCGCAGCCCCGTGAGGACCCCGTCCTGCAAGGTGAGCAGCGACCAGGCGATGACCGCGGCGACGAAGCCGAGACCGTGCAGCGGGCCGTGCAGGAATCTGTACGAGGGCCCCCACAGATCGAGCGTGAGCAGGAAGATCAGCGCGGCGCACGCGACGACCAGCGAACTGCCCGCGTAAGTACGGAAGATGAGCCTTCCCGTGGCGCGCCCCGCGACGGGTATGAAGCGGGCGAGGGCCCCCATCAGCGTGAGGGCGGTGAGCCCCGCGAGGAACTTCATGGCGGCGATCGCCGCCGAGCCCTGACCGACCGCCGACTCGGAGTAGTACCGGGCGGCGGCCAGCCAGAAGCCGAGACCGAGCACGCCGGAGATGCCGGTGTTGAGCATCAGGGCGTAGGCGTTGCGGAACAGCGGGCTCCCGCCGTCGGAGCCGCCGCCCCTGCCGGGCAGGCGTAACCTGCGCGGCCTGCCCGGCTTGCCGGACGGCGGCTGCTGTTCGGTCGCGGGAGACCCGGAGACGTCTGCCCGGGCGGTCGACGTGTCAGACACGGGTACGAGTTGCCTTCCGGCGGGCCTGTCGTGCTCTGCGGACCACGGCGTATCCCTTGGTGAGGGCGCGGTCCCTGGCGAAATTCCGGGTGATCGCGCGGCCCTCGACGAGCCGCTCGAACTCGTCGATGCCGGTGGAGTGCCGGACGGTCACCCGCTTCAGGGCGTACGGCCCCTGGGAGCGGCGCGCCAGGCCGTTGTTGACCGCGAGCGACTGGGCGAATCCGGCGCCGCGCACCGTGCGGCGCACCCGGCGGCTGGAGTAGCCGTACGGGTAGGCGAAGGAGACGGGGCGGGTGCCGAGTTCGTCGGTGACGATCTCCCGGCAGCGCAGCAGCTCGAACCAGAGGTCGTCGTCGTCCAGCTGGTCGAGCTCCGGGTGGGTGTGGCTGTGGCCGCCGATCTCCGTGCCCGCCGCGGCCAGTTCGCGCACCTGGTCCCAGTCGAGCATGAGATCGAGGCCGCCGCCGGTGTCGTGCGCCCCGCGCAGCCAGCCCGTGGAGACGAAGAGCGTCGAGGCGAAGCCGTGCTTGGCGAGCACGGGCAGGCCGTGCCGGTGCACGCCTTCGTAGCCGTCGTCGAAGGTGATCAGGACCGGCCTCGTCGGCAGCGAGCGGCCGGGAGTACGCCAGATCGCGCCGAGTTCGGCCGTGGTCAGCGGCGTGAACCCCCGCTCGCCGAGCAGCTCGAGCTGCTCGGCGAAGGCCTCCGGGGACACCGAGAGGTCCCGGGTCTGCCGGGTCGGTGCGGGGGAGATGGAGTGATACATGAGTATCGGAACCGGCGCGCTCATGACGGCCCCCCTCGGCCGATCGGTGCCGTGCTCATGCCGCAGCCCCCTCACCGTCCGCTTCCTCCCCGGTCCGCACGACCGGGGTCCCGGTCTCCGCGACCGAGAAGGTGGTGCCTCCCCTGCGCGCGCGGACACTGCCGAGGACGTACCCCCCGGCCGCCGCGACCACGCCCGCCACAATGGCTCCCGCGCGGCCGGCGCCGCCCGGACGCGCGAGCAGCGCGTCGCGCAGCCCGCGTCCGACGCCGGCGGGCAGGACACGCGTGGTGTAGCGCCGCTCGGACTCAAGGCCCTTCCCGGCGCCGACGCTCCGGGCCACGAGTGCCTTGGAGAGGCCTTCCGCGTACGTCCGCGTGCGGAAGTAGTCGAAGCGCTGCCGCGCCGCGGGAACCCGGTGGTGGATCACCGCGCGGTCGTCGATGAGCAGGATCGCGTCCGGTCTTGCCCGGCTGAGCCGGATGCACAGCTCCGTCTCCTCGCCGCCCAGCGGCCGCTTGTCGCCGTCGCGTCCGATGCCGGTCGCGAAGCCGCCCGCGGCCTCGAACGCGGTGCGGCGGAAGGAGGCGTTGCCGCCCAGGACGTTGCGCACCCGCACCCGGCCCGCGGGCAGCCCCTTGTACGTGCAGCCGACGACCCAGTCGAACTCCTCGGGGAACCAGGCGGGCCTGCGCCCGGAGTCCCAGGCGGGCAGGGTGCGCCCGCCCACCGCGAGGACCCGCGGGTCGGCGTACCCCTCGGCGAAGTGGCGCAGCCAGTCCCGCTCCGCGACGGCGTCGTCGTCGAGGAACGCGATGATCTCGCCGCGGGAGGCGGCGATCCCGGTGTTGCGGCCCGCGGAGAGGCCGCGGGGGCCCGCGTTCGCGAGCACCCGCACCTGCCCGGTCTCCTTGTACTCCTTGGCCAGCCGGTCGAGGAGCGGGGCGTTGTGGTCCACCACGAGCAGCGTCTCCAGGGCCGTCAGGGACTGCGCCCGCACCGAGGAGACCGCCGCGAGGATGTCCTCCCAGCGGTCTTCGGTGTAGACGCAGATGACGACCGAGATGCCCGCCACCGTGCTTCCCCCGTGCCGGTCGGGAGCGCTCAAGACGCCTCTCCCTGACGCGTGCGGAAGGGAACGCCACGGGCGCGGCGCGGCTGTCCGCGGCGGTTCGAGCGCTCCGTGAGGATCACCTTCAGGACCCGCAGACCGTCGCGCACGGCGCTGAGGTTGCTGACGCCGTGGATGCGCAGGTACTCGTGGCTGGGGATCTCCTGCACCTTGAGCCCGGCCTTGACGACCCGGATGTTCATCAGGGTCTCCACCTCGAAGCCCGTGCAGTCGAGCTCTATCTTGTCGAGGCAGTGCCGCCAGAACGCGTTGTAGCCGTAGCACAGGTCGGTGTAGCGGGCGCCGAACTTGGCGTTCACGACGGAGCACAGGACGTGGTTGCCGAGCTTGCGGATCGGCGTCATGTCGTCCGTGGCACCGCCGTTGGCGAAGCGCGATCCCTTGGCGAAGTCCGCGCCCGAGACGAGGGCGGAGACATAGCTGACGATCTCGTGCCCGTCGGCCGAGCCGTCCGCGTCGACCATCACGATGATGTCGCCGGTGCACGCCTCGAATCCGGTGATCAGGGCGTCGCCCTTGCCCTTGCCGAGCTGTCGGACGACCTTCACGTCCGGCCACAGCTCGCGGGCGACGGCGACCGTGTCGTCGGTGGAATTGCCGTCTACGAGCACGACTTCATGGATCCAGTCGGGCAGTGTCTTGAAGACGTACGGAAGATTCTCCGCCTCATTCATCGCGGGAATCACGACACTCACCGGCGGTGCGATCGCCAGGTGCGTGGAAATCGGCCGGTAGTTTACGGCCGGCGGCGGATTGTCCAATGGGTCTTGGCCCGGCTCGGCGGCCGGGCGCACAGCGGAACTCATGAGTCTGATCCCTCTCGTCCGGTGGACCACCCACCCCCGGGCGGTCCGGCTATGTATCCGGTTCGAAAGGGGGGTTCTCACTTGTGCATGACGAAATAGATCTCCGTACATGCCGAAGTGGGCTGGCATTGCGCGGGACGTGACTCGGCGATGATTCAGTGACCGAGCACGGCACCCCCCTACCGCGCCCCGCGCCGGCCCCATCGCGATCTTGAGCCCTCCCCTAGATCGCATTACGTGATGGGCCGATGCGGGTGGATGTAAGACGGTATTGATGATTGAGACCTTATGGCAAGACCTGGAACGTGGCCTCACGTTTTTAATGATTTGGCCGGTCTTGGCGGGCACATGCGGAGTGCTCTGTTCCTACCCGGCCTTTATTCCTTCTTTCTTGATCGTATTTTTCCCATCTGTTTCAGCAGCTTGTCCGCCGGCTCAAAGAATTCCGGCCGCGACAAGACCGTGTTGCGCAGCGCCCTGACCGGAGCGCGCCGCGCCCGGTAGCCGATCGCCGCCGGATGGCGCAGAGCCACCCACCCCTCGGACACGGTGAGTTCGCGTGTCTTGAGGGAGTCCTTGTACTGCTTCTGGCCCCGTCCGAGATCGAGATACGCGATGCCGTCTGCGGCGGCGGCCTCGGCCATGCGCAGATGCATGATCAGACCGGGCGAGTATTTGGCGTACTGCGGGTCGTAGGCCGGGAACCACTGGGCGATGACCCGTTCGGAGCGCATCCCGAAGTGCGCGGCGACCGGGATCTCGTCGACGTAGAGCACGGAGAGCAGGCCGGCGAACTGATCGAACCGGGTGTGGAAGAGCTGCCCCACGAGTTGCTTGATCCAGGGCTGCGAGAAGCGGTCGCTGCGGCCGGTCCTGCGGTACTGGGCCGACTTCCACTCCATCAGGGTGCGAAGGACGGCGGGGTCGCGCTCGTCGTGGACGTAGCGGACGGTGCCGTGGTCGCGGCCGAGCCTGCGCTCCTTGGCGAGGGTCGAACGGGTGAACTTCGGCGACTTCGCCTTGAGCTGGCCGAGATACGCCTCGTACCCCTGATCGATGTCCATGACAGGGGAGGCGAAGGAGCCGGAGGCGCCCGCCTCGAACGGCCCCTGGCCGCCGGCCAGATGGTCGAACTCGTACATCGCGAGCCCGCAGGCCCGCAGCAGCTCTCGCGCGTCCCAGGTGAAGCCGGGCCGGTGGACAAGGCCCTGGCAGTCCGAGACGCCGAGGCCGATGGCCCGGCCGACGCCGGTGATGGATCTCTGGAACGGGAAGAACGCCGCGGGCTCGCCGTCCTCGCGCGCGACCGCGATCCGCACCCCGCGACGGCAGCGGGCCACCGCGAGAGTGAACTCGGGGGAGAGGAAAGGATTGGCCAGCTCCGGCGAGCCGTGGAGGTGCGCCTTGGACTGCAGCGCCGTCCAGACCGCCCGGTCCGCGGCGGTGAGCTCTCCGGGGCGGTGCACGGTGATGTCCACGTCAGGGGGTCCGCCTCGTCGGGGTACGGCGTCGCAACCTCCGTACCAGTACCAGCAGATGGATGAGGGTGCCGATCACGGTGATGGCCGCGACCCCGCCGCGCACCGACCACACGTGCAGCGCCAGCATCGCCTGGGCCACCAACAGGTTGACCGCGACGGCCCCGGAAACGGAAGCCAGGATCCGGCCCCATGGCTCGAGCCCGCGCAGCGCGGCGGCTATGGCGGTGGCCGGAGCGGCAAGCAGGAAGAACAGGGTGAAGGGGGCGCGCAGCGGCGTTTCGATGTCCGTGAGCGCGAGCACCAGGCCGACCGCGCCGACCGTGACGGCCGTGCCCGCGAGCAGTGGCAGCGCGTCCTCGTGCCGGATCGACGGGCCCCCGGAGCCGCGTCCGGTGTCTGATGACGGTGCCTTGATCCTGATCGTCTGCATTGGCGACTTTGCCCCCCGACGCGCCGGATGCCGGGCTTCAATGTCGCGCAGTCGACGGCGGCGCGTCAAGATGCGGAGGGGGTGTGCAGATGTTCCCATTCGGGGTTTGAACGGGACGACAACTCGCCGTGCCAGCAGGGGAATTGCAGGCGAACACGTTGACATGAACACTATCGGCGGCCGGAGGGGAGTGGTACCAAAGTCGTGGCAGAAATCCTGCTAAGGGAGGTTCCATGAGATTGTCCCGAATCACGGCATACGCTTCCTCACTCCTCCTCACCACCGCCTTCGCCCTCACCGGGGCCACAGCGGCACAAGCGGACCCATCCGACCGGCAGGCCGCCGCCACCGGCTATGTGGCACTCGGCGACTCGTACTCGTCCGGTGTCGGAGCCGGCGGATACGACAGCGGCAGCGGCGCCTGCAAGCGCACCCCGCGCGCGTACCCCGCGCTCTGGGCGGCGGCGAACTCACCCTCAAGCTTCCACTTCACGGCTTGCTCGGGCGCTCGTACGGGTGACGTCGTGGCCAACCAACTCGGCCCCCTCGGCTCGGGAACGGGCCTCGTCAGCCTCTCCGTCGGCGGCAACGACGCCGGCTTCGCCGACGTCATGACGACCTGCGTCCTGCAGTCCGAGAGCAACTGCCTCGCACGCATCGCGACGGCGCGCAGTTACGTCCAGACGACGCTGCCCGGCAACCTCGACAAGGTCTACACGGCGATCAGCGCCAAGGCACCGGCCGCCCGGGTCGTCGTGCTCGGTTACCCCCGCTTCTACAAGCTCGGCGGCGGCTGCCTCGCCGGGCTCTCCGAGAAAGAGCGCAGCGCCATCAACGACGCGGCCGACTTCCTCAACTCCACCACGGCCAAACGCGCCGCCGACCACGGCTTCGCCTTCGGCGACGTGACCACCACCTTCACCGGGCACGAGATCTGCTCGGGCTCCCCGTGGCTGCACAGCGTGAACTGGACCAACATCGGCGAGTCCTACCACCCCAAGGCCGCGGGCCAGTCCGGCGGCTACCTACCCGTGTTCAGGGCGGCGGCGTCCTGACCCGCTGAGTTCGGCGCATAGGAGGAGGAGCCCCCGCCCGTCGTCAGGGTCTCCTCCTCGCACGTCACCGCATACGCGACGGAGTTGGAGGAGGCCTTCACCGGGCTGCGCACCTCCACGCCGATCGAGTTCTCATACGTCGTGCCCGGCTCGCCCGCGACCGTCTCCGTGTGCTGCACCTGCTTGGTCTTGCCGCCTCCCGACGCGAAGCTGAGCTGCTTCCAGCCGGGGTCGCTCGGCTCGCCCGACTTGGTCACCCAGCGGTAGTCGACGGTGACCGGTACCCGTCCCACGGTGAACGTCGCGGTGAACGAGGGGGCTTGCCCGGCGGCGGGCGGACAGGCGCCGTTGTACTGCGTGTGCGAGCCGACGACCGAGATTTTGACGGTCGGCGGCGTGTGCGTGGTCGACCCTCCGCCGTTGCCCCCGCCTCCGCCGTTCGTGGAGCCGCCGTCGCCGCTGCCGCCGTCCGACCCGCCGTCGCCGGACCCGCCGTTGTTCGAGCCGCCGCCGTCGTTTCCGCCCGACGTGTTGTCACCGCCGGTCTTTCCCCCGTCGGAGCCGCCGTCCGAGCCTCCGTCGTTGCCGTTTCCTTCGTTGCCGCCGCTTCCGCCGCTGCCTTCGGAGGCACCGCTGCCGTTTCCGCCCCCGCCCCCGCCGTCGCGGTTGATCAGCGCGTAGGCGAGCCCGCCCAGAGCCAGTGCGAGGGCGACCAGGCCCGCGGCGAACACGAGGACCGAGCGGCGCGAGCGCGTCGGCGGGACGGTGGTGGTCGTGGTGACGACCGGTTCCTGCTGGCCCGGTAGTGGCGGAGGCGGCGCGGGGTATTGCTGTTGCTGCTGTGACGTGACGGTCGGCATGTACGGAAGGGGCGTCTGGACACTGGGAGTGCCGCCGGCCGCGACGAGCCGCAGCTGGTTCTCGGCCTCCGCCGCGGAGATCCGGGCGGCCGGGTCCTTGCGCAGCAGCCCCTCGATGGCCGGGGCCAGCGGGCCCGCGTTCCGGGGCGGCGGCAGCTCCTCGTCGACGACCGCCCGCAACGTACTGAGCGGGGTGTCCTGCCGGAACGGCGAACTGCCCTCCACCGCGGCGTAGAGCAGGACGCCCAGCGACCACAGATCGGACTCGGGGCCCGGCTTGCGCCCCAACGCCCGTTCCGGGGCGAGGAATTCGGGCGAGCCCACCACCTCGCCCGTCATGGTGAGCGCCGAGCTGCCCTCCACCACGGCGATCCCGAAGTCGGTGAGGACGATCCGCCCGTCGTTCGCGACCAGTACGTTGCCGGGCTTGACGTCGCGGTGCAGTACCCCGGCCTCGTGGGCGGCCCGCAGGGCGGCGAGCACCTCGGCGCCGATGTGCGCGGCGCGCCGGGGCGGCATCGGCCCCTCCGCGTCGAGGACGTCGGAGAGCGAGAGTCCCCGCACGATCTCCATGACGATCCACGGGCGCCCGTCCTCGCTCGCCACGTCGTAGACCGTCACGACATTGCGGTGCGGGATGCGGGCCGCGGCCCAGGCCTCCCGTTCCAGGCGGGCGTACAGCCGCTCGACGTCGGCGGCCGGCAGCCCGGCGGGGGCGCGCACCTCCTTGACCGCGACCTCGCGGCCGAGGACTTCGTCGCGGGCCCGCCACACCGTGCCCATGCCGCCCTCGCCCAAGGGGGCGAGGAGGCGGTAGCGCCCTGCGATCACACGCTCGTTCCCGCTCACGGGCGTCCCCCATCCGCAGCCGTGCGATTCTCCACAAAACTACCTCAACCGAGCGCTGTTGCCGCCCCCTTGAACACCAATCCACACCCGAGGGCGACCACGACACAGGCGGAGCCGAGCGGCAGGAACCGCCGCGTGGCCCGGTGCAGCCACCGGGGCCCGCGGACCACCCGCCGTCCGGCGATGGATCCGACCCGCACCACGAGGATCCCCGCCGCCGTCAGCGTGACGGCGAGCCCCACCCCGTACGCGAGGACGAGCAGCAACCCGAACCAGGCCTCGCCCAGGGCGGCTGCGCCGACGAGCACGACGACGGCGGACGGGCTGGGCACCAGACCACCGGCGAAGCCGAGGAAGAGGGCGCCGCGCAGGGTGGGCGGCGCGTGCTGATGATCGTGCCCGTGGTGAGGCCCGTGCTCGTGGTGATGCCCGTGCCCGTGGTGATCACTGTGCCCGTGGTGATGGTGCCGATGGTGTTCGCGCCGCCGCCAGGCTCTGCGCAGGAGCAGGGCTCCCGCCCCGGTGACGAGAACTCCGCTGACCACTCCGAGCCAGGCGATGACGGACGGGGCGGCGACCGAGCCGCCCGCCACGAGCAGCCCGAGGGCGGTCACCCCCAGCGTGTGCGTGACGGTCACGGAGGCCGCCAGGGGGAGGACGTCGCGCAGGGAGGCATGGCCCCGCGCGGCGGCGGTGGCGGCCATCAGCGTCTTGCCGTGCCCGGGCGCGAGGGCGTGCAGCGCCCCGAGCAACAGGGCGGTGGCCAGTGCGAGTCCGGCGAACGCGGGGGTGAGGTCGTGCCGGGCGACGAGGCCGGTGAGGGCCTGCGTCCACCGGTCCGCGCCGCGCGGCAGCACGGACGCCGGTGCCTCCGGACGCTCCTCGCTCAGGGCGGGGCCGCCGGGGGTGACGCGCAGGGCCGCGGCGTCCTCGCCGGGCGGCGAGTCGAGCAGCCTCTCCGGATAGCGGGTGAGGCGCTTCGACACCGACGTCCGCGGTACGTCGGACGCGCTCAGGGTCATCCGGTCGCCCCGCGCGGTGACTTCGCGCCAGCCGGGGCCCGGCTGTCCCGCTGCCTCGAAGCGGGCGGCGAACTCGGTGCCCCGGGGGAGCGGGGCACCGAGCTCGCACTCCACGCGCAGGGTGGGCAGTCCGGCCTGCCCGTCCCGGCGAACCGCCCGGGCCCGCTCCACGCGGAGTTCCGCCGCTCGCCCGTCCACCCGCAGCAGGCTGCCGCGGGCGGCGTCCGCACACCGGCCTTCGGCCCAACTCCGCATCCCTGCGCGCTTGATGCGGGGCCCGGCCTGGGTGGCGGGGATCTCGGCGAGGTCCTCGACGTGGTCGACCCGCAGGTGCCCGGGCCTCACCACGAGTCCGTCGTACCGATTGACGGTGAAGTTCCCCAGGGGATGGGCGTGCGCCTCGGCGGCGGGCAGCAGCGTGATCATGAGTGCCGCGAGCAGAGCGGCCCCGCGGCCGACCGCCCGCCACTTCACAGCGGCCCCGCGACGCCGGTACCCCGAGCGGACATTTCCCGCCCACCCAGCCGATTGCCCCGCGACGAGACACCGCCCCCACAGACGAAGCAGACCCGCGCCCGCACACCCCCGGCATCGAGATGCGAGGGTCGGTATGGCGGGGACGGGCATCCCGGCGCGCCCCCGCCCCCACCACGACGCAAAAGTGACCTCACGACCCTCCCCCCGTTTCCCTCGGTGCTCGCGCCGCCGCCGTCGGAGAGAACCCGGGGTTCAAGTCCAGCGCCGCCGACTTCCAGCGACGGGCTGCCGACGCGTGGCCCGTCGCCCCCTCGATCACACCCCGGTGGTGCATGAAGGAGGCCTCGCGGAACCCCGTGGCCGTGGACCGGCGTGCGTACGGCAGGGCCTCCTCGGAGCGGCCGTCGACGTGCAGGGCCCAGGCCAGCGCGTCCGCGGTGTGGACGGTGTGCCGCCGCCCCCACTCCGCCCGCGCAGCCCGCAGCGCCGCCCTCCGCTCGGCCCGCGTCCCGTGATCCGTCAACGCCACCGCCGCGTCCAGATCCGCGTTCACCCCGTTCGCCCGGGCCAGGGAGACCCACGCGGAGACCAGCCCGTACTGCTGCCGGGCCTTCGCCGCGTCACCCCGCCCGGCCCGCGCCTCGTACAACTCACCGAGCGCGACCAGCGGCCCCGGCAACGGCGCCCGCGCGACAACCTCCCGCAGCCCCCGTATCGCCCGCTCCGTATCACCCTGCCCCGCCCACGCCCGGGCCCGGCACTCCAGCGCGGGAAGATGCGAGGCATCGGCCCGCAACGCCTTCCCGCACTGCTTCAGCGCCTCCCCGTACTGCCCCTGACGCCAGGCGAGCTGCCCCAGGGCAGTGGCGACGTACGCCACGTCCCCGCCGCCGGACCCCGCACCCGCACCGGAGCCGAGCGCCAGCGACAGTGCCCGCCGCGCCCCCGCCACATCGCCCCGCAGCTCCCGCACATACGCGTACCGCGTGAACACCGGAACCCCGGGTCGCCGGGCGTCGGCCTCGTCAGCGGCCCGTGCGGCGGCGCCGTACCGCCCGAGCTCGACCAGCGCGTCGATCCGCGAGGCCAGCGCTCCCTCGCTGCGCGGGTTCACGTCGAGCGCGGCCTGCGCGTACCGCAGCGCCCCCGCGAAGTCGTGCCGGGCGGCGGCCAGCGCGGCCCGCCCCGCGAGACCCGCGTCGTTGCGGGGCCGGATCTCCAGGGACCGGTCGAGGGCGCGCGCCGCCTCGCGGTACCGCGACGGGTCACCCCGCGTGCGGGCCTGCTCGACATAGGCGGTCCCCAGCGTCGCCCACGCCCCGAAGTCGCGCGGCTGGTCCCGCAGATGAGTTTGCAGGGCCTCCACACCGCGATCCAGGTCCGCGCCTCGCAGCGCGCCCGGCGCCACGGCGACGGACGACGACGACGGCGACCGGCCGGGCCCGTCCGCGCCGCCGACCACGACGGCACCCCCGGTGATCGCGAACGCGAGAGCGACGGCCGCCACCACGGACCGGCCGGCAGGACGAGGCAATGCCATCACTGGACCTTCCACGAGAAGTCAAGAAGAAGTCGATGAGCCAGGAGGGAAGGAGTGGCGCGGCCCGCAGGGGGATTGGTGCGGGCCGCGCCGGTCATGGGCGGGGAGGAGGGATCAGCCCAGCGCCCCGCGGGCCCCGCGCCTGCGCCACCACGCGAGCCCCAGCCCGACGAGGAGCACACCGGCCGCCCCCGCGGCCGCGGAAGCGATCAGTACGGCATCGGTGTCCTGACCGCCGCCGGAGTCGGGCCGCCCCGGCACCGCTCCGCCGTTCAGCGCGTCACGCGCCGCGCTGTTGTCCGCGTCGCCGCCCTTGGCCAGCGGCCCGCGCGAGCCCGACGTGGGCAGCGCCACGTACGGGAAGGTCCCGCCGAACTTCCGGTCGTTGACGTTCACCGCGTCGCCCAGGTCGTTCTTGTTCCCGACGAGTTCGCCCTCGACGGCCTGCAGTTCGATGTCGACGACGTCATCGGCGAGCCGCCGCCCGTTCGGGAACCCGGCGTTGTCGCCGTCGAGCACCCCGAGCCGCTTCGGCGTGTCCGCCGGCTCGACGGACGTGTTGAGCCGCAGTGCCTCGGCGGGCCGGACACCGGGCGGCTGGTTGAGATCCTTCACGCCCGTCAGGAACACCGACACGAGGTCGTCGCGCGGCTCGGCGGGAGCCTTCAGCTTGTAGATCTTCTCCAGGAGCTTCGGCAGCTCGGGCTTGGTCACGTACTTCAGGAAGTCCGCGTCGTTCCAGGGCGAGGACGCGTTGAACTTGTCCTTGTCCTTCTGCGGCACGACCACCTCGTTGACCAGCGGATTGCCCATCCGCGAGACCTGCGTCCACTTGCCGCCCGCGGTCTTGCGCTGGGTCGTGGACCAGATGCCGACGGTGGGCTGCTTCGCCGACTGCCGTATGCGGGAGGTCGGCACCTGAAGGGCCAGGGAGTTCACGTTGTAGCCCTTGAGGGTGTCCCTCCCGACCTCCGACAGGTCGCCGCCGTACAGCAGGTCGAACACCCGCAGATCCAGGAAGAACGGATCGTCGGCCTGCCCCGCGAACGTCGAGCCGCCGCCCTTGACCGGCGTCACGGACTGGTCGCGCAGCTTCTTGTAGTCCGGCATGGAGGCCTTGCCGACGTGCGACGGCGCCGCGGGCACGTCGTCGGCGACGGTCGTGGTCGAGACGACCTTCTGGTCCTTGAGCTTGATCAGTTCGAGGTCGTACGTCTGCGTCACGTTGAGGTCGGGATCGTCGAGGCTCGTGACGGGCCCGGTGTTGTAGAGGAACGTGTCGCCGTTCTTGGTCTTCGTGTCGAACGTCCACCGGTAGAGAAGGTCGCCCTGCGCGTCGCCGTCGCTGTCGATGTGGACGTCGTACTGGGCGTCGTCGGCCCACGGATAGAAGTTGGGACCGCCCGCCGGCTCCTCGAAGGGCAGCCAGTTCGCAACGATCGTCGTCGAGTCGGGCTTGTCCGGGCTCACGAACGCGTACACGTCCGTGTTGTCGTACTGAGGCTGCCCCGAGATCAGCGGGGCCTCCCGGTGGCTGGCGGCGCCCGCCTGCCCCGGTTCCAGTGCCGTCACGCCGGCGGCTGCGAGCCCCCCGGCTGCCAATGCGCCGCAGACGAGCGCGGCGAGAGAGCGCCTGCTGCGCCGCCCCGTCCGGCTCTTGGCGGTAGCTGTCATCGCGTCCGTCCTCAACTCTCCTTGCGCGACCCGGCGCCGTGCGCGGGGACCGCCTGACGAACGCCATTCGGGACGGCGGGCCCTGCGGATTGCCCCTGTTCCCAATCCGCTGCGTCCCCCCGCCCCGAATCCGTGGTCGACCGGACAGGGAGTGACCCGGCCCCGGAAGAGACGAGCCGCCGGGGACCGGCAGGAGGGGACGAGGGGACACGCATGGAGCCCGACGAACTGCTTCCACTGGTCGCCAAGGGCGACCAGCGGGCCTTCGAGGAGCTGTACGGCCTGGTCTGCGGACCGGTCTACGGACTGACCCGGCGCGTCCTGCGCGACCCGGCGCAGTCCGAGGAAGTGGTCCAGGAGGTGCTGCTCGAACTCTGGCGGACGGCGGGCCGCTTCGACCCGGCGCGCGGCAGCGCCCTGTCCTGGATCCTCACGCTCGCCCACCGCCGGGCGGTGGACCGGGTGCGCAGCGTCCGCGCGGCGAACGACCGGGAGCGGCGCGTGGCCGAGCGCGGCGAGGTCCCCGCCTTCGACCAGGTCGCCGAGGCGGTCGAGGGCAGGCTCGAACGGGAGTGGGTGCGCCGCTGCCTCAGGCGCCTGACCGACATCCAGCGCCAGGCCGTCACCCTCGCCTACTACGACGGCTATACGTACCGCGAGGTGGCCCGGCGTCTGTCCGTCCCGCTCGGCACCGTCAAGACGCGGATGCGGGCCGGACTGCTGCGGCTGCGCGAATGCCTGGGCGCGGCGCCGGGCGGCGCGGCATGAAGCACACCGTGATCCGGCGGGTGCACTCGCTGGCCGTCCCCTACGCCCTGGACGCCCTAGCGCCCCGCGAACTGCTCCGCTTCGAGCGGCATCTGCCCCGCTGCACGCCCTGCCTGGCGGAGACCAGGGAGCTGGCCGAGGGCGCCGTACGACTGGCGCGTGCGGCGGCGGCACCGCCACCGCCCGGACTGCGCGAGCGGGTGCTGACCGCCGTACGCGCCACGGAGCAGGAGCCGCCCCCGCGGGCGCCCGTGATCCCGAGCGCGCCCCCGCGCGCCCATGTGCTTCATCTCCCCGCCGCTGCCGTCGCCTCCGTCACCGCGCTCGCGGCGTCGGTGTTGTTGGTGTTGTCGGTGTTTCTCGCTCGCCAACTGACGAGCGCCGAGGACCGACTCGACCGGGAGCGCGCCGGGGCACGTGAGATCGCCCACGTCCTCGCTGCTCCGGACGCCCGCGCGGCCGGGGAGCGGGACGCTTGGGGGCGCGGCATCGGCGTCGTGGCGTCGGAGTCCAGGCGGCGCGCCGTGGTGACCGTCACGGGGCTCGGGCCGCCACCACCGGGGCGCGTGTACCAGTTGTGGCTCGTGCGGCCCGCCGCCGCGCCCCGCTCCATGGGGCTGATCGACGGCGAAACGCCCGTGATCGTCTCCGGTGTCAGTGCGCCCGGTCGATCACTGGCAGTGACCATCGAACCCGACGGAGGCTCAAAGCGGCCCACTTCTGCCCTTCTTGTCCAACTCACCCTGGAATCAGTCGGATTCGGAGAGTAATCGTCAACCTCCTTACGGGGTAGGTGAATCCCGTGACCGGGATACACGAGTGTCGTGCGGGGGCGATAGGGTTAACCTGCCCTGGGCCGGGTGCCCTCGTACGGGTGGGGAGTGACATGGAACAGATAACGGTGCGCAGCAGGGCGCGTGTCCCTGCGATCACCTGCGGGAGCAGCGCGTCCAGCTCGCGTCTCGACCGCCATCTCTCAGTGCTGGGCGGTCCCGCCGTTCCGCAGCGTGAGGCGGCGGAAGCGACTCTGCTGATGCGTGAGCTGACCTCACGGGGTGCGCATGACCACAGCGGCCGAGGTGCACGTGTGCGAAGGGTCTCCCTCTTCGCTCCCTTGCGCAGGCTGCGGCGGTCACTTTTTGGGGGTCGCTGACCACGGGTGGTCGGGGGTTCGGTCGCCGCTCAGCGGCGGATTTGCTCCCATCCACCCGCCCCTTCCCTCTTTCCCTGCTGTACGCGTCACTCGTCACGCCCCCCTGCCATAACACCCGTGTCACGCACACCTGTTGATGCCGCAACTATCCGGCCCCGGCCACGGGGTGCGCCACCGGCCGGGATCAGATGAGGGCGAACTGGCCGCCGGGGCCCTCTTCGTGGTGGTCCAGGACTGATGCCGGGCGGCGCGCGGCGTCGGGCGCGGGAAGCACCCCCGCGTGACGCAATGCTTCCGGGGTGATGCGGGGGCCGAGGTCCGCGGTCAACTCGGCCAGCAGCGGCCGGAGTTCCGCGAGGAGCGCGAGCACCGTAATCAGTTCGAGGAGTTCGGACGTCCACGTCTGCGGCCACTCCGCGGGCCTGACCGCGTCGAGCGTGCCCGCCTCGCCCGCCGTCATGCGTCGCTCGAACCACAGTTCCAGGACCCGGACCCCGCTCACTTCGAAGTCCCACGCCTCCCGCGGCACCGGTGAGATGCGGCCCTCGTCCACGCACAGCGCCTCCTCGTCGGCGTCGTACGACAGCTCCGCGGGGCGGGCGGGCAGCGGAGCCCGGACGTAGGGACGCCGCCCGCCGGGGAGCTTCGGGCGTGCGCCGTCGCCGCGGGCCTGGAGCGCGAGGACGCGGCGCCCCAGCTCCGTACCCCGCGCCCAGACCCCGGCGTCGGACGTCAGCGGCACCCGGCACCCCGCCGGGGATGCCTGCGCCACGGCCAGCGTCCAGGCCGCCAGATCGCCGGCTCCGACGTCCTGGCCGAGCGTCGCCGAGAGGTGGGCGAGCAGGCCCGGAGCCACATTGGGTTCGAGTCCGCCGGGGCGGCGGAACAGCGGACGGATGCGTCCCGGCCGGCCCGCGGGGGAGCGGCCGTCGGGCAGTACGGCGGAGGCGAGCACCGCGGGCCCCGTGGTGCCGGTGACGTAACCCTGCTCGACGAGGAACAGCTGCCCCTCGCCCGCGACCCGCCACAGCTCCGGGCGCGCGGCGTCGATGAGCCGGTGGTCCGGGATCAGCCACTGCTCGTCGAAGGGGCCGTGCAGGACGCGTACGGGATCGGGGCAGGGGCCGGTCTCGGCGGCCAGGGGCAGTGTGCTGGCCTCGTGGCCGGGGAGTTGGGCGACCGCTGTGTGCAGGGTGCGGGAGCGGGAGGGGGAGAACAGGCGCTCGCGCTCCTCCGTGTCCGCCCGCAGGAACGCGGTCCAACGGGCTCTGAGGGATGCGGCGTCCGGTCCCATCGGCCACCCGCGGCCCGGCCGGAGCGGTGCGACGGACCACGGCATCAGGTCGGCGAGCAGCGCCGCTTCGTCGTGCGTCACGCCCGGCATCGTACGTCGAGACCCTTACGTCGCGTCGAGGGTGACCGTGAAGGAGAAGCGGTCGCCGCGGTAGTGGATGCGGGCGACGTCCAGGGCGCGCCCCTGATCGTCGTACGTGATGCCCGTGTAGTGCAGGATCGGGCTGAGCAGCGGCACTTCGAGGAGGCGGGCCGTCTCCGGGTCGGCGAGCGTGGCCTCGACGGTGTCCGTGATGCGGCTGATGCGGACGCCCACGACGTCGCGCAGCACCTTCGTCATGGGCCAGCGCGCCAGATCGTCGAGCTCGACGCGCTCGGCGAGCTCGGGGCGGATGTAGTTATGGGCGTGATTGGTCGGTTCGCCCGTCTTCTCGTCGCTGCGCAGCCGGTGGTACGTCGCCACCTCGGGCAGATCCGGGAAGTGCTCGGCGAGTTCGCCGGAGACCGGAGCCGTGCCGTGTGCGAGCAGTTCGGTGCTCATGCCCGACTGCTGGGCCACGATCGCGTCGACCGAGCCGAGCAGCCGGACCGGCGAGCCGCGCCGGGCGCTCGGCTCGATGAACGTGCCGCGCCGCCGGTGCCGGCTGATCAGGCCCTCGTCCTCGAGCTCCTTGAGCGCCTGGCGCATGGTCAGGACGCTCACCCCGTAGTGCCCCGCCAGCTGCTCCTCGGTGGGCAGCCGGAGCGGGGCGTCGGGTGTGCGGCCGAGTATCGAGGCGCGCAGGGACTGCGACACCTGATACCAGAGCGGCAGCTTGCGATTCAGGACGATCGAGTCCGGGGCGAAAGCGGTCACGGTCTCTCCGAATGAGTCAATCAGTCCGCATCGGCAGCGAAACGGGATCAGTTGCCCGATCAGTTTCGAAAATGGCGCTCCAGACCCTCCCACACATCGTCGTATCCGCGCTGCAGATGGGCGGCCTGAGCTGCCTGTTCCGTGGCCGTCACCGGCCAGCGTGTCTCGAACATGAAGGCAAGCCCGTCGTCGATCTTCTGCGGCTTCAGCTCGGCGGCCGAGGCCTTCTCGAAGGTGTCGCGGTCGGGGCCGTGCGCCGACATCATGTTGTGCAGCGACCCGCCGCCGGGCACGAAGCCCTCCGCTTTCGCGTCGTAGGCGCCCTCGATCAGGCCCATGTACTCGCTCATCACGTTCCGGTGGAAGTACGGCGGCCGGAAGGTGTCCTCGCCGACCAGCCAGCGCGGCGCGAACACCACGAAGTCGACGCCCGCCAGCCCCGGGGTGTCGGACGGCGAGGTGAGGACCGTGAAGATCGACGGGTCCGGGTGGTCGTAGCTGATGGTGCCGAGGACGTTGAAGCGGCGCAGGTCGTACACGTACGGGACGTGGTTTCCGTGCCAGGCGACGACGTCGAGCGGCGAGTGGTCGTAGGTCGCCTTCCACAGGTTGCCGCAGAACTTGTTCACCACCTCCACCGGGCGCTCGTCTTCCTCGTACGCGGCGACCGGAGCCCTGAAGTCCCGCGCGTTCGCCAGGCCGTTCGCGCCGATCGGGCCCAGGTCGGGCAGCTGGAAGGCCGCTCCGTAGTTCTCGCACACGTACCCGCGGGCGGTGTCGTCGAGCAGTTCCACCCGGAAGCGCACCCCGCGCGGGATCAGCGCCACCTCGCCCGGTTCGGCGCGCAGCAGCCCGAACTCGGTGCGAAGGAGCAGGCCGCCCTGCTCGGGGACGACGAGGAGTTCGCCGTCCGCGTCGCTGAACACCCGATCCGTCATGGAGGAGTTGGCGTGATAGAGGTGCACGGCCATGCCGGTGCGCTGGGTGGCGTCGCCGTTGCCGCCCAGTGTCCACAGGCCCGCGAGGAAGTCCGTGCCGGGGGCGGGCCCGGGGAGCGGGTTCCAGCGCAGGCGGTTGGGGTCGGGCGTCTCGGTGAACGGCGCCGTGCGGATCGCGCCGTTGTCGGTGCGGGTGAACTGCGGGTGCGCGGCGGAGGGGCGGATGCGGTAGAGCCAGGAGCGGCGGTTGTGCGCGCGGGGCTCGGTGAAGGCGGTGCCGCTCAGCTGCTCCGCGTACAGCCCGAGGGGTGCGCGCTGGGGGGAGTTGCGGCCGTGCGGCAGGGCGCCGGGCACCGCTTCGGAGCTGTGTTCGTTGCCGAAGCCGGAGAGGTACGTCAGTGCCTCCGCCGTCTTGCGCGCGCCGTTCGCGTCCGTACGGTCCGCGTCGCTGGTGTTGTCCCGGCTCATCATCGCTCCCTCGTCAACGATTCCTATGGGACACCGTAGGATTCGCGTTTTCCTTCCGCAAGGGGGATCCATGGATGTGAACGATGCTCTACTCTCCCGGGGGTGTCCCACCGTGATCGGCAGAAGCCCCCGCCGCCCCCGAAGACCCTGCGCCGCGTGCCCGTGCAGGAGCGCAGCGCCGAACGTCTGAGCCGCATCCTCGACGCCTGCGCCGAGGTCCTCGACGAAGTCGGCTACGAAGACCTGAGCACCCGTGCCGTCGCCCTTCGCGCGGGCGTACCGATCGGCTCGGTCTACCGCTTCTTCGGCAACAAGAGGGCCATGGCGGACGCCCTGGCCCACCGCAACCTCGACGCGTACGGAGAGCGCGTGGCGGCGCGTATGACCGGGGTGGAGCGCGGCGACTGGCGCGGGGCCGTCGACGCGGCCTTCGACGAGTACCTCGCCATGAAGCGCACCGTTCCCGGTTTCGGGCTGGTCGACTTCGGCATCCCCTCGGCCCCCGACGCGATGCCCGACGCCAACTCGGACGTCGCCGAGCGGGTGGCGGGACTGCTCGCCGCCCACCTCGACAGGGCCCTCGACGAGAAGCTGCGGCGCATCGTGCTCGTCGGCGTCGAAGCCGTGGACGCGGTGCTCCAACTCGCCTTCCGCGCCGATCCGTCGGGCGATCCCGCCCTGATCGACGAGACGCGTCACCTGCTGCACTCCTATTTCGCGGGCGCGCTGGACTGAACCCGATTCCCGCAGGGTCCTGACGGCATGCATACCGGTCGGTATGGTGAGAGCGCACGTGCGCTGTCGCCGCCGCCCCGGAGGGTCTTCCATGCCCAGCACCGCCCTGCGTATCTGCCCCCTCTGCGAAGCCACCTGCGGGCTCACGCTCACCGTCGAAGGCAGCCGGGTCACCGGTGCGCGCGGGGACCGGGACGACGTCTTCAGCCGGGGCTTCATCTGCCCCAAGGGCGCCTCCTTCGCGGAGGCCGACGCCGACCCCGACCGCCTGAAGGGACCGCTCGTACGCAAGGACGGCGTCCTGCGGGAGGCGACCTGGGACGAGGCGTTCGACGCCGTCGCCGCCGGGCTGCGCCCCCTGATCGAGCGGTACGGCGCGCAGGCGGTCGGCGTGGTCCTCGGCAACCCGAACGTGCACACCATGGCAGGCGGCCTCTACCCGCCCGTACTGCTCGGCTCCCTCGGCACCCGCAACGTCTTCACCGCGAGCACCGTCGACCAGATGCCCAAGCACGTCTCCAGCGGGCTCCTCTTCGGCGACGCCTTCGCCATCCCCGTGCCCGACCTGGACCGCACCGACCATCTCCTGCTGCTCGGCGCCAACCCCCTGGACTCCAACGGGAGCCTGTGCACCGCCCCCGATTTCCCCGGCAAGCTGAAGGCGCTGCGCGCGCGGGGCGGCACGCTCACCGTCGTCGACCCGCGCCGCACCCGCACCGCCAAGCTCGCGGACCGGCACCTCGCGATCCGGCCCGGCACGGACGCGCTGCTGCTCGCGGCCATGACCCACGTCCTCTTCGAGGAGAAACTCACCGATCTCGGCGCGCTCGAAGAGCAGGTGGAGGGGGTCGAAGACGTACGCGAGGCCGTACGCCACTTCACCCCCGACGCCGTCGCCGCGGCCTGCGACGTGCCCGCCGACACCATCCGCGCCCTCGCCCGCGACCTCGCGGCGGCGCCCACCGCCGCCGTCTACGCCCGGGTGGGCGCGAGCACCGTCGCCTACGGCACGCTCACCAACTGGCTGGTCGACGTCCTGAACGTACTGACCGGCAACCTCGACCGGCCCGGCGGCGCCCTCTTCCCCCTCTCGGCCACCGACCGCGAGCCCCGCCCGGCGGGCCCCGGCAAGGGCTTCGCCCTCGGCCGCTGGCACAGCCGCGTGAGCCGGCACCCCGAGGCCAAGGGCGAACTGCCGATCGCCGCGCTCGCCGAGGAGATCGACACCCCCGGCGACGAGGCGATCCGCGCGGTCGTGGCCGTCGCGGCCAACCCGGTGCTCTCCGCGCCGGACGGCGACCGCCTCGACAAGGCCCTGGCCTCGCTCGACTTCATGGTCAGCGTCGACCCGTACCTGAACGAGACCTCCTGCCACGCACACGTGATCCTGCCGCCGCCCCCGCCCTCCCAGAGCCCGCACTTCGACTTCGCCTTCAACGGCTTCGCCGTACGCAACCAGGTCCGCTACACCCGCGCCGCCCTGCCCCTCGCGGACGGCAGGATGCCCGAGACGGAGATCCTGGCCCGGCTCGTGCTCGCCGGAAGCGGTATGCACGGCGCCGACCCGGCGGCCGTCGACACCATGGTGATCGACCGGACCCTCGGCAAGGCCGTCACCGAGCCGCACTCGGCCGTGTACGGCCGTGACCCCAAGGAGCTGGCCGCCCTCCTCACCGGCGACAGCGGCCCCGAGCGGCGGCTCGACCTGATGCTGCGGCTCGGCCCGTACGGCGACGGATTCGGCGGGCGCGGCGACGGCGCGGTCGGGCTCACCCTCGACCGGCTCCTCGACCGCCCGCACGGCATCGACCTCGGCCCGCTGCAATCCCGGCTCCCGCAGGTGCTCAAGACACGCAGCGGGCGTGTGGAGCTCTTCCCCGCACCGATCGCTGACGACCTGCCCCGCCTCACGGACGCGCTGCGTGCCACGCCGGACGAGCTCGTCCTCGTGGGACGGCGCCATCTGCGCTCCAACAACAGCTGGATGCACAACGTCCGCACCCTCACCGGCGGCTCCAACCGCTGCACCCTGCACGTCCACCCCGAGGACGCGGCCCGCGCCGGCCTGGAGAACGGCGGCCACGCGCGCGTGCAGGCCGCCGGCGGCTCGCTCGTCGTCCCCGTGGAGGTGACCGACGCCGTGCGCCCCGGAGTGGTCAGCCTGCCGCACGGCTGGGGCCACGACCGCCCCGGCACCCGCCTGGCCGTCGCGGCCGAGAACCCCGGCGCCAACGTGAACCAGCTCCTGGACGGCACGCTGCTCGACCCGCTCTCCGGGACGGCGGTGCTCAACGGCTTCCCGGTGTCGCTGACGGCCCTGACGGACCTCGCGCCCACAGCAACTCGTTGACCTGGAGTTTTGCGCTTATTGCTCACACGTCAACATCTTGTTAACGCTCGAGAACGGGTCCTAACGTCAACCGGACCGCCAGACCTGGTGGGAGTTCGATGGTGAACGTTAGGTAGCCCCCATGCTGACAATCCTCGGATTCGTCATGATCGCCACCTTCCTGGTGCTGATCATGATGAAGAAGATGTCGCCGATCGCGGCACTCGTGCTGATCCCCGCGCTCTTCTGCGTGTTCGTAGGAAAGGGAGCCCATCTCGGGGACTACGTCCTCGAAGGCGTCGGAAATCTGGCGCCCACGGCGGCCATGCTCATGTTCGCCATCGTGTACTTCGGCGTGATGATCGACGTCGGCCTCTTCGACCCGATCGTCCGGGGCATCCTGCGCTTCTGCAAGGCGGACCCGGTGCGCATCGTCGTCGGCACCGCCGTGCTCGCCGCGATCGTCTCGCTCGACGGCGACGGCTCGACGACCTTCATGATCACGGTCTCGGCGATGTACCCGCTCTACAAACGCCTCAAGATGAGCCTCGTCGTCATGACGGGCGTCGCGGCCACCGCCAACGGCGTCATGAACACGCTGCCCTGGGGCGGCCCGACGGCCCGCGCCGCGACCGCCCTCAAGGTCGATGCCGCCGACATCTTCGTCCCGATGATCCCGGCGCTCGCCATGGGCCTCGTGGCCGTCTTCCTGCTCTCCTACGCACTGGGCCTGCGGGAGCGCAAGCGGCTCGGCATGCTCTCCCTGGACGAGGTCCTGGAGAAGGAGACGGCGAGCGAGACGGTTCTGGTGGGCGCGGGCGGCGGCACCGGTGACGGGCGCACGTCGCTCACCAAGAAGACCACCGGGGGAGCGGGCTCCGGCACGGACGCGGACGCCGCTTCCGGAGGCGCTGCTTCCGGTGGCGCTGCCTCCGACGACGCCGACGAGGACGAGGGTTTCCAGGGGCTCGACCCGAACCGCGCCACCCTGCGCCCCAAGCTCTACTGGTTCAACGCCGGTCTCACCGTGGTCCTGCTCACCGCCATGATCATGGAGTGGCTGCCGATCCCGGTCCTCTTCCTGCTCGGCGCCGCGCTCGCCCTCACGGTCAACTTCCCGCACATGCCCGACCAGAAGGCCCGCATCGGCGCCCACGCCGAGAACGTACTCAACGTCACCGGCATGGTCTTCGCGGCCGCCGTCTTCACCGGAGTCCTCCAGGGCACCGGCATGGTCGACAGCATGGCCAAGTGGCTCGTCGACGCCATCCCGGAGGGCATGGGCCCGCAGATGGGCCTGGTCACCGGCCTCCTGTCGCTGCCGCTCACCTACTTCATGTCGAACGACGGCTTCTACTTCGGCGTCCTGCCGGTCCTCGCCGAGGCGGGCCAGGCGCACGGCGTCGGCACCCTCGAAATCGCCCGCGCCTCGATCGCGGGGCAGGCGCTGCACATGTCGAGCCCGCTGGTGCCCGCCGTGTACGTCCTGGTCGGCATGGCCAAGGTCGAGTTCGGCGACCACACCAAGTTCACCGTCAAATGGGCCGTGCTCACCTCGCTCGTGGTGCTCGGCTCCGGCATCCTCTTCGGCATCATCTGATGCCATCGACACCGGGCCGGGCCTGGTTGCTGCGCCTCGTCATCGCCTTCAGCTTCGCGCAGGGGGCGGTGTCGATGGCGCGTCCGGCCGTTTCCTACCGGGCGCTGTCGCTGGGCGCCGACGAGCGGGCGATCGGTGTCATCGCCGGTGTGTACGCCCTGCTTCCGCTCTTCGCGGCCGTGCCGCTCGGGCGCAGGACCGACACCGGGCGGTGCGCGCCGCTGCTTCCGATCGGTGTCGTCCTGATCTCCGGCGGGTGCGCGCTCAGCGGTACGGCGGGGTCGCTCGGCGCGCTCGCCGCCTGGAGCGGTGTGATGGGCCTCGGGCACCTCTGCTTCGTGATCGGCGCCCAGTCGATCGTCGCCCGGCAGTCCGCCCCCGACGAACAGGACCGCAACTTCGGGCACTTCACGATCGGCGCCTCGCTCGGACAATTGGTCGGACCGATCGCGGCGGGGTCCCTCATCGGGGCGGACATGGGCCGTACGAGCGCTCTCGCGCTGCTGGTGTCGGCGGGGGTCGCCGCGGTCTCGTTCACTTCGCTGTGGCGGATCGAGCATGTGCGGTCGGCGGCGCCCGGCGCGGGGCGGGCGGGTCCCAAGGTGCCGGTGTTCGGCATTCTGCGTACGCGTGGTGTGCCCGCGGGGATCTTCATCAGCCTCGCGGTGCTCTCCGCCACGGACATCCTCACCGCCTATCTGCCGGTGGTCGGCGAGCACCGGGGCATCGCGCCCGCGACGGTCGGGGTGCTGCTCTCGCTGCGGGCCGCGGCGACGATCGCCTGCCGGCTCGTGATGACGCCGCTGATCAATCTGCTCGGGCGTACGGCGCTGATCGTCGTCACGTGTCTGCTGGCTGCCCTGTTGTGTGCGGGGGTCGCGCTGCCGGTGCCGGTGTGGGGCCTCGGGGTGATGCTGGTTCTGCTCGGGTTCTGCCTGGGGGTCGGGCAGCCGTTGTCGATGACGACCGTCGTGCAAGCCGCCCCGGACGGGGCACGGTCCACCGCGCTCGCGCTGCGACTGACCGGAAATCGGCTCGGGCAGGTGGCCGCGCCCGCCGGAGCCGGGTTGATCGCCGGGGTGGCGGGAGTTGCCGCGCCCTTCGTGATGCTCGGGGGCCTCTTGCTGGTGGCGGCCGGGTTGGGGCTGAGGCGTAGCCCTGCGGGGCATTCCCCGACCCCGCCCCTTCCCGAAGCTGAGGGCTCCGCCCCCAGACCCCCGCTCCTCAAACGCCGGAGGGGCTGAACCCCACACCTTCCCGCGCCTTGCTGTCCTTGGCGGCGAAGTCCCGGAAGGGCTCCGGAAATTATCGGTCGATGCGTACGCTCCTGGCGGGAAAGGGAGTTCGGGGGCGGTATGGCGGCAGGTCAGATTCGCGGCGCCGTGCTCGCGCGCACCACCAGCTCCGTGGCCAGCTCGATCCGGGGCGACGCGGGCTCCTCGCCGAGCGCGAGGCGCAGCACCGTGCGGGCGGCGAGTTTCCCCATGTCCGAGAGGGGCTGGCGCACGGTCGTCAGCGGCGGAGCCGACCAGCTGACCTCCGGCAGATCGTCGAAGCCGACCACGCTGAGGTCCTCGGGCACCCGCAGACCGCGCCGCCGCAGGGCCTCGATCGCGCCGAGCGCCATCTGGTCGCTGGCGGCGAAGAGCGCGGTCGGCGGCTCGGCGAGGGCGAGCAGTTCGCCCGCCCCGGCGAACCCGGACGCGTGGTAGAAGTCGCCCGGCACGATCAGCGTGTCGTCCACGGGCACCCCCGCGCTCTCCAGCGCCGCGCGGTAGCCGTCGAGCCTGGCACGGGAGCACAGCAGCCGCGGCGGGCCCGCGATGAAGCCGATCCTGCGATGGCCCAGGGAGAGCAGATGCTCCGTCGCGGCCATACCGCCGGCCCAGTTGGTGGCGCCCACGGTCGGTGCGTCCAGGGCGGGGGAGCCCGCCGGGTCGATCACGACGAGCGGCACGCCGAGCCGCCGCAGCTCGTCGTGGAGCACCGGTTCCAGGACGGAGGTCACCAGGATCACGCCGTCCGAGGCGCGGGCCCGCAGGTTCTTCATCCACTGCCGGGCCGAGCCGGACGCGCCGTGGATCGCGGAGACCACCGTGCCCGCGCCCGCCGCGTGCACCACTTCCTCGACGCCGCGGATGATCTCCACGGCCCAGGGGCTGTCGAGGTCGTTGAAGACCAGGTCGACGAGGGCGGCGCGGCTGCCGGGCGCGGTCGCCCGCCGCTCGTAGCCGTGCTCGCGCAGCAGGTCCTCGATGCGCGCGCGGGTCTCCTCCGACACGTCGGACCGGCCGTTGACCACCCGCGACACGGTCGGCACCGAGACGCCCGCCTGCCGGGCTATCTCCGTGATGGTCACCTTGCTCTTCGACCGGCTCACTTCCCACCTCCGTCGTACTCCGTCGGAATCTTTCAGCAGCCTTCCGGAACACCGGAGTTGAGGTGAAGCCTAGAGGAGAGGGCCGCCGGACGAGCGGACGCACGGAAGTTCCCCGGAGGCGCCGGCTGCCTCCGGGGAACGGGGTACTACGGGACAAGCGGGGCCGTTACGGGACGATCTTCAGCAGCCTGTTGGGCGAACCGCTGCCGGGGCTGGTGACCTTGCCCGTCGTGGCGCCGTTCACCAGCGCCGACGAGACCTGCGCCGGCGTGGCCGAGGTGTGGCCCGCCAGGTAGACCGCGGCGGCACCCGCGACATGCGGGGTGGCCATCGACGTACCGGAGATGGTGTTCGTGGCGGTGTCGCCGGTGTGCCAGCCCGCCTTGATGGAGACGCCCGGCGCGAAGATGTCCAGGATCGAGCCGTAGTTGGACCAGCTGGCCTTCGCGTCCGTGTTGCTGGTGGCGCCCACCGTGATGGCCGCGGGGACCCGCGCCGGGGACGACGAGGAGGCGTTGACGCCCTCGTTGCCCGCGGCGACCGCGTAGCTGACGCCGTCGGCGATGGAGTTCTTCACCGCGTTGTCCAGCGAGGTGGAGGCGCCGCCGCCGAGCGACATGTTGGCCACGGCGGGGGCGCCCGCCGCGTGGTTGCTCGTCACCCAGTCGATGCCCGCGATGACGCCGGCGGTGGTGCCGGAGCCGTTGTTGTCGAGCACGCGGACGGCCACGATCTTGGCCTTCTTGGCGACGCCGTACGTCTTGCCCGCGATGGTGGTGGCCACGTGCGTGCCGTGGCCGTTGCCGTCCTGGGCGGTGTTGTCGCGGTCGACCGCGTCATAGCCGTTCACCGCGCGCCCGCTGATCTCGGAGTGCGTGATGCGCACGCCGGTGTCGATCACGTACGCGGTGACGCCCGAGCCCGCGGTGTCCGGGTAGGTGTAGGTTCCGGACAGCGGCAGGCTCGTCTGGTCGATGCGGTCCAGGCCCCAGGGGGCGTTGGACTGGGTCGCGTCGGCCTGGACCCGCTGGTTCTGCTCGACCGTCGCGACCGCGGGGTCGGCGGCGAGGCGTCTCGCCTCCGCCGCGCTCAGCTTCGCGGTGTAGCCGTTGAGCGCGGACTTGAAGGTCTTGTGCACCGAGCCGCCGTACTCGGATATCAGGCCCTTGCCCTTGGCCGAGGTGGCCTTGAGGCCCGAGTCCTTCTTCAGCGTGACGATGTAGCTGCCCTGTACGGCGTCGGCCGAGCCGGCTCCGATCACGGTGCCCTCGGTGGGGGCGGCCTGGGCCGGAAGGGCGGTGACCGCACCGAGCAGAGTGGCGGCGGTGGCGGTCGAGATCGCCGCGGCGATCACAGTCTTCTTGCTGCGCAGCATTGCCATTACGAGGGAGTCCTCCTCATAGGCGTGCGCGCCCCGGGTCGGGCGGCGCAACTGTGGGGGCGTGTGCGTGATCGCACACACAGCCGGGAGCGGAGCGTTCCGCTCTCGGCGCGAACAGCAGAATGGCGGCTCTACGTGCGTAGATCAAGAGAAATGGCGCCTTGGCATGTGTCTGTCACATGCACGAAATCGAACTTCGGAAGAACCCGTGGGGGGTAGGTGTCGTGGCGCGGCGTATGTCCCCCGTCCCGACGCCCCTGGTGCCAAAAAACTATCAGCGCTAGTTTGGGGTGCGGACGCGGCGCGGACGCCCATCCGACACGCAGACCCGAGGAGAGCGATGAAGGCCCACGACGGCATGTACATCGGCGGCGCCTGGCGGCCCGCCGCCGGTACGGAAACGATCACGGTCCTCAACCCGGCCGACGAGCAGCCGGTGGGCGAGGTCCCCGCCGGTACGGCCGAGGACGTCGACACGGCGGTACGGGCCGCCCGCGAGGCGTTCCCCGCCTGGGCCGCGACCCCGCCCGCCGAGCGCGGCGCGCTCATCGGCGCGCTCCGCGACCAACTGGTCGCCCGCAAGGACGAGATCGCCGAGACGGTGACGGCGGAGCTCGGCTCGCCGCTCCAGTTCTCGCAGATGGTGCACGCGGGCGTGCCGATCCTGGTCGCGGGCTCGTATGCCGAGCTCGCCGCGACGTACGCCTTCGAGGAGAAGATCGGCAACTCCACCGTCTACATGGAGCCGGTCGGCGTGGTCGGCGCGATCACGCCCTGGAACTACCCCCTCCACCAGATCGTCAACAAGGTCGCCCCCGCGCTCGCCGCGGGCTGCACCGTGGTCCTCAAGCCCGCCGAGGACACCCCGCTCACCGCCCAGCTCTTCGCCGAGGCCGCGCACGAGGCGGGCATCCCCGCCGGCGTCTTCAACCTGGTCACGGGCCTCGGCCCGGTCGCGGGTCAGGCGCTCGCCGAGCACGAGGGCGTCGACCTGGTCTCCTTCACGGGATCGACGGCGGTCGGCAAGCAGATCGGCGCCATCGCGGGCGCGGCGGTCAAGCGCGTGGCCCTGGAGCTCGGCGGCAAGTCCGCCAACGTCATCCTGCCCGGCGCCGACCTGACCAAGGCGGTCAAGGCGGGCGTCGCCAACGTCATGTCCAACTCGGGCCAGACGTGCAGCGCGTGGACCCGCATGCTGGTGGACTCCGCGCGCTACGACGAGGCGGTGGAGCTCGCCGCCGAGGCTGCCGCCAAGTACGGCTCCCGCATCGGCCCCGTCGTCAACGCCAAGCAGCAGGCGCGCGTACGGGGTTACATCGACAAGGGCGTCGAGGAAGGCGCGCGCGTGGTGGCGGGCGGCTCCGAGGCGCCCCGCGAGCAGGGCTACTACGTCCAGCCGACCGTCTTCGCCGACGTCACCCCCGAGATGACGATCGCCCGCGAGGAGATCTTCGGCCCGGTCGTCTCGATCATCCGGTACGAGGACGAGGACGAGGCCCTGCGCATCGCGAACGGCACCGTGTACGGACTCGCGGGCGCCGTCTGGGCGGCCGACGACGCGGAGGCGATCGCCTTCGCCCGCCGCATGGAGACGGGCCAGGTCGACATCAACGGCGGAAGCTTCAACCCCCTTGCCCCCTTCGGCGGTTACAAGCAGTCAGGAGTGGGCCGCGAACTGGGTCCGCACGGACTCACCGAGTACCTCCAGACGAAGTCCCTGCAGTTCTGAACCCTCCGCCGGCACTCTGTGCCCGCCCCGAAGGAGTACGTCACCGTGGTCCGCGCCGCTGTTCTGCCCGCCGTCGGCTCTCCTCTGGAGATCACCGAGATCGACCTGCCCGAGCCGGGCCCCGGCCGGGTGCGGGTGCGTCTCGCCGCCGCCGGGGTCTGCCACTCCGACCTGTCCTTGACCAACGGCACGATGCGGTTGCCCGTGCCCGCCGTGCTCGGGCACGAGGGCGCGGGGACCGTGGTGTCCGTCGGCGAGGGGGTCACGCACGTCGCGCCGGGTGACGAGGTGGTGCTCAACTGGGCACCGTCCTGCGGGGATTGCCACCCCTGCTCGCTGGGTGAGGTGTGGCTGTGCGTGAACGCCCTCGCCGGTGCCGCCGACGTGTACGCTCACCGCGCCTCGGACGGCGCGGACCTGCACCCCGGCCTGAACGTCGCCGCGTTCGCCGAGGAGACGGTGGTCGCGGGCAACTGCGTGCTGCCCGCCCCGGCCGGCATCCCCCTCACGGACGCCGCGCTCCTGGGCTGCGCCGTGCTCACCGGGTACGGCGCCGTCCATCACTCCGCGCAGGTCCGCGAGGGCGAGACGGTGGCGGTCTTCGGGGTCGGGGGTGTGGGCCTCGCGACGCTCCAGGCGGCGCGGATCGCGGGGGCCTCGCAGATCATCGCGGTCGACGTGTCCCCGGAGAAGGAGGAGTTGGCGCGTTCCGCGGGGGCCACGGAGTACGTGGTCGCCTCCGAGAAGACGCCCAAGGACATCCGCAAGCTGACCGGCGGGCACGGCGTGGACGCGGCGGTGGAGTGCGTGGGGCGCGCGGTGACCATCCGTGCGGCCTGGGAGTCCACGCGGCGTGGCGGGCGTACGACGGTGGTCGGCATCGGCGGCAAGGACCAGCAGGTCAGCTTCCACGCCCTGGAGATCTTCCACTGGGGCCGGACGCTTTCCGGGTGCGTGTACGGCAACTCCGACCCGGCGGTGGACCTGCCGGTTCTGGCGGAGCACATTCGCGCGGGGCGCTTCGACCTGAGCGGCCTGGTGACCGATCAGATCGCGCTGGAAGGAATCCCGGCGGCCTTCGAGAACATGATCGCGGGTAAGGGGGGCCGGGCGCTGGTGGTGTTCTAGCCTCCGAAGACACGGGACGGGCTGAGAGGTTCAGCCCGTCCGGCGTTTGAGGACGAACTCGGCGGAGCCGGTGATGACGGCACGCAAGGCCCCCGCGCCCGTGCAAACCGTTGACCACATACCCACCGGTCGGTACGGTCCCTGGAATCACACGCCCACCCCCTGTCCCGTCCCCGGACCCACCGGAGTGTGCACCCCCATGGACCCCGCACCGACCTCCACGTCCCCCCTCTCCGCTCCCGCTCCTGCTCAAGCACCGGCGGACCCCCACCGCCGCAAGGTGGCCACCGCCGCCGCTCTCGCCTCTGCCGTCGAGTGGTACGACTACTTCGTCTTCGGCATCGCTGCCGCCCTCGTCCTGGGCGACCTGTACTTCCCCTCCGGCAGCTCGTCCGCCGGAGTCCTGGCCGCGTTCGCCACGTTCGCGGTCGGCTTCCTGGCCCGCCCCGTCGGCGGCATCATCGCGGGCCACCTCGGCGACAAGCGCGGCCGCAAGCCCATGCTGGTCCTCGCGCTGACCCTGATGGGCCTCTCCACCACCGGCATCGGCCTGCTCCCCACGTACGACACGGTCGGCATCGCCGCGCCCGTCCTGCTCGTCGCCCTGCGCGTGCTCCAGGGCATCGCGGTCGGCGCGCAGTGGGGCGGGGCCATGCTGATGGCCACCGAGTACGCCCCCGAGGGCAAGCGCGGCCTCTACGGCAGCCTGGTCCAACTGGGCGTCCCCATCGGTGTGGTGACCGCCAACACCGTCTTCCTGGTCGCCGGCGCCGTCACCAGCGAGAGCACCTTCGAGTCGTGGGGGTGGCGGGTCCCCTTCATGGTCGGACTCCTCGTGCTCGTACTCGCCTGGTACATCCACACGCGCGTGGAGGAGACGCCGGAGTTCCGCGAGGCGGAGCGGGCGCTCGCCGAGAAGGAGAAGAGCCACAAGGCCGCGGGCGGTGAAGGGGGCAACTCGCCCCTGCGCACCATCCTGCGCCACCACCTCGGCACGGTCTTCCTGGCCGGCGGATCCTTCGCCGTGAACACCGCGACCTTCTACATCATCATCACCGGCGTCCTCGACTACACCACCCGCGAACTGGACATGAAACGCAGCGCGGTCCTCACCGTCTCCCTCTGCGTCAGTCTCACCCAGCTCGCCCTGATCCCCGCGTCCGCCGCGCTCTCCGACCGCATCGGACGGCTGCGGATCTACGCGATCGGTGCCGCGGGGCTCGCGGTCTGGGCCGTGCCGATGTTCCTGCTCATCGACACCGGTTCGCTGCTGTGGCTGGCGGTCGGCACGTTCGTCACCAGCTGTTTCCTCAGCGTCATGTACGGGCCGCAGGCCGCGCTGTTCGCCGAGTTGTTCACGGCCGAGATGCGCTACACGGGAGCCTCGCTCGGCTACCAGATCGCGGCCGTGTTCGGCGGCGGGCTCGCGCCGTTCGTGATGGTGCTGCTCCTGGAGGCGACGGGCACCTCGATGGCGGTCTCCGCGTACATCATCGGGCTCGCGGTGATCGCCCTGATTTCCATCAAGGTGCTTGCGGAGCGGGCGCGTTCCCGCTGACGTGACCGGTCGGGAACGACACGTCCGGCGCCGTCTCCTCCGACGGCGCCGGAGCCGTCGTACGCAGCCGAGAGAAGGACTTGGCCGCCGCCAGGAACGCGAGCGTCGTCAGGACGAACGGCCAGGTGAACGTGTGCCCGCCGGAGGGTGCGAGCAGCGCCGACATGGCCGAACTGACGGCGGTGGCCGTGGCGGCGCCCGCAGTCGCGTACACGAGCGTCGCACCCCGCGCCGGAAGGAAGACCCCGCACAGCGCCAGCGCGACGAGCACCGAGTTGTATCCCATGGTGCCGTCCGCGATCTGCGCCGCGGGCGCCCCGAGCGCCCACGCCGTACCGATCCCGACCGCGCTGCCGAGGCACGCCACGGCCCCCGCGCGGCGGCTCGCGACGAAGAGACCGGCGAGCAGCACCGCGCCCACGTACCACTGCGGCATGAAGAAGATCTGCGCGAAGTCGGCGAAGAACGCCCGTGCCAGGTCGGCGGGTTGGAGCGAGGTCGGGCCCGTCGCCGCGCGCGTCAGCGCGGCGAGCGCGTCCCCGTGGTGCCAGACGCGCTCGAAGCCGGGTGCGGCGATGGTCGTCGCGCTCGCGAGCAGGCAGTACGGCAGGGTGAGCGAGGGCAGGTCCCAGACGGCAAGGAGATTGACCGCCGCCGCCGTCACGACCGTGACCACCACGCAGCCCGCGAGGGCGAGCGCGGCCGTGGACAGGTGCCCGGCGCCCAGGAACACCGCGAAACACAGGGCGGTGAGGCAGGCGTTGAAGCCTTCGAGCCCGGTCGCGACGCGGTCGCCCGGCGCCCCGAGCAGTCGAGCGGTGGCCGTGCCGACCGCCGTGCCCGCGAGCCCGTACAGGCCGTACTCCCAGCCCGCGGCGAAGAGCGCCACGCAGAAGACGGCGCCCGCTGCCGTGCTGGGCAGGAAAGTGACCTGGGCCTGGCCGCGCAGGACGTGAGCGGCGAAGGACCGCGCGGCGGGCATCCCCCTGGCTCCGAAAGGCAGTGCTCTGGCATCCGTTGAGTGCCGCACGGCTCACTCCCGTGTTACGTCCATGTTGCGCCCGGCAAGACGGATGCACCTTACATCTAGTTACTGGGGCGCGGCGATACCGAGGTGCGTCTCCAGGGCCCGCGCGCCCAGCGGCGTCACCTTCACCGCCCGCTCCGAACCGATCCGCACGCACCAGCCGGTCTTCAGCGCGTGCCGGCACAGCGCCGCGCCCGCGACCCCCGCCAGATGCGGCCTGCGCTCCGTCCAGTCGAGGCAGGCGCGGGCCAGCGGGCGCCTGCCGGAGCGCTCGAGGCCGATGCCCAACTCCCCGAACCAGCCGATCCCTTCGTCGGTCAGGGCGAACCCCGCGTCCTGCCGCAGCAGCCCGTGCTCCGTCATCGCCAGGGTGATCGTGATCCCCAGACGCCCCGCCAGATGGTCGTAACAGGTGCGGCCCCGCGCCATCGCCCCTCGCGCCCCGGCCTCCCGCAGCGTGCGCGGCGGCCGGGGCGCGGTCCCGTCCTGCCGTACGTACGCGGTCAGATCCTCCACCAACTGTGCGACGCGTGCGTCGGCGAGGCGGACGTAGCGGTGCCGACCCTGGCGCTCCTCGGCGAGCAGTCCGCCCGCGACCAGCTTCCCCAGGTGCTCGCTCAGCGTGGACGCGGCGACCCCCGCGTGCCGCGCGAGCTCGCCCGCGGTCCAGGCCCGGCCGTCGAGCAGCGCGAGCAGGCAGGCGGCGCGCGTCTCGTCGGCGATGAGCCCGGCGAGCGCGGCGAGGCGGGGCGTTGCGGGGTCCGTCATGGGTCAAGCATGCGCCGTGGACCGTTCGGCCGGCGCCGAACCGTCATCCGCTGACGGCGGCCACCTGCTCGTACTGGAGCGCGAGCCCGTCGAGCAGCGCCCGCAGGCCCGCCTCGAAAGCCCGCTCGTCGATCTCCTGCTGGCGCTCGGCGAGCAGGTGGGCCTGGCCCAGGTGCGGGTAGTCCGCGGGGTCGTACGCCGCCTCGTCGTCCACGAAGCCGCCGGCGAAGGAGCCGAGCGCCGAGCCCATGATGAAGTAGCGCATCAGCGCGCCGATCGAGGTGGCCTGCGCGGCGGGCCAGCCCGCGTCCACCATCGCCCCGAACACCGCGTCCGCGAGCCGGAGGCCGGCCGGGCGGCGGCCGGGTCCGCTCGCGAGCACCGGAACGATGTTGGGGTGCAGTGTGAGCGCGGCGCGGTAGGAGACGGCCCAGTCGTGCAGCGCCGTCCGCCAGTCGCGCTCGTCGTCCGCGTCGAACATCGACAGATCGACCTGCGCGCTCACCGAGTCCGCGACCGCTTCCAGGATCTCGTCCTTGGTGTGGAAGTGGTTGTAGAGCGAGGGTCCGCTGACCCCGAGCTCGGCGGCGAGGCGGCGCGTCGAGACGGCGGCGAGGCCCTCGGCGTCCACGAGCGCGCGCGCCGTCTCGACGATGCGATCTCTGCTGAGGAGGGGCTTGCGCGGTCGGGCCATGCGGCACATAGTAGGGCTGCCGCAAGAAACTAGCAGTGCTAATTTAAATCCGGTCCCCCGAGTCGATCCGAAGAGGTGCCCCCGATGAACCTGGAGCTCAGCGAGGAGCAGTCCGCCGTCCGGCAGCTGGCCAAGGACTTCGTCGCCCGCGAGATCGCCCCGCACGTCGTCGAGTGGGACCGCGCGGAGAGCGTCGACCGCTCGATCGTGAAGAAGCTCGGCGAGGTCGGCTTCCTCGGGCTGACCATCGACGAGGAGTACGGCGGCTCGGGCGGCGACCACCTCGCGTACTGCCTGGTGACCGAGGAGCTGGGGCGCGGCGACTCGTCCGTGCGCGGCATCGTGTCGGTCTCCCTCGGTCTGGTGGCCAAGACCATCGCGTCCTGGGGGAGCGAGGAGCAGAAGCGGCAGTGGCTGCCCGGGCTCACCGCCGGGGAGCTCGTCGGGTGCTTCGGGCTCACCGAGCCGGGCACCGGGTCCGACGCGGGGAACCTCTCGACGAAGGCCGTGCGCGACGGCGACGACTTCGTCGTCAACGGCTCCAAGATGTTCATCACGAACGGCACCTGGGCCGACGTCGTGCTGCTCTTCGCGCGGACCAACGACGCACCCGGCCACAAGGGCGTCTCCGCCTTCCTCGTGCCCACCGACACCCCCGGTCTGAGTCGCCGCACGATCCACGGCAAGCTCGGCCTGCGCGGCCAGGCCACCGCCGAGCTGGTTCTCCAGGACGTACGCGTTCCGGCGTCGGCGATGATGGCCCCCGAGGGCAAGGGCTTCTCGGTCGCCATGTCGGCGCTGGCCAAGGGCCGGATGTCGGTGGCCGCCGGGTGCGTGGGCATCGCGCAGGCCGCCCTGGACGCGGCGGTGACGTACGCGGGCGAGCGCGAGCAGTTCGGCAAGTCCATCGCGGGCCACCAGCTGGTGCAGGAGCTGATCAGCGACATCGCGGTGGACGTGGACGCCGCCCGGCTCCTGACCTGGCGGGTCGCCGATCTCATCGACCGCGGGCAGCCCTTCACCACGGAGTCCTCCAAGGCCAAGCTGTTCGCCTCCGAGGCGGCGGTGCGCGCCGCCAACAACGCGCTCCAGGTCTTCGGCGGCTACGGCTACATCGACGAGTACCCCGCGGGCAAGCTGCTGCGCGACGCGCGCGTGATGACCCTCTACGAGGGCACGAGCCAGATCCAGAAGCTGGTCATCGGACGGGCGCTGACCGGGGTCTCCGCGTTCTGAGTACCGGGAACCGAGTACGGGAACTGAGTACGCGAGCTGAGTACGGGGGCGGATGTGGCGTGGCCGCTCTCGGGTGAAGCTCTGACCATGAGTGAGACACCGGTCAAGCAGCAGAGCAGCACCGCCTACTACGGTCAGGCGATCGCGTCGTTCGCCGTGGCGCTCGGCGCGACGGCGATCGGCATCTACAGCCTCGACGTCAGCGGCTGGATCCGCGCCTTCCTCGCCATTTCCGTCCTGTACCTGACGACGTCCGCCTTCACCCTCGCCAAGGTCATCAGGGACAAGCAGGAGGCCGGGCAGATCGTCAGCCGGGTGGACCAGGCCCGCCTGGAGAAGATTCTCGCCGAACACGACCCGTTCAAGCCGGTGGCCTGACCGGCGTCCTAAGCGCTTGCTCACCGTCAGGGGTATGGTGTCCTCCCGACGGGCGGAAGGAGCGTGGACGATGAGCACGGCGGAGAAGACCGAGGGCGAGGACCTGCCATGGGGCGAGGTCACGCCTGATGCGGCGCGGCGGCTGCTGATCGCCGCCGTCGAGGCCTTCGCCGAGCGCGGGTACCACGCGACGACGACCCGCGACATCGCGGGCCGGGCCGGCATGAGCCCGGCGGCGCTCTACATCCACTACAAGACCAAGGAAGAGCTGCTCCACCGCATCAGCAGGATCGGCCACGACAAGGCCCTGCGGGTCCTGCGCACCGCGGCGAACGGCCCGGGCAGCGCGGCGGAGCGGCTCGCCGACGCCGTGCGCTCCTTCGTCCGCTGGCACGCCGACCACCACACCACCGCGCGCGTGGTCCAGTACGAGCTCGACGCGCTCGGCGAGGAGCACCGTACGGAGATCATCGCGCTGCGCCGCCAGTCGGACGCCACCGTGCGGGACATGATCAACGAAGGCGTGCGGGCCGGGGAGTTCGACGTTCCCGACGTGCCGGGCACCACGCTCGCCGTGCTCTCGCTCTGCATCGACGTGGCCCGCTGGTTCAACGTCGCGGGGCAGCGGACGCCCGACGAGGTCGGCGCGCTCTACGCCGACCTCGTGCTGCGCATGGTGGGAGCCCGGCAGCGGGGCTGAGCCCCGCCGCCCCCCGCGGGGGCGGCTCAGAAGTAGTAGCGGGAGACCGACTCCGCGACGCAGGCGGGCTTGTCGCCGCCCTCGCGCTCGACGGTGACCTTGGCCGTGATCTGTACGCCGCCGTCCTTGGTCTGCTCGACCTCCGTGAGCACGGCGGTCGCCCGCAGCCGGGAGCCCACGGGCACCGGAGAGGGGAAGCGGACCTTGTTGGTGCCGTAGTTGACGCCCATCTTCATGCCCTCGACCCGCATGACCTGCGGCACCAGGCTCGGCAGCAGCGACAGCGTCAGATAGCCGTGCGCGATCGTGGTCTTGAAGGGACCCCGGGCCGCCTTCTCCGCGTCCACGTGGATCCACTGGTGGTCGCCCGTGGCGTCGGCGAACAGATCGATCCGCTTCTGGTCGACCTCCAGCCAATCGCTGTGCCCGAGCTGCTCGCCGACCCCGGCACGCAGGTCGTCGGGCGACGCGAAGATCCTCGGCTCTGCCATGTCCCTGGCCTCCTCAAAGTAATCGAACTAAGCGCTTGCTCAGCATGCTGTGTGCGCCGTCGTGTGTCAACGGACAGACAGTGAGGGACGGCGGGCCGGCCATTAGGATCGGCGGGGTGCCCCAGATCCCAGAGAAGATCCACGAGCTCACGGTCGGCCAGCTCTCCGCCCGCAGCGGCGCGGCCGTGTCCGCACTGCATTTCTACGAGTCCAAGGGTCTGATCTCCAGCCGCCGCACATCGGGCAACCAGCGCCGCTACCACCGTGACGCGCTGCGCCGCGTCGCGTTCGTCCGCGCCGCCCAGCGCGTCGGCATCCCGCTCGCCACGGTCCGCGAGGCGCTCGACTCGCTCCCCGAGGAGCGCACGCCCACCCGCGAGGACTGGGCGCGGCTCTCGGAGACCTGGCGATCGGAACTGGACGAGCGCATCAAGCAGTTGGGCCGGCTGCGCGATCACCTCACGGACTGCATCGGCTGCGGCTGCCTCTCCCTGGAGAACTGCGTGCTCTCCAACCCCGACGACGTCTTCGGCGAACGCCTCACCGGCTCCCGTCTGTTGCCGGAGCGCCGCACGAAGTCGTGATGCGGTCGCGATGCGGGGGTGCCGTCGGAGAGGCTCCGGCGGCACCCGCGGGGATTACTCGTACTCCGTGCCGCCCTTGCGCGTCAGGTACGCGGGGCTGACCGCCTTGGCGATCGCGCGGCCCCCGGTCACGGGCGAGTACCGCTCGGTCGCGGGGCGGATCACGACCCCCTCGCGCAGATGCAGGTCACGGCCCGAGACCGTCTCCCGCCCGGAGGCGAGTTCCAGGACGCGCGCGGAGTCGTACGGGCCCTCGTACAGGCGCGGGACCAGCGGCAGGGCGCCGTCGAGCACGACCGCGGGGTCCAGCCACCGGACCTCGCCGTCGATCTCCGCACGTACGTCGAAGACCGCGTAGCCCAGCGTGTCGCGACGCCCGTCGGCCCCGTACGTCAGGTCCTGCACCCCCGCTCCGTACACCTCGCCGAAGATGCCGACCCGGCGCGCCCCGAGCCGCTTCGCCAGCGCGGCAGCCGCGTCCGCCGCCCCGTGCCCGCGGACCGCGCGCCAGTAGAGATTGCGCTCGTCCTCCTTCAGCGCGAGGGACTTGGAGCCGAAGCCCTTGGAGGACACATGCACCCGGCCGCCCTCGTCCGCGACGTACGTCAGCAGGCAGGCGGAGCCGTGCAGCTTCTCCGTGACGGTCACCGGCTCGCCGGGCGCGAAGATGTCCGGGTAGCGCTGGATGTTCTCGATGTCGACCCAAGGCAGCAGATCGGGCGCGGACTCGACGTCGCCGTTCATGGTGGGCGGGATCGGCGGCACCCACTTCACGACGCCGAGCCGCTCCGTGAAGTCGGTGCCCTGCGCCGCGGCCCGCACCAGGTCGACGTCCGCCACCGCACGCGGCCTGCACACGATGCCCTGCGACAGCTCGCCCCGCAGCCGTACAGCCTTCACCCGGTCCGACTTGCCGCCCGCGAGCCGCCCGGTGAGCCCGAGCTCCTCGATCAGCTCCGCGGGAAGCACGGACTGCTCGGGGATGTAGAGGGCCACGTCGCCGGTGCGGTACGCGCCCTTGGCCACCACCGCGCGATACAGGCCCACCTGGGCGAGTTCGAGGGCGTCGGCGTTGGGATGCTCGTGGATGGTCAGTACTTCGGCGGTGACGCGCAGCGTCGACATGGCTCGGACTCTCCCGGTTTCCGCGTACCGCGTGGGTACGTACACACGTCTGTCATCGACCTCGACTGTGCCGACGACAAAGCGCTGGAGCGAGCCATTTTGTGGCTGGTAGCGTCACGCGGGCGCGCTCAGCAGGGACAGCGCCGTCGTCACCAACTGGGCGTTCGACGTGGCCCGTTCCCCGTCCGGAAGCATCAGCGTGTCCTCGAAACCGATGCGGGTCGCGAGCCGCAGGCGCCCCGAGAGGCGCAGCACGGGCCAGGTGCCGCCCTCCTCGCCGTGCAGCAGTACGGGGCGGCCGTGCGCCGTGCCGATCGCCCCGAGGAGGGCGCGGGCCGAGTCGCGTGCCGTGGCGGGGTCGGGGTCCGTCACCTCCGCGAGGACCCGCAGGACGCGCGGGCCGAGCGCGGACGCCGTGAAGCGTTCCGCGCCGTCCGTGCCGGACCAGATGCCCGCCTCCACGCCCACCCCCCGCTCCAGGAGCGCCGCGGCCACCGCCTCCGCGCCCGGTTCGTGCCAGTTGACGGACGCGTGGTCCGGCAGGACCGACCACGCGCGGATCTGCGCCACCCGCCGCTCCGGGTCCCGCTCGGCCCACGCGCCGGTGGTCACACCGACGGGCACGGACGTCACGGACCGGACCGCTTCCAGCGCGGCCGCGACCGCTCTTGGCGTCAACGTGTCTTGCCCGCAGGGGGACTTGGGGTGTACATGGACATCCCGGGCGCCGACCGCGACGGCCTGCGCCACGGACTCGGCCATCGCCCCGGGCGACAACGGGATCAACGCACCATCGCCCGCGCCGCGGGCGCCGTTCACACATACCTGCATCACCACAGGACAGCACAGCCGACGACACAGGGGGAGGGCCGATGGGAATCGCCATCTGCTCGTTGAAGTGGGACGCCGCACGCACCGGGCCGCAGAAGATCAAATACGACAGCGACGGCTACCACCTCGTGCGTTTTCCGTACGAGCACGCTGAGGAGTCGTACGACCCGTGGCACATGCACGATCCCGCCAAGGGCGCCACCAGCCCGTCCCGGTTCCCCGACCCGCGCTCCGGGCTCATATGGCCGAGCCACGACGGCTGGGGCACCCTGTCGGCGATGATCTTCTGGGAGCCGAACTCCCGCGCCACCGAGCACCGCGCGCGCTATGTGCGCGATCCGCTCGGCGACTCCACGGGGTACGACTCCACGGCCACCATCGACTGGGCGACCACCAGGGGCGGGCAGTACCGCACGCACACCTGGCAGATGTTCGTCCACCCGCGGACACCGGTCGGCCTGAAGATATCGGCACGCGGCGCGGGCGACGTGAAGATCGCCGCGCCGCTCATGTTCGCCGAGTTCAAGCTGGCCATACAGACGGACGTGGTGAGGCCCTAGCCGCCGGGAGCGCGTCTCCCGGCGTCACGCGGACACCAGGGGCCGTTCCCGCAGCGAGCGCGCCCGTGCCATCGCCGCGGGCGTGAGCACCGGGTCCGGCACCACGATTCCGCAGCCCGTGCAGACGGCGCCCGAAGAGGGCTCGTGCGCCAGGCCGTGCGTCCAGACGAGACCGGAGCGGGTGCACACCGGGCAGACCGTGCCCGGCTCCCGCTCCAGCGCCGCGATCAGCCGCCTCAGGACCTCGGCGAGCGGTTCGGAGGGGTGGACACCGGGGTCGTCGCACCAGGCGACCCCGAACCCTCCCCAGGTGCAGCGGTGCCAGTCGTCCACGCTGCCGGGCCGGCGCAGCCCGTCGTGCTTCTCCTTGCGGCGGCGCTCCGCGAAGCCCTGCTCGTAGGCGAGCCAGACCGCTCGCGCCGCTTCCAGTTCATCGAGCGCGGCCACGAGCCGCGCCGGGTCGGGCGACCGGTCCTCGGGCCCGAAGCCCGCCCGGGAGCACAGATGGTCCCAGGTCGCCCGGTGGCCGTAAGGGGCGAATCTCTCCAGGCACTTGCGCAGTGAGTACCGTCGCAGTGCCAAATCGCTCAGCGGATCACGCACCTGTCTCGCGAGACTCCGGAATCCGGCCATCGCCCTGCACCTCCGTCGCACGTTCTCGGACGTTGCCGAG
Organism: Streptomyces longisporoflavus; assembly: GCF_014649775.1. Lineage (GTDB taxonomy): Bacteria > Actinomycetota > Actinomycetes > Streptomycetales > Streptomycetaceae > Streptomyces > Streptomyces longisporoflavus. The sequence goes on along the minus strand of NZ_BMTR01000009.1, from coordinate 231,855 downwards.
TAGACGTATCGACTTGCGATTCGGCTCCCTCGGTATCCATTCGATTTTCGATGGACGACATAAGACGGCGGTGAGCTGTAGCTATGTGGCGGTTCTGAAAAAGCGACGCATGCTCATCTTCCCGGTTCGGCAACCCGCCAGTAACCTCCGCCTCAACTCCACCCCACAGGAGCACAAGCGGAGCCCAGAGGAGCACACATGCGACGACGCATCGTCCGGCTCAGAACCCTCACCGCCACAGCGGCACTCGCGCTCGCCGCCTCCCTCCTCACGCCGCAGCCGGGGAGCGCCGCCGACGAACCGCCACCGGCCGCCGACTACTGCGAGGGGCAGTGCGCGGACATCCTGCCACCCGGCGCGAACGGCAACGCCACGCTCGCCGAGATACTCGCCCACCGCGTCTTCGGTACTCAACCGGCGCACGCGGACGACCAGTTGGGCCCGTATGACGCGCTCTCCGCAGGCTATCCGTCCCTCACCGACGACAAGCTGACGGAGTTCTTCAACGACGCGTCCTTCGGCGTACGCGACGGCCAGGTCGCCTCCGTCACCAAACCGCGCGACGACGTGACGATCACCCGGGACAAGAAGTACGGCATCCCGCACATCAAGGGCTCCACGCGCTACGGCACCGAGTTCGGCGCGGGCTTCGCGGCCGGCCAGGACCGGCTCTGGCTCATCGACCTGTTCCGGCACATCGGCCGCGGCCAGCTGACCTCCTTCGCGGGCGGGGCCCTCGCCAACCAGGGCCTGGAGCAGCAGTTCTGGCCGCAGGCCCCGTACACCGAGAAGGACCTGGAGAAGCAGGTCGAGTACATCAGGACGACGCAGGGCGAGCGCGGCAAGCAGGCGATGGAGGACGCGCAGGCCTATGTCGACGGGCTCAACGCCTACCGCGTGAAGTCGAAGAACGGCCGCTACTTCCCCGGTGAGTACGTCCTCACCGGAAAGATCGACGCGATCACCAACATCGGCGAGATCGAGCCCTTCAAGGTCACCGACATGATCGCGCTCGCGTCCGTCGTCGGCGGGCTCTTCGGCAACGGCGGCGGCGGAGAGGTCGACGCCGCGCTCTCGCTGCTCAAGGCCCAGGAGAAGTACGGCGTCGAGAAGGGCACGAAGGTCTGGGAGTCCTTCCGCGCCCGCAATGACCCCGAGGCGGTCCAGACGATCCACGACGGCACGAGCTTCCCGTACGCGGGCAAGCCGGAGAACGCGCGCGGTACCGCGATGCCCGACCCCGGCTCGGTCGAGCGCGAACAGCTCGTGTACGACCGCGAGGGCGGGGCCAAGACGGCCGCCAAGGACCCGGTGAAGGCACCCCGGAAGCTCAAGCCGCTCCAGGGGATGTACGACAAGGGCGTCCTGCCCTCGGATTTCTTCAAGCGGGACGGCCAGAGGAAGGGCATGTCGAACGCTCTCGTCGTCTCCGGGAAGCACACCGCGAGCGGCAATCCGGTCGCCGTCTTCGGCCCGCAGACCGGCTACTTCGCCCCGCAGCTCCTCATGCAGCAGGAACTCCAGGGCCCCGGCATCAGCGCGCGCGGCGTCTCCTTCGCGGGCGTCGGCATGTACGTCCAGCTGGGGCGCGGCCAGGACTACGCCTGGTCGGCGACCTCCGCAGGGCAGGACATCACCGACACGTACGCCGTCGAGCTGTGCGAACCGGGCGGCGGCGCCCCCACCAAGCAGTCCGCCCACTACCTCCACCACGGCACCTGCACCCCCATGGAGAAGATGGAGCGCAAGAACGCCTGGAAGCCGACCCTCGCCGACTCCACGGCCGCGGGCTCCTACCGCATGCAGGTGTTCCGCACGAAGTACGGCGTCGTGACGCACCGCGCGAGCGTCGAGGGCAAACCCGTCGCGTACGTCTCGCTGCGCTCCACCTACCGCCACGAGGCCGACTCGATCATCGGCTTCCAGATGCTGAACGACCCCTCGTACGTCAAGGACGCGGCCACCTTCAAGAAGGCCGCCGAGAACATCAGCTACGCCTTCAACTGGTTCTACGCCGACTCGCGCGACACCGCGTACTACAACAGCGGCGCCAACCCCGTGCGCGCGAAGGACATCGACCCGGCCCTGCCCGTCAAGGCACAACAGGCGTACGAATGGCGGGACTTCGACCCGGAGAACAACACCTCGGCGCAGACGCCGGCCGCCGAGCACCCGCAGTCCGTCAACCAGGACTACTACATTTCCTGGAACAACAAACAGGCCAAGGACTTCAGTGCGGCGGGCTTCGGGCTGAGCGCCGTGCACCGCGGTGACCTGCTCGACGGACGGGTCAAGAAGCTCACCGAACGGGGCGGCGTCACGCGGGCCGAGCTGACGCAGGCCATGTCCGAGGCGGCGGTCACCGACCTGCGCGGCGAGCAGGTGCTTCCCGAGCTCCTGAAGGTGGTGCGCAGCAAGCCAGTCACCGATCCGCGCCAGGCCGAGGCCGTACAGCGGCTTGAGGCCTGGCAGCGGGACGGGGCACAGCGCAACCAGACGGCGGCGGGCTCCAAGAAGTACGCCCACCCCGACGCCGTACGCATCATGGACGCCTGGTGGCCCCTCCTGATCGAGGCCGAGTTCAAGCCGGGCATGGGCAAGGATCTCTACGACTCGCTGACGGCGCAGCTCGGCACCGACGAGGCGCCGTCGGCCGGGCACGGCCCGACCGGCGCGCACGCCGGATCGGCCTTCCAGTACGGCTGGTGGGGCTTCGCGGACAAGGACCTGCGGTCCGTGCTCGGCGAGCCCGTGAAGGGCGGGCTCGGCGAGAAGTACTGCGGCGCGGGGAAGCTGGACGCGTGCCGTGACGCGCTCCTGACCACCCTCACGCAGGCCGCCGCCAAGCCCGCGAACGAGGTCTACCCCGGCGACGAGAGCTGCTCGGCGGGCGACCAGTGGTGCGCGGACTCGGTCATCCACCGGGCGCTCGGCGGCATCACGCACGGGCCGGTCCAGTGGCAGAACCGGCCCACGTACCAGCAGGTCGTCGAGTTCCCCCGGCACCGCTAGCGGCAGGGGCGTTCAGCGACGGGCGATCCGCCCTGCGGCGAACACGACACGCGCCAGTTCCTCGTGGCAGATGTCGCTGTGCGCGCCGGAGGGCGGACCGCCGCGCCGCACCACGGCCGACACGTCGACGCTCACGCACCCCTTGGCGGGGATGGCCCGGCCCAGCTTGACGCGCTTGGCGCCGTCCACCGCCCGGATGCCGTCGTACCCGATGGCGCCCCAGCGTTCCCACAGACCGAGGAAGGTCGAGGAGTCCCCGGCGAGCTTCGACGCCAGGGGGTAGATCTTGCCCAGGGCGTCGTCGTGGCGGGAATGGCAGGACACCAGCGGGCCGTCGATCCGCCGCTGCATTCCGTTGAGGGCGCCGCTGCGGGAGGGGGCGTGCGGCAGGCGCTTGGAGAACGCGTAGTGCGAGAAGGCCCCCTGGAGCAGCGTCGTGGACTTCACGGTGCGCACCGGAGCGGGCATCCCGCGCAGCGCGTACGACACGAGCCGCGCACCGAAGCTGTGCCCGATGAGATGCACCCGCACGTCCGGCGCCTCGCGGGCGAGCAGCCCGATCGCCGGACCGAGGCCCAGCTGGCCGACCGATCCCGCCCGGCGCTTCATGGCGTAGTAGCTGGCCTGGCGCAGGAGTTCGTGCGCCCCGTTCCACAGGCGTTTGCGCAGGCTGCCGAAGAGCTCCTGCTGCCCGGTCTCCTCCATCGCGGCGGCGAACACCTGGCACACCTCGACGGCGTCGTCGGTGAGCATGGCGGGCTCGCCCGTCCAGATGTCGTTGGCGAAGCGCTGGGCCGCGCTGTTCTGGTGCACGGCCACCAGGTTGCGTACGAGGCGTCCGTACTCGTAGAGGCGCGTGGGCACCTCGGAGCGGTCGGCGAGGAGCGCGCCGATCCGTCGCAGTTCGGCTCCGCCGTCGGGAAACGTTCCTGCAAGCAGGCGCATGGTCGGTTCGTCGAGCAGGGGGCCCGCGCCCGGCACGGGTCCGGGACCGGTGGCCGTCACCGAGGGTTCGAAGTCGGGGATGCGTTCGTCGGGGAAGCGGATGGCGGGCCAGAGCACGCCCACATAACCCAGGCGCACGCGCGGGCCCGCGAGTTCCCGGCACGGCGCGAAGAAGCGCCGGTAGAGGTCGGTGGCCATGTCTTGGTCGTTGTTCCAGCCGTGCGCCAGGACGAGGAGATCGGTGATGCGCTCGCGGCCCGCCTCGGCGAGGAGGCGGTCACGCTGCGTGGTGTTGACGTCCCCGTCGGCGTCGAAGGTCAGTTCCCAGTAGGGCTCCACGCGGTCATCGTCCTGCGGCGCCGGTGTACTGACCAGATGTCCCGCAGGGGAAGCTACGCCAGTTCCCGCTCGCGCGTTTCCGGCAGCGCGAGAACACACACCAGGGACACGACCGCCATGGCGCTCACGTACCAGCCCACCGAAGAGGAGCCGAACGCGGACTGCAGCCGGGTCGCCACCAGCGGCGAGACCGCGCCGCCGAGCACGCCGCCCAGGTTGTAGGCGAGCGAGGCGCCCGAGTAGCGCACGTTCGTGCCGAACAGCTCCGGCAGGTAGGCGCCCATCGGCCCGTACACCACACCCATGCAGAACAGCGCGCCGCCGAGCGCGAGCGCCATGAGCACCGGCTGCTCGGTGTCCAGGAGCGGGAAGAGCACCAGGCCCCACACCACCGCGAGGCCGGCGCCCGCGAGGACCAGTTTGCGGCGGCCCGCACCGTCGGAACGGGTCGCGGCGAGCCAGGTGCCGGCCGCCAGGAAGAGACAGGCGATCAGGGAGAGGCCCAGCATGGTGTTGCGGGAGACGCCCAGGGTGCCGGTGGAGTAGGCGAGGCAGTACGTCGTCGCCGTGTAGAAGAGGCCGTACGCCACGATCATCCCGCCCGCGCCGAGCAGCAGTTCGCGCGGGTGGCGCCGCAGGACGTCGAGCGTGGGGACCTTGCTGGCCTCCTGCGCCTCCATGACCTTCGCGAAGACCGGCGTCTCGCTGATGCGCAGCCGTACGAAGAGCCCGACGCCGACGAGCAGGAAGGAGAGCAGGAACGGCACGCGCCAGCCCCAGGAGCGGAACGCGTCGTCGGACAGGACGGAGGAGAGCAGCCAGAAGACGCCGGTCGCCGCGAAGAACCCGACGGACGGGCCGAGTTGCGGGAAGGCGGCATACAGCCCGCGCTTCTTCTTGGGCGCGTGCTCCACCGCGAGCAGCGCGGCCCCGCCCCACTCGCCGCCGAGGCCGATGCCCTGGAGGAAGCGCAGCAGGATCAGCAGGACCGGCGCCCAGACGCCCAGCGTGCCGTAGCCGGGCAGGAGCCCCACCAGCGCCGTCGAAAGCCCCATGAGCAGCAGCGAGGCCACGAGCACCGACTTGCGCCCGACCCGGTCGCCGAAGTGCCCGAAGACCACGGAGCCGATGGGCCGCGCCGCGAACGCCACCGCGTAGGTGGAGAAGGAGGCAAGGGTGGCGTTGACGGGGTCCAGGGTCGGGAAGAACGCCTCGTTGAGGACGAGGGCCGCCGCCGTGCCGTAGATGTAGAAGTCGTAGAACTCGATGGCAGTCCCGATGAAGGACGCCACGGCCACCCGGCGCATGCTCTCGGGGCTGCCGCCGTCGCCGGCCTCGCCGCCTTCTCCCCGGACCTGCTGCTTCTCTGCTGCTGTCGATTCGCTCCGCACGACCGGCACTGTCGCGTTAGATGTAGAGGGCAGTCAATACCCGGGACGGTCTGTCCCGGGTATTGAGACTCGGTCGCCGCGGCTGCTTCACCGGGACTGGCGGCGGGCCGCCGTGACGTCGTGCAGATGGACGAGGACGTCGTGCGAGGGAGCGAGCCGGATCTTGTAGGGCCCGTCCGGATACGCCGTGCCGATGCTCCGGGTCGGCCGGCCCTTGGCGAGCCACGTGCGGGCGGCGGCGGGAGCGGTCCGCATGTCCAGGAAATAGTCGTCGTGACGCACCTTGTCGAGCGTGTACTCGTTCATGCCGCGCGTCGCCGCGCCCACCGAACGCGGCTTCCACACCTCGGACTCCGCGCTCTGCGCCATGAACGACCCGCGCTCGAAGGTGAACCCGACGCTGACGTACCGCCCGCCGAGCCGGTCCCGCAGAAAGGCGCCCTGCATCTTCGGATAGCGCGGGTCATAACTCTCGTACGAAACATGGGCGTTGTGGGCCGAAAGGAGCACCTTGTCGCCGGTGTGCCGCTGCCACCAGGCGGTGTTCTGCGCCATGAGGCGGTCGCGGAAGAGCATGGCGTCCTTCTGGCCCTCGGGGGTGTCCAGGGGAAAGGCGTAGATCGTGGCGGTCTGTGAGACGGACCGGGCGTGGTGCAGCGCCATGGTGTACTCCCGGTCGGCCGACCGGGGTCGCAGGTCCTTCAGGAGCCCCAGCGCCTCCCGCGCCTTCCCGGCCAGTTTCCGCCGCTCCTCCAGGGGCCTGGCCATGTACGTGTCGCCGTCGGCGAGGCGGCGGATCGGCGCGTAGAGCTCGTCGATCCGGAGCAGCAGGGCGGGCTCGTGCGCGCGAACGTAGTCCTCGATCCCGTCGAACAACTCATGCCCGATCTCCGGGTAGTTGAGGTCGTCGCCCATGAAGCGCAGCCGACGGTCCGGGTGCTTGTCGTTGTACGCGCGCATCCACGTCAGAAGCCCGACGTACTCCTCGGTGTCCCAGGGCGTCTTGGCCAGCTCCTTGTGCACGAGCGCGCGCACGTCTCCCTCGCCCCCGCGCACGTACGCGTCGAACCGCAGCCCCGTGGTCCAGCTGACCTCCTGCGCGAAGGTGGTGAACCCCTTCTCCTCCACGAGATAGCGGAACACCCGGTCCTTCATCGTGAAGAACTCGTGCGAACCGTGGGTGGCCTCGCCCAGGCCCACCACCTTGGCGTCACCCACCATCCGGCCGAGCGGTCGCAGGTCCTTCGCGGAGCCGCCGGGGTCGGTCGAGCGCAGGGGATGGGCGGCGCGTTCGATCGCCCGGACCGGGTCCGCGGGGGCGGCCCGGGCCGTCTGGGGTGCCACAAGCACCCCGAGGCCGAGCGTGCCCGCCAATGCCAGGGGGATGGTGCGCCGTGCCGCCGATGTCATCAGGGACCTCCTCAACTCGGGTGCGGGGAGCTGGAGATCACGATTCCGGACCGCGGCGGGCACCTGCCATCCGGCAGGCACCCCTCTCGCCGGTGGGGACTGCCCCCTGCCGGTCGTGCGGGCACCGGCCGCGCACGCTCTACCGGTAGTGCGGGTACCGCCCGCGCACGCTCTACCGGTAGTGCAGATACCGCCTGCGCACGGCGCGGAAGCGTGCGAGGTCGTCCTGCCAGGCGGCCACCACCTCGTCCGTGCCCGCGCCCGCGTCGATCATGGTGCGCACCCGCGTCGTGCCCGTCAGCTTGTCGATCCAGTTGTCGGAGCGCCAGGCGAAGCCGCTCCACGCCTTCTTGGCCGTCACCAGGAGCGCGATGCCGGTGCGCACCGGGTCGTACGCCTCGCGGTCGTGCACGTGCAGCTGGACGCCGCCGATCGTCTTGCCCTGGAACTTGGAGAACGTCGGCGCGAAGTACGCCTCCCTGAAGCGCACGCCGGGCAGACCGGCGTCATTGGCGGCGACGGCCCACTTGCGGTCGATGCCCTCCGCGCCGAGCAACTCGAAGGGACGGGTCGTGCCGCGCCCCTCGGAGAGGTTCGTGCCCTCGAAGAGGCAGGTGCCGCTGTAGACCAGGGCGGTCTCCGGCGTGGGCATGTTGGGGCTCGGCGGCACCCACGGCAGCTCGGAGGCGTCGTAGAAGTCCGAGCGCTTCCAGCCCGTCATCCGTACGGTCTCCAGCTCCACGGGGCGCTCCAGGAACTCCCCGTTGAAGAGCAGCGCCAGCTCCGTCACCGTCATCCCGTGCGCCTGCGCTATCGGCTGCCGCCCGACGAACGTGGCGAACTCCTTGTGCAGGACGGGCCCGTACGCGCCGCGCCCCGTCACCGGATTCGGCCGGTCCAGGACCACGAAACGCTTGCCCGCCAGCTCCGCCGACTCCATGCAGTCGAAGAGCGTCCAGATGTACGTGTAGAAGCGCGCGCCCACGTCCTGGATGTCGAAGACGATCGTGTCGACCCCGGCGGCCGTGAAGATGTCGGCGAGCGCCTTGCCGCTCTTCTGGTACGTGTCGTAGACGGGAAGGCCGGTCGCGGGGTCGTCGTAACGCCCTTCGGAGCCGCCCGCCTGCGCCGTCCCCCGGAAGCCGTGCTCGGGGCCGAACACCGCGACCAGGTCCACGCGCTCGTCGGCGTGCATGACGTCGACGATGTGGCGCACGTCCCTGGTGATGCCCGTCGGGTTGGTGACGACGCCCACCCGCTCCCCGTCCAGGAGCGCGTAGCCGTCGGCGGCCAGGCGCTCGAAGCCGGTGCGCAGCCGCCGCCCGCCGGCTGAACCGCCGGGGCCGCCCCCGCCTCCCGCGGCGGACGCGGGGACCGCCGATGTGAGGGCCGTGGCCGTGGTGGCGGCAAGGAGGCCCCGTCTGGACAGGCTGCCTCGGGACAGGTTCATGCAGAGACCTCCGTGAGCGCGGTGGCTGTCATGGCCACGCACGCTAGCGCGCGGACCCCGCGCCGGGGAACGAACCCGGCGGCCCGACCCTCTTCCATCCGAACATACCGACTGGTTAGTCTGCGACCACATCTGCGACCACAGCGGAGCCGCAGTCGAAGGAGACTGATCGTGGAGAGCCTGCAGGACAAGGGAGTTGTCGTCACCGGTGCCGGAGGCGGGATCGGGGCCGCGCTGGCCCGCCGGTTCGCCGCCGCCGGGGCGCGCGTCGTGGTCAACGACCTGGACGCCGTCAAGGCCAAGGCGGTCGCCGACGAGATCGGCGCCGTCGCCCTGGCCGGAGACGCGTCCACGATCGTGCCGGCGGCCAGAGAGGCCCTGAGCGGGACCATCGACGTGTACTGCGCCAACGCGGGCCTCGGCTCCGGCGGCTCCGAGGCCGCCCCCGAGGAGGTCTGGGCCACCGCCTGGGACGTCAACGTCATGGCCCACGTCCGGGCGGCGCACGCGCTGATCCCCGAGTGGCTGGAGCGCGGCAGCGGCCGCTTCGTCTCCACCGTGTCGGCGGCGGGCCTGCTCACCATGATCGGCGCCGCGCCCTACAGCGTCACCAAGCACGGCGCGTACGCCTTCGCCGAGTGGCTCTCGCTCACCTACCGCCACCGCGGGATCGACGTCCACGCGATCTGCCCGCAGGGCGTGCGCACCGACATGCTCGCCGCCACCGGCACCGCGGGCGACCTCGTGCTCACGCCGACCGCGATCGAGCCGGACGCCGTCGCCGACGCGCTCTTCGCCGGGATGGCGGAGAACCGCTTCCTGATCCTGCCGCACCCCGAGGTCGCCGAGTACTACCGCATTCGCGCCGCCGAGCCGGACAAGTGGCTGACCGGCATGAACCACCTCCAGCAGAAGTGGGAGGCGGCGGAGCGGTGAGCGATTCCTCCACGGCCGCCGGTGCCTCCATCTACGCCGCCAAGCCCTGGCTCGACCGGCTCTCCGAGGCCCAGCGCGCCCCGATCGAGCCCGCGGCCTCCGTCGTGCACGCCTTCCGTGCCTCGGTGCTCAGGGCCCCCGAACACACGGCCCTCGCCTATTTCGACGGTCGCCTGAGCTACCGCGAGGTGGACGCACTCTCCGACTCCGTCGCCGGGTACCTCGCCGCGCGCGGGCTGGCGCGGGGCGACCGTGTCGCGATCCTCCTGCAGAACACCCCGCACTTCGTGATCGCGCTGCTCGGCGCGTGGAAGGCGGGCGCCACGGTCGTGCCGGTCAACCCCATGTACAAGTCGGCGGAGGTCGGGCACGTCCTCGCGGACGCCGACGTGACCGCGCTGATCTGCTCGGACCGCGCCTGGGAGACGTATCTGCGCGAGACGGCCGCGGCCTCTCCGGTCCGCGTCGTGCTCACCGCCTGCCAGCTCGACCTGCAATCCCGCAACGACACCCGCGTCCTCGATTTCGAGCGCCTCCCGCAGGCCGCCGACGCCGACGACCTGGTCACGGTCGCCCGGCAGGGGCTCGCGGCGCCCGGAGACCGGGTGCTCGGTCCGTCCGACGTCGCCCTGATCAGCTACACCTCGGGCACGAGCGGCACCCCCAAGGGCGCCATGAACACCCACGGCAACATCACCTACAACGCCGAGCGGCAGCGCACGGGCTCCGGCATCCCGGAAGGCGCCTGCTACTTCGCGATGGCGCCGCTCTTCCACATCACCGGCATGGTCGCGCAGGTCGCCGCCTGTCTGACCAACGCGGGCACGCTCGCGCTCGCGTACCGCTTCGAGGCCGGGGTCGTCCTCGACGCCTTCGCCGAGCACAAGCCGGCGTACACGGTCGGCCCCTCCACGGCTTTCATGGCGCTCGCCGCCCACCCCGCCGTGACGCGGGAGCACTTCGACTCCTTCCTGATGATCTCCTCGGGCGGCGCGCCGCTGCCGCCCGCCCTGGTCGAGAAGTTCCGCGCGGGCTTCGGCCCCTACATCCACAACGGCTACGGACTCACCGAGTGCACCGCGCCCTGCGCCTCCGTGCCGCCGGGCCAGGAGGCGCCGGTCGACCCGGTGTCCGGCACGCTGGCCGTCGGTGTGCCCGGCCCGGAGACGGTCGTCAGGATCGTCGACGACCTGGGCGCGGACGTCCCCTTCGGCGAGCAGGGCGAGATCACCGTGCGCGGGCCGCAGGTCGTGCCCGGCTACTGGAACCGCCCGGACGCCACGGACGAGGCGTTCCCCGGCGGCGAGCTGCGCACCGGCGACATCGGCTTCATGGACGCCGAGGGGTGGCTCTATGTGGTGGACCGCAAGAAGGACATGATCAACGCGTCGGGTTTCAAGGTCTGGCCCCGTGAGGTGGAGGACGTCCTCTACAGCCACGCGGCCGTCCGCGAGGCGGCCGTGATCGGTGTCCCGGACAGCTACCGCGGCGAGACGGTCAAGGCCTTCGTCAGCTTGCGCCCGCAGGCCGACGTCGCGCCGGACGACCTGGCGGCGTACTGCAAGGAACGGCTCGCGGCGTACAAGTACCCCCGCGCGGTCGAGATCCTGCCGGAGCTGCCGAAGACCACAAGTGGGAAGATCCTCCGGCGGGAACTGCGTTCCCGCAACGACGCGGGCTCTCGGCACGACGAGAGCCAGTAACCCCGAAAGGCAGGTGGCGGCAGTGGCAGCCAGGACGACGGACGGTGACGGCACGCCCGTCCCGCAGCGGCTGCTCGCCGCCGCCACGCGGCTCTTCGCCGACCGCGGCTACGACCGCACGTCGGTGCAGGAGATCGTGGAGTCGGCAGGCGTCACCAAAGGCGCGCTGTACCACTACTTCGGCTCCAAGGACGATCTGCTGCACGAGGTGTACGCGCGTGTCCTGCGCGTCCAGCAGGAGCGGCTCGACGCCTTCGCGAACGCCGACGCCCCCATCGAGCAGCGGGTGCGGGACGCGGCGGCCGACGTGGTGGTCACGACCATCGACAACCTCGACGACGCCTCGATCTTCTTCCGCTCCATGCACCACCTGAGCCCCGAGAAGAACAAGCAGGTGCGCTCCGAGCGCCGCCGCTACCACGAGCGGTTCCGCGCCCTGATCGAGGAGGGCCAGGACGCCGGCGTCTTCTCCAAGGCGACCCCCGCGGACCTGGTGGTGGACTACCACTTCGGCTCCGTCCACCACCTGTCCACGTGGTACCGCCCGAACGGCCCGCTCACCCAGCAGCAGGTCGCCGACCACTTGGCGGACCTGCTGCTGAGGGCGCTGCGGCCGTAGCGGCCCCTACAGGTACTTCTTCAGCTCCCGGCGGGCCAGCGACCGCTGGTGCACCTCATCCGGGCCATCCGCCAGACGCAGAGTCCTCGCAGACGCCCACAGCTCGGCGAGCGGGAAGTCCTGACTGACACCGCCCGCGCCGTGCAGCTGGACGGCCTGGTCGAGGATGTCGACGACCGTGCGCGGGGTGGCGATCTTGATGGACTGGATCTCCGTGTGCGCGCCCTTGTTGCCCACGGTGTCCATCAGCCACGCGGTCTTCAGGACGAGGAGCCGAAGCTGCTCCACCGCGACCCGGGCGTCGGCGATCCACTCCTGTACGACACCCTGCTGGGCCAGCGGCTTGCCGAAGGCCGTACGCGCCACCGCACGCCGGCACATCAGCTCGATGGCACGCTCGGCCATGCCGATCAGGCGCATGCAGTGGTGGATGCGGCCGGGGCCGAGCCGCGCCTGGGCGATGGCGAAGCCGCCGCCCTCCTCGCCGATCAGGTTGCTCACGGGGACCCTGGCGTGGTCGAAGACGACCTCCGCGTGCCCGCCGTGGGAGTGGTCCTCGTAGCCGTACACCTGCATCGCGCGCCGCACCTCGACACCCGGGGTGTCGCGCGGCACGAGCACCATGGACTGCTGACGGCGCGGGTCGGCGCCCTCGGGGTCCGTCTTGCCCATCAGGATGAAGATCTGGCAGTCCGGGTTCATGGCCCCGGAGATGTACCACTTGCGCCCCGTGATGACGTACTCGTCACCTTCGCGCTCGATCAGCGTGGTGATGTTCGTGGCGTCGGACGAGGCCACCTCCGGCTCGGTCATCGCGAACGCCGAGCGGATCTCGCCGGCGAGCAGCGGCTCCAGCCACTGCTTCTGCTGCTCGGCGTTGCCGAACTGGGCGAGCACCTCCATGTTGCCGGTGTCCGGGGCCGCGCAGTTCAGCGCGGTGGGCGCCAGATGCGGGGAGCGCCCGGTGATCTCGGCGAGGGGGGCGTACTGGAGGTTGGTGAGCCCGGCGCCGTGCTCGGCGTCGGGAAGGAAGAGGTTCCACAGGCCCTGCTTGCGGGCCTCGTTCTTCAGCTCGCCGACGATGGCCGGGGTGTCCCAGGGCGAGTCGAGGAGAGCGCGCTGCTCCTCGGCGACCTTCTCCGCCGGGTAGACGTGCTCGTCCATGAAGGTCAGGAGCCTGTCGCGCAGCTCCTCGGTGCGGGCGTCGAATGCGAAGTCCATGGCTGTCTCAGCCTTCCTGTCGTCCCTGGAGGGTGGTGAGGCCGTGCTCGATGAAGACGGGGACCAGCTCCCCGATGCGGTCGAAGCCCGCGCCGACCGTCTGGCCGAGCGTGTACCGGTAGTGGATGCCCTCCAGGATCACGGCGAGCTTGAACCACGCGAACGCCGTGTACCAGGAGACCGCGGAGACGTCGCGCCCCGAGCGCGCGGCGTACCGCTCGACCAGCTCGGCGGCGTCCGGGTGCCCGGGTGCGCCCGCCGTGGTGCTGATGGGGGAGTCGGGCAGCTCCAGCCTGGTGCTGTACATGACGAGCAGACCCAGGTCGGTGAGCGGATCGCCGAGGGTGGACATCTCCCAGTCGAGGATCGCCTTGATCCGGTCGTCGTCGCCGATCAGTACGTTGTCGAGGCGGTAGTCGCCGTGCACGACGGTGGCCGCGGGCGACGCCGGCAGCCGCCGGCCCAGAGCGGCGTGCAGCTCGTCGATCCCCGCGAGGTCGCGGTTGCGCGAGGCGTCCAACTGCTTGCCCCAGCGGCGCAGCTGCCGGTCGAGGAAGCCGTCGGGGCGCCCGAAGTCACCGAGGCCGACCGCTCCGGGGTCCACGGAGTGCAGGTCGACGAGGGTGTCGACGAGGCCGGTGACCGCGGCCCGGGTGCGCTCGGCGCCCAGCGGGGCAAGCTCCTCGGCGGTGCGGTACGGAGTGCCGTCCACGAACTCCATGACGTAGAAGGACGCACCGATCACGGCGTCGTCCTCGCAGAGCAGCAGCGGCGCCGGTACCGGCACGTCGGTGCCGTGCAGCGCGCTGATCACCCGGTGTTCGCGCTTCATGTCGTGCGCGGTCGCGAGCACGTGCCCCAGCGGTGGCCGCCGTACGACCCAGCGCGTCGCGCCGTCCGTCACGGCGTACGTGAGGTTCGACCTGCCGCCCTCGATGAGCCGGGCGGTGAGCGGCCCGCCCACGAGGCCCGGCCGCTCGCGGTCCAGATGGCCGCGCAACTGGTCGAGATCGAGGCCTGGTGGATGGTCTGAGCTCATCTTCGCTCCTGGTCGGACGGTCGTCGTCGGATGCCGCGCTGCGTCGCGCTGACGTTCATGATGCCGACCAGTCGGTATGTAGTCCAGAGCGCAGGGCGAACGTGATCGGGGTCGCGGTGGCGCCAGGCCCCCCGGGCAACGACCCCCGGACAAGACGATCCCCCGCCGCGGACCGCCGGTCGGCGCCCGCGCGGGGGAAGTCGGCGACGAGCCTCAGTGATCGTCCCAGTGGCCCTCGTGCGCCGCGTGCCGGTGGCCGTCGTGGACGTAGTCGACGTGGTCCCCGTGCAGCACCGAGGCGTGCCCGCAGCCCTCGCCGTGCTTGTGGTCGTGGCCCTCGTGGACGGCGTGCTCCGCGGGCTCGCACTCGTCCCAGTGGCCGGAGTGCAGGCGGTGCATGTGACCGTCGTGCGCGTAGTCGACGTGGTCGCCGTGCGGCACCTCGGCGTGTCCGCAGGCCGGGCCGTGGACGTGCTCGTGTACGGGGTGTTCGTGGTGGAGCGTGGTCATGGCGCGTGCACCTTCTGTGGGAGCTGCGGTAGGGGGGTGACCCTCTCAGGCTAGTACTCGATGCCCGTTTGATGGGGATATGGAAGCCTTGTTGATGTTTCAGCTTCCGACCACCGCCCCACCCCCACGCGGGCCGTCCCACGAAGGCGCTCCCCATGAAGCCGATACCGAAGCCGACACCGAAGCCGACCCCATGAAGGCGATCAGCTACCTCCACTACGGAGGACCCGAAGTCCTGGAGTACGGCGATGTGCGCGATCCCAAGGTCGGCCCCGACTCCGTCCTGGTGAAAGTCCGCGCCGCGTCGGTCAATCCCGTCGACTGGAAGTGCATGGCCGGTCACCTCGACGCCATCCTCGACCCCGTCTACCCGGTGATCCCCGGCTGGGACGTCGCGGGCGTCGTGGTGCAGCCGGGCGTCGCCGTCCCGGAGTACGCGGTGGGGGACGAGGTCATCGGTTACGTACGCGAGGACTTCCTCTCGCGCGGCACCTTCGCCGAGTACGTCGCGGCCCCGGTGCGCACCCTCGCCCGCAAGCCGCGCAACCTCACCTTCGAGGAGGCGTCCGGTCTGCCGCTCGCCGGGCTCACCGCCTTCCAGGTGATCACCAAGACGCTCGCGGTGACGGAGGGCGACGTCGTCCTCGTGCACGCGGCGGCCGGCGGGGTCGGCTCGATGGCCGTCCAGCTCGCCCGGCACGCGGGCGCCCGCGTCATCGGCACCGCGAGCGAGCGCAACCACGACTTCCTGCGCGAACTCGGCGCGGAACCCATCACCTACGGCGACGGCCTCATCGAACGGGTACGGGCCCTCGCCCCGGAAGGCGTGGACGCAGCCTTCGACACGGTCGGCGGCGACACCCTCAGGGCGTCCGCCGCGCTCCTGGCGCCCGGCGGCCGTCTCGCGTCGATCGCGGACGGAGCGGTGATAGGCCTCGGCGGCCACTACTGCTTCGTGCGGCCGGACGCCGACGACCTCCAGCGCCTCGCGCAGCTCGCGGAGCAGGACGTCGTCACGGTCCACGTCTCCGAGACGTTCCCGCTGGAGCGGGCGGCGGACGCCTACCGCCTGAGCGCGGAGGGGCGTACGCGCGGCAAGATCGTCGTCACGGTGGACTGGACGTCCGAGGACGGGCCCGCCGGGCACTGAGGGCGCTGTGGGGATCGTGTGCTCAGAACACCATGGCCGTCGCGCACACCGCGAGCGCCATCGTGCACAGCGCGGCCGTCGCCGCGGCCCGCGCAGGGAGCCGCGACGGCCGGTTGGTGGCCGCGAGGTCGGTCATCCTGCGGTGCGCCACACCCAGGAACCCGAGCCACAGCAGCAGACAGAGGGCGCAGGCGACGACGGCCACCGCGCCGGTGCCCTCCTGCAACGCGGCCCGCGCGGCGAGGACCGCGGCGACGGTGCAGGACAGGGTCGTACGTCGCCACGCGAGCCGCGTGCGCTCCGGCTGCAGCCCCGGATCACGCTCCGGCACCCGCACGTCGCCCCGGTCCGTCACCCCTCCCACCCGAAGAGCACGACGACGACCATGGCGAGCGCCACGACCGCCACGGCCAGGCTCAGGACGGTCGGAAAGCGCGAGACGGGCAGATCCTCGCCGCGCCGCATCGCCCGTTCGCAGCGCACCCAGTGATTGACCGCGCGCAGGGAGCTGAGCACGCCCGCGGCGAGCAGGGCGAGGGCGAGCCCGATGCGCCACCCCCAGCGCAGGTCCGGCAGGAACTGGTCCACCGCGAAACCGCCCCCGATGAGGGCGAGCGCCGTCCGCAGCCAGGCGAGGAAGGTGCGTTCGTTGGCGAGCGAGAAGCGGTAGTCGGGGGTGTCGCCCTCGTCCCGGATCCGCTCGGGCGCGAACCACAGGCGAAGGCTTTGTACGAAATTGCTCACCAGCCGACCCTAGCTGGCGCGATATTCCCGCAGCCGCTCGTACGCCGCGAGCCCGTCCGGCACCCACGCCCACTCGCCGAGCCGCTCCGCCAGCTCCTCCTCGCTGAGGAAGGCGTGCCAGGCGACCTCCTCGACCTGCGGGTTCACGGGCAGGTCGCAGCGCACTTCGTAGAGGTACGACCACCAGGTGTGCCCCGCGCCGTCGTCGTAGAGGAACTTGAACAGCGGCGTGGGGCGCGGGAGTCCGTCGACCCCGAGCTCCTCCTCGGCCTCGCGCAGGGCCGCGTCGTCGTAGGACTCGCCGGCGCCGACGACCCCGCCGACGAACATGTCGTACATCGAGGGGAAGACCAGCTTGGTCGGGGTGCGCCGGTGCACGAAGACGCGGCCCTCCGCGTCCCGCGCCTGGACGAACACGCAGCGGTGGCGGAGTCCGCGCGCGTACGCCTCGCCGCGCGGGGCCTCGCCGACGACCTCGTCGTTCTCGTCGACGATGGAAAGGATCTCTTGGCTGGGGTCGGGCACGGGCCGGCTGTTCGTGGTCATACGGGAATCCAACCCCAACTCCGGACCGCCGGTCTCACTGACCCATGACGTACTTCACCGTGGGCCCCGCGGTCCAGCCGCCGTCGACGGCGAGCTCGGCGCCGGTCACGTACGACGCGGCGTCCGAGAGCAGGAAGATCATGGCGCCCGCGATCTCGTGCGGTTCGCCGACCCGGCCCATCGGGGTGTTGGGGTACTTGCCCTCGCCCTTCTCGATGCCCACCTGCGCGGTCATCGGGGTGTACGTCATGCCCGGGTGGACGGAGTTGACGCGGATGCGGGCGGTGCCGAGCTCCACGGCGCCGGTCTTGGTCAGCCCGCGGACGCCCCACTTGGAGGCGCCGTATCCGGCGGTGAGCGCCAGGCCCATGAGTCCGGCCGCCGACGAGATGTTGACGATGGAGCCGCCGCCGGCCTCCTTCATGGCCGGGATGACGCTCTTCATGCCGATGAAGACGCCGGTGAGGTTGATGTCGACGACCTTGCGGAAGTGCTCGACCGACTCCGACTCCAGGAACTGGCCGGTGGATATGCCGGCGTTGTTGACCAGGCCGTGCACCCCGCCGAACTCGCCGACCGCGAGCTCCACGACGCGCCGCCAGTCCGCCTCCGACGTCACGTCGTGGCGGGCGAAACGGGCGCGCTCGCCGAGCTCGGCGGCGGTGGCCTCGCCCTCCTTGTCCAGGACGTCGGTGAGGACGACGTTGGCGCCGGCGGCCACCGCCTGCCGCGCGGCCTCGGCGCCCAGGCCGCGGGCGGCGCCGGTGATGATGACGGTCTTGCCGGTGAGGTCGTGCGCGTCGCTCATGGTTCTCTCCGTGGGGCCGGGGCCCGCAGCAGGGCCGTGGTGGTTTCTACGAGGTCGGCGAGGAACAGTTCCTCGCCGGTCAGGGGGGTGGTGCCGGCCAGGTACTGCCCGGCGCGGTCGGCCATGGCGGCGCCGACGAGGGTGAGAACCAGGTCGAGCCGTTCGAGCCGGACCGGTTCCGGCAGCGAGCTGAGGCAGTCCTCGGCGCGGCCGATCAGCTCCCAGTAGACGGTGCCGTCGATCGTGGGGTGCGGAGTGCGGGTGCGGACGCCGCTCTCGTGGCTGAGCTGGGCGGAGATGCGCAGACAGCGGCGGCCCCGCTCGGTGCGCAGCTCGCTGGCCTCCGCCGCCACGAGGGCGGAGAGCAGCCCGCGCAGTCCGTCCGGCGCCCGTTCCAGCTCGGCGGTGAGCACCTTCTCCGTACGCGTCTGGCGCTCGGCCATGACGGCGTCCACCAGGGCGGCGCGGCTGCCGAAGTGGTACTGCACGGCCGAGGGGTTGCTCTGCCCCGCGAGCCGGACGATGTCCCGCAGCTGCGCGCCGTGCACGCCTTGGGCCGCGAACACTTCCTCGCCCGCGCGGATCAGTTTGTCGCGGGTCGCGGGTCCTGAGGTCCTGGCCATGAGCGCATGGTAATGCTGGCCATTATTAAAAGCGAGGCAGTGATCTTGAGGTTCCGGGGCCCAGACGGTTGACGCCGCTCCCGCGGTTACTCAGGATCTGAACTCACCAGTAAGTCCCTGCTGAGGAGGAACCCCCGGATGGCCCACGACGCAGACGTCATCGTGATCGGCGCGGGTCTCGCGGGCCTCGCGGCCACCGCGGAGCTCGTCGACGCGGGCCGCCGGGTCATCCTCGTCGACCAGGAGCCCGAGCAGTCGCTCGGCGGCCAGGCTCACTGGTCCTTCGGCGGGCTCTTCTTCGTCGACTCCCCGGAGCAGCGCAGGCTCCGCATCAAGGACTCGCACGCCCTGGCCCTCCAGGACTGGATGGGTACGGCCGCCTTCGACCGCCCCGAGGACCACTGGCCGCGCAAGTGGGCCGAGGCGTACGTCGACTTCGCGGCGGGCGAGAAGCGATCCTGGCTGCACCGGCAGGGGGTGCGCTTCTTCCCCGTGGTGGGCTGGGCCGAGCGCGGGGGTTACGACGCGCAGGGGCACGGCAACTCCGTGCCGCGCTTCCACATCACCTGGGGCACCGGTCCCGGCCTGGTCGCCCCCTTCGAGCGCCGGGTCCGCGAAGGCGTCGCCCGCGGCCTCGTCCAGCTCAAGTTCCGCCACCGCGTCTCGGGCCTGTCCCGCAGCGCGGGCAGCGTCGACACCGTCACCGGCGAGATCCTCGAACCCTCGGGCGTCGAGCGCGGCAAGGCCAGCAGCCGCGAGGTCACCGGGTCCTTCGAGTTCAGGGCCCAGGCGGTCATCGTCACCTCCGGCGGCATCGGCGGCAACCACGATCTCGTACGCGCCAACTGGCCCGAGCGGCTCGGCACTCCGCCCGAGCGGATGGTCTCCGGCGTGCCCGCGCACGTCGACGGCCGGATGCTCGGCATCACCGAGGAGGCGGGCGCGCGCCTCATCAACCGCGACCGCATGTGGCACTACACGGAGGGCATCCAGAACTGGAACCCCATCTGGGACAACCACGGCATCCGCATCCTGCCCGGCCCCTCGTCCCTCTGGCTCGACGCGCGGGGCGACCGCCTCCCCGTGCCGCTCTTCCCCGGCTTCGACACCCTCGGCACGCTCGAACACATCATGAAGTCGGGTTACGAATACACCTGGTTCGTGCTCAACCAGCGCATCATCGGCAAGGAGTTCACGCTCAGCGGCTCCGAGCAGAACCCCGACCTCACCGGCAAGTCCGTGCGCGGCGTCATCGACCGGGCACGCGCCGACGTGGCCGCCCCGGTGAAGGCGTTCATGGACAACGGCGCCGACTTCGTCGTGGAGAAGGACCTCTCCTCCCTGGTGCGCGGCATGAACGCGCTCACCAAGGAGCCCCTCATCGACGAGACCGCGCTGCGGCGCACGATCACCGCCCGCGACCGCGAGATCGCCAACCCCTTCACCAAGGACCTCCAGGTCACCGCGATCCACGGCGCCCGCAAGTTCCTCGGCGACCGGCTCATCAGGGCCGCCGCCCCGCACCGCATCCTCGACCCCAAGGCGGGCCCGCTCGTCGCGGTGCGGCTCAACATCCTCACCCGCAAGACCCTCGGCGGCCTGGAGACCGACCTGTCCTCGCGCGTCCTGGCCCAGGGCGGCGAACCACTGCCCGGTGTGTACGCGGCGGGGGAGGCGGCCGGTTTCGGCGGCGGGGGAGTGCACGGCTACCGCTCGCTCGAAGGCACCTTCCTCGGCGGCTGCCTCTTCTCGGGGCGCACGGCGGGCCGCGCCGCCGCCAAGTCGGTGAGCTGAAGGGCGTGTTCGCCGCGGCACGGTGTGATCGCCGCCGCTTGTCCGAATCGTGTCCTGGCGGGTAACCCCGCAGGTCGGGAGTGAATTCCGTAGATTTTGAAACGAGTTGGTGAAGGGCTTGGCCGAGGGCTGACCTTGACTGGAGGGCTACCGACCGGTTTGCTGTGCGTGATCATCCGTACGCGAGCCGCGCCGGGGAGGAAGTCCCGCGGTGTCACCACCCCCACCCCCCCTGGGCCGATCCCGCAAGCGGGCGGCCCACGCCTTCGACCCCGCGCTCGACGACGCCGAACTCGCGGGCGCCCGCACCGCACTGACCCAGGGCCGCTGGACCGAGGTCCGCGCGCTGCTCGCCGCGACCGGCGACGACTGGGACCGCAGGGGCCACCGCTTCGACGTACTCGCGCAGGAGCCGACCGCCGCCGCCTGGGTCCGTGACTGGCAGCTCGCCGAGCCGGAGAGCACCGACGCCGTCCTGCTGCTCGCCTACGCAGCCGTGCACCGCGCCCTGCGCGGCAAGGGACGCTCGGAGAAGGCCAGGGACGCCTGCCGTGAAGTGGCCGCACTGCTTCCCGCCGACCCCACGCCGTGGCTCGCGCTGCTGACCCTGGAGCGCTCCCTGGGCCGCGAGGAGGACGTGGTCCGGCTCTTCGACGCGGTGCGCCACCGGCACCCCGAGCACCACCACGCCCACCACCTGATGGTGGCCAGGCTCGCCGAGCGGCGCCCCGCGGCGGGGCAGGACCCGCTGCACGAGGTGTACGACTTCGCCGCCTGGGCCGCCGAACAGGCGCCGCAGGATTCGCCGTTGGCGGTCCTGCCCGTCGTCGCCCACGCCGAGCGCTACCGCGTCCTCGCCACCGCGGGCAGCGAGCCCGCCGACCCCGTGGCCTCCGGGCACTGGACCGGACGCCGGGCCCGCCAGGTCATGAAGGCCGCCTTCGACTGGTGGCTGGAGTGGGAGATGCCCGGCAGCCCCGGGAACACGGACCACCCGCGCTGCCGCGTCGACCTCAACTTCCTCGCCCACGCCAAGTTCTGCGAGGGCAGGGCGGCGGAATCGGCCGCGCTCTTCCACCGCATCGGACGCCACGCGACCCCAGCCCCCTGGTCGTACCCGGACCGGGACCCGTACAAGGCGTTCACCGCCGCGCGCGGCGCCGCGCTCGGCTCCGCCTGACCCACCGCACACCGACCGGCCCACCCGAAAGGACAACCGCGCCATGGCGACGGGCAGTTCGAGCAGCACGAGCGACACAAGACCCGCGAGCGAGGCCGCCGGCGGCAGCGGGATCAGTACCTACAAGGGCCAGGAGACGGCACTGCGCGCGGGCCGCCTCGGTACGGCGGGTCTCCTCCTGTCCGTGCTCGCGGCGACCGGACCGCTCATGGTCGTCGCCGGTGTCATGCCCACCACATACGGCGTGATGGGTGTCGTCGGACAGCCGCTGCTCTTCCTCATCCTCGGCGTGGTCCTCGGCCTGTTCAGCTTCGGCTACGCCGAGATGAGCCGCCACGTCCACAACGCGGGCGCCTTCTACGCGTACATATCGAGGGGCCTCGGCGGGACCGCGGGCGCGGGTGCCTCGCTCGTCGCGCTCGTGGCCTACAGCGTGCTGCAGGCGGGTCTCTACGGCCTTCTCGGCTTCGAGGTCTCCGGGCTCCTGAACACGTACTTCGACGTCGAAGTCGCCTGGTGGATACCGGCACTCGTCACCGTCGCCGTCGTCGCCGTACTCGCCTGGCTGAAGATCGACCTGAACGCGCGCGTGCTCGGCGTGCTGCTGCTGATCGAGGTGGCGCTCGTCGTCATCTTCGACATCGCGGCCATCGCGGACCCGGCCAAGGAGGGCCTGTCCCTGCACGCGTTCAACCCGGAGACCCTCACCGGCGCGGGCGTCGCCACCTCGCTCTGCTTCTGCATCGCCGCCTTCACCGGCTTCGAGCAGGCTCCCGTGTACGCGGAGGAGACCAGCCGCCCGCAGGTCGTCGTGGCCCGCGTGATGTTCTTCGCCGTCGGCTTCGTCGCGGTCTTCTTCGCCATCAGCTCCTGGGCGCTGACGGTCGCGGCGGGCCCCTCCGGCATCGTCCCCGCCGCACAGGAACAGAGCGCGGGGCTGCTCTTCGGGCTCACCGAGTCCCGGCTCGGCGGTACCTTCACCGACGTACTGCACGTCCTGTTCGTGACGGGCATGTTCGCGGCGATCCTCTCCTTCCACAACGTGGTCGCGCGCTACGCCTTCGCCATGGGCCGCGAGGGCCTGCTGCCCGCCGCCTTCGGCCGGACGAACACCTCCACCGGCGCCCCCGGCACGGGTTCGCTGCTCCAGACGATCGTCTCCGTCGTCGTCGTGATCGCGTTCGCGGTGACCGACGACGGCGAGTTCGGCGACCCGACCGCCCCGGTCCTGCACCTGTTCACCTGGGGCGGCAACGTCGGTGCCCTGGGCGTCATCCTCCTGATGGCCACGGCGTCCGTCGCCGTCATCGTCTTCTTCGTACGCCGGGGCGCGGCGCGCGTGCAGGTCTGGCGCATCACCGCGTCGGCGCTGGCCGCGGTCGGCCTGCTCGTCATCGCGGGCTACACCATCAAGGACTTCGACGTCCTGGTCGGCGCGGGCCCCGGCTCCGCGCTCAGCTGGGTGCTGCCCGGCATCATCCTGCTCGCCGCGGTGATCGGCGTGGTCTACGGCGCGATCCTGCGCTCGACCAAGCCGGAGGCGCACGCGCGGATCGGCCTGGGCAACGAGGCGTTCCAGCTGGAGAAGGCGGCCGAGGAGCCGCCCGGCCAGGTGTGAGGACCGTCCGGCCAGGTATGACGAAACGCTGACGGACACCCGCGGCCCCTGTACCCCCGGTGCCGCGGGTGCTCGAATCGGAGGGTGACGACTTCCCCTCCGCACCGGCCCGAAGAGGACCGCGGCGGCGCCCCTGTCGGCCGCCGCCTGGTCCTGGGCATGCTCGGCCTCGGCATCGCGGGCGTGGCCGCCGCGCCGCCGCTCCAGCGGGGCCTGGAATCCTTCCTGGGCGCCGCGTCCGACAAGGACCCCACGGGCCTGACGGACCTGCTCCCCAACGGCGGCGGCTTCCGCTACTACTCCGTCGCCGCCTCCGTCCCGCACAAGAGCGCGTCGACGTACCGCCTGAAGATCGACGGCCTGGTGGACCGCCCCGCGACGTACTCCCTCGCCGAGCTGCGCTCCCTGCCGCAGACCCGCATGGTGCGCGACGTCCAGTGCGTGACCGGCTGGCGGGTTCCGGGCACCCCCTTCGAGGGCGTATGGCTCTCCCGCCTCCTGGACGCGGCAGGGGTACGCCCGGCCGCCCGGGCCGTCCGCTTCACGTGCTTCGACGGCACGTACAGCGAGAGCCTGACGCTGAAGCAGGCCCGGCGGAAGGACGTCCTGGTGGCCCTGCGCATGCAGGACAAGGACCTGGCCCACAGCCACGGCGGGCCGGCCCGCCTCTATGTCGCTCCCATGTACTTCTACAAGTCGGCGAAGTGGCTCTCCGGGATCACGCTCACCGACGAGGTGGAGCCGGGCTACTGGGAGAAGCGGGGCTATGACGTCGACGCGTGGGTGGGTGATTCCAATGGCAGGGACGACGAGCCCACGGCTTGAGGCGGCCGCGGCACGGGTGCGCAGGTTCAGCCCGGCCGAGCGGTGGGTGCACCGCATGACGGCGATCCTGATGGGCGTGTGCGTGGCGACCGCCGCGTGCCTGTACGTCCCTCAGCTCGCGGAGCTGGTGGGCCGCCGCGCCTTGGTGGTGACCGTCCACGAATGGTCGGGCCTGCTGCTCCCGGCCCCGTTCCTGGCGGGCCTGGCGTCCCGCGCCTTCCGCGGCGACCTGCGCCTCCTGAACCGCTTCGGCCCGCACGACAGGGCCTGGCTGCGGCGGCGCACCCGGCGGGCGGGCAAGTTCAACGCGGGCCAGAAGCTGTATGCGGGCTGGCTGGCCGGAGCGGTCCTGGTGATGCTGGGCACGGGCCTGCTGATGTGGTTCACGCACCTGGCCCCCCTGTCCTGGCGTACGGGAAGCACGTTCGTCCACGACTGGCTGGCCCTTGCCCTGGGCGTGGTGATCGCGGGCCACGTGGGCATGGCGTGGGCGGACCCGGAGTCGAGACGGGGGATGCGGACCGGGTCGGTGGACCCGGAGTGGGCGGAGCAGGAGCATCCGCTGTGGCGTAGGTAGACGCAGATGCCGGCCGGGCTGGATCAGCCCGGCCGGCATCTTTCAGCCTGTCCGGCGTTTGAGGACGAACTCGGCGGAGCCGGTGATTGACGGCAACCAAGGCCCCCGCGCCAGCGGGTTTTCGGGAAGGGGCGGGGTTGGGGAAAGAGAAGTAGCTCTGACCCCGCCTAAATGACAAGCGAAAGCAACAGCACCAGCCCACCCGCGACAACGGAGATGATCGTCTCCATCACGGACCAGGTCTTGATCGTCTGCCCGACGCTCAGCCCGAAGTACTCCTTCACCAGCCAGAACCCCGCGTCGTTCACGTGCGAGAAGAAGAGCGACCCGGCCCCGATGGCCAGCACGAGCAGCGCGGTGTGCGAGTCGGACATGTCCGCGGCCAGCGGAGCCACGAGCCCGGCGGCCGAGATGGTCGCCACCGTCGCGGACCCCGTGGCGAGGCGGATCACCACGGCGATCAGCCACGCGAGCAGGAGCGCCGGAATCGACCAGTCCTCGGAGATCTCCAGGACCATCTGACCGACACCCGAGTCGATGAGGGTCTGCTTGAAGCCACCGCCCGCACCCACGATCATCAGCACACCGGCGATCGGCGCGAGCGACTTCTCGACGGTGGTCGAGAGCCGGTCCTTCGTGAAGCCGGCCGCACGGCCGAGGGTGAACATGCCCACGATCACCGCGGCGAGCAGCGCGATCAGCGGCGAGCCGACGACGTCGAAGACCCGCTGGACGGTGTGGTCGGGGTTGTCGACGATGATGTCGACAAGCGCCTTGGCCAGCATCATCACGACGGGAAGCAGCACGGTCGCGACCGTCACGCCGAACCCGGGACGCTTCTCCAGGTCCTCGGAAGGACGCTGCGGCATCATCTTCTCGGGGGCGGGGACATCCACCCACTTCGCCGCGTACTTCGAGAAGACGGGGCCCGCGATGATCACCGTAGGAATGGCGACGAGCACACCGAGAGCGAGAGTGATGCCCAGGTTGGCGTCCACCGCGTCGATCGCGACCAGCGGGCCGGGGTGCGGCGGGATGAGCCCGTGCATCACGGACAGACCGGCCAGGGCCGGGATGCCGATCCGCATCAGCGAGTAGTTGCCGCGCTTGGCGACCATCAGGACGACCGGGATCAGCAGCACGATGCCGACCTCGAAGAACAGCGGAAGCCCGATCACCGAGGCGATGAGGACCATCGCCCAGGGCATCGCACGCCCACCCGCCTTGGCTAGGATGGTGTCGACGATCTGGTCCGCGCCGCCGGAGTCGGCGAGCAGCTTGCCGAGGATCGCGCCGAGAGCGATCAGTACACCCACGCCCGCGACCGTGTCGCCGAGACCCGCGGTGAAGCTTTCGATCGTCTTGTCGAGCGGGGCACCCGCGAAGGCGCCGAGGGCGAGCGACCCGATGGTCAGGGCCAGGAACGCGTGCAGCTTGAACTTCGTGATGAGCAGAACGATGACGGCGATGCCCGCGAGAACGGCGATGCCCAGCTGGGCATGGCCAGCGGAGGTGATCGGCTCGGCGGCGTCCGCTGCCAGCATCTCAACGCTGAGACTGGTCACGGTGTCTTCCTTGAACGTCAGGGGAGGGGGGTGCGGGGGTGCGAGGGGTTCGGGGGCGCGAGGGGAGGCGCCTACGGGGAACTACCGGTCGAGCGCGCCCAGCGCCTCGAAGGCGCGCTCGCTGATCTCTTCCGGACTGCCGGAGACGTCGACCGCGACGCCCGCCTCGTCCGCGCCGAGCGGCTGAAGCGTGGCGAACTGCGAGTCGAGCAGGGCCGTCGGCATGAAGTGGCCCTCGCGGTGCGACATCCGGTCCTCGATGAGGGCCCGGTCGCCGGTGAGGTGGACGAAGACGATGCCGGGGGCCTCGGCCCGCAGGCGGTCGCGATAGCTGCGCTTCAGCGCCGAGCTGCTGACCACACCGCCGAGCCCGGCCCTGCCGTGGGCCCAGGCGCCGATGGCATCGAGCCACGGCCAGCGGTCGTCGTCGGTCAGCGGGGTCCCGGCCGACATCTTGGCGATGTTCGCAGGGGGGTGGAAGTCGTCGCCCTCGGCGTAGGGAACGCCGAGCTGTGCCGCGAGCAGGGGACCGATCGTTGTCTTGCCGGTTCCTGCCACGCCCATCACTACGACGACGTGGGGGGTGCTCATCGCTGTCGTGCCTCGCTGTCTTCTTCGACATCGGTCCGGGAACGAGCCACGGGACGGGGGAGGCCCGTGGCTCGTTCACGTCACTGAAACCTATTAGGTCTGACAAATTCAAGAGTCTGTGACACAAAAGTCTGACTTTTTGTTCCCGAGGGCCGCCGCATACCCTGACGTCATGACCGCACAGGCCCGTGGGCTGCACGCTCGTGTACTGGAAAGCCTCGGGCCCGCCATCACCGGCGGCGAGTACCCGCCGGGCAGCGTGTTGCGCACGGACGAGCTGGCCCAGCGGTTCGAGGTCTCACGCTCCGTCGTACGGGAAGCGGTGCGGGTCCTGGAGTCGATGCACCTGGTCGAGTCCCGGCGCCGGGTCGGTGTGACCGTACTGCCCACGGCCGAGTGGAACGTCTACGACCCGCAGGTCATCCGGTGGCGTCTGGCCGGCGCCGACCGGCCGCGCCAGCTGCGCTCCCTCACGGTCCTGCGCTCGGCGATCGAACCCGCCGCCGCGGGCCTCGCCGCCCAGCACGCCACCCCCGAGCAGTGCGCGGCCCTCACCGAGTGCGCCCTCGGCATGGTCGCCACCTCGCGGGGCCAGCAGCTGGAGGGCTACCTCTTCCACGACGTCAACTTCCACCGCATCGTCCTGAACGCGTCGGGCAACGAGATGTTCGCCCGCCTCGGCGATGTCGTCGCGGAGGTCCTCGCGGGCCGTACCCACCACCAGGTCATGTTCGAGGACCCGGACCCGGCAGCCGTCACCCTGCATGTCAGGCTCGCGGAGGCGGTGCGCGAGGGGGACGCCGCCGCCGCGGAGGCCATTACGCGGGAGATCGCAGTGGGGGCGCTGCACGAGCTGGACATTCTCGCCCCGTAGTGGACGCCTCCTTCCGGGGCTCGGATGCCTTCCGCGGGCGCGTCGTGGCTGGTCGCGCAGTTCCCCGCGCCCCTGCGGGGCGCTCCTCCCCCCGTCGTCGGGGACAATGGTCCGCATGTCCCGACGCGCCCCCCGTGCCCAGTCCTGCCCCTGCGGCCACCCCGAGCCGTACGAGAAATGCTGCGGACGGCTGCACCGGGGCGAGGCCGTGGCCGCCGTGCCCGAGGAGCTGATGCGCTCCCGCTACTGCGCCTTCGCCGTCAGGGACGAGGCGTATCTCCTGCGCACCTGGCACCCGCGCACCCGGCCGCCGCGCGTGGAGTTCGACCCGGGGCTGCGCTGGGTCGGCCTGGAGATCCTGGACACCGCCGACGGCACCGCGTTCCACACCACCGGCACGGTCGAGTTCCGGGCCCGCTACACCGACGGCGGGCGCAAGGAGTCCCTGCACGAGCGCAGCCGCTTCGAGCGCCTCGACGGGGCGTGGGTGTACGTCGACGGCGCCTTCATCGCCTAGCTCGCCCGGCGCGCCTCGGCGGACCCGTCACGGACCGGCCATCGGCGTACTCGGCTCCCGGGGCTGCTGTGAGAGGAGACTTCGGGAGGGACACCCGGACGATCACCCGATCCGCGCCGCTCGAACGCCCCGGTACGCCCGACGGGCCCGAATACCCTGCCTTGCCTGCCTGTTCGACGTACGCAGCTCACCCCGCACATAGGCGAGAACCCGCGCTGCGGCCGTCCCGCGCCGCCAGTAGCGTCCAAGGGCCTGTCCCGTCCCGTACGCCTGCGTGCGAAGGAAGAGCCTGATGGCCGACAGCGGAGAGTACGAGCAGACCTACGAGCGCTACGCGGGCGGCAGCCCCGAGGCGGAACACCGCCTCTTCGAGCGCCTGGCCCGCGAAATCATGAAGGTCCAGGCGAAGAACCGGCGTGCGGCCGGCGCCGGTTCCCTCGCGCGCACCCAGCACGCCAAACCCGCGCTCGGCGTGGAGAACGCCCGCCTCACTTTCCACGACGACCTGCCCGAGGCCCTGCGCGGCGGTTTCGCCCAGCCGGGAGCCGAGTACCCGGCGACCGTGCGGCTCTCCAACGCCGGCGGCACCCGGCAGCCCGACGCCGCGGCCGATCTGCGCGGCGTGGCCGTGCGCGTGACGGTGTCGGACGAGGAGAGCCACGACCTGCTGGCCACCAACTTCCCGGTGTCGCACGCCCGCGACGCCCGTGAGTTCGTCGCCTTCGCCAAGGTCATGGCGGGCGCCACCAGTCGGCTGCAGAAGGCCATCGGCCTGTTCGTGAAGCTCCCGCTGGCCGTCGGCCTCTCCACCGCGACCCGCATGCGGCGCAACATCCAGTCCGCCACCCGGCACACGGTCAACAGCCTGGCCAGGGAGACGTACTGGAGCCGCGGCGCCATCCTCTGGGGCGAGGCAGGACCGGTCCGCTACCTCCTGCGCCCCGTCGTGGGCAGCGCCCCCGAACCGAAGCCCGAACGCCGCGACCCCGGCTTCCTCCACCGCGAACTCGCGCACCGCCTGGTCACCTCGGACATCGCCTTCGACCTGTGCGTCCAGCGGTACGTGGACGAGAAGCGCACGCCCGTCGAGGACGGCTCCGTGGAGTGGAGGGACACCATCACGCCCGCGGTGCCCGTCGCACGCCTCACCGTGCCGCGCCAGGACCTGGCCACCGTCGAGGCCATGGCCGCGGCCGGGCGGGTCGAGGAACTGGCCTTCAACCCCTGGTACACGACCGAGGAGTTCCGCCCCCTCGGCAACCTCAACCGGGCCCGCAAAGCCGCGTACGAAGCCAGCGCCGCCCACCGCAAGGGCCTGCGTTTCGACACCGCGGAGCCGCTGCGCAACACCGTCCTCGGCATCCCGGTCGGACGTTTCTTCGGCGCGCTCAACCGCTATGTGCCGTGGCACAGGCTGCCGGTGTCGGCGAGCCTGCTGAACCTGGTCTTCCTGCGCAAGGTGCTGCGGCGCCTCAACCTCATCGACACCGACGTCCACGAGGCACCGCCGAAGGCCGTCCCCGTGCCCGCGCCGGTCGACGAGCGGCTGCGCACGGCCCGGTCCTACGACGGGTCGTACAACGACCTCTCCGCGCCCTCCATGGGAGCCGTGGGCGCTGCCTTCGGACGCAACCTGAAGCCGGACTACCGGCCCGACCTCTTCGACACCCCGAACCCGGTCACCGTCAGCCGCACGCTCCTGCAGCGCGAGACCTTCGTGCCCGCGACCTCGCTCAACATCCTGGCCGCGGCCTGGATCCAGTTCCAGGTCCACGACTGGGTCAACCACCGCCGCTACCCGGCGGGCACCAAGTCGGTCGAGGTGCCGCTGCCGCCCGGCAGCATCTGGCACAACACCCCCGGCGGGCCCGCCGAGAACGTGATGCGCTTCGCCGAGAACGAGGGCATCGAGGTCCCCGGCAACCAGCCGCCCATCCTCTTCGCCAACAGCGCGTCCCACTGGTGGGACGGCTCGGAGGTGTACGGCGCCGACGAGCAGACCGCGAGGTTCCTGCGCGAGGCCGACGGCAGCGCCGACCTGCGCCTGGAGGACGGCCACCTGCCCCTCGGCCCCAACGGCGTCCCGCTCACCGGCTTCAACGAGAGCTGGTGGCTCGGCCTCAGCGCCATGCACACGCTCTTCGCCCGCGAGCACAACGCGGTCTGCGCGGCCATGCGCCGCGAGTACCCCGCGATGAGCGAGGACAGCATCTATCACGCGGCGCGTCTGGTCGTCTCCGCCCTCATCGCCAAGATCCACACGGTGGAGTGGACCCCGGCGATCCTCGCCACCGAGGCCATCGACCTGGGTCTGCACACCAACTGGGAGGGCCCGCCGGACAACTGGCTGAACAAGCTCGGCCTGTGGCTCCTGGAGGCCCACTCGCTGACCGGCATCTCCAAGACGCTGCCGGACCACCACGCGGCGCCGTACTCCCTCACCGAGGACTTCGTCACCGTCTACCGCATGCACCCGCTGATCCCCGACGACTACGTGATGCGCGAGCACCACTTCGGGCGGCCCCTGGAGACCCTCGGCTTCCGGGACATCCAGGGCGTCGCGGCCGAGGCCGCCATCCGCAAGACGGGCCTCGCCGACACCCTCTACTCGTTCGGCATCGCCCACCCCGGCGCGATCACCCTGAACAACTTCCCGCGCGCGCTGCAGAACTTCGAGCGCGACGGCGAGATCATCGACCTGTCGGTCGTCGACCTCGTGCGCACCCGCAGGCGGGGCGTGCCGCGCTACAACGACTTCCGCGCCGGCCTGCACAAGCCGCGCATCAGCCGCTTCGAGGACCTGAGCCAGGACCCCGGGACCGTCGCGCGCCTCAAGGACGTCTACGACTCGGTCGACGAGATCGACACCGTGGTCGGCCTGTTCGCCGAGAACCCGCCGACCGGCTTCGGCTTCAGCGACACGGCCTTCCGCATCTTCATCCTGATGGCCACCCGGCGCCTGCAGAGCGACCGCTTCCTGACCGTCGACTACCGGCCCGAGATCTACACCCCGCTGGGCATCGACTGGGTGGAGCGGGGCGGCATGAAGTCCGTCATCCAGCGGCACGCCCCGGACCTCGCGGGTCTGCTGCCGCGCGGCGCGAGCGCGTTCGCCCCGTGGAGGCAGGTGCAGCCGATGCGGGACGGAGGCACTGATGCCGCAGGCTGACGGCGGCTCCGGCGGCCGGGCGGACGGGCACCACCCCGGCCTCGCCGACCTCTTCGCACGACCGCTCCTGGAGACGGTCTGGCGCCGCCGCACCCACCGGGTGAGCCGCGGCGCCACCGTCCCGGCGGGATCGATGAGCTACGTCTCCAAGGAAGCGCCGCAGCCGCTGACCGAGCTGGAGGAAGCGGTCCTGATCGCCCTCACCGGCTGCACCGGGCTCACGATGCCGGACCGCCCCTTCGACGATCCGCGAGACGGCAAACCGATCATGGCGAAGCCGAACCTGACCATGGCGGGACGTACGGCGGGCAGCCCCGACAACGCGCAGGGCACGCACTTCTTCCTGATCAACGACACCGGCACGTACTACCTGCGGAAGCTGCCCCCGGCGCCGGAGGAACCCTTCGACGGCCCGACCCTGACCGCTCGCGCACGGGAGGCCAAGGTCAGGGTCCTCGACCACCGTCTGGACGTGGCGGAGGGCCTGCGCGACTTCCCGGCCTACCTGGACTCGAACCGCTTCCTGTCCAACCTGCCCGGCACGACGGTCCTCTTCCCGGTGGTGGACCTGTCCCACCAGTACATCAACGCCGTGATGTATCTGCTCACCCAGCCGGACGGGGCGCGGCCCACGCTGGTGGACGACCGGAACTTCTACCGTCCGGCGGGCGTGAAGAAGTGGGTCAAGAACGGCTTCCTGAACGGGAAACTGAAGCTGCCGCTGGGCGCGCTCGGCCCGCTGCGCACCCAGATCGAGGCCGACCTGCTGCTCCAGAACCTGATGCTGGTGGCCGAGGCGATGGGCCTCGGCGCCTGGATCCACGCGTCCGTCAACCCGCAGATCGCCCTGGGCGACCCGAAGTTCTCCCGCGTCTACGGCAGGATGCTCGGCTTCACCTTCGTCACCCCGCGCTGGCGCCCGGCCGACGTGTGGCGCTGGCACATCCCGCTCCCCAAGTACGCGAACGTACGCTCGCACCCGGTGGGCCTGCGGGCGCCGGACGGCGAGCCGCTTATCTCCGCGACCTGCCCGCCCGCGTTCGCGTCGATGTCCGACGCGGTGGACGCGGTGATCCGCGAGAAGTTCGGCCCCGGCGGCGTCTACGGCGACAAGGACGTCTTCAGCCGCATCTACCGCGAGGACTACGGCCGCCGCTACCTCGCCGAGGCGAGCGAGTACGAGGAACGGGTGGTCGAGTGCGCCCGCGACATCTGCACGTACATCCTGCGCACCCACCGCCGCTTCCCCGCGCACACGGACGCGATCCACGTCCCCGGGATCTGGCTCCAGGCGCATCACGTGGAGAACGAGTACTACGACAGATTCTTCAACAGCGGCCTGACCCCGGCACACCGGCGGCACGAGGAGCTGTGGGACGGCTAGGGGGCCCCTGACGGGTCCGGCCGCCTTTTGACGGGCCCCGTTCGGCGGTACGGCGGACTGCCTCCGCGGCGATTGCGGGTAGGCGATCCGACATGCCCCAAGCACCCGGTACGCCCGATCGCGGCGGCCCCGCCCAGCACGGCCGGTGGTTTCCGCGCCCGGACCGGCGGGCCCCGGCCCCGCTCGTGGGCCTCGCCTGGAACCGCGGCCGCGAGATGGAGCTGATGCACCGCGCCATGGGCTTCGCCGCGCTCAGCTTCCTCACGCTCGTGCCCCTCCTCGTGGTCGTCGCCGCCGCCGATCTGGCGAGGGGAGAGGGCTTCGCCCGGTGGCTGGTGCAGGGTCTCGGGGTCTCCGAGGTGCCGGAGGAGGAGATCAAGAAACTCTTCGGCGCACCGGGCCAGGCTCTGCAGCGGACCACGGCGCTCGGCCTCGGCGCGCTCGCGGCATTCGGCGTGACCTTCGGGTCGGCCGTACAGACCGGCTACGAGCGGGTGTGGGACCTGCCCGCGGCGCGCTGGCACACGATGTGGCGGCACGTGGTCTGGCTGGCGGTGCTGGTCTTCTTCCTGCTGCTCTTCGTCACGACGCCCACACCGGAGGAGTCGTCCGCCGCGGAGACCGCCCTCGTCACCACGGCCGACACCATCGGCGTCTTCCTCTTCTTCTGGTGGTCGCAACGCTGGCTGCTCTGCGGCCGCCTCCGCTGGCGGGCCCTGGCCCCCGGAGCCGCCGCGACGGCCCTCGGCCTGCTGGGGCTGCGGGTCTTCTCGCAGTTCGTCTTCTCACCGCTGATCGCGTCGAACGCGGTGACGTACGGCCCGTTCGGCACCGTGCTGATCCTGCAGTCCTGGCTGGTGGGCGTGGGCTTCGTCGTCTACGGCGGAGCACTGGTGGGCCGCCTCGCCCACGAGCGGTGGGTGCGGCGCGGGCTGCCGGGCTACGGGGAGGACTCAGGCGACTGACGGCGACTGCCGGGGGGCAACGCAAACGGTGCCGGCCGAAAGTCGGCCAGCACCGGCTGTGTACTGATTGCTCTGCGTTGTGTCCGAGGGGGGACTTGAACCCCCACGCCCGATAAAGGGCACTAGCACCTCAAGCTAGCGCGTCTGCCATTCCGCCACCCGGACCGGTGGTCTGTCGCGGTTTCCCGCGGCGACGTGGAAAACCATAGCAAACATTCGGGGGCCTCCGTTCACACAGGTCAGGTGCGTGAACGGCGTATGTCGACGGGTGCCCGGCCTTGGGCGTCGGGGGTGGGCGCGGGAGGATGAACGTGACCACCAGCAGCGATAGCGGGAGGAACCATCGTGAGCGAGTCGAGCAGGGCCGACAGGGCGGGCGACGCGGACCGGGCGCGGACCGTCACCGGTGAGGACGAGGTCGTCGATCTCTGCCGCGATCTGATCCGCATCGACACCAGCAACTACGGCGACCACTCGGGCCCGGGCGAGCGCAAGGCGGCCGAGTACGTCGCGGAGAAGCTCGCCGAGGTGGGGCTCGAACCGCAGATCTTCGAATCGCACCCGGGCCGGGCCTCCACGGTCGCCCGCATCGAGGGCGAGGACCGCTCCCGGCCCGCGCTGCTCATCCACGGCCACACCGACGTCGTACCGGCGAACGCCCAGGACTGGACGCACCACCCCTTCTCCGGGGAGATCGCGGACGGCTGTGTGTGGGGCCGCGGCGCCGTCGACATGAAGGACATGGACGCGATGACCCTCGCGGTCGTCCGGGAGCGCATGCGCACCGGGCGCAAGCCTCCGCGCGACATCGTGGTGTCGTTCATGGCCGACGAGGAGGCCGGCGGCACGTACGGCGCGCGCTACCTCGTCGACAACCACCCGGAGCTCTTCGAGGGCGTCACGGAGGCCATCAGCGAGGTCGGCGGCTTCTCCTACCAGGTCAACGAGGACCTGCGGCTCTACCTCATCGAGACGGCCCAGAAGGGCATGCACTGGATGAAGCTGACCGTGGACGGCACCGCGGGCCACGGTTCGATGATCCACAAGGACAACGCCATCACCGAACTGTCCGAGGCGGTCGGCCGGTTGGGGCGGCACGAGTTCCCGGTGCGGGTGACCAAGACGCTGCGGCACTTCCTGGACGAGCTCGGCGACGCCCTCGGCACCGAGCTCGACCCCGAGAACATGGACGAGACGCTCGCCAAGCTCGGCGGCATCGCCAAGCTCATCGGCGCCTCGCTCAAGAACACCGCCAACCCCACCCAGCTGGGCGCGGGCTACAAGGTCAACGTCATCCCCGGGCAGGCGACCGCGCACGTCGACGGCCGCTTCCTGCCGGGGTACGAGGAGGAGTTCCTCGCCGACCTGGACCGGCTCCTCGGCCCGCACGTCAAGCGCGCGGACGTGCACGCGGACAAGGCCCTGGAGACGTCCTTCGACGGCGCGCTCGTCGACGCCATGCAGACGGCGCTCCAGGCCGAGGACCCGATCGCCAAGGCCGTGCCGTACATGCTCTCCGCGGGCACCGACGCCAAGTCCTTCGACGACCTCGGCATCCGCGGCTTCGGCTTCGCGCCGCTGAAGCTGCCGCCGGAGCTGGACTTCGCGGGCATGTTCCACGGCGTGGACGAGCGGGTGCCGGTGGACGGTCTCAAGTTCGGTGTGCGCGTGCTCGACCGGTTCATCGACGCGTCCTGAGACGCGCCCCGGAGCGCGCCCCGAGGGGAAACTCCAATAATCGTCAGCGCGTGCGTACTTGACTGAAAAGAGTGAAAGGAACAATAGGCTCGTAGCTCCGTCACCCCCTCCTCGTTACAGGTGATGCGGTCCGCGGCTGGGATCGCATTGCCAACAAGGAGGAAAAATGATCAAGAAGATCGTCGCTGCTGTGGCTGCCACGGGTGGTCTCGTGCTCGCGGGTGCGGGTATCGCTGCTGCCGACGCCGGCGCCCAGGGTGCCGCCGTGAATTCCCCCGGCGTGCTCTCGGGCAATGTCGTTCAGGCGCCCATCCACATTCCGGTGAACGTCTGCGGCAACACGGTCTCCGTGATCGGGCTGCTGAACCCCACCTTCGGCAACGCCTGCGTCAACAAGTGACGTTGCTGTGCCTCACCCCATGAGGGGCTGAGCCCGCCGGTCCCGGAGTGCGCCCCATGCACTCCGGGACTTTCGGGCATTCCGTGTACGCGTCGTGGGGGGCGTACGCATTCCTGAAGGTCACAAGACAGGGAATACCTATGCGACAGGTCACTCGAAAGGGCCTGATCACGGTGGCGGCCGCGACGGGCGTACTCGCCATCAGCGGTGGATACGCGCAAGCCGACTCGGGCGCCGGTGGGGGTACATCGGATTCTCCGGGCGTACTCTCCGGCAATTCGGTCCAGCTCCCGGTGCACGTGCCGGTGAATGTCTGCGGCAACAGCGTCAACGTCGTCGGGGTGCTCAACCCTGCGATGGGCAACAACTGCGCCAACACCTCCGACGGGGGCGGCAACGGCTCGCACAAGCCCTCGGGCGGCGGATCCTCGGCGCACGGGCACAGCAGCGATTCGCCCGGCGTCGGCTCGGGCAACGACGTTCAGCTGCCGGTCGACGTGCCGGTGAACGTCTGCGGAAACAGCGTCACCATCGTCGGTGTCGGCAACGCGACCGCCGGTGACGACTGCGTCAACGACTCGGGTGACGCGCAGCCGCCGGGCGGCGAGAACCCTCCCGGGGGGCCGGAGCAGCCGCCGGGTGGTGAGAACCCTCCCGGGGGGCCGGAGCAGCCGCCGGGTGGTGAGAACCCTCCCGGGGGGCCGGAGCAGCCGCCGGGTGGTGAGAACCCTCCCGGGGGGCCGGAGCAGCCGCCGGGTGGTGAGAACCCGCCCGGGGGGCCGGAGCAGCCGCCGGGCGGCCCGCAGCAGCCCGAGCATCCGGGGAAGCCGGAGCAGCCGGGGAAGCCCGGGGAGCCCGGGCAGCCCGGAACGCCGGGCGAGAAGCCCTCGGACGACCGGGCGATGCCGAACCAGCCGGGGTCACCGAACGAGCCGGGGACCCCGAACCAGCCGGGGGCGCAGATCATCGCGCAGCCGAAGGGCTCGGAGACGCTCGCTCAGACGGGCGGCGAGCTGCCGATCGGTGTCGTGCTGCCGGTGGGCGCGGGCATGCTGCTCGCGGGGACGGTGCTCTACCGCAGGGCGCGGTCGGCCGCCTGATCCGGGCGGATACCGCCGCTTGATCCCGTACGTAGAACGGAGGGTGTCCCGCTCGGCGGGGCGCCCTCCGTTCCGCTGTTCCTTTCGTTTCCCCGCTCGCTCCCTCACGTCACCAGGTGGCCCGCAGCTGGCGGATGATCCGCCGCTTCAGCCGCACCCTGCGACTGCCGTCCGCGTGCAGGCTGAGACGGTCCAACTCCCAGTGTCCGTACTCCGCATGGTCCGTCAGCAGGCGCGTCGCTTCCTTGCGGGTGACCCCGCGCGGCACATACACGTCGACAAATTCGTATTCCGGCATCGCATCTATTGTGCAAGTACGGGCCCGCTACGGATAGCGTCTGCACTATGTCTGATGCTGCGCAGCCAACCGCTGCCGAGGTACGCGCCGCCGCCGAGGCGGTCAAGACCGCGCTCGACCGTCACCTTGCCGCGGTCGAACGCAGGTCGGGGGAGGACGACCCGGCCGTCTATGAGGCGTTCAACGAGCTGGCCGCCGCGGCCGAGGAGTACGACGAGCTCCTCTACGACCGATACGACGAGGTCACCCCCTTCGAGATCCCCGGCTCGGACAGCGATGTGCTGCCGCCGTACCAGGGCCCGGAAGAGGCGAACGCGCTGAGCGTGCTGATCCGCAGGGACTACGCGGTGGCGGAGCCGCAACGGCTCCTCGCGCAGGCCCAGCGGGTCGCGGACCTCGACGCGGACGCGGTGGACGGGAGTCCGGCCGCGGAGGCGGCGGGCAGCAGCGTACATGCCGCGCTCGGAGTCCTCTTCGGGGAGTTCGAACCGGACGAAATCGCCTCCCGGCACAAGGAGTTCGGCCTGGAGGAGGGCGACTCCACGCTCTGGGTCACCGCGGCGGACGAACCCGCGGAGCCGGGGGAATGGCTCGACACCCCCTTCGACGCGGCGGACCCGCACCGGGTCGTGTGCCGCTTCGACGTCAGCGCGGTCTTCGACGACGAACGGGACGACGATGATCGCGTCGGCCCCGTCGGCGCCGATGTCCGTGTGCGCGTCGATCCCGACGCGGTGGCGGTCCTCGGGGAACTCGACGATATCGACGAGGCGGACGACGTGGACGACGTGGACGTCGTAGATGTCGCGGATGTCGTGGACGTAGACGACGACAGAAGCCCCTTGGACGCCGATCGCTGACCCCCGCAGGCGTGTGGAGCGGCCCCTGCCGGCCGCCCCACCGTCTCCGTGGCCCTGTGCGCGGGGCGGGCACGGAAGTGCGGGGCGGTCCGGGGGCGGCTCAGGGCGTGGCGGGGGCCTCGGGCCGGGTCAGGGCGTGGTGGGGACCTGGGGGCGCAGGAGGGTCTGGAGGCGGGTCGTGCGGGGCTTCGGGGGGATCTCCGACACCGCGCGCGGCAGCGCCTGCTCCGCGCCCTGGACCACCGACAGGTGCCGCTCGCCGCGGCCGAACGCGGTGTAGACCCAGGGCCTGCTCAGGGCCGCGGTCGCGTCGCCCGGCAGTACCACGACCGCCGCGGGCCAGCTCAGGCCCACGGCCTGGTGCGCGGTGAGCGCCCACGCGTGCCGCACCGTCTGCTCGACCTGCTCCTTCGGTACGACGACGGGGGCGCCGTCACACTCCAGGTGCAGCCCCTCCGCGTCGGCCCGCACGACCCGGCCCGGCGTCGTGCGCCCCGGCGCGGGGACGTGGGCGACGCGGTCGCCGGGGTCGAAGCCGCCGAACCGGCCGGGGCCGGGGTTCAGCCGCTCCTTGAGCGCGGTGTTCAGCGCCCGGGTGCCCGCGGCGCCGCCATGTCCGGGAGTGATCACCTGGGTGTCCTGCGGCGGCACCCCGATCGCGCGGGGCACCGAGTCCGCCACGAGCTGCACCGTGCGGTGGACCGCCTCGCCCGCGTCGCGCACGGGGACGATCACGACCTCCTTGCCCGGCGCCTCGACCTGGTTCAGCTCGCCGATGCCGATGCCGGAGACCAGTTCCCCGATGGGGCCGGGGTCCGGGACGCGCGAGACGACCTGCGGGCAGCAGCGCGCCGCGAGGAGGTCCGCGAAGACCCGGCCGGGGCCCGCCGACCACAGCAGTCCCGGATCACCGCTGAGCACGAGACGGGCGCCGTCCGGCAGGGACTCCACCAGCATCGCGGCGGTCTCCACGTCCAGCTGCGGCGCGTCCAGGACCACCAGGAGGTCGAGCGCGAGTGCTCCGTCCCTGTCGCGGCCGGGGCCCTCGGCGCCGGAGAGCAGCCCCGCCACGGTGGCGGTGCCCGCCTCGTCCGAGCCGATGAGTCCGGCGACGCGCCCGCGCCCCGCGGAGCTGTGCGTGGCCGCCCATACGCGCAGGCCCAGGCCCGCCGCGGCAGCCGCAAGGGCGGCGGGCTCGGCGCGTGCCGCCTCGCCTCCGGTGTGCAGGACGAGTCCGTGCCCCGCCACCGCGCGGATCAGCTCGGCGGTGGAACCGGACGCCTCGCCCGCGGCGGTCTCCCAGTCTGTGGCGGGTGAGCCCGGACCCTCGTCTTTGGACAGGGAGTTGATCACTCGGGCGAGGCCGTCGGCGAGGCTCTCCTCGGCGAGCGCGTACTGCTCGAGGCCGACCAGGACACGGACCGGCTGTTCGGCCTCCGCGCCCTCGCCGTCGCCCTCTTCCTGTACGGGGGCCGGGGCGCCCGGTGTCTCGACGGCGTCCTGGAAGACCAGGATGTCGCCCTCCGCGATGGCGCTCTGCACCGCCGCGTCCGGATCGGGCACGGCGCGCTGACCGAGCGCCGCGGTGAGCGCCGCCGCGTCCAGGGCGGTGTGCCCCGCGACAGCCGCCTGCTCCAGGAGCCAGGCGGTGATCGCGCGCCCCCGCCGCTCGTCGTCGGGCCCGCACTCGGCGCCGAGCAGTGCCCGCGCGAAGCCGTCGGCCTGTTCCGTGCGCACGCCGCCGACCCGCAGCAACTGCCAGGGGTCCTCCCGCAGCAGGGCGTCGGCGCCTTCGCCGAGCGCCGCCGCCGTCCGCTCGGCGAGGGCGGCAGGCGCCCCGCCTTCGGCGAGCACGGCACGGACCGCGCCCACGGCTTCGTCGCCGGGTCCCGACGGGGCCGGGGCGACGGGCTGCGGCCGGCGCACGGGCTCGGGCGCGGCCTTGCGCGGCGCGGGTCCGGGCTCGCTGAAGGCGCTGTCGACCGGCTTCTCGCCGCTCTCCACCGCGCGCACGGCGGCCAGGAGATCGGCGGCCGTGCCGCTCAGCTTGGCCCCGGCGTCGACCGGCCCCTGCTTGGCGGCCTTCCGCTCGGCGATCCGCTCCCGCAACTCCCGCTGCGCGGCGATCTCGGCCTCGGTCTCCGAAAGCTCTTTGCTCTCGGCGGCGGCACCCTCGACGGCATCGGTTGCGGCGGAGCCTTCCGTCGCGGCCGTCGCTTCGGTCTCCGGTACGGCGGGAGCCTCCACGTGTTCCGCGGAAGGGGACTGCGGGCGGTCCTCGGTCTCGGCGGCGTCGGGACCGGCGGAGTCTTCCGGCCCGGGCGTCGCTCCGGTCTCCGGTACGGCGTGAGTTTCCGCCTGCTCCGCCGACGCGGTCTGCGGGCGGCCCTCGGCCTCGGTGGCGTCGACCTCGGCGGAGCCTTCCGTCGCGGCCGTCGCTCCGGCCTCCGGTACGGCGGGAGCCTCCGCGTGTTCCGCGGAAGGGGACTGCGGGCGGTCCTCGGTCTCGGCGGCGTCGGGATCGGCGGAGTCTTCCGGCCCGGGCGGCGTGCCGTCGGGGGCGGCGGTGTCGGGGTCGGCCGCGTCCCCGGCCTCCGGTGTGACCGCCCCGGTCTCCTGTGCGGCAGCGGCTTCCGCTTCCTGCGCGGCAGCGGTTTCCGGCTCCGTACTCACAGCGTGCTCCAGTCGTGATCGGGGTAGCGGTGCACGGGCGCCGACACATCGTCGAGCGCCTGGCAGATCTCGTCAGGAAGACTAAGGGTCTCCACTGACAATGCGGCCGTGAGCTGCTGCGCGTTGCGCGCGCCGACGATCGGCGCGGTCACTCCGGGGCGGTCCCGCACCCAGGCGAGGGCGACCTGGAGAGGCGTCGCCGCCAAGCCGTCCGCGGCCGTGGCGAGCGCGTCGACGATGCGGCTCGCGGCATCGTCGAGGTAGGGCGCGACGAACGGCGCGAAGTGCTCCGAGCCGCCGCGCGAGTCGGCCGGGGTCGAGGTGCGGTACTTCCCGGTGAGCACGCCGCGGCCCAGCGGCGACGAGGGCAGCAGGCCCACGCCCAGGTCCATCGCCGCGGGCAGCAGCTCCCGCTCGACGCCGCGCTGCAGCAGGGAGTACTCCATCTGCGCACTGGCCAGGCGCGTGCGCGTGCCCGGCGCCGCGAGCTGCCACGTCGCCGCCTTGGCCAGCTGCCAGCCGGAGAAGTTCGAGATGCCCGCATAGCGCGCCCGGCCGCTGCTGACGGCGATGTCCAGGGCCTGGAGCGTCTCTTCCAGAGGCGTACTGAGGTCGAAGGCGTGCAGCTGCCACAGGTCCACGTAATCCGTGCCGAGGCGGGCCAGGGACGCGTCGAGCGCGGACAGGAGGTGGCCCCTGGAGCCGTCGAAGCGCCGGTCGGGGTCGGGCACGCTGCCCGCCTTGGTCGCGACGACCAGATCGCGGCGCGGAACGAGCCGTTCTATGAGACGGCCGAGCAGATACTCCGCCTCCCCGTCGCCGTACACATCGGCCGTGTCGACGAGGTTGCCGCCGGCTTCCCAGAACACCTTCAGCAGGTCGGCGGCGTCGCTCTCCTGAGTGTGTCCCCAGGTCAGGGTGCCGAGTCCGATCCGGGACACGCGAAGGCCGGTACGGCCGAGATGCCTCTGCTCCATGGGCGCTGAGATTACTGGCCGTGCTCCGGCGGCGTGAGGGGCTGTGGACAAACCCGCGCCCGTGGACAACCCGGCCACCCGCGCGCCCGCCGCTGACGGCGCGCCGAGCCACGCGCTACAGTCCCCGGCACAGGTACGTTACTGCTCAGTAAGGGGATTCGGCCATGCAGCTCGGGATCAACCTCGGCTACTGGGGCGCGGGGATGGACGCGGACAACCTCGCCGTCGCCAAGGAGGCCGACAAGCTCGGCTACGCGGTCTGCTGGGCCGCGGAGGCGTACGGCTCGGACGCCGCCACGGTGCTGTCCTGGGTGGCCGCGCAGACCGAACGCATCGACATCGGATCCGCGATCTTCCAGATCCCGGCCAGGCAGCCCGCGATGACCGCGATGACGGCTGCCACGCTCGACTCGCTCTCCGGCGGCCGCTTCCGCCTCGGCCTCGGTGTCTCCGGGCCGCAGGTCTCCGAGGGCTGGTACGGCGTCAAGTTCGACAAGCCGCTCGCCCGCACCCGCGAATACGTCGAGATCGTCCGCAAGGCGATGACGCGCGAGCGCCTCAGCTACGAGGGCGAGCACTGGACGCTTCCGCTGCCGGACGGACCGGGCAAGCCCATCAAGCTCACCGTCCACCCGCAGCGCGAGCACATCCCGCTGTACGTCGCCGCGATCGGCCCCAAGAACCTGGAGCAGACCGGCGAGATCGCCGACGGCGCCCTGCTGATCTTCCCCTCGGCCGAGCACCTGGAGGAGACCGCCGTCCGCCACCTGCGCGCCGGGCGCGAGAAGGCGGGCAAGACGATGGAGGGCTTCGACGTCGTCCCGACGGTGCCGCTCGCGATCGGCGACGACGTCAGCGCCCTCGCGGACATGTTCCGCCCGTACACCGCCCTCTACGTGGGCGGCATGGGCAGCCGCAAGCAGAACTTCTACAACCAGCTCGCCCAGCGCATGGGCTACGAGAAGGAAGCCGCCGAGATCCAGGACAAGTACCTGTCCGGCGACAAGGACGGTGCGGCGGCCGCCGTGCCGCGCGAGCTGAT
Organism: Streptomyces longisporoflavus; assembly: GCF_014649775.1. Lineage (GTDB taxonomy): Bacteria > Actinomycetota > Actinomycetes > Streptomycetales > Streptomycetaceae > Streptomyces > Streptomyces longisporoflavus. The sequence goes on along the minus strand of NZ_BMTR01000009.1, from coordinate 189,302 downwards.
CGACTCGACCACGCTGCTCGGCTCCGTGGACCGCGTCGCCGAGCGGATGCAGGCCTACGCGGCCGCCGGGGTCACCACACTCACGCTGGCGCCGGCCGGCTTCACGCTCGAGGAGCGGATCACGGCCCTGCGCGCGGGTACGCAGGCGCTGGAGCGCGCCGGTCTCGCGTAACAGGAGGGGGAAGTTCTGCGGCCGTGGTGGGGGCTCGGGGGTCTTCCCCGCCACGGCCGTCACGGAGCACAACGCGTCGCGCGGCCCCTCGGTTACGGCCCCGTCCGGGGCAGCTGTCCTTCGTTTGGCGGAGCTGTACCTGACAGCTGTTGCCACACTCGTGCCCGCGCATTTGACTTGCTCTTTGCGGAGTCCGCGCGGTGTTCTCGCGGAGGGCATGGAGGTGCCAGTGATGCTTTCGGCCAGGAGTGTCTTCGAGGAGATCCTCGACAACGACGAGTCGTTCCGGCTCTTCTGTTCCATCGCGGCCAGCGGGGAGACACAAGGCGGCTGGGAGAACGGGCGCATCGCCGCGCTGCTCCCGGAGGGACGGCGCGCGCTCGGCCCCAAGGTCGCCCGGCACGGCGCCGACGAGGACAAGCACGGACGCATCTTCAACGCCCTTCTCAAGAAGCGCGGCCTCGAGCCCGTCCCGGTGCCGCCCGAGACGGACTACACGATGCTCCTGGAGCGGCAGGGGATCGGCCTGGCCCACGACAAGCTGCGCCGCGAGGAGCCGTTGACCGAGCGGGACGTCGTCGTCTACCTCTCGCACAGCCGCGTCACCGAGCAGCGCGCCGCCGACCAGATGGACATGCTGGTCACGTACTTCGGCGACCACCCTGAGGTCGGCAAGGCCATCAGGATGATCTGCCACGACGAGGAGAACCACCTGGCCTACTGCCACGAGGAGTTGCTGCGCCTCGCGGCCGAGGGACACGGGCGGACGATCCTCGACGCCCTGCACGAGTGCGCCCGTGCCGAGACGCGCGTGTACCGGGACGTGAGCCTCGCCGTGATGGGCCACATGGGACGCATCCTGAACTGGCCGAAGCCCAAGTCCGCCGCGCTCGCCTCGGGCATCCGCGCCATCTCCGCGTACGAACGCCTCGGCGGCTGGCGGCGGATGGTGTCCCTGAAGATGCCCGAGCGGCGCGACGCCCTCGGCGGGCCCGCCGAGCCCGCGCCCGGCTTCGCCTGAGCGCGGGGCGGCCCGCCCGCTAGAGCCAGCCGCGGCGCTTGAACAGCTGGTAGAGGAAGACCTCGAGCGCGGCCATCAGGAGGATCACGGCGGGGTAGGCCCACACCCAGTGCAACTCGGGCATGTGGTCGAAGTTCATGCCGTAGACCCCCGCGATCATCGTGGGGACGGCGGCCATGGCCGCCCACGCCGAGATCTTCCGCATGTCGTCGTTCTGCCGCACGCTCATCTGCGCCAGATGCGCGGAGAGGATGTCGGAGACCAGGCGGTCGAGGCTGTCCACCCAGTCGTTCACGCGCGTCAGGTGGTCGCTGACGTCCCGGAAGAACGGCTTCGCCGTGTCCTTCACGAAGGGCACGTCCGGAGCGAAGGGCCCCGTTCCGGAGAGGCGCATCATGGGCATCGCCAACGGACCCGTGGCGCGGCGGAACTCGACGATCTGACGCTTGAACCGGTAGATCCGGGACGCCGTGTTGCGGCTGCCCCCGCTGTCGGGCGAGAAGACCTCCGCCTCCAGCTCCTCCAGGTCGGTCTGCAACTCGGCCGCGACGTCGAGGTAGTGGTCGACCGTGGCGTCGGCGACCGCGTACAGGACGGACGTCGGGCCGTGCCGCAGCAGGTCCGGCTCCGCCTCCAGGCGATGGCGTACGGCGCCCAGGGGCGAGCCCTCGCCGTGCCGGACCGTCACCACGAAGGCGTCGCCGATGAAGACCATGACCTCGCCCGAGGAGACCGCGTCGCTGTCCGGCTCGTACACGACCGGTTTCAGGACCACGAAAAGCGAGTCGTCGAACACTTCGAGCTTGGGCCGCTGGTGGGCCTTCAGGGCGTCCTCCACCGCCAGCGGATGCAGCCCGAACTCCTCGCTGACCTCGTCGAACTCCGCTTCCGTCGGTTCGTGCAGGCCCACCCAGACAAAGGCGTCCCCCGCCGTACGCGCCTGGTCGACGGTGTGCGAGAAGTCCTCGCCGCACTCGGTCCGGCGCCCGTTCCGGTACATCGCGCAGTCCACGATCACGGAGCGCATTCTCCCCGACCTGGGCTCGGGGCGCACCCCGTCGGCGGCTTAGGCTGGCTCGCATGCCCACGCTGATCCTCGTCCGGCACGGACGATCCACCGCCAACACCGCGGGTCTGCTCGCCGGGTGGACCCCCGGCGTGGCCCTGGACGAGCGCGGCGCCGCACAGGCCGCGGCGCTGCCCGGACGCCTCGCGGACCTGCCGCTCGCCGAAGTCGTCGCCAGCCCGCTCCAGCGCTGCCAGGAGACCCTCGCGCCGCTGCTCGCGGCGCGCCCGGAACTGCGGCTGCACAGCGACGACCGCATCGGGGAGTGCCACTACGGAGACTGGTCCGGCCGCAAGCTGGCCGAGCTGTCCGACGAGCCGCTGATGGAGGTCGTACAGCAGCATCCGTCGGCCGCCGCCTTCCCCGGCGGCGAGTCCATGCGGGCCATGCAGACGCGCGCGGCCGAGGCGGTACGGGAGTGGAACGCGCGCGTGGAGCGCGACCACGGCCCCGACGCCGTGTACCTGATGTGCTCGCACGGCGACATCATCAAGTCGCTTGTCGCGGACGCCATCGGACTGCATCTGGACCTCTTCCAGCGCATCTCCGTGGAGCCCTGCTCAGTCACCGTCATCCGCTACACGCGGCTGCGGCCCTTCCTCGTGCGCCTCGGGGACACCGGCGACTTCGGTTCGCTCGCTCCCCGCGCGGAGCCGTCCGGCAGCGACGCGGCGGTGGGTGGCGATGGGGGGGCGCCGTGATCGTCGCCCGAAGTAGGGTGCATTCGTCGCGTACGAACAAGCGCAAGTGATCAATCGCAGTCGATCCCAATGGAGACAGGACGTGTCGCGTCAGGTGTTCCTCTACGACCCGCCGGAACGCTTCGTGGCCGGAACGGTCGGGCTCCCCGGCCGGCGTACCTTCTTCCTCCAGGCCTCCGCCGGAGTCCGGGTGACCAGTGTCGCCCTGGAGAAGACCCAGGTGGCCGCGCTCGCCGAACGCATGGAAGAGCTGCTCGACGAGGTCGTGCGCCGCAGCGGCGGCAACACGCCGGTGCCCGCCGTCGCCTCCGCCGACGTCACCGACAGTGCGCCGCTCGACTCGCCCGTCGAGGAGGAGTTCCGCGTCGGCACGATGGCGCTCGCCTGGGACGGCGACGAGGAGCGGATGATCGTCGAGGCGCAGGCCCTCGTCGAGCTGGACGCCGAGTCCGACGAGGATCTCGCGGAAGCCGAGGAAAGGCTTCTGCAGGACGAGGAGAACGGGCCGCCGATGCTGCGCGTGCGGCTCACCGGGGCGCAGGCGCGCGCGTTCGCCAAGCGCGCCCTCGACGTCGTGAACGCGGGGCGGCCGCCGTGCCCGTTGTGCAGCCTCCCGCTCGACCCGGAAGGACACGTATGCCCGCGGCAGAACGGATACCGGCGGGGCGCGTGAGCGTCGCCTCCGGCACCGACGTCATGGAGCTGCTCACCCGGGGTGAGCTGACCGTGCGCGGGCGGATCCGCGAGGCCTCGAACGCGGTGCTCTACTGCTCCGTCTCGTACGACGGCCGGGAAGCCGCCTGCGTCTACAAGCCGGTCGCCGGTGAGCGTCCCCTGTGGGATTTCCCCGACGGAACACTCGCGCAGCGCGAGGTGGCGGCGTACGAGGTCTCCGAGGCGACGGGGTGGGGCCTTGTCCCGCCGACCGTGCTGCGGGACGGGCCCGCCGGCGAGGGCATGTGCCAGCTGTGGATCGAGGGCTCCGACACGGACCCCGAGTCCGCCGAGGACGGCGGGGAGCTGCTCGCCCTCGTCGAAGGCGCGGAGCCCGGCGAGGGCTGGAAGGCGATCGGCTTCGCCGATGTGGGGGAGGGACGGACGGCTCTTCTCGTGCACGCGGACGACGAGCGGCTGCGGCGGCTCGCCGTGCTCGACGCGGTGATCAACAACGCCGACCGCAAGGGCGGGCATCTGCTGACCGATGCCGGCCGGCTGTACGGGATCGACCACGGGGTCACGTTCAACGCCGAGGACAAGCTGCGGACGCTGCTGTGGGGGTGGGCGGGGGAGCCGCTGACCGCCGAGGCGGTGGGGGTCCTGGAGTCCCTGCGGGACGGCCTCGCGGCGGATGCGCCGCTGGCCCTGCGCCTCGGGGAGCTCATCACGGGCGCCGAGGTGGACGCGGTCCGCGCGCGGGTCGCCGCGCTGCTGGCATCCGGAAAGCATCCCGTACCCGGCGGGGAGTGGCCAGCCATTCCGTGGCCGCCGGTTTAGCCCTGGCGTGGGTGGCGGGTTGGCTCTGCCGGGTCTGCCGGGGCGGCCCTGCCGGGTTCTGTTTGCGTACCGCCGGTTCGCCTGTGCCCTGCGGCTTCGATTGCGCCCGGCACTCTGCCTTCCCCGAGATCTCGGCTTCGCCCGATCAGGGGAGGCAGCCCGAATGCTCTGCGGGACGCCTGTCCGCGATGAGGCGGAGGGGGGTTGTCGGGTCTCGATGCGAGGGGAACAGGCGGGTGGGCGGGAGGAAAATTTCCGGCCCTCGGGGGTGTGGCTGCTGGTCCGAGGCGTTCCCGACCGGATAAACCTAGATCCCCCGCTCGTATGCGGACGCTCCGTCCGGTTAGGCTCATGGCATGCATGCCTGGCCCGCTTCTGAGGTCCCCGCCCTGCCCGGCAAGGGCCGCGACCTCCGGATCCACGACACCGCGACCGGCGGTCTCGTCACCCTTGACCCCGGTCCCGTCGCCCGTATCTACGTCTGCGGCATCACTCCGTACGACGCGACCCACATGGGTCACGCGGCGACCTACAACGCGTTCGACCTCGTGCAGCGCGTGTGGCTCGACACCAAGCGGCAGGTTCATTACGTCCAGAACGTGACCGACGTGGACGACCCGCTCCTGGAACGCGCCACCCGCGACGGAAAGGACTGGGTCGAGCTCGCCGAGGGCGAGACCGCCCTGTTCCGCGAGGACATGACCGCCCTGCGGCTGCTTCCGCCGCAGCACTACATCGGAGCCGTCGAGGCGATACCCGGCATCGTGCCGCTCGTCGAACGCCTCCGGGACATGGGCGCCGCCTATGACCTGGAGGGTGACGTCTACTTCTCCGTCGATTCCGACCCCCACTTCGGTGAGGTCTCCGGCCTCGACGCCGCCGCGATGAAGCTGCTCTCCGCCGAGCGCGGCGGTGACCCGGAGCGTCCGGGCAAGAAGGACCCGCTCGACCCGATGCTCTGGATGGCGGCCCGCGAGGGCGAGCCGAGCTGGGACGGCGCATCCCTCGGCCGTGGCCGCCCCGGCTGGCACATCGAGTGTGTGGCCATCGCCCTCGACCACCTGGGAATGGGCTTCGACGTGCAGGGCGGCGGATCCGACCTGGCGTTCCCGCACCACGAGATGGGCGCCTCGCACGCGCAGGCCCTCACCGGTGAGCACCCGTTCGCCAAGGCGTACGTCCACGCGGGCATGGTCGCCCTGGACGGCGAGAAGATGTCCAAGTCCAAGGGCAACCTCGTCTTCGTGTCGAAGCTGCGGCGGGACGGCACCGACCCGGCCGCCATCCGCCTCGCGCTCCTGGCCAACCACTACCGCGCGGACTGGGAGTGGACCGGCTCCGTCCTGACCGAGGCCGAGGAGCGGCTCGCCCGGTGGCGTGCCGCCGTCTCACGCCCCGACGGCCCCGGCGCCGGGGAACTGGTCGAGGAGATCCGCGAAGCCCTCGCGAACGACCTGGACTCTCCGGCCGCACTCGCCGCCGTGGACCGCTGGGCCGCCCGCCAGGACGCCGAGGGAGGCACGGACGAGGGCGCCCCCGGCGTCGTGTCGCGCGCCGTCGACGCACTGCTTGGCGTGGCCCTGTAGGCACCGAGCCAGACAGCGGCGCCGGGCGGGGAGGTCTCCGCCCGGCGCCGCCGTCTGTTCACGCTTCACGCGACGGCGGTGACCGTCACTTGGTGACCACGATGGCCAGCAGGTACGCGGGGTTGTTGGTGTCGTAGTAGCCGATCACCGTCTGCCCGAAGGCGAACGCCTCCTGGACCTCGTCGTGGGTCTGCGGGCTGGGGTTGACGAACACCCGCCAGTCGTTGTCGACGAACAGATGGAGCATCGAAGCCTGGCCGGGGAGGGGCTGGACGACGTCCCAGAACGACGTGGCGACGTTCGAGGCGAGCGCCTGCGTGGAGATCTGGGGCGCCCGGGCCTGCGGGACCTGCTCCTGGCCGAACTGCTGGAGCAGTTGCTGGAACGGCTGCTGCCGGCCGAGCTGCTGCAACTGCTGGTGCAGTTGCGGCGGCACGTGCTGCGTGCCTTGCTGCCCCTGCATGCCCGGCATACCGGACGTGCCCTGCATGCCCTGCTGCCCCTGCATGCCCGGCATACCGGACGCGCCCTGCATGCCCTGCTGTCCCTGCATCCCCTGCATGCCGGACATGCCCTGCCGGCCGAACGGCTGCTGGCCGGCCTGCTGCCCGAACTGCTGCTGCCCGAACTGCTGCGGCGGCGCGGTACTCGGTTCCTGCTGCTGACCTTGCTGCTGTGCCTGCTGCTGGCCCTGCTGGGGGCCGAACTCCTGCTGAGGTCCGTACTGCTGGCCTTGCTGTTGCACGGGACTCATGTACGGGGTGGTGCTCATGCGGGTGCCACCTTCCCTCAATGGTTGGGGTGCTTCAGCGATGCGCGTGGTGCTCCGGCGTCACGCGTCACGCGGGTGCCTCAGCCCGTGACGACCAGGCCGACGACCTCGTCGTCCGAGAACCAGACGCGTACGTCGGGGTGCCCGCCCGCGAAGGCGGCGTGCACCGCCTGACGGATGTCGGCGGACGGGTTGTTCAGGTTGCGCCACTCGCCGGCGACGAAGAGCCGCAGGCGGGGCGGGAGTTCGCGGGGATAGGGGATCAGCTCGTCCCAGTAGCGCTCGGCCTGCCCGGAGCCCACCGCCGAGGGCAGCAGGTTCGTGACCGCCGACCTGATGTCGGGGCGGTTGCCGATCCGCTGGGAGGCGGGCCGGCCCGGCGCGTCCTGCTGCGGTGAGCCCGTCGAGCGCAACATCGCGCGCGCCCGGTCCGGCGACATCAGCTGCTGGCCCGCGGCCTTCAGCATGCCCTGCAGACAGGCAAGGGCGCCGACGACGACCGGCGAGGCGGACGAGGTGCCGGAGAACGTGTCCGTGTACCAGGCGATCTCCTCGGCGCCGCCCTGCAGATCGCCCGGCTGGTTCCAGGAGCCGCCGGTCGTGGTGGTCTCGCGACCCCAGCCCTGGGCGTCCACGCGGGCGCCGTAGTTGGAGAACGCCAGGCGCGAGCGGTCGGGGCCGTGGTCGCGGCCGTGCGTGCCGGGCGGCGGTGCGCCCGCGCCGACCAGGACGGCGCGCGAGGGCCGGTTGGAGGGGTTGAAGGGGTTGCGCCAGTACCCGGGGAACTCGTCGGGCCTGCGCTCGTACACCGCGTCGTCCAGGGAGTCCGCGCCGTTGCCCGCCGCTTCGACGACGATGACGCCCTTCGCGGTGGCGTGGCGGATCGCCGCGTAGTCGTCCGGCCACCACTCGAGCGCGATGTAGCCCCGCTGGTCGTCGCGCGGCTCGAAGTCGAAGCGCGGTCCCGGCCGGTGCAGTTCGATCAGCACGATGTCACCGGGGCCGAGCCGCTCCGCCGCCGCGTGGATCGTGGCCGCGGTGCCGAGGGGCTGGAAGGAGGCCGCCGCGGTCGTGGCCTCGGGCGCGATGCCGCTGATGCCCATGTGGTTGCGGTCGCCGCCGATCACGCCGATCACCGCGGTGCCGTGATTGCGCCAGGCCAGGTCCTGGATGGGGGCGCCGATGACCACGCCGGAGAGCTTGCCGGTCAGGTCCTCGTGACCCAGCTGCCAGGCGCCCTCGATGTCGATCACCGTGATGCCCTCGCCGGAGCCGCCGAGCCGCTGCCACGCCCAGTGCGCGTCCACGCCCTCGGGCGCCGGGCGCAGATAGCCCTGGCGGCCGGTGAAGTCGGGGGTGACGGGGGCGCCTTCCTTGCGGTTTCCGCCCTCGCGGATGTCGGGCGAGTCGATCGTCGCCGGCACGGCGCCCGGTTTGACGTACGCCGTGTCGATCCCCGGCAGCGCCGCCATCCGCGAGCGCAGCTCCGGGGCCCTGCTCTCGCCGCCCCGCACCCGGTAGAAGAGCGCCAGGTCCGGCAGGTCGGCGCCGTCGTCCGTGCCGGCGCGGTCACGGGCCGCGGAGTGCAGGCGTTCCTCGTTGCCGAACAGCGGCTCCAGGGTGAGCTGTTCGTCGCCGAGGAACATGTTCAGGGCCGATACGTCGGAGCCCGCCGCCGAGCGGACGCCCTCGCTCCCGGCACGCAGCCGGGCCTCGGGCCGCGCGACGACGATCAGCTCCTGCTCGGACGCACGGTAGGTGAATCCCGCCCCGTCGGGGCCGGGGCCGCTTTCTCCCGGTCCCCCTGCGGGCGTTACCTGGTCGGTCATCGCTTCACCGCTCCCTTCGGTCCTGGGGATGCCGTGCTGTGCGCTGTGGCCGCGCACTCCGGGGCACACCCTGCTACCGCCGGGCGGGCTCGTCCACCCCCTTTGCCCCAACTACGTTTGAAATCAAGGCTTTGAGGGAACCCCGTGCAATTCGTCCGGAAGGAGATGTCACGCCTGATACCGGCCATACGCCACCGGGCACAGAGCAGTGACGGGGTAAAGCAGTAACGGGGCGGAGCAGTAACGGGGCAAAGCTGTGGGGCGGCATCCCTCCGGATGCCGCCCCACACGATGCCGTCGCTCTCGTCAGTCCTCGCGGTCCTCGGAGGAATCAGACGGTCCGGATTCGCCGCTGCTTTCCTCGTCCAGCTCCGGCCCCGGATGCGGTTCCGGCTCCTGCCGCTGCTCCTGCACCGGCTCTTCCGGACCCGGGCCCGGCTCGGTGCGGGGCTGCCGCTTCGGCGGCCGTGTGCGCTCGCCGCCGTCCGTGGCGTGTCCGCCCGCCTGCGGCGGACCGCCGCCGCCGTCGCGCCGCCGCAGATAGCGCTCGAACTCGCGGGCGATCGCCTCGCCGCTCGCCTCGGGCAGCTCGGCCGTGTCCCGCGCCTCCTCGAGCGACTGGACGTACTCGGCGACCTCGCTGTCCTCGGCCGCCAGCTGGTCCACGCCCACCTGCCAGGCGCGGGCGTCCTCGGCGAGGTCGCCCAGCGGGATCCGTAGCCCGATGAGGTCTTCGAGGCGGTTCAGAAGCGCGAGGGTGGCCTTCGGGTTCGGCGGCTGCGACACGTAGTGCGGGACGGCCGCCCACAGGCTCACCGCCGGGACGCCCGCGTGCGTGCACGCCTCCTGGAGGATGCCGACGATGCCCGTCGGGCCTTCGTACTTGGTCTCCTCCAGGTCCATGGTGCGCGCCAGGTCCGGGTCGGAGGTGACGCCGCTGACCGGCACGGGGCGGGTGTGCGGGGTGTCGCCGAGCAGCGCGCCCATGATCACCACGAGCTCCACGCCGAGCTCGTGGGCGAAGCCCAGGATCTCGTTGCAGAACGACCGCCAGCGCATCGACGGCTCGATCCCGCGGACCAGCACGAGGTCGCGCGGTTTGTCGCCGCCCACGCGGACCACCGAGAGCCGGGTCGTCGGCCAGGTGATCTTGCGGACGCCGCCTTCCAGGAAGACCGTGGGGCGGTTGACCTGGAAGTCGTAGTAGTCCTCGGCGTCCAGTGCCGCGAAGACCTCGCCCTTCCACTCCTTGTCGAGATGCGCGACCGCGGTGGAGGCGGCGTCGCCGGCGTCGTTCCAGCCCTCGAACGCGGCCACCATGACCGGGTCGACCAGCTCGGGAACTCCCTCGAGCTCGATCACCCAGGCCTCCTTCCGATGTCCTTTACGTACGCCCCAACCTTACGGCGTCCGGCGGGGCCCTCCGCAGCCCCCTCGCGGGGGCTCCGGTGACCGGATCACTGCCCCGCGGGAGGCCGGCGCACTCCCTCGGCGCCCTGCTTCACAGCGTGGAACGCAGCCACTGCTCCACGCTCGCGATGTGCACCGTCGCCCACGACCTGGCCGCCTCGGCGTCGCGGTCGCGCAGTGCGGCGAGGATCGCGCGGTGCTCGTGCAGGGTCCTGCTGACCGCGTCCTCCTGGGTGAGGCCGCGCCAGATGCGGGCCCTGGTGGTGGGCCCGGAGAGGCCGTCCAGGAGGGAGCAGAGCACGGAGTTGCCCGACGACTGGACGATGCCGCGGTGGAACTCCAGGTCACAGGCGACCAGTTCCTCCACCGACGGCGCCGCCCCGAGGGCGTCCAACTGGGCGCTCAGCACGTCGAGTTCGGCCTCGGTGATGCGGGCGCTGGCCATGGCCGTGGCGGCCGGCTCCAGGATGCGGCGCACCGCGAGGAACTCGAGGACCGTGTCGTCGCGGTGGAAGTCGACGACGAAGCTCAGCGCCTCCAGAAGCAGCTGCGGGTCCAGGCTCGTGACGTACGTGCCGTCGCCCTGGCGTACGTCGAGGATGCGGATCAGCGAGAGGGCGCGTACCGCCTCGCGCAGCGAGTTGCGGGAAAGGCCGAGGTCGGCGGCGAGTTCGCTCTCTTTGGGCAGTCGGTCGCCGGGGCGCAGCGCACCGGAGACGATCATGCCCTTGATCTTTTCGATGGCCTCGTCGGTGACAGCCATGGGGACCTCGCCTCGCAAGCCAGAAGACATCCGATGTATCGGACGAGTATGGCTTGTTCCCGCGCTGTCGTGCACGAGGTCCCGCGAATACCTACTTCTCCCGGGGCCAAGATCTCCGTACACCGGCTCGGCCGAGCTCGTCCTCAAGCGCCGGACGGGCTGAAATCCAAGCGCCGGACGGGCTGAAGCGCCGTAACCGCACCGCTACCCGAACCGCTCGATGCGGATGCGGTCGACCGGCTGGCCGCCGGTCACCAGTAGTCGCGACGCGTGCTCGGCGAAGCCGTTCGAGCCGCAGATGTATGCCTCCCAGCCCCCCGGCGGCTGCCCGGCGCCGAGCAGTGGCGCCAGGTGCTCTGCGCTCAGCCTGCCCTCCGTCCGCGTAAGGACGACCGTGGTCTCGTCGCCGTACTCGTCCGGATAGATCAGGTCCTCCTGCGTACGCGCCGAGACCAGGAGCCGCAGCGGCACCGGACGCGCCGCTTCCCGCCAGTGCCGCAGCATCGACATCAGCGGAACCACACCGGAGCCCGCCCCGAGGAGCAGCGCGGGACGGTCGCCCGGCCAGGCGAAGAAACCGGACAGCGGCCCCCGCACCTCCACCACGTCACCGACGCGCGCGACCGTGTGCAGATGCCCGGACACCTCGCCGCCCGGCACGTGGTCCAAAGTCAGCTCGATCTCGCCGCCGCCCGGGCCCGCGTCCCGGGGAGGAGAGGCGATCGAGTAGTGGCGCTGGGCCACGTACCCGTCCTGTGCCGTCAGCCGCAGCATCAGATGCTGGCCCGGCAGATGCCCGTGCCAGTGCGGCACCTTGAGACGGAAGCTCGACACCGTGCCCGCCGCGTTCTCGCGCCGGACGTCCACCACCACCGCCCGCTGCCACTGGGCCGCGGCGCGCTCGCTCACCTCGATCCGCCCCGGCACGGCGAACCGCGTCGGGGGGACGAAAGTGCCGGTCAAGTCGGTCACGGAGTCAGTCACCGGCGTAACGCTCCTCGCGCCAGGGGTTTCCCCGGTGGTGGTAGCCGTTCTGCTCCCAGAAGCCGGGCTCGTCGTGGTCCAGGAGCCGCAGGCCCGCCACCCACTTCGCGCTCTTCCAGAAGTAGAGGTGCGGGACGATCAGGCGTGCCGGGCCGCCGTGCTCGGGAGGCAGCGGGCCGTCCCCGTACTCCCAGGCGATCCACGCCTTGCCGCCCGTCACGTCGGAGAGAGGCAGGCTCGTGGTGTACCCGGTGTGCGAGTACGCGACGACGTGCGTGGCCTCCGTGCGCGGGCCCGCTGCCTCCAGGAACGCGTCCAGGCTCACCCCGCCGAAGCGCACCCCGAACTTGGACCAGCTGGTCACGCAGTGGATGTCCCCGCGGTACTCCGACGCGGGCAGCGCGTGCGCCTCGTCCCATGTCCAGGTGCGGGGGGACGTGACGAGGCCGTCCACGCGGAACGTCCACTCCGCCGCCGTCAGCTGAGGGGTCACCTCGGCGGACAGGACGGGCCAGCCGTCCGCCGCGTCGTACTGCCCGGGAGGCAGTCGCGGGTCGCGGTCGGCGGCGCGGGCGCGGCCGGTGAAGCCGCGGGTGGGTTCGATGGTCATACGGTGCTCGTTGTCATGCGGTGCTCGTTGTGCTGCGGTGCTCGTTGTCGTGCGGTGCTCGATGGTCATACGGTGCTTGCCGCTTCGGAGGTGCTTGTCCTGCTCGCGGGGACGGGTGCCGCGCAGGCCGCCGCGTCCCGCAGGGCTCGCAGCGCCCGCCGCTCGTCCAGTGTCTCCAGCGTACGGCCCCGCATCAGGACACGACCGTCGACCACCGTGTCCCTGACGTCGGAGGACGCTGCCGCGTACGCCAGCATCGACCACGGGTCGTGCCGCGGGGCGAGATGCGGACGGCTGAGGTCGAGGACGATCAGGTCGGCTCGCTTGCCCCGCTCCAGGGAGCCCAGCTGGTCGGCCAGGCCGAGGGCCCGCGCGGACTCGACGGTCGCCATCCGCACGGCCTGCTCGGCGCCGACCGCGGTCGGGTCGCCGCCCGCCTTGTGCACGAGCGCGGCGAGCCGCACCGCGCCGAGGAGGTCCAGCGTGTTGGAGCTCACCGCGCCGTCCGTGCCGAGGCCCACCGTGACGCCCGCCTCGAACAGGTCGGGGACGCGCGCTATGCCGCAGCCCAGCTTCAGGTTCGACACCGGGCAGTGCGCGATCGCCGTACCGGTGCGGGCGATGGCCGCTATCTCCCCGTCCGTCAGGTCGACCGCGTGGGCGAGCAGCGTGTCCGGGCCGAGAATGCCGAGCGAGTCGAGCAGCTCCACGGGGCGCATGCCGTGCTGCTCGGTGACCATCTCCACCTCGCCCGCGTTCTCGGCGGCGTGCAGGTGCAGCAGGGCGCCGTGCTCGCGGGCGAGCGCGCTGATCGCCGTCAGCTGCTCGGGCCCCAGGGTGTACGCCGAGTGCGCGAAGATCACCGGGCGGGTGCCCGGCGCGGGGGTGCGGGCGGCCAGGTCCGCCGCCGCCCAGCCGAGCCGGTCGGCGTAGGCGCGGCCGTCCGGCGGTCCCGGTACGTCCATGAAGGTGGGCCCTGTCAACAGCCGCCATCCCGCGTCGCGTGCCACCGCCTCGGCCGCCTCGTGGAACCAGTACATGTCGAGGGCGGTGGTGACCCCGCCCCGTACGGACTCCGCGATCGCGCCCCGGATGCCCGCCTCCACCGTCTCCGGCGAGAGGCCCGCGGCCTCGGCCGGGATCACCCGCGCCAGGAAGCCCTGGAGCGTGACGTCGTCGGCGATGCCGCGGAACAGCGTCATCGCGAGGTGGGTGTGCGTGTTGATCAGACCCGGCAGGACGAGACAGCCGCGGGCGTCGAGTTCGTCGGCGGCGTCGTAGGCGGCCCGCAGCCGCTCGGCCGGCCCACCTCGACGATCCGGCCGTCGCGGACGGCGACGGCACCGTCGGGCACGATCGTGCCCGACGCGTCGACGGTGAGGATGTCGCCGCCGTGCACCAGGAGATCCACGGAGCTTGAGCTGCCCCGGTCCCGGGCCGGCAGGTCAGTGGGGTGCATCGGTTCAGATCTCCGTGAGGTGGTTCGAGTACGGCTCCGGTGCACTGCCGCGGCTCGGTGCCGTGTCGCGGGTCAGTGCTCCGTCGCGGGCCGGTGTGCCGCCGCGGGTCAGTGTTCCGTGGTGGGTCAGTGTTCCGTGGCGGCCAGCAGGCGCAGGGCGTCCAAGGTTATCCGGGCGCCCCGGCGGACTCCCTCGGCCACCACATCGCGGTGCGGGTCGTAGCCGCCCGTCGAGAGCGGGGCTTCCTCGTCGACGAGTTCATCGGCGTTGGCACCGTCGACGACCAGCGCGCCGCCCGCCGTGAGGCCGTGCGTGGACGCGAAGACGTAGAGCGCGGCGACCTCCATCTCGATGGCCGCGATTCCGGCCGCCGCGTACGCCTCGCCGGGCAGCGGCAGAAAACCGGGCTGGAACGCGGCCCGCGTCCACACCACGCCGCGGTGGCAAGGGGCGTCGGCCGCGCGGGCCGCCCGCTGGAGCGCGATGACCGCCTCGGGGGCGGCGAACGCCGGGTACTCGGCGGGGATCAGCTGGTGGGTCACGCCGTCGTCGCGTACCGCCGCGTCCGCGATGACCAGGTCGCCGTCGCGGATGCCGGGGCGGATCGCGCCCGCCGTGCCGAGCCGCAGCATGGTGGTGACGCCGGCCGCGGCGAGCTCCTGGAAGAGGAGCATCGCGCCGGGCGCGCCGACGCCGTGCGAGGCGACGACGACGGGGGTGCCCTGCCAGGTGCCGGTATAGGTGCGGTACTCGCGCTGGTACGACACCTCCTTCGCGTCGTCGAGGAGGTCGGCGACGGCGGTGGCGCGCGCCGGGTCGCCGACGACGACCGCACGGGTGGGCAGGCCGGTGCGGGGGACGCGGGTGATGGGCAGCGCGTCGGTGAGCGTACGGGCGTCCGTCGTCATGAGGGGGTTCTGCTCCTACCGGGGGCGGCTCGCGGCGCCTGCGGGCGCGTCAGAAAGAGGGGCGACCAGGCCACCACGTACGGGCCAGGATCGTAACGCGCGGCCCGCCGGCGCCTGCGCGCGGCGTCCGCGAGCGGGGGACGGCGACCCACCGGCGCGCCCCCGGTGAGCCGCTGCCGCCGTTTCGGTCCGGGCCGTCCGGTGGCCACCTGGGCCGGGGTACGCCGAGGGGTGTCCCCGAGCGGGGGCGGGGCAGCCCCGCGGCGGGCCACCGGCGCGGCCTCCCCGGCGAGCCGCTGCACCGTCTCGGTCCGGGCCGCCCCTGGCACGCCGAAGGGCGGCCCCGAACGGAGCCGCCCCTGCGTCAAGCCATTCCTACTTGCCGTCGAGCACGTCCTGGACCCTGGCGCGGACGTCGTCCGTGGCAAGGCCGCGGATCGTCAGCGTCGTACGGCGGCGCAGGACGTCGTCCGCCGTCTCGGCCCACTCGTGGTCACGGGCGTAGACGACCTGGGCCCAGATCTCCGGGGCGTCCGGCGAGACGCGCTCGGCGAGCTCCGGGTTCTCGTTCGCCAGGCGGGCGATGTCGAAGGAGAGCGAGCCGTAGTGCGTCGCCAGGTGCTTGGCGGTGTCGGCCGCCATGCGCGGGCCGGGGGCCGGGCCGTCGACCAGGAGACGGTGCGCGACCGCGCGCGGGTTGGCGATACCGGGCAGCGGAAGCCGCTTCTGCAGCTCGGAAATCGGCTCGTAGTCGTCCCCGAGCGGGTGGCCCGGCAGCGACTCCAGCTTCTTCATGACCGTACGGCCGATGTGGCGGAAGGTCGTCCACTTGCCGCCCGCGACGGAGAGCATGCCGCGCGCGCCCTCGGTGACGACGGTCTCGCGCTTGGCCTTCGACGTGTCGCCGGGACCGCCGGGCAGCACGCGCAGACCCGCGAAGGAGTACGTGATCAGATCACGGGACAGCTGCTGGTCGCGGATGGAGAACGCGGCCTCGTCCAGGATCTGCGCGGTGTCGGCCTCGGTGACGCTCACGTCGGCCGGGTCGCCCTCGAACTCCTCGTCCGTCGTGCCGAGAAGGAGCATGTCCTCCCACGGCAGGGCGAAGGTGATGCGGTACTTGTCGATCGGCGTGGCAAGCGCGGCCTTCCAGGGGGCGGTGCGCTTGAGGACCAGGTGCGCGCCCTTGGAGAGGCGGATGGAGGGCGCCGCGTCGGGGTTCTCCATCTTGCGCAGGTGGTCGACCCACGGCCCGGTCGCGTTGAGCACGAGACGGGCGTTGACGCCGAACTCGTCACCGCTCATGCGGTCCTTGAGCTCCGCGCCCGTGACCCGGCCGCTGGTGAAGCGAAGGCCGGTGACCTCGGCGTGGTTGAGGACGACGGCGCCGGCCTCGACGGCCGCGCGGACCGTCATCAGGGCCATGCGGGAGTCGTTCATCTGGTCGTCGCCGTAGACGGCGACGGCCTTGAGGTTGTCCGTGCGCAGCTCCGGGACGTCCTGCGCGGCCTTCGAGGGGCTGAGCAGGTGGCCGACGCCGTCGCCGAAGGCGGACAGCGCGCTGTAGGCGAACACGCCCGCGCCCAGCTTCGCGGCGCCGTGCGGGCCGCCCTTGTAGACGGGCAGGTAGAAGGTGAGCGGGTTCGCCAGGTGGGGGGCCACCTGACGGGAGACCGCGCGACGCTCGAAGTGGTTCTCCGCGACCAGCTTCACCGCGCCGGTCTGCAGGTAGCGCAGACCGCCGTGGAGCAGCTTGGAGGAGGCGGAGGAGGTGGCGCCGGCGAAGTCACCGGCGTCCACCAGGGCCACCCGCAGTCCCGACTGCGCGGCATGCCAGGCGGTGGAGATGCCCAGGATCCCGCCGCCGATCACCAGGAGGTCGTACGTCGCCTTGGAAAGCTGCTCCCGGGTCTCGGCGCGGCTCGGGTTGGAACCGGCAGCCGGATGCGTCCCGAGGGCAGGGACGCTCTGCAGGGTGGTCATGTTGATTTACTCCTCGCCACTTTCGTCGAGCCAGCCCATGGAACGCTCTACGGCCTTGAGCCAGCTCTTGTACTCACGGGCGCGGGTGTCCGCGTCCATGCGGGGGGTCCATTCCGCGGCCCGGCGCCAGTTGGCGCGCAGCTCGTCGGTGCCGGACCAGAAGCCGACGGCGAGACCGGCGGCGTAGGCGGCGCCGAGGCAGGTCGTCTCGGCCACCATCGGGCGCACCACCGGCGCGTCGAGGAAGTTCGAGAGCGTCTGCATCAGCAGGTTGTTGGAGGTCATGCCGCCGTCGACCTTGAGGGCCGTGAGCTCGACGCCGGAGTCCTTCGTCATGGCGTCGGTGATCTCACGGGTCTGCCAGGCCGTGGCCTCCAGGACGGCGCGCGCGATGTGCGCCTTGGTGACGTACCGGGTGAGGCCGGCGATCACACCGCGGGCGTCGGAGCGCCAGTACGGGGCGAAGAGGCCGGAGAAGGCCGGTACGAAGTACGCGCCGCCGTTGTCCTCGACCGAGGACGCGAGCGTCTCGATCTCGGCGGCGGAGTTGATCAGACCCATCTGGTCCCGCATCCACTGCACGAGCGAACCGGTGACGGCGATGGAACCCTCGAGGGCGTAGACCGGCTTCTGGTCGCCGATCTGGTAGCCGACGGTGGTCAGCAGGCCCGAGTAGGAGTTGATGGCCGACTCACCGGTGTTCATCAGCATGAAGGTGCCGGTGCCGTACGTGGACTTGGCCTCGCCCTTGGCGAAACAGGTCTGGCCGAAGAGGGCCGCCTGCTGGTCGCCGAGCGCGGAGGCGACGGGGATGCCGGGCAGGAGGTCGCCGAGCTTGCCGCCGGTGACCTCGCCGTAGACCTCGGCGGAGGAGCGGATCTCGGGGAGCATCGCCATCGGCACGCCGATGGACTCGGCGATCTTCTCGTCCCACTGCATCTTGTGCAGGTTCATCAGCATGGTGCGCGAGGCGTTGGTGACGTCGGTGACGTGCTTGCCGCCGTTGACACCGCCGGTCAGGTTCCAGATGACCCAGGAGTCCATGGTGCCGAAGAGGATGTCGCCCGCCTCGGCGCGCTCGCGAAGGCCCTCGACGTTGTCGAGCAGCCAGCGGGCCTTGGGACCGGCGAAGTAGCTGGCCAGCGGCAGGCCCGTCTCGCGGCGGAAACGGTCCTGGCCGACGTTGCGGCCGAGCTCCTTGCACAGGGCGTCGGTGCGGGTGTCCTGCCAGACGATGGCGTTGTGCACCGGCTCGCCGGTGTTCTTGTCCCAGAGCAGCGTGGTCTCACGCTGGTTGGTGATGCCGATCGCCTTGATGTCCTCGTGGGTGATGCCCGCCTTCGAGATGGCGCTCGCCACGACTTCCTGGACGTTGGTCCAGATCTCGGTGGCGTCGTGCTCGACCCAGCCCGGCTTCGGGAAGATCTGCTCGTGCTCCTTCTGGTCGACCGAAACGATTCGGCCGTCCTTGTCGAAGACGATGCAGCGGCTGGAAGTGGTCCCCTGGTCGATGGCCGCGATGAAGGGGCCTGCGGTGTGTGCGTCGGTGGTCACGGTGTGCTCCTGGTCTTCTTGGCTCGGCGGTCTGTCTCAGACGGTCATCGGCGGCGTTCGCGGTCCTACTTGAACGCGAGGTTGTAGAGGCCGCCGGCGATGGCGCCGCCGATCAGCGGACCGGCGACCGGCACCCACGCGTAGGCCCAGTCGGAGCTGCCCTTGTTCGGCAGGGGAAGCACCGAGTGCACGATGCGCGGGCCCAGGTCACGGACCGGGTTGATGGCGTAGCCCGTGGGGCCGCCGAGCGAGAGACCGATGCTCACCACGACGAGGGCGGTGATCAGCGCGCCGAGCGTGCCGAGGCCGTTGCCGTCGTCGTTCAGGCCCTGGGTGAGGATCGCGAGGACGAGGACGACCGTCGCGATGATCTCGGTGAGCACGTTCTGCGCGTAGTTGCGGATCTCGGGTCCCGTGGAGAACACGCCGAGCACGGGGCCGGCCTTCGGCGCGGCCTTCTGGTCCACCAGGCCCTCCTCCATCGGCTGCGCCGCGAGGATCTCCGGGTCGGTGAGGTGCGCCTTGAACTGGCCCAGGTAGGTGAGCCAGACCAGGACGGCGCCGATCATCGCGCCGAGCAGCTGGGAGGCGAGGTAGAGCGGGACATCGCTCCACTTCGTGCCGCCCTCGATGGCGAGGCCGATGGTGACCGCCGGGTTGAGGTGGGCGCCCGAGACGCCGCCTGCCAGGTAGGCGCCGGTCAGCACCGCGAAGCCCCACCCGAAGGTGACCGCGAGCCAGCCGGCGTCCTTGGCCTTGGAGGCCTTGAGCGTGACGGCGGCGCAGACACCACCGCCGAGCAGGATGAGAATGGCGGTACCGATGGTCTCGCCGATGAAGATGTCGGAGCTGGACACCCGCGACTCCTTTGTCCTTCGTCCAGGGGAAGGCGAACCCCGGGTCCCTCCGGTGGTCCGCGACCTCAGGTGAGGTCGTTGCCGGCCCTTGGCCTTGTCACACTCTAGCGCGTAATGCCGGTAGGTGTTCGACAATGCCGACCGATGGACGCGAGTCTCGCCCCGTGGTTACTTGCCCGTCAAGAGTTCTGTTATTGAAAACACGATCGTTATTGATCGTTTCGGGCTATCGGTGGAGGCAGCGGTCGCCGCCGGGCGAAATGTGGTGCATTGATCGTCGCGCAGAAGAATGCCCCCTGCATGTCGAGCAGGGGGCGCGTGCGGCTGCGGGCGGGCGGCGTCGGCCGGAGGCGGACGGGCGGCGTCGGCTTGGGGGCGGACGGGCCTAGAAACGCCCGGCGCCCAGGTCCCGCGACACGGCGCGGGCGCAGTCCCGTACGGCCGCGATCAGATCGGGGCGCAGCTCGCCGTCCCTGCGGACCCGCTCCACGGCGCCGGTGATGCCGACGGCGCCGACCGGCATGCGGCGCCGGTCGTGGATGGGCGCGGCGACGGAGGCGATGCCCTCCCACGTCTCCTCGACGTCGGCGGCGTACCCCCGCGCGCGGGTGAGATCCAGGATGCCCTCGAAGGCCTCGGGATCCACCAGGGTGCGCGTGGTGAAGGCCTGCCAGTCGGCCTCCGCGGCCTCGCTGTGCGCCACCGGGTCGTAGGCGGCGAGCACCTTGCCGAGCGCCGTGGAGTGCAGCGGCTGCATCGCCCCCACCTCCAGGACCTGGCGGCTGTCGTCGGGCCGGAAGACGTGGTGCACGATCAGAACGCCCTGCTGGTGCAGAACGCCGAGATAGACGCTCTCGCCGCTGGAGCGGGCCAGGTCGTCGGTCCACACCAGGGCGCGGGCCCGCAGCTCGTGCACGTCGAGGTAGCTGTTGCCCAGGCGCAGCAGCTCGGCGCCGAGCTGATAGCGGCCCGACGCGGAGTCCTGCTCGACGAAGCCCTCCGCCTGCAGCGTGCGCAGAATGCCGTGGGCCGTGCCCTTGGCGAGGCCAAGAGCGGACGCGATCTCCGAGAGGCCGAGCCGTCGCTCACCGCCCGCGAGCAGCCGCAGCATCGCGGCAGCCCGCTCGAGCGACTGGATGTTGCGTGCCATCGCAGCCCCTTCCTCCGTCCCTCTGACTCCAACGCTGATCCAACGCTGACTCCAACGTTCGACAATGCTGAACACTATCGGTCGTTGTCGACCTCCCGCGACAGAGCGGGCAGCGGTGTTTCTCGCCGTTTTCCGTCCTGCACCGAATCACACCCCTCAAGAGGGGGCGGACGGGGGCGGGGCGTCCGCCCCGTGAACACTCGCGCGCTGTCGACCTTCGTCCCGCTACCCTGACCGAGTGCGCCTTCCTCCGAAGCGCAAAGCCGACAGCCGTCGCACCTCTGGGAGCTCATTCATGGCCTCGTTGCCTACCCCCTCGTCCGGTTCCTCGAACAGCTCGAACGGAACCCGAGCCGATGCCCTCCGCGAAGCCCTCGCCACCCGCGTGGTGGTGGCCGACGGCGCGATGGGCACGATGCTCCAGGCCCAGGACCCCACTCTCGAGGACTTCCAGAACCTCGAGGGCTGTAACGAGATCCTGAACGTGACACGCCCGGACATCGTCCGCTCGGTCCACGCGGAGTACTTCGCGGTCGGCGTCGACTGCGTCGAGACGAACACCTTCGGCACGAACTTCGCCGCCCTGAGCGAGTACGACATCCCCGAGCGGAACTACGAGCTCTCCGAGGCCGGCGCCCGCATCGCCCGCGAGGTCGCCGACGAGTTCACCGCGTCGACCGGGCAGCAGCGCTGGGTCCTCGGCTCCATGGGCCCCGGCACCAAGCTGCCGACCCTGGGCCACGCCCCGTACACCGTGCTTCGCGACGCCTACCAGACCAACGCCGAGGGCATGATCGCGGGCGGCGCCGACGCCCTCCTGGTGGAGACCACCCAGGACCTGCTGCAGACCAAGTCCGCGATCCTCGGCGCCCGCCGCGCCCTGGACGCCACCGGCGCGAACCTCCCGCTGATCTGTTCGGTCACCGTCGAGACCACCGGCACGATGCTGCTCGGCTCGGAGATCGGCGCCGCGCTCACCGCCCTGGAGCCGCTCGGCATCGACATGATCGGCCTGAACTGCGCCACGGGCCCGGCCGAGATGAGCGAGCACCTGCGCTATCTCGCCCGCCACTCGCGCGTGCCGATCTCCTGCATGCCCAACGCGGGCCTGCCGGTCCTGGGCAAGAACGGCGCCCACTACCCGCTGACCGAGGCGGAGCTTGCCGACGCCCAGGAGACCTTCGTACGCGAATACGGCCTCTCCCTGGTCGGCGGCTGCTGCGGCACGACCCCCGAGCACCTGCGCCAGGTCGTCGAGCGCGTGCGCGGCATGGAGACGGTCCGCCGCGAGCCGCGCCCCGAGCCGGGCGCCGCCTCGCTCTACCAGACCGTGCCCTTCCGCCAGGACACCTCCTACCTGGCCATCGGCGAGCGCACGAACGCCAACGGCTCGAAGAAGTTCCGCGAGGCCATGCTGGAGGGCCGCTGGGACGACTGTGTGGAGATGGCCCGCGACCAGATCCGCGAGGGCGCGCACATGCTCGACCTGTGCGTCGACTACGTCGGCCGCGACGGCGTCCAGGACATGGCGGAGCTCGCCGGGCGCTTCGCCACCGCCTCCACCCTGCCCATCGTCCTGGACTCCACCGAACTGCCGGTCATCCAGGCCGGGTTGGAGAAGCTGGGCGGCCGTGCCGTCATCAACTCCGTCAACTACGAGGACGGCGACGGCCCCGAGTCCCGCTTCGCGAAGGTCACCGCACTCGCCAGGGAGCACGGCGCCGCGCTGATCGCGCTGACCATCGACGAGGAGGGCCAGGCCCGCACCGCCGAGCACAAGGTCGCCATCGCCGAGCGGCTCATCGACGACCTGACCGGCAACTGGGGCATCCACGAGTCGGACATCCTCATCGACTGCCTGACCTTCACCATCTGCACCGGCCAGGAGGAGTCCCGCGGCGACGGCATCGCCACCATCGAGGCGATCCGCGAGCTCAAGCGCCGCCACCCGGACGTGCAGACCACCCTGGGCCTGTCGAACATCTCCTTCGGTCTCAACCCGGCCGCCCGCGTCGTCCTGAACTCCGTCTTCCTCGACGAGTGCGTCAAGGCGGGCCTGGACTCGGCGATCGTGCACGCCTCCAAGATCCTGCCGATCGCGCGCCTGGACGAGGAGCAGGTCAAGGTCGCCCACGACCTGATCTACGACCGCCGCGAAGAGGGCTACGACCCCCTGCAAAAGCTCATGGAGCTCTTCGAGGGCGTCAACATGAAGTCCATGAAGGCGGGCAAGGCCGAGGAGCTCATGGCCCTGCCGCTGGACGAGCGCCTCAAGCGGCGCATCATCGACGGCGAGAAGAACGGCCTGGACGCCGACCTCGACGAGGCCCTGCTGACCCGCCCGGCGCTCGACATCGTCAACGACACCCTCCTTGAGGGCATGAAGGTCGTCGGCGAGCTGTTCGGATCCGGCCAGATGCAGCTGCCCTTCGTGCTGCAGTCCGCCGAGGTCATGAAGACCGCCGTCGCCCACCTCGAACCGCACATGGAGAAGTCGGACTCCGAGGGCAAGGGCACCATCGTCCTGGCCACCGTCCGCGGCGACGTCCACGACATCGGCAAGAACCTCGTCGACATCATCCTGTCCAACAACGGCTACAACGTCGTCAACCTCGGCATCAAGCAGCCGGTCGCCGCGATCCTGGACGCCGCCGCCGAGCACCGCGCCGACGTGATCGGCATGTCCGGCCTCCTGGTGAAGTCGACCGTGATCATGAAGGAGAACCTGGAGGAGCTCAACCAGCGCAAGATGGCCGCCGACTTCCCGGTGATCCTCGGCGGCGCCGCGCTCACCCGCGCGTACGTCGAGCAGGACCTCCACGAGATCTACGAGGGCGAGGTCCGCTACGCCCGCGACGCCTTCGAGGGGCTGCGCCTGATGGACGCCCTCATCGCGGTCAAGCGCGGCGTCCCCGGCGCCACGCTGCCCGAGCTCAAGCAGCGCCGCGTGGCCAAGCGGGACACCCCGGCCCTGGAGGTCACCGAGGACGAGGGCCCCGCGCGCTCGGACGTCTCCACCGACAACCCCGTCCCCACCCCGCCGTTCTGGGGCACCCGCGTCGTCAAGGGCATCCAGCTCAAGGAGTACGCCTCCTGGCTGGACGAGGGCGCCCTGTTCAAGGGCCAGTGGGGCCTCAAACAGGCCCGGACGGGTGACGGGCCCTCGTACGAGGAGCTGGTGGAGAGCGAGGGGCGGCCCCGGCTGCGCGGCTGGCTGGACGAGCTGCACACCAAGAACATGCTGGAGGCGGCCGTCGTGCACGGCTACTTCCCCTGCGTCTCCAAGGGCGACGACCTGATCATCCTGGACGACCAGGGCAACGAGCGCACCCGCTTCTCCTTCCCGCGCCAGCGCCGCGGCCGGCGCCTGTGCCTCGCGGACTACTTCCGCCCGCAGGAGTCCGGCGAGACCGACGTGGTCGGCCTGCAGGTCGTCACCGTCGGCTCGAAGATCGGCGAGGCCACGGCCGAGCTTTTCGCCGCCGACTCCTACCGCGACTACCTCGAACTGCACGGCCTGTCCGTGCAGTTGGCCGAGGCGCTCGCCGAGTACTGGCACGCGCGGGTGCGCGCCGAGCTCGGCTTCGGCGGCGAGGACCCCGCCGACGTCGAGGACATGTTCGCCCTGAAGTACCGCGGCGCGCGCTTCTCGCTCGGCTACGGCGCCTGCCCCGACCTGGAGGACCGCGCGAAGATCGCCGAGCTCCTTGAGCCGGAGCGGATCGGCGTGCAGCTCTCCGAGGAGTTCCAGCTGCACCCGGAGCAGTCCACGGACGCGATCGTCATCCACCACCCCGAGGCGAAATACTTCAACGCGCGCTGAGCGGGCAAGTCGTACACTTGTCGGTCCAGTGCAGGCCGGTTGCCAACCCTGTCAAAAGGGCGCAACCGGCCTTTCCGTCCCTCATGGAGGTGTGCCCGGATGACCAGTACGGTTCCCGCGCTCGATACCCGAACGGCCGAAGGCAGCGACCTGCAGGCGGTCCTCCTCGACATGGACGGAACCCTCGTGGACACCGAGGGATTCTGGTGGGACGCGGAGGTCGCGGTGTTCGCCGCACTGGGCCACAGACTCGACGAGGCCTGGCGTGATGTGGTCGTCGGCGGCCCCATGACGCGCAGCGCCGCCTTCCTCATCGAGTCCACCGGCGCCGACATCACGGTCCCCGAGCTGACCGTGCTGCTCAACGACGGCTTCGAGGAGCGCATCGGGCGCGCCCTGCCGCTGATGCCGGGGGCCGCGAGGCTCCTTGCCGAGCTCGCCGCGCACGAGGTGCCCATGGCCCTGGTCTCCGCCTCGCACCGGCGCATCATCGACCGCGTGCTCGACTCGATCGGCTCCCACCACTTCGCGCTGACCATCGCGGGCGACGAGGTGACCAGGACCAAGCCGCACCCCGACCCCTACCTCCTCGCGGCGGCCGGAGTGGGCGCGGAACCGGCCAGATGTGCCGTCATCGAGGACACCGCGACCGGTGTCGCGGCGGCCGAGGCGGCGGGCTGCCGTGTCGTCGCGGTGCCGTCCGTCGCGCCCATCGCCCCGGCGGCGGGCAGAACCATCGTGCCGACCCTCGAACACGTCGACCTGCCTTTCCTGCAAGGCCTGATGGCCGGAAAGCGCTGAACGGTTGAAGATGTGACCTTTCCCACTCCAAGGGGGGTCGACAGTCGATCGGGGCTGTGCGGGAGTGGCGATTTGCGCGAGTTGTTCGGTGGCGTTGTGTCCTGATTAAGGGGAACCTCACGAAACCTTCCCGTGTCGGGGTATCGGTGCGTCCGCGCCCGGTTTCGCTGTGTGATGGGGGGTCAACTCCGGTGCTTACCGGCCCGCCTGGCGGCGCGGACTAATGTCTTCGCGAGAACATCGCCACACCCCACGGACCGAACTGACCCCACCCCTCGTTGTCGGTCCGGACGGGACCAACAGCTCTGGAGAACGTCGAGCATGAACCGTAAGACTTTGGTGCTGCCGGCCGTCGTAGGTCTGCTCGCTTCGGCGCTCGCGGCCTGCGGAGGGGCGGGCGACGACGGGGGAGACGACGCGATCACCGTCGGCACCACGGACCGGTTCGCCACCTCACCCGAGATACCGGCGCCCTTCGATCCGGCCTACGCCTATGACGCGGGTTCCTGGAACGTCGTGCGCCAGACGGTCCAGACGCTGATGGCCGCCCCGCGCGGCGGCGGCGAGCCGGAGCCCGACGCCGCCGAGAAGTGCGGCTTCACCGACACCGGCAACGAGCGCTACGAGTGCACGCTGCGCAAGGACCTGAAGTTCGCCGACGGTGAGCCGCTGACCGCGGCCGATGTGAAGTTCTCCATCGAGCGGGTGCGGGACATGAAGATCAAGGACCCCAGCGGCTCCGCCGGCATGGTGTCCAACGTCGACGCGATCGAGACCGAGGGCGACCGCAGCGTCGTCTTCCACCTCAAGAGCCCCGACGCGACCTTCCCGTACAAGCTGGCCACGCCCATCGCGGGCATCGTCAGCTCGGACCACTACGCGAAGAACAAGCTGCGCGACGGTTTCGACCTGGACGGCTCGGGCCCGTACACCGCCAAGCAAGAGGTCGAGGGCAACAAGCTCGTCAAGACAACGTTCTCCAAGAACCCCAACTACAAGGGTGTTCTCAAGCCCAAGAACGACAAAGTCGAGATGCGCACCTACGAGTCCGCCGACGCCATGGGCAAGGCCCTGGAGAGCGGCGACCTCGACATGATGACGCGCACCATGTCGCCCGAGCAGATCAAGACGCTCAAGGAAGACACGAGCGACAACATCGAGCTGGTCGAGACGCCCGGCCTCGAGATCCGCTACCTCGGCTTCAACACGGACGCCACCACCGTCAAGTCCAAGGCGGTCCGCCAGGCCATCGCGCAGCTCGTCGACCGCGGCGCCCTCGCGGCCGGCGTCTACGGCGACGCGGCCGAGCCGCTCTACTCCCTGGTGCCGGCCACGATCACGGGCCACACCAACTCGTTCTTCAACCAGTACAACGACCCGAGCGAGACCAAGGCCCGCACACTGCTGCAGAAGGCCGACATCAGCACGCCGGTCAAGCTCACCCTGCACTACACGACGGACCACTACGGCCCGGGCACCAAGAAGGAGTTCCAGCTCCTGCAGAAGCAGCTCAACGCGAGCGGCCTGTTCGACGTGTCGATCAAGGGCACGGACTGGAACACCTTCCGCCCCGCCGAGCAGAAGGGCGCGTACGACGTCTACGGCATGGGCTGGTTCCCCGACTTCCCCGACGCCGACAACTTCCTCACGCCGTTCCTCGACAAGGACAACATCCTCGGCTCGCCGTACGTGAACAGCACGATCAACGACGAGCTGCTGCCGCACTCGCGTCGTGAGGCGGACCGGCTCACCGCCTCCAAGAGCATCAAGAAGGTCCAGGACATCGTCGCCGAGGACGTGCCGGTGCTTCCCCTCTGGCAGGGCAAGCAGTACCTCGCGGCCCGGGACGACATCACGGGTGTCGAGTGGGCGCTCAACTCCTCCTCGAACCTCCAGCTGTGGGAGCTCGGCCGCGGTGTGAGCGGCTGACCTCCGCGCACACCGTTGTACGCCCCGCCGGGCTTCGCTCCACCGATACACATCAACGACAAGGCACGTTCGTGAATTTGCGTAACCAGTGGCTGGCCCTCCCCCTTACGGGAGGGCTGGCCGCCGCCCTGCTCACCGGCTGCGGCACGGAAACGGGTGGCGCGGGGGAGAACGAGGACGCGGTGGTGATGGGGATGTCGGACGACGTCCTGGCCACCGACCCGGCATCCGGCTATGACCCGGGGTCATGGCTCCTGTTCAACAACGTCTTCCAGTCCCTGATGAGCTTCCCCAACGGGGCCACGGAGCCGCAGCCCGAGGCCGCCAAGGAGTGCGGCTTCACCGGCTCGAAGACCAGAGTCTTCGAGTGCACGCTGCGCGACGGCCTGAAGTTCAGCAACGGCAACGCACTGACCTCGAAGGACGTCAAGTACTCCTTCGACCGCATGATGAAGATCAATGACGACGCCGGACCGGCGCTCATGTTCCCGATGCTCGACCGCGTCGAGACACCGAGCGCCAAGAAGGTCGTCTTCAAGCTCAAGTACGCCGACGCCACCTTCCCCAGCAAGATCGCGTCCGGTGCGGGATCCATCGTCGACCACGCGTCGTACGACATGGACGGGCTGCGCGAGGACGGCCAGGCCACGGGCTCGGGGCCGTACAAGCTCGACTCGTTCGACGACGGTCAGGCGGTCTTCTCGGTCAACCCCGACTACAAGGGCACCGCCAAGGTGAAGAACAAGGGCGTCACCCTCAAGTTCTTCCACGACGACCAGAAGGGCCTGAAGAAGGCGCTCCTGAACGACGAGATCGACATCGCGTACCGAGGTCTCGCCGCCCACGACATCGCGGAGATCGAGCAGGACACCTCCGACGCCAGCCAGGGCATCGACGTCGTCGAGGGAACGAGCGCCGAGGTCCAGCACCTGGTCTTCAACATGAAGGACCCCGTCGCGGGCAAGCTGGGCGTCCGCAAGGCCATGGCCTACCTCCTCGACCGTGACGCCCTGGTCCAGGACGTCTACCGGGACACGGCCACGCCGCTGTACTCGATCGTCCCGGCCGGCATCGGCGGCCACAACACCGCCTTCTTCGACACCTACGGCGCCCGCCCGCAGCGCTCCAAGGCCGCCGCCGCCCTGCGCGCGGAGGGCCTGACCGGCAAGGTCAAGCTCACGCTCTGGTCCACGCCCTCGCGCTACGGCCCGGCGACCGACCAGGAGATGAAGGCGATCGCCAAGCAGCTCAACGCGAGCGGCCTCTTCGACGCCGAGGTCAAGTCGGTCGCGTTCGGCCAGTACGAGCGGGACATCAAGTCCGGGAAGTACGGCGTGTACGTCAAGGGCTGGGTGCCGGACTACCCGGACCCGGACAACTTCACGCAGCCCTTCTTCGGCAAGGGCAACGTCCTGGACAACAACTACCGCAACAGCGAGATCACCGGGAAGATCATCCCCGGCACCGCCGCCGAGACGGACCGCACCAGGACCGACGGGGACTACTCGAAGCTCCAGGACATCGTCGCCGACGAGCTGCCGATCCTGCCGGTCTGGCAGGCCAAGCAGTACGCGGTCATCAGCGACGACGTGTACGGCGTGGAGTCGTGCCTCGACGCGTCGACGGTGTTCCGCTTCTGGGAGCTCAGCAAGGCCTGACCGACATGCATGAAGGCGGCCACCCCTCCCGGAGGGGTGGCCGCCTTCATCTGTCCTGCCGCACCGGTACTACCCGGTGTCCTGCTGTACCGGTACTACTGGGCGCCGGGGCGCACCAGACCGCTCTCGTACGCGTACACCGCGGCCTGCACGCGGTCGCGCAGCCCCAGCTTCGTGAGCACATGGCCCACATGTGTCTTGACGGTCGTCTCGCTCACGAACAGGTCCGCCGCGATCTCCGCGTTCGACAGGCCGCGCGCCACCAGCTTGAGGACCTCGACCTCCCGCTCGGTGAGCGTGTGCAGGGTGTCCGGCACCGGCTCGTCGCCCGAGGGGAGATGCCCGGCGTACTTGTCGAGGAGCCTGCGGGTGATGCTCGGCGCGAGCATCGCCTCGCCGGACGCGACCACGCGGATCGCCTGCACCAGTTCATTCGCCGGGGCGTCCTTGAGCAGGAAGCCGCTGGCCCCCGCGCGCAGCGCCTCCACCACGTACTCGTCGAGGTCGAAAGTGGTCAGGACGAGGACCTTCGCCGGTCCGTCCCGGCCGGGCCCGGTGATCTGCCGGGTCGCCTCGACACCGTCCATCCTCGGCATACGGATGTCCATCAGGACCACGTCCGGCTGCAGTGCCCGCACCTGGTCGAGAGCCTGCAGGCCGTCCCCGGCCTCCCCGACGACCGCGACGTCCTGCTCGGCCTCCAGGATCATCCGGAACCCGGTGCGCAGCAGTGGCTGGTCATCGACCAGTAGGACACGGATCGCCACGTAACTCTCCTTCGCTAGCCCGGGGCCATTCTGCCCTGCGTGCCCTCCTCGGACTCGGGCACCCTCACCGCAAGGGGGTACGGCGGGGGAGTCCCGCCGAATTCCGGACATACGGCCTGGTGGTCGCACCAGCCGCAGAGCTTCGTCGGCCGCGGCCGCCAGTCACCCGTCTCGGTGGCGAGCGTGATCGCCTCCCACAGCGCGTGCAGCTTCCGCTCGACCTGCTCCAGGTCCTCGATCCTCGGGTCGTACGTGATGACGTCGCCGCTGCCCAGATAGACGAGCTGGAGACGGCGCGGGACGACACCCTTCAGACGCCACACCACCAGGGCGTAGAACTTCATCTGGAAGAGCGCGCCCTCGGAATACTCGGGGCGCGGGGCCTTGCCCGTCTTGTAGTCGACGATCCGCACCTCGCCGGTGGGCGCCACGTCCACGCGGTCGATGATGCCGCGCAGCTTCAGGCCCGACTCCAGCTCCGCCTGCACGAACAGCTCACGCTCGGCGGGCTCGAGGCGGGTGGGGTCCTCCAGGGTGAACCACCGCTCGACCAGCTTCTCCGCGTCCGCGAGCCAGCGCGCGAGCCGCTCCCCTTGCTCGTCGCCCGCGAACAGCTCCGTCAGCTCCGGTCTGGCCTCGCGCAGCCGGTCCCACTGGCCAGGGATCAGCGACTTGGCGCTCGTCGCCGTCCGCTCGCCCGCGGGCGCGTCGAAGAGCCGCTCAAGGACGGCGTGCACCAGCGTGCCGCGGGTCGCCGCCTCGCTCGGCTTCTCGGGCAGCTTGTCGATCACCCGGAACCGGTAGAGCAGCGGACACTGCATGAAGTCACTGGCGCGCGAGGGCGAAAGAGACGCCGGACGCGCGGCCGTCACGGCACCGTCGGTGCTTGTTTCCATGAGGTAAGACCCTACGACCCGCCACTGACAACGGCCGCATACCATCGACGGCAGACCCTCTCGCCCTGCATGATCGTGCGTGTACCGCGCCGGACAGGGGCGAGGGACGCTTCGAACAAGGGGACATCGTGGACGAGAGCGCCGGGAGCGGCAGGCCGCAGCCCGACGGGACGGACGGTCGGCGGCCGGATGCCGCCGACGGCTCCGGCCACCCCGAAACGCCACGTCCGGCGGACACGGCCGGCTCCGGGAGCGGTGCGGCCACCGGCAGCACGGCCGGTGCCGATGGCGCCGCCGGCACTGCCGGGTCCGGAAACGGCGGGGAGGCGACGCGCCCCGGGGGCGAACCCGGCGGGGACGCCGACCGCCTCACCAAGGCCCCGCAGGCCTCCCGGCCTCCGCAGACCCCACAGCCCCCGCACGACACGCCGGGGACGACAACGAACGACACCCACCCCCAGTACGCGCACGCCACCCACGGCCCCGCCCCGAAGACACCGCCGCCCGACGGGAAGAAGGGGCCCGGGGGAGGGCTGCTCATGGGGCGCCCCTTCGGCGTGCCCGTGTACGTGGCACCCAGCTGGTTCCTCGTCGCCGCCCTCATCACCTGGGTCTTCGGCGGCCAGCTCGACCGCGTCCTGCCCGAACTCGGCGCCGCCCGCTACCTCGTCTCCCTCTTCTTCGCCGTCGCCTTCTACGCCTCCGTGCTCGTCCACGAACTGGCGCACACCGTCGTCGCCCTGCGCTACAAGCTGCCGGTGCGCCGCATCCAGCTGCAGTTCTTCGGCGGCGTCTCGGAGATCGAGAAGGAGTCCGAGACGCCGGGACGCGAGTTCGTCCTGGCCTTCGTCGGCCCGCTGCTCTCCCTCGTGCTCGCCGGCCTCTTCTACGGGGCCATGCGCCTGGTGGAGCCCGGCACCGTACCCGGCGTCCTGCTCGCCGGACTGATGATCTCGAACCTCATCGTCGCCGTCTTCAACCTCCTGCCCGGCCTGCCCCTGGACGGCGGCCGCATGCTCCGCGCCGTCGTCTGGAAGATCACCGGCAAGCCCATGAGCGGCACCGTCGCCGCCGCCTGGGTCGGCCGCGCGCTCGCCATCTCCGTCCTCATCGGCCTGCCCATCCTCAACCAGTCCGGCGCGCTCGGCGGCGAGACGCAGGAAATCGGCGGCATGGACACCGTCACGGACGCCCTGCTTGCCGCCATCCTCGCCGCGATCATCTGGACCGGCGCCGGAAACAGCCTCCGCATGGCCCGCCTGCGCGAACACCTGCCCGAGCTCCGCGCCCGCGCCCTGACCCGCCGCGCCGTCCCCGTCGAATCCGCCACGCCGCTCTCCGAGGCGCTGCGCCGCGCCAACGACGCCGGGGCCCGCGCCCTGGTCGTGGTCGACGCCGACGGCGACCCGATGTCCGTGGTCCGCGAGGCGGCCATCGTCGGCGTGCCCGAGCACCGCCGCCCCTGGGTCACCGTCAGCGGTCTCGCCCAGGACATCACGGAGGGCATGCGGATCTCCGCCGAGCTCGCCGGCGAGGAGCTCCTCGACACGCTCCGGGCGACGCCCGCCACGGAGTACCTCGTGGTCGAGGCGTCCGGCGAGATCTACGGAGTGCTCTCCGCCACCGACGTGGAGCGCGCCTTCGTCAAGGCCATGGCCCGCCCCAGCTGACGGCCGCACCCTGGTCTCCGGGCCCCGCGGGGGCCGGTAGGCTGTTCACATGTCCGAACCGACCGGTGCCGCCCGCCGACGCGGGCCCTTCAAGGTCGGGGACCAGGTTCAGCTGACCGACCCCAAGGGCCGCCACTACACGTTCACGCTCGAGGCCGGGAAGAACTTCCACACCCACAAGGGTTCCTTCCCCCACGACGAGCTGATCGGCGCTCCCGAGGGCAGCGTTGTCCGCACCACGGGGAACGTCGCCTACCTCGCGCTGCGCCCCCTGCTCCCCGACTACGTCCTGTCCATGCCCCGCGGCGCCGCCGTGGTCTACCCCAAGGACGCGGGGCAGATCCTGGCCTTCGCCGACATCTTCCCCGGCGCCCGCGTCGTCGAGGCGGGGGTGGGCTCGGGATCGCTCAGCAGCTTCCTCCTGCGCGCCATCGGCGACGAGGGGATGCTGCACTCGTACGAGCGCCGCGAGGACTTCGCCGAGATCGCCCGGCAGAACGTGGAGCGCTACTTCGGCGCCCCGCACCCCGCCTGGCAGCTCACCGTCGGCGACCTCCAGGACAACCTGAGCGACACCGACGTCGACCGCGTCATCCTCGACATGCTCGCCCCCTGGGAGTGCCTGGACGTCGTCTCCAAGGCGCTCGTCCCCGGCGGCATCCTCTGCTGCTACGTGGCGACCACCACCCAGCTCGCACGGACCGTCGAGTCCATCCGCGAGATCGGCGGCTTCAACGAGCCGACCGCCTGGGAATCGATGATCCGCAACTGGCACGTCGAGGGCCTCGCCGTCCGCCCCGACCACCGCATGATCGGGCACACCGGCTTCCTGCTCACCGCCCGCCGCCTCGCGGACGGCGTTGAGCCGCCCATGCGCCGTCGCCGCCCCTCCAAGGGCGCCTACGGCGACGACTACACGGGCCCGAACGCCGACGGCGGCACACCCCGCGCCGAGCGCTGACGGCGCCGCGGGTGCCGGCATCCGCGTACAACCGATGAACGCACGGGCGCCGCCGCCGAGTTCCCCACTTCGAACGGGGAACTCGGCGGCGGCGCCTTTTCGTTCACCGGCCCCGGTGTTCCGCCTCACTGTGAGGTATGGCACGATGCTGGCCACCTCCCCCACCGGCACAGCCCTCACAGGAGACACTCCTCGTGCAGCACCCAGCCGTCCCGGAACTGGCACACAACTCCACCCGCCCCATCCACTGGCTGGCCACAGCGGCCGCGCTCGCCGCCGTCATCGCGGGCTCGTCCTTCCTGCAGCCCGACCCCGCGAACGCCGCACAGGCGGGCTCCGGTCCGTCCGGCAGGACCGCGGCGGCGGCCCCCGCGCCGCCTCCGGACGCGGCCGCCGTCACGTACCCCATCACCTGCGGCAACGTGAAACCCGTGGTCAAGAAGAAGGCCACCGGAGACCTCGACGGGGACGGTTCCCCCGAGACCGTGGCCGTGGTGCACTGCGCCGCCGGTTCCGGCACACCGCCCGACGGCGTGTACGTCGTCACGCGCGCGACGGGTGGCAAGTCCCGGGTCGTCGCCACCCTCGTCGACCCCAAGGACCGTCAGAACGTCAGCGACTTCGCCGTACGCGCGGGCGTGATCACCGCCACACTCCACGGGTACTCGTCACCGGACGTGCCCAGCTGCTGCCCGGACCTGAAGGATGAGGCCAAGTGGCAGTGGAAGGACGGCACGTTCGCGCGGTCCGCGCCGGCCGGAGCGCACAGCGTGTGACCCGAAAGGCAATGAACAAGGGCCTGTACCCGCCGTCGACCGGCGGGTACAGGCCCTTGTTCGCGGCCCGGTCACGGCGTCATGCCGCGTCGGGGCCGTAGACCTCCACACTGTCCGAAACGCGGCGCACGTGGATGCAGTCCCCGGGGCACTCCTTGGCCGAGTCCGCCACGTCACGCAGAAGCGTCGGCGGAACGGGTGTTGTGGCGCCCGGCGTCTGCAGGAGCTCGTCGTCGCCGCTCTTCACGTAGGCAAGGCCGTCGATGTCCAGCTCGAAGACCTCGGGCGCGTACTGCGCGCAGATGCCGTCGCCGGTACAGAGGTCCTGGTCGATCCAGACCTCAAGGAGATCGCGGCCCTCGGGGTCGGCCCCAGCCTCGTTCTGCACGGTCATCTCTCCTGCCGATCGCTGCGTCGAGCCATCGACTTGCGGGCAAGTCGGGCCAGCTCTGACGGGTGTTGAACGCTTCGACGATACAACCGCCCGCTTTCCGATGTTGTTGGGTGGGTATCCCCCTGATGTGAGGGAGAGCGCAAGGGTGAAGATCGGACACACCTCGACCGTCTTTGTGATCTAGGGGTTTCAATCGACACCCACCCAGGTAGGGTCTGGAAGCGTCCAGCTCCCCTTGGAGGAGGTGAGGACCGTGGCAGCCCACGACGACGACATCAACCGCGGCATCCGGCCGGGACGAGGGTCTGAGGACCCCGCCGGTCAGGTTGCCTATCTCGAGCAGGAAATCGCCGTCCTGCGACGCAAGCTCGCCGACTCTCCGCGGCATACGAGAATTCTCGAAGAGCGGATCGTCGAGCTGCAGACAAATCTGGCCGGCGTGTCCGCGCAGAACGAGCGGCTCGCCAACACGCTCCGTGAGGCCCGCGACCAGATCGTGGCCCTCAAGGAGGAAGTCGACCGGCTCGCGCAGCCGCCGGCCGGCTTCGGAGTCTTCCTCGAGGCGAACGAGGACGGCACGGCCGACATCTTCACCGGGGGCCGCAAGCTCCGGGTGAACGTCAGCCCGGGCGTGGAGCTCGAAGAGCTCAGGCGCGGCCAGGAAGTAATGCTCAACGAAGCGCTCAACGTGGTCGAGGCCATGGAGTACGAGAGCGTGGGCGACATCGTCACCCTCAAGGAGATCCTCGAGGACGGCGAGCGCGCCCTGGTGGTCGGGCACACCGACGAGGAGCGGGTGGTCCGGCTCGCCGAACCACTCCTCGACGTCACCATCCGTCCCGGCGACGCACTGCTGCTCGAACCCCGTTCCGGCTACGTCTACGAAGTGGTTCCCAAGAGCGAGGTCGAAGAACTCGTCCTCGAAGAGGTACCCGACATCGGCTACGAGCAGATCGGTGGTCTGGGCAACCAGATCGAGCTGATCCGCGACGCGGTCGAACTGCCCTACCTCTACCCGGACCTCTTCAGGGAGCACGAACTGCGGCCGCCCAAGGGCGTCCTGCTGTACGGGCCTCCCGGTTGCGGCAAGACGCTCATCGCGAAGGCCGTCGCCAACTCCCTTGCCAAGAAGGTCGCCGAGGTGACCGGACAGGCGTCGGGGAAGAGTTACTTCCTCAACATCAAGGGCCCCGAGCTCCTCAACAAGTACGTCGGCGAGACCGAGCGCCACATCCGTCTGGTCTTCCAGCGTGCGAGGGAGAAGGCGAGCGAGGGCACCCCCGTCATCGTCTTCTTCGACGAGATGGAATCCCTCTTCCGCACCCGCGGATCCGGTGTCAGCTCGGACGTGGAGAACACCATCGTCCCCCAGCTGCTCGCCGAGATCGACGGCGTGGAAGGCCTGGAGAACGTCATCGTCATCGGTGCCTCCAACCGTGAGGACATGATCGACCCGGCGATCCTGCGGCCAGGACGTCTCGACGTGAAGATCAAGATCGAGCGTCCGGACGCCCAGGCGGCGAAGGACATCTTCGCCAAGTACCTCACCGAGCGGCTCCCGCTGCACGCGGACGACCTCGCCGAACACAGCGCCGACCGGCGCACCACCGTGGACGGCATGATCCAGTCCGTCGTGGAGCAGATGTACGCGGAGTCCGAGGAGAACCGCTTCCTCGAGGTGACGTACGCCAACGGCGACAAGGAAGTCCTGTACTTCAAGGACTTCAACTCCGGCGCCATGATCGAGAACATCGTCGGGCGTGCCAAGAAGATGGCCATCAAGGCCTTCCTCGACGCCGACCAGAAGGGCATCAGGGTCGCTCACCTCCTGCAGGCTTGCATCGACGAGTTCAAGGAGAACGAGGACCTGCCCAACACCACCAACCCGGACGACTGGGCCCGCATCTCCGGCAAGAAGGGCGAACGGATCGTGTACATCCGTACGCTCGTCACCGGAAAGCAGGGCGCGGACACCGGACGCTCCATCGACACGGTGGCGAACACCGGTCAGTACCTGTAGAAGACAGGGCGGCTGCGGGTGTCCTTCACGGGTACCCGCAGCTGTCTGTTTTTCAATGAAGGCAATGATCTCCCCACCAGCGCAAAGGCGCTCTAGGCTCTTCGGTACCGCCGAGTCGCGCAGTGCGGGGACGGGCACCGCACACGCACCGGAGAACCAGCGGTACTTGAGCGCCGTTCCCGAAGGGGAGCGCCGCCGGGCAAGGAGGGCCGCATGACCGTACGGCGAGTAATGGGCATCGAGACGGAGTACGGCATCTCCGTCCCCGGCCACCCGAACGCCAATGCCATGCTCACCTCGTCCCAGATCGTCAACGCCTACGCCGCGGCGATGCACCGGGCGCGACGCGCCCGCTGGGACTTCGAGGAGGAGAACCCCCTGCGGGACGCACGGGGCTTCGACCTCGCTCGTGAGACCGCCGATGCCAGCCAGCTCACGGACGAGGACATCGGTCTCGCCAATGTGATCCTCACCAACGGGGCGCGCCTCTACGTGGACCACGCGCACCCCGAGTACAGCTCACCCGAGGTCACCAATCCCTGGGACGCCGTCCTGTGGGACAAGGCCGGCGAACGCATCATGGCGGAGGCGGCCGAGCGGGCCGCGCAGTTGCCGGGCGCCCAGCCGATCCACCTCTACAAAAACAACACCGACAACAAGGGCGCGTCGTACGGCACGCACGAGAACTATCTGATGAAAAGGGAAACCCCCTTTTCGGACATCGTGCGCCACCTGACGCCGTTCTTCGTCTCCCGGCAGGTCGTCACGGGCGCGGGCCGCGTCGGCATCGGCCAGGACGGCCACGAACACGGCTTCCAGCTCAGCCAGCGCTCCGACTACTTCGAGGTCGAGGTGGGCCTGGAGACCACACTCAAGCGGCCCATCATCAACACCCGGGACGAGCCGCACTCCGACGCGGAGAAGTACCGCCGTCTGCACGTCATCATCGGCGACGCGAACCTCTCCGAGATCTCGACCTATCTCAAGCTCGGCACCACGTCGCTGGTCCTCGCCATGATCGAGGACGGCTTCATCGCGGTGGATCTCGCCGTCGACCAGCCCGTGCGCACCCTGCACCAGGTCTCCCACGACCCGACGCTCAAGCGCCTCATCACGCTCCGCAGCGGCCGAACACTCACCGCTGTACAGCTCCAGATGGAGTACTTCGAGCTGGCCCGCAAGTACGTGGAGGAGCGCTACGGCTCGGACGCCGACGCGCAGACCAAGGACATCCTCAGCCGCTGGGAGGACGTTCTGGGCCGTCTGGAGAGCGACCCGATGAGCCTGTCCGGAGAGCTCGACTGGGTGGCGAAGCGGGAGCTCATGGAGGGCTACCGCCGCCGTGACAGCCTCGACTGGGACGCGGCCCGGCTGCACCTGGTCGACCTGCAGTACGCGGACGTACGGCCCGACAAGGGCCTGTACAACCGTCTGGTGGCCCGCGGCAAGATGAAGCGGCTCCTGGAGGAACCTCAGGTCGAACGCGCCCAGACGAAGCCTCCTGAGGACACGCGCGCGTATTTCCGCGGCCGCTGCCTGGAGCAGTACGCGGACGACGTGGCCGCGGCCTCCTGGGATTCGGTCATCTTCGACCTGCCGGGCCGCGACTCCCTCCAGCGTGTGCCCACACTGGAGCCGCTGCGCGGGACACGGAACCACGTGAAGGAGCTCCTGGACCGCTGCCGCACGGCAGAGGATCTGGTACGGGTGCTCTCCGGAGGCTGAAAGACCCGGCGTGTGGGAATCATCGAGGTGGTGCCCGGACGTTGCAGTAACTACGGGGCCGATGTCAGACCTGGCTTATAGGGTCTGATCAAGTGCATCGAACCGAACGAGCGGGGTGAGGTAGATGGCGACCAAGGACACCGGCGGCGGACAGCAGAAGGCGACGCGTTCCACCGAGGAGGTCGAGGAGCAGGCAGCGGAAGCACAGGGTTCCGAGGACCTCAAGGAGCGCCAGGAGAAGCTGAGCGACGACGTGGACTCCGTCCTGGACGAGATCGACGACGTGCTCGAAGAGAACGCCGAGGACTTTGTCCGGTCCTTCGTGCAAAAGGGCGGGCAATAACGGGCATGACGGGCGAGGCCATGTGCGGTGCCGGCAATGCGTGACGGATTGCCGGGCCGCCGCCCAAGCGCCTCGGCCGCACATGTGGATCACCGCCAAGAGGCGGGTAGGGTCCCTGACGTACTGTGCTTCAACTGCAATCCGGCCATCGGCAAGTTGGGGGTCCATCCCGACACCGTCCGCCGTGCGGCCGCATACGTGGAAGGAAACGCGTGGAAGCCAACACTCGTAGCACCGGGCGTCTACCGGCTGCCTTCCTGACGCCCGGGTCCTCGTCCTTCATGGACTTCCTGTCCGAGCACCAGCCCGAGATCCTGCCGGGCAACCGGCAGTTGCCGGCCACGCAGGGTGTGATCGAGGCGCCGCACGGCACGACGATCGTCGCGGTGACGTTCCCCGGTGGCGTGGTGCTCGCCGGTGACCGGCGGGCGACCATGGGCAATGTCATCGCCCAGCGCGACATCGAGAAGGTCTTCCCGGCCGACGAGTACTCGGCGGTCGGCATCGCCGGCACCGCCGGTCTCGCCGTGGAGATGGTCAAGCTCTTCCAGCTGGAGCTCGAGCACTTCGAGAAGGTCGAGGGAGCCACGCTCTCCCTGGAGGGCAAAGCGAACCGTCTCTCCACGATGATCCGGTCGAACCTGGCAATGGCCATGCAGGGCCTGGCCGTTGTCCCGCTCTTCGCCGGGTACGACGTGGACCGCGAGAAGGGGCGCATCTTCAGTTACGACGTCACGGGCGGCCGTTCCGAGGAGCACGGCTTCGCGGCCACCGGCTCCGGTTCGGTCTTCGCGCGTGGTGCGATGAAGAAGCTCTACCGCGGCGATCTGACGGAGGAACAGGCGACGACGCTCGTCATCCAGGCGTTGTACGACGCCGCGGACGACGACTCGGCGACGGGTGGTCCGGACGTGGCTCGCCGGATCTATCCGATCGTGACCGTGATCTCCGACGAGGGGTTCCGGAGGCTGACGGACGACGAGTCCTCCGAGATCGCCCGCTCGATCCTCGAGCGGCGCCTGGAGCAGCCCGACGGCCCGCGGGCCTCGCTGCTCTGATCGATCCGTATTCGCCACTGACTGAGTCACTGACAGAAAGGGACGGATAGCCGGTGTCGACGCCGTTCTATGTCTCACCCCAGCAGGCCATGGCCGACCGGGCGGAATACGCCCGCAAGGGCATCGCCCGTGGTCGCAGCCTTGTTGTGCTGCAGTTCGCCGATGGCATCGTGTTCGTCGGCGAGAACCCGTCCCGTGCGCTGCACAAGTTCAGCGAGATCTATGACCGGATCGGCTTCGCGGCCGCCGGCAAATACAACGAGTACGAGAACCTGCGCATCGGCGGCGTGCGGTATGCCGACCTGCGAGGTTACACCTACGACCGTGACGACGTGACGGCCCGTGGTCTGGCGAACGTCTACGCCCAGACTCTCGGCACGATCTTCTCGAGCCAGGCGGAGAAGCCGTACGAGGTCGAGCTTGTCGTCGCCGAGGTGGGTGCCACGGCGGACGCCGATCAGATCTATCGCCTGCCGCATGACGGTTCGATCGTGGACGAGCACGGCTCGGTCGCGGTCGGCGGCAATGCCGAACAGATCAGCACGTTTCTCGATCAGCGGCACCGTGACGGGATGTCGCTCGCCGAGGCGCTGAAGCTGGCCGTGCAGTCGCTGTCCCGTGACACCAACGGCACCGAGCGGGAGATCCCCGCGGAGCGGCTCGAGGTGGCGGTCCTCGACCGTACGAGGCCGCAGCAGCGGAAGTTCAAGCGGATCGTCGGACGGCAGCTCGCGCGGCTGCTCGAAGGCGGCGCGTCGGCGCCCACGGACGCCGCGTCCGACAACGAGGAGCCGGAAGCCGAATCGGGGTCCGGCCAGGAGTAGTCCGGATTTGTCGTGCGCCCTCTGTCCCGGCCCTGCGGCCGGGACAGAGGGCGCACGCGTGCGTGTAGGGGTCAGCGGGCGGCGGGGGCCGTCGAGCCGCGGATCACCAGTTCGACGGGGAGGGTGTCGGTCCGGGGCGTGCGCCCGTCCAGGACGGCGAGCAGGGACGTCATGCCGTGTTCGCCGAACCGTTCGGCCGGCAGCCGCACGGTGGTGAGTTCGGGTTCCACGGCGGTCGCCAGGGTGAGGTCGTCGAAGCCGGTCACCGAGAGGTCCTCGGGCACGCGCAGGCCGAGGCGGCGGGCCGCCTTGCAGGCGCCGGCGGCGAGGATGTCGTCGTCGCAGACGAGTGCGGTGGGGCGGGGCCCGGGGGCGCGGAGGGCGGCTTCGGCGGCCGTGCGGGCGTCGTCGACGGTGAGGAGCGCCCGGACGGTGCGTACGGCCGCGTCGGTGCCCCTCAGCGCCGTGGCGAGGGCCTCGGAGCGCACGTCGAAGGTCCAGGAGTCGACTCCGGCGGCGAGATGCAGGAATTCGCGGTGGCCCAGGGCGAGGAGGTGCTCGGTCGCCTGGCGCATGCCGTCGCCGATGTCGAGGTTGACGGTGGCCGCGCCGAGGCTGCCCGCCGGATCGCTGTCGAGCATGACCAGGGGGAGTTCGTCGCCCTGGATGGTGGCCAGCGCGTCGGAGGCGATGGAGGAGGCGAGGATGCCGTCGAGGGCGGCGCGGCTGGAGTCGAAGGGATCGCGGGCGGGGCCGATGCCGTCGGGGGAGGGGTAGAGGACGACGCCGAAGCCGTGCTCGGCGGCGACGCGGGCGGCGCCGGTGTAGACACGGGCGAAGAACTCGTTGGTGAGGGCGGGGACGACCAGGAGCGCTGTCCTGGTGCGGCCGAGGCGGAGGTTGCGGGCCGCGAGGTTGGGGCGGTAGCCCAGTTCGCGGGCGGTGGTCCGTACGCGCTCGGCGGTGCGCTCGGCGACCCGGCCGCGCCATTTGTCGCCGAACACGAGGGAGACGGTGGCCTGGGACACCCCGGCGGCCCGTGCGACGTCGCGGCTCGTGGGGCGTGGCCCCGCGGCCTCGTGCTGTGGCCCGGCCACTCCTGGTACCTCCCCGGTCGGCTCCGCGGGGGCGTTTTCCGGATGGACCCGCGGTGAGCGCTCATGGTACGTATGACGCTAGACGTTATACGTAAAACCTCGGCGCGTCGGTGCAGGGGGAAGGGGCGGGAAGCATGGCTGCCGGATATGCGGAGATCCTCCGGACGAGATACGCGGCACGGTTGCTCGCGGGCACGCTGGTGGGCCGGCTGCCGAACGCGACCGCCCCGATCGCCATCGTGCTGTTCATCCGCGCCGAGGGCGGGACCTACAGCCTGGCCGGCGCTCTCGCCGCGGTGTACGGCGTGGCCAACGCGGTGGGGCAGCCGCTGCTCGGCCGCCTGGTGGACCTCTGCGGACAGCCGCGGATCCAACTCCCCGCGGCGGTCGTCTCCGCCCTCGGCATGGCCGCCTTCGCCTTCACCGGTCCGGATTCACTGGCTCTCGCGTACGTGTCCGTGGGCGTGGCGGGTCTCTTCACGCCGCCCCTGGAGGGGGGCTTGCGCGCACTGTGGCCGAGCGTGCTCGGCAAGGAGGGACAGGTGCACACGGCGTACGCCATGGACGCCATCGCCCAGGAGGTCATGTTCACCGTCGGACCGCTGCTCGTCACGGGCTGCGTGGCGCTCTGGTCGGAGCAGGCCGCGCTGCTCGTCGTGAACGCCATCGGTGTGCTCGGTGCCCTCTCCGTAGTGGTGTCCCAGCCCTCGCGCGCGTGGCGCTCGGCGCCCCGGGGGGCGCACTGGCTCGGCGCGCTGCGCTCGCCCGGGCTCATCGCGCTGCTCGGCGCGTTCCTCTTCATCGGCATGGCCCTCGGCTCCATCACCGTCGCCGGTGTCTCGTACGCCGACGGAAACGGCGGCGACGCGGTGTACGGCTGGCTGATGGCGGCGATCGGGCTCGGCGCCCTCGTCGGCGGCTCCGTGTACGGGGCGCGGCAGTGGGCCGGCGTCCCGGAGAAGCGCCTCACCGTCCTGGTGGCCCTGCTGGCCCTGTGCTACTGGCCGTTGACGCTGACGCCGGGGGCCGTGGCCATGACGGCGCTCGCTGCCGTCGCCGGCCTCTTCCTCGCCCCCGCGCTCGCGTGCGCGTTCATCATCGTCGACCGGCATGCCCCGCGAGGCACCGTCACCGAGGCGTTCTCCTGGCTCGTGACGACGTTCGGGGTCGGCGCGTCGCTCGGCACGGCGGTGGCGGGCCCCGTCGTCGAGTGGGGCGGGACCGTGTGGGGCTTCGCCGTTCCCGGCGCCGCGGGCGCCGCCGCTCTGCTTGTCCTGCTGGCCACGGCGCGGGTACTCGTGCTCCCCGCTGATTCGGCGGTCGTTGCGGGTTCATCGGAAAATGATCGAAACGGTGCCGTCGAACCCGGTTTCAGCGCAGGGCATCAGGCGTAATGTTCAGTCATGGACCGCCGCATTTTCGGGCTGGAGAATGAGT
Organism: Streptomyces longisporoflavus; assembly: GCF_014649775.1. Lineage (GTDB taxonomy): Bacteria > Actinomycetota > Actinomycetes > Streptomycetales > Streptomycetaceae > Streptomyces > Streptomyces longisporoflavus. The sequence goes on along the minus strand of NZ_BMTR01000009.1, from coordinate 146,803 downwards.
ACGGCGTCACGTGCACGTTTAGGGGACAGCGCCGTCTGTCGCCTGACGAGGTGGCGCGCTACCTCTTCCGCCGTGTTGTCTCATGGGGCCGCAGCAGCAACGTCTTTCTGCGGAACGGCGCCCGCCTCTATCTTGACGTCGGGTCACATCCGGAATACGCGACACCGGAATGTGACAACGTGACCGAGCTGGTCACGCACGACAAGGCGGGCGAGCGCATTCTGGAAGGCCTGCTCGTCGACGCCGAACGCCGCCTGCACGAGGAGGGAATCGCGGGCGACGTCTATCTCTTCAAGAACAACACCGACTCGGCGGGAAACTCCTACGGCTGCCACGAGAACTATCTGGTGGCCCGGCACGGGGAGTTCTCGCGGCTCGCGGACATCCTCATTCCCTTCCTCGTCACGCGACAGCTGCTCTGCGGCGCGGGCAAGGTGCTGCAGACTCCGCGCGGCGCCGTGTACTGCGTCAGTCAGCGTGCCGAGCACATCTGGGAAGGGGTCTCCTCCGCGACCACCCGCTCCCGGCCGATCATCAACACCCGCGACGAGCCGCACGCGGACGCCGAGCGCTACCGCAGGCTGCACGTCATCGTCGGTGACTCGAACATGTCCGAGACGACCATGCTCCTGAAGGTCGGAGCCACCGACCTCGTCCTGCGCATGATCGAAGCGGGCACGGTGATGCGGGACCTGACCCTGGAGAACCCGATCCGGGCCATCCGCGAGGTCAGTCACGACATCACGGGCCGCCGCAAGGTGCGCCTGGCCAGCGGCCGTGAGGCCTCCGCCCTCGAAGTCCAGCGCGAGTACTACGAGAAGGCCGTGGACTTCGTGGACCGCCGCGGCATCCGCACGGGCACGGTCGAGCAGGTCCTCGAACTGTGGGGCCGCACGCTCGACGCGATCGAGGCCGAGGATCTCGACCGCATCGGCACCGAGATCGACTGGGTCATGAAGTACAAGCTCATCGAGCGGTACCGCGCGAAGAACAACATGACCATGTCGCATCCGCGGGTCGCGCAGATAGACCTCGCGTATCACGACATCCACCGACGTCGCGGGCTGTACTACCTCCTGGAGAAGAAGGGCCAGGCCGCCCGTATCTGCAACGACTTGAAGATCTTCGAGGGCAAGTCGGTGCCCCCGCAGACCACTCGCGCACGGCTGCGCGGCGACTTCATCCGCCGGGCCCAGGAACAGCGCCGCGACTTCACGGTCGACTGGGTGCACCTCAAGCTCAACGACCAGGCGCAGCGCACCGTGTTGTGCAAGGACCCCTTCCGGTCGGTCGACGACCGGGTGGAGAAACTGATCGCCGGTATGTAACCCCCGATACAGGAGAGGCGTTGCGGGAACGCAACGCGGGGCGCCGTACGTTCCTCGTACGGCGCCCTTCTCCATGCGTAGAGTTGCGCGCACGCCCACCGACAAGATCGACCGATACGAGGCCCCCACCGTGCGCCGACGCTCACTTCTCCTTGCTGTTCCGGCCGGCCTGCTCACGCTGGCCGGCTGTGGCGACGACAAAAAGGCCGACAAGGCCAAGCCCAGCGACAGTCCGGCCCCTTCCAACTCGACCTCGGCCGCGCCGACGGCGAAGATCGTGGACGGGCCGCTGCCCGAGATCACGAAGGGGACGAAGTTCGGTCAGAAGCCGACCGTCGCCAAGGGGCCCGGCAAGCCGTCCTCCGACCTCGCGGTCAAGACCCTGGTCGAGGGCAAGGGCGCCGAGGTGAAGAAGGGCGACTACCTCCAGGCGAACTACCTCGGTCAGATCTGGGCCACGGCCAAGGTCTTCGACAACTCGTACGACCGCGGCAACCCCACCGTCTTCCCGATCGGCGTCGGTCAGGTCATCCCCGGCTGGGACCAGGCCCTGGTCGGCAAGAAGCTCGACAGCCGCGTGCAGCTCGCGATCCCGCCGAAGATGGGTTATGGCACCGAGGGCAACAAGCAGGCGGGCATCAAGGGCACGGACACCCTGGTGTTCGTCGTGGACCTCGTGGGCACCTTCAGCAACAAGAGCTCGGCCAAGGGCAAGGAGGTCGCGCAGTCCAACATCGACCTGCCCAAGGTCGGCACGAACACGGACGGCAAGGCTCCCTCGATCGACGTCCCCAAGAAGGACGCCCCCAAGAAGCTCGTGGCGAACTACATCCTCGAGGGCGACGGCGACGAGATCAAGGAGACCGACAGCCTCCTGTGCCAGTACAAGGGCGTGCTGTGGGCCGACGGCAAGGAGTTCGACTCCTCGTACAAGAGCGGCCAGCTCGCCTCGTTCCAGCTTGCTCAGGTCGTCAAGGGCTGGGCGCAGGGGCTGACCGGCAAGAAGGTCGGCAGCCGCGTCCTGGTCGTCGTCCCGCCCAAGCTCGGGTACGGTGACCAGCCGCCGCAGGGCAGCACCATCAAGAAGGACTCCACGCTGGTCTTCACCGTGGACATCCTCGCGAAGATGTAAGACTGTGCCCGCCGGCATTCGTATCAAGCAGGAGCATTAAACGTGAGCATCGAGAAGCCCGAGATCGACTTCCCCGACGGTCCGGTCCCCACCGACCTCGAGATCGTGGACATCTGGGAGGGCGACGGCCCGGAGGCCAAGGCCGGCGACACCGTCCAGGTCCACTACGTGGGAGTTTCCTTCTCCAGCGGTGAAGAGTTCGACGCCTCCTGGAACCGCGGCAACCCGCTCGCGTTCCAGCTCGGCGCCGGTCAGGTCATCGCAGGCTGGGACCGGGGCGTCCAGGGCATGAAGGTCGGCGGCCGCCGCAAGCTGACCATCCCCTCGCACCTGGCGTACGGCGAGCGGGGTGCCGGTGGCGGCCGCATCGCCCCCGGCGAGACGCTGATCTTCGTCTGCGACCTCATCGCCGTCTGAGCGACGACCGAGCGACGATCGGGGGCAGGGTCTGATCAGATCCCGCCCGTCGAGGCCCATGCCGGTTCCGGCATGGGCCTCGGCTTTTCCCACGACACCCCGGGGCGGTACGGTCGGCGGTCGGAAGTCATGTTGAGAAAGGGCGTCGATGGCCATTGCCAAGGCCGAGCGGCTGATGAACCTGGCGCTGTGTCTGCTCGGGACGCGGCGGCCGCTCAGCAAGCGCGAGCTGCGCGAGTCCATCGAGGCCTATCTGGAGGCGGGGTCCGACGACTCCTTCAACCGGATGTTCGAGCGCGACAAGGACGATCTGCGCGAACTCGGCCTGGTCATCGAGACGGTGGAGAACCTCGACGGCGAGGTGGGCTATCTCGCGCGCCGCGACAGCAACCGCCTGCCGCCCATCACCATCGACGCAGAGGAAGCCGCCGCGCTCGGCCTCGCGGCCAAGGTCTGGCAGCAGGCCCGCCTCGCCGGAGCCGCCAGCGGTGCCCTGCAGAAGCTGCGCGCCGCCGGACTGCCGGAGGACGTCGATCCGTACGAGGCACACAGCGCCCTCGAACCGCGCATCCCCGTGCACGAGGCCTCCTTCGAGCCGCTCATGCTGGCCTGCCGCGACCGCCGCCCCGTCGTCTTCGACTACCGCAAGGCCACCGCGGCCCGCCCCGAGCAGCGCCACGTCGAGCCGTGGGCGCTGGAGTGCTGGCGCGGCCACTGGTACCTCGCGGGCTGGGACCGCGACCGAGGCGCCGAGCGCGTCTTCCGGCTCTCCCGGATCACCGGGAAGGTCCGCGCCCGCGCCGGCAAGTTCACCGTCCCCGTCCCGGACGTGGTCACGGTGCGCGAGACCGTCGCCGGCTGGGCGGGGGAGAGCGCCGACCGCTCCGCGCTGATCAGACTGCGTTCGGGCGCGGGCTACCCGCTGCGCGCCAAGGCCGCCCGCATACGTGCGGCGGGCGAGGGGTGGGACGAGTTGGAGATTCCGTACGGGCACGGGCTCGATGCCTGGCTGGTGGAGTTCGGGCCCGACGTGGTGGTGCTCGAGCCCGCCGAGCTGCGGGCCGACGTCGTGGACCGGCTGCGCGCCGTGGCCAAGGGCTGAGGGGGACACAGATCATGGCCACGAACGCCATCGACCAGACCCGGCGGATGCTCTCCCTGGTCACGTACCTCCGCGAGCGCCCCGGCGCCCACGTCAGTGACGTGGCCCGTGCCTTCGGCATCACCGAGGACGAGCTGATCTCGGACCTGGACGTGCTGCCGCTGTGCGGGACCAGCTTCCGCGGCGGCGACCTCCTCGACATCGACACCGACGGCGACCGCATCTGGTGGCACAACCCGGACGACGTGGCGGCCCCGCTGCGCCTCGCCGCCGACGAGGCCACCGCGCTCCTGGTGGCCGCCCGCGCGGTCTCCACCCTTCCGGGGCTGCGCGAGAGCGACCGGCAGGCGCTCCTGCGCGCCACCGCGAAGCTGGAGGCCGCGGCCGGCGAGAACGCGGGCGCCAGTGCGCGGCTCTCGGTGACCTTCGAGTCCGAGGGCGGTGTCTTCGCCGACGTCGACCGGGCCATCTCCGAGCGGCGCCGGCTCTGGCTGCGCTACTACTCGCCCGCGCGCGACGAGCTGACCGAGCGCGAGGTCGACCCGATCCGGCTCTTCGCCGTCGGGCACACGTACATGGAGGCGTGGTGCTACCACTCCGAGGCGCGCCGCACCTTCCGCCTCGACCGCGTGGCCGAGATCAAGATCCTGGACGAGCCGTCGTCGCCGCCCGAGATCGAGCTGCGTGATCTCTCCGAGGGGCTCGTGCAGCCCGCCGCGGAGGACCCCGAGGTGGTCGTCGAGGTCGGGCCCGGCGGCCGCTGGGTCGCCGAGTACTACCCCCACGACAGCGCCGATGAGCTGCCCGACGGCGGGCTGCGGATCACCCTGCGCACGCCGGACCCCACCTCGCTGCGCAGGCTCGCGCTGCGGCTCGGCGGGGACGGGCACATCGTCTCCCCGACGGACCTCGCGGACAGTGCACGCCAGGCGGCACGCGTGGCGCTCGCGGCCTATGACGAGCACGACAAAAACCCCGGCGGGTCGTACGACAGGCAGGAGCAAGGGCGTTGAACACAAGGATCATGTCCGAGATTCCCGGAATGTCGAGAATCGGCCCTGTGCTCTTCAAGGCCGCCTGCCCCGACTGCCGCGCCCGCTTCGAACTCTCCGCGGGCGCGCTGCGGTTGGCCATCGGCGCGTCGGCCCGCACCACCTTTTACTCCTTCACGTGCCCCGAGTGCGGCACGGCGGTACGCAAGCCCGCGGGTGAGCGCATCGTCGAACTGCTCACCGGCGGCGGGGTGCGGACACTGCGTCTGCACTCGACCGTCTAGGCTCGGCGCATGTTCTGGGCGATGGTGGCGATTGCCGCGGGGTTCTGCGGCCTCGCCGTACTGGGCGTACTGGCGATCAGGGTCTTCGTCGAGGCGCAGCGCCTCAGCAATCAAGTGACGCGGACCACACAGCGGATCAACCGTGCCGCGGAGGATCTCGAGGCGGCGGCGACGGGTGCGGCCCGTGCGGGCCGGGACGTCCTCTAGTCCCTGTGCACCCCTTAGATACGGCCGTGGTCCGCATCGATGCCGCGGCCTGTCAACTTCCCTTGTCCGGCAGGTACGCTGCTGCAGTGGCCCGGAGTGCGAGGCGCGGGCCGCAACTGGGAGTACGCACAGGGATTGCCCTGCGTTCACCCCTGAGCGTTACGATCGCTGCCAGCACGGTGGCCGGACAGCCAAGTCCGGCCTGTCCGGCAGCCCCGCCCCTGCCGCCTCGGTGAGAAGGTAAAGACCTATGTTCGGAAAGATCGGCGCCCCCGAGATCATTCTCATTCTCGTCGTCATCGTTCTGCTGTTCGGCGCGAAGAAGCTTCCCGACATGGCCCGGTCGCTCGGCAAGTCCGCGCGCATCCTCAAGAGCGAGGCCAAGGCGATGAAGACGGACGGCAAGAAGGACGAAGCCGTCCCGGCCGACCCGCCCACCGACCCCGCCGCCTCCGTTCAGCCGCGTACCATCAAGGCCGCGCCCGGCGACGTGTCCAGCTCCCGGCCGGTCACCGAGCCCACCGACAGCACCACACAGCGCTGATCCAAGGCCGGCGAGGGCCGGCCTGCCGCACGAGATGAGGACGTGGGTTGCTCAAGTCTGCCCGCAAGAAGGAACAGGATCCCGAGGGGCGGATGCCGCTTGCGGAGCACCTGCGCGAGCTCCGCAACCGGCTCGCGAAGGCCGTGCTGGCCATCATCGTCGTCGCGATCGTCGCTGCCTTCTTCTACAAGGACATCATCGAGTTCTTCACGAACCCGATCCTGAACTCCGTGGGGTGCGAGAAGAGCTTCGCCGAGCTGGCGCAGAAGGAAGACGGCACCTGCGCGCGCATCGTGCTGAACGGCCTGCTCACGCCGTTCACCCTCGCGCTGAAGATCTCCCTGATGGCCGGCGTGGTGCTCGCGTCGCCGATCTGGCTCTACCAGCTGTGGGCCTTCGTCGCCCCCGGACTGCACAACAGCGAGAAGAAGTACGCCTACGGCTTCGTGGCCGCCGGTTTCCCCCTGTTCCTGGGCGGCGGATTCTTCGCGTACAAGACGCTGCCGACGATGGCGCGGGTCCTGCTGGAATTCTCGCCCGTCGGGATCGACAACCAGCTCCCCCTTGACGAACTGATCGACCTGGTCACCCGCATGGTGGTCGTCTTCGGGCTCTCCTTCGAGCTGCCGCTGCTCCTGGTGATGCTGAACCTCACCGGGGTGCTCACCGGCAAGCGGATGCTCGGCTGGTGGCGCGGCATGATCATGGGCATCACGGTCTTCGCGGCCGTGGCGACGCCCAGCACGGACCCGCTGACCATGATCGCTCTCGCCGGGCCGATCTGGGTGCTCTACTTCGCCGCCACCGCCTTCTCGCTCCTCAACGACCGGCGCAAGGCAAGGATCGAGGCGGCCGGACCCGATGACGACGAGGCCTCCGAGCTCGACCTGACTCCCGAGGACGTCGGCGAGATCGAGCCCGTGTCCGCGAACCGCGCGCTGCCGGGGCAGGCGAGCGGCGACGGCGCGAACCGAGATCGGGTAAACGGTTTCGACGACGTGACCTGATCTTGTAGGGTCCTCCCGCACACGACGTCCGGGGGCCCCAGTGACCAGCGAGATCACTCTCTTCGTCAATCCCACCGCGGGACGCGGCCGGGGCGCCCACGCGGCGCAGCCGGCCGCTTCGGCGTTGCGGGCGGCGGGTTTCTCCGTGCGCACGGTCATCGGCGAGGACTCCGCCGACGCGCTGCGCCGGGCACGGGACGCGGTCGACGCCGGTACGCGCGCGCTGATAGCCGTCGGCGGTGACGGCATGGTGAGCCTCGCGCTGCAGGCCGTCGCCCGGACGCCGACGCCGCTGGGGGTAGTCGCCGTGGGCACCGGCAACGACTTCGCGCGCGCTCTTGGGCTGCCGGTGCGCGATCCGGCCGCGGCGGGGGCCGTCATCGCCGACGCGCTCGACACGGGGCGTACCCGCGACGTCGACCTGGGGCGGGTCGGCAAGACGTGGTTCGGGACCGTGCTCGCCTCCGGCTTCGACTCGCGGGTCAACGACCGGGGCAACCGGATGCGCTGGCCCTCCGGACGCCTCAAGTACGACCTGGCGATGATCGCCGAACTGGCCGCGTTCAGGCCCGTCCCGTACCGCATCACGCTGGACGGCAACGAGGTCCGCGAGGTCGACGCGACGCTCGTCGCCGTGGGGAACGGACCGTCGTACGGCGGGGGCATGAAAATCTGCGCGCGGGCCGACATGCACGACGGCCTCTTCGACGTCACGGTCGTCGGCGACTGCAGCCGTACGACACTCCTGAAGGTCTTCCCGAAGGTGTACAAGGGCACGCACCTGGACCATCCCGAGGTCACCGTGGTCCGGGCCGCGAAGGTGGAGCTCGCCGCGCCTGACGTCACCGGGTACGCGGACGGGGAGCAGCTCGGCGGCCTTCCGCTGACGGCGGAGTGCGTGCCGGGAGCCGTGCGGGTCCTCGGGCCGGGCGGGCCGTAGAGACCGCCGGACCGTAAGGCAGATAATGATCGTCCGTTGTCAGTGGTGGCCGGTAGTCTCGAAAGCACGATGACAGAGGACCTCTCACCGGCCGAGCGGTACGCGGCGGCGCGCGAGCGCGCTGCCGAGCAGGCCACCGCACTCGCTGGCTTCCGCGAGATGTACGAATTCGGCCTCGACCCCTTCCAGATCGACGCCTGCCGGGCGCTCGAGGCGGGCAAGGGTGTACTCGTGGCCGCCCCCACGGGCTCGGGCAAGACGATCGTCGGCGAGTTCGCCGTGCACCTGGCCCTGCTGCAGGGCAAGAAATGCTTCTACACCACGCCGATCAAGGCGCTCTCCAACCAGAAGTACGCCGACCTCTCCAAGAGATACGGCGCGGACAAGGTCGGTCTGCTGACCGGCGACAACAGCGTCAACTCCGATGCCCCGGTGGTCGTGATGACCACCGAGGTGCTGCGGAACATGCTGTACTCGGGCTCCAGGTCGCTGCTCAACCTCGGCTATGTGGTGATGGACGAGGTGCACTACCTCTCCGACCGCTTCCGCGGCGCCGTCTGGGAAGAGGTGATCATCCACCTCCAGGAGTCGGTGACACTGGTCTCCCTGTCGGCGACCGTCTCGAACGCCGAGGAGTTCGGCGACTGGCTGGACACCGTGCGCGGTGACACCCAGGTGATCGTCTCGGAGCACCGGCCCGTGCCGCTGTTCCAGCACGTTCTCGCCGGGCGCCGGATGTACGACCTCTTCGAGGAGGAGGGCGAGGGCCGGCGCAAGACCGTCAACCCCGACCTCACCCGCATGGCGCGGATGGAGGCCAGCCGTTCGTACAACCCGCGTGACCGTCGCAAGGGCAAGATGGTCCGCGAGGCCGACCGCGAGCGGGAGCGCAGACAGCGCTCGCGGATCTGGACGCCGGGCCGGCCCGAGGTCATCGACCGTCTCGACTCCGAGGGCCTCCTCCCCGCGATCACGTTCATCTTCAGCCGCGCGGCCTGCGAGTCCGCCGTGCAGCAGTGTCTGTACGCGGGGCTGCGGCTGAACGACGAGGACGCGCGGGCGCAGGTGCGCGAGATCGTCGAGGAGCGTACGGCCGCCATCCCGGACGAGGACCTGCACGTCCTCGGGTACTACGAATGGCTGGAGGGTCTGGAGCGCGGCATCGCCGCGCACCACGCGGGCATGCTGCCGACCTTCAAGGAGGTCGTCGAGGAGCTCTTCGTGCGCGGGTTCGTGCGCGCGGTCTTCGCCACCGAGACCCTCGCGCTCGGCATCAACATGCCCGCGCGGAGCGTGGTCCTCGAAAAGCTCGTCAAGTGGAACGGCGAGCAGCACGCGGACATCACGCCGGGTGAGTACACCCAGCTGACCGGCCGTGCCGGACGCCGCGGCATCGACGTCGAGGGCCACGCGGTGGTCCTGTGGCAGCGCGCCATGAGCCCGGAGCACCTCGCGGGGCTCGCGGGCACGCGCACCTACCCGCTGCGGTCCAGCTTCAAGCCGTCGTACAACATGGCGGTGAACCTCGTCGAGCAGTTCGGGCGGCATCGCTCGCGCGAGCTCCTGGAGACGTCGTTCGCGCAGTTCCAGGCCGACAAGTCGGTCGTCGGGATCTCCCGGCAGGTGCAGAAGAACGAAGAGGGTCTCGAGGGCTACAAAGCCTCGATGACCTGTCACCTGGGCGACTTCGAGGAGTACGCCCGCCTGCGCCGCGAGCTGAAGGACCGGGAGACCGAGCTCGCCAAGCAGGGCGCCAACCAGCGCAGGGCGGCCGCCGCCGCGGCCCTGGAGAAGCTCAAGCCGGGCGACGTCATCCACGTGCCCACGGGGAAGTACGCGGGCCTGGCGCTCGTCCTCGATCCCGGTATCCCCGCGGGGCGGGTCAACGGCCACCGTGGTTTCGAGCACCAGGACGGGCCGCGCCCCCTGGTCCTCACCGCCGAGCGGCAGGTCAAGCGGCTGGCTTCGATGGACTTCCCGGTGCCGGTCGAGGCCCTGGAGCGGATGCGCATCCCGAAGTCCTTCAACGCGCGCTCGCCGCAGTCGCGCCGCGACCTCGCCTCCGCGCTGCGCACGAAGGCCGGGCACATCGTGCCCGAGCGCCATCGCAAGGGCCGCGCGGCTGCCGCCGACGACCGCGAGATCGCCCGCCTCCGTACGGAACTGCGGGCGCACCCCTGCCACGGGTGCGACGAGCGCGAGGACCACGCCCGGTGGGCCGAGCGCTACTACCGCCTGCGGCGGGACACCGCGCAGCTGGAGCGGCGGATCGAGGGGCGCACGAACACCATCGCGCGGACTTTCGACCGGATCGTCGCGCTCCTTACCGAGATGGACTATCTGCGGGGCGACGAGGTCACGGAGAACGGCAAGCGGCTCGCCCGGCTCTATGGCGAGCTGGACCTCCTCGCGAGCGAATGCCTGCGGGAAGGCGTCTGGGAGGGGCTCGGCCCGGCCGAACTGGCCGCGTGCGTCTCGGCGTTGGTGTTCGAGGCGCGGATGGCGGACGACGCGCTCGCCCCCAAGCTGCCCTCCGGCAAGGTGAAGGCCTCGCTCGGCGAGATGGTGCGCATCTGGGGGCGGCTCGATGCCCTGGAGGAGGAGTTCAAGATCAACCAGGCGGAAGGGGTCGGGCAGCGGGAGCCCGATCTCGGGTTCGCCTGGGCCGCGTACATGTGGGCGTCCGACAAGGGCCTCGACGAGGTCCTGCGGGAGATCGAGATGCCGGCCGGGGACTTCGTGCGGTGGTGCAAGCAGGTGATCGATGTCCTCGGGCAGATCGCCGCCGCGGCCCCGCGGGAGAACTCGACCGTGGCGAAGAACGCCCGCAAGGCCGTGGACCAGTTGCTGCGGGGAGTGGTGGCCTACAGCTCCGTCGGCTGAGGGTCGGGAGGTGTCGGCGGAGGGCTGACGGCCTACGCCGGGAAGAAGGGCGGGCTCAGGGGTTTCGACCCCCTGAGCCCGCCCTTTTTCGTATCCAATTACGCCTGTTCGACGCCATCACTCCATGTGTTCGATTGATCGCCCGGCGTGCAAATGGGGCCGAGTGTATGCCCGCCGGTGCGGCCGATGCAGAGGGTTGCTGAATGTGACTCGGCGCTGATTCCGGCGCACTAAGCTCGCCCGGAGCGCGGCGAGTTGCAACGAGTTGCGCTGTATTCGCGCGCTTGTTCCCAGATTATTCGAATAGTTCGCATACGTCGACAGCTCGCAACAACCCCTAAAATCCCCCGATTTCACGGAATCAATCCCCCCATCCTCCCCCAAGACGAGTGTTCAGAGGGCATACATGGTGAGTGTTCAATCGCCTCCCGGTGGCCGAGAAATCCCTTACGCACGTGTGCTGTTGCTGCCCGCCATGCTGATGGCGGCGGCGACCGGAGCCGCCGTCGCGGCGGTGGCGGAACCCGCCCGCGTCGCGGTGGCCTGCTGCGGCGCGATCGCGACCCTCGTGGTCGTCGCGGTGGGTGCCGAGGTGGTGCGCCGCGGCCGGGCCATGCGGGAGCTGCGCGCGCAGTACGCGCAACGGCTCGCCTACCTGGATCGGCGTATCGCGTCCCACGACGACGAGACAATCCGCCTGGGCAGGGAGATCATCCCCGAGGCCGTCTACCGGCTCCGGTCGGGCGAAGCGCCCTCGGAAGTGATCCGTCACCTCGTCGACGGCGACGAGTCCTTCGCCGAACTCCCCGACTCACAGCGCCAGATGCTCCGCTACGTCCTGGAAACCCTGGACACCGGAGAGGCGATGCGTGAGTCCTCGCAGCGCGCCTTCGTCAACATCGCCCGCCGCGTCCAGACCATCGTCCACCAGCAGTCCGCGGAGCTGCGCGAGATGGAGGAGTTCCACGGCCGCAACCCCGAGGTCTTCGACGACCTGCTCCGCATCGACCACGGCACCGCCCTGATCGGCCGCCTCGCCGACTCGATCACCGTCCTCGGCGGCGCCCGCCCCGGACGCCAATGGCCCAAACCCGTACCGCTGTTCAGCGTGCTGCGCGGCGCCATGTCCCGGATCCTGGAGTACCAGCGCGTCGACCTGCACTCGATCGCCAAGGTCGCCATCCGCGGCACGTCCGTGGAACCGCTCATCCACGCCTGCGCCGAACTGCTCGACAACGCCACGCGTTACTCGCCGCCGCAGACCCGCGTGCACGTCACCGCCGTCGAGGTGCAGACGGGCATCGCCGTCGAGATCGAGGACGGCGGCGTCAGTCTCAGCGAGGAGGCGCGGGCACGGGCGGAGCGGATGCTCGCGCAGGCGCAGGCCGGCATCGACCTGAACGACCTCGGCGAAACCCCCCGTCTGGGCATGGCCGTCGTGGGCCGGCTCTCGCAGATGTACAACCTGCAGGTCTCGCTGCGGCAGTCCGCGTACGGCGGCGTCCGCGCGGTGCTCATCGTCCCGCACGAGATGATCACCACCGGACCCGCACCCGGCCTCGCGCACGGCATCGGCGCGTCCGCGGTGCCCCGGGTGAACGCCGAGGGCGTGCCCATCGAGGAGCCCCACGGCATCCGGCGCAAGAAGCCCCGCGTGATGACGGCGGGGCCGCCCCTCCCCAAGCCGCTCACCTCGGCCATGGAGGACGACATCCCCGAGGTCACCGAATGGACGTCGAACGGTCTGCCGCAGCGCCGCAGCCGGGTCCGCACCTCGCTGGCCGAGCGCATCGCCCAGGAGGCCGAGGACGCGAAGTACGCCGCGCAGCGCGCCCAGTACGCGCCGCAGGCGAAGGCACCGGTCGCTCCCGAACCGGTGAAGAAGGAGGAGAAGGAGCCCGGTTTGTGGATCGAGGCCTTCATGAAGGGCGTCAACGGCGACGACACCGCGGCCGATGACCCGTTGTTCCCCAAGGGACACAGCGGAAACGACCACGGCAGTGCCGACAACGCCGACGAGGGAGGCTGCAAATGATCCAGCAGCGGGCCAATTTCGACTGGATGCTCAAGGAACTCGCCGACGGGGTGCCGCAGACCCGGCAGATCGTCGTGCTCTCCGCGGACGGCCTGCGCATCGCGCGCTACGGCGGAGACCCCGACGGAGCCGACCGGGTCGCCGCGGCCTGCGCGGGACTCCAGTCCCTGGCCGCCGCGGTCGCCACCGAGATCCCCGGCAGCGGTGGCGGGATGCGCATGGTGATCATCGAGGTCGACGGCGGCTACTTCTATCTGATGGCCGCGGGAGCCGGCGCCTACCTCGCCGTGCTCGCCGACGAAACCGTCGACGCGGGCCTCATCGGCAACCGCATGCGGGACCTCGTGGTGCGGATCGGCGCCCATCTGACGAGCCCGCCACGGCGAGACGGGCAGGTCGTATGAGTCCTCCGGAAGGCGAGAACCCCTCCCACCGAGACGACCCTCCCCAACGGGAACGGCGCACCCCGGAGAATCCCGAGCGGCTGTACATCCTGACCGGTGAGGACACGGAGCGTGCGCCCCTCGACCTCGTCACGCTGATCGTCGCGCACGGCGAGGCACCGCCGACGGCCGAGCCGGAGCACGCCGACGTCCTGCGGCTCTGCGGTGCGCCGCTGTCCGTCGCCGAGATCTCCGCGTATCTCGCGCTGCCGTTCAGCGTGGTGACCATCCTGCTGACGAAGATGCTCGGGGCCGACCTGGTACAGGCCCGGGCGCCGATCGTCCGCTCCACGCTCCCCGACCGTTCCCTTCTCGAAGCGGTGATGCATGGACTTCAAAAGCTCTGACACGATCACCGGGCCCAGCCAGGAAGAGGCCCTGCCGCACACGGCCACGGCCGCCGTGAAGATCGTGATCGTGGGCGGCTTCGGGGTCGGCAAGACGACGATGGTCGGCTCGGTCAGCGAGATCCGTCCGCTGACCACCGAAGAGACCATGACCCAGGCGGGCATCGGCGTCGACGACAACTACGGCTCCGAGAGCAAGACGGCCACCACCGTCGCCATGGACTTCGGCCGGATCAGCCTCTCCGAGGAACTGGTGCTCTACCTGTTCGGCACCCCCGGCCAGGAGCGCTTCTGGTTCCTGTGGAACGGCCTCTTCGAAGGTGCGCTCGGCGCGGTCGTACTGATCGACACACGCCGTCTCGAAGTCAGCTTCGACGTGATCGGCCGACTCGAGGAGCGCGGTGTGCCCTTCGTCGTCGCCGTGAACGACTTCCCCGACGCGCCCCACCACTCGATGGACACGCTGCGCCGCGCCCTCGACCTGGACGAGGTCGTGCCGATGGTCAAATGCGATGCCAGGCAGCGCGCGTCGAGCCGGGACACCCTGCTGACCCTCATGCGCTACCTGCACTCCCTGACCGTGGCCCGCGTCTGACGCCTCACCTCATCCGCGACCCCGGAAACTCCCCGGAATCTCTTTCGCAACCCCGGAGCGACGAACGTGACGACCCCTCCCCCCTCCCACTCCGGCACGGACGACCCGGCCGTGCCGCCGCCCGGCTGCCCCGCGCACGGCCTCGGCCCCGGCGGCCCGCGCCGTCTCTACGGGCCCGAGGCGGACACCGACCTCGCGGGCGTGTACGAGAAGATGCGCGCCGACCACGGCGCGGTGGCCCCGGCCCTGCTCCACAACGACGTACCCATCTGGGCGGTCCTCGGCCACAGCGAGAACCTCCACATGGTGCGCACCCCCTCGCAGTACACCCGCGACGCGCGCCAATGGCGGGCCGTCCAGGACGGCAGCATGGGCGCCGACCACCCGCTCGCCCCCGTCGTCACCTGGCAGCCCATGGCCAGTTTCGTGGAGGGCGACGAGCACAAGCGGCTGCGTGGCGCGGTGACCGGCGCCATGGCGGGCCTCGACCACCGCGGCATCCGGCGCTACATCAACCGCTACAGCAACCTCCTGCTCAACGACCTCTGCCAGGTCGGCAAGGCCGACCTGGTGAGCGACTTCGCCGAGCATCTGCCGATGATGGTGATGTGCCATGTCATCGGCATGCCCGAGGAGTACAACGAGCGGATGGTGCAGGCCGCCCGCGACATGCTCCGCGGCACCGAGACCGCCATCGCCAGCAACGCGTACATCATGGACGCGCTGATGCGCCTGGTGGCGCGGCGCCGGGCGAAGGCCGAGGAGGACTTCACCAGCAACCTCATCGCGCAGCCGGAGCAGCTCACCGACACCGAGGTCGGCGCGCACCTGCGGCTCGTGCTCATCGCCGCGTACGAGGCGACGGCCAACCTGATCGCGAACGCCCTGCGCATGGTCCTCACCGACCCGCGCTTCCGCGCCCAGCTCAGCGGCGGCCAGATGACGGTCCCGGAGGCGATCGAGCAGTCCCTGTGGGACGAGCCGCCCTTCAGCGCCATGGTCGGCTACTTCGCCAAGCAGGACACGCAGCTCGGCGGCCAGGAGATCAAGGCGGGCGACGGTCTGATCTTCGGTATCGCGCCGGGCAACGTGGACCCCGTCGTACGTCCGGACCTCGCCGCCAACATGCAGGGCAACCGCTCCCATCTGGCCTTCGGCGGCGGACCGCACGAGTGCCCGGGGCAGGACATCGGCCGCGCCATCGCCGACACCGGCGTCGACGCGCTGCTCATGCGCTTCCCGGACGTGGAACTCGCCGTGGACGAGAGCGAGTTGAGGTGGAATTCGTCGATCCTCTCCCGGCACCTGGTGTCGCTTCCCGTGCACTTCGCGCCGCGGCCGCCGCAGGACGTGATGGCGCGGCCGATGGCGCGGGTGCCCAGTGCGCGGGACGACTGGCAGGTGTCCTCGCCGGCGCCGCGGCCCGCGACGCCCGCGACACCCAAGGCGGCGGCGCCCGCCGGGCCGCCGCCCGTGCCGGAGTCCGCGCCGGTGGCGGCGCCCGTGCCGCGGCAGGGTGCGTGGCGGCGTCTCGTCACCTGGTGGCGGGGTTACTGACCGCCCGCCGCGTCCGGTGACGGGCCCGCCCAGGAGTCGTACGAGGTCCAGGCGTCAAGATCGCGGGTGCTGACGAAGCGGTGCTCGGCGCCCGTGACCGGGTCGGTGAACTCCATGACGCGGGACAGGAGTTGCAGGGGCCGCCGGAAGTCGTCCGGCGGCACCGGGCCCGTCACCCGCGGATAGAGCGGATCGCCGAGGATCGGCAGGCCCAGGGCGTTCATGTGCACCCGAAGCTGGTGGGTGCGGCCGGTGTGCGGGGTGAGCCGGTAGTGCGCCAACCCGCCGCTGTGCGCGAGGAGTTCGACGTGGCTCTCGCTGTTGGGCTCGGCGCCGGGGACTTCGTACGCGGCGATGACGCCGCGCTCCTTGACGATGTGGCTGCGCACGGTGCGGGGGAGTCCGGCCGCGGGATCGTGGGCGGCCACGGCCTCGTACTCCTTGCGTACCCGCCGCTCACCGAACAGCGTCTGGTACGCGCCGCGTTCGGCGGGCCGCACGGTGAAGAGGACCAGGCCCGCGGTGAGCCGGTCCAGGCGGTGCGCGGCGCCGAGCGCGGGGAGGTCGAGGTCCCTGCGGAGCCGGGCCAGCGCGGTCTCGGTGACATGGCTGCCGCGGGGTGTGGTCGCCAGGAAGTGCGGTTTGTCGGCGACGACGATGTGCTCGTCGCGGTAGACCACGTCGATGCCGAAGGGCACCGGGACCTCGTCCGGCAGATCCCGGTGGAACCACACGAAGGCGCCGGGCACGTACGGCGCGTCCGGCGTCACGGGGAGCCCGTCCGCGCCGACGAAGAGACCGTCCCGCAGCATCGCGTCGATCACCCCCGGCCCCGGCTTGAGCCGCTCGGCGAGATGATCCCGTACGGTCGCCCACGCCCCGTCGGCCGGCAGCTTGACCCGAACGGGGTCGACGCCGCGGCGCTGCGGCAGGGGAGCGGGCGGGATGCGGGGCTTACGGGTCACAACCGGCAAGGGTACGGGGCCCGGCGTGGCGGGGGCGCCTTGCCGTACTTCCCGGGTTCTGCCAGGTCAGGGACCCGTCGGCGCGTCGCCCCGGATGCGGGCGTGCAGATGTACGTCGTGCCAGCCGTCCGCGTGCAGCAGCGCGCTGCGCTTGACGCCCTCCGGGGCGAAGCCCGTTTTGAGCGCGACGCGGCAGGAGGCCTCGTTGGCCGTCGAGTGGGTGAGTTCGAGGCGGTGCAGGCCGACTTCGGTGAACGCCCAGTCGCTCAGGGCCGTGAGGGCGCGCGGGGCGATGCCCCGGCCGCGGGCCGCCGGCATGGTCCAGTAGGCGACTTCGGCCTGGCCGTCGGCGAGCACGACGAGGCGCAGCGCGATCCGGCCCACCACCGCGTTCGTGCTGGCGTCGGCGATGGCCCAGAACGCGTCGCGCTCCTCGGACCAGGCCTTGCCCCAGTCCTCGATCCAGCCGAGGGCCTCGTCGACGGAGTCGGCCACGCGGGCGTGCCAGCGCTGCATCGCCGGGTCCTGGAACGCCTCGTACACGGCGGGGGCGTCGGCCGCCTGCCAGGGGCGGATGAGGAGCCCTCCGGGTACGGGGATGCGGGGTTGGTCTCTACGGGCGAGGGCACCCGGCGGCACGATGTCCGAGATCTTGGAGGGCATCCCGGCATGGTGCCAGCGGGCGGCGGTCGGGGACACCGGATTTGGGTCCGACGGACCCGCGAGCCGGTGGAGGCCGAGCGCGCAGTTCCCCGCGCCCCTTCCGGGGCTGTCCTCAACCGGGGGCGCGCCGTCACATCCGCACACTCAAGCCGAGGGCGCCGACTCCTGTTCCGCCTCCACCTGCGCGTTCCAGTCGCGCTTGGACGCCTGCCAGCCGTCCTCGTTGTGGCCGAGGCGCCAGTAGCCGGAGACCGAGAGGCGCTCGCGGGGGATCTGGCGGTCCATGCGGAGGTAGCGGCGCAGTTCCTTCACGAAGCCGGCCTCGCCGTGCACGAACGCCTGGACGTCGCCCGCGGGGAAGTCCAGGGCGCGCACGGCCTCGACGAGTGCCTCGCCGACGGGGCGCTGCCCGCGGTGCAGCCACACGATCTGGGCGGCCGAGTCGATCTTCTGCTCCTCGTCGGCGTCGGCGACCTCCACGAACGCGTACGCCGTGGCGCCGGCGGGCAGCGCTTCGAGGGAGGCGGCGATGGCGGGCAGCGCGCTCTCGTCACCGGCGATCAGGTGCCAGTCGGCGTCGGCGTCGGGCGCGTAACCGCCGCCGGGGCCGAGGAAGTGGATGGTGGCGCCCGGCTCGACGTTCTTGGCCCAGGGGCCCGCCAGGCCCTCGTCGCCGTGGACGACGAAGTCGATGGCGAGCTCGCGGGAGCGTGGATCCCAGGAGCGCACCGTGTACGTACGCGTCACGGGCCACTGCTCGCGGGGGAACTCCTCGCGGATGCGCTGGATGTCGAAGGGCTCGGGGTACGTCACGCCCTCGGCGCCGAAGAGCAGTTTCACGTAGTGGTCGGTGGAGTCGCCCGCCGTGAATTCGGCGAGACCCTCGCCGCCCAGGGTCACGCGCTGCATGTGCGGGGTGAGGCGCTCGGTGCGCACCACCTGAGCGACGTGGGCCTTCGGTGCCTTGCGTGCCGGACGTTCTGCCATGGCGGCGTCCTCCCCTGATCAAATGTTGCTTAGGCTTACCTAAGCTAACACCTCAGCCCTGGAGAGTCGTGAGCAGCCGCTTCAGCGCCCCGCCGAGGTTCCAGCGCGCGGCGAGCTCGTCCAGGGCCGCGGGGTCGCGGGGCTCGGCGGGCAGCGCGAGGTCCACGTCCGGCAGCGGCACGTCGCCCGCGACGCGGACCACCTTCGGCGCGACGGCCACATAGGCGCGGGACTCGTCGAGCCGCTTGCGCTGGGAGGGCGTCAGCTTGCTCGCCGGGTCGTCCACGGCGGCCATGATTCCGGCCAGGTCTCCGTACGCGTCGAGGAGCTTGGCCGCCGTCTTCTCGCCGATGCCGGGCACGCCGGGCAGGCCGTCGCTCGGGTCGCCGCGCAGCAGGGCCAGGTCGACATAGCCGGAGCCGTCCACTCCGTACTTCTCGCGGAGCCAGGCCTCGTCGGTGAGCTGGGGGGAGCCGACGCCCTTGATGGGGTAGAGGACGCGGATGCCGCGCTCGTCGTCGACCAGCTGATAGAGGTCGCGGTCGCCGGTGACGATGTCGACCGGGCCCGAGGCACGGCCGGCGTACGTACCGATCACGTCGTCCGCCTCGTACGACTCCACGCCCACGCGGGCGATGCCGAGCGCGTCGAGCACGTCCTCGATGATCGGGACCTGGGGCGCGAGCGTGTCCGGGGTCTCCTCGGCGTCCGGGCCCTGCTCGACCTCCTCGGCGACGCGATGCGCTTTGTACGAGGGGATCAGCTCGACCCGCCAGTGCGGGCGCCAGTCCGCGTCCATGCAGGCGACCAGATCGTCCGGGCGGTGGTCCTGGACGAGCCGGGCGATGAAGTCGAGCAGACCGCGCACCGCGTTGACCGGTGTGCCGTCCGGCGCCTTCACCGAATCGGGGACCCCGAAATAGGCCCGGTAGTACAGGGACGCCGTGTCGAGCAGCATGAGCCGTCGCGTTTGCTGAGTCACCTTCGCATCATGCCGCACGGCACTGACACAGCCGATGGCAGATAGTCGACAGAAGTGAATGAAATGTGAACTGGGCCACTCTTCCGTTTGTTCTGTGTAAGTCGGGGCAGGCGCCGAGCCGGAGCGCCTTCGGTCGAGATTTCAACTATTTCACCGGCCACGTAAGCGGGCGGAACCCGCGTCGCTCCACGGCCCGCCGGCGGGGGAGGCGGGCCGTCTTGGTTCAACCCGAGAGGTGTATGTGTCCAGGCTGCAAGCCGAACACCTGTACAAGGTATTCGGCAGACGACCCGCTGACGCGGTGGAGAAACTCCGCCACGGAACCGACCGAGAGGAGCTGCGCGCCGAAGGCACCACTGCCGCGGTGATCGACGCCTCCTTCACGGTCGAGCCGGGCCAGATCTTCGTCGTGATGGGTCTCTCCGGATCCGGCAAGTCCACGTTGCTGCGCATGCTCAACGGTCTGTCGGAGCCGACGGCCGGACAGGTGCTGTTCGACGGTCAGGACCTGACCGGACTGAGCGCCCGTGAGCTGCGCGAGGTGCGCTCCAAGAAGATCAGCATGGTCTTCCAGCACTTCGCGCTCTTCCCCCACCGCAGCGTCCTGGAGAACGCCGGTTACGGCCTCGAGGTGCAGGGCGTGCCGCGCGCCGAGCGCGAGGAGCGCGCCACGGTCGCGCTCGAACTCGCCGGGCTCAAGGGCTGGGAGAAGTCCTGGCCCGACGAGCTCTCCGGCGGCATGCAGCAGCGCGTGGGCCTGGCCCGCGCACTGGCCACCGACGCGGACCTGCTCCTGATGGACGAGTCGTTCAGCGCGCTCGACCCGCTGATCCGCCGCGACATGCAGGACCAGCTCCTCGAACTCCAGAAGCGGCTGAAGAAGACCATCGTCTTCATCACCCACGACCTGAACGAGGCCATGCGCCTTGGCGACCAGATCGCCGTCATGCGCGACGGCGAGATCGTCCAGATCGGCAACGCCGAGGACATCCTCGTCACCCCGGCCAACGACTACGTCGCCGCGTTCACGCAGGACGTCGACCGCTCCCGGGTCCTCACCGCGGGCGCGATCATGGCCGAGCCCGAGACCGTGTTCGGCACCAGGACGGCCGGGGGCAAGGAGCTGCTGACCGCACAGGACGTGCTGGCCGCCGCCCCCGCCACGGTCAAGGCGGAAACGCCGATCATCGAGCTGTTCACCCCGTGCTCCACCAGTGACGCGGCCGTCGCCGTGACCGACGACGACGGCAAGCTCGTCGGCGTGGTGCCGCGGGCACGGCTGCTCGCCGTGCTCGGCGAGCCGATGTCAGGTGAGAACGAGCCGCAGGACGCCGTCCCGCTCGACAAGACGCAGGAGAACGGCGAGCAGGCCGTGGGCAAGGTGGTCAGCGGTGCCTAGGATTCCCTTCGGCGAGTGGGTCAACGACGGCGTCGACTGGCTGCTCAGCCACATGGCCTGGTTGTTCGACTTCTTCCAGACCGTCTTCCAGGGCGCGTACGACGGCATATCCGACCTGCTCCAGGCGCCCGAGCCGCTGCTCCTCGCGGGCATCTTCGCGGTCATCGCCTTCTGGCTGCGCGGTGTGGTCGCCGGTGTCCTGACCTTCGCGGGCTTCGCGTTCATCGTCTCGCTGGAACTGTGGGACCACGCGATGATGACGCTGTCCCTGGTGCTCGTCTCGACGATCATCGCGCTGATCATCTCGGTGCCCGTGGGCATCTGGGCGGCGCGGTCGAGCACGGTCAGCGGCATCGTCCGCCCGGTGCTCGACTTCATGCAGACGCTGCCGGCGATGATCTACCTCATCCCCGCCATCCTCTTCTTCGGGATGGGCGCCCCCGCGGGCATCGTCGCCACCCTGATCTTCGCCCTGGCACCCGGCGTCCGCATGACGGAGCTGGGCATCCGCCAGGTCGACAAGGAACTGGTCGAGGCCGCGGACGCGTTCGGCACCACGCCGCGCAACATCCTGCTGCGCGTCCAGCTGCCCCTCGCGCTCCCCACGATCATGGCCGGCGTCAACCAGGTCATCATGCTGGGCCTGTCCATGGCCGCCATCGCGGGCATGGTCGGCACCGAGGGCCTGGGCGCCGACGTCAACGAGGCCATCGGCCAGCTGAACGTGGGCCTCGGCTCCGAGGCCGGCGTCGCGATCGTCATCCTGGCGATCTACCTGGACCGCATGACCAGCTCGCTCGGCACGCAGGTCTCCCCGCTCGGCCGTCGCGCCGTCGCGAAGCTGCGCGCCGCGCACGGTCTGAACATCTGGACCTACCGTCCGCAGGCCTCGGTCGCGGTCGTCGGTGTCGTCGTCCTCGCGCTCGTCGCGGGCGGCATGGGCGTCTTCGGCGGCTCGAAGACCGAGGACACCGCCGCGGACGCGAAGAACGTCGGCCAGGGCAAGGAAATCAACATCGGCTACATCCCCTGGGACGAGGGCGTGGCCTCCACCTTCCTCTGGAAGGAGATCCTGGAGCAGCGTGGCTTCAAGCCGCAGACCAAGCAGCTCGAGGCCGGCCCGCTGTACACCTCGCTCTCGCAGGGCAGCATCGACTTCCAGACCGACTCCTGGCTGCCGACGACGCACGCCTCGTACTGGAAGAAGTACGGCAAGGAGCTCGAGGACATGGGCTCGTGGTTCGGCCCGACCTCGCTCGAACTCTCCGTGCCCTCGTACGTGAAGGGTGTCGACTCGCTCGAGGACCTCAAGGGCAAGAGCGGCAAGTTCAAGGGCAAGATCGTCGGCATCGAGCCGAGCGCCGGCATGATGGGCCTGCTCAAGGACAAGGTCCTCAAGGAGTACGGCCTCGACAAGGAGTACAAGGTCGTCGACGGCTCCACGCCCGCGATGCTGGCCGAGCTCAAGCGCGCGTACGCCAAGAAGGAACCGATCGTCACCACCCTGTGGTCGCCGCACTGGGCGTACAGCGACTTCAAGCTGAAGAAGCTCGAGGACCCGAAGGGCTCCTGGGGCAAGGGCGACGGCGTGCACAGCCTCGCGCGCAAGGGCTTCTCCAAGGAGAACCCGCAGGTCGCCAAGTGGCTCAAGGACTTCAAGATGAGCGAGAAGCAGCTCACGAGTCTTGAGGCGGAGATCAACAAGGCGGGCAAGGGCAAGCAGCAGGAAGCCGTCCGTGCCTGGCTGAAGAAGAACCCGGGTGTCGTCAACAAGCTGGCGCCGCTCCCGAAGAACACGACCCCCGCCGAGGCGAAGCGTCCGCTGAACGCCGCGTACTTCGCGTGGGACGAGAACATCGCCGTCACGAATCTCTGGAAGCGTGTCCTGGAGAAGCGCGGCTACAAGATGAAGCTGACGCCCTCGGACGTCGGCCCGGTCTACACCGCTCTCTCGCAGGGCGACCTCGACCTGGATCTCGACGCGTGGCTGCCCACGGCCCAGAAGCAGTACTGGGAGAAGAACAAGGCGAACCTCAAGGACCTGGGCTCGTGGTACAGCCCGACGTCCCTGGAGATCGCCGTCCCCTCGTACGTCAAGGGCGTCGACTCGCTCGCGGACCTCAAGGGCAAGGGCGACAAGTTCAAGGGCAAGATCATCGGCATCGAGCCCGGCACGGGCGTGATGACGGCCCTGAAGAACAAGGTCCTGCCGGGCTACGGCCTGGACAAGGAGTACAAGATCGTCTCCGGTTCGACGCCGGCGATGCTGTCCGAGCTGAAGTCGGCGTACGCCAAGAAGGAGCCGGTCGCGGTCCTGCTCTGGTCGCCGCACTGGGCGTACAACGAGTACGAGCTCACCAAGCTGAAGGACCCCAAGGTCGCCTTCGGCAAGGGCGACACCATCCGCACGATCTCCAGCAAGGAGTTCCCGAAGCAGTACCCGCAGCTCACGAAGTGGCTCAAGAACTTCAAGATGAGCGAGCAGGAGCTGGCCAGCCTGGAGAACGAGATCAACAAGGCGGGCAAGGGCAATGAGCCCAAGGCCGTCGACACGTGGCTGGAGAAGAACCCGGGCTTCGAGCAGAAGATGACTCCGCAGTCATAGCTGCGTAGTCATAGCTCCGCAGTCATAACCGCGCAGTCCCGGCTGTTCGTCGCTGGATCACCCCGAGGGGTGGGCCTCGCCCTTGTGGCGAAGCCCACCCCTCGCGGCGTTCCCCGGAGCACCCCCGCTCCCTAGGCTGGGCAGCCTCCCCGCTGCTCGAACGTAAGTGCCCCTCCGTGACCGTCCATGCCACGCCTCGCCTCCTCGTCTCCGTGGCCCTGGCCCTCGCCGCCGCTCTCTTCCTCGCGCACCTGGCCGACGCCGGCCCCGCACCGGCCTCCGCGGGCACCGCACGCCTCGCCGAACTCGCGGGCGACGTGCGCGCCGCCGAAGGCCACCGCTACGACGCGCGGGACGACACCGGGCGCACCATGGACGCCGCGCAGATCACGCAGAGCTCCGACGGCACGTACCTGGCCGTCTACCACACGCTTCTGGCCGACGGCCGCTTCCATGCCGCCGTCGCCACCTCCGCCGACCTGCGCCACTGGCACCGCCGCCACGACTTCGGACCGGGCACCCATCAGGCCTCGCTCGCCGCCGACGGGCGCGGCGGATACGTCCTCGCCTACGAGAAGGACCCGCGCAACCACATCGCCGTGCGCGCCTATCCCGGCGAGGCCGCGCTGCTCGACGGGCGCGCGGCACACGCCTTCGACGCGCCGCGCACCCTCTCGCGGTGCGCCGAGGGCACGCCGAGCATCAGCGCCGTACGCGGCGACACCATCGAACTGACCGGGCACTACCGCGCCGACTGCGACACCGATCGCCAACTGCGCGCCACCCTGACCGGGTTCCGCGACTGGCACGCGGTGCCGGACCGGCGGCTCGACCGGGCGCTGCGGGCGTGGGGCAACAGCGGAAATCTCGGGGACCGCGCCCCCGTCGAGCTCGACGGGCAGCGCCTGCTCTTCGTGGAGGGACAGCGGTGGCGGGGTGACTTCGGGAGCTGGCGGCCGTACGCGTACGACCCGGCGAGCGGCCGGGCCGACCGGATCGACGTCTCGACGCACGGCGGGAGCCGTGCCTTCGCCAATCCGTCGGCGACCCTCCTCACCGACCCCCGCGGCAGGCCGTCCTTGCTGGTCAGCGTGTTCATACCGGCAGAGGGGGCGGCTCCCGGAGAGGCCGGGCAGCTTGTCTACTGGCGCAAGCTGTAGACAGCGGTCCGCGCAACGGGGCGAAACCGTTTGGCGAACATGCGTAGGGTGCAGAAAACCCCTCAGGGTTGAGAGTGGACCGACGCGCAGAAGGGAGCCGAGGCGATGGACGAGCAGAAGGAAACCCTCCGGGTGGGCTCGGCCGTGCGGCGCCGCCGCCGGCAGCTGGAGCTCACCCTCGCCGTGGTGGCCGAGCGCAGCGGTCTCTCGGTGCCCTTTCTGAGCCAGGTGGAGAACGAGCGGGCGCGGCCCAGCAGCCGTTCCCTGCAGCGGGTCGCCGACGCGCTGCGCACGACCGACGTCGAACTGCTCGCCGCAGCCGACCCCGCGTGCACGGTCGACCTGACGCGCGCCGAGCAGGGCGACGCCGAGAGTCCCTCCCCGTCCTCGCCCGACGCCCGCATACGCAATCTGGTGCGGGGTCACCACCAGCTGCACGCCATCGAGTTCACCGGCGACCACGACGAGGGACGCGAGTTCCAGCACCGCAACGACGAGTTGATGTACGTGGTGGGCGGCGCCGTCGAGGTCGAGGCCGAGGGCAGGGCGTACCGCCTCGGGCGCGGCGACAGCCTGTATCTGACGGGCGGGGTGCGCCACCGGTGGCGGGCGACCGTGCCGGACAGCCAGGTGCTCGTGGTGGCCGTCGGGGACCACATCGACGCCGTGGACGACTCGCGGCGCTGAGGGGATCGCACTGTGGCGGGAGCAGGAGCGGCACAAGCGCGGGTCGTCTCGCTGGTGCCCTCGCTGACCGAGGCGGTCGCCGTCAGCGTGCCGGGAGCACTGCTGGGTGCCACGGAGTGGTGCAGCCATCCGGTGGACCTGGACGTCGTCCGCGTCGGGGGCACGAAGAACCCTGACGTGCGCCGGATCATCGGCCTCGCTCCGGACCTGGTGATCGCCAACGAAGAGGAGAACCGCGAACCGGACCTCGCCGCGTTGCGGGCGGCGGGTATCGAGGTGCTCGTGACCGAGGTACGCGATCTGCCGGGCGCCTTCCGCGAACTGGCCCGGGTGCTCGCCGCCTGCGGGGCGGGGCGGCCCGGCTGGCTGGACGACGCCGAGACGGCGTGGGAGCGAGTACCACCGCCGGAGGCCCGGTTGACGGCGGTGATCCCCGTCTGGCGGCGCCCCTGGATGGTTCTGGGCCGCGACACGTTCGCCGGGGACCTGCTGGGGCGCCTGGGCATCGACAACGTGTACGCGACGCACGCCGAGCGCTATCCGCGCATCCCGGTGGAGGAACTGCGGGGCGCCGGAGCGGACTTGACGGTGCTGCCCGACGAGCCGTACCGCTTCACCGCCGACGACGGCCCCGAGGAATTCACCGCCCCCTCGGCGCTGGTCAGCGGCCGCCACCTCACGTGGTACGGCCCGTCACTGGCACAGGCGCCTGCCGTGCTGGGCGCGGCGCTGCGAGCAGCCTGCCGCTGAGCAGGCCGCGCAGGGTCTGGGTGGACGCCACTGCCCAGGCCGTCACCAGGAGGACGTACAGGGCGATCGCAAGGCCGTCGTAGACCGCGAGGCCCGTGTGCTTGCCCAGGCCCTCGGCGCCCGTGACACAGGTGCCGACGGGGAACGTGAACGCCCACCAGGTCATCGAGAAGCCCATGCCCCGGCGCCGGGCCCGCACCACCATCGCCGCCGCGAGCGCGAGCCACAGCAGGGCGAAGCCGGTCACCGGGACGCCGTAGAGCACGGCGAAGACGGCGAAGCCCTGGTCGTACGGGGCGGGGACCACGCCCGTCGCGGCGGTGTCGGCGAACTTGTTGACGGCGGTCGTCGACTGGCCGAGCGGGCCGAGCACCAGGAACAGCGTCGGCGTGAGCGCGAGCGGGAACGGGCCGCCGGTCAGCAGACGGGCGAAGATCATCGGCAGCATGACCAGCGTGGCGAGCAGGCTCAGGCCGAACATCGCGAAGCAGCCGAGCAGGAGCGTCTCCTGCGCCTGACCTGCGGGGAGGTGCGGCACGAGGAGCGGGCCGAGTGCGGCGGACACCATGGGCGCGACCAGGGGCAGCAGCCAGACCGGCGATGCCTGGCCCGGCTCCGCGCGGTGCTTCACGACCATCAGGTACGGGATCGCGACGGCCGCCGCGAGCCCGATGACCGTACCGGCGGTGAAGAGCACGGCGTCGAGCGCGACCGCCGCGCCCGTGCCGATCCAGTCCTCGCCCACGAGGAGCGCGCCGCCGCCGACCGCGAGCAGGGCCATGGAGAGACAGCCGTAGAAGGGCGCGACGGCCGGGTCGAGGAGGTGGGCGCGGGCCTGGTCGCGGTGGTGGACCCAGTGCAGGGTGCGGGCGGCGACGAGCGCGGCCAGCATCAGGAGGGAGAGCGCCCAGACGGCGGTGCAGGCGGTCCGTAGTCCGGGGACGTGGACCGGCAGGGTCGCACCCGCGCTCGCGATGATCGCCGTGCCCATGACGGTGGCGTACCAGTTCGGGCCGAGGTGGCGGGTGGCGGGCGCCGGGGTGATGCGGGCCGTGGGCGGGGTGGTGACGGTGTTCGGGGGTGCCTGCGGGTGGGCGACGGTGACCATGAGCCCACGGTCTCTGCCCGGCGGGGCCCCCGCCAGGAGGCATTTTCATATGAGGGCATAACCTGGACTTATGAGTGCGACGTCTTCTGCTGGTTCCGCCGGTGCGTCTGGTGTGCCTGGTCCGTCTGGTGCGTCCGATGCGTCCGGTACGTCGTCGGGAGCGCCGCTCGCGCACAGGGTGCCGGATCTCGGGGCGCTCGAACTGCTGCTCGCCGTGGCGCGGCTCGGAAGTCTGGGGCGGGCAGCGAAGGAGCTCGGCATCACGCAGCCCGCCGCGAGCAGTCGCGTCCGGTCGATGGAGCGGCAGCTCGGGGTCGCCCTCGTCGACCGGTCGCCGCGCGGTTCGCGGCTCACGGACGCGGGGGCGCTCGTGACGGACTGGGCGCGGCGGATCGTGGAGGCGGCGGAGGCGTTCGACGCGGGGGCGCAGGCGTTGCGGGACCGGCGGGACTCGCGGCTCCGGGTCGCGGCGAGCATGACGATCGCCGAGTATCTGCTGCCGGGCTGGCTGATCGCGCTGCGGTCGCAGCGGCCGGACACGGCGGTGTCGCTGACGGCCGGCAACTCGACCGCGGTCGCGGAGCGGCTTCTCGCGGGGGACGCGGACCTCGGCTTCGTGGAAGGGCTCACGGTGCCGACCGGCCTCGACTCGGCGGTCATCGCGCACGACAGCCTGATCGTCGTCACTGCGCCGGGCCATGCGTGGGCGCGGCGCGGAAAGCCGCTGGGCGCGGAGGAGCTCGCGGCCACGCCGCTGATCCTCCGGGAGGAGGGTTCGGGGACGCGGCAGGTCCTCGACACGGCGCTGGGCGGTCTCGCCCGCCCGCTGATCGAGCTGTCGTCCACCACGGCGGTGAAGGCGTCAGCGGTGAACGGGGCGGGGCCTGCCGTGCTCAGTGAGCTCGCGGTGGGGGAGGAGCTGTCGGCGCGCCGCCTGGTGGGCATCCCCCTGGAGGGGGTCGAGCTGCGCCGCGCGCTGAGAGCGGTATGGCCCACCGGCCACCGCCCCACGGGCCCGGCACGAGACTTGCTTTCGCTTACGCGGGCGGGGGTGGGTTAGAGGCGGGGGTGCGGACGGCGTCCTTCGGCCGGGGGTGGATGCGGGGTGCTCGGGCGGGTGGGTGGGAGATGTCCTGCCGGGGGGCGCGACCCCGGGCGCGGATCGCCGGGGCCAGGGCAGCACACTCCGCCCCGCCGGCCGCAGGCCTACCCCCTCGCCGCACCGACCAACGCCGCCATCACCCGCAGATCGTCCCCCATCTCAGGGTGCCACTGGACGCCCAGAACCCAGCCGGCGGACGGAAGTTCCACCGCCTCCGGGGTACCGTCCGCCGCGTACGCCGACACGACGAGGCCCCGGCCGAGGCGGTCCACCGCCTGGTGGTGGTACGTGGGGACGGCCGAAGCCGCGGGCACGATGGACTCGTACAGCGTGCCCGGCACCGGCTTCACCTCGTGCGTGCCGAAGACGCCCACCGACTCGACATGCCCCTCCATGTGCTGCACCAGTGTCCCGCCGAGCGCCACGTTCAGGAGCTGCATCCCCCGGCAGATGCCGAGCAGCGGCGTCCCGGACCTCAACGCCGCCTCGATCAGCGCCAGTTCCCACGCGTCCCGCTCCCGCGCCGGAGGGCCCGTACGTTCCTCGCGCTCCGCGCCGTAACGCACCGGCTCGACATCGGGTCCGCCCGCGATGACCACGCCGTCGAGACGGGCGACGACCTCGTCCGCGTACGAAGGATCATCCGGCGGCAGCATCGCGGCGATGCCGCCCGCCCCCTGCACGAGCCGCGGATAGCCGACCGGGAGCAGGGCCGCGGGCAGCTCCCACACGCCCCAGCTCGCCTTCGACTCCAGGTAGGTGCTGACACCGATCAGCGGTCGGCCGGTGGTCGTCGCGCTCACCCTCGTCTCCTTCACGCTCAGCCGCGACATGCTCAGTCGCGTTCCAGTTCCGCCTCCGCGGCGGCCAGCGCCGCGAACTCCTCCTCCGGCGCCCGCGCCACCAGGTGCTTGCGGCTGTAGACGCCGAAGTAGGCGATCGCCACCACGTATACCGCGAGCGCGATCAGCGCCGCCGTCACGTCCACCAGGAACGTCGCGACCAGCGCCGCGCAGGCCAGGACCAGCGCCACGGACGAAGTCAGCATGCCGCCCGGCGTGCGGTAGGGCCGTTCGAGGCCCGGCTCCCTGCGGCGCAGCACGATGTGCGAGAGCGACATCAACGCGTACGAGATCGTCGCCCCGAACACCGCGACGTTCAGCATCCGCGCCCCGTCCCCGGTCGCCGCCGCCAGGCCGAAGCCGATCGCTCCGGGGACCAGGAGGCCCAGGTACGGAGCCTTGCGGCTGCTGGTGAGGGAGAGGAAACGCGGCAGATAACCCGCCCTCGACAGGGCGAACAGCTGGCGCGAGCCCGCGTAGATCAGGGAGAAGAAGGACGCCACCAGACCGGCCAGGCCCGCGTAGTTGACGATGCGGCTGAGCGCCGTCGCGTCGCCCCCCGGCTGCAAGGCCTCCACCAGCGGGTTGCCCGCGTCCTGGATCGCGTTCGCGCCGCGCGCCCCGGCCGACGCGAAGAACGTGAGCAGCGCGAGCACGACGAGGATGGCCATCGACCAGCGGATCGCGCGCGGCAGCGTACGCGCCGGGTCCCTCGTCTCCTCGGCGGCGAGCGGTACGCCTTCCACGCCCAGGAAGAACCACATGCCGAACGGGAACGCCGCCCAGATGCCCAACAGACCCATCGGAAGCCAGGAGTTGGAGCCGAAGGCGTCCGCGTCCACCGCGATGTCGTTCAGTTTCGACGCGTCGAAGTCCATGAACGCGCCGACCGCGAAGACGAGCAGCGCCGCCACCGCGATGCCCGTGACGACGAAGCTGAAGCGCAGCGCCTCGCCCACACCCCACAGATGGATGCCGATGAAGACCACGAAGCAGGCGAGATACACCGGCCAGCCGGAGGTGAGGCCGAACAGGCCGAGCGACTCGACGTAGTCACCGATGAAGATGGAGATCGCGGCGGGCGCCAGGATGTACTCGATGAGGATCGCCGTGCCGGTGAGGAAGCCGCCCCACGGGCCGAGCGCCCGGCGCGCGAAGCCGTACCCGCCGCCCGCGGTGGGCAGCACCGACGACAGTTCCGCCAGCGAGAACACCATGCACGCGTACATCACGCCCATGAGCGCCATGGCGATCGCGAGGCCGCCGAAGCCGCCTTCCGCGAGGCCGAAGTTCCAGCCCGAGAAGTCGCCGGAGACGACGTACGCGACACCGAGGCCGGTGAGCAGCAGCCAGCCCGCGCTGCCGCGGCGCAGCGCTCTGCGCTCCAGGTAGTCGTCCGCCGGTTCGGCGGTACCGCTCGTACTCGGCTTGGGGGACTCCATGGTCATGGCGCGACTCCTGGGGACGGCGAATCGATGCGACGGGCGGCGCGATGGGGCGGGCGACTCGATGGAACGGGCGACTCAATGGAACGGATCCATACCTTTGTCGTGTCCGGGGCGAGAAAGCAATACCCCTGCGTTACGCCGCCGTAAATCCCCGCGGGCCCCGCCCCTTATGTCAGGAACCCCCGCAGCAGCGCGGCCGTACCCGCGCAGTGCTCGCGCATCATCTCCCGCGCCCCGTCCGCGTCCCCGTCGAGCACCGCCTCCACGAGCGCGGTGTGCTGGCGCTGCGAATGCTCCAGGTTCCGCACCAGGAGCGGGATGCAGTCCAGGAGGTCGTTGACGCGGGCGCGCACCGCCGCGTACTGCGCGGTCAGCGAGGGCGATCCGCACAGCTCGGCGAGGGTCAGGTGCAGGAGGGTGTCCAGGCGGCGGTACTCGGAAAGCGGCGCCTCGTGCGTGCGGGCGAGCGCCGTGCGCAGCCGCTCGCGCTGCTCGCCGGTCAGGCCGTGCGCCGCGCAGAGCCCGGCCGCGCCCACCTCCAGGACCTCGCGGAACCGCAGCGCGTCCTCGACATCGACGTCCGCCACGCGCCGCCGCAGTTCGTCCTCGCCGGGCGCCTCGGGGCGCGGACGCACGAACGTGCCGCCGTACCTGCCGCGCCGCGACTCGACGAGCCCCTGGTCCTGGAGCACCTTCAGGACCTCGCGCAGCGTGACCCGGCTGATGCCGAGGCGGTCGGCCAGCTCCCTTTCCGAGGGCAGGCGTTCGCCGCCGGGCACCAGGCCCAGGCGTACGACCTGGAGGATCTGCTCCAGGGCCTCCTCGAAGCCGTTGCCCGCCCGTACGGGACGCAGGACCGGCGTGAGCCGGTCGTCGGCACCCGCCCCAGCCGTATCGGCACCCGCCTCAGCCGTATCGGCGGTCGCCCCAGCCGTGTCAGCGTTCGCGTCGGCATCCGTGTGCGACATCTGGCCGTACCCCCTTCCCAATCAAAGGTTCTCGGCAATACCTTATGGCTCTCGGCTGACCCAAGGAGGACTTTCCCGTGGCAGACCGCACACCCCCGCTCGGGATCGAGGAACTGCGTGCCCTCGTCGCGAGCGGCGAGATCGACACTGTCGTCCTGGCCTTCCCCGACATGCAAGGGCGGCTCCAGGGCAAGCGGTTCGCCGCCCGCTTCTTCCTCGACGACGTCCTGGAGCACGGCACGGAGGGCTGCAACTACCTCCTGGCGGTCGACGCGGAGATGAACACCGTCGAGGGGTACGCGATGTCCTCCTGGGACCGCGGCTACGGCGACTTCGCCATGCACCCCGACCTGAGCACCCTGCGCCGCGTCCCCTGGAACGAAGGCACCGCGATGCTGATCGCGGACCTCGCCTGGAACGACTCCTCGCCCGTCGTCGCCGCGCCCCGCCAGATCCTGCGCCGCCAGCTCGACCGGCTCGCCGAGCTCGGTTACACCGCCAACGTCGGCACGGAGCTCGAGTTCATCGTCTTCAAGGACACCTACGAACAGGCCTGGGACGCGGGCTACAAGGCCCTGACGCCAGCGAACCAGTACAACATCGACTACTCCGTGCTCGGCACCGGACGCATCGAACCCCTCCTGCGCCGCATCCGCAACGAGATGGCCGCCGCCGGGCTCGTCGTCGAGTCGGCCAAGGGCGAGTGCAACCCGGGCCAGCACGAGATCGTGTTCCGCTACGACGACGCCCTCGTCACCTGCGACCAGCACGCCATCTACAAGACCGGTGCCAAGGAGATCGCCTCCCAGGAGGGTGTCTCGCTCACCTTCATGGCCAAGTACAACGAGGCCGAGGGCAACTCCTGCCACATCCACCTCTCGCTCGCGGACGCGGACGGCACGAATGCCATGGCCGGGGACGGCCCCGGCGGCATGTCGAGCGTCATGCGGCACTTCCTTGCCGGACAGCTCGCGGCGCTGCGGGAGTTCTCGCTGCTGTACGCGCCCAACATCAACTCGTACAAGCGGTTCCGTCCCGGCTCGTTCGCGCCGACCGCCGCCGCCTGGGGTTACGACAACCGCACCTGCGCCCTGCGCGTCGTCGGCCACGGCCGCTCGATGCGCTTCGAGAACCGGCTGCCCGGCGGCGACGTGAACCCGCACCTCGCGGTCGCCGGACTCGTGGCCGCCGGGCTGCACGGCATAGAGCAGAAGCTCGAACTGCCCGACGAGTGCACGGGCAACGCCTACACCGGTGAGTACGCCCATGTCCCCACCACCCTGCGCGAGGCCGCCGAGCTCTGGGAGAACAGCGCCATCGCCAAGGCGGCCTTCGGCGACGAGGTCGTCGCGCACTACAGCAACATGGCGCGGGTCGAGCTGGACGCCTTCGACTCCGCGGTGACCGACTGGGAGCTCCGCCGCTCCTTCGAACGCATGTGAGGCACCCTTGCTCGAGGTATTGAATCCGGCGACCGAAGAGGTCGTCGCGACCGTCCCCGCCGCCACCGCGCAGGACGTCGACGCCGCTGTCGTACGCGCCGCCGGGGCCCAGACCAAGTGGGCCGCCACCGCCCCCGCCGACCGCGCCCGGCTGCTCCGCCGCTTCGCGGCCGTCGTCGACGAACATCTGGAAGAACTCGCCCAGTTGGAGGTCCGCGAAGCCGGTCACCTCATCGGCAACGCCCGCTGGGAGGCCGGCAACGTCCGCGATCTCCTCGACTTCGCGGCCGGGGGAGTGGAGCGGCTGAGCGGCCGTCAGATCCCCGTGCCCGGCGGCCTGAACGTCACGATCCTCGAACCCCTCGGGGTCGTCGGCGTCATCGCCCCCTGGAACTTCCCGATGCCGATCGCCGCCTGGGGCACGGCCCCCGCCCTCGCGGCAGGCAACGCGGTCATCCTCAAGCCCGCCGAGACGACCCCGCTCACCGCCCTGCGCCTGGCCGAACTCGCCCTGGAGGCAGGTCTCCCCGAGGGCCTCTTCCAGGTCCTGCCCGGCGCCGGGGACGTCGCGGGAAACGCCCTCGTCGAGCACCCCGGCGTAGCCAAGATCGTCTTCACCGGCTCCACCCGCGTCGGCAAGCAGATCATGGCCAAGTGCGCCGACCGCGTGAAGCGCCTGACGCTCGAACTCGGCGGCAAGAGCCCCAACATCGTCTTCGCCGACGCCGACGTGGAGGCCGCCGCCCTCGCCGCCCCCATGTCGTACCTCGACAACTCCGGCCAGGACTGCTGCGCCCGTACCCGCATCCTCGTCCAGCGTTCGGTCTACGACCGCTTCCTGGAGATCGTGCGGCCCGCGATCGAGTCGGTCGTCGTCGGTGACCCGTCCGACGAGAAGACCCAGATGGGCCCGCTGATCTCCAGGGCCCAGCTGGAGCGCGTGCGCTCGTACGTGCCCTCCGGCGCCGGAATCCGCGGCACGGCACCCGAAGGTCCCGGCTTCTGGTTCCCGCCGACGCTCCTCACCGAAGCCGACGCCGACGCCGGCCCCGAGTCCCCGGTGGCGACGGAGGAGGTCTTCGGACCCGTCGCCGTCGTCCTGCCCTTCGACGACGAGGCCGACGCGATCCGCCTCGCCAACGCGACCGAGTACGGCCTGTCCGGGTCGATCTGGACGCGGGACGTCGGCAGGGCGCTGCGCGTGTCCGGGGCCGTCCAGGCCGGGAACCTCTCCGTCAACTCGCACTCCAGCGTGCGCTATTGGACCCCGTTCGGGGGTTACAAGCAGTCCGGTCTCGGCCGCGAACTGGGCCCGGACGCGCTCGCCGCATTCACGGAAACCAAGAACGTCTTCATCAGCACGGAAAGCCCGGAGGCCTGAGCACCATGACCGACGCAAACATCTGCCGCCGCCTGGTGGGCCGCACCGCCGTCATCACCGGCGCGGGCAGCGGCATCGGCCTGGCCACCGCGCGCCGCCTCGCCTCCGAGGGTGCGCACGTCGTCTGCGGCGACATCGACGAGAGCGCGGGCAAGGCGGCGGCCGACGCGGTGGGCGGGATCTTCGTCAAGGTCGACGTCACCGACGCCGAGCAGGTCGAGGCGCTCTTCAAGACGGCGTACGACACCTATGGCTCGGTCGACGTCGCCTTCAACAACGCGGGCATCTCGCCGCCGGACGACGACTCCATCCTGGACACGGGCCTTGAGGCCTGGAAGCGCGTCCAGGAGGTCAACCTCACCTCCGTCTACCTGTGCTGCAAGGCCGCCATCCCCTACATGCGGCGCCAGGGCAAGGGCTCGATCATCAACACCGCCTCCTTCGTGGCGAGGATGGGTGCGGCGACGTCCCAGATCTCGTACACGGCCTCCAAGGGCGGCGTCCTCGCCATGTCCCGCGAGCTGGGCGTCCAGTTCGCCCGCGAGGGCATCCGGGTGAACGCCCTCTGCCCGGGCCCGGTCAACACCCCGCTGCTCCAGGAGCTCTTCGCCAAGGACCCCGAGCGGGCCGCCCGGCGCCTCGTCCACATCCCCGTGGGCCGTTTCGCCGAGGCCGACGAGCTCGCCGCCGCCGTGGCGTTCCTCGCCAGCGACGACTCCTCGTTCGTGAACGCCACGGACTTCCTGGTCGACGGCGGCATCTCGGGCGCGTACGTCACGCCCGTGTAGTCCGACCGCCCGTGTGATCCGACCGCCCGGGCAGTTCATCCTCCGGCCACCACCCCGTCAGCCGGGCGTCGCACGACGCCCGGCTGACCTGCGTAAACACGGGAGTGTGTTCGTGAACTTCAAGCGCCGCGCCGTCGCGGCAGCAGCAGTGATCGCCGTCGCCGGAGCCGGTCTCGTGACCGTCCAGGCCACCGCGGAAGCCACCCAACCGGTGCGGTCCCGGGCCGAGGACTGCCCCTCGCTCACCCTCACCAAGGGTTGGTACGGCGAGAACAGGGCCAGGCTCCAGCAGATGATCGACGCGTACGGGCGCTGCGGCGACAGCGGGAACAAGGGAACGCACACGAGCACGTACAAGGGCACGCACGGCGCGAAGCCCGTCGCCGTCTTCGACTGGGACAACACGGTCATCAAGAACGACGTGGGCGACGCCACCATGTTCTGGCTCCTGCGCAACAGCAAGATACGTACGCCGCGGAACGCCGACTGGCACACCACCAGCCGTTATCTCACCGATCCGGCGGCCAAGGCCCTCGCCAAGGCCTGCCCGGCCACCCGGACCACCCTCCCCACCGGGCGCGACACGGACTGCGCCGACGAGATCGCCTCCGTCTACGGCGAGGGCACCACCACCGGCGGCGGCGCGGCCTTCGCCGGCTACGACCACCGCCGCATGGAACCCCAGTACGCCTGGCTCGCCCAGCTCACCCGCGGCTGGTCCACTCAGCAGATCAAGGGGTTCGCCGCCGCGGCCCGCAAGGAGAACCTCGCCGCGCCCGTCGGCACCGAACAGCGCGTCGGCACGGGCAAGTTCACCGGCTGGGTCCGCTACTACGACCAGCAGCGCGATCTGATCCGTACGCTCAAGAGGGCCGGATTCGACGTCTACGTGGTCTCCGCCTCGCCCGAGCCGGTCGCCGAGGTCTGGGCGAAGAGCGCAGGCGTCGACGCCCGGCACACCATCGGTATCCGCAACACCACCGCCCACGGAAAGCTGACGGCTCGTCTGAAGGGCTGCGGCACCGTCCGGGACGGCGACGACTCGATGATCACGTACATCGACGGCAAGCGCTGCTGGATCAACCAGGAGATCTACGGAGTCCGGGGCGCGGCGGCCGAGCAGGTCCGGCCGGCAGGCAAGCGGCAGGTGTTCGCCGCCGGCGACTCCGACACCGACATCTCCTTCCTGCGCGACGCCACGGCCCTGCGCCTCGTCCTGAACCGCAACAAGAACGAGCTGATGTGCCGCGCCTACGACAACGGCGACCGGCGCTGGCTGGTGAACCCCATGTTCATCGAGCCCAAGGGCAAGCTCGCGAAGCCGTACCCGTGCGCCACCACCGGATACACCGAACGGGACGGCACGGCAGGCCCGGTGCGCCGCGCCGACGGGTCGGTCATACCCGACCAGAAGGACACGGTGCACGGACCCTGACCGGGCCCACGAGATTGATGTACGGTCCATGCGCATGCGTAACAGACATGCCCTGGCGTTGACGCTGGCCGCGGCCGCCACCCTGGTGGCCGCGCCCGCGTCGCTCCCCGCGGCCGCCGCCACGACCGCGAACCCCGCCCCTGCGAAGGCGCATTGCCCGCAGCTGTCCAAGAAGCTGACCTGGTACGGCGACAACCGTGACCACCTCCAGCAGGTGATCGACGAGCGCGGACGCTGCGGCTCCCACCGCGGGCACGACCAGCAGCGTCCCGTCGCCGCCTTCGACTGGGACAACACCGTCGTCAAGAACGACATCACCGACGCGACGATCGCCTGGTCGCTTCGCCACGACAAGATCCTGCGCCCCGCGAGCTGGAAGTCCACCAGCAAGTGGATGACGGACGCGGCCGACAAGGCGCTCACCAAGGCCTGCGGCACGAAGGTGCCGGTCGGCAAACCGCTGCCCACCTCCACCGACACCGACTGCGCCGACGAGATCTTCGAGGTCCGCGAGGACGGCAAGACGATGAGCGGCGCCGCCGCCTTCGCCGGGAAGTGGAACCACCGGCACACCGTCCCGCAGTACGCCTGGGTGCCCCAGCTCTTCGCCGGGCACACCGTGCCCGAACTCAGGTCGTACGCCGCGAAGGCCCGGGAGCAGGTCCTGGCCGCCCCGGTCGGCGCCACCCAGACCGTCGGCACGCACGAGATCCCCGGCTACGCCCGCTACTACGAGCAGCAGCGCGACCTCATCCGCACGCTCAAGAAGGCCGGGTTCGACGTCTACATCGTCTCGGCGGGCTCGGAGCCGGTGACGGAGGTGTGGGCCGGCGGCAAGGGGGGCGTCGGCATCGACCGCGAGCACACCATCGCCATCCGCTCCGTCCTCGACCGCAAGGGGCGGATCACCGCCTGGAACCAGGGCTGCGGCGACGTACCGGTGAACAAGGGCGAGGCCATCCCCTACATCGACGGCAAGCGCTGCTGGATCAACCAGGAGATCTACGGCGTCAAGGGCAAGTCGGCCTGGGACAAGCAGGACCCCTCCCACCGCATCGCCCTCGGCGGCGGTGACGCCGACACGGACGTGACGTTCGTCGGCGACGCCACGGGCGCGCACCTCGTCCTGAACCGCAACAAGGACGAGGTCATGTGCCGGGCGTACGACGACGCCGACGGCCGCTGGGTCGTGAACCCCATGTTCATCGAGCCCCTGAAGCAGAAGCCGGATCCCTACCCCTGCTCGACGACCGCGTACAACGAACCGGACGGCAGCAGGGGCCCGGTCCTGCGGGACGACGGCTCCGTGGTGGCCGATCAGGCGGACGCGGTGTACTGACTGTCCTGATCTTCAGGGCACGTCCTAGAGTGCCGGGATGAGCATGACGCCTCCGCCCGGCTGGTACCCGGACCCGTCGGCCCCGCCGGCCCAGCCCGTCGAGCGCTGGTGGGACGGCTCGGCGTGGACCGAGCACCGGCGTGCGCCCGAAGCCCCGCTCATGGGCCGGGCGCAGCCGGGGTTCGGTCCGCCGCAGGCACCGACCGGGGTGCGGCCGGTTCCGGGGACCCGGTCGGGCGGCCGGGCCAAGGTGGTGGCACTGGCCACCGCCGGGGTCGTCCTTGTCGCCTCGATCGTCACCGGCGTCGTGCTCCTGGGCAAGGACGAGGGTGACCCGCGGAGCGGCCCGGTCGCGCCGACCACGGCGGAGCCGGAGGAATCTCCCACGACGACCTCGCCGACGCCCACCACGTCGGCGCCCGACCCGGACCCCTCCACCCTCGTCGACCAGCTCAACGGCATCACGATCCCCGTGCCCGAGGGCTGGGAGAAGGCCGACAGCACGGTCGGCGGCGATCCGACCGTCCGCACTCCGGACGTCTACGACTGCCCCGGCGAGGGCAGCCTCTGCCGCCACGGCACGGTCTACTCGCGCACGTCGACGGCGACCGACGAACGCTCGGCCAAGGCGCTGGCCGAGAACGACATCAAGGACGCGGCGGACCGGGCGTACGAAGAGGACCGGGTCGGCCAGCAGCCCTTCGGCGGCATCAAGCGCCACGAGACCGTCAAGGAGGGGACGGTGGCGGTGGCGGGCCGCGCGGGCTATCTCGTGCGCTGGCGTGTGCACACGGAGAAGGGCGAGGGCGGATACGTCCAGTCCCTCGTCTTCCCCTCCAGCGTGGGGTCCGAGGCGCCGGTCATCATCCGCTTCGCCATCGACGCCGCG
Organism: Streptomyces longisporoflavus; assembly: GCF_014649775.1. Classification (GTDB taxonomy): domain Bacteria; phylum Actinomycetota; class Actinomycetes; order Streptomycetales; family Streptomycetaceae; genus Streptomyces; species Streptomyces longisporoflavus. The sequence continues at coordinate 108,050 of NZ_BMTR01000009.1, read as the reverse complement.
GACGGGGCGCCGCCGCTCTCCGACATGGAGAAGATCACCAAGGGGATCCGCGCCGTCGGGGACAGCGACACGGGCGGCGGCGTGGGCAACAGCGTGGGCGCGACGCCCTGACGACCCGTCACGCGTTACGCGTCACAGGAAAGTGTGGCCCTCTCCTCTGTACGTCGGCGCGGTGGCCGTCACGCGGTCGCCCTCGACGAGGTGGAGCGTGTCGAACCGCTCGCACAACTCCCCGGCCTTGGCGTGCCGGAACCACACCTTGTCGCCGATCAGCAGATCGTCCGCGGGCGAACCGAGCAGCGGGGTCTGCACCTCGCCCGCGCCCTCCTGCGGGTCGTAGCGCAGCCCTTCCGGGAGGTACGGCACAGGGGACCGGTCGGGGCCCGCGGCACCCGAGGCGGGGTAGCCGCCGCCGAGTACGGTCACCGTGCCCACGCCGGGGCGGCGCACGACGGGCTGGGCGTACAGCGCGGCCGGACGCCCGCTGAACGACGTGTAGTTGTCGAAGAGGCGCGGTACGTACAGGCCCGACCCGGCGGCGATCTCGGTCACCGCGCGTTCGGCCGCGGTGTGCTGCACGCTGCCGGTGCCGCCGCCGTTGACGAACTCCAGGTCCGGCGCGACCGCCCGCACCGCGCGGATGGTCTCGGCCCTGCGCGCGGCGAGCTCCCTGCGGGCCGCGGCCTGCATCAGCCGGATCACCCGCGAGCGCGCGGGCCGGCCGGCGACCGCGTCACCGACCCCGGCCACATGCCCTTCGTACGCCATCACGCCCACGAGCCGGAAACCCGGCCGCCGGTTCACGGCGCGGGCGAGCGCGGCGACTTGGGCGGGGGAGTGCAGAGGGGAACGCAGCGCGCCGATCCGCACCCGCCCCCCGAGCACCTTCAGCGAGGTGTCCAACTCCAGGCAGACGCGCACCTCTTCGCGCCCGCGCCCGCCTCCGCCCTGGTCCCTGGCCTCGTCGATGAGCCGCAGCTGCGCCGGGTCGTCGATCATCACGGTCACCGATGACGCGAGCTTCGGGTCGGAGGTCAGCTCGGCGAAGGCGGCGCGGTCGGCGGAGGGGTAGGCGAGCAGGACGTCGTCGAACCCGGACCGGGCCAGCCACAGGGACTCGGCGAGCGTGTAGGACATGATCCCGGCGAAACCGTCACGGGCCAGGACGCGTTCCAGCAGCGCCCGGCAGCGCACGGACTTGCTCGCGACCCGGATCGGCTTGCCCGCGGCCCGCCGTACGAGGTCGTCGGCATTGGCGTCGAATGCCTCCAGATCGACGATCGCGACGGGGGCGTCGAGGTGTGCTGTGGCCCGCTCGTAGCGGGCCCGGTCTGCTGCACGGGAGGTCATGGCCGAAGCCTGCCAGACGGGATTACCCGAGGGTAGGGGGATGATCCGGGCAGATCGCCCGAGGCTCCGGACTGGTTCCCTCGGGACCGGAATCTGCCTTTAGAGTTACGCGCAGAAGAGCGAGGAAACGGGGGGTGCATGAGCACGGAAGCGCGACGGGCTCCCGTCCCGCCACGTCCCACAACACCCCCTCGCCCCACGACCCCGCCCACCCGCTCCCCGGAAGCGCGCGCACCGCACTCCCCCCCACCACCCGACAAAACCCCCGAACCCCCCACCCCACCACAGGCACCCACGGGCTCCCCGACCACGCCCCCGGCGTCGTCGACGGCCGACCGGAACGCCGAGCCCCCCGCACCCGCAGAAGCCCCACCCATCGCCTCCACCCGCTTCCCGGACACGCACCCGCCGGCGTCGTCGGCGCAGGACCGGCCCGCTGGACAGCGCCCCTCTGCGGAGGTGCCCCCTATCCCGCGAATGCGTCCGACGGACTTGTCATCGACGAGCGACCGGCCCGCCGAGCCCCCCGCCCCGACGGAGCCCCCACCGCCCGCCTCCGCCCGCTTCCCGGACACCCCGCCGCCCGGCCCGTCGTCCGCGGACGACGACGGCGATGAGCAGTCCGTGTCGGGTGAAGGGGATCGGGAGTCCCTGCTCGGGGAGCTTCTTGCTCCCTTTGATCGGGTGCGGAAGCCCGAGCCCGTGGTGTCCTCTGATGTCGGCGTAGACGCGGAGGCCTCGCCGCCCCCGCCGCCCGCGTCCGCGCGCTTTCCCGATACGCCGCCGCCGTCAGCGATGACCCCCGCCCCGGCAGCAGCGGGGGGCAAGCGGCCCGCCGCGGACGTTCCGCCCCGGCCGCCGGTGCCCCCGGCGACCGGGGGCATATCCGGGCGCCCCGAGTCCGAGTCCATATCCGCCCCGGCACGGCGGACCGCCGCCGCTCGCCGCGCGGTCGGCGCCGTCGACCTGACGCCCGGGCCCGGAGCGGGACGGCCCTTCGTGTCGTTCGCCCGGCCCGCGATGTACGACGACAGCACCACGCGTCTGCGGCCCGTCCGCGGCTGGGCGCAGCCCCGCGTGACTGCGGCCGCCGCCTGCTTCGTGCTCGGCCTCGGACTCATCGGGGGCGCGGCCACCGGGAGTTGGCTGACCGGGAGTGACGAGGGGCCGGGCGTCACACGTGACGCGTACGCCGTCGCGGGACAGCTCTGGCACAGCGTGCCCGTCGACGAGCTCTTCCCGACCACCATCAAGGGAGAGGGCGCGGGCCCCGGCGGAGCCGACCGCGCCTGGACCCGGATCGCCGTCGCCCCCGACAGCACCTGCAAGAACGCCTTCGACCCGCTCCTGCGCAAGGCCCTCGCCCCCGCGGGCTGCCTCCGGCTGCTTCGCGCCACGTACACGGACGCGACCCGTAGCCATGTCACCACCGTGGGCCTGCTGTTCACCAAGGCGGACGCCGACGCGATGCGCTCCCTGCGCACCCGCTTCACGGAGGAGGGCCTCGACCGGCGCCCCGACCTTATGCCACGGCCGTACGCGGCCAAGGGCACCCCGGCCGCCGGCTTCGGCGACGCCCAGCGCGCCTCCTGGACCGTGTCCGTGCTCCCGGACGCCCCCGTCGTCGCCTTCTCCGTCTCGGGTTTCGCCGACGGCCGCACACTCACCGAACCCGAGCCCGCCGAAGAGGCCATGAAGACCTCCGCCACCACTGCCCCCGCCCAGGCGGGCCTCGGCCACGAGGCCCAGGGCATCGCCGACCGCGTGGAGCGGCGCCTGCGCAAGACCATCGCGGCCACGGAGAAGCCCTCATGAGATCCCGCAGGCCGGCCATCGCCGCCGCACTCGCCGCGGCACTCGTCCTCATGCCCGCCACCGCGCACGCCGACGACGGCATACGCGCCCAGCAGTGGGCCCTCGACGCCATGCACACCGACCGCGCCTGGCAGACCACCAAGGGCAAGGGCATCACCGTCGCCGTCCTGGACACCGGCATAGACCGCGACCACCCCGACCTGACCGGCAGCGTCCTCGAAGGCAAGGACATGGTCGGTTTCGGGGCCAGGAAGGGCGACCGCTCCTGGGCCCGGCACGGCACCGCCATGGCCGGCATCATCGCGGGTCACGGACACGGCGCGGGCAACGGCGACGGCGTGCTCGGCATCGCCCCGGAGGCCAGGATCCTGCCGATCCGCGTGATCCTGGAGGACGGCGACCCGCACCGCTCCAAGGCCCGCAACACCCGGGGCAACGCCCTGGCCGAGGGCATCCGCTGGGCCGCCGACCACGGCGCCGACGTCATCAACCTCTCCCTCGGCGACGACTCCAAGTCCGCCCACCCCGAACCCGCCGAGGACGCCGCGGTCCAGTACGCCCTGAAGAAGGGCGCCGTCGTCGTGGCGTCGGCGGGCAACGGCGGGGAGCGCGGCGACCACATCTCGTACCCCGCGGCCTACCCCGGAGTCATCGCCGCCACCGCCGTCGACCAGGACGGCGACCGTGCCTCCTTCTCCACCCGCCGCTGGTACGCCACCGTCAGCGCCCCCGGCAAGGACATCGTCATCGCCGACCCCGACCGCGAGTACTACGAGGGCTGGGGCACCAGCGCCGCGTCGGCGTTCGTCTCCGGCGCCGTCGCCCTGATCCGCGCCGCCCATCCGGGCCTGACCCCGGCGCAGATCAAGGAACTCCTGGAGGACACCGCCCGTGACGTGCCCAGCGGCGGCCGCGACGATTCACACGGCTTCGGCTTCATCGACCCGGCGGCGGCGATCGCCGAGGGCGGCAAGAAGAAGCCTCAGGGGCTGAGCTCCGCGGCGTACGGAAAGAAGTATTTCGGGCAGGGGCCGGACACGGACGACGGCGACGGCGGACCCGCGGGGTGGGTCGGCCCGGCGGCGGGCGGTCTCGGCGTGGCGCTCCTGGCCACGGCGGTCTGCCTCTGGCGCGGCCGCAGGGGGACCCGTCCCGGCACCGCCCCGTAGGGACCCGACCGCGCCCGGCAGCGGCGCGACCCCGGTCGATAGGGTCGGGAGCGTGGCGAACAAGAACATCCCGGACCCCGGCTTCTCCGATGACGACGGCTCTGCCGACCCCCGGCTCACCGCGGCCCTGACCGCGTGGGCCGCGGACCGCACGGCCCACGGCCCCGTCCTCGAGGCGCTCACCGGCGCCCGGCTGCTCGTCCCGGTGGTCGCCGTCCTCGGCGAGGTCGAGGAGGACGAGAACGGACTGCGCCGCGAGAAGACCAGCGACATGGCGGTCCCCACCCTCAAGGCCGGCGACCGCAAGGCCCTGCCCGCGTTCACCTCCACCGAGGCCCTCGCCCTGTGGGACCCGGAGGCCCGGCCGGTCGCGGTCCCCCTGCACCAGGCGCTCCAGGCCGCGGCGCACGAACAGGCCGACACGATCGTGCTCGACCTCGCGGGCCCGGTCCCGTACGAGATCAACCGCCCGGCCCTGATCGCCCTCTCCGAGGGCCGGCACACCAGGGACCCGCTCTCCGACCCGGCCGTCACGGCCGCCGTGCGCACGGCCGTCGCCGCCGACCCGGCCGTCCTGCGCGCCTACCTCGGCGCGGGCACCGCCGACGGCACCCTCGCGCTCGTCATCGACCCCGCGGCGGACCCGGCCGAAGCCGCCCGGCGCGTCGCCCGGCACATCGCGGCCGACGAAACACTGAGGGCCCGCCTGGTCCGCGGCCTCGACCTGGCACTGCTGCCGACCGAGGCGACGCCACCGGGCGAGCCCCTCTACGTACGTACGGCGTGAAGCGGCCGGCTCAGCCGAAGACCGGGCCCGTGTACTTCTCGCCCGGACCCTGACCCGGCTCGTCCGGCACGTCGGACGCCTCGCGGAAGGCCAGCTGCAGCGACTTCAGGCCGTCGCGCAGCGGGGCCGCGTGGAACGAGGAGATCTCCGTGGCGCTCGCGTCCATCAGGCCGGCGAGCGAGTGGATCAGCTTGCGTGCCTCGTCCAGGTCCTTGTGGGTCTCGCCGCCCTCGGCGAGGCCCAGGTTCACGGCCGCGGCGCTCATCAGGTGGACGGCGACCGTGGTGATCACCTCGACCGCGGGGACGTCCGCGATGTCACGGGTCAGGGTGTCGAAATCGGGGGAGTCACTGCTGCCGGACTCGGGGGCGGGGGTCGCGTCGCTCATGTCCCACACGATAAGCGGAGGCCCGTACGACGTGCGCCGCGGGAGTCCGTGAGCGCGCCGGTTAGCCCCACCCCGGTGGAGCTGCTAACCTTGTGTAACGACCGGCCGGACACTCGCGTGCCACGCAGAGACCCGGCCCACAAGTGGAGGCTCCGCTTCCCACCTGGCCGCTCCAAGAGCGGCGGGTCACCGGTCAGGCGGCCGCAGTCCCCGAGACTACGGCAGGCCCGATTTTGCGCCCCGCGATCACCGCGGAGGTGCTCCGGTAGTAATGGAGCCCCTGCCTGTGATCGGTAGGGGCATTTTTTATGCGCCCGCTCGGTTGGTCTCTACAACAGACGTAACGCGGCTGTCCGCCAGACCGCCGCGTGGTGCTACCGAGGAGGATCCATCAGCGCCGAGCCCCGCATCAACGACCGGATTCGCGTTCCCGAGGTGCGACTTGTCGGTCCCAGCGGCGAGCAGGTCGGGATTGTTCCGCTTGCCAAGGCCCTGGAGCTCGCACAGGAGTACGACCTCGACCTGGTCGAGGTGGCGGCTACCGCCCGTCCGCCCGTGTGCAAGCTCATGGACTACGGGAAGTTCAAGTACGAGTCGGCCATGAAGGCCCGTGAGGCGCGCAAGAACCAGGCGCACACGGTCATCAAGGAGATGAAGCTCCGGCCGAAGATCGACCCGCACGACTATGACACCAAGAAGGGTCACGTCGTCCGGTTCCTCAAGCAGGGCGACAAGGTCAAGATCACGATCATGTTCCGTGGTCGCGAGCAGTCCCGGCCGGAGCTCGGCTACCGACTGCTGCAGCGTCTCGCGAACGACGTCGAAGACCTCGGGTTCATCGAGTCGAACCCGAAGCAGGACGGCCGAAACATGATCATGGTCCTCGGTCCGCACAAGAAGAAGACCGAAGCCATGGCCGAGGCCCGCGAGGCCCAGGCGGTCCGCAAGGCGGACGCCAAGGCCAACCCGGGCCGCTCGCAGAACGCCGTCGCGGAGGAGGCCGACAAGGCCCCCGCCGAGGATGTCGTCGAGGCCGACGCGCCCGCCGAGGAGCCCGCAGAGGCCTGATCCGGAACGCGCCTCCCACGCGCGCCCCGGATGACAACCGATAGATCTGACGCTCCCTGCCAACGGTTCGCAGGAACCGGTAACGGCAGGGAGTGCCAATGACGAGGAGAGAACGGCGCTATGCCGAAGAACAAGACGCACAGCGGTGCCAGCAAGCGCTTCAAGATCACCGGCTCCGGCAAGGTGCTCCGTGAGCGCGCCGGCAAGCGCCACCTGCTCGAGCACAAGTCGTCCCGTCTGACGCGTCGCCTCACCGGCAACGCCGAGATGGCCCCGGGCGACGCCAAGAAGATCAAGAAGCTTCTCGGCAAGTGAGTCCGGGCGCACACCGCGCCTGAACTCTGAACCGGGACCCAATCGATACCGGGTCGTGTGAGTCCAACCACGGCCCCGCTACAAGGAGTTAACAAGTGGCACGCGTCAAGCGGGCAGTCAACGCCCACAAGAAGCGTCGGGCGATCCTCGAAGCGGCCAGCGGCTACCGCGGCCAGCGCTCGCGCCTGTACCGCAAGGCCAAGGAGCAGGTCACCCACTCCCTGGTCTACAACTACAACGACCGCAAGAAGCGCAAGGGCGACTTCCGTCAGCTGTGGATCCAGCGCATCAACGCCGCTGCCCGCGCCAACGGCATCACCTACAACCGCTTCATCCAGGGTCTGAAGGCCGCCAACATCGAGGTGGACCGCAAGATCCTCGCGGAGCTCGCCGTCAACGACGCCAACGCTTTCGCGGCGCTCGTCGAGGTCGCGCAGAAGGCGCTGCCGTCGGACGTCAACGCGCCCAAGGCTGCCTGACGCTGCGCTGTACCTGAGCGTTACTCGCGGACCCGCAGGCCCTCTGGCCTGCGGGTTCTCTTGTGTCCGGCCTCGCGTGTGCCGTCGTCCGTCGTGTGCCGTCCGCCGGCTGTCCCTGGCTGGTCGCGCAGTTCCCCGCGCCCCTGAAGGGGCGCTCTCCCCGAGGTGAGTTTCATGGTTGCCAGCCCCGAGTTGATCTCTCCCAGGTCGTCCCGCGTCAGTGCCGCGCGGCGGCTCGCCAAGCGGAACTTCCGGGGGAAGGAGCGGCTGTTTCTCGCCGAGGGGCCGCAGGCCGTGCGGGAGGCCGCCGCGTACGGTGACACGGCCGCCACGCTCGTCGAGCTGTTCGCGACCGTCGAGGCCGCCGAGCGCTATGCCGACATCGTCGGCGAGGCCCGGTCCGCCGGCGCCCGGGTGCATCTGGCGGACGAGGACGTCATCGCCGACATCTCGACGACCGTCACACCCCAGGGGCTCGTCGGCGTCTGCCGGTTCCTCGACACCCCCTTCGACGACATCCTCGCCGCGAAGCCCAGGCTGGTCGCCGTCCTGGCGCACGTCCGCGACCCCGGCAACGCCGGCACCGTGCTGCGGTGCGCGGACGCGGCGGGGGCCGACGCCGTCGTTCTGACGGACGCCTCCGTGGACCTCTACAACCCCAAGTGCGTGCGCGCCTCGGTCGGCTCGCTGTTCCATCTGCCCGTGGCCGTCGGCGTACCGGTCGAGCGGGCCGTGCAGGGGCTCAAGGACGCGGGTGTACGCATCCTCGCGGCCGACGGATCGGGCGAGGACGACCTCGACGACGAGCTGGACAACGGCACCATGGGCACGCCCTCCGCCTGGGTCTTCGGCAACGAGGCCTGGGGGCTGCCGGAGGAGACCCGCGCACTCGCCGACGCGGTGGTGCGTGTTCCGATCCACGGCAGAGCCGAAAGCCTCAACCTCGCGACGGCGGCGGCCGTGTGCCTCTATGCGTCCGCCCGTGCACAGCGTGCGGCTGGAGGGTGCCGTTCCGTCACGCCCAGCTAGTAGGGTGACGGGCTCGGAGGCCTCCTGCGCCGGTCCGAGAGGTGGGGTACGGGGAATGAGCATCGGCACGAGCAGATCACCGGGAGTACGGGGTGTCCCGTCCACTCGCGCGGACCATGGCGCCCTCGGTGACCTCGGCGGCGGGCTCGGCATCCACCCGGACGATCTGCCCGACGGCTTCGTCGTCGCGGACGAGACCGGGCACGTCATCTGCTTCAACGCCGCTGCCGAGCGCATCACCGCGGTCCCCGCCGCCGAAGCCCTCGGCAGGCCGCTGGACCAGGCGCTCCCCTTAGAAGACCTCGAAGGCCGCCGCTGGTGGCGCCTCACCGATCCGTACGGCGGGCTCGCCACCCGCTTCGCCCAGCCCGAGCGCAATCTGCTGCTCCCCGGCGGACGCGAGGTCCTCGTCTCCGCGCGCTACGTGCGCACCGTGCCCACCGGACCCGTCCGCCGCGTCGTCGTCTCCCTCCGCGACACCGAGGCCCGCCGCCGCACCGAGCGCAGCCACGCGGAGCTGATCGCCACCGTCGCCCACGAGCTCCGCTCGCCCCTCACCTCCGTGAAGGGCTTCACGGCGACGCTGCTCGCCAAGTGGGAGCGCTTCACCGACGACCAGAAGAAGCTGATGCTGGAGACGGTGGACGCCGACGCCGACCGCGTCACACGGCTCATCGCCGAGCTTCTCGACATCTCCCGGATCGACTCCGGACGGCTCGAACTGCGCCGCCAGCCCGTCGACATCGGTGCCGCCGTCGGCCGCCACATCCAGGCCCATGTGGCCTCCGGCCAGGACGCGGACCGCTTCCTCGTGCGGATACAGCAGCCGATGCCCGATCTCTGGGCCGACCCCGACAAGATCGACCAGGTGCTCAGCAACCTGCTGGAAAATGCCGTGCGGCACGGCGAGGGAACCGTCACCATTGACGTGGCGCCCTCGGCGTCCCCGCGCGAGCGGGGCGGGGCCGAGACGGCCGTGACCGTGAGCGACGAGGGAGCCGGCATTCCGGAGGAATCGATGGGCCGTGTCTTCACCCGCTTCTGGCGGGGCAGCAAGCGCGGCGGGACGGGACTCGGCTTGTACATCGTGAAGGGCATCGTGGAAGCGCACGGCGGGACGATCGTCGTCGGCCGCGCGCCCGGTGGCGGCGCCCAGTTCCGATTTACGTTGCCCGTGGGCACTCCGGCGTATCTTCTCTGATCTTCCTGGTCTTCTCTGATCAGCTCTGATCACTCCTGATCCGCCCGAGCGCGGCCCGCGGGCTCATTCACCTGCGCCACCCCCGTTAGACTCGATCCTTGGCACGTTTGCGTCCCTGATCTGTGGACGATTCGTCTCCGAGTCGTAGACGGGGACCATCACCAGCCAACCGGAAGCACGGGAAGAGATGTCGGCACCGAACAAGTCGTACGACCCTGTTGAGGTCGAGGCACTGAAACCTGAAGAGATCGAGCGCATGCGGGACGAGGCGCTCGCCGCCTTCGCCGCCGCGGGCGACCTCGAACAGCTCCAGGAGGCCAAGGTCGCGCACACCGGCGGCACCTCGCCGCTGGCCCTCGCCAACCGCGAGATCGGCGCGCTGCCCCCGCAGGCCAAGGCCGAGGCCGGCAAGCGCGTCGGCATGGCGCGCGGCATGGTCAGCAAGGCGCTCGCCGCCCGCCAGACCGAACTCGAGGCCGAGCGCGACGCCCGGGTGCTCGTCGAGGAGGCAGTGGACGTCACGCTGCCGTACGACCGCGTCCCGGCCGGTGCACGGCATCCGCTGACCACGTTCATGGAGCGTGTCGCGGACGTCTTCGTCGCCATGGGCTACGAGATCGCGGAGGGCCCCGAGGTCGAGGCGGAGTGGTTCAACTTCGATGCCCTGAACTTCACCCCGGACCACCCGGCCCGGCAGATGCAGGACACCTTCTTCGTCCAGGGCCCCGAGGGCACCGATGGGGACGAGTCGGGTGTCGTGCTGCGCACGCACACCTCGCCGGTGCAGGCCCGCGCGATGCTCGACCGCGAGCCGCCCGTCTACATCGTCTGCCCCGGCCGCGTGTACCGCACGGACGAGCTGGACGCGACGCACACCCCGGTCTTCCACCAGATCGAGCTGCTCGCCGTGGACGAGGGCCTGACCATGGCCGACCTCAAGGGCACCCTCGACCACATGGTCCAGTCGCTCTTCGGCGCGGACATGAAGACGCGCCTGCGCCCGAACTACTTCCCGTTCACCGAGCCGTCCGCCGAGATGGACATGGTCTGCTACGTCTGCCGCGGCGAGTCCGTGGGCAACCCCGACCGCCCCTGCCGCACCTGCGGCAGCGAGGGCTGGATCGAGCTCGGTGGCTGCGGCATGGTCAACCCGAAGGTGCTCACCGCCTGCGGCGTCGACCCCCAGAAGTACAGCGGATTCGCCTTCGGGTTCGGCATCGAACGGATGCTGATGTTCCGCCACAACGTCGAAGACATGCGAGACATGGTCGAGGGTGACATCCGGTTCACCCGGCCGTTCGGGATGGAGATCTGATGCGGGTCCCGCTTTCCTGGCTGCGGGAGTACGTCGATCTCCCCGCCTCCGAGACCGGCCGTGACGTACAGGCCAAGCTGATCGAGGTCGGCCTCGAGGTCGAGACGGTCGAGCAGACGGGCGCCGGCCTCACCGGCCCGCTCGTCGTCGGCAAGGTCCTCACCATCGAGGAGCTGGAGGGCTTCAAGAAGCCCATCCGCTTCTGCACCGTCGACGTCGGCTCGGCCAACGGCACCGGCGAGCCGCAGGAGATCGTCTGCGGCGCACGTAACTTCGCCGTCGGCGACAAGGTCGTCGTCGTGCTGCCCGGCGCCGTCCTGCCCGGCGACTTCAAGATCGCCGCGCGCAAGACGTACGGCAAGACCTCGCACGGCATGATCTGCTCCGGCGACGAGCTGGGCATGGGCGACGACGGCAGCGGCGGCATCATCGTCCTGCCGCCCGAGCACGAGGCCGGTACCGACGCCATCAAGCTGCTCGAGCTGGTCGACGAGGTCCTGGACATCGCCGTCACGCCCGACCGCGGCTACGCGCTCTCGATGCGCGGCGTCGCCCGCGAGACCGCCATCGCCTACGGCCTGCCGCTGCGCGACCCCGCGCTCCTGGACGTGCCCGCGCCGAACGCCTCCGGCTACCCGGTCAAGATCTCCGACCCGATGGGCTGCGACCGCTTCACCGCGCGCACGGTCAACGGCCTGCGGCCCGAGGCCCGCTCGCCGATCTGGCTGCAGCGCCGCCTCCAGAAGGCGGGCATGCGCCCGATCTCGCTCGCCGTCGACGTCACGAACTACGTGATGCTGGAGCTCGGCCAGCCCCTGCACGCCTACGACCGCTCCCGCATCCAGGGCACGATCGGTGTCCGCCGCGCCGAGCAGGGCGAGAAGTTCACCACGCTCGACGGCGTCAAGCGCGTCCTGGACGCCGAGGACCTGGTCATCACCGACGACCGCGGCCCCATCGGCCTCGCGGGCGTCATGGGCGGCGCCAACACCGAGATCGCGGATCACGAAGAGGCGGCCGGCACCACCGACGTCGTCATCGAGGCCGCGCACTTCGACGCGATCTCCATCGCCCGCACGGCCCGGCGCCACAAGCTGCCCTCCGAGGCGGCCAAGCGCTTCGAGCGCGGCGTCGACCCGCAGGCCGCGTCCGCCGCCGCGCAGCGCACGGTCGATCTTCTCGTCCTGCTCGCGGCCGGTACGGCCGAGTCCGGGGTCACCGAGGTCATCGCGCCCTCCGCGCCGCACACGATCAGCATGCCCGCCGACCACCCGGACAAGGTCGCCGGCGTGACCTACGGCCGCGAGACCGTCGTGCGCCGCCTCCAGGAGGTCGGCTGCGACGTCTACGGCCAGGATGCCCTGACCGTCACCGTGCCGTCCTGGCGTCCCGACCTCGCCGAGCCGAACGACCTCGCCGAAGAGGTCATCCGCCTGGAGGGGTACGAGAACCTCCCCTCGACGCTGCCCAAGCCCCCCGCGGGCCGCGGCCTGACCGACCGGCAGCGCCTGCACCGTCGCATCGGCCGCGCCCTCGCCGGCAGCGGATTCGTCGAGGCGCCGAACTACCCGTTCATCGGCGAGCAGGTCTTCGACCAGCTGGGATTCGAGGCCGGCGACCCGGTGCGCCGGGTCGTGAAGCTGGTCAACCCGCTCTCCGACGAGGAGCCCGCTCTCCGTACGACGCTGCTGCCGGGCCTGCTCGGCGCGCTGCGCCGCAACGAAGGCCGCGGCAGCCACGACCTGGCCCTCTTCGAGACGGGCCTGGTCTTCAAGCCCCGCGAGGAGGCCAGGGTCGCGGTGCGTCTTCCCGTCGACCGCCGTCCCACGGCCGAGGAGATCGCCTCCCTGACCGAGGCGCTCCCCGTGCAGCCGCGGCACGCCGCCGTCGTTCTCGCGGGCGCCCGTGAGCAGGCCGGCTGGTGGGGCAAGGGCCGGCCCGCCGAGTGGGCGGACGCGATCGAGGCCGCGCGCGCCCTGGCCGCCGAGTCGGGCACCGAACTCCTCGTGCGCCAGGGGCAGTACGGCCCGTGGCACCCGGGCCGGTGCGCCGAGCTCGCCGTGGTGATCGACGGCGTCGAGCAGGTCATCGGGCACGCGGGGGAGCTGCACCCGCGGGTCGTCAAGGCGCTCGGTCTTCCCGCGCGTACCTGCGCGATGGAGCTGGACCTGGACCGGCTGGAGGCCGCGAGCGCGGGAGTCCCGCAGGGGCCGAAGATCTCCACCTTCCCGGTCGCCACGCAGGACGTCGCGCTCGTCGTCGACGGGGACGTCCCCGCCGCCGCCGTCGAGGACGTGCTGCGCGAGGGCGCGGGCCCGCTCCTCGAGTCCATCCGGCTGTTCGACGTCTTCACCGGCGAGCAGATCGGTGCGGGCAAGAAGTCCCTCGCGTACGCGCTGCGCTTCCGCGCGGCCGACCGCACGCTGACCGTCGACGAGGCCTCCGCGGCCCGTGACGCGGCCGTCGCCCTGGCGGCGGAGCGGACGGGCGCGGTGCTGCGCGGAGCTTAGTCACCGCCAGTAGTCGCCACCAGGCGCACAAGAGGCGCAAAGAAGGGCGTATCCGGGTCACCGGGTGCGCCCTTCACTCGTTTGAGTGACTAGTGCGCTCTCCCTGGCCTGATCGGGGCAGGCGGTCGACAGAATCAACCCGGCCGCGGGGGCAGTGATCTGCGCGGCCTGCGGGGCCAGCACGCTGTACCGGGCCTTAGGGGGGCCGTCGGCATGATCGGTATCAGAACTGGCGCTGTGGACCCGCCGCGGTTCCGGCGCGTCATCTCGCTCGGCCTTCCGGCCGCGTGGGGCGCGGCCGCCGTCACGTACAAATTCGTCTGCCCGCTCGCCCGGCAGGACACCCTCGAAGCACGGCTCATCACCAGTGCGGTCTTCCTCGCGGTCGGCTCCGGTCTGGTGCTGCATGTCCGGGGCGCGCTGCTGCGGGAGTTGCGTCAGCTCCGCGAGGTCGCGGGCGCCGCACAGAACGTCCTGCTGCGACCGCTGCCGCCCCGCGTCGACGGCCTCACGGTGGCGGCCGCACGGATCTCCGCGACGCGCGGTGCCTCGGTCGGCGGCGATCTGTACGAGGTGGCCGCCACGGAGCACGGCGTCCGCGTCGTCATGGGCGACGCGCGCGGACACGGCCTGACCGCGCTCGCCACGGCCGCCGCCGTGCTCGGCAGCTTCCGCGAGGCGGCCCACGAGGAGGCCGAACTGCCGCACGTACTGCGGAAATTGGAGCGCGCTCTGGGCCGGCACCTGCGGGAGCGGTCGCGGGCCGAGCATCCGGCGTACGGCGGCGTGGTCGCGGACAGTCCGCCGGCCGAGGAATTCGTCACCGTACTCCTGATGGAGATCGGCCCGGACGGCGGGATGACCGCGCTCAACTGCGGGCACCCCTGGCCGTACCGTCTGAGCGGGCGCGCCGAGCCGGTGGCCGACGGAGAGCCGCTGCCGCCCCTCGGCCCCTTCCCGCTCCCCGCCGAACTGCCCGTGACGCGGCTCGGGCCGCTGCTTCCGGGGGAGGCGCTCGTGCTGCACACGGACGGCATGGAGGACGCGCGGGACGCGGCCGGGCGGTTCTTCCCGCTCCAGACCGCGCTCACCGAAGCCGTGCGGGCCGCGCCGAACTCGCCGGGGGCCGTGATCCGCGCGGTGTACGACCGGCTCAGGCGCCATACCCGGCGGCTGCCCGCCGACGACGCCGCGCTGCTCGTCCTGCGCAACGACCGCCGCAGGGTGCCCCCGCAGCAGGGAGAGTCGGTGTGCCGGGAAAGCACCATGACGTGACGCTCCGTCAGCTTCCGCCGGCCGTGCGCCGCCCGTCCCCGCCCTGGAGCTGTCGGGCAGACGGCGGGCGGGCGGCGCCAGTGAGGACCGCCGTACTTTTCGAGGGGGAGCCGACGGCCCGGCCGGCCTCTGTGTGAGGAATCCCAGTCAAGCGTGACAGGAGTGGCGACGGCAGAGCACACACCCCCCGGATTCGCGCACTCCGTTCACACCCCGTGTGAAGTCACCTCTACTAGGCTGGCCACACCGAGTGACCGGAGGGCCTTCATGCAGCCCAATACCCTGCTCGACGCCATCCTCGACGAGGCGGGAATCTCCCACGCGGGCCTGGCCGCCCACGTCAATCAGGCAGGGAAGAGGCGCGGCCTCGCCCTGCGTTACGAACACACCGCCGTCTCCCGGTGGTTGAAGGGCCAGCGCCCGCGCGGTCAGGTGCCCGACCTGATCTGCGAGGTCCTCGCCGGGCGGTTGCAGCGCACCGTCACCCTGGACGACATCGGCCTCGGCGTGCCGGGCCTGCCGTCCGTGGGGATCAGCTCCATGGCCTCGACGCTCTCCGGATTCGTGGAGAGAGCCACGGCCCTGTGGCGCTCGGACGAACAGCAGCGCCCGCATCTCCTGGGCGCGCCCGCGGTCACGGGAACACCCGCGGTGATGCCGGTCTGGGAGTGGGAGAACCCGCCCGAGGACGTGGACGTCTCGCGCGGCGGCAGACACCAGGTGAGCACGGCCGACATCGACATGATGCGCGCGGCCCGCGCCCACTACGAGCAGATGTACCGCAAGACCGGCGGCATCGCGACCCGCACCCGCATCGTCGGCTTCCTCAACGCCGAGGCCGCGCCCCTGCTGCGCGGCAGCTACACCGACGAGACGGGACGCCAACTGCACAGATCCACCGGCGGGTTGGTGGCCATCGCGGGCATCTGCGCCTACGACTCGGACGCGCACGGCCTGGCCCAGCGCTACTTCCACCAGGCCCTGCGGCTCGCCAAGGCGAGCGGTGACCGGGGGCTCGGCGCCTATGTCATCGCGCTGCTCGTCAACCAGTCCCTGTTCATGCGCGAGTACCGCCAGGCGGTGGCCTTCGCGGAGGCGGCGCTGCGCTCCGCGGGACGCGATCTCACCCCGGCCCTCGCCTCCGACCTCTACGCGATGCAGGCGAAGTCGTACGCACACCTGGGCGACGGCAGCAGCGCGCTGTCCTGCATCCGGCGTGCGGAGGCCGCCGCGGAACGCATCAGGCGCGGCCGCGAGCCGGACGAGACCGGCTATGTCCAGCCCGGACTCGTCAACGTACAAGTGGCGGAGGCCCTGCTGAGCCTGGGTGACCTCTCGGGGGCGTACGAGCACGCGGCCGCAGCCGTGGACACTCCGGCTCACGACCGGGGCAGGGTCCATCGGCTCGCCATGCTCAGCCAGATCGAACTGCGTCAGGGCAACACCGACGAGGCGGTCGCCACGGCGGTGGAAATGGCGGAGCAGGCGCGGGGGATGGAGTCCCAACGGCTGCGCGACCGGCTGCGGGCCGTGCGCGAACACCTGGTGCGCAGCGACTGCGCGGGCACGGCCGAGGCGGCCGAACTCATCGACGGAGCGCTGCGCGTACCGCTGTGATGCGCACCCTGCGTACGCCGGTGACGACACTCGGCGAGCCCTGAACCGCGGCGTCGTTCACACGCTGCTCTGACCATCCGCCTGCTGCGATATTGCCATCTACTCGGCGGAAGGTGGCAGAACCGTGCAGTGGACGAAACAAAGCGAACAAACTGTGTATGGAAATCGATGGTTCTCGGTCAATCTGGCAGATGTCGAATTGCCCGACGGCCGGCACCTCGATCACTTCCTGATACGGCTGCGGCCTGTCGCCGTGGCCACCGCCGTCAACGGGGCCAACGAGGTGCTCCTGCTGTGGCGGCACCGCTTCATCACCGACAGCTGGGGCTGGGAACTCGCCGCGGGGGTCGTCGAGGACGGGGAGGACATCGCCTACGCGGCCGCCCGGGAAATGGAGGAAGAGACCGGCTGGCGGCCGGGCCCGTTACGACACCTGATGAGTGTCGAGCCGTCCAATGGGCTCACCGACGCGAGGCACCACATCTACTGGTCGGATGAGTGCACCTACATCGGTCATCCCGAAGACGACTTCGAGTCCGACCGCCGTGAGTGGGTCCCTTTGAAACTCGTCCCCGACATGGTGGCGCGCGGGGAAGTACCGGCCGCCAACATGGCGGCGGCGCTCCTGCTCCTGCACCATCTGCGTCTTGGTCAGGACGCGCACTAATGGCCGATGGCCTGCCAAATCGCCACGGCGAGCGCACCGACCGCCGTGATGGCGAGAAGGGCGGGCAGCGGCCAGCGTGTGTGCTCGAGTGCGGCGATCCTTGAGGTCAGTTCGTCCTGATTCTTGACGCTCTGCTCGTCGTGCTGGGTGAGCAACGCCAGCTGTCCGTCGACGCGGGCAAGACCCACGTCCAAGCTTCGGCGTAACTCCGCGAGTTCTTCCGGGACCACGCGAGGTTCGGGGTCGGCGGTCACAAGTCCGTTCCTTTCCGTAGCTGTCGATCCCCCTGATGCGCACAGAAAGTCAACTCCCCTGGTGGCCAGGGCGGGAGAGTGTGCGACAGGCATATGCGAGCCCGGAGTGCACACGGTGTGTGAACGCCGCGGGCCCGGCACTCGATCGAGTGCCGGGCCCGCGTGCGGTGCGAAGTACCGGATACCGGTGTGAGCGGTGTCAGGCGTACGGGTAGAAGCCCGAGCCGGTCTTGCGGCCGAGCCTGCCCGCGTCCACCATCCGCTGCAACAACGGCGGAGCGGCGTACAGCGGCTCCTTGTACTCGGCGTACATGCTGTCCGCCACCGAGGCGACGGTGTCGAGGCCGATCAGATCGGCGAGCTTGAGCGGGCCCATCGGGTGGGCGCAGCCGAGCTCCATGCCGTTGTCGATGTCCTCGCGGCTCGCGATGCCCGACTCGAACATCCGGATCGCGGAGAGCAGGTACGGGATGAGCAGGGCGTTGACCACGAAGCCCGAGCGGTCCTGGGCGCGGATCGCGTGCTTGCCGAGCACCTTCTCGACCATGGTCTGCGCGCGGCTGATCGTGCCCTCGGACGTCGTGAGCGCGGGGATCAGCTCGACGAGCTGCTGGACCGGGGCCGGGTTGAAGAAGTGGATGCCGATGACCGCGTCGGGGCGGGACGTCGCGACGGCCAGCTTCACCAGCGGGATCGACGAGGTGTTGGAGGCCAGGATCGCGTCCTGGCGCGTCACCACCTGGTCGAGCACCTGGAAGATCTCGGTCTTGACCGCCTCGTTCTCGACGACCGCCTCGATCACGAGGTCACGGTCGGAGAACTCCCCGAGGTCGGTCGTGAAACTGAGGCGGGCGAGCGTCTCGTCGCGCTCCTCCTCCGTGATCTTGCCGCGTTCGGCGGCCTTGGAGAGGGAGTTGTAGAGGCGGGTGCGGCCGATCTCCAGGGCCTCGCCGGTGGTCTCCGCGACCTTCACGTCGAGTCCGGAGCGGGCGCAGACCTCCGCGATCCCGGCGCCCATCTGGCCGCAGCCCACTACTCCGACGCGTGCGATGTCGGGCATAGAGTCGGTCACCTCGTGCCTTTCGCTGATCAACGGGCGGGCAGTCTCCGTACGGTTTCGGCGTCTGCCCCGGCGGTGAACGTTACTCCCGAACCTCCCGTGCTCGAGGTGCCGGGTCGGGCATGCTGTCACCTACACACTGCGGTTCTGGCGGAGTAGCGGCCCAGGGGGCGAGCGGATGAGGCGTATGTCACGCCGAGGGTTCACGATTGCGGCGGCTGCGATGGTGGCCGGTCTCACAGCGGCGGGGGACGCGGCTGCCGTCCCCGGGCGGGCGCCCTCGCGCCGCGAGCTGCGGGGCATGTGGCTTGCGACCGTCGCCAACCGCGACTGGCCCTCGAAGCCCGGCCTGACGCCGGCCCAGCAGCGGGCCGAGCTGATCGGCCATCTCGACACGGCCGTGCGGCGCAGGCTGAACGCCGTGATCTTCCAAGTGCGCCCCACCGCCGACGCGTTGTGGCCCTCGCCCTTCGAGCCGTGGGCGGAGTGCCTCACCGGTGTGCAGGGCAAGCACCCCGGCTGGGACCCCCTGGGCACCGCCGTGGCCGAGGCGCACCGCAGGGGGCTTGAGCTGCACGCCTGGTTCAACCCCTTCCGTATCGCCAACCACACGGACCCCTCGCGCCTGGTCCCCACGCACCCGGCGCGGCTGCACCCCGACTGGGTCGTGCCGTACGGCGGGAAGCTCTACTACAACCCCGGCCTGCCCGAGGTGCGGCGGTTTGTGCAGGACGCGATGCTCGACGCCGTGCGGCACTACGCCATCGACGCCGTGCACTGGGACGACTACTTCTACCCCTATCCCGTCGCCGGGCAGGTCTTCGACGACGACGACGCCTTCGCGCGCTACGGCGGCGGTTTTCCGGACCGGGCCGCCTGGCGGCGCGACAACATCGACCGTCTGGTGCGCGAGATGGCGGGGCGGATCAGAAAGGTCCGCAAGCACGTGCAGTTCGGGATCAGCCCGTTCGGGGTCTGGCGCAACGCCTCGACCGACCCGCTCGGCTCGGACACGCGGGCGGGCGTGCAGACCTACGACGATCTGCACGCCGACACCCGAGGCTGGGTCAAGAAGGGCTGGCTGGACTACATCTGCCCGCAGCTCTACTGGAACATCGGCTTCACCGTCGCGGACTACGGCAAGCTGCTGCCCTGGTGGGCCGACACGGTCGAGGGGACGGACGTGCGGCTCTACGTGGGGGAGGCCCTCTACAAGGCCGGCGACCCCGCGCAGCCCGCGGCCTGGCAGGACCCGGCCGAACTCTCCCGCCACCTCACCTACGCCAAGGGCTTCCCGCAGGCCCGCGGACATGTGTACTTCTCGGCCAAGGAAGTGGGCGTGGACAAGATCGGCGCCATGGCGCGCGTGGTCGCCGACCATTACCGGAAGTCGGCCAAGCCGCCCCGCTGAATCTCCCGCCGGGAGCTACGAGGCCGGGTCCTGATGACGTACGACGGTGTCGGGGCCCGGTGACAACAGCGTCTCGTGGCCGTCCTCGAAGCGGACGCGGAACGGCGGGCCGCCGTTCGCGCCGAGCACCTCGACGACCTCCGCGATCCGGTCGTGCTGCCCGACGGTCCTGCCGTGCAGCACCAACTCGTCGCCTACGGTTGCACGCATCTGGAGCGACCTCCTCGTCCCACCCTGCGGTTGCTTTCCGTGGCGGCAAGTGTACGTCCGGTGGCGTCAGCTGGGGCCGGGCCGTCGGCTGCTAGCCGCGCGCCCGTTGGGTGACCGCGATGCACACGAGGACGGCCGCTGCCGTCAGCGGTGCGGCGGGTGTGAGGTGCTCGCCGAGCAGGAACACCGACCAGACGAGCGTCAGCAGCGGCTGCGCGAGCTGGAGCTGGCTGGCCTTGGGGACGCCGATCGCCGCCATGCCGCGGTACCAGACGACGAGGCCCAGGAACTGCGAGCCGAGGGCGGCGTAGAGCAGCCCCGCGCTGCTGTGCCCGGTGAGCCGGAAGGGCTCGTACTGCAGGGCGATGACAGCCCCGGCCAGGGCGAGCGGCAGGCACAGGATCAGCGCCCAGCCGATGACCTGCCAGCCCGGCATCTCGCGGGCCAGACGCCCGCCCTCCGTATAGCCGGCCGCGCAGATCAGGAGCGAGGCGAAGAGGTAGAGGTCGGCGGTCGACAGGGCGCCGCCGCTCTGCTGGACGGTGAACGCGATCACGGCGGCCGCGCCCGCCAGAGCCGCCGCCCAGAAGGTCCGCGAAGGTCTGGCCCCGGTGCGCAGCGCCGAGAACACGGCGGTCGTCAGCGGGAGCAGGCCGACGACCACGGCCGCGTGGGCGGTGGTGGAGGTCTGCAGGGCGAGCGTGGTGAGCAGCGGGAAGCCGACGACGACTCCGGCACCGACGACCGCGAGCCCGCCCCAGTGGCGGCGCGCTGGCAGCGGAACGCGCAGGGCGAGCAGTGCGCCGCCCGCGACGATCGCGCTCAGGACGCCGCGCAGGGCCACGAACGACCAGGGGCCGATGCCCTCGAGGCCCCAGGCCGTGGCGGGAAAGGTGAGCGAGAAGGCGGTGACGCCGAGCGCGGCCATGACGGTGCCTGCGCGGCGGGAGCCGGGCCGGGGGCCTGCGGCCGGGGGAGCGGTGACTGCTATCCGACTGGGGAGAGTAGCGCTATCCTGTGCTGTCATGCATGAGAGTAGCAGTGTCGCCGAGCTGGCAAACAGGCTGCGGGGTGAGCTTGACCGCTACTCGCCTGGTGGAAAGCTGCCGTCCAGTCGGGCGCTGGTCGACCGGTTCCGGGTGAGCCCGGTGACCGTGTCGCGCGCCCTGGGGCAGCTGGCCGCGGAGGGCCTGGTCGTCACGCGCCCCGGCGCCGGCGTCTTCCGCGCGGAGCCGCAGACCGCCGCCGCGCCCGCGGGCGACACCTCGTGGCAGGAGGTGTCGCTGAGCGCGGACACGGCGACGGAACTGGTGCCGCGCGCGGTCGACGCCTCGGGGGTCCTCGCCACGCTCGCGGCGCCGCCGCCCGGCGTCATCGAGTTCAACGGCGGCTATCTGCATCCCTCGCTCCAGCCCGAGCGCGCGATGGCGGCGGCCCTCGCCCGGGCGGGACGGCGGCCCGGCGCCTGGGGGAGGCCGCCGATGGACGGGCTTCCCGAGCTGCGGGAGTGGTTCGCGCGGGGTATCGGCGGCGCGATCACGGCCGCCGAGGTGCTGATCACAGCGGGCGGCCAGAGCGCGCTGACCACGGCACTGCGCGCGCTCGCCCCGCCGGGAACGCCGGTTCTGGTGGAGTCCCCGACGTATCCCGGCATGCTGGCGATCGCCCGCGCGGCGGGGTTGCGGCCGGTTCCGGTGCCGGTGGACGTGGACGGCGTACGTCCCCAACTCCTCGCCGCGGCGTTCAAGGCCACGGGGGCGCGGGTGTTCGTCTGCCAGCCGCTGTTCCAGAATCCGACGGGGGCGGTCCTTTCCGCGGCCCGCCGCCCCGAGGTGCTGCGCATCGCCCGTGAGGCCGGGGCCTTCGTCGTCGAGGACGACTTCGTGCGCCGCCTGGTCCACGAGGACGCGGGTCCGCTGCCCCGGCCCCTGCAGTCCGAGGACCCCGACGGAGTCGTCGTACACGTCTGCTCGCTCACCAAGGCCACGTCACCGAGCTTCAGGGTGAGCGCGCTCGCGGCCCGCGGCCCGGTCCTCGAGCGGCTGCGCGCCATCCAGATCGTCGATCACTTCTTCGTGCCGCGACCGCTCCAGGAGGCGGCACTCGAACTGGTCGGGTCCCCGGCCTGGCCGCGTCATCTGCGCCAGGTGGCGGGCGAGTTGAAGGACCGCAGGGACGCGATGGCGGCGGCCCTGCGCCTGCGGCTCCCCGAACTCGGCCTGCCGCACGTCCCCGCGGGCGGTTACCTCCTGTGGCTGCGCCTGCCCGACGGCACGAACGAGGCGGACCTGGTGGGCGCGGCCCTGCGCGCGGGTGTCGCGGTGGCCCCCGGCCGCCCGTACTTCGCGGCCGAACCCACGGCGGCGTACCTGCGCTTGAGCTTCGCCTCGGTCGCGGGCGCGACGGAGATCACCGAGGGGGTACGCAGACTGCGGGCGGCTTGTGACGAGGTGTGGGGGTCCTCCGGGCGGGGGGCCGGCTGAGGCCGCGCCGGAGGACCCCCCACAGCTGCGCCCGGTGAAATCCGTTCGACGGTCCTGCGGGCGGCTGCCAGCGTCCATCAGTGGCTCTCCACCGACGCGTACTGGGCGATGGGGCGGACCCGTGAGAAGCAGGACCGGGCGATCGCCGGGTCGCTCAACTTCGGTGTGTACCAAGCCGCTTCCGGTGTCGCGTACGCCCGGGTGGTGACCGACCATGCGACCTTCGCCTGGCTCTGCGACGTGTACGTCGACCGGACCACCTGGAGCCGGGCGGTCTGGGGCGGATTCTGCTGGGTACGGCCGATGCGCACGGGGTGTACGAGAAGATCGGGTTCCGCGTTCTCGACGACCCGTCGAAGTGGATGGCGCCCATCCGGTAGCTCCGCGGCGACGCACGCGCGCACTCCCGGCGTCACGCGGATCGAGTGTACGCCGTCGTCAGGATCAAGTCCTTCGCGGGTCCCGCCACCCGCCACCGCATACGCCAGCGCTCCTCGTCGTACACCTCGAACTCGCCGCGGTAGAGGTCGAGCGCGCAGGGGTGGTCGGCGGTGTGCCTGCCGGTGCGCAGGTCCAGGTCGTGGAAGGGGCGCCCGTCGGCGAAGGTGACCCGGGCGGTGCCGGGCTCCTCGCCGGGCAGGAAGCGCAGGGTGCGTTCGGCGGGGCGCGCGGTGCCGCGCCAGACGAACGTGCCGGACTCGTGGTGCAGCAGTCCGCCGCCGGGTTCGTCGTCGAGCCGCGTGAACACCGTCGTCCCCGTGAAGCGACCCTCCGCGTTCCCGGCCAGGTCCCGTGCGGTGCGGTCCACGGCCCACTTCCCGGCCAGATACGCCAGTACGTCGGGCACCGAGTGGTACGCGTCGCTCACCGCGGCGGGCGCGTCGGCGGGCTCATCCGGAAAGGGCATGCCCGCAGGTTACGTCCCCGCCCGCCGCCGCCACTCGTCGGCTGGTCGGGGGCCCGGCGACTACTCGTGGCTACTCGTCGATGAGGCCCAGATGCCCCTTGTCGTAGCGCGTCCCCGCGACCGCGCCGGCAGGGGCCACCGCGTCGATCGCCGCCAGTTCGTCCACGGAGAGTTCCACGGCGAGCGCGCCCAGATTCTCCGTGAGGTACTTCTCCCGGCGCGTCCCCGGAATCGGCACCACGTCCTCGCCCCGGTGCTGCACCCAGGCCAGGGCGAGCTGGCCCGCGGTGACCCCCTTCTCGGCGGCGAGCGCGTCGAGGGCGGTCACGACGGCCAGGTTCCGTTCGAGATTCCCGTCGGCGAACCGCGGCTGCCCGCGCCGCATGTCACCTTCCCCGAGGCTGTCGAGCGAGGTGTAGCGCCCGGTCAGGAAACCGCGTCCGAGCGGCGAGAACGGCACGATGCCGATGCCGAGCTCCCGGCAGACCGGCGCGATCTCCGCCTCCAGGTCCCGCGTCCACAGCGACCACTCGCTTTCGAGGGCGGCGATCGGATGCTCCGCGTGCGCCCGCCGGATCGTCCGCGCGCTCGCCTCGGAGAGTCCGAGGTGGCCCACCTTCCCGGCCTCGACGAGTTCGGCCATCGCGCCGACGGTCTCCTCGATCGGCACGCTCCGGTCGACACGGTGCAGGTAGTACAGGTCGATGCGGTCGATGCCCAGACGCCGCAGCGATGCCTCGCACGCCTGTCGTACGTAGGACGCGTCGCCCCTGATCCGGGGCGGTTCGTCGGGTCGGTTGGCGAAGCCGAATTTCGTGGCGACGACGGCCTGCTCGCGCCGCCCGGCTTTCAGCGCCCGGCCGATCAGCTCTTCGTTGTGGCCGTCGCCGTAGACGTCGGAGGTGTCGAGCAGGCTGACGCCGAGATCGAGGGCACGGTGGATCGTCGCGATCGACTGCGCGTCGTCCGCGGCGCCGTACGCGTCGCGGCTCATCCCCATGCAGCCGAGCCCTTGAGCGGAGACGCTCAGCGCACCGAGGCGGCGCGTGGGGATGCCGGTCATGGCGTTACCTCCGGTGGAGCCGGGGCCCTGCCCGGGCGGGCGGACGGCTCCAACCCTAGGAGGTTGAATCGAGACCAAGTCAAGTCATACGGGCGGGAGTTCGGCGTCCACTGGCGGCTACTTCCGGTCCGCCGCCGCGTACAGCGCCGCCACGTCGATCTTCTTCATCCCGAGCATGGCCGCCATCGCGCGCTGGGCCCGCCCCTGGTCCGGGTCGGACGTGAGCGTGCCGAGGGCGGCGGGAACGACCTGCCAGGACAGTCCGAACCTGTCCTTGACCCAGCCGCACGGGCCTTCCTCGCCGCCCTCGGAGAGCTTCGCCCAGTAGTGGTCGACCTCTGCCTGGTCGGCGCAGTCGATCGCGAGGGAGACCGCCTCGTTGAAGGTGAACTGGGGGCCGCCGTTGAGCGCGCGGTACGGCTGTCCGTCGAGCTCGAACTCGACGGTCATGACGGTTCCGGCGGGCCGCGGCCCGGCTTCGCCGTAGTGGGCGACGCTTGTGATCTTCGAGTTCGGGAAGATCGATACGTAGAACTGCGCGGCGTCCTCGCCCTGCGTGTCGAACCAGAGGTTGGGCGTGATGCGGGGCATGGCTCTCTCCTGTCGTCGCTTCGGCTGAGTGCGGGTCCGGCCAGTGCCGGCCGGGTGCGGGTCTGCCTGTACAGACCCTCGCCGCCGCGGAAACTCATCGCTGCCGGGTGACTCCGTCGCTACCGGATGACCCCGGCTTTCGTTGCATAAAACTGCGGCGATGCGTATAGTCATGCTCTCCGAGGAGGAGGGTTCCATGGCGGTACGTGCAGCAGTGGCAGGAGCGAGCGGGTACGCGGGCGGTGAATTGCTGCGTCTGCTGCTCGCCCACCCCGAGGTGGAGATCGGCGCCCTGACCGGCAACTCGAACGCGGGCCAGCGCCTGGGCGCGCTGCAGCCGCACCTGATGCCGCTCGCCGACCGCGTCCTGGAGCCGACCACCGCCGAGGTCCTCGCCGGTCAGGGCCGACGGCATGATGTCGTCTTCCTCGCCCTGCCCCACGGCCAGTCCGCCGCCGTCGCCGAGCAGCTCGGCCCGGACGTCCTCGTCGTCGACATGGGCGCCGACTTCCGGCTGACGGACGCCGCCGACTGGGAGAAGTTCTACGGCAGCGAGCACGCCGGAACCTGGCCCTACGGCCTGCCGGAGCTGCCGGGCGCCCGCGCGGCGCTCGAAGGGTCCAAGCGCATCGCGGTGCCCGGCTGCTATCCCACGGCCGTCTCGCTCGCGCTCGTTCCCGCGTACGCCGCCGGGCTCGCCGAGGCCGAAGCGGTGATCGTCGCCGCGTCCGGGACCTCGGGCGCGGGCAAGGCGGTCAAGCCGCACCTGCTCGGCTCCGAGGTCATGGGCTCCATGTCGCCGTACGGCGTGGGCGGCGTCCACCGGCACACCCCGGAGATGATCCAGAACCTTTCCGCCGCCGCGGGCACCCCCGTCACCGTCTCCTTCACGCCCACCCTGGCCCCGATGCCGCGCGGCATCCTCGCCACGTGCAGCGCGAAGGCGAAGGAGGGCGTCACGGCCGAAACCGTGCGCGCCGCGTACGAGAAGGCCTACGCGGACGAACCGTTTGTGCACCTGCTCCCCGAGGGGCAGTGGCCCGCGACGGCCGCCGTGTACGGCTCGAACGCCGTACAGATCCAGGTCGCGTACGACGAGGCCGCCGGGCGCGTCATCGTGATCAGCGCCATCGACAATCTCACCAAGGGCACCGCCGGCGGCGCGGTGCAGAGCATGAACATCGCCCTCGGCCTCGACGAGGCCACCGGGCTCTCTACGATCGGAGTCGCGCCGTGAGTGTGACGGCAGCCAAGGGATTCACGGCGGCGGGTATCGCCGCCGGGATCAAGGAGAACGGCAACCCGGACCTGGCCCTCGTGGTCAACACAGGGCCCTGCCTTGCCGCCGCGGGCGTCTTCACCTCCAACCGCGTCAAGGCCGCCCCGGTCCTCTGGTCGGAGCAGGTCGTCAAGGGCGGGCTCGTCTCGGCCGTCGTCCTCAACTCCGGGGGCGCCAACGCCTGTACGGGACCGCAGGGCTTCCAGGACACGCACGCCACCGCGGAGAAGGTCGCCGAGACCCTCGACCTGAACGCGGGTGAGGTCGCCGTCGCGTCGACCGGACTCATCGGCGTGACGCTCCCCATGGACAAGCTGCTGCCGGGAGTCGAGAGCGCGGCCGGTGAACTCTCCGCGCACGGCGGGGAGAAGGCCGCCATCGCGATCAAGACCACCGACAGCGTGCACAAGACCGCCGTGGTCGCCAAGGACAGCTGGACGGTCGGCGGTATGGCGAAGGGCGCGGGCATGCTCGCCCCCGGCCTCGCCACCATGCTCGTCGTCCTGACCACGGACGCCGACGTCGAGGCCGACGTCCTGGACAGGGCGCTGCGGGACGCCACGAAGGTCACCTTCGACCGGGTCGACTCCGACGGCTGCATGTCGACGAACGACACGGTGCTGCTCCTGGCCTCCGGCGCCTCCCAAGTCACCCCGGAATACGCCGAGTTCGCCGAGGCCGTCCGTACCGTCTGCGACGACCTCGCACGCCAGCTCATCGGCGACGCCGAGGGCGCGAGCAAGGACATCCGCATCGAGGTCGTGAACGCCGCGTCCGAGGACGACGCCGTGGAGGTGGGCCGCTCCATCGCCCGCAACAACCTCCTCAAGTGCGCCATCCACGGCGAGGACCCCAACTGGGGCCGGGTGCTCTCCGCCATCGGCACGACGAAGGCCGCCTTCGAGCCCGACCAGCTGAACGTCGCGATCAACGGCGTCTGGGTCTGCAAGAACGGCAGCGTGGGCGAGGACCGCGACCTCGTCGACATGCGCTACCGCGAGGTCAGGATCACGGCCGACCTGGCGGCGGGCACCGCCGAGCCGGTCGTTATCTGGGCCAACGACCTCACCGCCGACTACGTCCACGAGAACAGCGCGTACTCCTCATGAGCGGCAACACGAGCGACAAGAGCGACAACAAGAGCGACAACACCGGCGGCAACCCCACCGCGCGGAAGCACACCGCGCTTCCCAAGGCGCAGATCCTCATCGAGGCGCTGCCCTGGCTGACCCGGCACCGCGGCAAGACCGTCGTCATCAAGTTCGGCGGCAACGCCATGGTCGACGAGGAGCTGAAGGCCGCCTTCGCGCAGGACGTCGTCTTCCTGCACCACGCGGGACTCAAGCCCGTCGTCGTGCACGGCGGAGGACCGCAGATCAGCGCGGCCCTCGACCGGCACGGCATCGTCAGCGAGTTCAAGGCGGGCCTGCGTGTCACCACCGAGGACGCCATGGACGTCGTACGGATGGTGCTCGCCGGGCAGGTGCAGCGCGAGCTCGTCGGGCTGCTCAACCAGCACGGTCCGCTCGCCGTCGGCCTCACCGGCGAGGACGCGCACACCATCACCGCCACCAAGCACCAGCCCCGTATCGAGGGCGAGTTGGTCGACATCGGCCGCGTCGGCGAGATCACCGAGATCGACACCGGCGCCATCGAGGCCCTGCTCGCGGACGGCCGCATCCCGGTCGTCTCCTCGATCGCCCGCTCCCGGGATGACGGACATGTCTACAACGTCAATGCTGATACGGCGGCTGCGGCACTTGCGGCTGCGCTGGACGCCGAAACCCTGATGGTCCTCACGGACGTCGAGGGCCTATACGAGGACTGGCCCAACAGTGACGAGGTGATCAGCCGCCTGACCGCCAAGGAGCTGGAGAAGCTGCTGCCCGAGCTGGCCAGCGGCATGGTCCCGAAGATGGAGGGCTGCCTGCACGCCGTCCGCAACGGCGTCGAGACGGCCCGCGTGATCGACGGACGGGTCCAGCACTCGATCCTGCTCGAGATCTTCACCGACGAGGGCATCGGCACGATGGTCGTGCCGGATGGCCCCGACGACGACACAGGCGACATGGAGGGGGAAGCGGCATGACCGGCAACGAGGAGCTGACCCGGCGCTGGCAGGACGCGCTGATGGACAACTACGGCACCCCCAAGCTGCCCCTCGTGCGCGGCGAGGGCAGCAAGTTGTGGGACGCCGACGGCAAGGAATACGTCGACTTCGTCGGCGGCATCGCGGTCAACGCGCTCGGCCACGCCCACCCGGCGGTCGTCGAGGCGGTCAGCACGCAGATCGCGTCCCTCGGCCATGTGTCGAACCTCTTCATCGCCGAGCCGCCGGTCGCGCTCGCCGAACGACTGCTCCAGCTCTTCGGGCGGCCGGGCCGGGTGTACTTCTGCAACTCCGGCGCCGAGGCCAACGAAGGCGCCTTCAAGATCGGCCGGCTGACCGGGCGTTCGCACATGGTCGCCACGGACGGCGGCTTCCACGGCCGGACCATGGGCGCGCTCGCGCTCACCGGCCAGCCCGGCAAGCAGGAGCCGTTCCTGCCTCTGCCCGGCGACGTCACCCACGTCCCGTACGGCGACGCGGAGGCCCTGCGCGCCGCAGTAACCGACAAGACGGCCCTCGTCATCATCGAACCCATCCAGGGCGAGAACGGCGTCATCGTGCCGCCCACGGGCTATCTGAAGGCGGCCGGCGACATCACCGCGGCCACCGGAACCCTCCTCGTCCTCGACGAGGTGCAGACCGGAATCGGCCGTACCGGCCACTGGTTCGAGTACCTCGCGCACGAGGGCGTGGAGCCCGATGTGGTCACGCTCGCAAAGGGTCTCGGCGGCGGGCTGCCGCTCGGCGCGACGGTCGCGTTCGGGGCGGCGGCCGGGCTTCTCAAGCCCGGTCAGCACGGCACGACGTTCGGCGGCAATCCGGTGGCGTGCGCCGCGGGACTCGCCGTGCTCGACACGATCGAGGCCGACGGACTGCTGGAGAACGCGAAGCGGGCGAGCGAGAAGCTGCGCGACGGAATCGAGTCACTCGGACACCCGCTCGTGGGCCATGTCCGGGGTGCGGGCCTGCTGCTGGGTATCGTGCTCACCGAGCCGCTCGCGCCCCGGGCGCAGCAGGCGGCTCAGGACGCCGGCTTCCTGGTGAACGTGCCCGCTCCCGATGTCGTACGGCTGATGCCGCCGCTGAACGTGCGCGACGACGAGGTGGACGCGTTCCTCCGGGCCCTGCCCGGCGTGCTTGACCAGGCCACCGCGGCCAACGGGGACGGACGATCCGGAGAATGAGACGACGATGAGCCAGGCGCAAGGCAATGAGCAGGCGGAGTACCCGGATCACGCCGGGCCCGCCGTGCCGCAGACCCGCACCGCACGCCACCGCCGGATCGTGGACATCCTCAACCGGCAGCCCGTCCGCTCCCAGAGCCAGCTGGCGAAGCTGCTCGCCGACGACGGGCTGACCGTCACGCAGGCGACGCTCTCACGGGACCTGGACGAGCTGAACGCGGTGAAGATCCGCAATGCCGAGGGTGATCTCATCTACGCGGTGCCGAGCGAGGGCGGTTTCCGCACTCCGCGTGCGCCGCTCGGGGAGTCCGCCAAGGAGGAGCGGATGCGCCGCCTCTCCGCGGAGCTGCTCATCTCCGCGGAGGCCTCGGCCAACCTCGTCGTCCTGCGGACGCCGCCGGGGGCCGCGCAGTTCCTCGCCTCGGCGATCGATCAGGCGGAGCTGCACGACATTCTGGGGACCATCGCGGGGGACGACACGCTGATGCTGATCAGCCGGGAGGCCGCCGGGGGGCAGGCGCTGGCCGATCACTTGCTGCGGCTGGCGTCGAACGAGCACTGATTCATCCCCGACCCCGCCCCTTCCCGAAAACTCGCAGGCGCGAGGGCCTTGTGCGTGCCGTTATCACCGGCTTCGCCGAGTTCGTCCTCAAACGCCGGACGGGCTGGATATTCCAGCCCGTCCGGCGTTTGAGGACATCCCCCCTACCCCAGCAACCCACCCAGCGGATCATCCCCGAGAAACGCCACAAGCTCCCCGAGCCCCGGCGCCGTGGCCGGCCCCCGCCGCGTCACCGCGTACGCCGCCGCAGCGTTCGCGCCCCGCGCGGCTGTCAGAGGGTCGAGCCCCCGCCCCAACAGGGCGATAAACGCCCCCACATGAGCGTCCCCGGCACCATTGCTGTCCACGGCGTCGACGGGGAACCCGGGCACATGCACCACATCCCCCGAGCCCGGCGCAGCCAGCCAGCAGCCGTCCTTGTCGGCCCGCACGAGAACCCCCGCCCCCGGCGCCAGCCGCCCGCGCAGGGCGGCGGCAGCAGCCCGCGGCTCGGAGTGACCGCTCATCAGGCGGGCCTCGCGCGCGTTGCAGCTCAGCCAGTCCGCCCGCGCGAGGACCGGGTCAAGGACGGCGGCAGGGATGTCGGCGACCAGCGGTCCGGGGTCGAAACAGAGCCGCACATCACCCGGAAGCCCCGCCGCGAAGGCGGACAGCAGCGGGCCGTTGACCTCCATCACGAGGCTGTACCCCGACAGCTGCACCGTGTCGCCCGCCCGCAGTGCCCCCGCAACGGCATCCGTCTCCGCGGCCGTCATCCGCGCGTCCACCCCGAAACTGGTGACGAACGTCCGCTCGCCGCCCGCGTCGACGAGGGCCACACAGAACCCGGTGTCCCCGTCCGCCCGCACCGGGTGGAGGGTCGAGATGCCCTCCTCGGCGAGGGAGCGGCGGACGAGATCCCCGTACGGCCCGGTCCCGTGCAGCCCGGTGTACACCGCCTCGGTCCCCAGGCGGCGCGCGGCCGTCAGCGCGTTGAAGCCGCCGCCCGCGTACAGCCGCGTACGGGAGCCGATGACGTCGCCGCCGCGTTCGGGCAGCGCGGGGACCTCGATGACGAGGTCGGCGATGACGTTCCCCGCGAGGACGAGACGCGGGGCGGATGCGGGCGTGTTCATCGGACTGTCTCCTCAAGTGCCGGGGAGGAAGCGGGGGCCGGGGTCGGACGGCCGCGCCCGCCGAAGGCCGCGTACACCGCGCCGCCCACCACGATGGCCACCGCCCAGCCCAGGCCGTTGGCGCCGAACCAGGTGTCGGCGAGCGGCCCGGCGAACCACACGTCGTCAGAGCCCGTGCCGGCGGTCGTGAAGAGCAGCCCCGACACGATCGACGCCACCCAGGCGAGCACGGCGGGCAGCCGGAAGCCGCCGGTGTACCAGTAGCGGCTGGTCCGGGAGGTGTCCATCAGGCCGTCGGGGTCGTAGTCGCGGCCCCGCATCATGTCGACCGCGATCACGCCGATCCAGGCGGAGATCGGCACGGCGAGCAGTGTCAGGAAGGCGGAGAAGGGGCCGTAGAAGTCGTCCGCGATCAGCATGAAGTAGATGCCGCCGAGGAACATCAGCACGATGTCGATGACCACGGCCCAGGCCCGCGGCACCCGAAGACCCAGCGTGATCATGGTGAGGCCCGCGGAGTACGTCGACAGGTGGTTCGACATCAGCAGGCCGCCGAAGGCCGCGATCAGATACGGGATCGCCATCCAGGACGGCAGCATCGCGTTGATCGCGGAGACCGGGTCGGAGGACGTGGCGAGCGACGGGTCGCCCGCAGTGAGCAGGGAGCCGAGGGAGATGAGCAGTACGAGCGGGATGCCCGCGCCGAAGGCGGACGCGGTGATCAGGCGGCGCCCCGGGATCGTACGAGGGAGGTAACGGGCGTAGTCCGCACCGGCGTTGGCCCAGCCGATGCCGGTGCCCGCGGCGATGAAGCCGATGCCGGCGACGACACCGCTGGTCGGGCCCGCCGGGGTTTCGAGGACCTTCGACCAGTCGACGGTCGCGACCAGGAAGCCCATCACGATGAGGTTGAGGACGCCGAACAGGACGGTGGCCCACTTGTTGATCCACATGATCGTGGCGTGTCCGAGGCCGCTGATCAGCAGCGTGCAGGCGATGAAGACCAGGAGGCACAGGACGGTCAGGAAGTTGTTCCGGTCGACGTGGAAGGCCACCCCGAGCAGGGCGAGCAGCGCGTAGGCCGCCGTGGTCGTGGTGATCGTCTCCCAGCCGACCCGGCTCAGCCAGGAGACCAGGGTCGGGCCCGCGTTGCCCCGCTGTCCGAACACCGCGCGGGAGAGCGTGAGCGCCGGCGCGCCGCCCTTCTTGCCCGCCAGGCTCAACGCCCCCACCAGCGCGAACGAACCGAACGCGCCGACGACCGCGACCAGCGCGGCCTGCCAGATGTTCAGCCCGCGGAAGGCGACGAGGGTCGCGCCGAGCGGCAGCCCCAGGATCGAGATGTTGGCGGCGAACCAGGTCCAGAACATCTGGCCGGCGTGGCCATGACGCTCACTGTCGGGGACCGGCTCGATCCCTCGGGTCTCTACGGTGCCGACCGAGACGTTCTTCGTCGAAGCGTCCATGACGGAACCTCCTTGCGCGATACGTGGGGCTGGGACGGGGGAGTGGGGTGCGGGGACGGACGGCGGAACTCAGCGGTGGGTGAGCAACTGGGCCGTCAGAGGCGCGAGTTCGAGGCTGTTGACCGTGCGCAGGGTGCGTACGGCGTCGGCGGGCAGGCCCGAGAGGCCGTGCACCGAACCGGCCACCGCGCCCGCGATCGCGCCGATCGTGTCGCTGTCGCCGCCGAGGTTCGCGGCCAGGAGCGCGCTGCGCCAGGGGTCGCCGCCGGTCAGTGCGAGCACCGCGAACGCGGCGGGCACCGACTCCTGGCTGGCGACGCTGGTGCCGATGAGGGCGACGATGCGGTCAAGGGCCGTGGCCTCGTCCAGGCCCGCCACCAGCTCGCGGGCCCAGGCGATACGCGCGGAGATATCGGCTCCGGCGATCCAGTTGCCGCGCCGGGCGCCGGCCTCCGCGGCGGTGATCGCCGCTTCGAAGGCCTCGTCGAGGGTGCCGCCCGCGACGCCGGTGCTCACCGCGGCCGCGACGGCCGCCGCGCCCGCGATGCCGACGTTCGTGTCGTGGGTGACCTGGCAGGACTCCACGACCCGGTCGAGGAAGTCCGGCAGCGGATCGGCCGCGAAGGCGATGCCGACCGGCGTGACGCGCATCGCGGCGCCGTTGGTGGTGCCGTTCTTGCCCGCCTCCTTGGGGTCGGTGCCGCCCGCGACGGCGTCCAGGGCGGCCTTGGTGGACGGGCCGAGCAGGTCGAAGGAGCCCTTGTCCTTCATCTCCCGCTCCCAGGAGAGGAGTTCGTCGGCGAACCGCAGCGGTTCGATGTGCCCGCCGCCCTCGACGAGGAGCCGCGCCACGATGACCGCCTGGTCGGTGTCGTCGGTGACGGCACCGGCGGGCATGCCCGCGCTCACCGGGTTGTCGGACCTGGAGGCCTCGAATCCGGTGACGGTGCCGTAGACCCGTACGACGTCCTCGCGGGACATGATCTGGGTCGGCATGCCCAGGGCGTCGCCGAGCGCGAGTCCGTAGAAGGCGCCGAGCGCCCGGTCGAGAAGGTCGGGCGGAGCGGTGGTCATCAGTGGCCTCCTCGGCCGGTGCGTACGTGCAGTTGGAACCGGGACGGGTCGAGCAGACTGGCCACCTGCTCCACGACCTCTCCGTCGGCGTCGCGGAAGACCTGGGCGAGCCGGATGAACGGCTCGCCCGGCGAGCGGCGCAGGAGCCCCGCGTCCTCGTCGCCGAGGCCGGACACCGTGATGTGGGCGTCGCTCGACGCGGCGACGTGTCCTGCGGCGAGCAGGGTCCGGTTCAGGGAGCCGCCTTCTAGGCCGCGCTCGGGCAGATCGGCGAGGGCGGGCACGGCCGGGACGCGGCTGCGCTCCAGGGAGATGCCGGCGCCGTCGGGCAGGCGCCTGACGCGGTCGAGCGCGATGAAGTGCGCGTCCGCGAGGCCGAGTTCGGCGGCAAGCCCTGGGTCGGTGATCCGCTCGAAGCGCAGCGTGTCGGTCGAGAGCTCGGTGCCCTGGTCGGCGAGCGCCCTGGTCCAGCCGAGCTTCTGGTCGAGCGGGGTGCCGTCGAAGGTGACGAGCGAGCCGATGCCCGCGTGCGTCTCGATGAGGCCCTGCTCGCCGAGCACGCTCAGCGCCTGACGGACGGTGGTGCGACTGACCCCGAACCGCTCGCGCAGGGCGTGCTCACCGGGGAGACGGCTGCCGTCGGCGTGGACACCGGCGCGGATCTCGTCGGCGAGCACGTGCGCGACACGGTGATGTTTATGAACCTGTCCAGGCATGTCTAGACGGTAAGCGGAGCTGATCCCTCCCGTCTATGGTTCGCGGCAGATTATTTGCTCGGTGAACTTTGCCGGGAGCTTCGCAGTGGACTTTTCGGCATACCGCCTGAGGGCGCTGCCCGGGTCCCTCAGGCCTGCTCGGCCGCCCGCTCCTCGGTGCGCCGCGCCCGGTAGGACATCCAGGCGGCGACGAGGGCTCCCGAGACGTTGTGCCACACGGAGAACACGGCGGCTGGCAGCGCGGCGAGCGGGCTGAAGTGGGCCGTGGCGAGTGACGCGGCGAGGCCCGAGTTCTGCATGCCGACCTCGAAGGCCATGGCGCGCGAGGCCGGCGGGCCCAGGCGGGCCAGCTTGCCCGCGCCGTAGCCGAGCGCGAGGCCGAGGCCGTTGTGCAGTACGACGGCGAGGAACACGAGAAGGGCGGCCGACTTGATGGCCGCCGCGCTGCCCGCGACCACGACGGCCACGATGACGGCGATGGTCAGCGCGGAGAGCCACGGCAGGGCGCTGAGGACCCGCTTGATGTAGCGCCCGAACAACAGGCGCACGACGAGGCCGGCGAACACCGGGAGCAGCACCGTCTTGAGGATGTCCGTGACCATCGAGCCCGCGTCCACGGGCAGGTACTCGCCCGCCAGCAGCAGCGTCAGCGGCGGCGTGATGAGCGGCGCGAGCACGGTGGAGACGGTGGCCACCGAGACGGACAGGGCCACGTCGCCGCGCGCCAGATACGTCACGACGTTGGACGCGGTGCCGCTCGGCGCGCAGCCGACGAGGATGACGCCGGCCGCCAGTTGCGGCGAGAGCCCGAGGGCGTGGGCTATCAGCCAGCCGAGGCCCGGCATGATCACGTAGTGCGCGACCAGGCCGAGCGCGACGGCCCAGGGCCGCTTGACGACGCCCTGGAAGTCGAGCGGGGTCATGGTGAGCCCCATGCAGAACATGACGAGCCCGAGCAGATACGGGACGTTCGTGCCCCAGCTCTTGAAGGTGTCCGGCGTCATCAGGCCGAGCGCGCCCGCGACGAGTACGAGGACGGGGAAGACCGTGACGGCGAGGCGGGCCGCCTTGTCGCCGGCCTGCGTGGAGCTGGGGATCGTCTGTTCGGTCTGCACCCGGCGATGCAACGCCGCCGTGCCGTGCGGACGCAAACCCGTCTCGATATGTGGTCGCTACACGCAGCTGCCGCGGCCCGGATGCCCAGGTGCCGGTCGGCGTCAGTAGCGCGAGATCGCCGTCGCGCCGGAGTCCGTGCCGATCGCCATGTGCGGGCGCCGCTTCTCGTCGGCCCACGCGAGAATCCGCCGCATCGCGTCCACGGGCACCGACACACAGCCCGCCGTCGCCCCGCGCCCGTTGACGTGCAGGAAGATCCCGGCGCCGCGCCCCCGCACCGGACGGTCGTAGTTGAAGCCGATCACCAGGGCGTGCGTGTACTGGGGGTCGTACGTGATGAGGTGCTCGGACTCGGCGGCGCGGCAGTCGCGGGGGCGGGGCTGGGTCCAGCGGTTGTAGGAGCGCGAGTCGTTGTCCTGGCACCACCAGGAGTTCTTCGCGACGCGGCGGTACGTGTAGTCCGTGCCGGTCGGCGCGGGCTTGATCCCGAAGGCGTACGGGAGGCGGAAGAGGCCCGTGGGCGTCGTGTTCGTCCCCTGCTTGCGCGAGCCGCCCTCCACCAGGCCGTTGGCCCCGAACCGCGCCGCCGCCGATCCGGCCCGCACCCACCGCCCGCCGCCGCGGTCCCACCACGTCACCGTGCCGGTGGTGGACCCGGTGCGCGCGGCCCGTGCGGTGATGAGCTGGGTGCCGCCGCCCGTGTCGGCCATGCGGTCCGGCAGCGAGAGGCCCGTACGCGGCGGCGCGGCGCCGAGTGTGCCGGTGGCGGCGAGAGCGAGGGCGGCTGCGGACGCGAGGGCGACGGCACGGGGGCGCATGGCTCAGACCGTACTGGGAGGCAGGGGCAGCGGCAGCCCGGGCAGGCCGTCGATGCTCCGTGCGATGTGCTCCTTCTTGGTGAAGTACTCGCTCAGCGACGCGTCGTCCTCGCGCGCGAAGCGCTTGGCGTGCAGGTCGCGGTCCTCGTCGTACGTCATGAAGGGCACCGCGTATCCGCAGGTGTCACGGACGAGTTCGGCCGTCACGACGATGATGGCGCGCAGGCCGTGCGGGGTCGGGTCGATGTCGGGGAAGTGCCCGAGCAGTTCCGCCCAGCGTGGGTCGTCGCGGAAGACGGGTTCGCCGCGGCCGTGCACCCGGACGATGTTCGGCGGCCCCTGGAACGCGGTCCACATCAGAGTGATGCGCCCGTTCTCGCGCAGGTGCGCGACCGTCTCCGCGTTGCTGCCCGCGAAGTCGAGGTAGGCCACGGTGTGTTCGTCGATGACGGCGAACGAGCCGGTGAGACCTTTGGGGGAGAGGTTGATCGTGCCGTCGCCGGAGAGGGGCGCGGTCGCGGTGAAGAAGACGGGCTGGGCCTCGATGAAGGAGCGGAGCCTGCCGTCTATGCGTTCGTAAGTCTTTCCCATGCCGGGGATTATTCGTCCCGGTAGTTCGCCTGTCTAACGGCTTACCGCGCCGCTCACCCGCCCCGCCCCCCGCAACCCGCCACGCACCGTGACTGGATTGACGAAACATACGGAGCACTGCATACTCATGCATGACGGTGAGATGTACGACGGCGGATGCGGTTATGCGGGCTAAGGAGTACGTGAAGTGAGCAGCAACAACGGCGGGGACGTCCGGCTCTGGGGCGGCCGGTTCGCGGACGGCCCGGCAGAGGCCCTGGCCAAGCTGTCGGCGTCGGTCCACTTCGACTGGTGCCTCGCGCCGTACGACATCGCCGGTTCCCGCGCCCACGCGCGCGTGCTCCACAAGGCGGGGCTGCTCACCGAGGACGAGCTGACCCGCATGCTGGCCGGGCTCGACCAACTTGAGGCCGACGTGGCCTCGGGCGAGTTCGTCGGCACCATCGCGGACGAGGACGTGCACACCGCCCTGGAGCGCGGTCTTCTGGAGCGGCTCGGCCCGGACCTCGGCGGCAAGCTGCGCGCGGGCCGCTCGCGCAACGACCAGGTGGCGACGCTCTTCCGGATGTACCTGCGGGACCACGCCCGGATCATCGGCGGTCTGATCGCCGACCTCCAGGGCGCGCTCGTCGGTCTCGCCGAGGCGCACCCGGACGTCGCCATGCCGGGGCGCACGCACCTCCAGCACGCCCAGCCCGTGCTCTTCGCGCACCATGTCCTCGCCCACGTCCAGTCCCTCTCCAGGGACGCCGAACGCCTGCGGCAGTGGGACGAGCGCACGGCCGTGTCGCCGTACGGCTCGGGCGCCCTGGCCGGCAGCAGCCTGGGCCTCGACCCCGAGGCCGTCGCCGCGGACCTCGGCTTCGAGCGCGGCTCGGCGGCCAACTCCATCGACGGCACGGCGTCGCGCGACTTCGCGGCGGAGTTCGCCTTCATCACCGCGATGATCGGCGTGAACCTCTCCCGGATCGCCGAGGAGATCATCCTCTGGAACACCAAGGAGTTCTCCTTCGTCACGCTCCACGACGCCTTCTCGACCGGCTCGTCGATCATGCCGCAGAAGAAGAACCCGGACATCGCCGAGCTGGCGCGCGGCAAGTCGGGCCGCCTCATCGGCAACCTGACGGGCCTGATGGCGACCCTGAAGGCGCTCCCCCTCGCGTACAACCGCGACCTCCAGGAGGACAAGGAGCCGGTCATCGACTCCTGCGACCAGCTGGAGGTCCTGCTCCCCGCCTTCACCGGCATGGTGGCGACGCTCACCGTGCACCGCGAGCGCATGGAGGAGCTGGCTCCCGCCGGGTTCTCGCTCGCCACGGACATCGCCGAGTGGCTGGTCAGGCAGGGTGTGCCGTTCCGTGTGGCGCACGAGGTGGCGGGCGAGTGCGTCAAGGAGTGCGAGGCGCACGGCATCGAGCTCGACCAGCTCACGGACGAGCAGTTCGCCAAGATCTCCGAGCACCTCACCCCGGAGGTGCGGACCGTCCTGAACGTCCCCGGCGCCCTGGCGTCCCGCAACGGCCGCGGCGGCACCGCCCCTTCGGCCGTCGCCGTCCAGCTCGCCGAGGTCAAGGCCGATCTGACGGTGCAGCAGGAGTGGGCCGCGGCGCGCAAGTGACGCCGGGGCAGCGCACGCCGCGTTGACCCGGGCATCGCGGGTTACGTTGGTCGTTCTTCCGCAAGAAGCCGAAGGAGCCGACCGAACGGAGCCCGCGATGCCTTTCTCCCGTCTGGCCGCAGCGACGACCCCCACCGCCCACATCGGCTTCGGCCTCGCGGCCGTCGGCAGACCCGGCTACATCACGCTCGGCCGCGACGCCGACCTGCCGCCCTCACGCAGCGTGGAGGCCCTGCGCGAGCGGACGTTCGAGCTCCTCGACGCCGCCTACGCGTCGGGTGCCCGGTACATCGACGCGGCGCGCTCCTACGGCCGCTCGGAGGAGTTCCTCGCCGACTGGCTGCGCGCCAGGCCCGACATCGGCGACGTCGTCATCGGCAGCAAGTGGGGCTACACGTACACGGCCGCCTGGAACGCCGACGCAGCGCCGCCGCACGAGGTCAAGGACCACAGCGTCGCCGCGTACGTCCGGCAGCGCGCGGAGAGTGCCGCGCTGCTCGGCGAACGGCTCGACCTCTACCAGATCCACTCGGTGACGCCGCAGAGCCCCGCGCTCAACGACAAGGAACTGCACGCCGAACTGGCCCGGCTCGCGGCGAGCGGCGTGACCGTCGGGCTCTCGGTGAGCGGTCCGGAGCAGGCCGCCGCGATCCGTGCCGCCCTGGAGGTGACCGTCGACGGCGAGCCGCTCTTCCGCACCGTCCAGGCCACCTACAACGCCCTGGAGACCTCGGCGGGCCCCGCCCTCGCCGAGGCGCACGACGCCGGGCTCACCGTCCTGGTCAAGGAGGGCATGGCCAACGGCCGGCTCGCCGACCCGCACGCCCCCGCCGCGCTGCGCGAGATCGCCGGGGCGGCCGGGCTCGGCAGCGACGCGGTGGCCCTCGCCCTCGTCCTGCGCCAGCCGTGGGCGGGCGTCGTCCTCTCCGGGGCCGCCACCACGGTCCAGCTCGTCTCCAACCTGCACGCGGCGGCCGTCGACCTCGACGACGGGCAGCTGGAACGCCTCGCGGCGCTCGCCGAGGAGCCCGGCGCGTACTGGGAGCGGCGCGGGCAGCTGCCCTGGCACTGAGCCGCCCCGGCCCCGCACCGAGAAACCTCCCGACCTACCTCCGGGTGACCGTCACGCGTATCTCGTGAGACAAATTTGTCTCACCTGGTTTACAGTTGTCTCATGTCAGTCGATCGAGACCAGGTGCTGCGCAGCGCGGCGGCGCTCCTCACCCGCAAAGGCTCCGCCACGATGGACGAGGTGGCGCGCGCGGCGGGGATCAGCCGGGCCACCCTGCACCGCCACTTCGCCGGGCGCGACGCTCTCGTACGCGCCCTGGAGGAGCTCGGCATCCAGGAGTGCGAGACCGCCCTGGCGGCGGCACGGCTCGGCGAGGACAGCGCCGAGGAGGCGCTGCGCCGCCTGGTGAAGGAGATCCAGCCGGCCGCGGGCCTTCTCGCGTTCCTCGTCACCGAGAACCAGCTCTTCGAGGACGACGCGCAGCACGAGGGCTGGTCCCGGCTCGACGACAACATCGGCGCGCTCTTCCGGCGCGGCCAGGAGAGCGGCGAGTTCCGCATCGACCTGACCCCCGTCTGGTTCACGGAGGCGCTGTACGGACTCATCGGCGCGGCCGCCTGGGCCGTACTCGACGGCCGCGTGGCCGCCAAGGACTTCACACACATGATCGCCGAGCTGCTGATCGGCGGCGCACGACGGAGAGTGGAACCATGACCAGCATCGAACAGCGGACCGCGTCGGCGGAGGTCGAGCGCAGCCCCGGCCGCTGGCTCGCGCTCGCCGTGCTGGTCCTTGCCGTACTGCTCGTCGCCGTGGACGCGACGGTGCTCGGCCTGGCGACGCCGTACATCAGCGAGGACCTCAAGCCCACCGGCACGCAGCTGCTGTGGATCGGCGACATCTACTCGTTCGTCATCGCGGGACTGCTCGTCTCCATGGGCAGCCTCGGCGACCGCATCGGCCGCAAGAAGCTGCTGCTGATCGGCGCCGTCGCCTTCGGCGGGGTCTCGGTCCTCAACGCCTACGCGACCACCCCCGAAATGCTCATGCTGGCCCGCGCGCTGCTCGGTGTCGCGGGTGCGACGCTGATGCCCTCCACGCTCGCGCTGATCCGCAACATCTTCCACGACCCGCGCGAGCGCAGCCTCGCGGTCGGCATCTGGGGCGCGATGGCGTCGGCCGGTGCCGCCGTCGGTCCCGTCGTCGGCGGCTTCCTGCTCGAACACTTCTGGTGGGGCTCGGTCTTCCTGATCAACCTGCCGGTGATGGCGGTCCTGGTCCTCGTCGGCATCAAGTTCCTGCCCGAGTCGAAGAACCCGGCGCCGGGCCCGTGGGACCTGGTCAGCGTCGTGCTCTCGCTCATCGGCATGATCGCCGTCGTGTACGCCATCAAGGAGGCGGCGGCGCACGGCATCCGCTGGGACGTCGCGGCGGCGAGCGTGCTCGGCGTAACGGCGCTCACCTGGTTCGTACGACGCCAGCTCACGCTGAGCGCGCCGCTCCTGGACATGCGGCTCTTCCGCAACCGGGGCTTCTCCGGTGCGGTGCTCGCCGATCTCCTCACGGTGCTCGGGCTCTCGGGCCTGGTCTTCTTCCTCTCCCAGTTCCTGCAACTGGTCCAGGGGAGGCGGCCGTTCGAGGCGGGCCTCGCCGAGCTGCCCGCCGCGGTGGGCGCGGTGGCGGCCGGACTGGTCGCGGGCCTGGTCGCGCGGCGGTTCTCGGTGCGCGCGGTAGTGGCAGGCGGGCTCGCGGCGGTGGGAATCGCCCTCGCGGCGCTCACCACCCTGAGCCAGAGCACCGGCTATCCGCTGCTCGGGGCCTCGCTCCTGGTCGTCGGCATCGGCGCGGGCTTCTCGTTCACGGTGACCGCCGACGTCATCCTCTCCAGCGTGCCCAAGGAGCAGGCGGGCGCCGCGTCCGCGGTCTCCGAGACCGCGTACGAACTGGGCGCGGCACTCGGCATCGCCCTGCTCGGCTCGATCGTGACCGGCGTCTACCGCGGCTTCACCGCCCCGGCGGGCACCCCGCCGGAGGTGGCATCGGCCGCGCACGAATCACTCGGCGGCGCGGTGGAGTCCTCGGCGGCCCTCCCCGCCCACGAGTCCGCGGCTCTCCTGGCCTCGGCCCAGGACGCCTTCGTGGACGGCCTGCGCATGGCCGCGGGCGTGGGCGCGGCGGTGCTCCTCGTTACGGCGGTGGCGGCGTGGTTCCTCCTGAAGGGCTCGAAGCTGGAGGACGGCATCGAGCACTGAGGGGAGCGCCCCGTAAGGGGCGCGGGGAACTGCGCGCTCGGCCACGGGCGACCCGCAGGCAACACGAAAACGCCCGCCCGGCATCGGGGAATCCCCGACGCCAGGCGGGCGCACTGCCAAAGACCGAGCCCCGGGCTACGCCGCCTTCGCCTTCGTGGCGTACATGTCCACGTACTCCTGCCCGGAAAGCCGCATGACCTCCGTCATCACGGAGTCCGTCACCGCCCGCAGGACATAGCGGTCGCGGTCCATGCCCTCGTACCGCGAGAACTCCATCGGCTCGCCGAACCGGACCGTGACGCGCCCCGGACGCGGGAGCCCCTTGCCGCCGGGCTGGAGCTTGTCGGTGCCGATCATCGCGAAGGGGACCACGGGCGCGCCGGTCATCAGGGTCAGCCGGGCGATACCGGTACGGCCGCGGTAGAGGCGGCCGTCGGGGGAGCGGGTGCCTTCGGGGTAGATGCCGAAGAGCTTGCCCTCCTCCAGGATGCGCCGGCCCGTCATCAGGGCGGCCACACCGCCGTGACCGCCGTCGCGGTCCACGGGGATCATGCCGGAGCCGGTGAAGAACCAGGCCATCAGGCGGCCCTTGAGCCCCTTGCCCGTGACGTACTCGTCCTTGCCGATGAAGTAGACGGGACGCGGGCAGACGAGAGGCATGATCATCGAGTCGATGAACGTGAGGTGGTTTCCGGCCATGATGACCGGACCGGTGCCCGGAATGTTCTCTGCGCCTTCCACCCGGGGGCGGAACATCAGACGCAAGATCGGTCCGAGCACAGCCTTGATGAGCGCGAGACGGGACAACGGGCCCTCCGGTGTCAACGGGTCGACGACGGGTATGTGCAGGTGAGGACGATACTCGCGGGTCCCCGCTCACCGCACATCGGGTTCACGCACTCGATACGCAGAGTTGACGTGCACGCGCGTGGTGCGGGCCTTGAACCACCCTCCCTGTGACGACGTTATCCCTCCGTGAGGCATGTGGCGCGCCCTAGTGGTCCTTGTCACGCTTTGCGGTCACACGCTGCCACGGAGTGGAAAGCCCCTTCGGCCGGCTCGTAGGCCACCGGCCTGACCCGCCTCGCACACCAGTGGCCATCTGGCGTCACCCTTCCGTTCGGTCCGGGGTCTCCCTTCCGTCACGTGCGGCCACCTACGATCGTGCCGCTTTGTCAGGTTCAAGGCAGCACATCG
This sequence comes from Streptomyces longisporoflavus, assembly GCF_014649775.1. Lineage (GTDB taxonomy): Bacteria > Actinomycetota > Actinomycetes > Streptomycetales > Streptomycetaceae > Streptomyces > Streptomyces longisporoflavus. The sequence continues at coordinate 64,976 of NZ_BMTR01000009.1, read as the reverse complement.
GGAGGAGCGCTCAATGGCTACGCAAGAGTCGGGTCGGTCGGGGTCGGGGGAGCGGCGGCCGGGACGGCGGGCGCTCCTGGGAGCGGCCGTCCTCGGAGCGGGCACAGCCGTAACAGGACTGCCCGGCGTGGCGAGAGCCGACGCGAAGCACGGGCACGGGGGGTACAAGGACCTGCCGGTGCCCACGGTCGTAGCGCACCGCGGCGCCAGCGGCTACCGGCCCGAGCACACGCTCGGCGCGTACCAACTCGCCCTCGACATGGGCGCCCACGTCATCGAGCAGGACATCGTGCCCACCAAGGACGGCCACCTCGTATGCCGTCACGAGAACGACATCACGGCTACGACGGACGTCGCCGCGCACCCCGAGTTCGCGGACCGCAAGACCACCAAGTCCGTGGACGGCACCTCGCTCACCGGCTGGTTCACCGAGGACTTCACGCTCGCCGAGCTGAAGACGCTGCGCGCCAAGGAGCGCATCCCCGGCACCCGCCAGCGCAACACCCTCTACGACGGCCGCTGGGACGTGCCCACCCTGGAGGAGGTCTTCCGCTGGGCCCAGAAGCAGGAGCGGAAGCACGGCAAGCGGATCTGGCTGCACATCGAGACCAAGCACCCCACCTACTTCCGCAAGCTGGGCCTCGGCCTGGAGGAGCCGCTCGCCAAGCTGCTTCGCAAGTACGGGCGGCACAAGAAGAACTCGCCGAACTTCCTCCAGTCCTTCGAGCCCAGCAGCATCCAGCGCCTGAACAAGCTGGTCGACCCGCCGCTCGTGGTGCTCCTGTCGTCCGCGGCCTCCCGGCCCTGGGACTTCGTCGAGGCGGGCGACCCGCGCACCGTCGCCGACCTCATCAAGCCCGAGGGCCTGCGGTGGATGGCGTCGTTCGCGCAGGGCATCGGCCCCACGCTCGACCTGATCATCCCGAGGAAGCCGGACGGCAGCCTCGGCACCCCGACCACCCTGGTCAAGGACGCGCACAAGGCGGGCCTGATCCTGCACCCCTACACGATGCGCAACGAGAACACCTTCCTGCCCGCGAACTTCAGGAAGGGCACCGACCCGGCGGCCTACGGCGACGCCTTCGGGGCCTTCAAGGCGTACTTCGAGACGGGCATCGACGGGATCTTCTCCGACAACTGCGACACCGCGCTGCTCGCCCGCGAGGACTTCGTCAACGGCTGACCGGCGGGCCCCGGTTGGGGTGACAGACGGCCGCTCCGGCAACCTCGTGCCGGGGCGGCCGCGTCACGCCTTGCATGACCCGGCCCTGCGTGACTCATCCCCTCATCCCCGCCCTGCGTCCGCTGCTCGCCGCCGAGGCCTCCGCCGCCGCGCACGGCTCCGGCACCGACCCCGGCGACCTCGAACAGGCCGTCTGGCTGCGCCTCCTCGAACGCATGGACGCCGCCGACCCACCCGCCGACCCGGCCACCTGGCTGCGCGCCGCCGTCGCCTCCGAGGCGCGCCTGACCCGGCGTACGGCGGAGCGGGAAGTGGCGTACGCGACCGAGCCCGCCGACGACGCCGACGCCGACCCCGAACAGCGCGCCCTGCGGGCCGACCGCGACCGCACCCTCTACGCGGCGGTGCGCAGACTGCCCGGCCGCTGCCCCGGTCTCATGGCGGCGCTGCTGTCCCCCAAGGACCTCACCTACCGGGAGATCGCAGGCGAGTTGGGAATGTCACAGGGCAGTCTGGGGCCCGAGCGTTCCCGTTGCCTGGGATGCCTGCGCAGAATGCTCGCGGCGGAGGTTGCAGCTCCCGCGCCGCGGGGAAGGGAGCGATAGACAACCGGCGGAGCAGGTGAGCGGGAGGCATGCACACATGGGCATGAGCGTGACCATCTCGGAGGCGGGCGAACAGGACGCCGAGAAGATCCTCAAACTGCAGTACCTGTGCTACCAGAGCGAGGCCGAGCTGTACGGCGACTACTCCATCGAGCCGCTCACGCAGTCCCTCGACTCCATCAAGGCCGAACTGACCACCGGCCGCGTGCTGGTGGCCCGCCTCGGCGACGAGGTCGTCGCCTCGGTGCGCGGCACGGTCGGGCCCGACGGCACGGCGCGGATCGACAAGCTCATCGTCCACCCCAGGATGCAGCGCCACGGCCTGGGCGGGCGGCTCCTCGACGCGATAGAGCAGCGGCTCACAGCGGGCGGCACGGCCAAGTACTTCCAGCTCTCCAGCGGCCACCGCAGCGAGCAGAACCTCCAGCTCTACCGCAAGCATGGTTACGTGGCGGTGGGCGCCCAACAGGTGAACGAACGGCTCACGGTGGTCACCCTCGCCAAGGAGATCGGCGCGAGCGCCTATGCGACCAGCGTCTGAGCGTACGCCGGGCGACTGCGGGCCGGCTGTGGCTGGTCGCGCAGTTCCCGGCGCCCCTACGGGGCGCTCGTCCGCCGCGCCTTGTTCAGCCAGAAGATCGCGGTGACGGGCAGGATCACCGGGATGAACAGATAGCCCATTCCGAAGTCCGACCACACCGTGGCGTCGGGGAAGGCGGACGGCTCAGCGAGCGTCCAGGCCCCCACCGCCAGAACGCCCACCAGCTCGGCGGCGCAGCACACCAGCGCCGCCTTGCGGGCCTTCTCGCCGCCGCGCACGAGCGAGTACGTGATGAAGCCGTAGACGAGACCCGCGAGCGCGGACAGCGTGTACGCGAGGGGGGCCTTGTGGAAGTCCGTCGAGATCTGCACGGCGGAGCGCGACACGGCGCCGACCACCATCACCCCGTACAGCCACACCAGCACGATGCCGGGCCCGCCGATCAGTCGCTTGCGGGCGGCACCGGTCTCCTGCTCGTCGGGCTCGGTCACCGTCACCTCAGCCTCCCCAGATGTCGTAGAGCCGCACCTGGAGCACGGCGAGGACCACGCCGCCCGCGGCGACCGTGACGGAGCCCCAGCGGGTGCGCTCGGCGAGGGACATGAAGCCCGCGGCCGGGATGCAGGCGAAAGAGCCGACGAGATACGACACGAAGATCGTCGTGCCCTGCTCGGGCTTGTCGCCCTGCGCCAGCCGGACGATGCCGACGATCAGCTGGACGGCGGCCAGGAACGTCACCACGGCCATGCCGATGAAGTGCCAGTCCTTGGTCGGCTGATCCCGGTAGGCGGCGAAACCGCACCACGCGGCGAGTACGAGCGCGGCCACGGCGGTCGCGATCGTCAGGGCAACAAGCATGCCGTGACTTTATTACGGGCCCTATGACCCGATGCGCGCACCCCGGGGGTGCCCCGTACGCTCGGACACCATGAAGATCCACGCTGAAGCGCTCCTGTTCGACAACGACGGCACCCTCATCTCCTCCATGGAGTCGGTGTACCGCTGCTGGAGGCGCTTGGCGCAGGAGTACGGGATCACCGCCGAGGAGTTCGAGCAGGTCGAGCTGCACGGCCGCCCCGCCGCCGAGATCATCGCCGACATGCTGCCCGCCGAGCGCGTGGCCGGGGCCGTCGCGCGCATCGAGGAGCTGGAGGTCTCGGACGTCGCGGGCGGCGTCGTGCTCCTTCCCGGCACCCTCGAACTGCTCACCTCCCTGCCGCCCGGGCGCTGGGCCGTCGTCACCTCCGCCGGGCGGCGCCTGGCCGAGGCCCGGCTCGCGGAGGTCGGCATCGACCCGCAGATGCTGATATCCGCCGACGACATCACGCGCGGCAAGCCCGACCCGGAGCCCTTCCTGCTCGCGGCCGCGAAACTGGGCGTCGACCCGGCGCGCTGCGTGGTCTTCGAGGACGCCCCCGCGGGTCTCACGGCGGGCCGCGCCGCCGGGATGACCACCGTGGCGTTGGCCACAACGCACACCGCGGGCGAGCTCTTTGCCGATGTCGTCGTGAAGGACCTCTCGGCCGTGTCCGCACAGGCCATCGAGGGCGGCGTGGAGATCACCGCCGCGGTCTGAGCACCTGCCGCGCGGCGTTCGCACCTGTCCACGGGCTGTCCGTATAGCGGACTGCCGGGGCGGGTTGCGGACGCACGCGTGTTTTACTGGTCCACATGACCACGACGAGCAGCCGCACCCCTGCGACCGAGGCGATCACGACGCCCGGTGCTCGTTGTATGTGTCGAATGTGCGCCTTCTGAGGGCCCCCGCACCACCCCTGAGCATCGCGCCCCGAAGCGAAGCCGCTGTGCCGCGCCCCTGTGCCACGTACGCCTTACCGGCGGACGAGACGTAGGAAGCGAGCCTGCCCCGCGCACACCTCCTCCGGTTCTTTTCGCCACCGCGAGAAACCGTGCCGCGTTCCCCACGAATGCCCCGTGCCCGGCGAGAACCGCGCCGCGCACTCGACAGTGACGGAAACCCCTGTGATCACCACTTCCGGCCTCACCAAGGTCTACCGCTCACGCGGTCGTGAAGTAACTGCCCTCGACGGCGTCGATCTGCATGTACGCGAAGGCGAGGTGTACGGCGTCATCGGCCAGTCCGGCGCCGGCAAATCCTCGCTGATCCGCTGCGTGAACCTCCTGGAGCGCCCCACCGCCGGCACCGTCAGCGTCGCCGGCCAGGACCTCACCGCCCTCGCGGGGCGCGGCAGCCGCGCGAGCAAGGACCTGCGCCGGGCGCGCAGCCGCATCGGCATGGTCTTCCAGCACTTCAACCTGTTGTCCTCGCGCACCGTCAAGGACAACATCGAGCTGCCCCTGGAGATCCTCGGTCTCAGCGGCGCCGAGCGCTCGCGCAAGGCCCTCGAACTGCTCGACCTGGTCGGCCTCGCCGACAAGGCGAAGTCCTACCCGGCGCAGCTCTCCGGCGGCCAGAAGCAGCGCGTCGGCATCGCCCGGGCGCTCGCCGGCGACCCGAAGGTGCTGCTCTCGGACGAGGCGACCAGCGCCCTCGACCCGGAGACCACCCGCTCCATCCTGAAGCTCCTGCGCGACCTCAACCAGCAGCTCGGCCTGACCGTCCTGCTGATCACGCACGAGATGGACGTCGTCAAGAGCGTCTGCGACTCCGCCGCCCTCATGGAGAACGGACGGATCGTCGAGTCCGGCACCGTCACCGAGCTGCTCGCGACGCCAGGATCCGAGCTGGCCGCCGCGCTCTTCCCGGTCAGCGGCGCCGCGACGGGCGATGACCGCACCGTCGTCGACGTGACCTTCCACGGCGAGGCCGCGACCCAGCCGGTCATCTCGCAGCTGTCGCGCACGTACAACATCGACATCTCGATCCTCGGCGCCGCGATGGACACCGTCGCGGGCAAGCAGGTCGGCCGTATGCGCATCGAGCTGCCGGGACGCTTCGAGGAGAACGTCGTGCCGATCGGCTTCCTGCGCGAGCAGGGACTTCAGGTCGACGTCGCGGACAGCGCGGGCGAAGCCCCCGCGACCACCCCGGAGGACAGCACGCTGCTGGTCAAGGAAGGTGCCAAGTGACCTGGTCGGAGATGCAGCCCCTGCTGGAGCAGGCCTGTTGGGACACCCTCTACATGGTCGGCTGGTCGACGCTGATAGCCGTCGTCGCCGGACTTCCCCTCGGCATCCTGCTGGTCCTCACCGACCGCGGCGGGCTGTTGCAGAACACGGTCCTGAACAAACTCATCGGGCAGATCGTGAACATCGCGCGCTCGATGCCCTTCATCATCCTCATGGTCGCCCTGATGGGCTTCACACGCTGGATCACCGGCACCACGATCGGCCGCGAGGCCGCCATCGTGCCGCTCGCGATCGGCGCGACGCCGTTCTTCGCGCGGCTCGTGGAGACCGCGGTGCGCGAGGTCGACGGCGGCCTCGTCGAGGCCGTGCAGTCGATGGGCGGCAACACCTGGACCGTCGTACGCAAGGTGCTCGTGCCGGAGTCGCTGCCCTCGCTGATCTCCAGCACCACCACGACGATCGTCACGATCATCGGCTACTCGGCCATCACCGGCGCCGTCGGCGCGGGCGGCCTCGGCGACATCGCCATCCGCTACGGCTACCAGCGCTTCGAGACCGAACTGATGTGGATCACCGTCGGCGTCCTCGCCGTCGTCATCTCGATCATCCAGTTCGCCGGCGACTACGCGGCCCGCAGGCTGCACCGGCGCGGCGGCCACTCGGGCGCGGCGCCGCGCCTGCGCTTCCTCAAGCTCGCGCCGTCGAAGGCTTCCTGACCGGCGAAAGCTTCCTGAAACTCACCCCGCACACCCCATCGCGGGGCGTACCACCCATGGAGAAAGGCACTTTTCGTGCGTAACACCGCCAAGATCACCACCGCTGTCCTCGCCACCGGAGCCCTCACCCTCGGGCTCTCCGCCTGCGGCTCCGACAAGGGCTCCGCCGCGGGCGACAAGGACGGCCCGCTCGTCGTCGCCGCGACCCCCACGCCGCAGGGCGAGATCCTCGACTACGTCAAGAAGAACCTGGCGAAGAAGGCCGGTCTCGACCTCGACGTGCGGGAGTTCACCGACTACGTCACGCCGAACACCGCCGTCGAGCAGGGCGAGGTCTTCGCCAACTACTTCCAGCACAAGCCGTACCTGGACGACTTCAACAAGAAGAACGGCACGGACATCGTGCCCGTCCCGAACGCGACGGTGCACCTGGAGCCGCTCGGCGTCTACTCCAAGAGCGTCAAGAAGCTCGACGGCCTGAAGAAGGGCGCCACGGTCGCCCTCCCGAACGACACCACCAACGAGGCCCGCGCGCTCAAGCTCCTGGCCGACAACGGCCTGATCGAGCTCAAGAAGGGCGTCGGCTACGAGGCCACCCCCAAGGACGTCTCGAAGAACCCGAAGAACCTCAAGTTCAAGGAGATCGAGGCGGCCCAGGTGCCCCGCTCCCTCGGTGACGTCGACGCCGCGGTGATCAACGGCAACTACGCCCTCGAGGCCAAGCTCAGCCCGGCCAAGGACGCACTCGTCGCCGAGCCCGCCAAGGGCAACCCCTACGGCAACTTCCTCGCCGTGAAGAAGGGCGACGAGAGCGACCCGCGCGTCAAGAAGCTCGCCAAGCTCCTCACCTCGCCCGAGGTCAAGAAGTTCATCGACGACAAGTACGACGGTGCCGTCGTCGCGGCGTTCTGATCATGCGCAGGCACGTCCCCCGCAGGCACGTCACGGCCGCCGTCACCGGCGCGCTCGCGCTCACGCTCGGCCTGACCGCGTGCGGCGGTGACTCCGGGTCGGCGGGCGGCGACACGCTCACCGTCGGCGCCACCCCGACCCCGGCCGGCGAAGTCCTCACGTACATCAAGGAGAACCTCGCGAAGAAGGAGGGGCTCGACCTGCGGATCACGGAGTTCACGGACTACGTCACGCCGAACACCGCGCTCCAGGAGGGCTCCCTCGACGCCAACCTCTACCAGCACACCCCGTACCTCGAGGACTTCAACAAGTCCAAGAAGACGGAGCTGAAGCCGGTGACCGAGGTCTATCTGCCGCCGATGGGGGTGTACGCGAAGAAGACGAAGGACGTCACCCGGCTGCCGGAGGGTGCGACCGTCGCCGTTCCGAACGACACCACCAACGAGGGCAGGGCGCTCGAACTCCTCGCGTCCAAGGGCGTCATCGGGCTCAAGAAGGGGGCCGGTGCGAACGCCACCCCCGAGGACATCACGTCCAACCCGAAGAAGCTCACGGTCAAACCGCTGGAACCCGCCCAGCTGCCCCGCTCCCTGGACGACGTCGACGCCGCGGTCATCAACAACAACTACGCGCTCGACGCCGGACTCAGCCCCAAGAAGGACGCCATCCTTCTGGAGTCGCCCAAGGACAATCCGTACAACAACGTGCTCGCCGTCAAGAAGGGCGACGAGGACGATCCGCGGATCAGGAAGCTGGCGAAACTGCTCACCTCACCCGAGGTGAAGCAGTTCATCGAGGACGAGTACAAGGGCTCCGTGCTGCCCGTCAAAACGAACTGACGCACAGTCCGTTTCCGTCCCCACCACGGGGTCCTGTCCCGATACGGGAGAGGACCCCGTGGTGGGTTTGCGCGCCGACATGCTGCATGCTGGGCTCTTCAGCAGGCCCGAGGGTTCCAGGTTACGGAGCAGCGCATGACTACCAGCTTCCCCGATGTCTCCATCAGCACGGAGCGGTTGGTGCTGCGCCCGTTCGAGGACGCCGACGTCTCCGCCTACGCGGAGATGATGAACGACGAGATGGTCATCGCCTGGACCTCCGCGCCCCAGCCCTACACCGAGGACGACGCCCGCGACTGGATCACCCGGGTCGCCCCCGCCGAGCGCACCGAGGGGCGCGGGATCGCGCTTGCCGTCACCGAGTTCCTCACCCAGCGCCTGGTCGGCATAGTGCAACTGCGGGACACCGACTGGCGGGTGCGCTCCAGCGAACTCAGTTACGTCGTCGCCCCCTGGGCCCGCGGCGAGGGTTACGCCTCGGAAGCGGCGCTCGCCACCGCCCAGTGGCTCTTCGGCGACCAGCGCTTCGAACGCATCGAACTGCGCACCGCCGCCGACAACACCGCGGCCCAGCAGGTCGCGCAGAAGATCGGCTGCATCAGTGAGGGAGTGCTGCGGGGCGCCTGGATAGCGCGTACGAGGAACGGCGGAGACCCCTTCGGCGGCTGGATCGACGTCCGCACCGACCTCATCGTGTGGAGCCTGCTCCCCGAGGACCTGGAAGGAGTCGGCGAACAGCTCGCCGACAGCGGCTTCAGCGCCTACTCCGACTGGAACTGATCCCTCCCGCCCCACCGCCCCGCACGGCACATCCGGACCCCACCAGGTACGCTCGCCCCTGGCCGCACGCGGATGCCCCCTACACGCGACGCCGGCCCCCAGACGCCCAGCGAGAACGACCCCGGGAGACAGACGAAGATGGCCGACCGCGTCACGGTGATCGGCTGGGACGGTTCACCGCTGACCGCCACCGCGCGTTCGGCGCTCGGCGCCGCCACCCTCGTCGCGGGCGCCGCCCACCACCTGGCGCTCGCCGAAGTGCCGCGGGGCGCCGAACGGATCCGCCTCGGCAGCGTGAGCCTGGCCGCCCGCCGCATCGCCGCCCACCGCGGCACCGCCGTGGTCCTCGCCGACGGCGACCCCGGATTCTTCGGTGTCGTACGCACCCTGCGCGCCCCCGAATTCGGCCTCGAAGTCGAAGTGGTGCCCGCCGTCTCCTCCGTCGCGCAGGCCTTCGCCCGCGCCGGGATGCCCTGGGACGACGCCGAGGTCGTGGTCGCCCACCCTCGCACGCTGCGCCGCGCGGTGAACGTGTGCCGCGCGCACACCAAGGTCGCCGTCCTCACCTCACCGGGCGCGGGCCCCGCCGAGCTCGGCCTGCTGCTCCAGGGTGTCCACCGGACGTTCGTGATCTGCGAGGAGCTCGGCACCGAGCGCGAACGGGTCACCGTCCTCACCTCCGACAAGGCCGCCGACCACACCTGGCGCGACCCGAACGTCGTCATCGTCATCGGCGGCCCGGTCGCCGCGTCCGACACCGGCTGGATCGCGGGCCGCGACCCCGGAACGCCGCGCGGCTGGGCGCTGCCCGCCCCCGCCTACGGCGGCGACGCCGGGCTCGGCGAGGGCGAGAGCGACCGCCTGCGGGCCGCCCAACTCGCCCGCATCGGCCCGCGCGTGGGTGACCTGGTCTGGGACATCGGCTGCGGCAGCGGCGCCTTCACCGCCGAGGCCGCCCGCTTCGGCGCCGCCGTCATCGCCGTCGACGCCGACCCCGACGCCTGCGCCCGCACCGCGGAGGTCGCCCGCCGCTTCGGTGTGCAGCCGCAGATCGTGCACGGCATGGCGCCGCACGTCCTCGAAGACCTTCCCGAGCCCGATGTCGTACGCGTCGGGGGCGGGGGAGCCGCGGTGGTCTCCGCCGTCGCCGACCGCCGCCCGGCACGCATCGTGACGCACGCGTCGACCCGTGACGCCGCCGAACTCATCGGCAGGGACCTCACGGAGCACGGATACGCGGTGGAGTGCGCGCTGCTCCAGTCCGTCGAACTCGACACGCGCGCGTGGACGGAACGGGAGCGGACCGTGGTCTTCCTGCTTTCCGGACAGCTGCCCGATCGCGCCCCGTGACCCTGCTCCCGCATGGTGCGGGGTAGGCTGGCCGATCGTTGTACCGCACCGAGTCTCCGGCGAATAGTTGGTCAATGTCCGGAAAGCTCGCCCGTTTTGGGGGGTGTGTGGTACGGCAGGACCGGAGGGCGCGCAACGTGGCGCAGCCCACAGCGGACCGTTGCGGATCAAGCCGCCACAGCGGTCGGCAGACCGGGACAATGCCTGTTGTCCGTACGCGGTTCGTGCCGCGCGGCGCGCACGCTCGTTGAGATTGACGGGCGGTTGGTGCGCCGCTCCGGGCAATGGGGCTTCCCCGGCCTAAGGCTGCGGGGCGGTCGAAGAAGCACTAACCGATGGGCGAGGGGTTACGCATGACCGACACCGGCCAGGTTCCGGGCGAGGGACTGCCGGAGAACGCAGGCATGGTGGAGCAGCCGGGCGTCCCCGCCCCGGGCGCGTACACCTACCTCGACCCCTCCGAGAACCCCGCCGCGAGTGTCGCCCCCGCCGACGACGACGACCTGCTCCTGATGCCGGGAGCGCAGGGTGCCTGGAGCGAGCCGCATTCGGCCGCGCCGCAGCCGGTGGCCGAGCAGTACGGCGGTGCCCCGTACGGCGGTGCCCATGACGGAACCGCGCAGCACGGCGTCGCCCAGCCGGTGGGTGCGCAGGCCGGCGACCAGCAGGCGGCATTCGCGCAGGCTGCCGGCCAGCCCACGGGCGCCCCGTCGCCGACGGATCAGTACGCGGCCGGTCAGCCGGTGGCCGACCCGTCCATGGGGGACCAGTCCGTGAGCGACGCGTCCGCCGGGGGTCAGCCGTTCAACGGCCAGTCCGCGGGTGACCTGTCGGTCAACGGACAGGCCGCCGGTGCGCAGTCGGTCAACGGTCAGTCCGCCGGTGCGCAGTCGGTCAACGGTCAGTCCGCCGGTGGCCGGCACTCGGCCGGTCACGCGCCGGGCATTCAGCCCGCCGTCGATCAGCAGCTCGTGGGCCAGTACGCGGCGGGCCCGCAGCCGGTCGCGCAGCCGCAGGCCATGCATCAGCCGGGTCCGCACGAGACGGCAGGCCGTGACAGCGGCTCGGTCGATCTGAACGGCGTCCAGCTGCCCGGCGCGCCCACCCCTGCGCCCGCATCGCACCCCGGGCCCTCCCGCCGTCCGCTGCACCGGGGGCCGTCGGGCCCCGCCGTGCCGGACGGTACGGGGAGTCCCGTACGTTCGCTCGCCGACCGCGGCCCGGCCGGTGCTCCGCAGCACTCCGCGCCCATGCGGCATGCGGGTCCGCCCACTGTGGGGCCCGAGTACCTCGACATCCCGCGTGACGCGGAAGGCATGCCGGGCCCGCAGCTCGGCGAGATCGCGCCGCAGGGCGCGACGCCGTGGACGGCCCAGCCCGCGCAGCCCGCCCCGGCTGATCAGCCCTCGCGGTCCGCGCAGCCGGTCGCACCAGCAGAAACGGTCGTCCCGGACGCAACATCTGTCACAGACGGCGCACAGGACGCACAAGCTGCCCCGGACGCACAGGCTGCCCAGGACGTTCAGGCTGCACAGGACCCGCAGAATCCGCTCGCCGGTGAGGCCCCGCAGCCCGCGGCCGCCTTCCCGCAGGCCCCGGGTGCCGCCGACCCCGAGACGGCGCAAGGTGTGGCGGCCGACGACCAGTTCGCGCACGCCGCCGCCGAAGCCGGACAGCCCGCGTTCACGGTGGACGCCGAGCAGCCGCCGGCCGAGCAGGCGTCGGCAGCTGACCAGGCGGCGGCCCCGGTCGCAGCGGACGCGTCGGCCGTGGACTCGTCCGCGCCCGCCTCGGAAGTGAGCCAGGAGCTCCCGCTCGCCGCCGACGCCGAGCAGCTGTCCGCCGTCGGGCAGGCCACGCACACGCCGGACTACGGCCAGCCGCAGTTCGCCGTGGCCGGGGCGCAGCCCTGGTCGGACGCGCCGCTCGCGGCCGCCGGGCACACGCTCCAGGGCCCGCACATCCCGCAGTCCCCGCAGCAGCCCGACGCCCCCGCGGCTCCGGCCCCCGCGCCGCTCGGCCAGTTCGTGCCGGTCGAGGGCTCGGTACCGACCACGCCCCACCTGGCCCCGACGCCGCCGCACGCCCTGTCCGTACCCCCGGAGCACGTCGAGGCCCCGCAGCCCGACGCCCCCGAGGCGCAGCCGGAGTCCGCCGCCGAGGCCGAGGCGCCCGCGCCGGACGCCGTACCGGCAGCCGCTGTCCCGGAAACGCCGGTCGCCCCCGAGGTGCCCGAGACTCCGGAGGCACAGGAGACCCAGGAGGACCAAGAGGCCCAGGAGCCCTCGGCTCTCCTCGAAGTCGCCGAAGCCCCCGAAGCTCACGAAGCCGCCGAAGGCCTCGGAGCCCCCGAAGCGGCCGCACCCGCCGAAGCCGACGCGACCCCCGAGCCCGCCTCCCCCCAGCCCGCGGCCACCGTGCCCGCCCCGCGCGACGGCAACGGGAACGCGGCGGCCACCGCCGCGCCGGCCCCGACGGAAGAGCCCGTACCGGAGGCGCCGGAACCGGCGGCCGAAGCCCTGCCCCTCGCGGCGGGCGACGCACCCGTTGCGGCCGAAATCCCCGAACCGACTGAGGCACCCGAACCCATGGCAGCCCCCGAGCCCGCGGCAGCCGCCGAAGCCGGTCCCGGCGAAGAGACCGAAGCCGCGGACGACGCGGCCCCCTCGGAGCCGGTCACGGAGCCGGAAGCCGCGCAGTTGCCGGAGCCGGTCAAGGAGGCGGACACCCCCGCCGCCCCCGCCTACGACGACGCCGAGCGCGAAGCCGTCCTGCGCGTCATGCGCGAGCGCCGCGACATCCGCAACGGCTTCCGCAGCGACGCCATCCCGCACGAGGTGCTGCTCCGCGTCCTGGAGGCGGCCCACACGGCGCCCTCCGTGGGCCACTCGCAGCCCTGGGACTTCGTCGTCATCCGCTCGGCGGAGACCCGGCGGACCATGCACGAACTGGCGATGCGTCAGAAGGACGCGTACGCCAAGTCGCTCCCCAAGGGCCGTGCCAAGCAGTTCAAGGAACTGAAGATCGAGGCGATCCTCGACACCCCGGTGAACATCGTCGTCACCGCCGACCCCACCCGCGGCGGCCGCCACACCCTCGGCCGTCACACGCAGCCGCAGATGGCGCCGTACTCCTCGGCCCTCGCCGTCGAGAACCTCTGGCTCGCGGCGCGCGCCGAAGGCCTCGGCGTCGGCTGGGTGAGCTTCTTCGACGAACGTGAGATGGTCAGAACCCTCGGCCTGCCCGAGCACCTCGAAGTGGTGGCCTATCTCTGTGTCGGATACGTCGACGAGTTCCCGCAGGAGCCCGAGCTGATGCAGGCAGGCTGGTCCAAGCGCCGTCCGCTCTCCTGGGTGGTCCACGAGGAGACGTACGGCCGCCGTGCCCTGCCCGGCGAGGACCCGCACGACCTGCTCGCCGAGACCGTCTCCAACATCCGTCCCCTGGACGCGAAGGCGCTCGGCGAGGCGTGGGAGCGGCAGAAGCGGATGACGAAGCCGCCGGGCGCGCTCGGCATGCTGGAGATCATCTCCGCGCAGCTCTCCGGCCTCTCCCGGCAGTGCCCGCCGCCGATCCCGGAGCCCGCGGCCGTCGCGATCTTCGCGGGCGACCACGGCGTACACGCCCAGGGCGTCACCGCCTGGCCTCAGGAGGTGACCGCGCAGATGGTCGCCAACTTCCTCGGCGGCGGCGCGGTCTGCAACGCCTTCGCCAACCAGGTGGGCGCCGAGGTCTGCGTCATCGACGTGGGCGTGGCCAGTGAACTCCCGGCCACCCCCGGCCTGTTGCCCCGCAAGATCCGCGCGGGCACGGCCGACATGACGACCGGCCCCGCGCTGAGCCGCGAGGAGGTCAAGGCGGCCGTCGAGGTGGGCATCGAGACCGCCCGCGACCTGGTGGCGGCGGGCAACAAGGCCCTGCTCACCGGCGAGATGGGCATCGCGAACACCACGGCGTCCGCGGCCCTCATCTCCGTCTACACGGACACCGACCCGGGCGAGGTGACCGGCCGCGGCACCGGCATCAACGACGAGATGCACAGCCGCAAGGTCGACGTCGTGCGCCGCGCCCTCGAACTGCACCAGCCCGACCCGGCCGACCCGATCGGCGTCCTCGCGGCGATCGGCGGCCTGGAGCACGCGGCGATGGTGGGCCTGCTGCTCGGCGGCGCCTCCCTGCGTACGCCCGTGATCCTGGACGGCGTGAGCGCCGGCGCCGCGGCCCTGGTCGCCCGCGCCATCGCCCCCGAGGTCCTCGCGGCCTGCATCGCGGGCCACCGCAGCGCTGAACCGGGTCACGTGGCGGCCCTCAACAAGCTCGGCCTGCGCCCCCTGGTCGACCTCGACCTCCGCCTCGGCGAGGGCACCGGCGCCCTCCTTGCCCTGCCGGTGGTGCAGAGCGCGGCCCGCGCGATGCACGAGGTGGCCACGTTCGACTCGGCAGGCGTGACGGAGAAGTAGCCGAACGTGATGGAGCAGTATCCGGACATGACGGAGTAGCCGAAGCAGCCGTACGACGAGGCTCGGGGGCGAAGCCCGCTTTTCGGGACAGGGCGGGGCTGGGCGAGAGACCCCGCCCCGCCCAAGCCATACTGAACCCGCACGTCAAAGCATCAACGCAGCCGCCTCACCGTCGCAGCGGCCCCCGCAAAGCCCCGCGCCCCGCACGAGGAGCCACCCGCCATGGCCGAAAGTCCCGCCTACCCCGTAGGTCTCCGCCTCACCGCCCGCCGCACGGTCGTGCTCGGAGGCGGTCAGGTGGCCCAGCGCCGCCTCCCCGCCCTGATCGCCGCGGGCGCGGACATCACCCTCGTATCGCCGACGGCGACCCCCTCCGTGGAGGCGATGGCGGACGCGGGCGAGATCACCTGGGAGCGCCGCCGCTATGAGCACGGCGACCTCAAGGACACCTGGTACGCCCTCATCGCGACCAGTGACCCGGAGGCCAACAGGGCGGCGTCCGCGGAAGGGGAGGCGCACCGCGTCTGGTGCGTCCGCTCCGACGACGCCGAGGCCGCCACCGCCCTGACCCCCGCGACCGGCCGCTCCGAGGGCGTGACGGTCGCCATCCTCACCACGGACATCGACGACCGCGACCCCCGCCGTACGGCGGCCATCCGCGACGCGGTGGTCGAGGGCCTGCGCGACGGCACCCTGGCCGCGCCCCAGCAGCGCACCCGCACCCCCGGCGTCGCGCTGGTCGGCGGCGGCCCCGGCGACCCGGACCTCATCACGGTCCGCGGCCGGCGTCTCCTCGCCGAGGCGGACGTGGTCATCGCCGACCGGCTCGGACCCCGCGACCTGCTCGACGAACTCCCGCCGCATGTCGAAGTGATCGACGCCGCGAAGATCCCGTACGGACGTTTCATGGCCCAGGAGGCCATCAACAACGCCCTGATCGAGCACGCGAAGCAGGGCAAGTCGGTCGTCCGGCTGAAGGGCGGCGACCCCTTCGTCTTCGGGCGCGGCATGGAAGAGGCGCAGGCGCTCGCCGAAGCGGGCATCTCCTGCACGGTGGTGCCCGGCATCTCCAGCTCGATCTCCGTGCCCGGCGCCGCCGGCATCCCCGTCACGCACCGCGGCGTCGCCCACGAGTTCACGGTGGTCAGCGGGCACGTGGCCCCGGACGACGAGCGCTCCCTGGTCGACTGGCCGTCCCTCGCCAAGCTGCGCGGAACCCTCGTGATCCTGATGGGCGTGGACAAGATCGGCAAGATCGCCGAGGCGCTCACCGCCCACGGCAGGTCGCCCGGGACCCCCGTCGCCCTGATCCAGGAGGGCACCACCGCGGCCCAGCGCCGCGTGGACGCCACGCTCGGCACGGTCGCCGCCGAGGTCGCCGCCCACGAGGTGAAGCCCCCGGCGGTGATCGTCATCGGCGAGGTGGTGAACGTGGGCCCCGGAGGCCCCGCGTGACCCGCAGCGATCCGACCCTCGCGTAACCGCCGGTAACCCAACCGCCCCAAGGCGTTGGCACCACACCCAGGACAAGGCAGTATCACCCTGTGGCTGATCTCATCACCATCGACGACCCCGCCGACCCGCGTCTGCGCGACTACACGGGCCTGACCGACGTCGAACTGCGCCGTAAGCGGGAGCCCGCCGAGGGCCTCTTCATCGCCGAGGGCGAGAAGGTGATCAGACGCGCCAAGCAGGCGGGCTACGAGATGCGCTCGATGCTGCTCTCCGCCAAGTGGGTCGACGTCATGCGCGACGTCATCGACGAGGTCCCGGCCCCCGTGTACGCGGTCAACCCCGACCTGGCCGAGCAGGTCACCGGCTACCACGTGCACCGGGGCGCCCTCGCGTCGATGCAGCGCAAGCCGCTGCCGACCTCCGACGAACTCCTCACCACGGCGCGCCGCGTCGTCGTCATGGAATCGGTCAACGACCACACCAACATCGGTGCGATCTTCCGCAGCGCCGCGGCCCTCGGCATGGACGCGGTCCTGCTCTCACCCGACTGCGCGGACCCCCTCTACCGCCGCTCGGTGAAGGTCTCCATGGGCGCGGTCTTCTCCGTCCCCTACGCCCGCCTCGAATCCTGGCCCAAGGGCCTGGAGGGCGTACGGGAAGCGGGTTTCAACCTCCTCGCGCTCACTCCGGACGAGAAGGCGAAGACCCTCGACGAGGCGGCGCCCCACCGCATGGACCGGGTCGCGCTGATGCTCGGGGCGGAGGGCGAAGGCCTCACCACGAAGGCCCTGATGGCGGCCGACGAATGGGTCCGCATCCCGATGGCCCACGGCGTCGACTCCCTGAACGTGGGAGCGGCGGCGGCGGTCGCGTTCTACGCGGTGGCGACGGGCCGCCCTCAGCTCTGAGGGTCCGACCCCGGATCGAGCCGACCGCTCTGCCGTACGTCGTGCACATCGGACGTGCCGCTGCCGCCGAGCCCGCGGGCGGGGCCCTGGCACCCCTGGGCCGTCGCGATCGCAAGGGCCACGAGCAGCGTCACGACGACGAACACGAACAGACGCTGGCGCAGCAGGCGCGGATTGGCCGGGCGCCGCGCGCCGCCGGAGCGTGTCGTGTTCCGCGGCTGCGAGGGGCGTGAGCCGGAGCGCGAGGAACTGGATCCGGGACGCGAGGAATTCGGCCGCGACGATCCGGAGCGCGACGACCCGGTACGCGAGGAGCCACCGCCCCGCGAGGAACCGGTCCGCGAAGACCCGGTGCGCGAAGCCCCCGGCCGTGCCGCACCGGGCCGCGGCGGGGGAGTGCCCTGCGGCTGACGCCGCTGGGTCTGCTGGTCCGCGTACTCCTCGGCCATCCGGCCCGTCGGCCGGTCCTGGCTCTGGCGGGGCGCGGGCGGCCGGGGGTCGTTCAGGCCCTGCGCCTCGCGGGCCGCGATCTCCTTGAGCCTGAGGGACAGTTGAAGCGTGCTGGGGCGCTCCTCGGGGTCCTTGGCGAGACAGGCCCTGATCAGCGGGGCGAGCGCGTCCGGGACGCCCCCGAGCTGCGCCTCCTCGTGGACGACGCGGTAGAGCATGACCTCCGAACTGCCGTGCCCGAAGGGTGAGTCCGCCATGCCCGCGTACGCCAGCGTGGCGCCGAGGGCGAACACGTCCGTGGCGGGCGTGACGGCGGCGCCGCGCACCTGCTCGGGCGCGAGGAAGCCGGGCGATCCGACGGCGGTGCCCACATGGGTCAGTGTCGAGGCGCCGGTGGCCCAGGCGATACCGAAGTCGATGATCCGCGGCCCCTTCGGGGACAGCAGAATGTTCGAGGGCTTCAGGTCACGGTGTACGACACCGGCCTCGTGGACGGCCACGAGGCCTTCGGCGAGCGCCGAGCCGACGACCGCCACATCGGCCGCGGAGAGCGGCCCCTCGGCGGCGACCTTGTCGTGCAGGGAGGGGCCGGGGACGTACTGCGTGGCGAACCACGGCCGGTCGGCGTCGAGATCGGCGGCGACGAGCCGCGCGGTACAGCCGCCGCGGATGCGCCGGGCCGCGGAGACCTCGCGCGCGAAGCGCGAGCGGAACTCCTCGTCCTCCGCCAGATCGGGCCGGATCACCTTGAGGGCGACGCGCTGCCCCCGCCGGTCCGACCCCAGATAGACGACACCCATGCCGCCGGCGCCCAGCCGCCTGTGCAGTCTGAACGAGCCGACGACACGCGGGTCCTCGCGCCGGAGCCGCATCATCGCCATGTCCATCCCCGCTGCCCGGTCCGTTGTCGTGCCACAGCTTACGTTTCCGTGGCCGGGCAGGTGCAGAGGCCGCGCCCTCGCGGGCCGACCGATTGTCAGTGCCGGGTGGGAAACTTGAAGAGTGGTCAGGGGCAGTGGAGCGGGCGGCCGTTGTGCGGACCGCCGCTCCCAACCATCCGTCACCGAAGGGGGATTGATCGCGTGAAAGGTGATCGTGTGGAGATAGTCGTGGACGCCGGGGACACGACACGGACGTACGAGGTGGTGGCGAGCCGGGCGGGCCGCCGGGTGGAGACGGCGGTCCGCAGAGGGGTGGTCGAAGTGAGCGAAGTCACCCGTAGTGGGTCGGTCGTGCGGACGGCGCGGTTCATGTCGACCCGCGTCCTGGCTCTGGTCGAGCAGCCGGTGCCAGGAGAGGACACATCCGAGCGGGCAGCCCGTCCCCTCCGGGAAGACCCCGAGACCTAGGACCCCGTCTCCACCCACGGGAGTACACGAGCGACGATCGCTCATCCTCCGGGAGGCCCGGCAATCGGTACGAGGGCATGACGCCCCGGACCTCCGGCGCACCTAGATTTGAGGTCAAGCGGCGGGTGCGAGCACTCGTCCCCCGAGGTCAGACACCCGCCGCTGCCAAGTTCATACAGACTCGGTCAGGAGAGGAACCATGGCGGACACGGCATCGCGGACAATGATCCGCACGCAGGGACGTAAGGCCTTCGCCACGTTCGGCGTCCGCCCGTCCGGTACGCGCCATCCCTTGGTGGCGACGGCCATGGTTCTTCCTCTGGCGGCCCTGCTGGTGGTCGTCTTCGGCGGCTGGGAAGCAGTGGTCACACAGGCGTCGTCCGTGGGCGTGATGCTGGGGCGCTGAGCGGCGCCCCGGGCCCGGATGAGCGGTCCGGGCGGGGACATCCGGCCAGGAAACCCCGTGGGGACGGGGGTGCGGCGGACGGCACGAGAAATGCCCGCGCAGCTGGGGAGCTGCGCGGGCACTTCTTTGCGCCGGACGGGCTGAAATTTCAGCCCGCCCGGCGCTTGAGGACACCTTGTAAAGGGGGTCCAGGGGGCGCAGCCCCTTGATTTCGGGCAGGGGCGGGGTGGGGGAAGAACCTCTGAGCCCCGCCCCGGGATGGATGCGTACGCTCACGGGGAGCACCGATCGACGCACCCCGGGGGACCCGTGACCGCCACCGCCTTGCTGTCGGCGCTGACCGCCAAGGTCCGCCACACAGCCCACCGCACCCCGCAGGCCTGCGTCTGCGCCCCCGAAGGTGTCCTCGCCGACCGCGACGACGCCACCGTCGTCCGGCACGGCGACACCGTCGCCAAGGCGCACGCACCCGGCACGGACCCCGGCGAGCTCGCGGCCCGCCTGAAGGTCGCCGCCGCCCTCGACGGCATCCTCCTGCCGCCGCTCGACGAGAGGCCCCTCCCGCTCCACGGCCGCCTGGTCACTCTCTGGCAGGCCGGCACCCCGGTGGACCGCGACGACCCCGACGCCGCCCCCTGGGAAGCCGCCGCCACCCTCCTCGCCCACCTGCACGCCACACCCCCGGCCGCACTCCCGCACCACCTGCCGGACATGCGGGGCCCCGCGAAGGCCGCCCGCGCGATGAGGCGGATGAGGGACGCGGGAGCGCACCCCGCCGCCGCCCCCGTCGAACGCGCCTGGGCCACGCTCCCCGCATGGGCCCGCGCCGAGGCCCCCGCCCCGCTCCCCGGCCTCCTCTGCCACGGCGACCTGCACCTCGGCCAGCTGGTCCGCACCCCCGACGGGCGCTGGCTGCTCATCGACGTCGACGACCTCGGCCTCGGCGACCCCGCCTGGGACCTGGCCCGCCCCGCGGCCTGGTACGCCTGCGGACTCCTCCCCGCGGACGAGTGGACCCGCTTCCTCACCGCCTACCGCACGGCCCGCGGCCCCGCACTCCCGCCCGCCCCCGCCGACCCCTGGCCCGCCCTCGACATACCGGCCCGCGCCCTGACCGCGCAGACCGCCGCCCTGGCCGTCGCCAAGTCCGTCAGGGAGAACCGGCCCCTCGACGAGATCGAGCAGGCGGTGGTCGACGCCTGTGATCGAATGGCCGCCCTCCCGCCCGAGTTGGCACCCACCCCCACGAAGTAGGGTGCAACGCACCGAAGCCGGGCAGAGATCCGGCGAAGCAGTCACGACCGGCGAGGAGTTGAGCCGACCATGCAGTGTCCCAAGTGCCACGCACCCATGCACACGTACAACCGCAACGGCGTCCAGATCGAGCAGTGCAGCGGTTGCCGCGGGATATTCCTCGACTACGGCGAGCTCGAGGCCCTGAGCCGCGTCGAGAGTCAGTGGGGCGCCCAGCAGGGACCGCCGCCACCGCCCGCCCCGCAGGCGTACCCCGCCGCTCCCGCCCCGGCGTGGGGCGCTCCCCAGCACGGCGGGCCCCACGGACACCACGGCGGACACCACGGCGGGCACTACGGCCACAACAAGCGCCACAAGAGCTTCGGGCACATGCTCTTCTCCTCCTGACCGGAGGAACGACGAAGCCCCCGGCCGTGGAGACGGCCGGGGGCTTCGTACGGATGGTGCGCGATACTGGGATTGAACCAGTGACCTCTTCCGTGTCAGGGAAGCGCTCTCCCGCTGAGCTAATCGCGCAGGTCAACCTGCGTGTGATGCGTACTGCGTGCGCGATACTGGGATTGAACCAGTGACCTCTTCCGTGTCAGGGAAGCGCTCTCCCGCTGAGCTAATCGCGCAGGTCAACCTGCGTGTGATGCGTACTGCGTGCGCGATACTGGGATTGAACCAGTGACCTCTTCCGTGTCAGGGAAGCGCTCTCCCGCTGAGCTAATCGCGCTTGGAGGTGGAGACGGGATTTGAACCCGTGTAGACGGCTTTGCAGGCCGTTGCCTCGCCTCTCGGCCACTCCACCAGGAGTGCGGGGGTTCGGGAAGATCCCCCACTTCCTGCGAGCGGACGACCAGGTTCGAACTGGCGACCTCAACCTTGGCAAGGTTGCGCTCTACCAACTGAGCTACGTCCGCTTGTCTTTCCCGGTCCGCTTGCGCGTCCCGGCGACGTGTTGAACTCTAGCGGATTCCCGGGCCAGTACAAAAACGCGTTTGCGCAGCGTGCTGCGCTGTCGCCGGGCCGGGGCGCCACCAGGACGCCGGTCATAGACTCGCAGACGTGCACAGCGCCCCTCAGATGTCCCTGCGGCCGCCCTCCGGGGCGCCCCTGCCCATGGCGCGCTTCGGCGGCCTGCTCGCGACCGGCCTCAGGGACGTGACCAGCGATCCCTCGGCCCTGGACTCCCGCGGTTTCTGGGCGGTCACCGCGAGTTTCGAGGGTGGACTGGTCTGCGCCCGCTTCGACGACGTACGCGAGGAGCCGGTGCCCGCGCCGGTGCCCGGGGCGTGGCAGGGGCCCGCCGCCGGTGACTGGACGTCGTCGCTCGACCGCGCCGCGTACGTGAACGGCGTGCGGCGGGTGCGCGAACACATCGCGGCGGGCGACGTCTATCAGGCGAACCTCTGCCGCGTGCTGTCCGCGCCGGTCGCGAAGGACGCTGACGTGGACGCCCTGACGGCGCTCCTCGCCCGCGGGAACCCCGCTCCGTACGCCGGGACGATCCGGCTGCCCGGGCACGGCGTCGAGATAGCCACCGCGTCACCCGAGCTGTTCCTGCGCCGCGAGGGGCGCGTCGTGGAGTCCGGGCCGATCAAGGGCACGGGCCGGACCGAGGCCGATCTCCTGGAGAAGGACTACGCCGAGAACGTCATGATCGTGGACCTCGTCCGCAACGACCTCGGCCGGATCTGCGTGACCGGCTCCGTGACCGTCCCCGATCTCTGCGTCGTCGAGAAGCACCCCGGCCTCGTCCACCTCGTCTCCACCGTCCGGGGCGAGCTCCGCCCCGAAGAGGGCTGGCCCGGACTCCTCGCCGCCGCCTTCCCGCCCGGTTCCGTCACCGGCGCCCCCAAATCCAGCGCCCTGCGCATCATCGACGCCCTGGAGACCGCGCCCCGCGGCCCGTACTGCGGCGGCATCGGCTGGGTCGACGCCGACCGGGGCACCGGCGAACTGGCCGTCGGCATCCGAACCTTCTGGATCGACCGGTCCGCCGGGGACGCTGCCGTCCTGCGGTTCGGCACCGGCGCGGGCATCACCTGGGGTTCGGACCCCGAGGGGGAGTGGCGGGAGACCGAGCTGAAGGCGGAACGGCTGCTGGCGGTAGCGTCGGGAGCGTACGAAGTGAGTGGAGGGACCCCTTGGTGAAGATCTGGCTCAACGGCGGCCTGCAGGAAATGGAGACCGCCCGCGTCTCCGTGCTCGATCACGGCCTGACCGTCGGCGACGGTGTCTTCGAGACGCTGAAGTCGGTCGGGGGGCGGCCTTTCGCGCTGACCCGGCACCTGGACCGGCTCGCCCGGTCGGCGCGCGGCCTCGGCCTGCCCGAGCCGGACCTCGACGAGGTGCGCGCGGCCTGCGCCGCGGTCCTCGACGCCAACCCGATGCCGCTGGGGCGGCTGCGCATCACGTACACCGGCGGCCTGTCGCCGCTCGGCTCGGACCGCGGTGACCAGGGGCAGACGCTGGTCGTCGCCCTCGGTGAGGCCGAAAGGCGCCCCGACTCGACCGCCGTGATCACGGTGCCGTGGACCCGTAACGAGCGCGGCGCCCTGACCGGCCTGAAGACCACGTCGTACGCCGAGAACGTCGTCGCCCTCGCGCGCGCCCACGAGCAGGGCGCCTCGGAGGCGCTGTTCGCCAACACGGTGGGGCAGCTGTGCGAAGGCACGGGGTCGAACGTCTTCGTCGTCCTCGACGGCGAGATCCACACGCCGCCGGTCGCCTCCGGGTGCCTGGCGGGCATCACGCGCGCGTTGACCGTCGACTGGACGAACGCGCGCGAGAGCGATCTGCCGCTCGACGTGCTCGACAGCGCCGACGAGGTGTTCCTGACCTCGACGCTCCGCGACGTCCAGGCCGTGCACCGGGTCGACGGGCGCGCACTGCCCGGCGCGCCGGGTCCGGTGACCGCCAAGGCGATGCGGATCTTCGCCGAGCGGGCGGCGGGCGACCTCGACCCGTGATCGGTCGAACAAGTGGCCGCAAGTGCATGCGATCCAGATGACGCTCGGGCCGCAGGGCGGGTAGAACACCACTGATGACCACGACCCTGCGGCCGACCGGGCCGCTCCAGCAGAGCGCTGACGGCGCCAAGTCACGTACGTACGAAGTGCGCGTGAACAGCCGTCCCGTGGGCGGGATAGAACTCGCCACGCACCCCGTGTTCGGCCCCGGCGTCGCCGAGATGCGGGACCTGAGCATCGAGGAACCCGACCGCAGGCGCGGCCGTGCCACCGTGGCCGTGCTCGCCGCCGAAGAGGTGGCGCGCGGCTGGGGATGCAACCGGATCGAGGTGGCGGTGCCCGCCGCGGCCGCGGCGGCCCACCGCCTCGCGGTGTCCCTCGGCTATGTGGAGCGCAACCGCCACATGGTCAAGCCCCTGACCGCCGAGCCGCCCGCGCTGCCGGCGGATGTCGAGGGGCGGGAGATGACCGAGGAGGAGTACGAGGTCTGGCTGGCCCGCGAGAAGGAGGACTACGCCCAGACCTGGATCGAGCGCGGGGTCCCGGCCGCGCAGGCGCGGGCCAAGTCCGATGCCGACCACGCCGACCATCTGCCGCAGGGCCTCGCCACCCCAGGCACCAGCCTCAGTGTGCTGACGCACGGGGGCACCAAGGTCGGCACCCTCTGGCTCGCGCTGCGCGACGGCGACGGGTTCGTCTTCGACGTCCAGGTCGACGAGGAGCACCGCGGACGCGGCCACGGCCGCTCGCTGATGCTCCTGGCGGAGGCCCAAGCCCGCGCGGTGGGCCTGAACCGCATCGGCCTCAACGTCTTCGCGGGCAACACCCCGGCCCTGCGTCTGTACGAGTCGCTGGGCTACGAACCGGTCACGTACTACGTCTACAAGCAGCTGCTCTAGTACGAGCAGCTGCTTCATGGGCCGCGGCTAGGAAGCGTCCTGTCCGGAGGCCGCGAGAAGGAGATCGGTCATCTCCTCGACGCGCTCGCGCAGGCCATCCTGGCTCTTGCCGCCGTCGAGGCGCTCGCCCCCGATGACGTACGTCGGCGTCCCGGTGACGCCGATCGCCTTGCCCTCGGCCTGATCGGCGTCGACCATCAGGATGTGCCGACCGTCGACGAGCGCGGTGTCGAACTCTTCGGCGTTCAGGCCCAGTTCGCGCGCGACGTCGACCAGGAAGGATTCGCCCTCGCGGGTCAGGTCCTCGACCCTGCCGAGCACCGCCTCGACGTACGGCCAGCCCTGCCCCTGCTCGAAGGCCTCCTCGGCGGCCTGGGCGGCGGCGAAGGCGTGCTTGTGCTTTTCGAGGGGGAAGTGCCGCAGGCGCAGCTCGACGGTGTCGCCGTAGCGGGCACGGAGCGCGCGTACGTCGTCGAGGGCGGTCCGGCAGTCCGGGCACTGCAGTTCGCACCAGATGTCGATGACGAGGGGGCTGGTGGGGCCGGCAGGGGCAGAGTCACTCATGGGACACAGTCTTCCAGCCCCGCGGGCACCCTCCCAACCGGGAGCGGGCCGGTGACCGGCACCCGGGGAGGAGGGGCGACCCTGATATGTCCCTGAAGTCCGCTCGTGGCGTGGCCCGCGGGTACCCGGCCGGTGCAGGATGGAGGGGAGGACGGCGCGACCGTCCGTGCCCGTACGCCGCATGCCTGGAGGACCGGATGATTGCCGAGACCGTCTGTTCCGCCGTATCCGCGGCCGGCCTCGGCATTGCCGCGATCACGGCCTACCGCAAGCGTTTCCTCGCGGCGACGCGCCTGGCCGCCTACTCCCTGGTCCCGGTCGGCCTGGTGATGACCGGCGTCGTGGGGTGGCTGGCCGACACCGCCTTCAGCATGAAGGCATGGGTGGGTTTCGGCGTCCTCGGCGTGGCCTGGCTGCTGTTCGTCACCACCCGCGCCGTGGAGCGCAGGACCGGCGGCACCCGCAAGGAGCGCAAGGCCGCGAAGGCCGCCCAGCGCGAGGGAGTGGCCCCCGGGGCGTCCGCCCCCTCCCTGGGGCAGGGTGCGCGCCCTGCCGCCCAGCCGGTGCAGCCGAAGGCCGCGGCGCCGCGCGAGGACTTCAGCGACATCGAGGCCATCTTGAAGAAGCACGGCATCTGACGGCGGCGGGACCGGCGGCCGGGAAGCCGGCGGAAGCCCGGTAGGCCACGTCAACAAGCGTCGTGTGTCCGACGGGCGCTCGGCTCCCTCGTTCGTGTGGACGGCGGCGGGGCGGGGGCCGGCGGGGTGCGTCGCTGGTGAACAGGTCACGACAGCTGCGGGACGCCGGACTTGCGCAGGTCACGGGATGCGGCGAACTCCCGCGAGTTTCTGGCGTGTTGGTCATCGGCACCCCGCGGACTGCGTCATCATCGCGGCGAGATGCTGGACACCGCACCGGGCGATGCCGCCCCGCCGACCGATGGACGAGTCGCGACCGAAGAGCCCAAGGGCTGTCTGTTCGCGCTTTCCCAGCCACCCCTGATGATCTTCCTGGCGGTGATCGGCGTCCTGCTCCTGCTGGGGTCGTTGCACGATCTGCTGGGACTGTAGGCGCCTCGGCCGCGGGCTCAGCCCGCGGCTTCCTTGCGCCGGGCCCGGTAGGCGGCGACATGCAGCCGGTTGCCGCAGGTGCGGCTGTCGCAGTAGCGGCGCGAGCGGTTGCGGGAGAGGTCGACGAAGGCGTGCCGGCAGTCCGGGGCCTCGCAGCGCCGCAGCCGTTCCTGCTCGCCGGCGACCACGAAGAAGGCGAGCGCCATCCCGCAGTCCGCCGCGAGGTGGTCGGCGATGGAGGCGCCGGGCGCGAAGTAGTGCACGTGCCAGTCGTAGCCGTCGTGGTCGGTGAGGCGGGGCGTGGTGCCCGCCGCCGCGATCAGTTCGTTGATCACCGCCGCCGCGGCCTGCGGCTCGGGCGCCGCGAAGACCTCCTGGAAGCGGCTCCGGATGTGCCGGACGCCGGCCAGATCACGCTCCGAGAGCACACCGACATCGCTTATGTCGTGGCTTCGTACGAACTCCGCCAAAGCCGCTACGTCCGGGAGCCCCTCCGTCTCGGCGCTCTCGGTGTCCGGTGCGGTGTTCACCAGATCGACCACGGCGTCGAGTGCGCACCGGGTGTCGTGGGTGATCAGCACGATTTGCTCCCTGGCCTGGGGTAGTGGGGTTTCCCCCGCTCGTCGGGAGCTGGGGGAAGGGTGCCCGCCGATGCTGGCCGATGCTAGCGGCTTCACGACACGACACCGGCGCCGTCGCCGCGGGAATCCGCGGCGACGGCGCCGGTGTGTCTGCTCTGTGCGGTTGTCGTGCCCGAGCCGTCGCCCCGAGTCGGACGGCGCCGGGTGCTCTCGCGCGGCCTGGAGCTAACTTTCGGCCAGGATGTGCGAGAGCTCCGTATCCAGATCGAAGTGGCGGTGCTCCGTGCCGGGGGGCACGGCCGCGTCCGTCCGCTTCAGGAACGATTCCAGGGCCCGCGCCGGGGCTTCGAGCAGAGCCTCACCCTCAGGGGAGCTCAGGGCGATGCAGACGACGCCCTGACCGTGGCTCCGGGACGGCCAGACTCGGACGTCGCCGGTACCGGTGGGCCGGTGCAGGCCCTCGGCGAGGAGGTCGCGGGCAAACACCCATTCGACTGTTTCCTCGGCTCCGGTGTGGAAGGTGGCGTGCACGGCATAGGGATCGGCCGTGTCATACCGCAGTCCTGCGGGTACAGGCAGTGAGGACTCGCTCGACACAACGAGGCGCAGGTGCAGCTCGCAGCTGACCGTGGTGTTCATAAGCGCCAGGGCCTTTCGCTCAGTGTGCGCTCGGGGATTCGCACGTCGGCGAAATCGACATGCCACCTACGGTGCCGTTGTAAACCCCTCTGAGGGTTTTGGGTGTCTTTAGGTAGCTCGTACGGCGGGTTGTTTGTTCGGCGCGTACACCCATTCCAGTGACCGGTTTCCGTCCGGTAGGGTTTGGCCGTATGAATACGGGGAGTAACGAGCCGGGGGTTGCCGAAACAATCACCGGTACGAAGGACGAACAGCCGCTCGGATCGCGTGCGCCGGAGTTCATCCAGGCCCGCAAGGCGCTGCACCTCAGCTGGCAGGTGGGCGTATTCATCGTCGGTCTCGCCGTGGTCGTCGCGGGCATCATCATGCTGCCGCTGCCCGGGCCGGGCTGGCTGGTGATCTTCGGGGGAATGGCGATCTGGGCGACCGAGTTCGTCTGGGCCCAGCTGGTGCTTCGCTGGACGAAGCGGAAGGTCACCGAGGCGGCGCAGCGTGCGCTCGACCCCAAGGTGCGCCGCCGGAACATCATCCTGACGACCATCGGTCTGGTGATCATCGCCGTGCTGGTGGCGATCTACGTCTGGAAGTTCGGTCTCGAGATGCCGTGGAAGATCAAGGAGTGACCCCGGTGGCCCCGGGTGACCTCAGGGCGGTCGGAAGCACCCGCTGACATGCGGTAATGTTCTCCGTGCGCCGGGGCGATTAGCTCAGTGGGAGAGCGCTTCGTTCACACCGAAGAGGTCACTGGTTCGAACCCAGTATCGCCCACCCCGGAACTGCGGCCCGGAGGCTTTACAGCCTCCGGGCCGCAGTCGTATACGCGGGATTTCCCGTGCGGCACAAGGGAATTGATGCCCCGTCGACTGCCGGACTACCTGACTGCCGGAGTGCCCGACTGCCGGACCGCCGCACGGAAAGCGGAGTCAGTGCATTCTGCCGAGAACGTCGCGCACCCGGCGGGCGTCACGCAGCCTTTTCTCGTACGTCGCTCCGATGGCGAGCAGCAGGAGTCCGGCGAGCGCGGGCGGCAGCCAGCGCGGCAGGGCGTCCACCGCTTGGACGATGTAGGGCGCCAGTTCGTGCAGCGCGTCCAGGGCGAGGACCGTGCCGCCCAGCAGCAGCGGGCCCTGTAGCCGGTACCGGGCGCCCGTCAGCGTGATCAGCAGGGCCGCCGTGCCCAGGAGCAGCGGGCGCTGCCAGTGCTCGTCGCTCCAGGCGGCCACCAGGCTCGGCAGGAGGGTCGCCGCGAGGCCGGGTCCGTAAGCCGGCCAGGAGGACGTCTCCGGGGCGCGGCGGCACCGCAGCACGCCGATCACGAGCGCCGGGACGGTGACCGGCAGGGTGTACGCCTCCGGGGTTCCGACGCCCCAGGCGGCGAGGCGCACCCAGGTCGCCAGGAGGAAGAGCACCCCGGCCGCGTACCCGACGGGCCCGCGGTCCGCGCGCAGTGCCGTGCCGGCGGCGATGACACCGCCGAGCGCGAGAGCCAGGGCGAGGGTCGTCGCGTGCCCCGTGGTGAGGATGATCGCGAGCCCGCCCGTGACGGCTCCGGTGATCTCGACCGGCGGCGTCAGCGGATGACGTCCGAGCCGGGCCGCGGCCAGGGCGGCGAGCGCCGGTACGACGAGCATCAGGAGCCCCGTGTGCTCCGGGCGCAGGTCCATGGCGGCGCCCGAGGCGCAGGCGAGCGCGGCGGCGTACGAGACGGCCGCGCAGACGGCGACGGGCGCCACGCCCGCGACCGGCTCCGGGCGGCGGGCCGCGACGACCGTGGCCGCCAGGAACAGCGCCGTCAGGGCGGCCAGCGTGCCGAGCGTCGCGGAGGCGGTCGCCAGGGCGAGGAACGCGACGCTCGCCGAGGAGGCGCCCGCCAGGCTCAGGGAGGTCGTGGCGATCGCCCTCGACCCCGCGAGCGCCGCCGTACCCAGCAGAGCCGCGACCACCGCGATGTGGGCCGTGACCCCGGCCGCGTAGGGGAGTTCAAGCGCGGGAGGCAGGACGAACCCCGCTGCCCAGAGCAGAACGAGGGCACCGGCCCGCGCCACGGAAGGGGTCACGGCGGGCGCAGCGGCGGGGCTCCCTGGCGGCGCGGTCGTCTCGGCGCCGGGCGGTGCGGGCGTCCTCGTAGCGGACCCCTGTTCGGTTCGGCCGGGCGTCTGCGTCGTGACCGAGGGAAGGAACCGCGCCCCCGCGAACAGCACACCGGCGACGACGGCGAGCACGAGCGATGCCATGGTCGGGTGGTGCACGGGAAGTCCGTCCGTGAAGACCGCGTCCGCCGCGTTCGGCGGCGCGCCCGACCAGACCTTTCCGGCCCGGCTGACGGGTCCGGCGAGCGCGGAGACCAGCGCGGGCAGTGTCCAAAGGACCGCGAGCGCGTGCACCAGGAGCGCCGCTCCGGCGATCCCGCGCACCATCGGGCGCGGCAGCGCGGTGCGTATGACCGCCAGCATCACGACGGCACACGCCAGCTGGCCGGGAACCGTCCACGCGTCCGGCAGCGCCTCGCGCAGCACGCCGCCGGCCGCCGACGCCACGAGCAGACCGCCCGCGAACGCCGCGCCCGTCGCCCGCGGCGCAGGCGTGATCAGCCACGCCGCCACCAGAGCGATCGACGCCGCGAGAAGCAGCAGTGCGCCCGCCCGCGCCGCGCCGGACAGATCCGTCGCCGACCAGGACAGGAAGCCGGCGCCCGCCGCGCCCCACAGGCCCGCGGCGCAGGCGAAGACCGTGGCGACGGCACGTACGCCGGCGTCGCCGACCCGCAGCGCGACCGCCGCGTCGAACGCCGCCGTCACCAGGAGCGCCGCCACCGTCCCGTGCTCACCCGCGTCCGCTGCGCGGGCCCAGAGGAACAGGGGCAGTTGAGCGCTCGCCACGGCGAGCGGCAGAGGCAGCCGCAGTTCGCGGAAGACCAGGCCGTACGCCGCCCACAGCGCCGCCAGCACGCCCGACGCGGCAGCCGTGTAGCCGAGCGCGTCGGCCTCCGGCAGCGCGACGACACGCAGGGCGTACGCGTCGAGGACTGTCAGGGCGAGGCCGAGCGCGGCCACCGTCTCCGCCGTCGAACGCAGCTTCCGGCGCAGCAGCAGCACGGGCACACCCAGCGCCGTCAGCGTCACGGCCGCCAGAACCGCGCCGCGCCCGCCGATGCCCAGATGGCCCCAGCTCACCAGCGTGAAGGCGATCGCCGCGACGGTCAGCAGGATGCCGCCCAGGGTGAGCAGCACGTTCTGGACGCTCGGCGGGGACGCGTCCGGAGAGCGGACCGGCCGCGGGGGAGCGGCTACGGGAGCGGACGAGGCGGCGGACGTGGTGGCGGACGCGGGACCGGTCGCCGTCCGGAGGACGCCGACCAGCCAGGCACGGCGTTGCAGCAACTGCGTCCTGCGTGCGTCGAGTCGGCGCAGCTCCAGGTCGAGGAAGCGGAGTTCCTCGGCCGGGGGCGGAATGTTCGTCATGTCCGTGGAGTGTGGTGCAGGACACCGCGCCGGGCATGGGCGCGGATACTCAGCACGTACTCAGATCCGGCGTTCGGACGGGAGACTCGATCCATGGACTGGAGCCACTACCGCTTCCGCAGCGTCTGGAACGTGCCCGCGCCGCCCGCCGACGTCTTCGCCGTCCTCGAACGCGCCGAGGACTATCCGGCGTGGTGGCCACAGGTGCGCGAGGTGACGCCCGTCGACGAGCGCACCGGCACCGCCCGCTTCCGCTCCCTCCTGCCGTACGACCTGTTCGTCACCGGCGAGGAACGGCGCCGCGACCAGGCGGCCGGGATCCTGGAGCTGGCGATGACCGGGGATCTGGACGGCTGGGCGCGCTGGACCGTCGCGGCCGCGCCGGGCGGGACGCGGGCGCTCTACGACCAGGAAGTGGTGGTGCGAAAGCCGCTGATGCGACGCTTCGCCGTCCCCGGCAGACCCGTCTTCCTCCTCAACCACGCGCTGATGATGCGCGCGGGCGAGCGAGGCCTGAGGGCGCACCTCGGGCGGGGCTGACGGCTTTCGCACAAGCGGTTTGTCGGAGACCCGCGTGGACCTGTATTGTTCAGTCCGTTCCCGGGCGATTAGCTCAGTGGGAGAGCGCTTCGTTCACACCGAAGAGGTCACTGGTTCGAACCCAGTATCGCCCACCCGGAGAATGCCGGTCCGTCATCGACGGACCGGTTTTTTCATGCCCTGATGTGCGGCTGCCCGAAGCGGCAACCCTCAGGCGGCCGCGGGCATTTCCGGGCGCAGCGGCCATGCGGGATCCACCGTCTCCGGCGTACCGCTGCGCGCGAACCAGGCCTGCAGACCGCGCGCCTGCGCCGCATGCCACACCGCCTGCAACGCGTGCAGCTCGGCCGGCGACAGCCGTTCGAGCCGGGAGGCGAAACGCCGGCCGACGGCCCGTACGACGTCCAGCGCGGCCTGTGCGTCGGCCGCCGCGTCGTGCGCCCCGTCCAGTTCCACCGCGTAGTGCGCACACAGATCGGTCAGGGTGCGGCGGCCCTTGCGGTACCGGTCGAGCTGCTTGTCCAGGACGCGGGGATCCAGGACGCACAGGGACGAGCCCGCCATGTAGTGACCGAGGGACGAGGCGCGGTGCCTGCGCAACTCCCGGTCCAGGAGCGTCAGATCGAAGGGTGCGTTCATGACGACGATGGGGCGGCCCGCCGCGCCCTGCTCCGCCAGCTCCCTCGCTATCTCCTCCATCACCGGCGCGGGCCAGCGGCCGTTGTGCTGAAGATGTTCCTCCGTCAGGCCGTGCACCGCCGTGGCGCTCTCGGGCACCGGAACGCCCGGGTTCACCAGCCAGCGGGTGATGCGCGGTCGGGTCCCCGCGCCTTGCTGGACGACGACGGCGGCCGACACAATGCGGTCGGTCTCGACGTCGACGCCCGTGGTCTCCGTGTCGAATGCGGCCAAGGGCCCCTCGTACCAGCACGTCATAGTGACGCAACTCCTCGATCATGTCCGGCAGATGGCTTTCCTCCCCCTGCCCACACCGGTGATACCCGGCCCGTTTGCGCCGTACGCGGCCCGGAGACAACAGAGGTACAGGGTTTGGAAGTTGACCCGCCCGAAGCGGGGATTCACTGGTTCGGAAGGCACGTTGGACATGTCGCTCGCGCAGCCCGAACAGGGTGGGCTGCTGCCCGAGCGGATCGCACCGCCGCGCGGCACACTCGCCACCACCGCCTGTATGGAGACCCTCCAGGTGGGCTATCTGCACGCTGTCGCCGCCGCGGCGGGGTGCTCGCTCTCGCAGCCCTTTCCCGACAACGGAATCGACTGGCACGTCAGCCACAGCGCCCCGGGGCACACGGTCGACGACGAAGTCACCATCAAGGTGCAGCTCAAGTGCACCTACCAGATACCGCCTAACCCGGCGGGTCCGGCTTTCTCCTTCACTCTCGACAACCCGCACCTGGAGAAGCTCGCCAGGACCCCGGTCGCGGTGCACAAGATCCTGGTCGTGATGCTCGTGCCCCGGTCGCAGGACGACTGGCTGCGCGCGGGGCACGACCGGCTCGACCTGCGGCACTGCTGCTACTGGACCAACCTCGCCGGACACCAGGTGACCGGCCGGCGCAGGACCACCGTGCGCGTCCCGACCTCGCGGATCTTCGACGACAGGGCCCTCTGCGAGATCATGACGCGGGTCGGGACGGGAGGGAGACCCTGATGCACCGCCCGATCGAAGAGCCGCTACGCCCCGTTCGCCCGCACCCCGTCGATGCCGCGGGCCCCCGGGCCGATCCACTGGGCCGGCACGATCCCCCCGACCCCTCGCAGGTCGACCCCGCCGTGCTCGGCGTACTGCTCGACCGGCACGGCTGGCACCGGCGCGGGGGAGCGGCGGGCCGCTACGCCCGCTGGACCCCGCCGGGGCCCGGCGGTGGCGGCACCAGTCTGCTGGTCCCGGAGAGCAGGGCCTTCCCCGACTGCGACGACCTGCTCGGCGAGGCGCTCACCGCCCTGGCGCGCAGCGCGACGCCCTCCGCGCGCGACGTCCTTGTCGGGCTCGCCGTGCCCAGCGACGAGATCCGCTGGTGGCGCGATGTCCCGGCAGGGCCGGCGGGCGCCGCGACCTGGACGGCGGAGGAGAAGCTGCGCTCGGCGGCACGGCAGATGCTGCTCGCGGGAGCCCTCGCGGCACGCGGCCGTGCCGGGTACTACGGGGCGCGGCACCGCGGACCCGCCGCCGCGTCCCTGGAGAACGTCCTGGTCGGCCCCGCTCCCGGCGGGCGGCAGCTCACGGCGTTCGTGCCCGTCCTGAAGGAGCGCCTCATCGCGGTGCGCCTGCACCAGGCGCTGTACGCGGTCCGCGAGGCCGTCGACTACCAGCGCGCCACCGGGGGCATGGACGCCTTCGACGGCGCGGTCGAGGCGGGCGCCAGCCATGAGCTGACGGAGGCCGTCGTGGCCCTGGTGCGGGGCACGGAGGGGGCGCGGATCGCCGTGGAGTGGGCGCCCGCCGCCGGGGTGCCCGAGGGATGCGCCGTCGATGCCGGGCCCGTGGAGTTCTCGCCCGGCGATCTGCCGGTGCTCCGGGAGGCGGGCGCCCGCTATCTGCGGGACGAGCCCGCGATGCCGGTGCGGCTCACGGGGGCCGTGGTGCGGATGCGGCGGTCGGGGCCGCGGGGTGAGGGCACCGTGCGGGTCCGGGTGCTCGCGGGCGTGGACGTCCCCCACGTACGCATGACCCTCGACGAGGACTCGTACCGCATCGCGGGCCATGCCCACCTGGTCGGGCTGCCGATCCGGGTGCACGGGCGCCTGGAGAGCCGGGGCGGGTTCCGGCGGCTCACCGGGGCCTCGGGGGTGGTGCCGGTGCAGGTGGACGAGTCGGAGAAGGACCGCCTGATGAAGTCGCTCCAGGAGCATCTCGACTTCTTCGAGGGAGCGTGCGGCGAGGACTGAGGCGGGGTGCGGCAGGGGCCGGGGAGAGAACCGTTTCGCGATGGGCGCCCCCGGCTCGGTACGATTCGTTTCGCGTGCAGAAGCAGATCTGCCGCGACCCCCTTCAGGTAGGAGAAGACCGGTGTCAGACGTCCGTGTGATCATCCAACGCGATTCCGAGCGGGAAGAGCGCGTGGTGACGACGGGCACTACGGCCGCCGAACTCTTCTCCGGTGAGCGCACCATCGTCGCCGCCCGCGTGGCCGGCGAGCTGAAGGACCTGGCGTACGAGGTGCGGGACGGCGAGGAGGTCGAGCCGGTCGAGATCTCCTCCGAGGACGGCCTGAACATCCTGCGCCACTCGACCGCCCACGTGATGGCGCAGGCCGTGCAGGAGCTCTTCCCCGAGGCGAAGCTGGGCATCGGCCCGCCGGTCCAGAACGGCTTCTACTACGACTTCGACGTCGAGAAGCCCTTCACGCCCGAGGACCTCAAGGCCATCGAGAAGAAGATGCAGGAGATCCAGAAGCGCGGCCAGCGCTTCTCGCGCCGCGTCGTCACCGATGAGGCCGCCCGCGAGGAGCTCGCCGACGAGCCGTACAAGCTGGAGCTCATCGGCATCAAGGGCTCCGCCTCCAGCGACGACGGCGCGGACGTCGAGGTGGGCGGCGGCGAGCTGACCATCTACGACAACCTCGACCCGAAGACCGGCGACCTGTGCTGGAAGGACCTCTGCCGCGGTCCCCACCTGCCCACCACGCGCAACATCCCGGCGTTCAAGCTGATGCGCAACGCCGCCGCGTACTGGCGGGGCAGCGAGAAGAACCCGATGCTCCAGCGCATCTACGGCACCGCCTGGCCCACCAAGGACGAGCTCAAGGCCCACCTGGAGTTCCTCGCCGAGGCCGAGAAGCGCGACCACCGCAAGCTCGGCAGCGAGCTGGACCTCTTTTCCATCCCGGAGCAGATCGGCTCGGGCCTCGCGGTCTTCCACCCCAAGGGCGGCATCATCCGCCGGGTCATGGAGGACTACTCGCGGCGCCGCCACGAGGAGGAGGGGTACGAGTTCGTCTACACCCCGCACGCCACCAAGGGGAAGCTCTTCGAGACCTCGGGCCACCTGGACTGGTACGCCGACGGCATGTACCCCCCCATGCAGCTCGACGAGGGCGTGGACTACTACCTCAAGCCCATGAACTGCCCGATGCACAACCTGATCTTCGATGCGCGCGGGCGTTCCTACCGTGAACTGCCGCTGCGCCTCTTCGAGTTCGGCACGGTGTACCGCTACGAGAAGTCGGGCGTCGTGCACGGTCTGACCCGGGCCCGCGGCTTCACCCAGGACGACGCGCACATCTACTGCACCAAGGAGCAGATGGCGGACGAGCTCGACAAGACGCTCACCTTCGTCCTGAACCTCCTGCGCGACTACGGCCTGACCGACTTCTACCTCGAGCTCTCCACCAAGGACCCGGAGAAGTTCGTCGGCTCCGACGAGATCTGGGAAGAGGCCACCGCGACGCTCCAGCAGGTCGCCGAGAAGCAGGGCCTCCCGCTGGTCCCGGACCCGGGCGGCGCCGCCTTCTACGGCCCGAAGATCTCCGTGCAGTGCAAGGACGCCATCGGCCGCACCTGGCAGATGTCGACCGTGCAGCTGGACTTCAACCTGCCGGAGCGCTTCAACCTCGAATACACCTCGCCGGACGGCTCCAAGCAGCGTCCTGTGATGATCCACCGTGCGCTCTTCGGTTCCATCGAGCGGTTCTTCGCGGTGCTCCTGGAGCACTACGCGGGCGCGATGCCGCCGTGGCTCGCCCCCGTGCAGGCCGTGGGCATCCCCGTCGGGGACGCGCACATCCCCTACCTCCAGGAGTTCGCGGCCGACGCCAGGAAGAAGGGCCTGCGGGTCGAGGTGGACGCCTCCTCGGACCGCATGCAGAAGAAGATCAGGACGCAGCAGAAGCAGAAGGTCCCGTTCATGATCATCGTCGGTGACGACGACATGAACGCGGGCACGATCTCCTTCCGCTACCGCGACGGCTCGCAGGAGAACGGCATTCCGCGCGAGCAGGCGCTGGCCAAGCTCCTGGACGTGGTGGAGAGCCGCGTACAGGTGTGACGTGAGCGAGCGAGAGGCCCCCGGGACGTTCAGCGTCCCGGGGGCCTCTTCTCGTCCTCCCGCGCGAACACCTGAAGCAGCCACGACGAGAACGACCCCGTCACCGCGCCGAGCAGCGCGAGCCCGCCGAGCATCACGCCCACCGCGACCAGGCGCCCCACGGGTGTCACGGGCGCCACGTCGCCGTAGCCCACCGTCGAGAGCGTGGCCGCGGTCCACCACACCGCGTCCCCGAAGGTACGGATCGTGGCGCCCTGAGCCGAGTGCTCGTGCTGGTAGACGGCGAGCGCCCCGGTGAAGCCGAGGAGCAGCGCCGAAAGCCCGGCATACGTGACTACGCGCGCGTGCAGCGTGAGACGCGGCCTGCCGTGCCTGCGCTGGACGGCCTCGTAGACGTGCACGACGCGCAGCGGCCGCAGCAGGGGCAGGACGAGGACCACGGTGTCCAGCCAGTGGCTGCGCACAAAACGCAGGCCCTGCCCGCTCAGCCGCCACCGCACCGCGTAGTCCACGGCGAACAGGGCCCAGGCCGCGCAGAGCACCGCGAGGCAGATGTCCCGCCATGCCCGGGGCAGCCCCGAGGCCAGGACCTGTACCGCGTACGAGGTCAGATAGAGGAGTGACGCCACGGCGAGGAGTGCTTCCGTGCGGCGCTCCCAGCGTGTCTGACGGCTTTCATCGGTCATCGACCCAGCTTCGCCGTGCTGCGCCCGGCGGGCGCCCCGCCGACACGCTCCGATCGCGGCAAGTCATATGCTGCACTGCATGACGAGTGAGCCGGAGCAGCAGATCGGAGTGGGGACGCAGGACGCGTTCCAGCGCCTGTGGACGCCCCACCGGATGGCGTACATCCAGGGCGAGAACAAGCCGAGCGGTCCGGGCGCCGACGACGGCTGCCCCTTCTGCACCATCCCGGCCAAATCCGACGAGGACGGCCTGGTCATCGCGCGCGGCGAGCAGGTGTACGCGGTGCTCAACCTCTACCCGTACAACGGCGGCCATCTGATGGTCGTGCCCTACCGTCACGTCGCCGACTACACCGAGCTGACCGCCCCGGAGACGGCCGAACTCGGCGAGCTCACCAAGCAGGCCATGACGGCCCTGCGCGCCGCGTCCGGCGCCCACGGGTTCAACATCGGCATGAACCAGGGCACCGTGGCGGGCGCCGGCATCGCCGCGCATCTGCACCAGCACGTCGTGCCGCGCTGGGGCGGGGACACGAACTTCATGCCGGTCGTCGGGCACACGAAGATCCTGCCGCAGCTGCTCGCGGACACCCGCAAGATGCTGGCCGACGCCTGGCCCGCCACCCGCTAGGACCTACGCGTCGTACACGTCCGCCTTCCTCGGCATCGGGTCCTGGACCGCACCGCTGAGGAAGCCGGAGCGCGCACCGAACTTCTCCGTGTTGACGCCGTTCTCCTCGAGCACCTTGATGGCCGCCGAGTGCACCACGCGCAGCACCGGCGTGGCCGCCCGCAGGGCGTCGTCCGCCATGAAGCGGTGCCGCCACGGCTTGTCCGCCCAGGCGTGCCGCAGGCCGAAGGGCTCGGGCAGGACCAGCTTGCCGCCGAGGTGGTCAAGGAGCGGGGGATACCAGGTGAAGGGCGCCCGCAGCGCGAGGCGTACCACCTCGTCCGCGTCGACCAGGGGCAGCTTGCGCTCCGTGGTCTCCCAGAACTTGATGGGCTTGGAGACCTTCTTGACCTTGGGGTCGGGCTTGCTCGTGAACAGGGAGTGGACCGGGCCGAGCGCGTGGCCGGTGACCTCGATGCGCAGGGTCTCGTGCAGGACGGTCACCGTGATCAGCATCGTGATGACCAACTGGCCGTCCCAGAGCGTGAACTGGCAGCCCAGATAGTGCCGGTTGCCGCCGCCGAACTGCTGCTCGTTGCAGATCCGCTGTATCTCGTGGCCCCGGACCTGGAAGGCCTCGACCTCCGTGCCCGAGGGGCGCGCCACCGCCTTCGCGTTCTCCCCGATGGGGGTGACGATCCAGTGCTTTATCGACGGCTTCGGGAAACCGCCGGTGTGCAGGGGGCCGCGCTCCAGGAGGCGCAGCTGGTCGTGCACCGCCCGTATGACGTCCCAGCTGCGGAACGGGTGGATCTCCGTGCCCTCCTTGCCGGCGACCAGCTCCTCGGCCAGCTGCCAGCTGCCCCAGCGCGTGCCCATGCCCAGTATTCCCTTGGGCCCCGCGTAGAAGACCGAGTTGCTCTGCTGCTCGGCGGAGAGGCGGGCCAGGCCCTGGCGGAGCTGCTCGGCGGCCGTCTCGCCCGGGCTGCCCGGCACCGCCTCGGGGATCTTCGCGCCGATGCCGCCGCCGGAGAGCAGGCTCGACCAGCGCTCGCGGAGGTCTCTCGCGGTGCGCTCGGCGATCAGCTTGGCCCAGAACCAGCCCGCCACCGGGACGACGATCGCCGCGCGGATGTACCAGCCGAGGAGGCCGTCGACCGGCAGCTTGATGAGAAAGATCACGGCCAGGACGCCCACGGCCACCATGACGGCCGTCGCGATCGCGCTCGCCCGCTTGTTGTCCCGCTTGACCACCGCCTGCTTGATGGTGAACAGCAGCAGCCAGACGAGGAGTCCCGGCAGGAACAGCAGTCCGCACAGCACCATCACGACGGTGAGCCAGCGGTCGCGGTCCTTGCGGATGTTGCTCGCCGCGAGGCAGTGCTCGACGATCGACTGCGGCTCCATGCCGAAGGACTGGATGAGCGGTTTGCGGGCGCCGCCGAGCATCCGCACCTGCACGGCCCGGGCGAAGGCCTCGCCCAGATTGGGCGCGCAGAGCGACCAGAGGCCCTTGTGCACCTCGGACTTGTGCCATTCGTTGTTGGCGTCGAGGATCTTCGACACCTTGTCGTCGCGGTACGCGGCCGAGGCGAGGGCATGGGTCGCCGCCGTCTGCCCCGCGGCCCCGGACAGCGGGACCTGGGCCCCGGGCCTGAAGTCGAATACGTCGTCCGCCACTGCCGCCCCCATCGCCGCACTGTTTCGCTGCTGCGGCTCTTCCCGACTTCCTTGCCCTGCACACCTGTTGATCAGGTCATCAGCGTATCGGTGCGCACCGACATCCGGCAGGGCGCATCGGTACGCCCTGCCGGAAATCCTCGACCGGGACTCGACTAGGAGACGTCCTGGGCCTGTTCGCGGATCCTCTCGGAGAGCTGGGGCGGCATGGGTTCGTGCCGTGCGTACGTGCGGCTGAAACGCGCGGTGCCCTGCGAGAGGGACCGCAGATCCACGGCGTACCGCCCGATCTCGATCTCCGGCACCTCGGCCCGTACGAGCGTGCGCCCGCCCGGCGCCTGCTCGGTGCCGACCACCCGGCCGCGGCGTCCCGAGAAGTCGCTCATCACCGGCCCCACATGGTCGTCGCCGACCAGCACCCGCACCTCGGCCACCGGCTCCAGGAGATGGATCCGGGCTTCGGCGGCGGCCTCGCGCAGGGCGAGCGCGCCCGCCGTCTGGAACGCGGCGTCGGAGGAGTCCACCGAGTGTGCCTTGCCGTCGAGCAGCGTGATGCGCACGTCGATCAGGGGATAGCCCGCGGCCACCCCCTTCGCGGCCTGCGCCCGCACGCCCTTCTCGACGGACGGTATGAACTGGCGCGGCACGGCGCCGCCCACCACCTTGTCGACGAACTCGATGCCGCTGCCGCCCGGCAGCGGTTCGACCTCGATCTCGCAGATCGCGTACTGCCCGTGGCCGCCGGACTGCTTCACATGACGGCCGCGCCCCGCCGACTTGCCCGCGAACGTCTCCCGGAGGGAGACCTTGTGGCTCACGACGTCGACCTGTACGCCGTACCGGCTGCGCAGCCGTTCGAGGGCGACGTCGGCATGTGCCTCGCCCAGGCACCACAGGACCACCTGGTGGGTGTCCTGGTTCTGTTCCAGGCGCATCGCGGGGTCCTCGGCGACCAGGCGGGAGAGCCCCTGGGAGAGCTTGTCCTCGTCCGCCTTGCTGTGTGCCTGGATGGCGAGCGGCAGGAGCGGGTCCGGCATGTCCCAGGGCTCCATCAGGAGCGGGTCGTCCTTGGCCGAAAGGGTGTCTCCCGTCTCGGCGCGATTGAGCTTGGCCACGCAGGCCATGTCGCCCGCGATGCAGCGCGTGAGGGGGCGCTGCTGCTTGCCGAAGGGGGAGGAGAGCGCGCCGACGCGCTCGTCCACTTCGTGGAGGGCGCGGCCCTCGTGGCCGCGGTCGGCCAGACCGTGCCCCGAGACGTGCACGGTCTCCTCGGGACGCAGGGTGCCGGAGAAGACGCGTACGAGCGAGACGCGCCCCACGTAGGGATCGGACGCCGTCTTCACCACCTCGGCGACGAGCGGGCCGTCGGGGTCGCAGCTCAGCGCGGGGCGCGCCTTGCCGCCCGGAGTGGTGACGGCGGGCGCAGGGTGCTCCAGGGGGGTGGGGAAGCCGCCCGTGATCAGCTCCAGGAGCTCGACCGTGCCGATGCCCTGGCGTGCGCCCTCGGCCGCCGGCGCCGCCGCGAGCACGGGGTGGAAGATGCCGCGCGCCACGGCCCGTTCCAGATCGTCGACGAGTGTCTTGAAGTCGAGGTCCTCGCCGCCGAGATAGCGGTCCATGAGGGACTCGTCCTCGCTCTCGGCGATGATCCCCTCGATCAGTTTGTTCCGTGCTTCGGTGATGACCGGGAGCTGGTCCTCGCCGGGTTCGGACTCCTTGCGTTCGCCGGACGCGTAGTCGAAGACCCGCTGCGAGAGCAGCCCGACCAGGCCGGTCACCGGAGCGTGCCCGTCCGGGCCCTTGGCGCCGTGCAGCGGCAGATACAGCGGGAGCACCGCGTCGGGGTCATCGGCGCCGAAGGCCTCGGCACACGTCCGCGTCATCTCCCTGAAGTCGGCGCGAGCGGACTCCAGATGGGTCACCACGATGGCCCGCGGCATACCGACCGCCGCGCACTCCTCCCAGACCATGCGGGTCGCGCCGTCCACGCCGTCCGCCGCCGAGACGATGAAAAGGGCCGCGTCCGCGGCGCGCAGACCGGCCCGTAACTCGCCGACGAAATCGGCGTACCCGGGTGTGTCCAGAAGGTTGATCTTGTAGCCGCCCCATTCGACGGGGATCAGGGACAGCTGTACGGAGCGCTGCTGCCGGTGCTCGATGTCGTCGTAGTCGGAGACGGCCGTGCCGTCCTCCACCCGGCCCGCCCGGTTCACCGCCCCCGCGGTCAGCGCGAGGGCCTCCACGAGGGTCGTCTTGCCCGATCCACTGTGGCCGACCAGCACCACATTCCGTACGGACGCGGGGTGGTCGGCCGCTGTAGCCCTGCCGGCGGCTCCGGGGTGTGCGTTCGCCTTGTCGCCCATGCCTTGGCCTCCCGGTTACGTGCACGGTGAGGAGGCACAGCCCCCTCGGGGATGCTGGCTGCTCGCGGACGTGCGGGGCCGTGTGCGGGTCGGCTCCGGCGACGCCCGCGGTGCTTTCGAGCTTTCCACCCGGGTCACTGTGCGTCCATACGTCGTACGCGATCGTGAGGGGGCGAGCCGGTCCGTCAAGGGCGTGACTACGATGGGCCAGCCGGTGGCCAACAGGGCCGCGCGGCTCACCGACCCCTCGGGAAGGCCATGCTGAACAAGTACGCGCGTGCATTCTTCACGCGTGTTCTCACACCGTTCGCCGCGTTTCTCATCCGACGTGGCGTGAGCCCCGACGCGGTCACCCTCATCGGCACCGCCGGGGTGATGGCGGGCGCGCTGGCCTTCTTCCCCCGCGGGGAGTTCTTCTGGGGCACGATCGTCATCACGCTCTTCGTGTTCTCCGACCTGGTCGACGGGAACATGGCGCGGCAGCTGGGCCGCTCCAGCCGCTGGGGAGCCTTCCTGGACTCGACCCTCGACCGGGTCGCCGACAGCGCGATCTTCGGTGGCCTGGCGCTCTGGTACGCGGGCTCGGGCGACGACAACATCCTGTGCGCCGTCTCCATCTTCTGCCTGGCCAGCGGCCAGGTCGTCTCGTACACGAAGGCGCGCGGCGAGGCGATCGGCCTGCCCGTCGCGGTCAACGGCCTGGTGGAGCGCGCCGAGCGCCTGGTGATCACACTGGTCGCCGCGGGCCTCGCGGGACTGCACAAGTTCGGCGTCCCCGGCATCGACGTACTGCTGCCCGTCGCGCTGTGGATCGTCGCCGTCGGCAGCCTCGTCACGCTCGTCCAGCGCGTCGTGACCGTACGCAGGGAGTCCGCCGAGGCGGACGCGGCCACGGAGGCCCCCGCACAGGGCAGTGAGGCCACGCCGTGAAGGACCGCCTGACCGACGCGCTCTACGGAGCCGCCTGGAGCTCGGTCAAGAAGCTCCCCGAGCCGGTCGCGGTGCGCCTGGGCCGAACCATCGCCGACGCCGCGTGGAAGCGGCGCGGCAAGGGCGTCCTGCGCCTCGAGGCGAACTACGCGCGCGTGGTGCCCGACGCGAGCCCGGAGCGCCTGCGCGAGCTGTCGAGGGCGGGCATGCGCTCGTACCTGCGCTACTGGATGGAGTCGTTCCGGCTGCCGTCCTGGAGCCGGGAGCGCATCGGGGCAGGCGTCGCCATCAACGACCTCCACCGTCTGACGGACGGCCTGGCCTCCGGCAAGGGCGTCATTCTGGCCCTTCCGCACCTGGGCAACTGGGACCTGGCGGGCGCATGGGTCACCACGAAGCTGGACACGCCGTTCACGACGGTCGCCGAGCGCCTCAAGCCCGAGACGCTGTACGACCGTTTCGTCGCCTACCGCGAGGGCCTGGGCATGGAGGTCCTGCCGCACG
This sequence comes from Streptomyces longisporoflavus, assembly GCF_014649775.1. GTDB lineage: Bacteria > Actinomycetota > Actinomycetes > Streptomycetales > Streptomycetaceae > Streptomyces > Streptomyces longisporoflavus. The sequence continues at coordinate 22,225 of NZ_BMTR01000009.1, read as the reverse complement.
AGGGCGGCTCCGCCTTCGGCACCCTGGCGCGCCGGCTGCGCGCGGGCGGCCTCGTCTGCCTCGTCGCGGACCGGGACCTCTCGGAGTCCGGCGTCGAGGTCAAGTTCTTCGGGGACACCGCGCGGATGCCCGCAGGGCCCGCGATGCTCGCGCAGCACACGGGGGCGCTGCTGCTGCCGGCCACCCTCTGGTTCGACGAGACGCCTGTCATGAAGGGGCGTGTTCACGCCCCCGTCGATGTCCCCGAGACAGGTACCCGCAAGGAGAAGACGTCTGTCATGACGCAGGCGCTGGCAGACGCCTTCGCCACGGGTATCGCCGACCATCCGGAGGACTGGCACATGCTGCAGCGCTTGTGGCTCGCTGATCTCGACCCCGTGAAGGGGCCCGCCGAAGGGTCCGGACGTCCGGCCGGAGGGACCGCGCCGTGAGGATCGGCATCGTCTGCCCCTACTCGTGGGACGTGCCGGGCGGCGTCCAGTTCCACATCCGCGACTTGGCGGAGCATCTGATCGGCCTCGGGCACCAGGTGTCCGTCCTGGCCCCCGCGGACGACGAGACCCCCCTTCCGCCGTACGTCGTCTCGGCGGGCCGCGCCGTCCCCGTGCCGTACAACGGCTCGGTGGCCCGGCTCAACTTCGGGTTCCTCTCGGCGGCGCGGGTACGGCGCTGGCTGCACGAGGGCACCTTCGACGTCATCCACATCCACGAGCCGACCTCGCCGTCGCTCGGGCTGCTCGCGTGCTGGGCGGCGCAGGGCCCGATCGTCGCCACGTTCCACACGTCCAACCCGCGCTCGCGGGCGATGATCGCCGCCTATCCGATCCTGCAGCCCGCCCTGGAGAAGATCAGCGCGCGCATCGCGGTGAGCGAGTACGCGCGCCGCACGCTGGTCGAGCACCTGGGCGGCGACGCGGTCGTCATCCCGAACGGCGTGGACGTCGACTTCTTCGCGAAGGTCGAGCCCAAGGCGGAGTGGCAGGGCAGCACGATCGGCTTCATCGGACGCATCGACGAGCCGCGCAAGGGCCTGCCGGTCCTGATGAAGGCGCTGCCGCAGATCCTCGCCGAGCGCCCGGACACCCGGCTCCTCGTGGCAGGACGCGGCGACGAGCACGAGGCCGTCTCCTCGCTGCCCGTCGAGATGCGGGAGCGCGTGGAGTTCCTCGGCATGGTCAGCGACGAGGACAAGGCGCGGCTGCTGCGCAGCGTCGACGTGTACGTCGCTCCCAACACCGGGGGCGAGAGCTTCGGGATCATCCTGGTCGAGGCGATGTCGGCGGGCGCACCCGTGCTCGCCAGCGATCTGGACGCCTTCGCGCAGGTGCTCGACCAGGGCGCCGCGGGCGACCTGTTCGGCAACGAGGACGCGGACTCCCTGGCCGCGGCGGCCCTGCGGCTCCTGGGCGACCCCGCGCGCCGCGACGAACTGCGGGAGCGCGGCAGCAGGCACGTGCGCCGGTTCGACTGGTCGACGGTGGGCGCCGACATCCTCTCGGTGTACGAGACGGTGACGGACGGAGCGACGGCGGTGGCCGCCGACGAACGCTCCGGCTTCCGGGCGCGGTTCGGGCTCGCACGGGACTGATCGCCGCGGGCCGGGGGAGACCGGCGGTGGGCGAGGGGAACCCGGCGGTCCTGGGGGCGGGGCGGCTCGACTAGCCTCGGGCCGGTGACCTCGACACTGATCTGGATCGCGGTGGCCCTCTTCGCGGTCGGCCTCTACCTGAGCTGGACCGCGGGCCGCCTCGACCGGCTGCACGCCCGCATCGACGCGGCCCGCGCCGCCCTCGACGCCCAGTTGCTGCGCCGCGCCTCGGTCGCCCAGGAGCTGGCCACGTCCGGGGTGCTCGACCCCGCGGCCTCCATCGTGCTCTACGAAGCGGCACACGCGGCCCGGCAGGCGGAGGAGGAGCACCGGGAGGTCGCGGAGAGCGAGCTCAGCCAGGCCCTGCGCGCGATCTTCGGGGAGGTGCAGCAGGTCGAGGTGGTGCGCGAGGCCCCCGGCGGCGACGAGGCGGCGACCGAGCTGGCCGCCGCCGTACGGCGGGTGCCGATGGCCAGGCGCTTCCACAACGACGCCGTACGCGCGGCCCGCGCCCTGCGCAGGCACCGCAAGGTCCGCTGGTTCCGCCTCGCGGGGCACGCGCCGTTCCCGATGGCCTTCGAGATGGACGACGAGCCGCCGGTCGCCCTGGCCGACCGCGCCACCACGTAGGCCCCTCAGGGCCATCCCGTCCACGCTGACCAGGGGCGTCGGGGAAAAATGAGCCACCGGTCATCCATTGGCCCTTGCTGTGGACTGGTCGCCGGGAGTTTCCTCGTAGGCGCAGGAACCCGTCTTCAGCGAGCGAGGTCAACTCCGTGTCCACCACCTCTTCCAGCAGCAACCAGTCGCCCGAGACCGGCACCGCGCGCGTCAAGCGCGGCATGGCCGAGCAGCTCAAGGGCGGCGTCATCATGGACGTGGTCAACGCCGAGCAGGCGAAGATCGCCGAGGACGCGGGTGCCGTGGCCGTCATGGCCCTGGAGCGGGTCCCGGCCGACATCCGCAAGGACGGCGGCGTGGCCCGGATGTCCGACCCGAACATGATCGAAGAGATCATCGAGGCCGTCTCCATCCCCGTCATGGCCAAGTCCCGCATCGGCCACTTCGTCGAGGCCCAGGTGCTCCAGTCCCTCGGCGTCGACTACATCGACGAGTCCGAGGTCCTGACCCCGGCCGACGAGGTCAACCACAGCGACAAGTTCGCCTTCACGACCCCGTTCGTGTGTGGTGCCACCAACCTGGGCGAGGCCCTGCGCCGCATCGCCGAGGGCGCGGCCATGATCCGCTCCAAGGGCGAGGCCGGCACCGGCAACGTCGTCGAGGCCGTGCGTCACCTGCGCCAGATCAAGAACGAGATAGCCAGGCTGCGCGGCTTCGACAACAACGAGCTGTACGCCGCCGCCAAGGACCTGCGCGCCCCGTACGAGCTGGTCAAGGAGGTCTCCGATCTTGGCAAGCTGCCGGTGGTCCTCTTCTCGGCCGGTGGCGTCGCCACCCCCGCCGACGCCGCCCTGATGCGCCAGCTCGGTGCCGAGGGTGTCTTCGTCGGCTCCGGCATCTTCAAGTCGGGCGACCCGGCCGCGCGCGCCGCCGCCATCGTGAAGGCCACCACCTTCTACGACGACCCCAAGATCATCGCGGACGCGTCCCGCAACCTCGGCGAGGCCATGGTCGGCATCAACTGCGACACCCTCCCCGAGGCCGAGCGCTACGCCAACCGCGGCTGGTAAGGCATCACACAGATGAATGACACCCCTGTAGTCGGCGTCCTTGCACTCCAGGGCGACGTACGGGAGCACCTGATCGCCCTGGCCTCGGCGGACGCCGTGGCCAGGCCGGTCCGGCGTCCCGAAGAGCTTGCGGAGGTGGACGGCCTCGTCATCCCCGGCGGCGAGTCCACCACCATCTCCAAGCTGTCCGTCCTCTTCGGCCTGATGGAGCCCCTGCGCGCGCGCGTGCGGGACGGCATGCCGGTCTACGGCAGCTGCGCGGGCATGATCATGCTGGCCGACAAGATCCTCGATCCGCGCTCGGAGCAGGAGACCTTCGGCGGCATCGACATGATCGTGCGCCGTAACGCCTTCGGGCGGCAGAACGAGTCCTTCGAGGCGGCCGTCGACATCGCGGGCATCGACGGCGACCCTGTGGAGGGCGTCTTCATCCGCGCCCCCTGGGTCGAGTCGGTCGGCGCGCGCGTCGAGGTGCTCGCGGAGCACGGGGGACACATCGTCGCCGTGCGCCAGGGCAACGCGCTCGCGACGTCGTTCCACCTCGAGCTGACGGGCGACCACCGGGTGCACGAGCTGTTCGTCGGGATGGTGCGTGGGAACACGGAGGCCGGATCCTTGTAGGATCCGGGGGTCCCCCCGGGTTCTCGAGGTCCGGGGGAGTTCGTACAGGTTGGGTAACGCGAAGGAGACAGGCAGATGTCCGGCCACTCTAAATGGGCTACGACGAAGCACAAGAAGGCCGTGATTGACGCCAAGCGCGGCAAGCTCTTCGCGAAGATGATCAAGAACATCGAGGTCGCGGCCCGTACGGGCGGCGCCGACGTGTCCGGGAACCCGACCCTCTTCGACGCCATCCAGAAGGCCAAGAAGAGCTCGGTCCCGAACAAGAACATCGACTCCGCGGTCAAGCGCGGTGCCGGTCTCGAAGCCGGTGGCGCCGACTACGAGACGATCATGTACGAGGGCTACGGCCCGAACGGCGTCGCGGTGCTCATCGAGTGCCTCACCGACAACCGCAACCGCGCGGCATCGGACGTGCGCGTGGCGATGACCCGCAACGGCGGCTCCATGGCCGACCCGGGCTCCGTCTCGTACCTCTTCAACCGCAAGGGCGTCGTGATCGTCCCCAAGGGCGAGCTGTCCGAGGACGACGTCCTGGGCGCTGTCCTGGACGCGGGCGCCGAAGAGGTCAACGACCTCGGCGAGTCCTTCGAGGTGCTCTCCGAGGCCACCGACATGGTCGCGGTCCGTACCGCGCTCCAGGACGCCGGCATCGAGTACGACTCCGCCGACGCCAACTTCGTCCCGACCATGCAGGTCGAACTGGACGAGGAGGGCGCGCGGAAGATCTTCAAGCTCATCGACGCGCTCGAGGACAGCGACGACGTCCAGAACGTCTTCGCCAACTTCGACGTGAGCGACGAGGTCATGGAGAAGGTCGACGCGTAACGCTCCCGCGAGCTGAGCGGTTTCGGCGGGCCGGATGGGACACACGTCCACCGGCCCGCCGCTGTTGTCGGTGGCAGCGGATAGCCTGGCGTGAAGTCAAAGATCGCTGCCGCGACGAGGGGAGGGGCGCGCATGCGCGTACTGGGGGTGGACCCCGGGCTCACCCGGTGCGGTGTCGGCGTCGTCGACGGCGTGGCCGGACGACCGCTCACCATGCGCGGAGTCGGCGTCGTGCGTACGCCCGCCGACGCCGAGCTCGGCCACCGCCTGGTCGCCATCGAGCAGGGCATCGAGCAGTGGCTCGACGAGCACGACCCGGAAGTCCTCGCGGTGGAGCGGGTGTTCAGCCAGCACAACGTACGGACGGTCATGGGCACCGCCCAGGCGAGCGCCGTGGCCATGCTCTGCGCCTCGCGCCGCGGCATCCCCGTCGCCCTGCACACCCCCAGCGAGGTCAAGGCCGCCGTCACCGGCAGCGGTCGCGCCGACAAGGCACAGGTCGGCGCGATGGTCACCCGCCTCCTGCGGCTCGACGCACCGCCCAAGCCCGCCGACGCCGCGGACGCCCTCGCGCTCGCCATCTGTCACATCTGGCGCGCCCCCGCCCAGAACCGCCTCCAGCAGGCCGTCGCCCAAAACCGCCTCCAGCAGGCCGCGGCCCTGCACGCATCGCGCACCACCCCGGCACAGAAAGGCCGTACCGCATGATCGCCTTCGTCAGCGGCCCCGTAGCCGCCCTCGCCCCCGACACCGCGGTGGTCGAGGTCGGCGGCGTCGGCATGGCCGTCCAGTGCACGCCCAACACCCTCTCCACGCTCCGGGTCGGCCAGCAGGCCAAGCTCGCCACCTCCCTGGTCGTGCGCGAGGACTCCCTGACGCTGTACGGCTTCGCGGACGACGACGAGCGCCAGACCTTCGAGCTCCTGCAGACCGCGAGCGGCGTCGGACCGCGTCTCGCGCAGGCCATGCTCGCCGTGCACAGCCCGGACGCCCTGCGCCGCGCGGTCGCCACCGGAGACGAGAAGGCGCTCACCGCCGTGCCGGGCATCGGCAAGAAGGGCGCCCAGAAGCTGCTCCTGGAGTACAAGGACCGCCTCGGCGAGCCCATCGGCACCGGCGGCCCCGCGATCGGCACCCCGGTCACCTCCGGCTGGAGCGATCAGCTGCACGCGGCGCTCATCGGCCTCGGGTATGCGACGCGCGAGGCCGACGAAGCCGTCGCCGCCGTCACCCCGCAGGCCGAGGCCTCCGAGAAGCCGCAGGTGGGCCAGCTCCTCAAGGCCGCACTCCAGACGCTGAACCGCACCCGCTAGCGCCTCCGCATGACGCGCCGACCCCCGACCACCAGAACCACATCGCGAGGCGAGCTCATGAACTGGGACGAGACGACCGACGACGCGACTGCCGCACCCGCCGCGGCCGAGCGGCTCGTCGGTGCGTCCGCCGACGGCGAGGACCAGGCGGTCGAGGCCGCCCTCCGCCCCAAGGACCTGGACGAGTTCATCGGCCAGGAGAAGGTCCGCGAGCAACTCGACCTCGTCCTGCGCGCCGCCCGCGCGCGAGGCGCCACCGCCGACCACGTCCTGCTCTCGGGCGCCCCCGGGCTCGGCAAGACGACCCTCTCGATGATCATCGCGGCCGAGATGGGCGCCCCGATCCGCATCACCAGCGGCCCCGCCATCCAGCACGCGGGCGATCTCGCGGCGATCCTCTCCTCCCTCCAGGAGGGGGAGGTGCTCTTCCTCGACGAGATCCACCGGATGTCCCGGCCTGCCGAAGAGATGCTCTACATGGCGATGGAGGACTTCCGCGTCGACGTGATCGTCGGCAAGGGTCCCGGCGCCACGGCCATCCCGCTGGAACTGCCGCCCTTCACCCTGGTCGGCGCCACCACCAGGGCGGGCCTGCTGCCGCCGCCGCTGCGCGACCGCTTCGGCTTCACCGGGCACATGGAGTTCTACGAACCCGCCGAGCTGGAGCGCGTGATCCACCGCTCGGCACAGCTGCTCGACGTGGCGATCGACCCGGACGGCGCCGCCGAGATCGCGGGACGCTCGCGCGGCACGCCCCGCATCGCCAACCGCCTGCTGCGCCGCGTGCGGGACTACGCGCAGGTCAAGGCCGACGGAGAGATCGACAGGGAGATCGCCGCCGCGGCCCTCAAGGTCTACGAGGTGGACGCCCGCGGCCTCGACCGCCTCGACCGCGCGGTCCTCGAAGCCCTGCTCAAGCTCTTCGGCGGCGGACCCGTCGGGCTCTCCACGCTCGCGGTGGCCGTGGGGGAGGAGCGCGAGACGGTCGAGGAGGTCGCCGAGCCCTTCCTGGTGCGGGAGGGTCTGCTCGCGCGCACCCCGCGCGGCCGGGTCGGTACGCCCGCCGCATGGGCGCATCTCGGCCTTGTGCCGCCGCGGCAGGCGGGCGGAATCGGACAAGGGGACCTGTTCGGGGCGTGACGGCGCGCGTAGTGGAGCGGTCAGGAACTGCGGTGCCATGCTGAGCGTTGTTCGTTAGGTGCGGACTCGCTTAGACTCCGCCGATGCCGTCCTTGTGGGCGGCGTGCCCACCCCCGTCCATCAGGCCGCTTATCTGCGCGGTCATGCGAAGGAAACTCCGTCCCGTGAATATCGTGACCCTCCTCCCCTTCATCGTGCTCATCGGGGCCATGTTCCTGATGACGCGCTCCGCCAAGAAGAAGCAGCAGGCGGCCGCGCAGATGCGCAATGAGATGCAGCCCGGCACCGGCATCCGCACGATCGGCGGTATGTATGCCACCGTCAAGGAGGTTCACGACGACGCCGTCCTCCTTGAGGTGGCTCCCGGTGTGCACGCGTTCTACGCGAAGAACGCCGTGGGCGCCGTCCTCGAGGACGACGAGTACAACCGCATCGTTCACGGCACGAGTGCCGTGAAGTCGGACGACCCCGTCGTCCCGGACGACGCCTCCTCCCTCACCGGGACCGACGAGCCCGCCGCCGGCGCTTCCGACGACTCGCCCATCGACCTCGGCAAGAAGGACGCGGACAGCGCCCCCGAGGCCGACGACGCCGAGCCGAAGAAGACCGACGGCGAGTCCGGCACGAAGTAACCACCACCGGGGTCCGTGGGGTGCGCCGCTCGCGCTGCCACGGCCCCCGAAGTGCGTGGGTTTCGTGGCGGGTCTCGACACCATTTCATGGCCGCCCGACCCGGGAACTCCCCGTTCAGTGAGGGGCAGTGCACCGGACGCCGGGGCGGTTGGACAGGGAGAACGAGAAGGTGGCAGCACCTAAGAAGGGCCGAAGGCAGAGCGCCCCGGGCAAGCCGGGCCGCTCATTGGTCTTCATTCTGATCGCCCTCGTGGCGCTCACCGGGGGGATGTTCCTCTCCGGGAACACGACGCCTCGCCTCGGCATTGACCTCGCCGGCGGCACCAGCATCACGCTCCAGGCGAAGGACGAGCCGGGCCAGAAGAAGAGCGCGATCAACCCGACCAACATGAACACCGCGGTCAGCATCATCAACAACCGCGTCAATGGTCTGGGTGTGTCCGAGGCCGAGGTGCAGACCCAGGGCGACGACAACATCATCGTCAACATCCCCAAGGGCACGAACGAGAAGCAGGCGCGCGAGCAGGTCGGCACGACCGCTCAGCTCTACTTCCGTCCCGTGGTGACGGTGGCCAGCGGCGAGCCCACGCCCGAGCCGTCCGCCAGCTCGTCCGGCAAGGGCAAGGACAAGGGCAAGGACACCGCGGACCCGGACAAGGCGACCGAGCAGGGCGACGGCAAGGGTGACGACAAGGCGTCCCCGACCCCGACCGCCTCGCCCACCTCGCAGGGCCGCGCCGTCACCGACGGCCTGAAGGCCGACGCCACCCCGACCCCGAAGGCTTCGGACAAGGGCGGCGACAAGGACAAGGCCGCGCCGACGCCCACCCCGTCCGCGGACCCGGCCACCGCGGCGCTGCAGAAGAAGTTCACCGAGCTCGACTGCACCGACAAGGCGCAGCGCGGCAAGGTCGGCGACGGCATCAAGCCGTCCGAGCAGACCATCGCCTGCGGCAAGAACAGCGCGGGTCAGTGGGAGAAGTACGTCCTCGGCCCTGCCGAACTGAACGGCAAGGACGTCGACGACGCCAAGGCGACGATCAACCAGCAGAGCGGTGCCTGGGTCGTCAACATGGAGTTCACGGGCAGCGGCTCGAAGAAGTTCTCCAAGACGACCAGCAAGCTCTCGCAGCAGCAGCAGCCGATGAACCAGTTCGCCATCGTCCTGGACGGCGAGGTGGCCTCGGCCCCCAGCGTCAACACGACCCTGAGCGCGAACGCCGAGATCTCCGGCAGCTTCACCCAGGAGTCGGCGCAGGACCTCGCCAACATCCTGTCGTACGGCGCGCTGCCGCTCACCTTCCACGAGCAGAGCGTCACCACCGTCAGCCCGGCACTCGGCGGCGAGCAGCTGCACGCCGGTCTGATCGCCGGCGCCATCGGCCTCGCGCTCGTCATCATCTACCTGGTGGTCTACTACCGCGGGCTCTCGCTGATCGCCATCGCGAGCCTCCTGGTCTCGGCCGCCCTGACGTACACCCTGATGACGCTGCTCGGCCCGGCCATCTCCTTCACCCTGAACCTGCCCGCGGTGTGTGGTGCGATCGTTGCCATCGGTATCACCGCGGACTCGTTCATCGTGTTCTTCGAACGCGTCAGGGACGAGGTCAGAGAGGGACGCACACTGCGGCCCGCCGTCGAGCGCGCCTGGCCGCGCGCCCGGCGCACCATCCTGGTCTCCGACTTCGTGTCGTTCCTGGCGGCCGCGGTGCTCTTCATCGTCACCGTCGGCAAGGTCCAGGGCTTCGCGTTCACGCTCGGCCTGACCACGCTGCTCGACGTCGTGGTGGTGTTCTTCTTCACCAAGCCGCTGATGACCCTCATGGCCCGCAAGAAGTTCTTCGCGAACGGCCACAAGTGGTCCGGCCTCGACCCGAAGCGGCTCGGCGCCAAGCCCCCGCTGCGCCGCACCCGCCGTGCCACTGGTTCCGCCGCTGGCCCTGTCGACCCGAAGGAGGCCTGAGGTGTCGAAGCTCGGCAATCTCGGCGCCAGGCTCTACCGCGGTGAGGTCGGCTACGACTTCGTCGGCAAGCGCAAGATCTGGTACGGCATCTCGATCCTGATCACCATCACGGCCATCGTCGGCCTGGCGGTGCGCGGCCTGAACATGGGCATCGAGTTCGAGGGCGGTGCCGTCTTCACCACCCCGAAGACCAGCGTCTCGGTGGCCCAGGCGGAGAAGTACGCGGAAGAGGCCTCCGGCCACGACGCGCTCGTCCAGGAGCTCGGCTCGGGCGGTCTGCGCATCCAGGTCGCGGGCGTGGACACCGCCAAGTCCGACCAGATCAAGGCTGACCTGGCCAAGGACATGGACCTCAAGCCGGAGTCCATCAACGCCGACCTCGTGGGCCCCAGCTGGGGTGAGCAGATCAGCCAGAAGGCCTGGCAGGGTCTGATCATCTTCATGGTCCTCGTGGTGATCTATCTGGCGATCGCCTTCGAGTGGCGCATGGCGCTTGCCGCGCTGATCGCCCTGATCCACGACATCACGATCACCGTCGGTGTGTACGCACTGGTGGGCTTCGAGGTCACCCAGGGCACGATCATCGGTCTGCTCACGATCCTCGGTTACTCGCTCTACGACACCGTGGTGGTCTTCGACAGCTTGAAGGAGCAGTCGAAGGACCTCACCAAGCAGACGCGGTGGACGTACAGCGAGGTCGCCAACCGCAGCATCAACAGCACCCTGGTGCGCTCGATCAACACCACGGTCGTCGCGCTCCTGCCGGTCGCCGGACTGCTCTTCATCGGCGGCGGCTTCCTCGGGGCGGGCATGCTCAACGACATCTCGCTGTCGCTGTTCGTCGGCCTCGCGGCCGGTGCGTACTCCTCGATCTTCATCGCCACGCCGCTCGTCGCCGACCTCAAGGAGACCGAGCCGGCGATGAAGGCGCTCAAGAAGCGCGTCCTCGCCAAGCGTGCCGCTGCCGCGGCCAAGGGCGAGTCCGTGGAGAGCGAGAGCGACGCGCGGATCGAGGAGGACGACGAGCCGCAGGACGACGAGCCGGCGGGGGCCACCCCCGCGGGCGTCGTCGGGCCGCGCACCCAGCCGGCCTCGCGGGGCCGGGGCCGCGGCCGTCCTTCGGGGAAGCGCCGATGACCGAGCTCGCCGGCACGACGGAGCTGCTGCTCAGCCGCATCCGGGACGTTCCTGACTACCCCGAGCCCGGGGTGATGTTCAAGGACATCACCCCGCTGCTCGCGGACCCGGAGGCCTTCGCCGCACTCACCGAGGCCCTCGCGGCCCTCGCCGTGCGGTACGGCGCCACGAAGATCGTCGGCCTGGAGGCCCGCGGCTTCATCCTGGGCGCCCCGGTGGCCCTGCGCGCCGGGCTCGGCTTCATCCCCGTACGCAAGGCGGGCAAGCTCCCCGGAGCGACGCTCGCCCAGTCGTACGACCTGGAGTACGGCAGCGCGGAGATCGAGGTGCACGCCGAGGACCTCGCCGCCGACGACCGCGTCATGGTCGTCGACGACGTCCTGGCGACCGGCGGTACCGCCGAGGCGTCCCTGCGGCTCATCCGCCGCGCGGGCGCTCAGGTCGCCGGTGTGGCCGTCCTGATGGAGCTCGGCTTCCTCGGGGGCCGCGCCAAGCTGGAGACAGCGCTGGAGGGCGCCCCGCTGGACGCCCTTCTCACCGTCTGAGCAGCCACCACGCACACCCGAGGCGGGCCCGGAGGAATCCGGCGCCCGCCTCGGGTGTTCCCAGTACAGAAGCCTGTCGTTCGCCGCGTGGAACCTCAGGCGTCCCTCCCGTAGTGAGCAGTCTCACGAGCTGGGGGAGAGCCGAAGGTCCAGGATCGATACCATGGGCTCTTCGGGACCTGACCGGGGGACCCGGATCGCGCACGCACAGGGAGCGCCTCTTGCCAGACGAGTCCAAGGCACTCACCGCCGCCAAGGCCGCAGAGCAGGCCAAGGGCGCGGCGGCGGCCTCCACTGCCGCGCCCGCGAAGAGCCCGGCGCCCGCCTCGGGCGCGACGCCGGCGAAGCAGGCGAGCACGCCTCCCAGCACCAAGCCCGCATCGAGCACGCCCGGCGACGGCGCCAGGCGTGAGCGGCCGGCCGCCGAGCCCGCGCGGTCCAAGCCGCCCACCGAGGCCCGCGCAGGCAGCACGACGCCCACGCCGCGGCCCACCGCCGCCAAGAACGAGCGCTCGGGCTCCTCCAACCGCGTACGCGCCCGCCTGGCCCGCCTCGGCGTCCAGCGTTCGAACCCGTACAACCCGGTCCTGGAGCCCTTGCTGCGGATAGTGCGCAGCAACGACCCCAAGATCGAGACGGCGACGCTGCGCCAGATCGAGAAGGCCTATCAGGTCGCCGAGCGCTGGCACCGCGGCCAGAAGCGCAAGAGCGGCGATCCGTACATCACGCATCCGCTCGCCGTGACGACCATCCTCGCCGAGCTCGGCATGGACCCCGCCACCCTGATGGCCGGGCTCCTGCACGACACCGTCGAGGACACCGAGTACGGCCTGGACACCCTCAAGCGCGACTTCGGCGACCAGGTCGCCCTGCTCGTCGACGGCGTCACCAAGCTGGACAAGGTCAAGTTCGGCGAGGCCGCGCAGGCCGAGACCGTGCGCAAGATGGTCGTCGCCATGGCCAAGGACCCCCGCGTCCTGGTCATCAAGCTCGCCGACCGCCTGCACAACATGCGCACGATGCGGTATCTCAAGCGCGAGAAGCAGGAGAAGAAGGCCCGCGAGACGCTGGAGATCTACGCGCCCCTGGCCCACCGCCTGGGCATGAACACCATCAAGTGGGAGCTGGAGGACCTCGCCTTCGCGATCCTCTACCCCAAGATGTACGACGAGATCGTGCGCCTGGTCGCCGAGCGCGCCCCCAAGCGCGACGAGTATCTGGCCATAGTGACCGACGAGGTCCAGGCCGACCTGCGCGCCGCCCGGATCAAGGCGACCGTCACCGGACGCCCGAAGCACTACTACAGCGTCTACCAGAAGATGATCGTCCGCGGCCGTGACTTCGCCGAGATCTACGACCTGGTGGGCATCCGCGTCCTCGTCGACACGGTCCGCGACTGCTATGCCGCACTCGGCACCGTCCACGCGCGATGGAACCCGGTCCCCGGCCGGTTCAAGGACTACATCGCGATGCCGAAGTTCAACATGTACCAGTCGCTGCACACGACGGTCATCGGCCCCAACGGCAAGCCGGTCGAGCTCCAGATCCGTACGTTCGACATGCACCGCCGCGCCGAGTACGGCATCGCCGCGCACTGGAAGTACAAGCAGGAGGCCGTCGCCGGTGCCTCGAAGGTGCGCACCGACGTACCGAAGAAGGCCGGCGGCAAGGACGACCACCTCAACGATATGGCGTGGCTGCGCCAGCTCCTGGACTGGCAGAAGGAGACCGAGGACCCCAGCGAGTTCCTGGAGTCCCTGCGCTTCGACCTCTCCCGCAACGAGGTCTTCGTCTTCACGCCGAAGGGCGACGTCATAGCGCTTCCGGCGGGCGCCACCCCGGTCGACTTCTCGTACGCGGTGCACACCGAGGTGGGCCACCGCACCATAGGAGCGCGGGTCAACGGCCGTCTCGTACCGCTCGAATCGACCCTGGACAACGGCGACCTGGTGGAGGTCTTCACCTCCAAGGCGGCGGGCGCGGGTCCGTCCCGCGACTGGCTCGGCTTCGTCAAGTCGCCGCGGGCGCGCAACAAGATCCGCGCGTGGTTCTCCAAGGAGCGCCGCGACGAGGCGATCGAGCAGGGCAAGGACGCCATCGCACGCGCCATGCGCAAGCAGAACCTGCCGATCCAGCGCATCCTGACCGGCGACTCCCTGGTCACCCTCGCGCACGAGATGCGCTACCCCGACATCTCGTCCCTGTACGCGGCGATCGGCGAAGGCCATGTCACCGCGCAGTCCGTCGTGCAGAAGCTCGTCCAGGCGCTCGGCGGCGAGGAGGCCGCCAACGAGGACATCGCCGAGAGCACACCGCCCTCGCGCAGCCGCAGCAAGCGTCGCGCCAACGCCGACCCCGGAGTCGTCGTCAAGGGCGTCGAGGACGTCTGGGTCAAGCTGGCCCGTTGCTGTACGCCCGTCCCCGGAGATCCGATCATCGGCTTCGTCACGCGCGGCAGCGGCGTATCCGTTCACCGCAGCGACTGCGTGAACGTCGACTCGCTCTCCCGCGAGCCCGAGCGCATCCTCGAGGTCGAGTGGGCGCCCACCCAGTCCTCGGTCTTCCTGGTCGCCATCCAGGTCGAGGCACTGGACCGCTCGCGCCTCCTGTCGGACGTCACGCGCATCCTCTCGGACCAGCACGTGAACATCCTGTCCGCGGCCGTCCAGACCTCCCGCGACCGCGTCGCCACCTCACGCTTCACCTTCGAGATGGGCGACCCCAAGCACCTGGGCCATGTGCTCAAGGCGGTCAGGGGAGTCGAGGGCGTCTATGACGTGTACAGGGTGACGTCGGCGCGCAGGCCGTAAACCGGTCCACTACGTAGAGGGGCTCCCGTACGCGATGTACGGGAGCCCCTCTACGTAGTGAGCGAAAACTCAGCCGCCGAACTCGTGCAGACCCTTGAGGGCCTGGTCGAGAAGCGCCTGGCGGCCGTCGAGTTCCTTCTGGAGCTTGTCGGCCTTGGCGTTGTTGCCCGCCGCGCGCGCCTTCTCGATCTGGTCGACCAGCTTGTCGACGGCGGCCTGCAGCTGGCCGGTCAGACCCTCGGCCCGCGCCCGCGCCTCAGGGTTCGTACGGCGCCACTCGGCCTCCTCGGAGTCCTGCAGGGCCCTCTCCACCGCGTGCATCCGGCCCTCGACCTTCGGCCGTGCGTCACGCGGGACGTGGCCGATGGCCTCCCAGCGCTCGTTGAGCGCACGGAAGGCCGCGCGCGCCGACTTGAGGTCCTTGACCGGGACGAGCTTCTCGGCCTCCTCGGCCAGCTCCTCCTTCAGCTTCAGGTTCTCCGTCTGCTCGGCGTCCCGCTCCGCGAAGACCGAGCTGCGCGCCGCGAAGAACACGTCCTGGGCGCCGCGGAAGCGGTTCCACAGGTCGTCCTCGTGCTCGCGCTGGGCGCGGCCCGCGGCCTTCCACTCGGTCATCAGGTCGCGGTAGCGCGCGGCCGTCGGACCCCAGTCGGTCGAGTTGGAGAGGGCCTCGGCCTCGCCGACCAGCTTCTCCTTGGTCTTGCGGGCCTCCTCGCGCTGGGCGTCGAGCGAGGCGAAGTGGGCCTTGCGCCGCTTGGAGAACGCCGAGCGGGCATGCGAGAAGCGGTGCCACAGCTCGTCGTCCGACTTGCGGTCCAGGCGCGGCAGACCCTTCCAGGTGTCCACCAGGGCGCGAAGCCGCTCGCCCGCCGCCCGCCACTGCTCGCTCTGGGCGAGCTCCTCGGCCTCGACGACCAGCGCCTCCTTGGCGTGCCTCGCCTCGTCCGACTGCTTGGCCTTTTGGACCTTGCGCTCTTCACGGCGCGCGTCGACGGTCTCGACGAGCTTGTCCAGACGCGTGCTGAGGGCGTCCAGATCGCCGACCGCGTGTGCCTCGTCCACCTGCTGGCGCAGGTGCTCGATGGCGGTCATGGCGTCCTTGGCCGACAGATCGGTCGTTTTCACCCGGCGCTCGAGAAGTCCGATCTCGACGACCAGACCGTCGTACTTGCGCTCGAAGTAGGCAAGGGCCTCGTCAGGAGATCCCGCCTTCCACGAACCGACTTCGCGCTCGCTGCCGTCGGCCTTGCGCACATACACGGTCCCCGTCTCGTCGACGCGGCCCCACGGGTCGCTGCTCACAGCGCCTCCTCCACATGATGCCTGTGCAGGGCCCCCGGCCCCCGGCATCGTCCACAGTTTCGTCTCCGCCAACATAGGCGACGCGCGGGGCGGCTGTCCGCATCCCGCGCGTCCGAAGTTTGCCCGCGGGCGGTCAGGATTTCGACACGGTCGCCTTGTTGATGACGACCGTCGCGTTCGGGGCGCCGTCGCCCCGCCCGGTGCTCTCGCCGGCATCGGCGATCTTCTTGAGCACCTTCATACCGGAATCGGAAATGGTCCCGAACGGTGTGTAGTCGGGCGGGAGCTGACTGTCCTGGTAGACCAGGAAGAACTGGCTGCCGCCGGAGTCCCGGCCCTTCTTCTCCGCGGCCTTGTACTTGTTGGCCATCGCGACCGTACCCGTCGGATACACGTTCCCCTTGAGCCTCTTGTCCTTGAGGTTCTCGTCGGGGATCGAGTAGCCGGGACCGCCCTCGCCGGTGCCCTCCGGGTCGCCGCACTGCAGGACGTAGATGCCGCCCGTGACGAGTCGGTGGCACTTCGTGTGGTCGAGGTAGCCCTTGTTCACCAGGAAGTTGAAGGAGTTGACCGTGTGCGGGGCCTTCGACGCCGACAGGTCGAGGTCGATGTCGCCGCAGGTCGTGCTCAGCTTCATCGCGTAGTCCGCCGACTTGTCGATCGTCATCGCCGGCTCCTTCTTGAAGCTGAGCGGCTTCACCTTGCCGCTCGCGGGCTTCTCGCAGGGATCCGGCTTGGTGGTGGGGCTCGCGTTCGTGTTCGCCGCGTTCTCGGACGTGCCGCCGTCGTCGAAGGCACCCGCCGCGTACGAGACCGCGCCACCGGCCACGACCACCGCGAGGGCCGAGGCGATCACCGCGTTGCGCATCCGCGCCCTGCGCCGCGCGGCCTCCCGGCGCTGCTGCTGCCGCAAGAACTTCTCCCGGGCGAGCTGACGCCGCCGCTGATCGTTGCTGACCACCGGGTTCTCTCTCCTCTGCGTGGATGACCGCTTCTGTGTGCCCCGTACCGTATATGGGTTAGCTGTGGAATCGGGAGCGCCGGTAGGCTCTGATCTGCCGCGACCTGCGCGGTCACCTCCGCCGGACGACGAACGAAGGACGATCGTGCTCATTGCCGGGTTTCCCGCCGGGGCCTGGGGGACCAACTGCTACTTGGTCGCCCCCGCCGCAGGCGAGGAGTGCGTGATCATCGACCCGGGCCACCAGGCCGCCGAGGGAGTCGAGGAAGCGCTCGAGAAGCATCGGCTCAAGCCCGTCGCGGTCATCCTCACCCATGGCCACATCGACCACGTCGCCTCGGTCGTGCCGGTCTGCGGCGCGCACGACGTGCCCGCGTGGATCCACCCCGAGGACCGGTACATGATGAGCGACCCGGAGAAGGCCATAGGCCGTTCCTTCGGCGCGCAGCTGCTCGGCGAACTGACCGTGGGGGAGCCCTCCGACGTCAAGGAGCTGGCCGACGGCGCGCGGCTGAAGCTCGCCGGACTTGACTTCTCCGTCGCGCACGCGCCGGGGCATACGAAGGGGTCGGTGACGTTCCGGCTCCCCGAGTCCGCCGAGGTTCCCTCGGTGTTCTTCTCGGGCGACCTGCTCTTCGCCGGCTCCATCGGCCGCACCGACCTGCCCGGCGGATCGCAGGACGAGATGTTCGAATCGCTGGCGCGTGTGTGCCTGCCGCTCGACGACTCGACCGTGGTCCTGCCCGGTCACAACGAGCACACGACCATCGGCCGTGAGCGCGCCACCAACCCGTATCTGCGCCAGGTGGCCGCCGGCCAGGGAGCCGACGCTCCCCGACGAGGAATGTGACGAGAGAAAACCCGTGAGCACCTTCAAGGCCCCCAAGGGCACCTACGACCTGCTGCCCCCGGACTCGGCGAAGTACCTGGCGGTGCGCGAGGCCATCTCCGCGCCGCTGAAGAACTCCGGCTACGGCTACGTGGAGACCCCCGGCTTCGAGAACGTCGAGCTGTTCTCGCGCGGCGTCGGCGAGTCCACCGACATCGTCTCCAAGGAGATGTACGCCTTCGAGACCAAGGGCGGCGACCAGCTCGCCCTGCGCCCCGAGGGAACGGCATCGGTTCTGCGCGCGGCCCTGGAGGCCAACCTGCACAAGGCGGGCAACCTCCCGGTCAAGCTCTGGTACTCCGGCTCGTACTATCGCTACGAGCGCCCGCAGAAGGGCCGCTACCGCCACTTCTCGCAGGTCGGCGCCGAGGCGATCGGCGCCGAGGACCCGGCCCTGGACGCCGAGCTGATCATCCTCGCGGACCAGGCGTACCGCGCCCTCGGGCTGCGGCAGTTCCGCATCCTGCTGAACTCGCTCGGCGACAAGGAATGCCGCCCCGTCTACCGCGCCGCGCTGCAGGACTTCCTGCGCGGGCTCGACCTGGACGAGGAGACACGTCGACGTATCGACATCAACCCGCTGCGGGTCCTGGACGACAAGCGCGACGACGTCCAGAAGCAGCTGGTCGGTGCCCCGATGCTGCGCGACTACCTGTGCGACGCGTGCCAGGCGTACCACGAGCAGGTGCGTGAGCTCCTGACGGCGGAGGGCGTCGCGTACGAGGACGACCCGAAGCTGGTCCGCGGCCTGGACTACTACACCCGTACGACCTTCGAGTTCGTCCACGACGGCCTCGGCTCGCAGTCCGCGGTGGGCGGCGGCGGCCGTTACGACGGCCTGTCCGAGATGATCGGCGGCCCCTCGCTGCCCTCCGTCGGCTGGGCGCTCGGCGTGGACCGCACGGTCCTGGCCCTGGAGGCGGAGGGCGTGGAGCTCGAACTGCCCTCGGCGACCAGCGTGTTCGCGGTGCCGCTCGGCGACGAGGCCCGGCGGGTGCTGTTCGCCAAGGTGACGGAGCTGCGCAAGGCCGGGGTCGCGGCGGACTTCTCGTACGGCGGGAAGGGCCTCAAGGGCGCCATGAAGAACGCCAACCGCTCGGGCGCGCGGTACACCGTCGTCGCCGGCGAGCGGGATCTCGCCGAGGGCGTCGTGCAGCTGAAGGACATGGAGTCCGGGGAGCAGGCGGCGGTCGCCGTGGACGAACTGGTGGGCGAGCTGAAGGCCCGGCTGAGCTGACTCCGGGGCGGTGTCTCCGCCGCCCCGGCCCCTGCCCGTCCCGTCCCCGGGGGCTCCGCCCCCAGACCCCCGGATCGGCCTGAACGGCCTCGTCCTCAAACGCCGGACAGGCTATTTTCAGCCCCTCCGGCGTTCGAGGAGCGGGGTCCGGGGCGGAGGGGGCGAGAGACTCAGTCCAGTAACCCCTGCCGCAGCGCATGCGTCACCGCCGCCGTCCGGTCGTCGACCCCCAACTTCCCGAAGACCCGCAGCAGATGCGTCTTCACCGTCGACTCCGCGACGAACAGCCGACGCCCGATCTCCGCGTTCGTGCACCCCTCGGCGACGAGCCGGAGCACCGCCGTCTCGCGCTCCGACAGCCGAGGCCGCTCCGGCCGGGTCCGCAGCTGGTCCACCAGGCGGGCCGCCACCGAGGGGGCCAGGACAGTCTCCCCGCGTGCCGCCGCCCGGACGGCGGAGGCCAGTTCCCCCCGCGCCAGATCCTTCAGCAGATAGCCCGCCGCACCCGCTTCCACGGCCCGCAGGATGTCGCGGTCGGTCTCGTACGTCGTCAGGACGATGACCCGGCACGGCAGCCCCGCGGCCGCCATCCGCTCGATCGATTCGACCCCGTCGCCGCCCGGCATCCGCAGGTCCATCAGGACGATGTCCGGCCGCAGCTCGGCGGCCAGCGCCTGCGCGCGGGGCCCGCTCGACGCCTCCGCTACGACGTCCAGGTCCGGCTCGGCGCTCAACATGGCGCGCAGCCCCTCGCGTACGACGGGATGATCGTCCGCCAGCAGTATGCGGATCACGGTGCGCTCCTCTCGGAGAGCGGGATCGGGAGCAGGACGGTGACGGTGGTGCCGTCGCCCGGTCCGCTCGTCACCTCGGCGGTGCCGCGGAACTCGGCCGCCCGCGCCCGCAGCCCGGGCAGGCCGTACCCCTCGTGCGGCACGCCGGCATCGAAGCCGCACCCGGAGTCCCGCACCGCGAGGGAGAGCGAGCCCCGCGCGTAGGCCAGGGCGACGCTCGCGAAAGCGCCGTCCCCCGCATGCTTGCGCACGTTGGCCAGGGCCTCCTGGCAGGAGCGCAGGGCGACCACTTCCAGGCCCGGCGGCAGCGGGCGCACGTCCCCCGTCACGGCGAGCTCGGCCCCATGCCGGTCGGCGAGGCGCCGCAGCGCGTCCGGCAGCGAACCGCCGTCCAGATCGGCGGGGGCACGGCCCGCGACCAGGGCCCGCGCCTCCGCGAGGTTCTGCCGTGCCGTCGCCTCCATCAGCTCCAGGTGGCGGCGGGCGGCGGGCACATCGCGCTCAAGCTCGGCGTCGATCGCCTGGACGAGCATGAGGACGCTGGTGAAGCCCTGGGCGAGGGTGTCGTGGATCTCGCGCGACATGCGCTCGCGTTCCGTGAGGGCGCCGCGCTCGGCGGAGAGCCGCTCGATCTCCTCCCGGCTCGTCTCCAGGTCGGCGATGAGGTCGGCCCGTTCGACGCTCTGCTCGATGATGCGGACGGTCCAGCTCCCCATCGCCACCGAGAAGACCAGCGTGACCACGGCGAAGACGGCGTGGTAGAAGATGACCTGCGACGAGGGCCGCCACAGCAGGGCCCAGCCCGCCACCGGCGCGATGTTGATGACCGTGACCGCCACGAGCGCCCGGCGCATCCGCAGACAGATGAAGCACTGCGGGATCAGCGCGAAGGTCATCAGACGCGTCTGGCCGACCAGCACGCCCGACACAAGGAATAGCGCGACCGCCCCCGCGATGTAGACGAGCGCCCGTCGTTCGTCGGCGCCCTCCGTCACCAGGACACAGCGCCCGAGCCCCACGTACCAGGGGACGAGGAGCAGCAGAATCCCCGCCGCCGTGAGCCGGACGGGCCCCCCGGCCCCGCCGTGCCGAGCATGAAGACCAGGGTGGCGGCCCAGACCACGGCGAAGTACGAGTCCCAGAGCCGGAAGCTGCGCTGCCAGATGTTCGAGTCGCGCGGCCCGGAACGGCCCGGTCATCCGTCGCGCCGTTCCTTCACCGGAAGGTCAGCAGACACAGCGCCAATCCTCCGACGCACCAGGCACCGAGCACCAGAGCGATGCGTCCATACTCCCAACTCCCCGCCTGCTCCAGGACGCTCGCCGACTCGGGCAGGAACACTCCGCGAAAGCCCTCAGCTCCAGCGCGCCCTGATGCAGACCGAGCACCCAGGCCGATGGCAGCCGCGGGGTGCTGCGCTCGGCGGGACGTACGCCTGTGCCGGTCGCCGTCGCTGTCATCGCGCGCCTCCTTCTTGAGAGCCCTGAACGTCCTGCCCGTCCTGCCCCTCCTGGCCGGTGAGGCGCAGGTATACGTCTTCCAGGGTGGGGCGGCTGACGCGCAGCCCCGGGACCTCCCCGTCGAACCGGGACGCCAGTTCGGCGACGGTCCGCGTCGGGGTCCCAGTGCGCTCGCCGCGCGGGGTCCCGTCCGGATCGGTCCACTCGACGGTCGCCTCCGTCCCGTACCGGCGGCGCAGGGCCGCGGGTTCGCCCTCGGCAACCACCCGCCCCGCGGCGATCACCGCGAGCCGGTGGGCCAGTGCCTCGGCCTCCTCCAGGTAGTGCGTGGTGAGCACGATGGTCGTGCCCTCGTCGGCGAGCCTGCGGAGCAAGCCCCAGAACTGGCGCCGCGCGGCCGGGTCGAAGCCCGTCGTCGGCTCGTCCAGGAGCAGGAGCCCGGGGTCGCCGATGACGCCGAGCGCCACGTCGAGGCGCCTGCGCTGGCCGCCGGAGAGGCTCTTGATGCGGCTCGCCGCCTTCTCCTCGAGGCCGACGAGCGCGATGACGTCCTCGGGGTCGCGCGGCTTCGGGTAGTAGCGGGCGAACTGACGTACTGTCTCGCGCACCGTCAGCTCGGCGGGCGCCGATTCGTCCTGCCAGACGACCCCGACGCGTGAACGCCGCGCGCGCCCCGCGGAGGCGGGGTCGGCGCCGAGCACGGAGACCTCGCCGCCGTCCCGCGCGCGGTTGCCCTGGAGGATCTCCACCGTGGTGCTCTTGCCCGCCCCGTTGGGGCCGAGGATGCCGAAGACCTCCCCGTGCCGGATGGCCAGGTCGACGCCGTCCAGGGCCGTCACCTCGCCGTAGCGCTTGCGCAGTCCCCGGACGTCCACCGCCAGCCCGGCCGTGTCCGTCGTCGTGCCCTCGTGTGTCGTCATGCCGTCGAGCGTCGCGGCGGAGCGAACGCTCCGGGACCTCCGTGCGTACCTCCTTATGTCCATCGAACGGTGGACACACGCGCGCGTGCGGCACAATGTCCGTGCCCGCAGGCCCCCACAAGCGACGGAACGGCGTGATGAGCAAGACGACCCCGGCAAGCGAAAGCCGCCCCTCCGACCACGATCGCGAGCGGGGCGGCACGGACGCGCCGCCCGGTGTCGGCGGGAGCCGTGCGTTCGCGCTGCTTCTGGTGATCACGGGTGCGGCGGGTCTGCTCGCGGCGTGGGTCATCACGCTGGACAAGTTCAAGCTCCTCGAGGACCCGGACTTCACGCCGGGCTGCAGCCTCAATCCGGTCGTCTCGTGCGGCAACATCATGCAGAGCGAGCAG
>NZ_BMTR01000008.1 GCF_014649775.1 Streptomyces longisporoflavus | reverse complement strand
TGCCGGTGCCGTCCTGCTTCTCGATCCCGCCGATACGGTGCTCAAGGCCCGGCGTGCCCGGGACGGCCCAAGGGCGGGCCAGTGTCCGCGGATCGCGCTTGTAGGGCCAGAACACCTCGCTCCCGTCGTCCAGGACGTGGTTGGGCCCTTGCGGGAACTGCACCAGCATCTCGGGCAGTTCATCGGGCTGAGGGATGCGCCAGGGTTCGGAGCCATTGGCCAGATAGCCGTCACTCAAGAGAAACACCGGGGTGCGATAGGTGACCGCGATCCGTGCCGCCTCCAAAGCGGCGTCGAAGCAGTCCGCCGGCGTCTTCGGCGCCACGATCGGCACCGGCGCCTCACCGTTGCGCCCGTACATCGCCTGCAGCAGATCGGCCTGCTCGGTCTTGGTCGGCAATCCGGTGCTCGGCCCACCCCGTTGGATGTCCACGATCAGCAGCGGCAGTTCGAGGGAGACCGCGAGCCCGATCGTCTCCGACTTCAGCGCCACCCCCGGCCCGGAGTTGGAGGTGACGGCCAGCGACCCCCCGAACGCCGCACCGAGCGCGGCGCCGATGGCGGCGATCTCGTCCTCGGCCTGGAAGGTCCGCACCCCGAAATTCTTGTGCCGGGACAGCTCGTGCAGGATGTCGGAGGCCGGAGTGATCGGATACGAGCCCAGGAACAGCGGCAGCCCCGTCTGCCGACCGGCCGCGATCAGCCCGTACGACAGCGCGAGGTTCCCGGAGATGTTGCGATACGTACCCGAAGGGAACGCCGCGGTGGCCGGAGCGACCTCGTACGAGACGGCGAAGTCCTCCGTCGTCTCGCCGAAGTTCCAGCCCGCCCTGAAGGCCGTGATGTTCGCCTCCGCGATATCGGGCTTCTTGGCGAACTTCGCCCGCAGGAACCTCTCCGTACCGTCGGTGGGCCGGTGATACATCCACGACAGCAGCCCCAGCACGAACATGTTCTTGCACCGGTCGGCGTCCTTGCGGGAAAGGCCGTGGGACTTCAGCGCCTCGACCGTGAGCGTGGTCAGCGGGACGCGGTGCAGGCGGTAGGCGTCAAGTGCGTCCCCTTCCAAGGGGTTTGAGGCGTACCCGACCTTCTGGAGTGCCCGCGAGGTGAACTCGTCGGTGTTGACGATGATCTCCGCGCCGCGCGGCACATCGGCGATGTTGGCCTTCAGGGCGGCCGGGTTCATCGCGACCAGGACGTTCGGCGCGTCACCCGGCGTGAGGATGTCGTGGTCGGCGAAATGCAGCTGGAAGCTGGAGACTCCGAGCAGGGTCCCGGCAGGTGCACGGATTTCGGCGGGGAAGTTCGGCAGCGTCGACAGGTCGTTGCCGAAGGACGCCGTCTCGGACGTGAACCGGTCGCCGGTGAGCTGCATGCCGTCACCCGAGTCACCCGCGAAGCGAATGATCACCCGGTTCAGACGACGGACATCCTTGCTCCCGGAGGGCGGGGACTCGTTGCTCTCCACTGTATGAACGGCCACCGGCCGTCCCCCTTCCCGTAGACATGGACGCAGTGGGCTGACTGTCGCCGAACGTAGGCAGTGGTCCTTGCGACCGGGCAAAGCGGCAAGTGGGCGGGGGAGACCCGGGGCCGAACGGAACCCGCCGGGCACCCATGAGATCTTCATGTGCGAGCCATGAACCCGTGCCTTTCGGCGCGCTGTCCGGCTGCCGGATACTCGGTGGCCGACCACGCATCGGAAGGGGGCGCGCCATGCCGGATCCCGTCGGTCGGCAGCCGCTGCACCTGTGGTCGCTGAGCGAGGACGTCGTCGTGGAGACCACGGACGACGCGGTGGTGCTGACGGGCCGGTTCGGCACAGAGGAGCTCATCGACCCTGATCCGGTCGTCCGCGAGGCGCTGCGCCGCATGGAGCTCGGCCCTGTCCTGCCCGCCAACGTCCGGGCGAACCCGGAGGGCAGCATCTGCCTGGTGCTCCTGCCCACGCTGAGCCGGCTCTCCCACCTGACGGTGCGCACCCTGGGCCTCGACGACCTGAGGGGGCCGCTCCTCTCGGTCTCTCCCGAGTCCCGGCTCGCGACGTTCTCTCCCCACGAGCTGGAGGCCGCGGACGAGATCCGGCTGCCCCGTGACGTCCGGGTGACACTGGACGCCGCGGGGGTCGCGCTGGAGTCGGCCGCCTCGCTGCACCGGGTGGTGCTGCACCGCCCGGAGGCGGTCTGGGTGGTCGGCATGCTCGCCTGGCCCGTCACCCCCGACGCCGCCACGGAGGCCCTGCCGCTGCACCCCGAGGTGACGGACGGCATCCTGCGCTACCTGGTGGCGGCGGGCATGGCGAAGCCGGTGCATCCACCGGCCCCGGGAGCGGACTCCTAGCCCCGGGAGCGGACTCCGCCCCGGGAGACCGGGGAGTTCAGTACAGCCAGCCGGAATCGCGGGCGATGCGGATCGCGTCGACGCGGTTGCGGGCGTTGAGCTTGGAGACGACCGTCGTCAGGTAGTTGCGGACCGTGCCGGTCGTCAGGTGCATCCGGGAGGCTATCTCGGGCGCCTCCGCGCCCTGCGAGGCCAGCTTGAGCACTTCGTTCTCCCGCTCCGTCAGCGGGTTCTCGGCGCCGCCCCAGGCCGCGAGAGCCAGCTGTGCGTCGACGGCGCGCTGGCCCGCCGCGACCCGCCGCACGGCCTCCGCCAGCTCCTTCGGCGGGGCGTCCTTGAGGAGATAGCCGGACACGTGCGCGGCGAGCGCCCGGCGCAGCGTGCCGGGCCGGCCGAGGCTGGTGAGGATGAGCGTGCGGCACTCCGGCATCCGCTCGCGAAGATGGGTGGCGGCCGTCAGACCGTCGAGGCCGGGCAGGTCGATGTCGATGACGGCCACGTCGGGCTTGGTCTCCAGGGCCCTGGCGACGATCTCGTCCCCCCGCTCGACTTCGGCCACCACGTCGAGATCGGCCTCCAGATTGAGCAGCGCGACCAGCGCGCCGCGGACCATGTGCATGTCCTCAGCCAGCAGTATCCGAATCACGGCCCCCCCGTAATCAGCGAATTCCGGCCGGATTCTATCAAGCAGGTGGTCAGATCCGATGAAGCGGTGACGTCCTGCTCGGCTCAACTGCCGGTGAAACAAGCCCTGTCGGGCTACTTCTGCTCGGCGGGGACCACCACCCGCAGACGGAACCGGCTGCCGTCGATGCGCCCGGCCTTCACCTCTCCGCCGATCGCCCGCACCCGCGCCTCCAGGTTCATCAGGCCGCTGCCGCCGTGCGGAGAGGGCTCGTGATGATCCGGGGCGGCTCCGTCATTGGCGACCAGCAGGTGCACCATGTCGTCCGACTGGACCGCTTCGATGGTGCAGATGTCGGCCTTGCTGTGCCTCAGTACATTCGTCACCGCTTCCCTGAGCACCGCCGCGAGGACCGAGGACGTCTGCGTACTCACGCTGCCGAGGGAGACCCGTACCTGCGTGCCGATGTCCGCCGCGCTCAGCACCGAGCAGGCCGAGCTGATCTCCTGGTCGAGGGACATGTCCTGAAACCCTCTGGCCACCCGCCGCACGTCGGCCAGCGCGTCGCGCGCCACGGACAGGACGTCCTGGACCTCTTCTCTGGCGCGCTGCGGATGCTGCGGTATGAGCCGGTGGATGAGCTCGCTCTTCAGCGTGATGGCGGAGAGGCTGAAGCCGAGCAGGTCGTGCAAGTCCCGTGCGAAGCGCAGCCGTTCCTCGGTCACGGCCATGTGGGTCAGCTCGTCGCGGGCCGCGTGCACCTCCCTGACCAGCTCGCTCAGCCGGGAGAGCCCGTACGTGACCAGGCCGGTCAGCAGCGTGGACTGGCAGAGGTAGACCACGACGAGGACCGACCGGCCCTCCAGGGCGGCGGGCACCGAGAGGCTTGCCCCGACCACGGCGTAGAGGCTCCAGCCGACGCGCGCGGGCAGCAGCAGAAGCAGCGACCCGGCGAGGAATCCCGCCATGGCGCCCCATTCGGCGCGGAAGACGAAGAAGGGCAGGTAGGTCAGGAGCGCCTGGACGCCCAGGGTGAGAATGCGCTGCCACAAAGGCGCCCGGTTGGCCCCGGGCGCCGAGTGTCTGAGCTGCA
The DNA here is from genome assembly GCF_014649775.1 of Streptomyces longisporoflavus. GTDB lineage: Bacteria > Actinomycetota > Actinomycetes > Streptomycetales > Streptomycetaceae > Streptomyces > Streptomyces longisporoflavus. The sequence goes on along the minus strand of NZ_BMTR01000008.1, from coordinate 366,614 downwards.
GCGCGAGAATGGCCGCGAGCGACACCAGGGCGATGCCCTGCTGCTGCCCCGTCAGCTCCGCGCCCAGGATGTTGAGCAGGGTGACAACGGTGTAGCTGAGCAGCGCCATCACCAGGATGACGTGGGCGACCCGGGGAGCCGGCAGGTCCCTGCTCTGCTTCGCCGGCCGTGCCGCCCCGGGCCGCCCGCTGTCTCTCGCACGCTCACCGTTGCTTCTGTCAGCGATGTCTAACCGTTCGTGGTTGTCCACCGATCGCGACCTCTTCTCGCAACTGTGTGCGTCTGTCTGCGGATGATATGTGAAGACCATGACAACCGCGTAAGAGTCCGCATGAGTACTCAAAAGTCGCTTTACGAGGGGCAGTTCACCGATAGGAGTTCCGGTGGAAGCGTCCGGTCACACGAAGAGCGGTACGGGATTCAACCCTTCGTACGGGGTCGGTGCGTCGAGCCGGCCCATGGCCACCGGAACGTCGAAGAGCCGTCCGGGAGCGAACCGTGCCCAGAAGTGACGCAGGCCCGGCACCACTACCTTCACGACCGGAACCTCCAGGTCCGGCCTGCTCTGGTCGAGCACGAGGAGCTCCATCCCCCGGTCCCGCACCAGTGCGGTGATGGCCTTCACGTCGTCGAGGAGGTCAGCCCGGTGGCCGTGACTCCAGCTCTCCGGCACGCGCGGGGCCATCCGGCGATCGGGCCGCAGATAGGGCTGGTTGGCGATCGTGGCCTGGCGCCACCAGCCGAGCGGCTCGGGATCCGTGAGCGCGTAGCCGGTGCCGTCCGCCCGCGCGTCGCACACGGTGGGCAGCAACTGGCCGAGCTCCGACAGGGCCCGGCGCATCGCCACCCGCGGGTCGAAGTGTGCCCCGAACCCGAAGATCACGTCCTCGGCGGGCTTGTCGGTGCGCCGGGACAGGGCGGCGAAGACCGGAATGCCGAGATCCGAGGTGAGGTCGAGCACCCAGAGCTCGCGCCGCAACCGGGCGCAGGCCGTGCGGATCCGATCGGCGTACGGCTCGGCGAAGGCGTCGACGTCGACCGCCGGTTGCCGGGTGCGGTTGTACCACCACAGAGCCACCGCGTCCCGCTCGACCAGCTCCAGGAACCCCTGGACCAGGGCGTCTTCGCGGCTGCTGCCCGCCGCGTTGCCGTTGGAGTCGGCGTACAGACCGTCCGGTGTCGGCTCGCCGTGGGTGAAGTAGAGCATCGAGGTGGGCAGCAGGCGGCGGGCCCCGGACGTCAGGGACCACACGGGTGTCCACTCCGTCGGCCGGTCCTCGGCGAAGGGGCGCGGGACGTACTGGAAGCTGGAGAACCGGGAGTTCCAGCGCTCCCTGGCGCGGAACTGCCGCTCGTCGTAGAGCTGGCAGGTGTTCGGGTGCACGGCTTCGGACCCGAGGCCGCGGTAGGTGTCACGCACCACCGGCTCATCGCCGTGCCGGGTCCCGCTGTAGCGCTCCACGGCCTCGCACAGGGCGCTGACCCGGGCCTCCGTCTCGGTGAGCCCTTTCCCGCCGCTCAGCGCGCGCAGCCCGGCACGCAGCCCGCCGAGCGTATGCGCGCTCATGGCCAGATTCGGGCCGGAGATGCAGGAGTTGAGGCCCTCGGGGGTGCGGGGCGCGCGGCGGATCTCCTTGACGATCCCGGTCACCGGGTCGATGAGGTGGCCGTGCCTGGCCAGCATCTGCTCGGGGGTCAGCGCACGGTGCCCGCCGCCCGACGCCGAGGGCGCCTTGAGACGCGTGACGGGGACGAAGGGCCGGTCGACCCAGGCCGCCACGGTGCCCGGATCGCCGCAGACGGGGCACTGCGTGCGCCGGTCGACGCGATGGCTGCGGCCCCGCATCCGCAGGGTGTCCCAGGTGTGGAGTTGCCCCTGGGAGTCGTCCCTGACCCCGGCGAGCCACTTCGCCGCCTCCAGGACGGCCAGGTTGAGGGCGATGGCGCGGCCCGCGTGCAGCGAGGCCGCGGGCCTGTCCGGCGGACCCTCGATGCCGAGCGCGCGCCGTACCGGGCCCTCGGCGCGCCGGTGCCCGGAGAGCCGGGATCCCAGACAGGTCCAGCAGGGCCCGCCGTCCGGCCGGAAGACCGGGCCGACCCAGGGTTCCGCGCCGCAGGCCCGGGCGATCAGCCACGGTGTGCCCCGGCTGCGGTGCGCGGTGTCCAGGTCGCGCAGGCGCGGCGCAAGGTAGTCGTCGCACAGTACGAGCGTGAGGTCCGCGGCGCCGCCCTCGGGAGCGAGCAGGAGCCCGGAGGCCCGGCAGGCGGCGCGGACCGCTTCGGGATCGATGTCGTCGAGCACTTCGAGGCGCAGCGAAGCCCGCCGCAGCCGGGCGGCCGCCGCCCCGCCGTCGAGACCGGCCAGATCCCAGTAGGCCTCGGCCGCCTCGCGTGCCGTGCCGCCCGCCGGAGCGGACGGCACGGCACGCGGGTGGAGGCGCAGCAGGCCGGCCGTCGTGAGATCGTCCAGCGACCGCATGACGGACTCCGCGTCGAGTCCCGGAGCGGCGTCGCGCACGACGCCTGCCAGGTCGCGGGTGCCGTCGAGCAACGGCACCAGAAGCTCGGCGTGTTCGCCGCGCAGCGCGGTCACCCCGAGCCGCGACACCAGATATGTGGCTTCTCCCGGTACGACGACCGGGCGCAGATGAAGCTTGAATCCGAGACCCGCCCCGTCGCTCCCCAGCGACGGACGGGCCTGCCACCCCCCGGTGAGAGTCATGCCGTGAGCCACCCGCGCACTTCTGGGCGACGGTTCTCGGCCGGCTCGGAGCCGGGCGCCCGGGGAGCGGGCGTCTTCGGGGCGGGCGGTTCGGCGATGGTGCAGATGGAGGCCAGCGCGACGCCCGGACCCAGCGCGTCGCTCAGGTTCTCGATCACCAGGCGCGGATGCTGCGGCTTGGTGCGCGATGCGGAGTACTGCTGTACGGGCTCGAAACGGTGCTGCATGACAAGGGTCATGAACGTATTGCCCTTCCGTGCCGATCCGGAGTTGCTCTGTGGCACGTCATACTTGTGTGCGACAGAGGCCGGAAACAGTGGCCCTCTCACGGGTGAGGCGTGAAGTTCTCACAGTGAGATTCCGGCCAGCACGTGGCGCTGAACACCCCTTGTCCGACTGCCCGACTGCCCGACTGCCCGTTGTCCGCGGTCCGGTGACGTCAGGAAGCCGACCGCACGAGCGTGAAGACCGCGCCCTCCGGGTCGGCGACCGTGGCCATCCGCCCGTGGGCGCTCTCGCGCGCGGGCTTGACGAGGTGGCCGCCGAGTTCGATGACCCGCTCCACCGACTTGTCCACGTCGGTGACCTCGAAGTGCGTCATCCAGTGCGCGCCCCGGTCCCGCGGCAGGGCCTGGCCCACGCCGTGGATCGAGGCCACCGGCCGGCCGTCGACCTGAAGCGTCACATGGTCGAAGTCGGCCGCGGCGGGGGTCTCTTCGGTATATCCGAAAACCGCCTGGTAGAACTTCACGACGCCCGCCGTCTCCTGCGTCACCAGCTCGTTCCAGGCGACCGCTCCCGGCACCCCGACCAGCGCGGCGCCCGCATGCTCCGCCGCCTGCCAGATCCCGAACACCGCGCCCGCGGGGTCCACCGCGATGGCCATCCGCCCGGCCGACCCGGCGTCCAGCGGACCGACCCCGATCGTGCCGCAGCAGTGCCGTACTGCCTCGGCGGTCATGTCCACGTCGTCCGACGCCAGATACGGCGTCCATGCGATCGGCAGATGATGATCGGGCGGCAGCTGGCCGATGCCGGCGACCTCGTGGCCGTCGAGCAGCGCCCGCACATAGGGCCCGAGCTGCTCGGGGCCCGGCCGGAACTCCCAGCCGAACAGCGCTCCGTAGAACTCCCGGGTCGCGGCCAGGCCGTGCGCCATCAGGCTCACCCAGGTGGGTGTGCCGGGCGTGCGGCGGACGGCCCTCAAGTCGTCACGCTGACCCGTCGGCCCCCATGCCTCCGTCATCGTCACTCTCTCCTCGGCCCGTAGTGGTGGCCGCTCGGCTTGATTTCGGACGCGCGTGACCCTCGCGCGTCGGTGCCCGCCCGTGCAGATGCTCGCACCACCGGTGACGCCGTGCGCACCGGCCGCGCCGCGTTCCGCGCCCCGGTCAGAGGATGCCCGGTTCACCGTTTCTCATCCGTTGACGCGCGGTTGCTCGGTTGTGTTCTTCGGCAGTACACGGCGTGCTCGATTACTTACGCCATGTGTTCGGGGGTCTCCGGCGGAGCAGGGTAGCGGGACTTGACCGAAGCGGCCACCCCGTACGTCAGGATGGGGCCATGAATGCCATCATCTCCGCATCCGAACTCGCGAGCGACTCGGCGGGCGAGAATCCGCCGGTGCTCCTGGACATCCGCTGGCAGCTGAGCACCGCGAAGACGGCGGGAGCCCCCGCCTTCGACGGCCGGGCCGAGTACGAGAAGGGCCACATCCCCGGAGCCGTCTTCGTCGACCTGGACGCCGACCTCGCGGGCCCCGCGGGCGCGGGCGGCCGGCACCCCCTGCCGGACGTGGAGCACTTCGGCGCGGTGATGCGGGCCGCCGGGGTCGGCGCCGACCGTGACGTGGTCGTATACGACGGCGGTCAGGGCTGGGCCGCCGCACGTGCCTGGTGGCTGCTGCGCTGGACGGGGCATCCCTCGGTGCGCGTGCTCGACGGCGGGCTCGCCGCGTGGGACGGACCGCTCCGTACGGGGGACGAGCGTCCGGCGGCCGAGGGTACGTTCGTCCCCGAACCGAACGCCAAGGATCTCCTGGACGCCGACGCCGCGGCGGCCCTGGCCCGCTCGGGGCTGCTCCTGGACGCCCGCGCGGCCGAGCGCTACCGCGGTGACGTCGAGCCGATCGACCGAGTCGGCGGCCACATCCCGGGCGCGGTATCGGCGCCGACCGTGGAGAACGTCGCGGCGGACGGCACTTTCAGGCCGGCGGCCGATCTCGCGGACCGCTTCAACTCCCTGGGGGCGTCCGACACTTCCGAGGTCGGCGTCTACTGCGGCTCCGGTGTATCCGGCGCCCACGAGGTGCTCGCGCTCGCGGTGGCGGGCATTCCGGCGTCGCTGTACGTCGGCTCGTGGTCGGAGTGGTCGTCGGACGAGTCCCGTCCGGTGGCCAAGGGGCCGGATCCGCAGTAGCGAGCGGAGGCTGACACACGTGGCCGGGCCCCGCACCTGAACGGTGCGGGGCCCGGCCACGTACAAGAAGGTGCTACTCCTGCTTCTTGCGGCGCGTGCCGAAGACGATCTCGTCCCAGCTGGGCACGGCGGCCCGGCGGCCGGGCCGGACGCCGTCGGCCTCCGCCTGGCGGTCGGTGGTGCCGACGAGACGGTCGCGGTGGCTGGCCACCGAGCGCGGCATGAGGACGTCCGCGTACGCGGCACCCGCACCGGCCGAAGCGGCGGGGGGCTCTTCGGCCTCCGGGTCCTGCTCGGGCTCCTCGGCGGGCGGCAGATCCGTGGTCGGCAGCGCGGGGCGCTCCGGCACGATCATGTCGCCGCGGAAGCTCGGCACCGCCTCCAGGAGGCTGGTGAGCGAGTCCCGCTCCGACTCGGAGACGGCCGCGGTCGCCGCGGTGGCGGCCGTGCTCTCCTCCGCGGGCTCCGGGGGCGGCGGCGCGCTCGGGCGCTCCAACTGCCGGTCGAGCGCGCGGTCGAGCGGCCGGTCGAGCGAGGGCCTGTCCCTGGGCAGCCGGGCGATGCGCGGCACGAACGGGAAGCTCGGCTCGGGCGCGGCGATGTCGTCCGTCTCGCCGATCAGCGAGCGGGCCTCGTCGTCCACGGCCTGTACGAGCCGCCGCGGCGGGTCGTACGTCCAGCTCGCGGAGTGCGGTTCGGTCGCGACGCGGTAGACGAGCAGGACCTCCCAGGTGCCGTCGTCGCGGCGCCAGGAGTCCCACTGCACGGACTCCTTGTCGGCGCCGCGCAGGAGCAGCCGCTCCGAGACGGCCTCGCCGAGCTGGGGCCCGGTGTTCTCGCCGGGACGGCGCACGGGGGTCTTCCGGGCCCGCTCCGCCATGAAGGCGCGCTCGGCGAGCACGGGTCCTTCGAAGCGGCGGACGCGGTCCACGGGGATTCCGGCGAGCGAGGCGACTTCTTCCGCGCTGGCACCGGCACGTATACGTGCCTGGATGTCACGGGGGCGGAGGTGGCTCTCCACCTCGATCTCGATCTGGCCGAGGCGCGGACGGTCACCGCGCACCGCGGCGCGCAGACGCTCATCGATCGGAAGCGTGTACTCCGTGCTGTCCGCAGCCTTCAGCACCAGCCGTGTGCCGTCGTTGCTGACGGCCACGACACGCAGTTCGGGCATGGGGACCTCCCGGGTGGTGCCTGCCGACGTCACGTGCGTCGCTGCTTCCGCTAGTCGAGTGTGGCCTGCCCGGGTGCAGCCTGCCACAACCTTGCCGAGTTGCCCGGCGTGTCGGGCATGGGCCCTCGGTCGCCGTTATGCCACGGTTACCATTTCGCAACTCTCGGTGACCAATTTGGTCACCCTGTGCAGCGAGCCCCCTCCCGGCGGTTCTGGAAGGCTCCGGGCACCCAGGTGGGAGACCGGACCCAGGGCTCGCAACAGTACTCCATTCGGGCCACGCGGGTGGTCCGCCGCGCCGCCGAAGTTCTCGCGGGGGGCGGGAGTTGACGCCCGGAGATACCCGGGCAGGGTGGCACGACAGTGGCGCACTTCACGGAAACTCCAGAAACGGAACTATCCACTTCACCCATACGTCCCTTTCTCGGACAGGTAGTCGCGAAAGGCAGGCAAGGGTCGGAGATGCGTGAAAAGCCGGATTCCGGCAAGGAGTCGAAGGACCGGGCAGCGGACCAGGAGGAGCCGGGAGGGAAGCGGCGTCTCGATCTGAGTGTGCCGCAAGTGGCGGGGAGCGCGGTGGCCGCGGTCGTCGCGGCGAAGCTGGCGTCGAGCTTCGGCGTCTACGGCACGATCCTCGGCGCCGGTGTGGTCAGCGCCGTCGCGACCTGCGGCGGCACGCTCTTCCAGCACTTCTTCAGCCGCACGGGCGAGCAGATACGCGACGTCACCGTGCACGCCAAGCCGAGGGCGCGGCAGGTCCCGCTGACCGACGGCTCGGGTGCGCCGGTGGCGCAGACGTTCAGGGCGTCGGCGTACACGGACGCGACGGCACACGCCGCGCCCGGGCCGGTGACGACGACATGGGGCAGGTCGGCCGAACCCGAAGCCACCTCGGTGCTGCCCGCCGCGGGCGACGCGGAGCGGACGACGGTGCTGCGAGTGACGGACGCCGAAGCCGATGCCGATGCCGACCGTACGACGCTGCTGCCGGTGGCCGGCTCCGACGCGGACCGTACGACGCTGCTCCCCGTGACGGGTACCGGTGCCGGTGCCGACGCCGAGAAGACGCAGCTCCTTGGTTCGGTCGACGCCACGCGGCCGGTGCCGCGGGACGACGCCACGCGTGTGCTGCGGCAGGCGGATCCGGCCGGGTCGGCCGTGGCGGCCCAGCCGCTCGAACCGCCGCTGCCCCCGGACGAGTTCACCGAGGGCGTGACACACCGCACACAGACCCGCAGCTGGAAGCGCCCGCTGGTCGCGGCCGCGGTGGTCTTCGGTGTGGCCATGGCCGGCATCACGACGTACGAGATCGTCTCCGGCGAGGACTTCAGCGGGGGCAACGGCACCACGATCAGCAACAGCTTCACGGGCGGCCGCAACAGCTCGCCGGACCGGCCCTCCACGCCGTCGACCGATCCTTCCGGGCAGCCGTCCGACGGCGCTTCCACGGGCACGGACGACGGTTCGCGGCAGGACGGCGACGCCTCGCAGGACCCGGAAGGGACGAACTCGCAGTCGCCGGACAACGGCAACGACTCCGGCTCGGACAGCGGTTCGAAGGGTGACACCGGCAAGGACACGGACTCCGGCCAGGACTCCGGAACGGACTCCGGGGACGGCGACGGCTCGAAGACGGACCCGACTCCCACGCCGACCCCCACCCCGACCCCGACGCAGACCCCGTCGAACAGCGGCGACACCGGCAGCGGCAGCGACGTACAGCGAGGAGAGACCGCCAACCCGTAGGCGAGGCCCCCGGGCCGCCTGCCCGGCGGCTCAGTCGCCCAGGACGCGGCGCAGGTAGTCGTTGCCGAACAGGCGGTCCGGGTCCAGGCGGTCGCGCAGGGCCGTGAACTCGGCGAAGCGCGGATAGGCCCGCGCGAAGTAACCGGCGTCGCGGGTGTGGATCTTGCCCCAGTGGGGCCGGCCCTCGTGCGCGGTGAAGATGCGCTCGGCGGCGGTGAAGTACGCCTGGTAGGGCGTGCCCCGGTACATGTGGACGGCGATGTACGCGCTCTCCCGGCCCGACGCCGTGGAGAGCGTGATGTCGTCGGCGGGGGCGGTGCGGACCTCCACGGGGAAGCTGATCCGCAGGTTCGAGCGCTCCACCATCGTCTTCAGCTCGCGCAGCGTCTCCACGAGGGCCGCCCGCGGAACGGCGTACTCCATCTCCATGAAGCGCACGCGGCGCGGGCTTGTGAAGACCTTGTAGGGGATGTCCGTGTAGGTGCGGGCGGAGAGCGCCTTGCTGGAGATCCTGGCGATACCGGGGACGGTCGCGGGGACGGCTCTGCCGATCGTGTTGACCACCTGGAAGAGGCCGTTGGAGAGAATCTCGTCCTCCACGAAGGCGCTGACCCGGCCGGGAGGCGCCGCGGGGCCGAGGCTGCGGTTGTTGCGCTTGGTGTTGCAGTTGCCGGTGTGCGGGAACCAGTAGAACTCGAAGTGCTCGTTCTCGGCGTAGAGCGCGTCGAACTCACGGGTGACCTTGTCGAAGGTCATCGGCTCCTCACGGGCGGTGAGGTAGAAGACGGGCTCCACGGCGAAGGTGATCGCGCTGATCACGCCGAGTGCGCCGAGGCCGATCCGGGCCGCCGCGAAGACCTCGGGATTCTCCTTCTCGGAGCAGGCGAGCACCGTGCCGTCCGCGGTGACCAGTTCAAGTGCCACGATCTGCGCGGATATCGACGCCGATTCGCGGCCGGTGCCGTGCGTCCCCGTGCTGATCGCGCCGGAGACCGTCTGCTCCATGATGTCGCCCATGTTCGTGAGCGAAAGGCCCTCGCGGGCGAGCGCCGCGTTCAGGCGCTTGAGCGGCGTGCCCGCTTCCACGGTGACGGTGCCGGCCTCGCGGTCGATCCGGCGTATGCCGGTGAGGAGTTCGGGGCGTATCAGAAGGCCGCTGGTCGCCGCGGTCGCCGTGAAGGAGTGGCCGGTGCCGACCGGCTTCACCTTCAGGCCGTCCTCCCTGGCCTGCCGCAGCGCGTCCCTGAGTTCGTCGACCGACGCCGGAGTGACCTCCCGGGCCGGGCGGACGGTGACGTTGCCCGCCCAGTTACGCCACGCCGCTGTGCTCTTCCCGCTGCCCGTTGCCGTGCTCATGGTGGGTCCCTCCCCGTCGCGGAACCGGCTTCTGAAGCCGGCGATACCCAAGGAATCCGACCGCCACCGCGACGGCTCCCGAGAGTCCGGGGACCGTGTACCCGGCATCCGATCCGGCCGCGTCGATGACCCAGCCGGCCGCGGAGGAGCCGAGCGCGACGCCGACCGCGAGTCCGGTGCTCACCCAGGTCATGCCCTCGGTCAGCTTCGCGCGTGGTACGTGCTGTTCGACGAGGGCCATCGTCGTGATCATGGTCGGCGCAATGGAGAGGCCCGCGATGAACAACGCCACGGCCAGAAACGGAAGGTTCCCGACCAACTGAAGCGGGATCATACTCACGGCCGTCGTGCAGACACCCAGCAGCCACCTCGGCTCCGGAGCACCCTTGAAGCGCATCAGCCCGAAGGCGGCCCCGGCCAGGCAGGAGCCCAGGGCGTACACCGCGAGCACCAGGCTCGCCGCGGCCTTGTGACCCTGGTCCTCCGCGTACGCGACGGTCACCACGTCGATGGAGCCGAAGATCGCGCCCGTCGCCACGAAGGTCACGACGAGGACCTGGAGCCCGCCCGAGCGCAACGCCGAGCCCTTGGTGTGGTGTTCACGGCCGTGCGGCACGGGCTCGGTGGCCCGCTGCGACGTCAGCCAGAAGACGCCGACGGCGAGGAAGACCCCGGCCATGAGCGGCCCGGCCTCGGGGAACCACGTCGTGGAGAGCCCGATCGAGATGATCGGACCGAAGATGAAGCAGACCTCGTCCACCACGGACTCGAAGGAGTACGCGGTGTGCAGCTGCGGAGTGTCCCGGTAGAGGACCGCCCAGCGCGCCCTGATCATCGATCCCACGCTCGGCACACAGCCGACGAGTGCGGCGAAGGCGAAGAGCGTGAAGTCCGGGAGTTCGTACTTCGCGCAGAGCAGCAGGCCGGTGACCGCGGCGAGCGACGCCAGGGTCGCGGGCCGCAGCACCCGGCGCTGGCCGTACCGGTCGACCAGGCGCGAGATCTGCGGGCCGATCGCGGCGGCGGAGAGCGCGACGGTCGCGGAGAGCGCGCCCGCAAGGCCGTACCGCCCCGTGAGCTGGGACACCATCGTCACGATGCCGATGCCCATCATCGAGAGCGGCATCCGGCCGAGGAAGCCCGCCGTCGAGAACCCCTTGGTGCCGGGGGCGGCGAAGATGGCGCGGTAGGGGCTGGGCACGTGGACTCCGCTGAGGCGCCGGGGCGGCTCCGCGAGGGGCATGCGGGGAGCCGTTCCGGTAAGGCGTAAAGATGGCCCATACAGCTTACGGCCCCGACAGGCCCGGCCGCACCGTGATTTTCGGCTGTCAGTGCCGGGTGGCAGGATCGGATGCATGTCCGATGCTCTCGATGCCTCTCCCTATGACGCCCTGCTGCTGCTCTCGTTCGGCGGCCCAGAAGGCCCTGACGACGTGGTCCCGTTCCTGGAGAACGTGACGCGGGGGCGCGGTATCCCCAAGGAGCGGCTCAAGGAAGTGGGGCAGCATTACTTCCTGTTCGGCGGGGTCAGCCCGATCAACGACCAGAACCGCGCCCTGCTCGACGCCCTGCGCAAGGACTTCGCGGAGCACGGCCTCGACCTGCCGGTCTACTGGGGCAACCGCAACTGGGCGCCCTATCTCACCGACACCCTGCGCGAAGTAGTCCGGGACGGCCACCGCCGCGTCCTCGTCCTCGCCACCAGCGCGTACGCGTCGTACTCGGGCTGCCGTCAGTACAGGGAGAATCTGGCGGACTCCCTCGCCGTGCTCGCCTCCGAGGGCCTCGACGTGCCGCGCGTCGACAAGCTGCGGCACTACTTCAACCACCCCGGCTTCGTCCGCCCGATGGTCGACGGGGTCCTGAAGTCCCTCGCCGACCTGCCCGACGACGTCCGGGCAGGGGCGCACCTGGCCTTCACGACGCACTCCATCCCGACGGCCGCCGCCGACACCTCGGGGCGCGTCGAGGACCACGGGGACGGCGGTGCGTACGTCAAGGAGCACCTGGACGTCGCCCGGCTCATCGCCGACGCGGTGCGCGAGGAGACCGGCGTCGAGCACCCCTGGGAGCTCGTCTACCAGTCGCGCAGCGGCGCCCCGCACATTCCGTGGCTCGAGCCGGACATCTGCGACCACCTGGAGGAGCGGCACGCCGCCGGGGCACCCGCGGTGGTGATGATCCCCATCGGCTTCGTCTCCGACCACATGGAAGTCCTGTACGACCTCGACACCGAGGCCGAGGCGAAGGCCGCGGAGCTCGGCCTGCCGGTCCGCCGCTCGGCCACGGTGGGCGCCGACCCGCGGTTCGCCGCCGCGGTGCGCGACCTCGTCCTGGAGCGTGCGGGCAAGGAGAGCGGGCGCGAGGTGACGCCCTGTGCCCTGGGCGCGCTCGGCGCGAGCCACGACCTGTGCCCGGTGGGCTGCTGCCCCTCGCGCGCCCCCAAGCCCGCGGCCGCGGGCGCCGACAGCCCGTTCGCATGACGCAGCACCCCGCGGGGGCCCACAGGCACCTCGCGGGGCCGCGCAGGCACTCAGGCGCCCGCAGGCACCCCCAGGCGCCCCCAGGCACAAGGAGCACCGTGACCGACCCCGCAGACCAGCAGCTGAAGGCCGAACTCCTCGGCGTCGCCCTGGAGGCCGCGCATCGCGCCGGCGCCTTCCTGCGCGACGGGCGCCCCGAAGACCTCGGGGTGGCCGCCACGAAGACCAGCGCGGTCGACGTCGTCACCGAGATGGACATCGCCTCCGAGAAGCTGATCACCGCTTTCCTCGCCGAGCACAGGCCCGACGACGGCGTGCTCGGCGAGGAAGGCGCGAGTTCCGCGGGCAGCAGCGGCGTCAGCTGGGTGATCGACCCGATCGACGGCACCGTCAACTACCTCTACGGACGGCCCGACTGGTCGGTGTCCATCGCGGCCCGCAAGGACGGCGAGACGCTCGTCGGCGTGGTGGACGCCCCGATGCGCGGCGAGACCTACCGCGCGGTCCTCGGGGAGGGCGCGTTCGTCAACGACAAGGCCGCGCACGTGCGCCCGGCGCCGCCGTTCGGACAAGCCCTCGTCGGCACCGGCTTCGGGTACGTGGCCGAGCGCCGCATCCGCCAGGCCGAGGTGGCGGGCCGGCTGATCCCGCTGGTCAGGGACATCCGCCGGGGCGGCTCCGCGGCGATCGACCTGTGCGACGTGGCACTCGGCCGCCTGGACGCGTACTACGAGCGCGGTCTGAACCCGTGGGACTTCGCCGCCGGTGACCTCGTCGCCCGGGAGGCGGGCGCGCTGACCGGCGGACGCCCCGGCCAGGCCCTTTCGGGCGAGCTGGCAGTCGCGGCCCCGCCGGGCCTCTTCGAAGACCTCCAGGGCCGCCTTGAGGACCTCGGCGCCTGGCACGACTGACGGACCGCATGCGAAGGGGCCCCGGCATCTCGTACGGATGCCGGGGCCCCTTCGCGCGCTCCGATCGCTCTCGACGGCGAATGGATCAGGCGTGCAGCACGCCGACCTCCACCCCGTGCTCGGCGGCCAGCCGGTGGAGATCTTCGAGTTCGGCCTGCTCGACCTCGGCAAGGAAGTCGTCGCCCGTCTCACGGGCCATCGTGAGGTCGGACTCCGTGGCCTTTATGCGCTGCAGCAGTCCTGCGGTGAAAGCGTCCATGGTTGCGCCCCCTCGGCTGGGTCGTGTGGGTCGATGGCACGGGGGTGTGCCCTCAAGGAAGGGGCGATCACGACTCGCGCCGTCCGCCCTGGAGAAAAGCGGGTTGTGGCGCGCCACATACAAAGCGTGATCGCGGGGTGTGGAGTCGTCCTCCCCTGGCTCCCTCCGCCGGAAACCTCAACCGTCGGAGAAAATCCCGCATTCCCCGGCCGGGACACCGCCTTACAGCCGGTTTACGACCGAAAGGGGCAGGATGGAGCCCACACCCCACGAACAGACCTGCCCGCAGGGGCACAGAGGAAGGACAGCGCCGTGCGTGTACTCGTCGTCGAGGACGAGCAGCTGCTCGCCGATGCGGTGGCCACCGGACTGCGCCGGGAGGCCATGGCCGTCGACGTCGTGTACGACGGAGCGGCCGCCCTGGAGCGCATCGGGGTAAATGACTACGACGTCGTGGTGCTCGACCGGGACCTCCCGCTCGTGCACGGTGACGACGTCTGCCGCAAGATCGTCGAGCTCGGCATGCCGACCCGCGTCCTGATGCTCACCGCGTCGGGCGACGTCAGCGACCGCGTCGAGGGCCTGGAGATCGGCGCCGACGACTATCTCCCCAAGCCCTTCGCGTTCAGCGAGCTCACGGCACGCGTGCGTGCACTCGGACGGCGTACGAGCGTGCCGCTGCCGCCCGTCCTGGAGCGCGCCGGGATCAAGCTCGACCCGAACCGCCGCGAGATCTTCCGCGACGGCAAGGAGATCCAGCTCGCCCCCAAGGAGTTCGCCGTCCTCGAAGTGCTGCTGCGCAGCGAGGGCGCCGTCGTCTCCGCCGAACAGCTCCTCGAAAAGGCCTGGGACGAGAACACCGACCCGTTCACGAACGTGGTCCGGGTGACCGTCATGACCCTGCGGAGGAAACTCGGCGAGCCCGCCGTCATCGTGACGGTGCCCGGCTCCGGTTACCGGATCTGACCCCCGGTGGCCGCGACCCCGGCGCCACCAGCAGCGCCTCCGAAGCCCACCTGGGACCCCAGGAAGGCCGAACCACCTTTTCCGTGGCTGCGCCCCACCATCCGGATACGGCTCACCCTGCTGTACGGCGGCATGTTTTTGATCGCGGGCATCCTGCTGCTCTCGATCATCTATCTGCTCGCCGCGCAGGCCCTGCACGTGGGCACCGACCTGCCGTTCAAGATCGTCTCCGGACAGGTGGCCAGCGACAGCTGCAACTTCCCGAGCTCGCCGTCGGCCGGCGAGCTCAACCACGCCATGAACGCCTGCGTCAACGAACAGCGACAGGACGCCCTGGACAACCTCCTGAGCCGCTCCCTGCTCGCCCTCCTGGGGCTCGCGGTGATCGCGTTCGCCTTCGGTTACGCCATGGCGGGCCGCGTCCTCTCGCCGCTCGGCCGCATCACGCGCACGGCGCGCAGGGTGGCCGGCACGGACCTGTCGCGGCGCATCGAACTGGACGGACCCGACGACGAGTTAAAGGAGCTCTCGGACACCTTCGACGAGATGCTCGACCGCCTGGAGCGGGCCTTCACCGCCCAGCAGCGCTTCGTCGGCAACGCCTCGCACGAACTGCGCACGCCGCTCGCGATCAACCGCACGCTGCTCGAGGTGCACCTCTCCGACCCCGGGGCGCCCCCCGAGCTCCACCAGCTCGGCAAGACGCTGCTCGCCACGAACGAACGCAGTGAGCAGCTCGTGGAGGGCCTGCTGCTGCTCGCCCGCAGCGACAACCAGATCGTGGAGCGCAAGCCGGTCGACCTCGCCGAGGTCGCCGACCGCGCCGTCGACCAGGTGCTTTCGGAGGCGGACGCGAAGGGCGTGGAGATCCGCGGGGAGCGCGGCGCGGCCGTCGTCCAGGGCAACGGCGTACTCCTGGAGCGGATCGCCCTGAACCTCGTCCAGAACGCCGTCAGGTACAACGTGCCGGACGCGGGCTGGGTCGAGGTCACCACGGAGGCCCAGCACGGCCAGGCGGTCCTCGTGGTGTCGAACACGGGCCCGGTGGTGCCCGCGTACGAGATCGACAACCTCTTCGAGCCGTTCAGGCGGCTGCGGACCGAGCGGACGGGCAGCGACAAGGGCGTCGGACTCGGCCTGTCGATCGCCCGGTCGGTGGCGCGGGCCCACGGGGGCCGTATCATCGCGGAGCCGCGCGAGGGGGGAGGGCTCGTGATGCGAGTCACCCTTCCTCTCTGAGATGCTGCCGCCGACGCGCCGATGTGTTCGCTTTGCGCGGAATTTCCCGGACCCGTTCCGTGAGATTTCGTGTGCGATCGATCACAGGGGCGAATTTTCGGCCATCTACTCTCCGTGATCGTGAAAGTCGTCGGAAAGCCGGGAAAATCCGGGTTTTCGGGGGTCTTGATCACGGGAAGTACACGGGGTGGCGCCTGTGTAGTGCGACATCCGGACCGTGTACGGTCCCGATCGCCATCCAAACCGATCACCTCTTCAGGGGTGCGGTTGGGTGTCGATTGAGTAACAGACCTTGATGTGAGGCAAAATCTCCGCCTCAGGTCGGGCACAAGTCCGGCCTCTCACGCGTTACGAGCGCTGAGACACCGCAGACACCCAGAGGGGGAGAGCGACATGGCAACGGACTACGACACCCCACGCAAGACCGACGATGACGTCAACGAGGACAGCATCGAGGAACTGAAGGCGCGGCGGAACGACAAGTCGACCTCGGCCGTAGACGTCGACGAGTTCGAGGCCGCAGAGGGCCTTGAGCTGCCCGGCGCGGACCTTTCGAACGAGGAGCTCGCCGTGCGCGTGCTCCCGAAGCAGCAGGACGAGTTCACCTGCATGAGCTGCTTCCTGGTGCACCACCGCAGCCAGCTGGCCAAGGAGAAGAACGGCCAGCCGATCTGCCGCGACTGCGACTAGGGCAGGGTCGGCCGTGACAGGCTCGACCCCGCCGAGGAAGCGCCGCTTCCGCAAGCGCGGAGCGGACCAAGAGAACGTCGCCCCCGACGGCGTGCGTGACGACGAGCGGGGCTCTTCCCCCCAAGGGAAAGCCTCGCTCGGATCAGCGAACGCCCTGGAGGCGGCTCACGACGCGACGGCGGTCGACAAGGCGTCCGGGACCCACGGGTCCAGGGGTCGCGTTGCCGCCGTCACGGACGGAGTCAAGGCGGGCGTGCGCGCGAGCGGACGCGGCGCCAAGGCCGGCATCGGCTATCTCGCCGACCGGATCATCGAGAACGCCCCGCGGATCCCGGTCCGCGACCTGGACACCCTCCGCAAGCAGTTCCCGGGGCTCGGCCCCGACCAGCTCGCGGACAAGCTCATCTCCGGCGCCGCCAACGCGACCTCGACGGTCGGGGCCGGAATCGGCGTCGCGGTGATGCTGCCCGTGCCGCCGGCCATGCCCGCGGAACTGGCCGCCGAGATCACCGGAGTCGCGGCGATCGAGCTGAAGCTGATCGCCGAGCTCCACGAGGTCTACGGCCGCCGCCCGCCCGGCAACCTCAAGGAGCGCAGCGCCGCCTACCTCACGGCGTGGACCGAGGAGCGCGGCATCGACGTGGCGAAGCCCGCGACGGTCAACGCGGCGCTCGGCGGCCAGATGAAGCGCGAGCTGCGCCAGCAGATCATGAAACGCATGGTGCGGAACCTCCCGAACCTGATGCCCTTCATGGTCGGCGCCGCCGTCGGGGCCGTGATGAACCGCCGGGACACCAAGAAACTCGCTGAGCGGGTCCGTGCGGACCTGCGGAGGTCCCAGGTGCCCTGGGGCTCCCTCCGCGAACTGCCGCCCCTTGAGCAGCCCGCGCAGCCCCTGGACCCGTCACATCCAGGCAACCCGCCGGGGAACCCGCCCGAGGCGCTGGGCGCCTGAGCGCCCGCAGACCCCTCGGGCGTCTGCCCTCAAGCAGTCCGTACGGCCGTGAGCGCCGCCGCGAGCGCCTCGGGGTGCCGCGTCGACACGTACACGTACGGAGTCGGGTCCTGCGGGTCCGTGATCTCCACGCGCAGTGCCGTGGGGATGTAGGCGCGCAGCAGCATGAAGGCGCGCGGGTCGGCCTTCGGGCCGCGCCAGGCGCGTGCCTCTTCCGCGTCCAGGATCTCGGGCTCGCCCAGGGCGGAGACCGGAATCTTCGCGTCGCCCACGACGAACGAGTCCGCCACCACGCGGATGCGCGGGGAGCCGTACGAACTGGTGACGACCGCGGCGACCGCCGTCCCCGCGACCAGGCCGCCGAGCAGCGGCAGGGTGCCGAAGGGGACCATGATCAGCGCGGCCGCGACACCGACCAGGAGCGAGACAAGCCACCAGGAGCGGGGCGCCGTCAGGCGTTCTTCGTAAGGCTGCATGCAAGCAAGCTTGGCACGATGAGCTGAGCCGGCGAGGTTCGGGGCAGTCTGCGCGCAGCGCTGTCAGGCAGGGCGGCGGTGGGAGACGGGCGGGCGGGTAAGGTCTGCGGTCGTGAGTGGTACTTCAGCAGCTCTGACGCCCCCGGCCGACGCAATAACGCCCGTCCGCCACCCCGACGCGCCCGCCCCCGGCGAGCTCATCGGAGCCCATTACGAGCACTGTTTCGGCTGCGGCGAGGGCCAGGCCCACGGGCTGCACCTCGCGACGCGGGCCGGCGAAGGTGTGGGCGTCACCGCCGAGTTCACCGTCCGGGAGGCCCACCAGGGCGCGCCGGGCCTCGCCCACGGCGGGGTGCTCGCCACGGCGCTCGACGAGACGCTCGGCTCGCTGAACTGGCTGCTGCGGGTGATCGCGGTGACCGGACGCCTGGAGACCGACTTCGTGCGGCCTGTACCGCTGGGCACCGTGCTCTTCCTCGACGCCGAGGTGACCGCCGTCTCCGGGCGGAAGATCTACTCGCGGGCCACCGGGCGGATCGGCGGCCCCGACGGGCCCGTCGCCGTCCGCGCCGAGGCCCTCTTCATCGAGGTCAAGGTCGACCACTTCATCGAGAACGGCCGCCCGCAGGAGATCCGGGCCGCCATGGACGACCCGGACCAGTCCCGCCGCGCACGTGCCTTCGAGGTGAACCCGTGACCCCCGTGACCGCCGCCCGCCGTCCGGAGCTCGACGTACAGATCCGCCGCGTCGACCCCGAGGTGCCGCTGCCGTCCTACGCGCAGCCCGGCGACGCCGGAGCCGACCTGCGCACCACCGAAGCGTGCGAACTCGCTCCGGGGGAGCGGGTGGTGCTGCCCACCGGGGTGTCTATCGCGCTCCCCGAGGGGTACGCGGCCTTCGTGCACCCGCGATCGGGGCTCGCCGCACGCTGCGGTGTCGCCCTGGTGAATGCCCCGGGGACGGTGGATGCCGGGTACCGTGGAGAGATCAAGGTGATCGTGGTGAATCTCGATCCGCGCGAGGTCGTGCGGTTCGAGCGCTTCGACCGGATTGCCCAACTGGTCGTCCAGCAGGTCGAGAAGGTGCGCTTCCGCGAGGTGGCGGAGCTTCCCGGCTCGGCGCGGGCCGAGGGGGGCTTCGGGTCCACCGGCGGCCATGCCGCCGTGGGCACAGGCTCGGATGAACAAACGGGTGGGAATCGATACGCATCGGTCGTATCTGACCGGGAAGGACAGTGACGTGTTCGGACGTCGCAAGAAGGACAGTGCCGCCGACGCGGCGGGCGAGGCCGAGCAGGTCGTCGGGGCCCCTGACGGTGCTGACAGTGACGACACGGCCGCGGCGCCGTCACGAGTGGCGCTCGAGCCCGAGCCCCGCCCCGACGGTCCCTGGGACGCCTCGGAGGTCCGGGAGCCCGGAGAGGGCCGGGTAGACCTGGGCGGCCTCTTCGTGCCGGGCGTCGAAGGCATGGAGCTGCGGGTGGAGGTCGCCGGTGACGCGATCGTCGCCGCGACCGTCGTGCTCCAGGACAGCGCCATCCAGCTGCAGGGCTTCGCCGCCCCCAAGAAGCAGGGCATCTGGGGCGAGGTCCGCGAGGAGATCGCCTCCGGCATCACCCAGCAGGGCGGTGTCATCGACGAGGTCGAGGGCCCTCTCGGCTGGGAACTGCGCGCGCAGGTTCCGGTGCAGCTGCCGGACGGCACGGGCGGCGTGCAGGTCGTGCGCTTCATCGGTGTCGACGGTCCGCGGTGGTTCCTGCGCGGGGTCATCTCCGGCCAGGGCGCGGTGCAGCCGCAGGCCGCGGGACTCCTCGAACAGATTTTCCGGGACACCGTCGTCGTGCGCGGCGAGGGCCCGATGGCGCCCCGCGACCCGATCGTCCTGAAGCTGCCCGACGACGCCCAGATGGTCGCCGAGGGCACCGTCCAGCAGGAGCAGCAGGAGGGCTCGCGCTTCTCCGGCGGCATGGGCCAGCTCCAGCGGGGCCCTGAGATCACCGAGGTGCGCTAGCCGACGCGGACAGCAGCGAGGCCGATGGGCCGCACTCCTATACGGGAGTGCGGCCCATCGGCGTTTTCGCATTTTCGGGTTCTCGTGTTTCCGCAGGTGAGAGCGGTGGAGCGGCGGCATCCCGTGGACATCCGTAAGAGAGGCGTCAACGGAGTGCCAACCGACGTAAGGGAGCCGTCAACGGCGGTCGGATCCGGCCATCGAGGGGGTTTGCTCAAGGCGTCAGATCAAGCGCCTCTCATCTAGGAGCACACGATGGCCGACGTGGCCTTCGTCGTCACCACGATCGCGGTCTTCGCGCTGGTGGCGTTCATCGCCAGGGGGGTGGCGAAGCTGTGACTGCCGAGAACATCGTCGGTCTCGTCGTGGCCGTCGCCCTCCTGGGCTATCTCGTCCTCGCTCTCGTGTTCCCGGAGAGGTTCTGAGTACGACATGAGTCCTGTTCTTGCCGGTGTGCTCCAGTTCCTGGCGCTGACGGCCGCCCTGGCACTGGCATACCGTCCGCTGGGCGACTACATGGCCCGGGTCTACTCCTCCGACAAGCATCTGCGGGTCGAGAAGTGGATCTACAAGGGCATCGGCGCCGACCCGGACACAGAGATGCGCTGGCCCGCCTATCTGCGCGGGGTGCTCGCCTTCTCCGCCGTGAGCGTGCTGTTCCTCTACCTGCTGCAGCGGCTCCAGGGCTCGCTGCCCGGATCGCTCGGCTTCAAGTCGATCGACCCCGACCAGGCGTTCAACACCGCCGCGTCGTTCGTGGCGAACACCAACTGGCAGTCGTACTACGGCGAGCAGGCCATGGGCCACGTCGTGCAGACCGGCGGCCTCGCGGTGCAGAACTTCCTCTCCGCCGCCGTGGGCATCGCCGTCGCGATCGCCCTGGTGCGCGGCTTCGCCCGCTCGCGCACGGGTGAGCTGGGGAACTTCTGGTCGGACCTGGTGCGCGGCACCGTACGCATCCTGGTCCCGATCTCCGTGCTCGGCGCGATCGTCCTGGTCGCGTGCGGCGCGATCCAGAACTTCTCCGGCATCCACGCGGTCGGCCAGTTCCTCGGCGGCAGCCAGGAGTGGAACGGCGGGGCGGTGGCCTCGCAGGAGGTCATCAAGCTCCTGGGCACCAACGGAGGCGGCATCTTCAACGCCAACTCCGCCCACCCCTTCGAGAACCCCGACGGCTTCTCCAACCTCTTCGAGGTCTTCCTGATCCTGGTGATCCCGTTCGCGATCACGCGGACCTTCGGGCGGATGGTCGGCTCCCTCAGGCAGGGGTACGCGATTCTCGCCACGATGGTCACCATCTGGGCCGGGTTCACCGCGCTGATGATGTGGACGGAGTTCCACCACGGGGCACCCGCGTTCGACATCGCCGGCGGTGCGATGGAGGGCAAGGAGACGCGGTTCGGGATCGGCGGCTCGGCGATCTTCTCGGTCGCCACGACGCTGACCTCGACGGGCGCGGTCAACTCCTTCCACTCCTCCAACACCGGCTTCGGCGGCGGGCTCAATCTTCTAGGCATGCAGCTGGGCGAGATCGCGCCCGGCGGTGTCGGATCCGGGCTCTACGGCATGCTCGTCATGGCGATCATCGCGGTGTTCATCGCGGGCCTGATGGTGGGCCGTACGCCGGAGTACCTCGGCAAGAAGATCGGCACCCGCGAGATCAAGCTGGCGGCCTGCTACATCCTGATCACCCCCGCCCTCGTACTCGGTTTCACCGCCGTGTCGATGGCGCTGCCCACGCCCAAGGACTCGATGCTCAACTCCGGGGCGCACGGCTTCTCCGAGATCCTCTACGCCTACACCTCGGGCGCCAACAACAACGGTTCGGCCTTCGCGGGGCTGAGCGCGGACACGAACTGGTTCAACACCACGATCGGCCTCGCGATGCTCCTCGGCCGCTTCCTGCCGATGGTGTTCGTCCTCGCCCTCGCGGGCTCGCTCGCCGCGCAGAAGCCGGTTCCGGCGACGGCGGGCACGCTGCGCACCGAGAAGCCCCTGTTCACCGGGTTGCTGGTCGGCGCCATCATGATCATCACCGGTCTGACCTACTTCCCCGCGCTCGCACTCGGGCCGTTGGCCGAGGGGCTCGCGTCATGACCACCGACACAGAGAAGTCTGAGGAGCCCGGCTCCATGTCCACCGCTACTCCCACTCGTAACCCCACTCGTACGCCCACCCCGGCGCCGCACCAGGACGTGCCCGGCGGGCACAAGGACGCGGGCCGTGTCGGCGGGGGCCTGTTCGACCCCCGGCAGCTCCTGAAGTCCCTTCCGGACGCGGTGCGGAAGCTCGATCCGCGGGTGATGGTCAAGTCTCCCGTCATGTTCGTGGTGCTCGTCGGCTCGGTGATCACCACCGTCCTCGCGGTCAAGGACCCGGGGGACTGGTTCGGCTGGGCGATCGCGGTCTGGCTCTGGCTGACCACGATCTTCGCCAACCTGGCGGAGGCGGTCGCCGAGGGTCGCGGCAAGGCGCAGGCGGACACGCTGCGCAAGGCCAAGACCGACACGGTGGCGCGCCGCCTGAACGGCACGGCGGAGGAGCAGGTGCCCGGCACCGAGCTGCGCATCGGTGATCTGGTCGTCTGCGAGGCGGGCGACGTGATCCCCGGTGACGGTGACGTCGTCGAGGGTGTCGCCAGCGTCGACGAGTCGGCCATCACCGGTGAATCGGCCCCGGTCATCCGGGAGTCCGGCGGTGACCGTTCCGCCGTCACCGGCGGTACGAAGGTCCTCTCCGACCGCATCGTCATCAAGATCACGACGAAGCCCGGCGAGACCTTCATCGACCGCATGATCAACCTGGTGGAGGGCGCCGCGCGCCAGAAGACGCCCAACGAGATCGCGCTCAACATCCTGCTCGCGTCCCTTACCATCGTCTTCCTGCTCGCGGTCGTCACGCTCCAGCCGTTCGCCGTGTACGCCGGTGCCGAGCAATCCATGATCGTGCTCGCCGCGCTCCTGGTCTGCCTGATCCCGACGACCATCGGCGCGCTGCTCTCCGCGATCGGCATCGCGGGCATGGACCGCCTGGTCCAGCGCAACGTCCTCGCCATGTCCGGGCGGGCCGTCGAGGCCGCGGGCGACGTATCGACGCTGCTGCTCGACAAGACGGGCACCATCACGCTCGGCAACCGGCAGGCCGCCGAGTTCGTGCCGGTGCGCGGGACGACCGAGGCGGAGCTCGCGGACGCCGCCCAGCTCTCGTCGCTGGCCGACGAGACGCCCGAGGGCCGCTCCGTCGTCGTACTGGCGAAGGAGAAATACGGGCTCCGCGAGCGCCACCAGGGGGAACTCGAAGGGGCCGAGTGGGTCGCCTTCACGGCGCAGACGCGGATGTCGGGCGTCGACCTCGTCGAGGGCGGCACGGGCCGCAAGGTCCGCAAGGGCGCGGCCGGTTCGGTGGTCGCCTGGGTCACCGAGAACGGCGGCACCGTGTCCGAGGACACCCGGACCCTGACCGACACCATCTCGCAGGCGGGCGGCACCCCGCTGCTGGTGGCTTGTGAGGACGCGCGGGGCGCGCGTGTCCTGGGTGTCATCCACCTCAAGGACGTCGTCAAGGAAGGCATGCGGGAGCGGTTCGACGAGCTGCGGCGCATGGGCATCAAGACGGTCATGATCACGGGCGACAACCCGCTGACCGCCAAGGCCATCGCGGACGAGGCGGGTGTGGACGACTTCCTCGCCGAGGCCACACCCGAGGACAAGATGGCGCTGATCAAGCGGGAGCAGGCCGGCGGCAAGCTCGTCGCGATGACCGGCGACGGCACGAACGACGCGCCCGCCCTTGCCCAGGCGGACGTGGGCGTGGCCATGAACACCGGCACCTCGGCCGCCAAGGAGGCCGGGAACATGGTGGACCTGGATTCCAACCCCACCAAGCTCATCGAGATCGTCGAGATCGGCAAGCAACTCCTGATCACCCGGGGCGCGCTGACGACCTTCTCGATCGCCAACGACGTCGCGAAGTACTTCGCGATCATCCCCGCCATGTTCGCCGTGGTCTATCCGGGCCTCGACAAGCTCAACATCATGAACCTGTCGTCCCCGGAGTCGGCGATCCTGTCGGCCGTCGTCTTCAACGCGCTGATCATCGTCGCCCTGGTGCCGCTGGCCCTCAAGGGCGTGCGGTACCGGCCGATGAGCGCGGACCGGATGCTGCGGCGCAACCTCGGCATCTACGGTCTCGGCGGTCTTGTCGCCCCCTTCGTCGGCATCAAGATCATCGACCTGGTCATCTCCCTCGTACCCGGCCTTTAGCCCCCCGAAAGCGTGCTGATCGTCATGAACAACTCCGTCGGAAGTGTCGGAAGTACGGCACGGTTGCTGGGGGCCGGGCTGCGCGCCCTGCTCGTCCTCACCGTGATCTGCGGCGTCGTCTACCCGCTCGCCGTCACCGGGATCGCCCAAGGCCTGTTCCCCGACAAGGCCAACGGCTCCGAGGTCAGGAGCGGGGGCAGGGTCGTCGGCTCCGAGCTCATCGGGCAGCGGTACGACCTGCCGCTGAAGAAGGGGCAGGAGACCGCGGACCCGGATCTGAAGTGGTTCCAGCCCCGGCCGTCCAACGGCCTCGGCTCCAACCGGGACGCGGGGGTGAACACCCGGTACGACCTGATCCTTTCGGGCGCGACGAACCTCGCCGGCGACAGCAAGGACCTGATCGCGGACGTCAGGGCCGCGAAGGCCGCCGTGGTCAAGGACAACTCCACCGCCGACTTCAAGGTCAGGCCCTCGGACGTGCCGGCCGAGGCCGTCACCTCGTCCGGCTCCGGTCTGGACCCGCACATCTCTCCGCGGTACGCGGAGCTCCAGGTCCACCGGGTGGCCGAGCGGAACGGCCTCGCCGTGAATCAGGTCCGGAAGCTGGTCGACGAGCACGTCGACGGGCGGATCCTCGGTTTTGTGGGCGAGCCCCGGGTCAATGTCCTTCAGCTCAACGTCGCGCTGAAGGGGCTTGCGGCTGGGGATGCCGCTGGCTGACGCCCCATCAACTTGTGTGTGGTGAGCAGTGCTTCGGTGTCCGACCGGAGCATTGCGGGCCGCAATCGCGTACGTCCATACTGTGCCGGTCACTCGGGGGGAGACCGGTGCGGTGAGTGGACGGCGCGTGCCTGCGATGGTGCGGAGCGGTCGCCGGCACGGGACGGTGCTCGGGGCCGCCGGGCTCGCCGTCCTGCTGGCGGCGACCGTGCTCGCCGCCCTTGTCGCGCTGACCGAGAACGCGGTCGAGGGCGGAGTGCGGCAGCGGCTCGCCGCGGATCGCGAGGCCGCGGTGGAGGTCGCGGGGCGCTACGACGCAGACCGCGTACGGCGATGGGACGGGCACGTACGGGCGGCGGTCGACCGCACCTACGGCGACGTGCCCCACCGCACACGCCTCGCGCTGCGGGCCCCCGCGGCACGCAACGACGAACTCGCCGTGACCGAGGCCGGGGGCCACCGCCGCGAGGACGCCACGGTGTCCGTGGTGGCACTGGAAGGGGCACGGTCCCACGCCGGACTTGTGGCGGGGCGGTGGCCGCGGGGAGGTGGGGGTGGGCTCGGGGGCGGTGGTGGGGGTGGTGAGAGTGCGGGTGAGGGTACGGGTGGGCTCGGCGGTCGCGGCGGCAGTGGGGGCGGTGGTGCCGTCGGTGTGCACGGCGGTGCGGTCGGTGGGGGCGGCGGTGCGGGTGGCCGTGTGGTCGGTGGGGGCGGCGGTGCGGCCGGGGCGGATGGCGGCGCGGCCGGGGCGGATGGCGGTGCGGGTGGGCGTGTGGTCGGGGTGTCGGGTGGGCCCGTTGAGGTTGTGCTGACCAGGGCGTTTGCCGCCGAGCTCGCCGTGCGGACCGGCGACGAGGTCGTCGTGCGTGGCGCCGGCGGGCGTCCGGTGCGGATGGAGGTCGTCGGGCTCTACACCACCGAGGGGCGCGGTCCCGCGGTGTGGGCCGGCCTGAGCAGTACGTTCGGTACGGCCGACTCCATCGCGCTCACGACGCGCGACGCGTTCACGGCGCGGCCGGGGCTGGCGAACGACGCGGGCGCGCTGTGGCTCGGCGTGCCCAGGGCGCAAGAGCTGCGGCTCGGCGACATCGGGCCGCTGACGGAGCGGGCCAAAAAATTCGGCGGCAGCGATTCCTCGCTCTCGGTGCTGCGCGGCAAAGGGACCAAGACCAAGACCGAGGCCGAGGCCGAGGCCGATCTGACCGTATCGGCGGGGCTCCGCAGGGCGCTCGACCGGCTCACCACACCCATCGCCGTGGCCCGCGCCGGGCTCTACGTCCCCGCCACGCTGCTCGCCGCCCTCGCGGTCGCGGCCCTGGTGCTCACCGGACGCCAGCTCGCCGAACACCGGCGCCCGGAGCTGGCGTTGCTGGCCGCGCGGGGTGCGGGAACGCGGCGGCTCGTCCTGTCGACGGGAGTGCAGTGGGCGGTGATCGCCCTCCCCGCGGGTATCGCCGCGCCCTTCCTCGCCGGGCCGCTGCTGAGGCTGCTCGAAGGGGCGGGGCTGCTGCACGGCCGGGCGCCGGACGTGGCCGTGGTCGGTGCCGCGTGGGTGGCCTCCGCCTTCGCCGTAGTGGTGCACGGCTGCGCGGTACTGCTGCCCACCGCGCGGGTGGTGCGGGACCGGCGGGCGGTGAGCCGCCTGCGCCTGCGGGCCGGGAGGTTCGCGGGGACGCAGCGGGTGGGGGCCGATGTGGCGCTGGGGGCGGTGGCCGTCCTCGGGTGGCTGCAACTGAGGCAGTACCGCTCGCCGGTGACCGGTGACGGCGTCGACCCCGTGCTCGTGTTCGCTCCCGTGGTGATGACCACCGCCGCCGCGCTGCTCGTACTGCGCCTGCTGCCCCTCCTGACGCGCGCCATCGATCCCCTTGCCCGGCGCGGCAGGGGGATCGTGCTGCCGCTCGGCGGATGGCAGATCGGGCGGCGCGCGGCACGGCACGCGGGGCCCGCCCTCGTGGTGACGCTCGCTCTCGCGGTGGCGGCGCTGAGCAGCACCGCCCTCGCCATTCTCGACCGGGGGGACCACGATCAGGCCGCCTTCGCGGTCGGCGCCGATCTACGGATCGAGCCGGGGGAGAGCGTGCCGTCCGGGGAGCGGCGTGCGACCTACGGCGCGCTGCCGGGCATCGACGCGGTCACCCCTGTGGTGCACACGGAGGGCTACATCGGGCAGGACGCGGTGACCGTCACCGGCATCAACACCGCGCGGGGGCCAGTGCCTTCGCTGCGGGACGATCTGGCGGAACGGCCTGTGCGGGAGCTTGTCGCGCCGCTGGGGAAGGGGGTGGCGAAGCATGGGCTCGCTGTCGCCGGGGCGGGGTCGGGGTCGAAAGGCGCGGCGGGCGAGCTTCCGCTCCGGGTGCGGCTGTCGGCGGACGGCCCCGGCCGCGCGGTCGTGCCGGTCCGGCTGACCGTCTATTTCGAGGACGAGGACGGTCTCGTCCATCCAAGTGCCGCCCTTCTCAAGGAAGGCGGCCCCCGGACGGTTCCGCTGAAGGTGCCGGTACGCGGTGGTGGCCTGCGGATTCTGCAGATCGACCTGAGCATGACGGGCGAGACGGTACGGCGTACCTACCGGCTCCGTGTCGACCGGGTGCCGGGGCTCACCGATGAGGCGGAGTGGCGTGACCTGCGCGAGGACGCGTCGGACCGCTACGGGGCGGGGTGCCCTGGCGCGGAGCGGCCGCGCGGGACGGTGGGGGAGTCGCCGGGGCCCGTGCTCTGCAAGGACCGCCCGGCGCCCGGGGTGCTGCTGGACGCGGTGCTGCGGGGGCCCGATACGCGGCTCAAGTACCCGACGTGGAGCGTCCGGCTCGGCACTGACAGCGCCGACAGCGCCGACAGCGCCGAGCGGCGCCCCGCGGCGCCGGCCCTCGCCGATCGTGCGCTTCTCGAAGCCGGGGCGGTACGGGTCGGGGACGTCGTGACCGTGCGGCGGAGCACGGGTGGCAGCGCGCGGCTGAAGATCATCGGGCGGATCGCCGCGGTGCCGGGCGTCGCGCGCGACCGGCCCCGCCTGCTCGCCGACTCGCGTGCGATGGCCGCGCAGTTGGTGCTGAGCGGGGCGCTCCCGGGGGCGGAGAGTGTGTGGTGGGCGGGTGCGGGTGCGGGCGCCGATGTGGAGGTGGGGGACGGCCGGGGTGACGCGTCCGCCGCGTGGCGGGCGGTGCGGGATCGCCCCCGGCTCGGGACCGCCGTGGACGTGCCGCACGCGCGCGTGCAGCTCGGCGAGGATCCGCTGCGACGCGGAGCACGCGCGGGCCTGTGGCTCTGCCTCGCCCTCGCCCCGGCATTCGCGGTCATCGCCTTCACCCTGCATACGGTGCTTTCGGCGCGGGCGAGGGGGCGCGAGTTCGCGCTGCTGCGGGCGCTGGGGGTCAGGCGGGGGCAACTCGCCGCGTACCTGTGGACGGAGCAGTTGGCGCTGGCCGGGGCGGCGGCGTTTCTGGGCACGTTGCTGGGGGCGGGCCTGGCCGCTGTGATCATGCCGGTGATCACGGTGGACGCGGCCGGGAACCCGGTCTTCCCCGGCTTGCTCACGGAGGTGCCATGGATGCGGGTTTGCCTCGTGGGGGCCGGGGTGACGGTGGCGATCTGCGGGGTGGTGAGCGGGGCCGCCCACGTTCTGGGCCGGGTGGACTTGGGGCGGGTGTTGCGGGCGGGGGAGGAGGGGTGAGGGGGCGCGCCGGGGGCGGTTGGGGCGGTTGGGGCGTTTGGGACGTTGGGCTGGCTGCGGGGCGAGGTGCTGCTCTGTTCCGGTCGTTGGTGTGGGGCCGCGCCGGTATGTCCCGCCCCGCCGTCCGCTGCTGGGCGGCGGCGAGTGTCCGCTTCGGCCCGGGAGTCCTGCGAACCTTGCCCCGGGCGGAATTACCGGCACACCCCTTCGCCCCCTTCGCGCGTGCGGCCGACTGTGGGTGCGGTGTGGGTGGCCTCCTGCAAGTTCCCCGCCCCGAGGACGCGGGGCAATCGGGCGGGCGGGTGGGAGAGCCCGTCCGGTCAGGGCGGACGCGGAGGGACTGGATCGGGAGGCGGCGCCCGTGAGGTGGGGGGAGTGGGGGCTCCGAGGCTGCCTGGCCATATTTGTGCTGGTGCTCGCCGCCGTGGCCGTAGGAGGAGCGGGACTGCTGGAGCGCGCGGCCGGACATGCTCTGGCGTCACGGCTAGAGCAAGCGCAGCGCGACGCGCCCGGCCTCACGCACCGCGTACGGTTCGGGCCCGAGGTGGAGAGAACCGGCGCGGAGAGCGAGCTGGACGCCGATCTGCGGCGACTCTCGACCGTCATCGAGAACGCCGCCCCCGCGCCCCTGCGCCCAGACCTCGCGCACGACTCGACCCGGATCGCCCTGCCCAACGTACGGACCGGCGACGGCACCACCCTGTCCCTCGTATACGCCTCCGACGCCCCACCACGCCCCGCGTACGCCGCAGGGCGGCCCCCGGCCCCCGCCCCGGCCCCGCACGGCCGCGTCGTGGAGATCGCCGTCTCCACCCACACCCGTGACGCGATGAAGCTGCGGCTCGGGCAGGAACTGAAGCTCGGCCCCGGCGCCTTGGAGAACGTGGACGCGAAGGCACGCGTCGTCGGGTTCTACGCCGCCGGGAGCGACCGCCGCCTCTGGAGCGAACAACCCCTCCTCGCGCGCCCCGCACGGGGCCCCCGCGGCGGTACGGACGGCGCGGTCCGATACGCGGGCGCCCTCCTCGCGCCGCGCGGCGCCGAAGTCCTGCAGAGCCAGGCGAACGCCGAGCTGACCGTGATCTGGGGCATGCGGCTCGACCCCGGCGGCGACGCCGCGCGCTTCGTCGGTGATCAGGGCGGGCGTGATTTCGAGCGCCTCATGCTCCGCTATCCGGAGTCCGTGCGGAGCGTCACGTGCGACCTCGGCATGGTCACCCAGAGCATGCCCTGCGCCCTCGGCACGCATCCGGCGACCGAGACGGAGAGCGCCACCGAACTGCCGGACGCCGTGGCCGGGTTCCAGCGGCAGTGGCGGCAGGGCACTGTCGTGATCTCCTTCGCGCTCGCCTCGGTGACGGCGGTCGGGTTCGCCGCCGTCGTGGTCGGTGCGCTGCTGTCCGTACGACGCAGGCTCGACGTCCACCGGCTGCAACGCGCGCGTGGAGCGTCGGCCACGGGCCTCGCCCTGGGGCGGGCCGCGGAGACCGCTCCGGCCGTGCTGCTGGGGTACGGCGGCGGCTGCGCGGTCGCCGCGTTGCTGCCGGGGGCGTCATCCGCGTACGGGCTCGGGCTGCTCGTTGCCGTGAGCGTGTGGCTGGTGCTGCCCCTGCTGACCTGGTGGGCCGTACGGGACCGGGCGCTTCTGCGGGACAAGGGCGCCGGCAGAGGACGGCGGGCCGTCGCCGAGGCGGGCGTGGTCGTTCTCGCCCTCGCGGGCGTCTTCGCGCTCCGGGCCCGGGGGACCGAGGGGGATGCGGGCGGCGATCCCTTGCTCGCCGCGGTGCCCGTGCTGCTCGGGCTGGCCACGGTCGTCGTACTGGTCCGCCTCTACCCCTTGCCGGTACGCCTCGCCGCCCGCTGGGCCGGCCGGGGCCGCGGAGCCGTGGCCCTCATCGCGTTCTCCCGGGCCGCCAAGGAGGCCCCCGCCAGGGCGCTCGCGCTGCTCGTCCTGGTGGTGACGCTGGCCGGTGCCGTGTTCGGCGGCCTTGTCGCCGGGACGCTGACGGAGGGGCGGCGGGACGCGGTCGCGTGGCGGGTGGGCGCCGACGCCGCCTTCCTGGGAGCCGGCCGCGACCCCGACACCGCGGGCCGCCTGGCACGCGCGCGTGGAGTGCGGGAAACGGCGGCGGTGCGCCAGTTGCGGGTCGACCCGGTGAGCGGCACCGACGGGGGGCGCTACGGCATCGCGAGCCTGGTGGGCATCGACACCGCGAAACTCCGGACAGCGACGCCGCGTTCCCCGGCCGCCCGCGCACTACGGGACGCGGGACTCGGCGAGGGCGAGGGCAAGCGCAAGTCCGCCCGGCACGGCCGCGGCAGCCGCCCTCCGGACATTCGTGTGCTCGCCGATGCCGCCGACGCCGGAGATCTCCTCACCATCACCGTGCACGGCAAGGAGCGTCGCCTGCGTGTGGTCGGCGCCCTGCCCGACGCCGTGCGGAACGACCCCGTGCTCGGCCCCGTGCGCGCCGCCGCCGAGGGCAGGGAGCACCTCCTGCTGACCGACAACCGGGATCTGGAGGGCTTCGACGCGGGGGAGTTCGAGGAGTCCGCCCTCTTGCTGTACGGGCCGCACCTGGACGTCTCCGAACTGCGCTCCGTCGTCCCGCGCACCGCGCCCGGCACCGCCACCGGCGAGCTGCGCGTCCGTGCCGAGGAGCAGGCCGAGGCCGACGACGACGGGTTGACCGCGGCCCTGACCACCGCGTACACCGCCTGTACGGCCCTTGCCGTGCTCCTCGCGCTGCTGGCCCTCGTGCTCGAACTCCTGCTGTCCGCCCCCGCGCGCGGCAGCACCGCGGCCCGCCTTCGCACGCTGGGACTGGACGCCCGCGCCACCGCCGGGCTGCATCTGCTCCAGCTGCTGCCCCTGGTGCTGGCGGCCGTGGCCGGCGGCGTCGCGCTCGGCCTGACCCTGCCGCAGCTGCTCGGACCCGCGCTCGACCTGCGGGAGTTCACCGGCGGGCCCGCCGCGCCCGCCCCGCGGACCGACGCGCTGTTCACCGCGGCCCTGGCCGCGGGCACCGTGGTCCTGATGGCCGCGGCGGTGGGCGCGGAGACGTGGCTGGGACGGCGGCGGGGCCTCGGAGCCGTGCTGCGAATGGGGAGACACGATGACTGAGCTGCCTGAGCCGCCTGAGCCGCCTGAGCCGCCTGAGCTCGCCGATCTGGAGGCCCGCGCGAACGCCGCGCGCCGTCCCGCCGGGGACGAGGGCCTTGTCGTGTGCGACAACCTCGTACGTGTCTATCGCACCGACAAGGTGGAGGTGCAGGCCCTTCAGGGGCTCGACCTGGTGGTCGGCGAAGGGGAGTGCATGGCCCTCGTGGGCGCGTCCGGGTCCGGCAAATCCACCCTCCTGTCGATCCTGTCGGGGCTGGATCTGCCGACCGCGGGACGGGCGAAGGTCGCCGGGCACGATCTGCTCTCCATGGGCCGCCGCGAGCGCCTGGGCTACCGCAGGGCCACCGTCGGCTTCGTGTGGCAGCAGACCGGGCGCAACCTGCTGCCGTACCTCACCGCACTGGAGAACGTCGCGCTGCCGATGAAGTACGCGCGCGTGCCCCGCCGCGAGCGCGCGGCGCGGGCCGCCGAACTGCTCGGCGTGCTCGGCGTCGCGTACTGCCGCGACCGGCGGCCCGGCGAGCTGTCCGGCGGTGAACAGCAGCGCGTCGCCGTGGCGGTCGCCTCCGCCAACTCCCCGCGCGTGCTCCTGGCCGACGAGCCCACCGGCGAGCTGGACACGACCAGCGGCGAGGAGGTGTTCGCCGCTCTGCGCCGGGCCAACGAGGAGCTCGGCGCGACCGTCCTGGTCGTCACGCACGACCCGCTCGTCTCCGGACAGGTCCGCCGCACGGTGCGCATCCGGGACGGCCGTACCTCCACGGAGACCCTGCGGGAACAGGGCGGCACGGGCGAGGAGTTCACGGTTCTGGACCGTGCGGGACGGTTGCAGCTGCCGCGCGACTACGTCGAGCGGTACGGGCTGCGGGGGCGCGTACGCCTCACGGAGGAGCCGGACCACATCGGCGTCTGGGGCGAGAGCCCGGATTCCGCGCCGCCTGCCCCCTGAGCAGGAGCTGCGTCTTCTCATGTACGCAACCCCCGGCTTCACGCCTTGACGGAAGCCTGGTCCGTACCTATGGTCTCGGCCCAACACGCGTGTTCAGAAAGGCACTTGAAGTTCACATACGAGAATGGATGGCCTTCGCATGGCTCACACCCCCACACCCGTGCGCCACCACCGCAGACCCCGCACGCCGCTCCTCGCGACCCTCGCCACCGTGGTGACCGCCCTGGTCGCCGCCCTCCTCGCCTGGCCCGGCGCCGAACGCGCCGACGCAGCGCCCGGCACCTTCGTGCACCCCGGAGTCACCGTCTCCCGCGGCCAGCTGGACTTCACCAGGGAGAAGGTCAACGCCGGCGCCCAGCCCTGGAAAGGCGCCTACGACCAGATGATGGGGAGCAGGTACGCCTCCCTGTCGCGCACGCCCAAGCCCCGCGCGGTCGTGGAATGCGGCTCCTATTCAGACCCGGACTACGGCTGCACCGACGAGCGCGAGGACGCGATAGCCGCGTACACCACGGCTCTCGCCTGGTACATCACCCGTGACGAGCGCTACGCCAAGAAGTCCATCGAGCTGATGGACGCCTGGCCCGCCACCATCAAGGACCACACCAACAGCAACGCCCCCCTCCAGACCGGCTGGGCGGGCTCGTCCTGGCCCAGGGCCGCCGAGATCATCAAGCACACGTACACCGGCGGCTGGGCCAACTCCGGCCGCTTCGCGACGATGCTGCGCGACGTCTACCTGCCCGAGATCATCAACGGCTCCAACTCCAACGGCAACTGGGAGCTGTCGATGATGGAGGCCGCCATCGGCATCTCCGTCTTCATCGAGGACAAGGGGGCGTACGACAAGGCGATGGCGAAGTTCCGCACGCGTACCGCCGCGTACGTCTATCTCGCGTCCGACGGCGAGCTGCCCAGGACCGTGCCGAGCCAGAACCTGGACACCCGCGCGAAGATCGTCAAGTACTGGCAGGGCCAGGGCACCTTCACCACCGGGCTCACCCAGGAGACGTGCCGCGACTTCACCCACACCGGATACGGCCTCTCCGCGATCTCCCACGTCGCCGAGACCAGCCGTATCCAGGGCGAAGATCTGTACAGGACGGATGTCGGGGAGCGGCTGCGACAGGGGCTCGGCTTCCACGCCAAGTACGAACTGGGCGAGGCCCCGCCGAGCTCGCTCTGCGGCGGTTCGGTCCACCGGGGCCTCGGGCCCGTCACGGAGGTCGGCTACAACGCGCTGCACAGCCGGCTCGGCCATGCCATGACCAACACCCAGAAGCTCACCGAGCGCAACCGCCCGGCAGGCTCCAACAACCTGTTCGTCGCCTGGGAGACCCTGACCCACGCGGACAACCCGGGCTGATCCGGACCTTGTCGGGCCGGGCGTGCGGTGACCATACTGGCGCCCGGCCCCACAGGGGCCGCACGGGGGGAGTGCGCATGGCCGAGAGCGCGGTCGTCGTCGAGGACCTGCGCCGGACGTACGGCAGCGGCGCCTCCGCCGTGCACGCCTTGCGCGGTGTCTCCTTCGCCGTCCCGCGCGGTGAGCTCGTCGCCCTGAAGGGACGGTCGGGGTCCGGCAAGACCACCCTGCTCAACCTCGTCGGCGGGCTCGACACCCCGGACGCGGGCAAGATCACCGTAGAAGGGCTCGACCTCGCGGAACTCGGCGAGGACGGCCTCCTGGAGCTGCGCCGCGACCGCGTCGGCTTCATCTTCCAGTCTTTCGGACTCATCCCGATCCTCACCGCCGCCGAGAACGTCGGCGTACCCCTCCGGCTCCGCAAGACCGACCCCCGGGCGCGCGAGGAGCGCGTCGCGCTGCTGCTCGCCCTCGTCGGACTCGCCGACCACGCCGAGCAGCGGCCGGGCGAGCTCTCCGGAGGACAGCAGCAGCGCGTGGCGATCGCCCGCGCGCTCGCCAACAAGCCCTCCCTGCTCATCGCGGACGAGCCCACCGGCCAGCTGGACGCCGAGACCGGGCTCGCGGTGATGGAGCTGCTGCGTGCCGTGGTGCGCGGCGAGGGCGTCACCGCCCTGGTCGCCACGCACGACGCGGGCCTGCTCGACCTGGCCGACCGGGTCCTCGAACTGAGCGACGGCGGGATCGTCGAGCGCTGACGCCATGGCGCGGGCGCCGCCATCAGGGTTGCGTCAAAGAGCGCTCCCGGTCGCACCTTCGTCCGATTCGCGGGAATTGTTGGTCGTAAAGTCGACGCTGCGTACAGAGCGGATTCGGGAAGACAATGGGGCCATGGCACGCGGCAAGCTTCGGATATACCTCGGTTCGGCACCGGGCGTCGGCAAGACGTACGCGATGCTGTCCGAGGCGCACCGCCGCATCGAGCGTGGCACCGACTGCGTGGTCGCCTTCGTGGAGCACCACGACAGGCCCCGTACCGAAGTGATGCTGCACGGTCTGGAGCAGGTGCCCCGCAAGGATCTCGACTACCGCGGCACCCTGTTCACCGAGATGGACGTGGACGCCGTCCTGGAGCGGGCCCCGGTCGTCGCCCTCGTGGACGAACTGGCGCACACGAACGTCCCCGGCTCCCGCAACGCCAAGCGCTGGCAGGACGTCGAGGAGCTGCTCGCCGCGGGCATCGACGTCGTCTCCACCGTGAACATCCAGCACCTGGAGTCCCTCGGCGACGTCGTCGAGTCGATCACCGGCGTACGCCAGCGCGAGACCGTCCCCGACGAGGTGGTGCGGCGCGCGGACCAGATCGAGCTGGTCGACATGTCGCCCCAGGCGCTGCGCCGCCGCATGGCGCACGGCAACATCTACAAGCCCGACCGGGTCGACGCGGCCCTGTCCAACTACTTCCGGCCCGGCAACCTCACCGCCCTGCGCGAACTCGCGCTGCTCTGGGTCGCCGACCGGGTCGACGAATACCTCCAGCAGTACCGCGGCGAGCACGGCATCCGCTCCACCTGGCAGGCCCGCGAGCGCATCGCCGTCGGCCTGACCGGCGGCCCCGAGGGCCGCACGCTGATCCGCCGCGCGTCGCGGATGGCCGCCAAGGGCTCCGGCAGCGAGATCCTCGCCGTCTACATCGCCCGCAGCGACGGACTGACCGCCGCGTCGCCCAAGGAGCTCGCCGTCCAGCGCACGCTGGTGGAGGACCTGGGCGGCACCTTCCATCACGTGGTGGGCGACGACATACCCGCGGCGCTGCTCGACTTCTCCCGCGGCGTCAACGCCACCCAGATCGTCCTCGGCTCCTCGCGCCGCAAGACCTGGCAGTACATCTTCGGACCCGGCGTAGGCGCCACGGTCGCCCGCGAGTCCGGCCCCGACCTGGACGTCCACATCGTCACGCACGACGAGGTGGCCAAGGGGCGCGGCCTGCCCGTGGCGCGCGGGGCACGGCTCGGGCGCTCCCGGTCCATCTGGGGCTGGCTGGTCGGCGTCGGCGGTCCGGCGCTCCTGACGCTGCTCCTGACCCATGTCGACGCCGATCTCGGCCTCGCCAACGACATGCTCCTGTTCCTGACGCTCACGGTCGCCGCCGCCCTGCTCGGCGGCCTCCTGCCGGCCCTGGCGTCGGCGGCCTTCGGCTCGCTGCTCCTGAACTACTACTTCGCGCCGCCGCGGCACCTGTGGACGATCTCCGACTCCAAGAACATCGTCGCGATAGTCGTCTTCGTGGGCGTCGCGATCTCCGTCGCCTCCGTGGTGGACCTCGCCGCCCGCCGCACCCACCAGGCCGCCCGGCTGCGCGCGGAGTCGGAAATACTCTCCTTCCTCGCGGGCAGCGTGCTGCGCGGCGAGACCAGCCTGGACGCCCTGCTCGAACGCGTGCGCGAGACCTTCAGCATGGACTCCGTGGCCCTCCTGGAGCGGGCCGGCGACGTCGCCCCCTGGACCTGCGCGGGCCGCGTCGGCGACGGCCGTCCGCTCGACCGACCCGAGGACGCGGACGTGGACATGCCGGTCGGCGACCACATGGCGCTCGCCCTGTCCGGCCGGGTCCTGCCCGCCGAGGACCGCAGGGTACTCGCCGCCTTCGCCGCACAGGCCGTCGTCGTCCTGGACCGCCGGCGCCTCCAGGACGAGGCACAGCAGGCCCGCACCCTCGCCGAGGGCAACCGCATCCGCACCGCGCTGCTCGCCGCCGTAAGCCACGACCTGCGTACGCCCCTCGCGGGCATCAAGGCCGCCGTCTCCTCCCTGCGCTCCGACGACGTCGCCTGGTCCGAGGAGGACCAGGCCGAGCTCCTCGAAGGCATCGAGGACGGCGCCGACCGCCTTGACCACCTGGTCGGCAACCTCCTGGACATGTCACGCCTGCAGACCGGCACGGTCACCCCGCTGATCCGCGAGATCGACCTGGACGAGGTGGTCCCGATGGCGCTCGGCGGCGTCCCGGACGGCAGCGCCGACCTCGACATCCCCGAGACGCTGCCCATGGTCACCGTCGACAAGGGACTCCTGGAGCGGGCGGTCGCCAACATCGTCGAGAACGCGGTCAAGTACAGCCTCGACGCCGAACCGGTCCTGGTCTCCGCGAGCGCCCTCGGCGACCGCGTCGAACTGCGTGTCGTGGACCGTGGCCCCGGCGTCCCCGATGCCGCCAAGGACCGCATCTTCGAGCCCTTCCAGCGCTACGGCGACGCCCCGCGCGGCGCGGGCGTGGGCCTGGGTCTCGCGGTCGCACGCGGCTTCGTGGAGTCCATGGGCGGCACGCTGGAGGCGGAGGACACCCCGGGCGGGGGCCTCACCATGGTCCTCACCCTGCGGGCCGCGTCGGGCGGACCCCCGGTCCTGCCGGACCTCTCCGCACAGGCCACCTCATGACTGCCACCACTGGCACCACTGGCACCACCGGCACGCCCCCAAGGCCCGAAAGGCAGGCACCCATGCCGCACTCTCCCGGGGGAGACCCCAGGACCTCCACGAGGGTGCTCGTGGTCGACGACGAGCCGCAGATCGTCCGCGCCCTCGTGATCAACCTGAAGGCACGCAAGTACGAGGTGGACGCCGCCCCCGACGGAGCCACCGCGCTCCAGCTCGCCGCCGCCCGCCATCCCGACGTGATCGTGCTCGACCTCGGTCTGCCGGACATGGACGGGGTCGAGGTCATCAGGGGCCTGCGCGGCTGGACGCGTGTCCCGATCCTGGTGCTCTCCGCGCGGCACAGCTCGGACGAGAAGGTCGAGGCGCTCGACGCGGGCGCCGACGACTACGTCACCAAGCCCTTCGGCATGGACGAACTGCTCGCCCGCCTTCGTGCCTCCATCCGCAGGGCCGAGCCCGCGGGAGCGGGCGAGGGCGACGTGATGGTGGACACGGAGGACTTCACGGTCGACCTGGCCGCCAAGAAGGTCAACCGCGGCGGACGCGACGTACGCCTGACCCCCACCGAATGGCATCTGCTGGAAGTCCTCGTGCGCAACACCGGGCGCCTGGTCAGCCAGAAGCAGCTGCTCCAGGAGGTCTGGGGCCCTTCGTACGGTACGGAGACGAACTACCTGCGCGTCTACATGGCGCAGCTGCGGCGCAAGCTGGAGGCGGATCCCGCGCATCCGCGGCACTTCATCACCGAGCCCGGCATGGGTTACAGGTTCGAGCGGTGAGTCAAGGGTCGTGGCCGGCTTGAGCGGGCATAGGCACAGATGAGCTCACCCGTTGCGGCGCTGTCCGCGACCCCCGGTACGCTTCCTGTATGAGTGCTGTTCCTGGTTCAGAGAAGCCGGCAGGCCGCTTCCGGCGCATGCTCGACCGGCTGTCCTCCTCCCAGGAGGATCTGGAGTCGGAGGAGCTGCGCGAAGACACCGAGACGGCTGGGTGTACACGCATCGGGGACTGCCAGGACCGCCAGATAGTCACGGTTACTGGTACCTTGCGCACGGTCACCCTGCGGCCACGCGCCGGGGTCCCCGCCCTGGAGGCGGAGCTGTTCGACGGCTCCGCGGCTCTGGACGTGGTGTGGCTCGGAAGGCGCTCCATCGTGGGGATCGAGCCGGGGCGCAGACTGATCGCGTCCGGCAGGGTCTCGATGAGCCGGGGCCGCCGGGTGCTCTTCAACCCGAAATATGAACTCAGACCCCTCGGACGGGAGTAGCCGGTGACGTCCCTCGACAAGCCGACGGACCACGGAACCACGGACCAGGGCTCCCCGGATCAGGACGCCGATTCCCGGGCCGTGACCGAAGCCGCGCTCTTCGAGGCCTTCGGCGGCGTGCGGGGCATGGTGGAGACCGTCGCCCCCGGCCTTCTCTTCGTGACCATCTTCACCATCAACAAAGACCTGCACATGTCGGCCATCGCGGCCCTCGCGGTGTCCCTGGTGCTCGTGGTGGTCCGCCTGGTCATGAAGGACACCGTCAAGCACGCCTTCAGCGGTGTCTTCGGTGTCGCCTTCGGCGTGGTCTTCGCGATGATGACCGGCAATGCCAAGGACTTCTATCTGCCGGGCATGCTCTACACCCTGGGCCTCGCCCTCGCCTACATCATCACGGCCATCGCGGGCGTCCCGCTGATCGGCCTGATCCTCGGGCCGGTCTTCAAGGAGAACCTCTCCTGGCGGACCCGCAACCCGGGCCGCAAGGCGGCGTACACGAAAGCCAGTTGGGCCTGGGGCCTGATCCTTCTCGCCAAGTGCGCGATCCTCTTCCCGCTCTACTGGTGGGCGGACACGACCCAGTTCGGCTGGGTCCTGATCGCCCTGAAGATCCCGCCGTTCCTGCTCGCCGTCTGGCTGACCTGGGTCTTCCTCGCGAAGGCCCCGGCCCCGATCGACGTCTTCGCGGAGATGGAAGCCGCCGAGAAGGCGGAGAAGGAGCGCGAGGCGGAACGCCGCCAGGCCTGAGCCCGCGCCGCACACGTACGAGAGGGGGCGCCCGGAATCTTCCGGGCGCCCCCTCTCGTACGTAAAAGCGCAGAGCTAGCCGGCCACGTCTTCCCTGCGCACCGACAGCAGGTCCTCCAGCTGCTCCTCGCGCGCCTGCGCCGCCACGAAGAGAAGCTCGTCACCCGCCTCCAGGGAATCGTCGGGCGTCGGCGCAAGGACCCGCGTGCCGCGGATGATCGTCACGAGCGAGGTGTCCTCGGGCCACTGGACGTCGCCGACCTGCGTGCCCGCGAGGGCCGACTCGGGCGGCAGCGTCAGCTCGACGAGGTTGGCGTCGCCGTGGCTGAAGCGCAGCAGGCGTACGAGATCACCGACGCTCACCGCCTCCTCGACGAGCGCGGACATCAGACGCGGGGTCGAGACCGCGACGTCGACGCCCCAGGACTCGTTGAAGAGCCATTCGTTCTTGGGGTTGTTCACGCGGGCGACGACCCGCGGAACGCCGTACTCGGTCTTCGCGAGCAGCGAGACGACGAGGTTGACCTTGTCGTCGCCGGTCGCGGCGATCACCACGTTGCAGCGCTGGAGCGCCGCCTCGTCGAGTGAGGTGATCTCGCAGGCGTCGGCGAGCAGCCACTCCGCCTGCGGGACGCGCTCGACCGAGATGGCGGTCGGCGCCTTGTCGATGAGCAGGATCTCGTGCCCGTTCTCCAGGAGCTCACCGGCGATGGAACGTCCCACCGCGCCCGCTCCGGCAATGGCGACCCTCATCAGTGACCGCCTTCCTCGGGGCCTTCGGCGAACGCCGCTTCGACCTTCTCGACCTCGTCGGTGCGCATCATCACGTGCACCAGGTCGCCCTCCTGGAGCACCGTCTGGGAGGTCGGCAGGACCGCCTCGCCCAGCCGGGTGAGGAAGGCCACGCGGACGCCGGTCTCCTCCTGGAGCTCACTGATCTTGCGGCCGATCCAGGACTCGGACGCGTGCACCTCGGCGAGCTGCACGCCGCCGGTGGGGTCGCGCCACAGCGGCTCGGCCCCGGAGGGCAGCAGCCTGCGCAGCATCTGGTCGGCGGTCCAGCGGACCGTGGCGACGGTGGGGATACCGAGGCGCTGGTAGACCTCGGCGCGGCGGGGGTCGTAGATACGGGCGGCGACGTTCTCGATGCCGAACATCTCGCGGGCCACGCGGGCGGCGATGATGTTCGAGTTGTCGCCGCTGCTGACCGCCGCGAAGGCGCCCGCCTCCTCGATGCCGGACTCGCGCAAGGTGTCCTGGTCAAAGCCGATGCCGGTGACGCGGCGCCCACCGAAGCCGGAGCCGAGCCGGCGGAAGGCGGTGGGGTCCCGGTCGATCACGGCGACCGTGTGCCCCTGTTGTTCCAGGGTCTGCGCGAGAGCGGAACCGACTCTCCCGCAGCCCATGATGACGATGTGCACGCCCGTCCTTCCGGCTGTGTCAATACTTTTTGCTCAGGTTGCTCAGGTTGAACGGTCAAAGCGTCTCAGACCGACGCCCAAGCTACACACGCACGGTCCGCGGAGGGCACCCCCGTGCACCTGCCGGTCCCGGTTGCCGCCCCGGATTCTCAGTCCACGCTGCGCAACAGGCCCTCGACGTTCTTGAGCCGGTAGCTGAGCTCGACGATCTGCAACCGCGCCGCTTCCTGCTCGGACCTGGCGCGCTCGACGACCTCGCGGTACTGCTCCATCGCCTCGGCCCACTGGCGGTCGCGCTCGCGGTTGCGCTGCGACTGGAAGTAGGCGACCGACACGACCGCGCCGGCGAGTATCAGGAAGAAGGCGACCGGGATGATCACGTCGTCCATTAAGACCCCTCAGGTGAGTGCTGTCCTGTCTCGTCGGACGCGTCCTGCCGGACGGCCGCGAGGATCGTGTCCACGTTCAGGCGCACGTCGAAGGGCGCCAGTTCGAAGTACTTGAGCGCCTTGCCGTCGTCGGAGAGCTCCAGGCGGCCGACGACGAGACCGGCCTTCTCCAGGCGTTCGAGGTGCATGTAGAGCAGGGGGCGGGAGACACCGAGCCGCCGCGCCAGTTCGCTGACGTACAGCTGCCCCGGGGCGAGCTCGGTGATGATGCGGATCCGCTGGGCATGGCCCACGGCGGAGAGGAAGGCGAGCAGCTCTTCGCTGTCCATGGCCCGCCTTTGCGCTGGTCCCGAAACCTGTCAGCCCAGACTTACGCATGACGGGAACCGCTGTCAATCCGCGACCGGTCCAACCCCTCACGGCTTCGAATGACAGTTGACGGCTCGTTCCTTCACCTGTCAGTCTCCACTTACACATGAAGGACTGGATGACGCCGGACGACGGCGAAGGGGCGGGGATGGTCATGAGGAAGCGATCGGCCACGGTGCGCGTGGCCAGATGGAGCGCACTGCATCCGGGGCGGGCGATCATCGGCTGGCTGGTGTTCGTGGTGCTCTGCCTGGGAGGCGGCATCGCCGCGGGCATGAACAGCGCGAGCAGCGAGGACTACCGCGTCGGCGAGGCGGGCCGTGCGGAGGCCCTCGCGACCGAGGGCGGCGTCCAGTTGCGGCCCACGGAGCAGGTACTCGTCCGTGCCGGGAAAGGCGCGCTGGACAAGGCGGCAGCCGACGCGGCCGTCGAGGACATCACCGCCCGGATGAAGTCACTGCCACAAGTCGCCTCGGTGGCGGCACCGGTGAAGTCGGCCGACGGACGGGTCCTGCGCATCCAGGTGGAGCTCGACGGCCCCGACCAGGACGGCAAGAAGAACGTCGTCCCGCTGCGGGCCGAGACCGAGAAGGCCGCGAAGGCCCACCCGGACCTGGTGATCGAGGAGACCGGCGCCGCATCGGTGAGCCAGGGCGTCAACGAGCAGCGCGGCAAGGACCTCGCCTTCTCCGAGGCGATCACGCTCCCCGTCACGCTGATCACGCTCGCCCTGGTCTTCGGCTCCGTCGTCATGGTCGGCGTACCGCTGCTGCTCGCCGTCACCTCGATCATGGCGACCATGGGCCTGGCGATGCTGGCCTCGCACCTGCTGCCGGACACCGGCGTCGGGATGAACATGATCTTGCTCATCGGCATGGCGGTCGGCGTCGACTACACGCTCTTCTACCTCAAGCGCGAACGCGAGGAGCGGGCCCGCGCCGGCGGGCGCCTCACCTCCGCGGCCCTGGTCGAGGCCGCCGCGGCCACGGCCGGCCGCGCGATCGTGGTCTCCGGGCTCGCGGTCATCGTCTCCACCGCCGCCCTCTACCTCGCCGGTGACGTCATCTTCGACTCGCTCGCGACCGGCACCATCCTGGTCGTGGCCGTCGCCGTGGTCAGCTCGGTGACCGTACTGCCGGCGCTCCTCGTCAAGCTCGGCGAGCGCGCGGAACGCCGGGCGGCCAAGCGGCTGACCCTGGGCAAGCCGGTGAAGACGTACGAGGAGAAGAAGCCCGGACGGGCCTGGAACGCGCTGCTCACGCCGGCCCGCAAGCGCCCCGCGCTCACCCTGTGCCTCTCCGTCCTCGTCATGCTCGGTCTGGCGCTGCCCGCGCTGGACATGAACCTCAAGGACCCGGCGCGCGACAGCTTCTCGCGCGACATCCCGGCGATGCAGGGGTACGACCGGTTGCTCGACGCCTTCCCCGAGCAGCGCGTCCGGCACCTGGTCGTGGTGCGCGCCGAGGCCTCGCAGGCCGCCGAAGTGCGTCAGGCGCTGCGCGACCTCGACCGCAGGGCTGCGGCCGATCCGCTCTTCTCGCACCCCTCCGGGGCCCCGCTCCTGCGCTCCTCAAAGGACCGCAGGACCACCACACTGGAGCTCAACGCCCCGCACGCCACATACTCCGACAAGGCCGTCGCCTCCCTCGACCACCTCCGCCACGACCACCTCCCCGCGACCGTCGGCAAGCTGCCCGGCGTCGAGACCGCCGTCACCGGCGAAGTGCCGCGCGGCACCGACTACGTGGCGCACCAGAACCAGAAACTGCCGCTCGTCCTCGGCTTCCTGCTCCTGATGACCTTCGCCATGACGGTCTTCGCGTTCCGCTCGATCGTCCTCGGACTGCTCGGCATCGTGCTCAACCTGCTCTCCGCCGCGTCCGCGCTCGGACTGCTCGTCCTGGTCTTCCAGGGGAAGTGGGCCGAGGAACTGCTCTCGTTCGTCTCGCTCGGCGGGATCTCCTCGCGCGTGCCGCTCTTCCTCTTCGTGATCCTCTTCGGGCTCTCGATGGACTACCAGGTGTTCGTGGTCAGCCGGATCCGGGAGGCCGCGCTGAACGGCGTACCCACCCGGCAGGCCGTCATCCAGGGCATCAGCTCGTCGGCCAAGGTCGTCACCAGCGCCGCGATCGTCATGGTCACCGTCTTCGCGAGCTTCGTGATGCTGCACATCCTGGAGATGAAGCAGATGGG
Source organism: Streptomyces longisporoflavus (assembly GCF_014649775.1). Lineage (GTDB taxonomy): Bacteria > Actinomycetota > Actinomycetes > Streptomycetales > Streptomycetaceae > Streptomyces > Streptomyces longisporoflavus. The sequence goes on along the minus strand of NZ_BMTR01000008.1, from coordinate 323,287 downwards.
CTTCGTCCTGGCGGCGGCCGTCCTGCTGGACGCCTTCGTGATTCGCGTCATGATTCTGCCGGCGGCGCTGCTGCTGCTCGGGCGCGCCACCTGGTGGCCGTCCCGCGCGATCCGCCGCGCCGAGGAGCGGGCGGCCGAGCGCTACGGGGCCCACGGGGCCCACGGGGCCCACGGAGAGCGGCAGACGCCCGGGACACCGCAAGCCGCCGATCGGCGTCCGCTTTCCGGGGATCCGGCACAGCCCCCGGCGGCGCGTCGCGGCTAACCGGGGCGGTTAGGGGGTGGTGGGTGGGCGGGCCCCCACCACAACGCTTACGATCCTCTGCGTGTCCAAACTGACCGACGTGCCCAAACGGATCCTCATCGGGCGCGCACTGCGCAGCGACCGGCTCGGAGAAACCCTCCTGCCGAAGCGCATCGCTCTACCCGTGTTCGCGTCCGACCCGCTCTCCTCCGTGGCCTATGCGCCGGGAGAAGTGCTCCTTGTCCTCTCGATCGCGGGTGTGTCGGCGTACCACTTCAGCCCCTGGATCGCCGTCGGGGTCGTCGTGCTGATGTTCACCGTCGTCGCTTCGTACCGGCAGAACGTGCACGCCTACCCGAGCGGCGGCGGTGACTACGAAGTCGCCAACACCAACCTCGGCCCCAAGGCCGGACTCACCGTCGCGAGCGCGCTGCTCGTCGACTACGTCCTGACCGTGGCGGTGTCGATCTCCTCGGGCATCGAGAACCTCGGCTCGGCGATCCCGTTCGTCGTCGAGCACAAGGTTCTCTGCGCCGTCGCCGTCATCGTGCTCCTGACGGTGATGAACCTGCGCGGCGTGAAGGAGTCGGGGAAGCTCTTCGCCATCCCGACCTACGTCTTCGTGGCCGGCGTCTTCATCATGATCGCCTGGGGGGCCTTCCGGGGCATCGTCCTGGACGAGACGATGAAGGCGCCCACCGCGGACTACGAGATCAAACCCGAGCACGGCGGCCTCGCGGGCTTCGCCCTGGTCTTCCTGCTCCTGCGGGCCTTCTCCTCCGGCTGTGCCGCGCTCACCGGCGTCGAGGCGATCAGCAACGGCGTCCCGGCCTTCCGCAAGCCCAAGAGCAAGAACGCGGCGAGCACCCTGGCCCTGATGGGCGCCCTGGCCGTGACGATGTTCTGCGGCATCATCGCGCTCGCCATGATGACCAAGGTCCGCATGGCCGAGTATCCGGGCAAGGACCTCTTCCACAACGGCGTTCCGGTCGGCTCCGACTACGTGCAGAACCCGGTGATCTCCCAGGTCGCCGAGGCAGTCTTCGGCAACGGCAGCTTCCTGTTCATCGTCCTGGCCGCCGCCACCGCCCTCGTCCTCTTCCTCGCGGCCAACACGGCCTACAACGGCTTCCCGCTGCTCGGCTCGATCCTCGCGCAGGACCGTTACCTCCCGCGCCAGCTGCACACCCGCGGCGACCGGCTCGCGTTCTCCAACGGCATCGTGCTGCTCGCGGGCGCCGCGGCGCTCCTCGTCGTCATCTACGGCGCGGACTCGACCCGCCTGATCCAGCTCTACATCGTCGGCGTCTTCGTTTCCTTCACGCTCAGCCAGATCGGCATGGTCCGGCACTGGAACCGCCATCTGCGCACCGAGAAGGACCAGGCCAAGCGGCGCCACATGATCCGCTCGCGGGCGATCAACACCTTCGGCGCCTTCTTCACGGGCATGGTCCTGGTCGTCGTACTCGTCACCAAGTTCACGCACGGCGCGTGGGTCGCCCTGCTCGGCATGGTGATCTTCTACGCGACGATGTCCGCGATCCGCCGTCACTACGACCGCGTGGCCGAGGAGATCGCGGCCCCGGACACCCCCTCCGAGGACAGCGTGCGCCCCTCGCGCGTGCACTCCATCGTCCTGGTCTCCAAGATCCACCGCCCGACGCTGCGCGCCCTGGCCTACGCCAAGCTGATGCGCTCGGACACGCTCGAAGCGCTGAGCATCAACGTCGACCCGGTGGAGACCAAGGCCCTGCGGACCGAGTGGGAGCGGCGCGGCATCCACGTCCCGCTGAAGATCCTCGACTCGCCCTACCGCGAGATCACCCGCCCGATCATCGAGTACGTCAAGGGCCTCCGTAAGGAGAGCCCGCGCGACGTGGTCAGTGTGATCATCCCGGAGTACGTGGTGGGCCACTGGTACGAGCACCTGCTGCACAACCAGAGCGCCCTGCGGCTCAAGGGCCGGCTGCTCTTCACGCCGGGCGTGATGGTCACCTCCGTCCCCTACCAGCTCGACTCCTCCGAGGCCGCGAAGAAGCGGGCCAGGAAGCGCTCGGAGTGGAACGCGCCGGGTGCGGTGCGGCGGGGGCCGGTCGAGAAGCGCCCCAAGGAGCCGAGCAACAAGAGCTGAGGCGTCCTGCTGGTGAGCGGCCGGACAACACCCACGTAGACTGGTGGGCTGTTGTCCGGCCGTTTCCTTCGGCCGATACCCCCTTACGTTGTGGAGTCACCCCGCCATGCAGGCAGAACCGAAGAAATCGCAGGCGGGGAACTCGAAGGAGGGATCGCAGGCGGCCTCCCTCATCGGGCAGGAGTACGAGGTCGAAGTGGGCCCCGTGGCGCACGGCGGCCACTGCGTCGCCCGCACGGCCGAGGGACGGGTCCTTTTCGTCCGGCACACGCTGCCCGGCGAGAAGGTCATCGCGCGCGTGACGGACGGCGACGAGGAGTCCCGCTTCCTGCGCGCGGACGCCGTGACGGTCCTCGACGCCTCCAAGGACCGCGTCGAGGCCCCCTGCCCCTACGCCGGCCCCGGCCGCTGCGGCGGCTGCGACTGGCAGCACGCGAAGCCGGGCGCCCAGCGCCGCCTCAAGGGCGAGGTCATCGCCGAGCAGCTCCAGCGCCTCGCGGGCCTCACCCCCGAGGAGGCCGGCTGGGACGGCACGGTGGTCCCGGCCGAGGGCGACAAGCTGCCCGCCGGCGAGGTCCCGGCCTGGCGCACGCGCGTCCAGTACGCGATCGACCCCGACGGCAACGCGGGCCTGCGCCGCCACCGCTCGCACGAGGTCGAGCCCATCGAGCACTGCATGATCGCCGCCCCCGGGGTCTCCGAGCTCGGCATCGAGAAGCACGACTGGTCCGGCATGGCGTCGGTCGAGGCGATCGCGGCGACGGGCTCCCAGGACCGCCAGGTCATCCTGGAACCGAAGCCGGGCGCGCGCCTGCCCCTCGTGGAGCTGGACAAGCCGGTCTCGGTCCTGCGGATCGCCGAGCAGGACGGCGGCGTCCACCGGGTGCACGGCCGCCCCTTCGTCCGCGAGCGCGCCGACAACCGCACGTACCGCGTCGGCAACGGCGGCTTCTGGCAGGTCCACCCGAAGGCGGCCGAAACACTGATGCTGGCGGTCATGCAGGGTCTGACCCCGCGTAAGGGCGACACGGCCCTCGACCTCTACTGCGGCGTGGGCCTCTTCGCCGGCGCGATCGCCGACCGGGTCGGCGACAAGGGCGCGGTCCTCGGCATCGAGTCCGGCAAGCGAGCCGTCGAGGACGCCCGCCACAACCTCGCCGCCTTCGACCGCGTCCGCATCGAACAGGGCAAGGTCGAGGCCACCCTGCCGCGCACCGGCATCACCGAGGTCGACCTGATCGTCCTCGACCCGCCGCGCGCGGGCGCGGGCAAGCAGACGGTCCGCCACCTGACGAAGCTGGGCGCCCGCCGCATCGCCTACGTGGCCTGCGACCCCGCCGCGCTCGCCCGCGACCTGGGCTACTTCCGCGAGGGCGGCTACCGGGTACGGACGCTGCGGGCGTTCGACCTGTTCCCGATGACGCATCACGTGGAGTGCGTCGCGATCCTTGAACCGGCCGTAAAGGCCGTCTGACCTGCAGGTTCAGGTGGTGTGCGCTATGCGCGCTGTGGGCGTTACGGGCGATATCTCGACGCTGAAACGACGCTCGTGACGCTCAAATGACGCTCGCCCTGATGAGGCGTCAGGTGGCTGATCGTGCAGGTCATGCTGGATGGTAGGTGCAGTTCCCGAGGTTTGACTTTGCGGAAATAGGCGGGCCTGTAGGGGCTCAAGCCGCGGATGGACGGCTCGAGGTCCTGGGCGCGGGGCGTGGGGATTTCCGGTAACAGCGGTGAGCCTTTGGGCGGGTCCAGGTATTGCGCGTCTCCTTCGGCCCACGCGATTCAGTCGATCTCCTCGACAACACCTCAGGCCATTCGAGTCGGCTGCTGCTGAGTGCGGGGCAGCTCACTGCTCAGATCTTGATCACGGTGGCGCGTGCGCCGCACAGTGCGGCGATGTCCTCCGGGTCGGAGGTGAGGATGGTGACGGGGCCGGGTGCGGCGAGGGCGGTGGCGCTGAGCATGGCGTCGATGGCGTACTTGTGCCCGTGCAACCCGGCATCGGCGAGCAGTGTGCCGGCGTGGCGGGCGATCGGCTCGGTGACCGGCTCGACCACGAGGCGGGACAGCGTCCATTCCAAGGCCGGGCGGTTAATCCGGGGGTGGACCACTTCTACGAGGGTGGCCGCGGACGTGATCACTCGCAGGTCGTCGGCGCGGGCGAGGGCCAGCCACGCGGTGACCGTGCGATCACGCAGCACGGCCTTGGCCAGCCCTTCGCTGTCCAGGACGAGGGTGCCACCCGGCGCGGGGGCGGGGGAGCGGGTCACGCGGCGTTCGCCCCGCCCTGCGCCTGTGCCTGGTGGAGTTGATCGCGCAGAGCCTGGACCTCCTCATCGGTGATAGTGCCGTGCTCAGCTTCGGCGACGGTGATGAGTTCGTTGAGGTTGTCGCGTTCGATCTGGCGAGCGACGGCGGCGGCGACGTAGGCGGACAGGCCGGAAGGGCCACCGCGAGCGCGGGCGGCCTCCGCGATATCGCGGGGCATCGTGATCGAGTACTTGCCAGTAGTCTCACTCATGCTACCTATCCTACCTCTCGCCCTACTCGATTGAGTGGTTGCTGCGCAGGCGCCCGGAAGCTGACGCCGAGTTCCACCGGCTCGAAAGGTGTTCGCGGCGTCCGTGCCGGTCGGGCCGCTCTATCCGGTGTCAGCCGCGGCGCCATCCGCAACGCCATCGAGGACGCCTGTCCCCTCCTCGAACAGAACCCGCACGTCCCGACGCCCGCTGAGCAACGCTTCACCACCGCCGAGCAGGTCCGCGCTCAGCTCAATCTGGTCGCGATCCGAGGGGCTGGCTCCGACGGCTATGCCAAGCATGCTCCGGAGGGCACAGCGGCTGCGGGTCTCGTTCAGGACTGGGCGGGTGCGGCCGGGGCGGGCAGGGCCACGTCGGGCCGGCGGGGGTCGGGGTCGGCCGGGATGACGTCGGAGGTCTCCACCAGCCAGCGCAATACCGCGTCGTGCAGGCACCGTTCCACCGCGGCGTGTTCGGGCCGTCCCGCGAGGTTGGTGCGCTCGTGCGGGTCCTCGGACCGGTGGTACAGCTCGGGCGGCTCGTACAGGCGCCACACGTATGTCCACTCCTGGTCCCGGGCGGCGACGGCCTTGCCCACGAGGGACGGATCCTGGTGCTGGAGCGCGGATTTGAGGTCGTAGGGGAAGTCCGCGCGCTCCATCTGCGGTTCCTCGGCGACGGCGAATCCTCCCTCGGTGAAGGCGAGTTCGCGGTGTGGCGCCGTCGGGTCGCGCAGTAGTGGCAGCAGGCTGCGGCCGAAGTGGCGGTGGGGTGCGGGCACGTCCGCGAGGTCGAGCACGGTGGGCAGGACGTCGATCATCTCCACCATCGCGTCGCACTCCTGGCCGCCTTCGCCGAGCCCGGCACCGCTGATGATCAGCGGGTCGCGGGTGATGCAGTCGTGCAGCGCGGACGGCCACTTCTCGATCACCCCGTGGTCGCCGAGGTATTCGCCGTGGTCGGCGAAGAAGAGAGTGACGGTGTAGTCGGCTGCGCCCGCCTGCTCAACTGCCCTGTTGATGCGGCCGATCTGGTCGTCGAGGCGGGAGACCATGCCGTAGTAGGTGGCGACTACCTCGCGCCACTGTTCGGGGGCGACCTTGTCGAGGCCGTGGGCTTCGCGGACGGCGCGCAGATAGCGCGGTTCGCCGGAGGGGTCGCCGGGCGGGGCCGGGTCGGGTACCGCGTCGCGGTCGAACCGGGAGAACCACGGCTCCTCCACCTGGAACGGGCAGTGCGGCGCCACCAGCGGCACGAACAACACCCAGGGCTTGTCCCGCGGGGGCTCGCGCAGCCACTGTTCGGCGGTGCGCACCGCGGCCTCGTCGGGGTCGATCCCGCCGTCGTCGGGAACTCGGCCCCGGTAGAACAGGCGGGACCAGACGCCCTCCGGGTAGTCCCCGTCGTACAGCCGGGTGGGCCAGGTCGAGAAGCCGTACTCGTCGACACTGGACTCGGTGACGCCGGGCGCGAAGGTGTCGCCGCGCATTCCGGCCCAAGTGACGTGGTAGCCCGCGTCCTTGAGGATGCGCAGGAGGTTCGGCTCGTGGTCCTTGAGCAGGTGGGTGAGGGTGCGGTGACCCGCGGTGTGCGGGTACCAGCCGGTGAGGATCGAGGCGCGGCTGGGCGAGCAGACCGGGTGCTGGACGTAGGCGTTGGTGAAGCGGGTGCCGCCTGCGGCGAGCGCGTCGAGGTGCGGTGTGCTCGCGTGCGGGTTGCCGAAGGTGCCGACCGCGTCCGCGCGTAGCTGGTCCGGCATGAGGATCAGGAAGTTGGGGCGGGTGGAGCGGGTGCTCATGAGGTGTTCTCCGTGTGCAGGGTCTCGGTGAGGGCGGTCATGCTCGTTGCGTTCCCCCGGCGGCGGCACGGCGGGCCAGTTCGTCCCGGACGGCCTCGGCGTCGCGCACGTAGGGCCGGTAGAGCAGCGTGACCAGGGCGCCGTTGGCCAGCATGAGGACGACGGCCAGCCACAGGAATGCCGTCTGCAGGCCGAACGCGTCGCCGAGGTAGCCGACCAGGAGGGAACTGATCGCCCACCCGGCGGCCTCGACGGACAGCATCAACGCGAAGGCCGCGCTGCGCAGTTCGGGCAGCACCACCGACATCACCACCGGCCGGTTGATGCCGGGAGTGACGCTCTGCGCGGCGCCCACGAGGGCGAACACCAGCATGTACGCCCATATCGGGCCCCAGTCGATCTGGGTGGCGGCGTAGGCGACCACGGCGTAGACGAAGATCGCGGTCTGCATGGCCGCGATCCGGCCGGTGCGCGGGCGGCGCCGGTGGACCCGGTCGCCGACGAAGCCGCCGAGGAACGTGCCGAGCAGGTAGGTGACGGTGACGGCCGGTGTCACCAGGGAGGCGGTGGCGTTGCTGAAGCCGCGCTCGTCGACCAGGAAGGTCACCCCGAAGCTGATCAGGATGAACTGCCCGGTGGTCAGGCGCTGTACGCAGATCAGCAGCAGGGTGCGGTTGCGCAGCAGGCCGCGGAACTGCGCCCGGGTCAGCCGGGCCACGGCGGCCGCTCCGGAGCCCGCGCCGTCCGTGGCGCCGATGCCCGGATCGCGGAGGAAGGCGAGGATCAGCACGCCGAAGACCACCTGGACGGCGCCGGAGGCGAAGAACCCGTACCGCCAGCCGTTCTCCACGTCCGAGAGCAGGCCGAGCAGCGGGCCCGTGATCCCCAGGCCCAGCGCGGCGATGCCGTACAGCACGCCGGACGCGCGGCCGCGGTCGGCGTCGTCGAAGAGGTCGGCGACCAGGCCGTTGACGAGCGGTCCGCCGCCCGCGATCCCGGCAGAGGCGATAGTGGCCAGGACGAGGAGCTGGACGAAGTTCTGGGCCAGACCCATGGCCGCGGTCCACACACCCCAGAAGCCGCAGCAGAAGGCGAGGACGTTCTTGCGCGGCCACCGGCGGGCCAGGACCACCCACAGGGGACCGGCGACGACGGTGATCAGCTTGCTCGCGGCGACCAGCTGGCCGAGCGCCGCGAGCGGAAGTCCGAGCGAGGCGCGCAGCGCGGGAAAGAGGACGGACTGGACACTGGACTCGCTGTTGTCCACGTTCAGCAGCCCGCCCAGGAGGGCGAGTTGTCGCCACCGGCGGGCAGCCCCGGGTGGTGGCGCCTTCGTGAGCGGCGGGGCGGCATGCGACGGTGCGGGAGGCACCGGTGGTACGGCGTCGGTCGGCATCACGGCTCCTTCGCCGGTGCGGGGTATGTGCGAGGGTGGGAGGATCAGCCGTCCTGCTGGGTGGATGCGCGCTGGTCGCGGGTCTGCAGCAGGTGGACCCAGCGTGCGAGGAGCTCGGCGGTGCGCGGCCGGTCGGGGGCGTGCCAGGACACGGGGATGTTCAGCGTGGCGAGGCGCTGCTCCAGGTCGTCGGCGAGGTGGGCGCGGTCGGTGGCGCGCAGGTGCGCGGCGTAGCGGACGGGGTCGTTGTAGTACGTGGGTCCGGTCTGCAGGGTGGTCTGCATGGGGTCGGGCAGGGCGCCGGGGCGGCCCGCGTGCTCGTGCCACCACTCGGCGAGATGCGACCGCATCCGGGCGGCGAGTTCCGGATCTTCGTCTATCAAGCCCCGTGTCAGGTATGGGTCCTTGGTGACGTCGAAGAGCTGCTCCCATTCGGTACGGAAGCTGCCGGGGTGGTAGGTGCGCAGATAGAGGTGGTCGCGGGTGCGGACGGCACGCTGGTAGGTGTGGGCGCCGTGCCCGAGGACGAGGTATTCGCGCGAGTCGATCGTCTCGCCGCGGACCGCGGGCGCGAAAGACCTCCCCTGCCAGCCGGCCGGGACGTCCATGCCGAGCAGTTCGCACAGGGTCGGGGCGAGGTCGATGTTGTAGAGCAGGGCGTCGTTGCGGCGGGCGTCGTCGGGCAGGTCGTCGGTGAGCCCCGGCCAGTGCACGATCAGCGGGACGCGTTGGACGGGCTCGCTCGCGTGCCCGTGTTCGGCGTACGAGCCCAGCTCGCCGAAGGACTCCCCGTGGTCCGCGCTGACGATCACCGCGGTCTCCTCGGCGATCCCCAACTCCTCTAGGGCGGCGAGGAGTTGGCCGAAGTGGTGGTCCCAGTAGGAGATGGCGCCGTCGAAGCCGTTGATCAGGTGCTCGAAGTCGGTGCGGGAACGGATCGCGTCCGGCATGTTGTGGGGGACGGGCGAGGTGCCCGCGCCGCTGATCGAGTAGTGCAGATCGAGAGCGCTGCGCGGACCGTACACCTCGGCGTGCGCGGCGATCGTCTCCTCGTCCGGCCAGGACTGCACGGGCCCCGAGGCGGCCATCTTCTCGGTCCACTCGGCGGGCTGTGTGTAGTTGGTGTGCGGGTCCCAATAGGTCAGGTGCAGATACCAGTTGTCGTCGTCCGCGTGTCGGCGCAGCCAGTCGATCGCGGCACGGTTGACGTCGTGCGCCTCCTCGTCGCCCATCCGGTCGGTGGCGCGGATCGACTCGCGGAAGTTGGCGTGGAAGAAGTACGCGCGATGACGTTCGGCGAAGACCGACACGGCGGCGGTGTAGTACCCGCCGAAGCCGAGGCGCTGGCCCAGCAGCGGCCGGTCGGGCTCGGGGCCGTGCCCGGCGTCGAGCCGGAACTGCGCGGCCGGGCCGAAGTGCCCGATCACCCCGTTCGTGATGCCGAACTGACCGCTGGTCAGGGCGGTTCGCGAAGGCAGGCACGGGGAGTCGGAGCAGTAGTAGCGGTCGAAGGTGACGGATTTGTCGGCGAGCTTTTGCAGATTAGGGGTGGTGGGCCGGTGATACCCGTACGGGGTGGTGTGGTCGGCGCGGAGGGTGTCCACGTCGACGTAGATGATGCGCATGTACGGCTCCCTGGAGGGGATCGGGCAAGGGGGGACCGCCACGTGGCGGTCCGGCTCGCCACGAGTCGCTGAAGCGGTATGCGGTGTTGGGGTTGTGCAGGTATGGCGGGGTCAGCGGCCGAGCCGCGCCACCAGACGGGCCTCGGTCAGTTGGAGCCAGGCGATGTAGGAGGCCGTGAACGCGTAACCGTGCTCGTGGGCCATGGTGTGCACCTCTCGGGCCCAGTCCGCGTCGAGCCCGTCGATCTGCGGCTCGTACTCGGCGGAGACGGGCACGGCGGCGCTCAGTGCGTCGTGCTTGAGCCGGTGGGCCAGCTCGGTGCGAACGACGTCCAGGGCGATCTCGGGGTCGAGCTGCCCGGCGAAGACGAAGCGCAGCTTGAACTCCGGGTCCATGGGACGCAGCGACGGCTCGTACGGGGAACGCGCCCACGCGAGCAACGCCTCCTTGCCCTGCTCGGTGAGCCGGTAGACCTTGGCGTCCGGGCGGCCCTCGCGTGGGTCGACCTCGAAGTCCACCCAGCCGCGCTCCACCAGGGTGCCGAGCCGGCGGTAGATCTGCGGCAGCTTGACGCCGTAGCCGATGTACCGGCCCGGACCCTCCATCCAGCGACGCAGGTCGTAGCCGGACAGACGGCGAAGTGCCAGCGCACCGAGGATCACGTAGTCGAGCTGCATCCGAACCTCTTATGTTCTCAGGAACCTAGCTTCGCTCAGATTCACCCGCTGCCCGGACGGTGTCAAGAGTCTTCACAGGGGTGCAACACAGCGGAAACCCGCGTGCCCGCTGGAACTGTCCGGGCTGTTGGCGGTCCGGGCCGCGACGCGGTAGCGGTTGCAGTACGAGACGTGGCACATGTGCGAGCCGCCGCGCATCACCTTGTCCGAACCGCCGCGCGGGCCTTGGGGGTTGACCAGCGGCCGGGCGGATCCGTGGTCCGTGCTCCACCAGTCTGCGCACCACTCCCAGACGTTGCCCGAGGTGTTGTACAGGCCGAAGCCGTTGGGTTCGAAGGCGTCTACGGGCGCCGTGCCGCGGTAGCCGTCGGCGGCGGTGTTCTTCGCCGGGAAGGTGCCACGCCAGATGTTGCAGCGGTAGTCGCCGTCGGGGTCGAGCTCGTCGCCCCAGGGGTAACGCCGCTGCTCAAAACCCCCGCGGGCGGCGTACTCCCACTCGGCCTCGGTCGGCAGCCGCTTGCCCGCCCACGCGGCGTACGCGGCGGCGTCGTTCCAGGACAGGTGCACGACCGGGTGGTCACCGCGCCCCTCCAGCGTGCTGCCCGGCCCCTCCGGCCGGTCCCAGGCCGCGCCCCGCACTCCGCACCACCAGGGGGTGCGCTCCGGCCGGGGCGCACCGCGCCGCAGGGTCGCCGGCAGAAATCCGGCGAACACGTACGACCAGCCGATGCGTTCGGCGTCGGTGCGGTACCCGGTGGCGAAGACGAAGGCCGCGTACCGCTCGTTGGTCACCGCGTACGCGTCGATGCGGAACGGGTCGAGCCGCACGGCCCGCACCGGTCCCTCGCCGTCCCCGGCGAACCCCTCGGCGTCGTCCGTGCCCATCAGGAACTCACCGCCCGGCAGCGACACCATCCTCCGCTCGTCGCGTATCCGGTCCGGCGCCGCGGTCAGGGGCACGGTCACGGAAGCGGCCGCCGGACCGCCGCCCGTCGGCATGCAGCAGCGTGCGGGGCCTCGGGAATCGCTCATGTCGGCTCTGGTCCTCCCGGTCGTCGCGGACGTCTCCATCGACATCCGCCTATGTTCTTACGAACATACCTATCAGGCCGGTGAGGGCGCGAGGTCAGACCTGCGGCAGGGAGAAGGGGACGTGCCCGACGGCGCGGCCGGTGGTGTCGAGGAGCCGGCCCATGCGCTTGCGGGTGTGGAGGAAGACGGTGCGGTCGCTGACCTTCAGATGCGGGAAGCGTTCCGCGAGGTGCGCCTCGAAGGGGTCGATGGCGTGCAGGCCGCGCAGCCAGACCATGACGAGGAGGTTGTCGGAGCCGCTGACGGACACGGCCAGACGCACCTCCTCCCTCCGGGCCAGCGCGTTGCCCGTGGCCTCGAGGTGGGTATGGGGGACCGCGGTGCGGTAGAGCACGACCGTCGACAGCCCGGCGAGGGGATGGGCCAGGTCGCAGCGGAAGGTGATGTCCCGGTCCCGGATCATCCGCTGGAGTCGGCGGCGTGCGGTGTGTTCGCTCATGCCGGTCGCGGCGCCCAGGTCGGTGTAGCCGAGGCGCCCGTCGCGGCCGAGGGCTTCGAGGAGTGCCTGGTCCTCGGGCGGCGGCCGGTGGTGCATGTGGGCGCTGTACGGAGTCGGGTGCGAGGTGCGCGGGGCGGAGAGTTCCGTGTCGCCGGACGGTTCCATGGCCCGCATGCGCCAGTCGCCGCCTTCGCTGTACAGGGTGATGCCGAGGCGTGTGCGGGTGGACCGTACGCCCTTCAGGCCGCCGATCAGACCGTGCACCGAGCGGCCGAGGGAGGGCAGGTCGGCCGCGACGACCGAGGCCAGGAGGTCGAAGTCGCCGGCCGTCTCGTCGACGCTGAAGACCCAGGGCATGTCGGCCAGGGCGGCGCCGGCGGATTCCACGGCCCGGGGCCGGCACCTGACCTCGACGTAGGCGACGGTCGTCGCCTTCGCGGAGTCGTACGCGCTGACCCAGGCCAGACCGCCCGCGCGCAGCCGCTCCCACCGGCGGGCCGCCGTGGTCGCGTCCACGCCGAGCGCCCGGCCGATCCGGGACCACGAGGCGCGGGGGGCGGCCTGGAGCGCGTCGACGAGGGCCAGGTCCAACTCGGAGAACGGAGCAGACGTGCGGGTCCCGCGGGAATCGGGGACCACGGCTCCTTCCAAGATGTTTTCCTGCAATTCTCCGGGGATTCCTGTCACGGACCGGATCGTAGGGGCACTTCCGGCCGATTCCCAGTCCCGACTTCGGCCGCCCGGAGTCGAAGGAGTGCCGCGTGTCTGCTCCGCCCCCTCAACCCGTTCGCAGAACCGTCCGGATCACGATCGTCCTGCTGTTCACCGCCTGGCTGGTCGATTACGCCGACCGGCTCGTCATCAACCTGGCCCTGCCCTCCATCGGCGACGAGTTCGACGTGGGCCGCGGGGAACAGGGCCTGATCGTCTCGGCGTTCTTCCTCGCCTACGCCCTGTGCCAGATCCCCGGCGGGCTGCTCGCCGACCGGCACGGCGCCCAGCGGGTCATGCTCTGGGCCCTGCTGTCCTGGTCGGTGTTCACCGCGCTGACCGGCTTCGCCTGGTCGTTCGGCGTCCTGCTGCTGATGCGGTTCGCGTTCGGCGCCGCCGAAGGCGTCTTCCCGCCCGCCTCGATGAAGGTCCTCGTGGAGCGGACGACACCGGCCGAGCGGATGGGTGCCAACGGCGTGATCATGAGCTCGAACGCCCTCGCCGGGGTCCTCACGCCGCTCCTCGTCGCGCCCCTGATCGCCGTTTTCGGCTGGCGTTCGGCGTTCTTCTCGACGGCGGCGCTCGGCGTCTTCGTCGTGGTGGCCATACGGGTGTGGCTCCCCGCGCCGCTGTCGGCGGTGGAGCCGGAGCTCCGCGTCGACCGGCGGCGCGCCGGGGGCGTCCTGCGCAAGGGCGTGGTCTGGCGCTTCAGCACCATGATGTTCGGCTACAGCCTGATCGTGTGGGGTCTCAGTACGTGGATCCCGTCCTATGTGAGCGAGGAATACGGCGTCTCGCTCGCCTCGACCGGGGCCCTCGTGGCGATTCCCGGCCTCGCCGCGACCGGCGCGATCGTCGTCGGCGGGCGGCTCGCGGACCGCCTGGGCGGCCACCACCGCAGGGTGATCGTGCCCAGCATGACGGCGGCCGCGGTCACGTTGCTGTTCATGGTCTTCTCGCCGTCGCTCATCGGTTTCATCGTCTTCGGCACGCTCGCCACGACCGCCGTCTCCCTGTGCTACATGCCGATCCTCGCCGTGCCGCTGAGCGGCCTCGCGCCCGAGGACGTCGGCGTGGGCAGCGGAGCAATCATCTTCGGCGGCCAGGTGGCAGGCATGGTCGCCCCACCCGTCATCGGCGCGCTCGCCGACGCCTTCTCGTTCAAGGTGGCCTTCGCCTCCCTGGTGCTCGGCGCGGCCATCGCCCTTGTGATGGCGCTCCTCACTCCGCAGGACGCCGTCTCCTTCCGGGCCGCCACCGGCGCACCCGAACTCCCCACGCCCGCAAAGGAACACTCATGACCGCCGCCTCCGCCGCGCGCCTGCTGTCCGGTTTCCCGGAGCAGCTGCCCGGTCTGCGCGCCCTCTACGAGGACCTGCACGCCCACCCGGAGTTGTCCTTCCAGGAGTTCCGCACAGCAGCCGTCGTCGCCGGACGGCTGCGCGAGCAGGGCTGGCAGGTCACCGAGGGCGTCGGTGGCACCGGCGTCGTCGGGGTCCTGGTCAACGGCGAAGGCCCGGTGGTCCTGCTCCGCGCCGACATGGACGGGCTCCCGGTGCGCGAGCGGACGGGGCTGCCGTACGCCTCCCAGGAGGTGGGCGTCGACAGTGAGGGCAACAAGGTTCCCGTCATGCACGCCTGCGGCCATGACATGCACGTCACCTGCCTGCTCGGCGCGAGCGCCCAACTCGCCGCCGCCCGAGGCGAATGGTGCGGCACGGTCGTCGCGGTGTTCCAGCCGGCGGAGGAGGTCGGCGGGGCACCGGCCATGATCGAGGACGGCTTCCTGGACCGCTTCCCGCGCGCCGACATCTGCCTCGGCCAGCACGTGTCCCCGGCCCCCGTCGGCCTCGTCGGCACCCGCCCCGGGCCGGTGATGGCCGCCTCCGACAGCCTGCGGGTCCGCCTCCACGGCCGCGGCGGACACGGCTCCACGCCCGAGACGACCGTCGATCCGATCGTCATGGCCGCCGCGGTCGTCATGCGGCTGCAGACGGTCGTCTCACGGGAGGTGGGGGCGGCGCAGACCGCCGTGGTGACCGTCGGTTCGCTGCACGCGGGCACCAAGGAGAACATCATCCCGGACACCGCGGACCTGCGGATCAACATCCGCTCCACGACTTCCGCCGTACGGGAGCGAGTCCTGGCGGCCGTCGAACGGATCGTCCGCGCCGAGGCCGCCGCGTCCGGCGCGCCCAAGGAACCCGAGATCACGGCTCTCCACTCCTTCCCCATCACGGTCAACGACACCGCGGCAACCGGCACCGTACTGACCGCGATCGCCGAAGTCCTGGGCGGGGAGCGGGTGTTCACCCTGCCCGAACCCCTCACCGGCAGCGAGGACTTCGGCACTTTCGGCACGGCGCTCGGTGTGCCCTCGGTCTTCTGGCACTTCGGCGGCGGCGACCCGGTCCCCTTCGAGCACATCGACCTCGACACCTTGCTGACGGACGGCCTGCCGGACACGGTCCCGGCCAACCACTCCCCGTACTTCGCCCCCGTACCCGAACCCACGATCCACACCGGCGTGACGGCGCTGCTCGCGGCCGCCGCGCACTGGCTGTGCGCCGAGGACGAACATGCCCGCGACCGACAGGAGAAGTGACGTGCCCCTGGACCCGGACATCGCCGCGTTCTTGCGAAGCCTCCAGCGACTCGACGCCCCCGAGCCGGGGAAGAGCGCTGTCACACAGGCCCGAGCCCGGCTACGGGCGTTGACTGTCGACCAGGCCACAGAGCCCGAGTCCGCGACGGTGGCCTCCACCGTGGTGGCGGGGTCTCTCCCCGCCCGCGTCTACCGGCCGCACAACACGGCGCCCGTGCCCACGGTGGTGTACCTGCACGGTGGCGGCTGGGTGGCCGGCGACCTCGACACCCACGACGTGCACGCCCGAACCCTGTGCCGCGACCTCGACGCCGTCGTGGTGAGCGTCGACTACCGGCTCGCGCCCGAACATCGTTTCCCCGCCGCGGTCGACGACGCGTACACCGCCCTGACCTGGGTCGCGCGGCACGTGGACGCGTTCGGCGGTGACCCCGCGCGGCTGGCCGTCGGCGGCGACAGCGCGGGCGCGACGCTGGCCGCCGTGTGCGCACAGCAGGCCCACGCCGGGGGTCTGCCGCTGGCAGCCCAGCTGCTCGTCTATCCGAGCACGGACATGGCCGGCACCTACCCGTCGCGGGCCGAGAACGGCGAAGGCTACTTCCTCACCACCACGGAACTGCACTGGTTCTTCGAGCAGTACCTCGGCGCCGGCCCCGCCTCCACCGCGTTCGGCGCCGACCCGCGGGTCGCACCCCTGCGAGCGAAGGACCTGTCCGGGCTCGCTCCGGCCGTCGTAGCCACCGCGGAGTACGACCCGCTGCGTGACGAGGGAGACGCGTACGCCGAAGCGCTGCGCGGCGCCGGCGTACGCGTCGAACACCGGCGCTTCGACGGCCTCGTCCACGGCTTCTACGGCATGGACCACGTCAGCCCCGCCGCAGGGGAGGCGACGGCCTGGACCAACACCGCGCTCAAACGACTGCTCGCCTGATCCCCTCTCACCTCCCCCACCTGCGAAGGACGTCCGCATGAACCCGAACGACACCGGCACCGATCTCGCCTACCTCAGCGCCGCCGAGGCCCGACGGCTCTTCGACGCCCGCGAACTCTCCCCGGTGGAGCTGATGCGCGCGGTCATCAAACGCGCGGAGCAGACCGAACCGGTGATCAACGCCTTCACCGAGCAGCTCTACGACGAGGCACTCGACCAGGCACGGGACGCCGAGGGCCGCTTTCTCGGCAAGGGCGGCCTGGCGCCGCGTCCGCTCGAGGGCATCCCGGTCGCCACCAAGGAGAAGCACGCCATCGCCGGGCGCTCCCTCACCGAGGGCTCCCTCGTCAACGTCGGCAACACCGCGACCGAGAACGCCCCGGTCATCGACCGGATCCTGGACGCGGGCGGCATCATCCACGCCCGCACGGCCACTCCCGAGTTCTCCATCGCCACCTTCACCCACAGTCGGCTGTGGGGCGTCACCCGCAATCCGTGGAACCCCGACTTCACCCCCGGCGGCTCGTCCGGCGGCGCCGGCGCCTCCCTCGCCGCCGGTACCGCGCTGCTCGCCTCCGCCTCCGACATCGGCGGCTCGACCCGTATCCCCGCCGCCTTCACCGGCACCGTCGGCTTCAAAGTCCCGTACGGCCGGATCCCCGGCGTAGCACCGCTCTCCGCCGACCACTACCGCGGCGACGGCCCCATGGCACGCACCGTCGACGACTGCATCACCTTCGCCAACGTCCTGGCCGGACCCGACCCGCGCGACCACGTGTCGCTGCGCCCGAAACTCGTCCTGCCCGTCGAGTACGAGGCGGTCGCCGGGATGCGCATCGCCCTGTGCCTGCGCCTGGGCGCCTACGACGTTCACCCGGAGATCGAGGCCCACACCCGCGCCGTCGCCCGCGCCCTCACCGACGCGGGCGCGATCGTCGAGGAGATCGAACTCCCGTGGACGAAGGATGACCTGCTCATCAGCGCCGCCGCACACTTCTCCACCATCTTCGGCGCCCTCGTCCGCGAGATCGAGGCCGAGCACCGCGACCGGATGTCGCCGTACGCGGCAGCCTTCGCCGACACCATGGCCGTCGCCCGGGAGCAGGTCAGCTACCTCGACGGCCTGCGCGTTGAGACCCGGCTACAGCGCGAACTGGGCGAGGCGATGGCCCCCTTCGACGCGCTGATCTGCCCGACCACGGCCGTCCCGGGACTGCCCGCCGGGGACGACCTCCTGGGGCGTCTCGTGGTGAACGGCGAGGACCACGGCGAGCCACTCTGGGCGGCCATGACGCTGCCCTTCAACATCAGCAACCGCTGCCCCGTCCTCAACGTGCCAAGCGGCCACTCCAGTTGGGGTGTCCCGACCGGCGTCCAGATCGTCGGCCACACCTACGACGACCCGACTGTCTTCCGCATCGGCAAGGCCCTGGAACAGCTCCGCTCCTGGGCCTACACCCCGAACCACCGACCGACCGTCCAGCCGACGCCTCTCGTGCAGTCAGCCACCGCTTGATGTAATGCCCATAGCGCCCACAACGCACATTGGCACAAGTCCGTTTTGCTCCTGGCGCGCCGTTGACCTGCTATTTCTTTCCACATGTTTTTGGTTCACGTTATTTCGATGACGCATCACGTGGAGTGCGTGGCGATTCTGGAGCCTGCGGCCAAGGGGGCTTGACCTGCGGGGTTGTGGAGCAGGCGCGTCGGTCGGCTGCATGGAGGAACGCGACAAGGCCCGAGATCCCTATCCGGACCTGATCAGTCGATGCCCGTCTCATCCAGGCCATGTGCAGTGGCAGCTCCACGAAGGCTTGACCTGATTCCGGTCTCGGACAGGCTTCGTCATGTCGTCCCGTCTACGCCGATGAACGCGGCCGCGGCGGCTGCTCCGGGCGGGGAGAGGCCATCACGGCAGTCCCTCACCCGGGAGGGGAAGAGCATTAATCAGCCAAGTGCTTTGGTCCCCGTCCGGGAGCGTTTGCACCGCGACAAAATGGCTGGTGATGACTGCCACCGCCGCAGATCTGGTCGGTGAACCCGAGGGCTTCGGCCCCTTCGCCCATCTCACCGTGCAGAACACCGCCCTCTACCGCCAAGTCATGCGGGCGTTCGTCG
Source organism: Streptomyces longisporoflavus (assembly GCF_014649775.1). Lineage (GTDB taxonomy): Bacteria > Actinomycetota > Actinomycetes > Streptomycetales > Streptomycetaceae > Streptomyces > Streptomyces longisporoflavus. The sequence goes on along the minus strand of NZ_BMTR01000008.1, from coordinate 304,997 downwards.
TGGCCAAGGAACACTTCGCCGTGCACCTGCGCCCCGAGGACGTGCACGCCGCGCTGCCCGGGGAGGTGCGGCCCGGTGAACTCGACGGGGTCGTCAAAGCTCTGGACCAACTGGTCGCGTGGGGGAATCTGCGGGCCGATCCCGACACGGGCCGGGTCACCGCCGTCGAGGACTTCTACCGCAAACGGTTCATCTACCAGCTCACCCGGGCCGGGGAAGCAGCCGAGGAAGCCCTTGCCACCTACGACGAGGCGCTCGGTCGGCGCGGCTCCCTCCAGGCCATCGCCCTGCACGACATCGTCACTCAGCTACGGGCCCTCCTCGTGCTCACCGCCGACGAACAGCCGGACCCCGGCAAGACACACCTTGCGCTCGACGCGCTCGCGAGCCGGTTCGCCGCTCTTGCCGACAACGCGCGCGCGTTCATGGGCTCGCTGCAACGCACCATCGACCTGCACGAGGTGGAGGAAGCGGCCTTCCTCGCCTACAAGGATCGCCTCATCCAGTATTTGGAGCGCTTCATCCAGGACCTGATCACTCTGGGCGGGCGCATCGCCCAGCTGATCCTGGAGCTGGAGGACTCGGGACGGATCGAGGTGCTGCTCAGGGCCGCCGCCGGGCGTGAGGCGTCCGACGCCGCGCCCGAAGAATCGGAGCATGCCGCGCAGGCGGCGTACGTGCACTGGGCCGGCCGCTGGGACGGGCTCGCGGCATGGTTCCTCACCCGGAACGGGCGCGAGTCGCAGGCCAGACTGCTGCGCAGCCGGGCTCTGGGAGCGATCCCGCAGATGCTGGCCGTGGTCCGTGCGCTGGGGGAGCGCCGGGCCGGGCGGTCCGATCGGTCCGCCGATTTCCGCACGCTCGCCCGCTGGTTCGCCGAGACCCCCGACGACGCGTCGCGGCACCGGCTGTGGCGGGCAGCTTTCGGGCTCTATCCCGCCCGGCACCTCACGATCGACGCGGACACCCTGGCCGCCCGGGCCGCCGCACCCGTCCCCGCGGCCACTCCCTGGGCCACGGCGGAGCCACTGCGGATCAGCCCACAGCTGCGCCGTACCGGAAGTTACGAGCGGCGGGGCAAACCCCGCAGGGTCGAGGACCGGCAGGAGCGGCGCCGTCACCTCGCCGAGGTGGCGGCCAAGCAGGCCGCCGAGACCACAGCGGCACGGGCCCGACTCGTCACCGACGGGACGGTCCGGCTGTCCGAACTCGGCGAACTCGATCCCGCGTCTTTCGGGTACTTCCTCCAACTGCTCGGCGACGCACTGGCCACGTGGCGACCGGGCATGCGGCACACCGTGGCCACCAGCAACGACGGTTCCATGGAGATCCGACTCAGCGCACTGGCCGACGGGTCGACGGCACAGATCCATACACCTTCCGGCACCTTTCGCGGGCCCGACCACCTCATCGAGATCGTCGACCTGACCGACGGGCCTACGCGCGGAGCAACCGACTGATGACCACGCCACTGGCCGAGGTGCTCGACGGACAGCACGCCGCCGAGCTGCGCAAAGCTGCCCGCGCCCTGCTGAAACAGCCTCTCCTCCTCTCTCGAGGCAGCCACGCGGATGAATTCCGGCTGGTCCGACGACACGCTTCCGAACTCCGCGAGTGGTTCGAGCGCAACACCGGCTGGCCGCTTCACGTGGACGCCGAGACCGCCCGGCTGGGGAAGAGCCCCGGCGTGCTCGACGACGCCACACATCCCGCCCGCGAGGCGACCCGCGCCGCCACTCCCTTCACCCGCCGCCGCTACGTCCTGCTCTGCCTGGCGCTGGCCGCCCTGGAGCGCGGCGAATCGCAGATCGCTCTCGGCCGCCTCGCCGACCAGGTCGTCCTCGACGCCACAGACCCTCAACTCGTCGCGGCAGGAATTCAGTTCGCGCTGGACCGCCGCGACGAGCGCATCGACCTCGCCGCGGTCGTACGGCTCCTGCTCGACCTCGGCGTACTGCGCCGCGTCGCCGGGGACGAGGACGCCTATGTGAACGGTGCGGGCGATGTTCTGTACGACGTCGAACGCCGCGTACTGGCGGGACTGCTCGCAACGCGTCGCGGGCCGTCCACCGTGCAAGCAGAGACCACCACCGCTGACCGGTTGGCGCAGCTCGTCGCCGAAACCGCGCTCGACAGTGACGAGCTGCGCTTCCGCGCCATGCGGCAGACACTCACCCGCAGACTGCTGGACGACCCGGTGCTCTACTACGACGAGTTGAGTGACGCCGAGCTCACCTACCTCACCAGGCAACGAGGGTTTCTCACTGCCCGCGTGGCCGACCTCACCGGTCTTGTTCCCGAGATCCGCGCCGAGGGCATCGCGATGGTCGACCCCGACGACGACCTCACCGACGTCCGGATGCCCGAGCAGGGCACCCACGGCCACATCACCCTGCTGCTCGCCGAGTACCTGGCCAAGGCGGGAGGACCGGTCACCGCCGACCAGCTGGCCCGACGGGTACGAGAACTCGCCGCGGAACACGGCGGGTTCTGGGCCAAGTCGGCGCGGGAGCCGGGCATGGAGGCCGAGCTCGTCGAGCAGGCCGTCGCCCGGCTCGCCGCACTCGGCCTTGTCTCCCGTACCGCCGACGGGGCACGCCCCCGTCCTGCGCTGGCCCGCTACGCGGTCGGCGAACCGGTCGTGCGTGAACCGGGCAGCGTACACATGCCGACCCAGCGAAAGGCCCGAGCGTGACCATCGCACTTCCCCAGCCGCTCCGCACACGCTGGCAGCCGTTGCGGATCGGGCTCGTCGACCTCTTCCACTACGACGTGGAGGAGTTCCACTTCCGTGACGGACGCCTGCTGCTGCGCGGCAACAACGGCACCGGCAAGTCCAAGGTCCTCGCGCTCACCCTCCCCTTCCTGCTCGACGGCGACCTGAGCCCGCGCAGGGTGGAGCCGGACGGCGACCCCGGGAAGCGAATGGAGTGGAACCTCCTGCTCGGCGGTGACCACCCACACTCCGAGCGCCTCGGCTACACGTGGATCGAGTTCGCCAGACTCGACACGACCAGCGGGGAGTGCCACTTCCGCACGCTGCTGTGCGGTCTGAAGGCGGTCAGCGGCCGCGGTATCGCCCGGCACTGGTACGCAGTCACCGGCCAACGCATCCACCACGGACCGGACACCACGCCGGAGGGGTTCCTCAGCCTGGTCGACGCCACGGGCACGGCTCTCTCGCGTGACCGCCTCATGGAAGCCGTCGGCGGCCACGGCATGGTGTACGACCAGGCAAAGACCTACCGCAGGGCCGTGGACGAGGCGCTCTTCGGGCTCGGCGAGCAACGGTATGGAGCCCTGGTCGACCTGCTCGTCCAGCTTCGCCAACCCCAGCTGTCCAAGCGCCCCAACGAAGCAGCCCTCTCCCGCGCGCTCTCCGAGGCTCTGCCACCCGTGGACCAGGTGGTCATCGCCGACGTGGCCGATGCGTTCCGCTCGCTCGACGAGGAGAAGGCCGAACTGGCGGCGGCCGCTGCAGCCGAGCGTGCCGCCGCCGACTTCTTGGAGCACTACCGGCGCTACGCCCGTGTCGCCACCCGCCGTCGCGCCCGCCTGCCCCGCGTCGAGCATTCCCGGTACGAGCACCGCCAGCGGGACCTCGTCGAGGCGCAGACCCAGCAGACCAGGGCCGAGGAGGAGCGGCAGGCAGCAGCGGAGTCGACGGCCGAGCTGGAGGAGCAGCAGAACCGGCTGCGCGCCCAGGATGCCGCCCTGCGCGAAGGACCTGAGATGCGCAGCGCCAAAGATCTCGACCAGGCACACCATGAGGCGGATCGCACCGCACATGCCGCGGAGCGTGCACGGGGCGACAGGGATCAGGCGGTTCGGCTGCACGACAAGGGCCGGGAGCGGCTGGGCGCCGCCGAGAACCGGCTGCGTGCGGCCGAGCAGCATGCCGAGGCGACCTACGCGCGGGCGGGCGAGGCGGCGGCCGCGGCTCGGGTCGTCCTGCCGGACGACGGCGGCGACCGCGGGGACGGCGGGGACGGCAGGCTCACCGCGAGTGAACTGCGCGGCGCCGTCGAAGAGGCCGTTGAACGCGGCCGACGCGCTCTCACCCACGTGGAGGGGCTCGCACAAGCCGCGGCCCGTGCCTCGGAGGAACAGCGCAAGCAAGCCTTCCGGCTCGACGAGGCCGATGCCGACCAAGCCGCGGCCACCGCGGAGTTGGACCTGGCCGAGCGGGACGTGGCCCGGGCCGGCGGGGCACTGCTCGACGAGGTCCGTACGCGCGCCCGTGGCTGGACCGAACTGGCTTACCCGGACGAGCCCGGGTTGCTGGACGAACTCCAGGATTGGGTGGGCTGCCTCGACGGCGCCTACCCGGCGCGTTCGGAAGCCGCCCGCGCCCATAACTCCGTCTCCGCACACCTGGCCCAGCGGGCCGCCGAGGCCGCCCGGCGCCGGACTGAACTCGTCGAACAGGCCGGCAGGCTGCAGCGGGAACTGGCAGAGCTGGAGGCCGGCGGTCGGCGTACGCCGCAGCCGCCTCATACGCGTACCCCCGGTCTGCGCGAGTTGCTGACAGGCGCCCCGCTGTGGCGTCTCGTGGACTTCCGGGACGAGCTTCCCGAGGCAGAACGCGCCGGCCTCGAGGCAGCGTTGGAGGCGTCCGGAATGCTGGATGCCTGGGTATTGCCCGACGGTGCGGTCCTCGCCGCCGACAGCCACGAGGTGCTGCTCGCACCTGCCGCGGGCCCGGTACAGGGGGCGTCGCTCGCAGGGCTGCTGCGCCCTGCCGTGGATCACGGAGATTCCGGGGCAGCGGCCGTGGGGGAGGCCACTGTGGCCCGGCTCCTCGCGGCGCTCCGCACGGTGCGGGCCGGCGCTGTGGCCGACGGGCCGGGCGGTGAAGCCGGAACGTGGGTGGCGGTGGACGGGCGCTTCCGGGTCGGTGCGCTGACCGGCCGATGGGCCAAGGCCACCGCCGAGTACATCGGCGAGGGCGCACGGGAGGCCGCTCGGCGGTCACGTGTCGCAGACATCCGTACCGAACTCGACGTACTCGAGGGTGAGGCGGCAACCGTCGCGGAGGCGGCTGCCACGGTGGCTGCCCGACGTCGTGTCCTGGATGCCGAACTGGCGGACGTACCCGACGAAGGCGCTCTCACTCGCGCGCACGCGCGAGTGGCGGCTGCCGCCGAATCGCTGCAGCGGATCAGCGCACGGCGCGAGGAGCGCGCCGCCGCTCTCCGGGAAGCGGCCGAACAGAGCGAGTCGGCCGCGTCCGACCTCGCTCGAACAGCCGAGGACCTGGGGCTTCCGGCTGCTCCGGAAGGGCTGGCCGCGGTGCGGGACGCGCTCGGCTTGCTCGCCGAGGTGCTGGCCGCGCTATGGCCCGCCATGCGTGAACGCAGCGAGGCAGCCGGACAGGTGCAGGACGAACGTACCGAGACCGAAGAGGCGGCGGACCGAGCAGAAGTGCTCACGGCACGTGCGAAGGATGCCGAGAGTGAGGCAGCCGCCGCCGATGAGCGCTTCACCACGTTGCGTTCGACGGTCGGCGCCGCCGTCGCCGAGCTTCAGCGGATGCTGGCAGAGACCGAGGAGGCGTTGCGTAACTGCGAGAGCGAGCAGCGGCTCAGCCGTAGGCGCTATGCCGATGCCGATCGGGCGGCCGGCAAGGCCGAGGGCCGTATCGAGCAGTTGCAGGAAGGGCTGAAGGAGGCGGCCGAGGCACGTACGGAAGCCATCGCCGCGCTCCAGCGGTTCACGAAGACCGGGTTGATGTCCGTGGCGCTGCCCGACATCCAGGTGCCCGCCGTGGACGACGGCGCGTGGGCGGCCACTCCGGCCATCGCGCTGGCCCGCGCCATCGACGCGGGCCTGGCCGCCACCGACGACTCGGACAGTGCGTGGGAACGAGTGCAACGCCGGCTGAGCGAGGAGCTCAAGACGCTTCAGGACACGCTGTCCCGGCACGGGCACAGCGCCTCCGGCCGGATGCTCGAGGACGGCATGGTCGTTGACATCGTCTACCAGGGGCGCGAACGAGCCGTGCCGGAACTGGCCGAGGCACTGGCCGTCGAAGTCGGTGAACTCGCCCGCATCCTGTCCGCACGGGAACGGGAGATCCTGGAGACCCACCTGGTCACGGAGGTCGCAGGGACACTCCAGGAGTTGATCGGTGCCGCCGAACGGCAGGTCCGGGACATGAACGCCGAGCTGGACGAGCGGCCGACCTCTACGGGCATGCGGCTGAGGTTGGTGTGGCGTGCATCCCGCAAGGCTCCCGCGGGGCTCGCTCAGGCCAGGGACCGTCTGCGGCGGTCGGCCGACATCTGGACGGCGGAAGACCGCGCGGCCGTCGGCGAGTTCCTCCAGGAACAGATCGCGCGCCAGCACACCGACGACGCGTCGGGCAGCTGGCTGGAGCATCTCACCGCCGCACTCGACTACCGGACGTGGCACGAGTTCGGCGTCGAGCGGCACCAGCAGGGGCGCTGGGTACCGGCCACAGGACCCGCGTCGGGCGGGGAGAGGGTGCTGGCCGTCTCGGTACCGCTGTTCGCGGCTGCATCGTCCCACTACGCGAGCGCGGGCAGCCCGTACGCACCGCGCCTGGTCACTCTCGACGAGGCGTTCGCCGGAGTGGACGACGATTCGCGCGCCAAGTGCTTGGGGCTGCTGCACGCTTTCGACTTGGACGTCGTGATGACCAGCGAACGCGAGTGGGCCTGCTACCCCCAGGTGCCGGGCATCGCCATCGCTCAACTGTCGCGGATCGACGAGGTCGCAGCGGTGCTCGTCACTCGCTGGGAGTGGGACGGGACCCGGAGGTGGCGCGGTGCGGATCCGGCTCGGCCCGTGCATCCGATTCCCGCGCCCCGGGTCGAAGCACCGGCCGACGGAGCGGAGCCGCTGTGGAACTGATTCCTGCTGACCCGGCTTCTGCAGACCTGACTCCCGACACGGCTGTGACGGTCGACGAAGTACGGCTGCGCAGACTCCTCGGCGACCCCGGGCTCCGCTGGCTGGTCGACCGCGCACGCCGACGTCTGGAGCGCGGGCAGCCGCTCACTGGAGCGGTCTCCCTGAGTGCACCGACCGAGCTGCAACGAGCCGCAGCGGAAAGGCTGTTGGGACGCGCTCCGGGGACCGGACGGTCCTTGTCGGTGCCGCTCGACGCGGTGGATGACCTTCTGCGGCGCTCGGGAATCAGCCCTGCGGGGCTGGCCGCCGCCGTGGTCGCGCTCTGTGGGCCCGTCGAGCTGCTCGGCCCGGCCCGCGCCGAGGAGCAGCGTGCCTGGCAGGAGGCGTACAGCCCGGTGGACGCGCTGGCGGCCGAAATCCCGGTCCTTCAAGCCTGGGTCGAACGGCTCCGGAGCGACGGACTTGTACGCCGCCTCGCCGGAACACCGGCCGAGGCGGCCGACCTGCTCGGCCTGGCAGCCACCGCCCTGCGTGCCCTCCCGGTGGACCCGCCGGTGTCGCTACCCACCTTCGCCTCCCGACTCCTGCGCGGCGCACACGCGCTGGACGACGGAACCCCGCTCTGCACCCTCACCCTCTCCGGCATCCGGGCGCTGACGTCCTTCCCGGACGGAAGCGGGGCGCAGTGGCGACGCGAGGTGTGGGCTGCGGCGGGACTGCTGCGTGACGAGCTCTCCTCGACCGTGCTGGCCCTGAATTTGCGGGGCACCCCGGCCCTGGACTGGATGGCCGACGCGGGCGAGCCCGCCGTCCTGACACTGCGACAGCTGACCCGATTCCCGCCCCTGACGGCGCCGCCGACGGCCTGGATCTGCGAGAACCCCGCTGTGCTGGCCGCGGCAGCAGATACGTACGGTGCGGACTGCGCACCCCTGGTCTGCCTACAAGGACAGCCGTCCGCAGCGGCCGTCACCCTCTTGCGCCATCTCGACACCCACGGCGCCCGTCTGCGTTACCACGGGGACTTCGATTGGGGAGGTCTGCGCATCGCAGGCGCCCTTCTGCGCCGCATCCCCTGGAGCCCTTGGCGCTACACCGCCGACGACTACCGTGCCGCCGTACGCACGCTGCCGGTCGGCCCGCCTCTCACCGGGGTGCGGACCGAGGCCCCGTGGGACCCGGGCCTGCCGGGTGCGCTGGAGGCAGCGGGCGTCCGGGTGGAGGAGGAAGCGGTACTGGGCGACTTGCTGTCCGACCTCGGGTAGCGGGGGGAGCGGACGCACGCCATCTCGGCTGATCGTGTGCGACGAGGGCCCTTCGCACCCCTGCACCCGCTCGCTATTCCTGGCCGTACCTGTGACCGAGGTGGCCGAACAGCGGCGGCGCCGAATGCGACGCGACGGTCCGCCGGAATGCGCCGGGCCCCGGAGCGCGGGACAGTGAGGAATGTCGTCTGTTATCAGCGGAAAACGAGGGAGCGTGCGGATCGTGGCCAAGGGCAAGAAGCTCGGCAAGGGTGACAAGGTTTCCTGGAGCAGCCACGGGCAGACCGTGCCGGGCAAGGTGAAGAAGAAGGTCACGGGGCGTGCCGAAGTGGCGGGGCGTACCGTCGACGCCTCGAAGGATGAACCTCAGTACGAGGTCGAGAGCGACAAGTCCGGCCGCAATGCCGTTCACAAGCCGGAGTCCCTGCGCAAGAGGGGCGGCGGTTCGTGAGCGGGAAGAGTGATTCCGGTCGGCAGGACACCATCGACGAGTTCGGTGATGTCGTCAATATGACGCCCGCCGGTCTCAAGAAATGGCTGGCCACGGACGAGGCCAAGAGCGTCGGCCAGTCCGACGGCGACGGCGAGAGCGTGGGGCACGCTTCCGGGCGCCGCATCGTCAAGCTCTTGGAGAAGAAGAAGGCCGATCTCACGGACGACGACCTCGCGCACATGCGCAAGGTCGTCGGCTACGTGCACCGGCATACCGCACAGCGCCCGAAGGGTGACGTCACGGACACCGCGTGGCGCTACTCCCTCATGAACTGGGGCCACGACCCGACCAAGTCCAAGTAGACGGCCGGTACCGTCATTTGGGCTTTCTGCTCCTCGCGTTCACCTCGGCGAGGAGAGCGCTCAGCAGCTCGTCCGGAGGGAGTACGCGGACGCGGCCGGGGTCGGCGTCCCATTCGCGGCCGCCGGCGAGCGGGCGCAGCTGGATGTGCGGGCCCTCGTGGCCCATGACGCGCCCGACGAGGTCACGGGCGGCGTCGTGAACGACCTTGCCGATCGTGACGCCGGGGGCAGGGTTTGTGTCGGCGGCGTCCGTCACCCGGCCGTCCCCCTTCGGATCACGTCCGCCAGCATCAGGGCGACCGGGGCCGAGCACACGCCCAGCGAGACGAGTGCGTAGCGGGCTTCGTCCTTGTGGTCGTCCGCCCAAGCGGTACGGATGTCCATCGCCGGGAGCTGGATGCCTGCCCGGCAGAGTGCGGCCGCGAGACTGTCCCGCGCGGCGATCGCTTCCTCGACTTTGGGAGTGGGGGTCATGTGTGTCCTCGTACGTGGTGCGTGCGGTCGGGGTGGTTGCCGGTTCCGGTTTCGCTGACTTGACGGTCTGGCTGCCCTGCGCCAATTACGCTGTGTAGTCCGGTCGTTACGAGCATGCGCCCGGATGTGAGCGACTGAGTTGTGGGCGGGGCGGTGCTTCCCTGTCGCGCGCCGGTGGTTCCACACGTTCCACATCGGTCACGCGAACGTCCCCCGGAGGGAGCGGTATGCCGCAACGGCGCGTCATCACCGGCCGCAGTCAGGAACCCCGTCAGCGTTTCGCCGAGGAGCTGAGGAAACTACGGGCCGCGAACGGAACGAGTCTGCGGGCGCTCGGCGAACGCCTCGGCTGGGACTACTCGTTGTTCGGAAAGATGGAGAAGGGCGAGACGCTGGGCAGCCCGGAGGTCGTCCAGGCGCTGGACACGCATTACGGGACGCCGGGCCTGTTGCTCGCGCTGTGGGAAGTGGCTGCCGGGGACCATACGCAGTTCCGCGAGCGGTACCGGCGCTACATGGCGTTGGAGGCGGAGGCGGTGAGCCTGTGGCACTTCGCGGTGAGCGTGCTGCCGGGGCTGTTGCAGACGCCGGGGTACGCGCGCGAGGTGCTGGCCGCGGGCGGGCTCAAGGGGAAGGAACTCGAGCAGCAGGTCGAGGCTCGGATGGGGCGGCGGGAGTTGCTGGAGGGCGAGGACGCGCCGCCGTTCCGGACGATTCTTTCGGAGGCCGTGCTGCGAACCCCGCTGCGCGATGCCGGGGAGTGGCGGGCGCAGCTTGAGCATCTCGGGGAGGCTGCGGACCGCCCCAACGTGACGGTCCACGTACTTCTTCAGAGCGCCGGTCTGCACGGTCTCGTCAGCGCCGACATGTGGTACTTGCTCCTTCCGCAGGGCAGGACGGTCGCGTATACCGAGAATGGATACCGGGGCGAACTCATCGAAGAACCGTGCCCGGTGGTGCGTTTGCAGACGACGTACGATGCGGTGCGCGACTTGGCGCTCCCCCCGGTGCAGTCGCGCAAGTTCATCCTGCGGCTCCTGGAGGAAGCATCATGCGATCCATCGACCTGACTGCCGTGTCCTGGCGCAAGAGCAGCTACAGCAACCAGGATGGTGGGGCTTGCGTCGAGATCTCCGACGACTTCGCCGCCGCGATCCCCGTACGGGACAGCAAGGTTCCGCACGGGTCGATACTCGTCTTCTCGACAGCGGGCTGGGCCTCCTTCGTTGCGGCGCTCAAGGACGGGCAGCTGCGCGGCTGACCGGGCATCGCGACCGCCCGCCCGGCGTGTGCCACCGGCGTGGCACCCTCCCGTGCGCTTTGATCCCGGTATGACGGCGAAGGCAGAGAAGGCGGCGGCGAAGGCGGAAGAGTCCAGTGCCTACCACTGGCTGTTCGGCGATCAGCTCGGGCCCCACTTCGTCGATCCGGCGCGGGGCGGCCCGCACCGGGACGCCCCGCTCCTGATGATCGAGGCCCGCAGCGTCTTCAGGCGGCGGCGTTTCCACCGTGCCAAGGCACATTTGATCCTCTCGGCGATGCGGCACCGGGCCGCGGAGCTCGGTGACCGCGTGCGGTACGTCAAGGCGGACACCTACCGGGAGGGCCTGCGTCAGGCAGTGGGGGAGGACACCCCCGTCACCGTGCACCACCCGACGTCCCACGCGGCCCGCGCCTTCGTGGACGGGCTGCCCTCCGTACGCGTACTGCCCGCGCGCGGTTTCCTCGTGACGCACGACGAGTTCAGGACCTGGGCGGACGGCCACGGCACGAAGCACCTCCGGCAGGAGGACTTCTACCGCTGGGTCCGCCGGACGCACGACCTGTTGATGGAGGGCGACAGCCCCGTCGGCGGGAAGTGGAACCTGGACCACGACAACCGGGAGCCCCCGCCGAAAGACGCCGCCGACCTGGGCGTTCCGGCGCCGTACCACCCTCGCGAGAGTGAGATCGACGCCGAGGTGCGCGCCGATCTCGACCGCTGGACGCGTGACGGGGACGTCGAGTTCGTCGGCGACGACGGGCCCCGCACGTTCCCCGCCACGCGCCGCGAAGCACTCGCCGCGCTCCGTCGCTTCGTCGCACACCGGCTCGCCACTTTCGGGGCGTACGAGGACGCGGTTCTCGCGGGGGACAGGACGATGAGCCACAGCCTGCTCTCCTCCTCGCTCAACCTCGGCCTTGTCGACCCGGCCGAATGCGTCGAGAAGGCCGAGGCGCGATGGCGGTCGGGTGACGTGCCGCTCAACAGCGCCGAAGGCTTCGTACGACAGATCGCGGGCTGGCGCGAGTTCGTCTGGCACGTCTACTGGTACTTCGGTACTGAGTACCGGACGAGCAACACCCTGCGTCATCGCGCCCAACTGCCCGACTGGTTCACGGAGTTGTCCCCGGACGGGACCGACGCGAACTGCCTGACCCACGTACTGGGGCAGGTCCGCGAGACGGGCTGGACACATCACATTCCGCGCCTGATGATCCTGGGCAGTTTCGCCTTGCAGCGCGGGTGGGAGCCGGGGGCCGTCACCGACTGGTTCCTCCGCAGCTTCGTCGACGGCTACGACTGGGTCATGGTGCCGAACGTGGTGGGCATGTCGCAGTACGCGGACGGGGGCCGCATGACCACCAAGCCGTACACGTCGGGCGGCGCGTACATCGACCGCATGAGCGATCTCTGCGGGCCCTGCCGGTACAAGCCGTCCGTACGGGTCGGCGAGGACGCCTGCCCCTTCACCGCCGGGTACTGGAATCTGCTGCACCGGCACCGCGAGCGGTTCGAGCACAACGCGCGGATGTCGCAGGCGGTGCGGGGCCTCGACCGGCTCTCCGATCTCGACGAGCTGCTCGAACAGGAGCGCGGCCGCCGGGACTGACGGCAGCGGGGCTGACGGCAGCGGGATTGACGGCAGGACGAGAAGACCCGGGAGAGGATCAGTACGTGGACAGGGCGGCGGAGGAACCCGAGCAGCAGGCGCTCTTCGGATGGGCGGACACCGAGCCGGGGCAGACCCCGCAGCAGCCCTTCCGCGACAGCCCGCAGGCCCGCCGGATGCTCGACGTACGCGAGGTCTACGCGGAGCCCGCCGCCCTCGACTCGCCACGCGGCCGGCAGATCATGGCCCGGCTGCCGGACGCGCGCGTGACCGAGGTCCCCAGTCACTGGAACATCCCCGAACTGCACGGCAATGACGGCAACATCGGCCGGTGGGTCCGCATCAAGACCGAGACGCTGGTCCTCGGGGTCAAGCACACCCTGGCCACGCGCCCCAACGGAAGGTCCGCCGACTGGATCGCGCCCGGCCCCTCCAACGGCTGCGCGATGGCCTGCGCGTACTGCTACGTCCCCCGGCGCAAGGGCTTCGCCAACCCCATCACCCTGTTCACCAACATCGAGGCGATCGTGGCCCACGTACGGCGTCACGTACGGGCTCAGGGCCCCAAGGCGGAACCCAACCAGTGCGACCCCGAGGCCTGGGTCTACGACATCGGCGAGAACGGCGACTGCTCCGTCGACGCTCTGGTCTGCGACAACACGGCCGATCTCATCGCGGCGTTCCGCAGCCTCCCGACGGCGAAGGCGTCCTTCGCGACCAAGTTCGTCAACCCTGATCTGCTCGCGCTCGACCCGCGGGGGCGCACCCGGGTGCGGTTCTCGGTCATGCCGGCCGACGACGCCCGGCTGCTCGACATCCGCACCAGCCCGGTCGACGAGCGGATCGCCGCCGCCGCCGACTTCCTCGACGCCGGATACGAGGTCCACTTCAACCTCTCGCCCGTCGTCCTGCGCCCCGGATGGCAGCGGGACTGGGCCGACCTGCTCACCCGCCTCGACGACGTCCTGCCCGCCCGCGTGAAGGAACAGGCGGCGGCCGAGGTCATCATGCTCACCCACAACCAAGCGCTCCACGAGGTCAACCTGGGCTGGCACCCCCGCGCCGAGGACGTGCTGTGGCAGCCGGAGGCCCAGGAGACGAAGCGCTCACAGAACGGCGCCCTGAACGTGCGCTACTCCCTGGAGATCAAGCAGCAGTCCCTGGCACGCATCCGACAACTGATCGCGACGCACGCGCCGTGGCTGCGCGTCAGGTACGCCTTCTGAGTACGCGGGGCACACGGCTGCGTGAGGCGGGGCCCGTCGGGCCGCGGGCGGACCGTCAGCCCGCCGCCGCGAGGCCGGCCAGCCTGGCGCTGTCCTCCCACAGCGCTTGAGCCACATCGTCCCTGCGGGCCAGCTCCGACACGTCCTCCGGCCAGACGATCCGCCCCCGTCGCAACGCCGCCAGTACGCGGCCCTTCGGGGGTGCCGCGTTGCCGAGGACCAGATCGGCCAGGGCGTTCCCGGCCGCCGTACGGGTGTTGAAGTGGGGGTTCAGTCTGCGCAACGGCCGACGGAGGACCGGTGTGCCGAGCAGTGACCAGGCCGTCCGCAGGGGGAGCGAGAGACCGCCGGCGAGTCCTGTGCCGAAGACCTGGCCCGGATCGTAGGCGATCGCGGTGAGCCGGCGGGCCGGGAGCACCGAGAGCGACCGGGCGGTGAGGACGGCGCACAGCTTGGACGCGGTGTACGCGTGCTCGCCGGCTTTGCGCGGCCGGGAGTCGCGGCCGGGATCGCGATCGGGGTGGGCCAGCAGGTCAGCTTCCGCGTGGCGCGGCGGCGTGAGACCGGCCTTGGTGGCGGCATCGTACGTACCGCTCGTGGTCAGTACGACGAGCGCGCCCTCTCGCAGGGCGGGCAGCAGCAGGCGTATCAGGAGGTAGTGCGCGAGGTGGTTGACCGCGAACGTCGTCTCGAAGCCGTCGGCGGTTCTTCCGGCGACGTCGGGGCGGATCACGCCGGCGTTCAGGACGAGAGCGTCGACGGGGGCGCCGTCGAGCCGTTCGAGGACCGACACCGCGAAGGCGCGTACCGAGGAGAGTTCCGTCAGGTCGAGGGGGAGTGCCACCGACTCTCCGGCCGCCGGTTTCGTACGGCGGCGCGCGCCCAGGATCAGCTGCCGGGCCTCGCCCGACCCCGTCAGCCGCTCGGCGGCGACCCTTCCGAACCCCGAAGTGCCGCCGGTCATCACGGTCGTTGCCATGCCGCCCCCTCGGGGTCGTCTTCCCTGCGGGCCGACAGGGAGCCGCATCGCCGACGAGGCGGCTCCCGCCAGGCCCTTCGTGGTGGGAAATCCCGCATCACACCCATGGAGGGCACCGCGCGGGGAAGCGACGAGGGGGAGCCTCGTTCCTCGCGCCCGGGGCGGCCGACGCCACCCGTTGCGCGGTGGCTGCCGTCAACCAGCCGCTCCGATCGCGCCGTCACGACGTTACTCCGCCACGGCTGCACTGTCCGCACACACGCGGAGATGGTACGAACCGTTGCACTCTGTGCGTTTCTGCCTCACCGGCCGGGCAGGACCTGGATGCGGGACCGCGTCGGCCTCGCACCCCTGCCGCACCCGCCCGAGAGGGCGGTCTCAGCTCTTCTGCTCGACCCGCACCCAGTCGATCTCCGCCTTGACCCCGCCCGCCGCGATCCTGTCGACGCTTGACTGCGGCAGGCCCCAGTACGGCTGGGTGACCTTGTTCCAGCCGGCCGGGTAGGCGCCGCCCAGGGCGAGGTTGAGGATGACGTACTGGTCGTGGTCGAAGACCCACTCGCCGCGGGTGGCCTCCAGCTTGTCGCGCGTCGTCTCCTGCACCAGGCGGTCGTCGACGTAGAAGCGCATGCCCGTCGGTGTCCACTCCACCGCGTACGTGTGCCACTGGTCGGCGGTGCCGCCGCCCGGATAGGTCTGGCGGGCGCCGATGTTGCCGTCCGCCGAGTAGCCGGGACCGTGCAGCGCCGAGCTCGTCCAGTCCCCGTAGCCGATGTTCTCCATGATGTCGGTCTCGCCGGAGGCGGGCCACGAGACATCCGGATCGTCGACGTCACTGCCCAGCATCCAGAACGCGGGCCAGAAACCGTCGCCGACCGGCAGTTTCATGCGGGCGCTGACCTTGCCGTACGTGAAGTCGAACTTGGTGTTGGTGTCGACGCGGCCCGACGTGAAGTCATAGGTGCCGCCGCCCGCGGTGGTGCAGTTGTCGCAGTACTTCGCCTCCAGGGACAGACTGCCGTTCTCCGTACGGATGTTGTTCGTGGAGTCGACGTACGCCTGCGACTCGCCGTTGACCGAGCCCATCTCCTGGCCGGTCCTGACGACCCGCCACTTGGAGCGGTCCAGGCTCGCGCCCGTGAAGTCGTCGAAGAACGTCGTCCGGTACGTCCCCGACTGTTCTCCCGGCAGCGCCGGATACGCGGCGGACGCGCTGCCGCCCGTACCCCACACCTCGAACTCGTAGAGTGAGTAACCGAATTGGGCCGTCGACGGAGCCGGGTTGTAGAAGGACCGGCGTTCCTTGCCGAGCATCCGTACGTAGCGCCCTGTCGCCGGCTGGGAGAGCTTCACGCTGTCGTGCAGACCCACCGCGTCACCCGGCGACTTGACGCCGGCCCGCCGGGCCGCGACCTCCGAGGCGGAGGGTTTGTGCACGGTGCGCCAGTTCTGGTTGTCGTCGGAGACCTGGAGCTCGTAGTCGACCGCGTAGGCCGCCTCCCAGTACAGGTCCACGGTGTCGATGGTGGAGCGCGCCCCCAGGTCGACCGAGACCCAGCGGTTGGCGTTCCAGTCGCTGGACCAGCGGGACTGATCGGCCTTGAGGCCGGCGGGCCGGCCGCCGTCCGTCACGAAGGACGGTGAATTGCCCGCGTGCTGATAGCGGTTGGAGTAGGCGGGATGGTGCAGGGCGAGGTTCGAGCGGGTCGTCGAGGCCGGGGCGGGCTCACCGCCGTAGACCTTGAAGGCGTGCAGCGAGTAGCCCCAGGACGTGGCGCGTTCGACGCCGCGCATCCTCACGTAGCGTCCCGTCACCTCGCGGGGATACGTGTGGGCGGTGACGGTGCCGCCCGTGCCCGCCGTCTCGGTGTAGAAGGGCGTCCAGTCGGTGCCGTTCTTCGACACCTCAAGGACGTACTTCTTGCCGTAGGCGGCTTCCCAGTCCAGCACGACGCGATCGACGCGCAGGGTGGTGCCGAGGTCGACGCGTATCCACGCGTCGTCCGCGAACTGGCTCGACCAGCGGGTCGAGGCGTTGCCGTCGAAGGCGGCGCCGGGACCGGCGCTGCCCGCCTCGTTGCCGGACGCGGTCGCGGCGGCCGGATTCGCGGCGTACGCCTCGGCCGCGCGGTCGGTGTCCCAGGCCGCGGCGGCGGCAGTGGCCGGACCGCCCGGATTGTCGGCCGGCGCGGCGGAGGCGAGGCCCGTCAGCAAGGTCAGGGTGCAGGCCGTCGCCAGCGCGACGACGGGGGCGAGTCTGCGGGTGCGGCTCTGTCTTCGGGGGGTGCCGGAGTGCATGCTGCTCTCCTTGCGGGTGGGTGAACTGGCTGGTGGGGGAGGGTGGTTCAGGGGTACTGGACCACCTGGGACGGCACCGTGTCGGAGCCCGAAGTGGGGTTGCCCGTCGAGTTGATGACGTGTGCGTACTGCCCCTTGCCGCCGAGCGAGACGACGAGCAGGTGGTGGAACTTCACGCCGGACTTGTTCGGGGCCTGGAATCCGTGCTCCTGCACGATGGACGGGGCGACGTTGTAATAGCAGTAGCTGCCGAGTCCCCATGCCTCGTGTGTGTTGACGGAGTCGGCGACCTTGTAGGCGGCGTAGCCCCGGATGCTGCCGTTCTGGATGGCGGCCTGGTTGGGGGCGTCGTACGCCTTCTCGTTCTGGTAGAAGATCGTGCGCCCGCGCTCGCCGTTCCACTGCACGTCGTACTTGTTGAAGTGCTCCACGAACAGGCCCGTGGCGAGCACGTCGGCGCCGTTGACGACCACGCCGTAGTCGGCCCGGTTGGTCTCCCAGCCGACACCGTCGCCGTGGTCCGCGCGCCAGACCCAGGTGTGGTCGACGATGGTGTGGCGGCTGTTGACCACCAGGCTGGTGGTCGCCTTGCCCGCGCCCGCTCCGCCGATACGGATGAACACGTCCTGCACGGTGGTCGGGTTGCCGACGTGCGAGGCGCCCGCACCCGAGGGGCCGACCTCGACGAGCGTCCTGGAGTTCTGCGGCCCCGCGTCGACGAGGAATCCGGCCAGCCGCACGCCGTCCACGTCGGCGGTCTTCACCGCGGTGACGCCGTTGTCCGGTATGAGGGTGGCGTAGCCGATGCCGAGGACGACGGTGTTGGCCTTCTTGACCTGGATCGGCCGGTCGAGGCGGTAGATGCCGGGGGTGAGCAGGAGGTGCAGCCCGCGGTCGAGCGCGGCGTTCAGGGTGGCCGCGCTGTCGCCCTCCTTGGCTACGTAGAAGGCGGAGAGGGACAGGGACTGTCCCTGCGGGGTGCCGTGGCCCCAGCTGGTGCCGCGCGCGTTGGTGCGCAGGGCGGGCAGGAAGACCTTGTACTCGCCGCCGTCGAGGTAGAGGAAGGGCTTCTCGCGGGAGTACGGGGTGTTGTTCAGGGTCGTGTAGGGCGGGTTGGGGAAGGAGTCGCCGGGGGCGCCCTCGACGCCGGAGAAGACCATGTTCCACACCGCGTTCAGCCAGCCGCCGATCGAACTGTCCCGGGTGTACCACTGCTGCTGCGAGTACGGCTGTACGGTCCCGTCGATCCGGCTGTCGGCGATGTAGCCGCCGCTGGCCCAGCCGTAGCCGTTGGGGGCGAGGTTCAGGTCGCCGCGGATGTGCATACGGCGGAACGGCGCGGCCTGGGAGACCGCCCAGCGGTTGGCGCCGCTGACCGGCGAGAGGGAGAGATTCTCCGCCGAGCGCCAGAAGTTCTGCGTGGCGTTGCCGTTGAACCAGCCCGCGTCGACGGTGACGTCCCCGTTGAAGTGCGTGTCGTCGGGGGACAGGCCAAGGCCCATGATCGAGGTGTAGAAGCCGATCTGGGCGTTGAGGCCGCCGTAGGTGCCGGGCTTGAAGAGCAGCGCGTAACGGGCCCTGCCGAACTGCGCGGACTCCTGCTTCTTGAAGACCTCGTCGAGCTTCGCCTGGATGCCCCCGGTGGAGGGGTCGAAGATGATGACGTTCGGTCCGAAGTCAGGGGCGGCGGCGTTCGCCGGCTGGGGTCCGCGGGCGGCGGGGGCCTGCGCCGGGGGCGCGTCGGGGGCGGCGACCGCGTGGGAGGCGAGCATCCCGGTGGCCGGAACCGCGAGCGCCGCGGCGAGGGCGGCGCGGCGGGAGAGGGTGGATCCGGTGCCGGGCTTGGGCGTGTGCTCAGACATGGGGAGTCTTCCTGTCAGGAGGGGGGGTCGGCACAGCTGGGGGTGCGTGGGGCGGGTGGGTAAAGGGGGTGGGCACAGCGGTGCCGTATGCGTTCGGTTTGCGTTCAGAACATGAACGTTGATCGCTGAGAGAGCGCTCTCTCGCGTTGGATAGTTGTGTCTGCGACAAGTCGCGTCAAGGGGGTGCGCACGATGTCGCACTGACTGGGCGGAGAGAAGTCAACTAGGTGCCCGTGTGGGCAAGTTGGCGCCAATAGCTCGTACGTGGGGGAAATGTCCACCAGGGTGGGACGCGTGCCGCCCGCGTCGGCGCGTCCCGCATTTGGTCACCGACCAGGCAAAGAGACCCGAACACCCGCCCAGCCGGTTGCTATAAAGACACCGTGACTCCCGACGCCCTGCGCCCCGCCCGCCCCGTGACCCTGGAGGACGTGGCCCGGACGGCGGGGGTGTCACGCGCCACCGTCTCCCGTGTCGTGAACGGCGCGCCCACCGTCGACCCGGAGCTGCGCCGCAAGGTGGAGGAGGCCGTCGAGGCCACCGGATACGTGCCCAACCAGGCGGCCCGCTCCCTGGTGACCCAGCGCACCGACTCCATCGCCCTGGTGGTCTCCGAGCAGGAGCGGCGGCCGGTCGCGGCACCGTTCGTGGGCCGGATGTTCACCGATCCGCACTTCGGGCGGGTGGTCGGCGGGCTCCTGGACGTGCTGCGCCCGGCCGGGGTGCAGATGGTCTTGATGCTGGTGGACGACGACACCTCGCGGCGGCAGTTCCTTTCGTATCTGCGCCAGGGGCATGTGGACGGCACCGTGCTCGTCTCCTCGCACGCCTCCGATCCGCTTCCCCGGCTGCTCGCGGAGTCCGGGCTCCCCGCCGTACTGGCCGGGCGCCCGGCGGTCACGGTGCCGTTGCCGTACGTGGAGGTGGACCAGCGGGCGGGGGCGCGGATGGCCGTCGACCGGCTTGTCTCCGGGGGGCGCCGCAGGATCGGCACCATCGCGGGGCCGCAGGACATGCCGGCTGCCCGGGAACGCCTCGACGGCTTCCGTGACGCCCTTGCCTCGCACGGCGTCACCGGCGCACCGTGGGCGGAGGCGGACTTCACGCGGGTGGGGGGCGCGGAGGCGATGCGGCGGCTCCTGGCCGAAGTCCCGGACCTGGACGGCGTGTTCGTCGCATCTGACCTGATGGCGCAGGGCGCGTTGCAGACGCTGCTGCGCACGGGCAGGCGGCTGCCGAGGGACGTGGCCGTGGTCGGCTTCGACGACAGCGAGGCAGCCCGATCCTGCGAGCCCGCTCTGACGACGGTCCGGCAACCGGTCGAGGAGATGGCCGCCGAGATGGCCAGGCTGCTCCTCGGCCTCATCAAACAGCCGGGTGACGCGCCGCTGTCGATGGTGTTCCGGCCGACGCTGGTGGAGCGGGCCTCGGCGTGACCCTGATCGTGCTAGCACCGGCCGCGCGTCGCGACGTAACTCCGTCGTCCTGGACGTGACCCCCGTCGTTCTGCACGTGTTGGACGTGGCCCCCGTCGTCCTGCGCGCGGGCCCCGCTCAGGACAGGAACGCCACCAGCGTGACCGTGGTCCCGCTCTCGTGGACCGTGACCTCACAGCGGTCCGCGAGGGCCTGGGCCAGCCACAGCCCCCGGCCGTTCTCGGCCTCGTCCGTGTCGGGGAGGCTGGCCGACTCGCACGGCTCGGGACAGCTGAGACCGGGCCCGCTGTCCGTGATGGCGCAGCGCAACCCCGCCTCCGCGAGCGCGAGATGGAGGCGCCCCTTGCCCCCGCCGTGCACGACGGCATTGCTCGCGACCTCGTGCACGGCGAGCACGAAGTCGCTGAGCCGGGGTTCGCACAGGCCCGCGTCCTCGGCGCGACGGGTGACGAGCAGCCTCAGGCGCGCCAAGTCGGACATGGTGAAGGGGTGTTCGAGGAGGGTGGCCCCGGCGGGGATGAGTGCGAGGGTGTCGTTGGCGTGTTCCCGGTGCGGGGCCGGGTCACCGCCGTTGTCGTCGTTGCCGATGCCGCGGTTGAGGATCACTGAAACGATCACTTCACCCTTCGCCCAGGACGAGTTGAGGTACTTCGGAGGCTCCGCAGAGCCGTAACACTTTGTCCTGCACGTGTGAGCAGCGGACCGCGAGGAGGTGGTCACGGGGGAGCCTGCTCGCGAGTCGCATCAGCGTCGATGCGCCGTGTATGTCCATGAAGCACAGCTCGGACAGGTCGAGTACGTGAGGCCGGCCGGGATCGGCCAGGGCGCGCCCGAGCCCCGAGTCGAACTGCTCGCGCGTCGCGAGGTCGACGTCTCCGGCGATCCGCAGCTCGGCGCCGGCCCGGGTGATCTCCAGTGCGCCGAGGCGCCGTAGTACCCGTTTGGGATGTGCGCCGTGAATCCGGTCGAGGACGCCTTCGTCGAACTTCCGCAGGTCGTACTCGCAGACGGCGGTGAATCCGATCCCGGCGAAGAGCGGCGAGAGGCCCGCCTCGTACTCGATCAGGAGATCGACGTCGACGCCCGGTCCGGCGGCCCAGCCCATGTCACCGACCACCCGGATGCCCGAGAAGCCGCCGTGCCGGGCCTTGTCGGTCAGCTCGACCCACGCTTGGGAACGTTCGGTGGCATCGAAGCCGGCCGCCGGGTCGTAGCCGGGAACGTCGTCGACCACGACGAGGCGGCCGTCCATGAGCGCGGGTCCCAGGCGGAAGCCGCCGGTACTGAGGTGTTCGGCCGCGAGCGCGGGAGTGGTCGCCCGGTCGGTGAAGAAGATCACTTGCTCGCCGCGCGAGAGGCCGATGTCGGCGTACGCGGCACGGAGTTCCCAGCGCGATTCGTCGTCGTCGAAACCGAGGCATGCGTGATCCCCGGAGTTCAGACGGGTGACGGAGACCGTCCTGGTCACAGAACTGGCGTCCATGAGGCCGACCTTAGGGGTGGCGCGAGGCGACACGGCGGCTGTGATCATTGTTGACTGAAGTCGTTCCAATCGCTGGACAACTAGATAATTGATTGCGGCGAGCGATCGGTGAAGGTGA
The DNA here is from genome assembly GCF_014649775.1 of Streptomyces longisporoflavus. Lineage (GTDB taxonomy): Bacteria > Actinomycetota > Actinomycetes > Streptomycetales > Streptomycetaceae > Streptomyces > Streptomyces longisporoflavus. The sequence continues at coordinate 283,312 of NZ_BMTR01000008.1, read as the reverse complement.
TGATCCCCGTATGGTTCCGACCCCTCCCGACGGCCGTGCGGGGATCGACGCCGCCCTGGTGAAGCGTCTGGTCGCCGCGCAGTTCCCGCAATGGCGCGATCTTCCGGTGCGGCCGGTTCAGGTCGACGGCTGGGACAACCGGACCTACCGCCTCGGTGACACCCTGACGGCCCGGCTGCCCACGGCCGCGGGCTATGTCCCCGCGGTCGCCAAGGAGAGCGAGTGGCTGCCCCGCCTCGCGCCGTCCCTGCCGTACGCCGTCCCGCCGATCCTCGGCCAGGGCGCTCCGGGCGAGGGCTACCCCTTCCCGTGGTCGGTGCGCGGCTGGCTCGACGGTGAGACCGCGGCTGCCGGACGCATCGACGACATGGCCCAGTTCGCGCTCTCCGTGGCCGAGTTCCTCCTCGCCCTCCAGCGCTGCGACACCACCGGGGGCCCGCTCGCCGGCGAGCACAGCTGGTATCGGGGGGCGTCCCCCGCGTACTACGACGAGGAGACCCGGCGGTGCCTGGCCGCCCTTGAGGGCCGCGTCGACACGGACAGGGCGGCGGCCGTCTGGGAGGCCGCACTCGCCGCCGAGTGGCGCGGGGAGCCCGTGTGGTTCCACGGCGACGTCGCCCCCGGCAACCTGCTGGTCGCCGACGGCAAGCTGACCGCCGTCATCGATTTCGGCACCTCGGGCGTCGGCGACCCGGCCTGCGATCTGGTGATCGCGTGGGGGATGTTCTCGGGCGAGAGCCGGGAGGCGTTCCGCGGCGCGGTCGGCCAGGACGAGGGCACTTGGGCGCGGGCCCGCAGCTGGCTGCTGTGGAAGTGCCTGCTGACCCTGTCCGAGCACATCGACACCGACCCGCAGCAGGCGGCACTCGACCAGCACCTGATCGCGGAGGTCCTCGCCGATCACGAGCTCCGGGGCTGACGCGGGCACGGCGCCGCCTGGGTGCGGGGCACGGCACCGCCCGGGTGCGGGACACAGCACTGCCAGGGCGCGGGCACAGCACTGCCGGGTGCGGGCACAGCACTGCCCGGGCGCGGGCACGGCGCCGCTTGGGTGCGGGCCCAGCACCGCGGCTGACGCGGGCACGGCGCCGCGGCTGACGTGGGCACGGCGCCGCTCGGACGCGGGCGTCCCCGTCCGCCGGCGAAGTGTGGTGCGCCGGAGCGTCCTACGTCGGCACGACCGTCGTCTCCGTCGCCTTCACGCTGGTCCACACCGACGTCCCGTCCGTGAGGCCTAGTTCGGCGGCGGCCTGCGGGGTGATCTCGGCCACCAGGTCGGGAGCCTCCCGCGAGGTGATCAGGAGGCGCAGGCGGCTGCCGCTCGCGGTGATCTCGCGGATGGTGCCGGGCCAGACGTTGCGGGGACTGCCGGTGGGCTTGTCGCGGTGCACGGACACCGCCTCTGGCGCGATGATCGCCAGGGCCTCGGTGCCGGGCGGGAGCGGGTCGGCGGTCACGAGGGTCCCCCCGCCTGGCAGGACGAGGCCCTCGGGCGCCGCGACGCCGGGCCAGGCGTTGCGGCCGAGCATCCTGGCCACCCAGGGGGAGCGGGGGCGCCGTGTCACCTCGGCGGGTGTCTCGTCCTGGAGGGCGAGCCCCTCGTCCAGTACGAGAACACGGTCGGCCAGGGACACCGCCTCGACGGGGTCGTGCGTGACGATCAGGCAGACCCCGCCGAAGGTGTCGAGGTGCGTGCGCAAGGTGTGGCGTACGTGGGCGCGGGTCGTCTGGTCGAGCGAGGCGAGCGGCTCGTCGAGCAGGAGCAGCCGGGGGCGGGCGGCCAACGCCCTTGCCAGCGCCACCCGTTGGGCCTGACCGCCGGACACCTGGGCCGGCCTGCGGTGCGCGAGGTGCCCGACTCCGAGCCGGTCGAGCCACTCCTGCGCGCGGCGCCGGGCCTCGGCACGCGGAACCCCGAGCGCGCGCGGCCCGTACGCCGTGTTGGCCAGTGCGCTCATATGCGGGAAGAGGGCGCCGTCCTGCGGCACCCAGGAGACGTGCCGGCGGTGCGGCGGCAGCCCGGTGACGTCCGTGCCGCCGAGACGGAGCTCGGCATGGGCGCGCGGGGTGAGACCGAGAAGCGCGCGCAGAAGCGTGGTCTTGCCCGCACCGTTGGGTCCGACGACGGCGATGGTGGTACCTGGTTCGGCGTCCAGGGTGAGCCGGTTGAAGCCGGTGAGGACGGCGTGCAGGGACCAGTGGTCGGGGGTGAGTGGAGCGGGTGGGGTGAGCGGTGCGGGCTTGGCTTGGGGGAGTTCGGCGGGGTCGGTATTGGGGGGCTCGGGTTCGTCTGAACCGGCATTGGTGGGCTCGGCATCGGCGGCCCCGGCAACGGTGGACTCGGCATTGGCGGTCCCGGCCACGGCGGGTTCGGCACCGGTGGACCCGGCATCGGCGGTCCCCGCGACCGTGGGCTTGGCAACGTCGGACCCGCCAATGGCCGCCCCGGCCACGGCTGGCCCGGCATCGGCGGGACTGGCAACGGTGGGCTTGGCACCGGCCGCCCCCGCGCCGGCGGTCCCGGCGTCGGACGCGCCGGCCACGGTGGGCTCCGGCTCCGTGGCTCGGGGCGCGTCCGGCTCGGTCGGCAGTTGCTTGGCGCCTCGGGGCTCTCCGGATCGCCTGCCCCGTCGGCCGCCGGGAGTGCTCATCCAGCGGCCGCGCAGCGCGACGAGCACCGCCATGGCGATGGCGAGCAGTAGCAGCGACACGGATGTCGCGGCCTCGGGGGAGTCCTGGAGCAGGAGATACACCTGCAGCGGCAGGGTCTGAGTGCTGCCGGGGAGGTTGCCCGCGAAGGTGATGGTCGCGCCGAACTCGCCCAGGGCGCGGGCCCAGGTCAGGGCGGCCCCGGCGATGAGCCCGGGGGCGACCATGGGCAGCGTGACGGTGCGGAAAACCCGTACCGGCGAGGCGCCCAGGGACGCCGCGGTTTCCTCGTAACGCGGGCTGAGTCCGCCGAGCGCGCCTTCCAGGCTGATGACGAGGAACGGCATCGCGACGAAGGTCGCCGCGATCACCGCGCCCGACGTATGGAACGGCAGGGTGATCCCGAACGTGTCCTCCAGCCACGGCCCGAGCAGCCCGCGCCGCCCGAAGGCGAGCAGCAGGGCGACGCCGCCCACGGTGGGCGGCAGGACCATCGGGAGCAGCACGAGGGAACGTACGACGGCCTTGCCGGGGAAGTCGACGCGGGCGAGGAGCCAGGCCAGCGGTACCCCGAGCAGCAGGGAGAGGGCCAGCGCCCAGAAGGAGACGACGAGGGACAGCTTCAGCGCCTGTGTCGTTCCCTCGGTGGTCAGATGGGCGCCGAGCTCGCCCCATTCGGTGCGGACGAGAATCCCGAGCAGCGGGAGGAGCAGGAACGCGACGGCGAGCAGCGCGGGGATCGCGAGGGCGATCGGGGTGCGGGGGCCGGAGGTACGGCCGCGCAGGCGTTTCATCGTGGTCCCTGGGTCCCTGGGGTGCGCTCGGGATGGTCTCGCGAGGTGAGGGGGCGTCAGGAGCGTGCCGGGGGACGGCCCGGCGGCCCCGACCGGGGAGGCGGTCGGCCCCCTCACCCCGGCTCGTGCGGCCACGGCTTCTCGAAGCAGTGGCTACGGGTGTGACTACTGCCGCTACCGCTCCTGCTGCTACGGCTTTTCGAAGCCCGCGTTCTTCAGGATCTTCTGCGCGGCGGGCGTGGACAGCCACTTCACGAACGCCGCCGCGGCGTCCGCGTGTTCCGACGTCTTCAGGGTGGCCGCGGGGTACTCGGCGATCGCGTTCTCGCCGTCCGGAATCCTGACCGCGTCGACCTTCTCGGTGGCGGTGGCGGCGTCCGTCTTGTAGACGAGCCCGGCGTCCGCCTCGCCCAGTTCGACCTTGCTCAGGACCGCGCGGACGTTGGGCTCCTGCGAGACCGGCCGCACGTCGATCTTCTGGTCGTCCAGGATCTGCTTGCTGTAGCGGCCGACCGGCACCTCGGGCGCCGCGAGGACGACCTTCAGCTTGCTGTCGGAGAGGTCCTTCAGCTCGGCGACCTTCTTCGGGTTGCCCTCGCCGACCGCGATGACCAGGCGATTCTTGGCGATCACGGACGGCGCCCCGGTGTCGGACCGCAGGCCGTCCATGGTCTTGGTGTCGGCGGTGACCAGGGCGTCGGCGGGGGCGCCCTGCTTGACCTGGGCGGCGAGTTCCTGGGAACCGGCGAAGGAGAAATTGACCTTCGTCCCCGGGTTCTCCTTCTCGTACGCGGCACCGGCAGTCTTGAAGACGTCGGTGAGCGAGGACGCGGCGAGCACCGTCAGGTCGGCCTTCTGGGCTGAGTCGCCCGCGGCCTTCCCGGCGCCGTCGCCCTCGTCGTCGTTGCCGCAGGCGGCGAGCGGGACGAGCAGGGCGGCCGTGAGCACGGCGGCGGCGGTGCGGCGCCCGGCGGTGCGGCGCCCGGCGGGGCTGAGAGCTGGGGACATGAGCGTGGAACTCCTTGGGGGCGAGGCCGGCGGCGCGGCCCTGCCCATAGGTGCGGACCGGGAGTGCGGACCCGGGGTGCGGACCGGGAGTGCGGACCGGGGGTCAGGTGCGGTCGATGTGCACGCTGGTGGACTTCACGCGGGCGGTCGCCTGCATGCCGACCTCCAGACCGAGCTCCTCCACGGCCTCCCTGGTCAGGAGCGAGACGAGCCGGTGCGGACCTGCCTGGATCTCGACCTGGGCCGCGACATCGCCGAGCTTCACGGCGGTGACGATGCCGGGAAAGGCGTTCCGGGCCGAGGTGTAGGGGACGTCGTCCTCGCCGGCGCCCCCATGCGCCTGTCCCTGCGCGACCTCGACGGAGAACGCGGCGAGGTCGCGGCCGTCGATGAGCCGACGGCCGCCCTCGTCGCGGTGGGTCGCGACCCGTCCGGCGTCCGCCCAGCGGCGGGCCGTATCGGGGCTGACGCCGAGCAGACGCGCCGCCTGTCCGATCGTGTAGGACTGCATACGCGCCACGATAAGCCGCATCACCTGGCATCTACAACATCTATGGGCGATTGTCCATGGCAGATGCCGGTAGATGCCAACCTCATTGGAGGAAAGTTCAAGAGGGGTCGGCGGCGCCCGAGGGGTACGCGGTCTTCTTCACGTGCGGTACCTGCTTCAGCACGATGCCGAAGTGTGCGGCGTACGCGTCGAGCACGTCGGCGTCCGTGGCGAGTTCGACGGTGTGGCGCCCACCGGCCGTCGTCGTGGTGAGGGTGCGGCCGCTGAGCGTGATCCGGCCGGCCTCGGTGAGCAGCGAGCAGACCAGTGACTGCGTGAAGTGGGAGCGGGGCGAGGTGCGGTGCCACCATGCGCCGGACGTGAAGTCGCCGAGGGCACGCGGGCGCAGGTCCGCCACGTACTGCAGCTTGCCGTCCCTGCTGACGTCCAGATCGCCCTCGGGAGTCTCGGTGATGCGGAAGGTGCCGCCGGGGTCCGACTGGTCACCGCGTTCGCCGAAGACCAGCGGGAAGTGGCTGTGGGTGCCGAAGCCGACGTCCGCGAGCCAGTCGCCCCCGTCGGAGGTACGTACGCGCAACGCCAGATGGTCGTAGGGAATCCCGGGGTGCCCGGAGGCGTCGTACACCCGGGCCTGCATCAGGGTGACCTCGAAGCCGAGGGCGGTGAGCAGCGCCGCGAATGCGCCGTTGAGTTCGTAGCAGAAGCCGCCGCGGCGGGCGCCGACCACCTTCGCGACCAAGGACTCCTCGGTGAGTTCGATGTCCTCGTCGAGGTGGATGGAGAGGTTCTCGAAGGGGACGGCGCGCAGATGCGCGAGATGCAGATCGTGCAGGGCCCGCGTGGTGGGAGCGGCGGGGCGCTCGGCGCCGATGCGGCGCAGGTAGGCATCCGTCTGGTCAAAATCCATGGGCAGATTCTCGCGCGTCGCGCATCATGGGCCTGCCTGTCGCACCGCCGTGATCCTTGGTGGTTCTCGGTGATTGTCGGTGCTGCGGCGCATCCTCTGCTCTCTGCCCCGAAGGAACCATGCCAGCCGAATCCGCTGCTTTCCGTACGGCCGAATCCGCTTCGTCCCGTACGACCGGGCCCGCTTCTTCCTGTACCGCCGCTTCCCGTACCGCCGGGCCCGTTCCCTTCCGTACGGCCGTGTCCGACGACGTACTGGACGACCTGCGGGCGCGCCTGAAGCGCACCCTCTTCACCCAGCCATCCGACTCCACGTACTGGGCGGCGGGCGTCGACCCCGGATACCTGCGCGAACTCGTCGCCTACTGGGCCGACGGCTTCGACTGGCGGGCCGCGGAGAGCGAGCTCAATTCCTTTCCCCAGTACGTCGCCGAAGTCGCCGGACGGCGCGTGCACTTCGTGCATCTGCGGGGCCGGCGCCCGGAAGGCGCGCCCGCGCCGTTGCCGCTGATCCTGAGCCATGGCTGGCCGAGCAGCTTCGCGGAGATGCTGCGGGTCGCCGGACACCTCGCCGACCCCGCCGCGCACGGCGGCGACCCGGCCGACGCCTTCGACGTGGTGATCCCCTCGCTGCCGGGCTTCGTCCACTCCGAGCTGCCGCGCGAGCCGTTCACGCGCCGGGGCGTAGCCGATATCTGGCACGAGCTGATGACCGAGACGCTGGGTTACCCGCGCTTCGGGGCGTTCGGCGGGGACATCGGGGGAGGGGTGACGCAGTGGCTCGGCGCGCTCCATCCGCAGGACGTGGTCGGGGTGCACGTCACCTCCGCGGTGATCACGGAACAGTTCGAGGACGAGCCGCCGACCCCCGAGGAGCAGACGTTCCTCGACGCCCTTGACGCGTACGACGCGGGCGACCAGGGCTACAGCGAGATCATGTGCACCCGCCCGGACACGATCGCCGCGGCCCTGATGGACTCCCCGGCCGGGCTCGTCGCCTGGATCGCCGACAAGTACCGCGACTGGAGCGACTGCGGCGGCGATCTGGAGGCCCGCTGGGACAAGGACACCCTGCTCACGGTCGCGACCCTGTACTGGGCCACCGGCAGCATCGGCTCGTCGTTCCGGCAGTACTACGACTACCCCCGCAACAAGCCGGTGCCGCCCATCACCGTCCCCGGCGCCGTCACCCTCAGCAATGAACCGGCGTTCGCGGGCTATCCGAGGAGCCTGGCCGAGCGCACCTTCACCGACCTGCGCCACTGGAGCACGCCGCAGCGGGGCGGGCACTTCATGGCGCACGAGGAACCCGAGCAGGTGGCGCGGGAGCTGCGGGAGTTCTTCCGGCCGCTCAGGGCTCGGGGCTGAGGGGGAAGGGTGACCGCGATTGGTTGTGAGTTAGGTTAGGCTTAGCTAAGTTGATATTGGCTGTGCTGGACCAGGAAGGCGGGGAACGATGCGGGTCCTCTTCGTGTGCGGATGACCGTGACCACGGGGGTGTCCGCGGCCGACGCGGAGCCCCGCCGGCTCGCGGACCCGGCGCCCTGCGTCCGGCGGGTCGCCGCCCGCGTCGCCGAAGCCGACGACGCCGACAACGTTGGCGGTGCCTCCGACGCGGCACGGGCCGTCGCCGTCGTCATCGAGGAGTTCTGGGCGGATGTCGCGCGCCGTGGCACACCCCTGGTCGAGGCCGTCGACGGCGAGCCGGGCCACCGTGACGTGACGTTCCTGTGGCGCGGCCACCGCGCCACCCGGCAGGTCCTGCTGCTCGCCGAGGGCATCGCGGACCGCGCCGACCTCGCGGCATCCCTGCTGGACCCGCTGCCCGGCACCGACATCTGGCACATCACCTACCGGCTACGCGCCGACCACCGCGGCTCGTACCGCATGGCCGCCGACATCTCGCCCGGCGAACCGCCCGCGTCCGCAGCCCTCCGCCGGCAACGGCTGCTCTCCCTGTCCGCGCACGCCGCCCCCGACCCGCTCAACCCCCGCCGGATGCAGGGCCGTTGGTCGGATCGCTCCGCCTCCGTCTACGAGCTCCCGCAAGCCCCCGCGCGGCCGGGGGCAGAGCCGCCCGCCGGAGCGCCGAGGGGAAGGGTCGAGCGGAACCGGCTGCCCGCTGGGGTGCTCGGCGCCGAGCGGGACGTGTGGGCGTACCTCCCTCCTGGCGGCCCGGCGGCCGAACTGCCGGTGCTCGTGCTGTGCGACGGCGACATGTGGTTCGGGCGGCTCGCCCTCCAGGACAGGCTTGACGCCTTGATCGCCGACGGCGCCTTGCCGCCGCTCGCCGTCCTCGCCCCGGACGCCGTCGACAGGGCCACGCGCCGCAGGGAGATGGGCGAGCCTGAGGTGCAGGTGCGGTTCCTCGCCGACGAACTGCTGCCGTGGGCGGCCGGCCGCTGGCCCCTCACCACCGACCCCGCGCGCACGCTCGTCGCGGGCCAGGGCCTCGGCGGACTGGTCTGCCTGTACGCGGGTTTCCTGCGGCCGGAACGCTTCGGCAATGTCCTGGCCCAGTCCGCGCCGCTCACCGGGGACCTCTCCGCGCGGCTGTCCGTGGAACTTTCCCGGCTCGGCTCCCGGCTCGGTTCCCGGCCCGGCGCCGGTGCGTCCCGGCCGCCCGTCGCCGTGCGCCTCGACGTCGGGCTGCGCGAGGCTGAAATTCTTGATCATCACCGCGAGCTGTACGAGACGCTGCACTCGCGCGGCTGCCGGGTGACCTTGAACGAGTACAACGGCGGCCACGACTGGGCCTGTTGGGAAGCCGGCCTCACCGAAGGGCTTGCGGGACTCCCGGGACACTGACCCGCCCGGCCTGGCAGACTGGTCCGCCCGCCCCGTGTCGCTGTTGGGCTGAACGGGTGAGGACGCGTAAGAATGAGCCAGTGCAGATATCGAGTGCGAGCCAGGACGGGGTGGAGCGTTGAACAGCCACGACGTCACCGATGAACAGTGGGAAGGGCTCGCCCAGGTCGTACCGCTGCGCAGCCGCAACGAATGGCCCTCGTGGCCGGGGCACCGCGCGATGCCCGACGCGGAGACCGAGGCGCGGCGGCGTTTTGTGGTGATGCGGGTGAACATCTTCGCGGACGCCCGCGAGGTCGCCGAGACGGTGATGGCGCAGATTCCGGTCCTGCTCGACCTGACCGGCGCCGAGACGGAAGTCGCCAAGCGCGTCCTGGACTTCAGCAGCGGCGTGGTCCTCGGTCTCGGTTGCGGGATGCATCGGGTCGACAAGAACGTCTTCCTGCTCGCCCCTCCCGGCACCGAGGTGCAGGGCCTTGTCGCGGCGGCCCAGTCGTAGGGGGCGCGCCTGCGCCCGGGCGGCCTGACGCCGCCTGTACTTGGGCGGCCTGAATCCGGGTCGCCCGAATCCGGGCGGCCTGCATCCGGTGCGCCTGTGGCCGGGCAGCCTGAATCCGGGCCGCCTGTGACCGGGCAGCCTGAATCCGGGCCGCCTGTGACCGGGCGGTCTGAATCCGGGCGGCCTGAACTCCTCTGGCCGCCTGAGTTCGGGCCGTCTCAACCCTGAGACGGCCGACCCTGAGACGGCCGACCCCGAGACGGCCGACCCCGAGCCGACCAACCCCGAGACGGCCGACCCCAGGTCGACCAACCCCGGGTCGACAAACCCCGAGCCGCCCGAGCCCGAGCGTCCCTCGCCCAGGCGCCACTCGCCTGGGCATCCCTCGCCCAGCCATCCCCGCCCGAATCCCTCATTCGTAGGAAGGTCATCGGGGCAAAACGGTTCGGCAGAACCATTGCCGCCTAGCGTCCGGGCATGACAGTGCACCTGCCGGAGCCGGACGCAGAGCCGCCGTCGGGTGGTCCGGCCCGGAGTCGCGTCACCGAACTGCGGCTCTCGGCTTTCGCCTCGCACCGGGGCGCCGTGATCCCCCTCGGCCCGCTGACCGTCGTCGCGGGGCCGAGCGGCAGCGGCAAGTCCACCGCGCTCGCCGCCTATGGGGCGTTGGCCCGGCTCGGCGCGGGCGAGGAACTCATCGACGTCTTCGCCGATCCCGTGGCCTGCGTGCCCGATCGCGCACGGGGCGACGGGCAGCACCGGCGGGGTTTCCGGATCGGCTGCACGGTCGACGGTCCCGTCGGAGCGGTGCGGCTCGACGTCGCCGTACAGGCCGAGCCCGAACTGCGCGTCGTGGGCGAGCGGCTGACCAGAGGCGGGCTCGTCCTCCTTGAGACGGCCCTGCGAGATCCGGGGCGGCGCGCGGTGCAGGCGGCCTGGCACACGGCCGGTGCGTCGCCGGTGACGCGCGCCCCGCTGCCGGACGACCGGCTCGGCACGGCGCTCCTTCCGCTGCGGGTGGCCGGCAAGACAGAGGGGCAGCGGCTGGTGCTCGCGGCGGCCGAGCAGGTGGTGATCGCGCTGCGCTCGGTCTTCCCGTGCGCTCCCCGGCCCGGAGCCATGCGGCTGCCCGTGCCTCCCGGACTGCTCGGCGCGGGCCGCCTGTCGAGCGGCTGCGGCAACCTCGCCGAAGTCCTTCTCCGTACGCGGGAGGAGTGCGGCAACCGTCACGCGCGCTTGGTGGCGGCGGTGCGGGCGGGGTGCGCGGGCCCGGTCGCCGACGTGTTCGCCGAGGTGGCCGACGACGGGTCGGTCCAGGCCCTCATCGACCGGGGTGGGGGCATCAGATCACCCGTCGGACGGCTCGGGGACGGCGAGCTGAGGTATCTGGCGCTCGCCCTGGTGCTGCTCACCGGGCCCGGAGTCCTCGCGGTGGACCCGGCGAGCGAGGTGCCGTCGGCGTACCAGAACCTCACCGTGCTCGCTGACGGCCTCGACCACTTCCTGGACCTGCGGCAGAAGCGCGCACTCGCCGACCTCGCGGTACGCACCTGCGAGCGCGGGCACATCCGCCTCGTCGGGACGGTGAACGACGCGTCATGGGCCGCAGGAGCGGACGGGGCCGCGGTGGTAGACCTGGTTCCGTGACTGAACTTGATGTAGCGGGATTGCAGCGCCGGCTCGCCGACTTCGCGGCGCGGCGGGACTGGGAGCAGTACCACACGCCCAAGAACCTGGCCGCCGCGCTCAGCGTGGAGGCATCCGAACTGGTCGAGATCTTCCAGTGGTTGACGCCCGACGAGTCGGCGCGGGTGATGGACAACCCGGACTCGGCGCACCGGGTGACGGACGAGGTCGCCGATGTGCTCGCCTATCTCCTGCAATTCTGCGAGGTGCTCGGCATCGACGCGCTGGCGGCGCTCGCCGCGAAGATCGACCGGAATGAACTGCGCTTTCCGGCGAAGTGAGTTCGTGAATCCGCCGCCCCCTCCGCACGCCCAGCTGCCCGCCCCCGCCGGCCGCCGTTCATCGATCCACAACTCCGCATCTCGTCACTCTCCGGAGTGGACAAGTTATCCACACTCGACAACTTGTCCACAGATTTCCGTCTTGCTCTGGCTTTTCGTCCCGGTGGCCCTCACTGTGGGTAGTGAACAGAGGAGTTGAGGCGAGCGTGCGGCGGTTGCGCACGGGACGGGTGGGGGTGCTCATGGAGGCGATGCGGCTCATCGAGGCGAGCAGACGCGCTCTGGCGCGGAGCCAGGAGTCGTCGGACATCGTGACCGAGGTGTGGCAGTCCCAGACGCTCGCGCAGGCGATCGGCAGCCGACTCGCGATCGCGGGGCCGCCGGAGTTACGGGACGAGGCACTCGGCCTGAGCGAAGTAGGCGGCCGGGGTTACGGCATCCTCGACGGCCCTGCCCTCGGCGCCGAGGGCATACGGGCGGCCCGGCTCACGGGCATCACCCATGCGTACGACGTTCTGCGGGCACTCGACGAACTGCTCGGCGAGGTGGGCATCGCACTGGTCGGCGTGGCCATGGGCGCGGACGGCGAGGGGGCGTACTGGCAGTGCATGGAAGCGATCGACGCCGCCGACGAGTCGAGGGATCGCGTGCTCGAGATGCTGCGCAGACTCGCGGTGCGCGAACAGCGCCTGCCCGAAGCCGACTCGACGGCGGGGTCGCCATGAACCGGCACTGTCACACGGGCCGAGGGAGGCCGGGTGGTACGGGCCCGAGGCGAGCGACGGCGCCTTCAGAAGCGGGTGGACTCATCGTCGACGGGAGGGCGAGGGGCAGGGGGCGCGGTGTCGCCTGCCGACGCGGACTGCTGCAGATCCGCGTCGAGCTGCGTCAGATCCGCGTTGAGGGCGGCCATCAGCTCATCCATCTGCTGGAGCAGGCCCTTGGGTGGGCCCTGTTGCGAGGCGGTCAGCTCGTGCGCGCCCTCCTGCTCGGGTACGGATTCCTGCGACATGACGGCCTCCTCGGCCCTCGCCCTCAAGGTGGTGGAGGGCAACTGATGCGAGCGGCGCACCAGCAGCGGCCGCCGGCGCGGGTGCCGGGCGGTCCGGCTCCGCCCGAGCCAACGACCACCCGCGGCGACGGGTCACTGGGGCGGAGCCGTACCGGATGCAGGGTTGACGGAATTTCACCCGGCCGGGGGCCGGCTCTGTCGCGGCTGGTCCTGACGCGGCCGATTCCGCCCCGACCGATTCTGTCGCGGCCGGTCCTAACGCGGCAGGTCCTGCCGCCGTATCCGCCCCGCCCCATTCCGGCGTGGCCGGTCCTGACACGGCCGATCCCGCCCCGCCCCATTCCGCCCCGCCCCATTCCGCCCCGCCCCATTCCACCCCGGCCGATTCCGCCCCGGTCCCTTCCGTCGCGGCCGGCCCCGCCCCGGTCAGCTCAGCTGGGGCATGACCTGCGAGGAGATGAGTTCCAGGTGGTCCAGGTCGTCCAGGTCGAGGATCTGGAGATACATGCGCTGCGAGCCCACGGACTGATAGGCGGCGATCCGCTCGACGACCTCCGCCGGGGAGCCGGCGAGACCGTTCGCCTTCAGGTCCTCCACCTCGCGGCCGATCGAATTGGCGCGCCGCCTCACCTCCGCGTCCGTCTTGCCGACGCATGCGACAAGGGCGTTGGAGTAGGTGAGGTCGTCGGCCTTGCGACCGACCTCCTCGGCGGCGGCACGCACCCGCTTGAACTGCTGCTCGGTATCGGAAAGAGAGGCGAAGGGAATGTTGAACTCGCTCGCGTAGCGGGCCGCGAGAGCGGGCGTCCGCTTGGCGCCGTGACCGCCGATGAGGACGGGCACCTTGGACTGCGCCGGCTTGGGAAGGGCAGGGGAATCGGTGAGCTGGTAGTAAGTGCCGTCGTAGGAGAAGTGCTCGCCCACCGGGGTCTCCCACAGGCCCGTGATAATCGCGAGTTGCTCCTCCAGGCGCCCGAACTTCTCCTTCGGGAAGGGGATTCCGTACGCGGAGTGCTCCGCCTCGTACCACCCCGAGCCGAGACCGAGCTCGATGCGGCCGCCCGACATCTGGTCGACCTGCGCGACCTGGATGGCGAGGACGCCCGGCAGCCGGAACGTACCCGCGGTCATCAGCGTGCCGAGCCGGATCCGCCGGGTCTCGCGGGCAAGTCCCGCCAGGGTGATCCAGGCATCCGTGGGGCCGGGAAGGCCGTCGGAGGCGCCCATCACGAGATAGTGGTCGGAGCGGAAGAAGGCGCTGTAGCCGAGGTCCTCGGTGGCCTTGGCGACACGGAGAAGCGTCTCGTAGGTCGCGCCCTGCTGCGGTTCGGTGAAGATTCGAAGGTCCATACAGCTATCTTGCCCGGACGCCGGAGCCAGTTTCAGTGCCGCGCCGTTGCCGGGAGGTTAGGCTTCGGCACTGGCTGTCCGGGCAAGGGGCCCGGAGATGGTGCGGGGGTGTGGGTCGAGATGGTCGCTGGCAGAGTTGTCCGGTTCGACGGCGCGCGGGGCTACGGCTTCATCGCCCCGGAACACGGCGGGGAAGACGTGTTCCTGCACGCCAATGATCTGCTGATCCCGGAGCCGTTGGTGCACACGGGGACGCAGGTCGAGTTCGAGATCGAGGAGGGCGAGCGCGGGCCCAAGGCGTCCTCCGTGCGTCTTCCCAAGGGGGCCAAGACGCCGATGGCGGCCCCGTACACGAGCAGGGCACAGGTGCCTCCGTCGATCCAGGCGGCCGCCGTGGGGTTCGACGACGGCGAGGAGCCGACCTGTGACGTGCTCAGCGTCGCGGAGTACTCGTTCGAGCTGACCGAGCTGCTGCTCAGCACCGCTCCGTGGATGACCGGCGAGCAGATCAAGCAGCTTCGCGAGCAATTGGTGCAGCACGGCAAGAGCCACGGCTGGGCGGAAGGCTGAGGCGCAGGCCTGGGCCGGGGGCCGGGGAGGACCAGGGGAGCAAAAACCCCTGAGTGTGCCAGAGGTGTTCGCTGTACGGTCGAGAGGCGCGCTGGAGCCGCAGCCGTAAGTTTCCGCAGTTCAGATTGCGTTTCGAGGCAAAACCGTGTTCCTGACGATCAGTACCTCCGGTACCCCTGAGAACCCCGCGACCGACCTCGGGTTCCTGCTGCACAAGCATCCCGGCAAAACGCAGCGGTTCTCCACTTCGTACGGCACCGCGCATGTCCTGTACCCCGAAGCGACCGAGGAGCGTTGCACCGCCGCGCTGCTGCTGGAGGTGGACCCCGTGACGCTGGTGCGGCGGGGGAAGGGCAAGGGGCGGGGAGGTGCGCCCGACGCGGCGCTCGCCCAGTACGTGAACGACCGGCCCTATGCAGCTTCGTCGCTGCTCGCCGTGGCGTTGAGCGCGGTGTTCTCCAGTGCCATGCGCGGTATGTGCAAGGCACGGCCCGAGCGGGCCGGGCAGCCGCTGCCGCTGCGGATCGAGGTGCCCGCGCTGCCCGCACGCGGCGGCGCGGAGCTGGTGCACAAGCTGTTCGAGCCGCTGGGCTGGACGGTCACGGTGACGCGGATTCCGCTGGACGAGCAGTTCCCGGAGTGGGGCGACTCGCGGTACGTCCGTCTCGTGCTCGAAGTGCCGGACGGGAAGCTGACCCTGAGCGAGGCGCTTCGGCACCTTTATGTCCTGCTCCCCGTACTAGACGACGCCAAGCACTACTGGGTCTCGCCGGACGAGGTCGACAAGCTGCTGCGCGCCGGTGAGGGCTGGCTCGCGGACCACCCGGAACAGAAGGTCATCACCAGCCGCTATCTGTCACGGCGCTGGTCGCTGACCAGGGAGGCGATGGAGCGGCTCGAACTGGTGCGGCTCGCCGACGCCGACGACACGGACATCGACGACCTCGACAACGCGGTCGACGAGGAGAGCGACACCGAGGAAAAGCCCGTGCCGCTCGCCGTTCTGCGGCGCGAGGCGATCCTGGCCGCGCTGACCGCCGCCGGCGCCGGGCGGGTCCTTGACCTCGGCTGCGGGCAGGGCCAGTTGGTGCAGGCGCTGCTCAAGGACACGCGGTTCACCGAGATAGCCGGCGTCGACGTGTCGATGCGTGCGCTGACCATCGCCTCGCGGCGGCTGAAGCTCGACCGCATGGGCGAGCGCCAGGCCGGACGCGTCAAGCTCTTCCAGGGCTCGCTCGCGTACACCGACAAGCGGCTCAAGGGGTACGACGCCGCCGTGCTCAGCGAGGTCATCGAGCACCTCGACGAGGAGCGCCTGCCCGCTTTGGAGTACGCGGTGTTCGGTTCCGCGCGCCCGCGCACGGTGCTCGTGACGACGCCGAACGTCGAGTACAACGTCCGCTGGGAAACACTCCCCGCGGGGCACGTCCGGCACGGCGACCACCGGTTCGAGTGGACGCGGGAGGAGTTCCGCGGCTGGGCCCGCCAGGTCGCCGAACGGCACGGCTACGAAGTGGACTTCGTGCCCGTCGGCGACGACGACCCCGAGGTGGGGCCGCCGACCCAGATGGCCGTGTTCACGCAGGGCGACAAGACGGATAAGAGCGACAAGAGCAACAACAAGAGCGACAAGATCGACGCGAACGACAAGAACGTGAAGGAGGTGCGGGCAGCGTGATCAAGGAGACCGGCACCAGTACCGAAGCCACTCCCCCGGGGCGTGTGCTGCCCGTCACCGACCTCTCCCTCGTGGTCCTCGTCGGCGCCACAGGCTCCGGCAAGTCCACCTTCGGGCGCAAGCACTTCAAGCCCACCGAGGTGCTCTCCAGCGACTTCTGCCGCGGCCTGGTCGCCGACGACGAGAACGACCAGGGCGCGAGCCGTGACGCCTTCGACGTGCTGCACTACATCGCGGGCAAGCGTCTCGCCGCGGGCCGCCGCACCGTCGTCGACGCGACCAACGTGCAGAGCGAGAGCCGCAAGCAGCTGATCCAGCTGGCCAGGGAGCACGACGTGCTGCCCATCGCCATCGTCCTGGACGTGCCCGAAGAGGTCTGCGCCGCGCGCAACGCCGAGCGCGCCGACCGGGCCGGCATGCCGCGCCGCGTCATCCAGCGCCACCAGCGCGAACTGCGCCGCTCCCTGAAGCACCTGGAGCGCGAGGGGTTCAGAAAGGTCCACGTCCTGCGGGGTGTGGAGGAGATCGACGCCGCCACCATCGTCACCGAGAAGCGCTATAACGACCTTTCCCACCTCACCGGCCCCTTCGACATCATCGGCGACATCCACGGCTGTGCCTCCGAGCTGGAGACCCTGCTCGGCAAGCTCGGTTACGCCGACGGCGCGCACCCCGAGGGCCGTACGGCCGTCTTCGTGGGCGACCTCGTCGACCGCGGCCCGGACTCGCCGGGCGTGCTGCGCCGCGTGATGTCGATGGTCGCCGCCGGCAACGCCATCTGCGTACCGGGCAACCACGAGAACAAGCTCGGCCGCTACCTCAAGGGCCGCAAGGTCCAGCACACCCACGGGCTCGCCGAGACCATCGAGCAGCTGGAAGCGGAGAGCGAGGAGTTCCGGGCGGGCGTGCGGGAGTTCGTGGACGGACTCGTCTCGCACTACGTCCTGGACGGCGGCAAGCTCGTCGTCTGCCACGCGGGTCTGCCCGAGAAGTACCACGGGCGTACGTCGGGCCGGGTGCGTTCGCACGCGCTCTACGGCGACACGACCGGCGAGACCGACGAGTTCGGCCTGCCCGTGCGCTACCCGTGGGCGGAGGACTACCGCGGCAGCGCCGCCGTGGTCTACGGCCACACCCCCGTGCCGACCGCGACCTGGCTCAACAACACCATCTGCCTGGACACCGGGGCCGTGTTCGGCGGCAAGCTCACCGCGCTGCGCTGGCCGGAGCGGGAGCTCGTCGACGTACCGGCGGAGCAGGTCTGGTACGAACCGGCCAAGCCGCTCGGCACCGAGGCCCCGGGCGGCCACGACGGGCGTCCGCTCGACCTGAACGACGTGCACGGCCGCCGGGTCGTGGAGACCGGGCAGGCAGGACGCGTCACCGTCCGCGAGGAGAACGCGGCGGCGGCCCTGGAGGTCATGAGCCGCTTCGCCGTGGACCCGCGGCTCCTGCCCTACCTCCCGCCGACGATGGCCCCGACCGCGACATCGCGGCGCGAGGGCTTCCTTGAGCACCCGGCCGAGGCCTTCGCTTCGTACGCGCAGGACGGCGTCGCCCGGGTCGTGTGCGAGGAGAAGCACATGGGCTCGCGCGCCGTGGCCCTGGTGTGCCGCGACGCGGACGTGGCTCGCGAGCGCTTCGGCGTGGACGGGCCGACCGGCTCACTCTGCACCCGCACGGGACGTCCCTTCTTCGATGACCCCGAAGTCACCGAGGAGATACTCGGCCGGGTGCGCACCGCCGTCACCGAAGCGGGCCTGTGGCAGGAGCTCGACACGGACTGGCTGCTGCTCGACGCGGAGTTGATGCCCTGGTCGCTCAAGGCGTCCGGCCTGCTCCGCACGCAGTACGCGGCCGTGGGCGCCGCGTCCGCGGCCGTCTTCCCCGACGCGATAGCCGCCCTGGAAGCGGCGACGGCGCGCGGCGTGGACACCGGCGAGCTCCTGGCCAAGCAGCGCGAACGAGCCGTGGACGCGGCGGCGTTCACGGAGGCCTACCGCCGTTACTGCTGGCCGACCGAAGGGCTGGAGGGCGTGCGTCTCGCGCCGTTCCAGATCCTGGCCGTCCGGGGGCGCAGCCTCGCCGCGCTGCCGCACGACGAACAGCTCGCCCTGATCGACCGCATGGTGGAGCACGACGGCACCGGCCTGCTTCAGACCACCCGGCGGCTCTATGTCGACACCGGCGACGAGGCCTCGGTCCAGGCGGGCATCGACTGGTGGCTGGAGATGACGAGCCGCGGCGGCGAGGGCATGGTCGTCAAGCCGGTCGAGGCGCTGGTCAGGGACGGCAAGGGGCGGATCGTGCAGCCCGGCATCAAGTGCCGCGGACGCGAGTACCTCCGGATCATCTACGGCCCGGAGTACACCCGCCCCGACCACCTCGACAAGCTGCGCGACCGATTCCTCGGCCACAAGCGCTCGCTGGCGATCCGTGAGTACGCGCTCGGACTCGAAGCCCTCGACCGCCTCGCGGCGGGCGAGCCGCTCTGGCGGGTGCACGAGGCGGTGTTCGCGGTACTCGCCCTGGAGTCCGAGCCGGTGGACCCGCGGCTTTAGCCAACAACGGGCAACTGCCGCCCGGCCGGGGAAAGATGGGCCTCATGGGATTCCATGTCGACTCCGAGGCCGGGCGGCTGCGCCGCGTGATCCTGCACCGCCCTGATCTGGAGCTCAAGCGGCTCACCCCGACCAACAAGGACGCGTTGCTCTTCGACGACGTCCTGTGGGTCCGCAGGGCTCGCCAGGAACACGACGGATTCGCCGACGTGCTGCGCGACCGCGGGGTGGCCGTCCACCTCTTCGGCGACCTGCTGACCGAGACCCTGGACGTGCCAGGCGCGCGCCTGCTCGTCCTCGACCGCGTCTTCGACGAGAAGGAGTACGGGCCGCTGGCGACGGACCATCTGCGGGCCGCGTTCGAGACACTGCCCGCCGCGGAACTCGCCGAGGCGCTGATCGGCGGGATGACGAAACGGGAGTTCCTGGAGAGACACCCGGAGCCGACGTCCGTGCGCTTCCACTGCATGGACCTCGACGACTTCCTGCTCGGCCCGCTGCCCAACCACCTCTTCACGCGCGACACCTCGGCCTGGATATACGACGGCGTCTCCATCAACGCCATGCGCTGGCCCGCCCGGCAGCGCGAGACCGTGCACTTCGAGGCGATCTACCAGCACCACCCGCTCTTCCGGGCCGAGGAATTCCACATGTGGTCACAGGGGCAGTCGGACTACCCCTCCACCATCGAGGGCGGCGACGTCCTGGTGATCGGCCGGGGCGCGGTCCTGATCGGCATGAGCGAGCGCACCACGCCGCAGGCCGTCGAGATGCTCGCGCACAAGCTCTTCGCCGCGGGCTCGGCGCAGACGATCGTGGCCCTGGACATGCCGAAGAGGCGTGCCTTCATGCACCTTGACACGGTGATGACGATGGTCGACGGCGACACCTTCACGCAGTACGCGGGCCTCGGCATGCTCCGCTCGTACACCATCGAGCCGGGCGTCGACGGCCGGGAGCTGAAGGTCACCGACCATCCGCCGGAGCACATGCACCGGGCGATAGCCGCGGCCCTGGGCCTGAGCGGCATCCGGGTCCTCACGGCCACCCAGGACGTGCACGCGGCGGCGCGCGAGCAGTGGGACGACGGATGCAACGTCCTCGCGGTCGAGCCGGGGGTGGTCGTGGCGTACGAGAGGAACTCGACGACGAACACGCATCTGCGCAAGGAGGGCATCGAGGTGATCGAGATCCTGGGGAGCGAGCTGGGGCGCGGCCGGGGCGGCCCGCGGTGCATGAGCTGCCCGGTGCAGCGGGATCCCGTCGACTGAGCCGGTAGGCGGTCGGGCGGGTGCGGGGCGGCGCACTGCCCGCGCGAGTACAGGGTCTGTATAGAAATGTGGAGCATCGTATAGACTTCCAGTACCCTCGTACGCGTACCCCTGGAGCGCCATCATGGCCATCGACCTCACCGGCCGCCACTTCCTCAAGGAGCTGGACTTCACCGCCGAGGAGTTCCGCGGCCTGATCGATCTTGCCGCCGAGCTGAAGGCGGCCAAGAAGGCGGGGACCGAGACGCAGCGGCTGCGCGGCAAGAACATCGCGCTGATCTTCGAGAAGGCCTCCACGCGGACGCGCTGCTCCTTCGAGGTCGCGGCCGCCGACCAGGGCGCGTCCACGACCTACATAGACCCGGCCGGGTCCCACATCGGCAGCAAGGAGTCCGCGAAGGACACCGCCCGGGTCCTCGGCCGGATGTTCGACGCCATCCAGCTCCGCGGCGACGCCCAGGCGATCGTCGAGGAGCTCGGTGCCTACGCGGGCGTGCCCGTCTACAACGGCCTGACCGACGACTGGCACCCCACCCAGATGCTCGCCGACGTGCTCACGATGACCGAGCACAGCGCCAAGCCCCTCACCGACATCGCCTTCGCCTACCTCGGTGACGCCCGTTTCAACATGGGCAACTCGTACCTGATCACGGCCGCCCTGCTCGGCATGGACGTACGCATCGTCGCGCCCAAGGCCTACTGGCCCGCCGATGAGATCGTCGCCCGGGCGCGCGAGCTCGCCGAGACCAGCGGTGCCAGGATCACGCTGAGCGAGGACATCGCCGGAGGTGTCGCGGGCGCCGACTTCGTCGTGACCGACGTCTGGGTCTCCATGGGCGAGCCCAAGGAGATCTGGGCCGAGCGCATCGAGGCCCTCGCGCCGTACGCGGTGACCATGGACGTCCTGCGCGCCACGGGCAACGCCGACGTGAAGTTCCTGCACTGCCTCCCGGCCTTCCACGACCTCGGCACGCAGGTCGGCCGCGAGATCCACGCCCAGTACGGTCTAAGCTCTCTCGAGGTCACCGACGAGGTCTTCGAGTCGGCGCACTCCGTCGTCTTCGACGAGGCCGAGAACCGCCTGCACACCATCAAGGCGGTTCTCGTCGCCACGCTCGCCTGAACGCGTTACCGCACGCTCACACGGGTGGGGCCGGGGAACACCTTCCCCCGGCCCCGCTTTTTTGCGGCACACCCCGCCGCGCCAAGCACCACCGAAATGAGAACCACCGCATGCGCTCGACCGGTCCGGCAGGACTCCGCATCAAGTCCCCCGAACTCCTCGTCGCCGAATCGGGCGCCGATCTCGAAGGCCATGGCCTCAAACGCACCATGGGCCTGTTCCAGCTGGTGTGCTTCGGCGTCGGCGCGATCGTCGGCACCGGCATCTTCGTCGGCCTTTCCGACAGCGTCGCCGAGGCGGGCCCCGCGGTCGCCGTCTCGTACTTCCTGGCCGCCGTCACCTGCATCTTCACCGCCTTCTCGTTCGCCGAGCTGGGCGGCGCGATCCCGGTCTCCGGCAGCTCGTACTCCTTCGCGTACGCCTCGCTCGGCGAGCGCACCGCGTTCCTCGTCGGATGGTGCCTGCTCCTGGAGTACGGCGTCTCCGTGTCCGCCGTGGCGGTCGGCTGGAGCCAGTACCTGAACGAACTGCTCGACAGCCTCACCGGCCTGCGGCTGCCCGACGCGCTCTCCTCGGGACCCGGCGAGGGCGGCGTCGTGAACCTGCCCGCCGTGATCGTGATCCTGCTCGCCGCGGTGCTGCTCGTACGCGGCATCCGCGAGAGCGCGCGGGCGACCGCCGCGATGGCCGTGCTCAAGATCGGCATCCTGCTGCTCTTCCTCGCGATCGCGTTCACCGCGTTCGAGGCCGGCAACCTCACGCCCTTCGCGGGCGCCGGGGCCTCCGGCATCACCGCGGGCGCCTCGCTCGCCTTCTTCTCCTTCATCGGCTTCGACGCGATCACCACCGCAGGCGAAGAGGTCAAGAACCCGCGGCGCAACATCCCGATCGCCATCCTGGTCTGCATCGGCGTCGTCACGCTGCTCTACGTCTCCGTCGCCCTCGGGGCGATCGGTGCCCTCGGCGCGGACGCGGTCGCCGACAAGCCCGCCGCGCTCTCGCTGGTCGTCGACCAGGTCACCGACTCGGCGGTCGGCGGCGGCATCATCGCCTTCGGCGCGGTCGTGGCCATCGCGTCCGTCGTGCTCGCCGTGATGTACGGGCAGACCCGCATCCTGATGTCGATGTCCCGCGACGGGCTCATCCCGCGCGTCTTCGAGCGCGTCTCGCCGAAGACCTCGACGCCGGTCGCCAACACCTGGATCGTCGCGGCCGTCTTCGCCGTCCCCGCCGCCTTCTCGTCGCTCGACGCGGTGGTCAATCTGACGACGATCGGCACGCTGGGGATCATGGTCGTGGTGAACGTCGCGGTGCTCGCCCTGCGCCGCTCGGCGCCGGAGCTGAAGCGCACCTTCCGGGTGCCGCTGTACCCCGTGAGCCCGATCCTGGGCGTGGGCTTCTGCCTCTATCTGATCTGGGGCACGGGCTGGACGACGTGGGTGCAGTTCGCCGTGTTCCTCGTCGTGGGCAGCTTGGTGTACGCGCTGTACGGGCGCCGTCACTCACGCCTCGGCCAGAAGTCCGAAGCCGAAGCCGAAACCGGGGCAGGGGCCGGGGCCTGAAAGGACGCGTCTACGCCGCGGGGAGCGTGAACCAGACCGCCTTGCCGGAGTCGGTGGGGCGGTGCCCGCAGGACGAGCTGAGGGTGCGGATCAGGAGCAGGCCGCGCCCGTGCTCCTGCCAGGGGTCCGGCTCGCACATCGGGCCGGGATCGCTGAGATTGCCGGGCGGCAGCGGGTTCGAGTCGTGGACCTCCACCTGGCAGCCGGTCGGCAGGAGCTCTATGACGAGCTCTATCGGGTTCTGCCCCGAGGTGTGCTCCACCGCGTTCGCCACCAGCTCGGCCGTGAGCAGCTCGGCGGTGTCGCTGTCGGCGCGCGACTCGATCTCCGTGAGCGCGGTACGCACCAGCGCACGGGCGATCGGGACTGCCGCGGCGGTGTGCGGCAGCGCGATGCGCCACGAGGCGGGAGCGGGAGGTTCGGGCAAGGCGGGTCCGTTCAGGGCAGCAGGAGGTCCTGCTTTCAACCGTACGAATCTTAAGCGCTATGTCGACAGGGTCGACGGTCGGGCGATACCGGGACGTCCGGCCCCCGGGCGGCGTGGGTGACAAGACGCGCATAACGGGATTTCGGTTCTCCCCCCGGGGCTCTCTACCCACAGGGTTTATCGCGTACTCGTGACGACAGTCACGTACGAGTGATAACTTCGAGGGGCAGCAACAACTCCGGTACGCAGACCGCCGCCGCCCCTACCAAGGAGGCCGCACGTCGCCATGAGTCCCTTCACCGGCTCCGCCCCCCGCACCCCCGACTGGCAGCACATCCGCGTCGCGGTGGAGGAGGGGGTAGCCACGGTCACCCTCGATCGCCCCGACAAGCTGAACGCGCTCACCTTCGGGGCCTACGCCGATCTGCGCGACCTCCTGGCCGAGCTCTCCCGCGACAAATCCGTACGCGCCCTGGTGCTCGGGGGAGAGGGGCGCGGCTTCTGCTCGGGCGGTGACGTCGACGAGATCATCGGCGCGACCCTCGGCATGGACACCGCGCAGCTGCTCGACTTCAACCGCATGACGGGCCAGGTGGTACGGGCCGTCCGGGAGTGCCCCTTCCCGGTGATCGCCGCGGTGCACGGGGTGGCCGCGGGCGCCGGCGCGGTGCTCGCCCTGGCCGCTGACTTCCGGGTGGCGGACCCCTCGGCGCGGTTCTCCTTCCTCTTCACGCGGGTCGGCCTGTCGGGCGGCGACATGGGCGCCGCGTACCTCCTGCCCCGCGTCGTCGGCCTCGGCCACGCCACCCGCATCCTGATGCTCGGCGACCCGGTCCGCGCCCCCGAGGCCGAACGGATCGGCCTGATCAGCGAGCTGACGGACGAGGGCAGGGCAGCCGAGGCCGCACAGGCCCTGGCGCGCCGCCTCGCCGACGGACCCGCCCTCGCGTACGCGCAGACCAAGGCGCTGCTGACCTCCGAACTGGACATGCCGCTCGCCGCCGCCGTGGAACTGGACGCGGCGACGCAGGCCCTCCTGATGACCGGCGAGGACTACAAGGAATTCCACGCGGCCTTCACGGACAAGCGCCCGCCCAAGTGGCAGGGGCGCTGACGATGGCAGCCACCGGCCGGGGAACGGCCCGCCGCATCGCCGTCATCGGCGGCGGGCCCGGCGGGCTCTACGCCGCCGCCCTCCTCAAGCGCCTCGACCCGGAGCGCGAGATCACCGTCTGGGAGCGCAACGCCCCGGACGACACGTTCGGCTTCGGGGTCGTCCTCTCCGACGAGACACTCGGCGGCATCGAGCACGCCGACCCCGTCGTCTACGCCGCGCTCCAGGCCGAGTTCGTGCGCTGGGACGACATCGACATCGTGCACCGGGGCAGCCGGCACACCTCGGGCGGGCACGGCTTCGCGGCGCTCGGGCGGCGCAGGCTGCTCGGCATCCTGCACGAGCGGTGCCGGGAACTCGGCGTCGACCTGCGTTTCCGCGCCGAAGCGCCGCCCGCCGCCGAGCTCTCCGCCTCGTACGACCTGGTGATCGCGGCGGACGGCGTGCACAGCCTCACGCGCGAGGCGCGGGCCGAGGTCTTCGCACCGAGCATCGAGACGCACCGCTGCCGCTACATCTGGCTCGCGGCCGACTTCGCGTTCGACGCCTTCCGCTTCGAGATCGCCGAGACCGAACACGGCGTGATGCAGCTGCACGGCTATCCGTTCTCCACGGCGGGGAGCGGCGAGTCGAGCGGTGAGTCCACCGTCATCGTCGAGATGCGCGAAGAGGTGTGGGAGGCGGCCGGGTTCGCGGAGCTCGACGAGCAGGCGTCGACCGAACGCTGCGCCAAGATCTTCGCCGACGCGCTCGGCGGCCGGACCCTGCGCGGCAACAAATCCGCCTGGATCAACTTCCGCACGGTCGTCAACAAACGCTGGTCGCACGGCAACACGGTGCTGCTCGGCGACGCCGCCCACACCGCCCACTTCTCCATCGGCTCCGGCACCAAACTGGCCGTCGAGGACGCTCTCGCGCTCGCCGCCTGCCTCCAGGAACAGCCCGGAATCCCCGAGGCCCTCGCCGCGTACGAGACGGAGCGCCGCCCCGTCGTCGAGTCCACGCAGCGCGCGGCCCGCGCCAGCCTGGAGTGGTTCGAGCGGCTCCCGGACTACCTCGGCCAGCCGCCGCGCCAGTTCGCCTTCAACCTGCTCACCCGCAGCCGCCGCGTCACCCACGACAACCTGCGCCTGCGCGACGCCCGCTTCACCGAGTCCGTCGAGCGCGAGTTCGGCTGCCCGGACGGTACGCCGCCGATGTTCACGCCCTTCCGGCTTCGCGACCTCACCCTGCGCAACCGCGTCGTCGTGTCGCCCATGGACATGTACTCCGCGCGGGACGGCGTCCCCGGCGACTTCCACCTCGTCCACCTGGGCGCGCGGGCACTCGGCGGGGCGGGTCTGGTCATGACGGAGATGGTGTGCGTCAGCGAGCACGGCCGCATCACACCGGGCTGCGCCGGGCTCTACACCGACGAGCAGGCCGACGCCTGGCGCCGCGTCACCGACTTCGCGCACGCGCAGGCGCCGGGCACCGCGATCGGCGTCCAGCTCGGACACTCGGGCCGCAAGGGCTCGACGAAGCTCATGTGGGAAGGCATCGACGAACCCCTCGACGAGGGCAACTGGCCGCTTGTCGCGCCGTCGCCCCTCCCGTACAAGGCGAACAGTCGGCGCCCGCTCGAACTGGACCGGGCGGGACTCGTCGAGATCCGCGAGCAGTTCACCGACGCGGCACGGCGGGCCGAGCGCAGCGGGTTCGACCTCCTGGAACTGCACTGCGCGCACGGCTATCTGCTGTCCGGGTTCCTCTCGCCGCTGACCAACCGCAGGACGGACGAGTACGGCGGCTCGCCGGCGAACCGCCTGCGCTTCCCCCTCGAAGTCTTCGACGCGATACGGGCTCTGTGGCCCGCCCGCAAACCCATGACCGTCCGCATCTCGGCCACCGACTGGGCCGACGGCGGCACCACCGCCGAGGACGCCGTCGAGATCGCCCGCGCCTTCGCCGCGCACGGAGCCGACGCGATCGACGTCTCGACGGGCCAGGTCGTCTCCGACGAGCGCCCCGCGTACGGCCGCTCGTACCAGACGCCGTTCGCCGACCGCATCCGCAACGAAACCGGCGTCCCCGTCCTCACGGTCGGCGCCATCTCCTCCTGGGACGACGTCAACTCACTGATCCTGGCCGGGCGTACGGACCTGTGCGCGCTCGCACGCCCGCACCTCTACGACCCGCACTGGACGCTGCACGCGGCGGCCGAGCAGGGTTACGCGGGTCCTGGCGTGGCCTGGCCGCAGCAGTACGGCGCGGGCAGCCGCCGACCGCAGACGGGCCGCACGGACGCCCCCAAGCCCCGCCTCACGCTGGGGAGTTGACGAAGCCCGCACCCGCGTCCCGCAGCCGTCCGTCGAGCGCCGTGAACACCTCGGCGGACCGGTCGCCGGGCCACCCGTCCGGCAGGAGTTCTCCGGGCAGGCCGGGATCGGCGTACGGCAGCCGGCGCCAGGAGTCCAGGGCGAGGAGATAGTCGCGGTACGCCTCGTCGGGCGGGGTGTCCGGCCGCCTCTGCCAGGCCCGGAGCACCGGCTCGTGCCGGTCGAGGAACGCCTCGTGCTCCTTGGCGATCGAGGACAGATCCCACCAGCGGGCCACCGCGTCCGCCGTCGCCGCGAAGCCCAGGTGCTCGCCCCGGAACAGATCGACGTACGAGGCGAGTTGCAGGCGCTCCAGGGTGTGCCGGGTCTCTTCGTAGAGGTGCGCCGGGGCGATCCACACCCCCGGAGCGGCCGTACCGAAGCCGAGACCGGCGAGACGGGAGCGCAGCACGTGCCGCTTCTGGCGCTCGGACTCCGGTACGGAGAAGACGGCGAGCACCCAGCCGCCGCCCTGCCGCGCGGCCGGGGGAT
The DNA here is from genome assembly GCF_014649775.1 of Streptomyces longisporoflavus. Taxonomy (GTDB): domain Bacteria; phylum Actinomycetota; class Actinomycetes; order Streptomycetales; family Streptomycetaceae; genus Streptomyces; species Streptomyces longisporoflavus. The sequence goes on along the minus strand of NZ_BMTR01000008.1, from coordinate 256,653 downwards.
CGGCGTAGATGCGGCGGTCGCCGTCCTCCAGGAGCTGGCGCGCGTCGGGCGACAGGGCGTACCCCGCCGCGCCCGCCGCCGTCCGCGCGGGGACGAGAAGACCGCGCCGCTTGAGCCGCGACACGGACGAGCGCACGGACGGGGCGTCCACGCCGACCGGGGCGAGGAGCCTGACAAGGTCGGCGACGGGCACCGGGCCGGGGGCCGCGCGCCCGTAGGCGCCGTAGAAGGTGACGATCAGGGACCGTGGAGTGTGCTGCTCGGACACGTGATCACTCTACGGGCCCCGGCTCCCGCAGCCGGAACCGTTGCAGTTTGCCCGTCGCGGTGCGCGGCAGCGCGTCCAGGTAGACGATCTCGCGCGGGCACTTGTACGGCACGAGCTCGCTCTTCACGAACTCGCGCAGCCGGTCGGGGTCGCGTTCCGTGCCGGGGCGCTGGACCACGTAGGCGACGACCTGCTGCCCGCGCAGCTCGTCGGGGAGCCCCACGACGGCTGTTTCCAGGACGTCGGGGTGGCGCAGGAGCGCATCCTCGACCTCCGGGCCCGCGATGTTGTACCCGGCCGAAATGATCATGTCGTCCGCGCGGGCCACGTAGGTGAAATAGCCGTCGGCGTCGCGGACATAGGTGTCGCCGGTGACGTTCCAGCCGTGGCGCACGTACTGCAACTGGCGTTCGTCGCCCAGATACCGGCAGCCGACAGGGCCGCGCACCGCGAGCAGACCCGGCTCCCCGTCCGGCACCGGGGCCCCCGAATCGTCGACCACGCGCGCGTGCCACCCCGGAACGGGGCGTCCCGTGGTGCCGGGCCGTATCGCCTCGTCGGCGGCGGAGATGAAGATGTGAAGGAGTTCGGTCGCGCCGATGCCGTTGATGATGCGCAGGCCGGTGCGCTCGTGCCAGGCCTGCCAGGTGGCGGCGGGCAGGTTCTCGCCCGCGGAGACGCACCGCCGCAGCGTGGAGACGTCGGGGGCGCCGGGATCGCGCAGCTCGTCGAGCATCGTGCGGTAGGCGGTCGGCGCGGTGAAGAGCACGCTCACGCCGTGCTCGGCGATGGCGGGCAACAGCTGTTTGGGGGCGGCCTGTTCGAGCAGCAGCGACGAGGCGCCGAACCGCAGCGGGAAGACGACGAGTCCGCCGAGGCCGAAGGTGAATCCGAGCGGCGGGCTCCCCGCGAACACGTCGTCGGGCACCGGTTTGAGCACATGGCGCGCGAAGGTGTCGGCGATGGCGAGCACGTCACGGTGGAAGTGCATGCAGCCCTTGGGGCGTCCGGTGGTGCCGGACGTGAAGGCGATGAGGGCCACGTCGTCGGCGGCGGTGTCGACGGGGTCGTAGACGTCGGGCCGGCGGGCCGCGCGGGCGAGGAGGTCGTCGTCCGTGTCCCCGCCGAAGGTGGTGACGCTCAGTCCCGGTATCCCGGCCTTGATCAGGTCGTCGACGGCGCGGGCGTCGCACAGGGCGTGGGCGACCTCGGCCATCTCGCACATCGTGGTCAGCTCGTGCGCGCGCTGCTGGGCCAGGACGGTGACGGCGACCGCGCCGGCCTTCATCACCGCGAGCCAGCAGGCGGCGAGCCAGGGGGTGGTGGGGCCGCGCAGCAGGACGCGCTGGCCGGGCAGGACGTCGAGTTCGCCGGTCAGGACGTGGGCGATCCGGTCGACGTGCTGCCGCAGTTCGCCGTACGTCCACACGTCGCCGGAGCCCGTACGGAACGCGGGGCGCTCGGCGCCGTACCGCTCCATTGTCCGGTCCAGGAGCTCCGTGCCGCAGTTGAGGCGGTCCGCGTAGTGCAGCTCGGGCCGGTCGTGGACGAACGCGGGCCACTGCTCCGGCGGCGGGAGATGCTCCCTGGCGAAGGTGTCGACGTGAGCCGATGGGTGGAGTCGGGGTGCACTCTTGGCGTCCACGCGGGTCGCCCCCTTGCCGATCGGGCTTGTGGTGAGCTCGCACGACGAGCGTATCGTGATGGTGACGACAGTCAACGGTGCGCGATAGAGGAGGGGCCCGGCATGACGGCATTCTCGCTCGATCCGGAACAAACCGCCTGGTGTACGGAGCTACGCACCCTCGCCGAGGAGCGACTGCGCCCCCTGGCGGAGAAGGGCGAACCGGGCCGCGTGAACCGCCCCCTGGTGGCGGCGCTGGGGGAATTGGGCCTACTGGACCGGTTGTTCGCGGGGGAGGGGGCGGGGGGCCCTGCTGCGGAACAGGGCGCCCTCGGGCTCTGTCTTCTGCGTGAGTCCCTCGCCTATGCCTGTACGGAGGCGGAGACCGCGCTCGCTCTGCAAGGCCTCGGGGCGCATCCCGTCGCCGCGTACGGATCCGCGCGGCAGCGCGAGCAGTGGCTGGCCCCCGCCCGCGCGGGGCGCGCCGTCGCCGCCTTCGCGCTCTCCGAACCGGGCGCTGGCTCTGACGCGGCGGCACTGGCCCTGCGCGCGGAGCCGGACGGTGTGTCGTCTTGGCGGCTCACGGGTGAGAAGTGCTGGATCTCGAACGCCCCCGAAGCCGACTTCTACACCGTCTTCGCCCGTACGACCCCGGGCGCGGGCGCCCGCGGCGTCACCGCCTTCCTCGTGCCCGCCGACCGCGCCGGCCTCACCGGGACCCACCTGGACATGCTCTCCCCGCATCCGATCGGGGCCCTCGCCTTCGACGGCGTGCGCGTCACCGGCGACGACATGCTCGGCGAACCCGACCGCGGTTTCCGCGTCGCCATGACCACCCTCAACCGCTTCCGGCCCAGCGTCGGCGCCTTCGCGGTCGGCATGGCGGCAGCCGCCCTCGACGCGACACTCGCGCACACCGCTCAACGGGACGCGTTCGGGGCCAAGTTGAAGGACCTCCAAGCCGTGGCGCACCAGGTCGCCGAGATGGCGACGCGGACCGAGGCGGCCCGCCTGATGGTGCACGCGGCCGCGGCCGCCTACGACCGCGGTGAACCGGACATCGCCCGACGCGCCGCCATGGCCAAGCTGATCGCCACGGAGACGGCGCAGTACGTCGTGGACGCCGCGGTCCAACTGCACGGTGCGCGCGCCTTGCAGCGGGGCCACCTGCTGGAGCACCTCTACCGCGAGGTGCGCGCGCCCCGCATCTACGAGGGCGCGAGCGAGGTCCAACGCACCATCATCGCGAGGGAGTTGTACTCCGCAGAGGCAGACGGAGCGCAGCCCGCCACCTCGCAACCCGCCACCCCCGAATCCGCCACCCCCGAATCCGCCACCCCCGAATCCGCCACCCCCGAGGAGCCCTCCGCATGAGCCTCGAACGCGTCAACCCCTCCGAGCTCTCCCCGGCCATCGGCTTCTCGCACGCCGTCACCGCGACCGGCGGCCGTCTCGTCTTCCTCGCGGGCCAGACGGCGTTGGACACCGAAGGCAAGGTCACCGGCACGACCCTGCCCGAGCAGTTCGAGCTGGCCCTGACCAATCTCCTCACTGCCCTGCGGCACGCGGGCGGCACCCCCGCCGACCTCGCCCGCGTCACGGTCTACGCCACGGACGTCGCCGACTACAGGAAGCAGGCGGCGGAACTCGGGCGGATCTGGCGGCGATTGGCGGGACGCGAATACCCCGCCATGGCAGTGATCGGCGCCGTCCGCCTCTGGGACGAAGAGTGCCTGGTGGAGCTGGACGGGGTAGCGGTACTCGACTGACCCGCATAGCGTCGGACCGGCGATCAGGTGATCAGGCGATCAGGCGATGAAAAAGCGGGGGCTGCCATGGCACGGATCGAACTCAGCGCGGGACCCGTCGAGTACGAGGACACGGGAGGCACGGGGACGCCGATAGTCCTCCTGCACGGCCTCGTGCAGGACGGCAGCGTATGGCGCCACGTCGTCGAGGAACTGGGCGACGAGTTCCGCTGCCTGGTGCCGACACTCCCGTACGGCAGTCACCGAGTGCCGCTGAAGCCGGGCGCCGAGCTGTCGCCGCGGACCATGGCCCGGCTGATCGGTGAGTTCGCCGACGCGCTGGACCTCGGCGACGACGCGGTCTTCGTCGAGAACGACGCGGGGCGGCTCCAGCAACTCGCGGCCGAGCGTCCCGACCGCGTCGGCCGGATGGTCATCGCGGGCTGCGAGGCCTTCGACAACTACCCGCCGCGCGCGGGCGGCAAGATGATGGATGCCGCCGCGCGCGTCCCCGGCGGCATCGCACTCCTGATCCGCGTACTCTCCGTGCGCGCCCTGCGCCGCGTGCCGGGCACGGGATACGCGGTCATGGCGCACCGCCCCGTCCCGCACGACCTGACGGACCGCTGGCTCGCGCCCCTGCGCACCGACCCCGGGGCCCGCAGGATCCTGGTCCGCTATCTGCGCTCCGCACGCAGGACGGAGATGCTGGAGGCGGCGCGGGCCCTGCGCGCGTACGACAGGCCGGCCCTGGTCGTGTGGGGCCGCCAGGACAAGATGATGCCCCCGGAACACGGCCGCAGATTCGCCGACCTGCTCCCCAAGAGCCGCCTGGTGGAGCTGGACGACTGCCGCACCTTGATCCCTCTGGACCGCCCGGACGGCCTGGCTGCGGCGATCCGGGAGTTCGTGACGAACACGTAGGCAGGCACGCCGCCCGGCTCCCCCAGGCGAACGGAAAAACGAACGGAAAACGGACGGAAAGCGGACGGGAAAACGGCTAAATGTCGCGGAACGTCTCGATCTGCGCGCCCACGGAGTTGAGCCGCTCGGCCAGTTCCTCGTAACCGCGGTTGATCACGTACACGTTGCGCAGCACGGACGTGCCCTCGGCGGCCATCATCGCGAGCAGGACGACCACGGCGGGCCGCAGTGCGGGCGGGCACATCATCTCCGCGGCGCGCCAGCGGGTGGGTCCCTCCACCAGGACCCGGTGCGGGTCGAGGAGTTGGAGGCGCCCGCCGAGGCGGTTCAGGTCCGTGAGGTAGATCGCGCGATTGTCGTAGACCCAGTCGTGGATCAGCGTCTTGCCCTGCGCCGCCGCCGCGATGGCCGCGAAGAAGGGGACGTTGTCGATGTTCAGGCCGGGGAACGGCATCGGGTGGATCTTGTCGATCGGCGCCTCCAGCTTGGAGGGCCGGACCGTGAGGTCGATCAGGCGCGTACGGCCGTTGTCGGCGAAGTACTCCGCCGTACGGTCGTGGTCGAGCCCCATCTCCTCAAGGACCGCGAGCTCGATCTCCAGGAACTCGATCGGGACGCGGTTCACCGTCAGCTCGGACTCCGTGACGACCGCCGCGGCGAGCAGGCTCATCGCCTCGACCGGGTCCTCGGAGGGCGAGTAGTCCACGTCGACATCGATGTTCGGTACGCCGTGCACCGTGAGAGTCGTCGTGCCGATGCCCTCGACCTTCACGCCGAGCGCCTCCAGGAAGAAGCACAGGTCCTGGACCATGTAGTTCGACGAGGCGTTGCGGATGACGGTCGTGCAGTCGCTGCGCGCCGCGGCCAGCAGGGCGTTCTCGGTCACGGTGTCGCCGCGCTCGGTCAGGACGATCGGGCGGTCCGGCACGACGTCCCGCGCGACCTCGGCGTGGTAGAGCCCCTCGGTCGCGGCGACGTCGAGACCGAAGCGGCGCAGCGCGATCATGTGCGGCTCGATCGTGCGGGTGCCGAGGTCGCAACCGCCCGCGTACGGCAGGTTGAAGCGGTCCATGCGGTGCAGCAGCGGGCCGAGGAACATGATGATCGAGCGGGTCCGGATCGCGGCCTGCGCGTCGATGGCCTCCATGTCGAGCTCGGCGGGCGGCACGATCTCCAGGTCGTGGCCGTCATTGATCCAACGGGTGCGCACGCCGATGGAGTTGAGGACTTCGAGGAGGCGGTAGACCTCCTCGATGCGCGCCACGCGGCGCAGCACCGTGCGTCCCTTGTTGAGCAGGGAGGCGCAGAGCAGCGCCACGCAGGCGTTCTTGCTCGTCTTGACGTCGATGGAACCGGAGAGACGGCGCCCGCCGACGACGCGCAGATGCATCGGTCCGGCATACCCGAGGGAGACGATCTCGCTGTCAAGGGCTTCGCCGATGCGCGCGATCATCTCAAGGCTGATGTTCTGGTTACCGCGCTCGATGCGGTTCACGGCGCTCTGACTTGTGTTGAGCGCCTCGGCGAGCTGCGACTGCGTCCAGCCCCGGTGCTGACGTGCGTCACGGATGAGCTTGCCGATACGTACGAGGTAATCGTCTGCCATGTTCCGCAGGTTATCTCAGATATGAGATGACGCACGCGCTGGGGTAGGCCATAAGAGAAATGTCTTGTTCGGTACGGAAGTTCCGTTACGTCGTTTCCGTACGCCAGGTGGCCGCACCGCGTCAGCCGCATCCGCACGAGGCGTGCCGCCCACCGTGCACCGCTGCCTGCGCCGTGGGCCGGGGCCCGGCAGCCGCGCGCGTCGTCCGGGCGGCGGCAGCGCGCCCGGCCGATGTGTCGGCGTCATGCACCACTGTGCCTCCGGTCAACGTCAGCCGCACCTCGGCAGAGCTGATATCGGCCACCGGACACCGCGTCACATCGCGGTCGAGGAGCACCAGATCGGCCGACTTTCCCCGTTCCACGGTTCCCGTGAGGTGGTCCATGCGGAGTTGGCGCGCGGTGCCGATGGTGTGCATGAGCAGGGCGGACGAGCGGCTGAGGCCTTCCTCCGCGCGGTACAGGTCACCCTCGCCCCCGGCTCCGGACCGGTCGACGGCGGTACGGACCTGGTTCCACACCTGCAACGGGTCGACCGGCCAGTCCGAGCCACCGGACAGCAGCGCCCCGTGCCGCTCCAGACCGCGCGCCGGGTACAGCAGACGGTGGCGGCCGGCGCCGATGTAGGGCAGCAGGGCGTCCATCGTCCAGATGTTGCGGGTGGCCCACTGGAGCTGCATGCAGGGGATCACGCCGAGGCGGGCGAAGCGGGGCAGGTCGGCGGGGTCGACGAGCTGGAGGTGGGCGGTGGTGTTGCGCAGGCCGCGCGCCCCGGTCTTCCGCAGGGCGTACTCGTACCCGTCCAGGGAGGTACGGACCGCGCGGTCGCCGATGGCGTGCGCGTGCATCTGCCAGCCCTCGGCGTTGAAGGCGGCGCTGAGCCGGCCGAACTCCGCCGGCGAGACGTACAGGTCGCCGCGGTGGTCGGTGGGTTTGCCGTCCTTGTCGAGGTAGGGCTTCAGGAGCGCCGCGGTCTGCGCCGGGTACTCGATGACCCCGTCCAGGAAAACCTTGACGGTGCCGAAGCGGAGCCCGCGCACGTCCCCGAAGTCCTTTCGGAGCGCCTTCGCGTACGCGACCGCCGCCGCCGGGTCCTTGGTCTGGCCGGACTCGATGCGCAGGGCGGGCACGATGCGCTGGAGCAGGCGGCCCGACTCGGCCAGACGCTGATACAGCTTCAGTTCGCCGCGGCCCACCACGGCTTCCATGAAGGTCGTGATGCCGGACGCGGCGGCCTCGGCGAGGGTCTTCGCGGCGGCGTCCGCGAGCTGCGCCTCGTCGGGCTCGGGGATGTGCCGGGAGACGAGCGGCTGGGCGTCGTCCTTGAGCACGCCGGTCGGCTTGCCGTCCGCGCCCTTGACGATCTTGCCGCCGACCGGGTCCGGGGTCGACGCGGTGATCTTCGCTATGTCCAGGGCGCGCTGATTGGCCCACAGGTTGTGCCCGTCGCCGCCGCGCAGGGCGATCGGGCGGCGGGTGGGCAGGGCGTCGAGCATGGAGTGGTGCGGGGCGGTGCCGCGCGGCAGCAGCCCGACCGGGTTCCAGTCCTCCACCACGAGCCACCCGTCGGGCTCCTGCTCGGCGGAGTCCTTCAGAAACCCGGTCAGCGTCTTCCGCAACTCCTCGACGGTCTGCTCGGCGCCGGCCAGGGACGGCCGCAGCGAGCGGCTCGCGGCGTCCATCGGGTGGGCGTGCCCGTCGTGGACGCCGCTCATGAGGGTGCCGCCCCGCCCGTCCACGACCTGCGTGTCCCGCCCGATGAACCGCTTGAGCGAGGCGTCGCTCCCGACGGCCAGGATCTTCCCGTCCCGCCCGACGGCGACGGCCCGCGCGGGGGCGTTGCCCTTGAGGCCGCTGAAGACGCGGGAGTTGTGTACGACGAGCGCGGCGGACCGGCGCGGCGACGAGGCGGCGGCACCGGGTGCGCCCGCGACGACAGAGGCGGCACCGGCGGCACCGGCGGCACCAGCGGCGGCGATGAGGCCGCGCCGGGAGAGGGGGGAGGGGTACGGAGGGGTCATGGGGGTCTCCTCGTTGTTGTGTCGCGGGGCAATCGGGTGGTGGGCGGGCAAAAAAACCGCCGCGAGGCGGGCGGCGCAACAACCCCGCGGCGCCACAAACCCTCACCGAGTAACCCGTTAACCAGAACCGGCCGCCCGCGACGGATTCCGCGGAAACATGGCCCCCGGCACAGTGAATCCGTAGGATTGCCGCCGTGCCAGGGCCCACCCTCACCGACATAGCCCGCGCAGCGGAGGTGTCGACCGCGACGGTCTCGCACGCCCTGAACGGCACCGGCCGCCTGGGCGGCGCCACCCGCCGCCGGGTACGGGAAACCGCCACCGCCCTCGGCTACGGCACCCGCCGCACCGCCCCGCGCACACGGACCCTCGGCATCGCGGTCACCACGTTCCCCACCGCCTGGAACTACACGGAGATCGCCTACTTCTCCCGCGTCGTCACGGCTGCCACCTCAGCGGCCCACGCGCGCGGCTACGCCCTCACCGCGCTGCCCGCCGCCCGCGCGGGGGACGACTCGTGGCACACCCTCGCCGTCGACGGCATGCTGATCATGGACAGCCCGCGCGGGGACCCGATGGTCACCGCGCTGCGCGCCCGCGGCATCCCGCTCGTCTTCGACGGCGCCCCCGGCGACCCGCACCCGGGCGACCACTGGGTCGACAACGACCACGAGACGACCACCCGCGAAGTCCTCGACCACCTCGCCGCGTCCGGCGCCCGCCGCGTCGCCCTCCAGTCGGGCCACGGCGACGAGCACTACGCGCGCACGGTGACGGCGGCCTACGCCACATGGTGCGCGGAACACGGCGCGGACCCGCTGGTCGTGCCCTTCGACGTGACGGACGCCGAAGGAAAGGCGTTCGACGCGCTGCTGCGGGGCCCGGCCCGCGCCGACGCCGTCTACGCGGCGTACGACCCCGGCGGCCGGCAGCTCCTGGCCGCCGCGGCGCGGCTCGGTCTGCGCGTCCCCGGCGATCTGCGTGTGGTGTGCGCGAGCGAGGACACCGGCTACGCGCTGACCCGGCCGCCCGTGACCACGGTGACCCTCGCCCCGGAGGCGACGGCACGCGCCGCGGTGGAGCTCCTCGTCGACCTGGTCGAGGGCCGCGCGGGCCCCGCGTCCGGGACGGCACCCCAGGGCCCCGTCGTCGTACCGGCGGCCCTGGTCCCGCGCGACTCCTCCCGCGCTCAGCCCGCCGCCGGATAGTCGACGTAGCCCTCCGCGCCGCCCCGGTAGTACGTGGCGGGGTCCCCGTCGGCCAGCTCGCGCCCCAGGGCGAAGCGGCTGACCAGATCGGGGTTGGCGACGAAGTGCGTGGCGAAGGAGACGGCGTCGGCGAGCCCCGCCTCGACGAGGGCGTTCGCGGAGTCCCCGTCGAAGCCGTTGTTCGCGATCAGCGGCCCGCCGAACCGCTCCCGGTAGCGCGCGAACGCCGTGAAACCGGGGGTCTCGTCCGGCCCGGCGAGGGCGGCGGCCCGGAGGGCCCGGAGGAGGAAGTGCTCCTCGCCGACTCCGTGGGCCGCGCGCTGCTTGTGGTTCTCGACACACTGGGGCCCGCCGAACGTGTCGCCTTCGTGCTGCACGACCTGTTCGCCGTGCCGTTCACGCAGATCGCCCCGATCGTGGAGCGCACTCCGGTGGCCGCGAAGAAGCTCGCGAGCCGCGCCCGCCACAAGGTCCAGGGGCCGCCGGAGGTGCTTGCCGCCCCCGGGCTCGCGGAGGACCGGCGTGTCGTCGACGCCTTCCTCGGGGCCGCCCGCAGCGGCGACCTGGAAGCGCTGCTCACCGTCCTGGCCCCCGATGTCGTACGCACCGCCGACCTCACCGAGGTGCTGCGCGGCGCACGGGCCGTGGCCGAGGAGACGGTGGTCCTCAGGAACAACGCCCGCTTCGCGGAGGCCGCGCTCGTCAACGGCACGGTGGGCCTGGTCGTGGCGCCGTACGGACGGCTGGTCCTCGCCCTGGCGATCAGGGTCGAGGACGGGCGCGTGGCCGCGTACGAGGTGATCGCGGACCCGCGCCGGCTGCGCGCTCTGGAGTTCTCGGTGCTGCCCCCGACGTGCGGGCAGGCTGGCGCGCCTCGTCGTACTCGTGGGTGATGTACTAGAGTTATCTCGACATCGAGATATCTGCCGAGGCGCACCAGAAGCCGCCACCCGGTAAGGGTTACCTAACTAAGCCTTACCTTAGCGGACCGACGAGGAGTCGTGGCGGCAGGATGTACGGAACGCGCGAAAAAATCTGAAGGAGACTGTCGTGTCGGCGAACAGCTTCGACGCCCGCAGCACGCTGCGCGTGGGCGACGAGTCGTACGAGATCTTCAAGCTGGACAAGGTCGAGGGCTCCGCGCGCCTCCCTTACAGCCTGAAGGTGCTTCTGGAGAACCTGCTCCGCACCGAGGACGGCGCGAACATCACCGCCGACCACATCCGTGCGATCGGCGGCTGGGACTCCCAGGCCCAGCCCTCGCAGGAGATCCAGTTCACGCCGGCCCGCGTGATCATGCAGGACTTCACCGGCGTGCCCTGTGTCGTCGACCTCGCCACCATGCGCGAGGCCGTCAAGGAGCTCGGCGGTGACGCGGACAAGGTCAACCCGCTCTCCCCGGCCGAGCTGGTCATCGACCACTCCGTGATCGCCGACAAGTTCGGCACGGCGGAGGCCTTCGGCCAGAACGTCGAGCTGGAGTACGGCCGCAACAAGGAGCGCTACCAGTTCCTGCGCTGGGGTCAGACCGCCTTCGACGACTTCAAGGTCGTCCCCCCGGGCACCGGCATCGTGCACCAGGTCAACATCGAAAAGCTGGCCCGCACGGTCATGACCCGCAACGGCCAGGCCTACCCCGACACCCTCGTCGGCACCGACTCGCACACCACGATGGTCAACGGCCTCGGCGTGCTCGGCTGGGGCGTCGGCGGCATCGAGGCCGAGGCCGCGATGCTCGGCCAGCCGGTCTCCATGCTCATCCCGCGTGTCGTCGGCTTCAAGCTGACCGGTGAGCTGCCCGCGGGCACCACCGCCACCGACCTCGTGCTCACGATCACCGAGATGCTGCGCAAGCACGGCGTCGTCGGCAAGTTCGTCGAGTTCTACGGCGAGGGTGTGGCGGCCACGAGCCTCGCCAACCGCGCCACCATCGGCAACATGTCGCCGGAGTTCGGCTCCACCGCCGCGATCTTCCCGATCGACGACGAGACGCTGAAGTACCTGCGCCTGACCGGCCGCGACGAGCAGCAGGTCGCGCTCGTCGAGGCGTACGCCAAGGAGCAGGGCCTCTGGCTCGACCCGGCCGCCGAGCCCGACTTCTCCGAGAAGCTGGAGCTCGACCTCGCCACGGTCGTCCCGTCGATCGCCGGTCCCAAGCGCCCGCAGGACCGCATCGTCCTCGCCAACGCCGCGCAGCAGTTCGCGACGGACGTGCGCAACTACGTCACCGACGACGAGGAGGCCGGCAAGGAGTCCTTCCCGGCGTCCGACGCCCCGGCCACCTCCAACGGCGTCCCGTCGAAGCCGACCACGGTCACCGCCCCCGACGGCTCGACGTACGAGATCGACCACGGCGCCGTCACCGTCGCCGCGATCACCTCCTGCACCAACACCTCGAACCCGTACGTGATGGTCGCCGCCGCGCTCGTCGCGAAGAAGGCCGTCGAGAAGGGCCTGACCCGCAAGCCGTGGGTCAAGACCACCCTCGCGCCGGGCTCCAAGGTCGTCACCGACTACTTCGACAAGGCGGGGCTCACCCCCTACCTCGACAAGGTCGGCTTCAACCTCGTCGGTTACGGCTGCACCACCTGCATCGGCAACTCGGGCCCGCTGCCCGAGGAGGTCTCCAAGGCCGTCAACGACGCCGACCTGGCCGTGACGTCCGTCCTCTCCGGCAACCGGAACTTCGAGGGCCGCATCAACCCCGACGTCAAGATGAACTACCTGGCGTCCCCGCCGCTGGTCGTCGCGTACGCCATCGCGGGTTCGATGAAGGTGGACATCACCAGGGACGCGCTCGGCGCCGACCAGGACGGCAACCCCGTCTACCTGAAGGACATCTGGCCCTCCGAGGCCGAGGTGAACGACGTCGTCGCCAACTCCATCGGCGAGGACATGTTCAACAAGTCCTACCAGGACGTCTTCGCGGGCGACGCCCAGTGGCAGGCCCTCTCCATCCCGACCGGCAACACCTTCGAGTGGGACCCCGAGTCGACCTACGTCCGTAAGCCCCCTTACTTCGAGGGCATGACGATGGAGACCACCCCGGTCTCCGACATCACGGGCGCCCGCGTCCTGGCCAAGCTGGGCGACTCGGTCACCACCGACCACATCTCCCCGGCCGGTGCGATCAAGGCCGACACCCCGGCCGGCAAGTACCTCACGGAGCACGGCGTCGAGCGCCGTGACTTCAACTCCTACGGCTCGCGCCGAGGCAACCACGAGGTCATGATCCGCGGCACGTTCGCCAACATCCGCCTGCGCAACCAGATCGCGCCGGGCACCGAGGGCGGCTTCACCCGCGACTTCACGAAGGAAGACGGCCCCGTCTCCTTCATCTACGACGCCTCGCAGAACTACCAGGCGGCCGGCACCCCGCTCGCGATCCTCGCGGGCAAGGAGTACGGCTCGGGCTCGTCCCGCGACTGGGCCGCCAAGGGCACCGCGCTGCTCGGCGTCAAGGCCGTCGTCGCCGAGTCGTACGAGCGCATCCACCGCTCGAACCTCATCGGCATGGGCGTCCTGCCGCTCCAGTTCCCCGAGGGCCAGTCCGCCGCGACGCTCGGCCTGACCGGCGAGGAGACCTTCTCCTTCACCGGTGTCGAGGAGCTCAACAACGGCACCACGCCGCGCACCGTCAAGGTCAGCACCGACACCGGTGTCGAGTTCGACGCGGTCGTCCGCATCGACACCCCCGGTGAGGCGGACTACTACCGCAACGGCGGCATCATGCAGTACGTGCTGCGCAGCCTGATCCGTAAGTAGCCTGACCGGCAGCAGCAGTTGAGGGCCGCACCCCGTCTCACGACGGGGTGCGGCCCTCGGTCGTTCCAGGGGGCTACCCGGGGAAGCCGCCGTACGGCACCGTGATCAGTTCCATCGCGTGCGACGCCGGGTCCAGGAAATAGACCCCGCGCCCGCCGTCATTGGTGTTGATCTCACCCGGCTGCTGCTGGTGCGGGTCGGCCCAGTGCTCGATGCCGCGCGCCCTGATCTTCTCGTACGCCGTCGTGAACTCGTCCTCGGAGACAAGGAAGGCGTAGTGCTGCGGGGTGAGGTGCTCCGCGGGGACGGTGGCGAAGTCCAGGGTGACTCCGTTGCCCAGCTCCACCGCGATGAACGGGCCCCATTCCGAGGTGATCTCAAGGCCCAGCAGGTCCGTGAGGAACTCCGCGGATTCCCGGTTGTCCCGGGCGTGGATGATCGTGTGGTTCAGCTCTACCGACAAGGAATGCCTCCAGAAGGCATCTCCCGACACCTCCATGCCTCACCCGGTCGGTGACCGGCACGCGATGTCGCCGTGGATCTTAGGCACGACGACATCGCGCTGTCGAGCTGTTCCGGCCGGGAGCACCGGACGATCAGCCCTCCTCCCAGCCCACGCTCCCGACCCCCGAGCCGCCGAAGCAGCGAGCGCTCGACACGTCGGACGCGCCCGGGTTCAGCGTCTTCCACTCGCCGGTGGTGTCCGGCCAGTGGCCGCAGACCACCGTGACGCGGAAGGCCGTCACGACATTGCTGTTGTTGGTGCAGTGCGCGTGCCCCCAGTACCCGTCGGTGTCCGTGGTGCAACTGAGGACGTTGGGGGGCGCGGCGGCCGGCACCTGCTGTGCGGCCGCCGCGCCCGGCGCCACGGCGAGCGCCGGCAGCGCGGCGGTCGCCACTGCTGCGAGCTTGAGCACGAGCCTGGTGAGGCGGCGGGTCTTGTTCATGCGCTGGTCTCCTTCTGGTTCTCCGTCGCGGGTCTTCCGCACAGCTGTGATGCTTCCGAGCGGCCCTGTCGTGCCGGTCACGCGACGGTCACTCGAAACGAGAGGGGGCGGGAGTGCGCACGCACCCCCGCCCCCTCGTTCACGGCAGACGGATCAGCTCAGGAGCTCGACCTCCGCGAGCGTCGCCGAACCGTCGAGGACGAGCCGGTAGTGCGCGTACTCACCCGGCTTGTCCACGGTGAACGCCCGTGTCTGCTTGTCCCAGGCGAAGGACTCCCCGGAGCGCTTGTCCAGTTGGGTCCACTTCTCGCCGTCGGCGGAGCCTTCGAGCACCCAGCCGCGCGGCGCCTTCGCCTTGTCGGACGACGAGGTCAGCGTGTACTGGACCGCCTTCGTCGCCTTGGCGACCGGCAGCTCCACGGAGGCCGAAGTGGCGTCCGTGGCCGAGGTGTTGTCGAAGAGCGCGCCGTCACCCTTGATGGCGTCACCGCGCGGCGACGGCACCTTGTCGTCCTGCGTGACGGACGTGGGCTGGGCGTTCTTGCCGGTGCCCCACGACGAGGGCTTGGAGCCCATGTCGAACTCCAGGACACCGCCGCGCGCGATCTCCTTGTGGGGGAGCGCCGTGGAGGTCCACTTCTTGCCGTTGACCTTCAGGCCCTGCACGTAGATGTTCTTCGCGCTGTTCTTCGGCGCCTTGACGACCAAATCGCGGCCGTTGTCCAGGTGCACGGTCATCTTGGTGAACTGCGGCGAACCGATCGCGTACTCGCCGCTGCCCATGACCAGCGGATAGAAGCCGAGCGAGGAGAAGAGGTACCAGGCCGACTGTTCGCCGTTGTCCTCGTCGCCGTGGTAGCCCTGCCCGATCTCGCTGCCCGTGTAGAGGCGGGAGAGGACCTCGCGGACCTTCTCCTGCGTCTTGGACGGCTCACCGGCCGCGTCGTACATGTAGGCGGCGTGATGGGCGACCTGGTTGGAGTGCCCGTACATGCCCATGCGTACGTCGCGCGCCTCGGTCATCTCGTGGATGACACCTCCGTAGGAGCCCGCGAACTCGGCGGAGCCGGTCTCCGGGGTGGCGAAGTACTTGTCCAGCTTGTCGCCGAGGCCCTTGCGGCCGCCGTAGAGGTTGGCGAGGCCGCGCGAGTCCTGCGGGGCGGTGAAGGCGTAGCCCCAGGCGTTCGTCTCGGTGTAGTCGTAGCCCCACACGCGCGGATCGAACTTGTCGGACGGGACGCGCCAGTCGCCCTTCTTGTTCTTGCCCTGGAAGAACCCTTCACCGGCCGCCTTGCCGTCGAAGAGGTGGACGTAGTCGCGGGCGCGGTTGAGGAAGTACTCCGACTCCTCCTTGTAGCGCTTCTCGCCCGTCTTCTTGTAGAGGGCCTCGCCCATGCGGGAGATGCCGTAGTCGTTGAGGTAGCCCTCAAGGGCCCAGGACAGGCCCTCGTGCGTCTCGCTGGGGGTGTAGCCGAGGAAGGGCGAGGTCTCCATGCCCTTGCGGCCGACGCCCGAGCTCGGCGGCACGACGGTCGCGTTCTTCACGGCCGCGTCGTACGCGTCCTTCGCGTCGAAGTCCACGCCCTTGACGTACGCGTCGGCGAACGCCACGTCCGAGGAGGTGCCCGTCATCAGGTCGGCGTAGCCGGGCGACGACCAGCGGGACGTCCAGCCGCCGTCCTTGTACTGCTGCACGAAGCCGTCGACCAGCTCACCGGCCTTCTTCGGCGTGAGGAGCGAGTAGGCGGGCCAAGTCGTGCGATACGTGTCCCAGAAGCCGTTGTTGACGTACGGCTTGCCGTCGACGATCTTCGCGCCGGTGTGGGTCGGGGTGTCGGGACCCGTCTGCGGCGAGAAGGGCGAGGCGTACTGGTACTTCGACTTGCCGTCCGCCGACGTGACCTTCTCGAACCCCGAGTTGGGGTAGAGGTAGAGGCGGTAGAGGGAGGAGTAGAGGCTGGTGCGCTGGCCCTCGCTCGCGCCCTCCACCTCGACCTTGCCGAGGATGTCGTCCCAGCTCTTCTGCGCGCGGTTCTTCACGCGCTCGAAGGAGGTGCCGGACGGGATCTCGCTGTTCAGGTTCGCCTTGGCCTGGTCGAGGCTGATGAGCGAGGTCGCGAGGCGCAGATTGACCGTGCGGTCCTTGCCCGGCTCGAAGCGCAGATAGCCGGTGACGTCACCGCCACCGCCGCCCTCCAGCTTGCCGCCCGCGGTGACGGGCGCGTCGAAGGTGCCGTAGACGAAGAGGCGCGTGGCACCGGTGGAGAGGCCGGACTTGACGTCCGAGAAGCCGCTGACGACGCCGCTCTCCTCGTCGAGGGTCAGGCCGCCCTTCTCCGATACGTTGTCGAATATGACGCTCGCGTCGTCACCGGGATAGGTGAACTTCATCATCGCGGCGTGGTCGGTCGGGGCCATCTCGGCCTTCAGACCGTTCTCGAACGTCACGCCGTAGTAGTGCGGGCGCGCCGTCTCGTTCTCGTGCTTGAAGGGCAGCGCGCGCTTGGTGCGGGACGCGGACGGGGTGTCCTTGTCGACCGACGGCATCATCTGGAAGGTCTGCCGGTCGCCCATCCAGGGGCTCGGCTCGTGGCTCGCGCTGAACGCCTGAATGGTCGGCAGGTTGTCCGCGTTGTTGCCGCGCGCGTAGTCGTAGAGCCAGCTCAGGGAGCCCGCGTTGGTGACGGGCGTCCAGAAGTTGAAGCCGTGCGGTACGGCGGTCGCGGGGAAGGTGTTGCCGCGCGAGAAGCCGCCGCTGGAGTTCGTGCCGCGGGTGGTGTCCGCGTAGTCCGAGGGGTGGGCCTTCGGCTTCGCCGGGGCCTTCTCCTTCAGGGAGACGTCGTCCACCCAGCCGCGGAACTTCGCCGGACCCTTGGGGGAGTCGTACGCGACCAGCACCCGGTCGACGGTCTTGCCGCGCGCGACCTGCCCGATCCGCGCGGCGACGTTGTTCCACTGGTTGACGTAGAGGCCCTTGGCGGCGCCCTGGCCCTGCGGGGTCAGCGCGAAACCGTGCTGGTCCACGGCCTTGAGGTCACTCAGATAGGTGCCGTCGGTGAAGGCGAGGTCCACGGACACGTTCGTGGCGTCGTAGTCGAGGTCGCCCTCGGCCATGGCGGGGAAGATCCGGTACGAAAGCTCGGTGTCACGCCGCACCGAGACGTTCACGTCGAAGACCTTGTTGTACGAGTAACCGCGGGCGTCCGCCTTGTGGGTGCCCGCGTAGCGCAGGGCGCGCTTGCCGGTGAACCCGGCGCCCGACTTCGCGGTCGGCGAGCCGCTGGGGCCGCGGTCCACGAGGGAGAGCATGTCCTCGGGGACGGGGCTCTCGCTGCCGCCGACGCTGAGCTGGACGTCGGCGAGCTGGAGGGCGTCCGACGCGCCGTTGTTGGCCGTGACGTCCAGGCGGTAGTGGGCGTACGCGGTGTCGTTCTCGAAGTCGTACTTCTTCGTCTGGTGCCGCTTGTCGAACGCCTCGCCCTTGCGGGTGTCGAGGTCCTTCCAGTCCTTGCCGTCCGTGGAGCCCTGCAGCTTCCAGTCCTTGGGGTCGCGCTCGTCGTGGTCGTTCGCCGACGTGAGCGCGTACGTGATGACCTTGGCGGGCTCGTCGAGGTCGAACTCGACCCAGCCGGTGGGCGCGAAGGTCAGCCACTTGCTGGTGGGCTCACCGTCGACCAGGTTCTCCTTGACCTCGCCGCCGCCGGCGTTCTCGCCGCTGGCGCGGACCGCGGTGACGTGGTCGTTCACACTGCCGGGGATGCCCGCGCTGAACGCTCCGTTGACGCCGGCGGTCTTCTTCTTGCCGTCTGGCCCGGTCTCCACGGTGTTCAGCCAGTCCGGCTGGACATCGCCCTCTTCGAACGAAGAAACGAACTCCCTTGCTGCTTTGGGTGGTTTCTCCGGCTTGGCCACGGCGGCGCCCTGCGCCGTCGCGACGAGCGTGAACGCGGCTGCTCCGAGAACCGCGGCCGAACGATGGTGTCTGAAGCGAGGTCTGCGTGATCTGTGCGGCATCCCCGAGCCCCTCCCTGCAAGTGTGGACAACGTTGTCACATGGCTGCGCAAGGTCCAGTAGGGCGCCAAGTTGCCGGTGGTGTCAAGGCTGTTGAAAGGGCCGGTGGGGCTGAAGATGGGGCGGAGGTGAGGTGGAGGTGAGCTGAGACGCCCCGGAGATGGTGCCGGGAAAGTCCAAGGGGGCCGGGGAGAAAGTCCAATGAGGAGCGAGGAGGGGCCAGGGAAGATCAGTGAGGGGAAAGCGCCGACGGGTCCCGACGCCGCCGACTTCCCCGGCTGAATTTGCTCACGCCGTGAACGAACCAGTCCGTATCTCCGCGAGGTCTCAACTAGGGAAAGACTGCTGGCCGAAGCTGCATTCGATCTTGCTCTGCTGCCGAGAAGTGGACTATACCTATCGGCACCCTGAGTGGCGGGTGCAAGCCCTTGCCATGTAGTTGACGCACGTGCAGCACCACCAAGCTTCAACTGACCCGCGGTGTCGGGCCCTTCGCCACTGGCGAGCTGTCGGGAGCCCCGTACGCCGCCTGAGTCCTGGAGAAGGCGAGGACTTGAGCATGGGATCCACCAGCATCAATCGTCGTGACGTGATGAAGAGGGCGGCGGCCACCAGCCTTCTCGCAGTGCCGGCGGTGGGCGCCCTGAGCTCCTGCGCGAGCGGCGGCGGGGACGAGAACAAGGCGGAGAAGGGCGAGAAGTCCAAGAAGAACCCGCTCGGCGTGAAGTCGGACGCCGGGCTCGCCGTGGTCGTCTTCAACGGCGGTTACGGCGACAAGTACGCCCAGTTCGTGACCGACATGTACAAGAAGCGGTACCCGGACTCGGACGCCGGCCAGAAGTCGACGACGAAGATCGCCACGCAGGTCCAGCCGAAGATCGTCCGCGGCAACCCGACGGCCGACGTCATCAACAACTCCGGCGCCGACCAGATGAACCCCGGCAAGCTGGTCTCCAACAAGCAGGTGGCGGACCTCACCGAGCTGCTCGACGCGCCGTCGTGGGACGACCCGAGCGTCAAGGTGCGCGACATCCTCGAACCGGCGGTCGAGGCGAGCGGTAATTTCGGTGGCCCCGGCACCTTCCAGGCCGGCATCTCGCTGACGGTCTACGGCACCTTCTACTCCAAGAAGCTGCTCGAGGAGGGCCTGGATTCCGCGTACCCCAAGACCTGGGACGAGATGCTGGCCGTCTGCAAGAAGGCCAAGGCCAAGGGCATCCACGGCTGGAGCTATCCGGGCGGCCACCCGCGGTACATGTTCTTCAGCATCTACACGATGTTCGCGCAGCGCGGGGGGCGCGACATCACCACGGCCATGGACTACCTCGAGCCGGGCGCCTGGAAGAACGACGCGGTCAAGGACGTCTTCGAGGCCTGGGAGGAGCTGGTCGCCAAGAAGTACGTCCTGACCGGCTTCGACGGCACCGAGGCGCACACCGAGATGCAGACCGCCTGGACCAAGGGGGGCAAGTGCGTCTTCGTGCCCAACGGTTCCTGGGTGGAGAATGAGGCCAAGGACACCACCCCGAAGGACTTCGGGATGTCGTTCGGGCCGAGCCCGTCACTGGACTCGGGCGACAAGATGCCGTTCGGCACGATCAACGCGCCGGCCGGTGAGTTCTACGTCGTCCCCGAGAAGGCGCAGAACCGGCAGGGCGGCCTGGAGTGGCTGCGGGCGATGTACAGCAAGGAGGCCGCGCTGAACAACTTCAAGGAGCTCTCCGCCCTGCCGGTGGTCAAGGGAGCCATCGACGGCCAGAAATTGCCGCACGGTGTGGCGAGCGTGCAGGCGGCGATCAAGGCCGCCGGCGAGAACGTCGTCATCGCGAAGCACATGGACTGGTACAACGAGCTGTTCCGCGAGGACTTCAACAACATGATCGCCAAGTTCATGCTGGGCCAGATCGGTACCAAGCAGGCCATGGACATCATGGAGAAGGCCGGGGCCCGGATCCTCAAGGACCCTGACGTCGTCAAGGTCAAGAAGTCCTGATCAGCGGCGGATCGACCGAGTACGCGGGCACGTGAACGAGGCGGGGCGGAGTGGCGTGAAGACTGACACCCGGGTGGACGATTCCCCACCCCCGAAGAAGGCACCGGACCCGACAGGCCGGCCCAAGTCGCCGAACGGGCTGCTGTTCCTCCTGGCGGTGCTCCTTCCGCCCCGCTTCACCCCCGAGAGCGTGCGCTACGACCGGCGCTATCGCACGCTCGACAAGTACCGCTTCATCATCGGATTCCTGGGGCTGCCGCTGGCGTTCTACGCCCTGTTCGTCATCTCGCCCTTCGTCCAGGCGATCTACTACTCGTTCACCGACTGGTCCGGCGGCCCGGTGGCGAACTTCATCGGGTTCGACAACTTCACGAAGATGTGGAACGACGAGCGCTTCTGGGACTCGCTCGAAATGAGCATCGCCCTCGCGGTCATCGCCCCGGTGGTCACGCTCATGCTCGGCATGTTCTTCGCCTACATGATCACCTCGGGCGGCCGGCACCGGAAGGGCCAGGCCATCGCGGGCGTCGCGGGCTCGTCGTTCTACAAGGTCGTCTACTTCTTCCCGCAGGTCCTGTCCGTCGCCATCATCGCCGTCGTGTGGGGCCGCGTCCTCAACACCAACAGCGGTCTGATCAACGGCGGCCTCGACAAGGTGGGCATCGACGGCCCCGCCTGGCTCGGCGGCGACCGCACCCTCGCCCTCATCGCCGTACTCGTCGTGCTCTGCTGGAGCTTCGTCGGCTTCTACGTGGTGCTCTTCTCCGCCGCGATGGGCGCGATCCCCAAGGACATCTACGAGGCCGCGCTGCTCGACGGCGCGGGCCGCGGGCGGACCTTCTTCAGCGTGACGCTTCCGCTGATCTGGGACACCGTCCGCACGGGCTGGATCTATATGGGCATCCAGGCACTCGACTCGTTCGCGATCGTCCTTGTCATGGTGCCCGAGCACGTCCTGAAGGTGACCCCGGTCTTCCTCTACGAACGATTCCGTGACGGCCAGTACGGCTATGCCACCTCCATCGGAGTTGTCCTCCTCGTCCTCAGCATGGCGTTCTCGCTGATCGTCATGAGGATCGGGAATCGCGACCGGATCGAATACTAAAGACCGCGGGAGCACTGCATCATGACCATCTCCGAAACCGCGTCCCGCCCCGGGTCCACCGACGCGCCCCGCCCCGACCCGGGTTCCAGGAGCGGCGCCACGCTGAACGTGTTCTCGCACGCGTTCCTCGTCCTGTGGGTGATCCTCGCGGCCGGGCCCCTTATCTGGGTCGCCCTCACCGCGCTGCGGCCCTCGGTCGACATCCTCAGCGATCCGATGGGCTGGCCGGACGCCTTCCACTGGGAGAACTTCACCAACGCGTGGACCGAGGCCAACATCGGCCAGTACACGATCAACTCGCTGATCATCCTGGCGGGTTCGCTGACCGGCACCATGCTGCTCGGGTCGATGGCCGCGTACGTCATCGCCCGCTTCACCTTCCCCGGCAACCGGTTCGTCTTCCTGCTCTTCGCGGGCGGCATGATGTTCCCGGTCATCCTCGCGCTCGTGCCGCTCTTCGCGGTGATGGAGAACTTCGGGCTCCTGGACACCCGGCCGGGTCTGATGATCGCGTACATCGCGTACTCGCTGCCCTTCACCACCTTCTTCCTGACGTCCTTCTTCCGCACGCTGCCCACCGGCGTCCAGGAGGCGGCGATGGTCGACGGCGCCTCGCACACGCGCACGTTCTTCCAGATCATGCTGCCGATGGCCAAGCCGGGCCTGGTCAGCATCGGCATCTTCAACTTCCTCGGCCAGTGGAACCAGTACCTGCTTCCCCTGCTGCTCAACAACGAGGAGGAGAAGAGCTACGTGCTGCCCCAGGGCCTGGCCACGCTCGCGGTGTCGCAGGGCTACCGGGGGGACTGGGGCGCGCTGTTCGCGGGCCTGACGATCGCGATGCTGCCGGTGCTCGTCGTGTACGCGGTGTTCCAGCGTCAGGTGCAGGCGGGCCTCACCGCGGGTGCTCTCAAATGACCCTGACCGCAGGTGATTTCAGCTTGGCCACGAAAGTGGTCTAGGCCTGTTGCGGCAATTCGGGCCGTGAGTAATGTCGGCGCCACGGCGCCGCGGGGGGACCTTTGCCCGCGTTCAAGTCGACACCGATGTCGAAGGGTTGAACAACATGAGGAACCGAGTGCTCGCCACCGGTGCGGCAACGCTCGCGATGGCCATGGGACTTACCGCGTGCGGCGGTGACAGCGACAGCGGCGACGGCAAGACCATCAAACTCGTCGCCGCCGACTACGGCGACAAGGCCTCCAACGCGTCCAAGAAGTACTGGGCCGACGTGAAGAAGGACTTCGAGGCCGAGAACAAGGGCTACAAGGTCGACGTCCAGGTCATCAACTGGAACGAGATCGACAAGTCCGTCAAGAACATGATCCAGGCGGGCAACCAGCCCGACCTGCTTCAGACCGGCGGCTACGCCGACAAGGTCGCGGACGACCTGCTCTACAAGGCCGACGAGGTCCTCTCGCCCAAGACGCGGGAGAACCTCATCCCGAGCTTCGCGAAGGCCGGCGAGGTCGACGGCACGCAGTACGGCATCCCGTGGGTCTCCTCCAGCCGCGTGATGTTCTACAACAAGGCCGTCCTGGAGAAGGCGGGCGTGAAGACGCCGCCCAAGACCTGGGACGAGGTCGCCGCGGCCGCCAAGAAGATCAAGTCCTCCAAGGCCGCCGAGACCCCGTACGCCCTCCCCCTCGGCCCCGAGGAGACCCAGGGCGAGACGATGATGTGGGAGCTCGGCAACGGCGGCGGCTACACCGACGCGAGCGGCAAGTACACGCTCGACAGCGCGCAGAACGTCGAGACCTTCGACTGGCTGCAGAAGAACCTGGTCAAGCCCGGACTCACGTACACCAACCCGGCCTCCACCGACCGCAAGACGGCATTCGCGGACTTCGCGGCCGGCAAGGTCGGCATGCTCAACGGCCACCCGAGCCTCATCCAGATGGCCAAGGACGGCAAGGTCGACTACGGCGTCGCGCCGATCCCCGGCAAGACCGGCCCGCTGGACTCCACGCTCGGTGTCGCCGACTGGATGATGGCGTTCAAGGACGGCGGCGCGGAGAAGGAAGGCGTGAAGAAGTTCCTGGACTTCACGTACTCCGAGAAGATGCTGCAGTTCGACGAGATGTACAACCTGATGCCCGTCACCCAGGACGCGCTCAAGGAGATGCAGACCAACGGCAAGCACAAGGACCTGGAGCCGTTCTTCGAGGTCCTGCCGAACGCCAAGTTCTACCCGCTCGGCGACACCTCCTGGGACGTCATCTCCGCCGAGATGAAGAAGACCGGCGGCAAGGCCGTGAGCGACGACCCCAAGGCGGTCCTCGGCGACCTGCAGAAGAAGGCGGAATCGGCGGCCGCGGAGAACAAGTAGCCCGCAGGCAGACGCACTTCGTCCCGTAGTCCCGTTCGCTAGGAGCCCTTGTGTCACTCAAGGCCCCTCCGCCCCCGGCCGACACCGGCCGGGGACGGAGCGGGCGCGCACCCAGGCCCGTGAGCCGCCGCAGCGGTATCGCCCGGCTCGGCCCGCTGCCCTGGATAGCGCCCGTCATCCTGCTGATCCTCGCCGTGGTCATCTGGCCGGTCGTCGAGCTGATCCGCACCTCGTTCCTCAACATCTCCATCGCCGGAATCGTGCGCGGCAGCGCGGGGACCGACAAGTACAAGAAGCTCTTCGAGGAGACCGACTTCGGGGCGGTCCTGCTCTGGACGGTCATCTGGACCGTCGTCGTCGTGACCGTGACGATGCTGCTCTCGCTGGCCCTCGCCCAGCTGTTCAACCAGAAGTTCCCCGGCCGCACCCTCACCCGCTGGGCGCTCATCGCGCCCTGGGCGGCGTCCGTCCTGATGACCGCCATCGGCTTCAAGTGGATGCTCAACCAGACCGCGGGCGTGCTGAACACGCTGATGCTTGACCTCGGCCTCATCGACAACTCCAAGGACTGGCTCGGCAAACCGGAGACGGCCTGGCCGTGGATGATGGCCGTCGCGATCTTCGTGTCGCTGCCCTTCACCACGTACACGCTGCTCGCCGGTCTTCAGACGATCCCGCACGAGGTCTACGAGGCCTCGCGGATCGACGGGGCGAGCTCCTGGCAGACGTACCGGCACATCACGCTGCCGATGCTGCGGCCCGCGTTCCTCATCGGTGTGGTCATCAACCTCATCAACGTCTTCAACTCCTTCCCGATCATCTGGGCCATGACGCAGGGCGGACCCGGCTATGACACCTCCACGACCATGGTGTTCATGTACAAGCTGAAGGAGACCGACATCGGCGAATCCGCCGCCATGTCCGTGGTCAACTTCGCGATGGTCGTCGTGCTCGTGCTGATCTTCCTGAAGGTCAGCCGGTGGAACGAGGAGGACTGATGGCCACCGCGACGGCACCCCGCGCGGGGTCCCCGAAGGGTTCCGCGCCCCAGCTCAAGCCCAAGCGCGCGTTCCGGCCGCGCACCCTGGTCATCACGGTGGTCGCCTGGGCGCTCGCGGCGATCTTCCTGGCTCCGTACCTGGAGATGGTGATCACCGCGCTGCGGCCCAAGAGCGAGCTGCGGGACCGGACGTATCTGCCGACGGACCTGGAGTGGTCGAACTTCATCGAGGTCTGGAAGGAGTCGGAGCTCGGCCAGAACCTCCAGGTGACCCTGCTCGTCGCGGGCGGCGCCACGCTCCTGGTGCTCCTGGTCTCGCTGCCCGCCGCGTACTACACGGCGCGCATGCGCTATCGCGGACGCAAGATCTTCCTGCTGCTCGTCCTGGTCACCCAGATGTTCCAGCCCACGGCCCTGCTCGTCGGTCTCTACCGCGAGTTCCACCAGCTGGACATGCTCAACTCGGTCTGGACGCTGATCATCACCAACGCGGCGTTCAACCTCGCGTTCGCCGTATGGATCCTGACCGCCTACATCGGTTCGATCCCGCCGGAGCTGGAGGAGGCCGCCATGGTGGACGGCACGAGCCGCTTCGGCGCCATGGTGAAGGTGACGCTGCCGCTCGCGCTGCCCGGCGTGGTCACCGCGGTGATCTTCACCTTCATCACCTCGTGGAACGAGTTCGTGATGGGCCTCACGCTCACCACCGAGCCGGACAAACAGCCGCTGACCGTGGGCATCAACAATTTCATCGGCGCCTACACCGTGGAGTGGAACTACCTCTTCGCGGCCTCCGTGGTGGCGATCGTGCCGGTCGTCGTGCTCTTCGCCTTCATCGAACGGCATGTCGTCTCGGGTCTCACCGCGGGATCGGTCAAGTAACGGATCGGCCCCTCAGGCCGGGTTCGGGTGGTTTGGGGTGCATCCTCGCCGCTTGGACCCGGCCTGTCCGCTGTTCGGGAGCGCCGATTTACGTCAAGGACTTGACTGCGCTAACCCCTTCAGCAGAGCTTGGAGTTCACAACTTGTACGGGCAGCGAACTCGCTGTGACGTCATACGGAAAAGGGTGGCTGAGTCAATGGAGACTCCGGGGTCGCAGTCGTCGCTGCACCGGGCCAATCTCGAGCGGGTCGTACGTGCCGTGCGACTCGCCGGGTCGCTCACTCAGGCGGAGATCGCCAGGACGACAGGTCTGTCCGCGGCCACGGTCTCCAACATCGTCCGGGAGCTCAAGGACGGCGGAACGGTCGAGGTCACGCCCACCTCGGCGGGCGGGCGCAGGGCCCGCAGCGTCTCGCTCAGCGGTGACGCGGGCATCGTCATCGGCGTGGACTTCGGCCATACGCACCTGCGCGTGGCCGTGGGCAACCTCGCCCATCAGGTGCTCGCCGAGGAGTCCGAGCCGCTGGACGTGGACGCGTCCGCCGCGCAGGGCTTCGACCGGGCCGAGCAGCTGGTCAGCAGGCTGATCGCGGTGACGGGCGTGGACCGCGCGAAGATCGCGGGGATCGGCCTCGGTGTGCCGGGCCCCATCGACGTGGAGTCCGGCACGCTCGGCTCGACCTCGATCCTGCCCGGCTGGACCGGCACCAAGCCGGCGGAGGAGCTCAAGGACCGCCTCGGCGTCCCCGTGCACGTCGACAACGACGCCAACCTCGGCGCGCTCGGCGAGCTGGTCTGGGGGAGCGGCCGGGGGGTCAAGGACCTCGCGTACATCAAGGTCGCGAGCGGTGTCGGCGCCGGGCTCGTGATCAGCGGGCGGATCTACCGCGGCCCCGGCGGCACCGCGGGCGAGATCGGGCACATCACCCTGGACGAGTCGGGCCCGGTCTGCCGCTGCGGCAACCGGGGCTGCCTGGAGACCTTCACCGCGGCCCGCTACGTCCTTCCGCTGCTCCAGTCCAGCCACGGCACCGAGCTGACCATGGAGCGCGTGGTCTCCCTCGCGCGCGAAGGCGACCCGGGCTGCCGCAGGGTGATCGCCGACGTCGGCCGGCACATCGGCAGCGGCGTGGCCAACCTCTGCAACCTCCTGAACCCGAGCAGGGTCGTGCTCGGCGGCGACCTGGCGGAGGCCGGAGAGCTGGTCCTGGGGCCCATAAGGGAGTCCGTGGGGCGCTACGCCATTCCCAGCGCGGCGCGCCAGCTTTCGGTCCTTCCCGGCGCCCTGGGGGGCCGTGCGGAGGTTCTGGGAGCGCTGGCTCTCGCACTCAGCGAAATGGGCGATTCGACCCTTTTGGACGGCTCGCTGCCGACGACCGCACCTGCCTTCACTTAGATAACGCATGGCACCGTTGTCATCTCGTTAAGGATTTACTCCTTGACGCTGGTGTGGCGGCCGAGTTGACTTCGAGCCACCTCGGCCGCAACGACGCGGCCACGTCAGGGAGGTTGAATAAGTGAACACCCATCTGCGTCGTGCCGCGATAGCCATGACCGCTACCGCGATGGCCGTTTCCCTTGCCGCTTGCGGCGAGGCCGGTGGCGGTGACAAGGGAGACTCGGACAACAAGACCATCGGTCTGTTGCTGCCCGAGAGCAAGACCACGCGTTACGAGTCCTTCGACTACCCGCTGATCAAGGCGAAGGTCAAGGAGCTCTGCTCCGACTGCGAGATCAACTACAAGAACGCGTCCGAGAACGTCTCGACCCAGAAGCAGCA
This sequence comes from Streptomyces longisporoflavus, assembly GCF_014649775.1. GTDB lineage: Bacteria > Actinomycetota > Actinomycetes > Streptomycetales > Streptomycetaceae > Streptomyces > Streptomyces longisporoflavus. The sequence continues at coordinate 229,441 of NZ_BMTR01000008.1, read as the reverse complement.
GTTCGACGACCTCGTCGACTCCGGCGTCAAGGTCATCATTCTCGACGCGGTCGACTCCGGTGCCACCAAGGCGTGGGTGCAGGAGGCGGAGAAGAAGGACATCAAGGTCGTGGCGTACGACCGTCTCGCCGAGGGCCCGGTCTCCGCGTATGTCTCCTTCGACAACGAGAAGATCGGCAAGCTCCAGGGCGAGGGCATCATCAAGGCCCTGGGCGACAAGGCCAAGGACTCCGATGTCGTCATGATCAACGGCAAGGAGTCCGACCCGAACGCCGCCCTCTTCAAGAAGGGCGCGCACTCGGTCCTCGACGGCAAGGTCAAGAAGATCGTCTACGAGCAGACGGGTGAGTGGGACCCGAAGATCGCCGGCGAGAAGATGGGCACCGCCATCACCTCCCTCGGCAAGGGCGGCTTCGACGCCGTCTACTCGGCCAACGACGGCATGGCGGGCGGCATCGTCGCGGCCCTGGAGTCGGCGAAGGTCAAGGGGATCCCGGTCGGCGGCCAGGACGCCGAACTGGCGGGCATCCAGCGCATCCTGAAGGGCACGCAGGCCTTCACCATCTACAAGCCGTACAAGCCCGAGGCGGAGAAGACCGCCGAGGTCGCGGTCAAGCTCCTCAACGGCGAGAAGATCGACTCGCTGGTCACGGCCAAGCTCGACAGCCCCAGCAACAAGGGCATCCCGTCGGCGCTCGTCCAGGCATTCGTCGTCACCAAGGACGACATCAAGGACACCGTGGTCAAGGACAAGCTCTACAAGACGAGCGAGATCTGCACCCCGGACTTCGCCAAGGCCTGCGCGGACGCCGGCATCAAGTAGCCGCGCACTGCCGGCAACGGACTCGTACGGCGTCTTTGTCCCCTTCACGCTTGCCCCGCTGTCGGGGGCCAGGACGCCGTACGTCTGCTCGCCCTTCTGCCTCACCCCCCTTAGCCCACACATCACATCCCGCCGTACGCCATGTCCGTACGGCCTCCGCCGCACCCCTCGGCGGACGAAGGAGATGGTTCACATGTCCGCTCCGCCCGTGCTGGCGTTGCGCGGCGTCTCCAAGCGCTTCGGTGCCGTTCAGGCGCTCACCGATGTCGAACTGGAAGTACACGCCGGTCAAGTGGTCGCCCTGGTCGGCGACAACGGTGCCGGTAAGTCGACCCTGGTCAAGACGATCGCGGGGGTCCACCCCATCGACGAGGGCACCATCGAGTGGGACGGCAACCCCGTCTCCATCTCGCGCCCGCACGACGCCCAGGGCCTGGGCGTCGCCACCGTCTACCAGGACCTCGCGCTCTGCGACAACCTGGACGTCGTCGCCAACCTGTTCCTCGGCCGCGAGCTCGGCCGCGCCAAGGTCCTCGACGAGGTGGCGATGGAGAAGCGTGCCAAGGAGCTCCTTGACACCCTCTCCATCCGCATCCCGAGCGTGCGCATCCCGATCGCCTCGCTCTCCGGCGGTCAGCGCCAGGTCGTCGCGATCGCCCGTGCCCTGGTCGGCGACCCCAAGCTGGTGATCCTCGACGAGCCCACCGCGGCGCTCGGCGTCGAGCAGACCGCACAGGTCCTCGACCTCGTGGAGCGGCTGCGGGAGCGCGGCCACGCGGTGCTCCTCATCAGCCACAACATGGCCGACGTCAAGGCCGTCGCCGACGAGGTGGCCGTCCTGCGCCTCGGTCGCAACAACGGTGTCTTCAAGGTCAAGGACACCAGCAACGAAGAGATCATCGCCGCGATCACCGGGGCCACGGAGAACGCCGTGACCCGGCGCAAGGCGCGCAACGCGGAGGTCGCGAAGTGAGTGAGACCGTGAACACCCCACCACAGGACAAGGTGGACGCCGAGGCCCCGGCCGCGGCCGCGATCCCCGCCGTCGACCCGCGCCTGCTCGTCCGCGAGCAGGGTTTCGCCGGTTACCTCACCGAGTTCAAGCGGAAGATCAAGGGCGGTGAGCTCGGCTCCATCCCGGTCGTCACCGGTCTCATCGTGATCTGGGCGATCTTCGAGATCACCACGGGCCGCTTCCTCGACCCGTCCAACCTCAGCAACATCGCGCAGTACATCGTCGGCCCCGGCCTCATCGCCACCGGCATCGTCTTCGTCCTGCTGCTCGGCGAGATCGACCTGTCGGTCGGCTCCGTCGCCGGTCTCACCGCCGCGATCAGCTCGGTCCTCGCGATCAAGCAGGACGTGAACGAGCTGCTCGCCGTCCTCATCGGCCTGGCCGCCGCCGGCGCGATCGGTGCCCTGCACGGCTTCTTCTTCGCCAAGATCGGCGTTCCGGCCTTCGTCGTGACGCTCGCGGGCTTCCTCGGCTGGAGCGGGCTTCAGCTGTACGTGCTCGGCAACACGCTGAGCCTGAACAACATCTCCGACGGCATCATCTACAACCTGAACAACTACTACTTCAGCGACGTCGCGGCCGCCTACGGCCTCGCGACCTTCGCGGTCGCCGCCTACGCCTACTCCCAGTGGAGCCAGCGTGTGCGCCGCAAGGCGGCGGACCTGCCGCACCGCCCGGTCAGCGAGCTGGCCCTGCGGACCGGTGTCGTCGCCGTCCTGGCCTACGTCGTCGCCTTCGTCCTGAACCAGGAGGACGGTCTTCCGCTCGGTCTGACCGTCTTCGTCGGTGTCGTGGTCCTGGCCAGCTTCGTGCTGCGCCGCACCAACTACGGCCGCCAGGTCTTCGCCGTCGGCGGTGGCGTCGAGGCGGCCCGCAGGGCCGGCATCAACGTCGTCTGGATCCGGATCTCCGTGTTCACGGTCTCCGGCTTCCTCGGCGGGCTCGGCGGCCTGTTCATCGCCTCCCAGTCCGGCGTCGCCGACTCGAACCTGGGCGGCGGCGACACGCTGATGCTGGCGATCGCCGCGGCGGTCATCGGCGGCACCAGCCTCTTCGGCGGCCGGGGCACCCCCTGGTCGGCGCTGCTCGGCATCCTGGTCATCCAGTCGATCATGACGGGCCTGTACATGTCGGGCAGCTCCAGCAAGGCCGTGCAGTCGATGATCACCGGCGCCGTGCTCCTCGCCGCGGTGGTCCTCGACTCCGTCTCCCGCAGGAGCCAGAAGGCGGCGGGACGCGCCTGACCCCGCCCGGCGGGCGCCGCCGTCATCCGATCGGCAGCAGCCCCGCGTGAACCCTGTGCCCGGCGTCGACGAAGACGCCGGGCACAGTCATGCCCGGATCGCGTGACACGGAACTCACGGCCCGGACGCCGTCGGCAGTATCGGAACATTAGACTCGACAAGCCCGGCAACATCCGGTCAACGCTCGAACAGCTCTACTGCAAGGAGGCACGGGTGCCGCTGCTGACCCGCATCAGGGGACCGCGCGATCTGGACCGGCTCAGCCCGGAGGAGCTGAACCAGCTGGCCGGCGAGATCCGCGCCTTCCTCGTCGACGCAGTGTCCAAGACAGGCGGCCACCTCGGCCCCAACCTCGGCGTGGTCGAGCTCACCATCGCCATGCACCGCGTCTTCGAGTCCCCGCAGGACAAGGTGCTCTTCGACACCGGCCACCAGAGCTACGTGCACAAGCTGCTCACCGGCCGCCAGGACTTCGCCAAGCTGCGCAGCAAGGGCGGCATCTCCGGCTACCCCGCGCGCGCCGAGTCCGAGCACGACGTCATCGAGAACTCGCACGCCTCGACGGTCCTCGGCTGGGCCGACGGCCTCGCCAAGGCCAACGAGGTGCGGGGCAAGGACGACCACGTCGTCGCCGTCATCGGTGACGGCGCGCTCACCGGCGGCATGGCCTGGGAGGCGCTCAACAACATCGCCGCCGCCAAGGACCGCCCCCTGGTGATCGTCGTCAACGACAACGAGCGTTCGTACGCCCCGACCATCGGCGGCCTCGCGAACCACCTGGCGACCCTGCGCACCACCGACGGCTACGAGCGCTTCCTGGCCCGCGGCAAGGACATCCTGGAGCGCACCCCGGTCGTCGGCAGGCCCCTCTACGAGACGCTGCACGGTGCCAAGAAGGGCCTGAAGGACTTCATCGCCCCGCAGGGCATGTTCGAGGACCTCGGCCTGAAGTACGTCGGCCCGATCGACGGCCACGACATCGAGGCCCTGGAGTCCGCCCTGACGCGCGCCAAGCGCTTCGGCGGCCCGGTCATCGTGCACTGCATCACCGAGAAGGGCCGCGGCTACAAACCCGCCGAGGAGGACGACGCCGACCACTTCCACGGCATCGGCCCGATCCACCCCGACACGGGCCTGCCGATCGCCGCGGGCGGCATGGACTGGACGTCCGTCTTCGGCGAGGAGATGGTCAAGCTCGGCCGCGAGCGCGAGGACATCGTCGCGATCACGGCCGCCATGCTCCAGCCGGTCGGCCTGAAGAAGTTCGCCGAGGAGTTCCCCGACCGGGTCTACGACGTCGGCATCGCCGAGCAGCACGCCGCGGTCAGCGCGGCGGGCCTGGCCACCGGCGGCCTGCACCCCGTCTTCGCCGTCTACGCCACCTTCCTCAACCGCGCCTTCGACCAGCTCCTGATGGACGTGGCCCTGCACAAGTGCGGCGTCACCTTCGTCCTGGACCGGGCGGGCGTCACCGGCACGGACGGCGCCTCGCACAACGGCATGTGGGACATGTCGATCCTGCAGTGCGTGCCGTCCCTGCGGATCGCCGCCCCGCGCGACGCCGACCAGGTCCGCCTCCAGCTGCGCGAGGCCGTCGAGGTCGACGACGCCCCGACCGTCGTGCGCTACTCCAAGGGCGCGGTCGGCCCCGCGGTCAAGGCCGTCGGCAAGGTCGGCGGCATGGACGTCCTGCGCAAGGCGGGCACCAACCGCCCCGACGTCCTCCTGGTCTCCGTGGGCGCCCTCGCGCCCATGTGCCTGGAGATCGCGGACCTCCTGGACAAGCAGGGCATCACGACGACGGTCGTCGACCCCCGCTGGGTCAAGCCCGTCGACGAGGCGCTCGCCCCGCTCGCCGAGCAGCACCGCGTGGTCGTCACCGTCGAGGACAACTCGCGCGCGGGCGGCGTCGGTTCGGCCGTCTCGCAGGCCCTGCGCGACGCGGGCGTCGACGTGCCGCTGCGCGACTTCGGCATCCCGCCGCGCTTCCTCGACCACGCCTCCCGCAAGGAGATCATGGCCGAGATCGGCCTGACCGCCCCGGACATCTCCCGCCAGGTCACCGGTCTGGTCGCCAAGCTGGACGGCAGGTTCGAACGCACGGCCGCCGTGGACTCCGTCGAGGCGGCGGAGCCCGCACGCGACTGAGTCGGCGCACACCGCCGATGGGCCGGTTCCAGCACCCTGTACGGGTGGTGGGACCGGCCCATTCGCGTGAATAAGCCCGTGCCGGGACTTACGGGGTACTCGGCCTCTCGATCATGTCGTGGACGACAAGCGTGGGAGGTACGCCCGTGAGCAGCAGTCTCTTCAGGACGAAGAGCGTCGAGCAGTCCATCAGGGACACCGAGGAGCCGGAACACGCGCTCAGGAAGTCCCTGTCCGCCCTCGACCTCACGGTCTTCGGCGTCGGTGTCATCATCGGCACCGGCATCTTCGTGCTGACCGGAAAGATCGCCAAGGAGACGGCGGGCCCCTCGGTCGCCATCGCCTTCGTCGTCGCGGGACTCGTCTGCGCCCTCGCGGCGCTCTGCTACGCCGAATTCGCCTCGACGGTGCCGGTGGCGGGATCGGCGTACACCTTCTCGTACGCCTCGCTGGGCGAGTTCCCCGCCTGGATCATCGGCTGGGACCTCATCCTGGAACTCGCGCTCGGCTGCGCGGTGGTGGCCGTGGGCTGGTCGGGCTACATGCGCTCGCTCCTCGATTCGGCGGGCTGGCACCTGCCGCAGGCGCTGAGCGGCACCCACGAGGGCTCCTTCGGCTTCGACCTCCTCGCCTGTCTGCTCGTGATCGTCCTGACCGGAATCCTGGTCGTCGGGATGAAGCTCTCCTCCCGGGTCACCAATGTCATCGTCGCCGTGAAGGTGACGGTGGTGCTCCTGGTCGTCATCGTCGGCGCCCTCTACATCACCGGCTCCAACTACGACCCGTTCGTCCCGCCGTCCGAGCCCGCCGAGGGCGGCGGCGGCATCACGGCGCCCCTCGTCCAGCTGATGTTCGGCTTCACGCCGTCGCACTTCGGCGTGATGGGCATCTTCACCGCGGCGGCCGTGGTCTTCTTCGCGTTCATCGGCTTCGACATCGTCGCCACCGCCGCCGAGGAGACGCGCAACCCGCAGCGCGACGTGCCGCGCGGCATCCTCGGCTCGCTCTTCATCTGCACCCTCCTGTACGTCGCCGTCTCCGTCGTCGTCACGGGCATGCAGAAGTACACCGAGCTCTCCACGGACGCCCCGCTCGCGGACGCCTTCAAGGCCGTCGGGCACCCCTTCTGGGCGGGCGTGATCAGCTTCGGCGCCGCGGTCGGCCTGACCTCCGTCTGCATGATCCTGCTGCTCGGCCAGACCCGCGTCTTCTTCGCGATGAGCCGCGACGGACTGCTGCCCCTGACCTTCTCCAAGGTCCACCCGAAGTTCGGCACCCCCTACCGCTCGACGCTGCTGCTCGGCGGGATCGTCGCGATCGTCGCGGGCTTCACCTCCATCGACGAACTGGCCGAACTGGTCAACATCGGGACCCTGTTCGCCTTCGTGGTGGTCGCCATCGGCGTCGTCCTGCTCCGCAAGCAGCGCCCCGACCTGCCGCGCGCCTTCCGCACCCCGCTGGTGCCCTTCATCCCGGCCCTGTCGGTGCTCGCCTCGCTGTGGCTGATGCTGAATCTGCCCGCCGAGACCTGGCTGCGGTTCGCGGTCTGGATGGTCATCGGCGTGGTGGTCTACTTCGTGTACGGGCGTGGGCACAGCCGACTCCACCAGCGTGACCCGCACGCCGACAACGCACGGTAGTCGCGATACGCCGACGCTCTTCGGTACTCCTTCACATCCGGCCCCGTATGTCCCGTTCCGGCAGGGAGTGCGGGGCCGGATAGCGTGCACCGTATGCTCGTCGAGCCCACCGCATCGCTACGTTCCGTAAACCCCCTTCGGGCCTCGGACCTGTCCGGGAAGCACGTACCCGGCGGCACGGGCGCCTACTGGGCGCGTCTGCTCCCGCTGCTCGCGGCCCTGGCGTGCGCGACCCGGCTGCCCTCGCTGCGGTGGCCGCTGTGGAACCCCGACGAGGGCTATCTCGCCGTCCAGGCCCGGATATTGGCACACGGCGGCGAGCTCTACGAAACGGTCGTCGACCGCAAGCCGCCGCTCGTCCCCTGGCTGTACCAGGGGGCCTTCGCGCTCTTCGGCGACTCCTCGCTGCTGCCGCTCAAAGCGCTCGCCGTCACCGCCCAGCTCCTGACGGCGGTACTCCTGGCGTCCCTGGCCCGGCGGCACTGGGGGGACCGGGCGGGCCGTACGGCGGGCGTCCTCTACCTGCTTATCTCGATCGGCCTGAACCCGCAGGACACCCAGGCGGCCAGCTTCGAGATCTTCATGCTGCCGTGCACGGCCGCCGCCATGTGGTGCGCGGACCGCCGCCGGTGGGGCGCCGCGGGGACGGCGGTGGCCTGCGCGTTCCTCGCCAAACAGACCGGGGGAGCAGTGCTCCTGCCGGTCGCCTGGCTGCTGTGGCGTGCCGGGTCCTCCCCGTGGTGCGCGGGGCGCCTCACGGCGGGCCTGTGCGGTCCCGTCCTCGCCGCGGCCGTCCTGACGAACCCCGCGGGCTTCGTGTTCTGGACGGTGACGGGCTCCGGCGCGTACGCCTCCTTCACCGGCTCCGAACTCCATGTGCTTGGCCGGGGGCTCGTGAACGCGGCGGTCCTCGCGGGAGCGTGCGCGGGGATCATCCCGCCGGTCGTCCGCGTCCTGCGCGTGGCCCGCACCGGGGCGGCGGAGCTGTGGCTGTGGCTCGCGTCCTCGGTGGCCGCGGTCCTGATCGGCTTCCACTTCTTCGGCCACTACTACCTGCAACTGATGCCGCCGCTCGCCCTGTTGGGCACGGCGGCGCTGCAGAGCCTGCCGCGCGAGCGCACGGCCAGGGCGGTCGCCGTCACGGGGTGCTCGTGCGCGGTGTTCCTGGCCTGGGGCCTGCTGGCGCCGCGGCCCGAACTGGCGCACGCGGTACGGCTCGCGGAGGCGGTCGAGTCCCGTACCGCAGCGGGGGAGAAGGTCCTTGTGTGGGGGATGCACCCGGAGACGTACTGGCTCGCCGACCGCGCCCCCGCGAGCCGCTACCTCACGGCCGGGCTGCTCACCAACTACAGCGGGGGCCGCAACGGGCCGCAGGTGGGGGAGAAGTACGCGGTCGAGGGCGCCTGGCCGGTCTTCCGCGAGGAGCTGCGGCGCCACCCGCCGGCCCTCGTGGTCGACGACTCCCGCGGCAAACCGTACGGGCCTGCCCGGGTGCCGTCGCTGCGGCGGGTGCTCGCGGTGGACTACCGGCCGGTGCTGCGGGTCGGGGGAGCGGTGGTGTACGCGCGGGCGGGCCAGGGGCGCTGAGGGGCGCGGGGCCGGGGATCGGCGGCTACCGAGGACGTACGGTCCTGGGGCCCGCGCACTCGGCCCCCGACTCGGCCACCCTGCGGCGCAGTTCACGGTCGGCCGTGACGACCAGGCACGGGCGGTCCCCGGCCTCGGCGGCGAGCTCCGCGATGCGGTCGTCGCCGCTGCCGGGCGCGCTCTCCACGCGTACGCCGGGCACGGACTCCACGCCCCGCGCGGCGCCCTCCACGACGAGGACGACCTCCAGCGGCCCCGGATGACCGGGCAGGCCCTCCTGCGCGTACCCGACGAGCCCGTCCCGCAGCCGCTCGGCGGCCCCGCGGCGATCGCGCCACCAGCCGTCGGGGACCGAGCCGACGACGTTCGCGGCGTCCACGACGAGCAGAGTTCTCATGGCACAAGCCTGGCACACCGGGCCGCCGAGCCCTGCCGGGAGACATCCCCGGCGAACGTAGACTGAAGAAGCCGCAGAACACGCACGCTCGTAGGAAGGTCGGCGCCGAAGCATGCCGCTGAGATCCTCCCCAAGGCCCGGGCGGGAGCCCTCCCGCCCCACGGCCCCCGCCGCCGGCCACACCGCGAGCGGCACCCTCGCCACCGGCAACTGGCTGCTGCGCGGCAAGGACGGCAGGCTCACCGCGTACGCCCGCTCGGCGGACGGCCTGCTGCGCTGGACCCAGGACCGCCCCGGCGGCGCGGACTGGAGCGGCCCGGACTTCTTCGGGGCACCGCACCTGACCCACCTCACCCTGGCCCAGGGGGTCGACGGGTACGTCCACTTCGTCGCGCTGCGGACGCGCCCCAAGGAGGGCGGCGGCGCGGAGGTCGACGTCGTGCACGCCGTCCAGTACCAGTCGGGCCGCCCGCTGATGGACTGGCGCTCGCTCGGCAACCCGCACACCAAGATGGTCGAGCGCGCCCCGCACCTCGGCGCCCCGACCGCCGCGGTGGACGCCGCCGGATCGGTCCACGTCTTCGTGCGGGACGCGGTGCACAGCGTCCGGCTGCGGCGGGAGGGCAAGGGCGGCAAATGGGAGGGCTGGAAGGACTTCAAGGTCCGCGAGGTCCTCGACGGCATCACGGCGGTCGCCACGTCCGCGGGCCGCGTCGAGGTCTTCGGCCCGGCCGAGAACAAGACGCTGCACTGGACGCAGGAGAAGCAGGGGGCCGACTTCCAGCGCACCGACGATATCCCGCTGCCCCCGGCCCCCGGTTCGGGCACGGCCCTGGAGACGGCCTCCGACCGCCTCACGTACTACGCCACCGACGCCCGCGGCAAGGGCGTCGTCGCCCACCGCGGCGACGACCAGGACGCCCGCCCCCTCGGCGGCACCCCGGACGCGGGCCCCACGGCCGCCCTGCGCGCGACGATAGAGGGCCACGACTGTACGGTCCTCGCCCACCGCGGCCAGGACGGCCGCCCCGTCATAGCGGCCTACCCCACGCAGGACGAGCAGGCGGGCGTCTGGTGGGCCGAGACGGGCGAACCCTGTCTGGGCGGCCCGGCGCTGGCGCTCGACGCGCAGGACCGCGTGGTCATGGCGACGATCGGCCTCGACGGCACGCTGCGGATCGCGCGCCAGAAGGCGGAGTCGGGCCTCGCGCTCGACGCGTGGACCCGCGTGTAGGAGCGTGGACCCGCGTGCAGGACATCCCGCGGGGCGTCCCGCGAAACGACCGATGCCCGGCAGACCAGGAGGCCTGCCGGGCATCGCCCGTACGCGGAGGCGTTACGCGGGAACGCTGGCCACGCCCGGCGCCAGGAACCGCTTGCCGTTGACGCGCTCGCTGACACCCTCACGGTCCAGGTACGGCGTGATGCCGCCCAGGTGGAAGGGCCAGCCGGCGCCGGTGATCAGGCAGAGGTCGATGTCCTGCGCCTCGGCGACGACGCCCTCGTCGAGCATGAGCCCGATCTCCTGCGCCACCGCGTCGAGCACGCGGTCGCGGACCTGCTCCTCGGTCAGGACGGAGTCGCCCTGCTTGAGGAGCGCGGCGACCTCGGGGTCCAGCTCCGGCTTGCCGGAGTCGTAGACGTAGAAGCCGCGCTTGCCGGCCTTGACGACGGCCGCGAGGTTCGGCGACACCGTGAAGCGCTCCGGGAAGGCGCGGTTCAGGGTCTCCGAGACGTGCAGACCGATGGCCGGACCGACCAGCTCCAGGAGGACCAGCGGCGACATCGGCAGACCGAGCGGCTCGACGGCCTTCTCGGCGACGGCGACCGGGGTGCCCTCGTCGATGACGTTCTGGATCTCGCCCATGAAGCGGGTGAGGATGCGGTTCACGACGAACGCCGGGGCGTCCTTCACCAGGACCGCGGTCTTCTTCAGCTTCTTGGCGACACCGAAGGCCGTGGCAAGCGAGGCGTCGTCCGTCTGCTCGCCGCGCACGATCTCCAGGAGCGGCAGGATCGCGACGGGGTTGAAGAAGTGGAAGCCGACGACCCGCTCGGGGTGCTTCAGCTTCGACGCCATCTCGGAGACCGAGAGCGAGGAGGTGTTGGTGGCGAGGATCGCGTGCGCCGGGGCGACCGCCTCGACCTCCGCGAACACCTGCTGCTTGACGCCGATCTCCTCGAAGACGGCCTCGATGATGAAGTCGGCGTCGGAGAAGCCCTCGGCCTTGTCCAGGACACCGGAGACCAGGCCCTTGAGGCGGTTGGCCTTGTCCTGGTTGACGCGGCCCTTGAGGAGGAGCTTGTCGATCTCCTCGTGGACGTAGCCGACGCCCTTGTCGACGCGCGCCTGGTCGATGTCGGTCAGGACGACCGGCACCTCGAGGCGGCGCAGGAAGAGCAGCGCGAGCTGCGAGGCCATCAGACCGGCGCCGACGACGCCGACCTTGGTGACCGGGCGCGCCAGGTTCTTGTCCGGAGCGCCCGCGGGGCGCTTGGCGCGCTTCTGGACGAGGTTGAAGGCGTAGATGCCGCTGCGCAGTTCGCCGCCCATGATGAGGTCGGCGAGCGCCTTGTCCTCGGCGTCGAAGCCCTTCTGCAGGTCGCCGTCCTTGGCGGCCTCGATGATCTCCAGGGCGCGGTAGGCGGCCGGGGCGGCGCCGTGCACCTTGGAGTCCGCGATGCCGCGGCCGCGCGCCACAGCGGCGTCCCAGGCCTCGCCGCGGTCGATCTCGGGGCGGTCCACCGTGAGCGAGCCGTTGAGGACGGAGGCCGTCCAGATCAGCGACTGCTCCAGGAAGTCCGCGCCCTCGAAGAGCGCGTCGGCGATGCCGAGCTCGAAGACCTGCTTGCCCTTGAGCTGGCGGTTCTGGTTCAGCGAGTTCTCGATGATGACCGAGACGGCCTTGTCGGCGCCGATCAGGTTCGGGAGCAGCGCGCAGCCGCCCCAGCCCGGCACCAGGCCGAGGAAGACCTCGGGCAGCGAGAAGGCGGGCAGCGCCTTGGAGACGGTGCGGTACGAGCAGTGCAGACCCACCTCGACACCGCCGCCCATCGCGGCACCGTTGTAGTACGCGAAGGAGGGAACGGCGAGGGTGGCGAGGCGCTTGAAGACCTCGTGGCCGCCCTTGCCGATGGCGAGCGCGTCCTCGTGGCGCCCCAGGATCTCCACGCCCTTGAGGTCGGCGCCGACGGCGAAGATGAACGGCTTGCCGGTGACACCGACACCGACGATGGTGCCCTCGGCCGCCTCCTTCTCGACCTGGTCGATCGCGGCGTTCAGGTTCGCGAGCGAGCCCGGGCCGAAGGTGGTCGGCTTGGTGTGGTCGAAGCCGTTGTCCAGCGTGATGAGCGCGAAGCGCCCGGCGCCGGCCGGCAGGTCGAGGTGGCGTACGTGCGCCTGCGTGACGACCTCGTCCGGGAACAGCTCGGCCGCGCCCTTCAGAAGCTCAGTGGTGGAGCTGCTCACTTGTCGCCTCCGGCGTCCTTGTGGTTCGGGTTCTCCCAGATGACGGTGGCGCCCATGCCGAAGCCGACACACATCGTCGTCAGGCCGTAGCGGACGTCCGGCTGCTCCTCGAACTGCCGCGCCAGCTGCGTCATCAGACGCACGCCGGAGGAGGCGAGGGGGTGGCCGTACGCGATGGCGCCGCCGTACTGGTTCACGCGCGCGTCGTCGTCCGCGATGCCGTAGTGCTCCAGGAAGGCGAGCACCTGCACGGCGAAGGCCTCGTTGATCTCGAAGAGACCGATGTCGGAGATGGAAAGGCCCGCCTGGGCGAGCGCCTTCTCCGTGGCCGGGATGGGGCCATAGCCCATGACCTCGGGCTCGACACCGGCGAAGGAGTACGACACGAGCCGCATCTTGACCGGCAGGTTGTTCTCGCGGGCGAAGTCCTCGGAGGCGATGATCGACGCCGTGGCACCGTCGTTGAGGCCCGCGGCGTTGCCCGCGGTGACGCGGCCGTGCGTACGGAACGGCGTCTTCAGACCGGAGAGGTTCTCCAGGGTGGTGCCGGGCCGCATCGGCTCGTCGGCGGTGGCGAGGCCCCAGCCGGTCTCACCGGCCTCCTCGTTCGTCCGGCGTACGGAGACGGGCACCAGGTCCTGCTGGATCTTGCCGTTGGCGTACGCCTTGGCGGCCTTCTCCTGCGAGCGCACCGCGTACTCGTCCGCGCGCTGCTTGGTGATGCTCGGGTAGCGGTCGTGCAGGTTCTCGGCGGTCATGCCCATGAAGAGGGCGGACTCGTCGACGAGCTTCTCGCTCACGAACCGCGGGTTCGGGTCGACGCCCTCGCCCATGGGGTGGCGGCCCATGTGCTCGACGCCACCGGCGATGACGGCGTCGTACGCGCCGAAGGCGATGGAGCCGGCCGTCGTGGTGACGGCGGTCAGCGCGCCCGCGCACATGCGGTCGATGGAGTAACCGGGCACGGACTGCGGCAGACCCGCGAGGATGCCGGCCGTGCGGCCCAGCGTCAGACCCTGGTCGCCGATCTGCGTGGTCGCGGCGATGGCGACCTCGTCGATCTTGGCGGGGTCGAGGGCCGGGTTGCGGCGGAGCAGCTCCCGGATGGCCTTCACGATCAGGTCATCCGCACGGGTCTCGTGGTAGATGCCCTTCGGGCCCGCCTTGCCGAACGGGGTGCGGACGCCATCAACGAAGACGACGTCCCTGACGGTACGAGGCACGATGGCTCTCCTCCAGGGTGCGGTTGCGCCTGCCGGCGCGCTTCCGTGTCCCATGCTACTTGTCGGTAACTAGGCTGCCCAGTCCTGGCTCGGGGAGGCGAAGGTCACACTTGGCCTGTGGGGTGGCGGGGCGGCGGCTGTCCCGCCGCTTCGCGGCGGATTTCCCCCACCCACCCACCCGATTGCCCGGCGTCTGCCTGGTGCCGTGAGGGGCCCCTGCGGGCCGGTGGTGGCTTCCCTGGCCCGCCGCTTCGCGGCGGATGTCTCCCGCCCACCCGCCCGATTGCCCGGCGTTTGCCTGGTGCCGCGAGGGGGTGGGGGTTGGTGGGCCCCTGCGGGCCGGTGGTGGCTCCCCTGGCCCGCCGCTTCGCGGCGGATGTCTCCCACCCGCCCACCCGATCGCCCGGCGTCCGCCCGCCCCCATCCCCGTAACGCCAAGCACCCACCCGCCCCCGCCCCGTACTGCGGGGCGAGCGGTGGGTGGGTGAAGAGGTGCCGCGGAAGCGGCGGGGCGCGACTACTTCGGGGAGGCGGATGCCGCAGGTGTGGTGAGGGCCGTTACCAGCGCCGGGGTCACCTGGGTGATCTGCCACTGGCGCGCCCCGTGCGCGGCCAGCGCCGCCGCCACGGAGTCCGCGTCCACCTGAGCCGGCGGCTCCCAGCAGACGCGGCGGACCGTGTCCGGAGTGATCAGGTTCTCCTGGGGCATGTTCAGCTCCTCGGCCAGCGCCGAGACGGCCGCCCGCGCCGCGGAGAGGCGGGCCGCCGCAGCCGGGTCGCGGTCCGCCCAGGACCGGGGCGGCGGAGGCCCGGAGACGGCCTGCCCGGGCTGCGGAAGCTCGGAGTCGGGCAGGGCCTTGGCCCGGTCCACCGCGGCCTGCCACTGCTCCAGCTGGCGCCGCCCCATGCGGTGCCCGAAGCCGGGGAGGCCGGCCAGAGCGTGCACGTTCGGCGGAAGGCCGAGCGCCGCCTCCACGATCGCCCCGTCACTGAGCACCTTGCCGGGCGACACGTCCCGCCGCTGGGCCACCTTGTCGCGGGCGGTCCACAGTTCCCGTACGACCGCCATCTGACGGCGGCGGCGCACCTTGTGCATGCCGGACGTGCGGCGCCAGGGGTCGACCCGCGGCGGCGGGGGCGGCGCGGAGGCGATCGCGTCGAACTCCTCGCGGGCCCACTCCAGCTTGCCCTGCCGGTCGAGCTCCTTCTCCAGGGCGTCCCGCAGGTCCACGAGCAGCTCGACGTCAAGCGCCGCGTACCGCAGCCAGGGATCGGGCAGCGGCCGCGTCGACCAGTCGACCGCCGAGTGGCCCTTCTCCAGGACGAAGCCGAGCACGCCCTCGACCATCGCGCCGAGGCCGACCCGGGGGAACCCGGCGAGGCGCCCCGCGAGCTCCGTGTCGAAGATGCTGGTGGGGATCATGCCTATTTCGCGCAGGCACGGCAGATCCTGCGTGGCGGCGTGCAGTACCCACTCCGCACCGGAGATCGCCTCGCCGAGCCCCGAGAGGTCGGGACAGGCGACCGGGTCGATCAAGGTGCTGCCCGCGCCTTCACGGCGCAGCTGTACGAGATAGGCACGCTGGCCGTAGCGATAGCCGGACGCACGTTCGGCGTCCACGGCCACGGGGCCACTGCCGGCCGCGAACGCGGCGATCACCTCGGCGAGCGAGGTTTCGTCTGCGACCACCGGAGGAATGCCATCACGCGGCTCGAGCAAAGGGATCGGCGCCGTTTCGACGTCGTCCGGAGGGCCGCCTCCGGTGGTTCGCAGTGAACTGTCTGCTGCGGTCTCTTGGGCGTCGGTCACCTGTCAAGGGTATCTGTGTATGCACAGCGCCCGTCGACGGAACGTTCCGTCGACGGGCGCGCGAGGGGTGTAAATCAGTCAGTGAATGATTCCGGTGCGCAGAGCCACCGCCACCATCCCGGCCCGGTCACCCGTGCCGAGCTTGCGTGCGATCCGGGCGAGGTGACTCTTCACGGTCAGGGCGGACAGGCCCATCGAGACGCCGATGGCCTTGTTGGACTGGCCCTCGGCGACCAGGCGGAGCACCTCGACCTCACGGCCGGACAGCTCGCGGTAGCCGCCGGGGTGGCTCGGGGCGCCCGGCGGGCGGCGGTGCATTCGGGCGGCGGCCGAGCCGATGGGCGCGGCGCCGGGGCGGGTGGGGAGACCGACGTTGTTGCGGGTGCCGGTGACGACGTAGCCCTTCACGCCGCCCGCGAGGGCGTTGCGTACGGCGCCGATGTCATCGGCTGCGGAGAGGGCGAGGCCGTTCGGCCAGCCCGCCGCGCGGGTTTCCGATAGGAGAGTCAGGCCGGAGCCGTCGGGGAGGTGGACGTCTGCGACGCAGATGTCACGGGGGTTGCCGATGCGGGGACGAGCCTCCGCGATCGACGAGGCCTCGATCACATCGCGTACACCGAGGGCCCACAGGTGGCGGGTGACGGTGGAGCGCACGCGTGGATCGGCCACGACGACCATGGCGGTCGGCTTGTTCGGGCGGTAGGCGACCAGGCTTGCAGGCTGCTCGAGGAGAACGGACACCAGGCCTCCTGGGGTGCGGGACGTCGGCCGGCTCGGGGATTAAGCCGGGACGAACCGTGCTGTCAAGGTCACCAACCTCTTCGGCATCAAACCCGTCCGCCTTTAGAGAATGATCACGATTTGGTGAGTAACAATTCGGACCATTCGGACACGCGATCGATCATCCGAAGATCAACCCGAATCGCAGTCGTTCAGAAGCGCTCATCCGCGTGATCGTTCGGTCCCGTCCACGTCCGGCGTGGTCACGGCGTCTGCGGCCCCCGTCGCTGCGGAAGCGACACCACGGACCCCTCGCCGTGGCTCTGGCTCACCGGTGGCAGTCCCGCGATCTGGCAGAGCAGATCGCACCACGCCGCGAGGTGCGAGGCCGTGTCCGGTACCCCGCCCGCCCCCTCGCGCGGCGTCCACGACGCCCGGATCTCGATCTGCGAGGCAGGCGTCCGCTCCGAGAGGCCGCCGAAGTAGTGCGAGCCCGCGCGCGTGACGGTGCCGCTCGGCTCCCCGCAGGCCAGGCCGCGCGCCTGCAGCGCGCCCGTCAGCCAGGACCAGCAGACCTCCGGGAGCAGCGGGTCCGCCGCCATCTCCGGCTCCAACTCCGCGCGTACGAGCGTGACAAGGCGGAAGGTGCCCTGCCAGGCGTCGTGCCCCGCCGGGTCGTGCAGCAGGACCAGACGTCCGTCCGCGAGGTCCTCGTCGCCTTCGACCACCGCCGCCTCCAGGGCGTACGCATGGGGGGCCAGGCGCTTCGGCGGCTTCGTCGGGTCGATCTCGATCTCAGGCCGTAGCCGTGCCCCGCGCAGCGCCTCGACCGCCGCCCGAAAGGGCAACGGAGCCGATTCCGCCACCTTCCCCTCCGTACTTTCCATCTCGCCAGCGCCGTCCGACCGTTGTCCCTGAGCCGCAGCCATGCGGGGAAGGTTAAGGGGAACGGTGGCTTCGCGCAGGGAGAGACACCCGTGCGAGGGGCCCCGGTCAAGGCAGGGTGTCCCTCGGGACAGGGGTGCGCGGGCCCGTGCGAGACTCTGAGGGTGAGTGCCAACACCAGCCCCGCGGGCCAGCAGAACGCAGCTACGTACGACTCCGCTTTCATGAAGGCCTGCCGGCGGGAGCCCGTGCCGCACACGCCGGTCTGGTTCATGCGGCAGGCGGGGCGCTCACTGCCCGAGTACCGCAAGGTGCGCGAGGGCACGGCCATGCTGGAGTCCTGCATGATGCCGGAGCTGGTCACGGAGATCACGCTGCAGCCGGTGCGCCGCCACAAGGTCGACGCCGCGATCTACTTCAGCGACATCGTCGTCCCCCTCAAGGCCATCGGCATCGACCTCGACATCAAGCCGGGCATCGGCCCGGTCGTCGCCAACCCCATCCGCTCGCGCGCCGACCTCGCCCAGCTGCGGGATCTGACGCCGGACGACGTGAGCTACGTGACGCAGGCGATCGGCATGCTGACGGCCGAGCTGGGGTCCACCCCGCTCATCGGTTTCGCCGGCGCGCCTTTCACCCTCGCGAGCTACCTCGTCGAGGGCGGTCCGAGCCGTAACCACGAGAACACCAAGGCGCTCATGTACGGCGACCCGCAGCTGTGGGCCGACCTGCTGGACCGGCTCGCGGAGATCACCGGCGCCTTCCTGAAGGTGCAGATCGAGGCGGGCGCGAGCGCCGTGCAGCTCTTCGACTCGTGGGTGGGCGCCCTGGCCCCCGCCGACTACCGGCGTTCGGTGATGCCCGCCTCGCGGAAGGTCTTCGACGCCGTGGCCCCGTACGGAGTGCCGCGCATCCACTTCGGCGTCGGCACGGGCGAGCTGCTCGGTCTGATGGGCGAGGCGGGCGCCGACGTGGTGGGCGTCGACTGGCGGGTGCCGATGGACGAGGCCGTGCGGCGGGTCGGTCCCGGCAAGGCGCTGCAGGGCAACCTCGACCCCGCGGTCCTCTTCTCCACGCGGGAGGCGATCGAGGCCAAGACGGACGAGGTGCTTGCGGCCGCGTCCGGCCTGGAGGGGCACATCTTCAACCTCGGCCACGGCGTCCTGCCGACCACGGACCCGGAGGCGCTGACCCGGCTCGTGGAGCACGTCCACACGCGGACCGCCCGCTGACGGAGCGGTTCGTAGTTGGCCGAAAATCTCACCTGAATATGCCGGGTGAGGAGGGGGCGGTGCATGTCCGCGGCGGAGATCGGTGATCTCGTCGAAGCCTGGGGCGGAGTCCAGGACGACTACCAGAGCCACCGCGACGCGGCGAAGGACCGGATCGTCCTGGAATGCGCACGGGCGCTCGCCGCGGACCCCGGCGGTGAGCGCGCGCACCAGTGGACCCTCGGCCTGGTGATGATGTTGCCGTACGTCGGCTGGCTGCCGGGCGACGACGTGCCCGGCGCCGTGTTCGACGCGGTGCGGGCGGCCGACGGGGCGCTCGGGGACAGGCCGTGCCCCCACGAAGTGCATCCGTACGCCGAGGACGAGTTGGAGGACCACCTCTTCTGGCTCCGCGACCTCCTGCCGGACCTGGTCGACGAAGGCGCCGAGTGGGACGAGGACGAGCGCCCGCGCGACGAGTGGCTCTGCCCGCGCAACGTCGCCGGGTTCGCGCGTATCGCCATGGACTTCATCGAGCCCGGATCGGCGGCCGGCATCCCGCCGCGCCTCCCCGAGGACATCCAGCAGGACATCGAGTCGCTCTCCGCCGTCCTGCACGGCTGCCCACGGCCGGGCACCGACGTCGACTCCGAGATCTCCCACGTCGGTGACGCGCTCGGCCGGGCCACCGACCCCGACGACCGTGCGGGGCTCGTCGTCGCCGCCGCGGCCGTCTCCTGGTACGCGATCTCCGACATGATGCGGTCGAAGCCGGTCCTCGACGATCTGGCGGCGGGACTCGAAGCGGCCCTTTCTCATCTCTCCGACGCGCGGTGCGCGCACGACGGGCACCCCGGACTGCCGGGCAGCGGCCCCGACGCCGTCTGGGTCGGCCTCCACCTGAGCAGTCCCGCCGGGCGCCGGGTCTACGAAGCGGAGCGCGGCACCGGCGGCTGGGGCGCCCCGCCGGAAGCCCTCCTCTGCCCGGCCTTCACCGCCGCGACCGCGCGCGAGACCCTCGCGCGGCTGCGGGAGCGGCGCGAGGCTCTCTTCGGAGCGGAGTCCCCGGGGAACGGGGCGGAGCCCCCGGTGGACGGAGCGGAGTCCCCGGGAACAGGGACAACCCGGAGTCCTGAGGGCTAGCGCGCCGAACGCACCGCCGCCACCGCCTTGCGTGCCGCCACCAGGACCGGGTCCCACACCGGCGAGAACGGCGGTGCGTAGCCGAGGTCGAGCGCCGTCATCTGATCCACCGTCATCCGCGCCGTCAGGGCCACGGCCGCGATGTCGACACGCTTCCCCGCCCCCTCGCGGCCGACGATCTGGACGCCGAGCAGCCGTCCCGTGAGGCGCTCGGCGAGCATCTTCACGGTCATCGCGGCCGCGCCGGGGTAGTAGCCCGCACGGCTCGTCGACTCGATGGTCACCGCCACGTACTGCAGCCCCGCCGCCCGCGCGTCCTTCTCGCGCAGACCCGTGCGGGCGATCTCCAGGTCGCAGACCTTGCTGACGGCCGTGCCGACGACACCGGGGAAGGTCGCGTAACTCCCGCCCACGTTCGAGCCGATGACCTGGCCGTGCTTGTTGGCGTGGGTGCCGAGGGCGATGTGGCGCTCGCGGCCCGAGACGAGGTCGAGCACCTCGACACAGTCGCCGCCCGCCCAGATGTTCTCGTGCCCCCGCACCCGCATCGCCAGATCCGTGAGCAGACCGCCGTACTCGCCGACGGGCAGGCCCGCGGCCTTCGCGAGTTCCGTCTCGGGGCGCACGCCGATGCCGAGCACCACCACGTCCGCCGGATACTCCGCGTCCTCGGTGGCCACCGCCCTGACCCGGCCGTCGTCACCGGTGAGGATCTTGGTGACCTCCGCGTCGTTCACCATCTCGATGCCCATGCCGGACATGGCGTCATGGACGAGGCGGCCCATGTCCGGGTCGAGCGTCGACATCGGCTCCCGGCCGCGGTTGACGACCGTGACCTCGTAGCGGCGCTGGATCAGGGCCTCGGCCATCTCGACGCCGATGTAGCCCGCGCCGATGACGACGGCCCTGCGGCCCGGTGTGCGGGCCAGCGTGTCCAGGAGCGCCTGGCCGTCGTCCAGGGTCTGCACGCCGTGCACGCCGGGGGCGTCGATGCCGGGCAGGGAGGGGCGGATGGGGCGGGCGCCGGTGCCGATGACGAGCTTGTCGTACGGCGTCCGGGCCTCGACGCCCGACTCCAGGTCCCGGGTGCGGACCTGGCCGCCGGCGACATCGATCTCCGTGACCTCCGTACGCATCCGCAGGTCGATGTCGCGGGCCCGGTGCTCCTCGGGCGTACGCGCGATCAGCTCGTCCCGCGAAGGGACGTCGCCGCCGACCCAGTAGGGGATGCCGCAGGCCGAGTACGACGTGAAGTGGCCGCGCTCGAACGCGACGATCTCCAGTTCGTCCGGCCCCTTGAGCCTGCGTGCCTGCGATGCGGCGGACATGCCCGCCGCATCGCCCCCGATGACCACCAGTCGCTCTTTAGCGCTACTCATACGGACACGCTACGACGCGGCGGAAGTCGCCGGGCTCCTAGGCTTCGTCGCCCTCGCGAGCCGGTGCGGCCGGGGCCGCGGCCACCGCGGGCCGCCGGGGCAACCTAGGTCGCACAAGACGCTGCCACAGCACGAACAGCAGCGTCGCCACCGCCACGAACGGCAGGACCGCGCCGAGGGCGACCGTCACCCACCGCAGCATCGTCACGAAGGCGTTCCAGCCGCCGGACAGCGCGTCCACGAACGTCGGGTCGTCGTCGTCCGCTTCGGCCTTCCGCTCGGCCGTCTCGCTCAGCGAGAGCGTGATCGTCGACATGCTCGTACGGTCCTTGAGCGAGGACCGCTGGGCGAGCAGCGCCTCCAGTTCGGACTGACGGGTGCTCAACTCCCCTTCCAGGGTGACGACATCGCTCAGTTTCGTGGCCTTGTCCATCAGTTCGCGTACGCGGGCCACGCTCGCCCGCTGCGACTTGACGCGGCTCTCGACGTCGACGACCTGCTCGGTGACGTCCTGCGCCTTGGCCCTGCGCTCGATCAGTTTGCCGGTGCCTTCGAGCGCCGTGAGGACCTCCTCGTACTGGTCCTGCGGGACGCGCAGCACGATGCGGGAGCGCTCGTGGCCGCGGTCGTCGCGGTCCGTGGTCTCGTCGCCGACGACGCCGCCCGCGTCGGTGGCCGCCGCGCGCGCCTCGTCCAGGGCCTTCGGTACGTCCTTGACGCGGACGGTCAGGGTGGCGGTGCGGATGATGTGCGTGCCGGTGAACTCGGGCGGCTTCTTCTTGCCGGACTGATCCGCCCGGCCGCCTCCGCCCACCCCCTTGCCCTCTTTGTTGCCGGAGTTGCCGGAGGTGGCCGCGTCCTCCTGCGCGTAGCCCGCCGCCTTGTCGCTGTCGCCGCCGCTGTCCCCGCCGCCCGCGCTGCACCCCGTGAGCGCGAGGGCCGCCGCGAGCAGGACGGCCGAGAGTGTCTGGACGGTGCGGTGCCTTGACGTGCTGGACGCGAGCATCTCGACGTACCCCCCGAGGTCCGTGGTGATTGATGCTCCTTAGACGCCGGGCAGGGGCAGAACGGTGGTTGCCGACACGTCCCGATGGGGTCACGGAAGGGACTCGCGCGACGGGGCGAGCGCGGCTCGTAGAGTGGGGGCATGCGCGAAACGGACACACGTACGGGCCATGTCGTTGTCATCGGCGGCGGGATCGCCGGACTTGCCGCCGCCCACCGATTGCTCGCCGGCGGAGCCCGCGTGACCGTCCTGGAAGCCTCCGACCGGCTCGGCGGCAAGCTGCTCCCCGGCGAGATCGAGGGCGTCCGCGTCGATCTCGGCGCCGAGTCGATGCTGGCCCGCCGCCCCGAAGCCGTCGCCCTCGCGCGCGAGGTGGGCCTGAGCGACCGGTTGCAGCCGCCCGCCACGGCGACCGCGGCGATCTGGACCAGGGGAGCCCTGCGGCCGATGCCCAAGGGGCACGTCATGGGCGTACCGGGCGACGCGTCGGCGTTGTCCGGCGTCCTCTCCGACGAGGGCCTGCACCGCATCGAGCAGGACCGCGACCTGCCGCCCACCGAGGTCGGCGACGACGTCGCCGTCGGCGCGTACGTGGCCGAGCGCCTCGGCCGCGAGGTCGTCGACCGCCTCGTGGAGCCGCTGCTCGGCGGGGTCTACGCGGGCGACGCCTACCGCATCTCGATGCGCTCGGCCGTCCCGCAGCTCTTCGAAGCCGCCCGCACGCACACCTCGCTCACCGAGGGCGTCCGCGCGATCCAGGCCCGCGCCGCGCGAAACCAGCAGACCGGCCCCGTCTTCATGGGCATCGAGGGCGGCGTCGGCCGGCTCCCGCTCGCGGTCGCCGATTCCGTACGCGCGCGTGGCGGCGAGATCCGCACCGGGACGCCGGTCACCGGGCTGCGGCGCACTCCGGAGGGCTGGCAGGTCACCGCGGGGGAGGAGATCATCGACGCCGGCGCCGTGGTCGTGGCTGTACCCGCGTACGCCGCCGCCGCGCTCCTGGGAGTCGAGGCGCCCGCCGCCGCGGCCGAGCTCGCGGGCGTCGAGTACGCCTCCATGGCCCTGATGACCCTCGCGTACCGCCGCAGCGAGACGGACCTCCCCGAAGGCAGCGGCTTTCTCGTGCCGCCCGTCGACGGGCACACCATCAAGGCGTCCACCTTCGCCTCGCGCAAGTGGGGCTGGATCGCCGACGAGGACCCCGACCTCCTTGTGCTGCGCACGTCCGTAGGCCGGTACGGCGAGACGGCGATCCTGGGGCGCGACGACGCCGAGCTCGTCGAGCTCTCCCGGCGCGACCTGCGCGCGGCCACCGGCCTGGACGCCGAGCCCGTCGCGACCCGCGTCACGCGCTGGCACGACGGACTGCCGCAGTACCCCGTCGGCCACCACGCGCGCGTGGCCCGTGTCCGCGAGCACGTGAGCAAGCTGCCGGGCCTCGCCGTGTGCGGAGCGGCGTACGACGGTGTGGGCATCCCCGCGTGCATCGCGAGCGCGTACGCGGCCGTGGACCAGCTGGGCGGCGACCTCGCCGGTGTGCAGGAGCTCACCGCCAACCCGGTGCAGAGCCTGCACGGCGGCGGAGGAGAATAGGGCCATGAGTGACGACGCCCCCGCCAAGAGCCCGAACGCGGGCAAGAAGGCCAAGGACCTCAACGAGGTCATCCGCTACACGCTGTGGTCCGTCTTCAAGCTGAAGGACGTGCTCCCCGAGGACCGCGCCGGCTACGCCGACGAGGTCCAGGAGCTGTTCGACCAGCTCGCCGCCAAGGACATCACCGTCCGCGGCACGTACGACGTGTCGGGCCTGCGCGCCGACGCCGACATCATGATCTGGTGGCACGCCGAGACCGCCGACGAGCTGCAGGAGGCCTACAACCTCTTCCGGCGCACCAAGCTGGGCCGCGCCCTGGAGCCGGTCTGGTCGAACATGGCGCTGCACCGCCCCGCCGAGTTCAACAAGTCGCACATCCCGGCCTTCCTGGCCGACGAGACGCCGCGTAACTATGTCAGCGTCTACCCCTTCGTGCGCTCCTACGACTGGTACCTCCTGCCCGACGAGGACCGTCGCCGCATGCTCAAGGACCACGGCATGATGGCCCGCGGCTACCCCGACGTGCGCGCCAACACGGTCGCCTCGTTCTCCCTCGGTGACTACGAGTGGCTGCTCGCCTTCGAGGCCGACGAGCTGTACCGCATCGTCGACCTCATGCGGCACCTGCGTGCCTCCGAGGCCCGCATGCACGTCCGCGAAGAGGTCCCGTTCTACACCGGCCGCCGCAAGTCCGTGGCGGACCTCGTGGCGGGTCTCGCGTAACCCTCCTCGTGCCACGTGCCGGGCGGGCGCGGCAACCGGATGCCGGTCGCCGCGCCCGCCCGGCGCGTGTTTCGGCGGGGGATCGCTAGTGCTGCTCGGGAAGGGCCGCCGCCCGGGCGCCGGACAGCGGCTCGGGCTCCTTGTGCGGGGCGCACTCCGTGGGCCGCGCGGGGAGCCTGCCCTCCAGGAGGTAGGACTCCATGTGGCCGTTGACGCAGCGGTTGGGTCCGCCGGCGATGCCGTGCGTTCCCGCGTCCCGCTCGGTCACCAGGACCGAACCTCCCAGCCTGCGGTTCAGCTCCCTGGCGCCCTCGTACGGGGTCGCCGCGTCGCGTTCGGCGGCCAGGATCAGCGTCGGCGGAAGCAGGTTCGCCGACGCGCGGACATCGAGGGGCTGCTGCCGGGGAGCGGGCCAGTAGGCGCACGGCAGGTTCATCCAGGCGTTGTCCCAGGTCTCGAAGGGAGCGACGCGCGCGAGGCGTGAGTTGTCGCGGTCCCAGGTCTCGAAGTCCGTCGGCCAGGCCGCGTCGTTGCACTCGACCGCGGTGTAGACCGCGTTGCCGTTCTCCTGCTCCTTGGCAGCCTTCGGCTCCGGCCCGGCCTGCTCGATCAGCGGCTTCGGGTTGCCCTTCAGATACTGGGAGAGCGCCGACGCGCGCGTGGGCCAGTAGTCGTCGTAGTACCCGGCCTGGAGGTACGCCGACTGCAGCTGGCCGGGGCCGACCTTGCCGCCCGCGGGCTTGGCCGCCACCGCGTCGCGCACCTTCTCGTAGCTGCGCATGACGGCTTCGGGCGTCTTGCCCAGGTGATACGTCTTGTCGTGCTTGGCCACCCAGGCGCGGAAGTCTCCCCAGCGCCGTTCGAAGGCGGCGGACTGGTCGAGGTTGTTGCGGTACCAGATCTGCTCGGGGTCGGGGTTGACCGCCGAGTCGAACACCATGCGGCGCACGTGCGTGGGGAAGAGCGAGGCGTACACGGCGCCGAAGTAGGTGCCGTACGAGGCGCCCATGAAGGTCAGCTTCTTCTCGCCGAGCGCCGCCCGCAGCACATCCAGGTCACGCGCGTTGTTCAGGCTCGTGTAGTGCCGCACGTCCTGCCCCGAGCGCTTGACGCAGCCCTCCGCGTACGCCTTCGCCTCCTTGATGCGCTCCTGCTTGTACGCGGCGGTCGGGTGGGTGGGAGCCTCGGTCGGCGCCTTGGCGAACCGCTTGGGGTCCTGGCAGGAGATCGGCGCCGAGCGCCCCACACCGCGCGGGGCGTAGCCCACGAGGTCGTACGCCGCCGCGATGCGCTTCCACTCCGGGAGCATGCCGGCCATCGGGAAGTACATGCCGGACCCGCCGGGCCCGCCGGGGTTGAACACGAGGGCGCCCTGCCGTTTGACGGCCTTGCCGCGACGCGGTTCGGCCTTCTTCGTGGCCTTGACGTGGCTGACGGTCAGCTTGATCTGCTTGCCGTACGGGCGTGCGTAGTCGAGCGGCACCGACACGGTGCCGCACTTGACCGAGGGCGGCAGGCCCTCCGACGCGGGACACGTGCCGAAGCGGATGCCGGCCGCCTCCGCGCGCTGGGCCGCCAGAAGACTGCCGTGCGCCTCCAGGTAGGGGGCGGGGTCGGCCGCGGACGCGCTCCCCGTGGGGGCGGCGACGAGGGCGGTCAGGACCAGGGATCCGGCGGTTCCGTAGAGGGCGGCTGCTGCTCTCATCGCTCTTCATTCCTTCATTCGGCCGTGCGTTGCTCGAATAAAAGGGATGATTCGTTCGGTAAATGGCGAAGTAAAGCACCGCCTCACCTGTTTCGGCTCAATGACCCCGATGCGCCGCATATCGGTGTGCGAAAGCCGCACGCAGTTCCGGATCGGTGAGGGCGCGGGTGCCGCGGACGGCGACGGCGGTGAGGTCCGAGCCGCCGCGTGCGGGGAGCGAGCTCAAAAGGAGCTGGCCCGCGGGCGAGGCCCAGCGGGGGTAGGGATGGATCTCGACGCGGGCGACGGCGAGGCAGCTCGCGTTCAGGACCAGCGGCAGCGCGAACCAGAGCGCCAGGGGCACCTGGCCCGCAGGCTCCTGAGCGGGCATCAGCAGCGCCACGGCCCCCAGCGCGAGCACCGCCACCGCGGCGGCCCGCACCTGCCGGACCGCTCCGGCCACCCCCGACCAGGTGCCCTCGGGCAGGGCGAGGCCCGCCGCGACGAGGCGGTCCGCGAGGGCGCGCATGGCGTCGGTGCCCGCCGCCGCCCGGCGTACCGGAGCTATCGGTGACTGCCCGGCGGGCCCTATGGCGCCGAGCACGGAACGCTCCATGTCGTCGCCGCCCACCGGATCGACGACCGTCGCCCAGCCGGTGTGCGCGAGCAGCAGGCGCCGGGTGCGGGCCATCGAGACCAGGGTGAGGTCGGCGACGCGCGCGGGGCCGCCGGCGAGGAACGCGGTTTCGTAGAGCGTCAGTTCATGACGGTGCTCCGGGGCCGCGCCGTGCTGGACGGCGCGGTACGCGGTGAGGCAGAGCCGGGCACAGGACAGGCCCGTCACGACCCAGGCCACGAGAAGGAGAGGAAGCCAGAACATGCCGGTGTTTTATGCGAGAAAGCGGGGCCGCGCCATGGGTTATTCAGCATGCGGACGCGGGATGGCAGATACGTGACCTTCCGCTTTGCCGCGGGCCTCGCGCTTTCCCTTTTTCTCGGCGCCTTTCTCCGGCTTTTTCTTCTTCTCGGGCAGTGCGGGCTCCGTCGGTTTGGGGCGGGACGCCGGCGGGGGCAGGGGGAAGGTCGGGGAGGGGGAGACCGGGGTCGCGGGGGACGGGGTCCCGATCGGACCCGGCGGGGCCGGGGAGCGGGTCACCGGGTCGGGGGCGGCCGATGCCGCGTCACGGGCCAGCTCGTCGAAGTCGACGAGACCCGTGCCCTCCAGGACCGTGATGTGGTCGAGGACCGTCGTGTTCGCGTCGTCCGCGAGCGTGCGCACCAGCGAGTTGCGGGTGGTGGCGCGGACCTCGGCGACCACCGAGAAGACCTTGCCGTGGGCGGCGCGCAGGATGTTGGCGAACATCGCGTCGTACGCGTCGCCGTCCGCGTCGCTCAGTTCCGCGAGCCACTCCCGCTGCTGCGGGCTCGGCTGGTTGGGCAGTTCGAGATTGAGCCGCGTCGCCACCTCGCGCACCCGCGCGTCCAGGAACGTGTGGCCCTCCACGAGATGTTCGCCCGCGGTCTGGACCGCCTTGGTGGTGCCGCGCGCCTCGGCCTGCTGTCCGGCGGGCAGTTCCCAGAGCCCGGCGAGGCGCACCTTGCTGATGAAGTCGCGGTCGAGCGCGGAGAGCGGGCCGAACTCCGTCGACACGGTCTCCGCGTCGAGTCTGTCCAGGCTGGTGCCCGACCTGTCCTCGTACGACCAGACGGGGAAGAGCAGCGCGGCCAGGGTCGCGACGAGGCCCGCGACGATGAGGCCGGTGCCGTTGATGGATCGCATGACGCCTCCTGTTGCGCGCCGCACGTTAGTGCGCCGCACGGAGGTCCCTGCGGGATACCGTCCGGAGTACGTCAGCTGCCGTACGGGTAAGGGGCATCGAAAACGGGCGGGCAGCGGGCGGGCACTGTTCCGCCGGTCGCGCCCCCGGCCGCATCCCGGCCCGTTCCCGGAAAACCCCTGGCCAAAGCCTAGGAGCTGCCGCCCCCGCAGCCGCCCCCGCCCCCGCCGCCTCCGCAGGACGAGCCGCCGCCCCCGCCGGAACTCCCGCAGCTGGAGCCGCCGCACGTCGACCCGTCGCCGGCCCCGCTGCCCCCGCACCACGCGATGGTGCTCCCGGAGCTCGCGTACGCCGACGACGACCCCGAGGTCCGCCCCGGCCGCACCCGGTGCGCGGCCTCCAGCTGCGCGCGAAGACCGGGGTCGAGAACGCCGACAAGGCCCTCCACCGCCACGCGGTGCGCCGCGCCTCGGACCTCCGCCCCGGCGGCGCGGTACTCCGCAAGCGCGGTCCGGCCCGTGGCGGTCACCCCGGTGCGGGCCGCCCCGCCGCAGAGAGCGCCGACCAGAGCGCCGGCCGCCCAGGCCGCGATCATGGTGATGGTCGGCACGCTCACGGGGTCCCACGAGGGTCCGTCGCCGTCCTCGACGGCGATGACGGCGACGACGAGGACGAACCCGAGGACGGTCAGGATGTTGTGCCGGATTTTCCGGCGCCGCAAGCCGCGCAGTGCCTCGGGCCGCACCAGCAAGCCGCGCAGGGCAAGGTCGTCGCCGATCGCCTGTACGGCGGGGCTGCGCATCACGCCGATGCGCAGCCAGTGCAGGGCGCTGCTCGGCGCGGACGCCGGGGCCTCGATCGCCGCGGCCTCCACCGGGTTGCGGGCCTCGGCCGACCGGATCTCGACGATGCCGGGCCACGCGACGACAAGGCGTCCGTCCTCGTGCAGGGCCGCTACGGCGGCGTCGGCCACCCGGCCGGGCCCGCCGGCGAGGAAAGCGGCCTCGAAGGGGTCGAAAACGGCTCCGTGCCGTGCGTCGGGCTGCGTGGGCCCGGCTCGCCGTATGCGCGAGACAGCGGCGAGGAGAGCGGCCGACGAGGCCGCGACAAGGAGGGCGTGACAGACGGACAGGATCTGCACGGCCGCCTCCTAGCCCCGCCGCAGGGCGAGGCGCGCGGCCCGCAGCCACCGTGTCACCGGCCGTCCGTCCAGCGGCGCGGGCCCGGACCGCTCCAGCCACCAGCGGGTCAGCTGCCCGCGCGCCGCGGCGTCCTCGGGCTGCCCGGCGAGCAGCAGCTGCTCGGCGAAGTCCAGCGCGTCGCGCCGGTATCCGCCGGACATCGGACGTGACCGGGCGTACGAGAGGAACCGCGCGCGGTAGGCCGCGCCGAGGATCTCCGGCAGTTCGGGCGCCACCTTCGCCACGACGTCCGCCCGCTTGCCGGCCAGCGCCCGGCTCTGCACGGTGAGACGGGCCCGGTCGAACCCCTCGGGTGCGGGCGTCCCCGCGACGAGCGCGGAGAGGAGTGCGGCCTGCGCGAGGGCGAGACGCTGCCGGGCGGGGACGGGAGCGGGAACGGGGGCGGCAGCGGGAGCGGGACGCACGGCGGGCGCCGCGGAGGGGGTGACCGACGCCGTGACGGTGGCGCACTCGCCGGAGACCGGTGCACCCGCCCGCACGGTCTCCCGTATCGCGTTGAGCTCCCGCTCCAGCTCCTGCGGCGCCGGGAAGTTCTCGTCCCGTTCGAGCAGGACACCCGGCGGCGTCACCCGTGACGCCAGGTCCGCCAGGATCGCGAGGACCGGCTCGGGCACGGGGTGGGCGTGGCTGTCGTGCCAGACGCCGTCCCGCTCGAAGCCGCCCGCGACATGGACGTACGCGATGGCCTCGACCGGCAGCTCGTCCAGGGCCTTCGCCGGGTCCTCGCCGCGGTTGACGTGGTTCGTGTGGAGGTTGGCGACGTCGATGAGCAGGCGGACACCCGTGCGCTCGACGAGCTCGTACAGGAACTGCCCCTCCGTCATCTCCTCGCCGGGCCAGGAGATCAGCGCCGCGATGTTCTCCACGGCGAGCGGCACCGGCAGCGCGTCCTGCGCGATGCGTACGTTCTCGCACAGCACGTCGAGGGCGTCACGGGTGCGCGGCACCGGAAGCAGGTGGCCCGCCTCCAGCGGCTGCGAGGCCGTCAGCGGGCCTCCGGCGCGTACGAA
This sequence comes from Streptomyces longisporoflavus, assembly GCF_014649775.1. Lineage (GTDB taxonomy): Bacteria > Actinomycetota > Actinomycetes > Streptomycetales > Streptomycetaceae > Streptomyces > Streptomyces longisporoflavus. The sequence continues at coordinate 199,750 of NZ_BMTR01000008.1, read as the reverse complement.
GGCGATGTGCTCGGTGACCAGCGGCGATCCGAGTGCCTGCGCGCGCTCGGCGAGCGCGGCGAGGCGGGTCTCGGCGGGGCGCTCGGCGTCGCCGAGGCCGAGCGAGACGCCGTGCGGCACCACCGTCACGCCGCGCTCGCGCAGCCGTTGGAGGGAGTCGGGGATGTGCCCGGGGCACAGGTTCTCCGCGACAGCCTCGACCCAGTCGATGCCGGGCATCCGCTCCACGGCGTCCGCGATCTCCGGACGCCACCCGATTCCGGTCCCCAAAGGCTTCATGTTCCCCCTCCTCCGCCAAGACCCCGCGTCATGCTCGCGCCCGTGTCTTGTGAACGTGTGCAGGGGTAATGGCCCGGGCCTGTGCGGCCGAACCCCTGAGGGGGGACGTTCAGAGCTACATTTGAGGTTCCGGCCTGTTCGTGTTGACCTCTCCGGGCGGCGCGGGAGAGGGCCGTGACGTCGTGGACACGTCGCCGGTCGGGCCGGCCGGCGGGGGCTCCGGGGGAGCGGTTCCGTTCGGCGGCGGGGGCCCGGTGGGGCTGGCCGTGGCGGTGGCGGCGCCGCCGTTGGCGATGTCGTCGAAGTCGACCAGACCCGTGGCCTCCAGCATCGTGATGTGGTCGAGGACCGTCTGGTTGGAGTCGCTGGCCAGTTGCCGTATCAGCGTGTTGCGGGTGCTGTCCCGAACCTGCGCGATCACGCTGAACACCTTGCCGTGTGCGACCCGCAGCAGATTCGCGAACTTCCGCTGGTACTCCATGCCCTCGGCCTCGGTCAGCTCCTGGAGCCAGCCCTGCTGCTGGGCCGTGGGCTGGTTCGGCAGCTCCACGCCGAGCTGCGCCGCGACCGAACGGGCCCGCTTGTCGAGGTCCGTGTGGCCGACGATCAGATGGTCACCGGCCTCCTTGATCGCCTCGGTCGGCGCCCGCTCGACGGCCTGCTGGCCCGCGGGCAGCTCCCACAGTCCCGCGAGCCGCACCTTCACGAGGAGATCGCGGTCGGCCGCCGAGAGCGGACCCCACTGTGTCGCCACGGACCCTGCGGCCAGATTGGCGGGCCCCGTGCCCGAACGGTCGGCGTAGGACCACATGGGGAACGCGAGCGCGCCCAGTGTGACCACGAGAGCCGCGATGATCAGAGCCGTGCCGTTGATACGCCGCAATGTGCCGTGCCTCCCTGCCCGGTCAACCTGCCGTCGAGGCAAGCTACTTCCTGGTACCAGGGGATACGGAAGAGGCGTGCGTGATGTTCAACGCTCTGCCCTACGAGTGCGCTGCTCCCGTCCGCCGTCCCGGGAGTGCCGGCATCTCCTCCATCGGGGAGGCGTCCCGCCGATCCCCGGCAGGGCGAACCCGCGCTCCAGAACGCCTTCTTCGGCGAACGCGGCCAGGACGTGACGTATGGCCGTTCCAGTCGCGGTCGGCGTGGACAAGGGCGTCGTGCACCGCGCCCTCGCGGACGTCGAACTCCGCGATCACCCCGTAGAAGAAGCAGCCGTGCGTTTCCCGAGGTGCATCCTCTCTCGTCATGCCGTGCCCGTGGGCCCGCACGTCAGCCGGCAGGGCTCCGGGGTGCGACGAGCGTCCGGCGGACGGCGTCGCGGAGCCAGCGGTGGCCTCCGTCGGCCGCCTGGCGTGGGTGCCAGGCCATGCCGACGGACAGCGGCGGCAGAGGCAGCGGGATGTCGAGGAGGCGCAGGCCGAGGGCGGCGGCCGGACTGCTGAGAGGAGAGGGGGCGGCGCCGGGGAGCGCGGTGGGGACGAGGCAGACGACGTCGCTGCCGGCGGCCAGGGTCATCGCCGCCATATGGCTGGGAAGGACGACGGCGACCCGCCGCCGAAGGTTCAGCTCGGCGAGAGCGGTGTCCATGGGCCCCTTGAACAGGCCGCGGCGGCTGACCACGACGTGCTCGGCGGCGGCGAGCCGCTCCGGGGTCAACGTCCCTTCGGTGAGTGGGTGTCCGGGGCGGACGGCAGCCGCCATCCGCAGGGCGACGAGCTCCTCGACCGCGGTCTCGGGATCGACGTGGTCGATGGAACCCACCTCCAGGTCGATCCGGCCGTCCCGGAGAGCGGGACCGGCCTCCAGATCCTCGGTCCGGAACCGCAACGAGACTCCTGGCGCCGCCTGTTGGGCCAGCCGCAGCAGACCGGGAGCCAGCGCGGCGCCGATCAGGTCGGCGGCCTGAAGGGTGAAGGTGCCGCGCAGCGAGGCGAGGTCGGCCCCCGCGCCGGGAGTGAGCAGCGCCCCGAGCCGGCGCACGACGGCGGCGGCCTCGTCGCGCAGGGCCTGCGCGCGCGGGGTGGGGACCATCCGCTGGCCGGCCCGGACGAGAAGGGGGTCCTGAAGGATGCGCCTCAGGCGGGCGAGCGTGCGGCTCATGGCGGCGGGGGACGTGTGCAGACGCGCGGCGGCGCGCGTGACGCTCTGCTCGGCCAGCAGAGCGTCGAGCGCGACGGCGAGATTGGCGTCGATGCCGAGTTCTGGAGGCTCTGAACCGGTGGGACTGCTGGTCATCGGCGTAATTCCATTTCAGGCAATGATCCCTTGCTGAGGTTCCCATTGTGGCAACACCTCGGCTCTCCGCAGGATGAGGGACGTACCGATCCGGCACGACTCCACGAGGTTTCCATGATCGTCATTACCGCTCCCACCGGGAACATCGGCGGCCACCTGCTGCCCCTGCTCCTGGAATCCGCCCCCGCCCGAGGCGAGGAACTGCGCGTGATCGTGCGCGATGCCGCCCGCCTCACCGACGCGGTGCGCGAACGCGTCGAGGTGATCACCGGCTCACACGGCGACCCCGAGGTCGTCGACCGTGCCTTCGAGGGCGCTGACGCCGTGTTCTGGCTGGTCCCGCCGGACGCCTCCCTGACTCCGGAGGACGCCTACAGCGGATTCACACGTCCCGCCGCGAAGGCCCTCGTCGCTCATGGCGTCGGTCACGTCGTCGGCGTCTCCGCGCTGGGCCGCGGCACGCCGGTCGCCGACCGCGCGGGCCTTGTCACGGCTTCCCACGCGATGGACGACCTCATCGCGGGCACCGGCGTCGCCTACCGTGCCCTGGCCAACCCGTCCTTCTTCGAGAACGTCCTCGAGGAGGCCGGATCGCTCCGGGAGAAGGGTGTCTTCACCGACGCCGTCGACGCCGACCGCAGGGCCCCGCTCGTCGCCGTCGCGGACATCGCGGCAGTCGCGGCGGACCTGCTCCTCGACCGCACCTGGACCGGCAGCGACAACGTCCCGGTCCTCGGTCCGCAGGACCTTTCCCCCGACGACCTGGCCCGCATCATGACCGAGCAGCTCGGCCGCCCCGTCCGCTACGAACGCCAGCCGCTCGACGAGCTGTACGACACCCTCGTCGGCTACCGCCTGAACAAGGCGTTCGCGCAGGGCATCGTCGACATGAAGCGGGCCAAGAACGAGGGCCTCGACGCGGGCGTCGCCCGCACCCCGGACACCGCGACCCCCACCACCTTCGAACAGCGGTGCGCGCAGACGCTCAAGCCGGCCGTCCTCTCCGACCTCTCCTGAGGCCACCGACAACCCACCGCGCGAACCGACCGCGCGAACCCATCGCGCGAACCCACCAACCGACGCCCGAAAGGCCCCAGACATGCCAGCCGAGAACACCACTACAGCGCCGGTCACCGCATTCATCCTCGTCAAAACCACACCCGAGTGGCTCGCCATGACCCCTCAGGAACGGGTGGACGCCTTCACCACCCAAGTCATCCCGGCGATCAAGGCAAAGACGACCGGCGTCAGGTCACGCTTCTACGACACGGAGTTCTACTCCGCCCGCGTCACCGACGTCTGGGTCTGGGAGGCCGATGACCACGAGGCGTACCAGCTCCTCATCGACGCACTGCGCGAAACCCCGTTCTGGGACCGCTACTTCGAGATCGTCGACCTCCTCGTAGGCACCGAGAACGGCTATGCCCGCACCTACGGCCTCGCCCCCGTGGCCAGCGTCACCGCCTGAGCACAGGGCGAGGGAGGGCTCAGCGGCGCAGGGCGGGATGGTCGGCGACCACGGTGCAGGAACCGGGCGCGATCTCCGTGAAGCCCGCGTCCCGCACCACCGGCAGGCCGCTCGCCACCAGCTCGCGCCAGAGCGCGGCGTCCGGGGTGCGCACGGACAGCGGGTAACCGGCGTCCCGCCAGGCCACGCGCTCCTCGTCCGACAGCTCCCACCAGGCCAGTTGGGCTCCGTGCCCCGCCTGCGCCATCGCCTTGCCCGCCGACATCTCGACGTCGGGGCTCATCCACAGGACCGGTGCGGTCGCGTCCGCGGGCGGCACCGGCTCCGGGTCGTCCAGATCGGTGCCGGACACCTGGAGCTTCGCCAGTTCCTTGGGCCAGCCGTCCAGCGGGATCGGCGGGAAGACCCGGACCTCCGCCGACTTGCCCGTGACGGTGATGCCGGGAAGCGCCTCGGCCCGCCGCCACTCGGCACCGCGGGCCCGCCGCACCACCTTGCGGATCCGGGCGTCCTGCCAGTCCCGCATGGCCTGCGCCCACTCGCCGTCGCCGAGGGACCGCTCGTCGCCGAGCATGACGAGCACCGCGCGGGCCGCGGTCTCCAGGGCGTCCGTACGGTGCGGGGGCTCGGCACGCTCGATGCGGGCCACCAGCGGCAGTACGTACTGAGGTGCCTCGTCACGGGGGGTCGGCTCCACGCGGAAGGGGCTCTCCGGCGGGTCGGGGCTGTCCTGCGGCTCGGGGATCCCGGCGGCGGTCTGATCGCTGCTCACGGGGCCAGTTTGCCACCCTCCCCGGACGGAGGTCCGGCCTGGCCGGGGGTGTGCTCGCTCCGGCTCTGCTCAGCCCGAGCAGGCCGTGCGCTGGGCCTCGTGCCACTCGCACACGGGGCACAGCGTCACGCCCTTGTGGGTCTGGGGGTACTCGGTGGGCTTGCGGCACAGCACGCACTCGGCGTACGGGCCTTCGGCGGAGTCGGTGGTGTCGGTGGTGTCGGCGGAGCCGGTGATGTCGGCGGGGGCGTCCATGCGGGTCAGGCTATCCGCGTACGCCGGCCGCCCGGATCTGCTCCGACACCCGCACGAAACGGAAGCCGCGCTCGCGCAGCTCCGGGATGATCGTCCGCAGGGCGCGCTCCGTCGTGGGAGCCGCGCTGCGCGTGCAGTGCATGACGACGACCGAGCCTGGCCGCACCCCGTCGAGCACCTGCCGGGCCACGGCGCCGGCGTCCGTGGCGAAGGCGTCGCCGCTCACCACGTCCCACTGCACGGCCGTGACGCCGCCGGGAGCCAGCGCGCGCAGCGACCGCTTGTCGTAACAGCCGCCGGGGAAGCGGAAGTACGGAACCTGGTGCTCGACGCCCGCCTTGCGGAACGCGGCGAAGGCACGCTCCATGTCCGCGCGCATACGGGAGGCGGGGACGGTCGGCAGTCCGTAGCAGCGGTCGGTGAAGGCGTAATGGCTGTACGAGTGGTTGGCGACCTCGAAGAGCGGGTCCCGGCCGATGTCCTTGGCCTGCGCCGGGTACTCCTCGGCCCACCGCCCCGTCATGAAGAACGTCGCGGGCACCTTCTCCCGGCGCAGCGTCCTCACCAGCGCCGGGTTGTCGAACCGCTCGCCCGCCGCGGCGCGCGGCCCCTGGTCGGCGGTCATGTCGGCGTCGAAGGTGAGGGCCACGGTGGGGGTGGTGGACGCCGGGGTCCGCGGGGCGTTCTTGAAGACGGGGGTGAGGCCCGCGGGACCGGGGGCGAGCGTCGCGGGGCGGGGCGGGGCGCTCACGGTGGTGCTCGCGGTCCGGTCACGGCTCCCCGCGCCCGGAGCCGATGGCGAGCCGCAGGCGGCAAGCGCGGTGAGGGTGAGGGTCGTCAGCGCACAGGCGGTGGTCAGCCTCCATGCGCCCTGCCATCCCCGTGCGTTCAGTTTTCGTGCTGGGGTGATCATGTTGCGAACATAGCTGCGCAAATAGGATTAAATGGGTAAGGGTGACTCACTCTGCCCCGGACGGCCGAACCGCCCGCTCGCTCGCCCGTCTCCTATGCGCCCCGGCCGAAGCCGCCTATCGCTAGCTCTACCGCCATCGCGCGGCGCACACGGGGGCGCTCAACCCGCCGCAACAGACCCCGCAGCCGCCGCCACCACCGCCTCGGCGAACCGCCGCCGCAACAATTCGTAGTCCCCATGACGGCGCGGCAGGCGACCCGGCAGTCGTGCCACCGAGCGCGGTGCCGTGATCCGCTGGCCGAGCCGGAACTGCTCGCGCGTCAGGTCCAGTTCGATCCCGCTCGCGAGGCGGTTCCACCAGTGGAAGCCCTGCTGCTCGCCCTCGGCCGACCACACCTCCCCGACCAGCAACTCGCCGCCGAATATGTCGTGCACCAGGACCGCGGTGATGTCGCAATGTCCCAGAATGGCACCCGCCACTGACAAATCCGCTTGGCGGCGGCGGCCGTAGCGATGAGGGTGCTGTCCATACCGACGAAAGGCCCAGCCATGCACTCGACCCTCTTCAATGTCGCCTTCGACTGCACCGACGCGTACGAACTGGCCCGGTTCTGGAGCCAGGTGGTGGGGCGCCCGCTCAACGACGACGACTTGCCCGGCGAATCGACCGCGGCCATCGCCCTGCCCACCGGGCTGCACCTCTACTTCGCCGAAGTCGCGGAGCCGAAGACCCAGAAGAACCGCGTCCACCTCTGCCTACAGCCCGAAGGCCCCCGCGACGAAGAGGTCGAACGGCTTTTGACGGTGGGCGCCACCGTGGCGGCGGACCGCAGGAATCCCGACGGCACCGGGTGGGTGGTCTTCACCGATCCCGAGGGCAACGAGTTCTGCGTGCTCCGCAGCGCGGCGGAACGCGCGGCCGGTGAGTCGGTCAGCTGTGACCGGGCCGCCCACTGACGTTTTTTGAAGCGATCGATTCAGAATGTGCTAGCGTCCTGGGCGTCAGTTTTGGAGCGAGTGCTTCAAAAGCGTGGAACGTGATCAGGAGTGCGTCAATGCCGCCTGCCGTGTACATAGTTGGCCTCGGCATCTTCACCCAAGGGACCTCGGAGTTCATGCTGTCCGGCCTCCTGCCGGGCATGGCCGCGGACCTGGGGGTGTCCATCCCGGACGCGGGGCTGCTGATCTCGGCCTTCGCGATCGGCATGGTCGTCGGCGCGCCGCTGCTCGCGGTGGCCACCCTCAGCTGGCCCCGGCGCACCGCACTCGTCTCGCTCCAGGCGGCCTTCGTCGTCGCCCACGTGATCGGCGCCCTCGCGCCCGGCTACGGAGTCCTCTTCGTCACCCGCGTGATCAGCGCCCTCGCCTACGCGGGGTACTGGGGCGTCGCCGTGGCCACCGCGGTCGCCCTCGTGCCGCCCGCGGCCAAGGGGAAGGCCGTCGCCGTCGTGGCGGGTGGCCTGACGCTGGCCACGGTCGTCGGCGTGCCGGCCGGCACCGTGCTGAGCCAGTACTCGAGCTGGCGCGCCGCGTTCTGGGCGGTCGCCGCGGCCACCGCGGTGAGCCTGGTGTGCACGCTGCTCGTCGTTCCCGGCGGCCGCGGCGAAGCCGGGCGTACGTCGGTCAGGGCCGAGCTGCGCGGAATGGCGCGTCCCCAGCTCTGGCTCTCGTACGCGATCACGGCCTTCGCCTTCGGCGCGGTCATCGTCACCTTCAGCTATCTCGCGCCCCTGCTGACCGAGGTGAGCAAAGTGCCCGCGGGATGGGTGCCGGCGGTCCTCGCCCTGTTCGGCGTCGGCGGGATGGCGGGCCTCTTCATCGGCGGGCGCACGGCCGAGGCGCGCCCGCTGCGGACCCTCGGCGCGGGGCTCGGGGCGCTCGCCCTCTTCTCGGCGCTGCTCGCCCTGACGGCCGGGTCGACCGGCACGGTGATCGCGCTCGTCTTCCTGCTGGGCCTGGTCGGATACGTCACCAACCCGGCTCTCCAGTCACGGGTGTTCACTCTCGCCCCGGCTGCCCCGACGCTGGTCGGCGCCACCAACACGGCCGCGTTCAACGTCGGCAACACCCTGGCGCCGCTGCTCGGTGGAATGACCATCGACGCGGGCCTCGGTTACGCCTCCGTGGCGTGGGTCGGCGCCGCGCTCGCCGCCGCCGGCGCGGTGACCGTCCTCTGGGCGGCACGGCTTCAGCGGGCGGAACGGGACGCCGTGACCGAGCGCCGCGAACGTACCCACGTGACGGCATGACCCGGGCGACCGGCCCGGCACCACACATGCGCCGCTTGTTTTGTACGTGTCTTCCAAAACCCGTACTGTGGGGGCCATGGCCAGGCCACGAGAGTTTGACGAGGACCGTGTCATCACCGCGGCCATGGAGACGTTCTGGCGTCATGGCTACGAGGGCACGTCGACGCGCGCGCTGTGCGACAGCACCGGGCTCGGGCCCTCCAGCCTCTACAACACCTTCGGCGGCAAGCGTCAGCTCTATCTGCGTGCCCTGCAGCGTTACTACGAGACCAGCACCGCCGAGCAGATCGAGATCCTGCGGGGCGAGGGGCCGGCGAAGCGGCGGCTGCGGGACATGATGGTCCACGCCGTGGACGCCGATCTCGACGAGGCTGACGGGCGCGGCTGCTTCGCGATCAACGCGGCCGTCGAGATCGCCGGGCTCGACCCGGAGGTCAAGGACGCGGTGCGCCGCAACTTCGACCGCGTGGAGGAGGAGCTGCGCGCGGTCGTGGCGACCGGCAGCCGCACCGGCGAACTCCGTTCCACGGCCGACGCGGGGGCCGTCGCGCGCCGGGTGCAGAGCACGTACTACGGCCTGCGCATTCTCGCCCGCGTGCAGGACGACCGGCAGGCGCTGCTCGACACGGTGGACAACACGCTCGCCGATCTCTGAGCCGAGAACACCCGCACTGATCGTTCACACGGGGCAGCCCGCACAAAATCGTTCTGCTCCCGCCGCGTGATCTTTGTTCACGCGGCGTATCCCCAGAAGTAGTCCCGGCTGGTTGGATGTGCGGCGCCCCACCACGTGCCCCGTCACGTGCACCCTCACCACGCCCCCCCCACACCCGGGAGATTCAGTGCCGCACCCAGCGCTGCGCAGGACTCACGCCGCCGCGATCACCACGGTGCTCGCCGCGGCCACGCTCGTCGCCGTCGCCCCGTCCGCGACCGCCGCCGACGCGCCTGCCGCCTCTGCCGACACTCCGGCACTCAAGGTGCTCTCGTACAACGCGTTCCTGTTCAGCAAGAACCTCTACCCGAACTGGGGCCAGGACCACCGCGCCAAGGCCATACCGGCCGCGGACTTCTTCGAGGGCAAGGACGTCGTCGTCCTCCAGGAGGCCTTCGACAACTCGTCCTCCGAGGCGCTGAAGGCCGAGGCCGCCGACCGCTACCCGCACCAGACCCCCGTCATGGGCCGGAGCAAGGACGGCTGGGACGCCACCGGCGGCGCGTACTCCGCGGTGACCCCGGAGGACGGAGGGGTCACCGTCCTGAGCAAGTGGCCGATCCTGCGCAAGGAGCAGTACGTCTACAAGGACGCCTGCGGCTCCGACTCGTACTCCAACAAGGGCTTCGTCTATGCCCAGTTGAACGTCGACGGCAAGAAGGTGCACGTCGTCGGCACCCACACCCAGTCCACCGACCCGGGCTGCGGCTCCGGCGAGGCGGCCGCGACCCGCGCCTCGCAGCTCAAGGAGATGGACGCCTTCCTGGACGCCAAGAACATCCCGGCGGGCGAGCAGGTCATCGCCGCGGGCGACTTCAACGTCGACTCGCACAGCGACGAGTACGCCTCGATGCTCGCCGACGGCGGCTTCGCCCCCGCCGACAGCCGCGGCGGCCACCCGTACTCCTTCGACACCCGGGACAACTCCATCGCCGCCGAGCGCTACCCGGACGACCCCCGCGAGGACCTCGACTACGTCCTGCACCGCGAGGGCCACGCCCGCCCCGCCGGCTGGCACAACGAGGTGGTCAAGGAGCAGAGCGCGCCCTGGACGGTCTCCAGCTGGGGCAAGAAGTACACGTACACCAACCTGTCCGACCACTACCCGCTGATCGGCTCGTAGGGCCGGTCCGGCGGCCGCGGGCCGGGTGCGCGGCACGTCGCCGCGCACCCGGCCCCGGGTCGGATCAGGTCCTGTGCCAGGGCCCCGTCACCGCGAACGTCGTGCCGGGCGTGTAGCAGTTGACGTACATCGTGTCGTGGTCCGGCGAGAAGCAGACGCCGGCGAACTCGCCCCACTCCGGCTCCTCGGGAGTGCCGATGTTCTGCCGCCCGCGGGCCATCGCGTAGACCTCGCCGCGCCGCGTCACGCCGTACACGTGCTGTGCGCCGCCGCCGTCCTCGGCCACCATCAGGCCGCCGCTGGGAGCGAGGCAGATGTTGTCGGGGGACTCGCCCGGCAGCTGGATGTCGGTGCTCGGGCCGAAGACGATCACGAGGGTGAGGCGGCGCTCGGAGGGGTCGTAGCGCCAGATCTGTCCGAAGTGGTCGCCCGCCGAGCCCTCCGCGCTGTGGGCGAACGACGAGACGAAGTAGACCGATTTCCCGCCCCAGTAGCAGCCTTCCAGCTTCTGCGCGTGCGTGATGCCCTTGGGGCCGAAGTCCTGGTTCCTGATGGGAGTCTCGACGGCCAGCGGGTCCGGCACGTCGACCCATTCGATGCCCTTGAAGCTGGCACCCGTCTCCTGGATCGCGGACAGGTCGGGCACCCCCGGCACCCGCATGGCCTGCAATGTGCCGCCCGCGCGGAGGGAGCCGAGGCCGCCCTCGGGTTTCTCGGGCAGGAAGCGGTAGAAGAGCCCGAAGGGCTTGAGGAAGGCGTCCTCGGTCTCGTAGACGACGCCGCGGCGGGGGTCGACGGCGATCGCCTCGTGCTGGAAGCGGCCCATCGCGGTGAGCGGTACGGCGCCGGTGCGGTGCGGGTCGACGGGGTCGACCTCGAAGATGAAGCCGTGGTCCTTGGTGTAGCCGTTCGTGCCGGCCTTGTCCTCGGTCTCCTCGCAGGTCAGCCAGGTGCCCCATGGGGTGGGGCCGCCCGCGCAGTTGACCGCGGTCCCGGCGATCGCGACGCGTTCGCCCAGGACGTTGTTGTGGCGGTCGAGCGCGAGTGCGGTACAGCCGCCCTTGCCCATCGGGTCGTAGGTGAGGCCCTTGACCGTGGGTACGGGAGTTCTTCCGTTGTGGCGGTTCTCGTGGTTGCGGACGAGATGCACGCCGCCGCGCTTGCCGCGGAACGCGTCCATGCCGTCGAAGTTGCTCGGCACCTTGCCCTCACCGGACGGCAGATCGCCGCCCTCCCGCGAGAGGACCTTGTAGCGGAAACCTTTCGGCAGATCTAGCAGCCCGGCGGGGTCGGGCACCAGCGGCCCGTATCCTGCCTTGCCCTGCGCGGCGGCGCTGCCCGCGAAGAGTTCCGAGAGCGCACCGGTGAAGGCGATTCCCGCACCCACCGCACCGGTGCGGGCTAGTACCTGACGTCGTGTCGTGGACATAAAAGGCCGACCTCCTGCTGGCGGACAGGAACATGACCGGATGTGTGTACCACGCGCCTAGGCGCGCGGGAACCACGCGCGTAGCGGTGAGTCTTTACGCCTTTACGAGGCTCTTCGCGTCCCGCGCGAGCGCGGTGAGCCGCGAAATCGCCCGGAAGTACTTCTTCCGGTAGCCGCCGTTCAGCATCTCCTCGCTGAACAACTGATCGAAGGGGACACCCGAGGCGAGCACGGGGACCTCGCGGTCGTACAGACGGTCGGCGAGGACGACGAGGCGCAGCGCGGTCGACTGGTCGGGCACCGGCGTCACCTCGGTGAGGCAGACGGCCGCGAGTCCGTCCGTAAGCGCTCCGTACCGGCTGGGGTGGACGCGCGCGAGGTGGTCGAGCAGGTGCGGGAAGTCGTCGAGGCTCGCACCTTCGGTCGCGTACGCGGCCTTGGTGACCTGCTTGTCCGAGTACGGAGCGGGCGCTTCCGGCAGGCCCCGGTGGCGGTAGTCCTCACCGTCGATGCGCAGTGACCTGAAGTGGGTCGCGAGCCCCTGGATCTCGCGCAGGAAGTCGGCGGAGGCGAACCGGCCCTCGCCGAGCTTGCCCGGCAGGGTGTTCGAGGTCGCGGCGAGCGCCACGCCTTCGTCGACGAGCCGGGAGAGCAGCGAGGACACGAGCACCGTGTCGCCCGGGTCGTCGAGCTCGAATTCGTCGATGCACAGGAGCCGGTGCCCGCTGAGGGTGCGCACGGTCTGCTGGAAGCCGAGGGCGCCGACCAGGTTGGTCAGCTCGACGAAGGTGCCGAACGCCTTCTGTCCGGGCTCGGCGGGCGTCGCGTGCCAGAGGGAGGCGAGGAGGTGGGTCTTGCCCACGCCGTAGCCGCCGTCGAGGTAGACGCCGCGGGGGCCGGTGGGGGCGGCCGCCTTCTTCTGGAACCAGCGGCGCTTGCCCGACCCGGACGCGTGCGCGCCGCCGAGCCCGGCCGCGAACTCGCTCAGGACCCGCACGGCCTCGGTCTGGCTCGGCTGCTTGGGGTCCGGTATGTACGTATCGAAGCGGACCGAGTCGAAGCGCGGGGGCGGCACCATCTCGGCGACCAGACGGTCGGCGGGGACATGGGGCTCGCGGGCGCACAGCGACAGGGGAGCCGCTTCGGCTATGGGGCTCTGCCCGGGGGCGGCGGTGGAGGACGACACGGTTCCTAACTCTAAGCGCCGTGCAAGACTGCTGGACATGCGACGCCTGTTCCCTGTGACCGACCAGACAGACGAAACGGCAGTACGAGAGTGGGAGCTGGGGGAGCTTGCCGACGCGTACGCCTACCCGCCGGGCGACGCCCCCTGGCTGCGCGCCAACATGGTGTCCACCCTTGACGGAGCGGCCCAGCACGACGGCCGCTCCCACCCCATCTCGAACGCAGCGGACATGCGGATCTTCGGCACCCTGCGCGCACTCGCCGACGTCGTGGTCGTCGGTGCCGAGACGGTCCGCCAGGAGGGTTACCGGCCGGCACGGGAGCGTGCGGACTTCGCCGCGCGCAGGGCCGCGGCCGGGCAGACGGTGGTGCCCGCGATCGCCGTCGTCAGCGCGAGCCTCAACCTGGATTTCTCCCTTCCGCTTTTCACCGAGCCGCTGGTGCCCACGCTCGTGGTGACCGGTGCCGAGGCGCCGGCCGACCGGATCTCCGCGGCCGAGAAGGCGGGCGCCGTCGTGGTGATCGCGGGGGAGGGGGCCGTGGTCGAACCGGAGCGGATCGCACCCGCCCTCGCGGAGCGCGGCCTGACCCGGCTGCTCACGGAGGGCGGGCCCCGGCTGCTCGGCCAGCTCGTGGCGGCCGGCGCCCTGGACGAGCTCTGTCTGACGGTGTCCCCGATGCTCACCTCCGGGGACGCGCAGCGGATCGCCTGGGGGTCCTCGGTGGCGGTGCCGGAACGATTCACCCTGACCTCCGTACTGGAGGAGGCCGGGTTCCTCTTCACCCGATACCGTCAAACCTGACAATCAGCGGAATCAACCGTTCCGTTTTGCTTCCGCTGGGCACACTAAAAGTCGCAGACCCCGTGCGGCCACGGGGCAGGATGGTTTCCGCAGGGGCTGTCGAGACAGACTCTCGGCGGTCCACGGATGAGAAGGGCGCCTGTCGTGTTCACAAGCGTATTGATGATCGAGAAGGCCCTGACCTCCGCCGACGTGGAGTTCGTCACCACCTTGCACGGCGACGAGACGGTCACCTTCCGGGTGCTGCTCCAGCCCCGCGGCGACCAGGCCGACCGCTTGCTGCGGGCCATCGACGACGTGGCTCTGGGGGAGATCGACGAGGCGGCGAGGGAAGGGGACGTCCCCGAGGGGCAGGAGGCGGCGGCCCCCGCGCAGAAGGCTCTGGAGGTCTCGCTGGCCGCGCTGCGCGCGGCGGGCTGCGAGGCCCTTGGCCAGCTGATCGAGGATCATCCGCTCGACGCGCTCAAGCAACTGGTCGACGAGGCGGGCGCCGACGAGGTCATCGTCCTGACCGATCCCCACTACGTGGAAGAGTTCTTCCACCGGGACTGGGCGTCTCGTGCGCGGCACAAGGTGGGGGTCCCGGTCCTGAAGCTGTTCTCGCACGCGAAGGACTAGTCCCCTCTCGTACGCGAAAGCTGGTCCGCGGGTTCGGTGAGGGCTGGTCGCGCCGTTCCTCGCGCCCCTTACAGGGCGCAGGTGTGCCCCGTGTCCGTGCGAGGCAATAGTCTGGGCCCTGCTCAGCGGCTCAGCTGCCGTAACTCTTGGACCCTTGGGAGACACACGTATGGCACCCGGCCTGCCCACCGCCATGGACCGACCGCACTTCATCGGCATCGGCGGCGCCGGAATGTCGGGCATCGCCAAGATCCTGGCCCAGCGCGGCGCCAAGGTCGCGGGCAGCGACGCGCGGGAGTCGGCCACCGCCGAGGCCCTGCGGGCCCTGGGCGCCACGGTCCACATCGGCCACGACGCCGCGCACCTCGCGTCCGACGCGACCTGCGTGGTCGTCTCCTCCGCCATCCGCGCCGACAACCCCGAGCTGGCCCGCGCCACCGAGCTCGGCATCCCGGTGGTCCACCGCTCGGACGCCCTGGCCTCCCTCATGGAGGGCCTGCGTCCGATCGCGGTCGCCGGCACGCACGGCAAGACCACGACGACGTCGATGCTCGCGGTCACCCTCTCCTCCCTCGGCCTCGACCCCTCGTACGCGATCGGCGGCGACCTGGACGCGCCGGGCTCGAACGCCCTGCACGGCGAGGGCGACATCTTCGTGGCGGAGGCGGACGAGAGCGACCGCAGCTTCCACAAGTACGCGCCCGAGGTCGCCATCATCCTGAACGTGGAGCTCGACCACCACGCCAACTACGCGTCGATGGACGAGATCTACGAGTCCTTCGAGACGTTCGTCGGCAAGATCGTCCCCGGCGGCACCCTGGTGATCGCGGCGGACCAGTCGGGCGCGGCGGAGCTGACGAAGCGCGTGCGCGACGCGGGCGAGCTGAAGGTCGTCACGTACGGCGAGTCGGAGGGTGCCGACCTGCGCATCCACAAGATCACCGCGCGCGGCCTGACCAGCGAGGTCACGGTCATCCTGAACGGCAAGTTCCTGACGTTCACGGTCTCGGTCCCCGGCCGCCACTACGCCCACAACGCCGTCGCCGCCCTCGCCGCGGGCATCGCCGTCGGCATCCCGGCGCACAACCTTGCCTCGGCCATCGGCTCGTACACCGGCGTCAAGCGCCGCCTCCAGCTCAAGGGCGAGGCAGCCGGCGTCCAGGTCATCGACTCGTACGCGCACCACCCCACCGAGATGACGGCCGACCTGGAGGCCATGCGGGCCTCCGCGGGCGACTCGCGCCTCCTGGTCCTCTTCCAGCCCCACCTCTTCTCGCGCACGCAGGAGCTGGGCAAGGAGATGGGCCAGTCCCTGGCACTCGCGGACGCCTCCGTGGTCCTCGACATCTACCCCGCCCGCGAGGACCCGATCCCCGGCATCACCAGCGCCCTGATCATCGACGCGGCCGTGGCCGCTGGCGCCGACGTGCGGGCCGCGCACGAGAAGAGCGACGCCGTGGCGGCCGTCGCGGGAATGACGAAGCCCGGTGATCTCGTTCTCACCATGGGAGCGGGCGACGTCACGGACCTCGGCCCGCAGATCCTGGCCGAACTGGCGAAGCAGTAGTTCCCAGCGGTGATCCGAAGCAGCAAGACCAAGCAGTAAGGGGTTCAGTCTCATGTCGTACGACGTCGAGAAGCCGGACGAGCAGTGGCGCGCGGAGCTGAGCCCCTCGGAGTACGCGGTCCTGCGCCAAGCGGGCACGGAGCCCGCGTTCGTCGGTGAGTACACGGACACCAAGACCAAGGGTGTCTACAGCTGTCGCGCGTGCGGCGCGGAGCTGTTCACGTCGGAGGAGAAGTTCGAGTCGCACTGCGGCTGGCCGAGCTTCTTCGACCCCAAGGACACCGACGCGGTCGAACTGCTCCAGGACACCTCGCACGGCATGATCCGCACCGAGGTGCGCTGCGCCCGCTGCGGCTCGCACCTCGGCCACGTCTTCGAGGGCGAGGGCTATGCGACCCCGACGGACCAGCGGTACTGCATCAACTCGATCGCACTGACGCTGGCGCCCGCGGAGGGCTGAGCCGGCGGTCACTGTCCCGGCGCCCGGCAGCGGAAGTCGCTGCCGGGCGCCGGGGTGTGTCCGGGGCGCTCCCGAACTTCCGCAACGCTCTAGAAGGTCAGCTTCCAGCTGTTGATGTAGCCGGTGTCCTGCGACGCCACGTCCTGCACGCGCAGCTTCCAGGCGCCGTTCGCCGGCTCGCTCGACGCGTTGACCGTGTACGTCGCGATGACGTTGTCCGCCGAGTCGTTGCCGCTGGAGTTCTTCAGGCGGTACGCCGTGCCGTCCGGGGCGAGCAGGTCCACGACCACGTCGCCGCGCCAGGTGTGGCGGATGTCGACGTCCGCCCTGAGGGTGGCCGGGGCGTTGCCCGTGCGGCCGGTCACGTTGATCGTCGAGGTCACGGCCGTGCCGTTGTCCGGGATGGTGACGTCAGCGGTGTTCTCGTACGAGTCGCCCGGCGGGACCGGGGTGTCCGTGCCGAGCGTCCAGATCGCGTGGGCGATGGCGTCGCTGTTGCGGTCGAGCGCGGTGTCGTTGATGTTCGCCGTGGTGTCGCACGAGGAGTGGTAGCAGCGGTCGAAGGCCTGGCCCGCCGTGCCGCCCCACTTCTGGGCCTGCGCGCTGGTCTTCGTGCGGCTCGCGCCCGTGAAGAGGCCGCCGACCGGTATGCCCACGTTCTTGAAGCTGGCGTGGTCGGAGCGGCCGTCGCCCTCGGTCTCTATCTCCGTGGGGACGTTCAGGCCCGCGTAGAAGTCCTTGAACGTCTTCTCGATCGCGGGGTCGTCGTCGTAGACGAAGTAGCCCGGGTTCGGAGAGCCGATCATGTCGAAGTTGAGGTAGCCGGAGACCTTCGAACGCTCGGCGGTCGGGAGGTTGTTGACGTAGTACTTCGAGCCGACCAGGCCCAGCTCCTCCGCCCCCCACCAGGCGAACCGCAGGTGCTTCTCCGGCTGCAACTGCGCGCGGGAGACCGCGAGCGCGGTTTCCAGGACGCCTGCCGAGCCCGAGCCGTTGTCGTTGATGCCGGGGCCCGAGGAGACGCTGTCGAGGTGCGCGCCCGCCATCAGGACCTGGTTCGGGTCGCCGCCCGGCCAGTCCGCGACGAGGTTGTAGCCGGTGGCACCGCTGGAGGTGAACTGCTGAACGGTGGTGGTGAATCCGGCCGCGTCCAGCTTGGCCTTCGCGTAGTCGATCGAGGCTTTGTAGCCGGGGCGGCCGTGGGCGCGGTTGCCGCCGTTGGCCGAGGCTATGGACTGGAACTGGGAGAGGTGCGCCTTGACGTTGGCGAGCGGTATGTCGGGGGCCGCGAGCGTCGGGGACGGGGCTGCCAGGGCCGCGGGCGCGGTGGCCGCGATCAGGCCGGCGGCGGCGAGGGTGGCGACGCCCGCGGTGGCCCGTCTCAGGGCGCGGGGCACGGCGGATCTGGAGAGTCTCATGTGGGGCTCCGAATTCCGAACAGCGAAGGGGACGGAACGTACTGACGCCCCGCGACGCGGATGCCGCAGGGCGTTGGAGCTGTGCTGAAGAGCTGGAGCTGTGCTGAAGAAGGGTGCGTGGCGCAAAGTGCGTTGCCTGATATTGAGGGTGGCGGGACGCGCCGTCAAGGGAAGAATCCGGTCAGAATCCGGGAAGAGGGGTTCGTATATCGGACGTTGTGCCGGGTTCCACTTGCGGTACCGGGGCGATCGGCACTGCTCGGCGGGCGGATGGCGCGCACTGTGAGCCGGGTCAGGCGTCCAAACCAGCCGCCCACTTGCGCCTCTTCAGGACATGCTCGCTGAAGAGGTGCCCGCACCGGTCGAGCAGTACGCCCACCTCCGGGTCTCCGCGCCGTACGTCCGCCGAGGGATGCCAGCGCTGCACGGATTGCGCCGCCCACGTGCGCAGCTTCACGTCCGGGTCGTCCAGAAGTCCCACCGCCGCTCGCAGCACCGCGACCCCGCCGTGCGCGTGGAGCAGCCGGAACGCGGCGACGCGGATGTGCCGGGGGAGCCGCGGCCCCGCGCGCTCCAGGAGCCAGTCGGCGGGGAGTTGCCGGGCGGACGGCAGCAGGGCGAGGGTCGTCTGGCGTACGACGCCGGGGGCCGGGTCGTCGAGCAGCGGCCGCAGTTGCCGCGAGTCCGCCAGGTCCAGCGCCCGGAGTCCGGCCACGGCCTGCCCCCGTACCCCGTCCGCGGGATGTGCGAGCAACGGCCGCAGCAGCGCGCCGTCCGCACGGTCGCCGCACTCGGCGAGGCCGATGACCGCGCCGGGCACGAGGCCGGGGTCGTCCGGCGTCGCGCACCGCTCCCGGTACCAGGCCACGGGGTCGCCTCCGTGCTGTCGTACGACATACCGGGCGCAGGCGCGCACCCGCCCGGACCGGTCGCCGAGGAACGCCTCCGCCCGTTCCGGCTGCCCCGCCCGCCGCAGCGCGGTGACACCGGCCGAGCGGACATGCGGGGGGCGTGCGGTCAGCAGCGGTTCGAGCACGTCCGCGGGAGCGGCGTCCGCTTCCCGCAGCCTCGTGAGCGCCGCCGTCGCGCACAGATCCTGGATCACAAAGTCCGGGTCGTCCGCGGCGGCGCGGGCCAGTTCGGCGGGGCTCAGGCGGTCGTGCTCGGCGGCGAGGCGGTAGGCGAACCGCCGCGTCACGCGGTCGCGGTGGACGAGGAGGGCGGCGAACTCCGCGAGGGGCGCTCGCCGCAGCGTGTCCCCGAGCAGCTCGACGCCGAAGCCGCCCCGGTCGCGGCGGCCGACCAGCAGGATCAGCGGGGCGAGGGCGACGGCGGCAGGCGGGTCCAGCGCCTCGCGCAGCAGCTTCCGGGCGCGTTCGCGCACGGGGGCGGCCCAGTCGGAGCAGCGGATGACGATGAGCGGAAGGAGGCCGGGGTACGGCCCCGCCCGGCGTATCGCGGTCTCGCGCGTCCTGCCGTCGCGGTGGCAGAGGGCGAGCGCGAGCCCGGACTCACCGAGCTGTGTCAGGTCGGCGGGCAGCGGGGCGGCGTGCTCCCACGCCGGCCGGGGCACCGTGCGGGTCGGGTAGCTCCAGGACACCTCCCGCACGCCCGCGTCCAGCGAGACCCAGCCGACGGGATCATCGGCAGCCACGACACTCCGCAGCCGGGCCCCCTCGGCGAGCCGCACGGCCGCGGCGACCCCCTTCTCGCCGTCCTCGACGCTCTCACGCATGTCCGCCCCCGATTGGTCCGGTGATACCGGCAGTAAGGAGGCGATCGTAGAACGGCTGATCGATGCGACGCGCGCGATATACGGCGGGCCCCGCCGAGCGGACTCAGCCCTGGTCCCGAGCGGACTCAGTCCTCTTCGGGGGTCTCGGGCCGCAGCAGCGGATGCTTCACGCCGGGGAACACCCGGGCCTTGACGACCGGCTCCGCGGACCCGCCCTGGACCACTGTCTCGGCGATGCCCCACGGGCGGTCCGGCAGCTCGACCAGGATGGTGTACGTGGACGCGCAGCCCATGCAGTCGTAGCGGTCGGCCCAGATCTCGACCTCGGTGCGGCTGCCGGGGTAGCGGGCCACGTGGCGGTGGCGGGCGTGGCAGCGGTCGCACTTCTCGCCGGGCTCGCAGGTGCCGCCGCAGGGGCACGGTACGTCCAGGGTTTCCGCGGGCTGCCAGCGCTGGGTGACGACGGCCTCGCGGGTGGCGCCCATGTCCTTCATCGACTTGAGATTGCGGGCGGCGACCACATACGACTCGCCGGTCGACGTCATCCGCTTCCGGATCACGCCCTTGCGTCCGCGGTTCGTCGTCATTCTGGGCCTCCTGGGGTTCACGCAGCCCACCAGGAGGCCCATGAGATCGGTCCCTCTACGGTACCCGCCGTACGGCGCGGGCCCGAATTCCGGCCGTCGGCCAGGGTTACTCGATGACGAGCTCGACCTCGATGTTGCCGAGCGTGGCCTTGGAGTACGGGCAGTACGCGTGCGTCGCCTCGACCAGCCGCTGCCCGGTCTCGCCGGCCAGGGAGTCCGGCAGCTCCACGCGCATCACGACCGCGAGCCCGAAGCCCGCGTCGTCCTTGCCGATGGAGACCTCGGCGGTGACCGAGACGTCCTTGGTGTCGACCTTCATCTCACGGGCGACCGCTCCCATGGCGCTGGCGAAACAGGCCGCGTACCCGGCGGCGAAGAGCTGCTCGGGGTTGGTGCCCCGGCCGTCGCCGCCGAGGGCCGGGGGCATGGCGAGCGCGAGGTCGATCTGGCCGTCGGAGCTGACGGCGCGGCCCTCGCGGCCGTTGGCGGTGGCGACGGCGGTGTACAGCGCGTTCATGGGGTGTCCTCTTCCCTCGGTCGAAGAACGTGAGCAACGGAGTTCGTTCGCTCGAGAGCAATAGTTGCACACGATTTAGTTGTGCACAACTGAATGACGCGTGCGAGGTACCCTGAAGCCATGACGCCCTCGCCGACCGCCGCCCCCTCCGGGCCCCCCGCCCCCTCCGGGCCCCCCGGACCCGGAGCGCCCGACAAGACGGACCTGCCCGACTCCGAGCTCCTGCGCCTCGACCACCAGGTCTGCTTCTCGCTGCACGCCGCCTCGCGCGCCTTCGGCGGCGTCTACCGCGATGCCCTCAAGGATCTGGGCCTCACCTATCCGCAGTACCTGGTCATGCTCGTGCTCTGGGAGGACGGCCCGCGGCCCGTCAAGGCCATCGGCGAGCGCCTGCGTCTCGACTCCGGCACGCTCTCGCCGCTCCTCAAGCGGCTCGAGGCGGCCGGTCTCGTACGGCGTGAGCGCAGTGCCGCCGACGAGCGGTCCGTCACCGTTCACCTGACCGACGACGGCGCGGAGCTGCGGGAGCGCGCGCTTGCCGTCCCGCGCCGGATCCTCGAAGCGACCGGCATGACGGTCGAGGAGGTCCTCGCCCTGCAAGGACTCCTCGGCCGTCTGACCGGCGCGCTCGACCGGGCGGCCGGCTGAGGCTTCGCGGCTGTTACCGCTTCAGGTCGCGCAGGTACTTCCCGAACTTCTCCAGGCCGTCGACGTTGCGCGGGCCGCTGATGCCCTCGTTGTAGTCGAGCACGAAGAAGTTGTTCTTCTTCACGGCGGGCAGTTCCTTGGTGTGCGGGGACTTCTTCAGGAAGTCGATCTTCTCCTTGGCGGGCTTGTCGCCGTAGTCGAAGATGATGATGACCTCGGGCTCGGCCTTGGCGACGGCCTCCCAGTTCACCTGGGTCCACCGCTCGTCGAGGCCGTCGAAGATGTTCCTGCCTCCGGCCGACTTGATGATGTCGTTGGGCGGGACCTGGCTGCCCGCCGTGAAGGGCTGGTCCGTGCCGGAGTCGTAGAGGAAGACGGGGACGTCGTCCTTCTCGGGGGCCTTGGACTCGACGGCGGCCACGCGTTTCTTGAGGCCGTCCACGACCTCGTCCGCCTTCTTCTCCACCCGGAAGATCTTGCCCAGGCGTTCCAGGTCCGAGTACAGGGCCTTGAACGGTGTGACCTTCTGCGGGTGGCCGGGGTAGTTGAAGCAGCTCTCCGTGTGCATGAAGCTCTGGATGCCGAGCTTGTCCAGGATCTCCGGGGTGATGCCGCGCTGGTCGCTGAAGCCCGAGTTCCAGCCCGCGACGACGAAGTCCGACTTGGCCTCGACGACGAGTTCCTTGTTGAGGAGATCGTCGCTGAGCATCTTCACCTTGGCGTACTCCGATGCCCAAGGAGACTCGCTGACCGGCGGGTTGGCAGGCGGCATCACATAGCCGTGCACGTGCTCGGTCAGGCCCAGGCTGAACATCTTGTCCGCGCTGCCGCCTTCGTAGACCACCGCGCGCTGCGGAGTCTTGTACGCGACGGGCTCACCGCAGCGCTTCACGGTGACCTTGTCGGGCGCGCCCGCGGCCTTGGAGTCCGAGTCGACCTCCGCGCCGCAGCCGCTGAGCAGCAAGGCTCCCGCGAGCGCCGATCCGATGGTGATGCGTGTTCTGGGCATGACGTCGTAACGCCTTTCAGAGGTTCAGAGGTTCAGAGGTTCAGAGGTTCAGGGGGCTGTGGGGTTCAGGGGTTCGGAGGTTCAGAGAGGTTCAGAGAGGTTCAGAGAGGGGGCGAGGGGCTCAGCGCGTACAGGAGTTGAGGGTCGCCGGTCAGGGGGTGGCTGATCACGCTGGCCTTGACGCCGAACACCTCGTCGACGAGACCCGTGGTGAGCACCTCCTCCGGCGTCCCGGCGGCCACCAGCGCGCCGTGCGACAGCACCCCGATGCGGTCGCAGGCGGCCGCCGCGAGGTTGAGGTCGTGCAGGACGACGAGGACGGTGAGGCCCGAGCCCTTGAGGAGCGAGAGGAACTCGATCTGGTGGCGCACGTCCAGGTGGTTGGTCGGCTCGTCGAGGACCAGGATCCGCGGCTCCTGCACCAACGCCCGTGCGAGCAGGACGCGTTGGCGTTCCCCGCCCGACAGGGTGAGTACGCCGCGGTCGGCGAGGCGGGTGAGATCGAGGCGGGCCATCGTCCTTGCGCACAGCTCCCGTTCGCGGGCGCCGAGAGCCTGGTTCCCGCGCAGATGGGGGGCGCGGCCCAGCGCGACGACCTCCTCCACCGTGAAGTCGAGGTCCACCGCGCCGTCCTGGGCCATCGCCGCGACGACCTGCGCGCCACGGCGCGGCGTCAGGCGCGAGAGGTCGTCGTCGCCCACCCTGACCACGCCGGAGCTGGGCCGCAGCGCCCGGTAGACGCATTTGAGCGCGGTGGACTTGCCGCTGCCGTTCGGGCCGACGAGGCCCACGATCTGACCGCTGCCCACTTCGAGGGACAGGTCCCGGACGAGGAGCTTGCCGTCGATGGTCACGGACAGGCCGTCGAGTACGAGGTCCATCTCAACGCCCTCCGAACATATAGGCCTTGCGCCGCATCAGCGTGACGAACACCGGCACCCCGACGAGCGCCGTGATGACCCCGAGCGGCAGCTCGCGCGGCGCCACGAGGGTCCGCGACACGAGATCGACCCAGACCATGAACACCGCTCCGACCAGCGGTGCGACCGCCAGCACCCGCGCGTGCGTGGCGCCGACCACCATGCGTACGAGGTGGGGCATGACCAGGCCGACGAAGCTGATCGCGCCGCTCACCGCGACTATCACTCCGGTGATCAGCGAGGCGAGCAGGAGCAGGCCCTTGCGGTGCCGGTCGGGGCTGATGCCCAGGCTCGTCGCGGTCTCGTCGCCGAGCGCCAGGACGTCGAGCGCCCTGCTGTAGCGGTGGAGCACGGCGAGGCCGAGCAGTACGCAGCCGGCCACGACGGGCAGGGAGCCCCAGCTCGCGGCGCCGAAGCTGCCCATCGTCCAGTACAGGACCATGCTGGTCGCCTCGCTGTCCGGCGCGAAGTAGATGATCACGCTCATCACGGCCTGGAAGCCGAGCGCCATCGCCACGCCCGTCAGGACGAGCCGCAGCGGCGAGAGCACGCCACCGCGGCTCGCCGAAGCGGCGTACACCAGGAGCGATGCCACCAGCGCCCCGATGAACGCCCCCGCCGATACCGCGTAGATGCCGAGCGCCGCGAGCCCGCCCGTGACCGTCACGCCGACCGCGCCGACCGACGCGCCGGAGGAGACGCCCAGGACGAAGGGGTCGGCCAGGGCGTTGCGCACCAGGGCCTGGATGGCGACGCCGACCGCGCTGAGCCCGGCGCCGACAAGTGCCGCCAGGAGGACGCGGGGTGTACGGATCTGCCAGATGATCTGATACGTCGTCACCTCATCGGCGGCGATGCTCCCGCCGCTCAACGCCGCCCACAGCAGCCGGGCGGTGTCACCCGGTGTGACGACGGCGGACCCCAGGCCGATGGCCACGACGACGGAGGCGAGGAGGACGAGGAGAAGCGCGGCGCAGGTCGCCGCAAGCCCGGTGCGGGAGGTGAGCCTACTTCGTACGCCTTTGGCCGGCGTGTCCGGCGGCGGGGCGTCGGACGCCGCGGCAACGGCAGCCGTGGGGGAGAGCGAGGGCGGGGACATGGTGGTCGGGCCTTTCGATTCGGTGCGAGGGCAGCTGTGTCGGAGCGGGACGCGCTGGAGCCGGGCGTCGTAACGCGCCCCGCGAGGGGAGCGGACCGTGACCTGTGCGGCTCCGCCGCGCGGGCGCGATCAGCCGCCACCGGCCCGCAGTTTCGCTCAGGCCGCGGGTTCCGTCTCCACCGGCGTTGCCTCACCCACCGGCCCCGCCCGCAGCACGAACACCCCCGCCACGAGTGCCGCCACCACCAGCGCGCCGAACGTCGCGGCGACCCCGGGGTAGCCGGCGAGACCGAGACCGAGCCCTCCGAGGCCCGCGCCCACGAAGACGCCGAGGCTCATTCCCGCGGCGTTCACGCTCAGGGCCGCACCCCGCTGGGTTCCGCAGCGACGGACGAGCAGGCTGACCACGCACGCGGCGACGACGGCGTGGCCGGCCGCGTGCAGGGACGTCATCAGGAGCGCGAGCGGCAGCCAGTGCGTGAAGTAGAAACCCACGACCGAGACGAGCGCGGCGACCAGACCGAAGGCCAGCATCCGCTCGGTGCCGATCCGCGGCTCGGCGGAGTTCGTGATCCGCCCCGTGAGGAGGTTGCTCACGAAGAACGACGCGCCGCTGAGCGTCCACACGAACGCGAAGAGCCCGGGACCGAGGTCGAACCGGTCGTCGTAGTAGGCCGCCAGGTAGGAGAGGTAGCCCATGAACACGGCGGTGCGCAGCAGGGCGATGAGCAGCAGCGGCACGACACCCGGAATCGCGCCGAGCGCCTTGAACGAGGCGATGTAGCCGAGGCGTAGGCCGTCGGCCTGCTCCTCGACCGGCTTGTCCTTGCCGCGTACGAAGAAGACGGCGGCCAGGAGCAGCGACACCCCGGTCACGGCGAGCAGGTCGCCCTGCCAGCCCCAGAACAGGGCGGGCAGCGCGATGACCGGCGCCGCCAGCATCGCCGTCATCGACTGGGTCGCCGTGACGAGCGTCGCCGCGCGCCCGGCGGCCTTCCCCGAGCCGAAGCGGTCGGCGGCGGCGGCGGTCAGCGCCGGGTTGAGCACCGACGTACTGGCGCCGACGAGCAGGCAGAACACGGCGAGCAGGATGAAGTCCCCGCTCGCGCCGAGTGCGGCGGACACGCCGAGTGCCGCGAGA
The DNA here is from genome assembly GCF_014649775.1 of Streptomyces longisporoflavus. GTDB lineage: Bacteria > Actinomycetota > Actinomycetes > Streptomycetales > Streptomycetaceae > Streptomyces > Streptomyces longisporoflavus. Next base: position 174,602 of record NZ_BMTR01000008.1, on the reverse strand, counting down.
CCGCCCGCGGCGGCCCACTCCTTGCGCACGCGGTCGATCAGGGGCGCGAGCGCGGTGCCCACCAGGAGGGCGGCGAGACCGCCGAGCCCGCGCAGTCCGCCGAGGGTCGCGACACTGCTTTCGGCGTCCTCGGCCATGGGCACCAGATACGTGCTGAAGACGGTGAACGGCAGCAGACCGACCGCGGACGCCACCAGGACGGGCCACAACATGCGGGCCATCCGCAGATCGCCCGGCACGGCTTCTTCCGCCTCGACGGGCCGGGGATGCACCGCGGAGTCCCTGGAGTCGACGCTCACGCCGCCTCCCGGTAGCGGTAGAGCGGGGTCTCGTCGGCGCTGAACTGCGAGAACGCGAAGGGCTCCGCGGAGAGTCCGGTGACGCCCGCGGGCAGGAACGCGCGGGCCACGGCGCTGCCGCTCTGCGCGTACACCACCAGCGGCACCCCGTGCTCGCGGCAGTGCGCGAGGATCAGGTCGAAGGTGCCGTTGCTCAGCGTCATGCCGGTGGCGACCACGGCGTCGGCCTCCCCGAGTACCTCGGTCATGTCGTCGGTGATCCGGTCGCCCCACTGGGTCGTACGGAGATTGAGATCGCAGGGCAGACAGACGCCGCCCCGCTCGCGTATCGCCGCCACGAGGGGGTTGACCACGCCGATCAGTGCGACCTTCGCGCCCGGCTCGATGTCGAGCAGCCCGGCGATCGCGGCGTCGCGCGCCTTCGCCCGGACCTCCGGGGTGCCGGTGGGCAGCATGACGCGCTCGGCGCCGGCGGCCTCCCGGTGCGGGCTCACCTGCGCGAGATAGGCGTCGAGTGCGGCGATACGGACGGGAGTCGACTCGGCGCGCAGCAGTTTGCCGAGGGTGTGGCCCGAGGCGTTCTCGCAGAAGTCCGGGGCGAGTTCACCGGCCTCGAAGGAGCAGGCGCCGAAGGCCGTGCCGACCCTGAGGAGCAAGTAGTGGTTGTGGTAGGTGACTTGGCTGCCCGCGAGGCGGGTGGTGTTGTACAGCCAGAACGCGCTGGTGACGGTGAGCTCGTCGGGGTCGGGGCCGTAACCGCCGGCCAGGACGGCGTCGATGAGCTCCGCGACGTTGTGGGGCGTGCGCGGGTCGGGGTGTGACATGTGGAGTTCTCTCGGTGTGGTGGAAGCGGAAAAGGGGTGCTCGGCTGTCGCGCGGTCAGCGGTCGGGGAGATCGGGCCACGAGGTGGTCGACCAGGGGTGCCTCAGCTCGTCGAGCGAGGTGATCTCATGCGGCTTCAAGGTGTCGATGTCCGGTGCCTGTGCGTGTTTCGCGTAGGCGCTCTCGACATAGCGGTGACCGGTGTCCGCCGCGATGAAGACGTACCTACGGGAGTCGTCGCGGCGCTGTTCCCAGAGAGTGGTCAGATAGGCGGCGCCGGCGGAGAGTCCGGCGAATATGCCGCTGTTTCTGAGGAGCGATACCGCGCCGGACACCGCGCAGTCGAAATTCACCCAGTGCACGCGGTCGTACGCCTCGTGCCGGACATTCTTGAATTCGATGGCGCTGCCGATGCCGGCGATGATCATGTCCGGGTCGGCGACGTGTTCCGAGCCGAAGGTGACGCTGCCGAAGGGCTGCACGCCGACGAGTGAGACGTCCCGTCCCGCTTCTCGCAGATATCCGGCGATGGCACCGGTCGAGGCCCCCGATCCGACCCCGCCCACCAGGGCGAGGGGGCCTTCGGGGAGCTCGGTGTCGATCGTCCCGGCCACGTCGCGATAGCCGTAGTAATGAATGCCGTCGTGGTACTGCCGCATCCAGTGGTACGACGGATTCGCTTCGAGTATCTCGGCGATGCGCCGCACTCTCAGCTCCTGGTCGAGCCGGAGATTCTTGGACGGCTGCACTTGTTCCAGCGTGGCGCCGAGTATCTCCAGTTGGATGCGCAAGGTGCGGTCCACGGTCGTGGAGCCCACGATGTGGCACTTCATTCCATAGCGGTGGCAGGCGAGTGCGAGGGCCTGTGCGTAGATGCCGCTGGAACTGTCGATGAGGGTGTCGCCGTGTTTCACGGCACCCGATTCGAGAAGGTGACGGACTGCTCCGAGGGCGGAATAGATCTTCATCGTCTCGAACCGGAGGCAGAGCAAGCCCGGTTCCAGGGATATGAGATCGGGTTTCTTCACCGCTTCGGCTATGTGGTCGTGCATGTCTGCCCGCTGCCCCCTGTGTTCATTGGCCGTGTACCGGTCGCCGAGCCGAGAGCATCACACTAGATGAAAATGATTGTCAAGACGCATAGTGCTGTGGCAGCCTGTGGGCCTGACGGCGTCGGTACGTGACGTCGGGACGTAGGCGTCGGGACGTAGGCGTCGGGACGTAGGCGTCGGGACGTAGGCGTCAGGATGTTGAGAGGAGACCTGTGAAGCTGTCCCGGGATGCGGGGCCGCGCCCCCGCACGGCGGGTGCGGGCGCGGGGCCGGCGGGAATCGGCGTGGGAACCGCCTTCGGCACCTTCGGTGAGCTGCTTCAGGGTGTGCTGCCGGAGGAGGACGGGGACTTCCTGGTGACGTTGCCCGTCGCACGCTGGACGATGGCCACGTTCCGTCGGGAGCCCGGCTCCGGGGACGTGGTGGTGCGGCCCGCGGGCAAGACCAAGGCGCTCCGACTCGCGCGCACGATCGGTGAGTCGGCGGAACGCGGGACGGGCGTGCCGGTCGGCGGGACCCTCCACGTCAACAGCGTCATCCCGGAGGGCAAGGGGCTCGCGAGCTCATCGGCCGACCTCGTCGCGACCGCGCGGGCGGTCGGCCGGGCGCTGGGTGTCGCGATGCCGCCGTCCCGGATCGAACGGCTGCTGGCGGACATCGAGCCGACGGACGGGGTGCTCTACCCGGCGATCGTCGCCTTCCACCATCGCACCGTGCGGCTGCGCGCGGTGCTCGGGTCGCTTCCGGTGATGGCCGTGGTGGGGATCGACGAGGGCGGTTCGGTCGATACGGTCGACTTCAACCGCATCCCCAAGCCGTTCACCCCGGCCGACCGCCACGAGTACGCGCGCCTGCTCGACCGGCTCGCCTGCGCCGTCCGCCGCCGCGATCTCGCGGAGGTCGGCAGGGTCGCGACCCGCAGCGCCCAGATGAATCAACTCCTGCGCCACAAATGGTCGTTGGAGCCGATGCGGGAGATCTGCCGGGAGGTCGGCGGCCTCGGCGTCGCCGTCGCACACAGCGGCACGACCCTCGGCATCCTCCTCGACACCGCCGACCCCTCGTACACCCAGCGCGTCAGCGCGGCGGCGCAGGCGTGCGGGGAGCTGACGGGCGGGGTGACGGTGTACCGCACGCTGAGTTTTCCCGGCGGGGCGGGTCTCTCCGGCGGGGCGAGTCTGCCGGTAGGCGCGGCCGGGGTCGCGACGCGTCCGGCTTAGAAGAACACCCCGCACCGCAGCAGCACATTCGCGTACGGCGTGGCCTCGCCGGTGCGTACCGCCAGACGGGACGTCGCCGTGCGGCGTTTGAGCTCCTCGTGCGGGATCAGGGTGAGGGGCGTGACGCGGGAGGCCAGGAGTGCCGCGGTCGCCGGGTTCGCCTGCCGGACCTCCGTCGCCGCGGTGCCGCCCTCCGTCACCAGCTCGGCGAGCAGCCCGTCGAGCACCTCGGCGAAGGACGGCACGCCCGCCCGGAAGGCCAGGTCGACGACCTTGGGGCCCGGCGGAATCGGCATGCCCGCGTCGCAGATCAGGACGGTGTCACCGTGGCCCAACTCGGCCAGGGCGCCGCAGAGATGGCGGTTGAGGATGCCGGTCTTCTTCATGCGTAAAGCACCTCCACCTCGTCGGAGGTGGGATACGACTCCTGGGCGCCCTGCCGGGTGACCGACGCCGCTCCGACGCGCGCCGCGTACGCCGCCGCCGTCGGGAGATCGTCGCCCAGGCCGACGCGCCAGGCCAGGGCCGCCGTGAACGCGTCGCCCGCGCCGGTCGTGTCCACCGCGTCCACCTTCGGGCTCGGCACGGCGACGGGGGAGCCGTCGCCGTCCGCCGTCAGTGCTCCGTCCGCGCCCAGTGTGATCACCACCGAGCGGGGGCCGAGGGCGAGCAGCGCCCGCGCCCAGTCCGCGGGGGAGTCCTCGGGCGCCGCGTCGTCGCCCAGGATGTAGCGCGCCTCGTGCTCGTTGACCACCAACGGGTCGCAGGCCGCGAGGACTTCGGGCGGCAGCGGGGTCGGCGGCGACGGGTTCAGGACGAAGCGGGCGGCGGGCGGCAGCGTGCGTACGAGCTCGGTCACCGACTCGACAGGAATCTCCAGCTGGGTCGAGATCACCCGGGACGCGGCGAGCAGGCTGCCCGCCGCACGGATGTCCTCGGGGGTCAGCCGGGCGTTGGCGCCCGGCGAGACCACGATGCTGTTGTCGCCCGACGGGTCGACGGTGATCAGCGCGACGCCCGTGGGCGCCCCGCCGACCAGGACGCCCACCGTGTCCGCGCCCGCCGCGCGCTGCGACTCCAGCAGGAGCCGGCCGTGGGCGTCGTCGCCGACCCGCGCGAGCAGGGCGGTACGGGCGCCGAGCCGGGCCGCCGCGACCGACTGGTTGGCGCCCTTGCCGCCGGGATGCGTGGCGAGGTCGGAGCCGAGGACCGTCTCGCCGGGGGCGGGGCGGCGCTCGACGCCGATGACCAGGTCGGCGTTGGCCGAACCCACGATCAGGAGGTCGTACGTGGCGGCGTCGTGGTCGTTCATCGGTGGATCCAGCTCCTGTGTTCGTTCGATCGGCGGGCGGCTCGGAGCCTCGGGGGGTCAGGAGAAGTCGGCCACGTTCTTCCGCGTGACCACCTTCACCGGCACCTTCACCATCGCGTCCACATCCTTGCCGCGCACCGCCTTCACCGCGTTCCGCACGGCGATCCGGCCCAGCTCCTTCGGCTGCTGCGCCACGGACGCGTAGAGCGTGCCGCCCTCGACCGCCTTGAGCCCGTCGGGAGTTCCGTCGAAGCCGACCACCGCGACCGACTTGCCCGCCTTGCCGCCGAGCGCCTTGGCGGCGCCGAGGGCCATCTCGTCGTTCTCGGCGAAGACACCGTCGATGCCGGGGTTGGACTGCATGAGGTTCGTCATGACGTCCAGGCCCTTCGTACGGTCGAAGTCCGCGGGCTGGGAGGCGACGACCTTGATGCCGGGGTACTCCTTGATGCCCTCGGCGAAGCCCTTGCCGCGCTCCCGGCTCGCCGACGTGCCCGCGACACCCTGCAAGGTGACGATCTTGCCCTTGCCGCCCAGCTTCTCCGCGAGGGTCTTCGCGGCGAGCTTGCCGCCGGCGACGTTGTCGGAGGCGACGAGCGTCGCCGCCTTCGCCTTGTTCACCCCGCGGTCGGCGGCGATCACCGGGATGTCCGACTTGTTGGCGCCGCGCACCGCCGGGCCCACCGCGTCCGAGTCGACCGGGTTGACGATGATCGACTTCATGCCCTCGCCGGTGAAGTTCTGCAACTGGTTGGTCTGCTGCGAGGCGTCGTTCTGCGCGTCGGTCACGGTCAGGTCGATGCCCGCCTTCTCGGCCTCCGCCTGCGCGCCCTCCTTCATCTGCACGAAGAAGGGATTGTTGAGGGTGGAGAGCGACATGCCGACCTTCGTCGTCGTGCCGGAGGAGGAACCGTTGTTGAAGAGGGAGACGCCACCGATGACGGCCGCCGCCAGCACGGCCGCGAGCCCCAGCTTCAGGACCTGCGGCCCCTTCCTGCCGCCCCCGGCCGCCGCGCCCGTCGAGGCGCCGGGGGTCGCCCCGGCCTTGCGGCGCAGCGTGTCGAGCAGCACCGCGAGGGCGATGACGACGCCGATCACGACCTGCTGCCAGAAGGCGGACACGGAGAGGAGGTTGAGGCCGTTGCGCAGGACCGCCAGGATCAGCGCGCCGATCAGGGTGCCGGACGCCTTGCCGACACCGCCCGCCAGGCTCGCGCCGCCGATGACGACCGCGGCGATCGCGTCCAGTTCGTAACCCTGCGCGGCCTGTGGCTGCGCGGAGACGAGACGGGAGGCGAGGACGATGCCCGCGACGGCGGCGAAGAGGCCCGAGAGGCCGTAGATGACGAGCTTCTGCCGCTTGACGCGCAGTCCGGAGAGACGCGCGGCCTCTTCGTTGCCGCCGATCGCGTACATGGAGCGGCCGATGTACGTACGGGCCAGGATGACGGCCGTGACCAGGCCCATCGCGATCATCACGATGACCGGAACCGGCAGCCAGCCGCCGATGGTGTCACCGAGGTTGGAGACCGAGTCGGGGAACGGGATCGGGCTGCCCTGCGAGATGACCAGGGACAGGCCGCGGGCCACCGAGAGCATCGCGAGCGTCGCGATGAACGGCGGGAGCTTCCCGTACGAGACGAGCAGGCCGTTCACGAAGCCGCACGCTATGCCGGTGCCGACGGCGAGGACGATCGCGAGCCAGACCGGCAGCCCTTCGGACGTCGCCGACCAGGCGAGGACCGTCGCGGAGAGCGCGGCCACCGAGCCGACCGACAGGTCGATGCCCGCCGAGACGATGACGAAGGTGACGCCGAACGCGAGGATCGCCGTGACGGCGGCCTGCACGCCCACATTGAGCAGGTTCTGGGTGGTGAGGAAGTCGCCGGAAAGCAGCGACATCGCCACCAGGAGGACGACCAGGGCGCTCAGCGCGCCGTTGTCGAGCAGGACGCGGCGCAGACCGGTGGCGCCACCCGCGTTGCTCTTCAGCGTTTCAGTGGCCACGGGAGGCCTTCCCTTCGGTTGCTTCGTCTGTCTGAACTGCCGTACTGCTCACGGCGAGTGCCATCACCGCGTCCTGCGTCGCGTCGGCCGCCGCGAGTTCGCCCGCGATGCGGCCCTGCGCCATGACGAGCACGCGGTCGCTCATGCCGAGGACCTCGGGCAGATCGCTGGAGATCATCAGGACCGCGTGTCCGGAGGCCGTCAGTTCGTTGATCAGCTGGTAGATCTCGACCTTCGCGCCCACGTCGATGCCACGTGTCGGTTCGTCGAGGATGAGCACCTTGGTGTCGGCGAGCAGCCACTTGCCGATGACGACCTTCTGCTGGTTGCCGCCGGAGAGCGTGCGCACGTGCTGGCCGATCCCGGCCATCCGCACGCCCAGCTGCTCGGCGATCCCGGCCGCCGCGGCCCGCTGCCCCTTGAGGTCCACGAACCCGGATCGGGTGGCCGAACGCAGCGTCACCAGACCGAGGTTCTCCTGTACGGAGGCGTCGAGCAGGAGCCCCTGGCCCTTGCGGTCCTCCGGTACGAGCCCGATGCCGGCGCCCATCGCGGCGATCACGTCATGCCGGGGCAGCCGCTCACCGCGTACATCGACGGAGCCCTTGTCGTACGGGTCGGCGCCGAAGACGGCACGCGCCACCTCGGTCCGTCCCGCGCCGACGAGCCCCGCGAGACCGACGACCTCACCGGCCCTCACCTCGAAGCTGACGTCGTGGAAGACACCGTCACGGGTCAGGCCGTCGACGGTGAGCAGCGCGGGCCCGGTGTCGGGGCGTTCGCGCGGGTACTGCTGCTCGATGCTGCGGCCCACCATCAGCCGTACGAGCTCGTCCTCGGCGGTCGACGCGGGCACCTGGTCGACGCTGCGGCCGTCGCGCAGGACGGTCACGCGGTCGCCGAGGGCGGCGATCTCCTCCAGGTGGTGCGTGATGAAGACGACGCCCACGCCGTCCGCGCGCAACTGCCGCACGATCGCGAAGAGTTTATCGACTTCCTCGCTGGTCAGGACGGCCGTCGGCTCGTCCATGATCAGGACGCGGGCCTTCAGGCTGAGCGCCTTGGCGATCTCCACCATCTGGAGCCGGGCGATGCCCAGTTCGCGCACCTTCGCGCGCGGCGACACCCGCACGCCGACCCGCTTCAGGAGCTCTTCGGCGGCCGACTCCATCGCCTTCCGGTCGATCATCCCGAAGCGGCGCGGCTGGCGGCCCAGGAAGATGTTCTCGGCGACGGTGAGGTCGGGGACGAGGTTGAACTCCTGGTAGATCGTGGCGATGCCGAGCCGCTCGGCGTCCTGCGCGCCGTGGATGCGGACCTCTTTCCCGTCCACGAGGATGCGGCCGCTGTCGGGGCGGTAGGCGCCGGAGAGCATCTTGATGAGCGTGCTCTTGCCCGCGCCGTTCTCGCCGAGCAGGACGTGCACCTCGCCGCGGCGCAGGTCGAAGTCGACCGAGTCGAGCGCGACGACGCCGGGGAACGTCTTGCGTATGCCTTCGATCCGCAGCAGCTCGGCGGCGTCCGACTGCGTGGTGCGCGGCAACTCGTCCGGGTCGCTCACGTGTTGCTCCTCTGGTCGGTGGGGGACTCGCCGCAGGAGCGGCGTACGACGAGACGTGCGGGCAGGGTGACGGACCGGGGTTGCCTGCCCTCTATCCGGTCGACCAGGGCCTGTACGGCGGCCCGGCCCAGATCGCCTGTCGGCTGGGCGATGGCGGTGATCGGGGGATCGGTGTGCACGAACCACGGGATGTCGTCGAAGGCGGCGAGCGCGATGTCGTCCGGTACACGCAGGCCGTGGGCCCGGATCGCGTCGAGCGCGCCGAGCGCCATCAGGTTGTCCGCGGCGAAGATCACGTGCGGCGGCTGCGGCAGCGCGAGGAACCGTTCGGTGGCCCGGCGACCGCTGTCGGCCTGGAAGTCACCCTGCCCGATGTAGCTGTCGGGCAGCGGAATCCCGTAGCCGCGCAGTGCCTCGCGGAAGGCCTCGACTCGCTCGCTGCCGGTCGTGGTGGCCGCGGGCCCCGCGATGATCGCGAGCCTGCGGTGGCCCACCGCGTGCAGATGGGCGACCAGATCACGGATGGCCTCGCGGCCGTCGGCGCGGACGACGGGGACGTCCACGCCGGGGATCCAGCGGTCCACGAACACCATCGGGGTGCTGGAGCGCGCGGTGTCGAGCATCAGCGGGGAGCCGCCGTCGGTGGGGGAGACCAGGAGCCCGTCGATCCGCCGGTCCAGGAGTGTGCGCACGTGGTGGTCCTGGAGCTCGGGCCGCTCGTCGGCGTTGCCGATGATCACGCTGTAGCCGAGCGCGCGGGCCGCCTCCTCGACGGAGCGGGCCAGGGCCGTGAAGTACGGGTTCAGTACGTCGCTGATGACCAGGCCGAGCGTGCGGGTCTGGTCGGTGCGCAGGGAGCGGGCGACGGCGTTCGGGCGGTAGCCCAGGCTCTCTATCGCGGCGACGACGCGGGTCCTCGCGGCCGGGCTCACCGAGGGGTGACTGTTCAGGACGCGCGAGACCGTGGCGACGGACACGCCTGCCTCGGCCGCGACGTCCTTGATGCTCGCCATCGCCGGTCCACCTCCTTGTGGAATCGATTACACGGAGGATTGGAATCGATTACACGGGCGGCTGGCAAGACCCTGGCGGGGCAGCGAGACCATATTGTGATGCGGGGTGCTCAGGTGAGCGAAGTGGCCCGAGCGGTCACCCGGGCCACTGTGCACCCGGGCCAGCACCCGGGCCCTTGGTGACCCGGGCCACTGCTGGTGCCGCGACCGGATCACTTGAACAGCACCGCCAGCCATGGGCTGTCCGGGTCCGAGGCCAGCTCGCGGTGGGCCCGGAGCGCCGTCGTGCACCAGTCGCCGAACTGCTCCTCGTCGAAGTGCGGGCAGCGGCCGAGGGCGTAGCCGGCGGAGAACTCCTCCCGGGAGGAGTTCTCCGCCCGGGCCTCGTGGCTCGCACGCTCGACGGCCGCTTCGAGCTCGGCGTGGGTCGCGTACCGGGCGCCGCGCCCTCAGCGGGCCATCTTCGAGGCGCGCCCGATGTCCCGGGCGGCGACGTTACGGACATGGCCGTCGGGCGGCAGGAGCTCGTCGGCGCGGAACCGGGACTCGTAGCGGATGATCTTCCCGACCAGGCCGCGCAGCGCGGCCCCGAAGTCGTCGAGTTCGGGGTCGTCGCCGGGCCTGTGCGGGGCATCGGGGGCATCGGGGCCCTCGCTCTCGAACACACGGTTGCGGATGGTCACCTCCACGCACTGCCGCCACAGCTCCGGGTCGACGCGCGCGCCGTACTGCTTGCTCGGCCGGGCTGAGCGGCCCGGTCGTCAGGAGCCCGTCGCGTCCAGGGCCCTGCGCTCCAGCTCGGCGAGGCGTGCGTCGGCGGCCTGGCGGCCGTGGTCGGTGTCCTGGAGCGACAGGTGCAGACGCTGGGCCCGGATCGCCTGGGTGTAGTCGCCGATCAGCGTCAACTCATCGCGCAGTACGGCGAGTTGTGCGGGGTCTGGGCCGGAGTCGTCCAGTTCGCGGATCAGGTAGGCGCGGGCCGTCTCCACCATCCCCTGGTCCCGCGCGAGCTCCAGCCAGGTCGACTCCGGTTCGTCGTCGGGGTCGGTCCCGTAGTTGGAGTCGTCGAACGAGCGCGCCCACTCCTGTACTTGACCGGCCTCGTCCGGAAGCCCGCCCAGGCCGCACCAGGTGTCGTACGTCGTCTCGTGCACCTCGCGCAAGAGGGGCAGATCCTCGGGGAGGCAGTGCAACCCCACGAGGACCACCGCGAGCCGCAGTTCGTCCGACATGGAGGCGTCAGCCTCATGCTTGAGGAGATGCCGCAGCAGCGCGCGGTCCGTGTTCCGCCGGTCGAACTGCGCGGCGCGCAACGCGGCCACCCGGCGCGCTCTGTCCTGCGTCACGCCCTCCCAGACCGTGCGGTCGCCCATCCGCAGCAGGGCCAGATCGGTGCGGCCCTTGGCGAGCACCTGCTCCCACAGAGGCGGGCGCGGGTGCGGATCGAGGCGCTTGTACGCCAGGTGCTCCTCGGCGTTGAGGAGGATGTGGTCGGGTTCGGTGCGCAGCAGGGCGGCGTGCAGCCGGGCGACCAACTGCACGGGGGAGCGCTCCGGAAGCCCGAGCGCGGCCCGCAGTCCGGCGCGGTGCGCGTCGAGGTCGGGCACGCAGTCCTCGCGGAAGTCGCCCTCCGTGTCGGCGATCTCCGCCAGTATCCGCGCCTCGCCGTCCGTCGGCGACAGACCTACGTAGTCCTGCCAGCCGGGCAGCCCGACGAGGATCTCCAGGGCCTCGTCCACGCTGTCCCCGATGATCCCGGCTGACCCCTCGGAGTCGGCGTACAGCACGGATCCGTCCCCGCAGACGAAATACGTGCCCCCGGAATCGTCCCCCGCGACGGGTTCGAGCGGGCCGCCGGACGCGAGGCGGACCTCTTCGACGTGGTCCGCGCGGGACAGGTCGAATGCGAAAGGGAACGCGGCCAGCTCGGCCAGACGTGGGTCCTGTCGCAGCAGACGGAGTGCACGTTCGGTCATGCTCCGAAAGTAACAGCGGTCACTGGCGGCAGACCCACAACAGGACTACCCAATTCCATATGCGGTTTCCGATCCCTTTCTTGCGGAATGGGGGATTCGTGGAACTTGGTCGTAGTGCCGGGAGTCTTCTGATGTAGAGGGCGGCCACTGACCGGGTCGCCCAACCGGCCCCAGAGCAGGGGCCATTGCATCTGCACCGATCAGTCGCATGGATCGACCGCATTGAGCGAAACACGGGGGTGTTCGACTTGACCGACATCATTGAGCGCATCACGGACCGTCCGACGGGTTCGCCCGCCGACGCGGACGCGACGGCGGCAACGGCAGCGGACGCGGGGGAGCTGACGCCGTACGTCACGCCGCTTCCGGTGCCGCCCGTCCTGCGACCGGACTCGGTGGACGTGCGGGACGAGACCGACGTGCCCGCGGAGACCGAGATCGCGCTGCGTCCGGCCTGGATCCGGCTGCACCCGCAACTGCCGCCGACCCTGATGTGGGGGTACGACGGCTGTGTTCCGGGCCCGACGATCGAGGTGCGGCGCGGGCGGCGCGTCCGGATCGCCTGGACCAACCGCATCCCGAAGGGCAGCGAGTATCCCGTGACGTCCGTAGAGGTGCCGCGGGGCAACCCGAGCCCCGCCACCCTACCGGGGCGCGCGGGCGTCGAGCCGAACAAGGACGTGGCGGCACTGCCCGCCTGGTCGGTGACGCATCTGCACGGCGCGCAGACCGGCGGGGGCAACGACGGGTGGGCGGACAACGCGGTGGGGTTCGGCGACGCCCAGCTCTCCGAGTATCCGAACGACCACCAGGCGGTTCAATGGTGGTATCACGACCACGCCATGAACATAACCCGCTGGAACGTCCAGGCGGGTCTGTACGGCACCTACCTCGTGCGGGACGACGAGGAGGACGCGCTCCACCTCCCCCGCGGGGAGCGGGAGATCCCGCTGCTGCTCGCCGACCGGAACCTGGACACGGACGAGGACGGACGTCTCAACGGCCGCCTGCTGCACAAGACCGTGATCATCCAGGAGAAGAACCCGGAGACGGGCAAGCCGGTGTCGCTGCCCTTCACGGGTCCGTACAGCACGGTCAACGGCCGCATCTGGCCCTACGCGGACGTGGACGCGGCCTGGCACCGCTTCCGCCTGGTGAACGCGTCGAACGCCCGTGTCTACGACCTCGTGCTCGTCGACGAGGACAACAACCCGGTGCAGGGCGTCATGCACCAGATCGGCAGCGACGGCGGCCTGCTGCCGCGTCCGGTGCCGGTCGACTTCGACGACGCGCTGCCCACGCTCACCGTCGCCCCGGCCGAGCGGATGGACCTGCTGATCGACTTCCGCGCGCTCGCGGGCCGGCGGGTGCGGCTCGTGAACAAGGGCAGGGGCCAGGCGCCCGGAGTGCCCGACCCGGCGAACGACGTGCGCTATCCGCAGGTCATGGAGTTCCGCGTGCGGGATGCGGAGTGCGAGGACCCCTTCTCGCTCCCGGAGATCCTCTCGGGCTCGTTCCGCCCGCTGAGCCATGACATCGAGCACGGCCACCGCCTGATCGTCCTGACGCCGCCCGCCACGAAGGGCGGGGGTGGCCACCCGGAGATCTGGGAGATGACCGAGGTCAAGGACGCGGGCGGCATCCAGGTCCCGACCGAGGGAGTCATCCAGGTCAAGGGCGCGGACGGGAAGACGAAGACGTACCGCAGGACCGCCCGTACCTTCAACGACGGCCTGGGCTTCACCATCGCCGAGGGCAGCCACGAACAGTGGAGCTTCCTGAACCTCGCGGTGAACCCGCCGGTGACCCACCCCATGCACATCCACCTGGCCGACTTCCAACTCCTTGGCCGCGACGCGTACGACGCGTCGGGCTTCGACGTCACCGTGGGCGGCACCCTGGCTCCGGTCAGCTTCGACCCGGAGAAGGAGATCCCCCTCGCGCCGAACGAGCGGGGCTGGAAGGACGTCTTCCTGGTCCCCGGCGGTCAAATGCTGCGGGTCATGGGCAAGTTCGACGGCGCGTACGGGCGCTTCATGTACCACTGCCATCTTCTGGAGCACGAGGACATGGGCATGATGCGCCCCTTCGTGGTCATGCCGCCGGAAGCCCTGAAGTTCGACCACGGGGCGGGACACGGGGGTCACGAAGGGGGTCATGAAGGGGGGCACACGGGCTGACTGGGCCCGTGCGGAACGGGGCACATCGGGACGGGGCGAGCCCCAGGGGGCAGGGGCGCACACCTGGACTTCACCCGTTCGTGAATCGTCGCGCCGGTGCACGCCGGGTAGGGCTGTGGCCGGAGGCGAGCCCATGGATCAGACTGCGTTGCGTCCCAAGCCGATGCCCGGACAGGAGCACGGCTCGGGCGGCAAGTTCGGCGGTTCGAGCAAGTTCGGCCGGGGCGGCAAGCCCGGCGTCCGCCAGAAGCTCGGGATCGGGCGGAAACCGGGGGCCGGGCGGACACCCGGCCCCGGTCGCGTAGCGGGGCCGGGTCACCGCCCGCATGCCGCGCGGCGGCGCGGGCGGCGGTTGGCCACCCTGCTCTTCGGGCTGCTCTTCTCGGTCGTCCTCGTGCTGTCGGGGGTGGGGCTCGGCACAGTGAGCGCCACCGTCATCGGCATGAGCAAGCTCGCCGACATGCAGAAGCAGTCGCAGGCGCAGGGCGGTGCGACGGGCGACGCCGCAGGGCGGCAGGCAGGTCCGGCGGCGCCCGGCGGCGATCCCGCCCCGGGCGCGGCGTCCGGACCCGCCGCCCCGCCGGACCCGCCGCAGAAGCAGCCGGGGAGGCAGCCGGGCAAGGCCCCCGAGCGGACCCCGGCGCGCCCAGCGCTCGGCGTGGAGGCCGTCGACGCCCCCGGCGGCCCCGGAGCCCTGCTCGCCGGTGTGCACAGCCCCGGCCCCGGCCACAGCGCCGGTCTCGTACGCGGGGACGTAGTGCTCGCCTTCGGCAGGACCCGCGTCGCCTCGGCCAAGGCCCTGGCGACGGCGGTCGCCGCCGCGGACCCGGGCAGGAACATCACCGTCACCGTCCGTCACGCGAACGGCCAGCGGCAGTCCCTGTCAGTGACGCCGGGCTTTGTGACGTGAGCCGACGCGGGCCGGGGCGGCGCCGAGCGGTGTGGCGCGGCCTGCCGGGGATGCCGTAAAGCCTCCGTAACCCGGTCGCGTACGCGCGGCGGTGCGGGCAGGATCGGCCGCACCGGCAGCGCACCGTACGCGCAGCAGTGAGCAGCCCTGGAGGCCCCTATGACCGGCACCCCCGGCACCCCCGCGCCCTTCACCGCCGACGACTACAAGGCCCGCATGGACCGTGCCGCGGCGACCGCGGCGGATGCGGGGCTCGCCGGGCTGCTCGTCGCGCCGGGCCCCGACCTGATCTGGCTCACCGGGTATCAGCCCGTCGCCACCGAGCGCCTCACCGTCCTCGTGCTCGCCGCCGGTCAGGAGCCGGTGCTCGTGGTGCCCACCCTGGAGGCCCCGGACGCGGAGCGCGCGGCAGGGGCGAGCGCGCTGACCCTGCGCGACTGGTCCGACGGCAAGGACCCCTACGCGGCGACCGCCCCGCTCCTCGACGTCGACGGCCGCTTCGGGGTCAGCGACAACTCCTGGGCCATGCATCTCCTCGGCTTCCAGAGCGAGCTGCCGGACACCTCCTACGTATCCCTCACCGGAGCGCTCCCCATGCTGCGCGCCGTCAAGGACGCCGCCGAGCTGGAGCGCCTGGCGGCGGCCGGTGCCGCCGCGGACGCGACGTACGAAGAGATCAAGAAGGTGGCTTTCGCGGGCCGCAGGGAGAGTGACGTGGCCGCCGATCTCGACGCCCTGCTGCGGCAGTACGGGCACTCGCAGGTCGACTTCACCATCGTCGGCTCCGGCCCGAACGGCGCCAACCCGCACCACGAGGCGGGCGACCGCGTCATCGAGGACGGCGACATGGTCGTCCTCGACTTCGGCGGCCTGCTGCACGGCTACGGCTCGGACACCTCGCGCACGGTGCACGTGGGCGAGCCCGGCGCCGAGGAGCAGCGGGTACACGACATCGTGCGCGAGGCCCAGGAGGCGGGCTGCCGCGCGGTGCGGCCCGGCGCCGCCTGCCAGGACATCGACAGGGCGGCACGGGCGGTGATCGCCGATGCCGGTTACGGCGAGCACTTCATCCACCGCACCGGACACGGCATAGGCGTCACCACCCACGAACCGCCCTACATGGTCGAGGGCGAGGAGCTGCCGCTCGTGCCGGGGATGTGCTTCTCCGTGGAGCCCGGCATCTATCTGCCGGGCCGCTTCGGAGTGCGCATCGAGGACATCGTGACGGTCACCGATGACGGCGTACGGCGCCTCAACTCCACGCCCCGCGAGCTGGCGATCGTCAACTGACCGACAGGCGACAGGCGTCCTCTGTACGCCGGCCTCACGGCGTCGCAAGGACCGCGCACGACTCGGCGGGCAGCCGCAGCACCCCGTCAGGCCCGGGCGCGGTGACCGGCTCCCACGCCGCGAGCACCCGCGCGCCCCGGCCGCCGAGCGGGACGTCGACCGCCTCCTTGCCGACGTTCACCGCGATCCGCAGATCGCCGCGCCGCACCGCGAACCAGCGCCGCTCCTCGTCGTACGCGACCCGCAGTGCCGCGAGATCGGGGTCGAGGAGGTCGCCGCGGGTGCGGCGCAGGGCGATCAGTTCGCGGTACCAGGCCAGCACGCGCGCGTGGGGGTCGGTCAGGGGCTCGGCCCAGTCGAGACAGGACCGGTCCCTGGTCGCCGGGTCCTGCGGGTCCGGGATGTCCTCCTCGGCCCAGCCGTGCGCCGCGAACTCCCGCCGCCTGCCCCGCCGCACGGCCTCCGCGAGTTCGGGATCGGTGTGGTCCGTGAAGAACTGCCAGGGCGTGGTGGCGCCCCACTCCTCGCCCATGAACAGCATCGGCGTGAACGGCCCGGTGAGCGTGAGAGCCGCCGCGCAGGCGAGCAGGCCGGGGGAGAGGGCCGCGGAGAGCCGGTCTCCTTGTGCGCGATTGCCGATCTGGTCGTGGGTCTGCGTGTAGCCGAGGAAGCGGTAGGCGGGCGTACGGGCCTTGTCGACGGGACGCCCGTGCCGGCGCCCGCGGAACGTCGAGTACGTACCGTCGTGGAAGAAGCCGCCCGTCAGCGTCTTGGCGAGCGCGGCGAAGGGGGCGCGGGCGAAGTCCTCGTAGTAGCCGTGTGATTCGCCGGTGAGCGCGCAGTGCAGCGCGTGGTGGAAGTCGTCGTTCCACTGCGCGTGCACGCCGAGCCCGCCCTCCGCGCGCGGGGTGACGGTCCGCGGATCACCCTGGTCGGACTCGGCGATGAGCGAGAGCGGCCTGCCGAGCTCGGCGGACAGCTCGTCCACGGCCGCCGAGAGCTCCTCCAGGAAGTGGCACGCGCGCGTGTCGCACAGCGCGTGCACGGCGTCCAGGCGCAGGCCGTCGACGCGGTAGTCGCGCAGCCAGGCGAGGGCGCTGCCGATCAGATACGCGCGCACCTCGTCCGAGCCGGGCGCGTCGAGATTGACGGCGGCGCCCCAGGGGGTGTGGTGGGTGTCCGTGAAGTAGGGGCCGAACGCGGGCAAATAGTTGCCGGACGGGCCGAGGTGGTTGTGCACCACGTCGAGCACGACGCCGATGCCGTGCGCGTGCGCCGCGTCGACGAACCGTTTCAGCGCCTCGGGCCCGCCGTACGGCTCGTGCACCGCCCACAGGGACACGCCCTCGTACCCCCAGCCGTGCCGGCCGGGGAACGGGCACAGCGGCATCAGCTCCACATGGGTGACGCCGAGTTCGGCCAGGTGATCGAGGCGCCCCGCGGCCGAGTCGAGCGTGCCCTCCGGTGTGTACGTCCCCACGTGCAGCTCGTACAGGACCGCGTCCCGCACCCCGCGCCCCGCCCAGGGAGTGCGCCACGCGTACCGGTCGTGGTCGACGACGGCGCTGAGCCCGTCGGGGCCGTCCGGCTGGCGCCGGGAGCGGGGATCGGGCAGCACGGGGCCGCCGTCGAGCGAGAAGCCGTAGCGCGCGCCGTCGGCGGCCTCCGCCTCGCCCGTCCACCAGCCGGTCCGGCCCCCGGCGCGCTCCAGCGCGTGCGTGGCGCCCTCGCACAGCAGCGCGACGTGCTCGGCTCCCGGTGCCCACACCTCGAACTCCACCGCCGGTCCCCCCTTGTCTGCCGTCCGTCGACGGCCATCCGTCTTCATCCGTACGTCATCCGTGGTCACGTCCGTCCATCGTGCTGCAGAAGTGATCGGCTCGGGGTCGTTCCGCGTTTTCTGGACACCCCGGCCGAGCTGACCGACAATCACCAGGGTGACGTCCTCCTTCGAGATCCACACGTACCCCGCGCGGCTGACCGACGCCGAGCGAGACAGGGCGCTGAAGGTGCTCAGGGAGGGCGCTGCCCTCGGCAAGCTCTCGCACGACACGTTCGTGCGCCGCATGGAGCTGGCCCTCGCCGCCCGGCAGCCCGACGAACTGGCCGCGCTCACCGCCGATCTGCAGACCGAGGGCCGCCTCTCGCGGGCGGTGTTCGGGGCCGTCGGCGCGGTCTCCGGGTTCACGGTGCGGCTGCGCAGGGTCTGGCAGGCCGAGCGGCTGCCGAAGCTGCTCCTGCCGGTGCCGGCGAACCCGTACCCCCTGCGGATCGGCCGCGACCCCGCGAACGGGCTCAGGCTCAGCCACGAGACGGTCTCCCGGGTGCACGCCGAGCTGAGCAGGCAGGGCGGCATGTGGGTGCTGCGCGACCTCGGGTCGACGAACGGCACGTCCGTGAACGGTCGCAGGGTGATCGGCGCGGCCGTGGTCCAGGACGGCGATCAGGTCAGCTTCGGGAAGATGGGCTTCCGGCTCTCCGCGTCGTGAGCCGTTGAAGGGGCTGTCGTGAGTCCTTGAGGGGGCTGCCGTGAGTCCTTGAGAGCGCCGCGGTCAGTCGCCCCGCACGCGCGCGTGGCGCGCCGCCGCGACCGTCGTCCGTGACTGGTGCTCGACCTGGTGCTCTAGCGGCACCCAGCGTGCCCCGAACCGCTCGGCGAACGCGTCGCTCCAGCGCAGCACGAGCCGTTCGAGGCGGGGCGCGGCCCGGTCGCCCGCCGCGTCGAGGACCCGCAGCAGCATCGCGGCGGCCCGCAGCGGAAGGCGCCGCCCGAAGGCGTCGACGCTGCCGATGTACGCCATGGACGTCCCCGCGGGCGGCAGTCCGGCCCAGTCGTCGGCGAGGCCGGGCACCAGGTCGAGCGCCCAGCGTGCCGCGCGCAGCAGCGGTCCGTGGGCCTGCGGCAGCCGGGGCAGGGCCTCGCCGAGGATGTCCTCGACCAGGCGCGCGTCCTGGCGCAGGCGCCACGAGAAGCCGCGCAGGGCGAGGGCCGGTGAGGGGTGGGCCGCCGCGTCGTCCACGAGGTCGCTCGCCCACATCGGGACCTCGACGATGGCGGTCAGACCGCCGTACCGGTGGGCGTGGTGCCAGGTGGTGTGCCGGGCGTCCTCGGGGAGGCTCGGATAGGCGGCGGCCGAGCCGGGGCCCGGCAGCACATGGACCCCGGGCCCCGAGACCGGCCAGCCCGCGGCGTCCGAGGCGCCCGTCTCCACCGGGATGTGCAGCTCGGCCGCCGACTTGGCGAACGGTTCCGCGAGCCCGGGTATGTCCCGCGTCAACTGCACCCAGCTGCCGCCGAGATCGGTTCCGTGCAGCGACACCTGCAAGTAGGGCCGTAGTTCGTCGATGAGCCCGGTGAGGACGCGGGTCTCGGGCGGCAGCCGGTCGGGCGGCAGGACGGAGGGGGACCACTCGGGCTGTTCGGGGCCCGCCGGGCGGAAGAAGTGCCGGTGGTAGTCGAACAGGGTGCGCGGCGAGGGCGTGCGGTGCAGGCTCGCGCCGTCCGGGTCGGCGCACAGGAGGAAGTGCCAGGAGGTGTCGGCGCGCAGGTCCTCGTCCCGCAGGACCCACTCCGCGAGGTGGAGCAGCGTCGAACCGCCGGTCGGTTCGTTCGCGTGCGCGCCGGCGACGACCAGGACGGCGCGACGGGAGCGGCCGACGGAGAGCAGGTGCAGGGGTCTTCCGGCGCGCGATGCACCCACCTGGCGCAGGGTGCTCAGTTCGGGACGGTGGGCGGCCAACTTCCTTGCGGACAGTACGAGTTCAGCCACAGTGGGATAGCCATGCTCCGCCAGTTGACTCACCTCTGACTTGTCCGCTGAAGCAATCCGCAGTACGCCACGCGGTAGGGCACGTGTCAAGCGTGCGTCCCGGGCGGTGCCGCCTCGCCATGTTCCTGCCGCAGCGTCACCCGAATGGGTGTACGGAGACTGCGCGGAGCGGCTCGCGGTGATGCGCTGAAACCCCATCGCACGGCTACTTGCGAAACCCCCTCGCACGGCTGTCCGCCGCGCGCCGAGCCCGAACGGGGTCTGCTGTGTCGCTGAGCTCGACCCCTCGCGGGCACCATGTGGCAATGGCTCCGCCGAGTCCGCCGAGTCCGCCGAGTCCGCCGAGTCCGCCGAGTCCGCCGAGTCCGCCGACCCCGGCGTCAGACGCCGGACGGAACCACGGACGGTCCGGACCCGTACCGCCCCCACCGCCCAGCCTCCTGGCCCCCGGCGTCGAGCGTGACCCCTACCCGCTCTACCGAACCCTCCGCGAAACCCTCCCCCTCGTCCGCGACGAGATGCTCGGCGCCTGGCTGGTCAGCCGGTACGCGGATGTCCGTGCCGTGTTCGACGACACCGGGAGCCGACCGGCGGCGACCGGGCCGGACCCGGTCGCCCCCGCGCGCCTGGAGCCCCCGCTGCGGGCCGCCGCCGACCGCATCGCCTACGTACTCGCCCGGCGCATGGCCCGGCGGCGCGAGGTCGACCTCGTCGCCGAGTTCACCGCCTGGCTGCCCGCGGCAGCCGCCGTCGCCGCGCTCGGGCTGCCCAGCGAGGACGCCGCGCGGGTGCGCGAGTGGTGCCGTACGGGGCCTGCGCGCGCCGGGGGCATCCACCCGGAGTTCGCCGGTCTTCTGCGCCCCCACGTCGCGCGGCGGCGCGACCGTCCCGGCGCGGACCTGCTCTCCGTGCTGTGCCGCGCCCGGGCGGACGGCCGGGCGCCCTCGGACGAGGCCGTCACCGCCCTTGCCGCCGCGCTCCTCACGGGAGGCGGCGAGACCACCGCCCTCGCCCTTGCCTCCTTCCTCGCCAACCTCCTGGACCACCCCGCCCAGTTGGACCTCGTGCGCGCCCGTCCGGAGCTGATACCCGGCGCATGGGCGGAGTCCCTGCGCCGCGATCCGCCCACGCCCGTCGTACTGCGCCGCACGACCGCCCCGGTCACGACGGGCGGCACGCTCCTGTCCGCGGGTTCCGTCGTGGCCTGCCTCATCGGCTCGGCGGGGCGCGACCCGTTCCGATTCGCCGACCCCGACCGCTACGACATCTTCCGCCCGGACCCCGCCCACCTCGCGTTCGGCGCCGAAGGCCGCGGCTGCCCGGCGGCCACCGTCGCCGGGCTCGTCGCCGAGTGCGGGCTGCGGGCCCTGCTCGACGCCATGCCGGGCCTGCGCTGGGCCCCCGGCTTCAGACCCGCGGCCGGCGGGCTGATGGCGCGGGCACCACGCCTCCTACTCGTCCGCCCCCGCTGAGACCCGCTCCAGAAGCGCCACGGGCAGCTCCCCGAAAAGCTCCTCCACGCGCGCGTGCCCCGTGAATTCCCGTCCCCGGCCGAGCAGGTCCACCCACCGCCCTTCCGGAAGCGCCAGCTCCGTGGAGCCCCAGCCGCCCGCTTCGGCAAGGCGCAGCGAAAGCCGGGTCACCGCCGCGATCACCTCTCCGGAGCGCGAGAAGGCCACGCAGTGCGCGGCGCCGGGTCCCCGGGCCGCCAGCGGTTCGTACGTCGCCGCGCCGCCGAACAGCTCCGGGCGCCGCCTGCGAAGGCGCAGCGCGGTCGTCGTGACGGCCAGCTTCTCCTCGGAGAGGTCCCAGCGGTCACGGTGCTGCTCCAGGTGCTCCAGGACATGCGGCTGGAACCGCACGGGCCGCCTGTTGTCCGGGTCCACCAGGGCCCGGTACTCGTTCTCCGTGCCCTGGTAGAGGTCGGGCACCCCGGGCATCGCGAGCTGGAGCAGCGCGGCGCCGAGGAGATTGGCCCGCACATGGGGCCGCAGGGCGCCGGCGAACTCCGCGACGGTGTAGAGCGGCGGCCCGCAGGGGCCCGCCTCCACGAACGCCGTCACGGCCTTCTCGTAAGCCTCGTTCGGCTCGGTCCAGCTCGTGTGCAGGCCCGCCTCGCGCACGTGCTTGAGCAGCGCCTTCTGCAGCCGTTCGTCGTAGGGGAAGCCGAAGCCGACGGCCGTCTGCCAGGCCGCCCACGCCAGTTGCGGGTCCGGCGCCGAGGCGCCCCCCGCGCGCGCGGTCTGCTCGGTCACCTCGACCAGGAGGTCGGCCCACCGCTCCGGGCACTGCGTGAGGACGGAGATGCCCGCCCGTACGTCGGCGCTGCGCTTCGTGTCGTGCGTGGTGAGCACCGTGCCCGCGTAGGGCCAGTCGCGCTGCACGCGCGTGCAGTAGGCGTGAAACGCCTCCGGGGACACCGCGGGACGCTCGGGCGAGCCGCCCACCTCGGCCGCCGAGAGGAGCGGTGCGTGCCGGTAGAACGCCGTGTCCTCGACCGCCTTGGCCCGCAGCGCCGACGAGGTCTGCGCGAACCGCGCCCGGAAGCCGTCGAGCGCGGGCCCGGACCCGAGCCGCCCGAGGACCAGATCCCGTACGACGTCCACCGCCTCGGCCTCCTCCCGCACGGCGAAGGCCGCCTTGGCCTCTTCGGCGGCCCCCACGGTGAGGACGGAGGCCGGTTCGACGCCCCCGGAGACGTAGGGCCGGTAGACGGGCAGCCGTACGAGCAGCTCCTGGAGTGCGGTGCGCAGCGCCCACGGCGCGTGGTCGCGCAGCGCGGGGTCCCCTGCGCACAGGGCGGTCGCCTCGCGCGTGAGGCGGTCGGTCTCGGCGGCGAGTTCATGGGTGAGCACCTTGTACGCGGCGCGCCGCACCGTCGCCCCCCAGTCGCCGCCCCGGTCCACCGGAGGTGCCGTGAACCTGCGGTACTGCCCGAGGAGTCCGCCGGCCCCCGCCGGGTCCGTGAAGAGGCCGTCGAGGTGGCGCAGCGCGTCGTACCCGGTGGTGCCCGCGACGGGCCACGCGGCCGGCAGCTGCTCGCCGTCGCCGAGGATCTTCTCGACGACCGTCCACCGCCCGCGGGTGGCCTCGTGCAGCCGTTGGAGGTAGGCCCCCGGATCGGCGAGACCGTCGGGGTGGTCGATCCGCAGCCCTTCCACGACCCCCTCCCGCAGCAGTCCCAGGATCTTCGCGTGAGTCGCGTCGAACACCTCCGGGTCCTCGACCCGCACTCCGATGAGGTCCGAAATGGTGAAGAAGCGGCGGTAGTTGAGCTCCGTACGGGCCAGCCGCCACCACGCGAGGCGGTACCACTGGGCGTCGAGGAGCCGCGGCAACGGCAGCTCCTCGGTGCCCGCACGGATGGGGAACGCGTGTTCGTGATAGCGCAGCACGTCCCCGTCGACCCGCAGGCGCTCCAGCTCGTCCCCGACCCCGCGCCCGAGCACCGGCAGCAGCACCTGGCCGCCGCCCGCGTCCCAGTCGATGTCGAACCACCGGGCGAAGGGCGAGTCGGGGCCCTCGCGCAGGACCTCCCAGAGGGCGTGGTTGTGCCGGGGCACTGCCGCCATGTGGTTGGGCACGATGTCCACGACGAGGCCGAGCCCGTGCGCCCGCGCGGTGCGCGACAGGGCCCGCAGTCCTTCCTCGCCGCCCAGCTCGTCACGCACGCGCGCGTGGTCCACGACGTCATAGCCGTGCGTGGACCCCGGGACGGCTTCGAGCACCGGCGACAGGTGCAGGTGCGAGACTCCGAGAGAGGCCAGGTACGGGACGGCCGCTTCGGCGGCCGCGAACGGAAACTCCGGCTGGAGCTGCAGCCGGTACGTGGCGGTGGGCGGTGGCGGCACCGCGGGCTCCGAGCGCTCAGGCGTCATGCGAACCTACGTACCCGCCCGGAGGGCTTTCGTGCCATCGACTCATGCGTGTGGCGGCCCGGGCGTCGTTAGCGTCGGACGATGGCCGCAGCGGAACAGACCGGACGTGACGCGTCCGGCGTACGACGATTCCCGGACACCTACCGGGAAGTGATCGGGCACACCGGAGCGCTCCTGCCGGTGATCTCGTTCCTCGGCAGGCTCCCCGTGGCCATGATCCAGTTCGGCAGCGTCCTCCTGGTCACCGAGACCAGCGGCTCGCTCGCCACGGGAGGCGTGGTCGCCTGCGCGCTCGCGCTCGGCCAGGTGACCATGGGCCCGTTCGTCGGCCGCCTCGCCGACCGGTGCGGCCAGCGCCCGGTCGTCCTCGGCTTCTCGCTGCTCAACGCCGTGGCGATCGCGGTGTACACGCTCGGCGCCGTCCTGCGGCTGCCCACGCCCGCGCTCGTCGTCCTCGCGGTGCTCGCCGGGGCGAGCATCCCGGGGATCGGCCCGCTGGCCCGCGCCCGCGCCGTCCCGCTGGTGCGCGGGGCGGGCGGTGACGACCGCCTGGTCAACACCGTGCTGTCCCTGGAGAGCACCATGGACGAGCTGTCCTTCGTGCTCGGCCCCGCCCTGGTGGGCCTCGCGGCCGTCGCGGGCCATCCGGCGTACGCCTTCGGGGCGGCGGCGCTCCTGGTCGCCGTCTGCGGCTCCGGCTTCGCCCTGCACCCCACGGGAAGGACCGTGCGGGCGGCCCGCGCGGCGCAGGGGGCACGCGCGCGTGGCGTCCGGCGGCGTCTGCCGCGCGAGGTGATCGTCGTACGCGTCGGGCTCGTCCTCCTGGGCGTGCTGCTCGGCGCCTGCGGAGCGGGCGTCACGGCGCGCACCGAGGAGCTGGGGCAGCCGGGCCAGGCGGGGCTCGTCTACGCCGCCATGGGCGTCATGAGCGCCGTCGTGGGCCTGTCCATGGCCGCGCTGCCCGAGCGCTTCGGTCTGCACGCGCGCTGGCGCGTGGCGACGGCCGCCGCGGCGCTGCTCTCCCTGCCGCTGGTCTGGGCGGACGGCATGACGGGCCTGTACGTCGTGGTGACCGTGTTCGGCGCCGTTTACGCACCCAACCTGATCACCGGCTTCGCGCTCACCGAGCGCTCCTGCCCGACGGGGCGGCTCGCCGAGGGGATGACGTTCGCCGCGAGCGCCTTCGTGGGCGGCCAGGCGGTCACGCTCGCCGTCGCGGGACGCCTTGCCGAGTCGTACGGCCCCGGCGCGGCGTTCGCCCTCGGCAGCGCGGCCGCCGCCGTCGCGTTCCTCGTCGCGCTCGCCGCCCGCCCCGGGGCGGACGGCGGCGCGAACGACGCACCTCCGGTCAGGCAGGGCGCCGCAGGACGATGAGGCTGCGGTCGGTCAGTGTCAGGCGCTCACCGGCCCCCGCCTTCATCCCCGTGTCCGGTGGCACGCCCTCCGCCTGCGCGGTGTCCACGACCACCTGCCACTGGCGGCCGTGATTGACCGGAATCACGAACTCCAGCGGGTGCGCCGACGCGTTGAACATCATCAGGAACGAGTCGTCGGTGATCCGCTCGCCGCGCGGGCCCGGCTCGGAGATGGCGTTGCCGTTCAGGAACACCGTCAGCGCCCGCGCGTGCGAGGCGTCCCAGTCCTCCTGCGTCATCTCGTCGCCCTCGGGCGTGAACCAGGCGATGTCCGAGAGCTCGTCGTGCGTGCCCTCGACCGGACGGCCGTGGAAGAACCGCCGCCGCCGGAAGACGGGGTGATCGCGCCGCAGCCACGCCATCGCGCGCGTGAACTCCAGCTGGGCGTTCTCGCCCTCCGGCCAGCGCACCCAGGCGATGTCGTTGTCCTGGCAGTAGGCGTTGTTGTTGCCCCCTTGCGTCCGGGCGAACTCGTCGCCGTGGCTGAGCATGGGGACGCCTTGCGAGAGCATCAGCGTCGCGATGAAGTTGCGCATCTGCCGTTCGCGCAGCTCCAGGATCTGAGGGTCGTCCGTCCGGCCCTCCGCGCCGCAGTTCCAGGAGCGGTTGTGGCTCTCGCCGTCCTGGTTGTCCTCGCCGTTGGCCTCGTTGTGCTTGTCGTTGTACGAGACGAGGTCGTGCAGCGTGAAACCGTCGTGGCAGGTGGTGAAGTTGATCGACGCCAGAGGGCGCCGCCCGTCGTCCTGGTAGAGGTCGGACGAGCCGGTGAGCCGGGACGCGAACTCCGCGAGGGTGCGCGGTTCGCCCCGCCACAGGTCGCGCACGGTGTCGCGGTACATGCCGTTCCACTCGGTCCACAGCGGCGGGAAGTTGCCGACCTGGTAGCCGCCCTCCCCGACGTCCCACGGCTCGGCGATCAGCTTCACCTGGCTCACCACGGGGTCCTGCTGCACGAGGTCGAAGAACGACGAAAGCCGGTCCACCTCGTGGAACTGCCGGGCGAGCGTCGCCGCGAGATCGAAGCGGAAGCCGTCCACATGCATGTCGGTGACCCAGTGCCGCAGCGAGTCCATGATCATCTGAAGCACGTGCGGCGACCGCATCAGGAGGGAGTTGCCGGTCCCCGTGGTGTCCATGTAGTAGCGGGGATCATCCATGAGGCGGTAGTACGAGGCGTTGTCCAGGCCCTTGAAGGACAGCGTCGGGCCCAGGTGGTTGCCCTCGGCCGTGTGGTTGTAGACGACGTCGAGGATCACCTCGATGTCCGCCTCGTGCAGCGCCTTCACCGCCTGCTTGAACTCCAGGACCTGCTCGCCCCGGTCGCCCCAGGAGGCGTAGGCGTTGTGGGGCGCGAAGAAGCCGATCGTGTTGTAGCCCCAGTAGTTGTTCAGGCCCATGTCGACAAGACGGTGGTCGTTCACGAACTGGTGCACCGGCATCAGTTCGAGAGCCGTCACGCCCAGCTGCGTGAGGTGCTCGATGATCGCCGGATGCGCGAGCGCCGCGTACGACCCGCGCAGCTCGTCGGGAAGATCCGGGTGCAGCATGGTCAGGCCCTTGACGTGGGCCTCGTAGAGGACGGTCTCGTTGTACGGGGTGCGGGGCGGGCGGTCGTCGCCCCAGTCGAAGTACGGATTGACCACCACGGAGGTCATCATGTGCGGCGCGGAGTCCAAGTCGTTGCGTTTGTCCGGGGCGCCGAACCGGTAGCCGTACACCTCCTCTCCCCAGTCGACCCGGCCGCTGACCGCCCGGGCGTAAGGATCGAGCAGCAGCTTCGCCGAGTTGCAGCGGTGCCCCTGCTCGGGTTCGTAGGGCCCGTGCACACGGAAGCCGTACCGCTGGCCCGGCATCACGCCGGGCAGGTACGCGTGCCGCACGAACGCGTCGGATTCACGCAGCTCGACGGCTGTCTCCGAGCCGTCGTCGTGCAACAAACAGAGCTCCATGCGGTCGGCGGTCTCGGAGAAGACCGCGAAGTTCGTGCCGGCGCCGTCGTACGTCGCACCGAGTGGATACGCCTGCCCTGGCCACACCTGCATGCATCCGACTCTTCCACTACCGCCCCCTCGGCCCGGGGTCACATTGGCGAGAGTCTCCCCGAAAGTGGAGCAACCACGCAGGAGTTGAGACCGTCTAACCGGCCGACCACACACTTGTCATGCCCATAAGTGGGGCAACAGGGGAAATTGGGGGGGATGTGCGCGAAATAGTCAGACGCCATCTGGGGAAGGTAGTGGCCGGTACGGCGGTCGCCGTGGCAGCCACCGCCGTGATGGCAGGAATCACGCTGCCGGACTCGGCCGGGGCGGGGGAGTCCCGGGGCCAGGACCGCAGCGCGGCCGCGGGAGCGGCACAGCAGAACGCGATCCCGAAGGACGGGGTCGTCGAGGCAGCGCCCGAAGAGGGCGACAAGGGCATCGGCAGCGACCCGCTGACCGACGACGAGATGAAGCGGGCCGAGCAGATCGCCATGACCGGCAATCTCCGCAGGTCCGCCCGTGACGTGGAGGGCGACCGCGGCCCGCAGCTCCTCGCGAGCAACCTCAGCGAGGCGGACCCGACCGAGGCCCTCGACCCCGAGAGGCCGCGCCGCGCGGAGATCGTCTACTACGACTACAAGTCCGACGCGCTGGTCACCAAGACGGTCAACCTCGACACGGGCAAGGTGGAGGACACCGACACCTCGCACGGCGTCCAGCCGCCGGCGGCCAGGGAAGAACTGCGCGAGGCGGCTCAGCTGCTGATCGCCGACCCGCTCGGCAAGGACCTCAAGAGCGACTACAAGGACGCGATGGGCAAGGAGCTCACCTCGCCGGACCAGCTGACGCTCAGCGCCTTCGTCTTCCACAAGGAGACCGTCGAGAAGCTGCCGGCCCCGCTCGCCGAGTGCGGCGAACACCGGTGCCTCAGCGTCGTCAGCAAGGTCGTCAACGGCCCCTGGATCGACACCCGTGACCTGATCGTCGACCTGAGCGACCGCACCGTCACCCGCCTCCGCTGAGCGGCAGCGGCGGGGACCACCTGCCCGCGCTCCTTCACTTCCGTACAAGGGAGTCATCTCGCATGCTCGTGAACAGACTTGGGCGCGCCCGCAAGCGCGTCTCCATCGGCCTTGCGGTCACCGCGCTCCTGGGCACCGCCGTCGCCGCCGCAGGCCCGGCGGGCGCCACCCAGAACGCCGCCAAGGACGCCCCCGCTGCCGCCGCCCCGGCGTGCAGCGCCGACTACCGCATCGAACAGACCGTCGACGGCGGCACCACCTGGCGCATGTGCTGGCACTACAACACCAACGCCGGCCTCGTGCTCGACAACATCTCGTACCAGCCGAAGAACGAGCCCAAGCCCATCCCCGTCCTCACCAGCGCACGGCTCGCCCAGGTGCACGTGCCCTACGACGACGGCGAGAACGAGTACCAGGACCTCACCGGCGCCACCTTCGGCACGGACCTCGTCCCGCTGAAGCCCTCCGAGTGCCCCGGCGGCACCATCAAGACCGTCAAGGTCGGCAGTTCCTCGCCCATACCCGGAGGCAAGGTGAAGGGCCTGTGCACCACCACGCGCGCGCGTGGGCACGCCTACCGCATGACCCCGGACCTCTACTCGAACCCCGGCAAGGTCTACCAGGCGCAGGGCAAGGACCTGCTCGTCTACACCGTCAACCAGGCGTCCTGGTACGAGTACATCACCGAGTGGCGCTTCTCGTCGGACGGCGTGATCAGCTCGAACGTCGGCGCGACCGGCAGCCTCGCACCCGAGGACTACAACGGAACCGACGGCCGCGGCTGGCCCATCGGCAAGGGCGCCCGTGACTACGCGGAGAGCCACAGCCACAACGTCTCCTGGCGCCTCAACTTCGGCCTCGACGGCTCCCCGAAGGCCAAGGTCGAGCAGTACGACTCCAAGGTGACGCCGCCCACCGGGAACGGCAACCCGAAGACGAAGACGACCCGCACCCCCGTCACCAAGGAACTCATCGGCGACGTCAAGGGCATGCGCTGGTGGCGCGTGGTGAGCGCGGCGGGCAAGAACGCGGACGGCCACAAGCGGTCGTACGAGATCGTGCCCGGTCACACCGTCAAGCACCCCGGACGCAACTACAGCAACCACGACGTGTACTTCACCGAGTACAAGAAGTGCGAGAAGTACACCAGCGACAATCTTTCCGAGAACTGCGGGCCCAAGAGCGTGGACAAATGGGTCAACGGCCAGACGCTGAAGCACCCGATCACCTGGGTCAACATCGGCTTCCACCACATCGCGCGGGACGAGGACCAGCAGCCCATGCCGGTCCACTGGCAGGGCTTCTCGCTCGCCCCGCGTGACGTGACCGCTATGAATCCGCTCACTCCCGCCGACCTCGCCGACCAGAACGGCCATACAGGCGTGCGGTAGTTGAGAAAGCACCCTCTCCATCCTGCTGCACCGGCCGCCGCTCCCGGAGTACCCTTCCTTGATCGTTGAACGGGGGAGGCTCCGGGGGAGCGGAAGGGGTGCGCTGGGTGAGCTCGGGAGGGCGGGAACTGCCCCCTGGTGACGAGGGTCACGAGGGGAGTTCCGCGGACGGCCCGCCCGGAGCGGTGTCCCTGGCGCGGCCGATGGAGATGGGATCTCAGATCGGACCCGAACTGGACTGGGGTGCCGACGCCTGGCGCGAGGTGCGCACACGCGCCCAGCGCGCCGGGCGGGCCTACATCTGGCTGAATCTCGTGGAACAGCGGCTGCGCGCGGTCGTGGCCGCTGTTCTGCGCCCCATCTACGAACCGGTCCACGCCGACGACTGGGTGGTCGCCGCCGCGGGACCCGCCGGGCAGGAATGGGTCCAGCGGGCCGTCGCCGTACGCGAAGTCAGCCGCCGCAAGGGCTACTTGCTCGACCCGGCCGACGACAACGTCCTCAGCTTCCTCACGCTGCCCCAGCTCCGCGAGCTGATGGTGCAGCACTGGCCCTGCTTCGAGCCGTACTTCGACGACCGCAGGGACGTCGAACTCGCCCTGGACGAGCTGGAAGTCACGCGCAACGTCGTCTCGCGCAACCGCGCGCTGTCCACCGCCGTGCTCGCCCAGGCCGAGCGCGCTTCGGCGAAGCTCCTGGACATACTCGGCGCCGGCACCGACACGCCGTCCGCGCGCCGGCTGCCCGTCGACGCCGTCGAGTCCCTGGTGGGCGACCGGTACGCCGACGTGGTCGGCGTCCACTCGGACCGGGTGCGGCTCCTGCGGCAGTTCCCCGCCGAGGACCTCTTCGGCGGCGCCCGCCGCCTCGACGCGATCGGGATAGGCCTGAACCTCCTGGTCCAGAACTTCTCCGGACGCCGCCTCGTGCGCCTCGCGGAGTCGGGCTGCCGGGTGCGGCTGCTCTTCCTCAACCCGGCCAGCAGCGCGGTCAAGCGCCGGGAGCGCGAACTGGGCCTGAAGCGGGGCGAGCTGAGCCGCAGCGTCGAGATGAACATCCTGCACATGCGCCGGGTGCGGGCCCGTTTGCGCGATCCGGGCGCCTTCGAGATCCAGGTCTTCGACGAGACGCCGCGCTTCACCGCGTATCTGGTCGACGGGGACGGCGCGGACGGCATCGCGGTCGTCCAGTCGTATCTGCGAAGGACGCGGGGGATGGAGGCGCCGGTGCTCGTGCTGCGCGGCGGACGCCGGGTGGTCAAGGCGGACGAGACGGACGAGAACGGACTCTTCGAGACGTACCGGGAGGAGTTCGAGCTGGCCTGGGCGGACTCGCGGCCGGTGTCTTGAGAGGCCGGGACGGCATGCGCAGGCACTAACCGGAACGCGCGCCTCGGATTGTCAGTGGCGCGTGGGATCGTGGTGGTCAATGGGGGAAAGCACCACAGAGAAGGGGGCGGCCATGGGCTGGCACCGGGAGCTGCTGATCGGTTTCGACCTGGAGACGACCGGGACGGATCCGTACACGGCACGCATCGTCACGGCGGCGGTGATCGAGATCAGGGCCGGCGAGACACTGGGCCGCAAGGAATGGCTCGCCGACCCGGGGGTCGAGATCCCGGCGGAGGCCGTCGCGGTGCACGGCATCTCGAACGAACGCGCCACGGCGCACGGCAGACCGGCGTCGGAAGTCGCCGACGCGATAGCGGCGGTCCTCGTGTCGTACTGGCTGTCGGGCGTCCCGGTCGTCGCCTACAACGCCACCTTCGACCTGACCCTGCTCTCCGCCGAGTTGCACCGGCACGGCCTGCCGTCCCTGCGCGAGCGCCTGGGCGGCGCGGAACCGGCCCCGGTCATCGACCCGTACGCGATCGACCGCTCCGTCGAGCGCTACCGCAAGGGCAAGCGGAACCTCGAAGCGGTCTGCACGGAGTACGGCGTGCGCCTGGAGTCCGCCCACGACGCCACGTCGGACGCCCTGGCCGCCGCCCGCCTGGCCGCGGCGATAGCCGACCGCCACCCCAAGCTGGCCGCTTTCGGCCCGGCGGAGCTGCACCGCCGCCAGATCGACTGGTATGCGCAGTGGGCGGCGGACTTCCAGAAATTCCTGCGGTCCAAGGGGCAGCAGGAAGCCGTGGTGGACGGTACCTGGCCGCTGCGGGAGCAGTTCAGCGAGTCCGCGTCCGGAGTCTGAGGCCTCCGGCGGCGTCCGGCACACTTCAGAAGGGGTACCACCGCACGCCGGTGTCCCCGTCACGCAGCGAGGCGACCCGGCGGCGGAACTCGGCAAGGGCCTTCGGGTTGCCGGGAGCGTGCTGTGCGACCCACGCACAGCTGGCCGTCTCCCGCGCGCCCCGGAGCACCGCGCACCCCTCCCACTCCCGTACGTCCCAGCCGTACTCCGCGACGAACCCGTCGTACGCCTCGTCCGGCAGTCCGTACCGGTCGCGCGAGAGCGCGAGCACCACGAGATCGTGCTCCCGCAGGTCGGCGGAGAAGGTCTCCAGATCCACCAGGACCGGACCGTCCGCGCCCACGAGGACATTGCGGGGGAGGGCGTCGCCGTGAATGGGGCCGGGAGCGAGGCGGGGGGTGAGCGCCGACGCCGCCGCCTCGAAGCCGTCCCTGCGCTCGCGCAGATAGTCCGCGTCCTCGACGTCGATCGTGTCGCCGGCCAGCCGCAGCCAGCGCTCGACCCCGCCGAGGAGTTCGCGCCGTGGCAGCTCGAAGCCGGGTGCGGGAAGGGCGTGCACGAGGCGGAGGAGCGCGGCGAGGTCACGCGGCTCGGCCGGACGCACGGCCTCGGGCAGCCGTTGCCACACCGTCACCGGATGCCCGTCCACCAGACGGGGCTCGGCCTCGGCCGCCCGCACCGCGGGCACGTCCGACTCCTCCAGCCACCGCGCGACGCGCAACTCACGCCGCGCACGGTCGAGAAGCCCGGGCGCCGCACGCCCGACCTTGACCACCGACTCGCCGTCGGCGAACACCGCGTTCTCGCCGAGTGCGAGCAGCGCCGCGTCCCGCCCGAGTCCCGCCGCGCTCAGTACGTCCCTCGCCCGCGCCTCGTCCATCCGTTGCCTCCCGCACCGCTCGCTCCGTTCGCCGGCACAGTCTCCCATTTGCACAGGCCAAGAGGCTGCTCGGCCTGCGCAGCTGCTTGACGTATCAAGATCCCATCAGCACGATGACGGGGGCCGCCTGGGCGGCCAAACCCCGATGAGCCGCCCAAAGGAGCCGATTCCGTGACATTGGCGACCGCAACGAAGCGGTCAGCGAAAGGCGCGTCCGCCCGCAGAGGCACGGACCACGGCGCCTGGTTCCTGGTCCTTCCCGCACTGATCCCGATCCTGATCCTCAGCGTGGGTCCGCTGCTCTACGGCATCGTGCTCGCGTTCACCGATTCCCAGTCGGGCCGAACCGAGCCGACCCAGTGGATCGGCGCCCTCAACTTCCAGGACCTGCTGCACGACACGCTGTTCTGGGACTCGTTCCGCATCGGCCTGATCTGGGCGTTCGGCGTCACCGTGCCGCAGTTCTTCCTCGCGCTCGGCCTCGCCCTGCTGCTCAACCAGCCGTTGCGGATGCGCTGGCTGGCGCGGGCGCTCGCGATCATTCCCTGGGCGATGCCCGAGGTGGTCGTCGGCATCATGTGGCGGCTCGTCTACCACCCGGACGCGGGCGTCCTGAACGAGACGATGTCCGACCTCGGCCTCGGCGAGGGCACGGACTGGCTGACCGGCACCTCCACCGCGCTCCTCGCCGTGATCGTCGTCGGCGTCTGGGCGGGCATGCCGCAGACCACTGTCGCGCTGCTCGCCGGGCTGCAGAACACCCCGCGCGAACTGCACGAGGCCGCCGCGATGGACGGCGCGGGCGCCTGGCGCCGCTTCCGTACCGTCACCTGGCCCGCCATCAAGCCGATCGCCCTCGCCATCACGGCGCTCAACTTCATCTGGAACTTCAACTCCTTCGCCCTGGTCTACGTCCTCACCCAGGGCGGCCCCGGCGGCCGCACCCGCCTTCCCATGCTCTTCGCCTACGAAGAGGCCTTCCGCTACGGCCAGTTCGGCTATGCCGCCGCCATGGGCTGCGTGATGGTCGCGGTGATCTCCGTGATCCTCGCCTTCTACCTCGTCGGCCGTCTGAAGGGAGCCGACGAGTCATGATGCGTACGAAGAAGTCCACGCGCACCGCGCAGTACGCGGCGCTCGCCGCCTATCTCGTCTTCCTCGCCTTCCCGTTCCTGTGGCTGATCTCCACGGCCTTCAAACCCGCGCGGGAACTGGGCAGCCTGAATCCCACCTGGATTCCCGAGAACCCGACCCTGGAGAACTTCCGGCAGGCCTTCGACGAGCAGCCGTTGCTCCGGGCCGCGGGCAACTCCCTGGTCGCGGCGCTCAGCGCCTCCCTGATCGCGGTCGTCATCGCGACCCCGATGGCGTACGTCATGGCGCGGCACCGCAATCGCGTCTCGAAGGCGGCGACGGGCTGGGTGGTGATCAGTCAGGCGTTCCCCTTCGTCCTGATCATCATCCCGCTGTTCCTGATCCTGAAGAACCTGCACCTGATCAACTCGCTGCTCGGCCTGATCATGGTCTATGTGGTGTGGTCGCTGCCCTTCGCGCTGTGGATGCTCGTCGGGTACGTCCGCGCCGTGCCCACCGAACTCGAAGAGGCGGCCGCGGTCGACGGCGCGAGCAAGGTGCGCACCTTCGTCTCGGTGGTCGCGCCGCTGCTCGCCCCCGGCATCGTCGCCACGGCGATGTTCGCCTTCATCACCGCATGGAACGAGTTCTTCTTCGCGCTCGTCCTGCTCAAGACCCCGGAGAAGCAGACCTTGCCGGTCATCCTCAACCGCTTCATCGGCACCGAGGGCGTCGCGGACCTCGGGCCGCTCGCCGCGGCCGCGTTCCTCGCGACCATCCCCTCGCTCGTCATCTTCGCGATCATCCAGAAGCGGATCACGGGCGGCATGCTGGCAGGGGCGGTGAAGGCCTGATGCGCGCAGCACCACGTCTCGTGACCGCCGCCGGCCTGGCGCTCGCGCTGCTGCTCACCGGTTGCAGCGGCGACTCGGGCGACGACGACGGGAAGATCACGCTCCAGTTCCAGTCCCTGGCCTGGCAGAAGGAGTCCGTCGACGCCAACAAGGCCCTCGTCGAGGAGTGGAACGAAACCCACCCCGATGTCCGCGTCGAATACGTGCAGGGCAGCTGGGACAGCGTCCACGACCAGCTGCTGACCTCCTTCGAGGGCGGCGAGGCGCCCGACATCATCCACGACGCCTCGGACGACCTCGCCGACTTCGCGTACGGCGGGTATCTCGCGGACATCGGCGAGCTGCTCCCCGAGCGCCTCAAGTCCGACATCCCCGAGCGCAGCTGGCAGACGGCGACGTTCGACGGCAAGGTCTACGGAGTGCCTTTCCTCCAGGAGCCCCGGGTCCTGATCGCCAACGCGAAGTGGCTCAAGAAGTCGGGCGTGCGGATTCCCACCCCCGACAAACCGTGGAGCTGGGAGGAGTTCCGTTCGGTCAGCAAGGAGCTGGGCGACGGCAAGGACGGGAAGTACGGCGTGGCCTGGCCGCTCAAGGAGCCGGTGTCCGCGACGCTGAACCTCTCGCTGTCGACCGGCGGAAAGATGTTCCACCGGGGCGAGGACGGCAAGGTCGACGTCCGCTTCGAGGCGGCCGACGAGATCATGCCGCGTACGGTCCACGACCAGGTCAACACCGACAAGAGCGCGTCCGGAACCACCCTGGGCATGGGCGGCTCCGACACGCTGCCCGGCTTCTTCGGCGGGAAGTACGCGATGGTCCCGCTCGGCTTCTCCTACCGCCAGCAGATCGTCCAGCAGGCGCCGAAGGGTTTCGACTGGCAGGTGCTTCCCGCTCCGGCCGGAGCGGAGGGCCTCGCGCAGGGCGTCAGCCCGCAGACCTTGTCCGTCTCCGAGGACAGCCCGCACAAGAAGGAGGCGGCCGAGTTCATCGACTTCTTCCTGCAGCCGGACAACATGGTGAAACTCGCGCGCGGCGACTGGATGCTGCCGACGGGCAAGGAGGCGCTGAAGGATCCCGCCCTGCGCACGAAGAAGGACGACTGGGCCGCGGGCACGGCCCTCGCCGAGGGTCTGCGCCCGGCGCCCGCGCAGTCCGTGCGCGGCTATCCGGAGTGGAAGGACAAGGTGGCCACCCCGGCACTCCAGGAGTACTACAGCGGGGCGATCGGTCCGGACGAATTGCGCGAGCGCTTGGTGGAGGACGGAAACCTGGTGCTGGCGCGGTACCAGAGATAGGCACATCGCGGAGTCGGCCGCGTCGGACAGGTCATCCGGTTGCACGAGACGTCTCGTCTCGTTTAAGGTTCCGGACATGACCTCACGCCAGCGTGCCCATATCGCCATGTTCTCCATCGCCGCGCACGGGCACGTCAACCCGAGCCTCGAAGTGATCCGTGAGCTCGTCGCCCGCGGCCACCGCGTGACGTACGCGATCCCGCCGCTCTTCGCCGGGAAGGTCGCCGAGACCGGCGCCGAGCCCGTGCTCTTCGAGACGACGCTGCCGGGCCCGGACGACGACCCCGAGGCCTGGGGCACCGAACTGATCGACAACATCGAACCGTTCCTCACCGAGGGGATCGAGACGCTGCCGCAGCTGGCGGCGGCGTACGAGGGCGACGAGCCGGACCTCGTCCTGCACGACATCACCTCGTATCCCGCGCGGGTGCTCGCCCGCCGCTGGGGTGTGCCCGAGATCTCGCTCTCACCGAACCTCGTGGCCTGGGACGGCTATGAGGAAGAGGTCTCGGAGCCGATGTACGCCGAGCTGAAGGAAACCGAGCGCGGGAAGGCGTATTACGCGCGCTTCCATGCCTGGCTGGAGGAGAACGGTGTCACTCAGGACCCCGACTCCTTCGTCGGCCGCCCGCCCCGCTCGCTGGTCCTGATCCCCAAGGCGCTCCAGCCGAACGCCGACCGGGTCGACGAGACGGTGCACACATTCGTCGGCGCCTGCCAGGGCGACCGCTCGGCGCAGGGCGACTGGCGGCGTCCTGCCGACGCGGAGAAGGTGCTGCTCGTCTCGCTCGGTTCGTCCTTCACCAAGCAGCCCGCTTTCTATCGCGAGTGCGTCAAGGCGTTCGGGGATCTGCCCGGCTGGCATGTGGTGCTCCAGGTCGGCAAGCACGTCGAGGCGGGCGAACTGGGGGACATCCCCCGGAACGTGGAGGTCCGCCAGTGGGTCCCGCAGCTCGCGGTCCTCAAGCAGGCCGATGCCTTCATCACGCACGCCGGCGCGGGCGGCAGCCAGGAAGGACTCGCCACCGCGACGCCGATGGTCGCGGTGCCGCAGGCCGTCGACCAGTTCGGCAACGCGGACATGCTCCAGGCGCTCGGGGTGGCCCGGCACATACCGATGGAGGAGGTCACCGCCCGGACGCTGCGGGACGCCGTGCTCGCCCTGACGGACGACCCGGAGGTGGCGCGGCGTCTGGCCGGAATACGCGCCGGGATGGCGGGGGAGGGCGGCACGAAGAGGGCGGCGGACCTGATCGAGGAGGAGCTGGCGAAGGCGGCGGGGCCGGCCGGGAGGTGACGCCGGCGGCCGTCGGGACGCGGATCGGGCTCGTCGGGGCGTACTGCATTCGCCCCGACGGGCGCGAGCCCGATGCTTGAAAACGCTATTCCGTTGCACCCCGGACAATTCTGTTACATACCTGTCGTTCGATAACGCTCAGGTAACGCAGGGTGGTTCTGGCATAGGTATTGACTCGTCTTGCCCGTTCGACCATTACCCCACCCGAAAGGTTGCACGCTCTGCTACTTGTAAGTTGAACCAATGGCTTCTTAGCGTGAGGTGAACGTTCCGCGAACGCCAGGAAGTTGACCCCACATGCGACGAGACATACCGCCCCTCGACGAGGTGCGCCGTATTACCCAGAAGAAGCGAGACGCCTGGTGGACCGTGATTCTGGTCGATCCGGTCGCCACGCCTCTCGTGCGGTGGACGGCGATGCGGACCCGGATCACGCCCAACCAGATCACCTGGGGCGCGTTCTTGCTGGGGCTCGTCTCCGCGGCGTTCTTCGCGATGGGTGACTGGCAGTGGCTGGTCGTCGGCGCCGTCGTCTACCACTGCAGCTTCATCCTCGACTGCATGGACGGAAAGGTCGCGCGCCTCACCGGCACCGGTTCGGTATTCGGCGCCTGGCTGGACTTCGTCTTCGACCGGATTCGCGTGATGGCGTGTGCGGTGGCCCTGATGGGCGGACAGTTCCACCGCACCGGGGATGCCTTCTATATCTGGGCCGCGGTCGCCGTGGTGGCCCTCGACACATTGCGCTACATCAACGGGCTCGAGATCTTCAAGATCCGGCACACCATGCGCAAGCAGATCAAGAGCCGCATGCGGGCGGCGCGCCGGGCCGAGAACCAGGCCGAGCTCGCCTTCATGGAGGACCTCCTGCGGGACAACCCCGAGGCCGACATCGAGCAGGACCTGCAGAAGACGCGGGCGGAGCAGGGAGTGCCGCAGACTCCGGAGGCCGTGGAGGCCGTGGAGGCCGTGGAGGCCCTGGAGGCCGTCGAGGCCGTCGGGGCCGCACCCGCGCCCAAGAAGCAGGTCATCGACCTGCACCAGGAGTTCCGGGGCAAGTTCCCCGCGTACCTGCGGGCGCGCTCCTTCCTGCTGCGGCACCGGATTCGTACGCACCTGGTGAGCGGCATCGAGTTCCAGATGGGCGTCTTCATGATCGGCCCGCTGTTCGACGTGGTGCTTCCGGCGACGATCGTCTCCGGCGCGCTGCTCCTCGTCTTCGAGCTCGCCATCATTTACAAGCTGCTGCTCTCGACGCGGGACTTCACGCGGACCATCGACTCCTTCGAGGAGCGCAAGGTTCTGACGACGGTGTAAGGGCCCCACCGCCTTCGCCGACATCGTCCCCGAACGCCGGACGGGCTGGACACCTCCAGCCCGTCCGGCGTTCTTTCATGCCCAGGGGGTCCGGCAGCCACCGCGGCCACCGCCGGGCCGGGGCGTCACAAGCCCCTTACATCTATGGCGACTTACGGGATTCGGCCCCGCGGTGTCCGATCTGCCGACGGGGGCCCGATTTGTTATTACAGAACCTTGTTGAACAAGTCACAGGTGTATGTAGGTATTGATCTGCGCGCGTCAATCAGACATGGTTTCGTCCCAACGCCCGGAGATCTTCCGGATCTCGGGGGGCGTTGCAGTGAAGTTTTGAAACCCCCCACATACCCCCCACAAGCACCACGAGGAGACCCCTCTTCATGGCAACTCACAAGCGTGTCCGCTCGGTGAAGCTCGTCGCGGCGATAGCCACCGCCGCCACCGCGGCCGGCGTCACCGTCTTCGCGACCTCGTTCGCCGGTGCGGCAACCCCCGCCGAGGGCAAGGTCTACGGAGCCGACGCCAAGGGCGCCGTCGCAGGCAGCTACATCGTCATGCTCGACGAGAAGGCCGACAAGGGAGCCAAGTCCGACCTCGCCGAGGAGTACGGCGGCGAGCTGAAGCGGAACTACTCCTCCGCGATCAACGGCTTCTCGGCGAAGAGCCTCAGCGAGACCGAGGCCAAGCGTCTGGCCGCCGACCCGGCCGTCGGCAAGGTCGTCCAGTCCAAGAAGTTCAGCATCAACGCGACGCAGGACAACCCGCCGTCGTGGGGCCTGGACCGCATCGACCAGGACGACACCGCGGGCGACAAGAAGTACACGTACCCGGACGCGGCCGGTGAGGGCGCCACGGCGTACGTCATCGACACCGGTGTCCGCGTCAGCCACAAGGACTTCGGCGGTCGCGCCACCTCCGGCTTCGACGCCGTCGACAACGACGACAACGCGGACGACGGCAACGGCCACGGCACGCACGTCGCCGGCACCATCGCCGGCGAGGCGCACGGCGTCGCCAAGAAGGCGAAGATCGTCGCGGTCCGCGTCCTGGACGACCAGGGCTCCGGCACCACGGAGCAGGTCGTCGCCGGCATCGACTGGGTCACCAAGAACCACGAGGGCCCCTCGGTCGCCAACATGAGTCTGGGCGGCGGCGCCGACGAAGCGCTCGACGCGGCGGTCCAGAAGGCCATCGCCTCCGGCGTCACCTTCGCGGTCGCGGCCGGCAACGAGTCCTCGGACGCCGGCCAGGGCTCCCCGTCCCGCGTGCCGGAGGCCATCACGGTCGCCTCCTCCACCAAGGACGACGAGCAGTCCGACTTCTCCAACTTCGGCAAGGTCGTGGACATCTACGCGCCGGGCTCGGACATCACGTCCGCCTGGAACACGGGCGACGACGCCACCAACACCATCTCCGGCACGTCGATGGCGACCCCGCACGTCGTGGGCGCCGCCGCCGTCTACCTCGCGGCCCACCCGGACGCCAAGCCGGACGCCGTCGCCAAGGCCCTGACCGACGGAGCGACCGCGGACAAGATCTCGAACCCGAGCGAGGGCACGCCCAACAAGCTGCTCAAGGTCGTCGAGTAACACCTGATCGGGCAACACCCAATGGACAGGCGGCCGCCGCGCCCACCCCCACGGGGCGCGGCGGCCGTCTTATGGTGTGCGGATGACGGTCAAGGCATACGCGGCGCTCCTGCGCGGCATCAATGTGGGCGGCAACAAGAAGGTGCCGATGGGGGAGTTGCGGCCGCTGCTCTCCGGGCTGGGGTTCGGCGACGTACGCACCCATCTGCAGAGCGGTAACGCGGTCTTCACCAGCGAGGCGGCCGACGAGGACACCCTGGCCGCGCGGGTGGGCGAGGCCATCGAGGGGCACTTCGGCTTCGCCGTGGACGTCCTGGTGCGCGACGGTGCCTATCTGAAGGCGGTCGCCGACGCCTGCCCCTTCCCGGCGGCCTCCCTCGAAGGAAAGCAACTCCACGTCACGTACTTCTCCGAGCCGGTCGACGCCTCCCGGCTCGACAACATCGACCGGGCGGCGTTCCTGCCCGAGGAGTTCCGGCTCGGCGACCGCGCCCTCTACCTCTACGCGCCGGACGGCCTCGGCCGCTCCAAGCTGGGCGAGGCCCTGTCACGCCCGGCCCTGTTCAAGGGCCTCATCGCCACGTCCCGCAACTGGAACACCGTCGCCAAGCTGGTGGAGCTCACCCGGGAGCCGGACCGTGGCTGATCGCACCCCCGCCGTCGAGGCGGCCATCGAGGCCGAGCTCCGGCTGCTCGCCCCCGAGGTCCGTACGCAGCCCGCCCTGCTCGCCGCGCTGCTGCACCCGGAGTTCACCGAGTTCGGCGCCTCCGGCACCCCCTGGGACCGTGAGTCGATCATCAAGGCGCTCAGCGAGAACACGCACCGGACCGGCCGCCCGATCATGACCTCCCGGATGCGGGGCGTCCAGCTCGCCGACGACGTCGTACACCTCACGTTCGACACCGAGAGCAACGGGCGTACGGCGCACCGCAGTTCACTGTGGCGCCGGTACGAAGGCGAGTGGCTGCTCTGGTTCCACCAGGGCACGCCGTTCAGCGCCGACGACGGTACGCCGGAAACCTGATCACTCCCCGGCCGGATGTGCGAGGCTCGGCCCCATGCGCTACATCATCATCGGAGCAGGGGCGATCGGCGGCACGGTGGGCGGACGCCTCGCGGAGAGCGGCCACGACGTGGTCCTCGTCGCGCGGGGCGCGCACTACGAGGCGGTTCGGGAGAACGGACTGCGGGTCAGGACGGCCGACGGGACGATCGTCCACCGGCTGCCCGTCGTCCGGACCCCCGAAGAGCTCGGCGAACTGCACGCGGACGACGTGCTTTTCCTCGCCGTGAAGACACAGGACTGCGCGGCCGCCCTGGACGCCTGGAGCGGGCGTCCGGTGGCGGGCGGCGGAACGGCGGGCGAGGTCCTTCCGCTGATCTGCGCGCAGAACGGCGTGGAGAGCGAACGCATCGCGCTGCGCCGCTTCCGGCGGGTGTACGGGATGTGCGTCTGGCTGCCCGCGACCCACGTGGAGCCGGGCTCGGTCTCCGCGGCGGGTGCCCCGTACACGGGCATCCTGCACCTCGGCCGCTACCCCGGGGGAACGGACGACACCGCCCGTCTCATCTCCGCCGACCTGGAGAAGTCGAAGCTGCACTCGCCCGTCGTGGCGGACGTGATGCGCTGGAAGTACGGGAAGCTGCTCGCCAATCTCGCCAACTCCATCGAGGCCGTCACGGGCGTACTCGCCGGCGACGACGCCGTCGCGCTCTACCGGCGGGCCCGCGCCGAGGGCGAGGCGGTGCTCGCCGCCGCCGGTATCGAGGCGGTGGGCGAGCAGGAGCAGAAGGAGGCCCGCGGCGACCGTGTCAGCTTCGAGCCCTTCGACGGCTCGAAGCGCGGCGGCGGCTCCTCCTGGCAGAGCCTGAGCCGGGGCACGGGCACCATCGAGGCGGACTACCTCAACGGCGAGATCGCGCTGCTCGGGCGCCTGCACGGAGTGCCGACGCCGGTGAACGACGCGTTGCAGACCGTGGCGAACGCGTTCGCGCGGGAGCGGCGCGAGGCGGGGTCGATGCCGGTGTCCGAGCTGCTGGCGCTGGTGGCGAGGTCAGAAGCGAGCTGAAACGCACCGGTATGGGTGGCCTCGGGGTCAGCTGAGCGCCGAGGTCATCAGGAGCGTGGTGCGGCCGTTGTCCTCCGGCACCGAACGGCCCTGCGTGTAACCGAGGCGCCTGAGGACCGTCAGGGACGCGATGTTCTGGGCGTCCACGGTCGCGTGCACCTCTGGAAGGGCGAGCGTCTCATGGCCGTAGGAGGTGAGCAGGCGGGCCAGCTCCGTGCCGAGGCCCTTGCCCCAGCTGCCCCGGAACAGGCCGTAGACGATCTCGTGCCCGTCGAGCCAGCTCTCGGGCGACGGCTTTATCTCCGCGTGCCCGATATAGCGGCCCTCGTGCCGCACCGCCCACACCGGGAACTGGTTCTCGGCGTACACGAGACCGAAGATCCGGCGGAACAGCGCATGGGTCTGGTCCACGCTCTGCATCCCGTCCCCGAACCAGCGGCCCACGGCCTCGTCCTGGAGCAGCGAGACGAACTGTTCCTCGTCGGCGGCGACATAGGGGGACAGGCTCAGGCGTGCGGAACGCAGTACGGGGGTCATCGGCGTGACGGTAGGGGCTGAGGCGGCACCACGGCAACCAGATTGGCCCGGCCCCCCCGCCCGGCCCGCTCAGCCCGTCGGCCGCGGAAGCCCGATCGGATTGGGGAAGGGAATGAGATCCGCCGCGAGGATCTGCCGCACCGGGCGTTCGAGGGCGGCCAGGAGCGTGTCCGCGTCCCGGGCGGCGAGCGGGCGAAGCAGCCGGGCCGAGAGCCGGTCCGTGGCGTCCTCGATCAGCTCACGCTCCGTGCGGCCCCGCTCGGTGACGTGTCCGTCCCCGTCCACCAGGCCGCGCCCGCGCAACCGGTCCACAGCGTGCGCCCACTCCTGCTCGCTCCACCCCCTGTCGTGCCGGATGGTTGCCGGGTCCACGCGGCCCGTGGCGGCGGCGAGCACCACCGCCTCGCAGGCGTCGAGACCGTGGTCGGCGAGCGCGGCCACATGCGCGTCGCCCCGGAACTCGCGTACGCAGGTGACCAGTTGCCACAGCCGCTGCACCGGGTCGGTGCGGTCGCTCACGTCGCGGTTCGCCGCGAACAGCGGGCGGGCGAGCGAGGGTGCGTCCTCGACCATCGCGGCGAGGGGCGGACACAGGGCGATGGCCTGGTCGTCGATGCCGGGCACCAGGGAGCGAAGGGCCCGGGCCGTGTAGGCCGCGCGCTCCTCCACGATCCGGCCCGGCGAGACGTACTGCCAGGCGGAGGGCAGAGCCCGGGCCACCATGTCGGGCGCGAAGACACCGAGCGAGGCCGTCGCGGGGCCCGCCTCGATCGGGCCCATGGGAGCCGTGCGGGCCGCGAAATAGCCCATCCAGAAACCCTTGAGGCCCAGTGCCCTGCCCAGATCGCGGCAGCCTTCCTCGAAGTAGAGCACTGCGTGCAGGGGCTCGGTGCGCAGCCAGAGCGTCCGGGATCTGGTAAGGGTCATGAACCCACAAGCTAGGCCAGCACGGGAACCCGCGCCACCCGCCCGACCACACCGGACTCGGCACGCGCCTCGTCGTAGCGCTGCACGAGGAGCCGCGCCAACCCCGCCGATGCGCCGAGGACTTGGGCGGTGACGTCCGCGTCGGCCGCGCCCCGCGCGATGCGGTCCGGCAGGAAACCGGGCGCGATGACGTACGGCGCCACCGCCACCCTGCGCACACCGAGGCCGCGCAGCTCCCGCACGGCGTCCTGAGTGCGGGGCAGAGATGCGGAGGCGAACGCAGGCCGCACGGCGCACCAACCGGTGTGCCGCCACTCCCGCGCGATTTCAGCGATCACTGCGATCGCCTCCGGGTCCGATGACCCCGCCGCGGCCAGTACGACCCCGGTCGAGGACTTGTCGGCGGGGGTGAGGCCCGCCTCGTAAAGACGCTGGTCCAGAGCGGTCAGGAGCAGCGGGGACGGGCCGAGCACCGCCGCCTGCCGGATGCGCAGGCGGGGCGGCGCCTGGCTCAGGACCGCGGGGATGTCCGACTTCGCGTGGAACGCCCGGGTGAGGAGCAGGGGCAGCGCGATCACGTCACGTACGCCCTCGGCGTCCAGGGATTCGAGCACCTCGGGGACCGAGGGCGAGTCGAAGTCCAGGAAGCCGGTCTCCACCCGCAGCCCCGGCCGCTGCTCCCGCACCCGGCGCACCAGGGCGCGCACGGTCTCGGCATGCCGCGGATCGCGGCTGCCGTGGGCGACGACGAGCAGGACGGGGCGGGCGGTGCGCAGGGGGCGGACGTACATGGTGGGTCAGCTCCTCGCGAGAAGTCCGCGGCTGCGCAGCACGCGCCGCTCAAGGGGGCTGAAGATCAGCAGGTCGATGGCGATGCCGACGACGAGGATGAGGAGGATCGCGAAGAACACCTGCGACATGCTGCTGTTCGTGCGGCCCGCCTCCAGGAGTTGGCCGAGCCCCATGCCCAGGTCGGGGGATTGCGCGATGATCTCCGCGGCCATCAGCGAGCGCCAGGAGAACGCCCAGCCCTGCTTCAGTCCCGCAAGGTAGCCGGGGAGCGCCGCGGGCATCACGATGTGCCAGGTGTGGCGCAGGCCCGTCGCCCCCAGGGTGCGGCCCGCCCGCAGGAACAGCGGCGGCACCTGGTCGACGCCCGCGACCAGACCGTTGGCGATCGAGGGGACCGCGCCGAGCAGGATCACCGCGTACATCATCTGGTCGTTGAGCCCGAGCCAGATCACGGCGGGCGGCACCCACGCCACGGAGGGCAGTGACTGCAAGCCGGACAGGATCGGGCCGATCGCCGCCCTGATGAACCGCACGCGGGCCACGATCAGACCCAGCGGCGTACCGATCGCCAGCGCCATCAGGAAGCCGAGCAGACCGCGCGAGACGGACGTCCAGATGTACTCCAGGAGCGTGCCCTGCAGCCAGGCCTCCTCCACCTCGTCCCAGACGACGGAGGGCGCGGGCAGCTTGTAGGAGTCGGTGACCTTCGCCCAGACCAGGATCTGCCAGACCACGAGGACGAGCACGACGGCGGTCACCGGCGGCAGGATCTTCTTGACGAAGGTCTGGCGGAAGGGAACGCGCCGGGACTGGACCGCGTCCAGGGCGTCCAGGCCCGCCTCGAGCCCCGCCAGGTCCTGGTTGCTGTCTCTGCCGCCGTCCCGCGCGCCCTTGTCGACCTCGGTCTTGCCGACCGGAGTGTCAGTGCTGGCCATGTCGGCGGATCTCCCCACGCAGTTGTTCGGTGATCTCGACGGACAGTTCCGCCACGGCGGAGTCCTCGATGCGGCG
Organism: Streptomyces longisporoflavus; assembly: GCF_014649775.1. Taxonomy (GTDB): domain Bacteria; phylum Actinomycetota; class Actinomycetes; order Streptomycetales; family Streptomycetaceae; genus Streptomyces; species Streptomyces longisporoflavus. The sequence goes on along the minus strand of NZ_BMTR01000008.1, from coordinate 129,665 downwards.
CGGGTGCGGGATGTCGACCCGCCACTCGTGCGCCACCCGGCCCGGACGCGACGAGAGGAGCACGACGCGCTCGGCGAGGCGGACGGCCTCGCGCACGTTGTGCGTGACGAAGAGGACCGAGACGTTCGTCTCGCTCCAGATGCGGGTCAGCTCGTCGTGCAGGACGTCGCGCGTGATCGCGTCGAGCGCCGCGAACGGCTCGTCCATCAGCAGGATCTTGGCGTCCTGCGCGAGCGCGCGGGCGAGCGCCACGCGCTGGCGCATGCCGCCGGACAGCTCGTGCACCCGCTTGCCGTACGCCCCTTGGAGCCGTACGAGACCGAGGAGTTCCTCGGCCCGCTCGCGCCGCTCCGCCTTCGCGATGCCGCGCAGCTTCAGGGCCAGCTCGATGTTCTTGCCCGCGGTCAGCCACGGGAACAGCGCGTGCTCCTGGAACATCAGGGCCGGGCGGCCGTCGGTGGCGATGTCGCCCGCCGACGGCTTGTCGAGCCCGGCCACCAGATTGAGCAGCGTCGACTTGCCGCAGCCCGAAGCCCCCAGGAGCGTGACGAACTCGCCCGGAGCGACATCGAGCGTGATGTCGTCCAGGACGAGCTGCTGCCCGGCGGGTGTGGCGAAGGACTTCGAGACATGCTCGATCCGGGCTGCGTGCGGGGCGGCCGTGATGTCCTCCGCCGCCTTGGCGAGGGTGCTCGTCGCCATGGTCGTCACCTCCTGGGAACTGGTTGGCGTCCGGGGTTACTTGACGCCGAGGCCGGCGTCGTCGACAGCGGGCTTGCCCTCGGCCTCGAGGACCTTGTTCAGCGGCCTGAGGTCGTAGATGCCCTTGAGGTTGGGCTTGTCGAGCAGCCCCGCCTTGACCGCGTGGTCGGCCTCGGAGTCGAGCGTGGCGGCCAGCGGGTCGTCCGTGGTCTGGATGGACTTCCACGCCGGGTCGATGACCTCGGCGGGCAGCTCCTTGCCGGAGGCCTCCTTGAGGGCGGCGTTGGCGGAGGCCTTCGCCTTCTCCGGGTTGTCCTTGATCCACTGGTTGGTCTTCACCGAACCGCGCAGGACGGCCTCGACGACCTTCGGGTGCTCCTTGAGGAACTCCTGCGACACGATGATGTTCGTGATCACGAACTTCTTGTCCGGCCACAGGTCGGCCTCGTCGAGGATCGCCTTGCCGCCCTCGGCGACCAGCTTCGACGCGGTCGGCTCGGGAACCCAGGCACCGTCGATCGAGCCGGACTTGTAGGCGTCAGGGGTGATCTTGTTGTCGGTGCGGACCACCGAGACGTCGCCCTTGCCGCTCTCCGCGTCGACCTTCCAGCCCTTTTCCCTGATCCAGTTGAGGAAGGCCACGTCCTGGGTGTTGCCGAGCTGGGGCGTCGCGATCTTCTTGCCCTTGACGTCGTCCAGGGACTTGATCTTGTCGGGGTTGACCACCAGCTTCACGCCACCGGACGCCGAACCGCCGATGATGCGCAGGTTCTTGCCCTGGGACTTGGTGTAGCCGTTGATCGCGGGCGACGGGCCGATCCAGCCGATGTCGATCGACTTCGAGTTCAGCGCCTCGATCTCCGAGGGACCCGCGTTGAACTGCGTGTACTTCGCCTTCGTCGCGCCCAGTTCCTTCTGGAACAGGCCCTCCTGGTCGCCGACCAGGGCGGTGGCGTGCGTGAGGTTCGGGAAGTACCCGATCTTCACCTCGTCCAGGCCCTCGATCTTCTTCGCGCCCGCGGCCACCTCGGCCTTGTCGTCCTTGTCGTCCGCGGCGGATCCGTAGCCGCAGGAAGTGAGCACTACGGCGAGCAGCGGCAGGGCGGCCACGGCGGCGAGGGCGCGGCGACCGCCGGTCATGCGTGGGCGTGGAGCGCGGAGGCTGGCAGGCACGGGAGGGTTTCCTCTCGTTGGCCCGGCGGTCACGCCGTCAGGGCGTGGCCGGGAGATCGGCAGGTTTTCGTCTTCGCAGGTCGAACTCGCGGGGGGTGTGGGCGCGCAAGCGGTGCGCGTACGTCATCACGCACATCGCCCGACCCCGCCCTGCCCCGCGCCGAGGGCGCCGCTGCCGACGCGGCCGCCCTCCTTCGCGAAGGTCGAGAAATAGTCGATGGAGGTCATGGTCAGAAGTCCCAGCCCTCGTCGTCCGCGGCCGGCTCGGCCTCTTCGGGCGTCTCGGAGTCGGTGGCGAAGGCGTCGCCCGCCATGCCCGCCGCGAGGGTCGTGCCGTCGGCCGGGTCGATCAGGAGGAAGGAACCGGTGCGGCGCGAGGCGGCGTAGGCGTCGACGGCGATCGGCTCGGCGGTGCGGATGACGACGCGGCCGATGTCGTTGGCGACCAGCGCCCCGGGGTCCGGGTGCTGGGAGAGGTCGTCCAGGGTGAGCCGCGAGGGGATCTCCTTGACGATCGCCTTGACCGTGCGGGTGGTGTGCTTGAGCAGCACCCGCTGGCCCACGCTCAGCGCGGTGTCCGCCACGTGGCAGACCGTCGCCGTGATGTCCTGCGACGTCTGCGGCTGGTCGCTGCTCGGCACGATCAGGTCGCCGCGCGCGATGTCGATGTCGCTCTCCAGGAGCAGCGTCACGGACTGCGGCGTCCAGGCGACGTCCACGGGCTTGCCGAGCAGGTCGATGCCCGCGATCTTCGACGTCTTGCCCGAGGGGAGCACCGTCACGGACTCGCCGACCCGGAAGGTGCCCGCCGCGATCTGGCCCGCGTAGCCGCGGTAGTCGGGGTGTTCGGCGGTCTGCGGGCGGATCACGTACTGGACGGGCAGGCGCGCGTGGCAGGAGGTCAGATCGTGGCTGACCGGGACGGTCTCCAGGTGTTCCAGGACGGTGGGCCCGCCGTACCAGTCCATGTTGGAGGACGGCTCCACCACGTTGTCGCCCGCGAGCGCCGAGATCGGGATGGCGGTGATCTCCGGTACGCCCAACTCGCTTGCGTACGCGGTGAATTCCTCGGCGATCTTCGCGAAGACGGTCTCCTCGTAGTCGACGAGGTCCATCTTGTTCACGGCGAGCACCACGTGCGGGACGCGCAGGAGCGCGGCGACGGCGGCGTGGCGGCGGGTCTGCTCGATGACGCCGTTGCGGGCGTCGACGAGAACCACGGCGAGGTCGGCCGTCGAGGCGCCGGTGACCATGTTCCGCGTGTACTGCACGTGGCCCGGGGTGTCCGCGAGGATGAACCGGCGCGCGGGGGTGGCGAAGTAGCGGTAGGCGACGTCGATGGTGATGCCCTGCTCGCGCTCGGCCCGCAGGCCGTCGGTGAGCAGCGCCAGGTCGGGCGCCCCGGCGCCGCGGCTGGCCGACGCACGCTCGACGGCCTCGAGCTGGTCGGTGAGGACCGACTTGGAGTCGTGCAACAGCCGTCCCACGAGGGTGGACTTGCCGTCGTCGACGGAACCGGCGGTCGCGAAGCGCAGCAGGGTGGTGGCCGACAGCTGCTCGGCGGAGAGCGGCTGTGCCTTGTCGGGTTCGGTGGTGCTGGTCATGGTTAGAAGTACCCCTCGCGCTTGCGGTCTTCCATCGCGGCCTCGGACATCTTGTCGTCGGCGCGGGTGGCGCCTCGCTCCGTCAGCCGGGACGCGGCGATCTCGGTGATGACGGCGTCCAGGGTGGTGGCGTCGGAGTCGACGGCGCCGGTGCAGGACATGTCGCCGACCGTGCGGTAGCGCACCAGGCGCTTCTGAGTCGTCTCGCCGTCCTTGGGGCCGCCCCACTCGCCGGCGGTCAGCCACATGCCCGAGCGGCTGAAGACCTCACGCTCGTGCGCGAAGTAGATCCCGGGGAGCTCGATGTGCTCGCGGGCGATGTACTGCCACACGTCCAGCTCGGTCCAGTTGGACAGCGGGAAGACGCGGACGTGCTCGCCGGGCGCGTGGCGGCCGTTGTAGAGCTGCCACAGCTCGGGGCGCTGGCGGCGCGGGTCCCACTGCGAGAACTCGTCGCGCAGGGAGAACACGCGCTCCTTGGCGCGGGCCTTCTCCTCGTCGCGGCGCCCGCCGCCGAAGACCGCGTCGAACCTCTCGCTCTGGATCTTCTCGGTGAGCGGCAGGGTCTGGAGCGGGTTGCGGGTGCCGTCGGGGCGCTCGCGCAGCTTGCCCGCGTCGATGTACTCCTGCACGGAGGCCACGTGCAGCCGAAGCCCGTGCTCGGCCACCACGCGGTCGCGGTACTCCAGGACCTCGGGGAAGTTGTGCCCGGTGTCCACATGAAGGAGCGAGAAGGGGATCGCCGCCGGGGCGAACGCCTTCAGCGCCAGGTGCAGCATGAGGATCGAGTCCTTGCCGCCGGAGAAGAGGATCACCGGCCGCTCGAACTCGCCCGCCACCTCGCGGAAGATGTGCACCGCCTCGGACTCCAGCGCGTCCAGGTGGGACAGCGCGTACGGGCTGTCCGTCCCCTCGGTCACGGTGGCCACGGTCGTGGTCATGCTGCACCCCTTTCGTTCGCTTCTCCGCCTGCGCGGCGCAGAGGTGCGGGATTCACGGTCGTCTGCGGCTGGGCGGCCGCGCATGCGTCGCTCACAGGACACCCCTCTCGATGAGCAGCGTGCGCAAGGCCGCCGCGGACTCCCGCACGGTCTGGTCCTGGGACTCGATGCGCAGATCGGGTGACTCGGGTGCCTCGTACGGGTCGTCGACCCCCGTGAGCCCGGAGATCTCGCCGGCCGCCTGCTTGGCGTACAGACCCTTCACGTCGCGTACGGAGCAGACCTCCACCGGCGTGGCCACGTGGACCTCCAGGTAGGGCGTGCCGCCCTTCTGGTGGCGCTCCCGCACCGCCTCGCGGCTGTCGGCGAACGGCGCGATCACCGGCACCAGGACCTTCACGCCGTTACGGGCGAGCAGTTCGGCGACGAAGCCGATGCGCTGCACGTTCGTGTGCCGGTCCGCGCGGCCGAAGCCGAGGCCCGCCGAGAGGAACTCGCGGATCTCGTCGCCGTCGAGCACCTCCACCTGGTGGCCCTCGTCGCGGAGTGTGCCCGCGAGCTCGTACGCGATGGTGGTCTTGCCCGCGCTGGGCAGGCCGGTGAGCCAGATGGTGGCTCCGGTGGTCACGTGCTTCTCCGATACGTTTCCGGGGCCGGGCGCGCCGGCTTGCTGAAGGGCTGTCATCAATGGATCCCGCACTCGGTCTTGGCGTTGCCCGACCAGCGGCCCGCGCGGGCGTCCTCGCCCTCCAGGAGGCGGCGGGTGCAGGGCGCGCAGCCCACGGAGCCGTAGCCGTCCATGAGGAGGGGGTTGGTCAGAACGCCGTGCTCGTCGACGTAGGCGTCCACGTCGTCTTGCGTCCAGCGGGCGATGGGGGAGACCTTGACCTTCTGGCGCTTCTCGTCCCAGCCGACGACCGGGGTATTGGCCCTGGTCGGGGACTCGTCGCGGCGCAGTCCTGTCGCCCAGGCGGCGTACGAGGCCAGGCCCTCCTCAAGGGGCTTGACCTTCCGCATGGCGCAGCACAGGTCGGGGTCGCGGTCGTGCAGCTTCGCGCCGAACTCGGCGTCCTGCTCGGCGACCGTCTGCTTCGGCGTGAGCGTGATGACGTTGACGTCCATCACGGCGGCGACGGCGTCACGGGTGCCGATGGTCTCCGGGAAGTGGTAGCCGGTGTCGAGGAACACGACGTCCACGCCGGGGCGGGCCCGCGATGCCAGGTGGGCGACGACGGCGTCCTCCATGGAGGAGGTCACGCAGAAGCGCTCGCCGAAGGTGTCGACGGCCCACCGGAGGATGTCGAGGGCGGACGCGTCTTCCAGATCCCGCCCCGCCTGCTCGGCCAGAGCCTTCAACTCGTCGTTCGTACGCTGCTCTTGCACCTGAGCGGTCGTCATATCTCTTCCCCTCCAACGTTGTTGCGCTGAACTCCGCGGGCGAGCAGCCCGAGGAACTTCAACTGGAAGGCTCGATTGCATGCGGCGCATTCCCAGGCGCCGTGACCGGTCTCGTTGGGACGCAGGTCCTCTTCGCCGCAGTAGGGGCAGTGGAAGGGGGCGGCACGCTCGCTCACTTCAGGGCCTCCTCGCTGGCCCGGCCCACCCAGGTGGCGAAGCGCTCGTCGTCCGCGCGCTCCTCCTGGAAGCGGGTGAGGACCCGCTCGACGTAGTCGGGCAGCTCGGCCGAGGTGACCTTCAGACCGCGGACCTTGCGGCCGAACCCGGCTTCAAGGCCGAGCGCGCCGCCCAGGTGCACCTGGAAGCCCTCGACCTGGTTGCCCTCGTCGTCCAGGACGAGCTGGCCCTTGAGGCCGATGTCGGCGACCTGGATGCGGGCGCAGGCGTTCGGGCAGCCGTTGATGTTGATGGTGATCGGCTGGTCGAACTGCGGGATGCGGCGCTCCAGTTCGTCGATGAGCGTGGCGCCGCGCTCCTTGGTCTCGACGATCGCCAGCTTGCAGAACTCGATGCCGGTGCAGGCCATGGTGCCGCGCCGGAAGGGCGAGGGAGTCACGCGCAGGTCCAGGGCTTCGAGCCCCGCCACGAGCGACTCGACCTGTGCCTCCTCGACGTCGAGCACGATCATCTTCTGCTCGGCGGTGGTGCGCAGGCGGCCCGAGCCGTGCGCCGCGGCCACGTCGGCGATCTTCGTGAGCGTCGCGCCGTCCACGCGGCCGACGCGGGGGGCGAAACCGACGTAGAAGCGGCCGTCCTTCTGCTTGTGCACGCCGAGGTGGTCGCGCCAGGTGCCGGCCGGCTGCTCGGGCGCGGGCCCGTCGACGAGCTTCCGCTCGAGGTACTCGTCCTCGAGGATCTGCCGGAACTTCTCCGGCCCCCAGTCGGCGACGAGGAACTTCAGACGGGCGCGGTTGCGCAGCCGGCGGTAGCCGTAGTCACGGAAGATGCCGATGACGCCGGCCCATACGTCCGGCACCTCGTCGAGCGGCACCCAGGCGCCGAGCCGCACGCCCAGCTTGGGGTTGGTGGACAGGCCGCCGCCGACCCAGAGGTCGAAGCCCGGGCCGTGCTCGGGGTGGTTGACGCCCACGAAGGCGATGTCGTTGATCTCGTGCGCGACATCGAGCTGCGGGGAACCCGAGATGGCCGTCTTGAACTTGCGCGGCAGGTTGGAGAATTCGGGGCTGCCGATGTGGCGGCGGTGGATCTCGTCGATGGCGGGGGAGCCGTCGATGATCTCGTTCTCGGCGACACCGGCGACGGGCGAGCCGAGGATGACGCGGGGCGTGTCGCCGCAGGCCTCGGTCGTGGAGAGGCCCACGGCTTCGAGGCGCTCCCAGATCTCGGGGACGTCCTCGATGCGGATCCAGTGGTACTGGACGTTCTGCCGGTCGGTGAGGTCGGCGGTGCCGCGCGCGAACTCCTGCGAGATCTCGCCGATGACGCGCAGCTGCTCGGTGGTCAGCCGCCCGCCGTCGATCCGGACGCGCAGCATGAAGTACTCGTCGTCCAGCTCCTCGGGCTCCAGGATCGCGGTCTTGCCGCCGTCGATCCCCTGCCGCCGCTGGGTGTAGAGCCCCCACCAGCGCATACGGCCACGGAGGTCGTTCGGGTCGATGGAGTCGAAGCCGCGCTTGGAGTAGATCGTCTCAATGCGTGTCCGCACATTGAGACCGTCGTCATCCTTCTTGAACTGTTCGTTCCCGTTCAGCGGCGTGAAGTGGCCTACGGCCCACTGGCCCTCACCACGGTGACGGCTCACCTTGCGCCGCGGCGCGGCAGTCGTGGGCTTTTCGGGGGTGGCAGCCATGGCTATACGTCCTTCAAGGCGGGCTGAGGGCGGGGCTGACCTGCACACTTCGCGCAGGAGGCGCGGCGGTGCGCAAGGAGTGGTCAGGAAGAGAGAGGCGTCGGCGCTGGTGCTGTCAGCTCGCCGGACACATGGCGCTGGACATGCGGCAGAGATCGACGTGGCGTCGACTCACCAAGGCAATTCCAGTGCGATCCATGACGGAAGCGTGTCATGGGACTTTCGGCCCAGTCCACCATTATCCAAGATGTGGACGGGGGAGTCTCGCATCGCGAGATGGTGTGGTGTCGGTCACTCGTTCCGGCTCTCGCGGGGGCGCCTGACCGGGCGTTTCGCCGCCCCCGCGAGAAGAGCCTAGGCGCCGGGCCAGGGGCCGGGGGTCGGCACGTCCGGCTCCTCCTCCACCTTGGTGTCGAAGAGCCGGAAGCCACGGCGGAGGTAGTTGTCCATCGCGTGCTCGCCGTCCTTGGAGCAGGTGTGCAGCCATACCCGCTTGGTGGGCGGCAGCTCCGGATGCCGTTCGGCCAGGTCCCAGGCCCGCCGCACCCCGTACGAGAGCAGATGGCCGCCGATTCCCCGGCCCCGGAAGGCGGGGATGAGCCCGAAGTACACGATCTCGACGTCACCGTCCGCCTGCGCCGCCAGCTCCACATACCCCGCGGGCGTCCCCTTCTCGTACGCGACCCAGGTCTCGACGCCGGGCTTCGCGAGCTGCTCCTGCCACTGGGCGTAGGAGAGGGAGAGCCGGTCCGTCCAGCGGAGGTCGCCGCCGACCGAGGCGTAGAGGAAGCGGCTGAACTCGGGGGAGGGGATCTCGGCCAGGACGATCCGTACGTCGTCGCCCCCGAGAGCGGCAGCGGGACGCAGATCGCCGGGCGCGGTCTGCTCCAGGGACCAAGTGGTGACAGTGAGGCTCATGCCGGTCAGAGAATCACGAGACGGGGGTCACGTGCACGGCGGGGCCGCCCTGACCTGCGAGCCTGGGTGATCGAGGTTTCCGTGAGCGTCCTCAAGGCTCCGGCACCCGCCGTGCCGCGCGTACCGCCGGGGCCGTCGAATGCGGGAGCAGGTTCGCGGGGTGGTCGGGGAGGAGCATCTCCACGTCCACGTCCTCGGCGAAACGGTAGGGACGGTGGGCCAGGAGGTTGCCCAGGTAGCGGCGGACGCGCGAGAGTTCGGCGCGGACCGTCACCGTACGGCCCGGATCGCCGAACATGTCCTCGGCAAGGCCCGACGCGCTGCGCCCCTTGCGGTGCGCGCACAGCAGGAACAGCAACTCGGCGTGCCGCGGGCTCAGCTCATGTGTCCAGCCCCCCGCGCTGCCGCCCTCCACGGTGACCGACCAGCGCCGCGGCCCCCGCACGTCCAGGACGAGCCGCGTCGCGGTCAGCGGCTGCGGGGCCTCCTCGGCGCGCAGCAGCCAGCCGCCGGGCAGCGGCTCCACCGCGCAGGGGCCCAGGGAGGGCAGCCGCATGTGGCCCGCGGCCATGGACGCGGGCAGCGAGAACCGGTCCGTCGGCGGCATTCCCGTCACGGCCGCCGTCCAGCCGTGCGGGTCCACGGCCACGGCACGCCCGCCGAGGCGGGCGACGACCGGCGCCGCGACCGAGCGCAGCCGGTCGAGCGCCGACAGATGGTTCTCCCGCAGCCGGGCCTCGGCCAGCTTGGCCACCGAGTCGACCAGGGCGAGCATCGTCGGGTGCATCGTGTTCAGCGGACCGCTGATGTCGACCACGCCGAGGAGCCGGCCGTCACGGGGGTCGGTGATGGGCGCGCCCGTGCACGTCCACGCGTGATGCGTCTCCACGAAGTGCTCGGCGGAGAACACGTGCACGGGCCGGCGCACGACGAGCGGCGTTCCCACGCCGTTCGTGCCGACGACGCTCTCGCTCCAGTCCGCGCCCGGTTCGAAGCCGAGCGAGTCCGCCTTGCGCAGCACCGCCGAGTTGCCCTCGCGCCACAGGACCCGGCCGTCCGCGTCACACACCACCATGATGTGGTGCGCCGCGTCCGCCACCGAGACGAGCGCGTCCCGCAGTACCGGCACGATCTCCGCAAGGGGCGAGGCGCGCCGCCGCTCCTCCAACTCCTCGGCGCCGAGCAGCCGCGAGCGGAAGTCGCGGTCCGGATCGACCCCGTCGAGCAGCATGCGCCCCCAGGACTCCTCTATCACCGGGCGGGGCTGCACGCGCGGGCGCTGTCCGCTGAGAGCCGCGTGGCGCACGCTCGCGAGCAGCCGCGCGGCCTGAGTGCGGTCCATGGAGGAGATCCTCGCGAGGTCGATCGTCGAGGTCGCGTTCATCCGCTCATCGTGCCCCTTCGGTGGCGGCAAGGGTATTAGTTCAGTGATGAACTGTTGTAGTTCAGCAAAGAACCGATGATTGCAACGGTCTGCAACTCTCGCGGACGGCCGTGCGGCGCCGGAAGATGATGTTCGCCGCCGTTCACGCGGCGTCAGCGCTCCTCAACGGGGCCTGAAAGCGGGGGTGGCGCCGTGTCGGCGCGGCACCACCCCCGCGCATCCCGCTAGTTGCCGCCGGGCGCGGCCCGCTCCACCACGGCCGCCAGATCGAGACTGTGCGGCAGCGTCCCGAACGCCGACCCCCAGTCCCCGCCGAGCCGCGAGGCACAGAACGCGTCGGCCACCTCCGGGGGCGCGTACCGCACGAGCAGCGAACCCTGGAGCACGAGCGCCATCCGCTCGGTGAGCCGGCGGGCCCGCGCCTCGATGCCGTCCAGATCGGCCAGTTCGGTGAGCAGCGCCTTGATCGCGCCGTCCAGCCGGTGATCGGCGCCGCGCGCGAGGCCGACCTCCCGGAGGAAGGCGTTCAGCGCCTGCGGCTCCCGCTGAAGCGCCCGCAGCACGTCAAGGGCCTGTACGTTGCCCGAGCCCTCCCAGATCGAGTTGAGCGGCGACTCGCGGAGCAGCCGCGGCATCCCCGATTCCTCGACGTAGCCGTTGCCGCCGAGCACCTCCAGGGCCTCCACCACGAGCGGCGTGCAGCGCTTGGTCACCCAGTACTTCGCGGCCGGCACCGCGATCCGCAGGAACGCCCGCTCCTGTTCGCTCCCGTCGTCGTACGCGGCGGCCAGCCGCAGCGCGAGCGTCGTCGCCGCCTCCGACTCCAGGGCCAGGTCCGCCAGTACGTTGCGCATCAGCGGCTTGTCGACGAGCTTGCCGCCGAACGCCTCGCGGTACGTGGCATGGTGCACGGCCTGGGCGACGGCCTGCCGCATGAGCGCCGCCGAGCCCACGACGCAGTCGAGCCGCGTGGCGGCCACCATGTCGATGATGGTGCGCACCCCGCGCCCCTCTTCGCCGACCCGCCGCGCCCACGTTCCGTCGAACTCGACTTCGCTCGACGCATTCGACTTATTTCCCAGTTTGTCCTTCAGGCGCTGAATGGCGAAGGCGTTACGGGTGCCGTCATCGAGCACGCGCGGCACGAGAAAACACGTGAGCCCCTCGGCGGCCTGTCCGAGCACGAGAAAACCGTCGGACATAGGTGCGGAACAGAACCACTTGTGTCCCGTGAGTTCATAGGCGCCTTCCTCCGCGAGAGCACGCGCGCGTGTCGTATTCGCCCGCACGTCGCTGCCGCCCTGTTTCTCCGTCATCCCCATTCCGAAGAGCACTCCGGCCTTCTGGGAAGCGGGCCGCAGCCCTTCGTCGTAGACGAGAGAAGTGAGCCGCGGCTCCCACTCGGCGGCCAGCGCCGGATCGGCCCGCAGCGCGGGCACCGCCGCGTGCGTCATCGAAACCGGGCAGCCGTGCCCCGCCTCGACCTGCGTCCACACCAGGAATCCGGCGGCACGCCGCAGATGGCCGCCCGGCCGCGACCAGGCCGCGGTCAGACCCGCCGACACCGCCTTGCCGAGCAGCCGGTGCCACGAGGGATGGAAGGCGACTTCGTCGATACGATTCCCATAGCGGTCATGGGTGTGCAGAACGGGCGGATTCTCATTGGCCAGAAACCCCCAGTCCCGCGCCTGGACCGATCCTGCCGTACGCCCGAGTTCGGAGAGTTGCTCCCGCGCGGTAGCGAGAAGCGCGGGATCGAGATGCCGTTCGACTCCTTCCGCGAGCGCCCGGTCAGACGTAAAGACGTCATATCCCACCAGGGGCGGAGCCTGGTTGGTCACTGTGTGGGTGGTGGCTGCCATGCCGCTACGGTAAGGAGGTGCACCAGGCAAAAGAAACACCCGGGAGGCCGAGCGGCCGCTGGCACCGGGCCCGCGCTCTCTACAGCAACGTCTCCAAGCGCAGGACTGCCTGGCTGCTGCTCAAGGACACGGTCAACTCGTGCATCGAATACCGGATCCTTGGTCTGGCGGCCGAGGCGGCGTTCTTCACGCTGCTCTCCGTGCCCCCGCTGCTCCTCAGCCTGATCGGTCTGCTCGCGTACGTGGACCGGTGGACCGGCGCGAACACCATCGCCAGCGTGGAGAACAACATCCTCGAGGCGTCCCGCACGGTCCTCTCCGACAAGGGCGTCAGCCAGATCGCGCAGCCGATACTGGAAGACGTCATGCGGGTCGGCCGCCCCGACGTCATCTCGATCGGCTTCCTCTTCGCCCTGTGGTCGGGCTCGCGCGCCGTGAACGTCTTCATCGACACGATCACGGTCATGTACGGCCTGGACGGCGCGCGCGGCATCGTCAAGACCCGGCTGCTCGCGTTCGGCCTGTTCATCGTGGCGCTGCTGATCGGTTCGGTTGCGCTGCCGCTGATGGTGGCGGGCCCTGACGCGGTGGTGAACCTGGTGCCGGGCTCCACGACGGTGGTGCAGGTCCTGTACTGGCCGGTGGTGACGCTGCTCTCGGTGGTGTTCCTGACGACGCTGTACCACGTGTCCGTGCCGGTGCGCTCTCCCTGGGTCGAGGACATGCCGGGTGCGCTGATCGCTCTCGGCATGTGGGTCCTCGGCAGCTTCCTGCTGCGCATCTACCTCACGAGCACGGTCGAAGGGCCCACGATCTACGGTTCGTTGGCCGCGCCCGTGGCGGTGCTCCTGTGGATCGGCGTGTCGGCGTTCGCGGTTCTCGTGGGGGCCGCGGTGAACGCCGCCATCGACCGGGTGTGGCCCTCCGTCGCCACGGCTGCCGCGCGGGCGGCCAACGACCGGATACGAGAGGCCCGGGCGGTCGAGGTGGTGGCCAGGGCGGCCGCTGCCCGGGAGGCCCTGGCGGACCCCGACGACCCGGACATGCCGTCCGAGTTCCCCGAACGCTGGTCCCGCTTCCTCCCCCCGGACGACGTCTCCTCGCGCCTGCGGACGCACGTGAAGAAGAGCGGCGGGAGCAGCAACGGGGAGCAGCCTCCGCCGCCGGAGTAGGGGGGCGGGGTGCCCTCAAGCGCCGGACGGGCTGGGTATTTCAGCCCGTCCGGCGATTGAGGACAAGGCCCTCGCGCCGGCGAGTTTTCGGGAAGGGGCGGGGTCGGGGAGAATCACGCTTTCCAGACGCCCGCCTCCGCATGCTCGCGAGCGAAATCCCCGAAGTCCCGCGGCGCACGCCCCAGAACCTCCCGCACCCCATCGGAGAGATACGCGTTGCGCCCGTCCAGATTCGTCTCGAAGAGTTCGATCAGGAACTCCGTCTCCTCGGGCGGCACCCCGAACTCCGCGAGCGCGGCCCCGTACTCCCGGGCGGAGACGGGAACGTAGCGGATCTCCCGCCCGGCAGCCGCCGAGATCTCGGCCACCGCCTCCCGGAACGACAGGAGTCGCGGCCCCGAGACCTCCACGATCCGCCCCGCGTGCGCCGATCCGGGGCGCAGGACCTCGACCACCACGTCCGCGATGTCCCGCGAGTCGATGAACGGTTCGAGCACCTCCCCGGCAGGGAAGACCAGCTCCCCGGCCAGCATGCCTTCGAGCAGCGGACCCTCGCTGAAGTTCTGGGCGAACCAGCTCGCCCGTACGACGGTCCACTGCGCCCCGGACTCCCGCAGCGCCCGCTCGGCGGGCTCCGCCTGGTCCTCGCCCCGCGCGGACAGGAGCACGAGCCGCCGCACACCGAGCGCCACCGCCTGCCGGGCAAGGGCGCCCACCGCCTCGCCCGCGCCGGGCGCGCCGACGTCCGGCTGGTAGGCGAGGTACGCGGCGTCCGCGCCCCGCAGGGCGTCCTCCCAGGTCGAGGGGTCGTACCAGTCGAACTTCACCGCCCCCGACCGGGAAGCGGCCCGCACCGTGTGCCCCGCCGCCTCGGCGGCCTCCGCGACCCGGCGCCCGGTCTTGCCGGAAGCACCCGTGACGAGGACTGTCATCTTCTGCGTCTGCGACGCGCTCTCTGTCATGCGTCCCAGTCAACTGCCGCCCGCCACAAGGAACCATCCGCCAGGGACTCACCCCCATACGCGTGCGTCTACGCTTCCGGCATGGACGTACTCGCAGGCTTGCTGGAGGGCCCCCGCGCGCGGGGAGCGTTCATGATCCGCGCGTGCTTCGACCCGCCCTGGTCCGTCCGTATCGCGGACGAGGCGCCCCTCTCCGTCATGATCATGGTGCGCGGCACCGCCTGGATCGTGCCCGACAGCGGCGAACCCCAGCTGATCCGCCCCGGAGACGTGGCCGTCGCGCGCGGCCCCGACCACTACACCGTCGCCGACGAGCAGGACACACCGCCCCGCGCCGAGATCCGGCCCGGCGAGCGCTGCGTACCCCTCGACGGCACCCCGATCGGGCGGTACCGGGACCTGGGCCTGCGTACATGGGGCGAGACGCTCGACGGCGGCGCCGAGATGCTGATCGGCACCTATCAGGCGCACGGCGAGATCACCGGGCGGCTCCTGGACGCGCTGCCCCCGCTCCTCGTCCTGCCCACCGAGGTGTGGGACTGCCCGCTCACCCCGCTGCTCGCCGACGAGATCGCCAAGGACGAGCCGGGACAGGACGTCGTGCTCGACCGGCTGCTCGACCTGCTGATGATCGCCACGCTGCGTGCCTGGTTCTCCAGGCCGGAGGCGGAGGCCCCCGCCTGGTACCGGGCGATGGGGGACCCGGTCGTCGGGCAGGCGCTGCGGCTGCTCCAGGACGACCCCGCGCACCCCTGGACGATCGCGGCGCTCGCCGCGAAGGCGGGGGTCTCGCGTGCCGCGCTCGCCCGGCGGTTCACCGAACTCGTGGGCGAGCCGCCGATGGCGTACCTGACGGGGTGGCGGCTCGCGCTCGCCGCCGACCTGCTGCGGGACAGCGGCCAGACGATCGCCGCGATCGCCCGCCGCGTCGGCTACGGCAGCGCGTTCGCCCTGTCCAGCGCCTTCAAGCGGGTGTACGGGGTCAGCCCGCAGGAACACCGCTCACGGGTCGCGTGAACCGAGGGCGGCGTAGCCTGGAAGACGTGTCGTACGAGACCGTCGAGTACGCGGAGCGGCCGTCCCGGGTGCCGGGCGCGGTGCTGTGGACCCGTACCAGCGGCGGTGCGGCGGGACTCGTCTATCCCGTCCTGCCGGACGGCTGCATGGACCTTCTGTGGACCGGGGGCAGGCTCATGGTCGCGGGGCCCGACACGCGCGCGTACCGCCCCGCCCCGGAGGCCGCCGCCCGGTATGTGGGGATCCGTTTCTACCCCGGCACCGCCCCCGCCTTCCTCGGCGTGCCCGCCCACGAACTGCGCGACCGGCGCGTGAGCCTCGCCGACCTGTGGCCGTCCGCCGAGGCCCGTCGGCTGGCCGAGCGCATGGACGCCGCCCGCGACCCGGCGGCCGTCCTGGAGTCCGTCGCCCTCGCAAGGGTGGGCGGGACCGAGCCCCCCGACCCGCTGCTCGCACACGTCGTCAAGGCCCTGGACGCGGGGCGGTCCGTCGCGGCGACCGCCGAGGAGGCGGGCATCAACGCCCGCCTCCTGCACCGGCGTTCACTCGCCGCGTTCGGCTACGGCCCCAAGACGCTGGCCCGCGTCCTGCGGCTCCAGCGCGCGCTCGCCCTGGCCAGGGGCGGCCTTTCGTACGCGGAGACCGCCTTCGTCGCGGGCTTCGCCGACCAGGCCCATCTGGCCCGTGACGTCAAGGAGCTGACGGGGATGCCGCTGGGCGAGCTGCTCAGCCCCCGGCCTGCGTAGACAGCGGCGCGAACAGGTCGACGCCGTTCCCGTCCGGGTCGGCGACGGTGGCGTACCGCTGGCCCCAGAAGGCGTCCCACGGCTTGAGCTCACCGTGGTAACCGGCGCCGACCAGCTCTTCGTACGTCGCGTCGACACCGGCCGGGGTCTCGCAGTGGAACGCGATACCGATGCGGCCGGAGCTCTGCGGCGGCTCCCAGTTCTCGACGAAGGATTTGATCGTCGCCTCCGTGTCGAAGGCGATGCGAAGACCGCCGGGGAGCGCCGCCTCGACATGCGGCTGGTCCTCGGAACCCGCGGGGAATTCCAGGCCGAGGCGGCGGTAGAAGGCGAGGGTGGCGGCCATGTCGGAGACGACCATGCCGATGAGATCGAAGCGGGGTGTGATGTTCGTGTTCATGCTCCTGAGCGTAGGCAGCCGGCCCGGGCCCGTCTTGAAGAAAACGGACGCCGGGGGTCTGACGGGATGAGGCTCACCCGGCGGACGGCGGCAGCGTCGGCTCGTCCTCGGGTGTGGCCTCCCGGCGCGAGAAGGTGAGGGAGAACTCCGCCGGAGCGGCGTGGAGTTCGTACTGCGGCAGGACTCCCGGCCCGCAGGACTGCGAGCCGATGCCCTGCTGCCCGTGGTCGAGATGGACCCACAGCGTCTCGCCGGGCGTGAGATCCGTGCGGTGCGTGGCCGCGTCCAGCTGCTCGGTGGTCCAGCGGCGCGCCGTGAACCAGAAGGCGGGGTCCCCGACCACCCGCACCCCCTCGCCGCTGAACCCGGCCCGCAGCTCGGCCCAGCGGACGCCGGCGCGGGCGCCGTTCTCCTGCGGCCGGACGTACGGGGTCTGCATCCGGTCGACCGGCATGAAGTGCCGCCCAGTGTCGGATGCCGCGGCCGTGTCCGGATACGCCTCGCCGGGTCCGCCGCCGAACCAGTGCGCGAAGCCGTACGCGGCGGGCAGCCCGAGCCGGATGCCGAGCCGGGGCAGCGGCACCGTCCACTCGCCCTCCGGCATCACGGAGACCGTGAGGCGCAGCTGAGCGGCATCGGACGTCCAGCGGTAGACGGCACGCAGCCCGATGTCGCGCGATGCGGGTGCGACCCGGGTGCGGACAGTGAGGGCGTCATCGGTCAACTCGACCGCGTCGAGGCGGTGTTGCATGCGATGCAGACCGAGCTCGCGCCACAGCAGGCCGTTGCGCCTGCCGCCCTGCCAGGAAGCGCCGTTGTCGTTGTCGGTGGGGGCACGCCAGATGTCGAGGCGTGGCGCACTGGCCAGGGAAATGCCGCTCAGCGTGCGCAGCTCGCCGGTGCGGGCGTCGAAAGTGCCGGGCCCGAGGGTGATGGAGGC
Source organism: Streptomyces longisporoflavus (assembly GCF_014649775.1). Lineage (GTDB taxonomy): Bacteria > Actinomycetota > Actinomycetes > Streptomycetales > Streptomycetaceae > Streptomyces > Streptomyces longisporoflavus. The sequence goes on along the minus strand of NZ_BMTR01000008.1, from coordinate 112,576 downwards.
GCCCTCGCGCACCGGACGTTCACCGGTGGCGACGCGGACGGCGGGTCGCGGCGTCAGCGCGAACTCGTCCCGCGCGACGACGTGGTCCAGCTTCGTCCAGTTCGTCCCGACGTCCACCGACGCCGTGAGGTGCAGGAAGGTCTCGGCGGTGCGGCTCGCGGGCGGTGGGTCCGGAAGCTTCAGTTCGACGGACTCGCCGGGACCGAGCTCCGGCGGGACGGCAAGCTCTCCCACCTCGTACACCGCGTCGTCGTCGCCGATGTACATCCACTCGAAGGACAGGTGGGACAGGTCAGCGAAGTCGTGCAGATTGGTGACCCGGACCGTCCCCGCGGCCTTGTCGTACCCGAAACGCACGGGCTGGATGACCCGCTTGTACGCGTCGAGCCCGGGCGACCCCCACCGGTCGGGGAAGACCAGGCCGTCGCAGACGAAGTTCCCGTCGTGCAGCTCCTCGCCGAAGTCGCCGCCGTAGGCGTAGCCGAGCTCCGGGTGCTCGAAGCCGTGGTCGATCCACTCCCAGACGAAGCCGCCCTGATTGCGCTCGTGCGCCTCGAACAGCCGCTGGTACTCGCTCAGGCCACCGGGGCCGTTGCCCATCGCGTGCCCGTACTCGCAGAGGATGAAGGGGAGTTGACGGCGCCGCTCCGGGCCGCCCGTGTCCTCGCGGAGGCCGATGCGCTCGACCTCGGCATGGTCGGCGTACATGCGCGAATACATGTCGGTGTACGCGCAGGACTGGTCGCCCTCGTAGTGGATGAGGCGCCCCGTGTCGCGCTCGCGGACCCAGCGGGCCATGGCTTCCAGGCCGCGGCCCGTCCCGCATTCGTTGCCGAGGGACCAGACGATCACCGAGGGGTGGTTCTTGTCGCGCTCGACCATGCGGGCCGCGCGGTCCAGGAGGGCGGGCGTCCAGCGGTCGTCGTCGACCGGGTTGCCGCGCCACTCCTGTTCGGTGAAGCCGTGGGTCTCCAGATCGCACTCGTCGATGACCCACAGGCCCAGCTCGTCGCAGAAATCGAGGAAAGCGGGGTGCGGCGGGTAGTGGCTGGTGCGGACCGCGTTGATGTTGTTCTGCTTCATCAGCAGGACGTCGGTGCGCATGGTGTCGAGGTCGAGCGCGCGGCCCCTCTCCGGGTGGAACTCGTGCCGGTTCACGCCACGGAACAGGATCCGGCGGCCGTTGACCTTGATGACCCCGTCCTCGACGGCCACCGTACGGAACCCGATGCGCAGCGGGACGCGCTCGCCCGCCGTGGCAAGGACCCCGTCGTACAGGCGGGGCGTCTCCGCGGTCCAGGGCTCGACGGGCACCTTCACGGACTCACCCGTGGCCACATCGATGCCCAGCTCGGGCACGGTGACCCGGCCGGCCGCGTCCGAGTCGACCCGCAGCGTGCCCGTACCCGCCCGGTGGTCGTACGAGGCGTGCGTGAAGAAGTCGAGCGCGCAGCCCTCGGGGCGGTGCAGCAGGGTCACGTCACGGAAGATGCCCGGCAGCCACCACTGGTCCTGGTCCTCCAGGTAGGAACCGGACGACCACTGGTGGACGCGGACCGCGAGGACGTTGCCGGACGGCTTCAGGAGGTGGCCGACCGCGAACTCGTGCGGCAGCCGCGAGCCCTTGAACTCGCCCAGTTCCGTGCCGTTCAGCCAGACGCGGGCGCAGGACTCGACGCCGTCGAAGCGCAGTGTGCCGCCGCCGGTCGCGGGCCAGTCGTCCGGCAGGTCGAAGGTGCGCAGATGGTCGCCGGTCGGGTTCTCGGTGGGCACGCGGGGCGGGTCGACCGGGAACGGATAGACCATGTTGGTGTAGATGGGCGCGCCATGCCCCTGCAACACCCAGTGGCCGGGCACCGCCACGGTGTCCCAGGCCCCGGCGTCGTAGCCGTCCGAGGCGAAGGAGTCATCGGCGGTGTCGGCAGCCGGAGAGAGCCGGAAGCGCCAACTGCCGTTCAGCGAGAGGGAGACGGCATCCGACCGCGGGTACCACGCACGGGGCGGGAGGCAGCCGGTACCGGGGGATACGTCCTCAAGGTAGGGGAGATCCATGACCTCCATCAGACAGCGGGGAGCCGGGACGTCACAACACCCGCACGGCGGGGGTTGTTGGATTCTCGGCCCCGGAGTTGGACGAATGCAGCACACACCACCGGCGCGCGCCGCCCCGTCCCGCGAGGCCGCACCGTCCGGCGGGATCGCGCCGGGTCAGGGGCGCACGGGGGCAGGCGTGCCGCAGGCGTGCGTCTTTGCCGAGGCCTTCGCGAATGCCTTGAGGGCGGTGCGCTGGTAGGTGCGGTCGGCGGGTGTGGGCTTGTCCTTCTTGTCCTGTTGGTATGACGGGGTGCGGGAGCCCGGCGGCTCCATCGTGAACAGGGCCCGCTCGCCGCCCTTCTCGCACACCGCGCTCACCCAGTAGCCGCCGTCCGGGAGCCGGCCCGACGGCGCCCCGCCGGGGACGCGGTCCTGCTCCATGTAGTCGTAGCGGTCCTGGTAGCCGTACCGCTCGTCCTGCGCGAACGGGCCGTAGAACGCACTCAGCCGGTAGAGCCCGCCCACGTCGGAGGACGAGCGGGCCACCGGCAGGCCGTCCTCCGTCACACTCGCGGGCCCCAGCACGCACACCTCGACCGGCGTCCCGCCCCGCGCGCCCTCCCACGCCCGCGCGACCTCGGAGCCGCGACCCGGAACACCCTCGCACGACCCGGTGGCGTCGGCGGGCGCCACGTCCTCGTCGCCGTTCACGGGCTGCGCCACCGTACGCGGAGGCTTGCCCGTATCGGCGTCGCAGCCCCAGTGGCCGGAGGCGTTCGCGGCCGTGGCGGTGGCGATCCGGGCGAAGGCGGTGCGCCGACGGGGGTCGTCCGCAGTCCCGGTCTCGTCCTTGGCGTCGACCGTGACGAGGAGTCCGCCGCGGCCGCGCGCGCAGTCGAGCAAGACCGCGGTGGTGGCCGTCGCACCGTCGACGCTCGACTCACCGGCGGTGAAGGCGCCGTTCCAGCCGGGCCCGAGCGCGACCGGGGGCAGGTCGGTGCTCACGTCCGGGTACGCGCCCTCGTAATCGCCGGTGATGTCCTCGCGCCGCCGCTCCCGGGCCTCCCGGCCGTTGTCGTCCTTCGCCACCCGCTCCGGCACCGCCCGCACGTTCACCGTCACCGAGCCGTCGCGCGTGGAACGGCCCGTGTGGTGCTCGGCGTCGCGCACGATCGTGCAGCGCACGCGCAGGGAGCCATCGCCCAGCCCGCCTTCGGCCCGGTCCTGCGTCTCGTCCTTGTACGGCCCCTCGCCCAGTACGTCACGCACCTCGGAGGCCGGGAGGACTCCCTCGCAGGCCCCGCTCACCAGGCGCTGCGCCACCCACCGGTCGTAGCCCCCGCCGAACCAGAAGTACCCGCCCGCCACCAGCGCGAGGGCGAGCAGCGCCCCGGCAGCCCCGCCGAGCTTCCGTCCGGTCCCGGGCCGCAGGCTCAGCCCTGCCACTCCTCCACCTCTCCCATGATCTTCGTGTCCCGGCAGTGCGCGCGCCGTGCCCAGCCGTCGTCCGCCGCCAGATAGCGGTCGAGCAGGGCCCGGGCGTCCGCCGACATCCGCCGCCGGTCCTTCTTCTCCAGGAGCAACTCGTCCTGGTCCGCGAAGTCGAGGGCGGGCATGACCGTGGCCCGGTGGAACGCGGGACCGCCGTCGCAGACCGACCGCGCCCAGAGCGCGAGCAGCGGGTCGTCACCCGACTTCTTGACGGTCAACCGGCCCTCGCCGTCCGGCTTGTGCCGGCGCCGATCGCTGCCGGGGACGTCGCCGTCGCCGGCGAAGTCGTCGTACGCGCTCGGGGCGAGGACACCGGACCAGCTGTCCACACCCGCCGCCGCGGTCTTCGGCCAGGCCGCCCGGCCTCCGGCGCCGTCCCACCGGCCGCCGCAGGACCCCGCGCGCTCGCTGTAGGTCGTGTCGTTGCCGTAGAACTTCCAGTCGCCGCGGGCGAACTCCAGGGCCTCGGGGGAGAGCCAGTCGCAGAGCGAGTCGGAGCCCTTCGGCTTCGCGGCGCCGGTCAACGGCCGCGCGCCGCAGCCCTGTTCACGGCTCACCCGGTCGGCGACCCGGACCGCGGTGCGTTCCGCAAGGAGCCGGTCGGCCTCCGAGACGTCGTACTCGCTGTCCGCCCTCGACGGCAGAGCCACGAAAACGCGCAGATCCTCCGACGGCCGTACCCGCCCGCTCAGTCCCTTCGGGCACTCGGCGAGGATCGTGGCCGACACCTCGCTGCCGTCACGGCGGTCCTCGGCGCCACCCCCGCCCAGCGCGCTGCTCGGCAGCGGCAGTCCGAAGCCGCCGTCCGGAGCGTCGGTCCGGCCGAGCACCGCCTCCGCCCGCACCCTCACCTGCGCGTCGGGCTCCACGCGGTCGGCACCCCCGCCCCACGACAGCGTGCAGTCGAGCAGCGCCCGGCTCTGCTGCCGAGGGGCGAGCATCGTGCCGTACTCGGTCAGTACGCCCGCCGAGTCGTCCGGCACGAAGGAGCGCAGCTCGCCGGGGAACAGGCCCTTGCAGCCCCGGGCCAGCTGCTCCTGGTTGGCCGCGGCACGGGCGTCGCGCTCCCCTGACCGCGACACGGCGATCCCGGTGCCGCCGACAGCGAGCGCGAGCGCGGTCCCGCCGGCCACCAGCAGCCACGTACGCCTGCGGACGTCACGCATCCCGGGCACGGCGGCCCCCTTCCCCCGTCGGGCAACAGCAAGATCACGCAGCAAGATCGGACGAGCGACGCTATCAACCGCGACGGGGGCGACGGGGCGCGGGTTGCCGGGGATGCGCGGGCTGCCGGGGATGGTTGCCGGGAATACGGACCCCCGCGTCAGCTCCCGGACTACTTCAGCTTCAGATCCCCGGAGATGACGCGCCGGGCCACTGTTTCGAGCGGCACCCCCAGGGCGAACGACCGCGCCTTGATGAGCGCCAGCGCATCATCGACCGAACTGCCCGACTGCTCGGACAGCACACCGGACGCCTGATGGACCACGGCACGCAGATCCGTGCCGCCGTAGAGCCCGGGGTCCGCGTCGGGCCCTATGAGCACCCCGTCCGCCAGCGCGGCGGCGACCTCGCGGAACCTGCCCGACCTGGCGAGGGCCGCCGCGGGGTCGAAGACCGTGAGCACACCTATGCAGTCCGACGACGCGTTCAGCGGCAGCGCCGCGACCGCGCGCAGACCGAGGGCGGCCAGGCCGGAGCCATAACCGGGCCAGCGCCTCTCCAGCGTGGCACCCGACGCGTACACCGCGCGCCGGTGGCGGGCCGCGTCGCGGCCGGGGCCCGCGGTCAGGACGTACTCCAGGTCCTGGGCGCCGCGCGACGGCTGGTCCGAGGCGGCGACCGCGAGCTGGCTCAGGTCGTCCCCGAGGAGCGTGAGCGCGGCACTGCGCGTCCCGCAGGCTTCGGCGACCCCCGCCATGAAGAGAGGGGGTACGCCGCTGTTCTCGCTCTCCGCCTCCGCCAACCGCAGAACGTACGCGTGCTGGAGGCGTGCCGTGGTGAGATGCCGCTCGGCGACCGCACGGTGCCGCGTCGCCATCGCCGAGTGGAACTCGCGGCCGGTCTCCGCGAAGCGCCGCTCATGCCGCTCGGCGTTCGCCACCTCCTGCGCGGCGCGCCTGTCCGCCCGGCCGGCACGCGCCCGGGCGGTGTCGGCCGGGCCGCCCGCCTCCGGGAAGCCGCCCTCCATCGCGCTCATCCCACCAGCCTACGACGTGTCGTGTCAGCTGCCGCCGGAGTCGGCGACGTCTTCCATCAGGAGGACAACACCTCCGTTGTGACCGTCGAACGGAGAGCAGATCACCGAACAGTCGATTTTCCGTCCGATGCGGTTCACCGCGGGGATGACCACGGGACCCGCCCGCTTGCCCGACGCGACGCACTGCTGGATGACGTCGCGCAGGCGGTCCGTGGGCAGACCGAAATCGAGGGCGAAGAAGGGTTCGTCGAGCACCTCGTCCGGGCGCAGCCCCCACAGGTCGACCGCGCCGCGGTTCCAGTTCTTCGTGCGCATGTCGGCCGAGAGCACCACCACCCCGGCCGCGATACTGCTCACCACTCCCTCGAGGAAGGCATGCGCCTCGTCCAGGTCCGTGGTGCGCAGCCGCATCTCGTCGTTCATCGTCTCGAGCTCTTCATTGCCGGACTGGAGCTCTTCGTTGGTCGTCTCCAGCTCCTCGTTGGTCGACTGGAGCTCTTCGTTGGTGGTCTCCAGCTCCTCGATGCTCGACTGGAGTTCCTCGTTGGTGGTCTCCAGCTCCTCGTTGGTCGACTGGAGTTCCTCGTACGCCGTCTCCAGGTCCTCACGCACGCGCTTGACCTCGGCCTTGAGCCGGGTGGACTGCGTGACGTCCATGAACGTGACGTTGATGGCGATCGGCAGACCGGGCCCGCCGGGACCGCCCATGATCGGCTGGATGCCGATGTCGAAGTACTGCAAATCGTTGCCCAGCCGGCGCTCCGCGCCGCGGACGTGCATCGACCTGCGTTCGTAGACGGCCTGGTCGATCAGCGAGCGGAGCTCGGCGGGCCGGTAGGAGATCTCCAGGTCCTGGAAGGGGCGCCCCACGTCGTTGGGCGTGAGACCGAATTGCGAGCGTGCCCCGTGGTTGATCAGGACGACGATGCCGTTGCCGTCCAGGGCGATGCTCGCCCCCGGCGTCGCGTCGAGAACCAGATCACGCAGCTGTCCCGTCTGCGTGGCCTGCTGCCTCTCCAGGCCCACGCCGACCCTGCTCTTCAGGGGCGGCGTCGCGGGATACGGCGGCGCGCTGCCGCCGGGCCGGCGGCGGAAGACGCGCTGGCGGATGCTGATCGCCTCGAAGCGATCGGTGTCGTTCAGGAGCATTTCGGCCTTGCCGAGGAAGAGACAGCCGCCTTCGCGCAGGGCGAAGTGGAAGCGGTCGAGGATCTGCGCCTGCGCTTCCACGTTGAAGTACATCAGCGTGTTGCGGCAGACGAGCAGGTCGAGGCGGGAGATCGGGGCGTCACGGGTGATGTCGTGCCGGCCGAAGATGACGCGGCGCCGCAGATCCGTCCGGAAGGCGTACTGCGTGCCGTTGCGCTCGAAGTACTTGTCGCGCAGCTCCCTGGACAGCGGCTCCAGGGACCTCGCGGGATACTGCCCCGAGCGCGCGTCACGCAGGGCTTCCTCGTCGACGTCCGTGGCGTAGATCTTGACGCGGTTCACGCACTCCTCGACGCCGAGCGCCTCCGCGAACATCATGGCCAGGGAGTACGCCTCCTCGCCGCTGGAGCAGCCCGCGCTCCAGACCCGGATCTCCGAGGACGGGTCGACGGAACCGAGGAGTTCGGGCAGCGCCTCGCGCTGGAGGAGGCCCCAGGCGTCCGGGTCGCGGAACACGGAGGTGACGTTGATCAGGATCGTGTTGAACAGCGCACGGAACTCGTCCGCGTCGGTCTCCAGGAGGTCGCGGTAGTCCGCGTACCCCTGGACGGCGACGTCGCCCATGCGCTTGCGGATGCGACGGCCGAGGGTGGAGCGTTTGTAGCCGGTGAAGTCGAACCCGCGTGCGTCACGGATGAACGCGAGGAGATCCTCGAGACCGGGGTCGGGGAGTCCGTCGGGCTGTTGTTCGCGGGCCGGCCGTGTCTCCTGTCCCCGCTCCCTCCGATGCCCCTGCTCTGCTGCACGCATCCTGTCCGCTTCACGTACCTGCTGTGCCTCGCTCGCGGGCTCCGGATGTCCCTGTGCCCCGGGCTGCGCGCCCTGCTCTGCCCCGGCGCCGGACGACTCACCCATTACTGCCTCTTGTCCTCGACAAGGCCGCGGATGGCCGCGGCGATTTCCTCGATACGGAGTACGAAGTCCACGGCTCCGGTGTCCACCGCCGCCGTGGGCATCCCCGCGAACCGCGCACTCTCCGGGTCCTCGGCGATCACGGTGCCGCCCCGCGACTTGACCGCCTCCACACCCATCGCGCCGTCCATACCGGTGCCGGTGATCACACAGGCGATGGCCTGCGGGCCGTACGCTCCCGCCATCGACTCGAACAGCAGGTCAGCGGAGGGGCGCACGAAGTGCACGAGCTTACTGTTCGACAGCGTGAGTACGCCGTCCGGCCCCACCAGGAGGTGCCGGTCGGGCGGCGCCAGATAGACGACGCCCGGCTCGGCGCTCTCCTGGTCCTCCGCCAGCTTCACACTGAGTGCCGTGCGCCGGCTGAGGACCTCCGCGAGGAGCGTGCGGTGACGGGGATCGAGATGCTGGACCACGAGCACGGGCACGGGCAGTCCGGGGCCGAGCGCGCCCAGGATCTCGGCGAGACCCTGGATGCCTCCGGCGGACGAGGCGACGGCCACGATGGCGAACGGCCCTGGTGCGTGCTCTTCCGTCCTCACAGTGTCGAGCCTAGTCGCTGCCGGTCCGATCGGTCCCGCCGCGCGGCGGGCGCACTCTCCCTTGTCGCCGCCCGGGGCGTCTGCTTGACTCCGCCCGCCGGAACGCCGGAACGCCGGAACGCCGGAACGCCGGAACGCCGGAACGCCGGAACGCCGGAACGCCGGAACGCCGGAACGCCGGAACGCCGGAACGAACGCCAACCGATCCGCGGAGGTCGCCATGGACATCACCCGCAGACGCCTGCTGTCCGCCCTCTCGGCCGCCGGTCTCCTGGCGGTGCTCCCCGCGCCGCCCGTGAGCGCGGCCGAGGCCGCGGCGGACAGCGACCGGCTCCTGGCCAACACCGTGGGGATCTTCGCGGGCACCGCCGAGTCCAACGCGCGCCCCGAGACGGCCGCCAAGCTCGCCGCGATCGAGAAGACCGCGCGGACGAACCTGAAGTCCATGGACGACGCGGGCGAGGGCGAGCTGTTCGCGGGCCTGGCGCTCGGCACGGACGACGCCAACCTCAACACGGCCTTCAGGCGTCTCTACGAGATCGCCCTCGCCACCCGCACCCCCGGCCCCGCCCCCTCGGACCTCTACGGCGACACCGCCGTGCAGCGCCGCGTGATCGACGGCCTCGGATGGCTGCACGAGCGCTACTACGGCGATCAGTCCAAGGGCTACTACGGCAACTGGTTCAACTGGGAGATCGGCATCTCCCAGCACGTCAGCAAGACCCTCGCGCTTCTCGTCGACGAGGTGCGGACGTACGAGCCCGGCCTCATCACCACCTACGTCACCTCGATGGACGCCTATCTGCGCAACGGCACCGACGGGGACGTGAACCTCGACTCGCGCTTCCACACCGGCGCCAACCTCGCCGACATCACCACCAACCGCATCCTCCAGGGCGCGCTCGTCGGCGCGGGCGGCGAGGCCCGCATCCGCAAGGCCCTCACCGACCAGCTGACGGTCTTCGTCACCATCGACCCCTACGGCCTCCGGCACGGCGTGACGGACGGTTACTACGCCGACGGCTCGTTCATACAGCACGCCTCCGTCGCGTACACGGGTTCGTACGGAAAGGGCCTGCTCACCAGGGTCGTGCAGACCCTCAAGATCCTCGACGGCACGGGCTTCGCGCACGGCGAGGAGCTGGTGCCGACGGTCCGCAGGTGGGTCCGCGACGGCTTCGCGCCGCTCATCTTCGAGGGCTGGATGATGGAGATCGTCAAGGGACGTGCGGTGTCGCGGCCCGACGGCGGCTACGTCGACGTCGGGGTCGTCGTCGAGGCCGTCGTGGACCTCTCCTCCCTCTCCACGGGCGCCGACGCCACCGCCCTGAAGAGCTACGTGAAGCACATCCGGTCGACCTCGCGCGCCGCGCTCAACCCGGTCGGCTTCGTCTCGCCGGTCAGCATCGTGCGCTACGCCGACATCATCGGCGACGCCTCCGTGCCGCCCGCGGACCTGAATCCGGCCTCGCGCAGCGTCGCCTTCAACGCCATGGACAGGCACGTCCACCGCAGAGAGGGCTACGCCTTCGCGCTCGCACGCAGCTCGGACCGGATCAGCAAGTACGAGTACATGAGCGGCGAAAATCTCATGCCGTGGTTCCAGGGCGACGGCGCGTACTACCTCTACCTCTCGGGCCAGGACCAGACGCAGGCGTTCGGGGTCGACTACTTCACCACCGTCTCGCCGTACGGCCTCGCGGGTGTCACCGCGCCGGTCGAGCAGCGCCGGACGATCCCCGAGCTGTACGGGAAGCCGTACTACGACAACCCCGGCCACCCGCTGAACTTCACCTCGTCGTCCGAGTCGCAGAACAAGTACGTCTACTTCCCGCGCGGCACCAACCGGCACTCCGGGGGCGCGGTCCTCGGGGCGTACGGCGCGGTCGGGGCGGTGCAGTCGAGTGACGCCGCCTTCCGCGACCGGCAGCTCCTGCCGGACGACGTCGTGGTCTACCGGGGCGCGACGGCGACGAAGTCGTGGTTTCTGCTGGACGAGGAGATCGTGGTGCTCGCCGCCGGGGTGGGCGACGGGGCGGGGCGCGCCGTGACGACGACGGTCGACGCGCGCACCGCGGCCCCGGACGACCAGGTCTCCGTGACGGGGGAGCTGCGTGACGGCCGCCCGTGGACCGGTGCGGGCACGGGCGACCTCCGGTGGCTGCGCTGGGCCAACGCCACGCGGCAGGCCGCCGTCGGCTACGTCTTCCTGGACACGCCGCGGGTGCGGGTCGCCCTGGACAAGGTCACCCGCAGCCGCCGGGTCGTCCGTACCGCGAACCCCGACACGGCGGTGACGCGCACCGTCCTCGGCGTGAGCGTGGACCGGGCGGCCGGGGCCCGGCCCCTGTCGCTGGCCTACGCGCTGGTGCCGAACGCGGGCGAGGCGGGGCTGCGGGCGTACCGGGGCGGGCAGCCGCTGAAGGTCCTCGCGAACACGGTGCGGCTGCAGGCGGTCAGCCACGCCGGCCTCGGCCTGACCGCCGCGAACAGCTTCACGCCGGGACACCACGAGATCGCCGGGACACGGATCGAGGGGCCCGCGTCCGTGCTCGTGCGGCGCGAGAGGCGCGGCCCGGTGACGGTGGCGGTGTCGGACCCGACGATGGACCGCGACAAGGTCACCGTGCTGCTCCGCGGCCGTCCCCTGCGGGAGGTCACGGCCGACGAGGGGGTACGGGTGAGCCGGGCCCGCGGCGGGACCCGGATCGACGTCGACACCCGCCGGGCGTACGGACGGAGCTTTACGGTGACGTTGCGCGGTTGATGTCGGACCCCGGGGACATCCGGGGCCCGGTGCTCAGGATTCGTCGACGGTGACGGCCTGCACCGGGCAGGCCCGCGCGGCCTCGTGCACCAGGGGATCGCCGCCGCCGTCCTCGCGGCCGGGGAGGACCTCGCTGAAGCCGTCGTCGTCCTGGGTGAAGACGCTCGGAGCGGTGAGGGCGCACATCCCCGCGCCCACGCACCGCTCCTGTTCCACATGGATACGCACGCTCAACTCCTACCAGATGACGGGGAGTTCGAGCATCCCCTGGATCGTGTCGCCGGGTTTGAAGGGGATGTCCCGCGCCGGCACGGCCAGACGCAGCCCCGGCAGCCGCTCGAAGAGCGTCCGCAGGGCGATGTCGATCTCGGCGCGGGCGAGGTTCTGGCCAAGGCACTGGTGGATGCCGAAGCCGAAGGCGAGGTGGTGGCGGTCGGCGCGGTGGAAGTCCAGCTCCTCGGGCTTCTCGTAGGCCGCGGCGTCGCGATTGATGAGAGAGGTGGAGAAGACGACGCCGTCGTCCGCGCGGATGGTGTTGCCCGCGACGTCGATGTCCTCCTTCGCCACCCGCAGCAGTCCGTCCGCGATGGACAGGAAGCGCAGCAGTTCCTCGACCGCGGCGGGCATCAGCTCCTGCTCGGCGCGCAGTTCCGCGAGCTGCCGCGGATGCTGGAGGAGCGTGAACGTACCGAGGGAGATCATGTTCGCCGTCGTCTCATGGCCCGCGACCAGCAGGATCGTCGCCAGGCTGACCAGTTCCTCGCGGTCGAGCGCGCCCTCGGAGAGCTGCCGCCGGATGAGTTCGTCGAGCAGCCCGTCTCCCGGCTCTCGGCGCTTGCGCTCGATCAACGCGTGGAAGTAGGCGTCCAGTTCGTCCCGCGCCCGTTCGGTGTCCTGCGCACGCGGGCCGCGCAGCAGCCGGCGCGACTGCTCCTCGAAGAATTCGTGGTCGGCGTAGGGCACGCCGAGGAGGGCGCAGATCACCATGGACGGCACCGGCAGCGCGAACGCGTTGACCAGCTCGGCCGGTGACCCCTGCGCCTCCATGGCGTCGAGGAGCCGGTCGACCGTCTCCTGGATGCGCGGGCGCAGAGCGGCGATCCGCTTGACGGAGAAGCTGGGGATCAGCATGCGGCGCTGGGCGTTGTGCACGGGGTCGTCGACGCCGAGCAGGGCGACGCGGCGGTTGCGTACCTGCGCGAAGCGCTCGGTCGGCGCGGGGAACGCCTCGTTCTCCCGGTCGGTGGACAGACGCGGGTCGATCAGCAGGTCACGGGCCGTTCCCCGGCCGGTGACCACCCAGACGGAACGTCCGTCGAAGAGCCGGACCCGGGAGAGCGGCCGGGCCTCGCGGAGCGGTTCGTACGCGGTCGGCGGGTGATAGGGGCAGGTGCGGTCCTGCGGGAAGGCGACTGGTGCGGAGGCTGTTGAGTCGGAGGCCGGTGGTTCGGAGGCCGGTGAGTCGGAGGCGACTGGTGCGGAGGCGGCTGCTGAGGTCGGTTCGGACACGACTGATTCCGTCATGGACTTACCTCACAAGCGGAGGGGCTCCCTTTACCTGTCCATTGGATGCCTGGGGCATCTACTTGGTCCACCGCACAATGAGCCAGATGGCGGCTTCTTCCGCGCGCGAAACTGGCCGGAATCGCACCCTCCGCTCAACCCTCCCGCGTCCGGGATTGCTGACGTGATGCACTCCGGACCGCTCGCGGCGTCACTCCCCACCAGCGGCGGCAGCAGCGGTTGAGGGCGGACTGCTCGGAGAGGCCGAGGAGCAGGGCGATCTGGCCGAGCGGCAGTTCGGTGTCGGTGAGGTAGCGGCGGGCGGCGCCGCGCCGCTCCTCGTCGACGACCTCGGCGAACGTCGTGCCCGCGGCGCGCAGTCTGCGCTGGAGGGTCCGCGGATGGACGTTCAGGAGGCGGCCGACGGTCCCGATCGCGGGCGGCGAGGTGCCGAGCGACCGCCCGACGACCGCGCGGACGCCGGTGACGACGTCCGCCCGCTCGGCGGGCAGCTGCTCGTCCAGGTACGCGAGCGCGAGGCGGCGCAGCTGCGCGTTGCCGCCGCCGAGCGGTCGGTCGGCCAGGCTGAGCGGGACCCGCAGCAGGGCGGCGGGGCGGTCCCCCTTCACCGGTACGCCGAAGAAGTCCTCGTACGCCGACGGCGGGGCGAGGAGCGGATGCGGCAGCTCGACCGAGACGAGGCCGTAGGGCCCGACCAGACAGACGATGGCCCGGTGCATGAACCCCAGGGAGAGGTCGATGCCCTGGGGCGGGGCCTCGACGCCCTCGCGCACGCCGTAACGCAGGGCGCCGACCCCCGGCGTGCCGTACGGATCGGGCTCCAGACTGAGGCTCAGCGAGCGCGCGTGCACGAACAGATAGCGCGTCGTGCACTCCATGGCGTCCCCGAGGGTTTCGGAGTTCTGGATGGCGAGCGCCAGGGCGCCGAGCATGCCCAGATCCTGCCGGGCCGCGATGCGAAGGCCGAGATCCGGGCAGCCGAGATCGTCCGCGGCGAGCTCCAGTACCGTGGCCATCGCCTCCTCGGGCACCAGGAGGTCGTCCCCGTCGAGCGCGGCCGTGGGGCAGCCGGCCTGCCGGGCATAGGCCTCGGCGTCGCCGCCGAGCTCCGCCACCGTGGCGCGGAAACCGCGCAGCCCCGCCGATCTGATCACGGACATGTCGTCCAGGGTCAAAGATCTGTCGCCCCGGGTCAATTCCTGCCGGGTGTGCTTCCGGACACTGAAGGAATGACGCACTCCGCAGACTCAAGCACCACTGCCACCGATGCTCCCGCCGAGCACATCGACGTCGTGATCGTGGGCGCGGGGCTCTCCGGCGTAGGCGCCGCCTACCGGCTGCAGACCGAGTGCCCGGGGCGTTCGTACGCGATCGTCGAGGCGCGGCAGTCCATGGGCGGCACATGGGACCTGTTCCGCTACCCGGGGGTGCGCTCGGACTCCGACATGTTCACGCTCGGCTACCCCTTCAAGCCCTGGCGCGGCGCGAAGGTGCTCGCCGACGGCCCGTCCATCCTCGGCTACATCAAGGACACGGCCGCGGAGTTCGGCATCGACCGCCACATCCGCTACGGAACCAAGGTCGTCGGCGCCGACTGGTCGACCGCTACGGCACGCTGGACGCTGACGCTCGAACACACCGCGGCGGACGGCAGCCGCACGCGGTCCACCGTCACCTGCGACTTCCTGTACTCCTGCGCGGGCTATTACAACTACGACCAGGGCCACGCCCCCGAGTTCGAAGGCGCCGACTCCTTCACCGGCCGGATCGTGCACCCCCAGTTCTGGCCCGGCGACCTCGACCACACCGGCAAGCGCGTGGTCGTCATCGGCAGCGGCGCCACCGCCGTCACGCTGGTGCCCGCGATGGCACAGAGCGCCGCGCACGTCACCATGTTGCAGCGCAGCCCGACCTGGATCGGCTCACTGCCCTCGCGCGACAGGCTGGCCGACGCGATCCGCGCCGTACTGCCGGCGAACGCGGCCCACCGCATCGTGCGGACGAAGAACATCCTCTTCGCCATCGGCCTCTACCAGTTCTGCCGGCGCAGCCCGAAAGCCGCGCGCCGCCTGCTCACCGGCCTCAACAAGCGCAACGTCAAGGACGACCGGATGGTCGCCGACCACTTCACCCCCTCGTACGACCCGTGGGACCAGCGGCTGTGCGCGGTGCCCGACGCCGACCTGTTCAAGGTCCTCAAGAGGGGCGAGGCCGAGGTCGTCACCGATCACATCGACCGCTTCGTCCCCGAGGGCATCCGGCTCACGTCGGGCCGCGTCCTGGAAGCCGACGTGATCGTGACCGCCACCGGCCTTCGGCTGCTCGCCTTCGGCGGCATCGCCCCGAGCGTCGACGGCCGACAGGTCGCGCTGCACGAGCAGTTCGTCTGGCGCGGCGCGATGATGACGGGCGTCCCGAACTTCGCCGTCTGCATCGGCTACACCAACGCCTCCTGGACCCTGCGCGCCGACCTCACGTCCCGCCTCGTGTGCAAGGTGCTCAACCACATGCGCGAACATGACTACGCGGCCGTGGAACCACGCCCGACGACCACCCTGAACGAACGCCCGCTGCTCGACCTCGCATCGGGCTACGTCCAACGCTCCATCGACGCCTTCCCCCGCCAGGGCGACCGCAGCCCCTGGAAGGTCCGCCAGAACTACGTCCTGGACGCGGCATCGACGATGCGCACCAACCTCCGCAAGACGCTGGCGGCTACTCCGGCGGCGGAGGTGCGGGGGGCGCGTGCGGAGGCCGCGCAGCCCGCTGCCTCTCGATGAGATTCGAGTAGGCGCTCTGCCTGATCCCGACCGCGGTTCGGACGAACCGGCCTTTCCCCAAACTCATTTCGACGCCCTGCCAGCCGCTAGAATTCTTGCCCCGGGCGAGTGCGAAGGAGCACTCGCGAGCGGGAGCGGGCTAATCGGGGGAGAGCTTCGTGAATCCACAGAAGATCATCGATCGCCTCAGAGAGATCGAGGACTGGCAGCAGCTCACCGCAGAGGATTGGCGCACGGTCGGTGACGTGCTGGACCGGCTCGACCCCCTGCTCCCCGAAGGGGACGACACCGAGATCAGGAGCGCGCTCGCCCCGCTCGAGGCCTTGGAGCGAAAAGAGGTGCGCCGCGCACGGGCAGGGTTGGGCGCGAAGGGTATGGCCATCCCGCCGCAGCAGCGGGAGAAGCGCAATCACTTGATCGAACGGCTCACCGCGGACGCACGTGGTCCGGTGGGCCGAGCCTCGGGTGGCCGCGAGGACCGGGGCGCGTCGGAATGACCGGCTATGCCCGAGCTGCAAGTCCGCGAGGCTGGCCTGCGGCATGAACCGAATCACCAAGCCCGCTCTGCTCGTCATGGTGTTCGCACCGGCCGATTCGGAAATCGACAATCACTCGCGCAGTTATCTCCAATCCCTGTGGGGTGCCTGTCGGTCGCTGGGCATGGTCGAGCCGATTCCGGGTATCCCGGCGCCCGCGGACCACATCGACTTCGGCGCGGCCCTCTCGACCACCTCCGAGTTCAAGGTGCTGGCGGCCGCGCGACGGCCGGCAGACGCCTCCCTCTATTCGGCCTTCGCCTTCGCCGAACATGACGTCGTAGGCGTCGTCGCGCTGCTCGCGCCCAATGACACGACGGCGGACCTCACCCAGTGGAGCGACCTCGACGCCGAGTGGAACGGGGCGGTGGAGGCCATGGATCTGCCGCCCCGGCCCCGGGGGGTGCTCGGTGAATTCCGTGTGTTCGAGGCCCTTTATGGACGTGCGTTCGTACGGAGAGAGCGTGCGATGTGCGATCTCGTACGCCGACATGCTCCCCGGACAGGAAGCGAGTCCTGGTGGACCGGGTTCGACCGCACGGAGCATGGTTTCGACGTATGGCGTTCCACCGACGCCGACGGGCCGGGAGGGGCCACCGACCTTTACGTCCTCGCACCGGTCCGCCAGGAGGCGGCCCTCGACGAGTGGGCCTGGGCAGTCGAGGGCCGGCACGGACTGATGCCGCTCGCACGCTATCTTCTCCAGCTCTCGAAGATCCGGTACCAAGCGCAGCTGTACGAGGCCTCGGGTGCGTCGCACGCGCAGATCGACGAGAGCGACGAGCGCACCGCGGCACTCTTGCGGGAGCTGAAGTCCGCTACGCGCCGCCCTGTGCGCCTGGAGCGTGTGCTGAAGGCGTCGACGCTGGTCGACGAGGCGCAATTCGGCCCGCAGGGGCTGCTGTGGACGATCACCCGGCAGCGTCAGCTGAGCGGCAGCCTCTCGACCGCCGTCGCCAACATGCGTCTGCACACTCCAGGAGTCCGCAGGCGCGGCACGGGGCTCTCTTGGACCGCGACCGACCTCGCCGAAGCTGAATGGATCATCAAGCAGGTCGAGGAAGACCGGCTGCATCTGGAAGCCGTGCGCGAGCGGGCGGAAGGAGCGCGCGCGGCCGTGTCGGTGCTCGTCGAGCGCGAACTGGCGGTGCACCGCGGGTGGCTGACGCTCGTGCAGACGTCGATCCTGGGATCGGTCCTCACCGCGCTCGCGGCCGTGCAAGCGATGAGTTACGAGCTGCCTATACGGGCGGTCCTCCAATCCCCGGTCATCGCCGCGGTGGCGGCTCTCGCCCTCGCCCTGCCGCTGGCCATGCTGCGCTGGGCCGGTGTCGCGCCCGCAACACCTCGGTACAGGTGGCTCGACTCGTGCGCCGCGGGGTTGCTCGGCGCCGCCCTGGGGTGGCTGGTCGTCACTGCCTGGGCAACCCGCGGAGGAGCAGCGCCGCCCGCGGCCGCGTGGACGCTCTCCGGCGCCTTCACGGCGGGCCTGATCACGTTCCTCGCCACACACTTCCTGACTCGACCGCGCTAGCCCTCCCGTGAGGAGTTCGCCGCATGCCCCAGGCCGACGGACATCGTCCGCAGGACCCGAGCTCCGTGATCAGGACCTTTGTGGAGGCCCTGGACGTCGAGGACCTGATCATGAGGTTCGAGATCGACTTCGACGTCCCGATGCGCCAGGCGGATGCCACCGGAATGCTGCGCCTGGCCCGAGCGCACATCAAGGACCCGGCGGCGGGCGTCCGGGGCATCGCTCGTCGGGTCGGCGCACACTGGTGCGAGATCGTCCAGGCAGACGTCGGCTACGAGTTGCTCTCGGCGCTGCGACTGATCGAGGCATCACAGCCGGACGCCGAACGGCTGTCGGCGTTACTGGCCGACGGTGCCGCGGACCCTGATGACGCCGATGACGTCTTCCCCGCCTACGCCCTCGCCCGCTGGTACGACGGAGCCGGCCGGATCCGATACCGCCTGGGCAGTTACACCGCCTCCCGCCGTGCCTTCGGAACCGCCGTGGAGGTGGCCGAGCGGGCCCGGCTGTGGTGGGCGCTGCCCGACCTGCTCAGCAATTACACCCGGGCCGAGTTCGAGGAGCGCGGCCAGGTGGCGCGGGAGAGGGACTCGGAAGAGGACGTACGCAGGGACGTCGACGCGTTCGTCCACTCGCTGCAGCAGATGCACGACAGGATTCTCGAGCAGGCGACCGAACGGGGAGTCGACGTCGAGGCCGTCCTGGACGAGGGCATGCCCCTGAGGCACCGGGAGTTCCTGCGCGGCTACTCCAACAGTCTGCACAACCTCGCCATCGCCCTGCGGCAGGCCGGGGACAGAGAGCGTTCGCTGCGGGTCACCGCCCGCTCCAAAGCCATCTCCGAGGGCTTGCACGACATGTACCGCACGGCACAGTCGCTGTTGAACGAGGCGTTCTGCCGCGACCGTCCCGAAGAGCGGCTCGAGGCCCTGCGTGAGTTGGTGCACGGCCGGACGGAGTTCGAGGGGCCGGGGTGGGAGCGGGGCAGGCGTATCGCCCGCCAGAACCTTGCCCGGCTCGGCGGAGGCCGCGAAGGCCTGGCCGATCTGGGGCGGCTGCTGGACGAACTGGAGGACGACGCGGCCGGTGCCGGCCGCCGAGCCGGCCTCGACGTCGACTTCTACGCCTTCACCGTGCGCTACTACCGGGAGACGGCTGCCGCCCTTCCCGCGGCCGATCGTCCGCGGGACGTCCTGGACCGCCGGCTGAAGATGGCGGAGTCGGTACGGGAAGCGATCGCCCTCCCCGTGTACAAACGCGCCTATGCCAATCATGTGAGGCCCGCGTACCTGCGGGCCATCGGTACGCAGATAGCACGGGGCGGCCACCGGCAGGAGGACCTGGAGAAGATCGTGTCTCTGGTGGAGGAGTCATCGGGCCGGGAGCTTCTGGACCTGCTCGCATCCTCCCGCCCGCCGGTTCTCGGCCGCCCCGCCCACCCGCTGCCCATGGCGACGGACGGAACGCAGGCACAGGGAGGCTTCCTTGACGGTCGTCGCATGCCCCTGCGGGCACAGCCCCCCGCCGAGGCGGAGAAGGCGAGGGAGCGTCGTGAACTGCTCGTCGAGCGGGAGCAGCAGTACGAGGACCACTTCCTCCACCATCCGCTGACATCGGCGACACATGACGAGGACATCGCCCATCAGTTGGTGCAGTACACCCTCAACCATCAGGGCTCGTGTGTCGTTCGGTACTTCCGCTTCGGCACGTCGGACGTGCCCCTGGACGGCGAGGAGACGCCCGAGCCCGACTCGCTCGGCATCATGGTCTGCCGCGACGGGGTGCTGACGCTGCTGCCCTCTGTTCCTTACGCGGACGTGGCCGATCTCGCCCGCAAGGTCTTCGAGGATCTAGGCGACCGGGAGTTCCCGGTTCCCGGGGAAGAGACCTGTCGGCGCATCTGGAACCTGCTGATCAGGCCTGTGTGGAAGCACATCAACCGGGGCGGGGCGCCGACTCATCTCACTCTGATTCCGACCGACGACATCTTCGCGATCCCGCTGCATGTCGCCACCGAACCACAGGACGACCGGCCGCTCGCCGCCCGGGTTCCGCTGTCGCACTCGGTGAGCGTGGCCGCCTTCGTCACCCGTGGCCGCCATCTGCTCAAGAAGCAGTTGATGGAGGACGACGACGACCTCGCCGCACTGCTGTCCACCGATGCACGGGCGACAGGCCGCGAGGTCGTCGATGCCGGCTGGCCCGCAACGCATGTCCATGTGGCGGGTGAAGTCCCCGAGGCACTCGTGGGCAAGGTCGAGAGTGCCTTCGCTGCCGACTGGGACGGACTGGAGCAACTGGTCGCGGTGAAGCCGGAGTTCTTCCTGTACGCCGGCCACGGGGTGTACGTGGACGAGCCCGGGGTTTCCGGCCCGCTGATCCACCTGGGAGAGACGGACATGCTGTCGCAGTTCGACCTCGCTCTGCGCGTCAGCCTGCCGAGGAACAAGCTCACCGTGCTGGGAGCCTGTCTGGCCGGGCAGGGCATGGGGTCCGACGGCGGCGACGTCCTCGGGTTCATGCGTTCCTTGATCATCAGTGGGGCCGGTGCCATCGGCGTGCCGCTGTGGTCCGTGCGCGACACGGCGCTGGCGGCGACGGTGAGTGCCCTGCTCCGCGAGAGCAGAGCGGCACTGGGCTCCTCGTCCACCGGTGTCTTCGACGTGGTCCAGGCATTGCACGACCATTACCGGGAGAGCATGGAGACGTACACGTCGGTGGAGGCCCGGGTCGACCGTCTCCCCATCGCTCTGTACCTGTGACCGACGTGCGTTCGTCCCCCGCAACAGCGGCCACGACGTGGCGCGCAGACAAGGGGGAGCCATGAACGCGCACGACCGAGCCGCCAGGAAGCAGGCGGCACTCACGGACTACGACGCGCTGCGTGAGCATCGCCCGGAGCTCTTCGAGAACCCGTCCGGCGCGGCTTTCGAAATCCTCCTCGACCGAGCCGACCAGGAACAGGCGTCCGGCGAAGCGTCACGGGCGGCCGTCGCGGCCGGACTGCCCGAGAGCGTCGGAGACATCGGCGTCGTTTATCGCGACCCCTACTTCTGTCTGGTGCGTGACGCCGTACGGTTCGCGAACCGCGGGGACCGCCGGCTGGGAACGTATATCCGCATCGTGCCTGTGTCCGTGTCGGGGGGAGCCGCTGTGCTTCCCGTGCTCGCCGATGGACGCGTCGTTCTGCTGCATCACTTCCGCCATGCCGATCGGTCCTGGCACTGGGAAATCCCCCGCGGATTCGGCGACCCCGGGGAGGACGGTGCCGGTACGGCCGCCCGGGAAGTCCGGGAAGAGCTGGGCGCCCATGTCGCGGACTTCACGTATCTCGGCGCCGTCTCTCCCGATACCGGGCTACGTGCCGGCGCGGACCACCTGTACCTCGCCCGTATCGGAGCTGCCCAGTTGACGGACAGACCCGCCCGGGATGCCAGGGCGGAGGGGATCGACGCGTACCAGGCCGTACCGCAGGAAGAACTCCGCGCGATGGTCGCGGACCGGCGCATCACCGACGCATTCACCCTGTCCGCATACGCGCTGGCCACCGCCCAGGGGTTGCTGGAAGTCGGTCCGTAATTGAATGGCGTCACGTCCGGAGTGTCTCTAAGGTTGGCGTCGTACGGCAGCGGCCCCATAAGGCGGCCGCGGGTGACTCGGTCTGATGTGCTCCGGGAGGTGTGAACGATGGCTGTCGTTGAGATGGGCGCTGCCCGCATCCGGAAGTTCATCAAGTCCACCTCCGTGGCCTCCGGCTGACCTCTCCTTCTTCCCGCGCTGACGCGCGGTCGCCGGGGCCGCCCCTTGTGAAGGGTCACCCCTTGTCTTCCTCTGCATCCATGCAGGCTTTCTCCTCTTCGTTCTCGCACCCCCTCGCGGCCTACGGCTGGGACGAGGAGCGGGAAAGCGAGTTCATCCCGTACGCGGAGCGGGGTCTGCTGCCCGGTCGTGTGCTGCGTGTCGACCGCGGGCAGTGCGACCTCGTCACTCCCGAGGGCGTCATCCGCGCCGACACCGAGTTCGTCGTTCCGCACGACCCCATGAAGGTCGTGTGCACGGGGGACTGGGCCGCCGTCGACCCCGACGGCGGCGATCCGCGCTATGTGCGTACGCTCCTGCCGCGCCGTACCGCGTTCGTGCGCTCCACCTCCTCCAAGCGGTCCGAGGGGCAGATCCTCGCGGCCAACGTCGACCACGCGATCATCGCGGTCTCGCTCGCCGTCGAGCTCGACCTCGGCCGGATCGAACGGTTTCTGGCGCTGGCCTGGGAGTCCGGGGCACAGCCGCTGGTCGTCCTCACCAAGGCCGACCTGGTCCCGGACGCCACGGGCCTGTCCTACCTCGTCGAGGACGTGGAGACGACGGCCCCCGGCGTCCAGGTGCTCCCGGTCAGCGCCGCCACCGGGGAAGGCGTCGACGTCCTGTGCGCCGTCGTCGCCGGTGGTACGTCCGTCCTGCTCGGCCAGTCCGGGGCAGGCAAGTCGACGCTGGCCAACGCCCTGGTCGGCGAGGACGTCCAGCACGTCAACGCGGCCCGTGACGTGGACGGCAAGGGCCGCCACACCACGACGACCCGCAACCTCCTCGTCCTCCCCGCGGGTGGCGTGCTCATCGATACGCCGGGGCTGCGCGGAGTCGGTCTGTACGACGCGGAGGCGGGCGTCGGCCAGGTCTTCTCCGAGATCGAGGAGCTGTCGGCCGACTGCCGCTTCCACGACTGCGCCCACACCGCCGAGCCCGGCTGTGCGGTACTCGCGGCCGTGGAGGACGGCACGCTCCCGGACCGCCGCCTGGAGAGCTACCGCAAGCTGATCCGCGAGAACCAGCGCATCGTCGCCAAGACGGACGCCAGGCTCCGGGCGGACATGCGCCGCGAGTGGAAGCTGCGGGGGGCGCAGGGCAAGGCCGCCATGGAGGCCAAGCGCGGCCGGTTCCGCTAGGGGCCACGCGACGTTGCGGGGTGCTCTGGTGCTCTGGTGCTCTGGTGCTCTGGCGCCCCGCAACGTCGTGTCCGAATTCCGCCAGCCGCAGCGCCGGCAAAGCCGCACACTGGGAAACGTGATCGATGAAGAGACCGGATACGAGGCAGTGCGCAGCCGCGACGCGCGCTTCGACGGAGAGTTCTTCTTCGCCGTCGAGACCACCGGCATCTACTGCCGGCCCAGCTGCCCCGCCGTCACCCCCAAGCGCCAGAACGTCCGCTACTACGCCACCGCGGCAGCCGCCCAGGGCTCCGGATTCCGGGCCTGCCGACGCTGCCGCCCGGACGCCGTGCCGGGGTCCGCGGAGTGGAACGTACGCGCGGACGTCGTCGGCCGCGCCATGCGCATGATCGGTGACGGCGTCGTCGACCGAGAGGGCGTCCCCGGCCTCGCCGCGCGGCTCGGCTACAGCTCCCGGCAGGTGCAGCGGCAGCTCACCGCCGAGCTGGGCGCGGGGCCCGTCGCTCTCGCGCGGGCCCAACGCGCCCACACCGCGCGGGTGTTGCTCCAGACCACGGGTCTGCCGATCACGGAGATCGCGTTCGCGGCGGGGTTCGCCAGCGTGCGGCAGTTCAACGACACGATCCGCGCGGTGTACGCCCTGACGCCCAGCGCGCTGCGGGCCGCAGCGCCGCGCGGCGGGAGCGCGGGGCGGGCCACCCCCGCGGCCGGGGTGCCGCTGCGGCTCGCCTACCGCGGGGCCTACCAGGCCGGCGCCGTCTTCGACCTGCTCGCCGAGGAGGCCGTCGACGGGGTCGAGCAGGTGAGCGGGGAGCGGGGCGGGCGGACGTACCGGCGTACGCTGCGGCTGCCGTACGGGACGGGGATCGTGGCCGTCGAGGAGAGCGACCACGGGGTCGGCGGCTGGCTGGACGCCCGGCTCCACCTCACCGACCTTCGCGACCTCACGACCGCCGTGCAGAGGTTGCGGCGGCTCTTCGACCTCGACGCGGATCCGTACGCCGTGGACGAGCGGCTCGGCGCCGATCCACGCCTCGCCCCGCTGGTCGCGGCACGGCCCGGCCTGCGGTCGCCGGGGGCGGCCGATCCCGACGAGTTCGCGGTGCGGGCGTTGGTGGGGCGGGGGGAGGCTGCCTCGCTGGTGGAGCGGTACGGCAAGGCGCTGGACGCGCCGTGCGGGACGCTGACCCATGTGTTCCCCGAGCCCGGCGCACTCGCCGGGGAGCCGGGGCCCTTGGGGGAACTGGCCGCCGCGCTTGCCGACGGGCGGGTCCGGCTCGACGCGGGGGCGGACCGGGAGGATGCGGGGGCGGGGCTCCTGGCTCTGGCGGGGGTGGACGCGGGGGTGGTGGCGGCTGTTCGGATGCGGGCGCTGGGGGACCCGGACGTGGGGTTGCCCGGGCTGGATGTGCCGGAGGGGTGGCGGCCTTGGCGGTCGTACGGGGTGCGGCATGTGCTGACATCTCTCAGCCCGTCCGGCGATTGAGGACGAACTCGGCGGAGCCGGTGATGACGGTACGCACAAGGCCCTCGCGCCGGCGACCCGCGGCGCAGCCGCAATCAGATACAGCCGGGAAGGGTTGGGGTCGGGGAATGCCTACTGCTCCAGCCCCCAGCTATGGATCCGCCGGGGATGGATCCGGATCAGTTCCTCGCTGAAGTGAGGGCCCAACTCATGCGGTCCCGTGAGGAGTTCCGCCTCGCCCCGGATGTCGACGCCCCGCACCTTCCACGGCCGCTCGCTCACGATGTCGTCCACGACCAGCGACACCTTCGGGTTCTTCTGGAGATTGCGCCACTTCTTGGTGGTCCCCAGCGCATACCCGCCGATCAGAATCGTCCCGTCGTCCTGCGGAAAGAACCCCACGGGATTCGCCTGCGGCTGTCCCGCCGCGTCGACGCTGGCCATCCGCCCCAGCCGCTGGGACTTGAGGTACGCCCGCTCGGCCTCGCTGAATTCGGTCATGACGCGAGCCTAAGCCGCGTGCAGCCCCCACCGCGGTGCCCCCTCGTGCGGTTCGACCGGCACGATCCGCAGATCCGGCCGATCGCCCCCGCCCGCCCCGCACCGCGCTGAGCAGGAACGCCCCCTGTGTACGGACGCCGTGCACCGTGGGGTTGCGGCATTCCGGCAAGGAGGCGCGAGAGATCCGATGGGGGCACATGTACGCGAACGACGCCTGAGTACGCGTAACAGCACCCCGTGTCGCGAGAGATTCGATGTCGCAGCCCCCGTACGCGACCAGGGCCTCACCCCCAGATCACGGCCCCCAGCCACGCCCCCACGATCAGCAGGCACGCGAACAGTTCCGTCAGGACGCTCCAGCCGCCCGCCCGCATGGCCGTCCGCGTCGCCGTCGCCGCCTCCCCGTGCCCGCCGAGCCGCAGCCGCTCCGCCAGGTAGATCCCTCCGATGAACCCCGGGAGTGACCCGATCACCGGCACCACGCAGAACCCCACAAGCGCCCCGGCCCCCGCGTACACGGCCGTCCGGCGCGTGGCGCCGCTCTCCCGGAGGCGTCGCGGGGGCAGCAGCCAGCGGACGCCCTGGGCCGCGAGGAGTACGACGGACGCGCCGACCAGGACCCACCAGGACACCGGCTCCGGGTCCTGCAGCGCCCACCACAGCACCGCGGCCCACACCAGCCACGGTCCCGGCACGCCGGGCACAAGCACTCCGCCGATCCCGAGCAGCAGCACCACTCCGACCAGCAGGAGTTCCCAGGCTCCCATCTGTCAAGGGTGCCGGAACCGGAGCAGAACCGCAGGTCGCGCGTCGGCCCTGCCCGTCCCCGGCGGCCGGGTCAGCGTGCCACCCAGCCCCGCTCGTACGCATGCCAGCCCAGTTGCAGCCGCGTCGTCACGCCCGTCAGTTCCATCAGGCGCTTGACCCGGCGCTGCACCGTCCGCAGGCCCAGATCGAGCTGTTTGGCCACGCTCGCGTCCGTCAGGCCGGCGAGCAGCAGCGAGAGGATCTCCAGGTCGGCGCCGTCGGGCCCGTCGGGGGCGTCCTCGGTGACCGTACGGCCGCTCTCGCCGAGCCGCAGCGGCAGCGCGTCGCGCCAGACCGCCTCGAAGAGCCCGGAGAGGGATTCGAGCAGGCCGCTCGCGTGCACCACGAGTGCGGCGGGCTCCGCCCTGCGCGAGGTCAGCGGCACCATCGCCAGCGAGCCGTCGGCGATCACCAGCTTCGTCGGGACGCGGTCCACGACGCGTACCTGTTCGTTGCGGCCGATCGCCGTCGCCAGTTCCAGGAGGCCCGTGGGGAGCGCGAGCACGGAGCGTTCGACCACCACGCGGTAGCTGACGCCGCGGCCCGCGGCCTGTTCCTCCGCGTCGTTCTCCATGCCGGTGATCGCCACGGGATTGCCGGTCACCAGGGCGCACACCTCGGTGCTCGCGCCCAGTTGCAACTGGAGGAAGCGCTGCGACACCGCGCCCGCGCCCGTGACCACCTCGACCAGATCGTGCACGGCGGGCTCCGCGGCCTGCGCGCGGTACTCCTCGGCGAGCAGCTTCGCCGCAAGCTCGGCCTTGTCCAGCTCGTGCCGCTGCTGGGTCAGGAGCGCGCCGAGCGCGACACCCGGCGGAGCCGCCACCCACCGGCCCGCCTTGCCGGACGCCTGTGCCGCGAGTCCGGCCAGCTCCAGGCGGCGCAGCGCGCGCACCGTCTCCGGCTCGCCGAGCGAGAGGCGCCGCGCGAGGTCGGGTACGTCGGCGGCGCCCACCGCGACCAGCGCGCGGTACGCCGATTCGTGCGTCTCGTCCAGACCTATCGCGGCCAGCATGCGGCGACGTCCCTCCCCAGAATGCGTTCCGGCGGCGCCCTGGCGGAAAAGAGCCACGGCGTAAACCCGCCCGGGGACATCATCCCCGCACCCCCCGCCTCTCTGCCAAGGTGACGCCACCGCAGCACCAACGGCAGCCGGAATCAGTGCCTTTGGTCCCTTTTCGGCTGTGGTTCCGCATGCCCGTCAACCTTGGGGAGAGCGATGCGCCCGATATCGCGTACGGCTTTGGGGGCGGCGTCCGCCGTCGTCCTCGCCGTCACCGCGGCCGTCCCGTCCGTGGCCGAGCCACGCACGGCCGCGGCGGACACGAGCCGGCCGGTGGGGAGCGGGCCACGCGGCGACGGAAGCTCCGTCGTCACCCTCGTCACCGGCGACCGCGTCCTGGTGTCGTCCGACGGCAAGGGCCGCGCGGGCGCGAGCGCTCTGCCCGCCGCCGACGGCACGGTGCCGCTCATCCAGACCAGGCAGTCCGGCAAGGACCTGTACGTCTACCCCGAGGGCGCCGTCCACGCGATCGCCGCGGGCGCGGTCGACGAGGAGCTCTTCAACGTCACCGGGCTCGTCCGCCAGGGCTATGACGACGCGCACGCCGAGGAGCTGCCGCTGATCGCCGTGTACGACAAGTCCGTCGACGTCGCGCGCTCGGTGCCCGCCACTCCGCGCGGCGCCGAGCGCGGGCCCGTCCTCGAACCGGTCGACGGCGTCGCGCTGAAGGCCGACAAGAAGAAGGCCGCCGACTTCTGGGCCGACGTCACGTCGCGGAAGTCCCGCGCTGCGTCGACCGGCCTGAAGAAGCTCTGGCTGGACGCCAAGGTCAAGGCCACCCTGGAACGGTCGACGAAGCAGGTGCACGCCCCCGGGGCCTGGGCCGCGGGCTACGACGGCAAGGGCACCAAGGTCGCCGTCCTCGACACCGGCGCCGACACCGAGCACCCCGACCTGAAGGGCCGCGTCGGCGCGACGAAGAACTTCACCGACTCGCCGGACGGCGAGGACCGCCAGGGCCACGGCACCCACACCACCTCCACGGTCGGCGGCTCCGGCGCGGCGAGCGACGGCAAGAAGAAGGGCGTCGCACCCGGCGCCGAGCTGCTGCACGGGAAGGTCCTGAACGACAGCGGCTCCGGGGCCACTTCGTGGATCATCGCGGGCATGCAGTGGGCCGTCGACGAGAAGGCCGACGTCGTCTCCATGAGCCTCGGCAACCCAGCCCGGACCGACTGCACGGACCCGATGAGCACGGCGACGGAAGAACTCGCGCGGTCGAGCGAGGACACCCTTTTCGTACTCGCCGCGGGCAACACGGGCCCGAGCCTCAACTCCGTGTCCTCGCCCGGCTGCGTGCCCGGCGTCCTGACCGTCGGCGCCGTGGACTGCGACGACTCGACGGCCTCCTTCTCCAGCCGGGGGCCCGCGTACGGCTCGCACACCCTCAAGCCGGAGATCGCCGCTCCCGGCGTCGAGATCTCGGCCGCCGCCGCGGGCGGCAGGGGCGTCTACGCGTACCAGTCCATGAGTGGTACGTCGATGGCGACCCCGCATGTCGCGGGCGCCGCCGCCCTGGTCAAGCAGCGCCACCCCGACTGGAGCGCGCAACAGATCAAGTCGGCCCTCGTGTCGTCGGCCGACAGCGGCATCCCCGGCGATGTGACCGAGACGGGCGGCGGGCGGCTCGACGTGAAGGCGGCCGTCGACCAGAAGGTGCTCGGCTCGCCCGCGGTGCAGGGCGGCAGCTTCGGCTGGCCCCAGGACAACTCCGACCGCACCACGGTCGACATCCCCTACACCAACACCACCGACAAGACAGTGGAGTTGAAGCTGTCCGTTCAGGGCGTCACCGGCAACGACGGCTCGGCCGTGCGCTCCGGCATCGCCGCCCTCGGCGCCCGCACCGTGAAGGTCCCCGCCGGAGCCACGGTCAAGATCCCGCTCAAGCTCGACCCCGACGCCGACCTCAAGCGCGCCCAGTACGGCGACGTGACCGGCCGCGTCCTTGCGAAGGCAGCCGGCGTCGCGGTCTCCACGCCCTTCTCCCTCTACGTGCAGCCCGAGACCGTCAGCCTCCGCGTGAAGCTCGTGGACCGCGAGGGGAAGCCCGCGGACGGACCCTCGTCCGTCGACTTGATCGGCACCGACGACGCGAGCGGTGAGCGGCGCTTCAACGAGGGCGCGAACGACCAGACGTACCAAGTCCGCCCCGGCGCCTACTTCCTGACCGGCTTCATCGCGACCCCGGACGCGGACGGCGGCACACTGACCGACTCGCTCACGCACATGGCCCGGCCTCAGATCGAGGTCAAGCAGGACATGACCGTCACGCTCGACGCCCGCAAGGCACACCGTGTCTCCGTCAGGACGGACAAGGAGTCCGAGGTGCGCGGCGCCACCCTCGGCTTCGCCCGCACCTGGGGCACCGACAACTGGCTGCACGCGGGCACCGCGGCCGGACCGCGCTCCATCCGCGGCTTCTACCAGTCCGTGGAGGGCAAGGCCACCGAAGGCACCTTCGAGTCCGGCAGCTACTGGCGCGCGGCGGCGCCCCTGCTCTCCGAACTCGCCGTGGTGGGCGGCAAGTCACTGCACGCCGTGACCGCATCCACCGGCTCGGCCAACCTCGACGGCACGGGCAAGGCGACGCTCGTGGACGCCAAGTCCGGTACGCCGCAGGAGCTTGAGGCCGCCGGGGTCAAGGGCAGGATCGCCCTCGTCGAGGTGCCGGACAGCGGTGCCGCCTCGGCCGTCGCGGCGAACGCGAAGGCGGCGGGCGCGCTCGCGGTCATCGCCCACCGCGCGGCGCCGGGCCGCTGGTACCCCTCGGCCGGCCTCAGCGGCTCCCCGCTCCCGGTCCTCGGCCTGCAAACGACCGAGGCGGCCTCGCTCCTCGCACAACTGGCGGACGGGAAAGTCGAGTTGAAGTGGCAGGGAACGGCCAAGAGCCCCTACGTCTACAACCTCGCCTTCCCCGAGACCGGCCAGATCCGCGACGACCGCACCTACCGGGTACGGGACAAGGACCTCGCCGCGAACGAGGCGACGTACCGGGCCATGGGCACGGCCACGGACTACGTCGACCTGCCCTCGGCCGTCCGCCCCTCGGGACTTGAGGTGTACTTCGCCGACATCGAGTCGGTCCCGGCCCCCGGCAAGCGCACCGAGTACTACTCGGCGGGCACGACCGGCTGGGGCCACCAGGTGTCCAGCAGCTTCCCGTTCGGCGAGTTCATGATCGACCCGGTGCGGACGTACGAGAAGGGGGAGCGGCGCAGCGAGAAGTGGTACGGGGGAGTGCTGACCCCCGCGGCGCCGCGTGACGCGCGGGGCGCGCTCGCCCTCGCCGGAGAGCGGCAGGGCAATCTGATCGGCGTCGCGCCCGGATTCTGGGGCGACGGCGAACACGCGGGCATCCAGGGCGGGTTCGGCGACATCGGCAGCGTCCGGCTGGAGCGGAACGGCGAGGTCGTGGGCGAGTCCGGCTGGCCGTCCGGCGTGTTCTCGGTACCGGCAGAGGACTCCGCGTACGAACTCACCCTGAACACCCGGAAGATCGGCTCGAAGGTCTGGAGCCGGTCCACCGGGACGCAGACCACGTGGGCGTTCCGCTCGCACCTCGACGAGGAGGCGTACTCGCAGGGCATCCCGATGCTGTTCCCGCGCTACGAGCTGCCCGAGGACGGCATGAAGACCCTGGCCGCGAAGGACGGCCGGCGGATCGGGCTCACCGCGACCGGGCACGCGGGCTACAAGCCCGGCGCGCTCAAGTCGGCGTCCCTGTCCTACTCGTACGACGAGGGCAAGACCTGGACCGGGGCCGAGATGTCCGTCTCCAAGGGGAAGTGGACGGCCACCGTGCATCATGCGGGCGCTTCGGGGAAGCAGGTCTGGCTCAGGGCCGAACTGAAGGATGCGAACGGAAGTTCCGTCACTCAGACGGTATCTCGCGCCTACGACGTGCGATAAACACACAGACACCGCCGGGCGGTCCTCCCGTGGGGGGTGGGCCCGCCCGGCGGCCCTCATCACCCTTCCGGCGGTCAAAAATTCCGGATGCACCGTTTTCGTGCGCCCTCCGCGGTGGACAATAGGGGCATGAGCCAGCAGGGGGAGAGGCACGACGGGGCCTCCGGCCAGGAGGACGACTGGTGGGGTCAGCTGTACGACGACTCCGCTCATGACACGGGGCCGGCCGAAGCGGCCGACAGCCTCGACGACAGGTTCGCGTCGGCGGTTTCCGCGGCGGCGGGCGAGGACGTGGCCGATCCCTCTCCGGCGGGCGAGCACGCGGGCGAGTACGCGGGCGAACAAGCGAGAGGGCCTGCGGGAGGAACCGTCCCGCGCCCCGGCCGCTTCCCCGCCCCGGAGCCGCCGCCCCCGGACCTCCGGGACCGGCGGGACACGCCGGGCGCCACCCGGGGCCTCTCCGCGCGGACGCCGGACCCCGCGGCTGCGGAGGGTTCGTCCGTCCGCGACGCCGGACCCGCGCGGGAAGAGCCCTTCACGGCGCGCGAGCCACTGCCGCCGCCCGGACCGGCACCGGCGTACCGGCCTCCGCCCGCTCCTCCTCGGGAGCCCTCCGCCGAGCCCCCGCCGAGCGAGCCATCGGCACCGGCACCGGCGCTTTCCGGCCAGGCATCGCCGCACCAGCCTCCGCCCGCCGCCCCCCGGAAGCCCTACGCCGAACCCCCGCCGAGCGAGCCGGCGCCGCCGGCAGCGGCGCCTCCCGCCCCTGTACGCCCGCCCGCCGCCCCCTGGGAGCCCCCGGCCGCGCCCGCCGGACCGGTCACCTTCCCGGCGGAGCCCCCCAAGCCTCCCGGCGACCCGAGCCGCACGACCGCCGTCCCCGCGCCCCGCGTACCCGAGGAATCCGCGGTCCCGGATTCCCGGACAGCCGTTCCGGCGGCGGCCCCCCAGACACCCGCCCCGGCGGCCCCCCGGCCACCCGTCCGGCCGGAACCGGAGCCGATTGTCCCGGAGCCCACTGTCCCGGAGCCCACTGTCCCGGAGCCCACTGTCACGCCAGTACCCGTGGACGCCGTCCCGTACGTGGGCGACGGACCGCCCACCTATGACGCCGAGCCCACGGTCCTGCCCGCCGCGGACCCCGACGACCTCGCCGGTCTGGTCGCCGACACCGTGCTCGACGGAGCCAGGTACGGCCACTCCACCCTGCGGGCCGTCTCCGTGCGCGGGGACTCCGCCCGGTACCGGGGCGAGCCCCGGCGCGACTCGCTGCTCACCGCGCGCTTCGGGACGGGCGACGGCGCACTCGTCCTGGTCGCCATGGCCACCGGCGCGCGGGCCACGCCGGGTGCCCACCGCGCCGCCGCCGAGGCCTGCGCCTGGATCGGGCGGGCCGTGGGCCGCAGCCACCAGCGGCTGTCCGAGGACATCCGGGCCGCCCGGCGCGGCGACCTCAAGAGCGGCCTGCACCGGCTCACGGACCGCAGCCTCGGCAAGCTCCGCGCGCACGCCGTCGACCTGGGCATCGAGCCCGAGGAGTACGCGGCGTCCCTGCGCTGTCTGCTCCTGCCGGCCGACCCGGAGTGCCGCACCCGCGTCTTCTTCGGGGTCGGCAGCGGCGGGCTCTTCCGGCTGCGGGACGGTGCCTGGCAGGACATCGAGCCGCACGTCAGCGACTCCGCGAACGACGTCGGGCCGCCCGTCGTGGGGTTCGGTTCCGTGCCGCCCCAGACGCCCGAGGGCGACCGGCTCACCATGGACATGGGGATCATCACGCCCCCGAGTCCGTACGAACCCGCCCCCGAACCCCCGCCGCGCGAACCCTTCCGCTTCCGGGCCTCAGTAGCCCGCCCGGGTGATGCCCTGCTGCTGTGCAGCGGCGGCCTCGCCGAGCCCCTGAGCGGCGAGCCCGAGTTGGCCGCCCACCTCACGCAGCGGTGGTCGAAGAGCGGTCCGCCGGGCCTCGCGGCCTTCCTCGCGGACATCCAGGTGAGGGTGAAGGGGTACGCGGACGACCGAACGGCAGCCGCCGTTTGGGAGGCGTGAGCGCCCTCACTGTGAATTCATGGACCCCAAGAGAAGCAAGGGGACTGAAGGGTTCGTGAAGCCATGGCCAAGCAGAACGTCGCCGAACAGTTCGTCGACATCCTCGTCCGCGCCGGTGTGCGCCGTATGTACGGAGTCGTGGGCGACAGCCTCAATCCGGTCGTGGACGCGATCAGGCGCACCAAGGGCATCGACTGGGTGCAGGTCAGGCACGAGGAGACCGCGGCCTTCGCGGCCGGTGCCGAGGCGCAGATCACCGGCAGCCTCGCCGTCTGCGCCGGTTCCTGCGGCCCGGGCAACCTCCACCTGATCAACGGCCTCTACGACGCCCACCGCTCCATGGCACCCGTCCTCGCCCTCGCCTCGCACATCCCGTCGAGCGAGATCGGCCTCTCCTTCTTCCAGGAGACCCACCCCGACCGCCTCTTCCAGGAGTGCAGTCACTACAGCGAGATGATCTCCAGCCCGAAGCAGATGCCGCGGCTGCTCCAGACCGCCATCCAGCACGCGATCGGCCAGTCAGGCGTCAGCGTCGTCACCCTGCCCGGAGACATCGCCGACGAGCCCGCCCCGGACAAGTCGGCCGAAACCGCCCTCGTCACCTCGCGCCCCACCGTGCGCCCCGGCGACGCGGAGATCGACAAGCTCGCCGCGATGATTGACGAGGCCGACCGGGTCACCCTCTTCTGCGGCAGCGGCACGGCGGGCGCACACGCCGAGGTCATGGAGTTCGCCGAGAAGATCAAGTCACCGGTGGGCCACGCCCTGCGCGGCAAGGAATGGATCCAGTACGACAACCCGTACGACGTCGGCATGAGCGGACTGCTCGGCTACGGCGCCGCGTACGAGGCGACCCACGAGTGCGACCTGCTCATCCTGCTCGGCACCGACTTCCCGTACAACGCCTTCCTGCCCGACGACGTCAAGATCGCCCAGGTCGACGTGCGTCCCGAGCACCTCGGCCGCCGCTCCCGCCTCGACCTCGCCGTCTGGGGCGACGTACGCGAGACCCTGCGCTGTCTCACCCCGCGCGTCACGCCCAAGACCAGTCGCAAGTTCCTCGACAAGATGCTGAAGAAGCACGCGGACGCGCTCGAAGGCGTCGTCAAGGCCTATACGCGCAAGGTCGACAAGCACATCCCGATCCACCCCGAGTACGTGGCGTCCGTGGTCGACGAACTCGCCGCCGACGACGCGGTGTTCACCGTCGACACGGGCATGTGCAACGTCTGGGCGGCCCGCTACATCTCCCCGAACGGCAAGCGTCGCATCATCGGCTCCTTCAGCCACGGCTCGATGGCCAACGCCCTGCCGCAGGCGATCGGCGCCCAGTTCACCGACCGGAAGCGCCAGGTCGTCTCGATGTCGGGCGACGGCGGGTTCTCCATGCTGATGGGCGACTTCCTCACCCTCGTCCAGTACGACCTGCCGGTGAAGGTCGTGCTCTTCAACAACTCGGCGCTCGGAATGGTCGAGTTGGAGATGCTGGTGGCCGGGCTCCCTTCGTTCGGCACGGCCAACCACAACCCCGACTTCGCCGCCGTGGCCCGCGCCGCCGGTGCCTACGGCGTGCGCGTCGAGAAGCCCAAGCAGCTCGCGGGCGCCCTGAAGGACGCCTTTGCGCACAAGGGCCCCGCCCTCGTCGACATCGTCACGGACCCGAACGCCCTCTCCATCCCGCCCAAGATCAGCTCCGAGATGGTGACCGGCTTCGCGCTCTCCGCCAGCAAGATCGTCCTGGACGGCGGGGTCGGCCGCATGCTCCAGATGGCACGCTCCAACCTGCGGAACGTGCCACGCCCCTGACCGCCGCCCGGGCTGCTCAGGCCGGCCGCAGCCGGAGCGTCAGGATCTGGAACGGACGCAGCGCGAGCACGACGCCGTCGCCGTCGGTGTGCGCCGCCTCCAGCGGGCGCTCCAGGAGATCGGTCACCTCGGCCGTGGTCACCGCGAACGACGTGGTGAGCGCGGCCGCGGCGCGCCCGCCCCGCGACTCGTAGAGCCGCACCACCACATCGCCGCTCCCGTCGTCCGCGAGCTTCACCGACTCCACGGTCACCGCCGGATTGTCGACGCTCACCAGGGAGGGCAGTACGGGCGCGTCGGCCACCCGCAGCGGCAGGTTCAGGGCGAGCCCCTCCGCGACCGCGTCGCCCGTCGTCGCGCCGGGCAGCAGCGCGTACGTGAACTTGTGCACGCCCAGGTCCGTCTCCGGGTCAGGACTGTGCGGCGCACGGAGGAGCGTGAGGCGCACGGTCGTGCCGAGTCCGTCGCCGTGCGGCGTACGCGTCACGTCATGGCCGTACGTCGAGTCGTTGAGCACCGCCACGCCGTACGCCTCCTCGGCGACCCGCAGCCACCGGTGCGCGCAGATCTCGAAACGGGCCGCGTCCCAGCCGGTGTTGGCGTGCGTGGAGCGGTGCACGTGCCCGAACTGGATCTCGGCCGCGGAGCGTTCGGCGTGCACGTCCAGCGGGAAGGCGGCCTTGAGCACCTTCTCCGACTCGCGCCAGTCGACCTCCGTGACGACGTCGAGGCGGCGGCTGCCGGCCGCGAGGCGGATCTCCTGGGTGATCCGCGAGTTGCCGAAGGCCCGCACCACACGGACGGCTACGCGCAGCGGCCCGTCCTCGACCAGCTCCACGGACTCGGCGGCCGTGAGGTCGGTGTGGGTGTTGCGGTAGTGCTTGTCGAGGTCCCACGCGTCGTAGTGCGTGGGGTGGTCGGGGTGCAGCTGGAGGAGGTTGCCGCGCGAGCCGGGGGAGAGGACCTCGCGGTGCGCGTCGTTGTCGTGCACGGAGGTCAGGAGCCCGTCCGCGTCGACGGACACGCGCAGATGCTCGTTCAGCAACTGGATCTCGCCGTCGGCGAGCAGCGCGGTCGCCCCGGTCTCCCGCGTGTACGAGGCGGCCTCGTCGAGTGCCTTGCTGCCCAGGGCCGGGACATTGACGTGCACCAGGGTGCCCTCGTCGGTCGTGACGACCTCGCTGCGCGCGTACGGCGACGCGTTCAGGGCGGTGGGCCCGCCGGGGCCGAGCGAGCGGACCGCCGACGCGGTGATCTCATCCAGCTCGGCGAGCACGCGCGCGTACGTGTCGCGGGCCTCGCGGTGCACCCAGGCGATCGACGAGCCCGGCAGGATGTCGTGGAACTGGTGCAGGAGCACGGTCTTCCACAGCCGGTCGAGGGTCTCGTAGGGGTAGACGTAGGCGGGATCGCGAACCGCTGCGGCGGTGCACCACAACTCGGCCTCGCGCAGGCCGTGTTCGGTGCGGCGGTTGCCGCGCTTGGTGGCCGCCTGCGAGGTGTACGTGGCGCGGTGCAGCTCCAGATACAGCTCGCCGGACCAGACGGGAGCCTGCGCCCCGTACTCCTCCTCGGCGGCGGCGAAGAACTTCGAGGGCTTGACGATCTCGACCCGCGGCGAACCCTCCAGGGACCGCAGCCGCCGTGCCTTCTCCAGCATCTCGCGGGTGGGTCCGCCACCGCCGTCGCCCCAGCCGAACGGCACGAGGGAGTGGGACGCGCGGCCCTTCTCGGTGAAGTTCCGCTCCGCGTGGGCCAGTTCGGCACCGTGGAACTGGGAGTTGTACGTGTCCACCGGGGGGAAGTGCGTGAAGACGCGGGTGCCGTCGATGCCCTCCCACCAGAAGGTGTGGTGCGGCATCTTGTTGGACTGGTTCCAGCTCAGCTTCTGGGTGAGGAACCAGCGGATGCCCGCGAGCTTCGCCAGCTGCGGGAACGCCGCCGTGTAGCCGAAGGAGTCCGGCAGCCAGATCTCCTCGGTCTCCACCCCCAGCTCCTCGCGGAAGAACCGCATGCCGTGCGTGATCTGCCGCGCGAGCGCCTCGCCGCCCGGCATGTTGGCGTCCGACTCGACCCACATGGAGCCCACCGGCGACCAGTTGCCGTCCGCGACGGCCTTCTTGATCCGCTCCCAGATATGCGGCTGGTGCTCCTTGACCCAGGCGTACTGCTGGGCCTGTGAACAGGCGAAGACCAGCTCGGGATAGTCCTTTGCAAGAGCCGTCACATTGGCAAAGGTGCGCGAAGCCTTGCGCACCGTCTCGCGCAGCGGCCACAGCCATGCCGAGTCGATGTGGGCGTGTCCGGTGGCCGACACCCGGTGCGCGCTGGCGTGTGCGGGGCTCGCGAGGACCTCCGTGAGCTCGGCGCGGGCCGCTGCCGCCGTGCCCGACACGTCGTGCAGATCGAGCGCGTCGAGCGCTCGCTCCAGGGCGCGCAGGATCTCGTGGCGCCGCGGACGGGCGGCGTCCAGTTCGTACATGAGCTCGGAGAGGACCTCGATGTCCAGTGTCAACTGCCAAACGTCCTCGTCCAGTACGGCGACGTCGGCAGACGCGAATCGGTAGATGGGGCCATCACCCGCGGTCAGTACGTCGCCCAGGGGGGTCGGTTCGAAATCGTGCAGAACGGTCGGGTTGGCGGCAGCCTCCAGGAGGAGGTGCACCGGTTCGCCGCCCCGCGCGGCAGTTGCCACGGGGATGTGCCGGTTGCGGGGGTGAATGCCCTTGATGGGGACGCCGGACGCGTCGTACACCAGACCCTCGGCCTGGAAGCCGGGTCCCTCGCCGGTGAAGCCGGGGTCGACGACCACCTCGACGTGGCGCCCGCGCCAGGAGTCGGGCACCTGACCGCGCAGCCGGAACCAACTGGTTGACCAGGGTTTTCCCCAAGCGGTGCCCGCCTCGAAGGGCTCGTACGAGGCGGCCAGGGCCTCGGCGACGGGGACGGGTTCGCCCGGCGCGTGCCAGACGGAGAGGGCGAGCGGCACACGGTCCGCGTACTGGGCGGGGCGGATGAACTGCCGCAGGGCGCGCTCCAGGCGTCCCTCCACCAGCAGTCGATCGTCGTGCACGGCGGCTCCTCGGAGTGCTCGGGGGGACCCGGTGTGGCTCGGCGGGACCCGGTCGGGATCAAGCGGAAACGGTCCACCGGCTTCACTTCCCCGCCCGGCCCGGGCGCACCCGCCTCAATCGTTGAGCAATGGACATGAGTGCCGCCAACCGGGTGGGGCATGCATCCCGTGAGCGTGTTCGAGCAAGGAGGAATTATCTCGTTTGTGGGCGGGGGTCATGACAAGGCAAGTAAGAGGGGGCGGTCCCATCCATCTGGGGACCTCTTCGCCGAAAGCAAGGGACGAGCCGACCGACAGCAAGCCGGGCGAGCTCCATCGGGCTCAGCTCCGGCGCAGATTGGGGCGATCCGACCTGCGGGCGGTCCCCGAAGTCAGGGGCGCTCTGCGTGAACTTCTCGGGGCCTGGGGGAGGCCCGGAAAATCCGAGATAGCCGAGTTGCTGACCAGCGAACTGGTGACGAACGCACTGGTGCACACCGATCGTGACGCCATTCTGACGGCGACCGTGCGGCCGGGCAGGCTGCGGGTCGAGGTCAGGGACTTCGTCGGGCGCCGGCCGAAGCTCACCGCGGTGAACGCCGAGGACAGCACGCACGGCCGGGGCCTGATGCTCGTGCAGTCGCTCTCCGACGCATGGGGCGTGCGGGCACACGGCGTCGGGAAGGTGGTGTGGTTCGAACTGGACGGCGGCCCGGCCTGAACCGGACCGCCGACCGTTACCCGTCCTGCGCTGCTGACATCAGCCGAACTGTTGCTCCAGATCCTTGAGCTTCTGCTCGAGGGAGTCGAGCCGCGGCAGCGTCTGGGTGTCGTCCTCGGCGGTGAGGTCGACGGTGACGGGTTCAGCGCCGTTCTTCACGGCCTGGAGGGAGGGACGGGAGCGCAGCGGCAACTGTTCCGGCGTGGCTATGGCAGGGTCCGCGGTGACTTGCGCGGACCCCGCCGCCGGGGCGACGGACGGCAGGTCGACCTGCCGCGCACCGCCGCGCATCGGGAGGCCGCGATGGCCTCTGCTGATCGCCTTCAGCTGTGCACGCTCCAGCTTCTCCCGGTCGCGCCTGTTGGTCCGGTTGCGCTCCTTCTCGCGCCGGTCCTCGCGGACCTCCTCGACCGCCTCGTCCAGGCTGCGTACGCCTTCGAGGAGCATCAGCGACCAGGCGCCGAAGGTCTCCCGCGGTGCGCGAAGCCACCGCACGATCCGGATCTGCGGCAACGGCCGTGGCACCAGACCCTGTTCCCGCAGCGCCGCACGGCGGGTCTGCTTCAGGGCGCGGTCGAAGAGCACCGCGGCCGAGAGCGACATTCCGGCGAAGAACTGCGGGGCGCCCGCGTGGCCGAGACCCCTGGGCGCGTGCACCCAGTTGAACCAGGCCGCCGCCCCGGCGAACGTCCAGACCAGGAGGCGCGAACCGAGGGCCGCGTCACCATGGCTGGCCTCGCGCACGGCGAGCACGGAGCAGAACATCGCCGCGCCGTCGAGCCCGAACGGGACCAGGTACTCCCAGCCGCCGGTGAGGTTGAGGTTCTGCCGGCCGAAGCCGACCAGGCCGTGGAAGGAGAGTGCGGCGGCGACCGCCGCACAGCAGAACAGCAGAACGTACGAGGCCGATCCGTAGATGGCTTCCTTGCGCCTGCGGCGCTCCTCGCTGCGTTCCCAGGAGTCGTCGCTGGTGGCACCGCCGGCCGCTTTCTGGCCTGCGCGCTTGCCGCGTGCGAGTACCGCCACCGCCGCCAGCATGCCCAGGAGCAGGACGCAGCCCGGAAGCAGCCAGTCCAGCGATATGTCGGTCAGTCTCATCTGGGGTCCCTTGCGTCGCGGTAGGGCGTTCGGGCGCCATAGTGACCCAATCCCGATGGCCCTCAGAGGGGTTTCGGGGCAAGAGAACGCGTAGGGGGGTGCAAAGGGGTGTGGCGCGCGCCGTTTTGCTCGAACTCAGGCCACGGTGATGGGAGTTGAGTTCGATTAAACGGACACGAAAGGGTGGTTCAGGAAGGAGGCGTTGTGGTTTCGGTCCGGCGGGAGGCCGCCGTCAGGCCGCCGCGGCGGCGCTCAGCCGCTCGATGCGGTCCGCGTCACAGGTGCGCGGGCACGTCACGCAGGTGTCCTCGGGGCGCAGCGTGTAGAACATGCAGCAGCTCGCGCGATCCCGCGTCGGCAGGGACTCGCCGTTCGGACCCGTCAGCTCACGGAACCCCGCCGTGCCCACGTACGGCTTGGTGGCGCCGGGGAGCAGCCGCTCCAGATCGGCCGTGGCGCGCTCCTCCTCGCCGAGGAGGTGCGCGATGTACCAGAGGCCCTCGACGATCTCGTCCGTGGCGAGGCTCCACAGGGCGCGCGAGCGGCGCCGCATCCGGGGCCCGAAGGCGTCAAGGAGCGGTCCCAGGTGCTCGGCGACCGCGTCACGGACCTCCGCGCGCAGCGCCTCCTCGTCCGCCACGACGTGCGCGCCCGGCAGGGAGGCGGCCGGGTCGTCGGGCAGGCAGGCGAAGCCCGTGCTGCGGACGGCGAGACGGCCGAGGGTGCGTTCGTAGGAGACGTTCTCCACGGGGAAGCGGGGGACCCTGCGCAGCAGGAACCACGGCACGGTGAAGAGCAGGGTGGCCGGCCAGGCGTAGCGGTGCAGGGCGAAGCTGGCGATGACGTCCGGGCGGCCCGCCTGTCCGTAGTCCTTCTGCACCTGCGCCTCGTCCCACGCGAGGAACGCGTCGAGGTCGGCCCCGCCCTCCGCGAGCCGGGCGGCGGTGACCCAGCCGCCGCCCCGTGGGGCCTGCTCGCCGTCGCCGAGCTCACTCACGCGCAGTCCGGGGAACACCTCGGCGAGGCGGGCATAGGCGTCCGCGAGGGCGCTGGGGGCGCGCTTGGCCAGGGTGGGGACGGACATGAGGGAACCACCGAATCACGATCGATTACAGGTAAGCCTAACCTTACCCGGAATGATCGAGGTTTCAACTGGAGGGCTGTCCGCCTATGGTGCCTCTCGTACCTTTCGAACCGAGCGGACTTTGGGGTGGACTCGTGGAGCAGGCCAGAGCGCATGACGCGTACCGCCTCGCCTTCCGCGTGCCGGAGCAGGTGCAGGCCGCGACGGCCCGAGACGCGGCCGTCCCCTTGGCCCGCGGCGAGCACACGCACGGGGAGGCGGTGCTGCCCGCGCCCCGCAAGGCCGTGCAGCGGAACTCGGTCCGCGGTCAGATCCTGGACGCCCTGCGGGCCGCGCTCGTCGGGGGCGAGCTCGCGCCGGGCGAGGTGTACTCGGCGCCCGCGCTCGGCGAGCGGTTCGGGGTCTCGGCCACTCCCGTGCGCGAGGCGATGCAGCAGCTGGCGACCGAGGGGGCGGTGGAGGTCGTCCCGAACCGCGGCTTCCGGGTCACCGAACGGAGCGCGCGCGAGCTGGGGGAGCTGGCGGAGGTGCGGGCGCTGATCGAGGTGCCGGTGATGCTGCGGCTCGCCCGTACGGTGCCTGCCGCGCGGTGGTGTGAGTTGCGGCCGCTCGCGGAGGCGAGTGCGGTGGCCGCGGCGGGCGGGGATCTCGCGCGGTACGCGGAGGCGGACCGGGCCTTTCACGGGGCGGTCCTCGCCCTTTCGGGTAACCAGCAGTTGGTACAGGTGGCGGATGATCTGCACCGTCGGTCGCAGTGGCCCCTGGTGAGCGGCCCTGTCGCCGGGCGGCGGGCGGATCTTGTCGCTGACGCGGCGGAGCATACGGCTCTGCTCGAGGCGTTGGTGGCGCAGGATCTGGGGGTCGTTCAGACGCTGGTGCGGGAGCACTTCGCGGGGGCCGGGGGCTGAGGGCCCGGGCGGTCCCCGCGGGGCTCTCCCCGATCCCGCCCCTTCCCGAAACCATGGGGCTCCGCCCCCTGGACCCCCGAAAAGACTGGCCTCAAACGCCGGCCGGGCTAGTGATGGCCCCCTGCCCCCTGCCCCCAGCCCCCTGCCTCACGCCGCAGGCGCAGGCGGTGCCGGCGGTGTCAGATGCTGTGCCAGCCACGACGGCACCCCGCCCATCAAGCGGAAAAGACGCGCCGCCTCGGCCCGAAGGCGCCCGGCCTCCGGCTCCGGCTCCGCGTCCGCCAACGCGGCCAGCGCCGGCGCCGTGCCCACCAGATATCCCAGCTCCTCCCTGATCCGCAGCGACTCCGCGAAGCCGTGCCGCGCCTCCGCCAACTCGCCCTCCCGCAAGGCGAGTCCGGCCAAGTGACGCCAGGTGAAGGAGAGCAGCAGGGGATCGGAGTGCGCCGTCGCCCCCGCATGCGCCCGCCGGTACGCGGCCCGCGCCGCCTGGGGGGAGTCCGCGATGTGCTCGGCGATCAGACCCCGCCGGAAATCGAGGAGAGGGCGCCCCGGAGCATTCGGGGCGAGCAGCGCCGCCGCCCGCCCGAGCGCCGTACGCGCCTCGTCGGCCCGGTCCCGCACGGCGAGCACCGTGGAGGCGTACGCCAGCTGACCGCGCTCGCACGCCGCGGCCCCGCGGTCCTCGTCCGCCACGGCCAGCGCCTCCGCCGTACGGAGGCCGTCCTCCGCCTCCGCCCATCCCTCGCCCGTGAACAGGCACCGCTCCACCAGGAGCGAGGTTCTCTGCAGTGCGGGACCCGGCCCCTCACGTGAGGCGAGCAGCGCGGCCGCGTCGGTCCAGCAGCCGCGCGAACGCAGCCGCCATACCGCGGTCTGGAGTGGATCGTCCCCTGCAGTCGTTCCGGTACCAGACATGGCGGGATACGCCACGTTGCCCTCCCCGAGCACGCCATTGAGCTGTTGAGTCGTGGGCGCATCTCAGCATGGATCGGCGCACCGGGCCAAGAGGCCGGGTGAAAGAATTCACAAAGGGCGCGTCACGGGAGGGGATCGGCCGGGGCCGCCCGTGTCAGCTCATGCGCAGTGCCAGAAAGAAATCGAGCTTGTCCTCGAGGCGCGAGAGGTCACGACCCGTCAACTGCTCGATACGGCCGACCCGGTAGCGCAACGTGTTGACGTGCAGGTGCAGGCGTGCGGCGCAGCGCGTCCAGGAACCGTCGCAGTCGAGGAACGCCTCCAGGGTCGGAATGAGCTCCGCCCGGTGGCGCCGGTCGTAGTCCCGCAGCGGGTCGAGCAGACGGGCCGTGAACGCCCGGCGCACGTCGTCGGGGACGAAGGGCAGCAGGAGTACGTGCGAGGCCAGTTCCTGGTGGCCCGCCGCGCAGACCCGTCCGGGGCGGGCCGCCGCCACCCGGCGCGCGTGCCGCGCCTCCTCCAGGGCGCCGCGCAGACCCTCCGCCGAGTGCACGGAGGCGCTGACGCCGAGGGTGAGGCGGCCGTCGCCGTCCAGGCCCGCCGAGAGCGGGTCGCGGACGGACTCCAGGAGCGAGTCGGCGAGCAGGCCCGTCTCCGGGCCGTCGTGCTCCGAGGAGACCGCGGGGAGCGGCACGAGCGCGATCGCCTCATCACCCGTATGGGCCACCGCGATGCGGTCGGACGGCTCGGGGCCCGCCGACAGGGGGTCCACGAGGATCTCCTCCAGGAGGGACTGGGCCACCGGGCCGCCCTCGATCTCGCCGCCCTCCCACTCGACGCGGGCCACCACGACCTGCCAGTGCGGCGCCGCGCCGATGCCGGGAAGCAGTACGGGGGCGGCGACCCGCAGGCGCGCCGCGATCTCCGCCGGTGCCGCGCCCGTCTGGACCAGTTCGAGGACCTCCTGGGCGAGTCTGCGCCGTACGGTGCGCGCGGCGTCGCGCCGGTCGCGCTCCACGGCGATCAGCTGGGTGACGCCCTGGAGCAGGTCGAGCCGCTCCTCGGGCCAGTCGCCCGCGTCGGCCTCGACCGCGAGGAACCAGTCCGAGAGGACCGTCTCGCGCACGTCACGCAGGGCCGCCGTGCTCGCCGTGGCCGCCGCGGAAGCCGAACCGCGCCCGCTGCTCCGAATGGGGAACAGCGAGTACGTCGTACCGTCCAGGAGGACCCGGTGCGGGCCGCGGCGCCCCGTGCGGGCGGCGGCCAGATGCTCGGCCGCCAGGCGCGCGCAGACCGCGGCGGGCAGGGCGGGGCCCGCCGCGCTGGAACCCGCGATGGCGCGGCCCGCGGGGGACAGGACCCAGGCCCGCAGGTCCAGGTCGGAGCCGAGCAGGTCGAGGACGACGTCGGGGCCGCCGCCCGTGGGGCCGGATGTCATGAGCCGGCGGTGCCGGTCCACGACGGCCGCCAGGTCGCCCGCCCGCTCGCCGGAGACCTGCCGGACGACGTGCTCGGTGATCGTCGCGAAGGCGACCGACTCGTTGACGGCGAACAGCGGCAGACGGTGCCGCGCGCAGGCCTCGACGATGTCGTCCGGGATGTCGCCGAGCTCGGCCTCGCCCGCGGCGAGCGC
The DNA here is from genome assembly GCF_014649775.1 of Streptomyces longisporoflavus. Taxonomy (GTDB): domain Bacteria; phylum Actinomycetota; class Actinomycetes; order Streptomycetales; family Streptomycetaceae; genus Streptomyces; species Streptomyces longisporoflavus. The sequence goes on along the minus strand of NZ_BMTR01000008.1, from coordinate 69,090 downwards.
CGCGACGCCGGCGCTCGCGAGGATGCGTACGAAGGGCTCCGTGTCCGAGGCGTCGCGGCGCCAGGCGAGGCCCGTCAGGACCAGCTCGCCGCCCGCGAGGTACCGGCTGGGGTCGCGCAGGTCCGTGGTCATCACACCGCGCACGGTGCGGTCGAGCTCTTCCTCACCGCCGAGCAGCCGCAGGCCCAGCGCGTCGGTGTCAAGGAGTGCGCGCAGCCGCATGGTCGTCGCCGCCGATCTTGTCTCGAATGGGATGTACAGACAGTCCGGGCGAGTCGACTCGGGGTCGCCGGGGTCTCCGGTGTCGCCGATCATCGTCCCGGACCCCGGTGCCCAGGGACGCCTCCGGTTTCCGGGGGGAATCCGCGAGGTTACTGAGGCCCGTTCTTCATACGAATCTACAAGACGCGCGCCTTGGCCAGCGAACTCCTTCATGGTTTCGGTGACTGACCCCATCGGACGACGGGGCGGTGTACTTACCCCACTCCGCGTTAACAGCACATGAACGAGCAGTCGAGAGGCCTCCGGTCCGACTTGGCTGGATCTTCTCGAACGAACGACCCCCGATACGAAGAAGAGAGCCTCATGGACTTCCTTCGCCCCGCCAGCTGGGAGGAGGCGCTCGCCGCCAAGGCCGAGCACCCCACAGCTGTGCCGATTGCGGGTGGCACCGATGTGATGGTCGAGATCAACTTCGACCACCGTCGTCCCGAGTACCTGCTTGACCTCAACCGCGTCGCCGAACTGCGCGAGTGGGCGGTGGGCGAGGAGACGGTCCGACTGGGCGCCTCGGTTCCGTACACCACGATCATGGAGGAGCTGCGCACGGAGCTCCCCGGCCTCGCGCTCGCCTCGCACACGGTCGCATCCCCGCAGATCCGCAACCGCGGCGGCGTCGGCGGCAACCTCGGCACGGCCTCCCCGGCCGGTGACGCCCACCCGGCGCTGCTCGCCGCCGACTGCGAGGTCGAGGTGGAGTCCGTACGCGGCTCGCGCCTCATCCCGATCGACGAGTTCTACACCGGCGTGAAGCGCAACGCGCTCGCCGAGGACGAGCTGATCAAGTCCGTCCACATCAAGAAGGCGGCCGGCCCGCAGCAGTACTCGAAGGTCGGCACCCGCAACGCGATGGTCATCGCCGTGTGCGCCTTCGGCATCGCCCTGCACCCCGACACCCGGACCGTACGGACCGGCATCGGCTCCGCCGCCCCCACCCCCATCCGGGCGAAGGCGGCCGAGGAATTCCTGAACGCCGCGCTCGAAGAGGGCGGCTTCTGGGACAGCAAGAAGATCATCACCCCCTCGATCGCCAAGCAGTTCGCGGAGCTCGCCTCCGGTGCCGCCAACCCGATCGACGACGTCCGCGGCACGGCGAACTACCGCCGGCACGCCGTAGGAATCATGGCCCGCCGCACGCTCGGCTGGACCTGGGAGTCGTACCGCGGCAACGGCCGCAGCACTGAGGGAGTCGCATAATGCGCGTGAACTTCACGGTCAACGGCCGTCAGCAGGAAGCCGACGACGTCTGGGAGGGCGAGTCCCTCCTCTACGTCCTGCGCGAGCGCATGGGGCTTCCCGGTTCGAAGAACGCCTGCGAGCAGGGCGAGTGCGGTTCCTGCACCGTCCGTCTCGACGGCGTACCGGTGTGTTCGTGTCTGGTCGCCGCCGGTCAGGTCCAGGACCGGGAGGTCGTCACCGTCGAGGGTCTCGCGGACTACGCCAAGCACCGTGAGGACTCCCACCCGGGCGGTGCCTGCGGCTCCGTCTGCGGCGGCACCAGCCTCCAGGAAGCCCGCCAGTGGCAGGCTCGTCCAGCTGACAGGGTCACCGACGGCCAGACCGGCGAGGGCGGCGAACTCTCCCCGATCCAGCAGGCGTTCATCGACGCCGGCGCCGTCCAGTGCGGTTTCTGCACCCCCGGTCTCCTCGTCGCGGCCGACGAGCTCCTGGAGCGCAACGCCTCTCCGTCGGACGCCGACATCCGCGAGGCGCTCTCCGGCAACCTCTGCCGCTGCACCGGTTACGAGAAGATCCTGGACGCGGTCCGCCTGGCGGCCGCCCGTCAGGAAGAGACGGTCTGATCATGGCTGGAACCAAGACCACCACGGGCGCGCCCACCGAAGTCACCCAGAAGCACAACAAGGGCGGCATCGGCGAGTCCACGCTCCGCCCGGACGGCACCCTGAAGGTCACCGGCGAGTTCGCCTACTCCTCGGACATGTGGCACGAGGACATGCTCTGGGGCCAGACGCTGCGCAGCACCGTCGCGCACGCCGAGATCGTCTCGATCGACACCGTCGAGGCACTCAAGACGCCGGGCGTCTACGCCGTCCTGACGTACGACGACCTGCCGGCCGAGATGAAGAACTACGGCCTGGAGATCCAGGACACCCCGGTCCTCGCCCACGGCAAGGTCCGCCACCACGGTGAGCCGGTCGCCCTCGTGGCCGCCGACCACCCGGAGACCGCACGCCGTGCCGCCGCGAAGATCGTGGTCGAGTACAAGGAACTGCCCGTCATCACCGACGAGGCATCGGCGACCGCTCCGGACGCCGTGCTCGTCCACGAGGGCCGCACCGACGAGTACATCGAGCACGTACCGCACCCGAACATCGTGCACAACCAGCCGATCATCCGGGGCAACGCCGAAGAGGCCGCCAAGAAGGCCGACTTCATCGTCAAGGGCGAGTACACCTTCGGCATGCAGGACCAGGCCTTCCTCGGCCCGGAGTCCGGCCTCGCCGTACCGGCCGAGGACGGCGGCGTCGACCTGTACGTCGCCACCCAGTGGCTGCACTCGGACCTCGGACAGATCGCCCCGGTCCTCGGCCTGCCCGAGGAGAAGGTGCGCATGACGCTCTCCGGCGTCGGCGGCGCGTTCGGCGGTCGCGAGGACATCTCGATGCAGATCCACGCCTGCCTCCTGGCGCTGCGCACCGGTAAGCCGGTCAAGATCGTCTACAACCGCTTCGAGTCCTTCTTCGGCCACGTGCACCGCCACCCGGCGAAGCTCTACTACGAGCACGGCGCCACCAAGGACGGCAAGCTCACGCACATGAAGTGCAGGATCGTCCTGGACGGCGGCGCCTACGCGTCGGCCTCCCCGGCGGTCGTCGGCAACGCCTCGTCCCTGTCGGTCGGCCCGTACGTGATCGACGACGTCGACATCGAGGCGATCGCCCTCTACTCCAACAACCCTCCGTGCGGCGCGATGCGCGGCTTCGGCGCCGTCCAGGCCTGCTTCGCCTACGAGGCCCAGATGGACAAGCTCGCCGACAAGGTGGGCATGGACCGGGTCGAGTTCCGCCAGCTCAACGCCATGTCGCAGGGCACGCTCCTGCCGACGGGACAGCCGGTCGACTCGCCGGCCCCGGTCGCCGAGATCCTGCGCCGCGTCAAGGCACGGCCGATGCCGCCCGAGCGCCAGTGGGAGTCCAGCGAGGGCGCCGACGTCCGCGCGCTGCCCGGCGGCCTCTCCAACACCACCCACGGCGAAGGCGTCGTCCGCGGCGTCGGCTACGCGGTCGGCATCAAGAACGTCGGCTTCTCCGAGGGCTTCGATGACTACTCCACCGCCAAGGTGCGCATGGAGGTCATCAACGGTGAGCCGGTCGCGACCGTGCACACCGCGATGGCGGAGGTCGGCCAGGGCGGCATCACCGTCCACGCGCAGATCGCCCGCACCGAGCTCGGCGTGCAGCAGGTCACCATCAACCCCGCCGACACCCAGGTGGGCTCCGCCGGTTCGACGTCCGCGTCCCGTCAGACGTACGTCACCGGTGGCGCGGTCAAGAACTCCTGCGAGCTCGTCCGCGAGAAGGTCCTGGAGATCGGCCGCCGCAAGTTCGGCTCGTACCACCCGGCGTGGGCCACCGCCGAACTCCTCCTGGAGGGCGGCAAGGTCGTCACCGACGGCGGCGAGACCCTCGCCGACCTGGCCGAGCTGCTCGAAGGCGAGACCGTGGAGGTCGAGGCCGAGTGGCGGCACCGTCCGACCGTGGCCTTCGACAAGAAGACCGGCCAGGGCAACGGCCACGTCCAGTACTCGTTCGCCGCGCACCGCGCGGTCGTCGAGGTGGACACCGAGCTCGGCCTGGTCAAGGTCATCGAGCTCGCCACCGCCCAGGACGTCGGCAAGGCGCTCAACCCGCTCTCCGTGGTCGGCCAGATCCAGGGTGGCACCACCCAGGGCCTGGGCGTCGCGGTGATGGAGGAGATCATCGTCGACCCGAAGACCGCGAAGGTGCGCAACCCCTCCTTCACGGACTACCTCATCCCGACCATCCTCGACACGCCGACCATCCCCGTCGACGTGCTCGAACTGGCCGACCCGAACGCGCCCTACGGCCTCCGCGGCATGGGCGAAGCCCCGACCCTCTCGTCCACCCCGGCCGTCCTCGCGGCGATCCGGAACGCGACGGGTCTGGAGCTGAACAGGACGCCGGTACGCCCCGAACACCTCACCGGCACCTGATCCCACGATCTCTCCGGGCGGCGCGTGCCTCCCATGGAACGTCACACTTCCCGTCGCCCGCGCCGCCCGGAGAACACCAGTACCGCTGCCGCACCGCTCGCGGTCAGCGCAGTACCCGAGCAGCACCCACGCAGTACCCACGCTCTACGGAGCCCCAGTTCGTCTCGGGCCGTCCCCCGGGTCGTGCGCCCAACGCAGCATCCCAAATCCCGCAGTCTCCACAGGCCCAACCCTTGTACGACCAGCCTGTTGCGGGTGCCCCTATGAACCTTGGGAGTTAGGCACCATGACCCAGCAGTCAACGGAGCCGAAGACCAGCGCGGAGGACGCGGGCAACGGCTCACGCGTCCCCGCCGGCAGGTCTTGGCTGGACCGGTATTTCCACATAAGCCACAGAGGATCGACGGTCGGCCGGGAGGTGCGCGGCGGCATCACCACCTTCATGGCGATGGCCTACATCATCCTGCTGAACCCCGTGATCCTCTCGGTCCCCGACGCCACGGGACACCGTCTCGACGGTGACCAGCTGACCACCGCCACCGTCTTCGCGGCGGCCGCCACCACCATCGTCATGGGCATCCTCGGCAACGTGCCGCTCGCCCTCGCGGCCGGACTCGGTGTCTCCGCCGTCATGGCCTTCCAGGTCGCCCCGGAGATGACCTGGGGCAACGCGATGGCGATGTGCATCATCTACGGCGTCATCATCATCCTGCTTGTCCTCACCGGACTGCGGACCCTGATCATGGACGCGATCCCCCTGGCGCTGAAGCACGCCATCACCATGGGCATCGGCATGTTCGTCACGCTGATCGGCCTGGTCCAGGCGGGCTTCGTCACCTCCATGCCGTCCAAGCACGGCGACATGGGCGCGAAGCCGATCCAGATGGGCATCGACGACAAGCTCATCGGCTGGCCCGTCCTCTGCTTCGCCGTCACCGTACTGCTGATCTTCGTGCTCCAGGTCCGCAAGGTGCCCGGCGCGATCCTCATCGGCATCGTCGGCGGCACCGTGTTCGCCGCGATCGTCAACCAGGTCGCGGGCATGAGCAAGCAGGACTGGGGTCTGAACGCCCCCGAGCTCGACGGCTCCATCGTCTCGTCGCCCGACTTCGGCCTCTTCGGCGAGGTGTCCTTCAGCGGCATCGGCGACATCGGCGGCATCACCGTGGGTGTCATCGTCTTCACCCTCGTCCTGGCCGGCTTCTTCGACGCCATGGGCACCATCATCGGCATCGGCCAGCAGGCCAACCTCGCCGACAAGGACGGCAAGATGCCGGGGCTGAACAAGGCCCTGGCGATCGACGGCGCCGGCGGTGTCGTCGGCGGTGTCGCCGGTGCCTCAGGGCAGACGGTCTTCGTCGAGTCCACCGCCGGCGTCGGCGACGGCGCGCGCACCGGCTTCGCGAGCGTCGTCACCGGTCTCGCCTTCGCGCTCTGCCTCTTCTTCACCCCGCTGGCCCAGCTCATCCCGACCCAGGTCGCCGCCGCGGCCCTCGTCGTCATCGGCGCGATGATGCTGAGCAACGCCCGGCACATCGACTGGTCCGACCAGGCCACCAGCATCCCGGTGTTCCTGACCACGGTCCTGATGCCGTTCACGTACTCCATCACGGTGGGTATCGCGGCCGGTGTCATCGCCCACGTCCTGATCAAGGCCGCGCAGGGCAGGGTCCGGGAGATCGGCTGGCTCATGTGGGTGCTCGCGCTCGTGTTCCTCGCCTTCTTCGCGCTCCATCCGATCGAGAACTGGATGGGCGTCAAGTAGCCCCCTCCTTTTGACCACACACCCGTTAGGAGACGGACATGCTGGACATCGCCGAAGAGTTGGACCGGTGGGTCGAGCAGGGACGTGACTTCGCCGTCGCCACCGTGGTGGCGGTCGGCGGCAGCGCGCCCCGGCAGCCGGGCGCGGCCCTGGCCGTCGACTCGGACGGCACCGCGATCGGGTCCGTCTCCGGCGGGTGTGTGGAAGGCGCCGTCTACGAGCTGTGCCGGCAGGCGCTCGAAGACGGCGAGAGCGTGCTCGAACGCTTCGGATACAGCGACGAGGACGCCTTCGCCGTGGGCCTGACCTGCGGCGGAATCATCGACATCCTCGTCACCCCGGTCCGCGCGGACTCCCGCGCACGGCCGGTCTTCGCCGTCGCGCTCGCGGCGGCGGCCGCCGGCGAGTCGGCGGCGCTCGCGCGGATCACCGCCGGGCCCCCGGAGCTGGTGGGCCGGGCCCTTCTCGTACGTCCGGACGCCGACGCCGCTCATGAGGGCGGGCTCGGCGGCCACCCCGAACTGGACCGCACGGCGGCGGGCGAGGCCCGCGCGATGCTGGACGCGGGCCGCACGGGCACGGTCGTGATCGGGGAGGACGGCTCGCGCTGCGGGCAGCCGCTCACGCTTCTGGTCGAGTCCAGCGTCCCGCCGCCCCGCATGATCGTGTTCGGCGCCATCGACTTCGCTTCGGCGCTCGTCAGGGTCGGCAAGTTCCTCGGTTACCGCGTCACCGTGTGTGACGCGCGGCCCGTGTTCGCCACCGCGGCGCGCTTTCTCGACGCCGACGAGATCGTCGTCGAGTGGCCGCACGAGTACCTGGAGCGCACGGAGGTCGACAGGCGCACCGTCCTGTGCGTCCTGACGCACGACGCCAAGTTCGACGTGCCCCTGCTCGAACTGGCCCTGCGCCTCCCGGTCTCCTACGTGGGCGCGATGGGATCGCGCCGCACGCACGAGGACCGCAACGCCCGGCTGCGCGAAGTCGGCGTGAGCGAGCTGGAGTTGAGCCGCCTGCGCTCGCCCATCGGCCTCGACCTGGGGGCGCGCACCCCGGAGGAGACGGCCCTTTCGATCGCCGCGGAGATCGTCGCGAACCGGCGGGGCGGCAGCGGGGTCTCGCTGACCGGCGCGCACACGCCGATCCACCACGACGGCTCGCGCCCGCCCGCGGGGCGCATCGGCTCCGTGGCCTGACGCCCCCGGACGGCGCTGCCCGATATCCAGGGAATCATGTCATATGCCTGCTACGTTGCGTTACATAATGACCACTTTGTGACGCAATGGGAGCATCCGTGAAGGTCGCCTGCGTCGGCGGCGGACCCGCCGCCCTGTACCTCTCGATCCTGCTCAAGCGGCAGGACCCGTCCCACGACATCACCGTCCACGAACGGAACCCGGCCGGGTCGACCTACGGCTGGGGGGTCACCTACTGGGGCGGACTCCTCGAAAAGCTCCGCGCCGGGGACCCCGAGTCCGCCGACGCCATCAGCGAGCACTCGGTCCGCTGGAGCGACGGCGTCGCGCACGTCGGCGACCGCACCACCGTCCACCACGGCGACGAGGGCCACGGCATCGGGCGCCACCGGCTGCTCGACATCCTCGCCGACCGGGCCAGGTCCCTCGGCGTGCGCGTCGAGTTCGAGTCGGAGATCACGGCCGCGGCCCAGCTGCCCGGCGCCGACCTCATCGTCGCGGGCGACGGCGTGCGGAGCGCGCTGCGCGAACGCCACGCGGGGCACTTCGGCCCGGAGGTCTCGATCGGGCGGAACAAGTACATCTGGCTCGGCACCACCAAGGTTTTCGACTCCTTCACCTTCGCCTTCGTGGAAACCGCGCACGGCTGGATCTGGTGTTACGGCTACCGCTTCAGCGACGAGCAGAGCACCTGCGTCGTCGAGTGCTCCCCGGAGACCTGGACCGGCCTCGGCCTGCACGAGGCGAGCGAGGCCGACGGTCTGGCTCTCCTGGAGCGGCTCTTCGCCGGGCCGCTGGACGGCCACCGCCTGATCGGCCGCGCCAAGGGCGACGGCAGCGCGCAGTGGCTCAACTTCCGCACGCTGACCAACCGCACGTGGCGGCGCGGCAACGTGGTCCTGCTCGGCGACGCCGCCCACACCACGCACTACTCGATCGGCGCCGGCACGACACTCGCCCTGGAGGACGCGATCGGCCTCGCGGGAGCACTGCGGGGGAGCACGGACGGGCCCCCGGATCTCGGCCCCGCCCTCGCGCGCTACGAGCGGGAGCGCAGGTCGGCCCTCCTCTCCGTGCAGAGCGCGGCCCGCTACAGCGCCCAGTGGTACGAGAACCTGCCGCGCTACATCGGGCTCGACCCGGCCCAGATGTTCGCGCTCCTCGGCCAGCGCCACTCGCCGCTTCTGCCGCACATCCCGCCGCAGCTGTACTACCGGATCGACCGCGCGGCGGAGCAGTTGGAGCCGCTGCGCAGGATGAAGCGGTGGCTCGGACCGAGGGTGGCGCGGACGCTGCACGGCCGGACGGGGGCTCCCCGGGGCTAGGGGCTGCCGCGGACCCGCGTCTGCCTCGCCCTCCTGCGGGCGGCGTGGAGCGACGTCATCGAGGCGACCTGCGCTTCGCGCCGTCCATCGCGAACCTGCCGCTGCGGCACGGCGCCACCCGCCGGCCGGACCGGACGCCGGGGTGGCGCTGGCCGCGCTGTTCGAGAGGTTCCCCGGCCTGCGCCTGGACGCGGAGACGGGGCGGCCCCGTCCTTCCGCGTGAGCGGGGCGGGCGGGGCTGCCCCCGTCAGGCGGGACGGCGGGGCGGGGGAGAGGACAGCAGGCGGTGCACCGCGCGGGCGAACATCCAGCGCGCCGCGGCCTTGAGCGCGCCGTCCAGGAAACGCGGCAGCCACCGCACATTCAGCTCTTCCTGCCAGGCGACCGTCGAACCGGACACCGGCCCGGGGGACACCTCGATCTCGGCCCAGCCCGTCACGAACGACCCCCGCTTCTCCAGACGGCACCTGCCCCCGCCGCCCTCCGAGGCAGGCCGCCAGGTCACGACCTCCATCACGTCGTCGAACCCGACCGGGCCGATCCCGCTGCGGGCGACGAACACCGTCCCCTCCCCGCCGGGCGGCGGCGTCCGCACGTACACCCGCGTCAGCGGGACCGCGTCGGCATGCCGTTCCCATGTGGTGAGCCGGCGCCAGGCCTCGTCGGCGGGCAGGGACGATGCGCGGTCGATCCGGAAGTGAGCCACAGGGCGATCCTGCCAGGCCGCCGCCCGCAAACGCGCGAGCCGCGGTCGGTGGGCCGGCCCCTAGTGGTCCTGCGTCAGGCCGCTCATCCAGGCCTCGACCGCCGAGGCCTCGCGCGGCAGGCCCGCCGACAGGTTCTCGTTGCCGTCGGCCGTGACGAGGATGTCGTCCTCGATACGGACCCCGATGCCCCGGTACTCCTCGGGCACGGTGAGATCGTCCGGCTGGAAGTACAGGCCGGGTTCGACGGTGAGGACCATGCCCTCTTCGAGCACGCCGCCCACATAGTCCTCGGTGCGCGCCCGGGCGCAGTCGTGGACGTCGAGGCCCAGCATGTGTCCGGTGCCCGCCATGGTGAAGCGCCGCTGCAGGGCGAGTTCGAAGACCCGCTCCGGGTCACCGTCGAGCAGGCCCCACTCGACGAGCTTGTGCGCGAGGTGCCGCTGCGCCGCGTCGTGGAAGTCGCGGTACGCGGCACCCGGCTTCACGGCGGCGATGCCCGCCTCCTGCGCCTCGTACACCGCGTCGTAGATCTTGCGCTGCAGAGGGGAGAAAGCGCCGCCGATGGGGAGCGTGCGCGTGACGTCGGCGGTGTAGAGGGTGTGGGTCTCCACGCCCGCGTCCAGGAGCAGGAGTTCGCCGGGACGCACCGGGCCGTCGTTCTCCTGCCAGTGCATGATCGTGGCGTGCTCGCCCGCCGCGCAGATCGAGCCGTAGCCGACGTGGTTGCCCTCCAGGCGGGCGCGGCGGAAGAAGGTGCCCTCGATCCAGCGCTCCGACGTGGCGACGGCGGTGCTCAACTCCCGTACGACATCCGTGAATCCGCGGACCGTGGAGTCCACCGCCTTGCGCAGCTCGCCGATCTCCCAGTCGTCCTTGACCAGGCGCAGACCCGAGAGCGCCTCCTCCAGTTCGGCGTCGCGCTCCTCGTCGGTCGTCACCGCCGCTTCGAGGTCGGGGTCGTGGCCGCGCACGATCCGGGTCGGCACGGCGGGGGCGGCGGCGAGTTCGGCCGGGGCGTCGCGTACGTCGCGGCAGGGCAGGCCGTAGAGCAGTTCGGCCTCGGCGAGGCTGCGCCTGCGGCCCATCCACAACTCGGCCGTCATGCCGGTCCAGAACTCGTCGCTGTCCCGGCTGTCGCGGGGGAGTTGGTAGAGGTGCGCGTCGTGGCCGCGCTCGTCGCCGGCGCGTGGTTCGAGGACCAGGGCGCAGTCCCTCGCCCGGTCGCCGGTCATGTGGACGTAGGCGGAGTAGGGGCGGAAAGGGTAATGGTCGTCGTTCGACCGGAGTTTGAGCCTTCCCGAGGGGATCACCAGGCGCTCGCCCGGGAACAGCGCGGACAGGGCTGCGCGGCGGCGCGCGGCGTGCGGTGCCTGTTCGGAGGGGCGCAGGTCGCGCTGCTCGGTGTCGGCCCAGCCCGTCCGCATCAGGGCGGAGAGCTCGCCGGAGACCTCGGGGTACAGAGCGTTCTTGCGCGCCTTGGGCTTGGCCATGGGGTTCACCTTTTCTGCCCCGTTCCGGGGCCGGCGGCGGAGTGTTCGGTGGCGGTTCTGCCAGCGTAGAGACCCTTGGCCCATAAGGGAACATGTGACATAGTACTGGCGTGACAAAGCAGCTGACCTGCGATGTTGTGGTAGTCGGCGCCGGGATGGTGGGCGCCGCGTGCGCCCTTTACGCCGCGCGGGCCGGGTTCTCCGTCGTCCTTGTGGACCGCGGCCCGGTGGCCGGTGGAACGACCGGATCCGGCGAGGGCAACCTCCTGGTCTCCGACAAGGAGCCTGGCCCGGAACTCGAACTCGCCCTCCTCTCGGGCCGCTTGTGGTCCCGGCTGGCCGCCGAGCCGGGGCTGGGCGCGAGTATCGAGTTCGAGGCCAAAGGCGGAGTCGTCGTGGCGTCCTCGGGCGAAGGGCTCGCGGCACTCGGGGAGTTCGCGGCGGGACAGCGTGACGCCGGGGTCGACGCGCGGGTCGTCACGGACGCCGAGCTGTACGAACTGGAGCCGCATCTCGCTCCCGGCACGCCGGGCGGCGTCTTCTACCCGCAGGACTGCCAGGTGATGCCGTCGCTGGCTGCGGCGCAACTGGTGCGTACGGCGCGGGGTTTGGGTGCCCGCCTGCTCACCGGCAGAACCGTCACCGCCGTGCTGCGCACCACCGGCGGAGAGGTGCGCGGGGTCCGTACCGACCACGGCGAGATCCACGCCCCGTACGTCGTGAACGCGGCCGGTACCTGGGGCGGGGACGTGGCCGCCCTCGCGGGAGTGCGCCTGCCGGTGCTGCCGCGGCGCGGCTTCGTCCTGGTCACCGAACCGCTGCCGCGGATGGTCCGGCACAAGGTGTACGCCGCCGACTATGTGGCCGACGTGGCCAGCGGATCCGCCGCGCTCCAGACGTCGCCGGTGGTCGAGGGCACGGCCGCGGGGCCGGTCCTGATCGGTGCGAGCCGCGAGCGCGTCGGCTTCGACCGCTCCTTCTCCCTGCCGGTCATGCGGGCCCTCGCGGCGGGGGCGACCCGGCTCTTCCCGTTCCTGGCGGGCGTCAGCGCGATGCGCGCGTACGTGGGCTTCCGCCCCTACATGCCGGACCACCTCCCCGCCATCGGTGCCGACAGCCGGGTGCCGGGACTCTTCCATGCCTGCGGTCACGAGGGGGCGGGGATCGGGCTGGCGGCGGGCACCGGGCACTTGATCGCCCAAGTCATGGCCGGGGGAGTCCCGGACCTGGACCTCACCCCCTTCCGCCCCGACCGTTTCGCGGACAGCCCGGCCGAGGAGGCGTCATGAGCAAGCGCACCCCCCTGAACCTGGCCGGCGCCCGCCCGGGCCCGCCGCACACCGTCACGTTCGACGGCCGGGAGATCCCGGCCCTGCCGGGCCAGACGGTGGCTGCCGCGCTCTGGACGGCGGGCGTCGTGTCCTGGCGCACCACGCGACACCGGGGAGAACCGAGGGGCGTCTTCTGCGGCATCGGCGTCTGCTTCGACTGCCTGGTAGAGGTCAACGGGCGTATCAATCAACGGGCTTGTCTGGTGCCCGCGGCGCCGGGCGACGAGATCCGCACGCAGGACGGTGACGGTCACGGTGTGGACGGGCCGGGGGAGCGGCGATGAGCCCCGCACCCACGCTCGCCGTGGTGGGCGCCGGTCCCGCGGGGCTCTCGGCGGCGCTGGCGGCGGCCCTGCGCGGCGTACGGGTGACGCTGCTCGACTCTGCCGCACAGGCGGGCGGCCAGTTCTACCGACAGCCCGCCGAGGCGCTCGGTGCGCGGCATCCGAAGGCGCTGCATCATCAGTGGCGGACGTGGGAGCGACTGCGGGACGGGCTCGCGCAGCAGGTTTCGGCTGGCCGCGTACAGCACATGACGGAGCGTCATGTCTGGTTCGTGGAGCGCGTCGGGGAGGTGCCCGAGGGGCGTGACCCCGGCAACCCCGACGGACGCGGCCCCGGCGGAAGCGACCGACGCCACTTTGCCGTGCACGCGCTGCCCGGGCCGGAGCAGGAGGACTCCGTGGCCGTGTACGCCGATGCCGTGGTCCTTGCCACCGGGGGGTACGAGAAGGTTCTGCCGTTTCCCGGCTGGACTCTGCCCGGTGTCCTCACCGCCGGTGGTGCGCAGGCCATGCTCAAGGGTGGGCTCGTACTGCCGGGGCGTACCGCCGTCGTGGCCGGGGCCGGGCCGCTGCTCATGCCCGTCGCCGTCGGGCTCGCGGCGGCCGGTGCGGAGGTGGCCGCCCTGGTCGAGGCCGCGGGCCCGAGCCACTTCGCGGGGCGCTCGGCCGCACTCGCCGCCCATCCGGACAAGCTTGCCGAAGGCGTCGGCTACCTCGCTCAACTTCTGCGTCACCGCGTGCCGTTGGCCGCCCGGCACACCGTCGTCGAGGCGCACGGCAAGGACTCCGTCGAGGCCGTGACCATCGCCGCGCTCGACCCCGCCGGGCGCGTCAGGCCCGGCACCGAGCGGCGCATCGCCTGCGACACCCTCGCCGTCGGTCACGGCATGCTGCCGCACACCGATCTCGCCGAAGGACTCGGCTGCCGCGTCGACGGGGTGAACGTCGCCGTCGACGCCGAGCAGCGCACCGACGTACCCGGCGTCTGGGCCGCCGGCGAAACCATCGGTATCGGCGGCGCCGCCCTCTCGCTCGCCGAGGGACACATCGCCGGACGCTCGGCCGCCGCGAGGCTCCGGGGCGCCGCACCCGACCCCCGCACATGGGCTGCCGCCGCCAAGTCCCGTACGCGAGCGCGTAAGTTCGCCGCAGCCCTCGCCGCCGTGTACGTACCGCCCGCGCACTGGGCCGAGCAGCTGCGCGACGACACTCTCGTCTGCCGCTGCGAGGAGGTCCCCGCGTCGGCCGTCCGCGAGGCCGTCGAGGAGCTCGGGGCCACCGACGCGCGGTCCGTGAAACTCCTGACCCGGGCCGGCATGGGCTGGTGCCAGGGCCGGATGTGCTCGGCGGCCGTCGCCGGGCTCGCGGGCTGCGAGGAGCGGTCCGCCCGGCGGCCGTTCGCCAGGCCGGTGCCTCTCGGCGTGCTCGCACGGGCCACCGACGAACAGGCCCCCGAAGGCGGGCCCGCCGACGACGAACAGAACCCCTCATAGCCCCGCACCGCAACGAAGGGATCACGCCCATGAACGCCCCCGCAGACCGCCCCCGCCCCCGCCCCTGGCACGGCGTCCTCGTAGCCACCGCGCTCCCGCTGAACGACGATCTCTCCGTCGATTACCGCCGCTTCGCCGACCACTGTGCCTGGCTCGTCGAGAACGGCTGTGACGGCGTCGTGCCCAACGGATCGCTCGGCGAGTACCAGGTGCTCACCCCAGAGGAGCGGGCCAAGGTCGTGGAGACCGCCGTCGCGGCGGTCGGCGGGCAGCGCGTGCTGCCCGGTGTCGCCGCGTACGGCTCCGCGGAGGCCCGCCGCTGGGCCGAGCAGGCCAAGGACGCGGGCTGCGCGTCAGTGATGCTGCTGCCCCCGAACGCCTACCGCGCCGACGAACGCTCCGTCCTCGCGCACTACGCGGAGGTCGCCGGGGCCGGCCTGCCGGTCGTCGCGTACAACAACCCCGTCGACACCAAGGTCGACCTCGTGCCGGAACTCCTCGCGAAGCTGCACGCCGACGGCTACGTCCACGCCGTCAAGGAGTTCTCCGGCGACGTACGCCGCGCGTACCGCATCGCCGAACTCGCCCCGGAACTGGACCTGTTGGCCGGCGCCGACGACGTTCTGCTCGAACTCGCCGTCGCGGGCGCCAAGGGCTGGATCGCCGGCTACCCGAACATGCTCCCCGCGGCATGTGTCGAGCTCTACCGCGCCGCGGTGGCCGGTGACCTGGAGACGGCGGGCAAGCTCTACCGGCAGCTGCACCCGCTGCTGCGCTGGGACTCCAAACCCGAGTTCGTGCAAGCCATCAAGTTGTCCATGGACATCGCCGGACGCCACGGCGGCCCGTGCCGCCCCCCGCGGGTGCCGTTGCTGCCCGAGCAGGAGAAGGCGGTGCGCACCGCGAGCGAGCGCGCCATCGCCGCCGGACTCGCCTGACGCACGCCCCGCCGCCGTCGTACGAAAGGCACCGCACATGCGCAGCAAACTCGTCCTGCACGCGGTCGACTCGCACACCGAAGGCATGCCGACGCGGGTGATCACCGGCGGTATCGGCACCGTCCCCGGCGCGACGATGAACGAGCGCAGGCTCCACTTCCGCGAGCACCGCGACGACATCAAGCAGCTCCTGATGAACGAACCCCGGGGCCACGCGGCGATGAGCGGCGCGATCCTCCAGCCGCCCACCAGGGCCGACTGCGACTACGGCGTGATCTACATCGAGGTGTCGGGCTATCTGCCGATGTGCGGGCACGGCACCATCGGCGTCGCCACCGTCCTCGTCGAGACCGGCATGGTCGAGGTCGTCGAGCCGGTCACCACGATCCGCCTCGACACCCCGGCGGGCCTCGTCGTCGCCGAGGTCGCCGTGCGGGACGGTGCGGCCAAGGCGGTCACCCTGCGGAACGTACCGTCCTTCGCCGTCGCCCTCGACCGCAAGATCACCCTGCCCGACGGCCGCACGGTGACGTACGACCTGGCCTACGGCGGCAACTTCTACGCGATCCTGCCCCTGGACCAGTTCGGCCTCCCCTTCGAGCGCGACCGGAAGGACGACATCCTCGCGGCGGGTCTCTCGCTGATGGAGGCCATCAACGCCGAGGGCGAACCGGTGCACCCCCTGGACGCGTCCATCCGCGGCTGCCACCACGTCCACCTCTACGCGCCCGGCGCCACCGCCCGGCACTCACGGCACGCGATGGCCATCCACCCCGGCTGGTTCGACCGCTCGCCATGCGGGACGGGGACGAGCGCGCGCATGGCCCAGCTGCACGCGCGCGGCGAACTGCCCCTGGACACGGAGTTCGTCAACGAGTCCTTCATCGGTACGAAGTTCGGCGGACGCCTGCTCGGGACCACGGACGTCGCGGGCATCCCCGCCGTCCTGCCCAGCTTCACCGGACGCGCCTGGGTGACCGGCACCGCGCAGTACCTCCTCGACCCGGACGACCCGTTCCCCGCCGGCTTCGTCCTCTGAAGCGGCGAGGGTCCGCGGAGCACCGCGGGCCCGGGATACTCACGGCACGTGACATTGCACCAAGGAGGACCGCCCCCATGGCCGCCCAGCGCAACCGCGCTCCGTCCGCAGCCCCCGCCCTGCCGAGCCTGGGCGGCACCCGCAGCAGCTACCGCGAGCGGGTCGCGGACGCGCTCCGGGCCGCCCTCATCGCGGGCGAGCTGCGCCCGGGCGAGGTCTACTCCGCGCCCACCCTCGCGGTGCGCTTCGGCGTCTCCGCCACCCCGGTGCGCGAGGCCATGCTCGACCTCGCCAAGGAGGGCCTCGTCGACACGGTGCCGAACAAGGGCTTCCGGGTCACCGCTGTCTCCGAAAAGCAGCTCGACGAGTACAAGCACATCCGCGCACTGATCGAGATCCCCACCACGGCGGAGCTCGCCACGTCGGCGGACCCCGCCGCGCTCGAAGCACTGCGCCCGGCCGCGCGGGCGATCGTGACCGCGGCGGCGGACGGCGACCTCATCGCGTACGTCGAGGCCGACATCCGCTTCCACCTCGGTCTGCTCGCGCTTCAAGGCAACGACCACCTGGTCGAAGTGGTCGGCGACCTGCGCAAGCGTTCGCGCCTGTACGGGCTCCAGGCACTGGTCGACGCGGGCCGGCTCGAAGCCTCGGCCGAGGAGCACCTGGAGATCCTCGACGCGCTGCTCGCCCGCGACGAGGACGCCGTGCGCGCCGTGATGACCCGCCACCTCGGCCACGTACGCGGCCTGTGGGCGGCCGACCGGCCCGGCGCGCCTTAGCCCCGCCCGCGAGAGTCCGGCGCACGGCGGCTCAGCGGTTGTTGCCCGGGATCAGGAACAGGTGGACCGACTGGTCCTTCTCCTTGAACCGCGCGTTCGCCGCGCCCTTCTTCGCACGGTCGGACACGATCACCACGTAGTCGGACGAGACCCAGGACACGCCCTCCGGATTGCCGTACATCGCACGGGCCTTGGCGTCGGTGGGCAGCCGGTGCACCATGCCCTCGTCGACCTGCCACTTCTTGGTGTCGATGCGGCCCACCCAGAGCGCGGACGAGGCCTGCGACAGGACGGCGATGCGTCCGTCGCGCACGGACACGCCGGCGTAGTCCTCGAAGGGCAGTGACTCGGGAAGCCGGATCGTGGCCGTGTTGATCCAGCGCTTGCCGCCGCGCCGGAAGACCTGGATGCGCCCGCCGCCCGGTGTCCTGCCCTTCTTGCCGCCCGCGCACCGGTTGCCCTCGCACAGGGCGAGGAGGTAGCCCGTGCCGGAGCGCTCGACCCACTCCAGGCCTTCCATGCCCTTGTTGGCGTCCGCCAGGTCGAAGTCGAGATGCACGGCCGGTCCCACCGGGCGCAGCTTCGCGTCGTACTCCCGCACGCTTGCGCGAAAGCCCTTGGGCTTGACCGGCTCGGCCTCGCTCAGCGTGTAGTAGCGATCGCGCCGCTCGTCGTGGGCGATGTCCTCGTACCCCACGGTCGCGGCCGAACCGGGCTTCTTCTTCGTCCAGTCGGCGTTGATGACCCCGTTCTCCGGAGCCTTGGGCGACAGCTCGCTGCTGACCCGGATCAGGGAGGGCAGGTTGTCGCAGACGATCAGGAAGGCGCCGTCGCGGTAGAGGACACCGCTCGCCTCCAGGCGGGTGCCCGCACTGTCGCCGATCAGGTCCTGGATCTTCGCCTCCTTGACCAGGCGCAGCTCACGCGCCTTCTCGGCCTTGGGGTCGGGCTTCGCCTTGGCCTTCGCCTGCTTCTTGGTCGCGGTCATGAGGGCAGTACCTCCATCGCGCCGGGGAACGTGGCCCCGCTGGCTCCGTTGGGATAGGTCTTGCGCAGTTCGGCAAGCTGTCGGCGTGCGTGGTCGTAGCGCATGCGTGTGTAGTGGAAGATCCCGTACGTGAACTGCGAGCCGCGGCTCAGCTCCCACTGGCGGTACGCGGCGCGGTACACCTCGTCGTTGGTGAACTGCCGCCCCGTGAAGGGCTGTCCGTGCGGGCTCGTGGACTCGCCGTACGCGGCGGACGAGATGAGCTGCCACAGGCCGTCGGTCCGCCCGGAGTCCTCCGTGCCGAGCAGCGCGGCGACGCTCTCGGGCCCGAACTCCGTGTCGAGGAGATACTCGAGGTGGTCGAGGTAGTACTGGCAGAAGTCGTGGTGCCGCAGCAGGTTCGTGAACAGCGGCAGGCGCGAGACCTCGTGCGGGGCGTGCGTGATCCGGCAGTAGTCGCGGGTCATCGCGGGCCAGTCGAGCAGGTCGGTGTACTGCCACTGCGTCTGGAAGAAGTCGATGCCCGAGCTGTTGTCGTAGTCCCAGGGGACGAACGTGAAGTACGGGCGGTCCATGAAGCCCGAAGGGTCGCCGAGCCGGCCGGAGTTGTAGAGGTAGTAGTTCGACGGCGTGGCGAAGTAGTTGTCCCAGCTGCCGAGCAGGACGTTGGCGCCCGCCCAGCGCAGGAACGCCGGTACGTTCAGGATCTGCTCGACCGAGTCCCGGAAGGCGTCCGTGCTGAACTTGGCCTCGCCATTGCCCAGTTGGACTCCGTTGACGGTGCGGACGAGAGCGGCGAGGTCGTCGTACGTTGCGGTGGCCGGCACGTCCTCGTTCGTCTTCAGACGGTACGTGCGGTCGTCCTCCCGGCTGCCCGCGGTGAAGTACTGCCGGCCGCTGTCGGCGCCGTCCCGGCCGGGGCGGTGCTCCAGGGTCGCGCAGCCGATGTCGCCGCAGTACGCCTTGTAGAGGTTGCCCTCGGAGTTCTTGCCGAAGTGGTCCTTGAGGAACTTCTTGTCGACTTGCTCGATGACCGAGAAGAGTCCCATGTAGCGGTCGTTGATCGAGAACGTCGCGTACGTGTGCTGCGCCGCCGGGATGCCCGCACGTTCCAGGAGCCGCCAGGCGACGGCCTCGCGCATCTGCGACGGGTCGTTGTACATCGCCTTGAGATTGACCCGCTCCATGCCGTAGAGCCGGTCCTCGCTCTCGCCGACCTCGAAGTCGATCTTCCAGGAGCGCTTGGGCGCGTGAGCCGTCAGGTTGCCGCTGTTGACCATCGAGAACGACGGCGTCGCGAGCAGGAAGACCTCCGGGTTGCTGCTCCTGGCCAGGGTGAGGCGGGCACCTTGCGGAGCTTGCATCACCTCGTCGGCCGTCAGGACGCCGGGCGGCCAGCCGGTGACCTTGACCTGATACATGTCCTGAGCGAAGAACTCCGCTTTGTTCTCTGCCGAGTTGAGATAGTCGTCCACGATCCGCCCGATCGGGGTGAGCTGCCCCTGCGCGTCGAGAAGGACCAGGCTGCCGTCCCCCGAGGTGTCGCCCTGCTCGGTGAGCAGCAGGTCGTACAACGCGCTGAACTCGGCTTTCGTCCGCAGCGCGGCATCGGCGGGTCCCGCTGTCGCGTTGGCCCGCTCGGCGAGCAGCCGACCCGTGCCCGAGGGGAGCGCGGAGAGCGCGATGACCTGGTTCTTGAACGCGTCCCGAAATGTGCCCTTGCCGATGGTCCTGTCCACGACGGCCTCCCTGGGCCCTGGGTGAACCTTCCTCTCTACGCCCGACACGACATGACCGCCAGGCCCATATCCGGCCTGGCGGTCACGCGGTCGTCAGACCCCGAGAATCCTGATCGACGGGTGGATCGCCGTGTTCAGGTAGAGCTTCTCCTTCTTGCGGTCCTGTTCGAGCTCCATCACGAGCCGGTACCTGTGCACGCCCGGCTTGGCGGTGCTCAGGACCGTGCCGGCCCAGTAGTAGTAGACCGGCGTGAAGGGGTCCCGCATGCGGTCCGGCATGCCGTAGATCTTCAGCTCGGTGAAGATCTTCCGTTCGGCCACGTCCTCCTCGTCACCCAGTTCGGTGTCGAGGAAGGTGATGTTGTTGATCTTCGGCATGGGGGGCCAAGTGCCGTCCGGGCGCTTCTCCATGTCGAGCGGGCGCACGATCCAGTTCAGGACCTGGCCCTGCTTGCAGACCGTCTCCAGGGACGACGTGCCCTGTCCCTTGCCGCCGATGCTGTTGTCCATCATGTACATCGAGTCGCTCAGGGAGCCCGTCTCCACCGCTCGCTCCATGTTGATGAGCGTCACGATGTTCAGCTGGACCGAGTTCAGCTGCCCGGGGTTCTGCTTGTGGTGCACGCTGCCGCTCGACTTCTCCTGCACGCTGCTGGTCAATGCTCCTCCTTCGCGTACGCCGTCATGTCCGGCCCTAGCCGACGAGGGACGACGACAGGGTGGTGGCGATCGGTTCGTCCCTCGTGCCGAGCTTGAACTTCATCCGGTACGTGACGTTCGCGACGTCCTTCTTGACCGTCCCGATCCAGTAGGCGACGTCGGTGCCGGGATAGACCTTGCGCTCCGGCACGCAGATGGAGCTGTCGATCTCGATGCCGTCGATGGCGACGTACGCCTCGCACTCCAGCGCGAGGGCGTTCCACAGAAGCTGGTCGCCCTTCCGGGCGCGCGTCTGCAACTCCTCGGTGCCGAAGCCGGTGGATCCCGCGGACTTGTTGGTGTCGTACATGTACAGGTGGCCCTGCATGTTGCCCGCTGCCAGGGCGCCCACACAGTCCACTACGGCGGTGATCGAGACGGGCCGCCGCCCGGTGTTGTTCTCGCGCCGCCTGGGCGTGGTCGTGGTGGTGGTCATCTGCTCCTCCTTCTGGCTGAAGTCCGTGCGGGATCAGGGGGTGCCCGGCCGTGTCCCCGCTCCCGGAGGAATGGGCAGCATGCCCATGCCCGCCTTGGTGAAGGCGTTCCGCCGGGGCTCCGACGTGATCTTGAGGGCCGAGGGACAGGTCAGGTTGACCGCCTCCCACCGCAGCTCGCCGTTGAGCCCCACCAGCTTGTGCAGCTGGATACGCATCACGTACGAGTACGTGCCGGGCCGCGAGGTGTCGACCGTCGCGGACCAGTACCAGCCGTCGGTGACCAGGTCCGGGGAGCCGTACTCCGCCGGATACATGATCTTCGAGTCGACGGCCTCGCCGTAGATGTCGGTGATGACGGGGGCGGGGTAGGTGTACGCCGCCGTGTTGTCCTCGGTGACGACCTTGCCGGTGACGTCCAGGATCTTCTGCCCGGACAGCCGGCCGCTCGTGCGCCGCGTGGTCTTGACGCGGGCACCGACGGTCTTGCGGACCTGGCTCAGCTGCTCGGACTGGTCGGTGCCGGGGACCGAGGACTTGCTCGCGAGGTCCTGGAGCGCGGCAAGGGCCTGCTCGTCGCTCTGCCGCGCCCGGTCGGCCTCATAGCCGCGGGGCACGGTCGGCGGGATGGAACCCAGGCTGTACGGCAGCCAGTTGAGCACCTGCTCGCTGGCCTGCGAACCGTCCCGCCAGTAGGAGCCGTTGATCGCGGTCACGAGCTCGCCGGTTCCCTGGCCGGTGGAGCCCTGCAGTTTCATGTTGTCGAACAGGTAGGTGTTGCCTTCGAGTGACTCGGACTCCAGCGCACTGCCGACGTCCACGAGCACGATGATCGCCAATTGTTGGGGCATGTTTCCGCCTTCGTCGCCGCTACTTGATTCCCGGCCCTTGTCGTCGCGCTCCGGCCGTCAGTGCTGCCGGCACATCAACGCGGGGGTGTCGATGTGCATGACGCTGTTCTCGCCCTCGTACATCTGGAGTTCCAGGCGGTACTGGTAGGCCACGCCGGGCTGAAGCCAGCCCGGCACCACGCCGGTCCACACGTCGAGGTCGAGCTTGTCGCCCTCGGAGTGCTCGCCTTGCGCGTGTCCGTTGGAGTAGCCCTGCGCCTGCCCGTGCGGCTGGCTCTGCCCCTGGCCGTGCGGCCGGCCCTGTGCCTGGCCCTGGCCCTGGCCCGATGCGTGGCGGTCGTCCGCGGGCACGAACGAGATGTTCTTGATCTCGACCGGCGTCTGGAGGTCCACGGCCAGGGCGGTCCACGAGACGACCTGTCCCGGCTGGACCACGGTGCACAGGTCCGGCGTCCCCTGATGGGCGCTGCTGTGCTCGCCGTCGTCCATCATGCAGAGATTGCCGTCGAGCAGGGTGCTGCCCGAGAGCGCTCCGATGACGTCGACGACCGCGATGATGTTGACTTGCGGCTTCATCCTCACTCCTCCTGTAGGTGCTAACCCCGGTCCCGCACCAGCGGGACCTTGCCGACGGCCGTCCGCTCGATCTCGGCCGAGAGGCGGGGCACGAACTTGAGCTGGAAGCTGTAACCGGTCCTCTCGATCGAGGCGGGGTTCGCCTCCCCGTGGTTGAACAGCGAGAGGGACCGCGGCAGGGCGTTCACGAACACCTGCTGCACGCCGTAGGGGCCGAGGGCCGTGTCCGTCCGGTAGGAGATGCCGAGCACGTCGTCGACCGAGGCGAACAGCGTGATCGTCCTGCTCTCGCGGTGGTTCACGAATTGGACGTCGTGCGCCACGGCGTCCAGGTCAACCGCCTCGGCGGCCTTCAGCTCGTCGCGCACGGCGTCGTAGGCGCGGGCGGCCGAGTACTGGCTGTCGTTGATGTGGAGCACGTCGCCGGTGCGGCCCGCGAACTCGAACTGCTGGGTCTTCAGGCCGGGGCCCTCGGTCCGCGGCCGTCGGATCATGCGGTCGCCGAGCTTGAGGCGGAGCAGCGGCGCCTCGTGGGCGTGCAGGCGGGTGACGACCAGTTCACCCTCCTCGCCCTCGGGGACCCAGCGCCCGTTCTCGTCGACGATCTCGATGAAGTGCAGTCCCGGCACCGCCGACAGGTAGGGCGACGCGTGGTCGAGTTGCAGCCCGATGGTCTCCGCCTGGGTGGCGGCGAAGTAGCTGAGGATCGACAGGTTCGGATACAGCGCCCGCAGCTCCACCCGCTTGCGCTGCGAGAGCACCCCGCTGCCGTACAGGGCGACACGGAAGCTCTCCCTGGACTCCTTGCGCATGCCCGCACCGAGCTCGCTCAGGATGCCGATGCCCGCGGAGATGCCCATCAGGGCCTTGGGGCCCTTGTAGGAGAACATGTGCTCGAGGACCGGGGCCGTGACGGGTCCCGCGCCGACGTAGTTGACGCCGGGCACGTGTTGCAGCACGCCGCCCACCATCGTGCCGCTGCTCCACATCTGGTAGTCGGCCAGCGTGGTGAACAGCCACTTGGGGTCGGCGCCCGCGAGGTGTCCGGCGAGCTGATAGGCGCCCATGAAACGGCCCGCGATCTCGTACGTGTCCTTCAACTCCCGCAGGGAGTAAACGACTTCGAGCGGGCGCCCGCCGCTGGTGCCGCCGCTGGCCACGATCTCGAACTCGCCGCGGGTGAGGGGCACCACCATGCCGGGCCGTGACTCCATGAAGAAGTCGCGCTGGGTGTCCTTGTCGGAGAGCGGGATCCGCTGCCACGCGTCGTACGTCTCGGGGGCGCGCACGGTCCCCGCGTCGCGCAGGCGGTCGCGCCACAGCGGATTGAGCATCACCGTGTTCACCATCTGCTGCAGACGGCGCAGTACGACGGCTTCCTGGACCTCGTACGACACCTCGCTGTACGGCGCCAGGCAGACCCGTTCGCATTCACGTAACTTGCTCGCGAACGAGGGAAGTGCTGTTACGGCTTCAATTGATTCCGGCAGCAACTCCCAGTCGGGAATGAGCCAGTTGGCCAGTTCACGGGCGCCACCGGGCGACGACGTGACCGGCGGAACGTGTGTGGCCGGTGGAACATGCGATGTACTCAACATCCGTCCCCTCTAAGCTGTTTCTGCTCCCGCTTCTTCGCTGAGCAGTTCCTGGCCTGTCCTTCTGATTTCGGAAATCAGCATCCGGAAATGCTCGGCAGTGACCTGATGATTCATCATGACCACACGCAGTGCGGCCACTCCGTCGACGTTCACTTTGGATATGAAGAAGTTTCCCCGCAGCTTCACGCTGTTGCGTATGGCGATCTGGAGACGGTGGACTTCCTCTTTCCTGATCCCGGCCGGGTGATAGCGGAAGCACAGGATGTTCGCTTCCGGACGGTGAATCGCCTCGAAGTCGGGCTCCGCCCTTATGATGCCGTGGGCCTCCTCCGTCAATTGACAGAGGTACTCGATCTTCTCCGCGAACAGGGCGGGCCCGTACATGGCCCAGAGAGACCACAGGGTCATGATCATCGGGCGTTTCGTGCACTCGAAGTTCTTGCCGCCGCTGTCGAACGCGGTGTATATGTCCGGCTCCTCGTCGAACACATAACTGGCCTTCTGCCGGAACGCGGTGCGGCTTGCTTCCTTGTCGCGGTAGAAGAGCATCGTGCAGGGCGCGGGCACGAACATCATCTTGTGCGCGTCCCATGTCAGGGAATCCGCCTGGTCGATTCCCCGCAGTTTCTCGCGCAGGGTGTCCGACACCAGGAGACTCGCTCCGTGGGCGCCGTCGACGTGCAGCCAGAGATCCCTCTCCCTGGCCAGCGGCGCGAGCTCGTCGAGGGGATCGAAGGCGCCCACCGACGTGCTGCCGGCCGACGCGACGAGGCAGAACACCTTCAGGTTCTGCCGCTCGGCCGCGTCCAGGGCGGGCCGTGCGTCCGCCACGCAGATCTGCCCGCGGCTGTTCAGCGGCAGCCGGACGAGCTGGGCCTCGCCGATCCCCATCACACCGGCCGCCCGCGCGACGCTGTAGTGCACGTCGGCACCCACCGCGATGGCGGGACGCGGCTGGCCCCGCAACGAGGAACCGCCTTCCGACCAGTACCCGGGCAGCTTCTGGTTGCGGGCCGCGAGAAGCGCGGTGAGGTTGGCCAGGGACCCGCCCGACGTGGTCACCATGGTGAACCGGGCCGGATCCCAGCCGATGAACTTGTTGAGCTCATCGGCCATGATCCGTTCCACCGCGTTCGGCAGCTGCGCCGCCTCGTAGAACGAGGCCGGCTGGTTGACCACCGAGCTGACGAAGTCGATGACGCCGGCGAGCGGCACGACGCCCGAGAACTGACGGCCCATGTATCCGGGCGAGTGCACCTGGATCCCGGTCCTGATGTACAGGTCGATGATTCCGGCCAGCTTTTCCTCGTCGAACGCCGCCACCCGCTCCCGCTCCGTCGTCATCAAGGCTTTCGCCGCCTGTGACAACGTCGAGGGATCGGTCAGTTCGAGCCCCCTGATGGAGAGATCGGAAAGGTGTTTCTCCAGCTTCGCAAGGGCGGTTTCGGAAGTTTCCCGGAACAACTGCGGGTCAAACGCTTCGAGCAGCAGCCCACTCCCTGCGGAAGCGGGGTCGTTAGGTTGAGATTCCGTCACGGGGGTCTCCTTCTTGAAGTCCCTGTGTTGCCCGACGTGAATGTGTGGGCGGACACAACCTGCGCAAAGTCCTGATTTTTGAGCATGGCGGTGGGCAGAAGGACTTCATTACCGAGGATGCGTCCGGCTGGTCGGACCGGACAGCGTCATCTGCCCCGGCGGCAGTGGTTCGGTCGTTGCCGCACGGGGCCTACTCGAAAGAAAGGCCGCCGTCGTCACGTGCTTGCGTGTACCCCCCGGTATACGCGGCGCACCGACACGATCGGCGTATCCCCCCTCGTGCCCCTCGTGGCTCCCCCCACGTGAAGAACCGTAGAGCCAAATGGTTCCAATGGGCGACCCCTCCCGTGGTATGTCCGAAAAAGTCGAGGCGTTCCTGATGGGGCGGCAACCGCGGTTGGCCACTTCTGTTTTCACACGCGTCCCACGCGCCGTGCGGCGGACTCGCTTTTCGGACAAGGGGCTGGCATGCCGGTTCCCGTCCGTGCCAGGGGATGCAAGAGGAGTGCGCGGAAAAGAACGAGTCAAGAGCGAGTGACGTGTGTCATTGTCATGTGCCGGACGAACACGCCGACGTTCCGGCAGGGGGAGCGTCTTGTTCCGGGCGGGCGGAATTCAGGCCATGGTCTGAAACCGCGTGTATTCATAGCCAATTCAACTTGAAGAAGGAATTGTCCCCATCGAAACAAAAAAAGAACGGCGGCCCCGCAGGGCCGCCGTCCTCGCTCACCGGGGTGTGCGTCGCGGTCTCAGTCGTCGACCGCGTCGAGCACGTCCCCCAGGGCCACGAACTTGAAGTTCGTGGAGGGCCTTTCGGGATCACCGGGTGCGTCGTGACCGTCCTGCACGACGAGCAGCCCGTGCGGGTACCTGGCGCCGAGCGGCTCGCCCAGGACCGCCGCGCCGTCGCACTCCTCGGAGCCGTCGAGCGCCGAGGAGGCGGCGGTGACGCGGAAGCCGCCCTCGTACTCGTTGCGGTCGGACAGCTCGCGGTCATAGGCGGCGAAGGTGTTGTCACCCTGGCTTGAGGCCAGCAGATATCCGTCGCCGTCGTCCTGGTGCAGGAGCGTGAGGCCCTCCACGTCGGCCGTGAGGCGCTTGCCGCCGTAGCCGGGGTCGGTGCCCGCCACGCACTCCTCGGTCGAGGGGTCGTACGTCCCCGGGACTCCGTACTCGCGCACCTTGTCCAGGAGTTGCGGCTTGCCGGTGAGGTCGGCGCGCAGGCGCCAGATGCCGACGTCCTCCTGGCCCGCGTACAGCGTGCCGTTGGCCGGATCCACCACCATGCCCTCGACCTGCGGCAGCTCACCCGGCTCGCCGCACGGCGACCACGAACTCCCGTCCGGCATGCGGAAGTCGGCAGGCAGGTCGAGCGTGCGGACCTTGCGGTAGCCGACCTTGCCGTCGCTCTTCGGGGTCAGTTCGAGAAGCGCGAGACGGGTCCGCTCCCGCTGGCTGACCAGGGCGTAGGACCGGCCCGTCGAGGGATCGGTCCAGGTCGCGAGGCCGTATGCGGTGCGCTGCTCGTTGATCTCCTCCTGCGAGGACGAGAAGACGGGCGCCGCGGCGGGGTCGGTGACATCGGTGAGCGGGCCGCCCGCGCGGTCGCGGTCGATGCGGTAGACGCGCAGCCGGTCGCTGCCGCGGTCGCTGGTCACCGCCAGGTCCGCGCGGCCCGACGAAAGGCGCAGACCGTGCACCAGGGCGACGTTGTTGAAGCGGCCGGGGGCGTCGTCCGGGCCCGGCGCGGCGGGCGCCGGCACGGATTGCACCTCGCGCGCGTCGAGGTCGTAGACGCGAAGCCCGCCCTGCTTGGCGGTCGCGACGACGAGGCTGCGGTCGGGGTCGGCGGGGTTGCGCCAGATCGCCGGGTCGTCGGCGTCCGCGTCGCCGCCCGCTTCGTCGTCGTGCAGGGCGGGGGTCTCGGCGCGCGGCTCGACCGCGGGCAGGGCCGAGGCGGCGAAGGCGCCGGAGTTCAGCGGCACGGTCGCGGCGAGGGCCGCGACGGCCGTGACGAGAGCGAGCCGGCCGTAAGAGGGCCGGCGTCTGCCGGGCTGGTTCCTGCGGGGCTGTTCTGTACGGGACTTGGCCATGAAAGGGCATCCTGTCTGTCATGGGCATTTAATGACAGACAGCACTATGTGATCTTGCCGTAAAGCCTTCCCGGCAGATACGGCGTCGGACAGCGGGCCGCGAGGTGAACGGCCGGTGCGGCCCGCCTCCGACTGTCCGCCCAGCGGTGAGCAGGCCGCGTTACTGACCGGTTAACGGTGTGTTGCCGCATCCCCGAGTGACCGTCGCCACCGTCCGTTCGGGGGTGCCCGACCCGGTCCGCCCGAGTAGGGTCGGGGGCTGCGTGACGGCTGACGGCTGCACTCCGGCCTCCCGGCCCCTGGCGGGGCACATGCGCACGCGGCTTCTCCGGCCCCACCCGGAGAGGGCGCAGGGCATGCGCGCGTACGGGAGCCCACCCGTGCGCGCCGGGCTTCGCGGGTGCGGCTCCTGACGCCTCACGGGCGACACCAGGCAGTACAGCGGGCCTCCGGGCCCGTCCCCCACACATAAAGAGTCGCGCGTGCGCGGCCACAGACCAGGAGCACCAGTGCAGGGCACCCCCCACATAGCCAGCACACCGCACGACGGGCGATTGTCGCCCGCACACCTCCGCATGCCGGGCCCGCCGGGCCCGCCAGGACAGGTGCCTGCGCCTGAGCCTGCACCACAAGCGGGCCCCGTGCGGCGCCGGCCCCGGCCCGCCGCGCCACAAGTCCCCGTGTTCATCGACCAGTCGGGCCTGCGCAAGCGGACGCTGCAAGGCATGGCCCTGGTCGTGGGCGGCGCCTGCCTCGGGTATCTGCTGTTCGTCGGCACGCTGATCAGCGGCCTCCTGGAGCCCGTCGGCACACAGCCGCCGAGTACGAACGCACCGGCGCCCGCCGGCCCGGACACCGGCGCGTCGCAGCGCGGCTCCGGCACACCGGCAAGGGCCGACGCCGGAGGATCGCAGGCCGGGGCCCCATCGCGGGGCGGGGTCCGCGCGGACCGCCACGACCGCCGCCGCCCGCCCGCGGGCAGAACCGCCCCGCCGGCCGGAGGCCGGGGGCAGTGAGCCGGCAGGCCGCTGTCCACCGCCCGCCGCGCGGACACTGGCTCGTCCTCCTGCTGGTCCTCCTGGTGGTCGCCGCCACCCTCGTCTTCGAGGGCTGGACGACCCACCAGGTCGACGCCGCACGCACCAAACCGCCGTGCACAAGGCCGATCCCGCGCGAGGCGGACGACGGAAAGCCGATCCTGCGATTCGGTCCGCAGGGTGTCGCCACCGCGGCCATGCCGCCGCGGACCGTCGCGCTCACCTTCGACGGCGGGCCCGACCCGGTATGGACGCCGCGCCTGCTCGACCTGCTGCGCAGACACCACGCACGGGCGACCTTCTTCGTCTACGGGAAGGACGCCGCCCGGCATCCGGATCTGATGCGGCGCATCGTGCGCGAGGGCCACGAGATCGGCTCGTACACCTACAGCGGAGGCGACCTGGGCGTCGCCTCGCCGCTGCGCGCACGCCTCGAACTCTCCCTGACGCAGACCGCCTTCGCGGGCGCGGCCGGGGTCAGCACCACGCTGCTGCGGCTGCCCCACACCACGGCCGCGGACACGCTCTGCGGCCCCGAGTGGACGGCCGCGCGGAGCGCGGCGGCACAGGGCTACCTGGTGGTCGCCTCGGACCACAAGGACCGCAAGCCCCGGCGCGGCCTCGTGTCGCAGCACAGCCAGACCGACCTCGGCTACCGCGAGGCCGAAGACCTCCTGAAGGACCGCGGGGTGACATGGTTCACCACCGTCAGCGGCGGCCTCGGCAGCGCCTCCTTCGTCGACAAGGCGCCCCTCACCCGGGAGGTCAAGGGCGAGGGGCTGATCTG
The DNA here is from genome assembly GCF_014649775.1 of Streptomyces longisporoflavus. GTDB lineage: Bacteria > Actinomycetota > Actinomycetes > Streptomycetales > Streptomycetaceae > Streptomyces > Streptomyces longisporoflavus. The sequence goes on along the minus strand of NZ_BMTR01000008.1, from coordinate 39,928 downwards.
GACGCAGAAGCTCGGGCGCGCCTTCCTCACCGTGATGGTGTGGACCCTGACGCTCGCGGGCGTGCTCGGCGTCCTGCGGATGCTTCTGTTCATGCTGTTCGCCCGGCTCCACGTGCGCAGGCTGCGCCGGTACCGGCCCGGCGCGCCACGGCTGCGCGAGGTGCGGGACCCGGTGACGGTCCTCGTCCCCGCGTACAACGAGGAGGCGGGCATCGCCTCCACCGTGTACTCACTGCTCGCCTCCACCCACCCGCACTTCCAGATCATCGTGATCGACGACGGCTCGACCGACGCCACCGCCGACATCGCCGAGGACATCGACGACCCCCGGGTGACGGTGATCCGGCAGCCCAACGGCGGCAAACCCAGTGCCCTCAACACCGGTCTCGCGTACGCCCGCCACGACATCATCGTGATGGTCGACGCGGACACCATCTTCGAACCCGAGGCCCTCGCCCGCCTCGTCCAGCCGCTCGCCCACCCGGCGGTCGGCGCGGTGAGCGGCAACACCAAGGTCGGCAACCGGCGCCGGCTGCTCGGCAAATGGCAGCACCTGGAGTACGTACTCGGCTTCAACCTCGACCGGCGGATGTTCGAGGTCCTGGAGTGCATGCCGACGGTGCCGGGGGCGATCGGCGCCTTCCGCAGGGATGCCCTGATGGGTGTCGGGGGTGTCAGTGACGAGACCCTGGCCGAGGACACCGACCTCACGATGGCCCTCTGGCGGGCCGGCTGGCGCGTCGTCTACGAGGAGTCGGCGGTCGCCTGGACCGAAGTGCCCGTCACCATCCGGCAGTTGTGGCGACAGCGCTACCGCTGGTGTTACGGAACCCTCCAGTCGATGTGGAAGCACCGCCGCGCGGCGGTGGAAGTCGGGCCCGCCGGACGCTTCGGCCGTCGCGTGCTGCTCTACGTCACGCTGTTCCAGATCATCCTCCCGCTGTGCGCTCCGGTCGTGGACATGTTCGCCCTGTTCGGGCTCCTGTTCCGCGATCCCGTGGAGGCCGCGCTCGTCTGGCTCGGTTTCCTCTCGGTCCAGCTGATCACCGCCGCGTACGCGTTGCGGCTCGACCGCGAACGGCTGCGCGTGCTGTGGGTGCTGCCTCTCCAGCAGTTCGTCTACCGGCAGTTGATGTACCTCGTGGTCATCCACTCCGTGATCACGGCGCTGCTCGGCACCCGTCTGAAATGGCACAGCATGCAGCGCACGGGAACCGCCGATCCGTATCTCCTCGAAGCGCCGCCCGAAGAGGAGCGGCGGAGCCTGCAAGGGAGCCGTCCATGACAGACCCCCTCGAGCGGTTCGCCGAACGCCCCAGCTCCCGTTACGGACCCCGGCGCGCCCATGCCCGGAAGCCGAAGAAGCACCGGCGGCTGCGGCGGGCGGTGCTCGTCCTGCTCGGCGTCGTGGTCCTCGCGGCGGGCGGCACGTACGGCTGGGCGGAGACCCGGCTCGACCGTGACGTCGACCTCGGGGCGTACGGAGACCGCCCGCCGGCCGGCGAAGGCACCAACTACCTCATCGTGGGCTCGGACAGCCGTGACGGTCTGTCCGAGGACGCGGTGCAGGACCTGCGCGCCGGCGGGGGCGGCGGGCGGCGCACCGACTCGATGATGCTGCTGCACACGGGTGCCAACGGAGCCAGCCTGGTCAGCCTGCCGCGCGACTCCTGGGTCACGCTGCCCGGCCGCCTCGACACGACGACGGGCAAGACGAAGCGGCCCGAGGGCGACAAACTGAACGCCGCCTTCTCCTACGGCGGCCCCGAACTCCTCGTGCACACCGTCGAGAAGAACACCGGGCTGCGCATCGACCACTACGCGGAGATCGGCTTCGCGGGGTTCGTGAACATCGTCGACGCCATCGGCGGCGTACGGATGTGCCTGGACCGGGACATCAAGGACGAGAAGTCGGGCGCGGACCTGCGCAAGGGCTGCCAGACCCTGAACGGCAAGCAGGCGCTGGCCTTCGTCCGCCAGCGGCACCAGGAGCGGGAGGGCGACCTGGGCCGGTCGAGGAACCAGCAGAAACTGCTGTCGACCCTCGCCCACCAGGCGGCCCGCCCCGACACCCTCCTCGACCCGACGCAGATGGGCCCGGCCGTGCGGGCGGGCCTTGACACCCTGATCGTCGACGAGGACATGAGCCTGCCCGACCTCAGCAAGATGTTCCGCGCCGTGCAGAGCGTCTCGGGCGGAAAGGGCAAGCGCATCAACGTGCCGGTGTCCGGCTTCGGTGTCCCGACCTCCAAGGGCAACGTACTGAAGTGGGACCCCGAGCGGTCGGCCCGCCTCTTCGACGACCTGCGCCACGACAGGCCGGTGCGGGAGACGGACAAGTCACCCCGGTGACGACCGCTGTCAGCTCATCAGGTCCCGGGGCTCTTACAGCCAGTCCCGCCGCTTGAAGATGAAGTACAGACTCACGCAGACCACTGCCATCAGGCCGATCGCGAAGGGGTAGCCGAAGGCCCAGTGCAGTTCCGGCATTTCGTCGAAGTTCATGCCGTAGATCGTGCCGACGAGGGTGGGGGCGAAGAGGATGGCGGCCCAGGAGGAGATCTTCTTGATCTCCTCGTTCTGCTCGAAGCCCGCCTCGGCCAACGCCCGCATCTCCGCGTTCTGCTGCTGTGTGACCAGTGTCGAGTTGACCGTGAGGATGTCCGTGAGGGCCTGGCGGAAGCCGTCCACGCGTTCGCTGGTGTGCGTGACGTGGTCGGCGACGTCCCGTAGGTAGCGCTGGAGTTCCTCGTCGGTGCGGTACTTCGCGAAGCCCGCCATCAGGGAGTGCAGCATGGCCACCAGGGGGCGGGTGGCGCGCTGGAACTCCACCATTTCGCGGGAGAGTTCGTAGATGCGGCGGGAGACGGCGGGGTCGCCCCGGAAGACCTCGGTCTCGATCTCGTCGATGTCGTTCTGGACGCCGGCGACGACCGGAGCGTAACCGTCGACCACCGCGTCCAGGATCGCGTAAAGGACCGCCTCCGGGCCGAGCTTGAGGAGTTCCGGGCTCTCCTCCATGCGGCGCCGTACGGCGGTCAGGTCCGGGGCGGCGTCGTGCCGCACCGTGATGACGAAGTCGGGGCCCACGAACACGTGCAGCTCGCCGAAGTCGACCTCCTCCGGGGCGTCCAGATAGCGGGCCGCGCGCAGGACGACGAACAGGGTCTCGCCGTAGCGTTCGAGCTTCGGTCGCTGGTGGGCCTCCATCGCGTCCTCGACGGCGAGTTCGTGCAGGTCGAACTCGGCGGCCAGGGAGTGGAGTTCGGCCTCGGTGGGGCGCGCGAGACCGATCCATGCCATGCCGTCCTGCTGCTCGCGCAGTTCCCGGAAGGTGTCGGCGAGGGAGGAGGGCGTCGCGACGCGGATTCCGTCACGGTAGAGCGCGGCCTCCACGATGCTCGCGGCGTCCACCGGTGCGGGGGAGGGGTCCGCGGGCGCGGCTCCGGGTTTCCCCGAGGCTCCGTTTCCCGATGCCGAAGCGGTCTTGGCGGTGGCGCCGCGCCGCCAGCCGTGCCTCTTCTCGCCCGGTACGGGCCGGGTCCGGCGCTCCGCCATGCTGGCTGCCTCCGAGGTCGAACGTGTGTCTTTGCGGCCTCGGAGAGGATATACGGGCCAAAAGTCGCGAGCGTGGCACCGTCCCGACACGCTTGCGGACAGCAGATGTCCGCAAGCTCCGTTAGCGTGCGGAGCATGACGAAGATGCCGAGAGAGCCGAGAACGCCGAGAGAGTCGAGAACGCCGAGTGGGCCGAGTGGGCTCAGTGTGCCTAGTGCGTCGAAGCCGGCCGGTGCCCCGCCGCGCACCGCCGCCGCCCCCGTCCTCGGCACGCGCGCCCTCAACCGCGCCACCCTCGAACGGCAACTCCTCCTGCGCCGCTCCACGGCCCTCTCCGTCGAGGACGCCGTCACCCATCTCCTCGGACTCCAGGCGCAGAACGTGAAGCCGCCCTACTACGCGCTCGCCGCCCGGCTCGAAGGGTTCGACCCGGAAGATCTGTCCGGGCTCCTCGCCGCGCGCGACCTCGTACGCATCGTCACCATGCGCTCCACCATCCACCTGCACACCGCCGACGACGCCCTCACCCTGCGTCCGCTGGTGCAGGGCGCGCGCGACCGTGAGCTGCACGCCTTCCGCAACGGCCTGACCGGCGTCGACCTGAAGGAGCTTGCCTCGCTCGCCCGCGCGGCCGTCGAGGAGGAGCCCCGCACGATGAAGCAGCTGCGGGAGGTCCTGTTGCCGCGCTGGCCCGACGCCGATCCGCAGTCGCTCGCCGTCGCCGCCCGCTGCTCGCTGCCGCTGGTCCAGGTCACCCCGCGCGGTCTGTGGCGGCGCAGCGGGCAGGTCGCGCTCACCACCGCCGAGCACTGGCTCGGCCGCCCGAGCGAGCCGGCGCCCGCACCCGACGCCACCGTCCTGCGCTACCTCGCCGCCTTCGGGCCCGCCTCCGTCAAGGACATGCAGACCTGGGCCGGCCTGACACGGCTGCGGGAAGCCTTCGAGCGGCTGCGGCCCCAGCTTCGTACGTTCCGGGACGAGAGCGGCGTCGAGCTCTTCGACCTGCCCGACGCGCCCCGCCCCGACGCGGACACCCCGGCTCCGGCGCGCTTCCTTCCCGAGTACGACAACCTCCTTCTCTCGCACGCCGACCGCAGCCGCGTCGTACCGGCCGAGTACAAGGGCCGTACCTGGAAGGGGAACTTCTCCTACAGCGTCTTCCTGGTCGACGGTTTCCTCGCCGGGGTCTGGCGCGTCGAGGAGGGGACGGGGGAGGCCAAGGGGTCCGCCGTTCTCACCGTCGAACCGTTCGGCACCCTGAACAAGGCACAGCGCCGCGAGCTGACGGAGGAGGCCGAGCGGCTGCTGCGCGGACCGCTGAGCGAGGCCGACACGTACGACATCCGCTTCGGCACGGTCATCGAGCGCTGAACGGCGAGGACCCGGCAGCCGGGGTCGCCGCGGCGGCCGGAAGTTCAGTCCGCCCGGCCCGTCGCCGCGACGGTCACGCCGAGCCCGATCATCGTGACGCCCCCGGCCCCGCCGATCATCGAGAGCCGCCGGTCGGAGCGGGCGAACCAGGTGCGGGCCGCCGACGCCGTAAGGCCCCACAGCGTGTCCGTGATCAGCCCGATGCTGATCGGGACGAGACCGAGGAGCAGCATCTGCGCGGGCAGGTGACCCGCCGAGTGGTCGACGAACTGGGGCAGTACGGCCGCGAAGAACACGATGCCCTTCGGATTCGTCACGCCGACGAGCGCGCCGTCCAGGACCGTCCGTACGTCGGAGCGCGCCGCCTCACCGGGAGCGGTCGCGCCGACGGACTGTGCCCGCATCTCCTTGCGGTGCCTGAAGGCCTGAACACCGAGGAAGACCAGATACGCGGCGCCCGCCAGCTTCACCGCCATGAACACCGCGGCCGACCGCTCCACGAGCGAGCCGACACCGAACGCGACCGCGAGGACCAGGACGTACGACCCGAGGACGTTGCCCAGCGCGGTGGCCACGGCAGTGCGCCTGCCATGGGCAAGGGCCCGGCCGATCACGAACAGGACGCTCGGCCCCGGGATCACGATCACCAGCAGCGACATCGCCGCGAAGGCCAGAAAACGGTCCGTGGACACCATGCCCGCCACCCCCCACCGGGGGCCATTCAACCCTCCGCCGACGCCGCTCGGTAAGGCGCCTACGGCAACAGCCCCGCCCTGCGCGCCGCCACCACCGCCTCAAGGCGCGTATGGGCGCCCAACTTCCGCATGGCCGCCCGCAGATACCCCTTCACCGTCTCCGGCCGCAGACCGAGCCGCTCGGCCGCCACCGCGTTCGTCACGCCCCCGGCCACGCACGCGAGGACGTCCACCTCACGCGGCGCGAGCGACACCGTCCGCTCCCGGGCCGGCGGCAGCGTGGCCGCGGCGGCGAGACGGCCGCACACCGCCAGTATGTCCGCCCGCAGTGCCGGGTCGGCGATGCGCGGTGCCAGCGCCCGGAGCGCGGCGTGCGCCTCGCGGACCTGCTCCCTGGCAGGCCCAGCGCCCGCCTGCGGCTCCCGCGCCGTGACGAGGAGCGCGTGCACCTCGTCCCGTACGACGAGGGCCTGCTCCACGTCCCGCGCCGCGTCCACCGCCGCCGACAGCGTGCGGTCACCGAGCGGCCGGGCCGAGCGCAGAGCCCCGTACAGCACGCCTCGCACCCGGCGTCGTACCACCACCGGCACCGCGAGCACCGAACGCAGGCCCTCCGCGGCGACGGCGGAGTCGTACTCGTGGCTGATGTGGCGCGAGCCGTGGTAATCCGTGACGGCGCAAGGACGCGAGAGCGCGACCGCCTTGCCGCCAAGGCCGTTCCCGGACGACACCGCGAGCCCGCTCAGCGCAGGCGTTCCCGTGCCCGTCAACTCGCCGATCCGCAGCTGCCGCTGCCCCTCGACGAGACCTCCGAAGGCCACCGGAAGCCCCGTGACGCGCCGCAGCCGCAGCAGCGCGGCCCGCAGCTCGACCGCCTCACCGCCGTCAGCCGTCACGCGCAAGACCCTTCACTCCGGACACCCCCGTCCGGGGGTGGCGAAATCCGCACCACGAATTACACGATGCTACGTAGCGTCCGGCAATGATCCCGGCGAAGAGCTGAGCCGGGCAGAGGTTGCGGGCCCCGGACCGGTGACGAGGAGAGCGCAATGACGACGACGGGCACGACGAGCGGCAGCGGCACGGAACGGTTCCGCGCGGCCCGGGACTTCCTGCTGCGGCACCGTGAGGACTACGAGACCGCGTACGAAGGGTTCGACTGGCCCCGGTTCGAGCAGTTCAACTGGGCGCTCGACTGGTTCGACGCGATCGCCGAGGGCAATGACCGCACGGCCCTCCACATCGCCGAGGAAGGCGGCGGCGAGCAGCGGTTCAGCTTCGCCGGGATGTCGGCGCGCTCGAACCAGGTGGCCAACTGGCTGCGGGCGCAGGGCGTCGCGGCAGGCGACCGGATCCTGGTGATGCTCGGCAACCAGGTGGAGCTGTGGGAGACGGCGCTCGCCGCGATGAAGCTGCGCGCCGTGATGATCCCGGCGACGCCGCTGCTCGGGCCGGTCGATCTGCGGGACCGGATCGAGCGGGGCAGGGCGCGGCATGTGATCGTGCGGGGCGAGGACGTCGAGAAGTTCGCCGGTGTGTCCGGCACGTACACGAGGATCGTGGTCGGGGAAGAGCCGCCGGGCGAGGGGTGGCTGTCCTACGCGGACACGGCGTCGGCCGCCCGGGACTTCGAGCCGGACGGGCCCACGGCCGCCGACGACCCGCTGATGCTCTACTTCACCTCGGGGACCACCTCGCGGCCCAAGCTGGTGGAGCACACCCATGTGTCGTACCCCGTCGGACACCTGGCGACGATGTACTGGATCGGTCTGAAGCCCGGCGACGTCCATCTCAACATCTCGTCGCCGGGCTGGGCCAAGCACGCCTGGTCGAATCTCTTCGCCCCGTGGAACGCCGAGGCGACGGTCTTCATCTACAACTACACGCGCTTCGACGCGGGCCGCCTGATGGCGGAGATGGACCGGGTGGGCGTCACCAGCTTCTGCGCGCCGCCCACGGTGTGGCGGATGCTGATCCAGGCGGACCTGGGCCAGCTGCGTACGCCGCCGCGGGAGATCGTGGCGGCGGGTGAGCCGCTGAACCCCGAGGTGATCGAGGCCGTGAACCGCGCCTGGGGTGTGGTGATCCGGGACGGCTTCGGCCAGACGGAGACCGCGGTCCAGGTGGCCAATTCGCCGGGCCAGCGCCTGACACCCGGCTCGATGGGCCGGCCGAGCCCCGGCTACAAGGTCACGCTCCTGGACCCGGTCACGGGTGAGCCGGGAGCGGCGGAGGGAGAGATCTCCCTGGACCTCTCGGCGTGGCCGGTGGGCCTGATGACCGGCTACCACGGGGACGCCGAGCGCACCGCCGAGGCGATGGCGGGCGGCTACTACCGCACGGGCGACATCGGCTCGCTGGACGCGGACGGGTACCTCACCTACGTCGGCCGCAGCGACGACGTCTTCAAGTCGTCCGACTACAAGGTCTCGCCCTTCGAGCTGGAGAGCGCGCTGCTCGAACACGAAGCGGTGGTGGAGGCCGCGGTCGTCCCCGCGCCGGACGCGCTGCGGCTCGCCGTCCCGAAGGCGTACGTCGTCCTGGCGAAGGGCTGGTCGCCGGGGGACGAGACGGCGGCGGCGATCTTCGAGTACACCCGGTCGGTCCTCGCGCCCTACAAGCGCATCCGCCGCATCGAGTTCACGGAGGAACTGCCCAAGACCATCTCCGGCAAGATCCGGCGGGTCGATCTGCGGGAGCGGACGGCGGAGGGGTCGACGGAGGAGTGGCTGGAGCAGGCGAAGGGGTGAGAATCCGGCGCGGACCGATCCCCGGAAGCAGCCGGCACCCACGGCGCGTCATGAGATGGTGCGCCCTGCCGGGGATGCCACCCCCGGCTCCGGCCCCGGGGAGTCGGGCGTCGCCAGGAAGTCCGTCAGGTGGGCGGCGAGTTCGTCCAGGACGGTTTCCGGGACGCGGGTCGGGTCGCACTCCAGCCAGATGTCCCAGGCGCCGTCGGCGGACGGCCAGAACTGGACGAGCAGCGGCAGGGAAGCAGCGGGCGGCGGGACATCGCGGCGGGTCGTCGTGTGGCCGCGGAGGCGCAGGTCGGCGGCGGGGGCGTTCTGGTAGATCACCGCGGCCTGGAAGACCGGGGGCAGCCGGGGATCGTCGGGTCGCGGCGCGACGGCCGCGAGGTCGGACAACGGCAGCGGCGCGAGACCGACGCCCGCCAGCCAGTCCCGACGGGCCGCCGCCGCCACCTCGGCCGGCCCCTGGCCCGGGCCGAAGTCGAGTACGAGCGGAATGGGCCGTACGAAATAGCCGACCACGTCCTCGGCGACGCGCTCCCGGCCCGCGTGGTAGGTGGCGACGGTGAAGCGCTCGGTTCCGGTGAGCCGGTGCAGAGCCGAGCCGTACCAGGCGAGCGCCGAGAAGTGCGGTGAGCGGTGGACGCGCGCGCACAGGGCACGTACTTCCGCCGCGTCGAGCGACAGGTGCCGCCGCGCGTACCGGGCGCGTTCTCCCTGCGTACCCGGAGTACCAGGCGTACCCGGCGCTCCGGACGGCAGGGCCAACGGCTCGGCCGATCGCAGCGCGTGCCCCCAGTGTCCGCGGGCCCGCGCCACCGCTGCCTCGTCCCGTACGGGCGCGGGTGCCTGGACGCGGTGGACGGGGCCGCCCGCCGCGCTCACCGCACCCGCCCCGGCGTACGCCCTGCCCAGGTCGGTGAGGAAGGCGCGCTCCGACCAGCCGTCGTAGGCGATGTGATGGAGCACGAGGGTGAGCACCGACCCGGCGTCGCAGGGCGTGACGAAGCAGCGCAGGGGCGGGTCTGTGGCCAGGTCGAAGGGGGTGAGCCACGCGGAAGGCAGGCCGCCCGTGAGGCCGGCGTCGCGCTCGGTCTCCTGTACGGGGATGTGCGCCTCGGGCAGTTCGTGGGCCACGACGGACGGGCCGTCGAGTCGGAAGACGGTACGCAGCGCGGGGTGGCGGGCGGCGACGGAGTCCAGGGCGGTGCGCAGTGCCCCGATGTCCACGGCCGGGGCGACGGTGAAGGAGAGGACAAGGAGGTGGGCGGGGTCGCCGGGCGCGAGCTGTTCCTGGAGCCACAGGTCCTGTCGGCTGTCCTCCACGACCCGGCCCTGCCCGGGCTCGGCCGGGCTGTCCTGCTCCGGCACCGCCGGTACGGCCAGTTGCTCCGCAGCGGCGGCGATGGCCCGCGGAGTGCGGCCCTCGTGGACGGCGCCCAGAGCGACGCGCACGCGGTGATGCCGCTCGAGGCGGCTGGTGAGCTGCATGGCGTACAGCGAGTCGCCGCCCGACAGGAAGACGTCCTCGTCCGGTCCGACGGAGCGGCCCGTCAGTGCCGCGGCCTCGGTCAGCACCGCCTCCAAGAGGGAAGGGCGGGATGCGTGGGCCTCGCTGTCCGGCCCCGGCACCCCGGAGGCCGGGGCGTCCACGCGGTCCGCGTCGAGGCGCTCGGCCAGGGCCCTGAGATCGACCTTGCCGCTCGCGGTCAGCGGAAAGGCGTCGAGCAGCACCAGTTGCCGGGGGCGCAGACAGGACGGCAGTTCGCGCTCACAGCGGGCGCGCAGGTCCTCGGCGGTGCGGCCGTCGCCGGGGTCGAGGCAGTGGGCGGCGAGGCCGGTGGCGGCGCCGCCCGGGTCGCGCAGGACGGTGACGGCGGCCTGCGGCACACCGATACGCTCCAGGAACTGTTCGAGCTCGGCGGGCTCCACGCGCTGTCCCCGGATCTTGACCTGACGGTCCCGGCGCCCGGCGTAGAGCAGAAGTCCGTCGGGGTGCAGGCTGCCGAGATCGCCGGAGCGGTACACGCGCTCGCCGCCGGGAAGCGTCTGGAACTTGCGCGCCGTCAGTTCCTCGTCGCCCAGGTATCCGAGGGCGAGGCTGCTTCCGCCGATGCAGATCTCTCCGGTCGTGCCGGGCGGGCAGGGGCGGTCCCGCGCGTCGAGGACGTGGATGCGTGTGCCGGGCAGCGCGGTCCCCAGCGGGATCTGCCCGTAGCGTGCGGCGTCACCGTCCTCGATGACCCTGGTCGTGGCGAACACCGTGGTCTCCACGGGGCCGTAGCCGTTGACGATGCGGATCGAGGGGTGCGCGGCGCGGAATCCGGCCACGTGTCCCGGTGAAAGACGCTCGCCGCCGGTGAGGACCTGACGCAGGCCGGCGAAGCAGCCGGGGTCGTCGTCGACGAAGGCGTTGAAGAGCGCCGCGGTGAGCCACAGGGTGTCCAGGCCCGCCGCCGTGACGTACTCGCGGACGAGGGCGGGGGACAGGTGCAGACCGTCGCCGAGCAGCAGGGAGGTGCCGCCGTTCATCAGGACCGACCACAGCTCGATCATCATGGCGTCCCAGCACACCGGGGCGGCCTGCAGGACGGTGCGGCCCGGTCCGAAGTCCGCGTAGTCCACCCCGACGAACCGGCTCACCACCGCGCGGTGCGGGGAGACGGAACCCTTCGGCTCGCCGGTACTGCCGGAGGTGAACATCACCGCGCAGCCGTCGCCGGGCGCCGTCACCGGCAGCGGGGCGCTCTCGGGGGGTACCGGGGGCCCTTGCAGGTGCAGCCGGTGGCGTCCCGGCGCGGGGTGCGGTTCGAAGGCGGCATCCGGGCTCTCGTCGGTCAGGACGTGGGCGTCCGCCTGCCGCACCAGGTGCTGTACGCGCGTCTCGGGCCAGTTCGGGTCCATGGCCGCGTAGACGCCGCCGGCCTTCAGGACGGCCAGCAGGGCCACGACGAAGGCCGGGGTGCGGCCCATGCGGAGGGCCACGTACTGACCGGGGCGCAGGCCTCCGGCCACCAGACGCCGGGCCATCGCGGTGGATTGCTCGTCCAACTGCCGGTACGTGCACGGTGGTTGGCCGGGCGCGAGGAGCGCCACGGCGTCCGGGTGGGTGGCGGCCCTGGCCGCCACCAGGTCGTGCACCGTGGCGTCGTGCTGCGCGTACGCGGGCGCGGGAGTGGCGGACATGAGGGCTCCTCGGAGGGGGTTCAGCGGGGGCGCGGGAGAGCTGCGCCGCGGATCAGGTGGCTGGGGCGGAGGCGGCGGGGGCCGTGAGGCGCAGGGGGAGGGCGGCGAGGCCGCCCACCGTGTACGAGGCGAGCCGCCGCGGTTCACCGGCCAGGGCGATGTCTCCGGTGCCGGTCACCAGTTCCTCCAGGAGCACCCGCAGGACCAGCCGTGCGAGGGCCGCGCCCAGGCAGAAGTGCACGCCGCCGCCGAAGGTGAGGTGCCGGTTGGGGGTGCGGTCGAGGCGGAAGACGTCGCCGTCGCCGAACACCGACTCGTCGCGGTTGAGCGAGGGAATCCACACGGTGACCGGGTCCCCGGCCGCGATGTGCTGACCGCCGAGGTCGGTGTCCCGTACCGCGGTGCGCAGCAGGTGGGTGGCGGGGGGTGCCCAGCGCAGGATCTCGTCCACGGCGCGGGCCGGGTCCGCCAGGCCCGACTTCAACGCGGCCCACTGGTCGGGGTGTTCGAGCAGCGCCAGCATGCCGCCCGCCGCTGCCGCGCGGGTCGTGTCGCCCACGGCGACGATCACGTTGTCGCAGGTGAGGATGGCTTCCTCGTCGGTGAGGCCCGCGCCGTCCGCCTGCGCGACGACCAGCGCGGACATGAGGTCGTCGCCGGGGTTCGCGCGGCGTGACTCCATGACCTGGCTGTAGTAGTCGAGGAGTTCCAGGTGCGCGATCCGGGCGTCGAGGCCGCCGTCGTCCTGGTCGCGGGAGGAGATACGGGCCGCCGCCGCGGCTACCTTGCTGACGTCTTCGACCGGCACGCCGAGCAGGTCGGCCGCCAGCGCGAGGGGGATGCGCGCGGCGACGTCCGTCGCGAAGTCGCAGTGCCCGGCGGCCACCGCGTCGGCCACCAGCGGCCGGACGATCGAGCGTGCCTTGCCCTCCAGGCGGGCCAGCGAACGCGGTGTGAAGAGCCGGCCCACCGCACGGCGCAGGACCGTGTGGCGCGGCGGGTCGGTGAGGGCGAGCATCTTCCCCGCACCCGGGTAGGGCTCGGTCAGGTCGCGGCGCAGCATCGTGCCCTGAGCGGAGCTGAAGATCTCCCACTCCTGGAGCACCCGCAGTCCGGGTTCGTACCCGGTGACCGCCCAGAAGCCGGACGCGTCGGCCGGCTGATGCCACCGGACGGGCTCTTCGCGGCGCAGGGCACGCCAGAGCGGGTGAGGGTCGCCGGTCGCGTAGAGCCGGGGGTCGGTCAGCGTGAGGGTCTCTGGCAGCACGGCGATGTCCTCGGTCCTCGGTCCTCGATGGGTCAGCGGTCAGCGGTCAGCGGTCAGTGGTCAGTGGTCCGTAGTCGGTAGGGGCGGGATAGTGCCGCGGGCCGGCCGGACGCGGTGCTGGCCGAAGCCGTGTTCCAGCTCCTCCTGCGGGGGCCTGGCCGGGCGTCCGGTGCCGGTCGAGCGGACCAGAACCCGCTTGAGCCAGCGGTCCGAGCCGTCATAGCGCGGCGGGAAGGCCGAACGCCCGTGCACCATCACGTCGTTGTCGACGAGCAGCAGGTCGCCGGGGGCCAGGCCGATCTCGACGGCGTGCCGGTCGAAGGCCGGTTGCAGTCGCGCGTAAGCCTGTGCGAAGTCGGGGTCCCGGGCGAGCAGCCGGGTGTAGGCGGGGTCATAGCGCACGCACCGGGCGTCCGGGGCGCCCCACACGGTGCGGATGCCGGGCGCGTGGTCACCCTCGCGGGGGTCGGGCTCGTAACTGTCGTCGGGGTCGATGACCAACCCGGGGCGGCCGAGAAGCGCGGCGTCCTCGTCGCTCAGTTCGATGTCGCGTACGCAGGCGAGGCGGGTGCCGGTCAGGCCGGGATTGCGCAGGCAGGCCAGGAGCAGGAAGTCGGCGCGTTCCGGATGGAACCCGTCCTCGGTGTGCCAGGCAAGGGCGAGCGTGCTGCTGGCGCCGACCTGTCGGGTCTCCTGGCCGGGACTCGGCAGGATGTTGTGCACCAGGCGGCCGTCCTGCTGGTTGGCCCAGCCGAAGACCTCCCCGAGCAGGCGGCCGACGAGGGCGAGCGCGAGTTCGTGGGGCAGATCGGCGGGACCCGTCGGTTCGGACCAGTGCACAGGGGTGGGGCCCGGTTCGCCCAGGCCGTCGAAGAGGCCGCGCAGGACCCGGTAGCCGCGCCAATCGGCGGGCGGCCCGATCAGCTCGGTGAGCCGGCATACCAGGTCGGGCGGCAGCTGGTGGCGCGGCTGTGCGACGACGCTCCCGGCGGTGGCACCGGTGCGGACGAGGTGCTGCACGGCGTGGCCGAGGGCGCGTCGAGTGCCGGGCGAGGGGAGACGGACCGGGCCGACGCCCGCGGTGACGCCGGGCACGGCGGGACGAAGGGCGGTGTCAGTCATGCTGGTCTCTCCCGGTTCTCGGGGGCTGTCGTGGGCGAGGTGCCGCGAAGGCCCCTCAGCGGTGCGGGGTGAAGCCGGAGTCCTTGAGCAGGGCCGCGCGGTCCGCCTTGCCCGTCGCGGAGACGGGGATGCGGCTGACCGGGATGAAGTGGTCCGGAAGCATGTAGGTGGGCAGCAGTTGGGCCACGGCGGGGCGGGGATCCCGCCGGTCCTTGGGCTCCGCACCGGTGCTGCCGTCACCGGTGCTGCCGACGCCCGTGCTGTCAGCGCCCGTACCGTCGGCGTCCGTACGGTCGGCACCGCTGCCGTCGTCGGCAGCCGCAGGCACGTAGAAAGCGGCGAGCTCGGGGCCGTGCGGTCCCGCCACCGCGACGGCTACGGCTTCGAGGATGTGCTCCCGGCACCGGTTGAGCGCGGCCTGCACCTCGGCCAGTTCGATGCGGTAGCCGTTCACCTTGATCTGGTCGTCGACGCGCCCCAGGAACCGCAGGTTGCCGTCCGGCAGCCAGCAGGCCCGGTCGCCGGTGCGGTACATGCGGCCCTCGCCGGGCGGGGCGGGCACGGCGCTGAAGGGGTCCGGCAGGAACTTGTGCGCGGTCAGTCCCGGGGCGCCCGCGTAACCGGCGGCCACGCAGACGCCGCCGATGTACAGGTCGCCGCTCTCGCCGGCGGCGCAGACCCGCAGGCGTTCGTCGAGGACGTAGTACCGGGCATTGGGCATCGGGGTGCCGTACGGAACGCTCGGCCAGGCGGGGTCCACGGTGTCCACCGGGAAGTGGTTAGACCACACCGTGCACTCCGTCGCCCCGCCGAGGGCGACCACTTGGACGCGGGGGAAGGTCTCGCGCAGCCGTCCGGGCATCGTCAGCGGCACCCAGTCGCCGCTGAGGAAGACGAGCCGCAGCGTGTCGCGGCCGCGGGGCTCGTCGAGTTCGAGGAAGGAAAGGGGTACGGACATCGCGGCGGGAGCGGAGTCCCAGAAGGTGATGGGCTCGTCCTGCAAGATCTCCGTGAGGCGGTCGGGGTCGCCGGACTCGGAGTCCGCGACGAGCCGGATCGAGCCGCCCGCCGCGAGAATCCCGAAGACGTCGTACACCGACAGGTCGAAGCAGAACGAGGTGACCATGAGGAGCCGGTCGTCGGGCGTCACCCGGTAGGTGCCGTTCACCCACTCGATGAGGTTGACGACGCTGCGGTGGCTGACGGCGACCGCCTTGGGGGCGCCGGTGGAACCGGAGGTGAAGATCGCGTAGGCGATGGCGGCGGGGTCCACCGCCACCGGCACAGGCTCAGGTGAGCAGCGCGCGATGTGGTGTCCGGTGGTCACGGTCAGCGGCGCAGGACCGGTACGCGCGTACTGCGCGCCGCGGCGCTTGTCGACGCGGAGCACCACGTCGTAGCGGCGGGCGAGTTCGTGGGGCAGGCCGGCGCCGTCCCTGTGCAGGATGCGGGCCTCGGCGTAGCGCGGGTCCCGGGCGGCCAGCTCGGTGAAGAAGTCGGGCCGCACGCGCAGACCGTCGTGCTCCTCCTCGTCCGGCGCGACGAGATCCGAGAGGACGAGCGTGCCGGTGTCGTCGAGCTGGTCGGCGAGGCTGTCGAGGACGTCGCGCAGATAGTCGGTGCCGGGGAAGAACTGAACGGTGCTCGCCAGGAGGGCCACGTCGTAGGGGCCCGGGGCCAGACGGGCGGCCTCGTGGGCGAAGCCGGTGACGATCTCGGCGTGCGGCGCGTGTCGTCGGGCCCGCTCACGGGCCTTGTCCGCGGCCACGGGGGAGGGGTCGACGCCGACGTAGCGGGCCACCCCGGGGGCGACTTCCCCAAGGATCATCCCGATGCCGCTGCCGGCTTCGAGGACCCGTGACGCGGCATCCAGATGGGGTGCGACCAGGCCGGCCACGTGACGGGTGTAGGCGGTGACCTCGTCGGTGGTGTACCGGGGCCCGTCGTCGGCCCGGTTGAAGCCCGCGGCGCGCAGTTCGTCGTCGTCATCGGCGACCCAGTCCCACAGGTCCGCGACCGTCTCCGCCGAGAACTCCCCCTGCCACGGCCGGACTTCGGGCTCGTCGACGCACACCAGGTGGGCCAGGTCGGGCAGCGACCAGCAGATCTCGTTCGCAACGCGGTAGTTGACCCGGTCCACGACCAGGCAGGTGACCCGCTGCGCGGACAGCATCGCCGCGAGGCGTGCGGCGGGCCAGCGGGGGTCCAGGGGGATGTAGGCGGCACCGGCACGCACCACGCCGAGGAGCGCGGCGACGGTGTGCGGGGCGTGGTCGCCGAGCACGGCGACATAACTTCCGGGAGAGACTCCGAGGTCGCACAGGTGCCGGGCGATCCTGCCCGACCAGGTGTGCAGGTCGCCGTGGGTGAGCGTGCCGTCGTCGGTGAGCAGGGCCGGGCGGTGGCTCCAGCGGTGCGCCGCCTCGCCCACGAGGTCGTGCAGGAGAGCGTCGGAACGGAACGCCCTGTGCGTCTCGTTCCACACGCCCTCGGGTGCGGAGGGGCCGGCGACGAGACCGGCGGCGGGGCTTGTGGAGGGACTGATCGACGAACTCGTCAACGGGTGCACGAAAACTCCCCAATGCGGCGGATGCCAACTGGCCCATTGGTAACACCGGCGCAAAAGTCCTGGCTATCCGTCGGAAATTGCAAGGCCGGGGACTGCTTTTTCGCCGGCGTACATACTGCTGGTCGGGCCGGGTTGTGGAGCTGTGCTTCATACCGGCTGCCGTGCGTGAAGAATTTCGTGTATTCACTGCGGATCGCCGCGCCGCGACGATGGCGGCATGAGTGAATTCCCGGTCGCAGTCAGCGGTTCCTCCTGGCACACCGTCACGGTCGGTGGCCGGCGGTTGCGCCTGCGGGTGAAGCGGGATGCGGCGCTGGGCGGACGGCCCTATCTGTGGCCGTCGGTCGGCGAATATCCCCTGTACGACGACTTCCTCTACCACGTGATGCTGGAGGACGAGCCGCGCAACAAAATATTCCGGGATGCGATCGCGGCACAAGCTCCGGATGCGAGCGTCCTGGAAGTCGGCTGCGGACCCGATCTCCTGTGGTCGCTGCACGCCGCCGAATGCGGCGCCCGTACCGTACGCGCCATCGAGAGCATTCCGGAAAGCGCCGCGCGCGCCGCCGAACTCGCGCGGAAAAAGCCCCGGTACCACATCGAGGTCCTGCCCGGTGAGGCGACCACGGTCGACGTGCCCGAACGCGCCGAGGTCTGCGTCGCCGAACTGGTGGGCAGCATCGGCGGCGCCGAGGGCATCGCCGCCGTCCTGGACGACGTACGCGAACGGCATCTGACACCGGGCGCCGCGGTGATCCCCGCCGTCGTCGGCACCCGGGCCGCCGCCGTCTGCGCCGAGGAGCTGCTCGAAGGAGATTTCGCGGTGGACGTGGACTTCGCCGACTATGTCGCCGAGGTCCTCACCAGCGCGGGCGGCCCCTTCGACCTGCGGATGTGCCTGGGCAACGTGGACCGTTCCGCGCTGCGCAGCACCGATTGCCTGGTGGAGGATCTGCGCCTGGACGAGGGGCTGGCACACTTCCCGTCCGCCCGGCTCGAGATCACCGCGCCCGGCCCGGTCGACGGCCTTCTGCTGTGGCTGGCCATGCGCTGCACCCCGGACGGTCCGCTGCTCGACAGCCTGGACACGGTCACCAACTGGCTGCCGGTGTACGTGCCCTTCGACGTGCCCGCGCCGATCGCGGCAGCACCCGGCGACGTCCTCGAACTGGACTGTGCCGCACGCCCGGCGGCCGACGGCCTGCACCCCGAATACACCTTCACCGGCGCCCTGGTCCGGGCCGGCGGCTCCCGCGTGCCGCTGTCGGCGCACTCCCCGTACGCCGGAGGGCCTTTCAGGGCCAGCGCGCTGCACAGGGCCCTGTTCGCCGAGGAGTCCTAGCCGGAGTCCCCCCAGAACCCATCGCCCCCGACCCATCGCCCCCGCCCCGGCCCCCGCCCCGCCTCCAGAAAGGTCTGTCATGCCCATTCCTGATGTCCGTGGAGAGCACGGTCACATGTCCCCCTCGCTCCACGGGGCGGCCGGCGCATGAGCACCTACCCGCACACCCTGTGGGGCGGCGAGGCCCGGCCCCCGTGCTTCCTGGAGTCCTTGGCCCGTTCCGCGGCCCGGCACGGCGAGCGGATCGCCGTCGCCGACGAGGAGCGCGAGGTCACCTACGGCGAGCTGCTCGCGTGGTCCGGGCAGATCGCGGCGCTGCTGCGGGCCCGCGGTGTACGCGCCGGGGACCGGGTCGCCGTCACCGGCCCGCGCGGCACCGACGTGGTCGCCGCGACGCTCGCCGCGATCCGGCTCGGCGCCGCCTGCGTGCCGCTGGACGCCTCCTACCCCGAGCGGCGCCTCGCCCACATGCTGGCCGACAGCAGCCCGGCCGTGCTGCTGCACAGCGGTGGCCTGCCCGCCGTCGCGGAGGGCTGCCCGGCCCTGCGGATCCCGCCGCCGGAGCGCGGTGGGCAGGACACCGGTCCGGCACCCGTCGCGTGCGTGCCGGACCGTCCGGTGTACGTGATCTACACCTCCGGATCCACCGGCCGGCCCAAGGGCGTCGCGCTGCCCCACAGTTGTGTGGACAACATGGCCGAGTGGCAGCACAGCCACTCCCGGCGCGGTGATCTGCGCACGGCGCAGTTCGCGCCGATGAACTTCGACGTGTGGTTCCAGGAGGTCCTCGGCACCCTCGCAGGCGGCGGCACGCTGGTGACCGTCCCCGAGCGGCTGCGGTCCGACCCCTTCGAACTCCTCGGCTGGCTGCGCCGACAGCGGATCGAGCGGCTGTTCCTGCCCTGCCTCGCACTGAACATGCTGGCTGTCGCCGCGGGCCTGGAGGCGAGCCTGGACGACCTCGCGCTCGTCGAGATCAACACCGCGGGCGAACAACTGGTGTGCTCGGGCCCGGTGCGCGAGCTGTTCACCCGGCTGCGGGACTGCGTCCTGAACAACCACTACGGGCAGAGCGAGTCGGCGATGGTCACCGTGCACACCCTGCGGGGGCCCGCCGCGGACTGGCCGGTGCACCCGCCCATCGGCCGCCCCCTGCCCGGCTGCGAACTGCTGATCGCCCCGGTCGACGAAGCCGGGCAGCAGGGCGACGCGCCGTCCGGCTCCGGCTCCGGCACCGGTGAACTCCTGGTCGCGGGGCTGCCGATGTCCGGCGAGTACCTCAACGAGCCGGAGCTGAGCGCGGAGCGCTACATCAGCGTCGAGCGCACCCCGCACGGCCACACCCGCGCCTTCCGTACCGGCGATCTGGTCCGCGTCGAGGAAGGCGCCCTGCGCTTCGTCGGCCGCCTCGACCAGGAGGTCAAGATCCGGGGCTACCGGGTCAACCTCCTGGAGGTCGAGGCCTGTCTGCGCGAGCTGCCCGCCGTGGGCGAGGCGGTCTGCGTGGCACCCGAACGCCCCGAAGGGGGCCGCACCCTGCACGCCGCCGTCACCCCGGCGGCCGGGGCGGCGGACCCGGAACCCGCCGAACTCCTGCGCCGACTGGCGGAACTGCTGCCCGCCGCCTCGGTGCCGCTGACCGTCACCGTGCTGCGGACGCTGCCGCGCAGCCCCAGCGGCAAGACCGACCGGGCGGCGATCGCCCGGCAGACCGGAGGAAACCGATGACCGACACCGTCGTCGCCACCACATCCGCTCAGGACATCGAAACGGCGCTGACCGCTCACGCCCGGGTGCGCGAGGCGGCCCTGCTGACCCGCCGCACCGACGACGGAACCCGCACGGTCGCCTATGTCGTGCCCGAGCCTGCCGCGGACACCGGCCGCGCCGGGTGGGGTGCGGGCGACGTCCTGGAGTCCTGGCAGAACGTCTTCGACGACACCTACGAGGGCGCCGACGAGCCGGACGGCGACGGCGAGAACTCCGGCTGGGTCGACAGCTTCACCGGCGAGGCGATCCCCGCGCAGGGCATGGCCGAGTGGGCGGAGGAGTCCGTCCGCCGCGTACTCGCGCTCCAGCCCCGCAGAGTCCTGGAGATCGGCGCGGGGACCGGGATCATCATGCGACGGCTCCTCGCCGGAGCCCCTGTCGAGCACTACGTGGCGACGGACTTCTCGGCCCGCTCCGTCGACCTGCTCGACCAGCGTGCCGCGGAGCTGACCGCCGATGTCCCGGACACCGGCGTACGGGTGACGGTATGTCAGGCCGACGCGCTGCGGGCGCCGCAGGTCGTCGACGAGATGTACGACACCGTCGTCATCAACTCCGTGGCCCAGTACTTCCCCTCCCTGTACTACTTCGAGGAAGTGGTGCGCCGGGCCGCGGCGGTGGTCCGGCCGGGCGGTCACATCCTGCTCGGCGACCTGCGCAACGCGCGGCTCGCGGAGGCGTTCGCGGCGCTCAAGGCCGCGCGGAGCGCGCCTGCCGCCGGGGTCGTCGGCCAAGCGGCGGTCACGGCGGAGGAGGCCCGGCAGGCCGAACTCGCCGCCGACGGTGAACTGAGCCTCGATCCGGCCTGGTTGGCGGCGACGCCCACTCGCGTCGAGCGCGTCTCCCACGCGGAGGTCGCCCCCCGGCGCGGCATCCACGCCAACGAGATGACGCTCTTCCGCTACGACGCCCTCCTGCACGTCGACTGCCCGCCGCAGCCCGCCGACCCCGTACAGCCCGCCACCCTCGTACAGCCCCCGCCCGCGTCGGAAGACCTGCGCGCCCTTCTGGAACGCGAACCCGGCCCGGTCGTCTGCCGTGGCGTCGCCAACCGCCGGCTGCACGAGGCGCTGGGTGCCCGCGACGGCGTATCACCCGGCGATGTGCCGAGCACCGGCCTGGACCCGGAGCAGGTCTGGCGGCTCGGCGAAGAACTGACCCGCCCCGCCCGTATCAGCTGGGCATCCGGCGATCCGGACGGCGCGTTCGACGTGTTCTTCCCGGCGGCCGGCTCCACGGACGCGGACCACTTCACGCTCGCCGGCGCCGAAGCCGCGCACACCGCGGCCACCACCGGGACCGCCGCCCGTGTCGCCTCCGTGGTGCCGTACCCGCCGCGCACCGTGAAGACGGCCGGCGACGGGCTGCGCGAACACCTCGCGCGCCGCCTGTCCACGCCCGTGGAACCCCTCGACCTGGTGCTGGTCACCGCCCTGCCCGAGGCACCCGCCGACGCGTCCGCGCTGCCGCTGCCCCGCCCCGGCGTGGAGACCGCGTCCCGCAAGGCCGACGCCGCACGGGGCGGCGATCTGCTCGGCCTCGTCCTCGAGGCCTTCGCCCAGCAGCTGACGGCGGGCGCCTGCGGCCCCGACGACAAGTTCTTCGCCGTGGGCGGCGGGTCGCTCAAGGCGGCGATGTGCGTCCGGCGCCTGCGCGAACAGGGGCTCAAGGTGACCGTGCGCGACATCTACCAGTGCGGCACGGCACGCGCCCTGGCCGATCACATCGCGGCGAAGGCGTAATCGCGTCGAAGGCGCAAGTCGCACGCGAAGACGTCACCCGCACCCCACCCGACACAGCGCACGCACACGGTCGGCACCACCGGCCGGCAACGAGAAGCGGAGAGGCAGATGACCAAGGCCGGTTACGTGGAACCGAGGGCGGGCGCCGAGCAGCTGGTCGCCATGATGATGGCCGACGTCCTGGGCTGCGAGCGGGTGGGCAGGCACGACGACTTCTTCAAGATCGGAGGCCACTCGCTGCCCGCCGTGCGCCTGGTCGCCCGCGCCCGCGAGCTGTTCGGGGTCGACCTGCCGGTCAAGCTGCTCTTCGACGCGCCCACGGCGGCCGAGTTCGCCGCGCAGGTGGCACGGGGGAGCAGCATCCGGCAGCGCCCCCTGGCTCGTACGTCCCACGGCCCGGAGGCCGCGGTCTCCTCCGCACAGCGCCGCCTGTGGTTCCTGCAAGAACTGGAGACGGACTCGACGGCGTACCACATGGGCGAGTCCTTCCGGATCGAAGGACCGCTGGACATGGCCGCGCTCACCACCGCTGTCGCCGCGCTCGCCCAGCGCCACGAATCGCTGCGCACCCGCTTCTCCGTCGCCGACGGCGTGCCCGTCCAGAGCGTCGACGAGCAGTGGAACGGCACCCTCGAACTGATCGAGGCCCCCGGCGGGCAACCGCACGGCGAAGAGGAGCGCGCCGCGGCCGTCGCCGACTTCTGCCGCCGCATGCACGCGGACCCCTTCGACCTCGGCCAGGGACCGCTGTTCCGGGCCCGGCTGCTGCGCCTGGGCCCGCAGGACCATGTGCTGTCGCTCGCCATGCACCACATCGTGTGCGACGGCTGGTCCATGACGCTGCTCCTCCAGGAGCTCGGCGACCTGTACGAGGCCGCGCTGACCGGCCGGAGCGCCGCCCCGGTGCCCGACGGCGTCCGCTACCGCGACTTCGCCGCCTGGCAGCAGACCGAACTGACGGGCTCAGCCCTGCAAGAGCTCCTCGACTACTGGACGGCGCACATCGAAGGCGCCCCCACCATCCTGGAGTTCGCCACCCCGCGCGAGGGCGCCGCGGGACCGCGCACCGAGGGCGAGGTGCGCTTCACCCTGTCACCGGAGGTGACCCGGGCCCTGCGGGACCTTTCGCGTGCCTCCGGCGCCACCATGTTCATGAGCCTGCTCGCGGTGTTCGAGGTCCTCATGTCGCGGTACAGCGGCGAGAGCGACCTGCTGGTGGGCACCCTCGTCTCCGGGCGCACGCACCCCGAGGTGGAGGACGTCGTCGGGTTCTTCGTCAACATGCTGGCGCTCCGCGCCGACCTGCGCGACGACCCGGACTTCACCCGTCTGGTGGGCCGGGTACGGGAGGTGGTCCTCGACGGGTTCGCCCACCAGGACCTGCCGTTCGAGCGCCTCGTGGAGGCCGTCAATCCCGAGCGCACCTCCGGCATGCCGCTCGTCCAGTCGGCCTTCCAGTACTTCGAGGACGACGCGGCGCACAGCCCCCTGCGGCTCAGCGGCGTCCGGGACGTCCACGCGGTCAACCCGCCCGGCCGCGAGGACCCCGATCTGCCCCTCGCCATGGACCTCCACCGGCACGGCGACGAACTGCGCGGCCTGTTCACCTACGACCGCGCCCTGCTCGGCCCCGCCGAGGCCGAATGGCTCGTGCGGAGCTTCGTGAACCTGGCCGCCGAGGTCGTCGCCGATCCGGGGCGCCCCGTCTCGCAGCTCCCGCTGGTGGGCACGGCACATGCCGCGGAAATCCTGGCCCTGGGCGCGGGACCCGACGTACCCGTGACCGACAGCTCGGTCCTTGACGCGCTGTGGCGTCAGGTGGCCGCAACCCCCGACAAGGCCGCGGTGACCGACGCCGACGGCACCTGGACCTTCGCCGAACTCGGCGCCGCCGCACGGGGCGTGGCCGGCGCGGTGGCCGCACACGGGCCGGTCGTGGCCGTGGCGGGGCACCGCTCACGGCTGATGGTCGCCGCCCTCCTCGGCGTGTGGCAGGCGGGCGCCGCTGCCGTACCCCTGGAGCTGAGCGACCCGCCAGGGCGGCTGCGGTCCGTCCTTGC
Organism: Streptomyces longisporoflavus; assembly: GCF_014649775.1. Classification (GTDB taxonomy): domain Bacteria; phylum Actinomycetota; class Actinomycetes; order Streptomycetales; family Streptomycetaceae; genus Streptomyces; species Streptomyces longisporoflavus. The sequence continues at coordinate 16,496 of NZ_BMTR01000008.1, read as the reverse complement.
CGCGAGCGGGGCCTCGGCGTTCCTGTGCGATGCCGCGGCTGCCTCACTCGGCAGCGGGGCCGGCCTCGCGGTGATCGACATCGCGGAGGCGGTGGCCTCTCCCACCGCGGCGACGCCACCGGCGCCGGAAGTCCGCGGACCCGCGCCGGACGATCTCGCGCTGATGCTCTTCACCTCGGGAACCACCGGGACGCCGAAGGGGATCTCCCTCGAACACGGCGGCCTCGCCAACCTCCTCGCCGCCCACCAGAAGACCGGGTGGCACACCGACACCCGCCGCCGGGTGGCCTGGACGGCCTCGTTCGCGTTCGACGCCACCATCGACCAGTTCCTGTGGCTGCTCGCCGGGCACGAACTGCATGTGGCCGGCGAGGACACCCGCCGCGACCCGCACGCGCTGCTCGACTTCGTGCGCGCCGCGGGCATCGACGTCCTCGACGTACCGCCCGCACAGCTCCCGCAACTGCTCGACATCGGCCTGCTCGACGAGAAGGCCGCCCACCGCCCCGGCCTGCTGCTCCTGGGCGGCGACGCGATCCCGACCCCGCTGTGGCAGCGGTTGCGCGCGACACCCGGGGTCACGGCGTGGAACCTCTACGGGCCCACCGAATGCACCATCGACGCCCTCGCCTGGCCGCTCGACGACAGCGAGACGCCCCTGATCGGCCGCCCGGTGGCCAACACCCAAGTCCGTGTCCTGGACGCGGCCGGGCACCTGCTCCCGCCGGGCGTCGCCGGTGAGCTCTACCTGTCCGGCGCCCACGTCGGCCGCGGCTACCTGGATCTGCCCGGGGAGACCGAGGCGAGATTCCTCCCCGACCCCTTCGCCGACCGGTCGGGTGCGCGCATGTACCGCACGGGTGACCGCGGCTCGTACACCGCCGAAGGCGCCGTACGCTTCCTCGGCCGTCTCGACCGGCAGGTCAAGGTGCGCGGGCACCGGGTGGAGCTGTCCGAAGTCGAGGCCGCGGTCCTGGCACACCCGGGGGTGCGCCAGGCCGTCGTCGTCCACCACGACGGCGCCCTGACCGCCTACCTCTCCCCGACCGCCGGGGACGGGCAGCTCGCCGGACTGCGGGACGCGCTGGCCGCCCGGCTGCCCACCGCCATGGTGCCGACGGCCTTCGTGTCCCTGGCGACCCTGCCCCTGCTGCCCAGCGGCAAGGTCGACGTGCGGGGCCTGCCGAAGGCCGACGAAGCGTCCGCCACGGAGTTCGCCGCACCCAGGCCCGGCGCCGAGGAACTGGTCGCGCAGGTGATGGCCGAGGTGCTCGGGCTCGACAGGGTCGGGCGCGACGACGACTTCTTCCGGATCGGCGGACACTCGCTGCGCGCCGGGCGCGTGGTGTCCCGGATACGACAGCTCTTCGGCACCGAGGTGTCGGTCAGGACACTGTTCGACGCGCCCACGGTGGCCGAGTTCGCCGCCGCCGTCGAGCGGAGCACCCGGCCCGAACGGCAACCCCTGGTGCGCACCACGCACGGCCCGGCCACCCCCGTGTCGTACGCCCAGGCCCGGCTGTGGTTCATGCACGAACTGGACCCCGAATCAACGGCGTACCACATGGGGGAGTCCTTCCGGCTCACCGGCCCTCTCGACATAGCGGCCCTGACAGCGGCCGTCGCCGGGCTCGCGCAGCGGCACGAATCGCTGCGCACCCGCTTCGACGTCGCGGACGGCGGCCCGGTACAGATCGTCGACGAACGCTGGAACGGCACGCTGGAACAGCACGAATCCGCGGCTGCCCCGGGGCCCGGACAGGACGCGGCCGTCGACGGCTTCTGCCGCCGCGTACTGGAAGACCCCTACGACCTGGAGAACGGCCCGCTGTTCCGGGCCCGGCTGCTGCGCCTGGGCCCGCAGGACCATGTGCTGTCCCTCGGCATGCACCACATCGTGTGCGACGGCTGGTCCATGACCCTCCTCCTGGAGGAACTCGCCGGGGACTACGAGGCCGCCGCCCCGGGCAGGGCGCACCCGCCGCAGCCGGTGCGCTACCGCGACTTCTCCGCCTGGCAGCGGACCGAACTCGCCGGACCCGCCCTCACGGAACTCCTCGCCTACTGGAAGGGGCACATCGACGGTGCCCCCACCCATCTGCCCGCCATCGCGGCACAGCCCGGCAGCACCGAACAAGGCACCAGTACGGTCGAGTTCACGCTGTCACCCGACGTCACCCGGGAGCTGCGGGCGCTTTCGCGGGCATCGGGCGCCACCTTGTTCATGACCCTGCTCGCGGCGTTCGAGGTCCTGGTCTCGCGGGTCAGCGGCGAGCGCGACCTGCTCGTCGGCGTACCGGTGGCCGGGCGCACCCACCCCGAGGCGGAGGGCGTCGTCGGGTTCTTCGTCAACATGCTGGCGCTGCGCGCGGACCTGCGTGACGACCCGGACTTCACCGATCTGGTGGGTCGCGTACGGGACGTGGTGCTCGGCGGCTTCGCCCACCAGGACCTGCCGTTCGAACTCCTGGTGGAGGCGGTGAACCCGGAACGCGATCTGGGCCTGCAACCGCTGCTCCAGGCGACCTTCCAGCTCTTCGAGGAGGAGATCGACGCCGGGTTCGCCCTGCACGGACTGCGCAGCGCGCCGGTCGACATCAGCTCCAGCGCCCCGCGCTTCGACCTCTCGCTGGACATGTTCCGCGCCGGGGAAGGACTGCGCGGCTGGTTCCACTGCGACAGCACGGCCTTCACCGCGCAGGAGACCGCGCTGCTCGCGGGCGCCTTCACACAACTGGTGACAGAGGTGGCGGGGGACGCGGCCCGGCGGCTCTCCGAGCTGCCCGACCTGACGACGCGAGGGACGCCGCTCGCGGCACGGCACGTCCGAGCAGGCCGCCGTTCTGACGGGACAGAGCTTCTGATGGGACAGAGCCGATGAGAAAGCAAGAAGGCTGGCTCGTACCGCTGTCGGGCCCGGCCGAACCCGGAGTCGAACTGGTCATGGTGCCCGGAGCGGGCGACGGCCCCACCACCGCGCGCACCCTGCCCCCGTACCTGCCGCCTTCCTGGCGGCTGAGCTCGGTGTGCCTGCCGGGGCGCGGTCACCGCTTCGACGAGCCCCTGCCAGAGGACCCCTATGCCGTCCTCGCCTCCGTGGTGGACGCCGTCGACTGCCTCGGGCCGGCCCCCGTGGTGCTGCTCGGGCACAGCCTGGGCGCACTGTGGGCCCTTGAGGCGGGGGGCAGGCTCGCGCGCCCGCCGGCCCTGGTGGCCACGGTCGCGTGCGCGCCCCCGGAGCCCGGCGGCGCCTCGGGCATGGAGGAACCCGACGACACGGAGGACCGGCTCTTCATCCGCGGCCTCCTCATGGACCAGGGACTCACCGACCCGGAGTGCCTCGACGAACTCGTCGAGCTCACGGTGCCCGTCTTCCACGCCGATCTGACGCTGGCCGGACGCTGGACGGCCCCCGAACGGCCGGTCCTCGCCTGCCCCGTCGTCTCGTACTACGCCTCGCAGGACGGTCTCCCGCCCGCACCCTGGACGCGGCACACCACCGGCACGACCGAGACGGTCTGGCTCGAGGGCGGGCACGTCGTCCACCAGGAGCGGTCGGCGGAACTCCTCGCGGATCTGTCCCGCAGGGCGGCGCCGTACCTGGCCACGCACGGCTCCGTCGGCGCTCACCCGAGGGCCGCGTGAGCCATCGGCCGCGGGTCGCTCGGGTAGTAGCCGGTGACCGGCAGCCCCGGATAGCCCTCCGGGTCGCTCAGCATGCGCCGGTGGTGGTGCGGATTGCACGCGACGGTGCGCTCCACGTACCACCGCCGGTAGAGGTCGAGGACCGCGGGGGCGAGCCGCTCCACCGCCGGATGGTCGCGCCAGCTCAGCATGTAGCGGATCCGCGCCCCGGAGGACAGCGGCAGCCGGTGCAGACCGGCGGGAAGCGGTTCGCTCGGCCCGCCCAGGCTCACCGCCGTCGAGGTGCGAAGGAGCTCGTGGGCCAGTTCCTGGGACTCGGGATAGTGCACGAACTCCTGCTCGTGCCCGCTGACTTCGCGCAACTGGCGCGGTACCGCCACGGCACTCTCCTCCGGCGGCGCGACCAGGGCGAAGCCCGCGAGCTGCCCGAGGCTGAGGCCGGGACTGCCGGCGAGGGGATGCTCGCAGTCGAGGTAGGCCCAGGCGTCCTCCGTCACCACCTCGTGTCCGCGCAGCTCGCGCAGGTCCTCGCCGATCCCGGTGTGGGGCCGGTGCCAGGTGCGCCACCACAGGAAGTCGACCTCGCCGCGCCGCAGCTGATCGAGGCCGAGGGCCACCGAGCGGTAGTGGCGCACCTCGCTCGCGCCCGGCGCCGCCGTCGTCGCCATCCGCTCCGGCAGGTCGCACGGCGCCAGGCGGTACAGGGCCGTACGCAGGGGCCGGCGCAGCGCCGGAAGAGGCTCCTGAAGGCCCGAGATCTGGGCTCTGGTCTGGGTCCACTGTGTCTCGATGGACGCGATGGACCGCAGTGCGAGCGCGCCGGCCTCCGTCAGCTTCACATGGGTGGTGGTACGGGCCAGGAGCCGCCGCCCAAGACATCGCTCCAGGCGGCGCACGCGCTGCGAGACGGCCGACACGGACACCAGCAGACGCCGCGCCGCCCGGGTGAAGGACAACTCCTCCGCGACGATCCTGAAGGTCGTGAGGTCTACCCAGTTCATCTCATTCATGGGGCACATGGTCAGGCACCCGCGCCGCCCGAACGAGGGGCCCTCCGGCTGGCTCGAGCCGGGTGCGAGCAACCTTCCAGCCAAAAGAACAAGCCTTGCGGAACATCGCAAGGTCGTCACGCTGTCGACGTCGCCGAGGAGTACCCCGATGGCCTTGCCCGACCAACCGCCTTCCTATCAGGCCGTGTTGCGCACCCCGACGGCGGGGCGCACGTTCCAGGTGTCGCTCGTCGGGCGGCTTTCCTACGGCATCGTCTTCCTGTCCCTCACCCTCGCCATCACGTCGAGCACGGGGTCCTACGTCGTGGCCGGTGCCGCGGTGGCCGTGTTCGGCCTCGCCAACTCCCTCCTCGCGCCGTTGCGCTCCGGCCTCATCGACCGGCACGGATCCGCCCGGCTGCTGCTGCCCATGGGCGTCGCCTACGCGCTCCTGCTCGCCGTGCTCGCCGCCCTCACCTGGAGCGGCGCGACGGACGCCTGGCTGCTCGTGCCCGTGGCCGCCGCCGCGGGCGCCTGCGCACCGCCGCTCGGCCCGGTGATGCGCACCGTCTGGAGCGACCTGCTGCCCGACGCGCGGATGCTCCAGCGGGCCTACAGCCTGGACACGGTCTGCGAGGAAGTCCTCTACGTGACAGGGCCGTTGCTCGTCGGCCTGCTCGTGATCGTGGCGGACCCACCGCTCGGCATCGCCGTCAGCGCGGCCCTGGTCCTCGTCGGCACACTGGCCTTCGTCAGGACGCCGGCCGTACGCGCCCAGCGCGGAACCCTCGCGATGCCTGCCCCGGCCGCACCCGACGCGGCCGGTGACCGGCACGGCATGACGCCGGGGCCCCTGTCGGTCGCCGCCGCGCTGGGCCTTGCGCTCGGCTCACTCAACCTGTTCGTGGTCGCCTTCGCCGGGCGGCACGGCCAGCTCGCCTCCGTCGCCTGGATCGAAGCCGCACTCGCCGTCGGCAGCGTGGTGGGCGGGCTCCTCTACGGCAGCCTCGACTGGCGCACCTCCGCCCGTACCCGCCTGGCGGTCCTGGCCGCGGCGCTCGCCGCGCCCCTGGCCCTCGCGGGCACCTCGTCCGGTTTGCCCGCCATGATGGCCGCGACGGCCGTCACCGGCCTGCTGGTCGCCCCCACCCTGACCACCGCCTACCTGCTCGCCGACGAACAAGCCACCGACCAGAACCGCACCCGCGTCGGCACCTGGGTCACCACCGCCTTCAACCTCGGCAACGCGGCGGGCGCGGCCGGCGCGGGCTTCCTCGTCGGGGCCCTGCCCCTGCCCGCCTGCTTCGCCCTGGCCGCCGGACCCCTGCTGCTGTCCGCACTGGCTCCGCTGGCGTTCGGACCGCCCGCCAAGCCGCGGGCCGCCGCTGACCCGGGGGCCGACGAGCTGACCGCCCTGACGGACACACGCGAGGGCGCGGAGGGGTCGACGCGGCGCTGACCTCGGGTCACACTTGGCGTCGTGCTTCGCAAGGCCCGCGGGCTCCGACGCCGAGTCCGCGAGGAGGACTGACCGGTGAGTGAACTCTCGTACGCGCACGGTGTGAGCGGTACGCCCCTGCTCGGTGACACCATCGGGCGCAATCTCGGCCGGGCGGTCGAGACGTGGCCCGAGCGGGACGCGCTGGTGGACGTGGCGGCGGGAACGCGCTGGACGTACGCCGAATTCGGTGCCGCAGTCGAGGAGTTGGCGCGCGGCTTCATGGGTGCCGGGGTCGCCAAGGGGGACCGGGTCGGCATCTGGGCGGTGAACTGCGCCGAGTGGGTGCTCGTGCAGTACGCCACCGCGCGGATCGGCGCGATCATGGTGAACATCAACCCCGCTTACCGGGCCCATGAGCTGGAGTACGTGCTCAAGCAGGCCGGGGTGTCGGTCCTGGTGGCCTCGCAGTCGCACAAGTCGAGCGACTACCGCGCGCTGGTGGAGCAGGTGCGGCCCTCCTGCCCCGGGCTGCGGTCCGTCCACTACATCGGCGACGGCTCGTGGGACGAGCTGACGGGCGCAGCCGAGTCGGTTACGGCAGTCGAACTGCTGGCCCGCGAGGCGGAGTTGAGCTGCGACGACCCGGTCAACATCCAGTACACCTCGGGAACGACCGGCTTCCCCAAGGGGGCGACCCTCTCCCATCACAACATCCTCAACAACGGTTACTGGGTGGGCCGTACGGTCGGCTACACGGAGCAGGACCGGGTGTGCCTGCCCGTGCCCTTCTATCACTGCTTCGGCATGGTGATGGGAAATCTGGGAGCCACCTCGCACGGTGCCTGCATCGTCATCCCCGCCCCGTCCTTCGATCCGGCCGCCACGCTGCGGGCGGTCGAGCGCGAGCGGTGCACCTCGCTGTACGGGGTGCCGACGATGTTCATCGCGGAACTGAACCTCGCCGACTTCGCGACGTACGACCTGAGTTCGCTGCGCACCGGCATCATGGCGGGCTCGCCCTGCCCGGTCGAGGTGATGAAGCGGGTGGTCGCCGAGATGCACATGGAGGAGGTCTCCATCTGTTACGGCATGACGGAGACGTCCCCCGTCTCGACGCAGACGCGCCGCACGGACGACCTGGAGCGGCGGACCGGCACGGTGGGACGCGTCCTTCCGCACATCGAGGTGAAGGTGGTCGACCCGGTCAGCGGCGTGACCCTGCCGCGGGGTGCGTCCGGAGAGCTGTGCACCCGGGGCTACAGCGTGATGCTGGGCTACTGGGACGAGCCTTCGCGTACGTCGGAGGTGATCGACGCCGGGCGGTGGATGCACACCGGGGACCTGGCGGTCATGCGGGAGGACGGGTACGTCCAGATCGTCGGCCGCATCAAGGACATGATCATCCGGGGTGGCGAGAACATCTACCCGCGCGAGATCGAGGAGTTCCTCTACGGCCACCCGAAGATCGCGGACGTGCAGGTGGTGGGCGTCGCGGACGAACGGTACGGGGAGGTTCCGCTGGCCTGCGTGATCCCGCGGGACGCCCAGGACCCGCCGACGCCGGAGGAACTGCGGGACTTCTGCGCGGGGCGGCTGGCGCACTACAAGATCCCGGCCGGGCTGCGCATCCTGGAGAGCTTCCCCATGACGGTGTCCGGAAAGGTACGGAAGATCGAACTCAGGGAGCGGTACGGGGGGTGATCCCGCCGGGGTGGGGCTTTGCCCCGCGTGCCCCTACCCCGGCGGTGTCAGTTCTGCTGCCGCGTTGTTCACCGGCTGGGGAGTTCCGGTGAGGTCGATGACGAACAGGGGGATGGACAGGGCGTCCGCGCGGGTTCGGGCGGCTTCCTCGTAGCCCGCCAGGGAGAAGCAGACGCAAGTGACGGACTCGGCCATCGCGCTGAGCCACACGCACTCCACGTCACGCAGCGACGACGGCTGCACGGACGGCTCGATCAGGGCGATCAAGCCCCGCGCCGCCACCCGCACCCCCGAAGGCGCCCGCTTGACCCCGCCCCGGATGTCGCCGAACCCCAGCCACCGCAGGTACAGCGCCGCCACCGTCACCGCGTCCTGCGCCGTCCGCACCGGCACGGGCTGGAAGGCGGGGCGGGGGCGTGGGGCGCTACGGGGCAGGGCCGGCGGGGTGGTGGCCGGGGGTGTCGTGGGGGCGGGAGGTGTTGCCGTAGGTGCCTGTACCGCTCGCACCGGGATACGCAGCACCGCTCCGCAGCCGCACTCCAGCTCGGGATGCGGCCACTGGTCCCGGCGACCGCACGTCCGGCACCGGACGGTGACCCACTCGTCCGCCCAGGTCCGGTCCGTCACCGGAGTCACCGTCGCGCCGCGCGCCATCGGCGGCACCACCGGGGCACCGCACGCACAGGGATAGGACGGTGGGGCGTACGTATGGTCGCGTCTACAGACCGGGCACCTCACCGGGACGCAGCTGTCCGTCATCACCCTCACCCGTCACCGTCACCGCACGCCGGTTCGTCCTTCCCATCGTCCACCAAATGGGTATGCCACGGCAGCTAGTTGAGCCAAGAACAGGGCGCCGGCCAGGGTCAGTGCCCGGCGGCGGGAGCCCGGCAGCGGGAGCCCCGCCATACGGGCGACGGTGCGCGGCGCGGGCCTGGCCGCGGGGTGCCTGGAGAGACATGCGGTGACGAGAGGGAGAAGCTCCTCCGGGACCCCCGTCAGGCTCTGTACTCCCGGCACGTCCTCCCCGCTTCCGTCTCCGGGCTCGGAAGGCCCCCGCCCCGTCGCCGCGTAGGCGAGGACCGCGCCCAGCGAGAAGATGTCCGCGGGCGGCTTGGCCACGCCCTGCGCCAGGGTCTCCGGCGCGGTGAATCCCGGTGTCCCCGCTTCTGCCCCCGCAGACACGTCTGCCCCCGCGCTCACATCTGCCCCCGCGCTCACGCCGAAATCAGTCACGTGCGGCCCGTCAGCGCCCAGGAGCACGTTCGACGGCCGCAAGCCCCCGTGTACGAGCCCCGCCCGGTGAATGTCGTCCAGCGCCCCCGCGAGTGCGCTCGCCAAGGCGCGAAGCCCCGCCGTACCCAGTGGCCCACCGCCCCTCCCCACGCGCGCGGCCAGCGTCGGACCGGCGACGTACTCCACGGCGAGCCACGGCACCACCCCGTACGCATCGGCGTCGAGCAGCGCGGCGACCCCGCGCCCCCGCACCGCGCCGAGCGCGAGGACCTCGCGGGCCAAGCGCGTACGGAACGACGCGTCACCAGCGAGCGAGGCACGCACCACCCGCAGCGAGGCGGCCCGCCCCGTCCCGTCGTGCGCGAGGTAGACCGGACCGAGGCTGCCCTGCCCGAGCAGCGGCCCGGCCGCCCAGCGGCCGTACCGCCGGCCGCTCGGCCGTCCCTGCCCGGCAGGCGGCGCGTCCGGTGAAGTGGCCACGCGACACCCCCCGATGGTGTGCCCCGAATTCAGTGCCGGGAATTCAAGCCGGGAATTCAATGCCGGATTCAACGACTGGGACGCGCTCCCCGCGCGGCCCGGTTCCCGGATCTCTCTTGACGGTCTCCACCGCACCCGCCTACATTGCTTCCATATAGCAGAACAAAATTTCCACAATGCGGAAACAGAAGCTCACCGCGGGGCGCGACGGGAGCCGGATCCGCCAGCCGTATCCGTCAGCCGAATAGCTGATGCAGCTGTCGAAGCTGTTGTCGAAGCAGGAGAACCCCATGGCTCGTATGACCGCTGTCCGCGCGGCAGTTGAGATCCTCAAGCGCGAGGGCGTCACCAACGCGTTCGGTGTGCCCGGCGCCGCGATCAACCCGTTCTACAAGGCGCTCCAGGAGGGCGGTGGCATCGACCACACGCTCGCCCGGCACGTCGAGGGCGCCTCGCACATGGCCGAGGGCTACACCCGCGCCAACCCCGGCAACATCGGCGTCTGCATCGGTACGTCGGGCCCGGCGGGCACCGACATGATCACCGGTCTGTACTCCGCCATCGGTGACTCGATCCCGATCCTCTGCATCACGGGCCAGGCACCGACGCACCTGCTCCACAAGGAGGACTTCCAGGCCGTCGACATCGCGACGATCGCCAAGCCGGTCACCAAGATGGCCGTCACGGTCCTGGAGGCCGCCCAGGTCCCCGGCATCTTCCAGCAGGCCTTCCACCTGATGCGCTCCGGCCGCCCGGGTCCCGTCCTCATCGACCTGCCGATCGACGTCCAGCAGACCGAGATCGAGTTCGACATCGACACGTACGAGCCGCTGCCGGTCTACAAGCCGACCGCGACCCGCGCGCAGATCGAGAAGGCCATCACCTTCCTGGTCGAGTCCGAGCGTCCGCTGATCGTCGCCGGCGGCGGCATCATCAACGCCGACGCCTCCGACCTCCTGGTCGAGTTCGCCGAGATCACCAACACCCCGGTGGTGCCGACCCTGATGGGCTGGGGCACCATCCCCGACGACCACGACCTGAACGCGGGCATGGTCGGCCAGCAGACCGGCCACCGCTACGGCAACGCCACGTTCCTGGAGTCGGACTTCGTCCTCGGCATCGGCAACCGCTGGGCCAACCGCCACACCGGCTACAAGCTGGACGTCTACACCCAGGGCCGCAAGTTCGTGCACGTCGACATCGAGCCGACCCAGATCGGCAAGATCTTCGCGCCGGACTACGGGATCGCCTCCGACGCCAAGGTCGCCCTGGAGCTCTTCGTCGAGGTCGCCAAGGAGCTCAAGGCCGCGGGCAAGCTCCCGGACCGTTCCGCGTGGGTCGCCTCCCACCTGGAGCGCAAGGAGACCCTCCAGCGCCGCACGCACTTCGACAACATCCCCATGAAGCCGCAGCGCGTCTACGAGGAGATGAACAAGGCCTTCGGCCCGGACACGCGCTTCGTCACCACCATCGGCCTCTCGCAGATCGCGGGCGCCCAGATGCTGCACGTCTACAAGCCGCGCCACTGGATCAACTGCGGCCAGGCGGGCCCCCTCGGCTGGACGATCCCGGCCGCGCTCGGCGTCGCCACCGCGGACCGCGACACCCCGGTCGTCGCGCTCTCCGGTGACTACGACTTCCAGTTCATGATCGAGGAGCTGGCGGTCGGCGCGCAGCACCGCATCCCGTACGTCCACGTCCTGGTGAACAACGCCTACCTGGGCCTGATCCGCCAGGCGCAGATCGGCCTGGACATCAACTTCCAGGTCAACCTGGAATTCGAGAACCAGAACAGCCCCGAGCTGGGCGTCTACGGCGTCGACCACGTCAAGGTCGCCGAGGGCCTGGGCTGCAAGGCCATCCGCGTCACCGACCCGAACGACCTTGGCGAGGCCTTCGAGCAGGCCAAGAAGCTGGCCCAGGAGCACCAGGTCCCGGTCGTCGTCGAGGCCATCCTGGAACGCATCACCAACATCTCCATGAGCCCCACGGCCGACATCAGCGCGGTCAAGGAGTTCGAGGAGCTCGCCACCGAGCCGGGCCACGCGCCCACGGCCATCCGGCCGCTGAAGGTGTGACCCCCCGGCGCTGAGCGTCGAAAGGGGCGGTCCACCCGTGGAGGGTGGGCCGCCCCTTTATCTTGGGCGGATGGAATCGCTCGCTGAGCTGAAGGTCGTGACCTGCGCGGACCGGGCCGAGTTGGAGGCCTGGCTGGACGAGCACCACGCCGCCTCGCCCGGAATCTGGGTGAAGCTCGCCAAGAAGAATTCGGGAGTGGCCTCAGTGACGGCTGCGGAGGTCAATGACGTGGCGCTCTGCTACGGCTGGATCACCGGCCACCGGAAGGCGTACGACGACGTCCACTACCTGCAGAAGATCACCCGCCGCCGCCCGCGCAGCCTGTGGTCACAGGTGAACATCGACCGGGTCGAGGAGCTGACCGCGGAGGGCCGCATGCGCGAGCCGGGCCTCGCGGAGGTGGCCGCGGCGCGGGCTGACGGGCGCTGGGAGGCGGCGTACGCGTCTCAGCGGACGGCGACGGTCCCGGACGACCTGGCCGCGGCCCTCGCGGCCAGCCCGGGGGCTCGCCAGACCTTCGAGGCCCTGGGCAAGACGGACCAGTACGTGGTGTTGCACAGGCTGATGACGGCCAAGACGCCGGGTACGCGTGCTGCCCGCCTGGAGCGGATGGTCGCGAAGCTGGCTTCGGGCGAGAGGGTGCGCTGAGGCCGGCGTGCCTCTGCGGGCGCGTCGTGGTTGCTCGCGCAGTCCCCACGCACTCGCGGACAACAAAGAACGCCGAGTACGGGACCGTCCGTACTCGGCGCTCTGGCTCAGCTGAAATGCCGTACTGCCGTGTGAAGTTGTAGCCGTCCGACCGCGCGCGACTGGCGGAACATGCATACGCGCCGCCGGACGGAGTCACATGAAACCCAAGGCCCGGGGGCCAGAGAACGGCTGGGACCGCGGCGGCCGCGAATGGCTCGGCGGGATTCCCCTCCCTCAGGTCGAGAAGGGAGCCGCCGGACCTTCACCACCGCACTGGCTCGCGAAGCCGCCGCGGTCCTCGTCCGGCCCGTACACCACGGGACCACCCCTCATCCGGGTCCGTGATGGTGCGGGCGCAGCACCGGGGAACTGACCTCCCGTCAATTCCCCGGCGCAGTCCGGGAGTTCTCGGAGTCCTAGTCCTCGCGCAGGGCGCGGACAGCCTCCTCCACGCGCTTGCCGTAGTCGGTGTCGGCGGCGTGGAAGTGGGCCAGGTTCTTCTCGATGACGTCGTCGCGCGTGACCTGCGAGAGGCTGCCGGCGATGTTCGCCACCAGACGGGCCTGCTCCTCGGCCGACATCAGGCGGTACAGCTCGCCCGCCTGGAAGAAGTGGTCGTCCTTGGTGTGCAGCGGCGCCTCGTGCGTGCCCGTGTGGCCGTTGACGGCGAGCGGGGCCGAGAGGGCCTTGCCGGTCTCGGCGGGGCCGTCGTACGAGTTGGGCTCGTAGTTCTTGCGGTCACGGCCGTACGCGTTGGACGCCATCAGGCCGTCACGGCCGTAGTTGTCGGCCTTGCCGCCGAGCACGGCCTTCGGCGCGTTCACCGCGAGCAGGGTGTGGTTGACGCCCAGGCGGTAGCGGTGCGCGTCCGCGTAGGCGAACAGGCGGCCCTGGAGCATCTTGTCGGGGGAGGGGCCGATGCCCGGAACGAAGTTGTTCGGGGAGAAGGCGGCCTGCTCGACCTCGGCGAAGACGTTGTCGGGGTTGCGGTCGAGGACCAGACGGCCCACGCGCTGCAGCGGGTAGTCGCTGTGCGGCCACACCTTCGTCAGGTCGAAGGGGTTGAAGCGGTAGTCGGCCGCCTCCGCCGCGGGCATGATCTGCACGTGCAGCGTCCAGGACGGGTTCACGCCGCGCTCGATGGCCTGGAGAAGGTCCGTCTGGTGCGAGTTGGCGTCCTTGCCGGCCAGCTCGGCGGCCTGCTCCGACGACAGGCTGCGTACGCCCTGGTTCGTCTTGAAGTGGTACTTCACGAAGAAGGCCTCGCCCGCCTCGTTCGTCCACTGGTAGGTGTGCGAGCCGTAGCCGTTCATGTGGCGGTATGACGCGGGGATGCCGCGGTCACCCATCAGCCACGTCACCTGGTGCGTGGCCTCGGGGGAGTGCGCCCAGAAGTCCCAGACGTTGTCCGGCTCCTGCTTGCCCGTGAAGGGGTCGCGCTTCTGGGAGTGGATGAAGTCGGGGAACTTGATCGGGTCCTTGATGAAGAACACCGGGGTGTTGTTGCCGACGAGGTCGTAGTTGCCCTCTTCGGTGTAGAACTTCAGCGCGAAGCCGCGCGGGTCGCGGACCGCGTCCGCGCCGCCGAGGCTGTCCGCCACCGTGGAGAAGCGCAGGAACGTCTCGGTGCGCTTGCCGACGGTGCTCAGGAAGTCGGCCGAGGTGTACGCGGTGACGTCGTCGGTCACCTCGAAGTAGCCGTAGGCACCGGAACCGCGGGCGTGCACGACGCGCTCCGGGATGCGCTCGCGGTTGAAGCGGGCGAGCTTCTCGAGGAGGTGCTGGTCCTGGAGGAGAAGCGGGCCACCGACGCCGGCGGTGGCGGAGTTCTGGTTGTCGGCGACGGGGGCGCCGGACTCGGTCGTGAGCACACGCTTCGACATGGTGGCGGAGTTGACCTTCCGTACGGACTACTGAAACTGCTGAGTGAGGTGACGTGAGCGTAAGTACGCCTGACCAGCTGCGTCAACAGTTTGTTGAAGTTTTCGATGAGGCATGGGTTCCGGGCCGCGGCGACGCCTGGGCGCGACAGGACAGGTGTCAGCGCCGCCGCGACCCGGAAGTCGAGGGAGCTCTCTGAGCCTCTTGGGCCTCGTGACTCGCTAGAGCCTCAGTGAGCAGCTAGAGCCTCGTGAGGCTGCTCAGAGCTCGGCGCCCGAGAGGCGCTCGACACCGCGCAGGAGCGCGGAGTGGTCAAGACCGCCGTCACCCTGCGTGCGCAGCGAGGCGACGAGCTGGGCGACCACGGCGCCGACCGGGAGCGAGGCACCGACATTGCGGGCGGCGTCGGTGACGATGCCCATGTCCTTGTGGTGCAGGTCGATCCGGAAGCCGGGCTTGAAGTCGCGCTTGAGGAAGTTGTCCTTCTTGCGGGTCAGGACGGTCGAGCCCGCAAGCCCTCCGTTCAGGACGTCGAGGGCGGCGGTCAGGTCCACCCCGGACTTCTCCAGGAAGACGACGGCCTCGGCGCACGCCTGGATGTTCACGGCGACGATGAGCTGGTTGGCGGCCTTCACGGTCTGCCCCGAGCCGTGCGGACCGCACAGCACGATGGTCTTGCCGAGGGCGTCGAGGAGGGGCTTGGCCTCGTCGAAGTCGGCCTGCTCGCCGCCGACCATGATGGAGAGCACGGCCTCGATGGCACCGGCCTCGCCACCCGAGACGGGGGCGTCCAGGACGCGGATGCCCTTGTCCTTGGCGGCCTTGGCCAGGTCCACGGAAGTCTGCGGGGTGATCGACGACATGTCGATGATCAGCGCGCCCGACTTCGCGTTCTCCAGGATGCCGTCCTCGCCGTACGCGATGGCCTCCACCTGCGGCGACGCGGGCACCATCGTCACGATGACGTCGGCGTCCTTGACGGCCTCCGCGATCGACTTGGCGGCGGTGCCGCCGGCCGCGGCGAGGCGGTCCAGCTTGTCCTGCTCGAGGGTGAAGCCGGTGACGGAGTAACCAGCCTTGATCAGGTTCTCGGACATGGGGGACCCCATGATGCCGAGTCCGATCCACGCGATCTTGGGAAGGTTGCTCATGACGGACCTCTCTGAAAACTCTTCTGCTGCAACGAATCGGGTGCTGGGTGCCGGGTGGGTGTGCGGGAGAAATTCGCCGCGAAGCGGCGGCTAGTCCGCAGTCGGCAGCCAGCCGAAGGCTTCGGAGCTGGGACGGTCTCCGGCCTTGTACTCCAGGCCGACGTACCCCTCGTAACCGGCCTTCTGGAGCTGATCCAACAGCTCCTCCAGAGGCAGCGACCCCGTGCCCGGGGCCCCACGGCCAGGATTGTCGGCGATCTGCACGTGCGCGGTCTGGGCGACGTACCGATCGATGACGGCCGGCAGGTCCTCGCCGTTCATGGACAGGTGGTACAGGTCCATGAGGAACTTCGCGTTGCCGAGCCCGGTCGCGGAGTTCACCTTGTCCACCACGGCGATCGCGGCGTCCGCGCTGACGATCGGGCAGCGCGGCGACTCGGGCTTGTTCAGGGCCTCGATCAGCAGCACCGCACCCACGCGGTCGGCCTCGCGGGCCGCGAGCACCAGGTTCTCCAGGGCGAGTTCGTCCTGGACCGCGGGGTCCACGCCCTCGACCCGGTTGCCGTAAAGGGCGTTGAGCGCCTTGCAGCCGAGGGACTCGGCGAAGTCCGCCGCCACCGGGAGGTTCGCGCGGAACTTCTCGCTCTCCTCGCCAGGGATCGACAGGGCGCCGCGGTCCGGTCCCGGCAGCTGGCCGGCGTAGAAGTTCAGGCCCACCAGCTGTACGCCGGCGTCCGTGATCGCGGCCCGAAGGGCGTCGAGCTCGGACTGCTCGGGGGTGGGGGCGTCGACCCAGGGCCACCACAGCTCGACCGCCGTGAAGCCCGCCGCGGCGGCGGCCGCGGGGCGCTCCAGGAGCGGGAGTTCCGTGAAGAGGGTCGACAGGTTCACATTGAAGCGCTGGTCGGAGTATCCCATGGGGCTTCCGCGCTCCTTCCGTATTGCGGAAGTTAATTTCTGTCTGATGGAAGATTGCCGTCGAGTCTCCGCTCTTGTCAAGAGGGGTCCTGCGGAAAAACGCCACGCCCACCCGAGGCCGCGGGTCGGGAAAGGCCCGATGGCCGCCTCCGGGGAGGCGGCCATCGGGGCCTTGCGCGGGCGGAAAGCGGCGGGGAGCGGCGAGAAGTAGCGGGGGCAGCGGGGGGGTGCCTCTATGTCCTTCGTCAAGGCGCCCCTGTCGGGGTTGGGATGATTTGGCCTTGC
>NZ_BMTR01000007.1 GCF_014649775.1 Streptomyces longisporoflavus | reverse complement strand
CTGCTCGCTCTGCATGATGTTGCCGCACGAGACGACCGGATTGAGGCTGCAGCCCGGCGTGAAATCCGGGTCCTCGAGGAGCTTGAACTTGTCCAGCGTGATGACCCACGCCGCGAGCAGACCAGCCGCACCCGTGATCACCAGGAGCAGCGCGAACGCACGGCTCCCGCCGACACCTTGCGGGGCGTCCGTGCCGCCGCCGGACGCCGGGGCCACGCGGCCCGAAGGCGCCTCGGGTTTGCGGGCCTCGGGCAGAAGCGTCTTGGTGTTGGTGTGCATCGCTGCGGTCCTCACCGGGTGTCACGGGCGGCGGGCCCGACACCCTTTTGCAGTAGTCGTGCATCTCTCGGCAGGACAGGGTCTGGGGGGCTGATTAGCGTCGGTCGCGTCCCCGATGGATCGAGGAGATCCCCCATGAAAGTCACACTCAGTCGTGTCGCAGCGGCGGCCATACTCACCCTGGCCGTGTCGGCTCCGCTGGCAACCACCGCTCAGGCGGCGGAAGTAAGCACTCAGCGGGCGGCGGCCTCCGACCCGTGCCGTTACGGCGGCTGCTGGGACGGTCACCACCACGGTCACCACCACGGCCATGGTCACGGCCACGACGACCACCACCTGCTGGACTTGGACGCCACCCTGCTCTGAAGCGGTGCGCCGGACCCACGCTGGATCACTGCGTCACGCGTACTCGGGCCCGCCGGTCCGTCCCGACCGGCGGGCCCCAGTCGTCCGTGGGCCCTGTGGCGACTCCTAGCCGCGCAGGCTCTTCGCGGTGAGCATGCAGTGCGCGGAGTTGGCCATGGTCTCCTCGGATCCCACGAAGGCCGCCAGGGCCTCCTCGGTGAGGGGGACCCCGGGCTTGGCCTCGGGCCAGGGGCGCGTGGTGAACATGAAGTAGGCGTGCCCCCGCTCGGCCACCGCGGCGAGCCACTCCGGCGGCGGGGTGCACTTGGCGTTGAGGTGCGGCATGTTCAGTACGGCCTGGCCTGCCTCGACGAGGAGGGTGACGGGCAGGCCGGGGTTGCGGGAACTCTCGACGACGGGACCGCCGAGGGGAAGTCCGGTGTTCCGCAGCAGGAGCTCGATGGCTTCGGTCGCGGACTCGGGGCCGTCTTCTCCGTCACCCAGCGAATAGGCGAGCAGGAAAGGCATGTCCGCTTCGTCATCGGGGTGTTCACCGCTCCAGGCGACCACGGTGAGGGTGCCCATATCGGCGGCTCGGAAAGTGCGGTTGTCGCTCGATGTCGAGGTCATCCCGAAACCGTATCGATGCGTTACGACGGCATGAGCCGGTCTGTCACTTGACTGGGTGAGTTCCGGCGAGCGATCACACGATCGGGGCACGCGCCGGTCGAATTCCGGGACGCCTCACTCGAACTGCGTTGCCTGCGTGCGGCCTTGAGGACGTGCTCCGAAAACACCCGAGGGCCGATTCCGCAGAACGCGTCTGCGTAATCGGCCCTCGATGCCGTGTGCCGTGTGCACGTGGCAGTACTCCTGCGGGGTAAGAGAAGAAAGTTCTACTGCGAGACGGGAAGTCCGCCGAGCAGCTTGCCGGCGCCGCCGCCCGCGTGCAGGTCCTTCGCGACGTTGGAAACGGCGTTGACGACCGAGTCCTTGTTCTTGGTGTCGAGGGCGTTCGTGGCCAGCGGCGCCGCGTCGAGGTTGGCCGTCTGGCCGGCGATCGTGTCCAGTGCACCGTTCAGGCTGGTGGGCGTGAGGTCGGAGGCAAAGGCGGGTGCGGCGGCACCAGCGATGACCATGGACCCGGCGACGACGGCGGCAGCCTTCAGGGGCTTCATCGTGTTCCTTTCTTCGGCGACGGACGGTCGCCTGGGGGGTTTTCACTTCGCCATGGGTAACGAGCGCTCTGTACGCCGGAAACTCTGTGCGGAGGAAATTCCCGGAACCCACCCGAACGAAGGCGGTGTCTCATTCTCGTATGAGATGGACGCGGCTTCTCGTATGAAACGGCCGGTGCTGCGGATGTGCGAAACCCGCCGGGCCGGTCCCGGTGGACCGGCGCGACGGGTCCCGCCCGTAACTCGGGATCGGGCTCGGGATCGGGCCCGGCTTCGGGTTCGGCTTCGGGTTCAGGTCAGCGCGGGCGTCTGCTGCGCCGGGCTCCCGGCCGCCGGCTGGGCGGCCGGGGCCGCGCCGCCGAGCAGCCCGGTGACGACGCCGAGGAGGCTGCCGAGCACGGGCTTCACCGCGCCGAGCAGCGAGTCCTGCTCGCCGCCTCCTTCGGCTGACTTCAGAAGGTCGTCGACCGAGGTCTGCAGCCCCTCCACGTCGTTGTCCGGGTCCTCGAGCGTCTTGGCCTCGGGGGCCGCCGGGGTCTTCGGGGCGGTCGAGTTCGCGGGCATCTGGGTCGCGGCCTCGGCGATGGCGTCCTTCGCGGGGTCGGCGAGCTTCATGGCGTCTTCGGCGGGCAGCTCCCCCTTCTCGACCTTCAGTACAGCGGAGAGCAGGTCGGTGACGGGGGCGAGCACCCCGGATTCGCCGATGGAGTTGACCTGGGCCAGCAGTTCGTCCGCTCCGGGGTCCGGCGCGCGGGTCGCCTCCCCGGTGTCGCCGCGCGAAGTGTCGCTCTCGGCTGCGACGACGGGACCGGCCGTCCCGATGAGGAGCGAGACACAGAGGACGGATGTCGCGATACGCCGTACGGGCAGGGCGCGCATGAGTGTTCCCTTCGGTAATACGTCGGATCTTGTGTTCACCGTGAAAGCGGGCGACACCGACCGCAACCGAGCGACTGCCATTCGGGCGCACGACGGCGTTCAGGGGTGCGCGCGGGAACGCACGACGGCGTTCAGGGGTACGCGCGGGAACGCACGACGGCCGTCCTCCCCCCGGGGAGAACGGCCGTCGCGGGATGCGTGCTGCCGGAGCGTCAGGCGTTGACGCAGGTGTTGCCGAACGCCGGGTTCAGCAGACCGATGACGTTGACGGTGTTGCCGCAGGCGTTGACCGGGATGTGGATCGGGACCTGGACGGCGTTGCCCGAGATGACGCCGGGGGAGTTGGTGGCGGCCCCCTGGGCACCGGCGTCGGCGGTGGCGATGCCGGCGCTGCCGGCCATGGCGGCCACGGCAACGGTGGAGAGGGCGAGTGCCTTCGCGGTACGCGACATGGAGAGTTGCTCCTTGGTCAGTTGATGCATCTACAGGGCGGTGTGCCCGGCCCATGGATCAACGGAGTTCGCCCACAAGGGTTGTGGGCCCATACGGGTGATCTGCTGGCGCGGGGTTTACCCGATGGCCCCACGGCCGTGCTCCCGGAGGGCGTCGGGCGTTACGCACTTCACGTTTCCGACACACTTGTCAGCCTTCCTGGAAAAATACAGAAAGCGGCTAGTGTTGCTTACCTCTTGAAGACATTTGAAAGAACAAGTGCGAGGAAGTTACGAGCTGAGTGTGACTGTCGCATTTCAATTCTCCCTCCTGGTGCGGAACCTTTCCTGAAAGGGCAACGCCGGCCATGCGTCATTCCCCGGGCCCTGAGCAAGGCGCCGTCCATGCAACTGTCATCAACTGACCGTCCGCCGAGCGTCCTCCACGTCGCCCAGCCCGTCGACGGCGGAGTGGCCCGGGTGGTCACCGACCTGGTGAAGTCCCAGCTGGCCGCCGGGATGCGCGTCGACGTGGCATGTCCGGACCGCGGCAGCCTGCCGGACGCCGTGCGCGGCACGGGCCTCGGCATCCGTCCGTGGGCGGCGACCCGTTCGCCCGGGCCGGGGCTGCCTGACGAGGTGCGGCGCCTGGCCCGTATCGTCGCCGGGCTGCGGCCCGACATCGTGCACGCGCACAGCGCCAAGGCCGGGCTCGCCGCCCGGCTGGCCCTGCGCGGCAGGGTCCCCACGGTGTTCCAGCCGCACGCGTGGTCCTTCGAGGCCGTCGGCGGCGTGACCGCGGGGCTCGCCCTGCGCTGGGAGCGCTTCGGGGCGCGCTGGGCCACCCACGTGGTCTGCGTCAGCGAGGCCGAGCGGCGCACCGGGCAGCGGGCCGGCATCGACGCGCGCTGGTCCGTGATCCCCAACGGGGTGGACGTCGGGCGCTTCCGGCCCGGGGACGTACGGGACGCGCAGGACGCGCAGGACACGCAGGCCATGCGGACCGCGCGGACCGCCCTCGGGCTGCCCGCGCAGGCACCTCTGGTGGTGTGCGTCGGGCGGCTGTGCCGGCAGAAGGGGCAGGACGTCCTGCTGCGGGCCTGGGCCGAGGTCGCCGCGCGGATGCCGCTCGCCCGTCTCGTACTCGTCGGCGACGGGCCCGACGCCGCCGGGCTCCGCGAGCGGGCGCCCGACTCCGTGCTGTTCGCCGGTGACGTCCGGGACGCCACGCCCTGGTACCGGGCCGCCGATCTCGTGGTCCTGCCGTCCCGCTGGGAGGGCATGGCGCTCGTACCCCTGGAGGCGATGGCGTGCGCGCGTCCGGTGGTCGTCACCGATGTGGACGGCGCGCGGGAGAGCCTGCCGCCGGAGCTCGTG
The DNA here is from genome assembly GCF_014649775.1 of Streptomyces longisporoflavus. GTDB lineage: Bacteria > Actinomycetota > Actinomycetes > Streptomycetales > Streptomycetaceae > Streptomyces > Streptomyces longisporoflavus. The sequence continues at coordinate 390,565 of NZ_BMTR01000007.1, read as the reverse complement.
CCGCACGGCCTCGTGCCCGCCGAGGACCCGCGCGCACTGGCGCGGGCCGTCACCGGCCTCCTCGGCGATCCGCCGCTGAGCCGGGCCCTCGGCCGAGCGGCGCACCGCCACGTTCTGAACACCCACGATGTGCGGCACACCGCGGACGCAGTCGCGGCCGTGTACCGCGAGCTACTGGGCGTGGGGCCCATCAAGTGCAGGGAGTCCAGCAACCCGTGAGTGCGGAACGAACCGTCGCCACCCCTGCCGCGCAGCCGCGGGCGACCGACCATGCCAGGGCCGCCGCCTCGGTCATCCCTCCACGCAGGGCCGGGCGAGGGCGCAGAACGAGCCTCGGCCGGGGGGCTTCGGTACGCCGCTCACCGGCGGCCCTCCCCCTGTTCGCCGTCGACTGCGGCGCCGCCCTGCTCGGCACCGTGCTGCTCACCGACGCGCAGCGCCACCCCCTCCTGATGGTCCTGCTGCTCGCCGGCGTGAGCGTCCTGAACGTGCGCGCCGGCCTCTACCGCCCGATCGCCGTGCCCTGCGCCCTCGACGAACTCCCCTCGCTCGCCTGGCAGGCCATGCTCGGCTGGTGCGCCGTCGGGCTCCTGGCCGCGAGCCTCTCCGCCCTGACCCCGCTCTCCCTGTCCACCGTATGCGCGGCGGCGGCGCTCCAGAGCGTCCTCTGCTGCACGGGCCGCGGCGCCCTGTACCGGTGGGCGCGCAGGGCGACGCTGCGGCAGCCGCGCCCCGCCCTGGTCGTCGGCCCCGGCGACGTCGCGCGGCGCGTGGCGGAGGCCGTCCTGCGCCATCCGCAGGCCGGGGTGCGGCCCGTCGGCATCGTGGGGGACGCGCCCGCCGAGCGCGCGGAGACGGACGGGGCCGAACTGCCCGTGCTCTCCACCGTCGAGGAACTGCGCCGCGCGGTCATCCAGAACTCCGTGCGCACCGTCCTGGTCGTCGGGCCCACGCCGGAGCCGGAGCAGATCGGGTGGCTGCGGACGCTGAGCGGCTCGGGCCTCGACGTATGGGCGATCGACGCGACGCGACCGCCGGGCTACGACGTGCCGGGGCGCCAGGCCAGGTCCGGGCACCTCGCCGGGTTCCCCTGCCGCCAGCTCGTGCCCGCGCGGCGCAGGCACTTCAGCGTCAGCAAGCGCGCCCTGGACCTCGTGGCCTCGGGGGTCCTGCTGCTGCTCATCAGCCCCGTGCTCCTCGCGTGCGCGGCCGTCCTGCGGGTCACCGAGGGTCCGGGGACGATCTTCCGGCAGGAGCGCATCGGCAGGGACGGCAGGCCGTTCACGCTGCTGAAGTTCCGCACGCACCGTCCCGCGGACCCGCACGAGTCGGCGACCCGGTGGACCGTCGCGGGCGAGCAGCGCATGAGCCGGTTCTGCCAGTTCCTGCGGCGTACGTCGCTCGACGAGCTTCCCCAGCTGTGGAACGTCTTCCGCGGCGACATGAGCCTGGTCGGCCCGCGCCCCGAACGCCCGTACTTCGTGGGCCAGTTCAGCCAGAAGTACGACGGATACGGGGAGCGCCACCGGATGCCGACCGGCATCACCGGGCTCGCCCAGATCCAGGGGCTGCGGGGCGACACGTCGATCGAGGACCGGTGCCGGTTCGACAACGCCTACATCGACAGCTGGTCGATCTGGCAGGACCTCTGCATCCTGCTGCGCACCGCCGCGTCGCTCGTACGTCCGACGGGGAGCTGACGCCGGTGAACGGTGCCCCGACCCCGATCACGCTCGTTCCGCCCGGCTCCCCGGCCGCCGCACTGGCGTCGGCGCTCCGCGGCGCCGGACCCGTACTGCCGCTCATGGCTCTGGTGGCCCTGCTCGCGCTGCCCGCGCCGCCGGGCGAGAACGGTTCCGCGGGCGGCACGGCCGCGGACGCGGTATCCGCCCTGGTGGTGCTCTGGTGCGTGGTCCGCGCCGTGCGCGGGGCACACCGGCCGCTGACGCGGACCGCCGCCGTCGTGCTCGGGCTGCCGGTCATCGGTATCGCGGTCGCGGCGGTCGGCGCGAGCACCGCGTCCGCAGGGGTCACCGGCCTGGTGCGCTATCTGCAGATCTTCGTCCTCGTACCGGCGGCGGTCCTGCTCCTTGTCCGCGACCGCCGCGACTTCCGCCTGGTGGCCTGGTCCCTCGTCGGCCTCGCCCTCTTCCAGGGCGCGCTCGGCGTCCATCAGTACGTCACCGGGACCGGCGCCAGCTACATGGGCTCGGACGTCCGGGCCGTCGGAACCTTCGGCCCCACGGACGTCATGGGGATGGCGACCGTGGTGTCGTACGGAGTGGTGTGCGCGCTCGCGCTGGCGCTCGGCCCGGCTTCCGCGAGGCAGCGTCAGGCGGCTGTGGTGTGCGCGCTGCTTCTGGTCGTCCCGCTCGCGCTCTCCTTCAGCCGGGGCGCGTGGATCGCGACCGTCGTGGCCTGCGGCGCGCAGCTGGGGCTCGCGGGGGTGCGGCGCGCGCTGCGGGCGCTTGCGGCCGTGACCGCCGCCGCCGTGGTCCTCGTGGGCGGCTTCGGGATCGGCACGCAGCTGCTCCAGGACCGGATCAGCAGCATCACGCAGGTGACCGACGCCCCCGACCAGTCGGTCACCGACCGGTACACCATGTGGGCCGCCGCCGTGGACATGTGGAAGGACGAGCCGGTCTCGGGCGTGGGACTCAAGGCCTTCCCCGACCACCGCGACAGCCACGCCTCGCTGGCCCTCTCGTCGGCCAGTGACACCGCGGGCGCGGGCGTGGGGTTCAGCCGCCAGCCGCTGCTCTCCCCGCACAACATGTATCTGCTCGTCCTCGGTGAGCAGGGGCTGCTCGGCCTGTGCACGCTGGTGGGCAGCTGGGCGGCGTTCCTGCTGCTCGGGCTGCGGCGCCTCGCGCGGGTGCGCGGGCGCTCCGGCGCCGACTGCGCGCTCGTCGCGTGCGGGCTGATGCTGTGGCAGCTCGTGGACTTCTCGTACGCCGACATCGGCGGGCCTTCGACGGTACTGACGGCAGTGGCTCTCGGACTCGTGGCCTGGTGGTCGCTGTCGGGCAGGGCTCTTGCCGCGCCGGTACCGGTGCCGACGCCGGTGCCGGGGCCCGGGGAGGTTTCGCGATGACGGCTACTGCTCATGCGGCGGGGGCTGGTGTGGTGGGGCAGGCGGGCGGGCCCGTTGCCGCCGGGGCCGTCAGGAGTTCCGATCCCTCCAACGGGTTTCTCGCCAAGGCCGCTCTCGTCACCGCGCTCCTCACGGTGGCCGGATCGGTGCTCGGGCTCGTGCGTGACCAGGCGCTCGCCCGCTTCTTCGGTGCGGGCTCCGAGACCGATGCCTTCCTCGTCGCGTGGACCGTGCCCGAGCTCGCCACCACGCTGCTCATCGAGGACGGCCTCGCGTTCGCTCTCGTCCCCGCCTTCAGCATGGCCCTCGCCCGCCGCGCGGAGGGCGCGGGCCGCGACCCGGTCCGCGCCCTGGTGGCCGCCTCGCTGCCGCGCCTGATGCTCGGCACCGCGGCCCTCGCGCTGATCCTGATGGCCGGGGCGCCGGTGGTGGTCGACGCCCTCGCGCCGGGCCTGCCCGACCCGCGGCTCGCCGTCGACTGCACGCTGCTGACCGCCACCTGCGTCTTCACGTTCGGCCTCGCGGGGTACTGCAGCGCCGCGCTCCGCGCCCACCGCCGGTTCGTGGCGCCCGCCGCCATCTACGTCTTCTACAACATCGGCATCATCACCGCGGTGTTCGTCCTCGCCCCCCGCTACGGCGTCCGGGCGGCGGCCATGGGCGTCGCCGTCGGCGGCGTACTCATGGTGCTGGTCCAGGCTCCCTCGCTCTGGCGGCAGCTCACCCGGGACACGGCGGCCGACGTGCCGCGAGACGCGGAGAAGGGTGGCTCCGGCCCGGCCCCGGCGCTGATGAGCAGCGCCCTCATCGCCACCGTGCTGCTCTTCGCGCTGTGCCGGCAGTCGCAGGTGCTCATCGAACGCTTCCTGGCGTCCTCGCTGCCCTCCGGCGCCATCTCGCACCTCAACTACGCACAGAAGGTCGCGCAGGTGCCGATGGTCCTCTCCCTGATGCTGTGCACGGTCACGCTCCCCGTCGTCGCGCGGGCCCTGGCCGAAGGGGACGTCAAGCGGGCCAGGTCACGCGTCGAGCGGGACCTCGGCCTGGCCGGCTGCATGGTCCTCCTCGGCACCGCCGTGGTGATCGCCTGCGCGCCCCAGCTCGTCCAACTCCTTTTCCAGCGCGGTGCGTTCACGGCACGGGACACCGAAGCCACCGCGGCCGTGATGCGCGTGTACGCCCTCGGGCTCCTGGGCCACACGCTGGTGGGCGCGCTCGTCCGCTCCTACTTCTCCGCCGGGCGCCCCACCTGGTTCCCGCCGGCCGCGATGGCGGCCGGAATCGCCGCGACCGCCGGGATCGGCAGCTGGACGGTGGACCTGTGGGGCGTGCGCGGCATCGCCCTCGCCAACGCGGCCGGGATCAGCGTCACGGCCTGCGTACTGCTGCGCGGGATGGGCCCGCGCAACGTGCCGATCCGGGTCCGCGAGGTGGTGGGCGAGCTCGCCAAGCCGGTGGCCGCGGCGGCGTGCGCCACCGCGGCGGGCTGGGCCCTCGCGGGCCTCGTCGGCTCGCCGCTCGTCGCCCTCGCCGTCGGTTCTCCGGCCGTCGTGGTCGTCTTCGGCTTCGTGCTCTGGGTCCTGAAGGCGCAGTCCTTCGAGCCCGTCCGCCGCACCGTCATGCCCAAAGTCGGCTCCGCCGTCACTACCGCCGTCTCATCCGCCACACGAAAGCGCACGCATGTCCGTTGACACAGCACTCGGCGAGACCTCCCGTTCACGGCACACGCGGCGCACGCGGCGGCCATGGCTGCCACAGGCGCCGATGTGGGTGGCGATGTACCACTCCGTGGGCGACTGCGCGGACGACCCGTACAAGATCACCGTCACGCCCGAACGCCTCGCGGCCCAGCTGCGCTTCCTGCGCCGGCAAGGTCTGCGAGGCGTCAGCATGTCCCGGCTCCTGGCGGCGCGCGCCCGCGGCGAGGGGCACGGTCTGGTCGGCCTGACCTTCGACGACGGGTACGCCGACTTCGTCGACCACGCCCTGCCGCTCCTGCACCGCTACGACTTCGACGCCACCGTCTTCGTGCTGCCCGGCCGCCTCGCGGGCGACAACGCGTGGGACCCGCTGGGCCCGCGCAAACCGCTGCTCTCCGCGGAGGGCATCCGCCACGCCGCCGCCGAGGGGATGGAGGTCGCCTCGCACGGCCTGACGCACGTCGACCTCACCCGGGCGGACGACCGGCTCCTGTGGCAGGAGACCAGCGGCAGCCGGGTCGCGCTCTCCGACCTCATCGGCCGCGAGGTCGAGGGGTTCTGCTATCCGTACGGCACCGTGGACCAGCGCGTGGTCGACACCGTACGAGCGGCCGGCTACCGCTACGCGTGCGCGATCTCCCCCGGCCCGCTGACCGGCGTCCACGCCCTGCCCCGCGTCCACGTCGGGCAGCGGGACACCGCCCTGCGGCTCCGCCTCAAGCTGCGGCTGAACCGGCTGCGCCGCCGCGCGGTCCGCGAACCGGCGGTGGACGAATGAGAGCCCTGCACATCATCACCGGCCTCGGGGTCGGCGGAGCCGAGCAGCAACTGCGGCTTCTCCTTCGGCACTTGCCCGCCGTCTGCGACGTCGTGACCCTCACCAACCCCGGCCCGGTCGCCGAAGGGCTGACGGCGGACGGAGTGCGCGTCATCCACCTCGGCATGTCCGGCAACCGCGACGCGGGCGCCCTGCCCCGCCTCGCGAAGGTCATCCGAGCCGGGCGGTACGACCTCGTGCACACCCATCTGTTCCGGGCCTGCCTCTACGGGCGCATCGCCGCCCGCATGGCAGGGACGCGCGCCGTCGTGGCCACCGAACACTCCCTCGGCGACACACAGATGGAGGGACGGCCGCTGACCCCGGGCGTCCGCGCGCTGTACCTGACCGGGGAGCGCCTCGGCCGGGCCACGGTCGCGGTGTCCCCGTCCGTCGCCGAGCGGCTCAGCCGGTGGGGAGTGCCCCGGCAGCGTATTCACGTCGTACCGAACGGCATCGACGTGGAGCGCTTCCGCTTCGACCTGCGGGCCCGGATCAGCGCCCGGCGCCGGCTTGGGCTGCCGGACGGGGCATTCGTCGTGGGGGGAGTCGGCAGGCTCGCCCCCGGCAAACGCTTCGACGTCCTGCTGCACGCGCTGGCCGCGCTGCCCGGTGACGTACGCCTGCTGCTGGTCGGCGGCGGGCCCGAGGAGGCCGGGCTGCGCTCGACGGCCGCGCGACTCGGCGTGGCGGACCGGGTGGTCTTCGCCGGGGAGCAGCCGTATCCGGGGGCCGATCCGGGCTCCGATCCGGGGCCCCGTCCGGGGGAGCGGGCCCAGCCCTCCGAGGGCGGGAGCGGCCTTCCGGCGCTCCTCGCCGCCATGGACGTCCTCGCGTCGCCGTCGCCCGAGGAAGCCTTCGGGCTCGCGGTGGTGGAAGGACTCGCCGCCGGTCTGCCGGTCCTCTATGTCCGGTGCCCCGCCGTCGAGGATCTCCCGCCGGACGCGACCGGCGGCGCCGAGCGCGTCACGGGCGACCCGGATTCCTTCGTGCGGGCGCTGCTGCGGGTCCGGGCCGCGGGGGTACGACCGCGGCCCGCCCACGAGGCCGCGCACCGCTACAGCATCACCCGCAGCGCGGCACAGCTGATGCACGTGTACGAGGCGGCAGCCTTCGGCCCGGCCCCGCCTTCGGCCCGACCCCGAGAGTGAGTTCCTGATGACCGAAACCCTCAGCAGGCGGCTGCGCCCGACCGGTCTCCCGGCCCCGGTGCTTGCCCGCGTCAAGCGACTGCCCGTCCGGTGGATCCTGCCGGCGGGCGCCGCAGTCGGCGCCCTGGCCGGCGGTCTGTACGGCGCGGTGCAGACACCCGAGTACACCGCGACCAGTTACGTGATCGCCGTCCCGCAGAAGGACGCCGACCCCACCGCGGCCCTCGGCTTCGCCACGGCGTACGGCCGGGTCGCCACGCAGCTCGCGGTGCTCGGCGACGCCCAGGTCGAGTCGGGCGTCTCGCCGCAGACGCTGCGCGAGAGCGTGCGTGCGGCCACCTCGCCCGACGCCCCGATGATCTCCATCTCGGCGTCCGCGGCCGAGCCGGGCAAGGCGGCCGACATCGCCAACGCGGTGTCACGCTCCCTGACGAGCAACGCCAACCACACGAAGGAGAGCACGCAGGTACGCCTCCTCCAGCTGTCGCGCGCGGTCAAGCCGGCGGAACCCGCGTCGGCGTCGGCAGGCATGACCAGCCTGGTCGGCGCCTGTGCGGGCGGCCTGCTCGGCGGGCTCGCGCTCCTCGTGCGGCCCCGACGCGGCGAGGGCGACGACACCGCGCCGGCCACGGTGCCGGGTCCCGCGCAGTCCGCCGACGTCGACCGGGAGAGGTGACGAGCGTGACCGCCTGCTCCCTGACCACGGAACTCTGCACGGAAGAGGCCGAGTTCGCGGGCCTCGCCGAGGCGTGGGCCCGGCTGCACCGCAGGTGCCGTACGGCGACGCCGTTCCAGAGTCATGCGTGGCTGCACTCGTGGTGGCTCTCCTACGGCACGCGCGGGCGGCTGCGCGTGGTCCTCGTACGCCGGGACGGCGAACTCGTCGCGGCGGCGCCGCTGATGCGGGTCCGCCTCCCGCTCCCCGCGCTCGTGCCGCTCGGGGGCGCGATCTCCGACTTCACCGACGTACTCCTCGACGACGCGTTCGCCGACCAGGCCGCGGACGCGCTGGCCGAGGGCCTGTCGAGGCTGGCCCGCGGCGCGCTGATCGACTTCCGCGAGGTCCGGTCCGGAGCGGCGGTGGAGCGCATCTACGAACGCTGGCGCGGGCCCCGGCTCCGCCTCGCGGACTCGCTCTGTCTGGAGCTGCCCGCGGCGTCCATGGAGGAGCTGCTCGGCCGGCTGCCCGCACCGCGGGCCCAGCGGGCGCGCGCCAAGATCCGCAAGTTGGACGCCCTCGGCGTGCAGCGGCGGGTCGTGGGGCACGACGAGGTGGACGCGTCGGTGCGCACGCTCCTGCACCTGCACCAACTCCAGTGGCAGGGGCGGAAGGTGACGTCCGAGCATCTGCGGCCGCGGTTCTCCGAGCACCTGATCAGATCGGTGGGGCTCATGGTCCGGTCGGGCGACGCGGTGGTCACGGAGTTCCGGCTCGACGACGCCGTGGTGGCCGCCGATCTGACCCTGCTCTCGCCCCACCTCGTCGGCGGCTATCTGTACGGGGCGCATCCGCGGTTGCGCGAGCGGAAGGTGGACGTGGCGACGATGCTCCTGAACTCGTGCGCGGAGCACGCCGAGGGCGACCGGAGCCGGGTCCTCAGCCTGCTGCGCGGCAACGAACCGTACAAACACCACTGGCGCCCCGAACCGGTCACCAACCACCGGCTGCTCCTCGCCCGCAGGCGCACCGCCCCCGTGCTGCGGGCCGCGGCGTGGGACGCGGAAGCCCGCAGCCGGGGCAAGGAGTTCCTGCGCAAGCGCAGGGAGCGCAAGGAGCGCAGGGAGCGCCGGGAGCAAACCTGAGCGGAGCTACTTGTACCGGTGCCAGCCGACACGCATGCACAGCTTGCGGCCCAGCCAGTGCTCGGCCCACTCGCCCAGGTTCAGCGGGGAGCAGCCCGGCGGTGTCGGGGGCGTGGTCGGCTCCGGAGCGGGTTCGGTGCCCGTACGGCCGTAGAGCATTGTCCGGTAGGCCTTGGAGGACTTGGGATTGTCCTCGCACTGCCACACGCCGTGCGGGCAGTAGTCGGTGACGGTGTTGTAGAGCGGTTTGTGCTCGTCCATCCAGGCGAGCATTTTCCGCATGTACTCCTCGTTGTCGCCGTTCCGGAAGAGGCCCCACTCCGGATAGGAGATTTCCTTGCCGTGGGCCTTCGCGAATTCCACATGCTCCTTGAGGCCGTACGGTTCGCCGACCTGCCGGTCGAAATCCGTGCCCTCCGGCTGGTCGTACGAGTCCATGCCGACGATGTCCACGAAATCATCGCCCGGATAACACTGCGTCCAGGGAATGGCGTCCCGGCCTCTGTTCGGCGTGAAGTCGAACTTGAACTTCTGGCCCGGCACCGAACGCATCGTCGTGACGATGCGCTGCCAGTATTTCTTCCAGGCCTCCGGATCGGGGCCGCACCGGTGGGTGTACGTGGTGCCGTTCATTTCCCAGCCGAGTACCAGGACGGTGTCGGGAACGTCGAGTTTCACGAGCCGTTCGGCGAGCGCGCGGTAGTGCTCGTCGAATTCGCCCGCCGCGCCCCGGCCGAGCAGCGCGCGGACCTCGGAGTCGCCGACGTGGTTCTCGTTGCGCTCCATCATGGGGACGTTGAGCACGAAAAGCCGGTCGTCCTGCGCGCGCCGCCACTGGGCCCAGCTCTTGAGGAAGCCCGGCGCCCCCTCGATGTTGCTCCACTGGTCGCCCGGCAGATAGGTGTGGCCCACGCGCAGCTCCGCGCCGCCCAGCCACTCGCTGAGCTCGGCCATGCGCCGCACGCCGTCGGGCCCGTAGGTGAGGTAGGCGCCGAACGCGGGCTTCCCGGCCGCGGGGGGCGCGGGTGTCGCAGGGGCCGCAGGCGTCGGCGGGGCCGTAGGTGTCGGAGGGGTCGGTGGGGCCGTAGGGGTCGCAGAGGCCGTCGGGGCGGCCGGGGCCGTCGTGCCGTCCGGCGGCGCGGGGTCCTGACCGGCCCCCCACGCGTAACCGGGCCCCACGGCGAGCGCCGCCGACACGACGATTCCGGTGGCGGCGGATGCCAGCCGTCTATTGCCGATCCGGTGTCTTGGCAAAGCCATGGCCGCTCCTCGTGCTGATCCTCGTGCTGGTCCTCATGCCGGGCTCCGTCTACTGACACTCAGTCATATATATGCGCAATGCGCCAATGGAGCCGCTAATCCTCCGGGCGTGCCCATCGCCCGCATGGGGGATCGAATTGAGAGAATTCGGCAGTGCTAACTCTCGATACCCGGGTCCCCGCGGTTCTGCTGCGGATCGACCGGAATCCCTTTCATCACGGCACACTCGGAGCCGTTCGGTCACTTGGCCGTGCGGGAGTGGAGGTACATGTAGCGGCAGCCGATTCCGCGAGAAGTCCGGTCCGCAGCTCCCGCTATCTGCACCAGACGCACCCGCCGCCGCCGCCCGGTGCCTCGCTCCGGGAAATCGCCGCCGTATTGCGCCGCATCTCCCACCGTGTCGCCCGGCCGTCCGTACTCATCCCCATGGACGACGCGGGAGCCCTCGCGATCGGGCGCCTGCAGAAAGAACTGGCCGCCACCTATCTCCTGCCGGACCAGGCGAGCGGACTCGCGGAACGGGTGGCCGACAAGGCGACCCTGGCCCGCGTGTGCGCCTCCTCCGGCATTCCGCACCCGCTGACCCTCCTGCCGGAATCCACGGCCCAAGCCGCCGACGCCGTACGCAGGTTGGGGCTCCCCGTGGTCGCGAAGTGGAGCCGCCCGTGGCTGGTGCCCGCTGGGACGGGCCTGCGCAGCACGATCCTGGTGCGCTCGGAGCGGGAGGCCCTGGAGCTCTACGGCCGGAGCGAGGAGGCGGGCAGCCGCCTCCTGCTCCAGGCGTATCTGCCCGGCGGCCCCGGCCGCGACTGGTTCGTCCACGGATACGTCGACCGCAAGGGCGTCGTGCGCAGCGGCGGCTCCGGCCGCAAGCACCGCTCCTGGCCGCGCGGCGCGGGCCTCACCGCGGTGGGCGAGTGGACGCCCGACCCGGGCCTGCGGGCCGGCGTGGACAGACTGGTCGACACGCTGGGCTACCGCGGCATCTTCGACCTCGACTTCCGGGTGGACGCCGCGACCGGCGAGCACTGCCTGCTCGACTTCAACCCCCGCCCCGGCGCCCAGTTCCGCCTCTTCGCCGACGGCGCCGATCTGGACGTGGTGCGCGCCCAGCACCTGGACATGACACACCGGCCGCTGCCCGCAGGGGCCGTCCTGCCGGGCCGCGCGTTCGTCGTGGAGAACTACTCCCCGCTGACGGCGGTGCGCGTCCTGATGGCGGCGGGCCCCGCCCCCGCCGCGCCGCAGCGCCGCGAGCTGGCCTGGCACGCCCGCGACGACATGGCACCCGCGCTCGCCATGTGGGTGCTGTGGTGCCGCCACGTGACGCGGCGGCTCCTCGGCCGGTTTCCCGGCCGGTTCCCGGGCCGGCTCCTCGGCCGGCTGCGACGGAAGGTGCGCCCGACGGCCCCGCCCGCGCCGGCGGCGCCCGTAACGACGACGAGAGAGCGAGCAGTTGCTGATGTATGACCTGTTGGTTGTCGGAGCCGGGCCCTACGGCCTGTCCATCGCCTCGCACGCCGCCGGCGCCGGACTCGACGTACGGGTCTTCGGCAGGCCCATGGAGTCCTGGCGCGACCACATGCCGCAGGGCATGTTCCTGAAGTCGGAGCCCTGGGCGTCGAACCTCTCCGACCCTCGCCGCCGCTACGGCCTGGCCGACTACTGCAAGCGCAACGGCATGGAGGCCAGGCACGGCGAACCGATCTCCGTGGAGACGTTCGCCTCGTACGGCCTGTGGTTCGCGCAGCACGCCGTGCCGGACGTCGACGAACGGATGCTGTCGTCCGTCACCGCCTGCCCCGGCGGGTTCGAGGTGATCACGGAGGACGGCCAGGCCATCCACGGCCGCAAGGTGGCGCTGGCCGTCGGCGTGCTCCCCTTCGTCGAGATCCCCTCGGCGCTGCACGGGCTCGGCAGGGAGCACGTATCGCACAGCAGCCACCACCGGACCCTGGACCGCTTCCGGGACAAGGACGTCACCGTGATCGGCGCGGGCCAGGCGGCCCTGGAGACCGCCGCGCTGCTCGCCGAACAGGGGACGCGGGTGCGGGTGCTCGCCCGGTCGCACCGGCTGAACTGGAACACCGTGCCCCCGGCCCTGGAGCGGCCGTGGCGTGAGTCCCTCCGCGCTCCGCACAGCGGACTCGGCTGCGGCTGGCGCAACTGGTTCTACGCGGAGGTGCCCGGCGGCTTCCGGCGGCTCCCCGAGGCCACCCGGGCCCGCATCTCGGCATCGGCGCTGGGCCCCGCGGGGGCCTGGTGGGTGCGCGAGAGGGTCGAGTCACGCGTGGAGGTGCTGCTCGGCCACGAGGTCGTCACGGCGTCGGCCGCCGAGGGCCGGGTGCGGCTCGCGACCCTCGGCGACGCGAGCGGCGGCCCGGACTTTGAAACCGACCACGTCATCGCGGCCACCGGCTTCCGGGCCACCGGCGCGCGCCTGGGGATGCTGGGCCCGGACCTGCGCGGCGCCCTCGCGGTGAACGCGGCCGACGAGCCCCGCGTCTCGGCGGAGTTCGAGTCCTCGTATCCCGGTCTGTTCCTCGCGGGGCTGGTGACGGCTTCCAGCTTCGGTCCGGCCATGCGCTTCGTGCACGGCGCCTCGTACACGGCGGGCAGGCTGGTGCGCGGGGTCCGGCGGAGCCTGCGGCGCGGGCCCGGGGCCGCCGCTTTCCCGGCGCCGGTTCCCGAGCGGAACCGCCGCGCGCTCATGGGTTCCGTCAAGCGCTGAGCGGGAGTCCGTTTCGTCGGAGACTCGATCAGGTGATGCCTCCGGCGAACGGGTGAATCGGTTCTTCGTATGCGGCGACGAGGTGGTGGACTCTGTGTCATGGGACGGGCCTGGTTGCCCTCCGCCAGCCGTCGGCGTCTTCGCCGTAGGTCGGCAACACCCCCTCCGCGGGCCGGCCCTCCTGCCGCTGGCGGGGAAGAGACCCTCGGGTGTCTCTTCCCCGCCAGCGGCATTTCCGGCGTACTAGAGGCCGGATGAGGCGCGCCCGCGGCGGTAGAGGATCCCACCGCCGACCAGCAGAGCGGCACTCGCCGCGGCCGCGGCGAGAAGGCCCTCGTCGCTTCCGGTCTCGGCGAGCCGGTCCAGGGCGTACGGCGCCGGGGAATCGGCCGACGGCGCCCGCCCGGAGGTCGAGGACGCGACCTGGTGGGGCGACTTGGCGGAGTGCGCGGGCCCGGTGACGGAGCGGTCGGCGGGCGGCTCGGCGGCGGCCCGTGGCGGCGTCTCGTGCTCACGCGGCGGTGCCTCGTGCCCCGACGGCGGCTCCTCGGGCCCGGGGAACGCCGGCGCGGACGTCCCCTCGGCGCAGCCGTTGCCCATGGCCGGGTTGAGCAGGCCGATCACGTCCACGGTGTTGCCGCAGGCGTTGACCGGCACGTCCACGGGTGCCTTCGCGTTGTTGCCCGTACCGACACCGGGCGACCCCACCGTGTCGCCCTCGGCCACCGACTGGGTGCCGGCGTGCGGGTCCGAGTGGGCGCTCGGGTGCGTGCCCGAGTTCGTGTGCCTGTCCGGGGCCGGAGCCGGAGCCGGGGCCGGCGCAGAGGCGTGGCTCGGCCGGTCCTCCGTCCTGCCGGACGTCCGCCCCTGCGTCGGTACCGGTGCCGGTGCACTCGCGTGCTCCCGCACGGAGTCCCCGTGGTTCGCGCAGTTGTTGCCGAACGAGGGGTTGGCCGCGCCGACCACGTCCGCGGTGTTGCCGCAGGCGTTCACCGGGACGCCCACGGGGGCCTGCACGCTGTTGCCCGACAAGACGCCGGGCGAACCCGCCGCCACCGCGTTCCCGTCCGTTGCGAGCGCGTTCGAGCCGGACAGGGAGAGGATGCTGGTCGCGGCGGCCGCAGTCGCGAGCATCCCTTTACCAATTACCTGTCGCAATCTAGTTGTCTTCCTCTGAGCAGTGGAAAGCCGGCCTTGGAGTCGAAGTGACGGTCCAAGGCCGGCCATGAACAGCCTGGTGGCTGAGCGCTATCAGGTGTTGGCGCAGGTGTTGCCGAACGCCGGGTTCAGCAGACCGATGACGTCCACGGTGTTGCCGCACACGTTGAGCGGGATGTGGACCGGGATCTGGGCCTGGTTGCCGGACAGCACGCCGGGGGACCCGACGGCCGCGCCCTCGGCGCCGGCGTCGGCGAACGCGGGGGCCGCCATGCCCATGGTCATCACGACACCAGCGACGATCGTTGCGCTCTTCTTGTGCTTCACAGATGTTCCCTTCTCTGTGGTCATGCCGATCTGGCAGTCGAAACCGAGCGAGAACTTCTGTTGACGTCTCGCACCATGACCTGCAATCTGCAAACGAGTTAAAGATGCGGAAGAAACCACCGGCTTCTCCCGTTCGGGAAATTCACCCGAATTACCGCGTCCGAAAATGGAGCAGCCCGGGCTGCCGGGCCTCGGGGAGAGGCGGGCAGCCCGAGCGATCTCACACCGGCAGATCAGCTGTTGGACTGACCGTTGCCCGACAGGAGCGGGATGTCGTTCAGGATGTGCGACAGCGGCTCGTCGCCCTTGGCCTGCGTCGAGTTCTCGGTGCACTGCTGGTTCTGCGGCGCCGAGAGGATCGGGATGTCCTGGACGGCGATCGGCACGAGGCCGACGAGGGAGCCGATGTTCGCCTTGGCCGGGAGGCCGATGCAGGGCTTGTTCAGCGAGCCCTGGACGAGCGAGAGCTGGGGGCTCATGTCGCCGTGCGTCGCCGAGTTGCCGTACGCCTGCTCGGCGCCGTTGCCGCTCAGGGAGGTGGTGCCGTGGTCGTCACCGATGGCGAGGGCCGACGGGGCCGCGGCAGCGGACATACCGACAACGGAAACGGCAACTGCCGCCGAGGCCATAGCCTTCTTCATCATTTTGCGTGTTCCTTTTCTGGCAGACGCTCGAGTCACTGCCCCCTGACCAACTCGCGGGTGCGATGCGGGGTTTCGGGTCTTCACTCGGTTGGGCGTTCATCGGGCCTTCGTTGGGCCATAAGAGTGAAGCGGAGCAACTATGCGATGGGCGTGGAGTTAATCAGAGCGCTCCGGCGAACGGGGTTTCTCCAGAAGGGAATTAGTTGTGATCAAGAAGGGTATGGCTGCAGCCGCGGTTGCCGTCTCCGTCGTCGGCATGTCGGCCGCCGCAGCTCCGTCGGCGCTCGCCATCGGCGACGACCACGGCACCACGTCGCTCAGCGGTAACGGCGCCAAGCAGGCGTACGGAAACTCCGCCACGTACGGCAACATGAGCCCGCAGATGGCACTGATCCAGGGCTCGCTGAACAAGCCCTGCATCGGCCTCCCGGCCAAGGCGAACATCGGCTCCCTCGTCGGCCTCGTGCCGATCGCCGTCCAGGACATCCCGATCCTCTCGGCGCCGCAGAACCAGCAGTGCGTGGAGAACTCCACGCAGGCCAAGGGCGACGAGCCGCTGTCGCACATCCTCTCCGACATCCCGGTCCTGTCGGGCAACGGCACGAACAACGACTGATCTCCCGTACAGCGCTCAGCGGGCCGCCGTTCACCGGCGGCCCGCTGTCGTGCGCAACCGCGCCCGGCCGTCAGCCCCGTGGCCAGGGGTCGCGCGCCACAAGGGCCTGCCATTCCTGGTCGGGCCGGCCCGGAACTGTCTTTCCCTGCCTTTCCCAGGAATCCTGCAACGACGTGTAGATGGGATCCTCGACGCGGCGTTCCGGAGAAGTTCTGCTCAATGGGATGAGGCCCTGACGCCTCCATTGCTGCTTGAAGTCAGCCATATTCCCTCGCCATCGACGGGCGTGTGTCGAGCGATCTGTTCCAATTGCGAAAACCAGCGAAACCGAACGGCTCGGAGCGAAACCGAACGGCTTAGGTCGAACGAGTTGTTGTTCGTGCGCGCCACGAAGATCCCGCACCCGCGCCCCGTAGAGCGATTTACGGTTTCTCCGTACCGGTTCCCCCGCAGCGGAGATCAGCTTGCTCACTCACCTCTTCTCACCCACCGGGTCGCGGCGGGCGCGCCGGCTGCGTCTCGCCGTTCCGGGGGTTCTTCTCGTCGCGGCCGCCGCTGGAATGGGAAGCGCCACCGCGCTGCCTTCTCCCGTCCAACGCGTCGACGTATTCGGCGACATGAAGAACCGACCGGAAGAGGGAAGAGGTATGAATATCCTGCTGATGGGGACGGACGGCCGCGACACCATCACGCGCCAGGAGAAGCGGAAGTTCCACGCGGGCGGTGTCGCCTGCGACTGCACGGACACGCTCATGCTGGTCCACGTGTCCTGGGCGCGGGACCGCGTCAGCGTCGTCAGCATCCCCCGCGACTCGTACGCCGAGATCCCCGCGCACCGCGACGAAGCCACGGGAGCGATGCGCGCGGCACATCCGGGAAAGATCAACGGCGCCTACGCGCAAGGCGGCCCCACGCTGTCCGTGCGTACGGTCGAGGGGATGACCGGCGTCCGCGTCGACCGGTACCTGCAACTCGACTTCCGGCGTTTCATGGACAGCGTGGAGACGGTCGGAGGCGTGGAGGTCTGTACGCCCCGCCCGCTCAGGGACAAGACGACGAAGCTGGACCTCGCGCCCGGCACCCACCGGCTCGGCGGCGGCCGGGCACTTCAGTACGTCCGCTCCCGCCACGTGGACGACAGCGCCGACTTCGGGCGGATCCAGCGCCAGCAGCGCTTCCTGATCGGGGCGCTGCGCGGCGTACGTGCCCAGAACGTCCTCGCCGATCCGCTCAGGGCGGCCCGGCTGAGCCGGTCGCTGGTCGGCGCGGCGCGGACCGACCGGGGGTTCAGCGCCCGGCAACTCCTGTCGCTCGCCCGCGTGGTGGAGCGTATTCCGCCGTCGTCCATGGAGTTCACCACGGTGCCGGTCAGCGGCTTCAGCACGTCGCTGAACGGCGCTCTCGAATGGGACCGGGCGAAGGCCACCAAGGTATTCAGGGCGCTCGGCGGCGATCGCCCCCTGACCCGCCCCGACTCCACGGCCAGGCTGAGCGATCCGCCGAGGTTCGGCAGCCCGGCAACCGTCCGCGGTCACACCCTGGCGTGCCGTTGACGGCCGTCCGATTACTAGGCCGACCGGGTCATAGGTCGAAACCATCCCCCGATCAGACAGTTGATCATCACGACGGCTCTGCCAACGGAGCCCGCTCTTGAAGGGAATCAAAATGAAGAAGCTCCTGGCATCCGCGGCCATCGCCGCCTCTGTCGCCGGTATCTCCGCCGGCATGGCGCCCCAGGCCCTGGCCATCGGTGACGACCAGGGCACCACGTCCCTGAGTGGCAACGGCGCCGAGACGGCGTTCGGCAACTCCGCGACCAAGGGCAGCCAGAGCCCCCAGCTCACCCTCGTCCAGGGCACGCTGAACAAGCCCTGCATCGGCCTGCCGGTCAAGGCGAACATCGGCGCCCTCGTGGGCCTGGTGCCGATCGCCGTCCAGGACATCCCGATCCTGTCGGCGCCGCAGAACCAGCAGTGCACCGAGAACTCGACGCAGGCCAAGGGCGACGAGCCGCTGTCGCACATCCTCTCCGACATCCCGGCGCTGTCGGGCAACGGCACGAACAACAGCTGAGACCCCGACAGGGGCCGGCCGTCGTCGTGCCGGCCGGCCCCTTCGGCCCTCCCCGGGTCGCCTCCGCAGTGTGGGGGCGACCCGCCGGGGGTAGAGGCCCGGCGTGATTGAACTCGCCGACATGATCGCGCAGTTACGCGGAGAACTCGCCGCCGCCATGGCCGCGGCGCAGGACGCCGAGGACGCTGGTGGCCCCGGGGGCGCAGCACTGCGCTTTGAACTGGGTCCCGTACAGCTTGAGGCCGAGTTCGCCGTGCAGCGGTCCGATTCGGCCGACGGCAAAATCCGCTTCTGGGTCGTCGAGGCAGGTGCCTCCGGCCAGCGGGCGACCAGCACCACCCATCGCGTCACCCTCAGCCTGGAACCCCGCGTACGCGGCTCCGACCGGCGGCCACAGGTCAGCGGCGACCAGGCCGAGAACGAGCGCTGAGCGCCCGGGCGATGTCGGTACCAGGGGGACTTGAGGCGGCGCGGGTCGCCGAAATACTGGTCGAGAGGCCGGGCGGACATCGCGGGCGGCGCGGGTCCGGCTACCGCGTGGGGGACAGGCACGTGCTGACCGCCGCCCATGTGGTCGAGGACCCGGTGGCGTCGGTGCGGGTGCGCTTCGACGCCGATCTGCCGGGGGAGTGGAGCGCCGGCGTACGCGTCGTGCTGTTCGCCGAGGCGGTGGACGTAGCCCTCCTGGAGATCACGGAGCTGCCGGCCGGCGTCGCCCCTGTCGAGAGCCCTCGCTACGCCGCCGTACCCGAAAGCGACGTCGTGCTCCCCGTCAGCGCGATGGGCTTTCCCCGTTTCAAGCTGCGGGACAGCAGCATGCGCCTCCTCGACGACGGGGCTCCGGGCCAGTACCGCGACTCCTGCCATGCCTCGGGGACGGTCTCCGTCCTGTCCAACCGTCGCGAGGGCACACTCGAACTGGCCGTTCTCGCGCCGCGCGCGGACCCCGAACCGGAGCGTTCTCCCTGGGAGGGGATGTCCGGCGCGGTGGTCTGGTCAGGCGGTGCCGTCATCGGTGTGATCAGCGCTCACCACCGCTCGGACGGCCTCGGCCGGCTCGCGGCCGGCAGGGTGGAGCACTGGTACGACGCGCTGACCCCTGCCGAGTTGGAGCGCCTCCACCTGGACGCGGGCCTGCCGCTGCGTGGAGGCCTCGCTTCCGCAGGGGATCCGCAGGGCCCCGAGGCCGCCGTGAGCCTGGTCGATCTCCCCGCTGACCTGCCGTTGCGTGAACTCCTCGGGCTCGTGGACGCGTTGGTGGACGTGCCCGTGCTCGGCGATCCGAACGGCCTGGGCACGGTGCTCTCCAGCATCGACGCGGTGATCGCCGCGAACCGCCCCAGGGACGCCCGGCTGAGGATGGACATCTACGGCATCGTGCGCACCTGTCTGCGTTACCGGGGCACGCTCGATCAGCTCCTGGAGACCGTACGGCTCCTGGAGGGGAAGTCGGCGGAAGTGGACCGCGTCGACCGGGAAGCGGCTCAACTGGCCAAGCGGCACAGCTGACTTGATGTCGGGCACGGCTCGGATGCGGGGTTTCGCAGCGTGCCGTGCTGGGTCATGATGAGGGAGAAAGGGACTGCGCATGCACGGAATCACGGGAGGGGACTTGGCAGCCGTGGAGCGATCGATGCCTGCCGTCGAGTCCGATCTCGTAGATCTCTCGGGGGTTTCTCTTGAAGCGCTGCTTTCCTTGGACGGCAGTGCGATCGAGGGGGCGCTCGGGCCCCTGCTTGATCACATCGATGACGCCCAGGCCATCACGAATACGTACGGAGGGCCGTCCCGCTTTGACTGACGGGACCGCCCCGGCGCCGTGGCAGGCAGCCCATGTCGGTTAGGCCCACGGGCCCGGTGGCACTGCCGCTGCACCGCCTTTCGGTCGCCGGGTTCCATGACCTCGCGCGGGGTGAGGGCGGCCGGGCCGTGGTGGAGGAGCTCCTCGCCGCCGAGCGCAGCCGCCGCATGCTGTTGCTGCGGGCGCTGCACGACGGCCTCGCCGGGAACGGAGCGCTGCCCCCGGCCGGAGCAGCCCTCTCGTACGGCGACGCCTGGTCCCTCCTGAAGCGCGCCCAGCGGACGGACCCGGATGTCTTCGACGACGTACTGATGTCACCGAGCACGGGGATGTGGCTCTCCCTCGCGCTGCGCCGGCTCCGGGGCGCCCCCGCGGAGGACACGCCTCTGTGGGTGGTGACGGGCCACTTGTCCGCGCTCGCCGCGTCGGCGGGGGCGCGGGCCGGTCTCGACTTCTCCATCGCCGTGCCGGTGAGCCGGGGCATCGCGTTCCTGCCGACGCTGGGCTGTGCGGAGCTGGGCTGTGCGGAGACCGGGGCGACGGAGCCGTGGAGCACCGCGCGCGTCGAGGCGCGGGACGGACAGGTGCGGATCAACGGCGAACAGGGCACGGTCCTTGTGGGTTCCGGCGCAGGAGCCCCCGGGGCACGGAACGGCGCGCGCGGATGGCGTGCTGTGCGGCGGGTCGCCCCGGGAAAGCCGGGGCAGCAGCTGCGGATCGCGCTCGATGAGTTGGACCCCTACCGCACGTTCCCGCGCCCGAGCGAACCCCTCCTCCTCACCCCCGCGGACGCGCGGGCATGGCAGACCATGCTCACCGAAGCGTGGGAGATCCTGCTGCGCGACGAACCGCAGAGCGCCGAGGCGATGCGCGCCGGGCTGATGTCGGTGACCCCCACCCCGGCGAGAGAAAGGTTTCGGCCGCACAGCGTGACTGCGGGCGACGCCTTCGGCGGGGTCATGGCCTCGCGGCCGGACGACGCCCCGCAGCTCGCCGCCACCCTGGTGCACGAGTTCCAGCACATCAAACTGGGCGGCCTGATGCGGCTGCGCCCGCTGAACGCGAGCCACTCCGCCCACGGTCCCGAAGAGCTCTTCTACGCTCCGTGGCGCGACGATCCACGCCCGCTCGGCGGCCTGCTGCAAGGGATCTACGCCTTCGCGGGGGTCGCCAGGTTCTGGCGCGCCCACCGGCACTCAGCCGACGCCGCGCACGCTTCCCTGGCGCACTTCGAGTTCGCGCTGTGGCGCACGCAGGTGTGGTCGACGGTGAACTTGGTGCGCACGCACGAGCGGCTGACGCCCCTGGGGCGGCGCCTCCTCGACACCCTGCACGAGAGCTGCGCCGCGTGGCTGGACGAGGCGGTGCCGGAGACGGAGCTGCGCCTCGCCCGGGAAGTGGCGGCCGGGCACCGGGCACGCTGGCGCGCCCACCATCTGCGGCCGCCCGCCGCAGCGGTGGACGACGCCGTACGGGCCTGGCAGCGCGGGGACGAGCGTCCCCCGCCCGCTCTCGCCGGCGAGCCCGTCCTCGTACCGGACTCCGAGGCCCAGTTCCTGGACACCGAGGCCGTCCTCGCCCGCTACGTCCTCACCGGCGCCGGTGAGGACGCGGGGGACGCCCGGGGTGCCGATGACGCCGATGTCCTCCTCGCGCGCGGTGACCGTGCCGGGGCGCGGGACGCCTTCGCCGCGCGGCTTGCCGCCAAGGGGGCGCCGCCCGGTGCCTGGGCCGGGCTGGGGCGTGCCCTCGCCGGTGAGAAGGCACATCAGAGCGCCGCACGGCTGTTGCGGAGCTTCCCGGAGCGGACGTGGGCCGTGCAGAGTGCGCTGGAGAAGGCGACGGGTCAGGGGGCCGATCCGGTGCTGCTCGCGGAGTGGGTGGCACGGGGCGCACGGGGTCCGCGGGAGCACGGCGGCTGACGCAGGCTTGGTCGGCCGGTCGAACTCGGTCGGGCAGGCGAAAGGGGCGGGTGTGTGCCACCCGCCCCTTCGCCCTCGCTCACAGCCTGGTTGCCGGCCTGGTTACAGCGGCACCGGGTCGATGTCGCAGTTGGCCCGCTGGCCCGCCTTGGCCTGGAGTGTGGCCGGGTGCGGGGTGCCGGGCTCCACGAGGAGCCGGGGAGCGTCGAGTACGCGTTCCATGCGGGCCAGGGTGTCGGCGCGCAGGGCGGCGCCCTCGGCCTCCTCGCCCAGCTCGATCAGGTCCATCGCGAGGTTCCCCGCGCACGCCAGCGTGGTGGGGTGGTCGTCGCCGAAGGTGACGCGGCAGTGCTCCAGCGTCCGCCGCCCGAGCTCGCGGGCCGCGTGGTGGTCGCCGAGCGCCGCCAGGTCACTCGCCAGGTTGATGGCGGTGGCCAGGACGATGGGGTGGGCCTCGCCCAGGCGTTCGGTCAGCGAGGCGAGCGCGGCCTCGTCGAGACGCTTCGCCTCACCGGGCTGGCCGAGAAGGCGCAGGGTGACGGCGAGGTCGACGTCCGCCGACAGGACATGCGGATGCTGCGGGGAGAAGATGTTGCGGTACTCCTGGCAGGCCTTGATGCCGCGTTCGCGGGCCGCGTTCAGGTCGCCGTTCTGGCGCAGGGCCACCGACAGGGTCAGGGCGGCGGACAGCGACGAGGGGTGGGTGTCGCCGTACCGGCGGGTGAACTTGGAGTACGCCTCCGTGGCGAGCTCCAGGGACTGCGCGTGGTCGCCGGCCTTGCGGGCGGCCTCGCTGAGCTGGCGCATGGTGTGGATGGTCGAGGGGTTGCCACGGCCGAACACGTCGCGGTAGGCGTCGAGGACGGCCTGCTGGCGGGCCCTTGCACCTACATAGTCACCCCTCTCGCGTACGTCGATGGCGACGTTGTTCTCCGTCATCAGGGTCCGCGAGTGATCCTGGCCAAGGACGCGCAGACGCAGCGCGAGGGTGCTCTCGTCGAGTTCGAGGGCCTGGCGGAAGTCTCCGACCAGACGCAGGCTCGTGCCGAGGTTGTGGGCGGCGTCGAGCGTCGTGGGGTCCTCCTCGCCGAAGGCCCTGCGCGCCCGCTCGTAGACCGTCGCGTCCAGCTGGGCGCCGAGGGCGAACTCGCCCTCGACGCGGCGCACCGCGGCCTCCAGACCGATCGCGGCGAGCGCGTCCTCGCGGACGTCCTCGCGGCCCGGGGGCGCCGTGCGCTCGTAGATCTCCTTGAGCTTGGCCACCAGTTCGACGGCTTCGCCGTGCCGGCCGAGGACCCAGTAGATGTAGCAGAGCCACTGCCCCATGAGCAGCGTCTGCTGGTCCTCCTCGCCGAAGACGCTCTGCCACGTCTCCCAGGCCTGCTCGGAGAAGTCGAGCGACACCTCGTGGTCGCCCCAGTGGTAGAGGTACCGGGCGACGTTCATGACGAGCTGACGCACCCAGGGCTGGTCCGACTTGATGGCGTCGGAGGCGATGACGTGGCCGTAGAGCTCGGCGTAGCGAGGCCAGTTCGCCGCCGTGGTGGGCGCCTTCGGGTCGGCTGCGGCCAGCAGGGTGTGGGCGCCGTGGCGCATGCGGGTCTGTTCCTCGGGGGTCATGCGGTTGTTCAGGACGAGCTGTACGAGGCGGTGCATCTCGATGGAGTTCGTACGGTGGTCGATGCGGGCGAGGGAGTAGCGGTTCACTTCCCTTATGGCGCGCGCGAGCCGCATCGGGTCGTTCAGGGTCGCGTCGAGCTCGGGGAAGATGCTGCTGTTCCCGAGGCCGGAGAAGATGGACCGCGAGATCGGGTCGGGGGCGAAGTACGAGCAGAGCTGAAGCAGGCGCAGGGCCGAGGGGCTGCGGGTCTCCAGGTGGTCCAGGGAGACGTTCCAGGCGGCGGCGACCGGGAGTTGGTAGTCCGGGGGCGGGGACGTCTCCAGGAGCTCGGTGCGCTTGTTCTCGAAGAGGCGCAGATACTCCGAGGCGGGCATGCCCGTCTCCGCACGCCACGCGGCGGCCTGTTCGAGGGCGAGCGGCAGGTCTCCGAGCGCCTCGGCGAGCCGGTCGGCCTCCTCCTCCTGGAGGGGCGGCCCGGAGTGGCGCAGGAGCTGCTTGCTCTCCTCGCGGGTGAAGACGTCCACCTCGAGCGAGCCGCCGACAAGGCCCCACCGCCGGTTGCGGGAGGTGACCAGGATCGTGCCGTTTCCCCCGGTGGGGAAGTAGTGGCGGACCTGCTCGGGGTTGTCGGCGTTGTCGAAGATCAGCAGCCAGCGCGAGAAGGGACGGCCCTCGCGCAGCGCCTCACGCACCGCGGGCCCCGCGATGTTCGCCTCGGTGCTGGTCTCGAGGCCCAGGCGCCCGGCCAGTTCCACCAGGGCCTGACCGATCTGGCCGGGCCGCTCGGAGGGGATCCACCAGACGATGTCGTACTCGCCCTGGTGGCGGTACGCGTACTCGATGGCCAGCTGGGTCTTGCCCACGCCGCCCATGCCGTGGATCGCCTCGGGCAGGACCGTGGTCGTGCCTTCGCGCAGGCGCTCGCCGAGGAGTTCGAGGAGCTCTGTACGGCCGGTGAAATTGGGGTTCCTCGGCGGTAGGTTTCCCCAGACGCGCGGCTGTGATGTGCGGTCCCCCTCCACTGTTTGCTGGGGCGTAGTCGACATCACCGATGCTCCTTCAGGATCGGGCCGGGAGAGGGGGATTTCACCGCTTTTCTCCAGGCTTACTGCGTATCGACGATCGTGCCAGCCAAGTACCCCTGCCAGCAGGGCGGCGCGCTGCATGAAACGTCCGGAGAGTGCCCTCAGCGCGGCGAGCTCCACGCGGAGGAAGCCGATATTGCGACTGTTCACCCGGGGCATGGCCAGGGTGTCCAGGGGTTCCGAGGGGGAGGGCAGCAGCGCGGCGGCCTCGGTGCCGTCGCTTGCCAGCAGCGCGCGTACGTCGTGCAGGATGCGTGCCGTGTCGCTGCGGCGGCCGAGCGCCAGGAGCTCCTCGCGGATGTCGGGGGCGAAGGAGAACGCCACGTCCGCGATGTCCTCTCCCCGCGCGCCGCTGGGCCGGACGAGGCCGCTCATCAGGAGCTCCGACGCGTGCACCGGGCCCGCCCCCGGTGTGGTCGCGAGGACCTTGCGGATCAGCGGGAGGCTCAGGGGGACCGCGGCCAGGCGTGTCGCCAGGGTGAAAGCCGTGGGTGAGGCGCCGGCGCGGAAGTCCGACACGCGCTCCGCGGCGGGCACCGTGCTCAGGGGGTCGGGCACGTCGTCCGTCCAGGGCAGGGCGCGCGCCGCGTCGGGGCGGCGTTTCCACTCCCGCGCCCGGATGGCGGACATCTCCAGCCACCGCGGTTCGGGCCCCGTGACGAGCTGGGTCCAGACCTCGGCCCAGCGGTTGGTCAGCGCCAGGACCGGTACGAGTACGGCGTCCGCCTCCGGCTCGGGTTCCTGCGGGTCGTGGGTCTCCACCGGGGCCTCGCGCAGCTCCCAGTCGAGCTCCTTGTTGGCCGCCCAGGCACGGGCGGCGCGCAGCCTGACCCGGCAGACGTCAAGGCCCGTACGGAACCACAGCTGCTGGGGGAGCACATGCACCACGGCGACCGGGCCGCCCCGCCCCCAGGCGCGCAGCAGCGGCATGACCGCACCGGAGCGCCAGCCGGCGGCCAGGCCGTCGGTCAGCACGAGGATCACGCGCCGCACGTCCCCGGCGCTGCCGAGCGGTTCCTCGGGGCCGAGGCGCGCGGGATCGGTCTCGTCGGTGCCGCGCAGGCGCAGTACGCGTACGCGCGCGAAGTCCCCCTGGCGGTTCAGCTCGTCGACAAGGTCGCCGACCGCCTGGTCCCACACCTTCATCGTCAGGTGGTCGTCGATGACGAGGACCGCTTCGGCGCGGTCCTGTCTGCCCGACGGGCCGGGCCTCGCATGGCCGAGCCGGCCGAGAACGGACGCGGCCTCACGCCGTGCCCGCGTGGCCGGTCCTTGCCGCTGTCCTGAGTCGTCATGCATATGCGCCCTCAAGGCGTCGTGGCGGCCTGGACAGTTGTGCGGAGTCCCGCAGAGCGCGGGCGTGCGTGACATCCACAGGCGCAGCGTGACAGTGCGCCCGCACTGCAAGCAAGGGGGTACGGCGGCATGGGCCTAAGAGCGCGTAAATCGTGCTAGAAGTCGCGCCCCCGGCAGGGAAAGCCGTGGCCGCGGGGGAAACCCGGGTGCCTCCGCCGGGAAGCCGGGTGCCTCCGGAGGGAAGCGCGATGTCCCCGGCGGGGAGCGCGGCGTCCCCGGCGGGACACCTCGCACGCCCGGCGGGTGGCAGCCGCACGGCAGCGGAGGCCGGCTGGTTCATGGCGCGGCACCCCCTGTCGCCGTGTGCGGAAGGTTCACTGCCATGGTCGGGCGGCCGGCGGGCCCGTTCAACTCGTCACCGTCGCACGGTCGGGCCCGGGCGGGCCGGGTCTGCGTTCCGGGTCGTCGACCAGGATCGCCAGATGGCGCCCCACGTGGTTGTCCCAGCCCTCGGGGCCCAGCGCCAGAGCCTCCTTGCGCCAGTTTCCGGCGCGCGAGACGAGACTGGCGAGGCCCCGGTCCTGGACCATCTCGGCGACCGCTTCCTTGAAGGCGGGGTCGCCGCAGTCACCCCGGTGCCAGATCATCGCGGGCACCCCCGCGCGCAGGCCGGCCATGAACTCCTGCTGGCCGGTCGGCGAGTCGGTGCCGGGCGGCTGGCTCAGCACCAGGCAGACCGCGTGGTCGTCCTCCTTCAGCTCGCGCTCCAGGTGGAAATGCGACTGGCCGGGAGGGTTGAAGTACGAGTGGCTGTCGGCGGGCTGCTCCTTGAGCTGCCGCCACTTCTTGTGCCAGGGCCGGTGCCAGGCGGCTTTGCGCAGGCGCTCGAAACTGCGGATCAGCACCGCGTAGTCCATCACCAGGGGGGTCGGCGACGGGGAGGAGGACTCCTTGTGCCACCACTCCACCGGCTCGCCCAGCAATTCCCACGGGAGGATGAATTCCAGTACGACCGGTTGCCGCAGGTCCGCCCAGCGCTCCTCGGTCTGCTCGATGAGTCCCTCGACCTCGGCGGGCAGTTCGTCGCGGTGCAGGTGCACGGTCTCGCCCGGCACGGGATGCCAGCCGTCGGCGTCCGACTGCCGCCAGTGGGAGAGGAAATAGCGGTCGGGCTCCACTCCGTCGGGCTCGAACTGGATCATCAGATAGGCGGGCACCATGGGCGGCGGGGCCTGCTGGGTCAGTCCGCTGCGCTGCCAGTCGATGATCTGTTCCTCGAGGCCCCATGCCCTGGCCTGTTGACGGTTCCAGCGACGCAGGGTCTCCGCTGCCTCCATCAGTCCGTCCTCCACGAGACGTTCGGCGGCCAGGGCCAGGAACGCCATGCTCACGGGGAGTTCCCTCGCGGCGGTGTTGTCGCCGGCCAGTCGTAGGAAGACTGCCCACCCCGTGTCGCACCACGCGGGCAATTCCTGGGTGCGCGACCGGCTCGCGCGCCGGGCGAGTGTGGCGAGCATGGCCGACGAGCGCATGTCCCGCAGGATCGGCTGGAGGGGGTACAGGTCGGCGCCGTCGAAGAACTCCACGGCCTCCCATTCGTCCACGAGCCGCATCAGCGCCAGAACGGCGGACGACTGCTGCTCCAGGTACTTCAGGCAGCGCACCAGGCACGGCAGCCCGTCAGAGACCTCCGTGCAGCGTTCCACCAGGTCGAGGAGCCAGGGCCGCAGCGCGGCGCCGCGCAGCGGCTGCACGGGGCACTCCAGCTCGTCGCTCAGCATGCGCACCCATATGTCGGCGCTGTTCTCCTGTCGTACCGTGCCCGATTCCTGCAAGACGTCGACGATGTCGGCGACCAATTCGTGTCGAACCCTCGCCGGGCTGCGCCCTTCCACCCCCGTGACCTCCCCGATCGCCACCAGCAGTTCAGCAGTCAGCACTCGCGTATCGATGGTGCCGACAAGCGTACGGCCACAGACCCGCCCGAGGCAGGTCTCCGGCCATTCGGGGCGCGGAGCTTGAACTTTGGTGGTGCACCGTCAACTTGCTTGTGTCGAGCGTCAGTTCGTGGCCAGGCCGGACTTCAGGCCCGCCCCGCAGAGCGGCACCACGGCCGTGCGGTCGCCGAGGGCGCCGTCCCGTACCGCCGCCCAGCAGGCGGCGGCGGTCGTCTCGACGTACAACCCGCGGCCCGCGAGGTCCGTCTGGGCGTGCCGGATCTGGTCCTCCGTCACCGTCAGGAAGCCGCCGCCGGAACCGCGGACCGAACGGAGGATCTGCCGGGCGCGAGGCGGGCGCGCGATGGCGATGCCCTCCGCGAGCGTGGCTGACACCGGGGTCGTGCCCGGCGGCTCGTCGGCGCCCGTGCGCCACGCTTCGGCGAGCGGGGCGACCGCCCCGGCCTGCACGGCGTACAGCGCGGGCGCCTTCGCGATCAGGCCCGCCGCGTGCAGCTCCCGCACCGCGAGGGCCGCGCCGAGCAGCAGGGTGCCGTTGCCCACGGGGATGACGAGCGCGTCCGGCAGTCGGCCGCCCAGGTCCTCCCAGAGCTCGTGTACGTACGTCTTGGTGCCCTGGAGGAAGTAGGGATTGTGGACGTGCGAGGCGTAGAAGACGCCGGGTCCGTCGGCCGCCGCCCGGGCCGCCGCCGCCGTCCGTTCGCGGTCCCCGGGCACGACGTCGAGCCGGGCTCCGTGCGCGCCGATCTGCTCCAGCTTCTTCGGTGACGTGCCCTCGGGGACGTACACCGTGCAGGGGAGTCCCGCCCGCGCGCAGTAGGCGGCGACCGCCGTGCCCGCGTTCCCGCTGCTGTCCGCGATCACCCGCTCCGGGGCGAGCCGCAGCGCGAGGGCGGCGAGCATGACGGCGCCGCGGTCCTTGAAGGAGAGCGTCGGCATCAGGAAGTCGAGCTTGGCCGAGATCGCGCCATCCAGCGGCACGAGCGGTGTGCGGCCCTCGCCGAGCGAGAACGCGGGGGCGGGCAGTGGCAGGGACTCCGCGTACCGCCACAGGGAATTGACCCTTCCGCCGAGGGACTTCAGCGGTGCGGGATTGGGGGAGAAGTCCAGGTCGAGCGGGCCGCGGCAGACGGGGCAGCACCAGGCGAGGGTGCCCGCGGGGACCCGGGTACCGTCGCTGGGGCAGAAGCAATCCGGCAAGGCTGTCATGTCCGCAGGCTAGTTGGGGCAGTTGGGGCGGATGTGTCATGACGGGTGCGTGGCGGTCATGTTGCGTCCGGTCCTGACCCTTGTGGGATTCCTATGGATCCGCCAATCTTTCGTCGCGACGGAGGCAAGAAAGGGCATGTTGCTTGACATGCACCTGGTAATTGCCCGGGTTCCGCCGGCGCTGTACGCGGGCACCACCAGCATGTGTGCGGTGGCCGCCGGTACAGCGTGCGAGCACCACCCAGCACCCCACAGCACTCCCAGCACTTCCAGCACCACCCCCCACCAACGCACCATCTATTGAGGAGGACCCCTCAGATGGCAGTGATGCGTCATGCCCGCCGAAGAATGGCCGGGATCAGCGCGACAGTGGTCGCGGCCCTGGCGCTCGGCGCCGTGTCCGCGCTCCCCGCGACCGCGCAGCCGCGACAGGCACAAGGCACGGTGGAGAACGCCGGAGTCCCCGGCGCGATACCGGGCAGCTACATAGTCAGCCTCGACGAGGACGAGGCGAAGGCGGGCTCCAAGGCGGGCAAGGCCCTCGCCGAGGAGTACGGCGCCGAGATCAAGCGCACGTACAAGAAGGCCCTCAACGGCTACGCGGTCGAGCTCTCCGCGGCCGAGGCCAGGAAGTTCGCCGCCGACCCGGCGGTCGAGTCCGTCGTACAGAACCGGACGTTCACGATCGACGCCACCCAGCCGAATCCGCCGTCCTGGGGCCTCGACCGCATCGACCAGAAGACGCTCCCGCTGAACAACTCCTACACCTACCCGGACTCCGCCGGCGAGGGCGTCACGGCCTACGTCATCGACACCGGCGTCCGCATCACCCACAGCGACTTCGGCGGACGCGCCTCCTACGGCTACGACGCCATCGACAACGACAACACCGCGCAGGACGGCCACGGCCACGGCACGCACGTCGCGGGCACCGTCGGCGGAACCCTGCACGGCGTCGCCAAGAAGGCGAAGATCGTCGGCGTGCGCGTCCTGAACAACCAGGGCTCCGGCACCACCGCGCAGGTCGTCGCCGGCATCGACTGGGTCACCCAGAACGCGGTCAAGCCCGCCGTCGCGAACATGTCGCTCGGCGGCGGCGCCGACAGCGCCCTGGACACGGCCGTACGCAACGCCGTCGCCTCCGGCATCACCTTCGCGGTCGCGGCAGGCAACGAATCCGTCAACGCCTCCACGCGCTCTCCCGCGCGCGTGACCGAGGCCATCACGGTCGGTGCCACCACGAGCACCGACGCCAAGGCGAGCTACTCCAACTTCGGCAGCGTCCTCGACCTGTTCGCGCCGGGTTCGTCCATCACCTCGGCCTGGAACAGCGGCGACACCGCGACGAACACCATCTCCGGTACGTCGATGGCGTCCCCGCACACCGCGGGCGCCGCGGCCCTCTACCTCGCCGACAACCGCTCGGCGACCCCGGCGCAGGTGTCCGCGGCCCTGGTCGGCGCGGCCTCCACGGGCGTCGTCACCAGCCCCGGAACGGGCTCGCCCAACCGGCTCCTGAACGTGGGCACCGGCTCGACGAATCCGCCGGGCAGCAAGTTCGAGAACACGACCGACTACGCGATCAGCGACAACGCCACGGTCGACTCGCCGATCACCGTCAGCGGAGTCCCCGGCTCCGCCCCCGCCGCGCTGAGCGTGCCGGTCGCCGTCAAGCACACGTACGTGGGTGACCTCCGGGTGCAGCTGATCGCGCCCGACGGCACCGCGTACACGCTGAAGGGCTATGGCACCGGCGGCAGTTCGGACGACATCAACACCACGTACACGGTGAACGCGTCGTCCGAGACGGCCAACGGAACGTGGAATCTGCGGGTGAGCGACAACGCGGCGCAGGACGTCGGGAAGATCGACTCCTGGGGACTGCAGTTCTGAGTGACCCTTACTGTTCCTCCTCTTCCTCGTCCTCGCGGAAAGGCTCCGGGTCGGTGACCCAGCCCGCCGCGAGGACGAGGCGTGAGGTGCGGTGGACGGCGAGGAATCCGAAGGGGCGGTCGAAGACGGCGCCGATCTCGGTGGTGAGGTAGCGCTCGTGCGGGATGCCCGTGGCGTACGCATCGAATGCCGTGACCGCCGCGGCCCGGAAACCGAGGGGTCCGAAGGTGGCGGTGGCCGCCTGCGCCCCCTTCTTGACCGCCAGGGGGAGCGGGCTGATGCCGGAGAAGTGGCCGTCAGCCCGGTCGGTCGTGGCCGTGGCCAGTCCGAACAGCGGGCGGTGGGCCAGCAGGTCGTGCCGCGCCGACAGCGTGAACGCCACGGTGGTGACGTCCAGTGCCGGAGGCACGGGGCGCGTGCTGCGCACCTTGCGCACGCTCAGTCCGGGGCCGACATCGCCGTACGGCAGTCGAGGGCCCGGGATCACCGCACGCGTACGCGCGAGGATGTCGACGCCCGCGCCGAGGACCTGGCCGGGGCTCATCGACGCCTCACCGAGGAGGAGATGGACGTCGACTCCGGTGTCGCCGATGACCTTCAGCTCCGTGACGGAACCGGCCGGGGTCTCGGCGACGCCGACGCGGTCGAGGAGTGACGTGGTGCGATAGAGGGCCGCGAGCGTGCGGTCCGCCCACGGGCCGCCCTCGGGCGACAAGGCACCCTCGGCGAAGGGCTGGAACCACTCCGTACGCAGGGCAAGCGCGCTCGCCAGGACGAACTCCGTGTCCTTGGCGGGGTGGAGCGGCATGCGGTCGATCTGACCGTCGGTGCGCTTCGACGCCCACGCGTCCAGTGCCGCCGTGTCCACCGCGGGATCTCCGGTGAATACGCCGAGTGCCCCCGGGGGTAGGCCTGTCCGCCACTGCTCCCGCAGCTCCAGCGTGCGCTTGGTCCATATGCCGATGGCCGCGTCCACGCCACGCATCGCGCCGACCGATTCCAGCATGTGCCGCGCCGCGCCCCCCGCGTGGTCCGCGGGGAGGCCGATCGCCTCGGCCAGCTCGGACCGGGCCTTGCCGTGCGCTCCGGCCGCCAGGAAGGCCAGCAGGGGCCACACACCCGCAGCGGAGAAGACGGTGCTGCTGTGCGGGGGCGCCGTGTCGGCCCAGTGCGCGGTCAGTCCGTTGACGGCTCTCACCGTGACGGCGGATATGCCCATGTGTCCCCCCGCTCGTGCGCCGCGCGCGATGCGTACTCCCCCGCATCGACCGACCCGTTCGAATCAGGAGCACCGTACTCGCGGGCATACCCCACCACTCAGCGGGTCACCTTAAGGGCCTTTTGTCCGCTTCTGTGATAGTTCTTCGGCGTGACGACTGTCATGACGCCGACCGTCGCGGCCCAGCGCACACCGGGACCCGTGCCGTCGGACCCTCCCCGAAGGGGCAGCCGCAACGGCGGGAAACGGCCCGGTGTTTCGTGCCTCGCGCACCTCTCCCGCGGGCTTCTCGTGGTCGTCGCTCTCCTGAACGCCTCCCTCGTCGTGCTCGTCGCCTCTCCGCTGCCCCGCATCCCGCTCCTGGTGCTCGTCGCCGCGGCGGTCACCTCCTGGGGGCTCGTGCTCGTGCCGTCCGCGGTCATCGGCCTGGTGGCGGGCGCGCTGGCGGGGCGGCGGCACCCCTGGTGCGGCGGGCTCGCCGTCCTTACGGCGTTCGTCGCACTCGTGTACGGCGTCATGCCGTACGCCGTCGCGTACCGCACCGCCGAGGCCCACGGGCAATCCCTCGCCCCCACCGCCTATTTCGACGGCGTCAACTACGCCAAGGCCCCCGACGGCGAGCGCACGCGCCGCTACGCCCGCATCGGCGAGCGGCGCGGCAAGCTGGACCTCTGGACCCTGCCGAAGCGGGAGGGCGTGCGGCACCCGGCCGTGGTGTGGGTGCACGGCGGCGGCTGGAACAAGGGGCACCGGAGCCAGAGCCCCGCCTGGAACCGCTGGTTCAACGCGCGCGGCTGGTCGGTCTTCGACATCGACTACCGCCTCGCGCCCCGCGTGACCCAGCTCGACCAGATCGGCGACGTGAAGTGCGCCGTGGGCTGGGTGCGGCGGCACGCGCGCGCGTACGGCATCGACCCCGACCGCCTGGTCCTCGCCGGTAGTTCGGCGGGCGGCAATCTCGCGCTCTCCGCCGCCTATACGGAGGGTGATGACCGGGTCCCGGCGTCCTGTGCGGTGCGTGACAGCTCGGTCGCCGGGGTGATCTCCCTCTACGGACCGACCGACATGGGGCGCCTCATCGCGGGGACGGCGCTGCGCGGCGACCCCATGATCCCCCGGCTGATGGGAGGTTCGGCGAAGGCCGTGCCCGCCCGCTACCTGCTCGGATCGCCCGCGAAGCTCGTACGGACCGACGTTCCGCCCACGCTCCTGCTGCACGGCAGCGCGGACCGGGCGGTGCCGGTGGCGCAGGCGCGGGAGCTGGCGCGGCGGCTCGACGCGGCGGGGGCACCCGCGACGTACGTCGAACTGCCCTGGGCCGACCACTGTTTCGACGTGAACTGGGGTGGATGGGGGAGCCAGATCGCGCGAGCGGCCATCTCCCGATTCCTCGACATCCGTGGTACGAGTATCTGATCATCGGCGTTCGGGCCGTGCGGCGAATGTGATCGCCATAGCCGCGGAAAGCTCCTGCGTAAAGCCCTGCGTACCCAGAAATCATCACTTCGGGTGATTCCTTGGCCTTGGGTTGCGGTCAACAACCGACGGTTGCCAGGCTGTTGCTGTCTGTCAACCTGATGGGAGTGGCCAGTGACTTTCGGTGAGCAGCCGGCGTATCTGCGCGTCGCGGGTGATCTCCGCAAGAAGATCGTCGACGGTTCGCTGCCCCCGCACACCCGACTCCCCTCACAGGCCAGGATCCGTGAAGAGTACGGGGTTTCGGACACGGTCGCCCTGGAGGCGCGCAAAGTCCTGATGGCAGAAGGCCTGGTCGAAGGGCGTTCCGGCTCCGGCACCTATGTGCGCGAGCGACCGGTGCCCCGCCGCGTGGCGCGCACGGGCTATCGGGCCTCCGGCGGCTCGACGCCCTTCCGCCAGGAGCAGGCGGAGGACGGCGCGCGCGGCACCTGGGAGTCCCGCAGCGAACAGGCGGAGGCGAACAGCGTGATCGCGGAGCGTCTCGGCATCCGCACCGGCGACCGCGTGATGTGCACGAAGTACGTCTACCGCGACGCGGGCGAGGCGATGATGCTCTCCACGTCCTGGGAGCCCCTCGCCGTCACCGGACGGACCCCGGTGATGCTCCCCGAGGAGGGGCCGCTCGGCGGCTGCGGAGTGGTCGAGCGCATGGCGGCCATCGACGTGGTCGTGGACAACGTCGCGGAGGAGGTCGGCGCGCGCCCGGGGCTCGCGGAGGAGCTCATGTCGCTCGGCGGCGTCCCCGGGCATGTGGTGATCGTCGTACAGCGGACGTACTACGCGTCGGGCAAGCCGGTCGAGACGGCCGACATCGTGGTGCCCGCCGACCGGTACCGCATCGCATACCACCTGCCGGTGAAGTGACCGGATGTCGCTGCGTGCGCCCGGATTCCGGACGGGCCCGTCCGCCCGCCGTGATCGCGAGTTAACGCCGGCCCCGCTTCCGTAACGCCGGAGCAATCACGCCCTGCGGCAACTTGTCATGTCCGGGTCCTAACTTCGTCGCCCGTACCCGCAATCCGGTCGGACGACAGGAACCCACATGACGGATACGGCCACCCGCGACACCAGCGCCGACGCAGGCCCGCCGCCCAAGCGCAGCTACGCGAAGATGGCGGCCGACGAGAGCCGCGAGGACTATTCGCTGCGGTACGCGCCGCACTCCTTCCGGCGCTGGTCGCCGACGATGGTGGCGTCGACCGCGCTCGGCGGCATCGCCTACCTCGCGGACTTCGCGATCGGCGCGTCCATCGTCTTCACCTACGGCTTCACCAGCGGGCTCGCCTCGATCCTGTGCGCCGCGACGATCATCTTCGTCACCGGCATCCCGATCGCGCGGGCCTGCGCCAAGTACGGCCTTGACATGGACCTGGTGACGCGGGGCGCGGGCTTCGGTTACTTCGGCTCGACGCTGACGTCGCTGATCTACGCCTCGTTCACGTTCATCTTCTTCGCGCTCGAAGGGTCGATCATGGCCCAGGCCATGCACCAGGCCGTCGGGCTCCCGGTGGAGATCGGCTACCTCGTCACGACGCTCATCGTGATCCCGATCGTCTTCCGGGGCATGGGCGCCCTGGCCAAGGTGCAGGCCTGGACGCAGCCGATCTGGCTCGTCGGCATGGTGCTGCCCTTCGTGGTGCTCGCCTTCGAGGCGCCGGACGCCTGGGGGGCCTTCACTTCCTTCGGGGGCACCGAGGGCGCCGGGAGCGGCTTCTCCTGGCTCGCCTTCGGGCTCGGCACGGGGGTCGCGCTCTCGCTCATCGCCCAGATCGGCGAGCAGGCGGACTACCTGCGCTTCATGCCGGCCAGGACGGAGCAGAACAAGCGGCGCTGGAACCTGGCCGTGCTCGCGGCGGGACCCGGCTGGGTCATCATCGGCGCGGCCAAGCAACTGGGCGGCGCGCTCCTGGCGTTCGTGGCCCTGGAGGCCGTCGGCAAGACGCACGCCCTGGAGCCGATCGCCCCGCAGATCGAGGCGCTCAAGCCCTGGCTCGGCTCCTTCGCGCTGCCCGCTGCGGCCCTCTTCGTGATCGTCTCCCAAATCAAGATCAACGTCACCAACGCCTACAGCGGCTCGCTGTCCTGGTCGAACTTCTTCTCCCGCGTCACACACAGGCATCCGGGCCGGGTCTGGTACATCTTCCTCAACCTCGCCATCGCGCTGACGCTGATGGAGATGAACATGTTCGCGGCCCTCAACAAGCTGCTCGGCTTCTACTCGAACGTCGGCATCGCGTGGATCGTGGCCGTCGCCGCCGACCTGGTCATCAACAAGAGGATGGGCTGGAGCCCCCCGTACATCGAGTTCAAGAGGGCCTACCTGTACGCGGTGAACCCGGCGGGCTTCGGCTCGATGGTGATCGCGTCCGTGGTGTCGATCCTGGCCTTCTTCGGCCTCTTCGGGCAGTACGCGGAAGCCTTCTCGACGTTCATCGCGGCCGGTCTCGCCGTCGTCCTGGGCCCGCTGATCGCATGGGCGACGAAGGGCAAGTACTACCTGGCGCGCCCGAACCCGGTGAACGGACCTGGCGTCGATGTCCCCGACGTGACGGCCACGCACGCGTGCGGCGTCTGCGAGACGGCGTACGAACTCCCGGACATCGCGGACTGCCCGGTCCAGTCGGGCCCGATCTGCTCCCTGTGCTGCTCGCTGGACGCGGAGTGCGGGGACGTCTGCCGTACGTCGCCGTCGTCCGTGCCGGTGCTCATGCCGGTGCCGACCGTGCCGACCGTGCAACCCGTGGCGAGTGCACGAGCGGACTGACGCGGGCGCGGTGTCAACAGGGGGCGTACTCGTCGGAGTGCGCCCCCTCAACCTTGGCCAATTGCGTACCTCTTTGTGCAAAGCCGTATCCGCTCCGTAAAGGTCGGGCGTAGGCTCGGGCATATGCGGATTGCGGTTTCCTTACCGATCGAGGCGTGGCGCGCGCCGGGAGCGCGAGCGGAGGGGTGCGATGAATGACGGGACGGTCATACTTCCCTGGCTCGTGATACGTCAGGACGACAACGGCAGCCGCTACCGGGTGGGCAGGTACGCCACGAAGGCCGAGGCCGAGAAGATCGCGAACAGCCTCGACGAGAACGGGCACAAGCGCCTCTACTGGGTCGAGAAGCTGAGCGAGAACAGCGGCGCGCGCTGACCGCATAGGCTCCGGCGCATGACGGAACGGATCGTGGTGGGCGCCGCCCTGTACGACGACGGGCGCCTGCTGGCCGCGCGGCGCAGCGCACCCCCCGAGCTCGCGGGCCGCTGGGAACTGCCCGGCGGAAAGGTCGAGCCCGGCGAGCGCCCCGAGGAAGCCCTGGTGCGGGAGCTGCGCGAAGAACTGGGCGTCGACGCCGAGCCGGTCGCGAGAGTGCCGGGACAGTGGCCGCTCAAGCCGGGGTACGTCATGTGGGTGTGGACGGCGAAGCTCCGCTCCGGAGCCCCCGAGCCCCTGGAAGACCACGACGAACTGCGCTGGCTCTCGCCGGACGAAATCTGGTCGGTGGAGTGGCTCGACGCGGACGTCCCCGCGGTGGCCGCCGCGACGGAGTGCCGATAGCCCCGTGTGGGGGAGCGTGCGAGGTCATGTCTCCCGGCGCTTGAGCCTCACCTACGCCGTCCGTGCCACAGTGCGCCCTGGTAAGCGGTAATTCCGCCGGGATATCGGGTATGTGCCCATTAACCCCGTGAAACCGGACAAGGGTCCGCTGCTGCTGGTCTGGATGTGATCGGCGTGATCGACACCGAAGGCGACTGTGCCGAGTGGGATTTTCCCGCTGAGCCGGGCGCCGTGCGCATGGCCCGTGCCGTCGTCCGCAAGCAGCTCGGCGCCTGGGGCCTCGGAGCCCTCGGTGACATCACCGTCCTCCTCGTGAGCGAGCTGGTGACCAACTCCCTGCGGCACGCCTCGGGCCCTATCGGTGTACGACTCGTACGCCCTGCCGAGTCCTTCGGTACCCCCGGCACCCTTCTCGTGGAGGTCTCCGATCCGCTTCCCGAACCGCCCCTGGAGCGCGATGCCGCCCCTGATGACGAGGGGGGCAGGGGCATCCAGCTGGTCGCCCGTGCGTCGCGGCGCTGGGGGACACGACAGGGCAGTGCGGGGAAGACGGGGAAGACGGTGTGGTTCGAGCTGGTGCTGCCGGGTTAGAAGACTGGCAGCGTAGGACGGACACAAGACAGTCACGGGCCAAAAAGGGTTGAGTCCGTGCTGTGATCGTGAACGCCGTGTGGCGTGGCTCCGTAGTGCTGGATACTGCGGGCAGCTGCATCCGGTGACCGGTGCCGGACGTGGTGAGCTGGAGGGGACGGTTCGCGTGAGCGAGATACCAGCGAAGGCGACGGAGCAGGACGGGCCGTCGGGTGACGCTAGGGGCGAAGCTGCGGATGACGTGATGTGGCAGAGCAGTCCACCCGGTTCGATCTATGACTACATCAGAGTGGCCTCGTTCTCGATCGGCCCCGACGGTCTCATCGACCAGTGGAGCCTGCGGGCCGAGCGGCTGTTCGGAGTGCCCGCGCGCGACGCCGTGGGCAGGGACCCGATCGAGGCCTTCGTCCCGCCCGAGCTGCGCAGCAGCGGGCACCGCAAGATGGCGGAGATCCTGGACGGCAGGGAGTGGACCGGGTCCGTCCCGTTCCGGGCGCCGGGGCGGCCCGACGGGGCCGCGGCGGGGCC
This sequence comes from Streptomyces longisporoflavus, assembly GCF_014649775.1. Taxonomy (GTDB): domain Bacteria; phylum Actinomycetota; class Actinomycetes; order Streptomycetales; family Streptomycetaceae; genus Streptomyces; species Streptomyces longisporoflavus. The sequence continues at coordinate 353,044 of NZ_BMTR01000007.1, read as the reverse complement.
GGCGCAGGACGAGGGGGACGAGGGGGACGCGGCCCCGGCGGGGTCCTTCAAGGGCTCTGAAGGCATCGCGGAGGTCTATGTGATGCCGACCGAGACGGAGGAAGGCGAACGGTCCGCCGTCTGCATCGTTGTCGACGTGCGGGCGCTCCGGCAGATCGAGACCGACCTCGCAGCGTCGCAGGCTATTTTCGGCCAATCTCCCTTCGGATTCCTGTTGTTCGGGACGGATCTGAAGGTGCAGCGGGCCAACCGCCGCTTCGCCGCCGTCTTCGGGGGCGGCGTCGACGAGCACCGCGGCCGCACCGTCCACGACTACCTGCCGCGGCACGAGGCCGACCGTATGGCGGCCGCCCTCAAGCGCGTCCTGGAGACCGGCGACTCCGTCACGGACATGCAGATCGTGGGCCCCGCCCCCGGCAGCAAGGACCGCCGCCACTGGTCCATCAACCTCTACCGCGTACACAGCGGTTCGGGCCGCCCCATCGGCATCGCGGGCCTCGGCACCGACGTCACCCAGCGGCACGCCGCCGCCCGCGAGGCCGCCCACGCCCGCCGCAACCTCGCCCTGCTCAATGAGGCCGGCGCCCGTATAGGCAACTCCCTCGACCTGGAGACGACCGCGCGCGAGCTGCTCGACGTCGCCGTACCCGGCTTCTGCGATCTCGCCTCCGTCGACCTCTACCAAGGGCTGCTCGACGGCGACGAAACCCCTCCGGGTCTCGCCGACGGAAGCGCCGAACTGCGCCGCGTGGCCTTCGCCAGCGCGGTCGCGGACGCGCCCTTCCCGGACGGCGGCCAGCCCATAGACGTCGGCGCCGTGCACCGCTTCCCCTTCACCTCGCCCTGCGCCGACGCCCTGCGCGCCGCGCGCCCCCGGATCGTCTCCGCCGCCGACGACGGGTCCGCGAGCAGGCTCACCGGCGGGCTCGTCCAGTCGACGCTCGCCGTGCCGATGGTCGCCCACGACACGGTCGTCGGCCTCGCCCAGTTCTCCCGTACGAAGGGGAGCGAGCCCTTCGGAGAGCGTGACCGCGCCCTCGCCGTCGAACTCGCCGCGCGCGCCGCGGTCTGTATCGACAACGCGCGCCTCTACCGCCGCGAACACGAACGCGCGCTGATACTGCAACGCTCCCTGCTGCCGCCCGACGACCCCGAGGCCTCCGGCCTCGACATCGCCTGCCGCTACCTCCCCGGCAACGCGGCCACCGAGGTCGGCGGCGACTGGTTCGACGTCATCGAGCTGCCGGGCCATCGCACCGCCCTCGTCGTCGGCGACGTCATGGGGCGCGGCCTGCGCGCCGCCGTCGCCATGGGCGAACTGCGCACCGCCGTACGCACCTTGGCGCTCCTGGACCTGGAACCCGCCGAGGTCCTCTCCGCGCTCGACGAGATCGCCCGCGGCCTCGGCGACCCCTCGGGCACCCAGCAGGCCACCAGAGCGGCCCGCCAGACGCGGTCCGCGAGCGAGACGGACCTCTCCGAGGTCTACCTCGCCACCTGCGTCTACGCCGTCTACGACGCCGTCACGCGCCGATGCACGTTCGCCAACGCCGGCCACCTGCCGCCCGTACTCGTCGAGCCCGGCGAGAGCCCGCTCATGCTCGACGTACCGCCCGGCATGCCCCTGGGAGTGGGCGGCGAGCCCTTCGAGGAGGTGGAGGTCGAGCTGCCCGACGGCGGCCTGCTCGCGCTCTACACCGACGGGCTCGTCGAATCCCGCGACCATCCGCTCGACGAGGGCCTGAACGCCTTCGTACGAGCCCTCGACGACCCCGCGCCCGCCCTGGAGGACGTCTGCGATCACGTCCTGAACACCCTCGACACCCACCATGGCGAGGACGACATCGCGCTGCTCATGGCGCGCATCCAGGGCCTGCCCGCCGAGGCCGTCGGCGACTGGACGCTGGAGCGCGATCCGAAGTCGGTGGGCCGGGCACGCGAGCTGGCCTGCGAGCAGCTGCGCACCTGGGACCTGGAACCCCTCTGCGACACGACCGAACTGCTGGTCAGCGAGCTGGTCACCAACGCCTTGCGGTACGGCGAGGGCGAGATCCGGCTGCGGCTCCTGCTCGACCGGACCCTGGTGTGCGAGGTGTGGGACGCGGGCCTCGTCCAGCCGCGCCGCCGCCGGGCGCGCGACACGGACGAAGGTGGGCGCGGGCTCCAGCTCGTCGGTCTGCTGAGCGCCGCGTGGGGCTCGCGCAGGACGCCGCGCGGGAAGACGGTGTGGTTCGAGATGCCGCTGCCGGACAGCGGGGTGGAGCCGATGGACGCGGCGGAGGCGCTGCTCAGCCTTTTCTGAGGGGTGCGTCTGAGCGCTGCTCGGGAGGGCTGTTGCTGGGGAGGGTTGCTCCGGAGGGTTGCTCTGGAGGGCTGTACTGACGGATTGCTCGGGAAGGCTGCTCCGGCCGGTCCTGTCGCGTGGCGGGCCGCTACGTGGTGGCCTTCAGGGCGGCGAGGCGGGCGGCGACCTCGGCCTCGTCGCCCATGGCGTCCAACTGCTCGAACTGCGCGTCCAGGGAGGACGCGGCGAGTTCCTGCTTGCCCAGTGCCCTGGCCTCCTCGCGGCGCACCTTGTCCTCGAAACGGTGCAACTCGCTGGTCGGGTCGAGGACATCGATGTTCCGGACGGCGTCCATCATCTGGTTCTGCGCCTGCGCTGTCTTGGCGCGGGCGAGCAGCTGATCCCGCTTCGACGTGAGCTGGGTCAGCTTGATCTTCATCTGGTCGAGCCCCGACTTCAGCTTGTCGACGACCTCCGTCTGCGAGGCGATCGTGGGCTCGGCGTCCTTCGCCTCCCGCTCGGACTGGAGCTGGCGCTGCAGTGCGATCTTGGCGAGGCCGTCGAACCTGTCGGCTTCCGAGGCGCTCCCCGCGGACCGCAGCTCGTCCGCCTTCTTGCTGGCGGCGACCGCCTTGGCGCCCCACCCGGCGGCGGCGTCCTGGTCCTCCTTGTGGTCCAGCTCCAGCATCCGCAGATTGCCGATGGTGGTCGCGACCGCCTCCTGGGCCTCCTGGATGTTGTTCGTGTAGTCGCGGATCAGCTGGTCGAGCATCTTCTGCGGGTCCTCGGCCTGATCGAGGAGGGAGTTGATGTTGGCCTTGGCGAGCTGGGCCACGCGTCCGAGGATCGTCTGCTTAGCCATGCCGGGCTCCTTCTCTGCGGGTTGGTGGGAGTACGGGGACGAGGAGAGGGCGGGACACGTACGGAGGGGCAGTAGGGGCGGGGGCGGGGGCATCGCGGGTGGTTCAGAACCTTCCGCCTCCGCCCATCCGTCCCCGGGTTCCGCCGCCCCCGAAGCTTCCGGGGCCGCCCCCGCCGAATCCACCGCCTCGGCCGCCCGCGCCACGGCCCATGCCTCCGATGAGCTCGCCGAGGATGATGCCGCCCAGTACCGCGCCGCCCATGCCGCCGCCGCGCCCGCCGCCCGCGTAGGGGTTGCCGTAGCCGCGTACGTCACGTTCGGCCAGCTGTTGCGCCTGCCGGGCCAGAAGGTCCGCCTGTTGTGCCTCCGCGAGCGCCGCCGCGGGATCGGTGTCGCCGGCGGCCTCCGCGCCCGAGAGGTGCCGCTGGGCCTCGGCGAGGCGGGTCCTGGCCTCGCTGCCCACCCCGCCCCGGTGCGTGCCGACGAAGTCCGCCGCCGCTCCCACGGCGCTGCGCGCGGTGAGCAGGGCCTGGCCGAGGAGGGAGGCGGCACGCCGGCGGCTCGCCTCGCCCTCGCGGGCCCCCGTCAGAGACTCGTCCAGGACCGTGTCGGCCTCCTCGACCCGGCGCAGGGCGTCGATCGGGTCGTGCGGGCCCGCCGCCATCGTCTTGCGGACCTCGTCGACCACCGCCTGCGCGCGAGCGATACGGCCGTGCAGGTCGGCCGTCGGGGCCCCCGCCGTGGTGCCCTTCAGGAGTCCGCGTGCCTCGGCGAGGTCGGTCTCCGTCTCGGTGAGAGCGGCGGGGAGCTTCTCCGCGGCAAGGGCAAGCTCCCCTGCGAGGCGGTCCACGGAGTCCACGAAGGTGCCCGCCTGGTCCACGGCGCCCTCGGCGGCCCGCAGATGGACGGCTGCCTTGCCGTTGTCGCCCGCGTCGACGGCCTTCCGCGCTTCGGCGAGATGCGCCGTGGCGAAGGCGAGCCGGTCCTTCGCCTGCTGCACATGGCCCACGAGGTGTGCGGACGCGGACGGCGCGTACCGCTCGCGGATCGTGCCGAGGGTGCTCTCCGCGGCGCTCGTACGCCCGGTGACCTGCCGGAATGCCGCTTCGGCATGCTCCAGGGCCTGTGCCGCGTCGCGTTCGAGGGCGCGCAACTGGTCGAAGCCCGCGGCCTCCGCGTCAAGCCGCCTGCCCGCGTCGGTGCACCGCGCGACGATCTCCTCCAGCATGGCGCGCCTGGTCGCGTCGTCCTCCGGAAAGGCGTCGTCGAGCTGCTGGCGCAGCTTGAAGGCCTTGGCCAGCTCGGAGCGTGCGTACGCGAGGGCGTCCGTGAACGGCCGCGCCGCATCGTCGCCGAACTGGGCTGTGGCGAAGCCGAGTTCCTCCGCGCTGGTGCGCACGGCGTCGTCGGTCTCCACGAGGAGCCGCCTGCTCTGCTTGTCGAGCTCGGGCAGCGCCGTCGGCTGCGCGCCCGCGGCCCCCTTGCCCCAGCCCCCGCTTCCGCCGCCTCCGCCGACTCCGCCGCCGGGTGTCGTACGCGTGGTGGTGCGCCTTTTGCGGCGGCTGTACGCGATCGCGGCGAGCGCGCCCGCGCCGCCGACCACCACGATGGGCAGGACCAAGTCGCCGGTGACCGCGTCGTCGTCGCTGCCGCCTCCCGGGTCGGGGTCACCCGGAGTGGGCGTCGGTGTGGGGACGGGGCGGCCGGAGAGGACCGCGCGGTAACCGTTCGCCGCGCCGATGGCCGCTCCCGCCCAGTCGTTCTGCCGCAGGGCGGGCTTGATGGCGGTGGTCGCGACCTCCTGGAGCTGGGTCTCGGTGAGGCGGGAGTCGGCGTCCACGGAGTAGGCGTACTGGCGGTCGTGCGTGGCGACGGCGAGCAGCGCGTCGTCCTGACCGAGTCCGTTGCGCTCGGCGGTGGCGTCCGCCCACTCGCGGGCGGAGCGGCCGGAGAAGTCACGTACGTAGACGACGAAGAGCTGTAGACCGCCGTCCTCGTAGAGCTGGTCGAGCGCGCGCTCCGTGGCGCCCTCGCGGTCGCCGAGTGCTCCCGGTCTGTCGGTGATCTGACCGTCACGGGAGAGCGTGACCGGATCGTCGGCCGGGGCGGCGAGTGCCGCGGGGGCGGACAGGAGCAGCAGGCACCACGTGAGCAGTGCGGTGGCTGCCGCTGTCGCCCGCACGGCCGGGTGCGGGGGCGGCGTCACATTTGGGAGCGTATGACCGGATCGGGGGGTGCGCGACCCGGCGGCTGGGGGTTCCCTGGCCGAAGGGCCTCGGGCGGGGGCCAGACGCCTGCCGGGTGCCGGGTGCAGCCTGCCGGGTGCCGAATCCCGAGTCTTCGGCCCGGGGGATTGCCCCCCGAGCCCCACAACCCCACCAACCTCACCAACCCCTGCCCCGGCAAGCGGCGCGAAGCTACCGCTCCCCCCGCCGCCGGATCTTGTTGCCGAGCCAGACCAGCGGGTCGTACTTCCGGTCGACCGCCCGTTCCTTCAGGGGGATCAGCGCGTTGTCCGTGATCTTGATGCCCTCCGGACACACCTCCGAGCAGCACTTCGTGATGTTGCAGTAGCCGAGCCCGTGTTCGTCCTGGGCGGTCTGCTTGCGGTCGAGGCCGCTCTCAGCCGCCGCGTCCAGCGGGTGCATGTCCAGCTCAGCGACCCGCATCAGGAAGCGCGGCCCCGCGAAGGCAGCCTTGTTCTCCTCGTGGTCGCGCACCACATGGCACGTGTCCTGGCACAGGAAGCACTCGATGCACTTGCGGAACTCCTGGGAGCGGTCCACGTCGGCCTGCTGCATGCGGTACTCGCCGGGCCCGAGGTCCGCAGGCGGTACGAAGGCCGGTACCTCCCTGGCCTTCGTGTAGTTGAAGCCGACGTCCGTCACCAGGTCCCGCACCACGGGGAAGGCGCGCAGCGGTGTCACCGTGATGACGTCCTCGCGGTCGAACACCGACATCCGCGTCATGCACATGAGGCGTGGCCGGCCGTTGATCTCCGCCGAGCACGAACCGCACTTGCCCGCCTTGCAGTTCCAGCGCACCGCCAGGTCGGGGGTCTGCGTGGCCTGCAGGCGGTGGATGATGTCGAGGACGACCTCGCCTTCGTTGACCTCGACCGTGAAGTCCTCCAGGTCGCCGCCCTTGACGTCCCCGCGCCAGACCCGGAACCGCGCGTCGTACGACGTCCCGGAAGCACCCGGTGAACTCGGCGTAGTGGTACTCACTCGTAAAGCTCCTCTTCGGCCAGGTACTTGACCAGCTCTTCCTTCTCGAAGAGAGCAAGCAGGTCGGGACGGATGGGCTCGGTGGTGACCCGCACCAGATCGATCTGGCCGCGCACGGGGTCCGTGGCCGCGAGGCCCCCCGACGGGTCCGTGAGCTGGCAGAGCAGATTCACGCGGCGCCAGTCGCGGTTCATGCCCGGATGGTCCTCGCGGGTGTGCCCGCCCCGGCTCTCCGTGCGCTCCAGGGCGGCCCGCGCCACGCATTCGCTGACCAGGAGCATGTTGCGCAGGTCGAGCGCGAGGTGCCAGCCGGGGTTGAACTGCCGGTGCCCCTCGACACCGGCCCGCCTGGCCCGCACCCGCAGTTCCGCCAGCTTCTCCAGGGCCCGTTCCATCTCGCCCTCGCGGCGGATGATGCCGACCAGGTCGTTCATCGTCTGCTGGAGTTCCTGGTGGAGGGTGTACGGATTCTCCGGCGTCGACCCGTCCTCGGGTCCCTCCGCGCTGAACGGCCGCAGCGCCTCGGCCGCCGCCGTGTCCACCTGGACGTCGTCGATCACCGGCCTGGCGCCCGCCCCGGTGAGCCCTGACGCGTACCGCGCCGCGTGCAGCCCCGCACGCCGGCCGAAGACGAGCAGGTCGGACAGCGAGTTGCCGCCGAGGCGGTTGGAGCCGTGCATGCCGCCCGCGACCTCGCCCGCGGCGTAGAGTCCCGGCACGCGTCGCGCGGCCGCCGTGTCCGACTCGACGGCGATGCCGCCCATCACGTAGTGGCAGGTCGGTCCCACCTCCATCGCCTCGGCCGTGATGTCGACGTCCGCCAGCTCCTTGAACTGGTGGTACATCGACGGGAGGCGGCGCCGGATGACCTCGGCGGGCATGCGCGTCGACACGTCGAGGAAGACTCCGCCGTGCGGCGAGCCGCGGCCCGCCTTCACCTCGGAGTTGATCGCGCGCGCCACTTCGTCGCGCGGCAGGAGTTCCGGAGGGCGCCGGTTGTTGTCCGGGTCCTCGTACCAGCGGTCGCCCTCGTCCTCCGACTGGGCGTACTTCTCCTTGAAGACGTCCGGTACGTAGTCGAACATGAACCGCTTGCCCTCGGAGTTGCGCAGCACCCCGCCGTCGCCCCGCACCGACTCGGTGACCAGGATGCCCTTTACCGACGGCGGCCAGACCATCCCCGTCGGGTGGAACTGCACGAACTCCATGTTCAGGAGCGGCGCTCCGGCGAGCAGCGCGAGCGCGTGCCCGTCACCCGTGTACTCCCACGAGTTGGACGTCACCTTGAAGGACTTGCCGATGCCGCCGGTCGCAAGGACGACGCCCGGGGCTTCGAGCACGAAGAAGCGGCCGGACTCGCGGTCGTAGCAGAACGTGCCGCTCACCCGCTCGCCGTCCTTGAGGACGCGGGTGACCGTGCACTCCTGGAAGACCTTCAGGCGCGCTTCGTAGTCGCCGAACTCGCGCTCGTCCTCCTGCTGGAGGGCGACGATCTTCTGCTGGAGCGTGCGGATCAGTTCGAGTCCGGTCCGGTCGCCGACGTGCGCGAGGCGGGGATATTCGTGCCCCCCGAAGTTGCGCTGCGAGATGCGGCCGTCCGCCGTGCGGTCGAACAGGGCGCCCCAGGTTTCCAGCTCCCAGACGCGATCGGGCGCCTCGCGCGCGTGCAGCTCCGCCATCCGCCACTGGTTGAGGAACTTGCCGCCCCGCAGGGTGTCGCGGAAGTGGACCTGCCAGTTGTCGCCGGAGTTCACGTTGCCCATCGAGGCCGCGATGCCGCCCTCTGCCATCACCGTATGGGCCTTGCCGAACAAGGACTTGCAGATCACGGCGGTACGGGCACCTTGCTCACGCGCCTCGATCGCGGCCCGGAGGCCCGCGCCGCCGGCTCCCACCACGACAACATCCCACTGCTGCCGCTCCACTTGAGACATCAGAACAACCTCGGATCGTCGAAGACGCCGGACGCGATCAGATACACGTAGAAGTCGGCGAGCGCCACGCTCACCAAGGAAGCCCAGGCGAGCAGCATGTGCCGGGCGTTGAGCTTTCCGACCCACTGCCACATGCGGTAGCGCACGGGATGCTTGGAGAAGTGCTTGAGCTTGCCGCCGACGATGTGCCGGCAGGAGTGACAGGAGAGGGTGTACGCCCAGATCAGCACGATGTTGACCAGGAACACGAGGGTGCCGAGGCCCATGTGGCCCCACTCGTAGTGCTCGTCACGGAACGACAGCACGGTGTCGTACGTGAGGATGCCCGCCACCGGAACCGCCGCGTAGAAGAAGTAGCGGTGGATGTTCTGCAGGATCAGCGGGAAACGGGTCTCTCCGGAGTACTTCTTGTGTGGCTCGGCCACCGCGCAGGCGGGCGGCGAGGCCCAGAAGCCGCGGTAGTAGGCCTTGCGGTAGTAGTAGCAGGTGAGGCGGAAGCCGAGCGGGAAGATCAGGATGAGCAGCGCGGGGGAGAGGCCCCACCAGCTGCCGAAGATCTCCCAGTTGGGGCCTGATCGCATCGGCTCGCAGTTCTCGGCGAGGCAGGGCGAGTAGAACGGCGAGACGTAGGGCGCCGCGTAGTAGTCGGCGTTCGCGAAGGCGCGCCACGTCGAGTAGACGATGAAGGCGAAGAGTCCGGCGGCGGTCGCGGCGGGCGCGAGCCACCAGCGGTCGGTCCGCAGATGGGCAGCGCTGATCGCGGCGCGCGTCGCCGCTCTCACGCCGCCGGAATCCTGCCCGCTTTTCAGATGAGGTTCCGTGCCAGTGGCCAACGAGGCTCGACTCCTTTGTCCTGCGGTGGGGGACGGCAGTGCTCAGGGCGGGGGTGCCTCAAGGGGCACGCCGGTCGTGCGCGCCGAGGCCCTCGTCGTCCGAGTCCGTCCACAGTGAGCTGTCGTACGGCGTATCGGGGATGGTGACCAGGTCGGGCCGCTTCGGCGGGGCGGCGGCCGGCGTGGAGACCGCGGCGCGGAGGAGCGCGACGCTCTCGCGCAGGTGGTCGGCGTCCGTACGGACGCGGCGGACGTCGAGCCCCGCCAGACCTCCGTGGGGACCCTCGCCGACCTGCTGTTCCAGCTTGCCGACGGTGCGGACCAGGTCGTCGACGCAGCGCTGAACAGCCGTCAGATCATCCTGCAGAGCCATGACTTGCCCTCACTTCAGGGGTGCGGCGGCAACGTTCATGCGCCTGCGAGTGTCGCGCGTCACATCCCGGCTTGTGAAGAGATCTGCCGGGATTACCGGCTCGCACGCACCGAAACACGCCGGGGTGCACGCCGGGGCCCGGACCGTGCTTCGGGGCGCGCGAGAGGCCGCCGTCACGCTCGGTCACGCCGGGTGCGGCCGGGTTGGGCCGCACGAGTGGCATCCGCCGCGCTCACGCCGTGTCGCTCCCGCGGGCCGCGCCCCGTCCCCTTCAGTGGATCGATAGATGTGATCAGCTCCATATACGCTCCATATACCGCCAAACGTGATCAAACCCGGCCCGGTCCTGGTAGCGGGCGGCCGGGCGAGCCCCGGAGGTTCCCGCCATGACCCCAGACCGCGCCAGACTGAGATCTGCCGTGTTCCTCGCCACGGGCGTGCTGGCTCTGCCCGCCCTCGCCGCCTGCAGCTCACAGGACGAGGCGGGCACCCCGACGGCCGGTCAGGACATCGCCGCGGCGGCCCGCGACCGCGTCGCCGACGGCGGAACCATGAACTGGGCGGTCGACGCGATGCCGCAGACCCTCAACTCCTTCCAGTCGGACGCGGACGCGGGCACGTCACGCATCGCCGGCGCGGTCCTGCCCTCGATGTTCCGGCTCGACGCGACGGGCAGGCCGCAGCGGAACGCCGACTACCTGGAGTCCGCGGAGATCGTCGAGCGCGAGCCCAAGCAGGTCGTGCTCTACAAGCTCAACCAGCAGGCGGTGTGGAGCGACGGCCGGGAGGTCGGCGCCGACGACTTCGCGGCGCAGCAACGCGCCCTGTCCGGCAAGGACAGCGCGTACTGGACGGCACGCAACGCGGGGTACGACCGCATCGAGAAGATCGAGCGCGGCGAGAACAATCTGGAGGTGCGCGTCACCTTCGACAAGCCGTACGCGGACTGGCGTTCGCTCTTCTCGCCGCTGTACCCGAAGGAGGTCATGGGCACCCCCGACTCCTTCAACGACGGCGCGCGGCGCAAGCTCAAGGTGAGCGCGGGGCCCTTCACGGTGCAGGAGTTCGGCAGCAAGGCGGAGCAGGTCACGTTGACCCGCAACCCGCGCTGGTGGGGCAGGCCCGCCAAGCTCGACAAGCTGGTCCTGCGCGAGGTGCCGCGCGGCACGCGGGCCGCGTCGCTCGCGGCGGGGAAGGTCGACCTGGCCGAGATCGACGCCCCGCAGGCGCAGCGCATCTCGAACGCGGCCCGTGACCAGGGCGCTCAGGGCCCGCTCGGTCACGGCCCCGAGGCGCGCCTCACGCCCGCCAAGGCGCTGCGTTCCTGGGCGATCGCCAAGGGCTCCGACGAGGAGGCGGCCGAGGCCGAGCAGCAGGTCCGCGCCAAGAACCACCGGGCGATCAAGAAGTACGCCACCGAGCAGACGGGCCTGAGCGGCTACACCGTCCGCAAGTCCCTCGAACCGGCCTACACCCAGCTCGCCCTCAACGGCACCGAGGGTCCGCTCGCCGACGACCGGGTGCGGCGCGCGGTGGCCCGCGCGCTCGACCGCGAGGAGCTCGCCAAGGCGGTTCTCGCGCCGCTCGGCCTGCCCGCCGAGCCGGTCGGCAGCCACCTGGCCCTCGCCGGGCAGCAGGCGTACGCGGACAACAGCGGGGCCCTGGGCGACCAGGACACCACCGAGGCGCGGGCGCTGCTCGCCGACGCGGGGTGGACGCCGGGGGGTCCGCTGAAGGAGCCGAAGGGGAAGACGGCCGGGGGAGAGGCGGACGCCGGGAAGGCGAAGGACTCCGAGGCCGAGGGCTCCGGGGGTTCCGAAGACTCCGGGGACGACTCGGGCGACGACGGGACGTACATCGTCGGCGAGGACGACCAGAAGCCGGGCGACAGCGGTACCTCGGTGCTCGCGCCGGCCCCGGCCGCCGCGTACCAGCAGGCGGCGCTGACCCGCCAGGCCGCGTCCCTCACGGCGCACCGCGAGGCGGACAAGGAGAAGAAGAAGGGCCCCGGGGAGCGCGCCGAGAAGCGGTCGGAGCGGTCGGAGAAGCGGGCCGAGAAGCGCGCGGAGAAGCGCGCCGAGAAGCGTTCGCAGAAGGACGCCGAGAAGCAGGACGAGGCCAAGGGCGGTGCGCCGGGCGCGTACGCGCCCAAGGGCACGGCGGCGCCCGCCGGGGACACCAGGGCGGTCGGCGGTCCCATGGCCAAGGACGGCAAGCCCCTCACCCTCCGCTTCGTCCTGCCCTCGGGCGAGGGCTCGGAGTCGCTGCGGACCGTGGCCGACCGGATCTCGCGGATGCTCCAGAAGATCGGGATCAGCACGGAGACGTCGAAGGTCGCCGACGACAGTTACTTCAAGGACCACATCGCGTCCGGTCAGTACGACCTCGCCCTCTACTCCTGGCCCGCGACGGCCTTCCCGGCCACGGACGCGCGCCCGATCTTCGCCAAGCCGGTGCCGGCCGCGGACGGCTCGCTGAACGTCGAGCAGAACTACACGCGGGTCGGCACGGACCACATCGATCAGCTGTTCGATCAGGCGATGGGGGAGCTCGACGAGGACGAGAGCCGGGCCCTGGTCAAGAAGGCGGACGCCCGCATCTGGGCCGAGGCGGGTTCCATTCCCCTCTATCAGCGCCCCCAGCTGATGGCGGCCCGCACGAATCTCGCCAACGCGGGCGCGTTCGGATTCCAGGCCCCGAACTACGAGGACATGGGCTTCCTGAAGCCGGGCGCGAAGCCCGCGGCGAAGTAGCCGCGTCGCAGGTCACACGGCACAGGTCACCCGCCACAGCCACCCGCCACAGGTCACACTCAGATCCAGCTCAACTCCCTTGCCCGCCGGCGCCCCCGGCGGGCAAGGTCGTTCCCGCCCCTTGACCCGTGCGTACCTTTCTGTGCCTGCCCGCGCCCGCCCCCATCCCGCCGACCCCGCCCGCAGCCCGCCCACGCCCGCCACCACCCCTCGGGCGAACAGCGAAAACCCAGGTCAGACCGCCCGTGAGGCCCCCGCGGAGGTCACCTCCGCGTAAGGGCCGTAGACTGGGGTGAGGCCGTGGCGTGTTGTCTGCCCGGCAGGGCACGCGTACCGGACCGTACGCGCCGCCGTCCACTCTTCCCGGGAGAAGCGCAGCTCGTATGCCCACGCGCCATGACATTCGTAATGTTGCCATCGTCGCCCACGTCGACCACGGCAAGACCACCCTGGTCGACGCCATGCTCAAGCAGGCCGGCTCCTTCGCCGCGCACGCTGCGGAGTCGCTCGACGACCGCATGATGGACTCGAACGACCTGGAGCGTGAGAAGGGCATCACGATCCTGGCCAAGAACACGGCCGTCAAGTACCACCCCAAGGATGGCGGCGACGTCATCACCATCAACATCATCGACACCCCCGGCCACGCCGACTTCGGTGGCGAGGTCGAGCGCGGCCTGTCGATGGTGGACGCGGTCGTCCTCCTCGTGGACGCCTCCGAAGGCCCGCTGCCGCAGACCCGCTTCGTGCTGCGCAAGGCGCTCGCCGCGAAGATGCCGGTCATCCTGTGCATCAACAAGACGGACCGTCCCGACTCGCGCATCGCCGAGGTCGTCGACGAGACGTACGACCTGTTCCTGGACCTGGACGCGGACGAGGACCAGATCGAGTTCCCGATCGTCTACGCCTGCGCCCGTGACGGCGTCGCCTCGCTGACCAAGCCGGAGGACGGCACCGTCCCGGCCGACAGCGAGAACCTGGAGCCGTTCTTCTCCACGATCCTGGAGACCGTCCCGGCCCCGGAGTACGACGAGGACGCGCCTCTCCAGGCCCACGTCACGAACCTGGACGCCGACAACTTCCTCGGCCGTATCGCGCTGTGCCGCGTCGAGCAGGGCGAGCTGCGCAAGGGCCAGACCGTTACCTGGATCAAGCGTGACGGCTCGCAGTCCAACGTCCGCATCACCGAGCTGATGATGACCGAGGCGCTCACCCGCAAGCCCGCCGAGAAGGCCGGCCCCGGTGACATCTGTGCCATCGCCGGTATCGCGGACATCATGATCGGCGAGACCCTCGCCGACCCCGAGAACCCGATCGCGCTGCCGCTGATCACGGTCGACGAGCCGGCGATCTCCATGACCATCGGCACCAACACCTCGCCGCTCGTCGGCAAGGGCGGCAAGGGCCACAAGGTCACCGCCCGCCAGGTGAAGGACCGTCTGGACAAGGAGCTCATCGGTAACGTCTCGCTCCGTGTCCTGGACACCGAGCGTCCCGACGCCTGGGAGGTCCAGGGCCGTGGTGAGCTCGCGCTCGCCATCCTGGTCGAGCAGATGCGCCGCGAGGGCTTCGAGCTGACCGTCGGCAAGCCCGAGGTCGTCACCAAGCAGATCGACGGCAAGACGTACGAGCCGATCGAGCGCATGACGATCGACTCGCCCGAGGAGCACCTCGGCGCCATCACGCAGCTGATGGCGACCCGCAAGGGCCGCATGGAGACGATGACCAACCACGGCTCCGGCTGGATCCGCATGGAGTGGATCGTTCCGTCGCGTGGCCTCATCGGCTTCCGCACGGAGTTCCTGACCCAGACCCGCGGCACCGGCATCGCGCACTCGATCTTCGAGGGTCACGAGCCGTGGTTCGGCGACCTGCGCACCCGTCACAACGGTTCGCTCGTCGCGGACCGCGCGGGTTCGGTCACGCCGTTCGCCATGGTCAACCTCCAGGAGCGCGGTGTCATCTTCACCGAGGCCGGCACCGAGGTGTACGAGGGCATGATCGTCGGCGAGAACTCGCGCGCCGACGACATGGACGTGAACATCACCAAGGAGAAGAAGCTCACCAACATGCGTGCGGCTTCCGCGGACACGACGGAGAACGTCGTGCCCGCCCGCAAGCTCTCGCTGGAGCAGTCCCTGGAGTTCTGCCGCGACGACGAGTGCATCGAGGTGACCCCGGAGACCGTGCGTATCCGCAAGGTCGTCCTGGACCAGAAGCAGCGCGGCCGCACCGCCTCGCGCGCCAAGCACGGCTAAGGACGGGGCAAAGCCCGGCCAAATCTTCCGGCCGGGCTCATCCGCGGCGCACAGGGCGCCGCAACTGCCGCCGACCCCGGCGGATTCGGCATCCGAGGCCGGTTTCCGACCCTCCCCACGGGAGAGGCGGGAACCGGCCTCTGGCGCGTCTGCGTCGGTTGCCCCCTTGCGCGGCCCTCAGGGGCACTACGCTGGCCCGGGCCCCGGGGGTGAGGGTTTCCCGCCGTCGCGACTCTCCGCGCATCTACGCGCGTCCACGGAGTCGCCTCCAAAAGCGCCGCGAGCCGTCTCCGGCGCGGTCCGCCGCAACCGGTTTTCCCGGGCCATCTGTCCGGAATGCGGACGGCGTTGACCGTTAGATGTGTAACACGTCCGTTTCGCAACCATCTATCTCGGATCGGTTTGTCCGGATTTTGGAAGTTGTACGCACCAGGTGTGATTGAACCGAGACCAAAAGAGTGTGGTCGGGCGGTACCTCATGGCTAATAGTTGACCGCGTATAGCTCGGGTCAATGGGTCACGCGCTGTGGGGAGCGCCGACTCACGAGCACACTGGGGTACTTCGATCAACGCGCCGTCAGGGGTGTCGGCGCGGATTCCTGTACCCCCTCTTGTAGTGAACCAGTGGACTCATGAGGAGGAACCCCATGCGTGGTGCCAAGAGCGCCAAGTGGGTCGCGATAGCGGGTGTCGTGGCGCTGACGGCAACGGCCTGTGGTGGCGGCGACAGCGACAGCGGCAACAGTGGCAAGGTCGACCCCAAGGGGATCGTCAGCTACGCCAACGGCGAGCCGCAGAACGCCCTGCAGCCTTCCAACACCATGGAGGCGTACGGCAGCGTCGTCATCGACTCGCTCTTCACGGGCCTGGTCCACTACGACAAGCAGGGCAACATCACCTACGAGAACGCCGAGTCGGTCACCCCCGACAAGGCGAACAAGGTGTGGACCGTCAAGCTGAAGCCGGGCTGGAAGTTCCACAACGGTGAGGCTGTCACCGCCAAGTCGTACGTCGACGCCTGGAACTGGGCGGCCGACCCGGCCAACGGCCAGCAGAACAGTGGCTGGTACCGCGACATCGTCGGTTACGACAAGGTCCACCCCGAGAAGGGCAAGGCCAAGTCGAAGGCGATGGAGGGCCTGAAGGTCGTCGACGACAACACCTTCACCATCACGCTGAACTCCGGCATCCCGTACTACGCGTACAAGCTCGTCTACGCGCCCTTCTACCCGATGCCCTCGGCAGCGCTGAAGGACCCGAAGAAGTACGGCGAGGCGCCGGTCGGCAACGGCCCCTACAAGTTCAAGAGCTGGGAGCACAAGAAGTCGGTCCAGGTGACCGCGTGGTCCGGTTACAAGGGCGACAACAAGCCGAAGAACGGCGGCATCAACTTCAAGGCGTACACGACGCCGCAGGCCGCCTACAACGACCTGCGCTCGGACAACGTCGACACGATGCCGCTGATCCCGGACAGCGAGCTCGCGAACTTCAAGCAGGACTTCGGCGACCGCGCCATCGAGCAGGACTTCTCGGCGATCAACACGGTCAACCCGGCGTTCTACAGCAAGACGTTCAAGGACATGGACGTCAAGGTCATCCAGGGTCTCTCGATGGCCATCGACCGCGACACCATCGCGAAGACCACCTTCGCCGGTACGCGTGAGTCCGCCACGGGCTGGGTCGCCAAGGGCGTCAAGGGCTACAAGGCCGGCGCCTGCGGTGAGTTCTGCAAGTTCGACCCGAAGAAGGCCAAGCAGTTCGTCAAGGACGGCGGCGGCGTTCCGGGCAACGCGATCACCATCCAGTACAACGCCGACCAGCCGCACAAGGGCTGGGTCACGGCGGTGTGCAACAGCATCACCAAGTCGACCGGCGTGAAGTGCACCGGCGACCCGAAGACCGACTTCCAGGCCGACACCGAGGTGCGGGACAAGAAGCAGGTCAAGGCGATGTACCGGTCGGGCTGGGTGCTCGACTACCCGTTCAACGGCAACTTCCTCGCCGACCTCTACGGGACCGGCGTCGACGGCAACAAGGGCGGCTTCTCGGACAAGAAGTTCGACGCGCTGACCAAGAAGGCCGACGCGGCCAAGACCATCGACGAGTCCGCGAAGCTGTACCAGGAAGCTGAGAAGCAGCTGGTCAACACCTTCCCGGGCATCCCGCTCTGGTACAACAAGACGCTTTCCGCTTCTTCGAAGAACGTGAAGGGCGTCGAGTTCGACCAGGCCGGAGACCCCGTCCTCACCGACATCGAGGTCTTCGAGAAGTAGGCGTCGGAGCCCAGTTCCCGAAGCGACGCCCGGCGATCCCGGGCGTCGCTTCGGGCGGCTCCGGATTGGACGGAGGCACCAATGGGGCGATACGTCGCGCGGCGACTGCTCCAGATGATCCCGGTCTTCATCGGGACAACCCTGTTGATCTTCATCATGGTCAACGTGCTCCCCGGCGACCCGGTAAGGGCGCTGTGGGGCGACAAGCCGCCGGACCCGGCGCAGGTGGCGCAGATTCGCCACGACCGCGGTCTGGATCTGCCGCTCTGGCAGCAGTACCTGCACTACATGGGCGGCCTGCTGCAAGGCGACTTCGGCAAGACGATCGCCGGCAACCGGCCCGTCCTGGACGAGATCACCCAGGCGTTCCCGGTCTCGATGCGCCTTGCCTCCATGGCCTGGACGTTCGAGCTCATCGTCGGCATCACGCTCGGCGTGCTCGCCGGCATCAAGCGCGGGCGCTTCGTGGACAACACGGTCACGCTCTTCACGCTCCTGGTGATCTCCGTTCCGATCTTCGTGGTCGGTCTGTTGTGCCAGCTGTTCTTCGGCAATGAGCTGGGGTGGATCACACCCACGGTCCAGGACTCCGAGAACATGAGCCAGCTGCTCGTCCCCGCCATCGTGCTCGGCATGGTCGGCCTCGCCTACGTGGCGAGACTGACCCGTACGTCGATCGCCGAGAACCGGCAGGCGGACTACATGCGCACCGCGGTGGCCAAGGGCCTGCCGCGCCAGCGCATCATCACCCGGCACCTGCTGCGCAACTCCCTGATCCCCGTGGTCACCTACCTCGGTACGGATGTCGGCACCCTGATGGGTGGCGCGGTCATCACCGAGGGCATCTTCAACGTGACGGGCGTCGGCAACCTCCTCTTCCAGGCTCTCGCCCGCCGTGAGGGCGCGGTCATCGTCGGTGTCGTCACCGTCCTGGTGATCGTCTACCTCATCGCCAGCCTGATCGTCGACCTGCTTTACGCGGTCCTGGACCCGAGGATCCGTTATGCCTGACCTCACCAAGACCACGGCCACGGCCACGGACGAGCAGTCCGTGACGCCGGACGCACCGGTCGACGCGATCGCCTCCGGGCCCGCACCGGGCAAGCCGCGCAGCCTGTGGAACGACGCGTGGCGGGAGCTGCGGAGCAACCCGCTCTTCGTCATATCCGCGTTCCTGATCGTGGTCCTGCTCGTGGTGGCGGCCTTCCCCGGCCTGTTCACCGACGCGAACCCGGACAGCGGCGACCAGGTCAACCACTTCCTGGGCAAGCCCGAGCTCACCCACTTCTTCCAGGCGGACTGGTTCGGGTACGACAGGGTCGGGCGCAGCATCTACTCCCGGGTCGTGCACGGCGCGCGCAACTCGATCCTCGTCGGCGTCGGCGTGACCATCCTGGTCACCCTCTTCGGCGGACTGTGCGGCATGCTCGCGGGCTACTTCGGCGGGTTCTGGGACAGCCTCATCTCCCGGCTCACCGATGTGTTCTTCGGCATCCCGTTCCTGCTCGGCGCCATGGTCGTCCTGAACGCCTTCACCGACCGCACCGTCTGGGTCGTGATGGGCGCGCTCGCCTTCCTGGGCTGGACGCAGATCGCCCGCGTGATGCGCGGCGCGGTGATCACCACCAAGCACGCCGACTACGTGGTGGCGGCGCGCGCGCTCGGTGCCGGGACGAAGCGGATCCTGTTCCGCCACATCCTGCCGAACGCGCTTGCTCCGGTGATCGTCGTGGCGACCATCTCGCTCGGCACGTACATCGTCGCCGAGTCGACGCTGTCGTACCTGGGCCTCGGTCTCGGTGACGGCGCCATCTCCTGGGGCGGCGACATCTCCGACGCGACGCAGGACATCCGGAACAACCCGCACACGCTGTTCTTCCCGGCAGGAATGCTGAGTATCACGGTGCTGGCGTTCATCATGATGGGTGACGCCGTACGCGAAGCCCTCGACCCGAAGCTGCGCTGAGGGAGGCGTAAATGACCAGCATCGACATCAAGGCAGACTCGGTTCCCGCCCCCCGCTCGGGCGAGGAAAGGAGCGGCAGGCTCCTGGACGTCAAGGACCTGCACGTCGAGTTCCACACCCGCGAAGGTGTGGTCAAGGCAGTCAACGGCGTCAACTACAGCGTGGACGCGGGCGAGACGCTCGCCGTCCTCGGTGAGTCGGGCTCCGGCAAGTCCGTGACCGCCCAGGCGATCATGGGCATCCTCGACATGCCGCCCGGCAAGATCCCGCAGGGCGAGATCCTCTTCCGCGGCCAGGACATGCTGAAGATGTCCAACGAGGAGCGCAGGAAGATCCGCGGTCGCAAGATCGCCATGATCTTCCAGGACGCGCTCTCGTCGCTCAACCCCGTGCTCTCGGTCGGCTATCAGCTCGGCGAGATGTTCCGGGTGCACGACGGGCTCAGCCGCAAGCAGGCCAAGGCCAAGGCCGTCGAGCTGATGGAGCGGGTGAAGATCCCGGCCGCCAAGGAGCGGGTGAACGACTACCCGCACCAGTTCTCCGGCGGTATGCGCCAGCGCATCATGATCGCGATGGCGCTCGCCCTGGAGCCGGACCTGATCATCGCCGACGAGCCCACCACGGCTCTCGACGTGACGGTCCAGGCGCAGGTCATGGACCTGCTCGCCGATCTGCAGCGCGAGTACAACATGGGCCTGATCCTGATCACCCACGACCTCGGCGTGGTCGCCGACGTCGCGGACAAGATCGCCGTGATGTACGCGGGCCGGATCGTCGAGACGGCCCCGGTCCACGAGCTCTACAAGCGCCCCGCGCACCCGTACACGCGCGGTCTGCTCGAGTCGATTCCCCGGCTCGACCAGAAGGGCCAGGAGCTCTACGCGATCAAGGGACTGCCGCCCAACCTGCTGCACATCCCGTCCGGCTGTGCCTTCAACCCGCGCTGCCCCAAGGCGCAGGACATCTGCCGTACGGACGTCCCGGCCCTGGTGCCGGTGACGGAGCGGGACGGTGCGGAGCTGCCGGGCCGCGGCAGCGCGTGCCACTTCTGGAAGGAGACGATCCATGGCTGAGCCGCTCAAGAAGACGGACGAGCCGAAGGACGCTATGCCGAACGTCTCCGAGGTGGAAACGGTCGACGCGGCCACCGCCGAGGAGGCCGTCGCGGCCATCGAGGCGCCGGTGGAGCGCGGCGAGCCGATCCTCCAGGTCCGCAATCTGGTGAAGCACTTCCCGCTGACCCAGGGCATCCTGATCAAGAAGCAGATCGGCGCGGTCAAGGCGGTCGACGGCATCTCCTTCGACCTCTACCAGGGCGAGACCCTGGGCATCGTGGGCGAGTCCGGCTGTGGCAAGTCCACGGTCGCCAAGCTCCTGATGACCCTGGAGCGCGCCACGGCCGGCGAGGTCTTCTACAAGGGCCAGGACATCACCAAGCTTTCGGGGCGCGCCCTGAAGGCGGTCCGCCGCAACATCCAGATGGTGTTCCAGGACCCGTACACGTCGCTCAACCCGCGTATGACGGTCGGCGACATCATCGGGGAGCCCTTCGAGATCCACCCCGAGGTGGCTCCCAAGGGCTCGCGCCGCCAGAAGGTCCAGGACCTCCTGGACGTGGTGGGCCTGAACCCGGAGTACATCAACCGCTACCCGCACCAGTTCTCGGGCGGTCAGCGCCAGCGCATCGGCATCGCGCGCGGTCTGGCCCTCAACCCCGAGATCATCATCTGCGACGAGCCGGTCTCGGCGCTCGATGTGTCGGTGCAGGCGCAGGTCATCAACCTGATGGAGAAGCTGCAGGACGAGTTCAACCTGTCCTACCTCTTCATCGCGCACGACCTGTCGATCGTCCGGCACATCTCGGACCGCGTCGGCGTGATGTACCTCGGCAAGATGGCGGAGATCGGCTCGGACGAGCAGATCTACGAGCACCCGACGCACCCGTACACGCAGGCGCTCCTGTCCGCTGTCCCGGTGCCGGACCCGGAGGCCCGTGAGGGCCGTGAGCGGATCATCCTCACCGGTGACGTCCCGTCCCCGGCGAACCCGCCCTCCGGCTGCCGCTTCCGCACCCGCTGCTGGAAGGCGGAGGCGAAGTGCGCGGAGGAGACCCCGCTGCTCGCGATCCCGCAGCGTTTCGCGGGCCAGGACACTCCGGCGGCGCATGAGTCGGCGTGTCACTTCGCGGAGGAGAAGAACGTCGTGCACGCGGCGTAGTCCCTGCCCCGGCTCGGCCGTACGTCATGGGGGCGCCCGGAACCAATCGGTTCCGGGCGCCCCCATTTTCGTGCGTAACGTCCGGGGGCCGCCGAGCGTGTTCAAGTCAGAAGCGGAACCTAGGGACGGACGGGGGACGATGACGAGACGGCCGAAAGACGCTTCGGCAGAGGCGGGTCGCGCCGCGGAGTTCGACGCGTTCTACGCCGCCACCGCCAAGAGGCTGGTCGCCACGGTCTATGCGATGACCGGTGATCTGGCGGAGGCGGAGGACGCGGTGCAGGAGGCGTATGTGCGGGCGTGGCAGCGCTGGGAGCGGCTGACGCGGGAGGGGGACCCGCTGCCGTGGGTCAGGACGGTGGCGTCCCGGCTCGCGATCAGTACGTGGCGCAGGACACGGAACCGGCTGCGGGCGCAACTGCGGCACGGCGTCGCGGCGGACGTGCCGGAGCTCTCCGCCGACCGGGTGGCGCTGGTGGAGGCGCTGCGGGAACTGGCGCCGCAGCAGCGGCAGGTGGTGGTCCTGCATCATCTGCTCGACCTGCCCGTGGAACAGGTGGCCCGGGAGACGGGTGCCTCCAACGGGGCGGTCCGCACCCGGCTGAGCCGGGCCCGCAAGGCGCTGGGGGAGCGCCTGACCGACACGACTGCTTTCACCGCGGAAGGGGCGGCCCGTCATGGCTGAGGTCGAGGAACTGCTGGACGATGTCGCGGTACGGATGCCGGGCGGGGCTGAGCTGCGGGCGCGGGGCGGGAGGCGGACGATGCGCAGGAGGGTGGCTGTGGCCGCGGCGGTCACGACGCTGGCGGCGGGGGCGGTGTGGGCGGTGCTGCCGGGGGGCGAGGGCGGCAGGGAGGTCCGCCCCGCGGTCACGCCGACCGAGAACCCCTTCATGGTGGGCGGCGTGGTGCGCCTGCTGACGCCGGAGCAGATGCCGCAGGCCGCGAAGTGGCACTGGAGGGGGGACGAGGAGGAGAACACGGCGGACATCCCACTGCCGGGGGTGGGCGGCGACAACAGCTGTCCGGGCTCGTACTCGTACGCCGGGCGGAAGGCGCCGGACCAGGTCCAGTACGGCACGGAGTACTACAGCGACAGGGGCGCGGGCGCGACGGCCAGGCAGCGTGTCACCGAGTACGACAGTGCGTCCGTCGCGGCGGACGAGGTGGCGCTCCTGCACGACGCCCTGACGGAGTGCGGACTGCGGGAGCATACGGAAGGGGCCGCCCCCTACTGGTCCGGCACCACCGAATCCTCCTCGCGGCTGCGCGTGAGCGTGGAGCGGTGGCGGGGCTGGGTGTCGGTGGTGGAGACGGAGGTGGAGGGACGTGGCTGACGGGGTCCTGCGCCTGCGCCCGTGGAGCGAACGGGACGCCGTCGCCGTGCTCGACGCGCTCTCCGCGCCGGAGATGTCCCGGCAGTCCGACCGGCCGGTCGACTCCCGTGAGAGCGCCTCCCGGTGGATCGTGCGCCGCGAGGAGGAGTGGCGGGCCGGCACCGCGTACTCCTTCGCGGTGGTCGACGGCGACGACGTTCCGCTGGGCAATGTCGCCGTGGGCGCGGTGAACCACGTCCACGCGACGGGCTGGGTGTCGTACTGGACGGCGCCTTCGGCGCGGGGGAGCGGCGTGGCGACGTACGGGTGCGACGCGCTGGCGCGCTGGGCCTTCGACGAGCTGGGGCTCTTCCGCCTCGAACTTGGCCACCGGGTCAACAACCCGGCGTCCTGCCGGGTGGCCCGAGGAGCCGGCTTCGCGCCCGAGGGACTCCAGCGGCAGAAGCTCGCGTACGACGGGGTCCGCTACGACGTGGAGCTGCACGCGCGACTGGCGTCCGACCCCGTGTGACGCCACGGGGCGCCGGGCAGGGGCGGGCCCCCCGCCCGGTCGTTCAGCGCTCGCCGCGCACCGGCTTCTCGTAGCGCCGGAACGCGGAGGTCTCCACTGTCCAGGGGCCGAACGGCACCTCGTCGCCGAAGATGTACGGCGCCTTGCTCCCGTACCGGCCGGCACACGGCTCGGAGTGCACCTCGATCGTGCCGGTCCGTGGGTCGACGATCATGTAGTGCTCGATCCCCATGGCGGGATACTCGGTCAGCTTCTCGCCGTAGTCGTTGTTCGGGTTGGACGGGGAGACGATCTCGGTGACGGCAAGGACCTGTGTGGCATCGACGGCGATGCCCTCCTCGTCGAGCACGGCCTCGGGGATCACGAGGGCGTCGGGGCGGCGCATGCGGCCGATCGAGGGGTGCTCGATCTCCGGGCCGTTCGCGCAGATGTAGCCGGGGTGGGTGACGAGAAGCTGCTTGTTCAGCTGCCGGCAGATGCGGTGGACCGTGCCCTCGTGGCGCTTCGAGGGGCACATCATGGCGAGTATCGGGCCTGAGGGGCCGATCTCGACATTCCAGGTTCCCTCAAGGCGCTCGGCGTAGGCGCCGAGTTCCTCGGCGATCGCGCGCATCTTCGCGTAGTCCATGCTCCGAGAGTAGCGAGCTGTGGGGAGCCTCCCCGCCCGTCGGCCTTCCCGTGATGCCATCCGGGGGTTTCCCGGTCCTACTAGCCACGGAAAGACCCCATAAAGATGCGCGACACCATGCATTGGGGTGTATTTAGGCCTAAGTCAGACACAGGACGTCGGATGCAGGCCTGAAAGGGAGGCTCTCCATGCGTGGAGCCACGCACGCCAAGTGGGCCGCATGTGCGGTGACCGTCGCGCTCGCGGCGACCGCATGCGGGGGAGGCGGGGACAGTGGCGGTGGCGGGGACGGCTCCGGGATCGTGGGGTCCTCGTGGGGTGATCCGCAGAACCCGCTGGAGCCCGCCAACACCAATGAGGTGCAGGGCGGCAAGGTGCTCGACATGATCTTCCGGGGTCTCATGCGGTACGACCCGAAGACCGGCGAGGCCAAGAACATGATCGCCGAGAAGATCGACACCAAGGACTCGCAGAACTTCACGGTGAAGATCAAGGACGGCTGGAAGTTCAGCAACGGCGAGAAGGTCACCGCCAAGTCCTTCGTCGACGCCTGGAATTACGGCGCGCACCTGAAGAACAACCAGAAGAACGCCTACTTCTTCGGTTACATCGAGGGGTACGAGGACGTCCACCCGGAGAAGGGGGACGCCAAGGCCGACAAGCTCTCCGGCCTGAAGGTCGTCGACGACACCAGCTTCACCGTAAAGCTCACGCAGAAGTTCTCCACCTGGCCCAAAACTCTCGGCTATCCGGCCTTCGCGCCGCTGCCCAAGGCGTTCTACGACGACCACGACGCCTGGCTCGCCAAGCCCGTCGGCAACGGTCCGTACACCGTGGACTCGTACGACAAGGGCTCCAAGATGTCCCTGCGCAAGTGGGACGGCTACAAGGGCGACGACAAGGCGGAGAACGGCGGTGTGGATCTCAAGGTCTACACCGACAACAACACCGCCTATACGGACCTCATGGCGGGCAATCTCGACCTCGTCGACGACGTTCCCGCGTCCCAGCTCAAGAACGCCAAGAGTGACCTGGGTGATCGTTACATCAACACCCCCGCGGGGATCATCCAGACGCTCGCCTTTCCGTTCTACGACAGCAAGTGGTCCAAGGACGGAATGGAGAAGGTCCGGCAAGGACTCTCCATGGCGATCAATCGCGAGCAGATCACCGAGACCATCTTCCAGAAGACCCGCACCCCCGCCACCGACTGGACGTCCCCGGTGCTCGGCGAGGCCGGCGGCTACAAGTCCGGGCTCTGCGGCGACCCCTGCAAGTACGACGCGGCCAAGGCGAAGAAGCTGGTCGCGGACGGCGGCGGCATCCCCGGCGGCACGCTGAAGATCACGTACAACGCGGACACCGGCTCGCACAAGGAATGGGTCGACGCGGTCTGCAACTCCATCAACAAGGCCCTCGGGAACGACAAGTCCTGTGTCGCGAGCCCGATCGGCACCTTCGCCGATTTCCGCAGCAAGGCCTCCCAGCAGAAGCTGGACGGCGCTTGGCGTGCGGGCTGGCAGATGGACTACCCGCTGATCCAGAACTTCCTCCAGCCGCTGTATTACACGGACGCCTCGTCCAATGACGGCAAGTGGTCCGACAAGAAATTCGACGACCTCATCGACAAGGCCAACGCCGAGACCGACACCAAGAAGGCCGTCTCCACCTTCCAGGACGCCGAGAAGGTGCTCGCCGACCAGATGGCGGTCATTCCGCTCTGGTACCAGAACGGCAGCGCCGGCTACTCGGACAAGGTCTCCGACGTGGCGCTGAATCAGTTCAGCGTCCCCGTCTACAACGAGATCAAGGTCAGCTGAGGCCCGGGGAGCGATCGTCCGGCGCGAGCGAATGCGCGCCGGACGATCGCTTCCCCTACTTACGGAGCCCTCATGGGACGTTATGTGATCCGGCGTCTGCTGCAGATGATCCCGGTCTTCTTCGGCGCCACACTGCTGATCTTCCTGATGGTGAACGTGATGGGCGACCCCATCGCGGGCCTCTGCGGAGACCGGAAGTGCGACCCCGCGACGGCCACCCAGCTGAAGAAGGAATTCGGCCTCGATAAGCCGGTCTGGCAGCAGTACGCGACGTACATGGGCAATGTCTTCACCGGCGACTTCGGTACCGCCTTCAACGGCCAGAAGGTCACCGAGCTGATGTCGACGGCATTCCCGCTCACGATCCGCCTGACGCTCGTCGCGATCGTCTTCGAGATCGTCATCGGGATCTCGCTCGGCGTGGTGACGGGACTGCGGCGCGGGCGTCCCGTCGACACCGTCGTGCTGCTTCTGACGCTCGTCGTCATCGCGATCCCGACCTTCGTCACCGGCCTGCTGCTCCAGCTCCTTCTCGGCGTCGAATGGGGCGTGATCAAGCCCTCCGTCTCCTCGGAGGCGCCGGTCAACGAACTCCTCATCCCGGGACTCGTGCTCGCCTCGGTCTCCCTGGCCTACGTCACCCGGCTCACCCGGACCTCCATCGCCGAGAACCGCCGCGCGGACTACGTCCGTACGGCCATCGCGAAGGGGCTCCCGCGGCGCCGCGTCATCACCCGGCACCTGCTGCGCAACTCACTCATCCCGGTGGTCACCTTCATCGGCACGGACATCGGCGCCCTGATGGGCGGCGCGATCGTCACCGAGCGGATCTTCAACATCCACGGCGTCGGCTTCCAGCTCTACCAGGGGATCCTGCGGCAGAGCACCCAGACCGTCGTCGGCTTCGTGACCGTACTCGTCCTGGTCTTCCTGGTGGCCAACCTCATCGTCGACCTCCTGTACGCCGTACTCGACCCGAGGATCCGCTATGCCTGACCCCCGAGAACCGGACGGAACGGCCGGCGCCATCGCCCCCACGGGCGCGGGCGGCGCGATGGACCTCGCGGCGACCGAGGGGTCGACCCTGGACAAGGCCCCCGGCGGCCCCGAAGGCAGCGGCCCCTCGACCCCGGCGCGCAGCCTGTGGTCCGACGCCTGGCGCGAGCTGCGGCGGAACCCGGTCTTCGTCATCTCGGGCCTCATCATTCTCTTTCTCGTCTTCATCTCGCTCTGGCCGTCCGCGATCGCCTCCGGCAATCCGCTCAGCTGCGACCTCGCCAACGCCCAGAAGAGCTCCGCCCCCGGCCACCCCTTCGGCTTCGACGGGCAGGGCTGCGACGTCTACACGAGGACCGTCTACGGGGCCCGCGCCTCGGTCACCGTCGGCGTCTGCGCCACCCTCGGCGTCGCGATCCTGGGCAGCGTGCTCGGCGGACTCGCGGGGTTCTTCGGCGGGTTCTGGGACGCGATCCTCTCCCGGATCACCGACGTCTTCTTCGCCATCCCCGTCGTGCTCGGCGGCCTGGTGCTCCTCTCGGTCGTCACCAGCAACACCGTCTGGCCGGTGATCGGCTTCATGGTGCTCCTGGGCTGGCCGCAGCTCTCGCGCATCGCCCGCGGCTCCGTGATCACCGCCAAACAGAACGACTACGTCCAGGCGGCACGGGCGCTCGGCGCCTCCAACTCGCGGATGCTCCTTCGCCACATCGCGCCGAACGCCGTCGCGCCGGTGATCGTGGTCGCCACCATCGCGCTCGGCACGTACATCGCCCTGGAGGCGACCCTCTCGTACCTCGGCGTCGGTCTGAAGCCGCCGACGGTGAGCTGGGGCATCGACATCTCGGCCGCGTCCCAGTACATCCGCAACGCCCCGCACATGCTGCTCTGGCCCGCCGGAGCGCTTGCGATCACCGTGCTCGCGTTCATCATGCTCGGCGACGCGGTGCGCGACGCCCTCGACCCCAAGCTGAGGTAGGCGCCCATGGCAACCGTGGCATCCGAGGCGTCCGCATCCGGTTCGCCCGGCACATCCAAGCTCCTCGAAGTCCGCGATCTGCACGTGGAGTTCCGGACCAGGGACGGCGTCGCCAAGGCCGTCAACGGCGTCGACTACAGCGTCGCCGAGGGCGAGACACTCGCCGTGCTCGGCGAATCCGGCTCCGGCAAGTCCGTGACCGCGCAGGCCATCATGGGCATCCTCGACATGCCGCCCGGAAAGATCACCGGCGGCGAGATCCTCTTCAAGGGCCGCGACCTCCTGAAGCTCAAGGGGGAGGAGCGGCGCAAGACGCGCGGCGCCGGCATGGCGATGATCTTCCAGGACGCCCTGTCGTCCCTGAACCCGGTGCTCAGCGTCGGCCAGCAGCTCGGCGAGATGTACGTCGTCCACCAGGGGATGTCCCGCAAGGACGCCAAGGCGAAGGCGATCGAGCTGATGGACCGGGTGCGCATCCCGGCCGCCAAGGAACGCGTCGGGCAGTACCCGCACCAGTTCAGCGGCGGCATGCGCCAGCGCATCATGATCGCCATGGCGATGGCCCTGGAACCTTCGCTGATCATCGCCGACGAACCGACCACGGCCCTGGACGTGACCGTCCAGGCCCAGGTCATGGACCTGCTCGCCGAGCTCCGGCGCGAGCTGAACATGGGCCTGATCCTCATCACCCACGACCTGGGCGTCGTCGCGGACGTCGCCGACAACATCGCCGTCATGTACGCGGGCCGCATCGTCGAGAAGGCCCCCGTCCACGAGATCTACCGGGCGCCCGCGCACCCGTACACGCGCGGCCTCCTGGAATCCATCCCCCGCCTCGACCAGAAGGGCCAGGAGCTCTACGCGATCAAGGGTCTGCCGCCCAACCTCATGCACATCCCGCCGGGCTGCGCCTTCAACCCCCGCTGCCCGATGGCCAGGGACGTCTGCAGGACCGATGTGCCGCCGCTCTACGAGGTGGCGTACGAGGGTCTGGCCGCCGAACGCCGGAGCGCCTGCCACTTCTGGAAGGAGACGCTCGATGCCTCATGGTGAGCACATCAGCAAGAAGCAGCTGGAGGCGGAGGGCGAGAGCGCGCGACAGCTGATGGACAAGGCGCGGGCGGAGCACGAGTTCGCCGCGCACGGCTCCGCGGGAGGCCGCGAGCCGATCCTCCAGGTGCGGGGCCTGGTCAAGCACTATCCGCTCACCCAAGGAATCGTCATCCGCAAGCAGGTCGGCGCGGTCAAGGCCGTCGACGGCGTCGACTTCGACCTCGGGCAGGGCGAGACGCTGGGCATCGTGGGGGAGTCCGGCTGCGGCAAATCGACGGTCGCGAAGATGCTGGTGAACCTGGAGCGGCCCACGGCGGGCGAGATCCGCTACAAGGGCGAGGACATCAGCAAGCTGTCCGGGCGCGCGCTGAAGGCCGTGCGCCGCAACATCCAGATGGTCTTCCAGGACCCGTACACGTCGCTGAATCCCCGGATGACGGTCGGCGACATCATCGGGGAGCCGTACGAGATCCATCCGGAGGTCGCGCCGAAGGGGTCGCGGCGGCAGCGGGTGCAGGAGCTGCTCGACGTGGTCGGCCTGAACCCCGAGTACATCAACCGCTACCCGCATCAGTTCTCCGGCGGGCAGCGGCAACGGATCGGGATCGCGCGGGGGCTGGCGCTGCGGCCGGAGATCATCGTGGCGGACGAGCCGGTCTCGGCGCTCGACGTCTCGGTCCAGGCCCAGGTGGTGAACCTCCTGGACCGTCTCCAGAACGAGTTCGATCTGTCGTACGTGTTCATCGCGCACGACCTGTCGATCGTGCGGCACATCTCCGACCGGGTGGGTGTGATGTACCTGGGGCGGATCGTCGAGATCGGCTCCGACGAGGAGATCTACGAGCATCCGACGCATCCCTACACGCAGGCGCTGCTCTCGGCTGTGCCGGTGCCTGATCCGGCGGCGCGGGAGCAGCGGGAGCGGATCATCCTGAGCGGGGATGTTCCCTCGCCGGCGAATCCGCCGTCGGGGTGCCGGTTTCGCACGCGGTGCTGGAAGGCGCGGGAGCGGTGCGCGCTCGAGGTGCCGGCGCTGGCCGTTCCGGCGGAGTTCCGTTACGAGGAGGGACCCGCGGCGCATGACTCCGCCTGTCACTTCGCGGAGGAGAAGCAGGTGGTTCCGTAGGGGCGGGGTTGGGTTCGGGGGGAAGAAACATGAGGGCAACCCCGCCGACCCCGCACTGCCACACGCACACGGCAGGCTTACAGACGTACGGCCGTGCGGGTGCCGTAGACCGGCCGGGGTTTTGCCATGTCCCCCCGGCCGGTCGCCGTGCGCGCGGGGTCTAGGACAGCCCCAGCGACCGCTTCAGGAACTCCACCTGCAACAGCAGCAAGT
The DNA here is from genome assembly GCF_014649775.1 of Streptomyces longisporoflavus. Classification (GTDB taxonomy): domain Bacteria; phylum Actinomycetota; class Actinomycetes; order Streptomycetales; family Streptomycetaceae; genus Streptomyces; species Streptomyces longisporoflavus. The sequence goes on along the minus strand of NZ_BMTR01000007.1, from coordinate 323,401 downwards.
TCTCCGCCACCTGCTCCTGCGGGGTCATGTGCGTGACCCCGGAGAGCGGCAGAACCTCGTGCGGACGCCCCGCGGCCAGCAGCGCCGACGACAGGCGCAACGCATGCGCCACCACCACGTTGTCGTCCGCGAGGCCGTGCACGATCATCAGCGGGCGATGCGGCACCTCGGGCGAGACGAGGCCCTCCTCGGTGACCAGGGAGCTCAGGGCGTACGGCGCCGGGTCCTCGCCGGGATTTCCCAGGTACCGCTCCGTGTAGTGCGTGTCGTACAGCCGCCAGTCCGTCACCGGCGCCCCCGCCACCCCCGCGTGGAAGACGTCGGGGCGGCGCAGGACGGCGAGCCCGGCGAGGTAACCGCCGTAGGACCAGCCGCGGATGGCGACCCGGTCGAGATCCAGGGGGAAGGAGGCGGCGAGGCCCTGGAGCGCGTCCACCTGGTCGTCCAGGGTGAGCGTGAAGTCCCGCCGGATCTCCTTCTCCCACGCGGGGGAGCGGCCCGGCGTGCCCCGGCCGTCGGCGACGATCACCGCGAAGCCCTGGTCGGCGAACCACTGGGACGTGAGGTACGGATTGTGGGCGGCGACGACCCGCTGGCCGTGCGGGCCGCCGTACGGGTCCATCAGCACCGGCAGCGGGCCCGAGCCCTCCTCGTAGCCGGTGGGGAGCAGCACGGCGCACGGGATCTTGCGTGCGCCCCCCTCGGTGAGGGTCACGCGCGGCGTGAGCCCCGGATGCTGCGCGTGTGAGACGACAGTGGCCACCTGCTTGCCGTCGCGCAGCACCCGGACCCGGGCGCCCGGCTCGTCGAGGGTGGCCGACACGAGGACCGTGAGGCCGCCCGAGCGCACCGCGGAGTGCACCCCGGGCTCGGTGGAGACACGCTCGACGCCCAGTTCGTTGACCCGGTAGACGTGCACCTCGCCGGTCTCGGGGGCCGCGGCGGCCTCGCCCGCGGACGCCGAGATCAGGACATCGTCGTCCGCCACGTCCAGTACGGCGCGGACGTGCAATTGCGGCCCTGTGAGCGGGCGTTCCCCTACCGCGAGCACGCGCGCGCCGCCCTCGTCCACGATCCGCACGAGGCGCCCGCTGGGGGACCAGGAGGGGGCGCCGGGGAAGAGTTCGAGCCACTGCGGATCTTCCTCCGCGTGCACCATGCGGGTCGAACCGTCGTCCGGGTCGACGGCCAGGTAGAGCTGGCTGAGCTGGTCCCTGGACTGGACGAGGAGCAGCGGCGCCCCGGCCGACGACCAGTGCACCCGCGCCAGGTACGGATAGCGGGCGCGGTCCCACATCACCTCGGTGCGCTCGCCGTCGAGGGTGACGACGAAGAGGCGTACGTCCGCGTTGGCCGTGCCGGCCGCCGGGTACGCGACCCGTGTGGGCTCCGTCTCCGGGTGCGCGGGATCGGCGATCCACCAGCGCCGCACCAGGGCGTCGTCGGCACGTGCGACCAGGAGGCGGTCCGATTCGGGCGACCACCAGAAACCGCGCGAACGCGACATCTCCTCGGCCGCGATGAACTCCGCGAGGCCGTACGTCACGGTCTCCTTCTCGGCGGAGTCCGGCTCGGGTGCCGCCAGCGCCCGGTCGCCACCGCCGTCGGTGCCCGTCACCCGCAGGGCGCCCCCGGCGACGTACGCGATGTGGCGGCCGTCGGGCGAGGGGCGCGGGTCGATCACCGGGGCGGGTGCGGGCAGTTCGCGTGCGGTGCCCGCGCGCAGCTCCGCGGCGAAGAGCCGCCCGGAGAGAGTGAACGCGGCGAGTTCCACCGCCGCGTCCGTGGCATACCCCACAATCCCCGCGCCGCCCTCGCGGCTGCGCTCGCGGCGGGCGCGTTCTTCGGCAGAGAGGCGCTCGACGGCGCCCTTCAGGAGCGCTTGAGGATCGGCCGCGACGCGCTCGACGGCACCGTCCTCCAGGTCCAGGACCCAGAGTTGATTCGCCCGGTCCGTCCCGGACGACGAGCGCAGGAAGGTCACGCGTGATCCGTCGGGCGCCACCGTGAACGCACGGGGCGCACCGAGAGTGAAGCGTTGCGTGCGGGCGTGCAGGCGAGGGAAGGAGAGCCGCTGCGCCTGACTCTCGGTGTGCCCGGCGGTAGCGGGCGTCTCGATGGTCATCCTCCGAGCCTATGGGGCATGCGCCCCCTTGTGCTGCCGTGCTCCGACTCATGCGGACCCACGGATAGTTATGATCCGTAGCGCTTAGTGGGTATGTACCTGCTGGGCATCCGCACTGGTGCAGGTCTGCGACTTGGAGGTGAGCCGCCGTGGCACTCTCGATCTCGGTGGTGGTGCTGCTGGCGATCATTGTCTTCTTGCTGGTCAAGAAGTCGGGGTTGAAAGCGGGCCACATGATCGTCTGTGTCCTCCTCGGGTTCTATCTGGCGAGTTCCTCCATCGCCCCGACGATCAACGAGCTGACGACGAACGTGGCGGGGATGATCGGCGACATCAAGTTCTGAGCGGCGTGCGGGGTGCTCGTAGGGTGGTCCCATGACGGAACTGCCCGCCCGGCGTCTGCTGCTCGTGCACGCGCACCCCGACGACGAGTCGATCAACAATGGCGCGACCATGGCCAAGTACGCGGCCGACGGCGCCCATGTCACGTTGGTGACCTGCACGCTCGGCGAGGAGGGCGAGGTCATCCCGCCCGAGCTCGCCCACCTCGCGCCCGACCGCGAGGACGTGCTCGGGCCGCAGCGCATCGGCGAGCTCGCCGCCGCGATGAAGGAGCTGGGGGTCACCGACCACCGCTTCCTCGGCGGCACCGGGCGCTACCGCGACTCCGGGATGATGGGCATCGAGCAGAACCACCGGCCCGGCGCCTTCTGGTCCGCCGATCTCGATGCCGCCGCCGCGCACCTCGTCGAGGTGATCCGCGAGGTGCGTCCGCAGGTCCTCGTGACGTACGACCCGAACGGCGGATACGGCCACCCCGACCACATCCAGGCCCACCGGGTCGCGATGCGCGCCGCCGACCTCGCGGCCGAGAGCGCCTTCCGCACGGATCTCGGCGAACCGCACACCATCGACAAGGTCTACTGGAACCGCGCACCGCGTTCCGTCGTCGAAGAGCGGTTCCGGTGGATGGAGGGCGCCCTGCGGCACACGACGTTCACGACTCCCGGAGTGCCCGGGGACGTGCCCGGTGTGACGGACGACGAACGCGTCACGACCGAGATCGACGGGACAGCCTTCGCGCGGCGGAAGGCGGCGGCGATGCGCGCGCACGCCACGCAGATCGAGGTGCAGGGTCCGCTCTTCGTCCTGTCGAACGGGCTCGCGCAGCCGATCTTCGATGTGGAGTACTACGAGTTGGTGCGAGGGAAAGCCGGTGCGATGGACGGCGAGCGTGAGACGGATCTGTTCGCGGGGCTCGAAGAGGTGACGGGGCTGTGAGTACTCGTTCGCGTGCGACATCGGCTTCCGGCCGTCCCCCCGGCCGGCCCTCCGGCACGTCATCCGCTGCCGCTCCGCCGGGCGGCAGCGCACTCGCCCAGCCGCTCAATTTCGGGCGACTTGCCGCTTATGCGGGGCTTTTCGTCCTCGGCGCGGTCATCGGTACGGCCGGTGCGCTCGTCCAAGGGGGCTGGTTCCCCGGCGGGTTGCTGCTCGCGCTCCTCGGGGCCGCCGGGCTCTTCTACGGCGGAGTCCTCGCCATCGGCACCAGAGCGGGAGCGGTGGCGCCGGCGGCGGGCTGGCTCGTGGCCGTCATGCTGCTTACGGCCAGCCGGCCCGAGGGGGACTTCCTCTTCGGCGCGGGGCTCGGCTCGTACGCCTTCCTGCTCGGCGGGATGGCCGTCGCTGTGATGTGCGCCACCCTCGGCGGGCGGCCGCAACCAGGCGGACCCGCCGCCCGACTTGGCAAGTGACGTACCACTTCAACCCGTGTGCCGCACGGGTTTGAAGGCGGTCACAGGATGAGTGCCGACGGCGGCCAGTATGGTGGTGCGCGCCGCCGAGCCTCCCCCAGCCTCTCCGGCCGGGGGGACCCCCACCGCGCGGGGAGCACAAGCGGCGGAGCCAACCGGGAGAACCTGCCTTGAGTCGTGAAACTGACAGTTCGTCCTCCGGGCCCCAGGGGCGCGGTGGAGCCGCATACCCCTCGGGGACGCCGCCGTACGGCTCCCCGGCGCAGGGTGCCGCCTCGGACGGTGCCTCGGACGGCGCGCAGCGGCAGACCGCCGACGAGCGGCCCGACGAGCCCAAGACCGAGACCACGCTGACCACGCGCGTCCGGATCAACATCCCCGGTTCGCGGCCCATTCCGCCGGTCGTCATGCGTACGCCCGTCGCGGAGAGCGACGTGAACGCGCGCCCGCGGGGCGCGGGCCGCGCCGCGGACGGAACCGGCGCCGGGGACGGCGCGGGGCGTCCGGGGCCGGTGAACGGCGCGGGCGGTACCGCCAACGGCGCGGGTGGCCCCGGTTCCACCGGGATGTCCGCTCCGGGCTCCGCGCCCGGGCCCGCCGGATCTTCCGCCGCCGGGTCGTCGTCCGCGCCCGCGCCTTCCCCCGCTCCGGCCGAGGAGAAGGAGAAGACGAGCGACTGGTTCGCGCCGCGCAAGAGCCCCACGAGCAGCACTGGCCCCACCAGCTCCACGAGCACCAACGGCGGTAACAGCGCGAATGGAGCCGCCGGTTCGGGAACGGGCGGTTCCGGTACGGGCTCCTTCGACGTGTCCGGCGCCGTGGCGTCGGGCCCGCTCGGCAACGGCGCGCCGCAGGGCGGTGATCCGCAGCGCGGAGACCTGCCGTACTTCTCCGGGGGTGCGGGAGGCGCGGGAGGTGCCGGGGGCGACGGCGGCCGGGGTCCCTCGGGCCCGACCAGCGGTCCGGTGACCGGTGACGGCCCGATGGCGCCGAACCCGGCGGCAGGTCCCCGTACGTCCGACCCGTCCGACCCGGCGAACCAGGCCAACCCGGCGGGCCGGGCGAACCCGATGGCTCCGCCGACCCCGGGCGGTCCCGGCCACCCCGGCGCTCCCGGCAACCCCGGCGGCCCCGGCAACCGGCCCAACCCGGCCAACCCCGCCGCCGGTTCGGGCGCGGGAGCGGGCGCGGGCCCCGGTGGGCCCGTTATGAGTGACGACACCGCCATCCTCACGCCGCAGAAGGCGGGCCCGGTGCACGGCGGTCCGGGCTCCATCCCCGGCGGCCCGAGCGCGCCCAAGCCCGGCACGAACGTCTCCGGCGACACCCTGACCAGCGGCATCCCTGTCGTACCGCCCGCGCAGAACTCGCCGTTCACCGCGGGCCCGCAGGCCGAGGGACCGGTTCCGCACACCCCGCCCAAGCTCCCCGAGCCGGTGCAGCCGAACGTGCCCGTCGCCGCGGCGCCGGCCAAGAAGAAGGGGCGCAACAAGCTCGTTCTCGTGGCCGTCGCGGTGGTCGTCGTGGCCTGCGGGGCGTACGGCGCCGGTCTCTTGATGAACCACGCCGACGTGCCGAAGGGCACCACCGTGCTCGGCGTCGACATCGGCGGCGGCACACGCGACGAAGCCGTAAAGAAGCTCGACGCGGCGATCGGCGAAGACGTCGCCAAGCCCCTGAAGCTGTCGGTCGACGGCGAAACGGTCACGCTCAAGCCGGACCAGGCGGGACTGACCCTGGACAGCCAGGCGACCGTCCGCGAGGCGGCGGGCAGCGACTACAACCCCGTGTCGGTGATCGGATCGCTCTTCGGCGGCGCACGCGTCGCCGAGCCGGTCATGCCCGTGGACGAGGAGAAGCTGGCGGCCGCCCTGGAGCGCGCCGCGGGCGGCTCGGGCTCGGCCAGGGAGGGCTCGGTCAAGTTCGTGCCCGGCAAGGCCGTCGCCGTGTACGGCAAGGCGGGCAAGGGAATCGACGTCGGCGCATCGACCAAGGCCGTTTCGGAGGCGTACCGCAAGCAGGTCGAGACCGGCAGCGCGGGCACCGTGAACGTGCCCGTCACGACCCGCAAGCCGACCGTCTCGAACGCCGAGGTCGACAAGTTCATGACGCGCTTCGCCGAGCCCGCCATGTCCGCCAACGTCACCATCAAGGCGGGCAGCGCCTCGATCCCGTTCGGCCCGGCGAAGTCGCTGCCTAAGGTGCTTCAGACGAAGGTGCTCAAGAACGGCACGCTGCAGGTGCACTACAACACCGCGGAGCTCAAGAAGCTCTACGGCAACGTCTTCGACGGCATCCTGATCCAGCGCGGCAACGGCGACAAGACGCCCGTCCAGCCGACGGACGTGGCCGCCGCGATGAACAAGGCACTGATCGGCAAGACCCCGGCCGAGCGGGTCGGCGTGATCGAGACCAACGCCGGCTGATTTCGCCGCGTACGGAAAGACGGAGGCCGGACGGTTCGCGACACGACCGTCCGGCCTCCGCATGACATGACATGACGTGACATGACATCTGTCATCCCGGACCCGGCTGGGCCACCATGCGCGAGCAGGCGCAGCAGGGCCGTACGGTCCTGTTCGCCACGCACTACCTGGAGGCAGAAGCCGGCGGTACGCAACCGCGCCGAGGCGGTCAACGTCGCCCGGCACAAGGGGCGGCTCTGAACTGCCGCACCGCGAGGCTCAGTTCAGCATCGCCCGCGCGCCGTGCGCCTCCTGGCGCAGCAGCACCGCAGCCGCCTCGTCGGTGGCGGCCAGGGTGTCGGCGTACGTCTCGATTTCCAGGGCGCCGGTGAGGAAGTCGCCGCGCTGGACGAGGAGCTGGGCCCGGTCGTAGTGCAGCCGGTCGGAGTGGGCGGGGAGCAGCAGGGAAAGTTCGACCGCCCAGAGCGCGACGTCCGAGCGCTCGGGGCGGGCCGCGGCCCAGGCGCGGATGTTGTTGAGGATGCGCAGCACGATGTCGAGGGGCCCCGCGGGGTTCAGCATCGACGGCGCGAGCGGGGCGCCCGTGGCCCCCGCCACCATCAACTCCGCGTCCGCACGGGAGAGTACGGCCCCGCCCGCGAAGGGATTGGCGAGGACCTGCTCGTCCCGCGTGCCGAAGCCGACCACGAAGTGGCCGGGCAGGGCGACGCCGTGAACGGGCACACCCGCGCGGCGTGCCACTTCGATCCACACCACGGAGAGCAGGATGGGCAGGCCCCTGCGCCTGCGCAGCACCTCGTGCAGCAGCACGGAGCTCAGGTGCTGGTAGTCGCCGGGGCTGCCCTTGAAGCCGTAGCGCGTGCCGAGCAGGTCGGCGAGTGCGAGCGCCCGCGGCCGGGGCCCGGCGGGCCGGTCGGAGAGCAGCTCGGTCAGCTGGTCGGCAAGGCGGTCGAGGATGTGCCGCGCCGCACGCATGCCCACGTCGTCGAGAGCGGGATCCGCCTCCGCGCCGATCAGCAGGCACAGTTGCGCGAGATCGGGCCGCGCGGACCGTACCTGATCGGCGAAGAGGCGTCGCCGCTCGGGGGATTGGGGGTGCATAGGTCCTTCGTGCCCGGCCCGGTCGATCGATAGCGCTCCGATCTCGCTCCCCCGGAGTTCCCTCTGGCCCGGGGGACGCCCGGGGGACGCCCGGGGACTCGCTCAGGGATGCATCCGGGCCCCCTTGAGGACCTTGTCGACCGCGTTGCGCGGCCCGTGGACGAGCAGCCCCACCAGGTCGAGCTGATCCGTCGGCACGGCCCGCACCGCGGCACGGTTGTCCCGGTCGTTGCCGGTGCTGAACAGGTCCGACGTGAAGACCGCCCTCGGCAGCGAACGGGAGAGCGCGCGGCCGTGCGCGGTGGTCAGGGTCTCCTTCGAACCCTCGAAGACCAGGACGGGCTGGCGGATCATGGGCAGATAGGGGGTGCCGTCGGCGTCCTCGTACGGCTCGCCGATCACCTCGGGCGCCGTGGAGCCGAGCCCGCTGACCAGGAACGCCGTCACGTTGAGGCGCTGCCAGGTCTCCAGGTCGTCCCGGAGCAGGACGGCGATCTTGGTGTCGAAGCGGACGGGCGCCTCGCCCGTGATCCCGGCGCTCTGCGTCCCGGCGTTCCCGGCGTTCCCGGCACTCTGCGTCCCGGCGTTCCCGGCTGCGGCGGTGGCTGTCTCAGCGGTGGTTCTCATGCATCGAGACTGCCGAGCCACCTGTCCCCGGGTCTTGTACGTTTCTTGCATGGTGGCCCGGCAGGAGATCTGCGCATGGCGCCCGCCGGTCGCGGGGGTCGTGGAGGTCTTCCACGCCCACTTCACCGAGCACGCGTACCCCATGCACGTCCACGACGCCTGGACCCTCCTGATCGTGGACGACGGCGCCGTCCGCTACGACCTGGACCGCCACGAGCACGGCACTCCGGGCGACACCGTCTCGCTGCTCCCGCCGCAGGTCCCGCACAACGGCTCGCCCGCCACCCCCGGCGGCTTCCGCAAGCGCGTGCTCTACCTGGACATGACGCAGCTCGACGAGAGTTTCATCGGCCCCGCGGTGGACGGCCCCGACCTGGTCGACCCCCTCCTGCGCAACCGCGTGGGCCGGCTGCACGCGGCCCTCGCGCACCGGGGCGACGAGCTGGAGGCCGAGAGCCGCCTCGCGCTGATCGGCGAGCGGCTGCGCGGCCACCTGCGCCCCACTGCGGCCCCCGGGGCTCCCGGGACCCCCGCGGCCACCGGCGGCACGGGCCGCGGTGTCGCCCACGACCTACGCGACCTCCTCGACGAGCGTCTCGCCGACGGCGTGACCCTGGCCGAGGCCGCCCGCCTGGTCCACGCCCACCCCAGCCACCTCGTACGGGCCTTCAGCGGGGCCTTCGGCATCGCCCCGCACCAGTACGTGATGTCCCGCCGCGTCGACCGCGCCCGCCGGCTCCTCCTGGCGGGGCAGCCGCCGGGCGAGGTGGCGACCGCCACGGGGTTCTACGACCAGTCGCACCTCACCCGGCACTTCAAGCGCGTGGTGGGCATCGCGCCGGGACGCTACGCCCGCACATCGAGGGCGGTCAGTTGAGCATCGCCCGCGCGGCCCGCGCCTGGTCCCGCACGCGGTCCGCCGTGGTCGGCTCCACCGTCGTCACCACGTCGGCGTAGGTCTCCAGCTCCGCCGCGCCCGCGAGGAAATCGCCGCGCTGGACGAGGAGCTGGGCCCGCTCGTAACGCAGCCGGGCCGGGTGGGCGGGGAGCAGCAGGGAGAGTTCGACCGCCCAGAGCGCGACGTCCGAGCGCTCGGGGCGGGCCGCGGCCCAGGCGCGGATGTTGTTCAGGATGCGCAGCACGATGTTCAGCGGATCGGTGGGCGTCAGCATCGAGGGAGTCACCGTGCCGCCCGACGCCCCCGCGACGAGCTCCCGGGCGTCCTCGCCCGTGAGGATCCGCCCGCCGGCGAACGGATCGGTGAGCACCTGCTCCTCGCGGGCGCCGAAGCCGACCACGAAGTGGCCGGGCAGCGCGACGCCGTAGACGGGCGCGCCCGCCCTGCGTGCCACCTCGATCCACACCACCGAGAGCAGGATGGGCAGGCCGCGGCGGCGCCGCAGCACCTCGTGCAGGAGGGAGGACTCCAGCCGCTGGTAGTCCGCGGGAGTGCCCAGGAACCCGCACCGCGCGCCCAGGAGTTCGGCGAGCGCCGCCGCCCACTCCCGTGCGCCGCCGGGCCGGTAGGGCAGCTGTCCGGCGAGCCGGTCGAGTTCGATCTGCGCCGCGTCGATCTCGTCGTCGCCGAGCTCCGGATCAGCCTCCGCGCCCAGCAGGAGGCACAGCAGGGACAGGTCGGGCCGCTCGGACCTGGCTTCCTCGGCGAACCGCCGCCGGGACGCGGCCGTCCTTGACTCCTCGTGCATGCGTGCCTCGTGCCTTACTTACCGTGCCGGTCGGTAGAGCTACCGAGCCGACGGGTATCGATAGTGGTGGTACGTGTGGTGCGCGGCGAAGCCAAGACCGCCGTACAGCGCCCGCGCACCCTCGTTGCCGTCCTCGACCTGCAACCAGGCCGCCGAAGCTCCCTCGGTGAGCGCCTGCCGGGCAAGCGCCGCCATCACCGCGGTCGCCAGACCCCGCCTGCGGTGCGCCGGATCCACCTCGACCGCCATGAACCCCGCCCAGCGCCCGTCCACGACGCACCGCCCGATCGCCGCGGGCCCCGCGTCGGTAGAGGCCCCGGGCACGGAAGCGAACCACACCGAGGGGCCGCCCGCCAGCACCTGGAGCACATGAGGTCCCGGTACCCCGGATCGGTTGTACAACCGCAGCCACGCCTCGTCGAAGGAGCGTGCAAGGCGCACCTTTTCCGCGCCCGCTGCGGGCACGTCCCGATCGCCGAGCGGGGCGAGAGCACCGACGTGGATCTCCGAACTCACCTCGCGCCGCCAGCCCCGCTCATCGAGCTCCGCGCAGAGCAGCTCCTGAGTGCCTTCGGCGCCGGTCGCGGCCTGGATGTACGCGGGCAGCTCCCGCTCCCCGTACCAATGGCGTACGTACTTCAGAGCCTCGTCCAGCGGCCTTCCCGGATCGCCCGTCGGCAGCACCGAATTGGCCCGCCGGGTGAAGCCCCCCGAGGCCCGCAACCGCCAATCCCCGAGCGGCTCGCTCTCCACGGGCGGCCAGGCGCGCGCGGTGACCCGCGCAAGCTCCGCGTAGTTCGCCGCCGGGCCGCGCCTGCGGGCCGGAGCCGCGGGGACGACCTTGCCCGCCACCAGGGTGTTCTCCACGATGCGGAAACGCTCGCCGTCACGTCGTGTGATCAGTACCACACCGTCATTCCACGATGTGAGAACACCCACCGTGTCAGTGAACTTGCCATCCGTTCTCGACCCGTCGTCAAGGCGTCGTACAGACACTCGTTTGCCCACGTCAGCAGGGGTAATGCGGACCTCGAGCCGTCCGCCCGCAGTGAATTCCACAGCTCTGTACGCCCCTCCTGTTCGGATCATGCCCGGGAACGGAGATACTAGAGGCGGGCATCGACGACGCCGCGCTCCCGCGCGCCAGGCGAGCGGAGCCTGAAGACGGCCCGCCAACGCCCGTATCGAGGAGGAACGACAGCGTGACATACGTCATCGCGCAGCCTTGTGTCGACGTCAAGGACAAGGCGTGCATCGAGGAGTGCCCGGTCGACTGCATTTACGAGGGCTCCCGGTCCTTGTACATCCACCCGGACGAATGCGTCGACTGCGGAGCCTGCGAACCGGTCTGCCCGGTCGAGGCGATCTTCTACGAAGACGACACTCCGGAAGAGTGGAAGGACTACTACAAGGCGAACGTCGAGTTCTTCGACGAGCTCGGATCGCCCGGTGGTGCCAGCAAGCTCGGCCTGATCGAGCGCGACCACGCCTTCATCGCCGCATTGCCGCCGCAGAACCAGTAACGGCAGCTTGAAGCGCCGCCCCGGTCCCGTACGGCACATGTCGCCGTACGGGACCGAGGCATTTGTCCGCACGCATGCCATCCACGCAGTCCATACACGCAGTCCATACACGCAGTACGTACTCGCAGTACGGGAGTCAGCACGTGTCCGTAGTCTCCGGTCTTTCCGGCCGCCTTCCCGCCTTCCCCTGGGACAAGCTCGAGCCGTTCAAGGCGACGGCGGCCGCCCACCCCGGCGGCATCGTCGACCTGTCGGTGGGCACCCCGGTCGACCCGGTGCCGGAGCTGATCCAGAAAGCGCTGGTCGCGGCGGCGGACTCGCCGGGCTATCCGACGGTCTGGGGCACGCCCGAGCTGCGCGACGCGATCACCGGCTGGTGCGAGCGGCGCCTCGGCGCACGCGGCGTCACGCACCAAAACGTCCTGCCGATCGTGGGCTCCAAGGAACTGGTGGCCTGGCTCCCGACCCAGCTGGGCCTGGGCCCGGGCGACGTCGTCGCCTACCCGCGCCTGGCCTACCCGACGTACGAGGTGGGCGCGCGCCTTGCCCGCGCCGAGTACGTCGCGTACGACGACCCGACCGAGCTCGACCCCGCCGGCCTCAAGCTCCTCTGGCTCAACTCGCCCTCGAACCCCACGGGGCGGGTCCTGGCCAAGGACGAGCTCACGCGTGTGGTCGCCTGGGCGCGCGAGCACGGCGTGCTCCTCGTGAGCGACGAGTGCTACCTCGAACTCGGCTGGGAGGCCGAGCCGGTCTCGGTCCTGCACCCGGACGTGTGCGGCGGTTCGTACGAGGGCATCGTCGCCGTCCACTCGCTCTCCAAGCGGTCGAACCTCGCGGGCTACCGCGCCGCGTTCCTCGCCGGTGACGCGGGCATCCTGGGCGAGCTCCTGCAGATCCGCAAGCACGGCGGCATGATGACGTCCGCTCCGACACAGGCGGCGGTCGTCGCGGCGCTCGGCGACGACGCGCACGTGCGCGAGCAGCGCGAGCGGTACCTGGCCCGGCGCACCGCCCTGCGCGACGCCCTCCTGAGTCATGGCTTCCGCATCGAGCACAGCGAGGCGAGTCTCTACCTCTGGGCGACCCGCGACGAGTCCTGCTGGGACACGGTCGGGCACCTCGCGGACCTCGGCGTCCTCGTGGCCCCCGGCGACTTCTACGGCCCCGCGGGCGACCGCTTCGTCCGCGTCGCGCTGACCGCGACCGACGAGCGCGTGGCCGCGGCGGTCGAACGGCTCGCCTGAGCCGCTGACCGCAGCCCCGGCGCGAGGGCGAGCGTGACGGCGACGGACGCCGTGGCCATCGCGGCCATGGCGACCGGAGCCGACGTCAGCTGGGCCGTGCCGCCCGCGAGCGCCGCGCCCACGCCCTGCATCGTCAGCATCCCGGACGCGTGCAGACCGAGGGCGTGCCCGCTCAGCTCCTCCGGCGTCAGGGCCATCAGCTGCTCCTGGAGCAGCAGGCCCGCCGAGAACCCGACCGACGCGAGCGCGACCGCCACGAGGGCCAGGGGCAGCCCCGGCCGCAGCACGAAGACCAGGTACGGGACGGCGAGCAGCAGCCGCAGGGGCCCGGCGAGCCGCTCCCGCCACCGGCGCGGCAGCAGCCGCCCGGTCAGCACGTCCCCCACGAGCATGCCGAACGCGGCGAAGGCGAAGAGCGGCCCCGCGTGCCCGGGGTCGTAGGGCACGAAGAGTGATTCGCAGCCCACGATCAGGCCGTTGGGCACCCAGAGCGCGACGAACACCGTGCGGCGGTGCTTCGACGACCACAGGAGCCCGTTCGTGCGCCACGTCTCGGCGACCGAGGGGCGGCCCGTGGCGCGCGGCGCCCTGCGGACGAGCCCGCGGCGCGCGACGACCGCCGCCGCGAGATACAGCGCGGCGCCCGCGAGCAGCGTGCCGCGCGGCGAGAGCGTGGCGACCAGGACGCCGCCGAGCCCGAAGCCGCAGATCTGCATCGTCCCCGCGGACATGTTGAGCACGGAGCGGCCGAGCAGATAACCCTCCCTGGAGAGAATCTCGTTGAGCAGCCCGTAGCGCACACCGCCGCCGAGCGCGGCCAGCGTCCCGAGGCCGAAGAGCAGCGCGAAGGCGACCCACAGGGGGAGACCGGGCAGGGCCTGTACGGCGGTCGCGGCGCCGAAGACCAGCGCGAGGCCGGCCGTCGCGGCGCGCGGCGGCAGCCGGTCCGCCGCCGAGAGCAGGGCCGTCGCGCCCACGACCTGCGCCAGCGAAGGCCCGAACATGCCGAGCGCGGAGAGCAGCGGCGAGCCGGTCCTGTCGTAGATCAGTGTGCCGAGGGCCAGGCCGCTCACCGTCTGGCCCGCCACCTGGAAGGACGAGGTCAGGAAGAACGGCGTGAACTCGGGAGTGCCGAAGAGTTCGCGGTAGGTGCGCATGGCCGGAGTCTCGGGGCGCCGCGGACACGGGCGTTAACGTTTCGCACAGCGGCGAAAGTCCGGCCGCGGAACGGGGCGGGGCATGGGCTGGTGGCAGGTCAACGCGGACACCCTCGCGGGCAGCCGCTTCGTCGTCTCGCCGCTGGCCGAGGCGACCGCGAGTCTCTTCTCCCTGGAGCGGCGGACCGCCGGGCACCCGGGGGAGCGGGCCTGGCTCGACGCCCATCTGCCCGCCTACCGCGAGCGGCTGGCCGCCGACCCAGGACTCGCGGAACTGGTGCGGGCCGCGATGGGCGACCGCACCCGCTGGATCGCCGACTTCCTCACGCCGACGCCCACGGGTGAGGACGACGCCCCCTTCGCCGGGGAACTGGCGCGGATCCGCGAGACCCCCGACGCCGTCGCCCGCGCGCATCTGCGGGTGTCCTGCGGCGGCCCGCTCCCGGCCGGGCTGCTGCGTCCCGGCGGCCCCGGCCGCATGGCCGACCTCCTGGAGTGGGTGTGGACGCATACGGTGCTGCCGCGCTGGCCCCGCGTCCGTACGGTCATCGAGGCCGATGTCGTCGCGCGGACCGCCCAGTTGAGCCAGGGCGGCTGGGCCGAGGCGCTGAACGGCATGCGGCCGGGGATGCGCTGGCTGGGGGAGAGCAGGCTCCAGATCAACACCCATGAGTACCCGCCGCGCGAGATCTCCGGGGCCCGCCTGCTGTTCGTGCCGGTGACGCCCCGGCAGGGCTGGGTGTCGTGGAACACGGCGGACCGGTACGCGGTGGTGTACCCGTGCTCGGGGGTGCTCGCGGACGCGGGCCGGGCGGCGGCCGTGCCGGAGCCGCTCGGCAGGCTCCTCGGCCCGGCGCGGGCGGGCGTCCTCATGCTGCTCGCGGCGCCGAAGAGCACCTCGCAGCTGGTGACACTGACGGGGCAGGGACTCGGCTCGGTGGGCCGCCATCTGCGGGTGCTGCTCGACGCGGGACTCGTGCGCCGGCGGCGTACGGGGCGGGCGGTGCTGTACTTCCGTACGGCGGCGGGGGAAGTGCTCGTCGAGGCGCAGGGGGAGGGGTGAGGCGGCGAGGGGGCCGACACGTGGGGAGGGCCCGGAGCCAGTGGCTCCGGGCCCTCCCCACGGGGGTGCGTCGATCAGCCGAGCGGCAGGCTCTTGACCGGCAGCTGGTCGGTCGGCAGACCGCCCTTGGTGACGGCGTCGGTGGGCAGGCCGCCCTCGGTGGCCGTGCCCGCGGTGTCGCCGACCACGTCACCGGCGTTGCCCGCGAGGTCACCCGCGGCCTTCTGCGCCACGGGTGTGGTGGTCTTGGCGCTCGTGCCGACGACCTTGCCCGCGGTCGGAACGCCCTTCTTCACGGCCTTGCTGCCGGTCTCACCCGCGAGACCGGTGGCGTTCCGGGAGGCGCCGTCGACGGTGTTGCCCAGACCGGCGGTGTCCAGGGCGCTCACGCCGCCCAGGTCGGGGGTGGCCGGAAGCTCGGCGGCGTTTGCGGAGCCGGCCGCACCGACCGCGGGAGCCGCCCCCGCTGCGATGAGCAGCGCGGCGCGAGCGATCCGGCGGGTCAGGGGGAGGGACATGATGCTCCTTCAGACGGGAGAGGAAGTTGGGGTGTTCCGGGCCGGATGGGGTCCGGCGCTCGGACGCAGTGACTACCGCTCGAAGCCCTCGAAGGTTGCGGTGGGCGAACGTAAAGAATTGGCAATGCATCGCATAATCTGCTGTGGATAAAAACGGGCAAAAGGCTTGACTTTGGTGACCTTGCTGAATCGTCAATGCCCAGTGTTCGCAAGGGGTTTGGCATGTACGGGGTGGAGTGCGCGAAAGCCCGGGCAGCAGGCCGCCCCTGAGTGATCGTCGTTGCCCGATCGGGTGACGCTCCGTACTAATGCCCAACGACAATTCGGACCTGGTCGGCGCCGGTCGTGGCGTCCTCGCGCCGCCCCTCGGCGCGCGTTCCGTCTGTCTTGTCCGGCTTACCGGGCTTGTGCCACCCCTTGCCGGAGTCCGCGGCGCTCCACTCCCGGCCGTCGTACGAGACACGCTCGACGCCGAGCGAGGCCGCCCGGGCCACCGCCCAGTGCGCGAGCTCCCAACCCCGCTGACCGCCCCCGCCCTCGCCGCCTCCGGACGCGGCGTCCACCGGCACGGTGACCGTGCCGTCGGGGCCGTCGGGGCCGCTCCGCGGAGCCACGTCGCGGCCGAAGTCGCGGACCAGGGCGGCCCGCACCTTCGCCGGGTCGCCGGGCTCGTCGTCCGTGCGGCCCTCGCAGGTGAGGGTGGCGGCGGCGCGGCCGGTCAGCGCGGCGGCGAGCAGCGCGGCGTCCGGCTCGTGCTTCGCGTACGCCTGGGGGAAGCCGCTGCGCTGCACGCGCTGGGCGGCGACGGTCAGGGGGAGCCGTGAATAGCCGGGGATCTCGTCGAGATGGGCGTAGAAACGCGCCGCCGAGTACGCGGGGTCCATGATCTGGCGCGCGTTCCCCCAGCCCTGCGAGGGGCGCTGCTGGAAGAGGCCGAGCGAGTCCCGGTCGCCGTGGCTGATGTTGCGCAGGCCCGACTCCTGGAGGGCCGTCGCCAGGGCGATCGTGATGGCCCGCTCCGGCATGCCGCGGGACGTGCCGACGGCGGCGACCGTCGCCGCGTTCTCCGCCTGGTCGGCGCCCAGGTCGTACGACGCCCCGTCGCCGTTGCCCGAGACGACCTCGCAGCGCGGATCGGCCTTGCCCCCGAAGACGTACTGCACGACCACATAGCCCACGAGCGCGAGCAGGACCGCGACGGCGGCCCCGATGCGAAGGAGGCGGCCGCGCCGGACGAGGGTGGGGGGCTCAGGCACGCGACCAAGGTACTGGAGGCCACCGACAGGGCGGCGCGCCGAGGGGCGTTAGGGTCGCAGCCATGGCTCAGACCTCACACGACGCGTCGCTCGACCTCACGCTCGACGCCGCCGCGCTCACCGCCCAGCTGGTCGATTTCCCCTCGCCGAGCGGCGACGAGAAAGCCCTCGCGGACGCCATCGAGACGGCCCTGCGCCGCCTGCCGCACCTCACGGTCGACCGGTACGGCAACAACGTGGTGGCGCGCACGAACCTGGGCCGGGCCGAGCGCGTGATCCTCGCCGGGCACATCGACACGGTCCCGATCGCGGACAACGTGCCCTCCCGCCTGGACGAGGACGGCGTCCTGTGGGGCTGCGGGACCTGCGACATGAAGTCGGGCGTCGCCGTCCAACTGCGCATCGCGCAGACCGTGACCGAGCCGAACCGCGACCTCACCTTCGTCTTCTACGACAACGAAGAGGTCGCCGCCCACCTGAACGGCCTCGGCCATGTCGCAGAGGCCCACCCCGACTGGCTCGCGGGCGACTTCGCGATCCTCCTGGAGCCGACGGACAACCAGGTCGAAGGCGGCTGCCAGGGCACCCTGCGGGTCCTCCTGAAGACGAAGGGCACGCGCGCGCACTCCGCGCGCGCGTGGATGGGCTCGAACGCCGTCCACAAGGCCGCGCCGATCCTGGCCAAGCTCGCCGCCTACGAGCCGCGCACGCCGGTGGTCGACGGCCTGCGCTTCCACGAGGGCCTCAACGCCGTACGCGTCGAGGGCGGCGTCGCCACCAACGTCATCCCCGACGAGTGCACCGTCGTCGTCAACTTCCGCTACGCGCCGGACCGCACCGAGGACGAGGCGGTCGCCTTCGTACGCGACTACTTCGCCGACTGCGAGATCGACGAGTTCGTCATCGACGACCACACGGGCGCCGCGCGCCCCGGCCTGGACCACCCGGCCGCCGCGGCCTTCATGGCGGCCGTCGGCGGCGAGGCGAAGCCCAAGTTCGGCTGGACCGACGTCTCCCGCTTCAGCGCGCTCGGTGTGCCCGCCGTGAACTACAGCCCGGGCAACCCGCTGCTCGCCCACAAGGTGGACGAGCGCGTGAAGGCGTCGCTGATCCCGGAGGCCGAGAAGCGGCTCAGCGCCTGGCTGACATCCTGAGTTCTGTTGAGGATGCGACGCCTGTAACGCCCGTAGACCTACGCTGAAGTCGCACGTCGAGCAGGACCTCAGCGGAAGGGGATGTTCATGGGAAGTCCAGAAGGGCAGGGCCCGCGGGACGAGCAGCACTTGGGGCCCGTGGTGCGACGGCGTGAGCAGATCACCCCCGGCACCACCGACCAGCGGCTCCTCGACACCGACGCCGAGGGCGAGGCGGAGTGGGTGCACACAGACCCGTGGCGGGTCATGCGCATCCAGGGCGAGTTCGTGGAGGGCTTCGGGGCGCTCGCCGAGCTGCCCAGCGCCATCAGCGTCTTCGGCTCGGCGCGTACGCCGGTCGACTCGCTGGAGTACGAGGCGGGCGTTCGTATCGGCAGGGCGCTGGTCGACGCGGGCTTCGCCGTGATCACCGGGGGCGGGCCCGGCGCCATGGAGGCGGCCAACAAGGGCGCGCGGGAGGCCAAGGGCGTCTCCGTCGGCCTCGGCATCGAGCTGCCCTTCGAGCAGGGACTCAACGAACACGTCGACATCGGGGTGAACTTCCGCTACTTCTTCGTACGGAAGACGATGTTCGTGAAGTACGCCCAGGGCTTCGTGGTGCTTCCCGGCGGCCTCGGCACCCTGGACGAGCTCTTCGAGGCCCTCACCCTCGTCCAGACCCGCAAGGTGACGCGCTTCCCGATCGTCCTCTTCGGGTCGCAGTACTGGGGCGGTCTCGTCGACTGGCTGCGCGACACGGTGGTCGCGGGCGGCAAGGCATCGGAGCACGACCTGCACCTCTTCCACGTCACGGACGACGTGGACGAGGCGGTCGCCCTGGTCACCAAGGAAGTCGGCCGCTAGCCGGTCCGGCGTCCCGCCGGGCGGGCCACTTCGACCGCTCGCCCGGCGGACGTTCCCGTCGCTACGCCAGACCCCGCCGCGCCACGGCCGGGTCCCGGTGACCGGCGATGGTCGCGACCATGTCGACCACCTGCCGCGTCTCCGCGACCTCGTGCACGCGGTACACCTGCGCCCCCAGCCAGGCCGACACCGCGGTCGTGGCCAGCGTGCCCACGACGCGTTCCTTGACGGGCTTGTCGAGCGTCTCCCCGACGAAGTCCTTGTTCGAAAGGGAGACCAGGACCGGCCACCCGGTCCCGACCATCTCCCCGAGCCGCCGCGTCGCCTCGAGCGAGTGCCGCGTGTTCTTGCCGAAGTCGTGCCCCGGGTCGATCATCACGGACTCGCGCGGCACCCCGAGCGCGACCGCGCGCTCGGCCAGGCCGAGGGTGACCGAGAGGATGTCGTCCATGACGTCGTCGTACGTCACCCGGTGCGGACGGGTCCGCGGTTCGGCGCCGCCGGCGTGCGTGCACACCAGACCCACGCCGTACCGCGCGGCGACCTCGGCGAGCCGGGGGTCGACGCCGCCCCACGCGTCGTTGAGGAGGTCCGCGCCCGCCTCGCAGACCGCCTCGCCGACCTCGTGCCGCCAGGTGTCGACGCTGATCACCACGTCCGGGAACCGCTTGCGCACGTCGGCGACGAAGCCGACCGTCCGCCGCGCCTCCTCCTCGGCCGTGACTTCCTCACCGGGGCCCGCCTTGACACCGCCGATGTCGATGATGGCGGCGCCCTCCGACACCGCCTGCTCCACGCGGGCGAGCGCGGGCTCGTCGCGGAACGTGGCGCCCTGGTCGTAGAAGGAGTCAGGGGTCCGGTTCACGATCGCCATGATCACCGGCTCGTGCGCGTCGAATTCACGCCTGCCAAGCCTGAGCATCCCCTGTGCGCCTCCTCTGTCGGTGCCGTCTCCCGGCCGCCTGCGACCTTAACTGTCACAGGCACATGGCACGATCGGACCCTGACAGTTTGAACACGGCAGTACGAGCGTGGGGGCCTGAAGAGATGGTCTTGTTCTTGTTCCTGGTCATCGCCCTCGTCGTGGTGGTCGGCGCGGTGACGCTTGCCGTGATCGGCGGCGGTGAACGCGCCGCGCTGCCCGACGTGGAGCCCGAGCGGTTCACCGACCCGCTGCCCCCCGACCGCGCCCTGCGCCGCGCGGACGTGGATGCCCTGCGCTTCCCGCTGACCGTGCGGGGCTATCGCATGGCGGACGTGGACGACGCGCTCGGCCGCCTCGGCGCCGAACTCGCCGAGCGCGACGCCCATATCGCGGAGCTGGAGGCGGCCCTCGCCGGGGCCCAGGCCACCGCGGTCGGCGGCCCCGGCCTCCTCAAGACGCACGCGCCGGCGACTGCGGTGACTCCAGTGAACCCGCCGTCCCCGGCGCCCCCGACGACACCGCCCGGCGAGAAGGACACCCCGAAGGACGCGGCCGAAGAGGAGAACGACCGATGAGCGGCGACGCGCTCGCGGGCCCGGACGGCAGACTGCGCTGCCCCTGGGGCCTCTCGACCGAGGACTACGTGACGTACCACGACGAGGAGTGGGGCCGCCCGGTCCACGGGGACGACGCGCTGTACGAACGGCTCTGCCTGGAGGCCTTCCAGTCGGGCCTCTCCTGGATCACGATCCTGCGCCGCCGCGAGGGCTTCCGCGCCGCGTTCGCCGGGTTCAGGATCGACGAGGTCGCCCGGTTCACGGACGCCGACCGGGAGCGGCTCCTCGCCGACCCCGGCATCATCCGCAACCGCGCCAAGGTCGACGCCACCCTCGCCAACGCGCGCGTGCTCGCCGGCTGGGCGGAGGGTGAACTGGACGAGCTGATCTGGTCGCACGCCCCGGACCCGGCTTCCCGCAAGGCTCCGGCCGCCCTGGCCGACGTACCGGCGATCACGCCCGAGTCCACGGCCCTGTCCAAGGCGCTGAAGAAGCGCGGCATCCGGTTCGTCGGACCCACCACGGCGTACGCCCTGATGCAGGCCTGCGGCCTGGTCAACGACCACCTGGAGGACTGCGTGATCCGCGTCGCAGGGGGCCGCGCCTAGCGGCTCAGCGGCCCAGGTACTTCGGCTTCGCCTTGTCCAGGAAGGCCTGGACGGCGATCGCGTGGTCCTCGGAGGCGCCCGCCTTCGTCTGGAGCTCGTCCTCCTTCTCCAGGGTCTCCTCCAGGGTGTGGCCCGCCGCGTACGCGAGCGACTCCTTGAGGGCGCCGTACGCGAGGGTGGGGCCCTCGGCCAGGGTGCGGGCCAGCTGCTGTGCCTCGGCGGCCAAGTCGGCCTCGGGGACGACCCTGTTGGCGATGCCCAGGTCGTACGCCTCTTGCGCGCCGATGTTGCGCGGGAAGAGCAGGAGATCGGCGGCGCGGCCGGGCCCGATCAGGCGCGGCAGGGTCCAGGAGACGCCCGAGTCGGCGGTCAGCGCGACCCCGGCGAAGGACGTGTTGAAACGCGCGGTGTCCGCGACGATGCGGTAGTCGGCGGCGAGCGCGAAGCCGAGACCCGCACCGGCGGCGACGCCGTTGACGCCCGCGACGACCGGCTTGGCCATCCCGGTGAGCGCGCGCAGCACGGGGTTGTAGTGCTCGCGCACCGTGCTCATCGTCTGGCCGGTGCCCGCCTCGCGGTCCGCCATCAGGGTGCCGACGTGTTCCTTCAGGTCCTGGCCCACGCAGAAGGCGCGGCCGGTCGCGGTGAGCAGTACGGCACGGACCGCGGGGTCCGACCCGGCCGACTGCACCGCCTCCCGCAGGGCGACCTTGGCCTCGGTGTTCATCGCGTTCATCGCCTCGGGGCGGTTCAGCGTGATGGTCGCGAGCCCGTCGCTCACCTCGTAGAGCACGGTGTCGGCCATGGTGAATCCCCTCCAGTGGTCCTGCGGCGGTCATCTTTGTCCGAGCACAGCATGACGGAGATCATCGGACTCCGGCATGAGGGGAGATATGTGACCTGCGTCAAAGAATTTCTTGCCGGGGAGGCGTGAGGGGCGGCGAAGTATCGCAGCCACATCGCCGAATTGAGTGGTTTTGCGGGCGCGCGTTGCGCAAGCGATGCAGACCGATGTTGGTCATCGGGTCCTGCCATGCGGGATAATGACCTGGAAGCAATGTGTTCGATGCCGGTGACACCTGGGTTGTCGGCTGCGATGAGCTGGTTTCAGGAAGGGGAACGAGCATGGCGGCCATGAAGCCGCGGACGGGCGACGGCCCGCTCGAGGTGACCAAGGAGGGGCGGGGCATCATCATGCGCGTTCCGCTCGAAGGCGGCGGACGACTTGTCGTCGAACTGACTCCGGACGAGGCCGATGCACTCGGCGACGCCCTGAAGAAGGTCGTCGGCTGACGCGGAAGCGCCCATACTTTTTCACTGCCCCGGCATCGCGAGACGAGCCGGGGCAGTGCTATGTCCGGGTGGTGGAGGTCCCGAAAGGGCCCGGTCAGGGGCGCGGGGCTGTGACATGTGCGGCTCCGCCGCGTGGGCGCGCCCGGCCACGGCGCACCCGCAGACGAAACTCCACGGCCCCCCGGCGGAGGGTCAACGTTTGACGGCGCAGAGCAGCCCGTCGCCCACCGGGAGCAGCGCCGGCATCAGATCCTGGCTCTCCCGCACCGCGCGCAGCAGCTCACGGACGTGCAGCACCTCGGTGGGCTGCGGGCCCGAGTCCACGGTCCGGCCGTCGGAGAAGGCGCCCTCGAAGCAGACCAGCCCGCCGGGGCGAAGCAGGCGCAACGATTCAGCGAGGTAGTCGAGGTACTCCGTGCGGTCGCCGTCACAGAACACGAGGTCGTAGCCGCCGTCCGCGAGGCGCGGCAGTACGTCGAGTGCGCGGCCGGGGATGAATCGCGCGCGGTTGCCGGCGAACCCGGCGGCACGGAAGGCCTCCCGCGCGAACTGCTGGCGGTCGGGCTCGGGGTCGACGGTGGTCAGGACGCCGTCGGGCCGCATACCGTGCAGCAGGTGGAGCCCGGACACGCCCGTGCCCGTACCGATCTCGGCGACGGCCTTGGCGTCCGCGGTGGCGGCCAGCAGACGCAGCGCGGCGCCGGTACCGGGAGACACCGAGGGCAGCCCTGCGTCCCGGGCCCGGTCACGGGCCCAGCGTGCTGCTTCGTCCTCGGCGACAAAGGCGTCGGCGAACGCCCAGCTCGTCTGCCGGTTGCCGGTAATGGCCCTCTCCTGTCCCCGCGGGTGCCTGGCCGTGACTGTATCCGTAAGGGGCGGGAACCCGCAGATGGGACCGGGCGTTTAGTAGGAGTACGCGGACGCCGGGGGTAACGAATGGATCAAGACTCGCTGCGGGCCCTGCGACCAGGCAGGACACCTCGCAGGAAGCCCGTACCAAATTCCAGTAAAAACGCTTATCCGGAGCTAACGGGCGGGGTGGTTATGGTAGGGGCTCCACTGGACACCACCAGAGCCGACAGGGGAGGTGCGGCTGCGTCCGCGGATCGGGGAGGAGCGCTCAGGCGCTTTCTCGGGTTGGCGGGTGAGCCGAAATCCGTGACCGACACAGCTGACCGTTCCCACGCTGCCAACTCCGCTCAGACCGCGACCTTTGCCGCTGATGCGGAATCGCAGGCGTGGACTCCGCCCACCTGGGAGGAGATCGTCAGCACGCACAGCGGACGCGTCTATCGCCTCGCGTATCGCCTGACCGGCAATCAGCACGACGCCGAGGACCTCACACAAGAGGTCTTCGTCCGTGTCTTCCGGTCCCTGTCGACCTACACCCCCGGCACGTTCGAGGGCTGGCTGCACCGCATCACCACGAACCTCTTCCTGGACATGGTGCGCCGCAAGCAGCGCATCCGCTTCGACGCTCTCGGGGACGACGCGGCGGAGCGTCTTCCCAGCCGCGAGCCCTCGCCGCAGCAGGTCTTCAACGACACGCACTTCGACGCGGACGTGCAGCAGGCGCTCGACACCCTCGCCCCGGAGTTCCGCGCGGCAGTGGTCCTGTGCGACATCGAAGGCCTCTCGTACGAGGAGATCGCCGCGACCCTGGGCGTCAAGCTGGGCACGGTCCGCAGCCGTATCCACCGTGGCCGCTCGCAACTGCGCAAGGCCCTTCAGCACCGGTCGCCCGAAGCCCGCGCCGAGCGTCGCTCGCTCGCAGGAGCCGTGGCGCTGGGAGGAGGGGGCGCGACCGCGTGAGTGGATCACGGTCGAATCCTGTTGAGCGGCGGCTGGCCGAGCAGCATCTGGGGGACCGGCTCGCAGCCCTGGTGGACGGCGAGTTGGGTCATGACGCGCGCGAGCGGGTCCTCGCCCATCTCGCCACCTGTCCGAAGTGCAAGACCGAGGCCGACGCGCAGCGGCGGCTCAAGAGCGTCTTCGCCGAGGCGGCGCCGCCGCCTCCCTCCGAGAGTTTCCTCGCCCGCCTCCAGGGCCTTCCCGGCGGCGGCAGCGAGCCGCCCTCCGGTCCCAAGCCCCCCGGGAGCGGTGGCTTCGCCACGTCCGACACCGAGTCAGGGCTGCCCCCGACCGGAGTCTTCGGCGTGAGACCCGAGACCTTCGGTTATGCGCCGTCGGGCGCCCATGCCGCGGTGCTTCCCGGCACGGGGAGCGGTTTCCGCATCCATGACGTCGACCGGCATGACGTCGACCGGCACGACGCCGGTCGGCACGAGTCGGTCGAGCGGTCGCTGTGGCGCGGGCGGCGGTTCGCCTTCGCCGCCGCGGGCGCGGTGTCGCTGGCCGCGATCGCGCTGGGCGGCGTCACGACGGGCATCCCCTCCGACCCCGGTGACCCGCGGGCGGGCTCGGGCAGCAGCAACAGCTCGGGGAGCAATGGCTCGGGCGGCAACAGCAGCGCGTCCCCGCTGCGTTCGCAGGGCTCGGGTGTCACCACAGCGCCCGACTCCGTCCGCCGCCGGGGCAGCGGCCCGCTCACCGCGCAGGGTCCGCGTCCCGGTGTCCTGGCGGCGCCGGTCGCACCGACGCAGGCGGCCGGACCTCTGCTGCCCGGAGTGACCGCGCGGGGGCCTCGCGTGAACGAGCCCGAGGCCTGGTCCGAGCGGCACGAGGTCAGCGCGCCGATGCTGACGGGGGCGGCGATCATGTCCCCTTTCATACGGCCGGTCTCGCCCGACGGCTCCGCGTCGACCACGGGCGGGGTGACTTCGGACGCCGGGGCGGACCCCGCGCGCACCGCGGCGGCCTCGCCCATCGAGGGCACGCTGCAGGGCACTTCGCAGATCCGCTGACGTGCTCTGCGCTTCGGCGCGGGAACCTGGTTGAATCCTGGGTGGGCCGTGCCTGCCCGAGGCTTGTGGCGGGCGCGGAGTTGAGCACGTGAACGGCGTCCGCCGTAGGCCAGGTGTGGGGAGAGCATGGACGAGGGCAAGCCCACGAAGGCGAAGTGGTGGAGCCGCCCCAGGTCGGCAGACGCCGCCGGGCGAGCGGAAGACACGTCCGGCGACTTCACCCTGGCCGCGGCAAACCCCCCGGCACAGCCACCGGGCACGGCCCCTTCGCCTGACGCGGGGCCTGCGTCCGCGCCTGCGCCGGGCCCCGAGTCTGGCTCCGCGCTTGCGCCGGGGGCTGGGCCTGCGGGTGCGTCTGCGCCGGGGGCTGGACTTGCGGGTGTGTCTGTGCCGGGGGCGGGGCCTGTAGCGGGGTCTGCGTCTGTGCCGGGGGCTGGGCCTGCGTCCGCGCCTGCGCCGGGCGCCGAGTCTGGTTCCACGCTTGCGCCGGGGGCTGGGCCTGTGGCCGCGTCTGCGCAGGGTGCCGAGCCTGCGGGTGCGTCTGTGCCGGGTGCCGGGCCTGCGGGTGCGTCTGCGCCAGGGACCGAGCCTGCGGCTGCGTCTATGCCGGGGGCGGCCTCTGTGGCGGGTGCCGAGCCTGCGGCGGGGCATGTGTCCGTGCCGGGTGCCCAGCCTCTGCCGGACGGCGACTCCGAGCGCGGAGATGGGCTTGCGTCTGCGGCCGGTGCTGGTCCTGCGGCCGCTTCCGCGCAGGGGACTGGTCCCGGAGTCGGCTCCGCATCCGCGCCGGATGCCGGGCCTGTGCCGGGCGGTGCAGGAGCCACCGCGGCGACTTCGGGCATCGCGGCGCACGCCGACGTCATCCCGGCCGCCCCCGCGACAACCCCGGCCGACGCCTCCGCCGACCGGCCCCGCCCGCTGCACGACCCCGATCCGTACAGCACCCCTCCCTACGGCGAGCCCGGACCCTGGGCCCCCGCCCCGCCCGTACAGCACCCGGCGGCGACCCCTGCCCACGGCACCCAGCTCCCGCCAGCGGCCCACAGCGGCACCCCGCCCCACGGCACCCCGCAGCCGCAGACCCACCCCCACCCCCAGCCCGTACCGCAGCAACAGCCCCAGCCCCAGCCCGCACCACCCGCACCCGCACCCGCGCCCCCCGCCCCGCCCCGTCAGCCCTACGACCCCTGGAACGCGCCCCTCCAGCAGAGCGGGGCCGTTCCTGTTGATGAGGTGAAGCAGAAGAAGCGGGCCCGGCGGGGGATTCTGGTCGGGATTGCCGTGATCGCGCTTGTGGCCGGCGGGATCGGCGGAGCGCTCGGCGCTTATCTGGAGCGGAACGGCGGCGGTACGGACATCGAGCTGCCGCAGGCCAAGACGGAGGACAAGGCCAGGGCCAAGGACAGCGTCGCCGGGATCGCGGCGAGCTCCCTGCCCGGCGTCGTGACCCTGCACGTCAGCGGCGACGACGCGCAAGGCACCGGCACCGGCTTCGTGCTCGACGGCAAGGGCCACATCCTCACCAACAACCACGTCGTCGAGCCCGCGGGCACCGGCGGCGAGATATCGGTGACCTTCAGCGGCGGCGAGACCGCCAAGGCGGAGGTCATCGGACGCGACTCCGGGTACGACCTCGCCGTGGTCAAGGTCTCCGGGGTGCGCGGACTCAACCCGCTGCCCCTCGGCAACTCCGAGAACGTCCAGGTGGGCGACCCCGTCGTCGCCATCGGCGCCCCCTTCGACCTGGAGAACACCGTCACCTCCGGCATCATCAGCGCCAAGGAGCGCCCCATCACCGCGGGCGGGGAGAAGGGCGACGGCAGCGACATCAGCTATGTCGACGCGCTGCAGACCGACGCTCCCATCAACCCCGGCAACTCCGGCGGCCCCCTCGTCGACTCCGAGGCCCACGTCATCGGCATCAACAGCGCCATCCGCTCCGCCGACGACAGCTCGGAGCCCGGCGGCGGACAGTCCGGTTCGATAGGGCTCGGCTTCGCCATCCCCATCAACCAGGGCAAACGCGTCGCCGAAGAGCTGATCAACACCGGCAAGGCCACGCACCCTGTGATCGGTGTCACGCTCGACATGGAGTACACGGGCGACGGCGCCCGCGTCGGCGACAAGGGCCAGGACGGCGGCCCCGCCGTGAACAAGGGCGGCCCCGGCGACCGCGCCGGAATCAAGCCGGGCGACGTCATCACCGAGGTGGACGGCCGGCGAATCCACTCCGGCGACGAGCTCATCGTCAAGATCCGGGCCCATCGGCCGAAGGACAGCCTCGAATTGACGGTCCAGCGCGCGGGAAAGGACCGGAAAGTGACGCTCGTGCTCGGCGCTTCGGGCGGGAACTGATCCACGTCTGTCGCCCAGCGGCTACCGGACGGACAGGAACGCCGGGTACCGTGGACCCGGTCCGGATGGCAAGGAGCTCAAGGTGTTCTCAGACATTGGCCCGCTCGAGGTAGTGGCGCTGGTCATCCTCGCTGTGCTCGTTTTCGGCCCGGACAAGCTGCCCAAGCTGATTCAGGACGCCTCCCGCACCATCCGTAAGATCCGCGAATTCTCGGACAGCGCCAAGGCCGATATACGCAGCGAACTCGGCCCGGAATTCAAGGACTTCGAGTTCGAGGACCTGAATCCGAAGACCTTCATCCGCAAGCAGCTCGACAACGACGAGCTCGGTCTGAAGGAAATCCGGAACGGCTTCGATCTCAAGAAGGAGATGGCCGAGGTCACGGACGCCGTCCACGGGCGTGAGAGTGAATCCTCCGACGGCGCGACCGGCACGGACAGCGCGTCCGGCGCCTCCGGAAGCCGTGTCGACATGGCCAAGAAGGACGGCCGCGGGGACCGTATCGACATGGACAAGAAGCCGGGAAGCGCCGCCCCGGCCGACCACCCG
This sequence comes from Streptomyces longisporoflavus, assembly GCF_014649775.1. GTDB lineage: Bacteria > Actinomycetota > Actinomycetes > Streptomycetales > Streptomycetaceae > Streptomyces > Streptomyces longisporoflavus. The sequence goes on along the minus strand of NZ_BMTR01000007.1, from coordinate 295,749 downwards.
CCGTACGACGCGGACGCCACCTGACCTCCTCCGCGGCACGCCCGGCCCGCCCCTGAACGCGCCCCCATGCACGTGATTCGAGACACTCGTACGCCTACCGGTGTCCCGGGTTCCGGAACGGGTGTGGCTATCCTGCCTTGTTGTCCGGCTGAGGACGCCCGAGGGGGGCGGGCCCTGCGGACCGATGAGAACGAGGAGGCGGCCGGGTACATGGAGACGACAAGTCGCGTAGGCGCACAGGCGCCGGCCGCGGGCGGCACCGCAGAAGCGATGCCCTCCGCCCGGCGCACGGTCGACAGCTATCTGCTGGCGCCCTTCCCCTGGTACGGCCTCGACGAGGCCTTCACGGGCGAGCGCTGGCTGATGCAGGTCGGAACCGCCGCGGACGGCACGGTGGAGCACGGCTCCATCGGGCACGGCGATGAGCCGTCGGTACGGAGTGACGGGCCCTTCGGGAACAGCGACAAGGAGCGCTTCGCGGCCGTGGTGACCGTCGCGGCCAACCCGGTGCGGCGCAGCCCGGACGGCACGGGCCTCCTGGAGGCGACGTCGGTGTCGTCCGCGGCCTGGCTCGCCGGAGTGGGGCTGCTGACCTTCACCTGGCCCAGCCAGATGGACCACACCCTGCGCGACGACTGGCTGGACCAGCAGACCGAGACGGCCTGGGTCCTCGCGGACGACCTCCAGGGCGAGGACTGGTCGACGCTCTCGCTCCCGGTGGACGGGGTGCCGACCTCGTTCCACTACCGCGAGTCCGAGTTCGGCTGGGTGCTTGCCGGTTCCACCGAGGAGGGCGTGCACCTGGGCGCCTACGGACGCGGCATGAGCGCGTACGGCCTCGGCTTCTCGGTGGTCAAGGACATCCACGAGTACGCCGGCTAGCGACTCCCGCACACGCGGGTACGCCGATGGGGGCGCCGCTCATGACGAGCGGCGCCCCCATCGGCGTACGGCAAAGGCCCGTGGAAGGCCTCAGAACTTGTTGCGCGGGGTGATCCCCAGGGTCATGCCCGCGAGGCCGCGCTGACGGCCGCCCAGCTTGCCCGCGATGGTGCGCAGCGCCGAGCCGGCCGGGGAGTCGGGGTCCGTCAGGACGACCGGCTTGCCCTCGTCGCCGCCCTCGCGCAGCCGGACGTCGATCGGGATGGAGCCGAGGACCGGGACGTTGGCGCCCGTCGTCTTCGTGAGGCCCTCGGCGACGCGCTGGCCGCCGCCCGTGCCGAAGACGTCGACCATCTCGCCGCAGTGCGGGCAGGGCAGACCGGCCATGTTCTCGACGACGCCGACGATCTTCTGGTGGGTCTGCACCGCGATGGAGCCCGCGCGCTCGGCGACCTCGGCCGCGGCCTGCTGGGGCGTCGTGACGACGAGGATCTCGGCGTTCGGGACCAGCTGGGCCACGGAGATCGCGATGTCGCCGGTGCCCGGCGGCAGGTCGAGGAGCAGGACGTCGAGGTCGCCCCAGAAGACGTCCGCGAGGAACTGCTGGAGGGCGCGGTGGAGCATCGGGCCGCGCCATACGACGGGGGCGTTGCCCGGCGTGAACATGCCGATCGAGATGACCTTCACGCCGTTCGCCGACGGCGGCATGATCATGTCCTCGACCTGGGTCGGCTTGCCGTCCGCGCCCAGCATCCGGGGGACGGAGTGGCCGTAGATGTCCGCGTCCACGACGCCGACCTTCAGGCCGTCCGCCGCCATCGCGGCCGCGAGGTTCACCGTCACCGAGGACTTGCCGACGCCGCCCTTGCCGGACGCGACGGCGTAGACACGGGTGAGCGAGCCGGGCTTGGCGAAGGGGACCTCGCGCTCGGCGGTGCCGCCGCGCAGCGCGCTCGCCAGCTCCTTGCGCTGCTCGTCGCTCATCACGTCGAGCGTGACGTCGACGCGCGTGACGCCTTCGACGGCGGCGACCGCGTCGGTCACGTTCTTCGTGATGGTCTCGCGCATCGGGCACCCGGAGACCGTGAGGTACACGGTGACCGCTACCACCCCATCAGGGGAGATATCTACCGATTTGACCATCCCCAACTCGGTGATGGGTCGATGGATCTCGGGGTCGTTCACCGTCGCCAGTGCTTCACGCACCGCGTCTTCCGTAGCCATACAACCGATAGTACGGCGCGGTAACCCCGCGTCGGAAAGAGCCGTCAACGGTCGCCTACATCACGCCCGCCGCTCTCCTCGGCGGGGAATACGACGCGGCTCCCCTTCCGCTGCTCCTCCAGCTCCCTGACCAGGTCCTGGAGTTCGGAACGGATCCAGTCGCGGGTGGCGACCTCGCCGAGCCCCATGCGCAGCGAGGCGATCTCGCGGCTCAGGTACTCGGTGTCCGCGATCGCGCGTTCGTTCTGCTTGCGGTCCTGTTCGAGGTTGACCCGGTCCCGGTCGTCCTGCCGGTTCTGCGCGAGCAGGATCAGGGGCGCCGCGTAGGACGCCTGCAAGGACAGCGCCAGGGTCAGGAACAGGAAGGGGAACGGGTCGAAGCGCAGGGGGTCGGGGACCGTGACGTTCCAGACGACCCAGACGGTGATGGTGACCGTCATCCAGACGATGAAGCGCCCGGTGCCCAGAAACCGCGCGATCCGCTCCGAGAGCCGCCCGAACGCCTCGGGGTCGTACTCCGGCAGGAGCCTGCGGCGCGGCGGCCGCGGCTGGTCGAGCCGGAAGCGGGGCGCGGGCCGCTGCTCGACGCGGGCGTCCCGCTCGCGGTCAGCCGGCGGCACGCGGAACCTCCTCGTGGAGGAATTCCGTCTCGCGCCAGTCGTCCGGCAGCATGTGGTCGAGCACGTCGTCGACCGTGACCGCGCCGAGCAGCGAGCCGCCCTCGTCGACGACGGGGGCCGCCACCATGTCGTACGTGGCGAAGAACCCGGCGACCTGCGGCAGCGCGGTCTCCGGGGCGAGGGGCTGCAGATCGTCGTCGAGGACCGAGCTGACCAGCGTGTACGGCGGATCGCGCAGGAGCCGCTGGAAGTGCACGGTGCCCAGATACTTGCCCGTCGGCGTCTCGTCCGGCGGACGGCACACGTAGACCTGCGCGGCGAGCGCGGGGGAGAGGTCCTGCTGGCGCACCCGCGCGAGCGCGTCCGCGATCGTCGCGTCGGGCCGCAGCACGATCGGCTCGGTCGTCATCAGACCGCCCGCGGTGCGCTCCTCGTACGCCATCAGGCGCCGTACGTCGGCGGCGTCGTCCGGCTGCATCAGGGTGAGCAGCCGTTCCTTGTCGTCCTCGGGCAGCTCGGCGAGCAGGTCGGCGGCGTCGTCCGGGTCCATCGCCTCCAGGACGTCCGCTGCGCGCTCCTCCTTGAGCTTGCCGAGGATCTCGATCTGGTCGTCCTCGGGGAGCTCTTCGAGCACGTCGGCGAGCCGGTCGTCGTCGAGCGCGGCAGCCACCTCGGCCCGCCGTTTCGGCGTGAGGTGGTGCAGGACGTTGGCGAGGTCGGCGGGGCGCAGCTGCTCGAAGGTGGCGAGCAGGCTCTCGGCGCCCTGACCGTGTTCCTCCACGGCGAATCCGTCGACGGCCGACCACTCGACGGTGAGCGTCTCCCCCTTGCGCCGGAAGGCACCCGGCTTCCCCTTGCGCACGAAGACCCGGTCGATCTCCCAGTCGCGCCGGGCCGGCAGCTGCTGCACCGCCACGTCCAGGACGGTCACCTCCTCGCCCGTCTCGACGAGCCTGACCCGCCGGTCGAGCATCTCGCCGAGCACGAGCCGCTCGGTGGGCCGCTGCTCGAAACGGCGCACGTTCAGTACGCCGGTGGTGATGACCTGGCCCGTCTCGATGCCGGTCACGCGGGTCATGGGCAGGAAGATGCGGCGCCGCGTGGACAGCTCGACGACCAGGCCGAGGAGCCGGGGCGGCCTGCGCTGCACCCGGAGCGTCGCGACCAGGTCGCGCACGCGGCCGACCTGGTCGCCGTTCGGGTCGAAGACCGCGGTACCTGCCAGATGCGAGACGAAGACCCGGGTGGCGCTCGCCGCCATCACACACGCCTCCCTTGCTCATAGCTTCTATGCCGCTCTGTCCCGTAATGCGGGCTTCAGGCTAGCCCGTCCCGGTCGGATACGCCCCGGCGGTGCGTCCGGCCGGACTGACGCCGAAGCAGCTAGTCAGCACGGGTACGCTGCCGTACTGCCGTAGCCGTAGCCGTCGTCCCCACGAGAGGCAGCGCCCCCTGTGTCAGCGATTTACCCGGTCCGCCGCATCCGCAGGACAGCACTCGTGAGCGCGATGTGCGCGGGTCTCGTGGTGGCGGTCACCGGTCTCACCGGGTGCAGCAGCGAGGAGGACCCGGACGCGGGCACGAACGGCATGGGCAAGCTCTCCGCCGCGAAGATCCAGAGCAAGACCCGCGCCGCCGCCGACGCCGCGTCCGCGGTGCGCCTCTCCGGCAATCTGGTCAGCAAGGGCCATACGTACAAGCTCGACATGCGCCTGAAGGACGAGGGCGGCACCGGGTCTGTCACCTCGAAGGGCGAGACCTTCCAGCTGCTTCGCGTCGGCAAGCACCTCTTCCTCAAGGCCGACTCCGCCTTCTGGACCCACGAGGAGGCCAAGGACGGCGAGAAGCCCGGCACGGCGGACGACCAGGCCGCGGCCAAGCTCGACGGCAAGTACGTGAAGGTCCCCGAGGAGGACGCGGCCTACCGGCAGCTGAGCGGCTTCACGGACAAGGACGACCTCCTGGCGGGCATGCTCGCCCTGCACGGCAAGCTCGCCGTCGGGGACCGCGGCACGACGGACGGCAAACCGAGCATCGAGATCAACGGCGACGAGGGCGCGGGCGGCACCCTGGACGTCTCCCTCAAGGGCAAGCCCTACCCGCTGCGCCTGGAGCGCGCGGGCGACGCGGGCACGCTCCGGCTCAGCGACTGGGGCAGGGACTTCACACTCAGTGAGCCGGAGAAGGACGAGATGGTGGACTACGGCGAACAGCTGCCCCAGTCCTGAGCTGCCCCAGTCCTGAGCTGCCCCGCTCCCGAGGGTCTGCGTGGCTGAGGGCCTGCGTGCCTGAGGACCCGGGGGCGCGCGGACGCGCTAGCCGCGCCGCTTCTTGCGCTTGAACAACAGCCGGGGCAGCCCTTCCGGCACCGGCTGCCGGGTGGTCGCCGGGGTCGGCAAAGGCGCAGCCGCGAGGGACCCGTCGGGCAGCTCGGTGCTGATGTCCTGCGGGGTGAGCCTGAGGACCCGGCACTCGTCGGCCCAGCGCTGCGGCATCCGCTCGCCGTCGGGTGCGTTCAGACGCTTGCCCTTGAGCTCGGCGACGGCCGCCTCCCACGCCTCGGAGCGCGGCGCGAGCTCCGTCACGCGCGCCGTCCAGGCGATGAGACGGCCGCCCTTGTCCTTGCTGCGTACGGTCACTTCGGCGGTGGCGCCGTCGACGAGACCCGGCAGCGGCTGCTCGCCGGGACCGTCGCCCACGAGGTGCGCCGCGCCCTCGTGCCATACGTGCCACAGCGCGCGCGCCGGTTCGTCGCCGCGCACCCAGATGAGGCCCGACTTCTTGGTGGCCTCCTCGACGAGGGCCCGGGCGAGCAGCGTTTCTGTCATGCGCGCAGCCTATCGAGCCGCCCGCACCGTACGCCTAGAGCCAGCCGTTGCGCTTCAGGGTGCGGTGGATGGTGTAGCAGGCTCCGGCGATGAGACCGAGCACCATCGGGTAGCCGAATCGCCAGTGCAGTTCCGGCATGTGGTCGAAGTTCATGCCGTAGACCCCGCAGACCGCCGTCGGCACGGCGATGATCGCCGCCCAGGAGGTGATCTTGCGCATGTCCTCGTTCTGCGCGACCGCGGCCTGCGCGAGGTTGGCCTGGAGGATCGAGTTGAGCAGTTCGTCGAAGCCGACGACCTGCTCCTGGACGCGGGCCAGGTGGTCGGCGACGTCACGGAAGTACTTCTGGATGTCCGGGTCGACCAGGCGCATCGGCCGCTCGCTCAGCAGCAGCATGGGCCGAAGCAGCGGCGAGACGGCCCGCTTGAACTCCAGGACCTCCCGCTTGAGCTGGTAGATCCGCCCGGCGTCGACACCGCGCGCGGAGCCCTTGCCCTTGCTCGGGGCGGAGAACACCTCGGTCTCGACCTCGTCGATGTCGTCCTGCATGGCGTCGGCCACCGCGAGATAACCGTCGACGACGTGGTCGGCGATGGTGTGCAGGACGGCGGACGGCCCCTTGGCGAGGAGCTCGGGCTCCTCCTGGAGCCGGCGCCGCAGGCCGCGCAGCGAGCCGTGGCCGCCGTGCCGCACCGTGATGAAGAAGTCCCGCCCGGTGAAGCACATCACCTCGCCGGTCTCGACGATCTCGCTGGTGGCGGTGAGTTCGGCGTGCTCGACGTAGTGGATGGTCTTGAAGACGGTGAAGAGCGTGTCGTCGTAGCGCTCCAGCTTGGGCCGCTGGTGCGCGTGCACCGCGTCCTCCACGGCCAGGGGGTGCAGCCCGAACTCGGCGGCGATACCGGAGAACTCGGCCTCGGTCGGCTCGTGCAGGCCGATCCAGGCGAAGCCGCCCTCGCGGCGCACCTGGAGCATCGCCTCGTGCGGCGTCAGCGTGTCGTCGCAGGCCGCGCGCCGCCCGTCGCGGTAGACCGCGCAGTCGACGACGGCGGAGGCGGCGGTGGGGTCACGGGTGGTGTCGTACGAGCTGTAGGCGCTGCCGTCCTTGCGGAGCGAGGGACGTACGGCGGCGCGAAGGTCACGGATCATCGACATGGGCAGGCTCCTTTGACGGAGGCCGCCGGCGACGGTTGGAACTACCCGGAATGGGGACGTCCTGCTGAGGATGTTTGGCACGTCCACAAAGCGGGGAGCACCGCACCATCGCGGTGGCAGCTTCGCTACTGACTCAGATTCAGAGAACTCAGAGAGATCAGGTGGAAACGAAGTGCTCTTCCGTCGCACGCAAGCACGGGGAGTACCGACGCACAGTGGCAGCTACAGGGCTGCGTGAGGTGTCAGACGGAAGAACGGGTGGTACTGCACGGTCGACTTCGATCCATGGCAGCCCCACCTCCTCCGGCCGGTCCCCCGTAGGGGAAGTCCCAAGCGCGTAGCGCGCGCGAAGTCATCTGCCCGGGCTTGAGAGCGCGCTCTGCGTGCTGCCCGGAACCAGCTGCCAACACTATCAGCCGACTGAAGTGTCAAGCCCCGTCTTTGCCCGCCACTGACGAGTTCTATGCTCGCGGGATGGCTGATGTTCTTGCTCTGGTCGAGGCCCGCCTCCGTAGCGGCCTCGGTGAACCGGACGCCCGCGCCGCGGTGACCTTCCTCGGCACCGACCGCGTCGAGGTGCTGCGCTTCACGGACGGGGACGTGGTCAGATACGCCACCCTCGGGATGTCGGCCAAGGCGATGGCCGACCCGACCGCGGTTTTGGCCGACCCGGTCAAGGGCCCGCGAGCCGAGCTGATCCTCTCCGTCCGCGGCGGCGTCGCCGACACGGACAAGGTGCTGCGCCCGCTCGCCGTACTGGCGGCTTCGCCGCAGGTCGAGGGCCTGATCGTGACCCCCGGCGCCTCGCTCGACGTGGGTGAACCGCTGTGGCCCGGCGCCCAGTTCACCTCGGTCCTCGTCGCGGAGCCGGGCGGTCTGGTGGAGGACCTGGAGCTCGACGAACCCATGGAGCCCGTACGGTTCCTGCCGCTGCTGCCCATGACGCCGAACGAGGGCGCGTGGAAGCGGGTGCACGGCGCGCAGGCCCTCCAGGAGCGCTGGCTGAACAGCGGAACGGACCTGCGCGATCCGCTGCGCAAGTCCGTTTCCCTGGACTGAAGTCCCTTACGGGAAGAATCAGTTGGCGAAGACGGTGACGCCGTCCTCCGTCGCGTGCTTCGGTTCGAGCTCCTCGGCTTCGTGGGTGAGGGCGTCCTTGCGGGCCCAGACCACGACCGCGCCGATGACCGCGGTGACGGCCGCGACCACGAACGGGATGTGGATGTTGCTCCACTCCTCGATCTTCGGCGCGAAGAACGGCGCGGCGGCGGCGGCGAACCACCGGACGAAGTTGTAACCGGCGCTCGCCACCGGGCGCGGCGCGTCCGACACGCCGAGCGCCAGCTCGGTGTAGACGGTGTTGTTCACGCCGATGAAGGCGCCGGACAGGATCGTGCAGACGATGGCCGTCGCGTGGTTGCCGTACCCGAGCACGAGGACGTCCGCCGCGAGCAGCACGAGCGAACCGCCGAGCACCTTCAGGGAGCCCAGCCTGGCCTGTAGCTTCGGCGCCACAAGCACCGAGAAGACGGCGAGCAGCAGACCCCAGGCGAAGAAGATCGCACCCGACTTGTACGGGGTCATGTCCAGCACGAACGGCGTGAAGGCCAGGACCGTGAAGAACGTGTAGTTGTAGAAGAACGCGGAGGCTGCGGCCGACGCGAGCCCGCCGTGCCCGAGGGCCTTGATCGGGGCGAGCAGCGAGGTCTTTTGCGCGGGCTTCGGCTGTTCCTTCAGGAACGCCGTGATGCACAGGAAGCCGACCGCCATCAGGACCGCCGTACCGAAGAACGGGTAGCGCCAGCTCGCGTTGCCGAGGACCGCGCCGAGCAGCGGCCCGCACGCCATGCCGAGGCCGAGCGCCGACTCGTACAGCAGGATCGCCGCGGCGCTGCCGCCGGCCGCCGCGCCGACGATGACCGCGAGGGCCGTCGACACGAAGAGCGCGTTGCCGAGGCCCCATCCCGCGCGGAACCCGACGAGTTCGCCGACCGACCCCGAGGTGCCGGCGAGCCCCGCGAAGACCACGACGAGCGCGAGCCCGAGGAGCAGGGTCTTCTTGCCGCCGATCCGGCTGGAGACGAACCCGGTCACCAGCATCGCCACGGCGGTGATCAGGAAGTACGAGGTGAAGAGCAGGGACACCTGGCTGGCCGAGGCGTCGAGGCCCTTGGCGATGGAGGGGAGGATCGGGTCGACGAGCCCGATGCCCATGAAGGCGACGACGGACGCGCCGGCGGTGGCCCAGACGGCCTTCGGCTGCCGCAGCAGGCTCGTCGCTCCCTTGTCCAGTGGGTCCCCTTCGGCGGGCCCTCCTGTGCTGCTGTTCATGCCTGCTCCTTAGCGGCTCACGTCGAGATCATTGACGTATACACATATTAGTTAGCCAACCTAAAAGGTGCAAGTTACATCTAGTTTCCCCTGGTGACAGGGCCACCGGACGGGTGATCGTCCTTGACGGGGGGACGACCGGGGAGGACCGTTGGTCGTTATGAGGGGCGAACCCAGTTGCCCGAAGTGTGGTGGCCGGGTCAGGGCTCCCGGTCTCTTTGCCGACTCCTGGCAGTGCGACGTGCACGGGACGGTGCATCCGCTGCAGCCTGTGATCCCGCCGAGCGTCGAGGCACTCCAAGTGGTGGTCCACCGCGCGCAGGTGCCGGTGTGGATGCCCTGGCCGCTGCCGGTCGGCTGGCTGTTCACGGGCGTGGCCTGCGCGGGCGACGACCGCAGCGGCGGCCGTGCGACCGCCGTGGCCTGCTCGGGGCCCGCGCCGCTCGGCGGCATCGGTGAGCTGGTGCTCGTCGCGGAGGAGCTCGGCGTCGGGCTCGGCGCGCGCTATGCGGGCATCGACGGCCCGGACCCCGGCCCCTATCTGAACGTCGAGCAGCCGCCGCAGGCCAAGCTGCTCGCGGCGGGCAGGCCGACCCCGATGTGGCATGTGGCGGGAACGCCGGACGACCGCGCGGTCTTCGCGGGCGAGGCGCGCGGCCTGTGGCTGTGGGCGGTCGCGTGGCCGGAGCAGTCGGGACTCCTGATGTACGACGAACTGGTGCTCACCGATCTGCGGGACGCCGGGGCCGAGACGGATCTGCTGCCGTGCGGGGCGCTCTCGCCGCGGATTCTGTCGCCGTGAGGCATGTGGCGCCCCGAGGCGGGAGCGGGGGCGCCGTGAGGGGGATCTCCCCTGTGGCGGGCGGCGGAGTGTTCGACTCCCGTTATCCTTGAGCGTCCCGTCGTCGCCCCCTCGTCGCGTCTCGTCTCTCGTCTTCTCCCGTCCCCCGCCCGCCCGTCAGAGCCTGGAGTCCGCGTCGTGCGCATCGATCTGCACACCCACTCCACCGCTTCCGACGGGACGGACACCCCGGCGCAGCTCGTGCGCAACGCCGCCGCCGCCGGACTCGACGTCGTCGCGCTCACGGACCACGACACCACTCGCGGGTACGCGGAAGCCGTCGCCGCTCTCGCGGGACTCGACCGGGGTCTCACCCTCGTCACCGGCGCCGAGCTCTCCTGCCGCCTCGACGGCGTGGGCCTGCACATGCTGGCGTATCTCTTCGACCCCGACGAGCCGGAACTCGCCCGTGAGCGCGAACTCGTGCGCGACGACCGGGTACCCCGCGCCAAGGCGATGATCGGCAAGCTCCGCGAGCTCGGCGTCCCGGTCACCTGGGAGCAGGTCGCGCGTATCGCGGGCGACGGCTCGGTCGGTCGCCCGCACATCGCCGAGGCCCTGGTGGAGCTCGGCGTCGTGCCCACCGTCTCGGACGCCTTCACGCCCGACTGGCTCGGCGACGGCGGCCGGGCGTACGCCGAGAAGCACGAACTGGACCCTTTCGACGCGATCCGCCTGGTCAAGGCGGCGGGCGGCGTCACCGTCTTCGCGCACCCGGCCGCCGTCAAGCGCGGCCAGGTGGTGCCGGAGTCCGCGATAGCGGCGCTGGCCGCCGCCGGTCTCGACGGCATCGAGGCCGACCACATGGACCACGACCCGGCCACCCGCACCCGGCTGCACGGCCTCGCCGAGGACCTCGGCCTGCTTGCCACGGGGTCGAGCGACTACCACGGCAGCCGCAAGACCTGCGTGCTCGGTGAGTTCACCACCGACCCCGAGATCTACGGGGAGATCACGCGGCGCGCGACCGGGGCGTTCCCGGTACCGGGCGCGGGCGGACGCGCCGGCGCGTGACCCCGCCGCGCAACGCGGCCCCGCCTTCACCTTCTCCGCCGCCCACGCGCGGCTCTTTCGTACGACTCACTTCACCGCAAGGCCATCACTGTGTTCGACGTCGCCGTCTTCGGATCCCTCTTTCTCACCCTTTTTGTCATCATGGATCCCCCTGGGATCACCCCGATCTTCCTCGGACTCACCTCCGGCCGCCCCGCCAAGGTGCAGAAGAAGATGGCCTTCCAGGCCGTGTGCGTCGCCTTCGGCGTGATCGCGGTCTTCGGGATCCTGGGCCACCAGATCCTCGACTACCTGCATGTCTCCGTACCCGCCCTGATGATCGCGGGCGGACTGCTGCTCCTGCTCATCGCGCTCGACCTGCTCACCGGCAAATCGGACGAGCCGACGCAGACCAAGGACGTCAATGTCGCCCTGGTGCCGCTCGGCATGCCGCTGCTCGCGGGGCCCGGCGCGATCGTCTCCGTCATCCTGGCGGTCCAGGACGCCGACAGCCTCGGCACGCAGATCTCCGTGTGGTCGGCGATCGTGGCGATGCACGTCGTGCTGTGGCTCGTGATGCGCTACTCCCTGCTGATCATCAGGGTCATCAAGGACGGCGGCGTGGTCCTGGTGACACGGCTCGCGGGCATGATGCTCTCCGCGATCGCGGTGCAGCAGATCATCAACGGCGTGACGCAGGTGATCAACGGCGGCTAGCCAGGGCCTCGGCCGGGGCGGCTTGCGACCGGACCCCGGCATGCCAAGGGCCCCCGTACACCTTTGGTACGGGGGCCCTTCAACCTGTGCGTGCAACCTATATGTGCAACTTGCTACCTATATATGCAACATCTGCGTTACGAGGCCGGGGATTCGGCCGGGCGGATATAGATGCGCTGGCCGATCGCTGCGGCCTGCTGCACGATCCGATTGACGGAGGCGGCGTCTACGACGGTCCGGTCCACGGCAGCGCCGTCGACGTCGTCGAGTCGCATGATTTCGAAGCGCATAAGGCTTCTCCCTTCGTCTGGTCATCCTCCTGAAGGAGAACTACTGGTGTGTGGCCGCCGGGACAACTGTGTCCGGCGTTCCATACGGGTACAACGAGTTGCCCCCAGCAAACATTCCCTACGCTAAATAAATTTTTCGACAGACTAATTACTCGTGAGTAGCGAGATCGGTTGTGTTCGCTGTGTGACCGACGGGACAATGGAGCCGATGAACGACGAGATCGAGATCAGCGCCCAGCTGGAGCGCGCCAACGGACTCCTCGAGCGGGTGCTCGCCGAGGTGGCGAGGACTCCGTCCACGCACGCGATCTTCGTCGACGCCGGGTACGTGTACGCGGCGGCGGGGCGGCTCGCGGTGGGCACGGAGGACCGGCGGGCCTTCGACCTGGACGCGGAGGGGCTGATCGAGGCGTTCATCGACAAGGCGCGCACGCTCTTCGCGGACAGCCGGCTGCTGCGCGTCTACTGGTACGACGGCGCGCGGCGCCGCATCCACACGGTGGAGCAGCAGTCCATCGCCGAGCTGCCCGACGTCAAGGTGCGCCTCGGCAACCTCAACGCGAACAACCAGCAGAAGGGCGTGGATTCCCTCATCCGGACGGATCTGGAATCACTCGCCCGGCACCGCGCGATCAGCGACGCGGCGCTGGTCGGCGGCGACGAGGACCTGGTCTCGGCGGTGGAGGCCGCGCAGGGGTACGGCGCGCGGGTCCATCTGTGGGGCATCGAGGCCTCCGACGGCCGCAACCAGGCGGAGCCGCTGCTGTGGGAGGTCGACAGCCAGCGCACGTTCGACCTCGACTTCTTCAAGCCGTACGTGTCCCGGCGCACCGCCGCGATGTCGTACGAGACCGCAGGCACCCCGCGGCCCGCGCGCGAGGACGTGCGGTTCGTGGGCGCGCAGGTCGCCGCGAAGTGGCTGGGCGCGCGGGGGCGCGAGGCGCTGGTGGATCTGCTGCCGGGCCATCCGTATCTGCCGGGGTCGGTGGACCAGGAACTCCTGGTGGAGGCCGAGAAGCTGCTCGCGTACTCGTTGCGGGGCCAGTCCGACCTGCGGCGGGCGCTGCGGGACGGCTTCTGGGAGCATCTGCGGACGCAGTATTAGCGGGCTTCGGTGTCGGCTCGCGCTCGCGCTCGGGCTTGGGCTTAGGTGTCGGCGTCCCAGAAGGCGATGAGAGCGGCGGCGGTCTGAGCCGGGCGGTCGGTGTTGGGGGAGTGCTCGGCGCCGGTGATGACCGTGCGGTGGGCGCGGAGCCTGTCCGCCATGTCGTCGAGCCAGGGGACGGGCCAGGTGTCGTCGCGCTCGCCGGAGATGACGTGCTTGCGCAGGGGGAGGGCGGCGAGTTCCGTGACGCGGTCCGGCTCGACGCAGAGTTGTTTGCCGGTGGCGATGAGCTGGGCGGGGCTGTGCCGGAGCCAGCGCTCGCGCAGGGCGTCACCGTCGACGTCGGTGTCCTCGGGCGGATCGGAGGCCTGGATGGCGGCCCAGGCCTCGGCCATCGTCATGACGGCCAGCGCGTCGGTCAGCATCTTGGCGCGGGCCTGCTGCGGGGGCGAGATGGCGGCGGGGCCCGATGCCATGAGGGTGAGCGAGGCGAAGGTCCCCGCAGGGGCGCGGAGGGCGGCGGCGCGGGCGATCTGGCCTCCTAGGGAGTGGCCGAGGAGGTGTGGGGGCGGGCTGGTGAATGCGTTTGTGCCTGTGCCTGTGCCTGTGCCTGTGCCTGTGCCGGTGTCTGCGTCGGCTTGAGTGAGGGCGTCGGCTTGAGCGAGTACGTCCAGGGCCAACTCGGCCTGAGAGTAAGGGGATTCATCCCTTTCGGGCCCTTGGCTCTCGTACTGGCCGCGGCCGTCGACGGCCACCGCTCGATACCCGGCAGCCGCGATGGGCACGAGCAGCGCGATGAAGTCCTCCTTGCTGCCGGTGAAACCGGGGAGCAGCAGGACAGTGCCCTTGGCCTCGCCAGCCGGGCGGGCATCCAGGGCGGCGAAGTCGCCGCGCACGGTCCTCAGGCTCAGGGCGTCGACGCCGGGGGGCGGGGTGAAGGTCGGAGGCCTGCTCATGCCTTTGAGGCTATCGGCGGAGGGGGACGGGGTCTCGCCGGGGGCGTGTTGGGGGTCTCGGTGGGGCTTGGCGTGGCGTGGCCCGGCGCTGCGCGCCGGATGCTCCCCGCCCACCCACCCGTTTGCCCCGAGTCCTGAGCGGCAGGGTGGGGGCGGGTAGCGGAACGGGCCAGTCTGCCCGGTCACGTTGTGGCTGCGGAGTAACGGGTGGGTGGGTGGGAGACATCCGCGCGTCAGCGCGGGACAGCTGACACCGAGCGCTCGGACAGCCGACCAACCTTCCCGGCGCTGCGGGGCACCCGGCGAGCGGGGAGCGCCGCGAGAGGCGATGCGGAAGGCCCGGCTCCCCCGTAGGGGGGCCGGGCCTTCCGACGTCCTGGCTCAGCGGAGCGTTCAGCTCTCCTCTGCCGGCGCAGCCACCGCCTTGCGGGCCCTGCGGCGAGGCTTGGTCACCGTGGGCTCCTCCTCGGCGACCGCCGGAGTCTCCGCCGCCTTGCGCGTACGGCGGCGGGGCTTGGTCTCCTCCGTCGGCTGAGCGGGGATCTCGGCCTCGGCCGTCTTGCGCGTACGGCGACGCGGCTTGGCGGCGGGAGCCTCGGTGTCCACGGCCTCGACCGTGTCGACGACAGCCTCGGCGGTCTCGGCGGCCTTCCGCGTCCTGCGGCGAGGCTTCTCGGCAGGAGCGTCGGCGTCGACGGTCTCCGCCGTCTCGACGACCGGCTCGGCCGCCTTGCGGGTGCGACGGCGCGGCTTGGCCGCCGGGGCGTCGGTCTCGGCTGCCTCGGCTGCCTCGACGACCGGCTCCGCGGCCTTACGGGTGCGGCGCGGCTTCGTGGCGGGTACCTCGGCCTCGGCCGTGTCGACCACGGCTTCCGCTGCCTTGCGCGTGCGGCGGCGCGGCTTGGTGGCCGGGGCCTCTGCCTCGGTGCTCTCCACGGCCTCGGCCGTGTCGACCGCGGCCTCGGCTGCCTTGCGGGTACGGCGGCGCGGCTTGGTGGCCGGGGCGTCCGCCTCGGTGCTCTCCACGGCCTCGGCCGTGTCGACCGCGGCCTCGGCTGCCTTGCGGGTACGGCGGCGCGGCTTGGCTGCCGGGGCCTCCACCTCGGTGCTCTCCACGGCCTCAGCCGTGTCGACCGCGGCCTCCGCGGCTTCCGCTGCCTTGCGCGTACGGCGGCGCGGCTTGGTGGCCGGCGCCTCGACGGGTGCGGGGGTCGTCTCCACGGCCTCGGCCTCGACTGTGTTCACCGGGTTCACCGGGTTCACCGTGTCGACAGCGGCCTCCGCCGCCTCCGAGCCGCCCCTCGTCCGGCGACGGCGACGCGGCGTGCGCGGCTCCGTCGGCTCTGCTGCGGGGGCTGCGGGAGCCGCGAGGGCTGCCGTCGGAGCGGCCTCGGCCACCGGCGCGGCTGCCGTAGACGGCGTCTCCAGCGGCGCACCGGAACGCGTGCGGCGGCGACGGCGCGGCGTACGCGCCTCACGCGGCTCGCGCTCCGGCTCGGAGGCGTGCCCGCGGTCACGGTCACGTCCACCGTCACGCCCGCCGTCACGGCCACGGCCGCCACGGTCGCGGTCCCGTCCGCGGGAGCCGCCCTTGCCGCCGGTCTCGCCGAGGTCTTCGACCTCCTCGGCGCGGAGCCCGGCGCGGGTCCGCTCGGCGCGGGGCAGCACGCCCTTCGTGCCCGCCGGGATGTCCAGCTCCTCGTACAGGTGCGGAGAGCTCGAGTACGTCTCGACCGGGTCGCTGAGGCCGAGGTCCAGCGCCTTGTTGATCAGCTGCCAGCGCGGGATGTCGTCCCAGTCGACCAGCGTGATCGCGATGCCCTTGGCACCCGCGCGGCCCGTACGGCCGATGCGGTGCAGGTACGTCTTCTCGTCCTCGGGGGACTGGTAGTTGATGACGTGCGTGACGCCGCCGACGTCGATGCCGCGAGCGGCGACGTCCGTGCAGACGAGCACGTCCACCTTGCCGTTGCGGAACGCGCGCAGCGCCTGCTCGCGCGCGCCCTGCCCGAGGTCGCCGTGCACGGCGCCCGCGGCGAAACCGCGCTTCTCGAGCTGCTCGGCGATGTCGGCGGCGGTCCGCTTCGTACGGCAGAAGATCATGGCGAGTCCGCGGCCCTCGGCCTGCAGGATGCGCGAGACCATCTCGGGCTTGTCCATGTTGTGCGCGCGGTACACGTGCTGCTTGGTGTTCGCGACGGTCTGGCCCTCGTCGTCCGGCGCGGTGGCGCGGATGTGCGTGGGCTGCGACATGTAGCGACGGGCCAGGCCGATGACCGCGCCCGGCATGGTCGCCGAGAACAGCATCGTCTGGCGCTTGGGCGGCAGCATGTTGATGATCCGCTCGACGTCGGGCAGGAAGCCCAGGTCGAGCATCTCGTCGGCCTCGTCGAGGACGAGGCACTTGATGTGCTTGAGGTTGAGCTTCTTCTGGCCCGCGAGGTCGAGGAGACGACCCGGCGTGCCGACGACGATGTCGATGCCCTTCTTGAGGGCCTCGACCTGCGGCTCGTACGCACGGCCGCCGTATATGGCGAGGACGCGGACGTTACGGGCCTTGCCGGCGGTCAGGAGGTCGTTCGTGACCTGCTGGCAGAGCTCACGCGTGGGGACGACGATGAGCGCCTGCGGGGCGTCGGTCAGCTGCTCGGGCTTGGCCCGGCCCGCCTCGACGTCCGCGGGGACGGTGACGCGCTCAAGGAGCGGGAGTCCGAAGCCGAGCGTCTTGCCGGTGCCTGTCTTGGCCTGGCCGATGACGTCGGTCCCGGAGAGCGCCACGGGGAGCGTCATCTCTTGGATGGGGAAAGGACTGGTGATGCCGACGGCCTCAAGGGCCTCGGCCGTCTCGGCGAGAATCCCGAGATCGCGAAAAGTCGTAGTCAGAGCATTGCCTCTTCTGTGAGACGCGGCCCGAGGCGAACGCTGGGGGTCGTGACCGTGCCACTACCGCCGGCTGCCTGGGGGCTGGGCCGGGGGCGCGGGACCACTGCCTGCGCTCGAGCGCTCGTACCGCTGAGGTTCCCTCCTCGTGCCGTCCGCACTGTGCGGGCCGCCTGGAGGGCTGTCGGGTCGGAGCCGATCGGGCCTCCGACCGGGCATCCTCATTCGTACGGCCCGACGAATATTCGGCGGGCGCATTACCACTGTACCCCGGAATCTCGCAGCCGTGTCTGGCGAATTGGTCACGTAGTCGTTGTCACAGTCACTGACCAGGCCCTTACACGTTGCCGCGCGCGGGCTATTGTGCGGTTCATGGAGACGCCTGACACCGCCGCTGACACACCCGCCGAACCCACCGGAATCGCCGCCCTGGACTGGAAGACCGCTGCCGACGAGCCGCATTACCGCGCCGCCGTCGTGGATCTGCTCGGGGCGCTGGCCTACGGAGAACTCGCGGCGTTCGAGCGGCTCGCGGAGGACGCGAAGCTTGCGCCGACGCTCGGCGACAAGGCGGAGCTGGCGAAGATGGCGTCCGCGGAATTCCATCACTTCGAGCAGTTGCGGGACCGGCTTTCGGCGATCGGCGCGGACGCGACCGAGGCGATGGAGCCGTTCGTCGCCGCGCTCGACGGTTTCCACCGTCAGACGGCGCCGTCTGACTGGCTGGAGGGCCTGGTCAAGGCGTACGTGGGTGACTCGATCGCCAGTGACTTCTACCGCGAGGTGGCGGCGCGGCTCGACGGTGACACCCGGCGTCTCGTCCTCGGGGTGCTCGACGACACGGGGCACGCGAGTTTCGCCGTGGAGAAGGTACGCGCCGCGATCGAGGCGGACCCGCGGGTGGGCGGGCGGCTCGCGCTGTGGGCTCGGCGCTTGATGGGGGAGGCGCTTTCGCAGTCGCAGCGGGTGGTCGCCGACCGGGACGCCCTGTCGACCATGCTGGTCGGGGGCGTTGCCGATGGGTTCGACCTTGCCGAGGTCGGGCGGATGTTCTCCCGGATCACCGAGGCGCACACGAAGCGGATGGCTGCGTTGGGTCTCGCCGCGTAGTCGCGGGGCTCCAGGGGGCGGGTGGGGGTGCGTTTCTCTCCGCGGGCGCGTTGTGGCTTGTCGCGCAGTTCCCCGCGCCCCTGACGGGGCCCGTAAGGCCCGGGCTACGCCGTCGCTGAGCGACGGCGTACTCGGGTGCCGGTGGGGCGGAGCAGGAGGGAGAGCAGGGCTGCTGCCACTGCTACCGCGCCTGCCAGGGTGCCGAGGGTGTGGCCTGCGCCGAGGGCCATGTGGGTGACGATGGAGCCGATCACGCCGCCCGCGGCGCCGGTCGACAGGACCAAGCTGCGTGCGGGGAGCCGGTGGGCCAGCCGGTGGGCGGCGGCCCACGCCAGGGCGAATCCGAGCAGTGCAGAGCCGAGTGCTTCCAGAATCACAGGGTGTCCCTCCCTCGCGGCCAGGTGCAAAACGGTCGTAGCCGGTAGTACCCCCGGCGGCCGGAACGCAATCCTCCAGGGCCTCCGCGGGCCGCGCGGATTCCTCCGCGGGCCGCACGGATTCCTCCGCAGACCGCGCGGCAATACACGGGAACGGCCCGGTGGTCCATGACCACCGGGCCGTTCCCGTTGTTCGTCCTGCGTGCGGCGCCCCTGACTACAGGGCGCTGAAGCCCACCTTGCGCGCGGTCGGCTCGCCGAGCTCGACATACGCGAGGCGGTCGGCCGGAACCAGGACCTTGCGGCCGTGCTCGTCCACGAGGCTCAGCAGCGGCGACTTGCCGGACAGCGCCTCGGACACCGCGTGCTCGACTTCCTCGGCACTCTGGCCGCTCTCCAGCACGATCTCGCGGGGCGCGTACTGCACGCCGATCTTGACCTCCACGGCTTTGTCCCTCCGACGGTCAGTGATGTGCGCGGCCGTCCGCGCCGTACTCAGCACACATTAGCCCGGTGAGGCGATGCGTATGCTTCCGCCGCTGCACGCCGGTAGCGAACAGAGATCGGGAACAGAATGCCCGGTCGACGAATCCGGGTCAGTGGCCTTCCGTGCCGTGCAGCGGGAAGCCCGCGATGCCGCGCCAGGCCAGCGAGGTGAGCAGTTCCACCGCCTTCTCGCGCGGGACCGTGCTGCCGCTGGCCAGCCAGTACCGTGCGACCACCTGCGAATAGCCGCCGAGGCCCACGGCGAGCAGCATCGCCTCGTCACGGGGCAGCCCCGTGTCCTCGGCGATGACCTCGCAGATCGCCTCCGCGCACTGGAGCGTCACCCGGTCAACGCGCTCGCGGACCGCGGCCTCGTTCGTCAGGTCCGACTCGAAGACCAGACGGAAAGCGCCGCCCTCGTCCTCCACGTACGCGAAGTAGGCGTCCATCGTGGCCGCCACCCGCAGCTTGTTGTCCGACGTGGACGCGAGCGCCGTACGGACGGACTGCAGCAGTGATTCGCAGTGCTGGTCGAGCAGGGCGAGGTACAGGTCGAGCTTGCCGGGGAAGTGCTGGTACAGCACCGGCTTGCTGACTCCGGCACGCTCGGCGATGTCGTCCATCGCCGCCGCGTGGTACCCCTGCGCGACGAAGACCTCCTGCGCCGCGCCCAGCAACTGATTGCGTCGGGCACGACGCGGCAGGCGTGTGCCCCGCGGGCGCGCTGCCTCTGTCTGCTCGATGGCTGTCACGCCGCCTCCCATGATCGTGAATGTGCGGTGTGCGCCGCGCGGCCATCGTACTTTTCGGTAACCCTGATGTGCGCGGTACGAGCTGAGAATTTCACGGACTGGATAGCCGAGAAAGCCGTGCGTAGCAGGGCAAACACGGGCAGCTCAGCGGTAGTCGTCTCAGCGGTAGTCGTCCTCGTCGAGGCTGACGACGCGGGCCTGCTCGGCGAGGTCGGCCTCGTTGGCCGCGTCCGTGTCCGCGTACCGCAAGGAGTCGTCCTCGCGCGGCGCGAGATCGGTCTGCTGCTCCGCGGCATCGGCCTCCGGTGCCTCGGTGCTCTGATCGGCGATGCCGGGGGTCTCCCCGGCCTCGAAGGTCTCGGGGTCCGACGGGTCGATGGACGGGTCAATGGGCGGGTCAACGGTCATCGTGGCTCTCTTCCCCGGCGGCCTGGCGGACGGATTACTAGTGGTGACTAGTGGTGCGAGTGCCCTGTTCGCTCGCTTCTATCTCCCTGTTGCCGTCCCTTTTGGCCGCCGTCCCTCCGTGCCTCTCTTCTACGAGCCTAGGAGAGTGCCGGACCGGGCGCTACGCGATCTCTGTACGGGCTTGGTACGGGCTTGGTACGGGCTTGGCGCGGCCTCCCCGTGACGCTTGGTACGGCTTGGTGCGGCCTCCCCGTGACATCGGCTGGATCTGTGACGGCGAACACATGAGCCACCGCGTGATCGTCTCGTAACATTGCCGCATGTCTTCGACCGATCTGCCGCATGTGATCGCCGCATCCGTCGCGCCCAAGCCGGGTGCCGTGGCGGTCGCGGCGGGCGAGCGGCTCGACTCGGTCACCCTGCCGGGGCTCACGCTCTCGGTGCGTTCCAGGCCTTCGGTGCGCGAGGGGCTGCCGCCCGCGCTGTTCGTGCACGGGCTCGGCGGCTCCTCGCAGAACTGGTCGGCCCTGATGCCGCTGCTGGAGGACGTCGTCGACTGCGCGGCGATCGATCTGCCGGGGTTCGGGGACTCGCCGCCGCCGGACGACGGCAACTATTCGGTCACGGGCCACGCGCGCGCGGTCATCCGTTATCTGGACGCGCGCGGCGACGGGCCCGTGCATCTGATCGCCAACTCGCTGGGCGGCGCGATCGCCACCCGGGTGGCCGCCGTCCGCCCCGACCTGGTCCGCACCCTCACCCTGGTCTCGCCCGCGCTCCCGGAGCTCCGGGTGCAGCGCACGGCACTGCCGACCGGGCTCCTCGCGGTGCCCGGCGTGGCGAGCCTGTTCACCCGGCTCACCAAGGACTGGACGGCCGAGCAGCGGGTCAGCGGCGTCATGGCGCTCTGCTACGGCGATCCGGGCCGGGTCTCGCCCGAGGGGTACAGCGCGGCGGTGCGGGAGATGGAGCGCAGGCTCAACCTTCCGTACATGTGGGACGCGATGGCCCGCTCGGCGCGCGGCATCGTGAACGCGTACACGCTGGGCGGCCAGCACGGACTGTGGCGGCAGGCCGAGCGGGTGCTCGCGCCGACGCTGCTGATCTACGGCGGCCGGGACCTGCTCGTCTCGTTCCGCATGGCCCGCAGGGCCGCCACGGCGTTCCGTGACTCGCGTCTGCTCACCCTGCCGGACGCCGGGCATGTGGCGATGATGGAGTATCCGGATACGGTGGCCACTGCGTTCCGCGAACTACTCGCGGACACGGACGAATTGCAGGCATCCGGTCAGTCGGATCAGTCAGACGCAGGGAGCTGAGGCGGCGAGTGGGACGTCATAGCCGCCGGGGTTCGACCGACCTCGCAGACAACACGGGCAGCACGGGCAGCACGGGCAGTACGGACACCACCGGCATAACGTCAGCGCAGGGCGCACGCCCGCCGGGTCCCGGCACGGGACGCCGCAGGCGTGCTCCGGGGGACCCCGGCACGCCCGCGCACGGCATCCCGCAGGCGACGCCTCCGCACGGAGTCCCGCAGGCGACGCCTCCGCGAGGCGTGCCGCAGGCCACCCCGCCCCGCGGCACCCCGCAGGCCACCCCTCCGCACGGCTCGCCGCACGTCCGTGGCGGGCACCCCGAGCAGCGTGAGCCGGGCGGGGGATGGGGGTCCGGGCCGCGTTCGGGCGCCGTCTACGGAGTGCCGGGTGCGCGGACCGCGCCGCCCCGCATGCCGGGGCCCCGCCGTGAGTACGTGGACGCGTTCGGCGACGAGTTCGACGAGGACGACCTCTTCGCGACCGGTACGACCGCCGGCCCCGCCACCGCGACAGGCCCCCCGCCCCGCGATCCGTACGCCTCCGTCACCGACTGGGACCGCGCGGTCGACGAGGACGAGGAAGCGCACGGAGAGCTCTGGTCAGCCGCCGACGGGTCCGACGGTCCCGGCGGCATCACGTACGACGAGGACGAGAACGCGGACGAGGACGGCAAGGGCGGCGGCAAGGGCCGCACCTACGCCGGGATCGCCGCCGCTGCCGTCACCACCGTCCTCGCGGTCGTCGTGGCCGGCCAGGTGACCGGCGGGTCGGCGGACTCCGTCCCCCGGACACAGGTCGCGAAGGGCCAGGACCCGCGCGCCGCGGGTGAGGACGCGTCCCGCTCGGACGACCGGCCCACGCCTCCGGAGTCCGCCCCGGCGACGTACGAGACGAAGATGGCGAAGAAGTATCCGCTGGACGCCAAGCTCACCGCGTCCGGCGACTTCGAGGCGATGGCCGGGTTCGACAAGGCGCCCGGCAAGGGGCAGAAGTTCCGCTACCGCGTCGACGTCGAGAAGGGCATGGGCCTGGACGGCGAGCTGTTCGCCTCGGCCGTGCAGAAGACCCTGAACGACGACCGGAGCTGGGCGCACGGCGGCGGCCGGACCTTCGAGCGCATCTCCTCGGGGCAGCCCGACTTCGTCATCACGCTCGCGAGTCCGGGGACGACCGGGAAGTGGTGCGCGAAATCCGGGCTCGACACCCTTGAGCAGAACGTCTCCTGTGACTCCGCGGCCACCGACCGCGTCATGATCAACGCCTATCGGTGGGCGCAGGGCGCCGAGACGTACGGCGACCGCATCTATCCGTACCGGCAGATGCTGATCAATCACGAGGTCGGTCACCGGCTCGGTTTCAATCACACGGACTGCACGAAGGACGGCCAGCTCGCGCCCGTCATGCAGCAGCAGACGAAGTTCCTCGACCACGACGGGATCAAGTGCAAGGCCAACCCCTGGGCGTTTCCCAAGAGTTGACGCCGTGAGTTGATCCCGGGAGGCGAACCCGCGCGTTGACCCCCGGGTGTTGGACCCGCGAGATGATCCCGGCAGTTGAGACGGAAGCGACCAGCATGTGGTCGTTTTCCGATCGGCAGCTTTGACATCCGCCGCAAGTTCGTTCATATTTCTCCGCATGTCGCCTCGTCACGCCTCCTCGCGCGCAGCCCTTGAGCTGGCGCTCTTCGGCGTGACCGCGCTCTGCGTGTCCGACATTCACTGTTGCTGACGCCCGCCCCTGGCGCGTGCGTCGCTTCCTCATGACCTTTTCGCGGTCCTGACCTCCTCTTTCGGCGACCCCCGGGGCGAGCTCTGCTCT
Source organism: Streptomyces longisporoflavus (assembly GCF_014649775.1). GTDB lineage: Bacteria > Actinomycetota > Actinomycetes > Streptomycetales > Streptomycetaceae > Streptomyces > Streptomyces longisporoflavus. Next base: position 272,656 of record NZ_BMTR01000007.1, on the reverse strand, counting down.
TTTTCTCGCTCTTTCCCCGCTTGCTCCTCCGAGAGGTCCCCTCCCATGCGTCAATCGTCCGTCATAGCCCGCCGCGTGGCCGCGGCATCCGTCAGCCTTGTCCTGGCAGCGGGCGCCGCAGCCTGCGCGGGACCCGAGGACCCCGGGGGCGACGACGCCGGGAACGGCGCCGGGGGCAAGCCCGCCAAGGGCGGCACGCTCACCGTCCTCAACAGCCAGCCGCAGGTCGACTTCGACCCGGCGCGGCTTTACACCTCCGGCGGCGGCAACGTCCCCTCGCTCGTCTTCCGCACCCTGACCACCCGCAACCGCGAGGACGGCGCCAAGGGCTCGGAGGTCGTGCCGGACCTCGCCACGGACCTCGGCAAGTCGAGCAAGAACGCCACGGTGTGGACGTACACCCTCAAGAAGGGGCTCAAGTACGAGGACGGTTCGCCGATCACGTCCGCCGACGTCAAGTACGGCATCGAGCGCTCCTTCGCCGGTGAACTCTCCGGCGGGGCGCCCTACTTGCGGGACTGGCTGATCGGCGGCGACAAGTACGCCGGGCCCTACAAGGACAAGAGCGGCAAGGGCCTTGAGTCGATCAAGACGCCCGACGAGCGGACCATCGTCTTCCACCTGAACAAGCCCGAGGGCGAGTTCCCCTACCTGGCGACGCAGACGCAGTTCACGCCCGTCCCAAAGAACAAGGACAAGGGCACCAAGTACGAGGAGCACCCGGTCTCCTCGGGCCCGTACAAGGTCGTCGAGAACGAGAACGACGGCGAGCGCCTCACCCTGGAGCGCAACCCGCACTGGTCGGCGAAGACCGACCCCGAGCGCAAGGCCTACCCGGACAAGATCGACGTGCGGTCCGGCCTCAACTCCTCCGTCATCAACCAGCGGCTCTCGGCCGGCCAGGGCTCGGACGCCGCCGCCGTGACCACCGACACGAACCTCGGCCCCGCCGAACTCGCCAAGGTCACCGGCGACAAGGCACTGGCGTCGCGTGTCGGCACCGGGCACTTCGGATACACGAACTACCTCGCCTTCAACCCGAAGGTGAAGCCCTTCGACGACCCGAAGGTGCGCCAGGCCATCTCGTACGCGGTCGACCGGTCGTCCGTCGTCAACGCCGCCGGCGGTTCGTCGCTCGCCGAGTCCGCGACCACGTACCTGCCGAACCAGAAGTCCTTCGGATACACGAAGTACGACCACTTCCCGGCGGGCAAGTCCGGCAACCCGAAGAAGGCCAGGGAGCTCCTGAAGGAGGCCGGCCACAAGGACGGGCTCACCATCACGCTGACCCACTCCAACGCCAAGGACTTCGAGACGAGCCCGGAGATCGCCACGTCGATCCAGGACGCCCTGAAGAAGGCCGGGATCACGGTCAAGCTGGAAGGCCTGGAGGACAACGACTACAAGGACAAGATCCACAGTGCCGAGGACGAGCCCGGCCTCTTCCTCGCCCACTGGGGCGCCGACTGGCCCTCCGGCGGCCCCTTCCTCGCCCCGATCTTCGACGGGCGGCAGATCGTGAAGGACGGCGCCAACTTCAACACCGGCTTCCTCGACGACAAGTCCGTCAACGACGAGATCGACGAGATCAACAAGCTCACCGACCTCGACGCGGCCGCCGAGCGCTGGGGCGCCCTCGACAAGAAGATCGGCGAGAAGGCCCTCACCGTGCCGCTCTTCCACCCGGTCTACAAGCGGCTGTACGGCAAGGACGTGAAGAACGTCGTGATCAGCGACTGGACGGGCGTCCTCGACGTCTCCCAGGTTGCGGTCAAGTAAGGGCGATCGGTCACCCCACCATGAGCGAGGCCCTGTTGGCCCCGGAAGCGGGGACGGGCGCCACGGCGCCCGCCCCGGCCTCCGGCGCCCGTCAGTTCTGGCGGCGGCTGCGCACGCAGCGCGCCGCCCTCGTCGCGGCGGTCGTCGTCGCGCTGCTCGTCCTGGTCGCGCTCGCCGCGCCGCTGCTCACCGCCATCGAGGGCCAGGACCCCGGTACGTACCACCCCGACCTCATCGACTCCGGGCGCGGCGGCGTCCCGATCGGGTCGTTCGGCGGGATCAGCGCCGAGCACTGGCTCGGCGTCGAACCGCAGACCGGACGTGACCTGTTCGCCCGTCTCGTCCACGGCGCGCGGGTCTCCCTCGGCGTCGCCTTCGCCGCGACCTTCGTGCAGGTGCTGATCGGCGTCGGCGTCGGCATCGCGGCCGGACTCGGCAACCGCCTGGTCGACCAGGTGCTCAGCCGCGCGACCGACGTCATCGTCGCCATGCCGCTGATGGTGCTCTCGCTCGCCCTGATGGCGATCGTGCCCAGCGGATTCCCGCGCCCCGTCCTGGTCGCCCTGGTCATCGGGCTCGTCGCCTGGGGCAGTACGGCCAAGATCGTGCGCGCGCAGACCATCACCCTCAAGGAGCTCGACTACGTGGCCGCCGCCCGGCTCAGCGGCTGGAGCACCTGGCGCATCGCGCGCCGCGAACTCCTGCCGGGACTCGCCGCCCCCGTCATCACCTACGCGGCGCTGCTCATCCCGCTGAACATCACGGTCGAGGCCGCGCTCTCCTTCCTCGGCGTCGGCGTCAAACCGCCGACCGCCTCCTGGGGACAGATGCTGACCTCGGCCGACGTCTGGTACCAGGCCGCACCGCAGTACCTACTGCTGCCCGCGGGGGCACTGTTCGTGACGGTGCTCGCGCTGACCGTCCTCGGGGACGGCATACGGACCGCGCTCGATCCGAGGGCCGCGTCGCGGCTGCGGATCGGCACCGGACAGAAGCGGGAGGGCAGGGCATGACCGGCTTCTCGCCAGGCAGGACCCGCTTGCTGCGAGGCATGACCGGCTTCTCGCCAGGCCTGACCGGCCTGCTGCACGGCATGACCGGCTTTCTCCTGAGGCGCGCGGCGGGCGCCCTCGTCACGCTGCTCGCCATCTCCGTGATCATCTACGCCGTCTTCTACATCGCTCCCGGCGACGTCGCCCAGATCACCTGCGGGCCACGCTGCTCACCGGCCCAAGTGGCGCAGGTGAGCGAACAGTTGCGGCTGGATGACCCGGTGTACGTCCGCTACCGGGACTTCCTCCAGGGCATCTTCGCCGGCCGGGACTACTCGACGGGCACCGGCACGGAGCACTGCGCCGCCCCTTGCCTCGGGCTCTCCTACCAGAGCGACCAGCAGGTCACCCAGCTGATCCTGGCGAAGCTGCCGGTCACCGGGTCGCTCGCGCTCGGCGCCATGGTGATGTGGCTGATCCTCGGCGTCGGCACCGGAGTCCTCTCCGCCTGGCGGCGCGGGCGCGTCACCGAGCGCGTCCTGACCGCCGTCACGCTCGCGGGCACGGCGACGCCGGTCTTCGTCATCGGCCTGCTGCTGATGATCGTGGCCTGCGGCCAGCTGAACTGGCTGCCCTTCCCGCAGTACGTACCGTTCACCGACGACCCCCAGCAGTGGGCCTGGAACCTGCTCCTGCCCTGGCTGTCCCTGGCGCTGATCGAGGCGGCCAAGTACGCGCGCCTGACCCGCGCCTCGATGCTGGAAACCCTCGCCGACGACCATGTGCGGACCTTTCGCGCGTACGGCGTCGGGGAGCGCTCCATCATCGGCAAGCACGCCCTGCGGGGCGCGTTCGCGCCGGTCATCGCGCTGAGCGCCAACGACTTCGGTTCGATGTTCGGCGGCGCCGTGCTCAGCGAGACGCTCTTCGGCCTGCCCGGCATGGGGCGCGAACTCGTGCACGCGGTCAAGGTCGTCGATCTGCCGGTGGTGGTCGGCATGGTCCTGGTGACCGGCTTCTTCGTGGTGCTCGCCAACGCCGTCGCCGACGTCCTCTACGCGGTGGCCGACCGAAGGGTGGTCCTGTCATGAGCCCGATCCCCGACAAGGCGCACAGCCTCGTCCACGTGACGGACCTGGTGGTCGACTTCGGGGAGACGCGCGCCGTCGACCGGCTCTCCTTCACGCTGGACAGGGGCGCGGCGCTCGGCCTCGTCGGCGAGTCGGGGTCCGGCAAGAGCACGGTCGCCTCCGCGCTGCTCGGGCTGCACCGGGGCACCGGCGCGAACGTCGGCGGCGAGGTGCGGGTCGGCGGCATCGACGTACAGGAAGCGTCCGGTGCGGAGCTGCGGCGGTTGCGGGGCGGGAAGGCGGCGATGGTCTTCCAGGACCCGCTGTCGTCGCTCGACCCGTACTACGCGGTGGGCGACCAGATCGCCGAGGTGTACCGCGTGCACACCGGGGCCTCGCGCAGGGCGGCACGCGCGCGTGCCGTCGAAGTGCTCGACCGGGTGGGCATTGCGGACGCCGTTCGCAGGGCGCGGTCCCGGCCGCACGAGTTCAGCGGAGGCATGCGGCAGCGTGCGCTCATCGCCATGGCGCTCGCCTGCGAGCCCGAGCTCCTGATCGCCGACGAGCCGACGACCGCTCTCGACGTCACCGTGCAGGCGCAGATCCTCGACCTGCTGCACGTGCTGCGCGCGGAGACCGGCATGGGTCTGCTCCTGGTCACGCACGACGTGGGCGTCGCGGCGGAGAGCGTCGACGACGTCCTGGTCATGCGGTACGGCAGGTCCGTCGAGCGCGGGCCCGTGCGGGAAGTCCTCGGGGCGCCCCGGGAGGCCTACACGCGGGAGCTGCTCGGGGCGGTGCCGCGGGTGGACTCGCCGCGGGAGGCGTCCGCGCCCGTGCGGGGTGACGTCGTGCTCGAAGCGGTCGGCCTGCGGCGCGAGTTCGGGCGCGGCAAGCGCGCCTTCCCGGCGGTGGACGGGGTCTCGCTCACGGTCCGCCGGGGAGAGACGCTCGGGATCGTGGGGGAGAGCGGCAGCGGCAAGACGACTCTGGGGCGGATGCTCGTGGGGCTGCTCGACCCGTCGGCGGGGGAGATCCGCCACGGGGGCGATCCGTCGCCGGGCGGCGTACGGGCCGGCGTGCAGATGGTGTTCCAGGACCCCGTCTCCTCGCTCAATCCGCGCCGCGCCGTCGGGGAGTCCATCGCCGATCCGCTGCGCGCGCGGGGAGAACACGACGATGCAGTGGTGCGCGCTCGCGTGCGCGCCCTCATGGAGCGCGTCGGGCTCGATCCGGCGTACTACGGGCGCTACCCGCACGAGTTCAGCGGAGGCCAGCGCCAGCGTGTCGGGATCGCACGGGCCCTTGCCGCCGAGCCCCGCGTCATCGTGTGCGACGAGCCGGTGTCGGCCCTCGACGTCACGACGCAGGCGCAGGTGACCGCGTTGCTCGCCGAGCTCCAGGAGGAGCACGGGCTCGCCCTGGTCTTCATCGCGCACGACCTCGCGGTGGTGCGCCAGGTCAGCGACCGGGTCGCGGTGATGCGGCAGGGACGGATCGTCGAGCAGGGCTCCGTCGACGAGGTGTACGGAGCGCCGCGACAGGCGTACACCAAACAACTGTTGGCGGCCGTGCCCGCGCTTGACCCGGAGGCCGCTGCCCGGCGCCGCACGGCCCGAGGGGAGCTGGCCGCAGCTTAACGTTCCGTAGCGAAAGAGCGCTCTCCGGGCCCCTAGCGCGACAGAACGCAACCGGCACGGGAAAGTTACGGCCGTTCACCCCTTTTGGTGGCGTGATGGACAACCGTCCGTCGCGCCACCTGCATGTCCGCATACGTTCGTCCCGCTGCGAGCCGCTGGTCCAACGGCGGCTCTCCATACGGGAGATCGGGGGTGTACGCGTGCGCATCGGACTGCTTACGGAGGGTGGCTATCCGTATGTGAGCGGTGACGCCAGGCTCTGGTGCGACCGGCTCGTGCGCGGGCTCGGGCAGCACGAATTCGACGTCTACGCACTCAGCCGCAGCGAGCGGCAGGAGGCCCGGGGCTGGGTCGAACTGCCGCCCCAGGTGAACCGGGTGCGGACGGCGCCCCTGTGGACGGCCGACGACGACATCGCCCCCGGAGCCGAAGCCCGCTTCAGGTACGGGCGGCGGGCGCGGCGGCGCTTCGCGGAGTGCTTCGGCGAGCTGGCCTCGGCGGTGTGCGACTCCGCCCCCGGCACCCCCAGCGCTTTGGCGGACCGTTTCAGCAGTGGGCTCTACGGCCTCGCCGAACTCGCCGGGGACGAGGGCGGCCTCGTCGGCGCCCTGCGCTCCGAAGCGGCCGTGCGCGCCCTGGAGAGCGCGTGCCGTGCGCCGGGCGCACTCCGCGCCGCGCGCACCGCACGGGTGCCGGACCTGCTCGCCGTCGCGGACCGCCTGGAGCGGGCGCTGCGCCCGCTCTCCCTCGACTGGTACGGCGACGACTGCCTCGGCGCGGTCGATCTGTGCCACGCCACGTCCGGCGGCCCGGCGGCGCTCCCCGGGCTCCTCGCCGAGCACTTCTGCGGAGTGCCGCTCCTCGTCACGGAGTACGGCGTGCAGCTGCGGGCGCACTACCTCGCGACCGGCGACGAGGCCCTGAGCGCGCCGGCGCGGGCGCTGCTCACCTCCTTCCACGGCAGGCTCGCCGCCGAGGTGTACGACAGGGCCACGGTCATCACGCCCGGCAACACGCACGCCCGCCGCTGGCAGGAGCGGTGCGGTGCCGAGCGGGCCAAGCTGCGCACCGTCTATCCCGGCATGGAGGCGTCCCGGTTCGCGGAGGTCGGCGAGCGGGAGGACCCCGGCGATCCGGACACCCTCCTCTGGGTCGGGCGCATCGAGCCCGCCAAAGACCTGATCTCCCTGCTCCACGCCTTCGCCGAGGTCCGCAAGGAGGAGCCGAAGGCGCTCCTGCGCATCGTCGGCGCGCCCGCGGAGGGCCCGGAGGCCGCCGCGTATCTCGCGCACTGCAAGGCGCTGGCGGCGCAGCTCTTCCCGGACGAGGCGCAGGGCGCGCACGCCGTCGGCGACAACCCCGTGTCCTTCGAGGAGATCGGCACGCCGGGGGCGCCCGAGCTCCAGGACGCGTACGCCGCGGGGAGCGTCGTCGTCCTGTCGAGCGTCATAGAGGGCTTCCCGATCAGCCTGGTCGAGGCGATGTTCTGCGGGCGCGCGACGGTCTCCACGGATGTCGGGGCGGTCGTCGAGGTCATCGGCGGCACGGGGCTCGTGGTGCCGCCGCGCAACCCGCGGGCGCTCGCCGACGCGTGCGTGGCGCTGCTGCGCGACGCGGGACGGCGCGAGCGGCTCGGGGCCGCGGCGCGTGCGCGGGCGCTCGAACTGTTCACCGTTGAGCAGAACATCGAGGCATTTCGCGGCATTTACCTGGAGATCGTCTCGCGCTGTCCGGTGCGCAGGGAGGCACTCGACGACGCGGGCGAGCCGGTCCCGTTCGGCAATCCGGCCGAAGCCCGGATGCCGGGCCGGTGGGCGGGGGCCGCGGGCGGCGGGGACACGGGCGCGCCCAGCTGGGCGCAAGAGGCCGACGAACCGCAGCAGTTGAAGGGGGCGGGCGTATGAGCACGGAGCGGCAGATCGACGCGCCACGAGCTCCGGGAAGCCCCGGCGGATGGGACGCGCGGTCGCAGGAACTGCTGGCCGACGCGGCACTCGTACGGGAGCCCGCGGCCTGGCGGGGCGCGGCGTCCGGTGCCGGGGCGGGACCGAAGGCCGCGCGGCGCGGCGGCGCCGACCCGGTGAAGGCGCTGATGCACCGGCACCGGGAACTGTGCGAGCGGGCCGTGGACCCGTTGGAGATCGCCGCCGGGCTTGAGGCGCACGGGGTGACCGACAGGACCGCCGCGCGGTTCAGGCACCGTGACGTGTTCGCGCTCGCCGAGGAGATGTACGCGCGCGTGCCGCGCGACGAGGAGGAACGCGCCGTCCCTGTGGCGCTTCCGGCGCCGAGTGCGCCCGAAGTACCCGCGGCCCGGGCGCTGATCGCGCTGCTCCCGGGCGCGGCATGCGGGCTCGCGGTCGCGGGCCTTGAGCTGAGCGAGGGACGTGCGCGGCTCGCGGTGGGGATCGGCGGGGCGCTCGCGGTGGCCGTGGCGCTGCTGGTGACCCTCCGGCACGGCCCGCTGCGATCCGCGCACCGGGCCCTTCCGGCCACGCGCGCGTGGACGTGTCTTCTCGTCGCGTACGCCCTCTTCGGCGACGGACTGCTGCGGGCCGCCGTCTCGGCCGGCCCCGGCGGCCTGCCTGCGCCCTCGACCGCCGCCGCGCTGGGGCTCGCGCTCGCCGTCGCGCCCGCGGCATGGTGCGTGCGGCTCTTCGCCGTGCGGGCACAGGCACGGCTTTCGCTCAGCCGTGGGCTCACCGAGTTCACCGCCTCCGTAAGGCCGTTGCTCCTCGGCGTGCTCGCGCTCTACCTGTGCGCCCTGGCGGCCCTGCTCGTGGGAGCGGCGGCCCTGAGCGGAACAGCGGTCGGCGCGGGGGCGGGTGCCCTCGGCGCGCTGCTGCTGCTCTCCCGGCTGCTGCGTACATACGGCTTCACCCGGGCCCCCGCGCTGATGCTGGGGTTCGCGGGTGCCGTGGAGGCGGCCTCGCTCGCCTGCGGGTTCGCGGGGCGCCTACCGGGATGCGCCTGGCTGGCCGCACCGGTGGAGGGGGCGGTACGGGCCTGGGGGCCCGGCGTCGTACCCCTCGTCGCGTGCGGTGCCGCCGCGGGCGTGCTGTTGCTCCACTCCCTGCGGGTGCTCAGCCGGGCCTCCGCGCACGCGGGCGGTGCGTCTTGAGCGTGCGCGCCGCCGGTCGCGGCTCACCCGCCCTCATGCCTTCCACTCTCTCTCCCGCGGGGCCGACACCGCGGGCCTTACCCCGTGAATTACGGCAACCCCCTGAAGGAGACAGCCAGATGAGCACCCCCAGTATCCGAGAAACCGACCAGGGAGCCGCCCGATGAGGGTGCTGCTGATCGGAGCCAACGGATACCTCGGCCGGTTCGTCGCCGACCGGCTGCTCGCCGACCCGGCGGTGCAGCTCACCGCGCTCGGCCGCGGAGACGACTCGGACGTACGGTTCGACCTCGCGAGCGGCAGCCCCGGCGCGCTCACCCGCTTCCTGGACGCGGTGCACCCGGGCGTCGTCATCAACTGCGCGGGCGCCACCCGCGGCGGCGCCCGCGAGCTGACCCGGCACAACACCGTCGCCGTCGCCACGATCTGCGAGGCACTGCGCCGCAGCGGATGCGGGGCGCGGCTCGTGCAGCTCGGATGCGGCGCCGAGTACGGGCCGAGCCAGCCGGGGTCCTCCACCGCGGAGGACGCCGTGCCCAGGCCCGGCGGACCGTACGGAGTCAGCAAGCTCGCCGGTACCGAGCTGGTCCTCGGGTCGGGTCTCGACGCCGTCGTCCTGCGGGTGTTCTCGCCCGCGGGCCCCGGCACCCCGGCCGGATCGCCGCTCGGGCGGCTCGCCGAGGCCATGCGGCGCGCCATGCAGTCCGGTGACGGCGAGCTCAAGCTCGGGGGCCTCGGCGTGCAGCGGGACTTCATCGACGTACGCGACGTGGCGCGCGCCGTGCACGCCGCCTCGCTCTCCGCGGCCCAGGGCATCGTGAACATCGGCGCGGGCCGTGCCGTACGTCTGCGCGACGCGGCGGCGGTCCTGGCGCGCGTCGCCGGGTACGGCGGCGCCCTGCACGAGCTCGACCAAGGCGGCCTGAGGCAATCCATCGGGCACCCCCGCGCCGAATCCGACCACGGGAACCCCGCCGCCTACCCCTACCCGGACGGCTGCGGCAGCTGGCAGCAGGCGGACGTGCGCACCGCGCGCGACCGGCTCGGCTGGCGGCCCCGGATCAACCTCGAAGAATCACTCGCCGACATCTGGATGGAGGCGGCATGCCGCATCTGACCAGCACAGCCACAGGCACCGCACACACCGACGTACGTCTCGGCTTCGGCATCCCCGGTTTCGCGCATCCCCTCGTCGCACCGGTCGAATGGTCCGAACTGACCCGCCCCGGGACCCCCTTGGACTGGGTCGTGCTCAACGTCAGCAGGGGCCCCGGAGACCGGCCCGACCCGCACTGCCTGGAGGCGGCGGGGCGGCTGCGGAACGCGGGCGTACGTGTTCTCGGTCACCTCGACGTGACGTACGGAGCGCGCGGCTTCGGGGAGCTCGTCTCCGACGCCCACCGCTATCTCGACTGGTATCAGGTCGACGGCTTCTCGCTGGACCGCTGTCCCACGGAGCGGACCGCGCTCCCCGGGGTGCGCAGGACGGTCACCACGCTGCGGGCGCTCTGCGACGACGCCCACATCGTCCTCGGGCACGGCACGCACCCCTATCCGGGATACGCCGAATCCGCCGACCAGTTGGTGACCTTCTCGGGCGCCTGGAGCGATTACCGCTGGTCACAGGTGGCCGAGTGGACCGCCGACTACCCGCCCGAGCGCTTCTGCCACTTCGTGCACGGCATGCCGCGCGGCCACCTCGAAGAGGCGCTGCGCATCGCACGCTGGCAGGGCGCGTCGACGATCTACTTCACCGACCGGGTGGACAGCGGGGGAGCGGGCGACCCCTGGGAATCCCTGCCCGGGTACTGGGACGAAATCGTCTCGCGCATCGGAACGGGTGTCTCGGAATGAAGAGGGGCGTGGCAGTGTTACGGACAGAACAACCGTTTCCACATACCGACCAACGGAGTCTCCGTGTCGCTGCCACCCCTGGTCGAGCCAGCATCTGAGCTCACCGTCGACGAGGTCCGCAGGTACTCCCGCCACCTGATCATCCCCGACGTCGGGATGGACGGGCAGAAGCGGCTGAAGAACGCCAAGGTGCTCTGTGTCGGCGCCGGCGGCCTCGGGTCACCGGCGCTGATGTACCTCGCCGCGGCGGGCGTCGGCACGCTCGGCATCGTGGAGTTCGACGAGGTCGACGAGTCGAACCTGCAGCGCCAGATCATCCACAGCCAGGCCGACATCGGCCGCTCCAAGGCGGCGTCGGCGAAGGACTCCGTCCTCGGCATCAACCCGTACGTGAACGTGATCCTCCACGAAGAGCGGCTCGAAGCCGAGAACGTGATGGACATCTTCGGCCAGTACGACCTGATCGTCGACGGCACGGACAACTTCGCCACGCGTTACCTGGTCAACGACGCCTGCGTGCTGCTCAACAAGCCGTACGTATGGGGTTCGATCTACCGCTTCGACGGCCAGGCGTCCGTCTTCTGGAGCGAGCACGGTCCGTGCTACCGCTGCCTCTACCCGGAGCCCCCGCCCCCCGGCATGGTCCCGTCCTGCGCCGAGGGCGGCGTGCTCGGCGTGCTCTGCGCGTCGATCGGCTCCATCCAGGTCACCGAGGCGATCAAGGTCCTGGCCGGCGTGGGCGACCCGCTGGTCGGCCGCCTGATGATCTACGACGCCCTGGAGATGCAGTACCGCCAGGTCAAGGTCCGCAAGGACCCCGACTGCGCGGTCTGCGGCCCGAACGCCACCGTCACCGAGCTCATCGACTACGAGGCCTTCTGCGGCGTCGTGTCGGACGAGGCGCAGGAGGCGGCGCTCGGCGCGACGATCACTCCCAAGCAGCTCAAGGAGTGGATCGACGCGGACGAGAAGATCGAGATCATCGACGTCCGTGAGCAGAACGAGTACGAGATCGTCTCGATCCCCGGCGCCAAGCTGATCCCGAAGAACGAGTTCCTCATGGGCACCGCCCTGGAGAGCCTTCCGCAGGACAAGAAGATCGTCTTGCACTGCAAGACGGGTGTCCGGTCCGCGGAGGTCCTCGCCGTGCTGAAGTCCGCGGGCTTCAGCGACGCGGTGCACGTGGGCGGCGGCGTGATCGGCTGGGTCAACCAGATCGAGCCCGAGAAGCCGGTCTACTAGGCGTAGCGCTTGAACGGAGAGGGGCCCGCACCCATGGGTGCGGGCCCCTCTCGTTTGACCTCTTACGTCTCGCAGACCTTGCCGTCCTTCGGGGTCTTGCCGTTCAGCAAGTAGGCGTTGACCGTCTCGTCGACGCAGTCGCTCCCGCTGCCGTACGCCCCGTGGCCCTCGCCCTTCCAGGTCAGCTGGACGCCGACGCCCTTGCCCAGCTCGTCCGCCATCTTGCGGGCGCCTTCGTAGGGCGTCGCCGGGTCGCCGGTGTTGCCGACGACCAGGATCGGGGCAGCGCCCGGAGCGCTCACGTCGGGGGAGTCGTGCAGTCCGGCCACCGGCCACTCGTGGCACCAGCCCGCCGTGTCCCAGCCCATGAACTCGCCGAAGACGGGCGATATCTCCCGGAACTCGCCGAGCCGCGCCTTCGCCTCGGGGGGCGTCGTCCGGTCCTTGGCGTCGAGGCAGGCTATCGAGCGCTGCGAGTGGCTGGCGGTGCTGTAACGGCCGGACGAGGAGCGTTCGTTGTACGCGTCGGCGAGCTGGAGGAGGGCCGAGCCGTCGCCCTTCTCGGCCTGCTCCAGACCGCGGGTCAGGGCGGGCCAGCTCTGCCGGCTGTAGAGGGTGACCGAGATGCCGGTGGTCGCCAGGGACTGGGTGAGCTTCCGGTCGCCGGACGCGGGCAGCGGCTCGGCGTCCAGGCGCTTCAGGAGACGCACTATCTTCTGCGAGCCCGCCTTCGGGTCCTGGCCCGAGGACTTCAGGTAGTTCTCCAGGGCGCGCTGGAAGCCACGTGCCTGGTTCTTGGCGTGGCCCGTCGAGTCCGCGGACGGGTCGACGACGGCGTCCAGCGTGAGGCGTCCCACCTTCCGGGGGAACAAGTGGGCGTAGGTCCCGCCGAGTTCGGTGCCGTACGAGACGCCCATGTAGTGCAGCTTCTCGTCGCCGAGCACCTGGCGCATCACGTCCATGTCCTTGGCGGCCTCGACCGTCGAGACATGGCCGAGGAGCTTGCCCGCGTCGCGCGCGCAGCCGGCGCCGAAGTCGGCCGCGTCCTTGAAGTACGCCGCTTCCTCCGCCGCGGTGTCCGGAGTCATGTCGACGGACTCCGCGGCCTCGGTCTCCTTGTCGCTGCGGCAGCGCACGCCCTCGCTGCCGGCGACCCCGCGCGGGTCGAAGCTCACCAGGTCGTACCGGCCGCGCAGCGAGTCGTACATGTCGGCGAAGGACGGCAGCATGGAGACGCCGGAGCCGCCCGGCCCGCCGAAGTTGAACAGGAGCGAACCGATGCGCTCGCCCTTGCCGGTGGACCTGGTGCGGATCAGCGCGACGTCGATCGTCTCGCCGTCCGGCTTCTCGTAGTCCAAGGGGACCTTGAGGGTCGAGCACTGCCACTCGGAGCCGGGCGCGGGCTCGTCGCCGACCGCCTCGCAGCCGCCCCAGTCGAGCTTCTGGGTGGTCAGCGAGGCGGGCAGGGTGGAGGAGGGATCGGGCCTCGGCGACTGCTCGGGACCGGTCGGCGCGGGCTTCGCGTCGCCGTCGCCCCCGTCGGAGCCGCTGCAGCCGACGGCGAGCCCCGCCACCAGAATTCCTGCGGCGGCCAGAGCCGCTGACCGTACGAGACGCGGCATGGAGCGCTTCCCCCCTCGGAAGACAGTCAAGCCATAGTAATTGGGGCCACCGACAGTGGCTCCGGGGGGCCGCGGGCCCTTGCCGCGTCAGGGGCGGGACCTGCCTCCGGGAGCTTGCCCTGCCCCCGGGAACCGACCGTGCCCCCGGGAGCTGACCGCGCCCTCAGGAGCAGACAGTGCCCTCCTCGGGCACCGTGCCGTCCAGGAGATAGCCGTTCACCGCGTCGCGCACACACTTGTTCTTGCTGTCGTACGCCCCGTGCCCCTGGCCCTTGTACGTCAGCTCGACGCCGACGCCCTTGCCGAGCGCCTTGGCCATCTTCTTCGCGCCCTCGTACGGTGTGGCCGGGTCGCCGGTGTTGCCGATCACGACGATCGGCGGCGCGTCCGGTGCGCTGACGTCCGGGTGGTCGGTGGCGCCGTCCACCGCCCAGTCGGTGCAGCCGAGCATGCCCCATGCCAGGTAGTCGCCGAACAGCGGTGACGCCTTGCGGAAGTCGGGGAGTTTCTTCTCGACGTACTCCGGTGTGTAGCGCGCCTTGTCGTCCGCGCAGTTGACGGAGATGTTGGCGGCCTGGAGGTTGCTGTACGTGCCGTCCTCGTTGCGCCCGTTCATGGAGTCGGAGAGCGTCATGAGGAGCCGGCCGTCGCCGTCGTACGCCCGGTCGAGGCCTTCGGTGAGGTACGGCCAGAAGTCCCGGGAGTACAGCGCCTGCGCGATGCCGTTCGTGGCGGCGGTCTGCGTCAGTTCGCGGGAGTCCCCGGTCGGCAGCGGCTTGGAGTCCAGCTTCTCGAGGAGCGCCGCGATCTTGTCCTGCACGTCCTGCCCGGTGTCGCCGACCGGGCAGTCCTCGACCTTCGACGTGCAGTCCTCGGCGTAGTTGTCGAGCGCGAGCTGGAAACCCTTCGCCTGGCCCAGCGAACCCTGTTCGGCCGACTCGGTGGGGTCGACGACCGCGTCGAAGACGGCACGGCCCACCTTCCCCGGGAACAAGTGCGCGTAGACGCCGCCGAGTTCCGTGCCGTACGAGATGCCGAAGTAGTGCAGCTTGTCGTCGCCGAGCACCTGGCGCATCAGGTCCATGTCGCGGGCCGCGTCGGTGGTGCGTACGTGGGGGAGCACCTTGCCGGAGTTCTTCTCGCAGGCTCCGTTGAAGTCCTTCACGTTGTCGACGAGCTTCTTCCGCTCGGCGTCGTCGTCGGGAGTGGAGTCCTCCTGGAAGTACGCGTCGAGCTTCTCGTCGTCCTCGCACTTCACGCCCGCGCTGCGGCCGACGCCGCGGGGGTCGAAGCTCACCAGGTCGTAGCGGGTGCGCAGCTTGGCGTAGTCCTGTCCGAAGGCGGGCAGCGTGGTCACGCCCGAGCCGCCGGGGCCGCCGAAGTTGAAGACGAGCGAGCCGATCCGCCGGTCCTTCCCGCCGCTCGCCGCGGCGCGGATCAGGGCGATGTCGAGGGTGTCGCCTTTGGGCTTGTCCCAGTCGAGGGGGGCCTTCATGGTGGCGCACTGCCATGCGGCGCCGCCGGGCAGCGGCGACGGGGCCTCACCGCCGCCTTCGGCGGCGTCGGGCGCCGGGCAGTCCTCCCAGCTGAGCTCCTGGGCCGACAGGTCCGTGTCCTTGGCGTCCTTGGAGGACTTGGAGCCGTCGTCGCTGCAGGCCGCGAGGGTCGCGGACAGCAGGACGACGGTGGCGGCGGCACGCGCCTTGTGGTTGGGCATGCTTCCCATCCTGCGGGGGGCGCAGACGGGGCGCACGGCCTGCTCGCCCTTCCGTGGTGTGCACGCCTTCCTAAAGAAGGCCCTTCCTTGTCAGATGGTTGAAGAACAGCCATCCCGGAAGCACCGGCAGCCACAGCGTGAGGAGCCGGAACAGCAGTACGGCGGGCGCGGCCACGTCCTTGGGCACGCCCACCGCGATCAGACCGAAGGTGAGCGTCGCCTCGACCGCCCCGACACCGCCGGGCGTGGGCGCCGCCGAGCCGAGCGCGTTGCCTGCCAGGAAGACCACGGCGACGCTGGCCAGGGTCAGCGGCTTCATCTCCGTGGTGCTGAAGGCGCGTACCGAGGCGTCGAGACAGAGCACGAACATGAGCGTCAGGAGCAGCATGCCGCCGATGCCGGTGAGCAGCTTCTGGGGCCGCTGGAGCACGTCGAGCATGCGCGGCACGACGCCCGCGAAGAGCGAGCGCACGCGCGTGACGACGAACTTCCGCAGGAACGGGATCGCGGTCACCACGAGCACGAGCACCGCGACCGAGAGGAGACCGGCGATGACGGTACGGGACGGTGACAGGGACGGTGTCTTCTCCGTGCCGGTCACGTAGCCGAAGATCATCAGCAGCATGATGTGCGAGCCGAGCCCGAAGAGCTGCGAGGCCCCGACGCTCGCCACCGCGAGGCCTGAACGCACCCCGGAGCGTTGCAGGAAGCGTGTGTTGAGCGCGACGCCGCCCACCGCGGCCGGTGCCACAATCTTCACGAACGACCCGGCGACCTGGGCCTGCACCGCCCGCAGGAACGGCACACGCTCCGGCACGAAGCCGAGCAGGCTCATCGCCGCCGCGAAGTAGCTCAGCGCCGAGCAGGCCACGGCCACGGCGACCCAGCCCCATTCGGCCTCGGCGACGATCGTGTTGAAGTCGACGTGGGTGAGCTGCGAGAGCAGGAAGTACGCGCCGATGGCACCGGCGATGAAGCTGATCAGCGTGCGCGGCCTGATGCGCTCGAGCTGAGCGGGCTCGACGGGCGCCTGCGGCCTGATGAGCAGCACCTGGTGGCGGATCTGGGTGAGCAGATCCTCCTCGCGGGCCTGTTCGAGCGCTACGTCTATCGCCTGCTTCTCGGCCTGCTTCTCCGCGCGCACGGTCTTGCGGTCGGGGCCCTTGGCGCCGTCGGCCTTCTCCGCCGCCTGTGCCGCCGCGCTGGCCTCCGCCTCCGCCGCGCGGGCGAGCTTGTCCTTGCGGGACGCCTCCAGGACCGCCTCGCGCTCGCGCTGCGAGCGCTCCCTCGCCAGCTTGCGCAGGGTCCCGCGGGTGGAGCGGGTCAGGGCGATGGGCTGGAGCAGCGGGAGGCAGTCGGCGACCGTGTCGGGGCCGAGCACGTCCAGGGCGGTGGCGACCGCGCGCTCCGCGCCGACGCGCAGCCCGAAGGCGGTCAGGAGCTGGGCGACGTCCATCCGCAGGACCAGGTCACCGGCGGCGATCTCACCGCCGCGCAGGTCGGTGAGAATCACCGTGCCGGAACGATCCACCAAGATCGCGTCACCTGCGAGCCTGCGGTGCGCGATCCGCCGCGACTGGAGCGCCTGGACCTGCCGCCAGGTGTCGCGCAGCAGTTCGTCGGTGATGGCGTCGTCGGGCAGGGAGTCCAGGGTGCGGCCGCCCGTGTGTTCGTAGACGAGCATCACCGCGTCGGGACCGAGCTCGGAGGTGGCGATCAGCTTGGGCGCGTTGGCCCCGGCCGCGATGGCCGCGTACGCGAGGAGTGCCTCCTGCTCCAGGGCCTGGCGCAGCGACTGCAGGCTGCGGCGCTGGGTGATGCCGCGCAGGGTGAGCCTGCGCCATACGCGGTAGAAGAAGCCCTGCGCCTGCTGCTCGCGGTCGATGACCGTGACGTCCAGGGGCGGGCCGTCCTCCAGGGTGACGAAATAGCGGCGGCCCCGGTCGCCGTGCTCGCTGTCGGGGGCGTCCTCGCGGGCCGCGCTCACCGGGTGGAAGCCGACGTGCCGCAGACCCGCGAGGAGCGTCTGGCCGGTGGGGCGGACGTTCGGCGAGCCGACCGCGTAGAGCGTTCCGTAGGCCACGCTCCAGCCGAGCAGGACCGTCAGGATGATCGAGAACGGTGTGGTGTAGCCGGTGACGAGCATCGTGAAGGCGTCGAGAAGCAGCACCACCCACAGCACCACGCGCCAACGGGGTCTGCGGGACATCCCCACGGCTGTCATGTACGCGATGACGGGCGCGAGATAGCCGTGCACGGGATCGGTGAGCGCGTGCAGATCGCCGGGCGACGGCCTGGTCAGCGCCTCCTGGATGGAGTCCGGGGCGGCCTTGGCGACCCAGAGGTCGGTGGCCAGCGTCACGCCGTGCGCGAGGACGGCCGCGAGGACGCCGTCGGCGATGCGCAGCCCGTCCCGCTTGACCAGGCGCTCGATGGCGAACGCGACGGGGACGAGCAGGACGCCGATGCTCGCGGTGAGTCCCGCGAACTTGATCAGGAGGTCGGGCGCCTGGTCCGTGCCCTTGTCGATGTCCTGGGCCAGCCCCGACGTCGTGCCGTGCGCGAACGCGGCGATCGCGAGGACCACGACGATCCCGAGGATGCCGACGAGCAGCCGCATCAGGTCCGAGGGGCGGTGCACGCGCGCGGCGAGCAGCGGTTCGTCACCGGCCACGCGGTCGGCGTGCGCGCCTTCGCCCTCGGCGAAGTCGGAAACGGTGTCGTCGGCGAGGCTGGAGCCGGCGTCGTCGGGAATGAGGGCGTGCGCCCCCTCCCGCAGGTCCTCCTGGCGCAGGTTCTCCTCGCGGAGTTTTCCCTTGCGGAGGTCTCCGGGGTCGGGGTCTCTGGCGTCGAGGCCTCCGGAGTCGGGGTCTCCGGCGTCGAGGTTCCCGGCGCCGAGGTCCCCTGGCCGCTCGTCCGTGCTGCCGGGCGTCTCGCTCTTCTCGTACTTCTCGTACTTCTTCAGGGAGTGCCCACCGGTGTCCGGGCGCGCCTCGGCCGCAGGGGTGCCCGCCGTCTCATCGGGGTGCACGTCCTGCTGCTCCGTCGCCTCTTCTTGATCTCGTATCACCAGTCACCGCCCGCATGATGGTGGCATGTCCCACCGACAGAGGGGGGCATCAGGGTGCAATGCGGGGTAGCAAAGTGTTCACCCGGCACCAGTTTGTCGCGTACCGCACACTCTGTCGCGGGCCGGTCGCGGTGTCGGTGGCGTACGGCAGGATGGTCCGGATGAGCGAGGAGAGCGGAGCGGAGCAAGGCCTCTCGACGTACCCGGAGTATGCCGAGCGGGTCTTCGAGGTCGCGGAGCTGATCCCTCCGGGACGGGTGATGACGTACGGGGACGTCGCCGAGTGGCTGGAGGAGGGCGGCCCCCGGCAGGTCGGCCGGGTGATGGCCCTCTACGGAGACGCGGTTCCGTGGTGGCGCGTGGTCCGCGCGGACGGCCGGTTGCTGCCGGGCCACGAACTGCGGGCGCTGGACCACTACCGCGCGGAGGGCACGCCGCTGCGTACGGCGAGCCGCGCCTCCGAGGGCCATGTGCCGCGCCTGGACATGCGGCGGGCGCGCTGGGACGGCGCCGGTGCGCACGGGGACGACGCCGGTGCGCACGGGGACGGCGCGGCGGCCGGCGACGCGGCTGGTGGCGACGCGGCGGGAAGCGGCGGTGCCGCTCTCCGGCAGGCTCCGGGGGCTCACACCTGACAGCTTCCGCCATCCCGCGGTGTCGCGGGGGACCGGTGGCCCGTACGGGGGAAGCCGCACGGCCCGCACGCCCGCTGGCGTAGCGTCGACGGCACGCGGTTCCCCCACCCCGCATCTCGCCTCATGCCTCACCCCCGCACCTCACCCCGGCCCGCACCCGCGGCCATCGCGCAGCCTTTTTTCACCCCGTACACCCACCAGGACCGGCGACCCACGTGAGCTCCACTTCTTCCGCCCGGCACACCCGGCACCCGTCGCACCCTCAGGTGCGACAGGGGGCCCGGGGTGCCTATCGGCTGGTGCGCACTCCGCCGGTGCACGTGGATCCCCCTCGTCTTGACGCACGGCAGCGCGCCGTGGTTGACCACCCCGGAGGGCCGTTGCTCGTCCTCGCGGGGCCCGGTACGGGCAAGACGACCACGCTCGTGGAGTCCGTCGCCGCGCGGGTCGCCAAGGGCACGGAACCGGAGCGGGTCCTCGTCCTGACCTTCAGCCGCAAGGCGGCGGTGGAACTGCGCGACCGTATGGCGCTGCGCATAGGCGCGGCCAATGCCCCGCAGGCGACGACCTTCCACTCCTTCTGTTACGCCCTCATCCGCGCCCACCAGGACGCGGATCTCTTCGTCGAACCGCTGCGGCTCCTCTCGGGTCCCGAGCAGGACGTGGCGGTACGGGAGCTGCTCGCGGGCCAGATCGACCTGGCGGGGGAGGGGCGTTCTCGTGTCCGCTGGCCGGACGAGCTGCGGGCCTGTCTGACGACGCGGGGCTTCGCCGACGAGGTGCGCGCGGTGCTCGCCCGGAGCCGTGAGCTGGGCCTCGGGCCCGACGCCCTGGACGCCTTCGCCCGGCGTGCGGGGCGCCCGGACTGGGGCGCGGCGGCGGCGTTCCTCGCGGAGTATCTGGACGTGCTCGACATGCAAGGGGTGCTCGACTACGCGGAACTGGTGCACCGCGCGGTACTGCTCGCGCGGCGTCCCGAGGTCGCGCGGGCGCTCGGCGCGCAGTACGACGCGGTGTTCGTGGACGAGTACCAGGACACGGACCCGGCGCAGGTGCGGTTGCTGCACGCCCTTGCCGGGGGCGGGCGCTCCCTCGTCGCGTTCGGCGACCCGGACCAGTCGATCTACACCTTCCGGGGCGCCGACGTGAACGGCATCCTCCAGTTCCCTTCCCGCTTCCCGCGCGCGGACGGCACCGATGCGCCGGTCGAGGTCCTGACCACGTCCCGCAGGTCGGGGGCCGGGCTCCTCGCCGCAACGCGCCTGCTCACCCGGCGCATGCCGCTGACGAGGCTGCCCGCGGAGAAGGTACGGGCCCACCGGGAACTTTCGGCGGTTCGTGACGGCGGTCGCGTCGAGGCGTACACGTACCCCACGTCCGGCGCCGAGCTGGACAACATCGCGGACATCCTGCGCCGCGCGCACCTGGAGGACGGCGTCCCCTGGGGCGAGATGGCGGTCCTGGTCCGCGCGGGAGCCCACACGATCCCCGCGTTCCGCCGCAGCCTCACCGCGGCGGGCGTCCCCCTGGACATAGACGGCGACGACATCGCCCTGCGCCACGAGCCGGCGGTGACGCCGCTGCTGACGGCGTTGCGGGCGGTGGCGACGTCGGTGGTGGCTGAGCCTGCGGCGGCTGCCGGCTTTCCGGCTGAGTCGGAATCGGCTTCAGGTGAGTCCGGGGCGGCTACGGGTGAGTCCGGGGCGGTTTCTGCTGAGCCCGGGGCGGCTTCCGGTGAGCCCGAGCCGGCTTCTGGTCCGCGGTCCGGGTCCGCTTCTGATCTCCGGGCCGAGCTTGCGTCTGGCTCTGGCGTCCGGGGCGAGTCTGCGCCCGCCTCTGACGTCCAAGCCGAGCCCGCGCCCGGCTCTGACCTCCAGGCTGAGCGCCAGCCTGAGCCCGCTTCCGGTCTCCAGGCTGCGTCCCGGCCCGAGACGGCCGCCTCTGATCCGCGCGGCGTGTCCGAGGCAGCTTCCGGTCCGCAGGTTGCCGTCGCTTCCGACCTCCGGGCCGAGCCCGAGCCCGAGCCCGATTCCGGGACCGACCGCGCTCCCGACGCCGGGGCCCCCGAGGGCGGCACCCCCGAGCCCGAGTCTGGTGCCGGGGCCGGCGACGATCCCGAGGGCGACGACCCCGAGGGCGACGGCCCCGCGCCCGAGTCCGAAGCAGCTCCCGGCCCGCACGGGGGCGAACCCGAACCCGAACCCGAACCCGAGCCCGCTGCCGGGTCCGCAACCGCCGCCCCCGTCTGGCTCGACACCGAGACCGCCCTGGCCCTCCTCACGTCCCCCCTCGCCGGCATGGACGCCGCCGACCTCCGGCGGCTCGGGCGGGCCCTTCGCGCGGAGGAGCGGGCCGCGGGCAACCACCTTCCGCCGCCCTCCGACGAGCTCCTTGCCAGAGCGCTCGCCGAACCGGAGCGGCTCGTCGCGCACGATCCCGCGTACGCGCGTGGCGCCCAGCGGCTCGGCGCGCTGCTCCGTAAGGCCCGTGAGCGTCTCGCGGGCGGCGGCACCGCCGAGGAGGCGCTCTGGGAGCTGTGGGACGGCACCCCGTGGCCGCGCCGCCTGGAGCGGACCGCACGCCGTGGCGGCGCCGCGGGGCGTAACGCGGACCGCGATCTCGACGCGGTCTGCGCCCTGTTCGCGTACGCCTCGCGCGCCGAGGAACGCACCGGAGGGCGCGGCGCCCTCAACTTCCTCGAAGAGACCGAGGCGCAGGACATCGCCGCGGACACCCTCAACCGCAGGGCCGTACGCCCCGACGCCGTACGCCTGATGACCGCGCACCGGTCCAAGGGCCTCGAGTGGCGGCTCGTGGTGGTCGCGGGCGTACAGGAAGGCCTCTGGCCCGACCTGCGCCGCCGCGGCTCCCTCCTGGAGGCCGACCGCATCGGAAGCGACGGCCTCGCCGAGCCCCTCACCCCCGGAGCGCTCCTCTCCGAAGAGCGCCGGTTGTTCTACGTGGCCGCCACGCGCGCGCGTGAACGCCTCGTCGTCACCGCCGTCAAGGCGCCCGCGGACGACGGCGACCAGCCCTCCCGCTTCCTCACCGAACTCGGCGTGGAGCCCAAGGACGTCACGGGCCGCCCGCGCCGCCCCCTGTCCGTCTCCGCGCTCGTCGCCGAGCTGCGTTCCACCACGGTCGACCCGCGCGTCTCGGAGCCCCTGCGCGAGGCCGCCGCCCACCGTCTGGCCAAGCTCGCCGCGCTGAGCGACGCCGACGGGCGCCCCCTGGTGCCGTCCGCGCACCCGTACCGCTGGTGGGGCATGTACGAGCCGACGGCCAGTGAAGTCCCCCTGAGGGACCGCGACAAGCCCGTCGTCCTCTCCGGGAGCGCCCTGGACCAGCTCGCCAACACCTGTTCCCTGCAATGGTTCCTGGGCCGCGAGGTGAAGGCCGACGCCCCCTCGACCGCGGCCCAGGGCTTCGGCAACGTGGTGCACGTCCTGGCCGACGAGGTCGCCTCCGGCAGGACACCCGCCGACCTCGCCGTCCTCATGGAGCGCCTCGACTCGGTCTGGGACGCGCTGGCCTTCGACGCCCCCTGGAAGTCGTCGCAGGAGAAGGAGCACGCGCGCGTGGCGCTCGAACGCTTCCTCCAGTGGCATGTGATGGACCGCGCGTCCCGCACCCCCGTCAGCAGCGAGCACGACTTCGACGTGACCCTCGAAGCGGGTCCCTACGAAGTACGCGTGCGCGGCTCCATGGACCGCGTCGAGCAGGACGCGCAAGGCCGCGCCTACGTGGTCGACTTCAAGACCGGCAAGCAGACCCCCACCGCCGCGGAAGTGGCCCGCCACCCCCAGCTCGCCGTCTACCAGCTCGCACTGCGCGAGGGCGCGGTCGACGACG
Organism: Streptomyces longisporoflavus; assembly: GCF_014649775.1. Classification (GTDB taxonomy): domain Bacteria; phylum Actinomycetota; class Actinomycetes; order Streptomycetales; family Streptomycetaceae; genus Streptomyces; species Streptomyces longisporoflavus. Next base: position 250,062 of record NZ_BMTR01000007.1, on the reverse strand, counting down.
CCTTCGAAGGCGTACGTCCCGAGGCGGGCGGCGCGGAACTGGTGCAACTGCGCCAGGGCGCCGCCAAGAAGGACGGCGGCGAGGCCCTCCCCAAGGTGCAGGCCCAGGAGCCGCTCGCCGGGGAGTGGGTGGGCGACCTCCTCGCCACCGCGGCCGGCAAGGTCCTCGACGAACGCTTCACGCCCACCACGGGCCAGCACTGCACGCACTGCGCCTTCCGCGCCTCGTGCAGCGCGCGGCCGGAGGGACGGCAGGTGGTGGAGTGACGGGGGAGGCACCAGTGCGGTTGGTGGTCGACCTCACGTCGCGGCGCACGCGTCCATAGCAGTCTCACAGGCCATCTAAAGTCTCCGTAAAGCTGATTTGTGCACCAGCGAACCCTCCGATCGTGCACCTTCCCGAGGAGAAACAGACATGGCAGCCAACCGGAAGCTCCTGGCCGCGGCGGTCGCCTGCGCCACCGCCTTCGTCGGCATCACGGGATGCTCCAGCGAGGAGAAGGACCCCTTCGAGGGAATGAGCGCCGACAAGATCGCCAAGAAGGCGGCCGACGCGTCCAAGGACGCGGGTTCCTTCAAGGTGACCGGCGAGGGCAAGCAGGAGGGCAAGCCGATCAAGGTCGACTTCTCGGTCGCCAAGTCCGGTGACTGCGAGGGGAAGATGGACGGCGGAGCGGGCGGCACCGCCGAGTTCCTCGTGTCCGGCGAAACGCAGTACATGAAGGGCGACGCGGCCTACTGGAAGAACGCCCTGGGTGGCGGCGGTCAGACCTCGCGCTTCGAGGACAAGTGGGTGAAGACGCCGAACAGCCAGAACGCCGGTGTCTGTGACGCGGACGCCATGTTCCAGACCAAGGACCTCAAGAAGCTCAAGCGCGAGGACGACGCCGACGTCAACGGCAAGAAGACGGCCGTGCTCACGAAGAGCGAGTCGGGCAAGAAGACCACCTTCTACGTCGCGGCCGAGGGCAAGCCGTACTTCCTGAAGGTCGTCACGGCCGACAAGGCGGACCCGGGCACGATGTACTTCTCCGACTACGGCAAGTCGGTCGCGGTCAAGGCTCCGGCGCCGGACGAGGTCGTGGACCTGGAAGAGCTCATGAAGTCCTGATGCGTGTCCTGATGCGTGTCCCGACGTGAGTCCTGACACCCGAAGGCCCTGACGCCGGTGCGACGGCGGTCACTGAAAGCCGGGTACGCCCCGATTGTCAGTGGCCGCCGCTAGCCTCTCTGACGTGCCACCTCGTATCACCGACCCCGAGCAGCTCAAAGAGCTCCTCGGCATCCCGTTCACCCCGGAGCAGACGGCCTGCATCACCGCGCCGCCCGCCCCGCAGGTGATCGTGGCCGGAGCCGGGTCGGGCAAGACGACGGTGATGGCGGCCCGCGTGGTCTGGCTGGTCGGCACCGGCCAGGTCGCCCCCGAGCAGGTCCTCGGCCTGACGTTCACGAACAAGGCGGCGGGCGAACTCGCCGAGCGGGTGCGCCAGGCGCTGATCAAGGCCGGGGTCACCGATCCCGAGACCCTCGACCCGGACCACCCTCCGGGCGAGCCGGTCATCTCCACGTACCACGCCTTCGCGGGCCGTCTCCTGACCGACCACGGGCTGCGTATAGGGCTCGAACCCACCACCCGGCTGCTCGCTGACGCCACCCGCTTCCAGCTCGCCGCGCGCGTCCTGCGCGAGGCGCCGGGACCGTATCCCGCGCTGACGCGCTCCTTCCCCGACCTCGTCAGCGACCTCCTCGCACTCGACGGCGAGCTCGCGGAACACCTCGTACGTCCCGAGCAGCTTCGCGCGTACGACACCGAGCTGCTGCACGCCCTGGAGGGCGCCAAGCTCTCCAACGCCGACCTGCGCAAGGTGCCGGAGACGGCGGCGGCCCGGCTCGAACTGGCCGAGCTCGTCGGCCGCTACAGGGAGGCGAAGCGCGCCCGCGACCTCCTCGACTTCGGCGACCAGATCGCCCTCTCCGCGACGCTGGCCCGCACGCGCGCGCAGGTCGGCGAGATCCTGCGCGAGGAGTTCCGCGTCGTCCTGCTCGACGAGTACCAAGACACGTCGGTGGCCCAGCGCATCCTCCTGGCAGGCCTCTTCGGAGGCTGCACGGGCCACCCGGTGACGGCGGTCGGCGACCCCTGCCAGGCGATCTACGGCTGGCGGGGCGCGTCCGTGGCGAACCTCGACGACTTCCCCGAGCACTTCGCGTACGCCGACGGCCGCCCCGCGGCCCGCCACGCGCTCAGCGAGAACCGCCGCAGCGGCGGCCGCCTCCTGGACCTCGCGAACGGCCTCGCGGAGCCGCTGCGCGCGATGCACGCGGGCGTGGAGGCCCTGCGGCCCGCGCCAGGCGCCGAACGCGACGGCCTGGTGCGCTGCGCCCTTCTGCGCACGCACACCGAGGAGATCGACTGGCTCGCCGACTCCATCGCGCACCTCGTGCGCACCGGAAAGGCCCCCGGCGAGATCGCGGTCCTGTGCCGCACGGCGACGGACTTCGCGCAGATCCAGGGGGCGCTCGTGGCCCGCGACGTGCCCGTGGAGGTCGTCGGCCTCGCCGGGCTTCTGCACCTCCCGGAGGTCGCCGACCTGGTCGCCGTCTGCGAGGTGCTCCAGGACCCCGGCGCGAACGCCTCCCTGGTGCGCCTGCTCACGGGCCCGCGCTGGCGCATCGGCCCGCGCGACCTCGCCCTCCTGGGCCGTCGCGCACGCCTTCTCGTACGCCATGGGCACGCGGCCCCGGACGACCCGGACCGGCGGCTCGCCGAAGCGGTCGAGGGGGTCGATCCCGCCGAGGTGATATCGCTCGCCGACGCGCTCGACACCTTCCTGGAGACGCCCCTCGACGAGGACACGGAGGACGACGGGCTGCCCTTCTCGCCGGAGGCGAGGGTGCGGTTTGCCCGGCTCGCCGCCGAACTGCGCGATCTGCGCCGCTCGCTGGCCGACCCCCTGATGGACGTGCTGCACCGGGTGCTCGCCGTCACGGGCCTCGAAGTCGAGCTCTCCGCGTCACCGCACGCCCTCGCGGCCCGCCGCCGCGAGACGCTGTCGAACTTCCTGGACGTCGCCGCGTCCTTCGCCGCGAACGACAGCGGGGCGAGCCTCCTTGCCTTCCTCGCCTTCCTGCGGACGGCCGCGCAGTACGAGAAGGGCCTGGACAACGCCCTGCCCGGCGGCGAGAACACCGTCAAGGTGCTCACCGCCCACAAGTCCAAGGGCCTGGAGTGGGACGTCGTGGCCGTCCCCGGGCTCGTCACCGGCACGTTTCCCAGCACCCAGGGGCGCGAGAAGTGGACGGCGCAGGGCAAGGTCGTCCCGCACGCGCTGCGCGGCGACGCGGCCACCCTGCCCGACATAGAGGCGTGGGACTCCCGCTCCATGAAGGCGTTCCACGAGGACATGAAGGAACACCAGCGCATAGAGGAGCTCCGCCTCGGCTACGTGACCTTCACCCGCCCCCGCTCGCTGCTCCTGGGCTCCGGCCACTGGTGGGGCCCCTCGCAGAAGAAGCCGCGCGGCCCGTCGGACTTCCTCCGGGCGCTGTACGACCACTGCGTGCTGGGCCACGGGGAGATCGAGGCCTGGGCCGACGAACCGGAGGAGGGCGAGGAGAACCCCGCCCTGGCGGAAGGCGCCGCCGAGCACGCGTGGCCGCTGCCGCTGGACGACATGGCCCTGGCCCGCCGCCGGTCCGCCGCGCAGACGGTCCTCACGCATCTGGACGGCCTGACGGGGGAGGCGGGGGTGACGGAGATGACGGGGGAGGCAGCGCCTGCCGACGCCCGCTCGCACGAGGAGCCCCACCCGTCGGCGTTCGACGACGTGCCTCCTTACGAGGACCCGGACTGGCCGCCCCCGCCAGAGGACGAAGAGGCCCCCGACGCCGACATGGGGGCTGCCCACCCAGGGGACGCTGACACCGGTGACTGGGACTCCTGGACAGCGGCCCGTCCCGCGATCCCGCACCAGACCGCCCCTCCGTCGTCAGCCGTGCCCGGCGTGCCCGGCGCCCGCCCGCACCCGGCCGACACCGACACCGAGACCGCCGCCGCCCCCGGCGAGGCCCGTCTCACCCCGGAGGAGGCCCGCACGCTCGCCTCCTGGGACCGTGACCTGGACGCCCTCACCGGCGAACTCCTGCGCGCCCGTGAGGCGATCAGGGACGTTCCCGTACCTGCATCGCTCACCGCGTCCGAAGTGCTCCGCCTGGCGGCCGACCCGGAGGGCTTCGCGCAGGAGCTTGCGCGCCCCATGCCACGCCCGCCGCAGCCCGCGGCCCGGCGCGGCACCCGCTTCCACGCCTGGATCGAGACCCGCTTTGAGGAGCTGCGCCTCCCGCTGCTCGCTCCCGAGGATCTGCCGGGCGGCGGCCCCGGCGAGGCCGAGATCGCGGACGAGCGCGATCTGGAAGCCCTCAAGGAGGCCTTCGAGCGCACCGAGTACGCCCACCGCTCCCCCCACCGCGTCGAGGTGCCCTTCCAGCTGACGCTCGCGGGTCGTGTGATCCGCGGCCGGATCGACGCGGTCTACAAGGAGGTCGACGGCGACGACGTGACGTACGAGATCGTCGACTGGAAGACCAGCCGAACCCGCACCGCAGACCCCCTCCAGCTCGCCGTCTACCGCCTGGCCTGGGCCGAGCTGCACGACGTACCCCCGGAGTCCGTGAAGGCCTCGTTCCTGTATGTGCGCAGCGGTGAGATCTCCCGCCCCGCGCACCTGCCGGGCCGGGCCGAACTTGAGCGGATCCTCCTGGCGGAACCGGGCGGGCAGCCGGGTGACGAACCACCGGACGAACCGGCTCCCGAGGGCGGCTAGGCTCGTGACCATGAGCCAGTCCGTTGACAGCGACGTCAGTGGCGGCAGCGCCGTCCGTACGTTCATCCAGACCCACCGTGCCGCCTTCCTCGACGACCTCGCCGAGTGGCTGCGCATCCCGTCCGTGTCGGCACAGCCCGACCACGCGGACGACGTACGGCGCAGCGCGGACTGGCTCGCGGCCCGGCTCAAGGAGACCGGTTTCCCGACCGTCGAGGTCTGGGAGACGCCCGGCGCCCCCGCCGTCTTCGCCGAGTGGCCCTCCGGTGACCCACAGGCCCCCACCGTCCTCGTCTACGGCCACCACGACGTGCAGCCGGCGGCCCGCGAGGACGGCTGGCACACCGAACCCTTCGAGCCCGTCGTCCGGGGCAATCGCCTCTACGCGCGCGGGGCGGCCGACGACAAGGGCCAGGTGTTCTTCCACACACTCGGCGTCCGCGCCCACCTGGCCGCCACCGGCCGCAGCGCCCCCGCGGTGAACCTGAAGCTCCTGATCGAGGGCGAGGAGGAGTCGGGCTCGCCGCACTTCCGCGCGCTGATCGAGGAGTGCGGGGAGCGCATCGCCGCCGACGCGGTGATCGTCTCGGACACCGGCATGTGGGCCGAGGACACCCCCACGGTCTGCACCGGCATGCGCGGCCTCGCCGACTGCGAGATAGAGCTGCGCGGCCCCGACCAGGACATCCACTCGGGCTCCTTCGGCGGCGCCGTCCCGAACCCGGCGACCGCCGCCGCGCGCCTCGTCGCCGCGCTGCACGACGAGCACGCGCGCGTGGCCGTCCCCGGCTTCTACGAAGGTGTCGCCGAACTCACCGACCGCGAGCGCGAACTCTTCGCCGAGCTGCCCTTCGACGAGGAGAGCTGGCTGCGTACGGCCAAGTCGCACGCGACCCACGGAGAAGCGGGCCACACCACCCTGGAGCGCATCTGGGCCCGCCCCACCGCCGAGGTCAACGGCATCGGAGGCGGCTACCAAGGACCGGGCGGCAAGACGATCGTCCCGTCGTCGGCCTTCCTGAAGCTGTCCTTCCGGCTCGTCGCGGGCCAGGACCCGGACCGCGTCGAAGATGCGGTCCGCACCTGGGTCGCCGACCAGCTGCCGAACGGAATCAGCCACACCATCACCTTCGGCGCCGCCACGCGCCCGTGCCTGACGCCGCTCGACCACCCCGCCCTGCAGTCCGTCGTACGGGCGATGGGCAAAGCCTTCGAGAAGCCGATCCTGTTCACCCGCGAGGGCGGTTCGGGACCGGCGGCCGATCTCCAGGACGTACTCGACGCCCCCGTGCTCTTCCTGGGCATCTCCGTGCCGTCCGACGGCTGGCACGCACCGAACGAGAAGGTCGAGATCGATCTGCTCCTCAAGGGAGTCGAGACGACGGCCTATTTGTGGGGCGATCTCGCCGAGCACTGGCGCGATGCACACTGAGCCCCGCATTGCCGACCTTGCCGCACCACCCATTCCATCGGGGGAGTTGGAAGCACCTGTGACCACCTGGACCGACCGCACCGCTGACCGTCCCGTCTCGCTCACCGCACCGAGCGGCATCGATCGCGCAGCCCACCACCGCCTCGACGAGGCCTGGCTCGCCGCCGCCTGGAGCCACCCCACGACACGGGTCTTCGTGGTCTCCGGCGGCCAGGTACTCATCGACGAGACGCCCGAAGGCGCCACCGAACTGGTGATGACGCCGACCTTCGAAGCGCCCCTCACCGAGGCCCACCGCTACTTCCTGGGCACGGACGACGACGGCGTCAGCTACTTCGCGCTGCAGAAGGACTCCCTGCCCGGCCGCATGGACCAGCAGGCACGCCCCGCGGGCCTGCGCGAGGCGGGCCTCCTCCTGTCGCCCCGCGACGCGGGCCTGATGGTGCACGCCGTGGCCCTGGAGAACTGGCAGCGTCTGCACCGCTTCTGCTCGCGCTGCGGCGAGCGCACCGTCATCGCCGCGGCCGGCCACATCCGCCGCTGCCAGGCGTGCGGCGCCGAGCACTACCCGCGTACGGACCCGGCAGTGATCATGCTGGTGACGGACGACCAGGACCGCGCGCTCCTCGGGCGCCAGGTGCACTGGCCCGAGGGCCGCTTCTCGACTCTTGCGGGCTTCGTGGAGCCGGGCGAGTCCATCGAGACGTCGGTGCGCCGCGAGGTCTGGGAGGAGGCCGGCGTCACGGTCGGCGACGTCGAGTACGTCGCGAGCCAGCCCTGGCCGTTTCCCTCCAGCCTGATGCTGGGCTTCATGGCCGAAGCGACGTCCTCGGAGATCAACGTGGACGGCGAGGAGATCTCCGAGGCCCGCTGGTTCTCCCGCGAAGACCTGCGGGCCGCATTCGAGTCCGGGGAGGTCCTGCCTCCGTACGGGATCTCGATTGCGGCCCGACTGATCGAGCTCTGGTACGGCAAGCCCCTGCCGAAGCCGGGCGCCGTGGGCTAGGGCCGGTCCGCCGGACCGGGACCCCGGCCGCTCAGGCGGCCAGCTTCTGCTTCACCTGGGCGAGCGAGGGGTTCGTCAGCGTCGAGCCGTCCGGGAAGAGAACGGTGGGAACCGTCTGGTTCCCGCCGTTCGCCTTCTCGACGAAGGCCGCGGAATCCGGGTCCTGCTCAATGTTGATCTCGTTGTACGTGATGCCCTCGCGGTCCATCTGGCCCTTGAGCCGGCGGCAGTAGCCGCACCACGTGGTGCTGTACATCGTCACAGTGCCCGGCATGTGTCTCGCGCTCCTTTGTTGCTCGGGGTGCGTCATCGCAATGACCTGAACGTACGTGACCCGGCCACCATTCCCGCATTAGTACGACTGCGGAGGCCTCCCTGTGGACAACCTGCTCACGCGCCCCGGGGGACCTGGCAGCATGGCGGGGTGACAGCAGCAACGCACTCCACCCTCTTCCCGCAGGTTCCGGACTCTGCCGACGCGGTGCTCGCCGGGCTCGACCCCGAGCAGCGCGAGGTGGCCACCGCCCTGCACGGGCCGGTGTGTGTCCTGGCGGGCGCCGGGACGGGCAAGACCCGGGCGATCACGCACCGGATCGCCTATGGCGTCCGCGCCGGAATCCTGCAACCCGCCAGCGTGCTCGCCGTCACGTTCACCAACCGCGCGGCCGGCGAGATGCGCGGCCGCCTGCGCCAGCTCGGCGCGTCCGGAGTCCAGGCGCGCACGTTCCACTCCGCGGCACTGCGCCAGCTCCAGTTCTTCTGGCCGAAAGCAGTCGGTGGCCAGCTGCCCCGAATCGTCGACCGCAAGATCAAGCTCGTCGCCGACGCGGCGGCCGCCTCCCGCATCCGCCTCGACCGCAACGAACTGCGGGACGTGACGAGCGAGATCGAGTGGTCCAAGGTCACCCAGACCGTCCCCGCCGACTATGCGACCGCCGCCGCGAAGTCGGGCCGCCTGATCCCACGGGACGCCGCCGAGATCGCCCAGATCTACGGGGCGTACGAAGATCTCAAGCGCGACCGCTCCGTCATCGACTTCGAGGACGTCCTGCTCCTGGCCGTCGGCATCCTCCAGGACCGCCACGACATCGCCGACCAGGTCCGCGCCCAGTACCAACACTTCGTGGTCGACGAGTACCAGGACGTCAGCCCGCTCCAGCAGCGCCTCCTGGAGCTGTGGCTCGGCGACCGCGACAGCCTCTGCGTCGTCGGCGACGCCAGCCAGACGATCTACTCCTTCACCGGCGCGACCCCCGACCACCTGCTGAACTTCCGCATCCGCCACCCCGGAGCGACGGTCGTCAAGCTCGTCCGGGACTACCGCTCCACGCCCCAGGTCGTGCACCTCGCCAACGGCCTGCTCTCCCAGGCCCGGGGCCGCGCCGCGGACCACCGCCTCGAACTGATCTCCCAGCGCGAAGCCGGCGCCGAACCGGTCTACACGGAGTACGCGGACGAGCCCGCCGAGGCCGAAGGCGCCGCCCGCCGCATCCGGGCCCTCATCGCCGACGGCGTCCCGGCGAGCGAGATCGCGATCCTCTTCCGCACCAACTCCCAGTCCGAGATCTACGAACAGGCACTCGCCGACGCCGGTGTGCCCTACCAGCTGCGCGGCGCCGAGCGCTTCTTCGAGCGCAGCGAGGTCCGTGAGGCGGGCGCGGCCCTGCGCGGCGCGGCCCGCTTCGGTGGCAACGACTCCCTCCTCGACGACGTCGTCGACCTGCCCTCGCAGGTGCGTGCCGTCCTCTCCACGAAGGGGTGGACGACAGAGCCGCCGGCCGGCTCCGGCGCCGCCCGTGACCGCTGGGAGTCCCTTGCCGCCCTGGTGCGCCTCGCCGAGGACTTCGAACGGGCCAAGCCGGGAGCGACGCTCGCCGACCTGGTGGGCGAGCTCGACGAGCGCGCCAACGCCCAGCACGCGCCGACCGTCGAGGGCGTCACCCTCGCCTCGCTGCACGCGGCCAAGGGCCTGGAGTGGGACGCCGTCTTCCTGGTCGGACTCGCCGAGGGCATGATGCCGATCACGTACGCCAAGACGGACGAGCAGATCGAGGAAGAGCGCCGCCTCCTGTACGTGGGGGTCACCCGGGCCCGCCTCCGGCTCTCCCTCTCCTGGGCCCTCTCCCGCTCTCCGGGCGGTCGCGCGGGACGCCGCCCCAGCCGCTTCCTGGACGGGCTGCGCCCGGGCTCGGGGGCGGGCGCCGGAGCGCGTGCCGCGGCAGGTGGTCCCGGTGGCATCGAGCGCGGCAGCGGGAGCGGCGGGGTCGGGGAGAGCGGCGGCGCCAGGGGGCGCAGGCGGACGAGCAGGTCGCCGGCCCGGTGCCGGGTCTGCGGAAGGTCCCTGACCGACGCGGGCGAGATGAAGCTCATGCGATGCGAGGACTGCCCGTCCGACATGGACGAGGGGCTCTACGAGCGGTTGCGGGAGTGGCGCTCGGGTCAGGCGCAACTGCTGGGACAGCCGGCGTACTGCGTGTTCACGGACAAAACTCTGATCGCCATCGCGGAGGCCGCGCCCGACGAGGAGGGGGAGCTGGCCCGGATCCCCGGCGTCGGCGTGCGCAAGCTCAACCGCTATGGATCTGATGTCCTCGCCATTTGCGCAGGTGAGGACCGTGTAAGGGGCGCCGATGGCAACTGATTCAAACTCGTCGAAAAAATAGTTTGCGCAGGCGCAAGGAAGACCCATAGGTTCTTAAGCACGGGAACGGCGGCTTCTCCGAAGCCCTCGCTCCGTGCTGTACTTAATAGTCCGCCCGCAGGATCGGTTCCGGCCGATCCCATAGACGCCGAGAGGAGGCGATTCCAGTGATCAGCATCAACGAGAGCTTCATCAGCACCGTGAAATTGACCGATCGCTCGGTCGTCGCTTCCTGCCTGCTCGGCTTCTCGATCCCGGGCACCGGTCTGTCCGGTGGCATCGCTGTCGCCGCCAACCGTCCGGAGTCCTCTGTCCTGCCTCTGTCCCTCCCGCGTCGCACCGCTGTCAACGTGCTTCCGATGCGTGAGGTCAATGAAGGCAGCGAGCGAGCGACCAAGGCACCGGAAGCAGTAGCGACGGCACAGGCGCAGGCCTATGCCTTTGCCGCGGCCGGTGCCGGAGCCAAGAAGCAGACGACCCAGCAGCAGACGCAGCACCACCACACGATGTGGGCCTTCCGTGGGCTCGAACCCTGGAGTGATCCAGTCTGATCCTCGATCAGACCGGCGCCTTCAGGGCCGCGGAACCCCACCCGGGATCCGCGGCCCTTCTGTTTTTCCCGAAACGGGATGACGGAGCGAGGGGGCCGAGCAAGACCCGGTACCAGCCGCCAACCGGCCGACCCAGGCCGGCACGACCAGACGAGGAAAACAACACCGTGCAACTCGAAGCGCACGCCCCGTCCGTACCGCCTTCAGAGACTCTCCCCCCGCCCGTTCCCACGGAGGACCCGACCTTGACTCCCCTCACCGCGCTCACCGCGCTCGATGACGCCATCGAGAACCTCGGCGTACCCGTCCCCTGCCGTGCCTACGACCCCGAGGTCTTCTTCGCCGAGTCGCCGGCCGACGTCGAGTACGCCAAGTCCCTCTGCCGTACCTGCCCGTTGATGGAGGCCTGCCTGGCCGGCGCCAAGGAGCGGCGTGAGCCGTGGGGCGTCTGGGGCGGCGAGCTCTTCGTCCAGGGTGTCGTCGTTGCCCGCAAGCGGCCGCGTGGCCGTCCGCGCAAGAACCCGGTTGTCGCCGCATGAACGCCATCGGAACGATCGATCGCCCCCTGACGCACGACCCCAAGAAGCAGGCCCCGATGAAGGCAGCCACCGCCGAGCCCGCCGGCTCCGCAACCACAGACTTCTCCACCACCGGCGCGAACGACTCGCGCCAGAACAGGACCCGCGAGATGCAACTCATCCCAGAAGCCCTGGCTCGTGCGCATATGCACGAACGCATGCGTGAGGCCGACGCGCAGCGCCCGGCCGCCCGCCTGATGGCGGCACGCCGGATGCAGCGCCGGGCCGAGCGCGCGTCACTGCGCGCAAGGCGCGCGCTCGCCATGGCCGTCATGCAGTGACGGTTCGACGCACAGCCTGAGCCACACCACGAAGCCCGCGGGGGCCGGTCCGAACGGACCGGCCCCCGCGGTGCGTTGTACCGGGCGAACCTTCACGGGCGGCGATAGGGTCTCCGGGTGGACCAGCAGACTCCTCAGCCCGCGGACGCCGGGAATCTTGTGTGCTCCCGCTGCGGCAAGGTCGCCGAAGGCGCGCCGCTCACCTGGACCTGCTCCATGGAGAACGGCGTCCGCCGCTACTTCTGCGACTCCTGCGCCCGCGAGAACATCCGGGCCATCGAGGGGCGGCTCGACTCCCCCTGGTGGTGAGGACGAGGGCGAGCCACGGTCCCAGCACCGGCCGTTCCCCAGCACCGGCTGTTCCCGGGCGCCGTCTGTCCCCGGCGTCAGCTGTCTCAGGCGCCGGCCGCCGGATCGTCCGCCTCCGCCGCCTCCTCCTGCGCGTCCTCCTGTGGCTCCTCTTCCACGAACCCCGGCAGCCATTCCTCGAGTTCGTCCCGCATCCGGACCGTCGCCCCGAGCTGACAGAGCACCCCGATCGTGCTCAACGTCACACGGTGTATCAGCAGATACGACGGCGGAAGGTTCAGTCGCTTGCCCAACTGATAGGCGGGAGAACGGGGATCGGCTACCCGCGCCGCCTGCCCGCGCATCCAGCCCCGGGTGAAGGTGAACTCCTCCACCAGCATGGGTTCGATGATCGGCAGCAGATAGTCCAGGACCGCGTCCGGTTCGAGATCGACGGATTCCTGGACGAAGCCCTCCTCGCACAACATCGCGTAGACCGCGTCGGCCTCGCCGTCGAGCGTCATCCGCAGGGAGCGGCCGATGGTCGGGGGCAGCCCGCCGGGCAGCCGGTCCACCGTGCCGAAATCGAGGACCCCGAGCCGCAGGCCGCCCTTCTCGTCGGGCAGCAGACGGAAATTGCCCGGATGCGGATCGGCGTGCAGCAGCCCGGTGCGCGCGGGCCCCGAGAAGAGGAAACGGGCAAGGAGCTGTCCCGCCCGGTCCCGCTGCTCCTGCGTGCCGTCGGCGATCACGTCCGACAGGGGTATCCCGTCGATCCACTCGGTCACCAGAACCTGCTCGCTCTGGTGCACCACATCGGGCACCAGCACATCCGGATCGTCCGCGAACTCCTCCGCGTGCGCGCGCTGTGCGAGGGCCTCCAGGCTGAAATCAAGTTCCTCGGAGACCCGGTCGCGCAGCTCCGCGATGAGCGGCTTGATGTCCATCCCCGGAACCAGCGGCCCCAGGAGCCGGGCGAAGCGGCTGAGTTGGTTCAGGTCGGAGAGCAGGGCCTCGCCCGCGCCCGGGTACTGCACCTTGACCGCGACCTCGCGGCCGTCTTGCCACACCGCCCGGTGGACCTGGCCGATGGAGGCCGCGGCGGCCGGCTTGTCCTCGAACTCCAGGAAGAGCTCGCGCCAGTCATCGCCGAGCCGCTCGGCGAGGACGGCGTGCACGGTGCGCGTCGGCATCGGCGGCGCCGCTTCCTGGAGCTTCGTCAGCGCCGCGCGATACGGCCCCGCGACCTCTTCGGGAAGCGCCGACTCGAACACGGACAGGGCCTGGCCGAACTTCATGGCCCCGCCCTTGAGCTCGCCGAGCACCTTGAACAACTGATCCGCCGTGCGCTGCTGCAGCTCACGGCCGACGATCTCCGCCGACTTGCCCCCTATCCGTTTGCCGAGCCCCCAGGTCGCCCGCCCGGCGAAGCCGAGTGGCAGCGCGGCCAGTTTGGCGGTACGGGTTACCGCCTTCCGGGGAAGATCAGACATGCGCCCCTCCAAGTCCCAGACAGCCACGCCTCGTCAGGCGGTTACCCGGCCATTGTGTCGTGCGGCTCTTTGTCCCCGGCGGGGTGTTCCCCCTTATCCACCACACCCGCCCCGCACGGGCACGAGAGATGCGGTGACACCGGCCGTGCGTGCCAGTCAAGGCCCGGCACGGACGCCTCCCAGCGGACTCCCGCGCTCGCTGGTGCCGCCCCGTCCAGAAAGGCCAGGGCATGCGCCGCGGCGAGGCCGGCGACGGTGGTCGACAGCGCCAGATCACACGCGGTGACATGGCGCGCGCGTCCCGAACGCCACTGCGCCAGCATGCGCGGCCAGGTGGGGTCCCGGTCCGCACGGTCGAGCGCCAGACAGCCCGCGCAGGCCGTCGCCCCCGGGAGGACGAGCGGCCCCACCACTCCGGTTCCCTCGATCACCCCCGCGTAAAGGTGCGGTGTTCCCGACGAGACGAGTGGCTCGGCGGCGAGGGGGTCGGGGGCGTGTGCGTCGAGCCCGTCCCGCGGGGTGATGACCACAAGGGAGAGAGCCGGCTCCTCTTCCCTCGCTGTCCCCGCCGTCCCCGCTTCTCCCAGTTCTTCCGCCGCCCTAGCTGCTCCCGCCGCCCTCGCCGCTCCCGCTGTCCTCCGGACCCGGCGGGGCGGCCGGTCCGGAGCCCATTGCCGCACGCCCCGCCGCGCCGCGGCGTCCCGGCGGTCGCCGATCGCTTCGGCGGGATGACCGCCCGGCGCCACATCCCGGGGCTCGACTACTCCTCCGTCGAGCACGTCCACCTGCCCCACACCGGCCCCGGACAGGACAGACGCCACCACCGCCCCCACTCGCCCCGCACCCCGGACCTGGACCCGCATCGCGCGGCGCGCCGCCAGCTTCCGCATCCCGTCACCGGGCCCGGCGGTCACGACCGAGAGGGAAGCCAGATCCGGGCGCAGCCGGTCCATGGCCTGATCCCGCTTGCGCAGGGCGTCGGCCGCCGAACCGCCTCCGGTCGCGTCGTCGAGGAGCCCGGCCCCGGACAGCCGCCGCACGAGCTTGTCCACGTGATCGTCGGGCAGACCCATCCGTCTGCCCTCCTCGCGCAGAAGCGGAAGCCCGCGTGTTCCGTCCAGAAGCTGGAGAAAGCTGCCCGTCGCCGTGTCCACCGGCCCCAGCACCAATGCGTGAGCGGGCGCCACGCCGAACTGGATGGTGTTCAGATCGCGCCAGCCGCGTCGCAGCGTCGGCTTCAGGATCGGATGCATGGTCGTCCCCCCGTGGTCATCCGGCGCTGCTGATCCCCGTCCGCATCCCATCCGCATCGCCGGTCGACAGCCAGGATGCCCGTCCCGATCGACAGCCGTCGCGGGTTGTCCACAGGCGCGGGGTATTCGTCGTACTAATCGATCGCACGGGGAGCGATACCCCGCCGAACCGTCCCGGAGGCGGGACTTCCCCCACACCCAGCGGGTAACGTCGGGGCGTGCCCGCCGACCCACTGCACCGCGCCGGAAACCCACAGCGCAGCATGACCAGCCCGCCGTCACCCGGCTCTGGGGGGAGCGCGGTCGAGGTCAGAAGGAGCGCCCGCCGCCGCAGAACGGTCTCGGCGTACCGAGAGGGCGATCGCACCGTCGTGCTCATCCCCGCCCGCATGTCCGAGGCCGAGGAACAGCGCTGGGTCAACGTCATGCTCGACAAGCTCGCGGCCCAGGAGAGCAAGCGGGTCCTGGGCGACGCGGAGCTCTTCGAGCGTGCCGAGCGCCTCTCCGAGCAGTACTTCGACGGCCGGGCCAGGCCCGCGTCCGTTCGCTGGGTCACGAACCAGAACACCCGGTGGGGTTCGTGCACCCCGTCGGAAGGCAGCATCCGCCTTTCGCACCGCTTGCAGGGCATGCCCGAGTACGTCGTCGACTACGTCCTCGTCCACGAACTCGCCCACCTCCTCGTGCCAGGGCACGGGTCCGATTTCTGGCGACTCCTGGAGGCCTACCCCCGCACGGAGCGGGCCCGTGGGTACCTCGAAGGTGTGGTTGCGGCCGACCGGCTGCCCCATCTGCCCGCCGCACGCGACGAGTGAACTTCCGCCGCTCACGGAGGTTGTGTACCGGCTCTGTACCGGCTTGGTTCGCTGTCGGACTTTCCGGTTAGCCTGACGCGACGCATTTACATTCGGGATGGGGGACGGTCGTTACGTATGGCCAGGGAATTCCAACGCGGCCACAAGGCCAAGATCAGTGACCTCACCGCGGGCACCGATCTGTACGTAGGCGTACAGATCTCCGCCCCCGGACTGAGCTTTGACATCAGTTGCTTCGGCCTGGACGCGGACGAGCGCCTCTCGGACGACAGTTACTTCATCTTCTTCAACCAGCCGAAGTCGCCCGAGGAGTCCATCCAGCTCCTCGGCGCGCAGGCCGGTGACACCGAGTCGTTCCGGGTCACGCTCGACCGGATTCCGCCGAAGATCCAGAAGCTGTCGTTCACCGCGACGATCGACGGCGCCGGGCAGATGTCGCAGGTCGCCCCCGGTTACATCCGGATCGTCGCGGGTGGCGAGGAAGTCGCCCGCTACTCCTTCAACGGCGCGGAATTCTCCACGGAACGTGCCGTGATGCTGGGCGACTTCTACCTGAAGGACGTCTGGCGGTTCGCCGCGATCGGCCAGGGATTCGACGGCGGTCTCGACGCGCTCCTGAAGAACTTCGGCGGCGAGGTCGCCGAGGAGGAGCCCGCACCGCAGGCACCCCCGGCCGTCGGCGCCCCGGCCTTCGCGCCGCCCGCCCAGGCCACCGCGCCGCCCGCGTTCGGTGCCCCGGCAGCCCCCGCGCAGACCCCGGCCCCGGCCCCGGCACCCGCTCCGGCCCCCGCACCCGCCCCCGCCCCGGCCCAGAACTTCGCGCCGCCGCAGGGCGCCACGCCGCCGCCGGCACCGGCCCAGGTCGACCCCTCCGTGCACGCGGCGCAGACCATCGTGGCCCCGGTGAACCAGCCGCATGGCGGCACGATGCCGCCTCCGCCTCCGCCCGAGCCCTACGGGCAGCCGAAACCGCAGTACAGCCAGGTGCCCGGCCAGTCGGCGCCCCCGCCGCCCGGCTACGGCCAGCAGCCCGGCGCTCCGATGCCGCCCGGTTACGGCCAGCAGCCCCCCGGCCAGTTCCCCGGTCAGCCCGCGGCCCCCTCCCCGTACGGAGCAGGCGCCCCCCAGAGTGCCCCGCAGGCCGGCGGCGTGACCGCGGCTCTCGCGGCGTACCGCGAAGCACCCACCGGGCAGCGCTGGACGCAGCAGAACGAGAAGATGGTCCGCGTCGACCTCGGCGTCAGCGAGCAGGCCGTACTCGCCCGGCAGGGCAGCATGGTGCTCTACCAGGGCAAGGTCGAATTCAGCTACAAGGGCGCGGGCTTCGCGGGCCGCGTCGTGGGCAACGCGACCGGCCAGGAGATGCAGCTCATGCGCTGCTCCGGCCGCGGCCAGGTCTTCCTCGCCGAGGAAGCCACCCACCTGCACCCCATCGAGCTCCAGGGCGACGCGATCTGTGTCTCCGCGGAGAACGTCCTCGCGTTCGACGAGTCGCTCCAGCACGAGGTGCGCAGGATCGAGGGCCACGGCATCCCCGGTGGCGCGCTGTTCGTGATGCAGTTCCAGGGCACCGGCACGGTCATCGTCAAGACGCACGGTGTGCCCGTCGTGCTGCCCGTCACGCCGACGACGTTCGCCGACTGTCACGCCGTGGTCGCCTGGTCGGCGGCGGCCCAGGCGATCGTCTCCAGCCAGGTGCGGCTGCGCAGCAACGCGTACGCGGGCTCCACGGGGGAGAGCGTGAACCTCCAGTTCCGGGGCGCGCCCGGCAACTTCATCATCGTCCAGCCGTTCGAGGTCTGAGGGAGCCCGTCATGAATCAGCAACTCTCGGGCTTCGCCCCGGCACCGGTCGCGGCCCGTATGGAGAACCACGGCAGCCACATGCTCAAGGTGGCCATGCAGAGCGGAAACGACCTCCTCGCGCGCGTGGGTTCGATGGTCGCCTACGAAGGGTTCGTGCAGTACGAGCCCAATCCGCCCGCCGTGCGCCAGATCGCGAAGGAGTGGATGACCGGCGAGGGAGCACCTCTGATGAAGTGCTCCGGAGACGGCCTGCTCTATCTCGCCGACTACGGAGCGGACGTCGTCGTCGTCAACCTGGCGGGTGACTCGCTCTCGGTGAACGGCACGAACCTCCTCGCCTTCGACACATCCCTCCAGTGGGGCGTCGAGCGCGTCAAGGGCATGGCCAAGTTCGCCGGCCAGGGCCTGTGGAACGTCAAGATCTCCGGACAGGGATGGGTGGCGCTGACGTCCCGCGGCACCCCGGTCGTCGTCGACTGCGGTCGCGGCGAGGACGAGACGTACGTCGATCCGGACGCCCTGATCGCCTGGTCCCCGAACCTCAAGGTGAAGGGAAAGCGCAGCTTCAAGGCCGGATCGCTCATCGGGCGCGGCAGCGGCGAGGCCTACCAGATGGGCTTCTCCGGAGAGGGCATCGTCGTCGTACAGCCCAGCGAGGACAGCACCGACCGTCTCCGAGCCCGGGGCTGAGGGGGAACAGAACAGCATGCAGAGCCCACTTTTCGCGCACACCGAGCAGCAGACTCAGGAGCGCTACACCGTCCAGAACCCGCAGCTGCTGCGGGTCGCCCTCGCGGGCCACGACGACATCCTGGCCCGCAAGGGCGCCATGGTCGCCTACCAGGGGCTCATGGAGTTCGACGCGGAGTACCAGAGCCAGGGCAACCAGCGGGCCCGCGCGCACACCGGCGAGGGCCTGGACCTGATGCGCTGCCACGGTCAGGGCACGGTCTACCTCGCGAACCTCGCCCAGTACATCCACGTGGTGGACGTGGACCAGGACGGTCTGACCGTGGACAGCAGCTATGTCCTCGCGCTCGACTCGTCGCTGACCCACCAGGTCATCGCCGTGGACAGCCAGTACGGAATCTCCGGCTCCGGCAAGTACCAGCTCAACATCACGGGCCGCGGCAAGGTCGCCCTGATGACCTCGGGCCAGCCGCTGATGCTGCAGGTCACGCCGGATCAGTACGTGAACGCCGACGCCGACGCGATCGTCGCCTGGTCCAACGGCCTGCGGGTGCAGATGCAGGCCCAGACGCACTCGTCGGGCGTGTGGCGCCGACGCGGCAACACCGGTGAGGGCTGGGAGCTCAGCTTCATGGGCCAGGGCTACGCGCTCGTCCAGCCGAGTGAAATGCTGCCGCCCCAGAACGCCGTCGTCGGGCAGGGCGCCAGGGCTCAGTACGGCATGGGCCAGCAGGGTGCGCGGGGGCAGAACCAGGGGAACGTCTGGAGCTAGCCCCTGCGCGGGGTGCGGAAGCAGTGAGCAGGAGCGTGGGGAACTGCGGGCCGGTCGTGGCTGGTCGCGCAGTTCCCCGCGCCCCTGCGGGGCGCGTCGTTCTACAGTCGCGCCCTTGTTGCTTCCACCAGGCGCACCACTGACGTGTCGGCGACCTTCGCCACCTCGTCGTACGCGAACCAGCGCAGGTCCAGGGACTCGTCGCTGATCGCCTCGGTCGCTCCGGAAGGGGCCAGTGCCGCGTACTGCACGTCGAGGTGCTGGGTGCAGGGCCCCGGGATCGGGTGGCGGTCCAGGCGGACCGGGCCGCCCGGCAGGAGCGCGAGGCCGGGCACCCCGGACTCCTCGGTGGCCTCACGCAGCGCGGCGGCGGCCAGCGTCGTATCGCCAGGCTCGCAGTGGCCGCCCATCTGGAGCCACATCCGCAGCTTCTTGTGCAGGGTCAGCAGCACGCGGCCGCGTGACGGGTCGACCACCAGCGCGCTCGCCGTCACGTGGCCGTCCGTGCAGGCCTTCCACATGCCGTCCTCGGGGTGGGCGGCGAGGTGGTCCAGGTAGTACTGACGCAGGTCTTCCTGGTCCTCGTAACCCTTCAGGACGAGGACCGCGTCGTCGTACAGGCTCACTTCTTGTCGTCGCCCTCGGTGTCGCTGTCGTCGCCGGTGTCCTTCTTGAGGTCCGGCTTGGAGCCGCCCGCCGCCTCGCCGAGCATCTTGTCAAGCTCCGAGAAGTCCAGCTGCTCGTGGTGCACGAAACCGTCGGGGTCGTCCAGGTCAGAGGCCGTCGGCAGCATGTCCGGGTGGGCCCACAGGCCGTCCCGGCCGTCCACGCCGCGCGCGTCCGTGAGCGAGGCCCACAGGCGCGAGGCGTCGCGCAGCCGGCGCGGACGCAGCTCCAGGCCGATGAGCGTGGCGAAGGTCTGCTCCGCGGGACCGCCCGTCGCACGGCGGCGGCGCAGCGTCTCGCGAAGGGCGTCGGCGGACGACAGGCGGGGCTTGGCCGCCGCGTGGACGACCGCGTCCACCCAGCCCTCGACGAGCGCGAGAGCCGTCTCCAGGCGGGCCAGAGCGGCCTTCTGCTCGGGGGTGTCCTCCGGCTGGAACATGCCCTGCTGGAGCGCTTCCTGAAGCTGCTCAGGGTTCTGCGGGTCGAGCTGGCCGACCACGTCCTCCAGCTTGGCCGTGTCGACCTTGATGCCGCGCGCATAGCCCTCGACCGCGCCGAACAGGTGCGAGCGCAGCCACGGCACGTGGGCGAAGAGCCGCTGGTGGGCGGCCTCGCGCAGTGCGAGATAGAGCCGGACCTCGTCCTGGGCGATGCCCAGGTCCTTGCCGAACGCCTCGACGTTCACCGGAAGGAGGGCGGCCTTGCCGGCCGGGCCGAGCGGCAGGCCGATGTCGGTGGAGCCGACGACCTCGCCCGCGAGCACGCCCACGGCCTGGCCGATCTGCTGGCCGAACATGGCGCCGCCCATGGAGCGCATCATCCCGATCAGCGGGCCCGCCATGGCCTGCATCTCCTCGGGCAGCACGTCACCCATGGCCAGGCCCACGCGCTCGGCGACCGGGTCGACCAGTTCCTTCCACACCGGCAGGGTCGCCTCGACCCACTCGGCGCGGCTCCAGGCCACGGCCACACCCGAGCCGGACGGCAGCGACGTCGCGTCGTCCAGCCACAGGTCGGCGAGGCGGACCGCCTCCTCGACCGCCCCGCGCTCGGCGGGGCCGACGCTGGCGTCCTTGGTGCCGTCCGACGTCCCCCGGGAGACCGTCTGGCGGGCGATGTCCTTGGCCATGTCCCAGTTCACCGGCCCGCCCTCGTACGAGAGCATCTGGCCGAGCTGCTGGAACGCGGCGCCCAGGTCGTTGGGATTCATCGAGCCGAACATCGCGGCGAACGGGTTGTCACCACCGGGGCCGCCCGCGCCGGGCAGACCTCCGAAGCCGAATGGGTTCCCAGGGCCACCACCTGCACCCTGTCCCCCTCCGGGGCTGTCCTTCTTCTTGCCCTCGTCGCCGTTCTCCGGCTCCTCCGGCGGAAGGCCGAATCCGAATGGGGTGTCACTCACGGGATTCCTCGGCTCGTCAGGCCGCCGGTACTGTTCCGGCGGCGGCTGCCTTACAACACCACCCAGCGTAGACACCGTGACGGGATCGGGCCTCAGTGCTTCGCCGACTCATGGCCTGCGGCAGGATGGATGCCACCTGGTACGTACGCGTCATTCGCGTACCTACTGAAGACAACCGCTGGAGACGCCTGGTGAGTTCCCCAGATCCACAGGTTCGCGCAGCGCGAAACCTTTCTACCCCGGCCCCCGTCCGAGGGCCCGTGGTCGCCGTCACCGGCGCCGCGTCCGGCGTGGGCGCGCTCCTCACCGAGCGCCTGGCCGCGTCCGAGGAGATCAAGCAGGTCGTCGCCATCGACGAGCGCCGGGGCGAGTGCGCCGCGGCGCAGTGGCACATCCTGGACGTGCGGGATCCGGCCATCGCGGAGAAGCTGCGGGGCGCGGACGTCGTCGTGCACCTCGCGCTCGATCTCGACCTGGAGACCGACGCCGCGGCCCGTACGGCGTACAACGTACGCGGCACGCAGACCGTGCTGACCGCCGCCGCGGCGGCCGGCGTCCACCGTGTCGTGCTCTGCACGTCGGCGATGGTCTACGGAGCGCTGTCCGACAACGAACTGCCCCTCTCCGAAGACGCCGAATTGCGCGCCACCGCGGAGGCGACCGGCGTCGGCGACCTCCTGGAGGTCGAGCGACTCGCCCGGCGCGCGCCGAAGGCCCACCCCGGTCTGAACGTCACCGTGGTGCGGCCCGCCGTCCTGGTGGGCGGCACGGACACCGCGCTCACGCGGTACTTCGAGTCGCCCCGGCTGCTCGTGGTGGCGGGCTCGCGCCCGGCCTGGCAGTTCTGCCACGTCGAGGACCTGTGCAGCGCCCTGGAGTACGCCGTCCTGGAGAAGGTCGAGGGGGAGCTGGCCGTCGGCTGCGACGGATGGCTGGAGCAGGAAGAGGTCGAGGAGCTCAGCGAGATCCGGCGCATGGAGCTGCCCTCGACGGTGGCCCTCGGTGCGGCGGCCCGGCTGCACCGGATCGGTCTCACTCCGTCTCCGGCCGGTGACCTCGCGTACACGATGTACCCGTGGGTGGTCAGCGTCAGTCGGCTGCACGACGCCGGATGGCGGCCTCAGTGGACCAACGAGGAGGTGCTCGCGGAGCTCCTCGAGGAGGTCGCGGGGCGCCGGACCGTGGCGGGACGCCGGCTCGGCCGCAAGGACGCGACGGCCGCGGGTGCCGCCGGTGCGACGGTCGCGCTCCTTGGCGCGGCGGCGGTGGTGCGACGCGCGCGGAAGGCGCGGCGCAGGATCTGAGACTCACCGCGGACCTGTAGAGAGCTCCAACGCGGCACGCGCGCGTGCCGGGCGAAAGCGCTATTCCGTGATGTCCGTGCCGTGCGGCACCATGGCCGCATGGCACGCACCACGAACGACCACCCCGGCGAGCAGGCCGCACAGGACCCGATCCGGCTCCTGGCGATCCGCGACGCACCGCTCTCCCTGGACGAGGTCTTCCGGGCCGTCGGCGACGACGCGGCGGGGGGAACGGCGCTCTTCGTGGGGACCGTGCGCAATCACGACGGCGGAGCGGACGTCGACGAGCTCGGCTACTCCACGCACCCGACGGCCGAGGCCGAGATGCGCCGGGTGGCCGAGAAGGTCGTCGCCGAATTCCCGGTCCGCGCCCTGGCCGCCGTGCACCGCGTCGGCGACCTGGCGGTGGGCGACCTCGCGGTCGTCGTGGCCGTCTCCTGTCCGCACCGCGCGGAGGCCTTCGCCGCCTGCCGCAAGCTGATCGACGACCTCAAGCACGAGGTGCCGATCTGGAAGCACCAGCGTTTCTCGGACGGGAAGGAGGAGTGGGTCGGCGCCTGCTGACCCACTGCTCCCCGGCGTGGAGCCAGTTGGCCCAAGAGCCTCCGGTTGCGTAACCCGACCCCTGGCGTGAGCGTTGACGAAGCGGATGGTTAATCTGCTGATCTGTCAGTTGTGCTCGCTCAAGGGGTCGGGAGGTCGACATGGCGTCACTCGCCTGGTTGCTGATTCCGTTTGCGGCAGCTGTCGGTGGGGGTCTCTGGGCAGGCTGGGCGGCGCGTAACCGCCGGTCCGGCAAGACCGGGGACAACAACGAACTCAACGGCTACGCGGCCTTCCGCGAGGCGATGGAGAAGTCCCGCACCGGCACGTGACCCCGCGGGCCCGCGGCCGGCGAAAGGCCCGCCGGCCCCGTACGGACTGGCCCCAGCGGTGCACTGACAGGCAGGTCCCGTACTGTCGTTCCATGCCACGCCGCACCGCGACGATGCTCGCCTCCACCCTGATGCTGATCGCGCTGCTCTGCGCCGGAGTCCTCATCAAAGTGCCGTACTCGGTGATGTCCCCGGGCCCCACGGTGAACACCCTCGGCGACCACGGCGGCGAGCCGGTGCTGCAGATCTCCGGCCACAAGACCTACCCGACGTCCGGTCACCTCAACATGACCACGGTCCGGGTCACCAGCGCCGACTACAACATGAACATCGCGGAGGCCGTGTACGGCTGGCTGGCCCACGACAACATCGTGGTGCCGCACGAGACCCTCTACCCGAACGGCAAGACCGAGCAGCAGTCGAGCCAGGAGAATGCCGAGGAGTTCAGCCAGTCCCAGGAAGCCGCCAAGGTCGCGGCGCTGGGGGAACTGGACATCCCGGTCAAATCCCAGGTCGTCGTCTCCACGGTCTTCAAGGACAGCCCCGCCGAGGGCAAGCTCCACGCGGGTGACGTCATCAGGAAGGTCGACGGCAAGCCCGTGAAGGAGATGACGGACGTCTCCAAGCTGGTCACCAAGCACAAGCCCGGCCAGGACGTCGTCTTCAGCCTGGTGCCCGTCAAGGAGGCGGCCGCCGCGGAGAAGGCGGGCAAGGAGCCGACCCGGACGGAAGACGTCAAGATCACCACGGAGAAGGCGAAGGACGGCCGGGCGGTCGTCGGCATCGAGGCGGGAACCGATCACACGTTCCCCTTCACCATCGACATCAAGCTCGCCGACGTGGGCGGCCCCAGCGCCGGCCTGATGTTCGCGCTCGGCATCGTGGACAAGCTGACCCCCGGCGACCTCACCGGCGGCAATTTCGTGGCAGGCACCGGCACCATCGAGGTCGACGGCAAGGTCGGCCCGATCGGCGGCATCCAGATGAAGACGGTCGGCGCGCGCGCCAAGGGCGCCGAGTACTTCCTGACGCCGAAGGACAACTGCGCCACCGCCGCCGAGGACGTCCCGGACGGGCTCACGCTGGTCAAGGTGGACACCATCGACGACGCCGTCGACGCCCTCAAGGACATCCGCAAGGGCGACACCGCCGACCTGCCGCAGTGCACGGTGAAGAAGTAGCGGACGCACGTACGCGGGTGGGGGCGCCCCCACCCGCGTACGCGGACCGTCAGTCGGCGAACGTGGCCGACAGCGCCTCCGCGAGCCCCGGAACCAGGTCGGCACCGGTGAGGACCTCGGTCGGCGAGTCCTTCTCGCGCAGCCGCAGGGCGGACTCGCGCGCACCGTCACGGAGCACCGCGACCGTCATGCGGACCTCCTGGCGGTCGGGGTGCTCGGACACCCACTTCGCGAGCTCGGCCTCGCCGAGCCCGTCGGGGACCGACGTCTCCGCGGACGGCGGAAGCATCAGGCGCTCCACCGTGAGGGCGCAGCCCGCCACGGCGTCCGGCCAGGCGATGGTGCCGAGGAACTCGTCCAGCGGCTTGCCCGCCGGGATCTCCTCCTGCTCGATGGGGGTCAGACCGGGTTCTTCGGGGGAATTGTCGAGGCCGAGCTGAGTGGCGAGGCCGGGTTCTTGGGTACGCAGTCGCGCCGTGTCGACGAGCGCGAAGAGGCGCGCGGGCTGGTCCCAGCCGAGGCCGGACGCGTACTCGTCGATCTCGAGCACGGCACGGGTGAGGGGGCTCGCTGCCATGGGAGTGTTGGACATGGTCACAATCCTGCCTCGTTAGTCCCGAGAAACGGGAACCGAGTAAAGCGTAGGTAAGTTGCATAGGTGTGGGTCCACGATCACAGGGCCCTGACGGACCAACAGAATCAACATCGAACTTCGAGGTGCGCACCTTGGCTTTCCAGATGCCGGACCGCGGCGGAGGCCCGACGGGGCCACGGATCAGAGTGGGCCGACCGTCCCGTCGCGTCCGGACCCTGCTCATGACACTGGGCATCCTGGCTGTACTCGCCATGGTGTTCGTCATGTTCGCGGGGTTCTGGACGGACTGGCTCTGGTACCGCTCGGTGAACTATTCGTCGGTCTTCACGACGACCCTGTGGACCAAGATCGGCCTGTTCTTCGTCTTCGGCCTCCTGATGGCGGCCGCGGTCGGCCTGAACATCTGGCTGGCGCACCGGCTGCGCCCGCCGCTGAGCGCCATGTCGATGGAGCAGCAGAGCCTCGACCGGTACCGCATGAGCATCGCGCCGTACAAGAAGTGGCTGCTGCTCGGCATCGCGACGCTCGTCGGCCTGATCGCGGGCGCGTCGGCCGCGGGCCAGTGGCGCACGTGGCTCCTGTGGGTGAACGGCGTCTCCTTCGGCCAGAAGGACCCGCAGTTCAAGCTGGACGTGTCGTTCTTCGCGTTCGACCTTCCCTGGTACCGCTTCCTGCTCGGCTTCGGCTTCGCGGCCACGGTGCTGTCCCTGATCGCCGCCGCCCTGACCCACTACCTGTACGGCGGGCTGCGCATCACCAGCCCCGGCGCACGGGCCACGGCCGCGTCCACGGGGCACCTGTCGGTGCTCCTCGGCGTCTTCGTGACGCTCAAGGCCGTGGCGTACTGGCTCGACCGGTACGGCCTCGCCGTGAAGTCCAGTGACTTCAAGGCGACGGGCGACTGGACGGGTCTTCGCTACGTGGACGCGAACGCGTACCTGCCGGCGAAGACCATCCTGTTCTGCATCGCCGTCATCTGCGCCCTGCTCTTCTTCGGGACGCTGTGGCGGCGCACCTGGCAGCTGCCGGTCATCGGCTTCGGTCTGATGGTCCTTTCCGCCATCCTCATCGGCGGTCTGTACCCCGCGATCGTGCAGAAGTTCCAGGTCTCGCCGAACGAGCAGGCCAAGGAAGCGCCGTACATCAAGAAGAACATCAAGGCGACGCGCGACGCGTACGGCATCAACGGAGTGAAGCCCGAGGACTACAAGGGCGCGGGCAAGGCCGACGAGGACCCCAAGAAGAAGCGCGAGGACGCGGACTCGGCAGCCAACTACCGGCTGAACGACCCGAACATCGTCTCGCCGACGTTCCAGCAGCTGGAGCAGGAGCGCGAGTACTACCGCTTCCCGACGACCCTGGACGTGGACCGCTACAACGGCCAGGACACCATCGTCGGTCTGCGTGAGCTCAGCCTCGACAAGCTCGAGAAGCGCAACTGGATCAACGACCACTTCGCCTACACCCACGGGTACGGCATGGTCACGGCCAAGGGCACGGAGACCAAGAAGGGCTCCAAGGGCGCCCCGGACTTCACGAACTACGGCCTGCCGACCGCCGGCAACCTCGGCGAGTACGAACAGCGGATCTACTACGGCGAGAAGACCACCCAGTACTCGATCGTCGGCGGGCCCCAGAAGGAGCTCGACTACGAAGAGGACGGCGGCGGCCAGAAGACCTACAGCTACAAGGGCGACAGCGGGGTCAACCTCTCGAACCCGATCAACCGCGCCGCCTACGCGGTCTCCTTCGGAGAGCCGCAGATGCTGTACTCGGGCGCGATCGGCGAGGGGTCGCGGATCCTCTACAACCGCACTCCGAAGGAGCGCGTCGAGTCGGTGGCGCCGTGGCTGACCATCGACGGCGACACCTACCCGACCGTGGTCAACGGCAGGATCCAGTGGGTCGTCGACGCCTACACGACCAGCAACGGCTATCCGTACGCGTCGCGGACCACGCTCGGCGACACGACGGCGGACTCGCTCTCCGAGTCCGACGACCAGCGCGCCGTGGTGGCCCAGCAGAACCAGGTCAACTACATCCGCAACTCCGTGAAGGCGACCGTCGACGCGTACACCGGAGAGGTCAAGCTCTACACCTGGGACGAGAAGGACCCCGTCCTGAAGACCTGGAAGAAGGCGTTCCCGGACACCGTCAAGGACAAGGGCGATATCCCCAAGGCCCTGATGGACCACCTGCGCTACCCCCAGGACATGTTCAAGGTGCAGCGCGAGCTCCTGACGCTCTACCACGTCACGGACGCCGGCCAGTTCTACAACGCGAGTGACGCCTGGCAGGTGCCGAACGACCCGACGAAGAAGGACAACAGCGCGGTACCGCCGTACTACTTGTCCATGAAGGCGCCGGGCCAGGCGCAGCAGCAGTTCTCGCTGACGACGACGTTCACCCCCAGCGGGCGCCCGAACCTGCGCGCCTTCATGACGGTCGACGCCGACGCCACGAGCAAGAACTTCGGCACGATGAAGCTGCTGAGAGTCACGGGCGACGTGGACGGCCCGGAACAGGTCCAGAACAAGCTGAACTCGATGACGGAGGTCGGCAACTTCGTCCGGGACATGAAGGGCGCCGACTCCGACGTCCTGTACGGAAACCTGCTGACCGTGCCTCTGGACGACGGGTTCCTCTACGTCGAGCCCGTGTATGTCCAGGGACGTAAATCGGCGTATCCGCTCCTGAAGAAGGTGGCGGTGTCGTACGGCACGGAGACCGCGTTCGCGGACTCCCTGAGCGACGGCCTCAACCAGGTCTTCGGCGCCGACGGGACCACCAAGCCACCGGCCGACGACACGGACGGCACGGACGAGCCGACCGAGCCGCCCAAGTCGAGCGACCCGACGGTGCAGGCGGCCCTGGACGACGCCCAGACGGCGTTCGAGGACGGGCAGCAGGCGCTGAAGGACGGCGACTGGGAGGCCTACGGCAAGGCGCAGGAGAAGCTCGAGGAGTCCCTCCAGCGTGCCGAGGACGCCCAGGCCAAGGCGGCCGAGGACGGCGACAAGAAGGGCGACAAGAACGCCGACGCCGACAAGAGCGCGGACAAGGACGCGGACAAGAGCGGTGACGGGGACGCGTCCGGGGACGGCGACAAGAAGGGCGGCTGACCAGCGGCGAAACACCTCCCCGCGCCGTGGTACGGTTACATCACAACGGCGCGGGGTGGAGCAGCTCGGTAGCTCGCTGGGCTCATAACCCAGAGGTCGCAGGTTCAAATCCTGTCCCCGCTACTAGAAGACGAAGGCCCGGATCCTTATCGGATCCGGGCCTTCGTCGTGTGTGTCCGGGGCTGTCGCGGCCGTGCGCTGGTCTGTGCGAACCGTGCTCCGCGCGGGGGGAGTTGGGAAATCTGTGTTTGACTTATCTCTCTGTGGGCATGTCGACAAAACGCTGAAGTGACCTCACTGGCTGCGGTATACCAGGTGTACCCAGGTTGCAGGTGGTGCGACGATGGACGTTATGGGGGACAAGGCAACTCTGTTGGAGACAGGGCGGTTTGTGCAGCCGGCCGACCGGGAGGATCCCGGGGCGGCCGCCGAGGAGTTGCGCCATCGGCTGGCCGCCGAGGCCGGAGACGTCGACGCGATGAGCGTCCTCGGAAGCCTTCTGCTGCGCCGCGGTGATCTCGACGGGGCCGAATCTCTGCTGCGCGCGGCGACCGCCGAGGGCGACCGCGCCGCCGCCAACAACCTCGGAGTCCTCCTGCACCAGCGCGGGTACGCCGACGAGGCCGCCGGCTGGTGGCGGGTCGCCGCCGTCGCCGGTTCCGCCGCGGCGGCGCACGCGCTCGGACGCCACCACCGCGAGCGCGGCGACGAGCCCGCCGCGGAGTACTGGCTGCGGCAGTCCGCCGAGCAGGGCCACGCCCTGGGCGCGTACGCCCTCGCCGATCTTCTGGAGCACCGCGGTGACGTCGGCGCCGAGCGCTGGATGCGGGCATCGGCCGAGCGCGGTCACCGCGAGGCCGCGTACCGCATCGCGCGCGCCCTGGACCGGCGTGCCACGGCCGAGCGCGCGGACACCAGGACCCCCGCGAAGGCCGACGCCGAAGGCGCACGTTCCGCCGCCGCCGAGGCCGAGCAGTGGTATCGCCAGGCCGCCGCGCGCGGACACCGGCGGGCCGCGCTGCACCTCGGCGCGATCCTGGAGCAGCGCGGCGAGCTGAAGGAGGCGGGACGCTGGTACCTGAACTCCGCGAAGGACGGAGAGGCCCGTGCCGCCTGCGCCCTCGGCTTCCTGCTGCGTGACGCGGGCGACGAGGAGAGCGCCGCCACGTGGTGGCTGAAAGCGGCCAGGGACGGCGACGGCAACGCCGCGAACGCCCTGGGCGCGCTGCACGCCGAGCGCGGCGAGACCCAGACCGCCGAGCGGTGGTACAGGGCCGCCATGGACGCGGGGGACGTGAACGGCGCGTACAACCTCGGCCTGCTCTGTGCCGAACAGGGGCGGACCACGCAGGCCGACCAGTGGTACAGGCGTGCCGCGTACGCCGGTCACCGCGAGGCCGCCAACGCCCTTGCCGTGCTGCTGCTCCAGGGCGGCGACGCGGCGGGCGCCGAGCCGTGGTTCTCCAAGGCCGCCGAGGCGGGCAGCGTGGACGCGGCCTTCAACCTCGGGATTCTCTACGCGTCCCGTGACGACGACGACTCGGCCCTGCCCTGGTACGAGCGTGCGGCCGCCGCCGGGCACACCGAGGCCGCGCTCCAGGTCGGCACGGCGCGGCTGCGGGAGGGCGACGAGCAGGAGGCCGAGCGGCATCTGCGGTGCGCGGCGGGCGGCGGCAGCGCGGAGGCGGCGTACCGCCTCGGCACGGTGCTCGACGCGCGGCGGTCCGCCGCGGGCCCGCCCGCGCTCGGGGAGCCCGCCGCGGAGAAGACCGAGTGCGAGGAGTGGTACGAGCGGGCCGCACAGCAGGGGCATCGGCGTGCGCAGGTGCGGGTCGGGATGCTGGCCGCGGGGCGCGGGGATGTCGTCGAGGCGGCTCGGTGGTACCGCCTCGCGGCGGACGCGGGGAGCCGGAACGGGGCGTTCAATCTGGGATTGCTGCTTGCGCGTGAGGGCAGTGAGCCCGAGGCGGCGCTGTGGTGGACGCGGGCCGCTGACGCCGGGCACGGGCGTGCGGCTCTGCGGCTTGCGCTGCTTTACGCTCGGCGCGGGCAGCTGGTCGAGGGGCAGCGGTGGGCGTCCCGTGCCGTGGAGCTGGGGCCGGCTGAGGTTTCGGAGCGGGCGGCGCGGTTGCGCGAAGCGCTTCAGCAGGAGCTGACTGCTTAGCCCCTGCTGGTTCCCCTGGGGCAGCTGCGCCACGCCTGCGCTTGTGCCGGCTTGCTGTCGCGGGGCGGGGGCGGGTGCGGCTCGGTGGGTGGGCACAGCAGGCGGGCGGAACGGATTTGCGCTGGTCGTTGCGATTGACGTACGGTTGCAACACAACGGCGCGGGGTGGAGCAGCTCGGTAGCTCGCTGGGCTCATAACCCAGAGGTCGCAGGTTCAAATCCTGTCCCCGCTACTAAAGGCCAGAGGCCGGGAAGCATCAGCTTCCCGGCCTCTGGTGTATGTCCGGCAGCTATCCCTTGCGGCCCACCGCCTCCTCGTGCAGCTTGTGGCTCACCGCCGGGCCTGAGCTGAAGCTCTACGCCCCCGCGCAGCTCGGGCACGTGCCCCTGTACGTGACGTCCGCGCCCTCGATCGTGAAGCCGAAGCGTTCCGAGTCGGGGAGGCTGCTCAGCGGGTTGCCCGTGGGGTGGACGTCGCGGATCGTGCCGCACTGCGCGCACACCAGGTGCTGGTGAGGGCGGTGGGCGTTCGGGTCATACCGCTTGGCCCTGCGGTCCGTCGAGACTTCGAGGACCTCGCCGAGGGTCACCAGCTCGCCCAGGGTGTTGTAGACGGTCGCCCGGGAGATCTCGGGGAGCTTGTCCACGGCGCGGGCGTGCACCTCGTCCGCGGTCAGGTGTACGTGATCCCCGTCGAGGACCTCGGCCACGACGCGTCGCTGCGCGGTCATGCGCCAGCCGCGTCCGCGCAGGCGTTCCAACAGGTCGCTCATGAAAACCAGCCTAGCAGGCGAAGAGGCTAACTCCCGACCCTGTGTGACTTTGGATATTTACTTGACTTAGACAATGTCTATCGTAGGATCAGATTCAGCGGAGGCCGGGGCACCGGCCGAAGCCAGGGGCAACGCCTAAGGACAGGACTTGCAGGAAATGACGCAGGAGGCGCACGTGACGCAGGGACCGCTCACCACGGAGGCCGGAGCCCCGGTCGCCGACAACCAGCAAAGCGAGACCGCGGGCCTCGGCGGACCGGTGCTCGTGCAGGACCAGCTCCTCCTGGAGAAGCTCGCCCACTTCAACCGCGAGCGCATCCCGGAGCGCGTCGTGCACGCCCGCGGCGCGGGTGCGTACGGCACCTTCACGCTCACCCGTGACGTCTCGCAGTGGACGCGGGCCAAGTTCCTCTCCGAGGTCGGCAAGCAGACCGAGACGTTCCTGCGTTTCTCGACCGTGGCGGGCAACCTCGGTGCGGCCGACGCGGTGCGCGACCCGCGCGGCTGGGCGCTGAAGTTCTACACCGAAGAGGGCAACTACGACCTCGTCGGCAACAACACCCCGGTCTTCTTCATCCGGGACGCCATCAAGTTCCCCGACTTCATCCACACCCAGAAGCGGGACCCGTACACGGGCTCGCAGGAGGCGGACAACGTCTGGGACTTCTGGGGCCTCAGCCCGGAGAGCACCCACCAGGTGACCTGGCTCTTCGGCGACCGCGGCATCCCCGCCTCGTACCGCCACATGGACGGCTTCGGATCGCACACGTTCCAGTGGAACAACGAGGCCGGCGAGGTCTTCTGGGTCAAGTACCACTTCAAGACCGACCAGGGCATCAAGAACCTCACCCAGGACGAGGCCAACAAGCTCGCCGGTGAGGACCCCGACTCCCACCAGCGCGATCTGCGCGAGTCGATCGAGCGCGGCGAGTTCCCGTCCTGGACCGTGCAGGTGCAGATCATGCCCGCGGCGGACGCGGTGACCTACCGCTTCAACCCGTTCGACCTCACCAAGGTGTGGCCGCACGCGGACTACCCGCCGATCGAGATCGGCAAGCTGGAGCTCAACCGCAACCCGGAGAACGTCTTCGCCGAGGTCGAGCAGTCCATCTTCAGCCCCGCCCACTTCGTGCCCGGCATCGGCCCGTCCCCGGACAAGATGCTCCAGGGCCGTCTCTTCGCGTACGGCGACGCCCACCGCTACCGCGTCGGCATCAACGCCGACCACCTGCCGGTGAACCGCCCGCACGCCACCGAGGCGCGCACCAACTCCCGTGACGGCTTCCTGTACGACGGCCGCCACAAGGGCGCGAAGAACTACGAGCCGAACAGCTTCGGCGGGCCCTTCCAGACGGACCGGCCGCTCTGGCAGCCCGTCCCCGTCACCGGTGCCACCGGCAACCACGAGACGCCCCGGCACGCCGAGGACAACGACTTCGTGCAGGCGGGCAACCTCTACCGCCTGATGTCCGAGGACGAGAAGGGGCGCCTGATCGACAATCTGTCGGGCTTCCTCGCCAAGGTCTCGCGCGAGGACATCGTGGAGCGCGCCATCGACAACTTCCGCCAGGCGGACGGTGACTTCGGCAAGCGCCTCGAAGCCGCGGTCCAGGCCCTTCGCGGCTGAGATCGCTTGCCGTAGGGAGAAAGGCGGGCCGGGCCCCTTCGGGTCCGGCCCGCCTTTCGTTCACGCGGTGAGGCTCGGCACGCCGCTCCTGCCCGGTGCCCAGCAGCGGATGATGTCGCGGACCGAGACGATGCCGGCGGGTTCGTTGTCCTCCAGGACGATCAGGTGCCGGAAGCCGCCGTGCGACATGGCGTCGGCCGCTTCCTCCAGGGTCCAGGACGGGGTGGCGAAGACGACTTCGGTCGTGGTGTGGGTGCCCGCGGTCTCGGTGTCGGGGTTCTGCCCGAGGCCCAGCGAGATGAGGACGTCGCGCTCGGTCAGGATTCCTAGGGCGGTGTCGGCGTCGAGGACGACGGCCGCGCCGACGCGGCGCGTCGACATCAGCCTGGCCGCCTGGCGCAGTGTGTGGGCGGGACCGATGGTGAGGACCATCGTGCTCATGGCGTCGCGGACGAGCATGGGCTTGAGCCACCTCCTGAGTGGACCGCAAGAGAAGCGATTCACAAGTTCACAAGTGGGGGGACTCTCAGAGTCGCAGCCATGCGGGTCGTCAACAAGGGGGCGCGTGCTGCCGGTTCAGGGCGTGTGCGTGGAGGGACGCGCGGGGGCGTGCGCCTCAGTAGCGCTGGTTGAGGTAGCCGAGCAGCTCGTCGTGGAGCAGGCCGTTCGACGCGGCCGCGTTGCCGCTGTGCGGGCCCGGAGCGCCGTCGAGGCCGGTGAAGGTGCCGCCCGCCTCGGTCACGATGATCGCGGTCGCCGCCATGTCCCAGAGCGAGAGCTCGGGCTCGGCGCAGATGTCGACCGACCCCTCGGCGACCATCATGTACGGCCAGAAGTCGCCGTACCCGCGGGTGCGCCAGACCGCGCGCGTGAGGTCCATGAACCCGTCGAGGCGGCCCTGCTCCTCCCAGCCCGTGAGCGAGGAGTACGCGAAGGACGCGTCCTGGAGCCGTGCCACCTTCGAGGCGTGCAGCCTGGTCGCGGAGGTCAGGCTGCGTCCGGTGTACGCGCCGGCGCCCTTCGCGGCCCACCAGCGCCGCCCGAGCGCGGGCGCCGACACGACACCCACCACCGGCTGGTAGCCCCCTTCGCCCGCCTCCATCAGGGAGATCAGCGTGGCCCAGACCGGCACTCCGCGTACGTAGTTCTTGGTGCCGTCGATCGGGTCGATCACCCAGCGGCGCGGCCCCGTGCCCTCGACGCCGAACTCCTCGCCGAGGATCGCGTCGCGCGGCCGTCCCCGCTTGAGGTTCGACCGGATCAGCTCCTCGGCCGATTTGTCCGCCTCGCTCACCGGCGTCATGTCCGGCTTGGTCTCGACCTTCAGGTCGAGGGCCTTGAACCGGTCCATCGTCGCGGCGTCGGCGGCGTCCGCGAGGACGTGGGCGAGACGCAGATCATCGTGGTAGTCGGGCATGAGTGAACAGTATCGATCCCGTTGTGGCTGAGCCACAGCGCCGTATGTCCGCGTCATCGCGGGACATGACGTATCCCGTGCGAGGTCGCGCCGGAGCTATTGACACCGCCTCCGAGCACGTCAACGCTGGCCGCAGAGCCGCTTCGGCCCCGGGAGGCGACGATGCCTGCAGCACGGGAATCCTTACTGGACGCGGCCGCCACGGCGCTGGCACGCCGGCCGTGGCCAGCAGTCCGCATGGTCGATGTCGCGGCCACCGCCGGGGTGTCCCGGCAGACGCTCTACAACGAGTTCGGCAGCAAGGACGGCCTTGCCCGCGCCCTGCTCCGGCGCGAGAGCGACGCCTATCTGCACGGCGTGGAGAGCGCGTTGGCCGTCGAGGGCGGTCCGGTGGACCGGCTCGCCGCCGTGAGCGCCTGGACGATCGCCGCCGCGCGCGGGAACGAACTCACGCGCGCCATGCTCACCGGCTGCTGGGGCGAACGCCTGCCCGCGCCGACCAGGCCGGGAGTCTCCGCGTCGCCCGTACCGGCACAGCGTCGCGCGGACGCGGGCGTCCCGTCGCCCGCCGAACTGCTCGCCCTCGTCCGGGACAAGGCGGTGAACGCGCTCGACGGCAGGGCCCGGCCGAAGGACACGGAGGAGTTGGCCTTGGCGTGCGAGAGCGCCGTGCGGATGGCGTTGTCGTACGTCGTCGCGCCCTCGCCCGCGGGCGAGGATGCCGTGGAGCTGGTACGAGGGGTCCTCGGGCGCTGGACCGGCGCCTGAAAGGTCCCCGTCGACGGCCCCTGAGGGGCCCGCGTCACCGGCGGGTCAGTGCGCCGAGCCCGACAGTTGGAGGCCGATGACGCCGGCGATCACCAGCGTGATGGAGACGATCTTGAGCGTGGAGACCACGTCGCCGAGGAAAACCATTCCGTAGATCGCGGTGCCCGCGGCGCCGATGCCCGTCCAGACCGCGTACGCCGGACCCACGTCGAGCTTGCGCAGCGCGAGTGTGAGCAGACCGAAGCTGCCGAGGGCGAACGCCGCGAAGGTGATCGTCGGCCAGAGCCGGGTGAAGCCGTGCGAGAGCTTGAGGCAGACCGCGAAACCGGTCTCCAGGAACCCCGCGACGATGACCAGCAGCCACGCCATGTATCTGCCTCCCGCATCTGTACGTCCGGTGACCGCTTCGCCTCGCTTGGTACGGGCTTGGCGCAGGCTTGGTGCGATTATGCCTTTGCCGCGCCGCCCAGGGCGCAAACAACGGTGAGGTCAGTCGCCCTCGCGTCGCTCACGGGTCGCCAGGAGCCTGCGCAGCGAGTAAAGACGCGCGGGGTCCGCGTGTCCCTCCGCCACCCACGCGTCGAGAGCGCAGTCGGGCTCGTCGTGGCTGCACGCGCGCGGACACTCCTCCGTCCCCGGCACCAGGTCGGGGAAGGCGAGGATGACGCGGGACGGGTCGACGTGGTGCAGGCCGAAGGAGCGCACGCCGGGCGTGTCGACCACCCAGCCGCCGGACGAGCCCGCCAGCGGCAGCGCGAGCGCCGACGTGGTGGTGTGCCGGCCGCGGCCCGTGACGGCGTTGACGTGCCCGGTGCTGCGCCTGCGCTCCTCCGGGACCAGGGCGTTGACCAGCGTCGTCTTGCCCACACCGGAGTGCCCCACGAACGCGGTGATCTTGCCGTCGAGCACCTCGTGCACCCGGGCGAGCTCCGCGTCGTCGGTGAACTCCTCGCGGCTGGTGACGACGTAGGGCATGTCGAGCGTGGAGTAGGTCTCCAGGATCTTGTCGGCGGACGCCAGGTCGGACTTGGTCAGGACGAGGAGCGGGGTGAGACCGCCGTCGTACGCCGCCACGATGCAGCGGTCGATCAGGCGCGTGCGCGGCTCCGGGTCGGCGAGGGCGGTGACGATGGCCAGCTGGTCGGCGTTGGCGACGACCACCCGCTCGTACGGGTCGTCGTCGTCGGCCGTCCGCCGCAGGACCGACGTGCGCGGCGAGATGCGCACGATGCGCGCGAGGGTGTCCTTCTTGCCGGAGAGATCACCGACGAGCGAGACGCGGTCGCCCACCACGGCGGCCTTGCGGCCCAGTTCGCGGGCCTTCATGGCCATCACGATCCGGTCGTCGACCAGGACGGTCAGGCGGCCACGGTCGACGGTGAGGACCATGCCGTCCGACGCGTCCTCGTGCTTGGGCCTGATGTGGGTGCGCGGGCGGTTGCCCTTGCGGTTGGGGCGGACGCGGATGTCGTCCTCGTCGGGGTTCTTTCCGTAGCGGCGCATGTTCTGGTTCCGCCCGTCAGTTCCCGAGCATTCCGGTCCAGAGGTCGGGGAAGTCGGGCAGCGTCTTCGCCGTCGTCGCGACGTTCTCGATCTGCACGTCCTCCACGGCCAGGCCGATGATGGCGCCTGCGGTGGCCATGCGGTGGTCGTCGTACGTGTGGAAGACCCCGCCGTGCAGTCGGCGCGGCCGGATGTGCAGGCCGTCGGCGGTCTCGGTGACGTCGCCGCCGAGACCGTTGATCTCCTTGGTGAGGGCCGCGAGGCGGTCCGTCTCGTGCAGTCGCAGGTGGGCGACGCCGCGCAGGGTCGAGGGGGAGTCGGCGAGGGCCGCGACGGCCGCGATGCCGGGGGTGAGTTCGCCGACCTCGCTCAGGTCCACGTCGATGCCGTGGATCGAGCCGGAGCCGGTGAACACGAGACCCTGCGCGGTCAGTTCACAGGAACCGCCCATCTCGGTGAAGATCTCCCGCAGCTTGTCGCCGGGCTGTGTGGTGTGCGCGGGCCAGTCCGGGATCGTCACCCGGCCGCCGGTCACAAGGGCGGCGGCCAGGAACGGCTGGGCGTTGGAGAGGTCAGGCTCGACGGTCAGATCGCGGCCGAGCAGGGCGCCGGGGGTGACCCGCCACACGTTCGGCTCGCCGCCCGACTCCGGGGTGTCCACCTGGGCGCCGACCGCGCGGAGCATGTCGACGGTCATCCGGATGTGCGGCATGGAGGGCAGGGCGGAGCCGGTGTGACGCACCTCGACACCCTGGTTGAAGCGCGGGCCCGAGAGCAGCAGGGCGCTGACGAACTGGGAGGACGAGGAGGCGTCGATCTCGACCGGGCCGCCGTCGAGGGCACCGCCGCCGTGCACGGTCAGCGGCAGCGCGCCGCGACCATCGTCGTCGATACGGGCGCCGAGCGCGCGCAGGGCGTCGATCACGCCGTGCAGCGGACGCTCGTACGAACGGGGGTCGCCGTCGAAGCGGATCGCGCCGTCGGCGAGGGCGGCGACCGGGGGCAGGAAGCGCATGACCGTGCCGGCGTTGCCGACGTCGACCGTGGCGGGACCGTGCAGGCCGGAGGGGATGATCCGCCAGGCCTCGCCGGAGCCGTCCGGGCCGACGCCTTCCTCGATGCCGACGCCGAGTGCGCGCAGGGCGCCCGCCATCAGCAGAGTGTCGCGCGAGCGCAGCGGTCGGCGCAGCCAGCCGGGCTCGGCGGCGAGGGCGGCGAGGACGAGGCCGCGGTTGGTGACCGATTTGGACCCGGGCACATGGACCGTCGCGGCGACGGCTCCGCTCGCGTGCGGGGCTGGCCAGAGGGTGTCGTGCGCTGGGTTTACGGTCATGCCCAACACTTTAGTGGCTCACGGTTACGGCGCAGGCGCGCTGCTCAGAGGCCGAGCAGCCAGCGCCCGCCGCCTATCAGTGAGCACAGTGAGACGGCGTGGAAGAGGAAGAGCCACATCCCCGCGGGGACGTGCGTGAGCCGGGAGAGCTGGTCCGCGTCCGAGTCGCCCGCACCGCCGCGCCTGCGCTTGGACTGGAGCTCGAAGGCCGGACGTACGCCGCCCAGGAGCAGGAACCACACCGCCGCGTACGCGAACGCCGCCTGCACCTGCGAGCTGGTCAGCCAGGAGACGAGCAGGAAGGTGCCGCCGGTGATGATCATGGTGAGGGCGCCGTACGCGTTCCGGATCATGACGAGCATCACGAGGAGCAGTGCCGTCGCGATCCACAGGAACGCCGTGATGTGGTCGGCGGCCAGGAGTGCGGCGCCCGCCAGGCCGAGCAGGGGCGGCGCGGTGTAGCCCGATGCCGCGGTGAGGATCATGCCGAGACCGGTGGGCTTGCCGCGGGAGACGGTCAGGCCGCTGGTGTCGGAGTGCAGCCGGATGCCGTCGAGGCGGCGGCCGGTGAGCAGGGCGACCAGGCCGTGGCCGCCCTCGTGCGCGATGGTGATGGCGTTGCGGGCGACCCGCCAGATGCCGTGCGGGACGACGACGGCGAGGGCGACGAGGCCGGTGGCGATCACCAGCCACTCGTCGGGGGCCGCCTGCGTGCCGAAGACCCGGTCCCAGAGGTCGGTCAGGCTGGCGTTCGCGGTGACTTCCGTTGCGTGGGCCATTGTCTGGACCGGCTCCTCTGGTCGTACGGGGTCTGGCAGTCTGGCACGTATGTGCGGACGGTATGCATCGAGTCGTAGGCCCGAGGATCTCGCGGGAATTTTCGAGATCGAGAAGTGGGAGCCGGAGGAGGCGCTGGCGCCCGACTTCAACGTGGCTCCCACGAAGGAGGTCTACGCGGTCCTCGACCGTCCTGTGAAAGACGCGGAAGACCCCCGCCCGGTTCGCCAGCTGCGCACGCTCAAGTGGGGGCTCGTCCCGTCCTGGTCCAAGACGCCCGAGGGCGGCGCCCGGATGATCAACGCCCGCGCGGAGACCGTCCACGAGAAGCCCTCGTACCGCCGGGCCTTCGCCACCCGCCGCTGCGTCATCCCGGCCGACGGCTACTACGAGTGGGTCACCGGCACCGGCGAGCGGGAACTCGAGGTCGAGGGCAAGAAGAAGCGCCCCCGCAAGCAGCCGTACTTCGTGACGCCCGCCGACGGCTCGGTCTTCGCGATGGCGGGGCTGTACGAGTTCTGGCGCGACAAGACGCTCCCCGACGAGCACCCCCTCGCCTGGTGGGTGACGTGCACGGTGATCACCACGGAGGCGGAGACCGCGCCCCTCGCCGTCGCCCCGGAGGAAGGCCCGCGCTCGCTGCACGACATCCATCCGCGGATGCCCCTGATGCTGACGCCGGACCGCTGGGACGCCTGGCTGGACCCGTCGCGCACGGACCCCGAGGACCTGCGGACGCTCCTGGAGCCCCCGCCGCACGGCCTGATGCGGGCCTACCCGGTGTCGACGGCCGTCAGCAACGTCCGCAACAACGGGCCGGAGCTGCTCAAGGAGCTGGACGGCCCCGAAGAGGGCACACTCTTCTGACGTGACCAAGAGCGAGATCGTCGAGACCGACGCCGGTGAGGCACGCATCACCTGGCACCCCGCCCCGAAGGGCAAGGCCCGCATGGTGCTCGCCGTGAGCCACGGCGCAGGCGGCGGCATCGAGGCCCGTGATCTGCGGGCCATCGCCGCCGCTCTGCCGGCGCACGGCGTCACTGTCGCCCTCGTGGAGCAGCCCTGGCGTGTGGCGGGCAAGAAGCTGGCGCCCGCGCCGAAGACGCTGGACGTGGGCTGGCGCGGCCTGTGGCCCGCTGTGGCGAAGCCCGGCCTCCCGGTGATCGCGGGCGGCCGCAGCGCCGGAGCCCGCGTCGCGTGCCGCACCGCCACCGAACTGGGCGCCGCCGCCGTGCTCGCCCTCAGCTTCCCCCTGCACCCTCCGGGCAAGCCGGAGAAGTCCCGCGCGGACGAGCTCCTCGGCGCCGGGGTGCCGACCCTCGTCGTGCAGGGCGGCAACGACCCCTTCGGGAAGCCCGCCGAGTTCCCCGCGGGGACGTACGAGCTGGTGGAGGTTCCCCACGGCGATCATGGCTTCGCTATTCCCAAACGCGCCGGCACCGGGGAGGCCGAAGCCATGACGCTCATCACGGACGGTGTCACGCGGTGGGCGGGAATGTTGGATGCGTGACCTCTGTTGTGCCGAACAGAAGCTAAACGCTGTTGGTACGAGAGGAAGTCAGCCGCATGGGTTCGACCATCTGCCCGGCTCGCTCCAGCGCCCCTGACCTGGAATGGACGGTGCTGAGCGCGCCCAAGG
Source organism: Streptomyces longisporoflavus (assembly GCF_014649775.1). Classification (GTDB taxonomy): domain Bacteria; phylum Actinomycetota; class Actinomycetes; order Streptomycetales; family Streptomycetaceae; genus Streptomyces; species Streptomyces longisporoflavus. The sequence goes on along the minus strand of NZ_BMTR01000007.1, from coordinate 210,489 downwards.
CCGCCCCTGTTCGGGCGGCGGCGGGACCGGATCGTCGTCTATCCTCCGATTCGAGTGGGACTGCTTTCGGTTCCATCACGTCTTTGGAGGAGGTGGGTCCGGTCACTGGGACCGACGCAGAGGCCGAGCACGGCCAGGCGGAGCGACCCGACGGAGGCGCCGAGACATCGGCGGAGCGCACGGCCCGCTTCGAGCGGGACGCCCTGGGCTTCCTCGACCAGATGTACTCGGCGGCGCTGCGCATGACGCGCAACCCGGCGGACGCGGAGGACCTGGTGCAGGAGACCTACGCCAAGGCGTACGCGTCGTTCCACCAGTTCCGTGAGGGCACCAACCTCAAGGCCTGGCTGTACCGCATCCTCACCAACACGTTCATCAACTCGTACCGCAAGAAGCAGCGCGAGCCCCAGCGCAGCGCCGCCGAGGAGATCGAGGACTGGCAGCTCGCGCGTGCCGAGTCGCACATGTCCACCGGTCTGCGCTCGGCCGAGTCGCAGGCGCTCGACCACCTGCCGGACTCGGACGTGAAGTCCGCCCTCCAGGCGATCCCCGAGGAATTCCGCATCGCCGTCTATCTCGCCGATGTCGAGGGCTTTGCGTACAAGGAGATCGCGGACATTATGGGGACACCCATCGGTACGGTGATGTCCCGGTTGCACCGCGGCCGTCGCCAACTGCGCGGCATGCTCGAGGACTACGCCCGTGACCGCGGCCTCGTCCCCGCCGGCGCCGCCTCAGAGTCGTCGAACGAAGCGAAAGGCTCAGGCTCATGAGCTGCGGAGAGCCGCACGAGACGGATTGCAGTGAAGTCCTGGACCATCTGTACGAGTTCCTGGACCACGAGATGCCGGACAGCGACTGCACCAAGTTCGAGACGCACTTCGAGGAGTGCTCTCCGTGCCTGGAGAAGTACGGCCTGGAGCAGGCGGTCAAGAAGCTCGTGAAGCGCTGTTGCGGTCAGGACGACGTGCCGACGGATCTGCGTGCCAAGGTCATGGGCCGCATCGATCTGATCCGTTCGGGTGAGGCCGTTCCCGAGCACGACGTGACCGTGGAGACGGTGACCGCCGAAGGCGGTGTGCAGGCCACGGGCCTGCGGGCCAAGGAAGCCTGAGCGCACGGTAGTTGGACGGCGGCAGGTCGTGACGGAAGTCCGTCACGACCTGCTTTTTTCTGTTCGCCTTCACTCGTACGTGCCAACTTTCGCCGGGGGCGCTCGGAGCGGGGGGCGGCCGTTCTAGTCTCCGGACGTGTCACGGGGGGACACGGGGACACGGGGGAGGAGACAGTGCCATGCGGTCCATCGCTCCATGGGCTCGGGCCTACATCCTGTGCGTCGCCCTGGCCGGTGCCGCCTGCGCCGCGCCCGCCCTGACCTCGCACACGCAGTGGGGCGCGCTCGGGCTCCTCGCCGGGCTCTACGCGGGATGCGAGCAGGCCTCGCGGTGCCGGGTCATCGGCCGCCGCGGACCGAACGGCCTCGGCACCTTCTTCCCCGTCCTGCTCGCCGCCGTCTTCCTGCTGCCGCCGGCCGCGGCCGCGCTCGTCGCGGCGCCGGGAGCGCTGCTCGCCGGCGTCGAGCGACGTCCCCGATGGGTGCGCAAGGTCTGGCGCGCGGCCCAACTCGCCGTGGCCGCCTGGGTGTCGGCGCGGGTGTACGGAGGGCTCGGCGGGCTCGACGCGGTGGCCGCGCCCGATTTCCCGTACGCGCTGCTGCCCGCGGGAGCGGCCGTCGTCGCCTTCTCCGCCGTACTGACCGTCCTGGACGGCGGCATCCTGGCCACCGCGGAACGCGTGCCGGTACAGACCGCCTGGCGCGGCCTGTTCCTGCGGTCGTTCGCGCCGGTCGCCGTGCACGGCCTCGCCGGCCTGATGATGGCGGTCCTCTGGCGCAGTCCGTACGGGCCGCTCGCCGCGCTGCTCGTACTGCTTCCGATGGGCATCTCCTGCTGGGTCTTCGCGCAGTACCACCGGCAGCGGGCCGCCCACCAGGCCACGATCCGGGCGCTCGTGCAGGCCGTCGACATCAAGGACCGGTACACCCGCGGGCACAGCGAGCGCGTGGGGCACGCCTCCGTGCTGATCGCGCGGGAGCTGGAGATGGCGGACGAGAGGGTGGAGAGCCTGCGGTTCGCCGGAATCCTGCACGACGTCGGCAAACTCGGCGTACCGACCCGGCTGCTGCGCAAGGACGGGCCGCTGACCCCCGAGGAGCGGCGCGTCATCGAGCTGCATCCCGAGTACGGACACGAGATGGTCCGGGGCATCGGCTTCCTCGGAGAGGCGCGGGCGGCGATCCTGCACCACCACGAGCGGATGGACGGCAGCGGGTACCCCTACGGGCTCGTGGGGCAGCAGATTCCGGAGTTCGCGCGGGTGGTGGCCGTCGCGGACGCGTTCGACGCCATGACGTCCACCAGGTCCTATCGCCGGGGCCGGCCCGTCGCCGCCGCTCTGGCCGAGCTCTCCAAATGCGCGGGGTCCCAGTTCGACCCCGCGATGGTCGCGGCGTTGCAGCGGGCCCTCGACCGGCACGGGTGGCACCCGGCGGTCACCTCGGACACCGCCGGGGTGGTCCCCGGGCCCCGCCTCGGGGCGTCCGGTGTTCCCGCTGCCCCCGGGGCGGGGACGCGGTGAGCGCCGCTCTGCGCGGGGGAGACCCCGGTCGCCGTGCGGAACGCCTGCCCGCGACGGTGAGCGTCCTCGTCTACGGCTCCGCCGGGATTCTCACCCTCCTCGCCCTCTGCTGGACCCTCTGGCACGGCGTGGCCGAAGGCGGGGTCGCGCTTGCCTTCGGCGGGCTCGTGGCCGTGGGGGAACTGGCCCGCCTCGGGGCCGGAGGGAGAGACCGGGAGCCCGCGCCGCTCGGAGCGGCGGGCGCGCTCGCCTACGCCCTGCTCGGGGAGGTCGGCGGGCGGCCCACGCACCACGGCGTGCTCCAGGTGATCGCCGTCGTGGTCGCCGCCGCGCTCGTCGGTGCCGTACCGCACGTGGCGCTCGGCAGGGGCTGCGCCCGCGACCACGTGGCGCGGCGCGTCCTCACGGTCGGCTTCGCCGCCGCCTGCTTCCAACCGCTCTACAACGCGGGGAAGCTGGAGGATTGGGTGGGGCACGGGCCGGGCTTCGCCGTCGTCATCGTCGCGCTGCTCGTCCTGACTGCCCTCTGCGACGCGGTGCTCGCCGCCGCCATGGCGTACGCCCGCACCCTTCCCCATGGCCGCAAGGGCACGGGAGGCGCCCCCATGCCCTTCGGGCCGATCCTGAAGAACGAGCTGCGGGCCATGCTCGGCATCGGTTCCGCCGTCTGCGCCACGGGGGCCGTGATGGCGCTCGCGGTCGCGGTGGCGGGGCTCTGGGCGCTGCCCGTGTTCAGCCTGCCGCTGCTCCTGACCCAGCTGTCCTTCGGGCGGTACGCGGCCGTGCGGACCACCTACCGGCAGACCATCGCCTCGCTGGCCAGGTCCACCGAGATCGCCGGATACACCCCGCAGGGCCACGCGCGCCGCGTCGCCGCGCTCAGCAGCGCCGTCGGGCGTGAGCTGGGTCTCTCCCCGCCCGACCTCGCCGTCCTGGAGCACGCGGCACTCATGCACGACATCGGGCAGCTCTCCCTCGTCGACCCGATGCCCGCGGGCGCGACCGCGGCTCTGCCGGAAGCGGAACAGCGGCGGATCGCGCTGCTCGGGGGCGCCGTCGTGCGTCAGACGGGGGTGAACGGCGACGTCGCCGTGGTCGTGGAGCGGCAGGCGGACCCGTATCGCGAGCAGCCGCTCACCGCCCGTATCGTGCGTGCAGCCAACGCGTACGACGAGATGGCCAGGGGAGAAGGTCCGGGAGGCCCTCTCAACGCCCTGGAGCGGCTGCGGCTCGGTACCGGCCGCGACTACCAGCCCGAAGTCGTGGAAGCCCTGGCTCGGGTGCTTTCGCGGGGCGGTCATAGCTTGCCGCCGGTTGGGTAACCCATGGGTAATGAGCGGCCGTCCGACCGTACGTGGTTGGATGCGAAGAGGGCCCTCAGGGCACATCGGAACGCAGGAACTCAAGTACCGGCAGGCGGGAATCGTGAGGATCTTCGGCAAGGGACGGCACCGGCCCTCCGCCTCATGGCGGCAGGCCACCGACCGCGCCTTCACGCTGATCGGCGACGGGCGGTACGAGGACGCGGGCGCGCTGCTTACCCGCGCGGCGGATCTCGAGCCGTGGCTCTCGGAGTCCTGGTTCAATCTCGCGCTGCTCCACAAGTTCCGGCACGACTGGGAGCAGGCGCGTGCCGCGGGCCTTCGGGCCGTCGCGCTGCTCGACCGGTCGGCCGGCGCCCCCGACTGGTGGAACGTGGGCATCGCCGCCACCGCCCTTCAGGACTGGCCGCTCGCCCGGCGCGCCTGGCAGGCCTATGGCCTGCGGGTTCCCGGCGGCGTCGCCGCATCGGGGGAGCCCACGGGCATGGACCTGGGCAGCGCCGCCGTGCGCCTTTCGCCCGAGGGGGAGGCCGAGGTGGTGTGGGGGCGCAGGCTGGACCCCGCCCGCGTCGAGGTGCTCTCCATCCCGCTGCCCTCCTCCGGGCGCCGCTGGGGCGAGGTCGTGCTGCACGACGGCGTCCCGCACGGCGAGCGGACGACGGGGGCCGGGGACTCGTATCCCGTCTTCGACGAGATCGAGCTGTGGGCGCCCTCACCGGTCCCCACCTGGGTGGTCCTCCTGGAGGCCGCCACCGAGGACGACCGCAACGCCCTGGAGAGACTCGCGGCGGACGCGGGCTTCGCGGCGGAGGACTGGTCCTCGTCCGTGCGGCTGCTCTGCCGGATGTGCTCCGAGAGTCGCATGCCGAGCGACGAGGGCGACGGCGAGCACCTGGACCCGCACGACCACAGCGAGCCGGGTCACCCCGGGCCGCTCGGCCACCGCAGTCCCGGCGCCCTGTGGGTGCCCGAGCGCGAGTGCGGCATCGCGGCGCCCGCCGCACTGGTGCGCGGGCTGCTCGACGGCTGGGTCGCGGACAGCCCGGACTCCCGTGACTGGCGGGATCTGGAAGAGGTCTGCTGACTCCTGGCCGTAGGCTGTACCGGCACATCTCTCGTGGTTTCCCAGGAAGGCGTACGTCGGACAATGGCGCAGGACACTGAGCAGCAGGCCTCGGGCGGGGTCCTCCCCGTGGACGACGAGGGCTTCGTCATCGACACGGAGGACTGCGAGGAGCGGGAGACGGCCTGGCGCGAGCGCGGCACGTCCCGGCCCATCACGGTCGTCGGCAACCCCGTGCTGCACAAGGAGTGCAAGGACGTCACCGCCTTCGACGCCGAGCTCGAGCAGCTCGTCGCCGACATGTTCGCCAGCCAGCGGACCGCCGAGGGCGTGGGCCTGGCCGCCAACCAGATCGGCGTCGACCTGAAGGTCTTCGTCTACGACTGCATGGACGACGAGGGCAAGCGGCACGTCGGCGTGGTCTGCAACCCCGTGGTGCGCGACCTGCCCGCGGAGCGGCGCCGCCTGGACGACTCGAACGAGGGCTGCCTCTCCGTGCCCACGGCCTACGCCGAGCTGGCCCGCCCGGACTACGCCGAGGTGACCGGGCAGGACGAGAGGGGCAACCCCGTCAAGGTGCGGGGCACCGGCTACTTCTCGCGCTGCCTCCAGCACGAGACCGACCACCTGTACGGCTACCTCTACATCGACCGCCTCTCCAAGCGCGACCGCAAGGACGCGCTGCGGCAGATGGAAGAGGGCACCCCGCGCTACCCGGTCGTCTCGAACGACTGAGACCACCCCAGACACGCGCGCACCGCGAGCCACCTGCGGCCCCCTGACGGCAACTCCCTGCCGTCCGGGGGCCGTTCGCATTGACCGGTCAGTTGTGCGAGCAAAACAGGCTTGTGATGATCCATAATCAGTCACACAGGGGGACTTTTTCGGCGTTGGGGGGTAGTGAATGGCGCAAATCTGTTCCCTGAACGGTCAGTTGTGGTGCTGAATGGAAAGCGCGGGGAAACGCAACGGCGCGCGCCCGGTACGGCGGGAGGGGCGTGCGTCGCCAGGCGGCTGAGAGGGGCTCGTTCGTGCCTGCATATTCATTTGGCACTTCACCGACACAGCCACAGACACCGGCGGTCTCCGTGCCGCCGGCGTTGGCACTCCCGGTGATCGAGGCAGATTTTCCACGACGGCTACATCCGTATTGGCCGAAGCTTCAGGAAAAGTCCAGGACATGGCTGCGCGAAATGCGACTCATGCCCCCGGACAAGGTGGAGCGCTACGCCGACAGCCTGTGCTACACGGACCTGGTGGCCGGCTACTACATTGGCGCGCCGGATGAGTTGCTCAGCGCGATAGCCGACCTCAGCAGTTGGTTCTTCGCGTGGGACGACCGGCACGACCGCGACTCGGTGCACGGCAGGGCGGTGCAGTGGCGGCGCCTGTGCCGGGGCCTGCACGAGACGCTCCGGGCGCCCCGGCAGCAACTGCACCACCGTGACCCGCTGGTCGCGGGGTTCGCCGACTGTGTCCTCAGGTTGTACTCGCAGCTCGGTCCCAGCTGGAACGCCCGGTTCGCCCGGCACTTCCACAGCGTGATCGAGGCGTACGACCAGGAGTTCAGGAATCGTAGGACCGGCACGGTCCCGACGGTCGAGGCCTACATCGAGCTGCGCAGGCTGACGTTCGCGCACTGGGCGTGGATCGACCTGCTCGAACCCACGGCGCGGTACGAGCTGCCGAGGGAGGTGCGGAAGCATCCGGCGTACCGGCGGGCCGCGCTCGCCACGCAGGACTTCTCCGCCTGGTACAACGACCTGTGCTCACTCCCCAAAGAACTCGCGGGAGATGAGCTGCACAATCTCGGGATCAGTCTGATCCAGCACGAGGGGCTTTCGCTCGAAGAAGCCGTTGCGGAAGTGCACCGCCGGGTTACCCGATGCATATCGGATTTCCTCGCGGCGGAAAAGGACGTACTGCGGCTCGCTGGTCAGCTGGCGGACGGAAGTGTGCAGGGAAAGAAACTCTCGGACGCGGTGAAATCCTGCGTCTTCAACATGCGGAACTGGTTCTCTTCCGTGTACTGGTTCCATCATGAATCCGGCCGCTATCGGGTGGACAGCTGGGACGACCGATCGATTCCTCCGTACGTGAGTGACGTGGGGATCAGCGAAACAGGAATCAGTGACGTGGCCGAAATTGAATTGGTAGGTGAGGAATGAGCGTCGAATCCGTCATACCCGCGACAACTCCCCCGCTCGTCAGCGGCGGCGCCCCGCTCATCGGCCATGCCTGGAATCTCGTGCGCGACCCACTCGGCTTCTTCGCCGCACTGCGGGACCACGGTGATCTCGTACGCATCAGGCTGGGGCCCAAGACGGCGTACGCGGTCTGCGACCCCGAGTTGGTCGGGCAACTGCTGCGGAGCCCCGACTACATCGTCGGAGGGCCGCTCTGGGACACCCTGGAGGTCCTCCTCGGCAAGGGCGTAGCGACCAGCAACGGCAAGGTGCACCGGCGGCAGCGGCGCATGATGCAGCCCGCGTTCAAGCGCGAGCGGATCGCGGACTACGCCAAGGTGATGGAGGAGGAAGCCCGCGCCACGGCCGCACGCTGGGGTCCGGGCGAGACGGTGGACATCGGCTCCGAGATGTTCCGCACGGCCGTGCGCGTCATCTCGCGCTCGCTCCTGGAGGTCGAGGCGATCGGCGAGAAGGCGGACCGCATCGCCGAGGCGCTGCACACCGTCTTCGAGGGCCTCTACCGGCGGATGGTCCTCTCGGTCGGGCCGCTGTACCGCGTGCCGACCCAGGGCAACCGGCGCTTCCAGAGCGCGCTCGCCGATCTGCACGCCGTGGTCGACGAGATCATCGCGGCCGGCCGGGCGGAGGGTTCGGACCGGGACGACCTATTGGCCGAAATGCTTCGGGCGCGCGATGAATCGGGGCAGCCGCTCAGCGATCAAGAAGTCCACGACCATGTGGTCTCCCTCATCGTGGCGGGCGCCGAGAATATCGCGTCGACCCTGGCGTGGACGTTCCATCTGCTGGCCGAGCACCCCGAGCAGGAAAGGCGATTGGTTGAAGAGGTAAATTCCGTCGCGCCGGACCGGGAGATCACATTCGGCGACCTGAAGGACCTGCCGCACACGCGAAATGTCGTCACCGAGGCCATGCGCATACAGCCGGCCGCCTGGATATTCACTCGCCGGTCGGTCGGCGAAACCACCCTCGGCGGCTATCGCATTCCGGCCGACGCCGACATCGTGTACAGCGTGTACGCGATGCAGCGCGATCCGCGTTCCTTCGAGCAACATCTTCGGTTCGACCCGGACCGCTGGAATCCGGAACGTGCGCAAGACGTGCCGGAGTTCGCGATGATGCCGTTCGGTACCGGTAACCGCAAGTGCCCGGGAGACCATTTCAGCCTGGCCGAACTCGCCATCATCCTGGCGACGGTGGCCCCGAAGTGGCACCTGGCACCGGTCGCGGAGACCGACGCGGACACGAAGATCGGCATCACCCTGCAGCCGAAGAAGCTCGTTCTGCGGGCCGAGCGGCGCTGACGGCCGCTGGACCGCGGAAGGTGCGGCGATAGGCGTTCGGTGTGGTGCCGAGCGCCCGCAGGAACTGGTGGCGCATCGCCGCGGCGTTGCCGAAACCGGCGCGCCCGGCGATGGCGTCCACCGTCTCGTCCGAACCCTCCAGCAACTCCTGGGCCAGCAGCACCCGCTGTCGCAGAAGCCAGCGGTAGGGCGTGGTGCCCGTCTCCTGCTGGAAGCGGCGGGCGAAGGTGCGCGGCGACATGTGCGCGCGCTCGGCGAGCCGCTCGACCGTGATGTCCTCCGCGTCCAGATGGCGCTCCATCCAGGCGAGGACCCCGCCCACGGTGTCGCACTGCGTGCGCGGCAGGGGCCGCGCCACGAACTGGGCCTGTCCGCCGTCACGGTGGGGCGGAACGACCATGCGCCGTGCGATGGCGTTGCCGACCTCGATGCCGTGCTCCTGGCGCACGATGTGCAGGCAGGCGTCGATCCCGGCGGCGGTGCCCGCCGACGTGATGACCGGGCCCTCGTCCACGTACAGGACGTCGGGCTCGACTCTGGCGCGCGGATACCGCACCGCGAGCTCCGTGGAGTGCCGCCAGTGGACGGCACAGCGGCGGCCGTCGAGCAGCCCCGCGGCGCCGAGCACGAAGACGCCGGAGCAGACGGACAGGACGCGGGCCCCGCGGTCCACCGCGCGGCGCAGGGCGGCAAGCAGCTCCTGCGGAAAGTCGCGCTGTGCGAACGACTGACCTGCGGGAACAGCGATGAGATCGGCTTCTTCGAGCCGGTCGAGGCCATACCGCGTGGTGATCGTGAACCCCGCGTGATTGCTCAGGGCTCCGCTCTCCCCGGCGACCACCGCGAAGTCGTACACGGGCAGTCCCGCCTCGCTCCGGTCGAGGCCGAACACCTCGCAGACGACGCCGAGTTCGAAGGGATTCACGCCGTCGAGCAGCACGACGGCCACGTTTCTCAGCATGCTCGCCAGTGTGCCGCAGGGCTGGCAGTAAGTCGATGGTGTGTGGCAGTCCTGCCACTGCCGCGTCGGTCCGGTGCGCAGGACAGTAAGGGACATGAACGCAATCCTCGATTACGCGACCGTCCTGACCGTCCTCCTCCTGCTGGCCGCACCCTCGCTCGTCGGGTACGTCCACGACCGCCGGATCGACCGCGAGCTGCGGGAGGCGGCGACCGCCGCCGCCCGCAGCCCCGAGAGGCTAGAACTCGTCGTCGAAGGAGACCGAACCCTCGACCGCGACCTGGTAGGCCGAAGGACGCCGCTCGAAGAAGTTGGTCAGCTCCTGGACACCCTGGAGTTCCATGAACGAGAACGGGTTTGACGAGCCGTAGACCGGCGCGAACCCGAGCCGCTGGAGCCGCTGGTCGGCGACGCACTGAAGGTACTCGCGCATGGAGTCGGTGTTCATGCCGGGCAGGCCCTCACCGCAGAGGTCGCGCGCGAACTGCAGCTCGGCCTCGACGGCCTCCTTGAGCATGTCCGTGACCTGCGTCTGGAGCGCGTCGTCGAAGAGCTCCGGCTCCTCCTTGCGGACGGTGTCGACGACGTCGAAGGCGAAGCTCATGTGCATCGTCTCGTCACGGAACACCCAGTTCGTGCCGGTCGCGAGTCCGTGCAGCAGACCGCGCGAGCGGAACCAGTAGACGTAGGCGAAGGCACCGTAGAAGAAGAGGCCCTCGATGCACGCGGCGAAGCAGATCAGGTTCAGCAGGAAGCGGCGCCGGTCCGCCTGCGTCTCCAGGCGCTCCAGCTTCTCGACCGAGTCCATCCACTTGAAGCAGAACTCGGCCTTCTCGCGGATGGAGGGGATCTCCTCGACCGCGTCGAATGCCGCCGCGCGGTCCTCCGGGTCGGGCAGATAGGTGTCGAGCAGCGTCAGATAGAACTGGACGTGCACGGCCTCCTCGAAGAGCTGGCGGCTCAGGTAGAGCCGGGCCTCGGGGGAGTTGATGTGCTTGTAGAGCGTGAGCACCAGGTTGTTGGAGACGATCGAGTCGCCGGTCGCGAAGAACGCGACGAGGCGGCCGATCATGTGCTGCTCGCCGGGCGACAGCTTGGCGAGGTCGGCGACGTCCGAGTGGAGGTCGACCTCCTCCACGGTCCAGGTGTTCTTGATCGCGTCCCGGTAGCGCTCGTAGAAGTCGGGGTAGCGCATGGGACGCAGGGTCAGCTCGAAGCCCGGGTCGAGCAGGTTCTTCTCGCTGTTGGTCGTGGAGCTCATTACTGGCAGGCCTCGCAGGACTCGGGGTTTTCCAGGGAGCAGGCGACGGCTTCTTCGGCCGTGGCCTGCGCGGGTACGGGGGCGGCGGGAGCGGGTTCGGCTTCGGCGGTCTTGCCGGCCGCCGCGCGGGCGATGCGGGTCGCCGGGCGCGAACGCAGGTAGTACGTGGTCTTCAGGCCCTGCTGCCAGGCGTAGGCGTACATCGAGGAGAGCTTGCCGATGGTCGGCGTCTCCAGGAACAGGTTCAGGGACTGTGCCTGGTCCAGGAACGGCGTACGCGCGGCGGCCATGTCGATCAGACCGCGCTGCGGGATCTCCCACGCGGTGCGGTACAGCTCGCGCACCTCGGCGGGAATCCAGCCGAAGCCCTGCACGGAGCCGTTGGCCTCGCGCAGCGCCTCGCGGGTCTGCGCGTCCCACACGCCGAGGCGTTTGAGCTCCTCCACCAGGTAGGCGTTGACCTGGAGGAACTCACCGCTCAGCGTCTCGCGCTTGAAGAGGTTGGAGACCTGCGGCTCGATGCACTCGTAGACGCCCGCGATGGACGCGATCGTGGCGGTCGGCGCGATGGCGAGGAGCAGCGAGTTGCGCATGCCGGTCACGGCGATGCGTTCCCGCAGAGCGGCCCAGCGCTCCGGCCAGGTCAGCTCGACGCCGTAGTGGTCGGGGTGCAGGACGCCGCGCGCGGTGCGGGTCTTCTCCCAGGCGGGCAGGGGGCCACTGCGCTCGGCGAGGTCGGCGGAGGCCTCGTACGCGGCGAGCATGATGCGCTCGGCGATGCGCGTCGAGAGCGCACGGGCGGCGGGGGAGTCGAAGGGCAGCTTCAGCCGGAAGAAGACGTCCTGGAGACCCATCGCGCCCAGGCCGACCGGCCGCCACCGGGCGTTCGACTTACCGGCCTGCTCGGTCGGGTAGAAGTTGATGTCGACCACGCGGTCGAGGAAGGTGACGGCGGTGCGGACGGTCTCGTCGAGCCGCTCCCAGTCGATGTCACCGGCGGCCGTGTCCACGAACGCGCCGAGGTTCACCGAACCCAGGTTGCAGACGGCCGTCTCGCCGTCGTCCGTGACCTCCAGGATCTCCGTGCAGAGGTTGGAGGAGTGGACGGTGTGGCCGGGCTCCGCCGTCTGGTTGGCGGTGCGGTTGGCGGCGTCCTTGAACGTCATCCAGCCGTTGCCGGTCTGCGCGAGGGTGCGCATCATGCGGCCGTACAGGTCGCGGGCCGGGATGGTCTTGCGGGCGAGCCCGGCGGCCTCGGCCTTGCGGTAGGCGGCGTCGAACTCCTCGCCCCACAGGTCCACGAACTCGGGCACGTCGGCCGGCGAGAACAGCGACCAGTCCTGGTCGGCGGCGACCCGGCGCATGAACTCGTCCGGAATCCAGTGCGCGAGGTTGAGGTTGTGCGTGCGGCGCTGGTCCTCGCCGGTGTTGTCGCGCAGCTCAAGGAATTCCTCGATGTCGGAGTGCCAGGTCTCCAGGTAGACCGCGGCCGCGCCCTTGCGCCGCCCGCCCTGGTTGACGGCGGCGACGGAGGCGTCCAGCGTCTTCAGGAACGGAACGATGCCGTTGGAGTGCCCGTTCGTGCCGCGGATCAGCGAACCGCGGGCACGGATGCGGGAGTACGAGAGGCCGATGCCGCCCGCGTGCTTGGAGAGGCGCGCGACCTGGTGGTAGCGGTCGTAGATGGAGTCCAGCTCGTCCAGCGGGGAGTCGAGGAGGTAGCAGGAGGACATCTGCGGGTGGCGGGTGCCGGAGTTGAAGAGTGTCGGCGAGGACGGCAGGTAGTCCAGGCGGCTCATCAGGCGGTACAGGGAGGCGACCTCGTCCACCGAACGCGTGCTGTCGTCCTCGGCCAGACCGCTCGCGACGCGCAGCATGAAGTGCTGCGGGGTCTCGATGACGTGCCGGGTGATCGGGTGGCGCAGCAGGTAACGGCTGTGCAGGGTACGCAGTCCGAAGTAGCCGAAGCGGAAGTCGGCGCCGTCCTCGATGGCGGCGTCCACGAGACTGTCGAGGCGCTCGGCGTGATCGGCGACGAACGCGGCGGTACGGTCCGCGATCAGCCCCTCGCGGTGCCCGACGGCCACCGAGTCGGAGAAGCCGCGTACGCCCTGCGACGCGGCCTCGTCCCGGATCGAGAGGGTGAGGAGCCTGGCCGCCAGCTGCGAGTACGTCGGGTCCTCGGAGATGAGCCCGGCGGCAGCCTCCGTCGCCAGCTCCCGCAGCTCCGTCACGTCGGCCCTGGCCGAGCGGCCCCGCAGCGCGGCGGCGGCGACCCGGCCGGGGTCGGCGTCGGGGAGATCGGCGGTGAGTTCGGTCAGGGTGCGCAGCAGCGCGGTCCCCGGGCCGTCGCCGGTCTGCTGGCCGTCGCCGGTCTGCTGACCGTCGGTGGCCTGCCGGCCGTCGGTGGTCTGCGCTGACGCAGGTTCGGCTGGCGCGATGGTCACGTGGAGCACTCCCTCGCTCGGCTCAGGGCCTTGGGGAGGGGTGAGTGACACACGGGGGCCCGCCCCGGGCAGGGCTGCGCTCCGCGTCCACCAGCCCATTCCACGAGGCCCGGACGTCGTCGGCGCCCGTACCGGTCGGAACGGGCGCGCTGTCGGCAGGTCCTCGGACTCACGAGCACGACAAATGCGCACTCATACACCGTTGCGGGACAGTTCCGGACTTGCACCGGATTCCCCTGCGGCGACAGCGAGCACGAGCATACATCTTGTGCTGGCTCTGGGAGTCGGCCCCACATCTTGTGTCGGCGCGTGTATCCCCTAGGGTGGCGCCGAACTGATGGGCGACCAGGGGGAGACGGCGTGCGAGGGCGAGTCGCGGGCTGTGCCGCGTTGTCGCTGGTGCTGCTCACGGGGTGCGGGGACGGCGGCGCGAAGGCGGAGACGAAGCCCGCGCGGCCCCCGACCACGGCGGCCGGAGTCGACGGAGAGGCGGATCCCGGCAAGGTCTTCACGGACGGCGAGCTGAAGGCGGCGCTGCTCCCCGCGAAGGCGATCGGGGCGAGGGCCAGGGCGTACGACGTGACGTCCGGCCCCTCCAATCCGTACCAGGGGGGCGGTGACTGGGGCACCTGTGAGCCCGGCAAGGAGGCGCACGAGCAGCTGCTGCGCTTGCGGGGGCCCAGCGCGAGCCACACCGTGCGCCCGTTTCCCGGGGCGGTCGAGGACGAGCATCCCTACGTCCACGAGTCCCTGCTCTCCATGACCGCCGAGCAAGCCGGGCGCCACATCGAATTGCGCCGGCAGCTCAACAAGGCGTGCCCCCGCGTCACCGTCGACACCGACGCGGCCCCCGTCGAGGAGCACCACGTGGCCGAGAGGTTGCCGGATCTCGGAGACGAGGCACTCCTGGAGACCTCACGGACCGAGGGCGGCGACGAGTACGACGGCAGCCTTCCGCGCTACGACGTCGAGGTGCGGGTCGGCGGAGTGCTCGTCAGGGTGTCCGCGGGGACCGACAAGGACCTGACGCTCACGTCCGCCGCCCGGGCCGCGGCCAGGGTCCGCACGGAGCTCCACCGGGCCGGGTGAGCCCCACGCACGACAGCGGGCCGCCGGATTCCTCCGGCGGCCCGCGTCACGCACTTACAGGAACAGACTCAGTGCCCGCCCGGCGCTCCCGCCGTGGCCGGCGGCAGCTCCTCGACGACGCCGGGGTCGCCGACGTCCGCCGTGTAGTCGCCGGGGGAGGTCTCGTCGATGCCGTCAGGGGCCTTCATGGCGCGCAGGACGAAGGTGAGGACCACGGTGACCACCACGTTCAGGACGAACGCCGTGAGGCCGATGTAGCCGATCTCGCCGATGCCGGGGATCTCCTTGGACGAGCCGCCGAAGTGCTTCTGCGTCGGCGAGGCGACACCGTACGCGGCGACCGTTCCGTAGACCATGCCGACCGCCCAGCCCGCGAGCAGTGCCCAGCGGTGGAACCACCGGGTGAACAAGCCGCCGACCAGCGCGGGCATCGTCTGCAGGATCCAGATGCCGCCCAGGAGCTGGAAGTTGATCGCGACCGTCTTGTCCATGGTGAGGACGAAGGCGAGCGCGCCGACCTTCACCAGGAGCGAGACCAGCTTGGAGACCTTCGTCTCCTGCTCGGGCGTCGCGTCCGGCTTGAGGAAGTCCTTGTAGATGTTCCTGGTGAAGAGGTTCGCCGCGGCGATGGACATGATGGCGGCCGGGACGAGCGCGCCGATGCCGATCGCCGCGAACGCGACGCCGGTGAACCAGTCGGGGAACATGTTCTCGAACAGCTGCGGGATCGCCAGCTGGCCGTTCTCGACCTTGACCCCGGCCGCGATCGCCATGAAGCCGAGCAACGCGAGCAGACCCAGCATCAGGGAGTAGAGCGGCAGGATCGTGGTGTTGCGGCGGATCACGTCGCGGCTCTTGGAGGAGAGCGTCGCGGTGATCGAGTGCGGGTACATGAACAGCGCGAGCGCCGAGCCGAGCGCGAGCGTGGCGTAGGTCCACTGCCCGGTGTGCCCCGGCGCGAGACCCGCGACGGGCTTGCCCGCCGCTTCGTTGGCCGCCGAGAACTTGTCGTTCGCCGCCTGGAAGATGCTGTCGAAGCCGCCGAGCTTGATCGGGATGTAGATGATCGCGACGGCGATGACGAGGTAGATCAGACCGTCCTTCACGAACGCGATCAGCGCGGGGGCGCGCAGACCCGACGAGTACGTGTACGCGGCGAGCACCGCGAACGCGATCAGGAGCGGCAGGTCCTTGATGAACCAGTTCGTGTCGGGACCGCCGCCGACGCCCATGACGTCGAGCACGGCCTGGATGCCGACCAGTTGGAGCGCGATGTACGGCATCGTGGCGAGGATGCCGGTGACCGCGACGGCCAGGGAGAGCCCCTTCGAGCCGAAGCGTCCGCGCACGAAGTCGGAGGTGGTCACGTACCCGTGCTTGTGCGAGACGGACCACAGGCGCGGCAGGAAGGTGAAGATCAGCGGGTAGACGAGGATCGTGTACGGCACGGCGAAGAAGCCGGCCGCGCCCGCCGCGTAGATCGCCGCCGGGACGGCCACGAAGGTGTACGCCGTGTAGAGGTCGCCGCCGAGCAGGAACCACGTGACCCAGGTGCCGAACGAACGGCCGCCGAGGCCCCATTCGTCCAGGCTCTCGGTCTCGGCCTTGCGCCAGCGCGCGGCCAGGAAGCCCATCGCAGTGACGGCGGCGAAGAAGAAGATGAAGACGGCGAGGGCGATGCCGTTGACGCCGCCCGTGTCCGCTGCGAGCACGTTCATCGGGTCGCACCCCCCTGGCCCTGCTCGGCCTTGCGGGCGCGCTGGTCACGCTGCCACAGCTTGTAAGCGATCATGGTGAGACCGGTGGAGACGAGCACCCACAGCATCTGGTACCAGTAGAAGAACGGGATGCCTATGAAGGTCGGGTCGATCTTCGCGTAGGAGCTCACCCAGAGCATCGCCACGAACGGCGCGACGAGACACAGGGCAATGACCACGCGGACCGGCGTGATCACCGGTCTGCTCACTTCAGGCGCATCTGACACTTCGCGGCTCCGCTCCCTCGCTTATCCCACCTTTAACGTGCGGGAAATCTAAGCGAGAGGATTGATCTATGGAACCCCTGTCCGGATACCGGACGAGCCCGAAGTCCCTGCTCAGCAGCAGCGGAACCCCTGCCGGGGATCCGCCTCCTGCCGGTCCGTCCGCATCCGCTCGAACTCCCGCCGAGAAGGGATGGATGTACCGGGATGCGTCTTCCGCGTATGGGCGACGTAGCGGTCGTACGCGGACTCGTCGGTCAACTCCCGTGCGTACCACCGCACCCAGCGCAGTCCGCGGAGCACCCACGTCATGACGGGACCCGCTCGTCTCCGGAGTCCCTCGCGGCCGCCGCGGCCAGTTCCGCCTTCTCCTCCTTGGTGGCGATGAGCCCGGCGGGCGCCGTCAGCTTCGACTCCACGTACTTGGCCTCGCTGAGCTTCGACGACTGGGGGTTGCGGATGTGCTTCACGCAGATCCGGGCCGCGTCCGCGATCACGACGACGATGAGCAGGGCGAGCGCGGCCGAGAGGACGCCGTCCACCGTGGAGTTGGTGACGACGGTGTGCATGTCGTCCATGGACTTGGCGGGCGGCAGGATCTTGCCGTCGTCGATCGCGTCCCGGTAGATCGAGCGCTGCTTGAAGAAGCCGACGCGCGGATCGCTGGAGAACACCTTCTGCCAGCTCGCGGTGAGCGTCACCGTGGCGTCCCAGGCGAGCGGAACGCCGGTGATCCAGGCCCACTTCAGGCGCCCGGACTTCACCAGGAGCGTGGTGCAGACGGCGAGCGCGACCGCGGCCAGGAGCTGGTTGGAGATGCCGAAGATCGGGAAGAGCTGGTTGATCCCGCCGAGCGGCTCGTGGACGCCCACCCACAGGAAGTAGCCCCACAGGCCGGTGACGACCGCGCTCGTGATGATGAGCCCCGGCTTCCAGCTGACCTTCTTGAAGGGCTTGTAGACGTTCCCGAGCATGTCCTGGAGCATGAAGCGGCCCACGCGCGTGCCCGCGTCGAGCGCGGTCAGGATGAACAGCGCCTCAAACATGATCGCGAAGTGGTACCAGAACGCCTTCATGGAGTCGCCGGTGACCTTCGAGAAGATCTCGGAGACGCCGACCGCGAGGGTGGGCGCGCCGCCGGTGCGCGAGAGCAGCGAGGACTCCTCGACGTTCTTGGCGGCCTGCGCGAGGTCCTCGGGGGAGATGGAGTAACCGAAGTTCGCGACCGCCTGCGATGCGGCCTGGACGTTGTCCCCGATGACGCCGGCGGGCGCGTTCATCGCGAAGTAGAGCCCGGGGTCGATGACGCTCGCCGCCACGAGCGCCATGACCGCGACGGACGACTCCATCAGCATGGAGCCGTAGCCGATCATCCGGACCTGCGTCTCCTTCTGCACCATCTTCGGCGTCGTGCCCGACGAGATCAGCGCGTGGAAGCCGGACAGGGCCCCGCAGGCGATGGTGATGAAGACGAAGGGGAAGAGCGACCCGGCGAAGACGGGCCCGTCGCCGCGCGAGGCGAAGTCGGTCACCGGGTCCATCTTGAGCGTCGGCAGCGTGAAGACGACGCCGAGCGCGAGCAGCAGGATCGTGCCGATCTTCATGAAGGTGGAGAGGTAGTCACGCGGCGCGAGCAGCATCCACACCGGCAGGATCGATGCGATGAATCCGTACGCCACCAGCCAGATGACCAGCGTCGACGGCGCGAGCGTGAACGTCTCGGCGAGGGACGACTCGGCGACCCAGCGCCCGGCGACGAGCGCGAGGAGCAGCAGCGTGATCCCGATGAGGGAGACCTCGCTGACCCGCCCTGGCCGCAGGATCCGCAGGTAGAAGCCCATGAAGAGCGCGATGGGGATGGTCATCGCGATGGAGAAGGTGCCCCACGGCGAGTCGGCGAGCGCGTTGACGATGACGAGGGCGAGCACCCCGAGCAGGATGATCATGATGGCGAACGCGGCCAGCAGCGCGGCGGCCCCGCCGAAGGGGCCGATCTCCTCGCGTGCCATCTGGCCGAGCGACTTGCCGTCGCGCCGCGTGGAGAAGAAGAGGACGACCATGTCCTGCACGGCGCCCGCGAAGATCACCCCGACGATGATCCAGATCGTGCCCGGCAGGTACCCCATCTGCGCGGCCAGTACGGGCCCCACCAGCGGACCGGCGCCCGCGATCGCCGCGAAGTGGTGGCCGAGCAGGACGCGCCGGTCGGTCGGGTGGAAGTCGATGCCGTTGTTCAGGCGCTCGGCCGGGGTGGCCCGGTTCTTGTCGACCTTCAGGACCCGGTCGACGATGAATTTGGAGTAGAAGCGATAGGCGATGGCGTACGAGCCCAGGGCCGCGGCCACCATCCAGGCCGCCGACACCTCTTCGTCGCGCGCGAGCGCGAGCACGGCCCAGCCCGCGGCGCCCACGAGGGCGACGAGGGTCCAGATGACGATGGATCGGGGATTCGCTGTGCGCACAGGCTCGCCTTCCCGTTCATCATGCGATGACGGGAGGAACGTAGAGCAGCACGGTTCCCCGGCGCCAGACCCCGGAAGAGTCCTTTGAGGGGAGTGGGTCAGTCGGTGGGGCGCTTGAGGCGTGCCACGAACTTGTAGCGGTCGCCGCGGTAGACCGAGCGGACCCACTCCACCGGCTGACCGCCGCCGTCCAGGGAGTGCCGCGACAGGAGCAGCATCGGCAGGCCCACGTCGGTGCCGAGCAGACCGGCCTCGCGGGGGGTGGCGAGGGAGGTCTCGATCGTCTCCTCGGCCTCGGCGAGATGGACGTCGTAGACCTCGGCGAGCGCGGTGTAGAGCGAGGTGTACTTGACCAGGGAGCGGCGCAGGGCGGGGAAGCGTTTCGCCGAGAGGTGCGTCGTCTCGATGGCCATGGCCTCGCCGTTGGCCAGGCGCAGCCGCTCGATCCTGAGCACCCGGCCGCCGGCACTTATGTCGAGCAGCCCGGCGAGGGTGTCGTCGGCGGTGATGTAGCCGATGTCCAGGAGCTGTGAGGTGGGTTCCAGGCCCTGGGCCCGCATGTCCTCGGTGTACGAGGTGAGTTGCAGCGCCTGGGAGACCTTGGGCTTGGCCACGAAGGTGCCCTTGCCCTGGATCCGCTCCAGGCGGCCCTCGACGACCAGTTCCTGGAGGGCCTGGCGGACCGTGGTGCGCGAGGTGTCGAACTCGGCGGCCAGTGTGCGCTCAGGGGGGACCGGGGTGCCGGGCGGCAGCGTCTCCGTCATGTCGAGCAAGTGCCGCTTCAGGCGGTAGTACTTGGGCACGCGCGCGGTGCGGCCGACGGCCGGGGACGCGCCCGCGTCGGTTCCCGGACTGCCTGCTTCGGTGTCCATGCTCCCACCCGTCTCCCGGCCGCCACCCCTCAACGACGCGCTGCGCGCGGCACGCTGGTTCGGCTCCTGTGCTGCTGCCGTCACCGGCTCCTCCGTCTGTCGCGGCTCACATGGTGGCACGTACCGGGCCGGGCTTACCGTGCCCGCTCAGGTGTCGGTCCGGTAACGGACCTGAGAGCCCTTCTTATACACCCTTGACACCCCTAAAGGTCTAGGCCAAGCTCCCCGTACTGGTCTACACCATTAAAGACCAGGTTCCAGTCCCACGGGCAGATCTCGGTCCATTTGGTCGCTGCGGGTGGGGGGTTGACTGGCGCATCCCTTGAGGAGGGTGACGTGAAGCGCAAGCTCATAGCGGCCATCGGTGTCGCGGGCATGTTGGTCTCGATCGCGGCCTGTGGCAGCGACGACAAGGACGACGCGAAGACCGGGGCGGACGGCTTCAAGGGGGAGACCCTGACGCTCTGGGCGATGGACGGCTCCACGCCCGACGGCTGGACCAAGGACGTCAAGGCCGCCTTCGAGAAGAAGACCGGCGCCAAGCTGAAGCTCGAAGTCCAGCAGTGGAACGGCATCCAGCAGAAGCTGACCACCGCGCTCTCCGAGGAGAACCCGCCGGACGTCTTCGAGATCGGCAACACCCAGACCGCCGCGTACGCCAAGACCGGCGGACTCGCGGAGCTCGGCGACCTGAAGGAAGGGGTCGGCGCCGACTGGACCGAGTCGATCAACACTTCCTCGGTCGTGGACGGCAAGCAGTACGCCGCCCCG
The DNA here is from genome assembly GCF_014649775.1 of Streptomyces longisporoflavus. Taxonomy (GTDB): domain Bacteria; phylum Actinomycetota; class Actinomycetes; order Streptomycetales; family Streptomycetaceae; genus Streptomyces; species Streptomyces longisporoflavus. Next base: position 190,112 of record NZ_BMTR01000007.1, on the reverse strand, counting down.
TGGTTCGTCCTGAACCGCGTCGTGATCTACAACAAGAAGGTCTGGGCCGACGCCGGCATCAAGGACACCCCCAAGACCCGCGCCGAGTTCCTCAAGGACCTCAAGACGATCGGCTCCAAGACCGAGGCCGAGCCGATCTACCTGCCGGGCCAGAACTGGTACCACTTCGTCGGCCTGACCATCGGTGAGGGCGCCGAGCTGGTCAAGAAGGACGGCGACAAGTACGTCTCCAACCTGAGCGACCCCAAGGTCGCCAAGGCCATGAAGACGTACAAGCAGTTCGCGGACCTCTCCAAGGCCCCCAAGAACAAGGACGAGGCCACCCCGCAGCAGGCCGAGGTCTTCGCCAAGGGCAAGACCGGCGCCTTCATCGGCATGAGCTGGGAGGCCGCGACCGCGATCAAGGCCAACCCGAAGATCGAGAAGGACATCGGCTACTTCACGATCCCCGGCGCCACCGCCGACAAGCCCGAGGGCGTCTTCCTCGGCGGCTCGAACCTCGCCGTCGCCGCGACCAGCAAGAAGCAGGAGCTCGCCAAGGAGTTCCTGAAGATCGCGCTGTCGGACAAGTACGAGGGCGCGCTCGCCAAGGAAAGCGGCGTCATCCCGAACAAGCAGGCCCTGGAGTCCAACCTCAAGGGCAACCCGGCCGCCGAGGCCGCGGCGCCCGCCACCGCCGGCGGCGGCACGACCCCGCTGATCCCGGAGTGGGCCGCGGTGGAGAACCCGCCGAACCCGATCAAGAACTACATGACCGCGGTGCTCAACGGTAAGTCCAACGACGAGGCCGCCGAGCAGGTCGAGGGCGAGCTCAACAAGCGCCTGTCGCAGAAGCAGTAAGGACGCGCTCCTGCCGGGGTTCCCGGGTCCGGGGTCGGTGACGACCCCGGACCCCGTGCCCCGGCTCAGCGCTGCGTTCCGCGATGCCCACGAAAGAGATGGCGAAGCATGACCGTGCAGACCGAACGGCCGCCCTCCGGCCCGACGGAGGATCTGAAATCGGACAAACGGCCGGCGGATCCGGGTAAGCCCCGCACGGGGGCCCGGTCGCTCGCCCCCTACCTGCTCCTGCTCCCCGCGCTCGCGGCCACCCTGCTGTTCCTCGGCTGGCCGCTGGTCAACAACGGGATCCTGTCGTTCCAGAACCTCAACATGAGGCAGTTCATCCTCCACCTCACGGAGTGGAACGGGATCGACAATTACAAGGAGGTCCTCAGCGGGGCGGACTTCTGGCGGGTCACCGGCCGCTCGATCGCGTTCACCGCGGTCAACGTCGCACTGATCATGGTGATCGGCACCCTGATAGGCCTGCTGCTCGCACGGCTCGGCAAGCGGATGCGGACGTTCCTCCTGGTCGGTCTCGTACTCGCCTGGGCCATGCCGGTCATCGCGGCCACGACCGTCTACCAGTGGCTGTTCGCCCAGCGCTTCGGCGTCGTCAACTGGGTCCTCGACAAGGCCGGCTGGCACTCGATGGCCGACTACGACTGGATGGGCAGCCAGTACTCCACGTTCTTCGTGGTCATCGTGCTGATCGTCTGGATGTCCGTCCCCTTCGTGGCGATCAACCTGTACGCCGCGACGACGGTGATCCCCAAGGAGCTCTACGAGGCCGCGTCGCTCGACGGCGCCGGAGCCTGGAAGGGCTTCACGAACGTCACGCTGCCCTATCTGCGCCCCTTCCTCTACGCGACTACGTTCCTTGAGATCATCTGGGTCTTCAAGGCGTTCGCGCAGGTCATGGCGCTCAACGAGGGCGGCCCCGACCGGCTCACCGAGATCCTGCCCGTCTACGCCTACATCGAGGGCATGGGCAACCAGCACTTCGGCATGGGTGCGGCCATCGCGCTGCTCACCATCGTCATCCTGCTGGCCCTGACCGCCTTCTACCTGCGGATCGTGCTCAAGCAAGAGGAGGACGAGCTGTGACGCGCACTGCTTCGTCGAGGTTTCGCCGCATCTGGCCCAACGCGGTGGCCGTCGTACTCTTCGTCGTCCTCGTCTTCCCGGTCTACTGGATGTTCGCCACGGCCTTCAAGCCGACCGGCGACATCATCAGCGAGAACCCGGTGTGGATCCCGACCGACGTGACGTTCGAGCACTTCAAGACGGCCGTGAACGCCGACCACTTCTGGACGATGGTCGGCAATTCCCTCACCGTCACGCTGCTCGCCGTGGTGTTCTCGCTGATCATCGGCCTCGCGTCGGCGTTCGCGCTCGCCCGGATGCGGTTCAAGGGCCGCAAGGGCTTCATCATCGGCTTCATGCTGGCCCAGATGGCGCCCTGGGAAGTCATGGTCATCGCGATCTACATCATCGTGCGTGACGCCGACATGCTGAACAGCCTGATTCCGCTCACCCTCTTCTACATGGTGATGATCCTGCCCTTCACGCTCCTGACGCTGCGCGGCTTCGTCGCCGCGGTGCCGCGCGAGCTCGAGGAGTCGGCGATGGTCGACGGCTGTACCCGGATGCAGGCGTTCCGCCGGGTGATCCTGCCGCTGCTCGCGCCGGGCCTGATGTCCACCTCGCTCTTCGGCTTCATCACCGCCTGGAACGAATTCCCGCTCGTCCTTGTCCTCAACAAGGAGGCGGAGGCCAAGACGCTTCCCGTCTGGCTGTCCGGCTTCCAGACCGCCTTCGGCGACGACTGGGGCGCCACCATGGCCGCCGCCTCGCTCTTCGCCGTCCCGATCTTCGTCCTCTTCGTCTTCCTGCAGCGCAGGGCCGTCAGCGGTCTGACCGACGGTGCCGTGAAGGGATAACCGCCATATGACGACACTCACCAGCCCCACCGACACTCTGACCCGCAACGCCCTGACTGTGCTGCAGCCCGGCTTCGTCGGGACCAGCGCGCCGGACTGGCTGCTCCGCAGGATCGGCGAAGGGCTCGCCTCGGTCGGCCTCTTCGGCCGCAACATCGCCTCGCCCGAACAGCTGGCCGCACTTACGGCGCAGTTGCGCGCCGAGTGCGACGACGTCCTGGTCGCCATCGACGAGGAGGGCGGTGACGTGACCCGCCTGGAGGTCCGCTCCGGCTCCTCCTTCCCCGGCAACCACGCGCTCGGCGCGGTCGACGACACGGAGCTCACCCGTGACGTGGCCGCCGAGCTGGGCCGCCGGCTCGCCGCGTGCGGCGTCAACCTCAACTGGGCGCCGTCCGCCGACGTCAATTCCAACCCGGACAACCCCGTCATCGGCGTACGCTCCTTCGGCTCGGACCCGCTCCTGGTGGCCCGGCACACCGCCGCGTACGTCGAGGGGCTGCAGTCCGCCGGCGTCGCGGCCTGCACCAAGCACTTCCCCGGGCACGGCGACACCGCGGTCGACTCGCACCACGCCGTGCCGCGCATCGGTGTCGACCCCGAGGTGCTCCGGGCACGTGACCTCGCGCCGTTCCGGGCCGCGATCGCCGCGGGCTCGCGCGCCGTGATGAGCGCCCACATCCTCGTCCCGTCCCTGGACGCGGAGTACCCGGCGACGCTCTCGCGCCGCATCCTGACGGGCATCCTGCGCGAGGAACTGGGCTACGACGGCCTGATCGTCACCGACGGCATGGAGATGCAGGCCATCTCCGCCACGTACGGCATCGAACGCGGCAGCGTCCTCGCCATCGCCGCGGGCGCCGACGCGATCTGCGTGGGCGGCGGTCTCGCGGACGACGACACGGTGCTGCGGCTGCGTGACGCGCTGGTCGGGGCCGTCCGCTCGGGCGAGCTCTCCGAGGAGCGCCTCGCCGACGCGGCCACGCGCGTACGGGCGCTTGCCCACTGGACTTCGGTGTCGGGCGCGGCCGAGCGTTCGGGGGGCGCGCCCGGCACCGAGATCGGCCTGGTCGCGGCCCGCCGCGCCCTGACGGTCACCCGGGGCGAGTCCTACACGGCGCCGCTCACCGAAGCGCCGTTCGTCGCGGCCTTCACCCCGATGGCCAACATCGCGGTGGGGGACGAGACCCCGTGGGGCGTGGCCGCCGAACTGGCCCGCCTGCTCCCGGGCACGGAGACGGGCAGCTTCACGGGTGCCGACGCCGGTGCGCTGGCCCTCGCGGAGGCGGGGGAGCGGCGCGTCGTGGCCGTGGTCCGCGACGCCCACCGCCACGCGTGGATGACGGAGGCCCTGAACACGCTCCTGTCCGCCCGCCCCGACACGATCGTGGTCGAAATGGGCGTCCCCCAGTCACCCCCGACGGGCTCCCTCCACATCGCGACGCACGGCGCGGCAAGGGTCTGCGGCCTGGCGGCGGCGGAGGTCATCACGGGGGCGTAGGAAGCGCCCCGTAAGGGGCGCGGGGAACTGCGCGATCAGCCCCCACGCACCCGCGGAGAAACAACAAACGGAAGGTGCCGGGCGCCCCAGTAAAAGGGGCACCCGGCACCTTCGCGCAACCTACAGACCCTGCCAATCAGGCTTCGCCGCATACGTGGCCCGGAAGTACTCCCCGAGCTTCAGCTTGGACGCAGCCGCCTCGTCCACGACGACCGTCGCATGCGGGTGCAACTGCAGAGCCGAGGCCGGAACCACCGCGGCCACGGGACCCTCCACCGTCGCGGCCACCGCGTCCGCCTTGCCCTCACCCGTGGCGAGCAGCACCAGATGCCGGGCCTCCAGGATCGTCCCGATCCCCTGGGTGATCACGTGGTGCGGGACCTGCTCGATGTCCCCGTCGAAGAAGCGCGCGTTGTCCACCCGCGTCTGCTCCGTCAGCGTCTTGATGCGCGTACGCGAGGCGAGCGAGGAGCACGGTTCGTTGAACCCGATGTGCCCGTCGGTGCCGATCCCGAGGAGCTGGAGATCCACACCGCCGGCCGCCGCGAGCGCCTTGTCGTACGCATCGCAGGCGGCCTGGACGTCCTTGGCGGTGCCGTCGGGCCCCATGAAGGACTTCTCGTCGAGCCCCAGCGGCTCGACGACCTCGCGCAGCACCACGGAGCGATAGGACTCGGGGTGCCCGGCGGGCAGCCCCACGTACTCGTCGAGCTGGCAGATCCGCGCCCGCGAGGCATCCACGGCACCGGAGGCGACCTTCGCGGCAAGGGCTTCGTAGATGGGCAGCGGGGTGGATCCGGTGGCGACACCGAGCAGGGCGTCAGGCTTGCGGCGCACCAAGGCGGCCATGGCCTCCGCGATGAGCTCGCCGCCTGCCTTGGCGTCCGGGACGATGACAACTTCCACGCTGGGCCTGCCGATCTGGAGAGGGGACTCACGGAGTCAATGTGGTATAGACCAATCTAGCAGAGCCGGCCCGCCTCCGCCCGGAGAGAGAAAGAGACGACAACAAACATCTGCCGACGCGTAGACACAGGTGAATGGTCTAGTCCACAATGCGTTGGTAAAGCATCCGTCCTTCCCGCACAGGAGGGCGGACCGAGGAGCCGGCACTCTCTGCCCTGACCGTGTCGGATCCTCCGACCGGCCGTCCGGTACCGCACATTCCGGTGGTCGGTGTTCCTGAAGGGCTGCGGTGCCGTGGGCGGGTTGAGGGTCCCGTCCTGGCGCCGCGGCTCGTCGGGAAGGCGCCGGGGCCCGCCGCGAATCTCCCGGAGCGGCCCCGCCGGACCCGCCAGGTACGCTCGCACACGTGCCCTCCATGAACGACCTCGTCCGCCAGCACACCGCTCTCGGTGACTCCGATCTCGAGTGGCTGCACCTGCTGGTCTCGGAGTGGCAACTGCTCTCCGACCTCTCCTTCGCCGACCTCGTGCTGTGGGTTCCCACCCGCGACGGCACCCGCTATGTCTCCGTGGCGCAGATGCGGCCCAACACCGGCCCCACCTCCTACCAGGACGACATGGTCGGCCACCTCGTCCCGCGCGGCCGGCGCCCGCTGCTCGACGCCGCCCTGGACGAGGGCCGCATCGTGCGCGAGGGCGACCCCGAGTGGCGCGAGGAGGTCCCGGTGCGGGTCGAGTCCATTCCCGTACGCAGGGAAGGACGCGTCCTGGGTGTCATCGCCCGCAACACGAACCTGCTCACGGTGCGCACTCCTTCGCGCCTCGAACTGACCTACCTCCAGTCGGCGTCCGACTTGGCCCAGATGATCGCCGCCGGCTCCTTCCCGTTCCCCGGCCAGCAGGTCGACATGGACGCGTCCCCGCGCGTGGGCGACGGCCTGCTCCGCCTCGACGCCGACGGCATCGTCCAGTACGCGTCACCGAACGCGCTGTCGGCCTACCACCGCCTCGGCCTCGCCGCCGACCTGGTCGGCCACCACCTCGGCACGGCGACGGCCGAACTCGCCCCGTCCCGCGGCCCGGTGGACGAGGCGCTGGCCAAGGTCGCCAGCGGCTGGGCGCCCCGCGAGTTCGAGATCGAGGGCGGTGACGGAGTGATCCAGCTCCGCGCGATCCCGCTCAAGCCCAAGGGCCCGCGGATCGGTTCGCTCGTACTGCTGCGCGACGTCACCGAACTGCGTCGCCGGGAGCGGGAGTTGATCACCAAGGACGCGACCATCCGGGAGATCCACCACCGGGTGAAGAACAACCTCCAGACGGTGGCCGCTCTCCTTCGCCTCCAGGCGCGCCGCATCGACTCCGTCACCGGCCGTGAAGCTCTCGAAGAGGCCGTGCGCCGCGTGGGTTCGATCGCGATCGTGCACGAGACGCTGTCCCAGAATCTGGACGAGCGCGTGGAGTTCGACGAGATCGCCGACCGCGTCCTCGCGATGGTCGCCGAGATCTCGCCCGGCAAGGTCACCGGCCGGCGTACCGGACGCTTCGGCATCCTGGACGCCGAGGTCGCGACCCCGCTCTCGATGGTCCTCACCGAGGTCCTGCAGAACGCCCTGGAGCACGGCTTCCAGGAAGGCGACACCGGCACGGTCGAGGTCTCCGCCGTACGCGGCGGCACCAGCAAGGACGGGCGTCTCCTCATCACCGTCCAGGACGACGGCGTCGGTCTGCCCGAGGGCTTCGATCCGCACCGCTCGGGCAACCTCGGCCTGCAGATCGTCCGCACCCTGGTCGAGGGCGAGATGGGCGGCACGTTCGACATGGTCCGGGCTCCGGAGCGCGGCACACAGGTCGTCCTCGACATCCCGGTACGCGGCGACAAATAGCGCACTCGCGTACGAGAGATCGCGAGCGCTCACGAGAACTCGCGGACGGAAACACCGCATACGCAAAGCAGTGAGCCCCGGACCTAAGTGGTCCGGGGCTCACTGCTCACGTTGCGTTGCGCATCGGGGGTACTGCGCGGCTGCGGCTCGGGGGCGGGAGATGCGTACTCGCTGTACGCGCCGCCGGGCTCAGGCTCGTGGGGGGCGTGAGCGTCAGGCGCTGGCCTGGCGTGCACGGTTGCGAGCGGCGCGGCGCTTCATTGCACGGCGCTCGTCCTCGCTGAGGCCACCCCAGACGCCGGAGTCCTGGCCGGACTCGAGCGCCCACTGCAGGCACTGCTCCATGACGGGGCAGCGGCGGCAGACGGCCTTGGCTTCCTCGATCTGCAGCAGCGCAGGACCGGTGTTGCCGATGGGGAAGAAGAGCTCGGGGTCTTCCTCGCGGCAAACGGCGTTGTGACGCCAGTCCATGGCTGCTACCTCTCCTTGGTATTACATGCAAGTTGCTTGTGAATGTGAACGCTTTCACGAATCCCTCGACAACGGAAGGGACTTCCGTCACAAACGCGACGATGTCCTATGTGTTGAGGAGGGGGTTCTGGCTCTCTGTGGGGCCGATGTTGCGGGCCGTCCCGATCGCCATGTAGAGATTCGCAAACCTCGGCGGCGGATACAACCCCTTCCGGGAAGTTTTTTTTGATTCCTCAGTGTCGACTGGGTCACAGCCGTACTTCCATGGGGTGGAGCCTGGCCTAAACGTTCGAGTGAAAGGACTTTGGGCCCTTCTACTCACACAATCACACGCAGTGCACGGCGTACGCCTGTGAACGTCACGCTCGTGCGCAGTCCCAGGTGGTCGCCGTCCATCTGAAGGGGCAGCGGCACCTTCGAATGCAAGGTGAAGTCGGTGAGGTCATGGAGCGTAACCGCGTGCTTGCCGTGAGGTCCGCGATCGGGCGTCGAGGTCAGGAGCTGGGTGCCGTAACGGGCCACCGCGCCGGTGGACAGCTTGCTCAGTCCGAGCACATCGAGGCCGGTGTCGAAGGAGGCCCGCGGGGACGCGTACATCGGACGATTGCCCAGGTAGGTGTAGGGAGAGGTGTTGCAGACTATGGAGAGCACGAGGTCGGTCACCGGGTCCTCGCCGGCCCGCTCCAGCGTGATCATCCCGTGTCTGCGGTGCGGCTCGTCGAGGAACTGACGGAACACCTGGCGCAAATAAAGCGCGTGGGTGGACCGCTTGCCGCGTTCCCTCTGCTGTTCGACCCGGCCCACCACTCCGGCGTCGAAACCGAAGCCCGCGGCGAACGTGAACCAGCGCGCGGGGACCGCTTCGTCCTCCGTGCCGGGCGTTCCCGACACCCGGCCCAGGCTCACCGTGCGTTCGCTTCCCTCACGCAGCGCGTCGAGCAGGGCGCCGGTCGCCTCCACGGCGTCGTTGGGCAGACCCAGGGCGCGGGCGAAGACATTCGTGGAGCCGCCGGGGACGACCGCCAGGCGGGGCAGCCGGTCCGGGTCGGGCCCGTTGTGCAGCAGGCCGTTGACGACTTCGTTGACGGTGCCGTCCCCGCCGAGTGCGACGACGAGCTCGATGTCCTTGCTCTCCGCCGCCTGTCTGCCGAGGTCCCGGGCGTGACCGCGGTACTCCGTGGTGACCGCCTCGAGTTTCATCTCGCTCGCCAGCGCATGAATCAGTACGTCACGCGTGCGCGCGCTGGTGGTGGTTGCCGCCGGGTTGACCACAAGAAGTGCACGCATGCGAAGCAGGGTACCTAGCTGTCCTGAACTGGCCTAGACCGAGGGGGTCGGACCGGGGGCCGGTCCGCGGACACGCACAGCTACCCTGCAAGGGTGAGTACTGAGCGGAACCCCACCCCCGAAGCCCCGGAAACCGGCCCGCGGCCCGGACGTCTGACGGCCGCGGCGGCCCTCGCCGCGCTGGAGGGCGTCGCGCTCATCGCCGCCGGTGTCTACATGCTCGTCATGGGTCTCGCGGGTGATCCCGACAACCCGGAACAGGCCACCACGGGCGGCGTCACGCTGATCGTCCTCGCGCTGCTGCCGCTGCTCGCCGCCCGCGGCCTCCTGCTCCGCCGCGGCTGGAGCCGGGGGCCCGCGATCATCACGCAGATCATGGCGCTTCCGGTGGCCTGGCAGCTGTTGCAGGCCGACAGCATGGCCATCCCGGCCGGTATCGCGCTCGCCGCCGTCGCGGTGGCCGCGCTCGTCCTGCTGGTCAATCCCGCCACCACCGAGGCCCTCGGCATCCGGGGGCCGGGGAACGCACAGGACGGCGGGAAGTAGCCGTCCGGCACCAGACGTCCCGAAGGAGCAGGCCCGGAGGGGCGGCCTGCTCCTTCGTCACTCCTCGACGAGGAGCTTCTCGCGCAGCTGCGCGAGTGTGCGGGCGAGGAGCCGGGAGACGTGCATCTGGGAGATGCCGACCTCCTGGGCGATCTGCGACTGCGTCATGTTTCCGAAGAACCGCAGCAGCAGGATGCGCTTCTCGCGCGGTGGAAGGTCTTCCAGGAGCGGTTTGAGGGACTCCCTGTACTCGACGCCCTCCAGGGCCTCGTCCTCCGCGCCCAGGGTGTCGGCGACCGCCGGGGACTCGTCGTCCGTGTCCGGGACGTCCAGGGACAGCGTGGAGTACGCGTTGGCGGACTCCAGACCCTCAAGGACCTCCTCTTCGGAGATGGCCAGCTTCTCCGCGAGCTCGTGCACCGTGGGGGAGCGGCCGTGCTGCTGGGAGAGCTCGGCGGTCGCCGTGGTCAGGGCGAGCCTGAGCTCCTGGAGGCGACGCGGCACTCTGACCGCCCACCCCTTGTCACGGAAGTGCCGCTTGATCTCGCCGACGACCGTGGGTGTCGCGTACGTGGAGAACTCGACGCCGCGCTCCGGGTCGAAGCGGTCCACGGACTTGATCAGGCCGATGGTGGCGACCTGCGTGAGGTCGTCGAGGGGCTCGCCGCGGTTGCGGAAGCGGCGGGCCAGGTGCTCGACGAGCGGCAGGTGCATGCGGACCAGCTTGTTGCGCAGCTCGGCGTACGCGGCGCTGCCGTTCTCCAGGGTGCGCAGCTCGATGAACATCGCGCGTGCGCCGCTGCGGTCCTGCGGATCGTGCCGGGTGTGCTGACGCTCACCGTGTTCGCTCATGTATCCCGCCCGTTGCGCGCCGCCCCGGGCGGAGGGCTTGGCGCGCTCCTCCAGGGCGGTCGGCTCTGTCTGCTCCGACGCATCGGCCACGGTCGGCGGGCCCGGCTGCTCCGGATCCTCCGGGTGCGGCCTGGCCTGCTGCTCGGGGATGCCTGTGAGCGCCGGCTCCACCGGAGCGTCGCGCCCCGTCATCGGCGTTCCTCCCCGACCAGGGGGCAGATCCCGTGTGCCGCGCTCTTCCTCCCGCACCGGCCCCTCCCCGTCCCTCACGCCGGCCCGGGTCCCGCGCCGCGCTTCTTGTAGAGGCTGATCGAGACGGTGTTGTCCTCCGCCACGGAGGAGTCGACCTGACCCGCGAGGGCGGACAGCACTGTCCAGGCGAAGGTGTCCCGTTCCGGGGCCCGGCCGTCGGTGGTCGGCGCCGAGACGGTCACCTCCAGCGAGTCGTCGACGAGCCGGAAGACGCAGCTGAGCACCGAACCCGGCACGGCCTGCTGGAGCAGGATCGCGCAGGCCTCGTCGACCGCGATGCGCAGGTCCTCGATCTCGTCGAGAGTGAAGTCCAAACGCGCCGCGAGACCGGCCGTGGCCGTACGCAGCACCGACAGGTAGGCACCCGCAGCCGGAAGGCGGACCTCGACGAAGTCCTGATTCCCGGGCTCGCCTGCGATCTGGGACACCCTCACCTCCAAGGTGGTACAAGCACTTTCGGGGCTCCAGGTCCGCCGTCAGACGGCGGTCCGGACTGCGTCACACGGGTAACGCACCACGTAGTTCTGCGGTGACGCTACCGCGCTCCCCAGTTACGTGTCCCGGGGACCCCGCTCCGTTGCTGTCACTCATAGTAAGCCTAAGGGTACGGAGAGTGGCTAGGGGTCTCGCGGTCCCAATTGGAGAGTACGGGCGCCGGGTTGACGTACCCAGGCGTCAGACGATCGAACCGTCCACGAAGCACCAACGCCAGCTCTCACCCGGTTCGAAGGTCCTCATGACCGCATGCCCGGTGTCCTTGAAGTGCTCCGTCGCGTGCCGGAAGGGCGAGGAGTCGCAGCAGCCCACATGCCCGCAGTCCAGGCACAGCCGCAGTTGCACCGGGTGACTGCCGGCGGCCAGGCACTCGACGCAGGTCTCGCTCAGCGGCGCTGGTTCGGGGTGCGGCAGCGTTGCCACATGCGGGCACTCGTTCATGATTGCCAGGTTACGACGGGATCGCGTATCGCGGAGGGCCTGACCCATGGACGTACTGCCCCTGGTGGCACTGATCGCGGCGAGTGCCGCCGTGGCCGGAGCCGCGCGCCGGACACCGGTGCCCGCGCCGCTGCTCCTCGTCGCGGCGGGACTCGTCGCCGCGTACGTGCCGGGGGTCCCGGACTACCACCTGGACCCGCACATCGTGCTGCCGCTGATCCTGCCGCCCCTGCTGCACACCGCGGCCCTGGAGAGCTCGTACCTCGACCTGCGCGCCAACATCAGACCCGTGGCGCTGCTCTCGGTCGGCTACACGCTGTTCGCGACCCTCGCCGTCGGGTATCTCGCGTATCTGCTGATCCCCGATCTGCCGCTGACCGCGGCCCTGGTCCTCGGGGCCGTGATCGCGCCGCCGGACGCGGTGGCGGCCACGGCCATCGCGCGGAAGGTGGGGCTGCCGTCGCGGATCACCACGATCCTCCAGGGCGAGTCGCTGGTGAACGACGCGACCGCGATCACCGCCTACAAGGTCGCCCTGGCGGCGGCGGTCGGCGAGGGCGCGAGCTGGGGCGGCGGGATCAGGGAGTTCCTGGTGGCCGCGGTAGGCGGCGTCGGTGTCGGGCTGGTTCTGATGGTGCCCCTGCACTGGCTGCGGCGGCACATGAAGGAGGCGATGCTGCAGAACACCCTCTCCTTGCTGATCCCCTTCGTCGCGTACGCGGCCGCCGAGCAGGTCGGGGCCTCCGGAGTGCTCGCCGTGGTCGTCGTCGCCCTGTTCCTCGGGCACCGCTCCTGGGAGGTCGACTTCGAGACACGGCTCCAGGAGGCCGCCGTGTGGAAGGTGGTCGCGTTCATCCTGGAGTCGGCGGTCTTCGCGCTCATCGGCCTGCAACTGCCGCTCGTGGTCGAGGGACTCGGCGAGTACGGCGGCCCGCAGGTCACCTGGTACGCCCTGGGTGTCTTCTTCTTCGTCGTGCTCGCGCGCTTCGTGTGGTCGTATCCGGCCACCTATCTGCCTCGGATGCTGTCGAAGCGCATCAAGGAGCGCGAGAACGACATGGACTGGCGGCGGCCGCTGATCGTCAGCTGGGCCGGGATGCGCGGGGTGGTGTCGCTGGCGATCGCCTTCTCCATCCCGCTCGTCATGGACGACGGGGAGCCGTTTCCGGCGCGCGACCTCGTGCTGTTCCTGACGTTCACCACGGTGATCGGGACGCTGGTCGTGCAGGGGCTCTCGCTGCCGTGGCTCATCCGGGTCCTGAAACTGCCGGGGCGGGACGCGCAGGCGCAGACGCTCGCGGAGGCGCAGGCGCAGAACGCCGCCTCGCAGGCCGCGGAGCGGCGGGTGGACGAACTCATGGAGGACGAGCGCAATCGCCTCCCGCAGCCCCTCCAGGACCGCCTGCGCACCGTCCTCGAGCGGCGCCGCAACTCCGTGTGGGAACGGCTCGGTCAGTCCAACCCGGTGACGGGGGAGTCCGCCGACGACACCTACCGCAGGCTCGCCAGGGAGGCGATCGCGGCGGAGCGGGAGGTGTTCGTGACGATGCGCGACGAGCGGCGCATCGACGACGAGATGATGCGGACGCTGCTGCGGAAGCTGGACCTGGAGGAGGCGGCGGCCTACCGGGAGGTCGAGGACTGAGCCTCGGGGGCCGCCGGTTCCGTCGCGGTGATCACGGCGGTGACCCTGGTGCCGGGCGGAAACGCGCCCTCTTCGGAGAGGGCCGTCAGCGCGTACAGGAGCTTGGCCACGTAGACGCGCTCCACGGAGAGGCCGTGCCGGTCCTCGAAGTCGTTTGCGAACGCGGTGAGTTCGGGCGGCGTGCGGGCGTAGCCGCCGAAGTGGAAGCGTTCGTCCAGGTGCCAGTTGGCGGTGGGGGCGCCGAGGGCCCGCTCTTGCAGCGCCCGTATGTCGGGGCCGAGGAAGCCGCCCTTGAGCACGGGTATGCCGAGCGCGCGCTGGTCCGGGGCGAGGCCCGCCGCCATTCCGGCCAGGGTGCCGCCGGTACCGCAGGCCACGGCCGCCGTGTCCGTACGGTCGCGCAGCTCCTCGCCCAGGGCCGTGCAGCCCCTTACGGCCAGGGCGTTGCTGCCGCCTTCGGGGATGACGTAGGGGTTCTCGGCGCCCGACGCGCGCACGAGGGAGGCCAGGATCTCCGGATCGGTCTTCCTGCGGTAGGCCGACCGGTCGACGAAGTACAGGCGCATCCCGTCGGCCGCGCATTGCGTCAGCGACGGGTTCAGGGGGCGCCCGGCGAGTTCGTCGCCGCGGACCAGGCCGACGGTCTCCATGCCGAGGAGGCGGCCCGCCGCGGCGGTCGCCCTGAGGTGGTTGGAGTAGGCGCCGCCGAACGTCAGCAGGGTCCTGTGGCCCGCTGCGACGGCGGCGTCCAGGTTCAGGAAGAGCTTGCGGTACTTGTTGCCCGGCAGGTCGGGATGGATCAGGTCGTCCCGCTTGAGGGCGAGGGTGACCCCGTGCCGCGAGAACCGCTCGTCCCGGAGCTCCTGGAGCGGGGACGGGAGCCGCGGGCGCGGGGTGGTCGGCGGGGTGGTGCTCACCCCGCCATTCTGCCCGGCACCGTGCCGGCGGGCACGGGCGCGGGTCTGTCTGCGCGAGGCGCTCCCCGGTCTGCGTGAGGCGCCCCTCGGCCTACTTGAGGCGCTCCTCGATGCGTGCCCGCATGGACTTCATGGTGAAGCCCCTGGGATCCACCTTGCCCGGCTGCCACTCCAGGTGGCCGATCACCGAGCGCTGGGTCCAGCCGTGATGGCGGCAGACGGCCGCCGAGACCCTCTCGATCGCGTCCAGCTGCGCCTCGGGCCAGGGATCCTCGCCGTCGCCGAGGTTCTCGCACTCGAAGCCGTAGAAGTGGCGGTTTCCGTCGGTGTTCGCTTCGTTGTCCGGCGGGAGCGCCTTCTCGGCGATGACCGCGCGCAGGACGTCGTCGTCGCCGTTGCCCGCGTGGTTGGCGCGGCCGTAACCGACGAGGTGGACGCGGCCGTCCTTGGTGATGACGCCGTGACAGAGCGGGCCGGGCAGCGAGGGGTGCCCCTCGCGGCAGATCTCCACCGTCCGCTCGCTGCCCGAGGTGACCGTGTGGTGGATCACGATGCCGTGTACGGGGCCCCACGGGCCCTTGTGGTTGCGGTTGTGATGACGCCAGTCGCCGACTTCGACGACCGTCACACCTTCGTCCTTGAGCGCAGCGAGGAACTTGCTCGCGGACATGGGTGGGGCCATGGCCGACTCCTTTGCGGAGCACGACGGCCGCCGGTCGCGCACCGTCTTGTACGCCGCTTTTACCCGCACCGACGGTGCCCGGACCAGCCGTTCGGAGTTATTCCGTGACTGTTCGGGCACCGTGCGAGCCGATTTCGTCAGCCGCGGTGATCGCCGCCGTGCAGGAACGCGTCGCCGTTCGTGGCGATGTGGGCCTCGAGTGCCTGAAGTGCCTGCTGAGTGGCCTGAGGGGTGCCCTCGCCGTGCTGCTGCGCGTAATACGCCGCGCCCAGCTTCTTCAGGAGATCTCCGCCCGTGCGCTGCGCCTGGACCTCGTCGATCTTCTGCTTGCCCTGGGTGAGTCCGCGCTGCGCCTGTTCCTTGGCGCGATCCAGGAAGCCTGCCATTGCTGTCTCCTACGGATTGGTGCGGAGTGGTGCATATCGGTACAGATGCTATCCGTCGTCGTGTCTTGTTCAACGGGTGCGCGGATCTTGGGGTTCCCCGGGCTCGCGGGCGGATGCCCCGTCTACGCGTGATCCAACCCCGCTCGTTTGTGTAATGGCGCGAACACTCTGAGTGCTGGAAGGGTTGTCGGCGCACATCAGCGCTTGAGCGGGAGGCAGTGGAAATGTCGGTAGGCGAAGAGGTCCGTGCGGAGCAGGCCGAGCCGCAGCAGAGCTTGGGCACATCAGCCGCGCGGAATCTGGCCACCACCACCAAGTCCGTGCCGCAGATGCAGGAGATCAGCTCGCGCTGGCTCCTGCGGACGCTGCCGTGGGTGCAGGTGCAGGGCGGCACGTACCGGGTGAACCGGAGGCTGAGCTACGCGGTCGGGGACGGCCGCGTGACGTTCGTGAAGACCGGGGACCGGGTGCAGGTCATCCCCGCGGAACTCGGCGAGCTGCCGGTCTTCAGGGACTACGAGGACGCCGATGTCCTGGGAGAGCTGGCCCAGCGCTGCCAGCAGCGCGAGTTCGCTCCGGGCGCGGTCATCACCTCGTTCGGCAGCCAGGCCGACGAGGTGTTCCTGCTCGCGCACGGCAGGGTCGAGAAGATCGGCACCGGTCCGTACGGCGACGACACGGTCCTCGGCTCCCTCGCCGACGGCTCGTACTTCGGCGAGCAGGCACTGCTCGACCCCGAGGCCATCTGGGAGTACACGACACGAGCGGTGACCGCGTGCACCGTGCTCACGCTGCCACGCCAGGACCTGGAGCAGGTCGCGGAACGCACGGACTCGCTGCGCGAGCACCTGCAGCGGCTGCGGGCCATCCCGGCCCAGCGGACGAACAACTACGGAGAGGCGCCCATCGACCTCTCCGCGGGACACGTCGGCGAAGCAGTTCTGCCGGGCACCTACGTCGACTACGAAGCGGCCCCCCGTGAGTACGAACTGAGCGTCGCCCAGACCGTCCTGCGCGTCCACACGCGCGTGGCCGACCTCTACAACCAGCCGATGAACCAGACCGAGCAGCAGTTGCGGCTGACGGTCGAGGCGCTCAAGGAGCGCCAGGAGCACGAGCTGATCAACAACCGCGAGTTCGGGCTGCTCAACAACTGCGAGTACGACCAGCGGCTGCAGCCGCACGACGGTGTGCCGGGCCCGGACGACATGGACGAGCTGCTCAGCCGCAGGCGGGGATCGAAGCTCTTCCTGGCCCACCCGCGGGCGATCTCGGCGTTCGGCCGCGAGCTCAACAAGCGCGGGCTCGTGCCGGAGACCATCGAGATGGCGGGCAGCCGCATCCCCACCTGGCGCGGGGTGCCGATCTTCCCGTGCAACAAGATCCCGGTCAGCGACGCCCGCACCACCTCGATCATCTGCATGCGTACGGGGGAGGAGGAGCAGGGCGTAGTAGGCCTGCACCAGACCGGCATCCCGGACGAGATCGAGCCGAGTCTCTCCGTGCGCTTCATGGGGATCAGCGAGCAGGCGATCATGTCGTACCTCGTGTCGACGTACTACTCGGCGGCGGTCCTCGTGCCGGACGCCCTCGGCATCTTGGAGAACGTCGAGATCGGCCGCTGGCAGTGAGCCCGTGTCTGTGGGCGCGCTGCCGGGTACACCCCATGCGTACGCGCCCACAGGCCCAGGAAACGCCACCGTCCGCATCCTCCCCGGGGTGAGTTAATGACGGACACGACGACGGACATGACGGAGAGGGCGCAAGGCCCCGCCGAACAGAGGCCCACCGCAGAGTTCGAGGCCCACGACCAGCACGGAGGGTACGAGGCGTCCGAAGCGGCGGAGCTCCTGACAGCGGCGCGGCTGAGCGTCGACCCGGAGGTGCGCAGGGCGGTCGACTCGCTGCCCGGCGGGATGCGCCGCATCGCGCGCTATCACTTCGGCTGGGAACACGCGGACGGCACACCGGCGGCCGGGCACGCGGGCAAGGCGATCAGGCCCGCGCTGGTGCTCGCCGCGGTGCGGGCGCTCGGCGGGGAGCAGGCCATGGCCGTCCGGGCCGCGGCGGCAGTGGAGCTGACCCACAACTTCACGCTGCTGCACGACGACGTCATGGACCGCGACCCCACCCGCAGACACCGGGCCACCGCCTGGACCGTGTTCGGCGAAGCCGACGCGATCCTCGCCGGTGACGCGTTGCAGGCGCTCGCGCAGCGGCTGCTCGCCGAGGACCCGCACCCCGGGGCGGGCGAGGCGGCGGCCCGGCTCGCCGCCTGCGTGGTGGAGCTCTGCGCGGGCCAGCACGCGGACAGCACCTTCGAACGGCGCGGTCCGGGCGAGGTCACGCTCGACGAGTGCCTCGCCATGGCCGAGGCCAAGACGGGTGCGCTGCTCGGCTGCGCCTGCGCGCTCGGCGCGCTGTACGCGGGCGCGCGGCGCAGCGAGGTGGAGGCGCTCGACGGGTTCGGCCGCGAGGCGGGGCTCGCCTTCCAGCTCATCGACGACGTGATCGGCATCTGGGGCGACCCGGGGCACACCGGGAAGCCCGCCCGTGCCGACCTCGCGGCCCGCAAGAAGTCCCTGCCGGTGGTCGCGGCGCTGGCTTCGGGCACCCGGGCCGCCGCCGACCTTGCCGAGTTGTACGGACGTCCGGCGCCCGGCTCCGAGAGCGACGGCGACCTGGAGCGCATCGCGCACGCCGTAGAGGCGGCCGGCGGCAAGGACTGGGCGCTGATGCAGGCGGCCGACCGGATGTCCCGCGCGCTCAACCAACTCTCCCGCGCGGTGCCCGTCCCGGAGGCGGCCGGCAGCCTGCTGGCGCTCGCGGAGTTCGTGACGCGGCGTACGTACTGAACACGGCATGACCGACGAGCCCCGCACCCCCGAGATCCGGTCAGGGTGCGGGGCTCGCCCGTGTGCCGTGGCCGGATCACCTAGGCTGCACCCGACACAACCGGTTGCGGATCGCGAGCAGTTGAGCGTGACCGAGGGGCAGGTCGAGGGGCTGAAGGGGCGGCTGTGGGCGTAGTGATCCGGCGGGCCGGGGAGAGCGACAGGGCGGACGTGGTCCGGTTGCTCGACGAGGCGTTCCAGGACGATCCGGTGAGCGGTTGGGTCTTCCCCGGCGACGAGCACCGCCGCCGCAGGCACGGAGCCCTGATGGAAGCCTTCCTCGACCTCGCCCTGAGCCAGGGCTTCGTCGACATCACACAGGACGGCGCGGCCGTCGCGCTGTGGTGGTCCGTCCCCGCCGGCGAGGACGAGGGCGGAGAAGAGGGGCCCGCGCAGCTGCGCGCGGCCGTCGACCCGGACAACGCGCGGGTCGAGGAGATAGGCCGGATCACCGGCGAGGCGCACCCGACCGACCGGCCCCACCAGTACCTGCACATGATCGGTGTGCGCCCCGGGCGGCAGGGCGAAGGGCTCGGCACGGCACTGATCGAGTCCGTGCTCGAACGGTGCGACCGGGAGGGGCTGCACGCCTATCTGGAGGCGAGCAACAGCCGCAGCCGCGCGCTGTACACACGGCTCGGATTCCACTTCACTGGAAATGCCATCGATCTGCCGGACGGCCCGCAGCTGTGGCCCATGTGGCGAGAGCCCCGGCCCTTTGTCACACCCTGTGGCGGGCCCGGCGAATTCGCATAGGGTCCGCATAGGGTCTTCGCAGCATCGCTGTGTTGTCCGTAGACACACCGAAGGGGGGAGGCGCGCCTCATGTCCCGCGAAATGATTCGAGAAGTGTCCGGTGATACGTCCCGCGAACGACTTCTGGCGGAGGCGTTCGTGGAGGTGGCCGACTCCTTGAACGGCGATTTCGATGTCGCCGCGTTCCTGCAGAGCCTTGCCGTGCGCTGCGTGGAACTGCTCGGAGTCTCGGCCGCGGGCGTCCTGCTGGCCGACGCGGGGGGCGAGTTGCGGCTCGTCGCCGCGTCCGGCGAGCACGCCTGGGTGCTCGATCTGTTTGCCCTGCAGCAGGAACAGGGGCCGTGCCTTGACTGCTACCGCTCGGGCACGGCGCACACGAACATCGCCCTCGGCGGCCTGGAGGCGACCACCGCGTGGCCGCAGTTCTCGCTGCGCGCCAGGGAAGCGGGCTACGAGATGACGCAGGTGCTTCCCCTGGGGCAGGGTGAACAGGTACTCGGCACGCTGAATCTGTTCCAGGCGAAGCCGCGGGTGCTGAGTCATGACGAGGTCGCGCTCGCCCAGGCCCTCGCCGATGTCGCGGCGATCACGATCGTCCAGCGGCGTTCCCTGGAGAAGAGCGAGGCGGAGCGCGGCCAGTTGCAGGAGGCCCTCACCAGCCGGATCGCCATCGAGCAGGCCAAGGGCGTGCTGGCGGAGCGGTGGGGGTGCACGGTCGACGAGGCCTTCGGGGCCCTGCGGCGCCACGCGCGGGCGAACCGGCTGCGGCTCGCGGAATGCGCGCGGCAGGTGGTGGAGGGGGAACTCGACACGGAGGGCATCCGCCGGGTGTGACGCGGCGGTACAGGCGTTCGTCTACTTCGTCGCCGTGTCTATCCGGCCCGCGCCGCCCGCCATATTCTCGACGTATGGGCAGCGATGGGCGCCGGTCCGGCCCCCGCCCGCAGAGCGAGCCGGTGTGCGCGACCTGCGGACGGCCTGTCGGTACGGCCATCAAGCGGCGCAAGACGTTCGGGGTGTTCGTCCCGGTGTGGGGACCTGGCCCGTGCCGCAACCCGCTGTGCGACGCGTGTGTCGAGGAAGTCGAAGAGCGCGGCAGGCATGGAACGCACGGAGCGCATGGAGCGTACGGAAAGCGCGGTAAGCGCCCGAGGCGAGGCGTGCGTGAAGGGCGCGGAGATGTCGCGGCGACAGAGGGCGCGGCGACGGAGGCCGCTGCGATCGGAGCCGCTGCCGCAGCCGATGACGCCGTAGCCGAAGTGGCAGCAGCGGAAGAAGCCGCAGCCGCAGCAAAGGCCGCCACAGAGGCCGCCACAGAGGCTGCGCCGGATCGCTCCGAGGACGACTGAGGTACACACACCCGTCAGCGATGGCGCGCGTCCGAAGCGGCGGCGCCCACCCGTAGTGGCCATGGTGCACACCCGCATCACAAGAAGCAGTGGACAGTTGCATCATGGGCGCATGGACATGACCGAGCTTGACGAACTGCCGTCGGCCGTTGATGCCGATCGGCTCCTTGCCCTCGCCGACGGCCATCACGCGCGTACCGCACGGCCCCTCGGCGTCCGGCACGCTCGCCCCGCCGATCTCCCCCGCATCGTGGAACTCGTCGCCGAGCATGCCGCGTACGAGAAGGGCACCCCGCCCGCGCCCGGTCTCGACCGGCGTCTTCATGCCCTGCTCTTCGAGGTAGCGGACCCGCGTCTGCGTTGTCTGGTGGCCGAACTGAGCGACGGCGAGGTCGTCGGGTACGCCACGTGTGCGCCGGAGGTTTCCACCTGGGACGGTGCCGAGTATCTGCACATGGACTGCCTCTTCCTGCGTGACGGGCACCGGGGCCTCGGGCTCGGCGAGCGGCTGATGGACGCGGTGGCCACGGAGGCCCGTCGCCTCGGCCTCGCCGAGGTCCAGTGGCAGACGCCCGCGTGGAACGAGGGCGCCATCCGCTTCTACGACCGCATCGGCGCCGACGCCAAGGAGAAGCTGCGCTTCACCTGGCAGGTGCCGGCGCAGCCGCCGCAGCCGCTGCCCTTCGACGCCGTGCTCACCGACCTCGACGGCGTGATCCGCTTCTACGACATGTCGGAGATGGAGGCGATGGAGCGCGACGCCGGTCTCCCGCACGGCAGCACCGCCGAGATCGCCTTCGCGCCCGAGACCGATCTGCCCCTGATGCTCGGGCACACGGGCAAGGAGGAGTGGGTGGAGGCGATAGCCCGCGGCCTCGCGGACCGCGTGCCGTACGAGCGCGGCCACGCCCTGGGGACCGCGCTCGCCGGGGCCGCGTTCTCCGCCGACGCGACCGTGGTCGATCTCCTCCGGCGGGCCCGCGCGCACCTGCACGTGGCGCTCGTGACGAACGCGACCCCCTGGCTCGACGACGACCTGGCCGAACTCGGCATCGCGGACCTCGCGCACACCGTCGTCGGCAGCGCCGATGTCGGCGTCGTCAAGCCGGACCGCCGGATCTACGAGATCGCCCTGGAGCGGGCCGGGGTCCCCGCCGAGCGCTGCCTGTTCGTGGACGACCGCAAGGAGAACGTGGACGCGGCGGTCGCACTCGGCATGGTGGGGCTCCACTACACGGGACCCGACGACCTGCGCGAGGCGCTGGCACCGGTGCTCGGCCGGGACTGACCCCGCGGCGGGCCGTCACACCGTCCAGCGCCCGCCCCGCATCAACTCCCGCCCCGCCAGCTCGTCGGCCTCGCGCCAGGCCTGGATCCGCTGCGGAGTGATGCGGAAGTAGGTGTACAGGGTGTCGAGCTTGCTCGGGTCGAAGCCCGTCCGCTCGGCGAAGGCGTCAAGGTCCTCGCGGGTCAACTCGCCGTCGGCGAGGGCACGTACGGTCCCTTCGATCATGATGACGTCGCGGGTCGGCCCGACGCCGATCCGCGCTCTGCCCGAGGCCCGCAGGTTGCGGCCGGTGACGCTGGCGTCCGGAGTGGCCACCAGCAAGCTCTCGCTCTCGCCCTCCCACCGGAAGGACAGCGGGACCAGGTACGGGGCCCCGCCGTCCGGGTCGGCCGTCGCCACCCACGCGTCCACGTCGTGGGTGAGCCGGTGCAGGGTGTCGCGCTTGCGCTGCTCGGGCGTGCGGGGACCCGTCGTCTGCGTGCTCATCGCTGTTCTCCTCCGAATTTCCGAGTGGCCGAGTTTCCGAGTGACCAACTGGGCTTAGTCGTGCGGGATTTCGTTCGTCACGTCTCTGACACCTCCCGGCGAGGGAACGTGACCGGTGGACCATAATTCACCCGGCCTCAGCGCCTGACACCCGCCACCTCCCGCAGGTACTCCTTGCGGCAGAGCGGATTACGGTCGGTGCGCGGTCGGTTCGGGGGCTCGCCCGGGACCGGCTGGTACCGCTCGAAGGCGGACTCCAGCTCGCCCTCTCCGCGCGTCAGCGAGGGCAGCAGCTGTTCCAGCTCGTGCACGCGGGCGGCCGGGATCTCGCCCTCGACGAGGTACGAGGAGCCGTGTGCCGTCTGGGTGTGCGGCACCGCGCGCAGCCTGGAGAGCACGGGCAGGAGCTGCCCGAACACGTCGTCCGGGACGCTGAGCCCGAAACGGTGCAGCGGCTCGCGCACCTCGGTGCCCGCCCGCCGTAGCGCGCTCAGCAGGACCAGCGGGGTCAGCTGCCGGAAGTCTCCGGCCGTGCTCGACATGCTCTTGTCGAAGGTGCCGTGCGCGTGGCTCTGCCGCGGCCAGTAACCGGAGTGCGTCATGGTGACGACGCAGTCGCCGACCTCCCACCCGTGCACCCCCTGGAGCAGCGTCTCCCGCACGCTCTCCTCGACGGCACGGAAGAACGCGTACGGCATCGAACCGAGCTCCACCTCCAGGCGGAACTGCACGCCGGAATCCGGCGGTCCGGGATCGACACGCAGCCCGACGGTGGCCAGGAAGGGGTTGTCGTCCTTGTCGATGATCTCGTACGCGGACCCGCTGCCCGTCACGCGCTCCACGCAGATGGTGGTGGTCTCGCGGAACGTGACGTCGATCCCGTACTCGTCGAGGAGGGTCGCCTGGATGACCTCCTTCTGGACCTCGCCGTACAGCGACACGTACACCTCCTGGCGCAGATCGTCCTGCCGCAGGTTGATCAGCGGGTCCTGCTCGGCGAGCTGGGCGAGCGCGAGATGCAGCGCGCCCCTGTCACCGGGCCTGACGGGGACGACGACGGTCTCCAGGGTGGGCGGCGAGAAGTGGTGCTGTCCGGCCGCGCCCCTTCGCGCCTTCGCGTGCGGTACGCCGACGACATCGCCGATCCGGATGTCGCCGAGCCCCCACAACTTCCCGATCTGCCCGGCGGAGACACCCTCGCGCGCGGCGGCGGACCCGCGGTCGAAGACGCTGACCGCGGTGACCTTGCCCTCGCGTCCGCCGCCGAACGGCAGCCGGTCCCGCGTGCGGACCGTCCCCGCGAACATCCGCACGTAGGCGACCTTCTCCCCGGCGTCCCCGCGCTCGACCTTGAACACGGTGCCGGACACGGGATCACCGGCGCGCGGCGTCCCGTTCTCGGAGGGCAGCAACTCCCGGATTCCCGCCATCAGTGCGCCGATTCCGGCGCCGGTGGCGGCCGAGCCGAAGAACACCGGGTGGACGAGTGCCTGCCCGGTCTGCGTGCCGAGCGCGGCGCGCAGCCGCCCGGGGGAGAGGCCCGCCTCGTCGTCGACGTACGCGGAGAGCAGGGCGTCGTCGTGCGCGGCGAGTACGTCGACGAGGCGGGCGGTGAAGGCGGGATCACCGGCGGCGTAGGGCACGAAGGCCCCGTCGCGGGTGCCGGGGGCGGTGACCGTGCCCATGGGCACGATGTCCGGCACGAGCCGCCGCGCGATGCCGCGCAGCGTTTGGTCGTAGCGGGCCCCGCGGCGGTCGATCTTGTTCACGAAAATGATCGTGGGGATGCGCAGCCGCCGCAGCGTCCGCATGAGCACCCGGGTCTGCGCCTGGACGCCCTCGACGGCGGAGATGACGAGTACGGCGCCGTCGAGCACGCTCAGCACCCGTTCCACCTCGGCGATGAAGTCCGGGTGGCCGGGGGTGTCGATGAGATTGACGGTGACGTCGTCGACGGCGAAGGAGACGACGGCGGATTTGATCGTGATCCCGCGCTGCCGTTCCAGGGCGAGTGAGTCGGTCCGGGTGGTTCCCGCATCGACGCGACCGATCTCGTCGATGACACCGGCGGCGTGCAGGAGCCGCTCGGTCAGACTGGTCTTCCCGGCGTCAACATGCGCCAGGATCCCCAGGTTCAGGGTGTTGGACGTGCTCGACGTATGCACGGAGTGTCATGTCCTCTGGGTCGATGGCGATTCCCTTCTGGCCGGACATGAACAAACGGCGCATTGCGTCTCCTCGACTGGTCTAGGCGTACGGAGAGTGCAGCAGGGCCGGTCCGCGCGGGCAACTGATTTATCCGGCGGCGCGACGGCACGGAGGGCGGCTAGCCTCCCGTGTCATGCTCACCGCCGCACTCGCGTTCGCGGGCGTCGCCGCGATCATCAACGTCACGCCGGGCCTGGACACGCTCCTGGTCCTGCGCACTTCCGTGGCCCACGGCCGGGACGGCGGCTTCGCCGCGGCGCTCGGCATCCTCACCGGCTGCCTGGCCTGGGGCATGGCGACGGCGATCGGCCTGACGGCGCTGCTCACGGCCTCGCATCTCGCGTACGACGCCCTGCGCATCGGGGGCGCCGTCTACCTGGCATGGCTGGGCGGCACGGCGCTGTGGCGCGCACGCCGCCGGGCGGAGAAGGAGCCGGCGCGGGCGCAGGGCGACGAGTCGGCCGAACCGGCGGCGCCCCGGGACCGCTGGGCGGCCTTCCGCGCGGGGCTCGGCACGAACCTGCTCAACCCCAAGGCCGGGCTGTTCTACATGAGCCTGATCCCGCAGTTCATCCCCGCGGGCGCACCGGTCTTCGGCACGACACTGCTGCTCACGGCGATCGACCTCGTCGAACTCGCCCTCTGGTACTGGATCGTCACCTACGCGGCCGCCGCCCTCGGCGAGCGCATCCGCCGGCCGGCCTTCCGCCGCCGCCTGGAACAGCTCAGCGGGGTGGCGTTCCTGGGCTTCGCCGCGAACCTGGCCGTGCACGACCGGGCCTGAGGCCGGGGCAGGCCGGGGCAGGCAGGGGCAGGCAGGGGCAGAGAATGCCGAAAGCACCCGGCTCCGCGCGGATGCCGGGTGCTTTCGTCCGTACCGAAGGACTGAAGGGCTGGAGGTCAGGCCTTCTTGGTCTCCCAGAAGATCTTGTCGATCTGGGCGATGTAGTCCAGCGCCTTCTGGCCCGTGGCCGGGTCCGACGAGCCCTTGGCGGCCGAGAGGGCCTTGAGGGTGTCGTTCACCAGCTGGTGCAGCTCCGGGTACTTCTCGAAGTGCGGGGGCTTGAAGTAGTCGCTCCAGAGCACCGACACGTGGTGCTTGGCGAGCTCCGCGCGCTGCTCCTTGATGCCGATGGCGCGCGTCTGGAACTGCGCGTCGTCGTTGCCGGCCATCTTCTCCTGGACGGCCTTGACCGACTCCGCCTCGATGCGGGCCTGAGCCGGGTCGTACACACCGCAGGGCAGGTCGCAGTGGGCGCTGACCTTTACCTTGGGGGCAAACAGGCGGGAAAGCATGCAGCGGTCCTTCCTCGTGATCGTCTTCTCAGGTGGGACATTACTCCGTGAGAGACCTGTTTTCGCGAGTGCCCCCATGGGCTTAGGTCAAAAGTCCAGGGCCAGACTGATACTCGTGGAGGATAGAACCGGGGAGGTGCCGGTGATGCCGGAGCTGTCGCAGGAGAGCGAACGGAGAAGGGCCGTCGTGCCGTTGGGCGCCGCAGAGGTGACCGGCCCGTCGATGGTGCCCACGCTTTACCACGGTGACCGTCTGGTGGTGCATTGGGGCGCACGGGTCCGAGCGGGTGACGTGGTGGTGCTACGCCATCCGTTCCAGCAGGACCTGCTGGTGGTGAAGCGCGCGGCCGAGCGGCGCGAGGGCGGCTGGTGGGTGCTCGGGGACAACGCGTACGCGGGAGGGGACAGCACGGACTACGGCACGGTGCCCGAGGAACTCGTCCTGGGGAAGGTGCGGTTCCGCTACCGCCCGCCCCGGTTCGCGTCCGGTCAGCGCTCGCCGTTCGCCCTGCTGCGCTGGGCCGTCTCGGCGGCGCGGCCCGTGCTGGCCGACCGGTCCGTCTCCAGGCGCTTGCGGGCGCGGTAGGCGGCGACATTGGCGCGGGTCGCGCAGCGGTCCGAGCAGTAGCGTCGGGAGCGGTTCGTCGACGTGTCGAGATAGGCGTTGCGGCACGGCGCTGCCTCGCACAGGCCGAGACGGTCGACGCCGTGTTCGGTGAGGTGGAAGGCGAGGCCCATCGCGGCGATCGCGGCGTACCCGGACGTGGCGTTAGAGGGGTGGTCCGCGAGGTGCATGTGCCACAGCGGGTTGCCGTTGTCGTCGCGGTCGTCGTGCCCCGAGATCTGCGGGCTGACCGGGAACTCCATGAGCAGTGAGTTCAGCAGGGAGACCGCGAGGGTCTCGTCGCCGCCGTCGGCCGCTTCGAAGACCGCCCTGAGCCTGGCCCGCACCGAGCGGAAGCGGGTGACGTCGGAGTCCGTGGCGCGACGGGCTGCCTGCGAACTCCCTCCGAACAGCGCCCGGACGGCCTCGACCGACGTCAGCGTGTCCTTGTTGCGACCCGGCTCCTCGCTGTTGACCAGACGTACGGCGTAGTCCGAGTAATAGGCCAGTTCCACTTGTAGTCCTTACGAGGGCGGGCTATCTTCGTCAAGCGTGTGAGTAACGGCTGCGCGTGCTTCGAGGGTATTACAAGAGCGTATTGGGTACGGGAGGACTTCTGATGACGGAAACGGTGTCCGGAACCGACTGGCGCGCCTGGCAGGACAGCTGGGACCGGCAGCAGGAGTGGTATCTGCCCGACCGCGAGGAGCGGTTCCGGGTCATGCTGGACATGGTCGAGGCCGTCGTCGGCACCGAGCCGCGCGTCCTCGACCTCGCGTGCGGTACGGGGAGTATTACGGACCGGCTGCTCAAGAGGTTCCCGAACGCGGTCAGCACGGGCGTCGACCTCGACCCCGCGCTGCTCGCCATCGCCGAGGGCACCTTCGCCGGTGACGACCGCGTCACGTTCGTCACCGCGGACCTCAAGGACCCCGGCTGGGCGTCCCAGCTCCCGTACGACTCGTACGACGCGGTCCTGACCGCCACCGCCCTGCACTGGCTGCACAGTGAGTCCCTCACCGCCCTCTACGGCCAGATCGCGGGCGTCGTGCGCGACGGCGGCGTCTTCATGAACGCCGACCACATGCCCGACCCCGCGACCCCCCGTCTGAACGACGCCGACCGTGCCCAGCGGCACGCCCGCATGGACCGGGCCAAGGCCGAGGGTGCCGTGGACTGGCGGGAATGGTGGCAGCTCGCCGCCAAGGACCCGGTCCTCGCCGAACCCACCGCCAAGCGCTTCGAGATCTACGGCGAGCACGCGGACGGCGATACCCCGTCGCCCGAGTGGCACGCGCGCACGCTGCGCGACGCGGGCTTCGGCGAGGCGCGGACGGTGTGGTCCTCGCCCTCCGACGCGATGGTGCTCGGCCTCAAGTAGCGGCAACACGAAGGGGCGGTACGGATCCGGAATCCGTACCGCCCCTTCCGCTCGATCGCGTGTTACAGCACCTTCGACAGGAACGACTGCGTCCGCTCGTGCCGCGGGTTCGTCAGGACCTCGCGCGGGTGGCCGGACTCGACCACCACGCCCTCGTCCATGAAGACGAGGCTGTCGCCGACCTCGCGCGCGAAGCCCATCTCGTGCGTGACGACGATCATCGTCATGCCGGACTCCGCGAGGTCGCGCATGACGTCGAGCACGTCACCCACCAGCTCCGGGTCGAGCGCCGATGTCGGCTCGTCGAAGAGCATCAGCTTCGGCTCCATCGCGAGCGCGCGGGCGATGGCCACGCGCTGCTGCTGGCCGCCCGAGAGCTGCGAGGGGTAGTTCTTCGCCTTGTCGGCCAGGCCGACGCGCTCGAGGAGCTGGCCGGCGCGCTCCCTCGCCGCCGACTTCGTCTCGCCCTTGACCTGGACCGGCGCCTCCATGACGTTCTCGATCGCCGTCAGGTGCGGGAAGAGGTTGAAGCGCTGAAAGACCATGCCGATGTCCCGGCGCTTGAGGGCGACTTCGCTGTCCTTGAGCTCGTACAGCTTGTCTCCCTTCTGCCGGTAGCCGACCAGTTCGCCGTCGACGTAGAGCCGTCCGGCGTTGATCTTCTCCAGGTGGTTGATGCAGCGCAGGAACGTCGACTTGCCGGAGCCCGACGGGCCGATGAGGCAGAAGACCTCACCCGACTTGACCTCCAGGTCGATGCCCTTGAGGACCTCGACGCTGCCGAAGGACTTGTGGACGCCCTCGGACTTCACCATGGCGGTGGTCATTAGCGCACCCCCGAACGGTTGCCGAGCGACAGCATGTTGGCCTTGATCTTCTGGAACGGAGTGGCGGGCAGGGTGCGCGACGAACCGCGCGCGTAATAGCGCTCCAGGTAGTACTGACCGACGCTGAGGATCGACGTCATGATCAGGTACCAGCACGCCGCGAGCAGCAGGGTCTCCACCGTCGCGCCGGACGAGGTGCCGATGTCCTGGGCGTACCGCAGGAGCTCGTAGTACTGGACGGCCGCGACCAGCGAGGTCGTCTTCAGCATGTTGATGACTTCGTTGCCCGTCGGCGGCACGACCACGCGCATCGCCTGCGGCAGCACGATCCGGCGCAGCGTCTTGCCGTGGCTCATGCCGAGCGCGTGCGACGCCTCGGTCTGGCCCTCGTCGACCGAGAGCAGACCGGCGCGGCAGATCTCCGCCATGTACGCGGCCTCGTTGAGACCGAGGCCGAGCAGCGCCGTCAGGAACGGCGTCATGAAGTCCGACCACTCGTCCTTGTAGACGGGGCCGAGGTTCACGTAGTCGAAGACGAAGCCGAGGTTGAACCAGACGAAGAGCTGGACCAGGACCGGCGTACCGCGGAAGAACCAGATGTAGAACCAGGCGATCGACGACGTGACCGGGTTCCGCGACATCCGCATCACGGAGAGGATGACGCCGCCGACCACGCCGATGAGCATCGACAGGGCGGTCAGGATCAGCGTCTCGCGGACGCCGCGCAGGATGCGGTCGTCGAAGAAGTTGTCGGGAATCGCGTTCCAGTTGATGTCGCCCTGGGAGAACGCGTAGACGATCGCGCCGAGCGCCGCGATGGCGGCAACCGCGGCGACGTACCGGCCGTAGTGCCGGACGGGGATGGCCCTGATGGCCTCGGGGCGGGAGGACGGTGGAGTGTCCTCCGGCCCCTTCTTGGAGATGTCGGTAGTCACAGGAGTGGCCTTTCAGCGACGGGTCGCGGTCACTTGCCGCCGTTGATCTTGGCTGCCTCGACCGCGCCGTCCTCGACGCCCCACTTCGCGATGATCTTGTCGTACTCGCCGTTCTTGATGATCGCGTCGAGTGCGGCCTTGATCGCGTCGCGCAGCTCCGGGTTCTTCTTGGAGATCGCGATGCCGTACGGGGCGGCCTCGACCTGCTCGCCGACCAGCTGGAAGTCCTTGCCGCCGCCCGAGGTCTTCACCGCGTACGCGGCGACCGGGAAGTCCGAGGAGCCCGCGTCCGCGCCGCCGGAGCGCAGCCGGGTCTGGGCCTGCTGGTCGTTGTCGAAGGACTCGATGGCGATCTTCTTGCCGCTCTTGCACTTCTTCGACTCGGCCTTGGCCAGGTCGTGCGAGACGGTGCCGCGCTGGACGACGATCTTCTTGCCGCAGAGGTCGCCCCAGGTCTTGATGCCCTGGTCGTCGCCCTTCTTGGTGTAGATCGAGACGCCGGCCGTGAAGTAGTCGACGAAGTCGACGCCCTCGCCGATCTTCTTGCCGGTCTCCTCGTCGACGCCCTCCTGGCGGTTCTTGGTGTCGGTCATGGCCGACATCGCGAGGTCGTAGCGCTTGGAGCGCAGGCCGCCGAGCAGGGTGTCGAAGGTGCCGTTGTCGAACTGGAACTCCACGCCGAGCTGCTTGCCGAGCGCGTCGCCGAGATCGGGGTCGATGCCGACGGTCTTGCCCGACTTGTCCTTGAACTCGACGGGCGGGTACGCGATGTCCGAACCGACCTTGATGACGCCCGCGTCGCGGATGTCCTTGGGCAGCTTGTCGGCGAGCGGCGCGTTGCTCACCTTCTCGCTGCCCTCGTCCTTGCTCTTGGTCTGGTCACCGCAGCCGGTGAGCAGCACCGCTCCGGCGACCGCGATCGCGCCGACCGTGGCCATCCGGGACTTAGCGGACTTACCGGCGGTGGTACGACGGATGAAGCGTGCGGTCATGAGGGTCCTCCGGCGGATGAGGGAGTTGCCGAGCGGTCGTGCACACACCTTCGGGTGTCGCGACCTCGTGTGATGACGGCATCTTGCCATTCGGACCGTCCGATTCTGGGTGCCGGTGATGTCAAAATCGGATAACGGGTGATCCCCGAACCCAGACAGGCCGGGACAACAGGGCCGTACCGGCGGGGAACGAAGTACCGCTATTTGAGATCTTCCGTGAATCTCGGGGCAATCTCGCGATGTGGACCGGCTGGGATCGCACTTCGGGAAATTCTTGTGGGACCACTACAAGGACCGAGCGCAGCTGAGGTAACCAATCCCACTCGCCCGCCCCCGCCGCCGTCAGGTAGAAAGGTGCGTTACACCCCTCATCCGGGGCTCGGAGCGCGTGTGCGGCGCGCTCGCGTGTCTGTACCTCCCTCCGCCGACAGGCGGGGCACAGACGCGGTGCCCGCCCACTTCTCAACCAGGAGTGGACACCCTCAACTGATGATTTAAGACTTAAGGGGTCAGACAAGTGGCAGCGGAGATCGTCAATCCTCGCAGCGACAGCGATACCGGTCACGAAGGCGAAGAAGAGCCCTTCGATCCGGCGTTCGCGCTGCACCGTGGCGGCAAGATGGCCGTCGAGGCCACCGTGCCGGTGCGGGACAAGGACGACCTGTCCCTGGCTTACACGCCCGGCGTCGCGAAAGTGTGCACCGCGATCGCCGAGCAGCCGGAGCTGGTGAACGACTACACATGGAAGTCGAACGTCGTGGCCGTGGTCACCGACGGCACGGCCGTGCTCGGTCTCGGTGACATCGGTCCCGAGGCCTCCCTCCCCGTGATGGAGGGCAAGGCCATTTTGTTCAAGCAGTTCGGCGGCGTGGACGCGGTGCCGATCGCGCTCGCGACGACGGACGCGGACGAGATCGTCGACACCGTGGTGCGGCTCGCGCCGTCTTTCGGCGGCGTCAACCTCGAGGACATCTCGGCTCCGCGCTGCTTCGAGATCGAGCGCAAGCTCCAGGAGCGGCTCGACATTCCCGTCTTCCACGACGACCAGCACGGCACGGCGGTCGTGACGCTGGCCGCGCTGCGCAACGCCGCGCGGCTGACCGGCCGCACGCTCGGCGAGCTGCGTGCCGTGATCTCCGGTGCGGGTGCGGCCGGTGTCGCCATCGCCAAGTTCCTCCTCGAGGCGGGCCTCGGCGATGTGGCGGTCGCGGACCGCAAGGGTGTCGTGAGCCGTGACCGGGACGACCTCACCCCGGTCAAGCGTGAGCTCGCGGAGATCACCAACAAGGCCGGGCTCAGCGGTTCGCTGGAGAGCGCCCTCGCGGGTGCGGACGTCTTCATCGGCGTCTCGGGCGGCACCGTCCCCGAGCCCGCGGTCGCCTCCATGGCCCCGAACTCCTTCGTGTTCGCCATGGCCAACCCGAACCCCGAGGTGCACCCGGACATCGCCCACAAGTACGCGGCGGTCGTCGCGACGGGGCGTTCGGACTACCCGAACCAGATCAACAACGTGCTCGCGTTCCCCGGCATCTTCGCGGGCGCGCTCCAGGTCCGGGCCTCGCGGATCACCGAGACGATGAAGATCGCCGCGGCTGAGGCGCTGGCCGGTGTGGTGGGCGACGAGCTCTCCGCCGACTACGTGATTCCCTCGCCGTTCGACGAGCGGGTCGCACCGGCCGTGACGGCGGCTGTCGCGGCGGCCGCTCGCGCGGAGGGTGTGGCTCGCCGCTGAGCGGTGCGCCGCACGGCGTGACCCGCGCCCCCGTCTCGTACGCACGTGTTGTGTACGGGGCGGGGGCGCGGCGCGTGTCACGTCGCGGGGTTGTGTCGCGGGGCGGTGTGTGTCGCGGGGTGGGGCGGCGCGTGTCACATTCGTGCGTGGTTACGTACCGGCAGGCCCGCGGCCTATCGTCGCCACATGTTCGCCGCATACGCCGCCCGCATCGACCGTGACCAGCCGCTCAGTGGCCTTGAGTTGGGGGAGCGCCCCGCCCCCGACGCCAGGACCGGCTGGTCGACGGTGAAGGTCCGGGCCGCCTCCCTCAACCATCACGACCTGTGGTCCCTGCGCGGGGTCGGCCTCCCGGAGGGGAGGCTGCCGATGATCCTCGGCTGTGACGCCGCGGGCATCGACGAGGACGGCAACGAGGTCGTCCTGCACTCCGTCATCGGCCAGACCGGGTACGGGGTCGACGTCGGCGAGGGCCGCTCGATCCTCACCGAGAAGTACCAGGGGACGTTCGCCGAGCAGGTCTCCGTGCCCACCTGGAACCTGCTGCCGAAGCCCAAGGAGCTGTCGTTCGCCGAGGCGGCCTGTCTGCCGACCGCGTGGCTGACCGCGTACCGCATGCTCTTCACCAACGCCGGTGTGCGACCCGGCGATTCGGTCCTCGTCCAGGGCGCCGGCGGCGGGGTCGCGACCGCCGCGATCGTGCTCGGCAAGGCCGCGGGGCTCCGGGTCTTCGCCACGAGCCGCGACGAGGCCAAGCGCAAGCGGGCCATCGAACTGGGCGCGGTGGAGGCCGTCGAGTCCGGCGCGCGGCTGCCGCAGCGGGTGGACGCCGTCATCGAGACGGTGGGCGCCGCGACGTGGTCGCACTCCGTCAAGTCCCTCAAGCCGGGCGGCACCCTGGTGATCTCGGGTGCGACCAGCGGGGACCGCCCCTCGCACGCGGAGCTGACGCGGGTCTTCTTCTTGGAGCTGAAGATCGTCGGCTCGACGATGGGGTCCAAGGACGAACTGGAGGACCTGCTCTCCTTCTGCGCCGCCACCGGCGTACGTCCCGTCATCGACGAGGTGCTGCCCCTCGACCGGGCGCGCGAGGGCTTCGAGCGCCTGGAGTCCGGCGACCTGTTCGGGAAGATCGTGCTCGAGGCCGGATGACCGGAGGCCGCCGGACGCGGGTGCCGGCGGCGCCGCTCACACATCACGGATGTCAACTTTGATTGACACCCGCTCCTTGTCAACGTAAGTTGACATGCATGACCGAAGCTACGGATCTCGCCGAGCGTGCGGGTGACCGTGACCCACGAGTAGGGCTGCGGGCCGTCTCCGCGCTGCGGAGGCTGGTGGAGCAGTTGGAGGCCGTGCAGGTGCGCAGTGCGCGCCTGCAGGGCTGGTCGTGGCAGGGGATCGCCGCGGAACTCGGAGTGAGCAGGCAGGCCGTGCACAAGAAGTACGGGAGGCAGTGATGTTCGAGCGGTTCACGAAGGACGCCCGCGCCGTGGTCAAGGGTGCGGTGGTCCACGCCGAGAGCGAGGGCGCGGGGTCGGTGGACGACGGGCACATGCTGCTCGCCCTGCTCGACCGTGAGGCGAGCAGGGCGTCCTTCGCCCTGGCCTCGCTCGGGGCCACGCGCCGCCGGGGCTCGATCGAGGACGCGCTGGGCGAGACACGGCGCCGCGGAGGCCTTTCGCAGGCCGACACGGCGGCCCTTGCCGAGCTCGGCATCGACATCTCCGAGATCGTCTCCCGCGTCGAGGAGGCCCACGGCGTGGGCGCGTTGGCGGGCGGACGCTGGGCCGGGCACGGGGCCGGACACACCGGCGGGCGCAAGGCGGGGCGCTCGGTCCGCAACTGGACCGCGCACCGGCCCTTCACCCGCGAGGCCAAGGACACCCTGGTGCGGTCCCTGCGCATCGCCACCGCCCACCGGGACCGGCACATCGGCGACGAGCACATCCTGTTCGCCCTGACCGTCCGCCCCGGCCCCGTCGGCGAGGTCCTTGCCGACCACGGCGTGACGCACGAGTCGGTGGAGAGGGTCCTGTACGGCGGGGGCGCCGGACAGGCGTGACGGGAGATTTACCTGCCGGGCGGCTCCCCGCCCGTTGGCCGCTCCCGTCGGTGCCTCCTCGTCGGTGCCTCCTGTTGGCGTCTCCTGTTGGTGCCTCCTGTCGGCCGCTGATGTCAGGGCTGCGGTGTGTGCAGCGTCGCGGCGATGTGGGCTGCGGCCGATGACAAGTGGCGGCGGGTTTCGCGGAGTTGTTCCTCGGACACTCCGTGGTCGCGGGCCGCGTCACGGATGTCGTCGCGGAAGCGGTCGAGGAGGCGGTCCAGGTCGCGGGCAGGGTTGCCGGTGAAGTCCTCGTCCGCCCACTCCGGGACATACTCCGTGGGAACCGCGTCCTCGCGGGCGGCCGTGAACTTGGGCTCCTCCCCGGCGGAGCCGGTGCCCTTGCGGCCGAAGTCCTTGCCCCCGGCCGCGGCGTTCTTGCCGAACTCGCTGAACTCCTTGGCCAGTTCCGTCAGGCCCTCACGGACCCCCGTCGGCCAGTCGCCCCGGGTGAAGTGGTCCTGCACCTGGTCCTGGACGCGCCGTGCGATGCGCTGGACCTCCTCCTGCGCCTGGGCGCGCGCGGACTCCTGCGCGTCCTGCGCCTGACGGCGGGCGCGCTGGGCGTCCTCACGGGCCCTGCGGGTCTCGTCCTTCGCGCGCCGCGCCTGCTCCTTCCACTCCTGCTTGGCGCGCTTGAACTCCTCCTTGGCCTGGCGCCAGCCCTCCTTGTCGCCCCAGGAGCCGTCGAAGAAGTCGGCGGGATCGGGGAAGGGCCTGCCGGAGCCGGCGCCGGCGCCGCTCTTGCCCTCGGCCGTGCCACCGGACGCGCGCGCCTCCTTGGCCGCCTCCCGCATCTCACGGCGGAGCTCACCCGCCGCGCCCCGCACGCCGTCCCGGATCTCGGCGGCGAGCTCGGCGACGGAATCGCGGATCTCCAGCTCCAGATCGGCCAGCTCGCCGCTGCGGTCGGCCAGTTCGGCCCGGCCGGCGTCCGTGATGGCGTACACCTTGCGGCCGCCCTCGGTGGTGTGGGTGACCAGGCCCTCGGCCTCCAGCTTGGCCAGGCGGGGGTAGACCGTGCCCGCCGAAGGTGCGTAGAGCCCCTGGAAGCGCTCCTCCAGGAGGCGGATCACCTCATAGCCGTGGCGCGGAGCCTCGTCGAGGAGTTTGAGCAGGTACAGGCGCAGTCGGCCGTGGGCGAACACGGGGGCCATCTCAGAGCACCTTCTTGTCGGTCGGGGTGGCGTCTTCGGTCGGGGGAGTGTCCTCGGGCGAGGCGGCCGGTGGTGCCTCGCCGAACGGATCTTCCTCCGTCGGGGGCCTGCGCAGCAGCGCTATGGAGCCCGAGACCGTCGTCGCCTTCAGCTTTCCGCTGCCCGAGCCAAGCCGGCCGGTGATCTTCTTCGCGCCCCACTGGCCGCTGACCCGCAGATCCTCGAACGCGTTGGACACCGAACCGCTGGCGGTGTTCGCCTCCACGTCCGCGTCCGTCGGGTGCGGCAGCCGGATGGCGATCTCGCCCGAGACGCTCGTCAGGGCGATGTCGGTCGGGGCGCCCGTCGTGTCGAGGTCCACGATCATCGAGCCGCCCACCGAATCGGCCCGAACGGAGGAGCCCGCGCCCTCGAAGACCGTCAGATCCCCGGAGACGGAGTGGAAGCGCAGATCGCCGGTGATGCCCTGGGCCTCGATGTTGCCCGAGACGGTCTCGGCGCGGACCTGCCCGGAGAGTCCCACGAGGGTCGTGTCCCCGGTGACGCCCCTGACCTCCGTGCGCCCCTCGATCCCCGAGACCACGGCGCCCGCCCCGACCACGCCCACCTCGACACGGGTGCCCGCGGGGACCGCCAGGGAGATCACCGCGCTGCGGCGCCAGCCCTTGGGGTCGAGCCACTTGAGGAAGCCCTTCCAGGGCAGGTCGTCATATGCGACGGAGAGGGTGCCGTCCGACTGGGTGACCGTCAGCGGCGGCCCCTCGATCTCGGAGACCTCGAGCCGGGCGGAAACTTCGTCGGTGCCCACGACGTTCACCGTTCCGTTGACGACGCGCACGTGCAGCGTCGACACAGGGGCGTCGAACGTGAGCTTCTGGGGCTCGGCGACAGACCACTCTGACATCGGACTTACCTCCTAGAGCGGGCTGGGTGACGAACAGGCAACGCGCCATATCGCGTCTCTGCTACACACGATATATCGCGGTCACGGAAAGTCAAGACACCCGTGCTTCTGTGCGCTGAACGCGGTGATTTGTCCTAGCGTGGGGCCATGTCGTCCGAAGCTGTCGAACACGCCGCCGGTGCGCTCCTGCTCTGCCGGGCCGACCCCGATGTGGTCGAGCCCGTCGCCCGCCTGATGCGCGAACGGATGCTGCTGGCTCCGGCCGGCCACGAGTGGAGCGTGCTCGTGCCCGAGGGCAAGCCCTGGTTGCACGGCGACGAACCGGTGGACCGGGTGCTCACCGGGTGGGCCACCGCGCTCGCCGTCGGATCGACCTGGCCGGTGCTCGCGCTGTGGTGGGACTCGGACCGCTCCGGCTGCACGCTCGCCGCGGGCTTCCGGCGCACCGTCGAATACGTATGGCTGGCGAACGGCACTCCCGTCGGCGAGGACGAGGCGCTGCGCACCTTCGCCGCCCGGCTCGGGCTCGACCCCGTCCTGGACGTGCAGGCCCTGGAGCAGTTGGGGCGACCCGACCCGGAGGCCGACGCCCGGGCCCGGCTCGTCGCACTGCTGGCCGTCCTCGCGCGGGCAGGGGTGGCGCTGCCGGCCGGGGTGAGTCCTGGCGAGCCCGCCGACCGGCTGCGTGCGGTGGCGCGGGTGGCGCCGGGCGTGCGGGAGGTCGAGTGGTCGGGCTGGCGGGACGCCGTACGGGCGGAGCTGGACGTCGTCGAACAGGGGCCCTTGGGTCCGTGGCTGCGGGGCCGCAGGGCTCGCGCGCTGGCCGGGGCGCAGATGGTCGCCGGGCTGCCGCTCGCGGCCTGGGCGGTGTGGCGGCGCAGCGGCGGCTGGGCCGCGGCGGGAGCTCTCCTCCTGGTACACGGCTCGCTGGGGCTCGCGTACGACAGGGTACGAGCGGCCGGCGGCGGCTTCGGGCGAGGCTGAGCCACTCGCGACGGCTCGCACCGCGTCCGTAGCGCCCACACGGTCTCAGTAGCGCCAGCACCGCCTCAGCGGCCCCCACCTCGCCTCAGCAGCACGCGACCCCCGCCCCGCTCACCAAGCAAACCCCGCCCTACTCGTCCTCGTCCTCGTCGTCCAACCGGGCCAGCCAGGTCGCGAGGCGCTCGACCGGGACCTCGAAGTCGGGGTTGAGGTCCACGAAGGTGCGGAGCTGCTCGGCGAGCCACTCGAAGGTGACCTCCTCCTCGCCGCGCCGCTTCTCCAGCTCCTCGATGCCACGGTCGGTGAAGTACAAGACAGGCTCCGCGATTCAAGAACGACTGACGAGCGATGTGCTCAGGACATTCAGGATAAGCCGATACGCAGGCGGGCCCGGCCCCGGGTGTCAAGCACTCGGGGCCGGGCCCACCTGCGTACGAACCGCTCGGGGCTTACGCCTCGAAGACCTCGCGCAGGAGCTGTTCCTGCTCCTGCTCGTGGCGCTTCTTCGAGCCGACCGCCGGGGACGAGCCATGCGGCCGCGAGATGCGGCGCAGGCGCTCGCCGTGCGGGATGTCCGCGCCGACCGCCAGGTCCAGGTGGTCGATGAGGTTGAGGGCGATGAAGGGCCACGCGCCCTGGTTCGCCGGCTCCTCCTGCGCCCACAGGTACTTCTCGGCGTTCGGGTACTTCGCGATCTCCGCCTGGAGCTCGGCACCCGGCAGCGGGTACAGGCGCTCGATGCGGATGATCGCGGTGTCCGTGACCTCGCGCTTCTTCCGCTCGGCCTCAAGGTCGTAGTACAGCTTGCCGGAGCAGAAGACGACCTTGCGGACCGCCGACGCCTCGACCGACTCGTCGCCGATGACCGGGCGGAAGCCGCCCGACGTGAACTCCTCCGTCTTCGAGGCCGCGGCCTTGAGGCGCAGCATCGACTTCGGGGTGAAGACCACCAGCGGCTTGTGGTGCGGGTTGTGCACCTGCCACCGCAGGAGGTGGAAGTAGTTCGACGGCAGGGTCGGCATCGCGACCGTCATGTTGTTCTGCGCGCACAGCTGGAGGAAGCGCTCGATGCGGGCGGACGAGTGGTCCGGGCCCTGGCCCTCGTAGCCGTGCGGCAGGAGCAGCGTGACACCGGAGTGCTGGTTCCACTTCTGCTCGGCGGCCGAGATGTACTCGTCCACCACCGTCTGCGCGCCGTTGACGAAGTCACCGAACTGCGCTTCCCACATGACGAGCGACTCGGGACGGGCCAGCGAGTAGCCGTACTCGAAGCCCATGACCGCGTACTCGGAGAGGAGCGAGTCGTAGACGTTGTAGCGAGCCTGGTCCTCGGAGAGGTACAGGAGCGGCGTGAAGTCCTCGCCCGTCTCGCGGTCGATGAGGACCGCGTGACGCTGGCCGAACGTGCCACGACGCGAGTCCTGGCCCGACAGGCGGACCGGCGTGCCCTCCAGGAGCAGCGAACCGATGGCGAGAGTCTCGCCCATGCCCCAGTCGATCGTGTCTTCCTCGACCATCGACGCGCGGCGCTGCAGCTGCGGCAGCAGACGCGGGTGGACGGTGACCCGGTCGGGGATGTTGACCTGCGACTCGGCGATCCGCTTGACGACTTCCTGGGTGATCGACGTGTCGACGTTCACCGGGAACTCGGCCTCGGGGGCCGGGACCTCGGCCTCGGCGGGCTGCGAGATGGCCTCGCGGACCTCCGTGAAGACCTTCTCCAGCTGCCCCTGGAAGTCCTGCAGGGCCTGCTCGGCCTCTTCCAGGGTGATGTCGCCGCGACCGATGAGGGACTCGGTGTAGAGCTTGCGCACCGAGCGCTTCTTGTCGATCAGGTCGTACATCAGCGGCTGCGTGAACGCCGGGTTGTCCGACTCGTTGTGACCGCGGCGGCGGTAGCAGATGAGGTCGATCACGACGTCCTTGTTGAACGCCTGACGGAACTCGAACGCGAGCCGCGCGATGCGGACGACGGCCTCGGGGTCGTCGCCGTTTACGTGGAAGATCGGCGCCTCGATCATGCGGGCCACGTCGGTGGCGTACATGGAGGAGCGCGACGACTCCGGGGCGGCGGTGAAGCCGACCTGGTTGTTGATGACGATGTGGACCGTGCCGCCCGTGCGGTAGCCGCGCAGCTGCGACATGTTGAGCGTCTCGGCGACCACACCCTGGCCCGCGAAGGCCGCGTCACCGTGCAGGGCGACGGGCAGGACCGTGAAGTCCGTGCCGCCCTTGTTGATGATGTCCTGCTTGGCGCGGGTGATGCCCTCGATGACCGGGTCGACCGTCTCCAGGTGGGACGGGTTCGCGGCGAGCGAGACCTTGATCTGCTCGCCGTCCAGGCCGGTGAAGGTGCCCTCGGCGCCCAGGTGGTACTTCACGTCGCCGGAGCCGTGCATGGACTTGGGGTCCATGTTGCCCTCGAACTCGCGGAAGATCTGGGCGTACGACTTGCCCACGATGTTCGCGAGGACGTTCAGCCGGCCGCGGTGGGCCATGCCGATGACGACCTCGTCCAGACGCGACTCGGCGGCGCTGTCGATGACGGCGTCGAGCAGCGGGATGACGGACTCGCCGCCCTCCAGGGAGAAGCGCTTCTGCCCGACGTACTTCGTCTGGAGGAACGTCTCAAAGGCCTCGGCGGCGTTCAGCCGGCGCAGGATGCGCAGCTGCTCCTCGCGCTCGGGCTTCGTGGCGTGGGTGCGCTCGATGCGGTCCTGGAGCCACTTGCGCTGCTTCGGGTCCTGGATGTGCATGAACTCGATGCCGGTGGTGCGGCAGTACGAGTCGCGCAGGACGCCGAGGACGTCGCGCAGCTTCATCATCGACTTGCCGGCGAAGCCGCCGACCGCGAACTCGCGCTCCAGGTCCCACAGGGTGAGGCCGTGCTCGGTGATGTCCAGGTCGGGGTGCTTGCGCTGCTTGTACTCCAGCGGGTCCGTGTCGGCCATGACGTGGCCGCGGACGCGGTAGGAGTGGATCAGCTCGAAGACGCGGGCGGCCTTCGTGACGTCGTCGTCGTGCGAGGCGTCGATGTCCTTGAGCCAGCGGACCGGCTCGTACGGGATGCGCAGCGCCTTGAAGATCTCGTCGTAGAAGTCGTTCTCGCCGAGCAGCAGGTTCGCGACGATCCGCAGGAACTCACCGGAGGCGGCGCCCTGGATCACCCGGTGGTCGTAGGTCGACGTGAGCGTCATGACCTTCGAGATGCCGAGCTTGTTCAGGGTGTCCTGGGAGGTGCCCTGGAACTCCGCGGGGTAGTCCATCGAGCCGACGCCCATGATGACCGACTGTCCGGGCATCAGGCGGGGGACCGAGTGGACGGTGCCGAGGCCGCCGGGGTTGGTCAGCGAGACCGTGACGCCGGTGAAGTCGTCCATGCCGAGCTTGCCGTCGCGTGCGCGGCGGACGATGTCCTCGTAGGCCTGCCAGAACTCGAAGAAGTTCAGCGTCTCGGCCTTCTTGATGCCCGCGACGACCAGCTGGCGGTCGCCGTTGGGCTTCACGAGGTCGATGGCGAGGCCGAAGTTCACGTGCTCCGGCTTGACCAGCGTCGGCTTGCCGTCCTTCTGCACGAAGGAGTAGTTCATCGACGGCATGGCCTTGATGGCCTGCACCATCGCGTACCCGATGAGGTGCGTGAAGGAGATCTTCCCGCCGCGGGCGCGCTTGAGGTGGTTGTTGATGACGATGCGGTTGTCGAAGAGCAGCTTCACCGGGACCGCGCGGACCGACGTCGCCGTCGGGACCTCCACGGAGGCGTTCATGTTCTTCGCGACCGCGGCGGCGGGGCCGCGCAGCGTCACGTACTCGGGTCCTGCCGGGGCTTCCTCGGCAGGGGCCGCGGGCTCCGCCTTG
The DNA here is from genome assembly GCF_014649775.1 of Streptomyces longisporoflavus. Lineage (GTDB taxonomy): Bacteria > Actinomycetota > Actinomycetes > Streptomycetales > Streptomycetaceae > Streptomyces > Streptomyces longisporoflavus. The sequence continues at coordinate 149,329 of NZ_BMTR01000007.1, read as the reverse complement.
GCGGCGGGCTTCGCGGCCGCGGGCTTGGCGGCGGGGGCCGGAGCGGCGGCCGCGGGCTTCGCGGCCGGAGCCGCGGGCGCGGCAGGCGCGGCGGGGGCCGCGGGCGCGGCCGGAGCGGCTGCGGGTGCGGCGGGAGTCGCGGGGGACGTGGTGGCCGCAGCCCCCGCGGCTGCGTCACCCGCCGGCTTTGCCGGGGCGGCAGGTGACGCGCTCGCTCCCGGCTTGTAGTCGGCGAAGAAGTCCCACCAGGCTCGGTCGACCGAGTTCGGGTCCTGGAGGTACTGCTGATAGATCTCGTCGACGAGCCACTCATTGGGACCGAAGGCCGCAGCAGGGCTCTTGCCTTGCCCGTCTTGGTCGGTCGAGATGCTCGAGCTACTGGGGGACTGTGACGACACGGCGGTAACCGCCCTCTTCCGCTTCACAAGGTGATGGACAGCGGGAATTAAGGCTACGCCTCCATTGCCGCCAGGTGCAGACCGGCCCCGTCATCCGTCGCGTAAGTCACACCGGACGGAAGGTTTTGGCGGCAGAAATGGCGGGAAACAAGCGAGGTTCCGCAACGCGAGATGGCCGCGCGGGCTCTGCCCTGCGCGGCGGCTTCACCCGAGCGCGCTTTCCGATGCGCCCGCGAATCGCTTCCGATTCGAACCCTACGTCAACCTCGTACGTCGGGCAGGCCCGGAAGGGTGACCTGGATGCGGCACCCGCGAGGGGATTCGGCCACGCCGATGTGCCCGCCGTGCAGATCGACGGCCCAGCGCGCGATGGCGAGACCGAGCCCGGTTCCGCCGTCGCTGCCCGGCCCCTGCGGGGGGCTGTTCGTGTGGCTGCCGCGGTTGAAGCGCTCGAAGACCCGGTGCCACTCCGACTGGGGGATGCCGGGGCCCTCGTCGAGGACCTCCAGGTCCAGGGACTCGGGGTAGAGGCCGCGACGGGCGCGCACGGTGACGCGGCCGTGCGGCGGGCTGTGCTTGACCGCGTTGTCGATGAGGTTGGCCACGACCTGGTGCAGGCGCTCGGCGTCCGCGTGCGCGGTCAGTTCCGGCGGTGTGACGTCCAGGTGCAGATGCACGTCCGTGCGCGTGTGGCTGCCGGAGCCCGACGCGATGCCCGCGCGGGCGGAGGAGACCATGTTGGCCTCCTTCAGGACGCCCGACAGGTAGGGCCACACCTCGAAGCGGCGGGCCCGCAGCGGTACGACGCCGTTGTCCAGGCGGGAGAGGTCGAGCAGGGTCTCCACGAGACGCCCGAGCCGCTCCGTCTGCTTCAGGGCCGTGCGCATGGTCTCCGGGTCGGCGGCGGAGACTCCGTCGACGACGTTCTCCAGGACCGCGCGCAGGCCCGCGATGGGGGTGCGCAGCTCGTGCGAGACGTTGGCGACCAGCTCCTTGCGCTGCTGGTCCTGGGCCTCCAGGTCGTCCGCCATGCGGTTGATCGTGGTGGCCACGTCGCCCAGTTCGTCGCGGCGGTCGGCGCCGCGCACCCGGCGCGTGTAGTCGCCGTGGGAGACGGCGCGCGCGACGGAGTTCATCTCGTCGAGCGGCGCGGTGAGGCTGTGGGCCACGAACTGCGTGATGAGCAGCGTGGCGATCACCGAGAAGACCGTGATGAACCGCAGCTCGGTCTGCGTCTTCATGGCCACCATCAGCAGACCGGTGGTGATGAAGACCGAGACGACGACCAGCGTGCCGAGCTTGGTCTTGATGGAGAAGGGCCGCAGCCCGCCGAAGGGACCACTCATCGGACGGCCCGCCTCACGGGGTCGGGGTCTCCAGGGCGTAACCGACGCCGTGCACCGTGCGGATCCGCTCGGCGCCGATCTTCCGGCGCAGCGCCTTGATGTGGCTGTCCACGGTCCGGGTGCCCGACGCGTCCGCCCAGTCCCACACCTCGGCGAGCAGCTGCTCGCGCGAGAGCACCGCGCGCGGGGTGTTGGCCAGGCAGACCAGGAGGTCGAACTCCGTCGGCGTCAGGTGCACGTCCTCGCTGCGGACCCGCACGCGCCGCTGGGCGTGGTCGATCTCCAGCTCGCCGAGCCGCAGGATCCCGCTGCGCGGCGTGGTGGCGGCGAGCGCGGCCCGCTCGACCCTGCGCAGCAGGACGTGCACGCGGGCCGCGAGCTCCCGCATGGAGAACGGCTTGGTCATGTAGTCGTCGGCGCCTACGCCGAGCCCGACCAGCATGTCCGTCTCGTCGTCGCGGGCCGTCAGCATGAGGACGGGAACCGGACGCTGGGCCTGCACCCGACGGCACACTTCGAGCCCGTCGAAGCCCGGCAGCATGATGTCCAGGATCAGCAGATCGGGCTGCCAAGCCTGCGCGGTGTCGACCGCCGAAGGACCGTCCATCGCCGTTTGCACTACGAAACCCTCGGCCCGTAGCCGGGCGGCGATGGCGTCGACGATCGTCGGGTCGTCCTCGACCACCAGAACCCGGCGCTGGGCGCCCGGCATCGCCGCCGTCGCACCGTTGTGGGAGGTGTGTGTCTGCTCCATCGCCCGCCCCTGACACTGATCGCTTGTGTTCGGTCAGCAGAGTACGGGTCGCGAAGGCACCTCGGCTACGCAGCCCTTACGCCGAGATGAACCACGTCCGGTACGCCTCGGGCAACGGCGATCTCTTCCGTCCGTACCGACTGGAATCCGGCATTCCGTAGAGCGTCGTCGAAAGCGGACGACGGTTTGGCGGACCACACGGCGAGCACTCCGCCCGGGTTGAGGCGGGCCTGACAGGCCACCAGACCGGCTGGAGAATAGAGGGAGTTGTTGCCCTCCGTCACCGTCCAGTCCGGGCCGTTGTCGATGTCCAGACAGAGCGCGTCGTACGTCCGCGCCGGGCCGGCGGCGGAGTCCGCGCCGGACAGATGCGCCAGGAGATCTGTGTGCAGGATCTCGGTACGCGGATCGGCGAGTGCCCGGCCGGAGAGCTCGGCGAAAGGGGCGTCCGCGCCCGCGCTGTGCCAGTCGATGACGGCCTGCTCCCGCTCCACGACGGTGATCCGGCCCCAGCGCGGGTCGGCGGCGGCGTGGGCCAGGGAGAAGCCGACTCCCAGGCCGCCGATGAGGAGCCCGGGACGCGGGCGGCCGTCCAGGGCGTCGTACGCCGCGTCGACGAGCAGCCGCTCCGAGCGGCCGTCCGAGGTGTCCATGAGGAAACAGCCGTTGGCGATGATCTGCAGAAGCGCACCGTGGCGCCGCAGTACGACCTCGCCGTACGGCCCCTCGCGCCGGTCGATGACGACGGGAGCGGTGGTCTGGGTGTGCATGAACGCCAGCGTATGGGTGTGGGCCGGGAGCCGTGGGCAGACTCTGGATGTGCGGGTCGCGACCCCGGACGCAGCTGTGACCTGTGAGGTTGTTGTGATTCCTGTCTCATGTGGCTCGGATCATGGACAGTGTCCGAAAAGTCGGCCGAGGGTGGTGGAGTGAACAGAAGGAGTGCCGCAGCGTGAACCGGAGTGCGTCGGCTGCCCCCGGGACCCCCGATGAGGCCGCCGGGACAACCGAACCCGGCCTCGCCGTCATCCCGTGCCAGCGGGAACGCCGGGGGGACGCGGCTCTCGCCGGACGCCCGAAAGCGTGTGCGTCGACGGGTGAGGTCACCGCCGACCGGGGCCGTGCGCGCGCCCCGGGCCGCCTTCGCCCCTGGCGCCTGCTGCCGACTCCCACCGGCACGCCCTTCACGTTCGGCTACGCCGCGATCCTCGCCCTGACCTCCCTCCTGGCGCAGTACGCGGACCCGGCGCTGATCCACGCCCTGCACCGGCACTCCAGCACGGACGTGGCGCACCTGACGCAGGAGCCGTTCCTCGTCCTGGTGGCCAGCGCGCTGTGGATCGCGGGCGGCATCGCCTCGCCGTACGCGATCGGCTTCCTGCTGGTGCTCACGGCCCTGGAGCGCCGCATCGGGCCGCTGCGCACGGCCGGTGTCTTCCTGCTCGGCCATGTCGTGGCGACCCTCGCGACCGAGGTCCCGGTCGGCCTTTCGGTGCTCGCGGGCCGGCTGCCCGACAGCTCCCTGCACCGCCTCGACTACGGGATCAGCTTCGGCGTCGCGGCGAGCGTCGGCGCACTCGCCGGGCTCTTCAGGCCGTGGCTGCGGTGGCTGGTGCTCGCGGGGTTCGGCGGCATGCTGGTCGACGACCTCATCGCGTTCTCGGACCCGATGACGAACTGGGGCCATCTCCTTGCCCTGACGATCGGTGTCGCCACATGGCCGCTGCTGCGGCGCCGTCCGCACGCGTCCGAGTGACCACGGCTGATACCTCGTACAGAGCGATCGCTCATAGCGAACATCCCCGGGGAACATTCATGGACTCACGAGCATTGAGTCCACATAGCTCAACTTGAATGCCGAAGGGGAGATCATGGCTTCTGAGTCCACAGCGTCCACACCACTCACGCTGCCCGTGCTGCCGCTCGACGACGAGGTTGTCCTGCCCGGCATGGTGGTTCCGTTCGACCTGTCCGATGCCGATGTGCGTGCCGCCGTGGAGGCAGCCCAGGCAGACGCGCGCTCCCGTGGGGGCAGCAAGCCGCAGGTCCTTCTTGTTCCGCGCATCGACGGGACGTACGCCGCGACCGGCGTCCTCGGCACCGTCGAGCAGGTCGGGCGCCTCTCCGACGGCGACCCCGGCGCCCTGATCCGCGGCCGTTCGCGCGTGCGGATCGGTGCCGGGACGACCGGCACCGGTGCCGCGCTCTGGGTGGAGGGGACCAAGGTCGACGAGACCGTGCCCGACCCGCTGCCCGGCGCTGTCACCGAGCTGGTCAAGGAGTACAAGGCCCTTGCCACCAGCTGGCTGAAGAAGCGTGGTGCCTGGCAGGTCGTCGACCGCGTCACGCAGATCGACGACGTCGCCGCGCTCGCCGACAATTCCGGTTACTCGCCCTTCCTCTCCACCGAGCAGAAGATCGAGCTCCTGGAGACCGCTGACCCGATCGCCCGCCTGAAGCTCGCCACCGAGCAGCTGCGCGAGCACCTCGCCGAGCAGGACGTCGCCGAGTCCATCGCCAAGGACGTACAGGAAGGCGTCGACAAGCAGCAGCGCGAGTTCCTGCTTCGCCGCCAGCTCGACGCCGTGCGCAAGGAACTGCGCGAGATCAACGGTGAGAAGGACGGTGAGGAGTCCGACGACTACCGCACCCGCGTCGAGGCCGCCGACCTCCCCGAGAACGTCCGCGAGGCCGCCCTCAAGGAAGTCGACAAGCTGGAGCGCTCCAGCGACCAGTCGCCCGAGGGCTCCTGGATCAGGACCTGGCTGGACACCGTCCTGGAACTGCCCTGGAACGAACGGACCGAGGACGAGTACGACATCAAGGGCGCCCAGAGCATCCTCGACGCCGAGCACGCGGGCCTGGAGGACGTGAAGGAGCGCATCACCGAGTACCTCGCGGTGCGCAAGCGGCGCGCCGACCGCGGTCTCGGCGTCGTCGGCGGCCGTCGCGGCGGCGCGGTCCTCGCCCTGGTGGGCCCTCCGGGCGTCGGCAAGACCTCGCTCGGCGAATCCGTCGCGCACGCCATGGGCCGCAAGTTCGTGCGGGTCGCGCTCGGCGGCGTACGCGACGAGGCGGAGATCCGCGGACACCGTCGTACGTACGTCGGGGCCCTGCCCGGCCGCATCGTGCGGGCCATCAAGGAGGCCGGGTCCATGAACCCGGTCGTGCTCCTCGACGAGATCGACAAGGTGGGCTCAGACTTCCGGGGCGACCCGGCGGCGGCGCTCCTCGAAGTCCTCGACCCGGCGCAGAACCACACCTTCCGCGACCACTACCTGGAGGTCGAGCTCGACCTGAGCGACGTGGTCTTCCTGGCCACGGCGAACGTGCTCGAATCCATCCCGGAGGCCCTGCTCGACCGCATGGAGCTGGTGCGCCTCGACGGATACACCGAGGACGAGAAGATCGTCATCGCCCGTGACCACCTCCTCCCGCGCCAGCTGGAGCGGGCCGGTCTGGAGACGGACGAGGTGACCCTGGACGAGAGCGCGCTGCGCAAGCTCGCGGGGGAGTACACCCGGGAAGCGGGCGTACGGAACCTGGAGCGGTCCGTCGCGCGGCTGCTGCGCAAGGTCGCGGCGAAGCACGAACTGGGCGAGCAGGAGTTGCCCTTCACCATCGGCGAGGACGATCTGCGCGGTCTGATCGGGCGCCCGCACCACGTGCCCGAGTCGGCGCAGGACCCGGCCGAGCGGCGCACGGCGGTGCCGGGCGTGGCGACCGGGCTCGCGGTCACCGGCGCGGGAGGCGACGTCCTCTTCGTGGAGGCGTCGCTCGCCGACCCGGAGACCGGCGCGGCCGGCCTGACCCTCACCGGTCAGCTGGGCGACGTGATGAAGGAGTCCGCGCAGATCGCGCTCTCCTTCCTGCGCTCGCGCGGCGCCGAACTGGAGCTGCCCGTCGCCGACCTGAAGGAACGCGGCGTGCACATCCACTTCCCGGCGGGCGCGGTCCCCAAGGACGGGCCGAGCGCGGGCGTCACCATGACGACCGCCCTCGCGTCGCTGCTCAGCGGCCGTCTTGTCCGTACGGACGTGGCCATGACCGGTGAGGTCTCGCTGACCGGGCGCGTCCTGCCGATCGGCGGCGTGAAGCAGAAGCTGCTCGCCGCGCACCGCGCCGGGATCACCACGGTGATCATCCCGAAGCGGAACGAGGCCGACCTGGACGACGTCCCGGCGGAGATCCTTCAGAAGCTGGACGTGCACCCGGTGACGGACGTCCGCCAGGTGCTCGACCTGGCCCTGACCGAGGCCGAGGTGAGGATTCCGGCCGCCGCGTGACGGAGGCGGCCGGTGTGTATTGAGGGCCCGGACCCCGCAGGGGGTTCCGGGCCCTCGTGCGCACGGGGAGTGCTCAGCCGGTGGCGAGCGCCTTGACCCTGTCGAGTGCGCCGTTGAACTTGTTGTGGTCCCCGACCGTCGGGCCCGTCGAGGTGTACTGCCACATCGTGTGGAAGCCCCATCCGGCGGGCAGCTCGCCCGGCGAGGTGTTGTAACGGGCGATCCAGAGCGGGTTGTTGGCGGCGAAACCGCCGTAGTTGCCGGTGCACTGCTTCCACCAGCTGGTCGCGGTGTAGATCACCGCGTCGCGTCCGGTGCGCGCCTTGTACTGGTTCAGGAAGTCACGGATCCAGGTGACCATCGCGGACTGGGACTTGCCGAAGCAGGCCGCCCCGTACGGATTCCACTCGATGTCGAGCGCGCCGGGCAGCGTCCTGCCGTCGCGGGACCAGCCGCCGCCGTTGTCCACGAAGTAGTTGGCCTGCGTGGCGCCGCTCGTCGTGTCGGGAGTGGCGAAGTGGTAGGCGCCGCGGATCATGCCCACGTTGTACGAGCCGTTGTACTGCTGGGCGAAGTAGGGGTTCTTGTAGTACGTGCCCTCGGTGGCCTTCACGTAGGACCACTTCACACCGCTGTTCCAGAGCGTCGACCAGGCGACGTTGCCCTGGTGGCTGCTGACGTCGACGCCCTCGGTCTGTACGGCGTCACCGGAGGGCGGCAGACCGCCCTGCCCGTCGTGCTCGATGACGCCCTGGCCCATGCGGGCCGTGCCGCGGGCCGGTATGTCGTCGCCGTCGGCGGCCTGTGCGGCGCCCGGCAGCGTGAGGAGGAGGGAGAGGGCGGAGAGGACTGAGAGCAGGATTCCGGCCGCCGACCAGCGGGAGCGGCGGGGTGTTCCGGGTCTGTGCACGGGCATGTGCGTGCCTCCGTAGGCCTCGATTGAGCTCGTCGGAGCTCGTGGGGGGACCTGGCGACTTGTTCGTGGTGTGAACATGTCACGAAGGACGCTACGCACGTAGACCCGTGCCCGGGAAGGGGGTCCGGTACCTGCCGTTGGTCTACTCCAGCGGCGGTGTCCGCTCAGTGGCGCCACGGGGCGTTACGAAATACTGGTCGAGCTGCGGCGATGGGCCGACGCGGGCCTCTGCCGCCGTGCGGGGCGGAAAAAACTGCCTGATCCGGAAAGAAAGCGTGCCATGGGTGCTGAAGTGCACGAGGGCGAGAACCACGGTGGAGCCGACGTGAACGGGGAGCGGGAGGACGTGCGAGGGGCGGGCGTGGAGCGGCTCGTCGACCGCGAGTTCCTCTCCCTGGAGCGGGAGTTGACGCTGCTCCTGCGCCGGGCGCGGGCCTCGTCCGGCGAGATGGCGCGCCAGGTCCACCCCGACCTGGAGCCCGCCGCGTACGGCCTCCTGGTCTGCCTCGACGACTCGGGTCCGCAGCGGGCCACGGAGCTCGCCGCGTTCATCGGCGTCGGCAAGGCGACGATGAGCCGGCAGTTGCGGGCGCTGGAGGAGCTCGGCCTCGTGGCCAGGGAGCCGGACCCCGCGGACGGCCGGGCCTGGCTCGTCCACCTCACGGAGGAGGGCGGGAGGCGGTTTCGTACGGTGCGTGCGGGGCGGCGGGAGCGGTACGTGCGGAAGCTGGCGGGGTGGGATCGGGCGGAGGTGGCGGAGCTTGCCCGCTTGCTGCGGCAGCTGAACGAGTCGCCGGAGTCTTGAGGGGGCCGGCCTGTTCCTGGCGGGGGCGCCCTGTTCCTGGCGGGGGCGCCCTGTTGGCTGCGGGTGCGCGGTGGTTGCTCGCGCAGTTCCCCGCGCCCCTTGCGGGGCTGCCTGTCGTTTGTCGGCTGCGGGGGGTGTGTGGTTGCTCGCGCCGTTCCTCGCGCCCCTTGCGGGGCGCCAGGGCCCCCGAAGGGGCGCGGGGAACTGCGCGGCCAGCCACCACGTGCCCGCAGGCAAAGCGGCACAGCAGGCGGCAGCCTCCCTCACAGCTCCGCGTAAACGACAGCCGCGTCGTCATGTCGCTTGCCGCGGGGATGTGCCGTGCCCTCGGGGTCCGACCGTTCCAGCTCGCGTACCCGGTCCACCAGGCGCTGCGGCCCGTCCTTGCGGAGCAGTTCGAAGCACTCCGTCCAGTCGCCCTGGCGGAACACCTCGACCCAGCGGCCGACCCCGTCCGTCAGGGCGGCCACCGCCGACACCTCCGTACGGGGCGAGGTGCCGGTGACCGCCCGTGCCGCCGCCGACGGGTCCGCGGCGGCGGTGAAGAAACCGTCCTCGGCGTTTCGCAGGGCCTCCACGGCGGCGCCGTACACCCGGCCCGCGGCCGCGCGTTCGGCGGAGCCGAGCGGCAGTGCGCGCACCGCGGCGCGCAGCTCGCCGATCCTCGGCGGCAGCCCCGTGAGGCGTTCGTCGAGCACCGGCGTGACCCGGCCGTCCGGGCCCGCGACGAGGAGCGCGGAGTCGGACAGGACCAGGTGTTCGACCTGTTCGGCGTCCCAACGCACCAACACCACCGTTGCCTGAGGGGTGCGCGGGTGAGAAAGGTCACAGGTCCGGCGATGGGCGTCGGCGGTGCGCGTGATCGCCGCCGCGAGGATCTCGGGGAGCGTCATATCCCGCCGTGAAACGGACAGTTCCCCCAGCGCACCCCCGAGCCGCGCGGTGAACCACGGGACGGAATGCAGACAGCCGACGTCGCCGCCAGGCGGAGTCACGCCGTCCAGGAGGATGAGTGATCCGCCCTGTCCGGATGCGGGAAGCATGACCGCCGCGTAGTCCTCGTTGGGGCGTGCCGGGTCTCCGGGCTCGGTGGCGAGTTCAATGCGCATCCGGCCAGTCTGCACGAGGCCTTCACAAGGTCGGCCGGGGGCCGCGAAACAGGCGGGAGTCGGCCCCGGACCAGCAGGTCAGGCGCCGGATTTCAGTCGGAATGATCGCTTCCGGCGGCGTGTGGCGGCGAATCCTGCCAAAGCCTGCGGTCGACGTCCAACCGGCGCTCCGCGGACGGGACTTTCGGGCCGGGCCGGGACTTGCTCCCCAACTCCCCGCCGATGTTCACTCCTTCGGGTGGCCAGGCATGTGATGCACGACTGCCACCCATCGGCACTGGAAGGGTCTGGAGCCGTACCGGGGGGCTCGTGCGTTGACGAATCGTCACCCGGGCCCATGGGCAGACGAAAAACAAGAATGCGAGCACCGGTGCAGAAGATGCGGCCTGGGCGCAAGGGCAAGCAGACGGCTTCCGAAGGAGCCACGCCGGGCGCGACCACTCCTACAGAGCGCTCGCCCGAGCATGCGGCGACAGAGAACCCGGCGGCCGAGGGCACGGCAGCCGAGGGCGCAGCGGCCGGGAACCCGGTGGGAGCGCACAACGCCCCCGGCGCGACGGCGCCTGACGGCCCGAAGCCCGCCGAGGCCCCGACCGGCTCCGCGGAGAACCCCGCCGACGCAGGCCCCCCGAAGCCCGCCAAGTCCTCGGCTCCCGCCAAGGCCAAGTCCGTCAACTCCAAGCCCACCGCCCGCGTACGCAATCGGCTGATCGTCGCCGTCGCGGTCGTGGCCGCGGCGATCGCCGGAGCCGGAGCGCCCGCCGTCGTCGCCGCCTCCGGGCAGCTGAGCGACGCGCAGCGGCTGGTGACCCTCGCCGAGCAGACCCAGAACGCCGTGTCGCTGAGCCACTCGCTGGCCGACGAGCGTGACGAGGTCACCTCCTTCATCGCGGCGGGCCGACCGCAGGGCCAGGGGCTCTCCGAGAGCCGCAGCGCCCGCGTCGACCGCCAGGTCGACGAGCTGCGCACGGCCGACGCCCCGGCGGGCCTGCGCAAGGACCTCGCCGACATCGGTGCCGTACGCAGAGCGGCGCTCACCGGCAAGGGCAGTGCTCTGGAAGCCCACACCGCGTACACGGCCGTCATCACCGAACTGCACGGCCTCACCCGCGAACTCGCCGAGCAGACCCCGCCCCGGGCCGGCTCCGGCGCCTACGCCCTCGCCGACCTCGACCACGCCGTCGAACAGGCGGCGAGCGCCCGCGGCCTGCTCCTCGCCGCTCTCGCCGTCCCCCGCTCCACGGAGACGAGCACCGCCGTCGACCCCGTCACCGGCCTGCCCACCACCGTGGTCGACGAGTCCCCCGCCGCGGGCCGGGCCCGCGACGGCCTCAGCGCCGCGGGCCAGCAGGCCCACGTCCGCGAACAGGCCGCCGTCGCCGACTTCCGGGACGCGGCGACGGACGCCGCGCGAGGCACGTACGACTCGACGGTCACGGGCAGCGAGGTGACGACGGCGGAGAAGTACCTCTCCCGTCTCACCGACCAGCCCACGCTCTCCACCGCCGAACGCGGCTACGACCGCAAGAAGCTCGACACCGCGCTCTCCGCCCGCATCGAGATGATGCGCGGCGCCGAGTCCGCGCTCACCGTGCAGCGCACCAAGGACCTCGCCAAGCTGCGCGACGACGACGTGACGGCCCTGGAGATCCGCGTCGCGCTCATCGGCGTCACGCTGCTCGTCGCGGTCGGCGTCTCCATGGCGATGGCCCGCAGCCTGACCCGCCCGCTCGCCGTCCTGCGCATCGGCTCGGCCCGCCTGGCCACCGAGCCCGCGCCGCAGGAGCCGATCCGCTTCACCGGCCGCGACGACGAGTTCGCCCAGGTCGTACGGTCCGTCAACGCGCTGCACGAGCACGCGGCCGCCCTCACCGAGCGCCTGACCACGCTCGAAGCCGACCGCAAGCACCTCATCGGCAAGCGGCAGTCCATGGCCGACGAGCGCGACGCGCTGCGCGCCGAACTGACCGAGGCCGCCGCCCACCTGGAGCGGGTGCGGCAGTCCATCCACGGCACGTTCGTGAACCTGGCCCTGCGCACCCTCGGCCTGGTGGAGCGGCAGCTCGCCGTCATCGAGAACCTGGAGGAGCGCGAGCAGGACCCCGACCGCCTCGCCACGCTCTTCAAGCTCGACCACTTCGCCACGGTCATGCGCCGGCACAGCGAGAACCTCCTGGTCCTCGCCGGTGCCGAGCACGGCCACCAGCACCCCGGCCCCGTCCCGCTCGTCGACGTCGTACGCGCCGCCGTCAGCGAGATCGAGCGGTACGAGCGGGTGCGTATCGCCACGCTGCCGCCGCACGCGCACGTCGCGGGCTTCGCCGCGGACGACATCAGCCACCTGGTCGCCGAGCTCCTGGAGAACGCGACCTCGTTCTCGCCGCCGGACGCCTCCGTCGAGGTCTCCGGCTGGCTCCTGGAGAGCGGCGAGGTCATGCTCTCCGTGCAGGACGAGGGGATAGGCGTCACGCCGGACCGCATGGACGAGCTCAACTCCCGCCTCGCGGAGTTCCGTCCGGACGACGCGTACGACCAGGAGAGCGGGGACGGGCTCGGCCTCGGTCTCTACGTCGTGGCCCGGCTCGCCGCGCGGCACGGGGCGCGGGTGCGGCTGCGCGAGCAGAAGCAGGGCGGCATCGCGGCCGTCGTGGTCCTGCCGAAGCCGATCCTGGCCGCGGCGCCCGCGGTGGGAGCGCCGCCGGTCGGTGTGCCCGTGGCCGGCGCCGCGCCCGCCCTGCACCTTCCGGGCTCGGAAGCGGAGGCCAACTCCAATGTGCTGCCGGGGCGCTCGGCGCTGTCCGCCGACGCGGGGGCTGCCGACGCGGGAGCTGCCGAGGATCCGCTGATCGCGGCTGCGGAGCACGCGGTGCGGGAAGCCGACGCGGAGCCGGCGGCCGAGGCTGACGCCGAGGTCGAGGCTGCCCCCGAGGTCGAGGCTGCCCCCGAGGTCGACGCCGACCCCGGGGCTTCGCCTGAGACGACCATGGAGCTGACCCTTCCGCCAGTCCCCGAGGAAGAGCCCGCCCCCAAGTGGGAGCGCGTCACCGACAAGGGCCTTCCCAAGCGCACGCCCAAGATCACCGCACCGGGACCCGCCGTGCCCAAGGCGCGCAGCGGCTCCGTCGACGCCGAAGCGCTGCGCAAGCGCCTCGGCGGCTTCCACCAGGGAGCCATCAGCGGCCGCCGCGACGTGGAGGCCGAGCTGAACGAAAGCACCGCCGAAGACACAAAAACCACAGGCACCACAGGCACCACAGAGACCGCAGAGACCGCAGAGACCGCGGATTCCGAAAACAACATGGGGGACACAGTCGAGGAGGCAAGTAGTTGACTGCGCCCATGCGCTCACCCGGCTCTTCCGCAGGAAGCAGTAAGTCCGCCACCGGTGAGAGAACCGTCGGGTTCGGACTGAGCAGCGAAGCCCGCAACCTGCACTGGCTGCTCACCAACCTCGTCGAGGAGGTGCCGGGTCTGCTTTCGGTCGCGGTGGTCTCCTCCGACGGACTGCTCCTGCTCTCCTCCGACCCCGCACGGAACAACGAACAGGCGGTCGACAACAGTTCGGGCCCCAGGGGATCGAGCGCGGACCTCGCCACCATCGTGTCCGGCCTCGGCTCCCTGTGCATCGGCGCCGGCAAGCTGATGGACGCGGGAGCGGTCAAGCAGACCGTCGTCGCCATGGAGGAGGGCAGCCTCTTCGTGATGTCGATCAGCGACGGCTCGCTGCTCGGCGTGCACGCCACCCCGGACTGCGACATGAGCGTCGTCGCGTACCACATGGCGCTCTTCGTCGGCCGCGCCGGGCATGTCCTCACCCCCGAACTCCGCAGTGAGCTGCGCCAGTCGATGGAGAGCGTCCGATGAGCAGTAAGCCCGGCAAGCTGCCCCAGCGGGGCGGCGATCGCAAACCCTCGCGCGTACGCCCGTACTCGCTCACCGGGGGCCGCACCCGCTTCGGTCACGTCCTGCTCGTCGAGACGTTCGTGGCCGCTCTCGAAGCCCCCGAGGAGCGCCGTGAGCTGCCGCAGGGCAACGCCATCGCCCGTGTCATGCCGGAGATGCGGGCCATCGTCGAGATCTGCCGCCGGATGCGTACGGTCGCGGAGATCGCCGCGCTCCTGAAGATGCCGCTCGGCGTGGTCCGCGTCCTCATCAGCGACCTCGCAGACCAGGGAAAGATCCGCGTGTACGGAACGGGCCACGGCCCGGGACAGCCGGACCGCGCACTGCTGGAAAGGGTGCTCAGTGGGCTCCGCCGTCTCTGACCTGCGTATCCCGGGCCCCGACCCGGACGAGAACCTCCAAGCCTGGCAGACGGACCGCAGCCGGGCCCCTATCGCGACGAAGATCGTGGTGGCGGGCGGCTTCGGCGTCGGCAAGACGACCCTGGTCACCGCCGTCTCCGAGATCACGCCTCTCCAGACGGAGGCGCTGATGACGCAGGCGAGCGAGGACACGGACGACCTCACGTCGACCCCGGACAAGACCACGACCACGGTCGCCATGGACTTCGGCCGGATCACGCTCGACGACGACCTCGTGCTCTACCTCTTCGGTACGCCGGGCCAGCAGCGCTTCTGGTTCATGTGGGACGACCTGGTGCGCGGCGCGATCGGCGCCGTCGTCCTCGCCGACACCCGCAGGCTGCCCGACTGCTTCCCCGCGCTCGACTACTTCGAGAGCTGCGGCCTGCCGTACATCGTGGCCGTCAACCACTTCGACGGGACCGAGGAGTTCGAGCCCGCGGACGTCCGGGAGGCGCTGACGATCTCGCCGCACATACCGGTGCTGATCATGGACGCGAGGCAGCGGATCTCGGTGATCGAGTCGCTGCTCTCGCTGGTGGGCCACGCCCTCGCAGCAACCCCCGAATAGCTTTAACCTTAAGCTTTTCAGCACGTAGGAGAAGACGCCGCATGCGGAAGATACTCGTCGTCGGAGCCGGTCAGGCCGGGCTCCAGATAGCTCTCGGACTCCAGTCGCAGGGTTACGAGGTCACCCTGATGTCCAACCGCACGGCGGACGAGGTCCGGTCCGGCCGTGTGATGTCCACGCAGTGCATGTTCCACACGGCGCTGCAGCACGAGCGCGACCTCCAGCTGAACTTCTGGGAGTCGCAGGCCCCGAAGATCGAGGGCCTCGGCGTCTCGGTCGCGGGCCCCGACTCCTCCCGCGCCGTCGACTGGGTCGGCAAGCTGGACGGCTTCGCCCAGTCCGTCGACCAGCGCGTGAAGATGGCGGGCTGGATGGAGACGTTCGCGCAGCGGGGCGGCCAGCTGGTCATCCACGGCGCCGCGGTCTCCGACCTCGACTACTTCTCCCGTACGTACGACCTGGTGCTCGTCTCGGCGGGCAAGGGCGAGCTGGTCTCGATGTTCGAGCGGGACGCCTCGCGCTCCCCGTACGACGCGCCGCAGCGTGCGCTGTCCGTCGCGTACGTCCACGGGATGGGGCCGCGGCCCGAGCACCCCGAGTTCGACGCGGTGCGGTGCAACCTGGTGCCGGGTGTGGGCGAGCTCTTCGTCATGCCGACCTTCACGACGTCCGGGCGCGCGGACATCCTGTTCTGGGAGGGCGTGCCGGGCGGTCCGCTCGACGTCTTCAAGGGGATCAAGGACCCCTCCGAGCACCTGGCGCTGACGCTGGAGCTCATGGAGAAGTTCACGCCGTGGGAGTACGCGCGGGCGACCAAGGTCGAGCTGACGGACGCGGGCGGCACGCTGTCCGGCCGTTACGCGCCGACGGTGCGCAAGCCGATCGGCCGGCTGCCGGGCGGCGGCCTCGTCCTCGGTGTCGCGGACGTGGTGGTCGCCAACGACCCGATCACGGGCCAGGGTTCCAACTCGGCGTCGAAGTGCGCGGCGTCGTACCTCTCCTCGATCGTCTCGCACGGCGACAAGCCGTTCGACGAGGAGTGGATGCAGTCCGCGTTCGACCGCTACTGGGAGACGGCGCAGCACGTCACCAAGTGGACGAACGCGATGCTGTCGCCGCCGCCGGAGCACGTCCTGAACCTGATCGGCGCCGCGGGTCAGCTCCAGCCGGCCGCGGACCGCTTCGCGAACGGCTTCAACGACCCGGCGGACTTCGAGAACTTCTTCTACGAGCCCGAGAAGACGAACGCGTACCTGACCGGACTCGCGGGCTAGTCGCCGTGACCGGTGCGCCGGGCGGCTCAGCTGCCGCCCGGCGCCGGTTGTCCCTACTCCCGCGGAGCCTTCGACTCCCCGTACCCCGCGTCCTCGCCCTTGCGGGCCCCGCGGGGCAGCTTCGGGGGTACGTAGTTCTTCATCGGCTTGGCCGAGGGGTCCGGGCGTACCGCGCCGAGGAGCGGGTTCGAGGCGATGGGGGAGACCTTCACCCGGCTTCCGGGGCGCGGGGCCTGGATCACCATGCCGTCGCCCAGGTACAGCGCCACGTGCGTGGCCTTGGGGAAGTAGACGATCAGGTCGCCGGGGCGCAGCTTCCGCAGCGAGACCCGCCGCAGCTGCGCCCACTGCTCCTGTGACGTGCGGGGGATGTCCTTGCCCGCCTTGGCCCACGCCTTCGAGGTGAGTCCCGAGCAGTCGAAGGACTTGGGCCCTTCCGCGCCCCACTTGTACGGCTTGCCGATCTGCTTCACGGCGTAGCCGAGCGCCGTCTCGCCCTTCCGGGAGGGCGCGCGGGTCGGTGCGGACCCCGGTGACCCCGCGGCCCCGCTCAGCGAGCCCGAGTCCAGGAACTTCCGCTGCGCTGCCGCCATCCCCTCCTCCTCGGCGCGTTCGAGCTCCGCCAGTTGATCCGAGCTCAGTGAGGCGAGCAGTTCCTCGACCTCCTTCAGCTGCTCCTTGACCGCGTCCCGCGCGTCCTTCTGCTCGGCGGCGAGGGCGACTTGGGTCTCCAGGGCGCTCTCGGCGTCGGCCGCGAGCGTCGCCGCCGTCTGCTCGCCGCCGACGAGCCGGTCCAGCGTCGCGGCGCGCTCCGCGGCCACCCGGCCGAGCACATGCCCCTGGTCGACGGCCTGCTGCGGGTTGCGCGCGAGGAGCAGGCGTACGTAGGGGGAGATCTCCGTGGTGCCCTGGTACTGCTGCCGGGCGAAGAGGCCCGCCTCGCCCTTGCCGTCGCGCACCGAGGTCCGGGCGCGGGCCAGGCCGCGATTCAGGCGCTTGACCTCGGCGCGCTGCGCCTTCAGCTTCTCCGCGGTCGCGTTGTACGTCTCCGTCGACTCCTCGGCCTTCCGGTACAGCTCCTGAAGGTCCGTCAGGAGTTCGGAGACCGGTCGCCCGGTGGCGTCGTCGGGCTCCGGGACGGCGTACGCCGGCGAAGTCGTCGCCAGCAACGCACCGACCGCGGCTCCCGTACCGACCCACCGCAGCAGCCTGCCTGACATGCCATCACCTCCGGTGCGCGGCGGCACGTCCGCCCGCACCGCGAGCATCAGCCGCCCCGGCGCGGGCCGCCTGCGGAAGGTGCGCGGGTTGGCGCAATGGGATCACTCGTCCAGGGCGCCACGGCGCGCCGCCCTTGCCCCGCCGCGGACCGGGCCCGGACGCGGACAGGGGGCGCGGACCCGGCAGCGCTCAGGCCGCCCCGCCGCCCGGCTTCGACCACGGCCACTTGAGCCCGGGCCCGGCCTTGTCGCCCTCGGGGTCGTACTCGTACCTCCAGCCCTGGTGCAGCCCGAGCCGCTTGCCCGGGGCCTTGGCCACCCGGCGGTACACGAGCACGGTCGCGGGGCCGCCCGCCTCGTCCGGCACCGGGACCCGGTAGACCTTCGGGGGGTGGCCGGTCGGGCCGAGCAGGATGGGCAGTACGCGGCCGTCCAGGGGGCCACCCACGAAGGGGGTGTCTTCGCTCTTCACCCGGCCAGTGTCACAGCAGGCGGCTGCCGTACGTCACAGCAGGTGCGCCGCGTCGCTCACGACGGGAAGGACACTGCGGGCCAGCGAGCCCGCGGGGCCGTCCGGCGTCTCCAGGGCCAGCGCCACCCGTACCGCCTCCGCGGCCTGCGGGTCGCGGCCCGCGGAGGCCACAAGGACCGCCATGAACTGCTCGACGAGCCAGTCCCGCAGCTCGTCGAGCGGCGGCTGCTTCTCCTCGTCGAGCCAGATCAGGGACGCCGCCTCGACGGAGGTGATCCACATCCGCACCGTCATCCGCAGCCGCGGGCCCGTGGCGCCGACGACCTCCAGGTGGGCCAGGATGTGCTCGGCGGCCGTCCTGCGCACCTCGTCCACGATGGCGGTCGTCCGCGAGGTCTCCACGACGCTGCCGCCCTGGAGCAGCGCGCTGAACCCCGCGTCGTGCTGGTCCACGAAGGCGAGGTAGCGGTCGAGCGCGTTGGCGAGGCGCCGGGTGAGCGGACCCTCCGGCGGCTCGGCGAAGCACTGCTCCAGCTCGTCGGCGGCGGAGCGCAGCGCGGCCTCGTACAACTGCTGCTTGCCGCCGGGGAAGTAGCGGTAGACGAGGGGCCGGGAGACGCCGGCCGCCTCCGCCACGTCGTCGAGGGAGACCTCGTCGGGTGCGCGCACCGCGAAGAGGGACAGGGCGGCCTCCTTGAGCTGCCGCTGCCGCTCTTCGACACTGAGGCGCCGGTACGCACGGGTGGGAGCAGGCGAGGTCATGCCCCGCAGCGTATCCGCCCTTTCGAACAGGCGCCCCGGAACGCTGCGTACCCTCTTCGCTACGCCAGGAGTCCGGAGCTCTTCCACAGCCGCCGTCCGGCGCCCCGCAGGACGCCTATGTCGTCGAGGAAGTCGGTGAGGCGCTTGGCTCCCGTCTGCATGACCTCGCGGCGGTGGGGGCTCGCCTTGACCTCGGCCATGGCGCGGCGCTTGTCCAGGCCGACGTTCGTGTAGACCTCGGGATTGATGAAGGCGACGGAGAAGACGCGGGCGAACTCGCCGGAGGTGAGGCGGGTGAACTCCTGCGACCAGCGCGGCGCGGTCACCATCTGGCGGCGCAGCTCCTCGCGGGCGTACCGCACATGGCGTGCCTCCTCCACGACGTGGATCCGCGTGACGCCGCGCACGAGGGTCTGGACGCGCTCGTCCGGGAACGTCAGGCGCTGCATCCAGTCGAGGATCTCCTCGCCGAGCAGCGTCGCCGTGAACGAACCGGGCGTCGTCGAGATGGTCTTGAAGAGCCGGCCGAGATTCCGGTGCACGGCGCTGACCGGGTAGTACGGCGTGTCCCCGCGCGTGATCAGGCGCGCGAACATCTTCGAGTGCCGGCACTCGTCCTCGATCTCGGTCAGGGCGTACCGCACGTGCGCGCTCGTGGCGGGTTTGTCGTAGATGTGCCGTACGAGCAGCTGCATCAGGATCAGTTCGAACCAGATGCCGAGGGAGGCGAGCGCCGCGGCCTCGTGCTGGGAGAGGGCGATGCGCTGGTCCTCGCTCATCCGCCGCCACATCGGTGTGCCGTAGAGGGAGACCAGTTCCGGGGGCCAGAACCATTTGCCCGGCTCGAAGGGCGCCTCCCAGTCCAGCTCCTTGTCGGGGTCGAAGGAGTGCTTGGCGGAGGAGTCGAGGAGCCGCTCGGCCACCCGCTCCCGGTCCTTGAGCGCTCCCAGCGCGTCCCGCAGCCCTTCGATCGCCGCGTCCTCCGTGGTGCTCGTCATGCCTCTGCCCCTGCCTCGTCGTCAGAGTTACCGGCGGTCACCAATTATGAGACTGCTTGTCAGCAAGGCCGTCAATCCCTTGTGCGCGACTTGTTGACCGGGCGTCTACGACCGTGTGAGCCTGCCAACTGTCAACGGGTACAAGGCAGTCGAAAAGCAGCACGAGGCGAGTACGGAGAGCCCGAGGCCATATCCTAGGAGCCGTCAGTGTCCACTCATGAGCTGTACACACACGCCCCCGGCGAGACCACCTGGCAGATACCGGCGACCGGCGCGGCCCGCTTCAGCTGGGAGTACGACGAGGGCCGTGACCGGCTGCTCGCCCTCTACCAGAAGGGCAAGGACAAGCAGTGGGACGGCGCCAAGCGCATCGCCTGGGACCTGGAGGTCGACCCGTACGACCCCCTCGGCACCCCCGACGAGTCCATGTCGCTCTACGGCACCCGGCACTGGGACAAGATGACCGACCGGGACAAGGGCGAGCTGCGCAAGCACTACGCCTCCTGGCAGTTCAGCCAGTTCCTGCACGGCGAGCAGGGCGCGATGGTGTGCGCGGCCCGCATCGTCGAATCCGTCCCCGACCTCGACGCGAAGTTCTACTCCGCGACCCAGACCATGGACGAGGCGCGGCACGCGGAGGTCTACGGCCGCTTCCTGCACGACAAGATCGGCATGCTCTACCCGATCAACGACAACCTCAAGTCGCTGCTCGGCGACACCCTGCGCGACTCCCGCTGGGACATGCCCTACCTCGGCATGCAGGTCCTCATCGAGGGCCTCGCGCTCGCCGCCTTCGGCATGATCCGCGACACCACGGACAAGCCGCTGCCCAAGCAGATCCTCGCCTACGTCATGCAGGACGAGGCCCGGCACGTGGCCTTCGGCCGCATGGCCCTGCGCGACTACTACAAACAGCTCTCCGACGCGGAACTGCGCGAGCGCGAGGAATTCGTCATCGAGGGCTGCTACCTGATGCGCGACCGGCTGCGCGGCGTCGAGGTCCTGGAGAACTTCGGCATCCCGAAGGCGGAGGCCGAGGAGTGCAGCGAGAACTCCGAGTTCCTGGCCCTGTTCCGGCAGCTGCTCTTCAGCCGCATCGTGCCCTGCGTCAAGGACATCGGCCTGTGGGGCAAGCGGCTCCAGGAGGCGTACGTCGACATGGGCGTCTTCGAGATGGGCAACGCCAACCTCGACCAGTTGATGGCGCAGGACGAGGAGATCGCCGAGAAGCTGGACGCCGAGCGCTTCGCGGCCGAGGAGGGCGCACGGGTGGCGGAGGTCGAGGACATGATCGCCGCCGGTGAGGGGAGGTAGGTCCGGCCGCGGTCAGGAACCCGCGAGCACGGCCTCCATCACCGCCTTCGCCACCGGCGCCGCACTGCCGCCGCCGCTGATGTCGCCCCGGTCCGCCGCCGCGTCCTCGACCACCACGGCCACCGCGACCGACGGCTGCGCCTCGCCGGACTTCTGGGCCCAGGAGATGAACCAGGCGTAGGGCGTGCCGGAGTTGTCGATGCCGTGCTGGGCCGTGCCCGTCTTGCCGCCGACCGTCGCGCCGGGGATCGCCGCGTTGCCGCCGGTGCCCTCCTCGACGACGCCCGTCATCAGCTCCCGCAACTGCATCGCCGTGGCCGGGTTCATCGCCCGGTGCAGGGAGCTGGTGCCCGTCTTGCGCACCACGTCACCGTCGTCGGTCGTCGTCTCGTCCACCAGCTGCGGGGACTCGACCGAACCGCCGTTCGCCACCGCCGCCGCGACCATCGCCATCTGCAACGGCGTCGCCCTCGTGTCGTACTGGCCGATCGAGGAGAGCGCCAGCTGCGCGGAGTCCATGGACGTGTCGAAGTTGCTCGCCGCCACCGACGACGGGATCTTCAGGCCGCCGTCGTTGAAGCCGAAGTTCTCCGCCGTGCCCAGCATGTCGCTCAGGCCGGTGTCCGCGCCCAGCTTGGCGAAGACCGTGTTGCAGGACCACTCGAAGGCGTAGCGCAAAGACGCGTTCTTGCAGCCCTCGACCTCGTTCGTCAGCCGCGTGCTCGTGCCGGGCAGCGTGTACGGGGCGGGGGACTTGGTGTCGGCGTCCAGGTCCGTGACCGTGCCGGAGTCCAGCGCCGCCGCCGCAGTCACCACCTTGAACGTCGACCCCGGCGGGTATGTCTGGCGGATCGCCCGGTTCAGCATCGGCTTGTCGGCGCTGGCGTTCAGCGAGGCCCAGGACCGCGCCACCGAAGCGCTGGTCCCCGAGAGCCGCTCGGGATCGTACGAAGGGGTGCTGACCAGGGCGAGGATCTTCCCGGTCGACGGCTCGACCGCGGCGACGGCGCCCTTCTTGCCGCCGAGCCCCGCGTACGCGGCCTGCTGCGCCGCGGCCCTGATCGTGGTGCGCACCTGTCCGCCGGGGTTCCGGGTGCGGCTGACGTCGTTCCACAGGGGGAGCGGGGCGAGCATCGGATCGGTGCCGGAGAGGATGTCGTCCTCGGCGTTCTCCAGGAGGGTCGTGCCGTAGACCTGCGAGGCATAACCGGTCACCGGGGCGTACAACGGCCCGTTCCTGTACGTGCGTTCATGGCGAAGCTGCTCCCCGGTGTCCCTGGACCCGGTGACCGGGCGGCCGTCGACCATGATGTCGCCGCGCGGCTGGCCGAAGCGCGCGATGGCCTGGCGGCGGTTGGCGGGGTTGTCGTCGAGAGACCCGGACTGCACGACCTGGACGCGGGTCGCGTTGACGAGCAGGGCGATGAGCAGCAGCGCGCAGAAGGCGGCGACATGCCGGATGGTGGCGCTCCCTGGTCGAGCGAGGCCGAGAGCCCGGGGGATCGTCACGCCGCCGCCCCCACGGCTCCCACCGGCTGGCTGCGTGCCGAGTCGCTGACCCGGATGAGCAGCGCCACGATGATCCAGTTCGTGACGACCGAGGAGCCGCCCTGCGCGAGGAAGGGCATCGCCATGCCGGTCAGCGGGATGAGCCCCATCACCCCGCCCGCGATCACGAACACCTGGAGCGCGACGATCGAGGCGAGCCCGACGGCGAGCAGCCGCCCGAAGGAGTCCCGCAGGGCGAGCCCCGCACGGTAGCCGCGCTCCACCAGAAGCGCGTAAAGCAGGAAGATCGCCGAGAGCCCCGCGAGGCCGAGCTCCTCGCCCGCCGTCGCCAGGATGAAGTCGGACTTGGCGGCGAAGCCGATGAGGATGGAGTGCCCGAGGCCGAGCCCGGTGCCGAGCATCCCGCCGGCCGCGAAGGCGAAGAGCGACTGCGCCAGTTGGTTGGGGCCCTCGCCTGCGTCGATGGAGGCGAAGGGATGCAACCAGTCCTCGACCCGGCCGTGCACATGCGGTTCGAGCGAGCCCACCGCGAACGCGCCGACCCCGGCGAGCACCAGACCGACCGCGATCCAGCCGATGCGCCCCGTCGCGACGTACAGCAGGATCACGAAGAGCCCGAAGAACAGCAGCGAGGTGCCCAGATCGCGCTCCAGGACGAGCACGCCCACGCTGAGCAGCCAGATCGCGACGATCGGCCCGAGCGCGCGCCCGGTCGGCAGCTGGAGCTTCGTCAGCTTCCAGACCGTACGGCCGGTGTACGCGAGAGCGCTGCGGTTGGCGGAGAGATAGCTGGCGAAGAAGATCGCGAGCAGGATCTTCGCGAACTCGCCCGGCTGGATGGAGAGTCCGCCGGCCCTGATCCAGATCCGGGCGCCGTTCACGGCCGGGAAGAAGATCGGCACGATCATCAGGACCAGCGCGGCGACGACGCAGATGTACGCGTATCGCTGGAGGACCCGGTGGTCGCGCAGGACGAGCACGACGCCGATGAAGAGCGCCACGCCGACGGTGGACCAGACGAGTTGCGTGGGCGCCGCCTCGTCGCCCGGGGTCTCCAGGTCGAGCCGGTAGATCAGGACGAGTCCGAGGCCGTTGAGGAGCACGGCGATCGGCAGGAGCAGCGGATCGGCGTACGGCGCGCGGAAGCGGACCGCGAGATGCGCGAGGAGGGCGAGCACGCCGAGCCCGGCGCCGTAACCGGCGGCGCCGGGCGGGACGGTGCCGTTCTTGGCGAGACCGACGTCGCAGTAGCCGTACACCGAGAGCAGGACGGCCACGACGATCAGGACGGCTTCGGTGCCACGGCGCCGGGGTACGCGGACAGCGGGTACGGAAGGGGGCGCCGCTGCTGTTCCGGTCATGCTCCGGAACGTAGCAAGCGATAGCCCCTGATGTCCGCTTATGTCACCGTGCTGGTGAGGCGTCAGCGCCGCTGCGCCGCCGGTCCGGGCGAGGCGTCAGCACCAGCGGGGCGCGGGCCCGATGTTGGCGATGTAGTGCGCGGCGCCCCAGGCCCAGGTGCCGTTGGTCAGCAGGTACCAGCGGTTGTTGCCGCTCACGCGGCTGCCGGTCGTCTTGCAGTAGATGGAGACGACCTTGCCGTGCGGCACGCTGCGCACCACGCGGCTGCCACGCGTGGGGGCGGTGCGCAGCAGCAGTCCGCCCTTGGCGGTGACGCGGCCCTTGTAGACGCGCGGGTTGTTGTTGGCGTCGTCGGCGGCGACGGCGGAGGGAGCGGTGAGGGTGAGGGCGGCGAGTGCGCCGCCGGCGACGAGTATGCCGAGCCGGGTGCCGGTCGCGGTGGGCCGAAGGGACATCGGGGTCTCCTCTGGGGAAGGCGGATGCGATGCGGCTCCGCAACCCCGGAGTAGGGGCCATAGGCCGCAATTCACACTAAAATCGGCACGCTGGGCGCGCAAAAGGTCACGCGGCGTCAAACCGCCCCTCAAGCCGTCCCGTCGGAGCCTCTGCCGCCGTCCCCCGCCGTCTCCTCGCGCGGCAGCGTCAGCGTCGCCACCGCCCCGCCGTCCGGCGCGTTCGTGAACGTGAGCCGTGCGCCGAGGACCGCCGTCTGGCCCAGCGCGATCGTCAGACCGAGCCCGTGCCCCCGCGACGTCCCCTCCGTACGGAACCGCTGCGGCCCGTGTTCCACCAGGTAGTCCGGGTATCCGTCGCCGTGGTCGCGCACCGAGACCACGGGCCCGTCGACGGTGAGCACGATGGGCGGCCGGCCGTGCTTCTCCGCGTTGGCGATGAGATTTCCGAGCACCCGCTCCAGGCGCCGCCGGTCGGTCAGCACGCAGACATCGCGTACGACGACCAGCTCGGCACCGACTCCCGAACCCCGCGCCGCGCGCTCGGCCAGTGGGGCGAGATGGTGGTCGTCCAGGTCCACGCGCTCGCTCTTCGCGTCGAGCCGCGAGATCTCCAGCAGGTCCTCGGTGAGGGTGCGCAGGGCGGCGACCCGGTCGCGCACCAGCTCCGTGGGGCGCCCCGGCGGCAGCAGCTCGGCCGCGGCGTGCAGGCCGGTCAGCGGCGTGCGCAGCTCGTGCGCCACGTCCGCGGTGAACCGCTGCTCGCTCTGCAGCTTGCCCTGCAAAGAGGACGCCATCGTGTCGAGGGCGCCGGAGACCGCCGCCACCTCGTCCTGGCTGCGGGACGGCTCGCGGGTGCGCGGATCGTTCACGCGGGCGTCGAGATCGCCCGCGCTGATCCGGCGCGCCACCCGCGCCGTCTGGTGCAGGCGCCGTGTCACCCGCGTCACGGCGAACGCCCCGACCAGGAGCGTCGCCCCGATCGCGAGGACGGACGAGCCGAGGATCGCCCGGTCGAGTCCGTCGATGGTGCGGGCGCCCTGGGCGTAGTCCACCTGGACGGCGATGGCGCGCCGGTCCGTGGTGGGCCCCGCGGCCCACATCGTCGGCCGCGAGTCCTGCGCTGCGACCATCGTCCCGCGCTCCCCGCCCACCGCGAGGTCGCGCAGCCGCGAGGGAAGCCCCGCCGGGTCGATCCCCGCGCCGGGGCCCAGATCGTCGCCCGCCTCGTACGCCTCGGTGGCGTCGTCGAGCCGGGAGAGGGCCTGGTCGCGGGCCTGCCCCACGGTCTGGTTGGTCACCGAGACATGGACGAGGGCGCCGAGCAGCGCGGCGAGCGCGCAGCACATGACGGTGATGAAGACCGCGGCCTTCCAGGTCAGCGTCGCCGTCCAGGCGGGGAGCCGCGGCCCGCGCGGCAGCCGGTGGCTCACGGGAGCTCACTCGCCGAAGGGGCGGGGCGGACACTGGCCGCGGGCTCGGGCTTGCGGGACGGCCCCCGCGACGGCTTGCCCGAGGACGCGTTCGGGGAACGGACGATCTCGTCGGTCGTCGGCAGCATGGTCTTCTGATGGGAGTCCCAGGACCAGACCGTGCGGTACTCGTACCCCTGCATGCCCGAAACGGCGCGGACTATCACCTCGTGCCCCGCGAGCTCGACGCCGAGCACCGCGTCCCCCATCTCCATGATCTGCGTGAGCTGCTTCTTCTCCAGGGCGTAGGCGCGGATGTCGAGGTTCTCGGCGTGCCCCTCGGCAAGGCGGATCCCGACGATGAGGTCGTCCTTGCCGTCGCCGGTGAGATCGCGGTAGTAGGCGTCGAGCACGGGGCACTTGCCGTCGCCGCTGTCACCGCTCTGGCCGGTACGGCCGGTGTCGCACGCGTCGAGCTGCCGCGCGGTCTGCTTGTAGATCGCGTCGGAACGGCTGTACATCCCCGGATTCTCGTCGAAATCGGCCTTGGCGACGGCCACGGGATTCACCTTGCGCAGATCCCCGTCCGGCACGCTCACGCCCTTGACCGGCAGGCTCTCTATCGTGCCGTAGTCCTCGGCGGGCGCGGACGGGGGCGGCAGCTTCGGCCACAAGCGGGTGGGTGCCTCGGCGGTGGGCGTCGTGCCCGCGCCGCGCAGATCGCCCGGGTCGCCGCAGCCGCCGGCCAGCAGGGCCGCGGACAGGACGAGGCCCGCTGCGAGCGCGGGACGGCTGCGGTGCACTGCACTCCTGCCTGCCGGCAAAGCGGCCACGGGGGCGGCTCGGCTGCGGCGCGAGGTTCGGTCACGGCGCCGCGGGTCCGGCTGCGGCGCGAGATGGACGTAGAGAATGATGTGGTCGGTGCGTCGGTCGCCCGTACACCTTATGGGGGTGGAAGTTCTTTTTGCCCACCTGCGATCGCGGGCACCTCGAACGTCGCGGTACTCCCGCCCGCTCGCGGCACTTCGATCTCGCCCCCCATTCTCACCTCCGCCGCGTTCTTCGTCGGCCAGGGCCCCTTCGCGGCGTCGTCGCGGATGGCTCAACTTCTCTCCGCGGCGCACGGGTTCTTGCCCCGGGCATGTCCTTGCTGCTCCCATGGTCCGTGGGGTGATGGTGCATGAGCGGATTGCGCGTCATACCGGCCTGGCGGCACGGGCAGGAGCGGCTGTACGTCTGCCTCGCGGACGGCAGGAGCCTCGCGTGGTACGAGAGGGATTCGTCCCGCGTGAACCTGCTGAGCGAGGAGCACAGAGAGGCCGTCCTGCGCGCCCTGGCCCCCTTCATGACCGGCGGTTTCTCGGTGGGTCCGCCGCCCGTCCCCACCCCCGCCGAGCTGGCCCGCCTCGCACTCCACCCGGATGACGACCTGGCCCCGAACCGCCCCGGCGAGGCCCTCCTGATCGCCCTCGACCGCGACCCGGCCCCCGCCCGCCGGTTACGCGCCGACCCGCGGCAGCGCGCGCTCGCCGCCGAGCAGGCCATCGGCGAGGTGCTCGACGGCCTCGAAGGCGCGGGCTGGCACACCCTGCACTCGGTGCCGCTGCCGGGCGGCGCCCGCATGCACCACCTCCTGATCGGCCCCGGTGGCCTGTTCGCCGTCCACGCCCTCTCTGCCCGCAAGCAGCGGGTCCGCGTCGCCGACCCGATGATCGCGGTCGGCCGCGCGGACCCGCGTCCACTCCTGAGGGAGATCCGCGCCGGCGCCGACCGGGCGTCCTTCGCGCTGACGGCCGAGATCCGCCCGGTCCTCGCCCTCCACGGCGCGACGGACGTCGACGTCACCGCACCGCCGCGCGAGGTGCGGATCGTGCGCGACGCCGAGGTGGCGGCCGTCGCGGCCACCGGCGGCGTGCTGAAACCGGCCGATGTGGAGGCGCTGCACGCGATGGCACGCGACCGGCGTACGTGGCTGCGGGCCTAGCCCGCCGTCACAGGTTGTCGCCCCAGCCGCCCTGGATCATGGTCTGGAACGCCCAGGCGCCGCCCCGCTTCAGCAGGATGTCGGCGTAGCGCAACTGCTGCGTCTCGCCGTTCGCGGTCATCACCGAGTCGGTGAAGACCACGGCCATGGCGGGGGAGAGGAAGACGGGCGTACGCGTGGACTCGAAGGTGATGTCCTCGCTCCCGTCCCCCATCACGTGCGTCATGGTCGCGACGAACTGCTCCCGGTCCCACTGCGCGGAGCGCCCGTCGCCCGCGGAGTCGTCGCTGACCAGGTTGAGCGGGAAGACGGCCAGGTCGGCCATGCGCTCCACGTCGCGCCGTGCGCTGTGTGCGTCGTACTCGGCGAACCAGGCGGCCAGGCTCGCGCGGTCCTCGTCGGTCGGGACGTATCCGGTCTCGGGCAGAAGGGTCATGCAGGCTCCTCGTCAATGCCGGGCGAGTAGGGCTAATCAACTTTGACCACTGTGTGGCGCACGGAGAAAGGTATGCTCGATCAAGCAGCTAGTCAAACTTGATTAGCTGTGATGCCGGTCACGTACGCGGAACGCACGCTGCGGGGCAGCCGGCTCAGCGGAACCGGACGACCACCGCCGTGGCGTGCCGGGTCGTGTTCTGCCGCACCTCCACCGTGACGGGCGGCTCGGCCGGCAGAGCGGCGTACGTGACCTCGCCGATCCCGATGGCGGTCGCGGTGCCTTCGCCCCTGGCCTCCGGCAGCGCGGCCCCGGCCGCCGTCCGCAGCGCTGGGCCGAGCGGCGACGACACCACGGGCGTGCCGTCCCCCGGCAGGACGAGCACCAGCGCCTGCGGGCGTGCCCTGCTCCCGGTGAACCCCACGACCACCGCGTCCCGCGTATCGCTGTGCCGCAGCTTCAGCCAGGCGCGGGCGCCGCCCCGGTAGGTCCCGTCAAGGCGCTTGATCACAAGACCCTCGATGCCGGTGGCGGGCAGGGTCTCGTACCAGGTCAGGGCCAGTTCGCGATCGGTCGTCATCGGTACGGGCTGAAGCGGCGGGCCGAGCGGTTCGAGGATGTGTACGAGGCGTGCGCGCCGCTCCTCGTAGGGCAGGGCGCGGCAGTCCTCGCCCCGGTCGGCGAGCAGATCGAAGGAGGCGTACGACGCGGGGAGCGTGCGCGCGAGGTGCGTGGCGTGCGCGCGGGTGCCGGCGGCGCGGCGCTGGACGGCGGCGAAGTCGATGCGGCCACCGGACCAGACGACCACCTCCCCGTCCAGCACGGTTCCGTCCGGCAGCTGCTTCGCGGCCTCGGCGAGATCAGGGAACGCGGCGGTGACGAGGCGCCCGGAACGGGCCTGCAACCGCACGCGATGTCCGTCGGCGAAGACGATCAGACGGTGCCCGTCGAACTTCGGCTCGTACGCCCAGCCGTCGCCCTGCGGCAGCGCGGTGACGGATTCGGCGAGGGCGGCCCGGAGAGGCGGGGTGATCATGCCCCGGCCTTGCGGGGGAGGGGGCGGGCCCGGCCCGGATCGGTGAGCGGCGCCAGCAGATCCCCGTACTCCTCCAGGCGCGTCGCGATGTCGCCCGCCAGGAAGACGAGCTCGGCCGGGTCGCCGCACGCCTCCACCTCCTCCCAGGTCACGGGGGCGGAGACGGCCGGTTCGGCGCGGGCGCGGAGGGTGTAGGGAGTGGCGGTCGTCTTCGACGCGGAGTTCTGGCTGAAGTCGACGAAGACCTTGCCGGGGCGCAGGCTGCGCGTCATCCGGTGGACGACCAGCCCGGGCAGCTCGGCTTCGGCCTCCTTGGCGAGCTCCTTCGCGTACGAGGTGACCTGCTCGGAGGGTGTCCGTTCCAGGGGGCAGAGCAGATGCAGCCCCTTGGACCCGGAGGTCTTCGCGTAGACGTCGAGGCCGTCCGCCTCAAGCCGCTCGCGCAGCCAGAGGCCCGCCCGGCAGCACTCGACGATGGTGGCGGGCGGGCCCGGATCGAGGTCCAGGACGAGACGGTCGGCCATGGCGGGTGCGTCCGCCTGCCACTGCGGGGTGTGGAACTCGGTCACGAGATTGGCCGCCCACATCAGGGAGGCCAGATCGTCCACGACGATCTGGCGGACGTCTCCCTCCGAACGCGGTACGTCGGCGGTGTGCACCCAGTCGGGTGCCCCCGGCGGCACGTTCTTGGCGAAGAACTGCTGGCCGTCCGGTCCGTCCGGGAAACGGAGGAAGGAGACGGGCCGGTTGCGCAGATGGGTGAGGAGGGCGTCGGCGGTACTGGCGTAGTAGTGCAGCATCTCGCCCTTGGTGAAGCCGGACGCTGTGTAGAGGACCTTGTCGAGATTGCTGAGGGCCAGCCGCCGCCCCTCCACCTCGGTGATCGGCGTCATACGATGAGACTCCCACGAATACGGACGAATCACCCTAAACCTGGGCTCGACTGCTGAGAGGTGCCTGACGTGCGATCCATATGGAACGGTGCGATCTCCTTCGGCCTGGTCAGCATCCCCGTCAAGCTCATGAACGCCACCGAGAACCACTCGGTCTCCTTCCGGCAGATCCATGTGGAGGACGGCGGCCGGGTCCGCTACCGCAAGGTGTGCGAGCTGGAGGAGCGGGAGGTGCCGTCCGCCGAGATAGGCAAGGGGTACGAGGACGCGGACGGCTCGATCATCCCGATCACGGATGAGGATCTGGCGGCGCTGCCGATTCCGACGGCCAAGACGATCGAGATCGTCGCCTTCGTGCCGACGGACCGTATCGATCCGATGCAGATGGACACGGCGTACTACTTGTCGGTCAACGGAGTGCCCGCGACGAAGCCGTACACGCTGCTGCGGGAGGCGCTGAAGCGGAGCGGCAAGGTGGCGGTCGCCAGGTACGCGCTACGGGGCCGGGAGCGGCTCGGGATGCTGCGGGTGGTGGACGACGTGATCGCGATGCACGGCCTGCTGTGGCCCGACGAGATCCGTACGTCGGAGGGCGTGGCCCCGGAATCCGAGGTCAGGGTGCGGGACGCGGAACTGGACCTGGCGGACGCCCTGATGGACACGCTGGGGGAGGTCGACATGGCCTCCCTCCACGACGACTACCGCGCGGCGGTGGAGGAACTCGTCACCGCCAAGGCCGAGGGCGCGACCCCCGCGGCACCGGCGGAGGGCGCGGACACGGAGGGCGGCAAGGTGATCGACCTGATGGCCGCGCTGGAGAACAGCGTCCGGGCGGCGAAGTCGGGCGCGGGGGGCGGGGAGGACGGAGAGGTGGCGAAGGTGACGTCGCTGAAGGGCAGAAAGGCGACGGGGAAGAAGACGGCGGCGAAGAAGGCGCCGGCGAACAAGACGGCAGCCAAGAAGACGACGGCAAAGAAGACGCCGACGAAGAAGCCGACGAAGAAATCGACGGCGAAGAAGACGACGGCGGCGAAGAGAACTTCCTCGGCATAGGCGGTGCCGGCGGACGCCCCGGCACCGCGGGTACCCCCACGTGGCGCCCCCTGGCTCGCCCCGCCGCCCGCCCCCGGCGAACCTGAGGAAATGACTCAGGACAAGGGCAAGGACAACAACTACCGCCCGGTGGTCTTCAGGGACCGCTCGGCGGGCTACGCCTTCCTCACCCGCTCCACCGCGGAAAGCAACGAGACCATCGAGTGGGACGACGGCGAGACGTACCCCCTGGTGGACGTGGAGATCTCCTCCGAGAGCCACCCCTTCTACACGGGCAGGGCCCGAATGGTGGACTCCGAGGGCCAGGTGGCCAAGTTCGAGCGCCGCTTCGGCGACCAGACACCCCCGCCCGCCCCCGAGTGACGAAGCCACGCCACGCCGCGTAAGGCGGCAGAAGTGGCAGGAGGCCACCGGCGGCCCGACGATATCCGTAGAACCATGATCACAAGAAGGCGGCGGGCATGACCGACGGCACGACCGATCTCCAGGCTCTGGCGGCAGAGGCGTACATCTACGGCTACCCGATGGTGCGCAACCTCGACGAGGTCGACCGCCTCGCCCGCAAGGGCATGGGCTCGGTGCCTCCCGCGCCGGCCAACGAGTTCAGCCACGGCAGCAGGCTCGCGGACCCCGCCGTCCCCGCCGCGGACGCCGACCGCGACACCCTCTGTTCGATCGCGCACCTGGACCTGTCGGGCGGAGCCCTGCTCCTGACCGTGCCGGACACCGGCGGCCGCTACTACGTCCTGCAGTTCGTGGACGCGTGGACCAACAACTTCGCGTACGTGGGCCGCCGCGCGACCGGCACGGGCGAGGCCAGCTACCTGCTCACCCCGCCCGGCTGGGACGAGGAAGTCCCTCCGGGCGCGACCCGGATCTCCGTGCCGACCGACGCTGCGGTGATCGTGGGCCGGTGGGCCTGCGCGGGACCGGACGACGTGGCGGCGGTGCGAGCACTCCAGGAGGACACACTCCTGGAGCCGTACTGGACGGCCACCGAGGAGCCCCGCGGCCTGCCGACCCACACGTACATCTCCGACGACGAACCGGCACTGCTCTTCTACGAGAAGCTCCGGACCAGGATGGCGGCCTTCCCGCCGGCACCGGCGGAGGCGACGTACCAGCAACGCTTCGCCCCCCTGGGCCTGCTGGACGCCGAGAGCCCGTACACACACCCCGGGCCGGAGCTCGCCGAGGCACTGCGCGAAGGACTCGCCGAAGGCAACGCGAAAATCGAGCACGCGGCAAGCGAAGAGGCCGCCGAGGGCCGGGACGGCGGGCGGCCGGGCGACCACGCCCACGACTACAACGCCGACCACTTCGAGGTGGGCACCCTCAAAGACCCGGAGTGGATCCGCACGGACCGCGACTCGGCCCGCCTGCTGCGCGCCGTATCGGCCCACACCGCGCTCTGGGGCATGCACGGCTACGAAACGGCGTACGCGACGGCACGGACCGACGCGGAGGGCCTCTCGGCGGCGGGCGGCCGGAGTTAGCCCGCGATCAACGGGCCGGAGTACTCGCCTGCGAGCTTCCAGGTCCCGTGCACGACGCAGCGATCCTTGGGAATCTTCTGGATGGTCACCTTGGAGTCGCTGCGATCGAGAACGAGCTGCAGCGTCATTCCCTGCTCGTCACGCACATCTATGCGCGGCGCGTCCGAGGAAAAATCCTGCACACCGAGACCTCTGACGGCGGAGACCAGCGCCATCGGAATCTCGACCAGCTCATAGACCAGGGTGCCGGGCGCACTCCGGAGCTTGAAAGCCCGAAGCACGATCCACCGCTGAACGGCACCCAGGAACTCCTCGAACAGCCTCATCGTGCCGTCGTACCGCATACGCGCCGACCGGCAGTCCTGAATCCAGGCGGCTTCGCTGAGCTTCGAGGTGTGCAGCTCATGGAGCTTGATGCCTTTGGCGCTGGTGCTCTTCGCCGAAATCTGATCACCGTTGACCCGGAGGTCCCAGAACCGAGTCGTCTTGCTCGGCGCCAATTCAACGGTCATTCCCTCGACGAGACAGGAGGCCGCGAGTGCGTTCTCGAACGCCAGCCGGTCGAGGGGGGTGGTGTGGGTGCCGTGATGGGCCTGCAAGCGGGCTTTGAACTCGGCGGAGAAAGCATCAGAGACAAGATCGCTCTGCGGATTGATGAACTCATCGATCGGCCGCAGCATCGAATCGACGATATTGCGTATCTGCCGAAGCTGGGCCTCGTCGCACTCGCCGAGCAGGGAGTACGCGTCTTTGGCGTCGGCGGATCCCCGGACCTGCGCGACCACACGCCGCACGACATGCACTTGAGGATCGTCGAGCTGCGCAACGTCCGCCATCAGGTGATCCAGTGCCACACTATTCATCGCGGTCCTTCGTGGAGAACTCAGGCGGCTACGAATTCGGGGGCCTGCCGGCCGATCGACTGACCGGTGACGGCAGTGTCGATCTCCCGAATGTCATCGGGCCGCAGATGGGTCCCCGGCAGGATGAGATCGCTGACGCTCGGTCGCTCCCCGGTCAGGATCCAGCGGCAGACGGAAGCGAGCTGGTAGCTGACGAGGGGCGGGACGGCGTCGCCGATGTGCCGGTACTTGTTGCTGAGGCTGGTTCCGTCGAATTTGTAGTCACGCGGGAACCCGTTGAGAATCCCGAGCTCTCGCACGGAGCACAGGCGGTCTTCCGTGGGGTGGGAATAGCGTCCGTTGCCGACGTGCGCGCACTCTCGCTTGATGGTGGGCGCGGGCCGATCCCAGGCCATGCGTCCGTAGACGTCCGGGAAACTCCCGAAGTCTCCCTTGGCCACGGACTTGACCATGGCAGGGGTAAGGAAGTCATTCCCGCCCTGGACGTTCAGAAGATCCCGCCAGGACCCTCCGTCATGGGGAATCTTCTGCAGACGTCCGAGCGTCGCGGCGGAATGGAAGCTCGGGGAGGCGTGCGCGTCGTCCGAGGGATGTGCTTCACCGGCGTTGATGACGGGAATCCCGTCGAGTGCGCGCCGCACGGTGGTGGCTTCCGGGACCAGAGAGCGACCGGCCCACGCGTCTTCGAGCGTACGGAGGTCATATCCCGCGGCGACGGCGATGACGAGCGCCCGCTCGCGGACCTGCGGAAGGCCGAACTTGTTCAGCACGTGATTCTGGGCATGCACGGTATAACCCCGCGCTTCGAGATCCCCCTTGAGAACCTCGAAATGATGGGCCCACCGCCCCTGAAGAAGCTCTCTGGCATTCTCCATGACAAGAATCTTGGGCTGAAAAGCGTCGACGAATACGATGGTGCGGCCGACGAGGCTGTTCCTCTTGTCGTCCGCGAGATGATTCTTGGCATTGGTCCGGGAGAATCCGGTGCACGGGGGGCAGGCCGACAGGACATCGATCGGCGAGGTAATTCCCATGGACCGCCGCAGCGATTCGGGATCGACGGTCCCCAAATCGGTTTCGACCGGCGCGATTCCCATGTTGGATTCATAGGTGGTGTTGCAGGCCAGGGAACCCTTGGGGCTGCTCGGCTTTCCCAGCTGGGCGTCGGCCGCCCCGATCACTTCGAAGGCGGGGTGAGCATGGAATCCAAAGCTCATTCCGCCGCCCCCGGAGAAGAGGTCGACAACCTTGTAGGCCGTCGGTTCTGGGGTAGTTGGTACGGCATCGTCCTTGATGATGTCGGTTTGACTACCCACAGCAAGCCTCCTGATGATCAGGCGAAAACCCTAGCACCACCGGCATCTCGAATGCCGTTTTCCTCCCGGCCGAGGGGGGCTTGAGGAGGGCCTTCAGGGCAGTCTTGAGGACAGCAAAAAGAGCGGGAGTCAGTGAGACTGACTCCCGCTCTCTTCTCTCGGCATCCGCCCTGGTCAGCGCTTGATCTCTGCTGATCCTCGGCGAGTGCCCCCGGCAGGATTCGAACCTGCGCACACGGCTCCGGAGGCCGTTGCTCTATCCCCTGAGCTACGGGGGCGTGTCAGCGCGGGTTGCGCGGCGACGGGTAGAACCCTACCAGCTCTGAACGGCTCCCCATGAACAGGTATTTCCGCACTCCCTGGCCGCGGGGGCCGCCGCATCCGCACCCCCCGTCACAGAGGTCGGGCCCGGCTGCCCGCACGGGGCGGAAGTGGGGAAAACCCGGACGCGGCGGTGGGCGCGGACCTACTCTCGAGTTGTGTCAGGCGTGTCCGGCCGCGTGCTTGTTGTGGACGACAACAAGGTCATCCGGCAACTGATCAGGGTCAATCTCGAGCTGGAGGGCTTCGAGGTCGTGACCGCGGCCGACGGTGCCGAATGCCTGGACGTCGTGAACCAGGTCAGACCCGATGTCGTCACCCTGGACGTGGTCATGCCCCGCCTCGACGGGCTGCGGGCCGCCGCACGACTCCGCTCCGACCCGCGGACCCGCCACCTGCCCATCGTCATCGTCAGCGCCTGCACTCAGTACGAGGTCGAGGGCGGCCTGGAGGTAGGGGTGGACGCGTTCTTGGCCAAGCCCTTCGAACCCACCGAACTGGTCGGCATCGTACGGCAGTTGATGGAACGCGGTAGCGGCGGCGAGAGCGGGCACGGCGCCCTCGACAGTGAACGCGGCGCCGCCGGAGAGACCGAGCGCGCGGGCCGCCCCGGCGGCTGAACGGCAACCGACTCAGCGGTCTGAGCGGTCTGAGCCGAGCGCGTGCGGGGCGCCTCCGGCGGTTGAGCGGACCGCCCCGACTAGCTCCGGCACCAGACCAACCCACACCCGATGCCAGTCTCCAATCCCCGCCGGCCTCCGGCAGGGGCAGCCTTGACCCAGCTGCCACAGGCCCCCGGCACGGTTGCCCTCGCTCGGTCGCCGCCGGCCCCCACACCCCCCACCCGTCCACATCCCGGACCATCCGGGAAACCGGGTCGCGTCTCCACCCCCCTCCTCCCATACGCTTGACCCGTGACCCCCGTCGAGCTCTCCCGCACCGTGCTGCGCGCCATGCGTGGTGCCGTTGCTGACGGGGAGCTCAGTGGGCTGGGTGACCTCGGGGAGCAGGAGGGTGAGGGCGTGGCCCGGAGGGTCGTCGTCGAGCGGCCCCGGGCCGGTGGGTGCGGGGACTACGCCACCAACGTCGCCCTCCAGGTCGCCCGAGCCGCCGGACGCTCGCCCCTCCAGGTAGCCGAAGTGCTGTCCCCGCGTCTCGCCGGGGAGCCCGGCATCGCGGCCATCGACATCACCGGGCCCGGTTTCCTCAACATCACCCTCGACCGAGGCGACAGCGGCGCCGGCGGCGGACTCGTACGTGACGTCCTCGCCCGCGGCGCCCGCTACGGACACGCCCGGCCCGGCACCGCCGGCCCCCACCAGCTCCACTTCCCCCGCGAAGTCCGCGCCGCCGTCCTCGCCGACTCCCTGCGCCGTATCCTCGTCGCCCGCGGCGCCCTCGTGCGGAGTACCTGCGAGGAGGCCCCCGACGCAGGATGGGCGCATCTCGGGGTGCGGGTGGACGCGTACGGGAAGCCGCCCGCCCCGCTCAAGACACTCCGGCCCGTCCCCGCCCCGGCCGACCCCGCCTTCCTCGGCCGCGACGCGGCCCGCTGGGCCCTCCTCGTTCCCGCC
The DNA here is from genome assembly GCF_014649775.1 of Streptomyces longisporoflavus. Lineage (GTDB taxonomy): Bacteria > Actinomycetota > Actinomycetes > Streptomycetales > Streptomycetaceae > Streptomyces > Streptomyces longisporoflavus. Next base: position 113,093 of record NZ_BMTR01000007.1, on the reverse strand, counting down.
GCCCACGACCGGCCCCGCATCAGCGAGGAGCACCTGGTCCAGCGCGCGAGCAACCCCCTCTTCCGCGTGCGGTACGCCTACTCCCGCGCCCGCGCCCTCACCCGTAACGCCGCCGCCCTCGGCTTCACCGGCACCCCCGGCGACATAACCGGACCGGACGCACGCGACCTCATCGACGCCCTGGCCGCCCACCCCCGCGTCCTGGCCGCCGCCGCCCGGCACCACGCGCCCGACCGGCTCGCCCGGCACCTCGTCGTCACCGCCGATGCCCTCCTCGCCTTCCAGCCGGCCGTACTGCCGCTCGGCGACGAGAAACCCTCGGCCGCCCACCGCGCCCGGCTCGCGCTCGCCGAAGCCGCCGGGACGGTGCTCGCAGGCGGCCTGTCCCTGCTCGGCATCAGCGCCCCCGAGTACTTGTGACACGTACAGACGTGAATGAAGTGAGAGAGACGAACGCGACATGAGCCGTTCCGCACACCCCGCCGGGCCCCGCCACGCCGACGTACTGCCCGAGGGGCACTACACCGCCCCGGCCGATGACCTGAACACCCTCGACCCCAAGGTCTGGGCGCAGACCGTCGGCCGCAACGCCGACGGTGTCGTCACCGTCGGCGGGATCGAGGTGACCCGGCTCGCCGAGGAGTTCGGCACCCCCGCCTACTTCCTCGACGAGGCCGACTTCCGCGCCCGCTGCCACGCCTGGCGCGGCGCCTTCGGCTCCGACGCCGATGTCTTCTACGCCGGCAAGGCCTTCCTCTCGCGTGCCGTCGTGCGGTGGCTGCACGAGGAAGGGCTCAACCTGGACGTGTGCAGCGGCGGCGAGCTCACCACCGCTCTCGCCGCCGGCATGCCCGCCGACCGCATCGCCTTCCACGGCAACAACAAGACCGAGGACGAGATCCACCGGGCCATCGAAGCCGGAGTCGGGCGCATCGTCCTCGACTCCTTCCAGGAGATCGTGCGCGTCGCGCACATCGCCGACCGGCTCGGCGTCCGCCAGCGCGTGCAGATCCGTGTGACCGTCGGCGTCGAGGCCCACACCCACGAGTTCATCGCCACCGCCCACGAGGACCAGAAGTTCGGCATCGCCCTTGCCGGGGGACAGGCCGCCGAGGCCGTGCGCAGGGCCCTCAAGCTGGACGGGCTCGAACTCATCGGGGTGCACTCGCACATCGGGTCGCAGATCTTCGACATGGCCGGATTCGAGGTCTCCGCGCGGCGCGTCGTGCAGCTGCTCGCCGAGATCCGCGACGAGCACGGCGTCGAGCTGCCCGAGATCGACCTCGGCGGCGGGCTCGGCATCGCCTACACCTCCGAGGACGACCCCCGCGAGCCGCACGAGATCGCCAAGGCGCTCAGCGAGATCGTCACGCGTGAGTGCGAGGCCGCCGATCTGCGGACGCCCCGTATCTCCGTCGAGCCCGGCCGCGCCATCGTCGGCCCCACCGCCTTCACCCTCTACGAAGTCGGTACGGTCAAGCCGCTCGAAGGACTGCGTACGTACGTCTCCGTCGACGGCGGCATGTCCGACAACATCCGTACCGCGCTCTACGACGCCGAGTACAGCGTCGCGCTCGTCTCGCGTGAGTCGGATGCCGAGCCCATGCTCGTCCGCGTCGTCGGCAAGCACTGCGAGAGCGGCGACATCGTGGTGAAGGACGCGTTCCTGCCGGCGGACCTGGCGCCGGGTGATCTGATCGCGGTGCCCGCGACAGGCGCGTACTGCCGCTCCATGGCGAGCAACTACAACCACGCCCTGCGTCCGCCGGTGGTCGCCGTGCGCGACGGAGAGGCGCGGGTCATCGTCCGGCGCGAGACGGAGGAAGATCTCCTGCGTCTTGATGTCGGCTGAGGAAAAATCGGCCGGGAAACGGCCGCCGGCAGAGTATCGGCCAGTGAAATACTTGTCTCGCCATCCGGACAGTAGATGGAAACCGCGAACCCGTGGGTGAGACTGGTCCCAACGTAGAAGTACGAGAAGTGAGGTCGGATGATGCGTACGCGTCCGCTGAAGGTGGCGCTGCTGGGCTGTGGGGTTGTCGGCTCAGAGGTGGCGCGCATCATGACGACGCACGCCGCCGACCTCACGGCCCGGATCGGCGCCCCGGTGGAACTCGCCGGGGTGGCCGTCCGCCGTCCGTCGAAGGTGCGGGACGGAATCGATCCCTCACTGGTCACCACGGACGCGACCGCGCTGGTCAAACGCGGTGACATTGATGTCGTGGTCGAGGTCATCGGCGGCATCGAGCCCGCCAGGACCCTCATCACCACCGCCTTCGAGCACGGCGCGTCCGTCGTCTCCGCCAACAAGGCGCTCATCGCGCAGGACGGCGCCGCGCTGCACGCCGCCGCCGAGGAGCACGGGCGGGACCTTTACTACGAAGCCGCCGTCGCCGGTGCCATCCCGCTCATCAGGCCGCTGCGGGAGTCCCTGGTCGGGGACAAGGTGAACCGCGTTCTCGGCATCGTGAACGGCACCACCAACTTCATCCTCGACGCCATGGACACCACCGGCGCCGGCTACCAGGAAGCCCTCGACGAGGCCACCGCGCTCGGGTACGCGGAAGCCGACCCGACCGCCGACGTCGAAGGCTTCGACGCCGCCGCCAAGGCCGCGATCCTCGCCGGCATCGCCTTCCACACGCGGGTGCGCCTCGACGACGTCTACCGCGAGGGCATGACCGAGGTCACCGGCGCCGACTTCGCGTCCGCGAAGCGCATGGGCTGCACCATCAAGCTGCTCGCCATCTGCGAGCGGGCCGCCGACGGCGGTTCCGTCACCGCGCGCGTGCACCCGGCGATGATTCCGCTCAGCCATCCGCTCGCGTCGGTCCGCGAGGCGTACAACGCGGTCTTCGTGGAAGCGGAGGCCGCGGGTCAGCTCATGTTCTACGGCCCCGGAGCGGGCGGTTCCCCCACCGCGTCGGCCGTGCTCGGCGACCTCGTCGCCGTCTGCCGCAACAAGCTCGCCGAAGCCACCGGGCCCGGCGAATCCGCGTACACCCAGCTGCCCGTGGGCTCCATGGGCGAGGTCGTCACGCGCTACCACATCAGCCTCGACGTGGCCGACAAGCCGGGTGTCCTCGCCCAGGTCGCGACGGTCTTCGCCGAGCACGGCGTATCGATCGATACGGTCCGTCAGACGGGCAAGGACGGCGAGGCATCCCTCGTCGTCGTCACCCACCGCGCGCCCGACGCCGCCCTCAGCGGCACCGTCGAGGCGCTGCGGAATCTCGACACCGTGCGTGGTGTCGCCAGCATCATGCGGGTTGAAGGGGAGTAGTCAGCAATGACCCACCAATGGCGCGGAATCATCGAGGAGTACCGGGACCGTCTTCCCGTCTCCGCCACGACTCCGGTCGTGACGCTCCGCGAGGGCGGCACGCCGCTCGTGCCCGCGCAGGTGCTCTCCGAGCGCACGGGCTGCGAGGTGCATCTCAAGGTCGAGGGCGCCAACCCGACCGGGTCCTTCAAGGACCGCGGCATGACGATGGCGATCACGAAGGCCAAGGAGGAGGGCGCCAAGGCCGTCATCTGCGCCTCCACCGGCAACACGTCGGCCTCGGCCGCCGCCTACGCCGTACGCGCGGGAATGGTCTGCGCGGTGCTGGTGCCGCAGGGCAAGATCGCGCTCGGCAAGATGGGCCAGGCGCTCGTCTACGGCTCGAAGATCCTCCAGGTCGACGGCAACTTCGACGACTGCCTGAACCTCGCCCGCGCCCTCTCCGAGAACTACCCGGTGGCGCTGGTCAATTCGGTGAACCCGTTCCGCATCGAGGGCCAGAAGACCGCCTCGTTCGAGATCGTGGACGCGCTCGGCGACGCCCCCGACATCCACGTCCTGCCGGTGGGCAACGCGGGCAACATCACGGCCTATTGGAAGGGCTACAAGGAGTACGCCGCCGACTCGGTCTCGACGCGCACTCCCCGCATGTGGGGCTTCCAGGCTTCCGGTTCCGCGCCCATCGTGCGCGGCGAGATCGTCAAGGACCCGTCGACGATCGCCACCGCGATTCGCATCGGCAACCCCGCGTCGTGGCAGCACGCGCTCGACGCGCGCGACGAGTCGCACGGCTTCATCGACGAGGTGACGGACCGTGAGATCCTGCGCGCCTACAAGCTGTTGGCGTCCCAGGAGGGTGTCTTCGTCGAGCCGGCGTCGGCCGCTTCCGTCGCCGGTCTGCTGAAGGCGGCCGAGCAGGGCAAGGTCGACAAGGGCCAGCGCATCGTCTGCACCGTCACCGGAAACGGACTCAAGGACCCGGACTGGGCCGTCGCCGGCGCACCGCAGCCGGTCACGGTCCCGGTCGACTCGGCCGCCGCCGCCGAACGCCTCGGTCTGGCATAACGCTCGTGGCCGGGGTATCCGCAGGGGTGGGACGGGCATAACCGCAGCAGTACGGCGGGCATAACCGTCCGGAAAACCCGCAACTCCGCACAGGGGGTGCACAGGGGGCTTACGACACGCATCGTGCGCCTCCTGTGCGCCCTATGTCGCCACAGAACCTTCCTTCGATAGGCTGTACCGAACCCGCCCCGCCGCATATGCCGCGGTGCTGCCGCAGAGCGGCCTTCGGGTAGTGCCTCATCACGTGGCAAGTCCTCAAAAGATCGCAGCTCAAGGAGAGTCATCGAGCGATGGCCGGTCCCGCGTTCCGCGCCGCCGCCGTCCGGGTGCGCGTCCCCGCCACCAGCGCCAACCTCGGCCCGGGCTTCGACGCCCTCGGCCTGTCGCTGGGTCTGTACGACGACGTCGTCGTGCGGGTGGCCGACTCCGGACTGAACATCGACATCGCAGGTGAGGGCAGCGAAACGCTCCCGCGCGACGAGTCGCATCTGCTGGTTCGTTCCCTGCGCACCGCCTTCGACCTGCTCGGCGGACAGCCGCGCGGCCTCGAAATCGTCTGCGCCAACCGCATTCCGCACGGCCGGGGCCTCGGCTCCTCGTCCGCCGCCATCTGCGCGGGCATCGTCGCCGCGCGCGCCGTGACCATAGGCGGCGACACCCGGCTCGACGACAACGCCCTGCTTGAACTCGCCACCGAGATCGAGGGCCACCCCGACAACGTCGCCGCCTGTCTGCTCGGCGGCTTCACGCTCTCCTGGATGGACGGGGGAGCGGCCAGGGCGATCAGGATGGACCCCGCCGAATCCATCGTTCCGGTGGTCTTCGTACCCGGAAAGCCCGTGCTCACCGAGACGGCGCGCGGACTGCTCCCGCGCACCGTCCCGCACGTCGACGCCGCCACCAACGCGGGCCGTGCCGCGCTGCTCGTAGAGGCCCTGACCAGGCGCCCCGAGCTGCTGCTTCCCGCCACCGAGGACCGGCTCCACCAGGAGTACCGCGCGCCCGCCATGCCGGAGAGCGCCGCCCTGGTCGAGCGCCTGCGCGCGGACGGTGTCCCGGCGATGATCTCCGGCGCCGGACCCACGGTCCTAGCGCTGGCCGATGAGAGTGCGGCGGACAAGGTCGCACGCCTCGCGGGCGAGGGCTGGGCGGCCAACCGTCTGGCGCTCGACGCGACCGGTGCGAGCGTGCTGCCGCTTGCGCCTTGACACCTGATAGCCGGATTTGGAGAGGGGGAATGTTTGTTGGATCCGGTAGTGTTAACCTCAAGTCTGCACCCGACCCCACCATGGCGAGGTGCTTCGTGTCCCCGTCCGGGACATCCATCCTTCCGGGAGCCTCCCAAACTGCTCTGTGCCCCGCACTGAGCAGTGCCGAGCACGCTCCGGAACCGGCGTGACCGAGCCGAGTGACACCGCACATCAGTGGCACCTCACCGGGACTCGCCATCACCAGTGAATTCTTCCGCCGCGCGTTGGCGGACCACCGCCCCGGCACGGTCCACACACCAAAGGACCTCCGGACAGCACAACCGGTCGCCGAGCCAGACAGGCCGACGTCCGCTCCAGGGAAGGACCCTTCGTGAGCGACACCACCGATCTGATGGGCGTGACTGCCGACACGCCCGCCACGGACGCCTCTGCGGCGCCTGCCACCGGTGCTTCGGCCGGGTCCCGGCGGCGCCGCGGCACCGGCCTCGATGGCATGGTGCTGGCGGAACTGCAGCAGGTCGCATCCGGCCTCGGTATCAAGGGCACCGCGCGGATGCGCAAGAGCCAGCTGATCGAGGTCATCAAGGAGGCGCAGGCCGGGGGCGGCGCCCCCGCGAAGAGTGCCGCGTCCTCCGCTTCGCCGGCCGAGGCCGAGACGAAGCCCAAGCGCCGCGCCACCTCGAAGGCCCGGACGGGCGAAGACAACGCCGCCAACGCCGCCAACGCCGACAACGCCGCCAACGCAGCGAGCTCGACGGGCGCCGACAAGGCCGCCAAGGCGAGCAAGGCCGCCAAGGCCGAGCAGCCCGCCGCCAAGGCCGAAGAGGCCGCCCAGCAGCAGATCGACATCCCGGGCCAGCCCGCGGGTGCCGACAAGGGCGAGCGCCGTGGCCGTCGCCGTGCCACCGCCGACGCGGGCAGCCCCGAGACGGTCGTCGCCGAGGCGAAGGGCGAGCCGAAGAACGACGGCAAGAACGACGCCAAGAACGACGGCCGGAACGATGCCAGGTCGGACGCGCCGGCCGAGGCCAAGGGCGACGGCTCCGGCGACAACAGCGCCGAAGGGCGCCGTGACCGCCAGGGCCGCGACCGCCAGGGCCGTGGCCGTGACCGCGACCGCCGTGGCAACAAGGGCGACGACCAGCAGGGCGGAAACCGTCAGCAGGGCGGCGGCCGGCAGGACCGCGGTGACCGTCAGGACCGCGGCGACCGCCAGCAGCGGGACCAGCGCGACAACGGACCGCAGGACGACTTCGACGACGAGGCGGGTGGCCGCCGCGGCCGCCGCGGGCGTTACCGCGACCGCCGCGGCCGTCGTGGCCGCGACGAGTTCGGCGGAGCGAACGAGCCGCAGGTCGCCGACGACGACGTACTGATCCCCGTCGCGGGCATCCTGGACATCCTCGACAACTACGCGTTCATCCGTACGTCGGGCTACCTCCCGGGCCCGAACGACGTGTACGTCTCGCTCGCCCAGGTCCGCAAGAACGGTCTGCGCAAGGGTGACCACGTCACCGGCGCCGTCCGCCAGCCCAAGGACGGCGAGCGCCGCGAGAAGTTCAACGCGCTCGTCCGCCTCGACTCGGCGAACGGCATGGCGGCCGAGTCCGGGCGCGGTCGGCCGGAATTCAACAAGCTGACGCCTCTGTACCCCCAGGACCGGCTCCGTCTGGAGACCGACCCGGGCGTGCTGACCACCCGCATCATCGACCTCGTGTCGCCGATCGGTAAGGGCCAGCGCGGTCTGATCGTGGCTCCGCCGAAGACCGGCAAGACCATGATCATGCAGGCGGTCGCCAACGCGATCACCACGAACAGCCCCGAGTGCCACCTGATGGTCGTCCTGGTCGACGAGCGTCCGGAAGAGGTCACCGACATGCAGCGGTCGGTGAAGGGCGAGGTCATCTCCTCGACCTTCGACCGTCCGGCCGAGGACCACACCACGGTCGCGGAGCTGGCCATCGAGCGCGCCAAGCGTCTCGTCGAGCTCGGCCACGACGTGGTCGTGCTCCTCGACTCCATCACCCGTCTGGGCCGTGCGTACAACCTGGCGGCCCCGGCCTCCGGCCGCATCCTGTCCGGTGGTGTCGACTCGACCGCGCTCTACCCGCCGAAGCGCTTCTTCGGTGCGGCGCGCAACATCGAGGACGGCGGCTCGCTGACCATCCTCGCGACCGCGCTCGTCGACACCGGTTCGCGCATGGACGAGGTGATCTTCGAGGAGTTCAAGGGCACCGGCAACATGGAGCTCAAGCTCGACCGGAAGCTCTCGGACAAGCGCATCTTCCCGGCGGTGGACGTCGACGCGTCCTCCACCCGCAAGGAAGAGATCCTGCTCAACAGCGAAGAGCTGGCGATCGTCTGGAAGCTGCGCCGGGTGCTGCACGCGCTCGACTCGCAGCAGGCCATCGAGCTGCTTCTCGACAAGATGAAGCAGACGAAGTCGAACGCCGAGTTCCTCATGCAGATCGCGAAGACGACCCCGACGCCGGGCAACGGCAACGACTAGTCCTCGCTCTTCTCGCAGCCAAAGGGCCGCCCCCGTCGCACGACGGGGGCGGCCCTTTGCGCTGATCGTGTCGGCGCGGCCCCTGGACGCCTCCTGAATGACCTTGGCCACACGCCTAAGAAATCCTTACGGTCACGGGCAGTAGCCTCGCGCGGGTAAAAACCGCAGGTGAGAAGCGGGTAGGGCGGGGCAGGAGTGCACGATGCGTCACATGTGTGCGCCGGGGCGCTCACAAAGCGCTGTGCAACCCTTCTTTCGGTTTCCACGTCTGACAAGTGACGACAAACCACGCCTGACCCTGAAAGCAGGGGGTACCCGACCCGGACGAGGACTGAGGAGCACATGACCGACCAGAGCGCACCCGCGGCTACGGCGGCACCCAAACGCTCCCGGGGTGGTGGCGGTCGGCGTCGTAAGCCGCGCGAGAAGCGCAGCAAGGTCCTCGTCGTCACCGCGTGGACCGCGGCATCGGTGGTCGTCCTCGGCGGTACGGGCCTCGGCTTCGTGTACTTCAAGCTCAACGGCAACATCAAGGGCGTCGACATCAACCAGGCGCTCGGCACCGACCGCCCCGAGGACGTCGACAACGGCTCCCAGGACATCCTCGTCCTCGGCTCCGACTCGCGCTCCGGCGACAACGCCAAGTACGGCAAGGACGAGGGCGCCGCCCGCTCGGACACGGCGATGGTCGTGCACGTGAACAAGGGCCACAAGACGGCCAGCGTCGTCTCGATACCTCGCGACACCCTCATAACCCGCCCCGAGTGCGCCACGGACGAGGGCGAGAGGGACCCGGGCGGCCAGCGGCAGATGTTCAACACGGCGTACGAGGTCGGCGGACCCGCCTGTGCCGTCAAGACCGTGGAGAAGATGTCCGGCATCCGGATGGACCACTACCTGGAAGTGGACTTCACGGGCTTCAAGAAGCTCATCAACACCCTCGGCGGCGTCGAGATCACCACCAAGAAGGCGATCAACGACAAGGACAGCCACCTCAACCTCAAGGCCGGCACGCACCAGCTCACCGGCGAGCAGGCCCTCGGCCTCGTCCGCACCCGGCACGGCGTCGGCGACGGCAGCGACCTCGGCCGCATCCAGTTGCAGCAGGCCTTCATCAAGGCCCTGATCAACCAGGTCAAGGACGTCGGCGTCTTCAGCAACCCGAAGAAGCTCTTCGACCTCGCGGACGACGCGACCAGCGCCGTCACCACCGACTCCGACCTGAACGACGTCAAGAGCCTCGCGGGCTTCGCGAGCGGCCTCAAGGGCATCGGCGCGGGCGACATGAAGATGGTGACGCTCCCCGTCCAGTACGACCCCGCGGACCTCAACCGCGTACTTCCCCTGGAGAAGGCCGACCAGCAGGTCTGGGACGCGCTCAAGGCCGACAAGCCGATCCCCAAGTCCGCCACCGAGAAGTCGGCCGGCGACAAGGGCGACGCGAGCGATGTCGTGAGCAGCCACTGACCGCTGCCGCGAGCAGCCGCTGACCGCTTCGGGAGCAGCCGCTGACCGCTTCGGGAGCCCGCCGGGAATAGAACAGAGCCCACCCCGGTTTGGGCAGATGCGACCGGTCCTGGCAGACTGGTGCGTCGGCCCCGGTTCACGTACGAGCAATCCGCGCGTACGACCCGGCGCCCTCCCGAAACTAGGAGACACCTTGAAGCGCGAAATCCACCCCGAGTACGTCGAGACCCAGGTCAGCTGCACCTGTGGCGCGTCGTTCACCACCCGCAGCACGATCTCCAGCGGCACCGTCCGTGCCGAGGTCTGCTCCGAGTGCCACCCGTTCTACACGGGCAAGCAGAAGATCCTCGACACCGGTGGCCGTGTGGCCCGCTTCGAGGCCCGCTTCGGCAAGGCCGCAGGCTCCGCCAACAAGTAGCGAGCCACTGCGCCGGTCTTCGGCCGCCCCCGGGAGGGAGCGGTTGGGACCGGCGCTTTGCCGTCTGACGCAAGCGCCCGTCTGACGCAAGCGCCCGTCTGACGCAAGCGCCCGTCTGACGCAAGCGCCGTCTGATGCAGCGCCGTCCGACGGCGAACGCCGTGCCGTGCGGAACCATGTCGCGTAGAACCTTCGCGTAGAAAGCTCAGGAGACCCCGATGTTCGAGGCGGTCGAGGAACTGATCGGCGAGCACGCCGATCTGGAGACAAGGCTCGCGGACCCCTCGGTCCACGCCGACCAGGCCAACGCGCGCAAGCTCAACAAGCGCTATGCCGAGCTGACCCCGATCGTCTCGACGTACCGCGCCTGGAAGCAGAGCGGCGAGGACATCGCGACGGCCCGTGAACTGGCCGCGGAGGACCCGGAGTTCGCCGCCGAGGTCAAGGACATGGAGAAGCAGCGCGAGGAGCTCACCGAGAAGCTGCGGCTCCTCCTGGTGCCCCGCGACCCCAGCGACGACAAGGACGTCATCCTCGAGGTCAAGGCGGGCGCGGGCGGCGACGAGTCGGCGCTCTTCGCCGGCGACCTCCTGCGCATGTATCTGCGGTACGCGGAGCGCGTCGGCTGGAAGACCGAGATCATCGACGCCACCGAGTCCGAGCTCGGCGGCTACAAGGACGTCCAGGTCGCCGTGAAGACCAAGGGCGGCAACGGCGCGACCGAGCCCGGCCAGGGCGTCTGGGCGCGCCTGAAGTACGAGGGCGGTGTGCACCGTGTGCAGCGCGTGCCCTCCACCGAGTCGCAGGGCCGCATCCACACCTCCGCGGCTGGCGTCCTGGTGACGCCGGAGGCCGAGGAGGTCGACGTCGAGATCCACGCGAACGACCTGCGCATCGACGTCTACCGCTCGTCCGGCCCCGGCGGCCAGTCGGTCAACACCACCGACTCCGCGGTGCGCATCACGCACCTGCCCACCGGCGTCGTGGCCTCCTGCCAGAACGAGAAGAGTCAGCTGCAGAACAAGGAGCAGGCGATGCGTATCCTGCGCTCCAGGCTCCTTGCCGCGGCTCAGGAGGAAGCGGAGAAGGAGGCGGCGGACGCCCGTCGCAGCCAGGTCCGCACCGTCGACCGCTCCGAGAAGATCCGGACGTACAACTACCCGGAAAACCGGATCTCGGACCACCGCGTCGGCTTCAAGGCGTACAACTTGGACCAGGTGCTCGACGGGGATCTCGACGCGGTCATCCAGGCCTGCGTCGACGCGGACTCCGCCGCCAAGCTCGCGGCAGCCTGAGCCACGACCGCACCCGCCCATCGCTCAGCACAGCCCCGGAGGACCAGCGTGAACCTGCTGCTCGCGGAAGTGGCCCAGGCCACCCAGCGGCTGGCCGACGCCGGCGTACCCTCGCCGCGCAACGACGCGGAGGAGCTTGCCGCTTTCGTGCACGGCGTGAAGCGGGGCGAGCTGCACTCCGTCAAGGACTCGGACTTCGACGCCCGCTACTGGGAGACGATCGCGCGCCGCGAGGCCCGCGAGCCGCTCCAGCACATCACCGGGCGCGCCTTCTTCCGTTACCTCGAACTCCAGGTGGGGCCCGGTGTCTTCGTGCCGCGGCCCGAGACCGAGTCGGTCGTCGGCTGGGCCATAGACGCCGTGCGCGCGATGGACGTCGTCGAGCCGCTCATCGTCGATCTCTGCACGGGTTCCGGCGCCATCGCCCTGGCCATGGCGCAGGAGGTCCCGCGCTCGCGCGTGCACGCCGTGGAGCTCTCCGAGGACGCCCTGAAGTGGACGCGGAAGAACGTCGAGGGGTCCAGGGTCAAGCTCTCCCGGGGCGACGCGCGTGACGCCCTTCCGGAGCTCGACGGCCAGGTCGACCTCCTCATCTCGAACCCGCCGTACATCCCGCTCACCGAGTGGGAGTACGTCGCTCCGGAAGCCCGCGACTACGACCCGGAACTGTCGCTCTTCTCCGGCGAGGACGGCCTCGACCTGATCCGCGGCATCGAGCGCACCGCCCACCGCCTCCTTCGGCCCGGCGGCGTCGTCGTCATCGAGCACGCCGACACCCAGGGCGGCCAGGTCCCGTGGATCTTCACCGAGGAGCGGGGCTGGGCCGACGCGGCCGACCACCCTGACCTCAACAACAGGCCGAGGTTCGCGACCGCCCGCAAGGCGATGCCGTGACCACCACACCCACTTCATCTCAGCAGTACGTGTACGAGGAGGCCCGCTGATGGCACGGCGATACGACACCAACGACGCGACCGACCGGACGACCGGTCTGCGCGAGGCCGCGTCGGCCGTCCGCCGTGGCGAGCTGGTCGTGCTGCCCACCGACACCGTCTACGGCATCGGTGCCGACGCCTTCACCCCGGAGGCGTGTGCCGATCTGCTCGACGCCAAGGGCCGCGGCCGCAACATGCCCACGCCCGTCCTCATCGGCTCCCCGAACACGCTGCACGGCCTGGTCACCGACTTCTCCGAGTCGGCCTGGGAGCTCGTCGACGCCTTCTGGCCCGGTGCGCTGACCCTGGTCGCCAAGCAGCAGCCCTCGCTCCAGTGGGACCTCGGGGACACCCGCGGGACCGTCGCGATCCGGATGCCGCTGCACCCCGTCGCCATCGAACTGCTCACCGAGGTCGGCCCCATGGCCGTCTCGTCGGCCAACCTCACGGGGCACCCCGCTCCGGAGGACTGTGACGCCGCGCAGGAGATGCTGGGTGACTCCGTCTCCGTGTACCTGGACGGCGGCAAGACGCCGGGCATCGTTCCCTCCTCGATCGTGGACGTCACCGGGAAGGTGCCGGTACTGCTGCGCGCCGGTGCCCTGGACGCGGAGGAGCTCCGCAAGGTGGTACCCGACCTCGAGGTGGCGAATTGACAGCCCCTGAGACGGGGCGTGGCATAGCGGCTTATCCCGATTCGTTCCGCATCCTCCACGTCAGCACCGGCAATGTGTGCCGCTCGCCGATCACCGAGCGGCTGACCAGGCATGCCCTGGCCGACCGCCTGGGTGATCCCTTCACCGGCGGCCTGATCGTGGAGAGCGCGGGCACCTGGGGACACGAAGGCGCCCCCATGGAGACGAACGCGGAGGCGGTGCTCGCCGACTTCGGCGCGGACGCCTCCGGCTTCAAAGGGCGCGAGCTTCTCGACGAGCACGTCATCCGCGCGGACCTCGTCCTGACGGCGACCCGCGACCACCGGGCGCAGGTCATCTCGATGGGCCACTCGGCGGGGCTTCGCACCTTCACGCTCAAGGAGTTCACGCGGCTTGTGCGGGCCATAGATCCGGCGACGCTGCCCGACCCCGACGGAGGCGTCGTCGAGCGGGCCAGGGCCCTGGTGAGGGCCGCCGCGGCACTGCGTGGCTGGCTCCTGGCGCCCACCGCCGAGGCGGACGAGGTGTACGACCCCTACGGCGCTCCGCTGCCCTTCTTCCGCTCGGTGGGAGACGAGATCAATGAGGCGCTCGATCCCGTGGTGACGGCGCTGACGGGTGTGCGGGCCAAGGCGTAGAACCGGAGTAGAACCGGAACAGTCCTGACGCCGCGCGGGCGCGGTGTGGCGGGCCTACATTGGAGGGACCCTCACCCCTCGCGAGGCCCGGAGCCCAACATGCCGGTCGGCACCGCACTCACCGCCGCCTCGACGGCGCCCGCTGACTTCGCCGCGCTGCGCCGCGCGGATCCCCAGATGGCGGAGATCCTCCTCGCCGAGCAGGAACGCCAGGCCTCCTGCCTGCAGCTCATCGCGGCCGAGAACTTCTCCTCGCCCGCCGTGCTCGCGGCCCTGGGCTCCCCGCTCGCCAACAAGTACGCCGAGGGCTACCCCGGCGCCCGCCACCACGGCGGCTGCGAGCTGGTGGACGTCGCCGAGCGCATCGCCGTCGACCGCGCCAAGGCCCTCTTCGGCGCCGAGCACGCCAACGTGCAGCCGCACTCCGGCTCCTCCGCGGTCCTGGCCGCGTACGCCGCTCTGCTGTGCCCCGGCGACACCGTCCTCGCCATGGGCCTGCCGTACGGCGGCCACCTCACGCACGGCTCGCCGTCGAACTTCTCGGGGCGCTGGTTCGACTTCGTGGGCTACGGCGTCGACGCGGAGAGCGGCCTCATCGACTACGACCAGGTCAGCACCCTCGCCCGTACGCACCGGCCGAAGGCGATCGTCTGCGGCTCCATCGCCTATCCCCGGCACATCGACTACGCGGCCTTCCGCGACATCGCCGACGACGTGGGCGCGTACCTCATCGCCGACGCGGCCCACCCGATCGGCCTGATCGCCGGGGGAGCGGCCCCCAGCCCCGTTCCGTACGCCGACGTCGTGTGCGCCACGACGCACAAGGTGCTCCGCGGCCCGCGCGGCGGCCTGATCCTGTGCGGCACGGAGCTGGCATCCCGCATCGACCGCGCCGTGTTCCCGTTCACGCAGGGCGGCGCGCAGATGCACACGATCGCCGCCAAGGCCGTCGCGTTCGGCGAGGCGGAGACCCCGGCCTTCACCGCCTACGCCCACCAGGTCGTCACCAACGCCCGCGTCCTCGCCCGGGCGCTCGCCGCCGCGGGCTGTGCGATCACCACCGGCGGAACCGACACGCACCTGATCCTCGCCGACCCCGCGCCCCTGGGCACCGACGCGCACACGGCCCGCGGCAGACTCGCGGCCTGCGGCCTCGTCCTCGACACATGCGCCCTGCCGTACACCGACGGCCGCGGCCTGCGACTCGGCACGGCGGCCGTGACCACGCAGGGCATGGGGGACGCGGAGATGGTACGGATCGCGGGCCTCTTCGCCGACGCGGTACGCGACCAATCCAGCGGCGCGACGGACCCGAAGGTACGAGAGGAAGTGCGTGAACTCGTGGGCAGATTTCCGCCGTATCCGGCCTAGGTCGGGGTAGAGGCGTCGGGGGAAGGCACGTACTCGTGCAACCATCGTCGCTACCCGGAAGTCCCCAACCATATGCACGCAGAGCTAGGGTGTGGGGCTGAGATGGCCAGCGATACCTGTGGGGAAGCCCGTGCGTGAATACCTGCTGACGCTCTGCATCACGGCCGCGGTGACTTACCTGCTGACCGGCCCGGTGCGGAAGTTCGCGATCGTGGCCGGCGCCATGCCGGAGATCCGCGCTCGCGACGTGCACCGGGAGCCCACGCCCCGGCTCGGCGGGATCGCGATGTTCTTCGGGCTCTGCGCGGGTCTCCTCGTCGCCGACCACCTGCCCAATCTGAGCGACCTCTTCGAGCGCTCCAACGAACCGCGCGCGCTGCTCTCCGGTGCCGCGCTGATCTGGCTGATCGGCGTCCTGGACGACAAGTTCGAAATCGACGCCCTGATCAAGCTGGGCGGCCAGATGATCGCCGCGGGCGTCATGGTCCTCCAGGGCCTGACCATCCTGTGGATCCCGGTGCCGGGCTACGGCATGGTCCTCCTCGACCAGGGCCAGGGCACGCTCCTGACGGTCGCCCTCGTCGTCATCACCATCAACGCGGTCAACTTCGTGGACGGCCTCGACGGTCTGGCCGCGGGCATGGTGTGCATCGCGGCGGCGGCGTTCTTCCTGTACGCCTACCGCCTCTGGTACGGCTACGGCATCGAGGCCGCGGCCCCCGCGACCCTCTTCGCCGCGATCCTGATCGGCATGTGCCTGGGCTTCCTGCCGCACAACATCCATCCCGCCCGGATCTTCATGGGGGACTCGGGCTCGATGCTGATCGGCCTGGTCCTCGCGGCGGGGGCGATCTCCGCCACGGGGCAGATCGACGGCGACGCCCTGAAGCTGAACTTCGGCGGCACCCGCGACGCCACGCACGCGATGCTCCCGGTCTTCATCCCGCTCCTGATGCCCCTGACGATCATCGCCATCCCGTTCGCCGACCTGGTCCTCGCGATCGTCCGGCGTACGTGGAACGGCAAGTCGCCGTTCGCGGCGGACCGCGGCCACCTCCACCACCGCCTCCTGGAGATCGGCCACTCCCACAGCCGTGCGGTGCTGATCATGTACTTCTGGTCGGCGCTCATCGGCTTCGGCACGGTCGCCTACTCGGTGCACTCGGCCAGCATGTGGATCCTCTTCGCGATCGTCGCCCTGAGCGCGGTCGGTCTGGTGCTGCTCCTGCTGCCGCGCTACACCCCGCACGTCCCGCGCTGGGCCGAGTCCTTCGTGCCGCCGCGCTACCGGCGGAGCAAGGACGGTGCCGCCGACGTCTCCGCGACCGACGGGGCGGATGCGACGGACGAGCGGGACGATGCGGATGCTGCGACGGGCGAGCGTCCTCCGGTAGGAACGGACGTCAACGGAGCGACGGCCGTGGGCACCCGCTCGCGCTTCGAGGATCGGCGCAAGGCCGGCTCGTCGAGCTGAGCGCCCCCGCCAAACTTGCCCAATACCAGACAAGTCGCCTCGCTGAGTGCACAGACGCGCGGATTAACTCTCATGTGTGACAGCGAGCACACCTACCAGGTAAAGACCTCATCAAATAGTTTGTGATACCGTTCACGAAACCAGGGGATAGAGCCGAAGGACCGTAGTGCGACGGTCTATACGGCCCGAGGGACACTCTCGACCCCGGACTACGCTCGTCCATGACGACACCCTGCCCCCATCAGTAAGCGGAGCGCCGCCATGCCGTCTCAAGACACCCGAACACTCCTGCAATCCGCCGTACCTACCGCTGCCGTGGGCGCCGTCGTCGCCGTGGTCAGTGGTGTGGTGGCGGGTGGCAAGGGGGCGCTCGGGGCGGTCATCGGCACGTTGGTGGTCATTGCCTTCATGGGGCTCGGGATGTTCGTACTTCAGCGAACGGCGAAATCGTTCCCGCAGCTGTTCCAGGCGATGGGCATGATGCTCTACGTCGCCCAACTTCTGCTGTTGCTCATCTTCATGGCGCTTTTCAAGGACACGACTCTCTTCAACCCGAAGGCCTTCGCCTTCGGGCTTGTGGTGGGCACTGTCGTATGGATGGCGAGCCAGGCCCGCGCGTACATGAAGGCCAAGATCCTTTACGTCGAACCCGACTCCGAGCAGAAGGACAAGCCGGAGAAGTCGGGGTCCTCGACGTGAAGGGTAGGGCCGGGATAAATGGCCGTTCGAGATGCTGCTATCGTCCGGTGCCAACTGCGGCACTGCCGGCGCGGGCATCTGAGCTGACGCCTGCACGATCGCGAGGCTCGATGCCTGAACGCCGCGCCCACATCCGAAACACCAGTCTGGTGCCGAACCGCGGCTGCGCGCCGCGCCGACACGACAACGAGGTTGCCGTACCTATGCGTCACGCCGAAGGAGCCCGCGGTGAGTGCTGACCAAACTGAGCTCGCCTTTGACTGGAGCTGTCGGATCATGTCCGACAACGGCTGTGGCTTCCCGGCTCCGGGCCTGCACTCGTTCCTTTTCAAGCCGATCTTCACGGTCGGCGGGTTCGAGTTCAACAAGGTCATGCTGCTCGCCCTGCTGACCACGCTCGTTGTCATCACCTTCTTCTACGCCGCGTTCGGCAAGGCGAAGGTCGTTCCGGGCAAGCTGCAGCTGGCGGCCGAGGCCGGTTACGACTTCGTACGTCGCGGGATCGTCTACGAGACGATGGGGAAGAAGGACGGCGAGAAGTACGTCCCCCTCATGGTCTCGCTGTTCTTCTTCATCTGGATCATGAACATCTGGTCGGTCATCCCGTTGACCCAGTTCCCGGTGTCCTCGATCTTCGCGTACCCCGTGGTCCTCGCGCTCATCGTGTACCTCATCTGGGTGCCGCTCACGTTCAAGACGCACGGCTTCGTCGGCGGCTGGAAGAACATCACCGGCTACGACAACTCGCTGGGCCCGATCAAGTGGCTCGTGTCGTTCATCGAGTTCTTCTCGAACTTGCTCGTGCGTCCCTTCACGCACGCCGTGCGACTCTTCGCCAACATGTTCGCCGGTCACCTGATGCTGGTGATGTTCACCGTCGCCTCCTGGTACCTGCTGAACAGCTGGTTGATCCCGGCCGCCGGTGTCTCCTTCGTGATGACCATGGCCATGATCCTCTTCGAACTCTTCGTGCAGGCCGTTCAGGCGTACGTCTTCGTGCTGCTTGCCTGCTCGTACCTCCAGGGCGCTCTCGCCAAGCAGCACTGAGCACCCGCTCCACAACCCCCTAAGCGCCCGGTGGCCAACCCCCACCGGTCCATGAAAGAGAAGGAAGTAACGGCATGTCCGCGACTCTCGAACTCGCCGCCGTCACCGGTGACATCAAGGCCCTCGGCTCCATCGGCTACGGTCTCGCGGCCATCGGCCCCGGCATCGGCGTCGGCATCGTCTTCGGTAAGGGCACCGAGGCCCTCGCCCGTCAGCCCGAAGCGGCCGGCCTGATCCGTGCGAACCAGATCCTCGGCTTCGCCTTCTGTGAGGCCCTCGCCCTCATCGGCATCGTCATGCCGTTCGTCTACGGCTCCTGATCGCCAAAGACGATTAGCCCCGTTCGACGAAAGGCAATGATGTGATCGCCAACCTGGTACAGCTGGCGGCCGAGCACGCGGAGGAGCAGAACCCGCTCATTCCGCCGGGTCCCGAGCTGCTCGTCGGCGCCATCGCCTTCGCCATCGTCTTCTTCTTCTTCTGGAAGAAGCTCCTCCCGAACATCAACAAGGTTCTGGAAGAGCGCCGGGAGGCGATCGAAGGCGGTATCGAGAAGGCCGAGGCCGCTCAGACCGAGGCCCAGAGCGTGCTCGAGCAGTACAAGGCTCAGCTCGCCGAGGCCCGGCACGAGGCCGCGCGTCTGCGCCAGGAGGCGCAGGAGCAGGGCGCCCAGCTCATCGCCGAGATGCGTGCCGAAGGCCAGCGTCAGCGCGAGGAGATCGTGGCCGCCGGTCACGCGCAGCTCGCCGCCGACCGCAAGGCCGCCGCGCAGTCGCTGCGTCAGGACGTGGGCCAGCTGGCCACCGACCTGGCCGGCAAGCTCGTCGGCGAGTCCCTCGAGGACTCCGCCCGGCAGAGCCGCACCATCGACCGTTTCCTCGACGGACTCGATGAGACTGCGGCGAAGGCCGAGGCTGCTCGATGACAGCGCACGGAGCCAGCCGCG
Source organism: Streptomyces longisporoflavus (assembly GCF_014649775.1). Lineage (GTDB taxonomy): Bacteria > Actinomycetota > Actinomycetes > Streptomycetales > Streptomycetaceae > Streptomyces > Streptomyces longisporoflavus. Next base: position 94,079 of record NZ_BMTR01000007.1, on the reverse strand, counting down.
AGGCCCTCGCGGCCGCGCGCGAGCGTCTCGACGCGCTGATCGACAACACCTCGGTGGACGTACGGCAGCTCGCCGACGAGCTCGCCTCGGTGACCGCGCTGTTCAACCGCGAGGTCTCGCTGCGCCGGGTCCTGACCGACCCGTCGCAGTCCGGTGAGGCCAAGGCCGAGCTCGCCGGGCGGCTGCTCGCCGGGCAGGTGGGCGGCGAGACCGCCGACCTGGTGGCCGGTCTGGTCCGCTCGCGCTGGTCGCAGTCGCGTGACCTGGTGGATGCCCTGGAGCAGCTCACCAACCTCGCCGACCTGACCAGTGCGCAGAAGGCCGGCGCGCTGGACGACGTGGAGGACGAGCTCTTCCGGTTCGGCCGGATCGTCGCCTCGAACACCGGGCTACGGTCCGCGCTGACCGACCGCGCCGCCTCCGGTGCCGCCAAGGGCGAGCTGCTGCGCAGCCTGCTCGGCGGTCGGACCAACGAGGTCACGGAGCGGCTCGTCGAGCGCCTTGTGACCGCGCCCCGTGGACGTAGCCTGGAAGGTGGACTCGAGTCCCTCTCCAAGCTGGCCGCGGACCGCAGGGACCGCATGGTCGCCGTCGTCACTTCGGCTGTTCCGCTTTCGGACCGGCAGAAGCAGCGCCTCGGTGACGCCCTGGCGAAGATCTACGGCCGCCAGATGCACCTGAACCTCGAAGTGGACCCCGCGGTCCTCGGCGGGATCACGGTGCAGGTCGGCGACGAGATCATCAACGGCAGCATCGCGGACCGCCTCGAGGACGCGCACCGCCGCATGGCGGGCTAGCAGTAACGCAGAACGTTGTAATTACGGCCCTAGTTGGGCCGTGCAGAGGATTCACCTCTTACTTGGGGGGAGTCCCCAGACCCCCAAAGTGAAACTTCGGGCCCAACAAGGAGAGCAGGGAACCCAGATGGCGGAGCTCACGATCCGGCCGGAGGAGATCCGGGACGCACTGGAGAACTTTGTCCAGGCGTACAAGCCGGACGCGGCCTCGCGCGAGGAGGTCGGTTCGGTCAGCGTTGCCGGTGACGGCATCGCGAAGGTCGAGGGCCTCCCCTCGGCCATGGCCAACGAGCTGCTGAAGTTCGAGGACGGCACCCTCGGTCTCGCCCTCAACCTTGAGGAGCGCGAGATCGGCGCCGTCGTCCTCGGCGAGTTCAGCGGCATCGAAGAGGGCCAGCCGGTCACCCGTACCGGCGAGGTCCTGTCCGTCGCGGTGGGCGAGGGTTACCTCGGCCGCGTCGTCGACCCGCTCGGCACCCCGATCGACGGCCTCGGCGAGATCGAGACGTCCGGACGCCGCGCCCTCGAGCTGCAGGCCCCCACGGTCATGGACCGCAAGTCGGTGCACGAGCCGATGGAGACCGGCTACAAGGCCGTCGACGCCATGACCCCGATCGGCCGTGGCCAGCGTCAGCTGATCATCGGCGACCGCCAGACGGGTAAGACCGCCCTGGCCGTCGACACGATCATCAACCAGCGCGACAACTGGCGCTCGGGCGACGTGAACAAGCAGGTGCGCTGCATCTACGTCGCCGTCGGTCAGAAGGGTTCCACCATCGCCTCCGTGCGCGGTGCCCTCGAAGAGGCCGGCGCGCTCGAGTACACGACCATCGTCGCCGCCCCGGCGTCCGACCCGGCGGGCTTCAAGTACCTGGCGCCCTACACCGGCTCGGCCATCGGCCAGCAGTGGATGTACGAGGGCAAGCACGTCCTCATCATCTTCGACGACCTCTCGAAGCAGGCCGACGCCTACCGCGCCGTGTCCCTGCTGCTCCGCCGCCCGCCGGGGCGCGAGGCCTACCCGGGTGACGTCTTCTACCTGCACTCGCGTCTGCTCGAGCGCTGCGCGAAGCTCTCGGACGAGATGGGCAAGGGCTCGATGACGGGTCTCCCGATCGTCGAGACCAAGGCGAACGACGTGTCGGCGTTCATTCCGACCAACGTCATCTCCATCACCGACGGCCAGTGCTTCCTGGAGTCCGACCTGTTCAACGCCGGTCAGCGTCCGGCCCTGAACGTCGGTATCTCGGTCTCCCGTGTCGGTGGCTCCGCCCAGCACAAGGCGATCCGCCAGGTCTCCGGCCGTCTGCGCGTGGACCTCGCCCAGTTCCGTGAGCTCGAGGCGTTCGCCGCCTTCGGTTCCGACCTGGACGCCGCCTCGAAGGCTTCCCTCGAGCGCGGTCAGCGCATGGTCGAGCTGCTCAAGCAGGCTCAGTACCAGCCGATGGCCACCGAGGACCAGGTCATCTCCATCTGGGCCGGCACCACGGGCCGCATGGACGAGGTTCCGGTCGCCGACATCCGGCGCTTCGAGCGCGAGCTGCTCGACTACCTGCACCGCAAGGAGCAGGGCCTGATGACCTCCATCAAGGAGGGCGGCAAGATGTCCGACGACACGATCACGGCCATCGCCGACGCCGTCGCCGAGTTCAAGAAGCAGTTCGAGACCTCGGACGGCAAGCTGCTCGGCGAGGACGCTCCGGCTGCCGTCGACGCGTCCAAGTGACGACGGAAGGGACCTGACTCATGGGAGCCCAGCTCCGGGTCTACAAGCGTCGCATCAAATCCGTCACCGCGACCAAGAAGATCACCAAGGCGATGGAGATGATCGCCGCCTCGCGTGTCGTCAAGGCACAGCGCAAGGTGACCGCCTCCACTCCGTACGCGACCGAGCTCACGCGCGCGGTCACCGCGGTGGCCACGGGTGCCAACGACAAGCACCCGCTGACCACCGAGGCCGAGGCACCGACCCGGGCCGCTGTTCTGCTCCTCTCGAGCGACCGCGGTCTGGCCGGCGCCTTCAACTCCAACGCCATCAAGGCGGCGGAGAAGCTCACCAAGCAGTTGCAGGACGCGGGCAGGGAGGTCGACACGTACATCGTCGGCCGCCGTGGCATCGCGCACTACAACTTCCGTGAGCGGAAGATCGCCGGGCAGTGGACGGGCTTCACGGATGCCCCTTCCTACGCGGACGCCAAGACGATCGCCGCGCCCCTGATCGAGGCCATCGAGACGGACTCGGCCGAGGGCGGCGTGGATGAACTCCACATCGTCTACACCGAGTTCATCTCGATGATGACGCAGGAAGCAGCCGGTGACCGGCTGCTCCCGCTCAGCCTCGACAAGGTCGCGGAAGAGGCGGGCACGACGGACGAGGCCCGCCCGTTGTACGACTTCGAGCCGTCGGCGGAGGACGTTCTTGACGCCCTGCTGCCGCGCTACGTCGAGAGCCGTATCTACAACGCGCTGCTCCAGTCGGCTGCTTCCAAGCACGCCGCCACGCGCCGCGCGATGAAGTCGGCGACCGACAACGCGGGTGACCTGATCAACGCGCTCACCCGTTCTGCCAACGCGGCCCGCCAGGCCGAAATCACCCAGGAAATCAGCGAGATCGTCGGTGGTGCCAGCGCCCTGGCCGACGCTTCTGCGGGGAGTGACAAGTAATGACGACCACTGTTGATACGGCCGTTGCCACGGGCCGCGTCGCCCGGGTGATCGGCCCGGTCGTCGACGTGGAGTTCCCCGTCGACGCGATGCCGGACATCTACAACGCGCTTCACGTCGAGGTGGCCGACCCGGCCAAGGACGGCGAGAAGAAGACGCTGACGCTCGAGGTCGCCCAGCACCTCGGTGACGGCATCATCCGCGCCATCTCGATGCAGCCCACCGACGGTCTGGTCCGCCAGGCCGCGGTGACCGACACGGGTACGGGCATCACCGTCCCCGTCGGTGACATCACCAAGGGCAAGGTGTTCAACACCCTCGGCGCGATCCTGAACCACCCCGAGGCCGAGGCCGACGTCACCGAGCGCTGGCCGATCCACCGCAAGGCCCCGGCCTTCGACCAGCTCGAGTCCAAGACCGAGATGTTCGAGACCGGCCTGAAGGTCGTCGACCTTCTCACCCCGTACGTCAAGGGTGGAAAGATCGGTCTGTTCGGTGGTGCGGGCGTCGGCAAGACCGTCCTCATCCAGGAAATGATCATGCGTGTGGCCAAGCTGCACGAGGGCGTTTCCGTGTTCGCCGGTGTCGGCGAGCGCACCCGTGAGGGCAACGACCTCATCGACGAGATGGAAGAGTCGGGCGTTCTGGACAAGACCGCCCTGGTCTTCGGCCAGATGGACGAGCCGCCGGGCACGCGTCTGCGTGTCGCCCTGGCCGGTCTGACCATGGCGGAGTACTTCCGCGATGTGCAGAAGCAGGACGTGCTGTTCTTCATCGACAACATCTTCCGCTTCACGCAGGCCGGTTCCGAGGTCTCGACCCTGCTCGGCCGTATGCCCTCCGCGGTGGGCTACCAGCCGAACCTGGCCGACGAGATGGGCCTCCTCCAGGAGCGCATCACCTCGACGCGTGGTCACTCGATCACCTCGATGCAGGCGATCTACGTCCCCGCGGACGACCTGACCGACCCGGCCCCGGCCACCACGTTCGCCCACCTCGACGCGACGACGGTTCTCTCCCGTCCGATCTCCGAGAAGGGCATCTACCCGGCCGTGGACCCGCTGGACTCCACGTCCCGCATCCTGGACCCGCGCTACATCGCGCAGGACCACTACGACGCCGCCATGCGCGTCAAGGGAATCCTGCAGAAGTACAAGGACCTCCAGGACATCATCGCGATTCTCGGCATCGACGAGCTCAGCGAGGAGGACAAGCTGGTCGTCCAGCGTGCCCGCCGCGTCGAGCGCTTCCTGTCGCAGAACACCCACGCGGCCAAGCAGTTCACCGGCCTGGACGGTTCGGACGTACCGCTCGACGAGTCGATCGCCGCGTTCAACTCGATCATCGACGGTGAGTACGACCACTTCCCCGAGCAGGCGTTCTTCATGTGCGGTGGCATCGAGGACCTCAAGGCGAAGGCCAAGGAGCTCGGCGTCTCCTGAGTCCGTGACTCACGGGAGGGGTGGGCGAGTCCCACCCCTCCTGATACGCCCACTAGAATTTGACCCAACACCCGGCGAAGCCGCCGGGTGGTGACCCGAGGAGCCACCCTTGGCTGCTGAGCTGCATGTCGAGCTGGTCGCCGCGGACCGCAGTGTCTGGTCCGGCGAGGCCACCCTGGTCGTCGCGCGCACCACGTCCGGCGACATCGGCGTCATGCCCGGTCACCAGCCGCTGCTCGGTGTGCTGGAGTCGGGCCCGGTGACCATTCGTACGAGTGACGGCAACACTGTCGTCGCTGCCGTCCACGGAGGATTCATCTCCTTCGCGGACAACAAGCTGTCGCTGCTTGCTGAGATCGTCGAGCTGTCGGACGAGATCGATGTACAGCGTGCGGAGCGGGCGCTCGAGCGCGCGAAGTCGGAGGCCGACGCCTCCGCCGAGCGTCGCGCGGACGTCCGACTGCGGGCGGTTTCGTCGCGCTGAAACCGGCGCGACGGCGTTGACGTGACTCAGCCGCGGCCAGGTCCGGAGTAATCCGGACCGGGTCGCGGCTGAGGCAATGCGGGTGCAATTCTGTTGGTCCGTTTCGAAGAGGCGAGGAGGTCGGTGCCGATGATCCTCACTCTGCTCGTGTGCGGACTCGTGTTGGTCGTTCTGGTGTTGGTGGGGCTCTTCGTCTTCGGACTGCGCCGCCGGCTCATCCAGCGCTCCGGCGGCACCTTCGATTGCAGTCTGCGCTGGAACGCCCCGGAGAAGGGCGAGACCTCCGGCAAGGGCTGGGGGTACGGGGTCGCCCGCTACAACGGCGACCGCATCGAGTGGTACCGCGTCTTCTCGTACGCTCCCCGCCCCCGGCGGACCCTGGAGCGTTCGGCCATCGAGGTCGTCGACCGGCGCGCGCCGGACGGCGAGGAGGAACTCGCGCTGCTCTCCGACGCGATCGTCCTCGGCTGTCTGCACCGCGGCGTCCGCCTGGAGCTGGCGATGGGCGAGGACGCGCTCACCGGTTTCCTGGCGTGGCTGGAGGCGGCGCCTCCGGGCCAGCGGGTCAACGTGGCGTAGATACCCGAAGGCATGAAGAAGCCGGGGAGAACAGGGGGCGTACCTGTTCTCCCCGGCTTCGTCTCGGGGTGGGTTACTTCAGACCGTCATTGATGGCGGACACCAACTCGCCGTTGGTGGTGTCACCGCTGAACTCCCAGAAGAACGCGCCTCCCAGGCCCTGCTGCTTCGACCAGGCCATCTTGCTCTTGACCGTGGCGGGGGTGTCGTACGACCACCAGTTGGTGCCGCAGTGGGCGTAGGCCGTGCCGGCGATGGTGCCGTTGGCGGGGCAGGAGTTCTTCAGGACCTTGTAGTCCTCGATGCCCGCTTCGTACGTGCCCTGTGCGGCGCCGGTCGCCGTGCCGCCCGGCTCCTTCTGCGTGACGCCGGTCCAGCCGCGGCCGTAGAAGCCGATGCCGAGCAGGAGCTTGGCGGCGGGAACGCCCTTCGCCTTCAGCTTCGTGATCGCGTCGGCGGAGTTGAAGCCCTCCTGCGGGATGCCGGGGTAGGAGGTGAGCGGGGAGTGCGGGGCCGTCGGGCCCTTGGCCGCCCAGCCGCCGAAGAAGTCGTACGTCATCACGTTGTACCAGTCGGCGTACTGCGAGGCGCCGCCGTAGTCGGCCGCGTCGATCTTGCCGCCGCTCGATCCGTCGGCGGTGATCGCGGCGGTGACCAGGGCGTCCTTGCCGAACTCGGTGCGGAACGCCTGCATCATGTTCTTCATCGAGGCGGGGCCGCTGGTGTCACAGGTCAGGCCGCAGGCGTTGGGGTACTCCCAGTCCAGGTCGATGCCGTCGAAGACGTCGGCCCAGCGCGGGTCCTCCACCAGGTCGTGGCAGGACTTGGCGAAGGCCGCCGGGTTCTTCATCGCGTCGGTGAAGCCGCCGGACCAGGTCCAGCCGCCGAAGGACCACAGGACCTTGAGGTTCGGGTGCTTGGCCTTGAGCTTGCGCAGCTGGTTGAAGTTGCCGCGCAGCGGCTGGTCCCAGGTGTCGGCCTTGCCGTCGACGGACTGGTCGGCGGTGTAGGCCTTGTCGTAGTCGGCGTAGGCGTCGCCGATCGTGCACTTGCCGCCCTGGACGTTGCCGAAGGCGTAGTTGATGTGCGTGATCTTGGAGGCGGAGGCCGAGGTGTCGATGTTCTTCACGTGGTAGTTGCGGCCGTAGACGCCCCACTGGGTGAAGTAGCCGAGCTTGACCTTGTCACCCGGGCCGGGGCCGGGGTCGGTGTCGCCCGTGGTGCGCACCTTGACGGCGCCGGAGGCCGGTCCGGTCTGGTCCGCGGTGTCGCGGGCCTGGACCGTGTACGAGTAGTCGGTGCCGGCGGTGAGGCCGCTGTCGGCGTACGTGGTGCCGGTGACCGTCGCGACCTTGGCGCCGTCGCGCAGGACGTCGTAGTTCTTGACGCCCTTGTCGTCGGTGGCGGCCTTCCAGGAGAGCTTCGCCGAGGTGTTGGTGATGTCGGACGCGGTGGGGGTGCCCGGGGCCGACGGGGGGTTGTCGCCGGGGACGCTGCCGCCGTCACAACTGGCGCCGTTGAGCGTGCAGTTGGACGGTGAGCCGGGGCCCGAGCCGTTGAAGCCGAAGGAGACCGAGGCGCCGGGGGCGAGCGTCCCGTTCCAGCCGAGGTTCTTGGCGGTCCAGCGGTTGCCGGAATTGGTGACGGTGGCGTCCCAGGCGGACGTCACCTTGGTGCCGGAGGGGAAGTCCCACTCGACGTTCCAGGAGCTTATGGAGGTGGTTCCGGTGTTCTTGACGGTCCACTTGCCCTCGAAGCCGTTGCCCCAGTCCTGGGTCTTGGCGTAGGTGGCGGTGGCCGCGGGGGCGGCTTCCGGCGCGGCTTCGGCGGGAGCGCCGAGTGCGACCAGGGTGGCGAGCGGGAGCAGCAGGGTGGTGAAGCCTGCCACGGCTCTGTGTCTGAAGCGCAAGGTGCGCAAGGTGTGCTCCTCGGGTGAGATCCGGGGGTCATAGGGGGTGGATCCCTGCGCCGCCCGTGAGCACCTGGAACACGTGGGGGGAGTGCTCACCGCAGTGCGGTGAGAATAGAAAGGTCTGGACCAGCGGTCAAGAGGTCTGAACCATTGGCCGGATCGAACCGGTCCGGTGCACCGGCCCGGGCGTCACACGCCCAACTCCTGAGCGAGGACCGCGGCTTGCACCCTGCTGCGCAGTTCGAGCTTGCCGAGCAGTCGGCTGACGTGGGTCTTCACCGTCGCCTCCGCCATGGTCAGACGGACCGCGATCTCGGCGTTCGACAGTCCTTCGCCGAGGCACGCGAGCACCTCGCGCTCGCGCCGGGTGAGGGTGTCGAGGATGGCGGGATCGGGTCCGTTCTCGCGGCGCACCGTCCTCATGGTCCGCGGGGCGGCGAACTCCGCGATGAGCCGCCGGGTGACGGCCGGGGCGATCAGACCCTCGCCGCGGCCGACCGTACGGACCGCCTCCAGGAGGTCCTTGGCCTCGGTGTTCTTCAGGAGGAACCCCGACGCGCCCGCGCGCAGTGCCCCGAAGACGTACTCGTCGAGGTCGAAGGTGGTCAGGACGAGCACGTCCGAGAGCCCGTCGGCGACGACCTGACGGGTCGCCGAGACCCCGTCGAGGCGTGGCATCTGGATGTCCATGAGCACCAGATCCGGGCGCAGTTCACGGGCGAGCGCCACCGCCTGCTCACCGTCCGACGCCTCGCCGACCACCTCGATGTCCGGCGCGCTGCGCAGGATCAGGACGAGCCCGGCCCGTACGGCGGACTGGTCCTCGGCGACGAGCACTCGGATCATTCGGTCACTCCTTCGTCGATGGGGTCGAGGTCCGAGGGGGCGACGGGCAGGGTCGCGTGTACGTTCCACACCTTCCCGTCGCCGGAGTCGGCGCTGCCCTCGGGCCCCGAGTCGAAGGTGCCGCCGAGCAGTTCGGTGCGCTCGCGCATGCCGACGAGGCCGGCTCCGGAGCCCGGTGCGCGGGGGCCCGCCGGAGAACCGTACGGGCTGCTCACGCGCACTTCGAGGGCGCGCCGCCGTTGAGTGAGCGTCACCGTCACCGGGCCGGGCGATGCGTGCTTCAGCGCGTTGGTCAGGGACTCCTGGATGATGCGGTACGCCGCGAGCTCGACCGGGGCGGGGAGCTTGGAGCTGTCCGGGGAGCGGGTGTCGTCCAGGGTGACGTCCAGACCATTGGTGCGCGCGTTGCCGATCAGGGCGCCGAGGCCGTCCAGGGTGGGTGAGGCCGTCGGCGCCCCGTCGTCGCTGGGGTCGCGGAGGATCCCGATGAGGCGGCGCATCTCGGCGAGTCCCTCGACGCTGTTCTCGCGGATGACGGAGAGCGCGTCCTTGGTGGTCTTCGGGTCGTCGAGGGAGAGCGCGGCCGTGGAGTGGATGGCGATCGCCGAGAGGTGATTGGCGACCATGTCGTGCAGTTCGCGGGCCATGCGGGCGCGCTCGGCGGTGATCGCCTGCACGCGGTCCATCTCGGCGAGCAGCGCGGTCTGTTCGGCCCGCAGGCGGGCGGTGCCCGCGGCCTCGCGGTGGGTGCGCACGAGGACGCCGGTGGTCGCGGGGGCGAAGGAGACCAGGGCCGTGACGACACCGATGAGGACGGCCTCCGGCTCGCGCAGCCAGGCGAGGAAGCCGATCGTCACCGCCACCGTGATCAGCCCGGTGGTGACGGGAATGCGCCGGGCGGCGGCCGGAGTCCCGTACACCACGGCCGCGTACATGATGTCCGTGAACATCATGACCGACGCCAGATTGCCCGCGGTGAACTGATCGGCGACCAGGGCGATGGTGCCGATGACCAGCGCGGTCTGCGGTCTGCTCCGGCGCAGCAGTTCGAGTCCGGCGAGGACGAAGAGGGGGACCAGGGCCCAGGTGGCGCCGAGCGGCCGGTCCGCCTGCATGTGAAGGCCGAGCCCCCACAGCGCGAGCCCGGCGAGCACGCTGCACACGGCGATCTGTACGTCGACGCGGTGCGGGCGGGGGAGGGGCAGGGCCATGCGTCCATCCAACACGGCGCGCCGGGGCAGTGCGTGATCCGGAAGGAGGAACCGCGCGCTACATCGAAGGATGCAGTGTCACTTCGTCACTGGCGACGATGATCCGGGACCGGTCCGCGGGGAGCCTGGAAAGGTGACCGAGAGGAGCGAACCGTGATCGTCACGCTGATCATCATCTGCGAGGTCGGATTCTGGGTACTGCTGGCCGGCGGCCTCGCCCTGCGGTACGCGGCGAAGATGCCGCGCGCGAGCGTCGCGGTGCTGCTGTGCGAGCCGCTTCTGGAGGTCGTGCTCTTCGTCGTCACCGCGATCGACCTGAAGAACGGCGCGGAGCCGGACTGGAAGCACGGCCTGGCCGCCGTCTACATCGGCTACTCCATCGCGCTCGGCCACTACACGATCAAGTGGGTGGACGTCCGCGTCGCCCACCGGTTCGCGGGCGGTCCGCCGCCCGTCAAGCTCTACGGCATGGCCCGCGCGATCGACGAGTGGAAGATAGCCGCCCGCTGGATCCTCGCCGGTCTGATCGCGATGGCGCTGCTGCAGGGGGCGGCCTGGTACGTGGGCGACGACGGCGACACCGACTCACTGCGGATGTGGCAGCAGAGGATGCTGTGGCTGATCGGCATCAACGTGATCATCGCGGCGACCTACACGGTCTTCCCGAAGAAGGCGCCGGCGGTGCGGGACGGCGAGGAGAGGCCGAGCTCCCTGAGCAAGCTCTAGCGCTCGCCGCCCGGCACCCACAGCACGTCGCCGACCTCCTTGTTCGCCGAACGAGCCAGGATGAACAGGAGGTCGGACAGCCGGTTCAGGTACGTCGCCGTCAGCGGATTCATGACGTCACCGTGCACCTCGAAGGCCGCCCACGTGGACCGCTCCGCCCGCCGCACCACTGTGCACGCCTGATGCAGCAGCGCCGCGCCCGGCGTGCCGCCCGGAAGGATGAAGCTGCGGAGCTTCTCGAGGTCGTCGAGGAAGCGGTCGCAGTCCGCCTCCAGCTTGTCGATGTAGGACTGCTCGACGCGCAGCGGCGGGTACTTCGGGTCCTCCACGACCGGCGTGGACAGGTCGGCGCCCACGTCGAAGAGGTCGTTCTGGACCCGGACCAGGACCTTCACGACCGCTTCGTCGAGCTGTCCGAGCGCGATCGCGGTGCCGATCGCGGCGTTGGCCTCGTTGGCGTCGGCGTACGCGGAGATCCGCAGATCGGTCTTGGCGGTGCGGCTCATGTCGCCGAGGGCGGTCGTGCCCTGGTCGCCGGTCCTGGTGTAGATGCGCGTCAGATTGACCATGGGGCCAGCCTAGTTACGCGCCCGCCCTGCGGAAGACACGTGTGCCGACCGTCACGGCCACGAGGGTGAGCGCGGCGGCCATCAGGACGCCGTACAGCATGGCCGTACTCGCGTACTCGCCCACGTAGGCGGCGCGCACCGCGTCCACGAGATAGCGAAACGGCATGAAGTGCGAGAGCACGTCGAGCCAGCCCGGCGCGAGCGCCATCGGCAGCATCAGGCCGGAGAGCAGCATCGAGGGCATGCTGACCGCGTTGATGACGGGGCCGAACTCGTGCGGCTTGGAGACGAGCAGGGCGAGCGCGTACGAGAGCGACGCGAGGACGACGGTGAGGACGCCCACGAACGCGAAGCCGATGAGGATGCCGGCGAGCGGCGCCCGCAGCCCCATCGCCACGGCCGCGAGGACGAGCAGCACCGCCTGGAAGACGAAGAGCGCCGCATCGCGCAGCACCCGCCCGAGCAGCAGCGCGAGCCGGCTGACCGGCGTCACCCGCATCCGCTCGACCACGCCGAACTGCTTCTCGATGATGATCGCGAACCCGCTGTACGAGGCCCCGAACAGGCCGAGTTGGAGCAGCAGTCCCGGCACGAGCACCTGCCAGGAGTCACCGCGCGAGCCGAGCGGCAGGTCGGTCAGGAGCGGGCCGAAGAAGAGCAGGTAGAGCAGCGGCATCAGGACGCCGAAGAGGATCTGGAACTTGGAGCGCAGGGTCTGGCGGGCGTACCGCCCGAAGATCAGCGCGGTGTCGGAGAGAAACGCAGACATGGGTGAGGTCCTGGGGGTGGGGGTGGGAGAGGTGCGGGGTCAGACGGCGACCGGCGCCGTGTCCTCGGGGGCGAGGTCGCGGCCGGTGACGGCGAGGAAGGTGTCCTGGAGAGAGGCGTCGATCGAGCCGCCGTAGCGGAGCTTGAGCGCGCTCGGCGTGCCCTCGGCGACCACGACGCCCTTGTCGATGACGACGAGGCGGTCGCAGAGCGCGTCGGCCTCGTCGAGGTAGTGGGTGGTCAGGACGACGGTGGTGCCGTGGTCGTCGCGCAGCCGCCGCACGAGCGCCCACAGGTCGGCCCTGCTGCCCGGGTCGAGCCCGGTGGTCGGTTCGTCGAGGAAGAGCACCTCGGGCCGGTGCATCAGGCCCATGGCGACGTCGAGCCGCCGCCGCTGGCCGCCGGAGAGGGTCGCGCACTTGTGGTCGAGGAGGTCGGAGAGGTCCAGGTCCGCGGCGAGCTCCCGCGCCCTGGCTTCGGCCCGAGGCTTCGTCAGGCGGTACAGGCGGCCCTGGGTGACCAGCTCCTCGCGTACGGAGACGTTGGGGTCGACGCCGCCGGACTGGGCGACGTACCCGATCTTGCGCCGAACGGCGGCCGGGTCGCGGGCCAGGTCGGTGCCCGCGACGGTGGCGGCGCCGCCGGTGGGCGGCAGGAGCGTGGTGAGCATGCGCAGCGTCGTCGTCTTGCCCGCGCCGTTCGGTCCGAGGAAGCCGAGGATCTCGCCGGGGGCGACGGTCAGGTCGATGCCGCGCACGGCCTCGACGGTGCCGCGTTTGGTCCGGAAGGTCCGGGTGAGTCCGGCCGTGCTGATGATTGCCATGGCGCCCACAAAAACAGAGTCGCTTAAATTTTGCAATGCCACCAAGTTTTGGGCTCACTCAAGTTTTCAGTCGCCCTAGCCAGTGGTCGTAGGGTGGGGGCATGGCTGAAGGACTCAGGGAGCGCAAGAAGCGGCAGACCAAGCAGCGGATCTCGGACGTCGCGACGGGGCTCTTCCTGGAGCGCGGCTTCGTCACGGTGACCGTCGCGGAGGTCGCGGAAGCCGCGGACGTCTCCGTGAACACGGTCTACAACTACTTCCCGGTCAAGGAGGACCTCTTCCTCGACCGGGGCGAGGCCGTCGTCGACCGGCTCTCCGGGTACGTGCGCGGCCGCCGGCCGGGGGAGTCCGCGGCCGGAGCCGTCCTGCGCGCGCTGCGCGCGGACGTCGAGGGCGTCTCGCCGCACGTCGGGCTGTTCCCGGGCTGGGCCGACTTCATGAAGGTCATCACCGAGGCGCATGCCCTGCGCTCCCGGCTCTGGGAGATCCAGCAGCAGGCGCTCGGACAGCTCACGAAGACCCTCGCCGAGGAGGCGGGGGCCGACGAGGGCGACCCCATGCCCGGCCTGATCGCGGGTCAGCTCTCCTGGATCCACGGCACGCTCATGGCCTGGATCGGCGACGAGATGACCAAGCGCCGCAAGCCCGCGGAAGTGTCGCGCGACGCGCTCGTCCTGCTCGACGAGATGGAGGGCCTGCTCGGCGAGAAGGTCCTCAACTACGCGGTACGGGGCGATGGATGACCCGTGTGACGCGTACCGGTGTGATGTCCGTCATCTGAGACGTGACGCGCGTCTCTTCACGGCCACAGGCGCGCTCACGACCGCTAACGTGCGCCGAAGAGGCAAACGTAAACAGCGTGTAAGCCAGGCGTGATAAGCGGTAGGGGAGTCGGAACAGTGGCACGGAAGCTCGCCGTCATCGGTGCCGGACTCATGGGGTCCGGTATCGCTCAGGTCTCCGCCCAGGCGGGCTGGGACGTCGTTCTGCGCGACGTCACCGATGAGGCCCTGACCCGTGGCACCGACGGGATCAAGGCGTCGTACGACAAGTTCGTGAGCAAGGGCAAGCTCGCCGCCGAGGACGCCGAGGCGGCGCTCGGGCGCATCACGACGAGCACCGACATGGACGCCGTCGCTGACGCGGACATCGTCGTCGAGGCCGTCTTCGAGAAGCTCGAGGTCAAGCACGAGATCTTCCGTACGCTCGACAAGATCGTGCGCGACGACGCCGTGCTCGCTTCGAACACCTCTGCCATTCCGATCACGAAGATCGCCGCCGTGACGGACCGTCCGGAACGGGTCGTGGGCGCGCACTTCTTCTCGCCGGTGCCGATGATGCAGCTGTGCGAACTCGTGCGCGGCTACAAGACCAGTGACGAAACCCTCGCCCGTACAAGGGAGTTCGCCGAGTCCGTCGGCAAGACCTGCATCGTCGTGAACCGCGACGTCGCCGGCTTTGTGACGACCCGTCTGATCTCGGCGCTCGTCGTCGAGGCCGCGAAGCTCTACGAGTCGGGCGTCGCCACCGCCGAGGACATCGACATCGCCTGCAAGCTCGGCTTCGGGCACGCCATGGGACCGCTCGCGACCGCCGACCTGACGGGCGTCGACATCCTGCTGCACGCCACGAGCAACATCTACACGGAGTCCCAGGACGAGAAGTTCGCGCCGCCCGAGCTGATGCGCCGGATGGTTGACGCCGGTGACATCGGGCGCAAGAGCGGGCAGGGCTTCTACAAGCACTGACGTCCCTCCTCCTTTGCGGGGTCACCCCTCGGAGTGAATTCGGTATCGGTTCGCTTACAGACGGCAACTTCCTTGCCCATGCGGCAGTCAGTTGCAGTGACATACGCAGACGGCTTACGGAACAGACGTCACAGGAAACTCAGCACTCTCGGGGAGCGCATATGCACATCAGGGGCGACCAGGCCCAGCTGGTCGTCGGGGGACGCCTCGACGTACGCAGCGCGGCGGACGCCCGAACGGTCCTGCACTCGGCCGTCGACGACGGCGCCGGTGACCTGGTGCTCGACCTGTCCGAACTCGACTCGTGGGACGCCACGGGACTCGGCGTCATCATGGGCGCGCACCGGCGCGCGGGACGATGCGGACGCCGGCTCGTGCTGCGCAGTGTGCCGCCGCAGATGCAGCGCCTGCTCGTCGCCACCCGACTGCACCGGATTCTCGCCATCGAGGGTGGCATTGGGGTGGAATCACTGCCCCGCGTGTGATTCCGGAGAGTTCCCGGATCGATTCCGGCGAGCTCCCGGCGAGCTTCCGGAGAGCTTTTGGAGTGCGACGCGTCACACGCACAATCCTCACGAAGCTGTGACGTCTCGGACGGCGCGGTACCCCGCCCGTTCGGAGATACTGGCGAAGGTCTAGGGTTCGGACGCCCACCGTCATGACGAAGACAGACGCCCGAGCGGGGGCACCGGACCAGAAGCGACAGCGCAGTGTGCACAAGGCCGGAGGGGGCTGTGTACACGACGCATCTGGGGGGCTTTGACCATGGACCCGATGAACCGGGGACCGGAAGAGTACGGCCAGGACGACATCAACGACGACGACTCCGCGCGTTCCGCACGGCCGCCGCGCGATCCGCTGACACCCGACTTCGGGCAGCCCGCGCCCACGCTGGCCCGCACCGTCCAGCTCGTGTCGGGCGACTTCCTGCTCACCGTGAACCCCGTCGACGGCAGCGAGATCGAACCCTGCCCGCCGGGCGAGCGGCCCGCACGCCCCGTCAAGCGCACCGCGGCCGAGCGTGCCGAGCTGCGCCGCGCTTCGGCGCCGCCCGTGCCGCCGGGACCCGCCCTCCCCCGGATGCCGCTGCTCGAGCGGCAGGAGGAGCGCGAGCGGCTCGTGCGCCTGCTCGCACGCGGGCGCTCGGTACGGCTCACAGGCCCCGCGGGCTCCGGGCGCACGTCGCTCCTGAACGCCGTCGCCGAGGACTGCGCCGACCTCGCACCGGACGGCGTCATCCGGCTCTCCGGCTATCACAAGACGCCCGGCGAACTGCTCCAGGACCTCTTCAACGTGGTCTACAACGCCCCGCTGCACCGCCCCGACCGCGCCCTGCTGCTCGAACTCGTCCACGAGATCGGCGCGGTCGTCGTCCTGGACGACCTGGAGTTCGGCGCGGCGGCCCTGGAGGAGCTGCTCGACGCCACTCCCGAGTGCGCCTTCCTGCTCTCCGCCACCCCCGACGTCACGGCGCCGTCACCCGACTCGCACCTTGAAGAGGTCTTCCTCGGCGGCCTCGGCCGCGGCGGCAGCCTGGAACTCCTGGAGCGCGCCGTCGGCCGCGTCCTCACGGACGACGAGGCGGGCTGGGCGGGCGACCTCTGGTTTGAGTCGGAGGGGCTGCCCCTGCGCTTCGTCCAGGCGGGCGCCCTGCTGCGCCAGCGCGACCAGCTGCGCGCCGACCCGAACGCCTTCGACGAGTACGGCTACTACGCCGACGCCCCGGTCGACGCGCCCTTCGGCGCCGAGGACCACGACGTACCGCTTCCCTCGCTCGCCGACGGGGCGGCGCCCGTGGCGCTGCTCGCCTCCCGGCTGAGCCCCTCGGCGCGCACCACGCTCCGGTTCGCCGTCGCGCTCGGCGGAGAGCTGCCGCACCAGGCGCATCTGCCCGCCCTCGTGGGCGACACCCACGCGGACGCGGCCCTCTCCGAACTGGTCTCCGCCGCGCTCGTCACCGCGGTCGGCTCGCACTACCGGCTGGCCGCCGGGGTGCGCACCCAGCTCGAGGCCTCCGGGTACGCCGACGACACCGCCGAGCGCGCCCAGAGCGCCGCCCAGCACTACGCCTGGTGGGCAGGGCACCCCTCGGTCGGCCCGGAGCGGGTCGTGGCCGAGGCGGACGCCGTCCTCGCCGCGCTCGGCGTCCTGGTCGCGGGCCAGGACAGCGCCGCCGTGCTGCTCGCCCGTACGGCCGCTCCGGCCTTCGCGGGCGGGCTCGACTGGGGCGCCTGGGAGCGTGCCCTGCGGTCGGGCCAGGAGGCGGCGCGGACCGCGGGCGAGGTCGCCGAGGAGGCGTACTTCCACCACGAGCTCGGCATCCTCGCGCTCTGCGGCGGACAGCTCGACCGGGCCCGCGCCGAGCTTGAGGCGTCCATCGGCCTGCGCGGCGCGCTCGCCGACAAGCGGGGCATGATCGCGGGCCGCAGGGCGCTCGCCCTGGTCGCCGACCGCTCGGGCGGCGTGCTGTCCGGCGCGAGCCCGGCGGCGGGCGAAGAGCTGCCCGAAGCCCGGCACGAGGAGTCGGCCTCACCGCCCGGCGGCGTGCCGGCGGCGTTCGCGCTGCCCGCACCGCCCCCCGAGCCCGAGACCCTGGTCACCCGCAACGCCTCGCCCGCCGCGGGAGCGGGCCCGGCACCGACCCGCCGCTCCATCGTCAGCGGCACCCGGCGCAACCTCGTGGCGGCGGGCGCGGGAGCCCTCCTCGCCGCAGTGCTCGGCACCGTCGTGACCCTCGGCGCGACGTCCGACAACAACGACAACCCGCCCGACAAGGTCAAGACGGAGCAGTCGGCGAGCGAGGACCAGGACGACGACGGCCTGACCGCCGACAAGCCCGCGCAGGACTCGACGAGCCGCCCGGACGACGACGGCGCGGACAACATCCCCGGTACGGCGGACGACGGAACGCCCGGCGGGAGCGGCGAACCGACCGGCGAGCCGAGCGACAGCGGCAAGCCGTCCGACGACACCTCGGACAAGCCGTCCGACAAGCCGACGACGAAGCCGCCGACCACGAAGCCGCCCACGACCAAGCCGCCGACCACGAAACCGCCGACGACCAAGCCGCCCACGACGAAGCCGCCGACGACCCCTCCGCCGACGACCACGGATCCGACGCCGGACCCGCCGTCCTCCCCGGACACGTCGGACTCGGCCGGCGGACCCGCGAGCAGCAGCGCGATGAGCAGCCCGGCGACGAGCGAGAGCGCGTCGACGATCTGACGTGCACAAGTGTGAGGGGGCCGGGTCCACCAGGACCCGGCCCCCTCACCCGTACAACTCCCGGATTCTCAGAACAGCCGCAGCTTGTCGTCCTCGATGCCGCGCAGCGCGTTGTAGTCCAGGACCGTGCAGCCGATGCCACGGTCCGTGGCGAGCACGCGGGCCTGCGGCTTGATCTCCTGGGCGGCGAAGATGCCCTTGACGGGGGCCAGGTGCGGGTCGCGGTTCAACAGCTCGAGGTAGCGGGTGAGTTGCTCGACGCCGTCGATCTCGCCGCGCCGCTTGATCTCCACCGCGACGGTCTGCCCGTCGGCGTCGCGGCAGAGGATGTCCACCGGGCCGATCGCCGTCATGTACTCGCGCCGGATCAGTGAGTAGCCCTCGCCGAGCGTCTCGATCCGGTCGGCGAGCAGCTCCTGGAGATGTGCTTCCACGCCGTCCTTGATGAGGCCCGGATCGACGCCCAGTTCGTGCGAGGAGTCGTGCAGGATCTCTTCCATCGTGATGATGAGCTTCTCGCCCCCCTTGTTCACGACGGTCCAGACACCCTCGTCGTCCCCCGTCCCCTCCTTCAAGGTGCAGGGCGGGGACATCCAGTTGAGGGGTTTGTAGGCCCGGTCGTCCGCGTGGATCGAGACACTGCCGTCCGCCTTCACAAGGATCAGGCGGGGGGCCGACGGGAGATGGGCTGTGAGCCTGCCCGCGTAATCCACGGAGCATCGGGCAATGACGAGACGCATGGGGCGCAACGCTACTCGACCCCGGAGGGTGCGCGCGATTCCTCCGTCGATACCCCTGTTCGATCCTGGCCGGTTATGTTCCCAATCTCCTGGTGCAGCGCGGATCCGATGCTTAACGTATAAGCAGGAGGTCGTCGTGCGTGCACGCTGCGTGTGCGGGCTCCTTCCCTGTCCGTGAGCCCCCGCTCCCCGGGGGCGCGAGAGGAGAACCCATGTCGCTCGACGTCTCACCGGCGCTGTTGGAACAGGCCGAGCGAGGCGAGGTCGATGAAGCGGAATTCGTCGACTGCGTCCGGACCTCCCTGCCTTATGCATGGGAGATGATCAGCTCCCTGGTGGCTCAGCTGAAGGTCGACGGCGGCGAGTTCGCCGACAACCAGACGCCGCCTCCGAACGAGCAGGCACGCGGCCAGCTCCTGCGGGCGCTGGCGAGTGACGCGATTCGCGGCGCTCTTCAGCGCCACTTCGGAGTGCGTCTCGCATTCCAGAACTGCCACCGCGTGGCCGTGTTCCCGCTGGACTCGTCCGTGGACGACCGGCTCGCCCGGTTCACCTCGATCCGCGGCCAGTTGCTCAACCAGTCGCCCACGTTGCGGGACTGCTGACTCCTTGTGCTGCCGCTCCGTACGCGGGAGGTGTTCTAGTACCGGAGCGGCAGCTCCCCGCCCAGCGGATCAGCCGAGCTGGGGCAGCACTTCGGCGCCCAGCCTCCGGACGTTCTCCTCGGTCGTCGCCAGATCCCCCGAGCCCTCGACGAGCAGCGCGAAGCGAGTGATCCCCGTGCGCTCCGAGGTCGCCGCGATGCGATCGGCGCAGAGCTGCGGAGTGCCCACCGGATGCAGTCCGCAGAGCAGCTCGGTGTACGCGAGCGGGTCCCGCATCGTTCGCGCACGGCCGTCGACCGTGACATGAGCCTCCAGGCCCTCCTTGAGCCACCCCGGCATCGCCTTCTGCAGCGTCTCGGCCGCGTCCAGGCGCCGGTCCGCGATCTGGGCGACCCCGGCGGAGACGTGTGCGGCCCAGTGGACTTCTTCCGGCGTACGCCCCACGGCGCGTGCGTGCCTCCGCCACAACGCCACCATTTCGGCCTTCTCCTCGTCGCCGACGTGCATGCCGAGCAGCATCGGCAGACCGCGTTCCGCCGCGAGCCGCACGCTGGCCGGCGACGTACAGGCGACGATCACCTCGGGCTCGCCGGCCGTCTCCCCGGCATCCTCGGCCGAGCCGGTCAGCGCCTCCTGCGGCCGCGGCACCACGGCGACCTCACGGAAGGAGAAACGATCCGCGTCGCTCGCGACCCGGGGCTCGCGCAGCCACCGCAGCAGCAGGTCGAGTGATTCCGGGAAGCCCTTCTCGTACGCGTCGAGGCCGGCCCCGAAGACCTCCAGGTCCACCCAGGGGCCGCCGCGCCCGACCCCCAGCGAGAAGCGTCCGCCGGACGTCAGGTGCAGCAGCGCCGCCTGCTCGCCCAGGGCGACCGGATGCACGGTCGGCAGGACACTCACGGCGGTGCCGACGCGGATGCGCCGCGTACGCCCGAGAAGGAGCGCGGCGAGGGTCACGGCGGACGGACACGTGCCGTACGGCACGAAGTGGTGTTCGGCGAGCCAGACCGAGTCCAGACCCGCCTCCTCGGCCACCTCGGCGGACCGCACCGCACGGTGCAGCGCTTCTCCCTGCCCCTGTCCGGGGAACTGGGCGGCCAGAACAAAACTACCTACACGCATCGCACTTCCTGCCTCCTTGGCGCCGACGCAGGCACTCCCCCTACGGGCAACAACGCATGACACGTGCCAAAGGCACGGCTTGGCATGAAGATTGACGGATTTTCTGCGAAATGCAGGGGGGATCTGTGGGGGTTCGTACGGTGCGCCTACCCCCGCGGGCTCCGCGTAGGCTGGACGCACCCCGACTCCCGTACATCCCGTGAGGTGTCTCGTGTCCCCGCGTCGCAACCGCCCGAAGGGCGCCGGAGAATACGGCCCTCGCACGGAAGCGGAACCCTCGGGCCGCTACGGCGGCTTCCAGTCCACCGAGAGCTGGCAGGGCGAGCAGTGGAGCCTGCGCCATGTCGCGGGCGCGAGCGCGGCCGGCAAGACCTACCGCTGCCCCGGCTGCGACCAGGAGATCCCGTCCGGCGTCGCACACGTGGTGGCCTGGCCCGAGCACTCGGGAGTGGAGATGCGCAGACACTGGCACAAGGCCTGCTGGAACGCGAAGGACCGCCGCACCACGCGGGTGCAGCGGTCCCGTAACGCGCCGAGGTACTGAGCCGCTAGACGTCGCGCTTCTCCAGAAGGGCGAAGGCGCCGGCGATCGCGGCCACCGTCACGCCGACGAGCAGGAGCAACTGCGAGGTGCCGCCGCCCTCGCCGTCCATCTCGAAGATCTTGGCGAGCGAGTTGATGGCGTTGTAGTCCATCATCTTCTCGCCGAGCGGGCGCGTGCCCTCGGAGATCATCAGGAACACGGGCAGGATCGCGGGCACCAGGACCACGCCGAGCATCGCGGTGATCGCACCCGCCGAGTGGCGCAGCATCGATCCTGCGGCGAGCGCGAGGACGCCCAGGAGCGAGACATAGAGCCCGCCCTTGAGGACCGTGCCCGACCAGTCGACGTCGCCCGCCTCGGGGCCGCTGTGCATCCCCGACGTCATCAGGCCCACCAGCAGGATGGAGCCCGCGGAGACGACGAAGGCGATCACGAAGAAGATCAGGATCTTGGCGGCGAGCACGCGGTAGCGCTGCGGGGATGCCGTGAACGTCGTACGGATCATGCCCGTGCCGTACTCGGACGAGGTCACCAGGACGCCGAGCGTGATCAGGCAGATCTGGCCGAGCACGAGACCGAAGAACGCCGGGATCGTGAACGGCACGTCCGCGTAGTCCCTGTCCTGCGTCTGTCCGGCCACGAGCAGGCCGATGCCGACGACCAGGAGGAAGAAGACGCCGAGGGTCCACATCGTCGAGCGGACCGACTTGATCTTCGTCCACTCGGAGGCGAGGGCGTTGCCGAGGTGGGTCTTCCTGACCGGGATCGGCGAGGTGTAGGCGTTGTTCATCGCCTGCTGCCACGCGGAGGGCGGTGCGGGGGCGGCCGGCGGGGGAGCCATCGGGGCACCGCCCGGCGGCACAGGGCCACCCTGCGGGACGGGGGCGCCCTGCGGCGCGGGTGCGTATGCCTGCGGAGGTGCCTGCTGGGGCTGCGCCTGCGGCTGGGGAGTCGGAGGCGTGGTCATCGGGGGTCCTCGCTGTCTCGCTTGGTCATGTCGGGAGCGGGGGCGGAGGCGGGCGCCTGCGGGGGTGCGGCCGCGTACGGGTTCGGGGTGCCCGGCGGGGGGCCCTGCGGCGCGCCAGGGGCCCCCGGCGCTCCCTGCGGCGCTCCCTGCGGCATCGCGAACGGCTGGCCGCCCTGCTGGGGCGGCGGCGGTGCGTACCACCCCGGCTGGCCCTGTCCCGGCACCGGCATCTGCTGCTGCGGCATCGCGCCCGGCGGCAGCTGCTGCTGGAGGCCCGCGCGCTGGTCGACGGTCGAGCGGTAGTCGACGGCGCCCTGCGTCATCCGCATGTACGCCTCTTCCAGCGAGGCCTGGTGCGGGGAGAGCTCCCAGACGCGGACGTCCGCGTCGTGCGCGAGGTCGCTGATGCGGGGGAGCGGAAGGCCGGTCACGCGCAGCGCGCCGTCCTGCTCGGGCATGACCTGGCCGCCGGCCTCGCTCAGCGCGGCGGACAGCTTCTCGCGCTGCTGCACATCGCCTTCCGGCGTACGCACCCGGGCGAAGTCGGCGGAGTTGTGCGAGATGAAGTCCTTGACGCTCATGTCCGCGAGCAGCTGACCCCGGCCGATCACGATCAGGTGCTCGGCGGTGAGGGCCATCTCGCTCATGAGGTGCGAGGAGACGAAGACCGTACGGCCCTCGGCGGCGAGCGACTTCATCAGGTTCCTCACCCAGAGGATGCCCTCGGGGTCGAGGCCGTTGACCGGCTCGTCGAAGAGCAGCACCTGCGGGTCGCCGAGGAGCGCCGCCGCGATGCCGAGCCGCTGGCCCATGCCGAGGGAGAAGCCCTTCGAGCGCTTCTTCGCCACTTCCTGGAGGCCCACGACGCCGAGCACCTCGTCGACCCGGCGGGCCGGGATGCCGGAGAGCTGCGCGAGGCACAGGAGGTGGTTGCGCGCGTGCCGGCCGCCGTGCACCGCCTTGGCGTCGAGCAGGGCGCCGACCTGGCGGGGGGCGTTGGGGAGCTTGCGGTACGGGTAGCCGCCGATCGTCACCTGGCCCGTGGTGGGTTGGTCGAGCCCGAGGATCATGCGCATGGTCGTCGACTTGCCGGAGCCGTTCGGGCCCAGGAAGCCGGTGACCGTGCCGGGCCGCACCTGAAAGGAAAGGTTGTACACGGCTGTCTTGGCGCCGTAGCGCTTCGTCAGGCCGACTGCCTCGATCATTCTCCGCACCCATCGAATGGTTCAGGACGTCGGGGCACACGCCCCCGTAAGGGTTAGGAGGATAACGGGGAGCTGACGGTTCCGGCCAAAGCCAAGTGCTGCATCTTTTCGGGGGGTGACCCGGGGCTCCGGGCATCCGTCAGAGCCCGGCCGCTCCACCTGCTTACGGCAGCAGGCCCGGCCGCCGCAGGACCCAGCTCTCCTCGCCGAAGATCCGGGTCCCGGATTCGCGCACCGCACGGTCGGCGGCGGCCTTGCGCACCCAGCTCGCGGGATCGGGGCCGAGCAGCTCCCGCAGGCGCGGTGACCCCGCCAGCAGCGAGGCGAGCAGCGTGGCCTGGTGGCCGCCGCCGCGCCGGGGCTCTCCGGCGCCGGAAACCGTGAGGACGCCGCGCGCGCTGACGTAGAGGAACGCGCCGCCGAGCGGTTCTCCGGACGGCAGGGTCATGGCGAAGTCGTCGCCCGGCAGGAGCACCCGCCGGTAGTTGGGGAACTCCGTCTCGTCGACCGCCCCGAACTGATCCTCGTCGAGCCAGCTCACGACGAGGGTGGTCTCGGCCGCCGGGTCGTCGCGGTAAGGCGCCGCCGCCACGTACCCGGCCCGCCCGATGTGCGCCGAGCAGCCCACGGCGATACCGCGCACCCGCACCGGGACCATCGGCACGGCGGCGGGGATGCCGCGCCGGACCAGCTTGTACGCGACCTGGGCGGGGGAGGCGTTCGACCCGACGGCGATGACGGGGTGCCTGCGGCCGACGGGCGCCAGGCCCCGCTCGCCGAGCACGGCGTCGAGCGCCTGCCCCGCCACGGTCCACCGCCCGAGCGGCAGCGGACGCACACCGAGGGGGAGCAGCTCGTCGCCGGTCAGGAGGGCGGGCCAGGGAGCGGGGCGACCGGGATAGGCCAGCGGTTGCAGCGCGGGCACGACGTCGAGGCCGAGCGAGACGAGACTCCGGCCCCGCGCCATACCTGCCTCCCCGCGAGCTACGCGTCGCGCTTCTTCAGCAGGGCGTAGCCGCCGATCAGCGCCACCACGACCCACAGCACCATGATCGCGAGCCCGCCCCAGGGCCCGTACGGGCTGTCGTCGTCCAGGGGCGTCTTCACCTGCATGATCTTGCTGCCCGCCTGGTCGGGGAGGAAACGCCCGATCTTCTTCGTCGCGGAGACGTTGCCGAGGATGCTGGAGATCAGGAAGAAGAACGGCATCAGGATGCCGAGCGACAGCATCGGACTGCGCAGCATCATCGCGACGCCCATCGAGAACATCGCGATGAGCGTCATGTAGAGCCCGCCGCCGATCACCGCGCGCAGCACGCCCGGATCGCTGATCAGCGCCTTGTGCTCGCCGAGCATCGCCTGCCCGAGGAAGAACGAGATGAAGCTCGTGACCAGGCCCACCACCAGGGCGAGCAGGGTGGCGACCGCGACCTTGCTCGCCATGAAGGTCGCGCGCTGCGGGACCGCGGAGAGCGAGGTGCGGATCATGCCGGTGCTGTACTCGTTCGAGACGACGAGCACTCCGAAGACGATCATCGCGAGCTGGCCGAGGCTCGTACCGGCGAAGCTGGTGAAGGTCGGGTCGAACACCCGGCGGTCCTGGGCGTTGAGGCTGTCGTAGTCGTTCTTCGCCAGGATGCTGATCAACAGGCCGAGCCCGACCGTGACGACCAGGGCGAGACCGAGCGTCCACACGGTCGACGAGACCGAGCGGATCTTGGTCCACTCCGACTTCAGTACCTGCGTCGCGGCCATCGCTCAGGACCTCTTCCTCTGCTGCTGCCAGCCCGCGCCCCAGTCCCCGCCCTGGCCGGGAGGCGGCGGGGCGGCGCCGGAACCCGCGTGATCGGCGTGCGCGTGATACTCCACCGACTCCGCGGTGAGCCGCATGAAGGCCTCCTCCAGGGAGGCCTGCTGGGGGCTCAGTTCGTGGAGGACGAGCTGATGGCGGGCGGCGAGCTCGCCGAGATCCTCCGACGGGGTGCCGTCGACCTCGAACGTGCCGTTGCCCGCCTCGACGACGGTGACGCCCTCCTGGTGCAGCACGTCGAGGAGGCGCTCGCGCTGCGGAGTGCGCAGTCGGACGTACGAGCGTGAGTTCTGGCGGATGAAGTCCGCCATGGAGGTGTCGGCGAGGAGCCGGCCCTGCCCGATGACGACGAGATGGTCGGCGGTCAGCGCCATTTCACTCATCAGGTGGGAGGAGACGAAGACCGTGCGGCCCTGCGAGGCGAGGGACTTCATCAGATTGCGGATCCAGTGGATGCCCTCGGGGTCGAGCCCGTTGACCGGCTCGTCGAACATCAGGATCTCGGGGTCGCCGAGCAACGCGCCCGCGATGCCGAGCCGCTGGCCCATGCCGAGCGAGAACCCCTTCGCCTTCTTCCCGGCGACCTGCGTCAAGCCCACCGTGTCGAGGACCTCGTGGACGCGGGCGCGCGGAATGCCGTTGCTCTGCGCGAGGCACAGGAGGTGGTTGAAGGCGCTGCGCCCGCCGTGCATGGCCTTGGCGTCGAGCAGGGCGCCGATGTACTTGAGGGGGTCCTTCAGCTGGGCGTACCGCTTGCCGTCGATCCGGGCGGCGCCCGCCGTGGGGTTGTCGAGCCCGAGCATCATGCGCATCGTCGTGGACTTGCCCGCCCCGTTCGGCCCGAGGAAGCCGGTGACGATGCCCGGATGCACGGTGAAGGTGAGGTTGTTGACGGCCATTTTCTCGCCGTACCGCTTGGTCAGCCCCTCGAGCTCGATCATGCGGCCACGCTAAAACGGGACAGAGCCCCCTGCCACTTGACAGAGGGCCCCGTCAGGGGCGCGGGGAACTGCGCGACCAGCCACAACCGGCCCGCAGTGTCCCAACAGCCTTATCGCGTCTGCTGAGCCGGAACCCCGCGGGAGACCGGCTCGTCCTCGGCAGGCGAACCGGCGGCAGCCACCGCCGCACCCGTGAGGGTGGCCAGCATCTCGCGCACGTTGGTGAGCTGAGCGTTGATCGAGTCCCGGCGGTTGGTGAGCGCCGCGAGCTCGCGCTCGGACTCGCTCCGGATCCGGTCCGCCTTGGCGTTGGCATCGGCGACGATGTCCTCGGCCTGGCGCTGAGCGGTCTCCACCGTCTGGCGAGCGCGGCGCTCGGCGTCCGTGCGGAGCTTCTCGGCCTCGAGACGGAGCTGCTCGGCGCGGTGCTCGATCTCCGCGAGGCGCTTCTCGGCCTTGGCCTGACGCGAGGCCAGGTCACGCTCCGACTGCTCGCGGCGCTTGGCGAGGTTCGTCTCGAAGTCGGCCGCGGCCTGGGCGGCCTTGGCGCGGGTCTCCTCGAAGAGGGCGTCCGCCTCCTCACGCTTCTGCTGGGCGTCCTTCTGAGCCTCGCTGCGCAGCGCGCCCGCTTCGCCCTTGGCCTTCTCGACGATCCGGACGCCCTCGTCCTCAGCCTTGGCCTTGCGCTCGGCCGCGAACGACTCGGCGTCGTTGCGCACCTGCTGGGCCGCCGACTCGGCGAGCTCGCGGTGCTGCTCGGCTGCGCGACGGGCCTCCTCGCGCAGGTCCTTCGCCTCCTCCTCGGCGAGGCGGAGGATCTTCTCGACGCGCGCGCCCAGGCCCGCGTAAGACGGTTCGGCGTCGGCTACCTGCGCCTGCGCGTTCTGCGTCTCGAGGTGGAGCTCCTCAATGCGCTTTTCCAGAGCAGTGATACGAGCAAGAGCGCTGTCACGGTCGGAGACGAGCTTGGAGATACGTTCGTCCACCTGAGCGCGGTCGTACCCACGCCGCACAAGCTCGAAGCCGTAGGGGGAAGTGTCGCTCATGGGGTTCCTGTCGAATGAGACCGGTGAGGTGATAGGGGAATCCTAGGGGTCCAAGCGGCGTGTCATCGAGCGGATGCCCGTTTGATCTGGAGAATGACACCCCTTTTGAGTGGCTAACCGCCGGAGCACTTGCCAGGGACAGTGCCGAAGGTCCTTACAAAGCACGCCGGAAGTTCATTTGGCTAGCCTTCAGACGGCTTGCCACCCGATCGAGTTGACCCCGCGGCTGCACCGGCCTTGACTCCGCCATCCTTCGCACCGGCGATCGGCGGAGCCTCAAAAGACTCCAACGCCTCCAGCACGTCCTGGACACGGGAAATCTCGGCGTTGATGTCCTCCCGGCGCCGCACCAGGACTTCGAGCTCGCGTTTCCCCTCGTCAACCGTACGCTCTGCCTCTGCCTGCGCCTCGGCCTTGACGCGCTCGGCGTCCCGTACCAGCTCGGCGACCTTCGTCTCGGCCTCCTTGAGCAGCGCCTCGGCCCGCTTCACGGCCGAGATCCGCACCTTGCCGGCCTCGGAACTCGCGTCCGACACCAGCTCCTTGGCCTTCGCCTCCGCCTCGGCGAGCTGCTCCTCCGCGGCCTTCACCAGGGCGTCGCAGCGTTCACCGGCGGACTTCATCGCCTCGGCGGACTCGCGGCGCGCACGCTCGTGCAGCTCCTCGATCTCGGCGGTCAGGCGGTCACGCTGCTCCTCGGAGCGCTCCCGTATGGCCGTCGCGTCCCTGCGGGCGCCGACGAGCAGTTCGTCCGCGTCCTTACGTGCCTTCTCCACCGCGGAGTTGCCCTCGACCGTGGCCTCGGTGATCAGGCGGTCGGCTTCCGTGCGCGCGGCCCCGACCATCGTGTCGGCCTGCGCCTCCGCGTCCGTGGTGGCCTTGAGCGCCTTCTCCCGGGCGTCGGACGTCAGCTTCTCGGCCTCGGCCACCGCCTCCGTGATGAGCGCGTCGACCTGCTCGGCCGCCTCGGAGCGACGCTTGTTGGCCGCCTGGCGCGCCTCGTCCAGGGTGCGTTCGGCCTCGTCCCGCGCCTGCGTGGTGAGCCGCTCGGCCTCGGCCGCCGCCTCCGCCTTGACGCGCTCGGCCTCGGACCGGATGCGCTCGGCGTGCTGCTGGGCGGAGCCGACCGTCTCCGCCGCGTCCGCGCGAAGCCGCTCGGCGTCGCCCGTCGCGTCCGAGATGAGCTTCTCGGCCTTGGCCACCGACTCCGAGCGCAGCCGCTCGGCCTCCGAAGC
This sequence comes from Streptomyces longisporoflavus, assembly GCF_014649775.1. GTDB lineage: Bacteria > Actinomycetota > Actinomycetes > Streptomycetales > Streptomycetaceae > Streptomyces > Streptomyces longisporoflavus. Next base: position 66,070 of record NZ_BMTR01000007.1, on the reverse strand, counting down.
CGTCTCGCCGCGCAGCCGCTCGGCCTCCGCGGCGGTCTCTGCCTTGAGCCGCTCGGCCTCGGCGATCGTCTCGTTCTGCAGCCGCTCCGCCTCGCTGCGCGCCTCGCCGATCAACTGGTCGGCCTGGCTCGCCGCGTCGCTGCGGATGCGGTTGGCGTCCTCACGGGCGTCGGCGCGCGTGCGGGACGCGTCCTGCTCGGCCGTCGCGATCGCGTCCGATGCCTCGGTGCGCGAACGCTGGGCATACTCGGAAGCGTCCGAACGCAGCCGCTCGGCCTCCGCGATCGCCTCCGAAACGGTGCGCTCGGCAAGGGACTTGGCGGCCTCGGTCTCCTCGCTCGCCTCGCGCCGGGCGCGGGCCGCGTCCTCCTTGGCGCGCTCCCGCTCGGCGTACGCGTCGGAGCGGACGCGGTCCGCCTCCTCCTGCGCCTCGGTCCGGGTGCGCTCCGCCGCGTGCTCGGCGGCGCTGCGCAGGCCCGCGATCTCCTCCTGCGCCGCTTCCTGCAGGCCCGCCACGGAGTCCCGTACGGTCTGCGCGGTCTGCTCGGCGCTGGAGACCATCTCGGTCGCCCTGCGGTCGGCCTCCTCGACCAGGCGGACGGCCTCGGCCTGGGCCTCTTCGACGCGCTTGCGGGCGGAGGCGAGGAGCTCCTCGCTCTGCTCGCGGGCCCGCTCGCGCTCCTGGTCGGCCTCCGCGCGCGCGGAATTGAGGGTCTCCTCGGCCTCTCGGCGGCGCCTCGCGGCCTCCTCCTGGGCGGCGGCGAGTGCCTCGGCGGCCTCCGTGCCCACCCGCTCGGCGGCGGCGGCGGCCTCCGAGCGCAGCCGGTCGGCCGACTCCTGGGCCTCGGTCTTGAGCCGCTCGGCCTCGGCGGCGGCGTCCGAACGCAGCCGCACGGCGACGTTCTCGCCCTCGGCGCGCGCCTGCGAGGCGTCGGCCGCGGCCTCCGTGCGCAGCCGCTCGGCCTCGGTCTCGGCCTGCGACTGAAGGGCGCGGATCCGCTCGGCGGACTCCGCGCGGAGGCGGTCCGTCTCGTCCGCGGCCTCCTTGCGGATGCGCTCGGCCTCGGCGCGGGCGTCGGTCAGCGCCTGCTCGGCGGAGGCCAGCCGCTCCTCGGCCTCCGTGTGCAGGCGCGCCAGCTCGTCGGCGGCCTCGGCCTGACGTGCCGCTATCGCCCGCTCGGTCTCCTCACGCAGGGCACGCGCGGCCTCCTCGGCCTCGGCCTTCGTGGCCTCGGCCTGCTCGGCGGCCTCCTCGCGGTGCCGCTCGGCCTCCCCGCGGGTGCGCTCCAGGGTCTCCTCGGCCTGCTTGCGCAGGGACGTGGCGCGCTCGATGGCCTCGGTGCGCGTCCGCTCGCTGTCGGCGCCGGCCGCCGACCGCAGCTCGTCCGCGTCGGCCTTCGCTTTGGCGAGCAGCTCCTCGGCGGACTTGGCCGCCTCCTCGATCTGCTGGACGGCCTCGCGCCGGGCCTCGCCGCGGATCCGCTCACCCTCGGTGACCGCGTCGGCCCGCAGCTGCTCGGCCTCGCCGCGCAGCCTGCGCGCCTCCTCCTGCAGCTCGACGGTCTTGGCGCGGTACTCCTTGGTGTCGTCCTTCGCCGTGCCCTTGAGCTGCTCGGCGATGTCGTGCGCCTCGGCACGCAGCCGGTCCGCCTCGGCCTCGGCCTCGCCGCGGATCCGCTCGGCCTCCTCGGTGGCGGCCTTCGTCGTCTCCTTGGCGTCCTTGGACGCCTTGTCGAGTACGTCCTCCGCGGTGCGGGCCGCCTTGGCGAGCTGGCCCGCGGTCTCCTCGGCGGTGATCGTGCGCGCCTTCTCGGCGGCTTCCTTGATCAGCTTCTCGGCCTCGGCGCGGGCGTCGGCGACGAGTTGCTCGGCCTCGGCCTTGGTGGCCTCGGCCTCCTTCGTGGCCTCCCCGACCAGACGGGCGACCTGCTCCTTGGCGGTGCGCGTGCGCTGTTCGTTGGCGCCCTCGGCGGCCGACAACTGCTTGGACGCCAGTTCCTTGGCATCGGCGAGGACCTTGTCCGCCTCGGCACGCGCCTCGCGCAGCGCCGTCTCGGCCTCCGCCATGCGCTGCTCGGCGGCCCGGCTCGCCTCGGTCGCCTGGCGGCGCGCCTGTTCGGACTCGGTGGCCGTGGTGGAGCGCAGCTGCTCCGCGTGGTCGGTGGCCTCCTGCGCCTGCGTGGACGCGGCGTTCAGGAGGCGCTCGGCGTCCGTGCGGGCCCGGCGCAAAATCGTCTCGGCCTCGGCGCGGGCCGCCTCGGCGTCGCTCGACAGGCGCTGGCGGGCCTCCTCGGCCACGCGCTCGGCCTCGGCGCGGGCGGCGGCGAGGGCCTGATCGGCCTCGGCGCGCGACTCGTCGAGCAGGCGGCGCGCCTGCTGCTCCGTGCGCGCCCTCAGCTGCTCGGCCCACGCCACGTTCTCGTTGACGTGCGACTCGACGGTCTGGCGGCGCTCGGACAGCTCCTGGTCGAGCTGCTGACGGCGTGACACCGCCTCGGCGTGCAGCTCGGACTGGAGCCTGGCCTGCTGCTCGGCGTGCTCCTGGAGGATCCGCTGGGTCTGCGCACGGGCGTCGCGCAGCTCCCGCTCGGCGTCCTGGCGCAGCTGATCGGCCTGGATCTGGGCGTTACGGAGCAACTGCTCGGCCTGGTAGCCGATGTCCGCGCCGTCGTAGGCGGGGCGGGACGCGAGGTTACGGCGCGCCTCGTGCAGCTTGGCGCGCAACACCTCGACCTGGTAGCCGAGGTCTTCGGCGTGCTGAACAGCCTTCTCTCGCTCGGTCTTCAGCCGGTCCATCTCGGCCTCGAACCGCGAAAGATGGTCCGTCTCAGCCCGCGAGCTCTCTTGGCGTTCGTAGCCCCGCACTGCGCGGTCCCATCCTTCCCCAAGCTCTCAACTTCGTTCGAGCAGGGGAGACCCCACTCCAAGCTCTCACTGCGCCCAAGTAGGGGAGACCCCACTCCAAGCCCTCACTGCGCCCAAGTAGGGGGGAACCCCACTTCGGTCGCCGGGCCCTGTCCATCCGCCGAACGGGGCCCACGGGGAATGGTGTCAGATCAACAGCGGAGCGTGGGCTGCTGCCCTGATGCTCGTCCCCCGAAACCCGGACCCCGGCAAGCGGCCGCCCAGCGTACGGACGACCGGCCGCCCATACTTCGGACGGCCGCCCCCAACCCTACCGGCCCAAGTATGCGGAGGTCAGTGCTCCGGTGACTCCTGAGCGGCCGAAGTGACCAGTTCGGTCAGTACACCGTGACAGTCCTTGGGGTGCAGGAAGGTGATGCGGGATCCCATGGATCCGATCCGGGGCTCCTCATAAAGGACACGTACGCCCTTTTCCTTGACGGCCGCGGCGTCGCCGTCGACATCCGCGGTGCCGAAGGCGATGTGGTGCACTCCTTCGCCGTTCTTCGCCAGCCATTTGCCCACGGCGGAATCGTCGCGGGTGGGCTCCAGAAGTTGCAGGTAGGAGGCGCCGCCGTCGCTCGTCTCATTGATCTTCAGCATGGCCTCGCGCACGCCCTGCTCTTCGTTGACTTCGGTGTGGAACACCGTGAAGCCATAAGTCTCCCGGTAGAACTCGACGGTCTTGTCCAGGTCGAAACAGGCGATCCCGATGTGATCGATTCGCGTCAGCATGATTTAAGTGCAGCCCTTCCGGCGGTGATTACGCAACGTGCGCGCGATCACACCGGAGGCCCGGTGACGCGCGGCGTACCGCTCAGTACATTCAAGTAAACCCTCATTAACTCCTCCTCCCAAGGGGCCGTGGCACATGTCTGGAACGACCGGTACCACCTCAGTGATCGTCGCGGGCGCTCGAACGCCCATGGGCCGCCTGCTCGGCTCCCTGAAGTCCTTCTCCGGCGCCGACCTGGGCGGGTTCGCGATCAAGGCCGCGCTCGACCGGGCCGGCATCGGCGGCGACCAGGTGCAGTACGTGATCATGGGGCAGGTCCTCACGGCCGGGGCAGGGCAGATCCCGGCACGTCAGGCCGCCGTCAAGGCGGGCATCCCGATGAACGTCCCCGCGCTCACCGTCAACAAGGTGTGCCTCTCCGGGCTCGACGCGATCGCGCTCGCCGACCAGCTGATCCGCGCGGGCGAGTTCGAGGTCGTCGTCGCCGGCGGCCAGGAGTCGATGACGAACGCGCCGCACCTCCTGCCGAAGTCGCGCGAGGGCTACAAGTACGGCGCCATCGAGATGATCGACTCCATGGCGTACGACGGTCTGACCGACTCCACCGAGAACATCGCCATGGGCGAGTCCACGGAGAAGCACAACACCCGCCTCGGCATCGCGCGCCCCGAGCAGGACGAGATCGCCGCCGCCTCCCACCAGCGCGCGTCCGCCGCCCAGAAGAACGGCATCTTCGAGGCCGAGATCACCCCGGTCGAGATCCCGCAGCGCAAGGGCGACCCGGTCCTGTTCTCGCAGGACGAGGGCATCCGCGGCGAGACGACCGCCGAGTCGCTCGGCAAGCTGCGCCCGGCCTTCACCAAGGACGGCACGATCACGGCGGGTACGTCCTCGCAGATCTCCGACGGTGCGGCGGCGGTCGTGGTGATGTCCAAGGCCAAGGCCCTCGAGCTCGGCCTGGACTGGATCGCCGAGATCGGGGCGCACGGCAACGTGGCCGGCCCGGACAACTCGCTCCAGTCGCAGCCGTCGAACGCTATCCGGCACGCGCTGAAGAAGGAGGGCCTGGACGTCGAGGACCTCGACCTGATCGAGATCAACGAGGCCTTCGCCGCGGTCGCGGTGCAGTCAATGAAGGACCTCGGAGTCTCCTCGGAAAAGGTGAACGTCAACGGCGGTGCCATCGCCCTGGGTCATCCGATCGGGATGTCCGGCGCACGTGTCGTCCTGCACCTGGCCCTCGAACTGAAGCGGCGCGGCGGCGGCGTGGGCGCGGCCGCGCTGTGCGGTGGCGGCGGGCAGGGTGACGCGCTGATCGTGAAGGTGGCGAAGGGCTGACGCGTTTCGCGCGCACGCTTTTCCCCGACCCGGAAACGTTTTGTTTCCCCGACCCGGAAACGTCTTGGAACGGAGCTGTCTGACATGCAGGACGTCCCCTCCCTGGTGGCCCAGGCCCGCGAGGGCAGGCCGCGGGCCGTGGCCCGGCTGATCTCACTGGTCGAGGGGGCGTCACCGCAGCTCCGCGAGGTCATGGCGGCGCTGGCTCCGCTGGCGGGGCACGCGTACGTGGTGGGCCTCACGGGGTCGCCCGGTGTCGGCAAGTCGACTTCGACGTCGGCGCTGGTGTCCGCGTACCGCCGGGCGGGCAAGCGGGTCGGCGTCCTCGCCGTCGACCCGTCGTCCCCGTTCTCCGGGGGCGCGCTGCTCGGCGACCGGGTCCGGATGTCGGAGCACGCGTCCGACCCCGGGGTCTACATCCGCTCCATGGCGACGCGCGGCCACCTCGGCGGCCTCGCGTGGTCGGCGCCGCAGGCGATCCGGGTGCTCGACGCCGCGGGCTGCGACGTGATCCTGGTGGAAACGGTCGGGGTCGGCCAGTCCGAGGTGGAGATCGCCTCGCAGGCGGACACGTCGGTGGTGCTGCTCGCGCCCGGCATGGGCGACGGTATCCAGGCGGCGAAGGCCGGAATCCTGGAGATCGGCGATGTGTACGTGGTCAACAAGGCGGACCGGGACGGTGCGGACGCGACCGCGCGCGAGCTGAACCACATGCTGGGGCTCGGGGAGTCCCGCGAGGCGGGGGACTGGCGCCCGCCCATCGTGAAGACGGTGGCCGCGCGGGGCGAGGGGACCGACGAGGTCGTCGAAGCCCTGGAGAAGCACCGGGCCTGGATGGAGGAGCGGGGGGTCCTGGGGGAGCGCAGGGCCGCGCGGGCCGCGCGCGAGGTGGAGACCATCGCGGTGACGGCTTTGCGGGAGCGTATCGCTGATCTCCACGGCGATGCGCGGCTCTCCGCTCTCGCGGAGCGGATCGTCGCCGGGGAGCTTGATCCGTACTCGGCGGCGGACGAGCTTGTGGAGTCGTTGACGGTGGGGGCGGCGCCCTCCGGGGGTTAGCGGGGGGTGTCTGCTTGGCCTGTGCGGGTGCGGGCTGGGCGTTGGGTCTGCTTGCTCTGCGTCGGGGGCGCCGGACCAGACGCCGCTGCGCGGCGATTCTCTCCCGCCCACCCACCCGATGACTCGGGGTAATCGGGTGGGTGGGCGGGAAAACTCCGTCGCGCAGCGACGGTCCAGGCAGTTGCACCAGCAAGCAACCCGGCATCGCACCCCCCGCGTGGCAACGCGCCGCCCCCGCAGGGCATTCCTGCGGGGGCGGCGCATGTCGTGGGTCAGGGGAACGCCGCGCGAATTAGTCGTCGGAGTCGTTGTCGTCCGCGTCGTCCTCATCGTCGCGGCTGTCCGACTTGTCCGCCGTGACCTTGCCCGACTGCGCGTCGACCTTCCAGTCGGACTCCGCGCCCTTGCCGGAGGCCGTCTCTGCCTCCCAGGCCGTGGCCGTGCCGTCGTCGTCCAGGTCCACGGAGGTCACCGTGCCCTTGGCGGCGGCGGCCTTCGCCGCGTCCTCGGCGTTGACGGAGGCACCCTTCAGGGCCGCGGCGACCCGCTTCGCGTCGCCGTCGTCGTCCTTCTCGGTGTGCGAGCCGAGCACCTTGCCGGTGCCGGGGTCGACCTGGACGCTGTGCCACGTGTCGCCCTTGAGCAGGTCGACGTCCCAGACCAGGCCGCCGTTGTCCTCGTCGTCGAGCTCGGCGGAGACCGCCGTGCCGGACGAGTCGGCCAGCGCCGCCTTGATAGCGTCCGCGGCCGTCACCTTGGCGGCCTTCGCCTCGGCGCTGTTCTCCTTGGCGTCGTCCCGGTCATCGTTCCGGTCGTCGGCGCGGTCGTCGTCGTACCGGTCGTCGTCACGGTCGTTGTCCTTCAGCTGAACGCTCGACTTCTTCGCGGCGGCCGACGAGTCGTCGTCGCCGGTGGCAGCGAGTGCTGTCGCCGTACCGCCCCCGGCGAGGGCCAGGGCTGCGACGGTGGCGATGACGATGTTGCGCTTCATGAGGGGGTCCTCCCGAGTCGGTGGCCTGCGGCCGGTGGGCCGCTGCCGTTCGCTTTCGACAAGAACCAATCTGGCTGAGTGACCCTGAAGCCAGCCTGAAGCCACCTGAAGAACTCTTCAGGTTCGCTCTGGGACCCTGAACGCATGCGCCTGTTGATCGTGGAGGACGAAAAGCGGCTCGCCCTGTCGCTCGCCAAGGGACTTACGGCCGAGGGCTACGCCGTGGACGTCGTGCACGACGGCGTCGACGGACTACACCGGGCGAGCGAGGGTACGTACGACTTGGTCATCCTCGACATCATGCTGCCCGGCATGAACGGCTACCGGGTCTGCTCCACCCTCCGCGCCGCGGGACACGACGTACCGATCCTGATGCTCACGGCAAAGGACGGGGAGTACGACGAGGCCGAGGGGCTCGATACGGGCGCCGACGACTACCTCACCAAGCCCTTCTCGTACGTCGTGCTCGTGGCCCGCGTGAAGGCGATCCTGCGCCGGCGCGGCAACGGGGGGCCTTCTCCCGTTCACGTCCTCGGTGAACTGAAAGTGGACACCGCGGCGCGCCGTGTCTTCCGCACCCAGGACACAGCAGACACAGAAGACACCGAAGTGGCGCTCACCGCCAAAGAGTTCGCCGTGCTCGAACAGCTGCTGCTGCGGGCCGGCGAGGTGGTCTCCAAGGGCGACATCCTCGAACACGTCTGGGACTTCGCCTACGAGGGCGACCCCAACATCGTCGAGGTGTACATCAGCGCCCTGCGGCGCAAGCTCGGGGCGCCGCTGATCAAGACGGTGCGCGGCGCCGGATACCGCCTGGAGACCCCCCGATGAAGCGCTTCTTCAGTTCCGTACGGGCCCGCGCCACGCTCGGCGCCAGTCTCGTCGTAGCCGTCGCGCTCGTCGTCGCGGGGGCCGCCGTGCTGCTCTCGCTGCGCGACAGCCTGACCGACCAGGCGAGCGGCCAGGCCGAGTCGGCCGCCCGCGGGGTGGCCTCGCAGCTCGCGGGGAACACGGCGTACGGCGATCTGGACCTGGACGACGAGGACCACCCGGTCCAGATCGTCGACGGCGACGGACGGCTCGTCGCCGCCACCGAGGATCTTCAGCGCATCAGCGGTACGGGCGTCGGCGCCGTGAAGCCCGGCCCCGCGTCGTCCGCGCCCCCGAAGAGCGACGGCGATGACGACGCCGACAGCGAGAGCGAGGCGCCCGAGTTCGGGGAGGTCTCCGACGACGACCCGCGTGTCACCACCGGCTCCGCCACCGTCGACGGCGAGACGGCGGACTACCGCTTCGCCGAGGTGGAGGTGTCCACCGACAAGAAGGGCGACCTCACCGTCTACGCGGGCGCGTCGCTCGCCGCGCAGCAGAGCGCGGTGTCCACGGCGCTGACGTCCATGCTCATCGGCTTCCCCCTGCTCCTGGCGGTGATCGCCGGCGTGACCTGGCTGGTGACGCGCCGCGCCCTGCGCCCGGTGGACGCGATCCGCTCCGAGATGGCGGCGATCACCGCGTCCGAGGACCTCGCGCGCCGCGTGCCCGAACCGGACACGCACGACGAGATCGCCCGCCTCGCCACGACCACGAACGAGACCCTCGCCGCGCTGCAGACGTCGGTCGAGCGCCAGCGCCGCTTCGTGGCCGACGCCTCGCACGAACTGCGCAGCCCCATCGCCTCCCTGCGCACGCAGCTCGAAGTGGGCGCGGCGCACCCGGAGTTGCTGGACGTGGAGGGCGCGGTCGAGGACACCGTTCGGCTGCAGGAGCTGGCCGCCGACCTGCTGCTCCTCGCCCGTCTGGACGCGGGCGAGAGGCCGGGCGAAGGACGTGTGGACCTGGCGGCCCTGGCCCGCGAGGAGCTCTCGCAGCGCACCAGGGACCGCGCCGACGTCCGTATGGACCTGAAGAACGCCGAGGTCGCCGGATCGCGGAGCCAGCTGGCGCGCGTGCTCGGCAATCTGGTGAACAACGCGCAGCGCCACGCGAGCTCGCACGTCACGGTCTCCACCCGCGCCGACGGCGGTTGGGCGGTCCTGGAGGTCGCCGACGACGGAGACGGTGTGCCGCAGGACGAACGCGACCGGATCTTCGAGCGCTTCGTCCGCCTCGACGACGCCCGCACCAGGGATGACGGCGGGGCGGGCCTGGGCCTCGCCATCGCGCGCGACGTCGCCGCGCGGCACGGCGGGACCCTGACGGTCCGGGAGGCCCCCGGCGGGGGAGCGCTCTTCGAACTCAGGGTGCCGGCCGCTTCTTCCCGGTGAGGGTCAGGGCTTGCCCCGCTGGGCGCGGAGGTGTTCCGCGATCGGGGTCAGGGCCTTGTGGAGCTCGCCGAGCGCCTCGGGCGAGATGAGGTCGACGAAGTGCCGCCGGACGGAGTCCACGTGGTGCGGGGCGACCCGCTGCATGGTCTCCATGCCCTCGTCCGTGAGGACGGTGTAGAGCCCCCGCCGGTCGGACTCGCAGTTCTCCCTGCGCACCAGGCCCGCGTTCTCCATGCGGGTGATCTGATGGGACAGGCGGCTCTTCGACTGCAGTGTGGCGGCCGCGAGGTCGCTCATACGCATCCGCTTCTCTTCCGATTCGGAGAGATGCACGAGGATGTCGTAGTCGTTCATGGTCAGGTTGAACGGCTGGAGGTCTTTCTCGAGCTGATAGGTCAGCATCCTGTTGACCTCCACGTGGGTGCGCCAGGCGCACTGTTCCTCGTTGGTCAGCCACTGCGGGGCCGTATCGGTCTCCATGGAATCGATTCTACCTAAGAAGTTGAAAGGTGAACGAATGTCGGTGTGTGACGCGCGCCTCTTACCCTCAGGTGGAGAGGGGCACAGACGTTCGCCGTCACACTCCGCAGACTACCGCTCACAGGCCGAAGCGACGCTGGAGGTCCCCCAGTTGTCCGGGAAGGCGCGGTTGCCCCGGCTGCTGCCCGCGTTGTCCGTGCTGACCCGGTGCGCCCTGACCGCCCGGCACTCCCGCCTGCTGCGGCAGCGCGCCCGTCGCCTGCTCGGCCATGAGCGCCTCCGAGGACTGCAGGAGCACCGTGCCCGCCCCCACGAACTCGAACTGATGCTCCTCACCTGAGGTTCCGCCGATCCCGGTCAGCGCCCGCACGCCTCCGATGACTCCGGTCAGATATCCGTGGTCGTAGTGATGGCAGGGCGAAGGGCAGTCCGCCCAGCCCACCAGGGCCTGCGGGTCCACCCGGATCGGCGGTTCCATGAAGACCACCGGGCCGTTCGACGCGGCCACGAACTTTCCGGTCCCGATCAGGGTCAGGAAGCCCGGCACGATGGACTGCTTCAGCGCGAGAGTTGGCTGAAAAGCGAGGAGGTTGCCCGAGCGAATGGTCAGGTTGCCGTCTTCGAGGTCGTACGAATTCACGTCGAAGGCCCGGTCGGCGAGGAGCATCTTGCCCTGGCCCTCGGCCACCACCCAGTCGCTCGCGTGCAGGGGCGAATGGAAACTCGTGCGCACCAGGCGGTCCAGGCGGCCGTGGCCGATGCCGTTGAACTCGATCGACCCGTAATAGGCGATCATCTTCCCCTTCTGCAGGAACCACTGGCTGCCCCTGAGCTCCACGCAGAAGGTGTACGCGTTCACGCTGTCGTCGCTCGGCAGCGACATCGGGTCGAGGGGCGCGGGCGCTCCCGCGGGCATCGAGGGGTTCCCAGCGGGGTTCACAGCTTCTCCTCCGACGCCTGGACGTACACCGCACCGCTGCCGGACAGTTCGAGCTGGAAGGCCTCGCCCGAGCCCCGCCCCACCATGTCGCGCCAGCCGAGCGCCGTGGAGAGTTTGTTGCGCACGTCGCCGTGGTGCGCCACATACGCCTGCGGGTCGACGTGCACCGGGCGCTGCGGGGTGATCGGCACCTCGATGACGCCGCCGTGCGCCATGACGGCGACCGAGCCCTGGCCCTTGAGCGTGGTGGTGAAGAGGCCCTGCCCCGTGACCTGGCCGCGCACCATGCCCATGACGCCGCCCTGCGAGCCCATGAACATCGTGCCCTGCTGGAGCGTCCCGTCGAAGGCGAGCAGCCGGTCCGCCTCCACGTAGAGGGTGTCCCCGGAGAGGGTGATCACCTGGATGTGGTGGCCGCCGTGCCCGAAGAGGACGGTGCCGGTGGGGGTACCTCCCTGGTCATCAAGACCTTGGGGGACCTCCACCGTCATCAGGGGCGTCGCCTCGTTGGCCACGCGGCGCCCGATCATGGAGGCCAGGCCGCCCTGACCGCCCTGGATGTTGGGCGTGAAGGTGACATCTCCCTTGTAGGCGAGCATGGCGCCGCGCTGGCTGAACAGGCGCTGGCCCGGCAGGATCGTCGCTTCGACCATCTTCGAGTTGATCTCCCGGAAGGGCATGTCAGACGTCCCCCGCGATCGTCGTCCGCTCGCTCGGCTGGACGTAGACAAGGCCCTCGCCCTCGAAGCGGATCTGGAAGGCCTCGCCGCCGCCCTCGCCGAGCAGCGTACGGAAAGTGACGCCCGACTGGAGGTTCTGGCGGAGGTCCCCCTGATGCGCGACATACGCCCCCGGGTCCACCGTCAGCGGATACTGCCTGCTCACGCGCAGCACCACCGCCGGCCCTTCGGACATGATCGCCGCTTGGCCCGAGCCCTCCACGGTCGTGGTGAACAGGCCGTTGCCCTGCGAGGCGCCGCGGACGCCGGTGAAGTGGGTGCCGGTGCGCAGGCCCGCGTCCGTGCACAGCAGATTGCCGGCCTCGACGAAGAGCTTCTCGCCGTGCAGCGACACGAGATTGATCTCGGTGGCCCGGTCCGCGAACCAGCAGGTGCCATGCCCCTTCACCTCCATCACCGTCATCTGCTCGCCGGTGAGGCGGCGGGTCACCATGCCCCGGACGCCCTCGCCGCCGCCGGTCATCTTCTTGAAGGCCATCTGGCCGTCGTACGCGACCATCGAGCCGTTCTTCGCCTTGACGGCGTCGCCGGACATGTCCACGGCGAGCACCCTGCTGCCTTGCAGTCGGAACGTTGCCACGCATCGACGGTAGCCGTCGGATATGGGGTCGGAACAGGGCATCGGCCCCTGAGCGAACCCCGAGAACACCCCGATGTCACAATGGGGGTCGCTTGTGCGCGCATTCACAAGATCCATGCCGCCGAGCGGCCCGCCCCCTCGCTCCCGCCTCACACCGAAGGTGATCCGTGGACATCAAGACCGCTTCCGCACTCCGCCGCCTCCGTCTGGTCTCGGCCCCCGAGGCCGTCTCCTTCCTGCTCCTGATCATCTGCTCGGTGCTCAAGCGGACCACGGAGTTCAACGCCGTGCCGGTGATGGGCATGGTCCACGGCGTGCTCTTCGTCCTGTACGTGCTCTTCTGGCTCGACGCCTGGAACCGCACGAAGTGGGACGTGAAGACGGCCGCCCTCTACTTCATCCTCTCCGTCCTGCCGACCGGCGGTTTCTTCGCCGACCGGAAGCTGAAGCGTGAGGCCGAGGCCGCCGTGATCGCCTCGCGCGCCCGCCGCGAAGGGGTCGTCAGCGCATGATCGTCGCCTTCTCCGTGACCCCGCTGGGCGTCGGCGAGGACGTGGGCGAGTACGTCGCCGACGCGGTCCGTGTCGTCCGAGAGTCGGGCCTGCCCAACCGGACCGACGCGATGTTCACCTCCGTCGAGGGCGAGTGGGACGAGGTGATGGACGTCGTCAAGCGCGCCGTCGCCGCGGTCGAGGCGCGGGCGCCGCGGGTCTCCGTCGTCATGAAGGCGGACATCCGCCCCGGAGTGACGGACGGGATGACGTCGAAGGTCGAGACGGTGGAACGCCACCTCGCCGAGTAGCGGCCCCCGTACGACGGCCCCGTGTCGCGATCCACACGTCGCGAGCCCCGTACCGCGAGCCCCCGTACCGCGATCCCCGTACCGCGCTTCCGTACGGCCGAGAGCCCCCGCCGGTCACCGACCGGCGGGGGCTTTTTCCTGCCCTGCGACCCGGCGGCCCCGCAACTCCAGCCAAATCGCTCAGGGTAAAACCGCTCGCACGGACGCGTCTGGTTCGACACGCCGCGAAAACTCCACTTCTGTATGGGTATCGGCCGATTCGTATCTGAACCTGCCGGAGCCAGATCACCCACGACCTGGAGGCGCTGTGCGGCCGGAGGGCTACGACTACGACACCCACAGCACACTCGCCGGTCCGCTCACCGAGCCGGCCGACGGCGACCGCTATCGGGTGCGGTACACCAAGCTTCTCTCCGGCGAGCCGCACCGAATACGGGCCGTCTTCCTGATGACGCTCGCGCCCGTCCTCACCGGCCTCCTGCTCGTGTACCTCGTGTGGCCGACCCACTGGACCAGGCGCGAGGGCGCCGACCGCTGGCTCGTCGGTCTCGACATCACGATGCTGGTGGCGATCGGCCTGATCGAGCTCTTCATGCTCGTCAACGTCATCTCGATCGCCCACGCGACGATGGTGGCGAGGGACCCGGTACCGGTCACCCCAGAACCCGGCACCCGCGTCGCCTTCCTCACGACGTACGTACCGGGCAAGGAACCCCTCGGCATGGTCCGCGCCACCCTCGAAGGGGCAACGCGGATACAGCACACCGGCCCCCTGGACGTCTGGCTCCTGGACGAGGGCGACAACGACGAGGCGAAGGCGCTCTGCGCAGAACTCGGCGTACGCCACTTCACCCGCAAGGGCGTCCCCGAGTGGAACCGCGAGAAGGGTGTCCACAAGGCCCGCACCAAGCACGGCAACTACAACGCCTGGCTCGCGATGCACGGCGGCGACTACGACTTCTTCGCCTCCGTGGACACCGATCACGTGCCGCTGCCCAACTTCCTGGAGCGGATGATGGGCTACTTCCGGGACGAGGACGTGGCGTTCGTCGTCGGACCCCAGGTGTACGGGAACTACGACAGCCCCGTCACCAAGGCCGCCGAGTCCCAGCAGTTCCTCTTCCACGCCCTGATCCAGCGCGCGGGCAACTGCTACCGCGCTCCCATGTTCGTCGGCACCAACAACGTCGTACGCATCAAGGCGCTCCGCCAGGTCGGGGGCCTGTACGACTCCATCACCGAGGACATGGCGACCGGCTTCGAGCTGCACCGCCACAAGAACCCCGCCACCAAACGCCACTGGAGGTCGGTCTACACCCCGGACGTGCTCGCCGTCGGCGAGGGCCCCGCTTCCTGGACGGACTTCTTCACCCAGCAACTGCGCTGGTCGCGCGGGACGTACGAGACGCTGTTCAAGCAGTTCTGGAAGGCACCGTTCACGATGCCGCCCGGCCGTCTCTTCTCGTACACGATGATGCTCGTCTACTACCCGATGACGGCCGTCAACTGGCTGCTCGGCGTGCTGAGCTGCGTCCTCTTCCTCTGGTTCGGCGCGTCCGGCACCCAGGTCGCCGCATCCGTCTGGCTGATGCTCTACAGCGATGCGGCGGCGCTCCAGATCGGCCTCTACCTCTGGAACCGCCGTCACAACGTCTCCCCGCACGAACCGGAGGGCTCCGGAGGCCTGGCGGGCATGGCGATGTCCGCGCTCTCCGCGCCCATCTACGCCAAATCGCTCGGCGCCGCCCTGGTGCGCCGCCCGAGCCGCTTCGTGGTCACGCCCAAGGGCGGCGACGCCAGCCCCGACCGGGTGCTCACCTTCCGGATCCACCTCTTCTGGGCGGCCGTCCTCTCCAGTTCGCTGGTCGCCTCCTTCGTGCTCGGCCACACCCACGTGGCGATGCGCACCTGGGCCTTCCTCGCCCTGGCCATCTCGCTCGCACCGATAGCCATCTGGAGCTTCTCGCTGCTCCGGGAGGACCGGGCACGCAAGGCGCGCGGCGAGGTCCGCAGCCGGGCGCGGCAGCGCGGCAGGCAGGACGCGGAACGCCCGGCAGCCCCGGGCACGGCGGAGGGCGAGCCGGAGCCGGCGTTCGCCACCGGTACGACGACTGGAGGTAACTGACCCATGGCTTACCGGCCCTCCAAGCGGACCAAGAAGACACTCCTCGGCGTCGGCGCGGGTGCACTGCTCGTCGGACTCAACGCACCGGCGGCGCTCTCCTTCGCCGAGGAGAAGTACCACGCGTACAAGATCGCCCAGCCCGCCTACAAGAAGAAGTTCGGCTCCTGGAAGCAGATCGGCATCCCCGAGGAGTTCCGCACCAACGCCATCCACGCCGCGCTCCTGCACACCGGCAAGGTCCTGATCGTCGCGGGCTCCGGGAACGAACAGAAGAAGTTCGACAAGGGATCGTTCGACACGATCCTCTGGGACCCGAAGAAGGACACCTTCAAGAAGGTCGCCACGCCGGAGGACTTCTTCTGTTCCGGCCACGCCCAGCTCCCCGACGGCCGCCTCCTGGTGGCCGGCGGTACGGCCCGCTACGAACTCCTGGACGGCGAGGTCAACCGCGCCGGCGGCGGCATGCGCGTCAAGAACGAGAACCCCGACAAGCCCATCATCCTCAAGAAGGGCACCCGCTTCCGCTCGCCGTCGGGTGTCGAGTACGTGAGCAAGTTCGACGTCAAGGTCCCCAAGGCCAAGCGGGACTACGAGATCACGTACACCAAGTCTGGTGCGATGAAGCCCTGGAAGACCAAGGTCAAGGCGAGCGAGGCACGCGTCTTCGTGGAAGGCGCGGGGGACGGCGAGGCGTTCGTCACCAAGAAGTCCGCGCAGTACGAGATCGAGGGCCTGACCGGCAAGGAAGCGGACAACGCCTACGGGATCGCCGAGAAGATCACCATGGACAAGCAGGACTTCCAGGGGATCAGGGCGGCGTACGAGTTCGACCCCAAGGCCGAGAAGTACGTTCCCGTGGAGCCCATGGAGAAGGCCCGCTGGTACCCGACGCTCGTCGGCCTCGACGACGGCAAGGTGCTCGCGGTCTCCGGCCTCGACGACGTGGGCATGATCGACCCCGGCGACAACGAGATCTACGACCCGAAGACCAAGAAGTGGACCGAAGGACCCAAGCGCTACTTCCCGACCTATCCCGCGCTCTTCCTCACCAAGGGCGGCAAGCTCTTCTACCCGGCGTCGAACGCGGGCTACGGGCCCGCGGACAAGGGCCGCGACCCCGGCCTCTGGGACCTGAAGACCAACAAGTTCCAGAAGATCCCCGGCCTCGTCGACCTCGACCAGACCGAGACGTCCGCCTCCGTCCTGCTGCCCCCGGCGCAGGACCAGAAGGTGATGATCCTGGGCGGCGGGGGCGTCGGCGAGTCCGAGAAGGCGACCCCGCGCACCGCCGTGGTCGACCTCAAGGAGGACAGCCCCGCCTTCAGGACAGGGCCGGACCTTCCGCAGGGCACCCGCTATCTGAACAGCGTGATCCTGCCGGACGACTCGGTGTTCACGTCCAACGGCTCCAAGGACTACCGCGGCCGCGGCGGGAGCAACATCCTCAAGGCGCAGTTCTACGACCCCAAGAGCAACAGCTTCCGCGCGGCGGCAGACCCCGTGGTGGGCCGCAACTACCACTCCGAGGCGCTGCTCCTGCCCGACGGACGGGTCGTCACCTTCGGCTCCGACCCGCTCTACGACGACCGGCAGAACACCAAGCTCGGCCACTTCGAGCAGCGCATGGAGGTCTTCACGCCGCCCACGCTGCACAAGGCCGGGCAGAACCGCCCGGTCCTGGGCGAGGGCCCGGAGGAGCTCGCCGCCGACGGACGGGCGACGTTCCGCACCGAGCACCCGGGGAAGATCGCGTCGGCCCGTCTGATGCGCCCCAGCGCGGTCACGCACACGACGGACGTCGAGCAGCGGTCGATCGCCCTCGGCGTCACCAAGGGCAAGGGCGAAGTGACCGTGGACGTCCCCCGGCAGGACACCGCCCTGGTGCCGCCGGGCTGGTACATGCTGTTCGTGACGGACCGGGACGGCGCCTCGTCGGAGGCGAAGTGGATCCACGTGGGGTAGCCGGGTCTACGTGAGGTGGCCGGATCCGCGTGGGGCGGCCGGCTCCGCGTGGGGCGGCCGGAACCCCGTGCGCCGTGCGGTCAGGCGGCCTTGGCGTTGCGCGCGAGACCGAGCGCGTAGTCGGGCCACCACTGGCCCGCCGCCGGGCCGCCCCTGCACGGGCCGTCCGAGTCGCCGGGCCGCTTGATCCACAGGGCCGCGTCGAGGAGCGCGTCACCGGTCTTGTCCGTGGGCGGGGTGCCGAGGCCGCGCCCCGGCGGATTGCACCAGGCGTCCTCGCGGTCACCGGCGAGCGGGCCCTTGCCGTTGCGGCTGGTGTCCATCACGAAGTGCTTGCCGCCGATCGTCCCCGAGAGGCTGCGGCCGTACGTCTTGATGGTCTCGTCGCTCTGGAAGTTCGACACGTTCAGCGAGAAGCCGTCCGCCCGCGCGATCCCGGCCTGTGTGAGCGGTTCGGTGAGCTTGTCCGGCTGGTCGATCCACCCCGGATTGCCCGCGTCCAGATAGACCTTCACCCGGGGCTGCCGCTTGAGCCGCTCGATCGCCTCGGAGAGCAGTGAGTAGCGCTCGGAGTGGTACTCGGCGGGGGTGCAGCCGTCCACGATGTGCGCGATGGCGTCCGGCTCCAGGACGACGACCGCGGACCTGTCGCCGATCGTGCCGGCGAACTCGTCGATCCACTGCCGGTAGAAGTCCGGGCTCTGGGCGCCGCCCGCGGAGTGCTGGCCGCAGTCGCGGTGCGGGATGTTGTACGCGACGAGTACGGCGGTGCGGCCGGCTTGCTCGGCGCCGTCGACGGCCGCCTTGACGTCCGGGGCCGGGTCGTCGCCCGCCGGCCACACCGCCATGGGCTGCTCGGAGATCCGCTTCAGCGTCTGGGCGTCCTGCGTGCGGCCCTCCTGCTCCCACTGCTCGACCTGCCGGGCGGCGGAGCTCTCCGGGTCCACCCAGAAGGCGCTCTGCGGGGCTTTCCTGGCGGCGTCGGTGGTGGGGCCGGCCTCGGCGGCCGTCCTCTCCTTGCCCTTCGCGCCGGAGTCGGCGGAGCACCCTGCCGTGAGCCCGAGGGCCGTGACGGCCGTGAGTGCGGTGAACGTACGGAGCAGCCGGTGCATCCAGCCCCCTTGAGCGACGGGTGAGCGGCAATCGTTACATAACGGACCAATCGCCCATGGTTACGACACCGGATGCCGTCACCCCGTCAGCTGCCGCCGCCCGCCAGCGCGATGCCGAGCGGGGTGCGTTCGTAGAGCACCTGGTGCCCGTACCGCCGCGAGACAAGCAGCCCGGCGCCCCGCAGGGCGCCGAGGTGCGCCGAGACGGACGAGGGGGCGAGCCCGAGCCGATGCGCGAGCGCCGACGTGGTGGCCGGGGCGGCGAGCGCGGCCAGGACCCTCGCCCTGCCCCGCCCCAGAAGCCGCACGAGCGCCTCGGACGTCTGGTCGCTCGGCTCCGTCCAGAGGCCGGCGATGCCGCGGGCGGGATAGACCAGGGTCGGCTGCCAGGGCGGTTCGTGGCCGCCGACCACGTCCGGCCAGGCGAACACGCTGGGCATCAGGACGAGGCCCTGCCCGGCCAGATGCCGCACGTGGTCGTCCCGCCGCGCGACGGTCAGTGTCTCCGCGACCCAGGTGAACCTCGGGTCGAGCTCGGCGACCAGCGCGCCCAGGCCGATCTCCGCGAGCCGCCGCGAATGGAAGGCGACGTCCGCCTCCAGGAGTGCGCGCAGCCGCGGCCAGTCCGGCTCGACGAGGGCGTGCCAGGCGGCTTCCACGGCATCGGCGAGAACCCGTACCGCACGCGCGGGATCGGCGAGCAGCGTCCGGCCCAGCGGGGACGCGGCGGCCCCCGCGGTGCAGGCGAGCGCCCGCGCCAGCTCGTCCCGCGCGGCCTCGGGGTCGGCCGCGCGCACGGCCGCGATCTCCTCCTCGAAGGTGGCGGCCGGGCCGATGGGGGGAGGGCCGATGAAGTCCGGGGTGTAGCCGCGCTGCGGCATGAGCAGCCACAGCGCCCCGAGTTCGAGCCCGGCGCCCGCCCCGCGTATCCGCCGCAGCCACTGGGGGTGGTACCCGTGCCGGTCGGGCCGCTTCAGGGTGCGCACGGCTTCCTGCGTCTCCCACAGGGGCGAGACGGCGAACCGGCACCGCAAGAGATCGTCCGGCCCGAAATGCAACCGGTTCGGCACGCCCCCACCCCCATGATTCGCCCGCAACCGAAACTCTAGGGCGAGGGGCACGCGCGCGTGCAGGGTGCGGGCATGCCCGAAGAGAACCCCACTACCCCTGAACCCGCTACCCCTGAACCCGCCACCCCTGGATCCGGCGCTCCCGAGCCCAGCGCCCCCGAACCCACCGGCTACCTCCGCCTCTTCACGATCCGCGAGTTCCGCGCCGTCTTCCTCGCGCACGCCTTCTCGCTGCTCGGCGTCGTCGTCAGCGAGGTCGCGCTCACCGTGCTCGTCTACGGGCTCACCGGGTCACCGCTGCTCAGCGCGCTCACCTTCGCGCTCGGGATGCTGCCCTACCTCGTGGGCGGAACCCTGCTGTCCGGGATCGCCGACCGGTTTCCGCCGCGGCGGGTGCTCGTGCTGTGCGACGTGGTGTGTGCCGGGTGCGCCGCCCTCATGGCCCTGCCGGCCACGCCCGTCTTCGCGCTGCTCGCGCTGCGGTGCGTCGTCGCCGCCGTATCGCCCGTGTTCAACGGGACGCGGATGGCCACCCTCACCGACATCCTCGGCGAAGGCGACCTGTTCGTCCTCGGGCGTTCCCTGCTCCGGATCGTCTCGCAGAGCTCCGTGCTCGTCGGGTTCGGGCTCGGCGGCGTCCTGCTCACCGTCGTCCCGCCGCGCGGGGCGCTCCTCATCACCGTCTGTACGTTCGCCGTCTCCGCGCTGCTCCTGCGGTGCGGGACGCAGCGCAGGCCCGCGCGCGGGGGCGCCGGGGCCGCACTGGTCAAGTACTCGCTCAGCGGTACCCGGCAGGTGCTCCGCGACCGGCGGATCAGGGCGCTGCTGCTCCTCCTGTGGGCGCCGCCCATGTTCATGGTCGCCCCGGAGGCGCTCGCCGCCCCGTACGCGGACCAAATCGGCGTCGGCGTCGCGGGCGTCGGGCTCCTGATGTGCGCGCTGCCGGTCGGCACGATCGCGGCGGAGCTGTACGCCGGGTCCGCGCTCTCCGCGAGCACGCGGGCCCGTATCGCCCTGCCGCTCGCCTCGTGCACGCTTCTGCCGCTCACGGTGTACGCCGTCACGCCCGGCCTCGTGTGGGCGATGCTCGCCCTCGCGCTCGCCGGCGCCGGATCCGCGTACACGCTGGGCGTCGACCGGTGGTTCGTCGACGCGGTGCCGCCGGAGCTGCGCGGGCGGGCCATGACCGTGCACACGGCGGGGCTCATGACGATCCAGGGGGTCGGCATGGCGCTCGCCGGGCTCGCGGCGGAGTTCGTCGCGGTGAGCGCCGTCGTCACGGCGGCGGGCGTCATCGGCACGGTCTGCTGCCTCGCCCTGGCGGCCGAGGTCCGCGCCACGCACCGCAAGGCGGCCCGCTGCGCGAGCGACGGTCCGCGGGAAGAATCGACCGAACTGCGAGACGGGGCTGACCACCATGTGACCGGCGGGTAAGGTCTTTGGCGTGCCGAAGCCGCTCAGCCTTCCCTTCGATCCCATCGCCCGCGCCGACGAGCTCTGGAAGCAGCGCTGGGGATCCGTACCGGCCATGGGTGCGATCACCTCGATCATGCGGGCGCACCAGATCCTGCTCGGCGAGGTCGACGCGGTCGTCAAGCCGTACGGACTGACCTTCGCGCGGTACGAGGCGCTGGTCCTGCTCACGTTCTCGCAGGCGGGCGAGTTGCCGATGTCCAAGATCGGCGAGCGTCTGATGGTGCACCCCACGTCCGTCACCAACACCGTCGACCGCCTGGTCAAGTCCGGCCTCGTCGACAAGCGCCCCAACCCGAACGACGGACGCGGCACGCTCGCCTCCATCACGGAGAAGGGCCGCGAGGTCGTCGAGTCGGCCACCCGCGAGCTGATGGCCATGGACTTCGGGCTCGGTGTCTACGACGCCGAGGAGTGCGCCGAGATCTTCGCGATGCTGCGGCCCCTGCGGGTGGCGGCGGAGGATTTCGACGAGCAGTAGCGGTTTTCCGTTCCGGTCGTGCCGGGGCCGCCCGAAGATCGCGCAAAACGGGCCGATACGCTCGTAGGCATGAAGCGATCCGTGCTGACCCGTTACCGGGTGATGGCCTACGTCACCGCCGTCATGCTGCTCGTGCTGTGCACCTGCATGATCTTCAAGTACGGCTTCGACACGGGCGAGGGGCTGACGCTTGTCGTCTCCCAGGTCCACGGCGTGCTCTACATCATCTACCTGATCTTCGCCTTCGACCTGGGCTCCAAGGCGAAGTGGCCGTTCGGCAAGCTGCTCTGGGTGCTGGTCTCGGGCACGATCCCGACGGCCGCGTTCTTCGTCGAGCGCAAGGTCGTGCGTGAGGTCGAGCCGCTGATCGTCGACGGCTCCCCGGCCACCGCGAAGGCGTAACCGCACCGCCACGGAGAGACCCGTGGCGGTCAGCCATCGACATTTACTAGGACGTCCAAGTAAATTCGAAGGTATGGACGCTGATGCCATCGAGGAGGGCCGCCGTCGCTGGCAGGCCCGGTACGACACCGCGAAGAAGCGCGACGCGGATTTCACCACGCTCTCCGGCGATCCGGTCGAGCCGGTCTACGGGCCGCGGCCCGGGGACACGTACGAGGGTTTCGAGCGGATCGGATGGCCCGGCGAATACCCCTTCACCCGCGGACTGCACGCCACCGGCTACCGCGGCCGGACCTGGACCATCCGCCAGTTCGCCGGCTTCGGCAACGCCGAGCAGACGAACGAGCGCTACAAGATGATCCTGGCCAACGGCGGCGGCGGTCTCTCCGTGGCCTTCGACATGCCGACCCTGATGGGCCGGGACTCCGACGAGCCCCAGTCCCTCGGCGAGGTCGGGCACTGCGGGGTCGCCATCGACTCGGCCGCCGACATGGAGGTCCTGTTCCAGGACATCCCCCTCGGTGACGTCACGACGTCGATGACGATCTCCGGGCCCGCCGTCCCCGTCTTCTGCATGTACCTGGTCGCCGCCGAGCGGCAGGGCATCGACCCGGCCGTCCTGAACGGCACGCTCCAGACGGACATCTTCAAGGAGTACATCGCGCAGAAGGAGTGGCTCTTCCAGCCCGAGCCGCACCTGCGCCTCATCGGCGACCTGATGGAGCACTGCGCGCGCGACATCCCCGCGTACAAGCCCCTCTCGGTCTCCGGCTACCACATCCGCGAGGCCGGGGCGACGGCCGCGCAGGAACTCGCGTACACCCTCGCGGACGGTTTCGGGTACGTCGAGCTCGGCCTGAGCCGCGGCATGGACGTGGACGTCTTCGCCCCCGGCCTCAGCTTCTTCTTCGACGCGCACCTGGACTTCTTCGAGGAGATCGCCAAGTTCCGTGCCGCGCGCCGCATCTGGGCCCGCTGGATGCGGGACGTGTACGGCGCGCGGACCGACAAGGCCCAGTGGCTGCGCTTCCACACGCAGACCGCGGGTGTCTCGCTCACCGCCCAGCAGCCCTACAACAACGTCGTACGCACCGCTGTCGAGGCCCTCTCCGCGGTCCTCGGCGGCACGAACTCCCTGCACACGAACGCCCTCGACGAGACCCTCGCCCTGCCCAGCGAGCAGGCCGCCGAGATCGCGCTGCGCACGCAGCAGGTGCTCATGGAGGAGACGGGCGTCGCGAACGTCGCGGACCCGCTCGGCGGCTCCTGGTACGTGGAGCAGCTCACCGACCGCATCGAGGCCGACGCCGAGAAGATCTTCGAGCAGATCAAGGAGCGGGGGCGCCGCGCCCACCCGGACGGGCAGCACCCGATCGGGCCGATCACCTCGGGCATCCTGCGGGGCATCGAGGACGGCTGGTTCACCGGCGAGATCGCCGAGTCGGCGTTCCAGTACCAGCAGGCCCTGGAGAAGGGCGACAAGCGCGTGGTGGGCGTCAACGTCCACCACGGGTCCGTGACCGGCGACCTGGAGATCCTGCGGGTCTCTCACGAGGTCGAGCGTGAGCAGGTCAAGGTCCTCGGCGCTCGCCGCTCGGCGCGGGACGACGCGCGGGTCCGGGCCTCGCTCGATGCGATGGTTGCGGCTGCGCGGGACGGGTCGAACATGATCGGCCCCATGCTGGAGGCGGTCCGTGCGGAGGCCACCCTCGGGGAGATCTGTGGTGTCCTGCGGGACGAGTGGGGGATCTACACCGAACCGCCGGGGTTCTAGCTCGGGTGCTTTAGGCGCGTGGGGATCTGCGGGGCCATTGTGGCTGGTCGCGCAGTTCCCCGCGCCCCTTAAAGGCCCGTCGTGGCTGGTCGTGCCCGCGCGGCGGAGCCGCATGTGTCACAGTCCCGCGCCCCTGAAGGGGCGCCCGCCGGAGTTCGGCTGAAAGTTGTTGGTGTCAGATGCAAGGAGCTGGGTAGGCGCGCGCTCGCGTCAGTCCCTCCTGCCCCTGGAGTCACCCTGTGTCACCCGTGAGCCTGCCCGGCCCCACTCGTACCGCTGTGATCGCCATCGGAGCCGCCACCGTCACCCTGCTCGGCGCGCTGACGGTGTACGGCTCGGGTGAGGTCAGTGCGAGCCCGCCGGCGGAGCCCAAGGTGCAGGACACCTTCGACTCGCTCGGCCCCGCCGTGCACGCGGCGAAGCTCTCGAACGGCCGGACGGCCCACTACTCCGACACGGGGAACAAGAAGGGCAAGCCCGTCCTCTTCATAGGCGGCACCGGCACGAGCGCCCGCGCCGCGCACATGACGGACTTCTTCCGTTCGACGCGCGAGGACCTCGGCCTGCGCCTCATCTCCGTCGAGCGCAACGGCTTCGGCGACACGGAGTACGACGAGAAGCTCGGCAAGGCGGACTTCGCCGACGACACCCTCGAAGTACTCGACAAGCTCGGCGTGGACGACGTCAGCGTGATCGCCATCTCGGGCGGCGGCCCCTACGCGGCGGAGCTCGCCGGGCGCGCCCCCGAGCGCGTATCGGCCCTGCACCTCGCGGCGGCCCTGCCGCCCTACGGCGCGAAGCCCGAGTACTGCTCGATGTCCGACGACGCACTCGCCGACACCGTGAAGGACTCCATCAAGGACCCGCGCAAGTGGTGGGCCTTCCCGGACGACAGCCCCGTCAAGTCGATACCGGGCTTCGCCGACACGGCGTACGAGGAAGGCGCGCGGACCTACAACCAGCGCGGCCAGCAGGCCGACCCCGCGCCGCAGGTGCACGAGCAGAAGCTGTACTGCGGGCGTCCGGGCCCGGATCTGTCGAAGCTCGACGCGCCCGTCTACCTCTACGGCGGCGAGAAGGACACGACGGTGCCGCCGGCGACCCTCAAGACCTGGCAGGACGCGCTGCCCGGCAAGGCGAAGGTGCGGACGTACGCGGACTCCGGGCACGACGTGCAGTACCGCCACTGGGACCAGATCCTGGTCGACCTGGCCGGGCACGGCGACCGTACGGTCATCTGCCGCGGCAAACACACGCGCGTCCTGCCCGCCGACGAGGCCGACCGGCTCCTCGCGAAGGGCGCCAAGGGCAAGGCGACGCTGGGCAGCTGCGCCTGGAAGAACAACTAGCCGGGCGGCGTCAGCCTGAACAGCGCGCCCCCGCCCGGCGCCCCCTCCGCCGTGAGTTCCGCTCCGTGCGCGTGGGCGATCTGGCGGGCCATCGCGAGACCGAGGCCCGAGCCCGGCAGGGCGCGGGCCTTCTCGGCACGGTAGAAGCGGTCGAAGACGTACGGCAGGTCCTCCGCCGCGATGCCGGGTCCGTGGTCGCGGACCGTCAGGCCGGCGGGGGAGAGGGAGACCTCCACGGGCGTGCCCGGCGGGCTGAACTTGGCCGCGTTGTCCACCAGGTTGGTGACGAGGCGGGACAGCCGTGCCGGGACACCGGGGAAGCTCAGGGCCTCGGCGTCCGGCGTCACGTGCAGCGTGAACGGCACCTGCGGCCAGTGGCCGCGCGCCGCGTCCACGACGTGGGCGACCAGGGGAGCGAGCCGCACCTCCTCAAGGAGGGGCTGCGGCTCCTCGTCGCGTGCCAGCTCGATCAGGTCGTTGACCATGCCGGTGACCTCGCGGAGCTGGCGTGCGAGGGCGCCGGACGCCCGCTCGCGCTGCGTGTCGGTCAACCGGTCGGCGCGGGCGAGGAGTTCGGCGTTCGTACGCAGCGCGGTCAACGGAGTGCGCAGCTCGTGCGAGGCGTCGGCGACCAGGCGCCGTTGTGCGGTGACCGACTTCTCCAGCTCGGCCAGCATCGCGTTGAACGACGCCGCGAGCCGGGTCACCTCGTCCTCGCCGCCCGGCGGACCCGGCGGCAGCTCGATGCGGTGGCGGGCGTCACGCGTCGCCGCGATGCGTTCCGCGGTGGCGGTGAGGCGGGCGACCGGGGCGAGGCCGGTGCGCGAGACCCAGTAGCCGCCGAGCCCCGACAGGAGCACGCCGGCGCCGCCCACCGCGGACAGGAGCCCCGCGGCCTGCCGCACGCCGCGCTCGGCGATGTCGGCGCGCAAAGCCACCTGCACGGCGTCACCCTTGCCGTAGTGGGTGGTGTACATCCGGGTCGGCCGCCCGTGCAGCGTGAGGCTCGTGTAGTACGGCGCCGCCTGCCCCTTCGCGACCTCCCGCGTGGACGCGGCCACCGGCAGCAGATACGGCTTCGCGGGGTCGTCCGCGGGGTCGGCGGGGACGATCTGCGAACAGGCGGGGGCGCCCAGATAGCGGCACTCGCCCGTGACGACGCCCGGCTCGTCGTCGAAGTTCCGCTGCTGCGCGATGAGGGTCGCCGACTGGGTGAGGTTCTGGTCGAGCTGCTGGTAGAGCTTGTAGCGGATGACGAGGAACGCGGCCACGCACACCCCGACCGCGACAAGGGCGACGGCCGCCGCCGCGGCGAGCGCCAGCCGGGTGCGCAGCGGGCGCCTGCGCCGCCACCGGGCGCCGAGCCTGCGCCGGGCGCTCACGGGCTGCCGAGCCGGTAGCCGACGCCGTGCACGGTGTGCACGAGGCGCGGCTCGCCGCCCGCCTCCAGCTTGCGGCGCAGGTAACCGACGTACACGGCGAGGGAGTTGGAGTCGGGCCCGAAGTCGCGTCCCCAGACCGACTCCTGGATGAGCTCGCGCGGAAGGACCTGCCCCGCGTTGCGCAGGAGCAGTTCGAGCAGGGTGAACTCGGTGCGGCTGAACTCGACCGAGCGGTGGCCGCGGCGGCCGGTACGGGTCGACGGGTCCAGGACCAGATCGCCGTACGAGAGGTCGTCGCCCTCGGCGGGGGAGTGCGGCCCGGGGGCCGCGCGGCGCAGCAGGGCGCGGACGCGGGCGACGAGCTCGTCGAGGGCGAAGGGCTTCACCAGATAGTCGTCGGCGCCCGCGTCGAGGCCGTCGACGCGCTCGCTGACGGAGCCGAGGGCGGTGAGCACGAGGACCGGCGTGCGGTCGCCGAGGGCGCGCATCTGACGGCAGACGGCGAGGCCGTCCATGACCGGCATCATCACGTCCAGAACCACGAGGTCCGGCTCCCAGCGGGCGATGGCGCCGAGCGCGCGGCTGCCGTCCTCGGCGCCGCGCACCAGGTGCCCCTCGATCGTGAGACCGTCCTCGACCGCCGCCCGGACCTCGGGGTCGTCGTCGACGACGAGGATCTTGGCGGGCGGCGGGCCGCCGCCGGTCACGGGTGGGCCCGGCCTGCTCGGGAAACTCATGGACCCAAGGTGCCAAACGCGGCTCTTAAAACCCTCTTAGACCTGCTCGTGATGCTCCATTGCCATGCGAACACCCGATATGCGAATTCCCGGGGGAGCGGCGCGTGCTCCCCGGGCCGGGGCCCGCGCTCCTCTCTCCGTCGTCATCGGCGCGGGCGGCACCGGCGGGCACATCTATCCGGGGCTCGCCCTCGCCGATGCCCTGCGGCGGGCCGTGCCGGGCGCGGTCGTCTCCTTCGTCGGCACGGAACGGGGTCTCGAGACCCGGCTGATACCGGACGCCGGATACCGCCTCCACACCGTCGACATGATCCCGTTCGACCCGTCCCTCGGCGCCAGGCGGTTCCTGCTGCCCGCCGCCTTGGTGAAGTCCGGCGCCCAGTGCCGGGCGATCCTGCGGGAACAGGGCGCGCAGGTCGCCGTCGGGATGGGCGGTTACCCCAGCGCTCCCGTCATCGTCGGCGCCAGGATGGCCGGCCTCCCGAGCCTCATCCACGAGTCCAACGCCGTCCCCGGCCGCGCCAACCGTTTCGCGGCCCGCCTCACCCCGAACATCGCCGTCGCCTTCGACCGCAGCCGGAAGCATCTGCCGGGCGGCGAGCACGCGTACACCACCGGGATGCCCATCGCGGCGCCGCTCGCCGCGCTCGACCGGGGCGCGCTGCGGGCCGAGGCCCGCCGGGAGTTCGGGGTGCCGCAGGGAGCCCGGCTGCTGCTCTTCAACGGCGGCAGCCTCGGCGCGGCCCGGCTCACCGAGGCGGCCGTGGGGCTCGCGGAGCGCTGGCGGCACCGCGACGACGTACAGCTCCTCATCAAGACCGGGCCCGCGGCCCTCGACGAGACGCGGCGACGCCTTACGGAGGCGGGCGTGGAGGCGACGGCTCGCGCCGTTCCCTACCTGGACCGGATGGACCTCGCGTACGCCGCCGCCGACCTGGTCGTCTGCCGTGCCGGTTCGGCGACGGTCGCCGAACTCGCCGCCACGGGCGTCCCGGCCGTCCTCGTCCCCTACCCGCACGCCCCCGGCGACCACCAGACCCACAACGCGCGGGTCCTGTCCGACGCGGGCGCGGGGCTGCTCCTCCCCGACGGCGAGACGACGGCGGCGCGGCTCGCCGAACTCGTCGGACCGCTGCTCGCCGATCCGGCGCGGCTCGCCGCGATGAGCGGGGCGGCCGATCCGGGCCCGCACGCGCGGGCCGCCGACCTGCTGGCCGCGCGGGTCATCGAACTCACCCACCTCACCCCGCACTTGGAGTACGCATGAGCAGCAACGACGGCACCTTCAGCTGGGCGGGCCGCACGGTCCTGGTCACCGGGGCGGAGGGCTTCATCGGCTCGACGCTCGTCGATCTGCTCCTGGAACAGGGGGCGAAGGTCCGCGCCTTCGTGCACTACAAGCCGTACGGGGAGAAGGGGCACCTCGCCCATCTCCTCGGGGACCCGCGGGTCGAGATGCTCGCGGGCGACGTACGGGACGCGGGGCGCGTGATGGACGCGGTGGCGGGCTGCGACACGGTCTTCCACCTGGCCGCGCTGATCGGCATCCCCTACTCGTACGACTCACCGGGGGCATACGTCCAGACGAACGTCGTCGGCACCGAGAACGTCGCGGAGGCGTGCGGGCGGCACTCGGTACGGCGGCTCGTCCACACGTCCACGAGCGAGGTGTACGGGACGGCACTGACGGCACCCATCAGCGAGGACCACCCCCTCCAGCCCCAATCCCCGTACTCCGCGTCGAAGATCGGCGCCGACATGATGGCGCTGTCCCACTTCCACGCCTTCGAGCTGCCGGTGACGGTGGTACGGCCCTTCAACACGTACGGTCCGCGGCAGTCGGCCCGTGCGGTGATCCCCACGATCCTCGCCCAACTGCACTCCGGTGCGCGGGAGATCAAGCTGGGCTCGCTGACGCCCACGCGGGACTTCACGTACGTGACGGACACCGCGCGCGGCTTCATGGCGCTCGCGGCGTGCGAGGAGGCTCTCGGGCATGCGGTGAACCTCGGGGTGGGGCGGGAGATATCCGTCGGTGACCTGGCGGAGGCGTTGATCGCGGCGTCCGGCCGCGAGGCGGAGGTGGTCGTCGACCCGTCCCGCCTGCGGCCCTCGGGCAGCGAGGTGCGGCGGCTGCTTTCGGACAACTCCAGGGCGCGAGCTTGGACGGGCTGGAGCCCGTCGGTTTCCTTGGGCGAGGGCTTGCGGCGGACGTCCGCGTGGGTCGCGGAGAACCTCCATCTCTTCCCCGCCGACCGCTACCAGGTCTGAGCAGCTTCACTTGCGGGGCTGGTGGGGGCCTTGTCCCGCTGCCTGCGGGTTGGTGGGGCGGTCCCTTGTCCCGCTGCCGGCTGGTGGGGCGTGCCTTGTCTCGCTGCCTGCGGGTTGGTGGGGCATCCCCTGTCCCGCCGCCTGCGGGTTGGTGGGGCGTGCCCTGTCCTGCCGCCTGCGCTGGTGGGGCTGTCCCCTGTCCCGCCACCTGCGGGCTGGTGGGCGTCCCCTGTCCCGCCGCTTCGCGGCGGATGTCTCCCGCCCACCCACCCGATCACCCCGGATCACGGGTGGGTGGGTGGGGACAATCCGCCGCGAAGCGGCGGGACAGGACCGGCTGAATCGCACCCGCACCCGCATCGGCAGCGCAGCCGCAGCGCTAAGCGGCAGGGAGGGGGCCGCTGAAGGCCCCCGGCCAGTCAAGGCCGGGACGTAGCCGCAGCCAACCCCCCGAGCAAGAGCAACGTAAAGCGGTGGGCCCACTCCTCGTCCACCGGCTCCGCGCTGACCAGAGCGCGGTGGACCACCGCGCCGGCGATGACGTCGAAGATGAGGTCGGCCGTGTGACCCGCGGCGGCGGGGTCCGGCTCCGGGGGGAGTTCACCCCGCTCCTGCGCCCGCTTCCGCCCCGCGAGGACCAACCGCTTCTGGCGGTCCACGATCGACGTACGGATCCGCTCGCGCAGC
Organism: Streptomyces longisporoflavus; assembly: GCF_014649775.1. Taxonomy (GTDB): domain Bacteria; phylum Actinomycetota; class Actinomycetes; order Streptomycetales; family Streptomycetaceae; genus Streptomyces; species Streptomyces longisporoflavus. Next base: position 36,411 of record NZ_BMTR01000007.1, on the reverse strand, counting down.
GGCTCGTCCGACGTCGACTCGGCGACCACCGCCATCAGCGCGGTCTTCGTCTCCGGACGGCCCAGCAGCGCCGCGAACTGGAGCACCACGCCCTCGATGTCCGCGGCCAGGCTGCCGCGGTCCGGCAGTTCGAGCTCGTCGAAGAGTTCCGCCACCGCGTCCACGACCAGCTCGCTCTTGCCCGCCCAGCGCCGGTAGAGCGTCGTCTTGGCCACGCCCGCGCGGGCGGCCACGTCGCCGAGGGTCAGCTTGGACCAGCCGAGATCGACCAGGGCCTGACGGGTCGACTCCAGGATCGCGGTGTCCGCCGCCGCGTTGCGGGGACGGCCGCCGGTGCGGGCGGAAGGGGGGATGCGGCTCTGCATCCCGTGACCATACCGGCCAGTACGGAGCGGGCCGGAGCCGTTACGACCTGCGGCGAGTGAGGCAGATCACCGACATTCGCGCAGGCCCGCCGCCCACGCGGCAGTCCATGGCAGTTACGCTACGACTCGTAGCGAAAGAGATGTGGGCGGGACGAACGGCAACTCCTCGGCGCCCACGCTCTTTCGCCGGGTGACAACCACAGCGACACCACAGCGACACGTAGCCACACCAGAGCGACAAGCACCGGCAACAGGGTGGGGACCCTGCGCCGACAACCATCGGTCCTCCTCGGGACCTTGGCGCCACGGCCGTCCGCGGCCCCGCAATCCGGCGGGGGGCTTCGGACGGGCGCGGTTCCCGTACGGCTTGGGGGAGGATGTACTTATGCAGCCACGGAACATGTCCATGAGCGGAGTCGTCGACCTCGCCGCCGTGAAGGCGGCCCAGGAGGCCAAGGCGAAGGCGGAGCAGGCGCGCGCCGAAGCGGCCAGGCAGGGCGGGGGCTCGGTGCCCGGCGTCTCTCCGTCGAGTCTCGTCATCGACGTCGACGAGGCCGGTTTCGAGCGCGAGGTCCTGCAGCGTTCCACCGAAGTGCCCGTCGTCATCGACTTCTGGGCCGAGTGGTGCGAGCCGTGCAAGCAGCTGAGCCCGCTGCTCGAAGGCCTCGCGCGGGAGTACAACGGCCGTTTCGTCCTCGCCAAGATCGACGTGGACGCCAATCAGATGTTGATGCAGCAGTTCGGGGTCCAGGGGATCCCGGCGGTCTTCGCGGTGGTGGCCGGACAGGCCCTGCCGCTCTTCCAGGGCGCGGCCCCGGTGGAGCAGATCCGCCAGACCCTGGATCAGCTGATCCAGGTGGGCGAGGAGCGCTTCGGCCTGACCGGTCTCGTCGTGGACCCGGACGCCGGGGGCGGGGAGCAGCAGGAGGCCGCGGTCGCCGAGGTGCCCGCGGGCCCGTACGACGCCTTGCTCGAAGCCGCTGTCCAGGCGCTCGACGCGGGTGACCTGGCCGGCGCCGTCCAGGCGTACCGCAATGTGCTGGGCGACGACCCGGGCAACACGGAGGCCAAGCTCGGCCTCGCCCAGGCCGAACTGCTCCAGCGCGTGCAGGGTCTGGACGCCCAGCAGGTCCGCAAGGACGCCGCCGACCGTCCCGAGGACGTGGCCGCGCAGATCGCCGCCGCCGACCTGGACCTGGTGGGTGGCCATGTGGAGGACGCCTTCGGGCGGCTCATCGAAACGGTCAGGCGCACGGCGGGCGACGACCGGAACGCCGCGCGGGTGCGGCTGCTCGAACTCCTCGAAGTGGTCGGCTCCGACGACCCGCGGGTGACCGCGGCCCGCACGCAGCTCGCGCGGGTGCTTTTCTGAGCGACCCCGGTCGGCTCGACTGATCAGGCTGTTCGCCCCTTCGCGGGCCGTTCGCTGACCAGTCCCTAAACGCTGGGGCTTGTGATGCCCGAGTGAAAATTCGCCGTTCAGGTGTCACAGTGGCCGCGCTTTACCAAAACTTGGTAAACGCGGCCACTGTTACTTGGAGTAAGTCCAGGTCAGGTTTCTGTCCTGGTGTGTCCTTCAACATCCCGGTCTGTTCTTGGCCATGGATGCACCGTCCGTGCCCGACCGATACCGGGCGGTCGTGCTTCGGTTATCGCGCCGTTACTAGCGAGTAACGAACCCCCTTGTGCGGGGGACGAGAATGCACCACGATCGGCGACGCTCGGTCCAATAAACCCGCAGCCCGGAAGCCAGCCGGGCGCGGGGTTTCTGGGTCCCCACCGAGCAGACCGGAGACACCCCGTCGCCGGTCTAGGACAGGGGGGTCTCTGCCGTCCGGCAGGGCCTGTCCGGCAGGTTGTGCGTGTCGCGTGCGACCAGTGGTTGTCGCTCGGGGGTGATCGCCGGTGAGTGGCGCGATGAGCGCCTCCCATGCGGGCGCTCTCCTTCCCGAGGACGTAGCGCTTCTCCCATCCCTGCCCGGCTGAGCCGCCCTAACGGGGCAGTCAGGGCCGGAGATGTACGTCCGAGAAGGAGGAAAGTCATGGAGTCCGTGGCTCGTGGCGGAACCAGATGGAAGCGGTTCGCCGTAGTCATGGTGCCGAGCGTCGCGGCGACTGCCGCGATAGGCGTGGCCCTCTCGCAGGGTGCACTCGCGGCATCGTTCAGTGTGTCCGGTCAGCAGTTCAAGGTGACTGCCGACCAGCTCGACGGTACGGGTTTCGTCCAGTACGGGGCGCTTGACAGCGGCAAGTCGGGTAACCACCCGGTCGCCGTCGTCGGCCTCGAATCGGCCAAGATCACCAACCTGTGTCAGTCCGTCGTCGTTCCGGTCCCCGTCTTCGGCGATGTGTCGATGACCCTGAAGGCCGGCGCCAAGGGTGGCCCGCGGGTCGAGGCGAAGAAGCTTTACATCGACGCCGATGATCTGCAGGCCGACGCGACGTTCACCAACGTGGACATCGGCGTCTCGGTCGACCGCACCACCAAGGGCCCTGGTCCGTCGAAGGGCGACAAGTACGCCCCGGACTCGTTCGCGCAGCAGGCTGACAAGGTGCGTTTCACCGACGTCAAGCAGCGTGCGTGGGCGACCACCGCCGGCACCTTCAAGCTCTCTGGCCTGGGCATGTCGGTCAAGAAGGGCAAGCACGAGTGCTACTGAGGCAACTGATGCCTTAGCAGCGGCACTTCTTGCGAAACACGGCCGGGCGCGGGGGCGCGACGGATCTCGAAACTCACACCGTCCCCGTGCCCGAATCCGCAGGACACACAGAACCAACGCCATTCCCCGAGGAGCTGTACGACATGAGCGCCGAAGCGCAAGTGGGACTGGGCGACAAGCTCGGCCGGATGCGCCGATCGTTCCGAGGGTGGCGCGGTCAGCGCCCGTTCTGGGGTGGTCTGCTGACATTGCTCGGCGGCATCCCGATCATGTACTTCCCGTACGCGAACCTCACGCTCGGCACGATGACGATCCGGATGGCGACGACCGCCGGTGCCGGTTCGCTGATCATCGGCGTCCTGCTTGTCGTGCTCGGCCTGACCATGTGGTTCCAGCCGCACTCCAGGATCTTCGCGGGCGTCGCGGCGATCCTGCTCGCCCTCGTATCTCTGGTGGTCTCCAACTTCGGTGGCTTCGTCATCGGCTTCCTGCTCGCCCTGACCGGTGGTGCCCTCGGCATCTCCTGGGCGGCGGCCAAGCCGGCGAAGAAGTCCGCGAAGGAGCGGACCGACAGCTCCGACATCGGGGCGCCGGAGCCCGCGGCCGCGGGGGCCGCGAACGGGGTGAGCGGCACTACGGACGATCTGTCAGGAACGAGCCCGGACAACGGGACGAACGGGAGGCACCGTGCCGGCTGACGAGGTGCACCATGAGGACTCCGCGGGGCCGCCCCGCGCGAGATCCGGGCCGCGCCACGCGGCACCCAGAAAGCCGCTCCTGACCCGCCTGCACGTACCGGCGGGCAAGGCGATAGCCATCGCGGCCATGCCGACCGCAGTCCTCATGGGCATGGGCCTCACCCCCCAGCTCGCGCAGGCCAAGCCGCTGCCGAAGAACCCCTTCCAGGACGGCCCGTGCGTCACGGCGCCGGACGACGCCTCCAAGGACGCCGAGAAGGCTGCCGAGGAGAAGGCGGAGAAGGAGAAGGCCGAGCAGGAGAAAGCCGAGCAGGAGAAGGCCGACAAGAGCGGCAAGGACGACTCCGGCAAGGCCACCGCCGAGCCGACGCCCTCGCCCTCCGCCGGTGACAAGGCGGGCTCGGACCCTGACGGCTCTGGCAGCCCCGACGGCTCTGACAGCTCCGACACAGCCGAGCCGACCCCGTCGGAATCCGAGGACAAGGCCGAGGAGCCCGCTCCGGAGCCCTCCGAGACCAAGAACCCGCTCGACCCGCTGGGTGTCGGAGACGCGCTCAAGGACATCTTCACGCCCGACGAGAAGGAGTCCGCGAGCCCGACGCCGACCCCCTCCGCCTCGGAGGAGGGTGAATCCTCGGAGTCCTCCGGGACCTCAGGGTCCGAGGAGTCCGGCAAGGACCCGGTCAAGGACACCGTCGACGACGTCACCAAGCCCGTCGAGGACACCGTCGACGGGGTCAAGGACGGCGTCGAGGACGGTGCCGACAAGGCCGAGGACGAGGTCGACAAGGCCAAGGAGGACGCCGAGAAGGCGGCCGACGAGGCTGCGGAGAAGGCCAAGGAAGAGGCCGAGGACCCGATGGCGCCGGACGAGAACGGCAAGAAGCCGTTCCCGTGCGTGGTCGAGAAGAAGGTCGACGGAAAGGCCGAGCAGACGCCCGCGCCGATCCCGAACCAGCCGTGGCACCTGGAAGCCAGCTCCCTGACCCTCAAGGGCGCGGACTACCAGGGCGTCGTGAACCTGACGATGCCCAACGGCGAGACCAAGCAGTCCCTGAAGTACGTCGTCGACAGCACCGACATCGGCGACCTGCATCAGATCGTCGACGGCCCGGCCGGCAAGAAGTACCACGTGCAGGCCGAGAAGGGCTCCACGTCCACCATCCGTGACGGCAAGACGACGATGTATACCGAGAGCATCTCGGGCAAGCTCTTCGGGCTGATCCCGATCACGTTCGACCCGGAGCACCCGCCGCCCCTGAACATCCCGCTGATCTACTTCACGGACGTGAAGGTCAAGCAGGCGGGCCAGTTCGGCGGCAACCTGCACATCCCCGGTCTGCGCCAGACGATCACCGACTGATCTGCACCGCTGATCTGCACCGCTGATCTCACCGCCGATCTTCACCGGGAGCCGCAAAGCGCTGAGGGCGCCCCCTGCCACAGGGGGCGCCCTCAGTGTCGTATCAGGGCATGTCAGCTGCCCAGGTGGTGCACCCGCACCATGTTCGTGGTGCCGGGGACGCCGGGGGGCGACCCCGCCGTGATGATCACGGTGTCGCCGTCGTTGAAGCGGTTCAGCTTGACCAGTTCGGCGTCGACGAGGTCGACCATCGCGTCGGTGTTGTCGACGTGCGGCACGACGTACGAGTCCACGCCCCAGCTCAGGGTGAGCTGGTTGCGGGTCGCCTGGTCGGTGGTGAAGGCCAGGATCGGCTGGGCCGCGCGGTAGCGGGACAGTCGGCGGGCCGTGTCACCGGACTGCGTGAAGGCGATCAGCGCCTCGCCGCCCAGGAAGTCCGCGATCTCGCACGCGGCACGGGCCACGGAACCACCCTGCGTACGCGGCTTCTTGCCGGGCACGAGCGGCTGGAGACCCTTGGAGAGCAGCTCGCCCTCGGCCGCCTGGACGATCTTCGACATCGTCTTGACGGTCTCGATCGGGTACGCGCCCACGGACGACTCGGCGGACAGCATGACCGCGTCCGCGCCGTCCAGGATCGCGTTGGCGACGTCGGACGCCTCGGCGCGCGTGGGGCGCGAGTTGGTGATCATCGACTCCATCATCTGGGTCGCGACGATCACCGGCTTGGCGTTGCGGCGGCACATCTCCACGAGGCGCTTCTGCACCATCGGGACCTTTTCGAGCGGGTACTCGACGGCCAGGTCACCACGGGCGACCATGACGGCGTCGAAGGCCGCGACGACGCCCTCCATGTTGGCGACGGCCTGCGGCTTCTCCACCTTGGCGATGACGGGGACCCGGCGGCCCTCCTCGTCCATCACCTTGTGGACGTCCTTCACGTCGGCGGCGTCGCGCACGAAGGACAGGGCGACCATGTCGCAGCCCATCTTCAGCGCGAAGCGCAGGTCCTCGATGTCCTTCTCGGAGAGCGCGGGCACGTTCACGGCCGCGCCGGGCAGGTTGATGCCCTTGTGGTCGGAGATGACACCGCCCTCGACGACGATCGTCTTCACCTGCGGCCCGCTCACCTCGACGACGCGCAGCTCGACGTTGCCGTCGTTGATCAGGATCTGGTCGCCCTTGGAGACGTCACCGGGCAGACCCTTGTACGTGGTGCCGCAGATGGACTTGTCGCCGGGGACGTCCTCGGTGGTGATGGTGAACTCGTCACCGCGCACCAGCTCGACGGGACCCTCGGCGAAGGTCTCCAGGCGGATCTTCGGACCCTGCAGGTCGGCGAGGACGCCGACGGCACGGCCGGTCTTGTCGGCAGCGGCACGGACGCGGTCGTACCGCCCCTGGTGCTCGGCGTGCGTGCCGTGGCTGAAGTTGAAGCGGGCCACATTCATGCCGGCCTCGATCAGCGAGACGAGCTGCTCTTCGGAGTCGACGGCGGGGCCCAGCGTGCAGACGATTTTGGAACGGCGCATAGGGGCGATCCTATCGGTTTGTTTCGCTACGGAATATTCCGTCTGGTGGAATCTACAAATGGGCGGAACTGCGCTCAGGCGTTGCGGTGCTTAATTCCCGTGAATTGCGGTTATGACGGGTTCCCGACCAGCGAGTACGTCTGCTGCGCGATCTCCAGCTCCTCGTCGGTGGGTACGACGGCGACCGCGACCCGTGCGTATTCCGGTGAGATCAGCCGGGCCTCGTCGGAACGTACGGCGTTGAGTTCTCCGTCGACCGCGAGCCCCAGCTCCTCCAGGCCCGCGACGGCAGCCTCCCGTACCGGCGCCGCGTTCTCACCGACCCCCGCCGTGAAAGCGACGGCGTCCACCCGGCCGAGCACCGCGTAATAGGCGCCGATGTACTTCTTCAGCCGGTGGATGTAGATGTCGAAGGCGAGCGAAGCGGCCTGGTCGCCGTCGTCGATCCGGCGCCGGATCTCCCGCATGTCGTTCTCGCCGCAGAGTCCCACCAGACCGCTCTTCTTGTTGAGCAGGGCGTCGACCTCGTCGATCGACATCCCGCCGACGCGGGCCAGGTGGAAGACGACCGCCGGGTCCACGTCACCGGAACGGGTACCCATCACGAGCCCCTCAAGCGGCGTCAGCCCCATCGATGTGTCCACGCATCGCCCGCCCCGCACGGCACTGGCGGAAGCGCCGTTGCCCAGGTGCAGCACGATGACGTTCACGTCCTCCGGCGCCTTGCCGAGGAGCCACGCGGTCTTGCGGGACACGTACGCGTGGGACGTGCCGTGGAAGCCGTAGCGCCGCACGCGGTGCTGGTCGGCGGTGGCCACGTCGATCGCGTAGCGCGCCGCGGACTCCGGCATCGTGGTGTGGAACGCCGTGTCGAAGACGGCGACCTGGGGGAGATCGGGGCGCAGGGCCTGTGCCGTACGGATGCCGGTGATGTTGGCCGGGTTGTGCAGCGGCGCCACCGGCACGAGGCGCTCGATCTCCGTGAGCACCTCGTCCGTGATGACGGTGGGCTCGGTGAACTTCAGGCCGCCGTGCACCACACGGTGCCCGATCGCGGCGAGGTCGGGGGAGTCCAGGCCGAGCCCGTCGGCGGACAGCTCGGCGGAGACCGCCTTCAGGGCGGCCTCGTGGTCGGCGATGGGCTCCTCGCGCTCACGCTCCTCGCCGCCTCCCGACAGCGGGGTGTGCTTGAGCCGTGAGGTCGCCTCGCCGATGCGCTCGACCAGGCCGACCGCGAGACGGGAGCTGTCGCGCATGTCGAGCAGCTGGTACTTCACCGACGAGGAGCCGGAGTTGAGGACGAGGACGCGGGTGGCGCTCACAGGAGAAATGCTTTCTGTAGACGTCATACGGAGGGGGCGGCGGCGGTCGGCCCCTGGGCCTGGATCGCGGTGATCACGACGGTGTTCACGATGTCCTGCACGAGAGCGCCGCGCGACAGGTCGTTGACCGGCTTGCGCAGACCCTGGAGGACCGGGCCGACGGCGATCGCGCCGGCCGAGCGCTGGACGGCCTTGTACGTGTTGTTGCCGGTGTTCAGGTCCGGGAAGATCAGCACGCTGGCCTGCCCCGCGACCTCCGAGTCCGGCAGCTTCGTCGCCGCGACCGTGGGCTCCACGGCGGCGTCGTACTGGATCGGGCCCTCGATCTTCAGGTCCCCGCGGCTCCTGCGCACCAGCTCGGTCGCCTCGCGGACCTTGTCGACGTCGGCGCCCGACCCGGACGTACCCGTCGAGTACGAGAGCATCGCGATCCGCGGCTCCACGCCGAACTGCTCGGCGGTGGCCGCCGCCTGCACGGCGATGTCGGCCAGCTGCTCGGCGTTCGGGTCCGGGTTCACGGCGCAGTCGCCGTACACGAGCACCTTGTCGGCCAGGCACATGAAGAAGACGGAGCTGACGATCGAGGCGTCGGGCTTGGTCTTGATGATCTCGAACGCGGGTCGGATCGTGGCGGCCGTGGAGTGCACGGAGCCCGACACCATGCCGTCGGCGAAACCGCCCTGCACCATCAGGGTGCCGAAGTAGTTCACGTCGGAGACGACGTCGTACGCGAGCTCCACGGTGACGCCCTTGTGGGCGCGCAGCTCGGCGTACTCGGTGGCGAACGCGTCACGGAGCTGCGAGGTCCTGGGGTCGATGAGCTGCGAGTCGGCGAGGTCGACGCCGAGGTCCGCGGCCTTCTTGCGGATCTGCTCGACGGGGCCGAGCAGCGTCAGATCGCAGACGCCGCGGCGCAGGAGCACATCGGCGGCGCGCAGAACGCGCTCCTCGGTGCCCTCGGGCAGGACGACGCGGCGCTTGTCGGAGCGGGCCTGCTCCAGGAGCTTGTGCTCGAACATCATCGGCGTGACGCGGTCGCTGCTGGGGGCCTGTACGCGGCTGCGCAGGCCCGCCGTGTCCACGTACCGCTCGAAGAGCCCGAGGGCCGTCTCCGCCTTGCGGGGCGTGGCGGCGTTCAACTTCCCCTCCAGGGCGAAGAGTTCGCCCGCGGTGGGGAAGGAGCCGCCGGAGACGGCGATGACCGGGGTGCCGGGCGCCAGCCGGTCGGCGAGCTTCAGGATCTCCTCGCCGGGCTGTTCGTTGAGGGTGAGCAGGACGCCCGCGATGGGCGGCGTACCGGCGCTGTGCGCGGCGAGGGAGCCCACGACGAGGTCGGCGCGGTCGCCGGGGGTGACCACCAGGCAGCCCGGCGTCAGGGCGTTCAGGAAGTTCGGCAGCATCGCGCCGCCGAAGACGAAGTCGAGCGCGTCACGGGCGAGCCCCGCGTCGTCGCCGAGCACGACACGGCCGCCGAGCGCGTGGGTGATCTGGGCGACCGTGGGGGCGGCGAGGGCGGGCTCGTCCGGCAGGACGTAGCTGGGCACGGGGAGCCCGGCGAGGCTGTCGGCGATCTCGTCGCGGTCGGCGGGCGCCACCCGGTTGGTGACCATCGCGAGGACGTCGCAGCCCAGGCTCTCGTACGCCCGGTAGGCGTTGCGCGTCTCGGCGCGGACGGACTCGGCGGTCTGGTTCTTGCCGCCGACGACGGCTATTACCGAGGCGCCGAACTCGTTCGCGAGCCGGGCGTTGAGGGACAGCTCGTCCGGGAGCTGGGTGTCGGCGAAGTCGGTGCCGAGCACGAGGACGACCTCGTAGTCCCTGGCCACCCGGTGAAAACGGTCGACGAGCCGGGAGACCAGCTCGTCGGTGCCCTGTTCCGCCTGGATGGCGGAGGCCTCGTGGTAATCCATGCCGTAGCCGGACGAGGCGTCCTGCGCGAGCCGGTAGCGGGCGCGGAGAAGATCGAAGAGACGATCCGGCCCGTCATGGACGAGCGGCCTGAAGACCCCCACGCGGTCGACCTGGCGGGTCAGGAGCTCCATGACTCCCAGCTCGATGACCTGGCGGCCGTCGCCCCGGTCGATCCCGGTCACGTACACGCTGCGCGTCACGCGTGCTCTCCCCTTCTTCGCTGGCTCTCTGGCCGGCTCTCTGAACCGGCTCTTCCGACCGGCTCGGGGCTGAGGGCCTCAAGCCTGGACAAATGACCCGATATGGTTGCCGTGCCCTCTTGACAATACCTCTGCGGCTGGCTAGGTCGCCCGCCGGACAAGGGCCCGGTTCAGCGGGCCTCAAGCCCTTCTCCCCAGGATTGGGCGGAGCAGCCGTGAGACGGGGGAGCCCTGTGGCAAAACGGGGTACCCGATGTGTGCGCGGCGACTGGTTCGCGGCCATGGAACAATCGGACCGGCTCACACGCATCAACAGCGAGCAGGAGACACAGCACGATGCGCATCGGAATTCTCACCGCAGGCGGCGACTGCCCCGGCCTCAACGCTGTGATCCGGTCGGTCGTGCACCGAGCCGTGACGCACTACGGCGACGAGGTCATCGGTTTCGAGGACGGTTACGCGGGTCTGCTCGACGGCCGCTACCGCTCCCTCGGCCTCAACGAGGTCAGCGGCATCCTGGCCCGTGGCGGAACGATTCTCGGCTCCTCCCGCCTGGAGCGCGACCGCTTCCGCGCGGCCTGCGAGGACGCGGCCGCACTCGCCAAGGAGATCGGCTTCGACGCCCTGATCCCCATCGGCGGCGAGGGCACGCTCACCGCCGCGAAGATGCTGTCGGACGCGGGCCTGCCGGTCGTGGGCGTCCCGAAGACGATCGACAACGACATCTCCTCCACGGACCGCACCTTCGGCTTCGACACCGCGGTGGGCGTGGCCACGGAGGCCATGGACCGCCTCAAGACGACGGCCGAGTCCCACCAGCGCGTGATGGTCGTCGAGGTCATGGGCCGCCACGCGGGCTGGATCGCCCTGGAGTCGGGCATGGCGGGCGGCGCGCACGGCATCTGCCTCCCCGAGCGCCCCTTCGACCCCGCTGACCTGGTCAAACTGGTCGAGGAGCGGTTCTCGCGCGGCAAGAAGTTCGCGGTGATCTGCGTCGCCGAGGGCGCCCACCCGCAGGAGGGCACCATGAATTACGGCGTCGGCGCCATCGACCAGTTCGGCCACGAGCGCTTCCAGGGCATCGGTACGGCGCTCGCGTTCGAGCTGGAGACCCGCCTCGGCAAGGAGGCCAAGCCGGTCATCCTCGGCCACGTCCAGCGCGGCGGCACCCCGACGGCGTACGACCGCGTACTCGCCACCCGCTTCGGCTGGCACGCGGTGGAGGCGGTGCACCGCGGCGACTTCGGCCGCATGACGGCGCTGCGGGGCACGGACATCACGATGGTGCCGCTCGCGGAGGCGGTCACGGAGCTGAAGACGGTGCCGAAGGACCGGATGGACGAGGCGGAGTCGGTCTTCTAGGGGGTCCGCCGCCTTCTCCGGGGGTTTCGCCGGGCGGGCGGGCGGCCGGGGTTCACCCCGTGCCGCCGCTGCCCGTACCCCGCACCTGAGTCCAGAAGTGCTCCAGGATCTTGTCCAAGTAGTCCTTGCCCGCGCTCCCCGAGGCATCCGCCCCGGCGCCGCCGCCCCAGCTGAGCGTCCGCACCATGCGTGACTGGTAGTCGGCGTGCAACTGCTGGAGCACGTCTTCGATGTGCCGCTTGGGCACGGGCAGCAACTTGCTGACGGGCCGGACGTACCCCTGCCAGCGGCTGGTCACGGCGCTGCGCAGCAGTTCGGCGAGGTCGTCGGCGCGTCCGATGACGGTGATGAAGTCGGGCAGCGGGAGCTGCAGCACCTCGGCGAGGGCGGCGGACTGCCGCTCGTTGCCGCGCCAGGTGTCGGTCTCCTCCATCCGCAGATAGGCCTGGATCTCCACCCCGCATCCCCGGGCCACGTCCTCGGGCGCGAGCCCACGCGCGAGCCGGTGCTCGCGCAGGGTGGTCGCGGCGCCCATGAGCTCCCCCGGAGAGCACCACAGGGTCCCCGCCAGGGCGGTGAGCTCGGCGGAGGTGGGCGAGGCGAGCCCGCGCTCCCAGGCGGCGATGGTTTCGGGGGTGATGTAGGTGAGCCCATAACTGGCCCGCATCCCGTAGGCGACATGCCCATGAGCCATCCCGAGGGCTTCACGAAGACGCCGGGCGGCGGGGAAGTCGAACGGGGGAGTGGGCTGGTGCGGTGACGGCTGGCTGGGTTGCACGGGCACACCGTATGGGCGCGGGGGGCCGGCGACTACGGTGCGTTCATACGAGGTTGCGGATTGGTGTGATGCTACGGGTGGTGGTTCCCACGTGTCAGCCGCTCTGCGGACGGTTCACGTCGACGGAGATCCGCACCCCGGAGCTGGAAGCGAAAACGGCCTGCTCATCCGGATCGCCCGGCGTCGGGTCCTTGTCCAAGTCAAGGACATGCCAATCCGCCGGACGATCCCCCGCCATACCGCAACCCCCGACTTGTTGTGCCGTCGTCTATCGGTTGATGGACTGGACTTCCTCGACCACGACCTCTTGGTCCGCGCCGAACTCTCCGTCAGGGAGTTCTTGCGGTTCGTTCACGCCGGTGCCGGTCCAGCTGATCTTCCAGGTGACCGTTGCCTTGAGCGGGTACGAGCCGTCGCCGGACGAGCGGAGGTACCTCACGCCGCAGGGCGGGTCCTCATCGGACTTGCCCTTGGCGTACGGTTCGCCGATTTTGCCGTCCTTGATGGGGCAGGCACCGGAGGAGGGGTAGGTTTCGGCGTCCTTGGTGCCGGGGTCGATCTTGAGGGAGATCGGTTCGGCGGTGGTCGTCGCCTCGATGTCGAGCACGGGGACCCTGGCCGTCACCGACACCGGCTTGAACTCCTTGTCGTCCAACCAGGCCCAGGTCGGCAGGTTGACCTTCGTCTCCCCCTCCGGAGCGAGGGTCACCTCGGTGCCGGGTACGCGGACTTCGGCGTACGCGAGCTGCGCGAGGATCTCGGGAGTGATGGCTTCGGGGGTGTCCGCCGGGGGCGGGTCGCCGTTGTCGACCCAGAAGGTGGGTTTGTCACAGGAGTCCCAGCCGGGCGGGTAGCTGTCGTTGGCGAAGGACGTCCACCAGTAGCCCTTCCCTGCCTTGTCCAGGTTGAAGTCCTTGTACGGCTCACCCTGCACGTACCGCTTGCGCTGCTCCAAGTCCCACTCATGGCCGGTCGACTCGGCCTGCCAGATCGGCTCGACGTACTTCTTGAACTGGGCGGGGGTGTACTTGGGGGCGTACCAGCAGGGAGGCGGGGCCCAGTTCGTGGCAGGGGTCACGGCGCCGGTCTTGGGACCTGTCCCGTTCTTGGAGCGGTCGTAGACGATGCCGGAGGCGGTGGCTGTGGCCTTTCCGTCGCCTCCCGACTCAGTCGGGCCTTCGGCGCCCCCATTGGTGCTCCCGCCGTTGCCGTAGCCCGCCCATGCCTGCCCCGAGGCGAACAGGGACGAGGCCACGGCTATAGCCATGACAACAGCTATCTGCTTCGGTCTCACGACGACTGGCATGCGGCACTCCCGCGCTCAGATGTTGTCTGCTCGGTGATCCAGACGCCTTGCTTGTTGAGGTGCAGGCGGCTGCTGTAGACGACCAGGTCGTCCTTCGACGGGGATGTCACATCTGTCTTCCCCGTCTTGAGGCTCTTGTTGAACGCCTTGCCCTGGTCCTCGCAGTAGACGAGGGCTGCCTTATTGCCGCCTGTGACGTCTACCCTGGCGTTATAGAAGCGCTTCGTACCGGTGATCCGGTTCTTGAAGTCGATGAATTCCTTGATGAACTTCTGGCTCCCGGCGGCCGCCTCGCCCTCGGAGTAGTAGCGGTAGGACTTGTGGAGCGCGTCCTGTTCGGCGATGGCCATGTCGACGGCCTTGACGTACTGCTCGGTGTCGGAGAGGACAGCATCCTTGCTCTCGTCACCGGTCTTGGACCATTCGAACTTGTAGTGGAGATCCGATGGCAGCTTGATTTCTGGGCGTTCGGCGTCCGTCGCCTTCGAAGCGCTCGGCGAGGGCGTCTTCTTCGCCTCCTGCCCGGCTCCAGCGATCTTGTCGCTGTCCTTGGACTCGTCGTCACTGCTGCCGCAGGAAGCGAGCAGCAGAGCCGCAGACATTGCGAGCGCCGGCGTCGCGAGACGGAGAGGGCGGTTCACTTTCGGCTCCTGGTGAGGGTGGGAGTTAGCGCGAGCTAAGTACGGTAGTGCGAGCTGATCGGCGGCACCAGAGAGGTATCTGACGATGAATGGGGCGTGAGGTGCCTATCCCGGTGAATACGGGCGGTCCGTAAGTCGGTCCACGGCTCGTGCAGTGGTTTGCGGGCCCACAGTGGGGCGAGTTCGGTCTTGGGTCATTGCCATACGCGACGACGGGACAGGGGTTGTTGGTTGCATCCCGAGGGCGTTCCAGGCGGTGGATCAACCGTTCCCGCGCCCGAGTCGGACTCGATTGCGATGGCCACGAAGGCGCGCCCCGCCCCCGTCGAGTCGTGCGCGAGCGTCTCCAGGGTGGCTTGCTCCTAGTTGTTGGCCGGACGCAGCCACGGGGCCACGTATCGGGTTCCGAGCTGTACCGCGACCACTCCCTCGAAACGCAGGTCCAGGCACGTGCTTTCGGTGTTCTCTGGAGCCGAACGGAACAGGAGTTGGGAGTGGCCCACTCCGCAGCGCCACATTCGGAACGTGCGCGGTGAATGGAAATGCAAGCTTCAACCCTCGATGCGGGAGACGGAGCGGGTAGTCATGGATCTTGAGGCCTATATGGAGCGCGCTCGCGTCGGGCCCTGTTTTGTCTGTGCCTTTCTTGCCGGGGACCCCGGCTACGCCCATCACACCGTCTATGAGGACGACGACCACATCGCGTTCCTCGACCGGTGGCCCACCCTCCCCGGAAAAGTCCTCGTCGCGCCCAAGGACCATGTCGAGCACGTCGTCCGGGAGTTGGATGAAGCGGCCTACACCCGGCTCATGCGCGTCGTGCGTAAGGTCGCCCTCGCCGTCGAGTACGTCTTCGACTCCGAGCGGACTTACCTGTACTCCCTCGGCAGCCAGGAAGGCAACAGCCACCTCCACTGGCACATCGCCGCCCTGCCGCCCGGAGTGCCTTACGCCGAGCAGCAGTTCCACGTCCTGATGACCGAGACTGCCGGCGTTCTGGACGTGCCGCCGGATGAGATGGCCGAGCTCGCGGCCCGGCTTCGGGACGCCGTCCGGCCCTAGGATCGCACCGCGTCACTGCTTCGTGGGCTCGTACTTCTTGTCCACCTTGCCGATCTCGGTCCACCCTTCCTCGCCCCGGCTGTCGATCCACACCGGACGTTCCCTCGCGGAGCGGCCCCTCTCGAAGGAGACCTCGTCGATGACGCCGTTGACGGAGACGTTCTGGATCTCGCGGTCCAGGGTGTGCCGGAGCGAGGACGCCGAGGCATCGGCGGGAAGTTTCTTCAGCGCGGCGCCCAGGGCCAGGGCTCCGTCGTACAGCTCGTCGTTTCCGCGCGCGGGGAGGTTGTCGCCGGGTTCACCGGTGTAGTTGCGGGTGCGCAGGACGCCGTCGGGGGTGGTCTTGTCCTGTGCCTCGGCCGTGGCCCGCTCCTCGGAGTCCTCGCAGATGCCGGCCGAGTCGCCCTCCGAGATGACGGGCCCCGAGAAACCGTCCGCCCTGAGCTTCCCGGCCCACGTGGTCACACCCGCCGCTGTGGGCAGTACGACCGCTTCAGCCCGTGCCTTGTCGACAAGACCCGGGATCTGCGACGGCTTCACGTCGGAAAGGCTCGTCTTCAGCGTCTTGACGGTCATGCCCGTCTCGCGCAAAGCGGTACCCATGCCGTCCGAACGGTCCGCCCAGACGGTGTCCTCGGCCACCAGCACCCGGCGTGCCTTCGTCTGCGTGAGGAGGTACTGCGCCATCGCCTCGCCCTGCCGCTCCTCGTCCGGGGGTATCGCGAACTGCGCACCGGCGAAGGCGACTTCGGAGCAGGTGGCGATCTCGGGCAGGAACGCCTCGTCCGTGTCGTGCACCCAGGCGAAGTCGGTGGTGTCACCGATGACGGCGAGCATGTCCGGGTGCTTGGCGAGCAGCTTGCGCGTCGGCATGTCCGGGTCGGCGGCCAGCGGTACGAGTCGGAAGCGGTCGCCGCTCTTGGCGCCGAGCGTCTCGGCGAAGGCGGACTCGACGGTGCGCCGCTGCTGCGTCGTGAACTGCTTGAACTCCCCTTCCTCGTACTCGTCGGCGGCGTTCCTCGCGCCGACGTGCTCGTAGCTGTGGGCGACGCCGATCTCGTAGACGGTCGGGGTGGTGTTCTTGCCGCCGGATGTGGTCTCGGTGTCCGGTGCGGCGAGGGAGCGTATGCCGAGGCCCGTCGGGACGCTGACGGCCAGTACGAGTGCTGTGGTGATCAGTACGCGCTTGGGTGAGCGGTGCCGGGGGGCGGGGGACGGGGGTGCGTGCTTGCTTACGGAGCTGGTTGCGGCCGGTTGGGTGCGGGCGTTCGCGATCTGTGCCATCGGGCGCCGATCGTGCGCGTCCCCCACGCGGACGGTCGGCGGGTGGTCCGCCGGGCCCGTCTCGGTCGCCGTGGCTCCGCTGTCCGGGAGCCGGTCCCGCGGCTCCGGGGAAGGGCCCGGCTCCTGCGGCCCCCGCGGCAGCGAAAGCCCCCGCCCCGCCGCCACAATCCGCTCAAGCGCTAGCCCCGCGTCCGCAGGTCGGTCGGCGGGGTCCTTCGCCAGGAGATCGAGGACGATGCGCTCCACCGGCGCCGTCACCTCGGCCCGTGCTCGCGACGGCGGCAGCGGTGCGTCGTTGACGTGGTTGTACATGACGCCGGCCGCCGAGCCGGTGAACGGCGGGTGCCCGACGAGGAGTTCGTAGAGGACGCAGCCGAGCGCGTAGAGGTCGGTGCGTCCGTCGCCCGGCTCCTGCCGGAATCGTTCCGGCGCCAGATACGGCACGCTGCCGAACGGCAGCTGTCCCGTCCGCGTGAGGCGCGAGTCGCCCGCGACCCGCTCCGTGAACGTCGCGATACCGAAGTCGACGACCTTGGCGGTGCCGTCCTGCGCGATCATCACGTTGCCCGGCTTGATGTCGCGGTGCACGACACCCGCCGAGTGCGCGGCATCCAGGGCGCGGCAGACGTCCGCCGCCCAGCGCAGGGCGTCCGCCACCGGCACCCGGACATTCTCGCGCAGCACCTGGTCGAGCGAGCGGCCCTGCACGAGGGCCATCACCAGGTACGGGGTGCCGTCGTCGGTGCCGTGATCGTGGACGGCGACGATGTACGGGCTGTCCAGCGAGGCCGCCGCGAGGGCTTCGAGGCGGAACCGGGCCAGGAGTTGCTCCTGCTCGCTCTCGCCACCGCCACCGTCACCGCCATCGTCCGCGACAGCCGACGGTACGAGGAGCTTGATCGCCACCTCGCGACCCAGGCTCCGGTCGCGGGCCCGCCACACCTCGCCCATGCCGCCCGCGCCGATCCGTTCGGTCAGCTCGTACCGGTCGTTCAGCAAGCGCCCCCGCATATGCCCTCCCTCGGCCCCACCCGCAGACCCGGTGATCCTAGCCAGCGGGACGAGCGGCCGGAGTGGGGCGGGCGGCAGGGCGCGGGGCGGCTGCCGAAGCGCGGCACGTCAGCCCTTCACCGCACCTCCCAGCGCGAACCCCCCGCCCAGCTTCCGCGAGATGAGGACGTACAGCAGGATCACCGGCGTCGAGTAGATGATCGAGAACGCCGCAAGCTGGCCGTAGACGACCGTGCCCTTGTTGCCGAAGAAGTCATTGATGCTCACCGACGCCGGCATCTGCTCGGGGGTCAGGAGCAGCATGAAGGGGACGAAGAAGTTGCCCCACATCATCACGAAGGAGAAGACGGTCACCACCGCGACGCCCGGGCCCATCAGCGGGAGCACGATCCGCAGCAGCGACTGGAACGACGACGCGCCGTCCGTCCACGCCGCCTCCTCAAGCTCCTTCGGGACACCGTCCATGAAGTTCTTCATCAGCCAGATGGCGAAGGGGAGTTGGGACGCGGCGAAGAAGAAGATCGTGCCCTGCATCGTGTCGATCAGGTCGACCTGCACGAACAGCGCGTACACCGGGACCATGATCGCCGTGATCGGCAGGCTCGTCGCGAAGAGGATCGTCAGCATGAACGGCCGGTTCAGGCGGGACTTGAAGCGGGAGAGCGGGTACGCGGCGAGCGCCGCGCAGACGACGGTCAGGAGCGTGCCGCCGCCGCACAGCAGCAGGCTGTTGAGCAGGGGCGTGAAGGTGATCTCGGGGGTCAGGACCGCGTCGTAGTTGTCCAGGGTGATGCCGTCGGGGACCTTCACCTTGAGGTCGGCCTTGGTGTCGAGCGAGGAGAGGATCACCCAGGCCAGGGGGAGTACGAAGGCGGCGGCGACCACGAGCAGGCCCGCGTCCGCCGCGAGGCGCCGGCTCGTGCGGCGCGAACGCAGGCTCCTGTTGGACGAACCCGAGTCCCCCCTGGCGGACGGACTCGGTTGCCTGCCGGGCGACTTGACGGTGTTGGCTGACACTCAGACCTCCGTGCGGAGCAGGCGCATGTAGACGAGTGAGAAGAGTGAGCCGACGACCAGGAGCAGCAGCGCCACCGCCGTGCCGTAACCGATCATGCTCTTCTGGAAGGCCTGCTCGTACATGAACAGGGGGAGGGTCTGGCTGCGGTTTCCCGGGCCGCCTCGCGTCATCACCCAGATCAGGCCGAAGACGGAGAGGGTCTGCAGGGTGTTCAGCATCAGGTTCGTGCCGATGGAGCGGCGGATCATCGGGAGCGTGATGTGCCACATGCGGCGCCAGCCGCCCGCGCCGTCCACCTCGGCCGCCTCGGTGATCTCCTTGGGGATCTCGTTAAGGGCCGCCGAGTAGACCAGCATCGAGAACGCCGTACCCCGCCACACGTTGGCGAACGACACCGCCAGGATCGGCAGCGTGTACATCCAGTTCTGGGACGGGAGATGCAGGAAGTCCAGGACCGTGTTCAGGGTGCCTTCGCGGCGGAAGAACGCGTACAGGAGGAAGGCCGCCACCACCTCGGGCAGCACCCATGCCGTGATCACGATCGCGCCGGTGAGCGTGCGTACCGGCTTGGAGGCGCGCTGCATCAGGGACGCGAGGGCGAGGCCGATGGTGTTCTGGCCGATGAGCGACGACACGACCGTGAAGACCAGCGTCAGCCAGACCGCGTTGAGGAACGCCTCGTCGCCGAAGGCCTTACGGAAGTTGTCGAACCCGACGAAGCTCGACTCCGCCTGGCCGGTGAGCTGGAGGTCGGTGAAGGCGATGTAGGCGCAGTAGCCGATCGGTCCGGCGAGGAACAGGAGCAGGAGGATCACGGCGGGGGAGACGGGCAGCGCGCGGGACAGCGCCCGGCCCGTCAGCTTGGAGCGGGACGGGGGCCGCGACGGGCGCGGGACGCCCGGGCCCGGAACGGTCTTCGCGATGTCGCCGGGCCCGGCGGGGGGTGCGGTGGTCACCTCGGGCTCTCACTTCCCTTGCGTACGGTCGGCTGTGCGCGCGGGGCGGGACGCGTCGGGGCCCGCCCCGCCCCACGACGTACCGCGGCTATTTCTCGATGACCTCGCCGTCCGTCGCGGCCTTGACCTCTTCGTCATACCCGCTCGCCGCGTCGGCCACCGAACCGTCGCCCGTGGTGACCTTCTCCATGGCCTCCTGCACCGCGGTGGAGACCTTCGGGTACGCCGGGTACGCGGGGCGGTAGTGCGTCGAGGGCACCAGGTCGGTGAAGAACTTCAGGCCGGGCTGCGCCTTGAGGTACGCCGGGTCTTCCGCGACGTCCTTGCGGACCGCGATGCCCGAGTTGGCCACGTACCACTTCTGGGCGTTCGCCTTGGTCTGCATCTGCTCGATGAACTTGAAGGCCAGGTCCGGGTTGGACGCCTTGGCCGGGATCGCCCAGGTCCAGCCGCCGGACATGCTCACCTTGCCGGGCGCCTCGCCGTTCTGCGTCGGCATGTGGGCCAGGCCCAGCTTCTTCGACCACTGGGGCCACTCGTGCCCCGCGCCCTTGCCCCAGTCCTGCGGCAGCCAGGAGCCGTCGAGGTTGATGCCGAGCTTGTCCTCGGGGAGCAGTTCGCCGCGGACCCGGGTGGCGAAGTTCGGGTCCAGGGCGTCGGTGACGTCCGGGCCGAGCTTCTCCTTGAAGACGGTCTCGACGAACTCCAGGGAGTCCTTGAAACCCTGGCTGCCGGTGACCCACTTCTTGGACTTCGGGTCGTACATCGGGTCCTGGCCCGTGCCGTACAGGAGCATCTCCATGCCCTGCATGGTGGCCGCCTCGCCCGCGGGCTTGCCCGTGTAGACGTTCATGGGGGTGACGCCCGGCACCTTCTTCTTGATCGTCCGGGCCGCGTCCAGGATCTCGTCCCACGACTTGGGCTGCCAGTCGGCGGGCAGACCTGCCTTCTTGAAGATGCCCTTGCTGAACCACAGGCCGCGGGTGTCGGTGCCGTCCGGGACGCCGTACGTCTTGCCGTCCGCCGCCTTCGCGGCCGACTTGGACGTACCGATGAACTGGTCCCAGTCCTTCCACTTGTCCAGGTAGGGGTCGAGCGGCTTCAGGTACCCGCTGGTGATGTCCGAGTTGATGAGGAAGGTGTCCTCGTAGACCAGGTCCGGCGCGGTCTTCGGGGAGCGCATCATCTGCTGGAGCTTCGTGTAGTACTCGGAGTCCGGCGCCTTGATCGGCACCAGTTTCACCTTCTTGCCGGGGTTCTCCTTCTCGAACTGCTTCTTGATGTCCGCCAGATAGGTGTCCATGACCTTGATCTGGTTGTCCGTGGACTGTTTGAAGGAGACCTTCACGGTGTCCGGATCGTCGCCGGAGTCCCCGCCGCACGCGGTCAGGGTGCCGGCCGCGACCAGGGCGGTGACGAGGAGCAGAGGGGCGGTGGGGCGCACGGGCACGACCTCCTACTGGCCGACGCGGCTGGGTTACCACGCAGGGCGCAACGCTGGGCTGCCCGGTGAACGTAAGGGCGGTCTCGGAGCAAGGTCAATGCCCGTGCGGCGCCCCTTGTCAGCAACGTGACAACGTTGTTATTGGCAGCGGCGACGAGGCGTTACCTGTGGGTCTGCAGGCTGCCAATCGGCTTACCTGGAAAGGTGCTTGGGGCCGGGTGGCGTGTCAGGTCGCCGACGTCAGCCAGCGGTACACGTATTCCGGGCGGCCCACGTGGCCGTACTGCGGGGTGCGGGTGGCGCGGGCCGTGGTGACCAGGTGTTCGAGGTAGCGGCGCGCGGTGATGCGGGAGATGCCCACCGTCTCGGCGGCGGCAGCGGCGGTGACGCCCTCGGGGGGCGCGTCACGCAGGGTGCGGGTCACTCTCTCCAGGGTGGGGCCGCTGAGCCCTTTGGGCAGAGCGGCGGGGCTCGGCGCGCGGAGGGTGGCCAGGGCGCGGTCCACCTCGTCCTGGCCGGTGGCCTCGCCCGCGGCGGTGCGGAATTCGGCGTAGCGGGTGAGGCGGTCGCGCAGGGTGGCGAAGGTGAAGGGCTTCAGTACGTACTGGACGACGCCGAGCGAGACGCCCTCGCGTACGACCGCCAGGTCACGGGCCGACGTGACGGCGATGACGTCCGCGCGGTGACCGGCGGCGCGCAGGGTGCGGGCCAGCTGGAGGCCGTGGCCGTCGGGGAGATGGAGGTCGAGGAGGAGCAGATCCACCTCGGTCCGGTCCAGGGCCCGTTTCGCCTCGGCGGCACTGTGTGCCTTCCCGGTGGCCCGGAAGCCCGGCACCCGGTTCACGTAGAGCACGTGCGCGTCCGCGGCCACGGGATCGTCCTCGACGACCAGGACCCGAATCGGCTCTGTCACTTGGTGCCTCCGTCTGCTGCGTCCGAGGGGGCGGACGCCTGGTCACCGGGACGGGGCGCGGGGGGCGCCTTGTCGTCGGTGCGGGGGGTCGTGGTGGCCGTGGCAGCGGCATCCGGCGTGGTGGACGCTTGGTCACCGGCATCCGGCGTCGCGGCGTCCGTGGAAGCGGCGCCCGGCCCAGCGGGAGCCACGGAAGCGGCGCCCGGCCGCGCGGACGTCTCGTCACCAGCGCCCGGCCCAGCGGGAGCCACGGAAGCGGCGCCCGGCCCAGCGGGAGCCACGGAAGCGGCGCCCGGCCGCGCGGACGTCTCGTCACCAGCGCCCGGCCCAGCGGGAGCCCCGGATGCGGTGTCCGGCGCCGCGGGAGCCCCGGATGCGGCGCCCGGCCCAGCGGGAGCCACGGAAGCGGCGCCCGGCCGCGCGGAGACCCCGGAAGCGGCGTTCGTCCGCAAGCGGACCTCGAATTCCGCGCCGCCCCCCGGAGCCTCCCGTATCTCCAGTGTCCCCTCGTGCTTCGTCACCGTCTGGTGGACCAGTGCCAGGCCCAGGCCCCGGCCCGACGTGGCCTTCGTGGACCAACCGCGCTGGAAGACCGCCTCCGCGTGTACGGGGTCCACGCCGGGGCCCGTGTCCGATACCCGCAGCGTCAGTCCCGTCCCGTCCGCGCGTGCCGTCACCGTCACGCGGGCCGCGTGGGAGCCCTGTGCCGCGTCCACCGCGTTGTCGATCAGGTTGCCCAGGACCGTCACCAGGTCGCGCGCGGGCAGCTCCGGCGGCAGCATGCCGTCGTCGATGCTGCTGTCGGCGGAGACGACGAGCTCCACGCCGTGCTCGTTCGCCTGGGCCGCCTTGCCCAGGAGCAGGGCCGCGAGGACCGGCTCGCTCACCGCCGCGACGACCTGGTCCGTCAGCGCCTGGGCGAGTTCGAGCTCGGCCGTGGCGAAGTCGACCGCCTCGTCCGCGCGGCCCAGCTCGATGAGGGAGACCACCGTGTGCAGGCGGTTCGCCGCCTCGTGGGCCTGCGAACGCAGGGCGCGCGTGAAGCCGCGCTCCGAGTCCAGCTCACCGGTGAGGGCCTGCAACTCGGTGTGGTCGCGCAGGGTGACCACCGTGCCCCGGCGCTCACCGCTCGACACCGGCGACGTGTTCACGACGACCACCCGGTCCGCCGTCAGATGCAGCTCGTCGACGCGCGGCTCGGCCGCGAGCAGCGCGCCCGTCAGCGGCACCGGCAGGCCGAGCTCGGCGACGTTCCGGCCGACCAGGCCGCCCGAGACACCGAGCAGCTCGCGCCCGCCGTCGTTGATGAGGGCGATGCGCCGCTGCCCGTCCAGCATCAGCAACCCCTCGCGCACCGCGTGCAGCGCCGCCTCGTGGTAGTCGTGCATACGGCTCAGCTCGGCGGCGTTCATGCCGTGGGTGTGGCGGCGCAGGCGTGCGTTGATCACGTAGGTGCCGACACCGCCCAGCGCGAGCGCGCCCGCCGCGACGCCGAGCAGCGCGAGCAGCTGGTCGCGCGCCGTCTCACTGATCTCCTCGATGGTGATGCCCGCGCTGACCAGGCCGGTGATGCGGCCACTGCCGTCAGCGGCCCTGATCGGCGTGACCACGCGTACGGACGGGCCCAGCGTCCCCGTGTAGATCTCGGTGAAGGTCCGGCCCCGCAGCGCCTCCGCCCGGTGGCCGAGGAAGCGCTCGCCGATCTGCTCCTTGTCGGGGTGCGTCCAGCGGATGCCGCCCTTGTCCATGATCGTGACGAAGTCGACCCCGGTGTGGTGCAGCACGTCGGTCGCGTACGGCTGGAGGGTCCTCGTCGGATCCCGGCCGCGCACGGCCTCGCGTACCGAAGGAGAGTCCGCCACCGCCCTCGCCGCGGCCGTCGCCTGGCGGCGCGCGCCCTCCTCGGCCTGCTGCCGGTCGCTCAGGAACGTGAACAGTGCACATCCGGCCACCACCACGGTGACCAGGACGATCTGCATCGCGAAGAGCTGCCCGGCGAGGCTGCGCGGCCGGGGCGGGCGGGCGAGGGACATGGTGCAAGTCTGCCTGGCCGTATAAGCGCGAACTAAATGAACGTAAGGGTGACCGCCCTCACAGGGCGAGAGATAGTCACCCGAGATCCGCCTGCCCAGGACGTGAGCCGCACGCACTGGCCGAAAACGCCGACGTAGTCGTTCAAGGAGGGCCCTCGTGGCCGACACCACCGACAGCCAGGTGGCAAAGGCTCCCGCAGCCAAACGGGACCGCACCCACTACCTGTACATCGCAGTCATCATCGCCGTGGTCCTCGGTATCGGTGTCGGACTGCTCTTCCCCGACTTCGCCACGGAGCTCAAGCCGCTCGGCACCGGCTTCGTGAACCTGATCAAGATGATGATCTCGCCCATCATCTTCTGCACGATCGTCCTGGGCGTCGGCTCGGTCCGCAAGGCCGCCAAGGTCGGCAAGGTCGGCGGCCTCGCACTCGCGTACTTCGTCGCGATGTCCGTCGTCGCGCTCGCCATCGGCCTGATCGTCGGCAACATCCTGCACCCGGGCTCCGGCATGGACATCACGGACTCCGAGAAGGGCGCGGGCCACGACGCGGCCGAAGAGGCGAACAAGGGTCTCGTCGACTTCGCGCTCGGCATCATCCCGAAGACGCTCGTCTCCGCCTTCACCGAGGGCGAGGTGCTGCAGACGCTGCTCGTCGCGCTGCTGGTGGGCTTCGCGCTGCAGGCCATGGGCCGCTCCGGTGAGCCGATCCTGCGCGGCATCGGGCACATCCAGAAGCTGGTCTTCCGCGTGCTCGCCATGATCATGTGGGCCGCCCCGATCGGCGCGTTCGGCGCGATGGCGGCGGTGGTCGGCGAGACCGGTACGGACGCCCTGAAGGCGCTTGCCACGATCATGATCGGGTTCTACGTCACCTGCGCGCTGTTCATCCTCATCGTGCTCGGCACGCTGCTTCGCCTGGTGACCGGCGTCAACCTCTTCAAGCTCCTGAAGTACCTGGGCCGCGAGTTCCTGCTCATCCTCTCCACCTCCTCGTCCGAGTCCGCCCTTCCGCGGCTCATCGCGAAGATGGAGCACCTGGGCGTCAGCCGCCCGGTCGTCGGCATCACCGTCCCGACGGGCTACTCCTTCAACCTCGACGGCACGATGATCTACCTGACCATGTCGTCGCTCTTCATCGCCGAGGCGATGGACCAGCCGCTCGGCGTCGGCGAGCAGATCTCCCTGCTCCTGTTCATGATGATCGCGTCCAAGGGCGCGGCGGGCGTCTCCGGTTCGGGCATCGCGGTCCTCGCCAGCGGTCTCCAGTCGCACAAGCCGGCCCTGGTGGACGGTGTCGGCCTGATCATCGGCGTCGACCGCTTCATGAGCGAGGCGCGCGCCCTGACCAACTTCGCGGGCAACGCGGTGGCGACGCTCCTGATCGGTACGTGGACCAAGGAGGTCGACCGGCAGCGGGTCGACGACGTCCTCGCGGGACGGCTGCCGTTCGACGAGAAGACGCTGCTCGACGACGGCGCCTCCGAGTCCGGGACGGTGGGCCCAGAGGGCGCTGACGGCGCAGACGGCGCTGACGGCGTGCCCTCGCAGCCGGAGAGCAGCGAGAAGAAGTCAGTGACGGCCTAGCCGTCGGCCACCGGCTCGGTGGCGAGTGAGGCGGGCGGGCCCACCACGGTCGGAAGGGTGACCGTGGTGGGCCCGCCCGCTTTCTCCGTGCCGGATAGCCTCAAGGTCAGCGACTCAGCGACTCAGCAACTCAGCAAGACAGCAACTCAGCAAGGCCACGGGGATACGGGATACGGGGAAGGGGGGCGGGGTCCCATGGGCAACAAGCCGAGGCGAGCCGCCATCGGGGAAATGTGGATCAACTGCCAGGTCTGCAAGGGGGATCTGTTCCGCGACCGGGAGGTCAAGCTCAACAGCTCCGGCATGGAGCTCATGAACCTGGCGTGGGCCAACGAGTCGGCGACCGGACTCATCTGCTGGAGCTGCGGCTACGTCCACCTCTTCGTGAACCGCGAGATCCGGATGTACCGGGTGGACAAGTGAAGCCGGAAGAGCGCGCGCAGCCGACGCGGGGGAGCGACTGCCTCGCCTGCGACCTCGCCGACGGCACCGCCCCCCTGCTCGGCGGCACACTGCTGCGCACGGCGCACTGGACCGTCGAGCACTGCGTCGGCCCGCTCGGCACCGGCACGCTCATCGTCAAGCCGCTGCGCCACATCACCGGCGTACACGAGATGAACGCGGATGAGAGTGCCGAACTCGGGCCGCTGCTGACCCGGGTGACCTCCGCCCTGCGCGCGGCGGTCGGCGACGAGTGCGAGCAGGTCTACGTCTGCCTCTGGTCCCACGCCGGTCGCGTGCCCGGCCACATCCACTTCGTGGTGCAGCCCGCCCGTACGTCCGACATCGACCGTCACGGCAACGCGTACGGACCTGCCCTCCAAGCGGCGATGTTCGCGACGGGCGAGGAACCGGAGCCGGGCGAGGTGGAGGAATTCTGCACGCGTGTGAGGCATGCGTTCGCAGAGCATTCGGCCATCTAGGTGGGCCCGTGCGCAAACTGTTGACTGTTGTTCAAACCTGCCAGTAACTTCAGCGTTGTACCACCAAGAACCGCCGAAAGCCGCTGAAGCCTGCCCAAAACCCCCACGCAGCAAGGCTGTTGGCGCCCGCGGCTTGATCGCTCCTCGCCGGGACTGACCCCCCATCGGATTCAAAGGAGACTCCAGATGGTGATCCGCGCACGCGCCCGCACCAGCCCTCAGGCCTTCACCCGCACCCGCAGCCGCGCCCGCACCCTCTCCCTCCGCGTCGCAGCCGCCCTCGCCGCCGTCGGAACCGCCACTCTCGGCCTGGCCGCGGCGCCGGCCCAAGCGACCGGCAGCAGCGGCGAACCGCTCGACTACGTGGCCCTCGGCGACAGCTACAGCGCCGGATCCGGCGTCCTGCCCCTCGACGTGACCGCACCGCTTCTCTGCGCGCGCTCGACGGCCAACTACCCGCACATCGTGGCCAACCGCACCGGCGCCAAGCTCACCGACGTGACCTGCGGCGGAGCCCAGACCAAGGACTTCGCGGGCTCGCAGTACCCCGGCGTCGCCCCGCAGCTCGACGCGGTCAAGGCAGACACCGACGTGGTGACGCTGACCATCGGCGGCAACGACAACAACACCTTCATCGGCGCGATTCTGGCCTGCGGCAGCGCAGGCGTGCTCTCCGGCGGCAAGGGCAGCCCCTGCAAGGACGCCAACGGGGACAAGTTCACCGAGGAGATCGACGCCAATACGTATCCCGCGCTGAAGAAGGCTCTGCGGGACATCAAGGCCAAGGCCCCGAACGCCCGTATCGGCATCCTCGGCTACCCGTGGATCGTCCCGGCCAAGGCCGACCCCACCTGCTTCGCCAAGATGCCGATCGCCACCGGAGACGTCCCCTATCTGCGGGATCTTCAGGCCCACTTGAACGGAGCCGTGCAGCGCGCCGCCTCCGAGACGGGCGCCACGTACGTCGACCTGTCCGCCGCGTCGGAGGGGCACGACGCCTGCAAGCCGAAGGGCACCCGCTGGATCGAGCCCGTGCTCTTCGGCACGAACTTCGTCCCGGTGCACCCGAACGCCCACGGCGAGGCAAGGATGGCCGACCAGGCCATCGGCGTACTCAAACTGGGCTGACCGGCAAGCTGGACTGACCGGCCTGTCTCGTACGGTAGCTGGGTGACCGTGCCGCCGAACGCCGACTTCTGGTTCGACCCCGTATGCCCGTACACCTGGCTCGCCTCGCGGTGGCTCCGCGAGGTGGAGCGGGTGCGGGACGTCACCGTGCGGTGGCGCGTGATGAGCCTGTCGGTGCTGAACGAACACCTCGACGTCGACCCCGAGGACCCCGGTGGCGAGTGGGGCGACTACATGCGGGCGCCGGGCCGGGTCTGCGCGGCCGTGGACGAGCGGTACGGGAACGACGCGCTGGGGACGTATCTCGACGCGCTCGGGGTCCGGCTGCACGAGCGCGGAGAGTGGGACGGCATCGAGCCGGCGCTCGCCGACGCGGGACTGCCCGCGGAGCTCGCGTCGGTGGCCTGGACGCAGGAGTACGACGCCGCCGTACGGGCCTCTCACCGCCAGGGCCTCGCGCTGGTCGGCCCCGAGGTCGGCACGCCGGTGCTCTCCGTACGGGGAGTCGGCGCGGTCTTCGGCCCGGTCGTCTCGCCCGCGCCGAAAGGAGAGGCGGCGGGGCGGCTGTGGGACGGGGTGGTCCTGATGGCGGGCACACCGGACTTCTACGAGCTCAAGCGGCCGTACGGCGAGCCGTCCTTCGGCTGAGACGGCCGCCCAACTCCCCCCGCATGCTTACCTTTTCGTAAGTACCTGACTAAATAGTCGGTACTTGTGAGCAAGTGGGCGCCCGTCAAGCATGGTCGTCATGACGAACCAGAGCCACACCTCCTCAGCCGCTCCCGCCGATACCACTACCTCCGTCACTGTCCTCGGCCTCGGCGCCATGGGGCAGGCACTCGCCGGCGCTTTTCTCGATGCCGGACACCCCACCACCGTCTGGAACCGCACGCCCGGCAAGGGCGAGGACCTGGTCGCCAGGGGCGCCACGCGCGCCGCCACCGCGGGCGACGCGGTCCGCGCCTCGGACCTGGTGGTCGTCTGCCTCTACGACTACGACGTGTCGCGGGCCGTGCTCGGCCCGATCGCCGCGGACCTGTCGGGTCGCGTCCTGGTCAACCTCACGTCGGACACCCCGGAGCGCTCGCGCGAGGCCGCCGCCTGGGCCGCCGAGCAGGGCATCGACTACCTGGACGGCGCGATCATGGTGCCGGTCACGGTGATCGGCACCGCCGACGCGCTGCTCTTCCACAGCGGACCGAAGTCCGTGTACGAGAGGCACGCGAGCACGCTCAAGGCGCTCGGCGGCAACACCGTGCACCTGGGCGAGGACCACGGTCTCGCGGCCGTCTACGACAACGCCCTGCTCGACTTCTTCTGGACGAGCATGTCCGGTCTCGTGCACGCGTTCGCGCTTGCCGGGGCGGACGGCGTGAAGGGAGCGGATCTCGCCCCCTACCTGAGCGCGCTGCTCTCCATCTTCCCGCCGGCCATCGAGTCGACGGCGATCGAGGTCGACTCCGGCGAGTATCCGGGCGAACAGGCCCCGCTCGTCACGGAGGCCGCCAACGTCGACCACATCATCCACGCCTCCGAACACCGGGGTCTCGACGTGGAGTCCCTCAACGGCATCAAGGCCGTCCTGGACCGGGCCATCGCCAAGGGGCACGGCGCGGACGGCTGGACGGCCATCATCGAGTCCGTCCGCGCGCCCGAACCGGCGCACTGACCGATCCGGACCGGCGCACTGGCCTTGACGCCCACGTCAAGGATTACCGTCGTACGCATGCGCATCGGCGAACTTGCGGAGCGGGCCGGCACCACCACGCGGACGCTTCGGTACTACGAGTCAAGGGGGCTGCTGCCCGCTCGTCGCAGCGGCAACGGCTATCGCACCTACGACGAGGACGACGTGCGTCTCCTTGAGCAGATCAGGACCCTTCAGGACTTCGGGTTCGAGCTGGAGGAGACGCGGCCGTTCGTGGAGTGCCTGCGTTCGGGGCATCCGGCGGGCGACTCCTGTCCCGCGTCACTGGACGTGTACCGCCGCAAGCTGGCTGAACTCGACGCGCTGATAAGCGAGTTGAGTGCGGTGCGGGAACAGGTGGGCGCGCAGCTGGTGCGCGCCGAGGCAGCGGTTCCGGGGGGTCCGGACCCGCAGTGCGAGCTGACGGGCTAGAGGGAGCGCGGACATGGGAATGGTCAAGGCGGACGGCGTGGCCGAGGTGACGGACACGGACTTCGAGGGAGAGGTGCTCAAGGCGGAGCTGCCCGTGCTCGTGGAGTTCGGCGCGGAGTGGTGCGGTCCTTGCCGGCAGCTCGCGCCGGTGCTCGGCGAGATAGCGCGCGAGGAGGCGGACCGGCTGAAGATCGTGCAGGTGGACGTGGACAGCAGCCCGCAGACGGCGATCGCGTACAACATTCTCTCGGTGCCGTCCCTGCTGGTGTTCCGCAACGGTGAGCCGGTGAAGTCCATGGTGGGCGCCCGACCCAAGCGCAAGCTCCTCGCCGACCTCGCCGAGGCCGACGTGCTCTGACGCAGAGAAGCCGTACGCGGAAAGAGAAATACCCCGGACGAATTGACGTCCGGGGTATTTCTTCGCGTATATTGGATCCTTTCGCGACCCCTTGCCCATTTGGGCAGAACGGAATCGCGAGAATCTGTATAAGAGCACTGTAACTGGCGAGGGGCTGAATTGTCAACCGAGGAATTGCGGGAAGAGCAGCAATTCGTCTCCGGGCTGTACGCGCGCCTCGACGCGCTGCGCGAGGAGGCGCAAGCCGCCGTGCAGGCGTCGTTGACGCAGGTCGGCAACGGTCTGCAGGCCAGGCTTGAGCGTGACGTCCTGGTGGCCGAGCGGTCCGGACTGCTGGCCGCCTTCAACGCGGGAGAGAACGGCCTCTGCTTCGGGAGGCTCGAATTCCGCGACGGCCGGGATCACCACATCGGACGCATCGGAATCCGCGCGTCCGACGTCGAGCGCACCCCGCTCGTGATCGATTGGCGTGCCGAAGTCGCGCGCCCCTTCTATCTCGCGACCGGGCATACGCCGATGGGGCTCCGCCGGCGCAGGCACATCACCACTCAGGGCCGCGACGTGACGGCCCTGCACGACGAGATCCTCGATCTCGGCGACACCACCCGCACCGGACACGAGGGCGCGAACGCCGACGAGGTGCTGCTCGCCGCGCTCGACTCGGCCCGCACCGGGCGCATGCACGACATCGTGCAGACCATCCAGGCCGAGCAGGACCGCATCATCCGGGCCCCGCACCACGGCGTCATGGTCGTCGAGGGCGGCCCCGGCACCGGCAAGACGGTCGTGGCGCTGCACCGCGCCGCGTTCCTCCTGTACGCCCACCGCCGGCTGCTCGCCAAGCGCGCGGTCCTGATCGTCGGCCCGAACCCCGCCTTCCTCGGCTACATCAGCGAGGTCCTGCCCGCGCTCGGCGAGACCGGCGTGCTCCTTTCGACGGTCGGCGAGCTGTTCCCCGGTGTGAGCGCGACCGGGACCGACACCCCCGAGGCAGCCGAGGTGAAGGGCCGCGCGGAGATGGCGGACGTGCTCGCCGCCGCCCTGCGCGACCGGCAGCAGACCCCCGAGCCCGGAGCCCCGATCGTCATCGAGCACGACGACGGCGACCTGATCCTGGACTGGACGATCGCACACGAGGCGCGCGAGGCGGCCCGTGAGGCGGACGTCCCGCACAACCTCGGCCGGCCGCACTTCGCCTTCCGCGTGATCGACATGCTCACCGAGCAGCTGGCCGAACGGCTCGGCGCCGACCCGTACGGCGGCCCGAACTTCCTCGGCCCCGACGACATCGCCCAGCTCGGCAAGGCGATCGCCGCGAGCCCCGAGGTGCACGCGGCCATCGAGGAGCTGTGGCCGCAGCTCACCCCTGAGGGCTTCCTCGCGGACTTCCTGGAGGAGCCGACGCACCTCGCGGACAAGGACGCCGACCTGGTGCGGCGCCCGCGCGGTGCCGCGTGGACGGCCGCCGATGTCCCGCTGCTCGACGAGGCCGCCGAACTGCTCGGCAACGACGACAGCGCGGCGCGGGCGAGGGCGGAGGCGGAGCGGGCCAAGCAGATCGCGTACGCACAGGGCGTGCTCGATGTCTCGTACGCCTCTCGGACCTACGAGTTCGAGGACAAGGACGATGAGGAATCAGAGGTCCTGCTCGCGCACGACATCATCGACGCCGAGCGCATGGCCGAGCGCCAGGAGGAGGAAGACCACCGCAGCGCCGCCGAGCGCGCGGCGGCGGACCGGACCTGGGCGTTCGGGCACATCATCGTGGACGAGGCGCAGGAGCTCTCCGCCATGGCCTGGCGGCTGCTCATGCGGCGCTGCCCGACGCGTTCGATGACGCTGGTCGGTGACCCCGCGCAGACGGCGGAGGCCGGTGGCTGCGGCTCCTGGGAGGCGATCCTCGCCCCGTACGTCGAGGACCGCTGGGAGTACAACCGGCTCGGCGTGAACTACCGCACGCCGCAGGAGATCATGGACGTGGCGGCCGAGGTGCCCCGCGTCGAGCACCCCGGCTTCGAGCCGCCGAGTTCGGTGCGGTCCACCGGTGTGCTCCCGTGGGCGCACCGCACGGACGACCTCGCCGCGGCCGTCGCCGACGCGGTGGCGGCCGAGGCGCGGGACGAGGGCCGCCTCGCGGTGATCGCCCCTCGCGAGCTGCATGCTCGGCTCGCCGCACAGCTCCCCGGTGTGACGGCCGGGGAGGCCCCGGACCTGACGCGGTCGGTCGTACTGATCGATCCGCGTCAGGCGAAGGGCCTGGAGTTCGACACGGTTCTGGTCGTGGAGCCCGGCAGCTACGGCGCGAGCGACCTGTACGTGGCCCTCACCCGGGCCACGCAGCGCCTCGGCATCCTGCACGCGCGGGAGCTGCCGGTGGCGCTCAAGCAGGTCGCAGCCACACCGTGGCCAGCGGCGGCAGGGTGAGGCGCAGGGACGCGGGGCGGCCGTGCGACGCCACCGGCTCGGTCTTGACCGGGTCCGGGTTGGTGACGCCGCCGCCGCCGTAGCGGGCCTCGTCCGTGTTCAGGATCTCGTGCCAGGCGGTGAACTCGCCCGGCACGCCCAGGCGGTACTCGTGCCGCACCACCGGTGAGAAGTTCGAGACGGCCAGGAGCGGCGCGCCGGTCGCGTTCCCGGCCTCCTCGTCGGCGTAGCGCAGGAACGCGAACACGTTGTCCTCGGCCGCGTCGCCGTCCACCCAGGCGAAGCCGCCGGGGTCCGTGTCGCGCTGCCACAGGGACGGCTCGCGGCGGTAGACGGTGTTGAGGTCGCGCACGAGGTCGCGCACGCCCCGGTGATCGGCCTCGGCACCGTACGCGGGATCGAGCAGCCACCAGTCCGGGCCGTGCCCCTCCGCCCACTCGGCGCCCTGGGCGAACTCCTGGCCCATGAAGATGAGCTGCTTGCCGGGGTGGGCCCACATGAAGCCGAGGTAGGCGCGGTGGTTGGCGCGCTGCTGCCACCAGTCGCCGGGCATCTTGGAGACCAGGGACCGCTTGCCGTGGACGACCTCGTCGTGCGAGATCGGCAGGACGTAGTTCTCGCTGTACGCGTACACCATCGAGAACGTCATCTCGTTGTGGTGGAACTTGCGGTGCACCGGCTCCTTCGACACATAGTCGAGCGAGTCGTGCATCCACCCCATGTTCCACTTCAGGCCGAAGCCGAGCCCGCCGAAGCCGCCGGGGCCCTCGTGGTGCGTCGCGCGGGTCACGCCGTCCCAGGCCGTGGACTCCTCGGCGATGGTGACGACGCCGGGGGCGCGGCGGTAGACGGTGGCGTTCATCTCCTGGAGGAAGGCGACGGCGTCGAGGTTCTCGCGGCCCCCGTGCACGTTCGGGGTCCACTCGCCGTGCTCGCGCGAGTAGTCGAGGTACAGCATCGAGGCGACGGCGTCCACGCGCAGGCCGTCGATGTGGAACTCCTCGCACCAGTAAGTGGCGTTCGCGACAAGGAAGTTGCGCACCTCCTTGCGGCCGTAGTCGAACTCCAGGGTGCCCCAGTCGGGGTGCGCGGCCCGGCCCGGGTCCTCGTGCTCGTACAGGGTGCGCCCGTCGAACTCCGCGAGGGCCCAGTCGTCGCGCGGGAAGTGCGCGGGCACCCAGTCCATCAGGACGCCGATGCCCGCGCCGTGC
Source organism: Streptomyces longisporoflavus (assembly GCF_014649775.1). Classification (GTDB taxonomy): domain Bacteria; phylum Actinomycetota; class Actinomycetes; order Streptomycetales; family Streptomycetaceae; genus Streptomyces; species Streptomyces longisporoflavus. The sequence continues at coordinate 2,801 of NZ_BMTR01000007.1, read as the reverse complement.
AGCGCGTCGACGAGGAACTTGAAGTCGTCGGGCGTGCCGAGACGCGCGGTCGGCGCGTAGAAACCGGTGACCTGGTAGCCCCAGGAGCCGCCGAAGGGGTGCTCGGCGACCGGCATCAGCTCGACATGCGTGAACCCCAGGTCGGCCACGTACGCGGGCAGCTGCTCGGCCAGCTGACGATACGTCAGTCCGGGCCGCCAGGAGGCCAGATGGAGCTCGTACACCGAGAACGGCGCCTGGTGGACGGGCACCTCCGCCCTGCGCTCAAGCCACCGGGCGTCATGCCACTCGTGATGCGACTCGTGCACGACGGAGGAGTTCGCGGGCGGGGTCTCCGTGCGGCGGGCCAGCGGGTCGGCGCGCAGCGTCTTCGAGCCGTCGGGCCGCGTGATCTCGTATTTGTAGAGCTCGCCCTCGCCGACCGACGGCACGAACAGCTCCCATACGCCGCTGCCGCCGAGAGAGCGCATCGGGAAGCCGGCGCCGTCCCAGAAGTTGAAGCTCCCCACCACGCGCACGCCGAGAGCGTTGGGCGCCCACACCGTGAACCGTGTCCCCGTCGCTCCCTCGTGCACCATCGGGCGTGAACCGAGGGCGTGCCACAGCTGCTCGTGCCGGCCCTCGCCGATCAGATGCAGATCGAACTCGCCGAGCGAGGGCAGGAAGCGGTACGCGTCGTGGATCTCCAGCTCGGCGTCGTCGTACGTGATGAGCAGCCGGTAGTCACCGGGGACCTCCCGCAGCGGAAGCACCCCGGAGAAGAACCCGTCCCCGTCGTCCTGCAACTCGGCCCGCAGATCCTTGGCGACCACGGTGACGGAGCGCGCGTACGGCCGCAGGGCGCGGAAGGCGATGCCCTCGCGCACGACGTGGGCGCCGAGCACCGCGTGCGGGTCGTGGTGCGTGCCGCCGAGCAGCCGGGCCCGGTCGGCGGGGGGAACGGGCGACGCGGGGCGGCTGCTGCTCTTGCGCTGCTTCTGCCGGGGCGGCACGGGTGCCCGGCCTGCGGGCTCCGGCTTCCGCCTGCTCTTCTTGCTGGCCTCGTCGGACGGTTTGCGCGGCTGCGAGCGGGGGGTCACGGGGGAGCCTCCTGGGCGATGGGCGGGTCAGTGCTGTTCGGTGGCGGGGCCGTTCGTGGCGAGGCGCTTGACCGCGGAGAGGGGGACGGGGAGCCAGTCGGGGCGGTGACGGGCCTCGTAGAGGACTTCGTAGACCGCCTTGTCCGTTTCGTAGGCACGCATCAGGACCGGGTCCATGCGCGGGTCGCGGCCCGCGACCTCCGCGTATCCCGTGCAGTACGCCGCCCGGCAGTCGCCCGCCCACTGTGGCGCCCACGGCTCCCGCGAGCGCGCCGCGTAGTCGAAGGAGCGGAGCATGCCCGCCACGTCGCGCACCGGCGGCTGCGGCATCCTGCGTTCGGACAGCGGCCGGGAGGGCTCGCCCTCGAAGTCGATGAGCGACCACTCCCCGGCGGGCGAGCGCAGGCACTGTCCCAGGTGCAGGTCCCCGTGGATGCGCTGCGCCGTCCACGTGCCCTCGCCGCGGCCCAGGTCGGCGAGCGCCTCGAACGTCGTGCGCAGGGCGGGGGCGTACGGTCGCAGGGCCGGCACCGCCTTGGCCGCGGCATCCAGGCGGCCGGTCATGCCCTCGGCGATCAGCTCCATCTGGGCGTGGCCGAGCGTGACGGCGGGCAGCGCGCGGGCGAGCGCCAGATGCACCTCGGCCGTCGCACGCCCGAGAGCCCGCGCCTCGCCGCTGAAGTCCCGGTCGGCCGCGAGCTCCCGCAGGGCAAGCTCCCAGCCGTCGGCGGTGCCCTTCAGGTAGGGCTGGAGCACGCCGAGTACGTTCGCCTCGTCCCCGACGTCCGCCAGGAACCAGGCGGCGGGGGCCGGCACCCGGGCGCAGCGCTCGCGGGCCAGCATCAGCGGCAGTTCCAGGTCCGGGTTGACGCCGGGCACGATGCGGCGGAACAGCTTCAGGATGAACGTGTCCCCGTACACGAGCGAGGAGTTGGACTGCTCCGCTCCCAGCACGCGCGGTGCGAGGCCGTCGTCTATGTCCTTGCGCGGGTCCCGCTCGAAGCGCAGCTTGCCGATGCGCGCCTGCATCCGCAGGGCTTCAAGGAGGAAACCGGACATACGGGTGTCGTGCAGCGCTTCGTAGACGGTGTACCCGGCGAGCGGGCCCTGCGTCACATGGCCTATCAGCGCGGGCGCCAGCCGTGGCGGCAGCTCGCGCCGTGCGCCGACGAGGAGCTGATAGCAGTCCGGGGGCAGCGTGGGCGAGCCGCCGGCAAGCCCCGGCACCAGCGGCTGGCGCACCTGTATGAGCAGGTGCAGGAAGCCTGACTCAGCGGTGGGAGGCAGCAGTTCGGTCGCGCTGACCAGGTTGAAGTCGCTGATCGGGCGGCCCTTGCCCGCGAACCAGCGTTGTCGTGGCAGCCACGCGCGCAGCAGCGGATCGAGCGAGGCGAGCAGCGCGTCCGCGGTGATGCCCGGGCGGGTGACGGCTTCCGACATGGCGTCGCGTCCTTTCCGCGGTGCGGACAGGGGTGAGTGCGGGAGTGCCGGTCGTGCGGGAGAGTTCCCGGGGCGGGGCGGTGGAAACCGCCCCGCGCGGGAGTAGCAGGGGTGGAGCCTACGCCGGATCCTTGCGCAGCCGGAACCAGTAGAAGCCATGTCCGGCCAGGGTGAGCAGGTAGGGCAGCTCGCCGATGGCGGGAAAGCGCACCCCGCCGATCAGCTCGACCGGGTGGCGGCCGTTGAAGGTCTGCAGGTCGAGTTCGGTGGGCTGGGCGAAGC
>NZ_BMTR01000006.1 GCF_014649775.1 Streptomyces longisporoflavus | reverse complement strand
GAACAGACCGATCGCCGGATCGACCCCGGCGATGATCGAGAACGAGATCGCCTCGGGGATCAGCGCGAGACCGACCACCAGACCGGCGAGTGCCTCGGTGCGCCAGACCTTCGGGTCGGACAGCCAGTCGGGGCGCAGACCGCGCAGCCGGGCGGCCGGGGACAGTGCGGACGTGGACAAGAGAGGTACCTGTCGTGCTCGGGCAGCGCCTGGCATCACCCGGGGCGTGCGAAAAGTGCGGTGCGGGGGGCGCGGGCCGACCCCGCGAACAGCAATCCTAACGTTGCGGTAGAGGTCGAGGGCGGGTCAGTCGCCGGCGCCCTTTCCGATGTAGAGCTCGGCGAACGCGGCCGCTGCGGCCGGCGAGCGGAGAATCCTGCGCAGCCTGGCGGCGGCGATGCCCGCCCGGAACGGGTCGCCCGACGACGTCCCGTGCAGCAGCTCGGAGAGCCACTGGGAGAACTCCTGGTACTGCCACACCCTCGGCAGGCAGGCCGCCGAGTAGCCGTTCAGGGCGCTGTCGTCCCCTTGCGTGCACAGGGCGACGAGTGCGTCGCCGAGCAGCAGCGCGTCGTGCAGCGCCAGGTTCATGCCCTTCGCGGCGATCGGAGCGGCGAGGTGGGCGGCGTCGCCCGCGAGATACAGCCGCCCGTGGGACATGGGCTCCACGACGTAGTTGTGCATGTCCAGGACGCGCTTCTCGATCAGTCGCCCCTCGGTGAGCGGCGGTGCCCCCGCCGCCGAGAGGCGGGCGTGCAGTTCGGACCAGACACGCTCGTGCGGCCAGTTCCCGGAGTCGTCGCCGGGCGGGCACTGGAGGTAGTAGCGGGTGATTTCGGGGCTTCGGGCCATGTGGGCCGCGAAGCCGCGGGGGTGGAGGCCGAAGACGACGCAGTCCGATGACGGCGGCGCCTCGGCGAGGAGAGCGAGCCAGCCGATGCCGTAGTCGTGCCGGGCAACGCCGGCCTGCCCTGCTTCCGCGTAGGTGCGGGTCACGCCGCGCGCGCCGTCGCAGCCCGCGACGGCGTCGCAGTCGACGCGTATGCGCTCGCCCGTCTCCGGGTCCGTGTACGACACCGAGGGGCGGTCCGTGTCGATGCCGTGCAGTTTCACGTCGCGTACGCCGAAACGGATGTCGCCGCCCGCGCGGTCGGCATAGGCGCGTACCAGGTCCGTCACCAACAGGGGCTGCGGATAGACGAAGTGCCGGTGCCCCGACAGCTCGCCGTAAGGGAACCGGTGGCGCTCCCCCGCCAGGCGGAACTCGCATGCGCCGTGCGTCTGCGCGTGCGCGAGGAGCCGGTCGGCGAGCCCCCGCTGCTCCAGGGCGCGCACCGCCCACTCCTCGATGAAGCCCGCGCGGGGCCGCTGTTCGATGAACTGCCGACTCTCCGTCTCCAGGACCACGCAGTCCACCGAGGCGGCACGCAGGATGTTGGCGACGGTGAGCCCCGCGGGTCCCGCTCCGACGACGACGATCCGGGCGCGCCGTCGCGTCGCGGGGTGCTCGGGGGCCGGGGCGAGGTCCATCCGGAAATTATGACGGGTACACGACGAGCGAGAGACCACTCCGGATCTGGTGCGACAATCTGGCCGGGACCTTGCCCGTGCCCGATCCACGGTGCGTCGGTCCTGTTGCGGGCGGCGCCGGTCATGGACGTCCCCGGGGCAGCGGCGCCCCGGCGGACCGGCGGTGGGGAGGAGTCGATGGTGCTGGAGTGGCGGTACATCGCCAAGGGCGTACGGGTCGTTCCCGAACCCGTGGCCACGCCCTTCCTCTGGACGGCAGCCTGTGCGGGCACGTTCGCGCTGGTGACCGTGCTCGATCTGGTCGGGGCGCTCGACCGCACGGGGTTCGCGCTCGCGGCTCTCTCGGTGCTTGCCGCGCTGCTCGGCGTGCGGGGCAGGTTCGCCGCGGCGCCGGGGACGGCCCTGCTGTGCTGGATGCTCCTGAACTATTTCGCCGTCCATCCCGTCGGGGAGATCTCCTGGGCCGGACACCGCGACCCCGAGTGGATGGCCTGCCTGCTGGGCGCCGCCCTCATCGGCACGACGACGGGCCGCGTCCTGTACGCACGCGCCGCCTACCGCCGCATCAGCCCGTACGACGGCACGGGCTGACCGGGGCCGCAGACGCGGGAAATCGTTTCGCTCGGCGCCGTGCTGCTTCTACCGTGGCGCGGTGACTACTCAAGTGATCGTCCTCAACGGTGGTTCAAGCTCCGGCAAATCCGGCATCGCACGGTGTCTTCAGGCGGTGCTTCCGGATCCGTGGCTGACGTTCGGGTGCGACACGTTCGTCGAGGCGCTGCCCGCGTCCCTGCGGACCGCGTCGGACGGGATCGAGGTCGCCGCGGACGGCGAGGTGAGCGTCGGCCCGGAGTTCCGCGCACTGGAGGCGGCATGGATCGCGGGGATCGCTGCGATGGCCCGGGCCGGCGCCAGGGTCATCGTCGACGAGGTCTTCCTCGGCGGCCCGGCGTCCCGGGAGCGCTGGCAGAAGTCACTCGGCGATCTGGCGGTCCTCTGGGTCGGCGTCCGCTGCGACGGCACGGTCGCCGCGGGCCGGGAGACGGCGCGGGGCGACCGGGTCGCCGGGATGGCGGCATCGCAGGCGGAGCTGGTCCACCGCGGCGTGCTCTACGACATGGAGGTGGACACGACGCGGACCGAGTCCCTGGAGTGCGCACGGGCCATCGCCGCCCGCGTCGCCTGAGCGAGCAGCCGCTGCCGGGCCCGGATTATCCGCTCCAGGCGGAAAACGCGGAAAACTGGGGGTGAAAAGGATGAGAACGAGGCCGACGGGAAAGCAGAGGCCGCTTCTTGTTCAACCGATTCACCGCCACACCGCCACACCGCCGGCGGAATTTATCGCCACAGTTCCGTGAAAAGAAAATGACGCCCGAGGCACCAGGTGCCTCGGACGCCATTCAGTGTCACCGGGGCGGTGCTTTCACGCCCCCGGCCGGGTCAGTGACCCGGGCCCAGACCGCCGTAGTAGCCGCCGATCTGGTCACGGTAGGCGGGGTCGCCCAAGTGCTTCTCCTCGTCGAACTCCGGAGCGTCCTTGATCTGCTCCTTGGTCCGCGAGACCAGGATCTTCCGGTCTTCGTGATCGATGGCGGTGACGGTGCTCGCAGGCAGCAGCACCTTCTTGCCGAAGATCCACGGCCCGGTGTCGACGACGATGTACTGGTTCGCGACCTCGTTCGAGTGCTTGTCGACCTTGCCGATGTGGCCGTCCGCGGCCTCGACCTTGTACCCCGCCAGGTCGGCGTCAGGGCCGTGCCCGGCCGTGGGGGTGTAGCTCCAGATTTCGTTGCTCATCGAGAACTCCTCGAATTGGTTTTCCCCGGAAGTCGGGGATTCTCATGGCGGGAGGGGATGATCAACCTCCAACGCATCGGGTGCCCTGCCGAATGGGGGCCAAACAGAAACTTCCGGCCGTCTCGCCGCCGCGAATTCGGCAGCCCGCTCACAGCAAGTCGCGGGGCACCTTTTCGTTCCAGGTCCGCGAGAACACCCGTCGGTCGCCCTCGTATCCGTCCAGGGTGGCGTCCACCATGAAGTGGCCCTCGTCGCAGCTGAGGACGGTGCGGGTCTCCACCCGTACGTCCCAGTCGTCGCGGCGGAAGGACATCGTCCAGGCCGACTCCCCGGTGGCGGAGGTGAAGTCCTCGGCCACGGAGTTGTAGCGCTCGTAGGCCCGGCGGCCGACATCGAGGCCGATGTCGTCGATGCGCACGGTGCCCCGGTCCTTGACGATCTCCAGCTCCGCGGCGTAGTCGACCAGGTCACGCTTGACCTGCCAGCGCTCCTCGGGGGCGACCAGCTGGGTCGAGGTACGCGGCCGTGTGCCTTCCGGTTCGTCGAAGGGCCGCGCGGGCACCGCGTCGGGCTCCTCCACCGGGCGGACCGGGAGCGTCAGGGTGCTCGACGCCTCGTACACGGTCATGAGCACCGGCTTGGGCGGCGGCCAGGCCAGCGGCCAGTACGACGTGGAGAGCGAGAGGCGGATGCGGTGACCGGGCGGGAAGGCCTGGGCGACGCCGTTGAGGGGGATGACCGCGCGGTAGCGGCGGCCGGGTTCGAGGGGGCGGGGATCGCTGTGCGCGTCGTTGCGGGTGAGGTTGAGCAGGCCGTAACTGACGCGGGTGGCGCTGCCGTCGGGGGCCACGTCGGACAGGCGGGCCGCGACCATGGCGACGGGTTCGCTGACCGCCAGGTCGAGTTCGACGGTGGCCGAACCCAGGATCTCCGTGCGCTCGACCAGCGGGTCGGTCTGGAAGACCAGCGAGCCACCGTCCTCCTCACGCTGGTCGTAGGGCAGGTCGGGGGGCGCGTTGTAGGAAGCCCACTTGCCCCCGAACTGGCCTACGGACAGCGGTGATTGGACGGAGAGACCCTCACCGGGACCCGCGTCGCCGGCCGACGCCTCCGCAGCCGTGAGCGGCGCGGAGAGCCCGTGGCGCGTGAGGCGCCGCTTGACGGGAGTGATGTGCGGGGAGGGCCAGGACGGCTCCCCCACCCAGCGGCCGGGGCGTTCCTCGTACGACGTGGAGGGCGGCACGCTGTCCTGCATCCACGTCCGCAGCATCGGGCCTTCCATGACGCCGTTGTCGGCGCCCTTCAACCAGTGGTCCCACCACCGCACCACTTCCTGGAGGTAGCCGATGGCGGGCCCTGGCTCGCCGAGGTGCGGAAACTTGTGGGACCAGGGGCCGATCAGGCCCTTGCGCGGCACGTCCAGGTTGCCGAGCAGCCGGGTCACGGCGTTCGAGTAGCCGTCCGCCCAGCCGCTCGACGCGAGGACGGGGCAGCGTACGGCCTGGTAGTCCTCGCAGACCGACGCGTGCCGCCAGTAGTCGTCGCGCCGCTGGTGCCGCAGCCATTCGAGCACCCAGGGCCGGGTGCCCTCCATCCGCTCGTGCCACATGTCGCGCCACCGGTCCCCGACCACGGCCGGATCCGGGGGCATGGTGCCGTAGGCGAACATGGTGCCCGCCTCGGCGAGGTTGTCCGACAGGAGGGCGCCGCCCATGTAATGCATGTCGTCGGCGTACCGGTCGTCGGTGAAGGACGCGATGACGATGGCGCGCAGGCTCTCCGGCTGCCGCGCGGCGACCTGGAGCGCGGCGAAGGCGCCCCAGGAGATTCCCATCATGCCGGTGGTGCCGTCGCACCAGGGCTGGTCGGCGAGCCAGGCCAGGACGTCCTCGGCGTCGGTCTGCTCCTGCTCCAGGTACTCGTCCCTGAGCACGCCCTCGGAGTCGCCGGTGCCGCGAATGTCGACACGGACGCACGCGTATCCGTGCCCGGCGATGTACGGGTGGTGGATGGAGTCGCGCTCGGCGGTCAGATCGCGCTGGCGGTAGGGGATGTACTCCAGGATCGCGGGGACGGGATCCTGGTCGGAGGACGTCGGCCGCCAGATGCGGGCCGCGAGGCGGGTTCCGTCCGCCACGGGGATGGTGACGTTCTCCTCTTCCTTGGTCTCGTACGGAAGGTCGTTCACGTAGCGCAAACCGGGGACGCTCCTTCGTGTTGCGGTGGTGACGGTGGTTCAGTCGTTCTTCGTCTCGCGGCCGCCGGGTTCGGCCTCGTCGAAGGTGAGTCCGAGGGCCGCCACACACTGGTCGTACTTGGCCCGCATGTCCTCCTCACTGTCCCCTCCGGTGAAGATGTGGGCCACTTCGTAGCTGTAGCTGTCCTGCTGGGAGATGTCCGACAGGCGCTGGCCTTCCTCGGGCACCACGTCGATGCGCACCCCGGGGATACGGCGCTCGATGCTCTCGATGTCCTTGCGCGAGGGCACGTTGTGCACCGTGGCGTCGGCGAACCAGCGGTAGTACCACTTGGCCGCCGTGGCGTACTCGCCCTTGCGGTAGGGCAGCTCGGGGTCCTTGCCGAGTGCGAGGCTCAGCATGCAGTGGTGGTTGGGCACGCCGTCGACGTACTCGAACATCTCCGCGTGTGACTGGGAGTGGCGCGGGTTTATCTCCAGGAGGTTGAGTTCGTCGGACCGCGGCTCGTAGAAGTACTCGATACTGAAAGTCGCCGCGTTCATGCCAATTCGACGCATCACCCGTTCCGAGATGTCCCGCAGCCGCTCCAGCACGGGCTCGGGGAGCCGCGACGGGTACTGGTGGCGCAGGAAGCACGGTGAGTCGGGGTACTGGATCGAGTCGATGATGCCGTAGACGGTGACCTCGCCCTCATGGACGTAGCCCTCGACCGCGACCTGGATGCCGCTGAGCGCGCCTTCGGCCAGGCAGACCTGGCCGCCCACGTCGGCCATCTCCGGGGGCAGCTCGACGCGGCCGAGGATGTCCTCGAACGGCCGCCCGATGCGGCCCATCCCCTCACGGATACGGGCGGCCGCTTCGGAGAACTCCTCCTGGTCCTTGACCCCGTACGCCAGTTCCGAGGAGTAGGACAGCGCGGGCTTGAGCCACATCGGGAAGTCCATGCCCTCGGGCGGCTTGGGATCGTCGCTCTCCGTGTCGACACGGCCGAAGGGCGGATGAGCGTCGGTGACCTTCCGCTGCTCCAGACGGCTCCAGTACTTGTGCTCGCACTTGACCACGGAGTCGAGACTGGTGCTGCGCGTGCCGTAGCGCTCGCTGAGGATCGGCACCAGCGTGCTGACCGGGAAGTCCCAGTAACCCACGATCGCGTCGATGTGGCCGTCGAACGCGTCCAGGACCCGCTCCGCCTCGGCGAGCAGCCCGGGGACCGACACCTCGCCCTCCTGCAGCTCCTCCACGGTCAGCAGAGGGTGGAAGACGTAGTCCTGCGCGCCGGGAACGGCACGCAGTGTCGGCAGGTTGGCCTCGTCGAGGCCCAGTACGAAGATGTTGCGCGGCATGACGCCCTTTCTGTCTCGGGGCACCCACAGCTGTTGCACCGGGTGGCAGGGATGGCCGCGTACCCGGGCTGCACCGGCGCAATCCCCGCCCCTGTCCCCCGCCCGGCGCGGTGCCGTGTCCGCGGCTTCCGCGGACCTCTCACGTGTGCGGCACGGATCACCGGGCACCTGGGGACCGAAAGTCGCGCGAGCGAGCGCCGAGCATCCAAAGGAACTCATGAGGCCACAGGTGCGTGCAGTCGCCCCGATTTGTCACCGTGCGTCATCACCCGAGTGGTGGCCGGTGCCGGAACAGCGGAATGTGGTGAGAGGGCCTGGCGGGAGCGGGTTCGGCTCCCCGCGGTCCACGACGAGCGGAGGTGAGTGATGGTCGCCGACACGACCGTCCCGGCTGCCCCGGGACGCCTGCTGACCCTCCCCGGGGTCTACGCACCGCAGGACGACACGGAGCTCCTCGCCCGCGCGCTCGGCCGCGAGGCCATCGGCCCGGACACCGACGTACTGGACCTGGGCACCGGAAGCGGCGCGCTGGCCGTCCACGCGGCGCGGCTCGGCGCCAGGGTGACGGCGGTGGACATCGCCCGGCGCGCCGTCCTGACCGCCCGCCTCAACGCGATGGTGACGCGGCAGCGCATCACGGTCCTGCGGGGCGACCTCACGGCCGCCGTGCCCGGCCGCACCTACGACGTGGTGGCGAGCAATCCCCCGTACGTGCCCTCCCCCTCCGTGCGGCCGCCCCGGCGCGGCCCCGCCCGTTCCTGGGACGCGGGGCAGGACGGCCGCGCGGTGATCGACCGGATCTGCGCCGCGGCCCCCGCGGCCCTGCGCCCCGGAGGCGTGCTGCTCCTGGTCCACTCGGCGCTGTGCGACCCGGACGCCACCGTGCGCCGCCTCACGGAGGAGGGCCTGGAGACCACGGTCGCCGACCAGGCCCGGATCCCCTTCGGCCCCGTCCTGCGCTCGCGCCGTTCCTACCTGCGCGGGCGGGGAATGCTGGACGGCGAGGACGGCGAGCACATGGAAGAGCTGGTGGTCATCCGTGCCGAACGCACCTGAGCCCGCGCAAACCGCACGAGAGCAGCGGCCCCGCCGCGTCACCATCGACCCCGAGGGGCCCCTGCTCGTCGAGGGACCCGTCGAAGTGGTCGGGGACGACGGCCGGGTCATCGCCTCCCGGCGCTTCACCGCCGCGATCTGCACCTGCCGCCGCAGCCGGACCTACCCGTGGTGCGACACCAGCCACCGCCGCCGCGTCAGGAGGGACGAGAACGCCCCGCCCGACGCCGAACCGGAAACCGGCACCGACGCCCGGACCACGACCCGCACCGGCAAGGACCACGACCAGGACTCCGAAGGGGAGGAATCAACCGATGCCCGCTGAGATCCAGAGCCTCGCCACGCACGACGCCCCCCGCGAGTCACGCCGCACGAGCCCTCCCCTTCCCGAGCCCCGCGGCACGCTGTCCCGCCTGGTGGTCGACACACTGCGCGGCGGCGGGAGCCCGGGCCCCCTGTCCCTGGACACCCACGACGCCGACCCCTACGGCGACGATCTCCAGCTCGCCCTCTACCTGCTCTACGAGCTGCACTACCAAGGCTTCGACGGTGTCCGCGAGGACCTCGAATGGGACCCCGAGCTGCTCGGTCTGCGCCGCGCGCTCGAAGGACGCTTCCTCGGCGCCCTGCGCGCCAACTGCCGGTCCACGGACAGCGCCGAGCACGCCCTGGCCGAGCTCCTCGTGGAGCCCGTCGGGTACAGCCGCACCAGCGTCGGCCACCATCTCCAGCGCGACGGCGAGCTGTGGCAGCTGCGGGAGTACGCGGCGGCCCGCTCGCTGTACCACCTGAAGGAGGCCGACCCGCACGCCTGGGTCATCCCGCGGCTGCACGGCCGCGCCAAGGCGGGCATGGTGGCCGTCGAGTTCGACGAGTTCGGGGCCGGACGCCCCGAGGAGATCCACGCACAGCTGTACGCCGACCTCATGGAGGACCTCGCCCTGGAGACGGCGTACGGGTACTACCTGGACGCCGCGCCCGCCGAGGTGCTCGCGACGGTCAATCTGATGTCCCTGCTCGGCCTGCACCGATCGCTGCGCGGCGCCCTCATCGGTCACTTCGCCGCCGTCGAGGTGACCTCGTCGCCGGGTTCGCGGCGCCTGGCCAAGGCGATGCGCAGGTGCGGCGCGGGGCAGGCGGCCGAGCGGTTCTACGACGAGCACGTGGAGGCGGACGCCGTGCACGAGCAGGTGGTGCGCCGCGACGTGATCGGCGGCCTCCTGGCGAGCGAACCCGGCCTGGAGTCCGACGTGGTCTTCGGCATCGAGGCCACGGGCTTCCTGGAGGACCGCCTGGGCGCCCGGCTCCTGTCCGCCTGGCGCGACGAACGCAGCGCTCTGCGCACGCCGTTGGAGGCGGCGGCCTGAACCACCGGTGAGCGATGGCCCCGGCGTCAGGCGGACGCGCGCACTCTGCCGATCTGGGACAGCGCCTCGCGCAGGCTGCCGGGGCGCAGCGCACCGCGCACCGCGGGACCGGCCCAGCCGGGCCCGGCCAGCATGACCACGGGCCGGCCACGGGCACCTCGTACCCCCCAGCGGGTGTCGGCGATGTGCCGGGCCAGCGGGACACTCGCGGTGGAGCGGGCCTGCGCCCACAGGACGACGACCGGCGGGCCCGTCCTGCGCACGGCGGCCGAGACCGCCTCGACCGGTACCGCCGCGCCGAACATGCGCTGCGGGATGCCGAGTTCGCCGAGGGCCGCGCTGAGCGCCTCCAGCGGCAGGCAGTGCTGTTCGCCCGGTACGCAGGCGAGCACGAGGGGCGCCCGCGCTCCCGGCGCGCTCGACGGGGCCGGGTCCTCGGCCTCGGTGGCGCAGCGGTGCAGGGTGCGGGAGATGTGCCAGGACAGCAGGTGCTCCACCTCCACGTAGCGGTCACCGGCCTCTTCCCATTTGCGGCCCACCGCGTGCAGGGTCGGCACCATCACCTCCTGCCACGCGGTGACCAGGCCCTCGCTCTCCACCACGTCGGCCAGCAGTTCCTGCATGGTGGGCGCGTCGAGCCGTACGGCGGCGCGCGAGAGGCCCTTTCGCCGGCGGACGAGCGCGTCGGGCGCATGCGGCGGTACCGGCCGTGCGGACCGCCTCGCTCGCGGCACGGGAGCCGTGCGGATGACCGAGCCGGGCGCGGACTCGGCGGCCGTCCCGGGGTCGAGCAGCTTCAGCGCCTCCCCGGCGGCCTCGGCCGGCGGCACTCCCGCCGAGGTGAGGCGCCCCATCTCCGCGAGGACGGCGATGTCCCGCTCCGACCAGCGGCGGTGATGACCGGGATCGCGTCGGGCAGGGCCCAGACCGTATCTGCGGTCCCAGGTGCGCAATGTCGTGGGTGACACCCCCAGGCGCCGCGCCAGTTCACCGGTGGTGACTCCGCCGCCCGCCGGCCGGTCGTCCCGCTCGCGGTGCTTGCCCTCGCTCATCCGGTCACGATACGACGCACAACCGATGCGAGTTGCCGTGCGCGAGCGGCTGTTTTCAGGATGACCGGATCGCGGCCGAGGGTACGGCGCGACTGCGTGTTTCTGTCCGGTCGGACGACGATTGTGATCGTCGGGAGGAGCTGACGAAGCGGCGATGAGCACTCCGGTGACCACCGGTCCGGACGCGGGCCCGGCCGGCGGCGACGAAGCCGACCTCACTTCGGCGTACCGCCGTTGGGGCCCTCTGGTGCACGTCCTGGCCCAGCGCGCGCTCGGCGACAGCCGTGACGCGGAGGACATCACCCAGCAGGTGTTCCTCGCCGCCTGGCGCGGCCGGTCCTGCTACCGGCCCGAACTCGGCAGTCCCGGAGCCTGGCTGACCGGCATCACCCGGCACAGGATCGCGGACGCGCTGGAGGCGCGCACCCGCCGGGCGGCGCTGGTCGAGGGGGTCGGAGCGCAGTACGCGACCATGGACCACCGCGCCACCGAGGGAATGGACTACGCGGTCGACCGGGCGCTGCTGACACAGGAGTTGGCGATGCTTCCGGCCCCGCAGCGGACAGTGCTGCGCCTGGCGTTCTACGAGGACCTCACCCACCCCCAGATCGCCGAGCGGACCGGCTGGCCGCTGGGCACGGTCAAGAGCCATGCGCGGCGCGGCATCCGCACTCTGCGGGTCCGCCTGGAGGACGTCCAGGACGAGGGGTGAAAAATTTTCGCGGACCGGTGCATCCGCGGACCCCGTTCGGGCGGAAGCAAAGGGTGACTCAGCTCGTTCATGTCCGCCACGCGCCTGAGGCCGGCAGGGTTGCCCAGACCCTGCCCCTGTTCGGCCTCAGCGGAGTCGGTGCCGCTGAGGCTGCCGCCGTTACCCCGGAACGACGGCCGAGAGGACTGTGGGTGGCGCACGTTCCGTCGCCACCCACAGTCGCGGATCTTTCACTGGTCAGGGGATCGGCGGGACCGAGGGCCCTTCCTGCGCGAGCAGGTCGCGGGCGAACTGCTCCCACTGCGCGTACCGGTCGGGATAGGCCGAACGCTGGACGGCCTGGCAGACGTCGCCGGGCGGCATCGTCTCCCAACCGTCGATCTGGATCAGTCCCGGGTTGCTGCCGAAGGGGGCTACTCGTCCGCTGCCGGCATCCGGCGCGACGCGGCCACTCGCGTCAGGTCGTCGGCCGTGAAGCGTCGCCGTGGGGCGGTCGCTGTCAAGAGAGGCGGGTGAGGCCGGGACCCTCAAGTTTTGCTCTGAAGCGGCCGGGGGAGGGATGTGCGCTCCCGCCGTCGGGCACCACAGCCGAAAGACGGGGTGTCCGAAGGGGGCGGGGGCATGCGGATGTACTTCAGGCGGGCCACGACGGCGGTGGGAGCACGGCGGGCCCTTGATGTGTACGACGTCGCGTATCTGGCGGGCGGGCCGCGGCGGGTGGTCGAGTGCGCGCTGATCGCGCTTGCCGAGGGCGGGCTGCTCAGGCTCAGGGCGTCGCGGGTGCGCGCCGTGGACGCCGTGGACGCCGTGGACGGGGAGCCGCCGGCACATCCGGTCGAGCGCGCCCTGGTCGCCGCGTGCCGGGGCAACCGCGGCACGGCGTCCGTGTGCGCGGAGCTGCGGGAGTCCGACGAGGTGGCACAGATCGCCGACCGGCTCGCCGAGTGGGGTCTGGTGACCAGGGCCAGGCACCAGCTGACCCGGGTCGGCAAACAGCGGCTCCTGGCGGCCGAGGAGGACGAGAACCTGCCGGCGTACGTGTGCGGCGGCCCCGAGGTCCTGCCCAAGGGCACCGTCCGGCGCGGTGTCATGGAGGCGCAGTTGATTCCGTCCGGTCTCGGCCGGAAACTGCTCCGCATGGGCAACGCCCTGGAGAACGGCATTGACTCCTCCGACCACTGCGACTCGGGGGGTTCCGGCTGCGGGGGCGGCGGAGGAGGCGGCGGGGGCGACTGAGGAAGCCGCCCCCGCGGGCGGGCTACTGCGGCACGTTCAGCACGAAGTCGAAGTCCGCCTCCTTCGCGTTTCCGACGGTGCGTACGTTCATGAGCAGCCGGGCGTCGAAGAGCGGGTCCGTGTTGTTGCGCGGTTCGCCGGGGAAGTACAGCTGCGTCGTGAGAACCGGGCGGCCGGGTGCCTGCACCTTGACGTGCAGATGCCGGGTGCGGCCCGGATACAGGCCGGGCACGATCGTGGTGAGCCGGAACGCGCCGGTCGCGTCGGTGAACTGGTGCCCCCGGAAACGGAATCCCGTGTTGTCGTAGGTCCCGTAGGTGTCGGCCTGCCAGAAGTCCAGCAGGACCCTGGATATCGGCAGGCAGGCACGCCCGAAGACGTAGCCGGTGACGGTGAGCCGGGTGCCCGGTGTGCCGGGCTGCAGGAGCGAGGTGCGCCGGGGGGAGTTGGGTTTGAAGTAGGGCCCCTCCATCTGCGGGGGTGTGGGGTCGTCGCCGTCGTCGCAGGCCGGGGTCGCCTCGGGCGTGACGCCCCGCTCCCCCGCGGTCCTGGCGAGGGCGGGGACCCCGATGAGGGCCACGGGCAGGGCCATGCCCACCGCGGCGGCCGCTTTCAGGACGGTCTTGCGACTCGGACCGCCGCTGTTGCCGCCTCTGTTGCCCGGGTCGCCGCCGCCGTCGCCCGTGCCGTCACCGGTCGTGCCGCTCTCGTGCTCCATCGCTCCTCCAGGGGGGTGGGGTGGGTTCCGGATCGGCACCGAAGCTATGCGCGGCGATGGGCGCGGGCGATGGACTCAAGGCGGTGGTCGTGGTGAATATCGCCGCCGCCGCGCCGGAAGTCTCCGGGCCGCGCGCCGGTCTCGCGGCGGAAGAAGCGGCAGAAATAGGCCGGGTCACCGAAGCCGACCCGCGCCGCGACCTGACGTACCGACAACTCGGTACGCAGCAGCAGGCGTTTGGCCTCGTGCACGCGGGCCTGCCGGATCAGTTCGCCCGGTGTGCGGCCGGTGGAGGCCTTCACCGCCTCGCCGAGGTAGCTCACCGACACGCCCAGATGCCGCGCGCACGCGTGCACGGACAGCAGGGCGCCTTCCGGGGTGCCCAGCAGGGCCACGAACTCCGCGGCGACCGAGCCGGACCGCGAACGCGGCTCGACCCCCGCGGCGGCCGGATGCCGTGCGGGCAGCCGCGCCGACCGCACCACGAGGACGTGCAGCAGGGCCCGCAGCACGCTCTGGAAACCGTCGGCCCCCGCCCGGTACTCGCCGTCGAGCTCGGCGATGAGCCGCTCGGTCCGCTCGGCCGCCTCGCCGGGCAATTCGAGCCAGGAGCGCCGTCCGAGCACGCGCAACGCGGAGCGGTCCGCCGGGTGGTCCAGGAGGAAGTCGTCGGTGAAGAGGATGACGTGCCCCGCGAGTCCGGTGACACCCTCCCAGTGGTGGACCTGGCCGGGGGCGACGAAACACAGGTTCGGCGGCCGCAGCGCGAAGCGCCCCAGATCGACGACGTGCTCGCCGGTGCCGCCGGTGATGTGGACGATCTCGTGGAAGGTGTGCCGGTGCGGGAACGGGGCACGCGACATCGGCCCGATGGTGTCGAACGTGCCGATGGCGAACGGCAGCGCATTGGGCATGGGCACCTCCAGGCGATGGGTCGGCATGCCTTCACCGCCGGGTAATCCGCTGTTCCCCTCACCGGGCAAGACCGTTGTACCGCGCATGCGTACGCTCCTCACCGCGACCGAAGACTGGTCCAGACCAGCCGATCCCCCACCATGGCACGCCCGGTCACCGCCCGGCAGAGGGTGACCACGGGCAGCAACTGAGCCGCGGGCGGCTCGCGGCGCGACAATGGTGGTGCGAGATACGCCTGCCGTTGCGGAGAGGCGGACCAGGATGCCGTACACCACAGTCACCGCGCTGAGCCACCCCGGGCTCGTACGCGATCAGAACGAGGACAGCCTGGCCGTCGGCCCGTGGACACTGTGCGGGACCACGAGCGAGAACCCGCAGACCCTGGGTTTCCCGCTCGGCAATCCCCTCGTCGTCGCGGTCGCCGACGGCATCGGCGGCCAGCCCGGCGGCGAGGTGGCCAGCGGCCTCGTCGCGCGGCGCCTCGCGTCGCTCGGGCCGCTGCTGGACAGCGAGCAGGCCGTTCGCGACGCGCTCAACGCCTGCAATCACGCCGTGTACGACGCCGCCGAGCACGATCCGGAGCTGGCCACCATGGGCACCACGGTCGCGGGGGTCGTGGTCCTCGGCTCCGAGCTGATCGTGTTCAACGTCGGCGACAGCCGCGTGCTCGACGTCAGCCGCCCCGGCGCCCCGGGCACGCTGCGCCAGGTGAGCGTGGACGACAGCCCGCCGCCCGCGCCGGGCCGGCGCACCACGTCGATCGTCACGCAGGCACTCGGCGGCGCGCTCCGGTTCAGCGCGGTCACCCCGCACGTCAGCACGGTGCCGCTCGTCGGGGGTGAACGTTTCCTTGTGTGCACGGACGGTCTGACCGACCCCGTGCCCGAGGAAACCCTCGACGAGCTGCTGACGGCCCACGACGGCGGCCGCGCGGTCTTCGAGCTGTGGAGAGCCGCCATCGACGCCGGCGGCCCCGACAACATCACGCTCGCGCTGATCACCGTCGTCGACGACGACTAGCGGCCCGCACCGGGCGGGCGGCCCGGGTGCGCGCCCCGGGGAAGCCGGGGACCGCTGAGGCGATCACGTACGCTCGGCGGATGGCCAAGTATTTTGACGTGCACCCCGACAACCCCCAGCCGCGCAGCATCAGCACCGTGGCCGACAGCATCCGCTCCGGCGCGCTCGTCGCGTATCCGACGGACTCCTGTTTCGCGCTGGGCTGCCAGCTGGGCAACCGCGAAGGCCTCGACCGGATCCGCAAGATCCGGAACCTCGACGACCGCCACCACTTCACCCTGGTGTGCGAGAACTTCGCGCAGCTGGGCCAGTTCGTGCACATCGACAACGACGTGTTCCGTGCGATCAAGGCGGCGACGCCCGGCAGTTACACCTTCATCCTGCCCGCGACGAAGGAGGTGCCGCGCCAGCTCCTGCACCCCAAGAAGAAGACCGTCGGCGTCCGCATCCCCGACCATGTCGTCACGCAGGCACTGCTCGCCGAGCTCGGCGAGCCGCTGCTCTCCAGCACCCTGCTCCTGCCCGACGAGGAGGAGCCGCTGACCCAGGGCTGGGAGATCAAGGAGCGGCTCGACCACCAGGTGGACGCCGTGGTCGACTCGGGCGACTGCGGCACGAGCCCGACCACGGTCATCGACTTCTCCGACGGCGAGGCCGAGATCGTGCGCCGCGGCGCGGGCGACGTCTCGCGGTTCGAGTAGCCGCCCCGGTCACTCACCCGGTCAGGCCGGTGACCCGCATCGTGATGTTCAGGCGGCCCGAGGCCAGACCGCACGCCGGGTCGGCGGTGCCCTCGTACACCTTGGGCACGCCGTGGAAGACGTAGCGCGAGGGGCCGCCGAAGACGAACAGGTCTCCGGAGGCCAGCTCGACGTCGGTGTAGGGCTTGGTACGGGTCTCTGTGTTGCCCACGCGAAAGACACAGGTGTCGCCGATGGACAGGGAGACGACCGGGGCCGGCGACCGCTCGTCCTTGTCCTGGTGCATGCCCATTCTGGCCTGCCCGTCATAAAAGTTGATCAGGGCTGTGTCCGGCGTATAGGCCGCGGCGGCCGAAGCGTCCGCGTACGCGGCCGTCAGCGCCCGGCGCCCCAGTTCGACCAGCCACTCCGGGAACGGGGCGACCTGCCGGCCGTTCACGTCACCGGCGGTACGGGTGTAGCGGTAGGGCTGCCAGTGCCAGCCCACACACACCGTCTGCACGGACATGACACCGCCGCGCGGCAGTGCGGTGTGGCGGATCGGCACCGGCCCCGTGGCCCAGCCGCGGCACGCCGTGACCAGTTCGCGCTGCTGCTGCAAGGTGAGCCACTGCGGTACGTGCACGGCGCCGGGGGCGATCTCCGTGGTGGGGCGGGGGATCAGGGCGCTCACACGGACTCCTCGGCGGGCGGGTGGGCGATGAGCCGGCCATGGCGTACGACCCAGGTGCCGCCGTCGGCGCTGGCACCGCGCAGGCCGTGCAGCACATCGGCCCCGGCGAGCGCGGGCATGCGGGAGTCCTGGAGGCCGGCGAAGGCGTAGCTGCGGGCCGGGTCCCAGTCGGTGGAGCGGCGCAGGCGGCGGGCCAGCTGGGCGAGGCCGAGCGGCGCCGCGGCCAGGACCCAAGCGTCCGGGAGCTCCGCGGTCAGGCGTTGCGCGGGGCGCAGCCAGGACGCGGCCGTCTCGGGCCAGCTCACCGTGGCGAGGACCGTGCCGCCGCGGGCCGTCCAGGCGTCGGCGAAGGCTTCGGCGGCGGCACGGGACGCGGTGTCGCGGCTATGACCGACGGCGACGGTCTCGATGCGCGCCCCGGGCAGGGTCAACAGGCCGATGAGGGAGGCGAGTTCGGCTTCGGTGTGCGCGGCGGGCGCGGGCAGGTCGGCGTGGGCGGCGAGATCGGCGGCGCCGATCAGGGGCGAGCGGGAGGTTTCCCGGTCCTTCAGGATGCTCATGGTGTGCCGGTGCTTTCTGGGTCTGCTGTACGGCGAGCGTACTGAGCGGGCAGGCAGACCGCACGGGGGCGGTGTCCGCCAGGGGTGCCCGCCGGGGGCGCCCGGCGTGCGGCTGGAGTACGGCCTTCCGTCCGGCCCGTACAGCGGGTGCGTACGCGGGTCCGGCGGCTCGGCGGCTCGGCGGCTCGGCGGCTCGGCGGCTCGGCGGCTCGGCGGCTCGGCGACCAGGACTTACGCCGCGTCGTGGAAGACCAGGCCCAGCGTGTGCCGCCGACCGGAGCGGACGGTGCTCACGCCGTGCCGCATCGGTCCGGTCGACCAGCCGCGCTTGGAGGCGACGGGACGGTCGCGGGTGGTGAAGATGAGCCCGTGGCCCTGCGGCAGGGTGGTGGACGAGGCGCGGGACTGGGCGCGGGGGCGCTGCTCGGTCATGACGAACTCGCCGCCGGTGAAGTCGGTCCCGGGCGCGTCGAGACCGATGACGACCTGGAGCGGGAAGAGCATGTCCCCGAAGACGTCGCGGTGCAGGGCGTTCCAGTCACCGGGGCCGTACCGCAGGAGAATCTGCGCGGACTTGGCCTGCCCGGCCGCGTGGCACATCTCCAGCCACTCCCCCAGGCTCCCGGGCCAGGGGGCGGGCTTGCCGAGCCTCGCCGCCCAGTCGCGGGCGACGGGCAGCAGCCGGGGGTAGAAGGCCTCGCGCAACTCCCTTACGGTGTCGGGCAGTTCGTGGGTGAAGTAGCGGTACTGGCCGGAGCCGAAGCGGTAGCGGGCCATGTCGACGGTCGAGCGGAATCGGTCGGTCTCGTCGTACAGGGCGGCGATGTCACGGCACGCTTCGGGGGTCAGGAGCCGGCCGGTGAGGGCGTGACCGTGCTCGTCGAGCTCGGCGGTCAGCGCGTCCCAATCTTCGGCGGCGACGCGCGCGCCCGCGTCGGCATGTGCCGGTTGCGTCGTGTCGGTCATGGTCGGGGGCCCTTCGTGGTCGTGCGGGTGCGGCGAGGAGGGCAGATCAGACGAGGGTGGGCTGCATGGCGCCTTCGTGGGTGAGGAGGCGTACCTTGCGCTCCACGCCGCCCGCGTAGCCGCGCATGGAGCCGTCCGCGCCGATGACGCGGTGGCACGGGCGCACCAGGAGCAGCGGGTTCGCGCCGATCGCGGCACCCAGGGCCTGGACGCGGGCTCGGTCCACGCCGAGCCGCTCGGCGAGTGCGCCGTAGGTGGTCGTCGTGCCGTACGGGATCCGCTCCAGTGCCTGCCAGACGCGTTGCTGGAAGTCGGTGCCGCCCGGGGTGAACTCGATGTCGAACGCGGTGAGTTCACCGGCGAAGTAGGCGGCCAGTTGTCGTGTGATGCCGGTGAAGCGCTCGGGGTCGCGGGGCCGGCCGGTCCGTACCGCCGGGGCGTTCCGCTGTCCGGGCATGGACAGCGACGTCAGCGAGACGCCGTCCCGTGTCGGCTCCCCCACCAGCAGCAGCTCGCCGAGCGGGCTGGCGACGGTCGTGTGGACGGTCATGGCGGCCTCCCTCTTTCCTTTTCCTTGCCTCTCCTTGCTTCCTTCCGCTTCAACGGTGCGGTGTCGCGACCTTGGATGCTGGCGGAATTCGGACATCACACTGGGGGTCCGGCCGCCGGTCCGGCAGCTGCTTCTGCCGACGCGTCATACCGACTCCGAGCAGGACGACCACCATCCCCGCGGCCACCCGGAGGCTGAAGTCCTCGCCGAGCACGACGGCGCCGAGGGCCACGGAGACCACCGGCAGCAGATAGCCGACCGTCGCCGCGTTCGTGGCGCCCTCGTCCGCGATGATCCGGTAGGTGAGGTGGAAGGTGACGCCGGTGGCGAAGACCCCCAGGATGACCACGGCGAGCACGGTCGCGGGAGCCACGTGGACCGTCGCCGTACCGCCGACCGGCAGGGCGAGCGCCGTCAGACCCGTGGCCGCCACGAGCTGGGCCGCGGAGAGGGAGAGGGTGGGCATGCCCTTGCCGACGAGGTGGCGCCCCATGTACGCGAAACCGACGGCGTAGCTCGCCGCGGCGCCCAGGATCGCGAGGGCGCCCCAACTCGTCATCCCCGACTGCTGCCACGGGGCGAAGATCAGCGACGTACCCGCGAAACCGAGGAGGAGTCCGGCGAGACGGACGGGGCGCAGTCCGCGCTCCGTGCCGATGGCGAGGCCGATCAGGACGGACCACAGCGGTGTCGTCGCGTTCAGGGCGCCCGCCACCCCGGAGTCGACCGTCTGCTGTCCGACGCTGAGGAGGCCGAAGGGCAGGGCGTTGCAGAAGAAGGCGGCGACGAAGATGTGCTTCCACGTCGCACGGTCGGCGGGCAGACGGCCGCGGGTGCCGAAGAGCAGGAGCATCAGGGTCGCCGCGCCGAGTGCGCAGCGCAGGAGCGTGACCTGCACGGGTGTCAGGCCCTCCAGGGCCAGTTCGATCCAGAGGAAGGTGGATCCCCACAGGAGGGCGAGCACGCCCACTCTTACCGCTGCCCGGGTTCGTCCGGTGACGCCGTTCATCGTCGGCCCTCCTTGTCGGGGCCGTCGTCATCCGGTGTTCTGCGGCCGCTTCAGTGAACCCTGCCGCCGCCGACCTGAAAGGACAAGCAAAGAGTTCTGAACTTCCGTTAAGCTCAGCTACATCCAGAGCACCTGCGCCCTCCCGGGCCGAACCGTCCCTTAGGGTGAGAGGCGGGCCGTGACTGGCGCTGAGGTGGAGTACCACCGGGGAGCGGCCTGACATCATGTCGCCGCCGCGCGCCTGGGCAATTCCCCCTGAAGCTCAGGAGTGGCACATGCCCCGGACGCAGACAGCTCGCCTCATGGACGGCACCGGCCTCGCCCGCCGCATCCTCGAAACCACCACCGCGACCGCCGCGGACATCCGCCGCCGCACCGGGTCGTCCCCCTGCCTGGCGACCGTCCTGGTCGGCGAGGACCCCGCCTCGGTGACGTACGTCCGCATGAAGCGCGCCCGCTGCGAGAAGGCGGGCATCGAGTCACGGCACGTGGCCCTGCCCGCCTCGGTCTCCACCGCCGGCCTGGTGGAGACGATCACCGCTCTCTCCGAGGACCCGACCGTGCACGGCATCCTGCTCCAGCATCCGGTGGGGCCCCACATCGACGAGCGCGCCGCCTTCGAGGCCATCGCACCGGCCAAGGACGTCGACGGCGTCACCATGCACTCGTTCGCGGCGATGGGCTTTGGCCTACCCGGCTTCGTGTCCTGCACCCCCGGCGGCATCATGCGCCTGCTCGACGAGTACGACGTCGACCTCACCGGCAAGCACGCCGTGGTCGTGGGCCGCAGCGCCATCCTGGGCAAGCCGGCGGGCATGCTGCTCCTGGGCAGGGACGCGACCGTCACGTACTGCCACTCGCGCACCGCCGATCTGCCCTCGATCGTGCGGCAGGCCGATGTCCTGATCGCCGCGGTCGGCAAGCCGCGCTTCATCGCCGGCGCGGACATCAAGCCCGGCGCCGTGGTGATCGACGCCGGCTACAACGAGGGCAACGTCGGCGACGTCGACTTCGACACCGCCAGGGACCGCGCGGGCCTGATCACCCCCGTCCCCGGCGGCGTCGGTCCGATGACCATCGCCGTGCTGCTCGCCCAGACGGTCGAGGCGGCGACGCGGCAGCTCGGCGTGGGCTGATCACGGCCGCCCACCAGCGCCGCGAGGGCCGGGTCGACGCTCATGAAGATCCCGCAGGAGCGGGCGTCGACCCGGTGCGGGGCCGCCGCGCAGCCCGCGTGCCGCCGCGCCGCGGAACGCGGCAGGCGCGACCGACTGCGGGCCCGGGAAATACCGTCGCGACGGCGTCGTGTTCCGCCCGCTGCGGCAGCGGCGCTCCTGCCCGATCTCTACCGGCCGTGAGGCAGCGGCGACCCTCCGCAACCCTTCGCGACCTGCGTCGACCGTAGCCCCAACAACCCATGCCCAAGGTCATGTTGCTGTGGCAGACTGCGGCTTCCCGAGCGTCTCTCAGCAGCAACGGAGTGCGTCATGACCGCAGGTGTGCCCAGGCCGACGATCGACACCAGCAACCCGCATCCCGCGCGCGTCTACGACTGGCTGCTCGGCGGCAAGGACAACTACCCCGTCGACGAGGCGGTGGGCGAGAAGCTGCCGCCCGAGGCGAAGGAAGGCGCGCGGCAGAACCGCGAGTTCATGAACCGTGCCGCCGCCTGGCTCGCCTCCCAGGGCATGACCCAGTTCCTCGACATCGGCACCGGCATCCCCACCGCGCCGAATCTGCATCAGATCGTCCAGGGCATCGTGCCGTCGGCGCGGGTCGTCTACACCGACAACGACCCCATCGTGCTCCGCCACGCGGAAGCCCTCCTCGTCAGTCACCCCGAGGGGATGACCGACTACCTGCAGGCGGACGTCCGCGAGCCGCTCGAGATCCTCGATCACGCCCGCGGCCTGCTGGATTTCGAGCGCCCGATCGCCCTCTCGCTGATCGCGCTCATGCACTTCCTGCCCGACGACCAGGACCCGTACGGCATCGTGCGCACGCTGGTCGACGCCCTGCCCACGGGCAGTCACCTGGTGCTCTCGCACGCCTCGTCCGACATCTTCCCGGAGCTCTCCGCGCAGGTCACCGCGGAGTACGCGAAGGGCGGCATCCAGCTCGGCTTCCGCGACCGCGCCGGGGTCAGCCGCTTCTTCGACGGGCTCGACATCGTGGAGCCGGGCCTGGTGACGGCCCCGGAGTGGTTCAGGGACACCGCGCAGCCGAAGCAGGAGGAGAGCGGGATCTACGCCGCCGTGGCGCGCATTCCCTGATGGAGCGCGGCGCCCGGGCGCCTCAGTGGCCGGGCCGGCCGCCAACCACCCGGCCGCGAAGGCTAGTTGCCCGCGAACATGTCGAGCAGGCCCTGCGGCGCGTCGGCCCGGAAGCAGCGGACGAGGCTGTCGGCGGACTCGGCGGCTGCGTTCTCGCCGCGCGGAAACAGCGCCTCCTCGTAGGCGGCGAGCGCGGCTTCGGTGTCGCCGGGGTGCGCGGCCAAGGCACCGGCGAGTTCCGAACCGTCGAACATGGCGAGGTTGGCGCCCTCCCCCGCGAAGGGGGACATGAGGTGGGCCGCGTCACCGAGCAGCGTGACACCCGGGACGCGCTCCCAGCGGTGGCCGATCGGCAGGGCATGGATGCGGCGCGGGGTCAGCGCGCCGTCGGCGTCGGCGATCAGCGCCTGCAGACTCTTGTCCCAGTCGGCGAAGTGCTCCAGGACGACGGCCTTGGCAAGCTCCGTGGCCGTGAAGTCGACGGAGGAGATCCAGCCCTCCGGGACTTGGAGGGCGGTGTAGACGTGCAGGCTGCCGTCGATCTCGCGGTGGGCGAGGAATCCCTTGCCCTCGCCGAGGGCCATGAACATGCCGCCACCCACAACGGCGGCGCTCTCCGGGTGGCGGGCATCGGCGTCGAGGAGGTCCACCTCGACGAAGGAGACACCGGAGTAGGCAGGGGTGGCCGCCGAGACCAGGGGCCGGATACGCGACCAGGCACCGTCCGCGCCGATCAGCAGGTCGGTGGTGAAGGCCGAGCCGTCGGCCAGGGTCACCTCGTGGCGGCCGCCGCCGAGCGGGCGCGCCCCGGTGACCTTCGCGCCCCAGTGCACGGCCCCGTCGGGCAGCGATCCGAGCAAGAGGTCGCGCAGTTGGCCGCGCTCGACCTCGGGGCGGCCGCCGTCGCCACCGTCCGCCTCCTCCAGCCGGACCACGGCGTCCTTGTCCAGGACGCGCATGGCCTCGCCGCCGGGGTGGACGAGCGCGCGGAACTCCTCGTAGAGATCGGCGGCGCGCAGAGCGGCCTGTCCGGTCTCCTCGTGGATGTCGAGCATGCCGCCCTGGCCGCGGGCCGCCGGTGAGGCCTCCAGGTCGTACAGGGCGGCGTCGATGCCGTTGACGTGCAGGACACGGGCCAGGGTGAGGCCGCCGAGACCCGCGCCGACGATGGCTATGGGGTGATGGGGGCGGTGCGGGTGGTGGGGGTGGCGTGTGGTCATGGCGTTGCTCCTTGCTGATGGTGGGGGGCGGCGGGGTGTCCGCGCTCAGTTGCGGGTGTCGCCGGTGCTGCCCTCCGGGATTGGCGTGTGCAGAATTCCGTCGATCAGCACACGGAAGCCCCAGGAGACGCGGGTCTCCGGCTTGCCGGACACGAGCTCCCCGGCAAGGCCGGCGACGTGCGGGTGGGTCTGCGCGGAGGCTCCCCGCAGGGCGCCGGCGACCGCGTCCCACTCCTCACGGGCGACCTCGGCGTCCCCGTCGCCGGGGGCATGCTCGGCGGCGGTAGCGGTGGCGTACTGCAGCAGCAGGTCGACGCCCCAGGCAGCCTGACCCGGCGGGACCCCACCCTCGTCCAGCAGGGCGAGCAGCGTTTCGATGAGCCGCAGGTAGTGCTCACCGCGCGGCCGGGCCACCAGTGCGGCCTTGGCCAGACCGCGGTGCCGGAAGAGCACCTCGGTGTAGGAGGTGAGCACCTGCTCCAGGCGCTCGCGCCAGTCACCGTCGGCCGGCGCCGCCTCCACCGCGCCGAGGAGCTCGTCCAGGATCGCCGCGTGCAGCTCGGCGGTGTTGCGGACGTAGACATAGAGGGAGGCGGGGCCGGTGTCGAGCTCCCGGGCGAGGCGGCGCATGGTCACCTTGCCCAGGCCGTCGGCGCGCATGATCGCCACCGCGGCGGCCACGATCCCGGACCGTGTCAGGGCCGGCTTCGCCGGGCGCTCGCGGCGGCTGCGGGGGGCATCGGAATGAGCTGTCATATGACCAGCATAACGAACATGTTCGTTACGTGCATGTTCGTTACGAGCGCGTTCGCCACGGACGTGTTCGTCCAGGCCACGACAGTGCGCATTCCCGCGTCGCAGCGGGATGCTCGCCTGCCGGATCCTGATTGGGGATCAGCAGGGGCGGGCATCAGGGTGGGACAGGATCGACCACGCAAGAGATACGCCGGGGGCGTCGCGGTGAGCCCATTCCGTCGCGAGCACACCGGTCGTCCCGGGGGAGGGAAGTGAGTCGCCATGCGTGCGCACCAGCGCGCCCATCGGCACGTCACCCGCGTTGAGTACGCACTGCCGCAGGAAGCCGCGTCGGCCGGCCGGGCCCGGAGGTTGACCTCCGCGTTCCTGACCCGCTCCCGTCGGCACCTGAAGGAAGTGGACGCCGAACGGGTGGACGATGCCACGCTGATCGTGTCCGAACTCGTCACCAACGCCACCCAGCACGGCCGCAGCCCGTGCCGTCTGCGCCTCGAGGTCTCCGACGACCAAGTGACCGTCGAGGTCCACGACGCGAGTCCCGAGGGCCCACGGGTCCTCAAGCCGAGCACCGAACGGGACAGCGGGCGGGGGCTCGCCATGGTGCGGCACCTCGCCGCGCGCCTCGAAGTCGTCGGCAGCGGCCGGCACGGCAAGGCGGTCCGTGCGGTGCTCGCCCTTCCGCACCTCGAGTCCCGGCCCCTGCTGCAACGTCCTCGCAACCTTGCCCGCAGTTGACTGGGCCCCCGCCTCGACGGCGGCCCGGTGACAAGGGACAAGGAGCGGCAGCCCATGACCGATGCCCCGCGCGTGGAGCTGACCCCCGCCGCCGCCGATCTGGTGCGGCGGCTGAGGGAGGCTCACGGGCCGCTGATGTTCCATCAGTCCGGCGGCTGCTGTGACGGCAGCGCCCCCATGTGCTACCCCGAGGGCGAGTTCCGGACCGGCGACTCGGATGTGTGCCTGGCGTCGCTGACGGTCGATGGAGTGGCCGAACCGGTCGCCTTCTGGATGTCGAAGAGCCAGTACGACGTGTGGAGTCACACCCGGTTGGTCGTCGACGTCGTGCCGGGCCGCGGCAGCGGCTTCTCGCTCGAAGCCCCGGAAGGCGTACGTTTCCTCATCCGTTCCCGGTTGGTGGGCACGTAGCCACCCGTCCGGCGCTGCCCTCTGGTGCACTATCTGACCGACCATCACACTGAGGCAGTTGGTCGGCCAGTCAGACGTCAGGGGGCACGGTGGCGACACGACGCAAGCACACCTCAAGACGGTTCAGATCGGCGAGGGCGGCGCTCTCGGTATTGACGGCATTCGGCACGCTGGCCGGTGCGGCTCTGATGGGAGCGGCACCGGCCGGCGGCGTGGAGGCACCAGAAAAGACGGCGGCCTCCCGGATCGCGCCGGGCGTGAAGTACTGGCACTTCGACATCCCGGCCTCCCACGGCACGGCCCGGGCGCACGTGCTCGACATCAACCTGAGGGACCCCCGGACCGGCGTGGGCCTGCTCTATCCGGGTGAAGTGGGCGCCCGTTCCGCCGTATCCGCTCTCGCGGACGGAGCGGGGGCGGTCGGCGGGATCAACGGCGACTTCTTCAACATCTCCGAGGCACAGCACCCGGGCGTCGAAGTCACCGGCGCGCCCGTCGGCCCGGCGGTCGCCCGCGGTCGCGCCCTCAAGGGGGCGGTGCCCAACGGACAGCGCTTCGGCCCCGCGATGCCTCCGGGTGTCACCACCGAGGCCGTGCTCGGCGTGGGCTACGACGGCCGGGCCCGGCTGGACAGCCTCCGCCTCGACGGACAGGTACGCGTCGGCCAGACCCGTCTGCCGCTCGGCGGACTCAATCAGTACGCCCTCCCCGTGGGCTCCGTCGGCGCCTTCACCAGCGACTGGGGCCGCACGTCGCGGGTGCGTTCCACCTGCGGCACCGACACGAACCGCGGCGCCCCCTGCAGCACGGACACCCATGAGGTGACGGTGCGCGGCGGCCGTGTCGTGGAGTCCGCGGGCACCCCCGGCAGCGGTCCGGTGGCCGCCGGCAGCACGGTCCTGGTCGGACGCGAGGCGGGCGCCCAGGAGCTGCGCAAACTCTCGATCGGCGACCGGGTGCACGTGCGGCACCGCCTGGTGGCCGCCGAATCGCGCATGCCGTTCCGCTTCGCGCTCGGCGGCTATCCGGTCCTGCGGGGCGGCGCCCCGCTGTCCGGCCTCGACTCCGTCACCTCGGCCGTGCGCACGGCCGCAGGCATCTCCGACAACGGCCGGCGCCTGCTCCTCCTGTCCCTCGACGGCTCCCCCGAGTTCCGTACGGGCCTCACCGTCGCCGAAGTGGCCGACACCCTGCGGGGTCTTGGCGCACGGGACGGCTTCAGCCTGGACGGCGGCGGTTCCTCCACCCTGGTCTCCTCCGCCACCCTGGTCGCCAGAGCACCGGGCGCGCAGGCCGTCACCGTACGCAACAACCCCAGCGGCGGCGCGGAACGCCCGGTGGCCAATGGCATCGGCGTGTTCTCCCGGGGCTAGCCGGAGGCGGGGGTGTTCACTCGGCGTCCCGCACCGCCACCAGGCCGTTGAACACCCCCACGTACGCGGTGCCGTCCGGCCCGAGGGTGACCGGGGCCCAGTTGTTGTCGTACGCGATGCCCGTGCCGGCGAGGCGCTTCCACTTGGTCTCGCCGGTGCGGAAGTCGACGGCCGTCAGGTACCAGGCGTCGATGCCGAGGCTGTTGGGCTCCTTCGTGTAGAAGTACAGCAGCCCTGAGGCGGTCGACAGCTTGGGCACGTTCGAGGGGGCGCGGACGTCGCTCTCCCACACGGTGTCGCAGCCGCTGCCGTCCTCGCGTACGTCGATCCTGCTGACGCCGCCGACGACGCTGCGCCCGAAGGTGAGCGAGGTGATGTTCTCGTAGCCGTAGTTGTTCTCCACGACGAGGCTGTTGCCCCAGCTGATCAGCGAGTTGTCGGTGGTGGACGCGCCGGAGCCGAAGACGGGGACCTCGCAGACGAGGCGCTTGTCGTCAGGGACGTCGTCGCCCCTGCGGTAGACGAGGACGTTCATGCGGTCGTCGGCGTTGTCGGTGATGGCCACGTAGTCGTCGTCGCCCTGGCCGAAGAGGTCGGGTGTGGTGCCCGAACCCTGGTTCACCGAGCCGGGCTTGGTGCCCGTCCCCCGGTCGTAGGTCTGGCGCCAGACGGTCTCGGGGGTGCCGTCCGCGCCGGCCCGGAAGCTGTAGAGCGCGTGGTCGGAGACGATGGACACGCCGTCCTCGGCGACGGAGAAGGAGTTCTGGATCTCCTCGCCGTCGAGGCGGACGGAGCGGATGTCGCCGGATCCGGGATCGACGGTCCCGACGCGTCCCTGCCGGGTCACCCACCAGATGCGGCCCTCCCAGTCGGGCATGACCGAGGTGACCGGGTCGCATTCGCCGCTCGGGTAGAGATTGGCCCAGGACACGCAGTCGTGCGGGACGTGCGCCGTCAGGTCCCAGTCCTTGTCGACGACGAAGCGCCAACTGCCGTCCGCCCTCTGCTCGTGCGCGAGCCTGACGATGTGCTGGCGGGAGTCGGCGAGGACGAGCCGGTCCTTGTCGTCGAGATAGGAGTAGGCGCCGCCCGAGGTGTCCTTGAAGATCTTGGAGAAGTCCAGGCGCGTGATGGCCTCGACGGTGGAGGGGCGCTGCGGGAGCTTGTACTCGGCGAGCGTGGCCATGGTGTCCGGGTCGAGCAGCTTGACCAGGAAGCCGGTGAACGTGCCGCAGACGGTGACGATGCGGCCGTCCCTGTCGAAGGTGACGGTGGCGCACTCACCGCCGAGCGCCGCCATCTTCTCGCTGCTGACCCGAGGCTTCTTCCCCAGCGGTCCGTTCCAGGGGTACGTGCCGCTGCCCGCCGCGTCCGCGTGCATCCCGCTGCGGCCGTTGGCGGCCAGATACGGGTGCTGGGGCGGCTGTTCGCCGGGCAGCGGGCGGGCGTCGGCGGGTGTGCCGGTGTACTGGTCGACGAGCCGGTGCCCCGGAGCCTTCGGTATGTCGTCCGCCTGTGCGGGATACGCGAAGGACACGGCCGAGACCGTGAGTGCGGTCAGGGCGAGGGCGCTGCTGAGGGTTCTGCGACGCGGCATGGGCCGAAGCTAGGGCCAGACCCTTGAAGTGTCCATGGAAAGATGACAGTTGTTCATGAACACGCAACGATCATGGCTGCAGGCCGCTGACGATGTCCGCCGCGGCCGTGACCCCGTTGTGGATGGTCGGCGCCATGCTCGAACTCGCCAGATAGAAGCCGAGCAGCGCACAGACCAGGGCGTGCGAGAACTTCAGCGCGCCATTGCGCAGAAAGACCACTGCGAGGATCACCAGCAGCAGCACCACAGAGACCGAAACGGCCATCGGGACAACCTCCTCCGCCACGTCCGCACCGCGGCTCTGGGCCGAGTGTGGCGCAGCGGAGGGACCGTCCGGGCGACCGGCATGTCCTCCGAACGGGTGTTATGTGCCGGGGCGTTGCTCCGGCCCGGCCGTCGCCGGGCCGGGTTCTACCGCCCGTGAGCGTCGAGGAACGCCTCGAGGCCCGCGAGATCGTCCGTGTTCAAGTGGTCGACCCCGGCGGCAAGGAGCTCGCCCCACACCGCGTCGCGCGCCGGTCCCGCCAGGTCGGGCGTGGCCCAGAAACGGACGCGCTGCCCGCGCTTGTGGGCGGCCGAGACGATGCCGCGCAGCTTGTCGCGCTCGGCGGCGGGGATCGGGCCGACGCCCTGCCAGCTGAAGTTGAGGGTCCAGTTGTCGCTGATCAGCGGGATGAGAGAGGCGGGCGCCGCACTGCCCAGGTCGGCGAGGCGGCCGTCGTAGAAGGCGCGGCGCACGCGCTGGGCCTCCATCGGCGCGCGGGCGGCCCGGTCGCCGGATATCACCGCCGTCACGGGTCCGCGGTGGACCTTGCCGTGCGTGTACGTGGTGAACAGATGCCGGTAGCGCCGCAGGTGGCGGTCGAGTTCGAGGTACGTCGCCGCACCCTCGGTCTTGATGTCGATCAGGAGCTGGAAGGGGGTGCGTTGGTAGCCCCGGTAGACGGAACCGTGGTTGGCGCGCACGCGGGCCGCCAGGGGGTCCAGGTAGAGCGATTCGAGGGTGCGGGCGGGGTCGAGGTCGATCGGGTCGTGAGCGACCAGGAGCGCGCCGTCGACGAGGTAGATGTCGGCCTCGACGCTGCCGAAGCGGTGGTCGAGCGCGTCGAGCAGGGGCCGGGGGTGCTCGTAGTCGTTGTGCGCGTGGGCACGGACCAGGGGGCGGGGTCCGTGGCCGCGCTCGCTCGCCTGCGCGTACGCGGGGACGGCCGCGGTGCCGGCGAGCGCGGCACCGAGGGTGAGGGCTCTACGACGGGTGACGAGTGCCATGCGGACTCCCGGAAGGGGCGAGGGGTGAGGAGAGGGCCTCAGTGAGTATGAGGCCATGCCCGCGTCAAGAAACCCCCTCGCGAAGGGAGTTGGCGCTCTCGACGCCCCGCGTTAACTCCGCGAACCCCACGCCCCCTCGGGGCCCCTCAGGCCACTTCGGGTTGCGCCTCACGATCGGTGTCCGGCCCGTGTTCGGTGTCCGGCTCAAGTTCGGTGTCCGGCTCGCGCTCGGCCGTTCCCGTACCGCCTGTGACCAGCTCGCCCCAGTGGACGGTCCGCTCGCACCAGCGCTCCAGGAGTACCCGGTCGTGGCCGACCGCGAGCAGCCCGGCGCCGCTCTCCCGCCGGTACTCCTCCACGGCGTGCACGAGCGCCGCCGTCGTCGAGGCGTCCAGCATCGCCGTCATCTCGTCGCAGATCAGCCAGCGCGGGCGGAGCACCAGGGCACGGGCCAGGCAGGCGCGCTGGAGCTGACCGTCGCTGACCTCGTGCGGCCTGCGGCCCAGGAGGTCGGCGCCGAGACCGACCGTGGCCGCCAGCTCCGACACCCGCCCGGCGGCTTCGGCCCCGCGCCCGGTCGCCCGGAGCGGCTCGGCGATCAGGTTCGTGAGGGTGAGGCGCGGGTCGGCGGAGAGGCGGGGCTGCTGGAAGACGACGCCGAAGGCGGTGCGCTGGGCGCGGGGGGCTCGGTGCCGCCAGCCGCGCGCGGGCTCGCCGTCGATGAGGACGCGGCCCGCGTCGGGCTTGTGCAGCAGGGCGGCGACCCGGGCCAGGGTCGACTTGCCGCAGCCGCTGGGGCCCAGCAGGCCGACGGAGGCGCCGGGCGCGAGGGCGAGGTCGACGCCGCGCATGACGGGAGCGCGGCGGTCGTATCCGGCGGTGACGGAACGGAGTTCAAGCATGGGGTGCCTCCAGGACGGCCGCCGCCGGGCGGGGGTGGTGACAGGCGACGCCGTCCACGGTCTTCGGCACGGTTTCGCAGGCCTCGTCCGCCGCCGGGCAGCGCGCCGCGAACGCGCATCCCCGCGGCAGCGCGGACAGCTCGGGCGGCATGCCGGGGATGGGCGTGAACTCCCGCTCCGGAAGGGCGTTCAGGAGGCCGCGGGCGTAGGGGTGGCGGGGGCCCCGGGCGCCGAAGAAGTCATCGGCGTCGGCGAGTTCGACGATGCGGCCCGCGTACATCACGGCGACACGGTCCGCGATGCGCTGGGCGGCGGCCAGGTCGTGGGTGATCAGGAGCAGCGCGCGGTCGTCGCCGACATGCCGCCGCAGTTCGTCCACCGTGCGGTCGACGAGATCGCGGTCGAGGCCCGTCGTCGGCTCGTCGGCGAGCAGCAGCGGCGCGTCGCCGATGAGCGCGAGCGCGGTGGCGGCGCGCTGTGCGAGACCACCGGAGAGCTCGTGCGGGTAGCGGTCCAGGTGCCCGGCGGGGAACGCGGCACGCTCGGCGGCGGCCTCGGCGGCCTTGCGCGACTGCGGGCGGCGCACGCCCGCCAGCTCCCGCAGGGTCTCCTCCAACTGGGCGCGGACCGTGCGCACCGGTGTCAGATGCGCGGCCGGGCTCTGCGGTACGAGACCGACGCGCCGCCCCCGGACGGTGCGGGCCAGGGTGCGCTCGTCGGCGGTCATCAGGTCCACGTCGCCGATGAACGCCGAACCGGCGGTCTCCGCGTTCCGCGGAAGGAGTCCGAGCAGCGCCGACGCGAGGACGGACTTCCCGCAGCCGCTCTCGCCGACGAGGGCCAGGCACTCCCCTGCCGCCAGATCGAAGGAGGCGTCGGTGACGGCGGATACGAAGGTGTCGCCGCGCATGCGGAACCGTACGGAGAGATCACGTACGGAAAGCACCGGGGACGAGAGGGGCTCGGTCACAGCATCAGCTCCGATCGGCGCCGCGGGTTGATCCGTTCCCGCCAGGCGCCCGCGAGGCCCGCGATCGCCAGGGTGGGCACGATGATGAACAGGCCGGGGAAGAGCGTCGGCCACCAGTCCCCGGCCAGGAGCGAACCGCGCGCGCTCTGCACGAGGGTGCCCAGGCTGGCCTGGTGGGTGGGGAGGCCGAGGCCGAGGAAGGAAAGCGCGGATTCGTGCCAGATGGCGTGCGGCACCATCAGGACGGCGGCGAGTCCGGCCTGCGGCAGCACGCCGGGCAGCAGATGGCGCACGATGACCCGCGTCCGCGACGCGCCGCCGGAGATGGCCGCGTCGACGTACGGACGCGATCGCAGCGACAGGACCTCGGCGCGCACGATGCGGGCCGTGGACAGCCAGTGCGTGAGGGCGACGGAGATAACCACCGGCCATACGCCGGGGCGGAACATCGCCACGATGAAGATGCCGAGCAGCAGATGCGGGACGGACGAGAAGACGTCCACGAGCCGCATCACGACCCGGTCCACCCAGCCGCCCGTCGCGGCGGCGAGCGCCCCCACGGCCGTGCCGATGACGGTCGCCACGACCGCCGCCACCACGCCCACCAGCAGCGAGACCCGCAGCCCGTACACGCAGCGCAGGAGCAGATCGCGGCCCACGTCGTCGGTGCCGAAGGGGTGCTCCCGGGAGGGCGGTCGCAGTTTGGCCGCGAGGTTGACGGCCTGCTCGTCGAGGTTCACCAGCGGCGGCACGACGAGCACGGCCAGGACGACCGCGGCGACGATCACCGCCGACGAACCCACCCGCCACGCGCGCGTGGAGCGGTTCTCGGCGGCCCCGCCGAGGGAGGCGCGCCAGGTCGTGTCAGCCATCGAATCCCACCCTCGGGTCGGCAAGGCCGTACAGCAGGTCGGCAAGGAGGTTGCCCAGGAGCACCGCCGCCGTGGCGAGGACGGTGAGCGCGGCGAGCAGCGGGAAGTCCACGGCGGTCGCCGCCGACACGGTGGCCGCCGCGATGCCGGGCCAGCTGAAGACGGTCTCCACCAGGAGCGCCCCGGTGATCAGTTCGGGCACGCGCGAGCCGATCAGGGTGAGGACCGGCAGCATGCCCGAGCGCAGTGCGTGCCCGAGGAGCACGGTCCGTTCGGCGAGGCCACGCGCGCGTGCGCCCCGGACGGGGTCGTCACCGAGTGCGTCGCCGACCCCTTGGCGTACGTAGAGCACGAACCACGGGAGCTGCGAGATCGCGAGGACGGCGGCGGGCAGCACGAGGTGGCTCGCGATCTGCCCGGCGGTCACGGTCGAACTCGCGGTGTCCGTGAGCCCGCCCGAGGGCAGCACCCCCAGTTTCAGGGCGAACAGCCAGACGGCGAGCAGCCCGATCCAGAACGGCGGTGCGGCTTCGAGGGTGTACGCGAGCGAGGTCACGGCCCGGTCGAGCCAGCCGCCCGGGCGCCGCGCGGCGAGGACGCCGAGCGTGGTGCCGACGAGGATCGCCAGCAGGAACGCGGTGGCGGCGAGCAGCACGGACCAGCCGATGCGTTCGCCGATGACGTCGGCGACGGGCTGGCGCAGGGTGCTCGAATCGCCGAGGTCGCCGCGCACGGCCGAGGTGAGCCAGTCCCACCAGCGCTGCGCGAGCGGCTGGTCGACGCCGAGGTTGACGCGCAGCTGGTCGAGGTTCTCCTGCGACGCGGTGAGCCCGGCCGTGCCCGCGTACGCCTTGACGGGGTCGAAGGGGGACGCGGCGGCGATGGCGAAGACGCCGAAGGTGACGGCGAGCAGGACCGGGACGGCGAACAGGGCCCGCCGTCCCGTCATGCGCGCCATCGGCCCCCAGGGGAGCTTCTGGAACGCGGTCTTCACTGCTTCGGCTGCCAGTCCTCGACGTTCCACCACGGTCCTGACGCGAGACCGTGGTCGTGCGGCTCGATCTGGGTGGTCAGGTCACCGAAGCGCTTGTCGACGACGTAGAGGTGGTCGATGTGGGTGAGGAAGGTGTAGCCCGGGTTCTTCACCAGCTCGCGCTGGATGGTGTCGTACGCGGCCTGCCGCTTGGCGTGGTCGCCGCTCTCGCGGGCCTCGTCGAGCGCCTTGTCGACTTCGGGGTTGTCGTAGTGCGCCATGTTGTTGAAGCCGTCACCGGCGAGCGAGGACTTCAGGAGGGTGTACTGGTCGAAGTCCGGGTCGGCCGGTGAGCCGCCGCCCGCGAGGACCGCGTCCTTGGGCATGCGCGGCTGGATGACCTCCCAGGTGCCGGCCTGCACCTCGACCCTGATGCCGAGCTTCTTGGCGTCCGAGGCGTAGGCGAGCGCGTGGTCCTGGCGGAGCTTGTCTCCGGAGAGGTACCAGAGCGGGAACGTCGCCCGGACACCGTCCTTGGCGCGGATGCCGTCCTTGCCCGGCTTCCAGCCCGCCTTGTCGAGGATCTTCTCGGCGGCGGCGAGGTCGTGCTTGCGCTCGGTGCCCTTGGTGAACCAGGGGCTGTCGGTCGGGACGGGGCCGTAGGCCTCCTTGCCCGCGCCGTCCAGGATCGAGTCGACCATGGCCTTGCGGTCGACGCCGGTGTCGAGGGCGCGCCGGACGGCGGTGTCGCCCGCGACCTTGTTGCCGGTGGGCAGCGTCACCACGCGGTAGTCGAAGGTCTTGGCGGCGTACGTCTTCTTGTTGCCGTCGTTTCGGTACTTCTTCGCCAGGTTGGGCGGCAGGATCGCGCCGTCGAGCTCACCGGCGTCGAGCCGGGTGGCCCGGATGTCGTCGTCCTTGATGATCGCCATGGTGAAGTTCTTGACCTTCGGGGCGCCGCCCCAGTAGCCGGGGTTGGCCTTGAAGGTGAGCTTCTCGCCCTTGGACCACTTCACGAGCTTGTAGGGGCCGGTGCCGACCGGCTTGGTGGTGAACTCGCCGGTGTTCACGTCCTGCTTGCCGGCTATGTGCTCGGGTGCGATCGGCAGGACGGTGCGCTCGGCGAACGGCGCGTAGGGGTACTTGAGGTGGAAGACGACGGTGTCGTCGCCCTTCGCCTCGACGTTCTCGACGGCGTCGAGCTCGGTCTTGGCGGCGTTATTGGTCTTCTTGTCGAGGATCGTCTCGTAGGTGAAGACGACGTCCTTGGACGTGAAGGGCTTGCCGTCGCTGAACTTGACGCCCTTGCGCAGCCGATACGTGTAGGTCTTGCCGTCGTCGCCGACCTTGGGCAGCTCGACCGCGAGGGCGGGCTTCAGCTTCATGTCGGCGTCGTGCGTGAGCAGACCGTCGAAGATCTTGGAGTTGCCGTCCTTGCCGTAGCCGAGGAGCGGGCTCAGGGTGTCCGGTTCGTACGCGATGCCGACGACGGCCGTGTCCTTGGCGCCCTTCGCGCCGCCCGCGCCCTCGCCGCCTCCCGGCGCCGAACAGGCCGAAGCGGCGACCGCCAGAGAGGCGGCCGCCGCTACCGCGCCCGTGCCCCGTATCGATCGGGCCCTCATGCTCCACACCCCTACTGAAGATCAAACGTTATTGCGAACGGCTCGCAATTATGCCTGAGGTAAGAGGCGGGTAACACGGGCGGTCCATACCGAGTGGATCACGGGACGAGAGCCGCAGGCCGGGCCGGGGTCAGGGCGCCGGCAGATTGACGCGTGCGGCGAGCTCCTCCCGGTGCCGCCCCACCGTGCCGAGCGCGATCGAGTCGGCCTTGGCCCGCTTGAGGTACAGGTGGACGGGGTGCTCCCAGGTCATGCCGATGCCGCCGTGCAACTGGAGCGCCTCTTCCGCGACGTGCACCGTGGCGGGCGACGCGAAGGCCTGCGCGAGAGCCGCCGCGACATCGGCGTCCGCGCTGCCCGCGGCGAGCGTGTCGGCCGCGTTGCGGGCGGTGGCGCGCATGTTGACCACCTCCAGCCAGAGCTGGGCGAGCCGGTGCTTGAGCGCCTGGAAGGAGCCGACGGGCCGGTTGAACTGGTGCCGCTCCTTCGAGTGGCGCACCGTCTCGGTCAGACACCAGTCGGCGACGCCCAATTGCTCGGACGCCAGGAGCCCGGCTCCCGCCCGCAGCCCGCGTCGTACGGCGGGCCCGGATTCCGGGCCGACGGCACGCGCGCGTGCCCCCTCGAAGGTGACCGTGGCCAGCGGCCGCGTGAGGTCGAGCGAGATCTGCGGGACGACGCTCACGCCGTCGAGCGCCGCGTCCACCGCGAAGAGACCCGCACTCGTGGGCACCAGGAACACATCGGCGGCGAGCGCGTCGGCGACCCCGGTGACACTGCCGTACAGGGCCTCGCCCGCCGCGCGCACGCCGGGCAGGGCGTCGCCGGGAGCGGCGGCGAGCGGCACCGTGAGGACGCCGATCCTGCGTCCCGACGCGAGCGTGCCCAGGAGCTCCCTCGCCGCGTCGCCGTCGCAGGCCAGCAGCGCCTCGGTCGCGATGACGGCACTGGTCAGATAGGGCACGGGCGCGACCGCGCGGCCCAGCTCCTCCAGGACGACGGCGGCTTCGCGGTGCGTGGCCCCCTGGCCGCCGAGCTCCTCGGGCACGAGCAGACCGGCGAGGCCCATGCCGTCCGCGAGCGCCTTCCACAGCTCGCGGTCGTGCGGCTCGGCGGACTCGGTCCTGGCGAGTACGGCGGTGGCGTCGCAGTGGTCGGCGAGGAGGCCGCGCACCACCGAGCGCAGCGTCTCCTCCTCTTCGGAGTACAGCAGGTCGCGCTGGTCGCGCTGCGGACTCTGCGGTGTCTGGGGTGTCTGCGTGCTCATCGGGCGAGGTCCTTCCACGCGACGTCCTTGTCGGTGCGCGGCTCGGAGGGCAGCCCGAGGACACGCTCGGCGACGATGTTGAGCAGCACTTCGCTGGTGCCGCCCTCGATGCTGTTGCCCTTGGCGCGCAGATAGCGGTAGCCCGCGTCACGGCCGGCGAAGTCGACTGTCGCGGGCCGCCGCATCGTCCAGTCCTCGTACAAGAGCCCTTCCTGGCCGAGGAGTTCCAGCTCAAGGCCGCTGATCTCCTGGTTCAGGCGGGCGAATCCGAGCTTCATGCCGGAGCCCTCGGGCCCCGGGTGCCCCGCCACGAGCTGCTGGCGCAGCCGCTCGCCGGTGAGCCTGGCGACCTCGGCCTCCACCCACAGCTTCAGGAGGCGCTGGTGCAGGTCGTGCGTGCGCAGTTCGGGCCGCTCGCGCCAGGCCCCGACCACCGGGCCGATCAAGCCGCCCTCGCGCGGGATGCGGGCGCCGCCGATGGACACCCGCTCGTTCATCAGGGTGGTCTGCGCGACCTTCCAGCCGTCGCCGATCTCGCCGAGGCGGTGCGCGTCGGGGATACGCACGTCGGTGAGGAAGACCTCGTTGAACTCGGCCTCGCCGGTGATCTGCCGCAGCGGGCGCACCTCGACACCGGGGTCGGTCATGTCGCAGACGAAGTACGTGATGCCGCGGTGTTTGGGCACATCCGGGTCGGTGCGGGCGATGAGGATGGCCCACCGGGCGGCATGCGCCCCGGACGTCCACACCTTCTGTCCGTTGACCACCCAGGTGTCGCCGTCACGGACGGCGCGCGTGCCCAGGGCGGCGAGGTCGGACCCGGCGCCCGGCTCGCTGAAGAGCTGGCACCACACCTCGTCGCCGAGCCACAGCGGCCGCAGGAAGCCACGCTTCTGCTCCTCGGTGCCGAAGCGCAGGATGGTCGGGGCGGCCATGCCGAGGCCGATCCCGATGCGGCGCGGCTCGTTGTCGGGTGCGCCCGC
The DNA here is from genome assembly GCF_014649775.1 of Streptomyces longisporoflavus. Taxonomy (GTDB): domain Bacteria; phylum Actinomycetota; class Actinomycetes; order Streptomycetales; family Streptomycetaceae; genus Streptomyces; species Streptomyces longisporoflavus. The sequence continues at coordinate 425,004 of NZ_BMTR01000006.1, read as the reverse complement.
GGCCTCCAACTCGGCGTCCACGACGGCCTGCAGGGACCGCGGCGCGCCGAGGCCGCCGAGCCCTTCCGGATAGTGCACCCAGGCGAGCCCGGCGTCGAAGCGCGCCTTGAGGAATGCCGCGCGTTCCGTCGTGGCGGGCGGGTGCGCGGCGAGGAACTCCTGTGTCCGGCTGCGCAGTTCGGCGGCGTCCGTCATGCGTCGCCACCCCCGGGAACCACGGCGACACGTCCGGTGGTGACACCATCGGCGACCCGCTGGACGGCGGCGGCGGCCTCGCTCAGCGGCACGCGCTCGCTGACGAGCGGCTTGATCGCGCCCTTGGCCGCGAGCTGGGTGAGCTCCTCGTGGCAGCGGAGGATCGCCTGCGGGTCCTTGGCGTTGTACAGGCCCCAGTGCAGACCGACGACCGAGTAGTTCTTCACCAGGGCGTGGTTGAGGGCGGGCGTCGGGATGACGCCGCTCGCGAAGCCGACGACGATGATCCGTCCCTCGAAGGCGACGCACTTGGTCGACTGGGTGTAGGCGTCGCCGCCGACGGGGTCGTAGACGACGTCGGCGCCACGGCCGCCGGTGGCCTCCTTGACGGCGCCGATCACGTTCTCCGTACGCCGGTCGATGACCACGTCGCAGCCGAGCTCGCGCGCGACCTCGGCTTTCGCGGCACCGCCGACGACACCGATGACCCTGGCGCCCGCCGCCTTGCCGAGCTGGATCGCCGCGCTGCCGACGCCGCCGGCCGCCGCGTGCACCAGGAGGGTCTCGCCCGCCTGGAGGCGGGCCCGGCGGTGCAGGCCGAACCAGCCGGTCTGGTAGCCGATGTGCAGGGCCGCGGCCTCGGCGTCGTCCAGGGCGTCGGGCGCGGGCAGCACGGCTGCCGCGTCGGCGATCGCGTACTCGGCGAAGCCGCCGTACGGGAGGGCGGGGTTGGCGATCACGCGCCGTCCGTCCTCGGTCTCGCCGCAGATCTCCACGCCGGGCGTGAACGGCAGGGGCGGCGTGACCTGGTACTGCCCGCGGCAGAGCAGCGCGTCGGGGAAGTTGATGTTGGCGGCGCGGACCTTGAGCAGCAGTTGCCCGTCGCCCGGCACCGGCCGGTCCACGTCTTCGAGGCGCATCACCGCGCTCGGCTCGCCGTTCTGGTGCACTTGCCATGCCTGCATGCGGGGCCTCCACGGGGCTCTTCGTAGACCGGGCTCCGTCGCATACTAAGCGGTCGCTTGCAGGCAGGGAACCGTCTTCGTCAGTCCTCTTCGGGCTTCTGCCGCCCGGACCGCCGGGTGGGCCGCGCCCGTACGTGCATCCGCTCGCCCTGCGGCCCGAACAGGCTGAGGAACTCCGCCGGCCCCTCCCCCGTGGACCCGAACCAGTGCGGGACGCGCGTGTCGAACTCCGCGGCCTCACCCGCCGTGAGGACCACGTCATGGTCGGCGAGCACGAGCCGCAGCCGCCCCGAAAGGACGTACAGCCACTCGTATCCCTCGTGGGTCTGCAGGTCCGGTTCGAGGGAGCGGGCGGGCTCGAACAGCTTGTACGCCTGGAGGCCGCCGGGCTGCCGGGTCAGCGGGATCATCGTGCGGCCGTGCCGGACGATCGGCTTGGCCCGCACCCGCGGGTCGCCGACGGGCGGGGCGCCGACCAGCTCGTCCAGGGCGACCTGATGGGCGCGGGCGATGGGCAGCAGCAGTTCGAGGCTGGGCTTGCGGTGGCCCGACTCCAGGCGGGAGAGGGTGCTCACCGAGATGCCGGTGGCGGCGGCAAGGCCCGCGAGGGTCGCGCCGCGTTCTTTGCGCAGCTTGCGCAGCCGGGGCCCGACTTCGGCGAGCACGCCGTCGAGATTCACGTTGTCGTCATCGTTGTCAGCCATGCCTTTATTGCAGTATCGGCAAACTTGATTGTCAATCCCTCACACTCGATGCGACGGTCTGCGTGGAGGTGGTCACGATGAACAGCAACAACAGCAGCGCGTACGACGTGGTCGTTGTCGGCGGTGGTGCGGCGGGGCTCAGCGCGGGGCTCGTCCTGGGCCGGTCGCGCCGCCGCGTCCTGATCGTGGACGCGGGCGAGCCGCGCAACGCGCCCGCCGCGCACATGCAGGGCTATCTGTCCCGGGACGGGATGCCGCCCGCCGAGTTCCTGGCCGAGGGGCGGCGGGAGGTGCGGGAGTACGGGGTCGAGATCGCCGACGACCGCGTGACGGCCGTACGGCCGGACGGTGCCGGGGAGTTCGAGGTCGGCCTCGGCAACGGCCGCGGCGTGCACGCGCGCCGCGTCGTCGTGGCCACGGGCCTGGTCGACGACCTTCCCGACGTGCCGGGCCTCGCCGAGCGCTGGGGCCGCGACGTACTGCACTGCCCGTACTGCCACGGCTACGAGGTGCGGGACCAGGCCTTCGGCGTGCTCGCGTCGCCGGTCTCCGGCATCCATCAGGCACTGCTGATCACGCAGTGGTCCAAGGACGTGACACTGTTCCTGCACACCGGGCCGGAGTTGTCCGCCGACGACCGGGAGAAGCTGGACGTCGCCGGGGTCACGGTGGTGGAAGGCGCGGTGAGCGGGCTGGTCGTGGAGGACGACCGGCTTGCTGGAGTGCGGCTCGCGGACGGCCGGGTGGTCCCGCGCTCGGTCCTGTTCGTGGGGGCCGGGACGCGTCCCCGCGACGAACTCCTTGAACAGCTCGGCGCGGACACCCGGGACACGCCCTTCGGGCCCTACCCGGCCGTGGACGCGGACGGGCGCACGAGCGTTCCCGGCGTGTGGGCCGTGGGCAACGCGACGGGCCCCAAGGTGCAGGTGATCAATGCCGCCGCCGCGGGGTACCAGGCCGGACTCACGATCAACAACGAGCTCGTCCTCGCGGACATCGACGCGGGCGTGAAGTCGCGCAGGGCTTGAAGTCCCGTACGAGCATGGAGCTTTGAGGCGTTCCGCGATATCGATGCGGCCATGACGGATGACGTGACGGACGATGCGCACGAAAGGGTTCTGCCGGGGCTTCCGGCTCCCGCCCCGCTCGGCACGAGCGCCTTGCCGGAGGGCACGTACGACGGAGCGGTCGTGCTCGTGACCGGCGGCGGGACCGGCCTCGGCAAGGCGATCGCCGCGGAGTTCGCGCGGCTCGGCGCTGATCTGGTGATCGCCGGCCGCAAGGAGGACCGGCTGAGGGCGGCGCGGGACGAACTCGCGGGCCTCGGCGGGCGGGTGACGGCCGTACCGTGCGACATCCGGGACCCGGAGCGCGTCGCCGAGGTGTTCGACGCGGCCCGGCAGGCGTACGGTCTGCCGGGCGTCCTGGTCAACAACGCGGCGGCCAACTTCCCCGTGCCCGCGGAGGACATGTCACCGAACGCGTGGCGCTCGGTCGTGGACATCACGCTGACCGGGACGTTCCTGATGACACGCGAGTTCGCCCGCCGCCATCTCGCGGCGGGCTCCCCCGGCTCCGTCATCAACATCGGTGCGTCGTACGCGTGGACGGGCGGCCCCGGCTTCGCGCACAGCGCCGCTGCCAAGGCGGGCGTACAGAGCCTCGTCGAGAGCCTGGCGGTGGAGTGGGCCCCGTACGGAATCCAGGTCAACGGCCTGGTGCCGGGCCTGATGCCGCACGAGGACATGACCGCCGACATCCGCGGCAACCTCGACCGGGCGGCGCCCGCCAGGGAACACGAACCGGACGGCCCCCACCGGGAGCTCGACGCCCGCCAACCCGCTCTGCGCGTCGGCGCCCCACGCGAACTGGGCTGGGCCGCGACGTTCCTCGCCTCGCCCTACGCCCGCTTCATCACCGGCCACACCCTGGTCGTCGACGGCGCGAACTGGCAGCGACGGGGCTTGGTGAGCCCGGAAGTGGTGACGGTGCGGGAGCAGCTGGGGCGGGGGCCTTTCGGGGAGTAGCAAGGCACCCTGCCGTCCGCGTCCAGGGGCCCGCCCTGCCCTGCTTTCCCGTGACGGCGACACGGGCTGTGGCGGACCCCTCCGGCCGAGGGACGTGACCTGCTCCGACGCAGCGCCGGAGACTACTTGCCCTCGAACTTCGCCGTCCGCCGCTCCCCCTTCGCCGCGTACCCGGCGCGGGAGTCCTCCGACGTCAGCGTGATGGCCGCGTTCATCGCGACCTGGTCGAGGGCGGCTGCCATCCCCGCGTCCGCGTATGTGTCGATGCCCCGCTTGATGCCCTGCACGGCCAGCGGGCCGTTCGCCGCGATCTCCGCGGCGACGTCGCGCGCCGTCTTGGCCAGTTCGTCGACCGGTGTGACGATCTGGACGAGGCGCAGCCGCTCGGCCGTGGCGGCGTCGATCCGGCGGCCGGTGAGCGAGAGCAGCTTCGCCCAGCCCGCGCCCGCCTCACGCGCGATGCGCAGATCGCCGCCCGCGTCCACCGCGACACCGATCTGCGCCTCGGGCAGCGCGAACACCGCGTCGTCCGACGCGATCCGCACGTCCGCCATCAGCGCCAGCTCGAAGCCGAAGCCGAGGCAGTACCCCTGCACGGCGGCGACGATCGGCTGCGGAAGGCCCGCGAAGACGCGGAAACGTTCGTGGACCCAGCGCAGGGCCTCGTAGTAGTTGCGGGCGCGTTCGGATCCCGACCGGCCGCCGATCGCGTCGCCGACGTGCGCGGTGATGTCGATCCCGGCGCAGAAGGCCCGCCCCTCGGCCCGCAGCAGCACCGCCCTGATCGAGTCGTCGAAGCGGACCCGGTCGGCGAAGATGCCGAGCTGGCGCGTGGCCTCCCAGCTCCACGCGTTGAGCTTGCGCGGATGGCACAGGGTGAGGATGCCCAGACCGTCCTCGATGTCCAGGCGCAGCCGCTCCTCGCCCTCCGGGATGTCCGTGCCGATGGTGTCGATCATGCGGCATCAGCTCCAGCCTGCTTTCTGACGGTACGTCAGGAATCTGACGCACCGTCAGCGTACTGGCGGCGGCTCAGCGACTGAAGACCTCGAAGGCCACCGCGGGCTTCCCGCCGAAGCGCGGTGCCACCTGCTGTGCGTTGCCGGTGAGGAACTCGCGGCAGTACTTCTCGGGGTCCTCTCGCGTCAACCCCTCGATGTAGGTGCGGTGTTCCAGGAGCGAGCGCACCGAGCGCTCCAGGCCCGCCGTCGCGTCCGCCGCGTGCGTGGGCGAGGAGGAACCGGCCACGGCCACCCAGCGCACGCCGTTCCAGGGTTCGAGCGCGTCCTCCTCGATCAGCTCGGGGAAGATCCAGCGGTTGCCCGCGTCCGCCACGGCGTCCAGGGTGGCGCGCCCGACGGCGACGTGGTCCGGGGTGTTCCAGGCGACGCCGCCCCAGGTGTCGCGGTAGTTGAGCGTGATCACGAGCTCGGGCCGGTGCCTGCGGATCGCGGCGGCGATGTCGCGGCGCAGCGGTGTCCCGTACTCGATCACGCCGTCCTTGTGGTCGAGGAACTCCACGGCCGACACGCCGACGACCGCCGCGCCGGCCCGCTGCTCGCGCTCGCGCAGCGGCCCGCACGTGGCCGGATCGAGAGTGTCGATGCCCGCCTCCCCTCGGCTGGCAAGGAGGTAGGAGACCTCGCGTCCGCCGTCCGTCCAGCCGGCGATCGCCGCCGAGCAGCCGTACTCCAGGTCGTCGGGGTGGGCCACGACGGCAAGGGCGCGCTGCCAGTCCTCGGGCATGGGGGTGAGCTGGTCGTTCGCATGCAACGGCTCTGTCATGCCCGCAGCCTAGCGGCGCGGGGCCCGGCCGCGGAGGGCCCGGACCTCACCCCTGCCGACGTCTCAGGCCTCGCCCCGCGTGAGCGCGAGAAGCCGGTCGAGGACGCGCGGCGCGCCCATCCGCAGGCCGTCGTGCTCGTACTCGTCGGTTACCCAGGTCCGCAGGCCGCGGATGGCGCGAGCGGTGCGCAGGGAGTGGTCGGTGTCCACGTACATGTCGTCGTGGTAGATCGCGGCGGCGGCCGGCACCTCGTTCGCGGCGAGGCGTGCCGTGTCGTACAAGGGCGCCCAGTCGGTGCGTGCGGCGAGGAGGTCGGCGGTCTCGCGCAAGGGCCGCAGGGCGGGGTCGCAGTCGAACTGCCAGCGCTGGACGGCCTCCCCGGTGAAGAGCAGCGGGGCGTCCCCGGCGAGCGCCTTGCCGGGGTCGAACTGCGGGAACTCGCCGCGCACGCGCTCCGCCGACCAGTCGGTGGGGCGCTCGCCCTGGCCGTAGATCGACTCGTGCATGAGCGCGAAGAGGGGGCGGTCCCTGAGCGACAGTTCGGCCTGCACGTGTTCCTGGAACGCGTCGGACAGCTCGAACCCGGCCGGGGTCCGCACGAAGGCGTCCTCCAGGAGGTAGTGCAGGCGGTGGCTGCCGTCCTTCGTGCCGAGGAGCATGCCGAGGGACTGGAACGCCTCGACGGTGAGGCGGTAGCCGCCGTTCAGGACCGGCTCGTGCTCGGCGAGGTGGGCGGCGATGCGGCGGGCGCGCTCGACGTCCTGCGGGTAGCGGGCGTAGTGGGCGGCGCTCTTGCGCTGCATGCGCGGGTAGGCGGCGCGGTAGACGTCGTCGGCGTGGCCGTCGAGCGTGGGCAGGCCGCCGGTGATGACGGCGGTGTGCAGGCCCTCGGGGGCCGCCGACAGGTAGTGGGTGGCGCAGAAGCCGCCGAAGCTCTGGCCCAGTACGGTCCAGGGGGCGCCGCCGGTCAGCTCGCGCCGGATCAGCTCGCAGTCGCGGACGATGGAGTCGGCGCGGAAGTGCGTGAGGTAGTCGGCCTGCTCCCGGGGGCCGCCGCGCAGGGGCAGTGTCTGGCGCGTGGCCGGAGTGGAGCTGCCCGTTCCGCGCTGGTCGAGGAGCAGCACCCGGTAGTCCTGAAGGGCCCTGCCCAGCCACGCCTCCTTGCCCACGAAGCGGTTGGCCCCGCATCCCGGGCCGCCCTGCAGATACACCAACCACGGCAGGCCCGCGCCGTCCGCGTGCGCGCTCGCCACGGCCTCCCGGGCGAACACCTCGATCCGCTCCCCCGCCGGGTCGTCGTGGACGAGGGGCACGGAGAAGCGGTGGTCGGTGAGGACCACACCGGGCTGGCGGTAGGAGGCGGTGGCGGTCAAGAGGGCTCCTGGGTGCATACGGAACGGGACGCTTCGCCCCAGTTCAGCACACCTGCCCCGGGGGCCGTCAGCGGGGCACCAGGCTGGAGCGCCGCACCACGAGTTCCGGCTGGAGCACCACGCGCCGATGGCCGTGCTCTTCCGGGTCGGCGTCCGACTCGGTCTCCTCCAGGAGCAGTTCCGCGGCCATGGCGCCCATCTTGATGGCGGGCTGGCGCACCGAGGTGAGCGGGACGACGGCCGCGGCGGCGAACTCGATGTCGTCGTAGCCGACGATGGCGATGTCCTCGGGCACGCTGACCCCGGCCGCGTACATCGCCTGGAGCACCCCGAGTGCGAGCAGGTCGTTGGCGCAGAAGACGGCCGTGGGCCGCTCGGCGAGACCGAGGACGCGGGCGCCCGCGTCGCGGCCCGCGGCCACGTCGAGGCGTTCGGTGGGCAGCTCCCGCAGCGCCGACGCCGGCAGCCCGGCCTCGGCGAGGGCTTGCAGCGCTCCCTGCCTGCGGTCCTTGACCTGGTTGAGTCCGGGCGGGCCGCTCACGTACGCGATGCTGCGGTGCCCCGTGTCGACGAGATGGCGCACCGCGAGCGCACCGCCCAGGACGTCGTCCACGGAGACGGAGCACTCGGTGGCGCCCTCGGCGACCCGGTCGACCAGGACGAAGGGGATGGCGTGCCTGCGGAAGGCCTCGATGTTGCGTCCCGTCGCGTCGGCCGGGGTCAGCAGCACGCCTCGTACCCGCTGCTCGGCGAAGAGCGCCAGATACTCGGCCTCCTCGGAGGCACTTTGTCCGCTGTTGCACATCATGACGCGCAGCCCCGCGTCGCGCGCGGCCCGCTCGGCACCGCGCGCGACGTCCACGAAGAAGGGGTTGCCCATGTCGAGCACGAGCAGCGCCATGATGCGGCTCTGGCCCGCGCGCAGCTGGCGTGCGGACTCGCTGCGGACGTAGCCGAGCCGCTCGATCACGGACCGCACCCGGTGGCGGGTCTCCTCGGAGACCACGTCCGGGCGGTTGATCACATTCGACACCGTGCCCACCGACACGCCGGCGTGCTTGGCCACGTCTTTGATGCCGACCATGCGTCCCCTTGTTCCTCTGCTCGTGCGGTGCCTCGTGCACCGCCGCACGCGATCCCCTCAGAATTTGTACTGGTCGATGTTCTTCTTGTCGAAAACGGTCGGTTCGCCGAGATCGACGACTCCCTTGGCGCCGATGGTGAAGCTGCCGAGGTCGCCCGCCTCGAACTTCTCGCCCTCCTTGCCGGTGATCTGCCCGGACTTCAGGGCCACGGCGGTGTGCGCGGCGAGCGCGCCGAGCTTGGCCGGGTCCCACAGCTCGAAGCCCTCGACGGTGCCGTTCTTCACGTACTGGCGCATGTCGTTGGGCGTGCCGAGGCCGGTGAGCTTCACCTTGCCCTTGTACTTCGATCCCGAAAGGTACTGGGCGGCGGCCTTGATGCCGACGGTCGTCGGGGAGATGATCCCGGCCAGTTTCGGGTGCTCCTGGAGCAGGCCCTGGGTCTGCTGGAAGGACTGCTGGGCGTCGTCGTTGCCGTAGGCGGTCTTGACCAGCTTCATGTTCTTGTACTTGGGCTTCTTCAGCTCCTTCTTCATGTAGCCGATCCAGGTGTTCTGGTTCGTCGCGGTCTGGGCGGCGGAGAGGATCGCGATCTCGCCCGTGTAGTCGAGCTGTTTGCCCAGCAGTTCCACCTGGGTGCGGCCGAGCGCCTCGGCGCTGGACTGCGAGACGAAGACGTCACGGCATCCGGGGTTGGTGTCCGAGTCGTAGGTGACGACCTTGATGTCGTTCTTCATGGCCTGCTTGAGGGCGGTGCACAGGGCGCCGGGGTCCTGCGCGGAGACCGCCATGGCGTCGACCTGCTGCTGGGTGAGGGTGTTGACGTAGGAGACCTGCCCGCTGGTGTCGGTGGCGCTGTTGGGGCCTGTCTCCTTGTACGAGGAGCCGAGTTCCTCGAGCGCCTTCTCGCCGCCCTTGTCGGCGACGGTGAAGTAGGGGTTGTTGACCTGCTTGGGCAGGAAGGCGACGGTCAAGCCCTTCTTGGTCTTCGCGTTCGGGTCGGCCTTGGCGTTCGAGGCCTTGCCCGCGTCGTCGTTCTTCGAGGACTCCTTGGTGGTGCCTCCGCAGGCGGTGGCGGTGAGCGCGAGGGAGGTGACGGCGGCCAGGGTCACACAGGCGCGGGCGAGGGCGGCACGGCGGACGGATCGGCGGGGAGAGAGCATCGTTGGTCCCTTTCGGACGTGTTCGACGGTACGAGGAGTCAGCGGGCGGGAGCAGCGGCGCGGCGGCCCGCTCTGGCGACGGCGATCTGGCGGGCCACGCGCGGCCCGAGCACGGACACCACGAGCAGCACGCCGGTGACGACGATCTGCGACTGGGCGGAGACGTTGAGCAGGCTCATCGCGTTCTGCAGAGCGCCGAGCAGGAAGACTCCGGCGATCGCGCCGCCCAGCGTTCCCTTGCCGCCGTCGAAGTCGATGCCGCCGAGCAGGACGGCGGCGACGACGGACAGTTCGAGCCCGGTGGCGTTGTCGTAGCGGGCACTCGCGTAGTGCAGGGCCCAGAAGATGCCCGTGAGCGCGGCCATGAGCCCGGTGGCGACGAACAGCCAGAGCTTGTGCCGCTTGACGCGGACACCGGCGAAGCGCGCCGCCTCCTCGTTGGCGCCGATGGCGAAGAGCGAGCGCCCGAAGGGCGTGGCGTGCAGGACGAGGACGGCGATCGCGAGCAGCGCGAGGAAGGGCAGGAACGCGTACGGCAGGAAGGTGTCGCCGATGCGTCCGGCCGCGAAGTCCAGGTACTGCGAGGGGAAGTCGGTGACGGCGTCCGAGCCGAGGACGATCTGCGCGATGCCCCGGTAGGCGGCCATGGTCCCGATGGTCACGGCGAGCGAGGGCAGCCCGAGACGGGTCACGAGCAGGCCGTTGACCAGACCGCAGAGGACTCCGAGAAGGAGCACCAGCGGAATGATCGTCTCGATGGCCATGCCCGCGTTCCACAGCGCGCCCATCACCGCTCCGGAGAGCCCCGCCGTCGAGGCCACCGACAGATCGATCTCTCCGGAGACGACGAGAAGGGTCATCGGCAGGGCGATCAGCGCGATGGGCAGCGTATTGCCGATGAGGAACGACAGGTTGAGGGCGTTCCCGAAACCGTCGACAAAGGAGAACGACATCAGGAGCAGCACGACAAGGAGAGCGCCGACCACGGTGTCCCAGCGGACGGCGCGCGTGAGCGTGAGCCGGGGGGCCTTGGGGTCAGCTTTGAAGTCAGCCATGGCGGGCGTTCCTCTTCTTCAGGGCATCGGCGACGCGCAGGGCGACGATCCGGTCGACGGCGATGGCCAGGACGAGCAGCACGCCGTTGATGGCGAGCACCCACACGGAGCTGACGCCGAGGGCGGGCAGCACGCTGTTGATGGACGTGAGGAGCAGGGCGCCGAGTGCCGCCCCGTAGACGCTGCCCGAGCCGCCTGTGAAGACGACGCCGCCGACCACGACGGCGCTGACGACGGTGAGTTCGTAGCCGTTGCCGGTGGCGGAGTCGACGTTGCCGAAGCGGGCCAGGTAGAGCGCGCCCGCGAGTCCGGCGAGCGCGCCGCAGGCGGTGTAGGCGGCCAGGATGCGCTTGCGTACCGGGATGCCCGCCAGGCGCGCGGCCTCGGGGTTGGAGCCGAGCGCGTACAGCTCGCGTCCGCCGCCGAAGTGCCGCAGGTAGTACGCGACGACCACCAGGACGGCGAGGGCGATCAGCGCCAGGTAGGGCACCGCCGAGATGCCGCCGGAGCCGAAGTCGACGAAGCCGTCCGGCAGATCGGACGCGGTGATCTGCCGGGAGCCGACCCAGATCGAGTCGATGCCCCGGATGATGTAGAGGGTGCCGAGCGTGACGACGAGCGCGGGCACCTGGCCCAGGCTGACGAGCGCTCCGTTGAGCAGTCCGCAGCCGACGCCGAGCGCGACCGCGAGGAGGATCGCGACCGTGGAGTTGCCGCCGCCCTGGAGGTAGTTGCCCGCCGCGAAGGCGCTGATTCCCAGCGTCGAGCCGACCGACAGGTCGACGTTGCGGGTGATGACGACGAGGGCCTGCCCCGTGGCGACGAGCACGAGGATGGTCGCGTTCAGGAGCAGGTCCTTGATGCCCTGCTCGGAGAGGAACTCGCTGTTGCCTGCCTGGGTGATGCCGATCATCACCAGGAAGACAAGGAGGATGGCCAGTTCGCGCATCTTGAAGACGCGGTCCACCAGGCGCGTACCCGCGGCCTTCCCGGGATCGACGGCGGGGGCCGGACTCTGCGTGGTCACGCTCATGCGGTCCTCCCGGTGGCGGCCGCCATCACGGACTCTTCGGTGGCCCGCGCGCGCGGGATCTCGGCGGTGAGCCGCCCCTCGTGCATGACCAGCACCCGGTCGGCCATACCGAGGATCTCGGGCAGGTCGGAGGAGATCATCAGGACCGCGACTCCCTCGGCGGCGAGTTCGGAGAGCAGCCGGTGCACTTCGGCCTTGGTGCCGACGTCGATGCCGCGGGTGGGTTCGTCCACGATGAGCACCTGCGGCTTGGTGGCCAGCCACTTGGCCAGGACGACCTTCTGCTGGTTGCCGCCGGACAGGGTGCCGACGGCGTCGGCGATGCGCGCGTACTTCACCTGTAGCCGCACCGCCCAGTCCAGCGAGCGGCTGCGCTCGGCGCCGCGGTCCATGAGGCCCGCGCGCACCGTCGTACGCAGCCCGGTGAGCCCGATGTTGCGCTCGATGGACATGTCCATCACCAGGCCCTGCGCCCGCCGGTCCTCGGGGACGAGCGCGAGCCCGGCCGCCATGGCGGTGCTGGGGGCGCCGTTGAGCAGCGCCTTCCCCTGCACCTCGACCGTGCCGGCGTCCCACCGGTCGACGCCGAACACGGCCCGCGCGACCTCGCTGCGCCCGGCCCCGACGAGCCCCGCGAGCCCGACGATCTCGCCGCGCCGCACGTCGAACGAGACGTCCGTGAAGACGCCCTCACGGGTCAGCCGGCGGACGCTGAGCGCGACTTCGCCCACCTCGGTGTCCTGCTTCGGGTAGAGCTCGTCGAGGTCACGGCCCACCATGCGGCGTACGAGGTCGTCCTCGGTGAGGCCTTCGAGCGGCTCGCTCGCGATCAGACCGCCGTCCCGCAGGGTGGTGACGCGCTGGCACAGCTCGAAGATCTCCTCCAGACGGTGCGAGATGAAGAGGACCGCGGCGCCCTGTTCGCGCAGGGTGCGCACGACGCCGAAGAGGCGGGCCACTTCGCTGCCGGTGAGCGCGGCGGTCGGCTCGTCCATGATCAGGACCCGGGCGTCGAAGGAGAGCGCCTTGGCGATCTCGACGATCTGCTGGTCGGCGATGGAGAGTCCGCGTGCGGGCTGTTCGGGGTCGAGGTCCACGGCCAGGCGCTTGAAGAGCGCGTCGGCGGCGGCGTGCACGGCCTTGTGGTCGACGCGGCCCAACGAGCGGCGGGGCTGGCGCCCCATGAAGATGTTCTCCGCGACGGAGAGGTCGGGGAAGAGCGTCGGCTCCTGGTAGATGACGGCGACACCCGCGTCCCTGGCGTCACCGGGGCCGTGGAAGACGACGGGGGACCCGTCGAGCGTCAGCTCCCCCGCGTCCGGCCGGTGGACCCCGGCGAGGGTCTTGATGAGGGTGGATTTCCCTGCGCCGTTCTCGCCCGCGAGGGCGTGCGCCTCACCGGCGTACAGCTCCAGGGAGACGTCGTGCAGGGCGCGCACGGCCCCGAAGGACTTGCTCAGGCCCTGTACGGCAAGGACGGGGGGCTCTCTCATAGGTAGCACCGATCGGTCACGAAGGGCATGCGGCTTCTGACTGCGGAGATCAGGGGTGGGCGTCTTCGGGAGTCACCCGGCGGACACCTGACGTGAAAGGTTTCAATCAATTTCCAGGGAAGCTAAACCCGCACCAACTGCGGCGTCAATGGGCGTGCCTTGAAAAATCCGGTCGCCCCGCGTCGCAACAAGGCCGAGCAGCCGATGCACCAAAAGCCGGGCGACTGGGGCCTCTTGACAGCAACCAGCGCGCTACCTAGTTTCGCCTCCTGTGAAACGATTCATCGTCGAGTCGTTACGGAGTCGAGTTGTGATCAGCAGAAGACGACTGCTCAGCACCACCGCCACCGCCGCCCTGGGAACGGCGGTGGCCGCCGGAGCCGTTCCCACGGCCACCGCCACCGCCGCCCCGTCCGCCGGGCGGCGTTCCCTGCGCGTGACCAGACCGACCGTGGAGTACATGGGACACCCCCTCGGTCTCGACGTGCCGCGCCCGAGGCTGAGCTGGCCCCTGGCGTCCGCCGCCGAGGGCCAGTCCCAGACCGCCTACCAGGTGCGCGTGGCCACCTCACGCGACCGCCTGGCCGAGCCCGACGTCTGGGACAGCGGCAAGGTCGCGTCCAGCGACTCCGTCCTGGTCCCCTACGCGGGCCCCGCCCTCGCGTCCCGTACGCGCTACTACTGGTCGGTGCGGGTCTGGGACGCCGCCGGCAAGGCCTCCGAGTGGAGCGAGCCCTCCTGGTGGGAGACCGGGCTCTTTGCGCCGAAGGACTGGGCGGCGCGGTGGATCGGCGCGCCCGCCTCCCTCGTCGGGGCGCCCGCCCTTAACGGCGCCTCCTGGATCTGGTTCCCCGAGGGCGACCCCGCGACCAGCGCCCCCGCGGCCACCCGCTGGTTCCGCGGCCGCGTAGACGTCCCCGAAGGGGTCACCTCCGCGCGCCTGGTCATGACGGCGGACGACGGCTACACCGCGTACGTGAACGGCACGCAGGTGGCGCACACCGAGGCGGACAGCGCCGCCGACAACTGGCGCCGCCCCGCGGTCGTCGACGTCACCGGGCAACTGCGCCCCGGCGCCTCGGTCATCGCCGTCTCCGCCACCAACGCCACCACCGGGCCCGCCGGTCTGCTCGGCGTGCTCGAACTGACGACCGCCGACGGCGTACGCACCCTCACCACCGACGGCACATGGAAGACCACCGACAAGGAGCCCTCGGGCGACTGGCGGGCGACGGGCTACGACGACGGCTCCTGGGCCGCTTCGAAGGTCCTCGCCCCCTGGGGTTCGGGCCCGTGGGGCAAGGTCGCCCCCGAGCACACCCCCGCGGCCCAACTGCGCCACGAGTTCCGCCTGCGGGTCGGCAAGAAGGTCGCGCGAGCCCGCCTGTACTCCACCGCCCTCGGCCTCTACGACGCCTGGCTCAACGGCGAGCGCGTCGGCGACGCCCGCCTCGCGCCCGGCTGGACCGACTACGACAAGCGGGTCCAGTACCAGACGTACGACGTCACCAAGCAGCTCAAGTCCGGCGCCAACGCCCTCGGCGTGACGCTCGCGGTCGGCTGGTACGCGGGCAACGTCGGCATGTTCGGCCCGCACCAGTACGGCGAACGGCCCGCGTTCCTGGGCCAGCTGGAGATCACGTACACCGACGGCTCCGTCGACCGGGTGCTCTCCGGCACCGACTGGCGCGCCGCGACGGGCCCGGTGACCGCTGCCGACCTCCTGTCGGGCGAGGAGTACGACGCCCGCCTGGAGACCACGGGCTGGACACGCGCGGGCTTCGACGACTCCGAGTGGCTCGCCGCCGACGCCGCCGACAAGGTCAAGGCCGCCGTCGTGGCCCAGATCGACGGGCACGCGCGCGTGGAGAGCGAGATATCCGCCCGCGAGGTGAACGAGCCGAAGCCCGGCGTGTTCGTCTTCGACCTCGGGCAGAACATGGTCGGCGCGGTCCGCCTGACCGTCTCCGGGAAGGCCGGCACGAAGGTCCGGCTGCGTCACGCGGAGGTCCTCAATCCCGACGGCACGGTCTACACCACCAATCTGCGGTCGGCGCGCGCCACGGACACCTACACCCTCAAGGGCGGCGGCAAGGAGACGTACGAGCCGCGCTTCACCTTCCACGGCTTCCGCTACGTCGAGGTGACGGGCTATCCGGGCAAACCGCCGCTCGACGCGGTGAAAGGCCGCGTCATCCACACCTCCGCGCCCTTCACCATGGACTTCAAGACGAATGTCCCCATGCTCAACCAGCTGCACAGCAACATCACCTGGGGCCAGCGCGGCAACTTCCTCTCCGTCCCCACCGACACCCCCGCGCGCGACGAGCGGCTCGGCTGGACCGGCGACATCAACGTCTTCGCGCCGACCGCCGCCTACACGATGGAGTCGGCGCGCTTCCTCACCAAGTGGCTGGACGACCTGCGCGACGGGCAGCCCGACGACGGCGCCTTCCCCGATGTCGCCCCGTCCGTCGGGACGCTCGGCAAGGGCGTGGCCGGCTGGGGCGACGCCGGCGTCACCGTCCCGTGGGCGCTGTACCAGGCGTACGGGGACAAGCGCGTCCTGGAGCAGTCCTGGTCCTCGATGCTGAAGTGGCTGGACTACCTGGAGAAGCACAGCAGCGGCTATCTGCGCCCCGCCGAGGGCTACGGAGACTGGCTCAACATCCAGGACGAGACCCCCAAGGACGTCATCGGCACCGCCTACTTCGCGCACAGCGCCGACCTGGTCGCCAGGACCGCCGAAGCGCTGGGCAAGGACCCGGCTCCTTACAAGAAGCTCTTCGGCAGTGTCCGTGACGCCTTCCGCGCCGCGTACGTGACCGGTGGCGGCCGGGTGAAGGGCGACACGCAGACCGCGTACGTCCTGGCCCTGTCCATGGACCTGCTCGCGGACGCCGACCGCGCACCGGCCGCGGCCCGCCTGGTGGAGCTCATCAAGTCCAAGGAATGGCACCTCTCGACGGGCTTCCTGGGCACCCCGCGCCTGCTGCCCGTGCTGACGGCCACCGGCCACACGGACGTCGCCTACCGCCTCCTCGTCCAGAAGTCCTTCCCCGGCTGGGGCTACCAGATCGACAAGGGCGCCACGACGATGTGGGAGCGCTGGGACTCCATCAAGCCGGACGGCAGCTTCCAGGACGCCGGCATGAACTCCTTCAACCACTACGCCTACGGCTCGGTGGGCGAGTGGATGTACGCGAACATCGCGGGCATCGCACCGGCCGACCCGGGCTTCCGCAAGATCCTCGTCCGCCCGCGCCCCGGCGGCGGCGTGACCGAGGCGCAGAGCAGCTTCGACGCGCTCTACGGCCCGGTCACCACCCACTGGAAGACGGACGCCGACGGATTCCGTCTCACCCTGACCCTGCCCGCCAACACCACGGCGGAGGTGTGGATACCCGCCGACAGGCGCACTCAAGTGACGCACGACGCGGCGGACTTCCTGCGGATGGAGGACGGCTGCGCCGTCTTCGCCGCGGCCTCCGGCACTCACCGCTTCACCAACTGACACCAAACGACCGCTCTTTTCGGAAGGCTGCGCGATGACCGCCGGACCCAGCAAGGACGCCGTGAAAACGGCACTCACCACCCAGGCCCTGGAGACCCCGTCCTGGGCGTACGGCAACTCCGGTACGCGCTTCAAGGTCTTCGCGCAGCCAGGTGTCCCCCGCACGACCCGCGAAAAGCTGGACGACGCCGCCCGGGTGCACGCCCACACCGGCGTGGCACCCCGGGTGGCCCTGCACATCCCCTGGGACAAGGTCGACGACTACGCCGCCCTCGCGGAGTACGCCACCGAGCGCGGGGTGCGGCTCGGAGCGATCAACACCAACGTGTTCCAGGACGACGACTACAAGCTCGGCTCGGTCACCAACCCGGACCCGACGATCCGGCGCAAGGCACTCGACCATCTCCTGGAGTGCGTCGACATCATGGACGCGACGGGCTCGCGTGACCTGAAGCTCTGGTTCTCCGACGGCATCAACTACCCCGGCCAGGACGACATCCGCAGCCGCCAGGACCGCCTGGAGGAGGCCCTGCGCACCACCTACGACCGCCTCGGCGACGACCAGCGCATGCTCATCGAGTACAAGCTCTTCGAGCCGGCCTTCTACGCGACGGACATCTCCGACTGGGGCACGGCCTACGCCCACTGCCTGAAGCTCGGCCCCAAGGCGCAGGTCGTCGTGGACACCGGCCACCACGCCCCCGGCACCAACATCGAGTTCATCGTCGCCACGCTGCTGCGCGAGGGCCGTCTCGGCGGCTTCGACTTCAACTCGCGCTTCTACGCCGACGACGACCTGATGGCGGGCGCCGCCGACCCCTTCCAGCTCTTCCGGATCATGTACGAGGTCATCCGCGGCGGCGGCCTGATTCCCGACACGGCGTTCATGCTCGACCAGTGCCACAACATCGAGGCGAAGATCCCCGCGATCATCCGCTCGGTGATGAACGTGCAGGAGGCCACGGCGAAGGCGCTCCTCGTCGACGGCGACGCGCTGGCCGAGGCACAGCGGACCGGTGACGTGCTTGCCGCCAACGCGGTCCTGATGGACGCCTTCAACACCGACGTCCGTCCCCTACTGGCAGAAGTCAGGGAGGACTCGGGGCTCGACCCGGATCCCATGCGGGCCTATCGGGAGTCAGGCTGGCAGGAGCAGATCGTCAAGGACCGCGTGGGCGGCGAGCAGGCCGGATGGGGGGCATGAGCGACATGACACAGCACGAGCAGACTCACGAACAGACTCACGAACGGGTCAAGGAACTTCTGGACCGCGCGCACCGCCTGGGCGCCGACCCGCGCAACACGAACTACGCGGGCGGCAACGCCTCGGCGAAGGGCATGGCCCCCGATCCCGTTACCGGCGCGGACACCGAACTGATGTGGGTCAAGGGTTCGGGCGGCGACCTGGGCACCCTCACCGAGGCGGGCCTCGCGGTCCTGCGCCTGGACCGCCTGCACGCACTCAAGGAGGTGTACGAGGGCCCGGACCGCGAGGACGAGATGGTCGGCGCCTTCGACTACTGCCTGCACGGCAAGGGCGGCGCGGCCCCCTCCATCGACACCGCCATGCACGCCCTGGTGGACGCGCCGCACGTGGACCATCTGCACCCGGACTCGGGCATCGCCCTGGCCTGCGCCGCGGACGGCGAGAAGCTGACGGCCGAGTGCTTCGGCCCGACTGTGGTCTGGGTGCCGTGGCGCCGCCCCGGTTTCCAGCTGGGCCTGGACATCGCCGCGGTGAAGGAGGCGAACCCCGACGCCATCGGCTGCATCCTGGGCGGTCACGGCATCACGGCCTGGGGTGCCACGGCCGGGGAGTGCGAGCGCAACTCCCTGCACATCATCCGCACGGCGGAGGCGTTCCTCGCCGAGCACGGAAAGCCCGCCCCGTTCGGCCCGGCGCTGGACGCATACGCTCCCCTTGCCACCGACGCGCGCCGTCAGCGGGCCGCCGAACTGGCCCCGCACATCCGCTCGCTGGCCTCGCAGGACCGCCCCCAGGTCGGCCACTTCACCGACACGGACGCCGTCCTCGACTTCCTGGCCGCCACGGAGCACCCGCGCCTGGCGGCCCTGGGCACCTCCTGCCCCGACCACTTCCTCCGCACGAAGATCAGGCCCCTGGTCCTCGACCTGCCGCCCACCGCGCCGCTCGACGAGACCGTCACCCGCCTCAAGGAGCTGCACACCGCCTACCGAGAGGAGTACGCGGCCTACTACACCCGGCACGCCGACCCGTCGTCCCCCGCGATGCGCGGCGCCGACCCGGCGATCGTCCTCGTCCCCGGCGTGGGCATGTTCTCCTTCGGCAAGGACAAGCAGACGGCACGCGTGGCCGGCGAGTTCTACGTGAACGCGATCAACGTCATGCGAGGCGCGGAAGCCGTCTCCGCCTACGCGCCCATCGACGAGTCGGAGAAGTTCCGCATCGAATACTGGCCGCTGGAGGAGGCAAAGCTGCAGCGCCTGCCCAAGCCCAAGCCCCTGGCCACCCGCGTCGCCCTGGTGACCGGCGCGGGCAGCGGCATCGGCAAGGCGATCGCGCACCGCCTGGTGGCGGAGGGCGCCTGCGTCGCGGTGGCGGACCTGAACGCGGAGAACGCCGCGGCGGTGGCGGACGAGCTCGGCGGCCCGGACAAGGCCGTCGCCATCCCCATGGACGTCACGTCCGAGGAGCAGATCGCCGGCGCCTTCGCCACGGCGGTTCTCGCCTTCAGCGGAGTCGACCTGGTGGTGAACAACGCGGGCATCTCCATCTCCAAGCCGCTGCTCGACACCACGGCCCGCGACTGGGACCTGCAGCACGACATCATGGCCCGCGGCTCTTTCCTGGTCTCCCGCGAGGCGGCCCGCGTCATGCGGGACCAGGCCCTGGGCGGCGACATCATCTACATCACGTCCAAGAACGCGGTGTTCGCGGGCCCGAACAACATCGCGTACTCCGCCACCAAGGCGGACCAGGCCCACCAGGTCCGCCTTCTGGCAGCCGAACTGGGCGAGTTCGGCATCCGCGTGAATGGCATCAACCCGGACGGCGTGGTCCGCGGCTCGGGGATCTTCGCGGGCGGCTGGGGCGCTCAGCGCGCGGCGACGTACGGGATCGAGGAGGAGAACCTGGGCGAGTTCTACGCCCAGCGCACCCTCCTCAAGCGCGAGGTGCTGCCCGAGCACGTGGCCAACGCGGTCTTCGCCCTGACGGCGGGCGACCTGACCCACACGACGGGCCTGCACATACCCGTCGACGCGGGTGTCGCGGCGGCGTTCCTGAGGTAACCACAGCCCCCTCCGGTCGGCGACCGCACTCCCGACCGGAGGGACGTCCGCGTCTCACTGCCGGGACGAACGGAGATGATCCTCCGGCCCACGGCCGCGCAACCGGGGGGGGGAGGCGCGGACGTGCCGGTACGCCCGCCCGGAGCACGGCACGCGGCACTCCGGTGCCGCGCCGCCCTGGCACAGCACTCCGGTGCCACGCCGCCCTGGTACAGCGCTTCGGTACCGCGCCACCCAAGCAGCGCTCCGGTGCCGCGCCACCCCGGCACAGCACTCCGGTGCCGCGCTGCCCAGCCACGGCGCTCCGGTGCCGCGCCGCCCGGGCACAGCATTCGGTGCGCAGCAGCGAGGCGTGCGTGCCGAGATGGCGTGGGCGGACGGACCGGCACGACCCCGCACGATCCAGCCACGACGCGTCGCCCACCACCCACCACCCACCACCCACCACTCACCGCTCACCGCTCACCCGCACCCTCGCTCTCGCCCTCGCTCTCGCCCTCGCCCTCGCACCCACACTCCTCCCGCCCCGCCCCGCCCCCGCCCCCTTGCCCCGCACTCGCCCTCCAACCCCTGCGAGCCCCGATGCCCAACCTCAACCCCGCACCCCGCTCCCGTCCCCGGTCACACCACCGCTTCGCCGCGATCGACCTGGGCGCCTCCAGCGGACGCGTCATGGTGGCCCGCGCGGGCCCCGACACCCTCGACCTCCGGGAGGCACACCGCTTCACCAACCGCCCGGTCCGCACGGCAGGCACCCTGCACTGGGATGTCCTCTCCCTGTACGCCGGAGTCCTCGACGGCCTGCGCGCCGCGGGCTCCGCTCCCCTCACCTCGATCGGCATCGACGGCTGGGCAGTCGACTACGGCCTGCTGGACGCCGACGGCAACCTCCTCGGCAACCCCGTGCACTACCGGGACACCCGCACCGAAGGCATCGCGGCCCGGGCGTGGAAAACGGTCCCGGCCACCGAGCTCTACGCGACGACAGGCGTCCAGTACGCCCCCTTCAACACCCTCTACCAACTCCTGGCCGCCCGGGGCTCGGCTCAACTGGGCGCCTCCAAGCACCTCTTGCTCGTCCCGGATCTCCTGACGTACTGGCTCACGGGCGAACTGGGCACGGAGCTGACCAACGCCTCCACCACGCAGCTCATCGACCCCGGCACAGGAGACTGGTCCCGTGGTGTGGCGTCGCGCCTCGGCATCGACCTCGGTCTGTTCCCGCCCCTGCGGCGTCCCGGAGACTCCGCGGGCCACCTGCTCCCGCAGGTCCTGGACGACACCGGCCTGGCCTCCCCCGTCCCCGTGACGACGGTCGCCTCGCACGACACCGCCTCGGCGGTCGCCGCCGTCCCGGCCACGACGGAGAACTTCGCCTACATCTGCACCGGCACCTGGTCTCTTGCGGGCCTGGAGCTGACCGCTCCCGTCCGCACCGAGGAGAGCCGCGAAGCCAACTTCACCAACGAACTGGGCATCGACGGCACCGTTCGCTACCTCCGTAACATCATGGGTCTGTGGCTGCTCCAGGAGTGCCTGCGCACTTGGGCCACCGAGACCCCGAATTCGGGTACCGGTACCGGCGCCGGGTCCGGGGCCGCGGATCTGGAGACGCTCCTGCACGAGGCGGCCGGCGTCCCCGCCCTGCGCTCGCTGGTCGACGCGGCCGATCCCGCCTTCCTGGCCCCCGGCGACATGCCACAGCGCATAGCCCGGGCCTGCGCGGCCACGGGCCAGCCCGCCCCCGGCACCCCCGCCGAGACCACGCGCTGCATCCTCGACTCCCTTGCCCTGGCCCACCGCCGGGCCATCGAGGACGCCCAGCGCCTCACGGACCGGTCCGTGGACGTCGTCCACATCGTCGGCGGCGGCGCCCGCAACGCGCTGCTGTGCCAACTGACCGCCGACGCCTGCGGGCTGCCGGTCGTCGCGGGCCCCGCGGAAGCGGCGGCGCTCGGCAACGTACTCGTGCAGGCGAGAGCGCAGGGCGTCATACGGGACCGTCATGAGATGCGCGCCCTGCTGGTTCGCACCCAGCAGCTGACCCGCTACGAACCGACCGGCGACCCCGCGCGCCGGGTCGCGTGGGACGAGGCAGCACGCCGCGTCGCCGCATGACGCGTCCCGACAGCATGACTCCCGCAGAGCGCACCTAGCGCTTACGCTGCATCCATCCGATGATCGACGAGGAGGAACCCGCGATGCGTGTCGCTCTGTTCCTGACCTGTGTCAACGATACGCTCTATCCCGATACGGGCCGAGCGGTGGTGAAACTGCTGACCAGGCTAGGGGTTGACGTCGACTTCCCGATGGCACAGACCTGCTGCGGGCAGGCGCACTACAACACGGGTTACCGCCACCAGACAGAGCCGCTCGCCCGCCATTTCTCCGATGTCTTCGGCTCTGACGAGTACGACGCGATCGTGACGCCCTCCGGCTCGTGCGGCGCGATGGTCCGCGAGCTGTACCCCCGCATGGGAGAACGGGCCCGCGCCGAGGGCCGTGGTGACGGCCTCGCGACCACCCTGGCACCGGTGATCCCCAAGACGTACGAACTCACCGAGTTCCTGGTGGACATCCTCGGGGTGACCGACGTCGGGGCGTACTACCCGCACACGGTGACGTACCACCCCACCTGCCACGGCCTGCGCAGTCTTGGCCTGGGCGACCGCCCCACGCGGCTGCTCCAGGCGGTCAAGGGCCTTGAGCTGCGCGAGCTGCCGGGAGCGGCCGAGTGCTGCGGCTTCGGCGGCACCTTCGCGATGAAGAACTCCGATGTCTCGTCGGCGATGGGCACGGACAAGGTGCGCAACGCCGAGTCGACGGGCGCCGACACCCTGTGCGCCGCGGACAACTCCTGCCTGATGCACATCGGGGGCACGATGACCCGCCTCAGGAGCGGTGTACGCCCGGTCCACATCGCGGAGATCCTGGCGAGCACGGAAGAGGAGCCCCTGTCATGAGCGGCACGTTCGTCGGGATGCCGGCCTTTCCCGAGGCCGCGCGCGAAGCCGTGCGCAACACCACCCTGCGCGCCAATCTGAGGCACGCCACGCACACCATCCGCGACAAGCGCGCCCGCGCCGTCGCCGAGCTGGACGACTGGGCCTCTCTGCGCGAGGCGGGCAAACAGATCAAGGACCACACCCTCCGCAACCTGGAGCACTATCTGCTCCAGCTGGAGGAGTCGGTCACCGCGGCGGGCGGCACCGTGCACTGGGCGGGGGACGCCGACGAGGCGAACCGCATCGTGACCGACCTGGTCAAGGCCACCGGCGAGAGCGAGGTGGTCAAGGTCAAGTCGATGGCGACGCAGGAGATCGGCCTCAACGAAGCCCTTGAGGCAGAGGGCATCCACGCCTACGAGACCGATCTCGCCGAACTCATCGTGCAGCTCGGCAAGGACCGGCCCTCGCACATCCTCGTCCCCGCCATCCACCGCAACCGCGGCGAGATCCGTGACATCTTCGAGAAGGAGATGGGCAGTTGGGGCCGCCCGGCCCCCGAGGGGCTGACCGACACCCCCGCCGAACTCGCCGAGGCCGCCCGCCTGCACCTCCGGGAGAAGTTCCTGCGGGCCAAGGTCGGCATCTCCGGGGCGAACTTCATGGTCGCCGAGACGGGCACGCTCGTGGTCGTCGAGTCGGAGGGCAACGGCCGGATGTGCCTGACGCTGCCCGAGACGCTGATCTCGGTCGTCGGCATCGAGAAAATCGTGCCCACCTGGCGGGACCTGGAGGTCTTCCTGCAGACGCTCCCGCGCTCCTCGACGGCCGAGCGGATGAACCCGTACACGTCGACGTGGACCGGCACCGCGCGGGAGGACGGCCCGAGCACCTTCCACCTCGTGCTCCTGGACAACGGGCGTACCGACACCCTCGCCGACGAGGTGGGCCGCCAGGCGCTGCGCTGCATCCGCTGCTCGGCCTGCCTCAACGTCTGCCCGGTGTACGAACGCGCCGGCGGTCATGCGTACGGCTCGGTCTACCCCGGCCCCATCGGCGCGATCCTCAGCCCCCAACTGCGCGGCACCCAGAGCGAGATCGACGCCTCGCTCCCCTACGCCTCCTCCCTCTGCGGCGCCTGCTACGAGGTGTGCCCGGTCGCCATCGACATCCCCGAGGTCCTCGTCCACCTGCGGGAGCGGGTGGTCCAGGGCGGCGAGGTCACGCGGCACGGCACGAAGGTGACGCTGCGGCCCGCGAAGGGGCACGCCGCGGAGCGGGCGGCGATGCGCGCGGCGGGCTGGGCGTTCGGCCGTCCTGCCGCACTGCGGACCGGGCAGCGGCTGGCGTCCGGGACCCGGCGCATCCATCCGCGCACGCTTCCCGGACCCGGCCGGGCGTGGAGCGCGACGCGCGACCTGCCGAAGGTACCGGCGGAACCGTTCCGCGACTGGTGGCGGCGTACGAACGGCGGCCAGACGGAGAAGGGCGGGAAGAAGTGAGCAGCAGGGACCAGATCCTGGGCCGCGTCCGGCGAGCGCTGGCCGACGTCCCGGAGGACAAGAAGAACCACGCCTACGACCGGGCCGTGCCCCGCGACTACCTGCGCGAGCACGGCGACCGCTCCACGGAACAGACCACCGGCCTGCTCGCGGAGAACCTCGCCGACTATCGCGCACACGTGCACCGGTGCACGGCCGAGGAGCTGCCCGCGCTGCTCGCACGTCTGCTCGCGGCGCGCGGCGCGCGCACCGTGCTCGCGCCGCCCGGCCTGCCGCCGCACTGGCTCAAGGCCGCCGACACGAACCGAATCGCCGACCGGGCCGCGAGCACCCCGCATGAGCTCGACGAGGTCGACAGCGTCGTCACCGGCTGCGCGGTAGCCGTCGCCGAGACCGGCACGATCGTCCTGGACGGCGGGCCCGACCAGGGCCGCCGGCGGATCACGCTCGTCCCCGATCACCACATCTGTGTCGTGCGGGTCCCCGACCAGGTCGTCTCCTCCGTCCCGCAGGCACTCGAACGGCTCGACCCCGCCCGCCCGCTGACCTGGATCTCGGGACCGTCCGCGACCAGCGACATCGAACTTGACCGGGTGGAGGGCGTGCACGGGCCGCGCACCCTGGAGGTGGTGCTGGTGAGCGGAGTCTGAAAGCCGCGGTTAGCGTGAGTGCATGATCCGGTTCGAGCAGGTCAGCAAGCGCTACCCGGACGGCACGATGGCCGTGGACGAGCTGTCCTTCGAGGTCGGCGAGGGTGAACTGGTCACGCTCGTCGGACCGTCCGGGTGCGGCAAGACGACCACGATGATGATGGTGAACCGTCTCATCGAGCCGACCGCGGGCCGCATCTTCGTCAACGGCGAGAACATCGCGGACGTCGACCCGGTCCGCCTGCGCCGCCGTATCGGCTACGTCATCCAGCAGGTGGGGCTCTTCCCGCACCGGACGGTCCTCGACAACACGGCGACGGTCCCCGCGCTGATCGGCTGGAAGAAGGCCAAGGCGCGGGCACGGGCGGCCGAGCTGCTCGACCTGGTGGGCCTCGACCCGAAGATGTACGGCTCCCGCTACCCCGAGCAGCTGTCCGGGGGGCAGCGCCAGCGGGTCGGCGTGGCGCGTGCGCTGGCCGCCGATCCGCCCGTCCTGCTCATGGACGAGCCGTTCGGTGCGGTCGACCCGGTGGTGCGCGAGCAGTTGCAGGACGAGTTCCTGCGGATGCAGGCGGCGGTCCGCAAGACGGTTCTCCTGGTCACGCACGACATCGAGGAGGCGGTCCGGCTCGGGGACCGGATCGCGGTGTACGGGCAGGGGCGCATCGAGCAGTTCGACACGCCCGGCGCGGTGCTCGGCACTCCGGCGACGCCGTACGTCGCCGGGTTCGTGGGCGCCGACCGGGGTCTCAAGCGTCTCTCGGTGACCGAGATCCTGCCGGACGACCTGGAGCAGCCGACGGTGGTGCGCCTGGACGAGTCCGCCGCGCACGCCGCCGCGCGGCTCCGCGAGGAGGACGCCCGCTGGGGCGTCGTCCTGGACGCGGACGGGGATCTGCACGGCTGGGTCGGCATCGACGAGGTGGCCCTGGCCGGGGAGGGCGGCAAGGTGGGCGATCTGGCCCACCGCATGCGGGCCTGGGTCCCCGTCGGCGCCCCGCTCAAGCAGGCGTTCGGCGTGATGCTCCAGCACGACGCCGGCTGGGTCGCGGTCCTCGACGGGGCCCGCTTCCTCGGCGTACTGACCCCGGCGAAGCTGCACGAGGCGCTGCGCCGCTCGGTGGACGCGGACGCGCAGGGCGTGGCCCGGGACCAGGTGGAGTTCGACTCCGTCGCCGACGCGTAACCCCTGCCGGGCGTGGGCTACAGCAGCCCCTTCTCTTCCAGATAGGCACGCGCGACGTCCTGCGGCAGCCGTCGCCAGCTGTCGACCTGCTCGTTCATGGAGGCCAGGTCCGCCGTGGTCAGTACGGAGTTGAGGCGGCCGAGTGCCTTCGCGACGCCCTCGCTGCCCGCGCTCGAGCGGTTGACGACCGGGACCAGGTAGTCGGCGTTCTGGAGCTTCTTGTCGTCCTTCAGCAGGACGAGGCCGAAGTCGTCGAGCGTGGCGTCCGTCGACGTCGTCAGGACCATCTGGTCCTGGCCGCTCTGCACGGCCTTCTTGGCCTGGGTGGTGCCCACGCCCTTGGGGTCGACGGAGGTGATGTCGATGCCGTAGACCTTCTTCAGGCCGGGTTCGCAGTACGGGCGCTGCACGCATTCGTCGCCCGCGGCCAGGCGTACCTTCTGGCCGGACTTGCCGAGGTCGCTCAGTGTCTTCAGGCGGTGCTGCGCGGCGTAGGCCGCGGTGACGGCGAACGCGTTCTGGTCGACGGCCTTGCCAGGGTCGAGGACGGTGAGGCCGCGCGGAGCGGCGAGGCCGCGCAGGGCCTTCATCGTGGCGTCCAGATCGGGCGATCCGACCGGCTTCGCGTCCGCGCCGTTCTTCTTGGCGTTCAGCCAGTCCGCGAACGTCGCCGCGTACTCGGGGACGACGTCGATCTGCCCGGATTCCAGGGCGGGTTCGTACAGTTCACGGTTGGCCACGGAGAGGATCTCCGCCTCGTAACCGGCCTTCTTCAGGAGCAGCACGTACATCTGGGCGAGCAGGTCGCTCTCGGTGAACCCCGCCGAGCCCACGACCAGGTGATGGCTGTCGCCGGGCGGCGCGGTGACCTCGCCCCGCGTCTCCAGGGACGGCCCGGACGCGCATCCGGACAGCAGCACGAGCCCGGCGGCGCCCGCCGCGCCCCATGTCGCGCCCCTTCGCGTGCGCCGCCTCATACGGTCGGTCCTCTCCCCCGCGCCCGCCCGGGGGCGAGCCGTTCGCCGATCTCGAAGATCCCCTCGACGACCAGCGCGAACACGGCGACAAGGACGGCGCCCGCCACCACCTGCGGCGTGCTCGCGAGGTTGAAGCCGGCGGTGATGATCCGGCCGAGCCCCCCGCCGCCGGCGAGCGCCGCGATCGTGGCGGTGGCCACCAGCTGTACGGCGGCGATCCGCACGCCGCTGAGGATCAGCGGCATCGCGAGCGGGAGTTCGACCCGCCACAGCACCTGCCGCCCCGTCATGCCCATCCCGCGAGCGGCCTGTACGACGCTGCGGTCGACCCCGCGCATGCCGACGTACGCGTTGGTGAGCAGCGGCGGCACGGCGAACAGGACGAGCGCGACGACGGTGGGGCCCTCGCCCCACTGGCCGATGGGGGTGAGGAGCAGCAGCACGAGGACGGCGAAGGTCGGCACCGCGCGGCCGACGTTGGAGATGTTGACCGCCAGGGCCCCGCCCTTGCCCAGGTGGCCGAGGACGAGCGCGACCGGCAGCGCGATCAGACAGCTCAGGACCAGGCACACCACGGTGAGGACGAGGTGCTGGGTGAGGCGGTGCCAGATGCCGTCGTCGCCCGCCCAGTGCGCCGCGTCGGTCAGCCACTTCCAGGCATCGCCGATGGTGTTCACGAGCGGACCGCCCTCGTCCACGGGGTGAGGACCCGCTGCACGCCGAGGAGCAGCACATCGGCCAGTACGGCGATGACGACGCACAGCACGGAGGCGGTCAGGACCTGCGCCTTGAAGTAGGTGTTCATGCCCGTGTAGATGAGGTTGCCGAGCCCGCCGAAGCCGACGATGGCGCCGACCGTGACGAGGGAGACCGCCGAGACGGTGGCGATGCGCAGGCCCGCCATCGCGGCGGGAAGCGCCAGCGGCAGTTCGACCGTGAGCAGGAGGCGGATGGGCCCGTAGCCCATGCCGCGGGCGGCCTGCCGGGTGTCCTCGGGGACGGCGCGCAGGCCGGCCAGGATGTTGCGGACGAGCAGCGTCAGCGAGTACAGCACGAGTCCGGCGACCACGAGGGAGGCGGAGAGGCCGTAGACGGGCAGCAGCAGCGAGAACATCGCGAGCGAGGGGATCGTGTAGAGGATGGTGGTCAGCGCCAGGACGGGGCCGGCCGCCAGGGCCCAGCGGCGTGCGGCGACGGCCAGCGGGACGGCGATGACGAGCGCGATGAGCACGGAGAGCGCGGTCAGCTCCAGATGCTGGAGGACCGCGTCGACGATGATCTGGCGGCGGGTGCTCAGATACTCACCGCAGATCCACTCGTTGCGCGCGAGGCAGTCGTCCGGGGGCGCGGTCACCCCTCCATTCCATCGGGCGGGGGCGGAGGTCGGCGCGTTCTGGTGGCCCGTACGGGCGTAGGGGTGATCCGCCCGCAGGGGCCACCGGGCAGTGCCGTGAGCGGCGATCTCCCGGCCTGCCGGGCGGACCCGCACGTGGCAGCATGACCCGCAGGGGGAAACGGATCACGTGATGGGAGCGATCGCGATGTCGAACCCGCAACAGCCCGCGCAGCGCCGCAGCGACAAGGGGGCCGCGACCCCTCAGGACAGTGCCGAGCTCAAGGCCCGGCAGCCGGGCAAGTCCCGCCGCGCCGGCGGCCACGAGCACGGCACGGACAAGGGCGGCAAGGGCGGCGGCCCGGGCGGCGGGACCCCGCCCGAGGAGCGCCCGGACCACCCCTGACCGTCCGGGCCCGGCTGCGGTCCTCCGGCCCCTTTGCCACTCTTCTTCGTCACTCCTCCGTCGCCAGACCCGTGCGGAGCCGGGCGAGGGTGCGGGACAGCAGCCGCGACACATGCATCTGCGAGATGCCGAGCTCGGCGCCGATCTCGGCCTGCGTCATCTCCTGGCCGAAGCGCATCTCGATGATGCGGCGCTCGCGCTCGCCGAGCTCGGCCAGGAGCGGAGCAAGGTCGTAAAGGTGCTCGAAGACCTCGATGGCGGGGTCCGGGGCGCCCATGGCGTCGGCGAGCGAGCGGCCGCTCTTGTACGTGTCGCCCGGGTCGCCGGGGCCGTGCGGTGTGTCCAGCGAGCCCGCCGTGTAGCCGTTGGCGGCGACGACGGCCTCCAGGACCTGCTCCTCGGTGACCTCCAGCTCGGCCGCGAGTTCCCTGACCGTCGGTTCGCGGCCGAGCACACCGGACAGCCGCTCCTGTGCCCTGACCAGGTCGGTACGGAGCTCCTGGAGCCTGCGCGGAACGTGCACGGCCCAGCTGGTGTCACGGAAGTAGCGCTTGATCTCCCCGAGGATGCAGGGGACGGCGAACGAGACGAACTTGTACCCCCGGCTCACGTCGAACCGGTCGATGGCCTTGATGAGGCCGATGGTCCCGACCTGGACGAGGTCCTCCAGCTGGCCGTTGCCGCGGTTGCGGAAGCGCCCCGCGACGTAGTGCACCAGGGAGAGGTTCATCTCGATCAGGGTGTCGCGTGTGTACGTGTGGTCGGGCGAGCCGCTCTCCAGCGTCCGCAGCCGTTCGAAGAAGAGCTTCGACAGCTCCCGCGCGTCCTTCGGCGCGACCTCGTTGGCCTCCTCGATCCACGGCAGCCCGACGGCCGCGCCCCGCGAGCGCCCGCCGGCCTGAGCCGGCACCACCGCCTCCGACGGCGGCCCGGCCGGCTCGACCACGCTTATGTCGACGTCGGCATCGACACCGACCACACGGTCCGCGCTCTCCATCGCGTCCGGCATTGAACTAAACATCGTCTGATCGCTCTCCACGCTCTGGACCGGCACTCGGGTTCGCCGGGCTCACTCCGCCACGACCGTGAAGGGCACGCCCTCGCGGTCCGCGAGCACGGCCTCCCGTCGGCCGCCGGACCCCCGCGGCGGCGTGATGACGCGTCCGCCCTGTGCCGCCGCGATGCCGGCCGCCGCGTCGACGTCGGCCACCCGGAAGGCCGTGTGCCAGCGGTGCTGTCCCTCGAAGCCCGGCACCGCTCCCTCACCGAGGGTGGCGACCGGGCGCGAACCCGCACGCGCGCCGTCACGCACCACGATCCGTCCGCCGGTGTACTCCACCTGGCAGCTGTCGGCGCTCTCGCCCGCCCAGCCCAGCACGCCGCCGTAGAAGAGGGCCGCCGCGAAAATGTCACCCGTGTACAGCTCGATCCGCGCCACGGGGCCGTCGCCGACCGACCAGCGCCGGTCGACGGCCTGCTGCCGCAGCCCGAACACCTCGTCGTGGGGCCCGGCCGCCACGGCGACTCGTCCGGCCGCCGTGGTCAGGGGGCCGACCGCCACGGTGGCGCCGCGGTCCCTGAGCCGTCCCACCGCGCCGTCCAGGTCGTCGACGGCGAAGTGCGGCATCCAGCCCGCGTGGTCGCCGAGGTCGCAGGAAGCCTCGCTGATGGCCCCCACCGGCGTGCCGGCCCGCAGGGCCAGGGAACGTGTCCTGCCCGCCGCGCCGAGCAGCGGCACATGGCACCAGCCGAGCACGTTCCCGTAGAACTCCTCGGCGGCCCGCGCGTCACGCGCGGCATAGCTCAGCCAGCAGGGCGCACCGCGCGTACTCTCCGATGCGCGCGGCGCGGGAATGCTGGTCGTCCCGATGTCCGTCGTCACGGCGTGCTCTCCTCACCCGAGTTTCTGCGTCCCCTCGGTGGTTCCGCGGACTCAGGCCCCTGATACGGGACCTTCCTCACTCACCTACGGGACCAAAGTCACCAGAAACTACGCATAAGGAAAAAATAAGAGCACAATGGATGTGCGCGACATCCCGCCGCGCGGCCTGATCAGGCCTGCACGCACCAGAGGAGTCGAGTCTCATGGCCGACGTCTCACACAGGGGAGACATAGCCGCTCACCCTGACGTATCCGAAATGCGGGATCGGCACGCCCGCGTACTCCGTGGACAGAGCGTGGCGATGGTGGACGGGCCCGTGTTCCTCACGGGTCTCTTCTGTGCCATCTCCCCCTGGGTGGTCCACTTCACCGCGAGTCAGTCCGTCCTCACGACGCACAACCTCATCATGGGCATCGCGATCGCCCTGCTGGGTCTCGGTTTCACCTTCGCGCCCGCCAGGATGCTCGGCTTGAGCTGGGCCATGTGCGCCATGGGCGTCTGGATGATCGTGTCCCCGTGGGTCGTGGGTCAGAGTCCCGACAGGGGCGTCATCCTCACCAACGTCATCATCGGCGCCCTCACTCTCCTGCTGGGCCTCATGTGCGCCGGCGCGGCAGCAAAGGGAGGACGCAGGACCACCACGACCTGACGCGGCGAAGTCACGGTCCGGCTCCGGCACGGGAAGGCGGGCCGGAAACGGCGGCGACCCCCGGTTCGGCGGAGAACCGGGGGTCGCCGTCGGTCGTGCGGACGCCTCAGGCCGCGCGTCTCGCGCTCGCGCGGTGGCCGCGGATGATGTCGGCATAGCGCTGCCCGCTGCCCTTGACGGTGCGGACCTGCGTCTCGTAATCGACGTGCACCAGGCCGAACCGCTTGTCGTAGCCGTAGGCCCACTCGAAGTTGTCGAGCAGCGACCACGCGTAGTACCCGGCCAGGGGTGCTCCCTTGCGGGCGGCGCTCGCGCAGGCGGCAAGGTGCCGGACCAGGTAGTCGGTGCGCTCCGGGTCGTCGATCGTTCCGTCGGGGCGTACGACGTCGGGGTAGGACGAGCCGTTCTCGGTGACGTACAGCTTGCGTGCCCCGTACTCGTTCGTCAGGCGCAGCAGGAGTGTCTCGATGCCGCTCGCGTCGATCTCCCAGTCCATGCCGGTGCGGGGCACCCCTTCGCGGCGCACCTGGTGGGCGTAGGGCGCGGGGCCCGCGGGGTCGTCGCTGACCACGGCCGGGAAGTAGTAGTTCAGGCCCAGCCAGTCGAGCGGCTGCGCGATGGTCGCCAAGTCACCGGCGCGCTCCGGGAGTTCGACCCCGTAGACCTCACGCATGTCGGCGGGGAAACCGCGGCCGTGGACCGGGTCGAGCCACCAGCGGTTGGTGTGGCCGTCCACGCGGCGGGCGGCGGCGACGTCCTCGGGGCGGTCGCTCGCGGGCTCGACCGTGGAGAGGTTGTTGACGATGCCGATCTGCGCGCCGGGCGCTGCCGCGCGGATCGCCTGCGTGGCAAGGCCGTGCCCGAGCAGCAGGTGGTAGGAGGCTCGCACGGCGGCGGTCAGGTCGGTCAGGCCCGGTGCCATACGTCCTTCGAGGTGGCCGATCCAGGCCGAGCAGAGAGGCTCGTTGAGCGTGGCCCACTGGGTGACGCGGTCGCCGAAACGCTCGGCGGCGATGGCGGCGTACGCGGCGAAGTGCTCGGCCGTCGCCCGCTCGGGCCAGCCGCCGCGGTCCTGGAGCACCTGCGGCAGGTCCCAGTGGTAGAGGGTCACCGAGGGCGTGATGCCCGCGTCGAGCAGCCCGTCGATCAACTGGTCGTAGAAGTCAAGGCCCTTGGGGTTGGCGGGCCCGTCGCCGCCGGGCACGATGCGCGGCCAGGCGAGCGACAGCCGGTAGTCGGTGGTGCCCAGTTGCTTCATCAGCGCGATGTCCTCGCGCCAGCGGTGGTAGTGGTCACAGGCCACGTCACCGTGATCGTTGTTGTCGATCTTTCCGGGGGTGTGCGAGAAGGTGTCCCAGATCGAGGGGGAACGGCCGTCCTCGGTGACGGCCCCCTCGATCTGGTACGCCGATGTGGCCGTGCCCCACGCGAAATCGTGCGGAAGTGCGGCAAGGTCGATGAGCTCGGACACGGACGTCCTCTCAGACGGGTCAGACGGGGTGGCGGCAAGGGGCAGCCCGGCAGGGGGGTGGGTCACTTGACGGCTCCGGCGGTGAGGCCGGCGACCAGATAGCGCTGGAGCAGGAGGAAGCCCGCCACCACGGGAATGCTCACGACCAGCGACGCGGCCATGATCTGGTTCCAGTAGACGTCGTTCTGCGTGGAGTAGCCCTGCAGGCCGATGGCCAGCGTGCGGGTGGACTCGTTCGTCATGACGGAGGCGAAGAGCACTTCTCCCCAGGCGGTCATGAACGCGTAGACGGCGACCGCGACGATGCCGGGGATCGCGGCCGGCACGACGACCCTGAAGAGCGCGCCGATCGGCCCGCAGCCGTCGACGAGCGCGGCCTCGTCCAGATCACGCGGCACCGAGTCGAAGTACCCGATCAGCATCCAGATCGAGAAGGGCAGCGAGAAGGTCAGATACGTGAGGATGAGCCCGCCCCGCGAGCCGAACAGGGCGATCCCCGTGGCATTGCCGATGTTGACGTACATCAGGAACAGCGGCAGCAGGAACAGGATGCCGGGGAACATCTGGGTGGAAAGGACCGTCACCGTGAAGACCCGCTTGCCGCGGAACTGGTAGCGGCTGACGGCGTAGGCGGCGAAGACGGCGATCACCACCGAGCAGACGGTGGCCGCGCCCGCCACGATCAGCGAGTTCACGAAGTACTCCGCCAGCGGAACGGTCTTCCAGATGTCGATGTACGGGCGGATCGTGAGCCCGCTGGGCATCCAACGGAACTTGCCCGACACGTCCTCGAGGGGCTTGAGCGAGCTGGAGACCATGACGAACACGGGGAGAAGCACGAAGCCCGTGAGCAGCGTCAGGAAGATCCGCCGCGACCAGAGGAACGAGCGGGGTGCCGCCATCGGCGACCGGGGCTTCGCGGCCCCGCGCGGCCGCGCGGCCAGGCGCACGCTAGACATGGGCGGACTTCCTCTCGCGCGAAGTGATCCACAGATAGACGCCGGTCACCGCGAGCAGGAACAGGAGCAGCAGTACGGACATGGCGGAGCCGGTGCCGAAGTTCCAGGTGACGAACGAGGACTGGTAGATGTGGATCGAGATCAGGTCCGCGGCCTCGGGTGCCGACCTGCCGAACAGGACGTAGGGCGTGTTGAAGTCGTTGAACGTCCACAGGAACAGGACGAGCACGAGGACCTGGTTGACGGAGCGCAGGGACGGCAGCGTGATGCGGCGGATCTGCTGCCACATGCCCGCGCCGTCGAGCGCCGCGGCCTCGTACATATCCCGGGGAATGTTCTGCAGCCCGGCCATCATGATGAGGAAGGCGAACGGCCAGCCCTTCCACACCGACACGGTGAGCAGCGCGAAGAAGCTGTTGTCGCCGATGAGCCAGAACGGCGCGCTGTCGGTGAGGCCCAGCTGGTCGTGCAGGACGTGGTTGATCAGGCCGTTGTCACGCTGGAACATGAAGCCCCAGGTGATCACCGCGGCGTAGACGGGCAGGGCGTACGGGACGAGGAAGAGCGCCCTGAGGAGGCCACGGCCCTTGAACGTCTCCTGCAAGTAGATCGCCGCGGTCGTCCCGATGAGCCAGCACAGGCCCACGGAGAGCAGCGTGAAGGCGCAGGTGACGAGGAACGAGTGCAGCAGCGCCTCGCCCACCGGTGCGTCGAAGTCCACCGACACCTTGTAGTTGTCCAGGCCCGACCAGGGCGCGGCGCCCCAGTCGCGGATGAAGAACTGGGTGAGCTCCTTGAAGCTCATCACGATGCCGATGACGATCGGCAGCAGATGGACGAGGAGTTCGAGCAGCAGGGCGGGGAGCAGCAGGAGGTACGGCAGGCCGATGCGGCGCAGCCGGCCGGGGCGGCGGAGCCGCGGGGCCCGCCCCGTCTCCGGGGCGGTCGCGGGCGGCTCCTTGCCTCCTTGCACGATGGTCGCGGGGGTCCCGGTGGTCCCTGTGGTCCCAGTAGTCACAGTCGTGTCGCTCACTGCTCGGACATCTGCTGCTGAGCCTTGACCAGTTCGGCCTTCACCGACCCGGTGGTCACCTCACGCCCGGCCGCGGCGTTCGCGAAGAGGTTCTTGACGGCGGTGCCGACCGCGGTCTCGAACTGCGATTCGTTGGGCACCTGGGGCAGCGGCGCGGCGCTCTTGGCGAGCGTGTCGCGCAGGACCTTCAGTTCGGGGCGATCGAAGGCGGCGTCCTCCTGTGCGGCCTTGACGGGCGGCACGGAGCCGTAGGACTTGCAGAGGATCTTCTGCTCCGCGTCGCTCGTCATGAACTTCACGAACTTCAGCGAGCCGTCGATGTTCTTGGTGTTCTTGAAGACGGCCATGTTGATGCCGGCGACCATCGAGTTGGTGGCCTTGCCCTGGCCCGGAGCGCCGGACTGGACCGGCACGGGGGCCACGCCCCAGTCGTCCTCGCTCATGCCCTGCGACTTGAAGGTGGTGGCCGCGGCCTGCCACAGGACCATCGCCGTCTTGCCCTTGGAGAAGTCGCTCAGGGACTGGTTCTGCGCGTACTCGGCGTTGCCGGGGGCGATGATCTTGTCCTTCGCCATCATGTCGACGTACTGCTTCACGGCCGCGACCGCGCCGTCGGATGTGAAGTCGGGCTTGCCGTCCTCGGTGAAGAAGTCGGCGCCGTGCTGTTTGCCGAGGGCGAAGACCTGGTGGATGTTGTTGGAGAGGTTCGCGCCCTCCGCGCCCAGGGCCCACTTGCCGCCCTTGGAGATCTTCTTGCCGTCCGCGATCATCTCGTCCCAGGTGGCGGGCGGCTTGTCGATGCCTGCCTCCTCGAACATCTTTTTGTTGTAGTAGAGGGCGTACGCCATGGAGTACAGCGGGACGGCGGCCGGGTCCTTGTCCGGCGCCCCCGCCGAGCCGAGCGCGGACTCCACGAAGCGGTCCTTGCCGCCGATCTTGGCGAAGTTCTTCTCGTCCCAGGGCAGCAGGGCCCCGCTGGCCTGCAGTGACGCGCTCCAGGTGTTGCCGATGTTCAGGACGTCGGGGCCCTGGCCCGATGTCGTCGCGGTCAGGATGCGGTTGAGCAGCTCCGACCAGGGGATGACCTCGAGCTTTACCTTGATGCCCGTCTGCTTCTCGAACTTGGCCAGTTCGGGCTTGAGGATCTTCTTGTCCGCCTCGATGTTGGGTCCTTGGTTCGACGCCCAGTAGGTCAGCGTCTTCGGCGAGTCGTTGGACCCCTCGCCGCCCGTCGTCGAACCGCCGCCGCAGGCGGACGCGGTGAGGGCGAGCGAGAGTGTGGCGGCGCCGACGGCGGCGGCTCGGAATCTGCGCATGGCTCCAGGTGTCCCTTCCGGAGACGAAGGCATGGGTCGGATGGCTCAGCGCCGGCTGGAGGCAGCGCCGCGTTCAACTCCTGAATGACCTCATGACTTAATTTAGGACGTGAGTTAAACCGGCGGGGAAGATACCGTCAAGGGGTCGCACAGGACCAACTTCGAGGCAGAGCAGGCCGGAAGGAACTACATGGCTGGGCAGCGCAACGGGCGTACGGTGCACGACCTGCGGCGGGAGAACCGCGCCGCCGTACTGCAACGGCTGTATTTCGAGGGGCCGATGAGCCGCTTCACGCTCGGGCCCGCCACCGGGCTGAGTTCAGGTTCCATCAGCAACGTCGTGGCGGAGCTGGTGACGGAGGGGTGGGTGGAGGAGGCGGGCAGCGTGGAGTCCGACGGCGGACGCCCGCGTACGCTCCTGCGGGTCGCGCCGGGCCGTGGCCAGCTGATCGGTGTGGACGTCGGCGAGACCCGCGTACGCGTCGAACTCTTCGATCTCTCGCTGTCCGAACTGGCCCGCGCAGAAAGGCCGTTGACGCACAAGGCGCATGACGTCGACGACATCGCGGAGCACATCCGCGACGGGATCGGCGAGGTGCTCGCCACGGCGGGCGCCACGGCCGAAGGGCTCCTCGGCGTCGGAATCGGCGTGCCCGGAATCGTCGCGCACGACGCCGATCTCGGGGCGGTCGTCCACGGGCAGACCATCGGCTGGGACGCCGTACCGCTCGAATCACTGCTCCGTGAGAGGGTCCAACTCCCCGCCGCCGTACCGTACTTCATCGACAACGGCGCCAAAACCCTCGGGCAGGCGGAGATGTGGTTCGGTGCCGGACGCGGGACGCGCAACGCCGTGGTGGTCCTCTTCGGCTCGGGTGTCGGCGCCTGCGTGGTCACCGAGGACGTGGAGCAGGGCCGCGCCGTCGAGTGGGGGCACCTGACCGTACGGGTACAGGGCAGACAGTGCCGGTGCGGCGCCCTCGGCTGCCTGGAGGCGTACGCCGGGGCGGAGGCGCTGCTCGAACGGTGGCAGGAGGCGGGCGGGCGCCCGCCGGGCGGCACGGACGAGGAGAGCGCGCTCACCGCCATGCTCGACGCCGCCTACCCGGAGGCCGTCGGCACGGCCGACCCGACGGCCCTGCTGGTCCTGGAGGAGACCGCCGAGTACCTGGGCGCGGGCCTCTCCGACCTCATCAACCTCTTCCAGCCGGAGCGGATCCTCGTCGGCGGCTGGGCCGGGCTCCAGCTCGGGCAGCGCTTCCTGACCGCGGTGAAGCGCTACATCCCCACGTACGCCCTCTCCTACCCGGCAGAACGCGTCACCATCGGCCTGGGCCGCCTCGGCCCGGACGCGGTGACCGTCGGCGCGGCGACGCTGCCGCTCGCCGACTTCTTCGCGCGGGGCGGGCGGCGCGCCGCGCCGGTCCGCGAGACCGAACCGCCCGGTTGGCAGACCGCGTTGAAGGGGCGCCAGCCGTCCTAGGGGCGCACGTTCTCGGTGCGCGGGCGCCGCTCGGCGGTGGCGGCCTGCCCGAGCAGGGTCACGGCCTCCCTCGACGGTGAGCCGGGCTCGGTGACGACGAGCACCAGGTGCTGGTCCACCGCGCCGGGCAGGCTGAGGCTCTGCTGGGTGACGGTGAGGGTGCCGACGAGGGGGTGGCGCATCTCGTAGCCGGCCGCATCGCAGGGGTGCACCCCGTGACCGGCCCACATGGCGGCGAACTCGTCGCTCTTGACGGTCAGTTCGCCGATGAGCGAGGTCAGCAGCGTGTCGTCGGGGTGGCGTCCGGCGACCATCCGCAGGTTCTCGACGACGGCCTTGGCCTTCGACTCCCAGTCGGCGTACAGCGCGCGGGTGTGGGGGTCCAGGAACAGCATCCGGGCGAGGTTGGGGCGCTCCGCCGCCCGCTCGGGGCTGTCCGGGCTCAGGTGCGACGCGAACAGCGCGTGGCCGAGCCGGTTCCAGGCCAGTACGTCGGCACGACGTCCGCTGACCAGCGCAGGAACGCTGTCCAGAGTGCTCAGCAAGTGGAGCGTGGTGGCCCCCACGTGCTCGGGCCGCGATCGGCGTGCCCGGCTGCGCCTCCGGCCGGCGTCGGCGAGGTCGTGCAGATGTGCGCGCTCCGCGTCGTCGAGGCCGAGGGCCCCGGCGACGGCGTCCAGGATCTCCGGGGACGCACCCACCGACTGCCCCTGCTCCAGCCTCGTGTAGTACGAGGCGCTGACACCGGCGAGCAGCGCGAGCTCCTCCCTGCGCAGGCCCGCAACCCGCCGCCGGTCGCCGTAGTCCTTCAGGCCCACGTCCGCCGGACGCAGCCGGGAGCGCCGCGCGTACAAGAAGTCGCCGAGCCGGCCTCTTTCACTCATGCCCCCAGTCTGCACCGGGCCGCCGGCGCCAGCCTGACCCTGTGCGGGGTAGGCAGCGGCGGGTCTGGCTGACCTGCGCGGACACCGGCGACGGTAGTGATCCGAAGCAAGCCCGCCCAGCCCCGGAGACCCGCATGGAACCGACCCCGACCGAACTCGCCCCGGCACAGATCGAACTCGGCGACGTCAGCGTCACCCGCGTCAAGGAGTACTACGGCCCCGTCGGCATGACGCCCGGCCAATTCCTCCCCACCGCCCCGGAGGACGCCTGGCGCGACAGCACCGCCTGGCACGCCCCCGACTTCCTCGACCCGCGGACCAACATCGTCAACTCCGCGGTCCAGAGCTGGCTGCTGCGCAGCGAGGGGAAGACCATCCTCGTCGACACGGGCGTCGGCAACCACAAGGAGCGCCCGTACTCCCCGGTCTGGAGCCACCTGCGCACCGGCTTCCTGGCCGAGCTCGCGCGGGCGGGCGTCGCCCCCGAGGACGTCGACATCGTGATCAACACGCATCTGCACGTCGACCACGTCGGCTGGAACACCCGCCTGGACGGCAGGCAGTGGGTCCCCACCTTCCCCAACGCCACCTATCTGCTGCCCAAGGACGACTACGACTTCTGGAACCCGGAGAACGGCCACGAGCCCCTGCTCGGCCGCGGCAACCAGAACGTCTTCGAGGACAGCGTCGCCCCCGTGCACCGCGCGGGCCAGGTGCGGCTGTGGGAAGGGGGCCACCGGATCGACGGCAACCTGCGTCTCGACGCGGCTCCGGGGCACACGCCCGGCTCCTGCGTCCTCACCCTCGTCAGCGGCACGGACCGCGCGGTCTTCGTCGGCGATCTGCTGCACAGCCCCGTCCAGCTCGTCGACCCGGACCACAACAGCTGCTTCTGCGAGGATCCCGCCGGCGCCCGCGCCACCCGCCGGCGCATCCTCGGCTGGGCCGCCGACCACAACGCGCTCGTCGTCCCCGCGCACCTCGGCGGCCACGGCGCCGCCGAGGTCGAACGCTCGGGCAGCGCGTTCGCCGTCAAGGGCTGGGCCCCCTTCACGCCGTACGCGCACGAAGAGGCGGCCGAGGCACAGGAGGCGCGGGCATGACCACCGCGCACCGCACCGTGATCACGACAGCGCAGGGCGCGGTCGCCGGCGCCCGGCACGAGGACGTCACCGTCTTCCGCGGCATCCCCTACGCCGCGCCACCGGCCCGCACCGGACGCTTCGCCGCGCCCCGCCAGCACGCCCCGTGGCAGGACATCCGGGACGCGACCGCGCCGGGGCCGACCGCCCCGCAGTCCGAACGGAACCTCGGCGCCCTCGACATGTCGCCCTACTTCGGGCCCGGTTGGCTGCCGGGGCAGGACTACCTCACCGTCGACATATGGACCCCCGACCGCCCTGACCGCCCCGGACACCGGAGCCGGGAGAGCGGGAACGCCCTGCCGGTCATGGTCTTCGTGCACGGCGGAGGCTTCGTGGCGGGATCGACCCGGGCGAGCCTGTACGACGGCACCGCCTTCGCGCGAAGCGGCGTCGTCCTGGTGACCGTGCAGTACCGCCTCGGGATCAGCGGTTTCCTCGACCTGCCCGGAGCGCCGCGCAACCGTGGTCTCCTCGACATCCTGGCCGCCCTGCGCTGGGTCCGGGAGAACATCGCCGCGTTCGGCGGGGACCCCGGCCGGGTCACACTCTTCGGGCAGTCCGCCGGCGCCACCCTCACCGGCGCCGTCATCGCCGCGCCGCAGAGCAGGGGCCTCGTGCGGCGCGCCATTGTGCAGAGCGGCAGCGGCCTGGGCGCCTTCACGCCCGAACAGGCCACCCGGGTGACGCGGGCGGCGGCGTCGGCCCTGGGCATCGCGCCCCACGCCGGCGCCTTCGCCGCCGTCCCCGACGCCCGCCTGGTCGAGGCCACGGCCGAGCTCGGCGGGATCGACCTGCGGACCACGACCGCCTACGACCCGCTGATCGGGCTCAGCCCCTTCAGCGTGGTCGCGGACCGCCAGCCCGCCGATGCCGTCGCCACCGGGCACGGCAGCGACGGCATCGATCTCCTCATCGGCACCAACGCCGAAGAGGGCAACCTCTACCTCGTCCCTTCCGGCGCCTACGCCACCTCGTCACCGGCCGACGTCCGGGCGGCGGCCGAACGCTCCCACCCCGAACCGGACCTGCTCGCCGACGCCTACCGCACGGCGTATCCCGGAGCCTCACCCGCGCGGCTGCGCTCCGCCGTCATGGGCGACGCGCTGTTCGGTGCGGGCAGCTGGGCCCTGGCCGACGCACACGCCGAGCGGTCCTCCGGCGCCACGTACAGCTACCTCTTCGACTGGCGCTCCCGCGCCTTCGACGGCCTGCTCGGCGCCACCCACACGATGGAGCTCCCCTTCGTCTTCGGCCTCGACCCGGCCCGGCTGAGCGGTGACAAGTCCCTGCTCGGCCCGGAAAGCCCGCCCCCCGACCTGGCTCCCCGCATGCACGCAGCCTGGATCAGCTTCGCCCGCGACGGCGACCCCGGCTGGACTCCGTACGACACCCGGCGCCGGATCACCTCGGTCATCGGGCGGCGCTGGGCGGAGCACGAGGACCTGCGGGGCGGCATACGGCGCGCCTGGAAACGGTGAGTCGCAGACCCCCCGCGGGTCGGGTCGCGAACCCTCGCGGGTCGGGTCGCGGCGTGTCCCTGCCGAAGAGACGGTATGCACTCATCGCTCGGCCGGGCCGCCGCCCTCCTCTTCCCCGACGCCGAGGGGCAGCACGGCGTACTGCCTCCGCTGCTCGTCGCTTTGACCTTCGTCACGGGACTCGTCGATGCCGTCAGCTATCTCGGCCTCGACCGCGTCTTCGTCGCCAACATGACCGGCAATGTGGTCTTCCTGGGCTTCGCGCTCGCGGGCGACGTACAGCTGTCCGCGACGGCGTCACTTCTCGCGGCCGGCTCGTTCGTGGCCGGCGCATGGCTCGGCGGGCGGATCGCGCCTCGGGTCGAGCGGCCGCTGCGGCTGTTCGCGCTCCTCGTCGGGGCGCATGCCGTGCTGGTGGCGGCGGCTCTGGTGCTCGACGTCGTTGCCGACGTCAGGGACGTACTGATCGTGCTGCTCGCGCTCGGCATGGGGTTGCAGAACGCCGTGGTCGGCAAACTCGCCGTGCCCGATCTGAACACCACCGTCCTCACGCGTACCCTGACCGGCCTGGCCGCCGACCGCTTCGGTCCGGCGTCGGTGCGCAGGTTCGTGTCGGTCGCCGCGATGTTCGCCGGCGCCCTCGCGGGCGGGCTGCTGCAACTGCGGCACGGCACGGTCGCCGCGCTGGCGCCCGCGCTCCTGCTCCTTGCGCTCGTCGCGCTGACGGCTCTGCTGCCCGGCGCGGCAGAGCCGCGTACGAGCTGAGCGCCTACCGTGCGCCTTCGACGTACCGGGCGAGGTTCGCCAGCGCCATCCGCGTCCCCGTCTCGTTGTCGGCGGCGGGCACGCTGTCGGGGATGCCTTCGTGCACGATGCGGACGTCGGTTCCTCCGCCGGCCGCGTCGGTGAGCGTGGTCGTCATCGTCATCGTGCCGCCGAGGCCGGGATCCGCGGTCTCGAAGGCGAGCACCTCGACCACCCGCTCGTCCGGCACGAGTTCGGCGAAGTGGCCGCTGTACGTGTCGGTGTGCGAGGCCGACTTGCCGGTGCCGGTCGGCTCGTCGTAGGTGAGCGAGACGCGGAACCGACCGCCTTCGCGGGCATCGAAGGTGTGCACCCGGCTGCTCATGCCGTCCGGCACACGCCAGCGGGCGATCGCCTCCGCGTTCAGCAGCGCCCGGTAGACGGCCGTACGCGGGGCGTCGACATGACCGGACACCTCGGTGGAATACATGGGCACCAATCTAGGTCCCCACCGGTCACCGGACGGCGGCATCGTCCTCGACCGGCAGCTG
Organism: Streptomyces longisporoflavus; assembly: GCF_014649775.1. Taxonomy (GTDB): domain Bacteria; phylum Actinomycetota; class Actinomycetes; order Streptomycetales; family Streptomycetaceae; genus Streptomyces; species Streptomyces longisporoflavus. Next base: position 382,746 of record NZ_BMTR01000006.1, on the reverse strand, counting down.
CTTTCCCAGCCGGGCCAGCGGGGAGAGCGCCATGAACAGCGGGGACAGCGCCAGACAGACGGCCGTCAGGAGCAGACTCGTGCGCAGTCCCAGCACCCCGGCCAGGAAGCCGCCGAGCAGCGAACCGACCGGTGTCAGGCCCATGCCGACGCAGTTGATGGTCGCGACGACCCGCCCCTGCATCCGGACGGGGGTGACGGCCTGGCGTACGGCCATGGCCGTGACGTTGACCAGCTGGCTGAAGACGCCGAAGACGAAGTTGACGGCCATGAGCGCGGCGAGGGTGACGGTGGTGGAACCGTGCAGTGCCGGTACGCAGAGCAGCACACCGTCGGCGAGCACCGCCGAGACCACGAGCACCCTGCCGTAACCGAGCCTGCCCGGCAGCCTCGCCGCGAGCAGGGAGCCCATCACCGCGCCCGGCCCCATGGCGGCAAGGGCCAGACCGACCGCCAGGCCCGACAGGTGCAGTTCGCGGGGCAGGAAGAGCAGGTAGACGGTCATCACGGCCGCGAAGGAGAACTGGAAGAGGGCCGATGCGATGCCCACGGCCCGCAGCGACGGGTTGCCGACGACCAGGTGGAGGCCTTCCCGGATCTGACGCCGCATGCGAGGCGGCCGTTCGGCTGTCTCCGCCTCCCCGTCCTGCGGCAACGTCTCGCGACGGCGGATGCGGCGGATCGACACGAAGGACAGCGCGAAGAAGAGGGCGCTGACCGCGGTGGCGAGGGGCGCGGAGAACACCGACACCATCGCGCCGCCGAGCGCGGGCCCACCGATCTGCGCCGCCGACCGGCTGCCCTCCAGCGCGCTGTTGCCGGCCAGGAGCCGGTCGCGCTCCACAAGGCGTACCAGGGAGGCCTGGTAGGCCACGTCGAAGAACACGCTCAGGACGCCGACGAGGAAGGCGACGGCGAGCAGTGTCGGTGTCCCGAGCACGCCGAGCAGGTACGCGAGCGGAACCGCGGCCAGTGCCAGAGCGCGCCCGAGATCCGCGACGACCATGACGTCGCGGGAGCGCCTGCGGTCCACCCACGCGCCGGCGAAGAGCGAGAAGAGCAGGATCGGCGCCTGCTCCACCGCCCGTAAGGCGCCGAGCTGACCGGCGCCGACGTCCAGGGCGAGCACGGCGACGAGCGGCAGGGTCACCTGGCAGGCCTGCGCCCCGAGTTGGGAGGCGGTCTGCCCCAGCCAGAGCCTGCGGAAGTCGGCGTCGCGCCACAGACTCGGCCCGGGGCGTGGGGTAGCAGAAGGGGGAGCAGTACGGGAAGCCGTACGAGAAACGGCACGGGAAACGCCGCGGAAGGCGAACGGCACAGGGACCCCTTGAGGCAGGAAAAGGTTCGCCGTGCCGCATCTCAGGGGCAGCACGCGATGACAGGTCGATGGCGACCTATGGCGTCAGCGCGTGCTCAGTGACCGGGCATCTCGATTTCTGCTCCTTAAGACCACGGGGATCGCGGGGATCACGTGGTGTCGGCAGGCTAGCCTCCCGGCCGCCCGCCACGAAAGCGCTTTACCGCCCCCGGAAGGGGGCGGTAGGGCTCCATCCTGCTCGGACTCCGCCGGTGCCTGCCGTGCGGCACGAGAAGTACGTGCCGCGCGTCTGTGCCGTACATCGCCTGGCCGCAGCGGGGCGCAGTCCGGTACGAGCGTCAGGCAGCGGCGGGCGCGGCCTGCTCGGTGAGGCGGGTGACGACCTCGGTGAGGCCCTGGACGACCTCGGTGTCGTCGGCCGGGTGGGTCTCGGCGAAGCGCGTCAGGGATGCGGGGATGGACAGCTTGACGTCCTCCAGGACCGCGCCGCCCGCGAGGCCCGCGGCCTTGCGGGCCTCGTCCTGCGCCCACACGCCGCCGTACTGGCCGAACGCGGTGCCGACGACGGCGACCGGCTTGCCGGAGATCGCACCGGCGCCGAACGGGCGGGACAGCCAGTCGATCGCGTTCTTGAGGACGGCGGGCATGGTGCCGTTGTACTCGGGCGAGAAGAGGAGGAAGGCGTCGGCGCTGCCGGCCGCCTCGCGCAGGCGGGCCGCGGCGGCGGGCAGGTCGGCCTCGTTGTCGATGTCCTCGTTGTAGAAGGGCACGTCCGCAAGACCCTCGAACAGGTCGACCTCGACACCGGAGGGCGCGTGCTTGGCCGCGGCCTCGGCGAGCTGGCGGTTGTGGGAGCCGGCGCGGAGGCTGCCGACGAGAGCGAGGATGCGTACTGACATGGCGAAACTCCAGATGACGGTGCGGACGTGCTCACGTAAGGGGGTACGAAAAAGATACGAATCAAGCGGACCGGGGTCCGTTTAAAGTTGTACCACCTATTCGGACCGCGGTCCACTTAGCTTCTCGCAGCGCTACGCTGGACCCATGACCGGCTCCGTTACCCCGCCCCTCCCCTCCTCGCCCGGCACGCCGGGCGGGGCGACTGAGCTCGCCCTCTCCCCGGTCGGCGAGCCGCCGCCCCTCAGGGCCGACGCGGCACGCAACCGCACCCGGCTCCTCGAGGCGGCCTCGCAGCTGATGGCCGGGTGCGGAGCCGCGCAGCTGACCATGGACGCGGTGGCCGCGGCGGCCGGAGTCGGCAAAGGAACCGTGTTCCGGCGCTTCGGCGACCGCACCGGACTCCTCGTCGCCCTGCTCGACCACCGCGAGCAGCAGCTCCAGGCCGCCTTCCTCACCGGCCCGGCCCCGCTGGGCCCGGACGCCCCGCCCCTGGAGCGCCTGCACGCGTTCGGCCCCGCCCTCGTCCGCCACGAGCGCGACCACCACGAACTGATCCTGTCCTCGCGGACCGACCCCCTGCGCACCTATGACGTCCCGGCGAACCGACTGCGCCTCACGCACGTCACGATGCTGCTGCGTCAGGCGGGCGTCGCGGGCGACGCCGAACTCCTCGCGCACACCCTGCTCGGCTCCGTCGACAGCGTGCTCGTCCATCACCTGATCGTCGAGCGCGGCATGCCGCTCGACCGTGTGCTTGCCGGGTGGCACGACCTCGTCACGCGTCTGGTGACGCGGCCCTCCTCAGCGACCTGATCCCGATCCCCTGTTCCGCCGCCGCGTACAGGGCGCGCGGTGCCCCCGTGGCCAGGGCCCAGTGAGCCGCGTCTCGTACTCCTCGAAATAGCTGCGCTGCAACCGGGGCGGGCGGTAGCCCTCGACGAACAGGAGACGCAGACCCCCGGGCAGCAGCGTCTGGGCGTGCAGGAGGCGGGCCAGGACGCCTTCGCGCGGGCTCATCGGGAGACCATCGCCGGTGACGGCCGGGCATTCCGCACCGCCCCCGCGCTCCGGCGCCGAGCACCGGCTACACGCCGATCGCGCCGTCTATCCGCTCGCGGAGCAGGTCGGCGTGGCCGTTGTGCCGGGCGTACTCCTCGACCATGTGCATGAGCACCCAGCGCAGCGACACCGGTCCGCGCCACCCGTCGTGGCCCTCGACGTCGAGGTCGGGGGCCTCGGAGACGAAGCGGTCGGCGAAGGCGACCTCGGCACGCCAGGCCTCCCACGCCGCGGCGATCACGGACGGTTCGGGCACGGCGCCGTCGAAGTCGTCGTCGGGGTGCGTGTCCGAGCCGAAGAGGAGCGGCACGTCCTGACCGGCGAGCACCCGCCGGAACCAGCGGCGCTCCACGTCGGCGAGGTGGCGCACCAGGCCGAGCAGCGAGAGGGTCGACGGCGGCACGGACCGCCGGGCCAACTCGGTCTCCAGGCCCGCGCACTTCAGCACGAGTGTGGTGCGCTGAGCCCCGAGGAAGCCGAGCAGCATGGGCCGTTCGTCTCCGGTGGTCCATGCGTCGAGCCGGTCGTCCCGCTCTTCGTCCACGAACAGTTCCGCTCGCCTGCGTCCGCTGGTCATGGCCGTCATCCAACCCCGAAGTCCGCGTGCGGGTCCGGCGATTGTCAACGGCCGGGGCGGATCATGCCGTCCTCGCCCGTCGCGAGGAACTGCGTCGCCGCCAGCTCCCCGTACAGCGGATCGGCCGCGACCAGCTCCTCGTGGGTGCCGGAGGCGCGGACCCGGCCCGCGTCCATCACCACGATCCGGTCGGCCAGCGTCACCGTCGAGAGGCGGTGTGCCACCACGAGGACCGTCACCTCCCTGGAGACCTCGGCGACGACATCGCGCAAGGCCAGTTCGTTCACGGCGTCGAGCTGCGAGGTCGCCTCGTCCAGAAGCAGGAGGCGCGGCTTGCGCAGCAGCGCCCTGGCGATCGCCACGCGCTGGCGTTCGCCGCCGGACAGTTGCGAGCCGCGGTGTCCCACCAGCGTCTGCAGACCGTCCGGCAGCCGTTCGACCAGGGCGTCGAGACGGGCCCGCACAAGAACCTCCCGGATCTCCTCGTCCGTCGCGCCGGGCGCTCCGAAAAGAAGGTTCTCGCGCAGGGTGCCGGCGAGGACGGGCGCGTCCTGCTCCACGTAGCCGATGGCGGAGCGCAGTTGGGCCAGCGGCCACTCGTGCACGCCACGTCCGTCGACCAGGACGCGACCGCCCGTCGCGTCGTAGAAGCGCTCGATGAGGCCGAAGAGAGTGGTCTTGCCCGCGCCCGACGGTCCGACGAAGGCGGTCATGCCGGGGCCGGGAATGTCGAAGCTCACGCCGTGATGGACGTACGGAAGGCCCTCGCGGTAGCGGAAGGTCACGTCCTCGAAGCGGACGGCGGCGGGACCCTGCCGCCCGGCCTGCTCCGCGGACCCGGCGACATCCTCCGTCTCCAGGCGTTCGGCCCGTACGATCCGCGCGATGGCCGCCGAGCCGACCTGGTACTGCGAGACGCCCTCGACGAGCCGGGAGACCGGGTCGATCAGATAGAAGAGAAACAGCAGGAACGCCACGAGCGTCGAGACCGATATCGCGCCGGAGGCGACCCGCGCACCGCCGATGCCGAGCACGGCGAGGAACGACACCTGCACGGCGAAGCCCACCGAACTCCAGGCCACCGCCTGCCATTTGGCGGAACGCACGCCGTGCCGCCACGCCTCCCGCGCCGCGGCCTGCACGGTGGCCGTCTCGCGCTCCTCGGCACCCGAGGCCTTGAGCGTGCGGAACGCGCCGAACGCGCGCTCCAGGGCGGTCGAGATCGTGCCGACCGCCTCCTGGGCCCGCTCCGTCGCCTTCGCGATCTTCGGCATCACCAGGGCCACCGCGCCTCCGATGAGCACGATCACGCCGAGAGTGACGCCGAGCAGGACGACGTCCATCAGGCCCATCATCACGATCGTCGCGATGAAGCTGAGCCCGCCGGCGACCGCGGACACGACGGACTGGGTGGTGACCGCGCGCAGCAGGGTCGTGTCCGAGGTGATGCGGGACATCAGGTCGCCGGGCTGGGTGCGCTCCACCTCCGGCAGGCGCAGCCGCAGAAGCCGCCCGATGAGGGTGCGTCGGGCCGCGAGCACCACGGATTCGGCGGTGCGTTCGAGGACGTACGCGCCGACGGACTCGATGGCGGTGCCGAGCACGACGAGCGCGGTGAGCAGGAGGATGATCCCGCCGATCGACTCGTCGCTGCCGAGCCGGTCCACCAGGGCTTTGGCGGCGAGCGGCTGGGCGAGGCCGGTCGCCGCGCCGATCAGCGTGCACAGGGCGCCGAGTGCTACGGCAGCGCGGTGCGGACGGAAGTAGCGGTAGAGCGCCCGCCAGGTCTCACCCGCCGACAGCCTCTCCCGTACCGGTCTCTCGTGGGCCTGCTGCTCCGGTTCGTTCTTGGTCACGTCAGACAGGACGCCGGTGGGGGCCGGTCTGCCTGAGCGGACGCAGATCGAACGACGGCTGACCAGTGACGGGGCCGTCCGAACCCCCTGATGGCCCCTCACTTCTTACGCAGCTAGGGTCAAAAAGGTGAAAAAACATACATTCATCTGATTCGTTTATCTTCCTGCGGTCTACACATGTTTTCGACCAGGAAGTGAATGAACGGAGTGAGTATGCGCTCGGTCGGCCGGAGGCACGCGCTGAGCCTCGGACTCGCGGTGGCGGCGGGCGCGGGTCTTGCCGGGTGCGGTGCGACGGGAGGGCGAAGCGGGGACGCGGCCTCCTCCTCGCCGTCCGGGCCGGGGCGGGGACAGGGGCGTGACACGGACAGCGGCCGGCACGGCGCGCAGAAACAGCCTCCGGAGAAGCCGATCGGCGACGGCTCGACGGCGTATTCGGGCAAGCAGCCGAAACAGCCCGACACCCCCGTCCCCCTGGAGCCGGGCGAGACGCCCCCGCAGTTCGTGGTCTTCTCCTGGGACGGCGCCGGCGAGGTCGGCAACGGCCTCTTCCCGCGCTTCCTGAAGCTCGCCGAGGACCACGACGCCCGGATGACGTTCTTCCTCTCCGGGCTCTACCTCCTGCCCGAGTCGAAGAAGCGGCTGTACCAGCCGCCGAACAACGCGGTCGGCGCGTCCGACATCGGCTATCTCACCGACGACCACATCAAGGAGACACTGGGGTACGTCCGTCAGGCCTGGCTCGAAGGCCATGAGATCGGCACGCACTTCAACGGACACTTCTGCACCGGCACCGGAAGCGTCGCCCACTGGACGCCCGCGCAATGGCAGAGCGAAATCGACCAGGCCGCCTCCTTCGTGCAGCAATGGCGCACGAATACCGGCTGGACCGATCTGCCGTCGCTGCCCTTCGACTACGACAAGGAACTCGTCGGCGGCCGCACCCCCTGCCTCCTCGGCCAGCGCAATCTGCTGCCCGTGGCCCGTGAACGCGGCTGGCGTTACGACTCCTCGTCACCCGGCGGATTGCAGCGGTGGCCGGAGAAACGCCTCGGGGTGTGGGACCTGCCGCTTCAGCAGATCCCGTTCCCCGGACACCGCTTCGAGGTCCTGTCCATGGATTACAACGTCCTGGCCAACCAGTCGAAGAATTCGACGCGGGCGCCCTCCTACAACTATCCCGGCTGGCGCACCCAGGCGACCCAGTCGTATCTCGCCGGTTTCCGGCGCGCGTACGAGACCAACCGCGCTCCCTTCTTCATCGGCAACCACTTCGAGGACTGGAACGGCGGCATCTATATGGACGCCGTCGAGGAAGCCCTCAAGAGGATGTCCGGGAAAGAGGACGTACGGCTCGTCTCCTTCCGGCAGTTCGTCGACTGGCTCGACGTCCAGGACCCGGCCGTTCTGGCCAGGCTGCGCCGGCTCGAAGTGGGACAGCGCCCCGACGGCGGCTGGCGCGGCTTTCTCGGCAAGTCGACCAAGCGACACATCAACAGAGAGACGGAGACAGGAAGTTGAGCGTGAACCGGTTGAAGCTGAAGTACACCTCGGTGAAGTACGTGTCGGTGGCGGGCATCGCGGCCCTGGCCGTACTGACGGGCCCCGCGGCGGCCGGTGCCGGCGCCGTGAGCCCCTCGTCCCCCGCGCCCGGCACCACCGCCTTCGGAGCCGCCGCGCCCGGAGCCGCCGCTGCCGCGGCCCCGCGTCCCACTCTCACGGCGAAGTCCACCGCGCGCACCGTGCGCGCGTGGCAGAACTTCCGCATCTACGGAGTCGGCCGCCACATGCGGGCGGGCACGCGCGTCACGCTGCAGCAGAAGCAGGGCAAGTGGTGGGTGTCGTTGCCCGCCTCGGTCTACACGGCGCGCTCCGGGGCGTACAACATGCGGGTCAAGCTGGGCTGGAAGGGGCGCAACTCGCTGCGCATCGTCGGTGGCCGCGCCATCTCGCCGGTCCTGCGGGTGACGGTCCGCTGAACCGTCCGCCGAACCGGTAGGACCGCGACCGCCTACCCGGTGCCGCGCCTGCCGAGACCGGTCCGGGGCGCGAGCGCCAGGACACCGACCTTCCCGGTGTGACGGTTGGCCTGGACGAGGCGGGCGGCTTCGGCCACGTCCTGGAGGTCGTACGTCACCGACAGGGCGGACCGGAGGTGGCCGAGATCCAGGAGCCGGGCCACGGCGGCCTGCTCCTGGAGGTTGGCCCCGTGGCTGCCGATGACGCGCTTGAGCCGCATCCAGAGATAGCGGTTGTCGAACTCGTGGAGGTAGCCGGTGCTCGATCCGCAGGTGACCACGGTGCCGCCGCGGCGCACCACGAAGACGGACACCCCGAAGGTCGCCCGGCCCACGTGCTCGAACACGATGTGCGGGTCCTCTCCCACCGCCGCGCGGATCCGCTTGCCGAGCTTCTTGCCGACCGCCGCCGGATCGGCCGGGGCGTCGCCGGTCAGGCCGATCTCGGCGCGGTTGATCACCGCGTGGCAGCCGAAGGCGCGGGCACGCTCCGCCTTCTCCTCGCTGCCGACCACCCCGACCGCGATGCCGCCGCCGTTGCGCACGAGCTGCGCGGCGTACGCGCCGAGACCGCCCGCCGCGCCCCAGATCAGCACGATGTCGCCCTGCGTCATGCGCGCGCCGCGGTCGCTGATCAGCATCCGGTAGGCGGTGCCCGCGCAGAGCGGATTGGCGGCTGCCTCCTCCCAGGTCAGCTTGTCCGCCTTGGGCAGGAGCTGGCTGGCGCGGGCCACGCAGTAGTGCGCGAGGCCGCCGAAGTTCGTCTCGAAGCCCCACGCCAGCTGGGAGTCGCCGAGCATGCCGTCGGCGTGGGTCGCCGGTTCCTCGTCGTCGACGTAGGCCGGGCTGACCACGACCTCGTCACCGACGGCCCAGCGGCGCACCCCGGCCCCGGTGCGGACGACGACGCCGGCCGCGTCCGAACCGACCACGTGATACGGCTGGTCGTGCCGCTCGGCCCAGCCGCCTTTCGCACCGAAATGCCGCAGAAAAGCGAAGGTCGATATCGGCTCGAACATCGCGGACCACACGGTGTTGTAATTTATCCCGCTCGCCATGACGGCCACCAGGACTTCGTCCGGGGCGAGTTCCGGCATCGGGACCGCTCCCACATGGAGCGTTTTCCGGACATCTTTGTCGGCCACGCCCGTGAAACTCTCCACGTCCTCCCTCCGCAGATGCGCGGCGGTGAATTCGGCGGGTAAGGGAAGTCGGCGCAGTTCGTCCGCGCCGGCTCCCGCGACGACTGCCTCTGCGAGCACATCCATGGCGTTCGTTCCTCCTTTTCGGTTCGGATTCGTTCGGCGCGGATATACGTTCCTTGCGAATCCCGTATCTCACAAGCAGATAGCCACCAATTCATCAGGATCGCTAACGGACCCCGGCGCACTCATCACTTTCCGAGTAGAGCCCCCTCTCTTTCCGTCGCTAATGTCCGGCTCACCCGCACTGAAAGGTGAGAAATTCCATGGCTGAAGAGACCGCGAGCGCCGCTTGGGGCGAACGCATGGGCACGGGCGACCGGATCGTGGTGGGGGTGTTCGTCGGCATTCCCTTCGTCGCGGTGATCGCCTCCGTCGTCGTCCTGTGGGGATGGGGCGTCACCTGGCACGATCTGGTGATCGGCGCGGTGATGTACGCCATCGCCGTGCACGGCATCACCATCGGCTACCACCGCCTGTTCACGCACAAGGCGTTCAAGGCGGCCCGCCCCCTGAAGATCGCCCTCGCGGTCGCCGGGACGATGGCCGTCGAGGGCGACGCCATCACCTGGTGCGCCGACCACCGCCGTCACCACCAGTTCGCGGACCAGCCGGGCGACCCGCACTCCCCCTGGCGGTTCGGCACCTCTGTGCGCGCGCTGCTCAAGGGCATGGTGTGGGCGCACGTCGGATGGACCTTCAACAACGACAAGACCAATCAGCGGAAGTACGTCCCCGACCTCCTCGCCGACCGTGATCTGGTCATGGTGGCGCGGTGGCAGCCACTGATCGTGCTGTTCTCCTTCGGTGCGCCCGCGGTGGCGGGAGGGCTCTGGGGCGAGGGAAGCTGGGACTCGGGCGCCGCCTGGTCCGCCTTCTTCTGGGCCGGGCTCGTGCGGATCGGTCTGCTCCATCACGTCACCTGGTCGATCAACTCGATCTGCCACATCAGCGGGGACCGGCCTTTCCGGGTCCGCGACCGCTCGGGAAACGTGTGGTGGCTCGCACCGCTCTCGGGCGGTGAGTCCTGGCACAACCTCCACCACGCCGATCCGACGTCCGCCCGGCACGGCGTGCTGCGCGGCCAGCTCGACTCCAGTGCCCGGCTGATACGCCTCTTCGAGCTGGCCTCGTGGGCGAGCGCCGTGCGCTGGCCGGACGAGCGGAGGCTGGCCCGCCTTTCCGCCGCCGACGTCAGGACACCCCCGAAGGAAGCCCAAGGCCCGCCGCGAGCGTCGGCCAGGAAGCCTTGAACTCCCTCTGCCAGGAGGACCAGGCGTGCGTGCCCCCGCTGTAGAAGTGGACCGTCGCCGGGATGCCGGCGCGGTCCAGCTTGCGGTCGAAGGCACGGGCCTGGTTCCACAGCGTGCCCTCCAGGACGGCCCCTTCGAGGTTGCCGAAGTCGCTGCTGGGGATGCCGCTGCCCTGTGAGACATAGAGCCGGGTGCCGGCCAGGCGCTCGGCCAGGGCGGCGGGGTTGTGGCTGTTCCAGTTCGCGCGGTGCAGCAGGGGGCTGCCCCACAGGGCGGTGGGGAGCAGCAGCTCGCGGGCGACGATGGCGTTCATCACCGTCGGCATGCCGAGGGCCGTCGTGTCCACCACTCCGCTGTACGAGGCCGCCGCGCCGAAGGTGCCGGGGTGCCGGGCGGCGAACGCCATGGCTCCGTAGCCGCCGGTCGAGACGCCGGCGACGGAGCGGTTGCCGTTCGCGCGGTAGGCGTCGCGCAGGAGAGCGGGCAACTCCTGGACCTGGAAGGCCTCGTAGTCGGGAGCGGTGGGGCTGCCGTGGTTCCACCAGTCGGTGGGGATGCCGGTGGGACCCGAGGACGGCATCACGGTGATGACGTCCTTGTCGGCCAGGAACTCCTCGACGTCCGTCTCGCGGGTCCAGGAGGTGTAGTCGTCGTGGGCGCCCTGGAGCAGGTAGAGCACGGGCCAGGTGCGGTCGGGCTGTTCTTCGAAGCGGGCCGGCAGGATCACGCGTACGGGCAGCTGTTTGCCCACGGCGGGCGAGGCGACGGTGAGGTCGACGGTGCGCGCGTCCAGCCACTTCTCGCCGACGACACGCGGGCCTTCGGCGGCTCTGGCCGCTGCCGGTGGCGCGGCGGACGCTCCTTGTGCGCCTTGGGCGGTGGAGGTGCCCAGGGCGCCGCCGGTGGCGAGCAGGGCGGTGGCCGCGGCGAGGGCGGCGAGCTTCTTGCGGGGTCTGCGGTGCTTGTGCGGCATGGGCGGTCCTCTTCTCGGGCGGGCCGGTGGGCCGGCGCGCGGGGATCGGGCGCGCGGATCAGGAGTCGGGCAGGTCGCGGGCAAGCAGTCCGGCGAGGACTTCCACGACCGGGGGGTCGAGCAGGGAGAGGTGGTGACCGGGCAGCGGAGTGACCGTGAGGTCGGTGCAGTGGGCGTCCCAGCCCAGGCTTTCGTCGTCCCTCTCGTAGCGGACGTCGCGCACGGTGTGCGGGGCCGGCTCGGTCGCCCGGTAGAGAAGGGTCCGGCCCGCGTACGGGCCCGGCCGGTGGCGTTCGCCGCTGCGCAGGTCGAGGGCGGAGGTGCGTTGATGGTCAAGCACCCCTCGGGGCAGGTCCACGGCCTGCTCCAGGAGTTTCATGACGAGCGCGATCTGCTCGGCGTCGTCCAGGCGCGCCAACTCCTCGAAGGGCAGGGGGAGTTGCGTGCGGTAGGTGCGGGCGATGTACGCGGCGAAATCGGCGTACCGGCGGCGGGCTTCCTGCACCGGTGTCAGGCCGGGGGGCGCGGGCAGGGGCAGTACGGAGTCGAGCAGGACCAACGCGCTGACCGTGCCGTGCCGGGCGAGGAGCCGCGCGGCTTCCTGCGCCAGCAGACCGCCGTAGGACCAGCCGCCGACAATCCAGGGGCCCTCGGGCGACACCGCGCGGATGCGTCGCGCGAAGTGCTCCGCGCGGGGCCCGAGATCCTCCGGTGTAGCCATCCGGTCAAAGCCGTACACGGACCGGGCCCCGCCCAGGCGTTCGGCAAGACGCGCGTACACCGCAGAGCTGCCGCCCGCGGCGTGGGCCAGAAAGAGGGGGACGCCACCGGCCGCGTCGGCGAGGACACGCAGGGGGCCTACGGAGTCGCGGGGGGCTTGGGGATCGCGGGCGTGGCGGGTATGGCGGGAGTCGTGGGCGTCGCGGGTATGGCGGAAGGCGTGGGCGTCGCGGGAGTCGCCGCCATCGCGGGGGCCGTGGGCATCGCGGGCCTCGCGGGACGCCCCCCGCGTACGCCAGGCGCCCCCGGAGTCCGGCAGCAGCTCCGCGACTCCTCGTAGCGTCGCCTGGCGCAGCAGCACGCCCGGTTCCACCGCCACCCCGAACTCCCGCTCCACCGCGGTCCGGACGCGTGCCGCGGTGAGTGAGTCCAGGCCCAGGTCGGTGAGGGGGGTGTCGGCGTCGATGCGGTCGGGGCTGTACCCCATGACGTCGGCCACGCAGCCGCGGAGCCGGTCGAGGGTGCTCAGGACGCGGGCGGCGGGGGCCGGCGCCGTCGCGTGGCGTGGCGTCTCGCGCGGCCCCGGTGTCTCTCCCGCCCAGAAGCGGCGGTGACGCCAGCGCGGTGGCGGTACGTCGGCGACACGCGCGCCCGGATGCAGTCGTCGGCGGGCCGCCGGGGCGTCCGAGCCCTGAACGAGGAGGGATGCCAGGGATGTACGGAAAGTGAGCGCGTCGTCCGTGTCTCGGCGCAGGGTCGGCAGGATCAGCGGTCCGTCCACGCCCGCGTCCCGCAGCGTCTCGGTGAGGGGGTGCAACTGCGTGGGATGCGGGGCCACTTCGACGAACACCCGGTGGCCGTCGTCGGCGGCGGCGCGCACCGCCTGGCTGAAGCGGACGGGGCGCCGCAGATTGGCCACCCAGTAGTCGGCGTCGCAGGGCGCCGGATCGCGCGGGTCGGCCAGGACGGTGGAGTAGCGGCGGCAGCCGGGGGCCGCGTGGGGCACGGCACCGAGCTCGCGCGCGAACTCCGCGAGCAGCGGGTCCACATGGGACGAGTGCCCGGCGCCGGTCACACGCAGGGAGCGGGCGAATCCGCCCTGGCCCGTGACGTGGTCGATGAGGCCGCGTACATCGTCGGCCGAGCCGGTGACCACGCTCTGCGCCGGTGACGCGTGCACGGCGACCTGGAGGGTAGGAAAGTCGGCGGCCAGGGCCTCGATGCCCTCGCCGGGACGGTCCACCACGGCCATGGCACCGCCCGTGAGCCCGGCGAGGAGCCGTGACCGGATCGCGACGACGCGCGCACCGGTGGCCGCGTCGAGGGCGCCGCTGGCGACGGCCGCGGCGATCTCCCCCATGGAGTGGCCGATCACGGCGGCGGGCTCGAAGCCGTACGACTTCCACAGCTCGGCGAGGGCGACCTGCATCCCGTAGAGGGCGGGCATGACGACGGCGGGCGAGGTCAGATCGGCGCCGGCCGCCATGCAGTGCCGCAGCGAGACACCTGCCAGGTCACGCAACAGCGGCTCGACGCGGTCGACGGCGGCGGCGAACTCCGGTTCAGCAGAGAGCAGTTCACGCCCCATCCCGGCCCACTGCGAGCCGTACCCGGAGAACACCCACACCGCGCCGGGTCCGTCCCCCGCCGCGGGCGCCCCGACCACCACCCGTCCGTCGGGCTCCCGTCCGGCCAGGCGGCCCAGCGCCGTGGTCAGCTCCTCCCGGCCGCGGGCGACGACCGCCGCCCGGTGCCGGCCGCGCCCCGTGCGGCCCGCAAGGGTGCGGGCGAGATCCGCCGGACGGACGGAGCGGCTGCGCGGATCGGCCAGCCATGCGGCCAACTCCCCCGCGTACGCGCGTACACGGTCCTCGGTGACTCCGTCGAGCAGGGCGATGGCGGGGGCGCTGTCGGCTCGGCGCGGGGCCCGCGGCACGCGGTGTTCGCAGAGGACCACATGCGCGTTCGTGCCTCCGAAGCCGAACGCCGAGACCCCCGCCCGTGCGGTGCCCGAGTAGCGGGGCCACGGTTCGGGGCCCGTGACGACACGCAGACCCAGAGCGTCGAGATCGGCGTGCGGGCTCGGGGCGGTGAAGTGCAGTTGGGGCGGTATCTCGTCGTGGTGCAGGGCGAGGACCGTCTTGATGAGCCCGGCGATCCCCGCCGCCGCTTCCAGGTGGCCGATGTTCGTCTTGACCGAGCCGATGAGCAGCGGCTGGTCCACGGCCCGCCCGCGGCCCGCTCCGAGCGCCGCCGAGAGGGCCGCCGCCTCGATCGGGTCGCCCAGGGCCGTGCCCGTGCCGTGCGCCTCCACGTAGTCCACGGCTGCGCCCCCGGCGCCATGGCTCTGCTCCAGGAGCGTGCGCTGGGCTTGGGCGCTGGGCGCCGTCAGGCCGTTGGAGCGGCCGTCCGAGTTGACGGCGGTGGACTCGATGACCGCGAGGACGCGGTCGCCGTCGCGCTCGGCGTCCGCGAGGCGCTTGAGCACGACGACGCCGCAGCCCTCGCCGCGCACCATGCCGTCGGCCGACGCGTCGAACGCCTTGCACCGGCCGTCGGCGGCCAGCGCCCCCGCCCGCTGGAAGCCCAGGGTCACCGAGGGGGCGAGGAGCAGATTCACGCCCGCGGCGAGCGCCATGTCGCTCTCCCCCGCGCCGAGACTGCGTACCGCGTGGTGCACGGCGACGAGGGAGGAGGAGCACGCCGTGTCGACCGCCATGCTCGGCCCGCGCAGGTCGAGGAGGTAGGAGAGGCGGTTCGCGGCGATGCTCAGGGCCGCGCCGGGCGAGGTCCAGGCGCCGATCGACTCCGGTTCGGCGGTGGTGAGATGGGCGTATTCGTTGCCGCTGATGCCCACGAAGACTCCGGTACGGCTGCCCGCGAGGGACGGCACGGAAAGGGCCGCGTGATCGACGGCCTCCCGGACGACTTCGAGGAGCATGCGCTGCTGCGGGTCCATGGCGGTGGCCTCGTCCGCGCCGATGCCGAAGAACTCGGCGTCGAAGCCCGCCACACCGTCGAGCCTGCCGTCGCCGAGGAAGCCGCCGTGCCTGCTGAGGTCGCCCGGCAGGCTCGTCCCCTCGCGCACGAAGGGCGGCCAGCGGTCGTCGCCGACGGTGCCCACGGCGTCGCGGCCCTCGCTCAGGAGCTGCCAGAAGGCGGCGGGCGAGGTGACGTCGCCGGGCAGCCGGCAGCCGATGCCGATGACCGCGACCCGTGCCGCGCCCTCACCCCCACCTGGTACATCGTCTCCCGCGGCCTGCGCCGCGCCCTCTTCTCCCCCGGACGGCACTCCGGTCCGCCCCGTGTCCGGCGGCGCCCCGCCGTGCTCCGGCTCACCCCGTTCCACCCACTCCACGAGCGCGCCGATGGTCGGCGCCTCCCAGAGCAGCGTCGCGGGCAGCCGGGTGCCCGCGAGGTCGCCGAGGCGCGCGGTCAGCACGACCGCGTCACGGGAGGTGAGGCCCAGCTCCGCCAGCGGGCGGTCGTCGTCGATCTCCCCGGCCGCAAGGCCGTACCAGGCGCCGAGGCTGTCGACGACCGCGGCCCGTATCTCCGCTCGGCCCACCGCGCTCATCGTGCGTCCTCCGCCACGCCGCGGCCCCCCTCGCCGAACGCGCCGAGCAGGTAGCGCGCACGGCCCGCCGCCCTGGCGACCTTGCCGCTGCTCGTGCGGGGCAGCGAGCCCGGCGCGATGAGCAGGAGTTCGGCGAGCCGCAGGCCGTGCCGGGCCGATACGGCGGCCGTGGCGGTGCGCTGCGCGGCGATGAGGTCCGCTTCCGTGGGCTCGGCGCCGCGCCGGTGTTCGGCGACCACGACCAGGACGTCGGTCTCCGTGCCCGTCCAGGGCACGCAGAACGCGGCGAGCCGGTCCCTGCGTACGAGGCCGACGGCCGACTGCACGGTCTCCTCGATGTCCTGGGGGTAGTGGTTGCGGCCGTCGACGATGATCAGGTCCTTGAGCCGCCCGGTGACGTAGAGCCGCCCGTCGTGGAGCGCGCCGAGGTCGCCGGTGCGCAGCCAGCCGGCCTCGCCGTCGTCCCCCGCGGTGTCGGGCGGGCGGACGCCGAACACCTCCTCGGAGAGTCCGCTGCGCTTCCAGTAGCAGAGGCCGATGTTGGGCCCGCGCAGCAGGATCTCGCCGACCTCGCCCGGACCGCGTGCGGCGCCGGTCGCCGGGTCGGCGATGCGCAGCTCCTGCCCCGCAGGGGTGCCGCAGGCAACCAATTGGGCGGCATCAGGGTCCGTCGGCTCCCTCACGTCCAGCCTCCCCTCGCTCAGGGCGAGCGGATCGCAGGCCAGGACCGTGGGCGGTGCGCCGAACGTGTCGGTCGTGACGAACACGGTGGCCTCGGCGAGTCCGTAGGCCGGGCAGTGCGCCTCGGGTGCGAGCCCGGCGTCGGCGAACGCGTCGCGGAAGCGGTCGACCGTGCCGGGGCGCACCGGTTCGCTGCCGTTGATGAGGACCTTGACGCGGCCGAGGCGCAGTTCGGCCGCCTCGTCCGCGTCGATGCGGCTCGCGCAGTAGTCGTAGGCGAAGTTGGGGGCGGCGCTGATCGTGCCGGGATACGAGGCGAGCAGCCGCAGCCACCGCACCGGCTGCTCCAGGAAGGCGACCGGGTCCATGAGGACCGAGGGGAAGCCGCCGACGACGGGCGCGGCCACGCTCAGGACGAGGCCCATGTCGTGGAAGAGCGGCAGCCAGCCGACCGTGGTGTTGCTCCGCGCGTCGGCCGCGAACGCCTCGATGGCCTGGCGGGCGTTGGCCACGACGTTGGCGTGGCTGATCACGACGCCCGCCGGGCTGCGTGTGGAACCGGAGGTGTACTGGAGGTAGGCGATGTCGTCCGGTGCGATCCGCTCCGGAAGGGCGGCCTCGGGCCGCTCGTCGTGCCGGTCCACCAGCAGCGCCGGTACCGGCGGCAGCCCCTGCTCGGCCGTGAACCGCGCGACCCCTGCGGCACTGCGCTCGTCGGCGAGGACACACGCGGGTTCGCAGTCGGCGAGGACGGCCGCCAGCCTGCCCTCGTGTCCGGGCAGTTCGGGGCCGAACAGCGGCACCGCGATCACGCCCGCGTAGAGACAGCCCAGGAACGCCGCCGTGTAGTCCAGGCCCTGCGGGAGCAGCAGGGCCACCCGCTCGCCGGGTCCGGCGGTGGCCGCGATGCGTCCGGCGAGCGCGCGGGCGCGGACGTCGAGGCCCTGCCAGCCCAGCGTGTGGTGCAGGCCGGGCGACGACGGTCCGGGGAACTCCACGTAGGTGAAGGCGCGCTGGTGCGGACGGCAGGCGACCCAGTGCGCCAAGTGGTCGGTCAGCAACGGGAGTTCGGGCTGCTGTGGGTTCTCGGGGCTGGACATGGCGGCTCCAACTGGACAGCGCGGGGACCGGGGACGGGCTTGCGGGGGGCCGGGGCGGGCTTTGCGGGGACCGGGTACGGGCTGTGCGGGATCGGATGAGCGGTGCACCAGGTTCCGCCCGGATGTGACTACTGAGTAAGACGGCTTGCTGACAGATCGTCTGACACCCTCTGTCACTTCTCTGACAAGGCCCTGGGTCCGATTCGGCGTCGCGGGCAGCAGCCACCGCCCGGGCCCGCCCCGGAGAATCCGGCAGCGGAACCGCATCGCGATCGAGGGGAGCCGCACGTGGGACGGGGCAGGCTGACCGCTCTGCTGGCGATGCTGGCCCTGGCAGGCTTCATCACGACGCTGGACAACACCGTCATCAACGTGGCCCTGCCGACCGTGCAGCGCGACCTCGGCCTGACGGTGACCGACTTGGAGTGGGTGGCCACCAGTTACGTACTGAGCTTCGGCTCGCTCCTTCCGGCCGGGGGCAGGCTGACGGATCTGCTCGGCCGGCGGGTCGTCCTCGCGGCGGGGATCGTCGTCTTCACCGCGGCCTCACTGGCGGCGGCCCTCGCGGACAGCGGCGGGACGCTCATCGCGGCGCGCACGGTGCAGGGCGTGGGCGCGGCGCTCGTCATCCCGGCCTCGCTCGCGGTGGTCGCCGCCGATCTGCCCGCGCGCAGACGCGCCATGGCGGTCGGCCTGTGGACGGCGGCGCTCGCCGTCGCCCTCGCGCTCGGGCCCGTCGTGGGCGGTTTCGTCACCGAACGGTGGGACTGGAGCTGGGTGTTCCTGCTCAACGTCCCCTTCGGCGTCCTCGCCCTGCTCCTGGTGCCCGCCGTCCCGCGGGCCGTCTCCCGCGTACGGCACGGCCTGCTGCCGCTGCTCGATCTGCCGGGTGTCGCGCTGTCCGCGACCTCGCTCTTCCTCCTCACCTACGGCCTGGTCAGAGGCGGCGAGCACAGCTTCGGCACGCCACCCGTACCGCTCTGCCTCTGGCTCTCGGCGGCCACCGGGATCGCGTTCCTGGTCGTCGAGTCGCGCACCTTCCTGCCGCTGATCGATCTGCGGCTGCTGCGCAACCGTTCGCTGAGCGGGGGCGCGGCGGCCCAGGTGCTGTGGGGCATCGGCGTCAACGGCGTGTTCTTCTTCACCGCGCTCTATCTCCAGCGCGTGCTCGGCTTCTCCCCCACCAAGGCGGGCCTGGCCTTTCTGCCGCTGGCCGGTGCGCTGCTCGTGACGACGCCGTTCGCCGAGCGTGCGGCCAAGGCGGTGGGGGCGCACTGGTCGATCGCAGGGGGTCTCGTCCTGGTCGCCGGCGGGCTCGTGTGGGTGTCGGGGACGGGTCTTCACGCGCAGTACTGGGATCTGCAGCCGGGGCTGCTCCTGATCGGCGCGGGCTCGGCCCTGACGACCCCGCTGACGGTACGTTCGGTCGCCGATGTCCCCGCGACACGCACCGGCATGGCCTCGGGCCTCGTGAGCGCGGCCCGCGAGATCTCCGGGGTGTTCGGAGTGGTCCTGGTCGGCGTGGTCCTGACCCGCACGGAGCGTACGGCGCTGCAAGACGGCGCCGATCCGCGCAGCGCCTTCCTCGACGGCTACGACACGGGCCTGCAACTGGCCGCCTGCTGCGTCCTGCTGGGGGCCGTCGTCACCGCCACAACACTGCGGCGGCCCGCACGGCACCGGCGGCCGGGGGCTCCTTCCGGGATCGGGCGCGGCAGCCGCCCGGTGCGGTCGTGACCCCGGCCCTTCATCGCATCGGTGATCACTGCTCTCCGTGCAGCGCGGCGCCCGTGCCGCCGATGACGGTCACATAGCCGTCCGGGCCGATGACGGCGACGTCGCCCGTACGCAGCCACCCGCCCGGCAGCAGCCGCCGCGCCGTCTCCGCCGGGTCGCCCCAGTAGCCCGCGCACACCTGCGGCCCCCGCACCAGGAGCTCACCGGCATGCCCCGACGGCAGCCCGACCTCCGGAGCGCCTTCCCGGCCGATGCGGACCTCGGTACCGGGCAGGGGCAGCCCTGACGTGCCGGGCCGGGCGTTGGCGCCGTGCGGGTTGGCCAGGACGGCGCCCGCCGCCGCCGGAATGCCGTAACCCTCGACGAGCACCGCGTCCACCGAGCCCCGGATGCGGTCGGCGGTTTCGGCGTCCAGCGTCTCGGTCAGCCAGGTGCGCACCGTGGCAAGGGCCTCCAACTCATGGGCGGGGCGCCGGAGGAGGCGCCGGCAGTCGGCGGGTCCGGCCGACAGGAGAGTCGCCTTGCGGCGGCGCGCCGTGCGCAGGAGCGCCTGCGGCTCGGGGTCCGGCAGGAGAATCGTGCGCGATCCGGTGAGCAGGGGAGCGGTCAGGCCGAAGAGCAGCCCGTGCGGTTGCCACAACGGCGTGACGGCCAGGGCCGTTTCCCGTCCTGTGCGCAATTGCGGGTGCCACAGCGCGAGTTGGTGAGCCGCAGCGACCAGGTTCGCGTGCGTGAGCACCGCGGCGGGGCCTTCGGCAGTGGCGTACGCGAGGACGGCCGGGTCGCCCGGCCGCGGGCCGCCCGCGCCGGGCTCCGTCCGGGCGGGCTTCCGTGGCCGGCTGCCGCCCGGCCACTCCCCGTCGTCCGGGACCGTGACCACGTCGCGTACGCGGGTGTCGGCGCGCACCGCGTCGAGCCGCTCCCCCGCCGACGCGCATGCCACCACCAACACCGCGCCGGAGTGCGCCAGTTGATGACGCAGCACTGCCCGGGACGCCGCCGGATCGATCGCCACCGCGACCGCCCCGAGCCGCAGCACCGCATGCCACGCCACCGCGAACCACGGGCAGCCGGGCAGCACCAACGCCACCCGGTCGCCGTACCGGATGCCCCGCCTCCGCAACGTCTCGGCGCATGCGCCCGCCGCACGGTGCAGCCCCCGGAAGCCGGTCCTGGCTCCGTGGCGCCGGGCCGCCGCGTCGAGCAGGCCGGGGATCGTGACGTCGGGCACCTGGAGACGGTGCGGCACCCCGGCGGCGTAGAAGCGGAGCCACGGTCGCGCGTCCGGGGCCGTCACCTGTGACTCGGTCATGACCTGATCGTGGCGCAGGAGACCGGGCCGCCACTTGTGCCCCGCGCACAGTTCGGGCGCGGCTGGCTGTGGCTCCACTGACTATCGACGCCTGGTTACCGCTCCGTAACTTCACGGCGTGCACCGCAAACACCCTCGACCCGAAGGAGCAACGCCGTGCCCTGGCCAAGAGCGAAACGGAAGAAGAGGCTGCTCGCGCTGACCGCCGCCGTCGCCCTGGCGGGCACGGGTCTCGGCGTGCCGGCCCTGACGGCGGGCGCCGCCGCTGCCCCGGACGCGTCGGCGGCGTGCGACGCACCGGACGCGCGGATCTACCAGGTGCCCGGTTCCGTGCCGAGCGATCCCGGCAGCGTCATCGCCTGCCGGGCGACCGCACTCCCCCACGTGCCGGGCAACGTCCCGATGCGCGCGTGGAAGGTCCAGTACAGCTCGAAGGACAACGCGGGCAAGCCGGTCGCGGTCTCCGGCACCGTCGCCGTGCCGGACGCCCGGTGGACGGGCCGGGGCAGTCGTCCCGTCGTCGCCTTCAACCCGGGGACGCTGGGGCTCGGTCCGCAGTGCGCGTTCTCCAAGCAGCTCGCTGGCGCGTTCCAGGACGAGTACGAGGGCGAGAACATCGCGGCACTCCTGAAGGCCGGATACGCCGTCGCCGCGACCGACGGCGCGGGCTATCTGGACGGCCAGACCCACCCGTACGTCTCGGGCGCCGACGCCGGGCACGCGCTCCTCGACATCGTGCGCAGCGCGTCCGCGATCCCCGGCAGCGGCCTCGACCCCAAGACGAAGGTCGGCCTGTGGGGGTACTCCGAAGGCGGGGCGGCCAGCCTGTGGGCCGCCCAGCTCGCGGCGTCGTACGCCCCTGAACTGGACATCGTCGGCGACGCGTCCGGCGGTGTGCCCGGCGACCTGAAGGTGGTCGCCAAGTCGCTCAACGGCGGCCCGTTCGCGGGCTTCCTGGTCGACGCCGTGCTCGGCCTGTCCTCGTCGCACCCGCGGATGCCCTTCGAGGAGCTCATGAACGAGCAGGGCAAGGAGACCCTGAGAAAGGCCAGGTCGCACTGTCTCCTTGGCACGATCTCGACCCTCGCGGGCCAGCGGATCGAGGACAACACCAAGGACGGCCTGAGCCTGGAGCAGCTCTACGCGCTCAAGGGAACGGACGGCAGGACATGGGGCCAGGTCGTCGACGAGCAGAAGCTCGGCACCGGCATCGGCCGCGCGGGCTCCGGCGCCACGTACGAGATCGGCTTCCCCGTCCTGCAGTACCGCGGCGCGCTGGAGGAAGTCGTTCCGATCGAGACCGAGGACGCGACGCGCAAGGCGTACTGCGAGGCGGACATCACCACCCGGTGGAAGGTCTACCCCGGCGAGCATCTGACGACCGATCAGCTGGCGAAGGACGACACGGTCAAGTGGCTCGGCGACCGGTTCGAAGGGAAACCTGAGTTCGGCAACTGCCTGCTGCCATGAGCTGGTTCGCGAGAAGCCGCCTGCTCTCCTGAGTGAGCCGGCGCGCGCTGCCTCTTGTCACACGGGTGACAAGAGGCAGCATCATGTCTGTCCGTACTTGATGGGCCGCCACGCACCCGCGGCGGTATCTTCACCAAACCTTTGTCCCCCGCGCGCAGAGGGAGCACCCCCATGGTGAACGGTTCGACGCTGCCCGCCGGCATACCCCCGGCAGGCGCACCCGCACCCGCGGGCACCCCCGCCGAGGAGTCGTCCGCGGCGTTCAGAGCCTTCCCCTCGGGCCTCCACGATCACGTGCGACCGTTCCTCGACGACATCACCGCCGAGGTGGTGCGGGCGATCCGCACGGAGATACCGGAGTACGCGCGCCCGACCGACGACACCTACATGCATGTCGTGCACCGGGGCGTGGAACAGGCCCTCGAGGGATTCCTGGCCCGGATGGCCCACCCGGACACCGACTGGGAGTCGGTGAAGGCCACGTACCAGAACATCGGCAGGGGCGAGGCGGACGAGGGCCGCAGCCTCGACTCCTTCCAGTCGGCACTGCGCCTGGGCGCGCGCGTCACCTGGCGCCGGGTCAACGCCATGGTCGACGCCGACCTGTTGCCACGGCATGTCCTCGCCGCCTTCGGCGAGGCGCTGTTCCTGCACCTGGACGAGATGGCCGCGGCCACGACGGCGGGCTACACCGAGGCCAGGCTGCACGCGGCGGGCGAGCTCCAGCAGCGCCGTGCCCGGCTCATCGACCTCCTCACCGTCGATCCGCCCGCGTCGGCGGAGGCGATCGCGGATCTCGCGCAGGCCGCGCAGTGGCCCATCCCGCGCGAGGTGGCCGTTGTCGTCATCGAGCACGCCCTCACCCCGGAGTCCATCAGCCCCATCGTGCCGCCGGAGTTCCTCGCGCGCTTCAGCGAGCAGCCCGGCTGCATCGTGGTGCCCGATCCGGAAGGGCCGGGCCGGGCCCGCACGATCGCCGCCGCGCTGCAAGGGCTGCGCGCGGTCGTCGGCCCCACGGTCGCGCTGCACGAGGGGGCGCGCTCGCGGCGCTGGGCGCTCGACGCCCTGGAGCTGTCCCGGCGCGGCATCCTGCCCCCGGCGGGCCTGCTGCACTGCGCGGACCATCTGGCGACGCTGCTGCTCTTCCACGACGAGGCGCTGATCGACGCGCTCGCCCAACGGCACCTGCTGCCCCTGGAAGAGGTGCGCTCACCGCAGCGCGAGCGCCTCGCCGAGACCCTGCTGTGCTGGCTGCGCTGCGGACACAACGCCAGCGAGGTGGCCACGCGCCTCGCGGTGCACCCCCAGACGGTCCGCTACCGCCTGCGGCAACTGGACGAGGTCTTCGGCGACCGGCTGCACGATCCGGGGGCGCAGTTCGAGATGCAGCTGGCACTGCACGCACTGAGCCTGCGCCCGGACAAGGCCGAACGGGACACGACAGGCCGGGGGCGGTGAGCTGCCGGGTGCTGTGAGGTGACCGGCGGGCCGGTGAGGCGACCGGGCCGGTGAGATGTCCAGGACGGCGACGCAACCGGGCCGGTAAGGCGCCCCGGCCCGGCGAGGCGTCCAGGCCGGGAGGTGTCCGGCTCAGCGAGGCGTAGGCCGGCGAGGCGTCCAGGCAGGCGAGGCGTCCAGGCAGGCGAGACACCCGGCCGGGCGAGACGCCGGGGCCGGTGAGGCCTACGGCCCGGTGAGGCGTCCGGGTCGGGGAGACGTCCGGCCCGGTGAGACGGCGCGTCGTCACCGTACCGGGGGCGTTCCTCGTGCGTCACCGTCACCCATACGCGTCGCGGGAGCGACCCTCCGCGGTCGTTATCGGGCCGTAATGTCCCCTTCGTCCCCACCCCCGGCGAAGGAGAGTCCTTACGTGCGTGCCCCTCTCGCGACCCGCCTCGCGGTCCTTTTCCTGCTTCCCCTGCTCACCACGCTCAGCAGCGCCCTGCTCGCTCCGGCACACGCCCGCGCGGACGTGCCGGCGCGGCACGTCCCGGCCGCCACCAGCGTGCTCGCGCCGCCGGTCGCGCCCGACGATCCGTGCACCAGCAAGGACCCCGCGGTCTGCCTGATCCGGCAGATGACTCCGGAGGAGCGGGAGCGGGCGCGCGAGGTGCGGCTGCGCTATCACCAACTCCTGGACACCATGGAGCAGGTGGCGGACCGTATGCACGAGGAGGGCCGCTCCGACGAGGAGATCGCCCGCGTCCTCGTCGCCATGCGCAACGAGGCCAAGGACATCACCCGCGCCGGAATGACCCCCGAGGCGGTAGAGGCCCTGGAGCAGCGGAACATGAAGAAGTACGGCAACCCGCTCGGCCCGACCGCGGACCAGCAGTTCATGAAGTACGGCAGCTGGGCGAAGGTCATCGAGGCGTCGAACCGCACCAGCGCCGCCGTCGACAAGGAACTCGGCATCCCGCCGCGCGGCTGACCACCATGCTGCTGCGGGATTACGACCGCCACGGACGGACGTGGGCCCTGGACCCGGCGACGGGTCTCCTCTCCCCCGCGTCCGGCCGCTGCCACGGCTTCGTCCACGTGGCCGACGAGGCGGCGGCGCTGTACGCCGACCCGTCCGACGCGGTGCCGGTCCTCTGGCTCCAGTACGGGCGGCGCCGCTGGGACTGCGCCGCGGTGACGGTCCGCCAGTCCGTCGCCCCGGACGGCTCCCGGCGCTTCACCGTCCGGGACGCGCGGGGAGCAGCCCTCGAACTCCGCTACCCCGCGCCGGATCCCGGTCCCTTCGACCCGGCCTACGACTGGATCGACGCGGAGGCGGACGACTTCTTCCTCTGGGCGGCGGGTCGCCTGACGGACGCGGACGCCTCGTCGCGTACCACGCTCCTGGCGCACTTCCGGGCCGGTTTTCTCCCCGACTGACGTGGCAAGTAGCCTCTGCGGGCGATGAGTCGGCGCCTTTCGGGGAGTCATGACTCGTACCAAGAGAAACCGAACAAGACCGGGCCGCGCGCAAGGTTCGCGACCCCCACCCGGAGGTACACCATGTGCGCCCACCAGCCCCCTTGCCCGTCCGCCGACAGCCCCGACCACCTCGCGGCCAGGATTCTCTCCGCCCACCCCGAACAGGGCTGGAACCTGCTGTGCAACGGCACGATCGTCTTCGACGACTCCGGTGAGCTGCTGCCGGACGGACGCGTCGTGGCGGCGACCAGGCCGCTGGCGATGGCGATGGCGGCCTGACCGCCAACTCGTCCTTGAGCAGATGGACCGGGGCGAGCGGCAACGCCGCGGACTCCGGGCCCTTCGGCGCCTCGCGCAGGTCGTCCGGCAGCCTGTCCCGGAGCGAGGCGACCCGGGAACCCATGCCGCTCTTCGGGCGGTCCCACACCGGCAACGCCCCGATCTTCCAGCGGGCCGCCCACAGCACACGGACGACGAGCGGCGCGCCCTCGGGGAAGTTGTCGCCGGATACGGTCTGCGACACCAGGCGCGGGAAGTCGTCGGGGGCCGCCCGGCGTGGGCAGTGTCAGGGCGCGATCGCGCCGAGCAGTGCCCGTGCGCACAGGTCCCGCACCTGTGCGCGCGGCAGCAGTTCCGGCTCTTCGAGCCACTCCAGGCAGACGGCCACCATGAAGGCGAGCCAGCCGCGCACCGCCAGGCGCAGGGTGGGCAGTTCGTGGTGCGAGGACGCCGTCTCCGGGTCGGCGGCCAGGGCCGCCAGGATCTGGTCCTCGTGGGCGGCCAGGCCTTCGCGGTAGATCCTGCGGACCGTGGCGTCGCCGGTCTCCTCCGCCCGGTGGAAGGCACGAAAACCCTCCGCGTGCGATTCGACGTACGCGAGGAACGTGTCGAGGCCCGTGCAGATCTGGTCGCGGACCGGCACGCCGGGCACCGCCGCCGTCAGACGCAGCATCCGCTTGCTCTCGCGCTGCACCACCGCGGCGAAGAAGTCACTCTTCGTCGGGAAATAGTGGTACAGCAGGCCGCGCGAGACTCCGGCGATCTCCGCCACCCGCTCGACCCAGACGTCGTCGTACGGGTTCTGGGCGAAGAGCCGCGCCCCCGCCGAGAGAAGCTGCTCCCTGCGCTCCTCGGTGCTGAGCCTGCGGCGCGTGCGCTCCTGCGGTTTCGCGGCCATGGCAAAACCTTACTTGACGTGGATTCAACAGCGGGACCAGACTGGGACCCCTTATTGAATCCGCGTACAACAGGCTCAACGGGTCTGCGGCACAAGGGAGATGGCACATATGGCGCAGGTGTCGCAGACATCGCAGGTGGCGGCGGGCGCCGGGAAGTCCGGCCCCGCCGGTCCTCCCAAGGGGTTCCGCAGCGCCGAGCTCGGGTGGCCGCGCCTCGACCTCATCCCGCATCCGCCGCGCCGCCTGCCGCTGATCGGCGACGTCCTGGGCGCCAATGCCCGTACACCCGTGCAGGATTCGATGCGGATCGGCAGCAGTCTGGGGCCGATATTCCGCCGCAAGGCCTTCGGCAAGGAGATCGTCTTCGTCTGGGGCGCCGAACTCGCGGCCGAGCTGGCGGACGAGTCCCGGTTCGCCAAGCATGTCGGCCTCGGCGTGGCCAATCTGCGGCCGGTCGCCGGGGACGGCCTGTTCACCGCGTACAACCACGAGCCCAACTGGCAGCTCGCGCACGACATCCTCGCGCCGGGTTTCAGCCGTGAGGCGATGGCCGGCTACCACCCGCTGATGCTGGACGTCGCCCGGCAGCTGACCGACCACTGGGACGCGCGGGAGAAGGCCGGACGGCCCGTCGACGTGCCCGGCGACATGACGAAACTGACCCTGGAGACGATCGCCCGCACCGGCTTCGGGCACGACTTCGGCTCCTTCGAGCGATCCAGGCCCCACCCCTTCGTGTCGGCCATGGTCGGCACGCTCACCTACGCCCAGCGCCGCAACGTCGTACCGCCCGCGCTCGCCCCGCTGGTGCTGCGCGGCGCCACCCGGCGCAACGCCGCCGACATGGACTTCCTCAACCGCACCGTCGACGACGTGGTGGCCGCACGCCGCGCCGCGTCGGGCCCCGGCGACGGCGATCTGCTCGACCGGATGCTGGAGGTCGCCCACCCCGAGACCGGCGAGCGGCTCTCCGCCGAGAACATCCGGCGCCAGGTCATCACCTTCCTGGTCGCCGGGCACGAGACGACCTCGGGCGCCCTGTCGTTCGCGCTGCACTACCTCGCGCGCTCTCCCGAAGTCCTGGCCCGCGCCCGGGCGGAGGTCGACCAGGTCTGGGGCGACGCGCAGGAGCCCGCGTACGAGCAGGTCGCCAAGCTCCGCTATCTGCGCCGCGTGCTCGACGAGTCGCTGCGGCTGTGGCCGACCGCGCCCGGCTTCTCCCGGCAGGCCCGGCACGACACGACCATCGGCGGCGAACACCCTCTGCGCGAGGGCGCCTGGGCGCTCGTCCTCGCCACGCTGCTCCACCGTGATCCGGCGGCGTGGGGCGAGCGACCCGAGGAGTTCGACCCCGACCGGTTCACCCCTTCGGCGGTACGCGCGCGGCCCGCCCATGTCTTCAAACCGTTCGGCACGGGTGCCAGGGCCTGCATCGGCCGTCAGTTCGCGCTGCACGAGGCGACTTTGGTCCTCGGACTGCTCCTGCGCCGTTACGACCTGCACGCCGATCCCGGCTACCGACTGCGGATCGTCGAGCGCCTCACCCTCATGCCCGAAGGGCTCACGCTGCGCCTCACCCGCCGCGCCAGGGCCGCCTAGGGCTCGATTGTCAGACCCGTGCGCAAGAGTGGAGGGTCCACCGGTGCGAGCCATCGGTCCTTGTGACCCCGCGCAGAGGAGCTCTCGACATGACCAACACGCCGACAGCCGAACTGGCCGCCGCCCAGGCCTGCTTGCGGCTGCTGCACACCGCACGCGCCGCGCTGTCCGGTCCCTCGCCGGCCGCGGCGGCCACGCTGCTCGCAGGACCCATCGCGGAGGCGGACGAAGCCCTGCGCAGGGCAGGCCTGACGGGCAACGAAGCCGAACTCCTGAACAGGATCTACGACCTCGAGCCCGACCGCCCCGATCTCCGGCCGGGCCCCGCCCCGGCTAGTTCGCCCTCGTCGATCCCCTCGGTGCCGTGACGTCCGTGGCCGCGTCGCGTCCCCCGGGGTCCGTCGATCCACTCGGCTCCGCCGACTCCTTCGGCTTCCAGGTGAATTTGTCGCCGCCCACCCAGCGCACCAGATCCGGGTCGTCCACGTCGTGCACGACGAGACCCGCCTGGGCGGCAACCTCCAGGACGTCCACGAGTTCCCTCGCCTCGCCGACCACCTCCCCGTCGAGCTCCACGATGCGGAAGGGTGGTCGGCCGGGGTTGACGCCAAGGACCGTGATCCGGGGGTTCGCCATATACAGATGCGCGCTTTCGGTCATGTCTGCAGGCTTCCACGCCGTGGCTCCGTCATGACCACGATGAGCTGCCCGTTCGGCCGCTCGGGCTACGTACGGACCGCCCCGAGGACCTGACCGGCGCCGCGAAGCGGGCGGCGGCGCGGTTCATCGCCTCCCGGCGCCGCGCCCGTGCTCCACCGTCAGCGGTGCGAAGGCGATCCGGGTCACGGAGCCGTCGTCCGCCCACCGCACCTCCACGGCGTCCGCCGTCGCGCTCACCACGGTCGCCGCGTCGGCCGCGGGCGCGGGGTCCGGCTCCGCGGTGAGCAGGGCGAGCGCCGCGAACACGGCCGTGCCCTCCGCCTCGGCCGTGAGCCGGGGCAGGCGGGCCCACCGGGTGTAGGCCGTGCCCTGCGGTGCGCGCTGTTCGTCCCGGCCGCTCCAGCCGTGCAGGGGGTGGAGCGCGGAGAGCAGGGGCTCCTCGGGCCCCGTCGCCCAGCCCGTATGGGTGACGCGGGCGCCGTGCGGTGCGCCGACGACGCGGTGCACGCGCAGTTCGTGCGGGCCCCTGGCCACGGTGACGCTCTCCACGCGCAGCCCCGGCACCATGGGCGGGCCGCTCACGAAGGCCGGAGTGTGCCGGGACGCGGCCCAGCCCCAGCCGTCGCCCTGCCCCGCGCCCAGCGGTTGGATGCGGGTGCGGGCGCTGCGTATCCCGGCCACCTCCACCGCGAGATGGTTGTCCGCGATGTTCCCGCGTGCCGTGGGGCCGGTGCGGGTGGAATAGGCCTGGCGGGCGTAGAGCGGATCCTCGTGCGCCGCCGACTCGGCCTCGTGCGGGCGCGCGTGGTCACTGCCGTGGTTGTGCAGCCGTACGATCCCGTCGGCCCGGGTGCTCTGTACGAGAAGACCCGGTGCGGGCAGCGCGAGGACCTCGTCGCGGCGCTCGCTGGGGGCGGGTTCCTCCGTGGCGGTCCACAGCGGGTGGCCGGCCGGAGCCAGGAGGCCGACGAACGCCTTGGACGCCCAGTAGGGCGAGGCGGGTCCTGAGTAGGGCTGCAACGTCGCTTCGTGCGGGCCGTGCCAGCCGAGGCCGAGCAGTCCGTCGGGGCCGACGGAGCCGCGGTCCAGGAAGTAGCGCAGGGAGCCGCTGAGGAGGCGGCGCGAGGTGCCGGGCGTCAGGGGCGTGTGGCCGGTGAGCGCGCCCAGCGCCACGGAGGCACCCGCGGCGAAGCGGTAGGTCAGGGAGCGTCCGAAGTGGATCGGGGCGCCGTCACCCCCGAACAGCAGCCCGAAGCTTTCCAGGTATTCGTGCAGGCGGGCGCCGTGCCGGGCCAGTTGTGTTCGGTCGTCCGTCAGGTGGGCGTCGAGCGTGGGGTACAGGTGCAGGGCCCAGCCGTTGTAGTGGTCGAAGGCGCGGCCGTCCCCGTCGGCGTACCAGCCCTGGCCGCGGTTCCAGCTCTCCAGGAGTTCCAGGGCCCGCTCACGCGCACGCGCCGTCTGCGCGTCACCCCGGCCCACCGACTCCAGGAATCCGGCCACGGTGTAGGGGAAGAGGTACCAGTTGTTGGGCGCGGGGACGTGGCGTATCGCGCCGCGCAGCCACTCCTCGGCGCGGTCCTGCACCTCGCTGTCGAGGCGGTCCCACAGCCAGGGGCGGGTCAGCCGCAGGCCGAGTGCGACGGACGCGGATTCCACCATCGGCTGGCCCTGGACGTGGTGGTCCAGGATCACCGGCCAGGACTCGGCGTCGTCACGGCCGGGGGTGCGGGTGCCCGCCGCGAGGCCGCGCGCGTACCGGTCGAGCCAGCCGTGCGGGTCCTTGCCCTCGGCCCCGGCCACCCGGAAGGCGGCGGCGAGCAGCGTACGGGCGTATCCCTCCAGGCCGTCGGAGCGTACGCCCGAGGCGGAGGGCCGCCCCGGCAGGTCGAGCAGGGCGCCCTGCGGGGTCGCCCACTTCCAGGCGGCGCCCAGGAGGCCGTCGGCGGCGGCCTCCCAGTGTGCGCGCGTATAGCCGGTGTGCGGGCTCAGCACCCGGTCCGCTTCGGGCAATTCGATCAGTCCGGGCAGTGCGGGCAGTGCGGGGGTGCTCATGCGAGGAAGGCCAGCCTTTCGCGTCGTACGGCATGGGCGAAACCGTCGCCCGCGGCCCAGCGGCCGAGTTCGGCGACGGCGAGGTCGGCGAGGCGCCCCCACTCGTTGCCCTGCGAACCGGCCAGATGGGGGGTGATCATGACGTGCTCGCACTCCCACAACGGGTGCTCGGGAGGCAGTACTTCGGGGACGGTGACGTCCAGGACGGCACGGATGCGGCCAGCGAGGGCGGCTTCGGTGAGGGCGTCCTGATCGAGCACCGCGCCGCGTGCCGTGTTGATGAGCACCGCCTGATGGCGCATCGCCGCGATCAGTTCCCGGCCGACCAGACCGCGGGTGGCGGGCAGCAGCGGGGTGTGGACGCTGACGACGTCGCTGCCGGCGAACAGTTCGTCGATGCCGACCGGTCGCGCCCCGAGCGCCAGCGCCTCCTCGTCGGAGACGTACGGGTCGTGCAGCAGGAGTTCGAGGTCGTAGGGGCGCAGGAGTTCGATGACGCGGCGGCCGATCATCGAGGCGGAGAGGATGCCGACCGTGCGGCCGTAGTTGCCCACGCCGTGCGAAAGGCCGAGCCAGTCGTCGCGGCGCCGGGTCTCCTTGAACTCCCGTGCGCGCTCCATCACGTTCTTGCCGGTGAGCAGGATCATGGCGACGGTGTACTCCGCGACGGGCAGGGCGTTGGCCGCGGCGGCCGACGACACCTCGATGCCGCGGTCCCAGCACTCCGGAGTGATGTGGCCGCGTACCGACCCGGCGGTGTGGACGACGGCCCGCAGCCGGGGCGCCGCCGCGAGCGCGGCGGCGTCAAGGGGCGGGCAGCCCCAGCCGGTGACCAGGACCTCCACGTCACGGAGCACGGCACGTGCCTCCTCGGTGGTGAAGTCGTCCAGGACGGTGTCCGGCGTCAGCTCGCAGACGTGTCCGAGGGCGGCCAGGGCCGCGGGGCCGATCACGGCCGTGGCCGCGTCCCGCGCCATGGCGAGCGCGGCACGCGGACGGTTGCTGCCGTTCTTCAACAGATTCCCTTTCACATGGCTCACTTGACCGAGCCCGCGGTGAGGCCCGACTTCCAGAAGCGTTGCAGCAGCATGAAGGCGAGGATCAGCGGCAGCACCGCGAGGAGCGAACCCATGATCACCACGGGGTAGTACTCGGGCGAGACGGTGGCCGAGCTGTTCCAGGTGTAGAGGCCCAGGCTCACCGGGTACAGCTTCTGGTCCGAGAGCATCACCATGGGCAGGAAGAAGTTGTTCCAGATGGCGGTGAGCTGGAAGAGGAACACCGTCACGACGCCGGGGCCCAGCATCCGCAGGGAGACACGGAAATAGGTGGTGAGCTCCCCCGCGCCGTCCATCCGGGCCGCTTCGAGCACTTCGTCGGGCACGTAGCCCTGGCTGAAGATCCGCCCCAGATAGACCCCGAACGGGTTGAAGAGGACGGGGATGAACACCGCCCAGAAGGTGTCGACGACGCCCGTGGCCGAGGCCATCAGATACAGCGGGAGGGCGAGCACCGTCTGCGGCACCATCACCGCGGCGAGCACCAGGCCGAAGACCTTCTCCTTGTGCGCGAAGCGGTATTTGTCGAAGGCGTAGCCGCAGGCGACGCTCACCAGGGCGCTGATCGCGGCGCCCAGGACGGCGTACAGGAGGCTGTTGGTGTACCAGCGGCCGTAGAGACCGCCGTCCATCGCGAACAGGTCGCGCAGGTTCTGTACGAAGGAGAAGTCGGTCAGCGAGAAGAAGTTGCTGCTGAATAGCGCGTCCCGGTTCTTGGACGCGGCGAGCACCAGCCACAGGACGGGCAGCAGGGTGTAGAGCACCGCGATGCCGACCACGGTGTTCACGGCGGTGCGGCCCAGGAGGCGGGGGCGGTGCGCGGTGAGGGTGTCGGCGCTCATCGCGCGGCCTCCTTCTGGGAGCGGTTGGTCCAGCGGGTGACGCCGTAGGACAGGGCGACCGTGCACAGGAGCAGGATCACCGAGGCCGCGGCGGCGAGGCCGTAGTTGTTGCGGGTGAAGGCCGCGTCGTAGATGTACATGCTGGGCGAGAAGCGCGAGTTGATCATCGGGGACGACTGGCTGAGCAGCATGGGTTCGGTGAACAGCTGCATCGCCCAGATCAGGGTGAACATCGCGACCATCACGATCGAGGAGCGCACCAGCGGCGCTTTGACCTGGAGCGCGGTGCGCACCGGTCCCGCGCCGTCGACCACGGCGGCCTCGATCACTTCCCGGGGCACGGCCTGCAGGGCCGCGTAGAAGATCACCATGTTGTAGCCGAGGTTGCTCCACAGGGCGATGTTCACGATCGACGGGAGCACGGTGTGCACGCCGAGGAAGTCGATGGTGATGTCGCCTTTGGAGAGCAGGTCGACGACGGGGCTGAGCCCCGGCGTGTAGAGGTACAGCCAGATGAGGGCGGCGATGATGCCGGGCACGGCGTGCGGCAGGAAGAGCCCCAACTGGGCCCAGGCGCGCAGCCGTACGACGCCGGAGTCGAGGAGGAGGGCCAGGGCGAGGGCGCCGAGCACCATGAGCGGGATGTAGATCAGGCAGTAGAGGACGACCGTGCCGAGGCTGCCGAGGAAGGTGGGGTCGGTGAGGACGGCGGTGTAGCTGCGCAGGCCCACGAAGACCGTGCGTTCGGGGCCGAAGCCCAGGCCCGGTTGGTCGTCGCTGAAGAAGCTCAGCCAGACCGCGGTGCCGACGGGTATCAGGAAGACGGCCACCAGCAGGATCAGGAAGGGGGTCATCAGGACGCCGCACGCCATGTGTTCGCGGCGCCGCGCACGCGTACGGGCGCGGCGGGCGGAGACGGGGGCGTCGGGGGTGCGGGTGGCGGGGGCCGGGGGCGCGGTCGTGGTCATCGGGGGTCACCTGCCTCTCTGCTGGTGCTCGTCGCGTTCAGGGGCCCGGGGCGCGCCGGGGAGTTCGGGGGCTTCGGACGCGCCGGGGCGCTCGGCGCGCTCATGTGCTGTGCTCGGTGATGGAGAGGCCGAGGGCCTTGAGGTCCGGCATGGTGCCGTCGTGCGCCGCGCGTACGGCGTCGATGAGCGAGCCCTTGCCGCCGCCCGCGCGGGCGAAGCCGTCCTGCATCACCCGCTGGGTCGCTGTCATCCGCGGTCCCCAGACCCAGCCGTCGCGGATCGTCTCGGCCTGTTCCTCGAAGAGGCGGTAGATGTCCTGGCCCGAGTAGTAGGCGCGGTCGAAGGCCTCGCGGCCCACGGCGACCAGGTCGGGAACGGCCGGGTACTGGCTGCTGGTGCCGCTGGAGAGGCGGGCGCGCAGGGCGTCGGGGTGCGAGACCTGCCACTCGATGAACTCCATGGCGGCTTCCGGCTGCTTGCTGTCCTTGGTGACGGCGAAGGTGGAGCCGCCGTGGGTGCCGACGACGGGCTTGCCGGGGTCCCACTGCGGGAGCGGGGCGATGGCCCACCGGCCCTTCTGGCCCGGTCGCGCGTTCATCTGCGAGCCCGCGTCCCAGGCGCCGGTGAGCCTGGCCAGGATCAGGCCATCGCCGAGCTGTGCGTCGTGGTGCCTGCTCTCGGTGGCGTTGACGAAGAGGAGATCCTCGTCCACGAGCCGCTGCCAGTACGCGGCGACCTCGCGGGTCGGGCGGTCGGTGAGCGAGACGTTCCAGGCGCCCTCGCGGGTGTCGAACCACTGGGCGCCCGCCTGCCAGGCCCACGCGGCGAACTGGGTCCCGCCGTCGGTGGGGAAGACCGCGATGCGCCGCTCGCGGTCCTTGTCCCGCACGGTGCGGGCGGAACGCGCGAACTCGTCCCAGGTGCGCGGGACTTCGACCCCGTACGCGTCGAACAGGTCGGTGCGGTAGTGGAGGACCATCGGCTCCACGTCGAGCGGGACGGAGAAGACCCGCTTCTCGAAGGTGGTGAGGCCCAGAGCCTGCGGCAGCAGCTTGGCGCGCAGCCTCTGGCTCAGCAGCGAGGTGATGTCGCGGGCGACTCCGTCGATGGCGAAGCCGGGGACCTGCGGGTATTCGATGGTGGCGACGTCCGGGGCGTTGCCGGCCCGGGCGGCGTTGCTGAGCTTGGCGTATCCGCCCATGGCACCGGACGGAACCTGCTGGAACTCGACCTGGATACGGTCGTGGGTCTTGTTGAACGCGTCGACCACTTCCTGGCTGCCGCGCAGCGCGGACCAGAAGGTGATGCGTGTGGTGCCGCCCCTGCCGCGTGACGTGCTGCCCGCGCTGCCCGAACAGGCGCTGAGCGCGCCTGTCATGGGTGCTGCGGCTGTCACGGCGAGCAGGGACCGGCGGCTCGGTCGACCAGGCATGGGTGGGCGCCTCCCGCGGCTCTTGTTCGAGACACGGGAATCCTGATCGCATGAACGATGACGGTCAATAGATCGATCAAAAGAAACTAAAGCGGTCAAACGATCCCGACATGCGTGGTGGAGCCCCGGACCTTCAGCTCCGGCAGAAGCTCCGCCCGCTGAGTCGTCACGGCGCCCGGCGCCGCCAACTCCTCCAGCCTGCGCAGCAGAAGCCCGGCCGCCGTGCGTCCCACCTCGTACTTCGGCGGGGACACCGCGGTCAGCGGAGTGCTGCCGAGCGCGGCCACCACATCGTCGTAGGCCACCACCGAGCAGTCCTGCGGCACCCGCATGCCGTGGTCCATCAGCTGCTGCACCAGCATCAGCGCGTCGACGTCGCCGTGCAGCACGGCGCCCGTCGCCCCGTGCTCGCGCAACCGCGCCGCGAGGTCGAGCGGCTCGCGCACCCGGCCGACTCCCGCGTTCGCGGCGCTGAGCATCACGGTCCAGTCCTCGATCTCGGGCCGGGACGCGGCGATCTCGGCGAAGGCGGTGCGCAGCGCACGGGCCGTCGGGCTGTCGTCGCGGGCGGCGAGGACGATGCGCCGGTGGCCGAGCCGGACGAGGTGGTCGACGGCGAGATGGATGCCGTACCAGTGATCGGTGCAGACCGAGTCCATGGTGTGCAGCGCACTGCCCGCACGCGGCCGGCGCTCCATCAGGACCGTGGGCACACCCGACGCGGCCAGCCAGGCGTAGTCCGCCTCCTCTTGTGCGGTGCGCCAGCGCGGCGCGATGAGCAGCCCCTGTATCCCCTCGCCGAGCACCCGCTCGACCAGCGGCCGTTCGGCGCCCTCCACCTGCGGCGCGATATGCAGGGCGACCCGCACCCCGGCCTCGTACAGGACGCTTCTGGCCCCGTGCATCGTCTCGTACAGGTAGGTGTGCCGCTCGGGCACCATCAGCGCCACGGCCCCGCCCCGGGCCACCGGCTCGGCGCCCTGCGCCACCGGCTCGGCCCGCGGGGCGCCGCGCTCCACGGGGCCCACCGACCGCGCGACTCCGTGCCCGCGGCGCAACTTGCCCTCCCGGGCGAGGTCTTCGACGTCCCGCCGCACCGTTATCACGGAGACCTCGAGATCGTCGGCGAGATCACTCAGCCGCGCCTCGCCCCGTGACTCCACGACCGCGAGTATCCGCTGCCGCCTGACGTCCCTCGGCTCCCGCATGCTGCCGACCCCCTCGCGACGTTCCCGCCGGGTGTTCGTTTGAAC
This sequence comes from Streptomyces longisporoflavus, assembly GCF_014649775.1. Taxonomy (GTDB): domain Bacteria; phylum Actinomycetota; class Actinomycetes; order Streptomycetales; family Streptomycetaceae; genus Streptomyces; species Streptomyces longisporoflavus. Next base: position 347,030 of record NZ_BMTR01000006.1, on the reverse strand, counting down.
GTTTCCGCTGGAGGATATCGATCAACGCCCCGCTTGTGTCCAGGCCGGTCGTGTCAAGGGCCGGTCACTGGCGGCTGAGGGCCCGCGTGATGCCCGCCGCCACCGTGGTGACGAGGACCCAGCCCGTGGCGACGAGGAGATAGGAGAACCACTGGTACCAGCCCTCCGGCGCGAACGCCGCCTCCTGCCCGAAGCCGATGATCGGCAGGAGCAGGTCGAGGGTGTAGAAGACCGGGTTGAAGCCGGGCGCCTCGCCGGACTTCAGCGCGGGCGGATGGTGCAGGGCGAAGGCCAGCGAACCGGCGAGCAGCAGGACGAGGAGCCATCCGGCGGCGCGCATCGGCCGGAAGCCGTAGCCGACCGTCACGTCCTGGAGGTGGCCCCACATCCTGGCGTACGGGGGCAGGGTGCGGCGGTGGCGGCGGAGCCGGGCCAGCTGCACGGTGCGCGCGGCGGCCTCGTCGCCCACCGTGCGGTACGCGGCGGCCAACTGCTCGTAGCTCTGCGGGAGATAGCCGGCCGCCTCGCGTTCGAGCAGCGGGAGGCGCTGCGCGGCGGGCAGGTGCGGGGCGAGCCTGTGATAGCCGAGGCCGTCGAGCTTGACCTGGCCCGGCCACACCTCCGGAGGGACGTGCAGCAGGTCCAGCTGGGAGCGGCGCAGGTTCACCGTCCCCTCGATCGGAGCGGCATCCCGCAGCCACAGCTCGCCGATGACGCAGCTGCTGGCCCGCAGTGCCGTGGCGCCGGGGTGGGAGAGGCGGGCGTAGGCGAGATTGACGTGCCGCGGGATGCGGGCGCCGCTGAGGTTGAGCGTGCCGCGGGCGCGCAGCCGCATGGCCCGCAGGTCGGTGCCGACGGTGAGGGTCTCGGCGTGCAGGGCGACGCCGCCGGGAGCGCTCAGTTCGGCGTCGTCGAGGTTGACCTGGCCCCCGACGGTGGCGCCGTTCAGCCGCAGCTGCCCGTGGGCCACCAGACCGACGGCCCATACGTCGGTGCCGACCACGGCGTGGTTCAGCTGCAAGACCGCTTCCGCGGCGGCTTCGGGGCCGGGCGTGTCCGGCGGGGGCGGCGTCCCGTCGGCGGCGGGCGGTGTGCCGAGCTCCGCGCCGTTGGCGAAGAAGGCGCCGGCGATCTGCGCGCCCGCGAGCCGCACGGGGCCCGTTATCCGGCTGCAGGTGATGCGCAGGACCAGCTCGACCCGCAGGGTGCCCGCCGTGAGACCCGGCAGGACCGAGTCGCTCAGCACCAGGGCGCGGACCTGGGCCCCGTACAGGTTCGGGGTCTCCTCGAAGTAGCAGGACCGCAGCCGTACGGGGTGCTCGACCGTGCCGTACATGAGGTTGAGCTGCCCGGTGATCCGCGCGCCCCACAGTTTGAGGCCCGCGATCTCGCCGTCCCGTGTCGGGCCGTCGATCAGCAGGGCGCGCAGCACCTCGGCGCGCACCGTGCGCTCGGGCCCCCAGGACGCACCGGCCCGCGGGTCCTCGTCGGGGCTCTCGCGGAAGTCGACGCCCTCGCCGAGCGCGAACGCCTCCAGGACGCGGACCTCCGCCGGTGTCGCGTCGGTGATCTCCATCAACGGGATGCTGTCGCGGGCGTGTTCGGGCTGTCAACCACGATCCCGGACGCGAGTACCCGGCACCGCCGGGCCCAGTGGAAGGCCGCCGCTCCGCAGCTCGTACCGGTCACCGTCGACGGCTCCGCCTATCTGGTGCCCCGGCGGCCGGCCAAGGCCTACGAGCGCGGCCTGCTGCGCCCCGAGGGCTGACGGGCGGGACGCGCGGGACGGCCGCCGGGCCCGTCCCGCCGCCTCATCGCCTCACCGCACCAGGCGCAGCAGGTGGGCGCAGGCCTCCCCCTCGTCCGCGTGCCGGGCGAGAGGGTGATGCTCTCCGCGTTCGAACGTCCCGGTCTCCCACGCCGCGCCGTCCCCGGTCCTGCGCAGGTAGACGAAGTCGGGGGGCGTGGGGACCGGTTCGTGGACTCCCTCGATCCAGAAGTAGCCGTCGGCGACACCGGCTTCGTGCAGCGCGGCGGGCAGTCCACGGATGTCCACGGGCGTGCTAGCCGTTCGCCGGCTCGAGGTACCCGTGATCGAGGAGCCACTTCACGTTCAGGCGCTGCCCCTCGCCCGGATCCAGGAAGACCGGGTCGAGCTTGACCTGCTGTCCGCCGCCGGGCTGCTCGAACCAGGGGGCGATGCCGCCCTGCCAGGCGTAGAACGGCTTGCTCACCTTGTAGACGCGGTAGTCGCAGGCGACCGCGGCGTCACGGGTGTTGAGATTCTGCGGGGGCAGTGCCCGCTCGGCGTACGAGTCGCCCGCGGGGGCCAGGAACGAGCCGTACTCGGATCCGAAGCGGTCGAGGAGTTCGCCCTTCTCCAGCTCCTCGGGGTGCTTGTCGACCTGGCCGTTGACCGTCTCGAAGCCGTCATTGGGCGGGTACTTCCAGCCGCCCGTTCCGGCGGGGCCCTCCCAGTACTTCTTCAGGAAGGACGACGGCGAGAGGCCGCCCGTGCGCTTCCACCCCTTGAGCAGCGGTCCGACCGGCTCCTGCCACTTCTTGGGGAGCCACTTCGGACCGAGGCGCGCGTCCTTGTGGAACTCGCCGGTGCAGGGCTCGTGCCGCGCCGAGAGCGATGACGGCCCCGCCGACGACGACGCCGACTTCTGATCCGCCTGGCCCGCCGCCGTCGCGGTGGGGGCGGCCGCCATCGCGGTTGCCACGCCCAACGCCGCCAGAACAGTACGGATCCGGATCACAGAACTACGGTCCACTCGCAAACTCCTCGCGTATCCACGGGAAACGAAGAACATCTCGCACACCGTATCCACCCCGTGGCTCAGAGTTATCGCATTCCGTCGCGATGGCCGAAACGGGCGCGCCGGGAGAGCGGACACCCGGCGGATTGCACGCGGGGCGCGGTCTGCCGCGCCGGGTCGACGACCGCCTAAGGGGCCGGAGCCGTGTTCGAACCGTGGCGCGAAACCAACGCCGGGGCAGGGCGTGGCCGGTCTGTCCGTCGGGGGCCGGCCTGTTCTTCCAGGCCGGTCCGTTCTTCCGGTCCCTCTAGGCCGGCCTGTTCAGGTTTCCCTCGCAGTCGGTCCCGCCCGGCGCCTCCAGGGCGGCGGGCATTCCGTCGAGGACGGTGAAACTGCGGTCGAGCCGGGTGATGCGCAGCACCCGCCATACGCGCGGACTGCTGCGCACCAGTCGAAGAGGGCGCCTCCTGGCCGCGGCCTGGCCCTTGATACGCACCAGCATCCGCAACCCGCCGGCGTCCAGAAACGTCACCTGCCGCAGGTCCACCACGACTTCCGTGTCCGGACGGTTCATCAACACCGCTATGCGCGGCGCCAGTTCCTGATCCGCCCAGGCATCGAGTTCGCCCCTGAACGTCAGAATGATCGATCCGTCCACCACACGGTGATGCAGCCCAAAGCCCGGGTCGGGCGTGCCCATGATCCACCCCCTAAAATCACTACACCCCGCATACGAAGAGTTACGACAACGCGAGCGGCGCGGCCCGAAAGCCGGCGCCCGACGCCGCCGGGGTCTAGGGCGGCACCGCGAATGGCACCTACATCTTGCCCGCTCAGGGCCAGTTCATACCTCCGGGGCGCAGCACCGGCCGTTGTGCGGTGCATATTCGCCACTCGTCGGCCGTAGTTACTCTCCGTATTTCATGCGCCGGACGCGGCACCTGGCCGGTCTCGCGTCCGCGGGGCATGGACGCCCGACGCCGCGCCCCGGCGCCCGCCGCCTGTCCCCTTGATCGTGCGGAGGCGAGGCACCACGCTGTCTGCCGTACACCTCCACACGTCACCACCGACACCCGGGAGCGGACATGGCGGCAGGGATGAGCAGCGGGTCCGACGCGGCGCCCGCGGCGGACACCTGGGGCCGACGGGGGTTCATCGGAGCCCTCGCCGCCACCGCTGCCGCCGCTGCCGTCTCCGCACCGGCGCCCGCGTCCGCCTCCGCCCTCTCCACCGTGGCCGCCGCACGGCCGCCACGCCGCACGGGGCAGCTCTTCCTCGGCACCTACACCACCCAGCCCGGCGGTGGCAGCGGCCTCGGCCTGGCGTCGTACGACGAAGCGACCGGGCGCATCACCCGCACCGGCACGCTGACCGGCGTACCCGACCCCTCCTACCTCTGTCTCCATCCCTCGGGCAAGACCCTCTACGCCGTCAATGAGCAGGAGCAGGGCGGCGTGACCGCGATCGCGCTCTCCGCCGCGGGCCCCGAAGTCCTGGGCCGGCGCGGCACCGGCGGCGCCGGCCCCTGCCATCTGTCGGTGCATCCGGGCGGGCGCTGGCTGCTCAGCGCCAACTACGGCTCCGGGAGTGTGGCCGTCCACCCCGTCGAATCCTCCGGCGCGCTGGGCGAGTTGAGCGATCTGGTCACCCACTCCAGTCCGCCGCCCGGTCCGGGACAGGAGGGACCGCACGCCCACCAGATCGTGACCAGTCCGGACGGCGGACATCTCCTCGCCGTCGACCTGGGCAACGACGCCGTCTACAGCTACCGCCTCGACACGAAGAAGGGAAAGCTCCGCCGGGTCTCGTACGCCGTCCTGCGCGCGGGCGCCGGGCCCCGCCACCTCACGTTCCACCCCTCCGGCCGCTTCGCGTACCTGGCCAACGAGCTCGACGACACGGTGGTCGTCTGCGCCTACGACGCGGCGAGCGGGCGGCTGACTCCCGGCGATCCGCAGTCCACCGGCACCGGTGAGGGGACCAGCTATCCGGCGCAGTTGCTCGTCGACCGCGAGGGCACTTTCGCCTTCCTGGCCAACCGCGGCCACAACAGCATCACGCGGTACGCCGTCGAGGACGAAGGCGCCCGGCTGCGGCTGCTCGGCACGGTCCCCGTCGGCGGGGACTTCCCCCGGCACATCGCCTTCTCGCCCTCCCGGCGGCTGCTGTTCGCGGCGAACCAGAAGTCGGGCTCGGTGAGCGTCTTGCGGGTGGAGCGCGACGGACGGCTGAGCCTGACGGGCGAGCCGTTCGCCGCCCCCGCGGCCGTGTGCGTACTGCCCCTCTAGCCGTATGCGCGTCCAGCCGTGTGCGCGCCGCTCCTCCGGGGCGCGCACGACCCGACTCCCCCGCTTCCGCATCCGTACGACGAGGGAAAGGCCGCACCCGCGACATGACTTCGTTCCGTCCCGCCCCCGCCTGGCTTTCCGAGGCCGTCTTCTACCAGATCTATCCGCAGTCCTTCGCCGACTCCGACGGCGACGGCATCGGTGACTTCAACGGCATCACCGCGCATCTGGACCACCTGGCCTGGCTGGGGGTCGACACCGTCTGGATCAACCCCTGCTTCGCCTCGCCGTTCCGCGACGCGGGCTACGACGTCGCCGACTACCTCTCGGTCGCACCCCGCTACGGCACGAGCGACGATCTGGCCGAGCTGGTGGCGCGGGCGAGGCGGCGCGGTATCCGGGTCCTGCTCGACCTGGTGGCCGGGCACACCTCCGACCAGCACCCGTGGTTCACCGCCGCGGCCGACGACCCGGACGACCACCGCTACATCTGGGCGCCCGAAGGCCGCCCGGAGGGGTTCGTGCGGTCGCCGGGGAGCCGTCCCGGCGCGTATCTGCCGAACTTCTTCGAATCCCAGCCCGCCCTCAACTTCGGTTACGCGCGCATGAATCCGGCCGAGCCGTGGCGGCAGCCCGTCGACGCCGAAGGGCCGCGGGCCAACCGGGCCGCACTGCGCGACATCATGGACCACTGGCTGCGTCTGGGCCTCGCCGGTTTCCGCGTCGACATGGCGCACTCCCTCGTCAAGGACGACCCGGACCGCGGCGCGACCGCCGCGGTGTGGACGGAGCTGCGCGGCTGGCTGGATGCCGCTCATCCGGATGCGGTGCTGCTCTCGGAGTGGGGCGATCCGGCCGTGTCGGTGCCCGCCGGGTTCCACGCCGACTTCTTCCTGCAGTTCGGCGGCCCGACCAACGGCGGTCCCCTGCGCTCCCTGTGGAACAACGGCGAGGGCACCGACGACACCCGGTGGGACCCCGTCGACTGCTTCTTCGACCCCAGCGGCAAGGGCTCGGCCCGTACGTTCGTCGAGGCGTGGCGGGCGGCCCGCGCGGCGATCGGCGGGGCCGGGCACATCGCGCTGCCCACCTCCAACCACGACTTCTCGCGCCTCAACTGCGGCCCGCGCACCGCCGAGCAGCTCCCGGCGGCCTTCGCCTTCCAGCTCACCTGGCCCACGCTCCCGGCGATCTACTACGGCGACGAGATCGGCATGCGCTACGTCCCGGGGCTGCCCGACACCGAGGGCAGTGTGCTGGGCCCGCGCTACAACCGGGCGGGCTCGCGCACCCCCATGCAGTGGGACGACAGCGCGAACGCCGGTTTCTCCGGCGCGCCCGCCGACCGTCTCTACCTCCCCGTCGACCCCGACCCGCGACGCCCCGACGTCGCCGCGCAGCGGGCCGACGCCACTTCTCTGCTGCACCTCGTGCGCCGTCTGATCGCCCTGCGCAAGGCCACCCCGGAGCTGGGTCCCGACGGCTCGGTGGAGGTGCTGCACGACGGCTATCCGTTCGTGTACGTCAGGGGCGGGCGCCATCTCGTGGTGATCAATCCGCGCAGCACGCCGGCGGTGTTCACCACCGATGTCGCGGGCGGCGCGAGCCCGCGGGTTCTGGAGGCGCACGGGGTGGTGGCCGGGAGCGGAGCGCTCACCGCGCGGGCATTCGGGTACGGCGTCTTCGAGCTGCGGCCCGCATCGGCCCCTGATTGAGTCCCGGCGGGACAGGTGTCTCATTGGGACATCACAGGTGTACAGTCGGAGACATGAACAAGGCGACGGAATCCGGCGCGGGAACCCCCGCGGCCCGGGAGCTCCCGGCCACGGACCGGAGCGGCGAGGACCGACGACAGCGCAAGGCCCGGCAGACCCGGGAAGCGCTCGCCGACGCGGCCATCGACCTGATCCTGGAGCACGGCCTCGCGGCCGTCACCGTGGAGGCCATCGCCGAGCGGGCCGACGTCACGCGCCGTACCTTCAGCCGCCACTTCGGCGGCAAGGAGGCCGCGGCGCTCGACTTCACCCGCGCCGACGGCGACCGCATCAACGCCGCCCTGCGCGCCCGCCCCGCCGGCGAACCCCCGCTGGCCGCCTATCACGCGGCCGTCCGCGACTGGCTCACCGCCGAAGAGGCGCCGGCCCTGCACCGCAGGGCCCGGCGGCGCGAACTCCTCGCCCTCGTCGACACCGAGCCCGCCCTGTTCGCCGCGTACGAACGCGTCCGGGTCGACGCCCAGGACGAGTCCGTCCGGATCATCGCCGACCGGCTCGGCACCGACCCCGCCGGGGACCAGCGCCCGGCCGTCGTCGTCGGTGCCGCCGCCGGAGTCCTGACCGCCGCCCTGCGCAGCTGGGCGCGCGGCGGGCACGAGTACGACGCAGACCTCGCCGCACATGTGGAGCAGGCCTACGCCGTCCTGACCGGGGAGGCAGCACTCGCCGCCCCCCACATCGGATGAGGAAAGCGAAAAGCACCATGAGCACTACCCCCGCCACCACCGTCCCCGACTACGCCACCGAGTTCGCGGGCAAGACCGCCCTGGTCACCGGCGCCGCCTCCGGCATCGGCCTGGCCACCGCCCGCCGTCTGGGCGCGGGCGGCGCGAACGTCGTCATCGCCGACTACGACGCCGAGGGCGCCCAGAAGGCCGCCGCCGCGCTCCTCGCCGAGGGCGTCAAGGCCGCCGCGGTCGCCGTCGACGTCACCGAGCCCGCGTCGGTCGAGGCCGCCGTGCGGTTCGCCGTCGACACGTTCGGCGGGCTCGACCTCGCGGTCAACAACGCGGGCATCGGTGGGGAGAGCAAGCCCACCGGCGAGTACGACATCGATGTCTACAACCGCGTCGTGCGCACGAACCTCGACGGCGTCTTCTACTCGATGCGCTACGAGCTGCCGGTCCTGGCGGCCGCGGGCGCGGGCGCCATCGTGAACGTCGCCTCGATACTCGGCTCCGTCGGCTTCGCCGGTTCCCCGGCCTACGTCGCCGCGAAGCACGGCGTCGTCGGCCTCACCAAGACCGCCGCCGCCGAGTACGCGGCGCAGGGCATCCGCGTGAACGCCGTCGGCCCCGGCTTCATCGACACCCCGCTGCTGCAGAAGATGAACAAGGACGACTACGACGCGCTCGTCTCCCTGCACCCGGCGGGCCGTCTCGGTCACTCCGAGGAGGTCGCGGAGCTGATCGTGTTCCTGCTCTCGGAGCGGGCCTCCTTCGTCCACGGCAGCTACCACCTGGTGGACGGCGCGTACACCGCCCGCTGACCCCTCCCCTGGTGGCCGCCGGGCCTACGGCTTGGTGAAATTCACGTCCCGGGCCCTCGCGACGATCTCCACCTCGTCGCCGAGGGCCCATTCGGCCACCCTCGACGCCATCGCCGCCGGGACCGCCTCGCTGATGCCCTCGGCGGCCGGGATGTCGTACGTCGCGTGCGCGTCGTGCGGCAGGACGACACGGAAGTCCAGCTCCAGGGCGGTCCGCGCGGTGGCAAGCACGCACATCTCGGACTGCACCCCGCAGACGGCGAGGTCACGCACGCCCGCGTCGGCGAGCAGCCGCGCGAGGCCGGTCTCCTCGAAGCCGTCGTCGACGGTCTTGCGCAGGACCCGCTCGCCCCGGTCGGCGTCCACCGGGAGGTGTATCCGCCAGCCGGGTGTGCCGGGTTCGTCGACGGCTCCCGGCTCGCCGTCGTTCTGGAGCTGGATCACCAGGGCGCCCGCGGCGCGGGCCCGCGTGATCAGGTCGCTGGTCCGGTCGAGGACGCGGGCCGCTGCGGGCACCGCGCCGTCGCCGGTGACGAAGGCGGTCTGCATGTCGACGACGATCAGCGCCTGGACGGGCTTCGGGGCGGACGTGGCGGGATGTGCCGGTTGCTCACTCATGGTCCACCATCCTGCCGTTCGCCATGACCAGGCGTACGTCGCCCAGTGCCGCCACGTCCCGCAGCGGGTCGCCGTGCACCGCGATCAGGTCGGCGCGGTAGCCCGCGGCCAGTTGTCCGACGTGGTCGGCGATGCCCAGCGCGTCCGCGGCCTCCGTGGTCGCCATGTCGATGACGCGGTCGGGCTCGATTCCCAGGTGCTGGTAGAAGCCCAGGCTCTGCGCCAGACCGTCGCAGCCCGCACGCTGGACCCCCGCGTCCGTTCCCGCGATCAGCCGCGCGCCGTGCTCGGCCATCGTGCGGACCTGGTCGAACATCGCCGCGGCCCGTTCGGCGCCGAAGAACATGGGCAGCATCCGCCAGTTCGGGCTCACGGTGGGGCAGACCCGGATGCCCTTGGCGACGATGGCGTCCAGGACGTCCTCGCGCAGGCCGAGACCCTTGCGGTTCATCCAGGTGCAGTGCTCGATGGTGTCGACGCCGGCCATCACGGCGGCCACGATGCCCTCGGTGCCGTGGGCGTGGGCGGCGACCGGCAGACCGGCCCGGTGCGCCTCGCGGACGGCGGCGCGGATCTCGGGGGCGGTGAACTGGGCCTGCCAGGTGGCGGGGCCGCCGCGGGTGAGGCCGCCGCCGGTGGCCATGACCTTGATGACGTCCGCGCCGAGTTCGGCGTTGCGCCGCACCAGGGCCCGGATCTCGCTCTCGCCCTCGACCTCGCCGCCCAGGAACCAGCAGTGGCCGCCTTTCGCGGTCAGCGGGGTGGTGGCGGCGACGATCCGCGGGCCCGGCACCCGGGCCGCGGTGATCGCCTCGCGCAGCCGCAGGGTGAGGCGGCCCCGGTCACCCAGATCGCGCACCGTGGTGACGCCGCTGCGCACGAACAGAAGCGCGCGCTCCTCCATCGCCGCCAGCAGGGTGGTGTCGTTGTGCGCGTCCAGGACCGCGACGGGGTCCTTGCTCGCGTCGAAGACCAGATGGACGTGGGCGTCGATGAGGCCGGGCAGGACGGTGGCATCGGGCAGGGCGTAGCGCTGCGACACGCCGTGTGCCAGGGGCTCGACCTCGGCCCTCGCTCCCGCGGCGACGATGTCCGCGCCCTCGGTGAGCACGGCGCCGTCCATGACGTGCCGGCCGCGCGGCCCGGTCAGAACCCGCCCTGCCGTGATCAGCGTCTGGCTCATCTCTGCCTTTCCGTAACGGAGTTGGAGGAGCCGGCGGTGATGCCGGCCTCCATCGTCCGTCATGGAAGGGGAGATCGTCCGTCATGAGAGGGCACAACGTCCCCCGCGGAAGGGCGGGACGGGATGTTCGCGCGGCGTCCCGCGGGTACCCATAGCCTGGGCCGAGTGCCCGCAGAGGACGTCGCGGGTAGGCGCGGTGTCGCAGGATGTGGCAGGACGGAGGTCAGGGTCTGGTGAGCACGGAAATCACGGTCCTCCTTATGGTCGGCGCGATCCTGGCGGCCGCGACGCTCGGGGTCGCGATCGCGCTGGCCGTACGTCTGGTCCGCACGCGCCGCACGCTGCGCGCGGCGGGGCTGCCGGTCGAGCGCCAGTGGGTGTTCTGGGGCGCCATCGCCTATCTCGTCCTGCCGGCCGATCTGCTGCCCGATCCGGTGTTCGTCGACGACATCGGGGTGCTCCTGCTCGCGCTGCGTTCCATGAAGTCGGCGAATTCAGGCGTCGGGCGGCGTGGGGCGCAGTAGGGGGCGGCGCAGGTGCCGGGCTTTGGTGAGCAGGACGTGCATGCGTTCGGTGACCTGGGAGACGTCCTCGACGGGCTCGTCGAAGGCCAGCCGTACGTCCGCCTGGCTGCGGGCCTTCTCCAGGCGCAGCGTCAGTGCGTAGCGGTCGATGGCGAGGGGGCGTACGCGCACCACGCCGTGCAGGCTGTCCGCGCACACGAGCCGGGTCAGCTGCTCGACGGCGTCCTCGTGCGCGTCGGCGAGATGGGTGAGCAGACGCGCCTCGGCCTCGGCCAGCGGGTCGGGGGCGGCCAGGGCGAGTTCGTCGAGGTCGATGCCGGTGCGGCCGCCCGCGGAGTCGTGCAGCACGGCGCAGGTCGGCGCGAAGACGAATCCCTCCCCGTCGGGTACCAGGGAGCCCGAGAGCCAGAGCCGGGCCCGGATGCGGTCCCTGACCGGTACGGGGGCGACGTCGGCGAACTCCACCAGGGTGGAGGGTTCGCCGCGCGGAGCGCAGATCATCGCGGTGGCAAGGGCGCTGTCGGGCGGCGGGGAGAGCAGCAGGATGCCCTCCGGCGTGACGCTGTGCGCGCCGACGAGTTCATCCCTGCCGATCTCCGTGGTCACCGCGCAGGACCACGCGGTGGTGAGCAGGGAACGAGCGCGTGCCGCTGCGGTGGGCACGGACGTGCTGGCGTGACGGACACCCATCCTTGAACCTCCATTAGGTAAGCCTTGCCTAACTTATCGGAGATCGCGGAGCAGGGCCAGTACGGATAAGGCCCCGCGCGGTGATTCGCGCGGGGCCTCTCGGATCTCGGCGCGGTCAGTGACCGCGGGCGATCCATTCCTCCAGGTGCGGCGCCTCCGCGCCCACGGTCGTACTGTCGCCGTGCCCGGTACGCACCTCCGTGCCGGCCGGCAGCGTCAGGAGCCGGTCCCTGATCGAGTCGACGATCGTCGGGAAGTCGCTGAACGAGCGGCCCGTGGCTCCGGGACCGCCCGCGAAAAGCGTGTCGCCGGTGAAGACCGCGGACAGGTCGGGCGCGTAGAGACTGACGGCGCCGTGGCAGTGGCCCGGCGTGTGCAGGACCCGCAACCGCGTACCCGCCACGGTCAGTTCCTGCCCGTCGGCGAGATCGCCGTCGGGCGCGCGGTCGGGGTGGGTCCGCTTCCACAGCTCCGCGTCGGCGGGGTGCAGCAGGATCGGCGCGCCGGTGCGGTCGGCGAGCGCCGGGGCCGCGTCGATGTGGTCGTCGTGCGCGTGCGTGCACACGATCGCGACGACCCGGCGCTCGCCCACCGCGGCCGCGATGGCGTCCGCGTCGTGCGCGGCGTCGATGACGACGACCTCGTGGTCGTCCCCCACGATCCATACGTTGTTGTCGACGTCCCAGGTGCCTCCGTCGAGGGAGAACGTGCCCGAGGTGACCAGGTGGTCGATGCGCGCCGCCATCAGAAGACCACCACCGAACGCAGGACATCACCGTGATGCATCCGCTCGAACGCCTTCTCCACGTCGGCCAGGGCGATCGTCTCCGTGACGAACGCGTCCAGGTCCAGACGCCCCTGCTGATAGAGGTCGATCAGCATCGGGAAGTCGCGGGAGGGCAGGCAGTCGCCGTACCAGCTCGACTTGAGCGCGCCGCCGCGCCCGAAGACGTCAAGGAGCGGCAGATCGATGCGCATGTCCGGTGTCGGCACGCCGACCAGGACGACCGTGCCGGCCAGGTCACGGGCGTAGAAGGCCTGCTCGTACGTCTCGGGGCGGCCGACCGCCTCGATGACGACGTCGGCCCCGTGGCCGCCGGTCAGCTCGCGGACCGCCTCGATCGGGTCCGCCGAGCGGGAGTTGACGGTGTGCGTGGCGCCGAGGCCCTTGGCCGTCTCGAGCTTCTTGTCGTCGATGTCCACGGCGATGATCTTCGCGGCGCCGGCGAGCCGCGCGCCCACGACGGCAGCGTTGCCCACGCCGCCGCAGCCGATGACCGCGACCGAGTCGCCGCGGCCCACGTTGCCGGTGTTGATGGCGGCGCCGATACCGGCCATGACCCCGCAGCCGAGGAGACCCGCCGCGGCCGGCGAGGCGGCCGGGTCGACCTTGGTGCACTGTCCGGCGGCGACCAGGGTCTTCTCCGCGAAGGCGCCGATGCCGAGCGCGGGCGAGAGCTCGGTGCCGTCCAGGAGGGTCATCTTCTGCTTCGCGTTGTGCGTGTCGAAGCAGTACTGGGGCCGTCCGCGCAGACACGCGCGGCACTGTCCGCACACCGCACGCCAGTTGAGGATCACGAAGTCGCCGGGCGCGACCTCCGTGACACCGTCACCGACCGACTCCACCACGCCCGCCGCCTCGTGGCCGAGGAGGAAGGGGAAGTCGTCGTTGATGCCGCCCTCGCGGTAGTGCAGATCGGTGTGACAGACCCCGCAGGCCTGCACCCGCACCACGGCCTCGCCGGGTCCCGGGTCCGGCACGACGATCGTCTCGATCGCCACCGGCTCGCCCTTCGCGCGCGCGACCACGCCCTGTACCTGCTGCGCCATGAGGTCAGCCCTTCTTTCTTCCGGCGTTACTTGCTCGTCCGGCATCACATGGTTCCTCCCGCATCCTCACAGACCGGGCCCGCCCGCGACGACCCCGGAGGCTCGAGTTCCGATCATCGCCCTCCGCCGAACCGCCGGCCGCCCCTTAGGGTGGGCGCGTGCGCGACCTCGCTGCTCAGGCCCTGCTGCCGGTCAACGCGACGCTCGGTGCGGCGCTGCTCGTCCTGCTGCTCGTCGCGGCCGCCACGGCCGCCGTGTTCCGCCTCTCCCCCGACGGCTCGTACGGCAGGGCGCGGGAGATCCTCGTGGCCGGGGTGCGGGCGGCCGTGCAACTGGGTGTGGTGTCCCTGGCCATCGGCTGGGTGATCCACCACATCGCGGCGCTCTTCGCCTTCCTGCTCCTCATGATCGCCGTCGCCGCGCGCACCGCGGGGCGCCGTATCACCGACAACGGCAGCTGGTGGTGGGCGGCGGCGCCGATCGCGGGCCCCGTCGTCCCGGTGGTCGCCTGCCTGACCCTGGCCGGGCTGCTTCCGGTGCGCGGCATCGCCATGATTCCCGTGACCGGCATCCTGATCGGCGGCGCGCTGACGGCGACGGTACTCGGCGGGCGCCGGGCCCTGGACGAACTCGACTCCCGCAAGGGCGAGTTCGAGGCGGGCCTGGCCCTCGGCCTCCTCGCCAGGGACGCCCGCCTGGAGGTGATCCGCCCCGCCGCGTCGGACGCCCTGCTGCCCGGTCTCGACCAGACCCGCACGGTGGGCCTGGTGACGCTGCCCGGCGCCTTCGTCGGCATGCTCCTGGGCGGGGCCTCCCCCGTCCTCGCGGGCGCGGTGCAGCTTTTCGTGCTGATCGCCCTCATGGCCGTCCAGGCGATCGCGGTGGCCACGACCGTGGAGCTGGTCGCCTGCGGCCGCCTGAACCGGACGGGACCAGAGTGAGCGGCCGGGCCTGGTGAGCGTAGGCTCCGGATCATGTCTGTCTACGAGAATGCAGAGATCGGCGCCCTCCAGGGCGGCCCGGCCGACCCGGGCCAGTACCTGGGCAAGGCCGTCCTGATCGTCAATGTCGCCTCCAAGTGCGGTCTCACCCCGCAGTACGCGGGTCTCGAGCGGCTGCACGAGCAGTACGCGGACCGCGGCTTCACCGTCCTCGGCGTGCCCTGCAACCAGTTCATGGGCCAGGAGCCGGGTACGTCGCAGGAGATCGCGGAGTTCTGCTCGGCGACGTACGGCGTGACCTTCCCGATGACCGAGAAGGTCGACGTGAACGGCGAGGACCGGCACCCGCTGTACAAGAACCTGGTGGGCACGGCGGACGCCGAGGGGCACACCGGCGACATCCGCTGGAACTTCGAGAAGTTCCTGATCGGCGCCGACGGCGACGTGGTGGCCCGGTTCGGCCCGAAGACCGAGCCGGACGCCCCCGAGGTCGTCGCCGCGATCGAGGCGAACCTGCCGAAGTAACCCGGGCGCCCCGCCGAAGGCGCGGCACACCGGCGCCGGGCAGCCGTGCGGGGCTATCCGTACGTCTTCTTCCAGCGCACCCGGTGCCGGTGGTCGCCCTGGCCCGCTTCGCTGACGCCGAGGAGCGAGGGCAGCGCGGCCCCGCTGTTCCACAGGCCCACGTGGTCGCGGTGCAGGGCGGCGATGCCGTGGCCGGCCGCGAAGGCCCCGGCGGGGCGGCTGAAGCGCGCGGTCGTCACGCAGATCGCGAGGTCGGCGCCGAAGTGCACGCGGGCGCCCAGGAGATCGCGCAGGTCGCGGCCGGCGACGGCGCGGCCGGGTGCGTACCGCTTGCACTGGATGATCATGCTCCGGCCGTCCGGGAGGCGCCCGGTCACATCGACGCCGTTGTCCCCCGCCCCGCCCACGCGGCGCACCGCGGTGCATCCGTCCCTGCGGCAGAGACCGGCGATCAGCTCCTCGAACTGCGTGCCGGTCATCGTGTCCACCTCGGCGAGCGTCCGGTGCCCCGCCCGTATCCCGTCCTCCTTGCGCCACGCGCGATCGCTCTCACGCACCAGCCGGTCGGTGCGCCACAGCCACCACAGCACGGCCCCGAGAACGCCGAGTACCAACGCCCCCGCCGCGTAGGGCCGCAGAGCCGTCCAGATCATCATCAGCTGCAGGACCAGTACGCCGGCGCACACCGCCACCGGCTTCCACGGCGTCTCGTGCCGCTTCCGCGCCACCGAGCGCCGTCCCCGTCGAGCGGCCATCGAAGCCCCCTCCGCCGTCCCTGCCCAGCAGTGTGGGCAGAGAAGGCCGGTTCGGGAAGGGCACCCGCAGAGCCGCCGGCGGTCGGCGGCCCTGCGGGGTACATCCAGCCGGACCAAGCTGACCTGCGGGCTTCCGGGCGCGCTCATACGGTGACTGAATGGTCATCAGGTACCTCTCGCGCTCCTCATCCGCCCGCACCGCGGCACTCGCGGCCGCCGCCCTGGTCCTCCTGTCCACGCCCGTGTCGGCCACCACGGCGGAGCCCTCTCCCCCCAAGCCGGGCCCCGCGTACTCCTCGGACCTCCTGGACCGGCCCGGCGTCCAGGCCCGCCCCGGCGCGGGCGCCCCGGCCCTGCCGGATGACGTCTCCGCGCTCTCCTGGCTGGTGGCCGACGCCCGTTCGGGCGAAGTCCTCGCCGCCCACAACGCGCACCGGCAACTGCCGCCCGCCTCCACCCTGAAGTCGCTCTTCGCCCTGACCGCGCTGCCCCATCTGGACGCCGTGTCCCGGCACAAGGTCACCCAGAGCGAGCTGGACGGCGTCGGTGACGGCAGCAGCCTGGTGGGGGTCGAGGCGGGGCGCAGCTACAGCGTCGCCGATCTGTGGCGAGGCGTTTTCCTCAGTTCCGGCAACGACGCCGTACATGTGCTCGCCAAGCTCAACGGCGGCTGGCAGCAGACCGTGCGCCAGATGCGCGCCAAGGCCCGCGCC
Organism: Streptomyces longisporoflavus; assembly: GCF_014649775.1. Classification (GTDB taxonomy): domain Bacteria; phylum Actinomycetota; class Actinomycetes; order Streptomycetales; family Streptomycetaceae; genus Streptomyces; species Streptomyces longisporoflavus. The sequence continues at coordinate 330,937 of NZ_BMTR01000006.1, read as the reverse complement.
CTCGGCGCCCGCGACACCCATGTGGTCTCTCCCGACGGTTACGACGCGGCGGGGCAGGTCTCCTCGGCGTACGACCTGGCGGTCTTCGGCCGGGCGGGGCTCGCGGACCCGGAGTTCTCGCGCTACTGCTCGACGCCGGTCGCCAAGTTCCCGCACGGCAACTGGTCCTATCCCATCCAGAACACCAACCGGCTCCTCACCGGCGCCGACGGCGTGGCCCGCTACCCCGGCCTGCTCGGCATCAAGAACGGCTACACCAGTCATGCCGGCAACACCCTGGTCAGCGCGGCGCAGCGCGACGGCCGCACCCTTGTCGTGTCGGTGATGAACCCGCAGGCCGGCGGCAGCTACCGCGTGTACGAGGAGACCAGGGCGCTCCTCGACTGGGGGTTCAAGGCGGCGGAGCACGTCAGGCCGGTGGGTTCGCTGATCCCCGAGAGCGAGCGGCGGGACGCGGCCCGGGCCGCCGCGCCCGATGCCGGGCTCGCCGCCCGTCCCGTCGGCGACGACGGCTCGGACTGGACCTCGATCCTCCTGGTCAGCGCCGGTTCGGTGGTGTTCCTTGCCGGTGCGGTGGTGCTGATCCGGCGGCGGCGGGCCCGCGTCTAGCTCTTGCCGGGGCGCCAGTAGCCGAGCGCGTGCACGCGCCGGCGGGGAATCGAGAGGTCCCGCCGGACGTAGGAGGCGAGGGCCCGTGTCGTCGCCGTGTCGCAGGTGATCCATACGTACGCGTCGGGGGTGTCCTCGATCAGCGCGGGCAGCGCGGCCCTGACCTCGTCCAGCAGACCCCGGCCCGCGTCGCGCCGCTCCACGCGGTGCAGGTCGTGCAGGGAAGTGTCCAGGCTCAGGTCGAGGTCGTGGTCCGAGGCGTGCTGTGTCTCCAGCCAGAGGGTCGCCGGTATGCCGGGCATGGCGTTCAGGAGCGAGGTGACGGCGGGCACCGCCGCCGTGTCCCCGATCACCAGGAGCCGCGCGGGCAGCGGATCGGGCACGTCGAAGCCGGTGCCCTGCAAGGTGGCCTCGATCCTGTCCCCCGGACCGGCCTTGCGTGCCCAGTCGCTCGCGGGACCGTCGTGCAGCGCGAACTCCAGGCTGAACGTCCCCGCGGCGGGGTCGGGGTCCACCAGGGTGTAGGCGCGCTGGTGACGGCGGCCGTCCGCCCGGTCGAACCACAGGCGCACCCACATCGTGGGATGCACTCCGGTCAGGGCGAGCATGCCGCCGTCGGTGAGGTGCAGGCGCCGGTAGTGTTCGGTGACGTCCTCGGCGCCGGTCACGGTGAACTCGAAGTCCTTGCCGCGGAACAGTTTGAGGACCGCGCCCTCCCAGCCGTGCCCCATCGGATGCCCCTCCCCTGCCGGACGGCCGGGCGGCCGGAAGCCGCCCGCCGTCATTTAGTTAGGGCAGCCTAACCTAATATCTCTCGGACGGAGGACCGTCGCACCCGGCGCCTCCCAGCAGACGGGCCAGATCCCGGTCCAGGCCGAGCCCTTCGCCCTCGCGCCCCGCCTCCACGACGGCGTACGTACGCGCCAGGAACCTGCGCAGTACGGCCCTGTCGAACTGCACCAGGGCCACACCCTGCGGCGCGTGGAACTCGATGACCGCGCGCGCCCGCCCGCACGGCCAGATCTGCACGTCACCGCCGCCGGCGGGGGCACGGAGCCCCTCTTCGAGGAGCCGGCGGGCGAAGATCCAGGTGACTTCCGCGCCGTCCAGCGAGGCCTCCGAGGGGAACGTGATCTGGACGGCGAGCGGGTCGGCCGACGCATAGCGCAAGGTCACGGGCAGCGCGCGCTCACGGCCTTCGGGGGTGATGAGGCGGGCGCGGGCGGGCTGCTCAAGCTTGTCGGCCATGATCGGACTCCTCTTCCGGCACAGCTGCCGCTGCCCGCTCTGCTTTCTTCCGTACCTGTACGAGTCCGCGGCGCGGGATTTATTACGCGACACACGGGACAATTTCTGTGACCCGCGTCACTTCGGCACCCGTGATCGATGGCGCGCAAGCCCCCCGTCGGGGCGTTTCGGGAAGGGGCGGGGCCGGGGAAAAGAGAACGCATGCTTCTAGCCCGCCTCGCACACGTGTCCGCCACCGTGGCCACCACCCCCGCCCGCTCCCAGAAGATCGCCCTCCTCGCCGACCTCTTCCGCTCGGCCACCCCCGCCGACGCCCCCATCGTCATCCCCTACCTCGCCGGCCGCCTGCCCCGGGGAAGACTCGGCATCGGGTGGAGCCTCCTGAAGGAGCCGCCCCCGCCCGCCGTCGAACCCGCCCTCACCGTCCAGGCCACCGACGCCGCCCTCACCGCGATCGGCGCCGTCTCCGGCCAGGGGTCGCAGGGCGAGCGCAAGCGCCTGGTGCGGGAGCTGATGGGCGCCGCCACCGCCGAGGAGCAGCGGTTCCTGGTCGGACTGCTCACCGGCGAGGTCCGGCAGGGCGCGCTCGACGCCATCGCCGTGGAGGGCCTGGCCCGGGCGACGGAGGCACCGCCCGCCGCCGTACGGCGCGCGGTGATGCTGGCCGGAGCGGTCACCCCCATCGCCGAGGCCCTGCTCGCGCGCGGGCCCGGCGCCCTGGAGGAGTTTCTGCTCAGCGTCGGCCGCCCCGTGTTCCCGATGCTCGCGCAGGGCGCGGGCTCCGTCGCCGATGGCATCGGCAAGCTGGCCGGGCCGTGCGCCGTCGAGGAGAAGCTGGACGGCATCCGCGTCCAGGTGCACCGCGACGGACCCGACGTCCGCGTCTACACCCGCACCCTCGACGACATCACCGACCGGCTGCCCGAACTCACCGCCGCCGCACTGGAATTGAAGGACGAGTCCTTCATTCTCGACGGTGAGGTCATCGCCCTCGACGCCGACGGCAGACCCCGCCCCTTCCAGGAGATCGCCGGACGCGTCGGCTCCCGCGTGGACGTCGCCGCCGCGGCCGCCGCGCTCCCCGTCTCCCCCGTCTTCTTCGACGTCCTGTACGCCGCGGGGCAGGATCTGCTCGACCTGCCGCTCGCCGAACGCCACGGCCACCTGGCCCGGCTTGTCCCCGAACCGATGCGGGTGCGGCGCACCGTCGTCGCCGACCCCGCCGACGAGGCGGAACTGCGCGCGGCCGACGAGTTCTTCGCCCAGACGCTGCGCCGCGGCCACGAAGGGATCGTCCTCAAGGACCTTGCCGCGCCGTACAGCGCGGGACGGCGCGGCGCGGGCTGGCTGAAGGTCAAGCCCGTACACACCCTGGACCTCGTGGTCCTGGCCGCCGAATGGGGCAGCGGGCGGCGCACCGGCAAGCTCTCCAACCTCCATCTGGGCGCCCGGCGCGACGACGGCACGTTCGCCATGCTCGGCAAGACCTTCAAGGGCATGACCGACGTGATGCTCGCCTGGCAGACCGAGCGGCTGCGTGAGATCGCGGTCAGCGACGACGGTCTCGTGGTGACCGTACGCCCGGAACTCGTCGTCGAGATCGCCTACGACGGGCTGCAGAAGTCCACCCGCTATCCGGCCGGGGTCACGCTGCGGTTCGCCCGGGTCGTCCGTTATCGCGAGGACAAGACGCCCGCGGAAGCCGATTCCGTCGAGACGGTCCTGGCGAACCGTCAGCCTTAATCCCCCGGCGGACCCTCTACCACCAAGTTCAGGCAAAGAACGGGCCGATAGGGTGACCTTAACGCCGTATTGACGCCCATCAACCCAATCAGCAACTAGGGGAAGAGCTGTGTCCGCTTCACGCCTGAGCCAGACGCCACTTCCAGGCATCGGCATCCGGTACGACCTGAGCACCAGGGAACACCGCCGGATCTCGGTCGTCGCGCACCGGGACGGTGCGCGCACCCTCAGCGCCTACCGTGCCGATGATCCCGACGAGTGCGCGCTCTCGCTGAAACTGAGTTCCGGTGAGGCGGACGCACTGATCGACGCGCTGATGCCCTCGCACCACAGCCCGAACCTCCTGCACACCACCGACCTCGGTCTGGTCGCCGAACGCATCGAGATCTCCGGCACGTCGCACTGGAACGGGCGCGTCCTCGGCGAGACCCAGATGCGCACCGAGACCGGCGCCTCCATCGTCGCGGTCCTGCGCAGGGCCGAGGCCATTCCCTCGCCCACGCCGGACTTCCGGCTCGCCGGCGGGGACACCCTCATCGTGATCGGCACCCGCGAGGGTGTGGAGAGCGCCGCCGCGATACTCGGGCGGGAGTGAGCCGATGCATTCCGCTGTCTTCCTGATCGAATTCGGCGCGATCATTCTCGCGCTCGGACTGCTCGGCAGATTCGCCGGACGGTTCCGCTTCTCCCCGATCCCCCTCTACCTCCTCGCCGGGCTCGCCTTCGGCGAGGGCGGTCTGCTGCCGCTCGGCGCCAGCGAGGAGTTCGTCGCGATCGGCGCCGAGATCGGCGTGATCCTGCTGTTCTTGATGCTGGGCCTCGAATACACCGCGAGCGACCTGGTCAGCAACCTCAAGACCCAGTACCCGGCCGGGCTCGTCGACATGGGGCTCAACGCCGTGCCGGGGGCGATCGCCGCGCTGCTGATGGGCTGGGGTCCGGTGGCCGCCGTCGTGCTCGCGGGCGTCACCTGGATCTCCTCGTCCGGCGTCATCGCGAAGGTCCTGAACGACCTGGGCCGCCTCGGCAACCGCGAGACGCCCGTCATCCTCAGCATCCTGGTCCTCGAGGACCTGGCGATGGCGGTGTATCTGCCCATCATCACCGCCCTGCTGGCCGGCGTCGGCTGGGCCGCGGGCAGCCTCACCCTGGGCATCGCGCTCGGGGCGGCCGGTCTGGTGCTGTTCCTCGCCGTGCGCTACGGCCGCGTCATCTCGCGCTTCGTGTCGAGCGACGACCCCGAGAAGCTGCTCCTGGTCGTCCTCGGTCTGACGATCCTGGTCGCCGGCATCGCGCAGCAGCTCCAGGTCTCCGCCGCCGTGGGTGCCTTCCTGGTCGGCATCGCGCTCTCCGGCGAGGTCGCCGAGGGCGCCCACAGCCTCCTCGCGCCGCTGCGGGACCTCTTCGCCGCCGTCTTCTTCGTCTTCTTCGGCCTGCACACCGACCCGGCGAGCATCCCGCCGGTGCTCCTGCCCGCGCTCGCGCTCGCCGTCGTGACGGCGTGCACGAAGATCGCCACGGGGTACTGGGCGGCCCGCCGCGCCAAGATCTCCGTCAAGGGACGGTGGCGGGCGGGCGGCGCCCTTGTCGCGCGCGGCGAGTTCTCCATCGTCATCGCGGGCCTGGCCGTCACCGCGGGCATCGAACCGTCACTGGGCCCGCTGGCCACGGCGTACGTCCTGATCCTGGTGATCGTCGGCCCGCTGACCGCGCGCTTCGCGCAGCCGGTGGCCGCCCGCGTGAGCGACCTCAGGTCGCGCCGCCGGGACACGGCCGCGGTCACCCTGCCCGCCCCCAGAAAGCCGGAACGCTCCTCGGAGGAGTCGCTCGACGGCCAGAACACCAGCGGCCGCTCCTGACCGACGCCGCCTACGGCACACCGCGCCCGCCCCGCATGATTTACGGGGCGGGCGCGGTCCTTTTCGATACGGGCCGTCGGCTATGCAGCCGAACACAGGGGCATGCCGACACACGGCAGGGACTCACCACTCACCACGCCCTCGGCCCCGGCCCGATGCAGGCAAATCGCCGACCGTCTCCCCGCCGGACCGCCCCGGACAACGCGAGCAGAACCAAGACCACCCGCCTATTCGCCGTCGTCATGGTGCCGAAGGCGGCGCGGGCGGAGAGCGGCGCCATTGTGCGCAGCGGGGTGGCGGTTCAGCGGCCCACCGCGTAGCCCTGCATTCCGCGTGGGTTGGCCGCGGCCGAGAGCACGCCCGTGTGTGGGTCGCGCGCCACCGCGCACAGGCGGCCCTCCGACCAGGGCTCGCCGACCGTCACGTCGTGTCCGCGCCGCCGCAGTTCCTCGATGACCGCCTCCTCCATGCGGGATTCGACGGTGACGCTGCCCGGGCGCATGCCGCGCGGGTAGAAGGAGCCGGGGAAGCTGTCGTTGTGCCAGTTGGGGGCGTCGATGGCGCCTTGCAGGTCGAGGCCTCCGCGTACGGCCTCGCGCAGTGCGACCGCCAGGAAGAAGTGCACCTGCCACTGGTCCTGCTGGTCGCCGCCGGGGGTGCCGAACGCCATCACCGGAACGCCGTCCTTGAGGGCGAGCGAGGGGGTCAGGGTGGTGCGCGGACGGCGGCCCGGCGTCAGGGAGTTGGGGAGGCCCTCCTCCAGCCAGGCCATTTGGAGGCGGGTGCCGAGCGGGAAACCCAGCTCCGGAACCACCGGGTTGGACTGCAGCCAGCCGCCGCTGGGCGTGGCCGCGACCATGTTGCCCCAGCGGTCGACGATGTCCAGGTGGCAGGTGTCGCCGCGAGTGGCGCCGTCCGCCGAGACGGCCGGTTCGCCGGGCACGGGCGAGGTGCCGCTCTTGGCGACGGTCGGCTCGCCGGCGCCCGCTCCGGGCAGCCCGAGCGCGTCGAAGCCGGGCTCGCCCTCGGCCACGGCACGCGCGTGGGCGGATATCTTGGCGGTGCGGCCGCCGGGGCTGCCGGGGCGCAGTTCGTGCGACGCCTTGTCGCCGATGAGCGCGCGCCGCTCGTCGTTGTAGGCCGCGGAGAGCAGGTCGGCCACCGGGACGGTGCCGGGGCCTGCCGCGTCGCCGTACCAGGCCTCGCGGTCGGCCATGGCGAGCTTGCAGCCCTCGATCAGCAGATGGACGTAGTCGGCCGAGCCGTACGCGGGCAGGTCAGCGAGCGCGGAGGGAAGCACGGCGAGCTGCTGGAGGAAGGCTGGGCCCTGGCTCCAGCCGCCCGCCTTGCACAGCGTCCAGCCGTTCCAGTCGTACGTCGCCGGGGCCTCGTAGGTCGCCTCCCAGCCGGCGAGATCGGCGGCGGTCAGGGTGCCGGTGTGCCGGGCGCCGCTGGTGTCCATCGTGGGCACGCCGGCCTGGCGTACCAGCGCCTCGGCGATGAACCCTTCGCTCCAGATCCTGCGCGCGGCCTCGATCTGCTCGGTCCGCGAACCCTCTCCCGCCTCCTCGATGACGCGGCGCCAGGTCGCCGCGAGCGCCGGGTTGCGAAAGAGCTCGCCGGGGCGCGGCGCCCGGCCGCCGGGCAGGTAGACCTCGGCCGACGAGGGCCATTCGGTCTCGAAGAGTTCACGGACCGTCTCGACGGTCTCGCCGACGCGCTCCACGGGCGCGTGCCCGTCCTCGGCGTATCCGATGGCGTACTTGAGGACATCGGCGAGGGACTTGGTCCCGTGGTCGCGCAGGAGCACCATCCAGGCGTCGAAGGCGCCCGGCACGGCGGCCGCGAGCGGTCCGGTGCCCGGCACCAGGTCGAGGCCCAGCGAGCGGTAGTGCTCCACGCTCGCTCCGGCGGGCGCACCGCCCTGCCCGCACAGGACGCGCACGTCGCCGCCGGCGGGGGCGAGGATGATCGGCACCTCGCCCGCCGGGCCGTTGAGGTGCGGCTCGACGACGTGCAGGACGAAGCCGGCGGCCACGGCCGCGTCGTAGGCGTTGCCGCCGTCCTCCAGGACGGCCATCGCGGACTGCGAGGCGAGCCAGTGGGTGGAGGAGACCATGCCGAAGGTGCCTTGCAGGGTCGGCCTAGTGGTGAACAAGAGTGCTGCTCCTAGCGTGCGGTGCGGGTACTGGGGATCGTACGAAGGGCCGGGGCGGCGGCAGCGTCCGGTGCCGTGCCGTCGTCGCCGACCAGGTGGCAGGAGACCTGGCGTCCGCCGCCCTCGGCCGCGTTTCCGGGAAGCTCGCGCAGCTCCGGCGCCTCGGTGCGGCAGCGGTCCACGGCCAGCGGGCAGCGCGTGTGGAAGCGGCAGCCCGGCGGCGGGGCGAGCGGGCTCGGCAGCTCTCCGCTGAGCACGATGCGCCGGCGGGTGCGCTGGATGGCCGGGTCGGGCACGGGGGCGGCGGAAAGCAGCGCCCTGGTGTAGGGGTGCTTGGGGTCGGCGAACAGTTCGGCGGTCGGCGCCTGTTCGACGATCTGGCCGAGATACATGACCGCGATGCGATCGGCGAGGAACTCCACCGCGGCCAGGTCGTGCGTGATGAACAGGCAGCCGAAGCCGCGGTCGCGCTGCAGGTCGGCGAGGAGGTTGAGGACCGAGGCCTGGACGGAGACGTCCAGGGCGGAGGTGGGCTCGTCGGCCACCAGGAGGTCGGGGTCCACGGAGAGCGCGCGGGCGATGGAGATGCGCTGGCGCTGGCCGCCGGAGAGTTCGTGCGGACGGCGCTGCGCGTGCTCGGGGCGCAGACCGACCTGGCCGAGGAGTTCGGCGGTACGCGCGCGTGCCGCGTCTTTTTTGGCGATGCCGTGCAGGCGCAGGGGTTCGGCGATGATCTGCCCGACGGTCATGCGCGGGTCGAGCGAGGAGGAGGGGTCCTGGAAGACCAGGTGGAAGTCCTTGCGCAGGGGGCGCAGGGCACGCCGCGAGAGGCGGGTCACGTCCCGGCCGTTGATGCGGACGGTGCCGCCGGTGGGTTCGTCGAGCCGTACGGCACAGCGGCCCACCGTGGACTTGCCGCTGCCCGACTCGCCGACGAGGCCCACGACCTCGCCCTTGCCGACGGTCAGCGTGACACCGTCGGCGGCGCGCACGATGCCGCCGTGCCCCGCGAAGTGCCGCTCCAGAGCGTCCAGTTCGAGTACGGGCGTGGCGCCGCCGCCCGGTGTGTGCGGTGGCTGCGTGGGGATCACTGTCCGGCCTCCCGGGTGGTGGGCATGAGTGCGGGGGCGTGCTGCGGGTGCCAGCAGGCAGCGCGGTGCGCGGCGCCGGCTGCGGCTCCGGCATTCGGGGCGAGGGTCTTGAAGCCGGGCCTGCTCGTCGCGCACCGGTCGTCGGCGTGCGCGCAGCGCGGGGCGAAGGTGCACGCCTCCGGCTGCGTGTCGAGGCTCGGCACCAGGCCGGGGATCTCGGGCAGCCGCCGCTTGCCCTCGCCGCCCGGACGCAGGACGGCGCCCAGCAGACCGTGGGTGTAGGGGTGGCGCGGCTCGGCGAACAGCTCGTCCACCGGCGCCTGTTCGACGGGCCGTCCCGCGTACATGACCAGGACGCGGTCGGCGGTGTCGGCCACCACGCCCAGGTCGTGGGTGATCAGCACGATCGCGGTGCCGAGCCGTTCGCGCAGGGATTGCAGGACTTCGAGGATGCCCGCCTGGACGGTGACGTCGAGCGCGGTGGTCGGCTCGTCGGCGATCAGTACGGAGGGGTCGCAGGCGACCGCGATGGCGATCATGACGCGCTGGCGCATGCCGCCGCTGAGCTGGTGGGGGTATTCGTCCACGCGCTGGGCGGGGGCCGGGATGCCCACCAGGCCGAGGAGTTCGACGGCACGCGCGCGTGCCTCCTTCTTCGACAGGCCCTGGTGGCGCCGGAGCACCTCGCCTATCTGCCGGCCGATGGTCAGGACGGGGTTCAGGGAGGTCATCGGCTCCTGGAAGATCATCGCGATGTCCTTGCCGCGGATCCGTCCGAGTTCCTTCTCGCTCGCGCCGGCGATCTCCCTCCCGCCGAGTCTGATCGACCCGCCGATGCGCGCGGTGGGCGGCAGGAGGCCCATCACGGCCATCGCCGTGACGGACTTGCCGCACCCTGACTCGCCGACCACCGCGAGCACTTCGCCCGGTGCGACGTCGTAGGAGAGGTGGTCGACGGCGTGCACGGTGCGGGTGTCGGAGCAGAAGGAGACCGACAGGTCGCGCACGCTCAGTACGGGCTCGCTCATGGCAAGGCTCATCGGGTGGCTCCTCGGGGGTCCAGGACGTCGCGCAGGCCGTCGCCGAGCAGGTTGAACGCCAGGGTGGCCGCGACGACGGCGAGTCCGGGGAAGACGGCCATCCACGGCGCGGGCGCAAGGAAGGACTGGGCGCCGGAGAGCATCACGCCCAGCGATGCCTCCGGCGGCTGTACGCCGAGGCCCAGGAAGCTGAGCAGCGCCTCGCCGATGATCGCGGCGGGGATGCCGACGGTCGCCTGGACGGTCAGCGCGGAGGTGGCGCCCGGCAGGATGTGCCGGAAGAGCACGGTGGCATCCCCGCCGCCGTTGGCGACGGCGGCGGCCACGTAGTCGACGTGCCGCAGCCGCAGTGTCTCCGCGCGGGTGATGCGGATGACGGCCGGGATCTGCGAGATCCCGATCGCGATGGTCGCGTTGGTGAGCGAGGGCCCGAGCACGGCGGCGAGCCCGACGGCGAGCACCAGGAAGGGGAAGGCGAGCATGGTGTCGGTGAGCCGCGAGACCACGCTGTCGGTGAACTTGCCGTAGTAGCCGGCGAGCAGTCCCAGCGGTACGCCGACGACGAAGGCGAGCGCCACGGCCAGAACGCCGACCTGCATGGACGCCCGCGCCCCGTACACGACGCGGGAGAGCTGGTCGCGGCCGAGGTCGTCGGTGCCAAGCCAGTGCGACCAGCCGGGCGCGGCCAGGGCGTCGGCGAAGTCGGGGCGCGCGGGGTCGTAGGGGGCCACCAGCGGCGCGAAGAGCGCCGCGAGGACGAAGACGGCGGCGATGACACCGCCGGTCATGGCGAGCCGGTTCTTGCGCAGGGCGCGCAGTTTGCCGCTGCCCGCGGAGCGTGTGCGCGCCGGGGTGGTGGGTAGCGCTGTCGTCACCGGGCACCTCCGAGCCGGATGCGCGGGTCGATGAGCGAGTAGGCCACGTCGACCAGCAGGTTGATGAGGATGTACGCGGCGGACGTGCACAGCACCACGCCTTGCAGGGTCGCGTAGTCGCGGGTGAAGACGGCGTCGATGGTCAGCTTGCCGAAGCCGGGCAGGACGAAGATCTGCTCGGTGACGACGGCCCCGGAGATGAGGTGGCCGAGCTGGAGGCCGAGCACGGTCACGACGGTGACCAGGGAGTTGCGCAGGGCATGGGTGCCGATGACCTCGCGCCGGGAGAGGCCCTTGGCCCGCGCGGTGCGCACGTAGTCGGCGGAGAGCGAGTCGAGCATCGCCGCCCGTGTCTGGCGCATCACGACCGCCGCGAGCCCCGAGCCGAGGACGACGGCGGGCAGCACCATGCGGCGCAGGTTGTCCGGCGGGTCGGCGGCGAAGGGCACGTATCCGGAGGCCGAGAAGACCGGCAGCGCGATGGCGAAGCCCAGGACCAGGACCATGCCCAGCCAGAAGGTGGGCACGGAGAGCCCGAGCAGGGCGAGCGCGTTGGCCAGCCACTCCTCCGGCCTGCCGCGCCGCACGGCGGCGACGATTCCCGCGCCGATGCCGACCACGACCGCGAGGAGCAGGGAGAGGGCGGCCAGTTCGAGGGTGACGGGCAGCGCCGCGGTGATCGCGTCGGCGACGGGCAGGCCGGTGCGCGAGGAGGTGCCGAGGTCGCCGGTGATCGCGTGCCCGATGAACCGCCCGTACTGGACGGCGATGTTGTCGTCCAGGCCGTAGTCGGCGCGGATCGCGGCGAGCGCCGCGGGGCTGCGCTCCTCACCGGCGAGCGCGAGCGCCGGATCGCCCGGCAGCGCGCGGATCCCGGCGAAGACGACCATGCTGACCAGGACGAGCGTGATGAGGGACTGCCGGATGCGGGTGAGGAGGTAGGAGGTCATGGGGCTCAGGCGCACCGGAACCGGCCGTGCGGTCTTCAGGCTGAGGCTCATCGGGCGTACCCCGCCGTCGTGACGCGGACCAGGCCGTCGCCGAAGACGCGGACGCCCGCGACGTTCTTGCCGGCGACGACGTAGTTCTTCTGCCGGTAGAGGTAGACGAGGCCGCGCCGCTCGTTGGCGCGCCGGGTCAACTCCGCGTAGATCTTGCCGCGTTCCTCCGGGTCGGCCTCGGCGCGGCCCCGCTCGACGAGCCGGTCGATGGCCCGGTCCGAGAGCCCGTAGGCGTTCATCGCGCCGCGCGTCCGGAGGAAGCTTGCGATGTTGCCGTCGGGGTCGAGCCGCCCCGACCAGCCGCTGGTGAAGGCGTCGTAGTGCCCGGAGTCGGTCTCTTCGAGCATCGTGGCGTACTCGGTGGGGCGCAGCGTGACCGCGAAGCCCGCCTCCTTGGTCATGGCTTGGACGACCTGCCCCAGACGGCTGGACTCGGGTGTCGTGGACACCTTCAGTTCGATGCGCACGGGGGTCTTGACCCCGGCTTCGCGCAGCAGCCTCTTGGCCCGGGCGACGTCGCGCCCGGGGCAGGCCGAGGCCTTGACGCCGGGGGCGATGGCGGATTCGGGCGAGACGGGGCCGCAGGCGGGCTCGTACATGCCCTGGAAGACGACCTTGTTGATGAGGTCGCGGTCGATGGCGAGCTCGAAGGCCTCGCGGACCTTCGGTTCGCGCGCGAGGGGTGTGTCGATGCGGCCCGGCTTCTCTCCGAGGCCCTTGACGTTGCCGACGTTGAGGCCGATGCCCTGATAGCCGAGCGAGGGCGAGTTGAAGAGCTGGAGCCCGGGTTCGGTCAGGGCACCGCGCACGTCGACGGGCGTCATCTGGTCGCCGACCTGGATGTCGCCGGAGCGCAGGTTGGCCAGGCGGACGTTGCCGTCGGGGATCGGCTTGTAGATCACCTTGTCCAGGTGGACCTGGTCGGCCGCGTAGTAGCGGGGGTCCTTGGCGAGCACGATGCGGTCGCCGCCGACGCGCTCCACGTACTTGAACGGGCCCACGCAGGAGGGGTGGTTGGTGAACTTCTTGCCGTACTTCTTGAGTGCGGCGGGCGACATCACCATGCCGGCGCGGTCCGCCAGCACGGCCGTGAGGGGGACGTAGGCCTGCTTGAGGGTGAGCTTGACCGTGTACGGTCCGGTCGCCTCCGCCCCGGCGAGCGGGGCGAGTTCGGTGGCGCGCGCCGTGCCCGCCAGGTCGCGGTGGCGGAGCAGCGAGGTGACGGCGGCGTCGGCGTCCAGCTTGGTCCCGTCGCTGAATCGCAGGCCCTTGCGCAGGCCGAAGGTGACGGTGCGGCCGTCCTTCGACGTCGTGGGCAGCGCGGCGGCGAGCTGCGGGATCACGGTCCCGTGTTCGTCGATGTCGTAGAGCTTCTCGCACATCCCGGCGAAGACGGTGCGGCCCACGAGGGTCTGCGCGAGGGTCGGATCGAGCTTGTCCGGGTCGGCGTTGAGGGCGACGGTCAGGGTGCCGCCGTCGCGTACGGGACGGTCGTCGGTCATGCGCTCACCGCCGACCTCGGTGGCCGGCGACTGCAAGGACGCGCAGCCCGCCGTCGTGGACATCACCAGGGCAACTGCCGCCAGGGCGACCGATTTTCGGCGCACGGGTAGGTACCTCCGCCAGGGTGGTTCCGGAGTTGATCGTGGACGATCAAGGAATACGGCAGAACGTATTTCGCATACAGTCCGCACACAAGGGGTCCGTCCGGATGCCGGACCGGATTCGATGAAGATTGAATAACCGGGTGCGACAAATGGATGGGCACTACATCCAGCGGACTTTCCGTCCGACTTCCGCCCATCAGCGGACGACGCGCCGCACGCCCCGCGAGATGCGCGGCGCACCCTGGCCGTGATGAGCCGCACGCCCCGCCCGCGCAGTGCCGCACGACCGCGCGCCCGGCCTCACCGGGCCGTCGCCGGCGGGCCGCGCTACTCTCCGCGCAACGGACCTTTTACCCGGTTTTGGGAGGTTTCCATGGTCTCGCGGCTCAACCCGTACCTCAGCTTCGGCGGCGACGCCCGCCAAGCCCTGGAGTTCTACAAGGAAGTCTTCGGCGGCGACCTCGCGCTCCACACCTTCGGCGAAGCCGGCCAGCAGGGCACGCCGGTCGCCGACAAGATCATGCACGGCCTGCTGCAAGCACCCAACGGCTTCACCTTGATGGGCTCCGACACCCCGCCCGGCATGGACCACACGCCGGGCAACAACTTCTCGGTGAGCCTGAGCGGAGACGACGAGGCCGAGCTGCGCGGCTACTGGGAGAAGCTGTCCGCAGGCGGCTCGGTGGCCGTGCCGCTGGAGAAGCAGATGTGGGGCGACGTCTTCGGCATGTGCACGGACCGCTTCGGCATCCCCTGGATGGTCGACATCAGCGAGCCGCAGAACTGACCGCCCGCCCGCGCCACCCGCGGGGCCCGGTGGTGCCGGGCCCCGGTCGCGGCCCCCGGGCAGCGCATCTACGGTGTTACGGGGATGTCCGGCGCGACAGGGGGGCCTCTGGAGGCACCCATGGACCGCTCGCCCGCGCCGGAACCCTTCGAGACGGCGCCCACCGCGGGAGCCACCTCCGCACCGGCCCCGCACGAGACCGGCGGACGTCACGAACACCGCTGGCTGATCCTCGGCGTCGTCGGCATCGCCCAGCTCATGGTCGTCCTCGACGCGACGATCGTGAACATCGCACTGCCATCGGCCCAGCGGGACCTCGGCTTCAGCGACGGCAACCGCCAGTGGATCGTCACCGCCTACGCACTCGCCTTCGGCAGCCTGCTGCTCCTGGGCGGCCGGATCGCCGACCTGGTGGGCCGCAAACTGGTCTTCCTCGCCGGACTCGGCGGCTTCGCGCTCGCCTCCGCCCTCGGCGGCGCGGCGACCAGCTTCACCATGCTGGTGGTGGCCAGGGCGCTCCAGGGCCTCTTCGGCGCCCTCCTTGCGCCCGCCGCGCTCTCCCTGCTCACCACGACCTTCACCGACCCCAAGGAGCGGGCGAAGGCATTCGGCATCTACGGCGCCATCGCGGGCGCGGGCGGCGCGGTCGGCCTGCTCCTGGGCGGCGTCCTGACCGAGTACCTGGACTGGCGCTGGTGCCTGTACGTGAACCTGATCTTCGCGGTGTTCGCCATGCTCGGCGGCGCCCGGCTGCTGCACGGCGGCAGGCCGGCGGACCGGCCCAAGCTCGATGTCCCCGGCACGGTCCTTGTCTCCGCGGGCCTCTTCTGCATCGTCTACGGCTTCTCCAACGCCGAGTCGCACGCCTGGGGCGACGCCCGGACCTGGGGCTTCCTGGTGGTCGGCGCCGTCCTGGTGGCCGCCTTCGCCTGGTGGCAGACGCGGGCCGCGCATCCGCTGCTCCCGCTGCGGGTGGTGCTCGACCGGGACCGCGCGGCGTCGTTCCTCGCGATGTTCATCTCCGGCGCCGGCATGTTCGGAGTCTTCCTGTTCCTGACGTACTACCTCCAGCAGATCCTCGGCTACACGCCGGTCAAGACGGGCCTCGCCTTCCTGCCGATGGTCGCCGTGATGGTGGTGATCTCCGTCGTCACCACCAACTCGCTGGTGCCCCGGTTCGGCGCGAAACCCATCGTGCCCCTCGGCATGGGCCTCGCCGCCGCCGCGATGGCCTGGCTGACCGCCCTGGACGTGCACAGCGGCTACGCCGCGCACGTCCTGCCGCCGCTGCTCGTCGCCGGCCTCGGCCTGGGTCTGGTCTTCGCCCCGGCGATGAGCATGGCCACCGCGGGCGTCGCCGCGCACGACGCGGGGGTGGCATCGGCGATGGTCAACACCAGCCAGCAGGTGGGCGGTTCGATCGGCACGGCCCTGCTCAACTCCCTGGCCACCAGCGCCGCGGCCAACTACCTCGTGGGCAGGCGGCCGACGCCCGAGGTACAGGCACAGTCGGCCATGGAGAGCTACTCGACCGCGTACTGGTGGTCGGCGGTCTTCTTCGCCGTCGGACTCCTCGTTACGGTCGTTCTCTACCGCCGGGGCGCTCCGGTCCACTCGGACACGGGCGGCGGCCCGGTCCACATGTAGGGCGGTGGGGCGATGGCGTCCGCGGCGGAGGCTTCGGCGACGCAGAGCTCCGACGGCGGTGTCGCGCTGGCGTCCGCGCGGGGCCGCTGGGTCCTCACCTGCGCCGTGCTCGCCTCGGGCATGGCGATGCTGGACGGCACGGTGGTCAACGTCGCGCTGCCCACGCTCGGCCGCGACCTGGACGCCTCGCTCGCGTCCCTGCAGTGGGTCGTCAACGCCTACATGCTCACCCTCTCGGCACTCCTGCTGCTCGGCGGGGCGCTCGGCGACCGCATCGGCCGGCGGCGCACCCTGGTCATCGGCGTCGTGTGGTTCGCGCTGGCCTCGGCCCTGTGCGGGCTCGCGCAGAACGCGGGGACGCTCATCGCGGCGCGGGCACTGCAGGGCATCGGCGGCGCACTGCTGACGCCGGGTTCGCTCGCCCTGGTGCGCACCTCGTTCCGGTCGCGGGACCAGGCGCGGGCGGTGGGCGCGTGGTCGGGCCTCGGCGGGGTCGCGGGCGCGATCGGGCCGTTCCTGGGCGGCTGGCTGATCGACGGCCCCGGCTGGCGGTGGATCTTCCTGATCAATGTGCCGCTGGCCGCGCTCGTCCTCCTCGCGGTGCGCCACGTGCCCGAGAGCCGCGCCGAGGGCGCCGCGGACAAGCCCTTCGACGTGACGGGCGCGTGCCTGGCGGCGCTGTTCCTGGCGGGCATCAGCTTCTCGCTGATCGGCGCCTCGGGGGACGCGCCGAAGACCGCGGCCCTGCTGCCGGGGCTCGGCGGCCTCGCCGCCGGCGCGGCATTCGTCGTCGTCGAACACCGCCGCCGCAACCCGATGCTGCCGCTCTCCCTCTTCCGCTCCCGTCTGTTCAGCGCGGCCAACGTCATGACGCTGTGCCTGTACGCGGCCATCGGCGGGCTCCTGTTCATGCTGCCGGTGCAGTTGCAGACGACGCTGGGCTACGACGCCCTGCGGGCCGGCACGGCGACGCTGCCCATCACGGTCCTGATGCTGCTGCTCTCGGCCGCCGCGGGCGATCTCGCCCGGCGCGTCGGCCCCACCCTGCCGCTGGTCGCGGGCCCGCTGATCGCCGGAGCGGGAGCGCTGTTGATGCTGCGCATCGAGCCCGGCGCCTCGTACGGCACCGAGGTCCTGCCCGCGGTCGTGATCCTGGGCCTGGGGATGAGCGTGTTCGTGGCCCCGCTGACGGCGACGGTCCTGGCCTCGGTCGACGCGGGGCGCGCGGGCCTGGCCAGCGGCGTCAACAACACCGCCGCGAGGGTCGCCCAGATGCTCGTCGTGGCCGCGCTGCCGCTCGCCGTGGGCCTGTCCGGGACGGCGTACGCGAATCCGGCGGCCCTGAACACGGCGTTCGCGAAAGCGGCCGTGGGCTGCGCGGGCCTGTTCGTCCTGGCGGCGGCCACGGCGCTGCTCTTCATCCGCCCGCGTCCGGGCACCTGGCACGAGGAGGCGGGCAACACCCCGCGCTGCACCTCTCATCTGGGCGTCGGCGCACCGCCGTTGGAGCCGGGCCAGGACTGCGCGGGGAAGGGCCGCCTCAGAGCGACGCCTCGGGGGCGTCGCGCACGAAGAGAGTGACCGAGACGCTCTCCCGGAAACCGTTGCGCCGCATCAGCGCGGCCGACGCGGTGTTGCGCGACTCCACGTCGGTGACGACCGCGACGGCACCGGCGGCGGTCAGGGTCGCGCAGCAGGCCTGCACCAGATGGCTGGCGACCCCCCGCCCCTGATAGGCGGGCGCGCTGGCGATCCACTCCAGGTTCCCCCAGTCCGTACGGTGGTCGAACCCCATCGACCCGCAGACGAACCCGGCGAGCACGTCGCCGTCCAGCGCCACCCAGCACGAGGAGGCATCGGCGTCCATGTGCCCGGTGATCGCCGACAGCGACCAGGACGTGTAGGGCTTGACCGAGGTGTCGTACAGCTCCCGGCCCAGGGCCAGGACGTCGGCCAGATGGGTGGGAGCCATCCGTTCCAGGACGATCGGGGACTCCTGGCGGGCGGCGGCGGCTGACATGGGACCTCCCAGGGGACTGACGCCGGGACCTGCACAAAGGCGGGCACGGGGGCCGACTGCTCCTCACGCTATGAGGGCTCGGTGCGCGGCGCACCCCGGAACCGGCCGCCTTCCGGGCCCCAGCGAGGCGAGGACTCCTTTAACGGCCCTCTGCCGCGAGCGCCTATCGTGGTGCGCATGTCCGCTCCTGAGCTGATCCGCATCGTCTCCCGCTCCTCCCCCATGGCACTGGCCCAGGTGGAGCGCGTACGCGCCGAACTCGCCGCGCTGCACCCCGGTATCCGCACCGAGGTCGTGCCGGTCACGACCTCCGGCGACCGCTGGATGGGGGACCTCGCGAAGCTGGGCGGCAAGGGGGCGTTCACCAAGGAGGTCGACGCGGCGCTCCTCGCCGGCGAGGCGGACCTGGCGGTGCACTGCGTCAAAGACGTACCGGCGGACCGGCCGCTGCCGGCGGGCACCACCTTCGCGGCGTTCCTCAAGCGGGACGACATCCGCGACGCGCTCATCCACCCGGGCGGCCTGACCCTGGACGAGCTGCCCGCGGGCACCCGCATCGGCACGTCCTCGGTGCGCCGCATCGCCCAACTCGCCGCCTCCCACCCGCAACTTGAGTGCGTGCCCATGCGCGGGAACGCCGGGCGCCGCATGGAGAAGCTCGCCGCGGGCGACGCGGACGCGCTGCTGCTCGCGGTGTCGGGCCTGGAGCGCATCGACCGCATGGACGTGGTCACCGAGGTCCTGTCGGTGGAGGCGATGTGCCCGCCGATCGGCGCGGGCATCCTGGCGCTGCAGTGCCGCGAGGACGACACGCGGACCATCGACGCCGTCTCGGGCCTCGGCGACCCGGAGGCCTGGCGGGAGGCCACCGCCGAGCGCATGTTCCTGCACGTCCTGCAAGGGCACTGCAACTCCCCCATCGCGGGATACGCGCGCTGCGAGCGGAGCGGCGATCTCTCGCTGCGCGCCCGCGTCTTCACCCCGGACGGCAAGACGGTGCTCAACGCCCACGAGTGGGCCGGACCGCTCGACCCGGCGACGCTGGGCACGTCGGTGGCGGTGACGCTCCTGCGCCAGGGCGCCCGCGAACTGATCGACTCCATCGCGCACTGACGGCTCCCGCACGACGGCTCGTACGACACCCAGGTCAGCGGCTCGTACGACACCCCGGGCAGTCGCTCGTACGGCGGCTCATACGACCGTGACCTGCACGCCGACGGCGGCGATGGCATCGAGCTCGCCGCCGGGCGCGCCGGCGTCGGTGACCAGGGTGTGCACCCCGGCCGTCGGGCAGATCCTGGCGAACGTCGCCCTGCCGATCTTGGTGTGGTCGGCGACCACGACGGTGCGGCTGCTGTGCCCCGCGAAGGCGCGGTCGGTGGCCGCCTCCAACTGATCGTGCGTGGTGCAGCCGTGGACGGCGCTGATGCCGTCCACGCCGAGGAACGCGATGTCGGTGTGGTGGTCGGCCAGGGTCTTCTCCGCGATGGGGCCCACCAGTTCGTAGCTCTCGCTGCGGGCGGTGCCGCCGACCACGATCAGGGTGACGCCCGGGCGCAGGACGAGGGCGGCCGCGATGTTCACGGCGTTGGTGACGATCGTGACGGGCCCCCGGTCGGCGAGCAGCCGGGCCACCTCCGTGGTGGTGCTGCCGCCGGTGAGACCGACCACCGCACCCTCGGGCACCAGGCCGGCGGCGGCCCGCGCGATGGCCTGCTTCTGCGGGGAGCGCTGGTCGACGCGGTGCCGCAGCGGCACTTCGATGCTCAGTGCGCCGAGCACCGCACCGCCGTGGGTGCGTTCGAGCAGCCGCTGCTCGCTCAACTGCCGCAGGTCACGGCGGACGGTGGCCTGCGAAACCCCGAGGAGGCCGGCCAACCGTACGACGTCCGCGCTGCCCCGGGCGGCGACATGCTCAAGTATCCGCGCCTGGCGGTCGCTTCTCAGCACCCGGCGAGCATAGACCGCGAGAGGGACCGGAACAGCAGCCGTGAGCAGAGTTCCGCACAATCGCTGCGCGTTTCTGCGCGAATACGCCAAGTGCTTCTCAGTCCAGGTCCCTTGACATGACTGAAACTGCTCGATTAACTCCCTGGCACGCCGGTGCGGAGCACTCGGCGCAGAGGTACGCCCAG
Source organism: Streptomyces longisporoflavus (assembly GCF_014649775.1). Taxonomy (GTDB): domain Bacteria; phylum Actinomycetota; class Actinomycetes; order Streptomycetales; family Streptomycetaceae; genus Streptomyces; species Streptomyces longisporoflavus. Next base: position 311,117 of record NZ_BMTR01000006.1, on the reverse strand, counting down.
CCGGTAGTTGGCCTCGGCCATGAGCCCGGACTAAGTCGCCAGGACCCTTCGCGTGTCCGAGGCGGGGACGTGCCCTCAGACCACCGGAGCTCTGAGATGAGCCTCAATCGTGTTCTGCGCACGGGCATCGCCGCGTCAGCGGCCCTCACGGCCACCGCCGCCGCCTGCCTGCTCGCGCCCTCGACCGCCGCCGCCGAAGCGAGCACCGTCGAACCGCCCCCGGCGCACGCCGGGTTCGACTACCAGATCGGCGGCGCGTACACACCGCCCGCCGGGGTCGGGATCGTCAGCCGCGACCGTACGGCCGCCCCCGCACCCGGCCTGTACAACATCTGCTACCTCAACGCCTTCCAGGCCCAGCCGGGGGCGGAGGGCGACTGGGACGCCGACCTGCTGCTGCGGGACGACAACGGCGATGTCGTCTACGACGGCGACTGGGGCGAGGCCGTCCTGGACATCCGCACCGCCGACAAGCGAAAGCGGATCGCCGCCCGGGTCGGCTCCTGGATCGACGGCTGCGCCGACAAGGGCTTCCAGGCCATCGAGCCCGACAACTACGACACCTTCACCCGCTTCCCGGACCTGCTCACCGCCTCGCAGGCCAAGTCCTTCGTCAAGCTGCTCTCCGCCCGCGCCCACCAGCGGGGCCTGGCCGCCGCGCAGAAGAACACGCCCCAACTGGCCGACGCGCGCGAGGAGACCGGCCTGGACTTCGCCGTCGCCGAGGAGTGCGGCGTCTACGACGAGTGCGGCGACTACACCTCCGCCTTCGGCGACGACGTCGTGGTCATCGAATACACGGCCGAGGGACTGCGCACCTCCTGCGCGGGCTGGGGCGACCGGCTGAGCATCGTGCGCCGCGACCTCGACGTGTCGCCCGCGGGCAGCAGCGGATACGTCCGCCAGACCTGCTGACCCGGCCCCGCTGCCGGGCGTCCGCGCGCCATCCGCCGTGACGCGGTGCGCCCGGACAGCGGCCGCCTTCCCGCTCCACCTCCCCGCCGTGCGACATCCGTCCCACGGCCCTCCCGCGCCGCGGGCGCACCCCGATCCCCTGGAGGTAGTGATGGCTGCAGGACCCCGAGCACCGGGCGGCCCCTCGCGGCGCAGTGTGCTGCGCGCGGGCGGCGCGGCGGCGATGGCGGCCGGCGGGGGCGCCGTCGCGGGCTGCGGCACGGGACCCGCGGACGGGGTCGGCCCCGACGGGCGGGTGACCATCCAGCTGTGGCACGGCCAGACGGACTCCGCCGCCAAGGTCATCAAAGGGCTGGTCGCACGCTTCCACCGGGCCCATCCCGACATCCGCGTCGACATGGGCGGCGGCGTGCTCGCCGACGCCATGCTCCAGAAGGTCACCGCCGCGCTCGCCGCGGGCTCCTACCCCGACATCGCCTACGTCTTCGGCTCCGACCTGGCCAGCGTCGCCCGCAGCCCCGAGGTCGTCGACCTGACCGCGCACGTGCGCGAGGGAGCGACGCCGTGGCGCAACTTCTGGGCGCCCGCCAGGGAGGCCGTCACCATCAACGGCAAGGTCCGGGCGGTGCCCGCGGTCCTGGACTGCCTCGCCGTGGTCTGCAACAAGAAGCTCTTCGCCGAGGCCGGGATCGATCTGCCCGAGCCGGGCTGGACCTGGGACGAGTTCACCGACACCGCGCGGCGCCTGACCGATGCCTCCCGGGGACGTTTCGGCACCGGCTGGCCCGGCACCGGCGACGAGGACACCGTGTGGCGGCTGTGGCCCCTGGTGTGGGACCTGGGCGGCGACGTGATCGGCGACGACGGGCACAGCATCGGTTTCGCGAAGGAGGGCGTGCGCGCCCTTGAGGTCGTACGCGACCTGGCGCGCGACAAGAGCGTCTACATCGACCCCAAACCGGGCAGCGAGCAGATGTACCAGGTCTTCCTGTCGAACCGGATGGGCATGGTGCCCACCGGGCCCTGGCAGCTGCCCGACATCACCCAGGCGAACATCGACTACCACGTGGTGCCGCTGCCCAGCTTCAGCCGCCGCCCCGTGACCATCTCGGGCCCCGACACCTGGACGGTGTTCGACAACGGCTCCGCCCGCGCCGAGGCCGCCCGCACCTTCGTGACCTGGCTGAACCAGCCCGCCCAAGACAGCCGATGGGCCGTCGAGGCGGGCAGCCTGCCGTTGAGCCGCCGCAGCCAGGACCGCCCGGCCTGGCGCGAACACGCCGACCGCAAGCCCGGCCTCCCGGTGTTCACCAAGGCGCTCACCTCCGCGCGGGTGCGGCCCGTGCACCCGGCCTACCCCCGTATCTCCCAGTCCCTCGGCCAGGCGATCGTCGCCGTCCTGCTCGGCCGCAAGAACCCCGCCGACGCCGTGCGCTCCTGCGCCGAAGAGGCCAACGCCGCCCTGCTGATACCGCGTTGAGCCCCTCGAAAACAGCCGAGGACCGCCGAGGACAGCCGCGGACCACCGAGGACCGCCGAGGACCGCCGAGGACAGCCGAGGACAGCCGAAGACCGTTGAGGACACCGCCATGCCATCACTGCCCCGCCCCCTGACCCTGCCGCCCGACCCCGCCGGCCGACGCGCCCTGCGCCGCCGGCGCCGCGGCGAGACCGCCACCGCCTGGGCGTTCGTCTTCCCCGCCGTACTCGTCATCCTCGGCCTGAGCGTCCTGCCGGTCATCTGGTCGCTGCTGCTGTCCTTCCAGGCCAACGACCTGGTCACACCCAGCCGCTGGGTGGGCCTGGACAACTACCGGGCACTGTCGCAGGACCCGAACTTCAGCCAGGCCGTGCGCAACACCCTGCTCTACACCCTCTTGTACGTGCCCCTGAGCATCGTCATCGGACTCGCCCTGGCCCTCGCGCTGAACCGGCGGATCCGCTTCGTCGGCCTGTACCGCACCCTGTTCTTCGTGCCGTTCGTCATCTCGGCCACCGCACAGGGCGTGCTGTTCTCCTTCATCCTCGACCCCGACTTCGGCGCGGCCAACTCCGTCCTGCACCACCTGGGCATCTCACCCCAGGGCTTCCTCACCGACTCCTCGCAGGCACTGTTCGTACTGGTCGCCATCACCCTGTGGAGCGGCACCGGACTGTGCACCGTCATCTACCTGGCCGCGCTCCAGGACGTCGAGCAGTCGCTGATCGAGGCGGCCCGCCTGGACGGCGCAGGGCGGTGGCACCTGCTGCGGCACGTCACCCTGCCCGCCCTCACCCCCGTCAGCGTCTTCCTGCTCCTGTGGCAGACCATCCAGTCCCTGCAAGTCTTCGACCTGGTCTACGTCACCACCAAGGGCGGACCCCTCGGCTCGACCACAGTGATCGTCTACTTCATCTGGGAACAGGCCTTCAAGAACTTCACCGCCGGGTACGGAGCCGCGGCCGCCTACGTCCTGGCGCTCGCCCTGTTCGCCGTGGGCGCCGTGCTGCGCGTGACCCGCGGCCGCTCCCTTCGTACGAAAGCAGCCGCCTGATGACCGCGACCACCACCGCGCCCGAGACCGCCGCCCGCCGCACCACCCGGCCCGCCGCAATACGCCGCCGCCTGCGCCTGCCCTTCAGCGGCTGGCACGCGCTGCTCGCACCCCTGGCACTGCTCTTCGCCGTACCGCTGATCTGGCTGCTGGTCAGCTCGGTGATGAGCAACGCGGAGATCAACCGGTTCCCGCCCGCGCTGTGGCCCTCCGGCATCGACCTCGGCGGCTACCGCTACGTCCTGGGCAACGCCATGTTCCCGCGCTGGCTGCTGAACTCGGCGATCGTCTCCGCCGTCGCGGTCACCTCCAACCTCGTCTTCGGCGCCCTGGGCGGCTACGCGTTCGCCCGGATGCGCTTTCGCGGCTCGCGCACGCTGCTCGTGCTGATGCTGGCGACGATGGCGGTGCCCTTCCAGCTGACGATGATCCCCACCTTCCTGGTGATGAAGAAGCTGGGCCTCATCGACACCCTCGGCGCGCTGATCGTGCCCTCCCTCGTCACACCCTTCGCGGTCTTCCTGCTGCGGCAGTTCTTCCTCTCCCTGCCCAGGGAACTGGAGGAGGCCGCCTGGATCGACGGCTGCTCCAGGCTGCGGGTCCTGTGCTCGATCGTGCTGCCCCTGGCCCGGCCCGCCCTGGCCACGGTGGCCGTCCTGACCTTCCTCACCACCTGGAACGACCTGACCTGGCCACTGATCGCGATCAACCACGACACCCAGTACACCCTGCAACTGGGCCTGACCACCTTCCAGGGACAGCACCACACACGCTGGTCCGCGGTGATGGCGGGCAACGTACTCACCGTCCTGCCCGTCCTGGTCGCCTTCCTCTTCGCGCAGAAGGCCTTCATCCGCTCGGTCACCTCCAGCGGCCTCAAGGGCTGACCCGCCCCGCACCACATCCCCGCACGAACCGAAGGAACACAAGGAACGCGATGCCGCACTCGTACGACCTGCTCGTCATCGGGGACGCCAACCCCGACGTGATCCTGGGCCCGCTCGACGGACCGCTCGCCTTCGGCCAGCGCGAACAGCTTGTCGACACCGGGTCCCTGACCCTCGGCGGCTCGGCGGCCATCATGGCCTGCGGCGCCGCACGCCTCGGCCTCGACGTGGCCTTCGCCGGCCGCGTCGGCGACGACGACGCCGGCCGCTACATGCGCGACACCCTCGCCTCCCGCGGCGTCGACACCCGGGCCCTGCACATGGACGCCACCCGGCCGACCCCGCTGACCGTCGTACTCACCCGCGGCGACGACCGCGCCATCCTCACCTCGCCGGGCACCCTGACCGCCGTCAGCGGCGACGACGTACCCGCCGAGCTCCTCGCCGACGCCCGGCACGTGCACGCCGCCTCCTACTTCCTGCAGCCCTCCCTCGCCGCCGACCTGCCCCGGCTCTTCCGTACCGCGCGCGACCACGGCGCCAGGACGTCCCTGGACACCCAGGACGACCCCTCGGGGCGCTGGGACCCGGCCGCCCTCGGCGCCGTCCTCGACCACACCGACCTCCTGCTGCCCAACGCCCAAGAGGCCCTGCGCCTTGCCGGACTGCCCTCCGGCAGCCCCGAACAGGCGGCCGAACTCCTCGCCGCCCGCGTCCCGTTGGCCGTCGTCAAGAACGGCGCCGACGGCGCCCTGTGCCACGACGGCCGCACCCTGCACACCGCACCGGGCCTTGCCCTGACCCCCAAGGACACCGTCGGCGCCGGAGACAGCTTCGACGCCGGCTTCGTCGCCGCCCTCCACGACGGCCTGACCCCGCCAGAGGCCCTGCGGTTCGCCGTCGCCTGCGGATCCCTCTCGACCCGCGCCCACGGCGGCACCCGAGCCCAGCCCACGCGAGACGAAGCCCTCGCCCACACCACTCCGAGCGGAGCGCACGCCTCATGAACCACCCCAAGATCACCTTCATCGGCGCGGGCAGCGTCGTCTTCACCCAAGGCCTGCTCGCCGACCTCTTCGCCTTCCCCGAACTCAAGGGCGCCCACATCGCCCTGCACGACATCGACCCCGAACGCCTGGCCACCGCACAGGCCGCCGCCGAGTACATCGCCGACCACCTGGGCGCGCACGCCACCATCTCCAGCCACGCCGACCGCCGCGAAGCCCTCACCGGCTCGGACTTCGTCATCAACATCGTGCAGGTCGGCATGGGCGAGGCCACCCGCACCGACTTCGAGGTCCCCGCACGCCACGGACTGCGCCAGACCATCGGCGACACCCTCGGCATCGGCGGCATCTTCCGCGCCCTGCGCACCTTCCCGCTCCTGAAGGCCCTGGGCCAGGACATCGCCGAACTCTGCCCCGACGCCTGGCTCCTGAACTACACCAACCCCATGGCCATGAACATCCAGTACCTCACCGAGGCCACCGGCCTGACCAAGGTGGCGGGCCTGTGCCACTCCGTGTACTGGACCATGCACGACCTGGCCGAACTGGTCGGCGTCCCGTACCAGGAGATCACCTACCGGGCGGCGGGCGTCAACCACCAGGCCTGGGTCCTCCGCTTCGAGCACCAGGGCAAGGACCTCTACCCGCGCCTGGACGAACTGATCTCCGGCGACGAGCAGTTGCGGCGCCGGGTCCGCGTCGACATGTACCGCCGCCTCGGCTACTACCCCACCGAGACCAGCGAGCACTCCTCCGAGTACGTCCCCTGGTACCTGCACCACGACAGCGAGATCGAGCGCCTGCGCCTGCCGGTCGGCGCCTACCTCGGCATCGTCGACGAGAACGTCGCCGCCTACCACCAGACCCGTGACGCCCTGGCCGCGGGCGAACCGCTCACCGTCGAGGGCACCATGGAGTACGCCCCCCAGATCATCCACAGCATCGTGACGGGCACCCCGCGCACCGTCTACGCCAACGTCCCCAACCACGGCCTGATCGACAACCTGCCCGACCACGGCGTCGTCGAAGTCCCCTGCCTCGTCGACGCCTCCGGCATCCAGCCCACCCGCGCGGGATCCCTGCCCCCGCAACTCGCTGCGCTCAACCGCACCTACCTCAGCATGAACGACCTCGTGGTCCGCGCCGCCCTCGACGACGAGCCGCGCCACATCCGGCACGCGGCGATGACCGACCCGGCCACGGCCGCCGCCCTCACCGTCGAGCAGATCTGGCGGCTGTGCGACGACATGGTCCGCGCCCACGCGGACCGCCTCCAGCCGGCCCTGCGCCGGACACTGGGCGACTGACCCGACCGGCCCACCCCGCCACGCCACGCCACACCTTCCGACCACCTGACCCGCTCCGTCGTCGTCCCGGCCTGACCCCCGGGCCACTGACGCCGTGAGCGGCAGGCAGCGGCGACCGGTCTCCCCCGGCCGGCCGCCGCTGCCCTGGCCTCCGACCCCTCCGACATACACCGTAAGATCGACATCGCACCACATTCCGCACGGCCTGCACGCTTCGAACGAAAGCTGTCCATGCACCGCCCGTACCGCCCGTACCGCTCGCGCCCCGGCCGTCTCGCCGCCTGCGCCGCCACACTCCTGCTCGCCGCCGCCTGCTCCACCGGCGACGGCAAAGACACCCCGGACACGTCCACGGACCGGACCGGCACCGTGCGCCCGCCGAAGCCTGACACCGTCTTCGACTACCAACTCGGCGGCCCCTACGCGCCCGACGACGCCGTACGGGCCATCTCCCGCGACCGCTCCGCCGAGCCGGCCAAGGGCCTGTACAACGTGTGCTACGTCAACGCCTTCCAGACCCAGCCGGGCGACGCCATCACCTGGTGGAAGAAGAACCACCCCGACCTGCTCCTGAAGAACGACGAGGGCTCACTGGTGGTCGACGAGGACTGGGACGAGCCGCTCCTCGACATCTCCGCGGCCGGCAAGCGCGAGAAGCTGATGAACATCGTGGGGCCCTGGATCGACGGCTGCGCCAAGGCGGGCTACGACGCCGTGGAGCCCGACAACCTGGACTCCTACGAGCGCTCCGACGACCTCCTCACCACCGAACACGCCGCTTCCTTCGCCCAGTTGCTCGCCGAGCGCGCCCACCGCAAGGGCCTGGCCATCGCACAGAAGAACACCACCGACCTGCTGCCGGACCGCGACCGCATCGGCTTCGACTTCGCCGTCGTCGAGGAGTGCGCGGCGTACAAGGAATGCGGCGACTTCGCCGACGCCTACGACGACAAGGTCTTCGCCGTCGAGTACACCCGCAAGGACTACAACACCGCCTGCGACACCTACGGCTCCCGCCTCTCCATCACCCTGCGGGACCGCGACGTCACCCCAAAGGGCACCAAGGGCTACGTCTTCGCCCAGTGCTGACGGCCCCCCTGGTGCGGACATGGCCACTCCGGGCGCCTCTCCCCCCTTGGGGCCCCGCGACCGAAGAGGTACGCGCAAACCCCGGGCGCCTGGCGAGGCGGGCGTCTGAGAACGCCCCGGCCGCGGTACAGATGCTGCGTGCAGACCTTTCTCCCCTACCCCGACTTCACGCAATCCGCCGCGGTCCTCGACCAGGCACGCCTGGGCAAGCAGCGGGTCGAGGCCCTCCAGGTGCTGCGCGGCCTGACCGTGCCCGGCTACGGATGGCGCAACCATCCAGCGGTACGCATGTGGATCGGCTACGAGGAAGCCCTGGTCCGCTACGGCCTCGACGTATGCGCCACATGGACCGCCACCGGACGCGCCGACACCTGCGCCACCACCCTCGTCACCGACTTCACCCGCCACCGCCCCGACACCGCCGTACGCACCGGGGAACAGCTCGCCGCCGACGGCGAACTGCCACCCTGGCTGGGCGACCCGGCCTTCCACCGCAGCCACCAGTCGGCACTGCTGCGCAAGGCCCCGGAGTTCTACGCCGACATCTTCCCCGGCGTACCCGACGACCTGCCCTACCTCTGGCCTGCCTCCGACCGGGACCCTAGAAGTAACGCGTGAACGGCGTCGTGTCGACGGCGAACAGCCCCTGGAAGGGGCTGTCCAGCTGGTAGATCAGGAGCACGGTGAAGGTGATCAGGGCGGACAGGCCCATCACCATCACGAGGTGGGTGAAGCTGCGCTGGACGCCGAACATGAACATGAAGGCGATGGTGAGACCACCGCCGACGATCAGGCCGAACCAGATCACCGGCGAGAGCCGCTCCGTGGCATCGGCCTCGCGACCGCGGCGCGCCTCGTCCAGGGTGCTCAACTGGGCCAAGGTCTCCTGGCCCGTGGCCTGTTGGGCCGGTGTGGCATCCGCGGGGACCTGACCGGTGGCGCGCACGTCGTTCAGCAGGCGCCAGCCGGTCGGCCCCAGCGGGGTGCCCTCGGCCATGGCGGGCCACTCCGTCTCGGTGACGTGCCGGATGTACGTCTCGATCTCGCCGCGCATCCGCGCGTCCTGCCCTGCGGGCAGGCCCGCGGCGAGCAGATGGATCTGGTGCGCGGCGCTGGCCTCGGTGGCGGCGTGGTCCTCGGCGCCGGAGTTGGTGTCCCAGACCGACACCAGGGCAAGACCAAGGACCAGGGCGTACAGGACGCCGACCATCATGGAGATGTACTCGGCGACGTCCTCGCGGGGCTCTTCGTCCGGGCCCGGGGGCCAGAAACGGTGCTTGATCAGGACGACCGCCCCGGCCAGCAGGGCGACGCCCAGGACGACGGCGAAGCTTTCGATCATCGGTGGGTCCCGTTTCGTGGCGGCGCGGTCAAAGTCTGCGGGAGCCGAAGACGGCGGCCGCGATGGCTGCGGGCAGCAGGACGAGGAACAGCGCGGCCAGCATGCCCATGCCGGTGGGCGTGTTGTCCGGCCGGACGAAGCGGCTGAGCAGCGTGCGCTGGGGCCGCTCCTCTTCCGGCACCGCGGCGGGCGGCTCGTTTGGCGGCGGGACCGCGGCCGGTGGTTCCGCGGGCGGCGGCACCGCGGGGGGCGGCACCGCTGGTGGTACCGCTGGTGGCGGCACAGCGGGCGGAACCGCTGCCGGGGCTTGACCCGGCCCGTCGGGTGCGGCGGGGGCGGGTGGTGCGATGCCCGGCGGTGCGGCGCCTGGTGGGGCGACGCCGGGCGGGCCGACGCCCGGTGGACCGACGCCCAGGGGTGCGGCGCCGGGTGGACCGACGCCCAGGGGCGCGGCGCCCGGCGGGCCGGCGCCCGGCGGGCCGGCGCCCGGCGGGCCGGCGCCCGGCGGGCCGGCGCCCGGGGCCGCGATACCCGGCGGGAGGGGCGCTGCGGGCAGCTGTGACGCGAGGCGGGGTACGGCTCCCGGCGGCCCGGAGCGCGGCCCCGGTGGCCCGGAGCGCGACCCCTGTCCCGCCGCCCCCGCGGGCGCCCCGGGCCGCGACGCCCCGGGAGCCACGGGAGTCACAGACACCGCATCCCGGAGCGTGAAGCGTGCCCGGGCCCGCGCCGTCAGGCGTGGAGGTATCACCGCCTGGCCGCGCGGACCGAGCGTGCGGATCAGGTCGCTGCCGTCGGCGCGCCCCGCGCTGAGATACGTGCCGGGCCCGCGCCGTACGAGCGCGGTGCACACGGCCCGCGCCCCCGCGGCGAGATGGGCGACGACCGGCCGGCCGCCCGCACAGACGATCCGGTCCGGGGCAAGCACCGGGTCCGTGATCCGCACGCCGTGGACGGCCCGGTTGCCCCGGTTGGCCACGACATAGCTCACCCGCGCCTGCCGCGGACCGGTGACACGCGCCGTCTCCGTCAGGGCCAGCGCGGCGCCGACCCCGGTGTATCCGGACCGCGCGGTCGCCTGCACGCCGCCGGCACGCGCGGAAAACGCGGCTGGTCGCACGCTCCCCCCGCCCGGGGAACTCACGGCCACCGGCATGGCACCGGCGCGCAGATAGGGCTGCTGTCCGACCGCCCGGACCCGGCTGATCCAGGGCCCGGGGCGGGCGGCCCCGGTGGCCGTACAGCGCACCGAACGCAGTCCGGTCAGCATCGGCACCCGGTCCCGTCCGCCGGGACAGCGGATCGCGGCGCCCGGCATGCCCGGATCCCACACCCGCACCTGGTAGAGGTCGGCGCCGCTGCGGTTGATCAGACGGTACGACTTGACCACGGCGTCGCCGGTGCGGATGCCGGGACGCACCGCCCCGAGACCCGGCCGGGTGTTCACCGTGACCTGGAGGGCGAGCCCGTTCGGCCCGGCACCATCGGCGACGGAGGGCCCGGCGGCCGACCAGCAGCCCGCGGCCAGCAGAAGGCCGACCAGCAGCCACCGCGCCGACCGCGGTCGTGTCGCACCCTTTCGTCCGATGATCACACCGAAATGCTGTGCACGAGGACGCACCGGCGGTCGACCCCGGCACGCGTAAAGGCACAGCGATTCACCCGAACGGCCCCGCAGCGCTCTCACCGCTGCGAGCGACAGCCCCCGGCGTCGCGCGTCACCACGCAGGGATGCCGCGCCGTAGGGCTTGTTATTACCAGCCACATTTCCAATGGTCGAGGGAGTGCGGGACTTGAAGGAGACGCGGGTACTGGCCGTGGTCGACTCGGTGGCGCTGCTCAGGCGCGTCGAGCGCGATCTGCACGTGGTCGACAGGTCGCACGACCACAACCGCCGCGCCCTGGCGGATATCCGCTACTTGCGGGGGTGATCGGGACCGTTCTTCCGGAACGTACTGCTCCGGAGGACATAGGCATATACCAGAAGCAAGACCGGGTCGTGTGTTGCCAAATCCCTTACGGGCCACCCCCCGCTGTGCGAAAGTCATTAGCGGTCCATCCCGCCCGTTTGGTCGCACCGCATCCTCAACGGAGCACCTCATGCCGTCCCATGTCTTCGCGGACCGCCCTTCCGCCCAGCCGCCCGAGCGCGGCTCGGTCGAAGCGCTGATCACGCAGACGCGCCGGCTCCGCGGCCAGGTCGACGCCGTGCGCCGGGACGCCGGGGCCGATCGCGGCGACCCGCAGGGGCGCTGGCAGCGCGCCCTGTGCGACCTGGCGGTCCACCAGCTCAACGACCTGGACGACCACCTGGCGCAGCTGCGGGACGGACCCCTGCCACCGGCCGCCGAGCCCGCGGCTCCGGCGGTGCCCGCACCGCTCGACCCGCAGCGCGGCTCACTGCTCAGCCGGGTCGGCAGCGCGGAGTGGAACCTCCTGAACGACGAGGCGAGTTGGTCGGGCGAGCTCTACCGGATTCTCGGGCGGGATCCGGAAGCCCCCGCGCTCTCCCTCGACGAGCTGCCCTCCCTGGTGCACGCCGACGACCAGCCGATGCTGACGGCCATGGTCACGGACTGCCTGATCGACGGAAAGCCGATCGACGGCGAGTTCCGTATCGTGCGCCCGGACGGCGGCGTACGACAGGTGCACATGATGGGCGAGCCCGTGCTCGCCGCTGACGGCAGCACCGCCTCGATGTGGGCGGTCCTGCGGGACGTCAGCGAGCTGCGCCGCAGCCAGCGAGTGGTGCGCGAGACCCGTGACTCGCTGCAGCGCCAGCGGCACATCGCGCAGACAGAGCACCGGCTCGCGGTCGAACTGCAGGAGGCCGTGCTGCCGCCGTGGCGCGGCTCCCTGCGGTTCCCGCACGGCGGACCCGCCGCACTGGATCTCGCGGCGTACTACCTCCCCTCCGCCACGAGCTCGCTGATCGGCGGCGACTGGTACGACGCCATGGAGCTGCCCGACGGCCGGTTCCTCCTCAGCGTCGGCGACCTCACGGGGCACGGCGTCACCGTCACCTCGGGTATGGCGATGCTCCTCGGCGCGGTGCGCGGCATGGCGGTGGCCGGAGTGCGGCCGGGCCGGCTGATGGGCTGGCTCAACCAGTTACTGGACACCACCACACAACCGGCTCTCGGCAGCGCCGTCTGCTGCCAGTACGCCCCCGCGACCCGCACCCTCACCTGGGCGCAGGCCGGACACCCCGCCCCGCTGCTGTTCCGCGGCGGGACGGGGCGCGCGCTGACGCCACCGGGCGGCGTGATCCTCGGTGCGACCTCCGGAGCCACGTACGAGCAGGCCGAAGTGCACCTCGAACCGGGCGACCTGTTGCTGCTGCACACCGACGGTCTTGTCCCCCGGCGCGCCAGGGACGCGGCCACGAGCCGGCTGCTCGCGCTCGCGCCACGCTTCACGGACACGCGGGGTGCGCAGGACTGTGTGCGCGCGGTCGTCGAGGAGTTCGGCGTGGCCCCGCGCGAGGACGACGCCTGTCTGTTGATCGCGCGGATCGTCTTCTGATCCGCGCCCGGGTCATGCCGGGTTCCGGCTCCGGGCCTCGGCGGCTCTAGGCCTTGACCCGGCTGCCACCTCCGGTCTTGGCCGCCGCCTTGGGCAGGGCCAGCTTGATCTCCTCACGCAGGTCCTGGATCTTCGGGTAGCCCGAGTACTGCGCCGTCAGGCGGTACATCTCGCGCAGCCGGTCCCAGGTGCGGTGCGAGGAGTTCGCACCCATCGAGACCAGCGCCAACCGTGCGTACCGGTCGGCCTGTTCGGGGTCGTCGCCGATGAAGCAGGCCGAGGCCAGCGAGATGTAGTCGAAGATCTGCGAGCGGTCGCGGCCCTTGGACCGCAGTTCGATCGCCTCCCTCGCATGGCGCTGGGCGGTGTTGGCCGCGGACGCGTCGTGATCGGCGAGGGTGCGGTAGGCCAGGGCCTGCATGCCGTGCATGTCCGCCTCGTCGAACATCTGCATCCAACTGGGCGGCGGCACGTCGCCGTTGTCGGAGACGAACAGGTCCTCGGCGATGCCGAGGGTGCGGCGCATGGCCTGGCCCTTGCCCATCGACGCCTGTGCCCAGGCCTCGATGGTGTAGAGCATGGCCTGCGTGCGCGGCAGGACCTCCTCGCCCGAGCCCGATTTGGCGAGCTTCATCAGGTCGAGGGCGTCGTCGGGCCGCCCCAGGTGCACCATCTGGCGTGCCGCCCGCGACAGGGCCTCACCGGCACGCGGCCGGTCCCCGCCCTCGCGGGCCGCGTGCGCGGCGATCACGAAGTACTTCTGTGCCGTGGGTTCCAGGCCGACGTCGTGCGACATCCAGCCCGCGAGGACGGCGAGATTGGCAGCGACGCCCCACAGGCGGCGCTGGAGATGGTCGGGGTGTCGGTAGGCGAGCATGCCGCCCACTTCGTTGAGCTGTCCCACCACAGCCTTGCGCTGCAGCCCGCCGCCGCGGGCCGCGTCCCAGGCCCGGAAGACCTCGACGGAGGTCTCCAGTTCCTCGATCTCCTGCGACCCGATGGGGGCGGCCTCGTAGCGGTCGAACCCAGCGGGGTCGGCGTGCAGGGGATGGTTGGTACGGGGAGCGTCGGCAGCAAGAGCCGGGTCGGTGTGCAGCCACTCGTGCATGGCGCCGGTCAGTGCGGTGCCGGCGGCGAGCGCGGCACCCGCGCCCACCAAGCCGCGTCGGTTGAGCATGAGGTCCATTCCCGTGAATTCGGTGAGGACCGCGGCTGTCCGTTCGGGCGCCCACGGAATGCCGTCGGGGTGCTCCGCACTCCCGTCGCCACGCCGTTTCCCCACGCGCCCGTGCCGGACCAGACCAAGATCCTCAATGGTCACGACACGGCCGAGACGCTCGGTGAACAGAGCCGCCAGAACCCGCGGCACGGGATCGCGGGGGATTTCTCCCGTGTCGATCCAGCGCCGGACGCGCGAAGTGTCGGTGGCCAGCTGCGGATGGCCCATGGCCGCCGCCTGCCGGTTCACCAGTCTCGCGAGTTCCCCCTTGGACCAGCCCGCCAGGCCGAACAGGTCCGACAGTCGGGTGTTGGGTTGTCCGTTCACGTCAAGCCCCCAGGTTCTCGGCTGAGTTGACAGTAACCCTCTGTCAGTTGCTGAGCGACTATTCGCCAGGGTTCGCCAGGGTGCGCTACGTGGTGTGCCACGGGACGGCGGGTGTCAGGTAGGAAAGCGCCACCCCGACCCGGCCCCACCGCGGGACATTCCCCAGGGTGCTCCCAAAAGGGGGCCGGGGCGGGAGGCGCCGCAATTCGCCGGCACACGAAGGGATCTGTATCGCCCATGTACACAGCATCGTCCTCCGTGTCCGCCCCGCCCCGGCCACTGCACAGCCGACAGCCGGGCAGCGGCCCGTATCTGGAGCCCGCGCGCCCCGCGGCCGGGTCGCTCGGCGCAGGCCGCACGCGACGCGTCCCGGGGCCCGGCACGCAACCGCTCAGCGGGAGACTCGACTTGTCAGGCCCCCAGGGGGCGCAACTGCGCACCGCGATCGCCTCGGTGCACCGCATCTGTCCGGAATTCAATCCCGTACAGGTGCTGCGCCGCAGCGGACGCACCGTACTGATCGTGGGAACGACAGGACGCAGCACAGCGATCGCCAAGTGTTTAATCGACCACTCGCCCGCGTGGGCCGAGCGGATCCAGCACGAAATAGCGACATATCGCTCGTTCGTCCGGCACCGTCCTCCGGTACGGGCCCCGCGGCTCATCGCCGCGGACCCGGAGGACTGCACGCTGGTGATCGAGCGCATGCAGGGGCGCGTCGCCGCGCTGTCCCGCCATCCCGTCGAGGCGCCTCCGCGTGCGGACGTACGCCTTGCGCTCAACGCGATCCGGCACCTCAACCGTTGGCGGCCGCCGCAGGAGCTGTTCGGCAGGCCCTTGGACTACGGCAAACGGATCTCGCGCTTCCATGACCTGGGCCTGCTCACCGACCGTGACATGGGCGACCTGCAGAAGCTTCTGCACGGCATCGCGCACGCGTCGGGGCAGCACGCCACGTGGCAGTTCTGCCACGGTGACGCGCTCCTGTCGAACATCCTGCTCTCGCCGGCGGGGCCGGTGTTCGTGGACTGGGAGCACGCGGGCTGGTATCTGCCGGGCTACGACCTGGCGACGCTGTGGTCGGTGCTCGGTGACGCTCCGGTGGCACGGCGCGAGATCAGCCAGCTCGCGCAGGAGCAGGGGCCTGCGGCGCGTGACGCGTTCCTGGTCAACCTGATGCTGATCCTCACCCGGGAGATCCGGACGTACGAGATGGCCGTGCAGCGCTCGATGCACGACGCGGCCCCGGCGCCTGGCCCGGGCCACCCCGGCGCCGCGCCGTCCGGCGAGGAACAGCGGCTGCTTCTGCGGCGGCTGCACGACGACTGCCAGCTGGCCCGCCGGGCCGTGCGCGCGGCGGTCGGTACCCGCTGACCGGGGGGAAAGGTCCGCAGTACGCCTTGGACAATGGCGTACTGCGGACCTTTGTATGCCCCCGGCGATCCCCGGGTGACTATGACGTGGTGAACTGCACCGCGTCTACGTCAAAGGAATTGTTCTGCGGCGACTTGAAGACCACGTACAGCTTGTGCGTGCCGGACAGGGCTTCGACCGGCACGTCGGGTGTGGCCTGATAGGTGTCCCAGCCCCCGGTATCGGGCACGGGCGTGGTGGCGAGCAGCTTGCCGTCGGGCGCGTCCGCGCGCAACTCGATCGAGCCGACGCCGTACGGCGAGGACAGCTTGTAGCTGACCTTGCTGACGCCCTCGACACTCATCGGGCTGTACGCGATCCAGTCGCCGTCGCTGATGTCGCCGACGCGCTTGCCGTTCTCGGCACCCGCCTGGGAGACGATGCGGGTTCCTGACTGGTCGTCGTGGTACTCCGCCTGCTTGTGCTCGGGATGCATGACGGAGCGGCCGTAGCCGGTGAGGGCGCTGACGCCGTCGCCGCCCTTGTCGGTGTACTTGGCGTTCAGGACGTAGGTGAGGTCGGCGCCCTCGGGGTGGCCGCCCAGGTCACCGGTGTCCACGGTGCCTTCGCAGCCGGGGATGTCGGTGGTGGGGTGCTCGTGGTCGTCGTGGCCGAGGGCCGGGTTGACGGTGACCTTGGAGCAGTCGATCGTGCCGTCCTCGGGGTCGGTGACCGTCACCTTGTAGGGGATCTTGTCGCCGAACTCGATGAGTTTGCCGTCGACCGGGGTCTCGACCTTCACCTCGGGCGCCGTGTTGCCCGCGGTGACGGGCACGTTGGCGTAGCCGGACTTGCCGGTGGAGTCGGTGACCTTCAGCTGGACGTTGAAGTCTCCCTTGGTGTCGTACGTGTGGGAAGGGTCGGCGTCGGTGGAGTCGTAGGTGCCGTCGCCGTCGAAGTCCCAGGCGAAGGTGAGCGGGTCGCCGTCCGGGTCCTTGCTGCCCTCGCTGGAGAAGTCGACCTTCAGCGGGGTCGGGCCGTTGGTGGCGGACGCCTTGGCCTTGGCGAGGGGGGTGCGCCGGCCCTGGGAGTAGTCGATGCGGTAGAGCCCGGAGTCGTTGTTGCCGCCGCCGAACTCGCTGCCCCACTCCAGGACGTACAGCGAGCCGTCGGGGCCGAAGGTCATGTCCATCGGCTTGGCGAACTTCGCGGACTTCAGGAAGTCGTTGATCTTCAGGAGTTTGCCGTCCTTGTCGAAGCGGATCTCCTTGACCGAGTCGCGGGCCCACTCGTAGAAGAAGCTCGCGCCCTCGAAGTAGGCGGGGAACTTCGTCGTGGAGGGGTTCTTGGCGTCGTAGTGGTAGACGGGTCCGCTCATCGGCGCCGAGCCGCCCGCGCCCATTTCCGGGAACTCCTTGGACTCGCCGTAGCCGTACCAGATTTCGGGCTGCGAGAGCGTCGGCAGGTCCTTCAAGCCGGTGTTGTTCGGGGAGGGGTTGGTCGGCTTGGCGCAGTCGAACTTGGCTCCGACTTCCTTGGTGTCGGGGTTGTAGGGGGCGTACGCCTGGTTGTTGCCGTGGCAGAAGGGCCAGCCGAAGTTGCCGGCCTTCTTGATGACGTTGTACTCGACGAGACCTTCGGGGCCGCGATCGGTCTCGGGGGCGCCGCGGTCGGGGCCGTAGTCGGAGGCGTGGACGTAGCCCGTCTTGGGGTCGACGGTGAAGCGGAAGGGGTTGCGGAAGCCCATCGCGTAGATCTCGGGGCGGGTCTTGGCCTTGCCTTTGGCGAAGAGGTTGCCCTTGGGGATGGTGTAGCCGCCCTTGTCCGTGGGCTTGATGCGCAGGATCTTGCCGCGCAGGTCGTTGGTGTTGCCCGCGGTGCGGGCCGCGTCCAGCATCTGCTTGCCGGGGCGCCAGTCGAGCGGGGCGTAGCCCTGCCAGTTCGGGTCGAGGTTGGGCGGGACGTCGTCGCCGACGCCGAGGTAGAGCGTACGGTTCGGGCCGAACTCGACGGCTCCGCCGGTGTGGCCGGGCTCGGGGAAGATGCGGTCGCGGTAGGCGGGGACGTCCAGGAGCTTCTTCTCACTGGCCAGGTCGAGGGTGTTGTCCTTCTTGACCGTGAACCGGGAGAGGCGGTTGACGTCGTCCTTCGCGGACGCGGGCGCGTAGTAGAGGTAGATCCAGCGGTTGGTGGCGAACTTCGGGTCGAGTTCCATGCCGACGAGGCCGTCCTCGCCGCCGGTGTAGACGTCGAGCTTGCCGGCCGTGGTGGTGGAGTGGCTCTTCGGGTCGAAGATCTTCACCTCGCCGCTGCGCTGGACGTAGAAGACCTTGCCGTCCTTGGCGACGTCCAGTTCCATCGGGTCGGCGGTGTTGTCGTCCAGTGCGGTCTTCTCGTAACCGGACCAGACGGTGCCGCCGCAGTCGCCGGGCTTGTTGCCCGCGGCCCACTCGATGCCGCCGAGCACGTGCTCGCGGAAGGCGGGCTCGCCGTACGACGCCTTGTCGTGGCCCATGGCGGTGGCCCAGACCTTGCCGCCCTCGGCGTTGCGGCACCAGGAGATGGGGTGGTCGGCGCCCATCGCCTCGCTGCCCGGGTTGTACGTGGTCTCGTCGGCCGTGACCAGGACGTGCACGTCGCCGCGGGGGTTCTTGTCGAAGTTGTACCACTCCTCCGGGCGCTCCCAGCGCTCGGGAAGTCCCTTGGTGGAGGGGTGCGCGCGGTCGGCGACCTTGGCGGTGCCCTTCAGGACGCCCGGCGAGTGGGCGGGCATGTGGGCGCCGGCGTTGATCAGGTCGTCCCACCAGGGGAAGGTGTCCTCGACGCCCATGTCCAGGGTGTTGTGCAGGGCGACGACGCCCTTGCCGCTCTTCACGTACGCCTTCATGGCGTCGCGCTGGGCCTCGGTGTCCCAGACCATGCCGGAGTTCTGCAGCATGATGATGACGTCGAAGTCCTTGAGCTTCGCGTCGTCGAAGACCGTCGCGTCGGCGGTCTCGACGACCTCGAAGTTGTTCTCCGCGGCCTGCTCCTTGACCATCTGGACGCCGGCCGGGATGGAGTCGTGGACGTAGCCCACGGCCTTGGTGAAGAGAAGCGCCCGGAAGGCGGGGGCCTGGTCGGCGGCGCTCGACGTGGCGGGCAGGAACCCGACCGCGAGCAGCAGCGCCGTCAGCAGGGCGAGCACCGCTCTTCGTACGCCTCTCGGGTCGCGCAGTCTCATGTCACGTTCATGACAGCCCATGGGCTGGTCCTCTCTGGTGGGAAGGACGGACGGACGTGCGGGATCGCCGGATGTCAGAGGGCGGCCACGGTCCGGCGCAGGAAGCCGAGCCCGTCGGTCGCGAGCGCGTCCTGGGTGGGCGCGAGGGACCGCCAGACGGAGGCGGCCACGGCGATGGCGTCGTTGTGCGCGGTGAACGACTCGATGCACAGCGGCCCCCGGTAGCCGGTTTCGCCCAGGGCGCGCAGGAAACCGGGCCAGTCGAGGTGGTCGGCGCCGGGGGCACCGCGGTCGTTGGCGCACACCTGGACGTGGGCGATGCGACCCGCCGCCGTGCGGACCGCCTCCGGCAGCGAGTGCTCCTCGATGTTCTGGTGATAGGTGTCCAGGGCGATGCCGATCGCTTCGCCGTGCAGGCCGGTGAGGCCGTCGAGAGTCTGGGCGACGGTGTTGAACAGGCTCGTCTCGTAGCGGTTGAGGGGCTCGACGGCGATACGGACACCGGCGCGCGAGGCGTGCTCGACGACCGGGGCGATGTGCTCGCGCCACTCGTCGTACGCCGCCGCCCGCGCGGCCCGGTCCATCCGCCAGGTCCGGCCGACCGCCGCGTACACCGGACCGGCGACCACCGGGGCGCCGATCGCGTGGGCCGCGTCGACGCAGCGGCGCAGATAGTCGCGGGTGGCGCGCAGAGCGCCCGGGTCGGCGCGGACCAGGTCGCGCCCCTCGGCCATGACGGCGACGACGGCCGCGGGCATCAGGCCCGTGGCGTCGAGGAGTTTGGCCGCCGCGGCGGCCTCCCAGTCGTCGGGCTGTTCCAGGGGCAGCTCCACGCAGTCGAATCCCCAGCCCGCGAGGCGCGGCAGCGTCTGACCGAGCACATCGGTGGTGACCGGCGAGTGCCAGATCCACGGGTTGGCGCCCAACGGCCAGGCGGTGTACGTCACTTCTTGCCTCCCCAGTAGCCGGGGAAGCCCGGCATCTGCCGGCAGCCGCACATCGCGTAGTGCAGCGGCGGCATGCCCTCCTGGAGGTACTCGTCGAGGTTGGCCTGCGTGACCGTGGGCTGCGGGAGCTTCCACTCCTTGGGGACCTCCTTGCCGTCCAGGATGCGCAGGGCGGCGATGACCGGCGTGCGCCACTGGAAGGTCGGGTAGGTGGGGGCGATCGCGGTGAGCTTCTTGTCCTTCCACGCCTGGAGGAAGTCCTGCTGGTCCTCGCCGGTGATCGGCGGGACGTCGACACCGGCGTCCTCGAAGGCCTCGACGGCAGCGACGGCCGTGGCGCCCGAGTCCATCCACACGCCGTCGACGGAGCCGTGCCGGGAGATCGCGTCGGAGACGATCGACTTGGTCTTGGCGGGGTCACCGTCGGTGAACTTGGCGTCCACGACGTCGAGTTCGCTCTTGTCGAAGGCGAGCTTCGCCGCCGACCAGCGGGTCTCCAGGACGTCCACGCCGGGCGAGATGCGCAGGGCGAGGATCTTCCCCTTGGGCTTGACCTTGTCGACGAGGAAGTCCGCGGCGACCGCGCCGTAGCCGTAGCCGCCGATGGGGTTGACGAAGGTGACGGCGCAGTCGGTCTCCACGCCCCGGTCGAAGACGATCACGGGGAGCTTGCCGCAGGCCTCCTTCACGGCGGGGGTGAGGGTGGCGGTGGTGTTCGGCGAGACGATGAGCGCGTCGCAGTCCTTGTCGCCCGCGAGTTCCTGGATGTCGGAGATCTGCTTGTCGTCCTTGCCCTGCGCGTCCAGGACGGTGAAGTCGCTGATCTCCTTGTGGAGCTTCACCTCGGCCTTCATGTTCTTCAGGCCGACCTGGCGCCAGGGGTTGAAGACTCCGGCGTTCGAGAAGCACAGGTGGGTGCCGCCCGCGCCCTTCTTCTTGTACCGGGTCGTGTCGGTCATCTCCGGTTCCAGCATCTGCTCCCAGGGCTTGGCCTCCGGGCCCTGCGGTGTCTCCTTGCCGAGCTTCAACTGGCGCTCGTACTCCGCCTGTTCGAAGAACTTGGAGGGCTTGTCGCCGCCCTCGCCGGAGCCGGCGGACTGCGAAGCTCCGGCTGGTGCGTCGGCCGGGGCGTCGCTGGAGCAGGAGGTGAGCAGCGCGCCGGCGAGGAGAGCGGCGGCGGGTATCAGCGCGCGCCTGCGCGTCAGGGGGTTCACGGGGCTGTGCATCACGAGGGTCTGCCTCCCGAGGAGTGGGTACGACGGCGGCGCAGCCGGGACCAGTCGGCGGCCCCGAGTCCGACCGCGGCGATGACGATGACGCCCTGGACGGTGGATTCCAGGGCGCCCGATACGCCCTGGAGGTTGAGCAGCGTGAACAGGGCCTGCAGCGAGAAGGCGCCCGCCATGGCGGCGACGACGCTGCCCCGGCCGCCGCCGAGCACGACCCCGCCGAGGACGACGGCGGTGATCGCCTCGAATTCGTAGCCGCGGCCCGCCTGTGCGGAGACCCCGGAGAAGCCGCCGACGAGGACCGCGGCGAGCGCCGCCGCCGTGCCGGACAGGACGAAGGCGATGACGCGGGCGCGGTGCACGCGGACCCCCGCGAGGGCGGCGGCGCGTTCGCTGTCCCCGGTCGCGATCAGCGTACGGCCGAAGTCGGAGCGCATCAGCAGGACGGCGACGCAGCCCGCGACGAGGCAGGCGAGGACCGCCCAGGGCAGCCGGCCCATGGCGGTGCCGCGCCCCAGTTGGCGGAATCCTTCGGAGAGCTGTCCGTGCGGGGAGCCGCCCGTCCAGAAGAAGACGGCGCCCTCCAGGATCAGCATCATGCCGAGCGTGGTGATGAACGAGGGCACTCTCAGACGTGTGGTGACCAGCCCGCTGACGAGACCGGTGACCGCGCCCGCGAGCAGCAGGCCCGCCGTGATGAGCGGCCACGGCGCGTTGGGGAACGATCCGTAGATCTCGACGGCCGCGACGACGCCCGCGGTGACGATCGCCCCCACGGACAGGTCGAACTCGCCGCAGACGATGACCAGATACTGCCCGGCGGCAAGGATCACCAGGGGCGCGGCGCGTTTGACGAAGGCGAGGAAGCGGTCGGGTTCGTAGAAGCCGGGGTCGGTGGCGGCGAGCGCGACGAGCAGCACGACGAGCAGGGCGAAGACGGGCGCCCCGGCCCCGAGCGAGCGGGCAACTCTCCTGTACGGAGCGGCCGTTGTCGTCTGGCTGCTCATGCGGACCTCCTGCTGCCGCGCCGGGCGTAGAGGGCGACGGCGGCGATGATGACGACGCCGCGTACGACGTTCTTGAAGAACGGGTCGACGCCGAGCTGGTTGAAGACGGAGTCGAGCACGGCGAGCACGAGGACGCCGCCGAGCGTGCCCGCCACTCCCCCGCGCCCGCCCGCGAGGACGGTGCCGCCCAGGACGACGGCGGCGATCGACTCCAGGTCGTAGCGGGCCTCGGTGCCCGCCCAGGGGGCGCCCGCGCCGAGCCGTGAGGCGAGGAAGAGGGCGGCGGCGCCCACGCACAGCGAGCACAGGACGTGCGCGGCGATGACGGTGCGCCGGGTGCGGACGCCGGAGAGCCGGGCCGCGTGCTCGTCGCCGCCGGTCGCGTACAGGTGGTGTCCGAAGCGGGTGCGGCGGGTGATCAGCCACATCGCGGCGGCGACGGCGGCGAGCAGGAAGAGCGAGACGGGGACCGGGCCGATCCGGTCATAGCCCAGATGCTGGAAGGAGGCGGGGACCTTGCCCGCGGGGCCCGTGTAGTTGTCCTCGATCCAGCCGCGCAGGATGAACGCGGTGCCGAGCGTCGCGATGAACGCGTTGACCTTGAGCCCGGTGACGATGAGGCCGTTGGCGAGGCCGACGGCCGCCGACAGGGCGAGGACGGCGAGCACCGCGGTGACGACGCCGCCGTCCTCCATGGTGGTGGCGGCGACGAGCGTGCCGAGGCTGATCAGGTACGCCACCGACAGGTCGAGGGAGCCGGTGAGGATGACGGCGGTCTGCCCCACCGCGACCAGGCCGAGGGCGACGCAGTTCTGCAGGATGCCGACGACGTTCGCGAGCGTGAGGAAGTCGCCGCCGCGTGCGGCGACCGTGATCCAGCCGAGCGCGGTGACGGCCGCTGCCGCGAGCCAGACGCCGACGGCCGGGTCGGTGAGCCTGCTGCGGCTCGGGGCGCGGGTCTTCGGGGAGGCGGGCGGTGGGGCGACGGTGGTACCGCTCACGCGAGGGAATCCTTTCCGGACAGGGCGCTCGGGTCACCTGACGGGGCGGTCGTGGCGAGCCGCATCACGTCCTCCTCGGCCGCCCCCGCCGACAGCTCACCGGCGATGCGGCCTTCGGACATGACGAGGATCCGGTCGCTCATGCCGATGAGTTCGGGCAGTTCGGAGGAGACGATCAGGACGGCGATGCCCTCGCGGGCCAGTTCGCGGACGAGGGTGTGGATGGCGGCCTTGGCGCCGACGTCCACGCCCCGGGTCGGTTCGTCGAAGAGCAGGACGCGGGGGCGGGCGGCCAGCCACTTGGCGATGACGACCTTCTGCTGGTTGCCGCCGGAGAGGTAGCGGGTCTCCTGGTCCTCGCCGCGCGCCTGGAGCCGTACGCGTTCGAGGAGTGCGGTGAGTTCGCGGGCGGCGGGCGGCCCGCCGCGGGCCGGGACGGCGCGGGTGACGAGCAGGGCGTTGTCGCGCACGGACTGGCGCAGGGCGAGTCCCTCGGCCTTGCGGTCCTCGGTGACCAGGGCGATCCCGGCGCGGATGGCCTGCCGCGGGGTGCGGGGCCGCAGGGCGTTGCCGCCCACCGTCATGGTCCCGCCGGTGAACGGTGCCGCTCCGAACAGGGCCCGCGCCAGGGACGTACGGCCGGAGCCCTCCAGGCCCGCGATGCCGGTGATCTCGCCGGCTCGCAAGGCGAGGTCGATGCCGCGGAGCCGGTCGTTGCCGCCGCCGGTGACCGTGAGGCGTACCTCGCCGATGTCGTCGGGGTGGGCGCGCGGCGGGTAGTAGGCGCTCAGCTCCCGGCCGACCATGGCGCGGACGACCTGGTCGGTGTCGGTGTCGGCGGTGTGCGCCGTCGTGACGTGGCGGCCGTCCTTCAGGACCGTGATCCGCTGTGAGAGCTCGAAGACTTCGCGCAGGCGGTGGGAGATGTACAGGATGCCGAGGCCGCGGGCCGCGAGGCGCCGTACGAGGTCGTGCAGGAGGCCCGCCTCGTGGTCGGCGAGCGGCGCGGTCGGCTCGTCCATGACCAGGACGCGGACGTCCGACGCTAGCGCCTTGACGATCTCGACGGTCTGCTGCCGGGCCACGGACAGATCGCGGACGTAGGTGCGCGGCGTGATGCCCGATACGCCGGCGTCGGCGAGGAGTTCGGCGGTGCGGGCCTCCATGGCGCGGCGGTCGACGAGGCCGTGGCGGGTGGGCTCGCGGCCGAGGAAGACGTTCTCGGCGACCGTGCGGTGCGCGAGCAGCGCGAACTCCTGGTGGATGATGCCGATCCCGGCGGTCTGGGCCTGCGCGGGGTGGCTGAAGGCATGCTCTGTTCCGTCGAGCACGATGCTGCCCTCGTCCGGGACGTGTTCGCCCGCGAGGACCTTCATCAGGGTGGATTTGCCGGCGCCGTTCTCGCCGACGAGCGCGTGTACCTCGCCCGCGGCGAGATCGAGCGATACGCCGTGCAGCACACGCACTCCGAGAAAGCTCTTGGACACCCCGCGCATCGCCAACATCGTTTGCGTCGCCTGCATCGCCTGCACCCTCGGCTCCTTCGGCAGCGGTCTGCAGAGCAATGTGATGAGGGAGCTTTGACCTGTCAAGGGCTCAAGCAGCTTTCTGTGCAAGCAAGTTGACGGCCACTTAGGTCGGTCGTCGAACACCATCGGCCTTGTGAGCAGCGAAACTCGTCCCTAAGGTGACTGCCATGTCTGGAGCGCCGGATCACCCCGTTTCATCGCCGTCGTCGCCCGGCGAAGTACTCGCCCTCCTGCGCACGGGGGCGGTGGAGACCCGCGCGGACATAGCCCGCGTGACGGGTCTCGCGCGGTCGACGGTGTCGCAGCGGGTGGACGCGCTCATCGCACACGGCTTCCTCACCGAGGAGGCGGACGGCGGTTCGACGGGTGGCCGGCCACCACGCCGCCTGCGCCTGCGCACGCGCGAACACGCCGTCGCGGGCGTCGACTTGGGGGCCTCGCACTGCCGGGTCGCCCTGCTCGACATCGGCGGCGAGGTGCTCGCCCTGCGCGAGGACCCGATCTCCATCGCGGACGGCCCGCGGGAGGTGCTCGGTCACGTCGAACGGACCCTGCACACGCTGCTGAAGGAGGCCGGGCGCGATCCGGCGTCCCTTCAGTCGATCGGGGTCGGGGTGCCGGGACCCGTGGAGTTCTCGACGGGCCGACCGGTGGACCCGCCGATCATGCCGGGCTGGCACCAGTTCCCCATCCCGGAGTTCTTCGCCGAGCGGTTCGGCCCGCGGGCCCTCGTCGACAACGACGTGAACGTGATGGCGCTCGCCGAGCAGCGCCGCGCCTTCCCCGACACGCGCTATCTGCTCTACATCAAGGTGGGCACGGGCATCGGCTGCGGCATCGTGGCCGACGGCAGGCTGCACCGGGGCGCGCAGGGCAGCGCGGGCGACATCGGGCACATCCGGGTCGGCGACACCGAGGATCCCTGCCGGTGCGGCAACTCCGGCTGCCTGGAAGCGGTGGCGGGCGGCGCGGCGATCGCCCGGAAGCTGTCCGGGCTCGGCCTGGAGGCGACCTCGGGCAGCGATGTCGTACGCCTGGTGAAGTCCGGCAACCGCGATGCCGTACGGATGGTGCGCGAGGCGGGCCGTGCGGTGGGCGAGGTGCTCGCGGGCCTGGTGAACTTCTTCAACCCGGACACGGTGGTGGTCGGCGGGGCGCTCGCCGCGGTCCACGACCAGCTCCTGGCGGGTGTGCGGGAAGCGGTGTACCGCCGCTCGCACCCGCTGGCCACCCACGTCCTGCGGATTGAGCCGAGCCGCACCGGCGAGAACGCGGCGGCGATCGGTGCGGGCATTCTGGCGGTCGAGCACGCGCTGTCCCCGCGGCAGGTGGACCGGGCGCTGGCGGGCGCGGCACGCTGAATCGCCGGGGCGGACACGTCACCCCGCGCCGCACCAGCCACGGCGTACACAGCGCCCCCACCCCGGTCCACCGAGACCGGACAGGCTCCGTACAACACCGGCCATACCGTCAAGTACCCGCTATCGCACCGTCACGCGCGCCCGTAACTTCAGGCTATGTCCCTCAATGACGCACAGCAGATCGACCGCGCCAACGCCGCCACCGAGCGCGTTCCGGTCGTGTTCGTGCATGGTCTGTGGATGCTGCCGGGCAGCTGGGACCTGTGGACGGCCCATTTCGAGGCCGCCGGGTATGTGCCCGTCGCCCTGTCGTGGCCCGGCGATCCGGAGACGGTCACCGAGGCGAGGCAGCACCCCGAGTCCCTCGCGGGCATGACCGTGGGGCGGATCGCCGATCATCTCGCCGCCCGGATCGACGGCCTGGAGCGCAAACCGGCCATCATCGGGCACTCCGTGGGAGGGCTCCTCACGCAGATCCTCGCGGGCCGCGGCCTCTCCGCCGCCTCGGTGGCGATCGACCCCGTCCCGTTCCGCGGCGTCCTGGCGCTCCCCCTGTCGACGCTGCGCTCCCTGCGCCCGGTCATCGGCAACCCGGCCAACCGCAAGCGTGCCCTGCCCCTGACCTTCGAACAGTTCCGCTACGCGTACGCCAACGCGGTCAGCGAGCGCGAGGCCAGGGAACTCTACGAGAAGTACGCGGTCCCGGCCCCCTGCGCGCCGCCCTTCCAGGCGGCCATGGCCAACCTCAATCCCCGCACGGAAATGAAGGTCGACTACCGCAACCCCCGCCGCGGCCCCCTCCTGATCATCTCCGGCGAGAAGGACCACGCCGTGCCCTGGTCCCTGGCCAACGGCGCGTACAAGAAGCAGCGCGAGAACTCCGGCATCACCGAGATCACGGAAATGGCGGGCCGCGACCACGCCCTGACGATCGACGGCCGCTGGCAGGAAGTCGCGGACACGGCCCTGACGTTCGTACGGCGCTTCGTCTGAGCACCGCCGGACGATCGAGCACCGCCGGACGATCGAGTACCGCGTGACCATTGAGCACCGCCGGACGATCCCCCGAACAGGTGGTCCGGACCTCATTGGTCCACTCCACTGACGCGTCGCAGGCCGTGCGCCCTCCCGGGGCGAAACCCGCCGGGGACCGGTGCTGACATGGGCAATTCCCTCTCCCGGGCATGATTGACGGATCGTCGGCGAGCCGATACCACTGACGCACGCCCGGCCCCGCACGCCCCATCACGCTTCACCGTCCCAGGAGGCTGCATTGCGAGGATCCGTCACCGCCCGCACCCCTGCCGCGCGCAGACGCGCCGTCAGGGCCGCGGGCGCTCTTGTCTCCGCCGGCCTGCTGCTTCCGTTGCTCGGGGCCGCCCCGTCCGCACCCTCCTCCCCGGCCCCGCGGGGGCTGCAAGGCGCCTTCGCGGCCGCCGCCGCCGAATATCGCGTACCGCAGAGCGTGCTGCTCGGCGTGTCCTATCTCCAGTCCCGGTGGGACGCGCACGGTGGTGCGCCCAGCGTGACCGGCGGGTACGGGCCGATGCACCTCACCGACGCGCGTACCGCCATCGCCGCCGCCCCGCACCACAGCGAGGGCGACGAGGACCCGCGCGGCGACTCCTCGCGCCGTGTTCTCAAGCCGGAGGAGTTCACGGCCAAGGTGCCGGCGAACGCCCAACTGCCCGCGCGGCTCAAGACATTGCCCCGCGCCGCCGAGCTCAGCGGGCAGTCCGCCGAGCGGCTGCGCACCGACCCCGCGGCCAACGTACGCGGCGGCGCCGCCCTGCTCGCCGCCGCGCAGAAGAAGCTCGGCAAGCCGCTGAGCGACGACCCGGCCGACTGGTACGGCGCGATCGCCCGCTTCTCGGGCGCCGACGACCAGGCCACCGCGGCGACCTACGCCAATGATGTCTTCGCCGTCATCCGCGACGGCCAGGAGCGCACCACGGACGCCGGGCAGCACGTGACGCTGGCGGCGGTCGGCGGTCTGGAGCCGGATGCCGCGCAGGTGCGGGGCATGGGGCTGCGGAAGGCGCCCGAGGGTGAGACCGAGTGTCCGTCGACCGTGTCGTGCGAGTGGATCCCGGCGCCGTACGAGGAGTTCAAGGACCCGAACGGCAACGACGACTACGGCAACCACGACCTGGGGAACCGGCCCGCGAGCCAGAGCATCGACACCATCGTCGTCCACGACACCGAGGGGCGCTGGGAAGGCGTCCTGAACATGGTGCAGGACCCGACCTACGTGTCGTGGCAGTACACCCTGCGCTCCACCGACGGCCACATCGCCCAGCACGTCAAGGCCAAGGACGTGGCCTGGCACGCGGGCAACTGGTACGTGAACTCCAAGTCGATCGGCCTGGAGCACGAGGGCTTCCTGACGGCGCCCGACACCTGGTACACGGAGGCGATGTACCGCTCGTCGGCCCGCCTGGTGAAGTACCTGTCGAAGAAGTACGACATCCCGCTGGACCGCCGGCACATCATCGGCCACGACAACGTCCCCGGCACGCTGCCCTCGACCATCGCGGGCATGCACACCGACCCCGGCCCCTACTGGGACTGGCAGCACTACTTCACGCTGATGGGCAAGCCCTTCAAGCGGACCGCGGGCCCGAACGGCGGCCTGGTGACGGTGGCGCCGGAGTACGCGAAGAACAGGCCGGAGTACACGGGCTGCGTCAAGCCGGGCGAGAAGTGCGTGCCGCACGGTTCGGCCGCGGTGCGCGTGCACACCGAGCCGCGTGACGACGCCCCGCTGGTCAAGGACATCGGTCTGCGCCCCGGCGGCGGCGAATCGACGATCGGCGTGAACGACACCGGCGCGCGCCTGTCCACCGGCCAGCAGTACGCGGTCGCCGGCCGCAAGGGCGACTGGACCGCCGTCTGGTATCTGGGCCAGAAGGCCTGGTTCAAGAACCCGGAGAAGCAGCCGACCGCCGTCGACGCGAAGGGCCTCGTGGTGACGCCGAAGGGCGGCGCCACGGAGGTGCCGGTGTACGGACGCGCCTACCCGGAGAAGGAGGCCTACCCGGCGGGCGTCCCCGTACAGGCGGTCACACCGCTGCCGTACAAGCTCCTCGCGGGACAGAAGTACGCGATCGGCGACAAGGTGCCGGGCGAGTACTTCTACGCGCCGACGTTCGACACGGCGCCGCACAAGGTGGTGCGCGGCAAGGACATGTACTACCAGGTCCAGTTCGGGCACCGCATGGCATACGTCCGTGCGGCCGACGTGAAGGTGGTGCGCTCGGGTTCCTAGAGCCGCCGAGTGTCCTCAGGGGCCGGGTCCGCGTGGGCGGGCCCGGCCCCGACGTACGGGCGGACGACCTCAGCGGACGGCCTCAGTCGAAGACGTACCGCTGTCCGGCCCGCGCCCTGAACGTCTTCTCCCCGCCCTTCAACAGGCTGCTGCGCAGGGTGAGTTCGCGGGTGCGTGACGCGGTGAGCACGACGCGCGTGGCCCGTCCGCCCGACCACGCGATGTCCAGGCGTGCGCCGCCGCGCGCCCGCAGTCCGCGCACCGATCCCTCGGGCCAGCTCGCGGGCAGCGCGGGCAGCACCTCGATGATGTCGAACTGGCTCTGCAGGAGCATTTCCACGATGCCCGACGTCGCGCCGAAGTTGCCGTCGATCTGGAACGGCGGATGGGTGTCCCAGAGGTTGGGGAGCGTCGAGGACTTGAGCTGCTCGGCGAGCATCTTGTGCGCGTGGTCGCCGTCGCGAAGGCGCGCCCAGAAGTTGACCTTCCACGCCTTGGACCAGCCGGTGCCGCCGTCACCGCGCGCGGTGAGGGAGACCTTCGCGGCGTCGGCCCACTTGCTGCCGGGTTCGATCTGCCGTCCGGGGTGCAGGGCGTAGAGGTGGGAGACGTGCCGGTGGTCGTCGGTCTTGTCGTCGAGGTCGGCCTTCCACTCCTGGAGCTGGCCCCAGGAGCCGACGCGCAGGCCGGGGTCGAGCTTGCCGAGGGCCCGGTCGAGCTCGGCGCGGAAGGCGGCCGAGTCGCCGAGCACGCGGGCGGCCTCCAGGGTGTTGGTGAACAGGTCGTGGACGATCTGCTGGGCCATGGAGCCGCCCGCGGTGAAGTCTCCGTGCTCGGGCGAGTAGCTGGGCGTGACGACGAGGGTGCCGTCGCGCGGGTCGGTGCGCAGGTTGTCGAGCCAGAACTCCGCTGCCTCCTTCATCGCCGGATAGGCGGTGGTGCGCAGGTACTCGGTGGAGCCGCCGAAGCGGTAGTGCTCGTAGAGCTGCGCGGTGAGCCAGGCGGCGGCCTCGGGGAACCAGAAGGCGGTCGACCAGTCGTGGACGCCGGTGAAGCCGTAGGGGTTGGTCTCGTTGTGCACCACCCAGCCCCGCGAGCCGAACATCTCCTTCGCCGTCCGCCGTCCCGGAGCACGCAGCGCTTCCACGAAGCGGTCGTAGGGCGCGGTGGTCTCGGGGAGGTTGGCGGCCTCGGCGAGCCAGTAGTTCATCTGGAGGTTGATGTTGGTGTGGTAGTCGGCCGACCAGGGCGGGGTGGTGCTGTTGTTCCACACGCCCTGGAGGTTGGCGGGCAGCGAGCCGGCGCGGGACGAGGCGATGAGGAGGTAGCGCCCGTACTGGAAGAAGAGGGCTTCGAGGGCGCGGTCGGCCGCGCTCGCTCCTCCCCCGTACTCAGCGAGCAGCCGGTCGGTCGGGACGTCGGCGGGTGCCGCCTGGCCGATGTCGAGGGCGACCCGGCCGAACAGGTCGCCGTGGTCGCGCAGGTGGCGGGCGCGCAGCGAGCCGTGGCCGCGGGCGACGGCCCGGTCCACGGTGCGGGTGACGTCGGGGTGCGGGTCGTCGCCGCGGTAGCCGGGACAGGTGTCGGCGTAGTCGGTTCCGGCCGCGAGCGCGAACCAGACGTGGTCGGCGCCGCTGACGGTGATGCTGCCGTCCGCGTTCGCCGCCAGGGTGCCGCCCTGGTGCACGACGCGCAGCTGGGCCTCGAACCGCAGCCCGTTGTCGGCGAGTTCGCCGCGTACGGTGATCCGGTCGCCGTCCGCCTTCGCGGTGAAGTCGGTACGGGGCGAGGTGTGGCGCAGGGTGCAGGTCACGCTCGCGGGGCGGTCGGCGGTGAGGCGCCCGACGAGCACGCCGTCGGGGCAGGAGGCGAAGAACTCCCGCTCGTGGCGCACCTTGCGGTGGGTGTACGTGACGGTCGCGAGGCCCTTGCCGAGGTCGAGGGCACGGCGGTACGTGGCGTCGGGGGCGTCCGGTGCGTCAGCCATGTCGGCCATGTCAGCCATGTCGAGGTGCAGGTCGCCGAAGGTCTGGTGGGCGCCGTAGCCGCGGCGGGGCTGACCGAGCGCGGCCGCGACGGCGCCGGGGGCGAGACTGCCCTGCTCGTCCAGTTCCCGGCGCACCGCGTCGAGGGCGTCGGGTCTTGGCTCGCGCCAGTCTCCGTGGTCGTAGCCCTCGCGGGAGCCGGGGCCGCCGGTCCACAGGGTCTTCTCGTTGAACTGGAGCCGCTCGGAGGCCAGGGTGCCGAAGACCATGGCGCCGAGTGCGCCATTGCCGACGGGGAGGGCCTCCCGCTCCCAGTCGGCGGCGGGCGCCGCGTACCAGAGCTGCAATTCATCGGAGGTGTCGCGTGACCCCTCGGCTGCGGCCGCGACACCGGAGAGCACGCCTCCACCCGATGCCAGTGCGGCTGCTCCGCCGACGGCGGACTTCATCGTGGTTCTTCGGGAGATCCCAGGAGTCATGGGCCGTCACGTTAAAAGTCCGATGACTGGCCTGGCAAGGCGCATGACAAAACCCACCCCTCCGGAAGAAGGGGTGGGTAGGCGGCCCGTGCCGGAGGGGGCCGTCAGCCCTGCTGGAAGAGCTCGGCCGGCAGCGGCTTCAGGAGGGCGTACAGATCGTCGGTGATCGGCCGGTCCCAGGCGGCGATGGTGACCAGGACGCCGTCGCTGCGGTCGAACTGCACGCAGGAGATGCGGCTCTCCGAGAGCTTGAGGCGGCGCACGATGAGGAGGTTGTCGCCCTGCATCACCGGCATGTCCTCGGTGGAGACGACGGTGATCTCCTCGTCGTTCTCGAGGGCGAGGAGCAGCTGGGCCACCTCGAAGGGCACCTCGTCGTCGGCGGTCTCGCGCGCCGGGGAGCCCTCGGGCAGATTGCCGATGATCATCGCGGGGCCGCGCCCGCCGAACAGGTCATAGCGCAGGAAGACGCCCTGGCAGCTGCCGTCGGGGGCGGGCAGCAGGCCCGCGCCGAGGTTGCCGGGCCAGTCACCCGGGTCCATGGCGAGGACGTCGAAGTCCGGCCCGGCGGGAGTGGCGGAGCTGCGGCGGCGGAGGAAGGACATGCGCCAATGGTACGTGGCCCGCGGTGGTTCCCGGCGCGGGGGCGGCGCCGGTCCGTGCGCCGCGGCCGGCCCGCGGGCAGGTGTTCCGCGCGAGGTCAGCGGGGGTGGCGGGGCTCCAGTGCGGCGGCGAGACCGGAGTGGTCCGTTCCCACTTTCCGGTACACGGCCGAGAGCAGCCGGACGACGGCCGGCTCGTCGGTGTGCAGCTCCTCGGCGATGCGGGCGGCCGGCTCGCCGCGGACGGTGAGCGCCGCGGCGGCGCGTTCGCGCGTGGTGAGCTGGTCCGTCTCGGTGCTGTGCAGCAGGCGGGGGCGCAGGCCGGCCACCGCCAGCTCGTCGCGGGCCTGCTCGACAAGGCCGTCCGCACCGCACTGGACGGCGGCTTCGAGCCCACGGTAGAGGGGGTCGGCGGCGTCCTTGGGGCGGCCCGCGCGGCGTAGTTCGGCGCCGAGACAGACCAGCGCGCGGGCGAGTTCGTACCCCGCGGGCGAGCGCTCCAGGTGGCTGACGGACTCTTCGAGCAGCTTGACGCGCACGGAGCCCGACGCGACCTCGGCGGTGATCCGCAGGGCCTGCCCGACCGCCGACGCGGTGGCGAATCTGCGGGCCCGCCGGACCGCGTCGTACGCGGTGGCGAGCGCGCGGTCGGGAGCGTCGTCGGCCTCGGCGAGCGCGAGGTGCAGCTGCCAGGGGCACCAGGCGGGGTTGCGCATGCCCCGCGGATCGAGGCGGCGTCCTGCGGCGGCGAGTTCGGCCGCCGCGTCCTTGGTGAGGCCGCGGGCCAGCAGCAGTTCACCGTGCACGGCCTGGGCGTCGGGGAAGACGACGGCCGCGGGGAACGGTGCCCCGAAGCCGTACTCCTGCGCGGTGCGTGTGGCCTCGTCGACTCGGCCCCTGGCCAGCAGGATCTCGATGAGGATGCCGACGGCGTACCAGTGCGCGGGCGTTTTGGGGCCCACCCGCTCGGCGATCCGCAGTCCGGCGCGCACGAAGTCCTCGGCTTCGGCGAGGCGTCCGCGGCGGAAGCGGATGTAGGCGAGCAGGGTGTACGCGAACGACAGGTGGGCGCCGCGCCAGCCCCGGCTCTCGAAGTCGGCGATCCCGGCGGCGAACAGCTGCTCGGCCCGCCCCGGCCGGTCGGCGTACAGGAAGGTGAGCGCGACCAGGACGGGGACCTCGAAGCCCCGGTCCTCCTCGGCCCAGCCGAGCCCGCCGACCAGGGCGCGCTCGGCGTGCCGGACGGCGGTGGCAGCGGGTTCGGCGCGCAGCGTCGCGTCCCAGGCGCGCAGCCCGATGATGTACCGCTCGGTGAGGTCGCGGCCGGGCAGCCGGTCGGCGAGCCGGGCCAGGCGCCGTGAGCGGGCGGGCGAGTCCGCCTCGTCGGCCCGGAAGGCGTCCCACATGAACTGCTCGGCCTGCATCCGGATCCGCACCCGCGGCTCGGTGGTCACGCGGATCTCGCGGGCGAGGGTGTCGGAGGCCTCGCCCAGGCGGTCGGAGTGGGCGAGGACCTGGGAGAGGCGGTAGACGATGCCGTGCCGCAGGGCGGGGTCGGTGATGGGCTCTTCGAGCGCGGCGCGCAGATGGTTGACGGTCGTCGCCGGTTCGGTCAGGAGGGAGGCGCAGCCGAGTTCGTACAGGACGGCGGCGCGGTCCTGCCAGGGCGGGGGTTCGCGCAGGGCGCGGGCGAGATAGCGGCGGGCGGCGTCGGGGGCGCCCGCGCGGACGGTCTCGCGGGCCGCGGCGCGCAGTTGCTGTACGACCCAGGTGTCGCCGTCGGGGTGGACTTCGAGGAGGTGGCGTGCGGCGGCGGACGCCCCGAGCCCGGCGTTGATCACGGCCCAGGCGGCCTGGCCGTGCAGGGCGACGCGGACGCCGCCGGGGATGGCGCGGTAGACGGCGGTGGCGATCAGCGGGTGCACGAACTCCAGGGCGTGGACGCCGGTCAGGACGCGGGCGCGGCGCAGCCGGTCGGCGCAGTCGGCGGTCTCCCGCTCGCCGATGCCGGCGACCGCCGCGGCGAGGGACGGGGAGATGGAGGTGCCGAGGACGGCGCAGGCCCAGGCGAACCGGACCGTGGTGGCGCCCAGGCGTTCCATACGGGCGACGAGGCCGCTGCCCTTGACGGCGGCGGCGAGGTCGCGCAGCAGGTGCGCGGCGGATTCGTCGGGGGTGAGGCCGCGGTCGTGCACCTTCGCGGTCAGTTCCACAGCCTCGAACGGGTTGCCCGCGGTGACGGCCCAGCATTCGCGGCAGAACGCGTCGTCGGCGCGGGTGCCGAGCGCGTCGCGCACGAGGCGGGCGACGGCGCCCGCGCTGAGTGGTTCGAGCCCGATGGGGCGCTGCCCCGCGCGTCCGGGAAGGCGCCTGAACTCCGCGGCGTGGGCGGGCAGTTCATCGGGCCGGTAGGCGACGACGAGCAGCAGCGGCAGGGATTCCGCGCGGGGCGCGAAGGCGGAGAGCCAGCTCAGGGACTCGGCGTCGGCCCAGTGCGCGTCGTCGATCACGACCACCAACGGGGCGCGCTGCACCGCGAGATGGGTGAGCATCCAGTCCAGCCCGTCGCGCAGGCCCTGCGGGTCGGGCGGGGCGCCGTCCGGAGGGGCGCAGAGGCCGAGGGCGGGGCCGACGATGGCGTACCAACTGCCGAGGACTTCGCGCAGTCCGCGTCGGGGACGGGGGCGAGCAGCGGCTGGACCAGTTGCCGCGCCACGTGGAAGGCGACCCGCTGCTCCTGGTCCGAGCCGCGGGCGAGGGCCACGGTGCAGCCCTTGGCCGCGGCGCGGTGCCGTGTCTCCGCCAGGAGGGAGGTCTTGCCGAGGCCCGCGCGCCCGGCGAAGGCGATGAGCGCGCCGCGGGGCCTGCCCGGGGGTTCAGAGCCGTCCCGCGACAGAGCGCACAGCTCGCTCAACGCATCGTCCACGGCGGCGAGTTCGCTTTCGCGCTCGAAGAGGGTCCGCTTGCCGTTGGTGCCGTGATGCACCATGGGACACCCCCCCCGACACGGTGATGCGCCGGGCACTTCCTGCGGCGCGTGCCTTGGCCTTCAGCCACTTCAGGTTACGCCCGCGGGGGCCGCCGGGAGCCGATTCGGCCACGGCGGAGCGGTTGGCTCGTGCATGCACTTCGGACGAAGGGACCCTGACGTGACGGTCGGCACCGAGAACGTACTCAACTACTGGCACGGCGGCCTGAGCGAGGTCCCCGACGAGGTCTGGCACCATCCGTCCCCGGAGTCCCTGCTCCTCCCCGACAACGCGCTCACGCGGCTCCCCGCCCGAATCGGGACCCTGACCTCGCTGCGCACACTGGACGTGGGCCACAACCGGCTGACCGAGCTGCCGCCCGAGCTTGGCGACCTGAGAGCCCTGAGCCGTTTCCTCTACGTCCACGACAACCGCCTCACGTCACTGCCGGACACGCTGGGCAACTTGACGCGGCTGGCGTACCTGAACGTGGGCGAGAACCGGCTGACGGCGCTGCCCGGCACGCTGGGCTCGATGGCGGCCCTGGTGGAACTGCGCGCCCAGCACAACCGCCTCACCGCGATCCCTGCCTCGCTCGGCCGCCTGACGGCCCTGCGCGAACTATGGCTGCGCGGCAACCGCCTCACGACGCTCCCCGCCTCGCTCAAGCGCCTCACGGCCCTGCGCGAACTGGAGCTGCGCGAGAACCGCTTCACGACAGTCCCGGCGGCCCTGCGCGGCCTGCCCCTGCTGCGAAAACTCGACCTCCGCTCGAACCGGCTGCGAGAACTCCCGCCCTGGATAGCCGACCTGCCGGCCCTGGAAAAGCTGGACCTGCGCTGGAACGCCGAACTCACGGCACCGGAGCAGCCGCTGCGGAGGCTGGAGGGGCGGGGATGCGTGGTACTGCGGTGAGACTTGCGACCGGGCGCGGTACGTGAGGCACTGGGCCCTGCCGCGATACGTGAGGCACTGGGCACCGGCGCGGCACCCGAAGCGCTGTGCCCCGGCGCGGTACGCGAGGCACAGGCCCCGGCGCGGTACGCAAAGCACCGTGCACCGGCCCGGCACCCGAAGCACTGGGCAGCTGCGCGATACGTGAGGCACAGGCCCCGGCGCGGTACGCGAGGCGGAGTATGGGCAAGCCAGTCCGCGGAGACCCGCCCCGCCCGCGCGGAAAGCAGCCGTGGCTAACGTGGCTCCGGCGGGACCACCGCCACCGCGCCCTTCGCGTGCAGCAGCACCGCGTTGGTCACCGAACCCATCAGCCTCCCCAGCGCCCTCCCGCGCCGGTGGCGGCCCACCACCACGAGTTCCGCCTCCCGCGACGCGTCCACCAGGATGCCCGCCGCGTCGCCCGGCAGGATCTCCTGCTCGATCCGTACGTCGGGATACCGCTCCTGGAAAGGCGCGAGCTGCCCGGCCGCGAGGCGTGTGTACTCCTTCGCGCTCGCCTCGTCCGCTTCCGCCGAGGTCACGAAGTCGCCTGTGGCGGTGTAGACGAGTACGGGCCCCGGGTAGGCGCAGACGACCCGGAGCACCGCGCCCCGCAGCGCCGCCTCCGCGAAGGCGAAGCCGTTGGTCTCGTCGTGCGGGTCGAGCGCGTCGAGCCCGAGCACCACGCACGGCCCGGCCCCGGCCATGACCTCCTCGCCCGGCCGCACCACGACGACGGGGCACGCCGCGTCCCGCGCACTGGCGAGCCCGTTCGAGCCGAGCAGCAGACTGGTGAAGCCGCCCCGGCCGCGCGACCCGAGGACCAGGAGCCGCGCCTGATCGCCCAGCCGCGGAATCTCGTGCCCCGGTGCGCCCTCCACGATCTCGACCGTCAGGGAGGGGAGGTCCGTGCGCCCTTCCAGGCGTCGGCGCACGCGGTCGACGACCGGGTCCGCGTCGGGGCGGTGGTCGATGGTCGGCATGTACGGGCCGTCGGCGAGCGGCATCGCGTACTGCCGCACGTGCACGATCCGCAGCGGCGCCTGCCGCAGCCGCGCCTCGGTCAGCGCCCATTCCAGGGCGTGGTCGCCGCCCGACGACCCGTCGACGGCCACCACCACGGGTCCGGCGGGCGCGTCATCGCTCATGGCTTCCTCGTCTCCGGCGCAGTGCCAAGGTCGACCGGCTCCGCCTCGGAGTCCGGGATGACCAGGTCAGCACGGCGGGCGCCGTGAACGGCCGCGACAGCCGGAGACGAGGGCCCACAACGCCCCGCACGGCCTACGTCAGATCGAACTCCCCCGACCGCGCACCGTGCACGAACGCTCCCCACTCCGCCGGAGTGAAGATGAGGGACGGGCTCTCGGGCCGGCCGCCGTTGCGCATCGCGATGAAACCTTCGACAAAGGCGATCTCCACGTCACCCCGCCCCTCGCTGCCCGATTGCCAGTCCGCTGTGCTGAGGTCGAGCTCCGGCTTGTCCCAGCCCGCGAGCGGGCCCTGCTGACCTGCGAGCGGATGCTGCTGAATGGTGCCTTCGGCCACGTCCGTGCTCCTCCCGATGCGTCGTCCGCCCGCCAGCCTAGCTTTCGGTTCCGGTGCCGGACAGGCCGCGGAGCGAGGATGGCCGCCCGCCCGGCCCGCCGCTCCCGTCACGTGGTGGGCGGCTCCGCTCCGACCAGCCACATGGAGAAGAACTGCGAGCCCCCTCCGTACGCATGTCCGAGTGCTCTGCGGGCCCCGTCGATCTGGTGCTCGCCCGCCTGGCCGCGCACCTGAAGTGCCGCTTCGGCGAAGCGGATCATGCCCGATGCGCCGATGGGATTGGTGGACAGGACGCCGCCCGACATGTTGACGGGCAGATCGCCGTCCAGCTCGGTGACGCCCGACTCGGTCAGCTTCCAGCCCTCGCCCTCCGCGGCGAAACCGAGGTTCTCCAGCCACATCGGCTCGTACCAGGAGAACGGCACGTACATCTCGACGGCGTCGATGTCGCGCCGCGGGTCGGTGATGCCCGCCTGCCGGTAGACGTCGGCCGCGCAGTCCTTGCCCGCCTGCGGGGACACGAAGTCCTTGCCCGCGAAGAGGGTGGGTTCGCTGCGCATCGCGCCGCCGTGCATCCAGGCCGGCGGCCGGGGCGAACGGCGCGCGCCCGCGCGGTCGGTGAGAACCATCGCGCAGGCCCCGTCGGAGGACGGGCACGTCTCGGAGTAGCGGATCGGGTCCCAGAGCATCGGCGACGCCTGGACCTTCTCCAGCGTGATGTCCTGTTCGTGCAGGTGGGCGTAGGGGTTCTTCAACGCGTTGCGGCGGTCCTTGTACGCGACGAGCGAGCCGACCGTGTCGGGAGCGCCGGTGCGCCGCATGTACGCGCGCACGTGCGGGGCGAAGAAGCCGCCCGCGCCCGCGAGGAGCGGCTGCTGGAAGGGGATGGGCAGCGAGAGCCCCCACATCGCGTTGGATTCCGACTGCTTTTCGAAGGCGAGGGTCAGTACGGTGCCGTGGACGCGGCCCGCGACCAGGTTCGCGGCGACCAGGGCGGTGGAGCCGCCGACGGAGCCCGCCGTGTGCACGCGCAGCATGGGTTTGCCCACCGCGCCGAGCGCGTCGGCGAGGTACAGCTCGGGCATCATGACGCCCTCGAAGAAGTCCGGCGCCTTGCCGATGACCACGGCGTCGACGTCCGCCCACCTCAACTCGGCGTCCTCCAGAGCCCTTTGGGCGGCTTCACGGACGAGGCCCGCGATCGAGACGTCCCGCCGGGCGGCGACGTGCCTGGTCTGGCCGATCCCGACGACGGCCACGGGCTCCTTGCCCGTCCCGCTCCTCACCCCACTCATCACGCATCTCCTTCGAGGACGGCGATCAGGTTCTGCTGCAGGCAGGGGCCGGACGTGGCGTGTGCGAGTGCCCGGTCCGACTCGCCCCGGTGGATGCGTGCGGCGGCCTCGCCTAGCCGGATCAGACCGGCGGCCATGACGGGGTTGGCGGCGAGCGCGCCCCCGGACGGGTTCACCACGACGTCGGCGCCCAGCTTCAGCGCCTTGCGCAGGACGACCTCCTGGGAGGTGAACGGCGCGTGCAGCTCCGCGGTGTCCACGGGCCGTTCGAAGGCACCGGCCCGCTGGGCGGCAAGACGGCTGGAGGGCGAGTCGGTGAGGTCGCGCACGCCGAGTCCGTGCGCCTCGATGCGGTGATCGATCCCGCGGATCCACGCGGGCCGCTCGCACAGTTCACGGGCCCGCTCCCCCGCCGCGAGGATCACGGCGGCGGCCCCGTCGCCGACGGGCGGGCAGTCGCCGGTGCGCAGCGGACGTACGACGTAAACCCCTTGCGCCACCGAACCGCTCAGCTGTGCATGGGAGTTGGCGGAGGCGTCCTGACGGCTGCGTGCGGCCACCCCGGCGAGCGCGGGCTCGTCGGCGTCCCCCGCGTCGATCAGGGCCTGCGCCTGGAGGGCCGCGAGGGCCACCGAGTCCGGCCACAGGGGCGCCACG
The DNA here is from genome assembly GCF_014649775.1 of Streptomyces longisporoflavus. Lineage (GTDB taxonomy): Bacteria > Actinomycetota > Actinomycetes > Streptomycetales > Streptomycetaceae > Streptomyces > Streptomyces longisporoflavus. The sequence continues at coordinate 271,582 of NZ_BMTR01000006.1, read as the reverse complement.
TAGTACGGGTCGAGCTGCCGGGTCAGCACGTCGCGCACCGAGCCGGGCGATGACTTGCCGTAGGAGTACACGAGCGCGGTGTCGGCGTCGCCGGTGAGCAGCTTGGTCCATGCCTCGTACAGTGCCCACGCCCCGTCCATCTCGACGTGCGACTCGGAGATCGGCGGCCAGGCGCCCACCCCGTCGAGCGCCATCGTGAAGGAGAAGGCGCGGCCCGCGAGATAGTCCGACGAGCCCGAGCAGGTGAACCCGATGTCGCTGGTCTTCAGGCCGGTGGCGGCGAGGACCTGGTGCAGGACCGGCATGAGCATCTCCACCTCGGAGAGCTCGTCGGTGGAGCGCCGGTGATCGGTCTGCCCGAAGGCCACGACGGCGATGTCCCGGACGGGACGCATCACCGACGGCTTGGCGGACGGCATCTACACCAGCTCCTTGTACGTGTCGTAGTCGGCGTCAGGCTCGCCCGTGGGCCGGTAGTGATCGGGGAAGCGGGCGCCCTCGGTCCACACCGGCTCGACGCGCAACCCCATCCGCACCTGGTCGTAGGGGATGCCCGCGATACGGGCGTGCAGGGCGAGATCGGCACCGTCCAGAGCGATGTGCGCGTAGACGTAGGGCACTTCGATGTCGAGATTCTTCGCCTTGATGTTGACGATGCAGTACGTGGTGACGGTGCCGCGCGGCCCGACCTCGACCCGCTCGGCCGTGGCGACGCCGCAGGTGGGGCAGGCGCCGCGGGGCGGCACGTAGACCTTGCGGCAGGAGGGGCAGCGCTCGCCGACGGTCTTCTGCTCGGAGAGTGCCTTGATGTAGGCGGTCTGGGCGCGGCCGGGCGCGTACGTGTAGTCGAGACGCGCGAGGGCGACGATGCCGGTGACGGGGTCGCCGAACTCCCCGCTGTGCGGCCGGGCGCCGCCTCCCGCCGGGCCGTCGTCCGCCTCGAAGCAGGCGATGTCGGTGATGGCGCCGATGCGTTCGGCCGCCCAGCGGATGCGGACCCGCATGCCGGTCCTGACCGCGTCGGGGCCCGGCACGTCCAGGGCGTGCAGCAGGGAGGTGTCGGCGCCGTCGAGCTTCACGAGGACCCAGGCGAAGGGGGTGTCCAGGGGCTGTCCCCTGCGGGGTTCGTGGTTCCAGGCCCAGGTGGTGACGGTGCCGGCGGCGCCGACCTCGACCAGGTCACGTATCTCTTCGGCGGACACGGGGTCGTACTCGACGGGCGGTACGAGCGTCCTGCCGTCCTCGGTCTTCACGCCGAGCACGGTCCGCTCGCGCAGCCCGGTCAGAAACGCACTCTGCACGGGCCCGAGGGACCGGGTGAAGGGAAACTCAAGGACGAGAGGCGCACGCAGCACTTCGGGTGAGGGAGCGGATGCCATGAGCAGAACTCCGTTTCTGGGCGACGACGGGAGGGGGGAGCGCCCCGCAAGGGGCGCGGGGCTGCATCGATTTGCGGCTCCGCCGCGTGGGCGCGACCAGCCACAACGGCGACGCAGCCGAAATGCGACCTAGGCCCGCCGAAACACGGGGTCCCGCTTCTCCGCAAAGGCTCTGGAGCCCTCTTTCGCGTCGGCGGTGTCAAAGACCGGCCACCCCCGCTTCAGCTCCGCGGCGAGACCGTCCGTCTCGGACATCTCCGCGGCCTCGTACACGGACGCCTTGACCGCCTCCACGGCGAGCGGCCCGCACGCGTTGACCTGCTCGGCGATGGCGAGGGCCTTGTCCAGGGCGGTGCCGTCCGGGACGACATGACCGACCAGGCCGATCGACGCGGCCTCGGCCGCCGAGTAGGGCCGCCCGGTGAGCAGCATCTCCAGGGCGTGCGTACGGGGAATCTGGCGCGGGAGGCGCACGGTCGACCCGCCGATCGGGAACAAACCGCGCTTGACCTCGAAGAGGCCGAACGTCGCGGACTCGCCCGCGACGCGGATGTCCGTGCCCTGGAGGATCTCGGTACCGCCGGCGACGCAGTACCCCTCGACCGCGGCGATGACGGGTTTGCGCGGGCGGTGGTGGCGCAGCATCGCCTTCCAGTGCAGATCGGGGTCGGCCTTCATCCGGTCCCGGTACTGCTCGCCGTCCATCCCCTTGCCCGCGAGGGCCTTGAGGTCCATGCCCGCGCAGAACGCGCCGCCCGCGCCGGTGAGCACGACGGAGCGGATCGCGTCGTCCTCGTCCGCGGCCAGCCATCCGTCGTAGAGGCCCACCAGCATCGGCAGCGAGAGCGCGTTCTTCGCCTCCGGCCGGTTGAGCGTGAGTATCAGTGTGGCGCCTGCGCGCCGCACAGCGAGATGTTCCGTCCCACCCATGGCCGAGCTCCTTCTTGCCGTCGGCTTCGGACCTGGAACAGGTTGCAGTAGGCGGGGAGTCAGTTCAAGAGTTTTCTGACAGGCAGTCAGATTTCTTCCACGAGGACCCTTCCCACTTATGGGTGCCTCTGCTCTGATGACCGCCACAGGACATGACGCCGGGGTCAGGAGGAGCGGTGGAGTACAACCTTGCCGACCTGTTCGAGTCGGTCGTCGACGTGGTTCCCGACCGCGAGGCGCTCGTGTACATCGATCACCCCGGCACCGGGGCGGAACGCAGGCTGACGTACGCCGAGCTCGACCGGGCCGCCAACCGCCTCGCGCACCACCTGATCGACAGCGGGCTCGAGCCCGGCGAACATCTGGGGCTGCACCTCTACAACGGCGTCGAGTATCTCCAGGCGGTGCTGGCCTGCCTCAAGGCACGGCTCGTACCCGTGAACGTCAACTACCGCTACGTAGAGGAGGAGTTGGTCTACCTCTACCGTGACGCGGACCTCGCCGCGCTCGTCTTCGACGCGGAGTTCACCGAGCGGGTCGCGGCGGCGCTGCCGCGCACGGAGAAGCTGCGGCACCTGGTGCGGGTGGGGACCCCGCCGGCCGGCGCGCCCGCGCTCGACGCGGTGGCCTTCGCCGACGCGGAGGCGGCCGGCTCGCCGGAGCGCGGATTCGGGGCCCGCTCGGCCGACGACCTGTTCATCATCTACACCGGCGGCACCACCGGCATGCCCAAGGGCGTCATGTGGCGCCAGGAGGACCTGTTCTTCGCCGGTCTCTTCGGCGGCGAGCCCGCGGGCGAGCCGGTGAAGCGGCCCGAGGAACTCGCGGAGCGCGTCGCGGCGGGCGGCCCCGGCATCACGTTCTTCCCCGCTCCCCCGCTGATGCACGGCACCTCGACGCTGACCTCGTTCATCGCCTTCAACTACGGCCAGCGGGTGGCCATTCACCGCAAGTACGTCCCCGAAGAGGTGCTCCGCACCATCGAGCGGGAGAAGGTCTCCAGCGTGTCCCTCGTCGGCGACGCCATGCTCAGGCCGCTCATCGACGCCCTGCGCGGCCCGCTCAAGGGCACCGACCTGTCCTCGCTCTTCAGCGTCTCGTCCTCCGGGGCGATCATGTCGGAGACGGTGCGCGCGCAGTTCCAGGAGCTCGCGCCCGATGTCCTGCTCCTGAACAACTTCGGCTCCTCCGAGTCCGGCTCCAACGGCAAGGCGACGGACGACTCCGGCCCGGAGAAGGGCTTCCGCCTGGAGGTCAACGAGCGTACGCAGGTGGTGGATCCGGTCACGCACGAGCCGGTGGCGGTGGGCGAGCCGGGCCGCCTGGCCCAGCGCGGCCATGTGCCGCTCGGCTACTACAACGACCCGGCGAAGACCGCCGAGACGTTCTTCCGGAAGGGCGAGGAGCGCTGGGTGCTGCTCGGCGACATGGCCACCGTCGACGAGGACGGCATCGTCACTGTCCTCGGCCGGGGTTCGCAGTGCATCAACACCGGCGGCGAGAAGGTGTATCCCGAGGAGGTGGAGCAGGCGCTGAAGTCACATCCGGACGTGTACGACGCGCTGGTCACCGGAGTTCCCGACGAACGCTGGGGCAACCGGGTCGCCGCGGTCGTCCAACTCCGTGACGGCGCAGGCCCGTTGGACCTCGAAGCCATCCAGGCCCACTGCCGCACCCACCTCGCCGGCTACAAGATCCCCCGCGCCGCGGTCTTCACCTCCCGGATCCAGCGCTCCCCGAGCGGCAAGGCGGACTACAGGTGGGCGAAGGCTGTGGCTGCGGGGTAATCGGGCGGGTGGGCGGGAAAGATCCGCCGCGAAGCGGCGGGCCAGGAGGGCTCAGCCCGCACAGACGGACCGGAGCGCCCGCTCCAGGGCCACCGTGTGCAGCGGGTCAAGCTGCCGCTCATGCCGTACATGCAGGGCGCCGAGGGTCACCAGCCCTCGGCAAGACACCGCGGCGCGAGCCGACGGAGAGTCGGCGATGCCCCGCACCAACTCCCCGTTCACCCGGTTGATCTCCGCACGGACCTCAGCGAGATCAGGCCGCTCCTCCGGCGTCGGCGCCTGCGAAGGGTCCGCGTCCCACCGCCGGTGCAGCGCACGCTGCACCACCTTGTTGGCCTCGATCTGGTCCCGGAAGATCCGCACGGTCGCCGCCGGGTCGGCGCCGAGCTCCCGCGCCTGCCGCGCGACGTCGTCGAGGACCTGCTGCTCACGGGCGGGGTCGTCGATGGGGCTGCCCGTGCCGTACTTCGCGGCGGCGACGAGATCGGCGGTGGCCAGGCGCCGAGCGGCGAGATCGGCCAGCGTATGGAGCCGGGCGTACGACCCGGCAGGCGCGACCGGAGCGGCAGCGGACCGCTGCGCCGGGGCCGGTGCCGCGACGGCAACGGCACCCCCGCTCCCGGCCAGCAGAGCCGCACACACGGCCCCGGCAGTGAACAGACGCCCCGCGGACGAACTGAGACGCACGATGACTCCTCCGGTAGCCCTAGTCCTGATCCTGCGCGAGGAATCCTGCCACCCGCCGCGCGAACCACTCCGGGTCGTCCAGCCACGGGAAATGCCCCGCGCCCGGCTGCACTTGCCGTACGCCACCCGGGAAGAACCCGGCGAACTCCTGCGCGTGCGCGGGGTTCGGGACACCGTCGTACTCCCCCGCGAGGACGAGCACCGGCGCCGTGAGGCCGGTCAGGGCGGCGCGCGTGGCGGGCGGGTCGAAGGCGCCCTCGCCGTAGAAGACGGCGGCCGCCTCGGCGTTCTTCTCCCGGGCGCTCGCCGCTTGGTGCGCCTGCGCCGCCGCGTCCCAGCGCCCGTAGCCCAGGGGCGCGAGGGCGTCCCACACCTCGGCGGGGCTGCGGCCGGCCTCGATCTCCCGCAGCGCGGCCTCCGCGGCCGGGTACCAGGGCTCGCCCCGGTGCACCAGGGCGGCGTCACGGTGGTCGCGGGCGCCCGGGGTGAGGCCGAGCGACTGCGTGGCCGGAGTGATCAGGACGAGGCGGCGGACGCGCTTCGGGTGACGTGCCGCGTACAGCGTGGCGATGTTGCCCGCCGCCGAATGACCGAGCAGGTCGATCCCGTCGAGCCCCAGGTGCTCGCGCAGCGCCTCGACGTCGTCCATGTGCCGGTCGCAGCGGTACGTCGCCGGGTCGGCCGGCGGCGCGGAGTCGCCCGTGCCGCGCAGGTCGAGCATGATCAGCCGGCGGTGCGCCGTCAGGCCGCCGAGATCCCCGAGGTAGGCGGAGGCCCGCATGGGGCCGCCCGGCACGCAGAGCAGCGGCTCGCCCTCTCCCTTCTCGTGGTAGGCCAGCTCGGTCCCGTCGTATGCGCTGAAGGTCGGCATGGGGGTGATCATCACATCTCGCGCCACACCCGGACAACGTCGCTCGGCCGCAGCGCCGCAGCTCAAGGCGGTGCTGCGCGATCTCTTGACGACCGACCCCGGGGCTGGATTACTGACCTCGACAGAAGATCGACGACCGAATGATCGGTCGCCCGTTTGGGACGGGAGAAACCGCACATGACGCCCATGCTGGACGCGGCGGAGCGCCTGGGGCGCGAAGAGCTCGAGGCACTGCAACTGGAGCGCCTCCAGGACACGTTGCTGCACGCGTACGAGAACGTGCCCTTCTACCGGTCGGCGTTCGACAAGGCGGGCCTGCGTCCCGACGACTGCCGCGCGCTCGGCGACCTGGCCCGTTTCCCGTTCACGGCCAAGACCGATCTGCGGGACAACTACCCCTTCGGGATGTTCGCGGTCGAGCAGTCCGAGGTGCGGCGCCTGCACGCGTCCAGCGGCACCACGGGGCTTCCCACGGTCGTCGGCTACACCGAGCAGGACCTGTCGATGTGGGCGGACGTCGTCGCCCGCTCGATCCGCGCCGCCGGCGGCCGTCCCGGCCACAAGGTCCATGTGGCGTACGGCTACGGCCTGTTCACCGGCGGCCTCGGCGCGCACTACGGCGCCGAGCGGCTCGGCTGTACGGTGATTCCCGCGTCCGGCGGCATGACGGCGCGCCAGGTCCAGCTGATCCAGGACTTCCGCCCCGAGATCATCATGGTGACCCCGTCGTACATGCTGACGCTCCTGGAGGAGTTCGAGCGCCAGGGAATCGACCCGCGCACGACATCCCTCAAGGTCGGCATCTTCGGCGCCGAGCCGTGGACGGAGGAGATGCGCCGCGAGATCGAGGAGCGGTTCGCGATCGACGCGGTCGACATATACGGGCTCTCCGAGGTCATCGGCCCCGGAGTCGCCCAGGAGTGCGTGGAGACCAAGGACGGCCTGCACATCTGGGAAGACCACTTCTATCCCGAGGTGGTGGACCCGATCACCGGCGAGGTGCTGCCCGACGGCGAGCGGGGCGAGCTGGTCTTCACGTCCCTCACCAAGGAGGCCATGCCGGTCATCCGCTACCGCACCCGCGACCTGACCCGCCTCCTGCCCGGCACCGCGCGGGCGGCCTTCCGCCGGATGGAGAAGATCACGGGCCGCTCGGACGACATGGTGATCCTGCGCGGCGTGAACCTCTTTCCCACGCAGGTCGAGGAGATCGTCCTGCGGACACCGGGTGTCGCCCCGTACTTCCAGCTGCGCCTGACCCGTGAGGGCCGCATGGACGCGCTGACGGTCCGGGCCGAGGCCCGCGCGGACACGACTCCCGGACGGCGCGAGGCGGCGGCACGGGAGATCGCGAGGGCGGTGAAGGACGGGATCGGCGTCTCGGTGGCGGTCGAGATCGTCGATCCGGAGACGATCGAGCGGTCGGTGGGCAAGTTCAGGCGGCTCGTGGATCTGCGCGACAAGCAGCCGTGAGCCGATAGGGCTCACGAATCGCTGAAGCGGTCCCGCAGCTCGCGCTTGAGGATCTTCCCGCTCGCGTTGCGCGGCAGCTCGTTCACGAACAGGACCCGCTTGGGGGCCTTGAAGTGGGCGAGCTTCTCGCGTGCGTGCTCGATGAGTTCGGCCTCGGTGACGGCTCCGTCGCGTACGACGACCGCGGTGACCGCCTCGATCCAGCGCTCGTCAGGGAGGCCGATCACCGCTGCCTCCGCGACCCGGTCGTGGGTGTAGAGCGCGTCCTCGACCTGGCGCGAGGCGACGAGGACTCCGCCGGAGTTGATGACGTCCTTCACCCGGTCGACGATCGTGAAGTAGCCGTCCTCGTCCCGCACGGCGAGGTCCCCGGAGTGGAACCATCCGTCGCGGAACGCCTCCTTGGTCTCCTCGGGCTTGTCCCAGTAGCCCTCGCACAACTGCGGTGAGTGGTAGACGACTTCGCCGGGTGTGCCGTCCGGCACCTCCCGGCCGCGCTCGTCGACGACCCGCGCCTCGACGAAGAGGACGGGCCGTCCGCAGGAGTCCATCCGGCCCTCGTGCTCGTCGGGCCCGAGGACCGTGGCGAGGGGGCCGATCTCGCTCTGCCCGAAGCAGTTGTAGAAGCCGAGCGACGGCAGCCGTTCGCGCAGCCGCTCCAGGACCGGGACGGGCATGATCGACGCGCCGTAGTAGGCCTTGCGCAGCCCGCTGAGGTCGCGGGTGGCGAAACCGGGGTGGTTGGAGAGGCCGATCCACACGGTGGGCGGCGCGAAGAGGCTGTCGGCACGGCCCTCCTCCACGAGCTCGAAGATCCGCTCGGCGTCCGGGGCGTCGATGATCGTGTTCTCGGCGCCCACCGCGAGGTACGGCAGCAGGAAGACGTGCATCTGCGCGGAGTGGTAGAGCGGCAGCGAGTGGACGGGTTTGTCCGTCTCCTTGAGGTCGAGGGCGGTGATGGCGCTGACGTACTCGTGCACGAGCGCGCGGTGCGTCATCATCGCGCCCTTGGGGAGCGCGGTGGTGCCGGAGGTGTAGAGCAGCTGGGCGAGGTCGCCTTCCGCGGGCTCGTCGCCGTCGAGGGCCGGTGCCGCGGCGAGCCGCGCGAGCAGCGAGTCGTCCGAATCCCGCAGGACGAGCACGCGTACGTCACCGGGTACGCGCGCGGCGAGATCCGGGTCGGCGAGGACCAGGGAGCTGCCGGACTGACGCACGATGTACGCCAAATCGTCGCCGACGAGGTTCTGGTTGATCGGCACGTGGACGAGGCCGGCCCGCGAGCAGGCCAGGAAGCCGATCAGATAGGCGTCGGAGTTGTGCGCGTAGGCGCCGACCCGGTCGCCCGCGCCGAGGCCCGCGTCGCGCAGCACCCGGGCCGCGCGCGAGACGGCCGCGTCAAGCTCCGCGTAGGTCCAGGCCCGCCGGCCGTAGCGCAGTGCCACTCGCCCCGGCACGCGCCGGGCACTCCGGTGGAGGACATCGTCGACCGTATTGCTGCGCAGACCCGTCATGGCGTGATCCTGTGCCGCACGCGTCACGGCGGTCAAGGCTCCGGACGGGGCACGAAGCGGTCCGGTTCCGGCACTCGATCATTGACATACCGGTTGGTACGCTCAACCGCCCCTTCCCTCACCTCCGTTGGGAGGCTTTATGCGCAGCCGCACCAGACGCCTCACGGCCCTGGGCATCAGCCTGTTGACCGCCGGAGCCCTGCTGCCGTCATCGGCCGGCGCGGCACAGGACCCTGACGCCCGCCCCTCGGGCGGCGGTCTGTCCGCGACCGTCCGCTACACCCAGTACGGCATTCCGCACATTCTCGCGAAGGACTACGAGAACCTCGGTTTCGGCACCGGCTGGGCGCAGGCCGCCGACCAGGTGTGCACCCTCGCCGAGGGTTACGTGACCGTGCGCGGGGAGCGGTCACGCTACTTCGGCGCGGACGGCAAGCCCGACGGCTCGCTGTCCTCGGCGTCCACCAACCTCTCCAGCGACCTCTATTTCGGCGGCGTCCGCGACACCCGCACAGTGGAGAAGCTCCTGGAGCAGCCCGCGCCTGCGGGGCCGAGCGCCACGTCGAAGAAGCTGATGCGCGGCTTCGCCGCCGGCTACAACGCCTGGCTGAAGCAGAACCGCGTCACCGACCCGGCCTGCAAGGGCGCCGAGTGGCTGCGCCCGATCTCCTCCCTGGACGTGGCGCGGCAGGGCTTCGCCGTCCAGGTCCTCGGCGGGCAGGGGCGCGGCATCGACGGCATCACCGCCGCGCAGCCGCCGGGCCCGTCGGCGCCGGACCGTACGCCCGACCCGGAGCGCACCGCCGAGGAGGCTCGCAAGCTCTTCTCGGCCGATGAGGCCGTGATGGGTTCCAACGCGGTCGCGTTCAGCGGGAAGACCACCGCGAACGGCAAGGGCCTGCTGCTCGGCAATCCGCACTATCCCTGGCAGGGCGGCCGCCGCTTCTGGCAGTCGCAGCAGACCATCCCCGGCGAGCTGAACGTCTCGGGCGGATCGCTGCTCGGCACGAGCGTGGTCAACATAGGCTTCAACGGCGACGTGGCGTGGAGCCATACGGTCGCCACCGGCGTCACCCTCAACCTGCATCAACTCACCCTGGACCCGGCCGACCCGGCCGCCTATCTGGTGGACGGCAAGCGGGAGAAGATGACGAAGCGGACGGTCGAGGTGCCGGTCAAGGGCGGCGCTCCGGTGACCCGCACGCAGTGGTGGACCCGGTACGGCCCGGTCACCACCGGCCTCGGGGCGCAGCTGCCGCTGCCGTGGTCGGCGAAGACGGCGTACGCCCTGAACGACCCCAACGCCAGGAACATGCGGGGCAGCGACACCGACCTGGGCTTCGGCAAGGCCCGGTCCACCGACGGCATCCTCAAGGCGCTGCGCGACACCCAGGGCCTCCCCTGGGTCAACACCATCGCCGCCGACCGCGAGGGCCACTCGCTGCTCAGCCAGTCGCAGGTCCTTCCCCGCATCACCGACGACCTCGCCGGGCGCTGCTCCACCGACCTGGGCAAGGTCACGTATCCGGCATCGGGTGTGGCCGTGCTCGACGGATCGCGCGGCGACTGCGCGATCGGCTCGGACAAGGACGCCGTACAGCCCGGCGTCTTCGGCCCGTCGAAGATGCCCACCCTGAAGAACGCGCCGTACGCGGAGAACTCCAACGACAGCGCCTGGCTCACCAACGCCGACCAGCCGATCACGGGCTACGAGCGGGTCTTCGGAACGATCGGCACGCAGCGCTCCATGCGCACGCGCGGCGCGATCGAGGATGTCGCCGCGATGGCGAAGGAGGGCGGCCTGACGGTCAAGGACCTCCAGAAGCAGCAGTTCGCGAACCGGGCGCCTGCGGGTGATCTGGCCGCCGAGGACGCGGCGCGTGCGTGTGCGGCGCTCCCCGGCGGCAGCGCGACGGGCAGCGACGGCAAGAGCGTCGACGTACGCAAAGCCTGTGACGTCCTCGGGTCATGGGACCGCGAGATGAACACGGACAGCAGGGGCGCGCTGCTCTTCGACCGCTTCTGGCGCAAGCTGGTGGCCGCCGTGCCGAACGCCCGATTGTGGAAGGTGCCGTTCTCCGCCGCCGACCCGGTGCGCACCCCGAACACCCTCGATACGGGGGCGCCGGGCTTCGCGACGGCGCTCGCCGACACGGTGTCCGAGCTGGGCGGGGCGGGCATCGCGCTCGACGCGCCGCTGGGCAGAAACCAGTTCGTCGTACGCGGCTCGCAGCGGCTGCCGATACACGGCGGCACGGAGTCCGTCGGCGTGTGGAACAAGATCGAGCCGGTCTGGGACGCGAAGGGCGGCGGCTACACCGAGGTGGCGCACGGTTCCAGTCACATCCAGGCGGTCGGCTGGGACAAGAGCCGCTGCCCGCAGGCCCGCACGCTCCTGACCTACTCGCAGTCGTCGAACCCGAACTCGCCGCACTACAGCGACCAGACACGGCTGTACGCCGACGAGCGCTGGGTGACGTCGCGGTTCTGCGAGAAGGACATCATGCGCGATCCGAAGCTCAAGGTGGTCAAGGTGCGCGAACGCCGCTGAGGCCGCACGTCCTGCCCGCACCGAAGCCGGCCGGGAACGTCCTGAAAGGAGCCTCGCGCTCCCCGGGCGGACCCGGCCGGCTCCGTTAGAAAGGTGGGGACGTCTCTCAAAGGTGGGGACGTCTCTCAGGGGAGGATCCATGGTGAAGGCATCCGCGTTCCTGGACCGCAAGCTGTCCCGGCGGTTCGCGACATACGACGACGACGGCGACGGGTTCATCGAGCGCGCGGACTTCGAGAGGTCCGTGGACCGGCTCGGCGAGGCTTTCGGCCACGGCCCCGACTCCAAGCCGCTTTCGCGGCTGCGGGAGCTGTCCCTCGGGCTGTGGGAGCACCTCGCGCTGGTCTCCGACCTGGACAAGGACAGCCGCATCAGCGAGGCGGAGTACAAGTCGGCGTTCACGGCGGGGCTCCTGGAGACGCCCGAGTCCTTCGACGAGGGGTATGTGCCGTTCCTCGACGCGATCATGGACATCGCCGACGCGGACGGCGACGGCAAGCTGACCCGGGACGAGCAGGTGCGCTGGAGCGGGGCCCTGATGAACCTGCCGGAGGCGGACGCGCGCGAGGTTTTCGGACGCCTCGACACGGATGCGGACGGCGTGGTCGGGCGGGACGAGATCCTCGAATCCATCCGGGAGTTCTACTTCGACGACGACCCGCGTTCGGCCGGGTCCTGGCTCCTGGGCCCGCTCGACGCCTTCTGACGGGGACCCTTCCGCCGGCACTGTGCCGCGGTGCCGGCGGAGGGGGCGTGGTCAGAGCGCGCGCTGCCGTCCCTCCCAGTACGGCTCGCGCAGCCGTCGCTTGTACAGCTTGCCGTTCGGGTCGCGGGGCATGGCCTCGATGAAGTCGACGCTCTTCGGGCGTTTGTAGCCCGCCAGTTGGCGCTCGCAGTGATCGAGGATATCGGCGGCGAGCGCGGCGCCCGCCTCGTGGCCTTCCGCCGGCTCCACCACCGCCTTGACCTGCTCGCCCCATTCGTCGTGCGGGATGCCGAACGCGGCGGCGTCCGCCACGGCCGGGTGCGTGAGCAGCGCGGACTCGATCTCGGCGGGGTAGATGTTGACCCCGCCGGAGATGATCATGTCGATCTTGCGGTCGCGGAGGTAGAGGTAGCCGTCCTCGTCCAGGTAGCCGAGGTCGCCGACCGTGAAGAAGTCGCCGATGCGGTTCTTCTTCGTCTTGGACTCGTCCTTGTGGTACGAGAATCCGCCGGTGCTCATCTTCATGTAGACGGTGCCCAGTTCACCGGGCGGCAGCTTGTTGCCGTCGTCGTCGAAGACGGCGAGTTCGCTGATGGGCCAGGCCTTGCCGACGGTGCCGGGCCGTTTCAGCCAGTCCCGCGCGGTGGCGAAGGCGCCGCCGCCCTCGCTGGCCGCGTAGTACTCCTCGACGCACTCGCCCCACCACTCGATCATCGCCCGTTTGACGTGGTCGGGGCAGGGCGCGGCGCCGTGGATGGCGTGGCGCATCGAGGACACGTCGTACGCCGCCTTCGTCGCGTCCGGCAGGGCGAGGAGGCGGTGGAACTGGGTGGGCACCATGTGTGTGTGGGTGCACTTGTGGGTGTCGATGAGGCGGAGCATCTCCTCGGGCGTCCACTTGTCCATCAGGACCAGCGGGTGGCCGATGTGCAGGGCGGCGCCCGCGAATTGGAGGACCGCGGTGTGGTAGAGCGGCGAGCAGACGAGGTGCACGTTGTCGTCGAAGGGCTTGATGCCGAAGATGCCGAGGAAGCCGCCGAGGTAGGACTCCTCGGGGAGTTTGCCGGACAGGGGGCGCCGGATGCCGCGCGGGCGGCCCGTGGTGCCCGAGGTGTAGTTCATGACCCAGCCGAGCGTGCGGTCGTCCGGCACGGACTCCGGCTGCCCGGCCAGGAGTTCGGCGTAGGGGCGAAAGCCCGGCACGGCGCCCGCGGAGTAGCGGTGCGTGGCCGGGAGCTCCGCCTCGTCGGCGGCGTCGGTCGCGGCCTGCGCGAAGCGCTCGTGCGCGATGAGCACCTTGGCGCCCGAGTCGGCGACGATCCAGGCGATCTCGGGCCCGACCAGGTGGTGGTTGACCGGGACCAGGTAGAAACCGGCCTGGGAGGCCGCCAGGTACGCGGTGAGGAACTCGACGCCGTTGGGCAGCACGACGGCGAAGGCGTCGCCGCGCTCCAGGCCGGCGGCGCGCAGCCCGTGGACGAGCTGGTTGACGCAGGCGTGCAGGCGCCGTGCGGTCCACTCCTCGCCGTCGGGCGCGATCAGTACCGCACGGTCCGGGTCGGCCTCGGCCTGCGCCCAGAAGCCGTTGGGGGGCGTACTGCCCGGCATGCTGCTCATAAGGGCCTCTCTCCTCCGTCGTCTGGTCAGTCGCGTCCGGCGACGCGGTTCACGCGGTCGATGGCTCGCTCGAAACCGCGGGTCAGGTCGTCGAAGACCGCCTGGACGCTGCGTTCGCTGTTCATCCGGCCGACGATCTGCCCGACGGGCGTGCCGAGCAGCGCCTGGACCTCGTACTTCTGGATGCGTGAGACCGCCTCGGCGACCAGGAGCCCCTGGAGCGGCATGGGCAGCGTGCCGGGCCCGCTGGGGTCGTCCCAGGCGTCGGTCCATTCCGTGCGCAGCTGGCGCGCGGGCTTGCCGGTGAGGGCGCGCGAGCGGACCGTGTCGCCCGAGCCCGCCGCCAGGAGTTTCTCGGTGAGGGCCCGCGAGTGCATGTCGGCCTCCGTCGTGGTGAGCCAGAGGGAGCCGAGCCACACGCCCTGCGCGCCGAGCGCGAAGGCCGCCGCGATCTGGTCGCCGCTGCCGATGCCGCCCGCCGCGAGCACCGGCAGCGGCGCGACGGCCTCGACGGCTTCCGGGGTCAGGACCATGGAGGCGATCTCGCCGGTGTGGCCGCCCGCCTCGTAGCCCTGCGCGACCACGACGTCGATGCCCGCGTCCGCGTGCTTCCGCGCGTGCCGGGCGCTGCCCGCCAGAGCGGCGACCAGTACGTCGTTGTCGTGCGCCCGTTGGACGACGTCGGCGGGCGGTGAGCCGAGTGCGTTGGCGAGCAGCTTGATCGGATAGTCGAAGGCGACGTCGAGCTGGTTGCGGGCGACCTGCTCCATCCACCCGGTGATGCGCCAGCCGGAGGCCTCTCCTTCGGCGAGTTCGGGTACGCCGTGCTTGGCGAGGGTGTCGTCGACGAACCGGCGGTGGCCTTCGGGGATCATCGCCTCGACGTCGGCCTCGCTCACCCCCTCCACTTTCTTGGCGGGCATCACCACGTCGAGCCCGTAGGGCCGGTCGTCGACATGCTCCTGCATCCAGTCGAGGTCCCGGGCCAGCTCGTCGGGTGCCGTGTAGCGGACCGCGCCGAGCACACCGAATCCGCCTGCCCTGCTGATGGCGGCCGCCACCGCCGGGAAGGGCGTGAAGCCGAAGACGGCGTACTCGATCCCCAGTTTCCTGCTCAGCTCTGTCTGCATGGGCGCAGGATGCCGCAGCCGTCCGGACGACGGAAGAGATTTTCTGATGCAGTGTCAGATCATTGTCGGGCGCCCGCGGTTGACAGGGCCCGGCGCTGACATGAAAGTTTCAGCAGTCTCTTGTGATCCCGAAAGATAATTTCAGCTCGGACGAGTTTCAGGAGGGGGCACGGTCATGGCCGAGGACAGCGGGGCGGCGGACAGAACGGGTGGCGGTCTCAGCCGGCGCCAACTGGGAACGCGGGCCGTGGCCCTCGGCGGGGCGCTCGCGCTCGTGCCCTTCCCCGCGGGTCCCGCCGCGGCGGCGGCCGGGTCCGCGTCCGCCGCCGGGCATCCGACACTGCGGCCCGGCACCCCCGAGCGCGCCGGACTGCTCGCCGGGCACCTGCGGCAACTGGTCGCCGACGCCGAGCAGTTCCTCGGCCCGTCCCCCAAACACCCCTGGTACGCGGGCGCCGTCCTGCTCGCCGGCCGCGGCGGCACGGTCGCCCTGCACCAGCCCATCGGCAAGGCGGTGCGGTACGCGGCGTACGACGAGAAGACCGACACCGGCACCGAGCTGCCGGCCGACCGGCAGATCGCGATGGCCAAGGACACGGTCTTCGATCTCGCCTCCGTCTCGAAGCTGTTCACCTCGCTGCTCGCGGTGCAGCAGATCGAGCGCGGCAAGCTGGACCTCGAGGCGAAGGTCGCCTCGTATCTCCCCGACTTCGCGGGCGGGGGCAAGCAGGACGTCACGATCCGCCAGCTCCTCACCCACACCTCGGGTTTCCGCGCCTGGATCCCCCTCTACAAGGAACCCACGCGCGAGGGCCAGCTGCGCCTCATCTGGCAGGAGGCGCCGGTCAGCCCGCCGGGCACCAAGTACCTCTACTCGGACCTCAATCTGATCTCGCTCCAGCTGGTCCTGGAAGAGATCACGGGCCGCCGTCTCGACGTACTGCTCCACGACGAGATCACCGCTCCGCTCGGGATGCACCGCACGCGCTACAACCCGCCCGCCTCCTGGCAGCGGAAGATCGCCGCCACCGAGGACGCCCGGCTGCCCTGGTCGGGCCTGGACCGCGGCATGGTGTGGGGCGAGGTGCACGACGAGAACGCGTTCGGCCTCGGCGGGGTCGCGGGGCACGCGGGTGTCTTCTCCTGCGCCTGGGACCTCGCGATCCTCGGCCGCACGCTGCTCAACGGCGGGGTCTACGGCCGCGCCCGCATCCTCTCCGACGCCTCCGTGAAGCTGATGTTCACCGACTTCAACACCGACTTCCCCGGCGACGAGCACGGCCTGGGCTTCGAGCTCTACCAGCACTGGTACATGGGCGCGATGGCGACGCCCCGCACCGCGGGCCACACGGGCTTCACCGGCACCTCCCTCGTCCTGGACCCGACCACCGACTCCTTCCTCGTCGTCCTCGGCAATTCGGTGCACCCCGTGCGCAGCTGGCGCTCCGGCTCGGCGCCCAGGGTGGCGGCGGCGAACCAGCTGGCACGCGCCGTTCCGGTACGCCCCGCACACGGGCGCACCGCCTGGTTCTCCGGCATGGCGAACTCGGCGTCGGCCACCCTGACCCTGCCGCCGCTCACCCTCGCCACGGACCGGGCGAGGCTGCGCTGCGAGCTGTGGTGGGACACCGAGCCGGGCTCGGACCAGCTGCGCCTGGAATCCTCGCGGGACGACGGCGCGACCTGGCAGCCGGTGGCGTTCACGACGCGGCACCGGGGCTCGGACCCCCGCAACCACCCGGACGGCACCGCGTCCGGCTGGTCCGGACGCGTCTGGCACCGCCTGACCGCGGACCTCTCGGGGCTGCGAGGCGAGAAGGTGCGGCTGCGCTGGCGCTACGCGACGGACCGGCTCTACGTGGGGCGCGGCGCGTACGCCGACGGGCTGCGGGTCGAGGACGGCGGCCGTACCGCCTTCGACGAGGCACGGCCCGCCGACGCCGCCCGCATCGAGGCGGTCGGCTGGGCCCCCTCGGCCGACTGAGGACCGCTACTCCCCCAGCACGGCCATGGCGGCGTTGTGCCCGGGGATGCCGCTGACCCCGCCGCCGCGCACCGCGCCCGCCCCGCACAGCAGGACGTTCGCGTGCCGCGTCTCCACGCCCCAGCGGCCTGTGCCCTCCCGCGCGTACGGGAAGGCCAGGTCGCGGTGGAAGATGTTGCCGCCGGGCAGGCGCAGGTCGCGTTCCAGGTCGAGCGGGGTCTTGGCCTCGATACAGGGGCGTCCTTCGGCGTCGGTGGCCAGGCAGTCGGCGAGCGGCTCGGCCAGGTGCGCGTCCAGCTGCGCCAGGGTCGACTTCAGAAGTTCGGCCCGTACGGCGTCGTTGTCCCCGGCGAAGAGGCGGGCGGGCGTGTGAAGGCCGAAGAGCGTGAGGGTCTGGCAGCCGCGCTCCACCAGTTCGGGGCCGAGGATGCCGGGATCGGTCAGCGAGTGGCAGTAGATCTCGGAGGGCGGCGCGGCGGGCAGCTTCCCGGCCGCGGCCTCGGCGTACGCGGTCGCAAGCTCGCCGTATCCCTCCCCGATGTGGAAGGTCCCGGCGAACGCCTCGTGCGGGTCGACCGAGGTGTCGCGAAGCCGCGGCAGCCGTTCGAGCAGCATGTTGACCTTCATCTGGGCGCCCTCGGCGGGGGCGGGCGGGGCGTCGCCGACGAGGGCGGCGAGCTCCTGCGGTGACGCGTTGACCAGGACGTGCCGTGCGGCGACGGTGGCTTCGCGCTCGGGCGTGCGGTAGGTGACCTCGGCGCTCTGTCCGTCCGCGTCGATCCGGACGGCCTCGTGGTCCGTGGCGAGTTCGGCACCCGCCGCGCGGGCCGCGTTCGCGAGGGCGCCGGTGAGCGCGCCCATGCCGCCGACGGGCACGTTCCAGTCGCCGGTGCCGCCGCCGATGACGTGGTAGAGGAAGCAGCGGTTCTGGCGCAGGGACGGGTCGTGGGCGTCGGCGAAGGTCCCGATGAGGGCGTCGGTGAGCACCACGCCGCGCACCAGGTCGTCATGGAACCACTCCTCGATGGCGGCGCCGATGGGCTCCTCGAAGAGCGCCCGCCAGGCAGCCTCGTCGCCGACCCGCTCGCGCAGTGTCTCGCGCGTGGGCAGGGGCTCGGTGAGCGTGGGGAACACCTGCTCGGCCACCCGGCCCGTCATGGCGTAGAACTCCCGCCACGCCTCGTACTCCCGCGGCCCGCCGGTGAGCCGCTCGAACGCGTCCCTGGTACGCGCCTCGCCGCCGCCGACCAGCAGGCCGGCGGGACGCCCGTCGCGCACGGTCGGGGTGTAGGAGGAGATGGTGCGGGTGCGCACCCGGAAGTCCAGGTCGAGATCCCGCACGATCTTCCGCGGCAGGAGGCTGACCAGGTACGAGTAGCGCGAGAGCCGGGCGTCGACGCCGGCGAAGGGACGGCTGGACACGGCCGCGCCACCGGTGCCGGAGAGCCGCTCCAGAAGCAGGACGGTGCGTCCGGCACGGGCGAGATAGGCGGCGGCGACAAGTCCGTTGTGACCACCGCCGACGATGACGGCGTCGTATCGATCGCGAGGAGGCATAGCTCTTGGTAACACGCGGGGCGACGAAGCGCCCCAAAGGGGCGCGAGGAACTGCGCGACCAGCCACGACCCACCCGCAGGCGGACCACGAACCGAAACGCCCCCCGCAAACTAACGCGCCCCGCGAGCCAACGCGCCCCCGCGAGTCAACCCCCGCCCGTAGCCCGCCGCTGGCGCAACGCCGCAACCCGCCGGTAGAGCTCGACCGCCTCGGTGCCGCGGCCCAGCTGCTCCAGGCAGTGCGCCTCGTCGTTGCGGCTGGCCAGGGCGTCGGGGTGGTAAACGCCCAGGACCTGTTCGCGGGCGGCCGCGACCCGGCGGTACTCGGTGAGGGCGTCGGCCCAGCGGCCGAGCCAGCCAAGGCCCACGGCCACCTCGCGGCGGCTGACCAGCGTGTCGGGGTGGTCGCCGCCGAGAACGCGCTCCCGGATCGCGCAGACGTCCCGCGCCTCGGCCAGGGCTTCTTCCCAGCGGCCCTGCCGGCCCAGATTGACGCCGAGGCCGTGCCGGGCGCGCAGGGTCTCGGGGTCGGAGGGGCCGTTCACCCGGGTGCGGTCATCGATCAGGGAGCGGTACAGCTCAAGGGCCTCGCCGCTGCGGCCGAGCCGGCCCAGGCTTATGCCCACCTCGTAGCGCGCGGCGAGGGTGTCGGGGTGGTCGGCGCCAAGAGCCCGCCCACGCGCCTCGGCGACCTCGCGGTAGGTCTGGAGCGCTTCGGGCCAGCGCCCCAACTGCCCGAGGGCGTAAGCGACTTCGTACCGGGTGACGAGGGTGTCGGGGTGGGTGGCGCCGAGGACGCGGGCCCGCGCCGTGGCGACCTCGCGGGCCAGGCGGTAGGAGTCCTCCAGGCGGCCGAGCCTGCTGAGGTTGTAGGCGAGGTTGTGCCGGCAGCGCAGGGTGTCGGGGTGATCGGGGCCCGCGGTCCGCTCCCGTACGGAGAGCACCGAGGTGTACATCTGGTGCGCCTCGAAGTGTCGCCCCAACTGCCCCATGACGTAAGCCATTTCCTGGCGTGCGGCGAGTGTGTCCGGGTGTTCGGGACCCAGGGTGCGCTCCCTGCCCTGCGCGACGCGGCCGTACTCCCGCAGGGCGTCGGCCGCCCGCCCTGTGCGGCTGAGGGTGAAGCCCACCTCGTAACGGCTCGCGAGCGTGTCGGGGTGGTCGGGGCCGAGGGCATGCTCGCGCTCGGCGGCCACCGCGCGGTGCACCTCGCCCGCTTCGGCCCAGCGGCCCAGGCGTCCCAGGCTCAGACCGGCGTTGTGCCGGCTGACGAGGGTGGCCACCACCTCCGGTGCCGGCGTGGGCCGTTCGGGCTGCCGCGGGGTCGCGGCCCGGCGCGCGTCGGTGCGCGGGATCCACTCGCCGGTCAGGCCCGCCGCCGCGTCGGGCGGTGTCGTGCGCAGCTCCGATACGCCGTTCGCCTTGTGGCCGGTCGTCATGCCGCGGGTCCACGAGGGCAGCCGCGGCTCGCGCGAGGGCGGCTGCTCCGGGCGGCGCAGGGGCGGGGTGACGGTGGTCGGGACGTACGACGACCCGGCGGGCACCACGGGAATCACGGTGCGGCCCGAGACGATGCGGCGCCCCAGCTCGCGGGCGTCGCCGGGCCGCTCGTCCGGTTCCTTGGCGAGCAGGTCGAGGACGATCCTCTCGAAGTACTCGGGCAGCTCGTCGCGGTGGCTGCGCGGCGGCTCGGGCGGCGTGTCCCGGTGGCCGACCAGCACCGCCCAGGCGTCCTCCATGTCGAACGGCGGCGCCCCGGTGGCGATCTCGTACAGCACGCAGCCGAAGGAGTAGAGGTCGCTGCGCTGGTCGACCCGGTCGCCGCTGATCTGCTCGGGCGACATGTAGTGCGGCGTGCCCATCGCGATGCCCGTGCCGGTCAGGCGCGAGGTGAAGCCGATGTCGTGGCCGAGCCTGGCGATGCCGAAGTCGCAGATCTTCACCGTGCCGTCCGTGAGCCGCATGATGTTCGCGGGCTTCAGGTCCCGGTGCACGATGCCCTGTTCATGGGTGTAGGCGAGCGCCGCGGCGACCTGGTCGGCGATCTCCACGACGTCGGCGACGGGCAGCGGATGTTGTCGGTTCTCCTCAAGGAGCTGGCTGAGGTTGCGGCCTTCGAGCAGTTCCATGACCAGGTACAGGACGCCGTCGTGCTCCCCGAAGTCGTGGACGACGGTGATGCCGCGGTGCTGCAGCGCCGCCGCGACGCGTGCCTCGCGCCGGAACCTCTCGCGCAGCACGCGCGTGAAGGACTGGTCGTGCTGGGGCCCGAGCGGCTTGAGGCACTTCACGGCGACCCGGCGCCCGAGGGACTCGTCGCGCGCACGCCACACTTCGCCCATGCCGCCGCGCCCGATCAGGTCCAGCAGCCGGTACCGGCCCTGGATCAGCCTGGTGTCCGCCATCTCCCGCCGTCGCCCCCGTTGCCTCGCCTCGCCCTCCCCGGCCCGTCCAGTATGGCTGGCCTTCTGTCGAGTTTGTACGGGGCGGGCCGGGCGCCGGGCCCGAGTCTGGCCATGGCGCGCAGTATGTGCTTCGGGGGAAGTTGCCAGCGTATACGCGCGGGGACGGTGCGCAGGATGGTGCCGGTGGTGACGAGCCGGCGGGTCACTGTGGCGGGCGGCGGGGCGGCCCTGCCGTACAGCGCGTGGGCGTAGGGCGGCAGCGAGGCGTACGCCAGGTTCGCCACGCGGCGCCACAGCAGGGCGCGCGCCGGAACGAGGAGCGGGTGGGTCGGCGGCCGCCGGAGGAAGTCGTCGACGTCGCGCGCCTCGGGGCCCGCGGCCAGTTCGGGCCGTACCCGCTCGAAGTACACGGCGAGTTCCGCGGTCGACGCCGGTACGCCCGCCGGGTCGAGGCCGACGAGCCGGGCGCTCTCCCGGTGTTCGGCGACATACCGGTCGGCGAGCTCGCCGGTCAGGCGGAAGCCGGACCGGCGCGCGACGTGCAGATAGGAGTCGATCTCGGCGCAGTGCACCCAGAGCAGCAGCTCCGGCTCGTCTATGCCGTACCGCTCCCCCGTGTCCGGGTCGGTGGCCGTCAGCATCGTATGTATCTTCCGCACGCGCGCCCCCGCGTGCTCGGCGACCTCGCGGGTGCCGTACGTGGTGGTGCCCACGAAGTTCGCGGTACGCATGAGGCGGCCCCAGGCGTCCCTGCGGAAATCCGAGTTCTGCATGACGCCGCGCACCGCTCGGGGGTGCAGGGCCTGCAGATACAGGGCGCGTATCCCGGCGACCCACATCATCGGGTCGCCGTGCAGCTGCCAGGTCACGGACGAGGGGCCGAAGAGGCCCGGGTCTGCCGGTGCCGGGTGCCCCGATGAGGATGCCTCGCACATACAACCACCTCCTGAGCGCAGGCTACGCCGCGCGGTGCCGGCCTCAACACGCCGCACGCACCACGGGGTTGGCGCGCCAAGCGCGGGCAGCGGCTCCCCGGCCGGTGCCGACGCGCGATCAAACTGCCGAGGTCAGGCGGTCGAGGTCAGGTAGGAGATGACCATGTCCCCCAGCATCGTCCGGTAGTGCTCGCGGCGGGACGCCTCGGTGAGGTCACGGCCGAAGAGCGCGCGGAACGTCTGCCGGTTGGAGACCCGGAAGAAACAGAACGAGCTGATCATCGCGTGCAGGTCGACGGCGTCCACGTCGGCCGTGAACACACCCTGCTCGCGCCCGGCCTCGAGGATGGAGGCGATGACGTCGATCGCCGGGGAGCTCAGGGAGCCCAGGCTCGGCGAGGCGGCGATGTGCTGTGCCTCGTGGATGTTCTCGATGCTGACGAGGCGGATGAAGTCCGGGTGTGCCTCGTGGTGGTCGAAGGTGAGCTCGGCGAGGCGGCGGATGGCGGACACCGGGTCCAGATGCCCGACGTCGAGCTGCTGCTCCTCGTCCCGGATGACCTTGTACGCCCGCTCCAGGACCGCGGTGAACAGCCGGTCCTTGCTGCCGAAGTAGTAGTAGATCATCCGCTTCGTGGTCCGCATACGGGCGGCGATCTCGTCCACCCTGGCCCCCGCGTACCCCATGCGGGCGAACTCCTCGGTGGCCACGTCGAGGATCTCCCCCTGCGTACGGGCCGCGTCCCGGGTTCGCTTGGCGGGCGGGGACGGCTGGGGTACGGCGGCGGCCATGCAGCTCCTCAGGGCGGACTCTCGGGCGCCGGTCAGTCTAATGCCGGTGAAGATCGCTGCTACTGCTGCCGAAGATGCTGGGCGGCGAGCCGTACGGCCGCGTTCTGGGCGCCGTAACCCCGGTAGCCGCCGGTCCGCTGCACCAGCTCGAAGAAGACCCGCCCGACGGTGGCCGTGTAGCAGTGGAAGAACTCGCCGTCCCCGTCCCGGTCGTAGAGGATGCCGAGCTCCGCCATGGTGGCCAGCCGCCCCGGCTCGAACTCGTGACGGGCGTCGAGGTCGTCGTAGTAGTTGGCGGAGATCGGCAGCAGACCCGCGCCCTGTTCCTTCAGGCGCCGGGCGGCGCCGACGATGTCGTCCGTCGCCAGGGCGATGTGCTGGAGGCGGGTGTCGTCGGCGTCCGGCGCGGGCGCGACGTTGAGGACGATGCGCACACCGCCGTCGGGCGACGCGACGGCACGGCTGCGCACGAGTCCGTAGGGGTCGGCGAGGTCGAGGCTGTCGGCCGCCGCCAGGCCCAGTACGCCCCGGTGGAACAGCGCCGCCTCGTCGAACTGGTGCCAGGGCTGGGTGAGCGCGATGTGGTCGATGTGCCGGATGGAGGCGAGGGCGGGGGCCGGTTCGCCCGGTCCGCCGGGCAGGGCGCTCGGCGGTACGTCGGTGAAGTCACCGGTCCAGCTGGGGTGGTCGGGCTGCCCGGTACGGCAGAAGAAGACCTCGGTGCCGTCCGGTGCGGCGACCGCGTCCAGCGGGGCGTCGAGCGGGGCCCGGCGGCGCGGCACGACGGGTGCGAGCACCGCCTCGGCGCGCCGCGCGGCCAGGTCCGGGGCGGAGGTCTCCACGCCGAGCGCGGTCAGCGCCGGGCCCTGCCTGCGGCCGCTGACACCGGTGTTGAGCAGGATCCGGGCCTCGCCCTGTTCCCACAGCTCGACCGGCTTCCAGGTGTGCCGTGCGGTGTGGGCGAAGCCCAGGGCGCCGAGCACTCCGCGCAGCGGTTCGGTGTCGGCCGCGGTCAGCTCGGCGAAGGCGATGCCGGAGGGCACGGGCGCGGCGGGCAGTGCGGAGAGACCGGCCGACTCCTCCAGGAGGAGCAGCGAGCGGAGCGCGTCGACGGCGGTGGAGGCTGCCGCCGCCTGCCGGAAGACGTCGTTGAACACTTCGAGCGACAGGGGCCCCCGGTATCCGGCCCGCACCGTGGCGGCCACCAGCGGGGCGAGGTCGAACCCGCCCTGGCCGGGGAAGCAGCGGTAGTGCCTGCTCCACTGCAGTACGTCCATCGCCATCAGCGGCGCGTCCGCGAGTTGCAGGAAGAAGATCTTCTCGCCGGGGATGTCCGCGATGCCCTTGGGGTCGGAGCCGCGGGAGAGGATGTGGAAGCTGTCGAGGCAGGTGCCGAGGGCGGGGTGGTCCGCCTGCTCGACGATGCGCCAGGCGTGGTCGTACGTGCTGACATGCCGGCCCCAGGCCAGCGCCTCGTAGGCGATACGGATGCCGTGGTCGGCCGCCCGGTCGGCGAGCTGCCGCAGCTGCTCGGCGGCGAGCGCGTCGTCGTCGACCGCGTCGGGGGCGACGCTGGAGCAGACGAGGAGCAGGTCGGCGCCGAGGCGCTCCATCACGGCGAACTTGCGTTCCGCGCGCCGCAGATTGCGGGCAAGCACATCGGCGGGGACGGCCTCGAAGTCACGGAACGGCTGATAGAGGTCGATGCCAAGCCCCAGATCGGCACAGCGCAGCCGCACTTCCTCGGGACTGAGCGGCCCGCCGAGAAGATCGTTCTCGAAGATCTCCACGCCGTCGAATCCGGCGGTGGCAACGGCGGTGAGCTTCTCGGAGAGCGGACCGCTGAGCGAGACAGTGGCGATGGATTTACGCATGGTGTCCTTCTGTCGGGCCGGGTTGATGGGTGAGGAAGGTAGGGGCGGATGAGCGGTTGCGCGGATACGGTCGGGCCATGGCCGCCGCCGGACCCGCCGAGCCGTGAACGGCGGGACCGAAAGCCCTTGGGCCGACAGCGGCGGCCCAGGAACCACCGGCCCAAGAGCCGCCGGCCCAGCTGCCCCCGGGCCGGAAACCGCCGGTCCGGAAGCTGCGGGGTCTGGAGCCCCCGGCCCGGGAACGGCCGGTCCAGAAGCCGCCGGGTCGGGAGCCTCCGGGCCAACAACGGTCGACCCCGAAGCCACCGGACCGACAGCAGCCGGACCAGAAACCGCCCGACCGGAAGCCACGGGGCCAGAAGCCACGCGGCCGGAAGCCGCCGGACCGGCAACGACCGGACCAAGAGCCGCCGGACCAGAATCCGCCGGGCCGGAAACCACGGGGCCGGAAGCCACGGAGTCGGGAGCCCCCGGACCGACAACGGCCAGACCGAAAGCCGCCGGAAGCCGACGGGCCAGAAGCCGCCAGGCCAGAAGCCACGGGGGCCGGGGCCGCCAGGCCGACAACGGCCGGACCCGCAGCCATCGGGCCAAGAGCCGCCGGACCGTAAGCCACCGGACCGACAGCAGCCGGACCAGGAACCGCCGGGCCGGCAACGGCCGAGCCTGATGCGCCCGGTCGACAACGGGCGAGCCGATGCCCCCTGCCGACGACGGCCGAGCCGGACGCGCTCAAGCCGGGGAAGTGGCCAGCTCGCCGAAGTCGGCGAGCATCGGGCCGGTGTGCGGTTCGAGGCCGGTGAAGAGTCGGAAGGCGTCGGCTGCCTGGAAGACGGCCATGCCGCCGCCGTCGAGGGTGCGGCAGCCGATGGCGCGCGCCTCCCGCAACAGCTCGGTCTCCAGTGGCCGGTAGACGACCTCGGCCACCCAGAGCCCGGGCCTGAGCAGGCCGACCGGCAGAGGCAGGCCGGGGTGGGCCGCCATACCGGTCGGCGTGGCATGCACCAGGCCATCCGCGCCGGCGAGGCACTCCGCCACGGCGCCGCTCGGCGCGGACACCGCACGGCCGGCCCCGAAGCGCGCGGTCAGCGCGGCGGCGAGGACGGCGGCACGGGCCGGATCGGTGTCGACCAGGGTGATCCGGTCGACGCCGAGGTTGAGCAGGGCGTGCGCCACGGCGGCGCCCGCCCCGCCCGCGCCGAGCTGCACGACATCGCCGGTCGGCGCGTCGGCGAGGCCGCGGGCGAAGGACTGGGCGAAGCCGGTGGCGTCGGTGTTGTGCCCCACGGCACGTCCGCCCCTGAAGACGACGGTGTTCACCGCGCCGAGCCGGGCCGCCTCGGGTGCCAGTTCGTCCAGGTGCTCGATGACCAGCTGCTTGCAGGGGTGCGTGATGTTCAGCCCGTCGAACCCAAGACGGCGGGCGGCACGTACCAGTTCGCCGACGGCCTCGGGCGCCACGCCCAGCTCGTCGATGTCGAGGGTGCGGTAGACGAGGCGCACACCGTGCCGGTCCGCCTCTCGTTCGTGCAGGGCGGGGCTCAGGGAAGGGCCGATACCGGAGCCGATCAGGCCGGTGAGGTACGAGGTCATCAAGTGTTCCTGTGGGGTCGGCGTGGCGCTGCCGGTCACGCTGTCGCGGTCGGAGCGCCCGGTTCGAAGGGCCTCGGCGGGATGCGGAGGCTTCAGAGGGCGGCGGTCTCGGGCGCCGTCGCCCGCGCCTTCGACTCCCCGCCGCGCAGGCCGAGTTCGGCCGTGGGCACGCGGTACGTCTCGCGCCCGGTGGCCACCGCGATCGCGCAGATCACGCAGAAGGCGGCGGTGAAGATCGCGACGCCGAGCCAGTTGTCGCCGTCCGGACCCGCGATCTGTGCCGCGAAGGTCACCGCGAACCCGGCGACGGCGAACCCGATCTGAGTGCCGACGGCCATGCCGGAAAGGCGGACGCTTGCGGGGAACATCTCGCCGTAGAAGGAGGGCCAGATGCCGTTGGCCGCGCTGTAGACGACGCCGAACAGGAGCACTCCGGTGACGAAGACCAGCGGGTAGCTGCCGGTCGAGATCGCCCACAGGTAGACGAAGATCATCACCCCGCTGCCGATCGCGCCGCCGAGGAAGACGGGCTTGCGGCCGATCCGGTCCGAGAGCCTGGCCCAGAGGGGGATGGCGAGCAGGGCGACCGCGTTGGCGCTGCCCGCGACCCAGAGCATGCCCGTCTTGTCGAGGCCGACCGCGTCACTCGTGGCGTACGAGAGGGCCCAGACGGAGAAGATCGTGCTGACCGTCGCGATCAGTGCTGCCGCGACGACCCGCAGCACGTCCGCCCAGTGGTTCCTGAGCAGCTCCGCCAGCGGCATCTTGGCCACCTTCTGCTCGGCCGAGACCTGCTGGAAGACGGGGGTCTCCTCCAGGGTGCGCCGGATGACGTACCCGGCGACGGCGACCAAGGCGCTGAGCAGGAACGGAATGCGCCAGCCCCAGCTGTAGAGCTGCTCGTCCGGCAGTGCGGCGACCGGCACGAAGACGAGGGTCGCGAGCAGCTGGCCGGCCTGGGTCCCGTTGAGGGTGAAGCTCGTGTAGTAGCCGCGCCGGTGTTCGGGCGCGTGCTCCAGCGTCATCGCGTTGGCGCTGGCCTGCTCGCCGGCCGCGGACAGGCCCTGGAAGACCCGCATCAGCACGAGCAGCACCGGAGCGATGGTGCCGACCTGCGCGTACGTGGGCAGACAGCCGATGAGGAAGGTGGAGAGCCCCATCAGGATCAGCGTCCAGACCATGATCTTGCGGCGGCCGAGCCGGTCGCCGAAGTGGCCGAGCACGAGGGCTCCGAGCGGGCGGGCCGCGTAGGCGACGCCGAAGGTCGCCAGGGAGATCAGGGTGGCGGTGGCCGGATCGTCCGGGTCGAAGAAGACCTTGGGGAAGACCAGGGCGGCGGCGCTGCCGTAGATGAAGAAGTCGTAGTACTCCAGCGCGCTGCCGATCCAGGCGGCGAAGGCTGCCTTGCGCGGCCTGCCCCGGGGCGGGACGGCCGGGTCCTGGTCGGCCTGTGGGTGAGCGGACACGTGAACTCCTCGGTGGAGAGCGGCCCGGCCGTCGGGGTTCGGGCGGGGCGCGGGGGACGGGGGTCGGCGCCGTGGGACGCCGGTACGGGTGGCGAGCGGTGCGCACCCGGCACGTGCTTTCAGTTAACGCACTAGGTAGTTAATTAACGTGGGAGTGATGCTGGCCCCGCCCCCCGGACCGTGTCAATACATCGCGCCGCACGGAATGACCGGCATGGGAAACCCGGATCGGTGAGCTTCACCGGATCAGCTCTTTCGTCACCTGCCCGTGCCGTACGCTGCGGCGCGAGGTCGAATATGACAGATGTGGGGGGTAGTCACGTGGCTGAACAGGGCACTGCGGTCGAGCTGGTGGGGTTGCTGTCGGTCGAGGGGCGGGACGTGGCCGGTGAATGGGTTAAGCAGGTCGCGGGCACGCTGAAAGGCCGGGTGAGTGTCGCCGAACTGAGCCGTGAGCTGGGCGAGTTGCACGAAGCGCTGGTGCAGGCGCTGGGCCAGGGCGCCGCCGACGTGCACGACGAGCAGATGTCGGAAGTGCGGGCCCTGCTGACGGAGCTGTCGAGAAACCGCGCACGGCAGGGGTTCTCGCCCACGGAGACGGCGGTGGGCGTATTCGCGCTGAAGCAGGTCCTCGAACCCGTGCTCCAGGACGGGACCTCCGAGGAGATCCGTGCCTTCGGACGCCTCAGCCGCGTACTGGACGGGCTCGGCCTGTTCACGATCGAGACGTACACACAGACCCGTGAGGAGCTCATCTCCGCGCAGGCCGAACAGCTGATGGAACTGTCCACGCCCGTGGTGCGGCTGTGGGACGGCGTCATCGCCGTTCCCCTGGTGGGCACGCTGGACTCCGCGCGG
Organism: Streptomyces longisporoflavus; assembly: GCF_014649775.1. Classification (GTDB taxonomy): domain Bacteria; phylum Actinomycetota; class Actinomycetes; order Streptomycetales; family Streptomycetaceae; genus Streptomyces; species Streptomyces longisporoflavus. The sequence goes on along the minus strand of NZ_BMTR01000006.1, from coordinate 243,476 downwards.
ACCCAGGTCGTCATGGAGAAGCTGCTGCAGGCGCTGGTGGAGACCGGTTCCGAGCAGGCCATCATCGACATCACCGGCGTACCGGCGGTGGACACCCAGGTGGCCCAGCATCTCCTGAAGACCATCGTCGCGGCCCGCCTCATGGGTGCCGAGTGCACCGTCTCCGGCATCCGCCCGCAGATCGCGCAGACGATCGTGGCGCTCGGCATCGAGTTCGACGGCATCGTCACCAAGGCGAGCCTCGCGGACGCGCTCAAGCTGGCCCTGAGGAAGTCGGGCGTCGAGATGGTCGCCCGCAAGGCCGGGCAGCTGTGACCGAGCGGGTACCGATCCTGCGGATCGGCGAGGTGCTCGTGGTCTCCATCCAGTTCGACCTGGAGGACCAGACCGTCCTGCGGTTGCAGGAGGACCTGGCCGAGCAGATCGTGCGCCGCGCCGCCCGCGGCGTCATCATCGACATCACGGCGCTGGAGATCGTCGACTCCTTCGTCGGGCGCATGCTGGCGACGATCGCGGAGATCTCCCGCATGCTCGACGCCGAGACCGTGGTGGTCGGGATGCGGCCCGCCGTCGCCATCACCCTCGTCGAACTCGGACTCTCGCTGGGCGGCGTGAGCACGGCTCTCGACCTCGAAAAGGGACTGGCGCGGCTGCGGCGCTCCACCATTTCGGACGAGGCGTGACAGCGCCCTGGCTGCCTGACGAGGCGCCGCAGATCTATGCCATCACGCACAACAGGGACGTGGTGAGCATCAGGCAGACCATCCGCGTCCTGGCGCAGCGGTGCCGGCTCTCCCTCGTCGACCAGACGAAAATGATCACGGCAGCCAGCGAGCTGGCGCGCAACACCCTCGTCTACGGGGGTGGCGGAGCCGTCAAGGCGGGGCTCGTCGAGAAGGACGGCCGCCGGGGCATCGCGGCGCTCTTCGAGGACAGCGGTCCCGGCATCGCGGACGTGAATCTCGCGATGACGGACGGCTGGACCTCGGGCTCCGGCCTGGGCCTGGGACTCAGCGGCGCCCGCCGCCTCGTCGACGAGTTCGACCTCGTCACGGAGGTCGGCGTGGGCACCACGGTCACCGTCATCAAGTGGGCCCGGTGAATACCCGGACCATTCTGGCCGGCAGGGACATGAGCTGGTTCCGCGACGGTCCGTCCCTGTCGGCGTCGGCTCGCGGAGCGGCGGCCGCGCTGGCCCGGAGAATCGGCCTCGACACACATCGTGCCGCCGAGGTCGCCCTGGCCGTCACGGAGGCCGCCACCAACATCCAGCGACATGCCACGGACGGCGCGCTGCTGCTGCGGACCTTGCACACCGATGACGAAGCCGCGGTCGAGTTCGTCACCGTCGACTCGGGGCCCGGCATGGCCGACGTGGCCGCCTCGCTGACCGACGGGGCCTCCAGCGCCGGGTCGCTCGGCATCGGACTCGGCGCCGTGGCCAGGCTCGCCGACCACTTCGACGTCCATTCCGTGCCCGGCAAGGGGACGGTCATGGCGGCGCAGTTCTGGTCCCGCCGCGCGGACGACCGGGGAGTGACGGCGGCCATGGCGGCCGGGCAGCAGTGCGTCTCCGGCATGACACGGCCCATCAGCGGTGAGACGACCTGTGGTGACGCCTGGAGTGCGCGACTCGACACCACCACAACCGGCTCCGGCCGCCCCGCCGTTCTGGTCATGATGTGCGACGGGCTCGGACACGGCCCGTTGGCGGCCCGGGCAAGCGCGGCTGCCGTAGCGGCATTCGGTGACACTCCCGTCACCGACCCGGAAGGGATCATGAGAGCGATCCACGATGCTCTGCGCGGAACGCGGGGCGGCGCGGCGGCAGTTGCCAGGATCGACCCGGCGGCACGACGGGTGCAGTACTGCGGCATCGGCAACATCAGCGGCTTCCTCCTCGGTCACGACGGACGCAAGACTCTGCTGTCGGTGCCGGGCATCGTCGGCGTGAACATGCGTCGACTGCGGACCTACGAGGAACCGCTGCCCGAGGGCGGTGCCTTGGCCATGCATTCCGACGGACTCACCGAACGATGGGATCACACGGCGCTCCCCGGACTCCTGCACCACTCGCCGCTCGTCGTGGCCGGGCAGCTGTTGCGCGAAGCCGGGGTACGCCGGGACGATGCCAGTGTGGTGGTGGCAAAGGGGGTTTGGTGATCAGCGAAGGGCTGGACGGCCATGCCGGCTGACTCTCCCCGACAGGGCCCCGGGGCTCTGGTCGCCGTCGCGGGCCCCCCGCTGCCCACGGCGGCTTCCCTCGCCCTTGCCTCGGCGCAGGACGTGTTCCGGCTCAGGCGCGGCGCGCAGCGGGCTGCCGCGGCGCTCGGCCTGGAGCAGCAGGACCAGGTCCGCCTCGCCACGGCACTGAGCGAGCTGGGCCGGGACCGGCTAGGCCGCGGCCCGGGCACCGTCTCCTTCCGTTCGGAGTCCGGCGAGCAGCCCACTCTCGTCGTGACGCTCGAATGGGACCGCGGGCAGCCGACGCCCGAGGTCCTTGAACTGGTCTCCCGTATCGTGGCGATCGAGCACACGTCCGACGGGGCGCGCGGCCGCGTCAGCATCCGCCAGCCGCTGCCCGCGAACGGCCTCATGGCCGACGACATGGACGACCGCCTGGTCCGGTGTCTGGTCCAGCCCGACGCGACCACGGAGGCCGACTTCCTCAGGGCCCAGACCCGGGATCTGGTCGCGACGCTGGAGGAGACCCGGGCCCAGCGTGAGGACCTGCGCCGGCTCAACAGGGAGCTCGAGGAGACCAACCAGGGAGTGCTCGCCCTCTACTCCGAGCTCGCCAAGGAGCTCGAGACCACCAACATCGGTGTGCTCGCCCTGCATTCGGAACTGGACGAGAAGTCCCGGCAGATCCGGGAGGCCAGCGAGGCGAAGACGCGGTTCTGGACCAACATCAGCCATGAACTGCGCGCACCGATCAACTCCGTCGTCGCCCTGGCCCGCCTGTTGCTGGACGCCGGTTCGGAGCCGGTCTCGGCCGAACAACGACAGCAGATCAAACTGATCGAGGCGTCGGGGCAGACGGTCCTGTCCCTCGTCAGCGATCTGCTGGACGTCGTCAAAGCCGAATCGGGCCTGCTCGACGTCGAGCGCGGCCCGGTCGATCTGCGGCTGCTCGTGACCCAGCTGAGCGCCACTTTCGAGGGCACCTACGGAGGCAAGGGGGTCTGTCTCGTCACCCCGGACCTGCGGGATCTCCCCACGGTGATCACGGACGAGAAACTCCTCACGCACGTCCTGCGCAATCTGATGTCCAACGCCTGCAAGTTCACCGATGAGGGTGAAGTGCGGCTGGACGTCGCGGTGACCGAGGACGGGCCTTCGCCGTCGCTGCACGTCACGATCACCGACACGGGAGTCGGGATCCCGGCAGCGGAAATCGGCCGTGTCTTCGAGGAGTTCTACCAGGTCCGGGGCCCCCATCAGAGCGGGCACGCGGGAACCGGCCTCGGCCTCCCCTACGCCCGCACCCTCACCGAACTCCTGGGGGGCACAATCAAGCTCACCAGCACTCCGGGGGTCGGCACACGCGTGGAGGTGCTCCTCCCGGTGCACGGACAAGGCGACCACGGCGACGAGACCGGCGGAGGCACCCAGTGACCGACAGCTCCCGGGACACCGATCCCGCCACCATCCTGGTCGTCGAGGACAGCGAGACCAACCTCTACCTCCTCACCAGTTGGCTGGAGCGCGCGGGCCACGTCGTGATCGGCGCGAAGGACGCGGGCGAGGGCCTCAAGCACCTCGCCGCGGCAGACGCCCCCCTGCCGGAGATCGCCATCGTGGACGTGCGCCTGCCGGACATGAGCGGCTTCGAGCTGAGCGAGCAGATCAAGAGCAACGCCCGCACCACCGCCCTGCCCGTCATCCACATCTCCGCGTCGGCCGTCAGCGCGGAGGATCACGCCGAAGGGCTTCGGCGGGGCGCGGACACCTACCTCAACCAGCCCCTCGACCCCGGCGAGCTGCTCGCCACGGTCACCGCCACGCTGCGCTACGCGAGAGCGCGGCGCCGGGCGGAGCAACTCGCGGGGCAGCTCCTCACCCTCAACCAGGCGACCATGTCCGTCTACAGCGCCGTCGGCTTCCACTCCTTCGCCTCCGCGGCCACCTCGGGCGCCGCGCGGCTGCTGTCATCCCCGGCCGGCGCGGTCTTCCTGTCGCCCGAAGGGCAGGCGGTGCACAGCACGAGCGACGGGCCGACCGCCCCGGTCCGGACGTACGCGGCACGGCCGGATGTTCTCGACCGGCTGCTCCAGCAGAGCCTGGGCGACGGCACCGGTGCGACGGTCACCCGGATCGCGCGGGGGCAGTGGCAGGCTTTGCTCGGCACCGGGCACCTCGGCGGGCACATCGCCATGGCGGTGGCGCGGACCAAGCGCGGGCGCCCCCCTGTCTGCCTCGCCGTCCCCGCCGACGCGCTCACCGGGACGGACGACGAACACCTTCTCCAACAGCTGGCCCACGCCTGCGCGCTGGCGCTCGAAGCGCTGCGGACCTACAACGAGGAACACACGCTCGCCCTCGCCCTGCAACGCTCCCTGCTGCCGAACGATCTTCCCGCGGTCGACGGCGTCGACCTGGCCTTCCGCTATCTGCCCGCCTCCGAGAACGCGGAGATCGGCGGCGATTTCTACGAGGCGATCCCCACCGACGACGGCCTGTTGCTGGCGATAGGCGATGTACTGGGCCACTCGCTCGGCGCGGCCATCGTGATGGGCGGGCTGCGCCACGCGCTGCGCGCCTACGCCATCGAAGGACACCCGCCGCAGCAGGTCCTCGACCGCCTCGAAGCCCTCCTGGCCCACTCTCACCCGACCGTGACGGCCACCCTCTGCCTGGTCCTCGTCGAGACGGGGGGCCGGCGTGTGCAGATCGCCAACGCCGGTCACATCCCCCCGCTCCTCGTCGGCCCGGACGGCAGCGCGCGCTTCCACACTCCGCACGGACCGATACTCGGGCTGCGTGCGCCCCACCCGGCCCCGACGACCCTGGCCACACCGCCGGGCACCCGGCTGCTGCTCGTCACCGACGGCCTGGTGGAGGTGCGCAACACGTCGCTGAACACCACGCTCGACGCCTTCATGGAAGCGGTCACGACCGGTCCTGCCGGGCTGCAGGACCTCAGCGACCATCTCCTGGACACGTTCGGCAGGGGCAAGGACGACGACATCGCGTTGCTCGCCGCCGACTTGCACGGATCATGAACGGCCGGGCCGAGGAGGGGGCGCGGGAGGGGTCAGCTGTCGAGGGCCTCGCCGAGCGTGGGAAAGATGTCGACGAGGGTGTCGATGCCGACGATCTCCAGTGTTCGGGCCACGGGCTCCGCGGGGCCGGCGAGCCGCAGCCTGCCGCCCACCTCGGTGAGAGCCCGGTGACCTGCGATGAAGACGTTGATGCCGCTGGAGTCTATGAAGGTGACCCGGCGCAGATCGATGACGACGCGGGCACCGGGCGCGCCGACTGCTTCGAGCGCCTGGCGTACGTGGACGCTGGTGTCCAGGTCGATCTCGCCGGCGAGCGTGAGAACGGTGACGTCGTCGAGCGGCGTGGACACGATGGAGAACTGTTCGACCTGCCGGGCTCGTTCGCTGCTTGCCATTCGTTCCTCAGACATGCTGACGATGCTTGCACATTTCGGGCCCTGTGTGTCCTCGCGGCGGTAACGTACACACGATGCCCGGCAGTTCGGGGAGGACGTACGCAAGGGGCACCGGGCCAACATCGCGGGCATGAATCGCCGGCACGATCGGGAACGGGTAGATGGGGCGAATGATCTGCGGGCCGGGCCGTGCGTGACGACGGCAGAGCGCCGGACGAACCGGCCACGGAGACCGCTGGGACCGCTGGGACCGCAGAGACCGGTGAGATCGCTGGGACTGCGGAGTTCGCGGAGTTCGCCTTCGAGCTGGACGGGACCAGCGAATGCATCGGCAGGGCACGGCATCTGGCCGCCGGCTTCCTGGCCCGGATACAGGCCGATCACGGCCTGCGGGTCTCGCGGCGCGCCACGGATCTGACGCAGTTGGTCGTGAGCGAGCTGGTGACCAACGCCCTCAAGTACGCTCCCGGCCCCGTCCTGGTGGACCTGCGTATCGTCGACGGAACGGTCGAGGTGGCGGTATGGGACTCCGGGGCGGTCCTGCCGCAGGCCCGTGCCGCCGACACGGGCCGGGTGGGCCAGCACGGACTGGAGATCGTGCTGGCCGTGGCCCAGCGCTTCGAGGTGCGGCACGAGAATGTCGGCAAGAGCGTCACGGTCAGCATCGCCCTGCACGACGACCGGTGAGGACCGGTCAGGGAGCAGCGGAGGAAAGGGCCCCGGGTCAGCGGCGTACTCGCGGCATCCCCAGGCCGATCCAGGAGATGATCTCGCGCTGGATCTCGTTGTTGCCGCCGCCGAAGGTGAAGATGACGGCGCTGCGGTAGCCGCGTTCCAGTTCGCCGTGGAGCACGGCGCCCGCGGAGCCTTCCTTGAGGGCGCCCGCCGAGCCGACCACCTCCATGAGCCAGGCGTACGCCTCCCTGCGCGCCTCGGAGCCGTAGACCTTCACGGCAGAGGCGTCCTGGGGGGTGAGGGTGCCTTCCTGGACGGCGTTCACCATCTGCCAGTTGAGGAGTTTCATCGCGTCCAGCTTGGCGTGCGTCCGGGCCAGCCGCCCGCGCACCCAGCCGAGGTCGATGACGCGGCGCCCGTCGGCGAGCTTGGTGTCGGCGGCCCAGCGCTGCACGTCGTGGAAGGCGCGGATGGCCATGGTGCCGTGCGCGGCGAGGGTGACGCGTTCGTGGTTGAGCTGGTTGGTGATGAGCCGCCAGCCCTTGTTCTCCTCGCCCACGCGGCGCGAGACCGGGACGCGGATGTTCTCGTAGTAGCTGGCCGTGGTGTCGTGCGAGGCGAGGGTGTTGATGATGGTGCAGGAGTATCCGGGGTCCGAGGTCGGCACGAGGAGCATGGTGATGCCCTTGTGGGCGGGGGCGTCGGGGTCGGTGCGCACGGCGAGCCAGACCCAGTCGGCGGTGTCGCCGTTGGTCGTCCAGATCTTCTGCCCGTTGACCGTGTAGTGGCCCGTGTCCTCGTCGCCCTCCCTGACCGCCCTCGTCTTCAGGGCCGCGAGGTCGGTGCCCGCGTCCGGCTCGCTGTAGCCGATGGCGAAGTCCAGCTCACCCGAGAGGATCTTGGGCAGGAAGTACGCCTTCTGTTCGTCGGTGCCGTACCGCATCAGGGTCGGTCCGACGGTGTTCAGGGCCATCAGCGGCAGCGGGACGCCTGCCTGGGCTGCCTCGTCGAAGAAGATGAACTGCTCCATCGGCGAGAGCCCGCGCCCGCCGTACTCCTCGGGCCAGCCGACCCCGAGCCAGCCGTCGGCGCCGAGCCTGCGGATGGTCTCCCGGTAGAACTGCTTCTGCGCTGCGGGGTCGTCGTATCGCGCGTAGGGGTTGTCGGGCACCAGCTCGGCGAAGTACGCGCGCAGCTCGGTGCGCAACTGCCGCTGCTCAGGCGTGTATTCGAGGTGCACGGCCCCTCCTGCGTTCGCTGGCTCTCCCGGCTCGGGCTTGACGGCGCACACAGTAGAACGCGTTCCAGAAATAGGGAATGGGCATTGCCGCACGCGTCACCGGCGATCCGGCCGCCGCGGACCGGCGACGTACAGGACCTGCGCCGCGCCCCATTCGACGAACGTCTCCGCCCGCTCCATCCCGATCGACTCGAGCAGCCGACGCGACCGGCCGTTGGCCTCCTGCGTGACCGCGACCACCTGCGAGCCTTCGAGGGCCGTCGCCTCGCACGCCCAGCCGACCACGGCGGCCACCGCCTCACGCCCGTACCCGAACCCCCAGTGCTCGGGCAGCAGTTGATACGACACCTCGGCGCGTCCCGCCCGGCGCGGGTCGGGTTCCAGCTGGACGCCGCCGACGACCGGCCCGTCCGCACGCAGCGTCACGCAGAAAGCGCCGCGGGCGCCGACGCAGTGCTGCTCGCGCAGGCGAAGTGTCTCTTCGTCGACCGGGCCGCCGAGATGGCGGCGGACCTCCGTGTCCGTCCAGAGGCGCGTCATCGCGGGGACGTCACCGGGTTCGATCGGGCGCAGGACGAGGCGGTCCGTGGTCAGGGTGGTGGGCCAGGGGAATGTGATCGGGGGCGGTGCCATGGAAGGTGATCCTGCCCGACGCCGTTCCCGGGGGTGGATACGGGTCCGCCCCGGCAGCGGTGTCGCTGCCGGGGCGGGCCTGTGTCGGGCGCGTTCGGGCTCAGCCGAGGAGGGCGAGTGCCTTGTTCAGCGTCCGCGACGGGCGCATCACCGCGGCGGCCTTGGCCGGGTCGGGCTGGTAGTAGCCGCCGATGTCGGCGGGCGAGCCCTGGACGGCGTTCAGCTCGTCGACGATGGTCTGCTCCTGCTCGACCAGCGTCTTGGCCAGCGGCGCGAACTCCTTGGCGAGCTCGGCGTCTGCGGTCTGCTTGGCCAGCTCCTGGGCCCAGTACATGGCCAGGTAGAAGTGGCTGCCGCGGTTGTCGATGCCGCCGAGGCGACGCGTCGGCGACTTGTCGTTCTCCAGGAAGGTCGCCGTGGCGCGGTCGAGGGTGTCCGCGAGGACCTGGGCGCTCGCGTTGTCCGTGGTCTGCGCGAGGTGCTCGAAGCTGGAGGCCAGGGCCAGGAACTCGCCCAGGCTGTCCCAGCGCAGGTAGTCCTCGCGGACCAGCTGCTGGACGTGCTTGGGGGCGGAGCCGCCCGCGCCCGTCTCGAAGAGGCCGCCGCCGTTCATGAGCGGAACGATGGAGAGCATCTTGGCGCTGGTGCCGAGCTCCAGGATCGGGAACAGGTCCGTCAGGTAGTCACGCAGCACGTTGCCGGTGACCGAGATGGTGTCCTCGCCGCGACGGATGCGCTCCAGGGAGAACGCGGTCGCGTCCACCGGCGACATGATCTCGATCTGCAGGCCCTCGGTGTCGTGCTCGGGCAGGTACGCCTTGACCTTCTCGATGAGCTGCGCGTCGTGCGCGCGGGTCTCGTCGAGCCAGAACACGGCGGGCGAGCCGGTCGCGCGGGCGCGGTTGACGGCCAGCTTGACCCAGTCGCGGATCGGGGCGTCCTTGGTCTGGCACATCCGGAAGATGTCGCCGGTGGAGACGGCCTGCTCCAGGACGACGTCGCCGGCCTGGTTCAGCACGCGCACCGTGCCGGGCGCGGCGAGCTCGAAGGTCTTGTCGTGGCTGCCGTACTCCTCGGCCTTCTGCGCCATGAGGCCGACGTTGGGCACGGAGCCCATCGTCGCCGGGTCGAAGGCGCCGTTGGCGCGGCAGTCGTCGATGACGACCTGGTACACGCCGGAGTAGCTGGAGTCGGGAAGCACCGCGAGGGTGTCGTGCTCGCCGCCGTCCGGGCCCCACATGTGGCCGGAGGTGCGGATCATCGCGGGCATCGAGGCGTCGACGATGACGTCCGACGGCACGTGCAGGTTCGTGATGCCCTTGTCCGAGTCGACCATCGCGAGCTCGGGGCCCTCGGCCAGCTCGGCCTCGAAGGACGCCTTGATCTGCTCGCCCTCGGGCAGCGCGCCGAGGCCGTTGAGGATCCCGCCGAGGCCGTCGTTCGGGGTCAGGCCCGCGCCGGCCAGGGTCTCGCCGTACGCGGCGAAGGTCTTCGGGAAGAAGGCGCGCACGACGTGACCGAAGATGATCGGGTCGGAGACCTTCATCATCGTGGCCTTGAGGTGCACGGAGAACAGCACGCCGTCGGCCTTGGCCTTGGCGATCTGCGCGGTGAGGAACTCGCGCAGCTTGGCCACGCGCAGCACGGAGGCGTCGACGACCTCGCCCGCGAGGACCGGTACGGACTCGCGCAGCACGGTGGTGCTGCCGTCCTCGCCGGTGAACTCGATGCGCAGCGTGTCGGCCTCGGCGAGGACGGCGGACTTCTCCGTGGAGCGGAAGTCGTCGACGCCCATGGTGGCGACGTTCGTCTTCGAGTCGGCCGTCCAGGCGCCCATGCGGTGCGGGTGCGCCTTGGCGTAGTTCTTCACCGAGGCGGGGGCGCGGCGGTCGGAGTTGCCCTCGCGCAGGACCGGGTTGACGGCGCTGCCCTTGACCTTGTCGTAACGGGCGCGGATGTCCTTCTCCGCGTCGGTCTTCGGGTCGTCCGGGTAGTTCGGCAGCGCGTAGCCCTGCGACTGGAGCTCGGCGACGGCCGCCTTCAGCTGCGGGATCGAGGCCGAGATGTTCGGCAGCTTGATGATGTTCGCGCCGGGCGTCTTGGCCAGCTCGCCGAGCTCGGCGAGGGCGTCGTCGATGCGCTGGCTCTCCTCGAGGAACTCGGGGAAGAGAGCGATGATGCGCCCCGCCAGGGAGATGTCACGGCTCTCCACGCCGACCCCGGCCGTCGAGGCGTAGGCCCTGACCACCGGCAAGAACGAATAGGTCGCGAGGGCAGGGGCCTCGTCGGTCTGGGTGTAGATGATGGTCGAGTCAGTCACCGGGTGCTCCGCTCCACGTCTGCAACATTGCTCGACATCAAGATATCTCGTGATCGCCTCCCGTCACGAAGCGGCCCCGATTCCGTACGTCACAGACCGTAGCGTCCATGACGCTCCGTGGCGGATCGTGCGAGTACCGGCGTCGGTGCGTCAGCGCGACAGCAGGAGCGCGTCGCCCACCGGGCGCTCGGAACCGTCCGACGGCGAGTTGATCACCTTGCCGTTCACCGCCATCGTCACGGAGCCGCCGCCGTCCAGGGCCATGGCACGCACCGCGCCGAGCGACTTCATCAGCTCCGCCCCTTCATTGAGGCCGAGCGGATTGCGCTTGATGCCCCAGGTGTAGGCGAAGGAACGGTCGCCGGCGCGCTCGATGCCGTCGCCCGCGTAGTTCACCGCGACCTTGCCGTCGCGCACCAGCTCGGGGCCGCCGTTGACGATGTCGTCCCCGGGCCCGAGCTCCAGCTCGCGGCCCCGCTCGTCCAGGATCCGCTCCCGCACCTTCACTCCGCCGCCCGGCTTCGCATGCGTACGCAGCCAGGAGGCGCCGGTGCCGATGCCCGCGAGGACACTGCCGCCTGCGGGCACGACGCCGCCGCGCGGACGCAGCTCCCGGACGCGTCCGGCCGCGTCGATGACCGCCTCCACGCCGTCGCCCGCCGGGGTGTCCGCGCCGAGCTCGTCGGTGAACTTCACGATCTCGTCCGGGTCGGTGCAGGTCACGTCGTGCTGCGGACGCTGGGTGGGGGCGTCGCCGCCGACACCGCCGCAATTGCGCACCAGGCCGGGCACGCGGTTGACGCCGTCCACGACCGCGGACGCCGCGCCCGCGCGGACCCGGAGCCGCGTGGTGAGCTTCCTGAACTCGGGGTGCAGGCCGTCGCCGCGCAGCACCGCCGCGATCCGGCCGCCGGTCGCCGCCGCGCCCGGCACACCGTCCTTGCCCTCCATGACGAAGAAGCCCGCGTTGACACCGAGCAGCGCGTCGTCGCCCGCGGCCATGCCGCTAAGGTCCACGACCTCCTCGCCGTAAGGGTTGAGGTGCACAAGGCCATTACAGCAGGCTGACCGGCATGACTCGACGCACCGAAGACCACGGAGACCGCCTCGACCACGGCAACCACGGCAACCACGCAGACCGTGCCCGCGTACGGCAGGCGACGCAGGACGACATTCCGGAGCTCGTACGCCTGCGGGCGCTGCTGTTCGGGAATCTCGGCGGCGAGTACTTCGACCCGTCGTCGGGGGACGACGGATGGCGCCATGCCCTGTCCGTGGTCCTGAAGGAGCAGACGGCCACGGGCGGCATGCGGATTCTCGTCGTGGACGGGGAGCGGGGCCTCGCCGCGTGCGCCGTCGGCTCGGTCGAGCAGCGGCTTCCGGGCCCGCATCTGCGCAACGGCCGGGTCGGGCTCGTGATCGGCGTGGTCACCGACCCGGCTCACCGGCGGCGCGGCTACAGCCGTTCGCTCATGCGGGGCCTGCTCGGCTGGTTCCGGGAACGCGAGGTGGCCCGCGTGGATCTGTACGCCTCCCCCGAGGGCGAGCCGCTCTACCGCGACCTCGGCTTCACCGACCACCCGGACCCGGCGCTGTACTGGCGCCCGTGACGCCCGTGTGCGGGGCGGCGCACGGTGCCCGGGGCTACCGCATCCGGCCCCGCCCGTGTGGCCCGCCCGGCGTCCGCGGTCCACCGTGAACCCGTACGAGGTGTCGCCGCCGCGACGACGGGTAGCCGGGGCACCGCACCGGAAGCCGCCGTGGGACCGCGCGGAACGAAGTGACGAAGCACTGGAGGAACACCGTGAGCGAGGAGCTGCCCGGAACGCGGGACGAGGAAGACAAGCCCGTGCCGAGGGACCTGCCCGATCAGCAGGCGTCGGACGGAGAGGACCACTGGGAGCCGCAGGACGAGTCGGCCACCACCGGCAACGCCCCGGACGCCGACGACGACGTGCCGGACACGGACGAGGCGGGCACCGGCCGGCGCGGCGCGCCGCACACGGGCGGCGTGCACCCGGACCAGCCGGTGCCGGACGAGCCCGCCGACTGAGCGGGACCCGCGGGGCGGGCAGGGGCCTCGGTCAGTCGGCGGTAACGGCCAGGATGAACGAATGGCCGGCCGGATCGCTGTAGGTCCGGGTGTCACGGGGGCCCGAGTTGTCCTTGGTGTCCACGGGCCGGGCGCCGAGGCCGACGGCCTCGCGCTCCGCCTCGTCCATGTCGCCGCGGGCCACCAGGATCCTCAGGTGCGCCTGCTGCGAGTCCTCCGGCCGGGGCCAGCTCGGAGGCGCGTAACCGTAGTCCCGGTGGATCGCCAGGCGGATGCCGTCCTCGTCGAAGACCTCGACGTAGTCGGGGTCCTTGCTCAGTCTCGCCGTGCCGCCGAGCAGCCCCGCGTAGAACTCCGCGAGGTCTTCGGGCTGGGCACAGTCCAGGACGAGAACGGGTGTCTTCCGTACGGCCATGGGGATCCTCTGAAGTCGAAGTGGGCGGGGTTCGTGAAGTCGGTGACAGGGGGCGGCGGCCGTCCCGACCGGCCGCCTCGTGACTGTCCGGGTGCCCTGCCCGGCCGCGGCCATGCACCTCGTCGGCCCGTACGAGACCGACCCTGAACGAAGGTCTCCGCTTGGGGCCGATCGGCCGTATGATCACCGGCACAGAGTCGAACTCCACTACCACGCAGCCATGTTCGAGGGGACGGGATCACGACGAAGTCCTCTCCACGGGGGACTGTTCCGCCTCACCGTCCGCGTCACCCCGCGGGGTGACTAGCATGGCGCGGTGTGTGGTCCGGAAGATCGCCGTCCTCTTTGGTGTTCTCGCCGGGCCCGCGGCCGACGCGTAGTCGGTCGGCTCGTTGCTCACCTGCACCCAAGGACCGAGGGACCGCTGAATGCCCGTGCCTGCTCCCCCCAGCCCGCACCGAATAGCGAAGCCGCGGCAGCGCGCGTCGGCGGTACCCCTGATCGTCCTGGTCGTGACCGCCGCGGCCGGCGCCGCCGCGTGCGTCGCGGCCCCCGACAACGCCCGCGCCTGGGTGACGGGTTCCGTCGCGGCAGGCTGGCTCTGTCTGGCGGTCTCCCTCGTGACCGGTTCACTGCTCGTCAAGCGGGTCCGCGCGGCCGCCGCCGCGGACCATGCCGAGGCCGCTGCCCTCAAGGCGCAACTGGCCCGCCACGGCGCCGAGTCCGCGCATCTGGTGAACGTCACGCTGCCGACCGTCGTGAAGCGGCTGCGGGACGGGGCGAGCGCGCACGAGACCCTCGCACAGACCGCGCCGCCGTCGGATCCGCAATTGCGTCGGGTCGTGCAGGAATTCGCCTCCGTGGTGGAGGAGACCCTGCGGCACGCCGCCTCCATAGAATCCCGGCGTGACCAGGCACAGGGGCAACTCGCCCAAGCTGCCGAGGAGTTGGACCAGCTGACCGCGGTCACCCTGCCCACCGCCATCGAGCGGCTGCGCGAAGGTGCCAGCGCGGACACGGTCCTCGCCGGACTCGACTGGCCGCACAATCCCCTGCTGCGGGTGCCCGCAGAATCGTTCGTACGGGAGCTGGCCTACAGCGAGCGGCGCGCCGCGGCCGCCCAGGCGGCCTCCGCCAAGGCGCTGAGCCGGGTGCAGGCCAAGTCCGTGGGCATGCTCGCCGACCTGCGGGACATGCAGGAGCGGCACGGCGTCGAGGTCTTCGGTGACCTGCTGCGCCTCGACCACAGCACCTCCCAGCTGGGCCTGATGACCGACCGTCTCGCCCTGCTGATGGGCGGCCGCTCCAGCCGCGCCTGGAACAAGCCGATCGTCATGGAGAGCATCCTGCGGGGCGCGGTGGGCCGGATCTCCGCGTACCAGCGCGTGCGGCTGCACTGCTCGACCACCGTGGCCATCGCCGGGTTCGCCGCCGAGGGCGTCATGCACGTACTCGCCGAGCTCATGGACAACGCGGCGAACTTCTCCCCGCCCATCGACGAGGTGCACGTCTACGTGGAGGAGCGCAGCGCCGGGATCGTCGTCACGATCGAGGACAGCGGCCTGAAGATGGCCGACGCGGCGATGCGCCGTGCGGAGGAGTCGGTCTCCGGGCACGTGACGGACCTGGCCTCGCTGCAGGGCACCCGCCTCGGCCTCGCCGTGGTCGGGCGGCTCGCCGCCAAGTACGGCATGAGCGTCAACTTCCGCCCCTCCTCGCGCGGGGGCACCGGCGTCGTGGTGCTCCTGCCGCCGCAGCTCCTGGCCCAGCAGCGCGACCCCGCCCCGCAGCACCTCGCTCCCCGGAGCGCCGAGCCGGCGCCCGTACCGGTCCCGCAGGCGCCCGCACCGCAAGCGCCGGCACAGCAAGCGCCCGCACCGCAGGCGCCGGAGACCGCGGCCGCCCCGGACACCGTCGCCGCACAGGCACCCGCGGCCCCCGTGCTGCCCGCGCCCGCTCCCGCGGCCGAGCCCACTCCCCCGCCCGCTCAGCCCCGCCCCGCCGCCGCCACGGCCAACGGCCTGCCCGTGCGCGCCCCCGGCCGCACCATGGCCGAGGCCGAGCGTGAGCGGCAGCAGCGCAGGGCGGCGTCCGACGCCGCCGCGGGGGCCGGCACGCTCTCCGGTGACGCGGGGCTGCCGCCGCGCGACGCCGGTTCCCGTTTCGGCGCCTTCCACCGCGGCCGGCAGGCCGCGGGCGAGGTGCCCGGCTCCCCCGCGGCGCCCGACTTCCCCGCCGATTCCGGGCCGCCGCCCGCCGAGTAGACCGAAGCCTCCCGCACGGCGCCCGGGCTCTGGCGCCCCCTTCCCCGCTCGAGATCGTGAGATTGGAGGGACGGGCAGGTGACCGGCAATCCGGCGCATCTCGCCCCGCCTACCATGCAGACCACTGACAACAGCCTGACCTGGCTCCTGCAGAGCCTCCTCAAGCGCACCCCCGGTACGCGGCACGCCCTGGTGCTCTCGCGGGACGGCTTGAAACTGTGCTGGAGCGAGCACCTGACGCTCGACCAGGCTGACCAGCTGGCCGCGATCTGCTCCGGCATCCAGGCGCTGGCCCAGGGGGCGTCGGTGGAGTTCGGCGACGGGACCGGCGGCGTCCGGCACTCGATGACCGAGTTCCACGGCGGGTTGCTCTTCATCGTCGAGGCCGGGCAGGGAGCGCACCTGGCGGTGGTGGCGGAGGAGAACTCCGATCCCGGCGTGGTGGGCCACCAGATGACGGAGCTGGTCGAGCAGATCGGTGAGCATCTGCGCGCCGAGCCGCGCGCGCACGTCGAGGGAAGCGGCTCCTCGTGACGCCGCGCAGGCCGGTGGACGTCGGTGATCCGGACCGGCTCTACACCGTCACCGGTGGCCGCAGCCGGGCCGACGACGATTCGTTCGACCTGGTCACGCTGGTGGTGAGCGAGTGCGAGCCGACGGCGGGCATGCAGTCGGAGCACGTACGGATCCTCGAGACGTGCAAGCATCCGACGGCCGTGGTGGAGGTCGCCGCGGAGATGAAGCTGCCGATCACGGTGGTGCGGATCCTCCTCGGTGACCTGCTCGCGATGGGCCGGATCACCGCCCGCCATCCCCGCGCGGCCGGCTCGGCCGCCGCGATCCCCGATTCCGCCCTTCTCAAGGAGGTGCTCCATGGGCTCCGCAACATCTGAGCTGCCCTCCCGTATGCCCCTGTCCGACACGGCCGAGACCGGCCTGAAGATCGTCGTCGTCGGCGGCTTCGGGGTCGGCAAGACCACCCTGGTCCGGTCGGTCAGCGAGATCCGGCCGCTGAACACCGAAGAGGTGATGACGCAGGCCGGCATCGGCGTCGACGAGACGTCGGACGTGGCCGCCAAGACCACCACGACGGTGGCGTTCGACTTCGGCCGGATCAGTCTCAACGAGCGTGTGGTGCTCTATCTGTTCGGCGCGCCCGGCCAGGAGCGCTTCTGGTTCCTGTGGGACCGGCTCTTCTCCGGCACCCTCGGCGCGGTCGTCCTGGTCGACACACGGCGGATGGACGACTCCTGGTACGCCATCGACCGCCTGGAGCACCACAAGACGCCGTTCGTGGTGGCCGTCAACCGGTTCGACGACGCCTCTCCCCATTCCCTGGACGAGATCCGTCAGGCCCTCGCGCTGCCCGACCATGTGCCGCTGATCGACTGCGACGCACGGGTGAGGTCGTCGGGCAAGGACGTCCTGATCACCCTCGTGGACCACCTGTACGCACTGGCCATGGCCCAGGAGATGACACCGTGACCGAGCCCACCGGACTCTCTTCCGAGCAGAGCGCTCCGCCGGGCTGCCCGGCCCACGCGGGCGGCGGCGCGCCTTCCGGCGCGGTGCGCCTGGGCGGTCTGGAGTACCAGCAGACGCCCTCGCAGCTCTACCGCAGCCTGCGCAGGGAGCACGGCGCGGTGGCGCCGGTCCTTCTCGACGGTGACGTCCCCGCGTGGCTGGTGCTCGGGTACTCCGAGGTCAGCTATGTGACGGGACACGACGAGCTGTTCGCCCGTGACTCGCGCCGCTGGAACCAGTGGGAGAACATTCCCGCCGACTGGCCGCTGATGCCGTTCGTCGGCTATCAGCCCTCGGTCCTGTTCACCGAGGGCGCCGAGCACCAGCGGCGGGCCGGGGTGATCACCGAGGCCCTGGAGGGGGTCGACCAGTTCGAACTCGCGCGGGACAGCGCCCGCATCGCCGACCGTCTCATCGCCTCGTTCGCCGGCAGCGGCCAGGCGGAGCTGATGGACGCGTACGCCCACGCGCTGCCCATGATCGCCGCGGTGCAGATGTGCGGCATGCCCGACGCGAGCACGGACACGCAGCAACTCGTGGACGACCTGCGGATCTCGCTCGACGCGCACGAGGGCGACGACCCCGTGGCCGCGTACACGCGCGTCGGGGAGCGCATCCAGCGGCTGGTCAAGGAGAAGCGGGAGAAGCCGGGGGCGGACATCACCTCGCGGATGCTCCGGCACCCGGCGGGCCTGACCGACGAGGAGATCGTCCAGGACCTGATCTCGGTCATCGCGGCGGCGCAGCAGCCGACGGCCAACTGGATCTGCAACACGCTGCGGTTGATGCTGACCGACGAGCGGTTCGCCCTGAACGTGTCCGGCGGGCGGCTGAGCGTGGGCGAGGCGCTCAATGAGGTGCTGTGGCTCGACACGCCGACCCAGAACTTCATCGGCCGCTGGGCGGTGCGCGACACGCAGCTCGGCGGGCGGCAGATCCGGGCGGGCGACTGTCTGGTGCTCGGCCTCGCGGCGGCCAACACTGATCCGCAGATCTGGCCGGAGTCTCACGTCGGCCCGGAGAACTCCGCGCATCTCTCCTTCAGCCACGGCGAGCACCGCTGCCCCTACCCGGCTCCGCTGCTCGCCGACGTCATCGCGAGGACCGCGGTCGAGACGCTTCTGGAGCGGCTGCCCGACCTCGTTCTCGCGGTGGAGCCGCACGAGTTGACCTGGCGCCCGTCCATCTGGATGCGGGGCCTCGCGTCGCTGCCGGTGCAGTTCACGCCCGTGGCGCACTGAGCTGCCGCCAGGGCGCCGCTTTCGGGTGGCGCCCCGGCGGGCCAGGTGGTGGTCAGGCGGTGACGGGGGTGAACTCCACCGGCAGCGACTGCGGTCCGCGGGTGAACACGCCCTGCTCGACGGGGTCGAAGCCCTTCGCGAGCCGTACGTCCGGCATCGCGTCGAGAAGCTGGTCGACGCCGATCTCCACCTCTGCCTTGGCGAGCAGGGCGCCCACACAGAAGTGCCGGCCCAGGGCGAAGGCGAGGTGGTCGGCGGCGGCGGAGAACGCGGTCGTCGTGGTCAGATCGTCCCGGAAGATGTCGAAGCGGTCCGGGTCGCCGTAGCGCCGCTCGTCGCGGTTGGCCGAGCCGATCAGGCAGGTGACGGTGGCACCCGCGGGGATGGTGCCGCCGGTGACCTCCACGTCGGTCGCCGACTGCCGCATGATCATGTGGACGGGCGGAGTGTGGCGCAGGGTCTCGGCGAAGGCGCGGGCGATCAGGCTGCGGTCCTGCCGGACGGCTTCGAGCTGCTCGGGGTGCAGCAGGAGGTTGGCGAAGATGCTGGCGATCGCCTTGTCGGTGGTCTCGCCGCCCGCCGCGAGCAGCAGGCTGCAGAAGGCCTTGATGTCCTCGTCGCTCATCCGTACGCCGTCCACCTCGGCGGCGCACAGCGTGGAGAGCAGGTCGTCGCCGAGGTTGTCCCGGCGCTGCCGGATGATCGGGATCATGTACTCGGCGAACTCGACCCGGGTGCGCTCGCCCGCCGCGGCGACCTCGGGGTCGCCGGCCAGGTTGCCGAGGAAGGCTATGACGGTGGTGTACCAGCCGTGGAAGCGGGCGTGGTCGGCCTTGTCCAGGCCGAGCATGTCGGCGATCACGTTGACGGGGAAGCGGGTGGCGTAGTCCGCGACCAGGTCCACGCTGCCGGTGTGCCGGAAGGTGTCGATGAGTTCGCGGGAGTTGCGCTCGATGACGGGCAGGAATTTGTGCTGGAGGTCGCTGCCGCGGAACGCCGGTGCGACGAGCGCGCGGCGCACCGAGTGCTCCCGGCCGCTGAGCTGGAGGATCGTCTTGCCGTGTACGGGCTCGATCTGCCAGTCGTAGTTGTCGGTGGTGAACTGGGAGCTCTTGTCCTTGAAGACGCGCTCGACGTCCTCGTACCGCGAGACGATCCAGCTCTGTGTCGCCTCGTGCCAGAAGAGCGGCGCGGTCTCGCGCATCACCTGGTAGGCCGGATACGGGTCCTTGGCGAACTCGGGCGAGAGGATGTCGGGGACCTGCTGCGCGGTGGACATGGAGCTCCTAGGTCAGAGAACAGCAATGCTCCACAGGCTATTGATCACTTCCTGACCCAACCAGACCCCCTCGGCGGATCGTTGAGCGCTACATTAATGTTGGCCGAAAATCACCCCTCGCCCCGCCGGATCGAAGCCGGCGGGGCGAGGGGGAGAACGACGGCGCCCCGTCGCCGGGGCTTTCTCAGCAGCTGAGCCTGTCGCCCGTGGGGACGCCGAGCACCCCGGTGAACCGGGTGTAGTTGTCGATCCGGCTCCGCACCTGCTCGGGGTTCTTCCCGTCGCACTCCAGGCTGCCGTTGATGCTGCGGATCGTCTCGCCGAATCCCGCGCCGTTGACCATGGCGTTGTGCGGCGTCATCGTCCCCGGACCGTTCTGGGTGTTCCAGTACCAGAGGCCGGTCTTCCACGCCACGGCCGCGTCGTTCTGCACGAGGTCGGGGTTGTTCAGGAGGTCGATGTCCAAGGCGTCGCCCGCGGCCTTGTAGTTGAAGTTCCAGCTGAGCTGGATGGGGCCGCGTCCGTAGTACTTGTCGTTGCCCGCCGGGCAGCCGTACGGCTGGGAACTGTCGCAATAGTGCGGGTAGTTGGCGGTGTTCTGCTCGACGACGTGGACCAGGCCGCCCGTCTCGTGGCTGACGTTCGCCAGGAAGGCCGCGGCCTCCTGCTTGCGTACGGTGTCGCTGCCCGTGCCGGTGAAGTCGGGATAGGC
This sequence comes from Streptomyces longisporoflavus, assembly GCF_014649775.1. Lineage (GTDB taxonomy): Bacteria > Actinomycetota > Actinomycetes > Streptomycetales > Streptomycetaceae > Streptomyces > Streptomyces longisporoflavus. The sequence continues at coordinate 223,500 of NZ_BMTR01000006.1, read as the reverse complement.
ACTGAGCGCCGCCTTCAGGCCGCTGTAGGTGTAGAAGGAGTTCCGGTTCGGGAACATCTGGTTGAACTGGGACTCGCTGACGGGGAACTCGGCCGCGGCGGCGCTCTTGTCCGCGACCGTCTTGTCCGCCTTCTCCGCGGAGGCGTTGGGCGCGAGGGTCAGCAGGGTGAGCGCGGCGACGGACGCGGTGGCGGTCAGTGCCGCAAGTACACGAGGACGCATGGGGGGATCACTCCTTGGACGGCCGGCGCGTGCGCGACCGACCGCCGTGCGGTGGGGGGATGTGCGGTCAGGAGGGGCACCGGCACAGGGGGATGCGCGGTCAGGAGGCGCACCGGCGTACCGGGGCTGCGGCTTTCCGGAACGTCTCCCGCCGTTGGACTAGACCATACCGAGTGACGTATTCACGTCAAGAGGTACATGGATAAAGCCAGTTGAGATCCCCTTCCGGGCCCCTCAGGCTGAACTCGCCCCGCCCAGAGGCAGCGGCGGACGAACCGGACAATGATCGCGGGGCCGGGGGCGGTCGCGGGACCAGCGGTTTTCCGACGCGTCTGCCGGGAGCCGGTGCGGACGTACACTGAAGCGGTGTCGGGCAGGTCCCTGCTCCGCCCGGCCATCTGTGCTCGGCCCTCTACGACCCGGTCCGGTTCTCGGCGATCGGTCGCGCGGAGCACAGGTAGCGTTCCTCGGCCGTCCCGGCCCTTCGGCCCGTACGCAGATATCCCCCCTGTGGGGCCCCCGCTCGCCTTACGCGTTTCACCGCGGACTCCGGCTCGCCGTCACCCCTGCCCCCGGGCCGGGCGTGCGCGGTGTGCGCGGACCCGCCTTCGAGGGGATTGAAGTGAAGCTCAGCGCACTGCTCAACGGACACGACCACCACGTTCTGCGCGGCGACCCGGACGTCCCGGTCACCGCGGGAATGACCTTCGACGCGGGGCAGGTGACGCCGGGATCGCTGTATGTCGCCGTACCCGGCCATCAGGAGGGCGGGCCCGGGGGCATCGCCCGGGCACTGGAACGGGGGGCGGTGGCGGTCCTCGCCGAGGGCGCCGTGCCACCGCTGGACGCGGGCACGGCCGGGCGGGTCTGCGTGGTGCGGGTGACCGACGCGCGGGTGGCGGCCTCGCTCGCCGCCTCCCGGTACTACGGCGATCCGGGCCGCGCGATGGACGTCATGGCGATCACGGGGACGAACGGCAAGACATCCGTCTCGTACATGGTCGAATCGGTTCTCAGGCTGGCCGAGGGCGTGCAGGTGGGGGTGATCGGCACCTCGGGCAGCAGGATCGGCACGGAGCGGATACCTATGCCCCGGTCGGTGCTGAGCACTCCCGAGTCACCGGATCTGCACTACCTTCTCGGCCACATGCGCGACCGGGGCACGAGCAGCGTGGTGCTCGAGGCCACGTCCATGGGGCTGCTTGAGCGGCGCCTGGACCATGTGCCCGTCGGCATCGGTGTCTTCACCAATCTCACGCAGGACCACCTGGACGACCACGGGACCATGGAGCACTACAAGCAAGCCAAGCTGCGGCTCTTCGCCGGGCTGTGCGAGCGCGCGGTGGTCAACGCCGACGATCCCGTCAGTGCCGAGATCATGGCCCTGATGCCGGGCGCGGTCACCACGTACGGCCTGGAGGCGGCGGCCGATTACCGGGCCAGCGACCTGGTCGTGGACGCGATGGGCACCCGCTTCACGCTCCATCACGACGGCCGCAAGTACCCTGCCGCGATCCCGATACCGGGCCGCTTCTCGGTGTCCAACGCGCTCGCAACCCTGGCCGCGTGCCATCTGCTCGGGCACGAACTGCCCGCCCTCGTCGAGGCATTGGACCGGATGCCACCCACACCCGGCCGGCTCGAACGCTTCACCACCGAGAAGGGTGTGCAGGTGATCGTGGACTACGCGCACTCGCCGGACTCGCTGGAGAAGGTCCTCGCCACGATCCGCGGCTTCGCGACCGGGTCGGTGATCACCGTGTTCGGCTGCGGCGGCGACCGTGACACCACCAAGCGCGCCCTGATGGGCGAGATCGCGGGCCGGCACTCCGATCTGTGCGTCATCACCTCGGACAATCCCCGCAACGAAGCACCCGAGGACATCCTGGACCAGATCGTGCCCGGTCTCATGTCCACCGGGACCCCCTTCCACCGGGTGACCGACCGCCGGGCCGCCATCTCGCGCGCGCTGTCCGCGGCGCGGCCGGGCGACATCGTGCTGGTCGCGGGCAAGGGCAGCGAGCCGCACCAGATCATCGGCGAACACCTCGTCCCCTTCGACGACATGGCGGTCGTCCGCGAACTCGACGCCCTGTAGGGACGTTCACGCAGGCGAATGTGCGATTCGTCCATCGCCGGGCCGCGCGCGGTGCGAATCGGGCACTGGCGCGACGGGGCGCACGACAACTACGGTCCCTGCATTTCCGCCGCCGTCACAGCACCTCGCACGCCGTGGTGCCGCAACCAGGGGAGCTGCCTGTGCCCATGGGGTCATCGCCGTCCGTCACCGAGATCGAGACGCACGGAGTCGAACGCATCCCGGACGCGGATCGCACGGCCGGTCCGCTCGACCTGTTCCGGCTCGCGTTCGGCGGCGCCAACACGTTCGCCACCTGCGTGCTCGGCGCGTTCCCGATCCTCTTCGGCCTGTCCTTTTGGCAGGGGCTCGCGGCGATGCTCGTCGGACTGCTCATCGGCTCCCTGCTGCTGGCCCCGATGGCGGTGTTCGGGCCCCGCAACGGCACCAACAACGCCGTCTCGTCATCGGCTCATCTGGGCGTGCACGGCAGGATCGTCGGCTCCTTCCTCTCGCTGCTCACCGCCGTCGCGTTCTTCTCGCTGTCGGTGTGGAGCTCGGGCGACGCGCTCATCGGCGGGGCGCACCGGCTGCTCGGCGTGCCGGAGAGCGACGCGGCCTACGCCTGCGCGTACGCCGTCTTCGCCGCCCTCGTCCTTGCCGTGTGCGTCTACGGTTTCCGCTTCATGCTGCTCGTCAACAAGATCGCGGTGGTGGCGGCGACACTGCTCTTCGCCCTCGGCGTCGTCGCCTTCGCGGGGGACTTCGATCCCTCGTACGCCGGGATCTTCACCCCGGATGCCGACCGGGCCACGCGGGACCTGTTCTGGCCGTCCTTCATCGGCGCCGCGCTGATCGTGCTCTCCAACCCGGTCTCCTTCGGCGCCTTCCTGGGTGACTGGGCGCGCTACATCCCGGCCGAGACCCCGCGGCGCAAGGTGATGGGAGCGGCCTTCCTCTCGCAGGCCGCCACGGTCCTTCCGTTCGGCTTCGGCCTGGCGACGGCGGCGATCATCGCCGAGCAGGCTCCCGCGTACATGGACCCGGCCGCGCCCAACTTCGTCGGCGGCCTGCTCGCGATCGCGCCCGCCTGGTACTTCCTGCCGGTCTGTCTGATCGCGCTGATCGGCGGCATGTCGACCGGGACGACCGCGCTGTACGGCACCGGCCTGGACTTCTCCTCGGTCTTCCCGCGACTCGGCCGCGTCCAGGCCACCGTCCTGATCGGCGCCCTGTCCATCACGTTCATCTTCGTGGGCCGCTTCGGCTTCAACCTCGTCCAGGCGATCTCCACCTTCGCCACGATGATCATCACCTGCACGGTGCCGTGGATGATCGTCATGATGCTCGGCTACGTCACCCGGCGCGGCTGGTACGACCCCGAGGCACTGCAGGTCTTCACCCGCCGGCAGCACGGCGGCCGCTACTGGTTCGCGCGCGGCTGGAACTGGCGCGGCCTGTCGGCGTGGTGGACAGGAGCGGTGACCGGCGTCCTGTTCACCAACATTCCCGGCCAGTTCGTCGGGCCGCTCGGCGACCTCGCGAACGGCGCCGACATCAGCCTGCCGCTGGGCGCCGCCGTCGCGGCCATCGTCTATCTCGCCCTGCTCGCGGCCTTCCCGGAGCCGCGCGCGGTGTACGGGCCCGAGGGGCCGCGCTGGGTGCGGGCGGCCGACACCCCGATCGCGCCGATCACCGGGCCGCCCGGCGGCGACCGGGTCAGCGAGCCGTCTCGAACTCCCGCTTGAGGTTCTTCAGCGTCCGGTCGATGTTGCCGACCTGGAAGGCCGCGAAGGTCTTTCCGCCCGTGGCCACGCGATCGAAGGCGTTGGCCACGAAGGCGGGCCAGGAGCGCCGGTCGTCCGTCCAGGTCTCGGTCACCTTCGTGGCGCCGCCCTTGTCCTCGAAGCGGTACTCCCAGGTGGCGATCGGGGCCCGCAGGCGGGGGCGCTTCAGGCCGATCGCGTGCACGCGGAAGGCGAAGCGCTTGCCGGGGTCGGCCTCGGTCACCGTGCAGCGCGTGGTCCAGCGGAACGCGCCGCGCTTGTTGTGCCCCTCGAAGACCAGGCCGACAGCGGCGGGCTCCTCGCCTCCGGGGACGGTCGCCCCGAGGTTCTCCGGACTCCACCGCCCCATCAGGGCGGGCTGGCTGACCTGCTCGTACACCGACTGCGGCGACGCCTCGACCAGGATGCTGCGGGACACTGTGAACGTGCGGGGCATGACAACTCCGATCCTCGTCCCGCGACCTTACTCATCAGTAGCTTGAATGTCAGCCCCCTGCCCCATCGCGCCCCGCCGAGGGAGCCGCCCGTGCACGCGCGGGGTGCCTCAGGCAAAGGTGCCTCAGACAAGACCGGTCACGGTGACCGTCACCTCTGCGGGCTCCCCCGCCGCCCGCTCGACGGCCTGCGCCGCGGCGGAGCGCACCTCGCGCGTCACGTCCAGGGCCCGCCGCTCCCGGCGCAGGACCACGTACACCCGCACGCTCAAGACCGCGGCCCCCTTCCGCCGTTGCACCTGGACACCGGCGGAGCCCGCCGGGGCGCCGGGCAGGCCGCGCCTCAGCAGCGCCGAGGACCGCAGCAGGTCCACCAGGCCGGGGCGCAGGAAGGCCACTCCCGGGGTGGCGAGGACCGCCTCCGTGACGGCGTCCGCCAGCACGCGGGACACGTCTCGCTCACTCACTGCTGCCGCCCTTCCCTGCTGTCGCCCGTGTCGTCGATGGCATCGGTGGCGTCGGTGGCATCGCTTTCGTCGTCGATGACATCGGTGATCGTCACGTCGACGCCCGCGATCCGCATGCCCAGCTCGCCGTCCACCGCTTCGAGCACCCGGCTTCGCACCAGGTCAGCGGTTTCCGGCAGGTTCCACGTGAGAGGGACCTGCACCCCGATGCGGACCCTGACCGGCCCTCGCGCGAGGCGTCCCGCGGGCGCCGCGACGGCTTCGGCGGCCTCGGTGGTCTCGCCGGCCTCGGCGGTCTCGGTGGCCGGCGGATCGAGACGGCAGCTGCCCGCCCGCACGCCCGGCAGCGACTCGGCCGCCGCCCGGATGGTTCGCGCGGCGGCGGCCTCCACGATCCACGTGTCCTCGTCCTCGTCGCCGAGCGGCAGCGTCCGGCCCGGCCGCAGTTCCAGGCGCACCACGTCCATGACACGGCCGGCGAGCGCGGAGGTGTCCGGATCCTCCCGCGGTGTCGCCTCGCGTGTTCGCGTGACGATCCCTTCGAGATGCCGCAAGGCGTCCACGGCCTGCGTGCAGTGCGGGCAGCTCTCGATGTGGGGGTCGGGCACGCCCGCCTCCACCTGTTCCCACACATACGACAACTTGCGGCCGCAGGGCAGCAGTTCGTCATCCGACAGCACGCCGAAGCCCGCCTCCCGCTCGTCGTCCGGTGCCTCGTTCTCCGGCACGGATTCCCCGTTCACCGCCATGCCGCCATCGCCTCCGTCAGATAGCGCCGCGCTCTGAAGACCCGGCCGCGGACCGCCTCCGGGCTGATGCCGACCGACTCGGCGATGGATTCGTACGACGCCCCGTCCAGCTCGCGCAGCACCCAGCACACCCGCTGTTCCGGCGACAGTCCCTCCATCGCCCGCGCCAGATCCCGCACGGCGGCGTGCGCCTCGGCCGCCCGCGCGGGCGAGACCTCGTGGTCGGGCGCCTGCGGCTCGGGCAGCGCGTCCAGGGTCACCACCGGGCGCCGCGAACGCAGCACGTTGAGGCAGCGGTTGGTGACGATGCGGTAGATCCACGTACCGAACTGCGCGTCGCCGCGGAACTCCGGCAGCTTGCGCCAGGCGCTGACGAAGGACTCCTGCACGGCGTCCTCCGCCTCCGGGCGGCTGCCGAGCAGGCGCGTGGCCAGCCGCAGGGCTATGGGCGCGTGGCGGTGCACGAGCGCTTCGAAGGCCTCCTCGTCGCCCTCGGCCGCCCGCACCGCGAGCAGCCCGTCCTCACGTCTCGCGGACGCGTCCGCTTCCTCGGGAGTTTCGCCCCGGTCGCCCGGCACACGCGGCTCCTCTCACTTCGGTCGTGCTCCTACGACACACCAAGGGCCCACCGCGTTACGCGGCCCCGGCACGCTACATGCCCGGCGGAGAAAAGCCCGCGAGGCGCGTAACAGGCTTACTGCAGCCGGGTCAGAGCAGGAGAAGAGCCGGGTTACGGGCCCCTCACCGGGGCCGGCACCTACGGCGCGGTCACCGGGAAATCCCTGACGACGACTAGGAGATGCCACCATGGCGACGCAGGACCTCAGTTCGAACACGTCGAACACTTCGAGTACGGCCATGTCCGTCAGCACCGAGAAGGACCTCGCGGGCGGGGTGCAGCGGAGCGCCCACGGAGCCACCACCGTCACGGGAGGCAGGGGCGCGGGCGAACCGGCCGCGACCCGGGGCAAGACGTCCATCGCCGATGTCGTGGTCGTGAAGATCGCCGGCATGGCGGCCCGCGAGATCCCCGGCGTCTTCGACATGGGCGGCGGCCTGTCCCGCACCATCGGCGCCGTGCGCGACCGCGTGCCCGGCGGGCGCCCCAACATCGGCCGGGGCGTGAAGGTCGAGGTCGGCGAGCGGCAGACGGCGATCGACCTGGACATCGTCGTCGAGTACGGGGTGCCCATCACGGACGTCGCGCACGACGTACGCGAGAACGTCATCTCGGCGGTGGAGCGGATCACCGGCCTGGAGGTGGTCGAGGTGAACGTCGCCGTCAACGACGTCCACCTGCCCGACGACGACACGGCGGAATCCGGTGGGGAGACGCGCGTCGAGTAGCGCGACCGGCGCAGCACATTCCCCCTTTTTCTGTCTGCGGTGTGAGGTGAGTGGTGAGCACAGCTCTGGTCGGTCTGATGGCGGGCATGGCTCTTGGGTTCGCCGGGTGGTTCGGCGGTTTCGGCGCCTTCCTGCTGGTCGCCGCGCTCGGCGCGGTCGGCTTCGTCCTGGGTCGCCTCGTGGACGACGGCACGGGCATCCGCGCCTTCCTCGACGGGCGTGACCGGGAGCGGCGATGACCACGCCCCCGGCGCAGCGCGGCACGACGACCGTCGCGGACCGCGCGGTGCGCCGTATCGCGCAACGCGCGGCGACCGAGGCGCCGGTCCCCGGCAGGGTCGAGGCCGGGCGGGGGTCCGCGACCGTACGCGGGCGCCGCGCCGAGGTCGCCGTCACCGTGACGCTGCCCTACCCCGCGGTGCTCGACGAGGCGGGCGAGCGCGTACGGGCCCACGTCGCCGAGCGCACCGCCCGGCTCACTGGTCTCACCGTGTCGTCGGCGCGCATCCGGGTCCGGGGTCTGTCCCCCCGGGAACGGTCGGCCGGGCTGCGCGCCACGCCTTCGACGGACACCGGGGCGAGGGAGACCGGGGCGACGGGCACGGCGGCGGCGGACGGGGGCGGTGGCCGTGCCCGCCGTCCGTGGTCCCAACGCCGGCTGCCGGTCGCGGCGTTGGCCCTGGCCGCCGCCGCTGCCTGCGGGCTTCTGCTGTACGACATGGTGTCCGTGCACGCGGCCGGCCACGCCCCCGCCCGATGGCGCGTCCGGACGATGGAGTGGCTCGCCACGCACGGCCCGGACGGCGGCACGGTCCCCGGCCTTCTCGCCGCGCTCGCCGTGTTCGCGCTCGGCGTGTGGCTGCTGGTCCTCGCCGTCACGCCGGGCCGTCGCGGCCGTCTTGCGATGGAGCCACCGCTGCCGGGCATGCGCGCGGTCCTGGAGCGGCGGGCGGTCGCGGTCCTCCTGCGGGATGCCGTGACCGACGTACCCGGCGTCGGCCGCGTCACGGTCCGGGTCGGCCGCCGTAGGGCGCGGGTGCGCGCGAGGCTTGCGTTCGGCGAGCCCGGCCGCGCGCGGCGGGCGGTGCGTGAGGCCGCCGGGGCGGCGACGGCGGGCCTCGGCCTCGCCGCGCCGCTGCGGATGCGCGTACGGCTGAGAACCGAACCCACGTGGAGAGGAGCACCCCCCGATGAGCCGACTCCGTAGCGGCGCCAACCGGTCGACCCTGTTCTGTGCGGCGGCAGTTCTACTGGGCGCGGGTGCCGTGCTCGCGTCCATGGCCGCTCCGGTGCGCGATCGGCTGCCGGCGGACTGGCCGCGGGTCGGTGCCGACCGGGTGTGGCTGGACCAGGACATGCTCGACCGCTGGCGTGAGCACGGCTGGTGGACGCCGGTCGCCCTCGCCGCCGCGGCCCTCGGTGTCGTCCTGTTCCTGTGCTGGGCCGTCGCCCAGATCCGCACGGGTCGGCTGCGCGAACTCCCGCTGGGGCAGCCCGGTGTCACTCTCTCCGCCTCGGCTCTGTCCTCCGTGCTTGCCGACCGGGCCCGGGCCGTCGAGGGCGTGGCCCGCGCCGACGTACGCCTGCTCGGACGCCCGCGGCGGCCGCGGGCCCGCATCACACTGGTCCTTGACCCCGACGCGTCCCCGGAGGCGGTCCTGCGTGAGTTCGCCCGCGGCCCGGTCGCCGAGGCACGGACGGCGGCGGCGCCCCGCGACCTCCGGGTCGACGTGCGCCTCACGACCCGCCGGCACCGGGCGTCCCGCATCCACTGAGCGCGCCCGGCGCCCGTCGGCAGCTACTGCTGCTGGAGGGCTTCCAGCGTGGTGCTCAGGTCGGCGGCGCGGGGGCGGTTGTGCGGAAGCCGGGCGAGTACGGCCGCCATGCCGCAGGTGTTGGTGAGGGCGGAGTAGACGAGGCCCGCGCCGACGCCGGCGGCCAGCCAGCGGGCGGCCCTGAAGCGGGGTCCGGCGGCCAGGCCGAGGACGACGAGGGACCCGGCGGCGAGACGCACCTGGCGGTCCATCGCCCAGGCCGTGGGCGCGCCCTCGGAGGGCTGCAGGGGGTGCCCCTCCGCGGCCCAGGCGGTGGTGCCGCCGGCGAGGGTGGCGGCCGGGATGTCGGCGGCGGCCAGCTCCGTGCCCGCGGTGGCGGAGCGGTTCCCGGAGGCGCAGACCATCAGGAGCTCACCGCGGGCGGCGGCGGCCTTGAGCTCGGGCAGCGCGTGGTGCAGGTCACCGAGGGGGATGTTGTGCGCTCCGGGGAGATGGCCGGAGGCGTACTCGCCGGGGCTGCGGACGTCGATGACGGTGTAGCGGTCCAGGCGGGCGGCCGCCTGGGCGGGCGCCAGATCGGTGGGGGGAGTCATGTGGAACTGTCCTTTCCGTTGCGCCAAGGCTCTCACCCCGGCGCAGATCATGATCGCCGGGATCGTCGGGACGATCGACCACTGGATGGGGCAGGGTCCGCGATCACCACGACAGGACTCCACCATCGCATGAACGCCGAGAACCCCCGCCGTGCCCGGTCGGGGCGGCGGAGGCTCGCGGCGGTCTCCGTCAGCTCTTGGGCATCAGGACGGTGTCGACGACGTGGACCGTGGCGTTGGCCGTCGGGACGTTGCCGCAGACGACCTTCGACGTGTCGTTGACCTTGTACTCCTCGCCGGAGCCCGCGGTGGTGAGCTTGCTCTTCTCCAGCGTTTCGTAGGAGCCGTTCTCCAGGTCCTGCGGCGCCAGTTTCTGGCCCACCACGTGGTAGGTGAGGACCTTGGTGAGCATGGCCTTGTCGTTCAGGACCTTGTCCAGATCGGCCTTGGGGATCTTGGCGAACGCGTCGTTGGTCGGCGCGAACACCGTGATGTTCTTCGCGTTGTTCAGGGTGTCGACGAGACCGGCCTTCTTGACCGCGGTGACCAGGGTGGACAGCTCGGGGTTGTTCGACGCGGCGGTGGCGACCGGGTCCTTCGCCATCCCGTCGAAGGAGCCCGCGCCGCTCTTCGGCACCGACGAACAGGCCGGTCCGAACGGCTCGTCCATGGTCATGGCGTCATCCGACGCGCTCGACTCGCTCTCCTTCGCGCCGGCCGCGGAGTCGGCGGCCTTGGTGTCCTTGTCGCCGCTGTCCGAGCACGCCGTCAGGGCGATCGGCAGCATCGCCGCGGCGGCAACGGCGACCGCGGTACGGCGGAGGCGGCTGGGGTACGTAGACATGGCGGACATGGTCTTCTCCTTGCGTCGTTGCATGTGCGTGGGGTGAGGTGCGAGCCGGTGGCGTGAGGGGGACGCGGGCCACCGCCGTTCTTCGCTCACATGCCGTTCTTCGCTCACATGGGGAATTCGTCGCGGAGCGCGCCGGGGATTGGTCGAAGATCCGCATTCACCCGATCAGGCAAGCTCCGGCACACCTGTCCCACCGGCGGCCGGTCGCCCCACCGCACCGCTCAGACGCCGCGGGCCTGCTCGAAGCGGGCCCGGTCCTCGGTCAGTTCGACGATCGGGTCGGGATAGTCGAGCTCGGCCCGCTCCTTGTCCGGCAGCTTCCACGGCTCGTGGATGTACCGCTCGGGGACATCGGCGAGTTCGGGCACCCAGCGCCGTACGTAGCTGCCGTCCGGGTCGAAGCGCTTGCCCTGGATCACGGGGTTGAGCACCCGGTTGGGCCGGGTGTCGGTCCCGGTGCCCGCCGCCCACTGCCAGTTCATCTGGTTGTTGGCGACGTCGCCGTCCACCAGGAGACTCAGGAAGTGCCGGGCGCCCACCCGCCAGTCCACGTAGAGGGTCTTGGTCAGGAAGCTCGCCACCACGAGCCGTCCCCGGTTGTGCATCCAGCCCTGGTGGCGCAGCTGTCGCATCGCGGCGTCCACGAAGGGGTAGCCGGTGCATCCGTTGAGCCAGGCCGCGGTCTCCTTCTTGTTCGCGCGCCACCGGTCGCCGTGCGAGCGGTAGTCGCGGGCCGCCGACTGAGGGCGGGCCGCGAGCACCTGGTGGTGGAAGTCCCGCCAAGCGAGCTGCCGTACGAACGCCTGCGCCCCCGACGAGCCCTCGCGGGAGGCCCGGTGGACGACCTCGGCCGCCGACAGGGTGCCGAAGTGCAGATGGGGCGAGAGGCGCGAGGTGGCATCGCCCGCGACATCGTCCTGGCCGTCCTCGTACCCCCCGATACCGCCGGACAGCCAGGCCTTCAGCAGCCGTCGCCCGGTGCTCTCGCCGCCCGTGCCGAGTCCCGGCGAGACGCCGGTGATCTCCGCGCGCGGCAGCACCGGGTCCGACGACACGTCGGCGACCCGCACCTTTCGCGGTGCGGCCACGACATCCCGTACGCCCGCCGCGCTCCAGCGCCGGAAGTACGGGGTGAACACGGCGTAGTGGTCCTTGCCCGCAGGGAGCAGCTCCCCCGGCGCGACGGCCGTGATGACCGCGTCGTGCACGACGAGACGGCAGCCGGTGTCTTCGAGCGCGTCCCGCAGCCGTTCCTCGCGCCGCGTCGCATACCGGCTGACCCCGCCCGCGACGTGCAGCGCGACGGCCTCGGTCTCCTTGACCAGCTTGCGTACCTGCTCGACGACGTCACCGCCGCGAACCACGAGGCGCCCGCCGCGCTTGCGCAGCTGGGAGTCCAGGTCCTCCAGGCAGTCGGCGAGGAAGGCACGCCGGTTGGGGACGGCGAAGCCCGTGGCCCGCAATCCGTCGTCGTACACGAACAGCGGGACGATCCGGTCCGCGTCGCGCAGCGCGGCACGCAGCGCCGGGTTGTCGTGCAGACGCAGGTCGGACGTGAAAAGGACGATCGATACGGTCACTTTCTGCGGCTCCTCATGCATACGGTCACTTTCTGCGGCTCCTCATGCAGGGGGGAAGTTCATCAGGGCCACCGGGTCGGACGTCGGCTCGTCCGAGCCGCTCGCGGGCTCCACGGTGATACCGATGCCGGATGCCCCGTCCACCGGGCCGTCCAGGAGCACGGCCTCGGTGCCGCGGTCCGGGTCCATCAGGCCGGCCGAGCGCATCGTTCCACCGTCGTTGAACCACAGTTGGTAGACCTTGCCGGCCGGCGGCCCCGGCATCCCGGCCGCCACGAAGGCGGCTTGGTCGAGGCTCTTGGCCACCACGACCGTGCCGGTCGCGCCGTCGGTCAGCCGCCCGGTGGCGGCCTTGGCGTCCGGCGCGGCGAGCACCCGGGCCAGTTCCTCGGACCGCGTCTGTGCCTGCTGTGCCCGCTCGCCGGCCTCGTCGGCCCGCTGGTACTGCCACACGGCGATTCCGCCGAACGCCGCGGCGGCCGCGAGGCACGCGGCGAGGGCGAAGCGGGACAGCTGCCTGCCGCGGCCCGCGCCACCGGCGGACCTGCCCGGTGCGGGCGCGTGCGGTGGCTGCTGGCGGACCGTGGCGATACGCCGCAGCACGTCGGACTTCATGTCCGCCGGAGGGGCGACCGACACCGCGCGGGCCAGGCGCCCGGCTGTCGCGGCCAGTTCGCGCACCTCCTGGGCGCAGGCCTCGCACTCCTCCAGATGCAGCTCGAACTCCGTGCGTTCCTCGTCCGAGAGCGCGTGCAGGACGTACGCGCCCGTCAGCGTGTGCAGGTCGGCGGCGCTCACGCGCTCACCCCCAGGCAGTCGCGCAGCCGGATCAGGCCGTCGCGCAGCCGGGTCTTGACCGTCCCCAGGGGCACGGAGAGCAGCTCCCCGACCTCCCGGTAGGTCAGCCCGCGGTAATAGGCCAGGGTGACCGACTGGCGCTGCAGTTCGGTCAGATTGCGCAGACAGCGCCGTACCTGCTCGCGCTCCAGGCGGTTCTCCACCTGCTCGCTCACCTCGTCGAAGGCCGGGGTGCGTTCGAGCAGTGCCGCCTTGTGGTCGCGCTCGGCCGACGCCTGTACGGACCGCACGCGGTCCACCGCCCTGCGGTGCGCCATCGTGAGGACCCAGTTCATGACGCTCCCCCGCTCCGGCCGGTAGCGCGCGGCACAGCGCCACACCTCCACGAGGACCTCCTGAGCGACCTCCTCGGACTGGGCCGGATCGCGCAGCACCGTGCGCACGACGCCGAGGACCGGAGAGCACACCCCCTCGTACAGCGAAGCGAAGGCCTCTTGGTCGCCGCGGGCCACCCGGCCGAGCAGCTCGGCCAGATCGGGGCCCGCGGAGGGGGCTCCGCTGATGCGTACCACTTCGTTCACCCGGTGATCCTCCTGGACGCTGATGGCCTTCAGAGGTGATTCGGAGCCGGTGCGTCGCGGGATTGCCGGTGGGTCACGTTTTCTGCGCGGTTTTGGCGGTGCGCTGTTCGGCCGTCCGTGTGATGTTGCGCGCCATGCCGCCGAAGATGAGCGCGTGGAACGGCGAGATGCTCCACCAGTAAGCATGGCCGAGCAGGCCGTGCGGGTGGAAGAGGGCCCGCTGCCGGTAGCGGGTGCGGCCCTTCTCGTCCTGTTCCGCGTACATCTCGAGCCAGGCGAGGCCCGGCAGTCTCATCTCGGCCCGCAGCCGCAGGAGCCGTCCCCGCTCGATCTCCTCGACCCGCCAGAAGTCCAGCGAGTCCCCCACCCGCAGGTGCTGGGCGTCCCGGCGGCCCCTTCTGAGCCCCACCCCGCCGACCAGGCGGTCGAGCCAGCCGCGCACGGCCCAGGCGAGCGGGAAGGAGTACCAGCCGTTGTCCCCGCCCACGCCTTCCACGACGTCCCACAGGGCTCGCGGCGACGCGTCCACGGTCTGCTGACGGCGGTCGGTGTAGAGGCTGCCGCCGGCCCAGTCGGGGTCGGTGGGCAGCGGGTCGCTGGGGGCGCCGGGCAGTGAGGCGGACGACCACCGGGTGCTTACCTTGGCCTCCTTCACGCGTTGCAGGGCAAGGGCGAGCGCCTTGTCGAAGGGGATCGGGCCGCCGGGCGCTTCGGGAACGTACCGCGCGATGTCGTGCTCGTGGCAGACGACCTCGTAGCGCAGCGATTCCGCGAGCGGCCGGGCGATCGACGCGGGTACGGGGGTGATCAGGCCCACCCAGTGGCTGGAGAGGCCGGGGCTCAGCATGGGCACCGGCAGGATCAGGCGGTGGGGCAGCTTCGCCACGACCGCGTACCTGCGCATCATCTCCCGGTAGGTGACCACGTCGGGGCCGCCGATGTCGAAGCCGCGGTTGACGTCGTCGGGCATGGTGGCGCTGCCCACGAGGTAGCGCAGCACGTCGCGCACGGCGACCGGCTGGATGCGGGTGCTCACCCAGCTCGGCGTGACCATGACGGGCAGCCGTTCGGTGAGGTAGCGCAGCATCTCGAAGGACGCGGAACCGGAGCCGATGATGACGGCGGCGCGGAGCACGGTCGTCGGTACGCCGGACTCCAGGAAGATCCGGCCCACTTCGGCCCGGGAGCGCAGATGCGGCGAAAGCTCCTGCTCCGGGACGCCCTCGGGAGTGAGTCCGCCCAGGTAGACGATGCGCCGCACGCCCGCCGCACGGGCCTGTTCGGCGAAGATCCGCGCCGCCTTCCGGTCCGTCTCCTCGAAGCCGGATCCGGTGCCGAGCGCGTGGATGAGGTAGTACGCGACGTCGATGTCCCGCATGGCCGCGCCGACCGACTCTGCGTCGGAGGCGTCGCCCTTCACCACGTCGGCCTCTGCCGCCCAGGGGTAGTCGCGCAGTTTGCCGGGCGTACGGGCGAGGCACCGCACCCGTTGCCCCGCTTCGAGCAGCTCGGGCACGAGCCGCCCTCCGATGTATCCGGTCGCCCCGGTCACCAGGCAGCGCAGCCCCTGCGCACCTTCGCCGCTGTCCATCGGCACCTCCGGCCTCGAACGATGTCCTCTCGCCTCCCCACCTTCCCCCGGTTGTGCGGTGCAGCGCGCGATCAGCGGGGTGAGTCGGGGCCGGAGGCAGCGTCGGGGACAGCGGCGACGTCAGCGACGGCGTCAGCGGGCAGGCGGCCGAGCGGTGCTCCGGCGCAGGACGAGCCGTGTGGGCACCAGCGTGGTGCCGCGTTCCGGCGTGCTCTGCCGCATCTGGCGCAGCACCCCCTCGACGCAGCGCCGCCCCACTTCGGCGAAGTCCTGGTGGACGGTCGTCAGGGGCGGCTGGAAGGAGCCGGACTCGGGGATGTCGTCGAACCCGATGACGCTGACGTCGTCCGGCACCTTCCGGCCGCGCTCGTGCAAGGCGCGCAGCAGGCCGAGGGCCATCTGGTCGTTGGCGGCGAACACCGCCGTGCAGTCCTCCTGTTCGGCGATGCCGAGCCCGGCCCGGTATCCCGACTCCGCCGACCAGTCGCCGCGTACGAGCTCCGGCGCGGCGCACCCGGCCTCTTCGAGCGTCGCCCGCCAGGCGTCGGCCCGGCGCTGCGCGGCGTAGGAGTCCTCGGGTCCGGCGAGGTGCCACACGGTGCGGTGGCCGAGGCCGAGCAGGTGCCGGACGGCGTCGCGGGTGCCGCCGGCCTGGTCGGTGTCGACCACGGTGTAGCGGTCCCCCGCGTCCGAGTCGGCCACGACGACCTGGACATGGGGCGGCAGGGAAAGGGCCGCCGCGTCGAGGAGGTGCTTCTCCATGATGACGATGACGGCGTCGACGGCGAGCTCCCCGAGCCGGGAGAAGGCCCCCCGCACCTCGTCCTGGGTGGGCACGGCGACGGGGAGCAGCGTGACGGCGTACCCCTCCTGTGCCGCGGAGGTGGCGATCGCGTCGATGGTGCGGACGTTGCCCGTGGTGGAGAGCGTGAAGGTGATCAGGCCGATCGTGCGGAACTCGCCGCGTTTGAGGGCGCGGGCCGCGCTGTTGGGCCGGTAGCCGAGTTCCTTCATCGCGGCGAGCACCTGCCGCCGGGTCTCCTCGGTGACCCCGGGGTAGCCGTTGGAGACGCGGGAGACGGTCTGCGAGGAGACGCCGGCGACGCGCGCCACGTCGGCCATGGACGCGCTCTGCCCGCGGCGCGCGGTCCGTTCCGCAGGGGTGCCGTTCGCCCCGGTGCCGTTCGCCCCGGTGCCGTGAACCCGGGCGCCGTTCGCCGGGCTGCTGTCTGTTGCTTCCACTGTCTCCCGTGTCTCCCGCGTCTCCCGCGCTTCCACTGTCCCCCGTGCTTCCGCTGTCTGGCTCGTCGCGTGCGTCTCAACCGTCCCGGAGGCCCCGTCCCGGAGGCCCCGTCCCGGAGGCCCTTTTGTCCGCAATCCCGAACGGCTTCAAGCGTCTTGCGGGCGACCCTTGACCGTCGCCATCGAGGCAGTGTAGACATTCCGCCACTGAATGTTTACGCAAACATAACACCCCGCGAAGCCCGGCCAGGGCCCTTGTCGCAGTGCGATGTTTACGCAAACATCGGCGCTCACGCGACGCCGGCTCCGAGATGGACGAGCGAGGAACGACATGACGACGCTTCACCTGCGGGGAGCCGCCGCCGAGCGGCGCACCTCCCGGCCCCCGTCACCACGCAGGCGCCGTTCCTGGACGGGCTGGGGATTCATCGGCCCCTTCGTGGCGGTCTTCGCGCTGGTCTTCCTGGCTCCCCTCGCCTACTCGGTCTACCTCAGCCTCTTCCGCGACCAGCTCATCGGCGGCACCACGTTCGTGGGCCTGGACAACTACCAACAGGCCCTGCAGGACAGCCAGTTCTGGGCATCCCTCGGGCGGGTCTCGCTGTTCCTCGCGGTCCAGGTCCCGATCATGCTGGGCATCGCCCTCCTGGTGGCCCTCGCCCTGGACAGCGGCCGGCTGTACGGCAAGGACTTCTTCCGGATCTCGGTCTTCCTGCCCTATGCCGTGCCCGCCGTGGTGGCCTCGCTGATGTGGGGCTTCATGTACGGCACCCGCTTCGGTCTCGTCGGCGACATCAACGACGCCCTCGGCGTCTCGCTGCCCGACCCGCTCTCGCCGGACCTGGTCCTCGCCTCCATCGGCAACATCGTCACCTGGGAGTTCACGGGCTACAACATGCTGATCTTCTACTCGGCGCTGCGCGTCATCCCGCACTCCCTGTACGAGGCCGCGGAGATCGACGGCGCCGGTCAGCTCCGTGTCATCACGGCCATCAAACTCCCCGCGATCCGCGGCGCCCTGGTCATCGCGACGATCTTCTCGATCATCGGCAGCTTCCAGCTCTTCAACGAGCCGAGCATCCTGCAGAACCTGGCGCGCAACTCCATCACCACCGACTTCACGCCGAACCTCTACACGTACTCGCTGTCCTTCGCGGGCCGGCAGCAGAACTACTCCGCGACGGTCGCCATCGTCATGGGCCTGATCACCATGGTCATCGCCTATGCCGTCCAGCTGCGCGGCATGCGCAAGGGAGCGTGACCCGATGACCGGACCGAGCAGCCCCGCCACCACCCCGACGACCCCTCCCCCCGCCGTTCCCGCGCCCGCCCGCGCGCCGGGCGCCGCGCCCCGCCTGCGCACACCGCGTGTCCGCACCGCACGGCGGCACACCGCGGGGCGCCCCCGGCGCAGCGTCCTGCTCACCGTGCTCACCGGCCTCGTCCTGCTCTACAGCCTGGTACCGCTGCTTTGGCTGGTCATCAGCGCCACCAAGACGCAGGAAGGACTCGCCGGTTCGTTCGGCCTGTGGTTCAGCGGGGACTTCGCGCTCTGGGACAACATCGCCGAGACGTTCACGTACAACGACGGGGCCTTCACGCGCTGGCTCCTCAACACCGTTCTCTACGTGGTGGCCGGCGCCGGGGGCGCCACGTTCCTCGCGGTCCTCGGCGGATACGCCCTCGCGAAGTTCGACTTCCCCGGCAAGCGCGCCGTCTTCGCCGTCGTCATCGGTGCCGTCGCCGTGCCCGGTACGGCCCTGGCGGTGCCCACCTTCCTGATGTTCAGCAAGATGGGCCTGACGGACACCCCCTGGGCCGTCATCATCCCCTCGCTCATCTCGCCCTTCGGCCTCTATCTGATGTGGGTCTTCGCCACCGAGGCCATCCCCGCCGAGCTGATGGAGGCCGCCCGCATCGACGGGGCGAGCGAGCTGCGCACCTTCTTCCAGGTCGCTCTTCCGCTGCTCGCGCCCGGCACCGTGACCGTCCTGCTCTTCACGATGGTCGCGACCTGGAACAACTACTTCCTGCCGCTGATCATGCTCAAGGACCCGGACTGGTATCCGCTGACCCTGGGCCTGAACAGCTGGAACGCCCAGGCCGCGACGGCGGGCGGCGATCCCGTCTTCCACCTGGTGATCACCGGTTCACTGATCACCGTCCTGCCGCTGATCGCCGCGTTCCTGCTGCTCCAGAAGTACTGGCAGTCCGGACTCGCCGCCGGAAGCGTCAAGGAGTAACCCCCGCAGGCCAGTTGAGCCACCCGCAGATTTCTGCTCGCCCACGAACTCGATCTCGAACTCGACCACAAAGAAGTGGAAGCATCGCCATGCCCCAGAACCCCCGCCGCCTGCTGCGCGGCATAGGACTCCTCTGCGCCCTCGCCCTGGGGGCGACCGCCTGCGGCGGCTCCGACGACGAAGGATCCGACCAGAAGCAGGTCTCGTCGGCGGACATCGAGGCGGCCCTGAAGAAGGGCGGCAAGGTGAAGGTCTGGGCGTGGGAGCCCACCCTGAAGAAGGTCGTCGCCGACTTCGAGAAGGAACACCCCGCCGTCGACGTCGAGCTGGTGAACGCCGGTACCAACAAGGACCAGTACACGGCCCTGCAGAACGCCATCTCGGCGAAGAAGGGCGTCCCCGACGTCGCGCAGGTCGAGTACTACGCGCTGAGCCAGTACGCCCTGACGAAGTCCGTCACCGACCTGACGCCCTTCGGCGCCGACAAGCTCGCCTCGTCCTACTCGCCGGGGCCGTGGAACGCGGTGAAGTCCGGTGACGGCGTGTACGGCCTGCCGATGGACTCCGGCCCCATGGCCCTCTTCTACAACAAGAAGGTCTTCGACAAGCACAAGATCAAGGTGCCGACGACCTGGGACGAGTACCTCCAGGCAGCCCGCAAGCTGCACAAGGCAGACCCGAAGGCGTACATCACCAGCGACACCGGCGAGGCGGGCCTCACCACCAGCCTGTTGTGGCAGGCCGGTTCGCGCCCCTACAAGGTCGACGGCACCAAGGTGGGCATCGACTTCACCGACAAGGGCGCCCGCGCCTACACCGACACCTGGCAGAAGCTGCTCGACGAGAAGCTGGTCGCGCCGATCAACCCCTGGACCGATGAGTGGTACAAGGCCTTCGGCGACGGCACCATCGCGACCCTGCCCTCCGGCGCCTGGATGCCCGCCAACTTCGCCTCCGGCGTCAAGGAGGCCGCCGGTGACTGGCGCGCGGCGCCGCTGCCGCAGTGGACCGCGGGCGACAAGGCCAGCGCCGAGAACGGCGGCAGCTCGCTGGCCCTGCCCGAGCTCGGCGAGAACAAGGAACTGGCCTACGCCTTCGTCGAGTACGCCAACTCCGGCAAGGGCGTGCAGACCCGCATCTCGGAGGGCGCCTTCCCGGCGACCACCAAGGACCTGAAGTCCAAGGCGTTCCAGGAGACCGAGTTCGCCTACTTCGGCGGCCAGAAGGCCAACAAGGTCTTCGCCGAGTCCGCGGCGAACGTCGCCGACGACTGGCAGTACCTGCCCTACCAGGTGTACGCCAACTCGATCTTCAACGACACCGCGGGCAAGGCCTACGTCTCCGGCACTCCCCTGGCCGAGGGCCTGAAGTCCTGGCAGGACGCCTCCCTCAAGTACGGCTCCGAGCAGGGCTTCAGCGTCCAGAAGTGACACCGCCCCGCGCCCCCGCACCCCACGCCCCCGCACCCCGAGCACCGCTCCGGAAGGACCACCATGCCCCGCACCCTCCCGTCCCGGCTGCTGCGCGGACCGGACGGTGACGCCGCCCCCCGGCTCGCGTACGGCGCCGACTACAACCCCGAGCAGTGGCCGCGCGCCGTCTGGGAGGAGGACGTCCGGCTGATGCGCGAGGCCGGCGTCAACATCGTCTCCGTGGGGATCTTCTCCTGGGCGCGCGTCCAACCCGACGCGGACACCCGGGACTTCGCGTGGCTCGACGAGGTCATGGACCTCCTGCACGCGGCCGGCATCGGCGTCGACCTGGCCACCGCCACCGCTTCCCCGCCGCCCTGGCTCACCGCCGCGCACCCGGAGATCCTTCCGGTGACCGCGTCCGGCGAGACGGTGTGGCCGGGGGCGCGGCAGCACTGGCGGCCGACCTCGCCCGTCTTCCGGGAGTACGCGCTGCGCCTGGTGCGCGAGCTGGCCGGGCGCTACGCCGATCACCCGGCGCTGGTGGCCTGGCACGTCTCGAACGAGCTGGGCTGCCACAACGTCTACGACTACTCCGACGACGCGGCCCGCGCCTTCCGCGGCTGGCTGCGCGCCCGCTACACCACCCTGGACGGTCTCAACCACGCCTGGGGCACGGCCTTCTGGTCCCAGCGCTACAGCCACTGGGAGCAGATCCTGCCGCCCCGGCTCGCGGCCTCGCACCCCAACCCCACCCAGCAGCTGGACTTCAAGCGGTTCTCTTCGGACGCCCTGAAGGACTATCTGCGGGCGGAGCGGGACGTCCTGCGCAAGCTCTCCCCGCGGACGCCCGTCACCACGAACTTCATGGTGATGGGCGGCACCAAGGGCATGGACTACGCCGACTGGGCGGGCGAGGTCGACTTCGTCTCGAACGACCACTATGTCGTGCCGGGGCCGCAGGCCCGTGACGAGCTGTCCTTCTCCGCCAACCTCACCAGCTCCCTCGCGGGCCACGCCCCGTGGTTCCTCATGGAGCACTCCACCAGCGCCGTCAACTGGCAGCCCGTCAACCTGGCCAAGCGCGAGGGCGACCTCGCCCGCGACTCGCTTTTGCACGTCGCGCACGGCGCGGACGCCGTGTGCTTCTTCCAGTGGCGCCAATCGGCGGCCGGCGCCGAGAAGTACCACTCGGCGATGGTGCCCCACGCCGGGGCCGACAGCGACCTGTTCCGTGCGGTGACCGCCCTGGGGCAGACCCTGAAGGCGCTCGCCCCCGTCGCCGGGACCGGGCGCGAACCGGCGCGGGTGGCCGTCTTCTTCGACTGGGACTCGTGGTGGGCCAGCGAGCAGGACTCCCACCCCACCTCCCGGCTCGACTACCACCAGGAGGCCCTGGACTGGTACTCCGCGCTCCTGGCTCTCGGCATCCGCGCCGACGTCGTGACCAAGCGGAACGATCTCAACCCGTACGACGTGCTGATCGCGCCCGTGCTCCACGTGGTGCCCGAGGCCCTCGCCAAGGACCTCACGCGATACGTCGAGGGCGGCGGCCATCTGGTCACGACCTACTTCTCCGGCGTCGTCGACGAGAACGACCACGTCTGGCTCGGCGGCTATCCGGGAGCCCTGCGTGACCTGCTCGGCATCCGTGTCGAGGAGTTCGGGCCGCTGCTCGACGGTGACACGGTCGCCCTGGACGACGCCACCACGGGCACGCTGTGGAGCGACCGGATCACCGTCACGGGCCCTGAGGTGGAGGTGCTCGCCCGCTACAGCACCGGTGCGTACGCCGAGCGTCCCGCCGTCACCCGCCGCAGCTCGGGGCAGGGCTCGGCGGCGTACGTCTCCACGCGGCTCGGCGCGGACGGCCTCACCGCCCTGCTGCCCCGGCTGCTCGCACCGGCCGGTGTCGGCAGCGAACTGCCCGCCCCGGCGCGGGGACGCGTCGAGCTGGCCGTACGCCGCGATGCCGAGAGCCGCTATCTGTTCCTGGTCAACCGTACGGACGACACCGTGCCGCTGCCGGGACTGACCGGCGAAGTCCTCACCGGTGCAACCGGTGACGCAGCCGGGGGCGGTCTCGCCCTGCCGCCCCGGGGCGTCACCGTCCTGCGGCAGCCCGGCCCCTGACCCCTCCCCCACTTCCTCTGTACAGCGCCACCCCGTCACCTACGTTGGGAGCACACGTTGGCACCTCGTACCCGCACGAGACGACTCGTCGGCATCGTCGGCGGCACGGCCCTGGCCACCGGGGCGGCCCTGCTGACCGTCCCGCCGCAACCGGCCGCCGCGGCCTCCGCCGAAGTCACCGTCCGGCCCGACCCCTCCTACCGGCACGAGAAGTTCGAGGGCTGGGGCACGAGCCTGGTCTGGTTCGCCAACGCCACCGGCGACTACCCCAAGGAGATACGGGAGAAGCTCGCCCGGCTCCTCTTCGGCGACGACGGCCTGGCCCTGAACATCGCCCGCTACAACATCGGCGGCGGCAACGCCCCCGACGTCAAGGACTATCTGCGTCCCGGCGGCGCGGTCGAGGGCTGGTGGAAGGCTCCCGCGGGCACCACCCGCGAGGACACCGACTGGTGGAACGCCGCGGACAAGGGCGACTGGAACCCGAAGGCCGACGCCACCCAGCGCTGGTGGGTCGACCGGATCAAGAAGGACGTCGACCACTGGGAGACGTTCAGCAACTCGCCGCCCTGGTTCATGACCGAGAGCGGTTACGTCTCGGGCAACTTCGACGCGGGCGCCGACCAGCTCAAGACCGAGTCCGTCGACGACTTCGCCTCTTACCTGGTGGGCGCTACCGAGCGGCTCGAAAAGGCCCACGGCATCAAGGTCGACACCCTCGACCCGTTCAACGAGCCCAACACCGACTACTGGGGCACCCGCCTGGGCGCGGACGGCGAGCCCGTCGGCGGCCGGCAGGAAGGGGCCCACATCGGTCCCGGTCTCCAGCAGAAAGTGATCAAGGCTCTCGACCCGGCGCTGAAGAAGTCCGGGACCGGCGCGGAGATCTCCGCGATGGACGAGACCAACCCCACCACCTTCACGCGGAACTGGAACACCTACCCGCAGGAGGTCAGGGACGCCGTCGGTCAGATGAACGTCCACACCTACGGAACGGACGGCCGCACCAGCGTGCGCGACCTGGCCAAGGCCGCGGACAAGCCGCTGTGGATGAGCGAGGTCGAGGGCGACTGGGGCGACGGGCAGGACTTCGACGACATGCGGCCGGGCCTCGGCCTGGCCCAGCGGATGGTCGACGACCTGCGCGAACTGGAGCCGGAGGCCTGGGTGTTCTGGCAGCCGGTGGAGGACTACGACAACATGAAGCCCGGCGGCGAGTCCGCGAAGGGCGGCAACTGGGGCAGCATCCAGCTGCCGTTCAGCTGCACCGCCGGGGACACTTTGGAAACCTGCCCCGTCCGCACGAACACCAAGTTCGACACGGCCCGCAACTTCACCCACTTCATCAAGCCCGGCGACCGGCTCGTCAAGGTCGACGACACCTCCAGCGCCGCCGCCGTGACCGGCAAGGGCGACGGCGCCACGGTCGTCCACGTCAACGGCACGACCGCGGCGCGCACGGTCACGGTCGACCTGTCCAAGTTCGGCCGGGTCAGCGGCGGAGCCACCGTCACACCCGTCGTGACCAGCGCCGGGGGCAAGCTGGAGCGGCGTGACGCCATCAAGGTCAGCGGCAGGAAGGCCACCTTCGAGGTGCCCGCCCAGTCGGTGACCTCGTTCCTCGTCAAGGGGGTCTCCGGCGTCGCGAAGGACGCCGCCGAGCTGCGCGAGGACCACACGTACGAGCTGACCGGCGCCCAGAGCGGCAAGAACCTCACCGTCGCCGACGACGGCACCGGCCTCGTCATCAAGAGCGCGTCGCAGACGGCGGGCCAGCGGTGGCGGCTGCGGCAGATCAGCGGCGACACCGGCAACCAGCGTCGGCATGTGTTCACCGACGCGGCGGGAGACAGGCGCCTGGCCGTCCGCGACGGCGCCCCGGTGGTCGAGCCCGACACCGGCCCCCGCGACAGGGCCGCCCAGTGGATCATGTCCACGACCGGGGACGGCACCTGGACGCTCGTCAACGCGGCCACCGGACGGCTCCTCGAAGTCGGCGGCCAGGCCACGCACGACGGGGCCGCCGTCACGACGTGGACGCCGAACTCCGGCGCCAACCAGCGCTGGAAGCTGTCCGACATCAACACGCGCTGACCTGCGCTGACCGGCCGCGCATGCCGCTATGAGATGGCCCGAGGGGCGTACCCGAGTGTTTGGGTACGCCCCTCGCGGTATGTGACGGTGGAGACGCGGACAAGTCATGGACACAGGAGAGGTGGTCGCCTTGGTGACAGTGGACGGGTTCACCGGCCGGCTCGACTACCCGATGCTGGTGGTCACGGCGGCCACCGACGACGGCACGCCGAAGGGCTGTCTGGTCGGCTTCGCCTCGCAGTGCGCACTGAGCCCCGTGCGCTTCGCGGTGTGGCTCTCCCGGGCCAACCACACGTACGAGGTGGCACGGCGGGCCGGGTTCCTCGGGGTGCATCTGCTCAGGCGGGACGAGCACCATCTGGCGCAGCTGTTCGGCGGCGAGTGCGGCGCGCGGGTGGACAAGTTCGCCCGCCTGCGCTGGGAGCCCGGCGCGGGAGGGGCGCCCGTGCTCACGGACGCCTGCTCCTGGTGGGTCGGCAGGGTGGAGCGGCACGCCGAGTGGGGAGACCACGCGGGCTTTCATCTCACGCCCGTGGAGACGGGCGGGGACGCCTCACCGCACCAGAAGTTGCTCCGCCTGAGCGACGTCACCGACCTCGACCCCGGCCATCCGGGCTGATGCCGGTCGTGCGCCGCTCACTCCTGAACGCAGAGACAGAAGGGGTGACCCGCCGGGTCGGCGAAGACACGCCAGCCGCGCTCTCCGCCCCGGTCGTCGAGATCGAGGGGGGTCGCGCCGAGCGCGAGCACCTCGTCCTGCGCCCGGTCCATGTCGGCGACGGTGAAGTCCAGGTGCAGCTGCTGCGAGTCCGACGCGCCCTGCGGCCACTTGGGCGGCCGGTGGTCCGGGGCGTGCTGGAAGGAGATCCGGTGCCCGCCGGGGGCGTGCAGGTCGTACCAGATCTCGTTGTACTTCCGGACCTCGCCGCCGAGCACAGCTTGGTAGAAACGGGCCAGCGCCTCGGGCTCGGGGCAGTCCAGCGCAACCAGGCTGTAGGTCGCGATCGCCATGTGCGGCTCTCCTCGCGCGTCTCGACGTCATGCGGAGCGGGTCGGGTTCCCCGTCGTTTCACCGTAAACCCGCTGTTTCTCCCGTGCCTCTCGCCGCACCGTCCCCGCCAGACCGCGCGCCGGAACAGCAAACGCGCTGCTTGACCCGGTAATACCCGGACCAGAGACTTAACTGCCCACCCCACCAGGAGGTACCCATGAAGATGCTGATCAACGTCGCGGAGACGGTCGTGGCGGACGCGCTACGGGGCATGGCGGCCGCGCATCCCGAGCTGACGATCGACGTCGAGAACCGCGTGATCGTACGCAGGGACGCCCCCGTCGCGGGGAAGGTGGCCCTCGTCTCCGGCGGGGGATCCGGGCACGAGCCGCTGCACGGCGGATTCGTCGGGCCGGGGATGCTGTCGGCCGCCTGTCCCGGTGAGGTGTTCACCTCGCCCGTGCCGGATCAGATGGTGCGGGCGGCCGCCGCCGTGGACAGCGGGGCCGGGGTGCTTTTCATCGTGAAGAACTACACGGGGGACGTCCTCAACTTCGACATGGCCGCGGAGCTCGCCGAGGACGAGGGCATCCAGGTCGCCAAGGTCCTCGTCAACGACGATGTGGCGGTCACCGACAGTCTGTACACCGCCGGGCGGCGCGGCACCGGCGCGACCCTCTACGTGGAGAAGATCGCGGGGGCGGCGGCCGACGAGGGCATGCCCCTGGAGCGGGTCGAGGCGATCGCACGGCAGGTGAACGAGAACGCGCGGAGCTTCGGGGTCGCCCTGAGCCCCTGTTCCACTCCCGCCAAGGGCGGCCCGACCTTCGATCTGCCCACCGGGGAGCTGGAGTTGGGCGTCGGCATCCATGGCGAGCCCGGCCGTGAGCGGCGCCCGATGATGACGTCGAGCGAGATCGCGGACTTCGCCGTGAACGCCGTACTGGAGGATCTCGATCCGCGTAATCCGGTGCTCGTGCTCGTGAACGGCATGGGCGCCACTCCCCTCCTCGAGCTGTACGGCTTCAACGCCGAGGTCCAGCGGGTCCTCGCCGAGCGCGGCGTCGTCGTGGCGCACACACTGGTCGGCAACTACGTGACGTCGCTGGACATGGCGGGGGCGTCCGTCACCCTGTGCCAGGTCGACGAGGAGCTGCTGCGGCTCTGGAACGCTCCGGTGCGTACCGCCGGGCTCCGCTGGGGCGTCTGATCCGCCCGCCGCCTCCGCGCACCGCTGAGGCTTCCGTACCCAACTGTTCTACCGCGCAAGGAGTTTCCGTGCTCGATGCCGCATTCTTCCGTCACTGGCTGACCTCGGCCGCCGCACTCGTCGACCGGGAGGCGGAGCGGCTCACCCAGCTCGACTCGCCGATCGGCGACGCCGACCACGGCAGCAATCTGCAGCGCGGGTTCGCCGCCGTGGCGACCACCCTGGAGAAGGACGCGCCCGCCACGCCCGGAGCCGTGCTCACCCTGGCGGGCCGGCAGCTGATCTCGACCGTGGGGGGTGCGTCGGGGCCGCTCTACGGCACGTTGCTGCGGCGCACCGGCAAGGCTCTCGGCGACGCCGCCGAGGTCAGTGAGCAGCAGTTCGCCGACGCGCTGCGCACCGGCGTCGACGCGGTCAGCGCGCTCGGGGGCGCGGCTCCCGGCGACAAGACGATGCTGGACGCTCTCGTGCCCGCGGTCGACGCGCTCGGGGAGTCGTTCGGCGCGGCGCGTGACGCCGCCAACGAAGGCGCGCTCGCCACGACGCCCCTGCAGGCACGCAAGGGGCGGGCCAGTTATCTGGGCGAGCGGAGCATCGGGCACCAGGACCCGGGGGCGACCTCCTCCGCGCTGCTCTTCGACGCGCTCGTCCAGACCGCGGAGGCCGGCCGTGAGTGACGACAAGCTGGTCGGCATCGTCCTCGTCTCGCACAGCGGGGCCGTCGCCGAATCCGTCGCCGCGCTGGCCACGGCGCTCGCCGGCGGTGGGGCGACCGCGCCCGTGGCCCCGGCGGGCGGCACCGAGGACGGCGGCTTCGGCACGAGCTCGGAGCTGATCGCCCGGGCCGCGGCGAAGGTGGACCGCGGCGCGGGCATCGCCATCCTCACCGACCTGGGCAGCGCGGTCCTCACCGTGAAGGCGCTGATCGCCGAGGGCGACGAGCTCCCGGACGGCTCCCGCCTGGTGGACGCCCCGTTCGTGGAGGGCGCGGTCGCGGCGGTGGTGGCCGCGTCGGCGGGCGCCGACGTCGACGCGGTTCAGGCCGCGGCGGCAGAGGCGTACTCCTACCGGAAGGCGTGAGCGGGCCGCTGTGAGCGGGCGTTGTGAGCGGGACAGCCTGCGGCCGGAGGGTCAGTTCTGGGTCAGGAACTGCCGGGCCAGCTCATCGCCCCGGGCGACCGCGGCCCGGTGGTCCTCGATGGGCGACGCCTTGGGCCCGTCGAAGACGATGTAGGTGACGCCCGAATCGGTGCCGCCGGTCCCCGGATCGGGTCGGATGCCGAGCGCCTTCGCCGCGGCGTACGACGCCTCGCCGATGAGCTCGGTGGGGCCGGTGTCGCCGACGACGGCGTACAGGACCTTGTCCCCGTGGATCACGGCGGCCACCGAGCCGCCCGTGATGCCGTGCTCGGTGTGGTTCCAGCGACTGCTCGCGCCCGGCACGACGATGTACGGCAGCCACTCCGCGCTCAGCTGGCGGCCGGTCGATTCCTGGAACGCCGTGGTGTTCTGGAAGAGGGGGTCCGTGCGCTTGTTGCAGGCCGGGCTCGGCCGCCCGTCGCAGTCGATGTCCATGTCGGCGGTCCAGTGCACCGCGCCCCGCTTGCCGCAGACGGGGATGGTCTCGGCGGCTCCGTCGTCCGTACGGTACTTGCCGCGCGACACCTGTTCACAGGACGCGGCGGCCTTGGCGAGGAGCGCGGCGGCGGGCACGGTTCCTTCCCCGGGAGCGCGGGACGCACGGGACACCCGGGGCGGGGGCGGTGCGCTCATCGGGACCTGCGCCGAATTGTGGCTCGCTTCGCTCCGCTCCGGAAACGCGGCCGCTGACATGGGGGCGGGGACGAGCAGGGCGGCTCCGGCGGCAAGGGCGAGGGCCGTGTTCCTGGTACGCACGAGAAGGGGCCTTTCCTCGGGGCGGGGCTGACCGCGGCCGGTGGGACGAGCGGAGACCGGCGGCCGGATGTACGTGACCAGACATCCCAGCCTGTTCCGGGTCGTACACCTCCGTCGGCACGGGGGCCCGGGCGGCGCGAACGCGCCCGGTGAGGTGCGCATCCCTTGAGACGCAGCCGCACACCCCTTGATGTGCACCCGACACCTGTGTCAAATAGGTCCGGACCAATGCCGCCCGAATGGAAGGCACGCCCGTGCGACGGACCCCCCACCTGTCCGCCCTCCTGGCCCTCACCGCCGCCCTCGCCGCCTGCACCTGGGGCGGTGAGGCGGACGCGAAGGACGTACAGCCGCCGACCGCCCCGCGGGGCCTCACCGTGCAGGCGGGCAGCGCCACCACCGCCCACGTCATGTGGAACAAGGCCACGGACGACACCGGGGTCACCGGCTACGACGTGTACCGGGGCGCCACCAGGGTCAAGCGGGTGCCGGGCAGCAAGCACATGGTGGACGTCGTCGGTCTGAAGCCGTCCACGGCCCACACCTTCACCGTCCGGGCCCGCGACGCCGAGGGCAACGTGGGGCCCGCGAGCAAGAAGCAGACGGTCAACACGCCCGCCGCGGCCGCCGCCGATCGCGAGCCGCCCTCCCGGCCCGGCTCCCCGCGGGGCGCGGTCGAGGGCAGCCGGGCGGTGACGCTGTCCTGGGGCGCCTCGAAGGACGACGAGGGCGTCGCCTCGTACGAGATCTACCAGGGCACGTCGAAGATCCACAGCGTGGACGGCAGCGAGCGCGAGACCCTCGTCACGGGCCTGCGGCCGGGCACGGCCTACCGCTTCACCGTCAAGGCGCTCGACGCGGCCGACAACGCGTCTCCCCCGAGCCGCACCGTCCGCCTCACCACCGAGGCCGGCCGGGGCGACGGCCGCGCCACGGCACCTGCGGACTTCCGCGCGAAGACCCGCGAAGACGACGGGGCCTACTACATCGTCTTGGCGTGGACTCCGCCGCGTACGGGCGGCGCGGTGGCGGAGTACCAGATCCACCTCGACGGCAAGACCGCCACCTCGCTGGTGTTCGGCGGCACGGCTCCCCGGGACAAGGCCGAGCACGACTTCTACGTGGGCAAGAAACCGGGCGACACGCACCGCGTGAAGCTCCGGGCCAAGCTTCCCGACGGGACGTGGGGCGGCTGGTCAGCCGAACGGACGGTCACCACCGGCTGACGCCCATGAAGGCGCGGCACCGGGCCAGGCCGGCTGCCGCGCCTGTCGGCCGTACGAAGGATTCCGTCACCTGCCCGGTCGCTGTCCGCATGCGGCTCGGGCGGATGGCACGTTGGCTCGTCGTCAGGTAGCACGGGCGCTCCCCGACCCCCGGCGGCGCATGGGATGTACCGCCTCCCGTGCCTCCGGAGGGCAGACTCATGCGCACTACCCAGATATTCGTCCGCTCCGGCCTGACCGTCGCCGCCGCGGCCGCGCTTCCGCTGGCACTGGCCGCCCCCTCGGCGGTCGCCGCCGAGGGAATCTCGGTGTCCGCCAGGGGATCGACGGTCACGGTCACCACGCAGGCCTGCCCGGACGGAGGCAACGCCGCGCTGATGAGCAACGGCCAGGCCAGCTTCGCCCAAGGCAGGCAGGTGCCGCTCTCGGGTGGCAGCGCCTCCTGGCAGAACGTCAGTTCCGGCAAGCACACGGTGGCCGTGGTCTGCGAGGACGGCACGGCGGCGGGTTCGCAGACGGTCACCGTCGGGGCCACGCCGACCACCTCGTCCACGACCGCGCCCGCGCGCGGCGTCCGGGGCGGTCTCGGCGGCGGCAGCGAGGACCGGGGCACGATCACCCTCGTCGGGGGCGGCGCCCTGCTGGTCCTGGCCGTCGGCGGCGGTGGAGCCTGGTACCTGCGTCGCCGCGGCGCGCAGCACCGGCTCTGAGCGGGAGCCGCCGGCCCTGAAGCGGCCCTGACCGGGGCCTCGGAGAAGCGGCTGCCGCCGGCCCCGACTCGCGTCGGCCGGCGGCAGCCGTCGTACGTACGCCGGAGCGTCAGACGTCCGGCATCAGGCATGAAGCGTCTGAAGCGTCCGGGGTCAGGCGTCCGGCCTCCCGAGTTCCTCCAGCGTCCGCTCCAGCCACTGGGTCCAGAACGTCTCCAGGTCGATCCCGGCCCGCAGCACCACATGCCGCAGCCGGTCCTCCACCGTGTCCCTGCCCGGCGGGAAGTCCCGCTTCTCGATCTCCTCGTACTCGGCCAACTGCCGCCGGTGCAGGGTGAGATGGCGGCGCAGGTCCGCCTCGATGCCGTCCGTGCCGACGACCGCCGCCGCCCGCAGGCGCAGCAGCAGGGTGTCCCGCAGCGGCTTGGGGTCCTGGCTCGCGGCCGTCCAGCGGGCCAGTTCGGCGCGGCCCGCGGGCAGGACCTCGTACTCCTTCTTCTGCCCGCGGGTGGCCTGCTGCTGCTCCAGCGCGCGGATGGACCCGTCCCGCTCCAGTTTCCCCAGCTCGCGGTAGATCTGCTGGTGCGTGGCCGACCAGAAGTAGCCGATCGACTTGTCGAACCTGCGGGTCAGCTCGAGGCCAGAGGAAGGCTTTTCGAGCAGTGCGGTGAGGATCGCGTGCGGGAGTGACATGGCGGCCATCCTAAGTACGGCGTCCGGTGCGGACGCCGGGGTCACAGCGCCGCAGCCAGCTCCGTGCCCTGCTTGATGGCGCGCTTGGCGTCCAGCTCGGCGGCCACGTCCGCGCCTCCGATGAGGTGCGCCTTCAGACCGGTGGCGAGCAGCTCCTCGTACAGGTCGCGGCGCGGGTCCTGGCCGGAGCATAGGACGATCGTGTCGACGGGGATGACCGTGGACTCGCCGCCGACGGTGATGTGCAGGCCCGCGTCGTCGATGAGGTCGTAGCTCGCCCCCGCGACCATGGTGACGCCGCGGTGGCGCAGTTCGGTGCGGTGGATCCAGCCCGTGGTCTTACCGAGGCCCTGGCCGACCTTGGACGTCTTGCGCTGGATGAGGTGCACGGAGCGCGGCGGGG
This sequence comes from Streptomyces longisporoflavus, assembly GCF_014649775.1. Taxonomy (GTDB): domain Bacteria; phylum Actinomycetota; class Actinomycetes; order Streptomycetales; family Streptomycetaceae; genus Streptomyces; species Streptomyces longisporoflavus. The sequence continues at coordinate 192,393 of NZ_BMTR01000006.1, read as the reverse complement.
CCGGGCGGTCGGGCGCGGTCAGGCCGCCGCGGTCCTTGTAGTCCATGTCGACGCCCCACTGACGGAAGTACGTCGCCGGGTCCAGGCTGGCCTTGTCGCCGCTGTCGGTGAGGTACTCGGCGACGTCGAAACCGATGCCGCCCGCGCCGATGATCGCGACGCGCTCCCCCACGGGCGCGCTGTCGCGCAGCACGTCGAGGTAGCCGACCACGCTGGGGTGGTCGATGCCGGGGATCTCGGGGGTGCGGGGCGTGACTCCGGTGGCGACGACCACCTCGTCGTACGCCGCCTCCGCGAGGCTCTCCGCCGTGGCGCGGGTGTTCAACTGGACCCGCACGCCGCGCAGTTCGAGCTGGGTGCGGTAGTAGCGCAGGGTCTCGTCGAACTCTTCCTTGCCGGGGACCTTGCGGGCGACGTTGAGCTGGCCGCCGATCTCGGACGCCGCGTCGATGAGCGTGACGTCGTGGCCGCGCTCGGCCGCCGACACCGCGAAGGCGAGTCCGGCCGGGCCCGCGCCGACGACCGCGACGCGCTTCTTGGTGCGGGTCGGGGCGAGGACGAGCTCGGTCTCGTGGCAGGCGCGCGGGTTCACCAGGCAGGAGGTGATCTGCAGGTTGAAGGTGTGGTCCAGGCAGGCCTGGTTGCAGCCGATGCAGGTGTTGATGGCGTCGGACTGCTCGGCCCGCGCCTTGGCGACGAAGTCCGGGTCGGCGAGGAGCGGGCGGGCCAGGGAGACCATGTCGGCGGCGCCGTCGGCGAGCAACTGCTCGGCGATCTCGGGGGTGTTGATGCGGTTGGTGGTCACGAGCGGCACGGAGACCTGACCCATGACCTTCTTCGTGACGAAGGTGTACGCGCCGCGCGGCACCGAGGTCGCGATGGTGGGGATGCGTGCCTCGTGCCAGCCGATGCCGGTGTTGATGATCGTGGCGCCCGCGGCCTCGATCTCCTTGGCGAGGTGGACGACCTCTTCGAGGGTGGAGCCGCCGGGGACGAGGTCGAGCATGGAGAGGCGGTAGATGATGATGAAGTCGGCGCCGACGCGCTCGCGTATGCGCCGGACGATCTCGACGGGGAAGCGGATGCGGTTCTCGTAGGAGCCGCCCCAGCGGTCCTCGCGCCGGTTGGTGGGGGCCGCGATGAACTCGTTGATCAAGTAGCCCTCGGAGCCCATGACTTCGACGCCGTCGTAGCCCGCGAGCTTGGCCAGCTCGGCGGCGCGCACGAAGTCCTCGACGGTCTGCTCGACCTCGTCGTCCTCCAGGGCCCGCGGCACGAAGGGGCTGATCGGCGCCTTGATCGCGCTCGGCGCGACGAGGCCCTCGTGGTAGGCGTACCGCCCGAAGTGCAGGATCTGCATGGCGATCTTGCCGCCCGCCGCGTGCACGGCGGCCGTGATGCCCGCGTGCTCCTCCGCCTCCGCCTCGGTGGTCAGCTTGGCGCCGCCGTCCCAGGGGCGGCCGAGCTCGTTGGGGGCGATGCCGCCGGTGACGATGAGGCCGACGCCGCCGCGCGCACGGGTCGCGTAGAACTCCGCCATCCGCTCGAAACCGTTCGGCGCCTCTTCCAGGCCCACGTGCATGGACCCCATCAGGACCCGGTTGGGCAGGGTGGTGAAGCCCAGGTCGAGCGGGCTCAGCAGGTTCGGGTAGCGGCTCATGCGGGCCCTCCATGCGCGGTGTGTCGTCGGAACAGTTCTAGAGGACGCCGACCCCTTGTGCAACTAGTTGCATAAAGACGTGGCGGGCGCCACTGCGGCACGACCGACACCGCGTGACCGTTTTGTCGTATTCGCCGGAAGATTCACCGTGCGCAACAGGGGATTGACCATTCAACGAAGCGCTTCTAGTCTCCTCGCACCCCCGCAGGTATATCGATTAACCCCTGGTTGTCATCGCCCTGGTTGGAGACATCCCGCTGTGCGCTCAACGATGAGTCGGCGCGGCTTCCTCGCCGCAGGTTCAGGCCTGGCCGCCGCCACCGCCCTGCCCGCCCTGCCCGCCCTCGCCGGCTGTTCCACGCTGGCTTCGGCGGATTCCGATCCCGACACGCTCGTGGTGCACAGCCAGCTGGGCACCACCGCACCGGGCTCGCCCACGTATCTGTCCGCCCTGAACACCTTCCGGGACGAGAACCCGGGCCTGAAGGTGAAGAACCTCGTCAACGGCGACGACCTCGCGCAGGTCTACGAGACATCCCGGCTCGCCCGCAAGGAGCCGGACGTCGTCATGGTGAACCTCTACGACAAGACGCTGGCCTGGACCGATGTCGGGGCGACCGTAGACGTCAAGGGCTACATGGACGACTGGGGACTGCGAAAGCGGGTCCTGCCCGTCGCCCTGGACGCCTGGACCGACGGCAAGGGGCGGCTGCGCGCCTTCCCCTACTTCGCCACCAACTGGCCGGTCGCCTACAACACCGCGCTGCTCGAAAGCGCCGGTGTCGACGCGATCCCCACCACCGGCGACCAGCTGATCTCCGCCGCCCGCAAGCTCCGCGCCAAGGGCATCGCACCGGTGACCGTGGGCGGCAACGACTGGACGGGCCAGAAGCTCCTCGCCCAGATCATCCAGACCTTCCTCACGCCCGACGAGGCGCGGAAGGTCTTCACGAGCGGCGACTTCAGCGGCAGCCGGGGCGCCCGCGAGGGCATCGAGTACTTCACCGCCCTGCGCGACGCCGGAGTCTTCGCCGACAAGGCGCAGGGCCTGACGTCCGACACGATGACGACGCAGTTCAACACGGGTGCCGCCGCCATCCAGTCCGCCATGTCGTCGGCGCTCGCCAAGGTCCCGGACAAGATCGCCCGGCACACGGATGTCGGCGGCTGGCCGCTCGCTCCGGGCGCCGCGCACGCCAAGCCGACGATCCTGCGCACCTACACCCTCATCGGCTTCTGGATCAGCCCGAACGGCACGAAGAAGCTGGACTCCGTCGAGAAGTTCCTGCGCTTCATGTACCGCCCGGACACCGTTACGCGCTTCGTCAAGGAGAGCGGCCGGGACATGGCCCTGCGTTCGGACACCCTCAGCACGGACTTCCCGCTGGTCGCCGAGGCGCAGAAGCTCGGCGACGACGTCAGCGAAGCCCTCCTTCCCGATGTCTACGTCCCGCCGGCCGCGACGCAGCCGCTGATCACCGCGACCAGTACGGCGTTCACCCGGGGCACGAGCCCCGCCAGGGTGCGCTCCGTGCTCGAAGCCGCGTACCGCACCGCATGAGCCGCGCCCGAGCACCTTTCCGGGAGTCACCCGAGATGACGACAACGATGTCGACGCCGGGCGGGACCGAGGTCCGCCCCGCACCCGCCAAGTCCCCGGTCCGGGGGCGCCGCCAGGAAGGCGGCACGATCCTCGCCGTCCCCGCCCTGGTCTGGTATCTGGTCTTCATGGTCGGCCCGATGATCGCGATCTTCGTGATCGCGGCCCTGCACTGGCCGGGCATGCTGCAGCCCGTCACCTTCGCCGGGTGGGACAACGTCCGTACGGTCTTCGACGACCCGGTGTTCTGGGACGCCGTGCGCAATACGGCGGTCCAGCTCGCCGTCGCCCTGCCGATCATGATCGTGTGCGCGTACATGCTGGGCTACTACGTCGCGCAGAAGCCGCCGGGCCACCGTGTCCTGCGCTACCTCCTCTTCATCCCCGGCCTGATCTCCACCCCGGCCAAGGCGATGGTGTTCTACGCGGCGCTCTCCCCCGACGGCCTGGTCAACGGCGCGCTGAAGTCGGTGGGACTGGGCTCGGTGACCGACGCCTGGCTGGCCTCTCCCTCGACGGCACTCGCCTGTCTGATCGTGCTCGACGTCTGGGGCGGCATCGGCTTCACCGCCGTCCTGTTCGCGGCCCGGCTCGGCAGTGTGCCCGAGGAGATCGGCGAGGCGGCGCAGCTGGACGGCGCCGGGCACTGGCGGACGATGTGGCGCGTGCACTTCCCGGTCATCCGCGACTACGTGGGCGTGGTGACGATGCTCCAGTTCCTCTGGACGTTCTTCGGATCGGCCCAGCACGTCCTGCTCCTCACGCAGGGCGGTCCGGGCAGTTCGTCGACGACGCTGTCGTTCCTCGTCTACCAGAAGGCGTTCATCGCGGCCGACCTCGGCTACAGCCAGACCGTCGGCGTGATTCTCTTCCTGGTCGGCCTCGTCGGTCTGCTCACCATCCGCCGCACGTTCCGCCAGAACTACTGACGCCGCCAGAGACCCGATCGGAGCCGGTCACCATGAAACACGGAAAGTCCTGGCTGCCCGCGCACATCCTGGCGTGGGCGTACGCGGCGCTGCTCCTCGTGCCCCTCTACTATCTGCTGGCCTCCGCCTTCAAGACGAACGAGGAGATCTTCGCCAGCCCCTTCTCCCTGCCCACCTCCCTGTCGTTCGGCAACTTCGGCACGGCCTTCGAGAGCGCCGATCTGGGGCTCGCGGTCGTCAACTCGGCGCTCGTGACGGCCTTCTCGCTCGCGCTGACCCTGGCGCTCGCGATTCCGGCGGCGTTCGCCGTCGCCCGCTCGACGGGCCGGCTCGGCGCCTTCGTGGAGAAGGTCTTCTCGCTCGGCTTCCTCATCCCGACGTTCGCCGCGCTCTTCCCCACGTTCCTGCTCGCGGCGGCGACCGGCCTGTTCCACACGCGCATGTTCATGGTGCTCTTCCTGCCCGCCACCGCGATGCCGCTGTCCGTGGTCATCCTGGTGCAGTTCATGCGGACCATCCCCAAGGAGATGGAGGAGGCGGCGCGCATCGACGGCGCCTCCACGTTCGGGGTCCTGCGGCACGTCTATACGCCGATGTGCATGCCCGGCATCGCGACGGTGCTGCTCCTGAACTTCCTGACGTTCTGGAACGAGTACCTGTACTCGCTCGTCATCATCGGCCCCGACCCCTCGCAGCGCACCGTGCAGGTAGCCCTGCCCACCCTCAAGTCCCTGACGGGGACGGATTACGGGGTCCTGACCGCCGGTACGGTACTGACTCTCGTACCGGTATGGGCCGTCTACACGGTGCTGCAGAAGCGGATGCAGCAGGCCCTCGTCAGTGGGGCGGTGAAGATGTGAACACTCCGGAAGCATCCCGCAGGGACAGCGGCGCACGTCCGACGATCAAGGCGGTCGCCGCGGCGGCCGGGGTCTCCACGGCCGCCGTCTCGCAGGCGTTCAACGCCAAGGGCCGCATCTCCGAGGCCACCCGGCGCCGCATCCTGGACGCCGCCGCCGAGCTCGGCTGGTCGCCGAGTGCCACGGCGACGGCGCTGCGCAGCGCCCGTACCCGCACGCTGGCCCTCGTGGTGCGCCGCCCCACGGACGTGCTCGGCGCGGACCCGCACTTCACCGAGCTGATCACCGGCCTGGAGGGCGAACTCGCCCCGCGCGGTTACGGCTTGCTGCTCCATCTGGTCGCGGACGTGGCCGAGGAGAGCGCGCTGTACGAACGTCTCGCCGCCGAGGGCCGCGTCGACGGCGCCGTCCTGACCGACGCCCGCGCCGACGACCCGCGCCCGCCGCTGCTGCGCGGCCTCGGCCTGCCCGCCGTACTGCTCGGCGCACCGCATCCCGACGCGCCCGTGCCGACCGTGGGCCTGGGCAACCAGGGCGCCGGCATACACGAAGCCGTCGACCACCTCGTGGAGCTCGGCCACCGGCGCATCGCCTATGTGTCGGGGCCCGGCGAACTGCTGCACACGGGGCTGCGCCGCGCGGTCTTCGAGGAAACCCTGCTGCTCAAGGGGCTCGCCCCGGCCGCCGTCCTGAGCACCGACTTCTCCGAGGCCGCGGCGGTCGCCGCGACCGAGGAGCTGCTCGGCATGGCGCAGCGCCCCACCGCCGTCATGTACGCCAATGACTCCATGGCGGTGTGCGGCATCGGCGCCGCCCAGCGCGCCGGACTGCGTGTCCCCGGCGATCTGTCCGTCGTGGGCTACGACAACCTCCCGATCGGCCACTGGCTGCACCCGCGTCTGACCACCGTCGACCAGCAGGTGCAGCGGGTCGGTGCGGCCGCCGCGCGTGCGCTCCTCGCGCAGTGCGGCGAGAAGGTGCCGCCCGTCGCGCTCGACGAACGGCCACGGCTCGTGGTCCGCGAGTCGACGGGGCCCGCCCGCTGACCTCCGCTTCTGATGAACCCCCGCACCCCCGTACGGAAAGACCTGAGTACCACCATGCGACGCCACAGCGCCCAGCTCACCCATGATTCCGCCGTCCTGCCCTGGATCGGCGCCAACTTCTGGTCACGTACCGGCGGTCCGCTGATGTGGCGGAACTACGACCCGAAGACGGTCCGCGAGGAACTGTCCGTGCTGCGCGAGCACGGCATGACGATGACCCGCTCGTTCTTCTACTGGCCGGACTTCCACCCCGAGCCGCACCGCGTCGACGAGGAGTTGTGCGCGCGTTTCCGCGACTTCCTCGACGCGCACACCGAGTTCGGGATGGGCACGGTGCCCACCTTCATCGTCGGGCACATGTCCGGCGAGAACTGGGACCCGGCGTGGCGCGGGGGCCGCGACCTGTACGAGGACGTGTGGCTTGTCGGCCGCCAGTCGTGGTTCGTGTCGCAGATGACGCGCCGCTTCAAGGACCACGCGGCGGTGACGGGGTGGCTCATCACCAACGAGATGCCGGGTTACGGGCGCGTCTACCAGGTGGACCCGCCCTCCAGCGACGTGGTCACCGCCTGGGCGCAGTTCATGTGCGACGCGGTGCGCGCGGCGGGCGGCACCCAGCCGGTGTCCCTGGGCGACGGCGCGTGGGGCATCGAGGTGACCGGCCGCGACAACGGCTTCTCGCTGCGGGACACGGCCGAGTACGTCGACTTCGTGGGCCCGCACGTGTACCGCTCCGACACGGATCGCGTACGTCAGCACTACCGGGCGGCGTTCGAGTGCGAGCTTGCCGGAGTCACCGGACAGCCGGTGATCCTGGAGGAGTTCGGGCTCTCGACGGACACCGTGTCGGCCGAGAACGCGGGCATCTACTACCGCCAGACGCTGCACAACTCCCTGCTGGGCGGCGCGACCGGCTGGATGGCGTGGAACAACACCGACTACGACGACCTGTGGGACCAGTCGCCCTACGACCACCACCCCTTCGAGATGCACTTCGGCATCACGGACAGCACCGGCGCCCCGAAGACGCCGCTCGTCGAGATAGCCGCGTTCGCCGGGATCCTGGAGCAGGTGGACTTCGCGCGCTGCCGCCGCACGGACGCGGACGCGGCGCTCGTCGTGCCCGCGTTCCTGGAGCGCGGCTACCCCTACAGCCGCCCCGCCGACCGCCCGCTGATCTTCACCTCCCTGCACCAGGGGTACGTCGCCGCACGCGGGGCCGATCTCCCGGTGGCGCTCACGCGGGAGGCGGACGGGCTTCCGGGGGACGCGGCGCTGTATCTCCTGCCGTCCACCCGGCAGTTCACGACCCGGACGCGGCGGGATCTGGAGCGGCGGGCCCGCGAAGGCGCCACCGTGTACCTGTCGTTCTGCTCCGGCGAGCACCCCGGCACGCGCGGCCCGTGGTTCGACGGCCTCGACGGGCTCTTCGGCGTCGAGCTCCAGCTCTCCTACGGTGTGGCCGAGCCCATCGAGGACGACGTCCTGGAGATGACCTTCACCGAGGAGTTCGGCTCCATCCCCGCGGGCGAGACCCTGCGCTTCCCCGTCGCGGGCAACGAGGACAGCCGCGCCTATCTGCCGGTCGTCCCGGCAGGGGCGCGCGTCGTGGCCGAGGACGCGCACGGCCGCCCGGCGCTCCTGGTCCACGAGACGGGGCGCGGCCGTACGGTCCTTGCCACTTACCCCCTGGAGCACATGGCCGCGCGCACGACCCGCGTCAACCCGGAGCAGACCCACCGTCTGTACGCGGCGCTCGCGCGGCTCGCGGGCGTGCGGCGGCCGGTGACGGTCGACAGCCCCTACGTCTCGGCGGACGTCCTCGTGCACGAGGACGGGCGGCGGTTCGTGTGGCTGGTCAGCCAGTCGGACCAGGAGCTCGCGGTGCGCCCGGCGGTGGACGGTTCGCTGCACGACCTCGACACGCGTGAGGCGGTGGCGGAGGTACGGCTCGTCCCGTTCGGCGTGTGCGTCCTCGAAGTGCGATGAGCGCGCCGCTGTACCGCGAGGCGGGCGCTCCGGTCGCCGACCGGGTGCGCGACCTGCTCTCGCGGATGACGCTCACCGAGAAGGCGGGCCAGGTCAACCAGCGCATGTACGGCTGGGACGCCTACGAGCGGACGCCCGATCCACACGGCGGCCACCGCCTGACGGACGCCTTTCGCGCCGAGGTCGCCGCGTTCGACGGGATGGGCGCGCTGTACGGCCTCCAGCGCGCCGATCCGTGGTCGGGCGTGACGTTCGCGGACGGCATCACCGCCGCGGACGCGGCGCGCGTCTCCAACGCGGTGCAGCGCTACGTCATGTCGAGCACCCGGCTCGGCATTCCGGTCCTGCTCGTCGAGGAGGTGCCGCACGGCCATCAGGCTCTGGACGGCACGGTCCTGCCGGTGAATCTCGCGGTCGGCGCGACGTGGGACCCGGAGCTGTACGAGGCCGCCGCCGCGGGCGCCGCCGCCGAGCTGCGGGCCCGCGGCGGCCATGTCGCCCTCGTCTCCGCCCTCGACCTGGTGCGGGATCCGCGCTGGGGGCGCGCGGAGGAGTGCTTCGGCGAGGACCCGTATCTCGCGGCGCGCTTCACGCGGGCGCTGGTGCGGGGCATGCAGGGCGACGGCGCCGGCTTCGCCCCGGACCGGGCTGCGGTCGTGCTCAAGCACTTCGCCGGGCAGGGCGCGACGGTCGGCGGCCGCAACAGCGCGGCGACGGAGCTCGGCCCGCGCGAGCTCCACGAGGTTCATCTGGTGGCGGCGTGGGCGGGTGTCCGGGCCGGGGCGGCGGGCGTCATGGCCGCGTACAACGAGTACGACGGCCTGCCGTGCGCGGCCGGCCGTGAGCTCCTCACCGGCCTGCTGCGCGGGCGCTGGGGGTTCGAGGGCCTGGTCATGGCCGACGGGTGCGCCCTGGACCGTCTCGTGCGCCTCACCGGTGACCCGGTGGCGGCGGGCGCCCTCGCCCTGGACGCGGGCACGGACCTGAGTCTGTGGGACGCCTGTTTCCCGCGGATCGCCGAGGCGGTCGAGCAGGGTCTGGTCTCCGAGCAGACCCTGGACGCGGCGGTCGCCCGCGTCCTCACGCTGAAGTTCCGCCTGGGCCTCTTCGAGCGGCCGTACGTGGACGAGGAGCCCGAACGCGCGCCCGCCCTCGGGGAGTTGAGCGAGCGTCTGGCCCGCGAGTCCGTCGTGCTCCTGAGCCATGACGGGACCGCGCTCCCCATGGCCGCCGCGTCCCGCGTCGCCGTCATCGGCCCGGGCGCCGACTCGCTCCCCCGGCAGCTCGGCGACTACACCGCGCCGCAGCGCCCCGGCACCGGTCTGACCGTCCTCGACGGCATCAGGGCCGTGGCGCCGCCGGGCAGCGAGGTCACGTACGCGCGGGGCTGCGAGCTGGTCGGCGGCGATCGCGGCGGCATCCCGGAGGCGGTGGCGCTGGCCGCCGCCGCCGACACCGCCGTCCTCGTCCTCGGCGGGTCCAGCGCGCGGGAGTCCGGCACGCGCTTCGACAGCAACGGGGCCGCCGTCGTGGCGTCCGGCGCTCCGGTGGACATGACGTGCGGCGAGGGCGTCGACCTCGCCGAACTGAGCCTGCCGGAAGGGCAGTCGGCGCTCCTGGATGCCGTGGCCGCCACCGGCACGCCCGTCGTCGTGGTCCTGGTGCAGGGGCGGCCGCATGCCGTGCCGGAGCTGTCCGGGCGAGCCGGTGCCGTGCTCTCGGCGTGGTATCCGGGGCCGTGGGGCGGGCGGGCCGTCGCCGACGTGCTCTTCGGGCGCGCGGAACCCGTGGGGCGCCTGCCCGTCTCCGTGCCGCGCTCGGCCGCCCAGCTGCCGGTGTTCTACAACGCCAAGGATCACGGCTACCGGGGCTACGTGGACCAGCCGGCCACCGCGCTGTACGCCTTCGGGCACGGCCTGTCGTACACGACCGTCGCGTACGGGGAGCCGCGGCTCTCGCGCACCCGGGTCCCGGTCAGCGATCCGGGGCTCACCTGCACGGTCGCCGTCACGAATACGGGGGCGCGTCCCGTGCGGGAGACCGTGCAGCTCTACGTGCGCCGGGTCTCGGGCTCCAGTTCCTGGCCGCGCGTCCGTGAGCTGCGCGGCTTCGCCAGGGTCGACCTGGCCCCCGGCGAGGAGGCCGAGGTCGCCTTCGTCGTCGAGGCGGATACCCTGGCCTCGCTGGACCGCGCCCTGGAGTACGTCGTGGAGCCCGGCGAGGTCCTCCTGGAGACCGGGCCCTCGTCCGACCGCACGAGCGGCACCCTCCTGACCCTGACGCCCTCATGAGCGCCATGTCCGAATCCCGCCAGCTGCGCGCGTCCGCAGCCCGCAGACTCATGGGTGTCACCGGGACGTGAGGAGCATCTGATGAGCAAGGTCATGACGAAGGCCGTCTACACGACCGTCGACGGCCCGCTGGGCGAGCTGTTGCTGGTGGGCGAGGAGTCGCCCACCGCGAACGGCGGTACCGCGCTTGCCTCGCTGTCCCTGCCCGGACAGAAGGGCGGCGTCGTCGTCCAGGATGGGTGGGTGCGCGACGACGAGGCCTTCGCCGTGATCGCCGGGCAGCTGCGCGCCTACTTCGCGGGGACGCTCACAAGCTTCGACGTCGAGTACGCGAGCGGTGTCGGCACCGACTTCCAGCGGCGGGTCTGGCAGGCCCTCGACTCCCTCCCGTACGGCACGACCACCTCGTACGGGAAGCTCGCCGAGCGGCTCGGCATCCCGCGCGCCGCGGTCCGCGCCCTGGGCACGGCGATCGGGCGCAACCCGCTGCTCGTCGTGCGCCCCTGCCACCGGGTCATCGCCGCCGACGGCTCGCTCGCGGGGTACGCGGGCGGCCTGGAGGCCAAGCGGCGGCTCCTGGACCTGGAGTCCGGGAGCCGGTCGGGGAACTAGCGCCCGCCGCGGTGGCCCAGGCGCTCGGAGAGGTCACCCGCGCCCTTGGCGGCCAGCTCGGCCAGTTCGTCCTCGCGCTGCTCGCTCCAGCGGATCATCGGCACGGAGATCGAGAGCGCCGCGACGACCTGGCCCGCGCTGTCGCGGACCGGGGCGGCCACGCAGCTCACGTCGGGGTTCGACTCGCGGTGTTCGGCCGCGACACCGCGCTCCCGGATGCCGGCGAGCGCCGCGAGCAGCGCGTCCGGCTCCGTGATGCTGTTCTGGGTCATCGCCACGAGCTCGTGTCCCGCCAGGCGGCTCTCGAGCTCGGCCGGGGGCAGTGAGGCGAGCAGCATCTTGCCGACCGACGTGCAGTGGGCGGGCAGTTTGCGGCCCGCGGCGGAGACCATGCGCACCGCGTGCGTGGAGTCCACCTTGGCGATGTAGATGACGTCCGTGCCTTCGAGGACCGCCACGTGGACCGTCTCGTCGCAGGTCTCGGCGACCTCGCGGGCCACCTGCTGTCCCTCGGCGGCCAGATCGAGCTGCTCGGCGTACCGGCTGCCGAGCTGGTAGGCGCGTACACCGAGGCGGTAGCGGCCCGTCTGGTCCGGGATCTGGACAAGGTACGACCGGGCGGCGAGTGTGGTGAGCAGTTCGTGCACGGTGGTGCGCGGCAGCTGGAGCCGTCGGGTCACCTCGGGGGCGGACAGCGTTCCGTCGCCCTCCAGGAAAAGCTCCAGTATGTCCAGCGCCCTGGTCACCGCAGGAACCAGTCGTCCCATGGTCGGCCTCCCACCCCGTGCGTCCGAAACCGCCTCTACGCAAGACCCGCAGAGCGTCCGAAACTTCGGTCAACGATCGATATGACGAACACAGGCTAGCCACAGCCACGTTCGACGCGCAACGGCCCAGGGGTCGGCCACGGGCCCAAGACCGTTTTGCGCAACCCATTGACACCCTGCCGCCTGCATGAATACGGTCACGCCAACATTTCGAACGTGTGACGAAATACCGAACAATCAAGGGGCAACTGCCTTGCGTATTACGGGAATCAGCACGCACGTGGTGGGAACGCCGTGGCGCAATCTCACCTACGTCCAGGTCCACACCGACGAAGGCCTCACCGGCGTCGGCGAGACCCGCATGCTCGGCCACACCGATGCTCTGCTCGGCTACCTCGGCGAGGCGGCGGCCAACCACATCGTGGGGTCCGATCCGTTCGCGGTCGAGGACCTCGTGCGCAGGATGAAGTACGGCGACTACGGCCGCGCCGGCGAGATCGTCATGTCGGGCATCGCCTGCGTGGAGATGGCCTGCTGGGACATCAAGGGCAAGGCCCTCGGCGTGCCGGTCTGGCAGCTGCTCGGCGGGAAGGTGACCGACAAGGTCAAGGCGTACGCGAACGGCTGGTACACCACCGAGCGCACTCCCGAGGCGTACCACAAGGCCGCCCTGGCCGTCGTCGAGCGGGGCTACCGCGCCCTGAAGATCGACCCGTTCGGGACCGGGCACTTCGAGCTCGACCAGGCGGGCACGAACTACGCGGTCTCGCTGATCGAGGCGGTGCGGGACGCGATCGGTCCGGACGCCGAGCTGATGCTGGAGATGCACGGCCGCTTCAGCCCCTCCACCGCGGTGCGTCTGGCCCGGGAGATGGCGCCGTTCAGGCCCGCCTGGCTGGAGGAGCCGGTGCCGCCGGAGAACCTCAAGGCCCTGGAGAAGGTCGCCGCCAAGGTGGACATGCCGATCGCCACCGGTGAGCGCATCCACGACCGGATCGAGTTCCGCGAGCTCTTCGAGTCCCAGGCCGCCGACATCATCCAGCCGGACCTCGGCCACATCGGCGGCATCCTGGAGACCCGCAAGCTGGCCGCGACCGCCGAGACGCACTACACGCTGATCGCGCCGCACAACGTCGGCGGCTCGGTGCTCACCGCGGCCTCGCTGCAACTGGCCGCCTGCACGCCCAACTTCAAGATCCTGGAACACTTCAACGACTTCGCGGACGCGGAGATCAAGAAGGTGGTCAAGGGCGCGCCCAAGGTGGTCGACGGCTACTTCGAGGTGTCGCACGAGCCGGGTCTCGGCGTCGAGCTCGACACGGACGCGGCGGCCGAGTTCCCGCAGCAGCAGGCCCGGTTCGACCTGTGGGCCGAGGGCTGGGAGAAGCGCGCCCCCAAGGCAGCCGCGAAGTGAGCACCGAATCCCGCGCGATCGTCGTCGACCGGCCGGGCTCGCACCGGCTCACGGTCGGCGCGCGGCCTGAGCCGGGACCCGGTGAGGTCCTGGTCAAGGTGGCCGCGGCCGGGATCTGCATGAGCGACCGCGAGGTGTACGACGGTCACCGGGACGCCGCCTACGTGCGCTATCCCGTGATCCCCGGGCACGAGTGGTCCGGCACCGTCGAGGCCACCGGCGAGGGCGTCGACCCGGCGCTCACCGGGAGGAAGACCGTAGCCGAGGGATTCCGCGCCTGCGGCACCTGCGAGCGCTGCCGGTGCGGCGAGACGAGCCTGTGCGGCGGCGGATACGCGGAGACCGGGTTCACCGAGCCCGGCGCCTTCGCCGACCACGTGGTCGTCCCCGCCCGGCTCCTGCATCCGCTGCACCCGGACGCGGACCTCGCCGCGGCCGCTCTCCTCGAACCCGCCGCGGTGATCGCCGGCGCGGTGCGGACGGGGCGGCCGAGCCCCGGCGAGCGGATCGCGGTGGTCGGCGCGGGCACCCTGGGGATGCTCGCGGTGCAGCTCCTCGCCGCGTCGTCACCCGGCGAACTCGTCGTGATCGACCCGCGGGCCGAGCGCGGCAGGCAGGCGCTCGACTTCGGCGCGAGCGAGAGCCTGACGCCCGGCGAAGCGGAGGCGTACCACGGCCGCTTCGACCTGGTCGTGGAGACCGCGGGGGCGCCGAGCACGGCCGCCTCCTCGTGCCTGCTCGCGCGCAGGGGCGGCCGGGTGGTGCTCACCGGCATGTTCACGCCCGGCGCCGTCGGCATCGATCCGGTGCATCTCTCGCTGAGCCAGCTGGAGGTGCGCAGCGTCTTCGGCGCGCCGTCCTCCGCCTGGTCGGACGCGGTCCGCGCGTTCGGGCTCGGACTGCTCGACCCGGCCCCGCTCATCACGCACGAGTTCCCGCTGGAGCAGTTCGGCGAGGCCGTCGCGCTGGTCGGCGGCGGCGACCCGAAGACCGGGAAGGTGCTCCTGCGCCCCTGAGGTGCCGCGAGGTACCTCGCCACGTATGCCGACCGAACCGACCAACGTACGAAATATCGAACACAGCAGCATTCACTGCCTATGGGAGTCCCGTGACCAGCCCGTCAGCACCCCGCCGCCCCGGCGTCGACGCCCTCGCCCGCATCGGGCACCCCGTACCCGCCGTCGATCCGGCCGACGCGTCCCCGCACGCGTTCCCCGACGGCGGCACCTGGCGCACCGAGATCCCCTCCGTGGAGGGGCCCGAGGCGCTCGCCGTCGTCCTCAAGGAGAGCTCGCGCCGCGATGTGCCGATCCACCGGATCAGCCAGGGCAGCGGCATCTGGATGCTCACCGACGTCGAGATCACCGAGATGGTGGAGGCCTGCGCCGAACGGGACATCGAGCTCTGCCTGTTCACGGGACCGCGCGGCACCTGGGACATCGGGGCCGCCACCCGCACCGACTCCGGCGGCGCGGGGCTTCGCTCGCGCGGCCACGACGCGCTCGCCGGCTGCGTCGAGGACGCCGTGCGCGCCACGGAGCTCGGCGTGAAGTGCCTGCTCGTCGCCGACGAGGGCGTGCTGTGGACCCTGCACCGGATGCGGGTGGCCGGGGTGCTCCCCGCCGACACCACGTTCAAGGTCTCGGCTCTGATCGGCCCGGTCAACCCGGCCTCGTACGCGGTCTACGAGCGGCTCGGCGCCGACTCCCTCAACATCCCCTCCGACCTCACGACGGCCCACCTCACGGAGATCCGCCGGGCCAGCCGCGCCCCGATGGACCTGTACGTCGAGGCGCCCGACGACCTCGGCGGCTACATCCGGACGTACGAGGCGGCCGAGCTGATCCGGCGCGGCGCCCCGCTCTACCTCAAGTTCGGCCTGAGCAGGTCTCCCGGCATCTACCCCTACGGTGCCCACCTGCGCGACCACACCCTGACCACCGCCCGCGAGCGGGTCCGTCGCGGACGCCTCGCCCTCGATCTGCTCGCCCGGCACGGCGCTGACGGCGGGATGTCGCCGCTCGGCGCACGCCTGCCCGGCGAGCTCCAGCGCTTCCCCGTCCCGGAAGGGGACTGACCCATGAGAACCCGCATATCCCGCGTCCGCCTCACCGCAGCCGTGGCCACCGTCGTCCTGCTCGGCTCACTGACCGCCTGCGGCCAGGAGGCCAAGGGCGGCAGCCGCTACAAGCCGGACGAGGGCAAGGGCAGCACCATCGGTCTCGCGATGCCCACCAAAGCCTCCGAGCGGTGGATAGCCGACGGCAACAACATGGCCAAGCAGTTCAAGAAGGCCGGATACAAGACCGATCTGCAGTACGGCGACAACAAGGTCGAGAACCAGATCGCCCAGCTGGAGAACATGATCACCAAGGGGCGCAGCCTCCTCGTGGTGGCCGCCATCGACGGCTCCGCGCTCAGCGAGGTCCTCCAGCGCGCGCACGACGCGGGTATCCCCGTGATCTCGTACGACCGCCTCATCCTCGGCACGGAGAACGTCGACTACTACGCGTCGTTCGACAACGAGCGCGTCGGCCGCCTGCAAGCCCAGTACATCGTCGACAAGCTGAAGCTGGGCAAGCCGGAGAAGGGCGGCGACGCGCACAACATAGAGCTGTTCGCGGGTTCGCCGAACGACAACAACACGAAGTACTTCTGGAACGGCGCCATGAAGGTGCTCGAGCCGTACTTCAAGAGCGGCCAGCTGACGGTCCGCAGCAAGCAGACGAAGATGAACCAGGCCACCACTCTGGACTGGGACGGCGGCACCGCGCAGAAGCGCATGGACGACCTGATCAGCAAGAACTACGGCTCCGCGAAGGTCGACGCGGTCCTCTCGCCGTACGACGGGATCTCGATGGGCATCATCTCCGCGCTCAAGAGCGCGGGGTACGGCTCCAAGAGCGAGCCTCTGCCGGTGATCACGGGACAGGACGCGGAGCTCGCGTCGGTGAAGTCCATCATCCGCGGCGAGCAGACGCAGACGGTGTTCAAGGACACCCGCAAGCTGGCCGCGCGGACGGTGTCCATGGGCGACGCGGTCCTGAACGACAAGAAGCCGAAGGTCAACAACACCAAGGACTACAACAACGGCAAGAAGACCGTGCCGTCCTTCCTCCTCGACCCGGTCAGCGTGGACAAGTCCAACACCCAACTCCTGGTGGACGAGGGCTACTTCAAGGCCGGGCAGCTCAAGTGAGCGCGCCCGTACTGGAGATGCGCGGCATCACCAAGACGTTCCCCGGCGTCAAGGCGCTCTCCGACGTGAATCTGACCGTGGGCCCCGGGGAGATCCACGCGATCTGCGGCGAGAACGGCGCGGGCAAGTCGACGCTGATGAAGGTCCTCAGCGGCGTCCACGAGCACGGCAGCTACGACGGCGAGATCCACTTCGAGGGCGAGCAGATGGCCTTCAAGGACATCCGCGCCAGCGAGAAGCACGGCATCGTCATCATCCACCAGGAGCTGGCGCTCGTCCCGTATCTGTCCATTGCCGAGAACATCTTCCTCGGCAACGAACAGAGCAGCCGGGGCTTCATCGACTGGAACGACACGCTGCGCAGGGCGAGCGCGCTCCTCAAGCGGGTCGGTCTGAACGAGAAGCCGCAGACTCCGGTGGCCGACATCGGCGTGGGCAAGCAGCAGCTGGTGGAGATCGCCAAGGCCCTGTCGAAGGAGGTGAAGCTGCTCATCCTGGACGAGCCGACGGCCGCCCTGAACGACGAGGACAGCGCGGGGCTCCTCGACCTCATCCTGGAGCTGCGCGACCAGGGCATCGCCTGCATCATCATCTCGCACAAGCTCAACGAGATCAGGGCCATCGCCGACTCGGTGACGATCCTGCGCGACGGGCAGACCATCGAGACCCTGACGGTCCGTGAGACGCCCACCTCGGAACCGCGGTTGTCGGAGGACCGCATCATCCGCGGCATGGTCGGCCGCGACCTCGACCACCGCTTCCCCGACCGCACGCCCTACGAGGGCGAGGACGCGGGATCGCTCGCGCTGTCGGTCGCGGGCTGGACGGTGCGGCATCCGGTCGACCACCACCGCAAGGTCGTCGACGACGTGTCGCTGACCGTGCGGCGCGGCGAGATCGTCGGCATCGCGGGCCTGATGGGCGCGGGCCGGACGGAACTCGCGATGTCCGTGTTCGGGCGCAGTTACGGCCAGTACGTCACCGGCACGGTGGCCGTCGGCGGGCGCGAGGTCCTGACGAAGAACGTGCCCGCCGCCGTCGACGCGGGCATCGCGTACGTCACCGAGGACCGCAAGCAGTACGGCCTCAACCTCATCGACAACATCAACCGCAACATCTCCCTGGCCTCGCTCTCGGGCATGCGGCGCAAGGACGGCTTCGTCGACGAGCACAAGGAACGCTCCGTCTCCGAGCGCTACCGCAAGTCGATGAACATCAAGGCGCCCACCGTCTTCGAGCAGGTGGGGCGGCTCTCCGGCGGCAATCAGCAGAAGGTCGTCCTGAGCAAGTGGATCCACGCCGACCCCGAGGTCCTGATCCTCGACGAGCCGACGCGCGGCATCGACATCGGCGCCAAGTACGAGATCTACACCGTCATCGACAAGCTGGCGGCCTCGGGCAAGGCAGTGCTCTTCATCTCCTCCGAACTGCCCGAGCTGCTCGGGATGTGCGACCGGATCTACACGATGGCCGAGGGCAGGCTGACCGGTGAGGTCGACCGCGCGGACGCCACCCAGGAACTCCTGATGCGCCACATGACCAAGAACAGAAGCTGAGGCATCCGCCATGACCACCACGACCACGCCACCACGTGACGCGTCGTCCACGCCGTCCGCCAAGGAGTCCACGCGTGCCCTGCTGCTGCAGAGCGTGCGCTCCAACATGCGCCAGTACGGCATGCTCGTCGCCCTGGCCTTCATCGTCATCCTGTTCCAGATCTGGACCGACGGCACGCTGCTCCTGCCGAACAACGTGTCCAACCTGATCCAGCAGAACGGCTACATCCTCATCCTGGCCATCGGCATGATGATCGTGATCATCGCCGGTCACATCGATCTGTCCGTCGGCTCGCTGGTCGCCTTCGTGGGCGCCATGTCGGCGGTGATGATGGTCAAACACGACATGCCCTGGGTGCTCGCGCTCGTCCTCTCGCTCCTCATCGGGGCGGTCGCCGGGGCGTGGCAGGGCTTCTTCATCGCCTATGTCGGCATCCCGTCGTTCATCGTGACCCTGGCCGGCATGCTGCTCTTCCGCGGTCTCACGCAGATCGTCCTGGAGGGCCAGTCCCTCTCGCCGTTCCCCGAGGGCTTCCAGAACATCGCCAAGGGGTTCATCCCCGAGATGGGCCCGTACACGCAGTACCACAACCCGACTCTTGTGCTCGGCCTGGTGACGGTCGTGTTCCTGGTCTTCCGCGAGTGGCGCAGCCGCAAGCAGCAGCTGGCCTACGACCTCGACGTGATGCCGACGGGCCTGTGGGCGGCCAAGCTGGTGGCGATCTCCGCCGCCGTCATCGCCTTCACGCTGACCCTCGCCAGCTTCCACGGCGTGCCCATCGTGCTGCTCATCATGTGCGGCCTGCTGATCTCCCTCGGCTACGTGATGCGCAACGCGGTCGTCGGACGTCACGTCTACGCGCTCGGCGGCAACAAGGCGGCGGCGAAGCTCTCCGGCGTCAAGGACAAGCGCGTCACCTTCCTGATCTTCGTCAACATGGGTGTCCTCGCGGCGCTCGCGGGCTGTGTGTACGCCGCCCGGCTCAACGCGGGCACTCCGCAGGCGGGCCTCAACTTCGAACTCGAGGCGATCGCGGCCTCGTTCATCGGCGGCGCGTCGATGAGCGGCGGCGTCGGCACGGTGATGGGCGCCGTGATCGGCGGTCTGGTGCTCGGCGTCCTGAACAACGGCATGTCCCTGGTCAACATCGGGACCGACTACCAGCAGGTCATCAAGGGTCTGGTGCTGCTCGCGGCGGTCGGCTTCGACGTCTGGAACAAGCGCAAGGTCGGTCGTTAGGCGACCGCAGGAAACACGGCCATGAACCCGCGGGCCAGTGGGGGCTGATCGCGCAGTTCCCCGCGCCCCTGACGGGGCCCGGCCATCCCTGACCACAACTGCCCTTTTGGAGCCGTACATGGAAACGAGCAGACGCACCGTTCTGGCCTCGGCCGCCGCCGTCGGACTCACCGCCGCCGTCGCGGGCACGTCGTACGCCTCGGCGGGCCGCACGCCCACCAAGGAGCTCTTCGGGAAGCTGGCCGACGGGACCAAGGTCTACCGCTGGTCCCTCGCCAACGGCGGCACGCGCATGAAGGTGCTGTCGTACGGCGGCATCGTGCAGTCACTCGAACTCCCCGACCGGCACGGCCGGTACACGAACGTCTCCCTCGGCTACGACAACATCGAGGCGTACGTCGCCGGCACCACCTTCTTCGGCGCGCTGATCGGCCGCTACGGCAACCGCATCGCCAAGGGCCGCTTCACCCTGGACGGCAAGACGCACCAGCTTTCCGTGAACGACGGAGACAACAGCCTGCACGGCGGGGCCAAGGGCTTCGACACGCGGGTGTGGGACGTGGAGCCGTTCAAGGACGCCTCCGGCGTCGGCCTGCGCATGCGCTACACGAGCGTCGACGGCGAGATGGGCTATCCCGGGACGCTGCGGGTGACCGTGACGTACACGCTCGACTCGCGCGGCGACTGGCGCATCGACTACGCGGCCACCACGGACAAGGCCACCGTGGTGAACCTGACGAACCACACCTACTACAACCTCGCGGGCGAGGGCAGCGGCGACATCCTGGGGCACGAACTGACCCTGGCCGCCGGCCGGTACACGCCCACCGACGCCGGTCTCATCCCGACCGGCGAGCTGGCGAAGGTGGCGGGCACGCCCTTCGACTTCCGGCGGGCCAAGACCGTCGGCGAGGACATCCGCGTCTCGCACCCGCAGCTGGTGACCGCCAAGGGCTTCGACCACAACTGGGTCCTCGACAAGGGCATCACCAAGGGTCCCGAGCACTTCGCGACGCTGCGGGACCCGGAGTCGGGGCGCGGCATGAAGATCGCCACGACCGAGCCGGGCGTGCAGTTCTACTCGGGGAACTTCCTCGACGGCACCCTCACGGGGCCTTCGGGGCGCACCTACCGGCAGGGCGACGGACTCTGCCTGGAGACGCAGCACTTCCCGGACTCCCCCAACCAGCCCAAGTTCCCCTCGACGGTGCTGCGCCCCGGTCAGACCTACCGGTCGAGCACGGTGCACAGCTTCTCGGCGCGCTGAGACGTGCGTACAAGAATGCTGATCCCGCTCCTTGCCCTGATGGCCGGTCTGCTCGCAACTCCCGCGCACGCGGAGCCGGCCCATGCCGAGCAGAAGTACGCGGGTTACCTCTTCAGCTACTTCACCGGTGAGGGCACCGCGGACGGCGAGCAGATCCGCATGGCCCTCAGCCGCGGCAACGACCCCACGCGGTACCGGGAGCTGAACGGCGGCAAGCCCGTGCTCACCTCGCAGCTCGGCACCAAGGGGTTGCGTGACCCGTTCATCATCCGTTCGCCGAAGGGCGACAAGTTCTACCAGATCGCCACCGACCTGCGGATGTACGGCGGGAACGGCGGCAGTTGGGACCAGGTGCAGCGCACCGGCAGCAAGTCGGTCATGGTGTGGGAGTCCACCGACCTGGTGCACTGGACCGACCAGCGTCTGGTGAAGGTCGCCCCTGACACGGCGGGCAACACCTGGGCCCCCGAGGCGTACTACGACCAGAAGCTGAAGTCGTACGTCGTCTTCTGGGCGTCCAAGATCTACGGCACCGACGACCCGGACCACACCGGATCGACGTACAACAAGATGCTGTACGCGACGACGAAGGACTTCCGCGGCTTCGGCAAGCCCAAGGTGTGGAACGACCCGGGGTACTCGGTGATCGACTCCACCGTGGTCAAGGACGGCCGCGACTACTACCGCTTCACCAAGGACGAACGGGACCCCGCTTCCGGCACGCCCTGCTCGAAGTTCATCACCGCGGAGAAGTCGCGGACCCTGACGGACACGTCGTACGACTTCGTGGCCGACTGCATCGGGAAGGGCGTGATCGACCGGGGTGAGGGCCCCGCGGTGTTCAAGGCCAACACCGGGGACAAGTGGTACATGCTCATCGACGAGTTCGGCGGGCGCGGTTATGTGCTCTTCGAGACGACGGACCTGGCGTCGGGTCAGTGGACCGAGACCAAGAACGCGGCCCTGCCCGCGGGCGCCCGGCACGGCACGGTGCTGCCGGTGACACAGGCGGAGTACGACCGGCTGCTCGGCACCTGAGCAGCCGCGCACACGAGTACGTGGCACAGAGCCGCGGCACGGCCTCACCCGGTCGTGCCGCGGCTCCGTTCTGTCCCGCGACGGTCCTACAGCCTCCGCACCCGGAAGGTGCAGTCGGCTCCGTGCGAGGTGACCCGGACCCCGTCGCCGTCCCGTGCCGCGCGGAGGACGGCCGCGGGCCGGCCCGCCAGGTCGGGCACGGTGACCTCCGTGCCGTCCGCCGTGCCCGGCGCGACCAGGAGGGTGAGGTCTCGCAGCCAGTCCCCGTCCGGGCGCCGGTCGTCGGAGCCGAGCGGGAGCAGGGCGCCGGGGCGTACGTACAGGGGCAGGCTGTCGAAGCCGTGGGTCTCGCGGCGCCAGCCCGGGCCCCGAACGCTCTGGCCGGTCAGCAGGTGGGTCCAGATGCCTTCGGGGACGTAGAACTCGACGTCTCCTTCGACGGTGAAGACGGGGGCGACCAGGAGGTCGGGGCCGAGCATGTACTGCCGGTCGAGGGTGCGGCAGGCGGGGTCGTCCGGGAACTCCAGGAGCATCGGGCGCATGACGGGGACGCCCGTGCGGTGGGCCTCCGCGGCGGCCCCGTACAGGTACGGCATGAGGCGGTGCTTGAGGAGCGTGAACTCGCGGGCCACCTCGACCGCTTCGTCACCGAACGCCCACGGCACCCGGTAGGAGACGTTGCCGTGCAGGCGGCTGTGCGAGGAGAGCAGGCCGAAGGCGAGCCAGCGCTTGAAGACCGCCGGGTCGGGTGTGCCCTCGAAGCCGCCGATGTCGTGGCTCCAGAAGCCGAAGCCGGAGAGCGAGAGGGAGAGGCCGCCGCGCAGCGACTCGGCCATCGCGCCGAGCGAGGCGAAGCAGTCGCCGCCCCAGTGCACCGGGAACTGCTGGCCGCCCGCCGTCGCGGAGCGGGCGAAGAGGACCGCCTCTCCCGGGCCGCGTTCCTTCTCCAGGAGTTCGAAGACCGTGCTGTTGTAGAGCTGCGCGTAGTAGTTGTGCATGCGCTCGGGGTCCGAGCCGTCGTGCCAGACGACATCGGTGGGGACGCGTTCGCCGAAGTCCGTCTTGAAGCAGTCGACGCCCTGGTCGAGCAGGCCGCGCAGCAGGCCCGCGTACCAGTCGCGCGCGGCCGGGTTCGTGAAGTCCACGAGCGCCATGCCCGGCTGCCACAGGTCCCACTGCCAGACGTCGCCGTTCGGCCGCCGGACGAGGTAGCCGCTGGCCGCGGCCTCGGCGAACAGCCCGGACTTCTGCGCGATGTACGGATTGATCCACACGCTGACCTTCAGGCCACGCTCGCGGAGCCTGCGCAGCATGCCCTCGGGGTCGGGGAAGACGTCCGGGTCCCAGCGGAAGTCGGACCACTGGTACTCGCGCATCCAGAAGCAGTCGAAGTGGAAGACGCTCAGCGGGATGTCGCGCTCGGCCATGCCGTCGACGAAGGCCGTGACGGTGTCCTCGTCGTAGGGCGTGCAGAAGGACGTCGTCAGCCACAGGCCGAACGACCAGGCGGGCGGCAGCGCGGGGCGGCCGGTCAGGCCGGTGTAGCGGCGCAGGACGTCCTTGGGCCCCGGCCCCGCGATGACGTAGTACTCGATCGACTGATCCTCGACGCTGAACTGGACCTGGCCGACGGACTCGGAGCCGATCTCGTAGGAGACCTTGCCGGGGTGGTTGACGAAGACGCCGTAGCCGCGCGAGGAGAGGTGGAAGGGGATGTTCTTGTAGGCCTGCTCGCTGCTGGTGCCGCCGTCGGCCTGCCAGATGTCGACGCTCTGGCCGTTCTTGACGTACGGGGTGAAGCGTTCGCCGAGGCCGTAGATGTGCTCGCCGACGCCCAGGGCGAGCTGGCCGATCATGTGGTGACTGCCGTCGGGCGCGAGGGCGAAGCCGGTGCCCCTGCGCTCGACGGCGGTCAGGCGCTGCCCGTCGGCGTCGAGGAATTCGAGACCCCGGGGGCCCGCGGAGTCGAGGCGCACGGTGAGCGGTCCGCTGACGAGTTCGGTGACGGTGCCTTCGCGCTTGACGATGCCCGCGCCCTCGGTGGCGTTCAGGGCGAAGTCGGGCCCGGGCGCGGCCTTCCCGGCGTGGTGTGTCGCGCGGACGCCGATCACGCCCTCGGCGGGTGAGAAGCATTCGACGGTGATGAGCGGCGTGTTGAGGGTGTCGCCGCGCTCGCGCACGTGGTGGACGGCGGCGTACGCCGTGAACCGTCCGTCGCCCTCGCGTATGTCGCGCACGTCGGTCGCGTACGAGGCGCGCACCCCGTCACGCATCAGCCAGAAGCCGTCGGTGAACTTCATGCGGTCTCCCTTCGCCGGGCGGTGGCGGTGGCGTCGGCGGCCCCGGTTGCGTCGGCGGTCGCGGTGAAGGTGAGCTCCGCGAGCCGCAGGTGCCCGCGCAGCCGCACGCGCAGGTCTCGTACACCGGCGGCGGTGAAGCCGGAGGTGTGCCGGGCGTAGTCGTAGACGCCGCCGGTGGCCGGGACGGTGACGGTGGTGGCGGTGCTGCCCGATATGAGGTCGACGGCGCCCGCTCCCGCCACCTCGACGGAGACGGTGCCGACCCCGTCTCCGAAGTCGCAGGCGTGGAAGAGCAGTTCACCCGTGCCGCCGTCGATCGCGTGCACGGCGTCGCCGCTCGTCCTGGACCGGTCGACGATCTCGGTGCCCTTCTGTTCGTCGTACGCCGTCGCCGTCAGGCCGCTCTCGCGCACCGGCCTCGCGGTGATCGGGTCGCCTCCGATGTCGACGGTCGCCGTGAGCCTGATGTCGTCGCTCGACGCGCCCGCGAGCACCTCGTACGCGCCGGGCGCCACGGCCCAGCGGTCGTGCCGCACGTCCCAGAACCCCAGCTCGGACAGCGGAAGCCGGAACTCGATGCGACGCTCCGCCCCGGCCGCGAGGTGGACACGGCGGTGCGCGGCGAGCTGCCGGTGCGGCAGCGCGGGGGCCCCGGCGGCATCGCGGGGGGCCCGGGTGTAGAGCTGGGCCACCTCGTCCGCGGCGACAAGGCCGGTGTTGGTGACGGTGAACGCGACCCGGAGCACCTCCCCCTCGCGGTCGGCCGCCAGATCGCCGTACGCGAAGGAGGAGTAGCCGAGGCCGTGCCCGAACGGGTAGAGCGGGGTGCCGTCGAAGTAGAGGTAGGTCTGCCGGGAGCCGATGACGTCGTAGTCGAGCAGGTCGGGCAGGTCGGCGTCGGTGGCGTACCAGGTCTGCGGCAGGCGTCCGGCCGGGGAGACGTCGCCGGCGATGATCCGGGCGAGCGCGGTGCCCGCGGCCTGTCCGCCGTGCGCGGTCCACAGCAGCGCGGGCAGCTGGTCGTGGGCGTCGGCGACCGCGTAGGGATAGGCGGAGACCAGGGCGAGCGCGGTGCGGGGGTTGGCGGCCCGTGCCGCGCGCCACAGCCGCTCCTGGTGGGGCGGCAGGTCGAGCGTCGTGCGGTCCTCGGTCTCGCGGCCGTTGATGTGGGGATCGTTCCCCGCGACGACGATCACGACGTCCGCCTGCGCGGCGGCGCGGGCCACGGCGTCCTCGCCGCGCTCCAGGAACTCGACGGTGAAGAGCTCGGGCTCGTCGGCAACCTGCACGCCGTCGGCGGCGACAGAGACGTACCCACCCGTCCCCGTGTGCTCGATGAGGTACCCGTCCCCGTGGTCGACCAGTGCGAACGTCTCCTGTACGACCCAGCCGCCGGGCTGGTCCGCCGACGCGCGCACGTAGCCGTCGTCGGCGACCGAGAGATAGCGGCCGTCGGGGGCGCGCAGCGTCCATGTGCCCGCTCCCCAGTCGACGAGGGCGAACTCGCTCGGCTCGGGGCCGCAGGTCAGCGGCGCCAGATCGGTGCGGCCCGTGAGCAGGGCCGGGTCCAGGGCGGCCCCGGCGTCCTGTGCGCGGCTGTCCGTGCCGGAGCCGGGTGCGGGGTCCGGCACCCGCAGCCATCCCGCCGCGCACCTCAGGCGCACGCGGTCGACGCCTTCGGCGAAGGTGACGCGGTCGGCGCCGAACCGTTCGCGCAGTCCGTCGAGGGGGGTGCTGCGGCGGATCAGGGTTCCGCTGTACCAGTCGGTCTTGCACTCGTCGGCGAGGAGTCCGACGACCGCGATCGAGGTGTCCTCGGGCAGCGGGAGCAGTCCGTCGTTCTTCAGCAGGACGACGGCCTGCTCGGCGGCCTCCCGCGCGAGCTCGCGGTGTGCGGGGGTGTCGAAGGCGTAAGTGGCCGGGTCCGCGTACGGGCCTTGGCCGGGGTCGAACTCGCCGAGCCCGAAGCGCACGGACAGGTGGCGCCGTACCGCGGTGTCGATGTCGGCCTCGCTCAACAGGCCTCTTTCCAGGGCGCGTTGGACGCGCCCGGTGATGACGCTCGCGTCGGTTCCGTGGTCGGTGAAGCTGTCCACGCCCGCGGCGAGCGCCGCCGCGGTGGCCTCCTCGTGGGTGTCGAAGTACTTCTCGGAGTCGACGAGGTTGCTGGGCGCGCCCGCGTCGGAGCAGACGAGCAGATCGTGGTCGGTCCAGGTCCGCAGCTGCTCGCGCAGGTACGGCGAGACGTGGTTGGGGCGGCCGTTGACCAGGTTGTACGCGGGCATCACGCCGGCCACGGCGCCCGCCTCGACGGCGGCGCGGAAGGCGCGCAGGTCGTACTCGTGCAGGACGCGGGGGCGCACGGAGGAGGAGGACGTGTCGCGGTGTGTTTCGTTGTTGTGCGCCAGCCAGTGCTTGAGCACGGGGGCGGTGCGCCAGTGGTGCGGGTGGTCGCCCCGCAGGCCGCGGGTGTAGGCGACGGCGATCGCGGAGGTGAGCCGGGGGTCCTCGGAGTAGCCCTCCTCGTTCCTGCCCCACAGCGGATGGCGGAGCAGGTTCACCGTCGGCGCCCAGAGGTTGAGGCCGACGCGGTCGTCCCCGGCGCGCATGGTGCGCGCCTCGGTGGAGACGGCCTCGCCGATCCGGCGCACGAGATCGTCGTTCCAGGTGGCGCCGAGGCCGACGGCCTGCGGGAAGACGGTGGCGGGGCCCATCCAGGCGACGCCGTGCAGGGCTTCCTGTCCGGTGCGGAAGGGGGCGATGCCGAGCCGCTCGACGGCGGGCGCGAACTGGTGCAGGAGCGCGATGCGTTCGCCGGTGGTCAGCCGGGACAGCAGGTCGTCCACGCGCTGGTCCAGGGGCAGTTCGGGGTCGCGGAAGGGCAGCGGCTGCGGGGCACGGAGCGGCGGCGGGCTTGCGGTCACGTACGGATCCCCCTGGCGGGCGGCGAGCGGCGGGCACGGAAAGACAGCACATGCTTCGAAGCGCTTCGATGCTGGGTGCCACCGAAGCTCATGTCAAGGTGGCCGACATCAAGCTCCCCGCACACCAACCGAGTTGGGCGCTCAGGACGCACTCCCGCGCCTCTCGAAGGAATTGCGGAACGAGTCTTGTTACGGCTCAAGCCTTCACTTAACCTCGCAGCAACATCGAAGCGCTTCGAATGCCGACCGGCGGTGACCGCCGTGTGTCCGGGCACGCGCCACGAAGGGTTGACGCAATGACGCCGAACTCCTCCTCCGACAGCTCTCGTTCGAGCCGGAGATCTTTCCTCGCCTCATCCGGTCTCGCCGCGCTTGTCGTGGCCGGCGGGGCCCCGCTGCTCACGGCCTGCGGCGGCAGCGGGTCGAAGAACGAGGGCACCACGACGGGGAAGAAGCTCAAGGACCTGCTCCCCGCGTACGTCGCCTCGGAGCTGACGGGCCCGGACATCCCCGCCAAGAACGGCTCGGCGGCGGGCTTCACCAAGGCGCTGCCCGCCTCCGAGCTCAAGCAGTCGGTGCCGGAGAAGCTCGGCAAGGGCGGTGAGTTCACCGTCATGGCACCGATCTGGGGGAACGTGCCCAAGCAGGGCAATCCCTACTGGACGGCGATGGACGAGGCCGCCGGTGTCCGCGTCAAGTGGCAGAACCAGCAGGGCGACACGTACGGCCAGAAGCTGGGCGCCGTCCTCGCCTCCAGCGGTGTGCCGGACGCCGTGGTGGTGCCCGGCTGGGAGCTGACCGGCAAGATACCGAGCGCCGTCGCCAACAAGTTCGCCGACCTCGGCCCGTATCTGAGCGGCGACAAGGTCAAGGAGTACCCGAACCTCGCCGCGATCCCCACCGGTGCCTGGCAGCGCTCCATCTTCGGCGGAAAGCTGCGCGGCCTGCCGATGCCCGCCGCGACCACGCCGAACATCGCGCCGTTCTACCGCACGGACCTCTTCGAGAAGGAGGGGCTCGAAGCACCCACCAGCGCGCAGGAGTTCTACGACCTGTGCAAGCAGCTCAACGCCCCCAAGAGCAAGGTGTGGGCGTGCGGCGACATGAGCTGGGCGGCGTGGAACATCTTCGGCGTGCTCCCGGAGAAGCCGTACTACTGGAAGCTCGTCGACGGCAAACTCGTCAACCGCTACGAGACCGACGAATACCTCGAAGCCCTGGAGTGGTCGCGCACGCTCTACTCGGCGGGCTTCGTCCACCCCGACGCGAAGGCCGAGGCCGGCAGCATCGGCGACCTGTGCGCGGCGGGCAAGGTCTGGATGTACTGCCAGGACCTCTCCGACTGGTACGGCAAGGCGGCCGTGCAGCGCGTGGACAACAAGAAGTTCCGCATGGAGGCGTTCGACTACTTCGCCGCCGACGGCGGCGCGCCCACCCTGTACGCGCGTCCGCCGGCCGACATCTGGACGTTCATCAGCGAGAAGGCCGACGAGAAGACCGTCCGCGACATCCTCGCCCTCGCCAACTTCACGGCCGCTCCCTACGGCTCCAAGGAGCAGCGCCTGCGCATGTACGGTGTCGAGGGCGTCCACCACACGTTCGAGGACGGCGTCCTCACCAAGAACGGCAAGGGCAACAACGAGGTCTTCTCGACGTACGAGTACCTGGCCTCGCCCGCGCCCTTCGTCGCCTATCCCGATCTGCCGGACGTCACCGAGGGCATGGTCGAGTGGCAGCAGCGGCAGGGCGCGCACACGAAGAAGCCGCTCTTCCACGGCATGATGATCATCGAGCCGACCCGGTACACCGAGCTGAACGCCGAGTTCGAGGACCTGGAGAAGGACATCGTGCGGGGCCGCAAGAAGGTCTCCGACATGCAGCAGGCGGCGTCGGACTGGAAGTCGGGCGGCGGCGACAAGCTGCGCGACTGGTACAAGAAGCTCCTCGATGAGGCCGGGGCGTCCGGCGACGCGGCCTCCTGACATGGCCCAGAGCACGACTCACGCGCGCGAGGCCACCACCGGGCGGGCACCCTCCGAAGCCGCCGCACCCGCCGGACCCCCGCCCCGAACGAAGAAGAAGGCACCCGCCCGCGTCCCGCTGCGGCACCGGCTGCGCCGCGACCGCGTGCTGCTCCTGATGGTGCTGCCGGCGCTGCTGCTCCTGCTCGTCTTCAACTACGTGCCGCTGATCGGCAACGTCGTCGCCTTCCAGGACTACGACCCCTATATCGCCGACAACGCGTTCCAGGCGATGACGCAGAGCCCTTGGGTCGGCGTCGAGCACTTCCGGCACATGGTCGAGGACCGGCTGTTCTGGCAGGCGGTCAGGAACACCTTCGCGATCTTCGCGATCCAGCTGACGCTGTTCTTCCCGCTGCCGATCGCGCTCGCGCTGTTCATCAACAGCTTCGTGCGGCCGAGGGTGCGGGCGGTCGCCCAGGCGATCTTGTACCTCCCGCACTTCTTCTCCTGGGTCCTGGTCATCACGGTCTTCCAGCAGATGTTCGGCGGGGCGGGCCTGGTCGCGCAGGTCCTGCGCGACCACGGGCACGAGGGCTTCGACCTCATGACCGACCCGGGCCTGTTCAAGTTCCTGGTCACCTTCGAGATGGTCTGGAAGGACGCGGGCTGGGGCGTCATCGTCTTCCTCGCCGCGCTCGCCGCCGTCAGCCCCGACCTGTACGAGGCCTCGGCGATGGACGGCGCCAACCGCTGGCGGCGCATGTGGCACATCCAGCTGCCCGCGCTGCGCCCGGTGGTGGCCCTGCTGCTCGTGCTCCAGGTCGGCAACGCGCTCACGGTCGGCTTCGAACAGATCCTGTTGCAGCGCGCCGCCGTGGGTGCCACGGCCTCCGAGGTCCTCGACACCTATGTGTGGAACACCGGCCTGGACAACGGCAACTTCGGCTACGGCGCCGCCATCGGCATCGTCAAGGGCGTCTTCGGCCTCCTGATGGTGCTCGGGGCCAACAAGGCAGCCCACCTCATGGGCGAGCAGGGGGTGTACAAGCGGTGAGCGTGCTGAACTTCGGCATCAAGCCCGGCAGCAGGTCAGGGCTGCGCCCGGTGTGGGAGGAGCCGCCGACCCGGGCCGGCCTCGCCACCAAGGGCGTGACACTGACGCTGGTCTGCCTGGCGGTTCTCTTCCCGGTGTGGGTGGTGGTCGTCACCAGCCTCTCGTCCGTCAGGACGATCACGCAGACCGGTGGCCTGGTGGTGATCCCGCGCGGGGTCACGTTCGTCCACTACCAGGAGCTGCTCGGCGGCGGCCAGGTGTCGCGTGCGGCGCTGGTCAGTGTGGGTGTCACGGTCATCGGCACGCTGTTCAGCATGGTGGTGTCCGTCCTGTGCGCGTACGGTCTCTCACGCCCGGGGTCGGTCCTGCACCGCCCGATCCTGCTCGTCATCGTCGCCACCATGTTCTTCGGCGCCGGACTCATTCCCACCTATCTGGTGGTGCAGGGCCTCGGCCTCACCGACACCTACCTGTCACTGATCCTGCCGAGCGCCTTGAACGTCTTCAACATCCTCGTCCTGCGGGCGTTCTTCATGGGCACGGCACAGGAGCTGGTCGAGAGCGCCCGCATCGACGGCGCCGGTGACCTGCGCATCCTGTGGAAGATCGTCATGCCGCTCTCCCGCGCGGTGATCGCCGTCATCACCCTCTTCTACGCGGTGGGCTACTGGAGCGCCTGGTTCAACGCGTCGATCTACCTCAGCGACCCCGACATGATGCCGCTGCAGAACGTCATGCAGCAGCTGGTGATCAAGCAGCAGAAACCGACGGGGCTCTCCCAGGCGATCAACACCGGGCATCTGTCGCCGCTCGCCATCCAGATGGCCGTGATGGTCCTGGCGCTCCTGCCGGTAGCCGTCCTCTCGCCGTTCGTGCAGCGGCATTTCAAGCAGGGCATGCTCACCGGCGCGGTGAAGGGCTGACCCACCACATGCCTTCCCTCGACGACACCACCCGCGGCCGGATCCTGTTCGGCGGCGACTACAACCCCGAGCAGTGGCCCGAGGAGGTCTGGCACGACGACGTACGCCTGATGCGCGAGGCGTCGGTCAACTCCGTCACCGTGGGCGTCTTCTCCTGGGCGAAGCTCGAACCGAGTCCGGGCGAGCGGAACTTCGGCTGGCTCGACCGGCTGATGGACCTGCTGCACGAGAACGGCATCGGCGTCGTCCTGGCGACACCGACCTCCGCTCCCCCGCCGTGGCTGGGCCGCCTGCACCCCGAGACGCTGCCCCGCGACGAGAACGGCCAGGTCGAGTGGTGGGGCTCGCGCCAGCACTTCGCGCACTCCAGCGCCGCCTACCGCGGTTTCGCCGCCGCCATCACCGAGGACCTGGCGGCCCGGTACGCGCACCACCCCGCGCTCACGATGTGGCACATCAACAACGAATACTGCACCTACGACTGGGGCGAGGAGGCGGCGGTCGCGTTCCGCCGCTGGCTGCTGGCCAAGTATCCCTCGCTCGACGCGCTCAACTCCGCCTGGGGAACGGCCTTCTGGGGCCAGAGCTACGACAGCTGGGCGGAGATCCTGCCGCCGCGGCGCGCCCACTATCTGAAGAATCCCGCCCAGGTCCTGGACTTCAAGCGCTTCACGTCCGACGCCCTGCTCGAATGCTTCCGCGCCGAGCGCGACATCGTCACCGCGCACACCCCGCACCTGCCGGTCACCACCAACTTCATGCCGCTGTGGTCCGGACAGGACGCGTGGCTGTGGGCCGCGCAGGAGGACGTCGTCTCCGTCGACATCTATCCCGACCCGCGCGACCCGCTCGGCGCGCAGCAGGGCGCGCTGGTGCAGGACATGACGCGCTCCCAGGCGGGCGGCGGCCCCTGGATGCTGATGGAGCAGGCGGCCGGGCCCGTCAACTGGCGCGGGGTGAACCACCCCAAGCCGCGCGGTCTGAACCGCCTGTGGACCTGGCAGGCGGTGGCCCGCGGCGCCGACGCCGTCTGCTACTTCCAGTGGCGCCAGTCCCGGCAGGGCGCGGAGAAGTTCCACTCCGGGATGGTGAGCCACGCGGGCGAGCACGGCCGCACCTTCCAGGAGATCAAGGAGCTCGGCGCCGAGCTCGCGGCGGTCGGCCCCGAGATGGCGGGCAGCCGGGTCACGGCGCAGGTGGCCGTCCTGCACGACTGGAACTCCTGGTGGGCGAGCGGGCAGGACGGCCGTCCCTCGTCGCTGGTCGACCACGCGGAGATCCTGGGCGCCTGGCACCGCGCGCTGTGGGAGGCGAACACCCCCGTCGACTTCGCCCACCCCGAGCACGACCTGGCCGCGTACCGCCTGGTCGTCGTCCCGCACCTCTACCTCCTCACCGACACCGCGATCGACAACCTCCTGACGTACGTACGCGACGGCGGCACCCTCGTTTGCGGCTTTTTCACCGGCGTCGCCGACGCGGACGACCGGGTGCGGCCCGGCGGCATGGACGCCCGGCTCCGCGCCCTGTTCGGCATCCGCACCGTGCACGAGTGGTGGCCCCTCGATGCCGGGGAGCGCGTGGACTGCGGGGAGTTCACCGGCACCCTCTGGTCCGAGGAACTGCTCGCGGACGACGAAGCCGAGACGGTCGCCGCCTACCGGGGCGGCGAACTCGACGGCCTCCCGGCGGTCCTGCGCCGCGACCGCGCCTGGTATCTGTCCACGCTGCCCGAGCCCGGGGCCCTGCGCGAGCTGCTCGCGCGGGTGGCCGCCGAAGCAGGCGTACGGCCTCTGCTCGCAGGCCTCCCCCGCGGAGTCGAGGCCGTACGCCGCGGCGATCTCCTGTTCCTCCTGCACCACGGCCGCGAGCAGGTGACCGTGCCCGTGCCGGGCCGGCACCTCGATCTGCTGACCGGCAGGAAGGCCGAGGACGCGATCTCCCTCGGCCGCCACGGCGTGGCCGTCCTGCGCCCCGCCGACGACGACCGCGGGCCCGCCCCGGACCCGCGGCACCTCTCCCCCCACCCTGGAGACGACACATGACACGACACCCCCGCCGCACCCTGACCCGCCTGCTGCTCGCCCCCGCCCTGGCGGCGGGCGCGGTACTCGGCCTCGCGTCGGCGCCCGCGCAGGCCGCCGTCTGGAGCTCCTGCGATCAATGGGGCAACACCAGTCTGAACGGCTACACCCTCTACAACAACATCTGGGGCTCGGGCGCGGGCAGCCAGTGCATATCGGCGGACTCCGGCACGAAGTGGAGCGTGCGCGCCGACCACCCGAACACCGGCGGCATCAAGTCCTACCCCAACTCCAAGAAGGTCATCGGCAAGCCGGTCGACTCGCTGTCCTCGCTGAAGAGCTCGTACGACGTCAGGGTCCCGTCCGCGGGCGACTACAACTCCTCGTACGACATCTGGGACACGGACTACGACTACGAGATCATGCTCTGGGTCAACTACCACGGGAACGTCGGCCCCCTCGGCACCGCCCAGGGCTCCGTCAGCCTGGGCGGCCACACCTGGGCGGTCTACAAGGGCTCCAACGGCGCCAACGAGGTCTTCTCGTTCCTGCGCACCTCCGACTCCTCGGCCGGGACCGTCGACATCCTGCCGATCCTGAAGTGGATCAAGAACACCAAGGGCTGGATGGGCAACGAGACCATCGGCGACGTGCAGTTCGGTTACGAGATCAGCGGCTCGGCCGGCGGCCTGGACTTCACCACCAACTCCCTTACCGTCTCGGGCGGTTAACCGGGGAGCTGGTCGCCGACCAGGGCGAGATTCTGGATGGCGGCGAGACCGAAGAGCGCGGTCTCGTTGGTGTTGATCCGCAGATTCTCGTATCCGGGCTCCAGGACGGCGGGGCCCTGAAGGTCGGTCTTCGCCCAGCTCATGGACTTGGTATAGCCGTCACTGTCGTAGAACTTCCGCCAGGCGCGCGCCGCGAGCTTCTCGTCCTTCGACCGGGCGGCGGCGTACGCGTCCTGGCGGGAGTGTCCCTGGAAGAGCAGCAGGCTGCCGAAGTCCTTGCCGTAGCGCTCCTTCTGCTCGGCCTTGGTGGCGTTGAAGTAACGGCAGTAGTCCAGCCACGCCTCCTCGAACTCCGGCTCGTCCACGAGGTCGATGAGCTCGGCGCACATCTCGACCAGGCCGAACATCGCGGAGAGGTGGGAGACGCTCACGACGGGCTCGGCGGCCACCGCGAACTTCCCGGTGTCCAGGTCGTAGAGTCCGCTGCCCTGGACGAAGCCGTTGGGCTGGGCGCCGATGGTCCGCATGGTGGAGCGGAGGCGGGCCTCGGCCTTGGCCGCCTTGGGGCCGCCGCGCTCCCATTCGGTGAGCCAGGCCGCCGCGAGGCCGCTCCAATCGGTGCCGAAGCCGATGGACAGGGCGTTGCGGTCGGGTTCGTAGGGCTCGGTGCGGACCTTGCGCTGCGGATCGAGCACCAGGAACGTCTCGTCGGAGTCGACCAGGGCGTGCATCAGGTCGCCGACGCGTTCGTCGGCGGTGAGGAAGTAGTAGGGGCGGCGGTAGACGGCCGTCGAGATCCGCTGCTGCTTGGCGCTGTCCGCGAAGTGCTGTACGCCGTGCCGGGTGCCCAGGCCCGCCCACTTGCCGAGGTGGTAGGAGTCGACCTCGCCGGTGTGGCGGGTCATGGCCTCGGCGAAGCGGAAGATGTCGGCGCGGCCCGAGCGCAGGTAGGCGTACCAGAGCCAGAGGTCGGGCGAGAGCTCGGAGTTGTCCCAGGCGTAGCCGCCGACGTCGTACCGCCACTGGTGACGGTCCTCGTCGTAGGTGTGCATGATGTCGCCGTAGTCCCAGAAGCCGTACCAGCGGCGTTGCTCTGCCTGGTCCTTGTAGTACGTGAAGAGGAAGTCGAGGTGGTCCTCGATCGTCGCCTTCGCGGGCGTGGAGCGGTCGACGGGCGAGAAGAGACCGCCGAAGACGCCTGCCTTCGCCACATGCTCCGCAGCGGCGGCGAGCTGGGGCGGGGTACGCACGGCTGCGGCCTGGTCGACGAGGACGGCCGCGGTCGGTGTGGCCGCGTTGGCCCAGAACATCAGCTCGCTGGTACGGGCGATGCCGTACGGCGTGCCGAAGCCCGGTTCGTAGTCCTCGTAGGTGATGTTGAGGCCTTCGAGCTGCTCGGGGTAGGTGTCCTGCCCCATGCCGTCGTGGTACGTGCGCAGATCCATCGGCTGGGCCTCGGGCGACCAGAGCCAGAGCGTGACCTCGGCCGAGTCACCGGCGGCGCCCCGGATGTCGAGCTGGGCGGGGTGCTTCTCCCAGAAGTCGCGCAGGCCGAAGGAGAACCCGCCGCCGACCCCGCCGACGTACCCGAATCCGGTCGCACGCCCGCCGCCTCCCGCCGTGATCCAGGTGTGCCCCGGCTTGGTGCGCTTGCGCAGGGTGAAGCCGTCGGCGGAGAGCTGGGAGAGGGTGTAGTCGCCCCAGGTGGGGATGTACTGGAGGCGGGTGGTGACCCGCTGGTCCCAGGTCGCCGGGTCCGGCAGCTTCTCTCCCTTGACCTGCGCGGTGCGAATGGCGGCGCCCGGGTCGCGGCGGAGTCCGGTGATGCCCTTGACCGCCTCGGTCAGGAATCCCTTGCCCTCGCCCGCGATGCGGATGTGCCGGTCGTACGCCGCGTCGCGCATCGGGACGCTGAAGCGGACTCCCAGGCCGCGGATGAAGTCCTTCTGCGCGTCGCCGTCGTAGGTGATGGTGTGCACCATGCGGAAGGAGTCCGCGCCCGCGTAGAAGTACAGGCGCACGCTGAAGGGCAGCCAGCTGCGGCTGCCCTTGCGGTGCTTGCCGTCGATGCGGACCACGGCGCGTACCGGTCCGTCCTGCTCGACCTTCGCGCCGCTGATCTCGCCGTCGAACCGGTCCCACTTGGCGTTGCCGTGGTCGCCGTCGTCGAGGTCACTCTGGCGCAGGAGCACCAGGCGCCCGTCGGCGGCGATCTTCACGCCGTCGCGGGTGACGGATCGGACGAGCTTCTCGCCGTCCTTGGCGATGACGGCCTTGATGACCCCGGTGTCGACGGTGACGGCTGCGCGGGTCTCGGTGACGGTGACCTTCTTGCCCCTGCCGGGATCTGCGGGGTCCGCGGCACTGAGCCGGAACTTCTCGGTGCCGGCGGCGTCCGGCCCCACCGCGTGCGCCGTCCACTTCACCGAGCCGTCGGGCCAGTGGGCGGTGGTCCAGGTCTGTACGGGGACGTCCTTGCCGTCCGCGGTGGCGAGGGCGAACTTCTGGCCCGCGGGGTGGGCGCCCTTGGCCCACGGGACGCCGAAGGTGGAGCCGGGCGCGGCGCCGAGCCCGCCCTTCTCCAGCCAGCCGACGGTGACGGGCCCGTCGTCCGCCGCCGCACGGGGAGCCGCTTCGGCGTCGCCGCGGCCGAGCGCCCAGCTGAACTGCGCGGCGGCACCGGCTACCGCGGCGGCCTTGAGCAGGGACCTGCGGGGGATCGGGGACATGGCGATCCTTTCTCTTTGCGTGGGCATGACAGGCAGAGATATATGTGTGCGGGCGGGCTCCGGAGTACGGGCCTCAGACGGCCGCGCCGCGCCGTTCGACCGCGAGCGCGGACGCCGCGACCATCCCCAGCGCGGGCGCCGCGAGCGGCAGGGCGAACCAGGCGGACGCCGCGACCACGGCGAACCCGCAGACGATCACCAGCGAGCCCGCGGGATCGCGCAGCGTGCGGCGCACCGCCGCGGTCAGGAGCGCGCGCCACGACGCGCCGGGGCTCCAGTTCGCGGCCGCCCGCAGCCCCGCGACCACGAGGGCGAGGAAGGCGACGACCCCCACCACGCCGACGAACGTGCCACCGGGAAGCCCCGCCCGCACGAACGCGATGTCGGCCAGGAGCAGGGCGAGCGCCGCCCATCCGGCAAGGCCCACCAGCCAGCCGCGCCGCGCCGCCGCCCGGAGGTCGGCGGTGAACTCCCGGCGGCCCGAGGTCTCGTGGGCCAGATGCCGGTTCAGGTGGCGGGACCCCGCCGCGAACGCGGCGGGCAGCGTGACCAGGGGCAGGGCCGCGAGCGCGATCCACACCCCGGTCAGCAGACACTCGGCGAAGGCGCCGAAGCGGTCCGTGAAGAGGGACCTCTTGCCGGGCTTCCTGCTCACGCGGCCTCAGCCCTTCAGACCCGATGTGGCCATGCCGTCGATCAAGTAGCGCTGGAAGGCCAGGAAGAACGCCAGGACGGGCAGCAGCGCGATGAGGGACATGGCGATCATTCCGCCGTAGTTGGCGACGCCCTCCTGGTCGACGAACATCTTCAGGCCGAGCGAGACGGTGTACTTCGAGGGGTCGTTGAGATAGATCAGCGGGCCCATGAAGTCGTTCCAGGAGTTGATGAAGGTGAAGATCGCGCTGGTGATCAGCGCGGGCCGGCACAGCGGAAGGACGATCGACCAGTAGATCCGCAGGTGCCCGCAGCCGTCGAGCCGCGCCGCCTCGTCCAGTTCCTTGGGCAGGTTGCGCATGAACTGCACCATCAGGAAGACGAAGAAGGCGTCCACCGCGAGGTACTTGCCGAGCAGCAGCGGCGTATAGGTGTTGATCAGGCCCATCTTCTGGAACAGCACATACTGCGGGATCAGGAGCACGTGGTACGGAAGGAGCAGGGTGCCGATCATCAGCGCGAAGAGAAGATTGCGTCCCGCGAATCTGATCCGTGCGAAGGCGTAGGCCGCAAGGGAGCAGGAGATGAGCACTCCCACCACCGAACCGACCGCCAGGAAGAGCGAGTTGGAGAAGAACGTGGTGATGGAGATGTCCGCGATGCCGTCGGCGAGACCGGCGTAGTTCGCGACGATGGGCTCGGTCGGGAAGAGGTCGAGGCTGCCGACGATCTCCTCGTTCGGCTTGAACGAGCCGCCGATCGCCCAGATCACCGGATAGAGGACCACGGCGAGAACCGCCAGGGACCCGAAGTGCCAGGCCAGTGAACCGGCCCCGCGACGACGGCGGGCGGCCGCTCGCGCGTAGGGACCGCGTGCTGCGCTGCTCAACGGGATGCCTCCTCGTAGTGCACCCAGCGCTTCTGGGACCAGAACAGGACCGCCGTCACCAGAGCCACCGCGAGCAGCAGCATCCAGGCCATGGCCGACGCGAGGCCCATCCGGCTGTTCTCGAAGCCCTGGACGTAGAGATAACAGGTGTAGACGAGCGAACCGTCCGCCGGGCCGCAGGCGTTGCCGCCCGCGCCGCCGCCGACGATGTACGCGGAAGCGAAGATCTGGAAGGAGTGGATGGTCTCCAGGAGGACGTTGAAGAAGAGCACCGGGGAGATCATCGGCAGCGTGATGTTCCAGAACCGCCGCCAGGTGCCCGCGCCGTCCACCTCCGCCGCCTCGTACAGCTCGCGCGGCACCTGCTTCAGGCCGGCCAGGAAGATGACCATGGGGGCGCCGAACTGCCAGACGGTGAGCGCGATCAGGCTGTAGATGATCCA
Organism: Streptomyces longisporoflavus; assembly: GCF_014649775.1. GTDB lineage: Bacteria > Actinomycetota > Actinomycetes > Streptomycetales > Streptomycetaceae > Streptomyces > Streptomyces longisporoflavus. The sequence continues at coordinate 154,290 of NZ_BMTR01000006.1, read as the reverse complement.
CTGCGGGTCGCCGGTCCAGCCGCCCACGTCCATGCCGAAGACCGCCCGCTGCGTACGGTCCACGATGGCGTCGTCCGAGAAGATCGCCTTCCAGACGACGGCGATCGAGACGCTGGCGCCGATCAGGGACGGGGCGTAGAACGCGGCCCGGTAGAAGGCCTGGCCGCGCCGCTTCTGGTTGAGAAGGAGCGCCACGCCGAGCGCCGCGGCCAGCTTGAGCGGGGTGCCGACGACGACGTACCAGAGGGTGACCTCCACCGACTTGCGCCAGCGCGGGTCGCCGAACATCTCGGTGAAGTTGTCCAGGCCGATCCACCGGGGGGCGTCGAAGAGGTTGTAGTCGGTGAACGCGAAGTAGAGCGAGGCGATCATGGGGCCCGCGGTGAGCAGCAGGAAGCCCGCGAGCCAGGGCGACATGAAGAGGAACCCGGCGACGTTCTCGCCCCGCCGTCGCCGCCGCGCGGCCGCGGGGAGGCGGGTTCCGCGCGGCGGCGCCGGCTTCTCGGGAGCGGCCGGGGCCGCGGGGGTGCGCAGGGACGCCATCGTGCCGCCCATCAGGAACCGAGCGCGGTCTTGCACTCGGTGAAGAACTGCTTCACCGCTTCGTCCACCGACCGCTCGCCCAGCGCCAGTTCCTCGGCGATGCGCAGGAAGGCCGCCTCGCAGACGTCGGCGCCCGCCGGGTGCGGCGTGATGGTCTCCAGGACACCGGCCTCGACCAGCTTCTCCTCGTACGCGGCGATCTCCTTGTTGACCGAGGCGATCACCTTGTCCTTCTCCTCGGCGGGCTTGTACGCCTCGTACTGCGCGGTCGTGGTGGGCACCCCGCGGTCGTATCCCATGATCTTGGCGACCTCGGGGTCGTGCACCATGAAGTCGATGAACTGCGCGACCTCCTTGGGGTGCTGGGTGCGCTTGGAGCCGCTGAGCATCAGCGAGCCGAGGTACTGGCCCGTCTTCTTGCCGTCGGTGGTCGGGAGGGGCGCGAGGCCGTACTCGCTCTTGCCCTCGGCGGTGTAGCGGACGGTGAAGTTGTCCCAGGTGAACTCGGAGGCGGCGATCTCGGCGGCCACGGCCGACTTGGGCTTGATCTGGGCGACCTTCTTCGGGTCGGCGTAGATCCCCGACTTCACCCCGGCATACCCCTTGGTCCACCACTCCTTGAGGTCGGCCTCGTCGAAGCCCAGGCCGTCCTTGGTGAAGAAGGCCTTGCCCTGCTGGCGCAGGTAGGGGTCGTAGAGGTACATGACGCCGTAGAGGCCGCTGTCGCCCACCCTGCCCTGCCCCCGGATCTTCTTCATCGCCTCGTGGAAGTCGTCCCAGGTCCAGCCCATTTCCGGGGTGACACCGGCCTTCTCGTACACCGGCTTGTCGATCACCAGGGCCATGGAGTTGCTGCCGACCGGGACGCCGAGCAGCTTGCCGTCGACCTCGCCGAACTTCTCCAGGCCGGCGCGGAAGCCGTCCAGGCGCAGGTTCCCCGCTTCGGCCTGTGCGTTCAGGTCGAGCAGCACGCTCCGCTGGTCGTACTTGCGCAGGAAGCCGATCGCGTTCTGGAAGACGTCCGGCGGGTTGCCCCCGGAGGCCTGGGTGTTGAACTTCTTCCAGAAGTCCAGGTAGGGCTGGAAGTCCGTCTGCACCTTGATCTTCGGGTACTTCTTCTCGAAGAGCTCGATGGTGCGGTTGATCCGCTTGGCGCGGTCGTCCGAGCCCCACCACGCGTACCGGATGGTGACGGTGCCGTCCCCCGATCCGCTTCCGCCGCCGCAGCCGGCCGCGGTCAGTCCGAGGGCCGCCAACGAGCCGCCGGCCAGTTTCAACAGGCCGCGCCTGTCAACTTCCCCATTCATCGGCACAGTTCGTCCTCCGCTACGCGATTGAATCGTTTTAGGAAAGCGCTTGCCGGGACAAGGTAGGGAGCCGGGGTGAGTACGTCAACGGTTCGGACAGGAACGGTCGAAGCGCTTCAGGCCCGATCGCTCCGCCTCCGAAATCTCGAACGAGTTTTCCTGCGCGAAACGTTGACGCGGGGCGGTCGGCGACCTAACTTCATCGCGTCGTACTTCGTACGTCATATATGAGACGCGATACGCGATGTCCGCACGGCCCCGGTCGTACGGCGATCGCACGCATGATGACTGCACGACGGCTACACGACGGCTGCACGACGACTGAGAGCATCGATGAACTTTGCGCCCCACCCCATCCCCTCGCGTACGCAGTACGTGCTCGAGGCGGTCAAGCACCGCATCCTCACCGGGCAACTGGCCCCCGGCCAGCCACTCGTGGAGACCGAACTGGCCGCCCAGTTCGCCGTCTCCAAGACGCCCGTACGGGAGGCGCTGAAGACACTCGCCGGGACCGGGCTCGTCGTCATGAGCCAGTACAAGGGCGCCACCGTGCGCACGGTGGACGCGGCCATGGCACAGGAGGTCTACGACGTCCGCCTGCTCCTCGAACCGGAGGCACTGCGGCGCACCGTGCGCAGCGGCGCGCTCCTGGAGGAGGCGCGCGAGGCCCTGGCCCGGGCGGACACCGCCTCGGACGCGGCCGAACGCTCCCTGGCCAACCGGGAGTTCCACCGCGCGCTCTATGTCCCGTGCGGCAACCCGCTGCTGTCCCGGATGCTCGACGACGTACGCGACCAGGCGGCCCTGGTCTCCGCCGTCGCCTGGGCCACCCTGCCCTCCTGGGAACGGGAGGCGGCCGAGCACCGGGAGATCCTGCGGCTCGCACTGGCCGGTGAAGCCGACGCCGCGGCACGCGGACTCCACGACCACATCGCCTCGTTCGTGCAGCGGGCGTTCCCGGAGGGGGATCTTTCATGACCGCGCCTTTCGACACCTCCCGCTTCGACTCCCTGCGTTCGGCGCTCGCCGACGTCGTCGCGATCCCGGTGACACCGTTCGCCGACGACGGCTCCGTGGACCGGGACACCTACCGCGCGCTGGTGCGCCGGCTCACCGACGGCGGGGTGCGCACCCTCACGCCGAACGGCAACACCGGCGAGTTCTACGCCCTCGACCCCGACGAGCGGCGCCTGGTCACCGAGTTGACCATGGAGGAGGCGGCCCTGAGCGGCGCCACCGTGCTGGTCGGCGTCGGCCATGACCTGCCGACCGCGATCGCCGCCGCGCGGCACGCCAGGGACCGCGGGGCGCACATGGTGATGGTGCATCAGCCGGTGCATCCGTATGTGTCGCAGGACGGCTGGATCGACTATCACCGTGCCGTGGCCGCCGCCGTGCCGGAGCTCGGCGTCGTCCCCTACATCCGCAATGCCCGTCTCGACGGCCGGTGCCTGGCCGATCTCGGCGAACTGTGCCCCAACGTGATCGGCGCGAAGTACGCGGCGCCGGACGCCGCCGCCTTCGCCGCGTTCGCCAGGGCCGCGGGGCTGGAGCGCTTCGTGTGGGTGGCCGGGCTCGCCGAGCTGTACGCCCCCGTCTACTGGGCCGTGGGCGCGACCGGCTTCACGTCGGGCCTGGTCAACGTCGCACCCGAGGTCTCCCTGAACATGCTCGAAGCCCTGCGGGCCGGCGACTATCCCGCGGCCATGGAGGTCTGGGAGCGCATCCGCCGTTTCGAGGAGCTGCGCGCCGCCGACAACTCCGCGGACAACGTCACCGTCGTCAAGGAGGCCCTCGCGGCGCTCGGCCTGTGCCGCCGCGAGGTGCGCCCGCCGAGCCGGGTCCTGCCCGTCGAGCGGCGCGACGAGATAGCGGCCCTGGTGAAGGCGTGGGCGATATGAGGCCGCCCGAAGAACTGCGCAGCCACCAGTGGTACGGCACCGACGGCCTGCGGTCCTTCAGCCACCGGGCCCGCACCCGGCAGCTCGGCTATCTGCCCGAGGAGCATCTGGGCAAGCCCGTCATCGCGATCCTCAACACCTGGTCGGACATCAACCCGTGCCACGTCCATCTGCGCGACCGCGCGCAGGCGGTCAAGCGCGGGGTGTGGCAGGCGGGCGGCTTCCCCCTCGAATTCCCCGTCTCCACGCTCTCGGAGACCTTCCAGAAGCCGACCCCGATGCTCTACCGCAATCTCCTGTCCATGGAGACCGAGGAGCTGCTCAGGTCCTATCCGGTGGACGGCGCCGTGCTGCTCGGCGGCTGCGACAAGACGACGCCCGCCCTGCTGATGGGCGCGGCGAGCGCCGACCTGCCGACCGTGTTCGTGCCGGCCGGGCCCATGCTGCCGGGGCACTGGCGCAACGAGGTGCTCGGCTCGGGCACCGACATGTGGAAGTACTGGGACGACAAGCGCGCCGGTCTCATCGGCGACTGCGAGATGGCCGAGCTGGAGAACGGTCTTGCCCGCTCCCCCGGCCACTGCATGACCATGGGTACGGCATCGACGCTGACCGCGGCGGCCGAGGCGCTCGGCGTGACGATGCCCGGCGCCTCCGCGATCCCCGCGGTGGACTCCGGGCACGACCGGATGGCGGCCGCGTCCGGGCTGCGGATCGTCGAGCTGGTCCACCAGGACCTGAAGCTGTCGAAGCTGCTCACCGCGGAGGCGTACGAGGACGCGGTCGCCACCGTCCTCGCGCTCGGCGGCTCCACCAACGCGGTGATCCATCTGATCGCGATGGCGGGCCGCAGCGGCGTCCGGCTCACGCTCGACGACTTCGACCGCATCGCGCGGACCGTGCCGGTCCTCGCCAATCTGCGGCCGGGCGGGCAGTACCTCATGGAGGACTTCCACTTCGCGGGCGGACTCCCCGCGTTCCTGGCCCAGTTGACCGACGTGCTCCACCTGGACCGGCCCACCGTCGCGCACGACACGCTGCGCGAGCAGCTCGCGAACGCCGTCGTGCACAACCCCGAGGTGATCCGCCCCCGCGAGAAGCCGCTGGCCGAGGAGGGCGGCGTGGCGGTCCTGCGCGGCAACCTCTGTCCGGACGGCGCCGTCATCAAGCACATCGCCGCCGAGCCGCACCTGCTGCGGCACACCGGCCCTGCGGTCGTCTTCGACGACTACCGGCACATGCAGAGCACCATCAACGACCCGGCGCTCGGCATCACCGCCGACCACGTCCTCGTGCTGCGCAACTCGGGTCCTCAGGGAGGGCCCGGCATGCCCGAGTACGGCATGCTCCCGATCCCCGACCACCTGCTCAAGCAGGGGGTACGCGACATGGTGCGCATCTCCGACGCGCGGATGAGCGGCACCTCGTACGGCACATGTGTGCTGCACGTCGCACCCGAGTCGTACGTGGGCGGGCCGCTCGCCCTGGTCCGTACGGGCGACCTGATCACCCTGGACGTCGAGGCGCGTTCGCTCCATCTTGACGTGTCCGACGAGGAGTTGGAGCGGCGCCGTGAGGCGTGGACGCCGCCGCCCGCGCGCTACGGACGCGGCTACGGCGCGCTCTACAGCGAGCAGATCACGCAGGCCGACACCGGCTGCGACTTCGCGTTCCTGGCCCGCGAGGGCGAGGTCCCCGACCCGTACGCCGGCTGAACCGCGCACGCGCCGCTGCCCCTCTGCACGAGTTTTCTGTACGAGCACCCTTTGTACGAGATTTCGAACAACGTCTGCGAAGCGCTTCATCTCGCCGACCGTGTGCCGCCCATATGAACGGAGAAGCAGACATGGCCTCAGCTGTGGCGAAATCGCCACCGCAGCCACCGCCCCGGCGCCGCACGCCGGGTGCGCCCCGGCGCCGAACGGGAGCGAGCCCGCGCCGCCTCCCGTATCTGCTGATCGCGCCGGCCGGACTCCTGATGGTGGGCTTCATCGCCTACCCCGTCATCAGCGTCTTCTACTACAGCCTGCGCCACTACAACCCCACCAAGCCCTGGCGGAACGGCTGGGCGGGCTTCGAGAACTTCGTCACCGCCTTCACCGAGGACCCGCAGTTCTGGCAGACGCTCGGCTTCAGCCTCCAGTGGGTGGCCGTCGAGGTCGTCCTGCAACTGCTCCTCGGCCTCGGGCTCGCGCTGATCGTCAACCAGACCTTCATCGGCCGCGCGATGGCGCGCGCCCTGGTCTTCTCGCCGTGGGCCGTCTCCGGCGTGCTCACCTCGACGATCTGGCTGCTGATCTTCAACTCGCAGACGGGCATCACCCGTTACCTCGCGGACATGGGGATCGGCTCGTACGGAACGTCCTGGCTCTCGGACACCAGCACCGTCTTCCCGGCCGTCGTCGTCGCCGAACTCTGGCGCGGTGTCCCCTTCTTCGCGATCCTCATCCTCGCCGACCTGCAGTCCGTGTCGAAGGACCTGTACGAGGCCGCGGAGGTCGACGGCGCGAGCCGCTTCCGGCAGTTCTTCCACATCACGCTGCCGCACCTGAAGGACGCGATCATCCTCTCCACGCTGCTCCGCGCGGTCTGGGAGTTCAACAACGTCGACCTTCTCTACACCCTCACCGGCGGCGGACCCGCCGGTGAGACGACCACCCTGCCGCTGCGCATCGCGTCCATCGCCGTCGACTCGCACGACTTCGGCTACGCCTCCGCGCTGACGTCGATCGCGTTCGTGATCCTCCTCTTCTGCTCGATGGTCTATCTGCGGCTGAGCAAGTTCGGAGGGCAGGACAAGTGAGCACCACACAGCACCTGAACAGGGAAGCCGACACGGCGGGCCCCACCGCGCCCGCGAGCACTCTCACCGGCGGCCCGCGCGCGCCCAAGCGGCGCCCCTGGGACGAAGCGCCCCGCTGGCAGATCTATGTCCCGCTCGGCCTCTACCTCCTCTTCACCCTCATCCCCTTCTACTGGATGCTGCTCTTCGCGATCCGCCCGGCGGGCTCGACCTCGCTGCTCCCCTGGCCGATCACGTTCGAGCACTTCGACAAGGTGTGGACCGAGCGCAGCTTCGCGCTCTTCTTCCAGAACAGCGTCATCGTCGGCGTCCTGTCGATGCTGATGACGACGCTCGTCGCCCTCGCCGGCGGCTATGCCCTCGCCCGCTTCGACTTCAAGATCAAGCGCGGGTTCATGCTGGCGCTGCTCTGCTCGCAGTTCATCCCCGGCGCGCTGATGCTGGTGCCGCTCTTCCAGATCTTCGCCAACCTGCAGATGATCAACTCCCTCGGCAGCGTCATCATCGCCGAGGCCGTCTTCCAGCTGCCGCTGTCCATGATCCTGATCAGCGGGTTCATCAAGAACGTGCCGTACTCCCTGGAGGAGGCCGCCTGGGTGGACGGCTGCGGACGCTTCCGGGCCTTCTGCGCCGTCGTCCTGCCGCTGCTGCGGCCCGGTCTGATCGCGGTCGGCTCGTTCGCCTTCGTGCACAGCTGGAACCACTTCCTGTTCGCCCTGATGTTCCTCTCCAACCAGGACAAGCAGACGATCCCGGTCGGCCTCGCCACCCTGATGGGCGCCGACAGCGTCGACCTCGGGGCGCTCGCGGCGGGCGGCGTCATCGCCGCACTGCCCGTCGTGATCGTCTTCGCCTTCATCCAGAAGTGGCTGGTCACCGGGTTCAGCGCCGGGGCGGTGAAGGGATGAGCCGCCGGGCCTGCCAAGTGACGGCCGCCCTGACCCTGCTCGCCGCCCTCGCCGTCCCCTCCGCGCAGGCCGGCACCGGGCCGGCCCGCGACATCAGCCGCGACACCCTGGCGGCGGACGACGGCTGGGCGGCGACAAACGGCGGCACCACCGGGGGCGCCGCGGCCGACGACGCGCACGTCTTCACCGTGACCGACCGGGCCGGGCTCGTCCGCGCCCTGGACGGCGGCAGCGCGACCCCGAAGATCATCAAGATCGCCGGGACCATCGACGCCAACACCGACGACCGCGGCCGCTCCCTGGACTGCGCCGACTACGCCACCGACGGCTACCGCACCGACCGCTATCTCGCCGCCTACGACCCGCGCACCTGGGGCAGCGCCAAACCCTCCGGCCCGCAGGAGGAGGCCCGCAAGGCATCGGCGGCCCGCCAGGCCGAGCGCGTCGAACTGAACGTGGGTCCGAACACCACGATCGTCGGACTCGGCAGCAGCGCCGTGCTCAAGGGCGGCAGCCTTCAGGTGCACGACGCGGACAACGTCATCATCCGCAACCTCGAACTGCGCGACGCCCACGACTGCTTCCCCCTCTGGCAGCCCAACACCGGCGGCCTCGGGGACTGGAAGACGGCGTACGACAACATCTGGCTGCGCGGCGCCACCCATGTGTGGATCGACCACGTCACGGCCTCCGACAAGGGCCGGCCCGACGCCGACGAGCCCACCCGCTTCGGGCGCAACTACCTGCGCCACGACGGGCTGCTCGACATCACCAACGCCTCCGACCTGATCACCGTCTCCTGGAGCCGCTTCGCCGACCACGACAAGGCGATGCTCATCGGCAACGGCGACACGGCCACCGGCGACCGCGGCAAGCTCCGCGTCACCCTGCACCACAACGAGTTCGACTCGGTCGTGCAGCGCGCGCCGCGCGTCCGCTTCGGACAGGTCCACCTCTACAACAACCGTTACGTCGTGCCCGACGACGTCCACGACTACCGCTACTCGATCGGCGTCTCCACCGAGTCCGCCGTCTACGCCGAGAACAACGCCTTCACCACACCCGGCCACATCGAGGCCGCCGACCTGGTCAAGAGCTGGAACGGCAGCGCGCTGCACGCGAAGGGCTCGCTGTTCAACGGCTATCCCGTCGACCTGCTCGCGATCAACAACGCGTACAACTCCGGCAGCGAGCGCGACCTGAGCGCCGACGTCGGCTGGGTGCCCGCGTCGCACGGCCGCGTCGACAGCGCCGAGCGGGCCGACCACGACGTCGAGCGCGGCGCGGGCGCCGGGAGGGTCCGATGAGCGCCGGCCGGGTGCCCGCGGCCCCGGACGCCCCGCTGCCGCTCGTCCTCGCCGGTGCGCGCGGGCACGGCAGATGGCACCTGGAGAACATCCGGCGCCTCCAACAGGCGGGCCGCGTACGGCTCGTGGGGATCTGCGAGCTCGATCCGCTGACCGGCGCCGAGCTCGAAGGTCTCGGTGAGCCCGCGCAGTCCGCGGACTTCGCCGGTCTGCTCGACGCCACCGGGGCCGCCGCCGCCGTCATCTGCACGCCGATCCCGACCCACGCGGACCTGGCGGTCGCCGCCGCCGCGCGGGGCGTGCACCTGCTCCTGGAGAAGCCGCCCGCCCCCTCGTACGCCGACTTCGAGCGGATCACCGACGCGGTGGACGCCGCCGGCGTGGCCTGCCAGGTCGGGTTCCAGTCCCTCGGCTCGCACGCCGTGCCCGCCGTCCGCGCCCTGATCGCCGAAGGGGCGATCGGTGAGCCGACGGGCATCGGGGCGGCGGGTGCCTGGGCGCGCGACGAGGCGTACTACCGGCGCGCGCCCTGGGCGGGGCGGCGCCGGATGAACGGCGCGGACGTCGTGGACGGTGTCCTGACCAACCCCCTCGCCCACGCCGTCGCCACCGCCCTGGCGATCGACGGGTCCATGCGGGCCGAGGACGTCACACGGGTGGACACGGAGCTGTTCCGCGCCAACGCCATCGAGTCCGACGACACCTCGTTCGTGGGGATCTCCACCGCGCGCGGCGGCCGCGTCGGGGTCGCCGCGACCCTGTGCGCGGAGCGTCCCGACGAGCCGTACGTCATCGCCCATGGCAGCCGGGGCCGCATCACGTTCTGGTACAAGCAGGACCGGGTGCTCGTGCAGCGCGCGGGGCACGGGCCCGAGGAGGTCCTGCACGGGCGCACGGACCTCCTGGAGAACCTCGTCGACCATCTGGCGGGCCGGGCCGAGCTGCTGGTCCCGCCCGTGTCGACGGGCGCCTTCATGAAGGTCGTCGAGGCGGTACGCCTGGCGCCCGATCCACGCCCGCTGCCGGTCGAGGCCTGGCGGGCGGTGCCCGGCGGACACGAAGGCGTACGGCGACGGGTCGTGCACGGCATCGACGGACTCGTCGCGGCGAGCGCCGACACGCTGTGCGGCTACGCGGAGCTCGGCGCGTTCTGGGCGCTGCCCGGCACGCCGCCCGGCCCCGCGGCCGGCTCCCCCGGCGCCCGGCTCACCGCCGCCGACCCCTCCGCCTCCCGCTCCCGCACCGCCGAGACCCCACCGAGGTGAGAACGCCATGAACAGAACCGTGACCGACACCGCGCTCATGCTGCGCTGCTCGGGCCGCCCCGTCGGCCGGTACGTCATCCACCCCTCGGCCGCGCCGCGGCTCGCGCCCCGCCCCTACCTCCACCCCGTCCGCACCTTCGGCGGCCTCCCCGTCACCGAGTCCGCCCCCGCCGACCACCCGCACCACCTCGGCGTGGGCGTGGCCGTGCCCGACGCGGCGGGCCGCAACTTCTGGGGCGGACGCACCTACGTACGCGGCCAGGGGCCCACCGAGCTCGACAACCACGGCGAACAGCGCCATCTGGAGTTCAAGCTGTGCGACCCCGACGGCTTCGTCGAGGAGGTCGGCTGGCTCGACGGGGAGCGCGAGCTGCTCCGCGAGCGGCGCACGGTGGCCGTCACTCCCCTCACCCCGTCCGCGTGGGCCCTTGACTTCACCTTCTCCCTCACCAATCCCGCCGACGCCGAGATCTCGATCGGCAGCCCCGCCACCAACGGCCGCCCCGGCGCCGCCTACGGAGGCTTCTTCTGGCGGGCCCCCAAGGAGACGCGGGCGCCCGGCGTGTTCACCGCGCACGCCGACGGCGAGGCCGCCGTCCACGGCTCCGCCGCCGACTGGCTGGCCCTCGCGGGCCAGGGCTGGACCCTCGTCTTCGCCGGGGCGACACCGGAGACACGGCGCGACCCGTGGTTCGTGCGCACCACGGAGTACCCGGGCGTCGGTTCCTCGCTCGCGCACACGCGGCGCCTGCCGATCGGCCCCGGCGAGACCGTCGTACGCCGTGTCGTCACCGTCGTCTGCGACGGCAGCCCGGGCCGTGCCGAGTGCGCGGGGCTCGTCCGCAAGGCGGTGGCCGCGTGAGCGCGTCCGCGACAAGCGTTCCCGGCGGGCCGGGCGACCTCGGCGACGGGACCTACCGCAACCCCGTCCTCGCCGCCGACTGGTCCGACCCCGACGTCGTGCGGGTCGGCGACGACTTCTACCTCACCGCGTCCAGCTTCGGGCGCGCGCCGGGACTGCCGCTCCTGCACTCCCGCGACCTGGTGAACTGGACCCTGATCGGGCACGCCCTGGACCGGCTGGAACCCGCGGAGTCGTTCGCCGCGCCGCGGCACGACTGCGGAGTGTGGGCACCCTCGATCCGGCACCACGACGGCCGGTTCTGGATCTTCTGGGGCGACCCCGACCACGGCGTCTTCCAGGTCAACTCCCCCGATATCCGCGGCCCGTGGAGCGCCCCGCACCTCGTCAAGGAGGGCAAGGGACTCATCGACGCCTGCCCGCTGTGGGACGAGGAGCGCGGCGAGGCCTATCTCGTGCACGCCTGGGCCAAGTCGCGCTCCGGCGTCAAGAACCGGCTCACCGGTCACCGCATGAGCCCCGACGGACGCGAACTCCTCGACGAGGGGCGGGTGTTGATCGACGCCGACCTGATCCCCGGCTGGTTCACGCTCGAAGGACCCAAGCTGTATCTGCACGACGGATGGTTCTGGATCCTCGCCCCCGCCGGCGGCGTGGAGACCGGCTGGCAGGGCGCCTTCCGTGCACGCTCCTTCCACGGCCCCTACGAGCAGCGGATCGTCCTGGAGCAGGGCGACACCGACGTCAACGGCCCCCACCAGGGCGGCTGGGTGCGCACCCCGGCCGGCGACGACTGGTTCCTGCACTTCCAGCAGCGCGGGGCCTACGGACGGGTCGTCCACCTCCAGCCGCTGCGCTGGGGCACGGACGGCTGGCCGGTGATCGGGGACGACGGCGCCCCCGTCGCCGTACACAAGAAGCCGGACCTGCCCCCGCAGCCCGCGTCCGCGCCCGCCACCGACGACGACTTCCCCGGCGGGCGCCACGGCCGCCAGTGGCAGTGGTCCGCCAACCCCCGTGACGGCTGGGCGACCTCGCACGGCGCGGACGGTCTGCGCCTCGCCTGCGTGCGCTCCGCCGACGCCCACGACCTGCGCCGCCTGCCGCACGTCCTGACCCAGCGCCTGCCGCTGACGCCGTGCACCGTCGAGGTCGGCCTGCGGCTCGACGCGACGTCGCCGCAGGCCAGGGCCGGGCTCGCCGTCCTCGGTGACGCCTTCGGCTGGATCGGCCTGGAACGCGACGGCGACGGTGCGGTCCGCCTCGTCCACCGGTTCGCCGAATCCGTCGCCGAGCGGGAGCGCGACGCGGAGCATCCGCGTGCCGCCCCCGACGGCACCGCGCGGCTGCGGATCGACATCACGGACGGCGCGCGCTGCCGCTTCTCGGCCGACACCGGCGACGGCTTCCGCCCCTCGGGCCAGGTCTTCGCCGCGACGCCGTGGCGATGGGTGGGCGCCCTGCTCGGCCTGTTCGCCACGGCCCCCGCGGGCCGCGACGGAGCCGGCACGGCCCTGTTCACGCACTTTCGCATCACGACCGCCGACTGACCCCGCCCGTACGCCTGTTGGGAGCCGCAATGGAGCAGCACCTGCACAGCACCGGACGCCGCCTGAGGGCCCGTGCCCTCGCGGCGACGGCCGCGCTCGCCGTCGTCCTCGGTCTGACGACCGTGCACGACCCGGCGCGCGCCGCCGCGGCCCCGGCCCACGGACACGTGTCCGACGCCGCGCACGGCTTCGCCTCGCTGGCCGGCGGGACCACCGGGGGCGCGGGCGGCAAGACCGTCACCGTCACCGACCGGGCCTCGCTCGCCCGGTACGCGGGCGCCGACGAGCCCTACGTCATCCGCGTGCAGGGCACGGTGGCCGTCGAGCCGTTCGGCTCGGAGATCGTGGTGGCCTCGGACAAGACGATCGTCGGCGTCGGCACGACCGGTGAGATCGTCCACGGCGAACTGCACCTGAAGCCCGGCACGAGCAACGTCATCATCCGCAACCTGACGATCCGCGACTCGTACGTGGAAGGCGACTGGGACGGCAAGACACAGGACTTCGACGCGATCCAGCTGGACTCCGTCGACCACGTCTGGATCGACCACAACCGGTTCACGCGCATGGGCGACGGATTGATCGACCTGCGCAAGGACAGCGAGTACGTCACGGTCTCGTACAACCGCTTCGAGAACCACAACAAGGCCTTCGGCATCGGCTGGACCGACCAGGTCAAGACGCAGGTGACCATCGACCACAACTGGTTCAGCGGCACCAAGCAGCGCAACCCCTCCGCCGACAACTGCGCCTACGCGCACCTCTACAACAACTATGTGTCGGCGCAGGTCACCGACGGCGACCCGGTGTGGACCTACGGCAACTGGGCGCGCGGCAAGACGAAGATGGTCATCGAGAACAGCTTCTACCGGGACGTCCAGCACCCCTACCAGGCCGACGCGACGGCGGAGTTGGTGCAGCGCGGCTCGATCGTGAAGAACACGACGGGACGTCACGACGCGTGGGGCGCCGCCTTCGATCCGCGCGACTTCTACGCCTACGACCTCGACCCGGCCGCCGCCGTCCCCCGCCTGGTGAAGAAGTCCGCCGGGCCGCAGAAGGCGATCGCCCCCTGACCCCACAGCACCTCCAGCACCTCGCACCACTCGTACACGTACCCACGCACACCCTCACATCCGAAGAAGAGAGCCGACCATGAACATCACCATCCGTGGAAACAGAAGCGGGAACAGCAGCAGAGGCCGTCGCGCGGTGGCCGCCGTCGCCTTCACCGCCGCGTTCGCGCTGACCGCCACCGCCTGTGGCGACGACGGCAGCGGGGCCGGCGGGGACGCGGGCAAGGAGGGCTCGGGCAAGGGCGAGATCACCTTCTGGGACAACAACGGCGGTGTCCGCACCGACGTCTGGAAGGAGATCATCAAGGACTTCGAGGCGAAGAACCCGGACATCCACGTCAAGTACGTGCCGATCCCCGCCGAGAGCGTCCAGTCCAAGTACGACACGGCCATCCAGGGCGGCGGCCTGCCCGACGTCGGCGGCGTCGGCGCCGCGATGCTCGCCGGGATCTCCGCCCAGGACGCCCTCGAACCGCTGGACGACCGTCTGAGCGGTAGCTCCCTGGAGGGCAAGCTCAACCCGGGCATGATCGACAGCGTCCGGGCGGCGGGCGGCGGCAACCGGCTCTTCACGGTGCCGACATCGGCGAGCAACGGCGTCCTCTACTACCGCACCGACCTCTTCAAGGCCGCCGGCCTGGACGCCCCCACCAACTGGAGCAAGTTCTACGAGGCGGCCAAGAAGCTCACCGACAAGGGCGACAACCGGTTCGGGTACACCATCCGCGGCGGCGAGGGCTCCATCGCCCAGGCGCTCGACGCGGCCTACGGCCAGTCCGGCATCGGATCGTTCTGGGACGGCGACAAGACCACCGTCAACGACCCGAAGAACGTGGCGGCGCTGGAGAAGTACGTCGCGCTGTACAAGAACAACACGCCCGCGGCCGACGTCAACAACGACTTCAAGAAGATGAACGCCCAGTGGGACACGGGCCAGATCGGCATGCTCAGCCACAACCTCGGCTCCTACACGGACCACGTGAAGGCGCTCGGTGAGGGCAAGTTCCGCGGCCTGCCCAACCCGACGACCGACGAGGGCGTTCGCGTCCAGGTCTCCAACCCGGTCGACGGGCTCGGCCTGTTCAAGTCGAGCAAGAAGAAGGCAGCCGCCTGGAAGTTCATCGAGTTCGCGGCCTCGCACGAGTCCAACAGCAAGTGGAACGAGTCGGCGGGTGCCATCCCCGCCAACATCGCGGCCTCCAAGGACCCCTGGGTGAACAAGGCCGAGCCCACGAAGCTGGCCGCCGCCGCGCTCAACGACGGCTCCCTCAAGGTCGTGCAGCTCCCGTACTACCTGCCCGACTGGAACACCATCAGCAAGGCCGACAACGAGCCGAACTACCAGAAGGTCCTGCTCGGCAAGATGTCCGCGAAGGAGTTCCTCGACACGCTCGCCGAGCAGCTCAACAAGGCTCAGGCCGAGTGGAAAGAACAGAACAAGTGACATCGCGCCCCGCGCACGGCGTCAACCGGCGCCGTGCGGTCGCGGCCCTCGCGGGCGTTCCGCTCGCGGTGGCCGCGGCCCCGGCCGCCGCGGGTCATGCGCGAGGCGAGCGGCGCGCGAGCACCCTTTTCATCGCCGGGGACTCCACCGCCGCGCAGAAGTACGCCGACGCGGCGCCCGAGACCGGCTGGGGCATGGCCCTGCCCTTCTTCCTCGACGGCCGTCGCCTGACGGTCGCCAACCACGCGATGAACGGGCGCAGTTCGAAGAGCTTCGTGGACGAGGGCCGGCTCGCCGTGATCCTGGAATCGATCAGGCCCGGCGACCTTCTCCTGGTCCAGTTCGCGCACAACGACGAGAAGAGCGCCGATCCGGCGCGCTACACCGAGCCCTGGTCCACGTATCAGGAGTACTTGACGCGGTACGTGGAGGAGGCGCGGTCCCGTGGCGCGCGGCCGGTGTTCGCCACGGCCGTCGAGCGCAGGAAGTTCGACGCGGACGGCACGGCGCTGCCCACCCACGGCGACTACCCGGCGGCGATGCGGGCGCTCGCCGATGCCGAGGACGTGCCGCTGCTCGACGTCCAGGCCCTGTCGCTCGCCCTGTGGCAGAGGCTCGGCGCCGAGAAGTCCAAGGCGTACTTCAACTGGACCGCCACCGAGCAGGACAACACGCACTTCAACCCGCCGGGCGCGATCGCCGTGGCACGTCTGGTGGCGGACGGGCTGCTGTACCGCGGGGTGCTCGCGCCGCGGGACGTACGACGGCTCGACGACGCGATACCCGACTCCTGGATCACCTGGCCAAAAGGACCGTGAGGACGAACATGCCTGTACGCAGATCCACCGGACGCAGCTCTCTCGCCCTGCTCGCGGGGTGCACCGCCCTGGTCGTGGCCGTCTCCGGCGCGGCACCCGCCGCGGCCGCGGGCGCACGTGACGTGCTGCCGCGCGGCGACGGCTGGGCGTCCGCCGAGGGCGGCACCACCGGCGGCGCCGGCGCCGATGCCGCGCACACCTACACGGTCACCACCTGGGAGGAACTGCGGGCCGCGCTCGCGGACGACCCGGGCGCTCCCCGGATCATCAAGGTCAGGGGCACGCTGAACGCGACGGCCGCGGGCTGCGCCGCGTTCGAGGCCGACGGCTACGACTTCGAGCGCTATCTCGCCGACTACGACCCCGCGGTGTGGGGATACGACACGCCGGTCAGCGGGGCGCAGGAGGATCTGCGGGCGGCTTCGGCGACCCGGCAGGCCGCGGCGATCAAGGCGTACGTGCCCGCGGACACGACCATCGTGGGGGTCGGCGGGAACGCCGGGATCATCGGCGGCAGCCTGCAGATCCAGGGCGTGGACAACGTCGTCGTCCGCGATCTCACGCTGGAGAGCCCGCTCGACTGCTTCCCGCAGTGGGATCCCACGGACGGGGACAAGGGCGCCTGGAACTCGGAGTACGACAGCATGGTCGTACACGGCTCGACACATGTGTGGGTCGACCACAACACGTTCACCGACGGCGAGCACCCCGACAGTTCACTGCCGTCCTACTACGGCGAGATCTACCAGCAGCACGACGGCGAGCTGGACATCGTGCGCGGCGCGGACCTGGTCACCGCCTCCTGGAACGTCTTCGCCGACCACGACAAGACCCTGATGATCGGCAACAGCGACAGCGCGGGCGGCACGGACCGCGGCAAGCTGCGCGTCACTTTGCACCACAACGTCTTCCGGGACATCGTCGAGCGGGCTCCGCGCGTCCGCTTCGGGCAGGTCGACACGTACAACAACCACTATGTGGTGCCGGCGAACGGCTACCAGTACTCCTTCGGCATCGGCGCGGAGTCGCGGCTCGTCGCGCAGAAGAACGCGTTCACGCTCCCGGCCGGGGTCAGCGCCGCGAAGATCCTCAAGAAGTGGAAGGACGCGCCGGTCACCGCCGACGCCAACTACGTCAACGGCAAGCGCGTCGACCTCATCGCCGTCCACAACGCGGAGTTCCCCGAGGAGACCCTGCGGTCGGACGCCGGATGGACGCCGAGCCTGCGGACGCGGGTGGACGACCCGCGCAAGCTGCCGAAGCTGCTGGCGCGCGAGGCGGGCGCGGGCAAGCGCCGCTGATCCCCTCCCTCCCTTCCTTCCCCGGGCCTCTCGCAAGGCCCTCCCCCGCAAGACCTCCTGACTGAGCCGCACAGCGAAGGATCAGCCATGCCCTCGCACTACTCCCGCACACCCCTCGGCCGGCGCACGGTGCTCACCACGGGCGCCGGCGCCGCAGCCGCCCTGGCCTTCGGCGCGGCCGCACCCGCCCGCGCCGCCGGGCCGCGGCCGGGCCGCCGGACGCTGTACGTCGATCCGGCGGGCGGCGGCGACCACACCACCGTCCAGGCCGCCGTGGACGCGGCGTCCGGCCCCGGCTTCACCCTGGTCCTGGCGCCGGGCACCTACCGCGAGACGGTTTCGGTGCCCGGGGCGAGCACCGGGCTCACCCTCGTCGGCGCGAGCGGCGACCCGCGCGACACGGTCATCGTGTACGACAACGCGGCGGGCACCCCGAAGCCCGACGGCTCCGGCACGTACGGCACGAGCGGTTCGGCCACCACGACCGTGCGCGCCGCCGGTTTCACCGCCCGCGCCGTCACGTTCGCCAACGACTGGCTGCGGGCGGACCACCCGGACTACACCGGCACCCAGGCCGTCGCCATCAAGGTGACGGGCGACCGCTCGGCGTTCTTCGGCTGCCGGTTCCTGGGCCACCAGGACACGCTCTACGCCGACACCGCGGACCTGGGCGCCTTCGCCCGCCAGTACTTCCGCGACTGCTACGTGGAGGGTGACGTCGACTTCGTCTTCGGGCGTGCCACCGCGGTCTTCGAGCACTGCCGCTTCCACACGCTCACCCGGAGCGACCTCGCGGCGGCGCCGTACGGCTTCGTCTTCGCGCCGTCCACGGCCGTCGCCAACCCGCGCGGCTACCTGGTCAGCCGCAGCCGGGTGACGAGCGGGGCGCCGGACGCGTACTACAAACTGGCCCGCCCCTGGGTCCCCAGCTCGGACATCACGGCCCGCCCCATGCTGACGGTACGCGACACCCATCTGGGTCCCGGCATCGACGCGGTGACCCCGTACGCGAACATGCGCGACGCCCATCCCTGGCAGGCCCAGCGATTCGCGGAGTACCGCAACTCGGGCCCGGGAGCGACGGTCACCGTCCCGGACAACCGTCCGCAGCTCACCCGCAAGCAGGCCGCGTCCGCGACCCGCGCCGCCTATCTCGGCGACTGGACGCCCGGGCGAAAGGACCGCTGAGACGCGCCGCCGCACCCTGAACCGGGGCCGCACGGGCCGCGCCCCGGTTCAGGACGCGCCGCGCGAGGTCACCGCGGCGGAGGCGGGAAGCCGCCGCAGCACGATCCACAGCGCCGCGCCCGCCACCTGGCACGCGGCGATGCCCAGCATCATCCCGTCCGCTCCGAGCCTGCCCGCCAACACCCCGGTCAGCGCCGCGCCGCCCGCCGACGCGCCGATCTTCAGGCTGCCGCCGGTGGTGTTGACCTGGCCGAGCCGGTCCGGTGGCGACTCGCGCTGACGGAGCATCAGCGTCGCGGTGAACAACGGCCCCTCGGCCAGGCCCGCCGCCACACAGACCGCCCATGCCCAGGGCAGCGACGGCACCACCGCGAGCGCGGCGAGTGACGTGCCGAATCCCAACAGGCCTACCAGTACTGCGTTTTCGGCCCGGCCGGGCGTCAGCCGGCGCGAGGAGGCCAGCGCGCCCACGAGCGATCCGACGGCGAAACAGGCCAGGAGCTGCCCGCCCGCCGCGGGGCCCGCGCCGATGTCCTGGCCGAGCAGTACCGCCGCCACCGCGAACCCGCCGTACCCGAACCAGGCGAGCATCGTCGACACGGTCAGGGCCCGCAGCACCCGGTTGGCCCCGAGGACCGAGAACCCGCCGCCCATGACCTGCGCGAGCCCCGACCGCTCCGGCTTGACTTCCGGCGGCGGCAGGCTCAGCAGGGGCAGGGCGAGCGTGCCGAGCACGGCGGCGGCCACGATCACGATCCCGGAGTGCCCCGCACCCGCGAACGCGGCGACCAGTGCCGCAAGGCCGGGCCCGGCGATGGCCGCGACGTTGTAACTCGACGCCTCCAGGCCGTACGCACGCGAGAGCCGCCGCGCGGGGACGAGGCGCGGCAGCAGACCGGTCAGCGCCGTCACGACCGGCTCGACGCAGCCCACCACGGCGGCCACAAGCAGCACGAGCACCAGCGGCGAGCGGCCCGCCGACAGCATGAGCAGGGCGGTGGCGAGGGCATAGCCGCAGGCAAGCGCGGTGACGAGGCGTCGCGGCCGGTCCGCGCGGTCGAGGGCATGGCCGATGACCGGCCCGCTCAGCACATAGGGAAGCGTCATCGCGGTCTGGACGAAACCGGCGCTCGCCGCGTCTCCCGTACGTGACTGGACGGTGAGCACCAACGCGGTCGCGACGCCCTCGGCGGACACCCTGAGCAGCGTGGCGGCCGTCAGATGAAGGCGAAGCAACCCGTCCCCCTTGAGCTCTACTTGATGGCGTAGAGACTCAATCACCGACCGCCGGCGCAAGCGATCCGTTATTCCCGGGCCGACGGCGGAGGGCCACCGGTGACCGACCGGTCACCGGTGGCCCGCGGAGCCGTCGCCTACTGGTAGCTGATGTCCGACGCGCTGTACTTGCAGTACGTGCCGTCGGGGCCGCTGCCCGTCTCCTTGGGCTCGTCACCCGAGGAGTTGCCCGTGTAGCGGATACAGGGCTTGATCTTCTTGCTGCTGTCGCCGTGGATGCGGATCTTGCTGAGGGTCGCCGTGTCGCCGTAGTTGGTGTTGATGCCGGCGAGGGACTTGCCGGGCGCCGTCACGTCCACGTCGTTGATGACGATCGTGCGCTTGTACTGCTTGGAGCAGTTGCCGCAGGAGCGGACCAGCTTGCCGAAGTCGGAGACCTGGAACCCGGAGATGTTCAGCTTGCCCGCGCCGTTGAACTGGAAGACCTTGTCGTCGGCCTTCCTCGCGCCGCCGCCGGTGACCGTGTAGACCGAGCCGGACGAGGTGCCCTTGAAGCTGGCCGCGTCCTCGCCGACGTCCTCCCACCACACGTTCTGGATGGTGCAGCTGCCCGAGCAGTGCACGCCGTCCGCGGCCGGGGAGCCGAGCACGACGTTCTTCAGGACCGCGCCGTCCTTCAGCTTGAAGATCGGGTCCTGGCCCTCTTCCTGGCCGTCGCCGCCGAGGTCTCCGCTGCCGTAGAAGCGCTGGAGTGCGCCGTCGTAGGTGCCGGACACCTCGATGGTCTTGCCGACGGCCTTGTTGCCGGTGGGTGTGGGCCAGGCAGCCGCGGCGGTCGTCGCCGCTCCGGCGGGGGACAGCAGCATGTTGGCGCCCAGGGTGGCGCCGGTCAGCAGGAGCGCGCCGCCCGCCGCGCCCGCGGCGCGGCGGCGGGTGAGGCGGCGCTTGCGGCTCTTGCGCAGTTCGGCTCTTTGCGTGGTCATGGGGACCGTTCTTTCGCTGGGGGGATGACCTTGCGTCTGCTGGTCTCCGCCCGGATGCGGAAGGTTGCCGCTGCGCGGAAGAATTTTCCGGCGGTCTACGAGGTACGGGCGAAGTCGCCGCGTACGGCGGCCTTCCGGCCGCCCGCGACCGCCTCCGCCGCGTAGGTGTCCTCGCCCGCGTCTCTGCCGCCCTCGGCGTGGTTGTACTGGCCGGCGAAGACGTGCTCCCCCGCCGGGACGGTCCGGCCCGCCTTCAGCGTCCAGCGGTAGACAAGCTCATCGCCCTGTTCGCGTACGGACACGGTGAAGTCGTCGGCGGGCAGGGAGCGCCAGTTGCCCGCGTCCGCGACGCCCCCGGTCTGCGCGACGCGCAGTTCGACGGTGAGCGCGGCGAGGGGCTTTTCGGTCTTGAAGGTGAGGGTGCTCTGCGCCCAGAAGTCGTTGCTCTGCGGGTCGATGGAGCCGTCGCTCCAGAGGTAACCGTCCTCGACGTCCTTTGCGTCCGGGGCCACGCGCCGCGAGTCGGGCGGGGGCGCGGACTTCTTCGGCGGCCGGTCGGCGTCGCGGTCCTTGTCCTTCCCCGGTGCGCTGTTCGTCCCCTTGCCGGGCGAGTGGGTGGGTTCGGCCGGTGGCCTCGGCTTGGCGTTCTCGTCGCCGGGCGTCGACGCGGAGGGGCTCGGCCCGGTCGGGGATTCGGGGGCGGCGGGTGTGCCGACGGTGCGGGGCGGCGGCTCGTCGCCGCGCACGACGGAGGCGACGGCGTAACCGCCGAGGGCGAATACCCCGGCGACGGCGGCCGTCGCGCCGGCGATGCGCAGCCAGGGGGCGGGCCGTGGCAGCCTGCCGCGGGACGGGGCGCCGTGGCCGACCGTGTCGCGCTCCATGCCCCGCTCGATCCGGGCGAGCATCCGCTCCCGGTCGGGGCGGTGCTCCGCCGCGGCATCGCGCAAGTGCTTGCGTACGTCGTCCATCACTGCCTCCCTCCCACGAGTTGCGACGCGAGATCACCCAGGAGCCGTTGCAGCTCCGCCATTCCCTTGGACGTCTGGCTCTTCACCGTACCGACCGATATGCCGAGGGTGAGAGCGGTGTCCTTCTCCGACAGGTCGAAGGCGTGCCGCAGCACGACACAGGCCCGCTTACGGAACGGCAGCGTACGCAACGCCTCCTGGACGTCGACGACCGCGGGTACGTCGGGATCGTCGACGCCCTCCGCCCGCTGGCCCCAGAACAGCGCGACGCGGCGCCTCTCGCGCACCGCGCTGCGGATACGGCTGCGGGCCATGTTGGCGACGACTCCACGGGCGTAGGCGGCCGGGTGGTCGGCGGCGCGCACCCGGTCCCAGCGGTGCCAGAGCGCGACCAGGGCGTCCGCGGCGAGGTCGTCCGCGGCGTCCTTCTCGCCGGTCAGCATGTGGGCGAGGCGGGCCAGTTCGGCGTAGTGACGCTCGAAGAAGTCATGGAACTCCGCGGCGGCCGCGTCGTCGACGGCTGTCCCCACGGGTCACCTCTTTCTGTGCTTGCGCGGCTGTGCACGCGCGCTGGTGGCCCCCGTGCCGCCGAAGTGCGGTGCGCGAGCATAGCAACGTCCGTGCGAGAGATCGAACAACGTCCGGAACTCCAGTCAGATCTGAGCCAGGCCGCGGCATGGGCGCTTTGGGGCCATCCGGAACGGTTCGCCTCCACCCGCCGCGCGCGCCGCCGCCGCGAAGGTTCCTCCGAGCGGCAACCTTTCGCGCGTCCCGCGGCGACTGGGTCGAGGCACTGTCCCTCGCCCCGTCTCTCTCCCCCGCAGGAGCACTCCATGGCCGAGCATCCGTACACCGAAGTTCGCCGCCGCAGAGGCCGCCGAGGGCGGCGGGCCCGCGGCCGGGTTCTGGTCACCGCCGTCGTCGCGGGCGCGCTCGCCGCCGGTGGGCTGATCGCCCTGTCGTCGACCTCGTCCGCGGCCACGACCCGCCAGGCCGAGTCGCTTGACCGGGGCGTGGTCAGCGTGCACACCGACGCCGGGAACCTGGTCAGCTGGCGCTGGCTCGGCACCGATGACGACGACGTGGCCTTCAACGTCTACCGGGGCGGTACGAAGGTCAACGCGTCCCCGGTCACCGGCTCGACGAACTACTTCCACGCGGGCGCCCCGAACAGCGCCGACTACACCGTGCGTGCGGTGGTCGACGGTGCCGAGCAGGGCGACTCCGTGCACGCGGTGCAGTTCCGCGCCGGGTACAAGGACGTGCCGATCACGCCGCCCGCCGGGGGCACCACCCCGGACGGCGTGGCGTACACGTACGAGGCGAACGACGCGTCCGTGGGCGACCTCGACGGGGACGGCGCCCTGGACTTCGTGCTGAAGTGGCAGCCCACCAACGCCAAGGACAACTCGCAGTCCGGCTACACCGGCAACACGATCATCGACGGCGTCAAGCTGGACGGCACCCGCCTGTGGCGGATCGACCTGGGCCGCAACATCCGCTCGGGAGCGCACTACACGCAGTTCCAGGTGTACGACTACGACGGCGACGGCAGGGCCGAGGTCGCCACGAAGACGGCGGACGGCACGAAGGACGGCGCGGGCAAGGTGATCGGCAGCTCCTCGGCCGACCACCGCAACTCCGGCGGCTACGTCCTTGCCGGACCCGAGTACCTGACCATGTTCGACGGCCGCTCGGGCGCCGCGCTCGACACGGTCGACTACGTTCCCGCGCGGGGCAACGTGGCGGGCTGGGGCGACAGTTACGGCAACCGCGTGGACCGCTTCCTCGCCGGGACCGCCTACCTCGACGGCAGCAGGCCCTCACTGATCATGGCGCGCGGCTACTACACGCGGTCCGTCATCGCCGCCTGGGACTGGCGGGGCGGCGCCTTCACCCGGCGCTGGACCTTCGACACCAACTCCTCGACGAACACCGGCAAGGGGTACGACGGACAGGGCAACCACAGCCTGTCGGTCGCGGACGTCGACAGCGACGGCAAGGACGAGATCGTCTACGGCGCGATGACCGTCGACGACAACGGCAGCGGCCTGTGGACGACCAAGCTCGGGCACGGCGACGCCGGGCACGTCGGCGACCTCGATCCCTCGCGCACGGGTCTTGAGTACTTCAAGGTGTCCGAGGACAGCTCCAAGCCCGGCTCCTGGATGGCCGACGCCCGCACGGGCCAGCGCCTGTGGACCACGGCGTCCGGCTCCGACAACGGCCGGGGCGTGTCCGCCGACGTCTACGCCGGTTCGGCGGGCGCCGAGTCGTGGTCCGCGGCCGACAACACCCTGCGCTCGCCGTCCGGGGCGTCCCTCGGCCGCGAGCCGTCCAGCGTCAACTTCGTGAACTGGTGGGACGGCGACACCACCCGCGAGCTCCTCGACGGCACCCGGATCGACAAGTACGGCACGGGCGGCGAGACCCGGCTCCTGACCGGGGCGTCCGTCGCGTCCAACAACGGCACGAAGGCGACGCCCGCGCTCTCCGGAGACATCATCGGCGACTGGCGCGAGGAGGTGGTGTGGCGCACGGCGGACAACAAGGCGCTGCGGATCTACTCCACCCCGCACGAGACGAAGACGAAGATCACCACGCTGCTCCACGACATCCAGTACCGCACGGCGCTGGCCTGGCAGAACACGGCCTACAACCAGCCCCCGCACCCGAGCTTCTTCATCGGCTCCGGAATGGCGAAGGCACCACGCCCTGCGGTGACCGCCCCCTGAGCTGTGCGAAGGACGTTCGCCGCTGCCGCAGAATAGCGGCGGCCCGACGTCGCGCACAGTCGCAAAACCCGAGCCGGTAGGTCGGCCAACGGTGGCTGTTGTGAGTGATAAGGCAGCCGAGCTCTACGCCCGTTACGCAGAAGCCGTGAACACGATCGTGGGCTACCCCTCCGAGACCCTGGTGAAAGCCGTCATGGCCGTGGCAGACGCGTAACTCCAGGAGCGGAAGCAGGCTGATCCTGTGGCTGGTCGTCTTGTCGCGCGCACCGACCCTGACACCGGCATGATCGTCGCGACAGGGAGGCTCCGCGGGGCCCGTGATCGACAGATGACACGGGCGGCATCGTCGACATCGACGGCTGCAGGGTGGTGCCTTTAGTGGGCGGGGCGGCGGACGGTCGATCGGTGCGCTGGCCCGAGGGCCCAATCGTCGACCACATCCTGAAGCATGATCCGACGCAGACTTCGCGTGATCTGGCCGTCAAGCGGCAGCTGCTGCGCGAGCTGGAAGAAGCGGAGTTCACCCTCTCTGTCGCCGAGCCGGGCACGCCACCTCAAGGACCCGGCCCGTCAGCCTCTGAACTGGTCGAGCAGCCAGGCACGGAGAGGATGCGCCCGCCCCGCGTGCCGCCTCACATCGGTCTCGGCCCCGCGCCCTGTCACCGTCCACGCCGCCTTCGCGAGCAGGCAGCCGACCAGTCCGCCGGCGGTGTTGAAGATGACGTCGTCGATATCGACGACCCGGCCGGCGTTCATCACCAGCTGCACCACCTCGATGGTCACGCTCAAGGCGAAGCAGCCCAGCACGATCATTGGTGACGAAGGACGTCGGGCCGCCGCATAGGCGAACAGGCCGAGGGGCACGAACATGGCTGCGTTGGCGATCTGCAGCACGAGGATCATGTGCCTTTCGCTGGCGTACATGTAGTCGGCGGCGCTCCCCCACAGTCCCTCACCTGGGATCATCGCCACGTAGGGGACTCCGGAGCCGATCGGCCGGTCCGGGATGACGGTGGCCGCCAGCGCCGCCACCAGGCACGCCCACCACAGCGCCCGAGCCGCCCGGCGTTGGCGGCGCGGCGACGGGCGGCGCCACACCCCCAGCCCGACAGCAGCCGCTGCGACCACCGTGAGGAACAGGGACACCGTCCACGCGTTCACGTAGAAGACGATGCGCCACACGCTGAGCTCCCCTGAACCGTTCGGATCAGCAGTCGAGGTACTTGGAGATGTAGTACTTGCTGCCGTGCTTCATCTTGGCTCGGATACACGCGTCGTCGCTCATGGGGAGCCGCTTTGTAAAGGCCGCGTAGCCGTTGCGGGTCTTCTTGGTGCCCAGCCACTTCGACTCCGCGATGATCCCGGTGCGCTTCATACGGATCTGGTAGCCGAGCTTGACGGTGATCTCCCCGCCCCGGTAGCGGTCGTAGCCCGCCTTGTATACGCCAGGCTTGTGACCGCCTGCCGGGCTGGTCATGCACAGCCATCCGCGGTCGGTTCTCCCGCAGCCGTCGGGGTCCTGGATGCGGGGTGGGGCCATGCCGATCGTCGAGGCCATCAGTACAAGGGCCGCGCATACGATGCCGATCTGTTGTTTCACAGGCATCCCCATCCGATCGCTGACTGTTGCCGACCACAGCTTTAGGGGCGATGGCCGGGCAAATCCACCGCCACACCGGGATGTTCACCCTGGCGAGTGCCTCATCGGCCAACAGAAACGATCCACTGCACCCGCAACAGGTCACCGACGACCGGTGGATGACGCGGGCCGTGCCTGCACGGTGACCACCCCCTGAGCCGCACCGCGTACGCGTCAGCCCTTCGCGGGCCCCGGACCCGAGCTCGACCGTACGGTCAACTCCGGTGTCAGCAGGGTGACTTCGTCGACGGCCTCGTCGCGCAGCTTCGCGACGACGCGCTCCACCGCCTGCCGTCCCATCTCCTGTGCGGGGATGGCGACGGAGGTGAGCCGCACCGAGGCCTGGGTGGCGACCTGGTCGGGGCAGACGGCGATGACGGAGACGTCTTCCGGAATGGCGCGGCCCTGCCGGCGCAGGAGGCTCAGGAGGGGTTCCACGGCGGACTCGTTCTGCACGACGAAGCCCGTGGTGCCGGGCCGTTCGTCGAAGACGCGGGCCAGGGTCGCGGCCAGTGCGTCGTACGTCCCCTCGCAGGGCCGGTGCAGCACCCGCACGCCGAGCTCGGCGGCCCGGCCGCGCAGCCCGTCCAGGGTGCGCTCGGCGAACCCGGTGTGCCGCTCGTACACGGCGGGGGCCTCGCCGATCACGGCGATCTCGCGGTGGCCGAGCCCGGAGAGATGTTCCACGCACTGCGCGCCGGTCGCCACGAAGTCGAGGTCGACGCAGGTCAGGCCGGTGGGGTCGGCGGGGAGGCCGATGAGGACGGCGGGCCTGCCGGTCTCGCGGATCAGCGGAAGCCGCTCGTCGTGCAGCTCCACGTCCATGAGGATCATCGCGTCGGCGAGCGAACTGCCCTCGATGCGGCGGACCGCCTCGGGGCCCTCCTCGCCGGTCAGGAGCAGCACGTCGTACCCATGGGTGCGTGCGGTGGTGGCGACGGCGATGGCTATCTCCATCATCACCGGCACGTACATGTCGGTGCGCAGCGGCACCATCAGGGCGATGATGTTGGAGCGGCTGCTGGCCAGGGCGCGGGCGCCGGCGTTCGGGTGGTAGCCGAGCTCCTGGATGGAGCGTTCGACACGGTCCTTGGTGGAGGCGGAGATGGACCGCTTGCCGCTGAGTACATAGCTCACCGTGCTGGCCGAGACTCCGGCGTGGTGGGCTACCTCGGCAAGGGTGACCATGCGGCTCTCCTGGGGGTTCAGGCGGTGGCGAAGCGCTTCGACTTTAGGCCATCTCGACCCTAGAGGGACACCCATGTACTGTCCATAGGTGCGTCGAAGCGCTTCGACTGCCCTGCTGTGCCGGTGCAGTTGGGGAGGCGGTCACCTCCGCCGGGCGGCCGTGTCCCCGTACACGATGCCACGGCCGTTCGTGGCGACGTACACCCGTCCGTAGACCCGCGGATCACCGGTGATGGCCGCGCCGGTCCAGCCCCACTGGTGTGTGTCGTCGTTGATCCGCACCCAGCTCTCGCCGGCGTCGGTGGAGCGGAAGATGCCGCGCACCGCGCCGATCTTCGCGCTGGTGTAGAGCGTCTGGTGGCCGGAGCCCGGCGCGGCCTTGCCGAAGCCGATGGTGTCGGCCTCCTCGACGCCCTGGACGCGGGTGAAGCTCGCGCCGGAGTCCGTCGAGTGCCACAGTCCGTACGTGCCGCCGGTCTTGCCGCCCGCGAGCCAGATGTCGCCCGCCTTCCCCGGCAGGGCCTTGAAGCGCACCGGGCCTTCGGCGGGCAGTCCGGTGGACGCCTTCGCGGTGAAGGTCGCCCCGCCGTCCCTGCTGACGTAGAACGTCCCGGACTTGAAGCCGTAGAACGTCTTCGCGTCGGCCCGGTCGGACTCGACGACCGCGCCCTGCGGGATGCCGGTGGACGCCATCCATGTCGCGCCCCGGTCGCCGCTGGTGTGCACGCCCGTGCCGTCCGGGCTCCACACGAAGCGGCTGCCGTCGGCGGACGTGGCCACCGTGCCGCCGCCTGACACGCCCGGCGGTTCCTTGCCCGCCGACCAAGTGGCGCCGTTGTCACCGGAAAAGGCGATGCGCGGCCCGCTGTCGAGCTGGCCGACGCGCACCACCGTGTCCGGGTCGCTCTCGGCGTGGTCGAGGCTGGTCGTGCTGGTGAAGTTGGGCTCGGTGTACATCAGGGGCGGCACCTTGGTGATGTCCGTGTGCCGGAAGCCGCCGATGTCGCCGAGCGCGCTGAGCAGCGGCGCCCCGGAGGCGGGCGCGTCGATGTCGTTGACGGCGGTCTCCTCCAGGCCCTTGACCATCGGGGTGACGGTGAACTTGCCGCCGCTGTCCCACTGACGCAGGTTCTCGGTGCCGTAGACGGTGGCTCCGGTGCCATACATCATCCGGTCGGAGTCGAACGGGTCGATCTCCAGGGCCTCGGTCATCCAGCCCAGTTTCGGGGCCTGTTCGGGCGGCGCCGGGCTCGCGCCCCACGACAGCCACGGCACGGACGAGACGTCCATGGTGTAGCGGTTGGCGCGCTCGGGATAGGCGGCGTAGCTCCAGGCGCCGGTCCAGCTTCCGCCGCTGTCGGTGGAGCGGAAGATCTGGGTGTCCGGGAACCAGGAGCTGTAACCGGTGACCATGACGGTGCCCGGACGCTGCCGGTCGACGCTCAGCCCGCTGAAGCCGTAGTAGGTGTCCGCGTCGGTGGCGGGGCTGATGTTCTTCCACTCCCCGGTGCGGGTCGCGTACCGCCACACCTGGCCCTTGCCGCCGTCGTAGGGGCCGCCCTTGTCGCTGTAGGCGAGGTAGAGGTAGCCGTTCTCCGCGTCCAGCACACCCTTGTGGGCGAGGTGTCCGGTGGGCTGGCCGGCGAGGCGTGACCAGGTGGCGCCCGCGTCCGTCGAGCGGTAGACGGCGTTCTCCTTGTCGGCGACGCCCACATAGACGGTCTTGGTGCGCGAGCCGGAGGCGCCCGTGGACTCGTCGAAGGTGACCCAGGCGATGCCCTGGTTGTCGGAGGCGTACCCGGTCGGGTCGGAGGGGTCCTGCCGGTAGTTGCCGGGGTTGGGGAACGCGGTCACCTCCGACCAGGTGGCCCCGGAGTCGGTGGAGCGCCACAGGCCGTGGCCGCTCGGCGCCCCCAGGTACAGCACGCGGTTGTCGTGCGGGTCTACGGCGAGGCGTTCGCCCATGCCCCGGCCCGGCATGTTGCCGCCGAGCTTGAAGGGCAGGTCGGCCTTCTTCCAGGTCCTGCCCCGGTCGGCCGACCGCATGACGGCACCCTTTCCGGGGTCCCAGTCATTGGTGTACGTGCCGACGGCGGCGTAGACCTTGTTCGGCTGGACGCTGTCGGAGGCGATGCTGACGACTCCGGTGTGGCCCCAGTCGTTCCAGCCCACCGAGTCGAGCAGCGGGGTCCAGGACCGGGACTTCTCCTGCCAGCGGTAGGCGCCGCCGATGTCGGTGCGGGCGTAGGCGAGGTTCTTCTCGGTGCGGTTGAAGACGATGCCGGGGACGAAACCGCCGCCGTCCACGCGGACGTTCTTCCAGGTGTACGCGGCCCGGGTCGCCTTCTTGACGTCGTCGGCGCCGGAGGAGGGGGCGGCGGCCAGGAGCAGCCCCGGTATCAGGCACAGGGCACCGAGCAGTTTCCCGGCGCGCGTCGTCCGGGCGGTCACCGCGACCCCGGCCCCGGTTCGAGGAGCTCCGCGTACGCCCCCATGGCGAGCGCGATGTCGACCTGCGCCCAGAATCGGTGATAGGTGAACTGCGGCGCCGCTCCCCCGGCGAGATAGGCCTCGACCTTGGGCCAGTCGGGGTCGTCGCGGTAGAAGGAGCGGATGGAGGTGAAGTCGGATCCGGAGTCGACGGTGTCGCCGTTCGGCATGGTGCCGCTCCAGCCGTCCGGTACGTACACCGCGCCGTCGAACCGGTTGTAGTCGGCGCGGGTCTCGGGCACGGCGATGCCCAGGGGGTCCCGGTGGTGCTGCCACATGCCGTCGAGGAGTGCCTTGGCCGTGGTGGCGGCCTCGGTGTGGCCGGTGGCGGCGGCGTAGTACGTGAGGGTCTTGGCGTAGGCGCCGGCCACGCCCACGTCATTGGTGCGGTCGACGACGGAGACGTGAAGTCCCGTGTTGGCGCCGGGACTTGACGGGTTCCAGGTGTCGGGCTGACCGGACCACTTCAGCGTCGAGGGGAAGCTGTAGGTGCCGTCGGCGGCGATCTTCGTCTCGGAGAGCGCCCACTCCACCCACTTGTCCATGACGGTCTTCGCGGCGGGGTCGTCGGTCTCGTGGAGGTACTCGGCGACGCGCTCCATCGACCAGGCCTGGAAGCCGAACCACTGGTTGGACGGCGGGTCGTGGTAGACGGGTTTCTCGTCGTAGGCCATGCCGTAGAAGGTGGGGGTGCCGGCCGGGGGCTTCGCGTAGCGGCCCTGCCAGCTGTTGGTGGCGCCGCCCGCGATGGCGCCCTCGGCGGACTGCAGCCAGCGGTAGAACTCGATCTGCCGGGTGAGGCTCTTGGTCCAGTCGGCCTTGCCGGTGGCCGACTTGGGGGCGAGCGGGGCGTAGGCGCTGAGGGCGTAGGCGGCCAGGGGGTTCTGGTAGCCGCCGTGGTTGTGGCTCGATCCGATGCGCCAGGCCCAGCCCGCGGATGTGTCGGTGGCGCCGCCCCAGGCGTAGTACCAGGACAGCAGGTAGTGCGAGCTGTTCTTGCCGCTGCCCGGCGTGCAGCCTGCGGGGTCGGTGCAGTCGCCGATGGTCTTGAAGTACTTGTCGAACAGGGCGTAGCGCAGATAGTCGCCCATCTTGGCCGCCTTGGCGACCGTCGCCGCCACGTCGGCCTGCTTGCCCTGGGCCGATGCCCATACGTGGGCCCAGTAGGCGGCCTGTACGGCGCGGGCGTCGGCGTCCGGGGCGTTGGTGTACTTCCACTGCTTGGCGTAGGAGGCGTCGCCGGTGAACAGGTCGAGGTAGCCGTTCGCGCCGCCGTGCTCGAACTCGTCGCGGGTGGGGTGCGGGACGGTCTCCCAGACCGACTCCTGCGAACCCCGCTGGAAGGTGTTGATGTAGACGGGGCCCGCGGTGTCGCCGCCGTAGCCGTAGGTGTTGTCGACGTCCTGGAGCCAGTGCATGCCGTAGATGTCGTCGGTGCCGTACGCGCTCTTCAGCTCGGCGGCGATCGGGTCGGCGCCGGTCCGCACCGCGGGGTCGAGGCGGGCGGGGTACTGGGACGGCTGGTCGTGTTCGGGGGCGTAGGTGGCTGGTTTCGCCGCATTGTAGAAACTGTTCGTCGGCTGGTCGGCATGGGACGGGATCATGAATTTCTCCATGGTTTCCCAGGCCGCGTTGAAACGCGTCCAATCGCCGCTGACCTTGCCGTACATGGCTTGCAGCCAGAGCAGATAGCTGTATGCCTCGGATGTCGTCTCGTGCCCGTGGTCGGGGGCTTCGACAATGAGGGTCTCGACCGAGTGGTAGGGAATTCCGTCCGGCGAGAAATAGCCGTTCGCGGAATCGGTGATCTTCGCATAGAGGTCGAGGAAACGCTGTTCGTACTCGGTCGCCGCGGGGGCGGCGTAGGCGCTGTGACCTGCGGGGTCGAGCGCCACGATGACGGGGGCCAGCGCGGCTCCGGCCCCCAGGGCAAGGAGGTTGCGGCGGCTGATTTCCGGTCTGGAGGGGCCGGAGCGGGGGGATCGGGGGAATGCGGACATGCCGGGATGTCTCCTGACGGCTCGATGGGGGGCGTGCTCCGCCCGGGGAGCGGGAGCACCAGTGGGAGCACCAGTGGGAGCGCTCCCAAAGTTCAGCCGAATCGCCGCGATGTCAAGAGCTCGCACACGAAAGGGAGTTGTCGAATGAATTCGACAGGAGAGATCCGGGGAATCTGAAAAACACGCCAACCTTTCTGTTCGCGGCGGCGACTTCCTGCTAGCTTCCACGGAACCAGTGGGAGCGATTCCGGTTCGATCCGTGGAGTCGCTCATGCCCCGTCCCCCGCACCTGCTCCGCACCTCCGCCGTGCTCGCGGGCGCCGCCCTCATCGCCGCCGGACTCACGTCGCCGCGTCCTGCGCCGCCGTCGCGGTGACGACCCGCGGGCGAGCGGGGGTGGATCGCGCGGTTCCCCGCGCCCCCGAACGGGCGCCGCCCCACACCGCGAACCCCCGCCCCGCCGCGAACCCCCACACCCCGCACCCGAAGGGAACCCCCACCAT
Source organism: Streptomyces longisporoflavus (assembly GCF_014649775.1). GTDB lineage: Bacteria > Actinomycetota > Actinomycetes > Streptomycetales > Streptomycetaceae > Streptomyces > Streptomyces longisporoflavus. Next base: position 122,272 of record NZ_BMTR01000006.1, on the reverse strand, counting down.
GAGCCGCACACACACCAGGCACCGCAGATCCCGCGCCCTCTTCCTGGCCGCACTCGCCACCGTCCTCGCCACCACGGGCGGCACCGCGCTCGCCGTGAGCGACGGAGCCGGCGGCACCACGCAGTCCCGGGCAGCGGCGGCGCGCGTCGACAACCCGTACGCGGGCGCCAAGCCGTACGTGAACCCGGAGTGGTCGGCGAAGGCCGCCGCCGAGCCGGGCGGCAGCGCCGTCGCTGACCAGCCCACCGGCGTCTGGCTCGACCGGATCGCCGCGATCGAGGGCGCCGGCGACTCGATGGGCCTGCGCGACCACCTCGACGAGGCGGTCGAACAGGGGGCGGGCGTCATCCAGTTGGTCATCTACAACCTGCCGGGCCGGGACTGCGCCGCGCTCGCCTCCAACGGCGAGCTCGGCCCCACGGCGATCGGCAGGTACCAGACCGAATACATCGATCCCATCGCCGCGATCCTCGCCGACCCCAAGTACGCGAACCTGCGCGTCGTCACGACCGTCGAGATCGACTCGCTGCCCAACCTGGTCACCAACACCGGCAGCCGGCCCACCGCGACGCCCGAGTGCGACGTCATGAAGGCCAACGGCAACTACGTCAAGGGTGTCGGTTACGCGCTGCGCGAGCTCGGCGCCGTCCCGAACGTCTACAACTACGTGGACGCGGGCCACCACGGCTGGATCGGCTGGGAGGACAACTTCGCCGCGTCCGCGCAGGTCATGTACGAGGCGGCGACCACGGAGGGCGGCAGCGTCGACAACGTGCACGGCTTCGTCACCAACACGGCCAACTACAGCGCCCTGAAGGAGAACAACTTCACGATCAACGACACCGTTGGCGGCCGGTCCGTGCGCGAGTCCAGGTGGGTCGACTGGAACCGCTCCGTGGACGAGCTCTCCTTCGCCCAGTCCTTCCGCGACCAGCTCGTCTCCACCGGCTTCAGGTCCGGCATCGGCATGCTGATCGACACCTCGCGCAACGGCTGGGGCGGTTCCGAGCGGCCCGCGGGCCCCGGCCCGACGACGGACGTGAACACCTATGTGGAGGGCGGCCGTTACGACCGGCGCCTGCACATGGGCAACTGGTGCAACCAGGCGGGGGCGGGCCTCGGCGAGCGGCCGACGGCGTCCCCGGAGGCCGGCATCGACGCCTATGTGTGGATCAAGCCGCCGGGCGAGTCCGACGGGGCGAGCAAGACGTTCCCGAACGACGAGGGCAAGGGCTTCGACCGCATGTGCGATCCGACGTACGAGGGCAATCCCCGCAACGGCTTCAACCCGTCCGGTGCTCTCCCCGACGCCCCGATCTCAGGGAAGTGGTTCTCGGCCCAGTTCCAGGAACTCCTGAAGAACGCGCATCCCGCGCTGTAAGCGCACCACGGGAGGCCCGGGGCTCCGTCCGCGGGCCCGTCATGGCTGGTCGCGCCCACGCGGCGCCGCCGCCCATGTCACGGTCCCGCGCCCCGTCGGGGCCCTGGCCTCCCCCCCCACTCCAGGAGAAGCAAGTGAGTCTTGTCCCCGCCTCCTTCCGGCGCAGAGCCCTCGTCGCGCTGCCCGCCGCCGCCCTGCTCGCCCTCGTTCCGAGCAGCGCCGTCGCCTACCCCGACCCCGGCCGGGTCACCGGCGACATCGTCGTGCACGACCCGACCCTGGCCCGCACCGCGTCGGGCAAGTACCTGCTCTACTCGACCGGCGACGGCCTGCAACTGCGCACCTCCACCGACCGGATCGCCTTCGGCCGCAGCGGCTCCGCCTTCCCCGCCCGGCCGGGCTGGTGGAGCAACTACAACTCGACCGGGGACGTCTGGGCGCCCGACATCTCGTACCACGGCGGCAAGTACCTGATGTACTACTCCGTCTCGTCGTTCGGCTCGAACAAGTCGGCCATCGGTCTCGCGGGCTCCACGACCGGCGAGCCCGGCTCCTGGACCGACTACGGCGCCGTGTACACCTCGACCACGTCCAGCGACTACAACGCCATCGACCCGAACCTCTTCGTCGACGACGACGGCAAGTGGTGGCTGTCCTTCGGTTCCTGGTGGACCGGGATCAAGATGATCCGCGTCGACCCCGCGACGGGCAAGCAGTACGCGGGCGACACGAGCCGGCGTTCCCTCGCCTCGCGCCCCACCGGCACCAAGGCCGTCGAGGCGCCCTCCATCGTCAAGCGGGGCGGTTACTACTACCTCTTCGCCTCGTACGACACGTGCTGCGCGGGCACCAGCTCCACCTACAAGATCAAGGTGGGCCGCTCCTCCCGCGTCACCGGACCGTACGTCGACAAGAACGGCGTCGGCATGATGAACAACGGCGGGACCCCGGTCCAGGAGAGCCACGGCCGCTACATCGGCCCCGGCGGCCAGTCGATCATGAAGGACTCCGACGGCGACCTGCTCGTCTACCACTACTACGACGGGCAGGACAACGGCACCCCGAAGCTCGGCGTCAACCTCCTGAACTGGAGCTCGGGGTGGCCCGTCGCCTACTGATCCGGGCGTGAGTGGCTCAGCCCAGGCGGATCACGTTCCATGACAGCGGCTCCAGTACGGCGCTCAGCGTGCCGTCCTGGAGCGCTGTCCCGCTGACGCCGTGCGGGGTCACGCGCTCCGGCTCCGCGAGGGTGTTGCGCGCGTCGGGGTCCGCGTCCGCGAGCGCGCTGTGCTCGATGACGTCCGCCGACTCAAGCCCGTGGAGGGCGACTTCCAGCGGCAACGACTCGCTCTGGCTGCGGTTGACCGCGAACACGGTGACGGTGCCGTCGTCGGCGCGGACGGCTGTGGCGTGCAGCAGGGGCACCTCGCCGAACTTCCGCGTCTCGTGCGCGGGTGAGTCCACGCGTACGTCCAGGACCCGGCCGCGTCCGTACCGCGAGGCCTGCGCGAAGGGGAAGAAGGAGGTCTGCCGCCAGGCCGGGCCGCCCGGCTCGGTCAGGATCGGCGCGATGACGTTGACCAGCTGGGCCAGGCAGGCGACGGCCACCCGGTCGGCGTGCCGCAGAAGGGCGATGAGGAGCGAGCCGACGACGACCGCGTCGGTGACGGTGTAGTTGTCCTCCAGGAGACGCGGCGCCTCGGGCCAGTCGCGCAGGCTCTCCTCGACCTCGGGGTGCGGCCGGGACTGGTACCAGACGTTCCACTCGTCGAACGAGAGGTTGATCTTCTTCGCGGACTTCAGGCGGGCGCCCACGTGGTCGCAGGTGGCGACGACGTTCTCGATGAAGGACTCCATGTCGACGGCGGAGGCGAGGAACGAGTCCCGGTCGCCGTCGGTCTCCTCGTAGTACGCGTGCAGGGAGATGTGGTCGACCAGGTCATAGGTCTCGGCCAGGACCGTGGCCTCCCACGCGGCGAAGGTCTCCATGGACTGGCCCGAGCTGCCGCAGGCCACCAGTTCGACGTCCGGGTCGATCTGGCGCATCGCGCGAGCGGTCTCGGCCGCCAGGCGTCCGTACTCCTCGGCGGTCTTGTGGCCGGTCTGCCACGGCCCGTCCATCTCGTTGCCCAGGCACCACAGGCGGATGCCGAAGGGGTTCTTGTCGCCGTGCGCGGCACGCAGGTCGGACCACGCGGTGCCGGAGGGGTGGTTGGCGTACTCCTGGAGCGCAAGGGCCTCTTCGACGCCGCGCGTGCCGAGGTTCACCGCCATCATGGGTTCGGCCTGCGGGCCGATCTTGCGCAGGAAGGCGATGTACTCGGAGAGTCCGAACCGGTTGGTCTCCGTGGAGTGCCAGGCCGCGTCGAGGCGGCGCGGCCGTTCGTCGGCGGGGCCGACGGAGTCCTCCCACTTGTAGCCGGAGACGAAGTTCCCGCCGGGATAGCGCACGGCCGTCACACCGAGCTCCCGTATGAGTCCGAGCACATCGGTGCGCAGCCCCGTCTCGTCGGCCGAGGGGTGGCCCGGTTCGTAGATGCCGGTGTAGACGCACCGGCCGAGATGCTCGACGAAGGAGCCGAAGAGGCGGGGGTCGACGTCGCCGACGGCGAAGGCGGGATCGAGCGTGAAGCGGGCGGTGCGGGGGGCCATGTAGAACCTTTCGACGGAGCGTTGGGGCAGGCGGGCCTACTGGCCGGCGAGTCCCGTGTGGGCGACGCCGCTGATGATCTGGCGCTGGAAGAAGACGAAGACGATGACCAGGGGCAGGCCCGCCATGAGGCCGCCCGCCATGAGCTGGGCCCACTGGATGCCGTAGGAGTTCATGACGGTCGCGATGCCGTTCGGCATGGTCATCAGGTCGGGGTTGTTGGTCACCATGTAGGGCCACAGGAAGTTGTTCCAGGACGCGATGAAGGTGAAGATCCCGACGGCCGAGAGCGAGGGCCTGGAGAGCGGCAGGACGATGGTGAAGAAGACCCGCCAGCGTCCGGCGCCGTCGATGTACGCGGCCTCCTCCAGCTCGTGCGGGATCGACTGGAAGAACTTGTAGAGGATGTAGACCATGGCGGCGGGCGCGCACTGCGGCAGGATCATGCCCCAGTAGGTGTCGACCATCCCCATGGACTGGACGGTCGTGAACAGCGGCACGCCGAGCACCGCGGGCGACACCATCAGGCCCGCCATCACCAGGCCGAGCAGCGCGTTCTTGCCGCGGAACTCGGTGCGTGCGAAGCCGTAGCCGGCGAGGGCGCTGACGAGGACCACGACGAAGGTGACGCACACCGAGACGACGGCTGAGTTCACGAACCAGTTGGTGATGTTGCCGGTCTCGAAGAGCGCCTTCCACGCCTGGCCCGTCCACTCCTGCGGCACCCAGTGGGTGGGCACCTCGACGGCCTCGGTCTCCGACTTCAGGGAGGTGAGAAGGGCCCACAGGAGCGGTGTCATCCACACGGCGGAGACGACGGTGCCGAGCGCGGTGAGCACAATCTGGCCCGGGGTCCACTTCTTCTTGCCGCTGTTCTTCCGTACGACGACGGTCGTGCTCATCGCACGCCCTCCTCACGCTTGCGCAGGAGCCACATCCGGCCGAGGGCGACGGCCGCGATGAGCACGAAGAAGATGATGGAGATGGCGGAGGCGTAACCCACGCGGTAGGCGGTGAAGCCCTCTTCGAGGGTGTACTGGACGAAGGTCCGGGTGCTCTCCTCCGGTCCCGGCCCGAAGTCCTGCATCACCACGGCCTGGTCGAAGACCTGGAGCGAGGCGAGGATCTGCAGGGTGACGACGAGGCCGGTGATGTTGCGCAGCATCGGCAGGGTGATGTGCACGAGCCGGTGCCAGGCGTTCGCGCCGTCGAGCGCGGCGGCCTCGTAGAGATGGTCCGGGATGTTCTGCAGTGCCGCGAGGAAGAGCAGGAAGCTGAAGCCGACCGTCCACCACAGGGTGGTGATCACGACGGCGAGCAGGGCGGTGGACTTCTGGGTCAGCCAGGGCGTGTCGAGGCCGAAGACGTGGTTGATCATTCCGGTGGCCGGGTTGAAGAGCCACTGCCACAGGTTTCCCGCGACGGTCGACGGCAGCAGGAAGGGCGCGAAGAAGCAGAGCCGCCACAGCCATTTGGCGCGTTCGATGTGGTGGGCGAGCATCGCGAGGAGGAACGCGAGGACGACGATGCAGGGCACCACGAGCAGCGTGAAGTACGCGCTGTGCCCGAGGGCGTCCCACATGAGCGGGTTGCCGAAGGCCTCGCGGTAGTTGTCGAGGCCCACGAAGCGTTCGCCGGTGCCGGAGATGTTGGCGTCGGTGAAGCTCAGCCACAGGCCGCGGCCGATCGGCAGCAGCACGAACAGCGCGAACAGGACGAGGAAGGGGGCGACGAACCAGCCGCCGTGCTGGAGGCGGCGGGTCAGTCGCGTCCGGGGCGATTCGACGTCCGTCGCCGGGGACGGGCGTACGGCGGCCGGTGCGACCGCGGTGTCCAGAACGCTCACGCGGCGGACCCTCCCTCGGTGGCGGAGCTGCCTTCCATCGGGTTCTTCATGGCGACCAGCTTTTCGAGTACGTCCCGCATGCGGCGGGCCGTGGCGTCCGGCCTGGCGGAGCCGACGTTGGAGGAGGCGATGACGGGGCCGATGCGCTGGGCCAGGAGCCCGGTGGATCCCGCGAACCAGGCGGGTGGTTCGACCGCCATGTGGTCCATCGCCGAGACGTACTCCGACTGCGGTCGGAGCGACAGGTACTTCTTGTCGTCGAGCGTCGGCAGATAGGCGGGGATGTGGCCGCCGCGCGCCCAGGCCGTGGCGTTCTTGACGACGTACGCCGCCAGTCGGTGCGCGCCCTCGTCGGTGGCGCCGCCGCGCCGCGACTGGTGCGGCAGGACGAAGCAGTGGGACTCGGTGTGGGTGGCGGGCTTGCCGAAGACGGGCGGCAGCGGGGTCGCGCCGTACTTCAGCTTCGCGCCGCTGAACACGGGCACCGACCAGTTGCCCTCCCAGGTGAAGGCCGATCCGTTGACGAATGACTCGCCGTCGGCGATGCCGATCGCGGTGGAGTAGCCGTCGGTCAGGTGCCGGCGCAGGAACTCCAGGACCTGCGTGGCCTTGTCGGTGTCGAGGGTGACGTCCCGGCCGTCGGCGCTGAGGCAGGTGCCGCCGAGCTGGGTGTAGAAGGAGAGGAAGAACCACCAGGAGAAGTTGGGTTCGTCGGCCTTGATGCCGATGGTGTGGACATTGCCCTTGACCGCCTTCTTGGCGGCCTTGAGCGCCTTGAACCACTCCTCGGGCGAGGTGACCTGCGCCAGTTCGCCGTCGTCTCCGAGCAGTCCCGCCTGCTCGCACACGTCCCTGCGGTAGAAGCAGAGCTGGGCGTGGATGTCGAGGGGAAGGCCGTAGAGCTTGCCGTCGACGACGGCGCGCTTCCACAGCACCGGGTCGAAGTCGGCCTCGTGCACGCCGTACTCGGCGAGCAGCCGCACGTCCCAGGGGTCGAGCAGCCGGCCGGGCGCGAAGCCGGGGATGCGGCCCAGGTGCATCACCGCGAGGTCGGGGGCGCGGTTCCCGGCCGCCGCCATGGCGAGCTTGGTGTAGTACGGGTTGCCCCACTGGAGCGTCGAGTCCTTGACGTCGGTACGGGGGTTCGCGGCGCGGAAGGAGTCCAGCATGGCGATCATGTTGGCGCCGTCACCGCCGGAGAACAGATTCCAGTAGCGGACCCGTACGTCCGCGTCCGACGCGATCGCCGACGCGCTGCGATTGGCGGCGGCGAGTCCGAAACTGCCCGCGACGGCGAGTGCTCCGATGGAGCCGAGCACACCTCGTCGGCTCGGGAGGGGTGGTGACATTGCGGCTCACTTCTGTTCGATATTTCGAATGCTGCTCGCAACTTCGAACGGACCGTAAGGTCGAACGCGAGGCGCGTCAACGGTTCGGACAGAGACAGAGGCGAAGTCCCGCGAATTGCACGAGAGTTGTTCGAGATCACGAACCCCGGCGGCCACCTCGGCCACTTCCTGCGCAATGCGTTGACGCGCGGCTCCCCGCTACCTAAGTTGCCGTTCGACCCACTGACCATCGTTCGATATACCGCACAGGACTGGGGTAGGCATGGCACGCAGACGATGGAGACTCGGGCTCACGCTCGGAGCCCTGCTCGCCGGAACGCTCGCCGCGGGACCCACCGCCGCGGCCGAACCCACCGACTACACCATCGACGTCGACCCCTCCCGCACCGGCGCGAAGATCGACGACTCGATGTACGGCGTCTTCTACGAGGACATCAACCGCGCGGCGGACGGCGGCCTCTACGCCGAGCTCGTCCAGAACCGCTCCTTCGAGTACAGCACCGCCGACAACGCCTCCTACAAGCCGCTCACCTCATGGGACACGTCCGGTACCGCCGAGGTGGTGAACGACGAGGGCCGCCTCAACGCCCGCAACCGCAACTACCTTTCCCTCGGCGGCAGTTCATCCGTCACCAACACCGGATACAACACCGGACTCGCGGTCGCCAAGGGCAAGCGCTACGACTTCTCCGTCTGGGCCCGCACCGGCGGCACGCAGAAGGCTCCGCTGACCATCGGCCTGCGCGACGCCTCCGGCGACCTCGCCCCGGCGCGCCGCGTCACCGCACGCGGCGGCTGGGCGAAATACAAGGCGACGTTCACCGCCGCCCGCACCTCGGCCACCGGCCGGCTCACGGTCGCCTCGGACACCGCCCCCGTCTCGCTCGACGAGATCTCCCTTTTCCCCCGCGACACCTTCAAGGGCCGCGCCAACGGCCTGCGCAAGGACCTCGCCCAGAAGATCGCCGACCTCGACCCCGGCTTCCTGCGCTTCCCCGGCGGCTGCCTGGTCAACACCGGATCCCACGAGGCGTACGACGAGAAGTCGGGCTGGCAGCGCAAGCGCTCCTACCAGTGGAAGGACACCATCGGGCCCGTGGAGCAGCGGGCCACTAACGCCAACTTCTGGGGCTACAACCAGAGTTACGGGCTCGGCTACTACGAGTACTTCCAGTTCGCCGAAGACATCGGCGCCATGCCGCTGCCCGTGGTCCCCGCCCTGGTGACCGGCTGCGGCCAGAACAAGGCCACCGACGACCCGGCCCTCCTGAAGCGGCACATCCAGGACACCCTGGACCTGATCGAGTTCGCCAACGGCCCGGCGACCAGCGAATGGGGCAAGAAGCGGGCGGCGATGGGCCACCCCGAGCCCTTCCGCCTCACCCACCTGGGAGTGGGCAACGAGGAGAACCTCCCCGAGGAGTTCTTCGCCCGCTTCAAGGAGTTCCGCGCGGCCATCGAGGCGAAGTACCCGGACATCAACGTCATCTCCAACTCCGGCCCCGACGACAGCGGTTCGATCTTCGACAAGGCCTGGCAGCTGGGCCGCGACGCGGACGTGGCCATGGTCGACGAGCACTACTACAACAGTCCCCAGTGGTTCCTGGAGAACAACGACCGCTACGACTCCTACGACCGCAAGGGACCGAAGGTCTTCCTCGGCGAGTACGCCTCGCAGGGCAACAAGTTCTCCAACGCCCTGTCCGAAGCGGCGTTCATGACCGGCCTTGAACGCAACGCCGACGTCGTCAAGCTCGCCTCGTACGCCCCGCTGCTCGCCAACGAGGACTACGTGCAGTGGAAGCCGAACATGATCTGGTACGACAACGACCAGTCATGGGGCTCGGCCAACTACGAGACGCAGAAGCTCTTCATGCGCAACGTCGGCGACGAGGTCGTGCCGTCCACGGCATCCGGCACACCCGCCACGTCCGGCCCCATCACCGGCGCCGTCGGCCTCTCCACCTGGGCGACCAGCGCCGCGTACGACGACGTGAAGGTCACCGGCGAGGACGGCAAGACGCTCCTGACCGACGACTTCTCCGGCGGCGACGGCCAGTGGAGCAAGGCGGCGGAGAAGGGCACGTGGGCCGTCCAGGACGGCGCGTACGTGCAGTCCGACGAGGCAGCCGAGAACACCCTGGTCACGGCGGGCGACAAGGGCTGGCAGAACTACGACCTGAACGTGAAGGCCACCAAGAAGTCCGGCAAGGAGGGCTTCATGGTCGCCTTCGGGGTCAAGGACTCCGGCAACCACTACTGGTGGAACCTGGGCGGCTGGAACAACACTCAGTCGGCCGTCGAGAAGAGCGTCGACGGCGCGAAGCAGACCATGGTCCAGGACACGACGGCGATCGAGACGGGCCGCACCTACGACTTGCGCGTGGAAGTGCGCGGGCGGCAGGTGACGCTCTTCCTCGACGGCAAGAAGTGGGGTTCCTTCACGGACGACAAGCCCGCCGAGCCGTTCCGCCAGGTCGTCACCCGCGACAAGGCCACCGGCGACCTCATCGTCAAGGTCGTCAACGCGCAGGGCTCCGAGGCGCGCACCGAGATCGGACTCGGCTCGGGCACGCGCGTCGGCCGGAACGCGAAGGTGACCACGCTGGCCGCCGACCCGGCCGCGGAGAACACGAAGGACGCGACGCCGGTCAAGCCGGTGACCTCGACGTTCAAGGGCGTGTCCGAGACCTTCTCGTACACCTTCCCGGCGAACTCGATCACCTTCATGAGGATCAGGACCGAGTGACCGGTCCGCGGACCGGCCGAAAAAGATCCTTGTCCGCGGCAACCCCGGGGGTGCGCGGCGGGCACTAGGGAGGAGCGGCGGCCGCCCGGAGGTCATGGGGTTCCCGGGCGGCCGCCGCACCACACCCCCCAGGAGAGGAACGTCTGCTGTGAGCAGCAGCGCCGGACGCCACCGCAGGACCCGTACGATCACCCTCGCCGCGGCCGTCGCCGTGGCGGCGGGAGCGGGCGGAGTCTGCCTGGGCCTGGACGCGGACGGCGCCGGCGCCGCGAGCAGCACGGTGGTCGTGTCGACGGCCGCGGCACTGGAGTCCGCGGTGGCGAACGCCTCGGCGGGGACCACGATCCAGGTGCGGGGCGGCACCTACTACCCGGCGAAGACCCTCAAGTCGACGGCGAACGGCAGCCCGTCCGCGCGCATCACCCTTGCCGCGTACGGCACCGAGAAGGTGAAGATCGACGGTTCGAAGCTCGCCGACGGCTCCTGGCTCGCCGCGCTCCACGGCGACCACTGGACCGTGCAGAACCTCACCTTCCGCGACTCCCCCGCGCAGGGCTTCGTCGCCACGTCGTCCGTCGGCGGTCTTCGAGAACCTGGTCACCGCCGACAACGGCGACTCCGGCTTCACCCTGCGCGGCGACGGCACGACCGGCAACCTCGTGCGGAACCTCGACAGCCACGGCAACTACGACGCCGCCACGCACGGCCAGAACGCCGACGGGCTCGCGGTGAAGTTCGGCTCGGGCACGGGCAACAAGATCACCGGGGCGCGTCTGTTCGACAACGCCGACGACGGCCTGGACCTGTGGCAGTACGCCTCCCCCGTCACCGTCGAGCACACCTGGGCCTTCGGCAACGGCGAGAACCGCTGGAACGACCCGGCGTGGGAGGGCAACGGCAACGGGTTCAAGCTGGGCGGCGGCGGTGCGAGCGCCGCGCACGTGGTGAACGACAACGCGGCCTGGGACAACACGCTGCACGGCTTCACGGAGAACTCCAACCCCGGCGGACTCCGTCTCCACCGCAACACCGCGTACGCCAACAAGGAGAACGGCTTCTGCTTCGCGACGGGCAAGGGCCGCCTGACCCGCAATCTCGCCGTCGCCAACGGCAAGGGCCCCGCCGAGCTCGGCCCCGGCACCGTCTCGTCCGCCGACAACTGGGACAGCGGTGTGGCGACCCCGGCGTTCCGGTCCAAGGACGCCACCACGGCGTACGGCGCCCGCCGGGCGGACGGAGCCCTGCCCGCGACGGCGTTCCTGACGACGGGAAGCACGGCCATCGGCTCGACGATGGACTGAGTCCGGACGGTATAATGCCTGGTCACCTGGGCTGCGAGCGCCTCATCTGGGGGTTCGGTTGGCGGGTGGGGACAGAGCAATGACAGGATGAGGACCATGACAATCAAGGCTTATTTCGACATCACCATCGACGGCCAGCCCGAAGGCCGCATCACGTTCAACCTCTTCGAGGACGTCGTGCCGAAGACCGTGGAGAACTTCCGCGCGCTCGCCACCGGCGAGAAGGGCTTCGGTTACGCGGGTTCGTCGTTCCACCGCGTCATCCCGGACTTCATGCTCCAGGGCGGCGACTTCACCGCCGGCAACGGCACCGGCGGCAAGAGCATCTACGGCGAGAAGTTCGCCGACGAGAACTTCCAGCTGAAGCACACCAAGCCGGGCCTGCTCTCGATGGCCAACGCGGGCCCCAACTCGAACGGCTCGCAGTTCTTCATCACCACGGTCGTCACGAGCTGGCTCGACGGCAAGCACGTCGTGTTCGGCGAGGTCGCGGACGAGGAGAGCATGGCCCTCGTCAAGAAGATCGAGAGCTTCGGCTCGCAGTCCGGCGCCACCAAGGCCGAGATCACCATCTCCGCCTCGGGCACGCTCTAAGCGTCTGACGTGAGCCCCCGCCTCGTCGAGGCGGGGGCTCACGCATGCCTGCCGGGGCTCGCCCGCCCCGGTGGGCCGGCTTGCGGCGGCCGTCAGGCGCCCGGCCAGTTCCGCAGGGCCATGTCGGCCACGTGCTGGAGATCGTCGCGTGTGGCTCCGCTCACCGCCTGGACGGCGATGCCGTTCGCCACGGTCATGATGTAGCGGGCGAGCAGCCCCGGGTCGGTGTCCGGCGGCAGGTCGCCTTCATCGACGGCGCGCCGGAACCGGTCGCGCAGCTGATCGACGCCGTCGTTGCGCCAAGCGGCAAGGGTGTCGCGGGCGTTGGCCCCGGCGTTCCCGGCGGCGAGTCCGGCCTGGACGCCGAGGCATCCGGCAGGGCAGTCGGGGCGGGTGGTGACCCGCACGGAGCCGTCGAGGAAAGCGGCGGCCACCTGCCGGGCGGTCGGTTCGCGCAGGGCCCGTGCCGTGTAGGAGGCGGGGCCCTCGGTGTAGCGCTCCAGCGCCTTGCGGAACAGGGACTCCTTGTTGCCGAAGGCCGCGTACATGCTGGTGCGGGTGATGCCCATGGCGCTGGTCAGGTCCGTGAGGCCGGCGCCCTCGTAGCCCTTCTCCCAGAAGACCCGCATGGCCCGTTCCAGGGCCTCATCGGCGTCGAAGCCCCTCGGCCGGCCGATCGGCGCCTTCTTCTGCGTTCCCATGAACGCATCCTACTCCTTCTGTACCGACCGGTCCCGAACCGTGCTACGGTCTCTTTCCGTACCGATCGATACATATATTTGTGGAGGTCATTCGCATGGGACAGCTCGAAGGCAAGACCGCGGTAGTCACCGGCGGCGGCACCGGGATCGGCCTGGCAAGCGCCGTACGCCTCGCGGACGAGGGCGCGCACGTGTTCATCACCGGCCGGCGCAAGACGGAACTGGACGCGGCCGTCGAGACCATCGGCGCGGCGAGGGCCACCGCGGTGGCGGGAGACATCTCGAACCCGGCGGACCTGGACCGGCTGTACGACGCGGTCCGCGCCCGCGGCCGGGGCCTGGACGTGGTCTTCGCGAACGCGGCGACCGCCTCACTGGTGCCGCTCGAGCAGATCACCGAGGACGACTTCAACCACATCTTCGGCATCAACGTGCGCGGCACGCTGTTCACCGTCCAGAAATCGCTGCCGCTGCTCAACGACGGCGCGTCGGTGATCCTGAACGCCTCCACCGCCGCCGACAACGGAGCGGAGGCGTTCGGCCTGTACGCGGCGTCCAAGGCGGCCGTCCGGACCTTCGCGCGGACCTGGGCCAACGAGCTCAAGGGCCGCGGCGTCCGGGTCAACGCCGTCTCGCCGGGGCCGGTCGACACCCCGGGGATCACGAATCTGTTCGCAGGAGAGGACGCGAGCGACGTCCGCACGCAGCTCGCCGCGGACACCGCGCTCGGCCGGATGGGCCGCCCCGAGGAGGTCGCCTCGGTCGTGGCGTTCCTCGCCTCCGACCAGAGCAGCTTCATGCTCGGCGCCAACGTCTACGTCGACGGCGGCGAGAACCAGATCTGAACCGCCGGCCGCGCGGCACGGGCGGCGGCGGCAGGCGACTACCGCCCGGTCACGTGGCGCAGGCCGCCCAGGAGGTGGGCACGGAAGTCCGGGTCCGCGTAGGCCTCGTCGGCGTGGCCGAGCGCCGTGTAGAACACCGGGCCGCCGCCGTGGTCGTGGCACCACACCAGGGGGTGGTCGGCGCCCATCCCGCCCCCTTCGTACGAGGACTCGTCGGCGGATGCCAGGACCCGCACCGCACCGCGCGGCGATGACCGGAAGTCATACCACTCGTCGGTGAACTCCCAGGAGGCCGGGAGGTGTGCGGTGGCGGGGTGCGCGTGGTCCTCGACGGTCAGGCGGCCGGGCTGGAAGGCGGGGTGGCGGGCGAAGCGCGCGCCGAGCAGCTCGCCGTAGTAGGGCCAGTCGTACTCGGTGCAGGCCGCGGCGTGGACCCCCATGAAGCCGCCGCCCGCCGCCCGGTACTCCCGCAGAGCGGCCCGCCCGGCAGGGGTGAGGACGTCGCCGCTGGTGGAGAGGAAGACGATCGCCGCACAGCCGGACAGGTCCCGCTCGAAGGCGGCCGGATCCTCGGTCGCGTCGGCGGAGCAGCCCACTTCTTCGGCGAGTTCGGACAGGGCGGCGACTCCGGCGGGGATCGACGCGTGCCGGTAGGCGGTCGTGCGGCTGTAGATCAGCAGACGGGGGCTCATGCGCCCTGATCGTAGAAGCCGCCGCCGGGGATCGGCGGGTGACTGACTCACACTCCCCTCGCGCCCCTCTGGTTGAGCATGTGCGCTCCCGCGTACGTATGTACGGCAGACACCACCTCCCCCCTCCGGAGGCCTCCCATGGCAGACGCGGGCAACGTCACCGCTCTCTTCCGCGCGTCCACCGCGCACACCCCTTCGTACTCCGCGCTGAACAGGGCGGCCCCGGACGGCGGACAGCCGCTCGTCGACTTCTGCATCCCGTGCAACCCCTACTTCCCCACTCCCGAGATGTACGAGGAGCTCGGCGGGCGGCTGCGGGACATCCTCACGTACTACCCGAGCGGCGCGGACACCATCGCGGCCGAGCTCAGTGCCGTGCTCGGGCTCAATCCGCAGACCGTCGTGATGGGCAACGGATCGACCGAACTCATCACCTGGATCGACCACTTGCTGGTGCGCGACGCGCTCGCCGTGCCGGTGCCGACCTTCGGGCGGTGGACCGATCAGTCGATGGAGACCGGCAAGCGCGTGGACATGTTCCTGCTTCCGGAGTCCGACGGATTCGTGCTCGATCCGCATGCCTTCGTCGACTTCGTGCGCTCCCGCGGCTCTCGTACGGCCGTCGTCTGCAACCCCAACAACCCCGACGGCGGCATGCTCCCGCGCCGCTCCGTGCTCGCGCTGCTCGACGCCCTGCAAGACCTCGACCTGGTCGTCGTGGACGAGTCGTTCCTGGAGTTCGCCGACGCGGGCCCGGAGTCGAGCGTCGCCGACGAGGCGGTCCTGCGGCCCAACGTCATCGTCCTGCGCAGCCTCGGCAAGAACTTCGGGCTGCACGGCGTGCGCTTCGGCTATCTCGTGGCCAATCCGGGCCTGTCCGGCAGAGTGCGCGCCGCACTGCCGAAGTGGAACCTCAACTCCTTCGCGGAGACCGTGGTGTTCATGCTGAGACAGCACCGCCACGCCTACGACCTGAGCCTGCGTCAGGTCCGCCGCGACCGCCAGGAGATGATCTGGCACCTCGGCCGCCTGCCCGGGCTCACGAGCTATCCCTCGCAGGGCAACTTCGTGTACGTGCGGCTGCCCGACGGTGTCGACGGAGCCGCCCTGCGCGACCGGCTCCTCGCCGAGCACGGCATCCTGGTGCGCGAGTGCGGCAACAAGATCGGCAGCTCCAGCCGCTTCCTGCGCCTGGTCGTCCGCCCGCCCGTCGACGTACAGCACCTGGTCGGCGGGCTCGAACAGACGCTGTACGCGACAGGGGGCGGCGGACTTCTGCCGGTCCCCTACGGCACGGGGAACCCGGCGGTGGACCGTCTTGTGATGCGGGCCTGAGCCCCCGGCGTCACCGGTGCGCGAAGCCGTTCACGGCCTCGGTCGGCGCCCCGTCGTAGTCGAACAGCGCCTGGTTCTCCCAGGCGTTGCCCGTCGAGGGGTCCGTCGGGTCCCAGCCGTTGCCCTCGACGGCCGTCCAGGTGGCGTCCCACCAGAAGACGCCCAGGCCCCGGCGGGACGGGACCGCCTCGACGACGCTCTGGATGTCCCTGAACCAGGCCGCCTGCCCTGCCTCGGTCGCGGGGTATCCGCCGACGAGTTCCTCCGGCTTGTCGATGACGTCCTCCCAGCCGTCGTCGCTGCCGAGGCGGAAGGGGTAGGCCGTCTCGGCGACGAAGAGCGGCTTCGCGTAGCGCGCCGCGAGATCGTCCATGTTGGCCTGGAGGTCGCTGAGGGCGCCGTGCCAGTAGCCGTAGAAGGACAGGCCGATGACGTCGAAGGGCACCTTGCGGGAGACCGCGTTGTCGAACCAGGTGCGGTACAGCGCGTTGTCCCCGCCGTTGGCCAGGTGCAGGGCGACCAGCGTGTCCGTCGAGACGGCCTTCGCGGCCGCGGCCCCCGCGGTCAGGAGACCCGCGAGCCGCGACCAGTCGGAGGTCGACCCGGTCGGCCACAGCATGCCGCCGTTCAGCTCGTTGCCGATCTGGACCATGTCGGCCGTGGTGCCCTGCGCCTTGAGGGCGTTCAGGACGTCGTACGTGTGGTCGTACACGTCGGTCTTCAGCCGGTCGTAGGTGTGTCCCGCCCAGGCCGACGGGATGGTCTGGGCGCCCGGGTCGGTCCAGGTGTCGGAGTAGTGGAAGTCGACGAGGAGCTTCATCCCGCGCGCCTTGACGCGCTTGGCCACGGCCAGGACGTGCGCCTTGTCGCAGTAGCCGTCGGCCGGGTCGACCCACACACGCAGGCGGGCGTAGTTCATGCCGGCGGCCTTGAGCACGGCGAGCGCGTCGGCCTCGGCGCCCGATCCGGTGCGGTAGACGCCGCCCAAGTCCTCGCTCTTGGCGAGCGAGGAGATGTCGGCGCCCTTGACCGGGAGCCCGGTCGATCCCGGCGTGAGGGTGATGTCGTCGAAGTTCGCCCAGTTCCCCGCGTTCGCGTCGGAGTACAGGCGGACGGTGCAGGCTCCCCCGGTCACCCTGACGGAGGTGACGAGGCGTATCCACTTCCCGTTCGGGGTGGGCGGCAGGTCGGTGCGCTGTTCGGCGGAACCGCTCTTGAGGGCCAGGTAGGCGGATCTCTGCCCGCCGCTCGAACGGACCCAGGCGGTGAGCGTGTACGTGCCGTCGGTGAGGCCGGTGAGGTACTGGTACGTCTCGACCTTGTACGCCGACGCCGACCAGTGCGACAGGCGCCCGCCGCCGGTGCGGCCTCCCGCCTCCGCGAAGGAGGCGGTGGTGCTGCCGTAGGTGCTCCAACCGGTGGTGCCGCTCTCGAAGCCCCCGTTGGCGAGGGTGGCCGCGGCGCTCGCCGGCCGGTCGGGCAGGACCGTGAGGGCGGCGGCGCCGAGTGCGGCCGCCAGGACGGTTCTGCGGGTGGCGCGTGGGCCGCGAGCTGCGTCCGACCCTGGTGTTCCGTTTCCGTGCATCGTCGATGTCCCTTCGACTTCGCGGTACGTGGAGTGGGGGGGGTGGGTGGTGACGCCGCGCCCGAAGCGATCAGCGCGACGCCACCGGACCGGGCAGGGTCCCCCACGGACCCGCCCGGCGTTCGGGGGCCGGGTCAGCGGTCGAGACGTACGACCCGGACCGCGCCCGCGGGCACCGCCAGGTGGCCCGCCGCGCGCTCGCCGGTGAGGAGTTCGGTGCCGTGGGCGTCGAGCGGCACCTTGGCGTCGGACCCGCGGTGGTTGAGGGCGAAGACGTAGGTGCCGCTCTCGCCCCGCCGGGTCACCACCTCTACGTCACGCGGAAGCTCGGGCCGCTCGGCGACACCCGCGTCGGCGCAGGCCGCGGCGAACAGGGTGTCGAGGTCGCGGGCGGTCAGGCGCGTGGAGACGTACCAGGCGGTGCCCTCGCCGAGCCGGTGCCGGGTGACGGCGGGGTGCCCGGCGGCGAGTCCGTCGGCGTACGTCCACACGGTCTCGGCGCCGCGCGGCACGACGAACTCCGTCCATACGTCGCCGGTGAGTTCGGCGCCGTCGGGGCCCGTGATGCGGACCGATTCGCCGTCGAGCAGCGGTGAGAACTCCTCGACGGTCAGGCCGAGCACGTCACGCAGGGCGCCGGGGCATGGGCCGGGGTGCACGGCGTCGTGCTCGTCGACGATGCCGGAGAAGTAGGAGACGAGGAGGGTGCCGCCCTGTGCCACGTAGCCCTCGACGTTGCGCGCCGCGGCCTCCGTCGCCAGGTACAGGGCGGGGACGACGACCAGGGGGTAGGCCGAGAGGTCGGCCTCGGGGTGGGCGAAGTCGACGGTGAGGTGGCGGTCGTAGAGCGCCTCGTAGAACGTGTCGGCGCGCTCGCGTGCGTCGTGGTCCTCGCTGGGCCGCCACTGCAGGTTCTGCGCCCACCAGGAGTGCCAGTCCCACAGCACCGCCACGTCGGCGACGGTCCGGGTTCCCTTCAGCGCGCTCAACTTTACTACGTTCGCGCCCAGTTCGGTGACTTCGCGCCAGACCCGGGATTCCGTGCCGGCGTGCGGCAGCATCGCCGAGTGGAACTTCTCCGCGCCGCGCCGCGACTGCCGCCACTGGAAGAACATGGCGCCCTCGGAGCCGCGCGCGACATGGGCCAGGGAGTTGCGGGCCATCTGCCCCGGCGCCTTCGCGGGGTTGCGGGGCTGCCAGTTGACGCCGGACGTGGAGTGCTCCAGGAGCAGCCAGGGTGCGCCGCCCGCGACGGATCGGGTGAGGTCGGCGGCCATGGCGAGGTTGACGTGGGTACGGCGGCCGTCGGTGATGAGGTAGTGGTCGTTGGTGACGAGGTCGACCTCGCGGCCCCAGGCCCAGTAGTCCAGGGAGTCGCACTGGCTGAGCGCGGTCATGAAGTTGGTGGTGACGGGGGCGCCGGGGGCGAGGCGGTGCAGGATGTCGCGTTCGCGCACGAAGTTCTCGCGCAGGGTGGCGTCGGCGAACCTGCGGTAGTCCAGGGCCTGCGCCGGATTGCCGACGGTGGGCGTGACGCGCGGCGGCTCGATCTCGTCGAAGGAGCCGTAGCGCTGCCCCCAGAAGGCCGTGCCCCACGCCTCGTTGACCGCCTCCACGCTGCCGTACGTCGTCTGGAGCCAGCCCCGGAAGTGGACGGCGCACGACGTGCAGTAGCAGGCGGAGACCGGCACCCCGAATTCGTTGTGGACGTGCCACATCGCGAGCGCCGGGTGCCCGGCGTACCGGCGGGCGAGCTGCTCGGTGATGCGGGATGACGCCTCGCGGTAGGCGGCGTTGCTGTGGCAGATGGCGCCGCGTGAGCCGAACTCGTGGCGCACGCCCTCGGCGGTGACGGGCAGCGCATCGGGGTGCGCGCGGTAGAACCAGGCGGGCGGCGCGACCGTCGGGGTCCCGAGGTCGGCGCGGATGCCGTTCTCGTGCAGGAGGTCGAGGACGCGGTCGAGCCAGCCGAAATCGTAAACACCGGGGGACGGTTCGAGCAGCACCCAGGAGAAGATCCCGACGCTCACCATCGTGACGCCGGCTTCCCGCATCAGCGCCATGTCCTCGCGCCAGACGGATTCCGGCCACTGCTCGGGGTTGTAGTCCCCACCGAAGGCGAGCCCGGTCAGGCCCGTGGGGGTGTTCTCCGGCATGGATCTCTCCCGAGTCGTCGATCAGTTGGACACGTCAATGAGGGACATCAAATGGGAACGTGCACACACACGTTCGCGGCTTCGAGTTCAACATAACCGCACAGCAACAACCATTGACAAGTGTCCTGGATGTTTCTCTACTGTGAACGCTCACAGATGCGTGGCAGGCCACTCGACGCAGTCGGCACAGCCACCCGGTCAGGGGAGACCATCCATGCCGTTCACGAAGCACCGCCGCTTCCACGCCACTTCGCTCGCCCTCGCTCTCGGCGCGGCCACCCTCACCGCCTGCGGCTCGTCGGACGACGAGAGCCAGGCCGAGTCGGGCCCCGCAGCACTGACGTACTGGGCCTGGACGCCCGGCATGGACAAGGTCGTCGACCTGTGGAACAAGGGCCCCGGCAAGAAGGAACAGATCAAGGTCACGGTCAAGAAGCAGGCCTCGGGCGACACCCTCGTCACCAAGATCCTCACCGCCCACAAGGCCAAGAAGGCACCCGACCTGGTCCAGGCCGAGTACCAGGCTCTGCCGACCCTCGTCAGCAACGACGCGCTCGCCGACATATCCGGTGAAGTGGGCAAGGCGGAGAGTGAGTTCCCGGCGGGCGTCTGGCAGCAGACGACGCTCGGCTCGGACGCGGTGTACGCGGTGCCGCAGGACTCGGGGCCGATGATGTTCTACTACCGCGCCGACCTCTTCGAGAAGTACGGCCTCAAGGCCCCCGCCACCTGGGACGAGTTCGCGAAGACCGCACGCGCGCTGAAGAAGAAGGCCCCGGACAAGGACCTCACCACGTTCTCCGCGAACGACTCCGGGCTCTTCGCGGGCCTCGCCCAGCAGGCCGGCGCCAAATGGTGGACCACCGAGGGCGAGAAGTGGAAGGTCGGCATCGACGACGCCGCCACGCGCAAGGTCGCCGACTTCTGGGGCGGCCTGGTCGAGGAGGGCGCCATCGACAACCAGCCGATGTACACCCCCGCCTGGAACAAGGCCCTGAACACCGGCAAGCAGATCGCCTGGGTGAGCGCCGTGTGGGCGCCCGGCACCCTCACCACGGCCGCCCCCGACACCAAGGGCAAGTGGGCCATGGCGCCGCTGCCGCAGTGGTCGAAGGGCGAGAACACCACCGGCAGCTGGGGCGGCTCGTCGACCGCCGTCACCACCGACAGCGACCACAAGGGCGCCGCCGCCAAGTTCGCCGCCTGGCTGAACACCGACCCGAAGGCCCTGGGCGCGCTCGCGAAGGAAGGCGGCATCTACCCCGCCGCCACCGCGGCCCAGACCAGCGGCGCGTTCGCCGAGCCCCCGGCCTTCTTCGCCGGACAGAAGGACTTCTACCCGCGGGCCGCCGAGATCGCGAAGACCGCCGCACCCGGCGCCTGGGGCCCGAACGTGAACGTCGCCTACACCTCGTTCAAGGACGCCTTCGGCTCGGCCGCCAAGAACAAGTCCGACTTCGGCGACGCCCTCACGACCATGCAGGACGCCACCGTCGCCGACCTGAAGAAGCAGGGCTTCGGAGTCGCGCCGTGACCTCCGCACGCCCGCGCCGCCGCACCTCCCACGGGACGAGGAGCGCCCCGTACGCGTTCCTGTTCCCCGCCGCCCTGCTCTTCGCGCTGTTCTTCGCGCTGCCCATCGGCTACGCGCTCTGGCTCAGCCTGCACAAGGTCGAGGTCGATGGCCTGGGCCTGGGCAAGAACGCCCGCCACGAGGTGTGGGCCGGCATCGGCAACTACACCGACGCGCTCACCGACTCCGAGCTCCTGCACGGCGCGCTGCGCGTCCTTGGCTACGGCGCCATCGTCATCCCGGTGATGCTCGGCCTCGCCCTGCTCTTCGCGCTGCTCCTGGACACCGAGCGGGTGCGCCTCACCCCCTTCACGCGCCTGGCGATCTTCCTGCCGTACGCCGTGCCCGGGGTCATCGCCGCGCTCCTGTGGGGGTTCCTCTACCTCCAGGACGTCAGCCCCTTCTTCTACGTCCTCGACAAGCTGGGCCTGCCGCAGCCCGACCTGCTGGACGGCGGCCCGCTCTATCTCGCGCTCTCCAACATCGCCGTCTGGGGCGGCACCGGCTTCAACATGATCGTCATCTACACCTCGCTGCGGTCCATCCCCGCCGAGGTCCACGAGGCGGCGAAGCTGGACGGCTGCTCGCAGCTGCAGATCGCTCTGCGGATCAAGATCCCGATGGTGGCGCCCTCGCTGGTGCTCACCTTCTTCTTCTCGATCATCGCCACGCTCCAGGTGTTCAGCGAGCCCACCACCCTCAAGCCGCTCACCAACTCCGTCTCCACCACCTGGAGTCCGCTGATGAAGGTGTACCAGGACGCCTTCGGCAAGGGTGACATCAACTCGGCGGCGGCCACCGCCGTGATCATCGCGGTCGTCACGCTCCTCCTGTCCTTCGGCTTCCTGCGCGCCGCGAACTCCCGCACAAAGAAGGAGGCAACCCGTTGACTTCGCCGAGTTCGCCTAGTTCGCTCGCCGTCCGCAAGGCCGCGCCCGCCGCGGGCACCACACCCGGTACCGCACAGGGCCCGCCGCCACGACGGATCGCCGTCCTGCCGACCGCCGTGCTCGTGCTCGGCGCCCTGTACTGCCTGCTGCCCGTGCTCTGGGTGGTGATCGCCTCCACCAAGTCGGGCCGCGAGCTGTTCTCCACCTTCACGTTCTGGCCCGGCAGCGGCTTCGCCGACAACCTCACGGACCTGTCCGCCTACCGCGACGGCATCTACTGGCGGTGGATGGGCAACTCCGCCCTCTACGCGGGGCTCGGCGCGCTCCTGTCCACGGCCGTCTCCGCCGTCAGCGGCTACGCCCTGGCGGTCTACCGCTTCCGCGGCCGCGAGACCGTCTTCAACATCCTGATGGCGGGCGTCCTGATGCCGCCGGTGATCCTTGCCGTGCCGCAGTACCTCCTGCTCGCCAAGGCCGACCTCACCGATTCGTACGCCTCGGTCCTGCTGCCGCTCATCCTCTCCCCCTACGGCGTGTACCTCGCCCGCGTCTACGCCTCCGCCGCCGTGCCCGGCGACGTCGTGGAGGCGGGGCGGATGGACGGTGCGAGCGAGTGGCGGATCTTCACGCGGATCGCGCTGCCGATGATGGTGCCCGGCCTGGTGACGGTGTTCCTCTTCCAGTTCGTGGCGGTGTGGAACAACTTCCTGCTCCCCTACATCATGCTCAGCGACGACGAGAAGTTCCCCATCACGCTGGGCCTGTTCACGCTCCTGGAACAGGGCTCCAACACCCCCGCGCTCTACACCCTCGTGATCACCGGCGCGTTGCTCGCCGTCGTACCGCTCATCGCCCTCTTCCTGGTCATCCAGCGCTTCTGGAGCCTCGACCTGCTGTCCGGAGCCGTAAAGTCGTGACCATGAACGCAACGGGGGGCAGGCGCAGGCCGCCGACGATCCACGACGTGGCCCGGGAGGCCGGAGTCTCGCGCGGCACGGTGTCCCGCGTTCTGAACGGCGGGCACTATGTCAGCCCCGCCGCCGAGGAAGCCGTCAACGCGGCCATCCGCAAGACCGGCTACGTCGTCAACCGGCACGCCCGCTCGCTGATCACCGGCCGCTCCGACTCGGTCGGTTTCCTGCTCACCGAACCGCAGGAGCGCTTCTTCGAGGACCCGAACTTCAACGTCCTGCTGCGCGGCTGCACACAGGCGCTCGCCGCACACGACATCCCGCTGCTCCTGATGCTGGCCGGCACTCCGGACGAGCGGCGCCGCATCATGCGCTACATCACCGCGGGGCACGTCGACGGCGTGCTCCTGGTCTCCAGCCACTCCGGCGATCCCGTCGCCGACGAGCTGCGCGATGCCGGGGTGCCCCTGGTGGCGTGCGGGAAGCCGATCGGCCGGGCCTCCAAGATGAGCTATGTCGCCGCCGACGACCGGGACGGCGCCCGCGACATGGTGCGCCATCTCCTCTCCCTCGGGCGGCGCCGTGTCGGCACGGTGACCGGGCCGCTGGACACACCCGGCGGTGTGGAGCGGCTCGCGGGTTACCGGGAGGTCCTGGCCGGTGAGGGCATCGAGGTCGACGAGCGGCTCATCGCGTCCGGCGACTACAGCCGGGCGGGCGGTGAGGCCGCCGCGACCCGGCTGCTTGCCCAAGCGCCCGACCTGGACGCCGTGTTCGTCGCGTCGGACCTCATGGCGCAGGGCGTCCTGACCGCCCTGCACCGCGCGGGCCGCCGCGTGCCGCAGGACATCGCGGTCGGCGGTTTCGACGACTCGCCCGCCGCTCTGAGCGCCCGCCCGGAGCTGACGACGGTCCGCCAGCCCTGGGACCGCATCAGCGCCGAGATGGTGCGGGTCCTTCTCGCCCAGATAGGCGGCGAGGACCCGGCCGCGGTGATCCTGCCGACGGAGCTCGTGATCCGCGGATCGGCCTGACGTACGAGGACGAGGCAGCGGGGGCTCCGTCCCCGCTGCCCTGAGGGAGGGACCCGAACATGACTGACGCCCTGGCCACCGGACGTGACGGTGCCGTGACCAACTGGGCGGGGAACATCACCTTCTCCGCCTCCGAGCTGCACCGGCCCGCGTCGCATGCCGCCCTGCGCTCCCTCGTCGCCCGCAGCCGCCAGGTGCGGGTGCTCGGCAGCGGCCACTCCTTCAACCGGATCGCCGACGTGGACGGCGACGCGGTCGAAGGAGGGGCCACCGCGCTGGTGTCCCTCGCCGCCTTCGAGCCGTCCGTCGACGTGGACTCGAAGGCGCGCACCGTACGGGTGTCGGGTGGCGTGCGGTACGCCGAACTCGCCCGTCATGTCGCCTCGTACGGGCTCGCCCTGCCCAACATGGCCTCGCTGCCGCACATTTCGGTGGCCGGTTCGGTCGCCACCGGCACGCACGGCTCGGGCAACGAGAACCGGTCCCTCGCTGAGGTCGTGCGCTCGGTGGAGCTGATGACGGCCGACGGGCAGACGTGCGTGCTGAGCCGTGGCGACGACGGTTTCGAAGGCGCCGTGGTCTCGCTCGGCGCGCTCGGCGTCGTCCTCGCCCTCACCCTCGACCTGGAGCCCCTCTACACCGTGAGCCAGCACGTGTTCGGCGAACTCGCCCTGGCCGGGCTGGACTTCGAGTCGGTGTCGGCGGCGGCGTACAGCGTGAGCCTGTTCACGGACTGGCGCGGCCCGCGCTTCAACCAGGTGTGGCTCAAGCACCGCGGGGACGCCGCCGTCGGTTTCCCCTGGGCGGCGCCCGTGAGCGAGCCCCGGCATCCGGTGCCGGGCATGCCCGCCGTCCACTGCACCGAGCAGCTGGGCGTGCCGGGGTCGTGGCACGAGCGGCTCCCGCACTTCCGGGCCGAGTTCACTCCGAGCAGCGGCGCCGAGCTCCAGTCGGAGTATCTGCTGCCGCGCGAGCACGCGCTCGCCGCGCTGTACGCCCTGGACGCGCTCAGGGCCGAGGTGGCGCCGGTGCTCCAGGTCTGCGAGGTGCGCACCGTCGCCGCCGACACCCAGTGGCTGAGCCCCGCTCACGGCCGGGACACCGTGGCGTTGCACTTCACGTGGGTGCCGGACGCGAAGGCCGTGCTCCCGGTGGTCACGCTCCTGGAGGAGCGCCTCGCGCCGTTCACACCCCGGCCGCACTGGGGCAAGGTGTTCGGCGCCGGCCCCTCTGAGCTCGGCGCCCGCTATCCGCACGCGGCCGATTTCGCGGCGCTCGCCGGGCGCCTCGACCCGCGGGGCAAGTTCCGCAACGCCTTCGTGCGCTCTTTCCTCCGTCCCTTCCTCGGCTGACCCGCGGCCGGCGCGTTCAGGACACCGGGGCGTCGGCGACCGGCACGCCGAAGTCCGGGGTGCCGTCCGCCTTCCAGCCGAACTTCTGGATACGGGTGTGGCGGTTGGGGTCGTCGAGGGGGTCGCCGACGATGTCCTTGTACTGGCGGGCGTGGTAGACGAGGACGTCGGTGCGGCCGTCCTCGGCGACGGTGAAGCAGTTGTGGCCCGGCCCGTACTGCTTGGTCGTGTCGTTGCTGGTGAAGACGGGGGTCGGCGACTTGGACCAGGAGGCGGGGTTCATGAGGTCGCTGCGGGCGTCGGCGGTGAGCAGCCCCATGCAGTAGTTGGAGTCGGTCGCGGACGCCGAGTACGTGAGGAAGACGCGGCCGCCGCGCTGGATGACGGAGGGCCCTTCGTTCACCTTGAAGCCGACGCACTCCCAGTCGTACTCAGGTGTGGTCAGGCGTATCTGAGGCCCCGTCAGGGTCCAGGGGTTCGCCATCCGGGAGAGGAAGACGCCGGTGTTGTTGTCCATGCCGGGCTCGTACTGCGCCCAGGAAAGGTAGCGGCTGCCGCGGTAAGTGAAGGTGGTGGCGTCGAGGGAGAAGGTGTCCCAGGCCGTGGTGAGCTGTCCTTTCTCGGTCCAACTGCCCTTGAGGGGATCGGCGTTGTCGTTCTCCAGGACCCAGATGCGGATCTTCCACACGTCGTCGGCGGGGGCCGCGGCGAAGTAGATGTACCACTTGCCGTTGATGTGGTGCAGTTCCGGCGCCCAGATGTGCGCCCCCATGTCGCCGCTCGCGTGGCGCCGCCAGATGACGGACTCGTCCGCCCGGGTCAGGCCCCGCAGGGTGCGGGAGCGGCGCAGGATGATGCGGTCGTACCCGGGAGAGGTCGCGGTGAAGTAGTAGCGGCCGTCGGTGTGGCGGGTGATGTGCGGGTCGGCACGCTGCTCGACGAGCGGATTGCGGTAGGCGGCCGCCCGGGGCGCCGCGTGGGCCGGCGCCTCGGCGAGGACCGGTGCGGCCGCGAGGGCGCCGACGGCCAGGGTCCCTCTCAACACGCTTCTGCGGGTGGGTACTTCGCGGTGGTTCATGTGGCTCCCTGGTGGTCTTGTCAGGCGGACGAGGCGGACTTGCCCGCGGCGGACTGCGCCCCGGGCGGCACAACGGTCGGGGGTGCGGCCGGCGCGCCCGGGGCACGCCGCAGCAGGGGGACGGCGAGCAGGCCGAGCACGGCGACCGCGAGCAGGAAGAGCAGCCCGGTCAGCGCGCTGCCCGTGGAGTCGACGACGGCCGCGATGCCGAGCGGGCCGAACCCGCCGCCGAGGGTGAACGCCGTGGCGCTGACGCCCGGTTCGGCCTGGAGCTCGAGTTTCGCGAAGCCGACGTTCGAGCGGTCGAGGTAGGCGATCACATACAGCAGGCCGAGAAACGGCAGCAGCCGCCACGCGGTCTTTGCGAGCACTGTGCGCTCCATGGTGCGAGCGTCCCCTCACGCCGACGTTCGTGATTTCGAACGCCATCTGATACTCCGAACGCCGAAACGGTAAGGGGGTGTTGGGGCGAGGGTCAACGGTTGCGACGGAAACGCCCGCGCGGGCCCGCGGCTGGGCCTACCGCACCCGCCCGAGCGCCTCACCGCACGCCTCGATGTACGCGCTCACCAGCGGACGCCGGCCCTCGCCCGCGCGCCAGGCCAGCGCGAACCGGCTCGGCGTGATGCCGCGGACGGGGCGCGTGACGACACCGCCGAGCGTGATCAGGGGCGCGTTGCCCGCGGCCACCAGACAGACCCCACGCCCGTCCACCAGCGCCTCGTACGTCTCGTCGGTACTGGCGATCTCCGCGCCGATGCGCGGCGGGCGGCCCGCGCGGGCGTCGAGGGCGAGCCAGTAGTCCCGCAGCGCGCCCGCGCTCTTCGGCAGTGCGAGGAAGGGTTCGTCGGCGAGGTCGGCGAAGTCGACCTCGTCCAGGGCCGCGAGGCGATGCGTCTCGGGCAGGGCGACACGGCGCGGCTCCTCGGCGACCACCACCCACTCGTAGCGCTCCATGCCGGGCAGCGGCAGCCAGATGAAGGCCACGTCCGCCGTGCCGTCGGCGAGTCCGGCGCTCGGATCGTCCCAGCCCACCTGCCGCAGCCGGATCACGGCCGCCGGACGGGCCTCGCCGAAGCGCGAGCGCACCGCGGGCAGGAGCCCGCCGCGGGCCGGCCGCGTGCTCATGCCCACCCGGAGCGTGGCCCGCTCCTCGGTCTTGGCGCGCTCCACCGCCTCCACGCCCGAGTGCCAGCCTTCCAGGACCCGCCGGGCGTGCGGCAGCAGAGCCGCGCCGACGGAGGTGAGCCGCACACCCCGCTGGTCCCGCACGAAGAGGTCCGCCCCCAACTGCCGCTCCAGTGCCCGTATCTGCTTGCTCAGCGCGGGCTGGGAGACGAAGAGCCGCTCGGCGGCCCGCGTGAAGTGCAACTCCTGCGCCACCGCGACGAAGTAGCGCAGATCCCTGCTGTGTACGTCCCTGCCGTGAAGGTCCTGAAGGTCCATAACCATCAGCTATCACGTCAGGTCTTGGACGGGCCACCCGCTGCTCCCGCAGGCTGGTCAGCAGAGCCGGGAACGAACGAGCCGGCGGACGAACCGGCGTACACAGCAAGGGAGTTCGGGATGACGAAGGTATGGCTCGTGACGGGTGCGAACAGCGGCTTCGGCCGGGCGATCACCGAGGCGGCCGTGGCCGCGGGCGGCGTGGTCGTGGCCACCGCACGCGACACCTCGTCCCTGGACGACCTGGTGGCCGCCCACCCCGACCAGGTCGAGGCCCGCACCCTGGACGTGACCGACACGGCGGGCATCGAGGCCGCCGTGCGCGACGTCACCGACCGGCACGGTCGCATCGACGTCCTGGTGAACAACGCGGGGCGCAGCCACGTCGGCGCCCTGGAGGAGGACTCGGACGCCGAGCTGCGCTCCCTGTTCGACGTGCATGTCTTCGGCCCGGCCGCGCTGACCCGCGCCGTCCTTCCGCACATGCGGGCCCGGCGCTCGGGAGCGATCGTGCAGATGAGCAGCATGGGCGGGCAGATGTCCTTCGCGGGCTTCTCGGCGTACAGCGGCACGAAGTTCGCCCTCGAAGGCATGTCGGAGGCGCTGGCCGCCGAGGTGGGACCGCTCGGCATCAAGGTCCTGGTCGTGGAGCCCGGCGCCTTCCGCACCGGCCTGTTCGGCAACACCAGCGCCAGCCCCGTCGAGATCCCGGACTACGCGAAGACGGCGGGCGCCACCCGCACGATGGTCGCGGGCGGCGACGGGGAACAGCCCGGCGACCCGGCGAAGGCCGCCGCCGCGATCATCACCGCGCTCGACGCGGACGACACCCCGCTGCGGCTGCCGCTCGGCGAGGACTCCGTGGACGCGGTCATCGGTCACCTCGACTCGGTACGCGCGGAGATCGGCGCGTGGGAGAAGGTGGCGCGGGCGACGGCCTTCGACGCCTGACGGGCGCGGTCCGCGGCCGGTGGCCCGGCGTCAGCGCTCGCGCTTGACCGCCCGCAGGACCACGAACTTCGGATCGCTGGCGACGACTTGGCTGTTGCCGAAGAGCTTGCGCAGCTTCACGTGGTACCCGAGGTGGCGATTGCCGACGACCCACAGCTCGCCGCCGGGCCGCAGCGCCGAGCGTGCCCCGGCGAACATCCGCCAGGCGGTCGCGCCGGAGGTCGCCTGGTGGCTGTGGAAGGGCGGGTTGTTCAGGACGAGGTCCACCGACCCGCCGGGTACGGCCGACAGCGCGTCGCCCGCGACGAATTCCGCCCGCGCGGGATCGAGCGCGTTCGCGCGGAAGGTCGCCTCGGCCGAGGCGACGGCGGGGTACGACTCGTCGATGAAGGTGACGGTGGCCCGCGGGTCGGCGACGGCGGCGGCCGTGCCCAGCACGCCGTTGCCGCAGCCCAGGTCCACGATGTGCGCGGCGCCGGCGCCGGTCGGCAGATGGCGCAGGAAGAAGCGGGTGCCGATGTCGAGGTGCTCGGCGCAGAACACGCCCGCGTGGTTGACGGCCGTCAGTCCCGCGCCCGCGCCGGAATCGGCGTCGAGGACATAGCTGCGCGGCCAGGGACTGACACCGGTGGCGCGCTCCGGATCCGGCGTGCTGAAGATGAGCCGCGCCTTCTGCCGGGCCAGCGATGTCCGCGTGGGGCCGATGATCCGCTCGAACAGGTCGAGCGTGGAGGTGTGGATCTCGGTGACCATCCCGGTGCCGACGACGACCGTGCCCGCGTGCAGGGCGGGGGCGAGCCGGTGCAGTTGGTCCTCCAGGAGCGCGAGGCTCTTCGGCACCCGGACCAGGAGGACGTCGACGCGGCTCGGCGGGGTGTCGCCGGTCGTCGAGATCCGCACCGCGTCCGGCGCGAACCCGGCGCGTGCCGTGTTGGCCCGCGTCGCCTCCGCGGCGAGGAACGAGTCGGTGATCAGCGTCGGCCCGTACCCCGCGAGGGCGGTGGTCAGCGCGCCCCAGCGGTCACCGACGACGACCACGGAGCCGGAGAGGTCGACGGGCTTCGCCGCCTCCTCGTCCGTCGGGCCCGCTGTGCCGCTCCCGCCCTTCTCGCCCGCCGCGCCGCTCCCGTCCGTCTCGCCCGCGAGGTGCCGCAGGAGGTAGGCGTCGGCGGCGGACCAGGCGCGCAGCGGGTCGCGGGGGTCCTCGGGGAATCGTGTGAGGTCGTACGCGCCCCATGACGTGATCAGCCGGTTCATCGTGCCCTCAGGCTAACGGAGTGGCGGGCGGACGATCTTCACGGGCGTGCGGCACCGATGGCGGACCGGTGAGCGTCTGCGCCGAATAGCGGCTCTTGTGGTGCGGGCGTGGCTGGTGCTCCTTACCGTCCATTCTGGAGCACCCGCGCTACCCATCCCCCCGGAGGAGCCGTCATGCCGGAGCTTTTCATCGGCGGAACGTGGACCGCTGCCGTGGACGGCCAGGTACGGGAGATCCGCTGCCCCGCGGACAACACCCTGGTCGCGACCGTCGACGAGGCCGGACCGAAGGACGCGGCCGCGGCGATCTCCGCGGCCAGGGAGGCCTTCGACCGCGGCCCGTGGCCCCGCACCCCCGCGGCCGAACGCGGCCGTCTGCTGCTGCGCGTCGCCGACCTCCTCGAACGCGACAAGGACGCGCTCGCCCGCGCCGAATCCCTGGACACCGGGAAACGGCTCGTGGAGAGCGAGTACGACATGGACGACATCGCGAACTGCTTCCGCTACTTCGGCAACCTGACGGCGGCGGGCGGCACCGACCGCGTCGTGGACGCGGGCAGCCCGGAGGTGGACAGCCGGGTGGTGCACGAGCCGGTCGGGGTGTGCGCGCTGATCACGCCGTGGAACTATCCGCTGCTCCAGACCGCCTGGAAGGTCGCCCCCGCGCTCGGCGCGGGCAACACCTTCGTCCTCAAGCCCAGCGAGCTGACCCCGCACACCTGCATCATCCTGATGCGGCTGCTCACCGAGGCCGGGCTGCCCGCCGGCGCCGCCAATCTGATCCTCGGCGCGGGGCCCACCGCGGGCGCGCCGCTCAGCGAGGACCCGCGGGTCGACCTGGTGTCCTTCACCGGCGGGCTCGCCACCGGGCGGCGCATCATGGCCGCCGCGGCACCCACCGTGAAGAAGGTCGCCCTGGAACTCGGCGGCAAGAACCCGAACATCGTCTTCGCCGACGCCGACTTCGACACGGCGGTCGACTACGCCCTGATGGCGATCTTCCTGCACTCGGGCCAGGTCTGTTCGGCCGGGGCGCGGCTCCTTGTCGAGGACGAGCTGCACGACAGATTCGTCGACGAACTGATCGCACGGGCACGGCGGATCCGGCTCGGCGGGCCCTTCGACGAGGACGCCCGCACGGGGCCGCTGATCTCCGCCGAGCACCGCGACAAGGTCGAGGCGTACGTGGCGGCGGGCATCGCCGAGGGCGCGGTGCTCCGCTGCGGCGGCGCGCGCCCCGACGATCCGGCGCTGAAGGACGGCTACTACTACCCGCCGACCGTGCTCGACGAGTGCACCCCCGGCATGTCCGTGGTCACCGACGAGTCGTTCGGTCCGGTGCTCACCGTCGAGCGGTTCAGGACCGAGGACGAGGCGATCGGCCTCGCCAACGACACCGTCTACGGCCTCGCGGGCGCCGTCTGGACGCAGGACACCGGCAAGGGCCAGCGCGTGGCGGCCCGGATGCGCGCCGGAACCGTGTGGATCAACGACTTCCATCCCTATGTGCCGCAGGCGGAGTGGGGCGGCATGAAGCAGTCCGGCTTCGGCCGCGAACTGGGCCCGGCCGGTCTCGCCGAGTACCAGGAGGCCAAGCACATCTGGCGCAATCTCGCGGCGACACCGCAGAGGTGGTTCGAATGAGCACGGAGCACGGCAAGGGTGCCGACGCCGCCGACGCGGACCGCAGCCCGCACCAGGAGGACGACGACGCGCTCGGCGAGCTCGGCTACCGTCCCGAACTCAAGCGGACCCTGGGCAACTTCCACACCTTCGCGGCCGGGATCAGCTACATCTCGATCCTGACCGGCACCTTCCAGCTGTTCTACTTCGGCGTCAGCTTCGGCGGCCCCGCCTACTGGTGGTCGTGGCCGATGGTCTTCGTCGGCCAGCTGATGGTGGCCCTGTGCTTCTGCGAGCTCGCCGCCCGCTTCCCCGTCGCGGGGTCCGTCTACAACTGGGGCAAGCAGCTCGGCGGCAAGCACGTCGGCTGGCTCGGCGGCTGGATGATGCTGACGGCCACCATGGTCTCTCTGGCGGCGGTCGCCCTCGCGTACCAGATCACGCTGCCGCAGATCTCCGACTTCTTCCAGTTCATCGGGGACGGCAGCGGCACGACCGACGCGGCGAAGAACGCCGTGCTGCTCGGCTCGGTCCTCATCCTGTTCACCACGCTGGTCAACGCCTTCGGCGTCAAGCTGATGGCCCGGATCAACTCCGCCGGCGTACTGATCGAGCTGATCGCCGCCGTCGTCCTGATCGTGCTGCTCGCCGCCCACATCACGCGCGGCCCCAGCGCCATCACCGAGACCGGCGGCCTGGGCGAGGGCCAGAACCTCGGATACTTCGGCGCCTTCCTGACCGCGTCGCTCGCGTCGGCGTATGTCATGTACGGCTTCGACACCGCGTCCTCGCTCGGCGAGGAGTCCCTCGACCCGAGCCGCAACGCCCCGCGGGCCATCCTGCGGGCGCTCGTCTTCTCGTTCCTCATCGGCGGGCTCATCCTGCTGTTCGCACTCCTTGCGGTGCCGGATCTGCACGCGAAGGAGCTCTCCGTCGACGGCCTCCAGTACGTGGTCCTGAGCACGCTCGGCTCCACGATCGGCGAGATCGTCCTGTGGTGCGTGGTCATCGCCATCACCGTCTGCGAACTCGCCGTGCAGGCCGCGGGCATCCGCCTGGCTTTCGCCATGGCCCGCGACGGCTGCCTGCCCGCGTCCTCGCTGCTGGCCAAGGTCAGCCCGCGCTTCCAGACGCCCGTACTGCCGGCGATCATCATCGGACTCGTCGGCGTCGGCATCCTGGTCATCAACATCAACCAGCCGCAGATCTTCTCGGTGATCACGAGCATCGCGATCATCATGATCTATCTGGCCTATCTCCTGGTCACCCTGCCGATGCTGGTCAGGCGGCTGCGCGGCCAGTGGCAGCCCGCCGAGGGCAAGTTCTCGCTCGGCAAGTTCGGCCTGCCGGTCAACATCCTCGCCGTGCTCTGGGGCGCGGCCATGTCCCTCAACCTGGCCTGGCCGCGCGCCGAGGTCTACAACGCGACCGGACCGCAGCACTGGTATCTGCGCTGGGGCGCGTTCCTCTTCATCGGCATCGTGGCCTGCGGCGGCTTCGCCTACTACTGGTTCGTGCAGCGGCACAAGGCGGGCGTGCTCGCCGAGCACCGCTTCGAAGAGCCTCCCGTGGACCCCACCACTCCCCCGTCGCCCCCGACCGCCCCCTGAACCCCGCCGATCTGTCGCTGATCTGGAGTCACCATGCCCACTGAGAGTCCCCGGGACGAGTTCGACTACGTGGTGGTGGGCGGCGGCACGGCAGGCGCCGTCGTCGCCGCGCGGCTGACCGAGGACCCGGACGTCACCGTCTGCGTGCTGGAGGCCGGCCCCTCGGACGTCGGCGACGACAACATCCTCCGGCTGACCAAGTGGATGGCCCTGCTCGAGTCCGGTTACGACTGGGACTACCCGGTGGAGCCGCAGGAGAACGGCAACAGCTTCATGCGGCACGCCCGTGCCAAGGTCCTCGGCGGCTGCTCGTCGCACAACTCCTGCATCGCCTTCTGGGCCCCCGCCGAGGACCTCGACGAGTGGGGCTCCCTGGGCTGTACGGGCTGGAGCGCCGCGGACTGCTTCCCCCTCTACCAGCGCCTGGAGACCAACGACGCGCCGGGCGACCACCACGGCCGCTCGGGCCCGGTGAACATCATGAGCGTCCCGCCGAACGACCCGTGCGGATCGGCCCTGCTCGAAGCGTGTGCGGCGGCGGGCATCCCCACCACGCCGTTCAACACCGGTACGACGGTGAAGCGCGGCGCCCACTGGTTCCAGATCAACTCCCGCCCGGACGGCACCCGCTCGTCCGCCTCGGTGTCGTATCTGCACCCGGTCATCGGCAAGCGGCCCAACCTGGAGATCCGTACGGGTCTGCAGGCCAAGCGGCTGCTGTTCGACGAGGGCAGGCGCTGCGCGGGCGTCGAGTACCTGCACCCCGACACGATCCACAGCGGCAGCGTCTCGGCACGCCGCGAGGTGATCGTCTCCTGCGGGGCCATCGACTCGCCGAAGCTCCTGATGCTGTCGGGGATCGGCCCCGCGGGGCATCTGCGGGAGTGCGGCGTCGAGGTGCGGGCGGACTCCCCCGGCGTCGGCTCCCACCTCCAGGACCACCCCGAGGGCGTGATCATGTGGGAGGCGAAGCAGCCGATGGTCACCTCCTCCACCCAGTGGTGGGAGATCGGCATCTTCGCGGACACCGAGCCGGGCCTCGACCGCCCGGACCTGATGTTCCACTACGGCTCGGTGCCCTTCGACCTGAACACCTACCGGCGCGGCTATCCCACCACCGACAACGCCTTCTGCCTCACCCCGAACGTCACCCGCGCCCGCTCCATGGGCACGGTCCGGCTGCGCACCCGCGACTTCCGGGACAAGCCGAAGGTCGACCCGCGCTACTTCACCGACGAGCACGACGTCCGCGTGATGACGTACGGGCTCCGGCTCGCCCGCGAGATCGCGGCGCAGGCCCCGATGGCCGAGTGGGCGGGCGCCGAGCTTGCTCCCGGCCCGGACGCCACCACCGACGACGAGCTCTTCGCGTACATCCGCCAGACCCACAACACCGTCTACCACCCGGCGGGCACCGTGCGGATGGGCGCGAGCGACGACGCGGACTCGCCGCTCGACCCTCAACTGCGGGTCAAGGGCGTCAGCGGGCTGCGCGTCGCCGACGCCTCGATCATGCCGTTCCTGCCCGCGGTCAACCCGTGCATCACCACGATGATGATCGGCGAGAAGTGCGCGGACATGATCAAGGCGACCTGACCGGGACCGCGCGGGGGATCACGTCCGGTCGAACCAGGTGGGCTGCTCCTCGGCCATCGCCTGCTTGATCCGGAAGAGGCTGAACTCGTGCAGGTCGGGCAGC
Organism: Streptomyces longisporoflavus; assembly: GCF_014649775.1. GTDB lineage: Bacteria > Actinomycetota > Actinomycetes > Streptomycetales > Streptomycetaceae > Streptomyces > Streptomyces longisporoflavus. The sequence continues at coordinate 87,664 of NZ_BMTR01000006.1, read as the reverse complement.
TGGTCCAGGGCGAACCAGCCCACTTCGAGGGACTCGTCGTCGTTGACCCGCGCCTCGCCGCCGACGGCGCGGCAGCGCAGGGTGATGTCCATGAACTGGCAGATGTCGCCGTTGGGGTACGTCACCGGGTCCAGGGACTCCACGAGCACCACGCGCTCGGGCACGCAGTGCACCGCGGTCTCCTCGAACACCTCGCGCACGGCACACGCGGCGGGCTGCTCCCCCGGGTCCGGCATGCCGCCGATGGCCGACCACTTGCCGTTGTCGGCGCGCCGCCCGAGGAGCACTCTGCCCTCGCCGTCGAAGACGATGGCGGTGACCCCGGGGAGCCACAACAGCTGGTGGCCGGCGTCGGCCCGGATCGTGCGGATGAAGTCAGGGATTGCCATGAGTCCGACCCTAACGGGCCTGACGCGCCCGCCTGTCCCGTACGGCGCCGGCCACGGCCCAGCCGAGACCACCGGCGGCGATCAGCACGATGATGCCCTCGGGCAGGGTGCCGAGCCGGGTGGCCGGGGTCTGCGAGGAGCGCAGCGGCACCTCTTCGACGAGTGAGTCGGCGGTGAACCACTTCGTCTTCTGGGAGACGCGCCCGTCGGGCATGATGATCGCGCTGACGCCGCTGGTCACCGGGACGGTGACGGTGCGGCTGTGCTCGACGGCGCGGATCCGTGACATGGCCAGCTGCTGGTAGGTCATCTCGCTGCGGTCGAACGTCGCGTTGTTGCTGGGCACCGAGATGAGCTGCGCGCCGTGTGTGACCGTGTCGCGCACGGCCCAGTCGAAGGCGGCTTCGTAGCAGGTGGCGAGGCCGACTTTGGTGCCCGCCATGGTGAAGACGCCGGGCTTGGTGCCGCGGCTGAAATCCTGGCGCACCATGCCGACGTCGCTGCTGAAGAAGCCCACGATGCCGCGCAGCGGGATGTACTCGCCGAAGGGCTGGATCTGCCGCTTGTCGTAGGTGTCCGTGGGGCCCTTCTGCGGGTCCCACAGGATCTGCTCGTTGTAGAGCTTGCCGTCCTTGCTCTCGACGACACCGCCCACGGAGACGGGGGCGTCGATCGCCTTGGCCGCACGCTCGATCGCGGCGCGGGCGTCGGGGTTGGTGAACGGGTCGATGTCGGAGGAGTTCTCCGGCCACAGGACGAAGTCGGGCTGCTCGGTCTTGCCCGCCTTGACCCGGTCCGCGAGCCGCTGCGTCTCGCGCACATGGTGGTCGAGCACCGCGCGGCGCTGGGCGTTGAACTCCAGGCCCGCCTGCGGGACATTGCCCTGGACGGCGGCCACGGTGGCGGTGCCGTCCTCGGCGTCGTCGCTGACGAGCGGACGCGCGGCGAAGGCACCGGCGACCGGGACGACCACGCCGAGCAGAGCCGCTGCCGCCGCGCCACGGCGCAGGACTCGGGTGCCGCGCAGGTCGAGGGCCTGGCGGACGATCTCGTACAGGCCGAAGCCGCACAGGACCACCGCGAAGCCGAGCACCGGGGTGCCGCCGAGCGCGGCGAGCGGCAGGAAGACGCCGTCCGCCTGCCCGAAGGCGATCTTCCCCCAGGGGAAGCCGCTGAACGGCACGCGCGCGCGTGCCGCCTCACCGGCGATCCACAGGGCCGCCGCCCAGAGCGGGTATCCGGGCAGCTTGGACACGGCGGCGATGCCCGCCGCGACGAGGGCGACGAACATCGCCTCGATGGCGGCGAGCGCCAGCCAGGGCCCGGGGCCGACCTCCACACCGGTCCACACCAGCAGCGGCAGCAGGAAGCCGAGACCGAAGAGATAGCCGAGCCCGAGCCCCGCCTTCCAGCCTCTGCCGTGCAGGACCCGGGCGAACACCGCGAAGGCCGGCAGGGCCAGCCACCACAAGGTGCGTGGCGGAAAGCTGACGTACAGCAGCACTCCGGAGAGTGCCGACGCGGCGGCCGGGACGAGCGCCCGCAGGAAACGGGCTTTGCGCGAGAGGGGCGCGGGCTGCGCCCCGAGCTGCTCCGACTCGGCTGCGGGGGTGGTGGTGGCGGTCACTCGGGGAGTGTACGGCGCGTCTCGTGGACACCGACAGGACGGTCGTGCCCGGGGGTTTGCCGGATCGTTCCTGCGCAAGATGTGCACACCGCACGGTCCCAGCGGTTACGGTGTGCCCGAGTCCCTGACCTGCGGCCGGATCAAGCCACAGTGTTCGGGGCCCGTCATACGGCGGGGGGCGACGGGGTGGGGACAACGGGGATGGCCGCGACAGCCGGGCCACCGGGGGCATACGAACGGCGCAGCGCGTCCGACGCGACGGGCGTCGCGCTGCTCGGCGTGTGCGCGGCCTGGACCTTGATCAGCGCCGGGGTGCACGGCGGACAGCCCGAGGGCGTGCTCCTCGCGGTGCTCGCCGTGGCCGCGGGGTACGCGGGCGGGCGGATCTGCGGCGCGCTCCTGCCGGTGGCCGCGCCCTGCGCGGGCGCGCTGGCCGGCATCGGGCTCGCGGCGGCGGCCCCGCATCTGTCGCCGGGACCCGTCAGCACGGCGCCGCTCGGCCACACCGGCGCGACCGCCGCGCTCCTGATCCTGGCGTCGGGGGCGGCGTGCAGCGCGGCGTGGGCGGCCCGGCGGCCCTCGACGCGGCTCGCGATGCGGCTGCTCGCCGTGGGGATCGTGGTGGCCGCGGTGGTGCTCGGCTCGGTGGCCGGCGTCATCGCCTGCACCGGCATCCTGCTCTGCTCGCTGGCGACCGCCCTGATGCGGGGCCGGGTGTTGGGCCTCGTCGGCCTCGCCCTGGCGACAGCGGTGGTGACCGGCCTGACCTGGGCGATCGCCGACGACGTACTGCCCGAGGGGCTGAGCGCGTCCCTGGAGGGCCAGCTCGACGGGTACCGCGTCGAGCTGTGGCACGACGCGCTGGCGCTCGCGGGCGAGGAACCCGCGCTCGGGGTGGGGCCGGGCCGGTTCGCCGATTCCAGTCCCACGGTGGCCGAGCATTTCCTGACGGACGGCCGGCCGCATTCGGCGCCGTTGCAGCAGGCGGCCGAGCAGGGCCTTGCGGGCGTGCTGCTCCTCGCCGCGGTGTTCTGCTGGCTTCTGTACGCGCTGTACCGCTCGCCGCGCTCCACCCAGGTCGTCCTGTCGGCGGGCTCGGCCCTGACGGCGCTCGCCGCCGTCGCCTCGGTCGGCAACGCGCTCAGCGTCACGGCGGTGACGACGGGAGCGGGCTACCTCGCGGGCATCGCCACGGCGCGCCCCCTCGGCGACGAACCGGCGCAGGTCAGGCCGTCGGCCGCTTCGCCGGGGTCAGCCGGTCCCGGATGATCCGCACGGCGGCTTCGGCGTCGTCGACGGTGACCGTGAACTTGCGGCCGTCGCCCAGGCGGAGCACCAGGCCCTCGCCGCGCCTGACCACGACGGCGGTACCGAGCTCGGGCCGCGTGCGGTAACCCCATCCGCCCCACTGCCTGGGGCACACGACCTGCGCGAAGTCGGCGCCCTCCACGTGCGAGAGGAGGATGCGGCGACGCGGCAGGCCCATGTGGCCGCAGCGCACTTCCAGGCAGTCCTTGTCGACCTTCACGGCGACATGGACGAAGGCGAGGGTCCCGAACAGGATCAGGAGTCCCGCGGCGATGCACCCCACGACGGACATGGCCAGTGGGGCGATCCCGGACGTCCACATGTTGTCGACGGCCAGCTCGATGCCGAGCGCCAGGCAGAGGGCGCCGGCCGGCGCGAGGAGCCACTGCACGCGGTTGGTCGCGCTACCGGTCCAGACTTCCGGCGGGGCGTCGGCCGTACTGCCCCGCTCGCCGTGGGTGTGGTCCGTCATGCGTCCGAGACTACTCACGTTCCGCAGGGAAGGCATCGCGTCGCGGAGCGTTACCGTTCCGGCGCGTCACCCACCCGCGGATTTCCGGCCTCCGGACGGGGCGGGGCTCAGTGCGCGGGGCTGACCGCCGCGAGCAGCCTGCCTTCGGCGTACGTATGGGCGGCGACCGGCAGCTCGGCGGCGCGCCCGCTCAGGATCACCGTCAGGCCGCCCTCCGTGCCGGTGCCGGTGCCGGGCTGCTCGCCTGCCCTGCGCAGCGCCTGGGCCGCGACCGCTCCCGCGGAGCCGTGCAGGACCAGGGGCGGCATGCCGGGCTGCTGGAGGGCCGCGCGGATGCGCTCACCGACCAGCTCGTAATGGGTGCAGCCCAGGACGACGGCCCTTACGTCACGCGGGGTGAGGGCGGCTGCCGCGGCGACCGCCTTGTCGATGGCCGCCTCGTCGGCGTACTGCACGGCGTCCGCGAGGCCGGGGCAGGGCACCTCGGCGACCTCGACGCCGCCGGCGAACTCCTCGATGAGGCCGCGCTGGTAGGGGCTGCCGGTGGTGGCGGGGGTGGCCCAGATGGCGATGGGGCCGCCGCCCGCCACGGCCGGCTTGATCGCCGGTACGGTCCCGATGACGGGCAGCTCGGGTTCGAACCGGGCACGCAGCGCGGGCAGGGCGTGCACGGACGAGGTGTTGCAGGCCACGATCAGCGCCGCCGGGTGGTGCGCGGCCGCCGCCTCGGCGACGGCGAGCGAGCGCTCCGTGATGTCCTGTGCGGAGCGCGGTCCCCAGGGCAGTCCGTCGGGGTCCGAGGAGAGCACGAGATCGGCGTCGGGCCGCAGACGACGTACCGCCGCCGCGGCGGGGAGCAGGCCGATACCGGAGTCCATGAGCGCGATCTTCACCCGGTCACCATAGTCGATCGGCCTCCGGCGCCCGGCGCCGTGCGGCAGACTTCGGCGGATGAGCGCCGTTGTGTGGACCGCCGCCGGATCGCTTGCCGCGTGGCTGTGGCTGCTGTTGGGCCAGGGCTTCTTCTGGCGCACTGACCTGCGGCTGCCCGCACGCCGCGAACCGGAGACCTGGCCCCCGGTCTGCGTCGTCGTCCCCGCCCGCGACGAGGCCGCGGTTCTCCCCCGGAGCCTGCCCTCGCTCCTTGCCCAGGACTATCCGGGGCAGGCCGAGATCTTCCTTGTCGACGACGGGAGTTCGGACGGCACCGGCACGCTGGCCCGCTCCCTCGCCGACCGGCACGGCGGCCTCACGCTGACGGTCGGCTCTCCCGGTGAGCCGCCGCCCGGCTGGACGGGCAAGCTGTGGGCCGTGCGGCACGGCATCGGCCTGGCACGCGCGCGTGCCCCGCGGTATCTGCTGCTCACCGACGCGGACATCGCCCATGAGCCGGACAGCCTGCGGGAGTTGGTCGCCGCGGCGGAGACGGCCGGATACGACCTTGTCTCGCAGATGGCGCGGCTGCGGGTCGCGAGCGTGTGGGAGCGGCTCGTCGTCCCGGCGTTCGTGTACTTCTTCGCGCAGCTCTATCCGTTCCGCTGGATCGCCGAGAAGGACGCGAGGACCGCGGCCGCCGCCGGGGGCTGTGTCCTGGTGAGCGCGGAGGCCGCCGAGCGTGCGGGGATCCCCGACTCCATCCGGCACGCGGTGATCGACGACGTGTCGCTCGCCAGGGCGGTGAAGCGCTCGGGCGGCCACATCTGGCTGGGTCTCGCGGAGCACGTCGACAGCGTGCGCCCCTACCCCGGTCTCGGGGATCTCTGGCGGATGGTCGCGCGCAGCGCCTACGCCCAGCTGCGGCACAACCCCCTGGTCCTGGTCGGTACGGTCCTGGGGCTCGCCCTGATCTATCTGGCGCCGCCGTTCGCGCTGGTCGCCGGTCTGGTGGGCGGCAGCGCGACGCCGGCCGTGCTCGGGGGGCTCGCGTGGCTGGTGATGACGGCGACGTACGTCCCGATGCTGCGCTACTACCGGCAGACCCTCTGGCTCGCTCCCCTGCTGCCCTTCACCGCGTTCCTCTACCTCCTCATGACGGTGGATTCGGCGGTGCGGCACTACAGGGGACGCGGGGCGGCGTGGAAGGGGCGGACGTACACCCGCCCCGACCCGGCTGCCGGGCAGCGCTGACCTGACTCACTTCCTGCCGGGCGTCCAGTTCATGCCCCAGCCGTACGCGTAGTCGATGGTGCGCTGCGGGCTCACGCCGCGCTCGGGCACCAGGTAGCGGGCCTCGCGCTGGACGAAGAGGTCGCCGTTGTTGTTCGTGATCAGCGCGAGCGCGCAGACCGTGGAGGGCACCGTGCACTCGTCGAGCGAGAAGTCGATGGAGGCGCCGTGCTGCGGCTGCAGGGTCACCGTGGCGTTCAGGTCGGCGAAGCTGCGCGCGCCTTCGTAGATGGTCACGAAGATGACGATGCGCTTGAAGTCGTTGATGTGGTCGAGATTGACCGTGAGGTTCTCGCCGCTGGCCACGGCGCCGGTGCGGTCGTCGCCGTCGAGCAGCAGGTACGGAGGCTGGTCGAGGGAGCCGAAGGCGTTGCCGAGGGCCTGGACGACTCCCTTGCGGCCGTCGGCCAGTTCGTACAGGGCGCACAGGTCCAGGTCGAGGTCCGCGTGCATCGCCACGGCCCGGCCGAGCTTGCTGGCCCAGCCCTTGAACTGCTTGCGCACCTCCCAGTTGAGGTTCACGCGCATCGCCCCGGAGGTGCCGCCCTGCTTCTTCAGCGAGACGGACGGCGCCTCCTTGGTGAGCGTGACTTTGGACAGGCTCAGCGGCGCGGCGGCAGGCGTCCGGGCCGGGGGCGGCGGAGGGGTCTGGACGGGGGCCGCCGGGGCCACGGGAGGGGCGGGAGCCACAGGAGGCTGCGCCGCGGCCGGGGCGGGCGGCGCGGCCTGCTGCGGCTCGTCCACCGAGATGCCGTAGTCCGTGGCCAGGCCCTCCAGGCCGCTGCCGTATCCCTGTCCGACGGCGCGGAACTTCCACGCGCCCTGGCGGCGGTAGAGCTCCCCGAGGACGAACGCCGTCTCCACGGTGGCGTCCTCGCTGTCGTAGCGCGCGATCTCGGCGCCGTTCGCCGCGTCGACGACCCGGACGAAGAGGCCGGGAATCTGGCCGAAAGTGCCCCCGTCCGTCGAGGCGGCGAGCACCACGGTCTCGACGGCGGGCTCCACGCGCGCGAGGTCCACCAGAAGCGCGTCGGTCACCCGGCCGCCGTCCGTCTTCTTGCCCTCGTGGCGCACCGCGCCGGAGGAGTGGACCGCCTGGTTGTAGAAGATGAAGTCGTCGTCCGAGCGGACCTTGCCCGAAGCGGCGAGCAGCAGGGCCGACGCGTCGGCGTCCGGCACGCCTGCTCCCGAGGCCCACCCCAGTTCGATCCGCACGGCAGGTGCCGGCACGGGAACATTCGATCCCTTGGCCATTGTCATGTCCGCCCCCATCGCAAGTCGCCACGTCCGGCCGGGCCGCCGTCCCGTTCATGACCAACCTATTACCCGGACCCACCGGAGGCCCACGCCCACCGCCGACACCCCCGCCGCACACCGCCCCGTCAACCGTGCGTCAACCGCCGGTAACCCGCACGGAGCTCGCCTTTTACACGATCTGTACGCCGACTTGCGACCGATTTTTACCGAGTTCACGCAAATTGGGGACGCTGAGTCACTACCGACGCGTAAAACAACCCTCTTATCGGTCTCCCCAACCAGCACATCAAGGGCTTAACTTATGTGTCATGACCTCCCCCCGCTCCACCTATGGCGGCGGTTACTACTCCGCGCCGTCCTTCCCGGACACCCCGATCTACGACTCCCTTGTCGCCGAGCGGGGTACACCTCAGATCGCCCCGATCCGGGTCCCCTCCGCGTACGACACGGGCAGTCATCTGCCCGCCCTCCCGGCCGCCCTGCCCGCGCTGCCGGCCGCCCCGTCCCACCACAACCCGGCGTACGGCTACGCCCAGCAGCCCGCCCCCGTGCAGCAGATGCAGCAGGCGCCCGCGCCGTACATCCCGCAGCAGCCCTCGGCACCGCGCGGGTATCCGGGCCCCCAGCAACAGCAGCGCCCCCCGGCCGGTACGGGCTACGAGGCCATGCGCCCCGCGGCACCGCGCCCCGCGCCCGCGACGTACGAGGATCCGTACAACCGCCCGTACCGCGGCTACTGATTCGCCCGCGGGCATCCCTGTCAGCGGCTGCTGGCAGGATGGCCGCATGCCGAATCCAGCCCTGCACTCGATCCACTTCTACCCGCTCAAGGCGGTCGGGGGACACGCTCCGCGTGAGGCCGTCGTCGAGCCCTGGGGACTCGCGGGCGACCGGCGGTGGGTGCTGGTGGACGGCGACGGGCAGATCGTCACGCAACGGCCGCATCCGCAGCTGGCGTTGGCCGCCGCCGAGCTCCTGCCCGGCGGCGGCATACGCATGTCCGCTCCCGGCCTCGAACCGCTGACGGTCGCCGTGCCGCCCTCCGGCAAGACCGTCACGGTGGACATCTGGAAGGACCTCGTCGAGGCGGAGCCCGCCGACGAGGAGGCGCACGCGTGGTTCAGCGCCTATCTGGACACGGACGTCCGGCTCGTCCACCTCGGCGAGCCCGCGACCCGGCGCCCCATCGACCCCGCGTACGCCGAGGACGGCGAGACCGTCTCCTTCGCCGACGGCTATCCCCTGCTCCTGACCACGCTCTCCTCCCTCGACGCCCTGAACTCGCTCATCGCGCAGGGCGACCACTCCGACGAGGGCCCGCTCCCCATGAACCGATTCAGGCCGAATGTGGTCGTGGACGGGACCGCCCCCTGGGCCGAGGACGACTGGACGCGCGTCGCGATCGGCGACGTCACCTTCCGGGTGGCCAAAATGTGCGGCCGCTGCGTCGTGACCACCACCGACCAGCGCACCGCGGAGCGCGGCAAGGAGCCCCTGCGTACGCTCGCCCACCACCGCCGCTTCGGCGACCAGCTGGTGTTCGGCCAGAATCTGGTGCCGGAGACGACTGGATCGATCAGGATCGGTGACCCGTTCACCGTTATCGGCTGAGGTCCCCGGAACGGGGAACTCGAAGGCCCGGTCCGGACGTTGGACTCGGACGAGAAGGGTGATTTCCCTCTCTCTTCTCCCCGCCGACGCTTGGGCCGTGCCGGTCGCGGTTATGACGGACGCGGAAGGGGGTGCGGGACTGTGCGAGCACTAGTCGGACTCTGGCGCTGGCGGCACAATCCGCTGCGCCGGAAGACCGACCTCGTCGAGGCCTGGGTGGCCTGTGCGGCCTTGCTGCTCATCGTCCTCGCGGCGCCACTGGCCGGAATAGCGGTCGGCGGCCTCTCGAAAGACGCTCTGCAGGAGTCCGTGCGCAAGCAGCACGAGGTGCGGCACGAAGTCACGGGCACTGTGGTCAGGAAGGTCTCGAGACCCCCGGTGGACCCTGACCCCGAGACGTCCTCCGCCCGCGACAGGCACAGCCGCGTGCTCGCCGAATGGACCGCTCCGGACGGCACGGCGCACTCCGGCACCGTCCTCGCCGACCTCCGGGCCCCCGGCCCCGGCGACCGCTTCAAGCTCTGGACGGACGAGCGCGGCCAGGTGGTCGGGCGCCCCCTCGACGACGCGACCGCGGCCACGCATGCGGCGCTCGCCGGATTCGGCGTCGCGGCGGCGGTGGCCGGACTCGTGGAGGGCACCAGGAGGATCGTCGTCTGGCGGATCGTCCTGCGGCGTTACGACCGCTGGGACCAGGCCTGGGACAAGGCGGGGCCGGACTGGGGACGCACCGGCACCGGCTCCTGAGCAGCCCTCTGAGCGGCCGCCACCGCCTCCCGGTGCCGTGAGAGAGCGGCGATGACCAGGTGAGAGCCTGGCGATCGGGTCAACTCGCCCTCCCCGCGCGCGCTACGGTGGTCCGGCCGAACTCTTCGGCGCCTTGCGCGAGGTCGTGAGGTCCCGCGTACGACAAGGTGGGGGCAGAGCAACTCCATGGCACAGGGCACGGTCCAGGTGACGCACACCGGCACCTCGCGGTGGCGGCGCCGCACGGGTGAGTACGCATCGCTCGCTGCCGCCTTGGAGGCCGCGAGCGACGGGGACGTGCTCACCATCGCCCCCGGCACGTACCGCGAGAACCTCGTCGTCCAGCGGGCGGTGACGCTGCGCGGCCCCGAGGGCTCCCCCGGCTCCGTGCGCATCGCGCCGTCGGACGGGGTGCCGCTCACCGTCCGCTCGTCCGCCGTGGTGCAGGACCTGCACGTCGAGGGGCAGGACTCGGCGGCGCCCGCGCTGCTCGTCGAGGACGGCGCGCCCGAGCTCGTCGACATACGCGTGGTGACGCGTTCCGCGACCGGCATCGAGGTGCGCGGCGGAGCCCGCCCGACCGTGCGGCGGTGCACGGTCGACAACCCCGGCGGCATCGGCATCGCCGTGCTCGACGGCGGGGGCGGCGTCTTCGAGGAGTGCGAGGTCGTCTCGGCGGGCCAGTCGGGCGTCGCCGTACGCGGCGGGGCGCACCCCCGCCTCGAGCGCTGCCGGGTGCATCACGCATCCGGCGCGGGACTCTCGGTGACCGGAGAGCACTCGGGGCTCGAAGCGCTCGGCTGCGAGGTGTACGAGGTCAAGGGCTCGGGCGTGCAGGTCACCGGGCGTGCGGCCGCGCATCTGACGGACTGCGACGTGCACCGCACGACGTCGGACGGCGTCACGCTCGACACGGACGCCGTGCTCACGCTCGCCGACTGCCGCATCCACGACATCCCGGAGAACGCGATCGATCTGCGTTCCCGCTCGGTGCTCACCCTGACCCGCTCCACGGTGAGCCGGTTCGGGCGCAACGGCCTCTCGGTGTGGGATCCCGGCACGCGCGTGGACGCCAACCAGTGCGAGATCCACGACAGCACCGGCGACTACCCCGCGGTGTGGGTCAGCGACGGGGCGACGGCCGTCCTGGAGTCCTGCCGGGTGCACGACGTGCCGGACGCCCTGTTCGTCCTGGACCGCGGCTCGCGCGCGGACGTCGTCGACAGCGACCTCTCCCAGGTGCGCAACACGGCGGTGTCCGTGAGCGACGGCGCGACGGCGCAGCTGGACGACTGCCGCATCCGCGACGCCGCCACCGGCGCGTGGTTCCGCGACCACGGCAGCGGCGGCACCCTGGCCAACTGCACGGTCGACGGCGTGCAGACCGGCGTCATCGTCACCAAGGGCGCCGACCCCACCATCGAGCGCTGCACGGTCACCTCGCCCGCGGAGGCCGGGTTCTACGTCTCGGCGGGCGGTCGCGGCAGCCTGCACGGCTGCCGGGTGAACGACAGCGGCGGCTACGGCTTCCACGTCATAGACGGCTGCCGTACGACACTGAAGAAGTGCCGTACGGAACGGTGTGCGCGCGGCGGCTTCGAGTTCGCCGAGGACGGGCCGCTCGTCGAGGACTGCACCAGCGACGAGAGCGGCGGGGTGCGCACCGCGGCGGCCCCCGGCCGGGAGCCCGCCCCGCAGACGGCCACCCAGACCGTGGGCCTGCTCGGCGCGATGCCCGGACAGCGCGCCACGAACCCGGCGGCCGTGAGCGAGCCGCCCCCCGGCCCGCCGTCCCGCTCGTCGAAGGACGTGCTCGGTGAACTCGACACGCTGGTCGGCCTGGACAGCGTCAAGCGCGAGGTGCGCGCCCTCACCGACATGATCGAGGTCGGGCGGCGCAGGCAGCTCGCCGGGCTCAAGGCCGCGTCCGTGCGCCGCCATCTGGTGTTCACGGGCTCTCCCGGCACCGGCAAGACGACCGTCGCCCGGCTCTACGGCGAGATCCTCGCCTCGCTCGGCGTCCTGGAGAGCGGACATCTCGTCGAGGTGTCGCGGGTCGACCTGGTGGGCGAGCACATCGGGTCGACGGCGATCCGCACCCAGGAGGCGTTCGACCGGGCGCGCGGCGGTGTGCTGTTCATCGACGAGGCGTATGCCCTCTCGCCCGAGGACTCCGGGCGTGACTTCGGCCGGGAGGCCATCGACACGCTGGTGAAGCTGATGGAGGACCACCGGGACGCGGTGGTGGTGATCGTCGCCGGCTACACGGCGGAGATGAAGCGCTTCCTTTCCGTCAATCCCGGTGTCGCGTCCCGCTTCTCACGGACCATCACCTTCGGCGACTACGCCCCCGAGGAACTGCTCCGGATCGTCGAGCAGCAGGCGGAGGAGCACGAGTACCGTCTCGACACGGGGACGGGCGAGGCGCTCCTGAAGTACTTCACGGTGCTTCCCAAGGGCCCCGGCTTCGGCAACGGCCGCACCGCCCGCCAGACGTTCGAGGCGATGGTGGAGCGGCACGCGGGACGGGTCGCCCAGTTCGCGGAGCCGAGCACGGACGACCTCACCCTGCTGTATCCGGAGGATCTGCCGGAGCTGCCGTGAGCGCCGCGACGGGCTCGGCGGACTCGACGAGTTCAACAGGCTCGGCGGGCTCGACGGCACGCGGGCGCGGGGCGGGCACGGCGGCCTTGAGCCGGGCGAGGAGCCGGGCGCGCTCCTCGGCGAAGGCCGGGTCCGCCTGGTAGTCGGAGTGGCCCAGGATCGGTGCGGGCAGGGGGTGTTCCTCCGTGCGGCCGTAGACCAAGGGGTCCTTGAGGGCTTCGTGGTCGACCCGCGGTCCGTCGCCGTCGGGGACCACCCTGACGGGGCCGCCGATCGGGTCGGTGGTGCGGTGCAGGTTGCGCCAGCAGTCGACCTCGCGGTGCAGCGAGCTCAGGGCGGCCGGACCGAAGTGGGCCGGGAACCAGCGTCCGTAGAGGCGCTCCAGAGGTGAGCCGTACGTCAGGAGGGCGACCCGCTTGCGGACGGAGGGCCACAGCTGCCAGGCGGCCGCGGCGGCCAGGACGCTGCCCTGGGAGTGACCGGAGATGACGAGCCTGCCGCCGGTGGCGCGCGTCGCGCGGGTCCAGGTGTGCATGCGCCAGGTGAGGTCGGGGACGGCGCGCTCGGCATAGCAGGGGGGCGCGAAGGGGTGGGCGGCGCGGGGCCAGAACGTACCGACGTCCCAGAGGATGCCGATGGTGCGGCGTGCGGAAGGATCGCGGTAGGCGCGGCGGCCCCAGGTCACGAACAGTATGAAGCCGAAGCCGATCAGCCAGGAGCCCAGCGCCTGCGAGGTCTCGGCCGCTCCTTCGAAGAAGATGGGCAGCCCCTGTGCCGCCTCGCTGGGCACCTCCTCGCTCACCCAGGCGCCGACGAGCGCGCCCGCGCCGAGCAGCAGTGTGACCGCCGATGTGATGCCCACCAGGAGCGGCGCCCGGTCGGTGAGGGCGGCACGCGCGCGGGTGCCCGCGATACGGCGGCTGCGGGCCGCGTCCTCGGGCTCGCCGGGGTACTCGCGCGGGATGTCCGCCCGGTCGCGGCGGGCCCGCCGCCAGGTGCGGACGCCGAGCCAGCCGCAGAGCGCCGCGACGACCACGAGGAGCGGCGGGATCACGGACGCCTGCCAGGTCAGCAGTACGGGCGGGCCGTCGATGGTGCCGCCGGAGCCGGGCTCTCCCGAGCCGTCGAGCCAGTCGGCGACGCGCTGCGCGCCGCCTCCGGACATCACCCCGCCGAGCGCGCAGGACAGCATGGCGACGGCCGGCCCCGCGAAGCCGCGCAGCGCGGTGCGGGGGTCGGGTGCCGTGCGGTAGAGCGCGCGGGCGATCACGGCGAGGGCGATGACCAGGAGACCTTGGACCAGTGCGATGCCGCCGAAGGTCGCGTTGCCCGGCAGCCTTCCCTCGGAGGTCCAGCCGGGGCGTGACCATCCGGCGTAGAGAAGGGTGAGGACAAGGAGGGCGAGCGCTCCGAGGGGCAGCCTGCGGATCAGCTTCTCGTCGAGGTGCCGGTCGAGCTTGTTCTCGCTGCGGCCCCTGCGCCAGACCACCAGGACGACGATGCCGCCGCCCATCAGGAGCGTCGCGTCGAGGGCCCAGCCGAGGACGTCGAGCAGCGCGGATCCGCCGGGGCGCCGGTCGTGGCGCGCTGCCGACGTGCCGACCGCGGCGGCCACGGTGAGGAATCCCGCCGCCGTGTGCGCGGCCCGCAGCCGGGCCACGAGACGGCGGCCGTACCAGAAGCCGGGCTTGCCGAGCGCGCCGGTGCGCCCGGCCTCCTCCTCGGGGTCGGTCTGGTGGGGCAGCGGAGTCTGGGATTCGTACGCGCTCCAGGTGCGCTGCGACAGATACCAGAGCAGGCCGGTGAGCGCGGCGGGCACGACGGCGGCGAGCGCGAGGCGGCGGCCCGGCTGGCTCCACCAGCCGCCGTGTCCGGAGGCGTCGGGTGCCAGGAAGCCGAGCCAGGAGCGTTCGGCGGCGCACTCGGGGGTGCCGGCGCACTGCCAGGCCGTCAGGTCGATGGCGACCTCGCAGGCGGCGGCGACGAGCAGGACGGTGAGGGTGAGCCCGATGAGGCGCACCAGGAGGCCGTACGTGCGGACCGTCTTCTTCATGCGCCGCGACGTGGGCCGCATCCAGTGCGCGAGGTTGGCCACCATGAACGGAAGGAGCAGGAGCCACAGGGCCCGCGAGCCGTTCCCTGAGGTGAGGTTGCACCAGACGTACGCCTCGGGGACCGGTTTGCCGCGGTAGTCGTCCGGGCGCTTCTCGGCGTCGGCGTCCTGTGCGCGGCGGAAGACGGCCGCCGTGTCGTCACCGGAGACGCGGACGGTCCTCGGGTCGTCCAGCATCGCCTGTGGTGTGGTGCCCCCGACTCCGTGCACGAGGAGTTCGAGAGCCGTCTCATCTCTGTTGTCTGCTGCCACTGTTCCGCTTCCCCCGAATGTGCGCGTGGTCAGGCAAGTAGGATCTCCGCTCCCGGCCCCGCCCAACCTTCTCCTCACGTAATCTCCCCGTTCCGGGTGAACGCGCGGCGTCGGGCGGTGGGCCGCCCGTCAGTGGCGCGTGCGAGGATGAGGCAGCGCATGTGGACGGGCGCGACGGGTGTGACGAGGCAGAAGGGCCGGGACGGACGTGAGCGAGAATCAGAACCTCCTCGCCGAGCAGCGCCGCGCCCTGATCCTCGACGAGGTGCGCCGCCGAGGCGGCGTCCGCGTCAATGAGCTGACCCGCAAGCTGGGCGTCTCGGACATGACGGTCCGCCGGGATCTCGACGCCCTCGCCCGCCAGGGCGTCCTGGAGAAGGTGCACGGCGGCGCGGTGCCGGTGGTCGAGGCCAGCACGCACGAGCCGGGTTTCGAGGCGAAGTCGGGCCTGGAGCTGAACGCCAAGGAGGACATCGCGCGCACCGCGGCCTCCCTGGTGGCGCCGGGCACGGCGATCGCGCTCTCCGGCGGCACGACGACGTATGCGCTGGCCCATCATCTTCTGGACGTGCCGGACCTGACGGTGGTGACGAACTCGGTGCGGGTCGCCGACGTCTTCCACTCCGCGCAGCGCACGTCGGGGCGGCGGCAGGGCGCGGCCACCGTGGTCCTCACGGGCGGGGTGCGCACTCCGTCGGACTCGCTGGTCGGCCCGGTCGCCGACCAGGCGATCGGCGCGCTGCACTTCGACGTGCTCTTCCTGGGCGTGCACGGCATATCGGCGGAGGCCGGTCTGTCCACGCCGAATCTCGCGGAGGCGGAGACCAACCGGCGTCTGGTGCAGTCGGCGCGCCGCGTCATCGTGGTCGCCGACCACACCAAGTGGGGCACGGTGGGCCTGAGTTCGTTCGCCACCCTGGAGCAGGTGGACACGCTCGTGACGGATTCCGGGCTGCCGACGGAGGCGCGGGCGGAGATCTCCGAGCATCTGCGGCGCCTGGTGGTCACGGACGAGGCCACAGAGCCGGGCCCCGGCGGGCAGACGGACATCGCGGAGCGGGCGGAGAACGCCGGGGGCACCGCAGACATCTGACGGGCCGCCAGCTATGGTGACGGTGGACGGTCAACCACCCGATCCCGCTTGGGGGCCGAGTTCGATGGCACGCCGACTGAGGCCCGTGGGGCTCGAGTTCGCCGAGACCGCTCCGCTGCGTCTGGTCTTCGCCCGTGAGGTGAGCGCGTCCCCGGAGGCGGTGTACCGCGCCCTCGCTGACGACACGACCGCCTGGCCCGAGTGGTTCACGGCGGTCACCCTCTGCCGCCCCACCGAAGGCGCGGACGGCAGCAAGGGCCGCGAGGTCCGGCTCAAGGGCGGCACCCGATTCTGGGAGACCATAGTCGCGGCCGAGGCGCCCCAGCGGTACGCCTACCGCGTCGACGAGTCGAACGCCCCCGGCCTGCGCGCGCTCCTCGAAGAGTGGCGGCTCACCCCGGCCGGGACCGGCACCCGCGTGCAGTGGACGTTCGCCGCGGACGGCGCCGCGCCCTTCCGCTTCGCCCTGACGCTCGGCAGGTCCGGCATGGGGCGCGCCTTCCGCGACGCGGTCACGGCCCTCGACCTGCGTCTCGCAGCGGCCAACGCCTGAGCGCCGCAGGGCCGTTGGGGCCCTTCAGGTCCAGGTGCCGTCGGCGAGGAGCGACTTGATGGCGGTCGCGTACGGCGTGATGTCCAGGCCCTGTTGGGCCAGCCACGCGTCCGAGTAGTACTTGTCCAGGTAGCGGTCGCCCGGGTCGCAGATGAGGGTGACGACGCTGCCCGTGCGGCCCGCGGCCACCATCTCGGCGACGATCTTCAGGGAGCTCCACAGGCCGGTGCCGGTCGAGCCGCCCGCCTTGCGGCCGATCGCCTGCTCGAGCGCCCGTACGGCGGCGACGCTCGCCGCGTCCGGTACCTTCATCATGCGGTCGATCGCGCCGGGCACGAAGCTCGGCTCCATCCGGGGCCTGCCGATGCCCTCGATGCGGGAGCCGCAGTCGCTGGTGGCGTCCGGGTCGTGCTGGGTCCAGCCGTCGAAGAAGCACGAGTTCTCGGGGTCGGCGACGCACAGCCGGGTGTCGTACTGCATGTAGTGGACGTAACGGGCGATGGTCGCCGACGTGCCGCCCGTGCCCGCCGTGGCGACGATCCACGCGGGTTCCGGATAGCGTTCAAGGCGCATCTGCTGGTAGATCGATTCGGCGATGTTGTTGTTGCCGCGCCAGTCCGTGGCCCGTTCCGCGTAGGTGAACTGGTCCATGTAATGGCCGCCGGTCTCGACGGCGAGGGCGGCGGACTCTGCGTACATCATGCGCGAGTCGTCCACGAAGTGACATTGACCGCCGTGGAATTCGATCAGGCGGCACTTCTCGGCGCTGGTCGTGCGGGGCATCACCGCGATGAAGGGCACCCCGATCAGCTTCGCGAAGTACGCCTCGGAGACGGCCGTCGAGCCGCTGGAGGCCTCGATGACCGGCCGTCCTGGCCGGATCCAGCCGTTGCAGAGGCCGTAGAGGAACAGCGAGCGGGCCAGCCGGTGCTTGAGGCTGCCGGTCGGATGGGTCGACTCGTCCTTGAGATACAGGTCAATGCCCCATTGCTCCGGCAGCGGGAAGCGCAGCAGATGCGTGTCGGCGGAGCGGTTGGCGTCGGCCTGGACCTTGCGTACGGCTTCATTCAGCCAGGCCCGGTACTCCGCGTCGCTGCGGTCCACGTCGAGCGTGGCCATCGGTTCATCGGCTTGATCCTGCTGTGTGGTGCTCACCGCGCGGCTCCTAGGGCGACAACCTGGCCGCGCTCGCAGCGGGCCGGACACTTCGATCATAAGCACCTTCCGCACGCTCCTCACCTGCATAAACACACCTTTGAGCACCTCAAAGGAACACCTGGCTCAGCCGACTGACACCGCGGCACGGCACACTGGGAAGAGGACGGCGTCCATTTATGACCACGACTTCATACGCACTGGTGCTCGACGCCATGTGCGTGCAGACTGCACCGCACGGGACGGCGGTCCCGTACGGAACGACCAACCGAATCGCTCAAGGGGGCGGAACGTCATGGCGGAGCCGGAGTTCACGGCCACGGGCGTGCGAATCGGACGACGGCTGCGCTCTCTCACCCGGGCGGGTCAAATCCGCATCACCGACGGCCGGTTCGAGCTCCTGACGAGTTACGGCCGGGAGATCGACAGCGCGCCGGTCCAGACGGTGCGGGCCGGAAAGCCGTGGTTCGCCTCCGACGACCGCGCTCTTGCCGAACTGAACGGCACGCGCTATCGGCTCACCCTCGCCGACCATGAGCCGGCCCCCGGCAAGTCGGGGCCGCCCACGGTAGGCAGGTTCATCGACGCGGTTCGCAGGGCCGGAGGTCACCGGGCACGCGCCTGAGAGGCCCGTGCGCTCCCGGGGTGCGGTGCGAGTTGCAGGCCCGCGCCCCCTGAGTCACTCTGGTGTCACATCACTCTGGGTTCATCGGCGATGACGCTGCGAACCAGCCCGCCGGCACCAACAGCAGCCGGCAGACCCCGCGGCCGCTGCTGAATCCGATCGTCGCCTTCTTCCGGACGCAATTCGGGGAGTCGCAACCGTGATCAGCCAGCCAAGCAGGTATTGCACGGTAGAGCTTCAGGCCCTGCCGTCGCGGATCGGCCAGGTCCGCAGAATCGTATCGGCGCAGTTGCGCTACTGGCATCTCGATCCGTTGATCGACCGAGCCGCGCTCGGTGTGACCGAGCTTCTGACCAACGTGCACCGGCACGCACAGCCGGACAAGGTGTGCACCGTGGAGATCGAGCTGCTGCTCGACCGCCTCACGGTCTCCGTGCACGACCACGATCCGCGTCTTCCCGAAGTGCACGACGCGGAACTCTTCGAGACGTGCGGCCGCGGGCTTGCCATGGTCGCCGCGGTCAGCCAGAGCTGGGGGGTACGCCCCCACGGCGACACGGGCAAAGTCGTCTGGTTCACCCTTCCGGCCCCCACGCCCGCCGTCGCGCTGCCGTCCACGTATCCCGCGTACGGCGTTGCCACGCCCGGCCCCTTCGCGGACCTGGGCACCGGGGCGCCGTCGCTCGCCGACGGGCACGCGCCCGGACACGCTCCCGCCCGGTCGGCCGTTGTCGGCTGACCGGGCGGTGACAGACTCCGCGGGACGGGCCGTGCCTGTCACCGCGGACCGGGCGTCCTACGTCACTCGGTGGCGATGGCACGCAGCACGTCCAGGCGTGCGGCCCGCCGTGCCGGACGCAGACCCGCCAGGGCTCCCGCCGCCAGGCCCACCAGGACGACCACCGCCAGTTGCACGGGTGGCACCGCGAACGCGAAGGCACTGCTCGTCGCGCCGTCCGAGGCCTTGACGAGCACCCAGCCGAGGAACCCGCCGAGCACGAGACCACCGGCCGTGCCGAAGGCGGCGACGAGGACCGACTCCCAGCGGACCATGGCCCGCAGCTGCGCCCTGGTCTGGCCGACGGCACGCAGCAGGCCGAGCTCGCGGGTCCGTTCGTGGATCGCGAGCGTCAGGGTGTTGGCGATGCCGAGCAGGGCGATCAGGACGGCGAGCGCCAGCAGGGCGTAGACGAGGGTCAGCATCATGTCGATGCCGCCCGCCGCGGACCGTGCATATGCGTCACGGGTCTGCACATCCGGATTGCCGTACTCCCGCGCGGTCCTGGTGACGGCCGCCTTGCCGTCCTCCGCGCTCACGCCGTCCTTGAGGGTGACGGAGACGAGGCTGTCGGCGTCCTGCATGCGGTGCGGCGCCCAGGCCTCGCGGGTGATGACGTAGTCCCCGGCGAGTTCCGACCTGCCGTACACCGCCCGGACGGTGAAGGTGGCCTTCTGCCCGTCGGCGAAGGCGAGCCGGGCCCTGGAACCGACCTCGAGGTCCTGCTTGTCGGCCTCCTCGCGGGTGATGGCGATGCCGTCGGTGCCGAGGCCGTTCAGCGATCCCTCGACCTTGCCGAGGTCGAAGGACTCGGCGAAGGGCGCCGGGTCGGTGACGGTCAGCGCGCGCCCCTCCCCCTCGACCTCCGCCGCGCCCTTGCCGAGGCCGACCGCGGTCGCGACCTCCGGCCGCCCGGCGAGCGCGGGGGCCAGCTCGGGGCTGAGTCCGCTGCCGCCCGCGCCGAAGCCGGGGGTGCTGATGGCCAGGTCACCGGCGAAGGAGCGGTTCACCGTCTGGTCCATGGTCGCCTTCAGGGATGCGCCGAAGACCGTGAAGAGCGAGACCACGGCGACGCCGATCATCAGTGCGCCCGCGGTGGCGGCGGTCCGCTTGGGGCTGCGCAGGGCGTTGCGCCGGGCGAGTCCGCCCGTGACGCCGCGCAGCCGGTCGAGGGGCGCGCCGAGCACGCGTACCGCCCGCGAGGAAGCGACCGGCCCGAGCACGACGAACGCGGCGAGCGCGAGAACCGCCCCGGCGCCCGCCAGCCATACGGACGGGCTGACGAGGACGCCGGTCAGCGAGAGCCCCACGGCGGCGAGCGCGAGGAGCGCGCCCGTCACCGCCCGGCTCCGCGACGCCCCGGACTGGTCGAGAGCGGTCTCGCGCAGTGCCGCGAGCGGTGCGGTGCGCCCGGCGCGAAGGGCGGGCAGTACGGCCGAGCCCAGGCAGACCACGATGCCCACCGCGAGCGGCAGCAGCATCGACAGGGCGCTGATCACCAAGTCGCCCTCGGGGAAGGGGAAGCCGATCACCGGGAAGAGCCTCTGGAGTCCGGCCGCGATCCCGATGCCGCCCGCGAGGCCCGCGACGGACGCCACCATGGCGACCACGCCCGCCTCGATCAGGGTGGCCGCGGTGACCTGCCTCCGCGAGGCGCCGAGTGCGCGCAGGAGGGCGTTCTCGCGGGTGCGCTGGGCGACGACGATCGCGAAGGTGTTGTGGATGCTGAAGGTCGCGACGAGCAGCGCGACGCCGGAGAAGACGAGCAGGAAGCCGGTGAAGAGCGTCAGGAACTGCCCGGAGATGTTGTCGGTGTTCTCCGCGGCCGACGCCTCGCCGGTGATCGCCTCAACTCCCCCGGGAAGTACGGGACTCAGCGCGTCGACGAGTTCCTGCTCGCTCATGCCGGGGCCGGCCCGCACCTGGATGGACGCGGCCTCGCCGGGCTTCGGCGTCAGGTACTTCTCCGCGTCGGCCAGGGTCATGCCGGTGAAGGTGGTCTGCGCCATGCCGTCCTCGCCGCCGAACGTCGCGAGGCCCACGATCGTCACCTCGACGGGCCCGGGGGTGCGCAGCGTCGTCGTGTCGCCGATCTCCAGGTCACCGGCTTCGGCGGCACCACGGTTGACGACCACCTCGCCGGACCTGGCGGGGGCGCGGCCTTCGGCCAGCCGGTAGGCGTTCAGTTCGCCGTCGTCGATCCAGTTGCCGGCCAGGGTGGGCGGGCCTTCGCCGCCGATGGGCTCCCCGTCCTTGCCGAGCAGCTGGCCCGCGCCCTGGATGGCCGGTGCGGCGGCGGCCACCCCGTCGGTCCGCTCGATCTTCTGTGCCAGCGAGGTCTTGACGGGCTGCCGGGTGCCCTGGCTGTCGTCGGGCGTGGTGATGGTGTCGGCGCTGCGGACGACGGCGTCGGTACCGCGCGTCGCGTTGCCGAACATCGTGTCGAAGCTGCCGCGCAGGGTGTCGCCCATGACGAGCGTGCCGGCCAGGAAGGCGACGCCGAGCATGACCGCGAGGAACGTACCGGCGAAGCGCCGCTTGTGGCCGCGCAGCGAGGAGAGGCTGAGGCGCGCGGACGTGCCCAGGGAACTCCTGGACGTGCCGGGAGGGCTCATGACGGCGCCCCCTTGCCGCCGGGAACTGCCGCGCTCGTCGTGTCGAATTCCTTGAGCCGGTCAAGGACCTTGTCGGCGGTCGGGTCCGTCATCGTGTCCACGAGGCGGCCGTCGGCCAGGAAGACGACCTCGTCGGCGTGGGCTGCGGCCACCGGGTCGTGGGTGACCATGACGACGGTACGGTCCATCTGCCGCACGGCGCGGCCGAGCAGCCGCAGGACGTCCTCGCCGGAGCGCGAGTCCAGGTTGCCGGTCGGTTCGTCGGCGAAGACGACGTCGGGCCGGCCCGCGAACGCCCGCGCCACGGCGACGCGTTGCTGCTGCCCGCCGGACAGCTCGGCGGGCCTGTGGTGGAGTCGGTCGCGCAGCCCCACCACATCGATGAGGGCGTCGGTCCACTCCGCCGACGCGCGGTCGCCCCGCTTTTTGGCGAGGTCCATCGGGAGCGTGATGTTCTCGGCCACGGTCAGCGTCGGCACCAGGTTGAAGGCCTGGAAGACGAAGCCGACGCGGTCGCGGCGCAGGAGCGTGAGGCGGCGGTCGTCGAGCGCGCCCAATTCGGCGCCGCCGATGCGGGCGCTTCCCGAGGTGAGGGTGTCTAGGCCCGCGGCGCAGTGCATCAAGGTGGACTTGCCCGAGCCCGACGGGCCCATGATCGCGGTGAAGCGTCCGGCGGGAAACCCGACGCTCACCCCGTCCAGGGCCCGTACGGCGGTGTCGCCGCTGCCGTAGACCTTGACGGCGTCGGTGACGCGGGCGGCGTCGCGGGTGGCGGTGCCGGAACCGGGGCCGGAGCCGGAACCGGGGCCGGGGCCGGGGCCGGGTTGTCCGGTCGCGGTGGTCATGCCGCACCGCCCTTGGGGGTGCGTCCACCCTTGGGGGTGCGTCCGAACTCCTCGTTCAGGACGGACAGGCGGCGCCAGTACTCGTCCTCGTCGATCTCGCCGGCGGCGAAGCGACGGCCGAGCAGGGCGATGGGGGACTTCTCGTCGATGCGTGCGTGGTGCTCGGCGCCGTACCGCTGCCACGGTGCGCGGCGGCCCCGCCATACGGTGCGGCGCAGGAGGGTGATGCCGCCGATCACGACGGCCGCCCAGACGAGCGGGAAGAACAGGATCCACGGGCCGGGCCCGCCGTCGAAGTGAGCCAGGGTGTTCATGGTGTCCATCTCCTCGGAGGTCAGCGCGGGGGCCGACGCGGAAACTGGCGCGGAGGCCGGCCGACGGTTCGGCTTGAGCGATGCTTCGAGGCTCGCGCTCCGAGGGGGTCCGGGTCGTCGTACGGCCAGCGGCCGTGCGCGTACCACTGCGGGAGTACGTGGGCGTGGCGGGACTGCTCCCGGCTGGTCTCCTGTCCTGCGGCCCATTCCGTACGGTGTCCAGCGGTGTCCACTTGATCACGCTCTCGCCGCCGGCCGTCCGGAACGACGCCAGCTCCCGCGCGGCGGACGCGACTGAATCCGACTCCTGTCCCATGCTGCCCTGGCCCGCGCCCGCGTGCTGCTGGATCGCCTTGGGCCATGAGCACTCCCGGGATGTTCACCGCGAATCCGGCGCGGGCGTTCGCGGTGGAGTGGCGTAAGGGCGCTCAGACCTGCGAAGCAGTCCGGAAGCCTGTCGTCAGGTGTGCGAGCAAGCGGGCCGGTGCGTCCTCCTGGATGGTGTGGCCCGCGTTGTCCAGCCAGGTCAGCTCGGCGTGCGGAATCCGGGCATCGAGGAAATCGGCGAACTCCGTTGGGAGAAGGCGGTCTTGGCGGGCCCAGATGATGCGGGTCGGCACGTCCACCTTGCCCAGGAGAGGTTCGAGCTCGTCCGTCTGAGACTGTGCGAACTGTCGGTACTGGCGGTAGAACGCCGCCTGGCCTGCCGTGCCGCGCCATGGGTCGATGTACGCGTCCAGGACGCCCGGTCCGTAGCCGGTGTGCGTGGCGTGGCGGAGGTGGCCGGCCACCAGCGCTTCGTGGGCGTAGTCGGGGAGTTGCTCGAAGACGTGCGCGTTCTCACGGATGAGCTTGAAGTAGCCCGTCCCCCACTCGCCGCCGCCGACCGCGTCGACCAGCGTGAGGTCTTTGTACTCCGCGCCCTCCAGGAGCAACGCCCGCAGCGCCACCGCACCGCCGACATCGTGCGCGACGACGCTGGGGCGGTCGCCGCGGTCCAGGCCCCAGTGGGCGAGAAGGCGGGCGAAGAGCCTGCCCTGTGCCGCCAGGCCGACGTCCTGCCCCTCCCGCTGCTCCGACTGCCCGAAGCCGAGCAGGTCCCAGACGTAGACCCTGCGGGTACGGGCCAGGGCGGGGGCGATCTCGCGCCAGATGTACGACGAGAACGGCGAGCCGTGCAGGAGGACCACCGGGTCCCCCTCCCCGAACGACGCCCACCTCACATAGCCGTCCGGCGTCTCGAACGTCTCCCCCAACTGCCACTGCCTGGTCATGTTCGGATACCCCCCGCTGTCGTCGATCAGCTCCGGCTTCCCGTCCTGGAGATCGACGTTACCAGTAGGATCGATTAAGGGGTAACTCTACCTTACGTATTGCACTGGGCGTTCCAAAACAGGTACCGTCCCGGCATGGCCCGACCGCGAACCTTCGACGAGGAACGGGCCCTGGACGCGGCGATGCGCGCCTTCTGGGTGAACGGCTACGAGGCCACCTCGACCCAGGATCTGTGCGACGCCACCGGACTGGGCCGCAGCAGCATCTACAACACCTTCAGCAGCAAGCACGAGCTGTTCCAGCGAGCCCTGGCCCGCTACATCGATTCCATGACGGCCGGTCAGGTCGAGATCCTGGAGGATGCCGGGCGCTCCCCGATGGAGCGTCTTCGCGCCCTCTTCGCCCGCATCGTCGACTCCGAGTTCGAGTGCCGCGAGGACGGGCACAGCATCGGCTGTCTGACCGTCAACACGACCGTGGAGCTCGCCGGGCGTGACCCCGAGGCCGCCGAGCTGCTCGCACGCGACCTCGCGGCGCGTCTTGCCGCCATCAGCGCCGTCATCCGTGCAGGCCAGAGCGGCGGTGACATCTCTTCCACGCGGGACGCGGGCGATCTGGCCCGCTTCCTGAACGCCGTCATCGGCGGCATGCGGATCTCGGCACAGGGCGGCGCCGACCGTGCCGCCCTGACCGCCATCGCGGAGACCGCCCTGGACTCGCTGACACGCTGACACGCCGACTCGGACACCCCGGCGCCAGCGCTCCGCCGCGCCGCCGCTCCCCCGGCCCGATGCGGCCCGATGCGGAACGACCCGGCCCGGACCGCCCCTTGACTCCATCCGCGCTCTCGCACGCCCTTGTTTTGGACTGAGCAGTTCATAACGTACGCGTGCACCACCCGCACGCGCTTCTTCGCCCGCCCAACACCCCAGCCCCGACAGGAGTCCCCAATGCCCCGCGCCGTCTATCTCCTGGCCCTCGGCATCTTCGCCATGGTGACCAGTGAGTTCGTGGTCGCCGGTCTGATGCCGCAGATGGCCGAAGGACTCGACGCCACCATCCCGGAGATCGGGTACCTGATCACCGCCTTCGCCGCGGCCATGGCCTTCGGCGGGCCCTTTCTCACCGTTGCGCTGTTGAGGATGCGTCAGAAGGGCGCTCTGCTCGTCCTGTTCGGGATTTTCCTCGTCGGCAACGTCCTCGCCGCCCTCGCCCCGGACTACCGCACCATGCTCGTGGCCCGCGTCATCACGGGCATCGCGTCACAGGCCTTCTTCGGTGTCTCCATCTCCCTGTGCGCGCGGCTGACCCGGCCCGAAGCGCGGGGCAGGGCCATCGCGGTGGCGCTCAACGGGTTGATGCTGGGTACGCTCCTCGGCCTGCCGCTCTCCACCGTCATCGGCGAACACCTGGGCTGGCGCGCCGCGTTCTGGGCCATCACGGGCCTGACCGTCCTCGCCGCGCTCGCCACCCTCGTCGGTGTTCCGCGTATCGAGAGGGCCGACGACGACGGCGGTCTCCGCCGGGAGCTCGGCGCCTTCCGCAGCCCCCGGCTCTGGCTGTCCCTGACGACCAGCACCTTCGCCATCGGGGCCACGTTCTCCGCCTTCAGCTACCTCAATCCGATCCTCACCGAGGTCACCGGTTTCTCCGCGGGCACGGTACCCCTGCTGCTCATCGCGTACGGAGCGGCCACGGTCATCGGCAACACCGTCGTCGGCAGGCTCGCCGACAAGCACACCCTGCCGGTGCTGCTCATCGGCCTGCTGCTCAACATGGCCTTCCTCGCGGGCTTCGCCCTGTTCGCCGGCCTGCGCTTCCCCGCCGTGGCGTTGCTCACGGGCATCGGCCTGGTCGGAGTCACCATGAACCCGGCTCTCGTGACCCGCGTCCAGCGCGCGGGCAACGCCCGGCCCCTGGTCAACACCGTCCACTCCTCGTTCATCACCCTCGGCATCATCGTCGCCACGTCCGTCGGCGGACCGGCCATCGACGCGTTCGGGCTGCGGGCGCCGCTCTGGATCGGCGCCGTACTCGCCGGACTCGGCCTCTTCACGCTGCTGCCCGATCTGAGGCGGGCACGTGCCGGGCGGACCTCCACCGCCACAGACGCGGTCGAGGTTCGGAGTCCCGCCGCGAAGGAGAACGTCCGCCTCTAGCCGAGCGCCCCGAGGGGGTCGTCGAGCACCGGCTGCCAGGCCAGCTCGGCGGCCCCCACCAGGCTGTTGTGGTCCAGGGTGCAGGCCAGGATCGGGACGCCCCCGCTGCGCCCCCACAGGCTCCGGTCGGCGACGACGGCCCGCAGCCGCTCGGGGTCGGCCTCCAGAAGCGCACGGTGCAGGCCGCCCAGGATGATGCGGTCCGGGTTGAGGATGTTCACCAGGCCCGCGAGCCCCAGACCGAGGCGGTCGATCAGCTCCTCGGCCGCCGCGCGGACCGCGGGGTCGCCGCCCGCGTCGGCAAGCAGTTCGCGGGCCTGCTGCAACAGCCCCTCGGGGCCGGGCTCGCGACCCGCCGCCGTGAGGAAGGCCAGCGGGTCGGTCTCGACGTCCAGGCAGCCCCGGCTCCCGCAGTAGCAGGGGCGGCCCTCCGGATTGACGGTGAGGTGCCCGACCTCAAGGGCGAGGCCCGAACTGCCCGTGTGCAGGCGCCCGTCGAGGACGAGCGCGCCGCCGACCCCCCGGTGCCCGGTCGCGACGCACAGCAGGTCGCGGGCGCCGCGCCCGGCTCCGTGCCGGTGCTCGGCGAGGGCCGCGAGGTTGACGTCGTTGGCGGCGAACGCCGGTCCCGTGATGCCGGCGTCCCGTACGCAGTCGGCGAAGATCTGGCGGACCTGCGAGCCCGCGGGCCACGCCAGATGCAGCGGATTGAGGGCGGTGCCCTCCGGTTGCGCGACGGCGGACGGCACCGCGAGCCCTGCGCCCACACACCGCCTGCCGGTGTCCTCGAGGAGCCGCGCGCCGGCGTCGATGACCGAGCCGAGGACCTGCGCCGGGTCGGCGTCGATCGTCTCGCAGCCGGGCGCGGTGGCGACGATCCGGCCGCCGAGCCCGACGAGCGCGGCCCGGAAGCCGTCGGAGTGCACCTGTGCGGCCAGCGCGACAGGGCCGTCGTCCGCGAGGGAGAGACCGTGCGAGGGGCGGCCCTGCGAACCCGCAGGGGCGCTCGGCTTCGCGTCGATCCTGATCAGACCGAGCGCCTCAAGCTCGGCGGCGACGGCGCCCGCCGTGGCACGGGTGACGCCGAGTTCGGCGGTGAGCACGGCACGGGTCGGGGCGCGCCCGGTATGGACCAGCTCAAGAGCGGGACCGAGCACGCCGCGTCCGCGCTCCAGGCGCGTACGCGTGGACAGATCCCCCTCGGTACGGGAGGCAGCCTTGCCGTTCATGAGGGCGAGTCTCCCATGATCCGTACGCCGTCTCGCCGTTCGGCCGACATCTGCTCGTACACCGCGCGTCCACTGCCCTTCCCCTGAAGCCTCACAGGAATCCTCCGCCCATCGGTGACCGCCGCCTCGCACGAGCTGGCTTGTATGCCACGGGTGCGCACCTCTACCCTGAGTTTGTGCCGCTACTAAACAAAACCACGTCCGCAGCGTCGCGGGCCACTCCCCCGGACCTTGTCCGGCTCCGTGTCGCACTCACCGTCTTCTTCGCGCTCGACGGCTTCATCTTCGCCGGATGGGTCGTCCGTATCCCCGCCATCAAGGAACAGACCGGCGCGTCGGCGAGCGACCTCGGGCTCGCGCTGCTCGGCGTCTCCGCCGGTGCCGTGATCACGATGACGCTCACCGGGCGGCTCTGCCGCCGCTTCGGCAGCCATCCGGTGACCGTGGCCTGCGGGGTGCTGTTGCCGCTGAGCGTCGCGCTGCCGCCGCTGACGCACTCGGCCCTCGCGCTCGGCCTCGTGCTCCTGGTGTTCGGGGCCGCTTACGGCGGGATCAACGTGGCGATGAACAGCGCCGCCGTCGACCTCGTGGCCGCACTGCGGCGCCCGATCATGCCCGGCTTCCACGCCGCCTTCAGCCTGGGCGGGATGGCAGGGGCCGGGCTCGGCGGGCTGATCGCCGGGTCCCTGTCCCCCACCCGGCACCTGCTCGGCCTCACCGTGCTCGGCCTGCTCGTCACCGCCGTCGCCGGACGCGCACTGCTGCGCCTCGAAGCGCCGGTGCCCCCGGCCGACCGCACCGACACGGACGGCGCCCCCGAGCGCCTCGACGGCCGCACCCGCCGGCTGGTGATCGTCTTCGGCCTCATCGCCCTCTGCACCGCCTTCGGCGAAGGAGCGCTCGCCGACTGGGGCGCCCTCCACCTCGAACAGGACCTGGCCGCCCACCCCGGCGTCGCCGCCGCCGGCTACTCCTGCTTCGCCCTCGCCATGACCATCGGCCGGCTCAGCGGCACCACCCTGCTCGAACGCCTCGGCCAGACCCCCATACTCGTCGCCGGCGGCACCACCGCCGCCGCCGGCATGCTCCTCGGCGCACTCGCCCCCACCGTGTGGCTCGCGCTCATCGGCTTCGCCGTCACCGGGCTCGGCCTCGCCAACATCTTCCCCGTCGCCGTCGAGCGCGCCGGTGCGATGGCAGGGCCCGACGGCGTCGCCACCGCCTCCACCCTCGGCTACGGCGGCATGCTCCTGGGGCCGCCCGCCATCGGCTTCATGGCCGACTGGTTCACCCTGCCCATCGCCCTCACCAGCGTGGCGGTGCTCGCGGGCGTCGCCGCGCTGATCGGGCTCACGGCCCGTCGATGACGAAGGACGGCGGGCCGCGGCGCCGGCTGCCCCACTCCAACGTGCCGCGAGCGGTTGTTGGTTAGGGTGATGGTCGGGCCGGGGAGTGCGGGTCTCGGACAGGGGAAGCGGAGGCCGCGGATTCATGGTTGCTCACCGGTCGGACGAGGGGCCGCGCCCCGACCCCGTCGCAGACGCCTCGGGGAAACAAGATCCGGAACACCACTTACCGTCCGCGGTGCTTCCCCCGCCCCTGCGCGGGTGGCTCGGGCTGGTCGCCGTCCTCGCCGTGCTGCCGGTCGTCGTGCTGGGGGTCATGTACTCCGGCCACGGCGAGTCCGGCACGGTGGACAGGTGGTTCATCCAGCCGACGGACGACAGCGTGCGCCAACCCTGGCGCGGCGTCGCTCTGGCCACCGATTTCCTGGCGGAGCCCGCCGGGGCGGCGCTGCTGATCGTGGCCGCCGTGGCGGGCTGCCTGCTGCTGCGGCGGCCTCGTACGGCCGTGTTCGCCGTGCTGGCCACCGGCCTGGCCGTCGTGGCGGCGACGCTGCTCAAGTCCCTGGTGGGACGCACCATCCACGGCCCCGACAACCTCTCCTACCCGAGCGGGCACGCTGCCTTCCTCACGGCGTTCGCCCTCGTGGCCGCGCTGTTCGCGGCAGGACGGCTCGGCCTCGGCAGGACGGCGGGGCTGCTGCTCGTGCTCGCCGCCGCGGTGGTGGCCGGCGTCGCCATGGGCTGGGCGCAGGTCGCCCTGGGCGCGCACTACCCGACCGACATCCTCGGCGGCTGGTGCACGGCGCTTGCCGTGGTGCCGGTGACCGCCCTGCTGGTCGACCGGGTCGCCGACCGGGTGGCCGACAGCGGCCCGTGGAAGCACCGCTGACGGAACGTCACCTCACCTCATGCGAAGGGCCGGAAGACCGGCTTCACCGGCCGCCCCGCCAGCCACGGAGTGGGGTCACCGGCGTCAAGTGCTTTGCGGTAGACCGCACATGCGCGGGCCACCGCATCGACGGTGTGGGCGATGTCCGTGTCGTCCAGCGCGCTGCTCACCACGAACGAGGGGGCGAGCACCCCGCCCGCAAGGAGCTGGCGCAGGAACAGGGTGCGGTAGGGCTGCGACGGCTCCCCGTTCTCGTCGAGAGTGGCGAAGACCAGATTGCTGGCCCGGCCCCGGACCAGGACGTGGTCGCCGACGCCCATGCCGGCCGCGGCCTCGCGCACACCGGCCGCCAATCGCTCGCCGATGGCGTGCAGGCGCGCGGTGACGTCCTCCTTGACGTACGTGGCGCACACGGCCATGGCGGCCGCCAGGGAGTGTGTCTCGGCACCGTGCGTGGTGGAGAGCAGGAACACCCGCTCGCCGGAGTGGCGGAGCCCGCCCCGCTCCATCAGGTCGCGGCGCCCGGCGAGCGCGGAGACGGCGAACCCGTTGCCCAGCGCCTTGCCGAACGTGGAGAGGTCGGGCGTGACGCCGTACAGCCCCTGGGCGCCCGCCTCGGACCAGCGGAAGCCGGTGATCATCTCGTCGAAGACCAGTACGCAGCCGTGCCGGTCGGCGAGATCGCGCAGCCCCGCGAGGTAGCCGGGCGGCGGCTCGGTGTGGGTGGTGGCCGGTTCGAGGATCAGGCAGGCGATCTCGCCCTCGTACCGGCTGAGCAGTTCCTCCGTGGCGGCCAGGTCCCCGTACGGGAACGCCACGGTGAGGTCGGTCGTCGCCGCCGGGATGCCTGCGTTCATCGGTGTGGTGCCGATGAACCAGTCGTCGACGGAGAAGAACGGATGGTCGCCGCAGATGGCCACCCGCGGGCGCCCGGTGACGGCGCGGGCGAGGCGTACCGCGCCGGTGGTGGCGTCGGAGCCGTTCTTCGCGAACTTCACCATCTCGGCGGTCGGCACGGTGGCCAGGAAGCGTTCCGCGGCGTCGGCCTCCACGATGGACGGCCGTACGAAGTTGCTGCCCCGGTCGAGTTCGCGCCGCACCGCTTCGAGCACGCGCGGGTGGGCGTGGCCGAGGCTGACCGACCGCAGCCCCGAGCCGTACTCGATGTAGCGGTTGCCGTCGACGTCCCACACATGGGCGCCGTGGCCGTGGCTGATGACCGGCGCCAAGTGCTCGGGGTACTGGTCGTCGCCCTTGGCGTAGGTGTGCGCGCCGCCGGGGATCATGGTGTGCAGCCGCTCGTTCGCCCTGTGCGATCGCGGCAGTCGGAAGTCTTCGGTGCTCACTCCGGCCTCAGTTCTCTTGTTGCTTCAGGGCTTCGGCGAGGCTCGGCGCCTCGCGGTCCCGCTTCGACATCAACGCGGGCGGCAGCGGCCACGGAATGGCGAGCTCCGGGTCGTCGAAGGCGATCGTCACGTCTTCGGCCGGATCGTGCGGCCGGTCGATCCGGTACGAGGTGTCGGCGGTCTCGGTCAGCGCCTGGAAGCCGTGCGCGCATCCCGCCGGGATGTACAGGGTCGCCTGTGTCTCGCCGGACAGCTCGAAGAAGGCCCGGCCCAGGTAGGTCGGCGAGTCCGGGCGCAGGTCCACGACGACGTCGAAGATCTTCCCGTACGAGCACCGCACGAGCTTGGCCTCGCCGGCTCCGGAGCGCAGGTGCATCCCGCGCAGCACCCCCCGGACCGACCGGGACACGCTGTCCTGGATGAAGGCGTCCGGGTCCAGGCCCACCGAGCGGACCACGTCGGCGTCGAACGTACGGCAGAAGAAGCCGCGTTCGTCGGCGTACGGCGTCGGCTCGAACAGGTATGCCCCGGCTATCGCCGGGACTTCGGTCACCTTCATGTGGCCTCCCGCAGGATGTGGTCGCTCGCCGGGAACAGGGCCGCGGTCAGGGCGGTGAACTGGTCGTCGAGACGCCGTGTGGCGAGCTGGTTCTGCTCGACGAGGGCCCGCCGCACCTCGGCCGAGTTCTGTTCGAGTGCCCGGAACTGTTCGAGCAGTCGGCCGGTGTCCAGGTCGCGGGCCGATTGGCAGTACGCGCCGAGGCCCATGCGGTCCATGAGCGCGTCGCTCTTGGCCGAATAGCTGACGGCGAGCGTCGGCGTGCCGACCTTCAGCGCGCAGATCAGGTTGTGGTACCGGGTCGCGACCACGGTGTCGGCGGCCGCCATCTCCTTCATCAGGTCGTCGAGCGTGGCCGTCTCGGCCGCGGTGACCAGCGGCGAGTCCACCGCGTCGAGGATCGCCTCGGCCACCGGCCGGTCGAGATCGTCGCCGGTGACGAGGCGGACCGGTCTGCCGTCCTCGACCAGCGCGCGCACGAACGCGGTCGTCCCGTCGAGGTAGCGCCGGTTGATCTCGGCGGCCCTGGCGCGCTCGTCGTTGCTGCCGTGGAAGTCCATGACGCCGACGCAGACCGGGCCCGGCGGCCCGGCGGGCTCGTTCGCCGACGGCGTCGGCAGGGCGAACACGAGGTCCTCGTAGACCTTGTCGCGCTTGGTGTCCACGCGCATCGCCCGCATCGCTTCGCGGGACTGGTCGTCCCGGAACGAGCGGTAGGCGGCGAGCCGTGCCGACCAGCGCACCAGGGTCCGGGTCGGCCGGTTGCCGATCGGGCCGGCGCCGACGCTGACCAGGGCGACCCGGGTGCCGAAGAGCCGGCCGGTCGCGCAGAGCAGGAACAGCGAGTAGGGGAAGCCCCACGGCCGCAGCGGCAGCGTGGTCTCCAGGACGCCCGTGCCCGGCACGATCACCACGTCGTGCCGACGCACCCAGGCGGCGGTGCGGACGACGTCGACGAGTTTGCCCAGGCCCTTGGCCGCGATCGCGCCCGCGCGTGACGCGGTGCGGTACTCGCCGCGGTACCAGTTCAGCCGTGTCGCGGGGATCCGGTACCGGGCCGTGACGTCCTCGGGTCCGCCGCACAGCGCGTCCACGACCGCCTTCGGGTGCTCGGCGCGGAGGAATCCGAGCACGGCCTCGAGCGACCCGTTGTTGCCGACGTTGCCGGAGCCGAGCAGGCCGAACACCCCGACACGCAGCGCGGTTTCGTCTCCGGATGTCATGCCTGCCTCTTTTCACGGCCGGCGACGAGGTCGTCGACGGAGACGGTGAGCAGGTCCGGGTCGACCGGGGCACGGTCCTCGACCCGTTCTCCGGCGCCCGGCCGGGCCCGGCTGGTCATCCACGCGGCCAGGTGGCGGTAGCAGGCGCGCCGGTCGGCCGCGGAGAGCGGGGCCCGCCGGATCGCCTCGACGAAACCCAGGACGTACTCGGCGAGCAGCCGGGGTGTCGGGTGCAGCCGTCCTGCCCGGCGCGGGTCGAGGTTGACGCACCGGGAGCGCACGGAGGGGTTCGCCCGCTCGGCGCGGGTGGGGTGGTCGCGGCGGAAGTACAGCAGCTCGGGCACCTGGTGGAAAGGTCCGTGCAGGGCGATCTCGGCGACGAAGGTGCGGTCCGCGTGGTGGTAGCTGTCGTGCGGCCTCACCCGGCGCAGCACGTCGGCCCGCATCACTCCGTAGAAGTCGTCGCCGCCGGGCTCGAACAGCATGCTGCGAAAGCGTTCCGGCGCGCGGGGCGAGTCGGTGGCGAGCGTGTATTCGTAGGGCACCGTCACCTTGCCGTCGCCGTCGATGACCGCCTGGTCGGCGTGCGCGAGGATCACGTCGGGGCGTTCGTCCAGCGCTTCCACGCAGCGCCGCAGCAGGTCCCGTGCGTACAGGTCGTCGTGCGACGCCCACTTGAACAGTTCGCCGCGGCACTGGGTGAACACGTAGTTGTGGTTCGGGGCTGCGCCGATGTTGCGCAGCAGCCGGATGTATCGGATGCGCGAGTCCTTCGCGGCGTACTCGTGGCAGATGTCCCGGGTCTTGTCGGTCGAGGCGTTGTCGGTGATGACCAGCTCGAAGTCCTCGTAGGTCTGGCCGAGCAGCGCGTCGAGGGACTCGGCGAGGTACTCCTCGCCGTTGTAGACGGGCAGGCCGATGCTCAACCGGGGATGGGCGGTCATTGCGTCCTCACTTCGGGAATGGGGTTCTGGCGGCGCTCGCGCAGAGCGGACCGCAGTTGCAGCCACCACACGGCGGAGCTGCAGAGGGACGCGGTGGCGACGCCCCAGGCCGAGCCGGGCGTGCCGGCGATGAGTGCCCCGCCGAGCCCGCCGCCGACGTAGCAGGTGGAGGCGAACAGCTGGCAGCGCAGGCTGCGCCGGGCCGCGGCGAGGGCGCGGAGGCCGGCCGCCGCGCCGGTGCCGATGCCTGCGCCCGCGACGCCGAGCGTGACCGGCACGATGATCGCCGAAGCGGAGCTCCAGACGTCGCCGAGAACGAACTCGCCGCCCCGGTCCGGCACAAGGAGCAGCGCCGCGCCCCAGAGCAGCGCGCCGACGGCCTGTCCGGCGCCGAGGTAGAGGCAGAACCGGCCGAGCCGTTCCGGTGCCTGGCGCAGCATCCGGGCCGCCTCCGCGACGGTGACCAGCGTCAGCCCCATCAGTACGGCGAGGAACGGGCCGAGCAGCAGTTCGGCGCCCCGGATCACGCCCACCGCGCTGACCCCGACGATCGCGCCGAGCCCGTAGGCCCGCAGCTGGCTGGAGCCGCTGACGCCGACGTTCTCGACGAGGTACCGGTAGCTGAGGTCGCGGTGCTCGCGGAGCCAGTCGCGCGCTCCGGTGAGCCGGGGCCGGATGCCGGACTGGAAACAGCCGTACACCGCGGCCACCGTGGCGGACGCGCCCCAGGCGAGCACGAAAGCGGTCACGGTGCCCACGCGGGCCGCCACCACCATGGCCGGCACGAGCGCGACGCCCCACACGACGTCGTTCACGAACGCCTTCTGACCGCTGCCCGCGGCGAAGAACGAGTACCGCCAGGCGTCCTGTACGAGGAGCCCCGGCAGCATCAGGCCGAGGCCGGCGAAGGCGGGCCCCACCCGGCCGCCGAGAGCGAGGCCGATGACCACACAGGCCGCGCCGATGACGACACCGACGCCGAGCGCGGTGCCCGACGACCGGGCGACCGCCCCGCGCCAGGAGGTGTCCGACACGCCGCTGAAGCGCACCACGAGCGGGTCGGTGGCCAGGCCGCGGGAGACGCTGAGGACCACTCCGTAGGTCACCCAGGCCAGGCTGAACACGCCGAACGCGGTCAAGCCGAGGGAGCGGGCGACGTAGATCCCCACCGCGAAGTTGGACAGGCTGGAGGCCGCCTGGTCGGCGAGGCCCCAGGACAGCCGGCCGAGGATGGCCCGTCTGGCGGCGGGCCGGGCCGTCTTCTCCTCCCCGGTGGTCATCGGCGTCACGCTTTGATCAGCCCTGCGCCGTGCAGGGCGTCGGCCGCGGCGGCGACGGTGTCGAACGGCAGCCCGGACCGCTCGGCGACGTCGAGCAGATCGTGCTCGCCGTCGGAGAGGTTGAGCACCCAGAGCATGGCCAGCTGGGCCTCCTTGGTGTCACTGCGGCCGCCGAGCGCGTCGTACAGACCGCGCCGTCCCAACTGCGGTTCTCCGTAGGGGCTGAGGTTCAGATAGCGCCGGTTGCGGTCGAGGACGGCGAACGCCTCGCGGCAGACATCGAGGGTGTCCGCCATCGCCGCCGGGAACACGAAGTCCGGGTTGTCGCCCGAGGTGTGGTACTCCGGGTACTCGGCGTACGGGGTCCTGCTGAGCGAGCCCACGCCGAGGTTGAACCCGGGTGAGCAGTACTGCCGCTCGTCATAGCCGTACGGAGTGAACTCGGTGACGCGGTGCGGGCGTTCGGAGGCCTGGAGCACGTGTTGCAGCACCCGGTCGATCTCCGCGTCGCCGCGCCTGCTCCGTTTGTACGTCAGTTGGCCCGAGTCGCCGGCGCAGGCGAGCACGAGGCCGTGCTTGATCTGGTCCACCCGCTCCTTGTTCCGGGCCAGCCAGGTGATGGCCCCCACGGTGCCGGGCGCGAAGATGAACCGATAGGTGTAGTACGGAGTCGTCTCCGCGAGCGCCCTGGCCAGGAACGTCGCCACGGCGATCCCGGCGAGGTTGTCGTTGGCCAGCGACGGATGGCAGACGTGGCAGGAGACGATCACCTCGTCGGGCACCTGTCCGGGGACGACGTGCTCGGCGTAGGTGAGATGGCCGTCGGCGAGCGTGGAGTCGACGCACACCTCGTACTCGCCGTCGGGCAGCGCGTCCAGGGTCTCCTGCGCCAGACAGAATCCCCAGGCCGGCTTGTAGTAGCTGGTGCGGTACGGCACCAGGGTCGGCTGGTCGGGCAGGGTGTGCAGATGCTCGCGGAGTTCTGCCAGCGGCATGGTCCTCGACACCGGCACGCTGTAGCCGAGCACGTGCAGGCTGGACGCGGCGAAGTCGACGACCCGGTTGCCGGCGGCGTCGGCGACGTAGGCGTCCCGGATGTTCCACTCCTGCGGCACCGTCCAGTCGAGCACCTGCGTCCCGGTCGGCACCTCGTGCACCTGCAAGGGGATGTACTCGCCGACGATGTCCAGGGTGGCGCGCACGCCGTCGCCCGTGATGCTGCGGCAGAGCGGGTAGAGCCGCTCCACCAGCGCGTGCATCTGTTCGCCGGCGCCTTCCTCGAACTGCGGTGTCATCCGCGCCGCCGCAGGGTGTCGTCGACGGTGCCGGCTTCGGACGCCGCGCGCAGCACGGCGAGGCGGGTGAAGCGCTGCTCGAAGTCCTCGCGGGTGAGTCCGAACTTGCGGTAGGCGTCGGCGAGTTCGAGCGCGCCCTGCTTGACCGTCCACTCGCAGTCGAAGCCGGGGATCGCGGCGCGGAACCGGGAGAAGTCCACCCGGTAGGACCGCGGGTCGGCGCCGTTCTCCCCCGTGATCCGCATCTTCGCGCCGGACACCGCCTCGGCGACCTGCTCGGCGATCTCGGCGACCGTGACGTTGTTGGTCTCGCTGCCGATGTTGAACGCCCGGTCGTGCACCGCCTCTCGCGGCGCGTCGAGCGCGGCGGTGAAGGCCCGCGCGATGTCGGCGGCGTGCACCAGCGGGCGCCAGGGCGTGCCGTCGGAGAGCACGAGCACCTCGCCGGACAGGAGCGCGTGGCCCACCAGGTTGTTCAGGACGATGTCGGCGCGCAGCCGGGGCGAGTAGCCGAACGCGGTGGCGTTGCGCATGTACACCGGGCTGAAGTCGCCGTCGGCAAGCGCGTGCAGGTCGTCCTCGACGCGCACCTTGGACTCGGCGTACGGCGTGACCGGGCGCAGCGGGGCGTCCTCGCCGACCAGGTCGCCGCCGCCCGCGGCGCCGTAGACCGAGCAGGTGGACGCGTACAGGAAGCGCTTCACTCCGGCCTCGCGGGCCAGCCGGGCGAGCTGTACGGACGCGTGATGGTTGATGTCGTAGGTGAGTTCCGGCGCGAGCGACCCCAGCGGGTCGTTGGAGAGCGCGGCCAGGTGGATCACTGCGTCCACCCCGGCCACGTGTTCGGGCGTGAGGTCGCGCAGGTCCACTTGGTGGCCCTGCGGGTCCGCGGGCGGCGGGCCGAGCACGCAGTCGGCGAACAGACCGGCGTCAAGGCCGACGACTTCGTGTCCGGCGGCCGTGAGTACCGGGGCCATGACGGTGCCCAAGTAGCCCTGGTGTCCGGTGAGCAGTACGCGCAAGGTTCATTCCCCCAGGTCGGAAGTGCCGAGATCGAGCGTGAGTTTGGTGACGGCGAACGCCTCGGCGTATCGCGCGTGGCATTCGATGCCCCGGATCCGGGCGAGGCCGAGGAAGGCCTCCCGGTCGTACCAGGGCCGGTGCCGCTGCGAGGGATAGTGCTCCTGCAGCAGCCGCACCTTCTGTTCGGCGGTCTTTGGCGCCAGCGGCTGGTAGGCCGCCATGCGGCCGAGGTCGCCGTCCCATTTGACGATCTCGTAGCCGAGTACGAGGTGGTCGCGGAAGGCGGTGGTCATCAGCTGCGCCAGGCCGCGGTGGTCCTGGTGCGCGTCATCGGTGCGCGGGGCGAGGACCAGGTCCGGCTCGGTCCGCTCGCGCAGCTCCTCGACGGCGGCCTTGGCCTCCTCCCACTGCGCGGGCAGCCTGCCGTCCGTCAGTTTGAGCACGGTCAGGCGCAGATCGGCGCCCGGGCAGAAGGCGGCGAGCGCGGCCTGCTCCTCCTGCTCGCGCTCGCTGCCGCCGCCGGTGAGCACGAGGGCGTCGACGCGGATACCCGGCCGCGCCCGGCACAGCGCGAGCAGCGTGCCGCCCGCGCCGATGGCGATGTCGTCGCAGTGGGCGCCCACCGCGACGACCCGGTCGAGGCGACCGGACCCGAGCCGGATCACGCGATCACCCCGGCACTGTCCCGCTCCCACACGGCCCACGGGCGCTCGCCGCGGGCGTAGGCCTCGTCGAGCGCGGCCCGCTCCTTGACGGTGTCGGTCGGCTTCCAGAAGCCGCGGTGCTGGTGCGCCACGAGGCGTCCCTGCTTGGCGAGGCCGCCGCATCCGTCGGCGACCAGGTCACCGTTCTCCGGTATGTGGTCGAAGACCTCCTGGCGCAGCACGAAGTAGCCGCCGTTCTCCCACATCGGCAGTTCGCTGACCGGGGTGATGCCCCCGACCAGGCCGTCCTCGCCCAGCTCCACGCAGTGGAACGAGGACTGCGGCGGCACCACCATCATCGACGCGCCCGCGTCACGCACGGCGAACCGGTCGATCATCTCGGGCAGCGGGGCGTCGGTGAGCACGTCGGCGTAGTTGGCGAGGAACATCTCGTCGCCGTCCAGGTGGTGGCGCACCCGGCGGAGCCGTTCGCCGATCGGTGACTCGATGCCGGTCTGCGCGAACGTGATCGTCCAGTCCGAGATGTCCGTGGAGAGCAGCTCGGTCTTCCCTCCCCGCAGCACGAAGTCGTTGGACGTCGTCTCCTCGTAGTTGAGGAAGAAGTTCTTGATGTGGTGCGCCCCGTACCCCAGGCACAGGATGAACTCCGTGTGCCCGAAGTGCGCGTAGTAGCGCATCACGTGCCAGATCAGCGGCCGCGGGCCGACCATCGCCATCGGCTTGGGCACGTCGTCCGCGGCGCCGCTGCGCATCCGCATCCCGTAACCGCCGCAGAACAGTACGACCTTCATCGCTTGACCTCGACAATGCTCAGTTCCGGGATGGGAAAGACAAGGCGGCCGCCCCACTCGTGCACGTACGCGAGCTGCTCGACCAGTTCGGTCCGCAGGTTCCACGGCAGGACGAGGACGTAGTCGGGCTTGTCGACGCCGATCTGCTCGGGCGGCAGGATCGGGATGCGGGTGCCCGGCGTGAACCTGCCGTGCTTGTACGGGTTGCGGTCGACCGTGTAGGCGAGCAGGTCGGGCCGGATGCCGCAGTGGTTGAGCAGGGTGTTGCCCTTGCCCGGGGCGCCGTAGCCGACGACCGTCTTGCCGTCCTCGGCCGCCGTGACGAGGAACTTCAGGAGGTCCCTGCGCACCTTGGCCACCCGCGCGGAGAACTCGGTGTACCCGGACAGCTCCTGGAGACCGGCGGCCTTCTCCCTGTCGAGGACGTCAAGCACCCTCTGGGACGGCTCGCCCGCCACTTCGGAGGGCCGGGCCCACAGCCGGATGGAGCCGCCGTGCGTGGGCAGCAACTCGACGTCCACGAGCGCGAGTCCGCCGCTCGCGAGCGCCCGGATCGCGGACGCGACCGTGTAGTACTGGAAGTGCTCGTGGTAGATCGTGTCGTACTGGTTCTCCTCGATCAGGGTCAGCAGGTGCTGCACCTCGATGGAGACCCAGCCGTCGTCGGCGACCAGGGCGCGCAGTCCCTCGGTGAAGCCGACCACGTCGGGGATGTGCGCGTACACGTTGTTGGCCACGACCAGATCGGCCGGGCCGTTCGCGGCGCGGACGGCCGCACCGGTCTCCGGGCTCAGGAACTCCGTGAGCGTGGGGACACCCGCGTCCCGTGCCGCGGCGCCGACGTTCACCGACGGCTCGATGCCCAGGCAGCGGATCCCCCGGTCCACCACGTGCTTCAGCAGGTACCCGTCGTTGCTCGCGACCTCGACCACGAAGGCGTCGGAGCCGAGCCCCGCCCGCTCCACCGCGTCGGCGACGAACGTGCGCGCGTGCTCCACCCAGGACGTCGAGAAGGAGGAGAAGTACGCGTACTCCGTGAACGTCTCCTCCGGCTTGATCAGCGGCGGGATCTGCGCGAGCCAGCAGTCGGTGCAGACCCGCAGATGCAGCGGGTACGCCGGTTCGGGCTTGTCCAGTTGGTCGGCGGCGAGAAAACTCTCGCACGGCGGAGTAGCCCCCAGATCGACGACGCTCCCCAGCGCCGACGAGCCGCACAGTCGGCATCGTGTCATCTAATTCCCCCCAGTTCTGCTCGCGCGGGTGCCCCACCGCGAGCCAGAGTTTCCATTTCGTGCGGGCGGCGGGCTCTCCCCGCCGCCGGACCGTCCCGCGATCGCGGTGCGGTACCCCTCCACCAGGCGTTCGAGACCGACGGCCGGGCTGAAGCCCTGCTCGTAACGGTGTCGGCCGGCCCGGCCCATCTCCTGGTTCCGCGCCGGATCGGACGTGATCCGGCGCAGACAGGACGCGAGTGAGGCGGCGTCGTCAGGCCGGTGCAGCAGCCCGGTCACCCCGTCCTCGACGAGTTCGACGAAGGCTCCGTGACCGGCGGCGACGGTC
Organism: Streptomyces longisporoflavus; assembly: GCF_014649775.1. GTDB lineage: Bacteria > Actinomycetota > Actinomycetes > Streptomycetales > Streptomycetaceae > Streptomyces > Streptomyces longisporoflavus. Next base: position 47,556 of record NZ_BMTR01000006.1, on the reverse strand, counting down.
GGCACCCCGGCCGCCATCGCCTCCACGACCACCAGGCCGAACGCCTCGAGCCACGTCGAGGGAGCGACCACGGCCACCGAGCGCGCGATGGCCTGCCTGCACTGCTCCGGGTCGTACAGGCCGAGGTACCGTACGTCGTCCCGGCCCGCCGCCCAGGCGGTCACCTCGTCCTTCAGCGGCCCGGTGCCGGCGATGGCGAGCGGCACGCCCACACCGCCGGACGCGGCGAGCTCGTCCCACGCGGCCATGAGCAGCCGCACGCCCTTGGCCTCCGCGAGGCGGCCGAGGTAGAGCAGATGCTCGCCGGCGCCGGATCGGCGGGCGTCCGGGTCCGGCACGAAGTTGTGCTTCACCGCGAGCCGTTCGGCGGGCATGCCGGCCCGCACCAGGATGTCGCGCTGCGCCGCGGAGATGCAGAAGAACCGTTCCACGCCGGACCACCAGCGCCGCCGGTTGACCGAGAGACTGACCGCGAGCGGCACCGTGGCGAGCTTGGAGCCCCGGTAGCAGCCGTGCCGGACGGCGGGCAGCGGCGTCCCCCCGACGCACTCGGTGCACGGACGGCCGTCCCGTTGCAGCGTGCCGGGCGGGCAGATCTGGGTGTAGTTGTGCAGCGTCGCCACGACGGGCACGCCGGCGTCGGCGCAGGCGGCGATGACGGCGGGCGACAGGAGCGGGAAGACGTTGTGGACGTGCACCACGTCGGGGCGTTCGGCACGCAGCCGGGCCGCGAGCTCGGAGCGGACCCTCGGGTTCCACGGCACGAGCAGCGGCACCGTGGCCTTGGTCGCAAGCGGCATGGCGCCGATGTCGTCGCTGCGCCGCTCGAACACCTCGACCCGGTGTCCGGCCGAGCGCAGCAGCGCCGTCTCCTGGTCGACGACGTTGTTCTCGCCGCTCGGCTGGGCCGAGGCATAGCGGTTGTGCACCACGAGGACGTGCATGCTCACGATCGCCTCCGATCTTGGGCCCAGCGCGGGATACGGCGGCGGGAAACCGCGGGCTTCGCCGGGGGCGCGGCCGCGGGCGGAGCCGCCAGGAGCGAGGCGGCAAGGGCCAGGTGCAGCAGATACGGCGAGGCGTCGCCGAGGCCGGCCTCGGTGTACGACGCGATGGCGCAGTAGCTGATCAGGAAGATCGCGCAAGCCCTCGCGAGGGACGGCGGCCGTAGCAGCGCGACGGCGCCGAGGATGGTGACGAGCGCCGCCACGAGGGTGATGCCGATCCAGCCCTGCTCGTGGTAGACGGCCAGCCAGCTGTTGTCGATCGGCAGCCCGCCGAACGACTTGTCGCCCAGGCCCATGCCGAACAGCTTCTCCGCGGTGGTCCGGGGCGCCGCGAGCAGGGCGTCCCAGACCTTGGCCCGGCCGGTGAGGCTGGTGAGGTACTCCTGGCTCTGTCCGCGCAGGAACCACGCGCGTAGCAGAGGGGCGAATCCCACCGCGGCCACCGCGGCGACGACCACCGACCAGGTGAAGAACCGGCGGGCGGCGGCGCTGGTCAGGACGAGCGAGCCGATCGCGAGGGCGAGCCCCACGAGCATGCCGAGCGTGGCCGTGCGGGTATGGGTCAGCGCGAGCAGGACGAGTGAGGGCACGATGATGACCGCCGCGCTGACCCGGTCGGTCCTGCGCCCCATGAGGAGCAGCACGGTGAGCCCGATGATCACCGCGGCGTACTGTCCGATCTGCGGCGGGGTGAGCGGCCACAGGGCGCCGACGAGCCGCCCGCCGTAGACGTCGGGCATGGCCGCGCCCGGCGAGATGAGCGCGCCGGCGGCGACCGAGCCGAGCACCGCGAAGTAGATGCGGATGTGGTGCCGTACGAACGTCTCGCTCCCGTCCCACCAGCGGCTGAGCAGCCACAGTGTGCCGATGAAGAGGGCGAAGCGGGTACAGCGGAACAGCGCGCCGAACCCGGACACCAGTTGCAGGCTGGAGATCACGCTCGGCACGAGGAGCAGGGTGAGCAGCAGCAGGAAGGCGCTGGCGTGGATGCGCAGCCGCGTGTTGAGCGCGAGCGCCAGCGTGAACGCGGCGACCAGCGCGCCCATGGTGACGACCTGGATGAGCGAGCGGGGCAGCGGGATGACGGTCTCCGCCCCGGCGGAGCCGAGCGTGTTGAGGATCAGCAGCCCCCACACGGTGCCGACGAGCTTCGGCGTGGCGGGGCGGGTGCCCGCCGTGGCCGCCCTGCCCGCCGTGTCACGCGTGTCCGCTGCGCCCGGCAGCCCGGTGCGCCGCAGGTCCTGGCTCATCTCAATCACCGTCCCGTACGCGGAGGGTGCTGCTCTCGTCCTGCTCGTACGGCGCGCCCTGCCACTGCCCGAAGTCGAGCACCCGGCTCGGGTCGTGGGCGACGAACTTCCACGGCCCGACGTAGACGTTGTCGTGCCAGCGGTTGCCCTGCTTGTGGGTGATCGCGTCGGCCACCCGCTCGCCCTTGTACGGCGACCACTTCGGATAGGTGCCGTAGTTGGCGAGGACCGCCATGCGGTCGCACCTCTCCGTGCACTTGAGGACGGACTTGTCCAGGACGAACCGGTTGGTGTGGATGTCCACCCGCTGGGTCTTCCACCGGCAGTCCGTGTAGAGCGGCGCGGTGGCGATCTTCGGCTGCGCGCAGCGGTCGGGCTCCTTCTCCAGCAACGTGCAGTCGCCGGACGAGGTGTTGGCGGGGCTGTTGCAGAACCGGTCGGCGTTCTCCCAGAGGGTGATCCCGGACCAGTTGTTCTCGAAGAGGTTGCGGTACACCTCGATCTTGTCCGTGCGGGCCCGGACCCGTGGTTCGCCGCCGGACTCGGACAGGTAGACGGTCGCGAAGGGGAAGTTGTCGCCGCCGGAGGCCCCCTTGCGGCCCTCGACCCAGTTGTTCTTCCGGACCGTGTTCTTCCTGATGACCGCGTTGTAGCTGGTCTCGTAGATCAGTGCGGCACCGTCGTTGGCCTCCAGGACGTTGTCCTCGATCCGGAAGTCGTTGTTGTTGGTGTCCGCCCACAGCCCGGTCCCGCGGTTGTCGTGCACCCAGTTGCCGCGGATGTCGGCGCCCTCGACGGCCCAGAACTTGATGCCCCCGGTGCAGCCGCAGCCTTCCCGCCGCCGCTCCCAGTCGCCGGTGTTGTTGCCCGTGATCTCGTTGCCCTCCACCACCAGATCTCGGAGGGGCCCTGTGCCCTTGTACGCGTTCATGCCGTACTGGCCGTTGTCGCGCAGGCAGTTGTCTCGGACCTGCTGACGGGCACCGGCCATCATTCCGGCGCCGGAGTTGTGCTGGATCTTCGCGTGCTCGATCACCCAGCCGTCGGCCGAGTCGTGGTTGACCACGCCCTGGTCGTGCGGGGCGACGAAACGCTGCACGGTCAGGTGGCGGATGGTGACGTCAGGGGCGTCGCCGCCGAACGCGTACTGGTTCTTCTTCCGGCCGTCGAGCACCGCGCCCGGCGCGCCGAGGTAGCGGTTGCCCTTCTTGGGGATGACCTGGGTGTGGCGCCCCGGTTCGAGCCGGTGCTTGCCCGGCCGGAGCCAGAACGTGGTGTTCGCGGGGCTGCTCTTGGTCTTCGCGGCCAGGTCGTTGATCACCGCGGGGTCGACCGTCACCGCGCCCTCCGGCGCCTTCGCCGGCCCGTCCGCGGGCTTGTCGCACACCCGGGCCACGGCGGCCCGGGCCCCGGACCCGGACGGCGCGGAGGTCGGCTCCGCCCGCTCGCCCGGCGCGCTCTCGCAGCCGGTCGCCAACAGCACGGCCGACGCGGCCACCGCCAACGCCCGGTTCCGCCAGTTCATCCCCACGTCCCCCAGCCCCCTATCCCCGGAACCTGAGCACGGTCGTGAAACCCTGCTTGCCGTCGGCGAAGCCGGTGCCGATCAGTGTCGTGGCGGGCTCCTTGCGCCCGAAGCCCGCGGAGTACCAGCCGAGCGGCGGGTTGCTCTCGCCGCGGTGCGCCCGCCAGTTCAGCGACGCGGGCAGGTCGAGCACCGCGGAGCGGTCCTCGCCGTCCCTGGTCCAGGTCAGCACTGCCCTGCTTCCCGTCAGCTCCGCGGTGATCTCCGGGCCGAGGTGGAAGGCCAACTGCGCGGCCATGCCCTGTCCGCGCACCTCGTCGATCACGCGCAACTCCCGCTCGGCGGCGCTCAGTTCGACCCGGCGGCGGTGTACTGCGCCGTCCTCGCGCTGGTAGCCGTCGTGCTCCGCGCACCAGCGGGCCGTGCCCCCGTCGGAGGCATCGGACGCGCCGGACGTGTCCGCGACCAGGACGCGGCTGCGGGCGTGCCGGGTCCACAGGAACGGGCCGCCGGAGAGGGACTGGTCACCGCCGCCGAGGCGCAGGGTGTTGTGGCCGAGGGTCGAGCGGAAGTACTGCCGCCATTCGGGCTGTCCGTGGTAGCAGAACGTCCCCGGGTCGGCGAGCACGTCGACCCCGTCGTGCCGGACCTCCACGGACAGCGCGTCGGCGTGGGCGTGCGCGGCGATGGACAGGAACCCGTGCGGTCCGCCGTCGCAGCGGCACCAGATCTCCCCCGGGCCGCGCAGGATGGTCATGCCCGCGTCGGCGAAGTGGGCCGGACGGCTTGCCGGCCGGGCGGTCTGCTTGCCCGCGTACGGCCGGACGAGCGCGGCGAGCAGCGGGGTGCGCACATCGGTGCCGGTCACCTCGGGCCACCAGGCGAGCCGGCCGAACACGGCCTCCCCGGTGGCGAGGAGGGAGCCCCAGCGGTCGGTGCCCGCTCCGTCCACCACCAGACCGTGCCCGTCGTCCGCGTCTCCCTGGCGCGGCGGCCGCAGGCGGCTGTCGACGACGGCCGCGAGCGCGTCGGTCATCCGCAGCAGCACGAGGCGGACGGCCGCGGGGACCGGCACGTCGGCTGCGTCCGCCTCGGCCACCGCGGCGAGGCCCAGCTCCAGGACAAGCCCGTGGTACTCGGTGGCCAGCTCGCGGTTGAGGCCGGAGGTGAAGGTGTTGCTCTTGAGGTGCCGTTCCAGGGACCGCAGCGCGTCGGCCCGCCAGCGCTCCGATGCGGGGAACCAGTCGAACGCGCAGGCCGCGGCGAACTGCCCGGCGGCCTCGGCGATGACGTGGTTGTTCGCCGACGAGCCCCGGCTGGGGAAGGCGGCGAGCCAGCGCTGGTGGTGCCAGATCTGGTTCAGCGCCACCGGATTGTCCTCGAAGAGCCCGGCCGCGCCCGCCCAGCCGTCGAGCAGCCGGCGGATCCACACCCAGGAGAGCAGCCGGATGCCCAGCTCGATGCCGCTGATCCAGTGCACGGCGCGCAGCGGCGGGTTGACCTCCCACCACGACCGCAGATGCGCGGCGACCCGCTCGGCGTACCGCTCGTCCCCGGTGACCGCGTAGGCGGCGGCGAGCACGGTGAGGTACTGGTGCCGGGAGGGTTCCCAGATCTGCTTGATGTCCCCGACCGCGTCCTCGTCGCGGTACGGCACGTCGAAGGCGTAGCCCCACGGCGCCCGGCGTCCGGTCTTCGGGTCGTACCACCAGTCGGGGTCGGCCATGTCGTCGCGGTCCACCCCGAAGTACGTGGCGTGCCCGTCCATCAGCCGGTCGGCCTCGGCGACGAGCCGCTTCGCGGCGTCCGGCGACACCGCGGCGATCGTCCCCGCGGGCAGCACCGCGGTGAACCGGGCGCCGCTCACGGCCGGGCAGTCGGGCGGCGCCGAGCGCCGCCACTGCCGCCTGCGCAGCGCGTCGCCCACCCGGCCCCCGACCTCCCGCGGCCCCATCCGGGACAGCCGCCGCAGGTACCAGCCCGCGCTCGTGGTCATCGGGTCCTCGTCAATGCCACAGGGGCGCCGCCGGCCAGGCCGGCCTGCACGGCGAGGGTGGCCGCCGTGGTCGCGACGAGGGAATCCAGCGGCACCGGCATCGGCCCGCCGGTGCGCACGGCCTTGACGAAGGAGGCCAGTTCGGCGTTCTGGCCCTTGTCCCTGGCCTTCGGCAGCCGCGAGCTGACCCACCGCTTGCGACCGGCTCCCCCCTCCGCGAACACCGAGGCACGCACGAAGTCGTCGAGCCGCAGCACCTTGCCGTCCGCGATCAGATCGAGGGTCTCCTTGGGGAAGCTGCCGGGGCCGGTGGTGACGTAGCTGATGGTGGCGGTGGACCCGTCCGGGTAGCCGAGGACGATCTGGAGGTCCTCGTTGCCGGAGGTGGCGGCCGCGTACACCGAGACCGGGTCGGCCCCGAGCAGCCAGCTCGCCGTGTCGATGAAGTGCCCGCCCTCTCCGGCGAACCGCGAGCCCTCGGAGTCCTGGCGGAGGTACCAGCTGCCGTGCTGCAACCGGCCCGCGTTGACGAGGTAGCGCAGGCTCGCCGGTCCTGTCCGGGTGCCGAACCGCTCCTTGGCCTCCCGCAGGAGCGGTGCGAACCGGCGGTTGAAGCCCACTTGCAGCCGGTCGTTGCCGGACTCCTCCACCGCCGCGAGCACACCGGCGAGCTCGTCCTCGGTGAGGGCCAGGGGCTTCTCGACGAATACCGCCTTGCCTGCGTGCAGGGCCTTCTTGGTCAGTTCGGCGTGCGAGCTGTGCCGGGTGACCACGAACACCGCGTCGACGGCACTGTCGCCGAGCACGGCGTCCAGATCCGTGGTCGCATCGGTGAAGCCGAACTTGCGCTTCGCGTTGGCCGCGGAGAGCGCCGTCGTCGTGACGACCGTGGACAACTCGACGCCCTCGCGGCCCGTCAGGTGCGGCAGCAGCATCGAGGTGGCGTAGTTGCCCGCCCCGACGAACGCCACGCGCACCGGAGTCCTGACGGAGCGGGCCGCCCTCGGCCGCACGGTCGCCGAGGGCACGGCCACCGTCCGGGGCCCTGCTTCCGCCGCCGCCTGCTCGGCGTAGCGGAACAGCACGGCCACGGCCTTCAACTCGCCGTCCTTCAGGCTCTGGTACGTCTCCACGGCGTCGTCGAAGTCGGCGACATGGGAGATCAGGGGCTCCACGTCGACGCAGCCGCGGGCGACCAGGTCGAGGAAGCACGCCAGGTTGCGGCGCTCGGTCCAGCGCACGTAACCGATCGGGTAATCACGCCCTTCGAGCTCGTACTCCGGGTCGTAGCGCCCGGGGCCGTAGGAGCGGGAGAACCGGACGTCGAGCTCCTTCTCGTAGTACGCGTTCCACGGCAGGTCAAGGCGGCACTTGCCGATGTCGACAACCCTGCCGCGGTCCCTGCTGAGCCGGGCGGCCAGCTCGACGGGCTGGTTGCTGCCACCACCGGCGGCCAGGTACGTCTGGTCCACGCCGTGCCCGCCGGTAAGTTCGGCGACGGCGGCTTCCACGGCCGCGGAGCCCGGATCGCCGCAGGCCGCGGCGCCCAGGCGCTCGGCGAGCTCGCAGCGGGCCGGGTCGGGGTCGGCCCCGACGACGCGGACTCCCGCCGCGACGAGGAGCTGCACCACCAGCTGCCCGATCAGGCCGAGGCCGACGACAAGAGCCACCTCGCCGAGCTGCGGCTCGCCCTGGCGGACGCCCTGCATCGCGATCGACCCGACGGTGCCGAAGGCCGCGTGCCGCGGCGCGAGCCCTTCGGGCACGGGGGCGTAGAGGTTCTTGGGCACCCAGTTGAGCTCGGCGTGCAGCGCGTGCTCGTTGCCGGCGCAGGCCACGAGGTCGCCGACCTTCACGTCGTCGACCCCGGCGCCGACCTGCTCGACCACCCCGCACAGCGAGTAGCCGAGGGGGGTGTAGGAGTCCAGCTTGCCCATCACCTTGCGGTAGGTGGCGGGCACTCCGTTGGTGGCCACGCTCTGCACGACCTTGGCCACCTGGTCGGGCCGGGAGCGGGCCTTGCCCACCATCGACATGCCGGCCTCGGACACCTTCATGAGCTCGGTCCCGGTGGATATCAGCGAGTAGGCGCTCCGGACGAGCACTCCGCCCGGCTTGCATCCCGGCACCGGGACGTCGAGCAGCGCCAGTTCGCCGCTCTTGTAGTTCTGTACGACCTGCTTCACCCGAGCTCCTCTTGTTTCAACTTCCAACGCCGTCAAGCCGCTTGCCTCTGGCCGGAGCCGGAGGTCGCGTCGCGATACCAGTACTCGAGGGTCAGCACGTGCCACAGATGCTTGGAGAAGTCTCGCTGCCCCGCGGCGTCCTCGGCGACCATCCGCTCCAGCGCTTCGCGGCGCAGGATCCCGGAACTGACCAGCACTCCGTCGTTGACCACCTCGCGCACCAGCGGTGCCAGATCCCGGCTCATCCAGGCCCGCAGCGGGGCGCTGAACAGGCCCTTGGGCCGGTACGCGATCTCCCCGGGCAGGATCGAGGTGGCCGCCTCCTTGAGGACGGCCTTGCTCTGCCGTCCGACGATCTTGCGATCGCCGGGCAGGGCGAACGCCGCCTTGACCACCTCGACGTCCACGTACGGCACCCGCACCTCGGTCGACGCGGCCATGCTGGAGCGGTCGGTGTAGGCGAGGTTCAGGCCCGGCAGGAACATCCGGGCATCGCCCAGGCACATGCGGTTGACGAAGTCGTCGAGCGTGTTGTCCTCGTAGATGTCCGCGTGTTCGGTCAGTACGTCCTCGACCGTCCCGGCCAGGTCCGGATTGACCAGGGCGAGCAGCTCGTCCTGGTCGTACATGGTGTAGCTGCGCCGGAACGCGGCCTCCTCCGACAGATCGGCGAAGGAGAGGAACCGCTTCGCGAAGCGCACCGAGCGGAATCCCCGGCGGGCCGTGGCGACCGGCAGCCGGTCCACCGCCCTGGACAGGCCGCGCCGCAGGGGCCGCGGGACGCGCTGGTAGCGCAGCGCGAGCACGTTGGCCAGGTGCTTGCGGTAGCCGGCGAACAGTTCGTCGGCGCCCATCCCCGAGAGCATCACCTTGATCCCGGCCTCGCGGGCCGCCGAGCAGATCAGGAAGGTGTTGATCGCGGCCGGGTCGCCGATCGGCTCGTCCAGGTGGTGCGTCATCCGCGGCAGCAGGTCGAGCACGTTCGGGGCGATCTCGATCTCGTGCAGGTCGACGCCGAACTGCTCGGCGACCTGCCGGGCGTAGCGCAGGTCGTCCGGCATCGCCTCGAACTTGGCGTCCTCGGGGCGGAACCCGATCGTGTAAGCGGAGATCCCGGGCCGGTCCCGGGCAGCGAGCGCGGTGAGGTAGCTGGAGTCGAGTCCGCCGGAGAGGAAGGTCGCCACGGGCACGTCGGAGAGCAGGTGCTGCCGGGTCGACTCCTCGACGACGGCGGCCAGGTCCGGCAGTTCGCCGCTGCGGGCCCGCTCCTGCCCCTCGGCGGCGACGTCGCGCAGGTTCCAGTACTGCCCGCGCTCCACCCGGCCGTCGGGCCGGCACCTGAGCCAGCTGCCCGGCGGCAGCTTCTCCGCCTCGCGGAACGCGCAACGCGAGTCCGGCACCCAGTAGTACAGCAGCGAGGCCACCAGCGCCGCGTCGTCCACCTGGAGCGAGCCGCCGGTCACGGCGGCGAGCGCCTTGAGCTCGGAGGCGAAGACGAGGCCACCGCCGCGCCGCAGCAGGAACAGCGGTTTGATGCCGAGCTGGTCGCGGGCCAGCACCAGTTCACCGGTCCGCTCGTCGAAGACGCCGAAGGCGAACATGCCGCGCAGCCGGGGCAGGCAGTCGGTGCCCCAGCGCCGCCACGCCTCGAGCAGCACCTCGGTGTCGGAGGTGCCGCGGAAGCGCACCCCGCCGGCCTCCAGTTCGGCGCGCAGCTCGGGCGCGTTGTACAGCTCGCCGTTGTACGTCAGGGCGAGTCCGCCCGAGACCATCGGCTGGGCGCCGGTCTCGGACAGGTCGATGATGGACAGGCGGCGGTGCCCGAGCTGCACTTCGCCGTCAGCGGCCCGGTGGCCGTAGCGGCCCGCCCCGTCCGGTCCGCGGTGGGCGAGGACATCGGTGAGCCGGTCGGTCACGGCTTTCCCGTCCGGCCATCTGTAGGTGCCTGCGATGCCACACATGTCTTACCGCGCTTCCTGGTCGCTGTCCGGGACTCGTACTGACCATGACGGCCGCTCCGCCGGCTGCCTGCCTGCCGCGTTCTGCCGGGCAAGGCGTTCGTTGTGGCCGCGCAGCGCGGTGTGCCGGCCGTCCCACAGGGTGCCGTCGGTCCGGTCCCGCGGATCGGGGTCGACGAGCACCACACCGATCACCGGGATGAGCAGGTCCGCGAGCTGCCGCGCCACGGTGTGCAGCCACGCGGTGCTGCCGTGCCCGGCGCGCACGACGAGCACGGTCTGGGAACCGAGGTCCTGCAGGCCGGTCCACGCCGTGCCGGGTGCGACGGAGCCGACACCGAGCCGGCGCATCTGATGCGGCACGGTGGCGGCGCGGTCGGCGCTGACCACGGCCGGGCCTCCCGGCTCCTGGCCGCGGCCGGCGCGTTGCAGGGCCGGCAGGTCATCGATGATGACGACGGGGCCCTCCTCCGACAGCGCCTTGGCGAGGTCGATGGCGAGCACGCTCGTGCTGTGCGCACAGCCCAGCTCCAGGAGCGACACCGATTCCGCGGAGTCGCGCACGGTGCGGGCCAGGGTCGATACGAGCCGTTCGTGTGCCGCACGGGTCCGTCGCAGCTGCCAGAGCCTGATCGGCCGGCGGGGCACGCGCCGCAGCTCCGCGATGACCGAGGCGCCGAGGTTCGCGGCGATCTCCCGGCGGAGGACGGGACGGTCCGCCACCACCGAACCGACCGCGGCCACCGCGAGCCCGAGGACGAGCCCGAGGACGAGCCCGATCCCGGCGTTGGTCACGACGGCCATCGGCAGGGAGTGTTCCACCGCGCGCGGATCGTCCACGATCTGGGTGCCGGCGATGATCCGGGGCGCGCCCATCCGCGCCTCTTCGGCGCGCTGGTCGAAATCGGCGATCCGGGAGGTCAGTTCGGCCCGGCGGGCGAAGAGCGACTCCATGCTCGCCGACGACCCGGGGTCGCTCTCCGGTGTCCTGCCCCCGATCGACTTGTTGACCCGGGCGAGTTCGTTGCGCATGCGGTCGCCCTGGTCGCGCAGGGCCTTGGACTCGGCCTTCGCGGCCGCCTGCATCCGCCGTATGTGGTCCGCGATGAACGCGTCCGCCAGGGCCTTCGCCCGGGCCACCGCGTCCGCGTCGCTGTCACCCGTCACGTCGATCTGCAGCAGATTGTTGGTCACGCCGGTGCCCCGGTAGTCCTGCAGGAAGTCCTCCGGTTTCACCGGTGACTTGAGGGACTTCAGGGCCTTGTCGGCGATCCGCGTGGTCTGCAGTACCTCCACGTCGGTGCGGATCAGGGTGCCGGTGTCGTTCGGCTGGTCCTCCTGGTGCGCGACGAGCACCTTGGCCATGGCGGCCGGGGGCGGCGGTCGCAGGACCGCCACCGCCGCGCCGAGCAGCAGCCCGAGGACTGCCAGGGAGCACCAGAGGCGGCGGCGCCTGCGCACCGCCACCACCAGCGCCTGGAGGTTCAGCAGCGGAGCGGCCGGCGACGGCTCCGGGGTCGTGTCGGTCGTCACGCCGGGCCCCCCGTCGCTTGGCCGCGGCCCGCGAGCGCGGGTGTGGCGTTCCGCGCGGGGTCTCCGGTTGACCGGCCGGGACGGGCCCGGACCGTGCCGGCGACGACGACGCCGACGACCTCGTGCCTGCCGTCCGCACACGCGTCGGCGATGGCGGCGAGGTCACCCGCGGTCCAACTGCCCGCGCTCAGCACGACCAGGGCGCCGGACTCGGCCTCGCGGTCGGGCACCACCGGCCGGGACACCGAGACGTCCACAAGGCGCATGTGCGGATCGTTCCCGGCCTCGTCGACGAGCCGCCCGGCGGCCTGGCGGCCGATCTCGTCACCGTCCGGTACGACCACGAGCAGCCCGCGGGAGCCCGGCAGTTGGATCCGGATACGCGCGCACACGCGCCGGTAGCGGAGCTGTCTGCCCGCCTCGTCGGAGGGCAGGGGGGCCGGTGTGTTCCAGCGGGTGTCGAGGCCGAGGAAACGGCGCGCCCGGGCCCGCGGGCCGCCGCCCCGGGGCCGGTGCGCGGTCCGTCCGCCGGGCACGTCGACGGTGCCGATGACCGTCGAGCCCAGCGCCGCGGCGATCTGCGGTTCGGCGCGCAGGCGGCGATCGGACCGTGCCGCGGTGAGGTGGGCGATGACCGCGGCCAGCAGGGAAAGCAGCGCCCCGCCGACCATGAGCTGCGTCCTCGTCGGCGGTGCCTCGCCGGTCGGCAGGACCGCGTTTCCCATGACGACCATGCCGGCCTTTCCGGTCGCCGGGTCGGCCTCTTCAAGCTTCTTCATGGCCTCCTCCAGCGAGCTGCGCAATTTCTCGAGCGAGGTGCGGGCCTGCACGCTCTCCACGGTCTGTCCCGGATCGGCCGCCTTGGCCAGTTCGCTGATGCGGCGGTTGGTCTCCTCGACCTTCTTCCGCAGCGCCTCGGGGCCCGAGGCGCGTGCGGGGTCGGTGCTGCCGCCCGCGACCCGGGTGGCGAAGGTGACGAACTCCTTGGCCACCCGGTCGGCGAGCTGCTGGGCATGCTCCGGGGTGTCGGCCGTACCCGAGATCTCGACGATGTTGCCGTCGGCTGCTTTGGCGCTCACCTGGTCGATGAGTTCGCTGCCGTCGCCGTCCGTCCAGTCGAGCGCGCCGGCCGCCCGGTCGACGACCGACGAACTGGTCGCGACGTTCACCTGGGTGAGCAGCTCGCGTTCCTCCCACGCGCCCGGCAGCAGTACGGACGCCGATGCCGTGTAGCGCGGCGGGAACAGCACCAACGAGGCGCCGTAGCCGAGGAGTGCGCCCGCCAGGGCGACGACGGCGAGCAGCCGCCAGCGCCTGCGGAAGATCCGTCCGATCGTCACCAGACGTATGGTGTCCTCGCTCAACGTCGCCGCCTCCTCCCCTTCCGGATCGGGGTGCCGCCCACACGGGCGTGGTCGCGGCAGGCGACGGCGTAGGCGGCGAGCAGCGACGCCTGTGAGTTCTCCCAGGACAGCGGTCCGCTGACCCGCTCCTGGCCGAGCTTGCCCATTCTGGCCCGCTTTTCCGGGTCGTCGAGGAGCAGCGCGGTGAGTCTGGCGAATTCGGCCTCGTCGTCGGCGGGCGCGTACACGGCGGCGTCGCCGGCGGAGACGCGCGCCTCCCGCAGGTCGAAGGAGACGATCGGCCGGCCCATGGCCATGTACTCCAGGACCTTGTTCATGGTCGACACGTCGTTGAGCGGATTGCGCGGGTCCGGGGACAGGCACACGTCCGCGGTGGAGAGGTAGCGCACCAGGTCGGCGTCCGGGATGCGCCCGGTGAACTCCACCTGGTCGGTGAGCCCGAGCTGCCGCGACAGTTCCACCATCGCGTCGAAGGCGTCACCGGAACCGACGAACACCGCGTGCCAGTCGGTACGCCCGAGGTCGTCACGGAGTTTGGCCAGGGACCGCAGCGCGTAGTCGACGCCGTCCTGCGGGCCCATGACGCCGAGGTAGCACAGCAGATGAGGCTTGCCGCGCTTCAACTCCGGCTCGGGCGGCACCGGTTGGAACCGGTCGACCGCGGGCGCGCTGCGCACCACGAACACGTCCTGCGGCCGCTTGCCGCCACGCCGCACCGCGACGTCGCGGTAGCTCTCGTTCGTTGCGAGGACGACGTCCGCGGCCCGGTACGTCAGCCGTTCGAGGGCGCACACGGCGCGGTAGAGCAGGTCCTCGCCTCGGTCGAACCGGGAGAGGTACAGCTCGGGCACCAGGTCGTGCTGGTCGAAGATGAACCGCGCGCCGCGCCGCCGCAGCCACCGTGCGGGCAGGAACAGCAGGTCGGGCGGGTTGCAGGCGTGCACCACATGGACCGGGCCGACCTTGCGGATCAGGCGGGCCGTGTGCCACAGGGCCGATCCGTACTCGCGCAGATAGCCGGACGGCCCTCCGGTGGCCGCTTGCAACGGGTAGCGGTGGATCCGCACCCCGTCGATCTCGACCTCCGCCTCCGTGTCCCGTTTGGTGCCCTGCGGGCAGATGACGTGCACCTTCCAGCCCGCGTCGCGCAGTGTCGTGCACTCCTGCCACACCCGCCGATCGAACGGCACCGACAGGTTTTCCACCAAGATCAGCGCGCGGCGGGCAGGCCCGCCGCCGCTCGTTGCATTACCAAGCAAGGCCTACGTACCCCGGTTCTGTCCGGCGCGCTTCGGCGTCGGGTAGGCGGATCAGATCAATGAGCACCGGTCCTGCCCCGTGGGGCAGCGCCGAGAGGACGGCCGGATCCTTGGTTCCGACCAGACACACCTCGGAGTGCTCGACCACTTCTTCGGCGGAGTCCGCGAGCAGCTGGGCGAGGTGCGGGAGGCGGGTCTCGATGTACTCGCGGTTGGCGCCGATCAGCCGCGAGAGGCTGACGTTGGCGTCGTAGATCCGCAGGTCGTAGCCCTTGCCGAAGAGTCTCTCGGCCAGCTCGACGAGCGGGCTCTCGCGCAGGTCGTCGGTGCCTGGCTTGAAGGAGAGACCGAACAGGCCCACACGGCGCTTGCCGGTGCGCTCGACCAGCTCCACCGCGCGCTGCAGGTGGTCCGCGTTGGAGGGCAGCACGTGGGAGAGGATCGGCACCGAGATGTCCGCCCGCTGTGCCGCGTACACCAGGCTGCGTAAGTCCTTGGGCAGGCAGGAGCCGCCGAAGGCGAAGCCGGGCCGCAGGTAGGCGGGGCTGATGTTGAGCTTGCGGTCGGCCAGGAACACGTCCATGACCTGGTGCGAGTCGACGCCGAGCGCCTGGCACACCGCGCCCAGTTCGTTCGCGAAGCCGATCTTCAGGCCGTGGAACGCGTTGTCGGCGTACTTGATCGCCTCGGCCGTCGGCACCGGCACCCGGAACACCTCGCCGGGCACGCTCTCGTACAGCGACGCGACCACGTCGCCGCTCGCCGGGTCGAGTTCGCCGATGACGGTCTTGGGCGGGTCGAAGAAGTCCCGCACGCTCGTGCCCTCGCGCAGGAACTCCGGGTTGACCGCGACCCCGATGTCCACCCCGGCGGTGCCGCCGAGGGCCTTCTCCAGGATCGGCACGAGCAGGTTCAGGCAGGTGCCCGGCAGCATGGTGCTGCGGAAGACGACGGTCTGCCGCCCGCCCCGCTCGGCCACCGCGGCGCCGATCTGCTCGGTGACCCGCTCCAAGTACGTGGTGCACAGGCTGCCGTTGGGCTCCGAGGGCGTGCCCACGCAGATCAGCGACACCTCGCTGCCCATGATCGCCTCGCGGACGTCGACGGTGGCGCGCAGCGCACCGCTCCGTACGACCTCGGCCGTGAGCTCGCCGATCCGCTCCTCGACCACCGGTGCCTTGCCGTCGTTGACCAGGTCGACCTTGACCTGGTTGACGTCCACCCCGATGACCTCGTGGCCCATGCTGGCCAGGCACGCCGCCGACACGCAGCCCACGTAACCCAGACCGAAAACGCTGACTCTCATACCCCGTCCATCCCCCCAAGCAGGCCCCCACGGCCTGCGATCCGCGCGCCCGGCGGGCGACGCACCCCGCGCATCAGTAGGCCCCCTGGCCATAGAGCACCGCACGCAGCGTCTTCCACAAGATCACCGTGTCCAGGGCGAGCGACCAGTCCTCCACGTAGCGCAGGTCGAGCCGGACCGCCTCTTCCCACGGCAGGTCACTGCGGCCGCTGATCTGCCACAGGCCGGTGAGGCCGGGCTTGACCAGGAGCCGCCGCCGGATGTCCGGGCCGTAGGCGGCGGATTCCTCCGGCAGCGGAGGCCGCGGGCCGACGAGCGACATCGATCCGGTCAGTACGTTGAAAAGCTGCGGGAGCTCGTCGATCGAGTACCGCCTGAGCACGGCTCCCACCCGGGTCACCCGCGGGTCCCGGCGCAGTTTGAACAGCAGCCCCGCGCCTTCGTTGCGGTGGGCGAGCTGGGCGCGTGCCGCGTCGGCCCCGACCACCATCGTGCGGAACTTGAAGATGGTGAACTCGCGGCCGTCCTTGCCGACTCTGCGCTGGCGGTAGAGCGCCCCGCCCCGGCTCTCCGCGAGGACGAGCAGGCCGACGAGCACCATCAGCGGCGCGAAAAGCACCAGCAGGATCGCGGCGCCGAGGCGGTCGACCACTCCTTTGACCACCCGGCGCCCCCCGGTGAAGGCCGGCATGCTGACCCGCAGGAGCGGGATTCCGAGCACCGCGTCCACGTGCAGCCGCGGTCCGGCCACCTCCATGAGGACCGGGGCCACGACCATCTCGGCGTCGCTGCCCTCCAGGTTCCAGGCAAGGCGTTGCAGCCGGTCCGGTGACCAGTGCGGGTCCGGGGTGACCGCGACGACGCGGTAGCCGTCGCGGTGCACGTGGTTCGCGACGTCCGTCAGCTGGCCGACGACCGGCACGCCGTCGAGTCGGTCTCCGTCGAGCCCGAGACCGTCCGTCGTGCACACCGCGTCCACCTGCCAGCCCAGATGCGGGAACTTGCGGGTGCGGGCGATCAGGTCACTGACGGTGGCCAGGCTGCCGGCGGCGAGCACCGGGCGCAGGCACCGCCCTTCCTTGCGCTGCTTGTGCAGCCACAGGCGCAGCAGATATCTCGCCGTCATGGTGACGAGCGCGATCGCGGGGACCGCGACGAAGATCCAGAGTTTGATGTTGCGCGAGGTGAGAGCGATCCCGCCGAGCGCCAGTACGACGACCGCCGTGAACAGGGAGCGCCCGAGCCGGCGGAATTCCTCGGCGCCCTGGCCGAGTACGGCCGGAACCCAGGCCCGGCTCATCGCGAGCGCCGCCAGCACCAGAAGTTCGGTGCCGAAGGCGAGGATGCCCCACTTCTCGTGCCAGTTGGCCGCGTCCCTGGCACCGAAGAAGATGCCGATGGACGCCACCACGACGGCGGTGACCACCGTGTCGCTGATGATCACGGTACGGCGGTACCGCTGTTCCCAGTCACTGGCCGGTCGTCTGATGGTCCCGTTGGTCAGACGCCCTCGCGCCGACGGAAACGGGTCGACTAATTCCCCCTGCTGCACCGGACCCCCCACAGGTCGCCTGGTTCCCTCAGGAGACCCCCGCCCCCCGAGTCGCGCTCTTCTTCCCCCTACGGGAGGCCCCCGCCTCCCGCGTCGCGCCGTTCTTCCCCCGGCGGAAGGCCCCCACCCTCCGCGTGCAACATCCCGGCTGCCTCGCCGATATCGGCACAGCCCACCCCGACGGGCAGCAGACTCGCGTGACCTGCCAGACGTTCGAGTTGCCATGCCTGGGAACCCGTCGAAACCCCGGGTGCTCCCCGCACCCAAGGCCCCTTCCGGGCCCCGGTGTTGACAACTTCCGCGTCTGGCGCCGGGGACGCGACTGCCGCCTGCCTCTAGCGCCGGACCTATTGATGTTTGTTGGTCGCTTCATGCTCGAACAGCTGAAGCACGGTCAATTTAGACCATCGGGGTCGCCGTGTAGAGGGGGTGTGTGGAATTCGTGTTCAACCCTTGGGACTGGACGCACCGGCCGGCGCGGCCCCCGGCACGCCGTGACGACAAGGACACACCCTGTGACCTGTGACGACGTGAATCTCCCGGGCTACCGCCACCGGCGGTTCCGAGCCGTTCCGGAATTGTCAACTGGGCTTGATTTGGCCCCTGTTGACGCCGTCTCCAGCGCCGGATGCGGACGCCGTGGCGGGTGCGCGTCCGGTGCGGTTCCCACAGGGCGACCGCGGTCGCGGAGACCGGGCCGCCGAGGACCGCGCACCACGGTGCGGCCGGCGGCCCGTGCGGCAGCCCGCCTTCGAGCGCGCCGCGGCGGCTTCCGGCCAAAAGAAGGAAGCTTGACACCGGGAGAAAACACCACCCGGCCACCGGCCTTCGGACCGCCCGGTAAGCCGGGGCACCGGACCCCTAACCGGTCCCGAGGGGCGGCAGGAAGCGGGGGGTGCGGTCCTCGATGGCCCGGGCCGCGTCGAGGATGCGCTCCTCCGCGTACCGGCCGCCGATGAGCTGGACACTCACCGGCAGGCCGTCGCTCAGTGACGACGGCACCGTGACGGCGGGGAAGCCCAGGACGGGCACGGCTGCCATCGGCCACATGGCCGCGACGAGTTCGGCGGCACGTTCGGGGCTCGCGATGTCCGCGTCCTGCTCGAACGCCGGCTCGGCGCAGACGGGGGTGAGCAACACCCGGTGGTTGCCCAGGAGTTGCTGGAGCCGGGTGATGAGCGAGGCGCGGCGCGCCCAGCCCTGGATGTACGTCTCGAGGGACGGGCGCTCGCCCCAGATCGCCGCGGCGGCGCCGAAGGAGTACCGCAGCGAGGTGCGGATGTCGTCGTCGCCGACGTCGTTCACCAGCGGGAGCATCGGGCGGAAGTCCTCGTAGATCAGCAGGGCCCAGATGCGTGCGGCCTCGGCGAGCAGCGGCAGATCGTCGAGCTCCTCGACCTCGTGCCCGGCTTCGGCGAGCTGGGCGGCGGCTTCGGTGACGGCCCGGTCGACGGCGGGGTGGTTCTTCACCGTGCCGATGCCGCGCACCACCGTGACCTTGGCCTTGACGCCTTCCGGGAGTCGGACGGGCGCGGCGGGGATGCCGTACGGGTCGCGCAGATCGGGGGTGGTCATGACGTGCAGCGCGAGTCGGGCGTCGGCCACCGATCTGGCCAACGGCCCCTCTACGGCGCACGCCTGAACCGTGGGCGGGACGTCGATCTGCCGGCGGCCCGCGGGGGTGTCGGCGTAGGCGGGCGGCGTCCAGCCGGAGACGCGGCCGACGGTGGGGCGGATGCCGACCACGCCGCAGCAGGCCGCGGGGTAGCGGATCGAGCCGCCGATGTCGTTGCCCTGCGCGATCGGTGTCATGCCGGCGGCGAGGCTGCTGGAGGCGCCGCCGCTGGAGCCGCCGGGGGTGCGGGTGGCGTCCCAGGGGTTGAGGGTGCGGCCGTGCAGGGCGTTGGTGGAGAACCAACGGTAGGAGAAGGCGGGGGCGTTGCTCCGGCCGAGCAGGACGGCGCCCGCCTCCCGCAGGGCCGTGACGCAGGCCGCGTCCCCTTCGGCGGGGCGGCCCGCGAGGGCGGCGACGCCGTGGCTCGTGACGCGGCCCCGCTGGTCCGTATTGATCTTGGTGGAGACCGGTACGCCGTGCAGCGGGCCGAGTTCGACTCCCGCGGCGACGTCCCGGTCGGCGCGGCGCGCGTCGGCCAGCGCTTCCTCGGGGCGGATGTCCACCAGCGCCGCGAGTCGCGGGTTGGTCTGCTCGATGCGCGCGAGGCAGGACCGTACGACCTCCACGGACGAGACCTCGCGCCTGCGGATGGCGTCGGCCAGGTCGGTGGCGGTGCGCTGCCACGGCTCGGCAGCAGGATTCCGGGTTTCCATGATCGCCTCTCGCCTCTGGGGAAGGGGGCGCCCGCACCCCGGCGTCTGTCCGGCGGCCGGGAGACTGCCCCGGCGTCCGGGAGATCGCCCGGTCGTACGGAAAGCGCGGCGGAGGACCGCTCCGCGCGGATATCAAACGCCGTGATACAACGGCGTTTGATCGAAGCTCAGCGTCACGCCCCGCACCCGGCTTGTCAAGACTTGGCGCCTCGCTCCCCGGGCCCGGCACCCCCCTCGGCCGCCCCGCTCTGGAGCAGCTCGACCGCGGCGAGCACGGCCCGCGCCCCCCGCTCGTCCGACCACCCCTCGGGGTCCTCCAGCGTGGCGAGCCAGTACCCGCGGAACAGCAGATGCAGGACGTCCGCCGCCAACTCCGGGGCCGGCGTGCCCGCGGCGACGGTCACCTCCTCCAACTCGTCGCGCTGGGTACGCGCCAGTGTCCGGACCAGGTCGACCTCGCGCCCGACAGCCGCGCCCGCCCCCGACGCCGCACCGACGGTCTCCATCAGGAGCCTGCGCAGCACCTCGTCGTCGTCGCGGGTGGTGCACATCCAGCGCGCGAACGCCGCGAGACGCTCGGCCCCCCGCGTGCCTTCGAGGACGTCTTCCACCTCGCGCCCCCATTCCTCCTCCGCGTGCCGCAGCGCGTTGGCCATCAGATCGGAGCGGCTCGGGACGTAGTTGGTGACCATGGCCGTCGAGCCGCCGAGCTGCTCGGCGACCGCGCGGATGGTCACGGCGCGCACCCCTCGCTCGCGGGCCACCCGGATGGTGGCGGCGGCGATCTCGTCGAGCCGCTGGGCTGTGTCTACCTCGATCGGCATGTCATCGACCTCAAATCGATCCCGAGACCTCAAATCGACCTCGATACGGAGTGTTGACGCGGTGGCGAACTGCTGCAATGTTGTCATACAACGACGTTACACAACGCCGTTGTATCTCATGTGGCCGGAGAATTCCCATGCCCTTCACCTTCGAGCGGATCGGCGCGGCGCCCCCCGCCGAGACCGCCCGGCAGTACATGGTCCGCATGCGCGACGGCGTGCGACTCGCCACCGACGTCTACCTCCCCCGCCTCGCCGCGGACCCGCGGGACGACGCGGCGTTCCCCGCGGTGCTCGTGCGGCTGCCCTACGACAAGAACAGCCGCTACGTGTACTTCGACCGCATCGCGCGCCTCTTCACCGCCCGCGGCTACGCGGTGGTGGTGCAGGACGTGCGGGGCAAGTTCCGCTCGGGCGGCACGACGGTGCCCTTCCTGCGGGAGTCGCAGGACGGCCACGACGCCATCGACTGGATCGTCCACCAGAGCTGGTCGGACGGGAGCGTCGGCATGTTCGGCGACTCCTACTACGGGTTCACGCAGTGGGCCGCCGTCGCCGCCCAGCATCCGGCCCTGCGGGCGATCGTGCCCCGGATGACCGCCGCCGACTTCAACACCATCTGGCACCCCGAGGGGCAGGCCTCGCCCGTCTGGCTGGAGGGCGTCGAGTACTTCGCCCACCACTGGGTGGACAACGACTCCTACGACTACCGCGTCGACCGCTCCAGACGCCCCGTCATCGAGCAGTACGAGGAGGCGTTCCGCGCCATCGGGGCCCGCTCCCTCTGGTTCGACCTGCTGGCGCCCCGGCCGGCCGGCCTGTCGACGCAGCCGGGGCTGCACCCCTTCGACGCACGGCCGGTGCCGGTGCTGCACTGCGTGGGGTGGTTCGACAACATCGTCACGGCGCACATGCGGGACTACCTGGAACTCGCGTCGCGGCCGGGCTGGGACGCCGTGCAGTATCTGCGGGCCGGCGCGGTCGACCACGAGAACTACCGCCTCGCGCAGGCGCCGGTCCGTGACGAGGACAACCACAACACCGATGAGGACGCCCTCGCCCGGATGCTCCCGGAGTACGCGAACCCGGCCATCGACTTCTTCGACGTGTTCCTGAAGGGCGTACGGCCGGTATCCTCGCTGTCCAGGGTGACATGGGAACTCGGCCATGCCGACTGGCGGACCGCGACCGCCTGGCCGCCCGCCGAAAGCACCGAACGGACCTTCCACCTCGCCGACTTGGCCCGTGCGAGCGGCCCGCTGCCGGGCGCCTCGCTGGCCGACGCGCCCGCCGGGGACGACCAGGCGGCCCAGTGGGCGCACGACCCGGACTCACCGGTGCCCTCCCTGGTCGAGGACTCGTTCGCCTTTCTGCACGCCTACCCGGACCTCGCGCCGGTGGCCGCCCGCGATGACGTGCTCGTATTCTCCGCGCCCGCGGTGAGCGAGCCCCTGGATCTGGCGGGCCCGGTCGGCGTCTGTCTCCATGTCACCGGCACAGCGCCGGAGTTCGACGTATTCGCCAAGCTCGTCGACCTCGGGCCGGACGGGCGCGCACATCAGATCGCGCGAGGCCAGGTGGCGGTGCGCGCCGCGGGGACGGCCGACGAGATCCGTCTCGACCTCGGGCACACCGGCTACCGGCTGCGCCCCGGCCACCGCCTCGCACTGCTCCTGGCCGGCAGCGACCATCCCCTCTTCCTGCCCGCGCCGGGCACCGGCGAGAACCCCTGGACAGCGCTCACCACGAAGCCCAGCACCCAGACCCTGTACTCCGGCGGCGCCCGCCCGTCCCGGCTGACCGTCACGGTCATGCCCCCGACCGGCCCCTGAACCGCCCGCGTCGCCCCGCACACCGACGCGCACTCCGCGCTCCGACGGCTCCCCCGCACCCCACACCCGGCCGAAAGAACACTTCCGCAGCGATCCGACTCCCTCCCCGAGGTGCTCCCTCATGAAGGCTCCCAGAATCACCGCCCCGGCCGCCGGCGGCGCCCTGTGCGTCCTGCTCACCGCGACCGCTTGTACGTCGGGCACCACCGCCGATCCGGCACCGGGCCCCCGGAAGCTCACGCTGACCACGCCCGCCGCCACGGGCGCCCTCGACGACGTCACCTGGAACCTGCCCATGGGCGAGCCGAGGACGCTGGACTCGGCGAAGGTCGCCGACTACTCGCCGAGCACCGTCAAGGCCAACCTCTGCGACTCGCTGCTGCGGCTGGAGCCCGACTACTCCATCGCCCCCGGCCTCGCCTCCTCCTGGAGCAGGCCCGACGACAAGACGCTGGTCCTCAACCTCCGCAAGGGCGTGAGGTTCTGGAACGGGCACCCCATGACCGCGGGCGACGTCGTCAGCAGTCTGCGGCGCCAGGGGGACCCCGCGACGCAGAGCGTCAACGCGAGTCTCCTCGCCCGGGTCAAGACGATCACCGCGACCGGCGCACACCAGGTGACCGTCCGCTTCGAGTCCCCCGACGAGATGTTCTTCAAAGGGCTCGCCACCAGCTTCGGCACGGTCAACGAAGCCGCGTACGTGAAGAAGGCCGGGCGCGCCTACGGAAGCGCCAAGGGCGGACTGATGTGCACGGGCCCCTTCGAGCTGGCGTCGTGGAAACCCGGCGAGTCCATCACCGCCACGCGCAACGCGGAGTACTGGGACACCTCGCTCCGGCCGAAGATCAAGAAGCTGAGGTTCACGTTCATCACCGACGGCTCCACGCTCACCAGCGCCCTGCTGTCCGGCGAGGTCGACGGCAGTTACGAGATCAGTTCGGCGGGCGCCCGTGCCCTCGGCTCCGCCGACGTGGGCACTCTCTACCACGGCCCCTCGGCGCAGACGAACTTCATCGCCGCGATCGGCGAGGACTCACCGCTTGCGGACCGCAAGATTTCCGAGGCCCTCTCGCTCGTCCTCGACCGGGACGACCTGATCAAGAACGTGTACGCCGGCGCCGCACAGAAGCTAAAGACCTTCGTCCCGCCGCTGGTGTGGGAGAACGGCGAGGCAGCCGACATCTACGCCGAGGGGTACGACGCCCTGCCCGCCGTGCCCGGGGTCGACGTGGAGAAGGCCGAGAAGCTGGTGGACCAGGCCCGTACCGAGCGGCGCACGCTGACCGTCGCCATGGCCGCGGGAGACCAGCAGTCGCAGCAGACCCTCACCTTCCTCCAGGCGGGGGCCAAGCGGATCGGCATCAAGATAGTCATCAAGCAGTTGCAGCCGACGCAGATGTCGGGCCTCTTCTTCGACGCCTCGCTGCGCAAGGGCCTGGACGCGACCATGGTCCTCGGGTACGTCGAGATCCCGGACCCGATCTCGTACGCACAGCTCCTCACGGATCCGGAATCCCTGTTCAACTGGACCAAGTACCGCGACCCCGAGGTCACTTCGCTGCTCGACCGGGCCCGGGCCGCCACGGAGCCGACGAAGTCGGCCCGGCTCTTCACCCGGGCACAGCAGCGCTACAGCGCCGACCTGCCCGTGGTGCCCCTGGCCTCCCCGCACGAGCGACTGTTCCTCAACAAGCGTCTCAGCGGCGCCCCTTCATCCTTCGCCTACCTCAACATGCCGTGGGCGGCCCACCTCGGCGGCACCGGCAAGGGCACCTCGTGATCGCCCGCTTCGTCGTCCGCCGGGCGGCGGCCCTGGCGGTGACCCTGCTGATCGCGAGCGTCGCCATCTACGGCGCCCTGTTCCTGTCCCCCGGCGATCCGGCGACGCTGCTGGTCGGCGGGGGCAAGGAGCCAAGTCCCCGGCTGCTCGCGGAAATTCACCGCCAGTACCACCTGGACGAACCGTTCCCGGCGAGCTACTGGCGCTGGCTGACCGGCATGCTGCGGGGCGACGCGGGACAGTCCCTCAGCTACCAGGACTCCGTCACCCACCTGCTGGGCGCCCGGATCGGCAACACCCTTCTCCTGATCGCCTACGCCGCCCTCCTCATCGTCACCTTCGGCGTCGCCCTCGGCGCCCTGGCCGCCCTGCGCGGCGAGTGGGCCGACACCGTGGTGACGGTGCTCTCCACGACCTTCATGGCGGTGCCGGTCTTCGTCATGGCGGTCCTGCTGACCTGGGGCTTCGCCGTGCGGCTCGGCTGGTTCCCGGCCTACGGCTCGGGCACCGGATTCACCGACCGCCTGGAGCATCTCACCCTGCCCGCCCTGGCCCTCGCCGCCTCATGGCTCGCCTACGTCGCCCAGGTGTCCCGCGCGGCGATCCGCGCCGAGCTGGTCTCCGAGCATGTGCAGACCGCGCGCAGCCGGGGCATCAAGGAGAGCCGCATCGTCCGCAAGCACATCCTGCGCAACGCCGCCGCACCGATCGTCTCCGTCTCGGGGGTCGCCGTGGCGGGCCTGATCGCCGGCTCGTCCATCGTGGAACAGGCCTTCGGCCTCAACGGCGTCGGGGCGCTCCTCATCCAGAGCGCCGCCAAGCAGGACCTGGCCGTCGTGCAGGCTCTCGCGCTGCTCACGGTGGTGGCGTTCGCCCTGATCAACACCGCCGTCGACGTGCTGAGCGCGGCACTCGACCACCGTCTTCCGCCGGGAGGAAGCCGATGAGCGCCTATCAGTCGGTCCCGGCCGCAGGCGGCAGGCTCCCGCTCGGCCGGGTCCGCGCCCTCGCCCGCGGCCAGGGGGTGCCGATCGCCGCCGGAACCGTCGTGGCGCTCGTGGTCCTCGCCGCCGTGTTCGCCCCGCTGCTCGCGCCGTACGACCCCAACGCGGTTGATCCGCTCGCCGTTTCACAGGGCAGCTCGGCGGCGCACTGGCTCGGCACGGACGACACGGGGCGCGACATCCTCTCCCGTCTCCTGTACGGGGCGCGGCCCAGTCTGCTCGCGCCCGCGCTCATCACCCTGACCGCGGGCCTGGCCGGCACGGCGCTCGCGGTGTCTGCGGCCTGGCTCGGCGGCTGGTACGACCGGGTCGTCTCCGCCTTCCTCGACCTCGTCTTCGGCTTCCCGGGACTCGTCCTTGCCGTGGTCGGCGCGGCGGTCTTCGGGGCGGGCCTGGACATCGCCGTCATCACCCTCTCCCTCGCCTATCTGCCGTACATCGCCCGCGTCGTGCGCAGCGCGGCCCTGCGCGAACGCGCGCTTCCGTACGTGTCCGCGCTGGGCCTGCTGGGGCTTTCCGGCCGGCGGATCTGCCTGCGCCATCTGCTGCCGAATCTGCTGCCTCTCGTCCTCGTGCAGGCGACCACTTCGTTCGGCTACACGATGCTCGACGTGGCGGCGTTCTCCTTCATCGGGCTCGGCACCCAACCGCCCACCGCGGAATGGGGGTTGATGGTGGCCAACGGCGCGCCGGGCATCATCGCCGGCCAGCCCGAGCAGTCGCTGTACGCCGGTCTGGTCATCGTCGTCTTCGTCATCGCCTGCAATCTGCTGGGCAGCGGTCTGTCCCGGCGGCTCCTCGGGGAGGACCGATGAACCACATGGAGACTCCGCTGCTCGCGTTCGAGGGCCTGCACATCACCCTGCCCGTCCGGGGCGAACACCGTGCCGTCGTCCACCGCGTGGACCTCACCGTCCCGGCGGGCGGCGCCGTGGGCCTGGTGGGCGAGTCCGGCTCGGGCAAGTCGCTCACCGCCCGTTCGGTGCTGCGGCTGCTGCCTCCCGGTGCCCGGGTCGGCGGCGACGTGCGCTTCGACGGCGCCTCGGTCACCGCCATGGACGCGGCCTCGCTGCGCGCGCTGCGCGGCAGCGGGGCGGCGATGATCTTCCAGGACCCGCGGGCGCACATCAATCCGCTGCGCACCATCGGCGACTTCCTCACCGAGGGCCTGGTCACCACGCGCGGGCAGCGCCAGGGTGCCGCCACGGCCCGGGCCACGGACCTCCTCCGCGAGGTGGGCATCGCCGACGCGCCGCGGCGGCTGCGCCAGCGCCCGGCCGAACTGTCCGGCGGGCTGCTGCAACGCGTCATGATCGCGGCGGCCCTGATCGGCGAGCCCCGGCTGCTCCTCGCGGACGAGCCGACCACCGCCCTCGACGTCACCACACAGGCCGAAGTCATGGCCGTCATCGACGAGGCGCGGGAGCAGCGCGGCCTCGCGATGCTGTTCATCACGCACGATCTGGCGCTGGCGGCGGCCGTCTGCGACAGCATCGCGGTGATGTACGCGGGGTCGGTGGTGGAGCAACTGCCCGCCGCGCGCCTCCACGACGCGTCCTGTCATCCGTACACCCGCGCCCTCCTTGCCGCACGGCCCGACCCGGGGACGGGTGCGAGGCCGTTGCGGGCGATCGAGGGCCGACCGCTGTCGGCGTCCGAGGCCGGTCCCGGCTGTGCGTTCGCACCCCGCTGCCCGGCGGCCCGCGACCTCTGCACGACGGATCGTCCGCTGCCGGAGCGGACCGGTGACGGACGTACCGCCTGCCATTTCCCCCTCCTCGCGGGCGCGGACGACGCGGCGCCCGGTACGGAAAGGACGGTGCGCCATGGCTGACGCCGGCGCCCCTGCGGCCCTGGAAGCGGCCGGCCTGCGCAAAACCTACGGGGACTTCGTCGCGGTCGAGGACGTCGGGCTGTCGCTCGCCCCCGGCGCGTCCCTCGCGCTGGTCGGTGAGTCCGGCTCGGGCAAGACCACGACCGCCCGCATGATCGCCGGCCTAGAGGCGCCGACCGCCGGAACCGTACGGTTCGACGGCCGGGTCCTGCCGGGGCGCCGGGCCCGCACCGCCGTGCGCGGGAGTTTCGCCGGGGACGTCCAGATGGTCTTCCAGGACCCGTACGCCTCACTGGACCGGCATCAGCGCGTGGCGGACAGCATCAGCGAAGTCCTCGCACACCACACGGACCTGCGCGGCAGCGCGCTGGCCCGGCGCACGGCGGAACTCCTGGACCAGGTGGGTCTCACCGCCGGCCAGGCGCGGTCGCTGCCCCGCGCGCTCTCGGGAGGCCAGCGCCAGCGCGTCGCCATCGCCCGCGCGGTGGCCGTGCGCCCCCGCGTCCTGGTGCTCGACGAGGCGGTCGCCGCCCTGGACGTGTCCGTGCAGGCCCAGATCGTCACGCTGCTGCGGGAGCTGCGCGAACAGAGCGACACCGCCTACCTGTTCATCACCCATGACCTCGGCATCGTCCAGCACATCTGCGAGGACATCGCGGTGATGCACCGCGGGCGGATCATCGAGCGAGGGCGCACGCTCTCCGTGCTCGAACGGCCCGGCGCCGCGTACACCCGCAAGCTGATCGACTCGGTGCCGCGCCGGGGCTGGACCCCCAAGCGCGGTGCTACCGCCTGACGTACCTCGACCACCCGCCCGAACCCTCTGCCCACCGGAGTGACATCATGCCCTTCTCCCCCGCCCTGACCTACGCGTTCGAGATCCGCGCCCACCTCACCGAGTCCCTGCACATCGGCCACGGCGAGGGCGAGGTCACCGAGTTCACCCCGATCGTCGGCGGGACCGTGGAGGGGCCGCTGCTGAGCGGCAAGATCCTCGCGGGCGGCGGCGACTGGAGCAGTACGCGCGGGGAGGTCTGCCAGCTCGACGCGCGCTATCTGATCCAGGCCGACGACGGCGCCGTCATCGACATCGTCAACCGCGGCTACTACCACCCCGCCCCCGACAGCCCCGACCAGCACGACGGTGACCTCCAGGTCACCCACGCCGGTCACTACTACCGCACCTCCCCCGTCTTCCGCACCGACGCCCCCGCGCATCGCTGGCTCGCCGAGACGGTCTTCGTGGGCCTGGCCCGGCCCGCGGGCGAGGGAGAGGACGCGGTCGTCATCCGCATGTACGCGCTCCAGTAGCCCCGGCGTGCCCGAGCCCCCGGGCACGCCCGGGATCCCGCTGCCCGTCGAGCGCACTCCATCCGGCACAATCCCCCGCATGGAGATTGCCGAGCACCTCGAAGTCCTGGACCACGAAGGCCAGTTGCTGGCCCGCGCCGCCGAAACGGCCGGGACCGGCGCCAAAGTGATCACCTGTCCCGACTGGACCGTGCGGGATCTGCTGCGGCACACGGGGTCGGTGCACCTCTGGGCCGCGGCCTTCGTCGCCGAGGGGCACATGTCGCCGCGGCCCATGGGCGACCCGCCGGAGCTGGACGGCGCCGCACTGATCGACTGGTACCGGCAGGCGCACGGCGGTCTGGTCGGCACGCTGCGCGCCGCGGCGCCCGACGTGCGGTGCTGGGCGTTTCTGCCCGCGCCCTCCCCGCTCGCGTTCTGGGCGCGGCGCCAGGCGAACGAGACGGCGGTCCACCGCGTGGACGCCGAGTCGGCGCGCGGGGGCGCGCCGTCGCCGTTCGGTACGGAGTTCGCGGCGGACGGGATCGACGAACTGCTGCGCGGGTTCCACGCGCGCTCGCGCAGCAGGGTGCGCACACAGGAGCCCCGGGTACTTCGCGTGCGGGCGACGGACGCGGACGACGCCGTGTGGACCGTACGCCTCTCGCAGGAGCCGCCGGTCACGGAGCGGGGCGATGACGGCCGCGCGGACTGCGAGGTGTCGGGTCCCGCGGGGCAGCTCTACCTCGCGCTGTGGAACCGCGGACCGTTCCCGCAGGTCACCGGAGACAGCGCGCTGAGCACGCTGTGGAGCGAGACGTCGGGCGTGTGACTCCGGCTCCGGCTCCGGCGGCTAGGCGGAGGGGGTCCGCGCCAGCGTCCGTTCGAGCGCCGCGCGCTGGAGCGGACGCACCTCCGTGTGCAGTCGGCGCCCCTTGTCGGTGAGCACGACCCGTACTCCGCGCCGGTCCTCGCTGCACATGGCGCGCTCCACCAGGCCGTCCTTCTCCAGGCGGCCGATGAGGCGGGACAGCGCGCTCTGGCTCAGGTGCACCCGGCCGGCGATGTCCTGCACGCGGTAGCCGCAGTCGCCGTCGGCCGCGGCGCCCTCGGTCAGCACGTCGAGCACTTCGAAGTCGCTGGCCCCGAGTCCGTGCTCGCGCAGGGCACCGTCGATCTCGCACAGGGTGCGCGCGTGCACCGCGAGGATGTCGCGCCATTGGTCCACGAGCCCTTGCTCGGCCGTCTTCACCGCCATGACACCGCACCGTAGCAGAGAAAGCCCCGTTTGTTGCATTGGAATTAAATGCACTTGCACTCAATGCACGTGCATGTACTGTGCTCCGCATGACTTCTCCGCTCACAGCTGCCTCCGCGTCCCCGGAGCGCTGGTCCCCGCGGTTGTGGGGCACTCTGCTCGTGCTCTGCGCCGCGATGTTCCTCGACGCGCTCGACGTGTCGATGGTCGGCGTCGCCCTGCCCTCCATCGGCTCCGAACTGAACCTCTCCACCTCGACCCTGCAATGGGTCGTCAGCGGCTACATCCTCGGCTACGGCGGCCTGCTGCTCCTGGGCGGCCGGGCCGCCGACCTGCTCGGACGACGCCGGGTCTTCCTGATCGCGCTCGCCGTCTTCGCCCTTGCCTCACTGCTCGGCGGGTTCGTCGACTCGGGCCCGCTGCTGATCGCAAGCCGCTTCATCAAGGGCCTGAGCGCCGCGTTCACCGCGCCCGCCGGGCTCTCCATCATCACCACCACGTTCGCCGAGGGCCCGGTCCGCAACCGCGCGCTCACCATCTACACCACCTGCGCCGCCACCGGCTTCTCCATGGGCCTGGTCCTGTCCGGCCTGCTCACCGAGGCCAGCTGGCGCCTGACGATGCTGCTGCCCGCACCCATCGCCGTCATCGCGCTGATCGCAGGACTCAAGCTGATCCCGCGCAGCGCCCGCGAGAAGAACACCGGCGGCTACGACGTGCCGGGCGCCGTCACCGGCACGGCGGCGATGCTGCTGCTCGTGTTCACCGTCGTCGAGGCGCCGGAGGCCGGCTGGGCGTCGGCCCGCACCCTCCTGTCGTTCCTCGCCGCGGCCGTACTGCTCGCCGTCTTCGTACGCATCGAACTGCGCACCGCCAACCCGCTGATCCGCCTCGGCGTTCTGCGCTCGGGGCCCCAGCTCCGTGCGCAGATCGGCGCGATGACGTTCTTCGGGGGCTATGTCTCCTTCCAGTTCCTGGCCACGCAGTACTTCCAGACGCTGCTCGGCTGGTCCGCCCTGGAGACCGCGCTCGCCTTCCTGCCAGCGGGCGCCCTGGTCGCCCTCTCGTCCACGAAGGTCGGCTCGGTCATCGACCGGTTCGGCACACCGCGGGTCATCGTGGCGGGCTTCGTCCTGCTCGTCGCCTCGTACACGCTGTTCCTGCGCGTCAGCCTCACCCCGTCGTACGCCTCCATGGTCCTGCCGTCCATGATCCTGCTCGGCTTCGCGTGCGCCCTGGTCTTCCCCTCGCTCAACATCCAGGCCACCAACGGAGTGGACGACGACGAGCAGGGCATGGTGTCGGGCCTTTTGAACACCTCGATCCAGGTGGGCGGCGCGATCTTCCTCGCCGTCGTCACCGCCGTGATCACCGCGTCGTCGCACGGCGCCGACGCCTCGCCGCAGGCCGTGCTCGACAGCTACCGCCCCGGCCTGATCGTGGTCACGGCGATCGCGGTCGCGGGACTGCTCATCACCCTCACCGGGGTCCGGACGAGGCACACGCGGGAGACGGTCGTCGTGGCGAAGTCGCAGCCACAAGCGGTCGCGGACAGGGAGCCGGTGACGGTCGACGACTGAACGGCCCACCCGATCAACGAGCCGCTCCCGGCGCGCGGTTGCTTGCCCGCCGGGAGCGCGCACCGCACACTCGCGGAATGGGGCGAAGGACGCAGGCCGAGCGTGACGCGAACACGGTGGAGATCGGCTTCGCCCTCTTCGTCTCGACGTCCCTGGCGTGCGCCACGGTGCTGGCCGTGGCCTCGCCCGCGTTCTTCTTCGGCGTGACGTCGCCCGGCGAGGGCACGCTCGTGCGGGCCGGAGTGATCGCGGGGGCCGTCGTCTTCGTCACGACCCTGGTGACGATCCTGGTCCGCCACCGGCGCGCGACGCGTCAGCCGAGCCAGCCGGGGCGCACCAGGCCCGACTCGTAGGCGAGGACGACCAGTTGGGCGCGGTCGCGGGCGCCGAGCTTCACCATGGTCCGGCTGACGTGGGTCTTGGCGGTCAGCGGGCTGACGACGAGGCGGCGGGCGATCTCCTCGTTCGACAGGCCGATGCCGACGAGCGCCATCACCTCCCGCTCCCGCTCGGTCAGTCCGCCCAGCGGCTCGGGGCCCGCCGGCTCCTTGGAACGGGCCGCGAATTCGGCGATGAGGCGACGCGTCACACCGGGCGAGAGCAGCGCGTCGCCATGGACCACCGCGCGGACGGCGCGCAGCAGCTCCTCGGGCTCGGTGTCCTTGACGAGGAAGCCCGAGGCTCCGGAACGGATCGCCTCGAAGACGTACTCGTCCAGTTCGAAGGTGGTCAGCATGACCACCTTGACGTCGTTCAGGTCGGGTTCGCCGGTGATCGCCCGGGTCGCGGCGAGCCCGTCGAGCAGCGGCATGCGGATGTCCATCAGGACGACGTCGGGGCACAGTTCGCGCACCCTGCGCACCGCCTCGTCGCCGTCCGCCGCCTCCCCCGCGACCCCGATGTCCGGCTGGGCGTCGAGCAACGCCTTGAACCCGGCCCTGACCAGCGACTGGTCGTCGGCGAGCAGTACGCGGATCACTGGTCCTCCTGAGATGCCGTGCGGATGGGCAGTACGGCGGTGACGCGGAACCCCCCGTCCGGGCGCGGCCCCGCCTCGATCGTGCCATCGAGGGCGGCGGCGCGCTCCCGCATGCCGGCAAGGCCGTTGCCGCTGCCGCCCGTGTCGGCGCCGGTGGCGGGGCCGTCGTCGTCCACGCGCAGGGTGAGCGCCGTCGCCTCGTACCGCACGAGCACACGCGCGTGGCGCGATCCGGAGTGCCGTACGACATTGGTCAGGGCCTCCTGGACGATGCGGAAGGCGGCGAGGTCGACACCTGGCGTCTGCTTTCTGCCGGACCCCTGCGTGTCGACGTCGACGGTGAGCCCGGCGCTCGCGGCCTGCTGCACGAGTTCGGGCAGCCGGTCGAGCCCGGGGGCCGGGGCGCGGGGCGCGTCACCGGGCGTACGGAGGGTGTCGAGGACCTGGCGGACTTCCCCCAGCGCCTCTTTGCTCGCGGCCTTGATGGTGGTCAGCGCGGTGCGGGCCTGCTCGGGGTCGGAGTCGAGCAGCGCGAGGCCGACGCCCGCCTGGACGTTGATCACGGAGATGCTGTGCGCGAGGACGTCGTGCAGTTCCCGCGCCATGCGCAGGCGCTCCTCGTCGGCCCTCCGCTCGGCGGCCCGCGCGCGCTCCGCCCGTTCCTTCATCCACTGCTCACGGCGTACCCGGGCCAGTTCGGACACGGCGACGATGGCGACGACCCAGACGGCGACGACGGTCTCCTCGCCCCAGCTCCGCGCGTGGTCGCCGTCCGGCGGCAGCCACTGGTAGAGCCAGTGCGCGACCAGCAGATGCCCTGCCCACAGCATCGCGACGGCGCCCCGGGCCGCGCGCCGGTGCCCCGCGACGACAGCGGCGAAGCAGCCGACGGCGACGGTGATCAGGACGGGGCCGTACGCGTATCCGCCCCCGAGGTAGCACAGGGCGGTCCCGGCCGTGACGTACGCGACCGGGACCGGGTGACGGTGGCGCAGCAGGAGCGAGAGCGTGCCGGCGAGCAGCAGCAGCCGCGCCGGGACGTCCGGCTCCAGCCGGTCGAGCTGGCCCTGCGCCGCGTACTTCGAGCCGATCTGCACGAACACGGTGATGGCCAGTGTCGTCGCCCAGGGCAGCCTGCCGGCGTCCGCCGCCTCGCCCCGCCGGCGCCACCAGGGCGGACCGTGCCGCCACATCGGCGGTCCGCCCCACGGGAGGGACGGACCGCCGCGCCCCTGTTCGCACCGCTCGTCCATACGGCCACGCTAGACCGCGGGACCGGCGGCGGGCGTCAGCCCGGCGTGGCGATCACGCGTACTCCCGCGGGAGTAGCACGGGGGTCTTGCCTTCCTCGGAGTCCGCGTGCTTCTCGTGCAGGCCGAAGCGGCGGTGCAGGCGGCGCAGCGGACCGGGCGCCCACCAGTTGGCGCGCCCCGCCAGCCGCATGGCGACGGGCAGCAGGACGACACGGATGAGGGTGGCGTCCACGAGGATCGTCAGGGCGGTGCCGACGCCGAGTTCCTTGAGGAAGACGACGCCCCCGGTCGCGTACGTGAGGAAGGAGAGCGCGAGGATTCCGGCAGCCGCGGTGATCAGCGGGGCGCTCTTGCGGATACCGGTGGCCACCGCCCGCTCCGTGTCGCCCACCCGTTCGTACTCCTCCTTGATGCGGGCCAGCATGAACACCTCGTAGTCCATGGACAGGCCGTAGACCACGCAGAACATCAGCACCGGGATGCTCGGCTCGATCGACCCGGTGGGCGTGAAGCCGAGGAACCCCGACAGGTGACCGTCCTGGAAGATCCACACCAGGCTCCCGAACATCACCGACAGGCTGAGCAGATTGAGCACGGTCGCCTTGGCGGGCAGGAGCAGGCTGCCGGTCAGCAGGAAGAGGATGGCGAAGGTGACGACGAGGACCAGCCCGACGGCGTACGGGAGACGGTCCAGGAGGGTGGCGCGGAAGTCGGTGGTCTCGGCCGGGTAGCCGCCGACCAGAACGGTCGCGGGCGCGGGGGTGTCGCGGACCTTTTCGACGAAGCCGGGCACGTCTCCGTACATCACGGCCCGGGTCGGGACGACGGCGAGCCGTGCACCGTCACGCCTTGGCCCGGAGCCGATCGTGGAGGGGCCGGTGCGGCGGCCTTCCTGATAGCTGCCGGTCGGGGCGTCCACCTGGAACACACCCTCCACTCGCGAGAGTTCGGCGGCGTACCGCCGCGTCTCCTCGGCGCTCACCGCTTCCCGGAGCACGACGTGGACGGTGTCGGTGGGCTCGGCGGGGAACTCCTCGTGGATGGCTTCGGAGGTGGTACGGGACGATGTGCCGACGGGCAGGGCGCGCTCGTCCGGCAGCCCGAACCGCAGGCCGAGCAGCGGTGACGCGGCGAGCAGCAGGACGCCGAGAACGGCCGCGCCCGCGGCGACGGGCCGGCGCATCGCCCCTCGCGCGATCCGCTCCCAGAAGCCGCTCGCCGTGCTCTGCGGGCGCTCCACGCGGTGGCCCCAGCGGGCCAGCGCGGAAGGCAGCAGAAGCAGCGCTCCGGCCACCGCCGACACGACGACGAGGACGCCCGCGTAGGCGAAGGAGCTCAGGAAGAAGAAGGGGAACACGAGGAGCGCGCAGAGCGAGACGGCCACGGTGACCCCACTGAAGATCACGGTGCGTCCGGCGGCGGCGGTCGCGCGGACCACGGCTTCCTGCTGCGCGTACCCCGCATACCGTTCCTCGCGGTAGCGGCTGATGACGAAGAGGCTGTAGTCGATGCCGAGCCCGAGGCCCAGGACGAGGGCGAGATTGGCCGCGAACGTCGACACCTCGGTGAACTGCGCGATCGCCCGCAGCCCGGCGAGGGTGCCGACGACGGAGAGCAGCCCGACGCCGACGGTGAGCAGGGCCGCCGCCGTCCGCCGGTAGACGAGGATCAGCAGGAGCACGACGGCGGGCAGGGCTAGCGCCTCGGCGCGCAGGAAGTCGGTACGGGCCTGCTCGCCGACCTGCCGGGAGATCTCCTCCTGACCGCCGACGGCCACCGACAACTCCGCCGTGGTACCGGCCAGTTGCGGGGAAATGGTGGCGAGCTGCCCGCGGGTGTCGGTGGCGCTGCCCTCCAGGCGGGCGAGGATCAGGGCGCGCGCGCCGTCGGAGGCGCGCAGGGCCGGGCTCTTTCCGCTCCAGTAGGCGCTGACGTCCGTGACGCCGGGTATGTCCCGTACTTCGGCGGCCAGTCCGCGGGCCGCGGCCGTCGTACGCGGCGAGTCGACGTCGCCGTCGCGGGCCGTGACGAGGAGCGCGAGGTTGGGGTTCCCCGTGCCGTACTCCTCGCGCAGGATGTCGGCCGCGCGCACGGACTCGGTGCCGGGGGCGCCCCACCGCGCGAGGTCGAGGTCGGCCCGGGCGCCGGCTCCGTACGCGCCGAGGCCGAGGAAGGCCAGTACCACGCCGATCAGTACGGCGCGGCTGCGCCGCACCACGAAACGGCCGAGCCGGGTCAGCATCGCTGTCTGCCTCTCTCCCCTGGATCCCCGAGCGGGATCCGGTGCCGCCACGGTCGCGGTCACCGCTGGAAGGCCCGCTGGAAGATCCGCTGGAAGGCGGGGCACGCGGGCGGCCGGGCGCCGGGATACGCTCGGCCCATGGGTGGTGCGGGGATGTCCACGGGGATGCGTTTCGAACTGCTCGGTCCGCTGCGGGCGTTGAGCGGCGACGAGGAGGTTCCGCTGGGGCCGCCGAAACAGCGCGCCGTGCTCGCGGTACTGCTCCTCCAGGAGGGGCGGCCCCTCTCGTACGAGGGTCTGGTCGACGCGGTGTGGGGCGACGAACCTCCGGTGCATGTGCGCAACCTCGTGCAGAAGTACGTCTCCGGGGTGCGGCGTGCCTTCGCGTCCGTCGGCGCGGGCTCGTCCGCGGGCGCGCCCCCGGCATCGTCATCGGGATCGCTGTCGGGCGTGGCGGGACCGGCCCTGACGTGGACCGGTAGCGGCTATCGCCTCTCCGGCGCGGCGGCCGACGATCTGCGGGAGCGCCGGCAGTTGGTCGACGCGGCGCTCGCGGCGCGTGACGCGGGGCAGCTGCGGCACGCCGGTGAACTCGTCGACCGGGCCGAGGCGTTGTGGCGCGGCGAGTTCGCCGAGGGCCTCAACGCGCCTTATCTGGCGGCGGAAAGGCTCCGGTGGCGCGAGAAGCGGCTCAGCGTCCTGGAGGCCAGGATCGCCGGGGAGATCGAGATCGGCCGCTCCTTCGAGTACGTCCACGAACTCATCAGGCTCGTCGCCGCCCACCCCCTGCGCGAGCGCCCGGTCGAGCTCTTGATGAACGCCCTTTACCGCACCGGCCGTTCCTCGGACGCGCTGCTCGTCTTCGAGGAGGCGCGGCACCGGATCGCGGACGCCATGGGCGCGGATCCGGGCCCGGCCCTGCGGTCCCTGCACGAACGGATGCTGCGCCAGGACCCGCAACTCCTGGCCACGCGGACGCCCGCTCCCGCGCCGGCGGCGTGAGCGGCCGGGCTGCTCCCGATTCAGCTGGTCCAGCTACTCCTGGTCCAGTTGTTCCTGGTCCAGCTACTCCTGGTCCAGTTGTTCCTGGTCCAGCTACTCCTGACCCAAGAGGCCCACGCTGTGGGCGAGTTGAGTGATCGCGTAGGAGAAGAACGCCGATCGGTCCTCGACGACGCGGTTGAACTGCCCGAACACCTCGAAGCCCACGAGGCCGAAGAGCTGGGCCCACGCCGCGACCAGCGCCATGGTGACCGCGGGCGGCAGGTCGGGGGCGAGGTCCCCGCCGATCCGCTCGGCCTCGGCACGCAAGGTGTCCGGCAGCGGCCGTACGGCGACACCGCGCCCCCGGTGGGCATCTCGCACGATCCCGACGAGCAGCAGCCCGACGCGGGCGGCGGCCTGGATCGTGGTGACGGGCGCGCTGTAGCCCGGCACGGGCGATCCGTAGATGAGGGCGTACTCATGGGGGTGGTCGAGCCCCCAGGACCGTACGGCCTCGCAGGCGACCGTCCAGCGCCGCACGGGTCCGGCCGCCGCGACCTCCGCGTGCGCCTCCTCGACGGCGGCGCCGAGGGAGTCGTAGGCGTCGATGATGAGCGCGGTCAGGAGGTCGTCGCGGCTGGGGAAGTAGCGGTAGAGGGCGGAGGAGACCATGCCGAGCTCGCGGGCGACGGCGCGCAGCGAGAGCTTGGCGGCGCCGTCGGCGGCCAGCTGTCTGCGGGCCTCGTCCTTGATGGCGGCCGTGACTTCGACTCGGGCGCGGGCCCTGGCCCCGCTGGTGGCGCTGCTCATGCAGGCAGTGTGACATGCGTTTGGAGCGGTGCGCCGAAACGAGAGCAGCACACCAAAGAGAGAGAGCCGCACATTTTCGAGAGCACTGCTCTTGAAATGGGGCACCGCTCTCGTGCACACTGCTCTTAAGCGAGAGCAGTGCTCTCGGAAGCCCTCTCGACTTTGGCGGTCACCATGCCCACGCCCTCCCTCGCGGCCACCTCCGCTCCCACAGCGCCCATCTCCCCCACCAACCCCACCACCCCCACGGCGCACGGCACCGGCGCCCATTACCTCCAGGCCGGACCCGTGGCCCTGTGGTTCAACGACATCGTCGGCTGGCTTGCGCGGCACGGCATCAGCCTGGCCGGGTCGGCCGAGCTCTCCGTGCGGGGACGCAAAAGCGGGCAGATGCAGCGCGTCCCGGTCAACCCGTTCACGCACCAGGGCGCCCAGTACTTGATCTCGGCCCGCGGGCACTCGCAGTGGGTGCGCAACATGCGCGTGGCGGGCGGCGGCGAGCTGCGCGTCGGACGCAAGATCCGCCGGTTCACGGTCGAGGAGGTCCCGGACGCCGAGAAGCTGCCGCTGCTGCGCGGCTATCTGGAGAAGTGGGGCTGGGAGGTCAACCAGTACTTCAAGGGCGTCACCGCCAAGTCCACGGACGCGGAGATCGGGGCAGCCGCGGGCGACCACCCCGTCTTCCGCATCACCGTCACGAAGTGACCCCGCCCGGCAGCACGGCGGAATCCCCCGGCGGCGGCTCTACTTGTCGAACGCGCTCAGCGCCCGTCCCGCCAGCGGGTGGCTGCGCACCAGCTCGCCGAGCGTCGTCGAGCCGCGGGTGATTTTCGCGAACGCGTTCCACGCGGGCCTGAACCCGGTGATCGCCGCGTGCAGCGTGCCCGGACGGCGCTCGAAGACGGCGAGCATGCGCTTGCCGACGCTCATCTCGACGCCGAGCCCCGCCTTGACGGCGAAGGCGTAGTTCAGGGCCTGGCGGCGGGCGTCGACCGCGTCGTGCGCCTCACCGATCCGCACCGCCCACTCCCCCGCGAGCCGCCCCGAGCGCAGCGCGAAGGAGATGCCCTCGCGGGTCCAGGGCTCAAGCAGCCCCGCCGCGTCACCGCACACCACGACCCGGCCGCGCGAGAGCGGCGAGTCGTCGCTGCGGCAGCGCGTCAGATGGCCGGAGGAGATGCTCGGCTCGAAGCCCGCGAGACCGAGGCGGGCGATGAAGTCCTCCAAGTACCGCTTGGTGGCCGAGCCTTCGCCGCGCGCGGAGATGACGCCGACGGTGAGGGTGTCGCCCTTGGGGAAAACCCAGCCGTAACTGCCGGGCATCGGGCCCCAGTCGATGAGCACACGGCCCGCCCAGTCCTCGGCGACGCTCTGCGGCACCGGGATCTCGGCCTCGAGACCGAGGTCCACCTGGTCGAGCTTCACGCCGACATGCGCCCCTATACGGCTCGCGCTGCCGTCGGCCCCGACGACCGCGCGGGCGAGCACCGTCTCGCCGCCCTGGAGGACCACGGCGACCGTGCGCCGGTCGGGCACCGCGGAGCCGTGCTGCTCCACGCGCGCGACGGTGACGCCGGTGCGCACCTCGGCGCCCGCCTTCTGCGCGTGCTCGACCAGTTGCTGGTCGAACTCGGGGCGGTTGATCAGGCCGAAGAGCATCTGCTTCGAGCGCCGGGTGCGGGAGAACTTGCCGTCCAGGGAGAACGTCACGGCGTGCACGCGGTCCTTGAAGGGCAGTTCGAAGCCCGGCGGGAGCGCGTCACGCGAGGGGCCGATGATGCCGCCGCCACACGTTTTGTACCGGGGCAGTTCGGCTTTCTCCAGGACGAGGAC
The DNA here is from genome assembly GCF_014649775.1 of Streptomyces longisporoflavus. GTDB lineage: Bacteria > Actinomycetota > Actinomycetes > Streptomycetales > Streptomycetaceae > Streptomyces > Streptomyces longisporoflavus. Next base: position 8,789 of record NZ_BMTR01000006.1, on the reverse strand, counting down.
ACTGCGTCCCGCGACGGCCGCCGCATAGGCCGCGGACGCCCCCGCGGGCCCTGCTCCCACCACGACGACGTCCCACACATACTGCGCGTCGTCCGCCGAGTCCGCTGAGTTCTCGCTGCTCACGTTGGTCTACCGCTCCCGATCCAGCTGTTGGCCGCGCTTTCCAGGGCATCCTACGGCGGGCACCCCGGCCACCCTCCTGTGGGAGGATCACATCACCCACTTACGTACAACGTCGCACCCGCGAGGAGCGTGCCCATGTCGCCGGATCCGATCGCCGAAACCGTCGCCTCACTCATGCCGAGGGCGAAGGCGGAGCTCACCGAACTGGTGGCCTTCAAGTCGGTGGCGGACTTCGACCAGTTCCCCCGCAGCGAGAGCGAGGCCGCCGCGAACTGGGTGGCGGACGCGCTGCGCGCCGAGGGGTTCCAGGACGTGGCCCTGCTCGACACCCCGGACGGCACCCAGTCGGTGTACGGCCTGCTGCCCGGCCCCGAGGGCGCTCCCACCGTCCTGCTCTACGCCCACTACGACGTGCAGCCGCCGCTCGACGAGGCGGCGTGGACCACCCCGCCGTTCGAGCTGACGGAGCGGAACGGCCGCTGGTACGGACGCGGCAGCGCCGACTGCAAGGGCGGTGTCCTGATGCACCTGCTCGCGCTCCGCGCCCTCAAGGCGAACGGCGGCGTTCCGGTGAGCGTCAAGGTGATCGCCGAGGGTTCCGAGGAGCAGGGCACGGGCGGCCTCGAGCGCTACGCCGAGCAGCACCCCGACCTGCTCGCGGCCGACACGATCGTCATCGGCGACGCGGGCAACTTCCGTGTCGGCCTGCCCACGGTCACCGCCACGCTCCGCGGCATGACCCTCGTACGCGTCCGTATCGACACCCTCGAGGGCAATCTGCACTCGGGACAGTTCGGCGGCGCGGCCCCGGACGCGCTCGCCGCCCTGGTGCGGGTCCTGGACTCGCTGCGCGCCGAGGACGGTTCGACGACGGTCGACGGGCTCACCGGCGACGAGGTGTGGGACGGGCTTCAGTACGAAGAGGCCGACTTCCGCAGGGACGCCAAGGTCCTCGAAGGCGTCCGTCTCGTCGGCAAGGGCACGGTCGCCGACCGCATCTGGGCGCGTCCCGCGGTCACCGTGCTCGGCATCGACTGCCCGCCGGTGGTCGGCGCGACGCCGTCCGTGCAGGCGGGCGCGCGGGCCCTGATCAGCCTGCGGGTGCCGCCGGGCGTGGACGCGGCCGAGGCCACCAAGCTGCTTCAGGCGCACCTGGAGGCGCACACCCCGTGGGGCGCGCAGGTGACCACCGAGCAGATCGGGCAGGGCCAGCCGTTCCGCGCGGACACCACGAGTCCGGCGTACGCGGCGATGGCGGCGGCGATGAGCGAGGCGTACCCCGGCGAGGAGATGCAGTACGCGGGCCAGGGCGGCTCCATCCCGCTGTGCAACACCCTCGCCGCGCTCTACCCCCGCGCGGAGATCCTGCTGATCGGCCTGAGCGAGCCCGAGGCCCAGATCCACGCGGTGGACGAGAGCGTGTCGCCGCAGGAGCTGGAGCGCCTGTCGGTCGCGGAGGCACTGTTCCTGCGCAAGTACGCGGCGAGCTGAGCCGCCGGCCGGGGGCGGGAGAATTCCGGGGGCCCGGGGAGCCTCTCGGCCCCACGGCCGACGAGTACGGACCGTCCGTCCTGACGGGGCCGGTCACTCTGGCGCGCCCACCGGCACCCCCGCCTCCAGGTACAGGGCGACGCCGCTCTCCCGTGCACGCAGGGCCCAGCGCAGTCGTTCGTAGCGTACGGAGGGCAGCAGTGCGGCCGCTTCCTCCTCGGTGACGAAGCGGCAGTCGCGGAGTTCGGGGCCGGGCAGGAGCAGCTGCGTGGCCCGGGCGCCGTCGAGGCTCCCGCCGTCGAAGAGGAACCGCATCCCTCCGTAGCCGGGCGGTGCGGGGGGCTCCCAGTCGGCGACGAGGAGCCGGGGGGCATGGGTGAGTCGGATGCCGGTCTCCTCGGCCACTTCGCGCATGCCCGCGCGCGCGGGAGCCTCGCCGGGTTCGACGACGCCGCCGGGGAACTCCCAGCCGGCCTTGTACGTCGGGTCGACGAGCAGCACCCGGCCGCGCTCGTCGAAGAGCAGTACCCCGGCCGCGACCGTCTCCGCGGTGGGTTCGGGGGTCTGCACGATGTCGCAGACGCTCGCCTCCCCGGTGCGTACGGCGTCCGCGATGCGCTCGGCGATCTGGTGCGGGGTGAGCGCGCCGGTGTCGATGCGGTGGGCGTCGGTGCCGAGCCAGCCGGCGAGCGCGGCGCGGTACGGCTCGATGTGGTCGGACGACCACTGCCGTACGCGCGTCCGGCCGTCCGGCGGGTCCGGGACGGGGCCGGCGGATATCCGTGTACGCAGGATCGTTTCGTCCGGGGCCAGGACCACATGTCGTACGGCGATCCTGCGTGAGGCGAGACCGCCGAAGATCTCGTCGCGGTAGTCCTGCCGCAGCAGGGTCATGGGGACCACGAGGACGCCGCCGAGCTCGGCGAGCAGCGCCGCCGCCGTGTCCACGACGAGCCGCCGCCAGATCGGCAGGTCCTGGTAGTCGCTCACCTCGGCGAGGTGCTTGGACGGCAGCAGGTCGGGCAGTCCGCCACCGATGATCTCAGGGTCGAAGAGTGTGCTGTTCGGGATCAGCTCGATCAGTTCCCGTGCGGCGCTGGACTTGCCCGCACCGAACGCACCGTTGATCCAGACGATCACGGTTCCCCCTCTTCCGTCGGCCCCCTGTGGCTTGCCCGCAACACCCTGCCACGGAAACCAGGCCCTGATGAGGCGGCCGATATCTGGACCGCAAGACGCCATAATGTGTCAAGCGATTCGCTGCCACTTCACCCCATCGGGTGGCAGTCAGCCTGCATGAATCGTTCCCTCACTCCAGGACGCGTCCGACCCCACTAGCGTGATCCGCCAGGCGCCCCAGCCCCTGGTGACCTCCTGAATCCGGCTCTCCCGACGCACTCCGCTGCCGCGAGGATCCGGCCGACGCCGACACTGGGGGGACACGTGCAGCTCGACGCACTGAACGAATTCGCCTTCGAGGAATCCGACCAGCAACCACGCGTGTACGGCCACAACGGCGCGGTGGTCGTCGAACTGCACGGCGAGATCGATCTGCTGGCCTACCAGCGGATGATCCCGCTCATGGACCCCATCACCGGCGGCACCGCGGCGACAGTGGTCATCGACCTGACCCGGACCACGTTCTTCGACTGCTCCGGCCTCGCCCTGCTGGTCCGCGCGCACCGCCGCATGACGGCAAGGGGCGCCCGGCTCTCCGTGGTCTGCACCCACCGCCTGACGCTGCGCATTCTGCGCCTCACGGGCCTCACACCCACGCTGTTGCCCGTTCCCACGCTGGAGAAGGCCCTACAGGAAGACGACTGACAGGGCGGCGCAGGAGTGCTGCGGGGTCCGGGCAGCACCATGAGCCTGCCTCGCACGGTGTCGCCGCCGCGAGCGTGCGCGCCAGGTGCATATATGCATTCCCTTCACACCCCGTGTGAATCCTGGACCCGTTACGCCCGGCCGGGCCGGGCGCAGCGTTTCACCGCCCGGTTGGTCCACCTGGTCCGGGTGTACGCGTGGAAGTGATCGCCGGTGTGGCCCTGTTCGAGGGTGCAGTGGAGGACGTCACCGGGCCTCTCGTCCCAGCACAGGCCGGGAATGTCACGTACGTACTTCGGGGCTTTCATGCGAAGTGCTCCGTCTGCTGGAGGTTGTCGGTGGCCACGCCCGACAATCTCAATCCCGCTGGTCGGCGGGGGTGACGACAGCCCATGACACGAGAGGGGTCATGCGGACGGCCGCCATCCGGCCAGAAGGCGGGCTCCCTCACCCCCCTCCTCTCCTCGACGCGCTGCCGCCCGCGGGCAACGCGGATCGTGCGCCTCGGCTCTGTGCGGACCGGCGAACGCGGGCCGGACCGGGAAAGTCAGTCCCGGCCCGCAGCCGAAGGACTCGCCTACCGGAACGGTCAGCCCCCCACCGCAGAACGCAGATCCAGCGCCCGATCCTGGCTGAGCGCGGCCGCCGCGGCTCCCACGAGTCCCGCGTCCGTTCCCATCAGGGCCGGTGCCACGGTCAGCTGGCGCACGAAGGAGAGCGTGGCGTAGTCCTTCAGGGAGCGCCGCAGGGGGTCGAAGAGCACGTCGCCCGCCTTTGCCACCCCGCCCCCGATCACCGCGATGTCGATCTCGACGAGCGTCGCGGTGGCGGCGATGCCCGCGGCCAGCGCCTGTGCCGCCCGTTCGAAGGAGGCGACGGCGACCGGGTCGCCGGCCCGCGCGGCGAGGGCCACCGCGGCGGCGGACGTGTCGCCGTCCGCCCCCGGACGCCACCCGCCCTCATGGGCGCGCCGCGCGATGTTCGGCCCGCTCGCCACGCGCTCCACGCAGCCGCGCGCACCGCACGGGCAGGGGTCGCCGTCCAGGTCGACGCTGATGTGCCCGATGTGCCCCGCGTTACCCGTGGGGCCGGGGTGCAGCTTGCCGCCGAGGATCAGGCCGCCGCCGACGCCGGTGGACACCACCATGCACAGCGCGTTGTCGTGCCCGCGGGCCGCGCCCTGCCAGTGCTCGGCGGCCGTCATCGCCACGCCGTCCCCGACCAGCTCGACCGGAAGGTTGCCGGTGGCCGCGCGTACCCGCTCGACCAGCGGATAGCCACGCCAGCCGGGGACATTGACCGGACTGACCGTCCCCGCCGACGCGTCCACGGGGCCCGCGCTGCCGATGCCGACCGCGCGCGCCCCGCTCCACAGCGGGGAGCGCGTGAGCTCGCCCAGGACCTCTTCGACCGCCCGCATCACGGTGTCGCCGTCCTCGCGCGCGGGCGTGGGCCGCTGGGCGCGCAGCAGGATCCGGCCGCGGCCGTCCACCAGGGCGCCGGCGATCTTGGTGCCGCCGATGTCGAGTGCGGCGACGAGGTCCGTGTGCATCAGTGTCAGATCTCCTGGTGAAAGGGCAGGCCGCTCTTTCGGTGAAAGGGCAGGCCGGAGAATGCGAAGGACAGTCTCTCTTGCATCTGACAACGTTGTCCAGGTTCTATGCTCGACGCCACATCACTTACGCACCACTTCCAGCTCACCTACGTCGACGACAGGACAGCGCACCGTGGCCGAGACCGCCAGCCGACCCGAGCGACCCGAATCCCGCTACGGCAACCGGCCGACCATGAAGGATGTCGCCGCCCGCGCCGGAGTCGGCCTCAAGACGGTCTCCCGCGTCGTGAACGGCGAGCCGGGCGTCACCCCGGACACCGAACGCCGCGTACAGGAGGCCATCGACGCCCTGGGCTTCCGCCGCAACGACAGCGCGCGGGTCCTGCGCAAGGGCCGTACCGCCAGCATCGGCCTCGTCCTCGAAGACCTCGCCGACCCCTTCTACGGCCCGCTCAGCCGTGCCGTGGAGGAGGTGGCCCGCGCCCACGGCGCGCTTCTGATCAACGGTTCGAGTGCCGAAGACCCCGACCGCGAGCAGGAGTTGGTGCTCGCGCTGTGCGCACGCCGGGTCGACGGCCTCGTCGTCATCCCCGCCGGTGACGACCACCGCTATCTGGAGCCGGAGATCGCCGCCGGTGTCGCCACCGTCTTCGTCGACCGTCCCGCCGGGAAGATCGACGCCGATGTGGTGCTCTCCGACAGCTTCGGCGGCGCGCGCGACGGCGTCGCCCATCTCATCGCGCACGGCCACCGCCGCATCGGCTTCATCGGCGACCAGCCGCGCATCCACACCGCCATAGAGCGGCTGCGCGGCTACCGCGCGGCGATGGAGGACGCGGGCATCGTCGTCGAGGAGGAGTGGATGTCCCTCGGCGCCACCGACCCGGACCGTGTCGAGCAGGCCACCAGGACCATGCTGTCCGCCCCGGACCCCGTCACGGCGATCTTCGCGGGCAACAACCGTGTGACGGTGACGGTCGTCCGCGTGCTGGCCGGGCTCCCCCGCCCCGTGGCCTTCGTCGGCTTCGACGACATCGAGCTCGCGGACCTGCTGCAGCCGGGCGTGACCGTCGTCGCGCAGGACGCGGCGCAGCTGGGCAGGACCGCCGCGGAGCGCCTGTTCCGTCAGCTCGACGGCGCGTCCGACGCCCCGGAGCGCATCGAACTTCCGACGCGTCTCATCAAGCGCGGTTCGGGCGAACTGCCGCCCGCGGGCTGACGGGCAGCGGCGGAACGTGACCGCTGCCCGGGCCGCCGGACGCCGGAGGTTACTGGGCGGAGGGCGTGAGGTCGCCGCGGCGCGGGCCCGAGAAGTGCTGCAGGCGGGCCAGCGTCAGGCCGGTGAGCCGGGTGACCTCGCCCGCGTCGAGGGCGCCGCAGTCCAGGCCGCGCAGGAGGTAGCCGGCGAGCGCCTTGGCCGATGCCGGCTCGTCCGCCACGTCGCCGCCCTCGCGGTGCGCGGCGTACGCGGACAGGCGTGCGGCGGCCTGCTCGAATCCCTCGCGGTAGAAGGCGAACACGGCGGCGTAGCGCGTGGGGATGTGGCCGGGGTGCATGTCCCAGCCCTGGTAGTAGGCGCGGGCCAGGGCGCGGCGCGTGAGGCCGTAGTGCAGCCGCCAGGCGTCGTGGACCTTCTCGGTGGTGCCGACGGGCAGGACGTTCGTGGAGCCGTCCGAGACGCGTACACCGGTTCCGGCCGCGGCGACCTGCATGATCGCCTTGGCGTGGTCGGCGGCCGGATGGTCGCTGGTCTGGTAGGCGGCGCTCACGCCGAGGCAGGCGCTGTAGTCGAAGGTTCCGTAGTGCAGGCCGGTGGCGCGGCCCGCGGCGGCGTCGATCATGCGGGCCACGGTGGCGGTGCCGTCGGCGGCGAGGATGGACTGGCTGGTCTCGATCTGGATCTCGAAGCCGATCCGGCCCGGCTCCAGGCCGCGCGCCTTCTCGAACTCCTCCAGGAGGCGCACCATCGCGGTGACCTGCTCGGGGTAGGTCACCTTGGGCAGCGTCAGGACGAGTCCGTCCGGCAGGCCGCCCGCCTCCATGAGCCCGGACAGGAAGATGTCGAGGGTGCGGATGGCGCGGTCGCGCACGTTCTCCTCGAAGCACTTCATGCGGATGCCCATGTACGGGGCGGCGGTGCCGTTCTTGCAGGCCTCGGCCACGAGGCGGGCCGCGCGGGCGGCGTCCTGGTCCTCGTTCGCGCCCTTGTAGCCGTCCTCGAAGTCGATGCGCAGGTCTTCGACGGGCTCGCGCTCCAGCTTGGCGCGTACGCGGTCGTAGACCGGCACGGCGAGCTCGTCGGAGAGCCCGAGGACGGACGCGAAGGAGGCGGCGTCCGGGGCGTGCTCGTCGAGGGCCTTCAGGGCCTGGTCGCCCCACGTGCGGATGGTGTCGGCGCCGAAAAGCTCACCGGGGACGTACACGGTGTGGACCGGCTGGCGGGTGCCCGGGTCGCCGGGGTAGCGGCGTTCGAGCTCCGCGTCCACCGGGGCGAGGGAAGCGCTGATGCCCTCGCTGACCGCGCCCGCGAGACTCGTTGCCACCTTCTCTTGCTGACCCATTCCTGCACCCTCCACACGCTCGGGATCATTCACTCGGACCGCCCAGGTTTTCCGCTTCACGGAATCAGCAATCCGTATGGCGAAGTTATCCGGCGACCTTCCCGCTGGTCAACACTCTCTCGTCTGCCGGACCTCGTCCGTTCACCCGTGTCTCAGATCCTGCTTCCGCACTCGCGTGCCCGCACCTCATGCTGACCGTCACCCATCGAAGGAGACCGCGTGCCGAACGACACCCGAGTAACGCGCCGCTTCGGCCTGCAGACCGCGCTCGCCGCGGCGGCAGTGCCCCTGTTCACCACCGCGCTGGCCGCCTCCCCCGCCCACGCGGTGGAGCGCGCGGGGCGGCGCCTGGAGGTCATGTCGTTCAACCTCCGCTACGCGAGCACCACACCGCCCAACACCTGGGCCGACCGCCGCCCGGTGACCCGCGAACTCCTGCGCCGGGCGCGCCCCCACGTCATCGGCACCCAGGAAGGCCTCTACCAGCAGGTGCGGGACATCGCCGGGGACCTTGGCCAGCACTACGACTGGATCGGCACCGGCCGGGCCGGCGGCAGCCGCGACGAGTTCATGTCCGTCTTCTACGACACCCGCAGACTCGCGCCGGTCGAGTACGACCACTTCTGGCTCTCCGACACCCCGGACGTCATCGGATCGAACACCTGGGGCGGCGGCTCGATTCGTATGGTCACCCTGGTCCGCTTCCACGATCTGCGCACGGACGCGGAGCTGTACGTCCTGAACACCCACCTCGACAACGCGAGCCAGAACGCACGCGCGCGTGCCGCGCATCTGATCTCCGAACGGATCGGCGGCCTCGACTCGTCCCTGCCGCTCCTGGTCACGGGTGACTTCAACGTCGCGGCCCACAAGAACCCGGTCTACGACACGATGCTGGGCGCCGGTCTCGTCGACACGTGGGACGCGGCCGAGGAGCGCGGCAAGGCGTACGCCACCTTCCACGGCTACAAGCCGCTGAAGCCGGACGGCGACCGGATCGACTGGATCCTGGCGACGCCCGGGGTGCGGGTCCACTCGGCGGCCATCAACACCTTCGCGCTGGGCGGGCAGTTCCCCAGCGACCATCTGCCGGTGCAGGCGAGCCTGACCCTGTGACGCGCCGAGGCCCTCACCCGGCACTGCGGGGTGAGGGCCTCGTACGGTCGATGAGATCAGCCCTTGCGGGTGTTGACCTCTTCGGTGAGGGCGGGGACGACGTCGAAGAGGTCGCCGAC
>NZ_BMTR01000005.1 GCF_014649775.1 Streptomyces longisporoflavus | reverse complement strand
CAGCTCCAGGAAGTAGCGGTCCTTGCCGAAGATGTCCTGGTACTCACCGGCCGCCTTGCGGGCTTCCTCGTACTGCCCCAGCCGCAGACGGGTCTGGAGCTCCCCGGAAGGGCAGCCGGTGGAGGCGATCAGGCCCTCCGACCACTGGGAGATCGTCTCCTTGTCCATGCGCGGCCACTTCTGCAGCCAGCCCTCGGCGTACGCGTCCGAGGAGAGCCGGAAGAGGTTGTGCAGACCGGTGTTGTTCGCCGCCCAGATCGTCTTGTGGGTGTAACCACCCGAACCGGACACGTCGTCGCGCTTCTGGTGCGGCTGGCCCCACTTGATCTTGCGCTTGTTGCGGCGGGACTCCGGGGCCACATACGCCTCGATGCCGATGATCGGCGTCACGCCGGCCTTCTGCGCGGAGTGGAAGAAGTCGTACGCCCCGTGGAGGTTGCCGTGGTCGGACATGGCGACGTGCGTCATGCCCATCTCATTACAGGCATTGAACATGTCCTTGAGCCGCGCGGCACCGTCCAGCAGCGAGTACTGGGTGTGGACGTGGAGGTGCGTAAAGGGCGGCTTGGTCACGGCGGGAGGCCTCCGGAGAACAGATGGCGACAGGCTGCGGGCAGTCTGGGGGGACAGCGGGGAAGTCTAATCCGGAGCGCTGACATCGAAGGCTGATATGGCGACGCGAGGCGTCTCGACGAGGGGCGGCGGTCGGGTGGCGGACGGGCGGGCACTCGGGGGTACCGTCGTGCGTTGGACTGGTCGGAACACCTGTCCAAAATGTTCGGAACACCCGTCCCACAGGTCATGCACGACCCTGCACCAGGAGGCACCCCGCGATGTCGGACCCGCAGCCCACCGCTGAGCAGCGCGGCGAGCAGATCCTCTCCGTCTTCGACACCGCGTTCGGCGAGCTGCTCGCCGCGGACCCCGCCGCCTTCCGCGTGAAGTTCCGGAAGATGGCCTCCTCCGCCTTCGCGTTCTACCGCGGCACGGCCTGCCTCTTCTACGGGGACCTGGAGCGCGAGCAGCACGGCGGTCCGTATCTGGACGACCGCACGGGACGGGTGTGGATCCACGGCGACCTGCACGCGGAGAACTTCGGCACGTACATGGACGCCCAGGGCCGGCTGATCTTCAACGTGAACGACTTCGACGAGGCGTATGTGGGCCCCTTCACCTGGGACCTGAAGCGCTTCGCCGCCTCCGTGGCCCTGATCGGGTACACGAAGGCGCTCAGCGACGAGCAGATCACCGACCTCGTCCGGATCTACGCGGCCGCGTACCGCGAGCGCATCCACGACCTGGCGACCGGCGCCAAGAGCGACGAGGTGCCGCCGTTCACCCTCGACACCGCCCAGGGCCCGCTCCTGGACGCCCTGCGCGACGCCCGCTCGCTGACCCGCTTCGGGCTCCTGGAGTCCATGACGGAGATCCGCGACTTCGAGCGCCGCTTCGCGCCCGGCGGCGGCTCCATCGAGCTCGACGCGGCCACCCGCTACAAGGTGCTCGCCGCCTTCGACGGCTATCTGGAGACGCTGCCCGAGTCCTCGCTCACCCGGCCCGACTCGTATCGGGTGAAGGACGTCGTCGGACGCCGCGGCATCGGCATCGGCTCCGCGGGCCTGCCGTCGTACAACATCCTCCTCGAGGGCAACAGCGACGCCTTGGAGAACGACGTCGTGATCTACCTCAAGCAGGCGCAGACCCCGGCCGTCTCGCGGCACATCACCGACGGCGCGGTCCGTGACTACTTCCGGCACGAGGGCCACCGCACGGTCATCTCGCAGCGCGCGCTCCAGGCGCACGCCGACCCGTGGCTCGGCTGGACCGAGCTGGACGGCGCCGGACAGCTGGTCGCCGAGGTCTCTCCGTACGCGGTGGACCTGGACTGGTCGGACATCGACGACTGGGAGGAGATCGCCGCGGTCATCGCCGACCTGGGCCGCGCCACCGCCACGATGCACTCCGCCGCCGACGACGAGAGCGGCCACTCGGACCTGGTGCCGTTCTCCACGGAGCGCGCGATCGACGCCGCCATCGCGGCGGACGAGGAGGGCTTCGGCGACCTCCTGGTGGACTTCGCCCACGAGTACGGCGCGCGGGCCCGCAGGGACCACCAGATCTTCGTCGACCTGTTCCGCAACGGCCGGATTCCCGGCCTGTAGGCACGACGACGCCGCCGTGCGACTCATAGGCACCCTTTAGGGCTGCCTTACGGGAGCACATGGCAGACTCAACTGCGCGATGGACATATCCGGGACCCAGCCAAGAGCCGTGCGCGCGGCGCTCTTCACGGCGCTCGTCGTGACGCTCTCCGCCGCGTCGCACGTGCTGCTCTCGCGTGCCCCGCTGCCGCTGCCCACCGTCGCCGTGATCGCCGCCGCCGTCTTCGTCATCGCGTACGCCCTGGCGGGACGCGAGCGCGGTTACGGCCGCATCGCCGCCCTGCTGATCCCGCTGGAACTGGCCGCCGACACGGTGTTCACCGCGGGGCAGCACGTCTGTTACGGCCAGGCGGGCGGGCCCGTCGCCGGCCCGCTGCGCTCCGTCGGCTTCGACGTGCTGTGCGGCGGCGGCAGCGTCGGCACCCCGCTGGCCCGGATGACCGGCGGCGACGGACACCGCGCCGCCGCGCTGCTCGCCGAGGCCGAGCCGAACTCCGCCTGGCTGCTGCTCGGCGCGCACATCGGGGTCGGCCTGCTCGCGGCGTTCTGGCTGCGGCGCGGCGAGCGTGCCCTGGCCCAGCTCCTGCGCGCCGTGGCGGCCTCCACCTTCCGGCCGTTGCTCGTCGCGGTCGCCGCGGTGCGCAGCCGCCCGCTGCCCCTTCGCCGCGGCCGGCGCCCCGCGCGCCGGGTGCGCTGCGCGCGTACGCGGCTTCTCGTGCATTTCGTGGGACGGCGTGGACCGCCGTGCTCGGCCGCCTTCGCCTGAGCAGCACCGTCCCCACACGCACGTCATTCCCACGGAGAACATCATCATGAGCAAGCGCAACAGCCAGGCGGCCAAGTCGGCGGCCCGCGAGCGGATCCGCGCCCAGCAGGAAGCCGAGCGCAAGCGTCAGAAGCGGAAGCGGTCGATGATCGTCGGCGGCTCGGTCGTCGCGGTCCTGGCGATCGCGGGCGGCATCGGCTACGCCGTCATGCAGGCCAACAAGCCCGGCCACTGGGAGGCCGCCGCGGACGAGAAGCTCGTCAAGCCGGCGAACTCCGCGGGCACGCAGGGCACGACCGTCGTCATCGGCAAGGACAGCGCCAAGAAGACCCTCAAGGTCTACGAGGACCCGCGCTGCCCGGTCTGCGCCAGCTTCGAGCAGACGGTCGGCCCGACGGTCGAGAAGGACCTGAAGGACGGCAAGTACAAGATCCAGTTCATCGGGGCCAGCTTCCTCGACCGCAACCTCACCGGCGAGGGCTCCAAGAACGCGCTCAGCGCGCTCGGCGCCGCCCTGAACGTGAGCGACCAGGCCTTCCTCGACTACAAGAAGGCGATGTTCTCCAAGGAGAACCACCCCTCCGAGACCGAGGACAAGTTCAAGGACGACGCCTACCTGACCAAGATCGCGGACCAGGTCCCCGAGCTCAAGAAGAGCAAGACCTTCGCGAAGGACGTCAAGAACGGCACGTACGACCGCTGGGCCCTGGAGATGTCGAAGAAGTTCGACGAGAACAAGGACGGCGTAGAGGGCACGCCCTCGTTCGTCATGGACGGCAAGAAGCTGACCGGCCCCGACAAGAAGAACGCGCCCTCGACGGTCGAGGACTACAAGAAGGCCGTCGACGAGGCACTCAAGGCCTGAGCGGACGCGACAGCCGTCCGCTGCGAGGCGCATGGCCGAAGAGCGGGCGAACGTTTCACCGTTCGCCCGCTCTTGGCGATTACTGATCAGTAAGGTAATCGCCCGTGACCAGTCGAATCAGCGAACACAGATCGTCCGACACCCCGGCTCCGAGCCGCCGTACGGTCGTCAAGGCCGCCGCTGCCACCGCGGCCCTCGCCCCGCTCGCCGCCGCACCTCTCGCGCACGCCGCCGACGGGCCCGCCTTCCACCACGGAGTCGCCTCCGGTGACCCGCTGCCCGACGGCGTCCTGCTGTGGACCCGCGTGACTCCGGTGCCGGAGGCCGTGCCGGGCTCCGGCAAGGGCCCGGACACCGAGGTGCGGTGGGAGGTGGCCGAGGACAAGGGCTTCACCCGCGTCGTCAGCCGCGGCAGCCTCACCGCGCGGGCCGCGGCCGACCACACGGTCAAGGCCGACGTAAGGGGCCTGAGCCCTGCCACCACCTATTACTTCCGCTTCTCCGCGGGGGACGTGCACTCCCCCGTGGGCCGCACCCGCACCACCCCCGCGCACGATGCGTCGGCCCCCGGCGTGCGCTTCGGCGTGGTGTCCTGCGCCAACTGGGAAGCCGGATACTTCTCCGCCTACCGCCATCTCGCGGCCCGCACCGAACTCGACGCGGTGCTGCACATCGGCGACTACATCTACGAGTACAAGAGCGGCGAGTACCCGGCCGCCGAGTACGGAGTACGGCGGCACGAGCCGCGGCACGAGATCGTCAGCCTCGCCGACTACCGCGTCCGGCACGGCGTCCACAAGACCGACCCGGACACGCAGGCGATGCACGCCGCGCACCCCCTGATCGCGATATGGGACGACCACGAGTTCGCCGACAACACCTGGTCGGGCGGCGCGGTGAACCACTCCGGGGAGACCGAGGGCGGCTGGGCGCAGCGCATGGCAGCCGCCAAGCAGGCCTACTTCGAGTGGATGCCCGTACGCCCTTCCACCGAAGGGACCGTCTACCGCCGGCTGCGCTTCGGCAAGCTGGCCGACCTGCACCTGCTCGACCTGCGCTCCTTCCGCTCCGAGCAGGCGGGCTTCGGCAGCGGTGACGTGGACGACCCGGACCGTACGATCACGGGGCGCGCCCAGCTCGACTGGCTGAAGGCAGGGCTCGCCGCGTCCGACGCCTCCTGGAAGCTCGTCGGCACCTCCGTGATGATCTCGCCGGTCGCCTTCGGCTCCGTACCGGCGCATCTCCTCGAGCCCATCGCGGAGTTGCTCGGCCTGCCCTCGGAAGGCCTCGCGATCAACGGCGACCAGTGGGACGGCTACACCGACGACCGCAAGGAGCTCATCTCGCACCTGGTCGACAACGCCGTGCGGAACACGGTCTTCCTCACCGGGGACATCCACATGGCCTGGGCGAACGACGTGCCGGTCAGGGCCGCCACGTACCCCGCATCGCCCTCGGCGGCCACGGAGTTCGTGGTCACCTCGGTGACGTCGGACAACGTGGACGACCTGCTGCACGTCGCCCCGCACACCCTCTCGCTGGTCGCGGTGGGCGCGGTGAAGGCGGCCAACCGCCATGTGAAGTGGCTGGACATGGACTCCCACGGCTACGGCGTCCTCGACGTCACCGCCGAGCGCTCGCAGATGGACTACTACGTCCTGTCCGACCGCAAGGACCCCCGGGCGACGTCCAGGTGGGCCCGTTCGTACCGCACCCTCAGCGGCACCCAGAAGGTCGAGCGGGCGTACTCACCGGTGCGCTGACCGGGTCACACGCGCTCGGAACCGCCCTCTACTCTTGTGACATGAGTGACCCGGGGGATGTGGTGGACGGTCGCTTCGAGCTCCTGGAGCGGCTCGGCAGCGGAGGCATGGGCACGGTGTGGCGGGCACGTGACACCGTGCTGCACCGCGAGGTGGCCGTCAAAGAGGTGCGGCCCGCGAGGAACGAGCTGACGGACGAGCAGTCGCGCGTCCTGCGGGAGCGGGTGCTGCGCGAGGCCAGGGCGCTCGCGCGGCTCAACCACCCGCATGTAGTCACGATCCACCACATCGTGGACTCGGGGCCGCACCCCTGGCTCGTGATGGAGCTGCTGCCGGGGCGCACGCTCCAGGACCTCCTGGAAGAAGGCACGCTGCCGCCGCACGAGGCGGCGCGCATCGGCCGCGAGCTGCTCTCGGCGCTGCGCGTCGCCCACGCGGCGGGCATCCAGCACCGGGACGTGAAGCCCGCGAACGTACTGCTGCGGGACGAAGTGCCGGGCGGCCCAGGCGTCTCCGTGGTCCTCACGGACTTCGGCATCGCCTCGCTGCTCGGCTCCGACCAGCTGACCGCGACCGGCGATCTGATCGGCTCCCCCGAGTACATCGCGCCCGAGCGCATCCGCGGAACCGACCAGGGCCCGGCGGCCGACCTCTGGTCACTCGGCATCGTCCTGTACGTCGCCGTGGAGGGCGTCAGCCCGCTGCGCCGCGCCACGACACTGGCCACGCTCGCCGCCGTCCTGGACGAGCCGGTGCCGGCGCCGGTGCGCTCGGGGCCGCTCACCCCGGTCCTGGCCGCCCTCCTGGTGCGGGACCCGGCGCTGCGCCCGGACGCCGGGCGCCTGGACGCGATGCTCGCCGCGGTGGCCGACGGCAGCTCCTGGCAGCCGACGGAGACCGCGCGACGGCCTCCTGTCACGGCGGGGGCGCCAGCGGTTGGGACACCCACGATGGGGACACCGCCCGCCGCGCCCCGACGACGTGCGCCCGTGATCGTCGCGGCGGTCGCCGTCGCGGTCGCCATGGTGGCAGGCACCGCGCTGGTGCTCGCGCTGCGGGACGGGTCGAAGACCGACAGCGCGCGGGGCGAGGGCGGCGCGAGAGCCTCGGCGAAGGCCTCGCCCGAGGCGTCACCGAAGCCCGCGAAGACACCCGGAACCCCGGGGAGCCCTGAGTCCTCCCCCGGCACCCCGCCCGCGTCGGGCAGCTGGATCGCCCAGCTCTTCTCCGAACCCGTCGGCTCCTCCGGCACGGACGACCGTGACCGCCGGCTCGCGGCCGTGCGCGAGGACGTGCCGGAGGCGCGGTATCTGCGCAGCGACGACTACGCGTCGCTGCGGCCGGGTTTCTGGGTGATCTACGCTCCGGGGCCCTTCGCGGACGGCCGGGAGGCGCTGCGGTTCTGCGCCGAGCGCGGCAGGACCACCGACGAGGACTGCGCCGGGCGGTATCTCAGCTCCAGCGGTGCCGACTCCGGCCTGCTGTGCAAGCCTCCCGCGAGCGCCCCCGTGGGACGCTGCGCGCGCCCGTGAGCCGCGGCGCTCGCCGCTACAGCGTCTGCAGGAAGCCGATCGCCGTCCGCCACGTCGCCTCCGCCGCGTCGGCGTCGTAGTCGTCCAGGTCGGGGTCGGTGAAGATGTGCCCGGCCCCCGCGTAGCGGTAGACCTCGACGTCGGCGCCCGTGCGGCCCATCTGGAGGTACCACGCGCTCAGCCAGTCGTCCGTCTCGAACGGGTCGGGCTCGGCCACGTGCAGCTGCACCGGCAGCTCGTCCACCGTCGTGTTCTCGGCGATGTCGGACGTGCCGTGCAGGAGCAGCAGGCCGCGTGCCTTGTCGTCGCCGAGGGCGAGGGTCTGCGCGGTCGCCGCGCCGAACGAGAAGCCCGCGTAGACGAGACCGCGCTCGGAGTAGGGCGCGGCGGCCAGGATCGCCCGCTTCAGGAGCTCGTCCTTGCCGAGCTCGTCCTTGAAGGCCATGCCTTCCTCGACGGTGTCGAAGGTGCGTCCGTCGAACAGATCGGGCGTCCACACCTCGTGGCCCTCGGCACGCAGCCGGTCGGCCGCCGCGTGCACCGCGGGCCGCAGCCCGTACGTCGAGTGGAAAAGCATGATGTTCATGGGGCCATCGTGCCACTTACCCTCGGGGGCATGGAGAACGTACTGCGTCCGTTGATCGTGGTCGGCGGCTCGGTCGTGCTCACGCTGGCCGTTGTCTGGCTGGCCGATGTGCTGCTGCGCCGCGCCGACGACCGTCACCCCGACACCCCCCTGTGGGGCCTGCTGCGCCGCTGCCGACTGCCCTCCCGACTGTCCCTGTGTGCCGCCCTGTTGCGCGGCTCGTTCGAACACGCGGAGATCGGAAAGGATCACTCGGCGGGTATCGCGCAGTCTCTGACCCTGGTGCTCATCGGGTCGGTGGCCTGGCTCCTCGTCCGTATCGCGACGGCCATCGTGGAGGCCACCTACGCCCAGTACGCCAACGCGCACCGCGATCCGGCCCGCGTCCGGCGTGTGCGTACGCAGGTCACACTCATCCAGCGGGTGGTCACCGCGATCGTCGGTGTCGTGGCCGTCGGAGCGATGCTGCTCACCTTCCCCGCCATGCAGGCGGCCGGCACGTCCCTGCTCGCGTCGGCCGGTGTACTCGGCATCGTCGCGGGCGTCGCCGCCCAGTCCACGCTGTCGAATCTCTTCGCGGGGCTGCAGATCGCCTTCGGCGACATGGTGCGGATCGGTGACACGGTCGTCGTGGACGGCGAGTGGGGCACGATCGACGAGATCACCCTGACCTTCCTGGCCGTACGGACCTGGGACGAGCGGCGGATCACGATGCCGGTGTCCTACTTCGTGTCCAAGCCCTTCGAGAACTGGTCGCGCGGCGGCGCCCAGATGACCGGCACGGTCTTCTTCCAGCTGGACCACAGCGCGCCCATCAACGAGATGCGGGAGAAGCTCCAGGACATCCTGCGCGAGTGCGCCGCCTGGGACGGCAGGGACTGGGGCCTGGCGGTCACGGACACGACGCCGAACACGATCCAGGTCCGCGCCCTGGTCACCGCCAAGGACGCGGACGACATCTGGACGGTGCGGGTCACCGTGCGCGAGCACCTGGTCCGCTGGCTGACCGAACACCACGCGTACGCCCTGCCGAAGGTCAGCACGGCCTGGGCCGAACTGCCGCCGGACGACGACGGCCCGCATCCGCCCCCGCCGATAGTGCCCCGCACGGGCCGGGGCTGAGCTCCCGGGCCTCCCTCAGGACCGCAGGCTGCGCATGTCGAGATGGTGCAGGACCCGGTCGACGATCTCCGGATCGGCGCCGGGTTCGCTGCGCGCGGCGAGGATCTCGTGGCGGGCGGCCGACATCATGTCGCGCTGGATGCGCTGGACCGCCTTGAGACGGCTGGCGCGCTTGGAGTACCGCTCGCGCCGTTCGTCGTCGACGATGTCGGGGCTGATCCTGGCCCCGATGTCGAAGGCCCCGCGCAGCAGCCGCTCCGCGAGGTCCTCGGGCAGTTCCTCGACCTCTTCGATCTCCTTGAGGCGCCGCTTGGCGGCCTTGGCGGCCCGTACGGCCAGCTCGCGCTCGATGGCCCGCTCGGCGTCCGTGTCCGCACGCACGCCGAGCTTCTTGACCAGCCAGGGCAAGGTGAGCCCCTGTACGACGAGGGTCGCCATGATGACGCAGAAGGCGATGAAGATGATCTCGTCACGGGCGGGGAAGGGATCGCCGTTCTCCGTCTTCAGCGGGATGGCGAGAGCCAGGGCGACCGACGCCACGCCCCGCATCCCGGACCACCACATGACCACGGTCTCGCGCCAGGTGGTCGGGATCTCCTCGTCGTAGTCCCGCAGCTTGTGCAGCCGCTTGGCGAGCCAGGTGGCGGGCAGCAGCCACAGCAGCCGTACGCCGACGACGACCGCGACGACCGCACAGCCCCAGCCGATCATCTGCAGCTCACGGCCGTTCGCCGTGCCGAAGACGTTGTGCAGTTCGAGCCCGATCAGACCGAAGGCGACGCCCGTGACCAGCGTGTCGACGATCTGCCAGAACGTCTGTCCGGTGATCCGCCCGAGCACGTCGTCGGCGTCGGCGCCGTTCTCCGCGAGGTAGAGCGCGGTGGTCAGTACGGCGAGCACGCCGGAGCCCATCAGCTCCTCGGCGAGGACATAGCTCACAAAGGGCACGAGGAGCGTCAGGCCGGTCTGGAGGGTGGCCTCGCCGAGCAGCCCCATGAGCTTGTTGGTGATCCAGCCGAGCGCGATCCCGATGGCGACGGCGACCACCCCGGAGAGCACGAGCTGCCCCACCGCGGACGGCCAGGAGAACGTCCCGCTGACCGCCGCCGCGATGGCCACGTGGTAGAGCACGATCGCCGTGACGTCGTTGAAGAGGCCCTCCCCCTCCAGGATCGACACGAGCCGCCGCGGCAGCCCGAGCGACCCCGCGACGGCCGTCGCGGCGACCGGGTCGGGCGGCGCCACGAGGGCGCCGAGCGCCACGGCGGCGGCGATCGGCAGGCCGGGGACGACGGAGTTGGCCATCGCGGCGACCGCCGCGGTCGTCACGAAGACGAGGGCCACGGCGAGCAGGAAGATGGGGCGTCTGTTCGCCGCGAACTGCCGCCAGGAGGTGCGCTGGACGGACGCGTACAGCAGGGGCGGCAGGACCAGCGGCAGGATGTAGTCGGGCGGCAGCTCGATGTTGGGGACCCAGCTCACGAAGGCGAGGGCGATCCCGGCCAGCGTCATGAGGATGGGCGCGGGCAGTCCGAGCCGCTCGCCGAGCGGCACCGTCACCACGGCGCCGAGCAGGAGAATGAGCAGCAGCGCCAATTGATCCACGGTGCGCCCTCCGGCGATTCGAGACGGTTCGGGAGAGTCCGGGAGAGTTCGAGACTCGGACGATCAAGACCTCAACCCTGCCACGCCTGCCGCGCGTACCGCGTCAGGACCCCTCCGCCACCCCGCCCCGCCGGCGCTCAGTCCAGCGTCTTGCGCATCGCCCGGTGCGCGATCCCCGCGTCCTGGAACTCGGGGCCGTAGACCTCGTACCCCAGCCGTTCGTAGAACCCGAGGGCATGCGTCTGGGCGTGCAGGTCGACGGCGACGAGGCCACGCGCGCGTGCCGCGTCCTCGATGGCCCGCACCAGGGCGGCGCCTATGCCGAGTCCGCGCGCGTCCTTGCTCACCGCGAGCCGGCCGAGCGCCCCGACCTCGGGGTCGCCGCCGTTCTTCGCCGCGGCGGCCGGACCGGTGAGCAGCCGGCCCGCGCCCAGCGGCAGTCCGTCGTCGCGGACCGCGAGGACGTGCACGGCCCCGGCGTCATACGCGTCGTACTCCACGTCCTCGGGGACCCGCTGCTCGACGACGAAGACCTCCTTGCGGACCCTGAAGCAGGCCTCCACGTCGTCGGCTCCGGCCGCGACCCGGCAGCTGACCCCGACGCTCATGAGCTCTCCGCCCGCACCCGGTCCAGCGCCTGCTGGAGGTCGTCGGGGTAGGTGCTCTCGAACTCCACCCACTGCCCGTCGCCGGGGTGCTCGAAGCCGAGCCGCACCGCGTGCAGCCACTGGCGCGTGAGGCCGAGCCGCTTGGCGAGCGTGGGGTCGGCGCCGTACGTCATGTCGCCCACGCACGGGTGCCGGTGGGCCGCCATGTGCACGCGGATCTGGTGGGTGCGCCCGGTCTCCAGCTTGATGTCGAGCAGCGAGGCCGCGCGGAACGCCTCGATGAGGTCGTAGTGCGTGACGGAGGGCTTGCCCTCGGCCGTGACCGCCCATTTGTAGTCGTGCTGCGGGTGGCGGCCGATGGGGGCGTCGATCGTGCCGCTCATCGGGTCGGGGTGGCCCTGCACAAGGGCGTTGTAGCGCTTGTCGACCGTGCGCTCCTTGAACTGGCGCTTCAGCGAGGTGTACGCGCGCTCCGACTTGGCGACCGCCATCAGACCGGACGTGCCCACGTCGAGGCGGTGCACGATGCCCTGGCGCTCGGCGGCCCCGGAGGTCGAGATGCGGTACCCGGCGGCGGCGAGGCCGCCGATCACCGTGGTGCCGGTCCAGCCGGGGCTCGGGTGCGCGGCCACGCCCACCGGCTTGACGATCACGAGGATGTCGTCGTCGTCATGGATGATCTCCATGCCCTCGACGGGCTCGGCGACGACCTGCACCGGAGCGGGCGCCTGCGGCATCTCCACCTCCAGCCAGGCGCCGCCGTGCACGCGCTCGGACTTGCCGACCACGGAGCCGTCGACCATCACCTTGCCTGCCGCCGCGAGCTCGGCGGCCTTCGTGCGGGAGAAACCGAACATGCGGGAGATGGCGGCGTCGACGCGCTCGCCCTCCAGACCGTCCGGCACGGGCAGGGTACGGATCTCGGGAATCGTGCTCACCCATTGAGTATGCAGGAGGCCACCGACACTCCCGCACCACCAGGCCCCGGGCCGGGACCTGCCGGGATCCCCGGTCAGTCCTTGTGGACGGTCCCGTCCGGGTCCAGGCCGCGGAACGACAGGATCACGATCAGGAAGCCGCCGCACACGATCGCCGAGTCCGCGAGGTTGAACACCGCGAAGCCCTTCGGCGCGATGAAGTCGACCACCGCTCCCTCGAACACGCCGGGGGCACGGAAGATCCGGTCGGTGAGGTTGCCCAGGGCGCCGCCGAGCAGCATGCCGAGGGCGATCGCCCAGGGCATGCTGTAGAGCTTGCGGGCCAGGCGGGCGATCACCACGATCACCGCCGCCGCGATGCAGGTGAAGATCACGGTGAAGGCCTCGCCGATCCCGAACGCGGCCCCCGCGTTCCGGATGGCGTTGAACTGCAGCCAGTCGCCGATGATCTCGATCGGCTCGTGGTGTTCGAGCTTCGCGACGACGATCATCTTGCTGATGAGGTCCATGGCGTACGCGAGTACGGCCACCGCGAACAGGACGAGGATCTTGCGCTTGCCCCTGCCCGGCTTCTCGTCCGGGGAGGCCTGCTCGGCCGACTCGTCCCCGGCCTCGTCCTGCCCGGCCGCCTCAGGGATGTCCGGCGTACCGATGATGCGCTCCGCCTCTGCCACGTGAGTCCCTCAACCTAGGTACCTGACTGGGGACGAGGGTACGGCACACACGTACGGCATCAGGTGGTCAGGCCGTGTTCAGTAGCGCCGTTCCTGCTTCTGCTTGCAGTCCATGCACAGGGTCGCTCGCGGGAAGGCCTGCATCCGCGCCTTTCCGATCGGATTCCCGCAGTTCTCGCAGATGCCGTACGTCCCGGCGTCCAGACGCTCCAGGGCGCGCTCGGTCTGGTCGAGCATCTCGCGCGCGTTGGCGGCAAGGGACATCTCGTGTTCCCGCGTGATGTTCTTGGTACCGGTGTCCGCCTCGTCGTCGCCCGCGCCGTCCCCGGAGTCCCGCATCAGACCCGCCAGGGCGTCCTCGGACGCGGAGATCTCGGCTCCGAGCCGCAGCGCCTCGCTCTGCAGCTCCGCACGGGCCTCCTCGGCCTCCTCGGGGGTCCAGGGGTCCTCGCCGGGCCGGACCGCGAGCTCACCGGGTTCCGCGGCGGCGACACGCGCCTTGGGCACCGCCGTCGGCTCCTTGGCCGCCGTCGCCGTGCCCGGAGTCTTCTTCGTGACCACTGTCGTGGCTCCCGTCGTCTCCGCGGCCTGAGCCGCACCCTCGGCCGCTGTCGCAGCCGTCTCCT
Source organism: Streptomyces longisporoflavus (assembly GCF_014649775.1). Lineage (GTDB taxonomy): Bacteria > Actinomycetota > Actinomycetes > Streptomycetales > Streptomycetaceae > Streptomyces > Streptomyces longisporoflavus. Next base: position 497,989 of record NZ_BMTR01000005.1, on the reverse strand, counting down.
CGGCCGTGCTTTCGCCGACCGTGCTCTTCTTGGCAGCCGTCTTCTTCGCCGGCGACTTCCTTGCGGGGGTCTTCTTCGCCGCGGACGCCTTCTTCGCCGCGGCGGACTCCTTGACGGCGGGCTCCCCTGCGGGCTCCTTGGCCGCGTCCTCCCCGGCCCCTGCCCTCCGGCCCGCATCGGCGACCTTGGCGACCGCCTTCTTGGCGACGGCCTTCTTGGCCGCCGCCTTCTTCGCCACGGCCGTCTTGGCGGCCGCCTTCTTCGTGGTCTTCCCGGCGGGCTTCTCGGCCGCGGCCTTTTCGCCCGTGGCCTTCTCGGCCGCGGCCTTCTCGCCCGTGGCTCTGCCCGACGCCGAACGCTGTACGGCGGTCTTCTTCGCCACCATGGCCGCGGCCCCTTCACATTTTGTGATCTTGCTCGCGCAATCGTGCTGGGACGATAAATCGACTCGGAGCCCGCGGCAACGGGGCACGCCGCCGGATTCGCCCGCCCCACGGGCGCCGGGCGACGAGCATGCATGCGTCTTTCCCAGCTCCCGGCCCGGTAATCCGCCCGGCGCGACGGGCCGGGATCCGGGCACTCCGCATGTCGCCATTCGGGTCAGGCCCCGTGGCCTCGACGGCACCCGGCATCAGCCCGCCCGAGGCCAGGAAACGGCCTATTATGGGGCATAAGCGAAGAAGGTGCGTCATGCGCAAGACAGCCGACTGCCGGGAATTCCCGAGCGAGACCCACTGCACTCTGGCCATCTCCGGAGAGGAGGAGGAAGTGGTCCGCGCCGCCAGCGAGCACGCCGTGTCCGTCCACGGCCACACCGACAGCCCGGAGCTGCGGAAGATGGTCCGCGAATCCCTCCGGGACGAGGTCCCCCAGCACGCCTGAGCGACCCCGCCCGCCCCGGATAACCGGTCGGCCCGGCGCGCCCCGGCCCCGTACACTGGGCGCAGCGAGAAGCGTGGATGGGGACGAGTAGCGGCGTAAGCGGCCATGAGCGACCCGGGGACGGTGTGAGCCCGGGGGCAGGCGCGACGTGAAGATCACCCCGGAGCCGCCGGAAGAACCGCCCGCAGAGGACCCCCGGGTCCGCCGCAGGCCAGTAGACCCGGCATCGCGACCCCAATGAGGGGGCTTTCCCGTGCGCCACACGCGTCGGGGAGGCCAAGGAGGGTGGTACCGCGGGAGCGCGACAAGGGCTCTCGTCCCTCCGACGGAACGGAATCGTCCGCCGGAGGAAGCGCGTTGAACACGCAGCCGTTGAATACGCAGCCGCAGTACCGCCAGGTGCCCGCCCAGGTCGACCTGCCCGCCCTCGAGCACGCCGTGCTCGACTTCTGGCGCGAGCAGAAGATCTTCGCCAAGAGCCTCGAGCAGTCCGAGGGCCGCCCCGAGTGGGTGTTCTACGAAGGCCCGCCCACCGCCAACGGCATGCCGGGCGCCCACCACATCGAGGCCCGCGTCTTCAAGGACGTCTTCCCGCGCTTCAGGACCATGCGGGGCTATCACGTGGCCCGCAAGGCCGGCTGGGACTGCCACGGCCTCCCCGTCGAGCTCGCGGTCGAGAAGGAGCTCGGGTTCAACGGCAAGAAGGACATCGAGGCGTACGGCATCGCCGAGTTCAACGCCAAGTGCCGCGAGTCCGTGACCCGGCACACCGACGCCTTCACCGAGCTCACGACCCGCATGGGCTACTGGGTCGACCTCGACGACGCCTACCGCACCATGGACCCCGAGTACGTCGACTCGGTCTGGTGGTCCCTGAAGGAGATCTTCGACAAGGACCTCCTGGTCCAGGACCACCGCGTCGCCCCCTGGTGCCCGCGCTGCGGCACCGGCCTCTCCGACCACGAGCTGGCGCAGGGCTACGAGACGGTCGTCGACCCCTCCGTCTTCGTCCGCTTCCCGCTCACCGGTGGCCCCCTCGCGGACCAGGCGTCCCTCCTGGTGTGGACGACCACTCCGTGGACCCTCGTCTCGAACACCGCGGTCGCCGCGCACCCGGACGTCACGTACGTCGTCGCGACGAACGGTGAAGAGAAGCTCGTCGTCGCCGAGCCGCTCGTCGAGAAGGCGCTCGGCGAGGCCTGGGAGACCACAGGGCAGACCTTCACGGGCGCCGAGATGGAGCGCTGGACCTACCAGCGCCCCTTCGAGTTGGTCGAGTTCCCGGCTCCCGCGCACTTCGTCGTCAACGCCGACTACGTGACCACCGAGGACGGCACCGGTCTGGTCCACCAGTCCCCCGCCTTCGGTGAGGACGACCTCAAGGTCTGCCGCTCGTACGGCCTCCCGGTCGTGAACCCGGTGCGCCCCGACGGCACCTTCGAGGAGGACGTCCCGCTCGTGGGCGGCGTCTTCTTCAAGAAGGCCGACGAAAGGCTCACCGAGGACCTCCAGGACCGCGGTCTGCTCTTCAAGCACATCCCGTACGAGCACAGCTATCCGCACTGCTGGCGCTGCCACACGGCCCTCCTCTACTACGCGCAGCCGTCCTGGTACATCCGCACGACGGCCGTCAAGGAGCGTCTCCTCCAGGAGAACGAGAAGACCAACTGGTTCCCGGACTCGGTCAAGCACGGCCGCTTCGGCGACTGGCTGACCAACAACGTCGACTGGGCACTGTCCCGCAACCGCTACTGGGGCACCCCGCTGCCCATCTGGCGCTGCGAGGAAGGTCACTTGACCTGTGTGGGCTCGCGCGCCGAGCTCTCCGGGCTGACGGGCACCGACCAGTCGGAGCTCGACCCGCACCGTCCGTACATCGACGCGGTCACCTTCCCCTGCCCGACCTGCCAAGCGACCGCGACGCGCGTCCCCGAGGTCATCGACGCGTGGTACGACTCCGGTTCGATGCCGTTCGCGCAGTGGGGCTACCCGCACAAGAACAAGGAGATCTTCGAGAGCCGGTACCCGGCGCAGTTCATCTCGGAGGCCATCGACCAGACCCGCGGCTGGTTCTACACGCTGATGGCCGTCGGCACCCTGGTCTTCGACAAGTCGAGCTACGAGAACGTGGTCTGCCTCGGCCACATCCTCGCCGAAGACGGCCGCAAGATGTCCAAGCATCTGGGCAACACCCTCGACCCCGTCCCGCTCATGGACCAGCACGGCGCCGACGCGGTGCGCTGGTTCATGGCGGCCGGCGGCTCCCCGTGGGCGGCCCGCCGCGTGGGCCACGGCACGATCCAGGAGGTCGTCCGCAAGACGCTCCTCACGTACTGGAACACGGTCGCCTTCCAGGCCCTGTACGCCCGTACGTCGCAGTGGGCCCCCGGCGACGCCGACCCGGCGCCCGCCGACCGCCCGCTCCTGGACCGCTGGCTGCTCAGCGAGCTGCACGCGCTCACCGACCAGGTCACCGGGGCCCTGGAGAACTACGACACCCAGCGCGCGGGCAAGCTCCTGTCCACGTTCGTCGACAACCTCTCCAACTGGTACGTACGCCGCTCGCGGCGCCGCTTCTGGCAGGGCGACAAGGCGGCCCTGCGCACCCTGCACGAGGTCCTGGAGACGGTCACCCGCCTCATGGCCCCGCTGACGCCGTTCATCGCCGAGCGCGTCTGGCAGGACCTGGTGGTGCCGGTCACCCCGGACGCCCCGGAGTCGGTCCACCTGACGTCCTGGCCCGAGGCCGACCTGTCGGCGATCGACCCGGACCTGTCGCGGCAGATGGTGCTCGTACGCCGCCTGGTGGAGCTCGGCCGCGCCACGCGCGCGGAGTCGGGCGTCAAGACCCGCCAGCCGCTCTCCCGCGCCCTGATCGCGGCCACGGGCTTCGAGTCGCTCAACCCGGAGCTGCACGCCCAGATCACCGAGGAGCTCAATGTCTCCTCGCTCGCGTCGCTCTCCGAGGTCGGGGGCTCACTGGTCGACACCACCGCCAAGGCCAACTTCCGCGCGCTCGGCAAGCGCTTCGGCAAGGGCGTCCAGGCGGTCGCCAAGGCCGTCGCCGACGCGGACGCCGCCGCGCTGTCCCTGGCCCTGCGCGAGGGCACGGCGTCGGTCGAGGTGGACGGCGAGAAGATCACGCTGGCCCCGGACGAGGTCATCATCACGGAGACCCCGCGCGAGGGCTGGTCGGTCGCGTCCGACTCCGGTGCCACGGTCGCCCTCGACCTGGAGATCACCGAGGAACTGCGCCGGGCGGGCCTCGCCCGTGACGCGATCCGCCTGATCCAGGAGGCCCGCAAGAACAGCGGCCTGGACGTCGCGGACCGGATCGCCCTGCGCTGGACCTCCACGGACCCGGCCGTGATCACGGCCCTTTCCGACCACGCGGTGCTGATCGCGGACGAGGTCCTCGCCACGGACTTCGGACAGGGCGAGGCCGACGAGGCGTACGGCGAGCCGTTCACGGACGAGTCCCTGTCGCTCACGTTCCGCCTCCGCAAGGCGTAACCGCACCGGGAAGCAGCGAAGGCCCGGCCCCGCCAGAGATCCTGGCGGGGCCGGGCCTTCGGCGTTGTGGGCCGCACACTCACCCGTGCGAAGGGCCGCCCGCACAAAAGGGCGAGGCCCCCAGAAGAACTGGGGGCCTCGCCCTGAACGCTGCCGACGCCTAAGGCGCGGGAACGGCCGTCAGTTGTCGTCCTCGTCGATGAGGAAGCCACGCATCGGCGACGGGGCCTGCTGCATGGGCTGCGGGGCCTGCGGCCGCACCGGCGCCATCGGCTGGGTCATCGCCGGCGACATCTGCTGCTGACCGCCGCCGTAGGACGGACCGCCGGTGGGCTGGTTGCCGCCCATCGACTGGTTGCCGCCGTACGACGGGGCGCCCGCGCCGGCCGGTGCCATGGAAGGCGCCGGGGACGGCGGAAGGGAAGCCGTCGCCGGGGTCCGCGGCGGGGCCAGCGAGTCGTCGGCCTGGGTCTCCAGCTGACGGAGCTGCGACTCCAGGTAGGACTTCAGACGCGTGCGGTACTCGCGCTCGAAGCCGCGCAGGTCCTCGACCTTGCGCTCCAGCGTGGCGCGGGCGGACTCCAGGGAGCCCATCGCGACGCGGTGCTTCTCCTGCGCGTCCCGCTCCAGGGCGTCGGCCTTGGCACGGGCGTCACGCTCGAGGCCCTCGGCGCGCGAGCGCGCCTCGCCGACGATCTTGTTGGCCTCGGAACGGGCCTCCGCGATCGCCTGGTCGGCCGTCTGCTGGGCAAGGGACAGCACACGTGCGGCGCTGTCGCCACCGGGGCCCTGGCCGGGCTGGGGCATCTGCGGACCGTGACCGCCCATGGGACCACCCATGGGGCCGCCCATCGGACCGCCCTGACCCATCGGGCCCGGACCCTGCGGACCGCCCTGCGGGCCGTGCCCGCTGGGACCCGCGGGCAGCTGCGGCGCGCCACCGGGCAGCTGCGGCGGACCGCCCATCTGCTGGTGCTGCGGATGCTGCTGCGGGTGCTGCTGCTGCGGCGGCACCGGCTGCGGTCCTGATATAGCGGCGGGCACCGGTGCGCCGGGACCGCGCTGGTCCTGCGGTTCCGGAGGCTTGCGCATGCCGCCCTGTTGCTGGTTCTGGGCGGCGGCGCGGGTTGCCGCGGCCAGTTTGGCGCGCAAGTCCTCGTTCTCGCGGAGCAAGCGAGTCAGTTCGGCTTCGACCTCATCGAGGAAGGCATCGACCTCGTCCTCGTCATAGCCTTCTCGGAGGCGGACGGTCGTGAACTGCTTGTTCCGCACGTCCTCGGGGGTCAACGGCATCTCTTCACCTCAACGTAGTCGTCGGCATTCGGCAAGACCGTATCGTTCACAAGCCGCTCACGACGGTGATCAGGATGTAGACGATGATCATCAGTACGAAGAAGGACAGGTCGAGCGCCACGCCCCCGAGACGCAGCGGCGGAATGAACCGCCGCAGAAGCTTGAGCGGTGGATCAGTGACAGTGTAGGTGGCCTCCAGAACGACCACCATCGGCTTGCCGGGTTGCCATGAGCGGGCGAACTGGAAGACGTAGTCCATGACCAACCGGAAGATCAGCACGATGAGGAAGCACATCAGCGCGATGTAAAGCACCTGCAAGACCACGCCCATGTTCGCGGTTCCCTCTCCCCTGTTGCTCGTGCTGCGTCTACCGGTTCTGCGTTACTGCGTCACTTGCGTCTCAGCTCTGGTTGAAGAACCCGCCCTCTGCGATGCGAGCCTTGTCCTCCGCCGTTACATCGACGTTAGCAGGCGACAACAGGAACACCTTCTGCGTCACTCGCTCAATGCTGCCATGAAGGCCGAAGACCAGACCGGCGGCAAAGTCGACAAGTCGCTTCGCATCCGTGTCGTCCATCTCCGTCAGATTCATGATCACCGGAGTGCCCTCGCGGAAGTGTTCCCCGATGGTACGGGCCTCGTTGTACGTCCGCGGGTGCAGCGTGGTGATGCGGTAGGGCTCCCGCTCGGACACGACCTTGGGCATGATCACCGGTGCGTTCTTCTCCAGGCTCTGGCGTTCAGGTGTGATGGATGCCACGGGGGCGATTCGTGCCGGACGTCCGGATTCCGCGGCTAGCGAAGCGGAATGGGCGACCGGCTCACGCTGTGCGGGGGGCTGCACCACTCGTACCGATTCGTCCCGGTCGGACACATGTGCCTGACGGGAACTGTGCGACTGGTGCGGCGGCTCGTGCCGCCTGCGGTCCCGCTCGGGCTCCGGCTCGGGTTCGAACTCGTCATCGGGGTCGAACCCCGGACCGTCATACCCGTCGTCCTCCACGAGGCCGAGGTAGACCGCCATCTTGCGCATCGCGCCGGCCATGCTCTGAGTCCTCCGCTCTGTGGTGGATCGGCTGTCGTCACCAACTGCCCGCGATCCACGAGGCCTCCCCGCCCAACAGCGAGAATGACCATATTTTCTGCTGTGGTCCGACTTCTTGGCGACGTTACCCGAGCCCGGGTCGGACTCCGAGTACCGCCGTACCGACGCGCACATGTGTCGCTCCGGCCGCCACGGCCTGTTCGAGGTCCGCACTCATCCCTGCCGACACCATGTTCGCAGCAGGATGAGCCGCGCGCATGAGGGTTGCGAATTCCATCAACCGCTCGAACGCCGCCTGTTGCCGTCCCGCGTACGGACCGGTGAGCGGCGCCACGGTCATCAGACCGTCGAGCCGCAGCCCCGGAGCCTCGGCCACCAGGCCGGCCAACTCTTCGATTCCGCCGGGGCCCACGCCCCCGCGTTCGCCCCGCCCGTTCTCCCCGGCGTCGAGGGCTACCTGGATCAGGCAGCCGAGTTCCCGCTCCGCGCGCACCGCCCCCGCCGACAGGGCCGTGACGAGCTTGGGACGGTCCACGGACTGGACCACATCGGCATAACCGACCACAGAACGGACCTTGTTGGTCTGCAATTGACCGACAAAGTGCCAAGTAAGGGGCAGATCCGAGCAGTCGGCGGCCTTGGGGGCCGCGTCCTGGTCCCGGTTCTCGGCGACATGACGCACACCGAGTTCCGAGAGGATCCGCACATCGCTCGCGGGATAGGTCTTGGTGACCACGATCAGGGTCACCTCGTCGCGCTTGCGCCCGGCCGCCGCGCACGCCGCGGCGATGCGCTCTTCGACCTGCGCCAGATTTGCGGCGAGTTGAGACTTACGGTCCGTCATGCCCTATCAGTCCAGCCAGACATAGCCCGCGAGACGACCGGTGGTCCGGTCGCGGCGGTACGAGAAATGATCACCGGATTCCCGGGTGCACACCGGCGACTGCTCCCGGTCGCGCACCCCGAGCCGGTCCAGCTGGGCGTGCACCCCCGCGGTCACGTCGACCGCCGGCGTGCCCCAGCTCGTCTCGGCGTACGCCGCGGGCTCGATCGCGGCGACCTCGGCTCGCATCGCCTCCGGAACTTCGTAGCAACGGCCGCAGACGGCGGGCCCGGTACGGGCGATGACGCGGGCCGGGTCGGCGCCCAGCTTCGTCATCGCCTCGACGGCGGCGGGGACGACCCCCGCCAGCATCCCCGGCCGCCCGGCGTGCGCCGCCGCGGCGACCTTGGCCACCGGGTCGGCGAGCAGGACGGGCGTGCAGTCCGCGGTGAGCACCGCGAGGGCCAGGCCCCGGCGGGCGGTCACCACGGCGTCGACCGCCGGGATCTCGGCGTCCGAGCCCCAGGGCCCGTCGACCACGACGACGTCGGGGCCGTGCACCTGGTTCATCCAGACGACCCGCTCGGGGTCGATGCCGAGCGACGTGGCGGCCAGCGTGCGGTTGGTGCGCACCGACTGCGGGTCGTCGCCGACCGCGCCGCCGAGATTGAGCTCTTCGTACGGAACGGCGCTCACCCCGCCCCACCTGTCGGTGAAGGCGAAGTGCGCGCCGCTCACGGTGCTGTGCCGGCTTATCACTTCAGGAAGTCCGGCACGTCCAGCTCTTCGGCCTGGCTGTCCGAGTAGGGACGGGCCGGCGGAACCTGCGGCGGGGCCACGGGCGCGGACGGGGTTTCGTTGACCGGAGTCACCTCGACGGGCTCCGGGGCCGACGGCTCCTCGTGCGTCGTGACGCTGCCGAGACCGCCGTAGGGCGAACGGGACTCGGCCGCGGGGCGGCTCGGGGCCGCGGGCTGTTCGTCGCGCGGCTTGGACGAGGACGCCGAACCAAGGACGGTGTCCCGCTTGGACGGCGGCTGTCCGCCGTCGAAGCCCGCCGCGATGACGGTGACCCGGACCTCGTCGCCCAGGGCGTCGTCGATGACGGCGCCGAAGATGATGTTCGCCTCGGGGTGGGCCGCCTCGCTGACCAGTTGGGCCGCTTCGTTGATCTCGAAGAGACCGAGGTCGGAGCCGCCGGAGATGGAGAGCAGGACGCCCCGCGCTCCGTCGATGGACGCCTCCAGGAGTGGCGAGGAGATCGCCATCTCGGCGGCGGCCACCGCGCGGTCGTCGCCGCGGGCCGAGCCGATGCCCATGAGGGCCGAACCGGCCTCGGACATGACCGACTTGACGTCGGCGAAGTCGAGGTTGATCAGGCCCGGCGTCGTGATGAGGTCGGTGATGCCCTGGACACCGGAGAGCAGGACCTGGTCCGCCGACTTGAAGGCGTCGAGGACGGAGACCTGGCGGTCCGAGATGGACAGGAGCCGGTCGTTGGGGATGACGATGAGGGTGTCGACCTCTTCGCGCAGCTCCGCGATCCCGTCCTCGGCCTGGTTGGCGCGACGACGGCCCTCGAAGGTGAACGGCCGGGTGACGACGCCGATGGTCAGGGCGCCCAGGGAGCGGGCGATGTTGGCGACGACGGGTGCGCCGCCGGTGCCGGTGCCACCGCCTTCGCCGGCGGTCACGAAGACCATGTCGGCCCCCTTGAGGACCTCCTCGATCTCCTCGCGGTGGTCCTCGGCCGCCTTGCGGCCGACTGCCGGGTTGGCTCCGGCGCCGAGGCCGCGGGTGAGTTCACGGCCCACGTCGAGCTTGACGTCGGCGTCGCTCATCAACAGGGCTTGCGCGTCGGTGTTGATGGCGATGAACTCGACGCCCTTGAGACCGACCTCGATCATCCGGTTGATGGCATTGACACCACCGCCGCCGACACCGATGACTTTGATGACTGCGAGGTAGTTCTGCGGTGCTGCCACGTCGAAGGCCTCTCGCCTCGAGTTACGTGTCGCCGCCTCGCGGTCAAGCGCCGCGACGACTGATGCCGAATGGGACGGTCCGAACGCCGACCCGAACCCTAACGCTGAAGTTTAGGGTTACCAGTGTGTCTGTTCCTTGGACTCTTCCGAACAGGACACTAAGTCGACAAGTGGCGCACGTTCAACGAACACGCCGAACCTCCCGTTTTTCTTTTCACCCTATGTGATCAGCCGTAGCGCTGCCGAACCAGGGTGCTGGCCTGCGACGATATGCGTCAACTCGCCGACGACGCAGGCGCGGTGGGGACGCTCACATCGAAGTGCCGCGCCTTGGGGGCGGCTTTCATCAGCGCGAAGAGTGTGCTTGCCTTCGCCCGGCTCTTCTCGCTGCTGCCCCACGCTACGGTGCGATCGCCGCTCAACTCCAGCGAGATCGAGTCGTACGAACGGACCTTGACGACCCGTGTATCGCGTTCCACGGCGGCCGGCAGCGCACCGGCGACGCTTACCGCCTCGCGGCGCAGGCGGTGCGAGTCGAAACGGCGCAGACTCGATGCCGCGTTCTCCCGGTCCGGCGTCAATTCCAGGAGCGGAACACCCTTCGGCGCGTGTCCGACCGTGGCGAATCGCACGCCCTCGGCGTCCACTTCGACGAACTTTCCGCCCTTTTCGATAAGCAGAACCGGCTTGCGTTCGGTCACTTTCAGACTGATTTCGTGTGGCCAGGAACGCTCTACGTCGACCGAGTCGATACGCCGCAGTTTCTTGCGCAGCCGGTCCTCGAGGACGTCGGTGTCGACCGAGATCAGCGGCGAGCCGACCGGGGCCGCGGCTGCTTCGCGCACCTTCTCGGGCGTCAGCACCCGGGTCCCCGACGTCGTCACGCGCTCCACGCGCAGCCACTGCGAGCCGTAGAGCAGCCAGACACCTCCCGCGCCGAGCAGCACGAGCGCGATCAGCGAGAGGATCAGGGTGCGCGGCCGCACGCGTGCGCGGGAGCGCGGCGGGCGGGGCGGGCGGGACCCACCAGGAGCAGATCTCTGCCGTTCGGCGGTGGTCGGTCCGGCCACGGTCCCCTGCCTTCTGTCTGCCTATCTGTGCCGTCTCACCCGTTGCGGCGGGACGCGATCGCCTCGTACACCATGCCGACGAGGAGGTCGTCGGCATCCCTGCGGCCGAACTCCGACGCGGCGCGGGACATCTCGTACAGCCGGTGCGGGTCGGCGAGCACCGGGAGCACGTTGCCCTGCACCCACTCGGGCGTCAGTTCGGCGTCGTCCACCAGGAGTCCGCCGCCCGCCTTGACCACCGGCTGGGCGTTCAGCCGCTGTTCGCCGTTGCCGATGGGCAGCGGGACGTACGCGGCCGGCAGCCCGACGGCGGAGAGTTCGGCGACGGTCATCGCGCCCGCGCGGCAGAGCATCATGTCCGCCGCGGCGTACGCGAGGTCCATCCGGTCCACGTACGGTACCGGGATGTAGGGCGGCATACCGGGCATGTTCTCGACGTACGGCATTTCGTTCTTCGGGCCGACCGCGTGCAGGATCTGGATCCCGGCGCGCTGGAGCACCGGGGCGACCTGCTGGACGACCTCGTTGAGCCGCCTGGCGCCCTGCGAACCGCCGGAGACGAGCAGCGTCGGCAGGTTCGGGTCGAGGCCGAAGGCGGCGCGCGCCTCCGGGCGGACCCGGGCCCGGTCGAGCGTGGCGATGGTGTGGCGCAGCGGGATGCCGATGTAGCGCGAGTTGCGCAGCTTGCTGTCCGGCGTCGCGACGGCCACCCCGTGGGCGTACCGCGAACCGATCTTGTTGGCGAGGCCGGGGCGCGCGTTGGCCTCGTGCACGACGATCGGCGTGCCCGTCCGCTTGGCCGCGAGGTACCCCGGCAGCGCGACATAGCCGCCGAAGCCGACCACGCAGTCCGCCTTCGTACGCTCCAGGATCTGCTCCGCCGCCTTGATCGTGCCGCGCAGCCGTCCCGGCACGGTGATCAGCTCAGGAGTGGGCTTGCGCGGCAGCGGTACGGCAGGGATCAGCGCGAGTTCGTAGCCCCGCTCGGGTACGAGTCGGGTCTCGAGTCCACGCTCCGTGCCCAGGGCCGTGATGCCCACGGTCGGGTCCTGCCTCCGCAGGGCGTCCGCGAGGGCGAGCGCGGGCTCGATGTGGCCGGCGGTCCCCCCACCGGCGAGTACGACATGCACCGAAATTCACCGCTCTCCGGACGAACGCGCCTTGACGCGCCGTCTCATCGTGTTCCATCTCACCCGAGGTTGCCGCATGGCCAGGGCCGCCTTTGCCGCCGGGTCCTCCCGCGCGAAGGCGATGAGGAGTCCGATGGCGAACATGGTCGGCAGCAGGGCGGAGCCTCCGTAGGAGAACAGCGGGAGCGGGACACCGGCGATCGGCAGCAGACCGAGCACCGCACCGACGTTGATCACGGCCTGCGCCGTGATCCAGGTGGTCACGCCTCCCGCGGCATACCGTACGAAGGGGTCCTCCGTGCGTCCGGCCACGCGGATACCCGCATAGCCTAGAGCCGCGAACAGAGCGAGCACCGACAGCGTCCCCGCCAGGCCGAGTTCCTCCCCCGTGATGGCGAAGATGAAGTCGGTGTGCGGTTCCGGCAGTTGACCCCATTTTTCCACACTCGCGCCGAGGCCGGAACCGAAGAATCCGCCGGAGGCCAGGGCGTAGATCCCGTGCACGGCCTGCCAGCACTGGTCGCCGGGGCCGGGATCGGTGGCACCGATGCAGGCGAGCCTGGCCATGCGGTTGGGGCTGGTCTTGATGAGGATCACGCCGAGCAGAGCCGCGATCGAGAGCACTCCCGCGAAGAGCCGCGTCGGTGCGCCCGCGAGCCAGAGCAGGCCGAAAAGGATCGCCGTGAGGATGATCGCCGTGCCCATGTCGCCGCCCAGCATGATCAGTCCGAGCAGCATGAAGGCGACCGGGACGAGCGGCACCAGCATGTGCTTCCACTGCGTGAGCAGCCGCTTGTCGTGTTTGCGGGCGAGCAGGTCCGCGCCCCACAGGACGAGGGCGAGCTTGGCGAACTCGCTCGGCTGGAGCTGGAAGGGGCCGCCCAGGTAGATCCAGTTCTGGTTTCCGTTGACGCTGCGCCCTATCCCCGGGACCTGCACGAGCACCATCAGGAAGACGGTCACCGCGAGGATGGGATAGGCGAGCGCCCGGTGCAGCTTGATGGGCATCCGCATGGCGACGAACAGCAGGATCGAGCCGAGTACGGCCGCGGTGAACTGCTTGCGGAAGAAGTAGGCGGCGGGCAGGTCGAGCTGCAGCGCCTGGATCATGGACGCGGAGTAGACCATCACCAGGCCGAGCACCGTGATCAGCAGGCTGCTGCCGAGGATGAGGTAATAGGCGGTCAGCGGCCGGTCCCAGGCCCGCTTGAGCCGGGTATGGAACCGCCGTACCGCGTTCTCGCCCGGCTGACGCGGCACGCCCGCGGGGCGGACCGGTGCGGGCCGCCTGGCGGGACGCGTGGGCGCCCGCCCGCTACTGCCGGCCATCGAGGCCCCCGCCAAGACACCACGACGCTGCCACGTTCCCTCCTCAGGGGGTGCCGGGCGCCCCCGGACCACAGGGGCCCGCGTCAGGCGCTCGCGCCGAGTTCGCGGACCGCGTCCGCGAACGCGTCACCACGCTTGTTGTAGTTGGTGAACATGTCCATCGACGCACAGGCCGGAGCCATCAGTACGGTGTCCCCCGGCTCGGCGAGCCGTGCCGCCTGTCGTACCGCCTCGGACATCGCCCCAGTGTCGGTCCGGTCGAGGTCGACGACCGGGACCTCGGGGGCGTGTCGCGCGAGGGCTTCGCGGATCAGCGCGCGGTCGGCGCCGATCAGGACGACGGCGCGCAGCCGCTTCGCCGACTTGGTGACGAGCTCGTCGAAGGTGGCGCCCTTGGCGAGCCCGCCCGCGATCCAGACGATGGATTCGTAGGCGGCCAACGACGCTTCCGCGGCGTGGGTGTTGGTGGCCTTGGAGTCGTCGACGTACGCCACTTCGGCCACGTCGGCGACGTGTTCGATGCGGTGGGCATCCGGACGGAAGGCGCGCAGGCCGTCGCGGACGGCCGTCGCGGGTACTCCGTAGGCGCGCGCGAGCGCCGCCGCGGCCAGGGCGTTGGCGATGTTGTGCGGCGCGGGCGGCTGCACGTCGGAGATCTCGGCGAGCTCCTGCGCCTGCTTCTGGCGGTCCGGCACGAAGGCACGGTCGACCAGAATGCCGTCCACGACGCCCAGTTGCGAGGGCGCGGGCGCATTCAGCGTGAAACCGATGGCGCGGCAGCCCTCTTCGACGTCGGCCTCGCGGACGAGGTCTTCCGTGGCCTTGTCCGCGACGTTGTAGACGCAGGCGACCTGGTTGCCCTCGTAGATCCGGCCCTTGTCGGCGGCGTACGCCTCCATGGAGCCGTGCCAGTCCAGATGGTCGGGCGCGAGGTTCAGGACGGTCGCCGAGTGGGCGCGCAGCGAGGGCGCCCAGTGCAGCTGGTAGCTGGAGAGCTCGACGGCGAGGACGTCATAGGTGTCGTCGCCGGTGACGACGTCGAGGAGCGAGACCCCGATGTTGCCGACGGCGGCGGTCCGCAGACCGGCCGCCTCCAGGATCGAGGCCAGCATCCGTACGGTCGTGGTCTTGCCGTTCGTGCCGGTGACCGCGAGCCACGGCGCCGCGCCGGGGCCGCGCAGCCGCCAGGCGAGCTCCACGTCGCCCCACACCTCGACGCCGGCTGCCGCGGCGGCCGCGAAGAGCGGCTTGCCGGGCTTCCAGCCGGGCGTGGTGACGACGAGTTCGGTGCCTTCGGGCAGGGTGTCGCCGTCACCGAGGCGGACGGTGACGCCCAGGGCCTCGAGGTCGGCGGCCTGCGTGCGGGAGCGCTCGTCGTCGCCTTCGTTGACGACGGTGACGACCGCTCCGAGGCCGTGCAGCACGCGGGCCGCCGGGATGCCCGAGACACCGAGCCCCGCGACAGTGACGTTCTTTCCTGCCCAAGTCATTACTTCTTGGCTGCCCATCCTGCGTAGAAGAGGCCGAGTCCGACGATCACGCACATGCCCTGGATGATCCAGAAGCGGACCACCACAAGGACCTCGGACCACCCCTTGAGTTCGAAGTGGTGCTGGAGCGGTGCCATGCGGAAGACGCGCTTGCCGGTCATGCGGAACGAGCCGACCTGGATGACGACGGACATCGTGATCAGGACGAAGAGGCCGCCGAGGAGCGCGAGGAGCATCTCGGTGCGCGAGCAGATCGCGAGTCCGGCGAGCGCGCCGCCGAGAGCGAGCGAGCCGGTGTCACCCATGAAGATCTTCGCGGGCGAGGTGTTCCACCACAGGAAGCCGAAGCAGGCACCCATCAGCGCAGAGGCCACCACGGCGAGGTCGAGTGGGTCTCTGACCTCGAAACACGCCTGTGGGTTGGTCAGCGTGACGGCGTTGGCGCAGGACTCCTGGTACTGCCAGACACCGATGAAGGTGTACGCGCCGAAGACCATCACCGAGGCGCCCGTGGCGAGGCCGTCGAGGCCGTCGGTGAGGTTCACGCCGTTCGACATCGCGAGGATCATGAACAGCGCCCAGACCACGAAGAGCACCGGGCCGATCGACCAGCCGAAGTCCGTGACGAACGACAGCTTGGTGGAGGCCGGGGTCTGGTTGCGGTTGTCCGGCCAGTTCAGCGCGAGCACGGCGAAGCCGATGCCGACGATCAGCTGGCCGGCCATCTTCGCCTTGGCGCGCAGGCCGAGCGAGCGCTGCTTGACGATCTTGATGTAGTCGTCGAGAAAGCCGACGAGGCCCATGCCCGCCATCAGGAAGAGCACGAGCAGGCCGGAGAGCGTCGTCTCCGTGCCCGTGATGATCTTCGTGAGGAAGTACGCGATGAGCGTGGCGAGGATGAAGGCGATACCACCCATGGTCGGCGTACCGCGCTTGCTGTGGTGCTCGCGCGGGCCGTCGTCCCGGATGAACTGCCCGTAGCCCTTGCGGGCCAGGAACTTGATCAGGAGCGGGGTTCCGACCAGGGTCAGGAAGAGCCCGATCACACCCGCGAAGAGGATCTGCCTCATCGGCCGGCGACCTGCCCCTCGGACGACGCGGAGTCATCGAGCAGCGCCGTTGCGACCCGCTCGAGACCGACCGATCTGGAAGCCTTCACCAGCACGACGTCTCCCGGGCGCAGCTCGCTGCGCAGCAGGTCGATCGCCGCCTGTGCGTCGGACACGTGCACCGACTCCTCACCCCACGAACCCTCGTTGTATGCGCCCAGTTGGAGCCAGGACGCTTCCCTGCCCCCGACTGCCACGAGCTTGCTCACGTTCAGCCGGACAGCGAGCCGTCCGACCGCGTCGTGTTCGGCGAGCCCCTCGTCACCGAGCTCGGCCATGTGACCGAGCACCGCCCACGTACGACGTCCCTTGGCCATGGCCGCGAGCGCGCGCAGGGCGGCTCGCATGGACTCGGGGTTCGCGTTGTAGGCGTCGTTGACGACCGTCACGCCGTCCGGGCGCTCGGTGACCTCCATCCGCCAGCGGGACAGCGTGCCCGCCTCGGAGAGCGCGCGGGCGATCTCGTCTGCGGACATGCCCAGCTCATGGGCGACGGCGGCCGCGGCAAGCGCGTTCGACACGTGGTGCTCACCGTACAGCCGCAAGGTCACGTCGCTGCACCCGGAGGGTGTGTGCAGCGTAAAGGCGGGCTGTCCGATCTCCGTGAGCCGGACATTCTCGGCACGTACGTCGGCGTCGGCGGACTCTCCGAAGAGCAGGACGCGCGCCTTCGTGCGCGAAGCCATGGCGCGGACGAGGGGGTCGTCGGCGTTGAGGACGGCGGTGCCGTCGGCGGGCAGGCTCTCGACGAGTTCACCCTTCGCCACTGCGATCTGCTCGCGTCCGCCGAACTCGCCGATGTGGGCGGTGCCGACGTTGAGCACGAGGCCGATCTTCGGCGGGGTGAGGCCGGTGAGGTAGCGGATGTGGCCGATGCCGCGGGCGCCCATCTCCAGGACGAGGAACCGCGTCTCGTCGGTGGCGCTGAGGGCGGTGAGCGGCAGGCCGATCTCGTTGTTGAGCGAGCCCGGCGTGAAGACCGTGGGCGCCTTGCTCCGCAGTACCTGGGCGAGCAGGTCCTTGGAGCTCGTCTTGCCGACGGAGCCGGTGAGGGCGACGAGGGTCGCGCCGAGCCGCTCCACGACGTGCCGTGCCAGGGCTCCGAGGGCGGCCTGTACGTCGTCGACGACGATGGCGGGCACGCCGACGGGGCGCGAGGCGAGGACGGCGGCGGCGCCTGCTTCGACCACCGCGGACGCGTAGTCGTGGCCGTCGACGCGTTCGCCGGCGAAGGCGACGAAGAGGCTGCCGGGCTCCACTTCACGGGAGTCCCTGACGACCGGTCCGGTGACCTGGACGGACGGATCCGGTATGTCGTACGTCTGCCCGCCGACGACAGCGGCGATCTCGGCGAGGGAGAGGGCGATCACAGATTCATCCCTGGGTTTGCTGGATTGCTTCGCGAAGTACCTGGCGGTCGTCGAAGGGACGCACCACCCCGGCGATGTCCTGTCCCTGCTCGTGGCCCTTGCCCGCGACGAGCACCGTGTCGCCCGGTTCGGCCCGGGCGACGGCCGCGCGGATCGCGGTGGCGCGGTCCTCGAAGACGGCGACGTCGCCGCGCTCGTGGATCGGCACGTCGGCGGCGCCCGCCAGCATCGTGGCGAGGATCGCGAGGGGGTCCTCGCCGCGGGGGTTGTCGGCGGTCAGGACGGCGGTGTCGGCGAGCCTGGCCGCCGCGGCGCCCATCGGCATCCGCTTGGTCTTGTCCCGGTCGCCGCCGCAGCCGAGCACGATGTGCAGCTTGTTCTCGGTGACCTTGCGCAGGGCGCGCAGGACCGACTCGACGGCGTCCGTCTTGTGGGCGTAGTCGACGACGGCGAGGTAGGGCTGGCCTTCGTCGATGCGCTCCAGGCGGCCCGGCACGCCCGGCACGGCCGCGACGCCGTCGGCGGCCTGCTGGGGGTCGATCCCGGCCACGGCGAGCGTGACGATCGCGGCGAGCGTGTTGGCGACGTTGAAAGGACCGGCCAGCGGGGAGCGCGCGGTGATCCGCTCCCCCTTCGGGCCGACCGCTACGAACGTGGAGTCGAACGGCATGACCTCGACGTCCTCCGCGCGCCAGTCGGCGTCGGGGTGGCCCTCGGCGGAGAACGTGGTGACGGGGACCTCGGACTCGGTGATGAGCCTGCGGCCGTACTCGTCGTCGAAGTTGACCACGCCGAGCCGGGAGCGCCGCTGGGTGAACAGCTGCGCTTTGGCCCGGAAGTAGTCCTCCATGTCGGAGTGGAACTCCATGTGCTCCGGGCTGAGGTTGTTGAAGACGGCGACGTCGAAGACGCAGCCGTCCACCCGGCCGAGCACGAGGGCGTGGCTGGAGACCTCCATCACGACGGCGTCGACGCCGCGCTCGCGCATCACCGCGAACAGCGCCTGGAGGTCGGTCGCCTCGGGGGTCGTCCGCTCGGACTTGATGCGCTCGTCGCCGATGCGCATCTCGACCGTGCCGATGAGTCCGGTCGACCGGACTTCCTTGAGACCGCCCTCGATGAGATAGGCCGTCGTGGTCTTGCCGGACGTACCGGTGATGCCGATCTGGAGCAGATCGCGGCCCGGATGGCCGTAGATCGTGGCCGCGAGCTCCCCCATCGAGTCCCGGGGCGCGGGGACGACGAGGACCGGCAGACCCGTGACGGCGGCGCGCTCGGCGCCCGTCGGGTCCGTGAGGATCGCGGCGGCACCGAGGTCGGCCGCCTGCGCGACGAAGTCGGCGCCGTGCAGCCGGGCGCCGGGCAGCGCGGCGTAGATGTCACCGGGGCGGACGGCGCGGGAGTCGTGCGTGATGCCGCTGACCTCCCCCGTGGCCGGGGCTGCGACGCCCAGCTGATCGGCGATCGTGGCGAGCGGCGTCGCGGAGACCTGGTCCGGCCGCGGCGGTCCCGGATATGTCACGGGAACGCCCTTCTGGGTGGTTTGGGACTGATCAGCGTGTGGCACGGCGGTGAGCGTACCGGGCTCACCGGGCTCAGGGCTAAAAAGGGGGGCCTCGCGCGCAGCGCGGTCGAGCACGGGTGGTGGTGGGAGGCGGGTGGGCGGGCGGTGTGGCGGGGGCTGGTTCCCCGGCGTCGGAGTGATCGTTCTCACGGGTTTGTCCTGGTGGTGATCAGGGGCCTGCGGGGCTCAGGGTTCGAAGGTGACGGGGAGCCGGGCCGCGGCCTTGCCGGTGGGCGGGACCTGGAGGGTCTTGAGGGCGAACTGCATGACTTCCTTGTAG
Organism: Streptomyces longisporoflavus; assembly: GCF_014649775.1. Taxonomy (GTDB): domain Bacteria; phylum Actinomycetota; class Actinomycetes; order Streptomycetales; family Streptomycetaceae; genus Streptomyces; species Streptomyces longisporoflavus. The sequence continues at coordinate 479,105 of NZ_BMTR01000005.1, read as the reverse complement.
ATGGGGCCGCAGATCTGGCCGCCGAAGTAGCTGCCCTTGGTGGCGTTCTGGATCGCGCAGTAGACGGTGACGCGCGGCTTGTCGGCGGGCGCGAAGCCGGCGAACGAGGAGGTGTAGCCCTTGTACTTGCCGGTCTCGGGGTCGACCCGGTTGGCCGTACCCGTCTTGCCCGCGATCCGGTAGCCGGGGATGCGGGCCTTGGTGCCCGTGCCCTCTTCGTCGTCGACGACGGACTCGAGCATGTGCGCGACCGTCTTGGCGGTCTTCTCGCTCACCACCCGGGTCTTGCCGGGCTTCTTCGCGGGCGTGAAGCGGCCGTCGGGGCCCTTTATGCCGCGCACCAGCGAAGGCTCGACGCGTACGCCGCCGTTGGCGATGGTCGAGTAGACGGAGGCCGCCTGCATGGCGTTGATCGAGAAGCCCTGGCCGAACGGGATCGTGTACTGCTGCGAGGTGGACCACTTGTCGGCAGGCGCGAGGATGCCGGACGTCTCACCGGGGAAGCCGAGCCCGGTCTCCTTGCCGATGCCGAACTTCCGCAGGTACGAGTAGAGCGACTTGTTGGCCTCGCGCTGGGTCTTGCCCAGTTCGCCGGTGGCCAGGATCGTGCCGATGTTGCTGGACTTGGCGAGGACGCCGTTGAGCGTGAGATGCCAGGTCGGGTGGTCGATGTCGTCCTGGAAGAGCCGGTCGCCGCGGTGCAGGCGGTTGGGGACCGTCACATGCGTGCCGGGCGTGGCCGCGTTCTCCTCCAGGACGGCGGCCATCGACATGACCTTGGCGGTGGAACCCGGCTCGAAGGCGTCCTGGAGCGAGGCGTTGCCGAGGGCCGTGCCGTCGGCCTGCGAGAGGTCGTTCGGGTCGAAGCCCGGGGAGTTCGCCATCGCGAGGATCTCGCCGGTCCTGGTGTCCTGCACTATCACGTAGCCGCGGTCCGCCTGCGACTTCTTCACCTGCTCGGAGATCGCGTTCTGCGCGGCCCACTGGATGTCGCGGTCGATGGTGAGCTCGACGTCCGAGCCGGGCACGGCGGGCGTCTCCGTGCTGCCCGCGGTCGGCACCTGGTGGCCGCCGGACTGGGCGTACCTGATCTTGCCGTCCTTGCCGGCGAGCTGCTTGTCGAGCTGCTGCTCCACGCCGCCCGCGCCCTTGCCCTCGGCGTTGACCCAGCCCAGTATCCCGGCGCCCAGGGTGTCGTTCGGGTACACGCGCTTGCTGCTGGGGTCCTGGAAGACGCCCGCCAGGACGTTGGCGCTCTTCTTGTCGGTGGCCGCCTTGTCGTCTAGCGCGCCGCGCAGGTCCTTGATCTGCTTCCAGACCTGCGGGGTCTGCCGGCGGGCGAGCAGGACGTAGCGCGTCTTGGGGGTCTTGAGCTGCTCGGTGAGCCGGTCGACGTCCTTGTCGAGGATCGGGGCGAGGAGGGCCGCGGCCTGTTCGGGCCCGTCCTTGATGCCCATCTCCTTCAGCGTGAACATCGTCGGGTCGGCCGTGATGTCGTACGCGTCCACGCTGGCGGCGAGTTCGACGCCGCGGCGGTCGGTGATGCCCCCGCGCTCGGCGGTCAGGACGTGGCTGAAGTAGCGGTTCTTCTCGGCCTTGGCGGTGTACACGCTCGCGTCAACGGCCTGCACCTGGAGGAGGCGTACGACAAAGGCCAGCATCACCAGGGTCAGGCCGAGGCTCACCATGCGAAGGCGGGGCCGCGGGCTGCCGAGCCGGATCGTGCGGGCCTTGGAGGCGGCGGGGCGCGGGCGGCGGGCCGCGGGGCGGGCCCCTGTTCCCGGACGGCGCTGCTGGCCGGGGCGGGCGGGGCGCGAGGGCCGCGCGGGTGCCGGGACCCTGCGTCGCGGGGGTTGGCGGTCCGTCACTTACGTCACCTGCCGGAGGTCGTGGGGCCGGGCTTCGCGGAGGGGAGGGGCGTGGGCGGGGCCTCTGAGGGCACTGCGGGCACTGCGGGCGCTGAGGGCACTGCGGGGGCGCCGGAGGGGGGCGGGGACACCGGGGACGGGAGCGGAGGCGTCACCGGGATCGAGACCGACGGCGCCGGGGACGCCACCTCCTGCGGCCGCGGGTCGGGCAGCAGCGCGGAGGACTTGGCGGCTCCGGGAACGCCGCGCACGGTGCCGTCCGGGTTCAGGAAGGCGGGGTCGCCGCCCGGCACCATGCCGAGCTCGCGGGCACGGCGCTGGAGGGCGTCGGGGGCGGCGTAGGCATCCACCTCCCGCTGGAGCTCCTGCTCCTGGTCGGTGAGCTCCGTCGTCTCCTTCTTGAGCTCGCTCAGCTGGAACGAGCCTTCGTTGAGCGAGGAGTTCAGGATGAGGAGGCCGATCAGACCCCCGCCGAGCAGCAGCACCACAAGGAGCACGAAAGGCGCGCGCGCGGCCTGGTTCGGCCCCGAGGGCAGCAGCCGCGCGAGCCGGGCGGCCCGTCCGCGCAGTTCGGGCTTCTTGCTCATGGGGCCTCCTCAGGGACGCCGTTCACGGATGCTCCCGGCGGGTGCGCTTCACGGGCTCTCCTCGCGGATGCGCTGCGCACCCCGCAGCCGTGCCGGGGCCGCCCGGCGGTTCTCGGCGATCTCTTCCTCGGTGGGCAGCTCCGCGCCGCGCGTGAGCAGCTTGAGGCGGGGCTGGTAGCGCTCGGGCACGACCGGCAGGCCGGGCGGCGCCGTGGTCGCCGCACCGGCCGCGAACACCTGCTTGACCAGGCGGTCCTCGAGCGAGTGGTACGACAGGACGGCGATACGGCCCTCGACGGCGAGCGCCTTCACGGCCGCCGGAATGGCTGCCTCCAGGACGCTCAGCTCGCCGTTGACCTCGATGCGCAGGGCCTGGAAGGTGCGCTTGGCGGGGTTGCCGCCGGTGCGCTTGGCGGCCTGCGGCAGGGAGTCGCGGATCAGCTCGACGAGCCGCGCGCTGTTGCTGAACGGCTCCTTCTCGCGCTCGCGCACGACGGCGCTCACGATCCGCTTGGCCTGCTTCTCCTCGCCGTACTGGCGCAGGATCCGGACCAGTTCGCCCGGTGCGTACGTGTTGAGGACCTCGGCGGCGCTGACGCCGGTCGTCTGGTCCATGCGCATGTCCAGGGGCGCGTCCTGCGCGTAGGCGAAGCCGCGGTCGGCCTCGTCGAGTTGCATGGAGGAGACGCCGAGGTCGAACAGGACGCCCTGGACCTTGGCGATGCCGAGCCGGTCGAGCACCTCGGGCAGTTCGTCGTAGACGGCGTGCACCAGCTCGGCCCGGTCGCCGAAGGGCGCGAGCCGCTCCCCGGAGAGCCGCAGCGCTTCCTTGTCGCGGTCCAGGCCGATGAGGCGGGCCGACGGGAAGGTGGAAAGCAGGGCCTCGCTGTGGCCGCCGAGTCCGAGCGTGCAGTCGACGACGACCGCGCCGGGCTGGGCGAGCGCGGGGGCCAACAGGTCCAGGCATCGCTGGAGCATCACCGGGACGTGTCGGGTCTGGCTCAAAGGGCCCTCTCAAATCCGGCGCGGCGTCATACGCACGGCCGGGTCCCCGCCCGCTCGTGAAGGGGAACGGCCCGCTGGCGCCGGGGAAGTGGCGTCAGCCGACCGGGAGCGGGAGGAGGCCGAGCCGTACGTACGCGCCGCGTACGCGGGGGATTCAGGGGAATCCCCGGGTGAACAGTCCAGCGGGGAGCAGGTCACGGCCCTCCCACTTCGCGTCACTTTAGTCCACCCTGTCGCCCGGTCAATCAACTGGCCTGCGCGTCGCGAACGGGTCCTCGAAGGAGTCGCACATCGCGCTCCGTCACCCGTTCGGGGTAGCCGGGTCCACCCCTGTGGATTAGCTCACAACAAGACTCGTTGACCTTTTTTGTCCCTTCCCACGGCAGGCCCGGACGATCAGCGCCGACTACCGTCATAGCCATGTCGACTTCCGCATCTCCCACGGGGAGCCTCCCCGCAGAGCCGGCCGATGGCATAGCCGCCGACGGCACCGTCACGGACCGCCTGGTCGAGGCCAATCGGCGCTACGCCGCCGGCTTCACCGACCCCGGCATGGACGCCCGGCCCGTCCTGGGCGTGGCCGTCGTCGCCTGCATGGACGCCCGCATCGATCTGCACGCCGCGCTCGGCCTCGATCTGGGCGACTGCCACACCATCCGCAACGCGGGCGGCGTGGTCACGGACGACGTCATGCGTTCCCTGACGATCAGCCAGCGCGCGCTCGGCACGCGCAGCGTCGTGCTGATCCACCACACCAAGTGCGGCCTGGAGAGCCTCACCGAGGAGTTCCGGCACGAGCTCGAACTCGAGGTCGGCCAGCGGCCCGCCTGGGCGGTGGAAGCATTCCGCGACGTCGAGCAGGACGTACGGCAGTCGATGCAGCGCGTGCGGACCTCGCCGTTCCTTCTGCACACGGACGATGTGCGGGGATTCGTCTTCGATGTGACCACGGGTCTGCTGCGGGAGATCGACCCTGCGTAACCGGCTCCGGACCGGACCTTTCCGGACCGGCTCGACAGCCAAAAGGCCGCAAGACCTGACATATCGCCGCCAGTTATCCACGGGCAAGTGACACAACCCGGTATGCCCAACAAGAATGCGGGTGTGGCATCGCGCTGAACCTTTCAGGCGCGGTGTCCGTGTTTCGGGGTGGGCCGGGCCGCACACGATGCGTCGGCCCGGAGAACGTGTCCGAGGAGGGCCGGGTGACGACCTATGACGATCGAGCGAGCCTCACAGATCTGACCGCCACAGCGGAGCGTGTCCGCAGGTCGGTCGAGGGTGTGATCGAAGGTAAGCCAGAGGTCGTACGGCTTTCGCTGACCGTGCTCCTCGCCGAGGGGCACTTGCTGATCGAAGATGTACCGGGCGTGGGCAAGACCATGCTCGCCAAGGCGCTGGCGCGGTCCATCGACTGCTCCGTGCGGCGCATCCAGTTCACGCCCGACCTGCTGCCGTCGGACATCACCGGTGTGTCCATCTTCGACCAGCAGCGCCGGGACTTCGAGTTCAAGCCCGGCGCGATCTTCGCGCAGATCGTGATCGGCGACGAGATCAACCGCGCGTCCCCCAAGACGCAGTCGGCGCTCCTCGAGTCCATGGAGGAGCGCCAGGTCACCATCGACGGGCAGACCTACGAACTGCCGAGCCCCTTCATGGTGGTGGCGACGCAGAACCCGGTCGAGATGGAGGGCACCTATCCGCTGCCCGAGGCGCAGCGCGACCGCTTCATGGCGCGCGTCTCGATCGGCTATCCGAGCGCGGAGGCCGAGCTCCAGATGCTGGACGTGCACGGCGGCGTCTCGCCGCTCGACGACCTCCAGCCGGTGGCGCACGCGCACGACATCGTGAAGCTCGTCGACGCCGTGCGCACGGTCCACGTGGCCGACTCCGTGCGGCGCTACGCCGTGGACCTGGTCGCGGCCACCCGCAACCACCCCGACCTGAGACTCGGGGCGTCCCCGCGGGCGACGCTGCACCTGCTGCGGGCGGCCAAGGCCTCCGCGGCGCTCAGCGGCCGGGAGTTCGCGCTGCCGGACGACGTACAGGCCCTGGCCGTGGCGGTGCTCGCACACCGGCTGCTGCCCACGGCGCAGGCCCAGTTGAACCGGCGTACGGCCGAAGCGGTCGTCCTGGAGATCCTCCAGCGCACGCCCGTACCGGCCACCGGCCAGCCGAACAGCGGTTACTTCAACCAGCAGCCGCCCGGCGCGCGGAGGCTGTGATGGAGGCGGGGGGGCCGCAGCCGGCGCAGGCCGAGGAAGGCAAGGGCGGACTGCGGACCGCGCTCGCGGGGCTGACCACGCGCGGGCGTTCGTTCCTGGCGGCCGGGGTCGCCGCCGCCGTCTGCGCGTACGTCCTCGGGCAGAGCGATCTGCTCCGGGTCGGGCTGCTGCTCGCCGTGCTTCCGCTGGTGTGCGCGACGGTGCTCTACCGCACCCGCTACCGCGTCGCGGGCAGCCGCAGGCTCTCCCCCGCGCGCGTGCCCGCCGGTTCGGAGGCCCGCGTCCATCTGCGCATGGACAACGTCTCCAGGCTGCCCACGGGTCTGCTGATGCTCCAGGACCGGGTGCCCTATGTCCTCGGGCCGCGGCCCCGCTTCGTGCTCGACCGGGTGGAGGCGGGGGGCCGCCGTGAGGTGTCCTACCGCGTCCGCTCGGACCTGCGGGGGCGCTATCCGCTGGGCCCGCTCCAGCTGCGCCTGACGGACCCCTTCGGGATGTGCGAACTGACCCGCTCCTTCTCCACGTACGACACCCTGACGGTCATCCCGCGTGTGGAGGCACTGCCTCCGGTGCGCCTTACCGGTGAGGCCAAGGGGTACGGCGACGGGCGGAACCGCTCGCTGGCCCTCGCCGGCGAGGACGACGTGATCCCGCGGGGCTACCGCCACGGCGACGACCTGCGCCGCGTCCACTGGCGCTCCACCGCTCGCTACGGCGAGCTGATGGTGCGCCGCGAGGAGCAGCCGCAGCGCGCCCGCTGCACGGTGCTCCTTGACACCCGGGCGCACGCCTTCCGGGGCGCCGGACCCGACTCGGCCTTCGAGTGGGCGGTGGCGGGCACGGCGTCCGCCCTGGTGCACATGCTGGAGCGGGGCTTCTCGGTACGGCTGCTGACCGACACCGGCAACTCCGTGCCCGGCGAGGGCTCGGACGGCTTCGCGGGCGCGAGCCAGGAGTCGGCGGACGCGGCGGGACTGATGATGGACACCCTCGCGGTGATCGACCACTCGGACGGCGCGGGGCTCTCTCCCGCGTACGACGTGCTGCGCGGGGGCAACGAAGGCCTCCTCATCGCCTTCCTCGGCGACCTCGACGAGGAGCAGGCCACGGTGGCCGCCAAGATGCGGCAGCGCAGCGGCGCGGCGGTCGCCTTCGTCCTGGACAGCGAGGCCTGGGCCCGTGGCACCGGCGGCGCCCCATCGGGCCCCGGCGACGAGCGGGTCCGGATGCTGCGCGAGGCGGGCTGGACGGCCGTGGCGGTGCCCCCCGGCGTCGCCCTGGTGGACCTGTGGCGCCAGGCCGACCACTTGCGGGCGAGCACGGGCCCGGCTCCGGCGGCGGGGACGACGACCGGGGGCTGGGGATGAGCGGCGGCCCGGCAGACAAGGCCACGGACACGAGGCGTACGAGGCGTACTCCGGCGTGCACGGCCCGTACGACAACAGGGGGACGTTCATGAGTGGGCGCGCGCGACTCGCGCTGTGTGCCACGGCGGCGACGCTGATGGCGTCGGGGGCGCTGCTGCCGCTCGTCAAGCCGGCGACGTGGTTCGTCCAGGCGGCGATCCTGCTCGCGCTGCAGAGCGGCGTGGGCGCGCTCACCCGGCGCGTCCCGCTGGCCCGGCCGGTCACGGTCGCCGTGCAGGCCCTGGTGACGCTGCTGCTGCTCACCCTGGTGTTCGCGCGCGAGCGGGCGATCGGCGGGGTGATTCCGGGCCCCGACGTGTTCCGCGAATTCGGGCTGCTCCTCGAAGCGGGCGGCAACGACGTCGGGCGGTACGCGATACCGGCGCCGCTCAGCGACGGCATCCGGCTGATGCTGGTCGGCGGCGTCCTGGTGATCGGCCTCGCGGTGGACGCCCTCGCGGTGACGTTCCGTACGGCGGCGCCCGCGGGTCTTCCGCTGCTCGCGCTGTACTCCGTGGCCGCCGGGCTCTCCGGGGACGGGGCGGGGTGGCTGTGGTTCCTGCTCGCGGCCGCCGGGTATCTGCTGCTGCTCCTCGCGGAGGGGCGGGACCGGCTCTCCCAGTGGGGGCGGGTCTTCGGGGGCGCCGCCCGCGCGCCCGGCCGGATCTCCGGAGGTCTGGAGACCGACAAAGGCGCGATCGCGCCGGTCCGCACGGGGCGCCGCATCGGCGCGGTCGCCCTGGGGATCGCCCTGGTGGTGCCGCTCGCACTGCCCGCCCTCGACGGCGGGCTCCTCGACGGCACAGGCGGTGCCGGGGGTTCGGGTTCCGGCGGTGGCGGCACGATCTCCGCGGTGAACCCACTGGTCGCGCTCCAGGACAGCCTGAACGAACCGGACGACCGCGAGGTCATCTCGTACAAGACGAACGCCAAGGAGACCGCGAACCTCTATCTGCGGATCGTCTCCCTCGACCAGTTCGACGGCACGGCCTGGAAGACCACCGTCCGGAGCATCGAGGACGTGCCCTCGCGCCTGGAGGACCCGCCGGGGCTCTACCCCGACGTCCCCCGCAGCGAGATCCAGACGAACATCTCGGCCGCCGACAGGTACGCGCAGAACTGGCTGCCGATGCCCTACCCGGCCAGCGAGGTGAAGATCGACGGCCGCTGGCGGTACGAGCCGGTGGGGCGCGCCCTGGTCGGTGACCGCGGCCAGACCACGCGCGGCGCGCAGTACGAGGTCAAGAGCCTCGTCGTGCAGCCGACGGCCGAGCAGCTCGCACGGGCGGCCCAGCCGCCCAAGCAGATCGAGGAAGAGTTCACCAGGGTGCCCGACACCTTGCCGTCCGTGGTGTCCTCCGAGGCCCGCCGCATCACCAAGGACGCGTCGAACGACTACGAGAAAGCCGTCAAGCTCCAGGACTACTTCGCGTCCGAGGGCGGCTTCACGTACAACACGCAGGTGCGGGCGGGCAGCGGCCCGACGGCGATCGCGCGCTTCCTGGAGCAGAAGGAGGGCTTCTGCGTCCACTTCTCGTTCGCCATGGCGTCGATGGCGCGGACGCTGGACATCCCGGCGCGTGTCGCGGTGGGCTTCACGCCCGGTGCCGCACAGGCGGACGGTTCGATGTCGGTCGGTCTGCGGGACGCGCACGCCTGGCCCGAGCTGTACTTCGAGGGCGTGGGCTGGACCCGCTTCGAGCCGACCCCGAACCGCGGCACGCTGCCGGACTACACGCGCCCGGAGACCCCGTCCGACGGTGCGAGCGACTCGGCGGTGCCCGAGCCGAGCTCGTCGTCGGCTCCCTCCGACGAGCCGTCGGCCTCCGCGAGCTGCCCGCCCGACCAGCAGAAGCAGGGCGGCTGCGCGAGCTCGGCCCCGGCGGTCGCGGGCGGCTCGGGCGGCGAAGGGCCGCCGTTCGGCATGATCGTCCTGGTCGCTCTCGGGGCACTCGTGGTCCTCGGTGTGCCGTTGCTGCCGATGCTGTGGCGCAAGCGGATCCGTGCGGTGCGCCTGGGCTCCTCGGGGCGCTCCGAGGCGGATGCGGCCGCGCGGACCCTGGACGCCTGGCTCGAAGTGACCGACACGGCCTGGGATCACGGGATCACGCCGGACGATTCGCAGACCCCGCGCAAGGCGGCGGCCCGGATCGTACGCATCGGGGAGCTGACCGCGGCGCCCGCGGAGTCCGTCCAGCGCCTTGCCGCCGCGGTCGAGCAGGTGCTCTACGCGCCGCGGCCGCAGCCGACGGCCGGTCTGGCCGACGACGTGCGCCGCGTGTCCGACGGACTGCGGGCCACGACGAGCCGTCCGGCCCGGTTGCGGGCGACGCTCGCGCCGCGTTCGGCCGCACGGGTGGTGTGGGCGGTGTCGGACCGCTGGACGGCGTTCAAGACGCGGTGGTCCGAGCGGATCGCGGCCCGGTGGGCCGCGCTGCGGAAGCCGTCGGGGCCCTCGCCGCAGCAGGAGGGCTGAGCCCGGTCCCGGCCCCCCGGCGGGGGGTCCTGGGCCGGGGACCTATGGCCCGGGCCACGCGAAGCCAGGGCACGCGTAAGGGGTGACCGCCTGGGCGGTCACCCCTTACGCGTGTCAGCCGTCGACCTCGGTGAGGCCCACGGCTGACGTACTTCTGGAGAGCTGAAGGCTTATTGGCCCTGTTCGTCGCGGCGGCGCTGCCAGCGCTGCTCGATCCGGTCCATCATCGACTTCCGCTGCCTGCTCTGCCGACGGGCCGGGGCGCTGCCCGGTGCCGTTGGCGTACCGGCGGCCGGTTGTTCACCTGGCTTCGGCGCTTTGCGCCATCCGGTGACGGCGAGCACCGCGCATCCCAGCATGACGAGGAATCCCACCACGCTCACCCAGATCTGCTGGGCGACCATTCCGGCCATGAGAAGGGCGATACCCACAAGGAAGCCCGCGACCGCTTGGTAGACCCGTCGCCGGGTGTACGTACGCAGCCCGCTTCCCTCGAGCGCTGTCGCGAACTTGGGATCTTCGGCGTACAGCGCTCGCTCCATTTGCTCGAGCATGCGCTGCTCGTGCTCCGAGAGCGGCACGGAGTCCTCCTCATCGTGCAGTCGCCGGGGCGACCGGGGGTCCCCTTCAGGATAGGCAGGGAATCGCCCCCGTGAAACCCGCCCCTCTGCGCCAACTTCGCCAAACCGGACCGCCCTGCCGCTCCGGCTCGCTGAAGCGTGCATTCCCCAGCGGCCGACCCGGCATGCCGGACGGTCTGCCTCGATCATACGGCGCCCATAGCCCGTTCGGGGGGTGTGTGCCGTACTCCATGTGCGGCTGCGTCGCTGATCAGCGGGGCAGCCAGGGCGAACGTCAGCCCTCGTCGGCATCCCGGGTCTCACCCAGCACATGCAACTGGGTGGCCACGGAGTGGAAGGCGGCGAGCTCGGCGGCGGCCGCCTCCAGCTTGAGGAGCGCCTCGAGAGCGCCCGGCTCGGTGTCCACGAGGACGCCCGGAACGAGGTCGGCGAAGACCCGCACTCCGTGCACCGCGTCGACCCTGACGCCCGCGGCCTCGACAAGACCGGTGAGCTGGTCCGCGGTGAAGCGCCGCGGCACGGGGTCTCCCTCGCCCCAGCGGCCCGCCGGGTCGCCGAGCGCGTGCCTGGCCTCGGTGAAGTGCCCGGCGAGCGCCCTGGCGAGCACGGCGCCGCCGAGCCCGGCGGCGAGCAGGCTGAGGGTGCCGGAGGGGCGCAGCGCGCCGACCGCGTTGCGCACGCCCTCGGCGGGGTCGTCCACGTACTCCAGGACGCCGTGGCACAGGACGGCGTCGAACCCGGCGCGCTCCACGACGTCGAAGAGGCCGTGCACGTCGCCCTGGACGCCGCGCACCCGGTCGGCGACGCCTGCCTCGGCGGCCCGGCGCTCCAGCGCGAAGAGGGCGTTCGGGCTGGGGTCGACGACGGTGACGCGGTGGCCGAGGCGGGCGACGGGCACGGCGAAGTTGCCGCTGCCGCCGCCGGTGTCGAGCACGTCGAGGGAGTGCGACTCCCGGCCCGAGGCCTTGACCCGGCGGTCGAGGGCGTCCTTGAGGACCTCCCAGACCACGGCGGTACGGAGAGAAGCGCGGGGGCGCATCGGGTCCGACACGGCAGTTGACTCCTCGGCGCGTCCACCGCACGTCCGCGGTGGAGCTAGGGGTTTGCCTCCGTCGGCCTGCGCGGCAGCGAGGAGGGTGCGGGCGCTCCCACCCTAATGGGAAGTGAAGGGCGGACCGTCACCCGTCCCGTCACCCGTCCCGTCACCCGTCGCGGCTCGCGTCCGGCGGCTCCGGCCTGGGCTGGGGCAGCACGGGCTGCAGCACAAGCATCCGCTCGACGAGGCGTAAGAACATCGCCACGTCACGCAGCAGGTCGTCCGCGTCCCGGCCGGAGGCCGCGCCCTGTATGCCGGCCTCCGCGCGGGCCCTGCGGGGCGCGCCGGAGGCGAAGAGGGCGCTCCATTCGGTCAGTTCGGGCGCTATCTCGGGGAGCACGTCCCAGGCGCTCCGGATCCGCTGCCTGCGTCGCGGGCTCTCCTCGGGACGGCCGCGGGCGGCGAGGACGGCGGCGGCCGTACGCAGGGCGGCGAGGTGGGCCGTGGCGTAGCGCTCGTTCGGAGTCTCCAGGTGCTCGGCCTCGTCGATGCCGGCGCGGGCCTGGGCGAGCAGTTCGAGTGCGGCGGGCGGGGCCGTCGCCCGGCGCAGGACGGGGTGGACGTCGCTCGCGGGGCCGGTCGTTACGGGGGCGGGGCCGACGGGGCGGTGCCGACGAGCGGCTGCTGCGGAAGTGCTGGCCATGACGAACCTCCTGTCGTCGCGTAACGGCTATGTGGCCGTATGTGCACATCGTGTAGTACGCCACTGACAATCGGCTCTGACCTGCGACTTTGCCCCGATCGCAGGTTCACGTTAGTTTTTGCACTGACCAGTCAGTTCAAAAGAAGGCGCGAGGGGGAACCGTGGACGGGCCGAAGGACGGCGAGCGCGGAGTTGCCGTCACAGCGCGGGGATTCGGGCTCAAGGGACCGCGGGGCTGGGCGTTCCGCGAGGTCGGCGTGGAAGCCGCGGCCGCGTCGCTGATCGCGATCGAGGGGCCGTCCGGGTCGGGCCGGACCTGTCTGCTGCTCGCGCTCACCGGGCGGATGCGCCCCACGGAGGGCGAGGCCCGCGTGGGGGGCTTCGCGCTGCCCAAGCAGCTCGCGGCGGTCCGGCGGATCAGCGCGCTCGGGCCCGTGCCCGGCGTGACGGACCTCGATCCGGCCCTGACCGTCGAGGAGCATCTGCGCGAACGGGCGCTCCTCCAGCGGCGGTTCGGCGGCTCGCTGCGGGCCCTGCTGAAGCCGCGCGCCGAGCGTGCCGCCGAGGCACGGCAACGGATCGACGCCGCGCTGGACGCCGCCGGGCTCGACACGGAGTCGCTGCCCAAGGGGCGGCGGACCTCCGTACGCGATCTGGAACGCCTGGAGGTGCTGCGCCTCTCGGTGGCCCTTGCCCTGATCGGGCGGCCCCTGCTGCTCGGCGTCGACGACGTGGACCTCAAGCTGTCGGACGCCGAACGCGACGAGGCCTGGGCCCTGCTGAGGTCCCTCACGGAGAGCGGCATCACCGTCGTCGCCGTATGCAACGAAGCGCCCGGGGACGCGGTCGCCGTAGCCACGGGCACGGAACGCAAGACCACCGAGGCTCCGGCCGACCCGGACGCCGACCACGCCGACGGCACTCACGCCACCGACAACCCGGACAACCCCGGCAACACCGACAACGACGAGGAGACGGCGGATGCGCTCGCCGAAGCTGGCCGCGCTTGAGCTCAGGCGCTTCGGCAGGGGGAAGCTGCCGCGTGCGGCGCTCGTCGCGCTCCTGCTGCTGCCCCTGCTGTACGGCGCGCTGTACCTGTGCTCGTTCTGGGACCCCTACGGCCGTCTCGACCGGATACCCGTGGCGCTCGTCAACGACGACAAGGGAGCCACGGCCGCGGGCAAGAAGCTCGCGGTGGGCGACGGCATCGTCGACGGCCTGAAGGACAGCAAGACCTTCGACTGGCGCGAGGTCAGCTCGGCCGAGGCGCGCAAGGGCGTCGAGGACGGGACGTACTACCTGTCCCTGACGATGCCGTCCGACTTCAGCAAGCGCGTGGCGTCGAGTTCGGGGGACTCTCCGGAGACGAGCGCCCTTCAGGTCCGTACGAACGACGCCAACAACTACATCGTCGGGCAGATCTCCCGGACGGTCTTCTCCGAGGTGCGCACGGCGGCCTCCACCAAGGCGTCGCGCTCCTTCCTGGACAAGATCTTCATCTCGTTCTCCGACATCCACGGGGCGACCGAGAAGGCCGCCAAGGGCGCCGACAAGCTCGACAGCGGCATCGGCGAGGCCAAGAAGGGCTCGAAGAAGCTCGCGACCGGCCTGAAGGACGCCAAGGACGGCAGCAGCGATCTGGCCGGCGGCATCAAGAAGCTCGACAAGGGCGCCGGTGACCTGGAGACGGGCTCCAAGAAGGTCTCCGACGGCACCCAGAAGCTGGCCGACAAGGTCAACGGCACCGCGGACGAGGTGCGGCCCTTCCTGAAGGACAACGGCAAGACCATCGGGGACACCGCCAAGCTCGTCGCCGACTCCTCCAAGGCCCTGCGCCACAACCTGGACACCTGGGTCAAGCTCGCACCCGTGGCGGCCGACGGCGCCAAGAAGGGCTCCGAGACCATCGGCGGCCTCTACACGGAGCGCTGCGTGGACCTCCCCGTGCCCGACCCGGCCTGCCCGAAGCTCAAGGAGGCCAAGAAGGCCGCCGAGAACGTGTCGACCATCGCGGACGACATGAACACCGTGGTCGAGGACCAGCACAGCGACGTCGAGAAGCTCGACAAGCACCTGGCCACCCTGCAGAAGAAGTCGCGGGAGCTCGCCGAACGCGCACCCCGTCTCGACGAGGACCTGGACAAGGCCGTCACCCAGATCAACGAGCTCAACACGGGCGCGGGGAAGGTCGCCAAGGGCGCCAAGAAGCTGCACACGGGCCTCGGCACCGCCAAGACCGGCGCCGACGACCTCGACACGGGCATCGGCAAGCTGGAGACGGGCGCGACCGACCTCAAGGGCGGCATGTTCAAGCTGGCCGACGGCTCCGGGAAGCTGTCCGGCGGGCTGCACGACGGCGTCAAGAAGATCCCCGACTACGACAAGAAGGACCGCGACCAGCGCACCGACGTCATGGCCGACCCGGTGCAGCTCGCCTCCCAGTCGATGCACAAGGCGCCCAACTACGGCACGGGCTTCGCCCCGTACTTCATCCCGCTCTCCCTGTGGGTCGGCGCGATGGTGGCGTACATGCTGATCCAGCCGCTCAACCGGCGCGCGCTCGCCGCGGGCGCCTCCGCGTGGCGGATCGCGTTCGCCGGCTGGCTGCCGGTGGCCGCTCTCGGCGTGCTCCAGACGGCGGCCCTGATGTCGGTCCTGCACTGGGGCCTCGGCCTGGAGATGGCGCGGGCGGCCGGGACGGTGGGCTTCCTCTGCCTGGTGACGTGCTGCTTCGCGGCGATCGTGCAGTGGCTGAACGCGCGCTTCGGGGCGGCCGGGCGCATCCTCGTCCTCGCGGTCCTGATGCTCCAGCTGACCTCGGCGGGCGGCACGTACCCCGTCCAGACGAGTCCGTCCTTCTTCGGCGCGATCCATCCCTTCCTGCCGATGAGTTACGTCGTCGACGCCCTGCGCAGGCTCATCACGGGCGGCGGGCTCGGCCCGGTGTGGCAGGCCTGCGTGGTCCTCACGGCGTTCACGGCGGGCGCCCTGGCGCTCACAGCGCTCTCCGCGCACCGCAAGCAGGTGTGGACCCTGGACCGTCTGCACCCGGAGCTGAGCCTGTGAGACCCGCAACCGCGCCTGTACGGGCGCCGAGACCTGTGAGAATCGGGCCCATGGACAGCAGCGCAACCAGCACCCGGCGAGAGGCCACCCGGCAGAAGCTCTACGAAGCCGCCGTCACGCTCATCGCGGAGCAGGGTTTCTCGGCCACGACGGTCGACGAGATCGCCGAGCGGGCCGGGGTCGCGAAGGGCACGGTCTACTACAACTTCGCGAGCAAGTCGGTCCTCTTCGAGGAGCTGCTGCGGCACGGCGTCGGGTTGCTCACCGCTTCTCTGAAGGAGGCGGCCGAGAAGGCGGTGGGGAGCGGCGGCCGGCAGGTCGACGCGCTCGACGCGATGATCCGGGCGGGCCTGGGCTTCATCGACCGCTACCCGGCCTTCACCCAGCTGTACGTCGCCGAGCTGTGGCGCACGAACCGCGCCTGGCAGTCCACCCTGATGGTGGTCAGGCAGCAGGCGGTGGCCGTCGTCGAGGACGTCCTGCGCGCGGGCGTGGAGAACGGCGAGCTCAGCGAGGAGATCGACATCCCCCTGACGGCCGCCGCGCTCGTCGGGATGGTCCTGGTGGCGGCGCTCGACTGGCAGGCCTTCCAGCCGGAGCGCTCCCTGGACGACGTGCACTCCGCGCTCTCGCGACTGCTCCAGGGCCGGGTGAGCGGAGGGCACTGAGCCGCTCCGGAGCGCCGGGGTGCCGCCGGTCCGCAGCCGGGCACGAAGAAGCGCCGGTCCGCCGCCGACCTGTTTCCAGGCGGCACCGGACCGGCGCTTTTCTCGTTCCCCCGTACTCCCCCGCTTTCCCCCGTAGTCCCCCCGTTTTTCCCCCGTGCTCCCCCGTTCAGCCCCTCGGGCGGTCATTCCCGGGCGGCCGTCCGTCACCCCGTGTCTCGCTCCCACCTTCGGCGAGGTGGGAGGAGCGGCCAAGGGCGCCGCGCCGTTCCGCCGCCCCGTGTCGGCGGTACGGACGCTGCGCCCTTCTCCGTGTCCCTCACTCTTCCGTCTTCGCAGGTCGGGACCCATCCGCGCTGATACTCATCTCCATCCCTAGGTACGGATACTCAGACCCGGGCACTCAACCCCGGGCCGGGACGTTCCCGGCTGGTTACGATCGCGTCCGTGTCCGTACTCCCCCTGGTCTTCACCAGCGGCTGGGCGAGCGGGATCAACGCGTACGCCGTGGTCCTGCTGCTCGGTGTCTTCGGCGCGACCGGAGTGACCGACGAGGTCCCCGAGTCGCTGCAACGTCCTGATGTGCTGATCGTCGCCGGGGTCCTCTTCGCCTGCGAAGCCGTCGCCGACAAGATCCCTTACGTCGACTCGGTGTGGGACACGGTGCACACCGTGATCCGGCCGGTCTCCGGCGCGGTGGTGGGCGCGCTGCTCGCGGGCCAGAGCGGTTCGCTGCCGGACCTGGCGGCGGGCGCGGTGGGCGGCTCCACGGCACTGGCCAGCCACTTCGTGAAGGCCGGGACGCGGATGGCGATCAACTCGTCGCCGGAGCCGTTCAGCAACGTCATCGTGAGCGTGGCGGAGGATCTCGGGGTCGGCGCGGTCATCAGCTTCGCGATGTTCTATCCGGTGGCCGCGGCGATCATCGCGGCCGTGCTCCTTGTGCTCGGCCTCATCGCGCTGTACTTCCTGATCTCGCGGATCCGGCGGTTCCTGCGGCGCAGGGCGCAGCGGCGCGAGGAGAAACAGCTCGTGGCACACGGGCGCCGGCCACCGGACTGAGGGCTCCCGGCGTGACTGTCGGTGGTGGCCGATAAAGTCCCTGGCATGGCACGGATTGTGGTGATCGGCGCCGGGATGGGCGCGATGGCGGCCGCCGCCCGGCTGGCCGTCGCGGGCCACCGGGTGGTGGTGCACGAGCGGTCGGGTACGTACGGGGGAGCGCTCGGCGGCGTCGAGCGCGACGGCTTCGCCTTCGACACGGGCCCCGGCCTCCTGCAACTCCCCGCGGTCTACCGCGACCTGTTCGTCAAGACGGGCAAGGAGCCGCTGGAGCAGTGCGTCGAGCTGTCCCAGGTGGAGCCCGCCGTGCGGCACGTCTTCGCGGACGGCACGGCGATCGACCTGCCCAACGCCTCGCGCGCGGGCGTCGGCGAGGCCCTGGACGCGGCGCTCGGCGGCGACGCGGGCGCCCGCTGGTCGGCGTTCATGAACCGCGCCCGTGAGGCGTGGGACCGAACCCGCCGCCCCCTTCTGGAAGAGCCCCTCTGGCCCAACTGGCAGGTTCTCGCCGAGCGCGAGCCCTACCCCTCGGTGCCGCACAAGCGCCTCCTGCGGCGCGACCTGCGCGCGACCACGCTCACCGGAGTCGGCGAGCTCGAACTGGGCGGCGACGCACGGCTCCTCGCCCTCCTCGAGCAGTACGCCCTCGCGTGGGGACTCGACCCCCGGGCGACCCCGGCGAGCGCGGCCGTCCTGCCCTACATGGAGCACACCTTCGGCGCGTGGTCCGTGCGCGGCGGCATGCGCGCGCTCGCCCGTGCGGTGTACGAACGCTGCCTCGCCCGGCGGGTCGAGTTCGCGTTCGACTCCCCCGTCGCCCGGATCATCGAGAAGGACGGCCGCGCGGCGGGCGTCGAGCTCGCGGACGGGACGGCGCACGAGGCGGACTTCGTGGTCGCCGGTGTCGCGCCCGGCGTACTCGACGGCTTGTTGTCCGGTGTATCCGGCATGTCCGGCGCTTTCGGTGTGAACATCCGGGCGGAGGGTGACGTGCGGGCCCGCGCGGGACTGCCGAGCCGTCTCATGGTGTTCCTCGCGCTGCGCGGTCCCCGTCCCGGGGGCACACCCCACCGGACGGTGCTGCACACACCCGACCGCGCGGACGAGCTCGACCGGCTCTTCGGCGAGGACCCCGGACTGCCCCTGGCCCCCACCCTCACTGTGCTCCGGCCGGACGACCCGGCGCTCACGCCCGACACCGAGCACGAGGCGCTCACGCTGACGGTCACGGTGCCCGCGCACACGCGGATCACCGGGGCGGACGTGGAGCGGCTCATCGCACGCGCCGAGTCCGTGGTCCCGGGCCTGCGTGAGCGGCTGCTGTGGCACGAGGTCCGCACCCCCGCCGACGTCGCGGAGGCCACCGGCGCCGAGGGCGGCGCGGTCCCGCCCCCGTCCCTCGCGGCGGGCGAGGGCCGGTTCCTTCACCCGGCCAACGGCACGCGCCTGCCGGGGCTCTTCGCGGTCGGCGGCTGGTCGCACCCCGGCGGCGGCCTCCCGCACGCGGGCATGTCGGGCGCGCTGGTCGCCGGACTGATCGTGGAGGGACCGGACTTCCGGGGCTCGCAGTGACGCGGTGAGCGGGCCGGCGGGTCCCCGGTCTCAGTAGCGGTACTGCTCGTTGTAGCCCGCGTCGTAATCGTTCCCCCGGGCCTGCTCGCCGCCCTGGTAGGGGTAGGGCTGCTCCGGCGGGAGTTCGCCGCCGTACTGGCCGTAGGGGTCCTCGGCGCTGCGCTGCTGCGGCACCCAGACCCCGCCGGGAGGCGTGTCGTTGTACGTCCCGGCCCCCGTGTCGTACGGATCAGCGGCGCCGTAGGAGGCGTACTGCTGCTCGTTGCCGTACGTGTCGTAGCTCGGCTGACCGCCGTAGGTCTGCGTGCCGATGTACGGGTCGGAGTACGCGGCGTACTGCTGCTGCCCCGTCTCGCCGTACGGGTACGGCTGCTGGGGGTCGTAGCCCGCCGCCGCGTACGTGTCGTAGCCGTAGCCGCTTTCCTGCTGGGCCGGCTGCTCGGCGGCGGCCTGCTGCCGTGCGTACGCGTCGTCGCTGTAGACGCCGTACTGCCCGGTGTCGTCGGGCATCGGCTCCGGCGCGTAGACCCCGCCGCCGGGAGGGGTCTCGGGCGGCGGCCCGGCCGGGCCCGCCTGTTCGTACTCCAGGTCGGAGACCTGCAGCGTCGGCTCCTGGACGGCCTCGCCGCCCCGCGGCGTCGTCTTGCGGCGCTTGCTCAGGCCGGGCTGGCCGCCGAGCGCCCAGCCGGTCGAGAAGCCACGGCGGAACGACAGCGTCACGTACGTCTGTCCCGTGGCGAAGGCGATCGCGCCGATCCCGATGACGACCACCTGGGCCAGCAGCACGCCGATGACCACGCCGAGGAAGCCTCCGAAGGCGAGCAGCCGCCAGCGCAGCCGCGCCTTGTACTGCAACAGCACCTCGCCCAGCAGCCACAGCGCGACGCATCCGAACGCGATGTAGAGGACCGTCCAGCCCATGTACGCCCCTCTCCCCGCGGCCGCCGCCCCCTGGGGTACGGCCGGTCAGGCCTGCGGGTGATGCAGGCCCAGATTTTCGTAGATTTCCAGAGTCGCCGTGGAGTTGTTGAGCGTGATGAAGTGCAGCCCCGGGACACCCTCGGCCAGCAACCGCGCGCAGAACTCCGTCGCGAACTCGATCCCAATGGAGCGTACAGCCGCCGGATCGTCTTTGGCTGTGAGGATGCGCTCTTTGAGCTCCGGCGGGAAGGAAGCGTTGCTGAGCTGGGGCAGCCGCTCCAGCATGCGCACGTTCGTGACCGGCATGATCTCCGGGATGATCGGCGTCGAACACCCGGCGGCCTCGACCCGGTCACGCAGGCGCAGATACTCCTCCGGATAGAAGAACATCTGTGTGATCGCGTAGTCGGCGCCGGCGCGGCACTTGTCGACGAAGTGCCGTACGTCGGTGTCCCAGTCCTCGGAGCGCGGATGCATCGCAGGGAAGGCCGCGACGCCCACGCAGAAGTCGCCCGACTCCTTGATCAGCTCGACCAGTTCGGCCGCGTACGTCAGGCCCTTGGGGTGCTTGACCCAGTCCGCGAGCGGGTCGCCGGGCGGGTCGCCGCGGACCGCGAGCATGTTCCTGATGCCGGCGTCCGCGTACTGCCCGATGATGTTGCGCAGTTCGGCCACGGAGTGGTCGACCGCGGTGAGGTGGGCGACCGGCGTGAGCGTGGAGTCGGCGACGATCTGCTGCGTCTCCTTGACCGTGCCCGCGCGCGTGGACCCGCCCGCTCCGTACGTCACGGAGACGAAGCTGGGGGCCACCGCCTCGACCCGGCGCAGGGCGTTCCACAGGTTCCGCTCGCCCTTCGGGGTCTTCGGCGCCGAGAACTCGAAGGAGTACGTCGTCTCGCCGGTCGCGAGCATGTCACGCACGGTGCGTGCGCGATCAGATCTGGTGGAAGCTGTGCCTAGGGCCATACGGGCAGGTTAGCGACGCCTCACCGCTACCGGCCAATCCCCGTCCACCCTGCGGACAGCCGCCGCGAAGGATGGCCGAAGATCGACGATCAGGCCGTACGCAGCCGCTTTGCGAAGTCGGCCGCCGCTGCCGCCGGATCGTCCGCCTCGGTGATCGCCCGCACGACGACGACGCGGCGGGCGCCGGCCTCGAGCACCTCGTCGAGGTTGCCCGCGTCGATGCCGCCGATGGCGAACCAGGGGCGGTCGGTGCCGAGCGTGGCGGTGTACCGGACGAGGTCGAGTCCGGGGGCGTACCGGCCCGGCTTGGTGGGGGTGGGCCAGCAGGGGCCTGTGCAGAAGTAGTCCACGCCGTCCTGCGTCGCCGCCGCGGCGGCCTCGCTCTCGGCGTGCGTGGAGCGCCCGACGAGCACGTCGTCGCCGAGGATCGCGCGGGCCGCGGGCACGGGCAGGTCGCCCTGGCCCAGGTGCAGCACGTCGGCGCCGATGGCGTGCGCGACGTCCGCGCGGTCGTTCACCGCGAGGAGCTTGCCGTGCCTGCGGGCGGCATCGGCGAAGACCTGGAGGTGTTCGAGCTCCTCGGCCGCCTCCATGCCCTTGTCCCGCAGCTGCACGATGTCGACGCCGCCGCCGAGGACGGCGTCGAGGAACTCCGGGAGGTCGCCCTGGCGCTTGCGGGCGTCCACGCACAGGTAGAGGCGGGCGTCGGCGAGCTGCTCGCGGGCAGGCTTGGTGGCCATGTGGTGGTCCCCCCGGTCGTCGGTGGCCCACGGGCCGCGTGTCCACGGGGGACACACGGCCCGTGCGCAACGGTTTTCCGTGTCGGTCAGACGGCGAGCGCCTGGGCGCGGCGCTTCACCTCCGTCCCGCGATTCTCGCTCAGGGCCTGCGCGGGGGTGCCGGGCAGGGTCGGGTCGGGAGTGAAGAGCCACTCCAGCATCTCTTCGTCGGTGAAGCCGTCGTCCCTCAGGAGCGTCAAGGTGCCGGTGAGGCCCTTGACGATCTTGTCGCCGTCGATGAAGGCGGCCGGCACCGCGAGCGCGCGGTTCTCACCACGGCGTACGGCGATGAGCTGGCCCTCCTTGACCAGCTGGCGCACGCGCGTCACCTCGACGTCGAGCATTTCTGCGATGTCGGGGAGGTGCAGCCACTCGGGGACGAGAGCATCGGTCTTTGCGTCAATCTCGGTCACGGGGACAAGCGTAGCCGCGGGCACCGACAGCGGCCGGGCGGCGGCCCTCACCGACCGCCTCCCGGCCGCTCCCCGGCTACGGCAGCACGGCCTTCTTCAGCGGCACCGCGGGGTCCGCCACCAGGCCGGGATCGAGACGGACGCCCGCCTCGATCAGCTTGCGGCCCTGCGCCAGGTCCCTGGGCCGGCCCACCGCGAGTACGGCGGCCAGGGCGCCCTGCCGCAGCCAGCACACGCTCCAGGCCGCGCCCGACGGATCGCCGCGCCACACCAGCTCGTCGTCGGCGGTGTGATGACCGGCGAACTGGACGAAGCGGCCGAACTGCTCGGACCAGAAGTACGGGACGGGGTCGTAGGCCGAAGGGGTCTCGCCGATGATGTTCGCCGCCACCGTGCGCGGCCCTTGGAGGGCGTTGTCCCAGTGGTGGACGAGAAGGCGCTCGCCATACCTTCCCGAAGGGAAGGAGGAGCAGTCGCCGACCGCGTACACGTCGGCTTCCGACGTCCGCAGATGGTCGTCGGCGAGGACCTCCCGGTGGGCGCCCAGGGCGATGCCGGAGTCCGCGAGCCAGTCCGTGGCGGGGCGTGCGCCGATGCCGACGACGACCGCGTCCGCGGGCAGCCGGGTGCCGTCGGCGAGCAGGACGCCGCCGGGCTCGACGCGCTCCACGCGCGCGTGGACGCGCAGTTCGGCACCGGAGTCGGCGTACCAGGCCGCCATCGGCGCCGCGACCTCCGCGGGCAGGGCTCCCGCGAGCGGCCGCTCGGCGGCTTCGACGACGGTGACCGAGCAGCCCGCCTCACGCGCGGCGGTGGCGAACTCGGCGCCGATCCAGCCCGCGCCGACGACCACGACGCGGCGCTGCCCGGCGAGCACGGGCCGCAGCCGCTCGGCGTCGTCGAGGGTGCGCAGCAGGTGGACGCCGGGGATTCCGGCGGTGTCGGGCAGCAGGACCGGCTCGGCGCCGGTGGCGATGACCAGGGTGTCGTAGGCCACCGGGCCCGACGCGGTGTCCAGCGCGTGGTCCGCCGGGCGCACGCCCGTGACCTCGTGGCCCAGGCGCAGCTCGATGCCGAGCGCCTCGAAGTCGATGTCGAAGGCGGAGCCCTCCGCCTTGCCGAGCAGCACGGCCTTGGACAGCGGCGGCCTGTCGTACGGCGGGTGGGGTTCCGCGCCGATCAGGGTGACCGTGCCGGCGAACCCCTGCTCGCGCAGGGCCACGGCGGTCTGCACCCCGGCCATCCCCGCGCCGACGATGACGACGCGCCGCTCTTCCTGCCTCCGCTGCCCGCCCTGCCTCTGCTGCTCGCTCACCCGATCACTCTAGGACGGCGGACGTTGCGTGCCTCAGGGCGCGACGGGGAGATCTCTGACACACCGTCACTGCTCCTGACCGCACGGCTGCCCTACCTACGCCGGGGCACCAAAGGCTAAGGTTGCCGTGCAGAGCACTCGCGGGAGCCCGGACGCACCGGGCTGAGAGGGAGGCTGGAACGGCCTCCGACCGTACGAACCTGATCCGGGTCATGCCGGCGAAGGGAGGGGCTGGACGCCCATGCATCCACATTCACCACCCCGGGACACGACCGACGTCCTCGTCGTGGGGGGCGGCATCATCGGCCTGGTCACGGCCTGGCGGGCAGCCCAGCGCGGTCTGTCCACGGCGGTCGTGGACCCCGAACCGGGCGGCGGCGCGGCGCAGGTCGCCGCGGGAATGCTGGCCGCCGTCACCGAACTGCACTACGGGGAAGAGACGCTGCTCGGCCTCAATCTGGCCTCCGCGCGGCGCTATCCGGAGTTCGCGGCCGAGCTCGCGGAGGCGAGCGGACGGGATCTCGGTTACCGCGCGTGCGGCACCCTCGCCGTCGCCCTCGACTCGGACGACCGCGCCCACCTGCGTGAGCTGCATGCCCTCCAGGAGCGGTCGGGGCTCACGTCGGAGTGGCTGAGCGGGCGCGAGTGCCGCCGCCTCGAACCGATGCTCGCGCCGGGCGTGCGGGGCGGTCTGCGCGTCGACGGCGATCACCAGGTAGACCCGCGCAGGCTCGCCGCCGCGCTTCTGGTGGCCTGCGAGCGGGCGGGCGTGATCTTCCACCGGGGGTGGGCGGAGCGCCTCTCGGTCGCGGCGGACCGGGCCACCGGGGTCGTCCTCGCCGACGGCACCGCCCTGGCCGCCGGTCAGACCGTGCTCGCCGGGGGCAGCCTCAGCGGGCGCCTTGCCGGGGTCCCGGAGGGCGTCCTGCCGTCCGTGCGCCCCGTGAAGGGGCAGGTACTGCGGCTCGCCGTGCCGCAGCGGTACGCGCCGTTCCTGAGCCGCACCGTGCGCGCCGTCGTGCGCGGCAGCAGCGTCTACCTGGTGCCGCGCGAGAACGGCGAGCTCGTCGTCGGCGCGACCACCGAAGAGCTCGGCTGGGACACGACGGTCACCGCGGGCGGCGTGTACGAGCTCCTCCGGGACGCCCACGAACTCGTACCGGGCATCACGGAGCTGCCGCTGACCGAGACCCGCGCGGGCCTGCGCCCCGGCTCCCCCGACAACGCGCCCCTGCTCGGCCCCTCCGCGCTCCCCGGCCTCCAGCTGGCCACCGGCCACTACCGCAACGGCGTGCTTCTGACGCCCGCCACCGGCGACGTGATGGCGCACGCCCTGACCACCGGGGAGCTGCCCGACGAGGCGCGCGGCTTCACCCCGCTGCGCTTCGCCGACGCCTCCCCCACGCAGCGCTTCATGGAGCAGCCCGCATGACCCTCCCAGCCGTTACCGCCGTCTCCGTCAACGGAGAAGCACGCGATGTGGCCGCGGGCACCACGCTCGAAGCCCTCGTGGCCACCCTCACCGCGGCCCCCACCGGGGTCGCCGCCGCCCTCAACGAAACCGTCGTACCGCGCACGCGGTGGTCCACGACGCCGCTCGCCGAAGGGGACCGCGTCGAGGTCCTCACCGCCGTCCAAGGAGGCTGAACCGACATGGCAGACGACTCCTTCGTCATCGGCGGGCTCACCCTTTCCTCCCGCCTGATCATGGGTACGGGCGGTGCGCCGAGCCTGGACATCCTCGAACGCTCCCTCGTCGCCTCCGGAACGGAACTGACGACGGTCGCGATGCGCCGCCTCGACCCCGGCGTCCAGGGCTCCGTGCTCTCCGTACTCGACCGGCTCGGCATCCGCGTCCTTCCCAACACCGCGGGCTGCTTCACCGCGGGCGAGGCCGTCCTGACCGCCCGGCTCGCGCGCGAGGCGCTCGGCACGGACCTGGTCAAGCTGGAGGTCATCGCGGACGAGCGCACGCTGCTCCCCGACCCGATCGAGCTGATCGACGCCGCCGAGACCCTGGTCGACGACGGTTTCACGGTCCTTCCGTACACGAACGACGATCCGGTGCTCGCGCGGAAGCTGGAGGACGTGGGCTGCGCGGCGATCATGCCGCTCGGCTCCCCCATCGGCTCCGGGCTCGGCATCCGCAATCCGCACAACTTCCAGCTGATCGTCGAGCACGCGGGCGTGCCGGTGATCCTGGACGCGGGGGCGGGAACGGCGTCCGACGCGGCGCTCGCGATGGAGCTGGGGTGCGCGGGTGTGATGCTCGCCTCCGCCGTGACGCGGGCGCAGGAGCCGGTCCTGATGGCCGAGGCGATGCGGCACGGGGTCGACGCGGGGCGGCTCGCGTACCGCGCCGGGCGGATACCCCGGCGGCACTTCGCCGAGGCGTCCTCGCCTGCGGAGGGCTTGGCGCGCCTCGATCCGGAGCGGCCCGCGTTCTGATCCGGGCCCCTGTTACAGGTCGGCTGCAGTCGGGGCCCGGACCTGCCCGGGCGGGCACCGGTGTCAGCGGTGGCTCGTAGACTCCCTGCGTGGACACGACCCTTCAGGACCCGCTCGTCGGCCAGCTGCTCGACGGCCGCTACCGCGTGGACGGGCGGATCGCGGTCGGCGGGATGGCCACGGTCTACCGGGCCGTGGACACCCGCCTCGACCGCGTGCTCGCGCTCAAGGTGATGCACCCGACGCTGGCCGCCGACGTCTCGTTCGTCGACCGCTTCATCCGCGAGGCGAAGTCGATCGCCCGGCTCTCCCACCCGAACGTCGTGGGGGTGTATGACCAGGGCGCCGACGGGGCGTACGTCTATCTGGCGATGGAGTACGTCGCCGGTTGCACCCTGCGTGACGTGCTCCGCGAGCGCGGCGCCCTGCAGCCGCGCGCGGCACTCGACATCCTGGAGCCGGTCCTGGCCGCGCTCGGCGCCGCGCACCGCGCCGGGTTCGTGCACCGCGACATGAAGCCGGAGAACGTCCTCATAGGGGACGACGGCCGGGTCAAGGTCGCCGACTTCGGACTCGTGCGCGCGGTGGACACCGTCACGAGCACGACCGGCACGATCCTCGGCACCGTCTCCTATCTCGCCCCCGAGCAGATAGAGCACGGCACGGCCGACACGCGCGTGGACGTGTACGCCTGCGGCGTCGTGCTCTACGAAATGCTGACCGGCGCCAAGCCGCACTCGGGCGAAACGCCCGCCCAGGTGCTCTACCAGCACCTCCACGAGGACGTGCCGCCCCCGTCGGCCGCCGTTCCGGGGCTCCCCGTCGAGCTCGACGACCTGGTCGCGTCCGCCACCGCCCGCACGCCCGACGTCCGCCCGCACGACGCGGTGGCGCTCCTCGGGCAGGCCAGGCAGGCGCGGGCCGCGCTCTCCGTGGAGCAGCTGGACGCGGAGCCCCCGCAGGCGCTCACGGCGGAGCACGAGCCGCGCGACAACTCCGAGGACCGTACGAACGTGATCCCGCGCGCGGGGCGGCCCGTACAGCTGCCGCTCCCCGCGGAGGGCGGGCAGGACGAGCAGGGCCGCCAGGACAGCCGGGACCGCCAGGACCAGCTCAACCGCACGAGCATCCTGGCCACGCCTCCCGCCGCGCCACCGGCCGCCCCCGGTCGTGGCCGGGGACTGCGCGACAATCCGCGCCGCCGGGTCCTCGTGATCGTCGCGGCGGTGCTCCTTGCCCTCGGCCTCGGCGCGGGCGTCTGGTACATCAACTCCGGACAGTTCACGAAGGTCCCGCCGCTCCTGGCGAAGACCGAGTCGGCGGCCAAGAAGCGCCTCGACGAGGCGGGGCTCGACGTCAAGGACGTCAAGCGCGCGTACAGCGACACCGACAAGCGCGGCACGGTCATGGCCACCGACCCGGCGGCCGGCGAGCGTATCCGGGACAACGGCGGGGTGTCGCTGACCATCTCCAGGGGCCCGCAGATCGTGAAGGTCCCCGACCTCGAGGGCAGCCCCTTGGCCGAGGCCAGGGACAAGCTCAAGGACGCCGGGCTCGCTCCCGGCATGACGAAGAGGGCCTTCAGCGACGAGGTCCGCAAGGGCTCGGTGGTCAGCACGGACCCGGAGGTCGGCACCAAGCGCAAGGCGGGTTCCGCCATCACGCTCGTCGTCAGCAAGGGCCGCGAGGTCGAAGTCCCCGACGTGACGGGCGAGAGCCAGGCCGACGCCACCTCCGAGCTGGAGGAGGCAGGTCTCGAAGTCAAGATCGAGACGAAGCGGGTCCACTCCGAGGAGGACAAGGGCACCGTCGTCGACCAGTCCCCGAGGGAAGGCCAGAAGCGGCTCGCCGAGGGCGACACCGTCACGCTGACGCTCTCCAAGGGCCCCGAGATGATCGAGGTCCCGGACGTCGAGGGCATGAGCGTCGACGAGGCCACGCAGGAGCTTGAGGACGCGGGCTTCGAGGTCGACGAGGACCGCGGTCTGCTCGGCATCTTCGGGGACAAGGTGGAGAGCCAGTCCGTGGAGGGCGGCGACGACGCCCCCAAGGGCTCGACGATCACCATCAAGATCCGCTAGCCGCCGTACCGGGGGCCCGGGGCGCACGTCCGCGGGCCCCTGCCGGCATCCGCCGACGGTTCCGTCCCGCGCGCGTGCCATCCTGGAGCGGGTGAGCAGCAAGAACTCCCCCAGCGTCCCGTCCCGCAATCCCGTCGGCGGCCATGTCCCGGTGGCCGGCGGACTCGCCTCCGTGGGGCTTTCCTACGCCCGTGACCTGGGCGCCGAGGCCGTCCAGGTCTTCGTGGCCAATCCGCGCGGCTGGGCGACGCCGCCCGGCAATCCGAAGCAGGACGAGCAGTTCCGCGCGGCCTGCGCCGCCGAGCGGATTCCCGCGTACGTCCACGCGCCCTACCTCATCAACTTCGGCTCGCACACCGAGGCGACCGTCGAGAAGTCCGTGGAGTCCCTGCGCCACTCGCTGCGCCGCGGCCGTGAGATCGGCGCGCTCGGCGTCGTCGTGCACACCGGCTCCGCGACCGGCGGCCGGGACCGCGCCGTCGCCCTGCGGCAGGTGCGCGAGCGGATGCTGCCGCTCCTGGACGAGCTGACTCACGACGACGACCCGTTCCTGCTCCTGGAGTCGACCGCCGGCCAGGGCTTCTCGCTCTGCTCCCGTACGTGGGACTTCGGCCCGTACTTCGAGGCGCTCGACGCCCATCCGAAGCTGGGCATCTGCCTGGACACCTGCCATATCTTCGCGGCGGGCCACGATCTGGCCGAAACCGGCGGCATGAAGCAGACGCTCGACCTGCTCGTGGACACCGTCGGCGAGGGCCGTCTGAAGCTGGTGCACGCCAACGACTCCAAGGACGTGGTCGGCGCCCACAAGGACCGGCACGAGAACATCGGCACCGGCCACATCGGCGAGGAGCCCTTCCGCGAGCTGATGTCCCACCCCGCGACCGAGAACGTACCGCTCGTCATCGAGACGCCCGGCGGCAAGGAGGGGCACGCGGCGGACGTGGCGCGTCTGAAGGCGCTCAGGAGCCGGTAAAGCTGCGGCCAGGGCTAGAGCTCGGGGCCGTCCCCGGGCTCTTCCTGGTAGGAGTAGCGCTGCTCGGTCCAGGGGTCGCCGACGTTGTGATAGCCGCGTTCCTCCCAGAATCCGCGCCGGTCGGCGGTCATGTACTCGACGCCGCGGACCCACTTCGGGCCCTTCCAGGCGTACAGATGAGGGACCACGAGCCGCAGCGGAAAGCCGTGCTCCGCGGTCAGCAGCTCGCCCCCTTTGTGGGTGGCGAAAATCGTGCGCTCGTCCATGAAGTCGGCCATCCGCAGATTCGAGCTGAAGCCGTACTCGGCCCAGACCATCACGTGCGTGGCCTCGGGCGCGGGCGGCGCGATCTCGAGCAGCGTGCGAGCGGTCACCCCGCCCCATTCGGCGCCCAGCATGCTGAACTTCGTGACGCAGTGCAGGTCGCCGACCACGGTGGCGTACGGAAGGGCCGAGAACTCCTCGTGGGACCAGCAGTGCTTGTCCCCGTCGGCGGTGGCCCCGAAAACCCTGAACTCCCAGCGCTCGGGGCGGAACTTCGGCACCGGGCCGTAGTGCGTGACCGGCCAGCCCCGCTGGAGCCGCTGGCCCGGTGGAAGCTCCGGCTCCACTGCTCCTCGTGATGCGCGATCCGCCGGCTGACCCATGTCTACATCCTGACAGACCGGGGAAGGTGGACGTGACAGGGAGGCCGCCGACCGGCGCCGACCGGCGCCGACCGGACGCTGATTGGGGCAACTCCTACTAAGCGTGCACTTACTGGACGCCTTTCCGCCCCGGTGCAAGGATGCGCGGAACCTGCCCAGTTACCACGTGGAAGGAGCCTCTGCGATGCAGGGCGACCCCGAGGTCATCGAATTTCTCAACGAGCAGCTGACCGCCGAGCTCACGGCGATCAACCAGTACTTTCTGCACGCCAAGATGCAGGAGAACTTCGGCTGGCCGAAGCTCGCGAAGTACACCCGGTCCGAGTCGATCGACGAGATGAAGCACGCGGAGATCCTGACCGACCGGATTCTCTTCCTCGACGGCCTGCCCAATTACCAGCGGCTCTTCCACGTACGCGTGGGCCAGACCGTCACGGAGATGTTCCAGGCCGACCGGCAGATCGAGGCGGAGGCCATCGACCGCCTCCGGCGCGGGATCGAGGTCATGCGCGGCAAGGGAGACATCACTTCCGCGAATATCTTCGAGTCGATCCTCGAGGACGAGGAGCACCACATCGACTATCTCGACACCCAGCTCGAACTGGTCGAGAAACTGGGCGAGCCGCTCTACATCTCGCAGCTCATCGAGCAGCCGGAGAGCTGACCCGGAGCCGGCGGTGGGCTAGGCGGCCTCGTCCAGGCCCGTATCCAGGCCCGCGTCCAGGCCGGTGAGGACGGGTTGCCCCTGGTCGGCCAGCTCCCTGCGGGGGCACGTGCCCCGGCCGAGGAGCGCCTGAATGCTCCGCACACACGAACCGCAGTCGGTGCCCGCCTTGCTGGCGGACGCTATCTGGCGGGGCGTGCAGGCACCGTCGGCCGCGTGCTGCTTCACCTGCGCTTCGGTAACCCCGAAGCAGTTGCAGACGTACACGCGGTTCACCTCCCGGGCAGGACTCATCGGCGGCGCCGTCCCGATTAATCGGTGAGGCTAACCTAACCTTACCCACGACCCCGGGTCCACAAAAGCCCCCGATACGCCGGTGGGGCACGGATCACATGGATCCGTGCCCCACCATCGCGTTACCGGGAATTACTACTGGTCGCGGTACATCTCCGCCACCAGGAACGCCAGGTCCAGGGACTGGCTGCGGTTCAGACGCGGGTCGCAGGCCGTCTCGTAGCGCTGGTGCAGGTCGTCGACGAAGATCTCGTCGCCGCCGCCCACGCACTCGGTGACGTCGTCACCGGTGAGCTCGACGTGGATGCCGCCGGGGTGGGTGCCGAGAGCCTTGTGGACCTCGAAGAAGCCCTTGACCTCGTCGAGCACGTCGTCGAAGCGGCGCGTCTTGTGGCCGGAGGCCGCCTCGTAGGTGTTGCCGTGCATCGGGTCGGTGATCCAGGCGACGGTCGCGCCGGACGCGGTGACCTTCTCCACGAGCTCGGGCAGCTTGTCACGGACCTTGTCGGCGCCCATGCGGACGATGAAGGTCAGGCGGCCGGGCTCGCGGTCCGGGTCGAGACGCTCGATGTACTGCAGCGCCTCCTCCGTGGTCGTCGTCGGGCCGAGCTTGATGCCGACCGGGTTGCGCACCTTGGAGGCGAACTCGATGTGCGCGCCGTCCAGCTGACGGGTGCGCTCACCGATCCAGACCATGTGGCCCGAAGTGTCGTACAGCCGCCCGGTGCGCGAGTCCACGCGGGTGAGGGCCGACTCGTAGTCGAGGAGGAGCGCCTCGTGCGAGGCGTAGAACTCGACGGTCTTGAACTCCTCCGGGTCCGTCCCGCAGGCGCGCATGAAGTTGAGCGCGTTGTCGATCTCGCGCGCCAGCTGCTCGTAGCGCTGGCCGGAGGGGGACGACTTCACGAAGTCCTGGTTCCAGGCGTGCACCTGGCGCAGGTCGGCGTAACCGCCGGTGGTGAAGGCGCGCACGAGGTTGAGCGTCGAGGCGGAGGCGTTGTACATCCGCTTCAGGCGCTCGGGGTTCGGGACGCGGGCCTTCTCGTTGAAGTCGAAGCCGTTGACCGAGTCGCCGCGGTACGTCGGCAGGGTCACGCCGTCGCGGGTCTCGGTGCCCTTGGAGCGCGGCTTCGAGTACTGACCCGCGATGCGGCCGACCTTCACGACGGGCACGGAGGCCGCGTACGTCAGGACGGCGCCCATCTGGAGCAGCGTCTTCAGCTTGTTGCGGATGTGGTCGGCCGACACGGCGTCGAAGGCCTCGGCGCAGTCGCCGCCCTGGAGCAGGAACGCCTCTCCCTTGGCGACCGAGGCCAGTCGGGCGCGCAGCTGGTCGCACTCGCCCGCGAAGACGAGCGGCGGATACGACTCGAGGTCCGCGATCACATCGCGCAGAGCCTCGGCATCGGGGTACTCGGGCTGCTGCGCCGCGGGAAGGTCTCGCCAGGTGTTGCCACCGGAAGGGGTGGTCTTAGCGTTCACGGTCACGCGCACAACATTACGGGGTGATGTCCGCCGTCCATTCCCCCGCTCACGAAGTGAGACGGACCCGACACGGCGGGGCGTCGGCGCGCGGATGCGCTAATGTGCCGGACATGCACGCGCAGACGACTCGAAACTGGTGGTGGCCCGCTCATCCGGCGGCCCGCTGATTCTGCGCGTACGAAGACTCGCGAAGGCCGCCCGAGGGGCGGCCTTCAGTGTTTTCCGGACCAGGGTCCGGGAGAGCCGGGCCGTTCCTCTCCGAGTGAGAAGGAACAAGACCCGAGATGAACACCCCGAACCATTTCGCCGCCCTGCTGTCCGACGACCGTCCGTTCGCCGTGCTGCGACGCCGGACGCCCGGCCGTGACCACGACACGGTCGAGATCCTGATCGGCGCGGTCGGCACGTACGACCGGCTCGCCGACATCCCCGACGAGGGGCTCGCCCTGATCCCCTTCCGGCAGATCAGGGAGCGCGGTTTCGACGTGCGCGACGACGGCACGCCGCTCGCGGTCCTGACCCCCGAGGAGGCGTACGAACTCCCGCTCGCCGAGGCACTTGCGGCGCTGCCCGCCCATGACGTGCGCGTCGAGGGCGGGGCCTTCGACGTCGACGACGCGGCGTACGGGGAGATCGTCGGGCGGGTCCTGCGCGAGGAGATCGGGCGCGGCGAGGGCGCGAACTTCGTGATCCGGCGGACGTACGAGGGCGAGATCCCCGGCTTCTCCAGAGCGGACGCACTGGCGCTCTTCCGCAGGCTGCTCGTGGGCGAGCGCGGCGCCTACTGGACGTACGTCGTGCACACCGGGGACCGGGCCCTTGTCGGGGCGAGCCCCGAGGTGCATGTGCGGATGTCGGGCGGGACGGTCGTGATGAACCCGATCAGCGGGACCTACCGCTACCCGGCCGAAGGGCCCACGGCGGACGATCTGCTCGGCTTCCTCGCGGACGGCAAGGAGACCGAGGAGCTGTCGATGGTCGTCGACGAGGAACTGAAGATGATGTGCACCGTCGGCGACATGGGCGGCGTCGTGGTCGGGCCGAGGCTCAAGGAGATGGCCCACCTCGCGCACACGGAGTACGAGTTGCGCGGCAAGTCCTCGCTCGACGTACGCGAGGTCCTGAAGGAGACGATGTTCGCGGCGACCGTCACGGGCTCGCCCGTGCAGAACGCCTGCCGCGTCATCGAGCGCTACGAGCCCCTCGGACGGGACGGCGTCGGGCGCGGGTACTACGCGGGCGCGCTCGCCCTCATCGGCCGGGACTCGGGCGGCGCGCAGACCCTCGACTCCCCCATCCTGATCCGCACCGCCGACATCTCCGCGGACGGAAGGCTGCGGGTCCCGGTCGGCGCGACGCTGGTGCGCGGTTCCGACCCGGCGAGCGAGGTGGCCGAGACACACGCGAAGGCGGCCGGCGTCCTCGCCGCCCTCGGGGTGCGTCCGGGGCGGCCCCGCGACGAGCGCGTAGGCCCAGCCCTGGCCGACGATCCGCGGGTGCGGGCCGCGCTCGACAGCCGGCGGGCCGGGCTCGCGCCCTTCTGGCTGCGGATGCAGGAGCAGACCGCGGAGCTGTCGGGACACGCCCTGGTGATCGACGGCGAGGACACCTTCACGGCGATGCTGGCGCATCTGCTGCGCTCCTCGGGTCTCACCGTCTCCGTACGCCGCTACGACGAGCCCGGCCTGCGGGAAGTGGTCCGCGCCCACGAGGGCCCGCTGGTCATCGGCCCCGGCCCCGGCGACCCCGCCGACCCCGCCGACCCGAAGATGACCTTCCTGCGCTCACTGACCGCGGACGCCGTCCGCGATCACCGCCACGGCGTCCTCGGTGTCTGCCTCGGCCATGAGCTCCTGGCCGCCGAGCTGGGCCTTGAGATCGTCCGCAAGGAGGTGCCCTACCAGGGCGCGCAGACGCGGATCGACCTGTTCGGGCGGCCGGAGACGGTCGGCTTCTACAACAGCTTCGTGGCCCGCTGCGACGAGGAGACGTCCCTCGAACTCGCGGCGCACGGCATCGAGCTCAGCAGGGACCCGGCCACGGGAGAGGTGCACGCGCTGCGGGGCCGCGGCTTCGCGGGCGTCCAGTTCCACCCGGAGTCGGTGCTCTCGATCCGGGGGACGGCGATCGTGCGGGAGCTGCTCTCGGGGGTGCTCGTCTAGGGCGTGGGGGCCGCCGGGACAAGCACGTTCTCGCTGCGGCGCCCCGCACGGTAGTCCAGGACGTTCTGCACCGTGGTCCCGACGATCTGAGCGACGGCGTCCACGGTGTAGTACGCCTGGTGCGAGGTCACCACGACGTTCGGGAACGTCACCAGGCGGGCCAGGGTGTCGTCCGCGACGGCCTCCAGGGACTTGTCGAGGAAGAAGAGCCCGGCCTCCGCCTCGTACACGTCGAGCCCGACGCCCGCGAACCGCCCCGCCCGCAACTCGCCGACCAGGGCGTCGGTGTCGACCAGGCCGCCGCGGCTGGAGTTCACCAGGATCGCGTCGTCCTTCATCAGCCGCAGGGCGTCGGCGCCGATGATGTGCTGCGTCGCGGGGAGCAGCGGGACGTGCAGGCTGATCAGGTCGGCCGCCGCGAAGAGCTCCTCCTTCGCGACGTACTTCATGCCGAGCTCGACGCACGCGGGGTTCTCCACGACGTCCCAGCCGAGCAGCTTCATCCCGA
This sequence comes from Streptomyces longisporoflavus, assembly GCF_014649775.1. Lineage (GTDB taxonomy): Bacteria > Actinomycetota > Actinomycetes > Streptomycetales > Streptomycetaceae > Streptomyces > Streptomyces longisporoflavus. The sequence goes on along the minus strand of NZ_BMTR01000005.1, from coordinate 445,194 downwards.
AGCCGTGCGCGATCCGGGTGAACGCCTCGCCGATCTTGCCGGTGCCGAGCACGCCGACCGTGCGGCCCCGCAGGTCCCGGCCCATCAGTCCGTCGAGCCTGAAGTCGAAGTCGCGGGTGCGGTTGCCGGCCCGGACGATGCGGCGGTTGACGGCCATCGCCAGCGTCCAGGCGAATTCGGCGACGGAGTACGGCGAGTAGTACGAGACACGGGCGATCGTGAGGCCGAGGCGTTCGGCGACCCGGAGATCGATGTTGTTGAACCCCGTCGAACGCTGGGCGATCATCCGCGTGCCGCCCGCGGCGAGGCTCTCCAGGACGGCGCCGCCGAGATCGGCGTTGACGCTGGTGGAGACGATCTCGTGGCCGGCCGCGATGGGGGCGGTGTCCTCGGTGAGGAACACATCGAGGCAGCGGCAGCGGAGGGGGTGGTGCCCCTCGAAGGCCTTCTCGATCAGCGGCTTCTCGTCGGCCTGCACGCCGAAGGCGAGGATCTCCATGCGGGGAGTCTATGTACGGGCTGGTGGGACGGCACCCGCAAGCCGGGCGCCGTCCCCCTGCGGCGTTCTCAGCCGAAGAAGACCCCGACCTCGGAGTACAGCTTCGGGTCCACCGTCTTCAGGCGGGCCGTCGCCTCGGCGATCGGGACCCGCACGATGTCCGTGCCCTGCAACGCGACCATCTTCCCGAAGTCGCCGTCCCGTACGGCCTCGATCGCGTGCAGGCCGAAGCGCGTGGCCAGCCACCGGTCGAAGGCGCTGGGCGTCCCGCCGCGCTGGATGTGCCCGAGGACGGTCGTGCGTGCTTCCTTCCCCGTCCGGCCCTCGATCTCCTTGGCGAGCCACTCCCCGACGCCCGAGAGCCGCACATGCCCGAAGGAGTCCTGCGTCCCGTCCTTGAGGACCATCTCGCCGTCCTTGGGCATGGCCCCTTCGGCGACGACGACGATCGGCGCGTACGAGGCCTTGAAACGCGAGGTCACCCAGGCACACACCTGGTCGACGTCGAAGCGCTGCTCCGGGATGAGGATGACGTTCGCGCCCCCGGCGAGCCCGGAGTGCAGCGCGATCCAGCCCGCGTGCCGCCCCATGACCTCGCAGACCAGGACCCGCATGTGCGACTCGGCGGTGGTGTGCAGCCGGTCGATCGCCTCGGTGGCGATGCCCACCGCGGTGTCGAAGCCGAAGGTGTAGTCCGTGGCGGAAAGGTCGTTGTCGATCGTCTTCGGTACGCCGACGACATTGATGCCGTACTCGTCGGTGAGCCGGGCGGCGACGCCGAGGGTGTCCTCGCCGCCGATCGCGATGAGGGACCCGACCTCGTTCTTGGCGAGGTTCTCCTTGATGCGCCGGACGCCGTTCTCCTCCTTGAGCGGGTTCGTGCGCGAGGAGCCGAGGATGGTGCCGCCGCGGGGCAGGATGCCGCGCACGGCCGGGATGTCGAGCGGGACGGTGTCGCCCTCCAGGGGACCGCGCCAGCCGTCCCGGAAGCCGACGAAGTCATAGCCGTACTCCTGCACGCCCTTGCGGACGATGCCCCGGATGACGGCGTTGAGCCCGGGGCAGTCGCCGCCTCCGGTCAGTACTCCGATTTTCGTGGCCGCCATGGAAACGTCCCTTCGCCTCAGTGACCTGATGCGGGTCACGCTAATGGTGATCCAGGTCACTCAGGGACGGTGCGGATGGTCAATTCCTGGCCGGAACAGGGGAGTTGATCACCCGGGTTCACCCGTACGAGGGGTTTCCAGCGGGGTCACGCGTCGTCGAGACCCCGCTCGATCGCGTACCGCACGAGCTCCACGCGGTTGTGCAGCTGGAGCTTGCCCAGGGTGTTCTGCACGTGGTTCTGCACGGTGCGGTGCGAGATGACCAGGCGCTCGGCGATCTGCTTGTAGCTCAGTCCCTTGGCGACGAGCCGGAGCACCTCGGTCTCGCGGTCGGTCAGCTGCGGGGCCTTCGGCTCGTCCGGGGCGCCGGGCACCGGGTCGGAGGCCAGGCGGCGGTACTCGCCGAGGACGAGGCCCGCGAGGCCCGGCGTGAACACCGTGTCGCCGACGGCCGTGCGGCGCACCGCGTCGGTCAGCTCGGCGGTGGACGCCGACTTCAGGAGATAGCCGGTGGCGCCGGACTTGACCGCCTCCAGGACGTCGGCGTGCTCGCCGCTCGCCGAGAGGACGAGCACCCGCAGGGCGGGGTTGGCGCCGACGAGTTCCTTGCAGACCTGGACGCCCGGCTTCAGGGGCAGGTTCAGGTCGAGCACGAGGACGTCGGGCGTCACGGCCTGTGCGCGGCGCACGGCCTGTTCGCCGTCGCCCGCCGTGGCGACCACGTCGAAACCGGCCTCCGCGAGGTCGCGGGCGACCGCGTCCCGCCACATCGGATGGTCGTCGACGACCATCACCTTGACGGCGCCCCCGCCGACCCGGCCGGCTTCGCCGTCGTACTGCTGATGCTGCTGATGCTGCGCGCTCATCGTGCCTTTCCTGCCTTCCCCCGTGTGCTGCCCGCGTCCGCCGCGCCTTTCGCGGCCCGCGGGACCCTGAGTTCCACTTCCGTCCCCTGGCCCGGCACCGAGATCAGCTCGGCCGTGCCTCCGATGTCCCGAAGGCGCCCCCGGATCGACAGGGCGACACCGAGCCGCCCCTCCCCCTCCGCCTCCGCGAGACGGCCCTCGGGAATGCCGGGGCCGTCGTCCCGTACCGTCACGATCACGGCGTCCGGCTCGTCCTCGACCAGGATCCAGGCGCCGGCGTCCGGACCCGCGTGCCGGTGGACGTTGTCCAGGGCGGCCCCCACCGCGGCGGCCAGTTCCCGCGCGGCCCGCGGCGGCAGGGGCACCGGAGCGCCGGGCTCGGAGACGGTCACCTTCGCGCCCGCGTACGGGAAGAGGAGCGGTCGCAGGTCACAGGGCTCGCCGTCGTCGGCGTCCAGGGGGTCGCCGGCGTCGTCGGGCTCCTCCACCACGCGGACGACGGCCCCCTGCGAGGCGTCCTCCGACTCGTGCGACGTACGGACCAGACCGCCCGCCACCAGGGTGCGCAGCGCGACCTCCTGCTCGCCCGCCATCCTGCCGAGCTCCGCGGCCTCGCCGCCGAGCGCGCTGCCGCGCCGCTGCACCATCGCGAGGACCTGGAGCACGCTGTCGTGGATGTCGCGGGCCAGGCGCTCCCGCTCGCGGGTCGCGGCCTCGATCTCCAGGGCGCGGGCGAGGGTGCGCTCGGAGGCGCGGGCCACCTCGACGACGTATCCGATGGCGATGGACGCGATGCAGACGAGCAGGACGTTGTGGAGCGTGTCCTGGGTGGGGCTGCCGCGCTGGGCGATGTTGGCGGCGCCGACGAGCGCCGACGCGCAGGCCGCCCACCGCCAGCCGCCCTTGATCGCGAACGCGAGCACCGCGCCGGCCGTCCATATGGAGGGCAGCGTCGGGCCGTCGTGCACGATCCGCTGGTGCGAGTCGGCGACCGGCGTGAGCAGGATGCCGACCAGGGCGATGGTGAGGTCGATGACCAGGAACCGCTTGGTGCAGCTCGCCGCGTTCGCGACCTTCGGCAGCGTGCCCAGGGTCCAGCCCGCGAGCACCACGTAGAAGGCGACGGCCACCCAGGGGCGGTCGAACTTCTCGTGCGCGGCCACGAAGAGGCCGATCGCGTACAGCATGGTCAGTACGCGATAGCCCGTCAGCGCGCGCCACAGCGGCTGCTCGACCGACATCCTCATGACACGCACGCGCTTGGTCATGTCCCCCACCCCCTGGCACCCCCTGGCACCCCTCGGGTCGCCCGCGGCTCCCCTTTGCGCTCACTCCCCCGCACTGACGCGGTCAGGCGCCGGAGCGTTCCTTCTGTGCCGCGGCGGCGACCTTCTCCGCCTTTTTCTCGGCTTCCTTCTCGGCCTTCGCCGCATCCGCCATCCGGCGCTTGGCCGCCGTCGCGTACTCGTCGACGTACTCCTGGCCGGACAGCTTCATGATCTCGTACATGACTTCGTCGGTCACCGCCCGCAGGACGAACCGGTCGTGCTCCATGCCGTGGTACCGGCTGAAGTCGAGCGGCTCGCCGATCCTGATCCCGGGCCGCATCAGCTTCGGGAGCACCTTGCCGGGCGGCTGGATCTTCTCGGTGTCGATCATCGCCACGGGCAGCACCGGCGCCCCGGTGGCCAGGGCCACGCGCGCGAGACCGCCCGGCTTGCCACGGTAGAGCCTGCCGTCGGGCGAACGGGTGCCTTCCGGGTAGATGCCGAAGAGCTCACCGCGCTCCAGAACCTCGATGCCGCTCTTGATGGCCGCCTCGCCCGCGCCGCGGCCGCCGGAGCGGTCCACGGGCAGCTGGCCCACGCCCTTGAAGAAGGCCGCGGTGAGCTTGCCCTTCACGCCCGGGGACGTGAAGTACTCCGCCTTCGCGATGAAGGTGACCTTGCGGTCGAGGACCGCGGGCAGGAAAAAGGAGTCCGAGAAGGACAGATGGTTGCTTGCCAGGACGGCCGGCCCCTCGGCGGGAACGTTCTCAAGGCCCTCCACCCAGGGCCTGAAGCCGAGCTTCAGCGGCCCGCCGATGGCGACCTTCATTGCGCCGTAGATCAAACCGAGTGCCTCCTGTTAAGTGTGGATCAGACCTTAACCCGCAGTAAGCCCAAAGAGCCCGACGGCCCTGGTCGGTGTCAGTCCGGTCGCGTACCGTGAAGTACTCCTCGAATCCCCGCAGCCACACCTCACGAAGGAGACCGAAGTGCCGGTCCTCCCCGGAGCCGAGCCGTACCGCCACGAGGGCGGCGAGGTCGGCGTCCTCCTCTGTCACGGCTTCACCGGTTCCCCGCAGTCCCTGCGCCCCTGGGCGGAGTACCTCGCGGGCCGCGGCCTGACCGTCTCGCTCCCGCTCCTTCCCGGTCACGGCACGCGCTGGGAGGATCTGCAGGTCACCGGCTGGCAGGACTGGTACGCGGAGGTGGAGCGCGAGCTGCGCGCGCTCCGTGAGCGGTGCACGGACGTGTTCGTGTTCGGTCTCTCCATGGGCGGCGCCCTCACGCTGCGTCTCGCCGCCAAGCACGGCGACGAGGTGCGGGGCATCGTCCTCGTGAACCCGGCGAACAAGGTGCACGGCCTGGCCGCGTACGCCCTTCCGTTCGGTCGCCATCTGCTGCCCACGACGAAGGGCATCACCAGCGACATCGCCCTGGAGGGCTCGAAGGAGATCGGCTACGAGCGGGTTCCGCTGCACGCGGCGCACTCGATGCGCCGCTTCTTCCAGCGGCTCGACCGTGAACTGCCGCAGGTGACGCAGCCGTTGCTGCTGCTGCACAGCCCGCAGGACCACGTCGTGCCGCCGGCCGACTCGGCCAGGATCCTCGGCCGGGTCTCGTCCACGGACGTCACCGAGACCATCCTGGAACAGAGCTACCACGTCGCGACGTTGGACCATGACGCGGACCGGATCTTCGAGGAGAGCTACGCGTTCATCGGCCGGCTCGCCCCCAGTGTCGGTAAGGAAGGGACGGCCACCGGTGGCTGAGCAGGACCGAATCGAACCCGACGGCGAGAGCCGCGAGCCCGAGAAGAGGCAGGAGCCCTCCGAGGGACTGCCCCTGGACGAGGACGCGGCCTGGCAGGCGATCGTCGCGGGGTACGGCCAGGAGCCGGCGGATCCGCCCGGCGCCAAGCCGTTCAAGTCCATCGAGGACCTGGCCCTGCTCGAACCGGAGACGAACGACACTCCGGGACCGGACTCCGGGAAGGCCAAGAACCCCACGGCCCCCGACGACCCGGACGACTCCGGCTCGAAGAAAACGCTCGGCGGCTCCGTCTCCTTCGCCCCCGGCGTGGGCAGCGGCCCGCGTGACTACGACGCCCCCGAGGCGTCCGACGACGACCTCGGCGAGGGCGACGAGGGCCACTTCGTGCCGCCGGAGCCGCCGCCGCTGCCCGCCGCGGACGTCACCGCGAAGTTCGCCTGGCTCGCCGTCCTCGGCGGCCCGGTGCTCATGCTGCTCGCGGTGCTGCTCGGCTGGCAGATGACGTGGTGGCTCGCGACGCTCAGCATCGGCGGCTTCCTCGGCGGCTTCGCCACGCTGGTGGCGCGGATGAAGGGCGACGACGAAGAGGACGACGAGGACCCGGGCCGCGGCGCGGTGGTCTAGCGGGCTCCGGGGCTCACACGCCCTTGGCGGCGGGAATCCTGAGGGCGGCGAGTACCGGCAGATGGTCGGTGGCCGCCCGCAGATCCGCCTCGCTCACCCCGTCGAGCTCCAACGGCACGCCGCAGCCGAGGACTTCGATCCCGGAGGTGGCGAAGATCGCGTCGATGCGCTGATGCGGGTCGCCCGGCGTCGAGGTGTTCTCGCCGCCCCACGGCGCGGTCTCCCAGCAGTCCCGGAGCGAAGAGGCCAGCCTGCGGAACGTACGGCCCTTGGGCCGCTCGTTGAGGTCGCCGCCCGCGACGGCGTGCTCCACGCCCATCCCGGCGAGCCGGTCGAGCAGCATCCCGCCCTGCGCGTACCGCTCGTCGCTCTGCAGGCTCAGATGGCAGCTCAGGACGCCGAGCCGGGCGCCCCCGAACCGCACGACGGCGGTCGCGAAGCCGCGCCGGTGCAGCCCCGGCGTCAGCGGGAGCAGCACGTCCTCGGTCCGCTCGACGGTGGCCCGCAGCGAGCAGAGCAGCGCGGGCCCCGACGCCGTGGCACCCCCGGAGAGCACCACGAGATCGGCGGCGCGGGCGAGCCGCGCCAGCTTCTTGCGCCACCGGAAGAAGCGGGGCGCTTCCTGGACGAGTACGAGATCGGGCGCACAGGCGGCGATGACCCGGGCCAGCGCGTCGGTGTCGTCCCGCATGGACCGGATGTTGTAACTGAGCACCCGGACGACGGCCGAACCGTCGTCCTCGGTCCTGGAGTCGGGAAGCCTCACCATGGGGATCAAGATACGCGGTGACGGGTGCCGCCACGACGAGGCCCGCCGCCCCGGAGGGGACGGCGGGCCTCGTACGAACGCGGTGTGCGCCTAGCCCTGGCGGGCCAGGTCGGCGGCGCCCACGAGCCCCGCCTTGTTGCCGAGCTGCGCGGCGAGCACCTGCGCGTGCGGGCGCCATTGCCCGCCGATGAGCCAGCGGCGGAAGGACTTCCGGATCGGGTCGAGCACCAGCTCGCCCTCGTCCGAGAGGCCGCCGCCCACGATGAACGCGGAGGGGTCGAAGAGCGAGGCCAGGTCGGCCAGGCCCGCGCCGACCCAGCGGGCCAGCTCACGGTACGAGTCGACCGCGACCGGGTCGCCCTGCCGGGCCGCCTCGCTGATGTGCTTGCCCTCGATGCCCTCGACCGTGCCGTCGCCCAGGCCGAGCAGGATGTCGGCGGCCTCGGGCGTCGCGTTGGCGCGCTGCCGGCCATAGCGCAGGAGGGCGCGTCCGGACGCGTACTGCTCCCAGCAGCCCTGGCTGCCGCAGCCGCAGAGGAGTCCGTCCGGCACCACCCGGATGTGGCCGAACTCGGCGGCCACGCCGAAGCGCCCGCGCCGCAGCTTGTTGCCGATGATGATGCCGCCGCCGAGGCCCGTGCCGAGCGTGATGACGATGACGTCCTCGTGGCCCTGGCCCGCGCCGAAGCGGTACTCGCCCCAGGCGGCGGCGTTCGCGTCGTTCTCCACGACGACCGGCATGCCGACCCGCTGCTCGACCTTGTCCTTGAGCGGCTCGTGGCGCCAGTCGATGTTCGGTGCGAAGAGGACGGTGGCACGCTTGTCGTCCACGTAACCGGCGGCGCCGATGCCGACGGCCTCCACGTCGTTCCCCTTGCCGGCGCCGGAGACGGCGGCACAGATCGCGTCCACGATGCCTTCGGCGGTCGGCGGAGTGGGCACCGTGTGGGTGTCGAGAATGGTGCCCTCTTCGTCGACCACTCCGGCCGCGATCTTCGTGCCGCCGATATCGACGCCGATGGTGAGTCCCATGTGTCCCTCAGTTTCGGTCGAGCCCCGCTAAGGGCAACCGTACCCGAGGGGTAGTCAGTCCAGGTCGATGTGTTCGCCGGGACCGGGGCCCTCGTCGCGCGGGCCGGGGCCCCTCGCGGCGTCGCTCCCGCGGGTCCAGCGGCCTTCCTGGCCCTCCACCGCGGAGCGGTAGGCGGCAAGGAGTTCGCTGCCGGCGGCGGCGAGGTGGTCGAAGACGTCGGGGTTGCGCTCGATGACCGGCTCGACGGCGGCCTTCGCCTGCTGGACTACCTGCTTCACGGTCTGCTCGACGGCGCCCTGCGCGACCGCGCCGAGCAGCGGCGCCTGGAGTCCGGACAGCTTCTCCGAGACGGCGTCGACGAGCTTGCGCAGCTCCTCGCCGGCCGATCCGGCCGGCGGCCCGTACTGGGCGCGGCGGCGGGCCTTCTCCGCGGCGAGGTCCTCGGCGCACGCCTTCTCCCAGGCGTCGGCGCTGGCCGCTTCGGGTTCGGGCACTTCGCGCTCGGTGGCATCGCTCATGACGGAAGACTCCTGCGGAGGGGCGGAGGGCGATTCATGGATTCGTACTCTCGACGTTACCCGAACGGCGGTCGCGCGTTCACCGTGCCGGCGGCCACAGACCGGGATCGGGCGCGAAACGCACCCGCAGCTCGCCCTCGCGCAGTCCGGCGCCCGCGACGGTGCAGCGGCGCAGGGCCGACGGCAGGGGGACGATGCGCCGGAAGGGACCCGCGGTGACGACGAGTTCGTCGCCGCGCCGGATCAGTCCGAGCTCCTCGCGTACGACACCGGGGAGCGGTATGTGCCAGACCAGTACGCCGTCCTCGGCGAGGGCGTCGACGACGGGCCAGTCCACGGTCCCGGGGGCGGCGGCGGGGGCGGGCACACGGAGGGCGGCCAGGTCGTCGGCGCCGCGCGGTTCGTGCCCCAGGTGCGGCAGGCGCACGACGCTTTCGCCGTACGTCTCCTGCCACTCGGCCAGCGTCTTGCGCTGCTGGGCGATGAGCCCGGCGAACCAGGTGTCGGCGGTGTCGTCGGGCAGCACGCGGTTGGCGTACACCGCGTCGACGCGCAGCCCTTGCAGGGCGAGGCCGGTGGCGGCGGCGCGCACGGCGTCGGCCCCCGTGGGGCCCGGCTCGGCGATCAGGCGGACCGTCGTGCCCGGCGCCTCGATCACGGCCTGCGCGGCGGCGAGTTCGGTGTCCCGGTCGGCGGCGGTCTCGTACAGCCAGTCGGCGGGCATCGGGACGCCGGCCATGCGGCCGAGCATGGGCCGCAGGGCGCGGGCCGCCTGCCGCTCGGGCGGCAGGAGCCTGCGGAGGTAGCGGCGCAGCTGCTCGGGCAGGGCGAGGACCGCGAGGGCGCGGGGCACCGGGGGCAGGTCGGCCACCACGGTGTCGTACGCGCCCTGTCCGGCGTCGCGCAGGGCGCGAAGCAGGGCGAGTTCGTCGCTGCCGGGCAGCGGGGTGAGCTCCTCGCCCTCCAGACGTCCCGCGCCGAGCAGGTCGAGCGCGGAGGAGGCGCGGTTCTGCAGGGCGAGGAGATCTTCGCGGAACTCGTCGCCGGGGGCCAGTGTCCGCAGGGTGAGGTTCGCGTGTTCCGCGCCGAGGGTGTCGGCGCGGTCGGCGGAGATCAGCAGGGTCCGCTGTCCCTCACGGGCGGCACGGAGCGCGGTGGCCGCGGCGACGGTGGTTCGGCCGGAGCCGCCGGGGCCGGTGAGCAGAAGGGTGCGCATAAGAGTGAACGGTACGGGAGCCGGCGGGGGCGGCCGGAACCGCGGGCCGGTGGGCCCGCCTGCCGGCCACGCGCCGGATCTCTCCCGCCCGGCCGCCCGCCCGGCGACCCCGCGCCGTCAGGCCTTCGGCCCGGCTTCCACTCGCTTCTTCAGACCCGCGAGCGCCCGGTCGATGATGACCTTCTCCGCCTTGCGCTTGATCATGCCGAGCATGGGGATCTTGACGTCGACGGTCAGCTTGTACGTGACCTCCGTGCCGGTGCCCGCGGGCCGCAGCAGGTAGGAGCCGTCGAGCGAGCGCAGCATCTGCGACTTGACGAGGGTCCAGCTGACCTCGTTCTCGCCGGTCCAGGTGTACCCGAGCGTCTGGTCGTCCTTGATCGCGCCCGCGTCCATGACGAGGCGGACCTGCTTGGCGCGGCCCTGCTCGTCGGTGTCGAGCACCTCCGCCTCCTTCACCTCGCCCGTCCAGTCCGGGTAGCGCGCGAAGTCGGCGATCACCCCCATCACCTCGGCCGGTGCCGCCTCGATCGTGATGCTCGAGCTGGTGTGTTCCGCCATCTCTGTGGCTCCTCCAGATGCGGTCCGGTAAGGGGGGTGGTGTCTATATGTGTGACGCGTGAAGGCTACCGCGCACCGGGTGGACCGCTGTCACCACTCCAGGGCCCACGGCCTGCCCGAGCTCGCGAAGTGCCCCACGTTCACACACTCCGTCGCCCCGACCCGCATCCGTCGCGTCAGCGGTTGATGGACGTGGCCGAAAAGTGAGTACCTCGGGCGGGTCTTGTGAATGGCCGCGAGCAGCGCACGACTGCCCCGCTCGAAACGGCGCGCAACAGTGTCGTACACGAGTTCGGGGACGTCCGGCGGGATGTGCGTGCAGAGCACGTCGACCTCTCCGACCGCCTCGATCTTGGCCGCGTACTCCTCGTCGCTGATCTCGTACGGCGTCCGCATGGGGGTGCGCAGGCCGCCGCCGACGAAGCCGAAGACCCGGCCGCCGATCTCGGCGCGCCCGCCGTCCAGGACGGTGGTGCCGGGGCCCGCGTACTCGGACCAGAGGGCCGGCATGTCGACGTTGCCGTACGTCGCGTACGTCGGTGCGGGGAAGGCGGGGAACAGCTCGGCGTACTGCTTGCGCACGGCTTTCTCGATCGCCGGAGCCTGGTCCATCCCCGCCCACAGCCGGGCTCCCAGCTCCCTGGCCTCGTCGAATCGGCGTGCGGTGCGCAGTTCGACGAGGCGGTCCGCGTTCTCCTCGCCGAAGAGGTCGGGGAAGATACCGCGCGAGTGGTCGGCGTAGTCGAGAAACAGGACCAGATCACCGAGACAGATGAGTGCGTCGGCCCCCTCGCCCGCGCGGGCGAGATCCTTTGCGTTGCCGTGCACGTCACTGACCACATTGACCCTGAAACCTGGCATGCCGATCACCCTAGAACGCGCGGGCAAGCCCGGGTAGAGGCCCGGGGAAGGGGGGAGAAGGGTGCGGACCTGCGGTTACTTCCGAGTCGGGAAGGGCGTGGCGTACTGTGCGGTTCAGACCACAACGTCGTGTGACGCACCGAACATCTGGCCCGGACCCCCTACCGAACAAGCCATACCCATGGGTAACGTCCGGGCAGTCCAGTAGTGCTCCAGCCTTCTTTCCCCCCATTTCCACGGAGCACCTGCCCGATCTTGGACCGCACCGTCGCATCGCACAACGTCGTGGCGCCGGCGCCCTATGTAGGAGCAGCAGTCTTGCGCGAGTTCAGCCTTCCGGCCCTGTACGAGGTCCCTGCGGACGGCAATCTGACCGACATCGTCCGCAGAAATGCCGCGCAGCATCCGGATGTCGCCGTCATCGGCCGCAAGGTGAACGGCACCTGGCAGGACGTCAACGCCAAGACCTTCCTCGCCGAGGTCCGCGCCGCCGCGAAGGGGCTCATCGCCTCCGGTGTGCGCCCCGGCGACCGCGTCGCCCTGATGTCCCGCACCCGTTACGAGTGGACCCTCCTCGACTTCGCGATCTGGAGCGCGGGCGCCGTCACCGTGCCGGTGTACGAGACGAGCTCCGCCGAGCAGATCCAGTGGATCCTGGGCGACTCCGGGGCCGTCGGCATCATCGTCGAGCTCGACGCGCACTCCGCGGCCGTCGACGCCGTGCGCGACCGGCTCCCCGACCTCGTCAACGTCTGGCAGATCGACGCCGGCGGCGTCGACGAGCTGAACCGCGCGGGCGCCGACGTCCCGGAGGAGACCGTCGACGAGCGCAGCGCGGTCGCGGGCGCCGACGACCCGGCCACCATCGTCTACACCTCGGGCACCACGGGCCGCCCCAAGGGCTGTGTGCTCACGCACCGCAGCTTCTTCGCGGAGTGCGGCAACGTCGTGGAGCGCCTGAAGCCGCTCTTCCGCACCGGCGAGTGCTCGGTGCTGCTCTTCCTTCCCGTCGCGCACGTCTTCGGCCGCCTGGTCGAGGTGGCCGCGCTGATGGCGCCGATCAAGCTGGGCCACGCGCCGGACGTCAAGAACCTCACGGACGAGCTCGCGTCGTTCAAGCCGACCATGATCCTGGGCGTCCCGCGCGTCTTCGAGAAGGTCTACAACTCGGCGCGCGCCAAGGCGCAGGCCGACGGCAAGGGCAAGATCTTCGACAAGGCCGCGGACACGGCGATCGCGTACAGCCGCGCGCTGGACACCCCGAGCGGTCCCTCGCTCGGCCTGAAGATCAAGTACAAGACGTTCGACAAGCTGGTCTACAGCAAGCTGCGGGCCGTCCTCGGCGGGCGCGGCGAGTTCGCGATCTCGGGCGGCGCGCCGCTCGGCGAGCGCCTGGGCCACTTCTTCCGCGGCATCGGCTTCACGGTCCTGGAGGGCTACGGCCTGACGGAGTCGTGCGCGGCCACCGCGTTCAACCCCTGGGACCGCCAGAAGATCGGCACGGTCGGCCAGCCGCTGCCCGGCTCGGTCGTCCGGATCGCCGACGACGGCGAGGTGCTGCTGCACGGCGAGCACTTGTTCACGGAGTACTGGAACAACGAGGGCGCGACCGAAGAGGCGCTCGCCGACGGCTGGTTCCACACGGGCGACATAGGCACGCTCGACGAGGACGGCTATCTGCGGATCACCGGCCGCAAGAAGGAGATCATCGTCACGGCGGGCGGCAAGAACGTCGCTCCGGCGGTGATCGAGGACCGTATCCGCGCGCACGCGCTCGTCGCCGAGTGCATGGTCGTGGGCGACGGGCGGCCCTTCGTGGGGGCGCTCGTCACGGTGGACGACGAATTTCTTGGCCGCTGGGCCTCGGACCACGGGAAGCCGGCCGGTTCCACGGCGGCGTCGCTGCGGGAGGACGTGGACCTTCTCGCGGAGATCCAGAGCGCGGTGGACGACGGCAACGCGGCGGTCTCCAAGGCGGAGTCCGTGCGGAAGTTCCGTGTCCTCTCCTCGCAGTTCACGGAGGAGTCGGGGCATCTGACTCCGTCGCTGAAGCTGAAGAGGAACGTCGTCGCGAAGGACTACGCGGACGAGATCGAGGCGATTTACCGCGGGTAGCGTTGGCGGGGGCGCCCACTCGCCGTGGGGGGCGCTCTGCTCTCGCGACTGCGGGTCGCGCCTGGTTGCTCGCGCAGTTCCCCGCGCCCCTTAAGGGGCGCGGGGAACTGCCGACAAGCCCGTGACGGCGGTCAGCCGCGCAACAAGCCCTCAGCGGCACCCCCTCAGGCGCCCCGTCAGGGGCGCGGGGAACTGCGCGACAAGCCCTCGACGGCCGTCAGTCGCGCAACAACCCTCAGCGGCACCCCCTCAGGCGCTCAAAGCAGTTCCCGCAGCTTCTCCGCGAGGAGATCCCAGCGCCACCGCTCCTCCACCCACTCCCGGCCCCGCTCCCCCATCCGCGCCCGCAGCTCCGCGTCTCCCAGCAGGGTGACGATCCGGTCGGCGGCGGCCTCCGGAGAGCCGCCCCGGACCACCCACCCCGTCTCCCCGTCGAGCACCGCGTCCGGCGCCCCGCCAGAATCCCCGGCGACGACCGGGAGGCCGGTCGCGGAGGCCTCCAGGTAGACGATGCCGAGCCCCTCCACGTCCAACCCGCCCCGCCGGGTACGGCACGGCATCGCGAAGACGTCCCCCGCGCCGTAATGCGCGGGAAGCTCCTCCCACGGCACCGCCCCGGTGAAGCGGACCGACTTCGAGACACCCGTCTCGGCGGCCAGCTTCCGCAGCTCCTTCTCGTAAGGGCCGCCGCCCACCACCAGAAGCACCGTTTCAGGCTCCCGCGCCAGAATCCTCGGCATGGCCAGGATCAGCGTGTCCTGCCCCTTGCGCGGCACCAGGCGCGAGACGCACACCACGACCGGCCGGTCCGTCAGGCCGAGGCGGGCCCGCACGGCGTCACCGCCCGATTGCGGGTGGAAGGTCTTCTCGTCGACGCCCGGCGGCAGTTGGACCATCCGCCCGGCCGCGGCGGGCGACAGGGCGGCGGCGATGCGCGAGCGCGTGTACTCGCCCAGGTAGGTGATCGTGTCCGTCGAATCTCCGATGCGGCGGAGCAGTTGGCGTGACGCGGGCAGCTGCGCCCACCCCGCCTCGTGCCCGTGCGTCGTGGCGACGAGCCGCCTGGCGCCCGCCTTCCGCAGCGCCGGGGCCATGAGCCCGAGCGGCGCCGCCGCCCCGAACCACACCGACTCGCAGCCGTGTTCGCGCAGGAGCGAGACCGCGCGCCGCGTGACGCGCGGGGTGGGCAGCAGCATCGTCGTGGGGTCGCGTACGACCTCGAAGGGCTGCTCGGCGTCGAAGGCGGCCGTCGCTTCGGCGCCCTCGCGGCCCCGCTTCCACGTGGAGGCGTAGACGACGAGCTGTGCGGGGTCCAGGCGCAGCGCCATGTTGTGCAGGAACGCCTGGATGCCACCGGGCCTGGGCGGGAAGTCGTTCGTGACGATCAGGGTCTTGTGCATCGTCGCCCGACAGTACCGAAAGCCCGCCGGAGCGCCGAACGGCCTCGCCTCCCGGACGGCCCCGCCTCATGGCCCATTGACGGCCGCGCCCGGCATCATGGCTCACCGAAACACAATGAAGTATCCGAAAAGGGGCGTGGTGTGTGTGGCGCGGATCCTGACCGTCTGGGTCCTGACCAGGACCGTGCTGCTGCTCTGCGTCTTCGGGGTGCTCACCGCGCCCGGCCCCGACGTGACCAGTGACGTGTCCGTCATCTACGAGGGCTGGTACGAGGTCCTGCGCACCGGCACCTTCCCGCTCGACGACGTCACCTGGCAGTACCCGCCCGCCGCCGCCCTCGCGATCCTCTCCCCCGCCCTGCTGCCCTTCGCCGGCTACACCACGGCGTTCTTCGTGCTCGCCCTCCTCGCCGACGCGCTGGTCTGCGGGCTGCTCCTGTACGCGGGCCGGCGGCCGGGCAAGTCCCTCCGGGGAGCCTGGACGTGGGTCGCGGGAGCGGCGCTGCTCGGGCCGACCGTGTACGCCCGCTACGACGTGATGGTGACGGCCGTCGCGGTGGCCGCGCTGCTCGCCGGGGCCCGGCACCCCCGCACGATGGGGGCGCTCGCGGGGTTCGGCGCGCTGCTCAAGGTGTGGCCGGCCCTGCTGCTCGTCGGCATGCCACGCGCGCGTGCCACCCGGAGTTCGTGGGGCGCGGCGTTCGCCACCGCCGCGGGTCTGACCCTCGCCTTCCTCGTGACGATGCCCGGCGCCCTGGCCTTCCTGACCTTCCAGCGCGACCGCGGCACCGAGGTCGAATCGCTCGGCGCGCTGGTCTTCCACGTCGCGCGGCACCTCGGCTGGCAGGGCGACGTGCAGCTCAACTACGGCTCGGTGGAGTTCCTCGGTCCGTACGTCACACTGGTCAGCACGGTGGCGCAGGGGCTCTCCGCGGCGGCCTTCTGCTGGCTGCTCGTGTGGCGGCTTCGCGCGCGCACCTGGTCGGCGAGCACGGTCGCGGACGCGGCCTTCGTCGCCGTCCTGCTGTTCACGACGACGAGCCGGGTGATCAGCCCGCAGTACTTACTGTGGCTGGTCGGGGTCGCCGCCGTGTGCCTGGCGTTCCGTGCGAGCCGCATGGTGCTGCCCGCGCGTCTGGTGCTCGCGGCCACGTTCGTCACGTTCCTGGAGTTCCCCGTCTGGTTCTCGCACGTGGTGGCGAGCGACCCGCTGGGCGTCACGCTGCTCCTCGTACGCAATGGTCTGCTCGTCGCGGCGGCGCTGCTCGCCTGCCGCAACCTGTGGCGGCACACGGTGTCCGGACCGCGCTCCCGCGAGCACGCGCCCGGCTCCGCGGAGGTCAGCCGAGCTCCTCGCGCAGATACGTACGCCACTGCGCCGTGAACTCCTCCGGAGTGATGTCCAGGACGTCCTCCAGCGCGTCCCGGACCGCGCCGGGCCTCTTCTTGTGCGCACCGACCGCTTCGTAGAAGCCCGTCAGCTTCGCCTCGCCCCACTGGTCCGCGATCATCCGGCAGGCCAGCCAGGACCCCTCGTACGCCGCGGCCAGCTTCCCCGCGTCCCCGCTGAAGCCGAAGTCGTCGTCCTCGGGGAGCTCGGCGGGCAGTCGGTCCCGCTCGGCGGCACGGCGCAATTCGGGGGCGGCCTGCGCGGGGGTGCGGCCCGTGCCGCGATAGCCCACCCAGTCGGCAAGGCCTTCGGAGAGCCACAGCGGGGTCGCGGGCGAGGTGTGCGCGCGGGTCGCGACGTGGGTGGTCTCGTGGGTGAGCACGACCTGCTTGCCGAAGTCGCCGAGCACGCCGTACGCCTCGGGGTTGACGATGATCCGATCGGCCGGCGCCGCCCCGGAGCCGCCCGCCTCCCCCGTGGTCACCGCCGCGATCCCCTGATATCCGGAAGCGGGCGCCCCGAGCAGCCCGGCCATGCCCTTCAGGGACTCGGGCACCAGGACCACGACCCGCTGCGGCCACTTCTTCTCCCAGGCGTCCCGCACCAGGGGCACCGCCCGGTCGGCGAGGTCCGCGTACCCGCGCAGCGTCGTCTTGTCCTGCTCGCCGCGCCCGACGCCGAGCACGAGGCTGTGAGCGCCCCGTACGGACGTGACGGGCCCCTGGTCCCAGAGTTGCTGCGTGGCCTTCTCGGCGGGGCGCTCAGCGGCGACGTACCAGCGTCCGTCGCGCTCCCGCAGCGTGAGCACGCGCGAGGTGGTGAGCGGCTCGCTGTCGTAGCCCTTGATCCGGTAGCGGAGGTCCGCGGTGGCGGTGGCCCGCGTGCCGGTCCGCTCGAAGGCGGTCAGGCGGTACTGCCAGGACTTCAGCGGCACGTCGCGGAGGTTGTCGTAGGCATCGGCCGCACCGCCCGTCGCGCGGTACGCCTTCGCGTCCCGGTCGAGCACCGCGGCCGCGCGCCGGTCGAGCAGCCTGCGCACGTCTCCGGGCGCCGCGTCGGGCGCCGGAGGACCGCCGCACCCGACGAGCACGGCGAGACAGATCCCCAGCACCCACGACCCACGCCCGCGACCAGCCACGTTCCAGATCGTACGGGCAGCGGGCCGCGGGGTGCCGGTCAGACCCTGGTCACCGACGACACCGGCATCATGCCGACGGGGTCGTAGCGCACGGAGGCTCCGGGGTAGGGCGCGTGCACGACCTGGCCGTTGCCCATGTACATCCCGATGTGGCTCGCGTCGTCGCGGTAGGCGACGAGGTCGCCGGGCTGCGCTTGCGAGAGGGGCACCTGCTTCCCCGCGTACCGCTGGGCCTGCGAGGTGCGCGGCAGCCCCACGCCCGCCTGCGCGTACGACCACTGGGTGAGGCCCGAACAGTCGAAGCCGGAGGGGCCGTTGGCGCCCCACACGTACGGCTTGCCGACCGCGGACCGCGCGGCGGCGATGGCGGCGGCGGCCCGTGACGAGGACGGGGCGGCGCCCCCGGGGTCCGGCATGCCTTCGCGTTCCGAGCGCGACGCCCTGTCGTAGGCGTCCCGGTCCCGCGAGGGCAGCGAGTTGAGCAGCCTGCGCGCCTCGGCGAGCTTGTGCTCGACGCTGCGCTTGTGCCGGGCCACCGTGGCGCGGCTCTTCTCCAGTGCGAGGAGTTTGCGTCCGGCCTCCGTGCGCTCCTGGGACAGGCTGCGCTGGGCCTTTTGCAGATCGGTCAGTTCACCGGCCTGCCGGGCGCTGATGCGGTCGAGCGCCGCCGCCTTGTCCAGAAAGCCGTCCGGGTCGGAGGAGAGCAGCAGGGCGAGGGAGGGGTCGATGCCGCCCGAGCGGTACTGCGCCCCGGCGAGCGAACCGAGCGCGCCGCGCATCGTGTTGATGCGCTCCTGGCCGCGGGCGACGCTGTCCTTGGCCCGCCCGACCTGCTCGCGCAGGGTGTCGGCGCGCTCGTCGGCCTTGTTGTACGCCTCGGTGGCCTTCTCGGCCTGCTCGAAGAGGCGGTCCACCTTGGCCTTGGTGGCCGCCGGGGTGTCCTGCGGCGCGGCGCCCGCCGGCGCACCGGCGAGAGCCGCCGCGGCGGTGGCCGCGGCGGCCGAAAGGATGGTGACGCGCGTGCTCCGGTCCTGACCTGACAGCGCGAGACGACGATGGGACCCCACGGGTAGCCGCTCTCCCTCCGCATGACGGACCCCCGGGCGAAGCCGGGGGAAAGTCCCCCGGTCCGTCGGGGGAATGCGCGCGACAGTAGCGGTGAGATCACGTCACGGCCAAAGGCCTCGCCGTGCACACAACGTGACGCCCCGCCGGAGACGCAGGTCACCGACGGGGCGCGAGGTCAGCGGGAGTTGCCCGAATTCGCCCGTTCGGGCGGACCACCGGTCGTTTCAGATGCGGACGACCGGGGGGTCGGCACTCGGCTGGAGGGAGGCACTCAGATGCGGACGCCGAACTGGAAGGAACCGATGGTCGACATCGACTCGTAGCGCACCACGGCACCCGGCTTCGGGGCGTGCAGCACCTGGCCGTTGCCGGCGTACAACCCGACGTGCGCGAGGCTGTTGAAGAACACCAGGTCGCCCGGCTTCAGCTCGCCGCGGCCGATCTTCGGGCCGTCGTTCTGCTGGGTGTAGGTGGTCCGGGTGATCTGGACACCGGCCTGGTTGTACGCCCACTGCGTGAGGCCGGAGCAGTCGTAGGAGTTGGGGCCGCTGCCGCCGGAGACGTAGGGCTTGCCGATCTGCGTCGCGGCGGCGCTCAGGGCGGCCTGGCCGCGCTGCGATGCCGGGGCCTCCTTGCCGAGGTCCACGCGGTCGCCGGCGTCGCGGCTCGCGCGCTGCTCCTTGGCGGCGAGCTCCTGCTTCTCCTTGGCGGTCAGGGTGTTGAGCAGCTTCTGGGCGGCGCCCAGCTTGCTCTGGACTTCCTTCTTCTTCTTGCCCAGTTCCTTGCGCGTGTCGGCAAGGTCCTTGAGCTTGTCGGAAGCCTCCTTGCGCTCCTGCGCGAGGGTCCGCTGCTTCTCCTGGACCTTCTTGAGCGCCTCGACCTGCTGACCGCTCAGCTGGTCCATGGTGGACGCCTTGTCGAGGTAGTCGTCCGGGTCGGCGGAGAGGAACAGCTGGACGGAGGGGTCGAGGCCGCCGGAGCGGTACTGCGCGCTGGCCATCGAACCGAGGCCGCCGCGCAGGTCGTTGAGGTCCTCCTGGCCGCGGGCGACCTTGTCCTGAAGCTCGCCGATCTCCTTCTCGAGCTTCTCCTGCTTCTCCTTGGCGCCGTTGTACCGGTCGGTCGCCCGGCCGGCGTCCTCGTAGAGCTTGTCGACCTTGGACTTGACCTCGTCCTTGCTCGGCTTCTCGCTCGGCGCCGCGTTGGCCGCCTGGGAGGTGAGTGCGACGGCAGCGGCGGCGGTGGCGGTGAGCACGGTCACGCGCGCGCGGCTCGGCTGCTTGGGTCGACGATGGGACGCCACGAAGGCGGCTCCTTCTTCCTCCAGCCGCCTACCGAAACCTGGTGGGCGGGTACCACCGCTGCCACCCCGGATGGGTGATCAACCGAGCGGAGGTTCGAGGCGAGACCCTAGTGACCTTCTTGTGATCAGTTCAAATCCTGACAGGAAAAAAGTAGGTTGCGGGGCGCATATTTTACCGATAACACACAGGCAGTAGTTACTACTTGACGCTACGTCGCGCAGCGTGAGCACCAATTCGGGCATAGAGAACACGAGTTACTTGTGCCCCCAAGCGGAGCGAAAGCGGCGTACGTTAACCCCGTGAAGGCGGCGTGCGGCAGCCCGTGAACGCGCCGGTTCTCAGCCGCGTTCTCAGCCGCGCGAGAGCCTCTTGAGGAGGACGGCGGAAGCGACGGGACGCGCCCCCGCCTTCGCGATCCCGTCGGCGACTTCCCGGTCGGTCGACACGACGACCACGGGGCGCCCCGACGGCTCCGCGCGCACCAGCTGGCGGATCAGTTCGTCCGCGGTGACGCCGGGCTTGGAGAAGAGCACCCGCACCCCGCGCGGCGGCGCGAGCAGCACCGGCGCGGCGAGTTCGGCCCCGTCGAAGACGCAGGTCATCTCGGCGCCGGTCTGCGCGGCGAGCTGCGAGAGCGAGCCGAGCAGGCGCAGCCGCTGTTTCTCCAGGGGCATGGTCGGATAGCCGGTCTTGGTGACGTTGTAGCCGTCCACGACCATGTGCGCCTGGGGCAGCGCGAGCAGCTGGTCCAGGATCGCCGGGTCGTTCTCGGAGAGCGCCCTGGCGGCGATGTCCTTCGGCGTCATCCGGCCGGGCTCGACGGCGTCCACGGTCTCGGCGGGCCTTACGGAGACGGGCGGCAGCGCCAGTTCGCGGCGCAGCCCCTGGGCGGACTCCAGGAGCGTGTCGAGCAGCAGCCGCACCCGCATGTCCTCGACGCTGCGGCCCTCGCGCGCCGCCCTGCGGCTGGCCTCGAGGGCTGCCTCGGTCTCGCCGAGCCGCGCCTTGAGCCGCCGCGTCTCGCTCTCGGCGGCGGACAGCTGTGCCTGGCTCTCGGCTTTGGCGGCATCGAACTCGGCGGCGGCCTTGCGCAGGGCCGCCTCGCCGCGCTTGACGTCGCTCAGGGCGCCGCGCAGCTTGCGATGCATCGATTCGGCTTCCTTCTTCGCCGACTCGAGTTCCGTGCGCAGCCGTTCGGTCTCGGCTTTCGTCTGGCCGCGGGCCGCGGCGAGTTCCTCGCGCAGCCGTTCGAGCTCGGCCCGGGTCTCGTCGTCGGCGCGCTCGGCGTCCGCCCGCAGGGCCTCCTCGCCCGCGGCGGTCACCAGCTTCACCCAGCCGGTGGGGCGCAGCACATAGGCCGCGGCCGCCACATCGAGGGGGTCCGCGGCCGGGGGTGGTGTGCCCGCGTCCAGGGCGCCGGTGAGCTCGGGCTGCGCCTCTCTGAGACGTTCGCCGATGCGCTGGCGGAAGAGCGGGTCGCCCTCCAGGGCCGTCGCCATGGCGTTGCCCGCGAACTTCGTGCGCCGGGTCGGCGTGAAGCGGGCGTACTGCCGCAGCTGCGCGGGAAGTTCGCCGACCGTGAGACCGCCGAAGCCGTCCGAGACGATCTGGACGACCCTTCGGCGCACTCCGTCGGGCAGCGGACGGTCGAGCACCTCAGCGGCGCCGTCGTCCGGCTCCCCGCTCGCGCTCTCCACCATCCGTCACCCCACTAGCTGTGCGGGGCCCGCTCCCTCAGGAGCCGGCACCCGGCCTGTCCACGAGTTCCACCTGGTCCACCGCGTTGCACCAACGGCAGCGCACCGACTCGATGGTCTCACTGACCACCTCGCGTTCCTCGACGTTCGATTCACCGGCCAGGTCGAGGTGCACATACTCGACGACCTTCGACGTCCGGGTCACGTCGAAACGCGTGAGGTTGCCGCAGAGCGTGCAGCGCCACCGGGTGGTGTCGGTCGGCAGAGGAACCGTCATCGTGGCTGTTTCTCTTTCCTTCGGAATTCCATGGTGCGTGGTGCCCGTAACCCTAAGGCCTGTAAGGGTCCCCTCGCGGCGACGTCTCACCCGGCGGGGCGGTCTGTACGGTTTGGCTCCGTTACGTCATGCTCTGTGCATGATCAGGACGTGGGGTAGGACGGCGGGCCGCATGCTCAAGGGGCAGTCCGCCCCGGTGACGTACGGCCTGATCGGCGCGTGCTGTCTGGTCTTCCTGATCTCTCCGCTGTCCGGGTTCAACCCCGCGTACGGCACGGGCGATCAGCTGATCGCCGCCCAGCAGGCCTACTTCGAGCGCTGGGGCGTGGTGCCGTCGGAGCTGTTCAGCGGGGCACCGCGGCCCCTGCTCGCGCCGGCCACCGCGCTCTTCGTGCACGGCAGCTGGCTGCATCTCCTGGGCAACATGCTCTTCCTCTTCGTCTTCGGGGCGATGGCCGAGGAACGGATGGGGCACGTGCAGTTCGCGCTGTTCTATCTCGGCTGCGGCTATCTCGCCCTGTTCGCCTACGCGGTCGTGCACGCGGGGTCCCACCAGACCCTGGTGGGCGCGTCGGGAGCGATCTCGGCGGTGCTCGGGGCGTTTTTGCAACTCTTCCCGAAAGCGCGGGTCACCAGTCTCTTCCCGTTCCTCTTCTTCCTGCCGCTGCGCTTTCCGGCGTGGGTGGTGCTGCCGTTCTGGGTGGCGCTCCAGTGGCTCGCGGCGCTCCAGGGCGGGCAGGGGCCGGGGGTCGCGTATCTGGCGCATCTGCTCGGCTTCTCCCTGGGCTTCCTCTACGCGTGGGTGAGGTACGGGCGGACGGCTAGAGTGAAGAAGCCAGCACCGGCCATCGAGGGAGACAGCCAGCCGTGATCACCGCGATCGTGCTCATCAAGACCAGCGTGGACCGGATCCCGGAGATCGCCGAGTCGATCGCCGCCCTCGACTGCGTCAGCGAGGTCTTCTCCGTGACCGGTACGTACGACCTGATCGCCATGGTGCGCGTCACGCACCACGACGACCTCGCGGACGTCATCCCCGGCCGGATCAGCAAGATCCCCGGCGTGGAGGGCACGGACACGCACGTCGCGTTCCGCACGTACTCGCAGCACGACCTGGAAGCGGCGTTCGCGATCGGCCTCGACTCCTGAGCGCTCCCCGACGTACCGCCGCGTCCCGGATGAGCGTTTCTTCATCTGCCGCTCATGCTCCTGGCGCACCGCGTCGCGCACGCTCACTGCCATGGTCTTCTCCCACCGCATGGCGGCCCTCGCCGCCGTCGTGGCGATCCCCCTCGGCATCGCCGCGACCAGCTACGCCCTGACCGACAGCCCCGAACCTCCCAAGGCCCCGCCCAAGGTGGAACTGGAGAGCGGCTCGTCGTCACCGGGGCCGTCGCCTTCGTCGCCTTCGTCGAAGCCCGACACCCCCCGGCCGACGCCGAGTGACGAGACGGTGTCCCCGCCGCCGGTGAGCGAGAATTCCTCGGGCGATGACAACGACGACGACGGCAACGAAGGCGGCCGGGGCGACAACGACGACGACGGCCCCGGTGACGACGGCTGACCGCCCGCTCCGCCGGATATCGGCCCGTGTCCGCATCCTGCTCTGGCTGCTCGTGGTGATGGCCGTCGCGCTCACCGCGGTCGCGGCCACCACGCGCTCCGTCCTGCTGCGCGACGTAGACCACCGCATCGACCGGCTGCTCGCCCAGGAGACCGCGGAGTTCACCAACCTCGCCCGCGAAGGGGTCGACCCGCACACCGGCCGGAAGTTCGCCGCCCCCGACCCCCTCCTGCGGCTCTTCCTGTCCCGGCAGTACGCCGACCCCGACGAGGAGCTCCTCGGCCTGGTCGGCCGCCCCGGCAGGGCGCCCGCGAAGAAGGAGCAGTCGCGCGAGCCGCGGATCGGCCATCCGCTCGCCGAGGACCCCGCCGCGCTGCGCACGGTCTTCGAGTCCCCCGACGCGACCGGCACGCTGCATCGCGACCGGGGCGAGGTCCGCTGGGCGAAGGTGGAGATCGCGGCGAGCGCGGGTCATCCGGCGGCGGCGTTCGTGGTCGCCTTCCACCCGGCGGGCGAACAGGCCAAGGCGGGCGACGTGTTCACGATGCTGCTCGCCATCTCCGGCGTCGCGCTCCTGATGACCACCGGCATCGGCTGGGCCGTCGCCGGGCGCATCCTCAAGCCCGTACGCCTGGTGCGTACGACCGCCGCGCAGCTCACCGAGCAGGATCTGACCCGGCGCATCCCGGTGCAGGGCCGGGACGACATCGCCGCGCTCGCCGAGACGTTCAACGGCATGCTCGACCGCCTGGAGCGGGCGTTCGCCGCGCAGCGCGAGTTCGTCGACGACGCGGGGCACGAGCTGCGCACCCCCATCACCATCGTCCGCGGCCATCTGGAGCTGATGGGCGACGATCCGCGCGAGCGCGAGGAGACGACCCGGATCGTGATGGAGGAGCTCGACCGGATGAGCCGGATCGTCGAGGACCTCCTGCTGCTCGCCAAGGCCGAGCGCCCCGACTTCGTCACCCCGGAGCCGGTGCAGCTCGCCGAGCTGACCGCGGACGTCTTCGTCAAGGCGCGGGCGCTCGGCGACCGCGACTGGAAGCTGGCCGAAGTGGCCGAAGGGGAAGCCGCCCTGGACCCGCAGCGCATCACCCAGGCGATGGTGCAGCTCGCCCAGAACGCCGTCCAGCACACCGTTCCCGGCCAGCGCATCGGCATCGGATCACGCTGTGCGGCGGGCCGGATCGAGCTGTACGTCGCCGACAGCGGACCCGGCGTCCAGGCACAGGACGCCGCGGTGATCTTCGAGCGGTTCAGGCGCGGCACCGCGCGCCGCGGCTCCCGGGCCACCGGCGCCGGGCTCGGCCTGGCCATCGTGCGCGCGATCGCCGAAGGACACGGCGGGCAGGTCGAGCCTCGGCCCACGGAAGGCGGCGGCGCCACCTTCGTACTCGTACTGCGTGCAGGACCGCGAGAACAGGAACCAGGACTGCCATGAACCGGATTCTCATCGTCGAGGACGAGGAGCGCATCGCCTCCTTCGTCGAGAAGGGCCTGCGCGCCAACGGCTTCACCACGACCGCCGTCGGCGACGGCGACGCGGGCTACGACTACGCCCTGACCGGCGGCTTCGATCTCGTCGTCCTGGACATCGGGCTGCCCGGCAGGGACGGCTTCACGGTCCTGCGGCAGTTGCGCGAGGCCCGCGTGAGCACACCGGTCATCGTCCTCACGGCGCGCGACTCGGTCCGGGACACGGTGGCGGGCCTTGAGGGCGGCGCGGACGACTGGATGACCAAGCCGTTCCGCTTCGAGGAGCTGCTCGCGCGGGTGCGCCTGCGGCTGCGTACGGCGGCGGGGGCGCCGGAGGTGACGGTGCTGCGCAGCGGGGAGCTGACGCTGGACCTGCGCACGCGCAGGGCGCGTTCGGGCGAGCGGACCGTGGACCTGACGGCACGTGAGTTCGTGCTGCTCGAACTCTTCCTGCGCCATCCGGGTCAGGTGCTCTCGCGGGAGCAGATCCTGTCGCACGTGTGGGGGTACGACTTCGACCCGGGCTCCAACATCGTGGACGTCTACGTACGGGCGTTGCGCAAGAAGCTGGGCGCCGAGCGGGTGGAGACGGTGCGCGGGATGGGGTACCGGCTGCCGGGGTGACGACCGGCAGCCGGTACAGCAGTTGGTCGGGGCGCTGGTGAAATTCCTTTCATCCACTGCTCATTGAGCCCTCACGGCCGGGACCGAGGCTCCTCGTGTGACCCTGAATCCCCGCCAAGCCATCACCCTGTGCATCGCGCTCAGCCTGTGCGCCCTGCTCCTGGTGCCCGGCAACTTCCCCGGCCTGAGCGGTGACGCCCGGCTCACCCTCGGCGTGTTCGCCCTGGCGACCTGCGCGTGGATCGGTACGCCGATCGACGACACGTACATCGCGCTCGGCGCCGGGCTCGCCCTCACCGCGACCGGGGTGATCAGCAGCGACACGCTCTTCGGCACCCTCGGCGACGAGACGGTCTGGCTGCTTATCTGCGCCTTCGTGCTGGCCGCCGCGGTCGCCCGCAGCGGTCTCGCGGGCCGGGCGGCGGCCTTTCTGGTCAGCGGGGCCCGCACCGTACGGCAGTTGACGCACCTGACCACGGCCGCCCTGGTCGTCACCGCGTTCGCGGTCCCCGCCACGTCGGGCCGCGCCGCGCTCGCGCTGCCCGTCTTCCTCGCGCTCGCCAAGGTCCTCGCCGACCGCAGGCGCCTGGTGGTGATGCTCGCACTGCTGTTCCCGACGGTGATCCTGCTCTCCGCGGTGGCGACCCTGATCGGCGCGGGCGCCCACCTGATCACGGTCTCCGTGCTGTGGGAGGCCACCGGCGACCGGATCGGCTTCACCCAGTGGATGCTGCTCGGCCTGCCGCTCGCCGTCGCCTCGTCCCATCTGGCGGCGGAAGCCGTGCTGTTGACGACGACGCGGCGGGCGGACCGTAAGGGCCCCGTCCACATCACCGTCGAGCAGCTCCAGGAGCACAGCGAGCAGCCGGTCACCGGGGCCTGGGAGCCCGCCGAGACCCGCTGCGCCCTCCTCCTCGCCACGGTGGTCGCGCTCTGGTGCAGCGAACCACTGCACCAGGTGCCGCCCGCCGTCGTCGCGTTGATCGGCGCGGTCGTCGCCTCGTCCCCCGCGCTCGGCACCGTACGCCTGAAGGACGCGCTCAAGACCGTGCCGTGGGCGCTGCTGCTCTTCATGGCGGCGACGATGGCGATGGGCGTCGCGCTCGCCGACTCCGGGGCGGCGAAGTGGCTGGTGGGCGGGGTCCCGCTGGATGTGCCGCCCTGGCTGTTCCTGACCGTCGTCGTCTGCGTCAGCACGGCCGCGCACCTGGTGCTCCAGTCACGCTCGGCCCGCTCGTCCGTCCTGGTCCCGCTGGTCGTCGCGGCGGCCGTCGGCGCGGGCGTCAATCCGGTCGCGGCGGCCCTCGCCTCCACCGCCGCCGCCGGCTTCTGCCACACCCTGCCCGCGTCCGCGAAGCCCGTCACGCTCTTCGCCGACATCCCCGGCACCCCCACTTACACCCCGCGCGACCTGCTGCGCCTCTCCGCGGTCCTGGCACCGCTGACCGCCGCACTCGTCCTGCTCTTCGCCGTCACGCTCTGGCCGCTGCTCGGCGTGCCCGTCCGCTGAACCCACCCTTGAATCCACCCTGGAGACCCCATGCTGACCCGTTTCGCCATCGCCCCCAGCGGCTTCAAGGAGTCCCTGTCCGCGCAGTCGGCGGCCGAGGCCATCGCCGAGGGAGTACGCCGTGTCGTCCCGCACGCCGAGACCGATCTGATCCCCCTGGTGGACGGAGGCGAGGGCACCGCCCGCGCCCTGGCCGCCACCGCCGGCGGCCGGCTGGTCGCGCTGCCCGCCACCGGCCCCGTCGGGCAGCGGATCGGCACGCACTTCGCGCTGCTTCCCGACGGTACGGCGGTCGTGGAGATGGCGGCCGTGGCCGGGCTCTCGCTCGTCCCCCGCGACGCGCGTGACCCCGGTGCCACCACGACGTACGGCGTCGGCGAACTGATCGGCGCCGCTCTCGACGCGGGCGCGCGCCGCATCCTGGTGGGCTGCGGCGACTCCGGCACGTCGGACGGCGGCGCGGGAGCGCTCCAGGCACTCGGCGCCCGCCTCCTGGACGCGGACGACTGGGAACTGCCGCACGGCGGACGGGAGTTGACCCGGCTGAGCCGCATCGACCCCGCGGGCCTCGACCCCCGTCTGAAGGACACCGAGATCCGCGTCGCCTGCAACCCCTTCAACGTCCTGACCGGCGAGCGCGGCGTCGCCCGCGTCTTCGGCCCGCAGAAGGGCGCGACGCCCGCGCAGGTCGACCAGCTCGCGGCCGCCCTCGACCGCTGGGCCCACGTCCTGACCCGCGACCTGCACGCCACGACGGACCTCGCCCTCGGCGCCGGAACGGGCGCCTCCGGAGGTCTGGGGGCGGGTCTCGCGGCCCTCGGCGCCCGGCTGCTCCCCCGTTTCGACGTCCTGCTGGACCATCTGGACCTGGACGCGCGCCTGGCCCGCGCCGACCTCGTCGTCACCGCCGAGGGAGCCCTCGACCACCAGACGCCGCGCGGCAAGGTCCCCGCCGAAGTGGCGAGGCGCGCCAAGCGGTCAGGCCGCCCCGTTCTCGTGCTCGCGGGCACGATCGGCCAGGGCGCACACCACGTACGGGCGGTCGGCGTGGACGCCTACAGTTCGATCCTGCCTGCGCCCGTCTCGCTGACCGAGGCACTCGGGCGTGGCGGCGAGTTCCTCACCGACGCGACCGAGCGGGCCCTGCGGATGATCGTCCTGGGGTCACGCCTGAAGGGCAGGGCCGGGACGGACAGGACCGGGGCAGGCAGGACCAAGGCTCAGGCGACGTTGGTGTCCGGCACGCAACGCCCGTCCTCGGTGCGGTAGTTCCAGCGCGCGCCGTCCGCCACCAGCTCCTTGACCGCGCGCACGAAACGCTCCACGTGCTCGTCCGGGGTGCCCGCGCCGAAGCTGACCCGGATCGCGTTCAGCGACTTCTCGCCGGGCTCGGCCTCGGGGGCACCGCACTCGCCCTGGGTCTGCGGGTCGCTCCCGAGCAGGGTGCGCACCAGCGGGTGCGCGCAGAACAGACCGTCGCGGACACCGATGCCGTACTCGGCGGAGAGCGCGGCGGCGAAGTGCGAGCTGTTCCAGCCGTCGACGACGAAGGAGATGACACCGACCCGCGGCGCGTCGTCACCGAAGAGCGAGAGCACCTTCACGGCGGGCACCTCGGCCAGGCCCTCGCGCACCTTGGCGATGAGCTGGTTCTCACGGGCGACGAGCTCGTCGAAGCCCGCCTCGGTCAGCGCCTTGCAGGCGGAGGCGATCGAGTACACGCCGATGACGTTCGGCGAACCGGCCTCGTGCCGCGCCGCGGTCTCGTGCCACTCGACGTCCACACCGCCGCCTGCTTCCTTGGGGCGCCGCGCGACCTTGCGCGAGGCGCCGCCGCCCGCGAGGTACGGCTCGGCCTCCCGCAGCCAGTCGGAGCGGCCCGCGAGGACGCCCGAGCCGAAGGGCGCGTACAGCTTGTGGCCGGAGAAGGCGACCCAGTCGACGTCGAGCTCGCTGATGGAGACGGGGTGGTGGGGCGCGAGCTGCGCGGCGTCCAGGACGATGCGGGCGCCGTGCGCGTGGGCGGCGGCGGCGAGCTCCTTGACCGGCCACAGTTCACCGGTGACGTTCGAGGCCCCGGTCACGCAGACCAGGGCGGGCCCGTAGGGCTCGCGGTCGGCGAGGGCGCGCTCCAGGGTGGCGACGGCCTGGTCGGCGGTGCGCGGCGCGTTCAGGTAGGTCACGCGGGCGTCGCGCCAGGGCAGCAGCGAGGCGTGGTGCTCGGTCTCGAAGACGAAGACCTGGCAGTCGGCGGGCAGCGCGGCGGCGAGCAGGTTCAGCGAGTCGGTGGTCGAGCGGGTGAAGACGACCTGGTCGCCCTCGCGGCAGCCGAGGAACTCGGCGACGGTGGCCCGGCTGTTCTCGAAGAGGTCGGTGGAGAGCTGCGAGAGGTACCCGGCCCCGCGGTGCACGCTGCCGTAGTACGGCGCGTAGGCGGCCACGTCGTCCCACACCCGCTGCAGTGCCGGCGCGCTCGCCGCGTAGTCGAGCGCCGCGTAGGTCACCTCGCCGCCGGTCACGAGCGGCACGGTGACGTCACGGCCGAGGACGGGCAGCGGGGCGGCACAGACGGATCGGTCGGCGGCAGCGGTGGTGACAGACATGGCGAACTCCCGTGGGAAGGCAGGCGAGTTCACTGCAAGGACGCCCGTGCGGCGCTGCAGTGACGAAGAGAAAAGGGGGTGCGGAAGAGGGGCCGGAAAGCCCTATCGCATTCGCTTGCTCACGAGACTGCTCCCTTGAGGACCAGGACCCCAGGGTGTTCGCAGGGGTCCGCGCTTGCCATACGCCTTGCTGCGTACGGCCTGGTCTTCACCCGGGGCACCCCGCCACGGACGGAGGGTTGCCGGACAGCGAGCCGGGGCTTAATCGCTGTCACTCATGACCTGTGCAGCATCCTGCCACACGATCTTCGACGCGCAAGGCGCAGTCCAGAATCCGGACTGCGCCTTGCGTCACATTCGGGGTGGCCGGTCGGCGGCCTCAGCGGTTGCTGGCCGCCACCCACCGCTCCAGGGCCTTCTTCGCGGCACCCGAGTCGATCGACTCGGCCGCCTTCGCGATACCGGCGCCGATCTGCTCCACCAGGGTGCCCTCGCCCGGCGTGCGGGCCACCAGGGCCGCCGCCGTGTTGAGCAGCACGGCGTCCCGCACGGGGCCGCTCTCGCCGTCCAGGAGCCGCACCGCCACCTCGGCGTTGTACGAGGCGTCGGCGCCGCGCAGGGCCTCCACGGGGACGAGGTCGATGCCGACGTCCCGCGGGTCGAACGCCTCCTCGCGCACCGCGCCGTCCCGTACGACCCAGACCCGCGAGGTCGACGTGGTCGTCAGTTCGTCGAGTCCGTCGTCGCCGCGGAAGACGAGGGAGGAGTGGCCGCGCTCGGCGAAGACACCGGCCACGATCGGCGCCATCCGCGCGTCGGCGACGCCCACCGCCTGGGCGCGCACCTTGGCCGGGTTGGTGAGCGGGCCCAGGGCGTTGAAGACGGTCCTGATCCCCAGCTGGCTGCGCGCCGCGCCGGCGTGCCGCAGCGCCGGGTGGAACTTCACGGCGAAGCAGAAGGTGATCCCGGCTTCCTCGGCCACCTCGACGACCCGCTTCAGGGGCAGCTCCAGATTGACCCCGAGCTTCTCCAGGACGTCGGAGGCGCCCGAGGCGCTCGACGCGGCGCGGTTGCCGTGCTTGACGACCTTCGCGCCCGCGCCGGCGGCCACGATCGCGGACATCGTGGAGATGTTGACGGTCTTGGCGCCGTCGCCGCCGGTGCCGACGATGTCGACCGTCTGCCCCGGCACCTCGATCACGTTGGCGTGTTCGTACATCGTGTGCACGAGACCGGAGATCTCCTCCACGGTCTCGCCCTTGGCCCGCAGCGCGACCATGAAGCCCGCGATCTGCGCGTCCGTCGCCTCGCCCCGCATGATGCGGTCCATGGCCCAGGCCGTGTCCGCGGCGCTCTGGTCGCGCCCTTCGAGCAGTCCGTTCAGCACACCGGGCCAGGAACGGGCCGCCGCGGTGTCGCCTCCTGCGGGGGTCACAGCGCTCATCTGCCGCTCCTGGGTTCGTTCGGCCATAGGACAGGAACACCTTATCCAGCCCGCCGGACGGCAAAGAGCCCCGTCCATGCACTGGATGCAGGGGACGGGGCTCTCGCCGTGGCGACCGTGGTCAGAGCTTCAGTCGATCAGTGGTGGCCGTGGCCGCTCGTGATCTCCTTGTACTCCTCGGTGGTGGGCTTGGGGATCTGGTTGTCCTCCCCGTAGTAGCCCTTGGAGAGCTTGGCCCGGAGCTTCTGCGAGCCCGACACCTTGCGCTCGACACCGTTCTCGTCGACCGCGGGGCCGATCTCGAGCGGCGCGTACTGCTCGTGCGCGGTGAGCGTGTGCAGCTGCTCCTGGTTGAGCGGCTCGTGGACCTCGATGAACTCACCGTGCGGCAGGCGCTTGATGATGCCCGACTCGCGACCGTGCAGCACCTTGTCCTTGTCGCGCCGCTGCAGACCCAGGCAGATCCGCTTGGTGATGATGAACGCGAGGACCGGCGCCACGAAGAACGCGATACGCACGAACCAGGTGATCGAGTTGATCGACAGGTGGAAGTGCGTGGCCCAGAGGTCGTTGCCGCCACCGATGAGCAGCACCATGTACCAGGTGATCCACGCGACGCCGAAGCCCGTACGGGTCGGGACGTTGCGCGGGCGGTCCAGGATGTGGTGCTCGCGCTTGTCGCCGGTGACCCAGGACTCGATGAACGGGTAGACCGCGATCGCGACCAGGACCAGCGGGAAGATGATCAGCGGGACGAACACACCCAGGACGAGCGTGTGGCCCCAGAGGTTGATCTCCCAGCCCGGCATGACACGGATCAGACCCTCGGAGAAGCCCATGTACCAGTCGGGCTGGGCTCCGGTGGAGACCTGGTCCGGACGGTAGGGACCGAGCGCCCAGATCGGGTTGATCGTGGCGATCGCCGAGACGGCCGCGATGACACCGAAGACCAGGAAGAAGAAGCCTCCGGCCTTCGCCATGTAGACGGGAAGCAGCGGCATGCCGACGACGTTGTTGTTCGTCTTGCCGGGGCCCGCGAACTGCGTGTGCTTGTGGTAGAAGACCAGGATCAGGTGCGCCACCACGAGGCCGAGCATGATGCCCGGCAGCAGCAGGATGTGCACCGAGTAGAACCGGGCCACGAAGTCGCCGCCGGGGAACTCCCCGCCGAACAGGAACATCGACAGGTACGTGCCCACGATCGGCACGGACAGGATCGCGCCCTGCATGAAGCGCACACCGGTACCGGAAAGCAGGTCGTCCGGCAGCGAGTAACCGGTGAAGCCGGTGAACATACCGAGCACGAACAGCAGGAAGCCGAAGACCCAGTTGACCTCGCGGGGCTTACGGAAGGCACCCGTGAAGAAGACGCGCATCATGTGCACGAACATCGCCGCGAGGAAGATCAGCGCCGCCCAGTGGTGGATCTGCCGGATGAGCAGACCACCGCGCACGTCGAAGCTGATGTGCATGGTCGAGTTGAACGCCTCGGACATCAGCTGGCCCTGCAGCGGGATGTAGCTGCCGTGGTACTCCACCTCGTTCATCGACGGGTGGAAGAACAGGGTCAGGTACACACCCGTGAGGATGATGATGATGAAGCTGTAGAGGCAGATCTCACCGAGCATGAAGGACCAGTGGTCCGGGAAGATCTTGCGCATATTGGCCTTGGCCAGGGAGTAGATCCCAAGGCGGCCGTCGGCCCAGTCGGCGACCCGCTCACCAGCGGGTGCCTCCTTCTTACGCGTCTCAGTCGTCGTAGTGCTCATCCGCGCTCCCAGAATGCAGGACCGACGGGCTCGGCGAAGTCGCCGAGCGCCTCGAGGTAGCCCTCTTCGTTCACGGCGATGCGCAGCTGCGGCAGCGCGTGACCGGCCGGGCCGAAGATCACTCGGGCACCGTCGGAGAGGTCGAAGGTGGACTGGTGGCACGGGCAGAGGACGTGGTGCGTCTGCTGCTCGTACAGGGAGATCGGGCAGCCGACGTGGGTGCAGATCTTCGAGTAGGCGACGACACCTTCGTGCGACCACTCGAGCTCTTGCTTGTCCTTGATGTCGTCCGGCTGGATACGGACGATCATCAGGGCCGCCTTGGCGATCTCCTTCTGGAAGTCGTGATCGTGCTCCTCCAGGCCCTCGGGCTTGGCGAAGGTCAGCGAGCCGACCGCGATGTCCGACGGACGCAGCGGCTCGTTCGTGTTCATGTTCACGAGGAGCTTGCCCTTGGACCACAGCGTGTGCCGCAGCTTGTCCTCGGGCAGCGGCCCGAGGTCACGCAGCAGGACGACACCGGAGAGCGGCACCATGGCGAGCGCGCCGAACATCGTGTTGCGGATCAGCTTGCGACGGCCGAACTGCGACTCCGCGGCACCGGCCTTGAAGTCGGCCATGACCTTGGCCTTGACCTCGGGCTCGGCCTCGATGGGGTGCCGCTCGTCGGCGACCTCCACGTCGGACATCAGGGTGCGGGCCCAGTGGACCGCGCCCGCGCCGATGCAGAAGAGCGCGACGCCCAGGGTCATGCCCAGGGAGAAGTTCAGCGCACTGATGTGGCCGATCGGGAAGATGTAGACGCTCTTGTCGACCGGGAAGGCCACGTACGAGGCGATGAAGCCGATCGTGGCCAGCATCGACAGCGTGAACAGGAAGGCGACCGCACGCTCGGACCGCTTGGCGGCCCGCTCGTCGATGTCCTGGACACGGTGCTCGTGGGGCGGAAGGCCCGGGTCGGCGAACGGGTTCTCGTCCGCGACGGCGACCGAACCGTGCTCGGTCTTCTCCTGCACGCTGGGCAGGTTCTCTTCTGGATTCTCTTGGCTACTCATGACTTCTTGGCCTTTGCGGTCCGAGCGGCGACCCACACGGCGACCGCGATCAGCGTGCCGAGACCGAAGATCCAGCCGAACAGGCCTTCACTGACCGGACCCAGGCCGCCCAGCTTGAGACCGCCAGGGCTCTCGGTCTGTTCGCCGTTGACCGCGTCGAGGTACGCGATGATGTCCTTCTTGTTCTTCTCCGGCATCACCGTGTCGGGGAAGGACGGCATGTTCTGCGGGCCGGTCTGCATGGCCTCGTAGATGTGCTTCGGGGAGACATCCTCCAACGAAGGAGCGAACTTGCCCTTCGTCAACGCGCCGCCCTCACCGGTGAAGTTGTGGCACTGCGCGCAGTTGGTGCGGAACAGCTCGCCACCCTTGGCGATGTCCGCCCCGTCCGGGCTGTACTGCTTCTCGGTGGGAACGGTCGGCCCCGCGCCCAGCGAGGCGATGTACGCCCCGAGCTGGTCGATCTGGGCCTGGTTGTAGATGGCCTTCTTCTTCGGCGCCTGGGCGCCCGGCTGCTGGAGCGGCATACGGCCGGTGCTGACCTGGAAGTCGACGGCGGCTGCGCCGACGCCCACCAGGCTAGGACCGTCGGAGGACCCCTGACCGCCGGTTCCGTGGCAGCTGGAGCAGCCCACGGAGTACAGCTTCTTGCCCTCGTCGATGGCGAGGGACTGGGCGGTGTCGTCGGCCTGCGCCTTGTCCGCGGGTGCGAACGCGGCGTACAGCCCCCCGGTGGCCGCCAGCGCGAGGAGTAGGACGACGACCGCCGCCAGCGGGTGGCGTCGTCGTGCGGAGAGCTTTTTCACGGATTACCCCGGTGTCAGGATCTTCTGCGTCGATGCTTCTGGAATGAGTCGGAACGTGGGGCTCGTCGTGAACCCGGCTCCGTTTACTTGATCATGTAGATCGTGGCAAAGAGACCGATCCAGACAACATCGACGAAGTGCCAGTAGTAGGACACGACGATGGCTGCGGTCGCCTGCTCATGGGTGAACTTCCTGGCCGCGTAGGTCCTGCCGAGGACCAGCAGGAAGGCGATGAGACCGCCTGTCACGTGCAGACCGTGGAAGCCGGTGGTCAGGTAGAAGACCGAGCCGTACGGGTCGGACGAGAGCGAGAGGCCCTCGTGCTTGACCAGCTCGGTGTACTCGTACACCTGACCGCCGATAAAGATCGCACCCATGATGAAGGTGACGATGAACCACATCCGGAGCTTCTTCACGTCACCGCGCTCAGCGGCGAACACGCCCAGCTGGCAGGTGAGAGAGGAGAGCACCAGGATCGTGGTGTTCGTCGCCGAGAACGGGAAGTTCAGCGCGGACGCCATTTCCTTCCAGTGCTCAGGTCCTGTCACCGATCGCAGGGTGAAGTACATCGCGAAGAGGGCCGCGAAGAACATCAGCTCGGAACTGAGCCAAATAATGGTTCCGACGCTGGTGAGGTTCGGCCGATTGACCGGCGGGTGCGCGTGCCCGGTATCTACTGTCGTTGCTGTCGCCACGACCGACATTATGTCGGTCGCTTATCCCGCCCTCACCCCGGGGGGTGCCGTTCGGAGTGTCTGAGGGGTGTGTCCTGCCCGTATGGCCCATCGAAGGGCTGTCCGAACCGCTGTTGACGGGGTGTTCGGAGGAGTAGCATCCGCGCATCGGTCCCCGGCGAAATGCCCCCGACGAAGCGGAGGAACAATGCAGCCGACCGCCACGGTGCTGGTCTACAGCGACAACGCGAGCACCCGCGAGCAGGTCCGGTTGGCCACCGGACGCAGGCCGGCGGCGGACGTTCCCGCGGTCGAGTTCATCGAGTGCGCGACTCTTCCCGCCGTCCTGAAGGAGTTGGACCGGGGCGGCGTCGACGTCTGCGTCCTGGACGGCGAGGCCACGCCCGTGGGCGGCATGGGAGTCTGCCGCCAGCTCAAGGACGAGGTCTTCCGGTGTCCGCCCGTGCTCCTGCTCATGGGGCGCCCCCAGGACGCCTGGCTGGCCACTTGGAGCCGCGCGGAGGCCGCGGTCACCCTTCCGGTCGATCCGGTCGAGTTCGCGGACTCTCTGGCCGCCCTGCTGCGCGGCAGGCTGGCCGTCCAAGCCTGACGGCACGAGGCAAGGCCCCGCGCTTCGGCACGGGGCCTTCCGCGCCGTTCAGCGGCTCTCTCGCGGTCCGCTAGACCTGCGGCCGCAGTCGGGCCGCGTCGAGCGCCGTGGGGCCCTTCTTGACGCCGCCCAACAGGGCGCTGCCGTCCCGCCAGTTCTTCCAGCCGACGTTCCAGTCGCCGAAGCCGTTGCCGAACGGGTCCATGTCCGCGCCTGCGCTGTTGATGACCTTCACGATGTCGCCCTGCCGGACGGTCTCGTAGAACCAGGCGGCGTCGCTGGTGCTCATGCCGGTGCAGCCGTGGCTGGTGTTCGCGTAGCCCTGGGAGCCGACCGACCACGGCGCGGCGTGCACGTACTCGCCCGAGTCGGTGACCCGCGTGGCGTAGTAGACCATCTTGTCGTAGAAGTCCGACGCGCCGATGCTGGCGCTGGTCATGCGTACGGAGTACTCCTTGCCGAGCACCACCTTGACGCCGTTGCGCGTGGAGTAGCCGGGCTTGCCCGTCGTCACCGGCATGGAGTTGATCTCCTCGCCGTTGCGGTAGACGGTCATGTAGTGCGAGCCGGCGTCCGTCACGGCCTCGATGCGGTCGCCGATGGTCAGTTTCAGCGGCTTCGCGCTGCCGCCCCAGAGCCTGTCGCGGACCTTGATGCCCTCGAGGTTGCTGCGCACGCTGATCGACGCGCCCGTGGGCCAGTACTCCTTGGGGCGGTAGTGCAGCGTCTCGCTGTCCACCCAGTGCCAGGCGCCCTGCGTCGCGGGCTGCGTGTCGACCTTCAGGGCGCGCTCCACGATCGCCCTGGCCTGCTTGTCCTTCACCTTGGCGCTGAGCTTGGCCGTGACGGGCTGGCCGACACCGTACTTGCCCGAATCGGGGCCGAAGGTGACGTCCAGGCGCTTCTTCTTCGTCGGGGCGCCGGTGTCGAACGTCAGGACCTTGCGGCCCGGCGAGCCGTCCTCGTCCTCGGCGCTGACCCGCACCGTGTAACGCGCTCCCGCGGCCAGCGGCGCCGTGCTGTGCCAGCGGGCGCCGTCGGCGGCGAGTTCGCCCGCCAGGTACCGCCCCTGCGCGTCCGTGGCCGTCACGTCGGTGATGCGCCCGTCCTCGCCCCGGGCGGTCACCTCCAGGGGCTTGTCGGGATCCGCCTTCTGGGTGCCCACAGGGCCGTTGAAGGCGATCTGGCCCGCCGCGTCGTACGGCTTAGCCGAGAGCGGGTGGCCGTCGGAGCTGCCGCAGGCCGTGGTTCCCACCCCGAGGGCGGACACCAGCAAGGCGCAGCTCAGTACCGTGCGGATTCGCGGTGAGTGGCTCATGAACACACGGTATGGAGGTTCATCGGCTCCGGCGCGCCGAGTGACCCGTCCGAGGGTCGGCCGCGACACGCCGAGGGGCCCGGACGCTCCTGGCGGAGTGTCCGGGCCCCTCGGTGAAACAGGGTTTCCCTTGGTGGGACAGGGATTCACAGACTCACTGGGTCTGGTTCTCGCCCCGGTAGTACTCGAAGACCCAGCCGAACAGGCCGATCATGAGGATGGGGGCCGAGAAGTACAGCAGCCACCAGCCGAAGACGACTCCCATGAAGGCGAGCGCGCCACCGACGGCCAGCGAGAGCGGCTGCCAGCTGTGCGGGCTGAAGAAGCCCACCTCGCCGGCCTCGTCCGCTACGTCGGCCTCCTTGTTGTCCTGCGCGGAGGCGTCGACACGCCGGGCCGTGAAGGCCAGGTAGTAGCCGATCATGATGCACAGACCGAAGGCGAGGAACAGCGCGGTCGTACCCGCCGGCTCCTTCGACCACCAGCCATAGACGATCGCCATGGCGAGCACGAAGACGCTCAGCCAGATGAACATCTTGCCTTGGACCTTCACTTGCCGGCCTCCTTGCCGCCCGCGAGCGCCTTGTCACCGTGGCCGGTGTTCTCGAGCTGGTCGAGAGCCGCGATCTCAGGGTGATGCAGGTCGAACGCCGGGGATTCGGAACGGATCCGCGGCAGGGTGAGGAAGTTGTGCCGCGGCGGCGGGCAGGACGTCGCCCACTCCAGCGAGCGGCCGTAGCCCCACGGGTCGTCGACCTCGATCTTCTTGCCGTACTTGGCCGTCTTCCAGATGTTGTAGAAGAACGGCAGGATCGACAGACCGAGCAGGAACGAGGAGATCGTCGAGATCGTGTTCAGAGCGGTGAATCCGTCGGCGGCGAGGTAGTCCGCGTAACGACGCGGCATGCCCTCCGCACCCAGCCAGTGCTGCACCAGGAACGTGCCGTGGAAGCCGATGAACAGCGTCCAGAAGGTGATCTTTCCGAGCCGCTCGTCCAGCATCTTGCCGGTGAACTTCGGCCACCAGAAGTGGAATCCGGAGAACATCGCGAAGACGACGGTGCCGAAGACGACGTAGTGGAAGTGCGCGACCACGAAGTACGAGTCCGAGACGTGGAAGTCCATCGGCGGCGAGGCCAGGATGACGCCGGTCAGACCACCGAAGGTGAAGGTGATCAGGAAGCCGACGGCCCAGAGCATCGGTGTCTCGAAACTCAGTGAGCCCTTCCACATCGTTCCGATCCAGTTGAAGAACTTCACGCCCGTTGGCACGGCGATCAGGAACGTCATGAAGGAGAAGAACGGCAATAGCACGCCACCGGTGACGTACATGTGGTGCGCCCACACGGTCACGGAGAGACCCGCGATGGCGATCGTCGCGCCGATCAGGCCCATGTAGCCGAACATCGGCTTGCGGGAGAAGACCGGGATGACCTCGGAAATGATTCCGAAGAATGGCAGCGCGATGATGTAAACCTCTGGATGGCCGAAGAACCAGAAGAGGTGTTGCCACAGCAGCGCGCCGCCGTTGGACGCGTCGAAGATATGGGCGCCGAATTTACGGTCCGCCTCCAGGGCGAACAGCGCGGCGGCCAGAACCGGGAAGGCCAGCAGGACCAGAACCGCGGTCAGCAGGACGTTCCACACGAAGATCGGCATCCGGAACATCGTCATGCCGGGTGCGCGCATGCAGATGATCGTGGTGATGAAGTTGACCGAGCCGAGGATCGTGCCGAAGCCGGAGAAGGCCAGACCCATGATCCACATGTCGGCGCCGATGCCCGGCGACCGGACGGCGTCCGACAGCGGGGAGTAGGCGAACCAGCCGAAGTCGGCCGCGCCCTGCGGGGTGAGGAAGCCGGCCACCGCGATGAGCGAGCCGAAGAGGTACAGCCAGTACGCGAACATGTTCAGCCGCGGGAACGCCACGTCGGGCGCGCCGATCTGCAGCGGCATGATCCAGTTCGCGAATCCGGCGAACAGCGGCGTCGCGAACATCAGCAGCATGATCGTGCCGTGCATCGTGAACGCCTGGTTGAACTGCTCGTTCGACATCAGCTGCGAGCCGGGACGAGCGAGTTCGGCGCGCATGAAGAGCGCCATCACGCCGCCGATGCAGAAGAACGCGAACGACGTGACCAGGTAGAGCGTGCCGATCGTCTTGTGGTCGGTGGTCGTCAGCCACTTGATGACCACAGCGCCCGGCTGTGCGCGCCGTACCGGCAGCTCGTTCGCCGACGAGTCTTCTGCTGCCGCGGCACCCTGAGGTTCGTTGAGGATGCTCACAGGTTGTTCGTCTCCCGGTTCTTCTCGTGCTTCGTCTGCTCGATGCCGGCCGGGATGTAACCGGTCTGGTTCTTCTTCGCCAGGTCCTCGAGGTGCTTCTGGTAGCGCTCGGGGGAAACGACCTTCACGTTGAAGAGCATCCGGGAGTGGTCGACACCGCAGAGCTCCGCGCACTTGCCCATGAAGGTGCCCTCCTTGTTGGGAGTCACCTCGAAGGCGTTCGTGTGGCCCGGGATGACGTCCTGCTTCATGAGGAACGGCACCACCCAGAAGGAGTGGATGACGTCACGCGAAGTCAGCACGAACCGGACCTTCTCGCCCTTGGGGAGCCAGAGGGTCGGACCGGGGTTGTTGTTCTGCGGGTTCCGCTGGCCGGGCGTACCGACGTCGTAGACACCGCCGGCGTTGGACGGGAACGCATCACGGAACTTGTCCGGGATGGACTCCAGCTCCTTGGCCGTCTTGGCGTCGTCCTTGTCGGAACCCTTCACGTCCTCGATGTAGTTGAAGCCCCAGCTCCACTGATAGCCGACCACGTTGACCGTGTGGGCGGGCTTGTCGTCGAGGTGGAGGAGCTTCGACTCATCACGAGCCGTGAAGTAGAAGAGCACCGAGACGATGATGAGGGGAACCACCGTGTAGAGCGTCTCGATGGGCATGTTGTAACGCGTCTGCGGAGGTACTTCCACCTTGGTGCGGCTGCGCCGGTGGAAGATGACGCTCCAGATGATCAGTCCCCACACCAGCACGCCCGTGGCGAGCGCTGCCGCCCACGAGCCCTGCCAGAGGGAGAGGATCCGCGGAGCCTCCTCCGTTACGGGGGTGGGCATACCAAGGCGGGGAAAGTCCTTGTATGTGCAACCGGTCGCGGTTGCCAGGATCAGGCCCGCAGTCAGCACCTGCGGCAGCTTCCGCCGCATCGGGCGCCGCGACGAGCGGTCGGAGCCGTTGGGACTCACGTAGCGCCTTCCCGAGAGTCTCGGCCCGCGCGGTCGGGTGCGGCCTTCTCGGTCGTCGGTCGCCGCCCTGCGGCGGGCAGGGGTTTGGATGTTTATGCGGGCCAAACCTTACTGGACGCTATTTGGGGTCGCGCGGGGAGGGTGCCTAACGCGCCGCGGGTCACTCCGAAGGGTGTTACGCCCGGCCCGCGGTGGCTTTCTGACGGGAGGTCCGGTCGCCCGCCGCCCCGGCGGAATCTGCCGGTCCGCGACTGCGGGAGCGTCGTGGCCGAGCGCGCCCACGCGGCGGAGCCGCGAATGTCACGGCCCCGCCCCCTTCGGGGCGCTCACCCGAGGCGCTCCCCCGGGGCACTTACGTTCTAGCGTTGGGCCGTGTCCTACTTCGATGTCGCCTCCTCCGCTCCCCTCCATCCCGTGGCCCGGCAGGCGCTGCAAGCCTCGTTGGACGAGGGGTGGGCCGATCCCGCTCGGCTCTACCGCGAGGGGCGGCGGGCCAGGCTGCTGCTCGACGCAGCGCGGGAGGCTGCCGCCGAGGCCGTCGGCTGCCGCCCCGACGAGCTCTCCTTCACCCCGTCCGGCACCGTGGCCGTGCACTCCGGGATCGCCGGTGCCCTCGCCGGGCGCCGGCGTGTCGGGCGGCATCTCGTGGTGTCCGGCGTCGAACACTCGTCGGTCCTCCATTCGGCGGCATCCCACGAGGCCGCGGGCGGGACGGTGACCGAGGTGGGGGTGGACCGGGCCGGCGCGGTCTCCCCGGAGGCGTACGCGGCCGCGCTGCGCCCCGACACGGCCCTTGCCTGCCTCCAGTCCGCCAACCACGAGGTGGGCACCGAGCAGCCGACGGCCGACGTCGCTTCGGCGTGTCGGGCCGCCGGGGTACCGCTCCTGGTGGACGCCGCGCAGTCGCTGCCGTGGGGCCGAGTGGACGGCCAGTGGTCATTGCTCGCGGCGAGCGCCCACAAGTGGGGCGGGCCCGCGGGCGTGGGCCTGCTCGTCGTGCGCAAGGGGGTGCGGTTCGCCGCGCGGGGCCCCGCCGACGAGCGGGAGTCCGGGCGCGCCCCCGGCTTCGAGAACATCCCCGCGGTGGTCGCCGCGGCGGCCTCGCTGCGCGCCGTACAGGCGGAGGCGGCCGAGGAGGGCGCGCGGCTGCGGGAGTTGACGGAGCGGATCCGGGCGCGGGTG
The DNA here is from genome assembly GCF_014649775.1 of Streptomyces longisporoflavus. Taxonomy (GTDB): domain Bacteria; phylum Actinomycetota; class Actinomycetes; order Streptomycetales; family Streptomycetaceae; genus Streptomyces; species Streptomyces longisporoflavus. The sequence goes on along the minus strand of NZ_BMTR01000005.1, from coordinate 403,831 downwards.
CCGGGGCTCGTGCCGGACGTGGAGGTGGTGGGCGACCCGGTGCGGCGACTGCCCCACCTGGTGACCTTCTCGTGTCTCTATGTCGACGGGGAGACAGTCCTGCACGAGCTGGACCGGGCCGGTTTCTCGGTCTCGTCCGGCTCGTCCTGCACCAGCTCGACGCTGACCCCGAGCCACGTCCTGAAGGCCATGGGCGTACTGAGCGAGGGCAACGTCCGGGTGTCACTCCCACGGGGGACGCAGGAAGCGGAGGTGGAGCGCTTCCTGGAGGTGCTGCCGGGTGTGGTGGCCGGAGTGCGCGAACAACTGGGCGCTCCGGTGGCGGCGGCGCCGCGTACGGAGTCGGCCTCACTCGTCGTGGACGCGCTCGGCAAGCGCTGCCCGCTCCCCGTCATCGAGCTCGCGAAGGTGATCGGGGACGTCCCGGTGGGCGGCACCGTCACGGTCCTCGCCGACGACGAGGCGGCGCGGCTCGACATCCCTGCGTGGTGCGAGATGCGGGGCCAGGAGTACGTGGGCGAGGAGCCGGCGGACCGGGGCAGCGCCTATGTGGTCCGCCGGAGCTCCTGACCGGGCCGGGCGGGGTCAGGCCAGGCGGGCCCGGACCTCGGACGCCGCCTCGTCGCCGTACGCCTTGGTGAAGCGGTCCATGAAGTCGCTGCGGTGCAGCTCGTACTCCTGGGTGCCGACGTTCTCGATCACCAGGGTGGCGAGCATGCAGCCGAGCTGCGCCGAGCGCTCCAGGGAGACTCCCCAGGACAGGCCCGAGAGGAAGCCCGCGCGGAACCCGTCGCCGACACCGGTGGGCTCGACCTTCGCCTTCTCCTCGGGGACGCCGACCTCGATCGGGTCCTGTCCCGCGGCCTCGATGCGTACGCCGTTCGCGCCGAGGGTGGTCACGCGGTGGCCGACCTTGGAGAGGATCTCGGCGTCGGTCCAGCCGGTCTTGGACTCGATGAGCCCCTTCTCGTACTCGTTCGAGAAGAGGTACGTCGCGCCGTCGAGGAGGGTACGGATCTCCTCGCCCTCCATGCGCGCGATCTGCTGGGAGAAGTCTGCGGCGAAGGGGATCTCGCGCGTCCGGCACTCCTCGGTGTGGCGCATCATCGCCTCGGGGTCGTCCGCGCCGATGAGGACCAGGTCGAGACCGCCCACGCGGTCGGCCACGGTCTTCAGTTCGATGAGGCGGGCCTCGCTCATCGCGCCCGTGTAGAACGAGCCGATCTGGTTGTGGTCGGCGTCCGTGGTGCACACGAAGCGGGCCGTGTGCAGCGTTTCGGAGATGCGGACCGACGCCGTGTCCACGCCGTGCCGGTCGAGCCAGGCGCGGTACTCGCCGAAGTCCGAGCCCGCGGCTCCGACCAGGATCGGGTCCGTGCCGAGCTGGCCCATCCCGAAGCAGATGTTGGCGGCGACACCTCCCCTGCGGACGTCCAGGGCGTCGACCAGGAACGAGAGAGAAACCGTGTGCAACTGATCCGCGACCAGTTGGTCGGCGAAGCGGCCGGGGAAGGTCATCAGGTGGTCGGTGGCGATGGAGCCGGTGACTGCGATACGCACGACGGCATGCTCCTGTGGAGGAGAGGCGGGGGTTGACAGTTCACGCTACCGGGTCGGGGCACCCCTTCTGAAGAGGCCAAACTACCCGTTAGTAGGTCTTTTTTCGCGAGGTGTGCGATGCGTACGGTGCGGTTATGGCCGTTATCCCGAAGCATGTCGTCACCGCACGTCCCGCCGAGCCCCCGGAAAAGCCGGAGAACCCGGAGAACCCGGAGAACATGGAGACCCTGCGGGGCGACTGCGCCCGGATGGCTCCGCACTGGGTGAGTCCCACGGCCGCCGCGACCGCTTCCGTGTCGCCCGCGCTGATCCACGGGATCAGCGTCCCGCCCGCGTCCGCGCGGCTGATCGACGGCATGTCGGAGTACGGCGACTGAGGCCGCCCGAAGCCGACTGAGCCTGACCGAGACAAGGACGGTTCCATCGGCGCGCGCCGATGGAACCGCGCGCTCCCCCGCCGCGTCCCACCGCTGTCCCCCGTAAAGGGGACGCGGAATACGAACGAGGCCCACGCACGGGCCTCCAGGGACAGCAGTGCAGTCGAAGGAGCGATGCGGTGAGCACCGAGCGACCCGTTCATGACGCGGCCGAGCAGCACCGGCGGCGTTCCCGCCTCGCCGTCGCGTCGGTGGCGGCCACGGTGCTGCTCGTCGGTGGCGGCGGCGCGTACTTCGCCGCGACCGCGTCAGGCGGCAGCGGCGGCAACGGCAGTTCTCCGGCCGGCGACGGCGGAACGCCTCCGCCCCTTGCCCTCGACGGACACACGGACGGCGACCGGCAGGAGGGCGGCAAGGAAGGCGGCACCGAGGGCATCGCCCCCGGTGAGCCCGACCCGAACGGCGCCGCCTACCGCGCCGAGGGCAAGCTGCCCGGCGGCCCCGACTCGGCGGCGGTCTACCACGCGCGGGGCACCGTCAGCCGGGAGCAGGTCACGAAGCTGGCCGACGCCCTCGGCCTCGCGGGCAAGCCCACCTCGCGGGACGGCGCCTGGCAGGTCGGTCCCGCGAAGGACGGTTCGGGCCCCTCGCTCCAGGTGAGCAAGCAGGCACCGGGCACCTGGACGTTCTCGCGGTACGCCACCGGCGGCAGCGACAACTGCCGGAAGGGCAAGCCTTGTTCGGAGGGTTCAGCGGATTCGGGGACGACGTCCACCGCCCCGAACGGCAAGGGTGACGCGGTCGGCGAGAGCGAGGCGAAGAAGGCCGCGGCGCCGGTCCTGAAGGCGGTCGGACAGGACGACGCGAAGCTGGACGCCGATCAACTCATGGGCGCCGTACGCGTGGTGAACGCCGACCCGGAGGTGGGCGGCCTGCCGACCTACGGCTGGTCGACCGGCGTCCAGGTCGGCTCGGACGGTCAAGTGGTCGGCGGCAGCGGCCAGTTGAAGGCGCCGGAGAAGGGTGCGACGTACCCGGTGATCAGCGCCGACGAGACCTTGGCGCAGCTCAACAAGTCGGGCGGCGGCGGGAGCGTCGGCATCGGCGGCTGCGCCACCGCCATGCCGGAGGACGCCTCGGGCGAGGAGGGCAAGAAGCAGGCTCCGTGCGAGCCCTCGTCCGCACCCCCGAAGCCGCAGCCGATCACGGTGAAGGACGCCACGTTCGGGCTCGCGGTGCAGTTCGTGGACGGGCGCCAGACGCTCGTGCCCTCCTGGCTGTTCGACGTGCTGCCGCAGGGCGCCGAGGACACCTTCACGGTGACGCACCCGGCGGTGGAGCCGAAGTTCATCACCTCCCCGAGCACCCCGTCCTCGCCTCCGACGCCCACCGGCAAGCCCGGGCAGGAGCCCGGCGCGGGCGGCGCGAAGGACCCGGCGGCGCACGTCGAGTCCTACCGCGCGGACGGCGAGTCCCTGACGGTGCACTTCTACGGCGGCGCCTGCGGCGAGTACTCGGCATCGGCCGACGAGAGCAAGGACAGCGTGCGCGTGAAGGTGACCGAGACCCGTAAGAAGGGCGAGGTCTGCGTCATGATGGCCAAGGAGTTCACGGAGACCGTGACCCTGGACGAGCCGCTGGGCGACCGCAAGGTCGTGGACGCTCAGGGAGGCGGGACCGTGCCGCGCAAGTAGCACCCCGGACACGTGCGAAGGCGGCCCCCGCAGAACTCCGGGGGCCGCCTTCGCACGTACGCGCGGATTTAGCTGAACGAGTCGCCGCAGGCGCAGGAGCCCGTGGCGTTCGGGTTGTCGATCGTGAAGCCCTGCTTCTCGATGGTGTCGACGAAGTCGATGGAGGCGCCGCCCAGGTAGGGAGCGCTCATCCGGTCGGTGACGACCTTGACGCCGTCGAAGTCCTTGACCACGTCGCCGTCGAGCGAGCGCTCGTCGAAGAACAGCTGGTAGCGAAGGCCTGAGCAGCCACCGGGCTGAACGGCGACGCGCAGCGCCAGGTCATCCCGGCCCTCCTGCTCAAGAAGGCCCTTGACCTTGGCCGCGGCGGCGTCGGACAGGAGGATGCCGTCGCTCACGGTGGTGGTCTCGTCCGATACGGACATCTGCTTCTCTCCCGGGTTGTACGGAGACTGCTTGCCGACGGTTGCAACCGTCGGGGCCGCGGATTCATTCCGGGCCGAGGGCTGTGTCTCTCGGCGGCTCTCGGCTGACTGACGACGTGTCTGTCGACTGTCTGTCCCTTCATGCTCGCACATGCCGCCCCCGGGAGCACCGGCCCGCCGGAGGCGAACGCGTCACATCGACACTATGGCCATCGTCAAACTGACGTGAAGCGGTTATGATAGATAACGTCAATTAGACGAGAAGCCTTGTCTGCAGAAAAAGAAAGGGTGCGTGTCGTGACCACCGCCCAGTCCCCCGTGGAGCTCGACGTCCAGCCGACGCCGCTCGCCCTGCTGCTGCTCGGCCGCGAGGCCGACCCGAAGAGCGAGCGCGGCGTGGAGTGCCCCGGCGATCTGCCGTCGCCCTCCGACCCCGACCTGGTGGAGCGCGCCCGCGCCGCCAAGGAGAAGCTCGGCGACAAGGTCTTCGTGCTCGGCCACCACTACCAGCGCGACGAGGTCATCCAGTTCGCGGATGTCACCGGCGACTCCTTCAAGCTGGCCAAGGACGCGGCCGCCAAGCCCGAGGCCGAGTACATCGTCTTCTGCGGCGTGCACTTCATGGCCGAGTCCGCCGACATCCTGACGACGGACGACCAGAAGGTCGTCCTTCCTGACCTGGCCGCCGGCTGCTCGATGGCCGACATGGCCACCGCCGAGCAGGTCGCGGAGTGCTGGGACGTGCTGGCCGAGGCCGGCATATCCGAGCAGGTCGTGCCCGTCTCGTACATGAACTCCTCCGCCGACATCAAGGCCTTCACCGGCAAGCACGGCGGGACGATCTGCACGTCGTCGAATGCCAAGCGGGCCCTGGAGTGGGCCTTCGAGCAGGGCGAGAAGATCCTCTTCCTGCCCGACCAGCACCTCGGCCGGAACACCGCCGTGCGCGACATGGGCCTCTCGCTCGACGACTGCGTGGTCTACAACCCGCACAAGCCGAACGGCGGCCTGACCGTCGAGCAGCTGCGTGACGCGAAGATGATCCTGTGGCGCGGGCACTGCTCCGTGCACGGGCGCTTCTCGCTGGAGTCCGTGGAGGACGTGCGCGCGCGGATTCCCGGCGTCAACGTCCTGGTGCACCCCGAGTGCAAGCACGAGGTCGTGGCCGCGGCGGACTACGTGGGCTCCACGGAGCACATCATCCAGACCCTCGAAGCGGCTCCCGCCGGTTCCAAGTGGGCGATCGGGACCGAGCTGAACCTCGTACGCCGCCTGGCGAACCGTTTCGCCGCCGAGGACAAGGAGATCGTCTTCCTCGACAAGACGGTCTGCTTCTGCTCGACCATGAACCGGATCGACCTGCCGCACCTGGTCTGGGCCCTGGAGTCGCTGGCCGAGGGCAAGCTGGTCAACCAGATCGAGGTCGACCGCGAGACCGAGCAGTTCGCGAAGCTGGCCCTGGAGCGGATGCTGGCGCTCCCGTAGTACCGCTTGTTGCACGGCCGTAAGGGGCGCCCGCCATTGCGGGCGCCCCTTACGGCGTTCGGTGCGGGCGCCGGCGCTCGCCCTCGCACGCGTCCCCTACGCCTCCGGTGTGGGGTCCGCCGTGCTCGGTACCGCCCGGAGCGCGTGGGGCGCAGCGAACCGGCCGGCGGAGCGCTCAGACCTTGGCCGGCTCCGGGTCCCCGGAGTCGGCGTCGGCCTGCGTCGGGCCGCCCGCCTTCTTGGCCCGCTTCGCCTCGCGCTTGGCGCGGCGACGCTCCTTGCGGAGCTCCACCATCGCGTACAGCGTCGGGACGAGGAGGAGGGTGAGGAGCGTCGACGTGATCAGACCGCCGATGACCACCACCGCGAGCGGCTGGGCGATGAAGCCGCCCTCGCCCGTGATGCCGAGGGCCATCGGGAGCAGGGCGAAGATGGTCGCAAGGGCCGTCATCAGGATCGGGCGCAGGCGGTGCCGGCCGCCCTCGACGACTGCCTCGACCACGCCGTGGCCCTGCCCGCGGTACTGGTTGATCAGGTCGATCAGGACGATCGCGTTCGTCACCACGATGCCGATCAGCATCAGCATGCCGATCATCGCCGGGACGCCCATCGGGGTGTCGGTGGCGATCAGCAGGCCGATGGCGCCCGTGGCCGCGAACGGGATCGAGACCAGCAGGATCAGCGGCTGGACGAGCGAGCGGAACGTCGCCACGAGCAGCATGAAGACGATCGCGATCGCCGCGAGCATCGCGAGGCCGAGCGAGGCGAAGGCCTCGTCCTGGTCCTCGGAGACGCCGCCGATGGACGCGGTCGCGCCGTCCGGCAGCTTCAGCGCGTCGAGCTTCGTGGTGAGGTCGGCGCTGACGGCGCCGGTGTTCTCGCCGGTCGGCTTCGCGGTGATCGTCGCGGCGCGGGCGCCGTCGATGCGGGTCATGGAGACCGGTCCTTCGACCAGCTTGACGTCGGCGATGTCAGCGAGCTTCACGGGGCCGAGGTCGAGCTTGCGCAGCTCGGCGATGGTCTTCGCGGGCCGCGCCGACTTCACCACGATGTCGCGCTCGGTGTCGTCCAGGACCGCCTTGCCGCTCTCGGTGCCGCGGACCGACTGGGCGACGGCCTGACCGAGGGTGGTGTCGTTGAACCCGGCCGCGGCGGCCTTGGCGTTCGCCTTGACCGAGATCCGCGGGATGCTCTGCGACAGGTCGCTCTGGACGTCCGTGACGTCGTCGAGCTTCGCGACCTCGTCGCGCACCTCGTCGGAGGCCTCGCGCAGCACGTCGGCGTCGGCGGCCTTGACGACCACGCTCAGGTCCTGGCTGCCGAAGCCGTCACCGGCCGCGATGGTCGTCTGGCCGATGCCGGAGAGCTTGCCGAGCTCCTCCTCGACCTTGTCCTGCGTCTTGTCGTACGAGGACTTGTCCTTGAGCGTCAGCGTGTACGAGGCCTGATTGGTGTCCGTCGAGCCGCCGAAGGCCGCCATGAAGCCGGACGAACCGACCGTGACCTGGTAGTCCTTGATCTCGTCGAGGCCGTCCAGCATCTTCTCGACCTTCTTGGCCGACGCGTCGGACGCCGCGAGGCTGGTGCCCGGCTTCAACTCCTGCTTGATGGTCAGGACTTCCTGCTCGCCCTGGTCGAAGAAGTTGGTCTTCAGGAGCGGCGCCATGCCGAACGTACCGACGAGGATGACGATCGCGATGGCGAGGCTGGTGAAGCGGCGACGGGTCGCGAAGCGCAGGACGGGCACGTAGAAGCGCTGGAGCCTGCTCTTGGCCTCCTTCTCCTCGGCCTTGCGGCGGGCCTCGTCCGGATCGGCGCCGCGCACGTCCTTCGGGGGACGCAGGAACCAGTACGAGAGAACCGGTACGACCGTGAGCGACACGAGCAGGGACGCCAAGAGCGCCGCCGTGACCGTCAGCGAGAACGAGCCGAAGAGCTCGCCCACCATGCCGCCGACCAGGCCGATCGGCAGGAAGACCGCGACGGTCGTCAGGGTCGAGGACGTCACGGCGCCCGCGACCTCCTTGACGGCCTTGGTGATCGCGGCCTCGCGCTCCTCGCCGTAGCCGAGGTGGCGCTTGATGTTCTCCAGGACCACGATCGAGTCGTCGACGACACGGCCGATGGCGATGGTCAGCGCGCCGAGCGTGAGCATGTTGAGGGAGAGGTCCCGCGTCCACAGCACGATCAGGGCCAGGACGACCGAGAGCGGGATGGAGACCGCGGTGACCAGCGTCGAGCGGATCGACGCGAGGAAGACCAGGATGACCAGGACGGCGAAGACCAGGCCGAGGGCGCCCTCGGTGGTCAGGCCGTCGATGGACTTGGAGACGGCCGGGCCCTGGTCGCTCGCGACCGTCAGGTCCGAGCCCGCGCCGAGGTCCTTGCGCAGGTCGGGCAGCTTGTCCTTGACCTCGTCGGAGATGGAGACGGCGCTGCCGTCCTGGTCCATCGTGATCGCGACGGCGAGGCTGGGCTTGCCGTTGGTGCGCGTGATGGAGGTGGCCTCCGACGGCTGCTGCTTCACCGTGGCGAGGTCACCGAGGCGCACCGGCTTGCCCGCGCCCGCCGGGGAGCCCGGCTTGGCCTCGGGGGTGACCATCAGGTCCTGGATCTGCTTCAGGGAGGTGTAGCCGCCGCCGACCTGGACGGTGCGGTTCTTGCCGTCCTCGTCGAAGGAGCCCGCCGGGAGCGTGGCGCCGCCGGCCTGGAGCGCCTGGCCGAGCGCGGCCGGGGTCAGGCCCGCCTTGGCCAGCTTCCTGTCGTCGGGGGTGACGTCGACCTGGAGGTCGCGCACGCCGTCGACGGTGACCTGGGCGACGCCGTCGATGTCCTCCAGGGCGGGGACGACCGTACGGTCGAGCTGGTCCGAGAGCGCCTGCTGGTCCTTGTCCGAGGTGACGGAGAGGACCACGGTCGGGATGTCGTCCGTGGAGCCCGCGATGACCTGCGGGTCGACGTCGTCGGGGAGCTGGGCCCCGGCGCGGTTCACGGCTTGCTGGACATCGGCGACGAGCTGCTTGGAGCCGCTGCCGTAGTCGAACTGGGCCATGATCACGGCGTTGCCCTCGCTCGCCGTGGAGGTGATGCCGGTGATGCCGTCGACCGCGTCGAGGGACGATTCCAGCGGCTCGACGACCTGCTTTTCGACCACATCGGGGGACGCGCCCTGGTACGGAGCCAGGACGGACACCATCGGCAGTTCGATGGAGGGCAGCAGCTGCTGCTTGAGCTGAGGGATCGCGATCGCGCCGAAGACGAGCGCGATGATCGATATCAGCCCGACAAGGGCCCGTTGGGCGAGGCTGAACCGGGACAGCCAGGACATGGTGGTCTCTCTCTGTGGCGTACTGCGCAGGAACGGGCACCGGCGAGCCGGTGCCCCCTACACGATCTGCCATGTCCAGGGCAGGATTCGTCACTCCGAGGACCCGTTCTTATGCGTCGCATACTGCGGCCGCAGTACGTTGCGCCCGCACTCACTCCACCCTTGGACGTACCAGGCCCGATTCGTAGGCAATGACGACGAGTTGTGCCCGGTCGCGGGCGCCCAGCTTCGCCATCGCACGGTTCACGTGCGTCTTCACGGTGAGCGGGCTGACCTCCAGGCGCTCGGCGATCTCGTCGTTCGAGTGGCCGCCCGCGACCTGGACGAGGACCTCGCGCTCGCGCCCGGTGAGCGCGTCGAGCCGCTCGCCGCGCACCCCGCCGTCGTCGTCCGCGCCGTCGCCCTGGGCGAGGAACTTGGCGATCAGGCCCTTCGTCGCCACCGGGGAGAGCAGGGCGTCGCCGGCGGCCGCGATCCGGATCGCGCCGAGCAGTTCGTCCGGCTCCGCGCCCTTGCCGAGGAAACCGGAGGCGCCTGCGCGAAGCGACTGCACCACGTACTCGTCGACCTCGAAAGTCGTCAGCATGACCACCCGTACGTGGGCCAGGGCGGCGTCGGCGCTGATCAGGCGGGTGGCGGCCAGGCCGTCCATGCCGGGCATCCGGATGTCCATCAGGACGACGTCCGCGGCCCGCGCCTTGGCGAGCTCTACGGCCTCCGCGCCGTCCGACGCCTCGGCGACGACCTCCATGTCGGGCTCGGAATTGACGAGCACCTTGAACGCGCTGCGCAGCAAGGCCTGGTCGTCGGCGAGCAGCACCCGGATCGTCACGCGGTCCCTCCCTCTGCCGGGGTGACCGGCGTTGCCGTGACGGGCAGGATCGCATGGACGCGGAAGCCGCCGCCGTAGCGGGGTCCGGCGGTGCAGCGACCGCCCAGGGCGCTGACGCGCTCGCGCATACCGAGGAGGCCGTGCCCGCCGCCGTCGCTCTCCCCGCTCTGCTCCTTCTTCTCGCCCCCTCCGTCGTCCAGGACCGTGATCTCGGCGTTCGGTCCCACGCGGATGACGCTGACCTCGGCCTTCGCCCCCGTCCCCGCGTGCTTCTGCACGTTCGTGAGGGCCTCCTGGATGATGCGGTAGGCCGCCAGGTCGACCCCGGCGGGCAGGTCCATGACCGTGTCGCCGCAGGTGACCTCCACGGGGAGGCCCGCGTGGCGGAAGGTCTCCACGAGGTCGTCGAGGCGGGCCAGGCCCGGTGCGGGTTCGGTGGGCGCCTCGGGGTCCCCGGTCTGCCGCAACAGGCCGACGGTGGCGCGCAGTTCGTCGAGTGCGGAGCGGCTGGCGTCGCGGACGTGGGAGAGGGCTTCCTTGGCCTGGTCGGGGCGCTTGTCCATGACGTGGGCCGCCACGCCCGCCTGGACGTTGACGAGGGCGATGTGGTGGGCGACCACGTCGTGCAGATCGCGGGCGATGCGCAGCCGTTCCTCGGCGACGCGGCGCCTCGCCTCTTCCTCGCGGGTGCGTTCCGCGCGTTCGGCGCGCTCGCGTATGGCGTCCACGAAGGCGCGGCGGCTGCGAACGGCGTCACCGGCGGCCGCGGCCATGCCGGTCCAGGCGAAGATGCCGAGGTTCTCCTGGGCGTACCAGGGCAGGGGACCCGCCAGCATCGCTACCGCGGTGAGCCCGGTCATGGTGACCAGGCCGATGCGCCAGGTCGTGTGGCGGTTGGTGCGGGCGGCGACGGTGAAGAGGGCGATGACCGCGCTCATCACGACGCCGCCGCGGAACTCGCCGGTGACCAGGTCGACGACGGTGAAGCCGCAGGTCGCGGCGAGCACGACCCAGGGGGCGCGGCGGCGGAAGACCAGCGCGGTGGCGCCGAGCACCATCAGGACGAGGCTGAGCCCGCTGGGTGTGCGGGTGCCCCAGGTGGGGCCGCCGTCATGGCCGTACGGCTCCACGAATGATCCGACGACCATGCACACGAGGACTGCTGCCGCGAGGGCGCCGTCCACGGCCAGGGGGTGCGCCTTGGCCCAGCAACGGCCTCGCCCGAAAGTGGTCACACTTCAACGGTACGGGGCCGTCTCTGGCCGCTCGGCCTTAAGCGCGGTACCGGGGGCTACTGAACCCTGTCTTCGCGGACGGGCTGCCCCGGCGCTTCGCGCCGGATCTATCCCGCCCACCCGCCCGTTTGCCCTGGGTCCATTCCCTAGCCGGGAATCAGCCCGTCGTCGCTCAGCATGTCTTTGACCTCGTCCAGCGTTGCGTCCGGTGCCGGCAAGATCAGCTCGGAGGGCTCAAGGGCGTCGTCCGGGAGGGGCGCGCCCAGCTCCCGGACCTTGTCCAGCAACGCGCACAGCGTCCGGCGGAAGCCGGACTCGTCGCCGCTCTCCATCTCGGCGAGCAACTCGTCGTCCAGCTTGTTCAGTTCGGCGAAGTGGCCGTCGGCCAGCTTCACCTGCCCCTCCCCCATGATCCGTACGATCATGTCGCCCTCCTCGGACGTGAGCGGTGTAGTGCGCAGGGCTGCTACTGCTTGTCGAAGCGCGGGGTGTCCTGCGGCTGCTGCTGGGTCTGGGGCTGGCCCTGACCCGGCTCGATGGCCTGCTTCGACGTCGAGCCTCCCCCAGAGCCAATAGCCTGGGAGGTGCCCCCAGCCAGTTCCGCCTTCATCCGCTGCAGTTCCAGCTCTACATCAGTACCACCGGAGAGGCGATCCAGCTCGGACTGGATGTCGTCCTTGGCGAGCCCGGAGGAGTCGTCGAGGGCTCCGGAAGCCAGGAGCTCGTCGATCGCGCCCGCCCGCGCCTGGAGCTGCGCGGTCTTGTCCTCGGCGCGCTGGATCGCCATGCCGACGTCGCCCATCTCCTCGGAGATGCCGGAGAAGGCCTCGCCGATCCGGGTCTGCGCCTGGGCGGCGGTGTACGTGGCCTTGATCGTCTCCTTCTTCGTGCGGAAGGCGTCGACCTTGGCCTGGAGCCGCTGCGCCGCGAGGGTGAGCTTCTCCTCCTCGCCCTGGAGGGTCTGGTGCTGCGTCTCCAGGTCCGTCACCTGCTGCTGGAGCGCCGCACGGCGGGACAGGGCCTCGCGGGCCAGATCCTCGCGGCCGAGGGCGAGCGCCTTGCGGCCCTGGTCCTCAAGGGTCGAGGACTGCTTCTGGAGCTGGGTCAGCTGCAGTTCGAGGCGCTTGCGGGACGTCGCCACGTCGGCGACACCGCGGCGCACCTTCTGAAGCAGCTCGAGCTGCTTCTGGTACGAGTAATCGAGGGTTTCGCGCGGGTCCTCGGCCCGGTCAAGGGCCTTGTTCGCCTTCGCGCGGAAGATCATCCCCATACGCTTCATGACACCGCTCATGGGCTTCGCGCGCCCCCTTCTGACGGACTTCCAGCTCCAGGTACTGCAACAGAACCCACAGTACGGGCCCTGCATCCATTACCGCACTGTTCGCGTGCGGATGCGCTCATCCCCAAGGACGACTGTGTCCGGCCGGGCTCAGGCGTAGGGAGTAGGTGCACCCCTGGGAACCGCCCGAAAACCGCTTGTAAACCACACGGAACGTCCCCTTAGCCACACAATCAAGACGCCCGGTGTTGCCGGATCGTTCCCCGTGGGGCTGGGGTCCATGCGTTCGCACCCCGTACCCTTGGGTTTTGTGTTCCGTAGCCGATCCAAGGACGAGAAGGCCCCGGCGAGCAAGGCCCCGGTGACCGACTCCCAGCAGCCCCGTGACCCGCAGGCCCCGAAGGGCCGCCCCACGCCCAAGCGCAGTGAGGCCCAGACCCAGCGCCGCAGCGTGGCCAATACGCCCGTGACGCGCAAGGAGGCGGCGAAGCGGCAGCGCAACGAACGCCGCGTCCAGATGGACAAGCAGCGCCAGGCTCTCGCCAGCGGTGACGAGCGCTATCTGCCCGCCCGCGACAAGGGTCCCGTGCGCAGGTTCGCGCGCGACTTCGTCGACTCGCGGTTCTGCATCGCCGAGTTCTTCCTGCCGCTGGCCGTGATCATCCTCGTACTGAGCATGGTCCGTGTCCCGCAGCTGCAGAACATCGCGCTGCTGCTCTGGCTCTTCGTGATCGTCCTGATCATCGTGGACTCGGTGGCGACCGCGGTCCGCCTGAAGAAGCGCCTGAACGAGCGCTTCCCGAGCGAGAGCAAGAAGGGCGCCGTCGCCTACGCCCTGATGCGTACGCTCCAGATGCGCCGGCTGCGCCTGCCGAAGCCGCAGGTCAAGCGCGGAGAGCGGCCCTGAGCGGTTTCGCCGGCGGGGCCGCCGCGTGGCTTCAGAAGCTGGGCGGCCTGCGTAACGCCGTACGCCAGGAGCTGGTCACCCGGCAGCTCGACGAGCAGATAGCCGGGCGCTTCCCCGTGGGGCAGCGGCTGCGCGTGCTCGACGTGGGCATGGGCCAGGGCACGCAGGCGCTGCGGCTCGCCCGCGCCGGGCACAAGGTGACCGGCGTCGAGCAGGACTCGGCGATGGTGGCCGCGGCCCGTGACGCGCTCGCCGCCGAGCCCGAGGGGATTCGGGGCCGGGTGCGGATCGTCGAGGGCGACGGCCGCGAGACCGGGGTGCATTTCCTGCCGGGCAGCTTCGACGTCGTGCTGTGCCACGGCGTCCTGATGTACGTCGAGGAGCCGGACGCGCTGCTCGCGGGCCTGGCCCGGATGCTGGCGCCCGGCGGCCTTCTCTCCCTCCTCGTCCGGAACGCGGACGCGCTGGCCATGCGGCCGGGGCTCGCCGGGGACTGGGCGGGGGCGATGGGGGCCTTCGACTCCACCGTGTACCGCAATCGGATCGGGCTCGAGGCGCGGGCCGATCGGCTCGACGCCGTTTCCGCCTCGCTCGCGGGGATCGCGGCGCCGCTGCATGCCTGGTACGGGGTGCGGGTCTTCACCGACGGGGCCGCGGATGACGCGGTTCCGCCTCCGGAGGCGGAGTTGACGGCGCTGCTCGCCGCCGAGGAGCGGGCCGGGCGGACCGACCCCTATCGGCGGGTCGCGGCTCTGCTGCACGTCTGCGGCGTACGGGACTGACTGAACCGCCGCCTCGCGGCGGTTCTTTCCCGGCCACCCACCCGATTGCCCCGTATCCCAGAGCGACATAGTGGGTCGAACGGGACACTCGGGGCATGACTGTCTCGCGTATCCGTGCCGTCACCGTGACCGCCTCCCTCGCCGCAGCGCTCTTCGCCGCGGGCTGCTCAAGCTCGGACTCAGGTTCCGGCTCAGGCACCGGCTCAGGCACCGGTGAGTCCACCACTCAGGCCGCGCCCAGGGCGGACAGCGGTCTGCAGGACGACTACCAGCAGGTGATCAAGGACGTCCTGCCGTCGGTCGTCCAGATCGACGCCTCAGAGAGCCTCGGCTCCGGTGTCGTCTACGACGACAAGGGCCACGTCGTCACCAACGCCCATGTCGTGGGCAAGGAGCGCACCTTCAAGGTCACGACGGCCACCGGGGAGCAGGCCCTGACCGCGAAGCTCGTCAGCTCCTACCCCGAGCAGGATCTCGCCGTCATCAAGCTCGACAACCCGCCGAGCGGGCTCAAGGCCGCGAAGTTCGCGGACTCCACGAAGGCCGAGGTCGGGCAGATCGTGCTGGCCATGGGTTCACCCCTGGGCCTGTCCTCCAGCGTCACGCAGGGGATCATCTCCGCCACCGGCCGGACCGTCAGCGAGCCCCGTTCGGAGGGCTCCACCGGCGCCACCATCGCGAACATGGTGCAGACGTCCGCCGCGATCAATCCGGGCAACAGTGGCGGCGCCCTGGTGACCCTCGACAGCGAGGTGATCGGCATCCCGACGCTCGCCGCCTCCGACCCGCAGATGGGCGACAGCGCGGCGCCCGGCATCGGGTTCGCCATCCCGTCCTCGATGGTGAAGACCGTCGCCGACCAGATCATCAAGGACGGCAAGGTCACCGACTCGGGCCGGGCCGCTCTCGGCATCACGGGACGCACGGTCCTCGGCAACGACTACAAGCCCGCGGGCGTCGCCGTCGTCGAGGCGCAGGAGGGCGGGGCGGCGGCCAAGGCGGGCATCGAGGCCGGCGACATCATCACCAAGTTGGGCGACACCCGGATCAGCACGATCACCTCGCTCTCCGAGGCGCTGGCCGGGGAGAAGCCGGGCGACAAGGCGCAGGTGACGTACACGCGCGACGGTTCCGACAAGACCGCCGATCTCACGCTGGGCGAGATGTAGCGACGGGAACGACGGGAACTGCTGGGACTACCGGCACGACCGGTAGGACGGCGTAAGGGGCGGCCGCAATTGCGGCCGCCCCTTACCTCTAGGCGTCACTCACCCCTGCGCCGCGTCCTGTGCGTGCAGGCTCATCGGTCCATAGATCTTGGTCGTGTCCTCGAAGAGCGACACCTGGTCGGCGCCGCCGTCCGCGAGCTCTTTCCAGAACTCGCCGACCCAGGACTCCGCGTCTCCCTGAGTGGTGAACTCCTCGGGCGTCAGAGCGGGCTGGACCTCCGTCCCGTCCGCCTTCTCGAACCGCCACGTCCATGCCGCCATGCCAGCCTCCCGATGGTCCGACAGCTGTGTGAAGCCGCTTGAAGCCTAGCCGGGCGAGCGGCGCTCGCGGCGACGCGGGAGGATCTTCTCGTGGAACTGACTCTGCTCGGCACCGGCTCCCCCGAAGGCCTGCCCCGCCCCGACTGCCCCTGCGCGGCCTGCGCGACCGCGCTCGGCGGCGCCGCACGCGCCGCCACCGCGCTCCTGGTGGACGGCATCCTGCTGCTCGACCTCACCCCTGGTGCCGCCTTCGCGGCCGCGCGCGCCGGGCACTCGCTCGGCGGCGTACGCCAGGTTCTGCTCTCGCACCCGCACGACGGCCCCTCGGTGGAGGTGCCGGCGGGACTGCCGCAGCCCGGCCGGGTGCCCGACGGGCGGGAGCTCGCGCTGCTCACCGGACACCGGGTGCGCGCGGTGGCGATGGACCATCCGGGCACGGGGTACGAGGTGACGGGCCCCGACGGCGAGCGGCTGCTTTATCTGCCGCCGCAGGGTGCGCCCGCAGGGGTGCCGGACGGGCAGCGGGCGTACGAGATGGTCGTCGCCGATGTCATCGGGCGGCCCGACGGGCTCGCACGGCTGCGGGCGGCGGGGGCGATCGGGGCGACCACGGACGTCGTCGCCGTCCATCTGGACCACGGGGTGCCGCCGGGTGCGGAGCTGACCCGCAGGCTCGCGGCAGCCGGTGCGCGGGCCGTGCCGGACGGAACGACGCTGGTGGTCGGCGCGTACGAGGACGTACCTGACGTGCCGCGCCGCACCCTCGTCCTCGGCGGCGCGAGGTCCGGGAAGTCGGTGGAGGCCGAGCGGCGCCTCGAAGCCTTCCCCGAGGTGCTCTACGTGGCGACCGGCGGGACCAGGAACGGCGACTCCGAGTGGGCGGACCGGGTCAGCGCCCACCGCGAACGGCGGCCGGGGTCGTGGAGCACCGCCGAGACCTGCGACCTCGTGCCGCTGCTCGCCGATGACGGGCCTCCCCTGCTCATCGACTGCCTGTCGCTGTGGCTGACGTACGCCATGGACGAGGTGAACGCGTGGGACGACGACGAGTGGGCGGGCGGGGGCGAGAGGGCGCTGCGCAAGCGGGTCGCCGAGCTCACGGACGCGGTGCGCGCGACCCGGCGCACGGTCGTCGCCGTCTCGAACGAGGTCGGCTCCGGCATCGTCCCCGCCACCGCGTCGGGCCGCCGCTACCGCGACGAGCTCGGCCGTCTGAACGCGGGGTTCGCGGCGGAGTGCGAGCACGTCCTGCTGGTCGTCGCGGGCCAGGCGCTCACTCTGCGCGGCTGACCCGTACGGCCGGGTACCTCACCGCGTACCCGGCCGGATCTCCGGTCAGGGCTTCGGGCCCCTGCGGGCGATGACCCGGTAGGCGTTGGAGAAGCGGGTGCGGCGGACCAGGGGTGCCAGGATCCGGTCCGCGAGGGCCGCGACGGCGAGGAGCGGGGAGGCGACACGGGCCGTGGCCCGGACGCGGCCGAGGGCGAGAGCCATGCCGGCGGCCAGGTCGAACGGGATGTGCGACTCGCGCCGGTCGGTGGCCACGACGGTGTAGCCGAGGCTTTTGAGATCGCGCCGGAGCACGGCGAGCGGGATGCGGTGGTGGGGCTCGGGCAGCAGATGACGGGAGCCGGGCCGCAGCCATCCCTTGCCGACGATCCTGGCGTACCGGCTGCCGGGGACGGGGACCTCGATCACCAGATGGCCGCCGGGCCGCAACGCCGTCCGGGCGGCGATGAGTTCGATGCGCGGGTCCTCGCTGCGCTCCAGGTAGTGGAACATGCTCAGCACGTCGTAGCGCCCCGCGAGCCTCGGCGCCAGGTCGGCGAGCAGCCCGAGATGCGCCTCCTCGACCCGCCCGGCCCTGCGCCCGTCCTCCACGCACTCGGTCGCGTCGAGGCCGTCGAAGGCGGTGTACGGGTGCACCTCCTGAGCGACGGCGGGGAAGTGCGCGTACCCGGTGCCGATGTCCAGCCAGCTCTCGGGCTCGCCGAACGGGGCCATCGCGCGGGCGCGGGCCCGGTGGCGGCGGGTGGAGTACGGGGCGGCGAAGACCTTGCGGGCCCGGGCAGCGGCGGCCAGTGCGACATGCATGGGCGTGGCCGGCTCCTTTCATCGCACGTAAGTGAACATAAACGTACGTAAAGGGCGGGCTGAGCCGGTGCAGCGACACCGTGGAGGCGACCCGTGCCGCACCGCCGTTCGCGCGCCGGGGCCCGCTGCCGGGCCCTCTGATCCGGGGCCGGGCCCTGCCGGTACTGTTCGGCGAATGAGCTCGCTGAATCTCGACGACTTCACCGACCTGATCGAGCGGCCCGACGGCGGGATGCGCCGCGACGCCGAGGAGCGCAGGGAGCGGCAGACCGTGCCGCCCGGAGCACTCGGCCGCCTGGACGAACTGGGCGAGTGGCTGTCCGCGGCCCAGTCGTCGGTGCCGGTCAAGCCGATCGAGCGGCCGCGCGTGATCCTCTTCGCGGGAGACCACGGGGTCGCGGAACTCGGCGTCTCCGCGCGGCCCGCGGGCGGTGCGGCGGAGCTCGTCCGTGCCGTGCTCTCGGGCGAGAGCCCCGTGGCCGTCCTCGGGCGCCGCCTCGACGTGCCCGTCCGGGTCGTCGACGTGGCCCTGGACTGCGATCCGGACGCTCTTCCCGCGGAGGTGGCGGGGCACCGGGTGCGGCGCGGCTCGGGGCGCGTCGACATCGAGGACGCGCTGACGGCCGAGGAGGCCGAGGCCGCGGTGCGCGCCGGGATGGCCGTCGCCGACGAGGAGGCGGACTCCGGGACCGACCTGGTCGTGCTCGGCGATGTGAGCGTCGGCGGCACGACGCCCGCGGCGACGCTGGTCGCCGCGCTGTGCGGAACCGACGCGTCCGTGGTGACCGGGCGCGGCGGTGCCCCGATCGACGACCTCGCGTGGATGCGCAAGTGCGCGGCGGTCCGGGACTCGCTGCGGCGGGCGCGGCCCGTCCTCGGGGATCAGCTGGAGCTGCTCGCGGCGGTGGGCGGGGCCGACATCGCCGCCATGACCGGATTCCTGTTGCAGAGCGCGGTGCGGCGTACGCCGGTCATCCTGGACGGCGTCGTGGCAGCGGCGGCGGCGCTCGTGGCCCAGCGGGTCGCCTTCCGGGCGCCGGACTGGTGGCTCGCGGGGCACAGCAGCGGGGAGCCGGCGCAGGCCAAGGCGCTCGACCGGATGGCTCTCGACCCCGTGCTCGAACAGGGCGTGCAGGTGGGCGAGGGCGTGGGCGCACTTCTCGCGCTGCCGCTGGTGCGGGCCGCCGCGGCGCTCTCTGCGGAGCTGCCCGAACGGAAGGCCGAGCCGACGGCGGAGGCCGGGACCGGGGACGAGGCAGCGGCCAAGACCGGGGACGGGACAGCGGCGGCGCACGAAGCGGAGTAGTAGGCGGCGGCGCGGCCGCTGACAGCCGAGGGCAGCCCGGCATAGCCCCATATGATCCCTTTTCATGGGAGATGAGCAATCCGCTGCCGCCGGGCGCCGACGCGATCTGCGTAGGCGGCGGCTCGCCGCGGCCTTCAGCGTCTGGTACCTCCGCGCCGTCACCTTCATCAACTTCCTGAGCGCGATCTGGGTCTCCCTGGGGCAGGATCTGCGGCGGCACAACACCGAGAACTACTTCACGCCGTATCTGCTCACGGCGGGCTTCGCGTCCGGTGCGTTCACGATGTTCCTGGCAATCACGATGCGCCGCCGCAAACGCGCCGCCTGGATTCTCAACCTCGTACTCAGCGGGCTCTTCCTGCTGCTCTTCGCGTTCGCGATGGTCTTCCCGGAGATCCGCCGGTACCCGCAGAACTGGATCTCCCTCGTCCTGACCGCCGCCTTCGTCGCCTCGCTGATCGTCGGGCGGCGGGAGTTCTACGCCAAGGGCGACCGCTCCAACCCGAGGCTCGCCGCGGCCGTCGCCGTCGGGGGGCTCCTGGTGACCTCGCTGATCGCCGCGCTCCTGGTCGCCGTCACCAACCGGGCGCACGACGACTACCGTTCGACGTTCCTCGACCGCTGGCGCTACGGCACCATGCGTCTGGTCTCGCTGGCCGCCGACGACGAGCGCTTCGAGGGCATCACCACGCCCGGCTGGGTCAACGTCACCATCAACGTGCTCAGCACGCTTCTCCTCCTGGCCGTCCTGTACGCGGCCTTCCGCTCGCGCAAGGCGGTCGACCCGCTCACCGAGGACGACGAGCGGAAGCTGCACGCGCTGCTCGACAAGTACGGGGAGCGCGACTCGCTCGGCTACTTCGCGCTGCGCCGCGAGAAGAGCGTCGTCTGGTCGCCGAGCGGCAAGGCGGCGGTCGCCTACCGGGTCGTCGGCGGCGTGTCACTGGCCTCCGGCGATCCCATCGGCGACCCGGAGGCCTGGCCCGGCGCCATCGAACCCTGGCTGGCCGACGCCCGCGAGCACGGCTGGCTCCCGGCCGTGATGGGCGCGAGCGAGGAGGCGGGCACGATCTACGCCCGGCACGGCCTGGACGCCCTGGAGCTGGGCGACGAAGCCATCGTCGACACGGCCGAGTTCACCCTGGAGGGGCGGGCCATGCGGACGGTCCGTCAGGCGTACAACCGGGTCAAGCGGGCGGGTTACGAGGTGCGGATCCGCCGCCACGAGGACATCCCGGCCGACGAGATGGCGTACCTCCTCGAACGCGCCGACGACTGGCGCGACGGGGCCACCGAGCGCGGCTTCTCGATGGCGCTCGGGCGGCTCGGCGACCCCGCGGACGGACGGTGCGTGATGCTCGAATGCACCGATGGGGACGGCGAGTTGAGAGCGGTGCTCTCCTTCGTGCCGTGGGGGCCGCACGGACTCTCGCTCGACCTGATGCGGCGCGATCGCGACTCCGAGAACGGGCTGATGGAATTCATGGTCATCGAACTGCTCCAGCGTGCCGCAGAGATCAAGATCACTCAGGTGTCACTGAACTTCGCGATGTTCAGGTCGGTCTTCGAACGTGGCTCGCGGCTCGGCGCGGGCCCGGTCCTGCGGCTGTGGCGCTCGCTGCTCACCTTCTTCTCCAAGTGGTGGCAGATCGAGTCGCTGTACCGCGCCAACGCGAAGTACCGCCCGATCTGGGAGCCCCGTTTCCTTCTCTTCGAGAAGAGCGGGGACCTGCCGCGCATCGGCATCGCGTCGGCCCGCGCGGAGGGCTTCCTGGAGGCGCCGGGCCTGCCGAAGTGGCTGCACCGCAAGCACCTGGAGTCCCGACGATGAGTTCCCCGGCCGGCCCCTCGGCCGGCCCCCCGTCCAGTCCCCCGGACGCGGGCCCGCTGACCCGTTTGGCGCGCGCCGAGTGGGGCCCGCTGTACGCCGCCGTGCGCGACGGCATCGCCGAGCGGCGGTGGGGCGCGGCGCCCATGACGCTGGCCGCCGTCTGCCTCACCGCCCTCCTCCAGTTCATCCAGAACCAGCCGTGGGGCTATCAGTTCGTGCAGGACATCGGTTCCGTACGGGCCGAGGAACCGCTCTGGCTCGCCCTGCTCCGTACCCCGTTCTCGCTCTTCGTGCCCGCCCTCGACCTGCCCGTCTGGGGCGCGCTCGCGCAGATCCTGCTGGTGTTCGGCGTCGCGGAGATCTGCGTCGGCCGGCGGCGCACGCTCCTCATCGGCTACGCCGCCACCCTCGCGGGCACGCTCTACGCGCGCGTGGGCATCGAGTGGGGGCCCGGCCATCCGCTGGGGCTGCCCGCCTCGGACGCCCGGGTCGTCGACACCGGTCCTTCCGCAGCGGTGGTCGGCCTCGCGGTCTATGTGTGCTGGCGCTACCGGGCGTGGTGCACGGCGGGGCTCGTGATCGCGCTGATGGTCGTCGAGGTGGCCGTCAAGAACAACCTCGCGGGCAAGGAGCATCTGGCGGCGATCGCCGCGGTGCTGGTCCTCTGCGCCTGCTCGGCGGTGCTTCAGCGGCGCGGGCGGGCCAGTTCCGGGTCGGGTCTGCCGCCGATCCAGTCCTGAAGCCTGCGGCGCGGTCCGGCCCAGCGCCGGTCGTGGCGGAAGGCGCGCAGGCCCGACCGGGCGCGGGCGCGTGGCCGGTTGCGGTAGAAGCGCCTGGCCCATGCCGATCCGGGCCGGGCGAGGCGGATCGCGCCGACCAGCGCGACCAGCGGGACGACCACGCCGATCAGGGCCGTACGCAGCTTGCCCTTGGCCAGCGCGATCAGGGCGAAGCAGCAGTTGACGGCGACGTTCGCGGCCAGGCCCGCGCGGTTGTCGCGCTCCTCGGCCGTCAGGTCGTTCACGCCGAACGGCGTGAAACCGGTGAGCACGAGCACCACCAGGGCCGCGGTCAGCATCACGACCTCGACGCTCTTGCGGCCCCGCTCGCTCCAGTAGACGTCGTCGAGATAGAGGATCAGCGCGAACTCGTCGAGCACGAGACCGGCGCCGACGCCGAAGAAGACCGCCGCGAACATCGCGGCGAGACTGTGCCGCCCGGCCGCGACCGCCCAGAATCCCCCCACGAGCATGAGGAAGATGCCGGGCACCACGTGGTGGATGTGGACGTCGCCCGAGCTGATGTTCCGGAAGGGGCCTCTGCCCGCACGGATGAGGCGCGTGATGGTCCTGGTGACGAGGAAGCAGCCCACGAAGGAGAGCAGGGCCAGCAGGAGGGGCAGCTTCCCCGGCTCCACGATGTTCCGGTACCACCAGTCGGCCATGGGGCCATCCTGGGCCGGGGGCCGGCCTGCCGCATTTCGCCGCCGCGCGGCGGATCACCCCGCGGCTGCTTCGGCTCCGCCGACCCCGGATACGCTTCCGCGGTGCCCCGAACCTCCCCCGCCGACGGCCTCCGCTTCGCCTTCGGCACCCTCACCGCGCTCCCGGTCACCGTCACCAAGTGGGACCGCGAAGCCGCCCGCGCCGGGATGCTCGCCGCCCCCGTGGCGGGGTTGGTGGTGGGCCTCTGCGCGGCCACGCTCGGCGGTGCGCTGCTTGCCCTCGGCGCGGGCCCGCTGCTCGCTGCGGTGGCGAGCACGGCCGTCCCCGCCGTACTCACCCGCGGCCTCCACCTCGACGGCCTCGCCGACACCGCCGACGGGCTCGGCAGCGCCAAGCCCGCCGAGCAGGCGCTGAGCATCATGAAGCAGTCCGACGTCGGCCCCTTCGGCGTCATCACCCTGCTCTTCACCCTGCTCGCCCAGGTGGCCGTCCTCTTCCAGCTGTACGAAACCTCGTGGACCCGGGGCGCACTCGCCGCGGTCGTCTCGGCGGCGGCGGCCCGTCTCGCCCTCACCCTGGCCGCACGCACCGGCATCCCCCCGGCCCGCCCGGAGGGACTCGGCGCCGCGGTGGCGGGAACGGTTCCCCGAAGCTCCGCCCTGCTCGCGACCGCGCTCGTCACCGCGCTGGCCGCGATCGCCGCCGCGCCCCTGGGAACGTACGAGATCGCGCGGTACGCGGCGTCCGTCGTCCTCGCGGTCTGCGCCGCCGAGCTTCTCCTGCGGCACTGCGTGCGCCGCTTCGGCGGCATCACCGGCGACGTTTTCGGCGCGCTCGCCGAAACCGCGGCCACCGCGGCTCTTGTGGTTCTGGCCCTCGGCTGAGTCCGCAAGGGCACGCCATGTCGAAACATAAATGCGCCGCCACGAACGGATGAATCTACGCCGACACGATCGAACGGGCAGGACGCGCGTAGGCTCATGTCCGGCGCCCTTTCGGCCCGTTCCAGTCCGGCGCCGGGCCGGGCCGACCCACCCCATCGGCCAAGAACTCAACGGAAGCGAGAATTCACCACCGTGACTGCTCTGACTCTCAGCACTGCCGCCGCGTCCGGCCTGCGTGCCGACGCGATCGTCGTCGGCGTCGCGAAGGGCGCCAAGGGGCCGGTCGTGGCTCCGGGCGCCGAAGCCGTGGACAAGGCGTACGACGGCAAGCTCGCCTCCGTCCTGGAGACCCTCGGCGCCACGGGCGGCGAGGGCGAGGTGACCAAGCTGCCCGCGCCCTCCGGCTTCAAGGCCCCGGTCGTCGTCGCGGTCGGTCTCGGCACGGTGCCGGAGAAGGACGAGACGTACGGCACCGACGCCCTGCGCCGCGCCGCCGGTACCGCCGCGCGCGCCCTGTCCGGCTCGAAGAAGGCAGCGTTCGCGCTGCCCGCCGAGGACGCCGGGGACACCGGCGCGATCGCCGAGGGTGCGCTGCTCGGCGCGTACTCGTTCGACGCGTACAAGGAAAATGGTTCCGCCAAGGGCAAAAACAGCAAGGACGCCAAGGGTCCGCTCGCCGAGATCGCCCTGCTCGGCGGCAAGCCCCGCGACAAGGCGTACAAGGCCGCCGTCGAGCGCGCCGTCGCCGTGGCCGAGGAGCTCAACCGCGCCCGCGACCTCATCAACACGCCGCCGAACGACCTGAACCCCGAGGCCTTCGCCGCGGTCGCCTCCGCGGCCGGCAAGGAGCACGGCATCAAGGTCCAGGTCCTTGACGAGAAGGCGCTCACCAAGGGCGGCTACGGCGGCATCCTCGGTGTCGGCGTCGGCTCTGAGGCCCCGCCGCGCCTGGTGAAGCTCTCGTACACCTCGTCCAAGGCGAAGAAGCACCTCGCCTTCGTCGGCAAGGGCATCACGTACGACTCGGGCGGCATCTCGCTGAAGCCCGCCGGTCACAACGAGACGATGAAGTGCGACATGGCCGGTGCCGCCGCCGTCTTCGCCGCCGTCGTCGCCGCCGCGCGCCTCGGCCTCGAAGTGAACGTCACCGGCTGGCTGGCGCTCGCCGAGAACATGCCGTCGGGCTCGGCGACCCGCCCCGGCGACGTCCTGCGGATGTACAGCGGCAAGACCGTCGAGGTCCTGAACACGGACGCCGAGGGCCGCCTGGTCCTGGCCGACGCGATCGCCAAGGCCTCCGAGGACAAGCCCGACGCGATCGTCGACGTGGCCACGCTGACCGGCGCGATGATGATGGCGCTCGGCAGCCGCACCTTCGGCATCATGGCCAACGACGACGCGTTCCGCGCCGCGATCCACGACGCCTCCGAGGAGGCGGGCGAGCCTTCCTGGCCGATGCCGCTCCCCGACCACCTGCGCAAGGGCATGGACTCCCCCACCGCCGACATCGCCAACATGGGCGAGCGCATGGGCGGCGGCCTGGTGGCCGGTCTCTTCCTGAAGGAGTTCGTCGGCGAGGGCATCACCTGGGCGCACCTGGACATCGCGGGCCCCGCCTTCAACGAGGGCGGCCCGTTCGGCTACACGCCCAAGGGCGGCACCGGTACCGCGGTCCGCACCCTGGTCCGTCTCGCGGAGCGCACGGCCGCGGGCGACCTCGGCTGACCTGCTGATATCTCGTACGCGGGCCGGGGCCCGGACACTCAGCTGTCCGGGCCCCGGGCCGCGTCTGTCCGATTTCGCCCTCGACGAAATCCGTACGTTCATACGCCCGGGTAACGCCCGGACGTGGCGAATCAGACGTCTCACAGCCCGGCCCGCCGTCCCACCTCCGGCCGACAAGTGCGAAGATGGGTTCTCGGCAGGACAGGGCCCCCACCACAGGGCCGAAACAAGAGCGGCCGAATACCAGCCGACCGACCGGTCGTCCCACGGGAAGAGCGGTCCGGCGTACGGCGCACATGCATGGAGGACGTGACGTGGCGAACGACGCCAGCACCGTTTTCGACCTAGTGATCCTCGGCGGCGGTAGCGGCGGTTACGCCGCGGCACTGCGCGCGTCGCAGCTGGGCCTGGACGTCGCCCTGATCGAGAAGGGCAAGGTCGGCGGCACCTGCCTGCACAACGGCTGCATCCCCACGAAGGCGCTGCTGCACGCCGGCGAGATCGCCGACCAGGCACGCGAAGCCGAGCAGTTCGGCGTGAAGGCCACCTTCGAGGGCATCGACATGGCGGCCGTCCACAAGTACAAGGACGACGTGATCTCGGGCCTCTACAAGGGCCTGCAGGGACTCATCGCCTCGCGCAAGGTGACGTACATCGAGGGCGAGGGCAAGCTCTCGTCGCCGACCTCGGTCGACGTGAACGGCCGGCGCGTCCAGGGCCGCCACGTGCTCCTCGCGACCGGCTCCGTGCCGAAGTCGCTGCCGGGCCTGGAGATCGACGGCAACCGCATCATCTCCTCGGACCACGCCCTGACCCTGGACCGCGTGCCGAAGTCCGCGATCATCCTGGGCGGCGGCGTCATCGGCGTCGAGTTCGCCTCGGCGTGGAAGTCCTTCGGTTCCGAGGTCACCGTGGTCGAGGGCCTCAAGCACCTCGTGCCGGTCGAGGACGAGAACTCCTCGAAGCTTCTTGAGCGCGCGTTCCGCAAGCGCGGCATCAAGTTCAACCTCGGCACCTTCTTCGAGAAGGCGGAGTACACGCAGGACGGCGTCCGCGTGACCCTCGCCGACGGCAAGACCTTCGACGCCGAGGTGCTGCTCGTCGCCATCGGCCGCGGCCCGGTCTCCCAGGGCCTCGGCTACGAGGAGCAGGGCGTCGCGATGGACCGCGGCTACGTCCTGGTCGACGAGTACATGCAGACCAACGTCCCGACCGTCTCGGCCGTGGGCGACCTGGTCCCGACGCTCCAGCTCGCGCACGTCGGCTTCGCCGAGGGCATCCTGGTGGCGGAGCGCCTGGCCGGTCTCAAGACCGTCCCGATCGACTACGACGGCGTGCCGAAGGTGACGTACTGCCACCCCGAGGTCGCCTCCGTGGGCATCACCGAGGCCAAGGCCAAGGAGATCTACGGCGCGGACAAGGTCGTCGCCCTCAAGTACAGCCTGGCGGGCAACGGCAAGAGCAAGATCCTCAAGACCGCGGGCGAGATCAAGCTCGTCCAGGTCAAGGACGGTGCCGTGGTCGGCGTCCACATGGTCGGCGACCGCATGGGCGAGCAGGTCGGCGAAGCCCAGCTGATCTACAACTGGGAAGCGCTGCCGGCCGAGGTCGCCCAGCTCATCCACGCCCACCCGACGCAGAACGAGGCGATGGGCGAGGCTCACCTGGCCCTCGCGGGCAAGCCTCTCCACTCCCACGACTGACCCTTCAGTCACACGGGCGCGACGACCAGACTTTCCGCAAATTCGTAAGGAGCAACAGAAACCATGGCGGTTTCCGTATCCCTTCCGGCGCTCGGCGAGAGCGTCACCGAGGGCACTGTCACCCGTTGGCTGAAGGCCGAGGGCGAGCGCGTCGAGGCCGACGAGCCGTTGCTCGAGGTCTCGACCGACAAGGTCGACACCGAGATCCCCTCCCCGGCCGCGGGCATCCTGGCCTCCATCAAGGTCGCCGAGGACGAGACCGTCGAGGTCGGCGCCGAGCTTGCCGTCATCGACGACGGCTCGGGCGACGCGGGCGGCTCCGCCGCCCCGGCGCAGGCCGAGGCCCCCGCCGCTCCCGCCCAGGAGGCCCCGCAGCAGGAGGCTCCGCAGCAGGCAGCCCCGCAGGCCGAGGCGCCCGCAGCACCGGCCCCGTCCGGCGGCTCCGCCGAGGGCACCGACGTCACCCTGCCCGCACTGGGCGAGTCGGTCACCGAGGGCACCGTCACCCGCTGGCTGAAGGAGGTCGGCGAGGAGGTCGCGGAGGACGAGCCCCTGCTCGAGGTCTCCACGGACAAGGTCGACACCGAGATCCCCTCCCCGGCCGCGGGCGTGCTGCTCGAGATCGTCGTGGGCGAGGACGAGACCGCAGAGGTCGGCGCCAAGCTCGCCGTCATCGGCGCTCCCGGTGCCGCTCCGGCTCCCGCCAAGGAGGAGGCCCCGGCCGCCCCCGCGCAGCAGGAGGCCCCGAAGCAGGAGGCCGCTCCGGCCCCGGCCCCGGCTCAGCCCGCCGCTCCCGCGCAGCCCGCCGCCCCGGCGCAGCCCGCTGCCCAGGCTCCGGCCCCGGCCCAGCCGGCCGCTCCGGCTCCGGCTCCGGCCGCCCCGGCGCAGCCCGCCGCCCCGGCTCCGTCCGCGCCTGCCGCTCCGGCCTCCCCGGCCGACGACGGCGCGTACGTCACGCCGCTGGTCCGCAAGCTCGCGGGCGAGCACGGCGTGAGCCTGTCGGACGTCAAGGGCACCGGCGTCGGCGGACGTATCCGCAAGCAGGACGTCATCGCCGCCGCCGAGGCCAAGAAGTCCGCCCCGGCTCCGGCCGCCGCCGCTGCCCCGGCCGCTTCGAAGGCCCCGTCCATCGAGGCCTCCCCGCTGCGCGGCCAGACCGTCAAGATGACCCGCATGCGCAAGGTCATCGGCGACAACATGATGAAGGCGCTGCACTCGCAGGCCCAGCTGACCTCGGTCGTCGAGGTCGACATCACGAAGCTGATGAAGCTGCGCGCCAAGGCGAAGGACGCGTTCGCGGCCCGTGAGGGCGTCAAGCTCTCCCCGATGCCGTTCTTCGTCAAGGCCGCCGCCCAGGCGCTGAAGGCCCACCCGGTCGTCAACGCCCGGATCAACGACGACGAGGGCACCATCACGTACTTCGACTCGGAGAACATCGGCATCGCCGTTGACGCCGAGAAGGGTCTGATGACGCCGGTCATCAAGGGTGCGGGCGACCTGAACATCGCCGGTATCTCCAAGAAGACCGCCGAGCTTGCCGGCAAGGCCCGTGGCGGTGGCCTCACCCCGGACGACATGTCCGGCGCCACCTTCACGGTCTCCAACACCGGTTCGCGCGGTGCCCTGTTCGACACGGTCATCGTGCCGCCGAACCAGGCCGCGATCCTGGGCATCGGTGCCACGGTCAAGCGCCCGGTCGTCATCAACCACCCGGACCTCGGCGAGACCATCGCCGTCCGTGACATGACGTACCTCTCGCTCTCCTACGACCACCGTCTGGTGGACGGCGCGGACGCCGCCCGCTACCTGACCACGGTCAAGGCGATCCTCGAGGCCGGCGAGTTCGAGGTCGAGCTCGGCCTGTAGTTCCGCCGCTGGTGCTGCGGCCCCCGGGGCTGTAACACTCGTCTCATCAGCGCGTACGCCCCCGTTCGGAGGTTTCCGAGCGGGGGCGTCGCCGTATTGTCTAGGGGTCACAACGCCCTGGGGGCCGCTGCCCCCGCCGGAGGAGCCCACATGACCGCGCCCGTCGTTCACTCGCTGCGCGAACAGATCCGCGAGCACATCGTGGAGGGGATCGTCAGCGGGCGCTGGCAGCCGGGCGAGCGGATCGTGGAGCGGCGCATCGCCGTGGAGCTGGAGGTCTCGCAGACCCCCGTGCGGGAGGCGCTGCGGGAGCTGGAGACGCTGCGGCTCATCGAGTCGGCGCCCAACAAGGGCGTGCGGGTACGGAACTTGACCGCGGCGGACCTGGAGGAGAGCTACCCCGTCCGCGCGGGTCTCGAGGCCATCGCGGCCGAGCTCGCGGCGGAGAGCCTGGCCGGTGACTGCTCGGCCCTGGAACCCCATGTCGCCGCCCTGTACGAGGCGGACCGGGCGGCCGACGGCACGTCTCAGGTGCGCCACACGGTCGGATTCCACCGGGAGTTGGTGCGGGCCGCGAACAACTCCGTGCTGCTGCACACCTGGGAGGGCCTCGGCATCGAGGTCTTCACGGCCCTCTCGATCCGGTGGCTCGGGACGGTGCAGCAGTCGTACGCGGAGGAGCACGAGGCGCTGGTGTCCGCGTTCCGGAGCCGGGACCCCGCGATCGCGGAGCTGGTGAAGGCCCACGTACTGGGCTGCGCGCCGCGTCCCTGACCCTCGCGCACGGGCTCGCGCTCATCCGTGGCCGAACCGCTCAAACGTGCTCCGACCTGCGCCGATCCTTTCATTTGAAGGCACCGGGTGCCCGCCTTTATGGCACCGGATGCCTACTTTCTCAATATGAAGGAGTTTTCCCCTTCAACCCTTTGATCGATCATCGATCACGGAGTTACAGTCTCCGACGGGCTCACACCAGAGCTTCACGCCCTGTCCTGCCAAAGACCTAGGGCACCCCCACCCCTTACCGAACAGGGGACCCCCTCCGACTCAGGAAGGCGGCGACATGACCGACCCCTCCGCAATCCAGCCGAGCGAGCTCGACCAGCTCCCGGACCGCGACCCCGAGGAGACCGCCGAATGGCAGGCCTCCCTGGACGCCGTTACCCAGGCGGCCGGGCCGCACCGTGCCGCATACCTGATGCGTCGCACGCTGGAGCGCGCCGAGGGCGCGGGCCTGGCGCTGCCCAAGCTCCTCGAGACCGACTACGTCAACACCATCCCCACCTCCGCCGAGCCGGCGATCGAGGGCGACGAGGCGATGGAGCAGCGGATCGCCGCGTGGAACCGCTGGAACGCGGCCGCGATGGTGACCCGGGGCAGCAAATACGGCGTCGGCGGCCACATCGCCACCTTCGCCTCCGCGGCCTGGCTCTACGAGACCGGCTTCAACCACTTCTTCAAGGGCAAGGAGGGTGACGGGTCCGGCGACCAGCTCTACATCCAGGGCCACGCCTCCCCCGGCATCTACGCCCGCGCCTTCCTCGACGGCCGTCTGAACGAGGCGCAGCTCGACAACTTCCGCCGCGAGTCGGGCGGCGACGGCCTGCCGTCCTACCCGCACCCGCGCCGGCTGCCCTGGCTGTGGGAGTTCCCGACCGTGTCGATGGGTCTGGGTCCGCTCTCCGCGATCTACCAGGCGCGCTTCAACCGCTACCTCACCAACCGCAACATCAAGGACGTCTCCAGCTCCCACGTGTGGGCGTTCCTCGGTGACGGCGAGATGGACGAGCCCGAGTCGACGGCGGCCCTCGCGCTCGCCGCACGTGAGGGTCTCGACAACCTCACCTACGTCATCAACTGCAACCTGCAGCGCCTCGACGGCCCGGTCCGCGCCAACTTCCGCGTGGTCCAGGAGCTGGAGGCCCAGTTCCGCGGTGCCGGCTGGAACGTCATCAAGGTCCTGTGGGGCAACGCCTGGGACGAGCTGTTCAAGCTCGACACCAACGGCGCCCTGGTCCGCCGCCTGCGCGAGGTGCCGGACGCGCAGTTCCAGACGTACGCGACGCGCGACGCCGCCTACATCCGCGAGCACTTCTTCGGCTCCGAGCCCGCGCTCGTCGAGCTCGGCAAGCTGCTCAGCGACGACAAGATCAGCGAGTGCTTCCACCTCTCGCGCGGCGGCCACGAGGCCCGCAAGGTCTACGCGGCCTACCGTGCGGCGCTCACCCACAAGGGCGCCCCGACCGTGATCCTGGCGCAGACGGTCAAGGGCTTCACGCTGGGCAAGGGCTTCGAGTCCAAGAACGCCAACCACCAGATGAAGAAGCTGACGGTGGACGAGTTCAAGGACATGCGCGATCTCCTTGAGCTGCCGATCTCCGACAGCCAGTTCGTCGACGGCGTGGTGCCCTACGGCCACCCCGGCGCCGACTCGCCCGAGGTCCGCTACCTCCAGGAGCGCCGCGCGGCCCTCGGCGGCCCGGCCCCGGCCCGCCGCACGCAGCCGCTGGCCCCGCTGCCCGCCGCCGCGGACAAGACCTTCGCCTCCTTCGACAAGGGCTCCGGCTCGCAGTCGGTGGCGACGACCATGGCGTTCGTACGCCTGGTCAAGGACCTCGTACGCGACAAGCAGACCGGCAAGCGCTGGGTGCCGATCGTCCCCGACGAGGCGCGCACCTTCGGCATGGAGTCGCTCTTCCCCTCGCTCGGCATCTACTCGCCGAAGGGCCAGACGTACGAGCCGGTCGACCGCGACCAGCTGATGTACTACAAGGAGGCCAAGGACGGCCAGATCCTCAACGAGGGGATCACCGAGGCCGGCTCCATGGCGGACTTCATCGCCGCGTCGACGTCGTACGCGACGCACGGCGAAGCGATGATCCCGTTCTACATCTTCTACTCGATGTTCGGCTGGCAGCGCACCGCCGACCAGATGTGGCAGCTCGGCGACCAGCTCGGCCGCGGCTTCCTCGTCGGCGCGACGGCCGGTCGTACGACGCTGACGGGTGAGGGTCTGCAGCACGCGGACGGTCACTCGCCGGTGATCGCCGCGACCAACCCGGCCGCGCTTTCGTACGACCCGGCGTTCGCGTACGAGATCGCCGCGATCGTCAAGGAGGGTCTGCGCCGCATGTACGGCGAGGCCCACGAGGGCGAAGACCAGAACGTCTTCTACTACCTCACCGTCTACAACGAGCCGATGCCGCAGCCCGCGAAGCCCGTGGGTGTGGACGAGGGCATCGTGCGCGGCCTGTACCGCTTCAACACCGCCGAGTCGGCGGGGCTCTCCCCCGCGGCCAACGCCTCGCGCATCCAGCTGATCGGTTCGGGTACGGCCATCCACTGGACCCTCGCGGCCCAGAAGATGCTCGCCGAGGAGTGGGGTGTGGCCGCCGACGTGTGGTCCGCGACCTCCTGGACCGAGCTGCGCCGCGACGCCCTGGAGGCCGACGAGGCCATCCTGCGCGGCGAGGAGCGCACTCCGTACGTGCGTACCGCGCTCGAGGGTGCGCAGGGTCCCGTGCTCGCCGTGTCCGACTACATGCGGCAGGTTCCCGACCAGATCGCGCAGTGGGTCGAGCAGGACTACTCGTCCCTGGGCGCGGACGGCTTCGGTCTCTCGGACACGCGTGACGCGGCTCGTCGCCACTTCGGCATCGACGCGGAGTCGATCGTCGTCGCGGCGCTCGCGCAGCTGGCGCGGCGGGGCGAGGTTCCCGCTTCCGCGGTGAAGGAAGCCCGGGCGAAGTACGGTTTGTAGCCTTCGGCTTGACGCGGGTACGGGCCTCTGCCGGGTGGCGGGGGCCCGTAGTCGTGTGCGGGTGCGGGTGCGGGTGCGTTTTGGGCCCGCCGCTTCGCGGCGGATTCTTTCCCGCCCGCCCACCCCATTACCGGTAGCGATCAGCCATCTGGTGTGCCGCTCTCGCGAACCGCTCCCTCAGTGCCGCCGGAGCCAGGACCTCCGCCTCTGGGCCCAGCGACATGAGCTGCGTGTACGCCACCATCTCGTTCTCGACCGCGAGGGTCAGCGTCACCCAGCCCTCCTCGTCCGGGGCGCTCGCCGTCTCCAGTGCCTCACGCGTGGACGCGGAATCGGTGGCGTACGGAAGTTGCCGTACGCCCGCCTCGGAGAGCCGCAGTACGACCTCGGAGCGCAGGATCGCCCGCGCGAACTGCGCGGCCCGTTCCTCCCAGAACCCCGGCAGATCGAACTCCTCGTCGCGTACGAAGCGGTCCTCTTCGGCAACGATCGCGGTGAACCGGTCGATGCGGTACACCCGGAACGAACCCGTGTCGGGCACCCGCGCGCACAGATACCAGACCCCGGCCTTGAGCACGAGGCCGTAGGGCTCCAGCTCCCTCTCCACCTCGGCGTCCTGGCGCCGGTAGCGGGCGGTGACGCGTCGGTCGTCCCACACCGCGTCCGCCAGCGCGGGCAGCAGTTCGGGCGCGGGCGTCTCCTGGAACCAGCCCGGAGCGTCCAGGTGGAACCGCTGCGAGGCGTTCTGCGAAGCGTCCCGCAACGAGGGCATCAGCGCCGCCGACACCTTCAGGCGAGCCGCCGACGCCGCGTCCTCCAGGCCCATCTCGCGCAACGCACCCGGCACTCCGGACAGGAACAGCGCCTCCGCCTCGCTGCGCCCGAGCCCCGTGAGCCGGGTGCGATAGCCGCCGATGAGCCGGTAGCCGCCGGTCCGCCCCCGGTCGGCGTAGACCGGGACGCCCGCCTCCGAGAGCGCCTGGGCGTCCCGCGTGATGGTCCGCTCGGACACTTCGAGCTCACCCGCGAGCTCGGCGGCGGTCATGGAGGGACGGGCCTGGAGCAGTAGCACCATCTTGATGAGGCGGGCAGCGCGCATGCCCCCATGATGCCGCCGGCCGGGGGGCGATCACGCCGAACCGGCTGCGGGCAGGGCTAGCGGTAGCCCGTGACGTCGGCGGGCTTGCCCTTCTGCTCGACCTCCGCGATGTAGCGCCAGGCATCCGGCGCCGAACCGTCGACGTCCGTGAAGCCGTACTCCTTGGCGAGACCGCCGCTGGAGAGGGACTTACCGTTCCAACGGGCCACCTCGGGGTCGGCGGCCAGCGCGACCAGGGCCCGGCCCACGAACGTCGGGGTCTCGGAGATCGCGAAGTGCGGGTCCTGCTTGCTGCCGTCGAGCCAGTTCTCCTCGGTCACCTTGAAGTGGGTGTCGAGCATGGCTTCGGAGCGCAGCCAGCCCGGGCTCAGACAGAGGGCCGCGCAGCCGTACTCCTTGAGTTCCTCGGCGAGGCCGAACGCCATCCGCAGCGGGGCCGTCTTCGCGAGGTCGTAGTAGAAGGGCTTGCGGTAGTTGGGGCCGTTGTACTCCTCGGTCCCGTCGGTCACCTCGACGACCAGGCCGCCGGGGTTCTTGACGAGCAGCGGCAGCGCGTACCGGCTGGTGACGATGTGGGTCTCGATGCCGAGGCGCATCAGGCGCAGCCCCTTGTCGAGGTCGTGCTCCCACATCTTCTTGTCCCACTCGACGTGGATGTCACCGCCCCAGATGTCGTTGACCAGGATGTCCAGCCGGCCCTGCTCCCGGTCGATCCGCTCGACGAGGGCCTCGACCTGTTCGGGCACCAGATGGTCGGTGGGCACGGCGATCCCCGCGCCCGCGCCGCCCGCTTCCCGGCCCGCGGCAGTGGTCAGCTCCGCGGTCTCCTCGATGGTCTCGGTGTCGCGCCCCACCTCGCTGGTGTGCTTACGAGTCGTACGCCCCGTGGCGTAGACGGTGGCTCCTGCCCGGCCGAGCTCGACGGCCATGGCCCGGCCCGCGCCACGCGTGGCCCCGGCGACGAGCGCGACCTTCCCGACCAGGGGCTGTGCGGATACGGAGGTGCTCTCCATGTCCCTGCTCTCCTTGTTGTCCATGTCGTGGAGGCTGCCACTCAATGCCGACACCTCCTGTCGGGTTTTCCATGGGCATGTGCACGCATAACGAGAGGGCCGCATCCGCCGCACTCCGCGTGCGTACCCACCCTCCAGGGCCGATGCTTGTCCCGTGATGGACGAGACGGAGTTCTGGGAGATCGTGGACCGCACCCGCGTGGCCGCCGACGGCGACCCCGAGGACCACGCCGACCTGCTCACCGAGCGGCTCCTCGAGCTCGAACCGGACATGGTCCTCGACTTCGCCCGTCACTTCGAGGCCCGTTACAACCGCGCGTACCGCTGGGACCTCTGGGGAGCTTCTTCGATCATCCTCGGCGGCGCCGGCGAGGACGCCTTCGACTACTTCCGCTGCTGGCTGATCGGCCAGGGCCGTGAGGTCTTCGAGGGAGCCCTGCACGACCCCGACTCGCTCGCGGATCTCCTCGACTACTTCGACGAGGACGTCGACGGCGACGGCGAGGAACTCGGCTTCGCGGCGGACGAGGCCTACGAGCAGCTCACCGGCGTGGTCACCCCCGACCTCGGCATCGCTCCCGCCCCTTCGGAGCCGGAAGGCACACCGCTCGACCTCGAGAACGAGAAGGCCCTGGCCCAGCGCTACCCCAAACTCTGGGAACGCTTCGGCGACGCCGACTGAGACGACACCGACTGAGGCTCCCCCGCGACTGGGGCAGGCCCCTACCGGTCCTGCAACCGCGCCGCCTCCTTCCTGATCCCGGGCAGCGCGGCCATCAGCGCCGCACCCGGACACTGCGTGTAGTAGCCGTCCTTGTGTCCTGACACCGCGTTGAACTTGACGCTCTTCCCCTTCGGGTACCTGCTGAGGCTGTTCGAGGAGACCAGCCGCACCTTGGAGCGCGGGTCGACGTCCGTGAGGCCGAGCTTCCACGCCACCAGCGCCGCCAGCGCGTCGGTCATCGCCTCGGGAACAGGCACCCCCTTCGTGAACGTCCCTATCGCCGCGATCCCCACCGACCCGCGGTTGAAGCCCTGCGTGTGCGCCCCGACCACGGCCCGCTTGACCCCGCCGGCCCTCCCCTCGTAGATGGTCCCGCACCGGTCGACGAGGAAGTTGTAGCCGATGTCGTCCCACTGCCTGCTCTCGGTCTGACCGGTGTACAGATAGCGGATGGTGCGCGGGGCGTCGGCGCAGTCGTAGTCGTTCGGGGTGTCCGTGTGGTGCACGAACACCGCCCTGACCCGCTTGGCATACCGGGCGGGCGGCCCGCGCCCCGCGTCGGTCAGCCACTCGGAGCGCGGCACGATCCGGGGCTGCGCCGCCGGGTGGTGCCCCATCGCCTGCCGGGCCCGGTCCCGCACCGACGCCCCCGCCGTGCCGGGCCCCACGAACAGCGCGCACAGGAGCAGGAGCCCCACGGCCGTAAGGACTGGCAGCCGGCCGGGCGCCGCACGCAGCACACGCGAGACACGCATGGTCCGACTGTCCGGCCCGCCCAGACCGCCCGCGATCCCCGGCCCGCCATTCGGGTGAACCGGAAATCGGTGTTCCGGAGCAGCGAAACGCTCCGTACGGGCGGTATCCCGGAGCCGCGAAGCGCTTCGTGCGGACGGCGTCCGGTGCTGTCAGAAGTGGGTGCCGCCGTCGACCCGGACCTCGGTGCCGGTGATGAAGCTGCCGTCCTGCGAGCCGAGCAGGGCGACCACCGAGGCCACGGACTCCGGTCCCGCGAAACCTTGGCCTATGGCCGGGGCCAGCTTCACGAACAGGCTCATGTCGGCGTCCTCGGGCAGGCCGGGACCCACGCTCTGCCTGCTGGCGCCGGTGCCGTCCGTCATGCCGCTGGATATGGAGCCGGGCTGGACGGAATTGAATCGGATGCCCCGCTTGCCGTACTCCGCGGCCAGGGCGTGCGTCATGGACTGGATGCCGCCCTTGCTCGCCGCGTACGCGGCCATGTACGGGTGGGCGAACATCGCGGAGGTGGAGCTGAAGTTGATCACGGCGGCGTCGTCTCCCGCGAGCAGCGCCGGGATCGCCTCGCGGATCACCAGGAACGTGCCGACGAGGTTGATCTGTATGACGCGGCTGAAGGCGTCCAGGCTGGTCTCGTGCGTGTGCGAGGAGCGGAGCACGCCCGCCGCGTTCACCAGGACGTCCAGGCCGCCGAGCGCGGTGACGGCGGCGGCGACGCCCTCGCGCACCGAGTTCTCGTCGGAGATGTCGACCACGAGGGCGGTGAGGCGGTCCGCCGCGGGGCCCGCCTTCTCGCAGGTGTCCTTCAGGCCCGCCTCGCTGACGTCGGCGGCCACGACCCTGCCGCCCTCCGCGAGGATCCGCAGGACTGTGGCCTGCCCGATGCCCGATCCTGCGCCGGTGATGAGTACGCGACGTCCTGCGTAGCGGTCCATGGGATGTCTCCGTTCAACTCCGGGCTTCCGGATCCGCCCATGGATTCGCCATGGCTCCGGCCTTCCCGATCTGATGTCAATGTACGCCTGTCTGGCACGTTTTGCCACGCCGACAATTCATGTATCAGGGTGAGATCTCCGCGTAGGCTGCGGGGGTGAGCATCCAGCAACCGTCGCTGACCGAGCGCCGCAAGGCCGCCACGCAGCTCGACATCGCCCGCGCCGCGGCCGAGCTCTTCGCCGAGCGCGGCCCCGACGGCACCACGGCCGAGGAGATCGCGGGCCGGGCCGGAGTAGCGCTGCGCACCTTCTACCGGTACTTCCGCAACAAGCAGGACGCGGTCGCACCGCTCCTCGCGGGCGGCGCGGCCGAGTGGCGGGCCCACCTCGCGGGCCTCGACCCGGCCGCGGGAGTGCCGACGGCCCTGGAACAGTCCATCGCCGACGCGCTCACCGCGGCGGACGACCGGGCGACCGAAGCCCTGGAGTGGACCCGTGGCCTGCTGCGTGCCGCGCAGGACGATCCGGCCCTGCGCGCCGTCTGGTACCGCGTGAACCAGGAGTCCGAAGAACAGCTCGTCCCCGTACTGGCCCGACTGGCCGGTGACGAAGCCGACGAACTGGACGTACGCCTGACGGCCGCGGCGGCCACGGACGCCGTCCGCCTCGCTCTGGAAACCTGGGCCCTCACGGACGCTCCCACGGAAGGCCCCGGCTCCCCCGCCGTCCTGGCGGTGCGCTGCCTGCGCGAACTGACGGGCGGCCTGCGACTCCTGGCCGCCGGGCGCGGCGACAGCTGAGCCAGGCGCCCCCTCAGGGCTCTGCCACAGCCCGCCCCGGAGCCGCCGTCCGGCGCCCCCTGCTACTGCGCCGGACCCGGCTCAGGCGCCGGTTCCGGCTCAGGGACCGCCCCGGGCTCCGGTTCGGGCGCCGGATCCAGCGAGAACGCCAGCAGCGCCACGTCGTCCCCCGCTTCCCCGCAGAACCGCATCAGGTCCTCCCAGACCGCGGAGGTCAGCACCGCCGGGTCGTCCAGGGCGTCGGCGCAGAGCACTTCGACGCGCTCGCTGAGCGGGTAGAAGACGCCAGACGCGTTGCGCGCCTCGGTCACCCCGTCGGTCACCACGAGCAGCCGGTCACCGGGCTTCAGGACCAGGCTCGCCTCCTCGGGCGGTGCGACCCCGGCGATCCCCAGGCCGAGCGGAGCGCCCGGTGCGACGCTCACCTCCTCGACACGGCCGCCGCGCAGCAACAGCGGGGGCGGATGGCCGCAGGAGACGATCCGCAGCTCAGGGGCGTCGTCCCGGAACTCCAGGAGCACGGCCGTGGCGAAGAGTTCGGCGTGCTCGGACCCCTCGGAGTCGACCACGAGACGGCGGTCGAGCCGGGCGGCGACCCCCTCCAGGTCGGGCAGGTCGAGCACCGCCTCCCGGAAAGCGCCGAGCAGCGCGGCGACCGTGCCGACCGCCGCGAGGCCGTGCCCCTGCACGTCACCGACCAGCGCCCGCACGCCGACACAGCCCTTTCGTACGTCGAAGAGATCCCCGCCGACCAGCGCCCCGCCCTGTGCCGCGCGGTACAGGCCCGAACAGCGCACCTGCCCCACCCGCTCCGGAAGCGGCGGCAGGACGGCGAACTGGGCCGCCTCCGCGACGGTGCGGACGGTGACGAGATGGGCGTCGCGCCGACTGCGTACCCAGGCGAACACGACGCTCAGGAGCGCCACGAAGGCGACCGTCAGCAGATCGCTGTCCCCGGGGCGGCCGAGTCCCAGGCCCGGCAGGTAGAGCAGCAGTACCGCGGTGCCACCGAAGAGTGCCGTGGCCGTGGCCCCGTACGACAGTGCGGCCAGTGGCGGCACGGCGGCGAGCAGGAAGCTGAGGTCGATCGTCACCGGAGTGGCCAGCTGGATGAGGCAGATCACGACGAGGAGCGCCGGCGGAGGCCAGCGCACCCAAGGGGGCGGCGGCGCGCCGCGAAGCCACCCGGGCTCCTCCCGGTCCCGCCGACTGGCAGCAGCGACCCTGAACATCGGTTCGCTCCTTCCGGTCTTCCTCCCCACGCTCCTACGCGCGCGTGCCCGCCGCACGCCGGGCCGGTCCGTCGGGTGCCCGGACGGGCCGGCGAGGGGATGACGTGCCCTGGAGCTCCCCGAAGCGCCCGCAAGCGCCCCGGAGCTCCCCCGTAGGCCGCCGGAGTGTCAGAGCGCGCGCCCCATCAGCACGTCGTCCACGTACGAGCCGTCGAGGAAGAACTCACCCGGCAGCACCCCCTCGATCGCGAACCCCTCCGAGGCGTAGAGGGCCCGGGCCGGAGTGTTGTGGCCGAGCACCCGCAGGGTGATGCGCCGCGCGCCCTGGCGGCGGGCCTCGTCCACCGCGGCCCTGAGCAGCCGGCGGCCCACCCCCTCGCCGCGCGCCTCGTCCGCGACGGCCAGGCCCAGGATCTGGCGCACGTGGGCGTTGGCGAGCAGAGGGGTCGGGAAACCGAGCCGTATGTAGCCGACGACCACGCCGTGCCGTTCGGCGACCAGGTGGTCGCGGGGGCCGAAACGGTCGTTGAAGAACGGCGGGTACGGGGGGCGCGGA
Organism: Streptomyces longisporoflavus; assembly: GCF_014649775.1. Lineage (GTDB taxonomy): Bacteria > Actinomycetota > Actinomycetes > Streptomycetales > Streptomycetaceae > Streptomyces > Streptomyces longisporoflavus. The sequence goes on along the minus strand of NZ_BMTR01000005.1, from coordinate 364,708 downwards.
GCCGGTTGTACCGCGTGCAGGGTGGACCAGGTGGCCCGGTCGACGCGGCCGAGGGCTTCTTCGTCGTCCGGCAGAGCGGTACGTATGTGCGTGTCCGGCATGAGCGTCACTGTACGACGCGCCCCTCGCGCCCCCGGGGTCACCGAGGCGCCTCGCGGCGGGATTCCGGGGCAGGATGGCGTCATGGAGCCCACCGAGACCGAGCAGTCAGTCCCGTCATCGCGGCGGTCCCGTATCGCCGTGGCCGGTGCGTCCGGCCTCATCGGCACGGCACTGGCCCGCGCCCTTGCCGATGACGGTCACGAGGTGGTGCGGCTCGTGCGCCGGGCACCTCGTACGAAGTACGAGGTGCGATGGGACCCCAAGGAGCGGTACGTCGACACGGCGGGGCTCGCGGGCTGCGACGCGCTCGTCAACCTGGCGGGAGCCGGGGTCGGCGATCACCGCTGGACCGCCGACTACAAGCGGGAGATCCGCGACAGCAGGGTGCTCGGCACTTCCGCCCTCGCCGAGGCGGCGGCCTCCCTGGACGAGCCGCCCCGCGTCTTCCTGTGCGCGAGCGCGATCGGCTACTACGGAGACACCGGTCAGCGCGCGGTGGACGAGAGCGCCCCTGCCGGATCGGGCTTCCTGCCCTCCCTGTGCGTGGAGTGGGAGGGTGCGGCAGCTGCGGCGCACGAGGCGGGCATCCGTACCGTTTTCGCGCGCAACGGTCTGGTCGTGGCGCGCGAGGGCGGGGCCTGGGGACGGATGTTCCCGCTCTTCAAGGCGGGGCTCGGCGGGCGCCTCGGCAACGGCCGCCAGTACTGGAGCCACATCTCGCTGCACGACACGGTGGCAGCGCTGCGGCACCTGCTCGACACGGAGTCCCTCTCGGGCCCCGTCAATCTCACGGCGCCCGAGCCGCGCACCAACCGTGAGGTGACGGCCGCGATGGGAAAGGTGCTGCACCGGCCCACGCTCTTCACGGCACCGTCGCCCGCCCTGCGCGTCGTGCTCGGCGAGATGGCCGGTGACGTGCTGGGCAGCCAGCGGGTCCTGCCGACCCGGCTCCTGGAGTCGGGGTTCTCGTTCGCGTTCCCCGGCATCGAGGAGTCGATCCGCGCGGCACTGCGGTAGTCGGCGCTCCCGGTTCGCTTTCTTAACGGCTGCGATCGTCGTGCGTCCTCCGTGCGACCGGCGTGCGACCGTGCTCGGTCGATGCGCGACTGCCACCGAAGGCCATGGCTCCTACCCTCGTGCGGAACTCGGTGATTCCGAAGCCCTGTTGAGGGCATGACGTCCCCAGCAGCCGCGCAACCCCGGGGAGGGGCCCGTGCTTGAGCCTGCGCACCATGCGGATGTCGTGATCGTGGGAGCGGGGGTCGCGGGACTCTCGGCCGCCCGTCGGCTGACCAGGGCCGGTGTAACGACCGTCGTCCTGGAGGCCGCCCCTTACGTGGGCGGGCGCATGACCACGGAGAAGGTCGACGGTTTCCGGCTCGACAGAATCGGTCAGCTGCTCACCACGTCATATCCCGAGCTGCGCCGCACGCCGGGTCTCGACGGCCTCGTACTGCGTCCGTTCGTGCCCGGCGTCCTGGTGCACAGCGGCGGTCGGCACCACCGCGCCGTCGAGCCCACAGGGCCCCGGCGCGCAAGGGGCGCACTCACTGCCGCACGCGCCCTCGCAACCGCCCCCCTGGGTCCGCGAACGGCACGGACCGCCCCGCGCACCACCCCGCTCGGCGGCGCGCTCGACCAGGCCCGGCTCGGCGCGGCACTCGCCAAGCTGGCGGCGACACCCCCGGAGCGCCTCCTGGCCCGCCCCGAACTACCGGCCGCGCAAGCCCTCTTCGCCCGCGGCCTGCCCGCGCGCACCGTCAACGGCTTCCTGCGCCCGCTGCTCTCGGCGCTCCTCTGCGACCCGGACCTGACGACGTCGAGCCGGTGCGCGGACCTCGCCCTGCGCTCCTTCGCGCGTGGCCGGCTGTGCCTGCCCGAGGGCGGCGCCGAGGTGCTGCCCGAGCTCCTGGCCGCCGCGCTGCCCCCGGGGACGGTGCACACCGGCGTGCGTGTCACAGCCGTCTCCACGACCTCGGTCACGACCGCGGACCACGGCGAAGTGAGCTGCCGCGCCGTCCTGTTGGCCACCGACGCCCGCGCCGCCGCCGACCTGCTCCCCGGCCTGCGCGTACCGCCCTTCCACCAGGTGACCGTGCTGCACCACGCGGCCACCGAACCGCCGCTCGCCGAACCCGCCCTGCTCCTTGACGCCGACCGCTCGGGACCGGTCGCGCACACGGCCGTGATCAGCCATGTCGACCCCTCACGCGCCCCCGCGGGCCGGGCGCTCATCTCGTCGACCGTGCTCGGCCCGCCGCCAGACGAGCGCGCCGTGCTCGCCCATCTCGCCGATCTGTACGGCACATCGACCGCCGGGTGGGAGACCCTCGCCGTCCATCACACGCGCGAGGCGGTGCCCGCGATGCCGCCCCCGCACGATCCGCGCCGCCCGGTGAGGCTGCTCTCGGGGCTCTACGTGTGCGGGGCGCACCGGGACACCAGCACGGTGCAGGGCGCGCTGTACTCGGGGCGCCGTGCCGCGCGGGCCGTGCTCGCGGACCTGGGCGCGGGTCCCGCCCATGGCTCGGGGCAGCTTCCGATGGCCGCCTGACCCATCCGACCTATACGCCACCGCCGACGACTTCTGCCGACCGATACGCAAGCCTCCGTGGCAGCCTCGACCTGCTCGCGCGAAGACTCCCCCTCCCCCGCGCATCCCTGCAACCCCCCTTGCCACACCCGTACCCCACGGCTACGGTCCCACCGGATCGCCAAGCCGCGGGAGGACTCACGTGCGTCGCACCATCCCGGTGATACCGCTCATCCTCGGCCTATTCATGGGAGGTCTGTCTTTGCCGACCACCGCAACCGCCACGGAGGCCGCAGCGACGTCCGTCGCATCCGTCGTCCCCCGCCCCACCGACTGGACCGCGCTCGACGGCCGTACGAAACTCACCGGGCACACCCGCATCCTGATCGACCCGCGCACCGCCTACGCCACCGCACTCCCCTCGGGCCGCGCCGAATTCCCCGGCCCGGCACGCCAGTCCGTACGCCAGCTCGCCACCCAACTCCGTACGGAGATCAAGCAGCTCACCGGCATCACACCCCGGATCGCCCACCACACGGGCCACCGAACGGGCCGGCCCACGGACCACCCCGCCGACGGAGACATCACGCTCGGCCTCACCACCGAGGGGAAGCTCGGCGCGGAGGGCTACACCTTCGACAGCGCGGGCCCGATCCGCATCGAGGCCGCCTCCACCCACGGCCTCTACTACGGCACCCGCACCCTCCTCCAGCTCCTGCGCGCAACGGCCGACGATCACCGCGCCGTCCCCCGCGCCCGCTCCGCCGACCGCCCCGCGCAGGCGATCCGCATGGTCCATCTCGACGCGGGCCGCAAGTACTGGCAGCTCTCCTACCTGGAGAACCTGATCCGCAGGATGGGCGACCAAAAGCTCAACACCCTCTTCCTGCACCTCTCCGAGTCCGAGGGCTTCCGCCTGCACAGCCCGAAGTTCCCCGGCCTCGCCGACCCCGACCACAGCTACAGCCGCGCCGACATCGAGCGCCTGAAGGCCTTCGCGGCCCGCCATCACGTCCAGTTGATGCCAGGACTGGAACTCCCCGGCCACGCCACCGTGATCAGCGAGGCTTTCGGCATCGGCTTCGGGTCGGGCGCCGGCGCGTGCTCCGGCGCGCACACGCACTCGCATCTCACGCCTGACTGGATCATCGACATGACCAGCGACAAGGCGATCGCGAAGTCGAAGGAGATCGTCGACGAATTCGCGGGCTGGTTCGACGCGCCGCTGTTCTCGATCGGCGCCGAGGAGGTGCCCGGTCAGCTCGCGGATTGCCCGCGCGTGAAGAACTACCTGGCGAGCGCACCGGACGTGGCCACGCTCGGCGACCTCCTCAACCGCTACATCAACACCCTGGACGACGTGGTCACTTCACACGGCAAGCGCACGGCCGTCTACAACGGATCCGAGCATCTGACGGCACCGCAGCAGCAGGTCCACGCCCCGGTCGTCTTCCTCACCTGGGAGGGCACGGAGGCCGAGCCCGGGATCCCGGGCCACGACGAGATCGCCATCGGCCCCTTCTACGACACCCCGAACAACTACCACCACCTGTATCCGGACGAGCCCTGGATGTACGACGACTGGGCGCCGAGCACCGCCCCGGACATGCTCGGCTCCGGCGTCACCAACTGGGCCGACTACAACTTCTGGGCCGACGACGGCTACTTCGAACAGAGCATGGCGGGCGCCCGCGCGATCCTCGCCGACCGCGCATGGAACAAGTCCGCGACCCCGGACACGCTCGCCGACTTCAGGGCCCGTGCCGCCCGTATAGGCGACCCTCCGGGCACAACGCCACCGCCACCGCCACCGCGGGTCGAGGGGCGGCCCAGCCACCACTGGACGTTCGACGACGCGTCGTACCCCAGCGGCTGGACGTACGCGGGCAGTCCCGGCAACACGATCCTCGCCGAGGACGTGGCGGGTGGCCTGTCCGGCACCTCGTACATCATCAACAACCCCACCCCCGTGCCGGGCGTGCGCGGCCAGGCCTGGCGCTTCGACTCCGACCGGGACGGCGTGGGCTTCGGCGGTCTCGACGTCGCCGAGCCGTGGACCGCGTCCGTGCGGGTCCGCCCGACCGCCCGGACCGGGGACCAGGTGCTGCTCAGCTCCAAGGCGGGCGCGCTGAAGCTGATGCAGCACGGCACCGGCAAGGTCGGCTTCACGCGGTACGGAGCGGCCGATTTCAGCTTCGACCACACGCTGCCGCTCGACCGCTGGACCCGGCTGACGTGGGTGACGACTCCGGGACACACCACCCTGTACGCCGACGGGAAGCGGATCGGCTCCGTCGCGGCGTCGATTCCCCTGCCGCTGCGGTCCATCGGCACGGAGAAGGCGAGCTTGCGGGGCGACCTCGACGAACTCATCACATGGGACGAGGCGCTCACCCCGGAGGAGGTCGCACGCCTGCGCTGAACCGTGCGCCCGAGGGCATGTGTAAGGGGCGGGCCTGCGCAGACCCGCCCCTTACACCGCACCCGAGCGCCCGAGCTTCGAGCACCCGAGCACCCGAGCTCCCGAGCCCTCAGCTCAGCGCCGACACCCGGTCCCGGTACCCCCGCACCGCCGCCGCGTCCCTGTACGGCTCAAGACGCCGCTCGAAGTCGCGTACGTACTCGACCGCCCGCACCGACCGCATCTCGCCCGCCGCCTGCGCCGCCTCCGCGCCCAGCTGGCAGGCCTGCTCCAGCTCGCCGAGGCCCAGGCGCGAGGTGGCGAGCACCACCCGGCAGAACAGGCGGCTGCGGGCGTACCCGGGAGCGCGCAGTTGGAGCGAGCGCTCCGCGTGCTGGGCGGCCACGCGGTACTGCTGGAGGTCGCGGTGGCAGTGCCCGAACTCGTCCGCGAGCTGCGCCTCGTCGAAGAAACGCGCCCAGTAGGGGACTTCGTCGCCCGGCCGTGCCGTCTCCAGGGCGCGCTCGGCCCGCACCATCGACGCCGTGCAGGCCCGCACCTCGCCGAGCACCCCGTGCCCGCGCGCCTCCACCGAGTGCAGCAGGGCCTGTACGACGGGCGGCGCCGACGATCCGACGCCCTGCTGGGCCACCCGAGCCAGCTGCACCGCCTCTCTGCCGTGCCCGAGATAGACGGCCTGCCGGCTCATCGTGACCAGGACGTACGAGCCGTACGCGCGGTCGCCCGCCGCCTGCGAGAGCCGCAGCGCCTGGACGTAATAGCGCTGGGCGAGCCCGTGGGCCGCGATGTCGTACGAGGTCCAGCCCGCGAGCCGGGTGAGGTCGGCGGCTGCGGCGAAGAGCCGCCGTCCGGCCTGTTCGCCGTACGTGCCGCGCAGCATCGGCTCGGCCTCGTGCTCCAGATAGCGCACGAGTGCCTGCCGGGCGTGCCCGCCGCCGTACGCGTGGTCGAGCGCCCGGAAGAGTTCGCCGACGGAGCGCAGGGCCGAGATGTCGCCGCTCGTCACCCTCGCCCCGGCGCCGCGCTCTGGCTCCTTGCGCTGGCGGGGCACGGCCGGGCGGCCCTGCGTGGGCACGCGGCCGCCGTTGAGGCCGTGGTCACCACGCCCCACCCGGTCGTCGGCGCGGCCGATGAGCCAGTCCCTGCTCGGGACGACGAGCCCTGCCGGGGTGAAGGCGATCTTCCGCAGCTCGGCGTGGCTCCCGGAGTCCTTGCGCCAGAGCCCGCCCACGATGTCGATCGCCTCTTCGGGGCTCGCCGCGAACTCAAGACCGGCGTACACCGGCGCGCACGCGTCGAGCCCGAGATCCTGCGCGGAAAGTCTGCGCCCCAACCGCCGCGTGAAGACCTCCGCGATGAGGGCTGGCGTGGTGCCACGCGGCTGCTGGCCGCGCAGCCACCGGGTCACCGATGTCTTGTCGTACCGCAGATCGAGACCGTGCTCGAGACCCAGCTGATCGACGCGGCGCGCGAGCCCCGCATTGGAGAAGCCGGCTTCTGAGATGAGTGCGGCTAGCTGGCGGTTTGGCGTGCGCTGCGGAGGTCGTTCCGTCATCAGCTGTGCGGTCTCCTGCCTTTCGGGCGTTGCTTGAGCAGCCCTTATGGCTCCGTGGACGGCGTGAATGTAGCGGCCCCCACCGGCCTCATCCCGGCCTTCGACCCGCGTTCATCCGATCGTGTGAGGATTGACCGGAGGACTGACGAGAATCCGCGGCCCGTACAGTGGCTGGGGCGCGATATGTGCACGGTGCAGGTTCTAGGGAGGCACTTGCCGTGAGTGAGTTTCAGTTCGTCCGTCTCGGCTTCGGCCCGGACGCGGTCGAGTACCAGGAGGCCTGGGACGAGCAGCGCCGCGTGCACGCCGGCCGTTTCGCCGACGAACTCCCGGACACGTGTCTGCTGCTCGAGCACCCGCCGGTCTACACCGCGGGCCGCCGCACCGAGGACAGCGAGCGCCCGCTGGACGGCACCCCCGTGGTGGACGTGGACCGCGGCGGCAAGATCACCTGGCACGGCCCCGGCCAGCTCGTGGGCTACCCGATCCAGAAGCTGCCGCGCCCGGTGGACGTCGTAGCACATGTACGCCGTCTTGAAGAGGCTCTTATCCGTACGTGTGCGGAGTTCGGCCTGGAAACGTCCCGCGTCGAGGGCCGCAGCGGTGTATGGGTCCTCGGCGACCCCGTCGAGGAGCGTCCGGCGCTCGGCGGCCTGACCCTTGACTTCGACCCCCGGACGCAGGACGACGAGTTCGACGCCCGGTTCAACGGTCCGGAGTACGCCCCGTCCAACGCGGGCCAGCGCCGCGAGGACCGCAAGATCGCGGCCATCGGCATCCGCGTCGCCAAGGGCGTGACGATGCACGGCTTCGCGCTGAACGTGAACCCGGACAACACCTGGTTCGACAAGATCATCCCGTGCGGCATCCGGGACGCCGGCGTGACTTCGCTCTCGTACGAACTGGGCCGCGAGGTCACGATCGCCGACGTCCTGCCCGTCGCCGAGAAGCACTTGCGGGACGTCCTGGAGAACGCGGAACTCAAGCCGCGGGTCGTGGAGAAGACGGCCGGGAACGCCGAAAACACGGTTGAGCGCCCGGAAGCAGAGAAGGCGACCGCCTAGCCGGCACGGGCTTCGGGGAATGCACCCCGTCGGCCGGAGGTTGGCCGAGCGTAAGCCCAACGACATCACGGGCGTACCCTGGTGTGCGCCGAAGAATCGAAGCTACAGGGAGCCGATGTGTCCGCAGTCGCACCCGACGGACGCAAGATGCTGCGCCTGGAGGTCCGGAACGCCCAGACCCCCATCGAGCGCAAGCCCGAGTGGATCAAGACTCGGGCGAAAATGGGCCCCGAGTACACGAAGATGCAGAACCTCGTGAAGAGCGAGGGCCTGCACACGGTCTGCCAGGAGGCGGGCTGTCCCAACATCTACGAGTGCTGGGAAGACCGCGAGGCCACCTTCCTCATCGGCGGTGACCAGTGCACCCGGCGCTGCGACTTCTGCCAGATCGACACGGGCAAGCCGCAGGCGCTCGACCGCGACGAGCCCCGTCGCGTCGGTGAGTCCGTCGTCACGATGGACCTGAACTACGCCACGATCACCGGCGTCGCCCGCGACGACCTGGACGACGGCGGCGCCTGGCTGTACGCGGAGACCGTTCGCCAGATCCACGCGATGACGGCGGAGCGCGCGGAGGGCCAGACCAAGGTCGAGCTGCTCATCCCCGACTTCAACGCGGACCCCGACCAGCTGGCCGAGGTCTTCTCCTCGCGCCCCGAGGTCCTCGGGCACAACGTGGAGACCGTGCCGCGCATCTTCAAGCGCATCCGCCCCGGCTTCCGCTTCGAGCGCTCGCTGGAGGTCATCACCCGCGCCCGTGAGGCCGGTCTGGTCACCAAGTCGAACCTCATCCTGGGCATGGGCGAGGAGCGCGAGGAGATCAGCGAGGCGCTGCACGCGCTGCACGACGCGGGCTGCGAGCTCATCACGATCACGCAGTACCTGCGCCCGACGCCGCGCCACCACCCCGTGGAGCGCTGGGCCAAGCCGCAGGAGTTCGTGGAGCTGAAGGAGGAGGCCGAGGAGATCGGCTTCTCCGGCGTCATGTCTGGACCGCTGGTCCGCTCCTCGTACCGCGCGGGGCGCCTCTACCAGATGGCGATCGAGAAGCGCGGGGCCTACGTCGCTTCGCAGGCGGTCTGATCCTCCCGGAGCAGCCCGACTGTGTGAATCGGCGCACAAGTGACTACTGACCAGTAGTGGCCGAGATGACGCGGCCCGTACAGTCCCCGCAGGTGAGGGGTCCGTACGGGCCGCGTCAGGGTTTTACGGCCCGGCGTCAGGGCTTCATCCGTGTTTGACCGGCCAGTCACGCCCTGGTAACACCAATCAGTGACCCTGGAATTACCCCACGTACAGCCCTACCCATGACCGCCCAGGAGGGCCCCACCATGCAGGCCGCGCCCGTACGCGCCACCGCCATCCCGTCCGTCACCGACGCACTGCGCGCCGTCGAGTCGATCCTCATGAGCGGCGGCCAGCGCACCGCCCGCCGCAACGCCTGGACATCCGTGCTCGACGACCGGCGCCGCGCCAAGGACCGGGCGGAGGCGCTGCGCGTGCTCGAAGAGGCCATGCCAACCCACACGTCGTAGTCACTTCCAGGGGCACGTAGACTTCACGACATGGCGAGGAAGGAAACCGCGGCGGACGCCGCGAACCCCGGGCGACTCAAGCAGATCGCTCAGACCTACAAGATGACCCGCAGGGCCGATCCGCGGATCGGTCTCATCATCGCGGCTGTGGGAATCGTCACCTTTGGTGTCTTCCTCGCGATCGGCTTCTTGATCGGTCACCCGATCTATCTCGGCATTCTCGGCTTTGTGCTCGCCTTCCTCGCGATGGCGATCGTCTTCGGGCGCAGGGCCGAGCGTGCCGCCTTCGGGCAGATGGAGGGCCAGCCCGGTGCGGCGGCCGCGGTGCTCGACAAGATCGGCCGCGGCTGGACGACGACCCCGGCGGTGGCGATGAACCGCAGCCAGGACGTCGTGCACCGCACGGTCGGCAAGGCGGGCATCGTGCTCGTCGCCGAGGGCAACCCGAACCGCGTGAAGAGCCTGCTGGCCGCCGAGAAGAGGCGGATGGCCCGCGTCGTCTCCGACGTCCCGGTCCACGACGTCATCGTCGGCACCGGCGAGGGCCAGGTCCCGCTGAAGAAGCTGCGTACGACGCTTCTGAAGCTGCCCCGCGTCCTCCAGGGCCCCCAGGTCACGGCGACGAACGACCGGCTGCGCGCGATGGGGGACCTCATGAGCAACATGCCGCTCCCGAAGGGGCCCATGCCGAAGGGCATGCGGATGCCTCGCGGCGGCCCGAAGATGCGGTAACTCCCCGCCTCTGCCTCTACTCGTCACTGCGTGACGTACTTGCCTCTACGTGACGAAGGCCCCGGAACCGATCGGTTCCGGGGCCTTCGTCGTGCGCTGAACGCTCTGCTCATTGAATCCTCGGGGTCAGATCCGCACCTGGACGGCGCGGGCGAGACGCTCGTGCAGGCCGCGGCCGTCGCGGTCCCAGATCAGGGCGGGGATGCCAACGCACAGCAGCACGCTGCGCAGGAGGACCCGGCCGAAGCCGAGGCGACCGCCGCCCTCGGCGACGACGCGCAGCCGGAGGAGGGCCTTGCCGGGGGTGCAGCCGACCGTGCCGACCGTCAGGACGGTCATCACGAAGAAGATGCCGAGCGCCCAGTTCCCCATCGCCTGCATGTCACCGCGAGCGAACAGACCGTATGCGATGAGCATGCACAGGGCCCAGTCCACCGCGAGGGCGCCCATGCGCCGCCCGGGCCGGGCGATCGAACCCGGCCCCTCCCTCGGCAGGCCGAGCTGTTCGCCGCGGTATCCGAAGTCGACGCCCGCGTCCTCCGCCGCCGCACGGGGGCCGGAGAGCCACGATCCGATTACTTGCCTGTTGTCCACCCGTCCACGGTACTGCGCCCGTTTTCGTACGAGGACGCTCGGGGTAGGGCGAATGACACCTGGCCCGAACCCGCCGCGGTTAACTTCGGCGAAACAAATGGGTCATGCTTGAGAAATCCCCCGTCCCTATGGTCGGGTCCCAGCGTGTGCCACCGCACTGGCCGCACAACGAGCTGCAACCCCGTCCCCGCCTGGGGGTCGGGAGTAGGAGGAGTTGGATGTTCCAGAACGCCGACGACGCAAAGAAGTTCATCGCGGACGAGGACGTGAAGTTCGTAGATGTCCGGTTCTGCGACCTGCCCGGAGTGATGCAGCACTTCACGATCCCGGCAGCGGCGTTCGACCCGAACGAGGAGCTGGCGTTCGACGGATCGTCGATCCGCGGCTTCCAGGCCATCCACGAGTCCGACATGGCGCTGCGCGCGGACCTGTCGACCGCCCGGGTCGACCCCTTCCGCCGCGACAAGACCGTCAACATCAACTTCTTCATCCACGACCCGATCACGGGCGAGCAGTACAGCCGTGACCCGCGCAACATCGCCAAGAAGGCCGAGGCCTACCTCGCGTCGACCGGCATCGCGGACACCGCGTACTTCGGTCCCGAGGCCGAGTTCTACGTCTTCGACAACGTCCGCTTCCAGACGTCGGCGAACGAGAGCTTCTACCACATCGACTCCGAGGCGGGCGCCTGGAACACCGGTGCGGTCGAGAACAACCGCGGCTACAAGGTCCGCTACAAGGGCGGCTACTTCCCCGCCCCGCCGGTCGACCACTTCGCCGACCTGCGTGCCGAGATCTCCCTGGAGCTGGACAAGAACGGCCTTCAGGTCGAGCGCCAGCACCACGAGGTCGGCACGGCCGGCCAGGCGGAGATCAACTACAAGTTCAACACGCTGCTCGCCGCGGCCGACGACCTGATGCTCTTCAAGTACATCGTGAAGAACGTCGCCTGGCGCAACCAGAAGACCGCGACCTTCATGCCGAAGCCGATCTTCGGTGACAACGGCTCGGGCATGCACGTCCACCAGTCGCTGTGGTCCAACGGCGACCCGCTGTTCTACGACGAGCAGGGCTACGCCGGCCTCTCGGACACCGCCCGCTACTACATCGGCGGCATCCTCAAGCACGCCCCCTCGCTGCTCGCCTTCACCAACCCGACGGTGAACTCGTACCACCGCCTGGTCCCGGGCTTCGAGGCCCCGGTCAACATGGTGTACTCGCAGCGCAACCGCTCGGCGGCCATGCGTATCCCGATCACGGGCTCGAACCCGAAGGCCAAGCGCGTCGAGTTCCGCGCGCCGGACCCGTCCTCGAACCCGTACCTGGCGTTCTCGGCGCTCCTGATGGCCGGCCTCGACGGCGTCAAGAACAAGATCGAGCCGCCGGAGCCGATCGACAAGGACCTCTACGAGCTGGCTCCCGAGGAGCACGCGGGCGTCGCCCAGGTCCCGACCTCCCTCCCCGCGGTCCTCGACGCCCTCGAGGCGGACAACGAGTACCTCCAGGCGGGCGGCGTCTTCACGGCCGACCTGATCGAGACGTGGATCGACTACAAGCGCACGAACGAGATCGCCCCGATCCAGCTGCGCCCGCACCCGCACGAGTTCGAGCTTTACTTCGACATCTAGGCCGACTGAGCCGTCAGGTCTGACACAGCAGCGAGGGCCGCCGCCTCCCCCGGGAGGCGGCGGCCCTCGCTGTTTGTCGTGTGTCGCTCAGGTCGTCTTCGGCTGGGTGCGGCGGGCGTACGCGCGGGCCGCGCGGGCTCTGTCGCCGCATCTCGTGGAGCACCAGTGGCGGCGGCCGTGGCGTAGCAGGTAGCGGTTGCAGGGTGGGGAGCCGCAGGCCGTGAGGCGGGTGACGTCGGGGGCCGTGAGGAGGGTCGCCGCGTCCGCGGCGAGGGTCGCCAGGGCGTGTTCGACGATCTGCGTGGTGGGGTGGGACGCGGCGCGGTGGAGGCCGCGGGCGGGGTCCCAGTGGAGGAGGGAGGCCGCGGGTGCCTTGGTCAGGGCTTCGTTGACGGCGGCGAGTGCGCTTGCCGGGGGCGCGCAGCCGTTCAGCCTGGCCGCGAGCAGGGCCCGGATCTGTTCGCGCAGGGTGCGCAGCTGAGCCGTGCACATCTCCTGGAGGCCCGCGTCCGCCGGGGCCAGGTCGCGGTCGGCGAGCCACTGGTTCGCGGCTTCCGGGGTGCCGAGGAAGTCGGCGAACTGGCCGCCGGGCAGGGCGATGGCGCTGTTGGCGAAGTCCAGTGCGGGGTACTGCTCCGCACCCGGCGCGGGCGGTGGCGCCGACTCCGCGGTCAGGGTTTCTTTCACGTATCTCATGTTACGCCTTGCCTTCATCCGTGAGAAACGGTTACGGTTTCTCACGGATTAACCTTCCCCCAACCGTGAGGCATGTGTCTGTCATGGCTGCTGCTTTCGGCACGTCCGGTTCGAGCGACGAGCAGATCCCCGTCCGCGTCTTCGGCGGTCCCACCGCCTTCTTCGAGTACGGCGGTCTCAGGTTCCTCACCGACCCGACCTTCGACGCCCCCGGCGACTACCCGGCCCCGGGCGGCCCCGGCCTGACCAAGACCGCGCCCGCCGCCATCACCCCGGACGACCTCGGCCCCGTCGACGTCGTCCTGCTCTCCCACGACGAGCACCCCGACAACCTCGACACCTCCGGTCGCGCCCTGCTCACCGGCGTACCGCTCACCCTCACCACCCCCGGCGGCGGGCTCCGCCTGCGCGAGAGCCTCGGGGACAAGGTGAAGGGGCTCGGCGACTGGGAGTCCGTCGAGCTCGACCGGCCCGGCGGCGGGCACGTCACCGTGACCGGCGTCCCCGCCGTCCACGGGCCCGGCAGGCGCGAGGACGTCGAGCCGATCACCGGTGAGGTCGTCGGCTTCGTCCTGACCGGCGAGGGCCTGCCCACGGTGTACGTCAGCGGGGACAACGCCTCGCTCGAAGCGGTCCGGGAGACGGCGGCGCGGTTCGGGGCGGTGGACACCGCCGTCCTCTTCGCCGGTGCTCCCCGCTTCCCCATCCTGTTCGAGGGCGCGCCCATCGTCCTCGACAGCAACCAGGCCGCCGAGGCCGCGAAGATCCTCGGGGCGCGGCGGGTCGTCCCCGTCCACTTCGACAGCTGGGCCCACTTCACCGAGGGACGGGACGATCTGGTGTCCGCCTTCGCCGCCGCGGGGCTCGCCGAACGGCTGCGGTTGGGCTGACAAGCCTGGAGGGGCTGGAGGGACTGGAGGGGCATAAGAGGCTGGTGCGGCTGGAGGGGCTTCAGTTCATCGGCGCAGGTAGCGGATCGACGGCCGCGACTCCGGGCCGTCGTCCGCCGGCGTCACCACCGCACGCACCCCGTACACCTTCTCGATCAGTTCCTCCGTGATCACCTCGGACGGGGTGCCCGCCGCGTGGGCCACGCCCTCGCGCAGGACCAGTACGTGATCGCAGAACATGGCGGCCAGGTTCAGGTCGTGCAGGGCGATCACGCTGGTCAGGGGGAGGTCCGCCACCAGGGACAGGAGGTCCAGTTGGTGCTGGATGTCCAGGTGGTTGGTCGGTTCGTCCAGGAGGAGTTCACGAGGGTCCTGCGCCAACGCCCGCGCGATCTGGACCCGTTGGCGTTCGCCGCCCGAGAGCGTGTGCCAGGACTGGGAAGCCCGGTCGGCGAGACCCGTGCGGGTCAGGGCCTCGTGGACCGCCTCGTCGTCCCGGTGCGTCGAGGGCGACCACGGTCTGCGGTGCGGGATGCGGCCCAGGCGTACGACCTCCTCCACCGACAGCTCGACCTGCGTGGTGGCGTCCTGGTCGACCACGGCCACCCTGCGGGCGACCGTGCGGCGGCCCGCCTCCCGCAGGGGCATGCCGTCCAGGGTGACCACGCCCGACGCCGGGGCCAGGACACCCGCCAGGACGCGCAGGAGCGTGGACTTGCCCGACCCGTTCGGGCCGAGCAGGCCGACCGTGGCGCCGGGGGGCGGGGCCAGTGTCACCCCGTCGATGATGAGGTGACCGCCGGCTGTTCTGGACACGCGGTCGGCGCGCAGGCCGGAGTCGGGGTGCGGGGTGGAGCCCGTGTGCGGGGTGGAGTCGGGGGGTGGGGTGGAGTCGGGGGGCGGGGTGGAGTCCGTGCGCCGGCCGGAGTCGCGATGCGGGCCAGAGCCCGTGCGCGAGCCAGAGTCCGTGCGCCGGCCGGAGTCGCCATGCAGGCCAGAGCCCGTGCGCGGGCCAGAACCCGTGCGCGGGCCAGAGTCGCCATGCAGGCCGAAGTCGCTATGCGGGCCGAAGTCGCGATGCCGGCCCGAGTCCGTGTTCGGGGTCATGTCGTCTTCCGGGTGCGATAGAGGACCAGGACGAATGCCGGGACGCCGATCAGGGACGTCACCACGCCCACCGGGACCTCCTGCGGGTCCAGGACCGTACGGGCCAGCGTGTCCACCCACACCAGGAACACCGCGCCCGCGAGCGCCGTGACCGGCAGGAGGCGCGCGTGCCCCGAGCCGACCAGGGCGCGGGCCGCGTGCGGAAGGACCAGGCCCACGAAGCCGATGGCCCCCGCGCTGCTGACGAGCGCCGCCGTCAGAAGGGCCGTGACGCAGAGCAGCAGGAGGCGGGTGCGGGTCACGTGCACCCCCAGCGTCGCCGCCGCGTCCTGGCCGAACACGAACGCGTCCAGGGTGCGGGCATGCGCCAGGCAGATGACGAGCGCGAGGACGAGCACCGCCCCGCACAGCCAGACGTCCGTCCAGCCGACCCCGCTCAGCGAGCCGAGCAGCCAGAACAGGACGCCCCGCGTCGTCTCCGCGTCACCCGCCGTGAGGATCACGAACGAGGTGAGCGCCGAGAACAGCTGCATCGCCGCCACTCCGGAGAGCACGACCCGGTCGGCGCTCCCGCCCAGGGCGTGGCTGAGCAGCAGGACGAGGGCGAACGACACGACGGCGCCCACGAACGCGCCCGCCGAGATCGACACCGCTCCCCCGCCGACCCCGAGGACGACGATCGCGACCGCCCCCGTGGACGCGCCCGACGAGACGCCGAGCACGAACGGGTCGGCGAGCGGGTTGCGCAGGAGGGACTGGAGGACCGTTCCGCAGACCGCGAGGCCAGCGCCGCAGACCGCCGCGAGGAGCGTGCGCGGCATGCGCAGGTTCCAGACGATGCCGTCCCGGATCGGCGTCAGTGTCGCCTCGCCCCGTCCGAGGTGGGCCGCCACCGCCGACCACACGTCCGGTACGGAGATGTCCGCCGGCCCGATGGTGACGGCCACCGCCACGGAGAGGACGAGGGCGGCGAGGCCCGCCGTCCAGAGCAGGGCGGAACGTATGCAGCCGGGCGCGGCTGCCCTCACTTGGCGAGGCCGAACTCGCGCAAGGCGTCGGCGACTTGTTCCACGCCGTCCACCGTACGGATGGTCGGGTTCATGGCCTGGCCGCTGAGCAGTACGTACCGCTTCTTCTTCACGGCGGTCAGGTTCTTGGTGGCCGGGTTGGACTCCAGGAACTCGATCTTCTTCTTCGCGCTCTCGGCCGTCTGCGACTTGCGGGTGAGGTCGCCGATGACCAGGACGTCGGGGTCGCGGTCCGCCACCGTCTCCCAGTTGATCTGGGGCCATTCCTCGCGGGTGTCGTCGAAGACGTTCTTCACGCCGAGTTCGCGGGTGATGATGCCCGGCGCTCCGCAGCAGCCCGCGATGTAGGGAGCGTCGGAGTTGGCGAACCAGTAGAGGAGGGAAGTACCGGACGCGTCGGCTTTCTCGATGGTCTTCCTGGCCTTCGCCACCCGGCCCTTGAGATCCGCGATGAGGCGCTCGCCGCGCTTCTCGACCCCGAAGGCCTCGGCCAGGTCCCGCACCTCGCCGTAGACCGTGTCCATGGTCAGCGTCTTGACGCGCTTGCCGTCGCCGTCGCCGCTGTTGTCCTTGCCCGCGCAGTCGGACGGCGAGACATAGGCGGGTACGCCGAGTTCGGCGAACTTGGCGCGGTCGGCGACGCCGCCCTTGCTGACCGTCGCCATGAAGGAGGCGGTGACGAAGTCCGGCTCCTTGGCGAGGACCTTCTCGAACGAGGGGTACCTGTCGGCCAGCCGGTCGACCTTGGCGTTCTCCTTCTCAAGGCCCTTGCGGACCGGGTCCGTCCAGGTACCGGTGCCGACCATGCGGTCCGCGAGGCCGAGGGAGAGCAGGATCTCGGTGGAGCCCTGATCGAGGGAGACCGCACGCCGCGGCGGCGCCTTGATCTCCGCCTTCCTGCCGCAGGAGGTGAGGGTGACCGGGTAGCCGTCGGCCTTCTCGGCCGAGGAACCCGATGAGCCCGATGAACCCGATGCGCCTGAGGAGCCCGAGGAGCCTCCGGACGAGCCGCAGGCACTCAGGGTGACGGCCAGGGCCGCGGCGAGAAAGCCGGTTATACGTACACGACGGGCTGTGGAGGACACACGATCCCTTGAGTCTCACGGCTCATACGCGGAGCCTGGCCTGCTTCATCACCTCCGCCGCTCGGTGCGCGGGCAAAGGCGCCAGCAGGTCTTCGGACTCGGGGATCGGCCGGACGGGGCGCCTTCCCGGGCGTCCGTGGACGCCCAGTGGCCGTGGCCCCGCCCGTTCCCCCTCACCGCTGCGCGTCAGTTCCGGATTCGCACCGGATTCCCTGGCCCTGGTGTGGGTTGACTGGCGCTCGCAAGCTATCACGCGAGGTCAGCGAGGCTGCCGTCAAGCCGGTCAGGATGCCCCGTCGGGCCGCGGCGCGCCGCGGTAGGTGCCGAAGGACCACTTGTTGCCCTCGGGGTCGGCGATCGCGAACTCCCGGCTGCCGTACGGCTGGTCCTCGATCTCCCGGATGATCTTCACGCCGGCCGCGGTGAGCCGCTGGTAGAGGTCGTCCACGTGGTCGGTGACGACGTACGTGCCGAAGGTGTCCGGCTTCAGGCACCAGTCTCCGGTTCCGTCGTCGTACGAGCCGAGCATGATCGCGCCGCCCTCGGGCCAGTCGAGCTCGGCGTGGGCGACGCTGCCGCCGTCCTCGTAGACGGCGGTGCGCAGGAAGCCGACCGTGCCGACCAGGAAGTCGATCAGGGCGGGGGCGTCGTGCGCCTGGAGGGTCGGCCAGACGCTGGGAGCGCGCCCGGCGGAAGGGGACTGGGGCTGCTGGTTCTGCTTCTCGGTGGTGTTCATGGGTTCTACTCTTCGCCCCCGCCATGGCTCCCGGCTTGGATATTCCGGCACTCTTCGGCCAGCCAGCCGCTGGGGCTCACCCCGGTGTACTGCCGGAAGTCCCGCACCAGGTGGGAGTGGTCGTAGTACCCGCAGTCGGCGGCGACGCGGGCCAGGTCAGGGGCGGCGCCCGACGCGACGGAGCGCACCACGGCGTTGCGTGCGCGCTGGAAGCGCATCAGGCGGCCCGCCTGCTTCGGGCTCAGGCCCGTCTCGGCGCGGAAGAGCGTGGTGAGGCGGCGCTCGCTGAGCGCGACGTGCCGGGAGAGGCCGCGCAGGGTGCCGATACCCCGGTGCCGGGCCAGCCAGGCCCAGGCCTCGGCGACCTCAGGACGTACGGCTCCTGCGGCATCGGCGTCGGCATCGGCCGCGCGCCGCCGCAGGTAGGCGGACAGCGAGTCGAACCGCTGCTCCCAGCCGTTCTGCTCGCACAGCAGCTCCCGTACGTCGGCGGCGTGGCGCCCCATCACTTCCGCGCCCGGCGTCACCAGGTCGCCCGCCAGCTCCGACGCCGGTACGCCGAAGAGGGCGCGGGCGGCGAGCGGGTGCACGGCGAGCTGGATGCCCGCCTCGTGCTCGGGCCGTACGACGTACGCAGGGGTCTGGTGCAGGCCGCCCAGGACGATGTCCGTGCGCGTGGCGTCGGGGCCGGTCGCGTGCTCGGGGCTGTGGCCGGTGGCGACGGGGCCGTCCAGCGAGAAGATCAGCGTCAGATACGGGGACGGCAGGCCGCGGTGCAGGCCCGGCTGCTCGCCCGACGTGCGGTAGCCGACGGCGGACACCACCATGCCGTCGAGCCGCGGAGCGGCCCGTACGAACTCCGGGGAGACGGTCTCCATGCCTTCCAGTATGCGGCGGGCGCCGCTCCGGAGCAGGCCCGCAAAAGCGTGTGACCGTCCGTCGCTGCTACCCGCGCCAGGGCGTCCCATGCCCGTTCCGTCCGGTGATGTCGATCATGGGAATCCGCCGCCCCGCCTCATACGATGACCCGCCGCTCCGGACGGGGCGCAGACCGCTCTCAGGGGGCACAGAACCATGGCATCAAAGGCAACGGGCAAGCTTGCCGTACTCGGCACGGCGGGCGCGCTCACCGCGGCCGTCATCGCGGGGACGGCGCTCTGGCCGAGCACGGACGCGACGGCCGCGGACGCCTCCGCGAAGACGGCCGCCAGGAGCTCCGAGGCCGCGGCCGGGCTGAAGCACTGGCCGAAGCCGGTCGCGAAGAAGCTGGGCAAGGTCATCGCGGAGAACGGCGACAAGGGCGCGTACGCCGTCTTCGACGCGGACAACACGACGTACCGCAACGACCTGGAGGAGTCCCTCCTGCCCTTCCTGGAGATGAAGGGGGTGCTGACCCGCAAGTCGATGGACCCGTCGCTGAAGATCATTCCGTTCAAGGACACGGCGAAGCACAAGGAGAGCCTCTACAGCTACTACAACCGGCTCTGCGAGGTCGACGACCAGGTCTGCTACCCGTGGGCCGCACAGATCTTCTCCGGTTTCACGCTGAAGGAGCTCAAGGGCTACGTCGACGAGCTGCTCGCGCACGACGAGCCCATTCCCGCCGAGTACTACGAGGACGGGAAGCTGACGAAGACCGAGGTGAAGAAGCCCGAGTTCTTCACCGGCATGCAGGAGCTCTACAAGGCCCTGCGGGGGCACGGCATCGAGGTCTACGTCGTCAGCGCGGCCAGCGAGGACCTGGTCCGGATGGTGCTCTCCGACCCGAAGTACGGCTACGACGTGAAGCCCGAGAACGTCATCGGCGTCGGCCTGCAGCTCAAGGACCGCAAGACCGGTGAGGTCACCAGCTCCCGCAAGGAGATCGCGGAGGGCCGCTTCGACCAGAAGAAGCTCGCGGGGCGCGAGCTGACGCCGAATCTGTGGGCGCCGCTCACCTGGTACCAGGGCAAGCCCGCGGCCATCAACACGTACATCGACGAGTGGAAGAAGCCCGTCCTGGTGGCGGGCGACACCCCCAAGAGCGACGGGCCGATGCTGTTCCACTCGGCGGACGTGGCACACGGCGGGGCGCGGGTCTGGGTCAACCGCAAGGACTCGTACATGAAGGAACTGGACGGGATGAAGCGGAAGAACGCCGACCGGCAGCGTGAACTCGGCCAGAAGGTGACCGCCGACAAGCGGTGGCTGACGGTGACACCGGACCAGATCGGCTAGCTCGGCCGGGCCACCCGGACCCTTGGCCGGACCGCAGGCCGGGCCACCCGGACCCTGGCCGGACTGCAGGCAAGACTGCGGGCCGGGCCCCCGGCCGGGTCAGGGCTCGCCTGCTCGCTCCTGCGACGCGGCACCGTCCGGGCCCGCGGCGTTCACCAGACCCGAGGCGATCGCGTCGGTCAGCGCCGCGTGGTCCTGCGCGTTCTGCGCGGCGTAGCGCAGCGCGAAGTCCGCTACCGCCCGGTCGAACGTGTCGGCGCCGCCCAGGTAGGCGGCGATGGCGATGCGGTCGCCGGAGCGGGCGTGGGCGCGCGCCAGGGCCGTGCCGCAGAGCCGGGCGTACGAGCGCAGCCGGGCGGCGGACATGGCCTCGACGTCCGCCGCGCCCCGCACGTCACGGAGCCTGCGCCAGTAGAAGGCGCGGCCGCGGGGGCCCGTCATCCAGCCGAGGAAGATGTCTCCTGCCGCCTGGAGGAGACGCTGGCCGGCGACCACACGGTGGCCGGGGTGGACGTACGGGCCCGCCGGGAGGTGCTCCTCGTAGACCGAGCGGACCGCTTCCTTGATCTGGAGGAAGAGCGGGTCGTCGGCGTCGCGCCCGGCGAGGAGCACGATGTAGCAGCGGGTGCCGACGCCGCCCACGCCCACCACCTTCCGCGCCGCGTCCACGAAGTGGTAGCGGTCCAGGAGGAGTCGGCGCTCCTCGGAGAGCGTGGAGCGGTAGTCGCCGAAGATCTTGCGCAGAGCGGCGATGTCCGGCGGGCCCGCGGGTTCGAGGAGCGGCGGGTCGTGGATGATGCGGCGGACGCCGTTCACCTCCTGTGTCAGCCTGCCGACCGACCGGAGGGTCGTGCGGCGGGCCGCCGCGTCGGAGGCGCGCGATCCGCGCGCGCCGTTGGGCGTGGAGCCGATGAGCTTCGACAGGCCCTGCGTGTCCATGTGTTCGTACCAGACGGCCAGTTCGCCCAGTCCCGCGAGGCGCCTCATCGACGTGCGGTACGCCGACACCGCCGCGCGGCATGCCTCGTGCGCCGCGCTCTCCGGCCGGCCGCTGCCGCGGGATGCCACGGCGATGCTCGCGGCCAGGCGTTTGACGTCCCACTCGAAGGGGCCGGGGCAGGTCTCGTCGAAGTCGTCGAGGTCGAAGAGCAGGCCGCGTTCCGGTGATGCGAACAGTCCGAAGTTCAACAGGTTTGCGTCGCCGCAGAGTTGGACCGTGAGCCCGGTGTTCCACTGGACGGCCAAGTCCCCCGCCATGACGGCGACGGCGCCCCGGAGGAAGGAGAAGGGGGAGGCTGCCATGCGGGCGTACCGGACGGGCAGCAGTTCCTGGACGCGGTCCGCGCCCTGCCGTTCGAGCACGGCCACCGGGTCGGCGCGATCGGCGGAGGGTATCCAGGCCCCGTGCGAGGACCGGGAGGCGTTCTTGCGGGCAGCCCTGCCCTGCCGGGCGCGCTCTTCTGGAGTGGTCATCGCTCCCCGCCCCCCTCTCCGTCGGCTCCCGGCGGCAGCCTTCTTCCTGCGGCGGCCCGTGCCGCCGCAGGCGGAGGGCCGACGCGAAACGGGGCCGGGGCACCTGTTCGTCGTGCCCGGCACGCGTACGCCTCAGCCCCCGGGGCCCCCAGCTCCCCATGACATCAGCTTCCGCCCGCCACCACCCACGCCGCCACCCCCTTGGCCGGTACAACCGCTCGAGGGTGCACAGGGGCTGGGCGAGGGCGAGGGGGCGGGTTCCGGCCGCGTCACGCGGTCGGCGTGCACCACGTGTGCGGGCGGGGGCGTTCGGCCCCCGCCCGCAGACGTCCGTGCGACCGCTCAGCGGCTGTAGCGCATCAGGGCGCGCACCATGTGGCAGGTGATGTCCGACGGCGGGTGGATGCCCACGTCCTCCGCCATGCTCCGGATACGGGTGTTGCTCGCTTGGTTCGCCAGATAGACGCCCGAGTCGAGCAGTGCTATCGCCAGACGCATGGCCTTCAGGCGCCGGTTGTGCGTGATGTACCACTCGCGCGGCCGTCCGGCCGGGAGCGGTCGCTTCTCCAGTGGTGCGTACGTCGGGTCGATGATCACGGGCCGGGAAGCGTTGCGCTTCGACTTCGATGTAAGTGCGGCAGCGGGCACAGGCATCCTCCTGTCGCGGTCAGGAACCCCCGTCGGGAACCCTCGAACACTGCTTCAATTCTACTGCCGGGCACTGACAATCGCCGCTGGCCAGACGGGCTTTCGGGCGCTGTGACGGGTGAGTCCCCGGAGGGTCGCGGGTAGCGTGTGCGGCATGGAGATCTGGATCAATCCCGCCTGCTCGAAGTGCCGCGGCGCGCTCACGCTGCTCGACGCGGAGGGCGCGGAGTACACCGTCCGGCGCTACCTCGACGACGTCCCCGGCGAGGACGAGATCCGCGCCGTCCTCGGCCGGCTCGGCCTGGAGCCGTGGGACATCACGCGCACCGGGGAGGACGCCGCCAAGGAGCTGAACCTGAAGGACCGGGAGGCCTGGCCGCGCGACGCCTCCGGCCGCGACCGCTGGATCACCGCCCTCTCCGAGCACCCCGAGCTCATCCAGCGGCCGATCATCACCGCTGACGACGGCACCGCGGTGGTGGCGCGCACGGAGGAGGCGGTACGGGACGCGCTGTCCAGGTAGCCGCCACCGCTGCGGGGCCGAGGGCACCTCAGCCCGGGAACTCGGCGGCGCGCGCGGCCCGGGACAATCGGGCTGCTCATCGCGGTCGCCGACGCCGTCATCAAATGAGCCGGGGCGCGCGGCGGGGCGTGAGGTGAGCCACAGCCACCGCAGGTAACACGGGGTTCACATTCGAGCAATGGCCGGGAAATCGCGCGTTGGCAGGCTGCGCGGCATCACCACGGCACCGCAGCACCCGCACGTTCTGCGCCGTACCGAGCGTCAAAAAGGATGGGCCCCGTGACCTTCAAGGCTGAGTACATCTGGATCGACGGCACTGAGCCGACCGCCAAGCTCCGTTCGAAGACGAAGATCATGACGGACGGCGCGGAGCTCCCCACCTGGGGCTTCGACGGATCCAGCACCAACCAGGCCGAGGGTCACGCCTCCGACCGCGTGCTCAAGCCGGTCTTCACCTGCCCTGACCCGATCCGCGGCGGCAACGACGTGCTCGTGCTCTGCGAGGTCCTCAACACGGACATGACGCCGCACGAGTCCAACACCCGTGCCGCGCTGGCCGAGGTCGAGGCGCGCTTCGCCTCGCAGGAGCCGATCTTCGGCATCGAGCAGGAGTACACCTTCTTCGAGGGCGACCGTCCGCTCGGCTTCCCCGTCGGCGGCTTCCCGGCCGCGCAGGGCGGCTACTACTGCGGCGTCGGCGCGGACGAGATCTTCGGCCGTGACGTCGTCGAGGCGCACCTGGAGAACTGCCTCAAGGCGGGCCTCGGGATCTCCGGCATCAACGCCGAGGTCATGCCGGGCCAGTGGGAGTTCCAGGTCGGCCCGCTCGCGCCGCTCGAGGTCTCCGACCAGCTGTGGGTCGCCCGCTGGCTGCTCTACCGCACCGCCGAGGACTTCAAGGTGTCGGCGACGCTCGACCCGAAGCCGGTGAAGGGCGACTGGAACGGCGCGGGCGCGCACACGAACTTCTCCACGAAGGCGATGCGCGAGGGTTACGCCCCGATCATCACCGCCTGCGAGTCCCTCGGCGAGGGCTCCAAGCCGATGGACCACGTCAAGAACTACGGCGCCGGCATCGACGACCGCCTGACCGGTCTGCACGAGACCGCCCCGTGGGACGAGTACAAGTACGGGGTCTCCGACCGCGGCGCCTCGGTCCGTATCCCGTGGCAGGTCGAGGTGGAGCAGAAGGGCTACATCGAGGACCGCCGCCCGAACGCGAACGTCGACCCGTACGTCGTGACGCGTCTGCTCGTCGACACCTGCTGCACCGCCCTGGAGAAGGCCGGTCAGGTCTGACCCGATGGGTCCCTGCGTTCCTGAAGGGGGCGCCCGCCGGTCCGGCGGGCGTCCCCTTCGGCATGCCGGACCGGAGGGGCGAATTCACGCCAAGGGTTGGCCGAAGGGCCGTATCAGCAGACGAGAGGGAACGACCGCCGCCCCTGCCGTCTGCTTCAATGGGGTCATGGGCAGCCACGGGAACATCGCGACGGGTCGTGACCACGACCTCGAGCCGTTCTGGCCTTCCCGTCAGCACCACGACTTCGACCGGGTGTGTTGCCGCGCGACGAACGCGCAGGCCCTCTAACGCCGTTCACCCGGCTTTCGCCTGACGCGCACGACGTACGTACGTCCTCGTCGACTGACGAGACTGACGACTCCTCCGCGCGAAAGAGCTGACTTCCATGGCGAACTCCCGTTCCTTCTCTGCCTCCCCCGCTTCCGCCGCCACCGCTTCCGTCGCCACCGCGACGGCCACCGCCACGCCGCTGTCCGGCCCCGGCCGGGGGCGGCTGCGAGCCGTCGCCCCCGACGAGGTGGTGCAGATCACCGACTTCCTGCCGCCGGGCGCGACCTGGCTGCCCGCGCCCCAGCACACCCTGCCCACCCTGCCGGGCCAGCCGCCGATGGTCGGCTACCTGGTCCTCGTACCGGCCGGGCAGGAGCCCGTCACCGCCGGGCCCGAGCCGCTGCACCCCGCGGCCGGGCAGGGGCACGGCAAGGAGCAGACCTCTGCCGGGCCCGTGTGGATCGACACCGTGCAGCGTGCGGCGCAGGTCGACGGCAGGCAGCTCGACCTCACCTACCTGGAGTTCGAGCTCCTCGCGCATCTCGTCGCCCACCCGCACCGGGTGCACACGCGCGACCAGCTGGTGACCACGGTCTGGGGGTACGGGCATGTGGGCGACGGACGCACCGTCGACGTCCACATCGCGCGGCTGCGGCGCAAGCTGGGCGCCGAGCACCGCCGGACGATCCAGACGGTGCGCCGGGTCGGCTACAAGTACGCGCCGCCGACGTCCCGCTGACCTACGGGTTTCCCGGTGGGACCGGGCTTCGCCGGGAGACCTCTGCCGGTAGCAGAACCCGGTTCCGCCCACGGGAAGCGGAGGGCAGAGTCGTCCGTATGAGACTTCTGATGCTGGGCGGTACCGAATTCGTGGGGCGGGCAGTCGCCGAGGCGGCCCTCGCGCGTGGCTGGGAGGTGACGGTCTTCCATCGCGGGCGCCACGAGGCTCCCGCCGGTGCGGTGTCGCTGCTCGGTGACCGCACGGCCGAGGGCGGCCTGGACGCGCTCGCCGCCGCCGACGGCGCGTGGGACGTCGTCGTCGACACCTGGTCGGGGGCGCCGCGTGCCGTGCGCGACACGGCGCGGCTGCTCGCGGGACGGGCGGGGCGGTACGTGTATGTGTCGAGCGTCTCCGTGTACCGGTGGCCGATCGCGGCGGGCTCCGACGAGAGCCATGCCCTCGTCGAGGGAGATCCCGAGGCGGACTCGGTGGCCTACGCCGAGGACAAGCGCGGCGGAGAGCTGGCCGCGGTCGCGGAGTTCGGGGCGGAGCGCACGGTGCTCGCCCGCGCGGGGCTGATCCTCGGTCCGTACGAGAACATCGGGCGGCTGCCGTGGTGGCTGAACCGGGTCGCCCGCGGCGGCCCCGTACTGGCCCCGGGGCCGCGGGAGTTGGACCTCCAGTACATCGACGCCCGCGACCTCGCCGCGTGGGTTCTCGACGCGGCTTCCGCCGGCCTGCACGGCCCGTACAACATCGTCTCCCCCATCGCGCACACCACGACGGAGGAGTTCCTGAGGACGTGCGTGGCGGTGGCGGGCGCGGCCGACGTGGAGCTGCGGTGGACCGACCCCTCGGTGATCGCAGAGCACGGCATCGAACCGTGGACGCAGCTCCCGGTGTGGGCGCCGCCGGGAGAGATGCACGACTCCATGCACCGCACCTCGCCGGAGAAGGCGGTGGCCGCGGGCCTGCGGGCGCGCCCGGTGACGGACACGGTCGCGGACACGTGGGCCTGGCTCCGGTCGATCGGCGGGGTGGCACCGCAACGCCCTGACCGCCCGGTCGTGGGCCTGAACCCGGAGCTGGAAGCGAAGGCGCTGGGGCTGTAGCGAGGAAAGAGGGGCGGTGGCCGGGCTGGAGTATCCAGCCCGGCCACCGCCCCGTCAGGGGCGCGGGGAACTGCGCGACCAGCCCCCACCGGCCCGCAGACGACCCCACACCCAACAGGGGGCCTACGTGGCCGACGGAACCCGCCGGGGCGCAGGCTGCTCCGGTACTACAGGGCCCTCCCCGTGAGAGACCCGCGGCAACCAGGCCAGCCCCCGCGGCGTCCGCCAGTTCCGCTCCCCCAGAAGCGTCATCAGGGACGGCAACAGCACCATCCGTACGACCGTCGCGTCCAGCAGGACAGCGACGCCGAGGCCCACGCCCATCTGCTGCATGTCCTGCATGGACAGAGTGCCGAAGACCGCGAACACGGCCACCATGATCACGGCCGCTCCGGTCACCGCGCCCGCGGTGCGCGTGATGCCCTCGCGGATCGCCGCGCGGTTGTCCAGACCCCGGTCCCGCGCCTCGCTGATCCGGGAGACCACGAACACGTGGTAGTCCATCGAGAGGCCGAAGAGGACCACGAGGACGAACAGCGGCATCCAGTTCTCGATCGCCCCCACCTGCTCGGAGCCGATCAGTTCCGCGCCCCAGCCGTGCTGGAAGACCGCGGTCATCACGCCGTAGGCCGCGCCCACCGAGAGCAGGTTGAGGGCGATGGACGTCACCGCGATCACCACCGAGCGGAAGCTGAAGAGCATCAGCAGGAACGTCACCGCCGCGATGAACGCGAACACCGGCACGATGCCCTTGCTGAGCTGGTCGCCGAAGTCCACGGAATCGGCGAGGTCTCCGCCGACGTACGCCTGCGCGTCCAGGCCGTCGAAGGCGGCGGGCACCACGTCGTCCTTGAGTTCGCCGAGGGCCTTCTTCGCCTCGGCCCCACTGCCGTCACCGGGCAGCGGTACGTCGATCTCGGCCACGCCCGCCTTCTTGTGGACGGTGAGTTCGGCGCCCTCGCCCGCGTCCCGCACGACCTTCGTCAGTGCGTCGCGCATCTCGTCGGATCGGATGCCACCCGGCTCGTCCGCCTTGACGACGATCTTGGCAGGGGCGGGACCGCCGGGGAACTCCTTGGTGATCTCACGGAACGACACCGAGAGCGGGGCGTCCGAGCCGAACTGCTTCTCCAGGCCGAGCTGTTCGGTCTTCATGCCGAGCGCGGGCGCCGCGAGGGCGAGCAGCAGGACCGCCGCGCCGACGGCGAAGAACTTCGGCTTGGCGAGGACGGGGCGCAGGAGCTTGCCCGCGATACCGCCACTGGCGTGCGCGCCCTTCTTGTTCTTGCGGTTGAGGAAGGGGATGCGCCCCGCGTTGATCCGGTCGCCGAGCGCGGAGAGCAGCGCGGGAAGCACCGTGACCGAGCCCAGCATCGCCACGAAGACCACCAGGATCGTGGCGACGGCGAAGCCCTTGAAGAGCAGCAGCCCGGACAGGAACATGCCCGCCATCGCGACCATCACCGTCAGCCCCGAGACCAGGACGGCCCGCCCGCTGGTGGCCGCCGCGATCCGCAGCGCGGTCTCCGCGTCATGTCCGGCCGCCCGCTCGTCGCGCTCGCGCCGCAGATAGAACAGGCAGTAGTCGACGCCGACCGCGAGCCCCATCAGGAACATCACCGAGTACGTCGTCTCGAAGAGATGCAGCTGGTGGCTTGCGAGGGAGAGCAGGCCGAAGGCCGCCACGCACGCGGTCAGCGCGAGCCCGACCGGGAGCAGCGCCGCGACCACGGCGCCGAAGGCGACCAGGAGAATGCCGAGCGCCAGCGGCACCGCGGTGAACTCCGCCTTGGTGAGGTCGTCCGAGAGCAGGTCGCTCAGCTGCTTCTCGGAGCTCGCGTCGCCGAACTGGTAGACGGAGATGCCCTTTGAGGCCCCCTCGTCCTTGGCCTTCTGCACCGCGTCGAGCACCGGCTGCACGCGGTCGGCGGCCCCGTCGGACGCGCCCTTCATCTCGAAGCGCAGCAGTGCGTCCTTGCGGTCCTCGGACGGCAGCGGCGCCTGCATCTCCCGTATGTCGCCGGTCGCCGTCAGGGCCTTGGAGAGGTCGCCCGCCGCGTCCCGCCAGCCGTCCGCGGTCCTGGCGCTGACCATGACGAGCTCGCCGGCGGGCTCCTCGACGCCCGCGTCGTCCAGGATCTCGGCGGCCCGGCCCGAGTCGCCGACCCCCATCTCGTCGTCGGACGCGGTGACCATGCCCGAGGCCCCGCCGATGGTCGTGGCGAGCACGACGAAGAGCAGCCAGCCGAGGATGGCCGTCTTGCGGTGGTGGGCACTCCACACACCGAGTCGTGCCGCGAGGTTTGGCCTCATGGCGTTTTCGCCCCCATAAGTAAGCGTCGGATAAGCCGGTTGATGACAGGGACAACGCTAGAAATCCGGGGCGCGCCCACCCAGCCGCCGAAGCCCCCACTGTCCGAAGCACAGGGCGAGGTACGGGGGTGTCGTCAGGTACACCCCCTGCTCGGGTGCCGGACCCAATGACCGGCGCCCGGCCCGGCGGCGAGAATGTGCTCATGCCACTGGAAGAGATGGGGAGCAGAAAATGACGAGGGTCCGTGCATCCTTGATCGCGGCAGCCCGTGGGCTCTACCTGGCGGTCGCCACGCTCGCCGGGTCGATCACCCTTTTCGTGCTGTCGGTCGTCTCCATCGCCCTCATCGTGATCGGCGTCGGCGTCTTCACGACCCCGACGCTCCTGACCGGCGTGCGCAAGTGGGCGGACCTGCGCCGCGCGCAGGCCGGCGCCTGGTCGGGCGTACAGATCCCCACGCCCTACCGCCCCTTCCCCCCGGACCTGCGCCGGGGCATCACCGGCCTGGTGGAGCGCAACTCCCTGATGCTGAAGGACCCGGCGACCTGGCGGGACCTGCAGTGGCTGCTCGTCGACATGACCGCCGGTTGCGTCACGGTGATCTTCGCGCCCGCGCTGCCGCTCTACATGCTGTACGGGTACGTCCTCGCCCTCGGCGTCTGGGAGCCGATCTACGACGCCGGCGGCGGCGAGTGGTACGGCTTCATCCACGTGACCTCGCAGAGCGACGCCAACATGGCCGCCCTGCTCGGCACCGCGCTCGGCGTCGTCGGCCTCTTCGCCAACCCCTCCCTCGTGCGCGGCCACTTCCTCCTGGCCCGGACGCTGCTCGCGCCCACCACCTCCATGCGGGAGCGCGAACTGGCCCGGCGCGTCGACCGGTTGACCGAGACCCGGCACGACGCCGTGGACTCCTCCGCCGCCGAGCTGCGCCGCATCGAGCGGGATCTGCACGACGGCGCACAGGCCCGCCTGGTCGCGATGGGCATGGACCTCGGCACCATCGAGGCGATGATCGAGAAGAACCCGGCGAAGGCCAAGGAGATGATCGCCAAGGCCCGGCAGAACTCCGGCGAGGCGCTGACCGAGCTGCGCGACCTGGTCCGCGGGATCCACCCGCCGGTGCTCGCCGAGCGCGGTCTCGGCGACGCGGTGAAGGCCCTCGCGCTGCGGCTCCCGGTGGAGACCGACGCGGACGTGGAGCTGTTCGGCCGGGCCGAGGAGCCCGTGGAGTCGGCGGCGTACTTCGCTGTGAGCGAGGCCCTGACGAACACCATCAAGCACGCGGGCGCGGACCGCGTCTGGGTGGACATCCACCACACGGACGGCATGCTGCGCATCGCGGTCACCGACAACGGCAAAGGCGGCGCGTCCATCGGGGCGGGGTCGGGGCTGAGCGGGATCGAACGCCGACTCGGTACATTCGACGGCGTACTGGCCGTCAGCAGTCCCGCGGGCGGCCCGACCATGGTGACCATGGAGATCCCTTGCGAGTTGTCCTAGCCGAAGATCTCTTCCTGCTGCGTGACGGTCTGGTGCGGATGCTGGAGGCATTCGACTTCGAGATCGCCGCGGCTGTCGAGACCGGGCCCGAACTCACCAAGGCCCTGGCCGAGTTGGAGCCGGATGTCGCCGTCGTGGACGTCCGGCTTCCGCCGTCCCACACGGACGAGGGACTGCAGTGCGCGCTCGCCGCACGGAAAGCACGGCCGGGGCTTCCCGTGCTCGTGCTCTCCCAGCACGTGGAGCAGCTGTACGCGCGCGAGCTGCTCGCCGACGGGAACGGCGGGGTCGGCTATCTCCTCAAGGACCGGGTCTTCGACGCCGACCAGTTCATCGACGCCGTACGCCGGGTCGCGGCGGGCGGCACCGCGATGGACCCGCAGGTGATCCAGCAGCTCCTGTCGCGGCGCTCGGCGGACCAGCCGCTCGGCAAACTGACGCCCCGCGAGCGCGAGGTGCTCGAACTCATGGCGCAGGGGCGGTCGAACGCGGCGATCGCGGCGGAGCTCGTCGTGACGGAGCGTGCGATCGCCAAGCACACGTCCAACATCTTCGGAAAGCTGGACCTCTCGGTCTCGGACGACGACAACCGGCGGGTTCTCGCCGTACTCGCCTATCTGGATCAAGGCCGCTGAGCAGATCGCCCGCGACGGTCCAGGGAGAATCCCTGAGGAATCCCGGAGGAATCCAGCGCGTGATTGAACGGGGTCGGCTCCTGTTGCGTACGTAGTCCCATGGGACGCACACCACGACGCACATCACGAAAACGATCAAAACTCGCCGGGCGCGCCATCGCCGCCTCGGCGGCGCTAATCCTGGGCGGCGGCGGAATGGTCGCGGTGAATGTCTACGCGAACGCCGGGGAAAGCTCCGATTCGCCGTCCGCCGGGACACAGGCCGGTGAGCAGGGCGGCAACTTGGGCCTCGCGACCATCAGCTGCCCGGATGTCGGCACGCAGCTTTCGGACGTGCCGGACGGTGCCCGCGAGGACGTCGACCGGCGGCTCGCGGAGCTGGACACCCAGATCACCGCCGCGTACGAGAAGTTCTCCGACGCCCGGAACACCGAGCAGGCCAAGGCCGTCCTCGAACCGCTGGAGGAGCAGCGGCGGCCGACCATCGAGGGCATCGGCTCCTCGATCGACCAGGCCGGCGGGCAGCCGCCGCAGGGGATCGACGGCATGGCGCCGTGCACCATGCGGGCCGACGACTCGGCCGGGCAGCAGCCGCCGCAGGACGGGGACAACGGCGGGCAGCCCCCGCAGGACGGCGACGGCCAGGAACAGCCCCCCGGTGACGGAGACGGCCAGGAGCAGCCGCCGGGCGACGGTCAACAGCAGCCTCCGGGCCAGCAGAACGGCAACGGGCCCGAGGCCTCCGACTTCGTCGACATCCAGTCCGTCCAGCCCAACGTCAACCGCCCCGGCAAACAGCGCGGTGCCTCGCGCGGCACCTTCACCACGAAATGCGGGACGAACGAGAACGGCAAGTTCAATCCGGACAATGTCATCGCCGCGCCCGGCGTGAGCAATGGCGCTCACCATATGCACGATTACGTCGGAAATCAGGCCACGGACGCCTTCTCCAGCGACGAGGATCTCGCGAACGGCGACACCACGTGCCGGAACCAGGGAGACAAGTCCACCTATTACTGGCCGGTCCTGAGGCTGCAGAACGGAGAGGACGAGAATGACGTCGGCGCGGACGGCGGCGGCAAGGACCAGAATGTCGGCAAGATCCAGACCCCGTCGTCGGTCACGCTGAAATTCGCCGGAAATCCGACGGGCAAGGTCGTCGCGATGCCGCGCTTCCTGCGCATCATCACCGGTGACGCCAAGTCGCTCACCAACGGCGACGCGAACGCCAACGCCTCCTGGAGCTGCACCGGTTTCGAGGACCGGCAGCTGAAGGACAAGTACCCGATCTGCCCCGAGGGCAGCCAGGTCGTGCGGACGTTCAACTTCCAGAGCTGCTGGGACGGCCAGAACACCGACAGCGCCAACCACCGCACGCACGTGGCCTTCGCCGACGAGCGAAGCGGCGCCTGCCCGCAGGGCTTCAAGGCCATTCCGCAGCTGGTGCAGCGCATCGTGTACGACGTGCCGCCGGGCCCCGGATTCGCCGTCGACTCGTTCCCCGAGCAGCTGCACAAGCCGATCACCGACCACGGAGACTTCATCAACGTCTTCGACGAGAAGCTGATGAACCGCATGACCAAATGCATCAACGCCAATAAGCGCTGCAACTGAGCCGATCCGATCGGCCCAGTGCCGCGCCGGCTGGCCCCCCTACCGCTGCGCGGTCAGCTCGTGTGGTGACCGGAGTGGCCCGAACTCCCCGGGCCCCCGTCCTCGTGATCCCCACCACCGCTACTCCCCGAGTGGTGCGAGGACTTCTCCACCGTCCCGCCGAGCCGGCCGCGCAGCCGCATGACCACTTTCTCGTCGCCGACCGCGATCCACTTCTCGCCGACGAGGTACGTACCGCCGTAATCGGCCGCCTCGTCGAACCATTCGGCCTGGCCACGGGCATTTGTAAAGGTTACTAGGACGTAGCGGCGGGCACCTTTGTCACAGGTGGCCTGCCGCAGTTCGGCCGCGTCCGTCTGGATGTCAGGCTCGCACCGCGCCTTGGCCGCCAGCTGCTCCAGGCTGCCGCTCGCCGTGTCCGGCGGCGCGTCATCGCCGTCCGAGCCGCACGCCACGAGCATCATCAGCAGTCCCGCACCCAGGCCCACACTCATGCCGGCCCGCATGCGCCCGCGCATGCCCACGTTCATGCCCCCAAGCGTCTTCCGCGCTGCCTTCATCGTCCCACCAGTCCCTCCAGGCGAGGTGAACTCGCCATCTCCGTATGCGCCGTTGAGCGCAGGACGCCGCACGGATACCGTGCGCCGCACCATTCGACCCAGGGGGTACACATGTCCGATCCGTCTCGACGTTCCGTGCTCGGCACCGCCGGGGCCATCGGCCTCGGTGCCGCCGTCGGCGGCATGGCGGTGCCGGCCCACGCCGCCGAGGGGCCCGTCCGGGGCCCCGCCCACGCCCTCGATACGGATTCCGCACGCTCAGCGCTCAACAGACTCCTGCCGCATCACGCGGAACAGTTCCGTCTCAGACTCGTCCCCGCGAAGGGCGGCACGGACCGTTTCCGGGTTTCGGGCACGACCGGGCGCATCGAGGTGACCGGGACGACGCCCGCCGTGCTGCTCACCGGGGTCCACTGGTACCTGAAGTACGTCTGCGGCGCCCACATCGCCTGGAACGGCGACCAGCTGGACCTGCCGCGCGGACTGCCCGCCCCCTCGCGCCCCCTGGAGCGGTCCACCTCGCTCCCCCACCGGTTCGCCCTGAACGACACGAACGACGGGTACACCGCGCCGCACGCCGACTGGGCGTACTGGGAGCGCATGATCGACGTGCTCGCCCTGCACGGCTGCAACGAGGTCCTGGTGATCGCCGGTGCGGAGGCCGTCTACCACCGGGTTCTCCAGGACTTCGGCTACAGCGACGCCGAGGCGCGCGCATGGCTGCCCGCGCCCTCGCACCAGGCGTGGTGGCTGCTGCAGAACCTGTCGGGGTACGGGGGCCCGCTCTCGCCCGAAGTCATCGCGGACCGGGCCCAGCTCGGGCGCAGGATCGTGGACCGGCTGCGCTCGCTCGGCATGGCGCCGGTGCTCCCCGGCTACTACGGGCACGTCCCCGACGGCTTCGTGGCCCGCAACGGCGGGGACGCGCGCGTGGTGCCGCAGGGCATCTGGCACGGGTTCAAGCGGCCCGACTGGCTCGACCCCCGTACCGCGTCCTTCGGCAAGGTCGCCGCGTCCTTCTACCGGCACCAGGAGCAGCTCTTCGGGGCCGCCGACCACTTCAAGATGGACCTCCTGCACGAGGGCGGCACCCCCGGAGACGTCCCGGTGCCCGACGCGGCGCGCGGGGTCGAGAAGGCCCTGCGGGCGTCCCGTCCCGGCGCGACCTGGGTGATCCTCGGCTGGGAGGCCAATCCGCTGCCCGAACTGCTCGACGCGATCGACCGGCGGCGGATGCTCATCGTGGACGGGGTCTCCGACCGGTTCACGAGCGTCACCGACCGCGAGAAGGACTGGGGCGGCACGCCGTACGCCTTCGGGACCATCCCGAACTTCGGGGGCCGTACGACGATCGGCGCCAGGGCGCACATCTGGAACGAGAAGTTCTTCGCCTGGCGGGACAAGAACGACAGCGCGCTCGTGGGCACGGCGTTCATGCCGGAGGCGACGGACCGCGACCCGGCCGCCTTCGAGCTCTTCTCCGAACTGGCCTGGACGGAGCGGAAGCCGGACCTGAAGGCCTGGTTCGACGGCTACTCCGCGTTCCGCTACGGCGCCCGCGACACCGACGCCCGCCGCGCCTGGCGGGCCCTGCACGACACCGCCTACCGGCACACCGCCGTCGAGCGCAGCGATCCGCACGACTCCCTGTTCGCCGCCCGCCCCGACCTGGCGGCGAACCGCGCCGCCGAGTACGCGCCGCGCGCCCTGACGTACGACCCCGGCCGCTTCGACGCGGCGCTCACCGGTCTGCTCGGGATCGGCGGCGCGCTGCGGGGCAGCGCCGCCTACCGGTACGACGTGGTGGACGTGGCCCGGCAGGCGCTCGCCCACCGCAGCCGGCAGCTGCTGCCGCAGCTGCGGACCGCGTACCGGCGCAAGGACGCGGCCACCTTCAAGACGCTGTCCACCCTGTGGCTGAGGCTGATGCGCCTCTCGGACGAGTTGACGGCGACCAACGAGGCCTTCCTGCTGGGCCCTTGGGTGGCGTCGGCCCGGCGCATGGGCACGAACGAAGCCGAGCGCGCCGAGTTCGAGCGGACCGCCAAGGTCCTGATCACGGTGTGGGGCGACCGGGCGACCTCCGAGGGCGGGAAGCTGCACGAGTACGGAAACCGCGAATGGTCGGGCCTCATGGCCGACTTCTACGTCCCCCGCTGGCAGAAGTGGCTCGACGAACTGGCCGATGCCCTCGCCGCGGGGCGCGCGCCGCGTGAGGTGGACTGGTTCGCGGTGGAGGAGCCGTGGACCCGCGAGCGCAAGGACTATCCCCTGCGGGGCATCGGCGACGAGTTCCGGACCGCGTCACGGGTGCGGGACGTCCTTGCCCGGGCCCCCTACCAGGGGTCCCTGGAAGTCGTGGCCGACCCGCCGTCTCTGCCGCCCGGCGGCCACGCGCGCGTCGAGGCCGTCTTCCGCAACGTCAACGGCCTGCGGGCCACGGGCCGCGTCGACTTCGAGCTGACCGGGATCGACGCGGAGCCCACGGGCCCGGTCTCGTTGCCGCGGGTCGAAGCGGCGGGCACCGGCAAGGTGGCGTGGCGTGCGAACGCGCCGAGTACACCCCTCGACCGTCCGCTGCGGCCGCTTCCGTACGAGCTCGCCGTGCGGTACGGCCCCGCGGGCGAGCGCCGGGTCAGGACCGTCCACGAAGGCGTGCTGTACGAGGCGGGCCCGGTGAGCGCCGGCTGGAAGAAGTACACCAACAACGCGGCGGTGTTCGGAGAGCTTGACGGCCGTTACGCGATCAACGGCGCCGGTGCCGACCTGTGGAAGAGCACGACGGAGTTCGGCACGCTGTACCGCGACGGCGCGCTGCGGAGCGGCGTCTTGGTGACGGTCCGGGTCGACGCCCAGGCGGTCACGGGGCCGTGGGCCAGGGCGGGCATCATCGCGCGGAACTCGATGGGGACGCCTGGATCAGCGGGCATCGTCGACCTCGCGGTCACCCCGGCGAACGGCGTGGTCCTCTCGTACGACACGAGCGGCGACGGCACGCTGGACACGTACAAGCGCATCACGGGGATCAAGGCGCCGGTGCTGCTGCGGCTCGGGCGTGAGGGGGACGTCCTGACCGGGTCGTGTTCGACGGACGACGGGGCCAGTTGGCGGACAGTGGCGAGCGTGACCGTGCCGGGGGCCGCGGCGGCACAGGACGTGGGCCTCTTCATGAGCGCGACCAACGGCGGTGACGGGGCGCGGGGGACCGTGGAGTTCAGCGGCTGGAAGGTCGGCTGAGGCAGGAGGGTGCCGGCCGGCGGGGAGGGGTGGCGGGAGGGGTGACGCGTCACCGACAGGTGACCATCCGAGGATTCGCTCGTTTTGCTGAACGTGTCGTCGAATGTGAAGTCCCCCTCCCCGTCCCAGGATCTCTCCGGCGTCGTCGATGTCGAGCAGGCCGAGGCCGCCCTCGTCGAGCACTACCCGCGTCTGGTGCGGCTCGCCTATCTGGTCCTGCCGCCCAGCCTCGGGCGCAACCGCCGGGTCCTGACCGCCCACGCCCTCACCCAGCGTGCGCTGCCGCGCAGCCGCAGGTCGGGCGACGCGGAGGTCATTCCGGTGCAGCGCTCCCGGGAGGGGCGAAGCGCCGATCCCGGCTACGCGTACATCCGGTTGCGCGTCGTGAGCACCGCGCTCGACGCGGGGCTCCCGCTCCGCAAGAGCGCGCTGCCCAAGCGTGCGCAGCTGCCGCCGCTGCTGCCGCAGGTGTGGGGGCTCAGGCTCTTCCCCCGGTCGGGCGGCGCCGACGAACTCGCCCTGGACCAGCGGCTCTCGGCCCTGTCGGGTCCCGCACGGGCCGCGTTCGTGCTGCGCGGGCTCGAACGGCTCTCGGACGGCGACGTGATCAAGGTCCTCGACGCCGCCGGGGTCGACGAGCCGGGCGCGGCCCTCGCCGAGGCCGACGGCGTGGACGCGGCCCACGAACTGCTCAGGTCACCCGAGTTCGACCCCTGCTCGCTGCAAGCGCGGCCCACCGATCTGATGCGCCGCAGGCAGCACATGAAGGCCGCGGCCGTCGCCCTCGCCGCCGCCGTGGTGTGCGGGGCGCTCCTCGGGTTGCCGGGGGACGGGTGGGGCCCCGACGGGGCCGCGGCGCCCGCGTACGCGAAGAACCCCGCCTCGGAGGCCGCACTCGACCCGGCGCAGCTGACGAAGGTGGCGGCGGGCACGTGGAAACGTTCCGCCCGCGCCGACTACTCCGTGTGGCCCGCGAGGGGCGCCCTCACCGGCGACGAGGCGCTGCTGCGGCGCGCCCTGGCCGTCTGGGCGAGGCCCGGCAAGTCGGTGCAGGTCTCCGCCACGACCGGCACGGCGGCGGGCGCGCCCGCGGGGCCCGCGCAACTGCTCTTCGCCGGCGAGGTCGACGCGGCGCGGGTCGTGCTCCTCTACGACGGGCTGCGCGTCGTGCGGTACGCCGAGCCCAAGGACGGCACCAGCGGAGCCGCGCTCGACTTCGCCCGCGTGGACGGCGCGACCAGCGCCGAGGCGAGCGCCCTGGTGGTGAGCCGCGTCGACGGCAACGTGCGGTACCTCACCGCGCCCTGGGTGGGCGGTGTCGCCGTACGCGATCTGCTGAAGCCCGCGGCGGGCGGCAACGCGCTGAAGCGGGACGGCGAGGGTGTGACCGAGCCGATGGCCAGTCCGGCGCAGGCCCGCGCGTGCTCGTCCTGGAACGCCCTGGAGCTGCGGGACGACAAGGGCGTGCGCCGGCTCTCCACCGACCTCGGCGAACTCGTCCCC
Source organism: Streptomyces longisporoflavus (assembly GCF_014649775.1). Classification (GTDB taxonomy): domain Bacteria; phylum Actinomycetota; class Actinomycetes; order Streptomycetales; family Streptomycetaceae; genus Streptomyces; species Streptomyces longisporoflavus. Next base: position 327,371 of record NZ_BMTR01000005.1, on the reverse strand, counting down.
GCGCATCTCACCGCGGGCCGCCCGCAGGCGCCGCGCGAGGCCACTGCCGCGGACTGGTCACCGGCGGCCTGTTCGCTCGGCGACGCGCGCTCGAACGGCGTGCGCTCCGTGAACTCCTGGCAGTACGCCCGTCAGGCGCTGCCCGAGGGGAACGGTCCCGCGGCCTGGCTCTGCACCCGCGCCGACACCTGGCGGGGCGCCGGAGGCCGGGCCCTCGCGCAGTTCCGGGCGGGGGGCGCGGCGGCCGTCGCGGCGAAGGCCGAGGACTCGGCGGCGTGCGGGGCGCGGGAGCCTTCGGTGCTCGCGGGCGTGCGGTGGAAATCCCGTGGCGGGAACTGGTACCTGCTCGGCGCCGGCAGCAACGACGTCGTCTCGGTCAAGGCCGCGGGAGCCTCGCAGACCCCCGGCAACACCGTGGCCGCGCCCCTGGAGCGTGGCGCCCGCGCCGGTCTCACCGGCCGGCTCGCGAACGGCTCGAAGGTGCCGACGCTGCGTTGAGCCGCCACCTTGCCAGGTGGTCGGGATCCGGACGGGAGCAGGCCCCGCAGGCCCTTCTCCAGAAGCGTCACGTCACCCCGTACGTGCTTCCGTCCGCCCACCACACCTCATCCTCGTCGGCGAGGCGGTGGGTCAGCTGTTCTGCTCCTGCGGTGCCAGGGCGATCAGGCGGGTGATCAGTTCCGTGAACGGGCCTTCCGGTGGTTCCGCGGCGAGGATGCGGCGCAGGATCGTCGCCATCTCCTCGTCGTACGCGGCGCTCACCGCGGCGAGCGCCGCGAAGTCGTGGACCAGCTGCACTTCCAGCTCGGCGCGTGGAATGCGGCGTCCGTCGAGCCAGATGAGGGCCGTGGACTCGGCCAGGGAGATCCAGGAGCGGATCACCAGTTCGAGCCTGGCGGGCGGGTCCGTGATGCCCAGATGCGCGAGGATCTGGACGTACGCGGCCTGCCGCACCGAGTCGATCAGCGCGTTCGTGGTGGACGAGCCGACCGCGGGGCCGCCCCGCATCAGTGCGGAGAAACCGGGGCCGTGACCGTCCACGAAGTCCAGGAAGCGGCCCATCACGCGCAGGAGGCGCGCGCCGAGCGGTCCCTCCTGCGGCTCCACGAAGCGGTCGGCCAGATCGTCGGCCGCACGCTGCAACGCCGCTTCGTACAGGCTGAGTTTGCCAGGGAAGTAGTGGTAGACCAGCGGACGCGAGATGCCCGCGGCCGCTGCTATCTCGTCGATGGACACGTCGTCGGGCGAGCGGTGGCTGAACAGGTCGAGTGCGACCCCGATCAACTGCTGCCGCCGCTCCTCGACACCCATTCTGCGGCGCACCCCGGTTGTCATGCGAACACCTTACCGAGCAGATCCAGCCGTCCAAGGGGCTGGTCCGCCCCAACCGTTCACATCTCCGGTCCCGTTCCTCACATGTCCAGGACGATTCGGTCACCGCTTGCCCGCGAGACGCAGATCAGCATCGAATCGGCGCGCTCGGCGTCCGTGAGCAGTTCGTCGCGGTGGTCTATCTCCCCTTCGAGGACGCGCTGTTGGCAGGTCCCGCAGAAGCCCTGCTCGCAGGAGTAGGCCGTATTGGGCAGTTCCGCGCGCACCGCGGCGAGGACCGTGGTGTCGGCGGCCACGGTGAGGGTCCGCCGGCTGCGGCGCAGTTCCACCTCGAAAGTGCCGTTGCCTTCCGTGGAGGTGTGCGGCGTGAACCGCTCCAGGTGCAGGTCCGCGCCCGCGGGCAGGGCCGCCGCCACCGCCTCCATCAGACCCTCGGGGCCGCACACGTGCACCGCGGTGGCGGGCGCCGGGTCCGCGAGGAAGGCGGCGAGATCCGGCCGTCCGCCCTCGTCCTCGGCGACCACCGTGAGCCGCTCGGCGCGATCGCCCGCCAGTTTCTCCACGTCTTCCAGGAACGGCATCGAGGCGCGGGAGCGGCCCCCGTACAGCAGTCGCCACTCGCGGCCCGCCGCCTCGACCGCCCGGAGCATGGGCAGGATCGGGGTAATGCCGATGCCGCCCGCCACGAAGACGTACGTCTCGGCGTCGGCCAGCGGGAAGCGGTTGCGCGGGCCGCGCACCTCGACTTCCGTGCCCACCCGAAGCTGCTCGTGCACCTCGCGCGAGCCACCACGGCCGCCCTGTCCGGCGTCGATCAGCCGGGTCGCGACGGTGTACGAGGAGGTGTCCTCCGGGTCTCCGCACAGCGAGTACTGGCGGACGAGACCCGAGGGGAGCACCAGGTCCAGATGGGCGCCCGGCTCCCAGGCGGGCAAGTGCTCACCCTCCAGGCGCAGTTGTACGACGCCCTCGGCGACGGTCTCGTGCCGGGTGACGAGAAGGCGCAGCGCGCGGGAGCGCGGGCGGCCCGAGACCGGCTCGTCCAGGGCGGGCAGCGGCCACAGCGGGGAGGCGTCGATACGGCGCCGCATGGCCCGCTTGGCGAGCAGCGCCGCGCCCGTGACGAGCAGGACGGTGCGGATGCGGGGCATGTCAGCGCGCCCCCTTCGGCGCGGGCAGCGATTCTGTCGCGGCCTCGGCCGCGGTGGCCGCCGGGGACGAGGCGAGGTAGGCGACGGCCTGTGCGGTGCTGCCTTCGTGGGAGGGGTGGTAGGAGCGGCTCAAGTAGCGGGGGATGGAGCGGATCATGTCCGGCGTCGTGGGCAGCGTGCCCTGCTTGCCGCCCCGGTAGAAGTCCTTGAAGGAGGCCTTCCCGCCGATCACGGTCGGGTCGTTCTCCATGAAGAAGCGCGCGCCGCGCTGCCAGAGGAAGACCAGGGCGGTGAAGGCGGTGGCCCAGGTGCGGGCGCGGCGGCGGTAGCTGCCGTCGACGTGCATGAAGAGCTCGAAGGCGACGGAGCGGTGCTCGACCTCTTCCGCGCCGTGCCAGCGCAGCAGGTCGAGCATGGTCGGGTCGGCGCCCCTGCGGTCGAGCTCGTCGGCGTTCAGGACCCAGTTGCCGAGGAAGGCCGTGTAGTGCTCGATGGCCGCGATCAGCGCGACGCGCTCCATCAGCCACCATTGACGGGCCTTGCCGGGCGGCAGCGTGCGGTCGCCGAGCATCTTCTCGAAGAGCCAGTCGACCTGGGCGGTGTAGGGCGTGGGGTCCAGGCCCTGCTCCTTGAGGTGCGGCAGGACCTCGTCGTGGGCCTGCGCGTGCATGGCTTCCTGGCCGATGAAGCCGATCACGTCCTCGCGGAGCCGGTCGTCACGTATGTAGGGCAGGACCTGCTTGTACACGTGGACGAACCAGCGTTCACCGGCGGGGAGAAGCAGGTGCAGGACGTTGATGGTGTGCGTGGCGAAGGGGTCGCCGGGCACCCAGTGCAGCGGGGTGTCCTCCCAGGAGAAGGAGACCTTGCGTGCCTTGAGCGGTATGCGCTCGGACGCGTCGGGCCTCGGCTCCCGGCTCTGCGTATTAGACATGGCGTCAATGTACTGACGGGTAGGCCCGTGGGTACAGGTGCGTGCGCCGCTTTCCTTCAGCCCGTTCCGTCGCTCCCGGCCCGTCCCGTCAGCCGGTACGGCGCAGCGCGAGCAGCGCGATGTCGTCCTCACGCTCGCGCCCGAAGCAGGCCAGGAGCGTGTCGCACAGGGCGGCGACGCCCCTGGGCGCATCCGCTGCCGCCACCCGCAGTTGCTCCATCGAGACCGCCAGATCCGTGCCCCGCGTCTCGATGAGCCCGTCCGTCACCATCAGGAGGCGGTCGGTCCGCGCGAGGACCACCTCGCTCGGCTTCGGCCGTTCGAGGCCGAGCCCGAGCCCCATGAGCGGACCGCTCGCGTCCACGTAGTCGGCCGTGCCCCTGTCGCGCACCACGAGCGGCGGGATGTGGCCCGCGTTGGCGATCCTGGTGCGTCCGGTGGCGGGGTCGACCAGGCTCAGGCACATCGTGGCCGTCACGCCGGGGTGGTAGTGCTGAAGCATCCGGTCAAGGCGCAGCGCGAGCACGCCGGGATCGGGGTCCTCGACGCAGTACGCGCGCAGGGCGTGGCGGATCTCGACCATCACGGTGGCCGCGTCGAGGGAGTGCCCGACGACATCGCCGATGCCGGTCAGGACACCGGCGGGCGTGGGCAGCGCCGCGTAGAAGTCCCCGCCGATCTCGGCGTGGCTCGACGCCGGCTCATAGCGGACGACGACGTTCGTGCCGGGCAGCTCCGGCAACTGCGCGGGCAGGAAGCTGCGTTGCAGGGTGAGCGCGACATGGCGCTCCTCCTCGTACCGCAGGAGGGGCTCGGCGGCGAGCGCGGTGGCGTGGGCGAGCCGCTCGACCATGTGGCCCGTCTCGCCCGAGGACCCTTCCCGGTGCACGGGTGTCGCGAGGCACACCAGCGTGCGCCCGTCGCGCAGCCGGGACAGGACGAGACCGGCCTCCTCCAGGAGGCCGTCGCACCACGGCCCGGCGCTCCCCGACGGGCGGAAGAAGCCCCCCGGCCACAGCGGGGCGGGCACGACGGTGTGGCGCACGCCCGAGCGCCCGGACATGACGCGCCGCATCAGCCGGGCGACCCGCTCGTGCGCCGCGGAGTCCGGCACCGGGGATGCGTTCCTTCGCATGGAGAGCCCCCGGTGGATCTCGCCGTCCTCGCCGAGCACGAAGACCGCGGCGGGATCGCCGGTGAGGCGCGCCGTGCCCGTGGCCGCCGCGTCGGCCAGCTCGCCGAGGCAGCGCGCCGACTGCACGTCCAGGATCGCGCCGGCGAGCATCGCGAGCCGTCCGACGCGGAGTTGGGCGTCGCTGCGGCAGCGGCCGCCGCGCGCCGCGGCCCGTACGACCGCCTGGATCTCCTCGGGCTCGGCGGGCACCGCCAGATAGGACTCGCCTCCCGCGTCGAGCCCTCTGCACCGGTCGGCGGGCGGGCGCGGCGCCGCCGAGAAGTGGACGACGGGCAGCGCGGCGATGGGAGGCATCTGCTTCATGCGGCGGCACAGTTCATAGCCGCTCATGTCGGGCAGGCCCACGTCGACGAGGGCCACGTCCGGCAGGTCTCCCGCGCGCAGCCGTACGTCGAGTTCGATCAGGGCCTCGCCGGCGCTCGCGGCGAGCAGGACGCGGTGGCCGTCCCTGCGCAGGACCGCCCCCAGCGCATACCTGCTGGCCGGTACGTCATCGACCACCAGAACCGTGCTCACCGTATTCACTGCCTTGCCCTTGACGCTCACGCGGGACAGCCCCTCGGCGCGGGACGGGGCAGGCCGACCGACTCGTGCCTGCCTGTCCAAATTAGCGCTCCGCGGCGGACCCCGGGGAGAGACACCCGCAGCGCGACCCGGACCGGTGGAGATCATCGAACTCCCCGCTTCCGTCTCCCGCCTGACGGTAGAATCGCCCACTTCGGCCTGTCACGAACCACGGCGCACACACGGCGCATCCGCGCACTTCCCGGCTGCGAGCGGCCCCGGCGACGCGCCCGCCACCGGGCAGAACCTCGTGACCTTCGCCTTCCGCGGAACGTTCAACAAAGCGCCGCACATCCCGCACTACTGAGGGACTTCATGACCCAGCACGTCACCGCAGCCCTGCCCGCCGACGCCTCGTCCGACGACTCCGCGCGCCGCGAGTGGTGGCGCGAGGCCGTCATCTACCAGGTCTATCCGCGCAGCTTCGCCGACGGGAACGGCGACGGCATGGGCGATCTGCCGGGCATCAAGGCCCGCCTCCCCCACCTGAAGCGGCTCGGCGTGGACGCCGTCTGGTTCTCCCCCTTCTACGCGTCCCCGCAGGCCGACGCCGGGTACGACGTGGCCGACTACCGCGCGGTCGACCCCATGTTCGGCACCCTGACCGATGCCGCCGAGCTCGTACGCGAGGCGCACGCGCTCGGCCTCCGGGTGATCGTCGACGTGGTGCCCAACCACTGCTCGGACCAGCACGCGTGGTTCAGGGAGGCACTGCGCGCGGGCCGGGGCTCGCCGGCGCGCGAGCGCTTCCACTTCAGGAGCGGGAAGGGCGAGGACGGGCACCTGCCGCCCAACGACTGGGAGTCCATCTTCGGCGGCCCCGCCTGGACGCGGGTCGAGGACGGCGAGTGGTACCTCCACCTCTTCGCGCCCGAGCAGCCCGACTTCAACTGGGACCACCCGGCGGTGCACGAGGAGTTCCACTCCATCCTGCGCTTCTGGCTGGACCTCGGCGTGGACGGCTTCCGCATCGACGTGGCCCACGGCCTGGTCAAGGCGGCGGGCCTGCCCGACATCGGCCACGAGGAGCAGGTGCGGCTGCTCGGCCAGCAGTCCGTCCCCTACTTCGACCAGGACGGGGTGCACGAGATCTACCGCAGTTGGCGGCGGATCCTCCAGGAGTACGCGGGCGAGCGGATCGCCGTCGCCGAGGCGTGGACGCCGACGGTGGAGCGCAGCGCGCGGTACCTGCGCCCCGACGAGCTGCACCAGGCCTTCAACTTCGAGTATCTGACGACCGGTTGGGACGCGGACGGGCTGCGCGACGTCATCGACCGCTCGCTGCGCGCGATGAACGCCGTGCAGGCGCCTGCCACCTGGGTGCTCTCCAACCACGACGTCGTGCGCCACGCCACCCGCTTCGCCGACGGCGACGCCGCGCGCGGTCTGCGCCGGGCGAAGGCGGCCACGCTCCTGATGCTGGCGCTGCCCGGCTCGGCGTATCTCTACCAGGGCGAGGAGCTCGGCCTGCCCGAGGTGACCGAGCTGCCGGACGAGGCGCGCCAGGACCCGGCGTTCTTCCGCAGCACGGGGCAGGACGGGAAGCGGGACGGGTGCCGGGTGCCGATGCCGTGGTCCGGTCAGCGGGCGCCGTTCGGCTTCGGCCCGGTCGAGGGCGGCCCGAGCTGGCTGCCGCAGCCCGCGGGATGGCGGGGCCTCACGGCCGAGGCGCAGGACGGCGATCCCTCCTCCACGCTGGAGTTCTACCGCCGGGCGCTCGCCGTGCGCCGCGAACATCCGGCTCTCGGCGCGGGCCGTGACGTCGAGTGGCTGGACGCTCCCGGGGGCGTCCTGGCCTTCCGTCGCACCTCGCCGCGGGGCACGTTCGTCTGCACGGTGAACCTCTCCGCCGCGCCCGTCGTGTTTCCCACCCCCGGCACCGTCCTCGTCTCCAGCGCGGACGTGACGCCCGGCGCCGCCGCGACGAACCTCCCCGCGGATTCAACGGTCTGGTGGGCAGCCTGAGATGTGACCGGTACAGTCCAATCCTGTGACCGCGCGACTGGCCGATCGCAGCGCAGGCGGGGGTCAGCGAGGCGACGGTCAGCCGGGTGCTCAACGGCAAGCCGGGCGTCGCCGGGGCCACCCGCCAGTCCGTGCTTGCCGCACTCGACGTGCTCGGCTACGAACGCCCGGTGCGGCTGCGCCAACGCAGCGCGGGCCTGGTCGGGCTGATCACGCCGGAGCTGGAGAACCCGATATTCCCCGCGCTCGCCCAGATCATCGGACAGGCCCTCACCCGGCAGGGGTATACGCCGGTGCTCGCCACCCAGACGCCGGGCGGCTCCACCGAGGACGAGCTGACGGAGATGCTCGTGGACCGCGGTGTCAGCGGCATCATCTTCGTCTCGGGGCTGCACGCGGACACCTCGGCGGACATGCAGCGCTATGAGCAGCTGCGCGCGCAGGGAGTGCCGTTCGTGCTCGTCGACGGCTTCTCGCCCAAGGTGCAGGCGCCCTTCATCTCGCCGGACGACCGGGCCGCGATGCGCCTCGCGGTGACCCATCTCGTTTCGCTGGGTCATACACGGATCGGGCTCGCGCTCGGCCCCAAGCGGTTCGTGCCCGTACAGCGGAAGATCGAGGGTTTCGTACGCACGGTGCAGGACCTGCTCGCACTGACCCCGCAGGAGATCGAGTCCGATCTGGTCCAGCATTCGCTGTACACGCTGGAAGGCGGGCAGGCGGCGGCGTCCGCCCTCCTCGACCGCGGCTGTACGGCCGTCGTGTGCGCGAGCGACATGATGGCCCTGGGCGCGATCCGGACGGCCAGGGAGCGCGGTTTCGAGGTCCCGGACGACATATCGGTCGTAGGATTCGACGATTCCCCGCTGATCGCGTTCACCGATCCGCCCCTGACCACGGTGCGTAAACCCGTGCCGTCGATGGGCCAGGCGGCGGTCCGTACGCTTCTGGAGGAGATCGGCGGCACGCCCGCCCCGCACAGCGAATTCGTCTTCATGCCGGAGCTTGTCGTTCGGGGTTCAACAGCTTCTTCCCCCCGGGGGCGTACTCGTCCGTAGGGCGTAGAGAATGCGGCCTGAACCAGACCTTGGGATGATCGGGCGGATGGCCGGAATCTGGCAGACTCTGTGCCTATGGGTGAGATGACTGTGACGACACTGGAAGGCCGGCAGCGGCCCACCACATCACCCATCGCGGGCGAGCAGGAAGACCGCAATGGGCGGGCACTCCTGCGCCGTCTTCGCACTCCGCGCCGCCCCCGGCTCTGGTTCGAGATCCTGCTGATCGCGGTGAGCTACTGGACGTACTCCCTGGTCCGCAACGCCGTGCCGGAACAGAAGTCACAGGCCCTGCGCAACGCCGACTGGATCTGGCAGGCGGAGCAGCATCTCGGGATCGCCGTGGAGCAGAGCGTCAACCACGCGGTGAACTCGGTGTCGTGGCTCATCGTCGGCATGAACTACTACTACGCGACGCTGCACTTCGTGGTGACGCTCGGTGTCCTGGTCTGGCTGTTCCGCAAGCATCCGGGGCGCTATGCGGCGACGCGCATGGTGCTCTTCGCGACAACCGCCGTGGCGCTCCTCGGTTACTACCTCTACCCCCTGGCACCGCCCCGCCTGATGAACGGCCAGGACTTCATCGACACGGTCCTGGTCCACCAGACGTGGGGCTCCATGGCCTCCGGCGACCTCAAGCACATGTCGAACCAGTACGCGGCGATGCCGTCGATGCACATCGGCTGGTCCCTGTGGTGCGGCCTGACGATCTTCGCCCTGGCGTCGGTCCCGTGGGTGAGGGTGCTCGGCCTGCTCTACCCCACGGCGACCCTGATCGTGATCGTCGCCACCGCCAACCACTTCTGGCTCGACGCCGTGGGCGGCATGATCTGCCTGGCGTTCGGCTTCGCGGTGGCCTGGCTCTGGTACGGGGCGCAGCCGCACAAGCTGCCGCGCGAGGTGGCGGCCCCGAAACCGGAACCGGAACCGGCCCCGGCCGCCTAGGGACCGGCCGCCTAGGCCCCGTAGAACCTCTCCTCCATCACGGCCCGCGCCCTGCGCGTGGTCCGCCGGTAGTCGTCGAGCATGTCCCCCACGTGTCCCGGGTCGTAGCCCAGATACCGGCCCACCGCGGCCAGTTCCCGGCCGTCCGAGGGGAACGTGTCACCGGCCCGGCCGCGCACCAGCATCACCGCGTTGCGCACCCGGGTGGCCAGGACCCAGGCCTCGTCCAGGATCGCCGCGTCCTCGGTCGGGATCAGCTCGGCCGCGCAGGCCGCCGCGAGGGCCTCGCGGGTGCGGGTGGTGCGCAGGCCCGGCTCGGCCCAGCCGTGCGTCAGCTGCATCAGCTGGACGGTCCACTCGACGTCCGAGAGGCCGCCGCGGCCCAGCTTGGTGTGCAGGGTGGGGTCGGCGCCGCGCGGCATGCGTTCGGCCTCCATGCGGGCTTTGAGGCGGCGGATCTCGCGGACCGCGTCGTCGCCGAGGCCCTCCGCCGGATAGCGCAGCGGGTCCACGAGCTCGATGAAGGCGCGGCCCAACTCGGCGTCCCCCGCGATGGGTTCCGCCCGGAGGAGCGCCTGGGACTCCCAGATGAGGGACCAGCGGCGGTAGTAGGCCTCGTACGAGCCGAGGGTGCGCACCAGCGGGCCGCTCTTGCCCTCGGGCCGCAGATCCGTGTCGATCAGGAGCGGCGGGTCGGCGCTGGGGAGCTCGAGGAGCCTGCGCATCTCCGAGACCACCCTGGCGGCCGCCTTGCCCGCCTCCTGGTCGCCCACGCCCTCGCGCGGCTCGTGGACGAAGAGGACGTCCGCGTCCGAGCCGTAGCCCAGTTCGTGGCCGCCCAGGCGGCCCATGCCGATCACCGCGAACCGCACCGGCAGCGTGTCGCCCCAGCCCTCGCGGACCACCGCACGCAGCGTGCCCGCGATCGTCGCGGCCGTGATGTCGGAGAGCGCGTCGCCCACCCGGTCCACCAGGGCGCCGGGATCGGCCTCGGCGGGGCTCTCCTCGGTGCCGTACGAGCCGATGATGTCCGCCGCCGTCGTACGGAACAGCTCGCGGCGGCGCACGCCGCGCGCCGCCGCGACGGCCTGTTCGCCGCCCTCCGCGCGGCCCACCGCGGCCAGGACCTCCTGCTCCAGGTGGGCGTGGTCGCGCGGTTCGAGGCCGCGCTGGTCGCCGAGGAGAGCCACCGCTTCGGGGGCGCGCATGAGGAGATCAGGGGCGAGGCGTCCGGCGGACAGGACGCGGGCGAGGTTCTCGGCCGCGGCGCCCTCGTCGCGCAGGAGTCGCAGGTACCAGGGGGTCTTGCCGAGGGCGTCGGAGACCTTGCGGAAGTTCAGGAGGCCCGCGTCGGGGTCCGCCGAGTCTGCGAACCAGCCGAGGAGCACGGGGAGCAGGGTGCGTTGGATCGCCGCCTTGCGCGTGACGCCCGAGGCGAGGGCCTCCAGGTGGCGCAGGGCCGCCGCCGGGTCGTGGTAGCCGAGGGCCACCATGCGTTCGCGGGCCGCTTCCGTGCTCAGCCTGGTCTCGCCGGGCGCCAGTTGGGCCACCGCGTCAAGGAGCGGGCGGTAGAAGAGCTTCTCGTGCAGGCGGCGCACGACCGAGGTGTGCCGCTTCCACGCGCGGTTCAGCTCGGTGATCGGCTCCGTGCGCATGCCCAGGGAGCGGCCGATGCGCCGCAGGTCGGCGTCGTCCTCGGGGATCAGGTGGGTGCGCCGCAACTTGAAGAGCTGGATGCGGTGCTCCAGGGAGCGCAGGAAGCGGTAGGCGTCGTCGAGCTGGACGGCGTCCACGCGCCCCACGTAGCCGCCGGCCGCGAGCGCCTCCAGGGCTGCCAGGGTCGAGCCGCTGCGGATCGAGGTGTCACCGCGACCGTGCACCAACTGGAGCATCTGTACGGCGAATTCGACGTCCCGCAGGCCGCCGGGACCCAGCTTCAGCTCGCGGTCGACCTCGCCCGCCGGGATGTTCTCCACGACTCGGCGGCGCATCTTCTGCACGTCGGCCACGAAGTTGTCGCGCTCGGCCGCGTGCCAGACGAGGGGCGCGAGCGTGGTGACGTACTCCTCGCCGAGGGCCAGGTCACCGGCGACCGGGCGGGCCTTGAGCAGTGCCTGGAACTCCCAGGTCTTGGCCCAGCGCTGGTAGTAGGCGAGGTGGCTGCTGAGGGTGCGCACCAGGGGGCCGTTGCGCCCCTCCGGGCGGAGGTTGGCGTCGACCGGCCAGATGGTGCCCTCGACCGTGGTCTCCGAACAGATCCGCATCATGTGCGAGGCCAGTCGGGTCGCGGCCTGGACCGCCTTGCCCTCGTCGGCGCCGTCCACCGCTTCCCCGACGAAGATGACGTCGACGTCCGAGACGTAATTCAGCTCGTGGCCGCCGCACTTGCCCATCGCGATGACCGCGAGCCTGCACTGCGAGGCGTCAGCGGGGGCCGCCGCCTCGGCCATGGCGAGCGCGGCACGCAGGGTCGCCGTCGCCAGGTCCGCGAGCTCGGCCGCCGCCTCGGCGACGTCCGTCGTGCCGCAGACGTCACGTGCCGCTATGGCGAGCAGGCAGCGGCGGTAGGCGACACGGAGCGAGACCGGGTCGTGGGCGTCCGCCAGGCCGCGCTCGAACTCCTCGACGCCGGGGTGCAGGTCGGCCAGCTCGTACGTGACCAGGGCACGCCAGTCGCCGGGGTGCCTGGCCAGGTGGTCGGCGAGGGCCTCGGAGGCGCCGAGCACGCCGAGCAGCCTGTCGCGCAGCGGCTTGGCGCTGACCAGGGTGTCCAGCAGCTCCCGGCGGCTCATGTCGTCGGGCTGCCCCTCGACCAGGCGTACGAGGCCGAGGAGCGCCAGGTCCGGGTCGGCGACGGCGCCGAGGGCGTCGAGGAGCACCGGGTCGGTCCGCAGCGCCGACAGTTCGGGAGCCCCGAGAAGCCGCTCGGCGGCGGACGGATCGGTGAAACCATGCCGCAGCAGCCGCGTGAACGTACTGCTCCTGCGCCCTTGCGGCAGTGTCATCCCCGCGCCTCCGTTCGATCATCCTGGCCCGAGCCTACGGCCTGACCGATGAGTTCTGCCCGCCTGCGCGGTCCGTACATGGACGGGAGCATTGATGGCAGCCTCAGGAGGCGGACGATGGCGAGCAAACAACCGCGTACGGAACTGGACGACCGGTACAGCAGCGTGGGAGCCGCCGCGACCCCCTGGTCCGACGCGGTACGGCAGCTGAGGGCGGCCGAGCTCTTCTGGATCTCGTCCGTACGTCCCGACGGGCGCCCGCACGTCACACCGCTGCCCGCCGTCTGGCTGGACGACGCGCTGTACTTCTGCACGGGCCCCGGCGAGCGCAAGGCACGGAACGTGGCGGCCAACCCCGAGGTCGTGCTGACGACGGGCGTCAACCTCTGGGACAAGGGGCACGACCTGGTCGTCGAGGGCGCCGCGGTGCGGATCACGGACGAGGACAGGCTGCAACTCCTGGCGACTGCGTGGGAGGAGAAGTACGGCAGCTTCTGGCACTACGAGGTGCGGGACGGCTGCTTCCACCACGGGGCGGGGCACGCATACGTCTTCGAGGTGGCCCCGCGTACCGCCTTCGGCTTCGGCAAGGGCGAGCCGTTCAGCCAGACGCGGTGGCGGTTCGAGTGACGGCGCCGCGGAGCGGACGCGGCCGTTCACGCTGACAGGGCCCCGGAGCCTTGATGTACTCGGCCCATGGAATACACACTCGAGGTGATCCCGCTCCCCGTCAGTGACATCGACCGGGCCATGGAGTTCTACCGCGACAAACTCGGTTTCCACGTGGACATCGACCAGGAGGTCATGCCGGGCATGCGCATCGTCCAGCTGACCCCGCCGGGCTCCGGCTGCTCCATCGCCCTCGCCGACACGCTCTGGGAGACGATGGACGGCCCCACCCCGGCCCCCGGCTCCTACCAGGGCCTGCAGCTGTGCGTCGCCGACGCGAAGGCGGCACACGCCGAGCTGACGGCGCGCGGCCTGGAGATCTCGGAGCCGGTGGCTCACGCGCCGCAGGACGGCGGCACGTTCATGTACTTCAAGGACCCGGACGGGAACGGCTGGGCGATCCAGGAGTACCGGGTGCGGGCGGAGACGCCCTTGCGTGCGGCGATCGTGAGCGCCCTTTAGGGGCGCGAGCAACCACGACGAAGCCGCAGTCGCGTCTGCCGGGATCCCGGCAGACGCGACTGCGGCTTTTCGCACGCTGAGCGCGCAGTTCCCCGCGCCCCTGACGGGGCGCTACAGGACCGGCAGGTTCTTTCGCAGCTCGAAGGCCGTGACCTCTGACCTGTACTCCTCCCACTCCTGCTTCTTGTTGCGCAGGAAGAAGTCGTAGACGTGCTCCCCCAGGGTCTCGGCCACGAGCTCGCTGCGTTCCATCAGGGCGATCGCCTCGCCGAGATTCTGCGGGAGCGGCTCGATGCCCATCGCGCGGCGTTCCGCGTCGCTCAGGGCCCATACGTCGTCGTCGGCGCCCGGCGGGAGTTCGTAGCCCTCCTCGATGCCCTTGAGGCCCGCGGCGAGCAGGACCGCGTACGTCAGGTACGGGTTCGCGCCCGAGTCGATCGAGCGGACCTCCACCCGGGCGGAGCCGGTCTTGCCGGGCTTGTACATGGGCACCCGGATGAGCGCGCTGCGGTTGTTGTGGCCCCAGCAGATGTACGAGGGTGCCTCGCCCCCCGCGCCCGCCGTGCGCTCCGAGCCGCCCCAGATGCGCTTGTAGGAGTTCACCCACTGGTTGGTGACCGCGGAGATCTCGGCGGCGTGCTTCAGGAGGCCCGCGATGAAGGAGCGGCCCACCTTGGAGAGCTGGTACTCGGAGCCGGACTCGTAGAAGGCGTTGCGGTCGCCCTCGAAGAGGGAGAGGTGCGTGTGCATGCCCGAGCCGGGGTGCTCGGAGAACGGCTTGGGCATGAAGGTCGCGTTGACCCCCTGCTCCAGCGCGACCTGCTTCATGACCAGGCGGAACGTCATGATGTTGTCGGCCGTGGAGAGCGCGTCCGCGTAACGGAGGTCGATCTCCTGCTGGCCCGGCGCGCCCTCGTGGTGGCTGAACTCGACCGAGATGCCCATGGATTCGAGCATGGTGATCGCCTGGCGGCGGAAGTCCATGCCCACGTTCTGCGGGGTGTGGTCGAAGTAGCCGGAGTTGTCGGCGGGGGTGGGCCGCGAGCCGTCGAGCGGCTTGTCCTTCAGGAGGAAGAACTCGATCTCGGGGTGGGTGTAGAAGGTGAAGCCGAGGTCGGAGGTCTTCGCCAGGGCGCGCTTGAGGACGAAGCGCGGGTCCGCGAAGGACGGGGAGCCGTCGGGCATCAGGATGTCGCAGAACATACGGGCGGTGCCGGGGGCCTCCGCGCGCCAGGGCAGCACCTGGAACGTCGAGGGGTCCGGCTTGGCGATCATGTCCGACTCGTACACCCGGGCGAATCCCTCGATCGCCGAGCCGTCGAAGCCGATGCCTTCGTCGAAGGCCTGCTCCAGCTCCGCGGGAGCCACCGCGACCGATTTCAGGAAGCCGAGGACATCCGTGAACCACAGGCGTACGAACCGGATGTCGCGCTCCTCCAGAGTCCGGAGCACGAATTCCTGCTGCTTGTCCATCTTCCGCTTCCACCCATCCTTGCTGGTCAGGCCGCCTGCGACCACGCTGCCTTCGCACTGTGTCCGCGTCCGGGGACGCGTCGGGGCACATGAGCATCCCACCACACGGTTTCGGGCGCGTTGCGGGCCATGTGCCGTCCTGTGCCCATAGTGCCTGCTGATCGGCGCGCCCGTAACAGCGGGCGGCGCAGACTGCCCCTACAGCCCGCCGGGCTCGCCCATTACGATCAGCGAACCGCTCCACCTTGCTACGCCTGTTCTGTCACGCGCGTCCCACCCTTTACGTCGTCATCTACGTCGTCATCGCCGAAGGACACATCATGGGTTCCGCCAAGAAGTCGAGCACCGCATCCCGTAAGGCCCGAATAGAGGAGATGCGCAAGGCCGAGCGCGCACGCGACCGCCGGGGCCGCATCATCACGATCACCCTGAGCGCGGTGGTGGTCGCCGCGCTCGCCGTGGGCGGTGTCGTCCTCTTCCAGCAGGGCGAGGACTCCGACACGGCCGGGGACGGGAACGCCGCGCCGAAGTTCAAGACGACCGCGGACGGCGAGAAGGTCTGGGACGCGAAGAAGCTGGGCCGCACCCACGTCACCAAGGACGTCAGCTACTCGATGACCCCGCCGGTGGGCGGCGACCACGACCAGGTCTGGATGAACTGCAACGGCGACGTCTACAAGGACGAGATCCCTGAGCGCCACGCCGTGCACTCCCTGGAGCACGGGGCGGTCTGGGTGACGTACAACGACAAGGCGAAGCCCGCGGACCTGAAGAAGCTGGAGCAGAAGGTCAAGCAGACGCCGTACTCCCTGATGAGCCCGGTCAAGGACCAGAAGGACCCGGTCATGCTGTCGGCCTGGGGCCGCCAGCGCACGGTGACCGGCGCGGACGACCCGAAGGTCGGTTCCTTCTTCTCTACGTACGTGCAGGGCAAGCAGACCCCCGAGCCGGGCGCAGCCTGCACGGGTGGCAAGTCCCAGTGAGGCGGCGCACGTGCTGGGCCGTGGGGGCCGTCGCGGCGGTGGTGGTGGCCGGTGGCGGGATCACGGTCGCGGTCGCCTCGTCGCACGGCTCGTCCGGCACGTCCGTTCCGGCCACGGAGTCGGCCGACGCGGGCTTCGCCAGGGACATGGCCACGCATCACCAGCAGGCCGTGGAGATGTCGTACATCGTGCGCGACCGTACGAAGGACGAGGAGATCCGCCGTCTCGCGTACGACATCGCCCAGACGCAGGCGAACCAGCGGGGCATGCTGCTCGGCTGGCTCGACCTGTGGGAGCTGCCGAAGGTGCCGGAGAAGGCGCCGATGGAGTGGATGGGCATGGGGGACGTGCCGCCCGGCGAGGACGGCGCGCTGATGCCGGGGATGGCGACGAACACCAAGCTGAAGAAGCTCGGGAAGCTGGACGGGCGGGCCGCCGAGGTGCGCTATCTGCAACTGATGATCAAGCACCACAAGGGCGGGGTCCATATGGCCGAGGGGTGTGTGGACCGGTGCGAGGTGGGTGCGGAGGTGCGGCTCGCGCGGGGGATGGTGGCTTCGCAGGAGTCGGAGATCGAGCTGATGACGGGGTTGCTGAAGGCGCGGGGCGCAAAGCCGTAGCGGCGGGGCCTTGTGCGTACCGGCATCGCGCGTACCGTCATCGCCGGCTCCGCCGAGCTCGTCCTCAAACGCCGGACGGGCTGAATGCTCACCCCGGTCGCTCCGGTGACTCCGGTGACTCCGGTTCGGGGGAGCTTTGAGCCGTCCGGCCTTGCGGCCGGGGGCGGTGCGAGGCCCGGACCGGCGTCCGGACCGAGGCAGGGACCAGCGCCCGGGGCCCGGTCCCGGGCCCGGATCGACACCCGGTACGAGACCCAGACCGGCACGAGACCGGGTCCGGCACCCGGTACGAGACCCAGGCCGGCACGAGACCAGGCCCGGCACGAGACCAGGCCCGGCACCCGGCACGAGGCCGAAACCAGCGCCCGGCGCCAGGCCAGGGCCGGCATGGCATCCAGCACGAGACCCGGCCCAGAGGCCCGGACCAGCATCCAGCGCCAGGCCGGGCAAAGAGGCCGGGCAAAGGCGCCGCTCAAGCCAGCCGCGGCAGCTCCTCCCTCCGCAGCTGCCCCCGCAAAGGCGCCCCCGCCAGAAACCGCTCCACCTCGGCGACCGCGTACTCCCCGAGTCGGCGCACCTCGCTCCCCTGCGCCCCCGCGACATGCGGGGTGACCAGGACGTTCGGCAGGAGCAGTAGAGGATGGCCGGGCGGCAGCGGCTCGGGGTCCGTCACGTCCAGGAACGCGTCCAGGCGCCCCGCCCCGCACTCACGGGCCAGCGCCTGATTGTCGACCAGTGAGCCCCGCGCCGTGTTGATGACGGTGCCCCCGTCCGGGATCAGCTTCAGCATCTCCGCGCTCACCATGCCCCGCGTCTCGGGGAGTTGGGGCGCGTGGACGCTGACGATCGAGCTGCGCCTGCACAGTTCCGGCAGGTCGATCAGCTCCACGCCGAGCCCCGCCGCCTCCTCCAGCGTGACGTAGGGGTCGGTCAGGAGCACCCGCATGCCCATGTCGGAGGCGCGCAGTGCGGCGATCACCCCGCGGCCGATGCGGGACGCGCCGATGATGCCGACGGTGCGGGCGTCGGCGCCGGTCCGTTCGGTGAAGGGCGGCCACCCGGAGGAGTAGCCTGCGGCGGCGGACAGCGCGCCCTTCGCCGCGAAGGTGATCGCGGCGATCGTGTACGCCACGACGGGCCCCGCGTTCGCGTCGGCCGCCGACGAGACCACCACGCCCCGGTCCCACAGCGCGTCCGTCACCACGGGTTTCACCGATCCGGCGGCATGCACGAGGGCGCGCAGCCGGGGTGCGTGGGCGAGGACCTCCGCCGTGAGCGGCGGGCAGTTCCAGCCGGTGACCAGGATCTCCGTTTCGGCGAGTACCGCGCGCGCGTCGGCGTCGGTGAGGGAGCCGCTGAGCAGGCCGGGCGCCAAGTCCACGCTGCGCGCGAGCCGTTCGCGGATGTCCGGGGCGAACACCCGGTCCGCCACGTCCGCGCTCATGGCGAGCGCGGCGACGGCCGATCTGTTCGCCCGACCGGCCGCCGCTCCAGTCGCCGCTCCGGTCGCCGCTCCAATCTCCATCCCGGTCGCCGCCCCAGTCGCCGCCCCAGTCACCGCTCCGGTCGCCGGACTGACCGGTGGGGCTTTCAACTCTGCCTGGTCTGCCACGCGTGACCATCCCTCGTAGTAACCGGTTACCCAACAGCGCCTGGAGGCTAGGCCGAAGTCGGGACAGCGGTCAAGAGATCGCATGCTCAAGGGGGTTGACCAGCGTTAGTAACCGCTTTAGATTCCGGTCACCTTGTTCCGACGACGGAGGGGCTGCCGTGCCAGCGGTGACGAAGGACCGGACGGAAACCGAGGCGGTGAAGCCGCCCGGCGAACGCGAATACCGGCCAAATGGCAACAAAACCAAGCGTGATGAGCGATGGAAGCGGTTTCACTCCTCGCGAGTCCTGCTGCTGCTCATGGTGCCGGGAGTCGCGTACTTCCTGGTGTTCCACTACGGCGCGTTCATCGGGAACGCCGTCGCCTTCAAGGAGTACGTCCCCTTCGACGGCCTCTGGGCCAGCCCCTGGGTCGGCTTCGAGAACTTCGACCGGATGTTCGGCGACCCGGACTTCTGGCACGCGACCTGGAACACGCTCTTCCTCGCGGTGCTCCAGTTGGTCTTCTTCTTCCCGGTCCCGCTCGGCCTCGCCCTGCTCCTGCACAGCCTGACCTCGGACCTCACACGGCGCTTCGTGCAGTCCGTGGTCTACCTCCCGCACTTCCTGTCGTGGGTCATCGTCGTCGCCCTGTTCCAGCAGGTGCTCGCCGACACCGGTCTGCTCAACTCCGTGCTCGGGCAGGCGGGTCTGCACTCCGTCGACATCATCGGCAACCCGGACGCGTACCCGGCGCTCGTCGTCGCGCAGGTCGTCTGGAAGGACGCGGGCTGGGGCACGATCATCTTCCTCGCCGCGCTGATGCAGGTCGACGAGCAGCAGTACGAGGCCGCCGCGATCGACGGGGCGGGCCCCTGGCGCCGCTTCTGGCACGTGACGCTGCCGTCCATCCGCCCGGTCGTCATCCTGCTCCTGATCATGCGGCTCGGCGACATCCTCTCCGTCGGCTTCGAACAGATGCTGTTGCAGCGGCAGTCGGTGGGCCCCGAGGCAGGAGAGGTGCTCGACACCTTCGTCTTCTGGCAGGGCATCGTCGGCGGCGACACCGGATACGCCGCGGCGGCGGGCCTGTTCAAGGGCGTGGTCGGCGCGATTCTCGTCTTCGCGGCCAACAAGGTCGCCCATCGCCTCGGCGAGCAGGGGGTCTACAAGTGAGCACGAGCACGAAAACCGCCGCGATACGCCCCGGACGGCCTGCGCGTCGCACACGCCCCGCACGCCCCCCGCGCCCCTCCTGGATGGAGAAGCCGAAGCCGGTCACCCGGGCGGCCAAGGCCCTGGCGATCGTCACCATCCTGGTCATGGTCTTCGTACCGTTCCTGGTCATCGTCTCCACGTCGTTCGCATCGAACCGCGAGGTCATCGCCAACGGCGGCTGGGTCCTGTGGCCCACGCACCCCACCCTGCGCGCCTACGAGCAGGTCTTCGCGGGCGGCATCGTCACCAAGGCGCTCGGGGTCAGCGCCGGCATCACGATCATCGGCACCCTCGCCTCACTCGCGTGCACCACGTTCCTCGCGTACGCGCTGAGCCGCCCCAAGGTGTACGGCGGCAAGCCGATCCTGCTGATCGTCCTGTTCACGTTCCTCTTCCCGCCCGGCATGATCCCGGCGTTCCTGCTGGTCAAGGGCATGGGAATGCTGGAGAGCTACAGCGCCCTGATCGTCCCCGTCCTCATCAACGTCTTCAACCTGGTCGTCCTGCGCGGCTTCTTCCAGGGCGTGCCCGAGGAGCTGTACGAGGCGGCGCGGCTCGACGGCGCGAACGACTGGCAGATCCTGTGGCGGGTCGTGCTCCCGCTCTCCAAGGCGGCCCTCGCGGTGGTCGGCCTCTTCTACGCGGTGAGCTACTGGAACGCCTGGTTCCATGCCTCGATCTATCTGGAGTCCGACCACTGGCCGCTCCAGCAGGTCCTTCGTACGTACGTCATGGGCGGCTCGCAGATCGCGGACACCGGGCTCAGCGACGCCGCGAACGTCTCGGCCCCGCAGACCATGCAGATGGCCGTCCTGGTGATCGCCACCGTGCCGATCCTGATCGTCTATCCCTTCCTCCAGAAGTACTTCACCAAGGGCGTGCTCACCGGCGCCATCAAGAGCTGAGCCACTTCTCCAGCATCCCGAATTCCGAAAGGTCGTCACTGTGTCCGGTTCCTCGATGTCGCGCCGTACGCTGCTGCGCTCCATAGCCGTCGGCGGGGCCGCGGTCGCGGCTCCCTCCCTGCTCACCGCCTGCTCCACCGGTTCGGGCGGCGGCGGTTCGGTCAGCAACGCCAACAAGAAGGCGGCGCCCTGGCCCACGTACACCCCCGCCGACGGCCCGAAGCCCGACCTCGCGCCCACGGCCGGGGGCGTGCAGCCCGGCTTCACCAAGTACCCGGAGAAGCTGGTGCGGGCGACGGCCGAGAAGCCGGGCAACGGCAAGCAGAAGATCAAGGTCATGACCATCACCTACGGCACCCCGCCGAAGCCGGTCGGATCGAACAAGTACTGGCAGGCGATGAACGAGGCCCTCGGCGTCGAGGTCGAGTTCTCCGTCGTGCCGGACGCGGACTTCCGCTCCAAGATGTCCACCCTGATGTCCGGCGACGACCTGCCCGACATGATCAACTTCGGTGGCGGGTACGTCCTGCCGCGCGAGTCGCAGTTCGTGAAGTCGCGGTGCGAGGACCTCTCGGACCACCTCTCCGGGGACGCCGTCAAGGACTACCCGAACCTCGCCAATATCCCCACGTACGCCTGGGAGGGCATGGGCCGCGTCGCCGGCCGCATCTACGGCCTGCCGATCGAGCGCGCCAAGGTGCAGGGCGCGATGTTCATCAACAAGGAGGCCTTCGAGAAGGCGGGCTACAAGCCGGGCATGGCGGCGGCCGACTTCCAGGCGATGGCGCGCGAGGCGTCGCGGAACAAGAAGTCCGCGCTCGGCGCCTCGTCGGTCGGCTTCTTCGGCTACCTCTACCACGCGATGTGGCACGGCGCGCCGAACCAGTGGCAGATCAAGAACGGCAAGGTCACCGACATGTACGGGACCGACGAGTTCAGGGCCGCCCTGGAGTACATGTCCAAGATGCGCAAGGCGGGCTCGTACAACTCCGACGCCACCTCGATCTCCCAGGTCGACCTCAAGACGCAGTTCTACAACGGCACGGTCCGCTCCATGACGGACGGCTGGGGCGCGGCCATCTCCAACGCGCAGGGCATCAAGGACGAGTTCACCCTCGACGCCGCCGTGCCGTACGTGGTGGACGGCGCGACGCCCGTCTACCAGCAGAACCGCGGCTGCTTCGGCTACACCGTCATCAAGAAGGCCTCCAAGGACCGTGTGAAGCTGATGCTGCGGGTCCTGGACTGGCTGGCGTCCCCGTTCGGCTCCAAGGAGTACGAGCTGATGCACTCGGGCGTCGAGGGCACGCACTTCAAGTACGACAAGAACGGCGACCCGATCCCCACCTCGCTCGGCCTGGTGGAGAACCGCACGAACCTGCCCTTCGCCTACCTCATGGACGCGCCGCAGCCGCTGTACTTCCCCGGCTTCGCCGACCTCACCGAGCGGCTGCACACCTGGGAGAAGGCGGTCGTGCCGAACCTCGTCCGCGACGACCACTGGGGCCTGATGTCGGACACGTACAACCGGCAGGGCGCCTCCATGCAGCAGGTCATCGAGGACGGTGTGACGGCGATCGTCTCGGGCCGCAAGAAGCTGTCCGACTGGGACGCCGTCTACAAGAAGTGGCAGTCGCAGGGCGGCGAGAAGGCGCGCGAGGAGTTCGCGAAGGAGTACGAGGCGGCGCACTGATCCCCGGCGGGCCCGGTATGCCGGCGGGCGCGGGATGATGGTCCGGGGCAGGCTGCGGACAGGCTGCCGTGGGGGTAACCCCGCCCCGGATTCTGCTACTTGTACCTGAGGACTCGAGGACTTGAGGAGACACAGTGGGTGAGCGGGTCACCATCCGCGACGTGGCGGCGCGGGCGGGCGTCTCGGTCGCGACCGTCTCGCGGGTCCTCGCGGGCAACTACCCGACGTCGACGGCGTCGCGCGCGAAGGTGCTGCGGGCCGTCAAGGACCTCGACTACGTCGCCAACGCGCACGCGCGCGCGTTGGCGGGCGCGGGCCGCAAGACGATCGCGGTGCTGATGTTCGACGTGGTCAGCTCCTTCTACGCGCATGTGGCGCAGGGCGTGGAGATGGAGGCCGCCCAGCGGGGCCGGCTCACCCTCGTCTCGTCGACGAACAGCGATCCGGCCCGTGAGCTGGCCCTGGTCCAGATGATGCGCGAGCAGGCCGCGGAGGCGGTGGTGCTCGTGGGCGGTGTGATCGAGGACGACGAGTACCGCGAGCGGATGGCGCGGTACGCGGAGGCGCTCGCGGCGGCGGGCTCCCGCCTCGTCCTGTGCGGGCGGCCCGCGCCGGCGCCGGACGTGCCCGCGCTCGTCGTCGAGTACGACAACGAGGCGGGCGCATACGCGATCACGAGCCATCTGCTGGGGGCGGGCCACCGCAAGATAGCCCTGATCGGCTACCAGCCCGGCCACACCACGGGCGAGGCCCGTGTCGCCGGGTACCTGCGTGCCCTTGCCGACCACGGGGTCCCGCGCGAGGAGGCGATCCTGCACGGCATCGGCTTCGGGCAGAACCACGGGTACGAGGCGATCATGGACCTTCTCGGGAAGGCGGACGGGCGGCCGGACTTCACGGCGGTCTTCGCGGGCGACGACCGGGTGGCGGCGGCCACGGTGATCGCGCTGCGAGAGCACGGGCTGCGGGTCCCCGAGGACATCTCGGTGGTCGGCTACAACGACGACCCGGTGGCCGCGGACATCACTCCCGGCCTGACGACCGTGCACATCCCCGCGGAGGAAATGGGCCGCACCGCAGTCCGCCTTGCTCTGGCGGGGGCGCCTCGATCGGGCCAGGAGAGGCATCTGCTGGGGACGCATATCGTGATTCGGGACAGTGTGCGGGGGGTCCGGGGGACCCGGGGGGACGGCAGTTCTTCGTGACCCGGAGGGGCCGGGGGGGCCGGAGGTACGCCGCTCTGCGGTGACCCGGCGGGTTGCTTCAGCGGGCGGTGCCGAGAATCGCCTCCGCCAAAGCCCGCGGAGCGTCCCGCATGACGAGGTGGCCCGAGGGACTCGCCACGCGGAAGGTCGCTTCGAGTGACGCGGCGAGATTCCGCTGCCGGGTGAGCCAGGTCGTCGTGCCGCGCGAGTACGCCGCGAGTACCGTCACAGGGAGGCCTTCGCGGAGGGGCAACTCACGGCGCAGGGCGGCGAGTTCGGCCGCCAGGTCGCCGTACGTCGCGTACTCCAGGAGCGAACCCCGCAGCACGCGACTCGCCCCGTAGACCCGCCGCACCGCGTCCGCCCGCACCGCGTCCCCCCGTACCGCCGCTCTCCGCAGGACGGGCCCCAGCGCCCGCGGCACCCCGGCCCCGCCCAGGACCGCCCCGCACATCCGCGCCGCCCCCACCCGCACCCCGCGCGGAACCCGTACCCCCGGCCGTTCCTCGACGCTGGAGTCGGCAAGGACCAGGCCCGACGTGCGCGCCGGGAAGAGGCGGGCGAACGCCTCGCAGTGGAAACCGGCGAGCGAGTGGCCGACCACGGTGGCCGGGCCGGGGAGGCCCACCGCGTCCAGGACCCGCGCGATCCGCTCGGCCTCGCCCGCGAGCGTGGGCGGCACGCGCGCGTGCCCGCTCAGTCCCGCCCCCGGCCGGTCGAAGCGCACCACCGTCCGCCACGGGGCGAGGAGCTCCACCACCGGGTCCCAGTCGAACCACGCGAGCCCGAGCCCCGCGCTCAGCACACACACCGGCCCGCTCCCCGTCACCCGCACGTGGTGCGGCACTCCCCCGTCCCCGAGCCGTACGAACGTCATCCGCGCCGCACCAGCGCGCTCGCGAGCAGCCCGAGCCAGCCCGCGATCAACAGCACCTGGAGCCGCTGCCCCATCCCCAGCGCCCACGTGCCGTACCCCGCGTCGAACGCGGCGACGGCGGCCAGCGTCCACACGGTGGCCGCCAGTTCGAGAAGCAGGAGCAGGAGACCGGCGGGGCGCACCAGGGAGGGCAGCGTCCCGTACCTCCGCGCCGCGAGCGTCAGCGCCGCCATCCCCACCAGCGCCCCCGTCACGGCGACACTGCTGCTCACCACGTGCGCCGTGTGCGTCAGGGGCACGAGCCCCGCCCGCTCCCTGGCCTCGCAGAGCGCGTCGGCGGTCGGCGCGCAGCTCATCGGCAGCCGGGAGTCGACCGCGGTGGCCGCCCCGTACAGCGCGAGCCCCGCCCACCCCACGACCGTCCACCACCGGCGCGGCAGCCACAGCAGCGCGCCCGCCGCGCCCGCGAGGATCAGCAGCCCGGCGGCCAGGTCGGTCGTACGGAAGAGCGTGCCGTACGGCTGGTCCAGGGCGGCGAGTTCACTGACGTACGAATTCACCGGCGAGAGCGGCGTCCCGAGAACGGCTTCGAGGAGCCACGCGCTGTAGGCGACCGCGCCGAGCGCGAGCAGGAGCGCGACGGTCGTGACCGGCCCGACGCTCGCGACGCCGCTCGCCACACCGTTCGCGACGCCGCTCACGACACGCCCCCCGACGACTGGCGCGGTCTGTGACGGTTTATCCGTATTCGCCATGGGGTCATGATCAGTGGAGTGCCGGGGGGCCGCACTTCGTCGAATACCCGCCAGGGGTAAGGTTCCGCCAATGGCGGCAACGAAGAGATCAGCGAACGGCAGGCAGCTCCTGCTGCTCGCCGCCCTGCTCTTCGGCATCGTGACGATGCATACGCTGGGCCACCCGACAGGGCACTCCGCGAGCCACCCGCCGAACCCGTCGTCGAGCCACTCCACCAGCCGGTCGGCGGACGGCCACTCCATGAGCCAGGCGGCGGACGGGCACTCCACGAGCCTCGCACCGAGCCGCACGCCGAGCCGGGCGCCGGTCCACGCGAGCGGGCCCGAACAGGCCGCCCGCCACCATCAGGCGCCCATGGTTACGTCCGCGGACGTAAGCGTCGACAGCGGAGTCACCGGAACGGGCGGCATGGACCCGCTCTCCGTCTGCCTGGCCGTCCTCGCCGCGCTCGCCCTCGTACTGCTGCTGAAGGCGGGCCTGCTGCGGCCCGGCGGCTTCGCCGTCGCCGCGCGTCCGCTCGCCCGGCCGCTCGACGGCCTGCGGCCCAACCCGCCGCCGCCCCGCATACTCCTGTCCCGCCTCTCGGTGCTGCGCATTTAGGCCGACGCACCGGCTGTTTCGTGCTGCCCGCGAACCGGTGCGGTCCCTGGTGGGAACCTCCGGGCGTCGAGCGGTGTATCAGAAGCAGCAGATGCGCCCATCTGCACGCACCACCACGACGAGGTGTACTCAGCCATGCGCGATCGAACCCTGCGCAACCGAACCCCGCGCGATCGAACCCTGCGCGATCAGCCCCTGCGCTCCCCTTCGCGCCGCACTCTGCTCGGCGCGGCGACCGCCGTCGCCGGTTCGGGACTCCTGACGGCCTGTTCCGGTTCCGGTCCCGGCTCCGGCCATGCCGGACACGGCAGCGGCTCCAAGACCGGCAGCAGCCCCGAGGGCTATGTCGACCCGTCCGGCAGGGAAGTCGCCGCCGCGGAGAAGAAGCGAGCCGGCAGCGGCTCGGTCCGCGAGGTGAAGCTGACGGCCACGAAGACCGAGCTCGACCTCGGCGGCCGTACGGTCAGGAGCTGGGCGTACGGCGACCAGCTGCCCGGCAGGGAAGTCCGCGTCACCGCGGGCGACACCCTCGCCCTCACGCTCGCCAACCACCTCCCCGAGGCCACGTCCCTGCACTGGCACGGCCTCGCCCTGCGCAACGACATGGACGGCGTCCCCGGTCTCACCCAGCAGGCGATCAAGCCCGGCGCCGACTTCGCCTACCGCTTCGCGGTGCCGCACCCGGGGACGTACTGGTTCCATCCCCACTCGGGCACCCAGCAGGACCGCGGTCTGTACGCACCACTGATCGTCGAGGACCCCAAGGAGCGCTTGGAGTACGACAAGGAGTGGGTCGTCGTCCTGGACGACTGGGTCGACGGGGTCGACGGCTCGACACCGGACAGCGTGCTCGCGGAGCTCAGCAAGGGCATGGGCATGGGCGACCACGACATGGGCGGCGACCATGACATGAACGGCACAGATCACGGCGGGCGCGACACGCCGAAGGGCCCCTCCCGCATGATGATGGGCGCCAAGAGCGACCTCCTCGGCGGCGACGCGGGCGACGTGGCCTACCCGCACTATCTGATCAACGGCCGTACACCGGACGCCCCTTCCTCCTTCAAGGCCCGCCCGGGCGACCGCATCCGCCTGCGCATCATCAACGCCGGAGGCGACACCGCCTTCCGGGTGGCGCTCGGCGGCCACGAGATGACGGTGACGCACACGGACGGCTTCCCCGTGGAGCACGCGAAGACGGACGCGCTGCTGCTCGGCATGGGCGAGCGCTATGACGTCCTGGTCACCGCCAAGGACGGCGCGTTCCCGCTGACCGCGGCGGCCGAGGGCAAGAAGGCGGCGGCGCTCGCGGTCCTGCGCACGGGCGGCGGCGCGGTACCCGCTCCCTCGGCCCGCCCCCGCGAACTGAAGGGCCGCCTTCTGACGGCGGACAAGCTGCGGGCGGCCCCGTCCGTCGCGCTCCGGGCCCGCAAGCCGGACCGCACGATCAGGATCCGACTGACCGGCGGCATGGCGAAGTACGACTGGGCCTTCGACCGCAAGCCCTACTCACCCGACCAGCGCCACCCGGTCCGCGCGGGTGAGCGCGTCCGGCTGGTCTTCGCCAACTCGACGGCGATGTGGCACCCGGTCCATCTGCACGGGCACACGTTCACCCTGGCGAACGTGGCGGACGGCCCCCGCAAGGACACCGCGGTCATCCTGCCGAACGGCACCCTGACGGTGGACTTCGAGGCCGACAACCCGGGCCTGTGGATGATCCACTGCCACAACGTCTACCACTCGGAGGCAGGGATGATGACGGTCCTCGGCTACCGCGCCTGACCGGCGCCAAGCCGTGGGGCGCCCCCGCGTGGGGCGCCCCACACCGGCCGCACAGGACATCGCGTCGCTCTGACGATTAGACTGCCTCCGTGCCTCAACTACGCCTCGCCCTGAATCAGATCGACTCGACGGTCGGCGATCTCGCCGGGAACGTGGAGGCGATCGTCCGCTGGACCCGGCACTCCGCCGAGCAGGGAGCGCACCTCGTCGCGTTCCCCGAGATGGCGCTGACCGGGTACCCCGTCGAAGACCTCGCCCTGCGGTCGTCCTTCGTCGACGCCTCACGGGCGGCACTGCGCACGCTCGCCGCACGGCTGAACGACGAGGGGTACGGCGAACTGCCGGTCGTCGTCGGTTATCTCGACCGCACCGAGGAGGCCAAGCCGAAGTACGGCCAGCCCGCGGGCGCCCCGCGTGACGCCGCCGCCGTGCTGCACCGGGGCGAGGCCGTCCTGACGTACTCCAAGCACCACCTCCCGAACTACGGCGTCTTCGACGAGTTCCGCTACTTCGTGCCGGGCGAGACCCTGCCGGTCGTGCGGGTGCACGGCGTCGACGTGGCGCTCGCCATCTGCGAGGACCTCTGGCAGGACGGCGGACGCGTCCCGGCGACGCGCACCGCGGGGGCGGGCCTGCTGCTCTCGATCAACGCGTCGCCGTACGAGCGGAACAAGGACGACCAGCGCCTCGAACTGGTGCGCAAGCGCGCGCAGGAAGCCGGTTGCACCACCGCCTACCTCGCCATGATCGGCGGCCAGGACGACATCGTCTTCGACGGCGACTCCCTGGTCGTGGACCGGCACGGCGAAGTCATCGCGCGGGCGCCGCAGTTCTCCGAGGGCTGCGTGGTCCTCGATCTCGAACTGCCCGCCGCCGCACCCGAGCCGCCGTCGGGCATCGTGGACGACGGGCTGCGCGTCGAGCACGTCACGCTCTCCGGAGAGCCCCTGGCCGCCTACCGGCCGGAACTCACCGGCGGGTACGCCGAGCGGCTCGACGACGACGAGGAGGTGTACTCGGCGCTGGTCGTAGGGCTGCGCGCGTACGCCGCGAAGAACGGATTCAGCAGCGTCCTGATCGGCCTCTCCGGAGGCATCGACTCCGCGCTCACCGCCGCGATCGCCTGCGACGCGCTCGGCGCACAGAACGTGTACGGCGTCGCCATGCCGTCCCGCTACTCCTCGGACCACTCCATCAGCGACGCGGAGGACCTCGCCCGGCGTACGGGGCTGAACTTCCGCACGGTGCCGATCGCGCCGATGTTCGACGCGTACATGGATTCCCTGGGTCTGACCGGCCTCGCCGAGGAGAATCTCCAGTCACGGCTGCGCGGCACGATGCTGATGGCGCTCTCCAACCAGGAGGGCCACATCGTCCTCGCGCCGGGCAACAAGTCCGAGCTCGCGGTGGGGTATTCGACGCTCTACGGCGACTCGGTCGGGGCGTACGGGCCGATCAAGGACGTCTACAAGTCCGTGATCTTCCGGCTCGCCGAGTGGCGCAACCGCGCGGCGCTCGACCGCGGGCAGACGCCGCCGATCCCGGAGAACTCCATCAGCAAGCCGCCGAGCGCGGAGCTGCGGCCCGGTCAGGTGGACACGGACTCGCTGCCGGACTATCCCGTGCTCGACGCGATCCTGGAGATGTACGTCGACGGCGACCAGGGGGCGGACGCGATCGTCGCCGCCGGGTACGACCGGGAGCTGGTCGTCAAGACGCTGCGGATGGTGGACACCGCCGAGTACAAGCGGCGGCAGTACCCGCCGGGCACGAAGATCTCCGCGAAGGGCTTCGGCAAGGACCGGCGGCTGCCGATCACCAATCACTGGCGCGAGAAGTCGGTCTGACGGCGACGGGCGGGCACGCGGGCGGGGAAAGATCCGCCGCGAGGCGGCGGATCAGTCGCCCGCCCGTGTGTCACCCGGGGCGTAGGGGTTACCGGCGGGACGCCTCCCGCCGCGGCTCCCCCGAAGCCACCAGGCGCTCGTTGCCCGCGGCGGGCATCGGCGCGGGCGACCGCAGGTCCACCACGTACGCGAGGCCGGCCACGGCGAGGCCGAGCACCGCGAGGAACGCGCCCGCCACCGCCGGCGACGTCACGCCGAAGCCCGCGGCAAGCGCGAGGCCGCCGATCCAGGCACCGCCCGCGTTGGCGAGGTTGAACGCCGCCTGGTTCGCGGACGAGGCCAGGGACGGGGCGGCGGACGCCTTCTCCATGACCATCAGCTGCAACGGCGACCCGGTCGTGAACGCCGCCATGCCGAGCAGCGCCACCGCGATCGCCGCGCCCCACGCGGCGCCCATCATGAGCGGGAACAGGGCGAGGACGACGACCAGGGCCGTGAGTCCGCCGAAGAGCGTGCCCCGCAGCGAGTGGTCGGCGAGCCGGCCGCCGAGCAGGTTGCCCGCGGTCGCGCCGACACCGAACAGCGCGAGCAGCAGCGTGACGCTGGACTCGGCGTAGCCCGCCGCGTCCGTGAGCATGGGCGTCACATAGCTGTACGCGGAGAACAGCGCGCCGAAGCCGGCGACGGTCGTACCGAGCGCGAGCCAGACCGGAACGCTGCGCAGCGCCCGGATCTCGCCGCGCAGGCCGCCGCTCTCGCCGTGGGCGTGGTCGGCGGGTACGAGGAACGCGAGCGCGGCGATGGCCACCAGGCCGATCGCGCTGACCGCGAGGAACGTGGCGCGCCAGCCGAGCTGCTGCCCCATGGCCGTGGCCACGGGTACGCCGACGATGTTGGCGACGGTCAGGCCGAGGAACATCAGGGAGACCGAGCGCGCCTTGCGCTCGGGGGCCACCAGGCCGGTGGCGACGACCGCGCCGACGCCGAAGAACGCGCCGTGCGGGAGGCCGCTGAGGAAGCGGGCGGCCATCAGCCAGTGGTAGTCGGGGGCGGCCGCCGAGAGGGCATTGCCCGCGACGAAGAGCACCATCAGGCCGATGAGGACGCGGCGGCGCGGCATGCGCGCGGTGACCGCGGCGAGCAGCGGGGCACCGATGACGACGCCGAGGGCGTACGCGGAGACCAGGTGTCCGGCAGTGGGGATGGATATGCCGAGGTCGTCGGCGACGTTGGGCAGCAGGCCCATCATCACGAACTCGGTGGTGCCGATGCCGAAGGCGCCCACGGCGAGGGCGAGCAGGGCCAGGGGCATGAAGAAACCTTCCGGGGGAGCGCAGGAGGGGGTGCATCGGGGAGGGATGCGGGGGGACGGTGTTCCGTAAGTTTACGTACGGAACAAACCCTCTCAGGCCCAGTATTCCGTGAGGTTAAAAACGGATGTGCGGCATGTGGCGGGAGTGACCGCCCTGCCGTCGCCGGAGGCTAGATCTCGAGCCGCGCCGCGATCGGCAGGTGGTCGCTCGTCGTCTCCGGCAGCGTCCACGACGACATCGGCTCGACGCCCTTCACCATGATCTGGTCGATCCGCGCCATCGGGAACGACGCCGGCCAGCTGAACCCGAAGCCGTCGCCCGCCGCGCCCTGCGTGGACCGCATCTGCGAGGTGACCGCGTTCAGGGCGCGGTCGTTCATCGTGCCGTTCAGGTCGCCGAGCAGCACGACCTTGGAAAGCTTCTCGTCGGCGATCGCCTCACCGAGCGCGTCCGCGCTGTCGTCACGCTGGTTGGCGGTGAAGCCCGCATCCAGCTTGACCCGCACCGAAGGCAGGTGGGCGACGTGGACGGCGACCTCGCCCTTGGGCGTGACGACCGTCGTCCGCATCGCGCGGACCCAGCCCAGCTTGATGTCCACGGGCTTGGTGCCGGTCAGGGGGTACTTGCTCCACAGCCCGACGGTGCCCTGCACCGAGTGGTACTTGTACGTGCCGGCCAGGGCCTTCTCGTACGTCGGGACGGCGTTCGGCGTGAGCTCCTCGAGCGCCACGACGTCGGCGCCGGACGCGGCGACGTCACGGGCGGTGCCCGAAGGGTCGGCGTTGTCCGCGTTCACGTTGTGGGTGGCGACCGTCAGATCGCCGCCGGTGGCGGACTTGCCGGTGATCAGGCCGCCGAAGGAGTTCACCCAGATGATCGCGGGCAGCAGCACGGCGATCAGGGCGACGGCGGACTTGCGGACGAAGCCGATGACGAGCAGCACCGGGATCAGCACGCCGAGCCAGGGCAGGAACGTCTCGGTGAGGCTGCCGAGGTTGCCGATGCCGTTCGGGATCTGCGCGTGGAAGAGCATCACCAGGGCGAGGAAGACCGCGACCCCGGCCGTGACGAGCCCGCGCCTCCAGATGCCCCGGTCCCCGCGCCAACCGTCGATCAGGCGCCGGAACCGGGACCCCTGGCGGTCGGGCCCCGCGCCCTCGCTGCCTGTCTCCGTCACATACGCCTGCGCCATACGCTCGTCGCCTCACTGGTGCCGTGCAACCGTCCTCGCCCCTGAAACCCTAGGCGATAAACGGGTGTCCTCCCCGCCGTCCGAGACGGCCGTACGGGACGATGACGAGCAGGGCGGCGCGGCGGGTTCCACATCTCCGCGCACAACGGGTCCGCTGTGACGAAACGCGCACATTCACCCCGTGGGCCGCAGCCCGGCGAGCACCGTGTCCACGATCTGTTCGGCGAGGTCCTCGTCGAGCGGATCGTCGGACCGCAGGGTGGTGCGTACGAGCATGGGGCCGACGAAGAGGTCGTTGGCGAGCACGAGGTCCGTGCCGGCGCGGAGTTCGCCGTTCTCCATGCCGCGGCGCAGCACCTCGCGCATGACGCGGCGCTGGGGTTCGATCACGGTCGCGTGGTACGCCTCCCACAGCTTCGGCAGGCTCTTCATCTGCGCGAACACGTTGTGCAGCAGCGCGGAGGAGCGCATGTTCACGCCGCGCCTGCGCAGATGCTCCAGGCAGACGATGATGTCGCCGCGCATGGACTCGCCGGGCAGCTCGGGAGGAGGATCGTCCACGCCGCGCAGAATGTCGACGAGGAGTTCCTCCTTGCCGCTCCAGCGGCGGTAGATGGTGGCCTTGCCCACGCCTGCCGTGCGCGCGATCCGCTCGATGGAGATCTCGGCGAGGGGCTCGCCGTCCTCGATCAGCTTCAGGACACCCTCGACGATCGACCGCTCCACGGCCTCGCTGCGGGGACGCCCCCGGACGCCCTTGGCGATGTGGCCCACGTCTGCTCCGCCTCTCGTCGACCGCCGTCGTGCGGGATCGATTGTCTCCGCCCCGGTCAGTGCCCCGCGCCCACGGGGTCGGCCTCCGGCTCCGGCTCCGGCTCGCGGGGCGTGCGGCCCGGCAGGAACAGGGCGACGACCACGACGCCGATCAGGGCGACGCCCGCGCCGCAGAGCGCGGTGACGTGCATGGCGTGCAGGAAGGAGTCGTGGGCCGCGGCCACCAGGGGCTCGCCGCGCGGGCCGAGCTTGGCCGCAACGCCGAGAGTGGCCTCGATGGACTCGCCCGCCGCGTGCCGCGCGTCGGCGGGCAGGAGGGTGAGCTTGTCCTCGACGCCGTTGCGGTAGGCCGCGGAGAGCACGGAGCCGAGCACGGCGATGCCCAGGGCGCCGCCGACCTGCCGGAAGGTGTTGCTCAGCGCGGAGGCCGAGCCCGCCTTCTCGCGGGGCAGGGCCTGCATGATGACGACGCTCGCGGGCGTCATGATGTGCGCCATGCCGGTGCCCATCAGGAAGAACATGACCTCCAGGATCCAGATCGGCGTATCGGCCTCCAGGATCGTGAAGGCGGCGAGCATCGAGGCCAGGAGCAGCAGGCCGCCCGCGCACACGGCCCGGACGCCGAAGCGGTCGACGACGAGGCGGGCGCGCGGCGCGAAGATGAGCTGGGCCGCGGCGAGCGGCAGCATCAGCAGGCCGGTCTGCAGCGGGGAGTAGCCGCGCACGCTCTGCGTGTAGAAGACCGCGAAGAACGTCACGCCCATCAGCGCGAAGAAGACCAGCGCGAGAGAGCTGATCGCCGCCGAGAAGACGCGGTTCCTGAAGTACGAGATGTCGATGGAGGGGTGGTCGCTGCGCTTCTCGTACAGCACGAAGCCGACGAGTACGGCGAGGCCCGCGAAGACGGTGCCGAGGACGGCGGGGTCGGTGAAGTCGGCGAGCTGGCCGCCCTTGATGATGCCGTAGACGAGCAGGACGAGGCCGACGACGGACAGGCCCACGCCCACCAGGTCGATCCGGCCCGGCCCGGGGTCGCGTGATTCGGGGACGAGCCAGATCATCAGGCCGATCGCGACGATCACGATCGGCACGTTCACCAGGAAGACCGAGCCCCACCAGAAGTGGTCGAGCAGTACGCCGCCGGTGATGGGCCCGATCGCGATGGCGAGGCCGACGCCGCCCGCCCAGATGCCGATGGCCTTGGGCTGCTCCTCGCGCTCGAAGACGTTCATCAGGACGGCGAGGGTGGCGGGCATCACGAAGGCGGCGCCGAGGCCCATCACCGCGCGGAACAGGATGAGTTGGACGGGCGAGCCGGACTCGGCGGCGAGCGCGGAGCCGATGCCGAAGACGGCGAGGCCGACCAGCAGCATCTTCTTGCGGCCGAGCCGGTCGCCGAGCAGACCCGCCGTGAAGAGCAGCCCGGCGAAGACCAGCGTGTAGGAGTTGATGGCCCACTCCAGGTCGCCCTGGGTGGCGCCCAGGCCCGTGGGCTCCGGGGTCGAGATCGTCTTGATGGCGACGTTCAGGATCGAGTTGTCGAGCACCACGATCAGCAGGCTCAGCATCAGGACGCCGAGGATCGCCCAGCGGCGCCGGTGCACGGCCTCCGGTATGCGTGGGGTGGAGACGGCGGGAGTAGTCATGACGTCCACCGTAGACTCATTCCGATACGAGACCGTCTCGTATTGTAAAGACTTTACCGAAGGGGGCCCCTAGCCGATTCGCGGCACGCGATGCCACCATGGAGGAGATCCGGGGACGCCGTCAGGGCGCCTCGAGATAACAGAAGGAGCCGTTGCGATGACGCAACTTCCGGCTGCCCAGAACCAGCCCGCGGGGTCCACCGCTCCCGCCGCGAGCCCGTCCGCCGACAGCAGCAAGGCGCTGTACGGAGGCAAGAGCTCCCGCCGCATCACCGTCCGGGACATCACCGCCGCCAAGGAGCGCGGCGAGAAGTGGCCCATGCTCACCGCGTACGACGCGATGACCGCGTCCGTCTTCGACGAGGCCGGCATCCCCGTGATGCTGGTCGGCGACTCGGCGGGCAACTGTCACCTCGGGTACGAGACCACCGTGCCCGTCACCCTCGACGAGATGACCATGCTGTCCGCGGCCGTCGTACGGGGCACCTCGCGTGCCCTGATCGTCGGCGACCTGCCCTTCGGCTCGTACCAGGAAGGGCCGGTCCAGGCGCTTCGCTCGGCGACGCGCCTGGTGAAGGAGGCCGGGGTCGGTGCGGTGAAGCTCGAAGGGGGTGAACGTTCCCTCGCCCAGACCGAGCTGATCGTCTCCTCCGGCATCCCCGTCATGTCCCACCTGGGCCTCACGCCGCAGTCCGTGAACACCATGGGCTACCGCGTGCAGGGCCGCGGCGACGAGGCGGCGCACCGGCTGCTGCGCGACGCGAAGGCCGCGCAGGACGCGGGCGCCTTCGCGGTGGTCCTCGAACTGGTCCCCGCGGAGCTCGCCGCCGAGGTCACCCGCTCGCTGCACATCCCGACGGTCGGCATCGGGGCGGGCGCCGCCTGCGACGCGCAGGTCCTGGTCTGGACGGACATGCTGGGCCTGACCGGCGGCAAGATGCCGCGCTTCGTGAAGCAGTACGCGGAGCTGCGGAACGTGATGAGCGGCGCGGCCAAGGCGTTCGCGGAGGACGTCGTGGGCGGCACGTTCCCGGCCGCGGAACACTCGGTCCACTAGCACCGCAGGGCGGTTCTCCACCGCCGTACAAGCCATGGCGGCACCACCGGCAGCCCGTCGATTTCCCCCGTCGACGGGCTGTCCGCTTTCCCCCACAGGCCGGGTGTAGGCGGGCTGTCGGCGGTTTGTCGGTGGCGGCTGCCACTCTTACGGCATGAAGCGAATCGACAACATCCCCGGCGGCGCGGGAAGCGCCGTCACCGTGAGGGGACTGGTCAAGCACTACGGCGAGACCAAAGCGCTGGACGGCGTGGACCTCGACGTGCGCGAGGGCACCGTCCTCGGCGTGCTCGGTCCGAACGGCGCCGGCAAGACCACCCTCGTACGCTGCCTCTCCACCCTCGTCGTCCCGGACTCGGGCTCGGCCGTCGTCGCCGGGTACGACGTCGTGCGCCAGCCCCGCCAGCTCCGCCGGGTCATAGGCCTGACCGGCCAGTACGCGTCCGTGGACGAGAAGCTCTCGGGGCGCGAGAACCTCTACATGATCGGGCGGCTCCTCGACCTCTCCCGCAAGGAGGCCAGGTCACGGGCCGACTCGCTCCTGGAGCGGTTCTCCCTCACCGAGGCGGCGGGCCGCCCCGCCAAGACGTACTCCGGCGGCATGCGCCGCCGCCTCGACCTCGCGGCGTCGATGATCGGCAGCCCCTCCGTCCTCTACCTGGACGAGCCCACCACCGGCCTCGACCCCCGCACCCGCAACGAGGTGTGGGCCGAGGTCAAGCGCATGGTCACCGACGGCGTCACCGTGCTGCTCACCACGCAGTACATGGAGGAGGCCGAGCAGCTCGCCTCCGAGCTGACCGTCATCGACCGCGGCAAGGTCATCGCCAACGGCGGCATCGACGAGCTGAAGGCGAAGGTCGGCGGCCGCACCCTGCGCATCCGCCCGGCCGACCCGCTGGAGCTGCGCCCGCTGGCCGCCGCGCTCGACGACATGGGCCTGACCGGACTCGCCAGCTCGACCGTGGACGCCGAGTCCGGCACGGTCCTGGTGCCGATCCTCAGCGACGAGCAGCTCACCGCCGTGGTCGGCGCGGTCACCGCGCGCGGCATCACGATCGGCTCGATCGCCACCGAACTGCCCAGCCTGGACGAGGTGTTCCTCTCCATCACCGGCCAGAAGGCCAGCGCCCCGCAGGACGCCCGCCCCGAACTCGAGGAGGTCGCCGTATGAGCGCCACCACTCTCACGCCGCCCCTCCATCAGGGCGAGGCGGATGCCCGCATCGGCCTTCGCGACCACGTGCGTCACACCAGCGCCCTGGTCCGCCGCAATCTGCTCTGGATCCGCCAGGACCCGGAGTCGATGCTCGACGCGATATTGATGCCGATCATCTTCACGCTCCTGTTCGTGTACGTCTTCGGCGGCTCCATCGGGCAGGCGCTCGGCGGCGGTCAGGACGCCTACGTGCAGTACGTGGTGCCGGGCATGATGGCGATGATGAGCATGAACATCGCCATGGCCGTCGGCACCGGCTTCAACCAGGACTTCCAGAACGGCATCATGGACCGCTTCCGCACCCTGCCGATCGGTCAGGGTTCGGTGCTCTTCGCCAAGATCGTGGTCGAGCTGATGCGGATGCTCGTCGCGACGGCGGTCATGATGGTCGTCGGTGTCCTGGTGGGCTTCGACATCACGAACTGGGGCGGCCTGTTCGCCGCCGTGGGCCTGTCGGCCCTCTTCGGCTCCGCCATCATGTGGATCTTCCTGGTCCTCGGTGTCTCGCTGAAGAGCGCCCAGTCCGTGCAGGCGATGGGCTTCCTGGTCCTGATGCCGCTGCAGTTCGGCTCGTCGATCTTCGCGCCGACGCAGTCGATGCCGGGCTGGCTGCAGGCCTTCACCGACTACAACCCGCTGTCCTCGCTGGCCGACTCCGCGCGCGGCCTGATGGTGGGCGGCCCGGTCGCCCACGACATCTGGGTGACGGTCGGCTGGTCGGTGGTGCTCACGGTGGTGATGGCGCCGATCGCGATCCACAAGTTCCGCACGAAGAGCTGAGCGCGCGGGCTACGCGATGTGCCGGTCGCAGAGGGCGGCGGCCTCCTCCACGGAGAGACTGCCGCCTTCCGCGTACGCCGCCTCGTACGCGGCGTCACCCAGTGCCGCGCGCGCCGTCCCCTCGGCGGCCGTGCTGATCTCGCGTTCCGCGGCGGCGGCGAAGTGACCCGGCGGCAGCTCACGCCGGGCCACGGCGATCAGCCGGGCCGCGTCGGCGGCGTTCCGGCCGCCGTCGAGCGCGGCCAGGGCGCGGGCCGCGGTGGTGAGATGGACGGAGGTCATCTGCGGCGCCATCATCTTGGTCAGCGGGTCGACGGACTTGTCGAGCGCGGCGCGCGCCGCGGCGAGGCCCTCGGCATGACGGCCGTCCACGGTGTCGAGCCAGGCCTCGGCGCCCAGCATGAAGCCGTCGAAGATGACGAACTCGGCGGCCTTGAACTCGGTCCGCAGCAGCCGCAGTTGCTCGCGGGCCTCGGCGGTGCGGCCGGTGCGGCCGAGCAGGTCGACGAGGAAGAACCGGGCGGCGGGCATGGACTGCCCGTTGCCGCCGGCGCCGTCACGCTCCATGACCGACCAGAGCAGCTCCTCGCCCCTGGCCAGTTCACCCGCCTCGGCGAGCACTCCCCCGAGCCTCGCCATGAGCACGTTCACCTGCGCGCAGGCGCCGAGCCGCTCCGCGTGCTCGATGGCGGCGCCGAAGTCCTCGGCTGCGAGGGTGTACCGGCCGCGCCGCTCGTGGGCCTCGCCGCGCGAGGAGAGCGCCTCGGCCATGCCCCACACGTCGCCGAGCCGCGTGAAGATCTCCAGGGACTCGTCGGCGTCACGGCGTGCGTCGCCCGCCCAGTCGGAGCGGTTGGCACGGATGTTGGCGCGCTGCTGGAGGGAAGCGGCGAGCTCCCACTCGTACCCCAGCTCGCGGCAGGTGTCGATGGTCGCGTCGACGATCTCGTAGAGCCGGGTGATGTCGCCCTCG
This sequence comes from Streptomyces longisporoflavus, assembly GCF_014649775.1. Classification (GTDB taxonomy): domain Bacteria; phylum Actinomycetota; class Actinomycetes; order Streptomycetales; family Streptomycetaceae; genus Streptomyces; species Streptomyces longisporoflavus. The sequence goes on along the minus strand of NZ_BMTR01000005.1, from coordinate 289,586 downwards.
AACATCACCGCGAAGAACCACAGGCTCCCCGGCGACCAGCAGGTCTGCGGAAGCCCCGGCCGGTACGCCTCCCGGATGCCCGCGAGCTTTGCGGCGGCCTCCGGCGTCTGCCAGGCCGCCAGGTTCATGTCCATGACGGAGAGCTGGATCAGGTGGACTCCGCGGCGCGCCTCCGCGAGCACCTCGGGGCGCATGGGCAGCGGGGCGTCCGTGCAGCGTTCGTAGAGCGGCTCCACCGGGGTGACGGGGCGGGCGAAGGGGTCGGGCCCCAGAGCGATGACCTCGCGGGCCCAGTTGCGGATCTCGACGCGCAGGTCACGGATCGTCCAGAACCAGGAGAGCGAGAGGACGAGACAGAGCGCCTCCTGCTCCTCCCTGGCGGCGACCGCGTGCCGCAGGGCGGTGCGCAGGTTCTCGTACTCCACCTCGAGACCCTCGACGGCCTCCCGCTGTCCGCCGCCCCGCAGCCGCGGTTCGGTCAGCCGGGCGAACTCCCGGAAGTACACGAGGTGGGCCCGTTCGGCGGCGCCGCGGTCACCGGCCTCGTCGAGCCGTTCGCCCGCGTACTCCGCCACGGTTTCGAGCAGCCGGTAGCGCATGACGCCCTGCGGCGAGGGGGCGGCGACGAGAAGGGACTTGTCGACGAGGGAGCCGAGTACGTCCGCGATGTCGGGCGGCCGGAGCCCCGCCCCCTCGCCTTCGGCGGTCGCTTCGGCCGGCACCCCGCACACCGCTTCGGCGGCGGCGAGGTCGCAGCCGCCCGCGAAGACGGAGAGGCGGCGCAGGACGGTGCGCTCGGGGGCGTCCAGGAGATCCCAGGACCAGTCGACGACCGCGCGCAGCGTCTGCTGGCGGGGCAGGACCGTGCGGGCGCCGTTCGTCAGGAGGCGGAAGCGGTCGTCGAGGCGGTCGGCGATCTGACGCGGGGTGAGCATGCGCAGGCGGGCGGCGGCGAGTTCGATGGCGAGCGGAAGGCCGTCGAGGCGCCGGCAGATCTCCGCTGCCGCCGCCGGGTCGTCCTCGACGCGGAAGCCCGGCCTGGCCGCCGCGCCGCGGTCCGCGAGCAGGCGGAGGGCGATGGGTTCCGGCAGCGGCTCGACGGGGCGCAGCAACTCCCCCGGTACGCCGAGGGGTTCACGGCTGGTGGCGAGGACGGTGAGGCCGGGGCAGTGCGCGAGCAGCCGGTCCGCGAGGCGGGCGGCGGCGTCGATGACGTGCTCGCAGTTGTCGAGGATCAGGAGCATGCGGCGAGGCGCGCAGTGTTCGGTGAGGCGGACCACGGGGTCGTCGCCGTGCCGCTCCGACACCGCCCGCAGCTCTTCGGCGCCCGCGCCGCGCAGCACCGTCTCGCGGGCCCCGAGGGCGGTGAGGACCGCCTCGGGGACGGCGTCGGGGTCCTCGACCGGCGCGAGCTCGGCCAGCCATACGCCGTCGGGAACGCCGCCCGCGTGTGCCTCGGCGGCCTCCTGCGAGAGCCGCGTCTTCCCGGCGCCGCCGGGTCCGAGCAGCGTGACGAGGCGGGCTCGTGCCAGATCGCCGCGGATGGCCTCGATGTCGCCCTCGCGGCCGACGAAGGAGGTGAGTCTGGCTCGCAGGTTGCCCTGCGGTCCGCGCGGCGGGCGAATCCTGGCCGGCGGCGGCTGCGGTTCGTCGCTCTGCAGCAACTCTTCGTGCAGCGCGCGGAGTTCAGGCCCCGGGTCGGCCCCGATGCGGTCCGCGATGTGCCGCCGTACGCCGTCGTACGCGGCGAGCGCCTCCGCCGGGCGGCCCGCGTCGCGCAGCGCCCGCAGCCGCAGGGCCTGTAGCGGCTCGTCGAGGGGGTGGGTGTCGCACAGGGCGGCGAGTTCGGGCAGCGCCTGTTCGGCCCTGCCGAGCGCGAGGGCCGCGGCAAGGCCGGCGCGGCGGGTCTCCAGGCGGCGGGCCTCCCACCGGGCGGCTTCCGCCGTGCGGTCCGGCAGGTCGACGAGTACGGGGCCCTGCCAGAGGGCCAGCGCGTCGTCGAGGATCGTCGCGGCCTTGGCCGCGTCACCGTCGGCGAGGGCGTCCATGCCCTCGCCCGCGAGCCGGTCGAAGCGGTACAGGTCGATGTCGTCCGGCGCGGCACACAGCTGATACCCGCCCTCGGTCGATGCGATCGCGTCGGCGCCGATGGCCCTGCGCAGCCGCCCCACCAGCGCCTGCACCGCCCCGGTCGCGTCGGCGGGCGGATCGCCGTCCCACACCTCACCGACGAGAACGGCCACCGGAACGGGCCGGGGAGCACGCAGAGCAAGGACCGTCAAAAGAGCGCGCAGCCTTGAGCCGCCGACGGGGGCATGCGTTCCGTCGGCGTGAAATGCCTGAGTGGTGCCGAGAATGCGATAGCGCACGGGGTCCATTGTCTCTGGTGGAGGTGCGGAGCGATGTCAGATGCCGCGGGGGGCTGAATACATGGGCGGTCACGGGGGGGGGCGGGCGAAGTGCGGGCAAGGGCGGGCAGAGGCGGCGCGGGGGCAGGCAGAGGCGGTACCGGGGGGCGGGCACGAGCGGCGGCAGGGCAGTCTCGGGGGCCTGAGGTTCGCCCCGGAGCCTCGTCGCGTCGCGCCTTGTCCGACGTTCCCCCCGGGTCCCCGCCGCACCGTGTGCGCCGCCAGACCGAGCCCCCGCCGGCCCGAGTCCCCAGGGGCCCGCGGCGAACACGGCCGCCGGTCAGGCAGTCCCTTCCACCTTGTCCGGCGTTCCCCCGGGTCCCCGTCGCACCGTGTGCGCCGCCGGACTGCGAGTCCCCGCCGGTATGCGCTCCCCACCCCCCGACACACCGTGCGCCGCCGGGCTGTGGGTCCCCGCCGGTCTGCGTTCTCCAACCCCCGTCGCACCATGTGCCGCCGGGCCGAATCCCCGCCAATCTGCACCCCAACCCCCCGACACACCATGCGCCGCCAGACCGAGCCTCCGCCGGCCCGAGTCCCCGGGCCCGCGTCCCCAGGGGCCCCGCCCCGTCCCCAGCGGCCCGCGGCGAGCCGGGCCGCCCGTCAGGCAGTGCCCCCAGCCTCCCCCGCGCCCTCTGCCTCCCCTGCGCCTGCGCCCTCCGCGCCCTCCGCGTCCTCCGCCACCTCCAAGGAGACCAGCACCCCCACCTCGCTGCGGAAGCGGCCCTGTTCTCGGCAGCCGTCCACCGGGTCCGTGAACCACTTGGGGCACTTCTCCACCGGGCGGAGCCACCTCTCCCCCTCCACCGGCTCGTACGTGCCCGCACGCAGTTCGAAGCCCTGCGTCACCATCTGGATCGACCGCACCCGCCCCACCGTGTCGGGCCCCTCCTCCCCGTGCCGTTCCACGAAGTAGAGCCGCGGGCCGCCGCCGAGCTGCCATGCCACCTCGTCCCCCACGGAGAACGGCTTCCCGCAGCACTCCATCTGCCAGTCGTCGTACATCACGTTCCACAGCGCCATGCCCCCACCTTCCCCGGAACTCCCCACCGAGTGCGAGACGTTTTCGTCGTACGCCGGGGTACGGTCCCGTACGACAACCGGCCCGCCAGACCCAGGAGCCCCGCCCCATGACCACCGCTCCCACCCGACGCAGCGACCGGCGGATCAGCCCCGTCTTCCTCGGGATCGCCGCCGTCACCGCGGTCTCCGGCTGGGCCGTGTGGACCGGATTCGCGGACAACTCCGGGCTCGCCGTCTTCCTCTTCGTCACGGCCGCCTGGATCGTCTCGCTCTGTCTGCACGAGTACGCGCACGCCCGCACCGCCCTGCACAGCGGCGACATCTCCATCGGCGCGAAGGGCTATCTGACCCTCAACCCGCTGAAGTACACGCACGCGCTGCTCAGCATCGTCCTGCCGGTGCTCTTCGTGATCATGGGCGGCATCGGCCTGCCCGGCGGCGCCGTCTTCATCGAGCGGGGCCGGATCCGCGGCAAGTGGAAGCACAGCCTGATCTCGGCCGCGGGCCCGCTGACGAACGTGCTGTTCGCGATCGTCTGCACCGCGCCCTTCTGGCTCGACGCGCTCTCCGGCGTCCCGGACACCTTCCGGTTCGCGCTCGGCTTCCTGGCGCTGCTCCAGGTGACGGCCGCGATCCTGAACTCGCTGCCCATCCCCGGCCTCGACGGCTACGGGGTGATCGAGCCCTGGCTCTCGCACAAGATCCGCCGCCAGGTGGAGCCGTTCGCGCCGTTCGGCCTGATCGCCGTCTTCGGCATCCTGTGGATCCCCGAGGTGAACGGCGCGTTCTTCGACGCGATCGACGCGATCCTGCGCGGCCTCGGCGTGGGCGACCTGGAGACGTACTGCGGCCAGGACTTCTACCGCTTCTGGGACGGCGACCCGAGCCAGTACTGCACGCTCAACCCGTAGCGGCCCGCGAGGCGTCCCGCTGCGACTTCGCGCGGCGCAGGTAGTACCACGCCATGTTCGACGAGAGCCCGGCGAGCAGCACCCAGACGACGCCGACCCAGTTGCCCTGGACGAAGGAGACCACGGCCGCGGCGACGGCGAGGACGCAGACCGTGAGGGCGTAGAGAGCGAGGCGGGGCATGGGGGTCGGCTCCTGTCGGGGGTCGGTCCGTGGGCTGGCTGGCGGGCCGCCGCACGCGGCGGCGTCCGCAACCAGTGTCCCCCATGCCCGCTACGTCCTAGACGTCGGTCACGCGCAGCCCCGCGTGGGCCTTGTACCGCCGGTTCACGGAGATCAGGTTGGCCACGAGGGACTCGACCTGGTGCGCGTTGCGCAGCCGGCCCGCGAAGACGCCCCGCATGCCGGGGATGCGCGCGGCGAGCGCCTGGACGATGTCCGTGTCGGCGCGGGCCTCGCCGAGGACCATCACATCGGTGTCGATCTCCTCGACGGCCGGGTCCTGGAGCAGCACCGCCGACAGGTGGTGGAAGGCGGCCGTGACCCTGGAGTCCGGCAGGAGGGCGGCGGCCTGCTCGGCGGCGCTGCCCTCCTCGGGCTTGAGGGCGTAGGCGCCCTTCTTGTCGAAGCCCAGCGGGTTCACGCAGTCGACGACGAGCTTGCCGCTCAGCTCCTCGCGCAGCGCCTCAAGCGTCTTGCCGTGCCCGTCCCACGGCACGGCGACGATCACGATGTCGCTGCGCCGCGCGCACTCCGCGTTCTCGGCGCCCTCGACGCCGTGACCGAGCTCGTCGGCGGCGGTCTGCGCCCGCTCGGCCGCACGGGAGCCGATGATCACCTTCTGGCCCGCGCGGGCGAGCCGGTAGGCGAGGCCGCGTCCCTGGTCACCGGTGCCGCCGAGCACGCCGACGACGAGCCCGGAAACGTCGGGCAGCTCCCACGGATCCTTGGCCGGAGCCTTCTGCACACTGTCGTTAGAGGTCATGCGGCCGACCTTACTCACCGTCCGGCCGCCGGCTCCGTCAGGCCAGCGCCGCCACCGGGATCCGCCGGAAGGTGATCGTCTCGTACGCGCTGAAGTCACCGGTCTCGTAGAGAAGTCCCACGGCCTCGTCGTCGATGCGGACGAGGTCGGAGTACGCGGCGGGCAGCCCGTCCACCGTGTACGCGTCCTGCCACGTGATGCCGCCGTCCCGGCTGCGCCGCACCGTCATCAGGGCGCGGAAGCCGGGGTCTGCGGGCCCGGAGAACAGCAGCACGTCCGGTGTACGCAGTTGCAGCACGCTGCATTCGACGACGGGGCCGACGAGTCCCGCCTGCGGCCGGAAGGGCTTGACCAGCTTCTGGCCGCCGTCCGCGGAGTAGGCGTCGCCTCTGGTGCCGGGGGCCGGGGAGTCGTTGCGGGTGTTGAAGTAGAGCCGTCCGCCGGGGAGTTCGGCGGCGGTGGTCTCGTTCACGTTCACATAGCCGTCGGTGTTGTCGTCGACGTAGCCGATGCGCCAGGTCTGGCCGAGGTCGTCGCTGAGCAGGCAGTGGCCGCCGTTGTACTTGCCCTCGGTGCCGTCGTCCGTACCGGTGGGGGGCAGGGAGTGGTTGGCGGGCACGACGACGCGGCCGGCGGCGGTGCCTTCGCCCAGCTGGATGGCGTGGCCCGGCGTGGTCGCGTACCACCGCCAGTTCGCCTTCTTCACCTGCCCGGTGATCTCCCTGGCCGCCGACCAGGTCAGAGCGTCGTCGTCGCTGTGCTGGACCCATATACGCCGCCCGTTCGCGGCGGAGACCTTGCCGCGCCGGATGGCGTCCTCGGTCGCGGCGGCGGCGTTGCGGACGTGGACGAGGAGGATCCGGCCGGTGTCGAGGACGACGGGGGCCGGGTTGCCCGCGAGGTTGTCGCCGTTCTTGGCGGCGACCTGGAGCGCCCCCCAGGTGCGGCCGCCGTCGGTGGACCGCTTCAGCACCACGTCGATGTTGCCGAAGTCCTCCTGCGAGCCGACCCTTCCCTCGCAGAAGGCGAGCAGGGTGCCGGAGTTCGTGCGCACGACGGCGGGGATACGGAAGCTCGCGTAGCCCTCGCGCCCGGCGCGGAAAGGAACACTTGTCTCATCAGCCATCCCCGGTCCGTCCCCACCGCGGGCGAATTCCCGGTGAACTCCGCCTGACGTCTCGCCCGTTGAGGCAGGATGCCGCCCCATGGACGCCGTACGGGTCGCGCTGCTTCGCGAAGTGCTCGCCGGGACCGAGTGGGTGGGCGCGACGCGCCGCTTCGCGGGGACACTGCGGTCCTCCGTGGTGCCGCACGGGGGCGGGCTCCTCCTGGTGGGCACGGAGGAGTACGAGCCCTGGCATCTGGCCGCGCATCTCGTGGACGAGGCGGCCTGGTCCGGTACGCCGGAACTGACGCCGACGCTCGTACGCCACCGGGTACGGGAGGGCGATCCCGCCCACCTGTCGACCGGGCTCGGCCGGATCGAGGCGGCACGACGCGGCGAGACGCTGCTCGTGGTGGCGCCGGACACGCCGGCGGAGCCGCCGGGGGCGGGGTTGCTCGAACGGGTGCACGACGCGCGGGCGGCGGGGGCGACGGTGCTTGCCCTGGGTTCGGGGCACGGGGATCTGCGGGCCTTGGCGCACGAGGCGCTCGCCGTGCCTCAGTCGCCCGACCTCGATCTCGACATGGTCCAGCACTTGGTGAGCGCGGCGGCGGGGGAGAACGCGGTTCCGGTGGCACGGGGCCGTCACCGGCTCCGGGACCGCCTCTCCCGCCTCGCCGACCAGCTGACTTCCCCGCCGCCGGCGCGGTGGTAGCGCCTGACTTCTTTCTGGCGGGACGCCTTATGGGCCGCCGCTTCGCGGCGGATCTTTTCCCGCCCACCCACCCGATTACCCCGCATCCCACCCGCCCGATGACCCCGTATCCCGCCTACCCGATCACCCCGCATCCTGCGACGGGTAAATGAGTTGCCCCGTGGTCCCCGACCCGCCGACCATGGCTGTTCGTGTCTCTCTCCTCCGTGTTGCCCGATCTCTCCCCCTGGCGTTCCACCCGTGACTTCCGGCTGCTCTGGGTCCAGGGGCTCGTCACCACCTTCGGCAGCTTCATGGCCCTGGTCGCGCTGCCGTTGCAGATCAAGGACCTCACCGACTCGCCGCTGGCCGTCGGGGCGATGGGCGCGGTCGAACTGGTTCCGCTGATCGTCTTCGGGCTCTACGGGGGCGCCCTTGCCGACGCGGTCGACCGGCGCAAGGTGATCCTTCTGACGGAGGCGGGGCTCGGTCTGCTCGCGGCCGTCCTGCTCGTGAACGCCCTGCTCCCCGAGCCGCTGCTGTGGCCGCTGTACGTGGTCGCGGCCGGAGTCTCCGCGCTCGCGGGGCTGCAACGCCCCGCGCTCGACTCCCTCATGGCCCGCATCGTGCCGCACGACCAGCTCACCGCCGCCGCGGCGCTCAACTCCCTGCGCTGGAACGTGGGCGCGATCGCGGCCCCCGCGCTCGCGGGCCTGGTCGTCGCCTATGCCGGGCACGCGCCCGCGTACGCGGTGACGGTGGTCTCCTTCGCCGCCTCCGTGGCCCTGTGCACCCGTATCGCGCCCGCGCCTCCCGCGCACGACGCGGAGAAGCCGTCCCTGCGGGGCCTCGCGGAAGGCGCGCGGTACGCGTGGTCGCGGCCGGTGCTGCTCGGCACGTACGCCATCGACATGGCGGCGATGTTCTTCGCGTTCCCGAACACGATCTTCCCGTTCCTCGCCGAGGATCTCGACGCCGAGTGGTCGCTCGGCCTGATGTACGCGGCCGGGGCGGTCGGCTCGCTGCTGCTCAGCCTGACCAGCGGATGGACGTCACGGGTGCGGCGGCACGGGCTGCTCGTCGTGTTCGGGGCGGCGGGATGGGGGCTCGCGATCACGGCGGCCGGGTGGTTCGGGAACGTCTGGGTGGTCCTCGTGTGCCTGGCCCTGGCCGGCGCGGGCGACATGCTCAGCGGGCTGGGCCGCTCCACCATCTGGAACCAGACGATCCCGGACGAGCTGCGGGGCAGGCTCGCGGGCATAGAGGTGCTCTCCTACAGCGTCGGACCCCAGCTCGGCCAGGTCCGCGCCGGCGCCGCCGCCGGCTGGACGGGCACCCGCACGGCGATCTGGTCCGGCGGTCTCGCGTGCGTGGCCTCGGTCGCGGCGCTGACGGCGCTGCTGCCGAAGCTGGTGTCGTACGACGCGACGACGGACGAGGACGCCGCCCGGCGCCGGGAGGTCTCCGCCGCCCGGTAGCCGCCGCCCGGTGGCCGGCCGAAGCACCCCCGCGGCGGATCAGGCGCTGCCGGAATCCTTGTCGTGCCACTTCGGGTCGGTCTCCCACTCCAGGTTCCGCTCGGCGGCGGTCTCCATCGCGCGCTGGGCCTCCTGGCGGGACGCGTACGGCCCGAAGCGGTCCTTGCCCGGACAGTCGGGGCCCTCCTCGACCGTCTTGTGCTCCAGGCAGTAGAACCATTCGCCCGGTTTGCCGGCGGTCCGCTTCTTGAACAGTGGCATGGCTGCTCCTCTCTCTGCAGCCATGCTGCCCCACACCTGCTGGTTAGACTCGCTGGCATGTCTGGCCAGTCACTGCTCGTCCCAGGGGAGCTCTCCCCCATCCGCCCCGTTCCGGGAAACATCAGGCGCCCGGAGTACGTGGGGAAACCCGCGCCCACCCCGTACACCGGGCCGGAGGTGCAGACCCCCGAGACCATCGAGCTGATGCGCACGGCGGGCCGTATCGCCGCGCGCGCGATGGCCGAGGCCGCCAAGCACATCGCACCCGGCGTGACCACCGATGAGCTGGACCGCGTCGCCCACGAGTACATGTGCGACCACGGCGCCTACCCCTCCACGCTCGGCTACCGCGGCTTCAAGAAGTCGCTGTGCACCTCCGTCAACGAGGTCATCTGTCACGGCATCCCGGACTCGACCGTCCTGAACGACGGCGACATCATCAACCTCGACGTGACCGCGTACATCGGCGGCGTGCACGGCGACAACAACGCCACGTACCTGGTCGGGGACGTGGACGAGGAGTCCGTGCTCCTCGTGGAGCGGACCCGCGAGTCGCTCGACCGCGCCATCAAGGCGGTCAAGCCCGGCCGCCAGATCAACATCATCGGCCGCGTCATCGAGTCGTACGCCAAGCGCTTCGGCTACGGCGTCGTCCGCGACTTCACCGGCCACGGCATCAACACGTCCTTCCACTCCGGATTGATCGTCCCGCACTACGACAGCCCGCACGCGACGACGGTGATCAAGCCCGGCATGACGTTCACCATCGAGCCGATGCTGACCCTCGGCACGCACGAGTACGACATGTGGGACGACGGCTGGACCGTGGTGACGAAGGACCGCAAGCGCACCGCGCAGTTCGAGCACACGCTCGTGGTGACGGACAGCGGGGCGGAGATCCTTACGCTTCCCTGAGCTCTGAGCGGGTAGCGTTTTTACCGACAGGACGTCGGGAACCAGTTGACTTAGGTAAGCCTAAGTCAGATGATCGTAGCGGTCGCACCGGTTCCCGCGTCCCGTCCGGGCATTTCGCTGTACCTTGCTTTCTTCGGCTTCGGAGGTCCCTCATGGATCCGTTCTCCACGGTCATCCGCACCGCTTCGCACGAGCAGCACACGGAGGCGGAGACCTCGACGTTCATGAGCGACCTTCTCGGCGGCAGGCTGGGCGTCGACGCGTACGCGCGCTACACCGAGCAGCTGTGGTTCGTGTACCGCGCCCTGGAGGAAGGTGCCGAGGCGCTGCGCGACGACCCGGTCGCGGGCCCGTTCATACAGCCCGAGCTGCTGCGCGTCGCCGAGCTGGAGCGGGACCTCGCGCATCTGCGGGGCGCGGGCTGGAAGTCCGCCGCAGTCCCGCTGCCCGCCACCGCGGCGTATGCGGCGCGGGTCGCGGAGTGCGCGCAGGAGTGGCCCGGCGGCTATGTCGCCCACCACTACACCCGTTACCTGGGCGATCTCTCCGGCGGCCAGATCATCCGCGGCAAGGCGGAGCAGACGTGGGGCTTCGCCCGCAAGGGCGACGGCGTCCGCTTCTACGTCTTCGAGGGCATCTCCAACCCCGCCGCGTTCAAGCGGGGCTATCGGGAGCTGCTCGACGGTCTGGACGCAGTAGTTCCGGACGAGCTCGAGCGGCAGCGGATCGTGGACGAGTGCAAGCGCGCCTTCGCTTTGAATACGGCGGTCTTCCGTGAGCTGGGGGACGAGTTCCCGCTCTCGGCGTAGGGGGTGGGGCGGGCGCGTGAGGACGGGGGCGGGAAGCCTCAGGCCCCTCCCAGCCGCACCCGTCCCCCCACCTCGATCAAACCCCCCGGCGCCGGCGCCGTAAGGATCTGGGAGCCGCGCCCCTGGGTGATGTTGAGCGCCCGGCCGAGCCGTTCCGTCAGGAGCAACGCCGCCGCGCCCGTGGCCTCGTCCTCCCGGATGCCGTCGTCCCGGCCGGGAAAGCCCCGCGCCCGCACCCGCCCCGCGGCCTCGTCCTGCCACGCCCACGCGTACACCCACTCCCCCGGCGGGGGCACCGCGAGGGCGTCCAGCTCGGCCGGGCTGTCGTAGGCACGCAGCGTCCGCCCCGGCGCCCACTCCGCCCGCGCGGCGATCCAGCTGAACTCCCCGTCCTGGCGGGCCTGCACCACTCCCGCGGGAACGACGAGTTCGGGCACGTCCAGAAGCCAGGACGTCCCCACACAGGGGTGCCCGGCGAAGGGCAGCCGCAGCGTAGGGGTGTAAATGTCGATGACCCCGCGCTCGGGGTCATCGACGAACACGGTCTCGCTGAAGCCGAGTTTCGCGGCGTACTCCTGCCGCTCGTCCCGCCCCGGCACGCGGGCCCCGTCGCGCACGACACCCAACTCGTTGCCGTGCCGACCGTCGGGCCCGCAGAAGACGCGCAGGACATCAAGGCCGTCGAAGCTGCCGGGGCCCCCGATGCCTGCGAGGCCGCCGGCGCGGCCGAAGCCGTCAAGTGGTTCTGTCACTCCGGCATTCAAGCATCCTCACGAAGTGCGGCGCCGGGCCACGAAGACCGCTCCCGCACCGGCGGCGATGACCGCCCCCGCGGTTCCGAGCAGCGCGCCCGTCGGCACCGAAGCACCGGTGGACGCCATCGAGCCGCCCGTGCCCCCGCCGACCGAACCACTGCCGAGGTCGGACGAACCCCCGCCGGTGGTACCGGTACCGGAGGTGGAGCCCCCCGACGCACCGCCGCTGCCGCTGCCGCCGCCCGGCAGCTCCGCGCCCTCGGCGACCGAGAGTGCCACCGTCACGGGGTCGATCGCGTCGCCCTCCTTGTAGCCGGACGGCGCGTCCTCGCTCTCGAACTGCTTCGCGCCCGCCGCGGTGAACGCCGCCGGCACCTTGTCGAGCACGACGACATCGTCCTTCGCCGCGTACGACGCCTTGGAGAGGTCGAGCGTCGCGAACTTCACGTCGTTGTTGGTGCCCTTGGGAGTGGTGACGTCCACGGTCAGCGTGCCCTTGGCGCCGTCCGCCGCCACCTTGATGTCGCCGAACTTCATGTCGATGCCGTGCGCCTTGTACTCGAAGCGGACGGCTCCGCCGAAGGACGCCGTCAGCTTCTTCGCGTCGCTGTCCACATCACCCTCGGCGTACGGGAAGTCGTAGCCGTTGTCGTTCTTCTCGGCGCCGCCGGAGAGCGTGGCGCCGCCGCCGGACTCGATGTAGCGGCGGAAGCTCTCCTTCACGCCCCAGGCGAGCGAGCCGTCGTGGACCTCGCCCCCGGGCTTCTCGGTGCCGGTGCCGCTGGTCGGCTTCGGCGTCTGTGAGGGCTTGCCCGTCGGCTTCGGCGTCTCGGTGGGCTTCGCGGTCGGCTTCGGGGTCTCGGTGGGCTTCGGCGTGCCGGTCGGCTTGGGCGTCTCGGTCGGCTTCTCGGTCACCGGGGCGCCCGCAGTCACCGTGAGCGTGGCCGGGTCGAGCTTCTCGCCCGCCTCGTACATGCCGTTGAAGGCCTTGGCGCCGTCCGCCGTCAGCGTCGCCGGGATGTCCTTGAAGGTCATCGCGCCGCCCTCGCCCTGGCCCGGCCTGATCCCGGTCAGGTCGAGCTTGGCGAGGTCGATGTCGTTCTGGGTGGTGCCGTTGAGGCTGACGTCGGCCTGGACGGCGCCGCCCGTGCCCTCGGTGCGGACCTTGACGTCGGCGAGCTTGATGTCGAAGCGGTGGAGCTCGGAGACGAAACGGACGCTGCCCTTGAAGGCGGTGTCGGTGGCGTGCGTCCCGGTGTCGTACGTCCCCGTGCCGTCGGTGAAGGTGAACACGCCGTTGTCCGCTGCCTGCTTGGCGCCGTCCGTGGCCTCGATCTTGCCCTTGGCCATGCCCGCGACGTACTTGCGGAAGGACTCCTTGAGGCCCCAGTCCAGCGTGCCGTTCTTCAGCTCCACCTTCGGCGGGGCGGCGGCAGCGCCGTCGGCGGCGAGCGCCGGAAGGGTCAGGGCGGTCGCGCCGAGCGTGACGGCGGTCGCGACGGCAGCCGCGAGGGTTATGGGACGACGGGGGCGGCGGATGGCGGCCATGATCAGGCTTCTCCTTGGAGAGAGGTGCGAGGAGGTGTGAGGAGAGGAGTGAACGAGCGGGGAGGGAGGAAAGTCAGGAGCCAGAGCCAGAGCCAGAGCCAGAGCCTGAGCCCGAGTCGGTGGCGGAAGTGGCCGCCGCCGCACGCTTCTTGCGTACGACTCCGAACGTGACCGCCGCGGCGAGCAGCACCGCCACGCCCGCGCCGACGCCGATCGGCACGGCGGGCGACGAGGAGTCGGAGGAGTCGGCGGCGTTCTCGGTCTGCGGTTCGGCGGCCTTCTTCGCCTTCGGTTCCGGGGCCGGGCTCGCGGACGAACCGAGGTCCGGCAGGGCGGGCAGCTTCGCGTCGGCGTCCAGGGCGACGGCGAGCGAGAGCGGGTCCATCTCCGAGCCCGCCTTGTACATGCCGCCGAACGCCTTGGAGCCGTCGGCGGTGAGCTCCGTCGGCACCTCGGCGAGGGAGACGAGCCCGTCCTCCGGCTTCAGGTCCTTCGCCGCGAAGGTGACCAGCGGGGCGTTCTTCAGCGTGACGCCCTTGTCGCCCTCGCTCCGGACATCCGCGCGGAGCGTGCCCTTGCCGTCCTTCACCCGGACGGCGACCTTGCTCAGCGCGAGGTCGAGGCCGTGTTCGCCGGTGAAGCGCACCGTGCCGGCGAAGTCCGCGTCGAGGGACTGCTTCTTCTTGTCGTACGTCCCCTCGCCCTGGGGGAAGCGGAAGAGCGCGCCGCCGTCCTCGGCGCCCGCGGACAGTTTCCACTCGCCCTTGGCGATGGAGCCGGTGACGTACTCCCGGAAGGTGCGGCGCACGCCCCAGTCGACGGCCGCGTCCTCGATCCGGCCCGCCTTCGTCTTCTTGCCGGAGTCCGAGGACTTCGCGGGCTTCGAAGGCTTCGGCGACGGCTTCTTCGTCGACGCGCCGGAGCCGGACTTCGCCACGAGGTCCGTCGACAGGCTTACCCGGTCGAGCTCGGTGCCCGCGGTGTAGTACCCGGCGAAGGCCTTCGCGCCCCGGGAAGTGAGCGTCGCGGGGACGTTGTTCAGGGCGATCGGCCCCGATCCGCCCTTCATGTTGATGCCGGACATGCCGAGATTCGCGAGCGGGACCTGAGCGGTGGACGTGACCTTGCCCGTGCCCTTCTCCTTGCTGACCATGTCGGCGTAGAGCGTGCCGGAGCCGCCGGAGATCTTGACGGTGGGACGGCTGATGGTGAGGTCGAGCTCGTACGAGCCGCCCTTCTTGTGCCCGAGGAAACGCACCCCGCCCGAGAACGCGGCGCTGAAGGCCCCGCTGTCCGGGTCGTACGAACCCTTCGCCGAATGGAAGCGGAACTGGCTGCCGCCGACCGTGGCGGCGCCGCCCTGGAGGGTCGAACTCCCCTGCGCTATCGGCCCGGTCACGTAGCTCTGGAACGAGGATTTGATGCCCCAGTCGAGCCGTCCGCCCTGGACCGTGCGGTCCTCGGCGTGCGCGACGCCCGCCGGAAGCAGCGCTCCGACGAGTGCGGTGAGCACCGCCACGGCTCCGCCGCGGGCAATGGCTCGCGCCTGTCTTGACGACGACATGGGGCCCCTCCAGATGTGGCTAATGAGGTAAGGCTAACCTAAACTACGATCACTTCGGCTGGAACCCCCATCCCGGCCATCCAGGCCCGGGAGACCCACAGCGGCCCGTCGGCAACCCCGGCCACAGGCCCTCAACAGCACGACAGGACGGTGGACTTCGGTGCGTATGCCGCGCTCACTCCGTATCGCCGGCGCATGGACCGCCGTCCTCGCCCTGGCCCTCACGGGTTGCGGATCATCGTCGGACGGCGGTGGAGGGACGTCCCCGAAGGCGAAGGCGGCGGCCTCCGCGCCCGACCGGGTCGAGCCCCTGGAGACCCGCCCCGACCCGGTGCTCCCCGCGACGGTCACCTCGGCCGACGGCACGAAGGTCACCGTCGAGGACACGAGCCGGATCGTGCCGCTGACCGGCAGCCTGAACGAGATCGTCTTCACGCTCGGGCTCGGCGAGAACGTCGTCGCCCGCGACATCACCGCGACCTTCGAGCAGGCGAAGAAGCTGCCGGTGGTGACGCGCGCGCACGACGTGTCGGCGGAGAGCGTGCTGTCCCTCAAGCCGACGGTCGTCCTCGCCGACACCTCGACGGGACCCGCGGAGGCCATCGGCCAGATACGTGACGCGGGCATCCCGCTGGTCGTCTTCGACCCGGCGAAGAGCCTCGACGACGTGGGCCCGCGCATCGACGCGGTGGCCAAGACGCTGGGGGTCGGGAAGTCGGGCGACGAGCTCAAGTCCCGTACGCGGGAACGCATCGCGAAGGTACGGAAGTCCATCCCGGCCGCCGCACGCGCCGAGAAGCCCCGCGTCGCCTTCCTCTATCTGCGCGGCTCCGCGTCCGTCTATCTGCTCGGCGGCCGCGAGTCCGGCGCGGGCTCGCTCCTGGAGGCGGCGGGCGCGGTCGACGCGGGGAAGGCGTCGGGCCTGGAGAAGGACTTCACGGCGATCACCAGCGAGGCGCTCGCCAAGGCGGCGCCGGACGCGATCCTGGTGATGTCCAAGGGGCTCGAATCGGTGGACGGCGTGGACGGCCTGCTCAAGGTGCCGGGTGTCGCCGAGACCCCGGCCGGTCTCGACCGCCGCGTCGTCTCGATCGACGACGGGGTGCTCCTCAACTACGGGCCGCGCACGGATCAGGTCCTGAAGTCGCTGGTGGACCAGTTGTACGGGAGCGGGAAGTGACCGTCCTGACCAAGGCCGCGGACTCCGGTCGCACCGACGTGCGACCTCCGGCCAGAAAAGCCCGCCGGCGGGGCACGACCGCCTCCCTGACCGCCGGGCTCACTGCCGCCCTCGTACTCCTCTGCCTTCTCTCCGCCGGTATCGGCGCGTACGACATCCCGCTCGGGGACGTGCTCGGTTCCGTGCAACACCGGATCGGTCTCGGCGGCGGCGCGCTCGACCGGGTCGCGGAGAGCGTCCTGTGGAACGTACGGCTGCCGCGCGTGACGCTCGCGCTGCTCGTCGGCGGCTCGCTGGGCTGCGCGGGGGCGCTCATGCAGGGCGTGTTCGGCAATCCGCTCGCCGAACCCGGTGTCATCGGGATCTCGGCGGGCGCGGCCGTCGGCGCGGTGGCGTCGATCGCGCTCGGGCTCAGCTTCTTCGGGAACTGGACCGTGACGGTCTGCGCGTTCGCCGCCGGGCTCGCGACCGTCCTTCTCGTGTACGCCCTCTCGCGCAACGGGGGCCGTACGGAAGTCGTCACGCTGATCCTCACCGGAATCGCGGTGAACGCCTTCGCGGGGGCGCTGATCGGGCTCTGCATCTTCTTCGCGGACAACGCGCAGGTCACCCAGATCACGTTCTGGCAGCTCGGCTCGCTCGCGGGGGCGACATGGCCGAAGGTGCTCGCCGTGCTGCCGTGCGCGGTGGCGGGTCTTGCGGTCGCGCCGCTGTACGCGCGGAAGCTGGATCTGCTCGCGCTCGGCGAGCGGCCCGCGCGGCATCTCGGGGTCGACGTGGAGCGGCTTCGGCTCGTGCTCGTCCTGGTGGTGGCGCTGCTGACCGCCGCCGCGGTGGCCGTCGCCGGGATCATCACGTTCGTCGGTCTGCTCGTCCCGCATCTGCTGCGGATGGCGGCGGGGCCCGGTCATCGCTTCCTCGTGCCGGGCAGCGCGCTCGGCGGGGCGGTCGTCCTTGTCGGCGCGGATCTCGCGGCGCGGACGGTGGCGGCGCCCGCGGAGCTGCCGCTCGGGGTGCTCACCGCGCTCTTCGGCAGCCCGTTCTTCTTCTGGCTGCTGCGCAGGACCCGTCGCAGGCAAGGGGGTTGGGCATGATCGCGCGGATCACCGGGCGGCTGTTCGCGTCGGGGCGCGGGCTCGCACTGCCGGAGTCTTCCGCTCCGGGCGAGGTGCTGGCGCAGGCGTCGGAGCTTGTGGTGCGTCTGGGCGGGCGCGAGGTGCTCGCTGGGGTGTCCGTCGCCGCCCGGGCGGGCGAGGTGCTTGCCCTGGTCGGGCCGAACGGGGCGGGGAAGTCGACCCTGCTGGCCGCGCTGGCCGCCGATCTCGCGGCCGACGAGGGGGACGTACGGATCTGCGGGCGGGCCGCCGCCCAGTGGCCGGCGCGTGAACTCGCCCTGCGCCGGGCCGTGTTGCCGCAAGCGGCCGCGCTCTCCTTTCCCTTCCCGGTGGAGGACGTCGTACGGATGGGGCGTGCTCCCTGGGCCGGGACGGCGCTCGAGGACGACGACGACCGTGCGGTGCGGGAGGCGATGGACGCGACGGAGGTCACGGAGTTCGCCGGCCGGCCGTTCTCGGCGCTGAGCGGTGGGGAGCGGGCGCGGGTCGCGCTGGCCCGTGTCCTCGCCCAGCGGGCGCCGCTCCTTCTGCTCGACGAGCCGACCGCGGCGCTCGACCTGCGCCACCAGGAGCTGGTCCTGCGGGTCTGCCGGGATCGGGCCGCCGCGGGGGACGCGGTGGTGGTGGTGCTGCATGATCTGGGGCTTGCGGCGGCGTACGCGGATCGGGTGGCGGTGCTGCGGGGCGGGGCGCTCGCCGCGGAGGGGGCTCCGGGTGACGTCTTCACCGGGGAGCTGCTGAGCGAGGTCTACCGGCAGCCGGTGGAGGTCTTCCCGCATCCGCGGACGGGGGCTCCGCTGGTTACGCCGGTGCGGGGCTGAGGGGGCGGGGGCTCCGACAACCCCTCCCGCCCGGGCCCCGACAAGATGTTCTCGATCGCCGGCCGGGCTGGACTATCCAGCCCGTCCGGCGTTTGAGGACGAACTCGGCGAAGCCGGTGATCACGGCACCAAGGCTTGACCCGCACTTTGCCGTTCCCGCAGATAAGGGGAGGTTAAGTTAGGTTCCCCTCACCCCGGCCCGCCGGGGTTGTTCGTGAACCGCCTTGGAGTCCCCATGCACCCCGCCCGCCTCACCACCGCCACTGCTCTCGCCGCAGCGGCAGCGGCAACGCTCACCGCCGTCACGGGCTGCACCGAGAAAAGCGACGCCAAGGCCGGCGGCAACACCGTCGCGGTGACCGCCACCGACGACAAGTGCGAGGTCTCCACGACCAAGCTCCGCGCCGGGCACGTCGAGCTCGCCATCGAGAACAAGGGCACCAAGGTCACCGAGGTCTACCTCCTCTTCCCCGACGACCGCATCGTCAGCGAGCGCGAGAACATCGGCCCCGGCACGAAGCAGAAGCTCACCGCCGAGGTGAAGGCGGGCTCGTACCAGATCGCCTGCAAGCCCGGCATGAAGGGCGACGGCATCCGCCAGAAGGTCACCGTCAGCGGCGGCAAGACCGTCAAGCGCGACCCGCGTCTCGACAAGGCCGTCGCCGACTACCGCGCCTACGCCCAGGAGCAGGCCGACGCGACGCTGCCCAAGGTGAAGCTCTTCACCGACGCCGTGCGCGAGGGCGACATCGAGGCCGCGAAGAAGGCGTACTCCAACTCCCGCATCGGCTGGGAGCGCACCGAGCCGGTCGCCGAGTCCTTCGGCGACATCGACCCGAAGGTCGACGTCCGCGAGGACGGTCTGGAGGAGGGCCAGGACCTGGAGAAGGACTGGACGGGCTGGCACCGTCTGGAGCGGGCCCTGTGGAAGGACAAGAAGATCGGCGAGCGCGAGAAGGAGCTCGCCACGCGGCTGGACAAGGACCTCAAGGGCTGGCAGAACCGCGTCGGCAAGGCGGAGATCACCCCGACCTCCATGGCGAACGGCGCCAAGGAGCTCCTCGACGAGGTCGCCACCGGCAAGGTCACCGGCGAGGAGGAGCGCTACTCGCACACCGACCTCGTCGACTTCAAGGCGAACGTCGAGGGCGCCGAGAAGGCGTACGGCCTGCTCAAGGCCGTCGCCTCGGAGAACGACCCGGCGCTCACCAAGGAACTCGACAAGCAGTTCGCGGCCCTGGACAAGCTGCTCGACACGTACCGCAGGGGCGGCGGCAAGGACTCGTACACGTACACGTCGTACGACAAGGTCGGCAAGGCGGACCGCAAGGAGCTGCAGGACGGCGTCAACGCGCTCGCCGAGCCGCTGTCGAAGCTGGCCGCCGCGGTCGTCGGCAGCAAGTAGCGGCAGGGGGCACGGGAACGATGAGCGAGACCACGAGGGACACCGGGGACACAGGCGACACCGGCGGCGGCAGCGGCACGTCCGCGTCGGGCGCCGACACCAACCCCCCAGCCCCCTCCCGGCGTTCGCTGCTCGGCTGGGGCGGTGCGGGGCTCGCGCTCGGCGCCGCCGTCACCGGGGGCGCCGTGGCGGTTACCCGCGCCGGGGACGGGGACGAGGCCGTGCCCGCCGCTTCCGCGGGCGGCGCCGTCGCCTTCCTCGGCAAGCACCAGGCGGGCATCGCCACCCCCGTCCAGGACCGGCTGCACTTCGCCGCGTTCGACGTGAAGACGGACGACCGCGAGCAGTTCGTGCGGCTCCTGAAGGACTGGACGAAGGCCGCCGCGCGGATGACCGCGGGGCACGAGGTCGGCGAGGGTGCCTTCGGCGGGCTCGTGGAGGCGCCGCCGGACGACACCGGCGAGGCGCTCGGCCTCAAGCCGTCCCGGCTGACCCTCACCATCGGCTTCGGGCCGGGTCTCTTCGAGAAGTTCGGGCTCGCGGACAAGCGGCCCGAAGCCCTCGTCGATCTGCCGAAGTTCCCCGGCGACAACCTCGACAAGTCCCGCGGCGGCGGCGATCTGTGCGTGCAGGCCTGTGCGGACGACCCGCAGGTCGCCGTGCACGCCATCCGCAACCTCGCCCGCATCGGCTTCGGCAAGGTCGCGGTGCGCTGGTCGCAGCTGGGCTTCGGCAAGACGTCCTCCACGACGCCGGGCGCGCAGACGCCCCGTAACCTCTTCGGGTTCAAGGACGGCACCCGCAACGTCTCGGGCGAGGACGGCTCGGCGCTCGCCAGGCATGTGTGGGTGGGCGAGAAGGACGGGCCCGGCTGGATGGCCGGCGGCTCGTATCTCGTCGCGCGCCGCATCCGCATGAACGTCGAGACGTGGGACCGGACGCCGCTCGGCGAGCAGGAGGACATCTTCGGGCGCGACAAGGGCAAGGGTGCCCCGGTCGGCAGGGCGAAGGAGCACGACGAGCCGTTCCTGAAGGCGATGAAGCCGGACTCCCACGTCCGGCTCGCGCACCCGGACAGCAACGGCGGTGCGAAGATCCTGCGCCGCGGCTATTCCTTCACGGACGGCACCGACGGTCTGGGCCGCCTGGACGCGGGGCTCTTCTTCCTCGCGTACCAGCGGGACGTCCGTACGGGATTCATTCCGGTGCAGCGCAGCCTGGCGCGCTCCGACGCGCTCAACGAGTACATCCAGCACGTGGGTTCAGCGGTTTTCGCGATCCCGCCGGGCGTCCGCGACAAGGACGACTGGTGGGGCCGGACACTGTTCAGCTGAGGGGATCTGACGGACATGTTCGGTAACTACCTGATCGGCCTGCGCGAGGGACTCGAAGCCAGTCTGGTCGTCTGCATCCTCATCGCCTATCTCGTGAAGACGGAGCGGCGCGACGCGCTGAAGCCCATCTGGATCGGCATCGGCGTCGCGTGCGGGCTCGCGCTCGGCTTCGGGTGCGCGCTGACCTTCGGTTCGCAGGAGCTGACGTTCAAGGCGCAGGAGGCGCTTGGCGGTTCACTGTCGATCGTGGCCGTCGCCCTGGTGACGTGGATGGTCTTCTGGATGCGGCGTACGGCCCGCCATCTCCGGGCCGAGCTGCACGGCAAGCTGGACGCGGCGCTCCAGATGGGCACGGCCGCCCTGGTCGCCACCGCGTTCCTCGCCGTGGGCCGCGAGGGCCTGGAGACCGCCCTGTTCGTGTGGGCGTCGGTGCGCGCGTCGAACGACGGGACGCCGGGGCCGCTGATCGGCGTGCTCCTGGGCCTGCTCACCGCCATCGCGCTCGGCTGGCTGTTCTACAAGGGCACGGTCCGCATCAACCTGGCGAAGTTCTTCACGTGGACCGGCGCCATGCTGGTGGTCGTGGCGGCGGGCGTCCTCGCGTACGGCGTCCATGACCTCCAGGAGGCGGAGTTCATCGGCGGCCTGCAGAACAAGGCGTTCGACATCAGCGCGACGATCCCGCCGGACAGCTGGTACGGCACGCTCCTGAAGGGCGTCTTCAACTTCCAGCCCGATCCGACGGTTGTCCAGGTCGTGGTCTGGCTGCTGTATCTCGTGCCGACCCTGGTGTTCTTCTTCGCACCCGCGAGGCCCTCGTCCCGCCGGGCTGCCGCGCCCGAGGAGGCAACAGTTCCGGAACAGGGCTGAGCAGGATGTGCCATACACGAACTCTTGTACCTATGATCGCCGTTCACCAGTCGATCAACCAACGGGGAGACACCTTGAGCACCTCACGCGTGGGCAAGACCCTTGCCACCCTCACCGCCGCGACCGCCATGGCGTTCGGCGGCACGCTGATGACGGCGACCGGCGCGGCCGCCGTCGGAGGCTCGGCCTGCGAGGTGAACATCAAGAACACGCAGATGATCGCCGGCTCGTTCGGTGCCCAGACGCGCAGCGGCCCGGGCACCAGCTACAGCAAGAAGGCCCATCTGGCGTCCTTCGAGGGCTTCTACGCCCGCTGCTACGCCAAGAACAGCGCCGGCAACAGGTGGTACTACGGCGACCCGAACAGCTCGAGCTCGCGCTCCTGGGTCTTCGCGGGGAACGTGCAGGCCATCTGAGGCCGGACCGCCTGACCACGCCCCTTCCCGGCCCGGTAGGGTTCGGGCCCGGGAAGGGGTAGGTGAAGGTATTCCGATGAACAAGGTGCGCAGGGTTCGCGGTCTCGATCGGCCCGTCCACCGGACCGGCATCCGGCCCGTCATGGCGTCGGCGGCGGTGACGGCCCTCGCCCTGACGGCGAGCGGCTGCGTGACCGTGCACGGCGAGCGTGAGGTCGTGCCGTCGGCCACCAAGTCCGAGGCGGCCAAGGCCCTCAAGGACTTTCTCACCGCGTACAACAAGGCCGAGAAGGCGTACGACCCGGCCCTGGACGCGGCGCGGGTCACCGGCCCGCTGAGCGCCATCAACCAGGCGGGTCTGAAGGTGCGGGGGACGCAGAATCCGGGCGGCAATCCCCGGCACGTGCCGCTGGAGCTGACGGACGCGAAGTTCTCCATCCCCGCGAAGGCCGGCTGGCCCCGGTGGTTCGTCGCGGACACGAAGTCGAACCGCAGGGGCGACCTGCGCTGGGTCCTGGTCTTCACCAAGGGCAGCAAGGACCAGCTGTGGGAGGCGTCCTACCTGAACCTGGTCTCGCCGCAGAAGATGCCCGAGCTGAAGAAGGACAAGGACGGCTGGGCCGAGCCGGTCCCGGTGGACACCAAGTCCCTCGCGGTGGCGCCGAAGAACCTCGGCAGGGAGTACACGACGTATCTGAAGTCGGGCGGCGACACGTTCGCGCCGGGCGACCACACGACGCTGTGGAAGGCGGCCCGCGACAAGAACACCAAGCGGCGCGGCATCGCCGTCCAGTACATCGACGAGCCGCAGAACGACGGAACGTTCGCTCCGGTGGGCCTGCGCACGAAGGACGGCGGCGCGATGGTCTTCTTCTCGACGCACCACTACGAGAAGCGGACCGCCGCGAAGGGCGTGAACCTCACCATCGACCCCGAGGTGAAGCCGCTCCTGAAGGGCGAGGTCAAGCAGTCGGTGATGCTGGAGCGCGTCTCCAACCAGGTCGTCGTCGACCCGGCGGGGACGGGCAAGGTGTCGTTCCTGAGCCGCATCCAGGGCCTGACGGGCGCGCAGGGGGAGTAAGCCCGCGGGCCGCGGGCATAGGCTCCCTTCGCCCGGGCGTCAGCCCCTCAGCGGCCAGGCGGCGGCTTCGTGCTGGGGTTCGCCCGCGACGCGGGCGCATTCGTCGGTGAGGATCTCGAGGAGCGTCAGCGGGTCCGGCAGGGCGTGCTCGGGGCCTCGGATCCAGCGGACCGCCAGATCGCCGGGGAGCCTTGCGGGCGGCACGAGGACGTACGAACCGCGGCAGTGCCAGCGCAGGCCGGGGTGTTCGTTCGTCGTCTCGGGGTGGCAGTCGAGCTCACAGGGCCACCACTCGTCCTCGTCCTCCGGGGTGCCGCGCGTGAGCGTGAAGAAGAGCATCCGCCCGTCGTCCATGACGCCCTCGGACTCGGCGACCGGGCCCACGTCGATGCCGTCGGCGAGCAGCCTGGCGAGTGCCTCGCGCCCGGCGTCCACCGGCACGTCGAGCACGTCGTGCACCATGCCCGTCGCGGTGATGAAGTTGGCCTGCGGCTGATGCCTGGCCCAGCGCTCGATCTGCCCGCGGTCGGTCGTGGACTGCGTCTGCCAGGCGAAGGAGATGGGGTGTCTGGCGGGGGTGGGACAGCCGATGCGGTCGCACGAACACCGGTACGCGGAGGGGTGCGCGGCCGGTGAGAGCGGCAGACCCGCCGCCGCCGCGGCGACCAGCAGGGCCTCACGGCCCGCTTCACCGTCTGCCGTGTCCTCCGGTCGGGGACGCCGGCGAAGCCACTGGGAAAACCTGCTCTGCCCGCCGGACCGGCGGCCGAACTCCGCGCCCATCAATCCCCTCACCTCGCATGTGTGCCGAGAAGCATGTCCCATGGTCGCACCATCCTGCTCCTCGGGGGGCCAGAGCCCACATCCGGGGTAGCTGGGGTGATGCACGGCGCAGGGTGACATCACGGGCTTTTGCGTGGCAACAAGGGATATACACCCCTACCGTGGCGGTCATGGTCACCAGGACTGTGCTCACGGGACTCTCCGGGTTCATGAGCCTCACCACATTGACCCTCGCGACGCCCGCCGGATCTCTTTCCCCGCTCGAATGGGGCGGCGGCCCCCTGACGGCGGACGCACTCCCCCGCGTCACCTACACCGCGCACCGGGGCGGCGCCCTGGAGGTGCCGGAGAACAGCATGTCGGGCCTGGTGGCGGCGTACGAACGCGGCACGGCCCAGGTCATCGACGTCGATACGCGGATACTGCGCGACGGCACGCTCGTGGCCATGCACGACGCGACCCTGGACCGCACGACGACGTCAAAGGGCCCGGTGCGCTCGCTCACCCTGCGCCAGTGGCGGCAGGTCAGGCTGCGGCCGGGGGCCGGGCTGCCCGGCAGCTGGCGTTCCGAGCGCCCGCCGACGGTCGCGGAGGTCCTCGACCGGTTCGGCGGGCGGATCGTGCTGATGCTGGAGGCCAAGGACCCGCGCAGCCTGCGCAGACTCGGCTCGCTGATCCGCGCGCGGGGCCTGACCCGCTCGGTGTTCGTCAACTCCAACGAGCCCGGCGTCGCGCTGCGGGCGCACCGGATGGGGCTGCTCGCGCAGGTGTGGCGCTCCAGGGAGCAGATGCGCACGGACCGGCCCGCGCGCTGGGCCGGGTTCGTGGACGTCCTCGACGTGGACCACAAGGCGCGGGACGTGGATCTGCTGCGTGCGGTCAACTCCGGTATCCCGCGGGTGTGGGCGCACACGGTGACCACGCCGGGTCAGCGCGACCGGGCGCTGCGATTCGGCTGCAACGGCGTGATCACGGACGCTCCGGGGCTGCTTGCGCGGACGCCGGTGAAGGGGTGGCCGGCCAATCTCGTGTGATCAGCGGGGCGCGATGCCGTAAAGGGCGTACTCGACGAGCTTGTCGCCGTATTCGTGGGTGAGCGGCCCGGTGCGCTGCAACCAGCGCTGGGCCATCGGGCCCGTCCACAGCTCCAGGGCGATGCGGGGGTCCACCTCGGCGGAGACCTGGCCGGCCTCCTGGGCGCGCCGCAGTCGCTTGACGTAGAGCTGGAGCGAGGGTTCGAGGAGCTTCTCGACGTACTCGGCGCCGATCTCCTCGTTGAGCATGCCCTCGGCGGCGAGCGCCCGGTAAGGGGCGTCGTACTTGGGGTTCTTGAGCTCGTCGATGGTGGCCCGCACGACGTACTTGAGGTCGGCCTCGAGATCTCCGGAGTCCGGGATCTCGTGCTCCGGTTCATGGCCAGCCGCGGTGCTCGCCTCCACGCTCGCCTGGTGGCCGAGGTCCAGGAAGGCGTCGAGCAGGACGGCGCCCTTCGACGGCCACCAGCGGTAGATCGTCTGTTTGCCCACGCCCGCGCGGGCCGCGATCGCCTCGATCGTGAGCTTGGCGTAGCCGACCTCGGAGACCAGTTCGAGGGCGGCGTCATAGATCGCGCGGCGCGAGCGTTCGCTGCGGCGCTTGGAGTCAGGGGCGGGTTTCGTGGCCATGCCGTCGAATGTAGCAGCGAACGAGCCGAGACGTACCGTCTCGAAAAACCTTGACAAGACGAACCGTCTCGTTCAGAGTTAGCCATCGAAGCGAGACGAGACGTCTCGCGGAAGGTACGCGGATCACTCGGTCCCTCGATCATTCGATCACTCGACCCGGAGGTACTCACATGTCGCGAGGCGGAGCAGGAAACATGCTGGGCGTCGGCGGTACGCGCACCAACCTCTCCCGCAAGGCGCTGCGCGGCGGGGGCCGCGGCGGCCAGGTCGGCGGCGGGCTCAGCCCGCAGGCGCAGAAGCGCGAGCTGCTGCGCAAACTCCAGGAAGGCCGCTCGGCGCGCGGCGAGTCATGAGACGGGGGCGCGGATGGTGCCCTGACCATCCGCCGACCCGGCTGGACCACTCGCTGAACCACCCGTTCAGATCACAGCGCGAGGGCTCCTCAGACCGCACCATGGGCAGCAACTGACCCGCCAAGGGCAGGAACTGACCACCGCGGTACGTGAGGAGCCCTCGTTGAGTCGTTTTCCTCGTCGCGCCACACCCCGGCGCTATCTGATGTGCTCACCCGCACACTTCAAGGTCACGTACTCCATCAACCCCTGGATGGACCCCTCGAAACCGGTCGACGTCCCCCTGGCCGTCGCCCAGTGGGAGGACCTGCGTGACCGCTACCGCTCGCTCGGCCACACCGTCGAGGAGCTCACCCCGCGTCCCGGCCTGCCGGACATGGTCTTCGCCGCGAACGGCGCGACCGTCATCGGGGGCCGCGTGCTCGGCGCGCGGTTCGCCTATCCCGAGCGCGGCCCCGAGGCCGTCGCCCACCTGGAGTGGTTCCGGGAGCACGGCTTCACGGACCTTCTCGAACCCACGCACGTGAACGAGGGCGAGGGCGACTTCGCCGTCACGTCCTCGTACGTCCTCGCCGGGCGCGGTTTCCGGGCCAGTCCCCTGTCGCACGGGGAAGCGCAGGAGTTCTTCGGCCGCCCGGTCATCGGTCTCGATCTCGTCGATCCCCGCTACTACCACCTGGACACGGCGCTCGCGGTGCTCAGCGACGCCGGGGACGCGGGAGACGACGGGGACGCCGGAGACGACGTCATGTACTACCCGCCCGCGTTCTCGCCGGGCAGCCGGGCCGTACTGCGGCGCCTGTTCCCGGACGCGCTGATCGCCGAGGAACCGGACGCGGTGGCGCTCGGGCTCAACGCGGTCTCGGACGGCCTGCACGTACTGCTCCCCCAGGGCGCGGTCGGCCTCTTCGCACCGCTGCGGGAACGCGGCTACGAACCCGTCCCCATGGATTTGAGCGAGCTGCTCAAGGGCGGCGGCAGCGTGAAGTGCTGCACGCAGGAGCTGCGCGGCTAGCTCTCCGCGCTCTCCTGGTGGGGCGGCGGCCACGCGTCGCCCCACTGCGCGTCGCGGGCCGCGCGGTACAGCGGGCCGTGCCGCTTGGTCACCGTCTCGCGGTGCAGCCGCTCGTCCGGCGCGCACAGGTCGAGCAGGACCTGCCCTTTGCGGATCTGCGGCTTGCGCACCACGCGCTCGGGCGCGGGATCGGCGTCGAACCGCACGGCCGCCACATAGCTGAACTTCTCGTCCTCGTACGGCAGTGAGCCGCCCTTGACCTGCCGGTGCAGGGACGAGCGGCTGACGCGGGCGGAGAAGTGGCACCAGTCATCGCCGGGCACGATCGGGCAGGCGGAGCTGTGCGGGCAGGGCGCGGCGACCCGGAATCCGGCGGCGATCAGGCGGCCCCGTGCCTCGATGACGCGGGCGTAGCCGTCGGGGGTGCCGGGCTCGACGATGACGACGGCCTGAGCGGCGTTCGCCGCCGCGTCCACGACCGAGCGCCGGTCGTCCCGCGTCAGCTCCTTGAGGACGTACGACACCGTGACGAGATCAGTGCTCTCGATGCTGAGCGCCGATCCGATACGAGAGCGCTGCCACTCCGTCGCCTTCAACCAGGGGTTGGCGGCGGCCAGTTCACGCCCCAGGGCGAGGGCGGGCTCGGCCCAGTCGAGCACCGTGACGGGCCGCTCGCCGTCCCAGGTCGCGCTCACCGCCCAGGTCGCCGCGCCGGTACCGCCGCCGACGTCCACATGGCTGCCGGGCGCCCAGCCGGGCGCGGCGTCCGCGAGCGCGCCGAGCGCGGACCGCACCGCCTCGTAGGTCGCGGGCATCCGGTACGCGGCATACGCGGCGACGTCCGCCCGGTCCCGCAGGATCGGCGCATCGGTAGGTGTACTCCCCCGATAATTGGCGATCAGCCGCTCGACGGCTTGCGCGGCCTGCTTGGCCGGCAACCCCTCAAGCAGCCCGGCAAGGGCAGCACGCAGGGTCTCACCGGGGGCCACCGCAAATTTCGGGACGTTCACCCGGCGATTCTACGGGGGCACGCGCCCCGCAAGGGGCGCGGGGAACTGCGCGACAAGCCCCCACCGGCCCGCAGGAGAATCACCGCACGAGCAAAGCGCTCAGCGTGCCGCGCGAGCAAGCCGCGTCGCGGCCCGGGCCCGCGGCCCGCTGTCGGCAACCCCCCGAACCCCCCGCCGGGGATGGACCGTGTTCGCCAGGAGGATCAGAAACGAGTCCGTGGCGGGGTCGATCACCAGGGACGTCCCGGTGAAACCGGTGTGCCCCGCCGCACCGCGCCCCGCGAGCTCCCCCATGAACCACGCCTGATCGAGCCCGAACCCGAGCCCCGGCGGCGTAAGCATCAGCTCCACGAAGTCGGGACCGAGTATGCGCGCCCTGCCGTACGAGCCGCCGCACAGCAGCGCCCGGCAGAAGACCGCGAGGTCACGCGCGGTGGAGAAGAGCCCGGCGTGGCCCGCCACGCCCCCGAGCGCCCAGGCGTTCTCGTCGTGCACCTCCCCCCGCAGCATCCCCCGGTCCGCCTTCGCCCAGGGCCTGCGCTGGTCCTCGGTGGCCGCCGCGTCGGGGCGCGGCCCGAAGCCGGTGGCCGCCATGCCGAGCGGCCGGGTGATGCCCTCGCGCACGAGGACGTCGAACGGGCGGCCCGTGATGCGCTCCAGGACGTGCTGGAGCAGCAGCATGTTCAGATCGGAGTAGAGATGCTCGCCCTGCGGGCTCGACGGGGCCTCCGCGCACAGGGCGGCGAAACGGGCCGCGCCGTCCGGGCAGTCGTACAGCGGCAGTTCGGGCCGCAGCCCCGAGGTGTGCGTGAGCAGCTGGCGCACGGTGATGCCGTGCTCGGCGGCGGCGGTGAACTCGGGTACGTACGCCGAGACGCGCGCGTCGATGCCGAGCGTGCCGCGCTCCAGCTGCTGCATCGCGGCGACCGTGGTGAAGAGCTTGGTGAGCGACGCCAGGTCGAAGGGCGTGCCGGTGCGCGTCAGCACCTGCTCCGCGGGCGGCAGTTCGACCCCCGCGTCCGCCTCGGCGTCGTACGCGGCATAGCGCACCGCACGGCCCGCCGCCTCGTGGACGGCGACCACCGGGCCGCGCCCGGCGAGCACGACGGCGCCCGCGCACCAGGGCCGCTCCCCGCGCGTCAGGGCGCGCACCTCGCGTACGAGGTGGCCCATCTCCTCCGTGTCGAGCCCCGCACGGTCCGGCGTCCCGGCGCGCAGGAGGCGTGGCGCGGTCAGTGGTCCGTCCCCTCCCGGTTCGGTCTGGCCGAGTGCTGCCAGGGGCGGCACAGTCCCACGAAGCAGCCGATGGCCGCCAGGCCGCAGATGAGCTGGACGACGGCCATGGGCACGGCCGTGGCCTCGCCCGCGATGCCGACCAGCGGCGACGCGATCGCGCCGATGAGGAAGGAGGACGTGCCGAGCAGCGCCGAAGCGGAGCCCGCGGCGTGCGGGGTGCGCATCAGGGCCAGGGCGTTGGTGTTGGGCATCGCGAGGCCCATCGCCGACATCAGGACGAAGAGCCCGGCGGCGACGGGGAACAGGCCGACGTCCCCGAAGACGCCCGTGGTCATCAGGAGCAGCGCGGTGGCGGCGAGCACGATGACCGTCAGGCCGAAGGCGAGCGCCTTGTCGAGGCTGACCCGGCCGACGAGGACCTTGCCGTTGATCTGGCCGACGACGATCAGGCCGACGGAGTTCACGCCGAAGAGCAGGCTGAAGGTCTGCGGCGAAGCGCCGTAGATCTCCTGGATGACGAACGGCGACGCGGAGATGTAGGCGAACAGCGCGGCGAAGGCGAACCCGCCCGCGATCATGTAACCGGCGAAGACGCGGTCGGCGAGGAGCGACTTCATGGTGCGCAGCGCTTCGGCGGTGCCGCCGCTGTGCCGCTTCTCCGGGACGAGCGTCTCGGGCAGGCTGCGCCAGACGACCGCGGTCAGGGCGATGCCGATCACCGTGAGCACGGCGAAGATGCCGCGCCAGTCGGTGAAGCGCAGGACCTGGCCGCCGATGAGGGGCGCGACGACCGGGGCGACCCCGGAGATCAGCATCAGGGTGGAGAAGAAGCGGGCCATCTCCACGCCGTCGTAGAGATCACGCACGACGGCGCGGGCGATGACGATGCCCGCGGCGCCGGCGAGGCCCTGCAACAGGCGGAAGCCGACGAGGAGTTCGACGGTGGGCGCGAACGCGCAGATCGCGGTGGCGAAGATGTAGACGAAGAGCCCGATGAGCAGCGGCCTGCGCCGGCCCCACTTGTCGCTCATCGGTCCGACGACGAGCTGCCCGAGCGCCATGCCGGTGAGGCAGGCGGTGAGGGTGAGCTGCGCGGTCGCGGCGGACGTGTGCAGCGAGCGGGTGACCTCCGGGAGCGCCGGCAGGTACATGTCCATGGAGAGCGGCGGGACCGCGGTGAGGCCGCCGAGGACGAGGGTGACGAGAAGGCCGGTGCGGCGCTTGGCGGCGAGGCCGGCGGCGGGGGCCGGAGCGGTGGGGGTGGCGGGAGTGGGGCCCGGGTCTGCCCCCCGGGACTGCCGTATGAGGGAGCCTTCGGACTCACCCGTGGTGCGGCTGCCGTGCTCCGGCATGCGACTTCCTTTCCGATTAGGCGTGCGATTACCTATGCTCTCAGCTCAGCTGTGCTGGTTGAGACCATTTCCGCGGTACTCCGCGGTACGGACAGGGGCTCCAGTGGTGGAAGACAACCGTGAACCCGTGCGCTGGGGCATCCTGGCGACGGGCGGGATCGCCGCATCGTTCACGGCGAACCTCCTCGACATGCCGGACGCGGAGGTCGTCGCGGTGGCGTCGCGGACCGACGCGTCGGCGAAGGCGTTCGCCGAACGATTCGGGATACCTCGCGCGTACGGAACGTGGAGCGCGCTCGCCGAGGACGAGGACATCGACGTCGTGTACGTGGCGACGCCGCACGCCTCGCACCTTGCGGCGGCGGGGCTGTGCCTCGACGCGGGCCGCGCGGTGCTCTGCGAGAAGGCGTTCGCGCTGAACGCCCGCGAGGCGCAGGAGCTGGTGACGCTCGCGAGGCGGCGCGGCCTCTTCCTGATGGAGGCCATGTGGATGTACTGCCATCCGCTGGTCAGGCGGCTGAAGGCGCTGGTCGACGAGGGGGCGATCGGCGAGGTGCGCACCGTGCAGGCCGACTTCGGCCTCGCCGGTCCCTTCCCGCCCTCGCACCGCCTCCGGGACCCGGCGCAGGGCGGTGGCGCGCTGCTCGACCTCGGGGTGTACCCGGTGTCGTTCGCGCACCTGCTGCTCGGTGAGCCCTCGGGGGTGACGGCGAGAGCAATGCTCTCGGAGGAGGGCGTCGATCTCCAGACGGGCATGCTGCTCTCGTGGGAGAGCGGTGCTCAGGCCTTGCTGCACTGCTCCATCAACGCGGGCACTCCGGTCACCGCCTCCGTCACGGGCTCGAAGGGCCGCATCGACGTCCCGGACGGCTTCTTCTTCCCGGAGCGCTTCGTGCTGCACCGCGACGGCCGCGACCCCGAGGAGTTCGCCGCCGTCCCCGCGGACGGCCCCCGCGACAGTCTCAAGCACGAGGCCGCCGAGGTCATGCACCGTCTTCGCGCGGGCGACACCGAGTCGCCGCTCGTCCCCCTGGACGGCACCCTCGCGGTCATGCGGACCCTGGACGCGGTGCGGGAGCGGATCGGGGTGCGCTACCCGGGCGAGTGAGCGCACCCCGGCTCCGGGGCCGGGCGGGCGGCCCGTGGGCTAGGCGGGCTTCAGGCCCGGGTCCCCCGCCTCCGTCTCGAAGGACGCCGCCGTGGTGATCGGCGCGCCCGGCGTCGTCACCGCCGACACCGTCTTGAAGTCGGCGCGCGCGGAGTCCCTGCCGAGGTCCACGGTGACGTAGCCGCGGCGCCCGTTGTAGAACTTCATGTGCGGGTTGGCCTTGGTGTAGGTCTCCCAGGTCGCGGGCTTCTCGGCGCCGTCCTTGCCGCTCGCGATGGACGTGGCGACGATCTCCGTGCCGACCGTCTTGGACGCGGGGTCGTCGAAGTCCTTCTTGATGTCGTAGGCGTACCCGACGTGCACGTCGCCCGTGAGCACCATCAGGTTCTCGATCCCGGCCGACGCCGCGCCCGCGAGGACGCGGTCGCGGGAGGCGGGGTAGCCGTCCCAGGCGTCCATGCTGACCTTCGCCACGGGGTTGAGGTCGAGCTTGCGCTGGGAGAAGTTGACCTGCTGCGGCACGACGTTCCACAGCGCCCGCGAGCGGCGCCAGCCGTCGATGAGCCAGCGCTCCTGGGTGGCCCCGGTGAGGGTGCGCTTGGGGTCCTTGGACTCCGGACCGGGGATGTCGGCGCCGTCGCCGTAGGCCTGGTCGGAGCGGTACTGCCGGGTGTCGAGGACGTCGAACTGGGCGAGCCTGCCCCACTTGAGGCGGCGGTAGAGCTGCAGGTCCGGGCCCGTGGGCTGCTGGGGGCTGCGCAGCGGCAGGTTCTCCCAGTACGCGCGGTAGGCGGCGGCGCGGCGGATCAGGAACTCGGCGGGCGGGTTGCCGTTCTCGTCGAGGTCGCCCGCGTAGTTGTTCTCGGCCTCGTGGTCGTCCCAGGTGACGACGAAGGGGTGCATGGCGTGCGCGGCGCGCAGATCGGGGTCGGACTTGTAGAGGGCGTACCGCAGCCGGTAGTCCTCCAGGGTCTGCGTCTCGCGGTTGTAGAGGGCGGGAAGGGTGCGGTCGGTGTAGTTGCGGGCGCCGCCGACCGAGTTCACCGCGTACTCGTAGAGGTAGTCGCCGAGGTGGAAGACGACGTCGACGTCGTCCTGCGCCAGGTGTTTGTACGCCGTGAAATAGCCGTCGTGGTACGCCTGGCAGGAGACCGCGGCGAGTTTCAGGGAGCTCACCCTGCTGCCGGCCGACGGGGCGGTGCGGGTGCGGCCCGTCTCGCTGATCCACGTGCCCGTCTTGAAGCGGAAGTAGTAGGTCCGGCCGGTGTTCAGGTAGTCCACGGCCACGCGTACGGAGTGGTTGAACTCGGGGTGCGCGGTGACGGAGCCGCGCCTGACCACATGGCGGAAGCGGGCATCGCGCGCGACCTCCCACTGGACGAGGACGCGCTGCGCGGGCAGGCCGTTGCCCGGCTCGTAAGGGGACGGGGCGAGGCGGGTCCAGAGCAGGACCGAGCCGGGCTGCGGGTCGCCGGATGCCACGCCGAGCGTGAACGGGTTGACGGTGATCTTGCGGGCGTCCAGTTCGGCGGCGCTCGCCACACCCGCCGTCGGCAGATTGGTGGCGAAGGCGAGCGCGGCCGCGGCGCCGGTGACGGTGAGGAAGCGCCGGCGGGCGAGGTGGCTCGCCGCGGCTCGGAGCTCTGTCGTGTCCTGCTGGTCTGCGGATGTCATGTGGCCCTCCCCTGACGATTGGTGTCCATGGCATGCAAGTGGTGGGGGAAGACGCGCGACTGTCGCGTACACAACACCCGCATGGCGGGCGGATGATGTCCGCATGGACGCCCCTCCCGTACGCTGCGGGGCCATGAACGCTGAGCCAACTGAGCATCGAACCGGACAGACGAGGACCGCCGTGGTGACCGGCGCGGGCTCCGGAATCGGCAGGGCGGTGGCGGTGGAGCTGCTGCGGGCCGGATGGTCCGTGGCGCTCGCCGGGCGCCGCACGGAGACCCTTGAGGAGACGGCCGCGATCGCCGCGGGCGTCTCGGAGGGCGCGGCGGTGCGGCCCGTACCGCATGCGGAGGAGTCCCCCGAGGCGAACGTCCCGGCCGGGGCCGAGGCGGGCGACGCGACCGACGCGCTCTGTCTGCGCACCGACGTCTCGCGCCCGGAGGACGTGGCGGCCCTCTTCTCGGCCGTACGGGACCGCTTCGGCCGCCTCGACCTCCTCTTCAACAACGCCGGTACGTTCGGGCCCGGCGGCGTCCCGGTCGACGAGCTGGCCTATGACGCGTGGCGGCACGTCGTCGACACCAACCTCAACGGCTCCTTCCTGTGCGCGCAGGCCGCCTTCCGGCAGATGAAGGAGCAGGACCCGCAGGGCGGCCGGATCATCAACAACGGCTCCATCTCCGCGCACGTCCCGCGCCCGCACTCCGTCGCGTACACGGCGACGAAGCACGCGATGACCGGCCTGACGAAGTCGCTCTCCCTGGACGGCCGCCCGTACCGGATCGCCTGCGGGCAGATCGACATCGGCAACGCGGCGACCGACATGACCGAGCGGATGCAGGCCGGAACGCTGCAGGCCAACGGCGAGTTGGCGCCCGAGCCCGTGATGGATGTGGCGGACGTGGCGCGGACCGTGCGCCATATGGCGGAGCTGCCGCTCGATGCGAACGTGCAGTTCGCGACGGTGCTCGCGACGAACATGCCGTTCGTCGGGCGGGGCTAGCCGCCGGCGCCCGGACCCGGCGGCTTCCGGTGGCCGACCGTGACCCCGTGTTCACGGTCGGCCCATATCTTCACAAGCGGAATAGATAACACCGCGTCAATTACGCGCATCACGCCCCGTATGCTCAACGAGCCCTCCACGAGAACTCCACATTCAGAGCACACACGGAGCACACCTTGCGCATACGTTCCGCCGTCCCGGCCGTTCTCGCCGCCGCCGCACTTTCGGCCTCGCTGCTCGCCGTCTCTCCCGCGAGCGCCGCCGCGCACCAGGGCGGGCTGCACCTCGGGTACATCCAGTTCGACAGCCCCGGCCGGGACACCCGCTCCAACTCCTCGCTGAACGCGGAGTGGGTGAACATCCACAACAACACCCGCTCGGCGATCCAGCTCAAGGGCTACAAGCTGAAGGACAACACCGGCTACACGTACACCTTCGGCAGCTACAAGATCGGCGCCGGAAAGACCGTCAAGGTCCGCACGGGCAAGGGCACCAACGCCTCCGGCGTCCGCTACTGGGGCCGCGGCTCGTACGTCTGGAACAACACCAGCGACAAGGCCCGCCTCATCAAGCCGAGCGGCTCGCTCAAGGACTCCTGCTCCTGGACGAACAGCAACCCCGGCTACAAGAGCTGCCACTGACGGCCCCACAAGCCACCGTGAGGGGGAGGGGGAGCAGGGCAGCCGCTCCGTGACGGCCGGCGGGGGCCCGCGCGGGGAGCCGCGGGAAGGTCCGGGGTCACGGAACGGTTGCCCTGCGACATGACGACGCGGTATGCGGGAGGGGCGGCCGGGCGGTTACTCCCCGTCCCTCCCGCGCACATCACCCAGGATGCGCTCGACCTCCGCCAGCTCCCCCGCGGTCAGCGGTCCGTGCTCCAGCGCCCCCGCGTTCTCCTCGACCTGCGCCACGGTCCGGAAGCCCGGCACGGGGACGGCCTGCGGGCTGCGCGCCCAAAGCCACGCCAGGGCGCCCTGCGCGAGACTCCGGCCGCCGCCCGTCAGGACGGAGCGCACCGCGTCCACCCGCCCCAGCCACTCGGGGTCCGCGCCCCCGCCCGTCCCGAAGCCCGGCAGCCAGGCCGGCGGGGCGCTGCGGATGTCACCGGCCGGCGGCACGCGCCCGTCGCCGAACTTCCCCGTGAGCAGCCCCATCGCCAGCGGACTGCGCAGCACGCTCGCCAGCCCGAGCTCCGCGCAGAGCGCCAGCATCCGAGGCGCGTCCTGGAGCACGTTGCAGCGGTGCTGCACCGCCGCGCAGTGCGGCCCCTCGGCGAAGACCGCCACCCGGCCGGGGTCGTCCGTGCTCCACCCGTACGCCCGGATGAGGCCCTCCCGTACGAACTCCTCGCACGTGTCCCGCAGCTGTGCGGCCCGCTCCGGGTCCGCGTCGCCGATGTGCAGCTGGTAGAGGTCGACGTGATCCGTGCCGAGCCGCTTCAGCGAGGCGGTCAGCGCACGGCGTGCGTACGCCGGCGAGTCGTCCGCGACCCCGAGCGCGGCCCGCTTCTCCTCGTCGAAGAGGTTCCCCCACTTGGTGGCGATGACCACGTCGTCCCGCCGCGCGCCGAGGGCACGCCCGAGGACACGCTCGCTGTGCCCGGTCCCGTAGTTGTCCGCGGTGTCGAAGAAGTCCACGCCGAGATCGACGGCGCGGCGAATCGCCCGCACCGACTCCTCGTCGTCGACCGCACCCCAGCCGTACGGCTCCCCGGCCGGCCCCGACCACTCGCCCCCGATGGCCCAGCAGCCGAGCCCCAGCGCGCTGACCTCGATGCCGCTGCGTCCCAATGTCCTGCGTGTCGTCTCCATGCCCGCAGACGCTAGAAGTTGAAGCGCACACGAAGACAAGCCCTTCGCTGATTTACGCCTGCCCCGTCTCGAACCGGGAGACCTTCCCGCCGTCGACGGTGAAGTGCCACTTGGTCCGCATCTCGCCCCAGGTGTCGTTGCGGAACGTGACGATCAGCGTCCGCCCGCCGTCCGACTCGCTCTCCACGTCCATATGGCCGTTCGAGGAGAAGATCTCGCGGTCGGTCCAGTCGGCGATGTCCCGGTCGGACCCGTCGTCGGACATGGTCGCGCCGGGGGCGAGGAGGCCCTCGAAGGCGGCCTTGTCGTGGGCGTTCACCGCGGTGACGAAGGCACGGACCGTGGGATCGGAGAGCCGGTCTACCTGAATACTCATGCACCCACGGTCACATCGGCGCCCCGGCCCCGCCACCCCGGGCGGTCACCCGTACGGCCGATTGAGCCGGGTGCGTGGCGAGGCTCTGACGGACGGTGGGTGGTGACGAACCACGTCCGCCCCCGCCGTCCGCTCACCCCCGGGAGACAGCACCATGACCCGTTCCTGCTTCGACCGACGCGACCTGGGCCTCCTGCTGCTCCGCGTCACCACCGGCGGAGTCCTCGCCTCGCACGGGGCCCAGAAACTCTTCGGCTGGTTCGGAGGCCACGGCATCGAGGGCACCGGCGCCTTCATGGAGTCCATCGGCTTCACGCCGGGCAAGGCGAGCGCCGTCGCCGCCGGGCTCGCCGAGGCGGGCGGCGGCACGCTCCTCGCCCTCGGCCTCGCGACTCCCGCCGCCGGTTCCGCTGCGGCGGGGGCCATGGCGGGGGCGACGGCCGTACACGCCCCCAACGGCTTCTTCAGCCAGGCCGGCGGCTACGAGTACCCGGCGTTCCTCGGCGCCGTCTCCGCCGCCCTCGCCGTCACCGGCCCCGGCGCCTACTCCCTCGACAGCGCGCTGGGCCACTCCTTCAACCGCAACTGGATGGTGCCCGCGGCCCTGGCGGGTACGGCCATCGGCGTGCTGGTGTCGGTGGGGACGCGGGCGAAGAACGTACGCGAGCAGGAGGGCGCGGACGTGTAGGCGGGGGGCTCTGGGCCATTGCCTCCGCGCTGACTCCGTAGGACTCCCCGGCGCCCGGCCGGCGGCCCCGACCTGCGGGGGCGAGCGAAATTCGGTGTCTCCCAAGGGAGTTACCGGGCTAGCGTCATCGCCCATGACCGAACCCAAACCCGAGCCCGAGCCCGAGCCCGAGCCCGAAACCGAAACAGAAACCGACCCCACCGTCCCGGACGCCCCGCCCCGTCTCACCCGTCTCACCTTCCACGGCCCCCTCTCCGAGGCGCGGGCCGCACGCATCGTCGAGCGCGTCGCGCCGGGTACGGGGTCCGTCCTCGATCTCGGCTGCGGCTGGGGCGAGTTGCTGTTGCGCGTTCTCGAAGCAGCCCCGGCGGCCACCGGCGTGGGCGTCGACGTATCGGCCGCTGATTTGGCCAGGGGCCGGGCCGCCGCCGAGGAACGCGGTCTGGCCGAGCGGGTCTCGTTCGTCGAGGAATCGGCTGCGGACAGCAAGCGCGGCCCCGCCGACCTCGTCCTGTGTCTGGGATCGAGCCACGCGCTCAGCTCCGCCGAACCGCCCGGCCACACCGATGCCGCCCTGCGCGCGATGCGCCGTCTGGTGAGTCCCGGCGGCCGCGTCGTACTCGGCGAGGGCTTCTGGCAGCGCACGCCCACTCCCTCCGAACTCGCCGGGATGTGGCCGGACGCCCGGGCCGGTGAACACCTCTTCCTGGGCAACCTCGTGGACGCGGCGATCGCCGCGGGCTTCCGTCCCCTGTGGGTGGAGACGGCGAGCGCGGCGGAGTGGGAGGAGTTCGAGTCCGGCTACCGCGCGGACGTGGAGGAATGGCTGGCCGCTCACCCCGACCACCCGCTGGCCGCCGAGACCCGCGAGAAGACGGACCGCCGGCGCGACGCCTGGCTCCGGGGCTACCGCGACGTGCTCGGCCTGGCCTATCTGACCTTGATGCCGGTGGGCTGAGGGACCGGAGCACTGGGCCGGAGTCGAGCTGGAGCCGCTTGTCAGGCGTCGCCGGTGTCGAACCACGCCAGGGCCAGCGCGTCGAGCGTCGGCTCCGGCGGGGCGGGCAGCTCCCGCAGGTACCAGGGCAGGCTGCTGTAGATGTGGAGCAAGGTGTGGGCGAGGAGTTCGCGCGGCTCGAAGGTGTGCCCGTAGGCCCGCATGAAGCGGCCGAGAAGCCCCGGCTCCGCACGCGTGACGAAGAGGCCGACACCCACGAAGTCGTACGCCCTGTCCCCGATCATCGCGGGCTCGAAGTCGAAGAGGCCGGTGAGCCCGAGCCGCCCGTCGACCGGCCCGACCAGCAGGTGCTGGCGCATGAACTCGGTGTGCAGGAGGACGCGCGGCGCATCGGCACGCAGCGGCACCGCGTCCAGGAAGCCGGGGATCTGCTCCACCCAGCTCTCCGGCAGCCCGCGCTCCCGCTGCCGCGCGGCGGCTCCGGCACGCTGCTTGTCGAGGAAGGCCCCCCAGTCGCCGGGCCCGAGCACATCGGCGAGCGGTTCGGGGTCCAGGGCGTGCAGCGCGGCGAGCGCCTCACCGGCCTCGGTGACGAGGCGTTCGCGGTCGGCGTGCGGGACGCGCGGCCAGGCGGCGGCGAGGTCTTCGCCGGGCAGCCGGGACATCAGGACGTAGCGCCAGCCGTTCTCGTACGCCCCGGACGCGTGCACGCGCGGGGTGGGTACGGGGAGCCGCCCCTGGAGATGGCTCAGCACTCGTTCCTCGACGAGGCCGTCGTCGGCGACGGCGCCGGGGAAGAGCTTCAGTACGAGATCGTCCCCGACGGCGTATACGGGCTGTGTCCCCTCCGTGAACCGGTCTAGGGGTGCGCCGTCGAGACCGAGACGGCGGCAGAGGTCCTCGACTCCGGGTCGCATGACGGCCTCGTCGGGGACGATGACGTCCCATTGCTCGTCGGTCTCCACGGCTGGCAGCATGATCGGCACGCTAAGGGGCGGGCGGGGCGGCGGCAACGCAATTTCGGGGCCGGGCGGCCAGGTTGGCCTGCCCCACGCACCACAGCCCGTGGCCGGCCGGCACCGCCCCTGCGGATACCGACCGAAGTCTGCCGCCCATCGACTTTCGGCTGCTGCCCGGGGCGCCCTGCCCGCCTAGCGTCGATGCCATGACCAGCGAAGAGAGCCTCGGTTCCGTCCCGCTCCGCAAGGACCGGACGACGATCCTTGGTTACCCCCGCAGCGACCTGCTGACCATCGTCATCGGCATGCCGGTCGTCGGCCTCGTGCTCGGCCTCGTCCTGCCGCCCCTCGCCAGGTGGCTGAGCAAGTCACCGGTACTGCCCTGGCGGGACGGCATCACGTTCGTCGGAACGCTGGACAGGCCGTGGCAGACGGCGATCGCGGTGGGTCTCGGCCTGGTGGCCGGGCTGCTCATCGCCCTCACCGAGATGGCCGAGACCCTGAAGCTGACGCTGACGAACCAGGAGCTGGCGGTCGAGCAGCACGAGCGGACGCGGACCATCGAACGCGCCCGCGTCTCGGCGGTGTTCGTCGACGGCAAGGAACTGGTGGTCCTCGACGAGACGTCCCGCCAGTTCACGCGCGGCGTCCACGAGGCAGGGGCGCGGGTCCTCGCCAGGGCGTTCCGCTCGCACGGCTACCCCTGGCAGGACGCCGACCCGCACGCGTCCCTGTTCCACCGCTGGATCCCCGGGGCTCCCGGCCTGCCCGCCGAGGCACACGCGGTGCTGGCGGCACGGAAGGTCGCGCTGAAGAGCAAGGCCGGAGAGGACGTACGGGACCTCGGGGAGACGATGCAGGGTCTCGGGTACGTCGTACGGGACGAGGGCAAGGACCAGTACTGGCGTCCGCTGGCGGGCGGGGAGGGCGGGGGCGCCGTCAGGGGGTGAGCGCGACCGCCCCGTACGGGGGCGGGCTGGTGGCCACCTCGCCGCAGGCCGGATTGATCACGGGATGCTCCGGCGGATGCCGACCGCGCCTGCACGCACGCGAGCCCGCGGGTCACCCTTCACGTGGGTCACGCCTTCACGCACGCCGGGCTATCGGTCACGCCCCACGCATGCCGGGCTATCGGTCAAGCGCACCGCACCCGCGCCCACGGGCCACGCCCCCCACGCACACCGCACACACGCCCACGGCGTCAGCCACGGCTACGGCGACAGCCACGGCTACGGCGACAGCCACAACCCCAGCCCCTGCCCCTGCCCCAACTCGCGCGCCCTCGCGCCCCGCGCGGGTGCAAAATGGCGATCATGACCTCGCCCCAGACCTATCAGCCGGTCCTGGACCGCATCGCGGCCGAGATCGAGAAGACGCCGGGGCGCGGCAGGCCCGCCGACTACATCCCCGCGCTCGCCGCGTGCGACCCGCGCCGGTTCGGCATGGCCGTCGCGGAGCCCGACGGCACGGTGTACGGGGTGGGCGACTGGCGGCAGCCGTTCTCCGCGCAGTCCATCACCAAGGTCTTCACCCTCGCGCTGGACCTGGCCCGCGAGGGCGACGCACTCTGGGAGCACGTGGGCCGCGAGCCGTCCGGCAACCCCTTCAACTCGCTCGTGCAGCTGGAGTACGAGAACGGCATCCCCCGCAACCCCTTCATCAACGCGGGCGCGCTCGTCGTCACCGACCGCCTCCACACCCAGACCGAGGACGCGGCGGGCACCCTGCTCGACTTCCTGCGCGCGGAGAGCGGCAACGACCGGCTCACCATCAACGAGGCCGTCGCCGCGTCCGAGTCCGCGCACGGAGACCGCAACGCCGCCCTGGGCCACTTCATGGCGGCCTACGACAACATCGACAACCCGGTCCCGGTCCTCCTCGACCAGTACTTCCGCCAGTGCTCCGTCGAGGCGTCCTGCGCCGACCTCGCCCTGGCCACCGGGTTCCTGGCCCGCCACGGCATCCGCGCCGACGGCACCCGCCTGCTCAGCCGCAGCCAGGCCAAGCAGGTCAACGCCATCATGCTCACCTGCGGGACGTACGACGCGGCGGGCGACTTCGCCTACCGCGTGGGCCTGCCCGGCAAGAGCGGTGTCGGCGGCGGCATCATCGCCGTGGTCCCCGGCCACTGCACGCTCTGCGTATGGAGCCCCGGCCTGGACGAACGGGGCAACTCGGTGTCGGGCGTCGCGGCACTCGACCGGTTCACGACACTGACAGGGCTTTCGGTGTTCTGAGGATGACGGACATACACATATCCACGCGAGCACACCGCGCAGCCGACGGAGAGCGGGGCGCTGACCGCCGCACTGGCCGCCGCGGACGCACATGGGGACGGCGCGGGTACCTCGTGCTGCTCGCCGCGCTCTTCGCCCTGCTGGTCGTACGACTTGCGGGGCTGGACGCGGGCACCCCGCTGGCCGTGGCCGTGGTCCTGTTCCCCTATGCGGCCGTCATCAGTCTCCTCGCCCTGATCACCACGCTCTCCGTGCCCGCTCTGCGCTCCCGCCGACCGGTCATCGCCGCCGGACTGATCACAGCGGCGTACGTCGTACTGCTTGTGCCGCGCTTCGTACCGCACGAGGAGCCGCACATCCCCCCGCAGGCACCCGAGTTGCGGGTGGCCACCCTCAACACCCACGTCGGCCAGGGGGACGCGCGTGCGCTGGTGGAGCTGGTGAAATCCGAGCGGATAGATGTCCTGGCCGTGCAGGAGCTGCCGGCCACCGGCATCAAGGCGCTCGCCGAGGCGGGCCTGGGCAAGGTCATGCCGCACCAGGAGCTCCACCCCGAGAACGACTCGTCGCTCTACTCACGGATTCCGCTGACGCACGGCGGCCCCCTGGAGGCGGACACCGCCTGGCCCCAGACCACGGCGCAGGTGAAGGTCGGCGGACGCGCCGTACGGCTGGTGGCGGTGCACACGTACTACCCGCTGGGTGACGCGGACCGCTGGACCAAGGACATGTCCGCCCTCACCACCGTCGCCCGCGACAGTGGCCCCGACACGGTGTTCCTGGGCGATTTCAACGCGACCGTCGACCACGCCCCCATGCGCGAGCTGCTCGCATCGGGCGGACTCACGGACACCCACGCCGAACTCGGCGAAGGCTGGCCCCGCACATGGCCGGCGGGCAAGGGCCTGCTGCCACCTTTGCTGCACCTGGACCACGTCCTGCACGGCTCCGGCCTCGCAGGCACCTCGGTCACCGAACGAACCATCCCCGGCACGGACCACAGGGCGGTCACCGCCACGCTGGCGGTGTTGCCCTGAGGAGAGGGGCAGAGGAGTCGGGTGTATGCCGAGGAGCGTCACACCTCGCGACTCGTACCAGAATTGAGTACCAGCGTGGTACCGTTTTCCCGTACCACTCTGAATGAGGTGTCGTAAGTGACGATAAGCGCCAGCGAGGCCCGCAAGGACCTGTTTCCACTCATCAAGCGCGTGAACGACGACCACACCCCCGTGCGCATCAGCTCCAAAGGCGGCGACGCGGTAATAATGTCCGCCGAGGACTACGACTCCTGGCAGGAGACCGTCTACCTGCTGCGTTCCCCCGCGAACGCGCGAAGCCTCATGGAGGCCGTCGCACGGGACAAGGCCGGCGAGACCGTGGTCACCAGGACCATGGAAGAGCTGCAAGAGCTTGCGGGTGACGGGTGAGGAGCGTTCACTTCGACCCGGCCGGGTGGGAGGACTTCCTGTTCCGGCTCGGTTCGGACCGCGCCATGGCCCGCAGAATCACCCGGCTGATCGCCGAGATCCAGCGCACCCCCTTCACCGGCATCGGTAAGCCTGAACCCCTGAAGGGCGACCTGTCCGGCTACTGGTCACGCCGGATCGACGACGAGCACCGGCTCGTCTACCGGGTGGACGAGAAAGAAGTCAAGATCCTCAAGGCCCGCTACCACTACTGAGGCCACCGTTCCTCGTTGCGGCACACACCGTCACCTCACCGACCCGACCGGTACGTCGCGCGACGACGTCGGCTCGCTAGGTGCGGGGCGCCGCACTCACCGCCATAGGCGGTCATGCTGCTAAGCGACTCGGAGCGTCGGCTTCGTCAGCTCCAAGCTGGACAGGTGCTTCTTGAGTCGTTTGGCCATGGGAAGGTAAGTCGCAAAAGTGAGCGTGCCGGAGACAACGGCCCCGACGACAGGGATGGCCTTCGAGACGGTCTTCGCGAAGGACTGCTTCGTCATCTCGACGCCGAGGTAGCCCGCGACTCTCTTCACTATCGGGTAGATGACACCCTGGGTGAGTGCCCTCTGAGGCAGCTTCTTGGCGACCTGCTCCGACATCATCCCCGCGACCTTGCCCACAGCGGTGTTCGCCGATTGGGTACCGAACATCACGCCGAAGAACAGCGTGAGCACACCCATGGTCGCGTCATCGACGTCATCGCCCTCGTCGGAGAACAGATCGGGCCAGCTGTAGAGGTAGGCGAGCTTCTGCGAGATACGCAGCATGTGGCCGAAGTACTGGGCCATGTCAGCGGGCACGGTGGCAGGAAGGGCGATGATGCCCGGTATTCCTGCAGCGGCGGACAGAGCGCTGACTTTGCTGGTTTCGTAGCGGATGGAGTCGTTGGCAGCTTTGTCGAGAACCTCGACGGTGATGCCCGCCGCCGCGGGGGTCTCTTCGATCGCTCTTCGGATGTCGTCCTCGGAGCAATAGCGCGCCAGCGCTCTTCGGAGGTACGCCGCCCTGTCGATACGTACGCCCGGAAGCCTTGCGGCACCTACCAGCACGGTGGAGAAGCGCGACTCGGGGTTCTCTGCTATTTTGCCCTTTTTCATAGCAGGAAACTACAGTAACTCTGCCCTCAAGTGGCCATCATCTGCACGCTAGTTGGGTCTTCTCGTGTGCGTGCCGAATGGCGGGCGAGCGGGCAGCAACACACGGCCAGGGCCCTCGGCAAGCGGGCGCCTGCCGAGGGCCTTGCGTGTGTCAGAGGACCGCGAACTCGACAAATGCGGTCCACGCCGTGGGGCGCACGGCCAGGTGTGCGCGGGTTACGTCCTTGGAGTCGCGGACGTGCACATTGCCGGGGCGAGTGGCAACCTCGACGCATTCACCGCCTTCCTCGCTGCTGTAGCTGCTTCTGCGCCATACCAACTGGTGTATGTGCGGCTGATGCACGTGCGCGTTCATAGCTCTCCCAGCAACTTCTCTACATACGCCAATGATTTACGAGG
This sequence comes from Streptomyces longisporoflavus, assembly GCF_014649775.1. Lineage (GTDB taxonomy): Bacteria > Actinomycetota > Actinomycetes > Streptomycetales > Streptomycetaceae > Streptomyces > Streptomyces longisporoflavus. The sequence goes on along the minus strand of NZ_BMTR01000005.1, from coordinate 245,721 downwards.
AGTCAGGGCCTGCGCGCGGATGATCCCGTACTTGGCCTCCAGCGCGCGGACGCGTTCCCGCTCCGTCTGCAGGCGGCTCACGTTCTGCACCTCGGCGTACGCGATCCTCCGCCCTTCCTTCGTTTCGATCAAGGTGAAGGGACCAGCCATGCCGGCGTTCTCCTCACAGTCGAGCGACATCACCTGGATCTCGATGTTCCGTCGCTCGCCCATCAGGAGGATGTGCTCAAGCTGGCCACGCAGGATGCCCCGTCCTCCGATCGGACGCCTCAACACTGCCTCATCGATCACAAAGCTGGCGAGCGGCGCATCCCTGCCGGACAAGATCTCCTGCCGAGCCAGGCGCGCACCCACTCTCTGCTCGACCAGTTCGTCGTCCATGGGTGGCCGCATCATCAAGAAGATGGCCCGCGCATACTCCGCCGTCTGCAAGAGTCCAGGCGCCGCCTGGTTCGCGTACACGTGCAGCTCGACCGCCTCCGCCTCCAACCGAGCCGCATCCCGGAAGAACGCCGGATACTGAGCCCGGGCCACCTCCTCCTTGCTCGCGCACAGCACCCCGCCCGCCTCCAGCGCCTCATCGGCCCGGTCGATGAACTTCGGCGGCGGGATACGTCTCCCCTGTTCGAACGACGCGATCGTCGAGGCCGAGTATCCGGTCAGCGACCCGAGCCTCGCGCGGTCCATTCCCGCTCGCTCACGGAACAGCTTCAGCTGGCGCCCGAACACGCAAAGCATGCCCGTCCCAACCTCATACTCCGGCTGCTGCACCTCGTCGTCCACGCCGCGGCTCCTCTCGTACGACCGCCCCAGCCAGGCAACTCAGAGCCTTGGAGCCGGTCACGCCCAACACCACGTACAAGCGCATCGCGTACGTGTACAGGCCGCACTCGTCAGCGCATCGCTCCTGTTCAACGCTACGCACGGTAGTCAACCGTTGACCTCATGAAGTCAGCAACTCCCCCGAACGGGCATATGCCACAACGCCTCGCTCCCGAACGCGAGTTCGCGATGTGCTTCACCTCAACACCGCGCGGTGCCCGCCTCGCCCGCAGACTCGTCTCGCACCGCCTCAATGACTGGGGGCACCCGTACACGACTCCGGCCAACGAGACGCTCACCCTCATCGCCGCAGAGCTCGCCGCCAACGCGGTACGTCACGGGACGGTCCCCGGCCGGGACTTCCACCTCCAGCTCACCCGGGGCGACGACGTCTACCGCATCGAGGTGAGCGACACGCGCGCCGAGAAACAGCCTCCGCCTGCTCCCCCGGTCACGGACTCCGCGTCCGAGTCCGGTCGCGGCCTGCTTCTCGTAGCCGCCCTCTCGGACGCCTGGGGTGTCACGCCTCGCAGGGCGGCCCCGGGCAAAACCGTGTGGGCAGAGCTACAGGTAAAGGCTGAGGGCCACCCGCAACAGAACGCCCGTTGCGAAGGTCGTCGTCAGTGAGCCCGAGGCAAAGCCGAGGGTGGGGGCAGACGAGTCGGGCTGTACGCCGGGTTCTGTCGCCCGGTCGCCTCGCGGCGGCCGGGGAGACGGCCATCCATCTAGGGTCCGCATTGCTGCGGACCTCGTGCGGTCTACCCGCGGACTCGGGCGGGCAGCCCTCGATCATCCGCGCAGGGCCCCGTCTCCGAGGCCCCTCTTGACCTTGCTCCAGGTGGGGTTTACCTAGCCGCCTGAGTCACCTCAGGCGCTGGTGGTCTCTTACACCACCGTTTCACCCTTACCGGAGACCGAAGCCTCCGGCGGTCTGTTTTCTGTGGCACTGTCCCGCGGGTCACCCCGGGTGGCCGTTAGCCACCACCTTGCCCTGTGGAGCCCGGACGTTCCTCGGGAAGAGCCCCTGGTGAGGGGAGCTTCACGCGGCCGTCCGCCCGGCTCGTCTGCCGTGCCGACCATGCTACCCGCCGCAAGCCCGAGCTCCGCCCCCACAGCTCCTCAGTCGAACTCCGCGGTCTCCAGCTCGAACCCGAAAGGCTCGGGAAGGGGCACCGCCTTGCCGAACGGGAGCGTGCAGTGCTGGCGGTAGTCGTCCCTCTCCGGGTCGCTGAACAGCGTCACCGATGATCCCTCACGGTCGATGAGCAGGTAGAGCGGGATGCCGCCGCGGGCGTAGCAGCGGCGCTTGGCCTCGCGGTCCGCCTGCGGCTTGGTGGAGGTGACCTCGACGACAAGGGCGACGCCCTCACAGGGCATCCAGGATTCGGCGCCGCGGAAAAGGCGCAGCTCCGTGGGGGCGAACGTGCCGTCCGGGATGGCGTGGTTCTTCGGGCAGGCGCCCCCGCTCTTCAGCTTCAGGCCCTTGTTCCCGGAGTAGTCCATGTCGGTCCTGGAACGCCTGATCACTTGCTTCATGATCAGATTGATGTAGTCCTCGTGGTCCCCGTCCGGCGGCGGCGTCACGACAATCTCCCCCTCGATCAGCTCCGCCCGGAAACCCTCCGGGGTGTCCAGCGCGAGGAAGCCCTCCAAGAGGACCTCTGCCTGCGTGAGCGGCTCGTGTGCCATGGCAGTCATGTCACGCCCCTTCCTCGGTCGCTCGCCAGACTGGGACATCGCTTGCTCCACCGTTCAGGAGATCGGGAGTCGTTCCCTCGATCGTGGCACAGGAATACGGGCGGGCGTCAGGCTTCGCCCGCCCGGCGGGTCCCGGTCCCGCGCGCTTGACCTTGTCGCGGCGTCAACGTTTCTACTGGCCTCATGAACCGGATGCGGATCGGAGAGATCGCCGGGATCGTCGGTGTGACCACGCGGACGATCAGGCACTATCACCACCTCGGGCTGCTTCCCGAGCCCGAGCGGCGGGCCAACGGCTATCGGGAGTACGGGCTGCGGCACGCCGTCGTGCTCGCGCGGATCCGGCGGCTCACCGAGCTGGGGCTCGGGCTCGCCGAGGTGCGGGACGTGCTCGCGGACGACGCGGGGCGCGAGCTCGCCGAGGTGCTCGCCGATCTTGATGCCGACCTCGCCCGGCAGGAGGCCGCGATCCGCGAGCGGCGGGAGCGGCTGCGGGTGCTGCTGGACGGTGCGGAACGCGGGGTGCTGACCGCCGAGGGTCCCGTCTCCCCCGAACTGGGCGAGTTCTTCGCCGAGGTGTCCCGCTCCACCGCCGACCGCGAGGGACCCGAGTCCGTGATGGCCGCGAAGGACCGGGAGCTGCTCGCTCTCATCGACACGACCGCGCCCGCGGAGGACCGGGACAGGCTGCTCGCCGCGATGCGGCCCGCGCTGACCACGCCGGAAGCGGTGGAGCGTGCGAACGAGGTGTACCGGTTGCTCGACGGACTCGCCGACACCGACCTCGCGGATCCTCGTACGGAAGCCGTCGTCGACAAGGCCGCCCGCGCGCTCGCCGACGCGCTGCCCGATTCCCTCCTGGAGGAGGTGGGGGCGGACGGCGTGCGGGCGGTGGCCTACGGGGTCGGGCGGGGCGGCGGGGACCGGTTCCTCGAAGCCCTCTTCGACGACTTCGCCCCCGCGCAGGCGGAGGCCGTACGCCGGGGGATGCGGCTGCTCGTCGAGCGGGGTGCGCGGTGAGGGGCCGTCGGCTGGGACTGGGACTGGAGAGGGTGATGCGGGGCATCGCTCTGGTGCTCGTGCCGACTGAACTGACGCTGCTCGCATGCCTGTTGACCGGTGCGCCGCTTCCGCCGGACGTGCTGCTCGGCGTGGAAGCCGTCGCCGTGACGATGTTCGTCGTCGAGGGAGCGGGGCTCGCGGTCCTGTACCGGCGGGGCGGGCGCGCGGCGGTCCGGGAGGTCGTGCCGGAGCCGGTGCGCAGGATCGTCGGGCACGAGCTGCGGGTGCTCGGCAGTCTCGCGCTGTGGGTGGCCCGGCGGCGGCACGGCGTGCGGGCGGGGGATCTGGCGTTCGGGCACGCCCGGGACCAGGCCGCGATGATGTACGGCATCGTCTTCGTCTCCGTCGTGGAGACCGTGGGGCTGTCCGTACTGCTGCGGAACTGGCCCGCGGTGCACGCCGTGGTGCTCGTCGTCGACGTCTACGGCGTGGTGCTGCTGCTCGGCATGCAAGCGGCGTCCGTGACCCGGCCGCACGTTCTGTCCGCCGACGCCCTGCGCGTACGCAAGGGCGCCCACCGGGATCTGTGGATACCGCTGGACCGGATCGCCGCCGTGAGCGGTGAGCGCCGCTTCACGCACGAGGCGGCCGATGGCGTACTCGACCTGCCCGTCGCCGCGCAGACCTCCCTCACGCTGGAGCTGACGGAGCCCGTCACGGCGGTCGGTCTGCTCGGCGGCAAGCAGCAGGTGACGACGGTACGGCTGCACGCCGACGAGCCGGAGAAGCTGCGGGCCGCGCTCAACCAGGCCCTGCGAGCCAAGGCGGGCCCGGAAGTCGAGCAGGCCCCGGAACTCACGCGGGCGCGAACCGTACCTTCGCCGCCCCTGGATCAGCCTGCGTGAGCCGTACGCGCAGCCGCTCCCCCAGCGGGAGTCCGCCCGTGCCGCCCTCGATGCGGGCGACGACCGCGGGGTCGGTCAACTGGACGGTCCCTACGGCTGGTTCACGCTCATGGACGTCCACCACCACCGCGTCGAAGAGCTCGCCGACCCGGTCCTTGAGCAGCGCGGCCTCGACGAGGTCCACGCACTCGCGCTCCACGGTGTTCCCGCGCCGCGTCCCGTCGGCCATCTCCTTGGGCAGCTCGGGCAGCGCGGCGAGCACCCAGTCCGGGGGCTCATCCCCGGCGACCGCCGCCAGGCACAGCTCGGCGGCGTAACGGTCGACGAGGCGGCGCAGCGGGGCCGTGCAGTGGGCGTAGGGGGCGGCGACGGCGGCGTGCGTGGTGAGGTCGGGGACCTCGCCGCCGCTGAACGCGGTGTAGCCGGCGCCGCGCAGGAGGGTCGTGCACTCCTGGAGGAACGCGGCGTGGCGGGGCTGGTGCGGGTCGAGGGAACGGACCAGCTGGGCGTACGGGACGTGGTGCGGCCAGTCGACGTGCAGGGCCTTCGCGGTGCGGCGGAGTCTGCCGACCGCGCCGTCGGGGGCGGTGGGGAGGGTACGGAGGATGCCGTTGCCCGACTGGATCATGAGCTCGGCGGCGGCCATGCCGGTGAGCAGGGAGATCTGGGCGTTCCAGCCGTCGGCGGGGAGCGGGGCGCGGAAGTCGAGCTCGTACGCCCCGTTCCGCTCGACGATCTCCTGCTCGGGCACGTTGAGGGAGATGCCTCCCCGCTCCACTTCCAACTGCTCGCGCAGCCGCCCGATGTCGGCGAGCAGCGCGAGGGCCTCCTCGGCGGTGCCGCCGTCGATGGCCTGCTGCACGCCGTCGTAGTCGAGCTTGGCGCGGCTGCGTACGAGGGCGCGGCGGACGTCGGTGGCGACGGTGCGGCCCTCCGCGTCGAGGTCGATGGTCCACAGGGCCGCGGGACAGTCCTGCCCCGGCAGCAGACTGGCCGCGCCCTCGCTCAGGGAGGCGGGGTGCAGCGGCACTTTCCCGTCGGGGAAGTAGAGCGTGGTGACGCGCCGGTGGGCCTCCGCGTCGAGCGGCCCGCCCGGAGTGACGTACGCGGCGACATCGGCGATGGCATACCGCACCCGGAAGCCGCCGCCCTGCCGCCGGGAGAGGTGCATGGCCTGGTCGAGGTCGACCGAGGCGGGCGGATCGATGGTGAAGAGGGGGATGTCGGTCGCGTCGTGCGCGGGAAGCCGCGGAGCGGCACTCGCCCGCTCCGCCTCGGCGAGCACGTCCTCCGGGAAACCCCCGGCCCCGGGAACATCCAACTTCGTACGCAGCTCCCGCAGCACGCCCCGCAACGGAGCCTCGGCTGCGCCGGTCACGCTGAGATGACGACGTGGCATGGGTCGAGCGTAGGCGGGGAGGGGCGGGGCGGCACGGCGGAGGGGCGGGGCGGCACGACGGGGGGGCGGGTCTCGCGCCGCGTGCGCGGGAGCGTTGCGGGCGCGGGCCGCGGGGGATCGGGAGTGAGCGGCGTCGCCGCCTCGGGGTCGCCGTGGGCGGGTGTTGCCCTCGTGGCGATTACCCTGGCGCAGGGTCCGCACCCCCACCCCGTAGCCCTCCGAAGGAGACTCATGCTCGTCCTGCTGCCGCCCTCCGAAGGCAAAGCGCCCTCCGGTCGCGGAGCGCCCCTGAAGCCGGAGACGCTCTCTTTGCCGGCGCTCGCGGACGCGAGGGAGGCGGTTCTCGACGAGTTGGTCGGCCTCTGTGTGGCGGACGAGGAGAAGGCCCGTGACGTGCTCGGGCTGAGCGAGGGCCTGCGTGGCGAGGTCGCGAAGAACACGGAGCTGCGGACGGCCGGCGCCCGCCCCGCCGGGGAGATCTACACCGGGGTCCTGTACGACGCCCTGGGCCTCGCCACCCTGGACGCCGCCGCCAAGCGCCGCGCGGCCCGCTCGCTGCTCGTCTTCTCCGGACTCTGGGGCGCCGTCGGCATCACCGACCGCATCCCCTCCTACCGCTGCTCGATGGGCGTGAAGCTGCCCGGCCTCGGTGCGCTCGGCGCCTACTGGCGTACGCCGATGGCCTCGGCGATGCCGGAAGCGGCGGGCGACGGACTCGTACTGGACCTGCGGTCGTCGGCGTACGCGGCGGCGTGGAAGCCGAAGGGCGAGGTCGCCGAGCGGACGGCGACGGTACGGGTGCTGCACGCGCAGCTGGTCGACGGCGTCGAGAAGCGCTCCGTCGTCTCGCACTTCAACAAAGCGACCAAGGGCCGGATCGTCCGCTCTCTGCTGGAGACCGGCGCCCAGCCGAAGGACCCGGCCGAACTGGTCGAGGTCCTGCGGGACCTCGGTCACGTGGTGGAGGCGGAGGCGCCCGCGAAGGCGGGCAAGGGGTGGGCGCTCGACGTGGTGGTGCGGGAGATCCACTGACTCTCCCTTGACCATGGGTTGCAGCCTGCGCAACGCCCTTTGCGCAGGCTGCGTGCGTCGGGGCAGGATGCTTCCATGACTTCCCCCTCCGCCGCGGCCTCCGGCTCCGTGCTCGATCTCGCCCCCGTCGTTCCCGTTGTCGTCGTGGAGGACGTCGCCGACGCCGTACCGCTGGCGCGCGCCCTTGTCGCGGGCGGGCTGCCCGCGATCGAGGTGACGCTGCGGACGCCCGTCGCGCTCGACGCGATCCGGGCCATCGCGGCGGAGGTGCCGGACGCCGTGGTCGGTGCGGGGACCGTCATCTCGCCCCGGGGCGTCGAGGAGTCCGTGGACGCCGGGGCACGCTTCCTGGTCAGCCCGGGCTGGACGGACACGCTGCTCGCCGCGATGAAGGCGTCCGGGGTGCCGTTCCTGCCGGGGGTCTCGACGACGTCCGAGGTCGTGGCGCTGCTTGAGCGGGGCGTGCGGGAGATGAAGTTCTTCCCCGCGGAGGCGGCGGGCGGTACCGCCTATCTCAAGTCGCTGAGTGGGCCGCTGCCCCAGGCCCGCTTCTGCCCTACGGGCGGTATCGGCCTCGCGTCCGCTCCGTCGTACCTCGCTCTGAAGAACGTGGGTTGCGTGGGCGGTAGTTGGATGCTTCCTGCTGACGCGGTCTCGGCGAAGGATTGGAGCCGTGTCGAGGCGCTGGCCCGTGAGGCGGCGGGTCTGCGCTAGTGGCTTGGCCCCTGGGCCTTGAGCGGGGGCTTCTGCGGGTGCGTGGGGGCTGGTCGCGCCGTTCCCCGCGCCCCCTTCGGGGCCCGACGCCGTGGTCCCGCGCTGACTTCTGCGGGTGCGTCGTGGTTGCTCGCGCAGTTCCCCGCGCCCCCTGCGGGGCCCTGACCGCTGCGTCTACCCCTGCGGGTACCTCGTGGCTGAGCGCGCCGTTCCCCGCGCCCCCTGCGGGGCCCGACACCGCGGTCCGGTCTTCTGCGGGTGTTGCGGGAGCGGGCCGAGCTGCAGCGTGCGTAGGGGCGCGGGGAACTGCGCGCTCGGCCGAAGAGCACCCGCAGACAGGCACCCGGTCGGCCCCCTGCGAAGCCCTACCGCAGGTGGGACGTGTCGTTTAGCAGGCGCAGTGACGCGTTGCCGTCCCCGTAGTACGCCACCGCCGACACCGACGCAGCCGAGAGCTCCATACGGAACAGGGACTCCGGCGGCGCGCCCAGCGCGAGTCGCACCAGCGTTTTGATCGGCGTGACGTGCGTGACCAGGAGGACCGTGCGGCCCGCGTACTCGCTGACCAGGCGTTCCCGCGTCGCAGACACCCTGCGGGCCACCTCCGCGAAGGACTCGCCGCCCGGCGGTGCCGCGTCGGGCGAGGCGAGCCACGCGTTCAGCTCGTCGGGCTGGCCCGCCCGCACCTCACCGAAGGTGAGGCCCTCCCAGGCCCCGAAGTCCGTCTCGCGCAGCCCGTCCTCGACGCGTACGTCGAGGCCCAAGCGCGCGGCGACGGCCTGCGCCGTCTCCTGGCAGCGCTTCAGCGGCGAGGAGACGATCGCCTGGATCGTGCCCCGCGCGGCGAACGCAGCCGCCGCGCGCTCGGCCTGTTTCCGGCCCACCTCGGAGAGGGAGGGGTCGGTTCCGCCGCTGCCGGAGAAGCGTTTCTGGGGCGTGAGCGCGGTCTCGCCGTGCCGCAGCAGCACGAAGGTCGCGGGCGCGCCGAGGTCGGCGGGCACGGCCCAGCCGACAGGCGGGGCAGCAGCCTGCGCCGCCGCCACATTGCCCGCGGCGCGCACATCGGCCCCGGCCCCGGCACCGGGGACCGTCCCGGGAATGGCTTCGGGGACTGCCTCCGGCGTCCGGCGCTCGGCCAGCGCCGCCCGCGCCTTCGCCGCGCCCGCCGCCGCGTCTCCCGGCGGACCCGAGGGCTCAGAAGCCTGCCGGGCCGCCCGCGCGGCCCGCGCATCCCGCGCGTCCAGCTCCGCCGTCGAATCCGCCGCCGACCACTGCTCGCCCCGCTTGCCCGCGTCCATCGCCTCGTTGGCGAGACGGTCCGCGTGCTTGTTCTGCTCGCGCGGGATCCACTCGTACGTCACTTGGGACGGGGGAAAGACCCTCGCGGCCTCGGCCGCGAGCGGCTTCATGTCCGGGTGCTTGATCTTCCAGCGGCCCGACATCTGCTCGACGACGAGCTTGGAGTCCATCCGGACACGGACCGAGGCGTCCGGGTCGAGTTCGTGCGCCGCCTTCAGGCCGGCCACGAGACCCTTGTACTCGGCGACGTTGTTCGTCGCGACGCCGATGTACTGCGCCACCTCCCGCAGCGTCTCCCCCGTCGCCGCGTCGATGACCACCGAGCCGTAGCCCGCGGGCCCCGGGTTGCCCCGCGACCCGCCGTCGGCCTCGACGATGAACTCCCGGGCGAACTCCCGCACGGCCACGGCCCCTTACAGACCCGACTCGGACGTACGGACCAGGATGCGGCGGCAGTTCTCGCACCGCAGGACGGTGTCAGGGGACGCCGCCTTCACTTCGTTCACCTCGGTGATGTTCAGCTCCAGGCGGCAGCCCTCGCAGCGCCGCTGGTAGAGCTTGGCCGCGCCGACGCCGCCCTGCTGGTCGCGCAGCTTGTCGTAGAGCTTGAGCAGGTCGGCCGGGACCGAACCCGCCACGACCTCGCGCTCCTTGGTGACCGTGGCGGCCTCGCCGTCGATCTCCTCGAAGGCCGCGTCACGGCGAGCCGTCGCGTCGTCGATCTTCGACTGGACGGAGGAGACACGTTCCGCCAGCTCGGAGACGCGCTCCTGGGCCGACTCGCGGCGCTCCATGACCTCAAGGACCACGTCCTCCAGGTCGCCCTGGCGCTTGGCGAGGGACGCGATCTCGCGCTGGAGGTTCTCCAGGTCCTTGGGGGACGTCACGGCGCCCGAGTCCAAGCGCTGCTGGTCGCGGTTGGCGCGCTGGCGCACCTGGTCCACGTCCTGCTCCGCCTTGGTCTGCTCGCGGGCGCAGTCGCTCTCCTCGGTCGTCGAGGCGACGTGCAGATCGCGCAGCTGCGCGAGGTCCTTGTTCAGGGACTCGATCTCGGCGTGCTCGGGCAGGGACTTCTTCCGGTGCGCCAGCTGCTGGAGGCGTACATCCAGTGCCTGGACGTCGAGGAGTCGGATCTGGTCGGCGGGCGCGGCGTTAATTGGGGGCTCCTGTTGTGTCGGTAGTCGAGGCCGCGTGGGCGGTCCAGGGGTCGGTGACCGTCTTGGAGACGTGGACGCGAAGGCCCCATCCGTGACGGTCGGAGATCTGATCGAGCTGCGCCGCGGCCAGCTCGCACCACGGCCACTCGGTGGCCCAGTGCGCGGCGTCGAGCAGCGCGAGCGGGGTCTGCGCGCGGGCCTCGGACACCGGGTGGTGGCGCAGGTCCGCGGTGAGGAAGGCGTCCACGCCGGACGCGCGTACGTCGTCGAAGAGGCTGTCGCCCGAGCCGCCGCTGACGGCGAGGGTGCGGACGATCTGCTCCGGGTCGCCCGCGACCCGGATGCCCTGCGCGGTGGCGGGCAGCCGCTCGGCCGCGCGGGCGGCGAGCTCGCGGAGCGTCAGGGGGTGTTCGAGCTCGCAGATACGGCCGAGCCCGCGGCGCCCGTGCGCATCGGCCGGGTCCGGTACGAGGGGACGGACGATCCGCAGGTCGAGCGCGCCCGCGAGGGCGTCGGAGACGCCGGGATCGGCGCGGTCCGCGTTCGTGTGGGCGACGTGCAGCGCGACGTCGTTCTTGATGAGGTCGTGGACGACGCGGCCCTTGAAGGTGCCGGCCGAGACCGTCGTCGTGCCGCGCAGATAGAGCGGGTGGTGCGTGACCAGGAGCTGGGCGCCCAGCTTCACCGCTTCGTCGACGATGTCCTGGACGGGGTCGACGGCGAAGAGGACACGGGAGACCTCCGCATCGGGGTCTCCGCAGACGGTGCCGACCGCATCCCAGCTCTCGGCCAGTTCGGCGGGCCACAGGGCGTCGAGGGCGGCGATGACTTCAGACAGACGGGGCACGGGGAAAGGCTACCTTCCCCACGTGCCCCGCAGCTCGTGGGTCACTGACCGCTACGGAGCCACTACCCGGCGGTCGCCGTCGCCCCGAAAGAGGGCGCGGGGAAGGGCGCAGGCAACCATGGTGGGGGCCGCGGACGCGATCGCGGTCGCGGACTCAGGGCAGGCCGGTGTCGCCGGCTCCGAGCGCCCCCCGTACCCCCGGCGCCCCCGCCCCCTCCCACGCAGCACAACGCTCCCCGCCCCCTCAGTCGAATCGGGACATCGCCACCCTTCCGTGTGAAGCGGGCGTCCACAGGTGCCACGGCAACGCGTGCGAAAACTAGCTTCGGGCGCGGAGGTACCCCTCATGACAGCGCCCACGCTCGAGCCCGAACCCATGACCCAGCCCACGACCGAGCCCCTGACCGCGAAAGCACCCGCACCCGCGCCCGCGCACGCACCCGCGCCGACACCCCGCCCCGCCCCCGCGACGCCCCCGGTGATCACCGCCGACGGCGCGTACGCCGCACGCCTCACCCACACCGGCGGTTCCTGGTACCCCGAGCGCTGGACCCTCGACTCCCCCGAGCCCTACGCGGTGCCGCTGCCCGGCAGCCAGCCGGAGGAGCCCGGCACGGAGGTGCTGCCGATGGCCGACGGGCGGGTCCTGATCCACCGCGTCGTCGACCGGCGGCACGCCTTCGCGCTCCTGTACCCGACGGGCCCCGAGACCGGCGAAGTGCCGCTGGGTGCCGTGGAGTGCGGCGAGTCCCGCCTGACGCTGCTGCCGCCGTCCCCGGTCGGCGGCCAGGCGTACGCCCTCGCGGTGGGCACGCACTCGACTGCCCTGTGGCTGGTGGCGGGCGGCGCCTTCGGGCCCGAGCACGTCGCCGAGATCCCCGGGCACTGTTCGGGCGGGGTCTGGCTGGACCGCGAGGGCCGGCTGCTGGCCCTCGACCGGGAGTTGGGCGGCCGGGTCAAGGCGGTGGCGGTGGACCTGGAGCGACGCGGGGAGGTGTCGCCCCTCCTCCAGATCGCCGACGAGAGCGACGACCGGGTGCTGCTCGCGGACGCCGACAGCGGACTGCTCCTGATCCGCTCAAACGCGCCGGGTCACGAGCGGCTCGGCTGGGGGGTCCTCGGCGGTACGCGCCCGGTGCGTTTCCCCGAGTGCCTGCGCCTGCCCGACCTCGCGGTGACGCCGTTCGCGATCCAGCCGGGGCAGACGCTGATGCCGGAGAACTGTGCGGTGGCGTTGCGGATCGACGGGGCGGCGGGGAGCTGGCTCGGCATCTGGCGTCCCGCCGAGCGGCGTCTGCATCAACTCGCCGCCCCAGCGGGGTGGTTGGCCGGTTCGGGGTGGTGGACGCGGGAGGGGACCCTCCGTCTTCCGTACGTGACGGAGGCGGTGTCCTGCGGGGTCGAGGAGGTGGAACTGCCCGCTCCGGCGGCGGCGCCCGCTCCGGTCGCCGCGCGGCCCGTTCCGTTGCAGCAGGCGCCTCTCACCGGGCGCGGGGCGGTTGGTTAGACTCGCCCGGCCACATCGAACGATCTTCTTTACAGAGTTACCAGAGTTACCAGTTATACGGGGTGAGTATCTTGACCAAGACCGAGATCCGTACGGCTTCCGAGCGGAATCCCGAGCCGCGGGAGGCGGCGGACACCTCCGGTGCGGGCAAGCATCGGGGGCCTGTGGCCGAGCATGACGAGGCGGGGGCGCCTCGGGGCCGGCACCGTCGGCCGGGCGACGAGTAGGCCTCCTGGCTCTGGGCTGGCCTTGGGCTGGCCTTGGGCGCCGGCGATCACCGGCTCCGCCGAGTTCGTCCTCAATCGCCGGACAGGCTGAATTTTCCAGCCGTCCGGCGATTGAGGACCGGGGTCGGGGAAGGTCACCTCACCCCCGCTTCAAGCCCAGCACCTCGCTCGCCGCGAACGTCTCCCCCTCCGGACGCCCGGCGTAATAAGGGGACAGGACCCCGTCCAGCTCCTCGTACGTGAAGACACCCTTCTCCGTGTCGAACTTCGCCGCCACCTTCGGCCGCTCGACCACGGCCACCATGCCGCCGTGGACCACCAGCAGCTGCCCGTTGACCCCGTCCGCCGCGGGCGAGGCCAAGTAGCCGACCAGCGGGGCCACATGCTCGGGGGCGAGGGCGTCCAGCTCGCCGTCGCCCGGCTCCTGGAAGCCCGCGAAGACGTCCTCGGTCATCCGCGTACGCGCCCGCGGGCAGATGACGTTCGCCGTCACCCCGTACTTGCGAAGGGCCAGCGCGCTCGACGTGGTCAGGCCGACGATGCCGCCCTTCGCCGCCGCGTAGTTCGGCTGGCCCGCGGAGCCCGCGAGGAACGCCTCCGACGAGGTGTTGACGATCCGGCCGTAGACCGGCCCGCCCGTCGCCTTGGAGCGTTCACGCCAGTGCGCGGACGCGAAGTGCGTCGTGTTGAAGTGGCCCTTGAGGTGGACGTGGATGACCGAGTCCCACTCGCCCTCGCTCATCGAGAAGATCATCCGGTCCCGCAGGATCCCCGCGTTGTTGACCAGGATGTCGAGCTTGCCGTACGTGTCGATCGCCAACTGGACTAGCCCGCGCGCCTGTTCGTGGTCCGCGACATCGCCCAGGTGCGCGACCGCCTGCCCGCCCGCCGCCCGGATCTCGGCCGCGACCTCCTCGGCGGGCGTCGCCGACGCCTCGCCCGAGCCGTCCCGGCCCGGCTGCCCGAAGTCGTTGACGACGACGCTCGCGCCGAGCCCGGCCAGCTCCAGGGCCTCCACACGTCCGAGGCCCCGGCCCGCTCCTGTCACGATCGCGGCCAAACCGTCCAGTGGCCGTGGCAATGGCTGTGCCATCAGGGATCGAAGTCCTCTCAGATCTCGATGCACGTACGCAGCGCGACGCCCGTACGCATCTGGTCGAGCGCTTCGTTGATCTCGGAGAGCGGCACTCGGTGGGTGATCATGCTCTCCAGGTCGATGCGGCCCGCGCGCCACAGGGCGATGGCCCGCTCGTAGGACTGCAGGACGTCGCCGCCGCCGTACATGGACGGCAGGATCTTCTTCTCGTCGAAGAAGAGCTCGAACATGTTCAGCCGGAGGTTGTCGTCCATGGCGCCGGCGCCGACGATGACGAGCGTGCCGCCGCGTCGCGTCGTCTCGTACGCGGTACGCGCGGTGGCGGACTTGCCGACGACCTCGAAGACGTAGTCGAAGCCCTCTCCCCCGGTGATCCGCTGCTTGGCGTCCTCGATCGCGTCCGGCGCGACCGCCTCCGTGGCGCCGAACCGCAGCGCCGCCTCGCGCCGCGACTGCACCGGGTCGACGGCGACGATCTGCGCGGCGCCCTTGAGCCGCGCGCCCTGGATCGCGGAGATGCCGACGCCGCCGCAGCCGATGACGGCGACCGACGAACCGGCCTTCACGTCGGCGGTGTTGATGGCGGCGCCGAGCCCCGTCGTCACTCCGCAGCCGATGAGCGCCGCGATGTCGAAGGGCACGTCGTCCGGGATGGGCACGGCGCAGCCCGCGTCGACCACGACCTCCTCGGTGAACGTCCCCGTTCCCGCGAAGCCGAAGACATCGCCGCCGGGGCGCTTGAAGTTGGGCGTGCCCGCGTTCATGAACCCGGCGAGGCACAGCTGGCTCTGGCCCCGCTTGCACGCGGGACACTGGCCGCAGGCCGGCAACCAGCACACCAGGACCCGGTCGCCGCGGCTGACCCCGCTCACGCCGTCACCGACGTCGACGATCTCGCCCGCGCCCTCGTGGCCGGGGATGAACGGCGCGGGCTGCGGCAGGATGCCGTTCATCGCGGAGACGTCGGAGTGGCACAGGCCCGTCGCCCGTACCCGGATCTTCACCTTGCCGGGCCCGAAGCCCACCGCCTCGACGTCGTCGAGGACCTCGAGTTTGTCCTGGCCTATCTCGTGCAGTACGGCTGCGCGCATGGTGCGGCTCCTCTCGTACGAAGATGCGGGCGTGTCCCTGGCTTCAGGTGTGTTCGACGACGGTGTCGGCGAGGACAGGGGCGTCGTTCCGCTCGACGGCCGTCACCGCCACTCGGACGCGACCCTCGGAGCGCCACATCCGGATGCGCAGGGTCTCGCCGGGGAAGACGATGCCGGTGAAGCGCGTGCTGTAGCCGCGCACCCGCGAGACGTCGCCGCCCAGCACCGTGTCGACGACTGCCTTGAGTGTCATCCCGTAGGTGCACAGGCCGTGCAGGATCGGCCGGTCGAAGCCCGCGAGCTGGGCGAATTCGGGGTCGGCGTGCAGCGGGTTCCAGTCGCCGCAGAGGCGGTAGAGGAGCGCCTGGTCCTCGCGGACGGCGCGCTCGACGGTCTTGTCGGGCTCGCCGTCGGGCGCGGGCAGGCGGGTGGAGGGGCCGCGTTCGCCGCCGAAACCGCCTTCGCCGCGTACGAAGATCTGGGCGTCGCTGGTCCACAACGGACCGTCGCCGTCGGCTACTTCGGTGCGCAGGACGAGGATCGCCGCCTTGCCCTTGTCGTACACGGCGGCCACCTCGGAGGTGGTGACGGCCTTGCCCTTGACCGGGATGGGGCGGTGCAGGGTGATGCTCTGGCCGCCGTGCAGGACCGCGGCGAGGTTCACCTCGATGCCGGGTGCCGAGAGGCCGCCGACGACGCCCATGCCGCCGCCCGCGACGGTCGCGAAGCTGGGCAGGACGTGCAGCTTCGACTCCAGGGTGTAGCGCAGCTCGTCGGGGTCGGTGGCGGGGACGCCGGCGCCGAGGCCCAGGTGGTAGAGCTGGACGTCCTTGTGATCCCAGTCGATCTCGGCCGACCGGGGCTCCGCGGCCAGTGCTTTCGCGGCATCGATGGGCATGTGGTTGGCAGCTCCTTGGCCGGTCCGAAGACTGTCTGAAGACCTCGGTGCGGCCGTCCGCACCGTCGGTCGCACCGAGGTCGCAACAGGGCCGGTGGAGCCCGTTCTAGAACGCGTTCCAGTCCGGCGATCCCATGTATAGCCGAGCGTCCGGTAGTTGTGAAGACTCCTGACGTCACGTCAGATACGCATCGCGGCCCGTGCTCGACGACGCGTGTGACATTTGTACCGGCGCAGTCCGTACAACAGCCTCTGCCGTCCTCCCGCCCCGGATTCGTAGCGTCATAGCCATGCCGAAGACGGCTCCCGGGCCGCGCGCACGGTATGACGGGGCATCACACCACGGTGCCGACGAGGCGCGACGGCGCGACGGCGCGACAGGAGGAGCAATGCCGGTGAAGAGCTTCTGGCAGCAGCACGCGCGCCTCGCGGCCCTGAAACACAGCGGTGCGGCCTTGAAGCACAGCAGCAAGGAGCAGCTCGCCGAGATGCGGGCGAAGGAGAAGTCGGGACGGAGCAGACCCGAGGACCTCGGGCCGCCCAACGGCTTCGCGATGCTGCCCTGGCTCCTGATGGGGATGGGCTCCTTCTCCAACCTCCTCCAGGGCAAGACGGACAACCCCTGGCTCGCGGGGCTCGGCCTGCTCGCCTTCAACTCCCTCTACATCAACGTGGTGTTCAGGGCCTTCAGCAAACAGGCGCGGGAGGCGCGCGCCACCAAGGTCTCGCTGCTCGCGCTGGCCGCGGTCACCTTCGCCCTCGCCATCGGCTACGGCGGCAGCTGGCTGATGTTCTTCCCGCTGCTCGGCCTGGCGACAGGTTCGGTCCTGCGGGGCAGGCAGCTCGCTCCCGCCGGGTTCCTCCTGAGCATCGCGGCGGCGGTGGTCGGCGGTTTCAAGGACGGCTGGGACGCGGCGGGCATCGCGTACGGCACGTTCCTCTCCGTCATGGTGACGGCGGCGATCCTGGCCCTCGCCGAGACGGTCAAGGAACTGCGCACCACCCGCGAGGAGCTGGCGCGCACGGCGGTCGAGAGGGAGCGGCTGCGCTTCTCCCGCGACCTGCACGACCTGCTCGGCCACACGCTCTCGGTGATCGTGGTCAAGGCGGAGGCCACGCGCCGCCTCGCCCGCCGCGACCTGGACGCGGCGCTCGGCCAGGTCTCCGACATCGAGTCCGTGGGCCGCCAGGCCCTGACCGAGATCCGCGAGGCGGTCACCGGCTACCGCGAGGGCAGCCTCGCCACGGAACTCGACCGGGCCCGCGATCTCCTGGACGCGGCGGGCATCGAGTCGGTCGTACGCCAGTCGGGACCGCCGCTCGCCCCGCAGACTGCGGCGCTGCTCGGCTGGGTGGTCCGGGAGTCAGCCACGAACGTCGTACGCCATTCCGGGGCGGCCCGCTGCGAGATCGAGGTGACCGGCACCGCCGAACGGACTCGGCTGCTGATCACGGACGACGGCCGCGGCGTAGGCTCGGCAGCGCCCGGCAGCGGGCTGACGGGCCTGGCCGAACGCCTGGCGGCGGCGGGCGGCTCCCTGGAGTCGGGCCCCGCGCCGCGCGGCGGATTCCGGGTCTCGGCGGAGCTGCCGGTCACCGAGTTCCATACCGGTCACGTTGTGGAGGAGCGCACCCCATGATCAGAGTCCTGCTCGCCGAGGATCAGGGCATGATGCGCAGCGCTCTCGCGCTGCTGCTCGGCATGGAGGAGGACATCGAGGTCGTCGCGCAGGTCGGCGCGGGTGACGAGATCGTGGACGCGGCGCTGAACTCACGCCCCGACGTGGCGCTCCTCGACATCGAGCTGCCGGGCATCAGCGGGATCGACGCGGCTGCCGCGCTGCGGGAGGAGTGCCCCGAGTGCCGGGTCCTCATCCTCACGACCTTCGGCAGGCCCGGCTATCTGCGCCGGGCGATGGAGGCGGGGGCGGTGGGCTTCCTGGTCAAGGACGGTCCTGTGGAGGATCTCGCGGAGGCGGTCCGGCAGGCGCTGCGGGGCGAGACGGTGATCGACCCCGCGCTGGCGGCGGCCGCCCTGAGCGCGGGGCCCAGCCCTCTGACGACGCGGGAGGCGGACGTACTGCGGGCCTCCGTGGACGGAGCGACGGTCGCCGACATCGCGTCGAAACTCCATCTCTCGGAGTCGACGGTGCGGAACTATCTCTCGGGGGCGATCGGCAAGACGGGGACGCGGAATCGCATGGAGGCGGTACGGGAGGCGAGGCAGCGGGGCTGGCTTTAGCCACTCCGGGGGCCTTATACGTACCGTTATCACCGGCTCCGCCGAGTTCGTCCTCAATCGTCGGACGGGCTGGAATATCCAGCCCGTCCGGCGATTGAGGACATCTTGTACGGGGTCTGGGGGCGGAGCCCCGGGCAGGCCCCCGCGGGGGGAAAGATCAGCGCTTGGCCCCGTCCCGCGGCATCCACAGCAGCAGCACCAACACCCCCACCAGCAAGATGCACCCACTCGTCCGGAACGCCATCGCGTACCCCGCGGTAAGCGCCTCCGGAGTAGAAGAACCCCCCATCCGCGACGCGGCGACCGTCGAGAGCACCGCGAGGCCCAGCGCGCCGCCCATCGTGCGCGAGGTGTTGATGAGCCCGGAGACGAGGCCCGCGTCCCCGGGGTCCGCCCCCGAAGTGCCCAGGGACGCCAGCGGCGTCGTGGCGAGCCCCGCGCCGAACATCATCATGATGCCGGGCAGCATGATCGAGGTGACGTAGTCGCCGTCGGCGGTCATCAGGGACTGCCAGCCGAACCCGGCCGCCGCCACCAGAATCCCGAGCACGGACACGTTCTTCGCCCCGAGCACCCGCATCAGGCGGGGCGCGAGCTTCGAGCCGAAGACGATGGTGAGCGAGGAGGGGATCAGCGCGAGGCCCGCCTTGAGGGCCGAGTAGCCGAGGACGTTCTGCGCGTACAGCGTCATGAAGAACCACATGGCGAACATGCCGCCGCCGCACACGAACATCGCCGCGTTCGCCGCCGAGACGGACCGCACCCGGAACAGCTTGAGCGGCATGAGCGGCACCTTCGTACGCGCCTCGACCAGGAGGAAGAGAGCGAGCAGGAGGAGCCCGGCGGCCAGCGGCACCAGGGTCGCCGCGGCCGTCCAGCCCTTCTCCTCCGTCTGCACGATCCCGTACGCGAGCGTGGCGAGCCCCGCCGTCACGAGCACCGCGCCCGGCACGTCGAGCCGGCGCGCCTCGCCGGCCCGGCTCTCGGTCAGCCAGGCCACGCCCGCGACGACGACGAGCGCGCCGATCGGCACGTTGATGAGGAGCACCCACCGCCAGGAGAGCAGGTCGGTCAGGACTCCGCCGACGAGGCCGCCCGCGGCGCCGCCGCCCGCGCCCACCGCCGACCAGGTGCCGATCGCCCGTATCCGGGCGGGCCCCTCGGGCACCGCCGAGGTGAGGATCGTCAGGGTGGAGGGGGCGAGGACCGCCGCGCCGAGCCCCTGCACGGCCCGCGCCGCGAGCAGCTGCCACTCGGCCTGCGCGAGCCCGCCAGCGAGCGAGGCCACCGTGAAGAGCCCGAGCCCGACCAGGAACATCCGCTTGCGGCCGAAGAGGTCCCCGGCCCGGCCGCCGAGCAGCATGAAACCGGCGAAGGCGATCGAGTAGGCGTTGACCACCCATTGCAGTCCGACCGCGCTCATGCCCAGGTCGGCCCGCATGGAAGGCAGCGCGGTGTTCACCACCGACACGTCGAGAACGACCAGGAACTGCCCCGCGCAGGCGGCGAGCAGCACCGCCCATACGGGAGCGGACTTCCGCGCTGTCGCGGCTATGTAAGTGTCAGGGGGCGTTTGGACCATGACGTTCATGCTCTCAGGAGCGCATGGCCGTTGCATCGGGGTTTCGGCGCAAAGATTCTCGGCCCCGGGTCCTAGGACCCGGGGCCGTCGCCACGGGCGGCTACTCCTTGCGCAGCAGTGTCACCACTGCCGCTCCTCCGAGCCCGATGTTGTGCGCGAGTCCCACCCGCGCCCCCGTCACCTGCCGCGCGTCCGCCTCGCCGCGCAACTGCCATGTGAGTTCGGCCACTTGCGCGATTCCCGTCGCGCCGAGCGGGTGTCCCTTGGAGATCAGGCCGCCCGACGGGTTCACCACCCACCGCCCGCCGTACGTCGTCGCCCCGCTCTCGACGAGCTTCCCGGACTCGCCCGCCGCGCACATGCCGAGGGCCTCGTAGGTGAGGAGCTCGTTGATCGAGAAGCAGTCGTGCAGCTCGATCACGTCGACGTCCTCGATGCCGAGCCCCGACCTCTCGTACACCTGGCGCGCCGCCGCCGCCGACATCGGCTGTCCCACGACGTCGATGCACGAGCCGGAGTCGAAGGACTCCCCCGTGTCCGTCGTCATCGCCTGCGCGGCGATCTCCACGGCGCGGTCCTGGAGGCCGTGCCGTTCCACGAACCGCTCCGACACCACCACGGCGGCGGCCGACCCGTCCGACGTCGGGGAGCACTGGAGTTTGGTGAGCGGGCGGTGGATGGTCTTGGCGGCGAGGATCTCGTCGACCGTGTACTCGTCCTGGAACTGGGCGTACGGATTGTGCACCGAGTGCCGGTGGTTCTTGGCACCGACGGCGGCGAGCTGCGCCTCGCTCGTGCCGTACCTCTCCATGTGCTCGCGCGCCGCGTCGCCGAAGATCTGGGCGGTGGGCGGGGTCATCTCGAAGCCGTGCAACGCCGCCATCACGGCGTAGTGCCTGGCCACGGGGGACGTCTTGCCGAATCCATCAGCGGCTCCGCCGCGGGCACCCCCGTCGCTCCCGCCCCCCAGCGCGCCGCGCGCCATCTTCTCGAAGCCGAGCGCGAGCACGCAGTCGTTGATGCCGCCCTCGACGAACTGCCGCGCCATCATCAGCGCGGTCGAGGCGGTCGCGCAGTTGTTGTTGACGTTGTAGACGGGGACACCGGTCAGGCCCAGTTCGTACGCGGCCCGCTGGCCCGCCGTCGAGGCCTGGAAGCAGTAGCCGACCGGGACCTGCTCCACGTCCTCGTAACTGATCCCGGCATCGTCGAGCGCTTTCGTCCCCGCCTCCTTCGCCATGTCCCAGTACTGCCAGTCCCGTGTCTCGGGCTTCTCGAACTTCGTCATGCCGACACCGACGACGTACGCCTTCACTGACCGGCTCCTTTCGAGGGGTGCGGCTCGGGGTCCCTCGGCAGGCCGAGGAGCCGTTCCGCGACGACATTCAGCTGCACCTGCGTGGTCCCGCCCGCGATGGTCAGGCAGCGCGACATGAGGAAGCCGTGCAGCGCCCGGTCCCCCGCGCCCTCGCGGACCGCGCCCGCGGGGCCGAGGAGTTCGAGGGCGAGTTCGGCGACCTTCTGCTGGTGCGGGGTCTGCACGAGCTTGCGTACGGAGGCTCCGGCCCCCGGTTCCGCGCCGGACACCTGCCGCATCGTCGTCCGCAGGCCGATGCAGGCCAGCGCGTGTGCCTCGGCGGCGAGCACGCCGATCCGCGCGCGGCACGCGGCGTCGAGACCGGCGGCGCGTCCGATGAGCGCTTCCAGACCGGTGTCGAAGGTCAGCTGGTCGGCCATGTGGACGCGTTCGTTGCCGAGGGTGTGGCGTGCGACGCGCCAGCCGTCGTTCACCTCGCCGACGACCGCGTCGGCGGGCAGCAGGACGTCGTCGAAGTAGACCTCGTTGAAGAGGGAGTCCCCGGTGATCTCCTTCAGCGGCCGGACGTCGATGCCCGAGGTCCGCTTCATGTCGATGACGAAGTACGTGAGGCCCTTGTGCTTGGGGGCTCCGGGGTCCGTGCGGGCCAGCAGGATTCCGTGATCCGCCCACTGGGCCGCGCTCGTCCACACCTTCTGGCCGTTGATCAGCCAGCCGTCCTCGACCCGCTCGGCCCGCGTCCGCAGCGACGCCAGGTCCGACCCCGCTCCCGGCTCGCTGAACAGCTGGCACCACAGCACCTCCCCCTTGAGGGTCGGTGCCAAAAAGCGCTCCTGCTGCTCCCGCGTGCCGTACGCGATGAGGGAGGGCACCACCCAGGTGGCGATCCCGAGATCGCTGACGCGCACCCCGGCGGCGGCCAGCTCCTGCTGGACGGCGAGCTGCTGGACGGGGCCCGCGCCGAGACCGTACGGCTCGGGCAGGTGCGGTGCCGCGTAACCGGTCGGTGCGAGTGCCTTCCGTGCGGCGGCGGGGTCGAGGCCACGGGCCGGGGCGATGGCCTCGCGGGCCTGCTCCCGGTAGGTCTCCGCCTCCTCGGGCAGCTCCGTCCGCAGCTCCCTGCGCGTCCCGCCCTCCGCGAACCGCACCGCCCGCAGCCGGTGCGCGTCACCGGTCCCGACCAGTTGCCGGGCAACGAGCGACCTGCGCAGATACAGATGCGCGTCGTGCTCCCAGGTGAAGCCGATGCCGCCGAGGATCTGGATGGCGTCCTTGGCACAGGAGTACGCGGCATCGAGCGCGGACCCGGCGGCGAGCGCGGCCACGAGTCCCCGCACCTCCGGGGGCTCGTCGGCCGCCCGCGCCGCGTCCCACGCCAGTGCCCGCGCCTGTTCGAGCCGCACCAGCATGTCGGCGCAGGCGTGCTTGACCGCCTGGAACTGCCCGATGGGCCGCCCGAACTGCTCGCGCACCTTCGCGTACTCGACGGCGGTGCCAAGCGCCCAGCCGGCCACCCCGCACGCGTCCGCCGCGTACAGGGCGCACGCGAGATCCCGTACGAGCGCCGCGTCGACGTCGAGCATCCGCCCGGCCGGGACCCGCACACCGGCCGCCGTGACCTCGGCGGTGGGCCGTGTCGGGTCGGCGCTCTCGTGGGTGCGTACGGTCAGCTCGGCGGCGTCGACGGCCAGCCAAACCGTTCCACCAGCGGCATCCGCGGACTCCGCGCGCTCCGCGGCCAGGATCAGGAGATCGGCGTCCGCCCCGGAGAGCACGGGCGGTGCGGTTCCCTCCAGGATGCAGCCGCCGGCCACAGGCACCGCGGTCAGCGTGCCCGCACCGAGCGCGACGGCGCCGATCCGTGCTCCGGCGGCCAGCTCGGCGGCAAGCTCACGGGCGCCCGCCCCGTGCAGCACGGCCGAGGCCAGGGAGCTCGCCAGGTACGGCCCCGGCAGCGCGGCGCGGCCCGCCTCCTCCAGGACTACGGCCAGGTCCACGAGGTCGCCGCCCCCGCCGCCGCACTCCTCCGGCAGATGCACCGCGAGCAGCCCCTGCTCGGCGAGGCTGTCCCAGTACGCGGGCCTGCCTCCGGTTCCGGGCGGGGCGTCGAGCAGTTTGCGCACTTCCCCGGGCGGCACGGTGCGGGCGGTCCAGCCGCGCACCGCCGCCGCCAACTCCCCTTGTTCCTGCGTGATTCCGATGCCCATGCGCGTCCTCGCCGGTAGCAGCTTCCGGGACGGCGACAGACTAGAACACGTTTCAGTACGGTGGAAGCCTGACGGAGGGTCAGATGTCGGGTCCGTCGGGGCATCACTTATCCGGCCGGTTAACAACAGGTCAAGAATTCCCCTCGTACGACATCCGTCGGAATAGTCGCCCGGGGAAACAGGTTCGTACTGCACGTACCCCTGCCAGTTTTCGCACCGCCCCCGGAGGCCCCACGCAATGACGCAGTCGACGACCCACCAACGCGGCCCCCGCGGAGTCGTCCCCGTACTCGCCTTCGCCGGCATCGTCGTCGCGGTGATGCAGACGCTCCTCGTGCCGGTCATCAAGGACCTGCCGACGCTCCTGAGCACCTCGCCGTCGAACGCCACCTGGGTCATGACCGCGACCCTGCTCGCGGGCGCCGTATCGACCCCGATCATGGGCCGCCTCGGCGACCTCTACGGCAAGCGCCGGATGCTCCTCATGAGCCTGGCCGTGATGGTCGTGGGCTCGTTGATCTGCGGTTTCACCGACAACCTCGTCGTGATGATCGTCGGCCGTGCCCTCCAGGGCTTCGCGATGGGAGCCATCCCGCTCGGCATCGGCCTGATGCGCGACATGCTGCCCCGCGAGAAGCTCGGCTCCGCGATGGCCCTGATGAGCTCCTCCATCGGCGTCGGCGGCGGCCTCGCGCTGCCGCTCGCGGCACTGACCGCGCAGCACGCCGACTGGCACGCCCTGTTCTTCGGCGCGGCGGGCCTCGGCGTCATATCCATGCTCCTGACCGTGGCCTTCGTGCCCGAGAGCAAGGTCAAGGCGCAGGGCACCTTCGACGTGATCGGCGCGCTGGGCCTCTCCGCCGGCCTGGTCCTCTTCCTGCTCCCCATCACCAAGGGCAGCGACTGGGGCTGGACCTCCGGCATGACGCTCGGCCTGTTCGGCGCGGCGGCGGTCGTCCTCGTCCTGTGGGGCGTGATGGAGCTCAAACTCAAGGCGCCGCTGGTGGACCTGCGCACCACGGCCCGCCCCGCGGTCCTCTTCACCAACCTGGCTTCGATCATGGTCGGTGTCGCGTTCTACGCGATCTCCCTCGTCCTCCCCCAGCTGCTCCAGCTCCCGACCGCCACCGGCTACGGTCTCGGCCAGTCCATGGTCGTCGCGGGCCTGTGCGTGGCTCCGCTGGGCCTCACGATGATGTTCACGGCGCCGGTGTACGCACGCCTCTCGGCGAAGTACGGCCCGAAGGTGACCCTCATCCTCGGCATGCTGATCATCGGGATCGGCTACGGCGCGGGCCTCGGCCTGATGAGCGCCGCCTGGCAGACGATCGTCATCGCGGTGGTCGTGGGCGCGGGCATCGGCCTCGCCTACTCCTCGCTCCCCGCGCTGATCATCGGCGCTGTACCGGCTTCGGAGACGGGTGCGGCGAACGGCCTGAACACCCTGATGCGCTCCATCGGTACGTCGGTGTCGAGCGCCGTCATCGGCATGGTCCTCGCCAACACCGCGAACCACGTGGGCGGCGTCGCGGTCCCGACGATGACGGGCTTCCGCACTTCGTTCCTGATCGCCACGGGCGCGGTCGCCCTGGGTCTGGTCTTCGCCCTCTTCCTCCCCTCCGCCCGCCGCTCGGCCAAGACCCAGCTCCGGGCCAGCAGTGAGGAGGACGCCAACCTGCGTGCCGCGACGGAGGCGCTCGCCGGTTTCCACGGCCGGGTACTGAGCCCCTCCGGGGCGCCGGTCGCGCGGGCGAAGGTGACGCTGATCGACCGCCGGGGGCGGCAGGCGGGGTCGGCCCTCACGGATGAGGTCGGTCGCTACACGCTCTCCGTCCCCGGCGACGGCTCGTACGTCCTCGCGGCGACGGCTTCCGGGCATGCGCCGCTCGCTTCCGCGGCGGCGCATCGCGGGGACCACCGGGCGGTGGAGATGGACCTGCTGCTGCCTGCGGGCGGGAGTGACGTGCTGGCGTAGATGTCCTCAAACGCCGGACGGGCTGGATAGCTCCAGCCCGTCCGCCGCTAACCCCGCGGCGCGGCCTTCTCCAGGTCGTCGATGGTCCCGGACATCACGGTCCGGACGTGCTCGGTGAGATGCTCCGCAGGCCAGTCCCACCAGCCGACGGCAAGCAGCCGCGCAACCTCGTCCTCGCTGTACCGCGTACGAATCAGCTTGGCCGGATTCCCGCCGACCACCCCGTAATCGGGAACGTCGTCCACGACGACGGACCCCGAGGCGACCACCGCCCCGTTCCCGATCCGCACCCCCGGCATCACCGTCACCCCGTACCCGAACCAGACGTCATGTCCGACGACGGTGTCACCGCGCCCCGGCAGCCCGCTGATCAGGTCGAAGTGCTCGCCCCAGGAACCGCCCATGATGGGGAACGGGAAAGTCGACGGCCCGTCCATCCGGTGGTTCGCGCCGTTCATGATGAACCGCACCCCCGTCCCGAACGCGCAGAACTTCCCGATACGGAGCTTCTCCGGCCCGTAGTGGTAGAGGACATTGCGCGTCTCGAAGGCCGTCGCGTCGTCCGGGTCGTCGTAGTACGAGTACTCCCCCGCCTCGATCAGCGGAGACTTCACCAGCGGCTTCAGAAGCACGACGCGGGGCTGGTCCGGGAAAGGGTGCAGCACCGTCGGATCCGCCGGTACGAGTTTCATGACTGTTCCCCTTCACCTCTGTGTACGGCCCCGCCTCCATGATCGGCCGGACCATGCGGCAGCATAGGTCGGCCCCCGGCGCAGACCCACCGCTTTTCCCACCGCTTTTCCGAAGCCCAGGAGGACCCCCATGGCCGTCGCCCCCCAGCCCGAGCCGGAGATCCTCGCCGCCTTCGAAGCGGCGAAGGGCTTCATGCCCGCCGGCGAGGGCCTCGCCCTGTACGCCGCGGCGACGGAAGCCGCGGCGCTCGGTCTGCCGCTCCTGGAGGTCGGAACGTACTGCGGCCGCTCCACGATCCTGCTCGCGGACGCCGCCCGCGAGGCCGGCGTCACGGCGATCACCGTGGACCACCACCGCGGCAGCGAGGAGCAGCAGCCGGGCTGGGAGTATCACGATCCGGCGACGGTCGACCCGGAGGTCGGCCTGATGGACACCCTCCCCACCTTCCGCCGCACGCTCCACCACGCGGGCCTGGAAGAGCACGTGATCGCGATCGTCGGGCGCTCGCCGCAGGTGGCGAAGGCGTGGGGCGGTCCGCTCGGCCTGGTGTTCATCGACGGCGGCCACACGGACGAGCACGCGACGGGCGACTACGAGGGCTGGGCCCCGCACATCGCGGAGGGCGGCCTGCTCGTGATCCACGACGTCTTCCCCGACCCCGCCGACATCATGACCGGCCAGGCGCCGTACCGCGTCTACCTCAGGGCCCTGGAGTCCGGCGCGTTCACGGAGGTCTCGGCAACCGACTCCCTGCGCGTCCTGCGGCGAACGGGCGCGGGGATCTGACCTCGCGGTTAGAGTCGCTCTCGTGTCGTACGTAGGCCCGGACAGCCAGCCCCCACGCCCGCCCCGCCGTTTCACCGGCGGCCCTCTCACCGTGACGCTCGCCGCGCTGGTGCCCACCTGCCTGGCCGGGTGGCTCATCTATGAGGCGACGAGCGGGCCGGGGGGCGACGAGCCCGCGAGAACGCTCCCCGCGACGAGCCAGTCCGCGCAGGGCTCCTCGCCCGCCGAGCCCTCCTCCTCCGCCTCCGGGAAGGACGACGGGAAGGCGGCCGGGAAGGGCGACAAGGGAGACAAGGGAGACAAGGACAAGGCTAGCGACGAGCCGAGCCCGGCGAAGCCTGCGAAGCCGTCGGGCCGGCCCGCCGCCTCCGGACCCCTCAAGGGCAAGGTCGTCGTCATCGACCCCGGCCACAACCCGGGCAACGGCAAGCACACGACCGAGATCAACCGCCTCGTGAACGTCGGTACGCACCGCAAGGAGTGCGACACCACCGGCACCTCCACGAACAACGGCTACACCGAGGCCCAGTTCACCCTCGACGTCTCGCGCCGCCTGCGCACGCTGCTCCAGAGCCAGGGCGCCACGGTGAAGTTCACGCAGGACGGCGACCGCCCCTGGGGCCCCTGCGTCGACGAGCGCGCCCGTATCGGCAACAACGCCCGCGCGGACGCCGTCGTCTCCGTGCACGCCGACGGATCGGCGGCCGGCAACCGCGGCTTCCACGTGATCCTGCCCGCGTCGGTGAAGTCCGGCGCCGCGGACACCTCCGGGATCGTCGTCCCGTCACGCGACCTGGGCGAGCGCATCGCGGGCAAGTTCCTGAGCGCGACGGGCAGCGCCCCGTCCAACTACGTCGGCGACGGAACAGGGCTCGACGTACGCAAGGATCTGGGCGGCCTCAATCTCTCCACCGTCCCCAAAGTGTTCATCGAATGCGGCAACATGCGGGACTCGAAGGACGAGGCGTTGATCACGAATGGCGCCTGGAGGCAGAAGGCAGCCCGGGGGATCTCGGACGGAATCGTGAGTTTTCTGCGGGGATAACGGGTCGGCAGCTCTTTATCCGGAGCAGACACCCCACCCGTGGGAACGATAATGTCCTCCGTACGATGGGGGGCCATCCCCGCGCTCTGCGCCGAGACCTGCGGCGAGCGACGCCTCCACCGACGAGACGACTTACGAAGGACCTGAAGTGAATATCCGCTCTCTCACTCGAGGCGACGGCGTGGTGATCGGGGCAGCGGTGTTGCTGTTCATCGCCTCGTTCTTGGACATCTGGGACATCGAAAGCATCTCGGATTCCGCCGACATGCCGAACGCCTGGAACAGCGGGCCTTTCCTGCTGAGCGTCACCCTGGCCGGGCTCATCGGCGCCGTCTGCATCATCGTCGCCCGCGGCCTCCCGACGGCCCCGAAGGTCCTCGGCATCGACCTCGGCCACTTCGGCGTCGTCTTCAGCGTGGCCGCTCTCTGGAGCGCCCTCGGCCAGATCTTCGACCCGGCCAGCGGCATCGACAACATGGGGCAGGGTGACAGCGGCATCGACGCCGGCATCGGCACCATCCTCTCCCTGATCGCCACGCTGGTCCTGGCCGCCGGGGCGATCCTCTCCCTGACGGTTCCCGCCTTCAAGGCTCCCCTCGTCGGCTCCCCGCGGCCCGCCCCGCAGCCTTACGGCGGCCAGCCGCAGGGTGGCTACGGCTACCCCGGCGCGCAGGGTCAGCCGCAGCAGGGCCAGCCGTACGGCACCCAGCCCGGCCAGCCCCAGCAGGGTCAGCCCTACGGCGCCCAGCAGGGTCAGCCGCAGGGGCAGACGCCGCCTCCCGGGGCGGCGCAGGCCACCGGTGACTTCTCGCCGTTCTGGTTCGCCGTGCCGGTGCCGCGTCCGCTGTACGCGGAGGACGGTTCGCCCACGCCGATCGCCGAACTGGCGCCCGGCACCTGGTACCTGGCCGTCGAGCAGCGCGGCCCCGGCCTGGTGGCCCAGACGCAGGACGGCCGTCGCGGCGTACTGCAGGACACCACGGGAATCCAGCGCGGCTGACCGCCCGCACCTCCCGCACCTCGCGGCCCCTCGCCCTTCCGGGCGGGGGGCCGTTGTCGTACAGTCGCCACCCTGCACTGAGCTGACGGCCCGTCAGGAGGGATCGGGGATCGCGTATGCGCCTGGGACTCGCACTCGGTTACTGGGGGCGCGGCCCCGACCCGGGGCACGTGGCACTCGCCCAAGAGGCCGAGCGGCTCGGTTACGACTCCGTCTGGACGGCGGAGGCATGGGGTTCGGACGCCTTCACGCCGCTGACCTGGATCGCCGCGCAGACCTCGCGGATCAAACTGGGCACTGCGGTCGTACAGATGGCGGCGCGGTCGCCGGTGACGACCGCGATGCACGCGCTGACCCTGGACCACCTGTCGGGCGGGCGCATGATGCTCGGACTCGGGCTTTCCGGGCCGCAGGTGGTGGAGGGGTGGTACGGGCGGCCGTTCCCGAAGTCGCCGCTGACCGCTACGCGGGAGTACGTGGACGTCATCCGCCAGGTGCTGCGGCGGGAGGGGCCCGTCGCCCTCGACGGACGCTTTCACTCCCACCCGTACCGGGGAGAGGACGGCAGCGGTCTCGGCAAACCCCTGAAGCCGATCACGCATCCGCTGCGCGCGGACCTGCCGGTGCTGCTCGGGGCGGAGGGGCCGAAGAACATCGCGCAGACGGCGCGGATCGCGGACGGGTGGCTGCCGCTCTACTGGTCGCCGATGCGGTCCGACGTGTACGAGGCGTCGCTCGCGGGAGCGCGGGAGGGGTTCTTGGTCGCGCCCATGGCGCGGGCGAAGGTCTGTGACGACGTTACGGAGGGCCTGCTTCCGGTCAAGGCGATGCTGGGGTTCTATATCGGCGGAATGGGGCACTCCGCGCGAAACTTTCATGCGGATCTGATGGCGCGGATGGGGTTCGAGGCTGAGGCGCGGAGAATTCAGGAACTGTTTCTGGCAGGG
This sequence comes from Streptomyces longisporoflavus, assembly GCF_014649775.1. Classification (GTDB taxonomy): domain Bacteria; phylum Actinomycetota; class Actinomycetes; order Streptomycetales; family Streptomycetaceae; genus Streptomyces; species Streptomyces longisporoflavus. The sequence goes on along the minus strand of NZ_BMTR01000005.1, from coordinate 216,232 downwards.
CGCCGGGAGGAGGCGGTCCTCGCGGTTCCGGATGCTTTCGCCGATGAGATCTCGCTGGTGGGGCCGCGGGAACGCATCGCGGAGAGGCTGGAGTTGTGGCGCGAGGGGCCGGTGACGGATCTGCTGGTACTGGCTCCTGATCCGCATACCTTGCGGGTGCTTGCGGAATTGAACGGCTAACCCTCTGAGCCCCCCGACGAGATGTCCTCAAACGCCGGACGGGCTGAAATAGCCAGGATCAGCCTTTTGCCAGCTCCCCCGCCGACGGCACCTTGTTCTTGACCTCCGCCCCCGCCCCCTTGCCCGCGTCCTTCACCTTGTTGATCACATCGTCGAAGGAGTTCACGACGGAGTCCGTCGAGTCGCCCTTCCGCAGTTTCTTCGGGAGGTCCTTCAGGGAGTCGATCCCCGCCGTCAGCGGCGCCACCGCCTTGGAGAGGGTCGGGTCACCCTTCGCGTTCTTCGTTGCCGCCTTCAGGCGGTTGTAGGCCAGCGTCCCCGCGAGCCCGGCCTTGATCAGGGCGAACTTCCGCCCGTCGGCGCCCTTCTTGAACTTCCCGGCCTTGAAGGGCTTCACGATCCACTGGTACGTCGCCCCGGCGGCGATCCCCGCGTTCGCGACGAACCGCGTCTTCGCGAACTTCTGCTTCTGTGCCGAGCTGGAAGCCGACGGCGACGACGACGCCGCGTCGGCGTCGTCGTCGCCGCCGCACGCGGTCGTTCCCGCGAGCAGGGCGCCGCACAGCACAGGGGCGACGAGTGACCGGCGTACGGTCGCGGCGGACAGCAACACGGGGACCTCCGGGCAGTGGACAGCTCTCCCGGCAGCGTCACCCCGGCCGGTGGAGCTCGCCACCCGGGCGAGTCCGTACGGGTTTCATCCAAGCGAAAACAGGTATTCGGGTTCCATGTCCACCCGACAAGCACGTGGCAGCACCGCAGCGAGGGTCATCGTCATCGTCGCGGACGTGATGGCCATCATCCTCGGCCTGTGGATCCTCATGTACCTGTTGGACGCGAACCGCGCCAACGACCTCGTCCAGTTCATCCACGACGCGGCCCGCTGGCTCGCCGGCTGGTCGCACGACCTGTTCACGTTCGACGAAGCCTGGGCACGGGTCGTCTGCGGCTACGGCCTGGCAGCCCTCGTCTACGTCTTCATCGGGCACGCCCTCGCGGGACGGCTCCGCCGCTACTGATCCCCCGCGGCAGGCACGCAGCACTCCGGCGCGAGGCCCACCGGCAGGCGTTCTCCCGAGAACACCGCGCAGGTGGCCTCGTCGCCGCCGAGTGCCGCCACCGCGAGCAGCAGGGAGCCCGCCGTCCACGTGGTGAGTTCCTCGGGCCAGATCGCCTTGTCGTCGAAGACGTAGCCCGTCCAGTAGAGGCCGGTCTCCGGGTCGCGCAGGTGCTGGATCGACTGGAGGATCTCCAGGGCGCGGTCGGATTCCCCCAACACCCAGAGAGATAGGGCGAGTTCGGCGCTCTCGCCGCCCGTCACCCAGTTGTTGGGAATGACGCAGCGCACGCCGAGATCCGGTACGACGAAGCGGTCCCAGCCCTCCTTCATGCGGGACTTGGCCTCCGCGCCCGTCAACGCGCCGCCGAGTACCGGGTAGTACCAGTCCATCGAGTAGCGGTCCTTGTCCAGGAACCGCTCGGGATGGCTGCGGATGGCGTGGGCGAGGGCGCCCGCCGCCAGTTCCCAGTCCGGCTGCGCCTCCTCGCGCTGCTCGGCGATCGCGAGGGCACACCGCAGCGCCTGGTAGATCGATGAACTGCCCGTCAGGAGCGCGTCGTTGACCGGCTCGCCGTCCGGCTCGCGCTTCCAGCCGATCTGGCCGCCAGGCTGCTGCAAGGTGAGGACGAACTCCACGGCCGCCACCACCGTCGGCCACAGCCGGTCGAGGAACGTGTCGTCGCCGGTCGAGAGGTAGTGGTGCCAGACGCCCACCGCGATGTAGGCGCAGAAGTTCGTCTCGCGGCCCCGGTCCGTCACGTCGTGCGGGTCCCCGTCGGCGTACGCCGCGTACCAGGAACCGTCCTGGTTCTGGTGCCGCGCGAGCCAGTCGTAGGCGCGACCCGCCGCCTCGTGCTCGCCCGCCGCGTCCAGGGCCATGGCGGCCTCGGTGTGGTCCCAGGGGTCGAGGTGGTGGCCGCGGAACCACGGGATCGCGCCGTCCTCGCGCTGGACCGCCAGAATGCCCCGGACCGTACGCGCGGCCTGATCCGCCGTCAGGACGCCCGGCAGTACCAGGTGTTCCGTCCGCTCCGGGCTCGTCACGCGTCGGTCTTCGCGTCGGTCTTTGCGTCTGTCTTCGCTTCGGACTTCGCGTCGGTCTTCGCTTCGGACTTCGGCAGGTGCGGCTTCGTCGCGTACGCCACGAAGCTCTTGCCCACGACCGGGTTGAGCAGTTGCTCCGCCACCTTCGTCGCCAGCGGCTTCTTCATGATGTCCCAGACCAGGAGCTTGTGGTACGCCCGCACCGGCAGCGCCTTGTCGTTGTCCACGCCGAACGCGCACTTCAGCCACCAGTACGGCGCGTGCAGGGCGTGCGCGTGGTGCGTGCCGTACGGCTTCAGGCCCGCCTCGCGCATCCTGCCGAGCAGTTCGTCCGCCTTGTAGATGCGGATGTGACCGCCCTCGACCTCGTGGTACTCGTCCGACAGGGCCCAGCAGATCTTCTCCGGGCCGTAGCGCGGAACCGTCACCGCGATGCGGCCGCCGGGCTTGAGCACACGAACCATCTCCGCGAGCACGCCCTTGTCGTCGGGGATGTGCTCCATCACCTCGGAGATGATCACGACGTCGAACGAGTCGTCGGGGAAGGGGAGGTTGAGCGCGTCGCCCTCCATCGCGGTGGCGGTCGCGCCGGCCGGTGCCTCGCCCGCCTCCTTCATCGCGGCGAACCACTTGGCGACCTCGCGGATCTCCTCGCCGTTCTGGTCGAGGGCCACCACCCGGGCTCCACGCCGGTAACACTCGAAGGCGTGCCGGCCCGCGCCGCAGCCCAGGTCCAGGACGCGATCGCCGGCGGCGAGCGGGAAGCGGGTGAAGTCGACGGTCAGCATCAGCGATGGCTCCCGGAGTACGTCGGGGTGGTGGCCGGGGGGCGGCCGGATTGCGGGGCCGCGTTTTTTCCGGCGATCGCCGCGCGGTACAACTCTGCGGTGCCCTGAGCGGCTCGGGCCCAGGTGAATTTGGCGAGAACCCGCTCGCGTCCCGCCGCGCCGAGGCGCGCCCGCAGCTCGCGGTCGCCGAGCAGACGGTTCAGGCCCGCGGCGAGTGCGCCGGGGTCGGCGGGCGGCACGGCCAGGCAGGTCTCGCCGTCCGGGCCGGCGACCTCCGGGATCGCGCCGCCGGTCGTCGCGAGCAGCGGCGTCCCCGTCGCCATCGCCTCGGCCGCGGGGAGCGAGAAGCCCTCGTAGAGCGAGGGCACGCAGGCGACCTCGGCCGAGCGGACCAGGTCCACCAGTTCCTCGTCGGTGATGCCCTTGACGAACTCGATGGCGTCCGCGAGGCCGTACTTCTCGATCGCCTGCGCGACGGGGCCGTCCTCGGCGCGCCTGCCGACGACGACGAGGTGCGCGGCGGGGTTCTCGGCGCGGACCTTGGCCAGCGCCTCGACGAGGTACACCAGGCCCTTGAGCGGGACGTCCGCGCTGGAGGTCGTGACGATCCGGCCCGGTACCTCGGCGACCGCCGGGTCCGGCGAGAAGAGGTCGGTGTCGGCGCCGATGTGTACGACGTCGATACGGTCGCCGCGTACGCCGAGGTGGTCGATGATCTCCTGGCGTGACGTGCCGGAGACGGTGAGCACGGAGGACAGCCGGCGGGCGACGCGCTTTTGCATGCGCGTGAACGCGTACCAGCGGCGCACCGACATACGGCGCCGCCAGTTGTCCGCCGCGTCGAGATCGAGACGGCGGTCCACGGTGATGGGGTGGTGGATCGTCGTGACGAGCGGGGCGCCGATGTCGCCCAACAGGCCGTAGCCGAGGGTCTGGTTGTCGTGCACGACGTCGAACTCGCCCCGCCGTGCCCGCAGGTGACGGCGGGCGCGCAGGCTGAACGTCGCGGGCTCGGGGAAGCCGCCGGTCCACATCGTCGCCACTTCGAGCGCGTCGACCCAGTCGCGGTACTCGTCGCGCTTCGGCGTGCGGAACGGGTCGGGCGAGCGGTAGAGGTCGAGGCTCGGCAGCTCGGTGAGCTTGAGGCCTTCGAGACCCTCGGCGGCATTGTCGAGGACGGGGTAGGGCTGCGCGCCGATCACCTCGACGCTGTGCCCGAGGCGGGCCAGCTCGCGTGAGAGGTGACGTACGTAGACGCCTTGCCCCCCGCAGAACGGGTTCCCTTTGTACGTGAGGAGAGCGATGCGCAACGGTCGGTCACCATCGGAGCCCTGCGGGCCCGTCCGGGGGCCCGCCTCCATGGCCTCAGCGGTCACTCTCGGCCCCCTTCTGCCTGCGGTTGTCCGCGAGGTTACGCCGGGACGGTAATCTAGAACAAGTTTCAGACTTGATCGTTGAATGATCGCTGAACGAGGTCTGAATCTACCGGCAGGTAGCCGCGCTGTAAGGCCCGGATCAGGTGATTCGCGCCACGACAGGTCCCCTGCCATGCTGGCCCACCACATAGCCGGACCGGGACGACGGACCGAGACCACGGAACAACGGGACATATGACAGCGGAAGCCAAGCCAGCGGAAGTCGCAGCAGCTGATCCGGCGTCGCCGCCCCTGACCGAACGGCAGGAGGCGCGCCGTCGCCGCATCCTGCACGCCAGCGCCCAGCTCGCGAGCCGGGGCGGGTTTGACGCCGTGCAGATGCGTGAGGTCGCCGAGTCGTCGAGCGTCGCGCTCGGCACGCTGTACCGCTACTTCCCCTCGAAGGTGCATCTCCTGGTCGCCACCATGCAGGACCAGCTGCAACACATGCACACCACGATCCGCAAGCGACCGCCCGCCGGCGAGACTCCCGCCGAGCGCTGCGCCGAGACCCTGATGCGGGCCTTCCGCGCCCTGCAGCGCGAGCCGCATCTGGCGGACGCCATGGTCAGGGCGCTGACCTTCGCCGATCGCTCCGTGAGCCCCGAGGTGGACACGGTCTCGCGGCTGACCACGGCGATCATCCTGGACGCGATGGGCCTCGCGGACGCGCCGACGCCCGAGCAGCTCTCGGCGGTCCGGGTCATCGAGCACACCTGGCACTCCGCGCTGATCACCTGGCTCTCGGGGCGGGCGTCCATCGCGCAGGTCAAGATCGACATCGAGATGGTGTGCCGCCTGATCGACCTGACGTCTCCCGAGACCGCGTAACACTCCGCCGCAATCGCTCGGCGCGTCGTCCGCCGCGACTCGAACACAACCTCTGAACAGTTGCACAGGGGGCGCACACACGCTTGACATTTGCGCCCCTGAGCCTCCTCTGGTCGCGCTTGGCCAGATCTCCGGGTCCCTATCGGCGGTCGCGCGGCTATGAATGGTCTACGTGCTGTACGAAGCCATCGGACCAAAAGCGGAGAGCTGGAGGATCGGAACGTGATCCGGGTTCTTCTCGTGCATGATGCCTGTCTGCTGCGGTCGGCTCTGGCCGAACGCCTCGCCCGCGAACCGGACCTGGAGGTGTTCCACGCACCGTGGCGGGGAGCCCGTGACCGTATCGGCGATGTACGGCCCGACGTTTGCGTGGTAGACCCCGACGGCGACTCGTCGTACGCGTCCGCGGAGTTCGGGGAGCAGTCCCATCCGGTGACCGGCGGTCTCGGCAGCCCGCTGCTCGTCCTGGTCTCCGGCAACCGGCCGGGGCTGCTGCGGCGCTGCACCGAGGCCGGCGCCCTTGGTTACGTGGACAAGGCGAGCCCGCCGGACCGGCTGCTCGCCGGGATCAGGCAGGTGGCGGCCGGTCTGCGTTTCGTGGACGATTCCCTGGGCTTCGGTTTCCTGAAAGCGGCTCAGATGCCGCTGACGCACCGGGAGTTATTGGTCCTCGCGCTCGCCGCCGGAGGCGCGCCGGTCGCCGAGATCGCGAACCGTCTGCATCTGACCAACGGGACGGTGCGCAACTACATGGCCGCCATCACCCGTAAGACCGGGGCCCGCAACAGGATCGACGCGATAAGGATCTCGCGGGTCGAGGGCTGGGTGTGACGTTCCGTTCGCCGGGCCCCAGCTGCCGGAGAGTTCGCGGTAGAGCGGGGAGCTTTCGAGGAGCTCCTCGTGGCTGCCGCACTCGGTGTGCGAGCCGTCCATCACCAGGATCCGGTCCGCGCGGCGGGCCGAGCTGATGCGGTGGGCGATGACCACGAGGGTGCCGCCGGGCCGCGCGGCGAACGCCCGCTCGGCGCGGGCCTCCGCCGCCGGGTCGAGGTGGCAGGTGGCCTCGTCGAGCAGGGCGAGGGGCGCGTACGAGACATGGGCGCGGGTCAGCGCGACGAGCTGGCGCTCGCCCGCGGAGAGCGCGGCCGGGTCCACCGGGGCGCCGAGCCCGCCGAGCCGCTCGATGACCCCGCCGAGCCCGACGGCGTCGGCGGCGGCGAGCAACTCCGTGTCCCCGACGCCGTCCCCCCGCAGGTACTCCAGGTTCTCGCGCAGGGTGCCGCTGAAGACGTAGGCCTCCTGCGGTATCAACACCCGCCGCCCGACGGCATCCGGCCCCCGCACGTCCCGCCCGTCCACCCGTACGACACCGCTGCCGGGTTCGAGCATCCCGGCCACGAGCCCGGCCAGCGTCGACTTCCCGATGCCGCTCGGCCCGACCACCGCGAGGTGCCCGCCGCCGGGAACGGTGAGCGACAGATCCCGCAGGACGGGTTCGGCGAGGGGGCCGTAGGCGAAGGTGACGGAGGAGAGCTGGAGGGCGGGGGCGGGGCGCCCGGCCGGGGCCGCACCGGGGTCCGTACCGCTGTCCGCGACGCCCTCGGGGGCGGTCGGCGGCGGGGTCCAGGTCAGGCGGCGCAGGACTATGGCCAGGCGGGAGCCGCTCGTGCCGAGGCCGTGGATCAAGTTGTTCAGGGCCGGCAGCAGGGCCTGGGTGACGTAGGCGATCGCGCCGACGAGGGCGCCCGGCGTCACCCCGCGGTTCAGGAGCCAGGGAGCCGTGGCGAGGAGCAGGACGAGCGGGAGCTGGCCGCCGGTGACGAGGGCGGCGGTGCGCAGGACGCCCCAGCGGGCGAGGGAGCCCGCCGCCGCGTACTCGGTGGCGACGGCCCGGTCCAGCTCTCCCGCCACGTCCCGCTCCGCACCCGCCGCCGCGATGTCGCGCAACCCCGGTGCCACGGCCCCCAGTTGCGTCGCGATCGCCTCGTCCGCCACGAGGAACCGCTCCTGGCGCCGGGCCAGCGGACGCAGGCTCGCCGCGAACAGGGCGATACCGGCGAACAGCGGCGGCGCGACCACCAGGAGGAGGAGCGGGGCCAGCGAGAACAGGCCGATCAGCGCGCCCGCCGCCGTGAAGACGAAGGAGCGGGAGACGAGAATGAGGCCCGCGAACGTGTCCCTGGCGATCTCCACCTGCTGGGTGAGCCGGGACACTGAGCCGCTGTCCGCGTCCCGCAGCCCCCGGCCGACGACCTGCCGCACCAGGCTGTCCCGCAGCGGTTCCACCAGGTCGGCGACCGCGCGGAACACCCGCCCCGTGCCGTACGCGGCCACGAGCACACCGAGCCCGGCCCCGCCGAGCCACCCGAACCCCACCGCCGCGCGCCCCGCGAGGAACCCGTCGTCCAGGGCGCGCGCGAGGGCGTACCCGGTGAGGAAGGTCTGCCCGGTCTCCAGTACGGACCAGAGCGCGAGCCGCAGCAGTACCGGCCACCTGCGCCACAGGAAGCGGACACCCCGGCGATAGGTGCCCAGCGGGGTCGGGGACAGCGCGGGATGACTCATTCGCCGAACACCTTCCTGTACTCCGCCCGCTTCCACAGCTCCGCGTGCGTGCCCACCGCTCTGATCCGGCCGCCGTCGAGCCAGGCGACCACGTCCGCGCGGGCCGCCGTCGCCGCGCGGTGGGCGATGATCAGGCGGCTGCGGTGCGGGGTGTGGTGGAGGAGGGCTTCGGCGATGTGGTGTTCCGTCACCGTGTCCAGGCTCGACATCGCGTCGTCCAGGATCAGGATCCGGCCGCCTCGCGCGAACGCCCGCGCCAGGCCCAGGCGTTGGGCCTCGCCTCCGGAGAGGGGCGCGTCGGCGCAGAGCGTGGCGTAGCCGTCGGGGAGGCGGGTGACGAACGTGTCGGCGCGGGCCGCGCGGGCCGCCTCGCGGATGCGGCCCGGCGCCGGGCGCGGGGCGCCGAAGCCGATGGTGTCCTCCAGGGTCGCTCCGAGCAGCGCGGGCCGCTCGAAGGCGTAGCCGATCTCGCGGCGCAGCTCCTGGTGGCTGAGGGAGCGCAGGGGGATGCCGTCCAGGCGTACGTCTCCTTCGTCGGGATCGGCGAGCCGCCCGGCGAGGGCCGCGAGCAGCGACTTGCCCGCGCCGGAGCGGCCGACCACGGCGAGCGTGCTGCCCGCGGGGACCGTCAGGTCGACGCCGTCGAGGACGGCGCGTCCGCCGCGGACCGCCTTGATCCCCCGCAGCTCCAACAGGCCGTCGCCGGGCGGGAGTTCAGCGCCGCCGTGAGAAGTCGCGGGCTCCGCGAGCACCTCCCCCAGGCGCCGCGCCGCGGCCCTCGCTCGTACAAGGCCGCCGAGCTGGCCGACGAGCATCCCGATGCCGGTGGCGAGCACGGCGTACCGGGAAGCGGACAGCAGTTCGCCGACGGTGATGCGGTCCTGGACGACGAGGTGGCCCGCGACCGCGATGACCGCGATCTGCAACAGCGGCGCGACCGCGACGGCCTGCGCCTGGGAGCGGCCCTGGACCCGCCACATGCGGTGTCCCTGCCGGGAGAGTTCGGGCAGCGCGCCGAGGACGCGTTCCGCCTCTTTGTCCTCGGTGTGCGCGGCAGCGACGGTCCTGGCCCCGCCGATCGCCTCGCCGAGGCGGCCCGCGATGTCCCCCTGGACCTGCTGGTAGCGGGCCACGCAGTCGGAGGAGACCCGCACGAACGCCCGCAGGAGCAGGACGAGGACGGGTGCCCCGGCGATGAACACCAGGGCGAGCCGGCCGTCGATCAGGGCGAGGGCGGCCACGGCGCCCACGGGCGCCACCAGGGCGGCGAGCAGGGCGGCGAGCGTGGCGGGCGCGACGCCCGCGTGGGCCGCGTTGTCGACAAGGCGTGCCACCAGGTCGCCGGGGGCGAAGCGCGCGGTGGCGCGGGGTCCGACGCCCAGCACATGGCGTCCGACACGGCCGCGCAGCCAGGCGGTGGCGCGGGCGTTGGTGGTTCCGGTGAGGACGCCGTCGAGCGCGTCCAGGAGTGCGCTCGCGGCGACGAGCGCCGTGCACAGGAGGATCCAGCGGCCGGCGTCGGCGCCGACGTGGCCCGCGGCGTGTCCCGCGAGGACGGCGTCCAGGGCGCGGCCGATCGCGAACGGCAGGAGGAGGGCGGCGCCGGCACCCGCGATGCTGCACAGCGCCAGGGCCGCGCAGCGGGCGGCGTTGTGGCGGGTCACGGCCTTCAGCAGGCCGGCGTCGTGGTCGGGTCGCGGCGGGCGGGTGGTGGTCGCCATACGGTCCGGGTCCTCGCGTTCCTCGTGGCCGGGACGGAGCGCCACGTGACGGCCGTCCGTCTGGCAGTGGCCGGGCGGAGCGCCCGGGGCAGCCGTCCGCGGCGGGGTGTCCGGGGACAGGGCGGCCGTACCGGAGCGGTCGTACCGGAGCGGTCGGGGCGACGGCCGGCGAGCGGCCGGTGCCGCAGAGCGGATACATCGGCCGCCCGTGCCTCTCCCGTCCGCGACGGGCCGGCCGCGGCGCCCCGGGTCCGGACGGCGCGGACGGACCCGGGCGGTGCCTCTGGGGAGAGGCGCCGCCCGGTCCCTCACGGCGTGCCGGTCAGACGGCACGGGCCGTTATCAGAGACACATCAGAGACAGAGGAGGACACTCGCGTCGCTCCAGCACAGCAGCAGGCTCACGTTGCTGCCGCCGCCACCGTGGCCGCCACCGGTCATCTCTTCGGATTCCATGCTCTGCAGGTCGAGAAGCGCCATGATCTTCCCTCTCATTTGGGGACGTAGATGTCCTTATGGGTGGTGTCACGACCCCGCGGATTCGCGGGACCGGCTCTGGGGCCGCCGCAAGGGCGGCAGGAAGGGGACGTGTGCTCCGCCGTCCCCCAGGGCGGCGGCGAGCGCGAGAAGGCAGCCCGCCGTTCCGGTGTGCAGGTCCATGGAGAGACGGAGCATCTGGTTGCCGGGGAAGGCGATGTGGCCCGCGTACGGCATCGTGAACCAGCCCAGTCCCTCGATCTGCGCGGCGACGTCCCCCGGCGTGATGCCGGGTGCGGTGCTGCGGTTGATGTGCAGGAGCAGTCCGGCCCGCCCTTGGAACAGGCCCGGCTGTACGCAGAAGCGTGAGCGTGCGGTGGCCAGGATGCCCGGCCGTGCCGCCTCGAACCCGGCGTCGTCCCGGTGCGCGAGGTAGTCGTCGATGACCATGCCGATGCCGACGCTGCCGTCGCCGAGGTAGGGCATGGTGCGCCACCCCTCGTCCACTCCGAGGCTGCCGTCGGGCCGCGCCACGCACCGGTCGAGGTCCGCGCGCAGGGCGCGCGCCGCCAGGTCGAGAAGCGCGGGGTCGCCGTTCCTCTCGTAGAGCCGCAGGAAGAGGAGTGCCGGGCCGGTGTCCCCGTGCAGCAGGCCGGCTCGTGGCCGCCCCTTCGGCGGGGGCCCGGCGGTGAGCCGCTCGCCGATCAACTCGGCCGCGCGCAAGGCGTGTTGGGCGAGTGCTTCCTCGCCGGTGCGGTGCGCGAGGGAGTCGAGGGCGAGTCCGAGTCCGGCGAGGCCGCCGTTCAGATCGGAGGGCAGCCGCTGCCAGTTCTCCTGGAGGACGCTCTCCATCAGGTCGAGCGCGCGGGTGCGGTGGCCGAGCCGTTCGAGTACGTGGGCGATGCCCGCGAGTCCGTCGTTCAGTCCGAGCGGCGTGCCGGTCGGGGCGGATTCGGTGTGCTTCAGGAGCCAGCGTTCGCCCTCCTCGTAGCGCTCGGCGCCGCTCTCGGCGAGGGCGTAGAGCACTCCGGCGGCGCCGTGCGCGAGGCCGAGTCCGCCGCCGTCGGAGAACGTCGCGATGTCGCCGGGGAAGAGCCGGTCGTCGCGCTCCGGGGTGGCCGAGGCGAGGATCGCCTTGGCCATCGAGTCCCGCCCGGCGGGCCAGTCGGCGAGGTCGACGAGCGGTGCGGCGGCCCCGGTCGTCGCCCCGGTCGTCGCCCCGCTTCTCGCGCCGCGGGTCACGCCGTCCCCGCCGCGCTCGATCTCCGCCACCGCCGCGGCGAGGAACTCCGGCGGCACGTCGGGGAACTCGGCGGCGATCACCTTCGCGAGGTGCGCGGCCTTGCCGCGGTCGACGGCGAGGAGCGTGGTGATCGGCAGGAAGAGGGCGAGGCGCAGACAGGCCAGGGCGTAGGAGTCGACGTCGACGCCCTCGCGGTCCGCCGGCGCCATGAACCCGGGGTGGGCCACGACCTGCCTGCCCCCGTCCCCCACCCGCGTCGCGGCCTCGAAGTCGAGCAGGGACACGGACTGTTCGTCGGGCGCGACCATGATGTTGAACATGTGGAGGTCGTTGAAGACGACACCCCGCTCGTGCACGGCCGCGACGGCTTCCTCGACGGCGCGGTGGATGCGCAGCGCCCAGGCCGTGTACGCGGCGACGGCGTCGGCGTCCGGCTCGCTGACCAGCAGCGGATGCCGGTCCGCGAAGAAGGAGTTGAGGGTGCGGCCCTCCAGGAAGTCCATGACGAGGAACCGGTGGCCGCCGAGTTCGAACCAGTCCCGTACTTCGGGCGCGACGCCGAGGCCCGCCAGTTTCCCCAGCGCGTCCCGCTCGCGCTCCAGGCGGGCCACGGCGTCGGCCCCGTCGGATGCCAGGCCCGCGTGCGGCCGGCCCTCCTTGAGGACGACCTTGCGGCCGTCCCTGGTGTCGGTGCCCACGTAGACCCCGCCGCCGTTGGAGAAGTGCAGTGCCTTCTCCATGCGGTACGGCAGGTCGGTGACCGTCGTGTTGTTGCGCGCCGCCAGCTGCGATTCGAGGAACGGCGGCAGCGTCACCCACTCGGGGACCCGGAAGGCCGGGTCGCGCGAGTCGGGGACGAGGCGTCCCCGGTCGTCCTCGATCGCGGGAACGAGTCCGCCGCGCTCGTCGACACACATACGGCGGGTGAAGGCGCCGTACCTGACGTACAGGGGGCCTTCCTGCCAGCGCAGGTCGGTGAGGATGTAAGGGCCCTCGAATCCGGCGAGCGTCTGGCCCAACTCTGACAACAGGGAGTGCAGTTGGTGCTCGTCGGCGGGGTAGATCGTGGCGAACTTCCCGCTGCCGTCGCGTCCCGCGTACTTGCTGTTGCGCAGGTGGAGCAGGGGCCGTCCCGCGATGAACTTGAAGGGGACGGAGCGCGGCACGCAGTGGTCCCAGACCGCCGCGGCGATCCGGTCGGCGTTCTCGAGCGTGGCGGAGACGTGGATCTTCCACCCCTGCTGGGGCGCGGGCTTCGCGTGCCCGTCCTCGTCGACGGGGACGAGGGTCAGCCAGTCGCCCTGGCGCGCCGACCGCCATCCCTGCGGGACCGGGCGCTGCGCCGTCCCGAATTCGGGGGCGCTGCCGCCCACGGACAGACGGTCCGGAGTCTCGTAGAAATGCCTGTCGGCCAGACAGTAGACCTCGTACCGCTTGTCCACGCCGTCCCCTCCCCAAGTGGTCTGGACTTGAGATTTCCAGACCGCAAAGGGGGCGGACAGTCACGGATGTCATCGATCGGGCATGCAGAACGCATGGGTAAATTCGTGTTCGCACCTGTTCGATCGAACACGATACGTACAGGACGTCTACGGGCACGTGCGGGCGCCGTCGCGGATGTAAAGTCCGCCCGCCCGTGCCGCCCATGCCGGCCGACCAGACCTGCGGCATCAGTCCTCCGGCGGAAAGACGACCTCCCCGCTGCCGGACAGCGCGATGGTGATCGCCTCGACGGGGCATCCCTCGGCCGCTTCGAGCACCTTCTCGTTGGCGTCGGTCTCGGGATCCGCGGGGTGCGACTGGCGGGCGGTGTCGAGCGCGAACCCGCCCGGTGCCGTGATCACGCACATCCCGGAGCCGATGCACACGGAGCGGTCCACCTCGACGTGCCAGCGGTCACCCATCAGGCACCCGCCCTTTCGTAGCCCGCGGGGAGGTGGATCATCTTGTGCTCGAAGTACTCGCCGTACCCCTCGGGCCCGAACTCCCGCCCCAGACCGGAGTTCTTGTAGCCGCCGAACGGGCCGAGCATGTCGAGGCTGAAGGTGTTCACGGAGTACGTTCCGGTGCGCACCTGCCGCGCGATGTCGATGCCGCGCTCCGTGTCCGCCGTCCAGACGCTGCCGCTGAGCCCGTAGTCGGAGTCGTTGGCGATCTTCACGGCCTCGCTCTCGTCGCCGTACGGGAGCAGGCAGATGACCGGGCCGAAGATCTCCTCGCGGGCCACGCGCATCGAGTTGTCCACGCCGCCGAGCAGCGTCGGTTCCACGTACCAGCCGTCGTCGAGACCTGCCGGACGTCCGCCGCCCGCCAGGATCTTGGCGCCCTCCTCCTGGCCGATGCGGATGTAGTCGAGGGAGCGCTGCTGCTGGCGCCGCGCGACGAGCGGGCCGAGTTCGGTGGCCGGGTCGAGCGGGTCGCCGACCTTGAGCGCACAGGCCGCGGCGGCGAAGGCCTCGGCGAACTCGTCGTGGCGGGAGTGCGGCACGAGGATGCGGGTCTGGGCCACGCACGCCTGGCCGTTGATCATCCAGGCGAAGGGGACGATGCCGGCCACCGCGGACGCCGCGTCCGCGTCCGGCAGGATCACCGCGGCGGACTTGCCGCCGAGCTCCAGGGTCACGCGGGTGAGGTTGCGGGCCGCGACCTCCATGACGCGCTTGCCCGCGCCGACTGAACCCGTGAAGGAGACCTTGTCGACGCCGGGGTGCCCGACGAGATACTCGCTCACCTCGCGGTCCGCCGAGATGATCGAGAGGACGCCCCGCGGCAGCCCGGCCTCGGTGGCGATCTCGGCGAGTATGTACGCGTCGAGAGGCGCCTCGGGAGAGGTCTTCAGGATCACCGGGCACCCGGCGAGCAGCGCGGGCGCGAGCTTGGCCGCCGCGGTGAACTGCGGGACGTTCCACGGGACGACGGCCGCCACGACACCGACCGGCTCGCGCCGGACGAGGATCTTGCCGAGCGCTCCGTCGCGCTCCTCCTCGTAGGTGAAGTTCCGCGCGACCGTGAGCGCCGAGTCCCAGACCATCATCGCGGCGAGGGCCTGCACCATGACGCCGGAGGTGTACGGGGTGCCGTTCTCGGAGCTGATGACGCGGGCGATCTCCTCGTGCCGTACGGCGAAGGCGTCCTTGATCTTGGTGATGACCTCGATCCGCTCGTCGAGGGTCATCCGGGGCCAGGGCCCCTCGTCGAACGCCTTGCGCGCGATGGCGACGGCCCGGTCGACGTCGGCGGGCGCGGCGTGCGGCACCCGCGCGAAGACCTGGCCGGTGTGCGGCGAGATGACCTCGATGACGTCCTTGCCGTGCGGGTCCACCAGCTCCCCGCCGATGAAAAGCTGCCCGTGTTCCACGATCTCGGTCATGGCTGACTGCCTCCTGCGGGATTCCGCCTGCGCGGCACGCTTTCTGACACTGTTTCAGAACTGATACCAGTTCTAGTTCCACTAGTCCACGGAGGGCAAGGCTCAAGTAGCCTGACGAAACGGTCGACTTGGGCGATCATTGAAACTAGTTCTAGTTATGGTCGTGCGAAGAAACGAGAGAAGAAGAGGGCGCCCGATGACGCAGGTGACCGAACCGCAGGTGACCGAGCACGGCGGGGGCGTGTGGAGCATCAAGGTCCCGATCCCCGACAATCCCCTGGGCTTCACCCTCGTCCACCTCCTGGACACCGACGCGGGCCCTGTCCTCATCGACACGGGCTGGGACGACCCCACCTCCTGGGACGCCCTCGCCACCGGCCTCGCCGCCTGCGGCACGTCCGCCGAATCGGTGCACGGCGTCGTCATCACCCACCACCACCCCGACCACCACGGCCTGTCGGCCAAGGTCCGCGAGGTCTCGGGCGCCTGGATCGCGATGCACGAGGCGGACGCTTCGGTCGTACGCCGCACGCGGACCGGGCCGCCCGCCCGCTGGTTCGACTACATGGTGGAGAAGCTGACGGCCGCGGGCGCCCCCGCCGACCATCTGGCCCCTCTCCTCGCCGCCCGTGACGCGGGCCGCGCGCCCCGCCTTCCGGGCCTGGCCGCCGCGCTGCCCGACCGCGACATCACTCCGGGCGAGCTGCTCGAACTGCCGGGGCGCAGGCTCCGCGCCATCTGGACCCCCGGCCACACGCCGGGCCACGTCTGCCTGCACCTGGAGGAAGAGCACCCGGCGCGCCTTGCCGGACACGGCCGGCTGTTCTCCGGCGACCATCTGCTGCCCGGCATCACCCCGCACATCGGCCTGTACGAAGACCCCGACGACGAGACCGTCACCGATCCCCTCGGCGACTACATCGACTCCCTGGAGCGCATCGGCCGCCTGGGCCCCGCCGAGGTGCTTCCCGCCCACCAGTACGCGTTCACCGACGCCCCCGCCCGCGTCCGGGAGATCCTGGCCCACCACGAGGAGCGCCTCACCGACCTGCACACCCTCCTCGCCGAGCCCCTCACGCCCTGGCAGCTCGCCGAGCGCATGGAGTGGAACCGTCCCTGGGACCAGATCCGCTACGGCTCGCGCAACATCGCGGTCTCCGAGGCCGAGGCCCATGTGCGGCGCCTGGTGAAGCTGGGGCGCGCGGAGGCGGTGGGCAGCGATCCGGTGCGCTACCGGGCGGTGTGACCCCTGGCCGGGGGCGGGCAGCCGGGCCCGCTTCCCTACGGGCCGGTAGAGTGGCCCCGTCGTCATCATGCCCGTACGGGGGGAAGCCGGTGCGAATCCGGCGCTGGCCCTTCCCCAAGCTCTCGACTTCGCTCGAGCAGGGGACACCCCAATCCGTGACCCACGGTCCACAGCGACCGGTGGAGAGCCGGAATGCCCCGCACGGAACATGACCGGCTCGCGTCATCGGAACCGCCGATGACCGGCACCGTCGAGGTATACGGAGCCGGAGCCGCCCGGTGCCCGTGCCCGCCGCGCGCCCGTGCTGCCCCGCTCCCCGCAGTGAGAGGCACCCGCCGCATCATGAACGTTCGCCGCAGCGCAGCGGTCCTGGCCGCCGTCGCCGTGTTCGGTTCGGCCGCCGCCCCGGCCGCCTTCGCGGACACCGCGTCCCCGTCGCCCTCCGCCAAGCTGCCCTCCGGTCTGTACGGCGACGCGGACCCCAAGTTCGACGGGGTGTTCCGGCAGTCGTACGCCCTGCTCGCCCTGGACTCGGCCGGCGTGAAGCCCGCCGACAAGGCCGTCGACTGGCTCACGGGACAGCAGTGCGCGAGCGGCGGTTTCGCCGCTTACCGGGCCGACGCGGGCGAGCCGTGCGACTCCAAGACCATGGTCGACAGCAACTCGACCGCCTCCGCCGTACAGGCACTCACCGCGCTCGGCGGCCAGGACAAGGCCGTCGAGAAGAGCGTCGACTGGCTGAGGTCGGTGCAGAACAAGGACGGCGGCTGGGGCTACAACCCCGGCATGGACTCCGACGCGAACTCCACGGGCATCGTCATCGGCGCCCTCACCGGGGCGGGCCTGAAGCCGCAGTCGGTGAAGTCGCAGGACGGCAACTCCCCGTACGACGCCCTCCCGGCCCTCTCCATGAGCTGCGGCAAGGACGGCGGCGCCTTCGGGCTGGCGGACGCCAAGTCCGGCAAGCTCTCGCCGAACGCGGACGCCACGGCGGCCGGTGTCCTCGGCGCCCACGGCAAGGGCCTGGTCGTGGACGAGGCGAAGAAGGAGGCCGCCGCCCCGAAGTGCGCGAAGGCCGACACCGCCGAGCAGGCCGCGGCCAACGGCACGGGCTACCTCCTGAAGACCCTCGCCGACAGCGACGACCACCTGATGTCGTCGCTGCCCGGCGCCAAGAACATGCCCGACCTCGGCAACACCGCCGACTCCGTGCTCGCGCTCGCCGCGGCCGGTCAGCCGGAGCAGGCCCAGAAGTCGGCCGGGTGGCTGGCGAAGAACTCCGCGCAGTGGGCCGAGAAGTCCGGCCCCGCCGCCTACGCCCAGCTGATCTTCGCCGCCCACGCCTCGGGCATGGACCCGCGTGACTTCGGCGGCGCCGACCTGGTCAAGCAGCTCAGCGCGCAGGGTCCGGCCCCGCAGGCGACGGAGAAGGCCGCCGACGAGAAGAAGGACAGTGACGACGGCGGCGTGAGCATCTGGTGGATCATCGGCGTCGGCATGGTCGCCGGTATCGGCATCGGCTTCCTCTACAGCGGCAACAAGAAGAAGCAGCAGCTGTGACGCGGGGTCGCGTGCGGTGGGGGCGCCTGGTGGCGGGGGCGTTCGTCGCCGCCCTGCTCGGTCTCCTCGCCGCCGCCCCCGCTCAGGCCGCCGGCTACCGCTACTGGTCCTTCTGGGACCGGGACGGCTCCTCGTGGGCGTACGCGAGCCAGGGGCCTGGCACCGCGCGCCCCGATGACGGGGCCGTGCAGGGCTTCCGGTTCTCCGTGTCCGAGGACTCGAAGGACGCCGCGAAGCCGCGCGGCGCCGGCGACTTCGACACGATCTGCGCCAAGACCCCCGCCGAGGACGGCCGCAAGCGCGTCGCCCTGGTCATCGACTTCGGCACGCCGGGTGACGCCCCCGACGGCGAGACCCCGCCCGAGCCGCGAACCGCCTGCGCGCGGATCGCGGACGACGCGACGAGCGCGGACGCCATCGCCGCGGTCGCGAAACCCCTGCGCTACGGCAGCAACGCCCTGCTGTGCGCCATCGCCGACTATCCGAAGTCGGGCTGCGGGGAGCAGGTCGCGGGCGACGGAGAGTCCGAGGGCGCGGAGAAGAAGGCATCCGCGAGCGAGGAGAGCGGCTCCGGCGGTCCCTCCGTCGGCCTGATCGCGGGCGTCGCCGCCATCGCCGTACTCGGTGCCGCGGCCCTCTGGCAGGCCCGCCGCCGACGCGGCTGATCCGCCCCATGAACGATCACCCGAGCACCGCTCCCGGTGCGCTGCGGCGGCGGCTGGCCCCCGAAGCGCACCGGAGCAACGCGCTGCACCCCGGCGCCTGGTGGGTATGGGCGCTCGGGCTCGGCGTCGCGGCGTCCCGCACCACCAACCCCCTGCTGCTCGGCCTGCTCATCGGCGTCGCGGGCTATGTCGTCGCGGCGCGCAGGACATCGGCACCGTGGGCGCGGTCGTACGGCGCCTTCGTGAAGCTGGGTCTCGTCGTCATCGCGATCCGGCTCGTCTTCGCCGTCGTGCTCGGCTCCCCCATCCCCGGTTCGCACGTCATGGTGACGCTGCCGGAAGTGCCGCTGCCCGAGTGGGCGAAGGGCGTGCGGATCGGGGGCCGGGTGACGGCCGAGGGGCTGCTCTTCGCCCTCTACGACGGGGTGCGCCTGGCCGGTCTCCTCATCTGTGTCGGCGCCGCCAACGCCCTCGCGAGCCCGGCCCGGCTGCTCAAGTCGCTGCCGGGCGCGCTGTACGAGGTCGGCGTCGCCATCGTCGTGGCGATGACGTTCGCGCCGAACCTGATCCTGGACGTGCAGCGCCTGCGTGCCGCGCGGCGCCTTCGCGGGCGGGCGGACAAGGGCATCCGGGGGCTGCTCCAGGTCGGACTGCCGGTCCTGGAGGGCGCCCTGGAGCGTTCGGTCGCGCTGGCCGCGGCGATGGACGCGCGCGGCTTCGGCCGCAGCGCGCCGGTTCCGGCCGGGGTACGCAGGGCGACGGCGGTCTTGACCCTCGGCGGTCTGATGGGCGTCTGCGTGGGCACGTACGGCCTGCTCACGGCGGACGGCACGGAGTACGGCCTGCCCGCCTTGGCCGTCGGTCTCTTCGCCGCCCTCGCCGGGCTCCGCCTCGGCGGCCGGCGCTCCGTGCGCACCCGCTACCGGCCCGACTCCTGGGGCGTGCGCGCCTGGCTCGTCGCCGGGTCGGGGATCGCGGTGGCGGGCCTGACGATCTGGGCGGCCTCGTACGACGCGGCCGCCCTGCACCCCGGAGTCGTCCCCCTGACGGCGCCGACGCTGCCGCTGTGGCCCGCCGCTGCCGTGCTCATCGGCCTGCTTCCCGCCTTCGTGGCGCCGGTGCCCGCCGATTCCTCCGTCCCCGTTCCTTCCCCCGCGCACTCCGAGGAGCCCT
Source organism: Streptomyces longisporoflavus (assembly GCF_014649775.1). Taxonomy (GTDB): domain Bacteria; phylum Actinomycetota; class Actinomycetes; order Streptomycetales; family Streptomycetaceae; genus Streptomyces; species Streptomyces longisporoflavus. The sequence continues at coordinate 196,895 of NZ_BMTR01000005.1, read as the reverse complement.
CATGATCCGTTTCGAGGATGTCTCCGTGACGTACGAGGGGGCCGCCGAGCCCACCGTGCGCGGGGTCGATCTCGCCGTGCCCGAGGGCGAGTTGGTGCTCCTCGTCGGCCCTTCCGGGGTCGGCAAGTCGACGCTGCTCGGCACGGTGAGCGGGCTCGTGCCGCACTTCACCGGCGGCACGCTGCGGGGGCGGGTGACCGTGGCGGGGCGCGACACCCGTACCCACAAGCCGCGCGAGCTCGCCGACGTGGTCGGCACGGTGGGCCAGGACCCGCTCTCGCACTTCGTGACCGACACGGTCGAGGACGAGCTCGCGTACGGCATGGAGTCACTCGGGCTCTCCCCCGACGTGATGCGCCGCCGGGTCGAGGAGACGCTCGACCTGCTCGGCCTCGCCGATCTGCGCGAGCGCCCCATCGCCACGCTCTCCGGCGGCCAGCAGCAGCGCGTCGCGATCGGCTCGGTGCTCACGCCGCACCCCGAGGTCCTCGTGCTCGACGAGCCGACGTCGGCGCTCGACCCGGCCGCCGCCGAGGAGGTGCTCGCCGTACTGCAGCGCCTCGTGCACGACCTGGGCACGACGGTCCTGATGGCCGAGCACCGCCTGGAGCGTGTCGTGCAGTACGCGGATCAGGTGCTGCTTCTCGCGGCGCCGGGCGAGGCTCCCGTGCTCGGCGACCCGGCATCGCTGATGGCCGTCTCGCCGGTCTACCCGCCGGTGGTGGGCCTCGGCCGGCTCGCGGGCTGGTCGCCGCTGCCGCTGACGGTGCGGGACGCGCGGCGCGGGGCGGGGGCGCTGCGCGAGCGGCTTGCCGTCACCGGCGCCGGGCCGCACGATCGCGCCCCGCACGATCGCGGGGAAACCCCGGCCGCACGCACACGCTGGTCCGGCCTGCGCGGACGTACGAAGGCCGACGCAGCCCGGACAGCCGCCGCGAACGTGGCGGGGCTGGCCGTCCGCCGGGGCCGCGTGGAGGCCCTGCGCCGCGTCGACCTCACCGTCTCTGCGGGCGAGACGGTGGCCCTGATGGGCCGCAACGGCGCCGGGAAGTCCACGCTCCTGTCCACCCTGGTGGGCCTGCTCGAACCGGCGTCGGGCTCGGTCCGCGTCGGCGGCGCGGTCCCGCACCGCACGGGCCCGCGCGAGCTGATCCGCCACGTGGGCCTGGTCCCCCAGGAACCGCGGGACCTCCTCTACGCGGACACGGTGGCCGCCGAGTGCACGGCGGCCGACCACGACGCGGCGGCGGACCCCGGCACCTGCCGCGCCCTGGTGTCGGAGCTGCTTCCCGGCATCACGGACGACACGCACCCCCGCGACCTCTCGGAGGGCCAGCGCCTCACCCTGGCCCTTGCGGTCGTCCTGACGGCCCGCCCTCCTCTTCTCCTCCTGGACGAGCCGACCCGGGGCCTCGATTACGCGGCCAAGGCCCGCCTGGTCACACTCCTGCGCGGTCTTGCCGCCGAGGGCCACGCGATCGTCCTCGCCACGCACGACGTGGAACTGGCGGCGGAACTGGCCCACCGGGTGGCGATCCTCGCCGACGGCGAGATCGTCGCGGACGGCCCGACCCCGGAGATCGTGGTCTCGTCCCCCTCCTTCGCCCCGCAGACCACCAAGATCCTCGCCCCGCAGAAGTGGCTGACGGTCACGGAGGTACGGGAGGCGCTGGACGCCGGGGACGGCGCCGCGTGAGCCCCGACGGCCCCCGCCCCGAAGCGCCCCGCCCCGCCGCCACCCGTCGGGCCCGCCCCATCCGCCTCGGCCCGCGCTCCATCGGCGCCCTCGCGCTCGTCAGCGCGGTCGGCGTCGTCGCCTTCGGGTGGCCGCTCATCGCGTCCGGCGATTCGGGGCTGAGCGCGCACGCCCAAGACGCGCCCTGGCTGTTCGCGGCGCTGCTGCCGCTGCTGCTCGCCGTGGTCGTGGCGACCATCGCCGATGTCGGTCTCGACGCGAAGGCCATCGCGATGCTAGGGGTGCTCGCCGCCGCCGGGGCGGCACTGCGGCCGCTGGGTGCGGGGACGGCCGGCATCGAGCCGATGTTCTTCCTCATGGTGCTCAGCGGGCGGGTGCTCGGACCCGGCTTCGGGTTCGTGCTCGGCGCCGTGTCCATGTTCGCCTCGGCGCTGCTCACCGGGGGCGTCGGGCCGTGGATGCCGTTCCAGATGCTGTCCATGGGGTGGGTCTGCATGGGCGCCGGGCTGCTGCCGGGCGCCGACGGCTCCCCGGGCCCCCGGCTCCGTCCGGGCAGGGGCGGCCCCATTCGCGGCCGGCGCGAACTGTGGCTGCTCGCCGCCTACGGAGCGGTCTCGTCCGTCCTGTACGGCACCGTCATGAACTTGCAGGGCTGGCCCTATCTCGGCGGCCTGGCGACCGGCGTCTCCTTCGTGCCCGGCGATCCCGTCGGCGAGAACCTGGGCCGCTTCGTCGCGTACTGCCTGGCGACCTCGCTGGGCTGGGACCTGCCGCGTGCCGTCGTCACGGTCCTGCTGAGCCTCGCTCTCGGGCCCGCCGTCCTGAAGGCGCTGCGCCGGGCCACGCGCCGGGCCGCGTTCGAGGCGCAGGTCACTTTCGAGGAGCCCAGGGCGTAAGCGGCCGGCCGCTCTGCGTTACCCCGAGCGCCTCTCGGGGTGAGGCGGCCCACAGGACGTTGGTCCTCTACGAAGGAGGGCCGTACATTGCATGGCTTGTCGCGCACGCGTCAAAAGGTGCCCTGACCTGGGACATGAGAGCCGGGTCACACAAAGGACTTTCCGCCTTCATGCGACATCCACTAGTAAAAGGGGGCATTGCGGAGGCGTAACAGCCCTGCTTCTCTGGATCGAGTCGCACAGCGCCACCGGCACAGCCCCCGGCGCCGACGCAGCCCCCCAGCCACACCCCCGTGGCCCACGGCATGCCCGCGACACCATGTTCCCCACGGAAGGTCACGCTTTGTCCGCCACGCTCATCCGCCGCATCGCCACCCCGAAGAAGGCCCTCGCCGGTGCCGCCGTGGCCGTCGCCACGACCGGCATGGTGTTCAGCGCGGGCGCGGCCCAGGCCGCCGCCCCGACCGAGGCGAAGGCCGCGGCTCCGGCCGCCGCCCCCGCCGCGGCGCCTTCCTCGGCGAAGGCGATCGCGAAGAAGATGATCCCGGACCCCGCGCAGTACAAGGCGTTCAGCAAGATCGTGGAGCACGAGAGCGGCTGGAACGCCAAGGCCACGAACTCCTCCTCCGGCGCCTACGGCCTGGTCCAGGCGCTGCCCGCCTCGAAGATGGCGTCGGCGGGCCCGGACTGGAAGACCAACCCCGAGACCCAGATCAAGTGGGGCCTCGACTACATGAACGACCGCTACGGCAGCCCGGTCGGCGCGTGGAACCACTGGCAGGCCAACGGCTCCTACTAGCCGCCGGCTCAACCAGAATCCGGCGCACCGGGAAATCACCGGCTCCGCCGAGTTCGTCCTCGAACGCCGGACAGGCTGGATATCCCAGCCCGTCCGGCGTTTCCGGCTTCCCGCGAACTACAGGCGCTGAATGATCGTCCCCGTGGCCACCGCCCCGCCCGCACACATCGTGATCAGCGCGAACTCCTTGTCCCGCCGCTCCAGTTCATGCAGGGCGGTCGTGATGAGCCGAGCCCCGGTCGCCCCCACGGGATGCCCGAGCGCGATCGCGCCGCCGTTCACGTTCACCTTCTCCAGGTCCTGCTCGAAGACCTGCGCCCAGCTGAGGACCACCGAGGCGAAGGCCTCGTTGATCTCCACCAGGTCGATGTCCTTCAGGGACATCCCCGCCTTGCCGAGGACCGCCCGCGTCGCGTCGATCGGCCCGTCCAGATGGAAGTGCGGATCGGCGCCCACGAGCGCCTGCGCCACGATCCGCGCGCGCGGCTTCAGCTTGAGGGCCCGCGCCATCCGTTTCGACGCCCACATGATCGCCGCGGCGCCGTCGGAGATCTGCGAGGAGTTGCCCGCGGTGTGCACGGCGGTCGGCATCACCGGCTTGAGCCGCGCGAGGGCCTCCATCGTGGTGTCCCGCAGCCCCTCGTCCCGGTCGACGAGCCGCCACATGCCCTGCCCGGCGGCCTGCTCCTCCTCGGTCGTGGGGACCTGGACGGCGAACGTCTCCCGTTTGAAGCGCTCCTCGGCCCGGGCCACACCTGCCCGCTCCTGCGAGATGAGGCCGAGCGAGTCGACGTTCTCCCTGGTGAGGCCCCGGTTACGGGCGATGCGCTCGGCCGCCTCGAACTGATTGGGCAGGTCGACGTTCCACTCCTCGGGGAACGGCTTGCCGGGACCGTGCTTGGAGCCCGACCCCAGCGGCACCCGCGACATCGCCTCGACACCGCAGCTGATGCCCACGTCGATGACACCGGCGGCGACCATGTTCGCGACCATGTGGCTCGCCTGCTGCGACGAGCCGCACTGACAGTCCACGGTGGTGGCCGCGGTCTCGTACGGAAGACCCATCGTGAGCCAGGCCGTGCGCGCCGGGTTCATGGACTGTTCCCCGGCGTGCGTGACCGTGCCGCCGACGATCTGCTCGACGCAGTCGGCATGGATGCCCGTGCGGCCCAGGAGTTCCCGGTAGGTCTCGCCGAGCAGATAGGCGGGGTGGAGATTGGCGAGCGCGCCGCCGCGCTTACCTATGGGGGTGCGTACGGCTTCGACGATGACAGGTTCCGCGGCCATGGGCGTCCTCTCCATCACATCCCTCGGGGGTGTCCCGGCACCCCCGAGTAGAACTAGTACGCGTTCTAGTTCTGCTTGCAGTCTGCTGAGCCGGGCCCCGGCACCGCAAGGGGCTTGCACGCACCTTGCGCAGTACCTGCACAGCGGGGCTTCCCCGGCTCGTCGAGAGTTCGGGGAAGCGAGCCCGTCACGGGCCTTGCCTCTTGTAGAACCCGTTACTACCTTGCGGGGCATCTCCTGATGGACCGTCAGGAAAGCTCCAGCGATGACAGACCTGAACTCCAGGAGTTGCCGATGCCCTGTCCAGCGCTGCCCGACGGGTTCGACTTCACCGACCCCGACCTGCTCCAAGCGCGCGTACCGCTCCCGGAGTTCGCCGAGCTGCGGCAGACGGAACCGGTGCGCTGGATCGCCCAGCCGCCGCGTATCTCCGGCTTCGACGACGCGGGCTACTGGGCCGTCACGCGGCACGAGGACGTCAAGTACGTCTCCACGCACCCCGAGTTGTTCTCCTCGAACCTCAACACGGCGATCATCCGTTTCAACGAGACGATCAGCCGTGACCAGATCGAGGTCCAGAAGATGATCATGCTCAACATGGACCCGCCCGAGCACACCAGGGTCCGCCAGATCGTGCAGCGCGGCTTCACGCCCCGCGCCATCCGGTCCCTGGAGGACGCGCTGCGCGCCCGCGCGGGCTCCATCGTCGAGACGGCCTTGGCCAACGCCGCGGCCGACGGCTCCTTCGACTTCGTCACGAACGTCGCCGTCGAACTTCCCCTCCAGGCCATCGCCGAGCTCATCGGCGTCCCCCAGAACGACCGGACGAAGATCTTCGACTGGTCGAACAAGATGGCTGCGTACGACGACCCGGAGTACGCGATCACCGAGGAGGTCGGCGCCGAGGCGGCCATGGAGATCGTCTCGTACGCGATGAATCTCGCCGCCGCCCGCAAGGAGTGCCCGGCCAAGGACATCGTCAGCCAGCTCGTGGCCGCCGAGGACGAGGGCAACCTCTCCTCCGACGAGTTCGGCTTCTTCGTCATCCTGCTCGCCGTGGCCGGCAACGAGACGACACGTAACGCCATCACCCACGGCATGCACGCCTTCCTCACCCACCCCGAGCAGTGGGAGCTCTTCAAGCGCGAGCGCCCGGACACCACCGCCGAGGAAATCGTGCGCTGGGCGACCCCCGTCGTCTCCTTCCAGCGCACCGCGACGCAGGACACCGAGCTCGGGGACGTGACGATCAAGAAGGGTGACCGCGTCGGGATCTTCTACTCGTCGGCCAACAACGACCCCGAAGTCTTCGACGAGCCGCAGAAGTTCGACATCAGCCGCGACCCGAACCCGCACCTCGGTTTCGGCGGCGGCGGCCCGCACTTCTGCCTCGGCAAGTCGCTCGCGGTCCTGGAGATCAACCTCATCTTCAACGCGATAGCGGACGCCCTGCCCGATCTGCGGTTGGTCTCCGACCCCCGCAGGCTCCGTTCGGCCTGGCTGAACGGCGTCAAGGAACTCCAGGTCACCACCGGCTGACCTGCGGCCGGCCATCCGGATGGCCGCCACCCCCGGTGGCCGCCATCCAGGTGACAGATCCGGCCAAGGGCCGCCCGGAGCCAACGTTCCCGTTGTGTTACGCGTCTTGAGAAGCAAACGTTGCCTCTCCAAGACTTCGAACGGAAACGGTGCCGTGGTCTCCGCCGGACTCTCTCTCGCACCATCGGGCAGAACGCCGTCAGAGCGGAGGGCATCCTTCCGTGCCTTCGTCCGGCGCCACCGGATCCCGCTCATCGCCACCCTGCCCACCCTCCCGCTGTACGCGGTGTGGGCGGCCTTCCTCGCCACCGGCGGCGGCGACCTCGCGGCACAGTACGCCTGGGCGCGCTTCGCCTCCGAGCACGGGGCATCCGCGTACGGCCTGTTCTGGTACGGCGGCATGCACACCGCCAACTACAGCCTTATCTCGCCCTACTTGATGGCCGCCGTGGGCGTGAAGACGGTGACGGTGGTGTCGGGCGTCGCCGGTGCCTGGCTGGTCGCCTCCCTGGTCGAGCGCACCGGGATACGGCGCCCGCTGTGGCCCGCGGTCCTCGCCTCGCTCGCCGTGTGGTGCAACGTCGCCTCGGGGCGCACGACGTTCGCCCTCGGCATCGCCTTCGGGTTCGCCGCGTGCCTGGTGCTCGTGCGGGAGCGGCGGGTGGCGGCCGCCGTGGTGTGCGCGGCGCTCGCCACCATGTCCAGCCCGGTGGCGGGCCTCTTCCTCGTGGTGGCGGGCGCCGCCTATTTCCTCGTACGGGACTGGGGGCGGGCCGCGGCCCTCATCGTGCCGCCGGTGGTGGTCGTGGGCGCGACGACCGTGCTCTTCCCGTTCAACGGCGAGCAGTTGATGCCGTTCGACCGGATCTTCCCGCCCGTCCTTTTCAGCCTCGCGCTCATCGTGGCGGCGCCGCGCGAGTGGCGGGTGCTGCGGTGGGGGGCGGGGGTGTACGCGGCGGGGACGGTTCTGACGTATCTCATCCCGTCCCCGATCGGCACGAACGTGGAGCGCCTGGCCGAGCTGCTCGCGCCCACCGCGCTGCTCGGCGCGCTGCTGATTCCCGCGCTGACCCGCAGGCGCCGCATCGTGCTCACCGTCGCGCTCGTCCTCTCATCGGCCTGGGTGGGGCAGAAGACGGCGGACGATCTGACGGTGTCGACGACCGTGCCGGAGTGGGCGGCCGACACCCGGGGCGTGGTGCGGGAGCTGGAGCGGCTCGGCGCCGACCGGGGGCGCGTGGAGGTGGTCCCGGCCCGCAATCACCGCGAGGCCACGGCCCTTGCCCCGTACGTGAACATGGCGCGCGGCTGGAACCGGCAGCTCGACATCGAGCGTGGCCGCCTCTTCTACGACGGGTCCTTCTCGGCCGCCACCTACCGGGCGTGGCTGGACAAGTGGGCGGTCGGCTATGTGGTCCTTCCCTCGGGCAAGCCGGACGGGTTCGCCGAGGACGAGGCCGCCCTTGTCGCCAGTGGGCCCAAGTGGCTCGAACCGGTGTGGCGGGACGCCCACTGGCGGGTGTTCCGGGTGAAGAACGCGGTGCCGATGGTGTCGGAGCCCGCGTCCGTCGTCCGGTCCACCGGGTCGACGATGACCGTCCGCGTGCCTACCCGCGAGCCGGTGACGCTGCGCCTGGTGTACTCACCGTGGCTCCGGGCGGAGGGGGCCTGCCTGAAGCGGCACGGCGACTTCACCCGGCTCACGGCGTCCGCGCCGGGGACGTACAAGATCAGCTCGGGGTACGGTCCTTCGCCGAGTCCTTCGACATGTCGATGACCGGCTTGGCACCAGGGACCGGCTCGCTTCCTGTGGCCGGCTCGGCTCCTGTGGCCACTTTCAGGGTCCTGCCGACCCGGGGCCCCGCCAGGAGGTAGCCGAGGCCGAAGCCCGCGCCGACCACGGCCGCGCCGCCCACCGCGTCCAGGATCCAGTGGTTTCCGGTGGCGACGATCGCGGAGACCGTGAACAGCGGGTGCAGCAGACCGAGCGCCTTCATCCACCACTTCGGGGCGAGGGCCACGATCACCACGCCGCACCACAGCGACCAGCCGAAGTGCAGCGAGGGCATCGCCGCGTACTGGTTGGTGAGCGCGGTCAGTGTGCCGTACTCCGGCTTGGTGAAGTCCTGCACGCCGTGGACCGTGTCGATGAAGCCCAGGTCGGGCATCAGGCGCGGCGGGGCAAGGGGGTAGAGCCAGAACCCGACGAGCGCGAGGATCGTCGCGAAGCCGAGCGCGGTGCGCGCCCAGCGGTAGTCGGCGGGGCGCCGGACGTAGAGCACGCCGAGCACGGTCAGCGGCACCACGAAGTGGAACGACGTGTAGTAGAAGTTGAAGAACTCCTCCAGCCAGCCGACCTTCACCACCGCGTGATTGACCCAGTGCTCGACGTCGATGTGCAGGAACTGCTCGATCGAGTGGATCTGCTCGCCGTGGTGCTCGGCGGTGGCCCGCCCGCCCGAGTTGGTGCCGCCCGTCGCGGCGAGCCGCGCCTGCTGGTAGGCGGAGTAGCCGACGCGGATCAGGAGCAGTTCGAGCAGGAGGTTCGGACGGGTGGTGACACGGCGCCAGAACGGGAGCAGCGGCACCCAGCTCCAGCGCGCGGGGGCGGGGCGGGCGTAGTCGGTCGGGACTGGCGTTTGGTACTGCGGCGCCGTACGGGACAGGAACGGTACGACGGTGGCGGCGGCGAGGGCGGCGATCAGCACGATGTTGTCGCGGATCGGCTCCACGACCGGCATGTTCGGCAGCATCATCTTCGCGGGCAGCGTCGACACGAGGACGACGGCCACCGGCCACATGTACCGGTCGGACTGCTTCTTGCCGACCCGGCCGACCACCGCGAGCAGCACCCACAGGAGCTGGTGCTGCCAGGTCGTCGGCGAGACGGCGACCGCGACGCAGCCGGTGATCGCGACGGCGAGCAGCAGCTGCCCGTCCTCGGCGTAGCGCACGGCACGGCGCAGGCCGAACCCGATGACGGTCAGCCCCAGGACGACGAAGAGGGTGATCTCCAGGGGCCCTTCGAGGCCGAACCGGAGCAGCGCGCCGTGCAGCGACTGGTTGGCGAGGCCGCCCGGGTTCGCGCCGAGGCCCGCTCCCGCAAGGTGGTGGATCCAGTACGTCCACGAGTCGTGCGGCATCGCGGCCCAGGCGAGCGCGGTGCAGGCCAGGAAGGTGGCGCCGGTGGAGAGGGCGGCGCGTCTGCGGCCGGTGAACCAGAACAGCGCGGCGAAGAGCAGCACGGTGGGCTGGAGCGCGGCCGCGACGCCGACGAGGACGCCGCTGGCGCGTTCCCCGCGGACCGCGAAGCATCCGAGCAGGACGAGGAGAACGGGAAGGATGCTGGTCTGGCCGAGGTACAGGGTGTTGCGCACCGGGAGCGACAGCATCAGGAGGCAGATCGCGACGGGCGCGGCGAGCAGTGAGGTGCGCCGGGACACGGGCTGCGGCAGGGCGCGGGCGGCGACCAGGCCGAGGATGACGACCAGGATCAGCGTGCCGAACGTCCAGCCCCAGCCGAGCGCCTGTTCGGCGGCGCGGGAGAACGGTTTGAGCACGAGTCCCGCGAAGGGCGTGCCGGTGAACTTGTCCGTGTCGTAGAAGGAGCCGTTCACATGGAGGACGCCCTCCGGACCGATCCAGGTCTCCAGATCGGTGAGCCGCTCGCTCTCCGGCGTGCGCAGGACGACGATCAGCTGCCGCAGCGCCAGTACGGCGGCGATCAGCCAGAGGGCGGCGCGGACCGCCCCGATCCGCGCCTGCGGTGCACCCGGTGCTCCCGCCCCGAAGGTGTTTCCCGGTCCCCGGTGCTCAACATTCGCCACGCGTCGTCGGCCCTCCCGCCCCGTTCTTCGTCTCTGCTCGGTCCCAACGTCCGGCCCGCCGCGAGAGTTCTCCGTCGGCTCTCTCCGGGCGGCAGTCGGCTCCGAGAGGCTCGCGCCCTCAGGAGAGACGCGGGCAACCCCCATTTCACCTGTCGGCCACCACCGCTTTCTACCGGCTTTTGCGCAGACTTCCCGACTGACTGATTCGTCCGGCGGCTCGCAGGATCTCCATCCAGTGTCCACTTCCCCTCCATGAGACGCCTGCCGGGCCCACCATGCGGTTCCTTGGCGGAACGGCGACATAGATCACAAACGGGCCGCGCCGCCGCCTTCACAAGCGGAACCATTCATGCTGCATAGCGCCACATTCAGAACGGTGAGCGCTTACTTGATGACCCAACGTAATGATGCTGCCTACACCTATGGTCGTTTTCGAGCCGTCCCCCAGCTGGGCGGCTCTGTCCTTGTCGTCCACCGAGAGGCAGGCGAGCGAACCCTTGCCGGCAGCCGCCCCCGTCGCACCCGCAGTCCAGCAGACCTCCCGGACACAGGCCCCTCCGTCCGCGTCCGCATCAGGGGATGTCCCGTCGGACGTCCGATCGGACGCCACCGTCGTCGACCCGGTGCTGGTCAAGAGGGCAGTGAAGGCGGCGGCACTCGGCAACGCGATGGAGTGGTTCGACTTCGGCGTCTACAGCTACATCGCCGTGACGCTCGGCAAGGTCTTCTTCCCTTCGGGCAACCCGACGGCCCAGCTTCTCTCCACCTTCGGCGCCTTCGCCGCGGCCTTCCTGATCCGCCCGCTCGGCGGCATGGTCTTCGGCCCCCTCGGCGACCGCATCGGCCGCCAGAAGATCCTCGCCCTCACCATGATCATGATGGCGGCGGGCACCTTCGCGATCGGCCTCATCCCCTCCTACGCGTCCATCGGCGTAGGCGCCCCGGTCCTCCTGCTGATCGCCCGCCTGGTGCAGGGCTTCTCGACGGGCGGCGAATACGCGGGCGCGTCCACCTTCATCGCCGAGTACTCCCCCGACAAGAAGCGGGGTTTCCTCGGCAGCTGGCTGGAGTTCGGCACCCTCGCGGGTTACATCGGCGGCGCGGGCCTGGTCACCCTGATGACGGCCCTCCTCTCCACCGATGACCTCCTCTCCTGGGGCTGGCGCATCCCCTTCCTGATCGCGGGCCCGATGGGCCTGATCGGCCTGTACCTGCGGATGAAGCTGGAGGAGACCCCGGCGTTCGCGGCGGAGCTCGCCAAGGCGCACAAGGACGAGCAGTCCCGCCCGAAGGTGCGGCTGCGCGACATGGTCCAGGGCCAGTGGAAGGCGCTGCTCCTGTGCATGGGCCTGGTCCTGGTCTTCAACGTCACGGACTACATGCTGCTCTCGTACATGCCGAGCTACCTGACGAGCGAGCTGAAGTACGACGAGACGCACGGGCTCTTGGTCGTGCTCGCCGTGATGGCGCTGATGATGTGCGTCCAGCCGTTCGCGGGCGCGCTGACCGACCGCGTGGGCCGCCGCCCGGTGATCGCCGCGGGCTGCGCGGGCTTCCTGCTCCTCTCGGTCCCGGCCCTGCTCCTGATCCGCCAGGGCTCGCTCTGGGCGATCGGCCTCGGCATGGCGGCACTGGGCCTGCTCCTGGTCTGCTTCACGGCCTCGATGCCGTCGACGCTCCCGGCCCTGTTCCCGACGAAGGTCCGCTACGGCTCCCTCTCCATCGGCTTCAACATCTCCGTATCGATCTTCGGAGGCACGACCCCCCTGGTCGTCACGGCCCTGATCGGCGCGACGGGCAACATGATGATGCCCGCGTACTACATGATGGCGGCGGCCGTCGTGGGCGGCATCGCGGTGTGGTTCACGAGCGAAAGCGCGGGCCGCCCACTGCCGGGATCACCGCCGGCGGTGGAGAAGTAATAACGGGCCCGTTTCAGCCCGTCCGGCGTTTGAGGACGAACCCGGCGGAGCCGGTGATTGCGGCAACCCCAGGGCCCCCGCGCCGAGCGGGTTTTCGGGAAGGGGCGGGGTCGGGGAAAAACCCCCGCCCTACCCCACCGGCACCCCCGCCTGCCAAGCAACAAACAAAGGCACCTCCCCCGCCCCATCAAGCACAACAACCCCGAACGGCCGATTAAAGGCAAGCCACTCGATCCGCCGAGGAACATACGCACTGCCCGGCGCCATAGGCACAGCAGTAACCGCCGCCGCCTCAACCCCTTCCTCCGCGACCTTCACCACCGCCTCCTGCACCACCTGCGATATCGCGAGCCGCTCCGGCGACATCCCGGAGAAGTCGGCCCCCTCCCCGAAGGCCCACCGCACCCCCAGCGCGGCCAACTGCTCCGAAGCGTCGACCCGTGTCCGCAAGGACATCCGCGGCACCGCCATGTTGATCTGCTCGGCGTCGATCCCGGTCCACCGCCCCTCCGGCGCCCAAGCGAGCGGCAGCACCTCTGCGGCACCCGCCCCCGGCTCGCCGAGGACGAACCGCACCCGCGCGGGCGCCCGCCCGCCCTCCGTCCGGCACTTCAGCTCGACGACGCTCGCCCCGCCCACCGTCCAAGCGCAGTTCAGCGGGACGGGCCGGTGCATGGTGGGCACCCGGTGCCGCACGCCGAGCGCGTCCGTGAAGTCCTGGTCGCGCGTACCGGCGCCCTCAAAGGGGACCTCCCAGCGCGCCTTGAGCGCGAGGGCATTGACCAGCACAAGGAGCACTTCCGGAGTGATGACCACCGGCAGCCGCTCGATCAGCCCGCCCGTCGCCTCCCGCACCCAGGCATCGATGCCCTCCGGGTCCATCGGCCCGAACCCCACGTCAGGCAGCGCCTCGCGATAAGCGCGGTACACCGGGACGCGGCTCCACACCCCGGTGGCGACGGCCACCGCGTCCGTCTCGGCCAGCGCCCCCGCGGCCGTCGTGACCACACCGGCGGCATCCTCCCCCGCGACGCCGAGCAACTCCCGCAGCTCCCCGGCGGTTTCCCCCCGCGCACCCACCGCGACCGCGGCAAGGGCGAGCCACAGCCCGGCGGGCGAGCACACGAAGTCCCCCGGAGTCCCGGCCTCCGCACGCCCGGCCATCAGCGGCAGCCAACGATCGGCAAGCCTCCTGATCGCAGCCGCCGGCAACACCTGCTCGGTCCCGTACGTCATCTCAACCCCCGCAGCCAACGGCCCACGTCACGCCCGCACATCCCGACGACCCCAGTATGCGAGTCCCCACTGACAATCGGCCCTCCCCCGACTAACATCGTTAGCGAACCTAACGAAAACCGGAAGGCCCTCATGACCCAGCAGCAATGGAACGCGGTGGACACGTACTTCACCGACCTGCTCGCACCCGCCGACGAGGCGCTGACCGCGGCCCTCCACGACAGCGACGCCGCCGGTCTGCCGCAGATCAGCGTCGCGCCGAACCAGGGCAAGCTGCTCCAGCTCCTGGCCCAGATCCAGGGCGCGCGGCGCATCCTCGAAATCGGCACGCTCGGCGGCTACAGCACGATCTGGCTGGCCCGCGCCCTGCCCGCGGACGGCCGGCTGATCACCCTGGAGTACTCACCGGTCCACGCCGACGTGGCCCGCGGCAACCTCGCCCGCGCCGGCCTCGACAAGCTCACCGAGGTCCGGGTGGGCCCGGCCCTCGACTCCCTCGCCGCGCTCGCCGACGAGGACGCGGGCCCCTTCGACCTTGTCTTCATCGACGCGGACAAGGTCAACAACCCGCACTACGTGGAGTGGGCGCTCAAGCTCACCCGCCCCGGCAGCCTCATCATCGTCGACAACGTCGTACGGAGCGGCGGGGTCGTCGACGCCGACAGCACCGACCCCGGCGTGCAGGGCACCCGCAAGGCGCTCGAACTCATCGCCCGGCACCCGAAGCTGACCGGCACGGCGCTTCAGACGGTGGGCACGAAGGGCTACGACGGCCTGGCCCTGGCCCGCGTACTGGCCTGACCCCCGACGTCCCCTTGACCAAAGTTGACTAAAGCCAGGGCCCTCCGACCTCAACCCTCGTGATAGAACCCGACGTTCACGCTGCGCGGCCCGGCCCGGTCCTGGATCACGACATCGCCGGAGCCGCCCCGTGGCAGCGGCGCCGTCCCCCCGTATTCGAGGGGCAGCGCCACCCCGCTCACCGTGAGGCGCACCTCCGACGCCGGCTCGGGATGCGAGCCGCGCAGCCAGGTGACGGTCCAGGCCCCGTCGGTCCCGCAGCGGAACTCCAGATGCGTGCGCGACACGAACAGCCAGTCGTCCGGCGGCACGAGACGGCACACCCCGCGATCACGTCCCACCCGCAACACGGCACCCGGTGCGCTCGGGGCGTCAGCCATGAGCATGCCCGCGGTCGCCCCCTCGTCCGCCCCGGCCATGGAGGCCATGGTCAGCTCCAGCACGTACGTCCCCCTACTCCCGGCCACTCACGACCGCTCCCGAGCGCTCTCGACCGCTACCGGCCACTCACGACGAACCGGACGCGAACCCCGGAACGCGCTTCCGGCCGCTCCGCACCGCGCCGCCGCATCCTAAGTCGGCCCTCGCACGAATGCACTGGCCCTTGGAACAATGAACCCATGACCGAACGGAAGCCACCTGGAGTCGACTTCGAGTCATGGATCGACAAGCAGATCCGTGAGGCCGAGGAGCGCGGCGATTTCGCCACTCTGCCGGGCCGCGGCAAACCGCTCCCCGACGCCCTCAACACCACCTCGCACGACGAAACGTGGTGGATCAAGCAGAAAATGGCCCGCGAGGGCCTATCCCACCTCCCTCCGACTCTCGCCCTGCGCAAGGAGGCCGAGGACGTACTCGCCGCCGCGCCCGACGCCCCGTCCGAGCGAGCGGCCCGACGGCTGGTGACGGAACTCAACGCCAAGATCACCGAGGCCCTGCGCATGCCGCCGCCGGGCCCGCCCCTGGGTCTGAAGCCCTTCGACGTCGACGAGGTGGCCCGCACCTGGCGCGAGCGGCACCCGGACTGAGTCTCGGAGGCGTGCACCCGGACTGAGCCTCTCGGAGGCACGCACCCGGACCGATCCTGTCGGAGGCATGCGCGAGGATGGGCGGATGAGCATCGTGAAAATCAACGTCCTGACCGTGCCTGCCGAGCAGCGAGAGATCCTGGAGCAGCGCTTCGCGTCCCGCGCCGGCGCCGTGGAGAGCTCGGACGGCTTCGAGTGGTTCGAGCTTCTCCGCCCCGTCGAAGGGACCGACGACTACCTGGTCTACACCCGCTGGCGCGACGAGGAGTCCTTCAAGGCGTGGATGGAGGGCCCCATGAAGTCGGCCCACCAGGGCGGCGGCGCGGCGGGCGGTGAGCGGCCCAAGCCCGCGTCGAGCAGCGCCGCGGTGTGGTCGTTCGAGGTCGTGACGCAGGCCGCGCCCAAGGGGCAGTAGTCGCAAACCGCACGGAAAGCCCGCCGGGGGGAGGCGGGCGGACCGGAGCGGGACCGGGAGCGGGAAAACCGATACCGGAGCGCGTCGCCCCCGTGGTCCGATGGATCTCATGATGTCCACAGACCGGATACTCGCCTTCGCGGCCATGTCCTTCCTGCTGATCGTGGTCCCCGGGCCCAGCGTCCTGTTCGTGATCGGGCGGGCCCTCGCGCAGGGGCGCCGCGCCGCGCTGACCACGGTGGTGGGAAACACGATCGGCGCGTACGTACTCGTCGTGGCCGTCGCGCTCGGTGTCGGGTCCGTCGTGGAGCGCTCGGTCGTCGTCTTCACGGCGCTCAAGCTGCTCGGCGCCGCCTACCTGGTCTATCTGGGGATCAAGGCGGTGCGCCAACGTACGTCGCTGCACGCCGCGTTCATCGGTGACGGCCCCGCACACAGCGGTCTGCGTACGCTGTGGGAAGGGTTTGCCGTCGGTGTGGCCAACCCCAAGACCATCATCTTCTTCGCCGCCGTGCTGCCGCAGTTCGTCGACCGCGAGCAGGGGCACGTCATGTTGCAGATGCTGCTGCTCGGTCTGGTCTTCAACGCCATCGCCATCACCTGCGACAGCGTCTGGGGCCTCGCCGCGGCCACCGCGCGCGGCTGGTTCGCGCACTCGCCGCGGCGGCTCTCGATGGTCGGCGGGGCCGGCGGCCTCACCATGATCGGGCTCGGCGTCGGTATCGCCGCGACCGGGCGCAAGGAGTGAGCGCCGTGACCCGGGTCGATGTCGATCCCCTCCTCGGCGGCCCGTGGGCCATCGTCCCGGAAGCGGTCGACTCCCCTGTCGCCGCCGCGCTCTGGCGCACGTACTACACCGAGGTCAGCGACCGTTACTACCTCCTTCACGAGGGTCGCAGGACCACGCCCGACGAGCTGGAGCGCGAGATCGCGGCCGAGACGGGCGACGGCCTGCGCCCGCCCACCGGCACACTCCTTGTCGCGCGGTACGGCGGCGAACCCGCGGGGACGGCGGGCGTGCGGCTCCTGGGCGACATGAAGGGCATCAGTACCGCCGAGCTCAAGCGCGTCTTCCTCCGCGAGGACATGCGCGGCAGGGGCGGCGCCGCGCTCCTCCTCGCCGCGGCCGAGGACGCGGCCCGCGCGCTCGGGGCGGAGCAGATCATCCTCGACACGCGCCTCGATCTGGTCGAGGCAAGGGCGCTCTACGCACGGCACGGCTACGAGGAGAGCGAGCCGCTCACCGAGCGGCAGTACGCCGAGTGCTGGTACGTCAAGAAGCTCGGCTCCGCGGCCAGTTGAACGCCCGCAGGCGCGGCGCGGCTCAGGCGGCCATGCCGTGCTGCGCCAGCCTGCCGTTGTGCGGCCGTTCGGCGTCGGAGCCGCACATCTCGGCGCCGAGTTCCTCGACGAGCTTGACCAGGTCGGTGGGCCGGTCGGGGCCCCACCAGTCGCCGAGCAGCTCGGCGAGGGACTGCTCGCGTGCCTTGGACAGGGCCGCCACCGCCGTGCGCCCCTCGTCGGTCAGGGTCAGGCACATACCCTCGCGGCGGGCGAGACGGCGCTCCTCGACCTGGCGGGACGCCGCCGTGATGACCGACAGCGGCACGGTGCTGCGGTCGGCGAGCGTCGCCGGTTCGACGTGGCCGTGGCGGCTGATGCGCAGCAGGAGCCAGCTGGCGGCGGGCAGCAGGTCCAGGCCCGCGCGCTCCGTGATGCGTACGTAGATCTCGCGGCGGCCCTCCCTGGTGCCGAGGGCCGAAAGGGCCCGCGCCACCTCGTCGTGCGACGAGCGCTCGACGGGGTTGCTTGCGAGCGTCTGCGTCGTGTCGGGCGCCGTGACCGAGCGTCGCAGCTTGTCCTCGCGCAGGAACCAGGCGAGGACGAAGGCGACCAGGGCCGCGGGCGCCGCGTAGAGGAAGACGTCTGTGATGGCCGAGGCGTACGCGTGCAGGACGCCGGGGCGCAGCGCCGCCGGGAGTTCGGCGATGCCGCGCGGGTCGGCCTTCAGGGAGTCCGCGCTGACGCCGGGTGGCAGCGCCTGGCCGGCTACGGCGTCGGACAGTTTGGCGACGAGGCGGTTGGCGAAGATCGTGCCGAAGATGGCGACTCCGAACGAGGCGCCGATGGAGCGGAAGAACGTCGCGCCGGACGTGGCGACGCCCAGGTCCCCGTACGGCACCGCGTTCTGCACGATCAGCACGAGGACCTGCATGACGAGGCCGAGCCCGAAGCCGAAGACGAAGAAGTAGGCGCTCATCTCGGCCGTGCTGCTCTGCTCGCTGAGCTGGTGGAGCAGGAGCAGGCCGAGCGCCGTGATGCCGGTGCCCGCGACCGGGAACACCTTCCAGCGGCCCGTACGGCTGACGATCTGGCCGGACGCGGTCGACGAGATCAGCATGCCGACGACCATCGGCAGCATGTGCACGCCCGACATCGTCGGCGATACGCCCTGGACGACCTGGAGGAACGTCGGCAGATAGGTCATCGCGCCGAACATCGCGAAGCCGACCACGAAGCTGATGATCGCGGAGAGGGTGAACGTCCTGACACGGAACAGCTTCAGCGGAATGACCGGTTCGGCCGCCTTGCGCTCGACGGCGACGAACGCCACCGCGAGCACGACGCCGAGCACCGCGAGGCCGATGATCTGCGGCGACGCCCAGTCCCAGGTGGTGCCGCCGAGCGAGGCGACGAGGACGAGGCAGGTGGCGACGGCCGCGATGAGGAAGGTGCCGAGGTAGTCGATGGTGTGCTTCGTCGAGCGCACCGGGATGTGCAGGGCGGCGGCGATGACGACGAGCGCGACGACGCCGATGGGCAGGTTGACGTAGAAGACCCAGCGCCAGCTGAGGTGCTCGGTGAACAGGCCGCCGAGCAGCGGTCCCAGGACGCTGGTGGCGCCGAAGACCGCACCGAACAGACCCTGGTACTTGCCTCGTTCGCGCGGGGAGACGATGTCGCCGACGATCGCCATCGACAGCACCATCAGACCGCCGCCGCCGATGCCCTGGAGCGCACGGAAGCCGATGAGCTGGGGCATGTTCTGCGCCATGCCGCACAGGGCCGAGCTGATCAGGAAGATCACGATGGCCAGCTGGAACAGCTTCTTGCGGCCGTACTGGTCGCCGAGCTTGCCCCAGAGCGGCGTCGCGGCCGTCGCGGCAAGCAGATACGCGGTGACGACCCAGGACAGGTGCTCCATGCCGCCGAGTTCGCTGACGATGGTGGGCAGTGCGGTGGAGACGATGGTCTGGTCGAGAGCGGCGAGCAGCATGCCGAGCAGCAGCGCGCCGATGGAGACCAGCACACCGCCGTGCGCGTGCCCGTCCCGCGGCCGGGGGGCGGGGTCCGGCTCCGGCTCCACGGGGCGGGCGCTGACGTCCTGTGTCATGGACACACACCTCCTGAGGGCGCCCTGCGTGTCCTGCGGGGTCCTCCCCTCCATCCTGGTCCGTGAGACCCGTTATGGCCTGTTGAGGCCAAGATCTGCATAATCGCTGGAGTTCTCTAGGGGTGGGGTACGAAAGAGTGAGCAGCGACGAAATGCGTTCGAGCGGCGCCGCAGAGGGGCCGCGGTGTCCGGAGTGCGGTACCGCGCGCGAGCAGGGCGGCGCGCCCGCCTGCGGCTGTACGGAGCGGGTCGCGGACGCGGCACGGGAAGCGCGGTCGGCCGACGCCGCGGCGGCGGAGGATTTCGATCCGCTGCGGATACGTCCGTACGTGACCCTGCCGGAGCCCGGCACCGGGGACGATGCCGCGGCCACCGAACCCGCGGCGGCCGCCGCCCACGTTCTCCCGCCGGAGGCGACGGCTCCGCCACGCTCGGCGGACGTGGGTCTCTTCGCGGCGGGCGGCACGGCAAAGGACGGCCCCCGCCTGTCCCCGCCCCCTCGGCGGCACGGCCTTCCGTACGGTGACGGCCCTCCGTACGAAGACGGCCTTCCGTACGACGAGGAACCGGAGCCGCGGCGCGTGCGCATCGGCCTGTTCGCGGGCGTGGGCGCGGTGGCGGTCATCACCGTCGCGGTGCTCGCCGCGGTGCTGCTGCCGCCCGACAAGCCGCAGCGGGACGACCGCGCGCTGCCCGAGGTGCCGACGCGCGCGGTGAACGCCCCGTCCGGCACCGGCACACAGACGGCGACGGCTTCCACGCCGCCGCCCGCCACGCCCGCGTCACCGTCCCCGGACCCGTCCACGTCACGCGAGGCGAGCCCGACCCCGTCACCCTCACGCTCGGCATCGGACGAGGCGAGACCCACCAGGCCGCCGAGCCGCTCGACGGCGCGCGCCACGGAATCGGCGCAGTCGGACGCACCGTCGTCCGGCACCGTCCTGAGCCAGGGCGACCGGGGCCCGGATGTCGTGGAGCTGCAGCGCCGCCTGCAACAGCTCTACCTGTACATGGAGGAGCCCGACGGCACCTACGACGCCCAAGTCGCGGACGCGGTGGCCCGCTACCAGTTCGCCCGCGGCGTGCGGAAGGACGAGCGGGGGGTCTACGGGGAGGAGACGCGGGCGGCGCTAGAGGCGGAGACGTCGGAGCCTCGGGAGCATCGGCCTCGGCGGTAGCCGCCGGGGGGTGAGCCGGGCGACGCCCTGGGCCCGGGGCTCCGGCCCGAGCCCCGGGCTCCGGCTCCGGCTCGGATCAGATCGGCCTCAGCCGATCGTCAGCTGAAGCGTCCCGTCCCCGGCGGCGGTGACCCGCACCTGCGTCAGGTCGGCGACATGCACGGTGGGCCCGTACTCCCCGGCCCTGGGGCCTATCCCGACGACCCGCATGCCCGCCGCGAGCCCCGCGGCTATCCCGGCCCCGGAGTCCTCGAAGACGATGCAGTCGGCGGGGTCGAATCCCAGCTCGGCGGCCCCCTTGAGGAACCCCTCGGGGTCGGGCTTGCTCGCCCCCACGCATTCCGCGGTGACCCGCACGTCGGGCAGCGAAAGACCGGCCGCGGCCATCCGCCCGGTGGACAGCGGCACGTCGGCGGACGTCACGAGCGCGTGCGGGAGCCCTTCGAGGGACTCCAGGAAGGCAGCGGCCCCCGGCACCGGCACGACGCCGTCCATGTCCGCGGTCTCGGCGGCCAGCATCTCGCGGTTCTCCGCGTAGTTCTCCTCCATGGGCCGCTCCGGCAGCAGCACCGCCATCGACGCGTACCCCTGCCGCCCGTGGACGACCTTGATGACCTCGTCGAAGTCGAGCCCGTGCCGCTCCGACCAGCGCTGCCAGCAGCGCTCGACCACGGCATCGGAGTTGACGAGGGTCCCGTCCATGTCCAGGAGGAGGGCCCGGGCGGTCAGAACAGTGGCGGTCTCAGCCGTCATCGACGTACTCCAGAGCACAGAGGGAATCTCCGCGGAGGGTGCGTGCGGAGAAAAGATCAAGGCGGCTCCGCCCGCCGGTCAGGGAACACGGGCGGAGCCACTTTGTTCCCACACGGTACAAAAAGAGGCTCCCAGACGCCAGCACCGCAGGTCACACCCACAACGGCGACCCAATTGGATGCCCCAGGCACCCAACTAAACCAGACGCGACAGACGTGACAGACGCGGCATGTCGGACGACCCAGACAGGCCAGGCACGTCAGTCACGTCAGGTACTTCAGACACCTCAGGCACCTCAGGCACCTCAGGCAATCGCCTCATACAGGCTCCACACACCGAGCCCCAGCATCAGGAGCGCCGCGATCTTGGTGATGAGCGACAGCGGCACGCGCTTCATCAGCGCCTTTCCGCCGACGATCCCGAGTCCGGCGACCGCCCACAGCGCGAGCACCGCACCGAGACCGACGGAGAGCGGGTCGTCGTACCGGGCGGCCAGGTTCGCGGTCATGATCTGCGTCAGGTCCCCGAACTCGGCGACCAGGATCAGCATGAATCCGGCGCCCGACACCTTCCAGAAGCTCTGGTCCTTGGGCTCGCGGACCTCTTCTTCCTCCTCGCCGCCCTTCAGGAGCAGCATGGCCGCGCCGCCGAGGAAGAGGACGCCGGTCAGCGCGTGCAGGAGTTGCTGCGGCAGGAGGGTGAGCACGCTGCCCGCCGCCACGGCGAGCACGACATGGACGACGAAGGCGGCGGCGACCCCGGCGAAGACGTACGAGGCGCGGTAGCGCGTCCCGAGGACGAGCCCGGCCAGCGCTGTCTTGTCCGGGAGTTCGGCAAGGAAGACGACGCCGAACACGAGCGCCGTCACGCTGATGCTGATCAAGGTTCCTCAATCGGTCGGGGCTGCCCCACCGAGAGCAATCTGTACATCACGTACGACACCTCGGCACGGCAGCACACACGGACGCACACGGTCGCGTACGTCGGGCACTGCTTGCCGAAGGTCTCGCTGGCCGGCCGCGTCGATGACGGGACCTGCCTCCGGGCGCCGGCTCAGGCGAGCTGAGCAGTATGTCGACGGTCCGGCGAAGAGCTACTCCCCTTCTGCGCCATCCATCGTACGGGACGTCCGCACGCCCCGGACCAGGGCCTTTCGACCCCGCGGGAAAGTGACCCCGGCCACACGCGACGTCTTTTCGGACGCCCGTTCGGCAACTCCCGTACGCGTGAGCGGACATGACACGGCGCCAGAACTCTTGAACTGAGCACCTGTTTGACGCGACCCTGTCACCTGACGCACATCCACAGGAAACCCCGCCGCGTCACCATGGCCGCGCCAACGGCCAACATCCCCCCACAACAAGGGAGTTCGCATGCCCGCTGTCTACGCGCGTCGACGCCTCGCCACTCTCACCGCCCTGACCGCCCTCGCCTCCGGAGCGGCCCTCCTCACCGGCGCGCCCGCCCAGGCCGCTCCCCCGGCCCCTGTTTCCGCCGCCACCGCCCGCACCTACCTCGGCCAGCTCACGGAGAAGGCCGAGGGCTCGTCCGACGGCTACAGCCGTGAGAAGTTCCCGCACTGGAAGACTCAGTCCGGCGCCTGCAACACCCGCGAGGTCGTCCTCAAGCGCGACGGCACGAACGTCCAGCAGGACTCCAGCTGCGCGGCCACGTCGGGCACCTGGAAGTCCCCCTACGACGGCGGCACCTGGACCGCGGCGTCCGACGTCGACATCGACCACGTCATCCCGCTCTCCGAGGCCTGGAAGTCCGGCGCGAGCGGCTGGACCACCGCCCAGCGGGAAGGTTTCGCCAACGACCTCACCCGGCCGCAGCTGATCGCCGTCACCGACAACGTCAACCAGAGCAAGGGCGACCAGGACCCGGCCGAGTGGATGCCGCCCACGGCGTCGTACCACTGCTACTACGCCCGGATGTGGGTAGACGTGAAGCACCACTACAACCTCACGGTGAACGCGGCGGAGAAGACGAAGCTGTCCTCGATCCTCAACGGCTGCTGAGGCCGCGCACCTGCGAGCAGCGGGAATCCCCGGATGACCAGGGGGAACCCCCGGACCAGGGGGAACCCCCGGACCAGCGGGAATCCCCGGAACCTCGCCACGGACCTCCGTCGTTCCGTACCGTACGGGGCGACGGAGGAGAGTGATCATCGTGGCACGGCTGCGCCTGGGTCCGCTGCTGAGGTACGTCGACGATTCGACGGCGACGGTCTGGGTCGAGACCGACCGGCCCTGCACCGCCGAGGTGCGGTGCGCGGACGGCGCCAAGGGCACGGCCGACACGTTCCAGATCGCGGGCCACCACTACGCGCTCATTCCGGTCACGGGTCTGAATCCGGGCACGGAGACCGCGTACGAGGTGCGGCTCGGTGACGGCGGCGCCCCCGTGTGGCCGCTGCCGGACTCACCCTTCCCGCCGAGCACCATCCGCACGCCGGGCGGGGGCGCCGACGAGGCATTCCGTGTCACGTTCGGTTCCTGCCGCTGGGCGGCCCGGCCGAGCGGGGAGCACGACCCCGTCGGACCCGACGCCCTGGACACCCTCGCCGCCCGGATAGCCGGCGGCACGGCCGCCGACCGCCCGGACGTGCTGCTTCTCCTGGGCGATCAGGTGTACGCGGACAACACGTCGGAGGCGACGCGCCGCTGGCTCGCGGCCCGGCGGAACCTGAACGACCCCCCGGGCGCCCAGGTCGCGGACTACGAGGAGTACACCCACCTCTATTACGAGTCGTGGCTCGACCCCGAGGTGCGGTGGCTGCTCTCCACCGTGCCGAGCTGCATGATCTTCGATGATCACGACGTGATCGACGATTGGAACACCAGTGCGGCCTGGCTCGCCGAGATGCGCGCGACGCCCTGGTGGCGCGAGCGCGTGCTGAGCGGCCTGATGTCGTACTGGGTCTATCAGCACCTCGGCAATCTGCCGCCCGCCGAGCTGGAGCGGGACGAGCTGTACGCCTCGCTGTGCGCGACGCCCGACGGCACGGACGAGCTGCGCGCCTTCGCCGCCGCCTCCGACGCCGACCCCGGAGCGACCCGCTGGAGCTATCGCCGGGACTTCGGCCGCGTACGCCTGCTCATGGTCGACACCAGGGCGGCGCGCGTCCTGGACGAACAGAACCGCGCGATGATCGACCCGGACGAGGCCCGCTGGCTGCGCGAGCAGGCCCTCGACGGGGCGGACGGAACAGAGGGGGCGGACGGCGCGGGCGGGTCGGGCGGCGCGGGCGGGTCAGGCGGCGCGGGCGGGTCGGACGGCGCGGGCGGATGCGATCATCTCCTGATCGGTACGTCGCTGCCCTGGCTCCTGCCGCACCTCATCCACGACGCCGAGGGCTGGAACGCCGCGATGTGCCGCGGCGAACGGGGCGCGCGCTGGGCCCGTTTCGGCGAGAACCTGCGCAGGCGCTCGGACCTGGAGCACTGGGCGGCGTTCCCCTCGTCCTTCGACGCGCTGACCTCCCTGATCGCCGAGGTGGGCACGGGGGCGGGCGCCCCGGCGACGGTGTGCGTACTCTCCGGCGACGTCCACCACGCGTACATCGCCGAGCCGACGTGGCCGGCCGGCGGCGGCCCCGACGCCCGCGTCCTTCAGCTGACGTGCTCCCCCGTCCACAACTCCATCCCCGCGTCGATAAAGCTGGGCTTCCACTTCGGCTGGAGCAGGGCGGGCCGCGCGCTGGGCCGCCGCTTCGTGCGGCACGCCCGGGTCAAACGCGCCGCCATCAACTGGCGCAAAACAGGCGGGCCTTGGTTCGGCAACCAGCTCATGACACTGACGCTGCGCGGCCGTTCGGCGGAGGTGCGGCTCGATCAGGCGCAGGTGGTGAAGGGCGTGGGCGTGCGTCTTGCGACGACGCAGGAGTCACGGCTTTCGTAGGCCCGCGCTCCCTTTCGGCCCCGCCTGCGCTTCATGCCGGCCGGCACTCCCTATCGCCCTGTGCTTACTTTCAGCCCGTACGTCCTTTTCGGTCCGTACTTCCCTTCGCCGCCCCTTGGTTCCCCTTGCCCCGCAACGGCGACGGGGGTGTGCCGCGACACTCGCGTGACACAGGCCACACCCATCCGGCGAACCTCCGTTACGGGGTACGCCTTCGGGGCTTCCGGCGGCATGATGAGGCGGACCGTCCGCTTCCATCACTCCACTCCCCAGCGCCACCACTGCCCCATCCTTCCCGCCCTTCCCACCTTTCCCGCCTCCCCCACCCCCCAGCACCACCACTCCCCCCACCGCCCCCTCGATGCCCGGGAGCCACGCTTTTGTCCGCACCATCCGCAGCGGCCGTACCGGGACGTGACATCGCTGTCGCCGTCGTCGGCGCGGGACCCCGCGGCACGAGTGTCCTGGAACGCCTCTGCGCCTCGGCGACCGAACTCCTGCCACCGGGGGCGCGACTGACGGTCCACGTCGTCGACCCCTCTCCGCCCGGGCCTGGACGCGTCTGGCGGACCGCCCAGCCGGGCGAGCTGCTCATGAACACGGTCGCCTCGCAGGTGACGCTCTTCACCGACGAGAGCGTCGACTGCGCGGGGCCGATCAGGCCGGGCCCGAGCCTGTACGCGTGGGCCGCCGCCGGGCACGCGCCGGGACTCGGCCCCGACGACTACCCCACGCGCGCCTGCTACGGCCGCTATCTGGAGTGGGTCTTCGCCGAGACCCTGCGCGGCGCCCCCGCGACGGTCCGGGTCGTAGTGCACGCGGCACGCGCCGTGCGCCTCGACCCCGAGGACGGCGGCACGGACGACGGCGCCCAGCGCCACGCACTCCAGCGCCACGCACTCCAGAACCTCGCACTCCAGCGCCTCATACTCGACGACGGCCGTGAACTCTCCGGGCTCAGCGCCGTCGTCCTCGCGCAGGGCCACCTGCCCGTGGTGAGCGACGAGGGGCAGGAGCGTTTCGCCGCGCACGCCGCACGGCACGGCCTGCGCCACATACCCCCGGCCAACCCCGCCGACGTAGACCTGTCGGCCATCGCCCCCGGCGAACGTGTCCTGCTGCGCGGGCTCGGCCTGAACTTCTTCGACCACATGGCGCTCCTGACACAGGGCCGCGGCGGACGCTTCACGCCGGCTCCGGGGGGCGGTCTGCGCTATCAGCGCTCGGGACACGAGCCGAAGCTGTACGCGGGCTCCCGGCGCGGCGTTCCCTATCAGGCGCGCGGCGACAACGCGAAGGGCCCGTACGGACGGCACGAGCCGCTGGTCCTCACCTCCGACGTCATAGCCCGCTTCCGCAAGCGCGCGGACAACGGTGACGCCCCGGACTTCCTCGACGAGATATGGCCGCTGGTCGCGAAGGAGGTGGAGACGGTCTACTACACGGCTCTCGTCCGGCCCGCCGAGCGGTCCCCGGACTTCCGGGACGCCTTCCTCGCCACGCCGCACCACAGCCCCCAAGAGGCCCTGGTCCTGGACGAGTTCGGGATTCCCGAAGCCGCACGCTGGTCCTGGGACCGCCTGGCGCAGCCGCACTCCGGCCGGACTTTCCGCTCCCCCGACGACTTCCGCGCCTGGCTGCTCGCGTATCTGCGCGAGGACACCGCTCAGGCCGCGCTCGGCAATGTCGCGAGCCCGCTGAAGTCCGCCCTGGACGTGCTGCGCGACCTGCGCAACGAACTGCGCCTGATCCTCGACCACGGCGGTCTGGCCGGCGTCTCCCGCCGCGAGCACCTGGACCGCTGGTACACGCCGCTCAACGCTTTCCTCTCCATCGGACCGCCCCGGCGCCGCATCGAGGAGATGACTGCCCTCATCGAGGCGGGCGTGGTCGAGGTACTCGGCCCGCGTCTCGACGTGCGACCCACCGCGGACGGCACGTTCCTCGCGCACTCCCCCGACGTACCGGGGTCGGCTGTGTCCGTCACCACAGTCGTCGAGGCCCGGCTCCCCGAGCCGGACGTGCGCCGCACGGCGGACGAACTGCTCGGACGGCTCCTCGCCACGGGCCAGTGCCGCGCCCACGTCGTCGACGGCTACGAAACCGGAGGCGTGGACGTGACGCCTCGCCCCTATCACCTGATTGACCGTCAAGGTCGTTACCACGCAAGGAGGTTCGCGTTCGGGGTGCCCACGGAGGGCGTTCACTGGGTGACGGCCGCGGGGGCCAGGCCAGGCGTCGACTCAGTGACTCTGTCGGACGCGGACGCCATCGCGCGGGCCGTGCTGCGGACGGCGGCGGGCGCGACGGAGGTCCCCTTCGCGCCGGGAGCGGTCCCGTCCGCGGCCGGAAGTGGAATACCCGAATGGCCAGATGTTGAACTTGCAAGCATTGATTAGGTTCCCCTAACCTTGGGCCTCCGCTCGGTTACCGTCCCCGAAAACCGAAGGAGTCCCCCACCATGACTGGACGTCTCAACAGCGCCCAGCCCTACGCCCTCGGGCTTTTCCGCATCGTCATCGGCCTGCTCTTCGCCTGCCACGGCGCCGCCTCGCTCTTCGGCGTGCTCGGTGGCGCGGCTGGCGGCGGCACGGTCGACGCCGGTACCTGGCCCGGCTGGTACGCGGCCGTCATCCAGCTGGTCGGCGGCGGCCTGGTCGTCCTCGGTCTCGGTACCCGCGCCGCGGCGTTCATCTCGTCGGGCTCGATGGCGTACGCCTACTTCAAGGTGCACCAGCCCGAGGCCCTGTGGCCGATGCAGAACGGCGGAGAGGCCTCCGCGATCTTCTGCTGGGCCATGCTCCTGCTCGTCTTCACCGGCTCGGGCGCGCTCGGCCTTGACCGCCTCTTCGCCTCGCGCGGCGAAAGCGAGGCCAAGAGCGAGTCGGAGCGGACGCCGGTGGCCGCCTGACGCGCCCCGCTTGCGCTCGTGACGGCGCCCCCTTTCCCGTACGCGCCGTATGCGTACGGGAAAGGGGGCGCCGTCACGTCCGACGTCACTTCAGAGGCCCCTCGGCCCCCTCAGCCCCCCTCAGCCCCCCCCTCAGCCGCCGGAGACGAACGGCACCGTGAAGCACGCCACCCGGTCCCCCGCACCGCCCGGCTCGCGGTGCAGCACGACGGATCCGGCCCCGCCCGCGCGGAACTCCCAGTCATGGCGCGCGGTCGCCTCGCCCGCACCGTCCGGGCCCACGGTGAAGTCCAGCCAGACCTCGTTCCGCGGGTTGAGGAAAGCCGGGTCCTTCGACGGCTGCTTCGGGTCCTCGCGGTGCTGGTAGTGCCCGCCGGCCGCCTCCGGATCGGCGCCGCACGCCTTCTGGTGCACGTGCGCGCCGTACGCGTGACCCGGCTGCAGCCCCTTCACGCGAACCGTGACCGCCATTCCTCCCCGCTCTCCCCGCTCTCCCTGCCCTTCCCGCCCGCCCGGCCTGCTGCGCTGCTCGACCTCGATGGCGGAGCCTGCGGGGACGAGCTTCTGGTCGTACGTGATCGCCGACGAGGGGATGAAAGCCGTGGGCGGCGCGAACCGCGCCCCGACCCGCACCCAGTAACGCGGCTCCGCGCCGTCACCAGCCACGACACCAACCCCCGCGAGCACCGCCGTTGCCACGACCCCGGCAAGCGTTCCTGTCACCGTCGCCACCATCGTCCCGCTCCTTCCGCACTGCCTTCGGTCCCTTCGCTACGGGACATCGGCGCCGTACGCGCCGTCATGACCGGCAGCCGGGTGAACGTGATGTAGCGAACATATGAGCCCCCCATGAATCTCCGCCGGGGAGCGCGGCGTACGCTGTACAGCTGTCACCAAGCCGCCCCTGCCGCTCCCCCGCGACGTCGCGGCAGACACGTCGTCGACCGGGGAGTTACGGGGAATTTCGGTGCTTGAGAGTCTGGGCGCGCTGACCAGCAGCCCATGGATCTACGTGGCGGTGGCGCTTTCCGTGCTCCTCGACATCGTCGTGCCCGTGCTGCCGAGCGGAGTCCTCGTGATTACCGCGGCCACCGCGGCTGCGGCGGCGGGCACAGCGGGCACGGCCGCGGGGGCCGTCCCGCACGAGGTGCCCGACATCCTGGTGCTGCTGCTCTGCGCGGCCACCGCGTCGGTCCTCGGAGACCTGGCCGTCTACCGTCTCGCCTGGCGCGGCGGCGAGCGCCTGGACCGCGCCATCGCGCGTTCGCGCCGCCTCACGACAGCGCAGGAACGACTCGGCACGGCGCTCTCGCGGGGCGGCGGCATCCTCGTCGTCATCGCACGCTTCGCCCCGGCGGGCCGCTCGATCGTCTCGCTGGCGGCGGGCGCGGCCCACCGCAAGGTACGCGAGTTCCTGCCCTGGTCGGCGCTCGCGGGCGTGGCCTGGGCGGGCTACAGCGTCGCGCTCGGCTACTTCGGCGGCCAGTGGCTGGGCGCATCCTGGCTAGCCACAGGAGTCTCCTTGCTCGCCCTGTTCGCCGCGGGCGCGGGGGCGGCGTTCCTGGTCCGCAGACCACGGCCGACTGCGGCGTAGACGCTGGGGTTACCCGGGCCCGGGCAGCCCAGGGCTCTCGGGCCTGGGCCGCCGGGGCCTCTTCGGGCCTGGGCCGTACCGAGGCCTTCGCGGGTCTGGACCGCCGGGGCCTCTTCGGGTCTGGGGCTGTACCGAGGCCTTCTCGGGCCTGGGCCGCCGGGGCCTTCGAGTCTGGGGCCGTACCGAGGCCTTCTCGGGTCTAGCCGCCGGGCTTGCTCCATACGGGGCAGCCGAGATTTCCTCAGGCCCTGACCACCGGGCACGCTCCGTCCCGGACAACGAGACTTCCCCGGCCCGGACCGTCGGACTTGCTCGCTCCCGGACCGCCGAGACTTTCCCGGCCTAGACCACCGGGCTTGCTCGCTCCCGGACCGCCGGGACCTTCTCGCGCGCGGACCACTGGGGTTACTGCCCCAGACCGCCGAGACTTTCTTGGCCCGGACCACCGGGCTTGCTCGCTGCCAGACCGCCGAGACCTGCTCGGATCCGGACCACCGTGGATACTCCGCCCCAGACTGTCGAGACCCTCGCGCGCGGACCAACCAACGGGCCCCCAGGCCGCCGAGACTTCCTCGAGCGCGGCCACCGGGCTTGCTCGCGGACAGCCAAAACTCTCCCGGGGCCGGACCACCGGGCTTACTCCGTCCCGGACAACCAGTCCCCAGGACCGAACCGCCGGGCTTACTCCGCCCCGGGTCGCCGAGGCCTTCTTCCGCCGGGCAGCTGCGCACACCGCGCCCTGAACCCGCACCCCGCACCCCGCACCGGATCACCGAGCCCGCCTCAGGCCAGGGCCCCAACGCCGCCAAGCCATCTCGGCCTAAGCCGCCGGAGTGGCCTCCTCCGCCGCTTGTTCGGCGGGGCGGGGCTTGGTTCCTCGTACCTCGATTCCGGCGAGCAGCTCGGCCGAGGCTTCGGCGATCGCGTCCACCGCGCGGTCGAAGACCTCGCGGTTGTGCGCGGCCGGGGCGCGGAACCCCGAGATCTTGCGCACGTACTGGAGCGCGGCGGCCCGGATCTCCTCCTCGGTGGCGTCGTCGGGGATGGCTGGCGGACGGAGTGTCTTGATGCTGCGGCACATACCTCCAGCTTGCCGCGATCGAGGCGTGCGTGTGCGGTCATCGCACCTACGGGCGCATACGAGCGCCCACGCGAGCCCTCCCGAGCCCCCGCGAGTCTCCGCGAGCCCTCATTCGAGTCCCGGCAGCCCCCTGCAACCCCCGCGCGCCCCGAAGTTGGTCCCACATCATGCGTGGCAGCCCTCGCACTCGAAAATCGAACAGGAGTACCATTAGCGGGTGCCTGAAACCCCTGCCCATGACTTCCCCGACGACCTCCTCGCGGGTCAGGAGGAACTGCATCAGGTCCGCGCCGAACTCCTGGCCCTGCTGAAGCGGCTCCCCTGGTCGGTCACGCCCCTGGAGGGCTTCAGCGACGACCACGGCTGGCGCAAGGTGGAGCGCCCCGCCTCGCCCGGCTGGACCCCGGACGAACAGGCGGAGGTGGAGAAGCTCCGCGCGAGGGAGCGGGATTTGGCGGTGTTCGTCACTTGTCACCGCTTTTGGGACCAGGTGGCGGGCCCGGACGCCGTAGCGGCCCGCGCACGGCTCAAACACGCGCACGATAAAGCCATTGACACCGGGTGACAGCGGGCGCTTGACTCCAGCTACGCCGAGGAGGTGCTGCCATGAATGTATGGCTGGTCGTCCTGCTCATCGCACTGGTCGGCCTTGGTTTCAGCCAGCCGCTTCTATGGCTGGCAGCGGCGGTGCTCGTCTACTTCATGATCCAGCAGTACGACCGCGCGGGCTCGAAGTCGAGCAGCAGTGGGAGTGGCGCGGGCGGAAGCGCGGGGGCCGGAGGCGGCGGGGGCGGCGCGGGTGGCGGCGGAGGCGGAGGCTTCCCCAAGACCTACCGCGACTACCGCATCCGCAAGGAACGCCAGGAGCGCTGGGACCGCAGGTATCGCCGGACGCATCCCCATTCGGGCCGCTGAACCCACGTACCCCGACGGGTCAGCCCGTCGGGGCGCCCGCGGAAAGCCCGCCGAGCATCGAGACCGCGCCCTGCGCCGCGTCGTCGACGACGGCCGTGGGGGCGGTGGGGTTGTCCGCCTTCAGCTCGCCGGTCTTCTCGTCGAGGTCGAGCCCGCCGAGCGTCTCCTGCAGGTCCTGCAAGTCCTGCGGGTCCGGCAGATCCTGCGTCGTCGCCGTGACGGAGTCGAGCGGCAGCGCCGCACCACCGGCGGGCGGCTGCGGCGCGGCGAAGGCGGGCGATACGGCTCCCAGGGCGAGGCCGATACCGACGACACCGGCAGCGGCAGCGGCCTTGGCGATCCTCACGAGATGCATCCCTTCCGGCAGGGCCCGGCAGCGGCACGACGGTCGTACGGCCGGAGCGTCCGCAAAGTCGGACGCTCACGGCCCTGTCCGGTTTCCACAACTCTCCCGCGATCCCCGAGGTTCTGGCCGACCACCCGATCGATTCCAGATGCCCCCCGGACGCCGGACACCGCACACAGCACACAGCACACAGCACACCGCACACCGGGTGGCCCGGCAGGAGACTGCTCCCGCCGGGCCACCCGGTCCGTCTCTGCTCGCCGTCCGGCGACTCAGCCGCCTTGCACGGGACGCCGGTTGGCCGCGGCCCTGAGGCCGGCGACCGTGAGCGCCACGACAAGCAGCGCGGCCAGTGTGGCGGCCGCCGCCGACAGGGCGGGGAGAGGCGCCGACACCCCGTCGGGCCGCAGCACGTAGGCGAGCGTCGTGGAGTCGACCCGATCGCCCACCAGATGACTGACGGTCAGCACACCGGCCACCAACACGCCCACCACGGCCACGGCCGGTGACCGGCTGAAGCACAGGCCAAGGCCCGCCAGAGCGCAGACGCCGAAGACGCAGAACGCGGCGACGAGCCCGAAGGTGGACGCGTCGGACCAGTTCAGCGGGAAATGGGCCGCCGCACAGAGCAGAAGGAGTACGCCTGCCGCGAGGCGCAGCCACGCCAGCGCCGTACCGCCCTGCGCCCGCGTGACCGCCGCACCGGGGACAGACGACTGCGCGGCGGCAGCGACCGGCGGCACGGTCGGCGCGGCGGGAGCCTGGGCCTGGGCCTGTGCTTGGTTCTGGGCCCGGGCCACGGCCTCGGTGCTGTCGGCGTCCTTGCGGTCGCTCAGCCTGCCGATGAGCTGCATCAGTTCCTCGACGGACCTGGTGGTACCCGCGGCGTGCACCGCCTCGGCGCCGCTGTGCGGATCGTGCGGCGGGCGGGACAGCAGATGAACCAGGCGGCTCACCTCGGGGATGGGCCGCTCCTCGGCGGCGTGCCGGATGGCCTCGTCTATGTGCTCGGCGGGGTGTTCCGGCGGGCCGAGAAGGTCCACGAGGCGGGTGACGTCGTCGACGGAGCGGGCCACGCAGGCCAGCCGGAGCACCGAGGCGGCGGACGGCATGCCCTCGGGTGACTGCTCCAGGAGGGTGACGAGGTCGACGACATCGTCGAGCGGCCTGGACACCACGGCCACGCGGATGAGCTCTTCCACCGCGTCGTCGTCGATGTCCGGTTCCTTCTGTTCCGGTGGTCCCTGGTCGGCGACGTGCGGGGGCCACTCCGGAGGGGCCTCGTCGGGAACGACGGCGGGAGCACCGGCGGTTTCCTGGTCGACTGGCTGCTGCCACGGTGCGGGCTGGTGCCGGGGCGGGGCGCCGAGCTGCGCGGTGCCCCAATGAACCGACGTCGTCACCAGAGGTTCGCCGTTCCCCGTTATGTCCTCTGCGGCAGAGAATGACTCAGCGGCCATTTTCCTTCTCCATTCCAGCGGGACGTCCTCGCCCCGCCCGAGAGCGTGTATCCCGTTCTATGCACGCTTCTTTCACCCCGCCACTGGAGGAGCCGTCCGGCGGTATGCCCCGGGCCGCCGCGGGCACATGTGAACTGGTGGGGGAAGCAGGGGCATCCGCCCCCATCCGGAGGCGGCGCGTCCTCGGCCGCAGGGAGTGCCGGTAGCGCGCTCCGGCGTACGCGGATCCGCCCGCACGGGCGGAAGGGACGCTTCCGCTGTTCCTCCTGGTACCGCCGTCATGCAGTTGGGTAGCGCCGGTGTGGTGACGAACGGATACTGCAACTCGGCTTCGGCATAGCGTGGTTACTTGGAGAGGGGGCTCAAGTCCATGTCGACCAATCACGTGATCCTCGTCGTCGACGACCACAGGGACACTCTGTTCGCGCTGGAGAGCGCGCTGGCCCCTCTCGGCTACCCCCTGGTGAGCGCCACCAACGGCGACGACGCGCTCCGGGTGGTCCTGCGGGGGAACGTCGGCCTCATCCTGCTCGACGTCCGCATGCCGGGTGTGAGCGGATTAGACGTCGTGCACTATGTGCGCCGTCTGGACCAGACGCGTTCCATCCCCATCATCCTGCTGACCGGTTTCGACGTGAGCCGCGAGGTGGCGGCCAAGGCCTTCCTGCTCGGCGTGGCCGACGTGGCCCTCAAGCCCATCGACCCACTGACCCTGCGCACCAAGGTCCGCTACCTCTTCGAAACCCACCGGCAGCTGAAATTGATGCAGCTGGAAATCGAGGAACTCCGGGCGCTGGTGAAGGACGGAACCATCGAATCCACGAACAACAGCCACTCCGAGGCACAGAGTGCGCCCGAACCCCGTATCGAATCGTGAAAAGCCCCCCGACCGAGCACGGCCGGGGGGCCAAAGACAGGCTCGCACCTGCGACTTGTCCAGGGTGGGCGCGGACGGTTTCGAACCGCCGACATCTGCCTTGTAAGGGCAGCGCTCTACCACTGAGCTACGCGCCCCGGATATTTCGACAGCCTACCTTGCCGGTGGCCCCGCCTCGCAAATCCGTACGGGGTGCCCGGGAGGCGTGGGGCGGTGGGGGCCGCGGATGATCGGCCGGTCCCGCGTGTCCGCCCGCAGCGAAGACGGCAAAATCGCGGTCCGCGGCGCGAACTAACCGACCCGTGTGTTCGTCATTAACCGGTGGGAGAATGTGACACCGGGCAAGGCGGATGACAGCACGGGAGAGGGATAGTGACGGCGACATCTTCGCAGCCGTACACACCGGATACGTCGGGCGAGTCAGTGGTGCCGGCTCCGGATGAAAATGTACGTCGCTGCGGGAGCGTACGCCCGCCGCGACCTCGCCCGGAGGCTCGCGAGAGAGAGAGTCAGGATGACCGGCGGGACGCCCGCGAGAGCGACCGTCAGCGCGCCGGGCAGGATGCCCGCGAGAGCGACCGTGAGAACGCCGGCCAGCGCGACCGGCCGGACGCCCGCGAGAGCAACCGTCAGTACGACCGGCGGGACGCCCGCGAGAACGACCAGCCGGACGCCCGACCTGACGCCAGTGAGCGTGCCCGGCACGACGCCCGACCTGACGCCCGCCACGACACCCGCCCCGCCGCCCACCCCGCCGCCGATCACGACGACGAAGGCCGCCGCCAAGGTCCGCGGCGCCGCCCCTCCCCTCTCCGCGACGCCGTGGCGCTCGCCCTGCTGCCCCTCCCCCTCCTCGCCCTCGCCCTGCCCGCCGCCTTTGCGGGAGGCGGCACCCGGCGGTGGTTCGGCGGGCGCGGGGAGAGCATGCGGGCCGACGCGCAGGCGGCCAAGGACGCGGCGGCCGCCGCCTTCTACGAACTGGACACCGCCCAGCGGGACCTGCGGATCTCCATCGAGACCATCGTCGCCGTCGACTCGACGCCCGCGGCGCAGCGGGCCGTCTCCGACTTCGAGGCCATCGGGCGGCGGATCGACGAGGTCAGCCATCAGTACATCAGCGCGGTGGACGCCCACGACCTCGACCGTGACGACCTGGAAGCCTCCGTCGCCGCCCGCGCCCGCACGCAGCTCACCCAGGCCAAGGGCGAGCTGGACAAGGCGAGGGGCGACCTGGAGCGGTTCCAGCAGGGGCTCGGGCCGCTGCTCGACAAGGCGGAGACACAGCTCGCCCGGCTCGCCCCGTCCGTCGAGCGCGCCCGGCAGACCCTGCTGGCCGCCAGCAACGCCCTCGACGCCGTCCGCGGGGCCGGGCTCAAGGCCGATGACCTCGCCGCCCGCCTCGCCGCGCTCGGCCCGGAGCTGACCAAGCTCAATCAGGGCGCGGGCCAGCACGGCGTGCCGGAGACACTGCGGCGCGCCGACCGCGTCCTGCGGGACGCCGAAGCCGTCCGCGCCGAGGCCGAGCGGCTGCCGGAGCGCGCCGCCGAGACAGACCGCCGCCTGGTCTCGCTGCGTACGCGCGCGCAGGCACTCACCACCCGCAGCGGCCAGGTCGAACCCATCCTGAGCGAGCTGCGGCGTCGGTTCACCGTCGCCTGCTGGCAGGACCTCCAGCGCGTGCCGGACCAGGCCGCGGAGAACGTACGGCAGGCCGAGGTCAAGCTCAAGGAGGCCCGGCAGGCGCGCGAGGAGCAGCGCTGGCCGGACGCCACGTCGCTGCTCTCGACGGTCCGCGCCCTGCTGAACGCGACGGACGAGGCGGTATCGGCCGCGGGCGACCGGCTCCAGCGGCTGAACGCGGTGTCGAAGGACCCCCAGCAGGAGATCGAGCGCACCCGCTTCGCGATCCGTGACGCCCAGCGCCTGGCCATGGCGGGGCGCCAGACCCCGGAGCAGCGGCACGCCCGCCCGCTGGACGAGTCCGTGGCCCGCCTGGACCGCGCGGTGTCCTCCCTGGAGGGCCGGCATCCGGACTGGTGGCACTTCCTGACCGAGACCGAAGCCGTGCGGCAGACGGTCGCGCGGGTCGTCTCGCAGATCCGGGAGGAGCGGGGACAAGGGGCCTGAGGCCCTGAGCCCCTGAGGCCCCACGCGGCCGGCCCGCTCCCCCGCTCCCCTCTGCCTGGCGGCCTGCGGCTCGCGGGCTGATCCTTGAGGTACGTACGCCGGCGTCACCGTACGCGGACGAGGGCGCTCGGCGGCTGCCGCGGCACCGTACGGAAGCGGCCTTTGCGCGCACCCAAGGGAGGCGGACATGGCCACGCATGTACTTCGCTCAGGGACGAGGCGGCCCGGTCGACGGGTCAAACTGAACGAACACCTGCCCGTCGACCACCGTCTCAGCATGGTCTACCGCGTCGGCGCGGGCCTCATGGGGCTCGTCCTGCTCGCGTTCGGCATCCTCGGCCTGATCGACAAAGTGGGCTTCTTCGACACCGGGGGCGACACCGTCGCCGGGCTGAACACCAACGGCGCGCTCAGCGTCCTGTCGATCTGCGTCGGGCTGCTCCTGTTCGTCGGCATGGTGATCGGCGGCAACTTCGCCTCGACGCTCAACATGGTCCTGGGCTGCGCCTTCGTCATCAGCGGTTTCGTCAATCTCGCCATCCTGGACACCGGCCTCAACTTCCTCGCCTTCCGCATGCCGAACGTCCTGTTCAGCTTCGTGGTCGGCATCCTGTTGATGATCTTCGGGATGTACGGGAGGGTCGGCTCGGCGCTGCCGCACGACAACCCGTACTGGAAGGCGCGCCACCCCGAACACGCGGGGCACGCCGAGAGCGGGCGGGCGCGGCACGCCGAGGGCGTCGGGAGCGGGCGCGCGCGGTACATCGAGAGTGTCGGACGACGCGGACCGGCGAGCGGCGCGCACAAGGCCGTGACGACGCATCGCCCCAAGCAGACGGACCATCCCTGAGCAGGGACGTCGAACGCCCTGTGCGAGCCTTGGGGCATGTCGGACCTCACCACTGCCTTCGATACAGCCCTGCGGACCCGGCGCCTGGTCGCCATCGTGCGCGGCACCGATCCCGAGGCCTCCTTCCGTACGGTCATGACGCTCGTCGAGTCCGGCGTGCCGCTCGTCGAGGTCTCCCTCAGCGGCGCCGACGCGCTGGGTGTCCTGCGCCGGGCGCGCGCCGAACTGGGCGACGAGGCCTGGTTGGGCGCGGGCACTGTCCTCACCGCGGACGACGCGCGGCGGGCCGCGGACGCGGGGGCGAACCTCATCGTGACGCCGGGTCTCGGCGCCGGGGTGGCGGAGGCCGTACGGCGGGAACTGCCCGTCGCCGCCGGGGTGCTGACCCCGACCGACGTGATCGCGGCGAGCACGTCCGACGCGACCGCGCTGAAGATCTTCCCCGCGTCGGCGATGGGCGGGCCGGCGTACCTCAAGGCGCTCCGCGCCCCGTTCCCCGACGTGCCGTTCGTACCGGTGGGCGGCGTGGACGCGGCCGCCGCCGAGGAGTATCTGGCGCTCGGCGCGGTCGCCGTGGGCGTCGGCTCTCCACTGGTCGGGGACGCGGCGGACGGCGGGGACCTGGACGCGCTGCGCAAGCGTGCGGCGCAGTTCACGGCGGTCGCGGGGGCGGCGGGGGCGGCGGGGGCCGCCCGATGAGCGTTTCGACGTCGGGCCCCGGCACCGGCCCCGGCACCTGCGACGTCCTGACCCTGGGCGAGACCATGGTCGCCCTGCGCGGCAGCGGTCCGCTGAAGCTGGGCGGAACGATGGAGGTGTCCATCGCGGGCGCCGAGTCGAACGTGGCCATCGGCCTCGCCCGGCTCGGGCACGCGACGCGGTGGGCGGGCGCCGTCGGCGACGACGAGGCGGGCGAGCTCGTGCTGCGCACGCTGCGCGCCGAGGGAGTCGACGTCACCGGTGCCTCCCGCGACCCGGAGGCGCCCACCGGTCTCATCCTCTTCGAGCCGCGGCTGCCCGAAGTGACCCGCGTGCACTACTACCGCGCGGGCTCAGCCGGTTCACGCCTCACGGCGTGCGCGGTCGAACGCGCCTTCACCGCTCCCGGCGCGCCCCGCGTCCTGCACCTCACCGGCATCACCCCGGCCCTCGGCCCGTCCGCCCTGGCCGCTTGCCGCCGGGCCCTCGAACTGGCGAAGGAGCACGGCACGACGGTCTGCCTCGACGTCAACTTCCGCTCACGACTGTGGAGCGCCGAGGAGTCCGCCGCGGTCATGCGTTCCTGGATGCCGTACGTCGATGTCCTCATCGCCTCGGACGACGAACTGCCGCTGTGCGCAACGGAGACGACGACCACTGACAGCACCTCCGACCTGGCCGGCCAGCTCCTGGCGCAGGGCATCCGTGAGGTCGTCGTCAAACTCGGCGCGGACGGAGCCACCGCGTACACCGCCGAAGGCGAACTGCACGCTCCGGCGCGCCCGGTGCGTGCGGTAGACGCGGTGGGCGCGGGGGACGCGTTCGTCGCGGGCTATCTATCGGCGCTGCTCGACGGCGCCGACCTCGAAGAAGGCAAACTCCCCGCCGCCGATGTAGCAACCCGCCTCAACCGCGCCGTAACGACAGGAGCCTTCGCCGTGGCATCACACGGCGACTGGGAGGGCGCGCCGACCCGGGCGGAGTTGGGGCTGTTGGGGGTGGGGGCTGGCACTGTGGTGCGGTAGGGGGCGGGAAGGGGCGGCGGCCTGGGGGGCGCGGGCCCGGCAATCATGGCGCGTTGGCTGCGCCGGGGCGTGCGGCCGTGATGGGCCGCTGGCCTGGGGCGACCCGGCAACTCGTGGCGCGTTACCACCGCCCCGAACGCGTGGTACTCGACCGCAGGACCGAGGCGAGACCCGGCACCATGGTGTGCGTTAGCGCTGACGGGGGGTACGGAGCCCGACCGCAGGCCCACGGCGAGGCACAGCAACCGTGGCGCGCCAGCACCGCGCCAGACGCCCAGTACACGACCCCAGAACCGAGGCGAGACCCGGCACCGCGGTGCGGTAGCGCTGGAGGGTACGGAGCCCGACCGCAGGCCCAGGGCGAGGCACAGCAACCGTGGCGTTAGTGCGCCGCCGACCGTGCGGCGATGAACCCGCAGCGCTGGGACGACCCGGCAACTCGTAGTGCGTTTGCACCGCGCCCGACGCGCGGTACTCGACCGCAGGAACGAGGCGAGGCAGGCCCGGCACCGTAGTGCGGTAGCGCCGGGCGCGGCGCGGTGGACCGCATGCCCAGGGAGGCCCGGCAACGTTGGCGCTGCACCCGCCGTGCGGTGATGGGCCGTAGGCCGGTGGGGCCGGTCGCGGTCGCGCGGTGGAGCCGCGTGTTCCGCGGCCCCGTGCCCCTTGCGCGGGGTCTCAGCCGCAGCAGCCCCCGCCGCAGCAGCCGCCTCCGCCGCCACCCGGGGCCGGGGCAGGGGCGGACGCGGAGGCCGAGCCGCCGACGGCGACCGTCGACAGCAGCTTCACCGTGTCCTCGTGCCCGGCAGGGCAGGCCGCGGGCGCGGCGGACTCGGCCATCGGGCGGCTCAGCTCAAAGGTGTCACCACAGGAACGGCAGCGGTACTCGTATCGAGGCATGGGCCAAGGCTAACGGCACCGGATCAACCGGGGCGCGCTTGGGCACAAAGGAGCCCTACCGCCCTTCTCACCGGGTGCCCCGCCAAGCCGACCACCGCCGCAGGGGCGGCGGGCCCACGCCACACAGCGCCGGAGCCCGGGGCCTGCCGCCGTCACTTCGCGTTTCGCCGGAAGCCCCGCGCTCAACGGCCCCTCCGCGCCGGGGGCCCAGGACCCGGCGTACTCACTTCACCCGAAGCCCCGCGCTCAACGCCCCTCCGCCCCCAAGAACCGCCGCAGGATCTCCTCCCCCGCGGCGACGCCCCGTTCCCGCAGTACCGTGAGTCCCGGTGCGGTCCAGCCCGTGTCGGCCAGTTCGCCGTGTCCGGGGCGCCAGGAGCGGTCGGCGGCCAGCAGCAGATCGGCGTCGAGCAGCGAGTCACCGGCTGCGAGTGTCTCGTCCGCGTCGATACGGCGGGCCACCTCCCGCACCGCCGCGCTCTTGGTCAGCGGTTTCGGCACGGCGTAGATCTTGCGGCCCTGCAGCGAGACGGTCCAGCCGCGGTTCTCCGCCCACACGGCGAGCTCCTTGACCCACCCTTCCGGCAGCAGCGCGCGCTCGACGACCAGGTAGGCGAAGAGGTCCTCGGCCACCCGCTCCTTCAGGAGCCAGGCGGGATCGGCGGTGCGCACCATGTGCGCGCGGACCTCGTCGAGCGAGGCGCACTCGGCGGCGAGGCGCCGGTCGACGGCCGCCCGCCAGTCGGGGTCGGAGACGCCGTCGACCAGCAGGTGCCCGCCGTTGGCGCAGATCGCGAACTTCGGTGCGGGGCCGGGCAGATGGATGCGGCCGTACTGCTCGCGCGTACGCGTCGTCGTCGGCACGAAGACCGTGCCGCGGCCCACCGCGTCGAGCAGCCCGGCGGCAGTCTCGGTGACGTACGACAGCGGCTTGCTCTCGTACACCTCGACGCAGAGCAGGCGCGGCGCCTCGGCGTCGGGCATGGTCAGGCCGAGGGCGGCGGCGGAGTAGATGAGGGTGCGGTCGAGGTCGCTGGCGACCAGCACGGTGCGGGGCATGCTGACAGAGGTGCCCACTGGGTTCACAGAGGTGCTCACCGGGTTCACAGAGGTACTCACTTGGCGGCCACCGCCTGGCCCGCCGACCCGCCCGCCGCTACCGCCTTGCCGTCCGCGCCGGTTGCCCCGCGCGTGAACTTCGGGTGGATCAACCCGACGCAGGTGTAGGGGAGTTCGGCCACCTCCTCGACCGGCACACCACGCTGCTCCGCGAGGAGCCGTACGTGATCGAGGTCGGCCCCCGCTCCCGCGCGCGCCAGGATCTTCCAGGGGACGCGGCGCAGCAGGACGCGTGTCGTCTCGCCGACGCCCGGCTTGACGAGGTTCACGTCATGGATGCCGTACTCCTCGCTGATCCGCTCGACGGCGGCCCAGCCCTCCCAGGTCGGGGCCCGGTCCGCGGAGAGCAGTTCCTTGACCCGGGCGTCGACGGCGTCGGTGACCTCGTCGAAGCAGGCGGTGATGGCGTCGAGGAAGTCGAGGGACACATCTCCGTCGGCGAGTTCGCGGTAGAACTTCGCGCCGTGGAAGTCGTCGGGCCCGACCAGGTCCGCGCGCAGGACGGTGCGCGATATCAGGCCGGAGACGGTCGAGTTGAGGCAGGCGGAGGGGATGAGGAAGTCCTCGCGAGTGCCGTAGGTGCGGACACAGGAGCCGGGGTCGGCGAGCACGGCGATCTCCGGGTTGAATCCGGCGGGCCCGCCGGCCTCCTCGAACTCCCGCACCGCGTCGGCGAGTTCACGCGTGATCGCCCCCTTGCCCGTCCAGCCGTCGACGAAGACGACGTCGGCCGTGTCGTGGTGGGCGGCGAGCCAGCGCAGGGCGTTGGCGTCGATGCCGCGGCCGCGCACGATGGACACGGCGTAGTGCGGCAGGTCGAGGCCGTGCCGGTGCTCGGCCCAGCGCCGCATCAGGACGCCGACGGGTGTGCCCGCGCGGGCCAGCGAGACCAGGACGGGGCGGGGGGACCGTTCGGCGAGCACGGTCTCGGTGACGGTGCCGACGGCCTGCGCGATGCGCGCGGCGGAGGTGCCGAGCGCGGCGCGGAACAGCTCCTGGTACTGCGGGCTCGGCTGGTACTCGACCGGCAGCGACTCTGCGTAGTGCGCGCCGCCGCTCTGTATCGCCTCCTCGCGCTCCTCGGTGGGCGCCTCCAGCGTCACGTCCGAGAGGTCCTGCAGCAGCCAGCCGACGTCTTCGGCCGCGTACGAGGAGAAGTCGGGGCCGCGGAGGGGCTCGGGCAGCATGGAGGGCCTTTCGGAGAGGTGCTCGGGGGCGCGTTCGGAAGCGCGCTCAGGGACACGCTCGGGGGCGCGTTCGGGGACGTACGAAGGCACGACCGCGAGCAGCACCTGCGAGGTGTGCGCGGCGAGCTGCGCCAACAGGCCGCCGCGGGCGTGGAGTTCGGGGCGGTCGGCCACGGAGTCGACCACGAGGACGATCGCGTCGAAGCCGCCGCCCGCGACGTTGTAGGCGTACCTCTCGCCGGGCCCGTCGGCGGGCGCGTCGTGCGCGGGGAAGACGAGGCGGCTGCGTATGGCGTAACCGGGGTCGTCGACGGCGAGC
This sequence comes from Streptomyces longisporoflavus, assembly GCF_014649775.1. Classification (GTDB taxonomy): domain Bacteria; phylum Actinomycetota; class Actinomycetes; order Streptomycetales; family Streptomycetaceae; genus Streptomyces; species Streptomyces longisporoflavus. The sequence goes on along the minus strand of NZ_BMTR01000005.1, from coordinate 154,811 downwards.
ACGGGCGAGCGGGTGGTGGTGGAGTACCGCACCTCCGCCGCACCGGCGGGCAGCCGCTCCTCCAGAGCCTTGCCGATGGCCAGCGGCGCGTACATCAGCTCCTCGAAACCGAGCACGAGTACGCGCCGGGCGCCGCCGCTGCCGCGCTTGGGCGTGCTGGGGGTGCGGGGGGTGTCAGGGGCGTCAGGGGCGTCGGGGGCGCCGGGAGCGCTGGGAGCGTCAGGGACGCCGGAAGCGCCGGGGACGTCAGCGACACCGGGAACGCCGGAAGCGCCGGGCACGACGGCCCCCGCAACCCCCGAAGTCAACGCCTCCGCGAGCCGTTCCGCCATCCCCGGCAGCGCCGCGTCGAGCGCCGCGCGGTGCTCGGGCGCGAACCCGTGACGCCCGCCGTCCGGCACTCCGGCGGGCCAGCCGAGGTCGACCCGGGCGACCGAGCCGCCTTCCCTGCGCGGCGCGGGGAGCCCCGAGGAGGGCGCCGAGGTGGGCGCCGAGGTGGGCGCCGAGGAGGGCCCCGAGGCCTCGTACTCCTCGACCAGTGCCTGCCCCTTCTCCAGGACGCCGTCCGGCAGACTCACCGTGCCGGACGCCATCGTGATCAGGTCGACCCGCGCGCCGATCTCGCGGGCGAAGCCGGCCAGGCGGCCCTGGTCCCGCGGGGAGCGCATGTCGACGAGCGCCACGATGACGTACCGCTCGCGCGGGTACAGCTCGTGGAGCGCGCGGATCGTATTGAGGACGGTGTTGCCGGTGGAGAACTCGTCGTCGACGAGGACCAGCGGGCCGTCCCTGGTGAGCAGCCGGGGGTCCTCGGGCAGCAGCAGGTGCGAGGTCGCGTGCGAGTGGGACTCCTCGAAGCCGCCCGCCCGGCGCACTCCGTCGACCGGGCGGCGCGTGGAATGGAGGTAGGGCGCGACGCCGATGCCGTCCGCGACGCAGTGGCCGAGGCCGGTCGCCGTCTCCGCGTACCCGAGGACGACCGCGCGCCCGGCCTCCGCGTCACCCAGGAGCGCGCGTGCGCGGACGCCGAGGTCGTACCCGGCCGCGTACACGACGGAGGGCCGCTGCGGCACATGCTTGCCCAGGACGTTCGACACCAGGAGGTGCGCCCGCTTCGGGTTGCGGCGCAGCGCGAGGCCGAGCAGGTCGCTCAGCCCCGCGTCCCCGGCCAACTCCACACCGAGCCGCTCGGCGACCCACGTCCCTGACCACACCACGTCGTCGTTCACAGTCCTCGCACAGTCCTTAGTTCTTGCACTGGTTCTTGCACTGGTTCTTGCACTGTTTCTTGGGCGGCTCTTGCTCTCCCCCGCCCGCCGGAGCCCCAGAGCGCCGGAGCCCTGGCCCCCCGGGCCCCCGCACGGCCGCAGTCAGCCGCCGCGGTCAGCCGCCAAGACCGGCGGAAAGCAGCTCCACGAAACCGATGTCCTCACGCGCGACGCCGAACACCTCGGCCCGCCTGAGCGTCCGCTCGGCCCACGCGCGGTGCGGCTTCACCTCGTTCATCTTGTTCGTGTACGCCGAACGCAGGACCCCGCCCCCGTCCCGCTCCGGTCGCAGGATGTCCTCCGCGTCGCTGAACTCCTCGTGGGTGACGACCGAGAGGGCGTGCACGGGCAGTACGTGCGAGGGGTGGATGCAGGTCTTGCCGAGCAGGCCGTTGGCCCGGTCCAGCTCGATCTCGCGGAGCAGCCCGTCGATGTCGTGCTCGATGAGCGCCTGCCGCAGCTCCTCCGCCCGGCCCTCCAGGAAGGGGCTCCGGCGCAGCTGCGGCTTGAACATGCGCTCCTGGACGCGGAAGTACTCCCACACGGGTCCCGTCACGGTGAAACCCGTGCCGTCGGCCCGGCCGAGGCGGTTGACCACGTCGGCGATGACCGAGGCCACGATGTGGACGTCGTAGGCGGTCATGTGGGGCGGCCTGCGCAGTCCGTACGCCGAACAGAAGTCGGTGACGCCGAGCCGCAGCGCGAGCACCCGCTCGCGGTACTTGTCGACGGTGCGGGCGATCCCGGCGAGGGTCTCGGCGCGGCTCTCCAAGTGGAGCAGTTCGGGCGATTCGAGGACGGGCATCGCGAAGAGCCGACGGCCGGTGGCAGCCTCCGCCGCGGCGAGCGACTCCAGGAAGGCGACGCCGCGCTCCTCGGTGAATTTGGGCAGGACGAATCCGGACAGCAGCCGGATGCCGGGACCGAGGCGGTCCGCCAGGTCGGTTATCTGCTCGGGAGAACGGACCCGGATGAACAGGAGCGGCGGCTGAGCGCCCTCGCCGTCCGCTCCGGTTCGCTCCGCGAGGTCGGCGAACTGTCTGACCAGGTTTTCCTCGGCGCCGACGACTTCGGCGTCGTCGATCGAGTCCTCGAGGCAGAGCACCATCGAGATCACGCCACGTCCGGCCTGTTTCAGGATGTCGTCGGCGAGGCGGGGGCGCGTCGCAGGGCTGTAGAGCGTGGCCCCGAGCGCGGCGGCCAGCAGACTCGGGGAGGAGTCCGCGCTGAAGGAGCACGGCTCCCGATGAAAGAGACGCTGTCGCACCTCTGGGGCTATATGCCCAAAATGACGCATGATTTCCCCTGTACTCGTCGGCGCGACCCGACGTGATGTGGCCGGTAATAGTACGTAGGGACGGGTGTCAAGGGTTCCCCACGGGCATGAAATTCAGGTAACCCGGCCGTGTAGGACACACAGGCCACACACCGTCACCCCCGCGTTGTCCCGTTCAAACCCGGGAAGGCAGGATGACCGCATGACGCACGCGATGTTGAAGGGGTCGAACGTCCCGCTCGCAGCCACGGCCGTCCGCGCCGTGCTGCGCTGGACCCCCGGTCAGGGAGTCCCGGACGTCGATGCCTCGGCCCTGCTGCTCGGCGCCGACGGCCGCGTGCGGTCCGACGAGGACTTCGTCTTCTACAACCAGCCGCGCCATCCCTCGGACAAGGTCTGGCGGCTCGGCAAGAAGCGCGTGACCGGGGGGCTCTCCGAGGGCTCGACCGACACGATCCAGACGGATCTGGCGGGCCTGGACCCCGCGGTGGACCGCGTCCTGCTCGTCGCGTCCGCCGACGACATCGCCTTCAAGCACGTACGCGCGCTGCGCATCCTGCTGTACGACGCCGGCGCGGGCGAGGCCGAACCGCTCGCGTACTTCGACATCACCCCGCAGACGGGCGACGAGACAGCCCTCATCTGCGGCGAGCTCTACCGCCGCGGCGACGTCTGGAAGTTCCGCGCCCTCGGCGAGGGGTATCTGAACGGCCTGGAGGGTCTCGCCGGCGACTTCGGGATCTCCGTGGACGAGTCGGAGGCGGTGACCGAGCCGACGACCGAGGCGTCCCTGCCGCAGCCCTACCCGCAGCATCACCAGCCGCTGCCCGAACCGGCCACGCAGGCGCTGCCTCCGCAGGCCCCGGCCACGCACGCCCCGGCTCCCCAGCCCTTCCCCGCACCGGCCCCGCAGCCCGCGTACGGCTACCCTCCCGAGCCCCCGCGCCACCAGCCGGTCCCGCAGCCTTCCTACGGCTACCCGCAGCCCGCGCCCGCCCATGCGCCGCCTGCCGCGCAGCCCAGTTACGGCTATCCGCAGCCCGTGGCCCCGATGCCCGACCCGAACTTCCGGCTGCCGCCCCAGGGGCCGCAGTTCCTGGCGCGCTGAGCCCGCGGCGCGGGCCCCGGGCGGGGCGGCTCAGCCGCCCACCTTGGACTTGTAGCCGCGGCCCCACTGCAGTCCCCAGCCGTAGAGCCGGTCGAGTTCGGCCTGGAAGCCGTACACGAACTTCACCTCGCGGCGCACGATCAGCTCGTCCTTGACGTTCTCCAGCGTGAATATCGCGCAGGAGCGCGCCTGCGGCTGGCGTTCGTCCAAGTCGATCTCGATCCGCGGCCCGTTGCTGGGATAGAGCGTCACCTTGGCGTGTGTCCGGTCGAAGGCCGGTGTCTGGTCGTAGATGTAGGCGAAGAACAGCAGCCGTTTGATCGACTCGCGGTGGTCGAGGTTCACGTAGATCGTCTCGCCGGACGGCGAACCGAACCGGTCGTCGCCGCTGAGCTTCACGAACGGCGGTCCGTTCAGGTCTCCGAAGAAGCTGCCGAGCGGCTGTACGACGCCCTTGGCGCCGTCCACCGTCTCGTACAGGCAGCCGAGGTCGAGGTCTACGTTGACCACGCCCTGGGTGTGCGCCTGCACCACGTCGGGCTGGAACATCCGGAAGGGGTGCCGCAGCAGGCTGCCGTTGTTGCGTTTGCCGATGATGTCGGACGTACGCATCTGCCAGGAGAGGTTGACCCGGAGGTTGCCGGTGGCCGCGCCCTGTTTGTTGAGCGAGACCGTCGGGTGCCGCTTGGTGAGTTCGATGGAGTTGGTCGCGGCGCTGCCCGACTCGAAGTCCGTCGAACGCCCGCGCCACAAACCGTCCCAGAAGGACATCGCCGCCCCCAAAATATGCCGGAGCCCCGTGGGCCCGTCGTAAATGCCACGGGGCGGCCAGGAGGACTCGTCCTCGATGGCCGCCCCGTTCAGAAGCGTTCCTCACTCATCCCCGCGTCACACACCGGAGACAGGTCAGACCCGGACTCATACGCCGGACGAGACCTCGGCCTTGTCGTCGGAACCCGAGCCCTTGCCCTCCGCCGCCGCCAGCGCCTTGTTGCGGCGCACGGACGAGAAGAAGGACCAGGCGATCAGGACGACGCCGACGAGGCCCGTGATGACCTCGTGGATCTCGTACTGGATGGTGACGAGCAGGATCACGGCGAGGGCGCCGATCGCGTAGTGCGCGCCGTGCTCCAGGTAGACGTAGTCGTCCAGGGTGCCCTGGCGGACCAGGTAGACGGTGAGCGAACGGACGTACATCGCGCCGATGCCGAGGCCGAGCGCCATCAGGACGATGTCGTTCGTGATCGCGAAGGCACCGATGACGCCGTCGAAGGAGAACGACGCGTCCAGGACCTCGAGGTAGAGGAACATGAAGAAGGCGGCCTTGCCGGCCAGGACGACGGCAGGAACCTTCTTGCCGGTCTTCTTCGCCTCTTCCTCCTGCTCGTGCTCGCGCTCCTCCTCTTCCTCGAGTTTGTTCTCGAAGAAGCCGGAGAGACCGCCCACCACGAGATACGTGATGAGGCCCGCGATGCCGGAGAGCAGCACCGTCTCCGCCTTGTCCACGTGCGCGCCGCCGTGCTGGTGGGCGTGGGTGGCGACGGTCATCGCGGAGATCATGAGCACGATGAGCGCGATGCAGGCCGACAGCATGTCGACCTTGCCCAGCTTGGCGAGCGGGCGCTCGATCCAGCCGAGCCACTTGATGTCGCGGTCCTCGAAGATGAAGTCGAGGAAGATCATCAACAGGAACATGCCACCGAACGCGGCGATCGACGGGTGTGCGTCGGTCACCAGCTGCTGGTACTGGTCCTTGTCGTTGAGCGCGAGGCGCACGGCCTCGATGGGGCCGATCTTGGCGCTGATGGCCACGATGGCGACGGGGAAGACCAGGCGCATGCCGAACACGGCGATCAGCACACCGATGGTGAGGAAGATTTTCTGCCAGAAGGCACTCATCTTCTTCAGGATTCCGGCGTTGACCACCGCGTTGTCGAAGGACAGCGAGATCTCGAGGATGGACAGGATCGCCACGATCCCGAAACCTGTCCACCCCCCGTAGAACACCGCCGCGACCAGGCCGAGCGCGGTAACCGCGAACGACCAGCCGAAGGTTTTCAGAAGCACTGGCTACCCAATCGTGTGTGTACGGGCTCCCGTTTAGCGGTCTCCCCCGCGCCGGTCCCCGGCTTTACGAAACATTGACCCCGAAGTCTAGAGCGATGCCCCGCAGGCCTGACGCGTACCCCTGCCCAACGGCACGGAACTTCCACTCGCCGCCGTAGCGGTAGACCTCGCCGAAGATCATCGCGGTCTCCGTGGAGGCGTCCTCGGAGAGGTCGTAGCGCGCGAGTTCCTGGTGGTCGGCTTGGTTGACCACGCGGATGAAGGCGTTGCTGACCTGGCCGAACGTCTGACCACGGTTGTCCGCCTCATGGATCGAGACGGGGAAGACGATCTTGTCGCAGTTGGCGGGGACCTTGGAGAGGTCGATCAGGAGCGACTCGTCGTCCCCGTCGCCCTCCCCCGTGAGGTTGTCGCCGGTGTGTTCGACGGAGCCGTCCGGGCTCTTCAGGTTGTTGTAGAAGACGAACCACTCGTCACCGATGACCCGGCCCGAGTTGCACATCAGCGCGCTGGCGTCGAGGTCGAAGGGGGCTCCGGTGGTGGAGCGCGCGTCCCAGCCGAGGCCGATCAGGACCTGTGTGAGGTTCGGTGCGGCCTTGGAGAGGGAGACGTTGCCTCCCTTGGCGAGCGTGACGCCCATGATGTGGTCCTCCCCGTGGTTCGAGAGCAGAAATCCCCGGGACCCATGCGGGCGTCCCTGTGCGGGAACAAGAGTTTTGAGCACGTCCGGCGCCGCACTCGTGGTGTGCGGCGCCGGACGACAAGGCGGAGGGTGTTACTCGGCTCAGACGTTGACGCCGAAGTCCTGCGCGATGCCGCGCAGGCCGGAGGCGTACCCCTGGCCGACGGCGCGGAACTTCCACTCCGCTCCGTTGCGGTACAGCTCGCCGAAGACCATCGCCGTCTCCGTCGAGGCGTCCTCGGAGAGGTCGTACCGTGCGATCTCCGCGCCGCCCGCCTGGTTCACGACGCGGATGAACGCGTTGCGCACCTGGCCGAACGACTGCTGGCGGGTCTCGGCGTCGTAGATCGAGACCGGGAAGACGATCTTGTCCACGTCGGCCGGGACGGCGGAGAGGTCGACCTTGATCGCCTCGTCGTCGCCCTCGCCCTCACCGGTGGTGTTGTCACCGGTGTGCTCGACGGATCCGTCCGGGCTCTTCAGGTTGTTGAAGAACACGAAGTTGCCGTCGCTGCTGACCTTGCCCTCGGCATTCGTCAGGATGGCGCTGGCGTCGAGGTCGAAGTCCGTACCGGTGGTGGTACGGACGTCCCAGCCCAGGCCGACCAGAACCGCGGTCAGGCCGGGGGCCTCCTTGCTCAGCGATACGTTGCCGCCCTTGCTGAGGCTGACTCCCACAAGTCCTCCCAAATTGATGTCCAGGGGCGGGGAGCCCCAGTCGTGCTTTGCCATCGGATCAACGAGTGGATCCTAGTGACCGGTTCCCGGCCGACACAGGCTCTGCACCCGAAGAATCACAGGGTGTCACCCCTGAGGAATCCCGGGGTCGCTCACAGGGTGCCGAGCGCCTTGGCGTACTCGTCGAGGTCGCGGGCGTCCGGCAGGTCGTTGACGACGGTCCAGCGCACCACACCCGCCTTGTCGATGATGAAGGTGCCGCGCACCGCGCACCCCTTCTCCTCGTCGAAGACCCCGTACGCGCGCGAGACCTCGCCGTGCGGCCAGAAGTCGGAGAGCAGCGGGTACTCCAGGCCCTCCTGGTCGGCGAAGACGCGCAGGGTGTGGATGGAGTCGTTCGAGACCGCGAGCAGCTGGGTGTCGTCGTTGACGAACTTCGGCAGTTCGTCGCGCAGCGCGCAGAGCTCACCCGTGCACACGCCGGTGAACGCGAACGGGTAGAAGAGCAGCACCACGTTCTTCTCGCCGCGGAAGTCCGACAGCTTCACGGTCCGGCCGTGGTTGTCCTTCAGCTCGAAGTCCGGTGCCTCGGTGTCGGTCGCGATTCCAGCGAGCGCCATGAGCTAAGCATCCCTTCGATGGGGCTGTTCGGGTGACGACCACCCTACGCAACGGGCGTTTCGTACGATCACTGCCCGGGTCGGGCGCCTCGCAGGCACCGCACATACGCGTGAGCCCCCACCGGCATGTGCTGGTGGGGGCTCACGGCGATTGGCTCAGTCGACTTCCTGCTGCCTGAGCGGCAGCTTCACCGCTTCTTGGCTGCCGCCTTCGGCGTGACCAGACGGCTGCCCGTCCAGTCCTTGCCCGCGTTGATGCTCCTGGTCGGAGCAAGGCCGGCGGTCGTGGCTGCTTCGTTGATGTCGCTCGCCTCGACGTAGCCGTCACGGCCCGTCTTGGGCGTCATCAGCCAGAGGTCGCCGCCCTCTTCGATCAGCTCGGTGGCGTCCACCAGCGCATCCGTCAGGTCGCCGTCGTCCTCGCGGAACCACAGCACCACGGCGTCAGCAGTGTCGTCGTAGTCCTCGTCGACGAGCTCGCTGCCGATCACCCCTTCAATGGCCTCGCGGAGCTCCTGATCGACATCGTCGTCGTAGCCGATCTCCTGGACCACCTGCTCGGGCTGGAAACCCAGCCTCGCGGCAGGGTTGGTCCGCTCCTCCGCGTGGTCCGCGGTCGCGCTCACGGCTTGCCTCCTGATCATGTTTTCGGGAATGCCTTCACCCACGCGCGTGCGCGGGACATTGGCGGTAGTCCACACGGGCGGACCGGATCGCGCAAGTACCCGGCCGTCAAGACCGCTGAAACGGTGACGTTCCCGGCCGTGTCGCCGCAACTCAAGGCCCACCTGCCAGATCCTTCTCTGCTCGCACTCCGCTCGTACTTCGCTCGCGCGAAAACCGGTCGGAACCGGGCTCCGAACGGCCTTACGAACCGGCTAGGCAGGATGGGCGTATCGTTGCGATTTGGTCGAGCCTACCCCAGGGCCGCCGGGCGGGCGCCTCGGTTACCTCTGAGTAGAGATGACGATTACGCCTACTCGGTACACGATGGGGAACGTCTCACAGCCAGGCAGAACCCAGGCGAAAGCCCCAACAGCGAAGGAACAGCGTGGCTTCCGGATCCGATCGCAACCCGATCATCATTGGCGGCCTGCCGAGTCAGGTCCCGGACTTCGATCCCGAAGAGACCCAGGAGTGGCTCGACTCCCTCGATGCCGCGGTGGACGAACGCGGCCGCGAGCGGGCCCGCTACCTGATGCTCCGGCTTATCGAACGCGCGCGCGAGAAGCGCGTCGCCGTGCCTGAAATGCGCAGTACGGACTACATCAACACGATCGCCACCAAGGACGAGCCGTTCTTCCCCGGCAACGAGGAAATCGAACGCAAGGTCCTGAACGCGACCCGCTGGAACGCCGCGGTGATGGTGTCGCGCGCCCAGCGCCCCGGCATCGGGGTCGGCGGCCACATCGCCACCTTCGCCTCCTCCGCCTCGCTCTACGACGTGGGCTTCAACCACTTCTTCCGTGGCAAGGACGAGGGCGACGGCGGCGACCAGATCTTCTTCCAGGGGCACGCCTCCCCCGGCATCTACGCCCGCGCCTTCCTCCTCGACCGGCTCTCCGAGCAGCAGCTCGACGCGTTCCGCCAGGAGAAGTCGAAGGCACCGAACGGGCTCTCGTCCTACCCGCACCCGCGTCTGATGCCGGACTTCTGGGAGTTCCCGACCGTCTCCATGGGCCTCGGCCCCCTCGGCGCGATCTTCCAGGCGCGGATGAACCGCTACATGGAGGCGCGCGGCATCGCCGACACCTCCAAGTCGCACGTCTGGGCCTACCTCGGCGACGGCGAGATGGACGAGCCCGAGTCGCTCGGCCAGCTCTCCATCGCCGCCCGCGAGGGCCTGGACAACCTCACCTTCGTCGTCAACTGCAACCTCCAGCGCCTCGACGGCCCGGTGCGCGGCAACGGCAAGATCATCCAGGAGCTCGAGTCCCAGTTCCGCGGCGCCGGCTGGAACGTCATCAAGCTGGTCTGGGACCGCAGCTGGGACCCGCTGCTCGCGCAGGACCGCGACGGCGTCCTGGTCAACCGGCTCAACACCACGCCCGACGGCCAGTTCCAGACGTACGCGACCGAGACCGGCGCATACATCCGCGACCACTTCTTCGGCGACGACCACCGCCTGCGCGCCATGGTCGAGAACATGACCGACGAGCAGATCCTGCACCTCGGCCGCGGCGGCCACGACCACAAGAAGGTCTACGCGGCCTACGCGGCCGCCAAGGCCCACAAGGGCCAGCCGACCGTCATCCTGGCGCAGACGGTCAAGGGCTGGACCCTCGGCCCCAACTTCGAGGGCCGCAACGCGACCCACCAGATGAAGAAGCTGACGGTCGACGACCTCAAGGGCTTCCGCGACCGCCTGCACATCCCGATCACGGACAAGCAGCTGGAGGACGGCGCCCCGCCGTACTACCACCCGGGCCGTGACTCGGAAGAGATCCAGTACATGCACGACCGCCGCCAGGGCCTCGGCGGCTACGTACCGACCCGCGTCGTCCGCGCGAAGCCCCTCCCGCTTCCCGAAGACAAGACGTACGCGACCGCGAAGAAGGGTTCGGGCCAGCAGTCGATCGCCACCACCATGGCATTCGTCCGCATCCTGAAGGACCTCATGCGGGACAAGGAGATCGGCAAGCGCTTCGTGCTGATCGCCCCCGACGAGTACCGCACGTTCGGCATGGACGCCTTCTTCCCGAGCGCGAAGATCTACAACCCGATCGGCCAGCAGTACGAGTCGGTCGACCGCGAACTGCTCCTGGCCTACAAGGAGTCCCCGACCGGCCAGATGCTGCACGACGGCATCTCCGAGGCCGGCTGTACGGCCTCGCTGATCGCCGCGGGCTCGGCCTACGCCACCCACGGCGAACCGCTGATCCCCGTGTACGTCTTCTACTCGATGTTCGGTTTCCAGCGCACCGGCGACCAGTTCTGGCAGATGGCCGACCAGCTGGCCCGCGGCTTCGTGCTCGGCGCCACCGCCGGCCGCACGACGCTGACCGGCGAGGGCCTCCAGCACGCGGACGGCCACTCGCAGCTGCTCGCCTCGACCAACCCGGCCTGCGTCGCCTACGACCCGGCCTTCGGCTACGAGATCGCGCACATCGTCAAGGACGGCCTGCGCCGGATGTACGGCCCCGACAGCGAGGACGTCTTCTACTACCTCACCGTCTACAACGAGCCGATCCAGCACCCCGCCGAGCCCGCCGACGTGGACGTCGACGGCATCCTCAAGGGCATCTACCGCTTCAAGACGGGCGAGCAGGGCGCGATCCCGGCACAGATCCTCGCCTCCGGTGTCGCGGTCCCGTGGGCGGTCGAGGCCCAGCAGATCCTCGCTTCGGAGTGGAACGTCAAGGCGGACGTCTGGTCGGCGACCTCCTGGAACGAGCTGCGCCGCGAGGCGGTCGACGTGGAGCGCCACAACCTCCTGCACCCCGAGGAGGAACAGCGCACCCCGTACGTGACACAGAAGCTGTCCGGCGCCGAGGGTCCGTTCGTGGCCGTCTCCGACTGGATGCGGAGCGTCCCCGACCAGATCTCCCGCTGGGTCCCCGGCACCTACCAGTCCCTGGGCGCCGACGGCTTCGGCTTCGCGGACACCCGCGGCGCCGCCCGCCGCTTCTTCCACATCGACGCGCAGTCGATCGTGGTCGGCGTGCTGACCGAGCTGGCCCGTGAGGGCAAGCTCGACCGCTCCGTGCTGAAGCAGGCCATCGACCGCTACCAGCTGCTCGACGTCACGTCGGCCGACCCGGGTGTTGCCGGAGGCGATGCCTAGGCCGCGCGGTACCAGCAGCGCGTTAGATCAGCGAGTAGGTCGTCCGGAGGGCGGCGGGGCAGCGGCTCCCGCCGCCCTCCGGCGTTTCCTGTGCCGCCGCGCGTCATCGGTCAGCTCTCCCAGACCTTGAACGCCCGTACGCGATAGGGCGATTCGGGGAGCCAGGTGCCTCCCCCCGGATATGTGTCGAACTCACCGGTCTCGCCGCACTCGGCGGACTGATACGTGGTGACCGGCCGGCCCGTGCGGTTGGCGAGAGCTTGAGCGCTGCCCCCCTCCGGCAGCGCTACGCAGCTCTCGATGTCGATCCCGGACAGCTCGTACGTCTGCCGGGCGCCCTTGAACTGCGCCTTCCCCCACAGACAGAGCTCTCCCGGCCCGCAACTGGCGAGCCCGGGTGGCGCGGCGGCCCGCGCATTCTTGGCAGGTGTCGCGACTCCGGCCTTGGCCAGCGGTGTCGTTGCTCCGGCCTCGGCGAGCGGTGTCGCGGCCCCGGCGGGTACGGGGGCCAGGATCACCGAGGCGAGCGCGGCGGCGGCGAAGGTCGTGGGCATGGTCGTACGCATCTTCATCAACTCCCGTTTCGTGTCGATCACTTGCGAGAACTGTGACCCACTCGCTAGCGCCGTCGGAAGGGGTACGAATGTGCGTCACCCAGATAGGCGAAAGCCCCCCAGTCGAACCCTGAGGGGCTTTCCCTGATGCGCGGCCCGGCGGGATGGCAGCGCGCCGTGGCGGCTGCCCGCCCGGACGCCGTCGCGGCTAGATGTGTCCGACCCCGGCGCCCGCCTCGGCGTTGGCGCCTCGCTTGGTCATGGTGGCGACCAGGGCCGCGACGACGGCGACGACGCCGGCGACGGTGAAGGCCAGGCCCATGCCGGACACGAACGTGTCGTGCGCGACCTTGGTGATCGCCTCGGCGACCGGCTCCGGCGTCTTCGGCGGAACCGGGGCCCCGCCCATCTCGATGGCGCCGGACGCCTGGTCGAGCTGGTCCGGCGTCAGGGGCGGAAGCTTGGCGTCCGCCCAGTTCGCGGGAAGCTCTTCGTCGACCCTGGAGGCCATCACCGCGCCGAGCACCGCCGTGCCGAGAGCGCCGCCGACCTGCATGCCGGCCTGCTGCAGACCGCCTGCCACGCCGGAAAGCTCCAGCGGGGCGTTGCCGACGATGACCTCGGTGGCTCCCACCATCACGGGCGCGAGGCCGAGGCCCATCATGGCGAGCCAGAGCGACATGGGCAGCGTCGCGGTGTCCGTCGTCATCGTGGACATGCCGAACATCGCGACGGCCGTGGCCACCATGCCGCCGACGAGCGGGACGCGCGGACCGAACTTGGTGATGAGCGCACCGGCGATGGGCGACGAGACGATCATCATGGCCGTCAGCGGCAGAAGATGCAGTCCGCTGTCGACCGGGCTCATCCCATGGACGTTCTGCAAGTAGAACGTGACGAAGAACAGCCCGCCCATGAAGGCGAAGGCCATGAGGACCATCAGGACCACGCCCGCGGACAGCGGGATGGACTTGAACATGCCCAGCGGGATGAGCGGTTCCTTGACCTTCGTCTCCCAGAAGGCGAAGAGGGCGAAGAGAACCACCGCGCCCGCCAGGAAGAGCAGCGTCCTGGAACTGCCCCAGCCCCACTCGGAGCCCTTGATGAGGGAGAGGATCAGCGCGAACATGCCGCTCGACAGGAGGACGATGCCGGGGATGTCGAAGGACTTCGGCGCGTTCTCCGCGCGGTGGTCCTTGAGGATCACCAGGCCGAGGACGAGGGCGATGACGCCCACGGGCACGTTGATGAAGAACACCGACTGCCAGCTGACGTGCTCGACGAGCAGACCGCCGACGATCGGGCCGCCCGCGGTCGAGGCGCCGATGACCATGCCCCAGATGCCGATCGCCATGTTCAGCTTCTCGGCGGGGAAGGTGGCGCGCAGCAGGCCGAGCGCGGCCGGCATCAGCAGGGCTCCGAAGAGGCCCTGGAGCACACGGAAGGCGACGACCAGGCCGACGCTGCCGGAGAACCCGATCGCTCCGGAGGCCACGGCGAAGCCCGCCACGCCTATGAGGAAGGTCTGCCGGTGGCCGAACCGGTCACCGAGCTTGCCGGCGGTGATCAGCGCGACGGCGAGCGCGAGGAGGTAGCCATTGGTGATCCACTGGACACCGGCCATCGTGGTGCCGAGGTCACTGGCGATGGCGGGGTTGGCGATCGCGACGATGGTGCCGTCCAGGGCGACCATCATCACGCCGATCGCGACGGAGAAGAGCGTCAGCCAAGGGTGGCCGCGGAGCCCCTTGGCCGGGGCCGGAGCGGACGATGGCTCCGGCGCCTTGTCCGCCTTGTCGACGGTGATCTGACTAGTCATACGTTCGAGGCTAGTGTCAGCCGCTGACAGTTGACAAACCAATTCACAAGTCGGTAACTGTCACGTAGCTCACAGGTAAGCTGAGTCGGTCAAAACGGCGGAAAGAAGGCCAGGGTGTGAGGACCGAGCAGCGAGCGGCGGACCCCGCGAAACCGCAGGCCGATGCCTCCGGAAGCGTCTCCGACGAGCCCTCCCGCCCCGGGCTGCGCGAGCTCAAGAAGCAGCGCACCCGAGACGCCCTCCTGCGCGCCGCGCTCGAACTCTTCACGACCAAGGGGTACGAGGAGACGACGGTCGACGAGATCGCCGAAGCCGTCGACGTCTCGCAGCGCACGTTCTTCCGGTACTTCACCAACAAGCAGGAGACCGCCTTCGCCGTCCAGGAGATGGTGGAGCAGCGATTCGTGGAGACACTGCGCGAACGCCCCGCCGAGGAGACGCCGTTCGTGGCTCTGCGCAGGGCCGTCATGGGCGCCTGGGACGCGTTGGGGAAATCCATCGAGGAGGTCGTCCCCGTCGAACTCCACATGCGGACCTACCAGATGATCGAGTCCACCCCTTCCCTGCTCGCCGCCCACCTGCGCCGCTCCATCGAGATGGAGGAGGAGATCGCGCGCGTGATCGCCGAGCGCGAGGGACTCGACCTGGACGCGGACCCGCGACCTCGCGTGGTGGTGGCCGCCTTCAGCGGCGTGATGCGCACGACCGGACGACTGTGGGGCGCGGGCGAGGACTCCAGCGTGGAATCGATCCGCGCCATCACCGAGACACATCTCGACCAGCTGGGACCCTCATTGGCGGAGAACTGGCGCGCAGAGTAACGGAGCGTGTACGCAGCACCGTTCACCCGGCAGATCGAAACGTCGAACAAATCAACACGGTGAGTATCGACTGATGCACCATCAGTAGGCATTCACCCGAGGCGCACTGCGTTCAACCACCACCTACGGAGTGTTACGGAAGCGCTTCGAGTGCGCCCGCTATGCCTCAATCACCCCACAGGAAACGTGATCTACCTCACCCAGTGCACGGTGGGCATCACGATTCTCCTAGGGTGTCCCGTAGTGACTTCCTTCGACTCCTCCCCTCAACTCAGCGCCTGGCGCGCCCTGCTTGCGCTCGCCGTCGTGTTCGTCATGTTGGCGACCACGGGCTGGACGGCAGTACGCCACCACAAGGACGCCGCATCGCCGCTCGCAGCCTCGCTCTCCGCCTGGGAGAGCGGGCACATCAACGGACGTGCCCTGCCTGACGCCAGTGGCCCTGCCCGCAAGCTGGCCCACTTCTTCGCCTCGCTGGACGCACGACAGCGCAACCGTCTCGCCGCCCGCTATCCCCTTGCGGTCGGCAACATGAACGGCGCCCCCGTAGAGCTGCGATATCGCGCGAACCGCATCGCCCTGGACCAGGCGCGCAAGACCGAACAGCAGCGCGTGCACGACAAGCGCCTCTCCCCGATCGGGCAACAGGAGGCGGAGCGCAGAATGAAGCGCTTCGGCGTGATGATGCGCCCTGAGCGGCATGTCTTGTCCTTCGATCCCATGGGGTCGGGTCGTATCGCCGAGGTCTTCGGAGACCTCGACCGGGCTTCCCGGGTGTCGGTCGTGGTGCCCGGAGTGGACACGAATCTGCTGACCTTCGAGCGGACGAACCGCAAGTACTCCGCGCCCGTCGGCATGGCCAAGGCCCTGTACCGCGCGGAGCAGTCGGCCAGTCCACGCGCGCGTACCGCCGTGATCGCCTGGGCCGACTACACCGCGCCCATCGGCCTCGGTGTCGACGCGGCCACGTCCATGCGCGCGGACGAAGGCGCGATCCGGCTCAACTCTCTGGTGCGCGGACTGCCGGGCCACTCACCTGTTGCTCTGTACTGCCACAGCTACGGCTCGGTGGTGTGCGGCGTCGCCGCGCGGCAGCTGCCCTCCCGGGTTTCCGACATCGCGGTCGCGGGCAGCCCCGGAATGCGCGCCGACACCGCGGCGCAGCTGGGCACGGGTGCCCGCGTCTGGGCCACCAGGGACGGCGACGACTGGATCCAGGATGTACCAAACATGGAGGTCGGCGGGCTCGGTCACGGTGCCGATCCCGTCTCCAGGGACTTCGGCGCGCGCGTGCTGTCCGCACGGGGCGCGATCGGCCACACCGGCTATTTCGAGCCGGGCACGGAGAGCCTCAGGAACTTCGCCGACATCGGAGTTGGTTCGTACCGTTCGGTGCGGTGTGCGAGCGGGGACAACGCTTGCCGGAAGGAATTTTCCGGCACGACAGTGGCCTGACGCGCGTAGAAATCGACGAAACAGCGGCACGCCGCAGGAGGGACGGAGGCGCGCGTGCCGCCTACGATGAGCCGCATGGGTGATGTACTGGCCGGATTTCACGCCGCCTGGGAGTTCGAGTCCGACTCCGTGCTCATCCGCTTCGAACGGGGAATCCGCACACCGAAGCTCTTCCAGGCACTCGGTGAACGCCGCATCCCCCACGAGGCGATCGCGGCGGTGACACTTACTCCCGGCAAGCGCGGGACGGTAGTCCTGCACGCCGTGCCCAGACCGGGCGCGGATCCGCTGATGGAGGCGGCCGCGGGCCAGCTCAAGGACGGCTGCGACCCGTATCGACTCGTGCTGCCCGCCGAGCGGGAGACACTCGCCGAGTACTACGCGGACGAGCTGCGGGCCCAGCTCACCCAGGACGACTGCGGGCCCCCGGACCGCTATCTGGTGGCGCCCCCGGAGACCCCGCTGCAGTTCAAGGCGTACGACGGCAAGGCGTCCTTCGACGGCAAGTCGGTGGCCTTCCGGTGGTTCTGGACGGGCGCCTCGTCGGCGAAGTGGAAAGCCGGCGACCAGAGCTTCCTGGTCACGGACCTGAGCGGCGTCGAGTGGCGCTCTCCCGAGGTCTTCGAGGGTCATCTGCGGCTGCTGCGCCGTGAGACCCCGGTCGCCCAGCCCGCGCAGGCGGACCAGGATCCCGCGGCCGTCGTCTTCGGTCTCGGGTACGGCCCGGTGCACGAGTCACTGCCCTTCGCGGCGTCGGTACTCGCCGCGGTGCGGGCGTCGGGCCCGGCCCTGGCGTCCGGTATGACGCCCGGCGCGGTCCCCGTCGCCGCCCAGACACGCAGCGACCCGGCGGACATCGCGGAACGCATCCGGCACCTGGGCGAGCTGCACCAGTCCGGTCTGCTCACGGACGAGGAATTCACCACGAAGAAGGCCGAGCTGCTGGCAGAGCTGTGAGCCGGTCGGGGGCTTTGGGCTACGGCTACGGCTACGGCTACGGCTACGGCTACGGCTACGGCTACGGGCCAAAGCCTATGGGCTGGGCGTCGGTCACGGCTCATACCGGGGTATGGCCTCAGGCCCGGTTCATACCCCGGTATGAGGTGCAGATCAGCTCCGCAGTACGACGGCGCGAGGCGTGCTTCTTGCCTACGCTGATCAGGCCATGAGCAGCGCATCGACACCACCCGAGCCCGACCGGGATCCTCACCGGCCGGCCACCGAGCCGGACGGACACCGGGTCACCCTTCAGCGTGCGGCCGCGGGCGTCCGCGAAGGGCTCGGCAGGGCCGGCTCCTTCCTCTCGACTCCCTCGGGACAGGCGGAGCCGCTCCTCGCCCGGGCGCCCAAGCGCTGGATGCGACTGCTGCCCCTGGTCGTCGCGCTGGGCTTCGTCGCGGCACTCATCCCGGTCACCGTCCAGGTACTGACGAACGACTACGGGGTGGACGGCGGCCTGGCGGGTGCCCTGGGCGTCGCCCAGGCCGCGCCGCTGCTCTTGGCGGTCAGCCGCCCGTTGGCCGCTTGGTGCATCATGATCGTCGCGGATGTCCTCGGGGCGATCGTGACCCTCTCCACGGGCGACGACCGGCCGGCCCCCTGGACCGCCATGATCGTCGTTGGCTACGTGGTCGTGTGCCTCCTGCTCTCCCTGCGTGAGAGCCGCCGCACCCTTCTGGGCATCTGGCTGGTCACCGTCGTCGTGAGCCTCGTCCTCGGCGCGTTCCGGGACGAGGGCAGTCAGGACAGCAGCGTGTTGCTGATCGTGCTGAGCGGTGTCGCACTGCTGCTCGGGGCGCTGCTGCGCGAGCGTGGTGAGCAGCAGCGCAGGCTCGTCGAGCAGGAGACGATCAGCGAGGCCGAGCGCGCCCGACGGACCCTCCTCGAGGAACGTGCCCGCATCGCGCGGGAGTTGCACGACGTCGTCGCGCACCACATGTCCGTGATCACCGTGCAGGCCGATTCCGCGCCCTATCGCATCGACGGCCTCCCGGAAGCCGCCCGGGAGGAGTTCGGGAGCATCGCCACCAGCGCCCGTGAATCCCTCACCGAGATGCGAAGGCTGCTGGCCGTACTGCGCAGCGAGGACACTCCGGGCGAGCGGGCCCCGCAGCCAGGGCTCAGCAGACTGCCGCATCTGGTCGAGGCGACGGTGCGCGCCGGTATACCCATCGATCTGTCGCGCCCCGAACTGTCCGTGCTGACGCAGCTGGCCGACGTCACACCGGCCGTCGACCTGTCCGCGTACCGCATCGTCCAGGAAGCCCTGTCAAACGTGATGCGGCACGCGCCGGGAGCGCACACCACCATCACCGTGACCCTGGACGAGGAGCATTTGCTGATTCTGGTGGTGAACGGCCCGCCCACCGGAACACCCGACACGTTGGAGCACGGCGGCACAGGTCACGGTCTCGTCGGCATGCGCGAACGCGTACGGTTGGTCGGCGGCACGGTCGACGCCGGCCCGCTGCCCGACGGCGGGTTCCGTGTAGCGGCCCAACTCCCCCTCATCAAGAAGGAACCCGGCACCGCATGACCATCCGCGTGATCATCGTCGATGACCAGAACATGGTGCGGGCCGGCTTCGCCGCACTCCTCGCGGCCCAAAGCGACATCGACGTCGTGGGCGAGGCGCCGAACGGCAAGGTGGGGGTGGACGTCAGCCGCAAAACCCACCCTGATGTCGTCCTGATGGACGTCCGCATGCCGGAGATGGACGGAATCACGGCGGCGCGCGCCCTGTTGGAGCCTCCGCCCGGCGTGGTGCACGTGCCGAAGGTACTGATGCTCACCACCTTCGACGTGGACGACTACGTGTACGAGGCGCTGTGCACCGGGGCCTCGGGCTTCCTCCTCAAGGACGCCCCGCCGGCCGATCTCATCTCGGCGGTGCGTGTGGTGGCGGCGGGTGAGGCTCTCCTCGCTCCTACGGTGACGCGCCGTCTGATCACGGACTTCGTCAAACGGCGACCGCGCACCGGCCAGTCATTGCGGCTGAAGGGCCTGACACCGCGTGAGACCGAGGTGTTGGCGCTGATCGCGCGCGGCCTGTCCAACCAGGAGATCGCCGAGCACCTGGTGCTCGCCGAGCAGACGGTGAAGACCCATATCGGCAAGGTCCTCTCCAAGTTGAACCTGCGGGACCGCGCGCAGGCCGTGATCTTCGCCTATGAGTCGGGCCTCATCACGCCCGGAGAGCAGTAGGCCCTCTCTCCCATACCGCGGTATGACCTCCACATACCCAGGTATCAAGCGCTAGTTGGCACCCCAGTGTGAGGTGCCGGTGGGCACCGTCTCCCTACTTTTCCCTCGTCACGCCAGAGCGTGCCACGAGTTGGGGAGGGAGACGGGCCATGCGCCTTCGTTCTTGGAAAGCCCGCAGGAGCTGGAAGAACCGCGGCAGGCGGACGCTGATCGCCGTGGCGCTCACGACAACCGTCGTGGCCGGTACGACCGGTTGGGCCGTCGGCAGCGAACAGCAGCCGCTCACGGGCCCGCCACCGGGCACACAAGCCTGGCGCGCGGACCATACGTGGGGGGTGCGGCTGCCCGACCCGGCGACCACGACCCCCGCCCGGGTCGCCGCGTTCTTCGATTCGTTGAGCGAGGCCGAGCAGCAGAGCCTCGCCCGGAAGCACCCCTCGGTCGTCGGCAACCTGGACGGCGTCCCGACCGCCTTGCGGTACGAGGCGAACTCCCTGGCCCTCAAGGCCGAGCGCGCCCACGAGAAGGCCCGCGAGAGCGAGCCGGGCCTGACTTCGCAGGATCACGAGCAGTCCCGGTCCCTCGTCGCGCGCTATGAAGAGCTCCTGGAACCCGGTCGGCGGATACTCGCTTTCGACCCGCGCGGCAGGGGGCAGGTGGCAGAGGTCTACGGAGACTTGGCCCTCGCGAAACACGTGTCCGTGGTCGTGCCGGGCTCCGACATGGACCTGAGCACCTTCGACCGCTCGAAGGACAGGTACGGCACGCCCGCCGGGATGGCCCGCTCCCTGCGTGCCACAGCGGGAAGCGACACCGCCGTGATCGCCTGGGTCGGGTACACCACTCCGGTCGGTCTCGGCCCCGACGCGGCGACGGGACGGCTCGCAGAGGCCGGCGCACCCCGGCTCACGCGGTTCGTACAGGGTCTGACGGCATCCGGTATGCCACGCCCCGCCGTCTTCTGCCACAGCTACGGCTCGGTGGTGTGCGGCCTGGCGGCTCCCCGCCTTGCGGCGTCCGACCTGGTGGCGCTCGGCTCACCCGGCATGCGTGCGGACAGCGTGGCGGATCTGCACACCTCCGCCCGCGTCTGGGCGGCCAAGGACGACAGCGACTGGATCGGTGACGTCCCGAACGTCGAGCTGTTCGGCCTCGGCCACGGCGAGGACCCGGCAGAGCCCGCATTCGGCGCCCGCCCCGTCCCCGCGGAACGAGCCAAGGGCCACACCGGCTACTTCGCGCCGGGGACGGATTCCCTGCGGGCCTTCGCCGCCATCGCGCAGTCCACCTCCACCGGCACACAGGACGAGGGCTCCGGCACCGGCGCACCTGCCGCCGGTCTCCGCCCTGCCGGAGAGGGGCAGTCATGAGTCTCGATCCGCTGACCACCCTGCGCAGGACGACGTCGGAGATCGACGCCAGGACGCCCGCCCATCGTGACCGGGCCATCGACGGGCTGCGTGCGCTCGCCCTGCTCGCCGTGCCGACCGGACACTGGCTGCTCGGCGGATTCACGCTGGACGCGGGCGGCGCGCTGCACAATGCCAGCCCCCTGGCTTCGTTCGGCTTCTTCGCGCCGCTCAGCTGGGTGCTGCAGATGCTCGGCATCTTCTTCCTGGTCGGCGGCCATGCCTCCGTCCTGTCGTATCGACGGGCGGCGGCGCGCGGTGAGCCGGCCAGGCGCTGGCTTCGCGGGCGGGTGGCGCGTCTGGGCCGGCCGGTTCTCGGGGTGACGGCCGTCTGGGCCGCGTTGATACCGGTCCTCTACGCGATGGGCGTGCCGGGCACGACACTGCGCACGGGGTCCACGCTGGTGATACAGCCGCTGTGGTTCGTCGGGATCTATGCGGTCGTCACCGCGCTCACCCCGTGGTGCGTCAAGGCGGCCGCTCGGCTAGGTGCCTGGTCCGCGGCGCCCCTGCTCGGCTCGGTGGCCGTCGTCGACTTCCTGCGCTACGGCCCGTTCGGTGACGCCGTGCCGTCCTGGCTGAGTCTGCTCAATCTGCTGCCCGGCTGGCTGTTCGCCTATCAACTGGGCGTCAGCTGGGGCGAGAAGAAGCTGGGCAGGCGGGGCGCGTGGCTGCTGCTCACCGGAGGGACGGCCCTCTTCGCCGCTCTGCTGCTCGCCTTCCACTATCCGGCGTCGATGGTCGGCGTTCCGGGCGAGGCACGGACGAATTCGCATCCCCCGTCTCTGCTGGTCCTGGCGCTGGCTGCCGCTCAGAGCGGCGCGGCGGTCCTGTTGCACGAGCGCATCGGCAGGTTGCTGCGCAGGCCCGCCCTCTGGGCACCGGTCGTCGCGATCAATCTGTCGGCGATGACGATCCTGTGCTGGCATCAGACGGCGATGCTCGCAGCGGCCGTGCCCGGCTCGTTTCTCGGCGGCACGGTGCCGGGGCTGACGGCGGGTCCGGACACCTGGGGCTGGATAGCCGCCCGGGTCGCCTGGCTTCCGGTCTTCGGAGCGCTTCTGCTGCTGATAGGCCGGTACGCCCGTGGCTTCGAGGCACCGTGGAAGCGTGCCACGCACATGCGACGGGCTCTGGCCGGGCTCCTGGCGGCCGGGTTCGCGGTCTTCGCGCTGGGGCTGGCATGAGCAGCGGGAGCGCGCGGCATTCCAGCCCGCCGGCAGCCCCGGTCGGACGCGGGCAACACGGCAAAGGCGCCCGGGAGCCGGAGCAAGAGCCGCAGCCGCAGCCGCAGCAAGAGCCGCAGCAGAAGTCGCAGCGCCTCGCCGGGCGGGGGCAGCCGTTGTGGCACGGCGGCCAACCCCTGTCTCCCGGCGGAGGAGCCTGTCGCTCGCTACTCGCGGCCGGCCGAAGTGAAGGTCATGTCGGCGTAGCGGTCGCCTGCGACCCGGGCGGCGATGGGGTCGAGGAGGGCGAGTTCGGAGGCGGTGAGTTCGAGGCGGGTGGCCGCGGTGTTCTCCTCGACGCGGGTGCGCTTGCGGGTGCCGGGGATCGGCACGACCGCCAGTCCACGGGCCCGGGCCTGCTGCTGGACCCAGGCGAGGGCGACCTGGCCGAGGCTCGCGCCATGGGCGTCGGCGACGGTGCGGACGGGTTCGAGGAGGGCCGCGTTGGCGGTGGCGTTGTCGCCGGTGAAACGGGGCTGCTGGCGGCGGAAGTCGCCCTCGTCGAGCTCCTTTTCGGCGCTGACGAACGAGCCGGTGAGGAAGCCGCGGCCGAGCGGAGAGTAGGGGACGAGACCGACACCGAGCTCGGCGGCGACGGGTACCACACCCTGCTCGATGTCACGGCTGAAGAGCGACCACTCCGACTGGAGGGCGGCGATGGGGTGGACGGCTTGGGCGGCGCGGAGTTCGGGGCCGGTGACCTCGCTGAGGCCGAGGTGCTTGACCTTGCCCGCGGCGACCAGTTCGGCCATCACGCCGACGGTTTCCTCGATCGGTACCTGCGGGTTGCGGCGGTGCATGTAGTAGACGTCGATGACGTCCACGCCGAGGCGTTGGAGGCTGGCGTCGATGCAGGCGCGGATGTAGGAGGGGTCGTTGTTGATGATCCGCTTGGTCGAGTCGTTCGGGTCGATGGACAGGGCGAATTTGGTGGCGATGACCACCTCGTCGCGGTGGGCCTTGAAGAAGGGAGCGAGGAACTTCTCGTTCTCGCCGGCGGCGTAGGCGTCGGCGGTGTCGTAGAAGGTGACACCCAGTTCGAGGGCGCGCTCCAGGGTCGCCCGGGCCTCCTGCGCGTCGGTGGGGCCGTAGGCGAAGCTCATGCCCATGCAGCCGAGTCCCTGGACACCGACTTCGGGGCCGCCCGTCCCGAGCTGCACCTTCCCGATCGGGTCGGGGTTCTTGCCCGCGGCGCCTGGCGTGCCAGCCGTCGCAGCCGTCTCGGGGGTGGCGGGGGTGTCGGGCGTTTTGGCGGTCATCAGTTCTCAGAGCCTCTCCGACGCCGGGCGGGCGTCAGCGTAAAAGTTGATCTTGTAGTCGAGGACGGCGAGCGTGTCCTGGAGTTCCGTGATGCGGGTGCGGACGTCGCGGCGGGTCTGCTCGAGGAGTTCCTGGCGCTCGCTGAAGGTGTGTTCGCCCTCGCGTACCAGCTCGGCGTAACGGACCATGTCCGCCACCGGCATGCCGGTCAGGCGGAGCTTGCCGACGAAGGTGAGCCAGTCGAGATCGCGGTTGCGGTAGCGGCGCTGGCCCGTGTGGGAGCGGTCGATGTGCGGCATCAGGCCGATGCGCTCGTACCAGCGCAGGGTGTGCGCGGTCAGGCCGACGAAGGCGACGACCTCGCTGATCGTGTAGCGGTCCTGCCCGTTCGGGCGGGGATGCGCGGAGGGTGCCGAGGCGCAGCTGTCCGCCTTGGTGCCGGTGCCGTCGGTGCTTCCGGCCCCGCCAGCGCTTCCGATGCCCCGGGTACTGCCGACACCGCCAACGCTTCCAGCCCCGACGGCGCTACCAGTGCCCTCGGCGCTTCCGGCGCCTTCCGCACTGCCCGTGCCCTCGGCACTGTCCGTGCCCCCGGCGGCACCGGAGGTCGGCTTCGTCTTGTCCCGTGCGGGGCCCGGGGCGCGGGCGGTCTCGGTCTCCATCACCGTCATGACCACCACGCTAGAACCTTGGAGTGCGCTCCAAGCAAGCAGAACCGGGGAGAAATATGTGACGGAAACAAATCTTCGGGAAATCGGGCGACGCCGCTGCGGGCGGTGGCTACGGTGCCGATCATGAGTGTTGTACGTCGCGCCACGCCAGAGGATGCCGAGGAACTGCTCAGGCTGCGGCAGGTGATGATCGACTCGGTGTTCGCCGGCCGTTCGGCAGCCGGAGCGGCCGACTCCGACACCGGGTGGCACGCCGAGTCCATTGCCGTCGTACGGGACAAGCTGGCTGATCCGGAGGGCGACTTCGCCGCCTTCGTCGTCGACCAGCCCGGTCGGCCGGGCAAGCTGGCGGCGCTGGTGGTGGGGACGCTGGACTACCGCATCGGGCGGGCCGGTAATCCACGGGGCGTCATCGGCCACGTGTTCAGTGTCGCCACCGATCCGGAGCACCGGCGGCGTGGGTATGCGCGGGCGTGCATGGAGGTGCTCCTCGACTGGCTCCGGGAGCGGGGTGCGGGGAGCGTGGATCTCAATGCGTCGGCGGAGGCCGAGCCCTTGTATGCCTCGCTGGGTTTCGTGCGCAAGCCCGACCCCTCGATGCGGCTGAGCCTGTAGGGCGCATAGGCTCGTACACATGCAGAGCCTGGCGTTGATCGAGAACTGGCCGGTCCCCACCGCTGCCGCCGCCGTCGTTCGCGCGGACGGCACGGTCGTCGGGGCGCACGGACCCACCGGGCACCGTTTCGCGCTCGCTTCGGTCACCAAACCGCTGGCGGCGTACGCGGTGCTCGTGGCGTACGAAGAGGGGGCCGTCGAGCTTGACGAGCCCGCCGGGCCCGAGGGATCGACGGTGCGGCATCTCCTTGCGCACACCAGTGGTCTGGCGTTCGACGAGCACCGGGTGATGGCGCCTGCCGGGACGCGGCGGCTGTACTCGAACGCGGGCTTCGAGGTTCTCGGGGATCACATCGCCAAGGCGACGGACATTCCCTTCGGGGAGTATCTGCGACAGGCCGTGCTCGAGCCGTTGGGGATGGCGGCCACCTCGCTCGACGGGGGTGCGTCGCCCGCCAAGGACGGGGTGTCCACGGTTGACGACCTGATGAAGTTCGCCGCCGAGGTGCAGGCTCCGCGGTTGCTCGATCCGCGAACGGTGGCCGAGGCGATGTCCGTAGTGCATCCGGGGCTCAAGGGTGTGCTTCCCGGTTACGGGCATCAGAGCCCCAATGACTGGGGGCTCGGGTTCGAGATCCGGGACTCCAAGTCGCCGCACTGGACGGGGAGTTCGTCGTCGCCTCGGACGTTCGGGCACTTCGGGCAGGCGGGGACGTTCCTCTGGGTCGATCCCGATGCGGGGGCGGCGTGTGTCGCTCTGGCGGATCGAGCGTTCGGGCCGTGGGCCGTCGAGGCGTGGCCGCCGTTCACCGATGCGGTGCTTGCCGAGCTGTAAGGGGCCCTCCCCTGCGCGTTCTGCAAGGTCCCCTCCTCTGCACGTTCTGAAAGGGCCCTCCCCTGCGCGTCGCGGGGTTATACGGCCCTGAGCAGCGCCCAGTACCCAGCAGTGCCCCTGCAGCCCAGCCTCCGCAAGGAGCTTTTCCGCAGCCCGGCGGGGCGGGGTGCCGTCGCTGTGCCCACCCGTGCCGCCCCAGCGGCACGACTGCCCACAGCCGCGCGGGTCTACCTCCCCGCCATCTCCCACACCAGCAGCTCCGCACCACCATCGCCACCACCCCCCGGCGACGACACCGCCTCCAAGCCCTCGGCGCCCGTGATCCGGGCCGCGTCGCCGGAGAGCAATTTCTCGCCGCCCAGAGCGACTTCGCCGCGTACGACGTGGACGTACGCGAAAGGGGCGTCCGGGATCGCGGTGCGTTCGCCCGCGCCGAGTCTGCGGACGTGGAGGAGCGCGCCCGCCGCCGGGACGGCGTACGGCGTGGAGTCCGCGATGCCGTGCACCACCTCGTAGGACGGCTCGCCGCCCGGCGTCAGCGGGGAGAGCCACATCTGGAGGAAGACCAGGGGCACCGCGCCGTCATTGCGTTCCACATGGCGGACGCCGCCCGCCGCGCTCAGATGCTGCACGTCACCGGGCCGCACGACCGATTCGTGCCCGGCCGAGTCCCGGTGGGTCAGTTCGCCTTCCGTCACCCAGGTCACGATCTCGGTGTGGCTGTGCGGGTGTTCGCCGAAGCCCGCGCCGGGCGCGAGCCGCTCTTCGTTGCAGGCCAGGACCGCGCCGAAGCGGACGTTGTCCGGGTCGTAGTGCGGCCCGAAGGAGAAGGCGTGGAAGGTCTCGATACCGGCGCCGGGCTCCCCGCCGCGGTACCGGCCGCCGGAGCGCCGTACATCAATCACACACCCCACGTTAGACCCGGCACCGCACACCCCCGTCCCGATAAGGCAGTCTTGTCCCCGTGCCCGAACCCTCTGCGAACGAAGCCCGCCAGGACGCCCATCAGGCAGACCACGAGGAAGCCGCGCGCCACGAGGAGGCCGCCCGCCAGGACGCGCACCGCAAGGCGCACGCGCACTCAGCCACGCTGAAGCGCCTCGAACAGTCATCCGGCAGCCTCGCGGCGCAGGCCATCGCGCGCATGGACGAGACGCTCTCCTGGTACCGGGCGATGCCCCCGGAGAACCGCTCCTGGATCGGCCTGGTGGCGCAGGCGGGTATCGCCGCCTTCACCGAGTGGTTCCGGCATCCCGATGCCCCCCAGGCCATCTCGACCGACGTCTTCGGCACCGCCCCGCGCGAGCTGACCAGGGCGATCACCCTGCGCCAGACCGTCGAGATGGTGCGTACGACGATCGAGGTGATGGAGTCCGCGATCGACGAGGTCGCGGCGCCGGGCGACGAGTCCGTGCTCCGCGAGGCGCTCCTCGTCTACGCCCGCGAGATCGCCTTCGCCACCGCGCAGGTCTACGCGCAGGCCGCCGAGGCACGCGGTGCCTGGGACGCCCGCCTGGAGTCGCTGGTGGTGAACGCCGTGCTCTCCGGGGAGGCCGACGAGGGGGCGGTGAGCAGGGCCGCCGCACTCGGCTGGAACTCCCCAGAGCACGTCTGCGTCGTGCTCGGTACCGCTCCCGACGGCGACAGCGAACTCACCGTCGAGGCCATCCGCCGCGCCGCGCGGCACGCCAAGCTGCAGGTCCTTACCGGTGTGCTCGGCGACCGTCTTGTCGTCATCGCGGGCGGCAGCGACAATCCGCTGCATGTCGCCAAGGGCCTGATCGGGCCCTACGCCGCCGGGCCCGTCGTCGCGGGCCCCATCGTCCCCGACCTGCTCGCCGCCACCCGGTCCGCGCAGGCCGCGGCCGCCGGACTCAAGGCCTGTGCCGCCTGGCAGGACGCCCCGCGTCCCGTCCTGGCGGACGATCTCCTGCCGGAGCGCGCGATCGCGAGCGATCCCGCCGCTCGTGAGCAGTTGGTGGAGGAGATCTACAGACCACTGGAGGAAGCGGGCTCCGCGCTCCTGGAGACGCTCAGCGTCTATCTGGAACAGGCCAGCAGCCTCGAAGGGGCCGCCCGGATGCTCTTCGTGCACCCCAACACCGTGCGCTACCGGCTGCGACGTGTGACAGACGTCACCGGCTGGTCACCCTCCGATGTGCGCTCCGCATTCACGCTGCGGATCGCGCTGATCCTGGGGCGTCTGGCCGACGGAGATCTCCAACCGTAGGATTTTGTCGGGCCCCTACAATTCCCCCAGCGGTTCTTCGTCCCTGTCCCCACGGGCGGCTCCCACCGTCCACAAGAGAGAGTGTGAGAGTGCTCGTACTCGTCGCTCCCGGCCAAGGCGCCCAGACGCCCGGCTTCCTGACCCCCTGGCTCGACCTCCCCGGCGCCGCAGACCGCCTCGCCGCCTGGTCGGACGCCATCGGGCTCGACCTTGCCCACTACGGCACGCAGGCCGACGCGGACGCCATCCGCGACACCGCCGTGGCCCAGCCGCTGCTCGTGGCCGCCGGTCTGCTGTCCGCCGAGGCACTCGGTGACGCCCTCGCCGCGAACAAGCCCGGCGCGGTCGCGGGACACAGCGTCGGCGAGATCACCGCGGCCGCGTACGCGGGTGTGATCGGCGACGAGGCCGCGCTCCGTCTGGTCCGTACGCGCGGTCTGGCGATGGCCGACGCCGCGGCGGTCACGGAGACCGGTATGGCCGCCCTGCTCGGCGGCGACCCCGAGGTCACCGTCCCGCACCTGGAGAAGCTCGGCCTGACGCCGGCGAACGTGAACGGCGCGGGGCAGATCGTCGCCGCGGGCACCGCGGAGCAGATCGCCGCGCTCGCCGAGGACAAGCCCGAGGGCGTGCGCCGCGTCGTACCGTTGAAGGTGGCGGGCGCGTTCCACACGCACCACATGGCTCCCGCGGTCGCCACGCTCGAGGAGGCCGCCAAGTCCCTCGACCCGGCCGACCCGAAGCTGACGTACGTCTCGAACCGCGACGGCCGGGCCGTGCCGAACGGCGCGGAGATCGTGTCCCGCCTGGTGGGCCAGGTGGCCAACCCGGTGCGCTGGGACCTGTGCATGGACACGTTCAAGGACCTCGGCGCCACGGCGATGATCGAGTTGTGCCCCGGCGGCACGCTGACCGGTCTCGCCAAGCGCGCTCTGCCCGGCGTTCGGACGGTGGCCCTCAAGACCCCCGACGACCTCGACGCCGCTCGTGAGCTCATCGCCGACACCGCATCCGCCGCCGACGCGGCGGGTGCCTGAGAAGGAGCCAGGAGAGCATGTCGAAGATCAAGCCCAGTAAGGGCGCCCCGTACGCGCGCATCATGGGTGTCGGCGGCTACCGCCCGACTCGTGTCGTGCCCAACGAGGTGATCCTCGAGACGATCGACTCGTCCGACGAGTGGATCCGCTCCCGCTCCGGCATCGCGACCCGCCACTGGGCCTCCGACGAGGAGACCGTGGCCGCGATGTCCGTCGAGGCCTCCGGCAAGGCGATCGCCGACGCGGGCATCACCCCGGAGCAGATCGGCGCGGTCGTCGTCTCGACCGTCTCGCACTTCAAGCAGACCCCGGCCATCGCGACCGAGATCGCGGACAAGATCGGCGCGGGCAAGCCCGCCGCGTTCGACATCTCCGCGGGCTGCGCCGGCTTCGGCTACGGCCTCACGCTCGCCAAGGGCATGATCACCGACGGTTCCGCGGAGTACGTCCTGGTCATCGGCGTCGAGCGGCTGAGCGACCTGACCGACCTGGAGGACCGCGCCACGGCCTTCCTGTTCGGTGACGGCGCGGGCGCCGTGATCGTCGGTCCGGCCACGGAACCGCAGATCGGCCCCACCATCTGGGGCAGCGAGGGCGACAAGTCCGAGACCATCAAGCAGACCGTGGCGTGGAACGACTTCCACGTCGGCGATGTCTCGAACCTGCCTCTCGACAGCAGGGGCAACATCAAGTTCCCCGCGATCACGCAGGAGGGCCAGGCGGTCTTCCGCTGGGCCGTGTTCGAGATGGCGAAGGTCGCTCAGCAGGCGCTGGACGCGGCCGGGATCACCGCGGACGACCTGGACGTCTTCATTCCGCACCAGGCCAACGAGCGGATCATCGACTCGATGGTGAAGACTCTCAAACTGCCGGAACACGTCACGGTCGCCCGTGACGTGCGCACCACCGGCAACACGTCGGCAGCCTCGATCCCGCTCGCGATGGAGCGGCTCCTGGCGACCGGCGAGGCGAAGAGCGGCGACACCGCGCTCGTCATCGGCTTCGGGGCAGGTCTCGTGTACGCCGCCACGGTCGTTACCCTCCCCTAGGCATCCCGTCCGGATCATCCGGTCCGTACGGCTGTAACCAACCTGCCGCTGCCGCGGCGGGCGCCACACCCTCTGGATACATAGAAGGAGCGCCAACATGGCCGCCACTCAGGAAGAGATCGTCGCCGGTCTCGCCGAGATCGTGAACGAGATCGCCGGCATCCCGGTCGAGGACGTCCAGCTGGACAAGTCCTTCACCGACGACCTGGACGTCGACTCGCTGTCCATGGTCGAGGTCGTCGTCGCCGCCGAAGAGCGCTTCGACGTCAAGATCCCGGACGACGACGTCAAGAACCTCAAGACGGTCGGCGACGCGACCAGCTACATCCTCAAGCACCAGGACGCCTGATCAGGTTCCGCTGCTGAAGCAACAGGCCTGACCAAGGCTGCTCTGCTGTCGCCACCCGGCGGTGGCGCCGCTGATCCCCTCAACACCGTGGAGAATTTTCCTGTGAACTCGACCAATCGCACCGTGGTCGTCACCGGTATCGGCGCAACCACACCGCTGGGTGGCGACGCAGCCTCGACCTGGGAGGGCCTGATCGCGGGCCGTTCCGGTGTCAGTCTTCTCGAACAGGACTGGGCCGCCGAGCTTCCGGTCCGCATCGCGGGCCAGATCGCGGTGGAGCCGGGCGAGATCATTCCCCGGCCGCAGGCCCGCAAGCTGGACCGTTCGGCGCAGTTCGCGCTGATCGCGGCCAAGGAGGCCTGGGCCGACGCGGGTTACACCGCGAAGGCCGGCGAGGACACCTCCGTCGACCCGCACCGCCTCGGCGCGGTCATCGCCTCCGGCATCGGCGGCGTGACCACCCTGCTCGACCAGTACGACGTGCTCAAGGAGAAGGGCGTACGCCGCGTCTCCCCGCACACCGTGCCGATGCTGATGCCCAACTCGCCTTCGGCCAACGTCGGCATCGAGCTCGGCGCCCACGCGGGCGTCCACACCCCGGTGTCGGCCTGCGCCTCGGGCGCCGAGGCCATCGGCTACGCGATCGAGATGATCCGCACCGGCCGCGCCGACGTCGTCGTCGCGGGCGGCACGGAGGCGGCGATCCACCCGCTGCCGATCGTCGCGTTCGGCAACATGATGGCGATGTCCAAGAACAACGACGACCCGCAGGGCGCCTCGCGCCCCTACGACGTCGACCGCAACGGCTTCGTGCTCGGCGAGGGCGCCGGCGTGATCGTCCTGGAGTCCGAGGAGCACGCCAAGGCCCGCGGCGCCAAGATCTACGCGGAGGCCGTCGGCCAGGGCATCTCGGCCGACGCCCACCACATCACGCAGCCCGAGCCGTCCGGCAACGGCATCGCGGCGGCGCTGCAGAACCTCATCGACGGCACGGACCTCAAGCCCGCCGAGATCGTGCACGTGAACGCGCACGCGACCTCGACGCCGCAGGGTGACGTCGCCGAGATCAAGGCGCTGCGCAAGGCCTTCGGCGACGACGTCGACCACATGGCGATCGCCAGCACCAAGTCCATGACCGGTCACCTGCTCGGTGGCGCGGGCGGCGTGGAGACCGTGGCCACGGTCCTCGCGCTGAAGCACCGCATGGCCCCGCCGACGATCAACATCGAGAACCTCGACCCCGAGGTCGACGCGGACGTCATCCGTGACGAGGCCCGCGCACTGCCCGAGGGCAGGATCGCGGCCCTGAACGACTCGTTCGGCTTCGGCGGCCACAACGTGGTCCTCGCGTTCCGGACCGTCTGAGAGACCGGCTGAGCAACTGCCTGTACGTGACGAAGGGCCCCCACCGCTCGGTGGGGGCCCTTCGCCGCGTGCACCGCAAGCAGCTCAGACGACCTGGTGCAGCCAGCGCACCGGAGCGCCCTCTCCCGCGTACCGGAAAGGCTCCAGCTCGTCGTCCCAGGGCTTGCCGAGCAGTTTGGCCAGCTCGGCCTCCAGGTCGCTCTCGCCGCCCTTGGAGCGGGCCAGGGCGGCGCGCAGCCGGTCCTCCGGGATGAGGATGTCGCCGTGGATGCCGGTGACCGCGTGGAAGATCCCGAGGTCGGGCGTGGCGCTGTACCGCTCGCCCTCGGCGGTGGCACACGGTTCGGAGGTGACCTCGAAGCGCAGCAGCTGCCAGCCGCGCAGGGCGGAGGCGAGTTTGGAGGCGGTGCCCACCGGGCCGCGCCAGGAGAACTCCGATCTCCAGCTGCCGGGCGCCGCCGGCTGTCTGATCCAGTCGAGGTTGACGCGCGCGCCGAGGACGCCCGCGACTGCCCATTCGACGTGCGGACACAGCGCGCGCGGTGCGGAGTGCACGTACAGAACTCCACGTGTCGTCACCGGGACCTCCAGTGTGGGTCGAGGTTCGCCTTCCCCAGCGGCCTCGCGCCCGTGCCGAGCGTTGCGGCCCCGAATCCGGGAAACTCCCGAAAACGGGACAGATGTGACGTGATGTAATTTAGCGGAACCGAGAGAGCCGGGTGCCACTGGGTGGCGAGGCTACCGTGCGGCGGGGCAAGGAGTGTGACGTACCGTCGGTCCCAAGGCCAGGAACCACCCACCATTCACTCGCAGGTGCGCCGAAACGGCGCGGTCGGCCTACGGCTACCGGATCGGCCTTACGGCAACAGAGGGGACCCGAGGATGCGGAATCGAAGTCACCGCCCGCGTGCCGCCGTCGCCATGGCCACGGCGGTTCTTCTCGGCGCCGGCGCGCTCACGGCGTGTGACGCCTCCGGCGGCGACACCCCCGCGCCCAAGGGACCGTCGGCGCAGAAGCCCTCCCCCAAGCCCACCCCGACCTGGGACACGAGCCCTGACTCCCTGGCGGCTGTCGGCGACTCCATCACCCGCGGCTTCGACGCCTGCTCGGTGCTCGCCGACTGCCCCGAGGCGTCCTGGGCGACCGGCACGGACTCCGAGGTGCGCAGTCTCGCCACGCGCCTGTTCGGCAGGGAGCGGGCCGCCGACCACAGCTGGAACCACGCCAAGACCGGGGCGCGCATGGCCGATCTCCCCGGCCAGGTCGAGCAGGCCGTGGCCGACCGCCCCGAGCTGATCACGGTGATGGCGGGCGCGAACGACGCCTGCCGCCCCTCGGTGGACTCCATGACGCCGCTCACGCAGTTCCGCGCCGACTTCGAGAAGGCCATGCGCACGCTGCGGCGCGAGCTTCCCAAGACCCAGGTGTACGTCAGCTCGGTGCCGGATCTGATGCGGCTCTGGTCCCAGGGGCGCACCAACGCGCTGGGCAAGCAGATCTGGAAGCTGGGCATCTGCTCCTCGATGCTGGCGGACCCGGACGCGCGGGACGCGGCGGCGACGGAGCGGCGGGAGACGGTGCAGGGCCGGGTGGTCGCGTACAACAAGGTGCTCGAGGAGGTGTGCGCGAAGGACCTGCGCTGCCGGTACGACGGCGGCGCGGTCTTCAAGTACCGCTTCGACGGCGACCAGTTGAGCCGCTGGGACTGGTTCCACCCCAGCAAGAACGGCCAGTCGCGCCTGGCCGAACTGGCCTACCGGCAGGTGAAGGCCGAGGATCCCGAGGGTTGATACCGGCGGTCGCGGGTGCCGCGGCCCGGCGTAGGGTCACGATCATGCGCAGTGAACTCTTCGGGACGCTCCCCGACGGCACCTCCGTCCATCGCTGGACCCTGGAAAGGGGCGGGGTGCGGGTACGCGTCCTGACGTACGGCGGGATCATCCAGTCGGCGGAAGTTCCCGGCCGGTCGGGAGAGCGCGAGTCGGTGGCCCTGGGCTTCGACGACCTCCGGGGTTACCTCGATCACCCGGAGCCGTACTTCGGGGCGCTGGTGGGCCGGTACGCGAACCGGATCGCGGGCGGCGGGTTCACGCTCGACGGGCGGACGTACCGCCTGGCGCGGAACAACGATCCCAACGCGCTGCACGGCGGCACGGCCGGCTTCGACAAGCGCGTGTGGGAGGCCGCGGAGGTCGAGCACGGGGTGCGGCTCACGCGCGTCAGCCCGGACGGCGAGGAGGGGTACCCCGGACGGCTCTCGGTCTCGGTGACGTACTCGCTGGACGAGGCGGGCGGGCTGCGCATCGCGTACGAGGCGACGACCGACGCCCCCACTGTCGTGAACCTCACCAACCACACGTACTGGAACCTCGCCGGGGCCCGGAGCGGGAACGGCGGCGCCGGCGGACACGAGCTGCGGATCGACGCGGCGCGCATGACGCCGACGGACGGCACGCAGATTCCCACAGGGGTGTACGAGGACGTCGAGGGGACGCGGTTCGACTTCCGTACGGCCCGGAAGGTCGGCGACGGGATCGACCACAACTACGTCCTCGACAAGGGGGTCACCGCGCGGCCGGTCGAGGTGGCCGAGCTGAGCGATCCGGCGTCGGGGCGCGTGCTGTCCGTCGCGACGACGGAGCCCGGCCTCCAGCTGTACACGGCGGACCACTTCGCGGAGCCGCTGCCGTTCGCACCCGGCGCCGGGGTCGCCCTGGAGACGCAGCACTTCCCCGACTCCCCCAACCGGCCGCGGTTTCCGAGCACGGTACTGCGGCCGGGTGAGGTGTACAGGTCGGAGACGGTGTACGGCTTCTCCGTGCGCTGATCTCCGTGCGCCGGCCTCCGTACGCCGACGGGAGTGGT
Source organism: Streptomyces longisporoflavus (assembly GCF_014649775.1). GTDB lineage: Bacteria > Actinomycetota > Actinomycetes > Streptomycetales > Streptomycetaceae > Streptomyces > Streptomyces longisporoflavus. Next base: position 120,563 of record NZ_BMTR01000005.1, on the reverse strand, counting down.
CGAGCCCGGCGGACCCGCGTCAGACCGTGATCGTCTCGCTCAGCCTGCTGTCGGTGAGCGAGCGGCCCGCCCGGGCCTCGTACGAACCGCCCTGGTGCGCCCAGGAGTCGCTGTCCTCGTCCCATGTCTCGAAGGCGCGGCGCGGGAGTTCGATCCGGACCTCCGCGCTTTCGCCGGGCCCCGCCTCGACGCCCGCGAAGCCCGCGAGCCAGCGGGCCGGGCGGCTGCCGTCGTTCGCGGCCGGGGCGAGGTAGACCTGCACGACCTCGCGGCCAGCGCGGCTGCCGGAGTTGCGGACGCGGACCGTGACCGTCGTGCCCTCCACGGCGAGGGACTCGTACGTCCAGTCGGTGTAGCCGAGGCCGTGGCCGAAGGCGTACGCGGGAGTGGCGCCCGCATGCTGCTCGATGTGACGGTCCCAGGCGCGGTAGCCGATGAACACGCCCTCGGAGTAAGCGAGTTCACCGTCGCTCGGAGTGACCTCCGTGACCGGCGCGTCCGCGAGGCTGCCCCATGTCGTGGGCAGTCGGCCGCCCGGCTCCTCGGCGCCGAGCAGCACGTCGGCGAGCGCGGCGCCGCCCTCCTGGCCGGGGAACCAGCTCAGCAGCACCGCGGCGACGTCATCGCGCCACGGAAGCTCCACCGGGGAGCCGGAGTTGACGACCACGACCGTACGGGGGTTGGCCGCGGCCACCGCGCGTACGAGGTCGTCCTGGCGGCCGGGGAGCCGCAGGTCCTTGCGGTCGAAGCCCTCGGACTCGACGCGCTCGGTGGTGGCGACGACCACGACCGCCGCGTCGGCGCCGCGCGCCGCCTCGACGGCCTCCGCGATCAGCTCGTCGGGGTCGCGCTGCGGCTCCAGGTGCACGAAGGAGAACACGACGCCGGGCAGCGGGGCCGCGTACTCCTCGTCGAGCGGGTGGAGCAGGGAGACCTCGACCGTCTCGCCCTCTGTCAGGCGCACCTTGGCGCGCTCGACCGGTGAGCCGAAGAACGCCTCGAAGGGGTCGGACTCGGGGCCCGTCACCTCGGACCCGTCGAAGACGACCTCACCGCCGACGGAGAGCGTGAAGGCGCCGAGACCGCGGGTGCCGAAGGAGTGCTCGCCGCTCACGCGCGGCGTGAACGTGCCGACGACCTCGATGGAGGCCAGCGCCTCGTGGGTGACGCCTTCGGGCAGATCGTCGCCGATCCACTGGACCTGGCCGGTGGGCAGATTGCCCTCGCCGAGGACATTGCCGTCCGTGTCACGGCAGACGGCACGCAGCTCGAACCCCTTGTCCGCGGGGGCGAGCTCGTCGCTGGGGTCGGCACCGAGCGCGTACGTAAGCAAGTCCTCGCCGAGCGCGGCCGTGAGGCCGTCGAGCGGGGAGACCACGTGGGCGGGGAAGACGGTGGCGGAGCCGCCGCCCAGGACCCGGGCGTCGCGCGCGGCGGCGCCGATGAGGGCGACGGAGGCGGTCGGCGGCAGCGGCAGCGCTTCGTTCTCGTTGCGCACGAGGACGAAGGCGCGGCGGGCGATCTCGCGGGCGAGCGCCTCGCCGTCGATCTCGGCGGGCGGGTCGGTGACCACGGGTTCGGCGCCTTCGAGGATGCCGACGCGGGCGGCGAGCCGCAGGACGCGGCGCACGGCCTCGTCGAGCGTCGACTCCTCGACCTGCCCGGCGCGCACCGCCTCCGCCAGCGCGTCGCCGTACACGGTCCGCGGTCCCGGCATGGCGACGTCGAGGCCGCCCTCGATGGCGCCGGTGGTCGAACGGGCGGCCATCCAGTCGGAGACGTTGTAGCCGTCGAAGCCCCATTCGCCACGCAGGACCTCGCCCACGAGGTAGCGGTGCTCGGTCATCGTCACGCCGTTGACCTGGTTGTACGCGGTCATGATGCCCCAGGGGTGGGCGTTGGCGACGATCGCCTCGAAGGGCGCGAGGTAGAGCTCGCGCAGGGCGCGGGCGCCCACCTTGTTGTCGACGGTGAAGCGGTCGGTCTCGGCGTCGTTCGCCACGAAGTGCTTGACGGTCGTGCCGACGCCGCCCGACTGCACGCCCTGGACGTAGCCGGTGCCGATGACGCCGGTCAGATACGGGTCTTCGCTGTACGCCTCGAAGTGCCGGCCGCCGCGGGGCGAGCGGTGCAGATTGACGGTGGGCGCGAGGAGGACGTGGACGCCCTTGCGGCGGGCCTCCTGGGCGAGCAGGGCGCCCGCGCGGCGGGCGAGGTCCTGGTCCCAGGCGGCGGCGAGCGCGGTCGGGGACGGCAGCGCGATCGACGGGTCGTCGGCGGTCCAGCGGGTGCCGCGCACGCCGATCGGGCCGTCCGACATGACGAGGGACGCCAGGCCGATGCCGGGCAGCGCGTGCAGCGACCACATGTCACGCCCGCCGAGCAGCCGGGCCTTGTCGACCGTGTCCAGCTTGCCGAGCGCGGTCTCCACGACCGCCTCCCGCGCCTGGTCGGCCTGCGTGGCTCCGGTGTCCCGGGTTCCCGCCATGGCGGTACCTCCTCGTTGAAGTCCGTCGAAGTGCGTCGAAGTCCGTTCCGTACGTGCCCTCCATCCTGCCTCGGTTACCTGTAGACCGGTAGATTTCGTAATCTGGACGTTATATTTTGATCAGTATGGCGTACGGTCGTCCCGCGAGCGGGATCGAGAACGTGAAGGGGCAGACGCGATGGCGCCCAAGGCCAGGACCACGGCCAAGGCCACGACCAGGGGCACGACCAGGGCCAGGAGCGAGGAGCGGCGCGCGGAGATCCTCCGGGCCGCCTTGGAGGTGATCGCCGAGCGCGGCTACCGCGGCGCCAGCCTCGGCGCCGTGGCCGAGCGGGTCGGCCTCACCCAGCAGGGCCTGCTGCACTACTTCCCCACGAAGGAGGCCCTTCTGGTCGCCGTCCTGGAGGCCCGCGACCAGTGGGACGCCGTCCCGTCGAACGAGATCCGCCTCGACCTGCTCGGCTCGCTCGTCGAGTACAACGCGATGCGCCCCGGCATCATCCAGACCTTCTCCGCGCTGCTCGGCGAGAGCGTCACGGACGGGCATCCGGCACGGGATTACTTCACCGAGCGGTACGGCTCGGTGCGGGAGAAGTTCGCGGCGGTCCTGCGCGCGGAGTACGGGGAGCGGCTGCCCGGCGGGCTGACCCCGCAGGCCGCGGCGCCGCTGCTCGTGGCGGTGATGGACGGCCTCCAGTACCAGTGGCTCCTGGACCCCGAATCGGTGGACATGGCGGGGGCGTTCAGGGATTTCCTCGCCCTCCTGCACGGCGGGAGCGAGTGATCAGGCGGCTTGCACGGCCGCCACGACGTCGATCTCGATGAGCGCATCGGGCCGGAAGAGCCGCGGCACCTCGACGGTCGTGCTGGTGGGCGGAGTCGCGGTGAGGAACCGCGCGCGTACGGCGGCGTATGCGGGCAGGTCGCCCAGGTCCGTCATGAAGGTACGGATGTTGATGATGTCGTCGAGTGTCGCGCCGTGCGCCTCCAGCAGGGCGGCCAGGGTCTCGAAGATCCCGCTGCTCTGAGCGGCGGTGTCGGCGCCTTCGGCGATCTGCCCCGAGAGGTACAACAGGGCTCCGCCGTCGTCGAGTTCGACGCGGGCCACCTGGGAGTAGGGGCCGAGGGGCTGGGGTGCGGACGCGGGGTTGTCGATGGTTACGCGCATGGCGGGGGTTTCTCCTTCTCGGGTGCGGTTGTCGGGCGTTGCGGGTTCGACTGCGGGGCGTTGCGGGTGCGGCTGCCGGGTGTTGCGGGTGCGGCTATGGGGTGTTCCGGCCGCGGATGCGGGTGACCGTCCGTGCGATGTCCTCGTGGGCGACCTCCGGATCCGCGGCAGCCGCCTCGAAGTGGGCGAGGACCGCTTCCATGGCGGGCAGTCGCGTTGCCCGCGTCGCGAGCGCCACGTCCTTCACCGCGAGGTCGTTGCCGAAGTGCACGTCCGCGGCAAAGGCGCGGCCCGCCGCGCCGCCGAGCGGCCCTCCGGCGAGGGCCCCCTTGGCGGTCTCCTCGTCGAGGCCCAGCGCGTCCGCCAGCTTCATGGCCTCGGCCACGAGCGCCACGCCTCCGATGACGGCGGTGTTGACGACGAGCTTCAGCGCGGCCCCCGAGCCGAGCGGGCCCGTGCGGGTCACCGGGCCGAGGCGGGCGAGAACCGGCGCGACCCCGTCCGCGTCGCCGCCCGCGAGAATGCCGAGCCGGCCCGAAGCGGCCTTGTCGGTGCTGCCCGTGACGGGTGCGTCGACGAGGGTCACGCCCTGCGGCACCCTCGCACCCAACTCCTTTACGACATCGGGCCCGACGGTGGACATCTCCGCCCAGTGGGTGCCCGGCCGCAACTCCGGCACGATGGCGTCGGCGACGGCACGCACCGCTTCGGGGCCCGCCAGCATGGTGATGACGACGTCGGCGTCACGCACGGCTTCCGCGGGGCTCGCGGCGAGCCGGGCCCCCTCCTTCACCAGTGACTCCGCCTTCTCGGCGGTGCGGTTCCAGACCGTCAACGGGTAGCCGGCGTCGGACAGTCGGCGGGCCATCGGCGCACCCATGTGACCGAGCCCGAGAAACGCGATCTTCTGCATGAGTCCGACGCTAGGCCCGGCCGTTCGATGCGACAAGCGAATGTCTAGCATGGCCGCCATGCCCACTTCGCATACCGCACTTCGCATACCGCAAGGCCGAGCAAGGTGACGCCTTCACGGACCGCGCCGCCCGACCTCTCCACCGTCTGGCTCCGCGTCTTCCTGGACGTCTCGCGGCACGGCTCCTTCACCGTGGCCGCCCGCGATCTCGGCTGGACGCAGTCCGCCGTCTCGCGTCAGATCTCCTCCCTCGAAGCAGCCCTCGGCGGCGTCCCGCTCTTCGACCGGCTGCCGCGAGGCGTACGCCTGACCGCCCACGGCCGTACTCTCCTGCCGCACGCCGAAGCGACAGTGGCCCGACTGCACACCATGCGCCGGGAGTTGGCGGCGCTGGATGACCTGACCGGCGGAACCCTTCGCTTCGGGGCGTTCGCGACGGCGGACGCGGCGCTCGTACCGCGGGCCATCGCGGCGTTCCGCGCCCGGCATCCCGGCGTGACGCTCACCCGCGAGGAGGGCCTGACACCCCGATTGCTCGCCCGGCTCGGGGACGGTGATCTCGACCTGGCCATCGTCTCCTCGACGGGCGGGGCGCTGAGCGGCGACGTGGAGGCGTACGAGTTGCACCACCTGCTGGACGAGGCGCTGTACGTGGCCCTGCCGCCGGGCCACCCCCTGACGGGCCGAGCGTCCGTACATCTGACCCAACTCGCCGACGAGGACTGGGTATCCGGCGGCGCGCATGCCGAGGGAACCCTCCTGGAGGAGGCGCACCGGCACGGTTTCCGCCCCCGGGTCGCCCACGTCGTCGCCGAGTGGACCGCCAAGCAGGGCTATGTGGCCGCCGGACTCGGCGTCACGCTCGTGCCCGCCCTCGCCGCCGAATCCGTCCGCCCCGACATCACGCTGGTCAGGGTCCACGACGAGGACGCACCGCCGCGCACCGTGTACGCGGCGACGGCGCGGGGCAGGACGGCGCCGCCCGCGGTGGGACCGTTCCTGGAAGCGCTGCGGGCCGCTCAGGCGGCCTGAGGTCAGCCGCCGTTGTCAGTGGCGTGGTGCAGCATCGGGGTGTACGTCGGATCTTCGAGGAGGGGCACCCCATGCCGATCACGAACCAGCAGGCGGCCGGGCACGCGTTCCTGGGCGAGTTGTACGGGGAGGACTACTACCCCGGTCACCTGCTCGACAAGGGGAGGGCGATCCTGGTGCGCCTGTGCGAGCGCATCGAGGCCGAGCGGCCGGGCGACCTGGAGTCTTTGTACGTCCTGACGGCCGTGGCGACGGAGGAGTTCAACGCCCTGGAGGCGGAGTTCGACGAGGCCGGCAGCGAGATCGAGACCATCGCCCGGGAGGAGATAGCCGGGGACTTCGCCTTTGTGGCGTCGGCCTACGGATTCACGGACGCGGACGTGGAAGAGCTGGTCGCCGAACGGGAGTGGTGAGCCGCGGATCATGCCGTGCTGAACCGCTGGCGGGCGGCGCCTTCCTGCCGGAATACTGCGATCACCCCCAACGGCCACGGAAGGACTCCCGTGTCACTCTCGTCCAACGTCTCCCCGCGGCTCGCCGCGATCGGTGTCACCCTGCTGCTCTCCCTCGCGGCGGTGCCGCCCGCGTCGGCGACGACCACGGCGACTGCCGCCACCACCGAGGAGCAGCGCCTCGACCGGGCCGCGCCGCGGGAGATCCTGCGGAGCAGCGGATTCGACGCCGTGGCACCGGAGTTCGCCAGGGCCCTGGAGCGCGCCCGCTCGTACGGCGAGGCCAAGCGCGTCGTCGTACGGCAGGGAGAGGCGCTGTGGCGGCGTGCCGTCGACCGGGCGCAGGGGCGGGGTCCCGCCGGTGAGCTGAGCCGGGACGACGACCGGCCGCTGTACTGGGCGCGACTCGGGATGACGCGGGAGCTGCGCCAGTGGGAGCCGACCCGCTTCGGGGTGAGCGAGACCCGGCAGCGCCACCTCATACGGGCCCTGGAGGACGCGTCCCGCGGGCACAACTCGATCAGTTACCCGAAGAAGGACGCCGCGGGCCATCACCTCAAGCGCGTGCTCGTGACCGGCTTCGACCCCTTCACGCTCGACCGGGACGTCCGCATCAGCAACCCGTCCGGCGCGACCGCCCTCGCCCTCGACGGCACCGTCATCAAGACCGCCGACGGCCCCGCCCGCGTGGAGACCGCCGTCTTCCCCGTCCGCTGGGACGACTTCGCCGAGGGGACGGTCGAGCGCACCCTGCGCGCGCATCTCCCCCGTGTCGACCTCTTCACCACCATCAGCCAGGGCCGCGCGGGCCGCTTCGACATCGAGCGGACCAACGGCGCCTGGCGGGGCGGCTTCCCGGACAACGAGAACCTCTCGCGCACGGAGACGGTCCCGGTGACCGATCCGGCCTCGCAGCCCCAGTGGACGTCCACGACCCTCCCGTACAAGGAGATCGTGAGCGCCGAAACGGGCCGCTTCCCGGTGTACGACAACACGTCGGTGACCGAGATCCCGGCGGGCCAGAGTGCTCCCGTGGTCCGCCCGGACGGGCCCACCGCCGGTTCGACGGCGCGTGAGGGCGGCGGCGGCAACTACCTGTCGAACGAGATCGCCTACCGTGCGACGCTGCTGCGTGACCGGCTCGGGCTGCACGACCGCCTGCCCGGCGGCCATGTGCACACGCCGATCCTGCAGTTCGGGGCGGGCAACACGGACCCGGCCACGGGCAAGATCACCGATCCGGAGTTCGTGCGCAACCGCCTCGACATCATCGCGCAGGTGCGGCAGATCCTGACGACCGCTATGGACGCCCGCCGGTAGCGGACGACACCCGGCCGCCGGGGCCGGACGAGCCGTCCGGCCCCTGCGGGTCGTCCTCCCCGGTGTCCTCGCCCGCGAGCTCCCGCGCCATGAGCGTCGCACCGGCGACCGCCCCCGGCATCAGGAACACCGCGACGAAGGGGACGAGGAAGGCCACGGCGAGCGGGGTGCCGAAGCCCCATGCCAGCATCTTCCGGCCGCGCAGCGTCGCGAGCCGGTCGCGGAGTTCGACGCCCCGGCGCTGCAACGCCACCGCGGTGAGCTCCTCGACCAGGAAGAAGCCGGTCACCATGAAGCCGATCACCGGGACCACGGTCTGGCCGACGACCGGGATGAAGCCGAGGGCGAAGAGCAGGATGCCCCAGATCACGGCCCGTACGACGATGCGGAGGCTGTCCCGTGCGGAGATCCACAGCTCGCGCCAGAGAGGCAGGCCCGACTCGGGGGCGAACCCGGCGACGGAGATGTCGACCTTCTCCGACAGCGACTCGTAGAAGGGCTGGCCGATCAGCAGGGTCACGGCCGTGAAGGTGATCACCGAGAGGAGGAGCGCGAGCGCGAAGAGCAGCGCCGTCAAAAAGCCGCGGAACAGGCCGGGCCACGGCGCCGACCAGTCGTCCGCGAAGGGCGTCGCCCAGCCGACGAAGTCCGTGCCCCACAGGGCGAGCGCCACGAGCGCCGCCGCGTACAGGAGCAGGGTGATCAAGCCGGGCAGCAGGCCGACCCCGTACTGCTTGCCGTGCTGGGCGACCCAGCGCTGGCCCTTCATCAAGTAGCCGAAGCCTCGGCCCAGATCGCGCATGCGGCACAGCCTATCCGCCGGTCGCGGGCCTGCGGTCCAGGGGACGGGTGGGGCCGAAGGCCCTCTTGTTGCGAGGGGGTTGAACCGGTAGACCACGCGTACCGGCTTCTCTCCGCGGTTCTTTTCAGGCTCAGTTCAGGTCCACTTCAGGCTCATCTTCAGGAGGTACGCATGGGGATATCCCGGCCATCCAGACCGGTTCCGGCCAGGCCCGTTCTGCTTACCGCCCTCGCTTCGGCGGGCGCCCTGCTCCTCACCACGCTCGTCCCCGGCAGCGCGAGTGCCGACCCCCGTCCCGGCGGCCGCGACATCCTCCGCGAGGGCTCGCCCCTCAGCAGCACCGAACGGGCCGCGAAGGGCCCCGAGAGCGCCGCCGACCGCGCGCTGGGAGCCGCCGGGAGTCCCGGCCTCGGCAGCGGCAAGAACCGCGGTTATCCCCGCGAGCAGAAGCTCACTCCGCCTGCCGTCAATCCTGCCGACAAATCGATAAAGCTGGGGCTTGCCCCCTATCACTCCATAGCCCCGAAGCTGAACGACATCCAGGGCATCGGCGACCGGGTCAGCGTCGAGATCGCGGGCCGTTCGGCTGGCGGCCACCAGCTCTACCTGGTGACGGTCACCTCCCCCGAGTCCGCCAGGGAGACGGCCCGCCAGGAGCGGATGCGCGAGCTCATCGAGAACGAACCCGCGTCCGCCGCCAAGGACCCGGCGGTGAAGTCCTCGTACAAGACGCCGGTCTTCATCAACAACAACATCCACGGCAACGAGTGGGAGGGCACGGACGCCGCCCTCGGGCTCATCGAGAAACTCGCGAAGGCCAAGGACACCAAGACCAAGGACCTGCTCGCGCACAACCGCCTCTACTTCAACGTCACGGCCAACCCGGACGGCCGTATCGCGGGCACCCGCGCCAACGCCAACGGCTTCGACCTCAACCGTGACTTCATCACCGCCTCGCAGCCCGAGGTCCGCGCGATGCGGCAGATCGCCGTCGACAAGCAGCCCGCGGTCGTGATCGACCTGCACGGGTACGTCAATGGCACGCTCATCGAGCCGACGACGCCCCCGCACGGCGAGAACTACGAGTACGACCTCTTCCTCAAGAACACCTACGCCAACGCCCTCGGCATGGAGGCCGCGGTCAACGGCCTCGGCTACACCCCCGGGAAGGACGGCGTCGAACCGGCGATCATCCCCTTCCGCGACCAGGAGGAGGGCTGGGACGACTGGCCGCCGATCTTCACCCCGCAGTACATGCCGTTCCACGGCGCGGTCGCCGCGCACACCATCGAGTTCCCGATGGCCGTCAACAACGACGAGTACGACGAGCTTCCGGTGCCGGAGCTGCGGCGGCGGTCCGCGATCAACGTGGACATCGCGGGAGCGGCGATGTCGGCGACGCTCAAGTACACGCAGGAGCACCGCACCTCGGTGATCGCCGACCAGATCGAGACGTTCCGGCGGGGCGCGACGGGCGCCAAGCAGGTGCCGGTCTCGCCGGAGACCGTGCCCGGGGTGCCCGGCATCGGTCCGGAGGACGTGTACACGACCGACTTCCCCCGCGCGTACGTGATCCCGCGGGGCGAGGAGAAGGGGCAGCGCGGCCAGCGTTCGGCGGCGGCAGCTTCGCGCCTCGTGGAGCACCTGCTCGACAATGACGTCGAAGTGCGCCGCGCCACAAGGGACTTCAGGCTCGGCGGGACCTCGTACGCCGAGGGTTCGTACGTCATCGACATGCGGCAGCCCAAGCGCGGCCTCGCCAACGTGATGCTCGCCGACGGACGCGACATCAGCGACAAGGTGTCCACCATGTACGACATCTCGGGGTGGAGCCTCGGGCGGCTGTGGGGCGCGACGGTGGACCCGGTGAAGGGTGGCTCGCTGTCCGGGGTGCGCTCGGGCGCCGTGGACTCCGCGTCGCGGGTCGGGCATGTCGCCTCGCGCGGGGACCTGCGACTGCGACTCGACGACGCGCGGGAGGTCGCCGCCCTGAACTGGCTTCTCGCGCGCGGTACTTCCGTGCGCCGGGCCGATGGCGGAAGCGTGATCCTGCCGTCGTCGGCACGGGGCGCGGCGCTCGTGGCGGCGCGGAAGTACGACGTCGCCTTCGACGCGACGAAGGCGAAGGGCGGCGCCTCGGTCCGGTCGACTCGGGTCGCCGCGGCCGTCACTCCCGGTGAGCTGTTCGCCCTGCGGGAGATGAACTTCGATGTCGTGCCGGTGTCGACGGACATCCTCAACGCCGGGTTCGACTGGAAGAAGTCGGGGGCGGACGCGCTGTTCGTGTCGGCGGGGCTTTCGTACGGGGAGCTGAACGCCGGGGCGAAGGCCGGGCTCGACTCGTTCCTCGCCGGGGGCGGCGGGCTCGTCGGGCGTGGGCCTGAGGGGGCCTCGTTGAACTCCGACGCGAAGTTGCTCTCCGTGACGGCTGTCTCCGGGAACGGGGATGCCAATGGTGTGGTGCGGGTGCTGAATGCCGGTGGTTCCGTCACCGGGGGTGCGCCGTCGCATTCGTTCGTGTACGCGCCGATGTGGTTTACCGGGCTGGGGAGCGGGGTGCGGGTCGAGCAGTCCTACGGGGGCGGGAATCCGCTGGTATCCGGGCATTGGCGGGCGGTCGACGGTGCGGGCGGTCCCGCGGATGCCGCGGGTCAGCCCTCTGTCGTCAGCGGGGCCGCTGCGGGGTCCCGTGTGGTCCTGTTCGGCACGGAGCCACTCTTCCGGGACCACCCCAAGGGAGTGTTCCCGCAGGTGGGGAGGGCGTTGCTGAGCGTGGGACGGGGCTGAGATCCCGGCGGGGCTTTTCCCCAACCCCGCCCCTTCCCGAAAACCCGCTCGGCGCGGGGGCCTTGTACGTACCGTCATCACCGGCTGCGCCGAGTTCGTCCTCAATCGCCGGACAGGCTGAGTTTTCAGCCGTCCGGCGTTTGAGGACGCCCTGGCGCAGCCGGCAGCACGCAGGGAGGTACCGAGAACACATGACCCGCGAGATCAAAGTGCAAGGCACCACCGCGGCCGGATACGAAGCCGTCCGGGACGAGTTCACCGCGCTGCTGGCGGCGGAGAAGCCCGACCACGCCGCGCAGCTCTTCGCGTACGTGAGGGGACAGCAGGTCGTCGACCTGTGGGTCGGGCCCGGCACCGGGCCCGACACGCTGTTCGGCGTCTACTCCTCCACCAAGGGCGCGGCATACCTCGTCGTCGCCCTCCTCGTCCAGGACGGCGCCCTGGACCTGGACCGCGAAGTGGCGCACTACTGGCCGGAGTTCGCCGCCGAGGGAAAGGGGGGCGTCACCCTCAGGGAGCTTCTCTCGCACCGCGCGGGCATCGTCGGCGCCGACTCCGGGTTCACGCCGGACGAGGTCACCGACGATCGCGCCGTCGCCGCGCGCCTGGCGGGCCAGCGTCCCTACTGGCGTCCCGGCGCCGCCTTCGGCTACCACGCCCTGTCCATCGGCGCGCTGGCCGGCGAGGTCGTGTTCCGGGCCACCGGGCAGACACTTCAAGCGGTGTACGAGGAGCGGGTTCGCGCCCCGTTCGGTCTTGACTTCTACCTCGGGCTTCCCGAGGCGCTCGAACCCCGCTTCCGGCCCGTCCTGCCCATGATCCCGTCCGTCACGGAGCAGGCCTTCCTCGACGCGCGGCCGCCACAGCCCGGCACCCTGAACTCCATCGCCTTCAACCGCAACGGCGCGCACCCCACCGACCTGGAGGCGCTGCCCAACTCCCGCCGGGTGCGCGCCGAAGGGCCCGCGTCCGCCGGCGGTGTCGCCTCAGCGCGCGGCCTCGCCGCGATGTACGCGGCGGCCGTCACCGGGCTCGACGGGCGGAACCCGCTCCTGAAGCCGGACACCGTGGCCGAGTTCGGGCAGATCCATTCCAACGGGTACGACCTGGTGCTGCAGGCCCACAAGTCGTACGGGGTGGGCTTCCAGAACACCGCCGAAGCCGGGTACCCGTTCCTCGGCGCGGGGTCCATCGGGCACAAGGGCGTGGGCGGCTCACAGGCGTTCACCGATCCGCGCAGCGGGCTCGCCTACGGGTACACGCGGCGCCGGTTCCCCTTCCCCGGCGGTCCGGTCCCGGAGGACGAGCCCCTCGTGCGGGCCATCCACACGGCGGCCGTCACCCGCAGACCGGCATGACGCAGGGCCGCACCCCTTGTCCGGGGTGCGGCCCTGCGTACGGCGTCAGACAAGAGCGCGCGTCAGGCGACCGCGAGCTCCACCTTGATGTTGCCGCGCGTGGCGTTCGAGTACGGGCACACCTGGTGCGCCTTCTCGATCAGGGACTGCGCGGTGGCCGCGTCCACGTTCGGGATGGAGGCGACGATCGCCACCTCAAGGCCGAAGCCGCCGGCCTCGGTCGAGCCGATGCCGACCTTGGCGGTCACGGTCGAGCCGGAGATGTCGGCGTTCTCCTTGCGGGCGACGACGCCGAGCGCGCCCTGGAAGCAGGCGCTGTAGCCGGCCGCGAAGAGCTGCTCGGGGTTGGTGCCGGCGCCGCTGCCGCCCATCTCCTTCGGCGGGTTCACGACGACGTCGAGCTTGCCGTCGTCGGTGGCGACGCGGCCGTCACGGCCGTTCTCGGCGGTGGCGACGGCGGTGTACTTGACGTCGATCTGCTGGATGGACATAAGTGCCGGTTCCTCCTGTGATGTTCCGCGATGCGCGCCCACAGTCGCGACAATGTGGAATCACTTTATCGGATGCCGGAATAGCGCTTCCGGTGGTGCCCCTCGGGTGCCCGGGTCTCAGGCCAGGGAAACGATCATCTTTCCGGTGTTCTCGCCGCGCAGCATGCCGAGGAACGCGTCCACGCCGTTCTCGACGCCCTCGACGAACGTCTCGTCGTACTTGAGCTCGCCGGAGCGGATCCACTCGGAGACCTCCGAGACGAACTGCGACTGCAGGTCCTCGTGGTCCCCGACGAGCACGCCCTGGAGGCGCAGGCGCTTGCCGATGATCATGGCCATGTTGCGCGGGCCCGGCGTCGGCTCGGTGTCGTTGTAGCCCGCGATCATGCCGCAGATCGTGGCGCGGCCGTGCACGTTCATGCGGCTGATGGCCGCTTCGAGGTGCTCGCCGCCGACGTTGTCGAAGTAGACGTCGATGCCGTCGGGGGCCGCTTCCTTCAGCTGCTCCACGACCGGCTTCGACTCCTTGTAGTTGAACGCGGCGTCGAAGCCGTACTCCTCCACGAGCTTCTTGACCTTCTCGTCCGAGCCCGCCGAGCCGATGACGCGCGAGGCGCCCTTGAGCTTGGCCATCTGGCCGACCTGGGAGCCGACGGCGCCCGCGGCACCGGAGACGAAGACCGCGTCGCCCTCCTTGAAGGAGGCGACCTCGAAGAGGCCCGCGTACGCGGTCAGGCCCGTCATGCCGAGCACGCCGAGGTACGCCGAGAGGGGCGCGACCTGCGCGTCCACCTTGGTGGCGTGCTTGGCGGGGACGGTCGCGTACTCGCGCCAGCCGGCGAAGTGCAGGACGTTGTCGCCCACCTCGTAGCCCTCGGCGTTCGACGCGACGACCTCGCCGACCGCGCCGCCCTGCATGGGCTCGTCCAGCTTGAACGGCGGGGTGTACGACTTCACGTCGTTCATCCGGCCGCGCATGTACGGGTCCACGGAGAAGTGCAGGTTGCGGACCAGGATCTGGCCGTCGGCCGGGGCGGAGACAGGGGCCTCGCGCAGCGCGAAGTCCTCCGGCACCGGCCAGCCGTGCGGGCGGCGCACGAGGTGCCATTCGCGGCTGACGTCGGGGAGCTGCGCGGACCCGGAGGCCTCGGGGGTGACGGACATGCGGGCGTCCTCCTCCTGCTCAGGCTGCCGTCGCCGGCAGGCTGGCGTAGCGGAAATGCTTCAGGTTATGAAACAACCATGCTCCTAGATATTTCATGATGTCAAGCAACGGGGTAATCTGGAGTACATGGCCACCACCAGCTCCCGTTCCCCGCGCACCGACCCCCTGACGCTCGAAGTCGTCGAGCTCATCGGCACGGTCGTCGCGCGCTACCACGAGGAGTACGACGCCGCGGCGGGCAAGCACGCCCTCACCGGGGCGCAGGCGCGCGTCCTCGGGCTGCTCTCCCTGGAGCCCCTGCCCATGCGTCGCATAGCCAAGAAGCTGAAGTGCGAGCCGTCGAACATCACGGGGATCATCGACCGGCTCGAGGTGCGCGGACTCGTCGAGCGGCGGCCCGACCCCGCCGACCGCCGCGTGAAGCTGGCCGCGCCGACGGAGGAGGGCCGGACGGTCGCCCGCAGCCTGCGCGAGTCGCTCGACTTCGCGCGCGAGCCGCTGGCCGAGCTCTCCCGCGAGGAGCGGCTCTCGCTGCGCGCGCTGCTGCGCAGGATGGTCGGCGAGAACGGCGAGGGCGGGGCCTGACCCTCCCGCCCCGGGGCCGATCGCCTACGTGCACCACCACAGGAAGCGGTCGCACGTCTCGGAAGGCTCCGGCTCGGGTGTCGGGTCCGGCTGCTGCGTGGTCGGCGGGGGTGTGGGGCGGGTGGTTCCGGGGGTGTCCGGCGAGCCGGGGGTGCCTGGTGCGGAGGTCGTGACCGGAGCGGAAGAATCAGGGTCCGGGTCCGTCCCGGCTTCGTCCGGCTTCTCGCCGTCCTCGGCCTTCTTCGACTCCCTGGACTCCCTGGACTTCTTGTCCTTCGCGGACTCGGACGCCGATGCGGATGCCGAGGGGCCGGCCGATGTGTCCGCTGCGGACTCGGCCTCCGCCGCCGTACCGCTCTCGGGGTCGTCCGGGGTCCGTGACGCGGACTTGCCCGTTCCGCCGTCCGGGGACGACGCCGCCGCAGGTTCCTCCGAAGGGCCCTCGATGCCAAGCTCGGCCAGACTCAGACCGCCGGCCGCGAGCGCGAGCCCGGCGGTGATCAGCAGGACCTTGCGGCGTCTGCGCCGGTGCGCCCGGCGACCGCGCTCCCGACGCCCCCGCTCCCGCTCCCGGCGGCGGCCCCTGCCGCGCGGGGTCTCGCCGTCGGACGCGCGCCCGGAACCGTCCGGTTCGCTCTGCGCGGTGACCGCCTCCGCGTACTCACGGCAGGCATCGGCCGGGGTTCCGCACCCCGGGCAGGCCAGGGCGCCGTTGAGGTGCCGGTGGCACGGGTGGCAGTAGTCCATGAGGCATGGAGGCTAAGTGAGCCGCGGGTAACAGAGGAAGCCGCTGCCGTGAAGGTTGTGTGCGGAATCGAATATTCCGAGGGAGTCCGCTTCCGCTATGGGGCAAACCGCCTCTTCCGCGCCGGCCGCGGGAGCCCCGGCCCTCGTGGGTCCCGGGACGTGGCCGTCCTAACCGGCGAACGGCGGCTGCTCCAGGCCCTGCCCGGCGTCCGGCACGACCAGCACGGATCCGGACAAGGGGTGCGGCGCCTCAAGTCCCGTACAGGCGGACGTGATGTAGAGGTCGCGCAGACCCGCGCCGCCGAACGCGCACGCGGTCGGGCGGGCCACCGGGAGTTTGATCACCCGGTCCAGGGCGCCGGAGGGGGTGTAACGGCGCACGGCCGCTCCGTCCCACAGGGCGACCCAGACGCAGCCGTCGGCGTCGACGGCGAGCCCGTCCGGGTATCCGGCCTCGGGCTCGATCGCCACCAAGGTCCGTCGCGCGGTGGGGAGTTGGTCCTCGCCCAGGTCCAGTACGTCGATGCGCCGGGTCAGGGTGTCGATGTAGTACATCAGGCGGCCGTCCGGGCTCCACCCCGTGCCGTTGCTGACGGACACGTCGTCGAGGACCTCGGTCACGGTGCCGTCGCCGGTCAGCCTGATGAGGTTGCCGCCGCCCGTCGCCTCGTCGTAGCGCATCGTGCCCGCCCAGAGCGAGCCGTCGGGGGCGACCGCCGCGTCGTTGCCCCGGCGGCCCGGCACGGGTTCGTGGTGCAGCCAGCGGAACGCGCCGCCGTCGGCCATGGAGTCGTAGAGCGCGACGCCGTCCCGGAGGTTGACCACGAGACCGCCGCCCGCGCGCGGCTTCGCGGCGCCGACGTGCTGCTCGGTGGCCATGACCGAGCGGCGTCCGTTCGACGGGTCGTACGTGTGCACGCGGGAGCTGAGAATGTCGACCCAGATCAGCCGCTGGGCGGCATGATCCCAGGTGGGGCCCTCGCCGAGTGCTGCCTGCGCGCGTACCGCTATGTCCATTGCCGCAGGCTACCCGCACACCCCCGCTCAGCCCACCCGGCCGAGCTCGCCCCGCAACCTGCGCGCCCTGAGCACCAGTTCCAGCTCGAAGCGGCGGTCGGGATCGTCGACCTCGTCGCCCCACAGCTCCCTGATCTGCCGCAGGCGGTAGCGCACCGTCTGCGGATGCACGCCGAGGCGCGCCGCGACCTCCGGTGCGCCGCCCCGCGTCTCCAGCCAGGCGAGCAGCGTCTCGGCGAGGCGGCGGCCGTGCGCGGGGCCGCAGTGCGCGAGCGGGGCGAGGCAGCGGCGGGCCAGGTCCTCGATGAGCTCCTCGGGCTGGAGCAGGACCAGGGCCTCGGTGTGCTCGGTGCAGTGCAGGACCTCGCCGGAGGGCAGCAGTCCGCGTTCCATCAGACGGACCGCGGCCTCCGCCCAGCGCAGTGACTTCGCGGCGTCGGCGAGCGGTACGGGCGGGCCGATGGCGCCGGACCAGCCCGTCATGGCGCGCCGCAGGAGCTCGGGGCGGCCCGCCGCTTCGGGGTCGGGGACGACGAGGCGGGGTTGTTCGGCCTCCATGTCGAGCAGCACGCCCTGGCCCACGGCGGGCGCCACGGCGTCCCTCGCCGGGCGAAGCAGTACGCCGACGGCGACGCGCTCGGGCAGCTGCCAGCCGACGCGGGCGGCCCGTTCGTCGAGCGCGCTGCGGGCGCCGGGCTGCCGCTGCCCGGAGTGCGAACCGGAGCCGGAACCGAAACCAGGACCGGAACCGGGATCGGCCGACGATCCGGCCCCGGATTCGCCGCGCCGCTCGGAGAGCAGGAGCTCCATCAACTTGCGTTGCAGGCGCAGCCGTTCGCCCTCCTGCCGGGCCGCGGCCTCGGCGTACCCGCGGACGGACTGGTCGACCAGGCCGTCCAGATACTCGAAGCCCGACTCGGCGAGTTCGTACATGGCAGGCGGCGGGATCTCGATCTGCTGGCCGATCTCCGCGAGGCGGCGCCAGGCGAGCCGTACGCCGAGCCGGTAGATCGCCTGGAGCGAGTCGAGACTGCGGCCGTGCAGGCCCTCGCCCCTGCCGAACTCCTGGAAGACCTCCAGCGGATAGCGGGGGCGCCCCTCGGCGGACGCGATCTGCTGGACGAACCCCTCCAGGGCACGGCGTATGCCGATGAGCGCCATGGGCTCGCCCGAGTCGTCGAGGACGACGGGCAGGCCGGGGTACTCGGCGCGGATCTCCCGCAGTATGTCCTGGGCCAGGGCGGGCACTTCGTCCAGGGCGAGCGCCGCGAACCGCCTGACGAGCACGGGCGGTACGTCGCGCCAGGCCGAGCGGACGGACAGGGAACCCTGGCTCTCGGTCACGGGCACGGCCACTCACTGTCCCCGAGGGGGAGTCTCGTAGTGCACGAGTGGCGTGTTGGGCTGGTCCGGTGTCGCGCCCAGGAGAGCGACGATGCCGAACGCGGCGCCCACGGCGAGTGCCGCGGCGGCCACGACGGTCAGACCGGCGGCTAGCAATCGGTGCATGTCTAGGGTCAGCCTCTCTGCTGGAGGTCGTCCCCACCCTGGTCGTGCGGATGTCAGTTGACGTCAGGCGCACAGTCCCTTACCGGCCCCGTCCGGCAAGTGCACAGTCTCATCACGGCATTGACACTTCGTCAAGGGTCCGCCTAGCGTTCCGGCCCCATACGGCTCGGTAACACTTCTCACCCGCCCCCAGGAGTGCCGGATGCGCCGCACAGCTTCACCCCTCTCGCTGATTCTCCTCGGTCTGGGCGTTTTTCTGCTCGTCCTGGCCCCGATGCTCGCGTGGTACGTCGAGCCACGAGCCAAACGCACGCCCGTCGACATCGACACCACCACCGTCTTCAAGGGCACGGGCAGCTATTTCGACACCGACAAGATCAAGACCGTGCACGACAAGAACCTCACGATCACGCGTCAGGTGCGCGGCGACGTGGACGACAGCAACGACGAGCACGCGGTCTGGGACGTGGTCACGTCCGTCGATCCGGACTCGTCGCTTCCGGCCGCCGACCCGCACGACTCGCTCCAGTTCACGACGGAGCGCTGGGTCACCGACCGCAAGACCAACAGACCGGTGCACTGCTGCGACGAGAAGCCGTACTTCGAGGGCGAGGCCTACCTCAAGTTCCCCTTCGACGTGCAGAAACGCTCCTACATCTGGTGGGACAACACCCTGGGCGCGACCGTCCCGCTGACCTTCCGGGGCACCAAGAAGATCCAGGGGTACGAGGGCTACCGCTTCACCGCCAAGGTGAAGCCGGCCAAGACCGGGACCCGTCTGGTGCCGGGCCGTCTGGTGGGCCAGCCCCGGCGCAGCAACGTGCTGGCCGAGGAGTGGTACGCCAACCACGGCGTCGAGCTGGTCGCCGACAAGCGCACGGGCCGGATCATCTACGCGGCGATCGGCCCCCGCAAGACGCTGCGCGCCCCCGGCTCGGACAA
The DNA here is from genome assembly GCF_014649775.1 of Streptomyces longisporoflavus. Lineage (GTDB taxonomy): Bacteria > Actinomycetota > Actinomycetes > Streptomycetales > Streptomycetaceae > Streptomyces > Streptomyces longisporoflavus. The sequence goes on along the minus strand of NZ_BMTR01000005.1, from coordinate 101,787 downwards.
GGACGAGACGGTGCTGCTCGACAGCAAGCGCATCGCGTTCACGACGAAGACGCAGAAGGCGCAGGTCAAGCTCGCCGACGACGACAGCAGCCGGCTGGAGCTGATCGGCGTGACGCTGCCCGTGGGAGCGGCCGTGCTGGGTGGGCTGCTCGCGATCGCGGGAGGCGTCCTGGTGCTGCGGGGACGACGGTCCGACAGCGGGACACAAGGGACGAACGGCCCGGGCAGCGCGGCGGAGCCGAACGGTCCGAATGGCGATACGTCCCCAACCACCCTGCAACCCAGCACGATGTGATGAGACGTCAGCCGTTGAAAGCCCAGAACTTGTCACTTCGGTGAGTAGCCGCGTCGAAGACTGCGGCGAAAACTAACGACCCCACCCCGAGCACAGTCCCCGCACCACCCCGGCACAGTCCGAGCACGGCACGCCCCCGCACGGCACATACGCGTACAGCACGTACGCGTAGAGCACGCCCCCGCACAGTCCGAGCACAGCACGTCCGCAAGCGACCCCCGAACGGTGCAACCCCCCATAAGCGCCTCACGGTTCCGCACCCTGACGAGTTGGAGCACGCATGCCCCAGCACGTGCCTTCTCCGCTGCGCGCCGCCACCCCGCGGGTCGCGCAACGGCTTCCGGCACTTCCCCCGCAGCCGGGCCGAATCGTTTTCCTGGCCCGCCGCGATCTCGCGAACCCCGCCGCGGGCGGATCCGAACTGCTCGTCGACCGGCTGGCCGACGGCCTGAGCAAGCTGGGCCACGAGGTCACCCTGCTGTGCGGGGGCCCTGCGGCCTTCCGCGACTACCGCGTCGTCTCGGCGGGCGGCGACCTCGGCCACTATCTGCGCTCGCGTTCCGCCTTCACCCGGCAGGTCGGCGACTGCGACCTGCTGGTCGAAGTCTGCAACGGCATGCCCTACCTGGCGCCGCTGTGGCACCGCGGGCCCACGCTGTGCCTGGTCAACCACGTCCACACCGATCTGTGGGGGATGCGCTTCCAGGGCGCGCTCGCCCCCGCCGCCCGGCTCGGCCGAAGACTCGAACACTGGTCGCTCTCCGGCGCCCAGCGCGGCAATCTCCTGGTGGCCGTATCTCCGTCCACGGCCACCGCGCTGCGCGCGATAGGCGTCGAGCGCGAGCGAATACGGATAGTCCACAACGGGGTCGAGGAGCCGGGCACACTGCACCCCCGCTCCGACGAGCCGCTGTTCCTCGCGATGGGACGGCTCGTCGAGTACAAGCGCATCGACCTGCTCCTGCGCCTCTGGGAGCGCGTCAGACCCGTCACCGGAGGACGTCTGGTGATCGTGGGCGACGGCCCCGAACTGGGGCGGCTGCAACAACTCGCCGGTCCCGGCGTGGAGTTCAGGGGCCATGTCTCCGAGGCGGAGAAGCACCGGCTGCTCTGCGAGGCCTGGATGCTGCTCCATCCCTCGGCCGTGGAGGGCTGGGGCCTGGTGATCACCGAGGCGGCGACCCGTTCGACGCCTGCCATCGGCTTCGACGTACCGGGCGTACGTGACTCCATCGAGGACGGCGTGACGGGGCTGCTCGCCCGCGGCGAGAGTTCCTTCGCCGCCGCCTGGTGCACTCTGGCGCTGAGCGCGGAACGCAGGGAGACCTTCGGCAAGGCGGCGAGCGAACGGGCCACCGGCTACCGGTGGGCCAATACCGTGCGCGAGTTCCAGGCGGTGGCCGCCGAGGCGGTCGCCGCGCACCAGACGCACCAGACGACGAACCAGACAACGCACCGGACGACGAGCCGGTCCGCGCACCCGTCCACGCCCGGGGCATCCCAGGGGTCCGTGTGAAGGACCCGTCCCTGCGCCGTTCCGTCACCCTCTTCCGGGCCTTCATGCGCGAGCAGCAGGAGCCCGAGCGGTGTTACACCCTGCTCGCACGTGACGCCGCCGACCAGGTCGAGGCCTACGGACCGGTCAAGGGCCAGGTCGTCGTCGATGTCGGCGGCGGCGGGGGCTACTTCACCGAGGAGTTCCGGCGGCGCGGCGCGCAGAGTTTCCTCTTCGAGCCCGACCTGGCCGAGCTGGGCGCCAAGCCGCCGGAGGGCGCCGTCGTCGCCGACGGCTATCTGCTCCCCCTGGCGGACGGCGCGGCCGACGTCACCTTCTCCTCCAACGTCCTGGAGCACGTCGACGATCCGCAGACGTTCCTCAGCGAGATGGTGCGGGTGACCAGGCCCGGCGGTCTGATCTACGTCTCCTTCACCAACTGGTACTCGCCGTGGGGCGGCCACGAGTGGGCGCCCTGGCACTACCTGGGCGGCGCCCGCGCGCGGGCCCGCTACGAACGGCGTACCGGCAAGGCAGCCAAACACACGCTCGGCGAGAACCTCTTCGCCCACCACGTCGGCCCGACCCTGCGCCAGGTGCGGGCGAGGGGCGACGTGTCCGTCGTGTCCGCACGGTCCCGCTACTGGCCCTTCCTGGCCGGTGCCATCACCAAAGTGCCGGGTGTACGCGAGTTCGCCACCTGGAATCTCCTCCTCATCCTCAGGCGGTGTCCATGACCACGGTGCAGGCCCCACCCCCGGCGTCTGTCCGGCCCACGGCTGACGCCCCCGAACCCGGACGGGGGCCGCGCTCCAAGCGCTGGCTGTTCGGGTTCTGGGCCGTGGTCTTCGTCCTCTTCCTGGTCGTGCAGCCGGGGCGGATGACCTTCGACACCAAGCTGGGGGTCGCCGTCGACCCCTGGCAGTTCCTCTCCGACCTGGGCCAGCTCTGGCATGACCGGGGCGGCTTCGGCGGCATCCAGGACCAGTACGTCGGCTATGCGTGGCCGATGCTGCCGTTCTACGGTCTGGCGGACCTCGTCCAGCTCCCGGTGTGGCTCGCGGAGCGGCTCTGGCTCTCGCTGATCGTGGCCACCGCGTTCTGGGGCGTGCTGCGGCTCGCCGAGCGGATGCGGATCGGCAGCGGTTCGAGCCGCCTGCTCGGCGCGGTGGTGTACGCCCTGTGGCCGACGTTCACGGTGGTCGTCGGGTCGACGTCGGCCGCGGCGCTGCCCGGCGCCCTGCTGCCGTGGGTGCTGCTCCCGCTGACGAACGACCGCGTCAGCGCGCGCTCGGCCGCCCTGCGCTCGGCGCTCTTCATCCCCTTCATGGGCGGCGTGAACGCGGCGGCGACGCTGGCGTCCCTGCTGCCGGTGGGCCTGTATCTCCTTTCCAGACCGAACGGACCGCGCAAGCGGAAGCTGATCCTCTGGTGGGTGCCCGGCGTCATCCTCGCCACCGCCTGGTGGGTGGTGCCGTTGTTGATGCTCGGCATCTACGGCGAGAACTTCCTCCCGTACGTGGAGACCTCGGCCACCACGACCGGCACGATGTCGGCCACGGAGGCACTGCGCGGCGCCGGCAACTGGGTCGCGTACCTCAACTTCGGCGAGGCGTGGCTGCCCGCGGGGTGGACGGTCGCGACGGCCGGGATCGTCGTGGTCTGCTCGGCGTTCGCCGCCGCCCTGGGTCTCGCCGGGCTCGCGCGGCGCGACGTGCCCGAGCGGCGCTGGCTCGTCCTGACCGTGCTCTCGGTCGCCCTCGTCACGCTCGCCGGTTACGGCGGCGCGTTCGGCGCTCCCTTCCACGACACCGTGCAGTCGTGGCTGAACGGCGGGCTCGTCCCCTTCCGCAACATCTACAAGTTCCAGACGGGCCTCGCGCTCGCCCTGGTCTTCGGTCTGATGCACCTGGTGGGCGTGGCCGCGCAGTCGCGCGGGGCGCGCCCGGTGCGCGGACGGCGCTACGCCCCGCTGATCGCCGCCCTGCTCGTGCTGCCCGGCCTCGCCTTCCCCTATCTGAACGGCTCGATCCTGCAGCCCGGCTCGTTCAAGAAGCTGCCGACGTACTGGCAGGCGACGGCCGACTGGCTGGAGAAGTACTCCCCCGACTCCCGCGCGCTCGTGGTGCCCGCCACCGCGCACGGCATCTACACCTGGGGCTCGCCCATCGACCAGCCCCTCGACGTGCTCGCCGACTCGCGCTGGGCGCAGCGGGACTACGTACCGTTCGGCACGCCCGGCAACCGGCGGGCGATGGACGCCGTGGAGCAGGCGCTCGCGACGGGCGGCGCGGTCCCCGGCCTCCAGGACTACCTGACGCGCGCGGGCCTGTACTACGTCGTCGTACGCAACGACCTCGACCCCGACCAGATCGGCAACGTGCCGACCTCGACCGTGAAGCGGACCCTGGAGGAGTCGGGCTTCGACCGTGTCACCGGCTTCGGTCCGACCGAGACCGGCGGGATCATCCCCAACGACACGCCCCTCCAGGTCGAGGGCCTCTACCCGCGCGAGCGCGCGGTGGAGATCTACGCCCCGAAGTCGGGCGCCGAGCGGCCGGGGCAGGCCGGGATCAAGCCGGTCTCGAACACGGCCGTGGTGAGCGGCGGCCCCGAGGCGCTGCTCCAGCTGTCCGCGGACCCCTCGATGCGGGACCGTCCCTCCGTCCTGACGGGCGACAACCACCCGGGCGTCGGCACTCCCGCGCTCCAGGCGGTCGGTGACGGCCTGCGCCGCGCCGACACGCGCTTCGGCCTGGTCAGCTCCAACACCTCGTACACATACACAGCGGGCGAACACAACGCGAGCGGCGCCCTCCAGGATCCGGGCAAGAAGCCGCACCAGATCCTGCCCACCGAGGGGATCGAGCACCAGACGACGGCGGTGCTGCGCGGCGCGAAGTCCGTGACGGCGTCGAGCTACGGCAACTGGCTCTTCCATCTGCCGCAGTACGACCCGGTGAACGCCTTCGACGGCAACCCGGCCACGGCATGGGCCGAGGGCAGTCCCGGCAAGCCGAAGGGCGCCTGGATCAAGGCGGAGTTCAGGTCGAAGGAGTCGATCCCGTCCTCGATCAGGGTCATCCCGCTGCCGCAGGAGGGCGTGCGGGCCGCGCCCACCCGGGTGCGGGTGGAGACGGAGCAGGGCAGCCGTACGAGCTTCCTCCAGCCCAACGGCATGCGGCAGCGCATCAAGGCGCCCGCGGGTGAGTCGAGCTGGCTGAAGGTCACCATCGTCGACGCGCAGATCGGCAGGGAGGGTCTGACGGGCGCCGGGTTCTCGGAGATCACCGTGCCGGGTGTGCGTGTGACGAAGCTGCTCCAGCTGCCGAAGGACACCGGGTCCGGCGCGGGCCGCGACGCGGCGGCGGGCGCCGAGGCGACGACGTACTCGATGCACCGTTCGTCCGACCCGGGCGCGCTGAACGCGGTGAACGCCGAGTCGGGTCTGCACCGCCGCTTCACGACACCGGCCGAGGGCGAGTACGAGGTGAGCGCGAGCGCGCTCGCCGTGCCGGGGCCCGAGCTCGACGAGCTGCTCTACAAGGTGGCTCCGGAGCAGAAGGACCAGATCATCGCGAGCGCCGACTCCACGTCGAAGCTCGGCGGCGGTCTGTCCCCGCGCAATCTCACGGACGGCGATCTGACGACGGCGTGGATCGCCGGCGACAGTCCGGTGGTCCATCTGAAGTGGCAGGGCAAGCAGGAGATCGACGAGATCGTCCTGCCCGCGGCGGGCGGGCTCTCGACACGCCCCGAGAAGATCGAGATCAGTTCGCCGGACGGCGCGGCGGTCGCCGGGGTCGACGAGAACGGCAACGCGCGGTTCGCGCCGATCACCACGGACGAGCTGACGATCACCGTCACGCAGACCGCGCCGCTGACGGTCCACAACCCGGTGGCCGACGCCCAGTTGCAGCTGCCGGTGGGTCTCACCGAGGTCTACGTCCCGGCCCTTGACAAGTTCCGCACGGAGCAGCCGCCGGTCTCGGAGAAGTTCGAGCTCGCCTGCGGAGAGGGCCCGGATCTCGCCGTTGACGGCAAGCTGCACGCGACGAGCGCGAAGGGTTCCGTACGGGATCTGGTCGAGCGGCGGCCCGTCGAGGTGACGCTGTGCTCGCGGGGCTCGGAGAACACGACGATGTCGCTCGGCTCCGGCGAGCACACCGTCGAGGCCGGTGACGCGGGCCCGCTCTCCCTCATGGACGTCTCGCTGACGCAGGGGACGCCGGGGGCGGTCGACGAGGAGTCGCGCTCCCTGAACGTCAAGGACTGGCTGGGCGACCGGCGCGAGTTGGCGGTGGGCGCGGGCGCGGCCTCGTACCTCACGACGTACGAGAACGTCAACGACGGCTGGAAGGCCACGCTGAACGGCAAGGAGCTGTCGTCCGTACGGCTCGACGGCTGGCAGCAGGGATTCCTGGTCCCCGGCGGCGAGGGCGGCACGGTCAAGCTGTCGTACGAGCCGTCGCGGATCTACGAGATCGGCCTGATCGGCGGCGCCGCGGGCATCATCGCCCTGATCGCCCTGGTCCTGATCCGGCGCCGCGAGCCGAACCCGGACGGGCCTGATGTGGCGCCGCCCGCGCCGGGTCTGATCCCGGGCACGGTGGTGCTGACGCTGGTGGGCGTGGTGATCGCGGGCTGGTTCGCACTCCTTGTGCCCGTGCTCGCGCTGCTCGCGTGGCGCCGGCACGCGCTGCTCGTCCCGCTCGCCTTCGCGGCGATGGCGGCGGCGGGGATCGTGGCCGCGGTGAACGCCGGTGAACCGACCACGTCCGACGCGGGCGCCTTCAGCCCCGCGGCCCAACTCCTGGCTCTCATAGCGCTGTTCGCGGCGCTGGTGAGTGTGCGGGGCGCCGCCGCGGGCACTCGTTCCGACGCGGGTGGCACCGGTGACGGTGGCGGGGCCGGCGCGTGGGAGCCTCCCCCGCACCAGCCGCCGCCCGCCGCTCCCCCGGTGATGCCGCCGCCCCCGGCCGGCAGCACGCTGCCGCTCGGGCCCGACCCGGACCCGGGTACGACACGGCTGCCCCGCCGGAAGCGCGGGGAGAGCGGGCCGGGCGCGGAGGCGGGAGGTGGCGGCAGTATGGACGCGGGTGGCGCACAGCGGGCCGCGAGTTCGACCATCTCCGCCAGGGGTCCCGCGTCCGCCCAGCCGGAACTTCCGCCGCCGGGCGCGCGAACCGCGCGGACCACGCGCTTCAGGCGGCGCAGGACAAGGACGACGGAGGGGCTCGCGGGAGCCGCGGCGCCGTCCGCCCCCGGGGAGGACAACGACCGATGACCGCACTCGATCAGCCGGCACGTCACGCGGACGGACCCGAACGGCGCCCGGAGCGCGTGCCGTTCCCCGTCGTCGACGAGGTCGCCCGGCACTGCCTCCAGGAGGAGGAGCCGGAGACGGTACACATCGAGGTCCACCTGCCCGGCACCCCGGACCCGGCCCGCCTGAAGGCCGCGTTCGCCGAGGCCCTGCGCCGCCACCCGCGCATCCTGATGCGGGAGGCGCGGGGGCCCTGGTACCGCCGCCGCTACGAGTGGGAGCTGACGGCGGAGCCGGACGTGGAGGTGGTGACGTTCCCGCCCCCGGAGCGGGACGCCCTCAAGAAGGCCCGCACCCGCTCCCTCTCCGAGGCCCCGCCCTTGTCGTCGTCCCCTCCGATCCGCCTGGAGGTGATCGCGGCCGAGGAGGTGCCCGGCACGGCCGCCTCCGCCGGGAGTGACGACCGGGGCCGTGTCTCCGGCGACGTGGCGGTACCGGCTGCCGGTGCGGCCGGCACCCGGCCGGGCGGGGACAGCGGCCCGGCCGGCGAACCCGACGCTCCGGGGGCCGGCAAGGGCAGCGTCCTCTTCCTCACCATCAACCACACCGCCCTCGACGGGCCCGCCTGTCTGCGTGTGCTCGCCACCGCCGCCGAGTTGTACGACGGGCAGGACAACTCGCCCGCCGCGCCTCCTGTGCGTACGCCTTCGTCCTCCGCGGCCGAGAGCGGCGCGGAGCCCGTCGGGGACGCGCCCGGTGGCTGGGCTCCGCCTGCCCGCGTCTCGCGCGGCACGCCCGAGCCCTCTCCCGGCAACGGCATGCTCGTCGCCGAGCTTGCCGTCCCGCGGCGTCCCAAGGGTGCGCCGTTCACCGTGAACGACCAGCTCATGGTGGCGACGGCGCTGATGATCGCGCACTGGAACAGGGAGCACGGGGCGCGGCCCAAGCCGTTTCGCATCACCATGCCCGTCGACGACCGCCCCCGCAGCATGGACATGCCGATCGGTAACGGCACCCGCCTCGTGGAAGTGCCCTTCAGCGCGGCCGAGTTGACCTCGGAAGACTGGGGCCCCGAGGACATCGGCACGCTCCTGCGCCGTACCGCCGAACGCACCCGCACCCTCAAGGCACTCCCACGCCCCCAACTCGGCCGCAGCGCCGCCCTGCTGACCTCGCCCGTCCTGCCCGTCACGCTCAGAGCCGCCGTCACGCGCGGCCTGCGCAGGGCCGCCGCGCCCTGGACGTCCACGACGCTGCTCAGCAACATCGGGCGTGTCCCCTACCCCCTCGACTTCGGCGACGCCGGGCGCGCGCACGCCGTCTGGTTCTCGGCGCCCGCCCGGCTGCCCCGCGGCCTGACGGTGACCACGGCGGCCACCGCCGGGCGCCTGCACGTCGCCCTTCGCTGGTCGAAGTCCCTGCTCAGCAGCGGTGACGGCGCCCACCTGCGCGACCTCTTCGAGCACTACCTCCACGCCACCGAGCACACGGAGGAGGGAACGAAGCGATGACGAGCACCAGTACCGCGCCCCGCGACCTGCGGGACTTCTACGAGGACCCCTCCGTCCCCGTCGCGTCCGGCGACGCCCGCAGCCTCCGCCAGGCCCGGATGCTGGCCGAGGCCATCGGCCCCGCCACCACCCGCACCTCCGTCGTCCTGGACATCGGCTGCGGCGACGGCACCGCGGCGGCGACCGCCGCGCCGCTCCTCGCGGGACACCGCGTGGTCGGCGTCGACTGGTCCCAGGACGCGCTCAAGCGGGCCCACGCACAGCTGCCGTACGTCGTGCGCGGCGAACTCACCGACGGCGGGCTCCCGTTCGCGGACGGTGCCGCCGACGCCGTGCTTTTCAGCGAGGTCATCGAGCATCTCGTCGACCCGGACAGCGCGCTCGACGAGCTGCGCAGAGTGCTCAGGCCGGGCGGACACCTGATGCTGTCCACGCCCAACCTCGCCGCCTGGTACAACCGCGGGCTCCTGCTCGCGGGGGTGCAGCCCGTCTTCTCGGAGGTCAGCCTGCGCGGCATCCACGGCCGTCCGGGCAGCGAGGTCGTCGGGCACCTGCGGCTCTACACCGCCCGCGCGCTGCGCGAGTTCGTCGCCGCGTCCGGCTTCGAGGTCGTACGGGTCGCCGGTGCGCCCTTCCACGGCGTACCGCGCCCGCTGCGCACCCTGGACCGGCTCGCCTGCGCGGTGCCGAGCGCTTCGTCGATCCTGCTGCTACACGCCCGAAGGACGTAACGCCATGTGGTGGGGTGTGACCGCCGCACTGCTCGCGAACGTCCTCTACAGCACGGGGTTCGTCCTGGAGAAACGTGCCCTCACCGCGATGCCGTCCGTCAGCGTGCGCAGCCCGGCACGGCTGCTCAAACAGGTGATCTCCAGCCCGCTGTGGATCGGCGGATCGCTCGCGCTCGCCGCCGGGTTCGGCGCGCAGCTCGCCGTCTACCGGACGCTGCCCATCGCCGCGGCGCAGGGGATCTTCGTCTCCGGGCTCGTGCTCCTGCTGCTTCTCTCCTCCGTGCTGCTCGGGGAGCAGACCTCGGGGCGCGAGCGGTACGCCGTCGGGGCCATCCTCCTCGCGCTGCTCATGGTCGTCCTCTCGCTGGACGAGGAGGCGGACACCGTCAGCCGCGGCGCGCCCGTGCCGCTCGTCCTCACCGTCTGCCTGCCCTCGCTCGCCGCGGGAGTGCTGCTCTACGGTTCGGCCGAGCGCCGCGCGAGGCACCGGCACCGGCTCCCGACGACGGGCGTGGAGTACGGGGTGGCCGTAGGGCTCCTCTACGGAGTCAGCTCACTGGCCATCAAGGGCGTCTCCAGCTATCTGACCACGCAGGATCTCGGCTCGGCGCTGCTCCATCTCCTCGCATCGCCGTATCCGTATCTCCTGCTGTTCACCGGGGCGTTCGGCCTGATCATGTCCCAGGCGGCGCTGCAGCGGTGCCGCGCCTCGCTCATCGTCCCGGTCTGCACGACGGTTACCGCGCTGTTCACCGCGGTACTCGGCACGCTGGCGTTCGGCGAGCCGCTGCCCGACGAACCCGTGCGGCTCGCCCTGCGGATCGCGGGCACGGCGCTCGCCGTCTCCGTCCTCCTCGCCATGCCCAAGCACGACGCGCCGCCACCTCAAGCGACGTCACCGACCAAGGAGTTGACGAGCTGATGAACCCCGAAGACCCTCTTCTGAAGATCCTCGCCTGCCCGCTGGACAAGGGGCCGCTGCATCTCCTGGAACCCGCGGAACCCCTCGTACCGCAGGAGGTGCTCTACAACCCCAGGCTGCGCCGCCGCTATCCCATCATCGACGGCATACCGCAGCTCCTGCCCTCCTCGGGGGAGCAGTTGTCGGAGGACGAGCACGAGCAGCTCCTGAAGCGGATAACCACGTGACGGGCCCCCACAAGCCCGGGCCGAGCACCCATAAAACCGTGGCCGCCCGCCTCGCCCCGCACCTCCCCGCCCGGCTCATCGCCTCCCTGGCCCGCCTCGTCTATCCCCGCTTCGAGCCGGAGCTCGCCCGTCTCGCGGACCTCTGCCCGCGCGGCTGCGGCACGGCGGTGGACGTCGGCGGCTGGTACGGCCCCTGGTCGCGCCGCCTGGCCTCGCGTGCGCGCCGCGTGGTGACCGTGGAACCCGTCCCGCATCTGGCCCGGCTCCTGGAGACCTCCACGCCGGGCAACGTGCGGGTGATCCAGGCAGCGGCCACCGACCGCCCCGGCACGGCGCGGCTCTGGCTGCCGCAGGGCGACCGCGGCGACCGCGGGGTCTCCTCACTCATCCGCAGGGACATCCACGCCAAGGCGGTCGAGGTGCCCTGTCTCACCCTGGACGGGCTCGGCCTGCGCGACGTCGACTTCATCAAGATCGACGTGGACGGCAACGAACTGCGGGTCCTGCGCGGCGCCCACGATCTGCTCACCCGCGACCGTCCCGCTCTGTTCGTCGAGCTGGAGTCCCGCATCCAGCCGATCGGGCCGATCGTCGACCTCCTCACCCGGCACCACGGCTACCAGGGCTGGGTCCTGCCCGAGCACACCTGGCTGCCGCTCGCCGACTTCGACCTGGAGGCGCACCAGAAGGACACGTCGTACGTCGTGTCGCAGGGGCTGCTGCGCCGGGTGCTCACCCCGCGCAGACCCCGGTACGTGAACTCGGTCCTGTTCCTTCCCGGCGGGCGCCGCCCGGGGGCGGCTGCGGTGCGCGACCATGGAGCGCATGTCCGCTAGCTCCGCCTCCGGGTCGAGGCCGCCCTCCGGCCCGTTCACCCCTCTCGACTTCCAGCTGGTCCTGCTGCGCCGCATGGCCGACCACAATCCGGACCTGGTGGAGGCGGCCCGGCACGAGCTCGGCGTCTCCATCGCGGACATGCGCGAGGCCAACCGCCGCTGGCAGGCGATGACCCGTTCCGCCCGCTCGCGGGGCGCGGTCTCCCGCTACCGCTCGGTGCTCGGCGCCCCCGAAGCCACCCTGGCCCGGCAGATCGGCGACCTGGAGTGCGAGGCGCTGCTGTGGCCGGTGCCGCTGTGGCCGTCCCTGCGCTTCGAGGTCCTGCGCGCACCGAACGGCGCGGTGTGGAACGAGTGGCTGATCCGCGCGCCGGGCGCTCCGGGGCCCGCGCTGCACACCCTGGACGACCTCACCCCCTGGTCGTGCACGGTCGACGAGGCCGCCCGCGCGTTCGCCCCGGCCCGCCCCATGGAGGGCACGGCACCCACGCGCTGGCGCCTCGCCTTCACGGCCCCGGACGGTGCGGGTCAGCCGCGGCGGTGCGTGGCGGAGTTCACCTGGGGACTGGTGCAGCGGCTGTCGCTTCCCGACTCCCCCGGCGGCTGACGCTTCCGAGCGCCATGACCCCGGCCACCAGGGCCAGCGCCACGAGCAGCGCGCTGACCCACAGCGGCGAGCGGTGGCCGAGCCCCGCCGCGAGGGCGAGTCCGCCGCCTGCGGGGCCGATCGCGGCGCCCACGTTCAGCGCGGCCGTCGCGAAGCCGCCGGAGAGGGTGGGGGCGCCGGTGGCCGCGTACAGCGCCCGGGTGATCAGGGCGGAGCCGACGCCGAAGGACAGCGCGCCCTGGACGAGGACGAGCACGACGGCGGCCACCGCGTTCTGCGCGGTCAGCGCGAAGAGCACCCACCCGGCGAGCAGCGCGACCCCGCCGGTGAGAAGGAACGTCACGGGCCGCGCGTCCGCGAACCGCCCCGCGACCGTGACCCCGATGAACGACCCCGCGCCGAAGAGCGCGAGCAGCGCGGGCACCCTGGTCTCCGGGAACCCGCTCACCTCGGTGATCACCGGCGAGAGGTAGGTGAACGTACAGAAGGTCGCGCCGTTCACCAGCGCTCCGAGGAGCAGGGTCACGACGAGACGCGGCTCGCGCAGCGCCCGCAGTTCCCCGCGCGCACCGGACACCCGGGTGCCGGACGCACCGCCGGGCACGGATCGCAGGATCGCGAGGAGCGCGGGCACGGAGACCAGCGCCACCGCCCAGAAGGCGGACCGCCATCCCCAGAACTGCCCGAGCAGCGCGCCGCCGGGAACACCCGCGACGCAGGCCAGGGTGACGCCCCCGAGCAGTACGGAAGTGGCCCGCCCCTTGGCGTTCGGCTCGACCATGTCGACGGCGGCGACCAGGGCCACCGCGAGGAATCCGGCGTTGGCGAGCGCGCCGACGACACGGGTGCCGAGCAGCACGGCGAAGCTGCTGGTCAGCGCGCCGACGACGTGAACGAGCAGGAAGGCGACGAGAAAGCCGAGCAGCGCGGTCCTGCGCGGCCGGCGACGGCTGAGGAGGGCCATCGCCGGGGCGCCGATGACCATTCCCACGGCGAAGGCCGAGGTCAGGGTGCCCGCGGTGGAGAGGGATACGTCGAGGTCGGCGGCGATGTCGGGGCCGAGACCGGAGAGCATGAACTCGGATGTGCCTTGCGCGAAAACGGCAAGTCCGAGCATGTAGAGGGAAAATGGCATGAAGGAACTCCGCAACCACGTCAGTGATCGACCGGCGGGACGGACGGATGTGCGCCGGCCGGGGGAAGGAAACGTCGGCCCGTGCGGCGGCGAAGGGTCCGGTGACGTGAGCGAGGCAGCGCCCTGACAGGGGCGCGGAAAACGACGCGCCGAGCCACGGCGTAGGCGCAGTTTGACGCTGGTTTCCCGCGGAACTACTCAGCCACCGGACATGCCGGCCGGTGGCTGGAGTCTGTCGGACTCGGGGCTGGACATGGCGGCAGGGTATGCGGATCCCGGCCGCCACGTCCATCCGGTTACACCGCGTCGGCTATCCGGCGGCGGCGAGAATCCCCTCGGTCACCGCGGGCAGCGAGCCCGCGTGCAGGTCGAGGTAGAGGTTCGGCTCGACGAGTCCGAGCTCCAGGACGCAGGGCCCGTCCCCTTCCGCCCCGTCGACGAGGTCGACGCGCGCGTACAGCAACTCGGGCGAGCCCGGCACCGCGGCCAACACCTGCTCGGCGAGGGCGAGTTCGGCGGGCGTCGGCTGCCAGGTCCGGAGGTCGGGACGCGGCATTGTCCGGTCGTCGTACGCCGTGCCCGGAGCCAACAGGGCACCCTTCCGTACGGCGTGCAGGAAGCGCCCGCCGACGTACACGAGTGCGCGTTCACCGGTCTCGTCCACGCGCGGCATATAGGGCTGGACCATCGCGGTGAGCCCTTCGCCGTGCAGCCGCTCGATGTGCCGTACGGCGGGCTCGTATTCGCCCTTCTCGTACCGGGCGGCACTGCGCGCGCCCGCCCCGGAGGCGGGCTTGACGACGAACGCGCCGTCGTCCGGGATCTCCACCGCGTCACCGGGCGCCAGATAGCGCGTGGGCACGACGGGCACCCCCGCCGTCGCCAGCGCCTCCAGGTAGCGCTCGTCGGTGTTCCACCGCACCACGGACGCCGGGTTGGCCAGGACGGTGAGCCGTGCGACGCGGCCCGCCCAGGCCACGAACTCGGCGAGGCGCGAGCCGTGATCCCGGGCGGACCGTATGACGACGAGGTCGAACCGCTCCCAGTCGACCCTCGGGTCGTCCCAGGACACGGTGGCGACTTCGGCGCCCGCGTCGCCGAGCGAACGCGCAAGCCCGGGGAGGTCACGGTCGACGCCGGTCTCCAGCTGGGGCCTGCTGGTGACCAGGGCGATCGTGGGGCGGTCTGGTGACACGGAGGCCTCCTGGGTTCGATGATCCGCCCCGCAGGCTAACAACTCCTGGACGTGTACCCGACAAGCCCCTTGCCCAGGTCAGCGAGGCATTGAGGCGCGCGGGCGGCATGGTCAGCGAGGCGCACGGTCCGCGTGGTCAGCAAGGCGCGCGGGCGGCATGGTCAGCAAGGCGCGCGGGCGGCATGGTCAGCGAGACCCGTCGACCAGGCGAAGCACCGCCCCGAGCCCCCGCACGGCTCCCGGCGCCGCACCACCCGGCAGGACATAGGCCCGCAGCCCCGCCCCCGCGGCACCACCGTCCTTGGCGGGGTGATCGCCGACCATCAGGGCATCCGCGGGGGCGACGCCCAACTCGGCGCAGGCGTGGGCGAAGAGGCGCGGATCGGATGATGAAGGCACCCATGCGGTGACGCGCACGCGGCGCCCCGGGGGAGCGGGGCGCCGCGTGGCGTGGCTCAGAGGATGAAGACGCTCTGAGCGGTTGGATGCACATGCCCTCAACGCGTGCGCCCTCCAACTCTCTTCACCGCCCTGGCCCCCGATCTCGAAAATACGAACACGGGAGCAGTTGTTCCCTTGAACAGGTGATCGTTCCGGCAGGGATTGCATGTGACGCATGTGATTGACGATGATTACGGAACGCAAGCGACGGGCTGCAGACCGTAGTTGCCGCGTGACCCGGCCCATGTCCCATACGAGGGCCGGGAGTTGGAACATCCTGAGAAAGTCCCACAAGGAGAAGCACCACCATGAACATCATCACTGACGTCGTCGCCGGTATCGCCCACTTCCTCGGCTGGCTGATCTGACGTCACCCGCAGACCGTCCGGAGACGCACCCGGATACTCACGCAGCGGCGCCGCCTCCCCCGTCCCAGGGGAGGCGGCGTCGCCGCGTTCGGCCGCCGTCCGCTACTTCACCCCCACCGCCCGCACGATCTCCTGGGTGACGGAGCCGCCCCGGTCGTCCTTCGCCGAGGCACGCAGCGAGACGAACTCCGCGGACCCGGGCACCTTCAGCTTCCCTTCCCACGCGGCCCCGCTGCCGCGCCGGTCGAGGCCGACGCTCTTCCAGGTCTTCCCCTCGTCGTAGGAGACCTCCAGCTTTCCGCCTCCGACGCTCCCGGTGCCGACAGCCCCCTTCACGTACTCGGCGAAGATCCCGACCCGCACGGAACGCCCGCCGCGCACATCGCCCGCCAGGTCCGTGTCCACGTCGAAGCCGAGGTTCAGCAGGGGCAGGAACGTCCTGCGGTCGACCGCCGTCTCCTTCGACTCGAAGGTCCACTCCGAGTGGCCCTTCGTGGCGAGCCGCCACCGCCGCGGGTCGAGCGTCGTGTCCGTCACGACCTTGTACGTCGTCGGCGCGGGGTCCGCGTCCCACACGTACACACCCGAACTCTTCTTGCGGTCGACCAGCTCACCGTTCGCGTAGACCTCGCTGACCTGCGTCATCGAGTCGTCGTTCCACACGTCGCCGAAGCCCGTGTGATCGGGTCCTGAATCGCCCCAGCCGGGGACGTTGAACTCCAGGTTGTTCCCGGTCCGCGTCTGGCCCCAGCCGAGCCCCGTGCCCAGCCACGGATGCCACACGGGCTTGAACCAGTTCAGCTCGCCGCGCTTGCCGCCCCGGTAGCCGACCAGACCGCTGCGCTCCTCCAGGACGCCGGGCCCGACCGACACCGACTCGTGCCACAGCTGACCGGCTCCCGTGGACGCGTGGTCCGTACGCTCGACCGGGTAGTCGATCTTCTCCTGGAAGCCGAACCCGACGGAGAAGGTGTCCGTCAGCGAGTAGCGGAACTCGCCGCCCGCCACCGGCTTCACCGCGTGGAACTTCGTGTCCAGCACGGCAAGTTCACGCTTCGACGGCTCGTAGGTGAGGTCGCGGGGCACGGCTCCCTTGTGACCCTCCGACACGTCATAGACATAGGGAGTGCGGGGAGTCGCCGTCGTGTGCACGGTCCGGCCCGCCTTCGCCGCCGCGCGCAGCCGCGCGCCGTCCGCCGCATCGACCGTGCCGATCTGGAGCGGGCGGTCCGCGTTGTCGTCCGTTCCGAACCAGGCGTTGAGCCGCCCCGGCACGTCGTCGGTCACGAACAGTGCCTTGGCGCCCGCGTCCTGGGCGGTCTGCGCGAGCTGCGCGGCCGTCCCGTCCGCAACCGCCGGCCGCCGTACGACGACAGCCTTGCCCTTCACGTCCTTGCCCGCGTAATCGGCCGCCGTACCGCCGCCCGCGTCCACGAGCCGCAGCTCGCTCCGCCCTTCGGTCACCGTGCCGCCGGGCTGCGCGACCACCTCGCGCAGGCCCCGCACGTCCAGGGTCGGCTTGCCGAGGCGCCAGACGGTGCGGTACTCGAAGCTGCCGTCGGTCACCTTCTCGGTGGGCGCCGCGAAGACGCTGTCGTACTTGACCGGCACCTGGACCGCGCCCTGCAATTCGGCACCGTTCGCCCGGCGGTCGTACTCCATCAGGAGCTGGCGGGTCTCGGTACGCTTCCCGACGTCCACGCCGACCTCGCGCAGCTTGCGGCCGTCGAGGGTGACTTCGCGGTCCCTGTCGAGGATGATCTCCGGCGCCATGAGGAAGCCGAGGCCGAGAGAGTCCTCACCCTTGCCGCCGCGCACGTCGAGGAAGGAGGAGAGGGCGTACTTTCCGGGCTCCAGGCGCAGTTGGAGGGTGCCGGAGTCCCCGACCTGCGCCTGGACGGGGTCGACCTGCCCGGCGAGCCGCTGGAGCACGAGGCCTGCCCCGGTCGCGGCGCCGTCCCGGTCCTTGACGCGGACGGTGAGCGTGTACCGCTCCTCCTCCTTGACCAGGCCGAACGCGGTGTGCGCGACCGGCTTCCCGGCGGCGCTCGCGACGATACGACCGCTGGTGTTCCCGACGGGCGCCTTCGCGCCGTCACCGGTCACCGTGGTCGACGCGGTGCCGTGCGCGGGGACGGTCAGCGTCTTGTCGGCGAGGGTCGCGACGCCCTCGGCCGCACCCTCGGCGGACAGGCTCAGTTCGACGGCGGCGTCCGACGAGTTGGTGTACGTCACCGTCTTCGTGACGGGCTTGTTCTCCTCGTACGGCCAGGAGTAGAAGCCGAGATCGGCGCTTCCGGTCGCGGTGAGGCGGGCCCCCACGGCATCGGGCACGCTGACGCGCCCGGCGCCCAACTCATAGGCCGATGAGTCGAGTTGCTTCGACGTCGACATCAGCGCGTCCTTGAGGCGCGCCCCGCTCCAGTCCGGGTGCTTCTCGGCGAGCAGGGCGGCGACGCCCGCGATGTGCGGGGTGGCCATCGACGTACCGCTCATCTCGGTGTAGTAGCCCTCGCCGGTGACGAGTTGCGAGCGGGCGGCGAGGATGTCGACGCCCGGCGCCGACAGGTCGGGCTTGAGGGCGTTGTCGCCGTAGCGGGGGCCCTGGCTCGTGAAGTACGCGGCCCGGTCGGCGGAGTCTACGGCGCCGATGGTCAGCGCGGAGTCCGCGGCGCCTGGCGAACCGATCGAGGAGGGTGCGCCGTTGTTGCCCGCGGCGACGACGAAGAGGGCGCCGGTGTCCTCGGAGAGCGTGTTGACGGCGGCGGCCATCGGATCGGTGCCGTCGCTCGCCTCCTGCGAACCCAGGCTCATCGAGACGACCTTGGCGCCGACGTCCTTGGCCGCCCACTCCATCCCCGCGATGATCTGCGACTCGGTGCCGGAGCCCTCGTCACTGAGGACCTTGCCGACAGAGAGGTCGGCGCCGGGTGCCACGCCCTTCTCCTTGTCGCCGTCGGATCCGGCTCCGCTGCCGCCGACGGTCGAGGCCACATGGGTGCCGTGGCCGTTGCGGTCGGCGACTTCCTCGCCCGGTATGAAGCTCTTGGCGGCGCCCACCCGGTCCTTGAGACCGGGGTGGCCGAGGTCGACGCCCGTGTCGAGCACGGCGACCTTGACGCCCTTGCCGGTGAGCCCGGCCTCCCAGGCCCCGGGTGTGCCGATCTGCTCGTTGCTCTGCGCCATGTCGGCCT
Source organism: Streptomyces longisporoflavus (assembly GCF_014649775.1). Classification (GTDB taxonomy): domain Bacteria; phylum Actinomycetota; class Actinomycetes; order Streptomycetales; family Streptomycetaceae; genus Streptomyces; species Streptomyces longisporoflavus. Next base: position 83,564 of record NZ_BMTR01000005.1, on the reverse strand, counting down.
CGACACGGCCGTCGAGCCAGATCTTCTCGATGCCGTCGGCGAGGGCGCCGCCCGAGTCCGAACCGGCCTTCGTACGCGTGGCTTTGGAGGCGCCGGGCGCGACGTCCCGCCAGAACGTGCCGGGCTTGTCCGCCTTCACCGCCACGCCGCCCACGCTCGGCAGCGCGCGCACCTTCTCGGTGCCGCGGGGCGTCGCCGGGCCCGCGTCGCGGCGCGCGCTCTTCTCGTACGTGACGATGAGCGGCAGCGCGCCGCCCTTCTCGTCCCCGAGCCCCTGGCGCATCAACTCCGTCACGTCGAAGAGGCGCTTGTCGAGGGTGCCCGCGCTCAGGTAGGGCCGCGCCTCGTCCGGTACGACGGTGATGCGGTCGCCCGCGATCTCGCTCCGGACAGCGCCGGTGGCCCCGGTCGGCCGGTCGACGGTGACGGTCTTCTTGCCGCCGCCGAGTTCCGTGACGGTGACCTTGTCGCCGGTCACCAGGGTGACCGTGTGAGCGGCCCTCGCGGCGGGGGCGGCGGGAACTGCGGGGGCGGTCCGCGCCCGCGGTCCGTCCGCGGGCGCGGCGGTGGCGCTCTGCCCTGCCGGGAGCAGCGCGAACGCGAGGCCGACGGCAGGCAGCAGCCTCGCTCTTCGCCGGGGGAATGATCGGGTCATGGGTGCCCTCTCTTCGTCGGACCCGGGCGGGGGTGGTTCCCGGGCGCTGCGAAGAGTGTCAGGGGGCTTGTGTTGCGGGGGTGTTGACCGGTGCTGGCGGGAAGCCGCCAGGGCACCTTCCCGCCAAGTCCACCGTTCCCTCCTGCCCCCGCCGGTGCGCCCGCGATCACCGTGACTGGGGTGATGACCGCTGGTGATGCCCGTTGGTGATGACCGTGATGACAGGCGCGAGGACCATCCGTAACAATGCGGTTGGCAGGTGCGATGAACGCTCGACGGGGGCATTTTGATGGATGATCTGGTGGAGTTCACGACCGACGACGGCGGGCACGTCGTCATGGCCGACGTGGACGACACGCACGGCTCCCGCCTCGTCTCCCGCGGCGACGGCCCCTCCCGCGCGGCCCGCACCTTCGAGGAGTCTCTGGCCGGGGCGCGCGCCGCCGCGGAGTCGGCACTGCGGGTCTTCCGTGACGGCAGCCTGCGCCCGGACTCGGTGGAGATCGAGTTCGGCGTACGGATGTCGGCGGAGGCGGGCGCGGTGATCGTCAAGGGCACGGCGGAGGGCCACTTGGTGGTACGCCTGGCGTGGACACCGGACGGGTCGGCGGGGGCGGCGCCGGGCGGGTCCATGGGGGCGGCAGGCGAGTCCGCAGGGGCGGCAGGAAGGGCCGCGGGAGCGGCAGGTCGGGCCGCGGGAGCGACAGGTCGGGCCGTGGGAACGGCAGGCGGCACCGCGGGAACGGCAGGAGAGACCGCGGGAGCGGCAGGAGGGGCCGCGGGGGCGTCCGCCGCGTCGCCCGTGAGCCCGCCGGAGGTCTCCCCCGCACGATGAGCAGCGCATCGTGGCATGCCCGCATTGCGTGCGGGGGCGAGGCCGGGGCCGGGTTCCTCGTGTCCGAGCGGCACGTCCTGACCTGTGCGCACGTCGTCCGCGACAGCGCCCGCGCCCCCGTCGCCGTCTCGTTCCCGCACCGCGAGGACCTCGGGGAGGTGACCGCGGCCGTCTGCGCCCACGGCGGCTGGGACGGACGGAGCGACGACCTCGGTGACCTCGCCGTCCTGGAGCTGGAGCACACGGTGCCGCTGCGGCCCGCCGAGTTCGCGGCGCCCGAGGAGGCGTACGCCGAGCCCCGCCCCCGGCTCCTCGTCTACGGCTTCCCCAAGGGCTACCGCGAGGGCACCCTCGCCGAGTACCGCGCCACCGCCGCCCAGCGGATCGCCGACGAATGGGTGCAGCTGGAGGCCTGGAGCGCCCACGGACAGCCCCTGGCACCGGGGTTCAGCGGCTCGGCGGCCACCCTCGCGGACAGCAACCGCGTCGTGGGCATGGTGTCGGCCGCCTCCCGCGCGGCCGGCGGCGTACGCAACGGACGGATGCTGCCCACCTCCGTCATGGCCCGCTACTGGCCCCCGCTCGGCGACCTGATCCCCACCCCCGGCCACCAGCGGACGGCGAAGGAACGGCTGCGCGCCCTGGTGGAACGGGCTGCGGCGGCCGGCGTCGCCGGCGATCCGGAGCGCCTCTACCGCGACGCGGTGGGACCGTTCGACCCGCCCGTGCCGCCCGGCGGCTTCGGCTCGCTGTGGTCGGCGGCGTGGTACGTCCTCTCGGAGGTCGACGACCCCGACGTGGTGACCCGCCTGGCCGACCGGCTCGCCATGCAGCTCGAAACGGCGACCTCACCTGGCGGGCCCGCCGGGATCGCGGGGACCGCCGGGAGCGCCGGACCGGCGCCCGGCGAGTTGCCCGTGTGGTCCCCCATCCTCGTCGAGATCGACCACAGCGGGGCAGGCGACGACCAGTTCCTGGTCGAGGTGTCCGCGTACCGCGAGGGCCTGCGCCACCCCGTCGGCTCGGGCACCGTCGCCGCGAGCCACGTCCGCTCGTACGTCCAGGAGCGTGTCGACGACGCCTTCTCCCATCTCACGCCCGGTACGGACGAGTTGCTGGCCTTCGTCCTGCCCCGCGCGCTGCTCAACTGGCCGGTGGCCCAGTGGGAGTGCGGCGCCGACGACCCGACCCCGCTCGGCTGCTCGTACCCCCTGGTCGTGACCGACCGCTCGCGCCGCAAGGGCGGTCTGCGCCACCGGCTCGCCCGGCAGTGGGAGCAGCTGGACGGCCGGGCCACGACCGTCCTGCACCGCGTCGAGTGCGGCACCCGGGAGAAGCCGAACAAGCTGCGCTTCCGGCTGCGGCAGGACGGCGCGGATCTGGCGGGCTTCGCGGCGCCGCCCCGCGCCGACCGCGCCGGTCCCGACGCCGACGTGACGCACTTCGACGTCTCGCTCACCGTGCCGGTACCGATGCTGCTGTGGCCGCGCACGGGCTGCGAGGACGCCGAGCACCACCGGGACGACATGGGCTGTCAGGGCTCCGACTTCCTCGACCGGCTTGCCGCCCACCTCGACGGTCATCGGCCCGCCGAACTCCCGCGCACCATCATGTCGTTGCGCGAGAGCGCCGACGCGGCCGACGAACCCGACAAGCACTGGGCGAGGGACGTCCAGCTCCTCTGGGACGACCCGCGCTGCTTCCCCGACGCGCCCCCGGCCCACCGCCACTCCCCGGTCGCCTGAGTCCGCCGGCGTATGGGGACCGACGCACGAGACCGACGCACGAGACCGACGCACGAGACCGACGCACGAGACCGACGTACGAATGACGCATGTGACCGACGTACGAATACGGAGAACCCCGATCATGTCCCTGTGGCCCGTCTACACCGGCACGAACGAGCCCCACGACGGGATCTCCGAGCTGCCTCCGCCCCCGCCGTGGCGCGCCTTCGACGGCGGTCCGGTCCTGGATACGCCGGCGGACGACGGCTCGGCGACCTCTCCGGACCGCGTACACCGGGCGCACACGTACCGGGCCACGGAGACCTGCGTGCAGCTGGTCAACGCCGCGCTGTACCTGCGGCGGCCGCTCCTGGTGACGGGCCCGCCGGGCAGCGGCAAGTCGAGCCTCGCGTACGCGGTGGCACGGGAGTTGGGGCTCGGTCCTGTGCTGCGCTGGAACATCACGAGCCGCAGCACCCTGCACGACGGCCTCTACCAGTACGACCCGCTCTCCCGTCTCTACGCGGCGGGCCGCGCCCCCAGTTCACGGACGCCGCGGGACGGCGCGGGCGTCGAGGACCACCTGCGCCTTGGCCCGCTGGGCACGGCGCTCCTCCCCTACGCCCGCCCCCGGGCACTCCTCATCGACGAGATCGACAAGAGCGACCTGGACCTGCCCAACGATCTCCTGAACATCCTTGAGGAGGGGCAGTACGAGATCCCCGAGCTGGTACGGATCGCCAAGCACACCCCGAAGGCGGATCTCCTGACCGACGGCTCGGACGAGCCGGTGACGGTCGAGCGGGGCCGCGTGCGGTGCCGCGCCTTCCCCTTCGTCGTCCTGACCAGCAACGGCGAGCGCGAGTTCCCGCCCGCGTTCCTGCGCCGCTGTGTCACGCTGCGTCTTCGCCAGCCGCGCGACGAACACCTGGAGGAGATCGTCCGCGCCCACCTCGGCGAGCCCGACGCCTACGCCCGCACCCTCATCACCCGCTTCCTGGAACGGGGCACCGCCGGCGAACTCGCCACCGACCAACTCCTGAACGCGATCTACCTGACAGGCGCGGCAGGCATCGACGCGACCTCGCGCGACGAACTGGCCCGCCAACTGATGCCGTACCTGACGCAGTCGCCGGACACGGACCCCAATGCCGTCTGACCCCTCCCCGCCCGCGACCGCGCCCCGCCCCCACAGCCCCGTCGCGCGCCTCGCTGATCTGCTTGCGGAGGTGGCGGGTGGGGCGCGGGCCACTTCTGTCGAGCTGGCCGAGCTGTTGTGGCTTGCGGGACAGGCGGGTGGGGGTGCTGGGGCGGCGCAGGAGACTGCCGGGGTCGTAGAGCCGTCGGCGCCTGCGCCGGAGACTGAGCAGGCGGCACCACCGCGCCCGGCGCCTGCCGACCTCAGTCCCGCCCCCGCCCCTGCCCCTCCCCCGGACGACGACCGGGTCCCGCTGCGGCTGCCTGTTCCGGTCGCGGCGCCGAATTCCGCCCCGTCGGCTGCGGTCGGGCATATCCAGCCCGTCCGCGTTCCCGTCCCCCCGATGGTGACCCACCCCCTCACACTCCAGCGCGCCCTGCGCCCCCTCAAGCGCCGCGTCCCCTCACCGGTGGGACAGGTCATCGACGAGGAGGCCACCGCACACCGCATCGCCCGCCTCGGTGGCCGCCCGCAGGGCTGGCTGCCGGTGCTGCGCCCCGCCGAGGAACGCTGGCTGCGGCTGTGCCTGGTGTACGACGCGGGCCCCACCATGCCGATCTGGCGCCCCTTGGTCCACGAACTCCACACGGCGCTCGCCCAGTCCGGCATCTTCCGCACGGTCGAGCTGCACCGTGCGGAGCCGGACGGCACGGTCCCGCCCCGGGCCGCCCACGCCCCCGCGGCGGGCCGCACGGTCACCCTCGTGATCAGCGACTGCATGGGCCCGCAGTGGCGTACGGGCACGGCCGGCAACCGCTGGTACCGCACCTTGCGCCGCTGGGCGAGCCAGATGCCGACGGCCGTGATTCAGCCACTCCCGGAACGCCTCTGGCGTACCACGGCTCTGCCCACGACTCCGGGGACTCTCCGCGCCCCGCACCCGGCGGCACCGTCCGCCGCTCTCGCCTTCACGCCGTACGCCGCCGACGCGCCGCAGCCCGCCGGAGCCTTGCCGGTGCCGGTTCTCGAACCCGCGGGGCCGTGGCTGTCGCACTGGGCGGCGCTGGTGGCGGACGCGGGCGGGGCGCAGTTGCCGGGCGCGGTGGGGTGGCTGGGCGCGGCGCCCGCGGACGCCGAAGGGGGCGGCGAGACGGACAGTGAGGCGGACGGCGGGGCGGATGGTTGGACGGACGGCGGCGCGGGCGGCGAGGACGTCACGCGGCTCTCCGCCGAGGACCTCGTGCTCCGCTTCCGCTCCACGGCCTCCCCGGAAGCCTTCCGCCTCGCTGGCCATCTGGCGGTGGGCGAGCCGCGATTGCCGGTGATGCGGCTCGTCCAGGCGGCCGTAGAGGAGCGTCCGCGTCCGCAGCATCTGGCGGAGGTGATCCTGAGCGGGATACTGACCGCGGGCGACGGCGCCGGGTCGTACGTATTCCGGGACGGGGTGCGGGAGTTGCTGCTCAGGTCGCTGCCGCGTACCGCGCGGGGGCGTACGAGGGAGCTGCTTGCCAGGGTGGGCGGCCTGATCGACGAGCGGGCGGGGACGGCCCCCGGGGAGCTGCGGGCGGTGGCCTCCTCGGGCGGGGGCGCCGGGCAGGAGCCCTCGGTCGGCGGGGGTGCCGGACAAGGTCCCCCGCTGGGCGAGCCGTTCGCGACGGTGACTCCGGAGAGCGTGCGGCAGCTGGGCGTGGGACGGACCGCGGGACAGGCCGCGGGACAGGACGCGGAGCTCCTCGGCGACCGGTACCGGATGATGCAGCAGATCGGGCAGAGCGGCAGAGTCTGGCTCGCGGAGGATCTGCGCCGCGACGGAAAGCCCGTGGTCGTGCAGCGCTATCCGCAGGCGCCGCAGTGGCTCCGCCTCGACTTCACCCGGGCGGCGCGGCAGTTGTCGCGGTTCCGGCACCCGCAGGTGGCCGCCGTGCACGACTACGCCAACGGTGAAGTCCCGTACGTGACCATGGACTTCATCGACGGCCACAGCCTCCGGGATCTCCTCACGGACCACCCGGACGGCCTGCCCGCCCACCGGCTCGTGGAACTGCTCCCGCCCCTCGCGGGCGCGGTCTCCGCCCTGCACACCGTGGGCCTGGCCCACGGCGCCCTCTCGGCCTCCTACGTGCGCCTCTCCACCCGGGGCCCGGTACTGTGCGGCTTCGCCCTCGTCCCCCACAACGAGGAGACCCGCGCCGCCGACCTCCGCTCGCTCGGCCGCCTGCTGCGCGAGATGTACGGCACCGGTGAAATGGCCGCCGGACCGAACCAAGTAGCCGCGGAAGCGGATCAGGCAGCCACCGGACCGGAGCAAGTAGCCGCAGACCCGGAACAGACAGCCGCCGGACCCGATCAGGCAAAGGCACTCACAACACCCCCGCGCGCCACGCTCCGCAGCACACTGACTTCCGCCGCCCGCGAGCTCGACTCGACCGACCCGGAGCTCCAGCGGCAAGGTCTCAACCGGCTCACGCGGCTTGCCGCGCCCTCGTCGAGCGAGCGCGCCTACTCCCTCTTCGGCCCTCTCCGCGCCACACGGAACGGCCGCCCCCTCGCCACCGGCACGCCCCGCGAACAGGCCATGCTCTGCATGCTGCTGCTCAGGCGCGGCCGTGCCGTGACCCACGAGGAGCTGATCGAGGGCATGTGGGGCCCCGGCGCACCCCCACACGCGCGCCGCGTCCTCGGCACCTACGCGTCGCGGCTGCGCAACGCCCTGGGCCCGGATTCCGTGCTGACCGAGGGGGACGCGTACGTCCTGCCCCTGCCGACGGGCCCCGACGTCGTCGACCTGTTCCACTGCCAGCGGCTCGCCGCGGACGCCCGGCACGCCCGGTTCGCGGGCGAATTCACCCGCGCCCGCGAGCTGGTCACCGCCGCTCTCGACCTATGGCGCGGCACCCCCCTGGACGGAGTCCCCGGCCCGGCGGCCCACGCGACCCGCGCCGACATCAGCCGCCTGCGGCAGTCCCTGCTCCACACGCGACTTGAGCTGAACCGGGAGCTCGGCGCCACCGAGCAGGAGCAGACCGAACTGGCCGAGCTGCTTAGGGAGTTCCCCCACACCGAGGACGAGGTGCTCACCCCGTACGAGGAACTCCCCAGCGACCAGCTGGACGACATCGGCGTCAGCCGTGAGCTGCCGGACGACCAGCCCGCGCAGCCGGGTACGACCCTCACCTTCGAGTACCTGACCCGCCCCGCCGGCGCCCGGTCAAAGGCCCTGCACGAGCTGGGCCGGGTGATCTCCCACCTGCTCATCGCGGGCGGCATCGGCCCCGACCACTTCGAGCTGCGACCCCGCGCGGGCGGCTGGGACGCGGCCGTCGCCCCGGAGGTCCACGTCCTGCACGCGCTGACGGCGACGATCGGACAACTCCCCGCCGCGCTGGCGGAGTTGCCGGGCGCGGGCCTCGGGGTGACCGTCACCCACGAGCCGGACCCCACGGTCTCCGCCCCCGCCTTCCCCGCCGAGCTGCGCCACCTCTTCGACCGCCCCGGCAGCCGGGCCACCGTGATCGTCTCGAACGACCTGCACGACCGGCTCAGCCGATCGGGCCGCACGGGAGACGCCCGGTTCGAGCCGGTCCCGCGGTCCGACGACTGGTACTGCGAGATCACGGCGCCCGTACCCACCCGCCCCGCGACCACGACCGTCTCCGCCGCTTCCACCACCTCCGCCGTCTCGGGCGCCCTCGGCACGCTGCTCGCCGGCCGCAGCGCCGTGATCCTCGGTTTCGACGGGCCGGTCGTACGGCTCCACACCGACTCGCAGGCACGCGCCGGCGTCCTGGACCTGATGGGCCCCATCACCGAGGACCGTGCCGTCGAGGACGCCCTGGACGGCAGGCCGCCCCTGGCCGGAGCACTGGACGGAGCCCTTGACGGCTACGAGGGAAGGGTGCACCCGACGGACCTCCTGCGCGCCCATGGGGACCAGGACCACCCGTCGGCCCGTGAACTGCGCGCCCGCCTCCAGCGCATCGAGCGGCAGAGCCTCACGAACGCCCGGCCAACCCCGCACCTGCCCCGGCTGCTGAGCACGTTCATGACCGGGGGCCTGGCCGTCGCGGTCGCCGGGGACTGCGACTCCGACGTCATGGCGGAACTGCTCGCCCGGCGGGGTCTCACCGACGCGGTGCCCGGCGGAACGCACGGCCGCCGCGCGGACTCTCCCCTGCTGCCGGACCCCGACTGCCTGCGCCGCGCGCTCCTCGCCCTGGAATCCGACGCCGAGCGCTGCGTGATGGTCGGCTCGTCCGCGGCGGAGTTGCTCGCGGCGCGGCGGCTCGGACTGCCGTTCATCGGCTACCGGCGGGACGAGAGGTCGTACAGCAGGCTCCGGGCCGAGGGCTGCGACCTGACCCTTGACTCGCTCACCCCGCTGATCGACGCGGTCCGCGCCATTTGACGACACCGAGCCCGCCGACACCCACGGACCACGGAACACCCACGGACCCACGCGACACCCACGCGGACCCACGCGACACCCACGGAACCCACGGGACACTCAGGGGCGACCCACGGGGACACTCACGGAACCCACGGCACACCCACGCGACCCACGCACGGGACCCCCAAGCCCCTCGGGCCCCCTCGTACGACCCACGCACGGGACCCCCAAGCCCTCCGAGCCCCCTCGTACGACCCACGCACGGGACCCCCAAGCCTCCCGAGCCCCCTCGTACGACCCACGCACGGGACCCCCAAGCCCCCGAGCCCACCAAGCCCCCCAGCACCCCCCCCCTCACGCCCCCGGCACCCGCGAGTCGTACCGCGCGAACCCCCGCCACCGCAGTGCGAGCAGCCCCACCGCGACCACGCAGGCGACGCCGCCGCCCACCACGGCCACCCCCGGCGAGCTCAGGTCCCCCACCGACCCCGCGATGAAGTCCCCGAGGCGTGGCCCGCCCGCCACCACCACGATGAAGACCCCCTGCAACCGCCCCCGCATCTCGTCCGGCACGGCCGCCTGGAGCATCGTGCTCCGGAACACCATCGAGACGGTGTCCGCACACCCCGCGAGCGCGAGGAAGAACAGCCCCAGCCAGAGGTTCCGCGTCAGGCCGAAGACGGCGATCGCCGTGCCCCAACCGGCCACCGCGCACAGGATCGCGAGCCCGTGCCGCCGGACCCGCCCCAGCCACCCGGAGAACACCGCGCCGAGCAGCGCTCCCACCGCGGGCGCGGCCACCAGCAGGCCTGCCGTCTTCGCGTCGCCCGCGAACCACACCACCGCGACGGCGGGAAACAGGGCCCGCGGATGCGCGAGCACCATCGCGCACATGTCCGTGAAGAAGGTCATCCGCAGGTTCGGCCGCGTGGCCAGGAACCGCAGCCCGTCCATGACCGAGGCCCGCTTCCTGCGACCCCCCGTCGCCGAGCCCGCCGAGCCCTCGGGCCGCATCGCCGGGAGCCGCCACATCGCGTACAGCGACGCGCTGAAGGCGACCGCGTCGACCGTGTACGCCGCCTGGTAGCCCCACAGGCCGACGATGAGTCCGCCCAGCATGGGGCCGAGCATCGTGCCCGACGTCGTCGTGATCGAGGAGAGCGCGTTGGCGGCGGGCAACTGCTCCGGCGGCAGGAGGCGCGGAATCATCGACGAGCGCGCCGGCGAGTTCAGCGCCCCGCAGACCGCCTGCGACGCGACCACGGAGTACAGGAACCACACGTGGTGGAAGCCCGCGAAGGCGCCCGCCGCGAGGGCGACCGAGAGTCCGCACGAGCCGAGCGACGAGTAGAGGCCGAGCTTCCGCCGGTCCACCGTGTCGGCGATCGCGCCCCCGTACAGGCCGAACACCACGAGCGGGACGAGCGAGAAGAGCCCCACGAGGCCGACCGAGAAGCTGGAGTGCGTGATGTCGTACACCTGGAGCGAGACCGCGAGGGCGGTCATCGCCTGGCCCATCCAGGAGATGGTGTTGCCGATCCAGAGACGGCGGTAGTCGACGGACGTACGCAAAGGCGTCAGATCGGCGAGTATCCGCCTTTTCGTGACGGGCTCCCGGGGCTCAACTGGTACCGGGGACAGCGGGGGGCGGTCGGCGGCTTCGGGTATGCGGGGGCCGTCGGCTTCGTCTTCTTCAGGGGGCGTATGCGTCACACGGGATGCTAACTGCGCCGCCCGCGACGCAATCAAGATCACCCGTGCGGCGGCACCCCGCCCGGCTCAGCCCGACGCGCGCGCCGCCCGCGGCCACCGCACGATGCGAGATGGGACCGTCGTCCGGCGGTCCGTACGGTCTGCGCTCTCGGGAGGATCTGCCATGACCGTCAGTCTGGAGCAGTTGCGCCGCTGCCACATCGCCGTCGACATGGGTGCCGCGAGGACCCGGGTGTTCGTGAAGGGCGCGGGGCTCGTCGTCGACGAACCGAGCGCCGCCGCCGTGAACACACGGACGGGCGCGCTCATCGCGGTCGGCCGGTTCGCCGAGCAGATGACGGGACGTACGCCGGGCTACATCCGGGTCGTACGGCCGGTCTCCGGCGGCACCGTCGTCGACATCGAGATGGCCCAGCGCATGCTGCGGCACCTCATCGGCGAGAAGCTGCGCCGCAACCTGCGCCGCAAGCCGCGGCTGCGCGCCGCCGCCTGCACGCCGCACGACGCGGACCCGCTGGCGCGCCGGGCCGCCGTGGAGACGATGGTCGGGCTCGGGGCGCGCAGGGTCGAGCTCGTCGACACGCTCATCGCGGCCGCGGTCGGCTGCGGGCTGCCCGTGGAGCAGCCGGAAGCAACGATGATCCTGGTGTGCGGGGCCGCGACGACGCAGGTCGCGGTGTTGTCGCTCGGATCGATCGTGACCGCCCAGCGGATCCCGGTCGGCGGGGAGGCCATCGACGAGGCGATCGTGCAGCACCTGCGCCACCACCACGAACTGATGCTGCCCAGCCAGTCGGTACGTCCCCTTCAGCTCGCCCTGCGCGGCAACGGCCTGACGCCCGAGGGTCCCGAGTCGACGGAGATCCACGGCCGCGACGTCGCCACAGGGCTCGCCCGCTCGGTGCACGTCGACACCGCCGCCGTACGGGAAGCGATCCACACCCCGCTGACCGCCGTGCTCGACGGCATCGGCAAGGTGCTGCGGGACTGCCCGCCGGACCTGGTGGCCGACCTGGCCGATCGCGGGATCATGGTGGTCGGCGGCAGCGCGCTGCTGCCGGGGCTCGACCAGATGCTGCGGGACGCGACGGGGATGCCCGTGGAGATCGCCGAGCGGCCCGACGTGTGCGCCGTGATGGGGCTCGGTGCGATGCTGGAGGGCAAGATCCAGCCGCTGGCCCTCAACCCGCTCTCCGGCTGACCGCGGAGCCCTCCCCCGCCGGCCTCGGCGCCCCGCGGAAGTGTGCCCGTATGCCGATGACCGTGTGGCTGGCCGGCTCCGCGCCGATCCTGCTCACCTCCGCCGGATCCGGGCTCACGGCGGGCGACGCTCTGGACGAAAAGCGATGAAGGTTCCTGCTTCTGGAGGGGGCGTGGAGGGTGCGTGGAGGGTGGTCTCGCTGCTGAGCCCGGTCAAGAAGGCGCGGCGCGGCGGGGCCGCCGGGGGCACGGCGGGCGCCGCGCGATGAGCGGCACCGACCTGCCGCTGCCCCTGGTGCCGCTCCTGGACGCGGTGCTCGGCGTGGGCTCGGACCTCGAACTGCACACCACGTTGCAGCACATCGTGGAGAGCGCGACCGAGCTGACCGGCGCCCGGTACGGCGCGCTCGGCGTCATCGACCCGGCGCACGGCAGGCTGACCGACCTGTTCACGGCGGGCCTGACCGAGGACGAGCGGGAGCGCATCGGCCCTCTCCCCGACGGCCGCTCGGGCCTGCTCGGCGCCCTCATCCGCGAGCCGCGGCCGCTCGTCCTGGACGATCTGACGGCGGACCCGCGCTCGTGCGGCGTACCACCGGGGCACCCGGAGATGCACAGCTTCCTGGGCGTTCCCGTGCACGTCCACGACGAGGCGTTCGGCAATCTCTACCTCACCGAGAAGCGCGGGGGCCGCTTCACCGACGAGGACCTGCAACTGCTCCGCGTCCTGGCGAGCCAGGCGGGCATCGCGATCGGCAACGCCCGGCTGTACGAGGCGGCCAGGCAGCGCGAGCGCTGGATCGACGGGGCCGCCGCGGTCACCACGGCGCTGCTCACCGGCGAACCGGCGGCCGACGCGCTGATGACGGTCGCCGAGAAGGCCCGGATCCTCGCGAACGCCTCCGCGGGGGTGATCCTGCAACCCACCGAGCAGGGCGGCATGCGCATCGTCGCGGCGGCGACGGCGGAGGACACCGACGATCCCCCGAGCACCGCCCCGGCCCCCTCCCCCGCCCTCCAGAACGACCTCATCGGCACCACCATCGAGCCCGGCAGCGCGGTCCTCGAACAACTGCTCGGGGGCGAGCCGGTGTTCATCGAGGACTCCGCGACCGACCCCCGCATGACCACCCACGTACGCACCAACTTCGGGCCCAGCATGATGCTGCCGCTACAGGCCGACGGACGCCTCATCGGCACGCTGGCGCTGCCCCGCCGCAGGGGAGAGCGCGCCTACACCTCCGTGGAGCGTCTCCTCGCCACCCAGTTCGCCTCACAGGCCGCCCTCGCCCTCGTCCTGGCCGACGCCCAGCAGAGCCGGCAGCGCCTGGCGGTGTTCGAGGACCGCGACCGCATCGCCCGCGACCTGCACGACCTCGTCGTCCAACGCCTCTTCGCCACCGGCATGATGCTGGAGTCCACCCGCCGCAGGGACGCCTCGCCGCAGGTCGGCTCCACCCTCGACCAGGCCGTGGACGAGCTGGAGTCCACCATCCAGGAGGTCCGTACGGCGATCTTCGCGCTCCAGCAGCCGCCCGCGGATGCCCCGACCACGTTCCGGGGCAAGGTCCTGCGCGAGACGGCGGGCGCCGCCGCGGTCGTCGGCGTACAGCCATCGGTGCACTTCTCCGGCGCCGTCGACAACCGCGTCACCGACCCGGCGGCGGGCCATCTCCTCGCCGCCCTGCGCCGCGCCCTGGCCGGCGCCTCACGCCGCCCCGACGTGACCCGCATCGAGGTGGCCGTGGACGCGCGGGCGACGCTGCCGGACGGTCGGCCCGGGGTACGCCTGACCGTGTACGACGACGGCACCTCCGACAGCGCGGACCAGGGCACGACGACCACGTGGCAGGCGCCTCTCTGAGCACCGCCCCGCGCGCCCCGGTCCCCGCGCCCCGCTCACGCCGCCTCGTAGTGGTGAGCGTGCCCGCCCCGCCACTTCACCCACCCCGAATCGTCGAGCAGCCCCTCGGCCTCCGGCAGCCCGATCCGGCGCAGGAACTCCACGACATCGGCGTCGGAGTACGCGAGCCCCAGGATCTCTCCCCCGACCGTCACCCTGCGGCCACCCGTGCCGAGCGGCGGGTGCACGGTCACCGGCGTGACGGACGCACGTCCGTCGTGCGCGCTCACCGGCGCTTCCGTGACTGCAGGTACCAGGCTGCGGCGAGGCCGACGACCACCAGGACGATCAATATCTTCATGACGCCCTGGTTCCCCGGATCACGGAGCTGAAGCCCACCGCACGATCACGAAGCTCACTCCGCCGTCGGGCGCGTCGGTTCGGCGCCTGGCAGACGGGAAAGCGCAGGGTGTCCATGACGTGGGCCGGCAGGCGCGAGCCCGCGAAGACAAGAGACGAAGGAGAGAGCAGATGCTGTTCGGCAAGGAGCACGTCCAGCGTTACGTGGAGACCGACGGCGAGGAAGGCCACGACTGGCAGGGCACCACGGTGCTGATTCTCACCACGACCGGCCGCAAGAGCGGCGAACCGCGCAGCACCCCGCTGATCTACCGGCGGCACGGTGACGCGGTGCTCGTGGTGGCCTCGAACGGCGGAGCCGACACCCCGCCGCTCTGGTTCCGCAATCTGGAGGCGAACCCGGAGGTGCAGGTGCAGATCAAGGGCGATCGCTACACCGCCCGTGCACGCACCGCGACGCCGGACGAGAAGCCGGGGATGTGGCGGACCATGGCCGCGACGTGGCCCGCCTACGACGAGTACCAGGAGAAGACCGACCGGTCGATCCCGGTGGTGGTCCTGGAGCGCGTCTGAGGGCCGGGGCCCGAAGCGGCGGGACGCGGTGGCACCCTGCGCCGATCGGCGCGGCCACCGCATGTCCCGCGTTCCTGTGTCCCGCGTGTCGCCGCATGGGGCGGGACGGGGAGGTTTGCACTGTTGACGCAGGTGGAATCGTTCCTGCGCCCCAGCGCTTCGGTGGGGCGGGTGGGACTCGAACCCACGGCCGACGGATTATGAGTCCGCTGCTCTAACCGGCTGAGCTACCGCCCCTAACGGCGCGTCGCGCACATTTGTGCGCGCCGTCTGCCGCAGCATAGCCGCTCATACGATCTCCTGCTTCGGATGGTCGGCATCGCTCGACCATGAGGACCGCACGGCTGCCCACATGGTTCCACCAGGCATGAAAATGGACCCCTGAGGGAATCTCAAGGGTCCATCTCACTTGCTCTCCCGACTGGACTCGAACCAGTAACCTGCCGGTTAACAGCCGGCTGCTCTGCCAATTGAGCTACAGGAGACCGAGCTCCCCCGACTGGACTCGAACCAGTAACCTGCCGGTTAACAGCCGGCTGCTCTGCCAATTGAGCTACAGGGGATCGTCTCGTTTGCATCGAACGCACCTAACCGGGAACTCTCCAGGCGGCGGGCGGTCGCTGCGACACATACATTAGCGCAAGCAGGGGGGTGCTCCGCCAATCGGTATCCCCCACCGCCGACGCAGAGCAGCAGACGGACGAGCAGACGCTCGACGCCGACGTAAGGGAAGGGTGGCAGACATGCGCTACCGGCTCACATTCGTGGCGGGTCTGGCTCTCGGGTACGTGCTCGGTACCCGGGCCGGCCGCGAGCGCTACGAGAAGCTGAAGAAGTCCGCCCGGGAGATCGCGCAGAACCCGGCGGTGCGCAACACCGTCGAGTCCGCGACCCAGCAGGGCCGCGACGTGGCGGGCAAGGCCTTCCACACCGTGTCCGAGAAGGTGGGGGACCGGGTTCCCGACTCCGTGAGCGACCGGGTGCGGTCGCTGCGCGAGCGCGGGCAGGGCAGCGGCGAGGACGACTGGGGCACCAGCAACACCTAGGCGGGACGACGCCCGGGAGCTGAGGTTCGGGACACGTCGCGCGGTGCGGCAGAATTCCTGGCATGGGGATAGTCGCAGGGTTGGACAGTTCGCCCGATTTCACGCGCATCGTGGTCTGTGACGCGGACACGGGTGCCGTACTCAAGCAGGGCTATGCCCCGCATCCGACGGAGAATCCCGACGGCGGGCGCCCCTCGGACGTGGATCCGCAGGCCTGGCTGCTCTCGCTCGGCGAGGCGGCGGGCGGCGGGTTGCTGGAAGGCGTGCAGGCCATCGGCGTCTCCGCACAGCAGAACGCGGTCGTCCCCCTCGACCAGCACGGCAACACCGTGCGGCCGGCGCTCGTCGGCAACGACCGGCGGGCGCAGGTCGCCGCCGCCGACCTGATCGACGGGCTCGGCAGCCGCGAGGCGTGGGCGCAGGCCGTGGGCATCGTCCCGCAGGCGGCCCACCCCGTCACGAAGCTGCGCTGGCTGGCGAAGACCGAGCCGGAGGCCGCGCAGCGCGTCGCCGCCCTCATGCAGGCGCACGACTGGCTGGTGTGGCAGCTGCTCGGGAGGCCCGCGCGGCGCACGACCGACCGCGGCGGCGCCTCCGGGACCGGTTACTGGTCGGCGGCGACGGGTTCGTACCGCCCCGATCTCGTCGAGCTCGCGCTCGGCCACCAGGCGATGCTGCCCGAGGTGATCGGCCCGGCGGAGGCCGCGGGGACGACGCCCGAGGGGCTGCTGATCTCGGCGGGGACCGGCGAGACGATGGCGGCGGCGTTCGGGCTCGGGGTGCAACAGGGTGACGCGGTCGTGTCGTTGGGGGCCTCGGGGTCCGTGATGGCCGTCCACCACGAGGCGCTCGTCGACGCGAGCGGGACGATCACATCCCTCGCGGACGCCACCGGCATGCATCTGCCGGTGGTGCACACGCTGAACGCGGTGCGCGTGCTGCGCGGCGCCGCCGAGATGCTCGGCGTCGCCGACCTCGAAGCGCTCTCCGACCTGGCCGTGAAGTCGACGCCGGGGGCGCACGGGCTCGTCCTTCTGCCGTATCTGGAGGGCGAGAAGACGCCGAATCTGCCGCACGCGGCGGGCACCCTGACCGGCCTGCGGCGTGAGTCGATGCGGCCCGAGCATCTGGCGCGGGCCGCGTTCGAGGGCATGCTGTGCGGGCTCGGCGACGCGCTCGACGTGCTGCGGGGGCGGGGCGTGGAGGTGCGCCGGGTGTTCCTGCTCGGCGCCGCGGCCGAGCTGCCCGCGGTGCAGGCGGCGGCGCCGATGCTGTTCGGCACGCAGGTCGTGGTGCCGCAGCCCGCGGACTACGCGGCGATCGGCGCGGCGCGGCAGGCGGCCTGGGCGCTGAACGGCCGGCTGCCGTACTGGCAGGGAGCGACCGCGCAGGTCTTCGAGCCGGGCGAGGAGCACGCCGTGGGGCAGGCGGTGCGGCAGCAGTACCGAACGGTGCGGGAACAGACGCATCCCGGGGCGCTCTAGAGCGCCCCGCAGGGGCGCGAGGAACTGCGCGACAAGCCACGACGCACCCGCAGGCGACCAACCGGGCGGGACGCATCCGGGTTCTTGACCCAGACAACTCTTTTACCGGGTAATGGCTTAAACGGTTGCGCACGCCGGGGTGCGGTACCGGAGTATGGGGGGCGACCTCGCCAAGAACCCCGCCCACGCCTCTCGAAGAGACTCCGTGCTCATACGACTCCTTCGGGCCCATCTGGGCCCGTACAAAAAGCCCATCGTCCTGCTGGTGCTGCTGCAATTCCTGCAGACCTGCGCCTCGCTGTACCTGCCCACGCTCAACGCCGACATCATCGACGAGGGTGTGGTGAAGGGCGACACCGGCTACATCCTCTCGTTCGGCGGCTTCATGATCGCCGTCACCGTCGCCCAGGTGATCTGCAACGTCGGCGCCGTGTACTACGGCGCCCGCACCGCCTCCGCCCTCGGCCGCGACGTCCGGGCAGCGGTCTTCGACCGCGTCCAGTCGTTCTCCGCCCGCGAGTTGGGGCACTTCGGCGCGCCGTCCCTGATCACCCGGACCACGAACGACGTCCAGCAGGTGCAGATGCTGGTCCTGATGTCGTTCACGCTGATGGTGTCGGCGCCGATCATGTGCGTCGGCGGCATCGTCATGGCCCTCGGCCTCGACGTGCCGCTCTCGGGCATCCTGGTCGCCGTCGTGCCCGTCCTCGCGGTCTCCGTGAGCCTCATCGTGAAGCGGCTCCGGCCGCTCTTCCGCTCCATGCAGGTGCGCCTGGACACCGTGAACCGCGTGCTGCGCGAGCAGATCACCGGCAACCGCGTCATCCGCGCCTTCGTCCGCGACGAGTACGAGAAGGAACGCTTCCGCGAGGCCAACGCCGAGCTGACCGACGTCTCGCTCGGCACCGGCAAGCTGCTCGCGCTGATGTTCCCGATCGTCATGACGGTCGTGAACCTCTCCTCGATCGCCGTGGTGTGGTTCGGCGCGCACCGCATCGACAGCGGCGGCATGCAGATCGGGGCGCTCACCGCGTTCCTCGCGTATCTGATGCAGATCGTGATGTCCGTGATGATGGCCACCTTCATGTTCATGATGGTGCCGCGCGCCGAGGTCTGCGCCGAGCGCATCGAGGAGGTCCTGGACACCGAGAGCAGCGTGGTGCCCCCGGCCTCCCCCGTGACGGAGCTGCGCAGCCACGGCCACCTGGAGATCCGCGACGCGGGCTTCCGCTATCCCGGTGCCGAGGAACCCGTCCTGAAGGCCGTCCGCCTGGTCGCACGGCCCGGCGAGACGACCGCCGTGATCGGTTCGACCGGCAGCGGCAAGTCGACGCTGCTCAGCCTCGTGCCGCGGCTCATCGACACCACCGAGGGCGAGGTCCTGGTGGGCGGCGTGCCCGTGCACACCATCGAGCCGGCGCTGCTCGCAAGAACGGTGAGCCTGGTGCCGCAGAAGCCGTACCTCTTCGCCGGCACCGTCGCCACCAACCTCCGCTACGGAAACCCGGACGCGACGGACGAGGAGCTCTGGCACGCCCTGGAGGTAGCCCAGGCCAAGGGCTTCGTGGAGAGCCTGGAGGAGGGCCTGAACGCGCCCATCTCGCAGGGCGGCACCAACGTGTCCGGCGGCCAGCGCCAGCGCCTCGCGATCGCGCGGACCCTGGTGCAGCGCCCCGAGATCTACCTCTTCGACGACTCCTTCTCGGCCCTGGACTACGCGACCGACGCCGCCCTGCGCGCCGCGCTCGGCCGCGAGACCGCCGAGGCGACCGTCGTGATCGTCGCCCAGCGCGTGGCGACGATCCGGGACGCCGACCGCATCATCGTCCTCGACGAGGGCCGGGTCGTGGGGTCGGGCAGCCACCGCGAACTCATGGCGGGCAACGAGACCTACCGGGAGATCGTGCTCTCCCAGCTGACGGAAGCGGAGGCCGCGTAATGGCCGGTCCGGGTGGCGGACAGATGATGGGACCGGACTCCCGGTCGATGGACTTCAAGGGGTCCGGCAAACGACTGCTCTCGCAGTTCAGGCCCGAGCGCACCACGATGTACGGGATGCTCGCCGCCGGAGTGCTCAGCGTGGCGCTCAGCGTGCTCGGCCCCAAGATCCTTGGCAGGGCGACCGACCTGCTCTTCGCGGGCATCGTCGGGCGGGACATGCCGGCCGGCATCACCAAGGACCAGGCCATCGAGGGCCTGCGCGACAAGGGCGACGGCGGCATGGCCGACATGCTCACCGGCGTCGACTTCACGCCGGGCGAGGGCATCGACTTCGGCGCCGTCGGCGAGGTCCTGCTGCTCGCCCTCGGCGTGTTCGTGATCGCGGGTCTCCTGATGGCGGTGGCGACACGCCTGTCGAACCGCGCCATCAACAAGACCGTCTTCCACATGCGGGGCGCCGTCCAGGAGAAGCTGTCGCGCCTTCCGCTCTCGTACTTCGACAAGCGGCAGCGCGGCGAGGTGCTCAGCCGGGCGACGAACGACCTCGACAACATCGGCCAGACGCTGCAGCAGACCATGGGCCAGCTGGTGAACTCGCTGCTCACCATCGTCGGCGTACTGATCATGATGTTCTACGTCTCGCCGCTGCTCGCCCTGGTGGCGCTGATCACCGTGCCGCTCTCTTTCTTCGTGGCGACGAAGGTCGGCAAGCGGTCGCAGCCGCAGTTCGTGCAGCAGTGGAAGACCACCGGCAAGCTCAACGCGCACATCGAGGAGATGTACACCGGACACAGCCTGGTGAAGGTCTTCGGCCGCCAGGAGGAGTCGGCGAAGGCGTTCGCCGAGCAGAACGACGCGCTGTACGAGGCCGGGTTCAAGGCGCAGTTCAACAGCGGGGCCATGCAGCCGCTGATGTTCTTCATGTCGAACCTCAACTACGTGCTCGTGGCCGTCGTCGGCGGACTGCGGGTCGCGTCCGGCGCCCTGTCGATCGGTGACGTGCAGGCCTTCATCCAGTATTCGCGGCAGTTCTCGATGCCGCTCACGCAGGTGGCGTCGATGGCCAACCTGGTGCAGTCCGGTGTCGCCTCCGCCGAGCGGATCTTCGAGCTCCTGGACGCGGACGAGCAGGAGGCGGACCCGGAGCCGGGGGTCCGTCCAGACCAGCTGCTCGGCCGGGTCGGGATGGAGCACGTGTCCTTCCGCTACGAGAAGGACAAGCCGCTCATCGAGGACCTGTCCCTGACGGTCGAGCCGGGAAACACGGTGGCGATCGTCGGTCCGACCGGTGCGGGCAAGACGACGCTGGTCAATCTCCTGATGCGGTTCTACGAGGTCACCGGCGGGCGCATCACGCTCGACGGGGTCGACATCGCGAAGATGTCGCGCGACGAACTGCGGTCCGGCATCGGCATGGTGCTCCAGGACACCTGGCTGTTCGGCGGCACGATCGCGGAGAACATCGCGTACGGAGCGGCCAAGGACGTCACGCGCGAGGAGATCGAGGAGGCGGCGCGGGCGGCCCACGCCGACCGCTTCTGCCGCACGCTGCCCGACGGCTACGACACCGTGATCGACGACGAGGGCACGGGGGTGAGCGCGGGCGAGAAGCAGTTGATCACGATCGCGCGGGCGTTCCTCTCCGATCCGGTGATCCTGGTGCTCGACGAGGCGACGAGTTCGGTCGACACCCGCACCGAGGTGCTCATCCAGAAGGCGATGTCGCGGCTCGCCCACGGGCGGACCTCGTTCGTCATCGCCCACCGGCTCTCCACGATCCGGGACGCGGACACCATCCTGGTGATGGAGGACGGTGCGATCGTCGAACAGGGCACGCACGACGAGCTGCTGGCCGCCGGCGGGGCGTACGAGCGGCTCTACAAGGCCCAGTTCGCGGAGGCCGTGGCTGAAGTCGACTAGGGCTGGCGGGGCTGCTAGTCGAGATAGCCCCGCAGCTGGTCCGCGAAGGCGTGGTCCCGCAGCTTGTTGAGGGTCTTGGACTCGATCTGGCGGATGCGTTCGCGTGTCACGCCGAAGATCCGGCCTATCTCCTCCAGGGTGCGGGGCCTGCCGTCGGCGAGGCCGTAGCGCAGCTGTACCACCTTGCGTTCGCGCTCGCCGAGCGTGGAGAGCACCGCCTCCAGGTGTTCGCGCAGGAGCAGGAAGGCCGCCGATTCGACGGGGCTCGTCGCGTCGCCGTCCTCGATGAGGTCGCCGAGCGCGACGTCGTCCTCCTCGCCCACGGGGGCGTGCAGCGACACCGGTTCCTGGGCCAGGCGCAGGACTTCGCTGACGCGCTCGTGCGGCAGGTCGAGCTGGGCGCCGACCTCTTCGGGGGTGGGTTCGTAGCCCCGCTCCTGGAGCATGCGGCGCTGGACGCGGACGACGCGGTTGATCAGCTCGACGACGTGCACGGGGACGCGGATGGTGCGGGCCTGGTCGGCGAGGGCCCGCGACATCGCCTGGCGGATCCACCAGGTGGCGTACGTGGAGAATTTGTAGCCGCGTGCGTAGTCGAACTTCTCGACGGCCCTGATCAGGCCGAGGTTTCCCTCCTGGACAAGGTCGAGCATGGTCAGTCCCCGCCCGACGTACCGCTTGGCGACGGAGACGACCAGGCGGAGGTTGGCCTCGATCAGGCGGCGCTTGGCCATCCGGCCGGCGACCACCAACTTGTCGAGATCCAGGGCGAGTTGTGAGTCCAGGTCGGGGGCGAGACGCAGCTTCTCCTCGGCGAACAGACCGGCCTCGACACCGCGCGCGAGTTCCACTTCCTCCGCGGCCGTGAGCAGCGGGATCCGGCCTATCTCGCGCAGATACTGACGGAACAGGTCGGACGAGGGGCCGCCGCTGTCGGCGCGGCTCCGCGCCACGGGAGGCGGCGGCAGCGCACCGCTGTCGGGTTCCAGTGCCTCCGGGGCGTCCCGCGGGTCGGGGATCGCCTCCGCTTCGGGGCTTTCGGGCCCCGCTTCCGGGTGCCGTGCGGCGCGGCTCTGTGGCGGCACGGCCGCGATGACGTCCGTATCCGCCTCCGCCTCCGCTTCCGCGGCAACGGCGGTCTCGGTCTGGGTGAGGGTCTGGGTCTGCACGGGGGCGACCTCCATGATGATCGCTGCTGAGGCGTGCGGCAGCGGTACAGCGGGATCGGCTTCCACGGCCTCGCCGCTGTCCGTCCCGAACACGATGTGTGGAATCGCGGGTTCACCGGAACCGCATCCGCTGTCTGCGGGCCGGCCGCGCTCCGAGGACTCAGGCACCGCAACCCAGTGTGGGGCACGACACACGGCCGCCACGAGGGGCGTGCGGTGACTTTTTGAGTCCGGTCCGTAACCGTGTGGTTACCCCACGGGTAACCAGAGCGGCGCCTTCCGAACCTCAGGACCCGCCAACCGTGCCGGGCAAAGAGACCGCTCCTGCCCCCGGGCGGAAGCTCAGAGCGCGTCCGCGCCGCGTTCGCGCAGCGCCCTGCCGTACTGCTGGAGGACCCACAACTCGTTCTGCACGGCGGCCAGTTGAGCGGCGTCGCGCTGGGCGCTCAGCCGGGTCAGGCTGCCCTGGACGTCCCGGATGCGGCGGTCCACGGCGCGCAGCCTGACCTGCACGAGCTGCGTGCCCGCATAGATCTCGTCGACCGTCTTGCGCAGGATCGCCTCGACGGCCAGCTCGGTGACCATGGCGCGGACCGTGTCGTCCGGCGCGGCGTCCAGGACGCGGGCGAGGTAGGTCTGCGGCTCGGGGATGCCCGCTTCGGCGCCGCCCGCCTCCTCGATGCACTGGCGCACCGCCGCGTACGGAGGCGCCGTGAACTCGTCCACCCCATACGCGTCGAAGGCCGGGGAGACCAGCTCCGGGCGCTGGAGGGCCAGCTTGAGCAGCTCGCGCTCGGTGCGGTGCGCGGGGCTGCGGAGCGTGAGCGCCGGGCCGGAGGGCGCGGGCGGCGCGGAGGCCTCGTACTGCCGGCCCCGGGGCGGGCCCTGCTGCGGGGCCGGGCCCCTGCCGCCCCGGTCCCGGGCCCAGCGCGCCAGCTGGGCGACGCGCTTGACCACGAACTGGGTGTCCATGATGCCGAGCATCCCGGCGAGCTGTACGGCCACTTCGTGCTGCGCGCCGCTGTTCTTGATGCGGGCCACGACCGGCGCCGCCTCGTCCAGGGCGGCGGCGCGGCCCGCGGGGGTCTCCAGGTCGTACCGTCCGACGATCTGGCGCAGCGCGAACTCGAAGAGCGGCGTGCGGGGTTCGACGAGGTCGGCGACCGCTCCGTCTCCCTTGGCCAGGCGCAGCTCGCAGGGGTCCATGCCCTCGGGCGCGATGGCGATGTACGTCTCGGCGGCGAACTTCTGGTCGTCCTCGAAGGCGCGCAGGGCCGCCTTCTGCCCGGCCGCGTCGCCGTCGAAGGTGAAGATCACCCGCGCCGAGCCGTTGTCCATCAACAGGCGGCGCAGGATCTTGATGTGGTCGCCGCCGAAGGCGGTGCCGCAGGTCGCGATGGCGGTGGTGACGCCGGCCAGGTGGCAGGCCATGACGTCCGTGTAGCCCTCGACGACGACCGCGCGGGAGGTCTTGGCGATCTCCTTCTTGGCCAGGTCGACGCCGTAGAGCACCTGGCCTTTCTTGTAGATCGGCGTTTCGGGGGTGTTGAGGTACTTCGGGCCGTTGTCGTCGTCGCGCAGCTTGCGCGCTCCGAAGCCGACGACCTCGCCGCTGATGTCGCGGATCGGCCACATCAGCCGGCCGCGGAAGCGGTCGATGGGCCCGCGGCGGCCCTCCTGGGAGAGGCCGGAGAGGGTCAGCTCCTTGTCGGTGAACCCCTTGCCGCGCAGGAAGCGGGTGAGGTGGTCCCAGCCCGCGGGGCTGTAGCCGACGCCGAAGTGCGCGGCGGCGGCCTGGTCGAAGCCGCGCTCGGCCAGGAACTTCCGGCCGATCTCGGCCTCGGGGCCCTCCAGCTGGTCCACGTAGAACTGCGCGGCGATCTTGTGGGCCTCGACGAGGCGGATGCGCTCGCCGCGCTGACCGGAGGGGTTGTACCCGCCCTCCTCGTACCGCAGGGTGATGCCCGCCTGGGCGGCGAGGCGCTCGACCGTCTCGGAGAAGGTGAGGTGGTCGATCTTCATCACGAAGGCGATCGTGTCGCCGCCTTCCTGGCAGCCGAAGCAGTGGAAGAGACCCTTGCTGGGGCTGACCTGGAAGGACGGTGACTTCTCGTCGTGGAAAGGGCACAGGCCCTTGAGGTTGCCTCCGCCCGCGTTGCGCAGCTGGAGGTAGTCGGAGACCACGGCGTCGATCGGGACCGCGTCCCGAACCGCCTTCACGTCCTCGTCATTGATCCTGCCTGCCACGTTGGAATACTACGGCCCTGCTCTGACACTCCCGCCCTGCCCCGTCCCCCTGGCGTCACCCGAGCAGGGACTCCAGGGGGACGGACGGGTCGGAGAGGGACTCGGCGGGCGGTCGTGCCCCCGTGCGGATCAGCTTCTGGATGGTGTCCGTGACGTCCCACACATTCACGTTCATCCCGGCGAGGACGCGCCCCTCGCTCAGCCAGAAGGCGACGAACTCCCGCTTGCCGGCATCGCCCCGGACGACGACCTGGTCGTATGACCCGGGCGGCGCCCATCCCGAGTACTCCAGGCCCACGTCGTACTGGTCCGAGAAGAAGTACGGCACCCGGTCGTACGCCACGTCCTGGCCGAGCATGGCGCGGGCCGCGGCCGGGCCGCCGTTCAGGGCGTTCGCCCAGTGCTCCACGCGCAGGCGCGTGCCGTAGAGCGGGTGGTGGACGGCGGCCACGTCGCCCGCGGCGTAGATGTCCGGGTCCGAGGTCCGCAGGGAGCCGTCGACCACGACGCCGCCGCCGTGCGCGCGGTCGGCGATCTCGAGCCCCGCGGACTCCGCGAGCCCGGTGCGCGGGGCGGCGCCGATCGCGGCGAGCACGTCGTGCGCCGGGTGCTCCTCGCCGTCGTCCGTGCGGGCGGCCAGGACCATGCCGTCCTGGCCGGTGATCTCGGTGAGCGTGGCGCCGAAGTGGAAGCGCACGCCGTGCTCGGCGTGCAGGTCGGTGAACATCTGGCCGAGCTCGGGGCCGAGTACGGCGTGCAGCGGGGTGGTCTCGGGCTCGACGACGGTGACCTCGGCGCCGTACGTCCGCGCGGCGGCGGCGACCTCCAGGCCGATCCAGCCCGCCCCGGCGATCACCAGGTGGCCGTTGTCACGGCCCAGGCCGGTGAGCACCTGGCGCAGCCGGTCGGCGTGCGCGAGGCGGCGCAGGTGGTGCACGCCCACCAGGCCGGTGCCGGGGACGTCGAGGCGGCGCGGCTCGGCGCCGGTGGCGAGGAGGAGCTTGTCGTAGTGGATGACGGCGCGGTCGCCGAGGTGGACGGCCTTGGCGGCGCGGTCGACGGAGACGACGGTCTGGCCGAGGTGCAGCTCCACGTCCGCCTGTGCGTACCAGGCGGGTTCGTGGACGAAGACGGTGTCGCGCTCCTCCTTGCCCAGGAGGTATCCCTTCGACAAGGGCGGGCGCTCGTACGGGTGGTCGCGTTCGTCGCCGATGAGGATCACCCGGCCGGTGAAGCCCTCGGACCGGAGCGTCTCGGCCGCTTTCGCGCCCGCGAGACCTCCTCCGACAATGACGAACGTCTGATCCGCGTCGACCACTTGATGCCTCCTCGAAGCCTTGCCGTCAGGGGGGAGCGTCCCGCACGGAGCGTGATGGGGGAAGGGGTTGCGAACCGATCCGGCCAGTTTTCGTCACGCCCCGTGGTCGAACGGCTCATTTCGCATATGTCAGGGGTGTCTTGCCGTGAGCCGCGCGTGCAGCGAGCGCGCGGCGGCGTCCGTGAGGGACGCGATCTGGTCGACGACCACACGCAGCGCCGCGCGGTCGTCGGGTGCCGTGTCGTACAGCGCGCGGAACTGCGGGTCGAGTCCCTCGGGGGCGCGCGCCGTGAGCGCATCGGCCAGTTCGGCGACGACGATCCGCTGGTCCGCGCGCAGCCGCTCCTGGGCGGGGCGCTGCATCACGTAGCGGTCGGCGACGGCCTTGAGGACCGCGCACTCGTGGCGGGCCTCGCGCGGGACGACGAGCTCGGCGGCGTACCGGGTCAGGGGGCCCTTGCCGTACCGCGCGCGGGTGGCGCTCTCCGCCGCGAGACAGAAGTGGCCGATGAGCTGGCTGGTCGCGTCCTTCAGGCGGCCCTGGGCGATCGCCGAGCCGTCGTACCCGTGCGGCCACCACTCCTGGCCCAGGAGGCGGTCGAGTGCCTCGGACAGCTCCTCGGGGTCGGTGTCCGCCGGTACGTACCGTCCGATGGCGACCGCGAAGATGTCGCGGCGCTCGGGCTCGGCGTGCAGCACGTTCGGATCGATGTGTCCGGCGTGCAGGCCGTCCTCCATGTCGTGCACCGAGTACGCGACGTCGTCCGACCAGTCCATGACCTGGGCCTCGAAGCAGGTGCGGCGGCCCGGCGCCTCTTTGCGGACCCAGTCGAAGACCGGCCGGTCGTCCTCATAGACCCCGAACTTGGGCGACTCGGGGTCGGTGGGGTGGGCGCCGCGCGGCCAGGGGTACTTGGTGGCGGCGTCCAGGGCGGCACGGGTCAGATTGAGCCCCACGCTGACGAGTTCGCCCGTCCCCTCGTGCGCGACGAAGCGCTTCGGCTCGATGCGGGTGAGCAGGCGCAGCGACTGGGCGTTGCCCTCGAAACCGCCGCAGCTCTCGGCGACTTCGTTCAGCGCCTGCTCGCCGTTGTGCCCGAAGGGCGGGTGCCCCATGTCGTGGGAGAGGCACGCGGTCTCCACCAGGTCGGGGTCGCAGCCGAGGGCGGCGCCGAGCTCGCGGCCGACCTGGGCGCACTCCAGGGAGTGCGTCAGACGGGTCCGTGCGCTGGCGTCCCACGCCTCGTTGCTGCGTGTGCCGGGGGTGACCACCTGGGTCTTCCCGGCGAGGCGGCGCAGCGCGGCGGAGTGCAGCACGCGCGCGCGATCCCGCTGGAAGGCGGTGCGCCCCGGCCGTTTGTCCGGCTCGGCGGCCCATCGCTCGACGGCGGCCTCGTCATAGGCCGCCCCAGCGCCGTACGCGTTCGATGCAGTGCCTTCCATGCACCGACAGTAAACGCAAGCAGTGACAAAGAGGGCTTCAGGGGCCCCGCGTGGCCGTCAGGCGGTGGTCAGCTGACGGGACGGAACGTGCGCGGCGGCCCGGGGCGTCGAGGATGCGGTGGCGCGGGCCTGGTCGTAGCGGTGCAGGAGGAGGCGGGCCATGGCGAGGTGGACGCCGAGGGGGGCCGACGCGATCCAGGGGGCGGCCTCGGCGCACTGCGTGGCGAAGCGGCCGGGTGCCGTGAAGTACGAGGCCACGGCGGTGCGGTGGCGTCCGCGAGCGGCGAGGGCGTGTACCGCCGCGGGCACGCTGAGCGCGGAGGCCTCGGTCGGCGTCGCGTACGCGGGCACGACCGGTACGCCGAGCCGCCGGGCGAGGAGGTCCGCCGTGCGCCGGGTGTCCGCGGCGGAGTCCGGGTCGCGGGAACCGGCGGCGGCCAGGATCACCGCGTCGGTGCGGCGGCCGGGCCCGGCGGGCCAGCCCGCTTCCACGAGCCGGTCGTGCAGCGCGTCGACGAGCAGGGGGTGCGGGCCGAGCGGGGCGGCGACCCGGGTGTCGAGATGCCGGGCGCTCGCGGCGGCCCCGGGTATGTCGTGCTTGACGTGGTAGCCGCGGCTGAGCAGCAGCGGTACGAGGACGGCGGCGCCGCCGGGCGACGCGGCGAGGGTGTCGGTGAGCAGCGGCTCGTTCAGCTCGATGTGGCCGAGGCGCACGGTGAGCCCCGGCCGCAGCGCACGGACCCGGTCGAGGAGCGCCGTGACGGTGGCGAGGGCGCGGGGGTCGCGGCTGCCGTGGGCGACCACGACGAGTTCCGGCGCCGGTGCGGTGCGTGGTGCGGTGCGTGGTGCGAGGGGGGACGCCGCGGGTGGTTCCGTGCGGCGTCTGCCGTCGAGGGAGACGAGGTTGAGCTGGCTGCCGAGCTGACTGGTGATCCGGTCCATGATCTGCGCCGTACTTTCGAGAGGGGTGCTGCCGGACTCGTCGCGAAGAAGGTTCGACGGCGTCATGGACCGAGGATGGCCGTGCCGCGTTTCGGTCGCGTTGCGCGCCGGTGACGGGTCCTTTCGGCCTGGCTCACCGGCGGCGCCGCGGCATTGTCAGTGCGGTCGCTTACCGTTGTGCACAGTGATCGGATCGGGGGGATCCGGCATCGGGGCATGGGGGAACGCGATGGAGCTGCCGGGACGGATGCGGCGGTCGGGGGCGCGAGAGCCGTCCGGGGCGCGGGTCCGGGCACGCGGATGGGCGGCCCGGCCGGGCCGTCTGCGGTTGCGATCGCGACTGCGGCTGCGATCTCGGCTGCGGCTGCCGCGAACGCGTCAGGGACAGCGGCGGGCCGTGCAGGCCTTCATGGCCGTCTGCGTCCTCGCGCTGCTGCCCGCGACCTGGCTGTTCGTGACGGCGGAGGGGCGCCTGCACACGACGGCCGACGTGCCGCGCACCCGGGTCGCGGTCGTCTTCGGCGCCGGGCTGTGGAACGGCGAGCCCTCGCCCTATCTCGCGCACCGCCTCGACGCGGCCGCCGAGCTGTACGAGGCGGGACGGATAGAGGTCATGCTCGTCACCGGTGACAACAGCCGCGAGGAGTACGACGAACCGGACGCCATGCGCGCGTATCTGACCGAGCGCGGTGTGCCGGGGCGGCGGATCGTCAGTGATTACGCCGGCTTCGACACCTGGGACAGCTGCGTGCGCGCCAAGAAGGTGTTCGGCGTCGACCGGGCGGTGCTGATCAGCCAGGGTTTCCACATACGCAGGGCCGTCGCGCTCTGCCGCGCGGCGGGCGTCACGTCGTACGGCGTCGGGGTCGACGCCAAACACGACGCGACCTGGTACTACGGCGGCGCGAGGGAGGTCATCGCCGCGGGCAAGGCGGCGCTCGACGCGACGCTGCGGCCCGATCCGCGCTTCCTTGGCCCCGAGGAGCCGGGTGTGCGCAAGGCACTCGCGGCGCGGCGCTGAGGAGCGCCGCCGCGGGGTGTCGGCGCAGGTCAGCCCGGGGTAAAGGGGGCCTCACAGTGGGGCGTGGCGCCGGCTGAGGCGGGCGTACCGGCGGTGTAACGCGGCGGGGCGGGGGGTGTAACACGCGCCACGGACGCTGGTCGGCATGCACACCGAGGCGACACCGACCCACTGTCCGTACTGCGCGCTGCAATGCGGGATGAGCCTGGCCGGCGGCCCCGGCGAGGTGGAGGTCGTGGAGCGTCCGGAGTTCCCCGTGAACCAGGGCGCGCTGTGCGGCAAGGGCCGCACGGCACCCGCTGTGCTCTCCTCCCGGGTGCGCCTGACCGAGCCACTCGTCCGATCCCACGCCACGGGCCGGCTCGAGGCTGCCACCTGGGAGGAGGCGATCGCCCGCGTCGCCGAGGGGCTCTCCCGCACGCGTACGGAGCACGGAGCGGACGCGTGCGGGGTGTTCGGCGGCGGCGGGCTGACCAACGAGAAGGCGTACGCCCTCGGGAAGTTCGCGCGGGTGGCGCTTGGCACGTCGCAGATCGACTACAACGGCCGGTTCTGCATGTCCTCGGCGGCAGCGGCGGGCCAGCGGGCTTTCGGGCTCGACCGGGGCCTGCCGTTCCCGCTCGCCGACATCCCGCGCACCGGCTGCGTGATCCTCGTCGGCTCGAACCTCGCCGAGACGATGCCGCCCGCGCTGCGGTATCTGACGGAGCTGAAGGCGAACGGCGGGAAGCTGATCGTCGTCGACCCGCGCAGGACCCGCACCGCCGAACAGGCCGACCTCCATCTGGCGCCCCGCCCCGGCACGGACCTCGCCCTCGCGCTCGGCCTGCTGCACCTGGTGGTGGCCGAGGGACGGACGGACGAGGCGTTCATCGAGGAGCGGACCAGCGGCTGGGAGGAGGCGCGGGCGGCGGCGATGGCGCACTGGCCGGAGCACGTGGAGCGGATCAGCGGCGTGTCCGTGCCCGAACTGCGGGACGCGGTGCGGATGTTCTGCGACGCCGAGGCCGCGATGGTGCTCACCGCGCGCGGGCCCGAGCAGCAGTCCAAGGGGACGGACACGGTGGGCGCGTGGATCAACCTCTGCCTCGCCACGGGCAACGCGGGCCGCCCCCTTGCCGGGTACGGCTGTCTGACCGGGCAGGGCAACGGCCAGGGCGGGCGGGAACACGGCCAGAAGGCCGACCAGCTGCCCGGCTACCGCAAGCTGACGGACCCCGCGGCGCGGGCGCATGTGGCGGAGGTGTGGGGCGTCGACCCGGATTCGCTGCCGGGCCCCGGCCGCTCCGCGTACGAGCTGCTCGACGCGCTCGGCGGGGACATCAAGGCCCTGCTCCTGATGGGCTCGAACCCGGTCGTCTCGGCGCCGCGGGCCGCACACGTGGAGGAGCGCCTCCGCTCGCTCGACTTCCTCGCGGTGGCCGATGTCGTGCTCTCCGAGACGGCGCGACTGGCGGATGTCGTCCTGCCGGTGACGCAGTGGGCCGAGGAGACGGGGACGGTGACGAACCTGGAGGGCCGGGTCCTGCTGCGCCGCCGCGCGGTGAGTGCGCCCGCCGGTGTACGCAGCGACCTGGACGTACTGCACGGCCTCGCCGCCCGCCTCGGCCACGAGAAGGGCTTCCCCACGGACCCGGAGGAGGTCTTCGACGAACTGCGCCGGGCGAGCGCGGGCGGACCGGCGGACTACTCCGGCATCTCGTACGCGCGCCTGCGGGAGGGAGACGGGGAGGGGGTCTTCTGGCCGTGCCCCGCGCAGGAGTCCGGGGACGCGGGCCCCGGGGAGGACGGGGCGGGAGCGGATCGGGCCGTGCATGCCGGTACTCCCCGGCTCTTTCTCACGCGGTTCGCCACCGACGACGGGCGGGCGCGTTTCGTGCCGGTGGTGCATCGGGACGCCGCCGAGGAGCCGGACGCGGAGTTCCCCGTGCTCCTGACCACCGGGCGGGTTCTCTCGCAGTACCAGTCGGGGGCCCAGACGCGCCGCGTCGACGAGCTCAACTCCGCCGCTCCCGGCCCGTTCGTCGAGCTGCATCCGCGGCTGGCGGCGCGGCTCCAGGTCGGCGACGGCGAGCCGGTGACCGTCGTGTCGAGGCGGGGGCGGGCCGTCGCCCCGGCGCGGATCACGAGCGCCATCCGCGCCGACACCGTCTTCATGCCGTTCCACTGGCCGGGCGAGGGCCGCGCCAACTCCCTCACCAACCCGGCACTCGACCCGGTGTCACGGATGCCGGAGTTCAAGGTGTGCGCGGTGCGATTGGAGCGGGCATAGCAACGGGCCGGGGCGGTGGCCGCCCCGGCCCGCGGTCATCCGCGTACGGACATCAGCGGGTACGGCCGGGTGTCAGCAGGTGCGGCCGAGGTAGTGCGCGCCCTGGATCTTGTCCGCCGAGCCCAGCCAGCTCTTGCCAGGGCCCACGCAGCGCTCGTAGTCGGGCCCCCACGCGACCCTCACCTTGATGACGACGTTCGAGCCGTCGCCCGTGCAGTGGTTGTAGAACGCGTCGCTGCCGGTCTCGTAGAAACCGCAGGGGTTCATGACGGCGGCCGGGGCGTGAGCGGACGCGGCGGCCGCCACGGGGAGGCCGAGGGTGAGGGCTACGGCGCCGACGAGGGCCGGCAGCGAACGGCGAAGGCTCATGGGGCAACTCCTGCTTGAGGGCGGTGCTCACGCACCGGCCCGACTGGCGCGTGACCGGAGACTGTCACACTCATCACCCTGTGTGATCACATCTTTCCGGTGCGTCACTCGCACGGGTCACGGAGTCCACCGGATCGAGTGCGCAGCCCGCCTGAACTGCGAAGATCCCCTCACCGACGGGCCCGGAACGACGCCCAGTCCCCTCCCCCGATCACCGTCCCCGAAGCCCGCAGCCGCGCCGCCACCCGCGGGGCCGCCACGTACACCCAGGCACGCGCGGTCGCACCGTCCAGGAGGGTCACCTCGCGCCGCACGCGCTCGTACAGGTTGCGGGGGTCGCCCGGCGTGTAGACCTCCAGCACGTCGAGATCGGCGAGGAGCCGCTCGTACGCGGACGGCATGGCGGTGATCAACTCGCCGCGCACCGGGCCGCCTCCGGGGTCCTTCACCACGTACGGGTAGCCGGGCCCCTCGTAGAGGAGCGCCCCCGCGAGCCGGGCGGGCACCTCCGCCGCCACCCGGCCGCGGAGACAGGCGTCGTGGTTCGGCTCCCCCGGCCGCAGCGTTCCGTACACGAAGAACGGCAGCCGGGCGTCGGCCGAGGTCACTCGGCCGTCTCCCGCGCCACCCACTCCAGGTACGCCGCACTCCCCCGCACGACCGGCGTCGCGATGATCTCGGGGGTGTCGTAGTCGTGGGCCTCGGCCAGCCAGGACTCAAGCGCGTCGTACCGCGCGGCGGTCGTCTTGAACAGCACCTGCCATTCCTGCGCGGTCTCCACGGCTCCCTCCCACCGGTATACGGAGACGACGGGCCCCGCGATCTGCGCGCAGGCGGCGACGCGCGCCGCCACCGCGCCGGACGCGAGGTCCTGCGCCTTCTGGGCCGCGTCGGTCGTGGTGAGCACGGTGAGCACCGCTGCTTGTCCGGGCCCGGACCGAGATCCGGCTTCGTTCGTCGACGTCATGCACCGATTCTCGCCGGGTCGAGTGCCGCGCCGGGAGCCGGCCCGGGCGGTCGGCCGGGTTGAACGGCCGGGCAGTCAGGCGCGGAGGGAACTGCGCAACGCGGAGGAGGGCGGCGCGGTGGCGGCGGTGCGCCTGCCGGAGGCCTGACCCCCGGTGGCTCACCTGCCGTACGGGCGGGCCTCCTTGGCGCTGCGCAGTGCCCACGCCCACCAGTGGAGCTGGTCGAGCATCGACTTGGCGGCGGCGTTCGCGGCCTCCGGGTCCTTGTGGGTGCCGTCGTCGGCGAAGAGGGCGCCCGCGTTGTGGAAGGAGACGGTGTCGCGAATCGTCATGGTGTGCAGCTCGGCGAAGACCGGACGCAGGTGCTCGACCGCGCGCAGGCCGCCGGAGAGCCCTCCGTAGGAGACGAAGGCGAGGGGCTTGGCCTGCCATTCGGCGTTGTGCCAGTCGATGAGGCTCTTGAGGGACGCGGGGTAGGAGTGGTTGTACTCGGGGGTCAGGACGACGAAGGCGTCGGCGGCGGCCAGCTTCGGGGTGACCTTGCCGAGCTCGGCGAGGGTCTCGGGGGACGGGTTGTACGAGAGCGCGGTGGGCAGGTGCGAATCGGCCAGGTCGATGACGTCCGCCTCGAAGTCCGCGTGCTCGCGGATCCGGGCCAGCAGCCAATCGGCGACGATCGGCCCGAAACGGCCCTCGCGGTTGCTTCCGATGATGACGGCGACGCGGAGGGGCGCGGCCGGCGCGGGGGACGTCGAGGTGGACGAGGAATCAGTGGCGGTCGTGTTCGTGGTCATGAGAGGAGCCTCGTTGCTCAACCTAGGTTGAGGTCAAGGGGCTCCCGCGGAAAGTTCGACGCCACGGATTTCGCGGCCGCCGAGAAGCTGACGGGGACGCCGGCGGAGGTCCGTGCCGATACCCCGCGGGACACCTCCTGAGGCAGGGTCAGGTTCCTGGCACAGTCATGGCGGAGCCCGTCGCGGCGACCCCGGGCCACCGCCGCCGCGCCGCCCCGGGTCACCCATTCACAGGCGCCCCGGGCCCTCTTCGGGCAGTTCACGGCGACACGCCTGATGACCTGCTGGAATGTTGCCGTCGAAACGTCAGAAGCCGCTCCATCGCCGCATTTCTGACGAGCCTTCAGGAGGCGTGCGCCGCCGAGTGCCACTTACCTCGGTAGAGCGGGGTTCGACCGACGCAGCGGCACTCGGAGGTGCCGCGGGCCGTGCCCTCTGATGGCTTCTCGGAGGATCAAGCACGATGCGTAAAGCCCGACTGCTGACCACTGCCGCGCTCGCCGTCGCATCGGCGAGCCTCCTCGCCCCGTCAACCGCCGTGGCCGCCGCCGCAGACGCCGCCGGGGGTGGCCTCGAAGTCCGGCCCGGCACCGTCATGCCGGGCTCCTCGGTCACCGTGAGCACCACCGCGTGCGGCAGCGAGGGCGCCGCTTCGGGCGATGCCAGCGCGGTCGGCGCCGGCACGTTCACGCTGACGCCCGGCGCACAGAAGGAGAAGGCGGCCGGCGAGTTCGAGGTGCCGCCGTCGGCTCAGCCGGGCACCTACGAGATCGTCGCGAAGTGCTCCGGCGCCGGCGCCGACGGCAAGGAACTTGCGGGCGATCTGATCGTGACGATCACCTCCACGGCCGCCGCCCGCGAGGAGCAGCCGGTGGCCCCGAAGGGATACGTGAAGACGGGGGTCGGCGGCGCTCTTGGCCCCGATCCCGTGCAGACCGCGGCGGGTGTGGCGGCGCTCGCCGTCGCCGCCGCGGGCGGTACCTGGCTCCTGCACCGCCGGGCGAGAGGCGACAGGATCTGACGGACACCCTCCGCTGTCCACCGGTACCGCAACCCCCCGCCCTCTCCGGGTCCGCATGTCCCTCGCGGACCCGGAGAGGGACGCGGGGAACGGCCTTCCCGAACCCTGAGGGGGACGAGTCGAGTGAGACCCCTGGGAGCCCCGGGAAGCGAGAGCTCCGCCGGCAGACCCTTCGGCGCCGGCCGAAAGCGCCTCAACTCCGCGATAGGCGCGGTCACCGTCCTGGCCCTGTGCGCGGGGGCCTGGCTGCTGCACAACGGCACGGAGTCCCGTACGCCGCCCCAGCCGTCCGCGGCGCAGGCCGCGTCGGCCCACCCCCGCACCGACCGGCTCCCGGCCGCCGCGGCGCTTCCCCCGTCCCCGCCCGACCGGATCCGGATCCCGTCGATCCGGGTCGACGCGCCCCTCATGGGTCTCGGGCTCACGCGGCAGGGCAGCCTCGACGTACCGCCTCCGAAGAAGACGAACCTGGCGGGCTGGTACGAGTCGGGGACGACGCCCGGCGAGACGGGCACGGCGATCGTGGCGGGGCACGTCGACAACGACGACGGACCCTCCGTCTTCTACGACCTGGGCCGCCTGACCAGGGGCAGCACCATCGAGCTCGAACGCAGGGACGGCAGCGTCGCGGTGTTCACGGTCGACGCGAACGAGGTCTACGAAGCGGAGAAGTTCCCGGACGAGAAGGTGTATGGGGCGGCGGACCGTCCGGAGCTGCGCGTGATCACGTGCGGCGGCAGCTATTCGAAGAAGACGGGCTACCAGGGCAATGTGGTGGTCTTCGCGCACCTGACGAGCGTGCGCTGACGCCCGGGGGCGGCGGGCGGACGCGGCACCGGACCGCGCCGGGCCGCGCAATGCAGCGCAATGCCGCGCCGGCCTAGGCGAGCCACTGTTCGTACGCCATCTTGGCCACCAGAGCGAACACCGTGGTGAGCAGCACGACACGGACGAAGCCGCTGCCCCTCTTCAGCGCGGTGTGGGCGCCGAACATGCCGCCCGCGAGGTTGAAGACGGCCATCAGGGCGGCGAGTTGCCACAGGACCGCGCCCTGCCAGGCGAACATCGCGAGGGCGCCCGCGTTGGTGCAGCAGTTGACGATCTTGGCGGTGGCGGACGCGGAGACCAGGTCGAGGTGGAGCACGGCGGTCAGCGCGAGCACGAGGAAGGTGCCGGTGCCTGGCCCGATGAGTCCGTCGTAGAACCCGATGCCGAGGCCCGCGAGGCCGATGGCGGCGAGGATGCGCTGGGGCGAGGCGGGCCGGGCCGGGGGCGCGGTGCCGAAGGCGGGCCTGAAGATGACGAAGGCCCCGACGGCGAGCAGCACCACCATGATCACGGGCTTGAGCACCTCGGTGCTCATACCGGCGGCGAAGAAGGCGCCGCCCATGGACCCGGCGAGCGCGGCGAGCCCGATCCGTACGGCGGTGCGCACATCGACGCGCGTCTTCCTGACGTACGTCACCGCGGCGCCGGTCGTCCCGACGATGGCGACGGCCTTGTTCGTACCGAGGGCATGCGCGGCCGGGGTCGAACCCGGCAGGCCGAGGAGCAGCGCGGGCAGCAGCAGAAGACCGCCTCCGCCGACCACGGCGTCGATCCACCCGGCCGCGAGGGCGGCGACGCAGAGGACGACGACGGTGGTCAGAGATATGTCGGGCATGGTCAGGACCTTATGGCGAGCGTGATCAGGGCCCTGTGGAGGGGTGGCGGCCGTGATCACCCGCCTCGCCGGGACCTGCCCTTCCGGCCCAAGGCGCCACCCGGCGCCTCCCCCTTACGGCCTAGGGCGCCGCCCGAGGCGCCGCCGGAGCTTCCGCCGGGGTGCGGTCGGGGGCCGGGGGCGCCGCCGGGTCGATCGTCAGCGCGAGGACCGTGGCGATCAGCGCGCTCGCTCCGGCGAGGCCCGCCGTCAGCTTGCGCCGGGCCTCCAGGGTGGGGCCGGGCGCCGGGCCCGCCGGTCTGCGGTGACGTCCCATGTCAGCTCGGTCCCTCTCAGAAGGTGAAGCACTCGGCGTGGATGCGGTTCCGCGGCACCCCGGCCCGTTCGAGGGCGGCGGTGGCGAACGCGGTCATGCCGGGCGGCCCGCAGAGATAGACGTCGTGCTCGGTGAGATCCGGGACCAGGTTGCCCAGGGCCTGCGGGGCGATGGGGTCGAAGGCTGCGTCGGACCGTCCGAGCAGGAAGTGCAGCCCCGCTCCCCTCGTCCGGGCGATCCTCTCCAACTCCTCGCGCAGCACGAGCTGCTCCGCGCTGCCCGCCCGGTAGAGCAGGGTGATGTCCCCGGGGCCGCCGGGCAGCGTCTCGAACAGGGCCCGCATCGGGGTGATCCCCACGCCGCCCGCGAGCAGCAGCACCTTCCGCCGCGTACGCCGGTGAGCGGTGAGCGCCCCGAAGGGCCCCGTGGCCAGCACCCTGGTCCCCGGCTTCAGGCGCCGCATCCGCCGGGTGTGATCCCCGAGGGCCTTCACGGTGATCCGGAGAGTGTCGTCGCGCACGGGCGCGGAGAGCGAGAACGGCAGCGCGGTGCGCCAGAGCCTGCGGTGCAGGAAGCGCCAGCGGAAGAACTGCCCGGGTTCGGCCCGCAGCTCGTCGAGCCCGATGCCCTGCATGAGGACGGACACGACGCCGGGCCCCTCGTCGCGTACGTCGATGACGCGCAGGCTGTGCCGCAGCGCCTGCCGCACGGGCACGACGACCCGGTACCAGACGAGCAGCACCGCCACCGTGGCGTGCAGCATCGACCACATCCACACGGTCAGGATGCCGCCGGCCACATCGGGACCGGCGAGCTGGTGCACGAAGCCGAGCGCAGCGCCGAGGTAGGTGAGCAGATGCACGGCCCGCCACGCCTCGTGCGAGACGCGGCGCCGCATCGCACGCGCCGACGTGACGCCGACGGCCATGAGCAGCGCGGTCCCGACGGCGGCGAGGGCGAGCCC
The DNA here is from genome assembly GCF_014649775.1 of Streptomyces longisporoflavus. GTDB lineage: Bacteria > Actinomycetota > Actinomycetes > Streptomycetales > Streptomycetaceae > Streptomyces > Streptomyces longisporoflavus. The sequence goes on along the minus strand of NZ_BMTR01000005.1, from coordinate 46,235 downwards.
CGGATAGCCGAGCAGGTCGAGGGTGGCCGAGAGGAGGTCGGTGCCGGCGTGGGCGGCGTACGCGCACAGGGCGAGCAGGACGTGCGCCAGACACAGGGTGAGTACGTGACGACCGCCGAGGGCGTGCAGCCGCGCGAGCCGGTCGGCGCCGACGCCGTGCTCGACCGCAGGGACGCGGGCCATCAGGAAGAGCATGACGAGCACGCCGTACCCCGCGAGCAGCCCGGTGAGGTGGGCGCCGGTCGCGAAGAGCACGTCGAGCCGCGCCGAGGGTTCCATCTGCGCGGCCCACAGGGCGGTGACGGCGACGGCTCCGGCGGCGATCGCGTTGCGCAGGGCGGCCGGGGTGACGCGGACCGGCGGGACGGGGGTGGCGGCGGCTCGGCCCCTGCGGGGAATCCGCGGAGGCATCACCGGCATCGTCCGCGGAGGCATCACAGGCATCGGCGGAACTTCCATCCCCTCCGTCTGCCGCAGATACGCGGACAGCGCGGGATACGCGGCAAGTCGGGAGTCGGCTGCATCGCTGGTCACCGCCGCAGACTAGGCGCGGGGCGCCGGTGAAAGTGGCTGGTCAGGGGGTTACCGCTGATCCTTAAGGCGGACTTGAGGATCGGCTCAAGGGGCGTTAAGCCCCACGCCCCGACGCCCCCCCCGGGAGCAGGTGTCGACGCGGGGCAATCGGGCGGGTGGGCGGGAAGGCTCGTTCGTCCAGGATGGATGCGGGGTGATCGGGCGGGTGGGTGGGAGAGGCTTGTCCGGCCGGGGCAGGACCAGCCGGGGCAGGGCCGGACGGGGCGGACCCTCACATCCCGCCCCGGCGCCCGCTGAGGGCAGCGTTCCCCGAGGGAAACAGTCAGGATGCGGCCGGGTAACACCGCCCCCGCACGCTGCCGTACATGACCTCTTCGACCCCGGGCCCCAAGAGCTCGCACGACCGCGTGGTGGTGATCGGCAGCGGCCTCGCCGGCGTCCGCCTCGCCCAGCGGCTCGGGGCAGGCGACGGCGACAGCGGCCCCGGCCCCGTACTCATCGGCGACGAGCCGCACGCACCGTACAACCGCGTCCTCCTCGCGGACGTCCTCGCCGGACGCTACGGCCCCGAGGTCATCACACTGCCCCCGACGCCCGGCGAGCACCTTCGCACCCGCGCCGTCCGCGTGGACCGCGCGGACCGGATCGTGCACTGCGCGGACGGCAGCGTCGTACCGTACGGCACCCTCGTCCTGGCCACCGGCTCGAACCCGGTCCTGCCGCCCCTGCGCGGCCTCTTCGAACCCGGCGCCACCGAACTGCCCGGCGGCGTGCACGCCTTCAGGACGATGGACGACTGCCTCGCCCTGTCCGAGGCAGTCGTACCCGGCACCCGCGTCGTCGTCATCGGCGGCGGCCTCCTCGGCGTATCGGCCGCCCGCGCGCTCGCCGCCAGGGGCGCCCAGGTCGTCCTCACCCAGCAGGGCGACCGGCTCATGGAGCGCCAGCTCGACCCGGCCGCCAGCGCGCTGGTGCACCGGCATCTCACCGAGCTCGGCGTGGAGGTGCACACCGAGTGCCGGGTGCGCGGTGTGCGGCAGTCCGACGGGGCCGTGAAGTCGGTGGAGCTCGCCGACGGCTACGTGCTCGGCACCGACCTCACCGTCCTCGCCTGCGGCGTCCGCCCCCGTACGGGGCTCGCGCAGGCCGCGGGCCTCGACGTACGCCGCGGCATCGTCGTCGACGACGAGCTGCGCACCTCCGACCCGCACATCCGCGCCATCGGCGACTGCGCCGAGCACTCCGGCGAGGCCCGCTGCCTCGCCGCGCCGGCGCTCGAACAGGCCGACGCCCTCGCGGACTGTCTGCTCTCCCCCGGGGACGCGCGCCCCTACTCCGGCACCCGCGCCCTCACCCGCCTCACCCTGCACACCGGCCGTCCCGGCTCCGCACCACTGGACCTGGCTGCCTTCGGCGACCCCGAGCACCGGCCCGACGACGACGTCGTCCAGCTCGCGGACGCCACCCGTGGCACGTACCGCAAAGTCATCGTGCGCGGTGACCGGCTCGTCGGCGGCGTACTGCTCGGCGAGCTCACCGCCGTCGGCGCTCTCGCCCGCGCCTGGGAGGCCGACGACCCGCTGCCCGACGACGGCAGCCCCCTGCTCCACCTGCTCACACACGACGGAGGCCTCTGAGATGCCCACGGACACCCCCCGCCACAGCGCGCACGACAACACCATCGTGCTGGTCGGGCACGGCATGGTCGGCCAGCGCTTCCTGGAGGCCATCGCCGCCCGCGGCCTCACCGCCACGCACCGCGTGGTCGTCCTGTGCGAGGAGCCGCGTCCCGCGTACGACCGCGTGCAGCTCACCTCGTACTTCTCCGGCCGCACGCCCGACGAACTCTCCCTCACCGACCCGGAGTTCATCGAGCAGCACGGGATCGAGCTGTACGTCGGCGATCCGGCCGAGTCCGTCGACCGCGAGGCGAAGACCGTCACCGCGCGCTCCGGGCAGACCTTCGCCTACGACACCCTGGTCCTCGCGACCGGCTCCTTCCCCTTCGTGCCGCCGGTGCCGGGCAAGGACATCACCGGCTGCTTCGTCTACCGCACCATCGAGGACCTGCTCGCCATCGAGGAGTACGCGAAGACGTACGCCAAGACCGGTGCCGTGGTCGGCGGCGGTCTGCTCGGCCTGGAGGCCGCGGGGGCGCTGCGCGGACTCGGACTCGACACGCACGTCGTGGAGTTCGCGCCCCGCCTCATGCCCGTGCAGGTGGACGAGGGCGGCGGCGCGGCGCTCCTGCGCACCATCACCGGCATGGGCCTGACCGTCCACACGGGCGTCGGCACCCAGGAGATCATCGGCACACAGGGCGCCGTGAGCGGGATGAAGCTGTCGGACGGCCAGGAACTCGCCACCGATCTGGTCGTGTTCTCCGCCGGTGTCCGGCCCCGCGACCAGCTCGCCCGCGACTGCGGCCTGACGGTGGGCGAGCGCGGCGGCATCACCGTCGACGAGCAGTGCCGCACCAGCGACCCGGCCGTGTACGCGATCGGCGAGTGCGCCCTGGCGTCGGACGGCCGGGTCTACGGCCTGGTCGCGCCGGGCTACGAGATGGCCGAGACCGTCGCGGGCTCGATCGCCGCGGAGGAGTCGAGCTTCACCGGCGCCGACCTCTCCACCAAGCTGAAGCTCCTCGGCGTGGACGTCGCCTCCTTCGGCGACGCGCACGGCGCCACCCCGGACTGCCTGGACGTCGTCTACTCCGACTCGCGCTCGGGCACGTACAAGAAGCTGGTCATCGGCGCGGGCGGCGAGCTCCTCGGCGGCGTCCTGGTCGGCGACGCGGAGGCGTACGGCGTACTGCGCCCGCTGACCGGCAGCGTGCCGCCGGTCTCGCCCGAGCAGCTGGTGCTGCCCGCCGGCGCGGGCGCCCCGGTGGCGATCGGTCCGTCCTCGCTGCCGGACTCGGCGGTCATCTGCTCCTGCCACAACGTCACCAAGGGCACGATCCGCGGCGCCGTCACCGAGCACAGCTGCACGACGGTGCCCGAGGTCAAGAAGTGCACCAAGGCCGGTACGGGCTGCGGCAGTTGCGTGAAGGTGCTCGGCCAGCTGGTCAACGACGAGCTGGAGGCGTCTGGCGTCGAGGTCGACAAGGGCCTGTGCGGCTGCTTCGGCCAGACGCGCCAGGAGCTGTACGAGATCGTCCACACCCTGCGGATCACCTCCTACCGGCAGCTCCTGGACACGCACGGCCGGGAGGCGGCGCGCGGCACCGAGGGCTGCGAGACCTGCAAGCCGACGGTCGGCTCGATCATCGCCTCGCTGGCACCGACGATCGGCGCCGACGGCTATGTCCTCGAAGGCGAGCAGGCCGCTCTCCAGGACACGAACGACCACTTCCTCGCCAACCTCCAGAAGAACGGCTCCTATTCGGTGGTGCCGCGCATCCCCGGCGGCGAGATCACTCCGGACAAGCTGATCGTGATCGGCGAGGTGGCGCGGGACTTCGGGCTCTACACGAAGATCACCGGCGGGCAGCGCATCGACATGTTCGGCGCGCGTGTGGAGCAACTGCCGCTGATCTGGACGCGGTTGGTGGACGCCGGCTTCGAGTCGGGTCACGCGTACGGCAAGTCCCTTCGTACGGTGAAGTCGTGCGTCGGGCAGACCTGGTGCCGTTACGGCGTGCAGGACTCGGTCCGGATGGCGATCGACCTGGAGCTTCGCTACCGGGGCCTGCGCTCCCCGCACAAGCTGAAGTCGGCCGTCTCCGGCTGTGCCCGCGAGTGCGCGGAGGCCCAGTCCAAGGACTTCGGCGTGATCGCCACGTCGAGCGGCTGGAACCTGTACGTGGGCGGGAACGGCGGCGCCACTCCGCGCCACGCGGACCTGCTCGCACAGGACCTGTCCGACGCCGAACTGGTGCGCCTCATCGACCGGTTCCTGATGTTCTACATCCGTACGGCGGACCGCCTGGAGCGCACGTCGACCTGGCTTGAGCGGATCGAGGGCAGCCTGGACCACGTGCGTGACGTGGTCGTCCATGACTCGCTCGGTCTCTGCGACGAGCTGGAGGCCCTGATGGCCGACCATGTCGCGCACTACCGCGACGAGTGGTCCGAGACCATCAACGACCCCGAGCGCCTGGCGCGGTTCGTGTCCTTCGTGAACGCGCCGGACGTCCCGGACCCGACCGTGAGCTTCGTCCCGGAACGGGACCAGATCAAGCCGGACCTGCCCCTCCTCACCATCGGCTCCCGCCCCCGCGACCTGGAAGGTGCTGCATCCCGATGAGCGTTCAACTCCGTCTGAAGGACGACTGGTTCGAGGTCTGCGACCGCGCTCAGCTCCAGCCGGGCCGCGGCATCGCGGCCCTGCTCCCCGACGGCCGCCAGGCCGCGCTCTTCATCGACCGCGAGGGCCGCGCCTACGCGATCGACAACCGCGATCCGTTCACGGGAGCGGCGGTGCTCTCGCGCGGGCTGCTCGGCGCGGCGGGCGGCCGTACGTTCGTGGCGTCGCCGCTCCTGAAGCAGCGGTTCGACCTGGAGACGGGCCGGTGCCTGGACGACGACTCGGTGACGGTGGAGACGCACACGGTCCGCCTGGCCTGACGGGGACTCCTTATTACTTGACCGTCCGTTCCAGTATTACTTAAGCTCTCCTCGTGGCCAGGACCAAGGAATTCGATCCGGACGCCGCGCTCCAGTCGGCCCTAGAGCTGTTCTGGCGGCGCGGCTACGAGGCGACGTCGATGGCGGACCTCGTGGCGGAGCTCGGCATCGGACGCGCCAGCATCTACGCGACGTTCGGCAACAAGCACGAGCTGTACCTGAAGGCCCTCGACCGGTACGCGACCCTCCAGAATCCGCGCCTGCTCGCCGAGCTCTCGCAGCCGGGCCCCGCGCTGCCCGCCGTCCGCGCGGTGGTGCGCCGCTTCGGGGCCGAGGCCGCCTCCGCCGAAGCACGCCTGAACGGCTGCTTCATCACCAATACGGCGGCCGAGCTCGGCCCGCACGACGACGCGGCGGCCCGCTGCGTCGAACGCAGCTGGGAGCACATCGAGACGCTGCTGCACTCCGCGCTCGTCCGCGCGCAGGCGCAGGGCGAGCTCCCGCAGGACCGCGACCCCCTGGCGCTCGCGCGCGTGCTCCTGACCCTGATGCAGGGGTTGCGCGTGATCGGCAAGGCGTCGCGGGACGGAGCACGCCTGCGGGACGCGACGGAGCAGGCACTGAGCCTGCTCGACTGACACTCACCTTTTACGGCCGCCCACCCCGGCCTCTCTTTTTTATGCCCTGATACTGAACCGATCGTTCAAGAAAAGAGACCTGTCATGACTGCAACAAATTCAACGACCACGGCGGCGCGCACCCGTTTCGCCGGCCGCACGGCCCTCGTCACCGGCGGCGGCTCCGGCCTCGGCCGCGCCATGGCACTCGCCTTCGCCGCCGAGGGCGCGAACGTCGTGGTCGCCGGGCGGACCGAGGGCCCGCTCAAGGAGACCGTGGGCCTCGTCGAGGACGCGGGCGGCACGGCGATCGCCGTCACCGCCGACGTCTCGCGCTCCGCCGACCTCGCGGCGCTCGTCGACGCCACCGTGGAACGGTTCGGCTCCCTGGACGTGGCCGTCAACAACGCGGGCGTCCTGCGCGCGGGTCAGCCGGTCGCCGAGCTGCCCGAGGAGGAGTGGCGCACGATGCTCGACATCAACGTCACCGGCGTACTGCTCGCGCTCCAGGCCGAGGTGCGGCAGATGCGTACGCAGCCCGGCGGCGGGGCGATCGTCAACGTCGGCTCCAACCTCGGCGCCCACGTGCGCGTCCCCGGGACCACCGCGTACGGCGCCACCAAGGCCGCGGTCTCCGCGCTCACCAAGGGCGCGGCGGCCGAGTACATCCGGGACGGGATACGGATCAACGCCGTGAGCCCCGGCGCGTCGGACACGAGCATGTCGTTGCAGGGCGGCGAGAGCGAGGCCGAGCGCACGGAGCGCATGAAGACGGCGACACCGCTCGGCCGTGTCTCGTCGACCGAGGAGGTGGCCGCCGCCGTGCTCTACCTCGCGTCGGACGAAGCGGCGTCGGTGGTCGGGGCGGACCTGGTGATCGACGGGGGCGCGGCGGCCTGACGCCCGCTCCCTCCTCCGGGGCCTGACGCTCCCTCCTCCGCGGCCTGCTCAGGGCCTACTCTCGGGCAGGAACAGCGTGCGCCGCCCAAACAGAGGGAGCTGCCATGACGGGCTGGAACGCGAGCGACATACCCGACCAGAGCGGCCGTACGGCCGTGGTCACCGGCGCCAACAGCGGCATCGGCTATGTCACGGCACGCGAACTCGCCCGCCGTGGCGCGCGCGTGGTGCTCGCCTGCCGCAGCGTGGAGAGGGGGACGCGGGCGCTCGAAGAGCTGCGGTCCGATGTCCCCTCCGCCGTGGCGGAGTTCAGACGACTCGACCTCGGGGATCTGAGCTCGGTGCGGGAGTTCGCGGCGTCGTACGACCGGGACGGCCACGGTGAGGGCCTCGATCTGCTCATCAACAACGCGGGCGTGATGGCGCTGCCCTACCGGCAGACGGCGGACGGCTTCGAGACGCAGTTCGGCGTCAACCACCTGGGCCACTTCGCGCTCACCGGGCTGCTGCTGCCCCGACTGCTCCGGACGCCGGGGGCGCGGATCGTGACCGTCTCCAGCGCGGTCCACGTCCTGGCCAACATCGACATGGGCGACCTCAACAGCGCGCGCAGCTACCGCCGTTGGATCGCCTACGCCCGCTCCAAGTCGGCGAACCTCCTCTTCGTCCACGAACTGGCGCGGCGTCTTGCGGCCCGCGGCTCCGGCATCGTGGCCGCCGCGGCCCACCCCGGTTACGCGGAGACGAACCTCCAGGCCGCCGCGCCCAAGATGGAGGGCCGCAAGATCGTCGAGCGCGTGATGCGGCTCGGCAACCGCGTCGTGGCCCAGCCCGCGGCCACGGGCGCACTGCCGACGCTGTACGCGGCCACGGCACGGGGCGTCCGCCCGGACTCCTTCACCGGGCCGCGCGTGCTGGGCTGGCAGGGGGCGCCGGGCAAGTCATGGCGAGCGAGGTGGACCCTGAACGACACGGCGAGCGAACGACTCTGGTCGGCTTCGGTGGGGTTGACGGGGGTGGAGTACGGGGCGTTGCGGAGGTGAGGGCGTGAAGGGCTGACGGGGCTGACGTTCAGGCGGCTCAGCGAGTTCACGGGAAGCCGCCCGGCTCGGGCGTGCGGCCTCACCGCAGCCCGGACACCTCAAAAACCCTCTTCGCCGCATCCCCGTCAAGCCGGGCCACCAGGCTCCCGAGCACATCGGAGCCGGTCCGCAGCAGCCCGCATGTCCGCGCGTCCCGCGCTCCCGAGTCGAGCCGGTGCAACAACAACGGGTTCTCCGCGAGCACCCGGGGATCGACCTCCACCCGATTCCCGAGCGAGTCGCACAGCACGAGCCGCGCGGCGACTCCCTCGCTGTACCGCACGGCGGTCAAAAGACCCGTACACACATGCCGCCGCCGCAGTACCCCCCGCACTCCGAGCCATCCCGGCCCCGCCGTCACCCGCACCGGATGCAGGGCCAGATAGAGCAGCCCCGAAATCCCCGCCCACAGCCCGGACCGCAGCGTGTCCCACGTGCCGTTCGCCCAGTCGACGAGGTCGATCAGCACGAAGAGCGCGAGGGCGCAGAATACGGCGGCCCGTACGTCGGCCGCCCAGCGCCGGTCGCCCACGGCCCCCGCCGCGTACCGCACGTCCCCGCCCCTGTCGTCTTCCATGTGCGGCACCGTAGGACGGCATCCCCGACGCGTCACCGGCGTTGACGTCCCGGTTACTCCGCGCGGGCCTTCCTTGACGTACCGCTGACGCCGCGGCGACCCCCGCGAGCCCCGCATCCCCCGCCCGTCAAAGGGACGTGAAGATCCACCTCGTACGCGCCAAGGAGTCGGCAAGGGGGCGCGCGAGCCGTCCGGAGCCCGCCCACGCTGGGCATCGCTCGACCGAACGAACCCGCCCGGAGAGGCCCGCCCATGACCACCGACTCCACTGACTCCACCGTGTCTGCCGTGTCTGCCGTGTCCGCCGTGTCCGCTGTGTCCGCCGTTTCCGAGACCCCGGACCGCCGTCCGGTGGGCACCGCCCGCCCGCCGGACGCCGGCGCCAGGGCGAGCGCAGAGGAGCGGCACCGGCTGACCGCCGTGCAGGGGCTCGCCGCGCTCTCGCTGGACGCGATGGCCTCGGTGGCTTACGGGCCCGAGGCCATCGTCCTGGTCCTGGCGGCGGCGGGCGGGTACGGCCTCGGCTTCACGCTGCCGGTGACCCTTGGCATCGCCTCGCTGCTCGCCGTTCTCGTCGCCTCCTACCGTCAGGTCATCGCCGCCTTCCCCGACGGCGGCGGCAGTTACGCCGCGGCCAAGGCCCGTCTGGGCCGCCGGGCGGGCCTGGTCGCCGCGGCGTCGCTGGTACTCGACTACGTCCTGAACGTCGCCGTCGCCGTCACCGCGGGCGTCGCGGCACTCACCTCCGCCTTCCCGGAGCTGTACGGCGACCGGGTGTGGATATGCCTGGCCGTCCTCGTCGTCGTCACGGCGGTCAACCTGCGCGGCATCGTCGACTCGGCGCGCGTCTTCATCGCCCCGACCGCCGTGTTCGTGGGCGCGATCCTCACCATGATCGTGGTCGGCCTGTTCCGCGGAGGGCCGGTCAGCACGGCGGCTGCCGAGGGCCACGCCTCGGTCCTCGCGGACAACGCCACGGCCGTCGGCGCGCTGCTCCTCCTGAAAGCGTTCGCGTCGGGCTGCTCGGCACTCACCGGCGTCGAGGCCATCGCCAACGCCGTGCCGTCCTTCCGCGCCCCGCGCGTCAGGCGCGCCCAGCACGCGGAGGTCGCGCTCGGCGCGCTGCTCGGCGTGATGCTGATAGGCCTGTCCGTGCTGATCTCCCGCTTCGGGCTCCAGCCGGTCGAGGGCGTGACGGTCCTCGCGCAGCTCGCGGACGCCTCACTCGGTCACAACTGGGCTTTCTACGTGGTTCAGTTCGCCACGATGATCCTGCTCGCCCTCTCGGCCAACACGTCCTTCGGCGGTCTGCCGGTCCTGATGAGCCTGCTCGCCCGCGACAACTACCTCCCGCACGTCTTCGCCCTCAAGGCCGACCGTCAGGTCCACCGGCACGGCGTCCTCGCGCTCGCCGTCGTATCGGCCGGGCTGCTCGTCTTCTCGGGCGGCGACACCAACACCCTCGTGCCGCTCTTCGCCATCGGTGTCTTCGTCGGCTTCACGCTCTGCCAGACCGGGATGGTCCTGCACTGGCGTGCCGCGGGCAGGCCCGCGAAGGCGCTGCTCAACGGCTTCGGCGCCGTACTGACCGGCGTCTCGGCGGTGGTCGTGACGGCCACCAAGTTCACCGAGGGCGCCTGGCTGATCGTCCTCGCGCTGCCCGCGATCGTGCTCTGCTTCGAGGCCGTGCACCGCGCCTACCGCAGGATCGGCGAGGACCTGGACCTCGGTCGCGTCCCGGAGGCCCCGCACCGCGACCACTCCCTGGTCATCGTCCCCGTCTCGAACCTGTCCCGCCTGACCTGCGAGGCCCTGAACGCCGCGGTGTCGCTGGGCGACGAGGTGCGCGCGGTCACGGTCACCCAACCCGGCGACGAGGACCGGCGCGCCACGGAGGCACTGCGGCGCGACTGGGAGTTGTGGAACCCGGGGGTCGACCTGGTGGAACTGTCCTCGCTGACGCGCGCGGTGGGGCGGCCGGTGTCGGCGTACGTACAGAAGATCTACACGTACCACCCCGCCACGCGCGTCACCGTCCTGATTCCGGAGGTGGAGCCGGCCCACGTCTGGCAGCGACTCCTGCAGAACCAGCGCGGCTCGGTCCTCGCACATGCCGTCCGCAGGGACACGGACGCGGTGATCTGCCGCCTTCGTTTCCGCGTCACGGCGGGCAGGAACCGCTGCTAGCGCCGCCGCGCGCGGATCGCTCGATGCTTACGCCACGCCCTCAGGCCCCGACCGCCCCGTCCACACCCTCCCGCAGGAAGTCCGCGTGCCCGTTATGACGGCCGTACTCCAGGAGCACGTGCACCATCACCATCCGCAGCGACACGTCCTCGCCCCACCGCGGCTGGTACCCGCTCCGGTCGAGCGACTCGGCCGCACGCTCGACGCGGCGCGAGTTCTCCACCTCGGCCTCCCAGGCGGTGAACGCCTCGCTCCTGGTCGAGTCGCTCGCGTCGTAGGCCGCCTGGAAATCGATCTCGTCGGACCAGACCAGGGGCACGTCATGGTCCTCGAACACCCGCCGGAACCAGGCACGCTCCACCTCCGCCATGTGCCGCACGAGACCGAGCAGCGAGAGCGTGGACGGCGGCATGGACTGCTGCCGCAACTCCTCGTCGGTGAGCCCTTCGCACTTCATGGCGAGCGTGGCGCGGTGGTAGTCGAGAAAGGCCCGCAGCGTTTCACGTTCACTGCCGAAGCGGGGCGGGTCTATGCGGGTGTCGCCGGTCACTTGCCGTCTCCTGGTCCGTGCCTGCTGGGGCCGCCAGTATCGCGACCCGAAGTAGCTCCTGGAGGCCGCAGGTCAGCACGGCCGGGGTCGGCCTACCGTGACAGCGGCGTACCGTGACGGCGTGGCAAACGACGACCTGGGGCGAACTCTCCGCCGCCTGCGCCGCCTGGCCTCCCTGACGCAGGAGGAGTTGGCCGAGCGGTCCGGCGTATCGGTGGACGTGATCCGGCAGCTCGAGCAACGGCGGAAACACTCGGCGCGCTTGCCCACGCTTCATGCCCTGGCGAACGGTCTCGGCGTGGAGCTGACGACACTCCTCGGGGATCCGCCGGCCGTCTCCTCGACGGGAGAGAACGACGGGCCGCGCTTCGTGGCGGTCCGGCGCGCCGTCATGCCTGCCCTCTGGGGGCCGGAACCGGAGCCGCCGGGGCCCGATTTCTCCCTGCCCGGCCTGCGCGATCAGATCGCGGACGGCTGGACGCAGTACCACGCGGCCGAGTTCGACACGGTGATGAAGGCGCTGCCCGACATGATCTCGGACGCGCACGCGGCCACGGTCTCGGCCGACGACGACCGGAGAGCCGGTTTCGCAGCGCTGGCCAAGGCCCTCCAACTTGCCGGGCACGTCGCCGTACGCATGGGGAAGACGGACCTCGCGCTCATCGGCCTGGAGCGCGCCATAGACGCTGCGGGGCGATCGTCCGACCCCCTGCTACGCCCCATGATCGTCAACTCCGTTGCGTGGACCTACCAGCGGCAAGGGCGACTCGGCGACGCCCTGAGCATCGCCCTGCACGCCGCCGGCGACACCAAGGACGGCGGGCACACGGCCACGGCAGACGGTCTGAAGGTCTGGGGCGCGCTGACCATGTCGGCCGCCACATCGGCCGCGCGCAGCAACGACTACGAGCGAGCTGCCGCGTTGATGGCGCACGCCGAGAAGGAGGCCGCCCGTGTGGCGCACCTGCCTCAGGGCAGCGACAGCCGCATGGTCAGCGTGTTCAGCCCGTCATCGGTACGCATCGAACGCGTCCGCCTGGCTGTCCAGTACGGCCGTCCCGAGGACGCCTTGACCCTGGCGAAGGGCATGCGACTGGCCAAGGACGTCCCCCCGTCCTGGCGGACGTGGCTGCTGTTGGACGTGGCCCGGGCCCATACGGATCTGGGGGACGCGACGGGAGCGGTGAGGGCACTTGAGTCGCTTCGCCGTGTGGCGCCGACGTGGATGCAGCACCACACATTGGCGGTAGCCATCGTGCGCGATCTATGGGCGCTCCCCAAGCACCCGGCGGGCCTGCGGCCGTTGGCGGAGTTCCTCGGGATCGAGAACGGGACCGGGGTCGGCATCGGGACCGGCATCGGCGAATAGCGTCACGAAACTAGGACGCCACGTCCCTGTCACCGTGTGTAGCGAACCGATTCCATGAGTCGTACGACGCCTCGGCGACCGCGTGGACGGCCCGGGGCACGGCCGACCGGAATGGAGTCGACATGGGCGAGAGCACGGGCCCAGGACCTGGCCCGGGAAGCAGACCGGGCACCCTTCACACCCGGCTGCTGATCGAAGTGCCCGACCCCGCGGCGTTGTCCGTGGCGCAGACGTGCGGCCGGGCCTGTGTCTGGTGTGCCGTCGTCCTCACCACAGAGAACGCCGTCGAGCTCGGCCCCCGCTGCGAGCGAAGGTTCGACACCGACTTCGTCTGGTTCCCCCGCGGCTGCCGACTCTGCACGGAGCCGCATGCGTGCCGGGTGGTCCTCGACCACGTCCAGAGCTGCGAGCAGTGCGCAGACGAGACGGGCCACTGCACGGAAGGCAAGGCGCTGCGGCAGACGCTCAAGGGGGTTCGGCGATGAGGAGATGAGGGGATGAGGGGAGGGTGCGGCCCGTGCCGCTGCTCATGCGCGGGCCGCGAGGGCTTGCTCATGCCGAAGGGGCAGCTCCCCCGCACAGGGAGCTGCCCCTTCCTGGTGGACCGGAGCCGGCGCCGTATCGGTGAGGGTCGGGGACACGGCGTCGGCTCCGGAGTTTTACCGGTGGCCCGGGAAGGGCTACCGGTGGTCGCTGCCCGCCGACTCCGACGCGGCGCGCCCCGCCTCAAGGCGGGCCACCGGGATGCGGAACGGGGAGCAGGAGACGTAGTCCAGGCCCACCTCGTGGAAGAAGTGGACGGACTCCGGGTCGCCGCCGTGCTCGCCGCAGACGCCGAGCTTCAGGTCGGGGCGGGTGGCCCGGCCGGCGGCCACGGCGTCCCGTACCAGCTTGCCCACGCCGTCCTTGTCGATGGTCTCGAACGGGGAGACCCCGAAGATGCCCTTCTCCAGGTACGCCGTGAAGAAGCTCGCCTCCACGTCGTCGCGCGAGAAGCCCCATACGGTCTGCGTGAGGTCGTTCGTGCCGAAGGAGAAGAACTCGGCGGCCTCCGCGATCTGGTCCGCCGTGAGCGCGGCCCGCGGCAGCTCGATCATGGTGCCGAGCGAGAGCTTCAGCTCCACGCCGGTCGTCTCCTCGACCTCCGCGATGACCAGCTCGGCCTCCTCGCGGACGATCTCCAGCTCCTGGACCGTGCCGACGAGCGGAATCATGATCTCCGCACGCGGGTCGCCCTTGGCGCTCTTGCGCTCGGCCGCGGCCTCGGCGATGGCGCGTACCTGCATGGTGAACAGGCCGGGGATGACGAGGCCGAGGCGTACGCCGCGCAGGCCCAGCATCGGGTTCTGCTCGTGCAGGCGGTGCACGGCCTGGAGCAGGCGCAGGTCGTTCTCGTTGCTGTCCTTGCGGGATTCCGCGAGGGCCACACGGACCGAGAGCTCCGTGATGTCCGGCAGGAACTCGTGCAGGGGCGGGTCGAGGAGGCGGACGGTGACCGGAAGGCCGTCCATCGCCTCGAAGAGCTCCACGAAGTCGCGCTTCTGGAGCGGCAGAAGCTCCTCCAGGGCCTTCTCGCGCTCCTCGTCCGCGTCGGCGAGGATCAGCCGCTCGACCATCTCGCGGCGCTCGCCGAGGAACATGTGCTCGGTGCGGCACAGGCCGATGCCCTGGGCACCGAAGCGGCGGGCGCGGAGGGCGTCTTCCGCGTTGTCGGCGTTGGCACGGACCCGCAGGCGGCGCACCCGGTCCGCGTACGCCATGATCCGGTGCACGGCGCCGACCAGCTCGTCGGCGTCGTCGGCACCCGCGTGCATCCGGCCCTCGAAGTACTCGACGACCGGCGAGGGCACCACGGGCACCTCGCCCAGGTAGACCTTGCCCGTCGAGCCGTCGATGGAGACGACGTCGCCCTCCTCGACGACCACACCGCCGGCCGCGGTCAGGCGCCGCCGCTTGGTGTCGACCTCGATCTCCTCGGCGCCGCAGACGCACGTCTTGCCCATGCCGCGGGCGACGACGGCGGCGTGCGAGGTCTTGCCGCCGCGCGAGGTGAGGATGCCCTCGGCCGCGATCATGCCGTCGAGGTCGTCGGGGTTGGTCTCACGGCGGATCAGGATGACCTTCTCGCCCGAACGCGACCACTTGATGGCGGTGTACGAGTCGAAGACCGCCTTGCCGACCGCGGCACCGGGTGACGCGGCGATACCCCGGCCGAGCTGCTCGACCTTCGCGGTCTCGTCGAAGCGCGGGAACATCAGCTGGGCGAGCTGGGCGCCGTTGACGCGCTGCAGCGCCTCGGCCTCGTCGATCAGGCCCTGGTCGACGAGCTGCGTCGCGATGCGGAAGGCGGCACCGGCGGTGCGCTTGCCGACGCGGGTCTGGAGCATCCACAGCTGGCCGCGCTCGATGGTGAACTCGATGTCGCACAGGTCCTTGTAGTGCGTTTCGAGGGTCTCCATGATCTGCATGAGCTGGTCGTACGACTTCTTGTCGATCTGCTCCAGATCGGCGAGCGGGACCGTGTTGCGGATGCCCGCCACGACGTCCTCGCCCTGCGCGTTCTGCAGGTAGTCGCCGTACACGCCCTGGTGGCCGCTGGCCGGGTCGCGGGTGAACGCGACGCCCGTACCGGAGTCGGGGCCGAGGTTGCCGAAGACCATGGAGCAGATGTTGACGGCGGTGCCGAGGTCGCCGGGGATGCGCTCCTGGCGGCGGTAGAGCTTGGCGCGGTCGGTGTTCCACGACTCGAAGACCGAGCGGATCGCGAGGTCCATCTGCTCGCGCGGGTCCTGCGGGAAGTCGCGCCCGGCCTCGGTCTTTACGATCTTCTTGAACTTCGTGACCAGCTTCTTCAGGTCCGCGGCCTCCAGGTCGGTGTCGACCGTGACCTTCTTGGCGGCCTTGGCGGCCTCCAGGGCGTCCTCGAAGAGCTCGCCGTCGACGTCCAGGACGGTCTTGCCGAACATCTGGATGAGGCGGCGGTAGGAGTCCCACGCGAAGCGGTCGTCGCCGGACTGCTTGGCCAGGCCCGACACCGACTTGTCGGAGAGACCGATGTTCAGGACGGTGTCCATCATGCCGGGCATCGAGAACTTGGCGCCCGAGCGGACCGAGACGAGCAGCGGGTCATCGGACTGACCGAGCTTCTTGCCCATCTTCTGCTCGAGGGCATCGAGGTGCGCGCTCACCTCGTCGCGCAGCTCGACCGGCTCCTCGCCGCTTGCGAGGTAGGTCTTGCAGGCCTCTGTGGTGATCGTGAAGCCCGGAGGGACGGGCAGCCCGAGGTTGGTCATCTCGGCGAGGTTCGCGCCCTTGCCGCCGAGAAGGTCCTTGAGGTTCCTGTTGCCCTCGGTGAAGTCGTAAACGAACTTCACGGCCGCTTGGCTCGCATCGCTCGCGTCGCTCGCGTCGTTCTGCGCTACGTGGGGATCTTTGTTTTCCGACACGGGTCTCGACTCCTCGAGGACTCGGTGGCTGCCCTGACGGCGAGGAACATACCCAGATCGAAGGCACCTGGGTACGTCCACTTGCGCGTCATACGGCCGTAACCACCCGTCCGCCAGTAGATCGAAAGTGACTGAGCAGTAGCTGAGCCAGCGAGTATTTGTTCAACTCTTGAAGGGTCCACCCCCGTAGAACCTGCAATTCGCTCAGATGAGCGTCAAATTCTCAGATGTGAGTTCACCTCATGAATGATCGAGCAGTGGCACTGAGTGCCACCCCTTGGAGAAGTGCAGCCGCCCAAGATCCGCTCATCTGAGCGCAACCCCTATCAGGGGTGGCGAGAATCACGCCGTTTGAAGCGGCCGGATGTCAGCATCCGGACGCGATCCGAGACGCCCGCGAGGCCACGACCTCCACTTGAGCGGTGGAGCGGGGCACGGGCCGCGAGCAGAGCCGATCGCGTGCCGAGGACGGGTGACGGTGTTCCGGCCAGATCTGCGGCGGTCATCAGAGCACCGGTGATTTGCGGACCTCGTCGGGCAGCGCCATGAGCTCCCCCCGATAGCCGCCCGCCAGGGCCGCCGCCCTGGTCCCGCCCAGCGCGACCACCCCCACCAGCCGGTCACCCCGGTAGTAGCCGTACACCACGTCCCCGCCACCGCCGCCGTCCCCCGCATCGGGCTCCCCCGCGAGGAGCCGGACCTCGTCGCCCGCCCCCGGCAGCCCGAACGACTGCACCCGCACATCGAACTGGTCGCTCCAGAAGGACGGCAGCGGCGCGAACGGCGCCAGACCGTGCTCCCCGCCTCCGTCACCGCCACCGGCTCCGCCACCGTCTCGGCCCCCGCCTCCGCCGCCGCTCCCGAGCCCCGCCACCAGCACCCGCGCCGCGTGCCGCGCGCAGTCCGACGGCATCGACCAGTGCTCGACCCGCCGCGCGAGCGCCCCGTAGCGCGGGTTCGGGAAACGCGCCACGTCCCCCACGGCCACCGCGTACGGAAGTCCCCCGATCCGCAGATGAGCGTCACAGAGGATGCCGTCCGTCAGATCGAGGCCCCCGACCCCCGGGCCCGCCCCCGCCCCCTGCCCCGGGACTGCCCCCGCCCCCAGCCACTCCACGTTCGGCAGCGAACCGATCGCCTCGATCACGACATCGGCCGCGCACTCGCTGCCGTCGTCGAGCACCGCGCCCCCGGCAGTCAGCCCCGCGACGAGCCGCCCCATCCGGAACCGCACCCCGCGCGCCTCGTGCCGCCGGCGCAGCACCCTGCCGGGCTCCTCGCCCACCGCGAGCATCATCGGCTCGGCCTCCGGCGCGACGACCGTCACCTCGCAGCCCGCCTTGCGAGCCGTGGCCGCCACCTCGCAGCCGATGAACCCGGCGCCGACCACAAGGACCCGTACGCCCTCCGCCAGTTCGGTACGCAGCGCCGCCGAGTCCTCCAGCGTCCGTACGACATGCCGTGGCGGGCCCCCGCTCAACGGAAGCCTGCGTGGCCGCACCCCTGTAGCGGCCACCAGGCCCTCGTACCCGTGGACCGAACCGTCGGCCAGGGTGAGCGTGCGCGCGGCCAGGTCGGCGGACGCGACCGCCGTGCCGAGCCGCCATTCCACGTCGTCGACGCTGGGGCGCCGGCGCAGCGTCGTGACGGCGGCGGGGGCCTCGCCCGCGAGGACCTCCTTGGAGAGCGGCGGCCGGTTGTACGGGAGGTGCGGCTCGTCCCCGTACACCGTGATCGCCCCTCTCCACCCCGCCGCACGGAGCTGTTCGGCCGCCCGCAGGCCCCCGAGCGACGCGCCCACGACGGCTATCCCCGCCGGTGCCACGGCGGGTCAGCCCTCTATCCGGATGGCCTGGAGCGGGCAGACGTCGGCGGCGTCCTCGACGTCGGCGCGCAGGCTTTCGTCGGGCGTCCCGACGTAGGCGAGACGGCCGTCATCGTCGAGCTCGAAGACGTCCGGCGCGGCGAAGACGCACTGTCCGTGGTCCTGGCAGACGTCCAGGTCAACGGTCACCTTGAGCATGTGAACTCCTTCAGCAGTGGGGGGCAGCGGCAAGCAGTGGGGGTTTCAGCGGCGCGGAGGCCGCCGGCCGCGAAACTCCCAGTCGCCTCCGAAGGCCGTCGACACGACCTCCTCGGACTCCGTGGGCTGCGCGCCGACGTCGGTGCGGATGGCGGTGGGGCCGGTGACGATGCGGTTGGCGAGCCGGCCGAGGCCCTCGGCCTCGACCTCGACCACGTCTCCGGGCCGGACGGGACGGGAGCCCGCCGGGGTGCCGGACAGGAGCACGTCGTCCGGCTCGAGGGTGATCGTGCGGGCGATGTCGGCGACGAGGTAGTGCATGTCCCACTGCATCTCGTCGGTCGAGCCGTCCTGCACGAGCTCGCCGTTGACGTAGGTCCGCAGGTACTTGGAGCGGAAGTCCCACCCGGTGACGAGGCCGGGGCCCAGCGGGCAGAGCGTGTCGGAGCCCTTCACCCTGAGCATCGAACCGGCGTCGGTGTCGCGGAAGTCGTGCAGGCCGTAGTCGTTGGCGACGGTGTAGCCCGCGATGTACGCGCCCACGTCGGCGGGGGCGACGTTGCGGCAGGTCCGGCCGATGACGATGCCGATCTCGCCCTCGTAGTTGAGGTACTTGCAGCCCTCGGGCCGGACGACCGCGCCGCCGTGCGCGTTCAGCGCCGACACGGGCTTGTGGAAGTAGGTGGGCGCGGGCGGCAGGCTGACGCCGAACTCCTCGACGCGGCTGCGGTGGTTGAGGTGGACGGCGATCACCTTGGAGGGGCGTACGGGAGGGAGGTGGTGTGCCTCCGACGCCTTCACGCGGCGGCCGTCGGCCGCGACCAGCTCGTCCCCCTCCCGTACGACCCTGGCTGCCGCGCCTTCGAGGAGGATGCGGCGGTATTCGACGGTTTTGGTCATACGGAAAAGACCTCGCTCTCGGCGTGCCGGGCGCGCGGGGCGTGCGGGGCTTGCTGAGCTCGGTGGGCCGGGGTGCCGGTCCAGCCGTCGGCGGGGCGGTCGAACCAGAGGTGCATCTGGCCGGTGCCGACCGAGTTCTCGTACTCGCTGAAGGGGCGCCCGGGCGCGGAGCACTGCTCTTCTCCGAGAGCACCGATCATCATCAGGTAGTGGCCGAAGCGCGCCTCGGGCTTGTGGGCGAGGAACTCGGGCATGGTGCGCAGGACCGTGGCGTGGTCACCGCGCTCCAGCCACTCGATGCGCCGCTCGTCGGCGGCCCGCGCCTCCGGTGTGCGGATGTGGGTCGGCTCGCTCGACTCGTGGGCGCGCAGCTGCCGCAGCGGCCAGAAGGTGTGCGAGAGGGCGCCGGACGCGATGAGCAGGACCTTGCGGCCGGGCAGCGCGGCGATGCCGTCGGCGAGGGCGCGGCCGAGCCGCAGGTGGTCCTCGGTGTCGCCGGTCTGGCAGACGCCGATCGAGAGCCATCTCTTGTCCGGGAGGCCTTCGCCGAGGTACTTCCAGAGATTGATCGTGGCGTAGTGGACCGGCAGGAACGGATCGTCGACCGGGGTGATCCAGGTTTCGTGCCGGTCGGCGAACTCCGCTATGGACGCGGCGAGTTCGGGGTCACCCGGATAGTCGTACGGCATCCTGCACATGCCGCGCGGCAGCTCCTCCGAGGTGAAGAGACCGGCGCGGCGGGCGTGCGCGGAGACGACGAACTCGACCGTGGTGGCCCAGTGCGAGTCGAGGACGACGACGGTGTCGTGGTCGAGGGTCTCGAAGACCTCTTCGCGCAGCCGCCGCAGTCCGGGAACGAGGCTGATCTCGCGGCCTCCGTTGAGCTCCTTGCGGGTCGCCTCGGGCAGCACGATGGTGGGCACATGGGCGAGAAGCCCCGCCCCGACGATCTCACCCATGGCGGGCCCACCCCTTCGGAGCAGTGACGGTGTTCTTGAGGTCGCAGTAGAAGTCGAAGGACCAGTCGCCGCCCTCGCGCCCGATGCCCGAATCGCGGGAGCCGCCGAAGGGCGCGGAGAGATCGCGTACGAAGAAGCAGTTGACCCAGACCGTCCCGGCGACGAACCGCGCGCTGACCCGGCCGGCGCGCTCGCGGTCGCCGGTGGCGAGGGTGGCGGCGAGGCCGAAGCGGGTGCCGTTGGCGAGGCGCACGGCCTCGTCCTCGTCGCCGTCGGGGAAGGTCTGGAGGGTGAGGACGGGCCCGAAGACCTCTTCCTGCACGATCTCGGAGTGCTGCGCGACGTCGGTGAGGAGGGTGGGGAGGTAATAGTTCCCGCCGAGGGCGGTGTTGCGGCCGCCGCCGGTGACCGCCTTCGCGCCCGCGTCCAGGGCGCGCCGCACGAATCCGTCGACGCGCTCGACGTGCCGGGGGTGGATGTTGGGCCCGATGTCGGTGGTCTCGTCGCGCGGATCTCCCTGGGTCAACTTCGTGACCCGGTCAAGAAAGTGACCGAGGAACGCATCCCGTACGGACTCCTCGACCAGGATGCGGGTGGCGGCCAGGCAGATCTGCCCCGCGTTGTCGAACTGCTCGACGGCGAGGTCGGCCGCGAGCTCCAGATCAGCGTCGGCGAAGACGAGCAGCGGGGACTTGCCTCCCAGCTCGAAGCTGCACGGCACGAGGTGCGCGGCCGAAGCCGCTGCGATCCGCCGCGCGGTGGGCACGGACCCGGTGAAGCTGATCCGGCGCACGTCGGGGTCGGCGACAAGGGGCTCGCCCACCTCCGCGCCGTACCCCTGCACCACATTGAGGACCCCGGCCGGCAGCCCCGCCTCGTGCGCGATGTCCGCGAAGAGCGAGGCGGTCAGCGGGGTCCACTCGGCGGGCTTGAGGACGACGGTGTTCCCGGCGGCGAGCGCGGGCGCGATCTTCCAACTGGCGAGCATCAGCGGCGCGTTCCACGGCGTGATGAGCACGGCCGGGCCCGCCGGGTCCCAGCTCACGTGGTTGGTGTGGCCCCTGGTCTCGAAGTCGTCGTGGGCGAGGGCGAGGAGGCGGTCGGCGAAGTAGCGGAGGTTGTGGGCGACTCGGGGCATGACGCCGCGGCGATGGGAACGCAGGAGCGCGCCGTTGTCGGCGGTCTCGACGGCGGCGAGGTCCTCGGCACGGGCCTCGACTCCGTCGGCGACGGCGTGCAGGAGCCGGGCGCGCTCGGCGGGCGGGGTGGCGGCCCAGGCGGGAAAGGCATCGCGGGCGGCGACCACGGCCGCCCGCGCCTCCGCGACACCCCCGCGGGCGATCTCGGCGAGCGGGGCGCCGTCGATGGGCGAGTGGTCGGTGAAGGTGGCCGGGGCAGTGGCGGAAGCGGAGGCGAGGCGCTCTCCGCCGATCCAGTGCCGGGTGTCGACGGGGACGCCGGCGACGGTCGCCGTGTGCGAGGGAGGCGGGGAGTGCGGGGAACCCGACGGATTCACGGGCGGTACGGGAGCGGGGGGAGCCATGACTTCCTCCAGTTCCAGTTCGTTTGAACCCAAACAACATTAGGAGCGGCCACGCGACGGGGTCAACCCCTCGATGGAGGAGCCCTATTCAGCTATCGTTTGAACTCAAACGAGATATCCGGGAGGCCTCCATGCCGGACGACGCCCTGGCCGTCAGCCACCAGGACTGGACGCACCGGGCCGAAGCGCTCACGTTCCCCACCCGGCACCGCATCGCGGGCGCCGACGCGGACGGTTCCGGAAGCACGTTCCCGGTCATCTCCCCGCGCGACGGGCGCACGCTCGCACTGGTCGCGGACGCGGGCGAGAAGGAGGTGGACCAGGCGGTCTCCGCCGCCCGCCGCGCCTTCGACACGGGCCCTTGGCCGCGCCTCTCCCCCGAGGACCGGGGCCGGGTCCTGCTGCGGATCGCCGCTCTCGTCGAAGAGCACCGCTCTGAACTGGCCCTCACGATCACCCTGGAGAACGGCAAACCCATCACGGAGTCGTACGACATCGAACTGGGCGCCCTCGCGTACACGTTCCGCTGGTACGGCCAGCTCGCCGACAAGCTGACCGACACCGCCCCGCACTCCGAGCCCGGCGCGCTCGCGCTCGTCACACGCGAACCGTCCGGCGTCGTCGGCGCGGTGGTCCCGTGGAACTTCCCGCTGACCCTGGCGGCCCGGAAGATTGCCCCCGCGCTCGCGGTCGGCTGCACGGTGGTCCTGAAACCCTCCGAACTCACGCCTCTGTCCGCCCTGTTGCTCGGCCGGATAGCCGACGAGGCGGGCCTGCCGCCCGGCGTCCTGAACGTCGTCGCGGGCGACGGCCCGACCACGGGCCGCGCGCTCGGCAGCCATCCGGACGTGGACGTACTGGCCTTCACCGGCTCCACTGCGGTGGGCCGCCGCTTCCTCCACTACGCGGCCGACTCCAACCTCAAGCGCGTATGGCTGGAGCTCGGCGGCAAGTCCCCCAACATCATCCTGCCCGACGCCCCCGACCTCGCGACTGCCTCGGCCACCGCCGCCTGGGGCATCTTCTTCAACCAGGGCGAGATGTGCACGGCGCCCTCGCGGCTCCTCGTCCACGAGTCGGTGGCGGAGGAAGTGACGGCGGCGGTCGTCGAACGGGCCGGGACCCTGCGGGTGGGCGATCCCCTCGACCCCGCCACCGAGATGGGCGCGCTCGCGGGAGCGGCCAGGGCCGACTCCGTCCGGGAGCACGTACGGCGGGGCGCGGAGAGCGGCGCGCGGCTGCGGGCCGGTGGCGTACGGCGTGAAGTCCTGCCCGGCGGCAGCTACTTCGCACCGACGGTCTTCGACCAGGTCACCCCGGACATGCCGCTCGCCCGCGAGGAGATCTTCGGTCCGGTCCTTTCCGTCCTCACGTTCGGCTCGCTCGACGAGGCGGTCGCGCTCGCCAACGACACGGAGTACGGGCTCGCGGCCGGCCTGTGGACCTCGGACCTGTCGACCGCGCACACGGTGGCGCGCCGCCTGCGGGCCGGTTCGGTGTGGGTCAACTGCTATGAGCGGGGCGACATGGCGGTGCCGTTCGGCGGCTACAAGCAGTCGGGGAACGGGCGGGACAAGTCGGTGCACGCCGTGGAGAAGTACACCGAGCTGAAGACCACATGGATCCAGCTTTGAGGCCACGCCCGCTGATCGCCCTGCCGCAGCGCTACGCGGCGTCGACTTCCGCTCTCCGGTACGAGGCCGTGGTGACGGCACGGGCGTTGGCGGAGGCGGTGTTCCGTGCGGGCGGCGAGCCGTTCATGATGCTGCCGGGCCCGCCGGACGAAGCGGCGGCACGGCTCGCCCGCTGCGACGGGCTGCTGCTGCCGGGGGGCGGCGACTTGGCGCCTTGGCGGTACGTGGAGGGCGGGGCCGGTTCCGGGGAGCGGGTCCGGGTGCACGGGTCCGTGTACGACGTGGATGACGCCCAGGACGCGTTCGACCTCGCCCTCGCGCGGTGCGCGCTGGCCTGCGGGCTGCCTTTGCTGGCGGTGTGCCGGGGGTTGCAGGTGGTGAATGTCGCGCTTGGGGGGACGCTTCGGCAGGACATGGGTGGGGTGGGGGCAGGCTCGGGGCTGGGGCTGGGGCTGGGGGCGGGGGCGGGGGCGCACCGGCACCGGGTGCATTCCGTGCGGGTCGCGTCGGGCTCTGCGGTGGCGCGTGCGATGGGCGGGGTGGAGTCGGTGCCCGTGTCGTGCTTTCACCACCAGTGCGTGGAGGTGGTGGGGCGAGGGCTTGTGCCTAGTGCGTGGGCGGCGGACGGGACGGTGGAGGCGCTTGAACTTCCCGGTGGGGAGGGGTGGTTCGCGGCGATCCAGTGGCACCCCGAAGACACCGCCGCGTCGGACGCGGCCCAGCAGGGGTTGTTCGGGGCGTTGATTCGAGCGGCGTCTTCTTCCCCAACCCCGCCCCTTCCCGAAAACCCGCTCGGCGCAGGGGCCTTGTAGGTACCGTCATCACCAGCTCCGCCGAGCTCGTCCTCAAACGCCGGACGGGCTGAAACCTCTCGGAACCCGTACGGGCTGAAACCTCTCGGTAATCACCCTCGGGGGCGCCGCCCGCTGCGGCGGGGAGCCGGCTCCTCGCCGTCCAGGAGCTCCAACCGCCGCTCCTCCCCCCGCTCCTCCGTCTGCACCACGATCTTCCGCAGCAGATCCGCCAGGGTCCTGCACTCCTCGTCCGTCAGACCGTCGGCGACAAAGGCCTCCTCCGCGTTGAAGGCGGGGAACACCTTCTCCATCAGCCGCTCCCCCTCCTCCGTGAGCCGCAGCAGGGCGAGCCGTCCGTCGTCCGGGTGCCCCCGGCGTTCGAGCAGGCCGCGCCCCGCCAGGGTGCGGGCGACGCCGGTGAGCGTGCCCTTGGAGATGCCCGCCTCCTCGGCGACGTACCGCGTCTCCATCTCGCCCCAGATCCAGACCACGTAAAGCACCACGAACGACGTCCACGTCAGCTCGGCCCCCCGCAGCACGGAGTTCTCGAAGTGCTGCCGGACGGCCGACGCCGCGCGGTAGATGTTCGATACGGCGGCCATCTGCTCGTACTTGACGGGGGTGCCGCCGAGTTTGGCACGGACCGCCTTCTCGGTCTCGCGGATGGTGCGGTAGCCCGTCACGTCCGTATCTCCTCGTCCTCGGTCGTCGCCTGCGCGTCACCCGTGTGTCGCCTGCACCTGGCGCGTCCATCAGCACCACGCGCATTCGTACGGGCTCAAACGCTAACGCGTTTCGGTCGGCACGGGGACGCGGGGGGCCACGGGGCCGTTTCGGCGCAGCTGAAACAGGCGCGACGCACCGCTCCCCCCTACAGACTCCTCTCCAACAGCGTCCCGCCGTTCCAGACCACTCCCACCTGTCGGTAGTACGCGCCGATCGGCTCCTCGATCGTCAGCGCGGCCAGTTCCTCCGTGGGTGCGTCGAAGAGGTCGAGTTCGGCCTCGCCCGACCAGGGCTGACCTCCCTCGAAGGACGCGGCGCCGGACGCGACGAGTTCATCGAGCGCAAGGCCCTTCCCCTCGATGGCGGGGAGTTGGCGGTGATGGGCCATGGGGTGGGCGTTGACGAAGCCGTTCGTCTCGGCGGGCTCTCGCAGGGTGACCACCGCCTGGGCGATACGCCGGTCGGCGGCGGCAAGGGTGGCCCCGAAGGCGGCGCCCGCCTCTATACGGGGAGCGGGGCCGAAAGGGTGGGGCCGGGTGAGGTGGATCGAGCCGAGCTTCTTCGGGTAGCCCTGGTGGTTGCCGCGGGCGATGGCGAAGTCCTTGTCGACCCAGATGTAGACGCAGCGCGAGTAGGTACGGCCGCGGTGGCCACAGCGCACGACGGCGAAGCACTCCTTGTACTGGGCCCGCACGGGGTCCAGCAGCTCCGCCCTGTCGTCCCCGCAGGACTGCCAGTCGGCCCAGATCAGGGCGACGGCGCCGGGGTCGTCGGCGGCCAGGTCGAGCGGCGCGGGGAGGAGTTCGCGGACCCTGGCGGGGTCGGTCCGGTACTCGACGGTGAGGAGGTCTCCCGAGTAGCGCCAGGGCGGGGCCGGAATGAGCGAGGAGCGGCCCGTCGCGGACTTGGGCGGAAAGAATCCATGAACTCCGGCCATGAGCTTGCTCCTTCGGCGGGATGGGGCGAGGAGGGTTCGGGGCGGGACATCGTTTGGAGCCGTACGATAGGCCCCCCACGGCAAGCGCGCCATGGGGACAACCCACCGAACCACCCCCACGACCAGCGACCCCCGACGGGCCGGACGAGACCCGGCGAGTCGGGCGGGTGGGCGGGAGGGCCCCTACGGCACCCGTAGATCGCAGCGAGTCGGGCGGGTGGGCGGGAGAGCACCCCCCGAACCCCCAACCCCCCGCCCAATCCCCCCGAAGGGGCTTGCGCACACCCGCACCGCTTCCTATCGTTTGGTCTCAAACGATAACCCCGTTCCACCTCGCAGAAAGGCTGGAATCCGGGTGAGTGAAGCAAGCGCAACCCCAAGGACAGAGGCCACCCAAGCAGCAGAAACAGAAACAGAAGCAGAAACAGAAGCAGTAACAGAACCAGAAGCAGAAGCCCCCCGAGTAGCAGAAACGGTAGAAGCGCTCCGCGCACAAGGCACCGACGTGATCCGCGTCGTCTACCCGGACCTCCTCGGCGCCGACCGCGGCCGCGACATCCTCGTAGGGCACCTGCCGAGCGCATGCGAGCACGGGCTCTCCTTCTGCCGCGCCGTCTACCACACCACCCCCCGCGGAGACGTCGTCCCCGTAGCGGGCGGCCTCGACGCCGGCCTGCCGGACGTCGCCGTACGACCCGACCTGTCCACGCTCCAGCCGCTGCCCTGGGAGCCCGGCGTCGCCTGGTGCCTGGGCGACACCTTCGACCCCGCGACCGGCGAACCCGCCCCCGAAGCCCCGCGCGCCCTGCTGCGCCGCGTGCTGGAGAGCGCGGAGGAGTACGCCGACGGCGCCGTGACCCCGATCGTCGGCCCCGAGCTGGAGTACTTCCTGTGCGAGGCCGACCCCGCAGCCCCCTCCGGGTGGACCGTCTACGGCGGCGCCACGGGCAACGTATACAGCGCGGGCCGCCGCGGCGACCCCGACGGCCACCTCCTGCGTACCCTGCGCACCCTCGCCGACCTCGGCATCGGCGTCATCGCGGGCAACCACGAGTTCGACGGCGGGCAGTTCGAGATCAACCTCGACCACTCCGAAGCCCTGGACGCCGCCGACCGCGCCTTCCGCTTCAAGGCCGCCGTCAAGGAGACGGCCCGCCGCGAGGGACGGCTCGCGACCTTCATGGCCAAGCCGTTCAACGGCCTCGGCGGCAACGGCTTCCATCTGCACCTCTCCCTCACCGACGCGGCGGGGCACAACGTCTTCGCGGACGCGCGATCCCCCGACGGCCTCTCCGCCACCGCCCGGCACGCCATCGCCGGACTTCTCCGCCACGCCCCCGCGCTCAGCGCCCTGCTCAACCCCACCATCAACTCGTACAAACGCTTCGGCCCCGACACCCTCGCCCCCTGGCTGATCGACTGGGGCCTCGACAACCGCAGCGCCATGCTCCGCATACCGCCCGAGAGAGGCGCGGGGACCCGCCTCGAACTCCGGCTCGGCGACGCGTCGGCCAATCCCTACCTCGCCGTGGCGGGCGCCGTCGCCGCCCTCCTCCTCGGCATCCGCGACAAGCCGGAGCCGCCGGCGCCTCTGGAGGGCTACGGCTACCAGGAGGATTCCGCGCCCGGCCTCCCCGGCACGCTCGGCGCCGCGCTCGACGCCCTGGAGTCCGACGCGGCACTGACCGGGCTCCTGGGCGCGGAGTTCACCGGCGCCTTCCTCACGTACAAGCGCAATGAGATCGAGCGCTTCCGGCAGCACGTCACGGAATGGGAGTTCACGGAGTACGCCTTCCTCATCTGACCGCGCCGCGCCGCGGCGTGCCCGGCCCGAGAACCGCGATTCGAGCACCGAAGGAGTACGTCCATGAGTACGGTCACGGGGTCCGCGCCCCTTGCCCTGTCCGACGTCGACCTCTCCGACAACGACAAGTTCACCGACGGCACGCTGCCCTGGCGGATGTTCGACGTGCTGCGCCGGGAGGACCCCGTCCACTGGCAGCCCGAGCCCGCGCCCAACTCCGGCTTCTGGGCCGTCACCCGGCACGAGGACATCGTGCGCGTGGACCGCGATCCGGAGACCTTCACCTCGATGCGGTTCACCAACCTCGAAGAGGTCGACGAGGACCAGATCGCCCTGCGCCGCTCCCTCCTGGAGACGGACGGCATGCGGCACCGCGCGATGCGGCTGATCCTGCAGAAACAGTTCACGCCGCGCGCGGTCGCCACGTACGAGTCGTTCCTGCGCGGCCTCACCGCCCGCACCCTCGACGCGGCGCTCCCCAAAGGGACCTTCGACTTCGTGAAGGAGGTCTCCGCCGACTTCCCCATCAACGTGCTCGCGCGGATGCTCGACGTTCCTGGGGAGGACACCCAGCAGCTCATCGACTGGGGCAACCGCATCATCGGCAACACGGACCCCGACTACGCCGACGTGCTCCTGGAGAGCGCGGAGAGCGAGCAGTACCGCGATCTGCCCTTCCGCTCACCCGCCGCGCTCGAAGTCTTCGAGTACGGGCGGAAGCTGGCCGCCGAGCGGCGCGGCGGGAGCGGCACGGATCTGGTGAGCACGCTGGTCAACAACTCGCCCAAAGACGGCATCCCGCTCTCCGACACCGACTTCGACAACTACTTCCTGCTGCTCGTCGTCGCGGGCAACGAGACGACGCGGCACGCCATCTCGCACTCCATGCTCGCGCTGATCGACCACCCGCGGGAGCGCGCCAGGCTCACCGCCGACCCCTCGCTCATCCCGGGCGGCGTCGAGGAGTGCCTGCGCTGGGCCTCGCCCGTCTATCACTTCCGGCGCACGGCGACCCGGGACGTGGAGCTCGGCGGCAAGCTGATCAGGGAGGGCGACAAGGTGGTGCTCTGGTTCGCGTCGGGGAACCGTGACGCGGACGTCTTCCCCGACCCGTACCGCTTCGACGTCACCCGCGAGAACATCGACCACCTCACCTTCGGCAAGGGCAGCCCGCACTTCTGCCTGGGCAACTCCCTGGCCCGCCTGGAGATGCGGATCATGTTCGAGGAGCTGCTGCCGCGGCTCGCGGACATCCGGGTCGCGGGCGAGGTGCGGCGGGTGCGGTCGAACTTCGTGAACGGGATCAAGGAGCTTCCCGTCACGGTCGCCCTGGCGTAGGCGCGTAGACGCTCAGGCGCGTAGACGCGTCAGCCGCCGGACGTGTCCAGCTCCGCGTCCTCGCTGATGCCTGCGCAGTCGTACGGGTCCTTCAGCCAGCCGTCCGGCAGGACCACGCGGTTGTTGCCCGACGTACGGCCGCGCGGGCCGTCCGCGCCCGTGGGCCACGGCTGGTCGAGGTCCAACTCGCCGAGCCCGTCTTCGAGTTCGGCGAGGGACGAGGTGATCGCGAGGCGCTTGCGCATCTCCGAGCCGACGGCGAAGCCCTTGAGATACCAGGCCACGTGCTTGCGGAAGTCGATGACGCCGCGCGCCTCGTCGCCGATCCACTCGCCGAGCAGGGTCGCGTGGCGGATCATGACCTTCGAGACCTCGCGCAGGTCCGGGGCCTTGGGCGCGCCCGTGCCCTCGAAGGCGGCCACCAGGTCGCCGAAGAGCCAGGGGCGGCCGAGACAGCCGCGGCCCACCACGACGCCGTCGCAGCCGGTCTCCCTCATCATCCGCTGCGCGTCGGCGGCGGACCAGATGTCGCCGTTGCCGAGGACGGGGATCTCGGGGACGTGCTCCTTGAGGCGGGCGATGGCGTCCCAGTCGGCGGTGCCGCCGTAGTGCTGGGCGGCGGTGCGGCCGTGCAGGGCGATCGCCGTGACGCCCTCCTCGACGGCGATGCGGCCCGCGTCGAGGAAGGTGATGTGCTCGTCGTTGATGCCCTTGCGCATCTTCATCGTGACCGGCAGGTCACCTGCCCCTGCGACCGCCTCGCGGAGGATCGCGCGAAGGAGCGGCCTCTTGTACGGGAGGGCGGAGCCGCCGCCCTTGCGGGTGACCTTGGGGACGGGGCAGCCGAAGTTCAGGTCGATGTGGTCGGCGAGGTTCTCCTCGGCGATCATGCGGACCGCCTTGCCGACCGTCGCGGGGTCGACGCCGTACAGCTGGATGGACCGCGGCTTCTCGGTCTCGTCGAAGTGGATCAGCTGCATGGTCTTCTCGTTGCGCTCGACCAGGGCGCGCGTCGTGATCATCTCGCTGACGAAGAGACCCTTGCCCCCGCTGAACTCACGGCACAGCGTCCGGAACGGCGCGTTCGTGATGCCCGCCATGGGCGCGAGCACGACGGGCGGCCGCACGGCGTGCGGGCCGATCTGAAGCTGGGGCTCCATGGCGCGGGTTCCTCCGGGGCAGACTGTTCGGTGCGGCGTGGAAAGCCGGGGCAGACCTCTCATTGTCCCTCATCCGCGGGACTGCCCGTACGGCCGCCCGCGGGACCGCCCGTACCGCTGCCGGCGCCGCCGCTCGCGCGGCTGCCCACGCGGCCCTCCTTCACCAGGCGGTACAGCTCCTCCGTGGCCGTCTGCGAGCGGGCGTCCGCCGGGACGTACGTGCCCAGGCGCGGTCCCTCGGCCGGGCCGAGCCACAGGCCGTGGTACGTGAAGTGCAGCGGGCCCACCGCGGAGTTGTTGAACCGTTTCGACTGGTCGACGGCCTGCATCACCTCGTGCCGCTCCCACAGTTCGCAGAAGACCGGTGACGCCTTGCGCATCCTCCTGAGCAGCGTCTTCCACGCCGGGTCCGCGAGGTGCCCGGCCATCCGCGCCCGGAAGCGCGCGACCATCCGGCGCATCGTCTCGTCCCGGTCCTCCATGGCGGCCTGCCAGGCGGGATGCGTGAAGGTCAGCCACATGCAGTTGCGGTCCTCGGGCGGCAGCACGTCGAGGTCGGCGAGGAGATTTCCGTACGTGGCGTTGTAGGCGAGGATGTCGTAGCGGGCGTTCTGGACGCAGGCGGGGTACGGCTCCAGCTGCGTGACGATCCGCAGCAGGCCCTGCGGGACCGACGCGATCTCGGCGGCCGGCGAGGGGTCGGCCGTGCCCGCGAGCTGGAAGAGGTGGGCGCGCTCACCGGCGTCCAGCATCAGGGCGCGGGACAGCGCGTCGAGCACCTGGGCCGACACGTGGATGGCGCGGCCCTGCTCCAGCCACGTGTACCAGGTGACGCCGACCGTGGAGAGATGCGCGACCTCCTCGCGGCGCAGGCCCGGCGTGCGGCGGCGCTTGCCGCGCGGCAGGCCCGCCTGCTCGGGCGTGATGCGCTCGCGGCGGCTGCGGAGGAAGTCGGCGAGCTCGCTGCGGCGGATGCGGTCGCCCTGCGGGGCAGGCGCCGCGGTGTCCGTGTGAACGGGCGCGGGAAGGGACGCGGGAACGGGCATGGGGACAGCTTGCCCGCACTCCGACCCTGTTTCCAGGTAGTGCAGGTACCAGGATAAAGAGACTCTGGTACCAGGCTGAATGTTCGACGAGCGTCGTACTCGTGAACCTGACGAACTCCACGGCACGCGTCCTGAAGCCCGCCCCGGCCACCGCGCACGCCCCGGCCACCGCGCACGCCGCAGCCGCTTCCCCCGCCCTGACCCCGCTC
This sequence comes from Streptomyces longisporoflavus, assembly GCF_014649775.1. Taxonomy (GTDB): domain Bacteria; phylum Actinomycetota; class Actinomycetes; order Streptomycetales; family Streptomycetaceae; genus Streptomyces; species Streptomyces longisporoflavus. The sequence goes on along the minus strand of NZ_BMTR01000005.1, from coordinate 15,332 downwards.
GGCCTCGTCACCATCCTGCTCGGCGCCGCGCTCCCGATGATCGACTTCTTCATCGTCAACGTCGCCCTGCCCAGCATCGAACACGACCTGCACGCCTCCCCCGCCACCCTGGAGATGGTCGTCGCGGGCTACGCCGTCGCGTACGCCGTGCTGCTCGTGCTCGGCGGGCGGCTCGGCGACACGTACGGGCGCCGCAGGCTCTTCCTCTGGGGTGTCGCCGCCTTCGGCGTGACCTCGCTGGCCTGCGGGCTCGCCCCCGGCGCCTGGTGGCTGGTGGGGGCGCGCGTCGCCCAGGGCGCGGCGTCCGCGCTGATGCTGCCGCAGGTGCTCGCCACCATCCACGCGACGACGCGGGGCGAGCGGCGCTCGAAGGCGGTCGCCCTCTACGGCTCGGTGGGCGGCATCTCCGTCATCCTCGGCCAGGTGCTCGGCGGCGTCCTGGTCTCCGCCGATCTGGCCGGCAGCGGCTGGCGCGCGGTGTTCCTGGTGAACGCGCCGGTGGCGGTCGCCGCGCTGCTCTGCGCGGTGCGCTCGGTGCCGGACAGCCGTGCCGGGCAGCCCACCCGGAGCGACATCGGCGGCACGTTGCTGCTCGCCGCGACGCTGATCGCGCTGCTGCTGCCGCTGACCGAGGGCAGGGCCGCGGGCTGGCCCCTGTGGTCGGTACTGTTCCTGGCCGCGTCGCCGCTCCTCGCCTGGTGCTTCGCCCGCGTCGAGCTGCGTGCCGAGCGCACCGGCGGGAGCCCGCTGCTGCCTCCCTCGCTTCTTCGCGAGCCCGGCGTGCGCAGGGGGCTGGTCCTCGGGCTGCCCATCTTCACCGGCTTCGCCGGCTGGATGTTCGTCAGCGCGGTCGCGCTCCAGCAGTGGCTGGGCTTCAGCCCTCTCAAGGCCGGCCTGACCCTGATCCCCATGGGCGTCGCGCAATTCGCGGCGTCGATGCTGGCGCCGCGCCTGGTGACGCGCGTCGGCAGTCGCGCGCTGACGCTGTGCGCGCTGGTGCACGGCGCCGGGCTCGCGCTGATCGCCCTTACGGTGCTGTGGACGCCGTACGCCTCGCTGACCCCGCTCGTTCTGGCGCCCGGCCTGGCCCTGTGCGGACTCGGCCAGGGCGTGCAGCTCGCCCTCTACTACCGCATCGTGCTCGCCGCGGTACCGGCGGCGAAGGCGGGCGCGGGCAGTGGGCTCGCGGCGACGGTCCAGCAGTCCTGCCTGGCCCTCGGCGTCGCCACCCTGGGCTCCCTGTTCCTGGCCCTGGTGCCGGGCGCGGGCATGCGGGACGCGTTCGCGATCGTCCTTGGGGCACAACTGATCGGGCTGATCGGCTTGGCACTCCTTAGCCTGCGGTTGCCTCGGCGGCTGGCCTGAGGGGGCCTCTCGGTGCGGGGCGGGTGCGGGTGCCTCTGGGTGCGGTGCGGGCCCGTCGTGGTTGCTCGCGCCGTTCCCCGCGCCCCTCACGGGGCGCCCCCGGACGGTCCTCGGCACGGTGCGGGTCCGTCGTGGTTGCCCGCGGGCGGGATGCCGAGGGGGCGGGATACCGTCGAATACATGTCCCCGCAAGAGCTGACGCACCGCCGACGCATGCTCGTTCTCGCCATCTGCTGCATGAGCCTGCTCATCGTCAGCCTCGACAACACCGTTCTGAACGTCGCCCTGCCGACCATGGCGCGGGAGTTCGGGACCAGCATCTCGGGGATGCAGTGGACGATCGACGCCTACACCCTCGTACTCGCCGCGCTCCTCATGCTCGCGGGGTCCACGGCGGACCGGGTCGGGCGGCAGAAGATCTTCAAGGTGGGGCTCGTGATCTTCACGGTCGCGTCCGTCGCATGCTCCCTCGCGCCCAATCTCGAGTCCCTCGTGGCCTTCCGCATGGCGCAGGCCGTCGGCGGCTCCATGCTCAACCCGGTCGCGATGTCGATCATCACCAACACCTTCACCGATCCGCGCGAACGGGCCCGCGCCATCGGCGTGTGGGGCGGGGTGGTCGGCATCTCCATGGCCGCGGGCCCGATCGTGGGCGGCCTCCTGGTGGACTCCGTCGGCTGGCGCTCCATCTTCTGGATCAACCTGCCGGTCGGCCTCGCGGCGCTGCTCCTCACCATCCGCTACGTCCCCGAGTCCCGCGCCCCCAGGCCGCGCCGCCCCGACCCCGTCGGCCAGCTCCTGGTCATCGCGCTGCTCGGCGCCCTGACGTACGCGATCATCGAGGCCCCGACGGCGGGCTGGACGTCGCCGCTGATCATGGCGTTCGCCGGTGTCGCGCTCCTCGCCCTCGTCGGTCTGCTCCTCTACGAGCCGCGCCGCGTGGACCCCCTCATCGACCTGCGCTTCTTCCGCTCGGCGCCCTTCAGCGGGGCCACGGTGATCGCGGTCTGCGCCTTCGCCGCGCTCGGCGGGTTCCTCTTCCTCTCCACGCTGTACCTCCAGAACGTACGCGGCCTGAACGCCCTGCACGCGGGCGTGTGGATGCTGCCGATGGCCGTGATGACGCTGGTCTGCGCCCCGCTCTCGGGCCGCCTGGTCGGCAGCCGCGGCCCCCGTCTGCCCCTCCTGATCGCGGGGGTCTCGATGACGGTCTCGGGGGTCCTGTTCGCCGCCTTCGACGCGGAGACCGAGAACGCGACGCTCTTCATCGGCTACGTCCTCTTCGGTCTCGGCTTCGGCTTCGTGAACGCCCCCATCACCAACACCGCCGTCTCCGGAATGCCCCGCGCCCAGGCAGGCGTCGCCGCCGCCGTCGCCTCCACGAGCCGCCAGATCGGCCAGACCCTGGGCGTCGCGGTCATCGGCGCGGTCCTCGCCTCCGGGGTGGGGTCCTCGTCGTACGCCGCCACCTTCACGGAGGCGAGCCGCCCCGCCTGGTGGATCATCGCGGGCTGCGGTCTCGCGGTCCTGCTCCTCGGCGCGCTGACGAGCGGCCGGTGGGCGGGCAAGACGGCACGGCGGACGGCCGAGCGCCTGGCGACCGACGCGCAAGGACCGGCTGCGGACACAGCACACCCGGACCAGCACTCGACGCGGCCCTGAGCCGGACTACTCTCGCGCCATGACCGCGACTTGGGACCCCACGGCATCAGGCGTACTGCGGCTCCCCTCGGGCCGCCTCATCCGCGGCCGGGGCCTGCGCCACCCCCTCCCCGAGGGCCCGACCCCGGACTACGCGCTGTACCTCCTCGGCAAGGAGCCGCCCACCGTGGACTGGGAGTCCCGCTGGCTGCGCTGGCCCGACTTCCGCCTGCCCACCGACCGCACGGCGACGGCAGCCGCCCTGCGCGAGGCGTGGGAGCGCGCGGAGACCGAGCGGGTCGAGGTCGCGTGCGGCGGCGGACAGGGGCGTACGGGAACGGCGCTGGCGTGCGTCGCGGTACTGGACGGAGTGCCGGGCGCCGAGGCGGTCGCGTATGTGCGGGAGCACTATGCGCCGCGGGCGGTGGAGACCCCGTGGCAGCGTAGATTCGTGCGGCGGTTCGGCTGACGCCGGGAGCGGATACGGCCGCTCACCTCCGCGCCCACGGCACCGATCCGCGCTCACGGCACCGAGGGATCCACCGTCGCCTGATGCTCCCCGGCGAGATGTTCCTCCGCCTTGAGCCACGGCAGGAACTGGACCCGTTTCCCCCAGCCGCACGTATCGCAGCGCAACTGCCGCTGGACGCCCGCCTTTCGCACGTGCACGACATGCTCGCGCCCGTGCTGGTCCCATCTGCTGACCTTGCTCGTGGTCATCGAAGGCATGGCGAACAGTGTGCAGCAGAAGCCCCCGGTTCCGAGTCGGAACCGGGGGCTTCTTTCAACCTTCACTCAGCGGCGGACGCCGAGAGGGCTGGAGGCGTCAGCAACCCACCAGGCGCGAGGCGAGGTAGCCCTCGATCTGGTCGAGGGAGACCCGCTCCTGCTTCATCGAGTCACGCTCGCGGACCGTGACCGCGTTGTCGTCCAGGGTGTCGAAGTCGACCGTCACGCAGTACGGCGTGCCGATCTCGTCCTGGCGGCGGTAGCGGCGGCCGATGGCGCCCGCGTCGTCGAACTCGATGTTCCAGTTCTGCCGCAGGGCGGTCGCGAGGCCCTTGGCCTTCGGCGACAGCTCGGGGTTGCGGGAGAGCGGGAGCACCGCGACCTTCACCGGGGCGATGCGGTGGTCGAAGCGCATGACCGTCCGCTTCTCCAGCTTGCCCTTGGCGTTGGGGGCCTCGTCCTCGATGTAGGAGTCGAGGAGGAAGGCGAGCATGGTGCGGCCGACGCCCGCCGCGGGCTCGATGACGTACGGAGTCCAGCGCTCGCCGGCCTCCTGGTCGAAGTAGGACAGGTCCTGGCCCGACGCCTTGGAGTGCGCGGAGAGGTCGTAGTCCGTGCGGTTGGCGACACCCTCAAGCTCGCCCCACTCGCTGCCGCCGAAGCGGAAGCGGTACTCGATGTCAGCGGTGCGCTTGGAGTAGTGGGAGAGCTTCTCCTTCGGGTGCTCGAACCACCGCATGTTCTCCTCGCGCAGGCCCAGGCCGGTGTACCAGTTCCAGCGCTGCTCCATCCAGTACTCCTGCCACTTCTCGTCCTCGCCCGGCTTGACGAAGAACTCCATCTCCATCTGCTCGAACTCGCGGGTCCGGAAGATGAAGTTGCCGGGCGTGATCTCGTTGCGGAAGGACTTGCCCATCTGCGCGATGCCGAACGGCGGCTTCTTGCGCGAAGTCTGCTGGACCTGGCCGAAGTTGGTGAAGATGCCCTGCGCGGTCTCGGGGCGCAGGTAGGCGACGGAGCCGCTGTCCTGCGTCGGGCCGAGGTGCGTGGAGAGCATGCCGGAGAACTGCTTGGGCTCGGTGAACTGGCCCTTGGTGCCGCAGTTGGGGCAGTTGACCTCGGCCAGGCTCTCGGGCGGACGGTTGTGCTTGGCCTCGTACGCCTCTTCCAGGTGGTCGGCGCGGTGACGCTTGTGGCAGGACAGGCACTCGGTCAGCGGGTCGGAGAACGTCGCGACGTGACCCGAGGCCTGCCAGACCTCCGTGGCCAGGATCACCGACGAGTCGATGCCGACTACGTCCTCGCGCGAGGTGACCATGTAGCGCCACCACTGGCGCTTGAGGTTCTCCTTGAGCTCGACGCCGAGGGGCCCGTAATCCCAGGCGGCGCGCTGGCCGCCGTAGATCTCACTGCACGGGTAAACAAAGCCACGGCGCTTGCTCAGGCTGACGATGCTGTCGATCTTGTCGGCGGCCACGGTGCTCTCTTCATTACGACGGTGGGCGAAGCGAATGCTTCAGGTTACCGGCGGCCTTACCCCCCTAATCAAATCGGATACCGGTCCATCCCGGTCCCAACCGCTAGTTGACAATCGTTTCCAGATTTGTTGAAAATGAGTGTCATGAACGTACGTCGCCTGATACCCACCGCCGCTGTCGCCTCCGCCACGGTCCTCGGCCTCACGGCCCTGTCCGCCTGCTCCTCCTCCAGCGCCGCGGACAAGAACGACGGCAAGCTGAACGTGACGGCGTCGTTCTACCCCATGCAGTACCTGGCGCAGGAGATCGGCGGCGACCACGTCTCCGTGGACACCCTGACCAAGCCGGGTGTCGAGCCGCACGACCTGGAGCTCAGCCCGAGGCAGACCGCCACCCTCGGCGAATCGGACGTCATCCTCTACCTCAAGGGCATCCAGCCCGCCGTCGACGACGCCATCGGCCAGTCCGGCGTGAAGAACACCGTGGATGCCGCGACCCTCACCAAGCTGGAGAAGCACGGCACGGGGGTCGGCCACGACCACGGCCACGAGGGCGAGAAGCACGCCGAGGACGAGCACGGCCACGAGGAAGACGAGCACGGCCACGACGAAGAAGGCGAAGCCGGCGCCGACCCGCACATCTGGCTCGACCCGGTGAAGTACGCCGAGGTCGCCGAGGGCGTAGGCAAGGCGCTGGAGAAGGCCGACCCCGACCACGCGGCGGCGTACAAGAAGAACACGAAGGCCCTGGTCGAGAAGCTGGACGCCCTGAACACGAAGTTCGAGGGCGGCCTGAAGGACACCAAGACCAAGACCTTCATCACCACGCACTCCGCCTTCGGCTACCTCGCCGAGCGCTACGGCCTGGACCAGGAGGGCATCTCCGGCATCGACCCCGAGTCGGACCCGAGCCCCGCCCGCATCAAGGAGCTCCAGGACATCGCCGAGGAGGACAAGGTCTCCACGGTGTTCTTCGAGACCCTCGCCAGCGACAAGACCGCCAAGACCCTCGCGAACGACGCGGGCCTGAAGACCGACGTCCTTGACCCCCTCGAGGGAATTACGGACAAGTCCAAGGGCGATGACTACATCGGGGTCATGGAATCCAACCTCGCCGCGCTGCAGAAGGCCCTCGGCGCGAAGTGATCGAACAGCAGGCAGCAGCATCGGAGGCGCACGCCATGGGAGCCGACAAAGCCCCGGACACAGCGGGGCCCACCCCGCCCGTCATATCCGTGCGGGCGGCCACGGCCACCCTCGGCGCGCGCCCCGTGCTGCGCGGCATCGACCTCACCGTCAAGCCCGGTGAGGTCGTCGCCCTGCTCGGCGCGAACGGCTCGGGCAAGTCCACCGCCGTCCGCTCCGTGATCGGCCAAGTCCCCCTGACCGGCGGTGACATAAGCCTCTTCGGCACCCCCCTGAAGCGCTTCAGGCAGTGGGCCCGCATCGGCTACGTACCGCAGCGCACCACGGCCGCGAGCGGCGTCCCCGCGACGATCCGCGAGGTCGTCTCGTCGGGCCGCCTCTCGCGCACGAAGCTCACGAAGCTGGGCTGGACGACGAAGGCCGACCGCGCGGCGGTCGACCGGGCCATCGGGCTCGTCGGTCTCGCCGACCGCGCCAAGGACTCCGTGAGCGCCCTCTCCGGCGGCCAGCACCAGCGCGTCCTCATCGCCCGCGCGCTCGCCTCCGAGCCGGAGCTGCTGATCATGGACGAGCCGATGGCGGGCGTCGACCTGGCCAGCCAGGAGATCCTCGCGCAGACGCTGCGCGAGCAGGTGGCGGCCGGTACGACGGTCCTGCTCGTACTGCACGAGCTCGGCGCCCTGGAGCCGCTGATCGACCGCGCGGTCGTCCTGCGCGACGGCTGCGTGACGCACGACGGCCCGCCCCCGAAGGCGGTCGGCCAGCACGCCCTGCCCGGCCACGACCACGTACATCCGCACTCGGCCGACGAGCACGAGCCGATCCGCACGGGACTGCTGACCTGATGATGATGGAAATCTTCCAGACCGAATTCATGCAGCGGGCGCTGATCGCCGCCGTCCTCGTCGGCATCACGGCCCCCGCCATCGGCATCTACCTCGTCCAGCGCCGCCAGGCCCTGATGGGCGACGGCATCGGCCACATCGCCATGACGGGCGTCGGCCTCGGCTTCCTGCTGAACTCCAGCCCGGTGTGGATGGCCACGCTGGTCTCGATCGTCGGCGCGGTGACGATGGAGCTGATCAGGGCGTACGGCAAGACGCGCGGCGACATCGCCCTCGCGATGCTCTTCTACGGCGGTATGGCGGGCGGTGTCCTGCTGATCAACCTCTCGGACACCGGCTCGAACGCCAATCTCTCCTCGTACCTCTTCGGCTCGCTCTCGACGGTCTCGGACTCCGACGTCACGGCGATCTGCCTGCTCGCCGCCTTTGTGGTCCTCGTCACGATCGGCCTGCGCAAGCAGCTGTTCGCGGTGAGCCAGGACGAGGAGTTCGCGCGGGTCACCGGGCTGCCCGTGCGTGCGCTCAACCTGCTCATCGCCGTCACCGCCGCCGTCACGGTCACCGTCGCGATGCGCGTCGTGGGCCTGCTCCTGGTGAGCGCGCTCATGGTGGTGCCGGTCGCGGCGGCCCAGCAGATCACCCGCTCGTTCAAGGTGACGTTCGTCCTGTCGGTGGTCATCGGCACCGCCGTGACCCTCTCCGGCACGGTCACCTCGTACTACCAGGACGTGCCGCCCGGAGCGACGATCGTCCTGATGGCGATCGGCGTCTTCGTCGTCCTGACGGCGCTCGCGACCCCCCTGGCCAGGCGCCGGGCACGGGCCGTGGCCGCCGCGGACGCGACATGCACGGCGGACGCCGGCAAGGACGTCGGCAAGGACGTTCCCGGCGCGCGGCGCCCGGCGGACGAGGTCACCGTCTGAGAGCGAGCTGGCACGAGCTGGCACAATGGCCCGACGGGATATGAAAGATGTGCGGGCGATCGTGCGAGTCATCAGTTGAGGAGGCACCTGTGACAACAGCTGCGGGACCCCCGGTACGAGGCCGATCCACCCGGCAGCGCGCCGCGGTGGCGGCGGCCCTGGGCGAGGTGGACGAGTTCCGCAGTGCGCAGGACCTGCACGACATGCTCAAACACAAAGGCGATTCGGTGGGCCTGACCACGGTCTACCGCACGCTCCAGTCCCTCGCCGACGCCGGCGAGGTCGACGTGCTCCGCACCGACGAGGGCGAGTCGGTCTACCGCCGCTGCTCCACCGGCGACCACCACCATCACCTGGTCTGCCGGGTGTGCGGCAAGGCGGTCGAGGTCGAGGGCCCGGCGGTCGAGAAGTGGGCCGAGGCGATCGCCTCCGAGCACGGGTACGTGAACGTGGCGCACACGGTCGAGATCTTCGGCACATGCGCGGAGTGCGCGCAGAAGTGACGTGAGCTGAACGCAGGGTGGGCCCGCACCGGATTCGGTGCGGGCCCACCCTGCGTCCGCGTCAGCTGTTCGCGATCTCTTCCTCGTTCGGGATCGCCCCGCCGAAGCGGCGGTCGCGCCCGGCGTACTCCAGGCAGGCGCGCCACAGGTCGCGCCGGTCGAAGTCGGGCCACAGGACGTCCTGGAAGACCATCTCGGCGTAACTGGACTGCCAGATCAGGTAGTTGGACGTGCGCTGCTCGCCGCTCGGGCGCAGGAACAGGTCCACGTCCGGCATGTCCGGGTAGTACATGTACTTGGCGAAGGTCTTCTCGTTCACCTTCGAGGGATCGAGCCTGCCCGCGGCCACGTCGCGCGCGATGGCCTGCGCGGCGTCCGCGATCTCGGCACGCCCGCCGTAGTTGACGCAGAAGTACAGGGTCATCGCGTCGTTGTCGACGGTCTGCTCCTGGGCGATCTGGAGCTCCTGGACGACGGACTTCCACATCTTGGGCATGCGCCCCACCCAACGGATACGGATGCCCAGCTCGTTCATCTCGTCGCGCCGGCGCCGGATGACGTCGCGGTTGAAGTTCATCAGGAAGCGGACCTCGTCGGGCGAGCGCTTCCAGTTCTCGGTCGAGAAGGCGTAGAGCGAGAGGTTCTTGACGCCCATCTCCAGGCAGCCCTTGAGCACGTCGAGGACGACGCCCTCGCCCACCTTGTGCCCCTCGGTGCGCGGCAGCCCCCGCTCCTTGGCCCAGCGTCCGTTGCCGTCCATGACGCACGCCACATGCTGCGGCACCAGCTCGCCGGGGATCTTCGGCGGGCGGGCGCCCGAGGGGTGCGGCTCGGGGACCTTGTACTCACGGCGGGACCGTCCGAGGATTCCGCGTCGTGCCATGGGGGGCTCTCTCCTACCTAGCTGTTCTCTGTACGTGACGTGCTTACGTGGTTTTCTCTACGTACCGCAATGAGCGGAGCCCGCGCTCCAAGTGCCAGTGCAGATAGGCGGAAACAAGCCCACTGCCCTCCCTGACATGCCGCGCCTCGCACGCGTCCGCCGTCTCCCAGTCTCCGGTGAGCAGCGCGCCGAGCAGGCCGAGGGCTTCCAACGAGGGTACGACGCTGCCGGGCACCCGGCAGTCGGCGCAGACGGAGCCGCCCGCGGCCACGGAGAAGAACCGGTTCGGTCCGGGCATTCCGCACTTCGCGCAGGAGTCGAAGCTGGGCGCGTAGCCGTTCACGGCGAGGGAGCGGAGAAGGAACGCGTCGAGGATGAGATGCGGCTCGTGCTCGCCGTTGGCGAGGGTCCGAAGGCCGCCCACGAGCAGCAGATACTGCTGCACGGCGGGCTCGCCCTCATGATCGGTGAACCGTTCCGCCGTCTCCAGCATGGCCGTACCCGCGGTGTAGCGGGCGTAGTCGGTGACGATCCCGCCACCGTACGGAGCGATGGTCTCACTCTGCGTGCACAACGGAAGTCCGCGCCCGATGAGTTCGCTGCCGCGCGCGAAGAACTGCACGTCGACGTGGGAGAAGGGTTCCAGCCGCGCCCCGAACTTGGATTTCGTGCGCCGCACGCCGCGGGCGACGGCGCGGACCCGGCCGTGACTGCGGGTGAGCAGCGTGATGATGCGGTCCGCCTCACCCAGCTTCTGGGTGCGCAGCACGATGCCGTCATCACGGAACAGACTCATGGACCCCATTCTCGCGTACGGGTCGGACAGCCGGGGCCGGGGTCACCGGCAGCCGGGGCCGGGGTCACCGGCAGCCGTACTGGGGCGTCCGACCCTCTGGCGATATGACTGACACCTGACAAAATGCCCGCATGAAGAGTGAGCTGTTCTCCAGCGAGCACATGGCGCAGCAGGCCGTCGCCCCCGGGATGACCCTGCAGAACGCCAAGTCCATCAAGTACGCGGTCAACGGCGAGATGCACGCACGGCAGGGCGCGATGATCGCCTACCGCGGCGACCTGCAGTTCGAGCGCAAGGGCCAGGGCGTGGGCGGCATGCTCAAGCGGGCGATGACCGGCGAGGGCCTGCCCCTCATGGCGGTGCGCGGCCAGGGCGAGGCGTGGTTCGCGAACGAGGCGCAGAACTGCTTCATCGTCGACATCGAGCCGGGCGACGTCCTCACCGTCAACGGCCGCAACGTCCTGTGCTTCGACGCGACCCTCTCGTACGAGATCAAGACGGTGAAGGGCGCGGGCGTCACGGGCGGCGGCCTGTTCAACAGTGTCTTCACGGGCGCCGGGCAGCTCGGCCTGGTCTGCGACGGCAACCCGCTGGTGATCCCGGTCTCGCCCCAGCAGCCGGTGTACGTCGACACGGACGCGGTCGTCGGCTGGACCGCGAACCTGGACACCTCCCTGCACCGCTCGCAGTCCGTCGGCTCGATGCTCAGGGGCGGTTCCGGGGAGGCGGTGCAGCTGATGCTGCGGGGCGAGGGGTACGTCATCGTGCGCCCGAGCGAGGCGACCCCGCAGAAGCCGCAGCAGCACTAACGCCGGCGGGCGGGGCGGGCGTGGTCCGGGCGGCTGATGGCCTCCCAGGGGGCGAGGGTCCACGGGCTCGTCCGGTTCGCCGGGTCGAGGAGGGCCTGGAGGTGGGCGTCGGAAACAGCTTGGGGCGCGGGAAAGTCCTGGTCCCCGGTGCCGCTGAGGCTGTCCCGCCAGACCTGCCGGCCGAGGAGGTAGTGGTCGGCGTACTCCCGCCAGGAGGAGTACGTGCCGGCGACGGTCGGTACGACGTTCTTGAGCCGGGCCCAGGTGTCGGCCTCGCTCAGCATCCCGCAGGCGAAGCCGCGCCGTGAGATGTCCACGTAGAGCGCGATGTCCCAGGCCAGCGGTGCGACGCCGAGGCGCCGCTGGGCCATGGCGCGATATCCGGTGCTCGCGAGCCCGTTCAGGCGCCCGAGCAGTTGCCCGGGCGCGGTGATCTCCCACTGCTCGGCCAGCCACTTCTCGGCCTTGCGGTCATCGATACGGCTGAACGGATACAGGGTCGTCCGGGAGGCGTCCTTGTCCCTGCTGACCGGCGCGCTCAGCGACACCATCCAGAGCTGGTGCATGGTGAGCGGCGCCGGATATCTGGACTCGACCTTCGGCTTGCTCCACTTCCATATGGCCATGCGCCCGCACCTTACGTCACGGGACTTCACCCCGGCTCCGTGCGTTCACGTAGGCGGTGGCGGCGCTGATCCGCTCGGAGTCGGTGGCGGTCCTGAGCGCGTCCGGCGCACAGTCCCACTCCCGCCCGCCGCCGAAGGGGCGGAGCTGGACGTAGGGCCCTTCGCTGCCCATGACCCTGCCGACTTGTCCGGTACGGGTATCCACGGCGTAGGCGCCTACGGGGAGTTCTTGTGGCCCCGCATCGCGATTCAGGTCCACTTCGGATCCTCGCTTTCGACGCCGGCGCCGTGTGGCAGCGCGGCGGCGAGGCGTGCGGCCGTATCGACGGAACATCCGCCCAATTCGATGCGCGGACAGGGCGCTTCGCGGGCCCGGGATGTGGGGTCGATCCGCAATGACGGGAGAATAATTCCGGCCCTCGCGAGTGCGGAACGCAATTCCTTCACGGTGTCCTCCGCTTCTTCGACGCATAGCGCCGAGTGCTCCCTGCTTTCACTCATGACGTGGCTCCCCTTTCCCATCGGATTTCACGCTTCGTGTCTCGATGGTGACGGGTCAGCCCTACACTCGGCAGGTGTCTGCGCCCTACAACTGCGGCGCAGCGAAGGGTGGTTGGCCATGGCCAATGGTTCACGTCAAGCAGCGTGGGAGTTCTTCGGCGCAGAGCTGAAGCGTCGCCGGGAGGACGCCGGTTTCACCCAGTCGGCACTGGGGGTACAGGTATTTGTTTCCGGCGGCTACATCGGCCAATTCGAACAGGCCATTCGGAAACCACAGTTGGATGTAGCACAGAGGCTGGACGAGATCCTACAAACCGACGGCTTTTTCGAGCGGATGTGGCGCAAGCTGATTAGGGATCAGCCGTATACGGAGTGCTTTGCGCACGTGGTGGAGCTTGAGCGGCTGGCGACACAGCTCTCCGAGTTCGAACCAGCTCTGATCCCGGGACTCCTGCAGACTCCTGAGTACGCACGCGCTCTCTTCGTCGCGAGCAATCCGCTGGCCACCGAGGAGTACGCCGAAGAGTTTCTGAGGGCACGCATGGACCGCGCCGTGATCCTCAAGGACGCTACACGTCCCAAGTATTGGGTGGTCCTCCACGAGACCGTCCTGCGCACACGGGTCGGTGGGGCCACCACCATGGCCGAGCAACTGGAACGTCTCGCCTCGATGATGCGGGAGCGCAAGGTGTTGGTCCAGGTGATCCCGTTCGCGGCGGGGGCGTACCCGAAGATGGGCAAGATGATGAAGCTCATGGAGTTCGAGGACGCGCCGCCAACTGTCTATACAGAGGCCGTGAATTCGGCGAATCTGCTGGACGATCCAGCTGTGGTGAAGCGCGTACAGGCGGCTTACGATCTGCTCAGGGCCGTCGCGGAGTCGCCGAGGGCGTCCCTGGCCCTGATCGAGTCGGTGGCAAAGGACTACAGACGATGCGCGAGTACGACCTGAGCGACACCCGCTGGCGCAAGAGCACCTACAGCAGCGGCGACAGCGACAACTGCGTCGAGGTAGCCGACGGAGTCCCCGGCGTCGTCCCGGTGCGGGACAGCAAGAACCCCGAGGGCCCCGCCCTGCTCATCGGCGCCGGGGCCTGGTCGGCCTTCGTCACGGACGTCCGCGCGGCCAACTGACGTCCGGGCGGGGGGTGCTGTGCTGGTCCGGCGACGGGGTGGGTTACCGGTGCCGTCCGGTTCTCCGGAGTTTGGCGGTTGCGGGCCGGGCGTAAAGGGCGCTCCTACGTCGCGTCGGCTGCGCCGATTCCGCTGCGCTCCACCCTTGACTCCCGTCCCTCCACCGCGCGAGGGAAGACGACCGGACGGCCCGGGAGCGGGACTCTCGACCAGGCGCCGTGGGATCGACTGTGTTCCTGCCGGGTGCGGACTGGTTCGTCGGGGCCGACCGGCAGAGGGTGAGCTGCGCAGCGGGTTAGTTTGGCCTGCCGCTCTCGTCAAGCGAGTGCGGACTGGTTCGTCGGGGGTGGCCGCCGGAGGGTGAGGTGCGCAGCCCGTTGGGTCGGGGTGCCGGTCTCGTCAAGCGCCTGTGGACCGTATCTGCCGGGGCGGGCGCCAGAGGGCGGGGCGTGCGGGGTTGGCAGCCGCTGTCGGCGGGTGCCAGTCGGCCGGTTGCGGAGGGGATTGCAGGAAAGTCCCACGCCACGCCGGGCGGAGGGCGAGTACGGCGGGACTTTTCTGCATTCCGGTGTGGGGCCGGGGGGTGGGGCACCAACTTCGGCAAAGTTGTGTTCTGGCAGGCGGGGGGCGCGCGGGATGCGCGATGCGCCGTCTCGGAGTCAGAGTCAGAGTCAGAGTCAGGTGCCGGTCCCCGGCACCGGCTGGCGCGTCTCGCTCTCGGCTGGCGGCTGCCGCCCCGGACACCGGCTGACGCGCCCCACTCTCGCCTCGCGTCCGCCACCCCAGGCACCAACTGACGCAGCTCGCTCTCGCCTAACGGCTGCCGGCCCTGGCACCGGGTGGCACGAGCCGCGCTCTCGGCTGGCGGCTGCCACCCCACGCACCAACTGACGCAGCTCGCTCTCGCCTAACGGCTGCCGGCCCTGGCACCGGGTGGCACGAGCCGCGCTCTCGGCTGGCGGCTGCCACCCCACGCACCAACTGACGCAGCTCGCTCTCGCCTAACGGCTGCCGGCCCTGGCACCGGGTGGCACGAGCCGCGCTCTCGGCTGGCGCGTCGAACTTTCGGCTGGCGGCTGCCACCCGGGCACCGACTGGGGCGCCCCGCTCTCAGCTGGCGGCTGCCACCCCGGGCATCGGCTGGCGCGTCTCGCTCTCAGTTGGCGGCTGCCGGCCCTGGCCCCAGGTGGCCCGAGCCGCTCTCCGCTGGCGGCTGGCGACCCTGGCACCGACTGGGGCGACCCGCTCTCCGCTGGCGACTGCCACCCCAGGCGTCGGCTGGCGCGTCTCGCTGGCGGCTGCCGCCGGGGCACCAGCTGGCGCGAGCCGCCGCTCTCTGCTGGTGGCTGCCGTCCTGACACCTGGGCACCTTGGCACCTGGGCCCTCGGGCCCAGCGTCGCGGGATTGCCGCCCCTCTAGCACCACGGTTGCCCGCCGCCAGCGACGAACCGTTCGCTCACCGGCCACGTGCCTGCCGGAGGGCCCGGCACCTCACTCCCAGGGGGCGCATCGCGCACCCCGCGCGCCCCCAGCCTGCCAGAACGCAACTTTGCCAAAGTTGGTGCCCCACCCCCCCCCCGGCCTCCTCGCCGATCGCAGGAAAGTCCCGCCATCCCCTCCCTCAGCGCCTCGTTGTGTGGGACTTTCCTGCAATCGGATGCGATCGGCTCTCCGGTCGACGCCGGACCGCTCCGACCCTGCCCCGGACAGGCGCCGATCGCCGGTTCCTATACCGCCGCCCCCTACCCCTTCGCGCCCGGCGGCCACCCCGACGAACCAGTCCGCACCCGCTTGACGAGAGCGGCAGCGATTCCCGGAGCAGCCGCGCACCTCACCCTCTGCCGGTCGGCCCCGACGAACCAGTCCGCACCCGGCAGGAACACAGTCGATGGTCATGTCCCGCTGGGTGGTGTAGTCACGGCGGCTGTTTTGCTTCCGGTTGTGGGGGCGATC
>NZ_BMTR01000004.1 GCF_014649775.1 Streptomyces longisporoflavus | reverse complement strand
GCGGCCCCTCACCCGCTGACGGCGGCCACCCCCAACGCACCAGTCCGCACCCGCTTGACGAGACCCGCACCCCGAACCAACCAGCTGCGCAGCTCACCCTCTGCCGGTCGCCCCCGACGAACCAGTCCGCACCCGGCACGACGACCGGCCCGCCCCACGGCGCCTGGTCGAGAGTCCCGCTCCCGGGCCGTCCGGTCGTCTTCCCTCGCGCGGTGGAGGGACGGGAGTCAAGGGTGGAGCGCAGCGGAATCGGCGCAGCCGACGCGACGTAGGAGCGCCCTTTACGCCCGGCCCGGAACCGCCAAACTCCAGAGAACCGGACGGCACCGGCAACCAATTCAACCCCGGTCCAGCACAGCCCCCCACCTCACGTCGCCGCCACCGGCGCTCTGTCCGTCGCGAGTTTGATCGCGAGGGCGCCGAGGACCGTGCCCATCGCGTACCGCTGGGCCCGCAGCCAGGTGGGGCGGTCCGCCAGGAACACCGCGATGGTGCCCGCCGCCAGGACGATCGCGAGGTTCACCGCCAGGCTGATGAAGATCTGCACGCCGCCGAGGGCGAAGCCCTGGAGGAGAGTGTGGCCCGCCGCCGGATCTATGAACTGCGGTATGAGCGAGACGTACATGACGGCGATCTTCGGGTTCAGGAGGTTGGTCAGGAGCCCCATGGTGAACAGCCGCCGGGGCGAGTCGGGGGCCAGCTCCTGCCGGGTGAAGACCGAAGT
This sequence comes from Streptomyces longisporoflavus, assembly GCF_014649775.1. GTDB lineage: Bacteria > Actinomycetota > Actinomycetes > Streptomycetales > Streptomycetaceae > Streptomyces > Streptomyces longisporoflavus. The sequence continues at coordinate 539,155 of NZ_BMTR01000004.1, read as the reverse complement.
GCCGCCCGGCTTCAGCGCCTTCCAGGCCAGCCACGCCAAGTAGCCCGCGCCCGCCAGCTTCACCGCCGTGTACAGCTGGGGGACGGCGAGGAAGACCAGCGAAAGGCCCAGATTGGCGGCCGTCAGATAGACGATGAAGCCGACGGCCACCCCGGCCAGGGAGATCGCTCCGGCGCGCCTGCCCTGGGTGATGCTCCGCGAGACGAGGTACATCATGTTGGGTCCGGGCGTGAGCACCATGCCCAGAGAGACCACTGCGACGCCGATGAGCGCGTTCATTCCGATCATTCAGCAAGCATCGGACGACCACGCCGGTCGGCACCAGCGATGAATACTTCATGCAACACGTAAGCGCTGCTACATCGGCGCGGGGAGCCGGGGAGCCGGGGAGCCGGGGAGCCAGGGGCCGGGAAGCCAGGGGCCAGCCGGGCCCGCGACGGAGGTCGCGCCGCCGGCCCGTCACCCCTCCTCGGTCAGCCGTTCACGCACCCGAGCAGCGATTTTGTACGTGTCTCCGGTCGGCCGGACGGCGAGATGGCCCGGGTCACGGATCCAGCCGTCCTCCAGGGCGAACCAGTCGATGGCCTTGGGGGCCCGGCCATCCCCGAGTGCTGCCCGCAGTTCCTTGAAGTACGTTGCCCAGCGCAGCCGGTAGAGCCCGCCGGCGAGTCCGGCCCACTCCCGGTTGGCGTAGTCGCGAAGCCCCGCGTCCGCGCCGGACCGCGTGCCCCACACGGTGAGCAGCGACAGCTGGTCGTACGCGAGCCGCTCCCGTTCCGTCGCGTCGGCGCCCCACGAGCGGGCGTCGGCGACCCAACGCCCGAGCAGGTGGCGGGAGTCGGTGGCCACGAGCTCGTCGAGCAGATCCACCAGGTCGAGCCAGGCGCGGGTCAGTTCGTCGAAGCGGGCGCTGCTGCCGTCGTCGTACGCCTGCTTGATCCGGGGCAGGAGTACCCGGCTGCGATTGGAGAGCGCCTGACGTGCCACGTCGAGGAGGTCACGCCGGTAGGCGGAGGAGCCCCGCAGTTCGCCTCGTACGGCCAGGAGTTCGGTGAGGGCGGGCTCGAAGTCCGCCGGTTCGTACCGCATGGCTTTCGGCGACCAGGCCGCCGCCGACTTCGCCGACAGGTCCGGCCGTGCGCCGAAGAGGCCATCCGCGCCCTCGGCCCACTCGTCGGCGCGGGTCGTGCCGTACGCGGTGCGGCGCAGGATGTCCCAGGCGGCAGCCGCGTGGGGGTCCGCCGCCCCGTAGCGCGACACGGACCAGTCGGAGAACCAGTCTTCGAGGTCCAAGCCGCCGGTCCGCCAGGCAAGTTCGGAGAACAGCTCGAAAGCGGCGGGGTTGTTGTCGGCCGCCTCCGGCATCAGGGAGATGCCGCGCTGCATGCTGCCGTCCTTGGTGCGCCACTTCTCGTAGAGCGCGGCCCAGTCGGGGGTGTTGGCGCCGAGGGTCGTGTGCCCGCCGAAGTTCCAGATCGAGCCGAAGGTGTACGGGGTGTCGTTCCAGTCGGCCTCGCGGTCGGTGACCTTCGGGAAGCGGTCGGAGAGGCCGTCGACCACCAGCATCCTGGACTTGTCGACGGCGTCGACGATGGCCTTCGGCGGGTTGCTCTGCCAGCCGAGGATCACCCAGATGGCGCCGGGATGCGCTGTGCGGAGCGCCTTCTCGACGGCCTTGGCCGCCTCCGGAACCGGCACGTCACCCGGCTTTCCGCCCTCGTGCAGAAGATCCATTTTGTACATCGTCGAGGTGCCGAACAGCTCGTCCTGGGCACGGTAGAACGCGGCGGCCACCCGTCCGAAGGCCTCGGTTCGCGGGTCGAGCCAGTCGGGCCGCGCGAAGCCCACCCAGTTCCCTTGCGGCACGGTTCTCGCGCCGGGATTCTTCGCCGCGAAGTCGGGCGGGACGGTGCCGAAGTAGCCGGGGAGGACCGGGACCATGCCGAGCTCGCGTAGGCGGTCCGTGATACGGCGTCCCAACGCGGCCCGGCGGTCGAGGAGTTGGCGCGATACGGGATACGGGAAGGCGGACATGTTCTGCAGCAGCCACCACGGCTGGTGCGCCGGCGCCGGGATCCATTCGCGCAACTCCCGGTCGGAGTAGCCGAAGTCCTGGAACACGCGGTGGTAGAGGGCGTCGGCGCCGACGTAGACGAGGACTTCGTTGTAGCCGTGCAGCGCGAGCACGTCGATCTCGCGCTCCCAGTAGGACCAGTCGTGGTACGCCCCCGTGTAACCGTCGTTCGTGTCGTTGAGGACGAAGCGGTGCGGGGCGTTGGCGCGTCCGGTCAGCGGTTCGTCCAGACCGGGGAGTCGGCCGGGCAGGTCCAGCTGTTCGCCTGCCCAGGTGATGTTCGCGTGCGCCGCGTGCTTCAAGTAGGCGTGTAGTCCGGTGAGTTGAAGCGCCGGTGTAGGGCCTTCGACGCTGATGTGCCCGCGCCGTCCGGAAACCCGGAAGGAGTCGGCGGGGCCCGCGGTTCTGAACGTCAGCTGCTTCCAGTGGCCGGGCAGCAGCCGCCGGGCGGCCTTGGCCGCGGGCGAATCGGATTCGGCGGCGGGGGCGCCGTCGGCGGTGGAGCCCGAGCAGGCGACGGCGGCGCCGGTCGTCGCGGCCATGGCGGTGAGGAAGGTGCGGCGGGGCAGGGGCATGACGAAGGGATACCCTCCCGGTTCGGCGAATCCCGGGCGGGCGCCCGGTCGGTGCTGGACGCGGCACCACGATGACCGTCCCGCGAACCATGGTCAAGACGCCACGGCACGTAAGCGCCCACTGCCGGGTGGGCCCACCGCGGCGTATCTGCCCCGTTCGCCGCCTCCGGCCGTCCTCCGCCCGCCGCCGTCCGCCCTCGCCCGCCGGCCCCCGGTGCTAGCGTCAGCGGATGACCGCACCTCTGCCCGGCAGCCCCACCCGCGCCTCCACCACGGGGCGACCCCTGATGGCCGCCCTCGATCTGTTCGGGCGTCGCTGGAGCCTGCGGGTCGTCTGGGAGTTGCGGGCCGAGCCCTTGGGGTTCCGCGCGCTTCAGGAGCGGTGCGACGCAATGTCGTCCAGTGTGCTGCGCCAGCGCCTGACCGAATTGCTCGAAGCCCGCCTGGTACGACAGTTGCCCGACAGCACGTACGCCCTGACCGACCTCGGCCGTGCGGCCCATCAAGCCCTGCGCCCCCTGGACGTGTGGGCCGAGCGCTGGGCGACGGAGCTCACTGCGGGGTCCGGCGCCGACTCGGCAGAGGGTCCGCGCTGAGCGCGTCGCGCATCCGGTCGACGGCGTTCGTCAGCGCGCTCAACGGCCTCAGCAGTAGCGTGGCCTCGGTCAACTGACCCTGGGCGTCCACATGTTGTACGAGAGCGCCGAACACGGACTCGTCGCCGACCTTCGCGGTGAAGGTCGACACGCCGTGCCGCTCCTCCCCGCCCGCGCCGGGGTCGGTGAACTGCCCTAGCGGTTCGAGCCCGGTCAGGCACTGCCCGATCTTCGCGAACAAGTGGGCCACGTCGTCCCGGCCCCTGTAGTCGGCGACAGGACTGTGGAAGACGACGTCCGGCGCGAGCGGGGGCCGGATGCGGGCGGGTGCGGCCGCTGCGCCGGGTGCCAGTACGTCACGTACATCGAGGCTCATCGGTATCGCTCCTCCTGGCCGCTGCTCATTGAGCGCTTCGATTTCCGAAGCAGCACTCGGCGGAGCCTACTCCCGCTGCGGGTAAGTCGGGTCGTAGTCGCAAGTCATCGGGTCGATATCCCATGGTGAGACCAAAACCCTTTGCATCAGCCTCAGTTGACCGCATTGACATCCGATGTATCCAACCCTACGTTCCCCACCGACCCGTCCGCCCCCAGCCCTCCCCCAGGGAGCCGCCCCCATGCGCACACACCTCAGTCGCACCCGGCGCAGAGTCGCCGGGATCGCCCTGCTCCTCGCTTCGGCCCTCGCCGCCACCGCTGTTCCCGCCGCCACCGCCGTTCCCGCAGCCGTCGCCGGCCCAACGCAGCCCCCGGCAGCCACCGGCCCCGGAACCGACCACGCCACCGACGACCCCTTCACCTCCGACCGCACCAACTGGTGGCGGCAGGACCGCTTCGGGATGTTCATCCACTTCGGCGCGTACTCCAACCTGGAGGGCGAGTACAGGAAGGCCGACGGCTCTGTCTGCCGTGACGCCGAGTGGATCCAGCGGCAGTGCGACATCCCGAAGGCCGAGTACGAGAAGCGGGCCGCCACCTTCAACCCCGCCGACTTCGACGCGAAAGCCGTGGTCAAGGCGGCCAAGGACGCCGGAATGCGCTACATCGTCGTCACCTCGAAGCACCACGAGGGCTACGCGATGTGGCCCACGAAGGTCAACGACTGGAACCTGCGCGACCACTCCTCCTTCGACAAGAAGCGCGACATCCTCGCCGAGCTGAAGAAGGCCTCCGACGACGCGGGCATCAAGCTCGGCTTCTACTACTCGATCTGGGACTGGCACGACCCCGACTTCCCGGACCCCGCAACCTTCCCCGCGTACGAGAAGCGGATGCGCGCCCAGCTCAAGGAGCTGGTCGACAACTACGACCCGGCCCTGCTCTGGTTCGACGGCGAGTGGGACACGGACAAGCCCCACAACCCCTGGACGGCGAAGGACGGCGAGAAGCTGGAGGCCTATCTCCGCGGCCTCGACCCGGACCTGATCATCAACAACCGTGTCGGCAAGCGCCGCGTGGTCGACGGCGATTACGGCACCCCCGAGCAGGAGATCCCCGGCGCCCCGGTCGACGGCCAGCTCTGGGAGTCCTGCATGACCCTCAACGACCACTGGGGTTTCGCCCGCTACGACACGAACTGGAAGTCGTCGGCCGCCCTGGTCAGGAACCTTCTCTCCACCACGTCCCGCAGCGGCAACTACCTCCTGAACATCGGCCCCGACGCCCGCGGCCGGGTCCCGCAGCCCTCCGTCGAACGGCTGCGGCAGACGGGCGACTGGCTGCGTACGGCGGGGCAGGGCGACGCGGTGTTCGGAGCACGCTACGGCGGGCTCGTCGAGGAACCGGCCTGGGGTTCCGTCAGCCGCAAGGGCGACAAGCTGTACGCGGCCGTCACCCAGTGGCCGGCGTCCGGCGCCGCCCTGCACCTGAAGGCGCGTACGGACTTCGATGTCACGGCGGCACGCGTGCTCGGCAGCGACCAGAAGGTGAGCGTCACGAAGTCCGGCGACGGCATCGACGTGCGGCCATCGGACGCCGCGACCAATGACACGGCCACGGTCATCGAGCTGAAGGTCGACCCCGGGCCGACGGCGCGTCCGGGTAAGGGCGAGGGTCTGAAGCAGGAGATCTTCGACAACGCGGACCTGAGCGGCGCCCCGCAGATCACCCGCACCGACCGGTCCCTCAACCACGCCTGGAAGTACGAGGGGTCACCGGCGGCGAGCATCCCCTCCGACCGGTTCAGCATCCGCTGGACCGGCAAGCTGGAGCCGCGCCGCTCCGAGACGTACACGCTGACGACCGTCTCCGACGGCATGGCACGGGTGTGGATCGACGGCAAGCTGGTCATCGACTCGTGGACCCCGCACGAGCCGAGGCTCGACAAGGCCGCCGTCACCCTCACCGCGGGCAAGCGGCACTCGATCAAGGTCGAGTACGCGGAACAGACCGGCGAGGCCCACCTCAAGCTGCTCTGGTCAAGCCCCGGCCAGGAGCAGCAGATCGTACCGGCGGCGCAGTTGTACGCGCGCTGAGCCGGCGCCCCGGTTTCCTCCGCCAGGCGATTCGGGCCCCAAGTCCTGGAAACGCAGGACTTGGGGCCCGTGCCGTGAGGACCAACGGCGAGCTTTTTCCGTACTTCGGAATTGGCAGTGTTGATCCACGCCGACTGGGCATATGACCGTCCATCGATCTTTGGCCACCCGGGTCAGAGGCTCGATGACAGCCCATCACCGAACAAGAGAGTGACTGCACCGTGAGCGCGCCCGAAGCCCCCGAAATACCGGCACCGCCCGCTCCGGAGGCCCTGGCCCGGCACCGCACGCTCTTTCGCGCGGTCCACCGCCGCAAGAACCCGCGCCTGCGCCAGTCGGACATCACCGTCACCGAAGAGGCGCAGGTCAGGCGGGCGGTCAAGGCGACGGCCCTGGGCAACGCCATGGAGTGGTACGACTTCGGCGTCTACGCCTACCTCGCGGTGATCATCGGCAAGGAGTTCTTCCCCTCCGGCAACGACACCGCGCAGACCCTCTCCTCCCTCGCCACCTTCGCGGCGGCCTTTCTGGTGCGCCCCATCGGCGGCATGGTCTTCGGCCCGCTGGGCGACCGCGTGGGCCGCAAGAAGATCCTGGCCCTGACCATGATCATGATGTCGACGGCCACCCTGGCGATCGGCCTGATCCCGTCCTACGCCACCATCGGCGTCTGGGCGCCGGTCCTGCTCGTCCTGTGCCGCATGGTGCAGGGCTTCTCGACGGGCGGTGAGTACGGTGGCGCCGCGACCTTCATCGCCGAGTACGCGCCGGACAAGCGCCGCGGATTCTGGGGCTCCTTCCTGGAGTTCGGCACCCTGATCGGCTACACCGTCGCCGCCGTTCTCGTCACCGCCCTGACCATGGGGCTCAGTGACGGCGCCATGCAGTCCTGGGGCTGGCGCATCCCGTTCCTGGTGGCGGCGCCGCTCGGTCTCATCGGTCTCTACCTGCGGCTGAAGCTCGACGAGTCGCCGGCCTTCCAGAAGATGGCGGAAGCGGAGAGCGGGCCGGCCGCCGAACGCCAGAAGAAGTCCTTCCGGGATGCCTTCGTCGGCCAGTGGCGGGCCATGCTGCTCTGCATCGCACTGGTGGCGGCGTTCAACGTCACCGATTACATGCTGCTCTCGTACATGCCGACGTATCTGACGGAACTCGGCTTCGGCGAGACCGGCGGTCTGATGTCCATCGTGGTCGTCATGCTGATCCTGATGGCGCTCATCAACTCGGTCGGCCGCATCTCCGACCGCATCGGCCGCAAGCCGGTCCTGATGGCCGGCTCGGTGGCCTTCTTCGTGCTGGCTCTGCCGGCCTTCCTGCTCATCAAGCAGGGCGGCACGGTCGCGGTCTTCACGGGCCTGCTCATCCTCGGCCTCGCGCTGGTCTGCTACCTGGGCGCCATGTCCTCGTCCCTGCCCGCCCTCTTTCCGACGGACGTCCGCTACGGCTCCCTGTCCATCGGCTTCAACGTCTCGGTCTCGCTGTTCGGCGGCACGACCCCGCTGGTGGTGGCGGCCCTGATCGGCGCCACCGGCAACGACCTGATGCCCGCGTTCTACACGATGCTGGCGGGTCTGGTCGGCATCATCGCGGTGGCCGCCATGAAGGAAACGGCCCGCAAGCCCCTGGAGGGCTCCCCGCCGTCGGTGGCGACACCTGAGGAGGCCAGGGAACTGGTGGAGGCACAACGCCTCTGACGCCCACGGCTTTGCCTGCTGGCTCCAGGACGCCCGCCTGCGCCTACGGCCTCGCCGGCTCCAGGACGTCCACCTGCGGCAACGACCGGTGCCGGTGGTGGGCGTCGGCTATGTCCGCGAGGCCGGGTCGGTCCAGCGCGCGGTAGGCCGACACGAGGAGTTCAGTGGCAAGGACTTCGCGGGACGGGTCGCCTCCCGACGCCCAGTGCAGGTCGCGGCCCAGGACCAGGGCCTCGGCGGGATCGCCCGCCGCGCACCGGCGACGCGCTTCTTGCACGCTCGCCTCCAGGGCCTCGGCGTCGTCGAACAGGTCGTACATGTACGTCGCGAACTTGTACGCGTCCGCGCCGTTGTGGGCGGGGCGGTCCAGCGCGGTCGAGCCCGACACGAGGGCGCCCGCGCCGTCCAGCGTCGTGACGCGGTCGTGGTCCACCGGCAGGCGCATGGTGTCGTACGCCTCGGAGTAGGCGAAGCCCACCTCGGTCCTGTCGCCGGTCTCCAGGGCGGTCAGCGCGTCACGCAGCAGGCCGAGGCGGGTCCGCCGGGCAGGCGTGTCCGGGTCGTCCGGGTCGTGGTCGAGGTCGCGCCGGCTCCGTTCGATGATCGTCCGCACCGCTTCCAGCGGGGTGGCCGCGCGGGTGTCGATGCCGCCGCCGTCGTTGTTGTAGTAGGACGCGACGCCCCGGCAGGTGCGGCCGTCGTCGGACCACAGGCCGAAGTGCAGGCCGTCCGAACCGCCGTGCATGAAGGTCAGGAACTCGGGCGGATCGCGGTAGTAACGGCCGTGTACGCGTACGTCGATGCCGTCGCGCGCGGGGCGTCCGGCATCCCCGAACAGGTCCATGATTCCGGCCGGGCTCACCATCAGATCCCGCAGCGCCTCGTTCTCGTCGGGGCCCAGAGACGCCAGGAACTCCCGGAACCGGAAGACGGAGTCCGGCAGTTCGACCCCCCAGTCCCGCCGAATCCGCTCTTCGACGGAGGCCCGGTCCGCCGGGCTCCCGCTCTTCTCTCCGCTCATCCGGAACTCCTGGCTCATGTCGTCCCCTCCAAGGTAGCGATCGCCTCTGACAGCCACTTCTTCTCCTCCGTGCCGGTGGCGCGCGCGATCCGGAGCATGCCCTGGCGGAACAGGTCGGGTGCTTCCTCCGCCGACAACGGCTTTCCGTCGCGGTAGAAGAAACTCGCCGGTGCGTCCAGGAAGGCCTGACGGCGGCGGAGTACGGCTGACTGTTCGGCCGGGTCCGGGAGGTGGCGCAGGAACGCAAGCAGGGTGAAGAAGCGCTGCCCGTCCGTGATGTCGGCGTCCTTGGGCTCCCGGAGGCGGGCAAGCAGTTCGCTGCGCCCCGCCTGCGTGAGGGACAGGATCCGGCGCGGCGCGGCGCTCTTGCCCGGCTCGGTGCGCTGCTCGACGAGGCTCGCCTTCACCAGGCGGGTGATCGCCGGATAGAGCGCGCCGTCGCTCACGGGGCGGATGTGACCACTGAGTCCCTGGATGCGGGCCTTGAGGTCGTAGCCGTGCAGGGGTTCCTCGTGGAGGAAGCCCAGAATCGACAGCTCCAGCATTGAGTTGAGCCCCTCTCCCTTGTCCGCCGCGTGCGGTTGATGCTATCTCTTTCCGCTGTACCTCGTTTCGAGGTACAGCGGAAAGAGGGGGGCGCGCATGGTCAGGGTCACGGTCTCGGGGTCCACGTCGTCATCGGCCGGGCACCGGCGCCGGCTCGTGGCGCTCGCGTATCCGGTCTACTTCGAGCTTCTCGCCGGGGTCACCGCCGGGATCATCAACATGATCTGGGTGGCCCGGCTCGGCGGCGCCGCTGTCGCCGCGGTGGCCGTCGCCACGAACGTCGAGAACCTGCTGCTCGGCGTCATCCTCATGGCCGGGTCGGGTACGACGGTCCTTGTCGCGCGGGCCAGGGGAGCGCGGGACGGGACGGCGCTGCGGTCGGCGGTGCGCGGGGGCTGGGCCCTGTGGGCGCTGATCACGCCGGTCGTCGCCGTCGGCGGCTACCTGTGCCGCGAGCCGCTGGCCCGGCTCGTGCTCGGCGGCGGCGAGAGCGACGCGCTCGCCCTCATGACCGGATACTTCGCGATCGCCCTGCCGGGGACGGCGGTCTACTTCGCCACCAACGTCGTCGACGGCATCCTCAAGGGCGCGGGCGACACGCGCACCCCAATGCGGCTCGCCCTGCTGGCCAACGGCCTGATCCTCGTCCTCGATCCGTTCTTCATCGCGGTCCTCGGACTAGGCGTGCGCGGGGCGGCGATCGCCACCGTGCTCGGCCGGTCGGTCGCGTTGCTGTGCGGTCTGATCGCGTTGCGGCGCAACGTCTTGCTGCGGGCAGCACGCAAGGAGAGGGGGAAGGGGAGGCGGCTCGGCGCCGACGCGCGCAGGACGGCGGCGACCGGCTTTCCCATGGCGGCGGACTTCGTCGTACGGATGACGGGCGCGCTGGCCCTGGTCGCGGTCGTCGCCAGGATCGGCGTCGGGGAAGTCGCCGCGTACGGCATCGCGACCAAGGCGATGTATGTGGCGACCATGGCCTTCTACGCCGTACGCCAGGCCGCCGCCATCCACACCGCCCACCTGCTCGGGGCCGGGCGCGACGAGCGGCGGGCGGTCGGGCGTCAGGCGCTGCTGGTCGCAGGGGCCCTTGGCCTCACGGCCGCCCTGCTGCTGCTCGCCGCCGGGCCCTGGATCATGCGGGGTTTCGGCGCCGGGGGCGAGGTGGCCGACGCGGGGGTGCTCTATCTGCGCTGTCTGGGGCCGTACTTGGTGCTGCTTGCCTGCTTCATCGCGCTCGGCGGCGTGTTCGAGGGCAGCGGTGGCAGCCCGGCCCTCGTCCGCATCACGGCAGGGGGAGTGGCGGTGCAACTGGTACTTGCGTACGCCCTGTCGGGATGGGGGCTGCCGGGGATCTGCCTGGCCATGGCGGGGTCCATGGCCCTCCAGTGCGCGGCGCTCGGCCGCCTCTGCCGGCGCACGGAACAGCCTTCGGCGCGCCGGACGAAACGGGTCGCGGGACTTGGGGTCAGTCGCAGAGGCGGGAGGTGGTGACGGAGCCGCCCGCGTTCTCGTCGTCCGTGCCGAGGGCGGCGCGGTGGGTGCCGGGGACGCAGTGCAGGGCCTCGATCTTGTGCCCCTTGAACTTTTCCAGCAGCTTCGGCGACTTGGCGAGCGAGAGCCGCACCGCGCCCTTGCCGGAGACGGACAGCTTGCCCGCGTCGCTCACGGCGGAGTCGAACGGTCCGTCGTCCCCCGAGTCCGAAGCGGAACTGACAAATACCCGGCCCGACTTGGTGACGTCGATGTCCGAGACGTGCCGGACGTCCCCCGACGGATACGGCGCACGGAAGGCCGCCTTCTTCACCTTCCCGAACTCCGACTCGCCCCGGGAGCCGAACGAGAACGGCGCCGAGTACACCGTCGCCGGGCGCTTCTTGCCCGCGCCGCGATCCGCCCAGAGAGCGGCGAGCTTTCCGTTCCGCGAGGTCAGCGAGAAGCTCTCGAAGTCGTCGCCCTCACCGATCCCGGGAAGAGGGGAGATGTCCAGGACCCTGACCGCTTTCTCCGTGGCGTGCCCCTTCAGGTGGTAGATGAGTCCACGACTCGCCACGGCCACGTACTCGTCCGACGTGCCCGGCACACGGTCGAGGGCTTCCAGGTCGACCGGCTCGGCGGCGCCCTGCCAGGCGACCGGCGTCACCTCGGCGGCGGCACCGGGGCGGTAGGCGACTTCGGCGAGGCGGTTCTCGCCGGGGTGCTTGTTGTCGCGCACGACCAGGGTCCTGAGACGGTCCCCGGAATCCGAGGTGACGGCAAGGCCGCTGACCCCGGACTTGATGTCGTTGCCGACCTGCTGCCACCGGGGATCCGTGGGCGGCTGGGCCGCGGTCGGACCGGTGCCGAGGAGCACTGCGACTCCCGCTCCGAGTGCGGTCATTGCGGCCAGGACGGACTTGCGCATGTTCAGAGGGCCTTTCGCTCGGTGCTTCTTTCGGTGCTTCCTCGGTACTCGCGCGTGGGGCCCCTCCGGTGCTCCCGGGACGTATGACGCGCGTAGATCCGCGACTGGCCGGACCGTAGTGGCCCGGCCGCCGTTGAGGCAAGCACTGTCCCTGAACTGGCGCAACGGGTGGTTTCACACCAATGTCGGCTCGCGGGCGGACTACGACGAGAAGCGGGGGCAGGCGCACGACACGCTCCAGCCCCCGCCGCTCCGTGCAGACGTAACCCGGTTACGGGCGCGGGTGGTTACGGCTTGCGGGCCACCGCGCCGTACGCGTCGACCGGCGTCGTGTCCTCGGCGTCCGGACGCCACCGGGTGACCTGCGAGACGCCCGGCTCCACCAACTCCAGGCCGTCGAAGAAGCCGCCGATCTCCTCGACACTGCGGACGTGGTAGGGGATGGCGCCGCTCTTGTTGTACGCGTCCGATGCCGCGATCATGCCCGTGCTGGTGGCAGTGCTGTCGCTGATCACCAGATAGCTGCCGGACGGCAGGCCCGCCATCAGCTCCGCCACCAGATCGCGCGCTTGCCCGTAATCGGCGACGTGGCCAAGGGTGTTGAGAATCATCAGGGCGACCGGCCGGGAGAGATCCAGGGTCGCGCTCGCGGCCTTCAGGATCGCCTTGGGGTCGTAGAGGTCGGCGTCGATGTACGAAGTGGCGCCCTCGGGTGTGCTGGTGAGCAGCGCGCGGGCGTGCGCGAGGACGAGCGGGTCGTTGTCCACGTACACGATCCGGGAGTCCGGGGCGACGCGCTGGGCGACCTCGTGCGTGTTGTCGGCGGTGGGCAGGCCCGTGCCGATGTCGAGGAACTGGCGGATGCCCTGCTCGGTCGCCAGATGACGGACCGCGCGGCCCAGGAACTGCCGGCTCAGTCGCGCCACGTCGACGAGGCCGGGGTGGATTCCCTTGATGTGGTCGCCCAGTTCGCGGTCTTTCTCGTAGTTGTCCTTGCCGCCCACGAAGTAGTTCCAGAAGCGCGCGGAGTGCGGCTTGCTGGTGTCGATGCGCGCGCGTATCTCCGCGGCCGCCTCGGCTTGCGGGTCCGGATTCGACACGTGGGCCTCCTGTGGGTGAGCGGGCTGCTTGTTACTTGAAAGAACGATCACCCGCCAATCTAGTTCCCGCGGCGGCCCGTCAGAGGCCGATCACGGCAGGGTCGTCGGCCAGTGCCCTGAAGTACTCGCGCGGGTCCGCCATCATCTGTCGCTCGCCGAGGTCCAACAGACCGCCGACGGAGCGCAGTTCCGCGGCACTGGTGCCGTCCGTCCTGCGAATCAGCTGCTCGATGCGGAACGTCTTGCGCTCACCCCAGATGAACGCGCAGGTCACCTCCACCTTGTCGCCCGCGCGCAGTTCGCTGTAGTAGCGGATGGTGTTCTCCAGGTCGGCGTACTGCAGATAGACGGCCTGGTTGAGATGGCCCTGGGAGTCCGTCTCGTATCCACGGACGCTGATGCTCACGGAAAAAGGCTCCGCCACGACATTCCCTTCGACGGTTCGACTGATCAATCCCGCACGGTTGCCACACGTCACACGGTCGCAGCTCCGTCGGCTGTCCGCCGCGCTCACCCCCTCCGCGGAGAGGCGAGGAGATAGCGCGCGCCCTGAGGCCGCTCGGCATGTTCGCTGACCTGCCATCCCGCGGCCTCCAGGGCCCTCGCGCACGTCCGCAGCCCGTCGGGGGACACGTCACGCACGGCGACGGCCTCGGGCTGCGGGGTATCGCCCACCCGATAGCCCCCGGGCCCGGGCGGGCAGCCCGCGGCCTCCAGGGCGAGCGCGGCGGCCTGCACCAGATGCGTACGCTCCCAGCCGCAGGGACGGTCCCGCGCGCCGTCGGAATTGGTCATGCGGCGCATCTCCAGGAGCCCCTCCCAGGCGCTGCGCACGTCACGTGCGCGGGCCGGGCTCCCGCCACCCGGCGGCGGCACGGGCTCGGCGCCGGTGCGGGCGGCGAAGAGGCCGGAGCCGGCCGGAGTGGCCGGGGGAGGGGCCGGTGCCCCGGCTGCGGGGGCACGCGCCGCCTCTTCCCGTACGCGATGACCCGCGGGCGTCAGGAAATAGGCGTGCGGCGGGCGGGGGTGCCGGAAAGCGAGGTGCTGGCGCACGAGTGCCGCCAGCTGTGCCTCGCTTCCCGATAGCCGGCCCGTCGCCGGGTCCGCGGCCTCGATGATCCGCCGCTGGACGGCCGTCGGAGGCTTCGTCATGGGCCCACCTCATCCCCAAGTCCTGCTGCCTGGTTCTGATGGTGCCTCGTGCCACTGACAACGGCTGCGGACCTCGGCTGTCCGGGACCCGCCCGTTCAGCGAATGACGCCCGTCGCGGGGTCGACCACCTTCTCGGCGACGAGTTCGAGCGTGCGCCGGTCGTCGTCGGCGGTGCCGCGCTCGCCGGGTGTGCCGGGGTAGGTGTCGAGCAGGACGTCCGTGGCGCCGAGCCCGGCCAGGGTCTCCAGGTCGGCACGGAGCTGGTCGACGCTGCCGTGCCCGAGCGGGCGGTCCGCGGTGTCCGGCTGCGGGGTGAGCCGCAGTTGCAGGCGGGGCACCAGGTCCGGCACGGGGCGCCCGGCGGCCTCGGCCTCCGCCGCGATCCTCGGCAGCGCCGTACGCAGGACGTCGAGCGTGGGCATGAACGGGTGCCAGCCCTCGCCGAGACGTGCCGCGCGGCGCTGGGCCGCGGGGGAGTTGCCGCCGACCCAGACGGGCAGCTGCGCGGCGGGGAGAGGTGCGTTGTGGATGCCTTCGTAGGAGACGTAGCGGCCCTTGAAAGAGGTGGTCTCCTCGGTCCATGACGCGCGGATCGCGGCGAGGTACTCGTCCGTGATGGCGCCGCGCTCGTCGAAGGGGACGCCGAGGGCCTCGTACTCGGCGCGGGACCAGCCGACACCGGCGCCGAGGATGAACCCGGCGTCGTTCAGCCGGTCGAGGTTGGCGGCGAGGCGGGCGGTCTGGAGCGGATGGCGGTAGGGGATCACCGTGATCGTCGTGCCGAGCCGTAGTCCCGGTACGCGGCCGGCGAGGTGTGCGGCGAGCACGAACTGGTCGTAGAACGGGGCTGGGTAGACCGAGTGCACATCCGGGGTGACCGCTATGTGGTCGGAGATCATCGCGAACCCGAACCCGAGGTCACGGGCGTCGGTCGCCTGCCGGACGAGGGAGTCCGGGGTGGTGCCTGAGCCGAAATTGAGGAGGTTAACGCCGTATCGCATGGCCGCAAGTCTTGATGATCTTCGGGGCCCGTGTCGAACCGGGCCGGGCCGGGCCGGCACCCGCCCGGCCCGGCCGGCCCGGACATCGACTACTTGCTGCTGGCGAAGCGCATCAGGGCCTGCTCGTCGCCCTGCTTGATCTTCCCGGTCTCGTTGATGACCTGGAGCTTCCAGGTTCCGCCGTCCCGGATCGCCTTGGCCACGGCGCAGCCGTTGTCGTTGGTGAGCAGGCTCGGCCAGATGTCGGCGACCTGCTGGGTGGTGCCGCCCGTGGCGTCGTACACCTTGAAGCTGATGTTGCGGGCGTTCTGGAAGGCGCTGCGCTTCTTGTACGCGGCGGCGACGAACACGATGGACGTGATGTTGTCCGGCACGCGCGCGAACTCGACGGTCACCGTCTCGTCGTCGCCGTCGCCCTTGCCGGTCTGGTTGTCGCCGCTGTGCACCAGCGAGCCGTTGCCCAGCGGGTCCAGGGAGTCGAGACCGGCGAGACGCACGGGGTCCGCGCCCGACATCGCGATGGCGATCAGGTCGAGGTCGGTGCCGGCCTTCTGGCGGAGCTTGCCCATCAGGCCGCCGCTGCTGCCGACGGTGGGGTCCCAGGACACCCCTATGGACAAGTGGGTCACTCCGCCGAGATCAGCAGGGCCGTCTTCCTTCTTGAGCGTGATCATCCGTGATCCTTCTTGGTGGTGAGAGTGCTATATGAGACAGAGTGTGCCTGGTTTCAGGGGCGGATGTTCCAGCTCGCCACCACAGGGCGCCCGTGTTCCGTACTGAGGCGGCAGACAGTCCCAGTCGCCAGCTGGAACAGCGCCCCTCCCGACGCGGGCAGTCCGAGGCGCCGGGCCGTCAGGACCCGCAGAAAGTGGGAGTGGGCGAAGAGGACCACGCTGCCCTCCGTGTTCGCGAGCGCCGCGTCGACCTTGGCCAGCATCCGGTCGGCCCGCTCGCCGACCTGCTCCGGGGTCTCGCCGGGGTGCTCGGCGGGGCCCGGGGCCACGCCGTCCGTGAAGAGGTACCAGTCGGGGCGGGTGCGGTGGATCTCCACCGTCGTGACCCCTTCGTACGCCCCGTAGTCCCACTCGCTCAGGTCGGGGTCCACGCGGGCGGCCGGGAACCCGGCCGACTCCGCCGTCTTGCGGGCCCGCTCCCGCGGGCTGGTGAACGCGGCCCCGATCCGGAACTTCGCGAGCAGAGGCGCGAGCCCCTCGGCCTGCTCCCTGCCGTTCTCGGTGAGCGGGATCTCCGTCCAACTGGTGTGCTGTCCCGTCAGGGACCACTGGGTCTCGCCATGCCGGACGAGGAGCAGGTCACCCATGGTGAACCGCAGAGGTGGGAATGCGCGCTTCGGTGGTCATGTCTCCTGATCCTGCTCCAATGTCACGACATTGCCCAAGCTACGCCGCCGCTCCTCGCGCGCGTGCCACCACCCCCGGACCACGGCGCCCGGTCGCTCGCGACCGCTCCCGACTGCTTCAGTTGCCCACACAGCGTCCCCTTCCGGGTGATCCGGTCGGCAGGTTGCCTGCCCCGCGCCGCCGGCCGCACTCATGATCACGGCGAGAGTCCGCAGCACGCGGGCCGCCGATCAGGGAGAGCGAAACCGTGAAGTTGTCACCACGTACGGCCACCGCCGTCCTTGCCGCCTGCGCGGCCTTGGGCCTTTCGCCGGCAGCGCAGCCGGCCGGCGCGGACGCGCCGCCGCCCGTGGACAAGACGATTCCCAAGACGGCGCTGCCCGCCGCCGCGGCGTCCCTGGACGAGAAGGACGCCGACCTCGGCGAGGCCGTCGCCTACTGTCAGCACAGCCCCGACGCCTGCACCTTCACCGCCGACCGGCGGACCTACTCGTACTACGAAAAGGCGCGGACCGTCGGGGAGGCGTACGTCAACTGCACGCGCGGCACGCTGGAGCGCGAGCGGTCCGTCACCTTCCGGGACGACGCGTTCGACAGCGTCAACCAGGCACAGGACGGCCTGTTCCCGCACCGGACCCTGGCTCACCCCAAGGCGACAAGCGCGATGGCCGAGCAGTTCGAGAGGGGCGTGGAGTCCTCGTCCGGCAAGTGGACCTGGACCAGGACCGAGAAGAGCACGGTCGAAGTGGACATCAAGCCCGGCCAGGCGTCCTGGGTGGAGGTCCAGCCCGCCCGGAAACGCGTCTACGGATCGTTCCGTGCCACGGGCCCCGACGCGCCGCCCTTCCAGATCGACGTCATCGTCGACAGCCCCGCCGCCGCCCCGTCGAGCCGTGTCTACCAGCGCACCGGACCGATGAGCTCCGCGGAGAAGCAGCGGTGCATGGCCGACCGGCGCGCGGCCGCGGCGCGCCACTAGGACCTCGACCCCGTACGGGCGGCTGCCGAAGCGGCTGCCGAAGCGGCTGCCGGACCGGAAGCCCCGGTCCGGCCGCCGCCGGGATCAGACCCCCGCGGGTACGCGCGACGGGCGGCCCGAACCGCGTGTCAGGCAGTAACCGCCGATGCCCGCGAGGGCGCCGAGCACGCCGCCGCCCGCGGTCCACAGCCAGCGGGACGACCACCAGCCGGACGCCCAGCCGTCCTCCGGCGCGCTGGACGCCGCCTGCGACTTCGTGCCGGCGCCCGGCACCAACGGCTCCGCGAGCGCCCCGTCCACGGCCGTCGCACCGCCCGCGTCGCTCGACGTGACCAGCGCCTCCGCCCGCATCGGCAGGCCCAGGTCGTCCGCCTTGAGGCCGGTGACCGTCAGACGCGCGTAGTACGTGCCGGGCAGCGGGTCGTTGGCCCACGGCTCGGACCAGCCGCGCACCGTGCGCAGGGTGCAGGACAGCTCGACCGTATCGGCGTCCTGCGCGGCGGTCCGTGACTGTGCGCCGAACCGGCACGCCTGATGGCGCCGCAGCCCGTCGTACACATCCACCCGCCAGGTCGAGTCGCCGTGCCTGGCGGCGTCCTCGGGGAGCTTGACCGTGGCGTGCACGGTGGGCCGCTGCCCGATGTCCGCCGGGAACGACCAGTACAGGTAGTCGCCGGTGGACGCCTCCGCCGTGGCCTCCTGGTCCAGCTGGATCGCGGTCGCCGTACGGAAGGACGTACCGGCCTCGGTCGGCGCGGCGGACTTGTCGTCACCGTCGCCGCCATCGGCGAACGCCGCTCCGGCCGTACCGGTGAGGGCGAGCAGCGCCGCACCGGCCAGCAGGCAGGAGCGGAGCAGCACACGTGTCGTACGCATCAGTTGGTCCTCCAGACCGCGAAGCGCCAGCGGGAGACCCAGCCCCAGACCAGACCGGCGAGGAAGCCGACGACGATCAGCGTGCCGAGCAGCCACCAGCCGTTGCCAAGCCCGAAGGACGCCACGTCCGACGCCTCGTCGGGCGCGTCCACCAGGTCGACGGCAAGCTCGACCGGCAGACCCGGAGTCGTCTTGACGGAGGCAGGCGCCGAGAAGGAGTTGCTGACCTGGAGACACACGGTCTCGGCGGCGGACTCGCCGCTCTCGCCTCCCTCGTCGTTATCGCCGTCGATGTCGCCGTCGGCCTCCGGCTTCGGATAGCGCAGGCCGGTCGAGATCACGTCCGTACGTCCGTCGCCCGCCTCGGAGCCCCGCACGATCTCGCGTCCGTGTTCCGTGGAGGCCCGCAGCAGCACGCCGTAGTCCCGGTTCACCGCGCGGTCGGCGCCGACGCTGACGGCGGCGCGCAGCTCCTGGCCGGGCTCGACGTCCACGCGGTACCAGCGGTGCTCGCCGAACTTCTCCCGGTCGGTGTAGACGCCCGACTTCAGCTGCGGGGCGTCGGAGCACTGCGCGGCGCCCTCGGTCGCCACGGGGGTGGCGACGGGGTCCGCCGCGCGGTCCACCAACTGCTTCACGCGGCCGGAGAGTTCATCGGTGTGCCGCACCGAGGTGTAGGTGCCGCCGGTGGCCTCCGCGATGCAGCTCAGCTGGTCGCGGGTCTTGGCGTCCGGCACCAGGCCGAGCGTGTCGATCGTGAGGTGGATGCCCTCGGCGGCGATCTTGCGGGCCACCTCGCAGGGGTCGAGCGGCTGACAGGTGTCCTCGCCGTCCGAGATGAGGACGATGCGGCGGCTGCGCTCCTCGTTGTCGTCCTTGAGGTCGTCGGCCGCCTTCAGGAGGGTGGGGCCGATCGGCGTCCAGCCGGTGGGCGCGAGCGTGGCCACCGCGGTCTTCGCGTCGGTGCGACCCGCCTGGTCGAGCTCGGCGACGGGGTAGAGGAGCTCGGTGTCCTTGCAGCCCGTCTTGCGGTCGTCGCCGTGATAGTTGGCGCCCAATGTCCGTATGCCCAGCTGTACTTCGTCGGGCGTGGCGTCGAGCACCTCGTTGAACGCCTGCTTCGCCGCCGCCATGCGGGACTTGCCGTCGATGTCGCGGGCCCGCATCGAGCCGCTGACGTCGAGGACGAGCTCGACCTTGGGGGAGGGTCGTGCCGGTTCGTCGTCGTCGGCGGCGGCGGGGCCCGCCGTGCCGAGCCCGGCGGTCAAGGCGGCGAGCAGGGTGAGGGCCCCGGCCGCCAGCCGATGTCTTGTGATCATCGCCGGATCTTATTGATCTTGGCGTGCATACCCAAAACGGCAGGTGGGTATGGACACTCGCCCTCCCGGCGCCTGCTTCACCGTCTCAGCTCGCTGCCCCCGAACCTCCCGCTCCCGTCGGCCTGTTTCCACCACGTCTCGAGGGCCGTCTGGTCCATCGACCCCCAGGGCGGCGTGTCCTCGACGAGCGAGCGGCCGAGGCGGCGCCCGAGATCGACCATCGCGCTCCCCGCCACGGTGCGGTCGGTGTCATACGTGTCGAGCGCGTCCGGCCAGGTCGTGGCCGTCGCGAAGGCGGACTCCAGGACCGTCGCGTCCTGCAGCGCCTTGACCGCGCCCGCTCCGGTGTGCGGCCGGGCGACGGTGGCCGCGTCGCCCATCAGGAGCACGCGGCCCGTGGTGTAGCGGGGCGCGGTGAAGTCGTACATCGGCTGGAGGAAGAGCTCCTCGGGGGTGGTCGCGCGGACGAGGTCGCCCCAGTAGGGCGGCAGCAACTCGTCGCACACGTACGACAGATGGGACGACAGGGCCTTCGTGAGTCCGCCGGGCGGCAGGCTGGTCGGGGCGGCGAGCCGCAGGTCGAGGCCGAGTTCGGGGGCGGGATCCGCCGGGGGAGCCGTGTACAGGATCCAGTTGACGCGGTATCCGCCGACGCCGTCGGGGATGCGGTAGATGATGACGTGCCCATGAGGGAAGACGACGTACGCGCAGTCCTCCCGCGCCCATCGCTCCGGGTCCGCGAGCCGGTCGGCCGGGAAGGCGCCGCGCCAGGCGAGATAACCGGCGTACGCGGGCCGCACGGCGGGGAACACCGCGTCGCGGACCACGGAGCGGTAGCCGTCGGCGCCGATCACGAGGTCGACGCGCTCGGTGCCTTCGGCGGTGACCACCTCGGCGTCCTCGGCGCCGGGCCGCACCTCCTGCACCGCCACGCCCGGCCGGAAGACCACGAACCCGGGCACACGCCCGCGCAACTCACGCCACAGAGGGCCCCAGTTGTACGTACGAAAGGGGAACGGCATGACCCCGATCTCGTGCCCGAGCGGCCCCGACGCCGGCCCGCCCCGCACATACCAGCGTCGGCGCGCCAGCTGCACCCACGGCATGTCCGCGTCCAGATACCCGGCGGAGTCCAGCTCCGCGTACCGGGAGTCGTGCACCGCGAGCCCGACACCGCGGTCCGCGAGATGCCCCGTGGCCCGTTCGTACACCGTGATCTCGTCGGCGCCCCCGCGGTAGGCGGCGAGAGCGGCGGCGCATCCCGCGATGCTCCCGCCCACGACGGCGACCCTGCCTCCACGCATCATCGCGCCATCCTGGCAGCAGGAGTGACCCTCTGTCAGCGCAGTGACACACCGCGACCGGCGAAGAACGGCTCGAAGTCCGACTCCGCGATGTCACTGGCGGTATCCGCTGAGGAAGCGGCCGATGCGGCTGATCGCCGCGTCGAGGTCGTCGGCGTAAGGGAGGGTCAGGATGCGGAAGTGGTCGGGGCGCGGCCAGTTGAAGCCGGTGCCCTGGACGACCTGGATCTTCTCCTGGAGGAGCAGGTCGAGGACGAACTTCTCGTCGTCGTGGATGGCGTGGACCTTGGGGTCGAGGCGCGCGAAGGCGTAGAGGGCGCCCTTCGGCTTCACGCAGGAGACGCCGGGGATCTCGTTCAGCTTCCGCCAGGCCATGTCGCGCTGCTCGTGCAGCCGGCCGCCGGGCGCGGTGAGCTCGCGGATGGACTGCCGGCCGCCGAGCGCGGCCTGGATGGCGTACTGCGCGGGGGCGTTCGGGCACAGGCGCATGGAGGCGAGCATGGTCAGGCCCTCCAGATAGCTCTTCGCGTGCTGCTGCGGGCCGGTGACGACCAGCCAGCCGGACCGGAAGCCCGCGACGCGGTACGTCTTCGACAGACCGCAGAAGGTCAGGACGACGAGGTCGGGGGCGAGCGCGGCGACGCTGTGGTGCACCGCGTCGTCGTACAGGATCTGGTCGTAGATCTCGTCGGCGAAGACCATCAGGCCGTGGCGGCGCGCGAGGTCGAGGATGCCCTCCAGGATCTCCTTGGGATACACCGCGCCCGTGGGGTTGTTCGGGTTGATGATCACGACGGCCTTGGTCCGGTCGGTGATCTTCGAGGCCATGTCGTCCAGATCGGGGTACCAGTCCGCGGACTCGTCGCACGTGTAGTGGACGGCCTTGCCTCCGGAGAGGGTCGTCACGGCGGTCCACAGCGGGAAGTCCGGGGAGGGGATGAGGACTTCGTCGCCGTCCTCCAGGAGGGCCTGGACGGCCATCGTGACCAGCTCGGAGACGCCGTTGCCGAGGAAGACGTCGTCCACGGAGACCTCGTCGAGGCCGAGCGCCTGGTAGCGCTGGGCGACGGCGCGGCGCGCCGAGAGGACGCCGCGCGAGTCCGTGTAGCCGTGCGCCCGGGGGAGCATCCGGATCATGTCCTGGACGATCTCCTCGGGCGCCTCGAAGCCGAAGAGCGCGGGGTTGCCGGTGTTCAGGCGCAGGACGCTGTGGCCCGCCTCCTCCAGGGCGTTGGCGTGCTCGATGACCGGGCCCCGGATCTCGTAACAGACCTCGCTGAGCTTGCTGGACTGCCGGAACTCCATGCGCTGTGCCTCCCGTGACGTGAGTTACTTGGTTTTACCAAGCTGGAGCTTGGAAAGTCCAACAACTTGCATAGACTGTGCCGCATGGGTCCCATGCCACCTGCCCCCAGGTCTCGCCGAAGCTATGACCAGTACTGCGCGGCCGCCCGTGCCCTCGACGCCGTGGGCGACCGCTGGACCCTGCTGATCGTCCGTGAGCTCCTGGCGGGCCCCCGCCGCTACACCGACCTGCACGCCGATCTGCCGGGCGTGAGCACGGACGTCCTGGCGTCCAGGCTCAAGGACATGGAGCGCGAAGGCCTCACGACGCGCCGCCGCCTGCCCCCGCCCTCCGCTGCCTACGTCTACGAACTGACCGATCGTGGACGGGAGTTGCTGCCGGTCCTGCGGGCCCTGGCCGACTGGGGCGCACCCGCCCTGGAGGAGCGCGGCCCGACGGACGCGGTCCGCGCCCACTGGTTCGCGCTCCCGCTGCTGCGGGGCCTGACGGAGCTCGGGGCCGAGGGCGTGGTCGGGGTGCGTCTGGACGAGGGGGAGTTCCATGTACGCGTAGGGGGCGACGGCGTGTCGTACGGCGACGGACCCGCCCCCGAAACCCCCGACGCCCTCCTCGTCCTCGACGCGGAGGCGTGTGTCGCGGTGGGCCGGGGCGTGCTGACGGTCGCCGAAGGGGTGCGGGCGGGCCGGATCGAGGTGTCCGGCGAGGGCGTCCTCGCGAAGGCCCTGCGCGCGGGCTGACCCGGCGAAACCGGATCGTGGTCGGACCGTCCGCCCGCATACAGTTGCCGGTGTGCTGCGTGAAGTGACTGCTGTCCGGTATGTGAACCCGCTGCGGACCGGGGGCTCGGTGCCCGGCGTCGTCGAGACCGACGACCTCGGGACGTACGTCGTGAAGTTCACCGGGTCGGCGCAGGGCCGCAAGGCGCTGGTCGCGGAGATCATCGTGGGCGAGCTCGCGCGCCGTCTCGGCCTGCGCTTCCCGGAGCTCGTCCTGGTCCACTTCGACCCGGCGGTCGCGGCGGACGAGCCGCACCAGGAGGTGCAGGACCTGCTGCACGCCAGCGCCGGGCTCAACCTGGGCATGGACCTGCTGCCGGGCGCCGTGGACTTCACGCCCGAGGCGCTGGACGTGGACCCGCTTGAGGCGGGCAAGGTGGTGTGGCTGGACGCGCTCACGGCGAACGTCGACCGCACGGTGCACAGCTCGAACCTCATGATCTGGCCCGCGTCCGGCTTCCGGCCGCCGAGGCTGTGGCTCATCGACCACGGGGCGGCCCTCGTCTTCCACCACCGGTGGGGAGCGACGGCGCCGGACAAGGCGTACGACTTCCGGTATCACGCGCTCGGCGGGTACGGGCCGGACACGCGGGCCGCCGACGCGGAGCTTGCACCCCTCGTCACCGAGGAGATGCTCCGTGAGGTCGCCGGGCTCGTGCCTGAGGCGTGGCTCGCGGATGAGCCGGGGTTCTCGTCGGCCGGCGAGGTGCGGGAGGCGTACGTCGACTTTCTGCTGGCCCGCGCGCGGGCCTCCGCTGCCTGGCTGCCGGTGGACTTCCCCAGCCGGGGTGAGCTGGCCGCGGCGGACGCGCGGCGTGCCGCGGCTACCGAGAAGGGGCGTCCCGCCTGGTTGAAGCGGGTGCCCGATCTGCACGGGAAGCCTGCGGCTGAGCAGGACTGGACGCGGCACATCGGTTAGCCGCGGGTCGTATGGGGCTGGTCGCGCCCACGCGGCGGAGCCGCACGATGTCACAGCCCCGCGCCCCTTACGGGGCACGACTGAGCCCCCGGCGCTGTGCGGTGCCGGGGGCCTCGTCGTGCTCTGCTACGGGAATCAGCGAAGCTGCTCGTACGCCGGGAGGGTCAGGAAGTCCGCGTAGTCCGCGTCCAGGGAGACCTGGAGGAGGAGGTCGTGGGCCTGCTGCCACTTGCCGACCGCGAAGGCCTCCTCGCCGATCTCGGCGCGGATCGCCTCCAGTTCGGCGGCGGCGACTTCACGGGCGAGGTCGGCGGTGGCGGTCCTGCCGTTCTCGAAGACGACGCCCGCGTTGATCCACTGCCAGATCTGCGAGCGCGAAATCTCGGCGGTGGCCGCGTCCTCCATGAGGTTGAAGATGGCGACGGCGCCGAGGCCCCGCAGCCACGCCTCGATGTAGCGGATGCCGACCTGGACGGCGTTGACCAGGCCGTCGTACGTGGGCTTCGCGTCGAGCGAGTCGATGGCGATCAGATCGCCGGGCGCGACCTTGACGTCCTCGCGCAGGCGGTCCTTCTGGTTGGGCTTCTCGCCGAGCACCGCGTCGAACGACTCCATCGCGATCGGGACCAGGTCTGGGTGCGCGACCCAGGAGCCGTCGAAGCCGTCGCCGGCCTCGCGGTCCTTGTCGTTCTTGACCTTCTCGAACGCGACCTTGTTCACCTCGGCGTCCTTGCGGGACGGAATGAACGCGGCCATGCCGCCGATCGCGTGCGCGCCGCGCTTGTGGCAGGTGCGGACGAGGAGTTCGGTGTACGCCCGCATGAAGGGGGCCGTCATCGTCACGAGGTTGCGGTCCGGCAGGACGAACTTCGAGCCGCCGTCACGGAAGTTCTTGACGATGGAGAAGAGGTAGTCCCAGCGGCCCGCGTTCAGGCCCGAGGCGTGGTCGCGGAGCTCGTAGAGGATCTCCTCCATCTCGTACGCGGCCGTGATCGTCTCGATGAGGACCGTGGCGCGAACGGTGCCCTGCGGGATGCCGATGTAGTCCTGCGCGAAGACGAAAATGTCGTTCCAGAGGCGGGCCTCCAGGTACGACTCCGTCTTCGGAAGGTAGAAGTACGGGCCCTTGCCGAGCTCGATGAGGCGCTTGGCGTTGTGGAAGAAGTACAGGCCGAAGTCGACCAGCGCGCCGGGGATCGGCTGTCCCTCGAACTGCAGGTGGCGCTCGTCCAGGTGCCAGCCGCGCGGGCGCATGACGACGGTGGCGAGCTCGCCGGCGTCCTTGAGGGCGTACGACTTGCCGCTGCGCTCGTCCGTGAAGTCGATGCGGCGCTCGTAGGCGTCGGTGAGATTGAGCTGGCCGAGGACCACGTTCTCCCAGGTGGGCGCCGAGGCGTCCTCGAAGTCCGCGAGCCAGACCTTGGCGCCCGAGTTCAGGGCGTTGATGGTCATCTTGCGGTCGGTCGGTCCGGTGATCTCGACACGGCGGTCGTTCAGGGCCGCCGGGGCCGGTGCGACCTTCCAGGAGTCGTCCGCGCGGATCGCCGCGGTCTCGGGAAGGAAGTCGAGCGTCGAGGTGCTTGCGATCTCGGCGCGACGGTCGGCGCGGCGGCTGAGGAGCTCGTCACGGCGGGGCGTGAAGAGCCGGTGCAGCTCGGCCACAAAGGCGAGGGCCGCGTCGGTGAGGACCTCCTCCTGCCGCGGCAGCGGCTCCGCGTCGACGATGGCCAGCGGGGACTGCGCTGGTGCGGACATGAGCTGTCACTTCCTTCAGCGAGCTTCACAGGTGGTGCGCGGTGACCGCCGGGCTTTCGCAGTGACACTCAGTGCCACAGGAGCCGAGATACGGCCGTGGGCCCCACTTGAGGGAACGGGTGCTTCTGAACAGTGGATACTAGTTTCCTCATAGTGGAAGTTCAATCGTCTGTTGATGTCGAGATTCTCTTCATCGACAGAACGTGTCGCTGAGTGCCATGCCGATCACTCCTGGTTCATTCGGTTCATTCGGGGGTTCGCTCGATCGAGGTGGATCAGGTCGGCGGGTGTGTCGATGTCGTACGCGCGGGCGACGTCCCCGCACTCGACGAGTGTGATTTCTCCCGCGTGTTCCTTCAGATAGGCGCGTGCCCCGCGGTCGCCGACGGCACTCGCGGCGATGCCCGGCCAGTGGTCGGCGCCGAAGAGCACCGGGTGCCCGCGCTCCCCGTCGTACGCGGCGGCGGCGAGGGTGGCGGGCGAGCGGTGGGCGGCGTACACGCGGGCGATCGCTTCCGGGCCGATGCCCGGCTGGTCGACGAGCGAGACGAGCGCGGCGTCGGCTTCGGCCTCGTTGTCGCGGAGGGAGGCGAGGCCGGCCCGTAGTGACGAACCCATCCCTTCGGACCAGTCCGGATTGTCGATCAGTACGCAGCCGGGGAGTGAGGCCTTCGCGCGTACGACGTCGGCGTCCGCGCCGAGCACCACGTGCACGCGCGTGCAGCCGCCCTCGCGCAGTACGCGGACCGCGTGCTCCACGAGGGGCCGCCCCTGGTGGTCGAGAAGCGCTTTCGGCCGACCACCGAGGCGTCGCCCGCCGCCCGCGGCGAGGAGGAGTCCGGCGATCATCGGATTCGTCATGTCTCCTGCATACCGCACCCTGCCGCGCCGGTCGGGAAAGGCGGCGGGGCCGAGCGCGAGTGGGCGCGGTCGGGGTGGTGTCTTCCGGCCACAAAGTGGCGCGTCCCGGTTCCCGTGGCGTTTACTGGCCCGCGTCCCTCTGGTGTCTGACCAACGCCGTGCGGGACGGCAAGATCTGAACGAGAACGTGCGCACCACGTCGTGCGAGGGGGAGAGCTGTGTTGCGGAGTGTGGAGCAGAGGCGAGTGGCCGGCAGCGAAGAGGATCCGCGCGTCGCGGAGCTGAGCACCGCGGTGTCACGGCTGCGCCGTGAGCTCGCCGCGCACCCGGTCGAGTTCCCCGACCGGGGCATCGCCGAGGAAGAGCTGGCGGCACTGGCCGCGATGGCGCTGAGCGGGGCGCCGGAGGTGCGGAGGTTGCGGCGGTCGCTGCTCCTTGTCGCGGGGGCGATCGGTTCCGTCAGCGCGTTGGCCGCGGGGCTGGGGGCGGTTCGGGGTGCCGTGGGGCTGTTCGGGCCGCCTGGCCTTGAGCAGCGTTGATCACCGGCTCCGCCGGGTTCGTCCTGAAACGCCGGACGGGCTGCGAGGCGTGTGAGCTGGGCCTGCGGGGTCTTGCGCGCCGTTGATCACCGGCTTCGCCGAGTTCGTCCTCAAACGCCGGACGGGCTGGAATCCACCGCCTGCGCCGGACGGGCTGAAAATCACCGCCTGCGCCGGTCGGGGTGGAATCCAGCACCTGCGGGACGGGAATCCAGCACCTGCGCCGGACGTACTGAAACCCACCCCCTCCGCCAGACGCCCCCGATTCCGTCTGCGCCCTGCGGCGCGAACCTCACGCCCCGCACTGGCTGGGGCTTCCCGGCGTGGGCGTGGCCCCCATCCTCCCGTCCACCAGTTCCACCACCCTGTCCGCGACCGTCAGTCGTGCCCGGTCGTGGGTGACCAGGAGCGTTGCCGTTCCACGCTCCCGCGTGAGTTGTCCCAGGAGATCCAGTACCGCCGCGCCCCGCTCGTGATCCAGCGCGCTGGTCGGCTCGTCCACCAGGAGTAGTGCGGGGGTGTTCATCAGGGCTCTGGCGATGCCGATCCGCTGGCGTTGGCCGCCCGAGAGTTGGTGCGGGCGGCGATGGGCGAGGTCGGCGAGGCCCACCGTGGCCAGCAGGTCCCTCGCGCGCTCCCGGATCTTGGCCGAGCGTCCGTGCCCGTCGATGCGGGCCATCAGCTCCACCTGTTCGAGCGCGGTCAGGGACGCGAGCAGATTCGGCTGCTGGAAGACGATCCCCATCCTGCGCCGCCGCAACTCCGCCCGCTCGGCGGCCGACAGCGCCCCCGTCTCCGTACCCCACCGTCTGCCCGAGAGCGTCCCCGAGCAGATACGGAGTGGAGGACGGCGATGTCACCGGCCCGCTGAATCGTCCACACCGTGAAGAACGCTCCTATGACGAGCGCGGAGATGACAGGGAAGCGGGGTCGGCCGCGCCTACGCTGGATGGTCCGATGTCCACCCTCACCCAGCCTCCGCCCCCGCACCGAGCCTCCGCCCCCGCACCGGGCCGCGCCCCTTCGCCGCGCCGCGCCCCCGACCGTGGTCCAGGGGCCCTCCGCACACTTCCCGGCCCCCTCCCGGACCACCCCCGTAGCCCTCGTCCTGCGCCTCTGCCTGCACGCGTTGTTCGCCGGGCTGCTCGCGCTCGTCGCCGTGCGGGCGCTGGTCGGCGGTGGGGCGGGCGGCGGGGCTGTGGTGGCGGTCGTGTTTGTCATGGGAGGCGTTTACGCCGGGGGTGCTCTCGGCCCTGCCGTTGCCCGGTCGCAACGTGCCGCCGCCCTGTGGCTCGTGGCGCTCGGTGTGTGCTGGGCGGTGCTGCTCGTTCTGTCGCCGGCCTTCCCCCTGTACTTCCTGCGACTGCATCTGCTGCCCGTGCGCTGGGCCCTGCCCGCCGTCGCGCTGACCGCCGCTGCCGCCATCGCCGGTTTCCTGCTGCACGGCTCGCCCGTCTCGCCCGGCTGCTCGGCTCTTCCTGAGCCAGGCCACCGTAAAGTCACATCTGGTGCATATCTACGCGAAGTTGGGCGTGGATTCGCGGACGGCGGCGGTGGCCGTGGCGACGGCGCGGGGGCTGATCCGGGGCGGGGCGGGATAGCAGGACGCCTTGGAACGGCGCGAGCGCCGGACGGGCTGGAGATCCAGCCCGTCCGGCGCTCGCGGACGAACCCGGCGAGGCGAAGCCAGTGGCCGGCGGTGCGCCTGGCCTGGTGGGAGGGGCCCGGCGGGAGGGGCCCTACGCGGGGGAGCCCGAACTGGCCAGCGCGGCGGAAAGCTCCACCGCGACCTCCTGGAGTACCGGCACGATCTTCTCCACCGCGGCCTCGGTCACGCGGCCCGCCGGGCCGGAGATCGAGATGGCCGCCGCCGTGGGGGAGTTGGGGACCGACACCGCCAGGCAGCGCACCCCGATCTCCTGTTCGTTGTCGTCGACCGCGTAGCCCGCGCCGCGGACCTCCTCGAGGGCGGCGAGGAATCCCTCGGGCGTGGTGATCGTCTTCTCCGTGGCGGCGGGCATCCCCGTGCGGGCGAGGAGCGCGCGCACCTCCTCCGGCGGAGTGTGGGCGAGGAGCGCTTTGCCGACGCCCGTGGAGTGGGGCAGGACCCGGCGGCCCACTTCGGTGAACATGCGCATGGAGTGCTTGGACGGCACCTGCGCGACGTAGACGATCTCGTCCCCGTCGAGCAGCGCCATGTTCGCGGTCTCGCCGGTCTCCTCGACCAGGCGCGCGAGGTAGGGGCGCGCCCAGGTGCCGAGGAGGCGCGAGGCCGATTCACCGAGCCGGATCAGACGCGGGCCGAGCGAATAGCGGCGGTTGGGCTGCTGCCGTACGTAGCCGCAGGCGACCAGCGTGCGCATCAGGCGGTGGATCGTGGGCAGCGGAAGGCCGCTGCTCGCGGAGAGTTCGCTCAGGCCGACCTCGCCTCCGGCGTCCGCCATCCGTTCGAGGAGGTCGAAGGCGCGCTCGAGGGACTGGACACCACCGCTGGCGGCGGTCGGCTTGGAGGCGGCGACTTCGGTGGAGGCGTCGCTGGCGCTTGACGTCGGCACGGCGCAGTCCTTTCGGGGCTGACGGGCAAGGCAGCAGCCTACCGGGCGGTTCCCGGCGGAGTCCTTGGGCGGCCCCGGCGTTCCTACCGGTCAGGGCCTGCGGGGGACCGGTCGGGGCCCCTTTGTCCGCTTCTTCGCCGCCACGCCCAGTGATCGTTTGACGGCCCGATTGTGCGTAGCTACGTTCTGTCTTGCGGAATTCTAATTCCACTTTGTGGAAACGTCCAGAGTGTGACGGGGAGCCTCTTGACGGCTCGCGGTCGGCCGTGAAGACTCATTCAACAGAACGTTGAATTCCGTTTAGCGGAATCGAATGGTCTGTGTAGCGGAAAAGAACGAACGGCCGGGCAACGGCGAACAGACCGGCGAACAGCCGAGCAACAGCGAAGAGAGGGCGTTGGGGACGTGGACGTAGAACTGGTGCTGCGCTCGACTCGCGTGATCACCCCGGAGGGAACCCGCGCGGCTTCCGTCACGGTCTCCGGGGGGAAGATCGCGGGCGTCCTGGCGTACGACGCCGACGTACCGGCGGGGGCCAGGATCGAAGACCTGGGTGACGACGTCCTGCTGCCCGGGATCGTCGACACACATGTCCATGTGAACGACCCCGGGCGCACGGAGTGGGAGGGCTTCTGGACCGCCACCCGCGCCGCGGCCGCCGGCGGCATCACCACCCTCGTCGACATGCCGCTCAACTCCCTGCCGCCGACCACCACCGTCGACAACCTGCGCACGAAGCAGGAAGTCGCCCGCACCAAGGCGCACATCGACGTCGGCTTCTGGGGCGGTGCCCTGCCCGACAACGTCGGCGACCTCAAGCCCCTGCACGACGCCGGCGTCTACGGCTTCAAGTGCTTCCTCTCGCCGTCCGGCGTGGACGAGTTCCCGCACCTCGACCAGGACCGCCTGGCCGCGTCCATGGCGGAGATCGCCGGATTCGGCGGCCTGCTCATCGTGCACGCCGAGGACCCGCACGAGCTCGACGCGGCCCCGCACAAGAGCGGCCCCAAGTACACGGACTACCTGGACACCCGGCCGCGCGTCTCCGAGGACGCCGCGATCGAGGGCCTCATCGGGCTCGCCAAGCGGCTCGGCGCCCGTGTCCACGTACTGCACCTGTCGTCGTCGAACGCGCTGCCCCTGATCGCCGCCGCCAAGCGCGAGGGCGTCAAGCTCACCGTCGAGACCTGCCCGCACTACCTCACGCTCACCGCGGAGGAAGTCCCGGACGGCGCCAGCGAGTTCAAGTGCTGCCCGCCCATCCGCGAGGCCGCCAACCAGGACCTGCTCTGGGACGCGCTCGCCGACGGCACCATCGACTGCATCGTGACGGACCACTCTCCGTCCACCGCCGACCTCAAGACCGACGACTTCGCGACCGCGTGGGGTGGCATCTCCGGGCTCCAGCTCAGCCTCCCCGCGATCTGGACCGAGGCGCGCAAGCGCGGCCACAGCCTCGAGGACGTGGTGCGCTGGATGTCGACACGCACCTCCGAGCTGGTCGGACTCGACCAGAAGGGCGCCATCGAGGCCGGCCGCGACGCCGACTTCGCGGTCCTCGCGCCCGACGAGACCTTCACCGTGGACCCCGCGGAGCTG
The DNA here is from genome assembly GCF_014649775.1 of Streptomyces longisporoflavus. GTDB lineage: Bacteria > Actinomycetota > Actinomycetes > Streptomycetales > Streptomycetaceae > Streptomyces > Streptomyces longisporoflavus. The sequence continues at coordinate 508,371 of NZ_BMTR01000004.1, read as the reverse complement.
CAGCACCGGAACCGGGTCACGGCGTACGCGGGCAAGACCCTCAGCGGCGTCGTGAAGTCCACCTGGCTGCGCGGCGAACGCATTCTGCACGGCGGCGAGTTCAGCGAACCCGCAGGCCGACTTCTGGAAAGGAAGAACTGATCACTGTGACGGCGATACCGACCTTCACCGGCGACGCGAGCCCCTACGGCGGCGGCGACCCGTACGCGGACTACCGCACCGCCGACTTCCCCTTCACCCAGTACGCGAACCTCGCGGACCGGCAGCTCGGCGCCGGCGTGATCGCCGCCAACGACGAGTTCTTCGCGATGCGCGAGAACCTCCTCCTCGCGCACCCCGCCGTCTTCGACCCGGAGCACTTCGGGCACAAGGGCAAGGTCATGGACGGCTGGGAGACCCGCCGCCGCCGCGGTGTCTCCGGCGAGCACCCGTGGCCGACCGAGGACGACCACGACTGGGCGCTCGTACGCCTCGGCGCCCCCGGCGTCGTGCGCGGCATCGTCATCGACACCGCACACTTCCGCGGAAACTACCCGCAGGCCGTGTCCGTCGAGGGCACGAGCATCGACGGTTCGCCGACCCCCGACGAGCTCCTCGCGGACGACGTGAAGTGGACGACCCTCGTACCGCGCACGGCCGTCGGCGGCCACGCGGCCAACGGCTTCACCGTCGACCTGGAGCAGCGCTTCACACACCTGCGCGTCAACCAGCACCCGGACGGCGGCATCGCGCGCCTGCGCGTCTACGGCGAGGTCGTCGCCGACCCCAGGTGGCTCGCGGCGCTCGGCACGTTCGACGTCGTGGCCCTGGAGAACGGCGGCCAGGTCGAGGACGCGTCCGACCGCTTCTACTCCCCGGCCACCAACACCATCCAGCCGGGCCGCTCCCGCAAGATGGACGACGGCTGGGAGACGCGGCGCCGCCGCGACACCGGCAACGACTGGATCCGCTACCAGCTGGTGGCCCAGTCCGAGATCCGCTCCGTCGAGATCGACACGGCCTACCTCAAGGGCAACTCGGCCGGCTGGGCCGCTCTTTCGATCCGTGACGGGGAGAGCGGCGAGTGGGTCGAGGCGCTGCCCCGCACCCGCCTGCAGCCCGACACCAACCACCGCTTCGTCCTGGACGCCCCGGTGATCGGCACGCACGTGCGCATCGACATCTTCCCGGACGGCGGCATCTCGCGCCTGCACCTCTTCGGTTCGCTGACCGAAGCGGGCGCGAGCCGCCTGACGGCGCGTCACCAGGAGCTCGGCGGCTGACCGTTACAGCCGAGGCCCACTGAAGGCCGAAGCCCACTGAAGGCCGAGGCCCGCCGAAGAACGTGGGGCGCACCGGGTGGACAGCCCCGGTGCGCCCCATCACCATGCCCGCGCGGCTCAGGCTCCGTGCCCGCCGTCGACCACCAGCTCCGTGCCGGTGATGAACGCGGCGTCATCTCCGGCCAGATAGGCGACGAGCGAGGCCACCTCGTCGGCCGTGCCGAAGCGGGCGAGCGCCGTCGCCGCCTTCTGCGGCTCGGCGAACGGGCCGTCGGCCGGGTTCATGTCCGTGTCGACCGAGCCCGGGTGCACGACGTTCACGGTGATCCCGCGCCCGGCCAGCTCGCGGGCCAGCGGCTTGGTCATGCCGATGAGCGCCGCCTTGCTGAGCGCGTACAGCGTCGCGCCGGGACCGCCCGCGAACCGCGTCAGGCCCGACCCGGTGGAGATGATCCGGCCCCCGTCGGCCAGCCTCCCGGCCGCCGCCTGCGAGGCCAGGAAGACCGAACGTACGTTGACGGCGAGCACCCGGTCGACGTCGGAGAGCGCCAGGTCCCCGATCGGACCGAGGACCCCGATGCCCGCGTTGTTCACCAGGATGTCCAGGCGGCCCAGATCGTCCGCCGCGCGCTCCACCGCGCCCGCCGCGTCACCGGCGTCCGCCGCGTCGGCCCGGATGGCGAAGCCGCGCTGCCCCGCCGCCTCGATCTTGGCGACGACCTCACGAGCGGCGGCCTCTCCGTTGACGTACGTGATGGCCACATCGGCACCCTCCTGCGCGAGCCGCAGTGCGATGGCCGCGCCGATGCCGCGGCTGCCGCCGGTGACCAGAGCGGTCTTGTTCACGAGAGAAGACATGCCGAACTCCATTTGCGTAGATAGATGAGCAATGCCTGAGAAGTGCTTGCGGGTTCAATGAAAGCGGGCGGGAAGCCTTGTGGCTGGCGGGAAATGGACACCGCCTTCCCGGCGTGATCCGGGCCGGATACGGTGATCGACCCACGTGAGAGCCGCCGAAGTCTCCACACCGCCGCATCCGTTGGAGACCGCGCCCCGTGTCGACGCTCGTCGCTCCCGCCGCGCCCGCAGTGCGCCGCGCCTGGCTCACCGATCTGCCCGTCCTGCTCGTGGCGATGGTCTGGGGCGCCAGTTATCTGGCGGCCAAGGGCATCACGACTACGCACACGGTCGTCGCCGTCCTGGTGCTGCGGTTCGCCGTCGTACTGCCCGCGCTCGTGGTGGCCGGATGGCGCGGCCTGCGCGCCCTGACCGCGCCGCAGTGGCGCGGGGCGGCGGTGCTCGGCCTGATCCTGAGCGGGATCTTCCTCCTGGAGACGTACGGCGTCGTGCGCACATCGGCGACCAACGCGGGCCTCATCATCAGCCTCACCATGATCTTCACGCCGCTCGCCGAGGCCGCCGTGACCCGGAAAAGGCCGCCGCGTGCCTTCCTCGCCGCGGCCGGGCTCTCCGTGCTCGGCGTGATCCTCCTGACCCAGGGCGGCGGCTTCACCCGGCCCTCGGCGGGCGACGGCCTGATCCTCCTGGCGGCCCTCGCGCGCACGGTGCACGTCCTGGCGATGTCGCGGATCAAGGCGGTCGAGGGCGCGGACTCGCTGTCGCTCACGACCGTCCAACTGGGCTCGGCGGTGGCGGTGTTCGCGGTGCTCGCCGCCGCGGGTACGGGGGCTTCGCCCTGGTCCGTCGCCGCCGACTTCGGTGCGGGCGAGTGGGCCGGGCTGCTCTTCCTCTCCGTCTTCTGCACGCTCTTCGCCTTCTTCGTACAGATGTGGGCGGTGCGCAGGACCTCGCCCTCGCGGGTGAGCCTGCTGCTCGGCACCGAGCCGCTGTGGGCCGCCGCGGTCGGGATCGCGGTGGGCGGAGAGCGGCTCGGTGTGGTGGGCCTGGTGGGAGGTGTGCTGGTTCTGGTGGGGACCAGTTGGGGGCGTGGGGTGCGGTGATACGTTCCGTGGTCGGTCGAGCAGGGGTCGTGGCCGGCCGTGCGGAGGGCCGTGGTCGGTCGTACAGGGGGAGCCCATGAGTGAGCACTTCGAGCAGGACTTCGCCACGAGCGCGCAGCGGCGCCGTGGCTGGGGCGGGGCGCTGCTCCTCGTGGCGGGCATCATCTGGGTCGTGCTCGCGTACCAGCTGATGGCGCCGTTCGAGGCGGGGGAGGACTTCGGCAGCCGCAAGTGCCAGTCGATGTTGTTCTACGAGGGGGACGAGGACCCGACCTGGGCGGAGGCCTCATGGGACGACTGCCGTGCGGAGCGCCGGTGGCCCGAGATGCTGGGCTGGCTGGGGCTCTCGGTGCCGCTCTCGGTGGGCGGCGCGGTGCTCTACACCAGCGGGGCCACCAGCCTGCGCATGCGTGAGTACATGGCGGAGCACCGCATCGCCGCCGCGAAGCGCGAGGCCGACGAGGACTGAGGCGCCGCCGCGAGGCGCGCGGGACTCGCGAGGCTTGCGGGAACTGGCGGCGGCCGACCGGGGGCGCTTGGTTAACTCACGGAAAATTCCCTGCACTTGGCGTTGACACGACAACCTCTACGCGCGTCACACTGGTCGCATGCGAATCCCCCCACGAATCGTAAGCATCACCGCCCTCGCCGCCGCCCTGCTCGTCGGCGGCCCCGTAGCCGCATCCGCGAGCGCGGTCTCCGACCACCACGCCCCCAACTCGACGGCATACTCCGCGACTTCGGTCTCTTCCGTCGCCGCCGTCGCTGCCGTCGGTGACATCTGCTACTCCAAGCTGCCCGACCAAGCGCACGACACCCTGGACCTGATCGAGGCGGGCGGCCCCTACCCGTATCCGCAGGACGGCACCGTCTTCCAGAACAGGGAAGGCATCCTGCCCTCTCAGGGCTCCGGCTACTACCACGAGTACACCGTGGTGACGCCGGGCTCACCGGACCGTGGCGCGCGCCGCATCGTGACCGGTGAGGAGAACCAGGAGGACTACTACACCGCCGATCACTACGAGTCCTTCGACCTGGTCGACTACGCCTGCTGAGCCCTTCTGTCGCACGGCGGTACTAGCGGGCCCTTTGGCTCTCCGCGACGGCGAACAGCGCGAGCGCGAGCACGATCAGCGTGACGCCCGCGTAGATCTCGTAGCCGTCGAGGAACCCGATCCGCCGCACGATGCCCCAGCCGCGCAGCCGGCCGGTCAGCTCGTGCACCACGGCTACCACGCCCTGGATCAGGAGAAGGACGCCGAAGACCTCTAGCACCTGTAGTACCTGCCTCATGCCGAAGAGCCTCGCCCCGTGGACTCCCCACGCACATCGGCCACGGGGCGAGGCTTCTTCCTCCGGCCCTCTACCAAAGTCGCGGGTCGCGCGACTTTGGTAGGCGATCATGTCCGGAGGGCGGCCGATGTCCTCCGCGGTGCGTAGATTTGTCGACCATGAGCGGCAATGAGCCCACGTCGGTGCCTTCCAGGACCCCGGCCCCGTCGGCGCCGCCCGCCGTTTCGGCCGGGCGTCCATGGGGGCTGCCCTCGGCCCTCGCCGCCGAATTCGACCCCGATCGCGCGCCGGGCAAGGGCAGGCGCGGGCGCGGGCCCCGGCGGACCGTGCGCGACTGGCTGGTCGACTTCGCCTGCTTCTTCTCGGCCGTGGTCATCGGCATGGTGGGCGCGGACGCGGTCGGCCGCAACCCGAACATCTCGCCCGGCTTCGCCGAGGCCGACCAGGTCATCGGCGCGCTCGCCTGTGCCGCCGTCTGGCTGCGCCGGCGCTGGCCCGTCGGCCTCGCCGTGGCCATGCTGCCGGTCGCCGTGCTCTCCGACACCGCGGGCGGCGCTGCCGCGGTCGCCTTGTTCACCCTGGCGGTGCACCGCCCCTTCCGGTACGTCGGCTGGATCGGCGGCCTGTCGATCGCCTCGATGCCGTTCGTCTACTGGATGCGGCCCGACGCCGAGATGCCGTACCTGGTCGCCGTCGTGATCGGCGTGCTGGTCAATGCCTCCGTCATCGGCTGGGGCATGTTCGTGCGCTCGCGCCGCCAGCTCCTGCTGAGCCTGCGCGACCGCGCGATCCGGGCCGAGAACGAGGCGGCGCTCCGTGCCGAGCAGGCCCAGCGGCTGGCCCGTGAGTCCATCGCCCGTGAGATGCACGATGTGCTCGCCCACCGCCTCACCCTGCTCAGCGTGCACGCCGGCGCCCTGGAGTTCCGTCCGGACGCGCCCCGCGAGGAGATCGTCAGGGCGGCCGGTGTCATCCGGGAGAGCTCGCACGAAGCGTTGCAGGATCTGCGCGAGGTGATCGGCGTTCTGCGTGGCGGTGGCGGTGGTGCTGTCGGAGGTGTTGGTGCCGGTGACGGGGAGGCGTCGGGCCGCCCGCAGCCGACCCTCGCCGCACTGGAGACCCTGGCCGCCGAGTCCCGCGACGCGGGCATGAAGGTCGCGCTCGACCTCGGTGTCGCCGACCCGGCCACCGTGCCCGCCGCCGTCGGCCGCACCGCCTATCGCATCGCCCAGGAGGGCCTGACCAATGCCCGTAAGCACGCGCCGGGGGCCGAGGTGACCGTCCGGGTGTCCGGCGCACCCGGCGAAGGACTCACCCTGTCGGTACGCAATCCGCCCCCGCCCGGCGACGTGCCCGAGGTCCCCGGTTCCGGCCAGGGCCTCATCGGCCTCACGGAGCGGGCGACGCTCGCGGGGGGCCGCATCGAGCACGGGGCCGCGGAGGACGGCGGCTTCCGCGTCGAGGCGTGGCTGCCGTGGGACGTGCCGTCCGGCCGCGGCGGTGAACTGTGAGCGCGGGAAGGGCCCTTGAGGCCGTACGGAGGGCCGCCGCCGAGACGTTCCGCGCTGCTCCGGTCCCGCCCGCGCTCCGGCCGGCTGTCGTGATCGGCCGTCCGCCGGCTCTCGTTACTGTGGTCCCATGAACCCGATCCGCGTGCTTCTCGTCGACGACGACCCGCTGGTCCGCGCCGGTCTTTCCTTCATGATGGGCGGCGCGGAGGACATCGAGATCGTCGGCGAGGCGGCGGACGGCTCCCACGTGGCCCCGCTGGTCGCCGAGCTGCGCCCCGACGTGGTCCTGATGGACATCCGCATGCCCATGATGGACGGCCTCGCGGCGACGGAGGCTCTGCGCAAGCGCCCCGACGCCCCCGAGGTCATCGTTCTCACGACCTTCCACGCCGACGAACAGGTGCTGCGGGCTTTGCGTGCCGGGGCGGCCGGGTTCGTCCTCAAGGACACCCCGCCCGCCGAGATCGTCGCCGCGGTACGAGCGGTCGCGGCGGGCGACCCGGTGCTCTCCCCGACGGTGACGCAGCAGCTGATCACCCGGGTGACGGGCGTGGACCGCCAACAGGGCCGCAGCGAACGGGCGTTGGAGCGGCTTGCGCTGCTCGGCGAGCGGGAGAGGGAGGTGGCGATCGCGGTCGGCCGCGGCGCGTCGAACGCGGACATCGCCGCGGAGCTGTACTTGAGCGTAGCCACGGTAAAGGCCCACGTCTCCCGCATCCTGACGAAGCTGGACCTCAACAACCGGGTCCAGATCGCCCTGTTGGCGCATGACGCGGGGTTGCTGGACGGGGTGGAGTAGCCCGCTTTCGGGCCGAGGGCCGGGGGGAGGCCGGGGGGCCTGGAGCGGGGGTCGGGCTGCACGTGGTTCCGGTACCGGGCCGGGGCCTGGCCGCGACGCCGAGCAGCGGGCGGCATGCCGACCGGCGTCGGCTTGCGGGACGGGCGTGGGTGGCCGTCGTCCCGGGCCGGGAGATGCAGCCGGGCCGCGGCAACGGGCCGCATACGCCGCGGATCTACTGGACGGGATCCGGACGGCATCCGGACGGCATCCGTACGGGATCCGGACAGGATCCGGCCGGGGACGGAGCCGCCCCTGGGCCCGCAGCTCAGCCCCCTGGGCCCGCAGCTCAACCCTCTGGCCCCGCAGCTCACCCCCCGGCGATCTCCGCCACCCGCACCGAACGCCGTTCCCGGCGTGAGAGTTCGCAGGCCTCGGCGATGCGCAGTGCCTGGAGGGCCTCCCGGCCGTCGCAGGGGTTGCTGCGTTCGCCGCGTACGACGTCGACGAACGCCGCCAGCTCCGCCTCGTACGCGGGGGCGAACCGTTCCAGGAAGCCGGGCCAGGGCTTGTCGGGGGGTGGCGAGCCCGAGGGCTCCACGGACGACAGGGGTGTGCGGTCGTCGAAGCCGACGGCGATCTGATCGTCCTCGCCGGCCAGTTCCATCCGTACGTCATAGCCCGCGCCGTTGCACCGCGTGGCCGTCGCCGTGACGAGCGTGCCGTCGTCCAGGGTGAGGACCGCCGCGGCCGTGTCGACGTCGTCCGCCTCGCGGAACATCGCGGGGCCGGCGTCCGATCCGGTGGCGTACACCTCGGTGACCTCGCGCCCCGTCACCCAGCGCACCATGTCGAAGTCGTGGACCAGGCAGTCGCGGTAGAGGCCGCCGGAGAGCGGGAGATACGCGGCCGGGGGCGGCGCGGGGTCGGAGGTCATCGCGCGGACCGTGTGCAGCCGCCCGAGCCGCCCCGACCGCACGGCCTCGCGCGCCGCCGCATACCCCGCGTCGAAGCGCCGCTGGAACCCCAGCTGGAGCACCGTGCCCGCCGCTTCGACCTCCCCGAGCGCGGCGAGCGTGCCCGGCAGATCGAGGGCGATGGGCTTCTCGCAGAAGACCGGCAGCCCCGCCCGCGCGGCCTTGCCGATCAGCTCGGCGTGCGCGGAGGTCGCCGCCGTGATCACCACCGCGTCCACCGGACCCGACCGGCCGCTCCCCGTGAAGACGTCGTCCACCGCGGCCGCCGAGGCCGCCCCGATCCGCGCCGCGAGCCCGGCCGCGCGCCCGACGTCGGCGTCGGCGACGATCAGCGCGTGCACCTCGGGGTGCCGCTGAAGAGCCGTCGAGTGAAATGTGCCGATACGGCCGGTCCCGATGAGTCCGATGCGCATCCCCCCACCCTCGCCACGCCCCACGGTCCTGTCAATCCTTTGTCCGGACAACAGAACTTCAGAACTTCCCGTCATCATTCCCTGCGGCTACGCTCGCCACGTGCCCAAATCTGTCGCCAAACCAGCCGTGGACCCGACCGTCTCGCTTCAGCTCGGTGTCGACCGCAGCAGTCCGGTTCCGCTGTACTTCCAGCTGTCCCAGCAGCTGGAGGCGGCGATCGAGCGGGGTGCTCTGACGCCGGGGACGCTGCTCGGCAATGAGATCGAGTTGGCGGGGCGGCTCGGGTTGTCGCGGCCCACCGTCCGGCAGGCCATCCAGTCGCTCGTCGACAAGGGCCTTCTCGTGCGCCGCAGGGGTGTCGGGACGCAGGTCGTGCACAGCCAGGTCAAGCGGCCTCTGGAGCTCAGCAGTCTCTACGACGATCTGGAGGCGGCGGGCCAGCGCCCCGAGACGCGCGTGCTGCGCAACACCGTCGAGCCCGCCTCCGCGGAGGTTGCCGCCGCGCTCGGCGTCGCGGAGGGCGACGAGGTGCATCTCGTCGAGCGGCTCCGCCTGGCGCACGGCGAGCCCATGGCGTACCTCCGCAACCGCCTGCCGTCCGGGCTGCTCGACCTGGAGACCCCGCGCCTGGAGGCCACCGGCCTCTACCGCCTGATGCGGGCCGCGAGCATCACCCTGCACAGCGCGCGCCAATCCGTCGGCGCCCGCGCCGCCACCGCCGATGAGTCAGAGCGGCTCGGCGAGCCGGCGGGCGCCCCGCTGCTCACGATGCAGCGCACGACCTTCGACGACACGGGTCGCGCCGTCGAGTTCGGCTCGCACATCTACCGGGCCTCGCGCTACTCCTTCGAGTTCCAGCTCCTCGTACGACCGTAGGGCGGCGCGCCTTTAGTCCGTGGCCATCAGGCCGGCGCGGAGCTTGCTCACGACGCGGGTGATGAGCCGGGAGACGTGCATCTGCGAGCAGCCCAGCTCGTCGGCGATCTGCTGCTGAGTCCGCTCCTCCACGAAGCGGAGGTGGATCAGGGTGCGGTCCCGCTCGCCGAGCTCCGCGATCAGCGGGGCGAGGGAGTGGAAGTTCTCGACCAGCTCGAAGGAGTGCTCGTCGACCCCGATGAAGTCGGCGAGCATCGTGTCGGACTCGTCGTCGGCGCCGTTGACCGCCGCGTTCAGCGAGACGGCGTTGTAGCCGTTGGCGGCCTTCTGCGCCTCGGCGACCTCCGAGGGCTCAAGCTGCATCAGCTCCGCGAGTTCGGCCGTGGAGGGCAGGCGGCCCAGACGGGTGCGCAACTCCTCGGTGGCCTTGGAGAGTTCGATGCGGGCTTCCTGCAGCCGGCGGGGCACGTGCACGGCCCAGGAGGTATCGCGGAAGAACCGCTTGATCTCACCGGTGATGTAGGGAACGGCGAAGGAGGTGAACTCGACTTCGCGGGTCAGCTCGAAGCGGTCGATGGCCTTGATCAGACCGATGGTGCCGACCTGGATGATGTCTTCCATCTCCTGCGGGCCGCGGTGCCTGAACCGCGAGGCCGCGTACTGCACGAGGGAAAGGTTCATCTCGATCAGGGCGTTGCGCACGTACTGGTACTCGTGCGTGCCTTCCTCGAGTTGGGCCAGGCGATCGAAGAAACGCTTGCCGACCTCCCGTGCGTCCTTGGGCGCGATGGAGGAGGGGTCCGTGTACGCCTGCTCAACGAGGTCTTCCCCGGCCCGGGCGGCCGTTTCCTGCGTCTGCTCCTGCGCCGCGGTGATCATGCGTTCCTCTCCTTGTTCAATTCCTTGTTCAGGTCGGCTCTTGGCTCCGCAGCCCACCCTGTACCCCGCCATTCGCCGCCCACACGTACAGACTTGCGAACGATACGAGCGAGGTGGGTGAGGCACGCGAAGGACGCTAAGGGCGCAAAGAGGAGAGCCCCGCCATGCGTCGTGGTGCTGATGTTTGCGAGGCGGCCGAGCGGCTAACCGGGGGTCAGTACACGATGTCGACGCCAAGGGAGCGTGAGTGGTCATGAGCGCCAACGAGAAGGGCAAGGCGAAGGTCGAGCAGGCCACCGGAGCCGCCAAGGAAGCCGCCGGACGCGCCGTGGGCAACGAACGCCTCACCGCCGAAGGCCGCGGCCAGCAGGCGAAGGGCGACGCGCGCCAGGCCAAGGAGAAGGCCAAGGACATCGGCAAGCACTGACTGGTGCCGTGCCGCGGTAGCGCGGCACCACACCGTCACACGTGATCGTTGGGGCGGCCCCGTCTTCGGGGCCGCCCCGACGGCGTCCGATACCAACTCGCCAACGGTCGTCAGAATGTTCTGACAAATCCATTGACGCTGCCGCGCGCCCGCCGCTAGAACTCCCCCAGCCGCACTCGGGCGGCCGGGAGAAGAGGTGGTCCCACCATGCGTAGTCCCACCACGCGTAGCCCCGTCAGGGGCGCAGCTCGCACGGCAGCGGCTCTCGTCGCCGTGATCGTGCTCGCGGCCGGGTGCAGCGGTTCCGGCGGCAAGGACGACGAGGACGAGTCGGACGACGGCGGGGGAGGCGGCAAGGGCGTGAACACGCCCCGCCTCAAGATCGCGATGATCACCCACTCAGGCGAGGGCGACACCTTCTGGGACATCGTCCAGAGCGGCGCCAAGCAGGCGGCCCGCAAGGACAACGTCGAGTTCCTCTACTCCAACGACAAAGAGGCCAAGGGCCAGGCCGAGCTCGTCCAGTCCGCTATCGACAAGAAGGTCGACGGCATCATCGTCACCCTGGCCAAGCCGGAGGCGATGAAGACGGTGCTCGGCAAGGCCGAGGACGCCGGGATACCGGTCGTCACGATCAACTCCGGCGGCGAGTTCTCCGCGGAATTCGGCGCTCTGAGCCACATCGGGCAGGACGAGTCCGTGGCGGGCGAGGCGGTCGGCGAGGAGCTCGACAAGCGCGGCAAGAAGAAGGCGCTCTGCGTCATCCACGAACAGGGGAACGTCTCGCTGGAGCAGCGCTGCGCGGGCGTGAAGAAGACCTTCGACGGCTCGGTCGAGAATCTCAACGTGGACGGCACCAACGCGCCCGGCACCGAGTCCTCCGTCAGTGCGAAGCTCCAGGCCACCAAGGACATCGACTCCGTCGTCACGCTCGGCGCGCCGATCGCCGCGTACTCGGTGAAGGCCAAGGAGGATGCGGGCAGCAAGGCGGAGGTCGACACGTTCGACCTGAACGCCGAGGTCGTCAAGCGCCTCAAGGCCAAGGAGGTCGGTTTCGCCGTCGACCAGCAGCCCTACCTCCAGGGCTACCTCGCCATCGACGAACTGTGGCTCTACAAGACCAACGCGAACGTCCTCGGCGGCGGCAAGCCCGTCCTGACCGGGCCCGCGATCGTCACCGGGAAGGACGTGCCGAAGCTGGAGAAGTACACCGCCCGCGGTACCCGATGAACACATGCGTGATCCGCGTGGTCGATACTTGGGCGGCCGGGGCCGGGCATCCGGACCGGCCACACCGAGGAGCAGAGCTAGAAGGGCACGGCGTCGTGGCAAGGGTTCAGACAGGGGTACGTGCGGTGGGCGCCGTGCTGGTCGCGGTGCTCGGGGTATCCCTCGCGGGGTGCAGCAGCACCGGCGGCAAGCGGGCCGAGGACGCGCGCAAGGCGGCAACGGCACACGGCAAGGCCGCGGTGAGCACGCCGCGGTGGACGTTCGGCATGGTGACCCACTCGGGTGACGGTGACACGTTCTGGGACATCGTCCAGGAGGGTGCCGAAGAGGCGGCCCGCAAGGACAACATCAAGTTCCTGTACTCCCACAACGCCGAGGCGCAGCAGCAGGCCCAGCTCGTGGACTCGTACATCGACAAGAAGGTCGACGGCATCATCGTCACCCTCGCCAAGCCCGACGCCATGAAGGGCGCCCTGGCCCGCGCGAAGAAGGCCGGCATCCCGGTGATCACCGTGAATTCCGGCTCCGCGGAGTCCAAGGAGTTCGGCGCGCTCACCCACATCGGCCAGGACGAGACGATCGCGGGCGAGGCGGTCGGCGAGGAGCTCAACAAGCGCGGCAAGAAGAAGGCGCTCTGCATCCTGCACGAGCAGGGCAACGTCGGGCACGAGCAGCGCTGCGAGGGCGCCAAGAAGACCTTCGACGGCAAGATGCAGAACCTGTACGTGACCGGCACGAACATGCCCGACGTGCAGTCCTCCATCGAGGCCAGGCTCCAGTCCGACAAGTCCGTCGACTCGGTCGTCACGCTCGGCGCGCCCTTCGCGGACACCGCGGTGAAGGCCGCCGACAGCGCGGGCAGCAAGGCCGAGGTCGACACCTTCGACCTGAACGAGAAGGTCGCGGCGGGCCTGAAGGACGGCACGCTCGGCTTCGCCGTCGACCAGCAGCCCTACCTCCAGGGCTACGAGGCCGTGGACCTGCTCTGGCTCTACAGGTACAACGACGACGTGCTCGGCGGCGGCAAGCCGGTGCTCACCGGGCCGCAGATCGTCACCAAGGACCAGGCCGCCAAGCTGGAGGAATACGCGAAGCGAGGGACCCGATGACAGCCACAGCCCCGGCGCCCGCGCCATCCCCGGGCTCTCCGGACACGAAGACGGACGAGCGCCTCCTGAAGGCCTCGCCGCTGAAGAAGCTGATGGGCCGGCCGGAGCTCGGCTCCGTGGTCGGCGCCGTCGCCGTCTTCGTCTTCTTCGCCGTCGCCGCGGACAGCTTCCTGCAGGCCACCAGCTTGGCCACGGTGCTCTACGCGGCTTCCACGCTCGGCATCATGGCGGTGCCGGTGGCGCTTTTGATGATCGGCGGCGAGTTCGACCTGTCGGCGGGCGTCATGGTGACGACCTCGGCACTGATCTCGTCGATGTTCAGCTACCAGATGACGGCGAACGTCTGGGTCGGCGTGCTCGTCTCGCTGATCGTCACCCTCGCGATCGGCGTCTTCAACGGCGTGATGCTGACGCGCACCGACCCGCCGAGCTTCATCATCACGCTCGGTACGTTCCTGATGCTGACCGGCATGAACCTCGGCTTCACCAAGCTGATCAGCGGCACGGTCTCCACGAAGTCGATCGCCGACATGGAGGGCTTCACCTCCGCCAAGGACGTGTTCGCCTCCACGCTCACCATCGGCGGCGTCGACTTCAAGATCACGATCCTCTGGTGGCTCGGCCTGATCCTGGTCGCCACCTGGATCCTGCTCCGCACCCGCGTCGGCAACTGGATCTTCGCGGTCGGCGGCGGCGAACAAGCGGCCCGCGCGGTCGGCGTCCCGGTCGCCGCGACCAAGATCGGCCTCTATATGGGCGTCGCCTTCGGCGCCTGGGTCTCCGGCCAGCACCTGCTCTTCTCGTACGACGTCGTCCAGTCCGGCGAGGGCGTCGGCAATGAACTGATCTACATCATCGCGGCCGTCATCGGCGGCTGTCTGATCACCGGCGGATACGGCTCCGCGGTCGGCGCGGCCGTGGGTGCCCTCATCTTCGGCATGGTCAGCAAGGGCATCGTGTTCGCGGAGTGGAACCCGGACTGGTTCAAGTTCTTCCTCGGAGTGATGCTGCTCCTGGCGACCCTGCTCAACCACTGGGTCCGCAAGCGCGCGGAGGCGACGAAGTGACCACCGACCCGATCGACGTCACCGACGCGGTGCCCGGCCCCGACCCCGACCGCACGCCGCTCGTCGAGCTCGACGACGTCAGTAAGTACTACGGCAACATCCGCGCCCTCGAAGGCGTCTCCCTGGAGGTCCACGCGGGGGAGATCTCCTGCGTCCTCGGCGACAACGGCGCGGGCAAGTCGACCCTCATCAAGATCATCGCCGGGCTGCACCAGCACGACGCCGGGTCTTTCCGGATCGAGGGCGAGGACGCGAAACTCGGCACGCCGCGCGACGCGCTGAACCACGGCATCGCCACGGTCTACCAGGACCTCGCCGTGGTCCCCCTGATGCCGGTCTGGCGGAACTTCTTCCTGGGCTCCGAGCCGACGAAGGGGGTCGGCCCCTTCAAGCGCCTCGACGTCGACCTCATGCGCGAGACGACCCGCGCGGAGCTGCTCCGCATGGGCATCGACCTGCGCGACGTCGACCAGCCCATCGGCACCCTGTCGGGCGGCGAGCGCCAGTGCGTGGCGATCGCCCGCGCCGTCTACTTCGGCGCCAAGGTCCTGGTCCTCGACGAGCCGACGGCGGCGCTCGGCGTCAAGCAGTCGGGCGTCGTCCTGAAGTACGTCGCCGCCGCGCGGGACGCGGGCCTCGGAGTGGTCCTGATCACCCACAACCCGCACCACGCGTACCTGGTCGGCAACCGCTTCGTCCTTCTCAAGCGCGGCACGATGTTCGGCAGCTACGCGCGTGACGAGGTCACCCTGGACGAGTTGACCCGCCAGATGGCGGGCGGCTCGGAGCTGGACGACCTCCGTCACGAACTGGAGAAGCGCTGACGGGCGCCCCCTCAGGGGCGTGCGGAGAAGCCCCGTAAGGGGCGCGGGGAACTGCGCGAGCAACCACGAAAAAGCCGCAGTCGCGTCCGCCGGGTGATCGAGCAGACGCGACTGCGGCATCTCGCGGGCTGAGCGCGCAGTTCCCCGCGCCCCTGACGGGGCGCACCGGGTCCGTTGTGCGCGCCCCCGCGAGCGTGAGGCAGAATCGCCGCAATGAGCACCTACCGCGATCTCGCGCACCGCGGCTCCGCCCGAGCCACCGTCCTGCGGACCGTGGGCACGCGTGAGCGCCGATCACACCTGACGGCGCCCCGCGTCCCCACCGTCGGCATCGACATCGGCGGCACGAAGGTGATGGCGGGCGCCGTCGACGCCGACGGGAACATCCTGGAGACGCTCCGCACGGAGACCCCGGACAAGTCCAAGAGCCCCAAGGTCGTCGAGGACACCATCGTCGAGCTGGTCCTCGACCTCTCCGACCGGCACGACGTGCACGCCGTGGGCATCGGTGCCGCGGGCTGGGTCGACGCGGACCGCAACCGCGTCCTGTTCGCCCCGCACCTGTCCTGGCGCAACGAACCCCTGCGGGACCGTATCTCCGGCCGCCTCGCCGTGCCCGTCATGGTCGACAACGACGCGAACACCGCCGCCTGGGCGGAGTGGCGCTTCGGCGCGGGGCGCGGCGAGGACCACCTGGTCATGATCACGCTCGGCACCGGCATCGGCGGCGCGATCCTGGAGGACGGTCAGGTCAAGCGCGGCAAGTTCGGCGTCGCCGGGGAGTTCGGCCACATGCAGGTCGTCCCCGGCGGCCACCGCTGCCCGTGCGGAAACCGCGGCTGCTGGGAGCAGTACAGCTCCGGCAACGCGCTCGTCAGGGAGGCCCGCGAGCTCGCCGCGGCCGACTCCCCGGTCGCGTACGGGATCATCGAGCGGGTCAAGGGCAACATCCCCGACATCACGGGCCCTCTGATCACGGAGCTGGCCCGCGACGGCGACGCGATGTGCGTCGAGCTCCTCCAGGACATCGGCCAGTGGCTCGGCGTCGGCATCGCGAACCTCGCGGCGGCCCTCGACCCGTCCTGCTTCGTCATCGGCGGCGGCGTCTCGGCCGCCGACGACCTCCTGATCGGCCCGGCACGCGACGCCTTCCGCCGCCAGCTGACGGGGCGCGGCTACCGCCCCGAGGCCCGTATCGCCCGCGCCCAGCTGGGCCCCGAGGCCGGCATGGTGGGCGCCGCCGACCTGGCGCGCCTGGTGGCCCGCCGCTTCCGCCGCGCGAACCGGCGCCGGGTGGAGCGCCACGAACGCTACGAGCGCTTCGCGGAAGCGCGCCGCACCAACGACCGAACCTCTCAGGGAACCCAGTAAGCAGATGACCGTGCCCCGACAACCTTCGTCCCCGGAGTCACCGGAATCCCCGGATCCCGCCGACGAGGGCGGGCGTCCCCGCGAGGGCCGCCGCCACATGATCCGCCGCCGCTGGCTGACGGCAACGATCATCGTGCTCCTGATCGGCGTACCGGCCGGCTATCTGGTGATCTCCGCGAACCAGAGCCGCAACAGCGGCCGCGACAAGGAGGCCAAGTACTCCGCGACCGGCCTCACCGCGGGCTGGCCCTCCAAGGTGCAGCGCCGCCTCTACGACGTGCCGATCGCCCCGTACTCCAGGGAAGTCGCCTACTACGAGACGAACAACTGGCGCACCAGCCGCTTGTACGCCCAGTTCCTGACGAGCAACAAGGGCCTGGACAAGTTCCTCAAGCAGATCGGCACGAGCACCGGCCAGCTGAAGAAGAACGACATAACGATCAGCAAGCGGGACCGCAAAGTGGTCGGCTGGGAGTTCACGGATCCGGGCCCCTGGCTGGGACTCACCCACACGAAGAAGGACCCGGCGCCGACCCTGGACGTGGTGGTGAACCGGGTCGACCCCTACCACCCGATGGTCTATGTAGTGTCTACGACAACCCCGTAACTGGCGTGTTTCACCGGTGAGTTGCCGCGGGGTCGGCTCGTACGATGACGCGCATGATCTCCACAGAGACGCCTGACGGGGCATCCGAAGAGGGGTACGACAGACTCCGGCGTGCCCAGTGGCTCGCGGGCCGGGCACGCGCGGACGGGGTGGCGCGCAGGGACATGCTGCGGCTCGTCGCCGCGGCGGGGGTCACGGCGGGGGCCGCGGGAGCGGCCTCGGCGCTGGGAGCACCCCGGGCGACGGCGGCCACCGGCGCCCAGGCCAGTGCCGCGGCCGCTGCCGGCATCGTGAAGCCGCTGCCCGCGGACCGCTTCACGATCCGGGGCACGAACGCGGAGACGAAGTTCGAGGCCTTCGCGGGGACGCCCTTCCTCACCCCCGCGTCCCACTTCTTCGTGCGCAACCACACGGCGACGCCGCGCCTGGACGCCAAGACGTGGAGCCTGAGGATCTGGGGCGACGGCCTGAAGGGCGGCGGGGCAAGGGAGTTCACGCTCGCGGACCTCGAACGCCTCCCGTCGGTCACGCGCACCGCCTTCGTCGAATGCGCGGGCAACGGCAGAAGCTTCTTCACCACCCAGCAGGGCCGGCCGGCCTCGGGCACGGCCTGGACCCTGGGCGCGATCGGCAACGCCCGCTGGCGCGGCGTACGCCTCTCCGAAGTCCTGCGCCGGGCCGGCGTCTCCCGCCACGCGGTGGACGTGCAGCCGAGGGGCCTGGACGCGGAGTACGTCACGGACGACGGCACGAACCTGGGCCGGGTCCGCCGCCCGCTGCCGATCTCCAAGGCCCTTGACGACGTCATCCTCGCCTACGAGATGAACGGCGCCCCGCTCCCCGCGGACCACGGCTACCCGGTGCGGGTCCTGGTCCCGGCGTGGGTGGGCATCGCGTCGATCAAATGGGTGGGCGACATCGAGGTCTCCGCGCAGCCGCTCTTCTCGCCGTGGAACACGCAGTTCTACCGCCTGTTCGGTGACACCTACCCCCCTGAGGGCAGCGACCCGCTGACCCGCCAGACCCTGAAGTCCGCCTTCGAACTCCCCTGGAACGCCGCCGTCGAGGCGGCCACCACCCACCACCTCACCGGCCGCTCGTGGTCGGCGACGGGCGCGATCACCCGGGTGGACATCAGCACCGACGCGGGCACGACCTGGCGCCGCGCCCGCCTCAAGGACACCCCGCACCGCGCCACGTGGACCCGCTGGAGCATCCCCTGGCGCCCCGACTCCCCGGGCCCGACCGCGCTCCTGGCCCGCGCCACGGACACCACGGGCCGCACCCAGCCGGAGACGACGGTGCACAACACGCAGGGGTATCTGTTCGACGCGGTGGTACGGCATGCCGTGACGGTGGTCTGAGACGGTGGTCCGAGATCAGCCGAGGCCCGCCCACCGCTCGTAGGCGGCAGCCCCCACCCCCAGGTCCTCCCAGGCCATCCCCGCCGACTTGAACAAGCGGGGCCGGGTCCCGGTGATCTCCACCTCGCCCCGCACCAGCTCGGCCAGAGTGCGCAGGCGGGCCATGTCGAAGGCGCCCGCCTTCACCGCGAGGGCGATGTCCCCGCACTCCCGCAGGGCGACCCCGTGCGACTCCGCGACCACCAGGCCCCGCGTCAGGAGGGCCGCGTCCACCTCGCGGGCGTCCGGTTCGTGGGAGCCCACCGCCGCGACCGTGGCGTGCGGCGGCAGCAGGGCGCTGTCGAAGAGCGGTTCGCGGGCCGTGGTGCAGCAGCAGACCACGTCGGCGCCGGCGACGTCCCGCGGGGTCGCGGGCGCCGCCGACAGGCCCGCCTCGCGGCACCGGTCCGCGAAGGCCGCCACCCGCTCCGGGTTCCGCGCCACCACGTCCACGTGGGCCAGCGAAGGGCGCACCGCGCGGACCGCCTCGACGTGGCCCCACGCCTGCGGCCCTGTGCCGAAGACCAGGAGGCGGCGGGCGTCCGGGACCGCCAGGTGCTTGATCGCCGCGCCCGACACCGCGGGCGTCCGCAGGGACGTCAGCGCGATGCCGTCGAGGAGGGCGAGGGGCGTGTGGGTCGTGCCGTCCAGGAGGAGGTACACGCCCTGGACGCGGGGGAGGTCGCGGGCCGCGTTCTCCGGGGTGACCGTGGCGATCTTCACGCCCGTGTACGAGGTCGTCGAGGACGGCATCAGCAGGAGCTGGCCGCCCGGCACGTCCACGACTCCCCGCGGGGGTTCCGCCCCGGGGCCAGGCCCCCCTTGAGCACGGCTTCCACCGCCTCGATCGCCGCGGACATCGGGACGAGCCGCGCCATCGTCCCGGCATCGATGTGGGGCGGAACATCACTCATGTCTGTTTCCTTCCGGGGCCGTTCGGCGAGAGCTTTCGCACCCTCTTACTCACGCGTCAGCTCCGACCGTTAGCGTAGAGCGGTGAGCGAGACGAATACCCCTGCCCTCCAGTACCGCTTCGACGGCCCCGAAGACGCACCCGTGCTGATCCTCGGGCCCTCGCTCGGTACCACGTGGCACATGTGGGACCGGCAGGTGCCCGAGCTGATCAAACAGTGGCGCGTGTTCCGTTTCGACATGCCCGGGCACGGGGGCGCCCCCGCGCACCCCTGCGGCTCCGTCGGTGAGCTCGCCCAGCGGCTCCTCACCACCCTCGACGAGGTCGGCGTGCAGCGCTTCGGCTACGCGGGCTGCGCGTTCGGCGGCGCGATCGGCGCCGAGCTCGCCCTGCGCCACCCGCAGCGCGTCGCCTCCCTGGCGCTGATATCCGCCTCGCCGCGCTTCGGCTCGGCCGACGAGTTCCGCCAGCGCGGCGTCATCGTGCGGAGCAACGGCCTCGACCCCATCGCGCGCACCTCTCCCGACCGCTGGTTCACGCCCGGCTTCGCCGCCGCGCAGCCCGCGATCACCGACTGGGCCGTACAGATGGTGCGTACGACCGACCCCGGCTGCTACATCGCCGCCTGCGAGGCCCTCGCCGCCTTCGACGTGCGCGCGGAGCTCGGACGTATCGGCGTGCCCACGCTCGTCCTCGTCGGGTCGGAGGACCAGGTCACCGGGCAGGGCGAGGCCCGTACGCTCGTCGCGGGCATACCGGACGCCCGCCTCGCCGTGGTGCCGGGCGCCTCCCACCTCGCGCCCGTCGAGCAGCCCGCCGCCGTCACCGACCTTCTCGTACGGCACTTCTCCACCGCCTGGCCGCTCGCCGTGACCGACGCCACCGGCACGCACGCGGCGATCGGCGCCCCTCCGGTCAAGCCGGTGCTCGCGCCGCCGATCCCCGTCTTCCCCGTCGCCGAGATCGGCCCCACGGAGCAGCCCGAAGCCGTGGGCGGCGGCCGTCCCGACCCGTACGAAGCGGGGATCAAGGTCCGCCGCGAGGTGCTCGGTGACGCGCACGTGGACCGCGCGCTCGCCGGGGCCGACGACTTCTCCGAGGACTTCCAGGAACTCGTCACGCGCTACGCGTGGGGCGAGGTCTGGAACCGGCCGGGCCTGGACCGGCGCTCCCGCAGCTGCGTCACCCTGACCGCGCTCGTGGCGGGCGGCCACCTCGACGAGCTGGCCTTCCACACCCGCGCCGCCCTGCGCAACGGCCTCACCCCGCAGGAGATCAAGGAAGTGCTGCTCCAGGCTGCCGTCTACTGCGGCGTACCCGCGGCGAACTCCGCCTTCAAGGTCGCCCAGGCCGTGATCCGGGAGGAAACCACGCCGCAGGAGTAGCAGGATGGGGGCATGACGACTGCCGCGAAGCGCATCAAGCTGACGAAGAAGACGCACGCCTGTGTCCGCCTGGAGCGGGACGGTCAGAAACTCGTCATCGACCCCGGCGGCTTCACCGAAGAGGACGCGGCGCTCGGCGCCGACGCGATCCTGGTCACGCACGAGCACCCGGACCACTTCGACGAGGACCGGCTGCGCGCCGCCATGGAGAACAACCCGGCCGCCGAGATCTGGACCCTGCGCTCCGTCGCGGAGAAGATCTCGGCCGCCTTCCCCGGACGGGTGCACACCGTCGGGAACGGCGACACCTTCCCGGCCGCCGGGTTCGACGTACAGGTGCACGGCGAGCTGCACGCCGTGATCCATCCGGACATCCCGCGGATCACCAACGTCGGTTATCTGGTGGACGGTTCGGTCTTCCACCCCGGCGACGCGCTGACCGTCCCCGACCAGCCGGTGGAGACGTTGATGCTGCCGGTGATGGCCCCCTGGAGCAAGATCTCCGAGGTCATCGACTACGTACGCGAGGTCAAGCCGCAGCGCGCCTACGACGTGCACGACGCGCTGCTCACGGATCTGGCCCGGCCCATCTACGACTCGCAGATCGGGTCCCTCGGCGGCGCCGAGCACCTGCGGCTGACGCCGGGGGAGTCCGCCGAGCTGTGATCGCTCGCCCGGGATTGTCGGTGGCGCCCGGTAGGTTGGGAAGCATGCGCATTGCCACCTGGAACGTGAACTCGATCACCGCTCGGCTGCCGAGGCTGCTCGCCTGGCTGGAGAGCAGCGGTACGGATGTGCTGTGCATCCAGGAGACCAAGACCACCGCCGAGCAGTTCCCCGCCGCCGAGCTGCGCGAGCTGGGCTACGAATCGGCGGTGAACGCGACGGGCCGGTGGAACGGAGTCGCGCTGCTCTCCAAGGTCGGCCTGGAGGACGTGACGATCGGCCTGCCCGACGGCCCCGACTACGAGGGGGTCCAGGAGCCGCGCGCGATCTCCGCGACCTGCGGCCCCGCCCGGGTCTGGTCGGTGTATGTGCCCAACGGCCGCGAGGTGGACCACGCCCACTACGGCTACAAGCTGCGGTGGTTCGAGGCCCTGAAGGCCGCGGTCGCCTCCGACGCGGCGGGCCCGCGGCCGTTCGCGGTCCTCGGGGACTTCAATGTCGCCCCGACCGACGCGGACGTGTGGGACCCCGCCCTGTTCGAGGGCGCCACGCACGTGACCCCCGCCGAGCGCGCGGCGCTCGCCGCCCTGCGGGAAGCGGGCCTCTCGGACGTCGTACCGCGCCCCTTGAAGTACGACCACCCGTTCACGTACTGGGACTACCGCCAGCTGGGCTTCCCCAAGAACAGGGGCATGCGCATCGACCTGGTGTACGGGAACGAGGCGTTCGCCAAGGCCGTATCGGATTCGTACGTGGACCGCGAGGAGCGCAAGGGCAAGGGCGCGTCCGATCACGCGCCGGTCGTGGTGGACCTGGAGGTCTGAGCAGTTCCCCGCGCCCCCCTCGAAGGGCGCGGGGACGTGCCTGTCCCTACGGCTCCAGCGCCTCCAGATCCACCGACTCCGCGATCGCCGCGAGCCCCGCGTCCCCCGGATGCAGATGGTCCCCGCTGTCGTACGCGGGGAGCATCCGCGAGGGGTTCGCCGGGTCCCGAAGGACCGCGTCGAAGTCCAGGACGGCGTCGAAGTCGTCGCCGCCGCGCAGATAGTCGTTGATCTTCACGCGCTCCGCGTCCGCCGCCGCCGTGCACAGAGCCTCGCCCCGGCAGGGCGCGATCGTCGCCGCCACCACCCGCAGGCCGCGTGCGTGCGCCCGCTCGGCGATCTCCCGCATCCCGGCCGTCACCTGGTCCGCCGTCGCTCCCCAGCGGACGTCGTTGACGCCCTCGAAGAGCACGACCGTACGGGCCGAGGTCTGGGCGAACACATCGCGGTCCAGGCGGTGCAGCGCGCTCACGCCGCCCGTGTCGGTGGAGACGCCGTCGCCGGGATAGCGGTCCGCGATCACGCGGTTCGCCGAGATGCCCTGGTTGAGGACGCCGAAGCGCGGGACCTCGTCCTGCCGGAGCAGCCGCGTCGCAAGGACGTTGGGCCAGCGGTGGTTCGCGTCCCGGGTCGACTTCACGCCGTCCGTGATGGAGTCGCCGAGCAGCACCACCGAACCGGGCCCGCCGCTGACGTCGACTCCGGTGAGCAGCGGCCAGGTCGAGATCGTCGACGTGTACGCCGCCGGGGAGCCGTCCGCCGCGTGATCGCCGGGGCCGCTCACGTACGAGGTCTGGATGGCCTGGCTGTGCACGGGCGCGGTCAGTACCGTCTCGGGAAGGTGGAAGCTCACCAGGAGATTGGTGTCCACGGGCACGTCGAAGTCGAGCGGGTCGCTGAACGCCTGCGCGCCCGCCGGGACTTCGGTGCCGCCCTTGCCCCCGAAGGTCAGCCGCCGCGGCTCGCCCCGCGCGCCCGCGCCGGACTCCTGCACCGCCACGGTCGCGCCGCCGATCCGTACCGGACCCGAGGCGAAGGTGTTGTCGAGCCGGATCCGTACCCGCGGCCCGCCCGTGCTCGTGTGGACGACGAGCCGCACGGTCCGGTCGGCCCACGGGCCCACCGTGGTGTACCCGGCCGTCGACGCCGACCAGGTGCCGGTCCACCCCTTCGCCGCCTGGCGCACGGAGAGCGAGAAGACGTGCAGGTCCGGGGCGCCCGGGTCCTTCGGCAGGGTCACCGAGGCGACCTCGCGCCCGCGCGCCACCGGTACGGTCACGACGTAAAGCCGTGCCTTCTCGGCGAGTTGGCCGCCCGGGGTGTTCACGTGCGGCAGCGCGACCGCCTTGGTGGCGAGCGGGCCCGAGCGCCAGTCCGGTGCCGTCAGGCGGTACGTCCCCCTCGACCCGTCCCGGTAGCGCACCGTCCCCGTGCCGCTCGCCTCGCCGCCCGTGCCCGCGACCAGGAACGCCAGCGCGTCCCCGCGCCCGCGCAGCCGCACGGACTGCCCGTCGGCCCGCACGTTGTCCGGCCGGCCCGCGCGGGCGCGGGGCCAGGTCAGCTTCGCCCCGTCCACGGCGAGCGAGCGGCCCGGCGTCCAGCCCGCCGCCGTCAGGTCCCGCGCCGAGAGCGAGCCGCCCGAACCGTCGAAGTCCGCGTCAGCGGGCCGCGCGTCGTCACTGACCGCCCTGTTGTCGAAGAGCCGCTCCAGAGGGAGCGGCCCGGGTCTGTGCGGCGCGGCCTGCGCCGTTGCCACGGGTACGGCGGCGGTGAGCACCGCGAGTACGGCGGCCGCTCCCCAGATACGTGAGATACGCGAGGTACGCGGGCTGCGTGGGCGCACACCAGACCCCTCCCTTGGCTGAAGCTGACGTGACGACAGGTGCGCCATGAAGCTAAGGAGACCGGAGAGACGCGTCAATGAGGTGCGCGTGAACATGACCCGAACTCGCCGGGATGCCGTACGGTCACGGCCCGGGACTGCTCCCCGGCGTCCGCCCCCCGCAGGCCGCGCGGCGCGATTCGCATCATTCCGTGATCAACTGATGCAAGATACATTCTTGGGGCGTTGACATCCATCGGAGAGGCCGATCATGAACATCTCCTTCTTCGGCAGGCGGCGCCGGCAGGAGTCCGCCGCCCCCGGCTCCGTACTCGCCTCGGCGTTCGACGAGGACCCGGCGGGCGTCGCCGAACTCCTCGCCGAATGCGAGCTGCTTCGCTCCCAGGCCGCCACCGCCGGTCTCGAACTCGACGACGCCCCGGCCTCGTTGATCGCTCTCGACCAACTCCTGCCGCGCTGGCGCGACGACCCCGAACTCCTTCCGTGGCTCGGCAACGACGCGGGCCTGTACCTCGGTTCGGTCATCGTCCGTACGGTGCCCGGTGCCACCTGGCACGTCTGGCCCGCGGGCAGCCCCGTCGTTCGGCTCGCGTCGGGGCGCGAAATCCAGGTGGTGGAGGCGGGTCTCGACTGGGCGGTGCACGGTGCTCCCGAGCTGTCCCAGGTCTTCGCGGAGGCCTCCGAGGCGTAGCCGCGGTTCGATGTAACTACAAATACGGTTAATGCCCGTAAGTGCGTGTCGTCCAATAAGTCCCGTTTTCACGTGGATAGTTTGCGCGGACCGACACCGCCGAGAGTGGGCAGGGCAGGGCATGGCCGTCGATCCGCTGATCGAGCTGCGTGATGTGAACAAGTACTACGGGAAGTTGCATGTCCTACAGGACATCAACCTCACCGTCGGCAAGGGGGAGGTGGTCGTGGTCATCGGCCCGTCAGGGTCGGGGAAATCCACGCTCTGCAGGACGATCAACCGTCTCGAGACGATCCAGTCCGGAGCCATCGCTCTGGACGGGCAGCCGCTTCCCGAAGAGGGCAGGGCACTGGCCACGCTCCGCGCCGACGTCGGCATGGTGTTCCAGTCCTTCAACCTCTTCGCGCACAAGACGGTGCTGCAGAACGTCTCCCTCGCGCCGGTCAAGGTGCGGGGCCGCAAGAAGGACGACGCCGAGCGGCGCTCCCGCGAACTCCTGGACCGGGTGGGCCTCGCGACACAGGCCGACAAGTACCCGGCACAGCTCTCGGGCGGCCAGCAGCAGCGCGTGGCCATCGCACGCGCGCTCGCCATGGAGCCCAAGGTGATGCTCTTCGACGAGCCGACCTCCGCCCTCGACCCCGAGATGATCAACGAGGTGCTCGAGGTCATGCAGGGCCTCGCCCGCGACGGCATGACGATGGTCGTCGTCACCCACGAGATGGGCTTCGCCCGCTCGGCCGCCAACCGCGTCGTCTTCATGGCCGACGGCCGCATCGTCGAGGACCGGGCCCCCGAGGACTTCTTCGGCAACCCGGAGAGCGACCGGGCCAAGGACTTCCTCTCCAAGATCCTCAAGCACTGACGGGGGGCCAGGCATGATGCGTACGACACGTCTGCTCGCGGCGCTCGTCCTCGCCGCGTGTGCCGCGACCGCCTGCGGCAAGGAGGGCAGCCCCCCGGTGAAGGGGCCGCAGCCCGACGAACTGCCCGAGTACGAGGTGGCCAAGGGATTCCGGCTGCCGGCGTCCGGCACCTGGAAGAAAGCCGAGAGGCGCGGCCGTCTCGTCGTCGGGGCCAAGGAGGACCAGCCGTTCCTCGGCGAGAAGAACCCCGCCACCGGGGCGTACTCCGGCTTCGACATCGAGATCGCCAAGATGATCGCGGCCTCGCTCGGCTTCGACCCGAAGGCGATCACGTTCAAGACGATCGCGTCGGCGAACCGCGAGACCGCCCTGCAGAACGGGCAGATCGACTACTACGTCGGCACCTACACCATCAACGACCTCCGCAAGAAGCTCGTCGGCTTCGGCGGCCCCTACTACATGGCGGGCCAGGGCCTGCTCGTGCGCTCCGACGAGGACGACATCAACGGGCCGCGGGACCTGGCCGGCAAGAAGGTCTGCTCGGCGGCCGGGTCCACCCCCTACCAGCGCATCCAGAAGGACTACCCCAAGGCGACACTCGTCGCGTACGACACGTACTCCGTCTGCGTCGACAACCTCCTGACCTACCAGGTCGACGCCGTCACCACCGACGACGCGATCCTCATCGGGTACGCGGCCAAGGTGCCCGACGAGCTCAAGGTGGTCGGCAAGCCGTTCTCCGAGGAGCCCTACGGCATCGGCGTGCCCAAGAACGACACCGCCCTGCGGTTCGCCGTCGACGACGCGCTCGCCGCCCGGGAGAAGAACGGCGACTGGAAGAAGGCGTACGACGCCACGCTCGGACTCTCCGGGGTCCCGGCGCCGGAGCCGCCCGCCATCGACCGCTACCCGGCGAGCTGAGGAGGCGTCGTGGACGTACTGACAGACAACTTCTCCACCTTCGGCAAGGGGTTCGTCGGGACCGTCGAACTCACCGTCTACGCCTCGATCCTGGCCCTCGTGCTCGGGTTCGTCATGGCGTCCTTCCGGGTGGCACCGGTCGGCTCCTTCCGGGCGTTCGGCACCGCCTGGGTGACGGTCCTGCGCAACACCCCGCTCACGCTGCTCTTCTTCGCGGTGCTGCTCGGGCTCCCGCGCTTCGGACTCGTCCTGCCCTTCAAGGTGTTCGCCGTCATCGCGCTCGGCTGCTACACCTCCGCCTTCATCTGCGAGGCACTGCGCTCGGGCATCAACACCGTCCCCAGGGGCCAGGGCGAGGCGGCCCGCAGTCTGGGGATGACCTTCGGGCAGACCCTGTCCACGGTGGTGCTCCCGCAGGCCTTCCGGTCGGTCATCCCGCCGGTCGGCTCCACCCTCATCGCCCTCGCCAAGAACTCGGCCATCGCGGGCGCGTTCAGCGTCACCGAACTGCTCGGCACGTACAAGACGCTCAGTGAGCTCGGCTACAACATCATCTGGACGTTCGTCTGGATCGCCGTCGGCTACCTGATCATCACCCTCGCCATCAGCGCCGTCTTCAATGTTCTCGAGAAGCGCTGGGGAGTCGCCCGATGAAAGCCCTCTCCCACGAATCCACCGCCCTCTACGACGTACCGGGCCCGAAGACCGAGCGCAGACACAAGCTCTACGGGCTGCTCTCCACCCTGGTCCTGCTCGCCCTGGTCGGCTGGCTCGTTTATCTCCTCTTCGACACCGACCAGTTCACCGCGGCGAAGTGGACGCCCTTCGAGTACAAGGGCATCCAGGAACTCCTCCTGAAGGGCCTGGGGAACACCCTCAAGGCCTTCGCCATCTCGGCGGTGCTCGCACTCGCGCTCGGCTGCCTGCTCGCCATGGGGCGGCTCTCCGAGCACAAGCCGGTGCGCTGGGTGGCCACGCTCCTCGTGGAGTTCTTCCGCGCGATGCCGGTCCTGGTCATGATCTTCTTCGTCTTCGTGGCGCTGAAGGTGCAGCCGCTGCCGGCCCTGGTCACCGGGCTCACGCTCTACAACGGCTCGGTGCTCGCCGAGGTCTTCCGCTCGGGCGTGAACTCCGTGGAGCGCGGCCAGCGGGAGGCGGCGTACGCGCTCGGGATGCGCAAGACACAGGTGATGACGCACGTCCTCGTACCGCAGGCCGTGCGCGCCATGCTGCCCGCCATCATCAGCCAGTTGGTGGTCGCGCTCAAGGACACCTCGCTCGGCTATCTGATCACCTATGAGGAGTTCCTCCATGCCGGGAAACTGATCGCGTCGAACCTCGACTACGATCTACCTTTCATCCCCGTGGTTCTGGTGATCTCGCCGATCTACATCGGGATGTGCATGCTGCTCTCGTGGTTCGCCCAGTGGGTGTCCAAGCGACAGCGGCGCAATCCCAAGACCGAGGCCGCGGACGTGGCATCGGCCGAACCAGGGACGCTGCTGCCGGGCAGGCAGTAGTTACAGGGGCCAGGCCCACCCGGCAGCAGCCGGTGATCACTTCTCGCGCAGCGGGACCGACACGTATGACGGGTCGGACGCGGGCGAGGAGAAGGTCAGCTGCGCGCCGGACGGGTTGTGCTCGATGTAGAGCGGGTCGACCGTGTCGACCACCAGGGCGAGCCTGTGTCCTGCCGGGACGTCGTAGGCCGTGGAGAACAACTCCAGGTCCACGCCGAACGGCCGGCCGGGGGTCTTGCCGTGGAAGGTGTAAGGCGCGTTGCTGACCAGCTTGCCGAGGCCGAGCGGGCCCACGTCGTACAGGTACGCGACGAGGGTGCCGCTCTCCTTGGTACTGGTGAGCGTGGTGTGCAGCTTCGCCGTCCCGCGCACCCGCTGGGCCCTGTCGTACTTCTCGGACTGCCAGACGCCCGCGTAGCGCCGCGGAAGCAGCGGCATCGAGGCCACCGGCGGGGTCTTGAGGAACTGGTCGAGGGCGTTTGAGAGCAGCACGGTGCCGCCGTTGGCGCCCGAGTCGACGTTCGCGCGGATCGTCGTGGAACCCGCCAGGTCGATCTTCTTCTGCGTCGCCCCGACGGACTTCCAGTCGGGGTAGCCCTCGTAGTCGCCCGTAGAGCGGGACTTGATCCGGACGGGCTGCTCGGTGTCGACGCCGTTCTTCTCGCCCTTGAGGTAGCGGTCGAACCAGCGCTGGGTGGAGGTCCAGGTGTCGTTGGGCAGCCCGAGCAGGCCGGTCAGCTCGGAGGTCGCGTGGTCGCCGGGCCGGAACTCCAGGCGCTTGGGGCCCGTCAACCGCTCGTAGAACTCGGCGTACTGGTTGGGCGGGAAGATGGTGTCGCCCCAGGCGTTGCCCAGCATGACGGCCGCGCCGTTCTCGTTGATCCGGTCGATGTAGGTCGCGGGGGAGCGCTTGGCGCCCCACGCGATCATCTCGTCCTCCTTGTCCAGGTTGGACCCGAGGAAGTCCTTCAGCGTCTGCCGGAGTTCGGGGCTCGGCCGGCCCGTGAGGACACCGGCGCCGCCGAGCAGTCCGGCGGCCTGCTGGTGCTGGGTGCGCCCGCTGTAGATCGAATCGATCAGATCGCCCCAGCCGCTCAGCGCGGCGACGGCCTTGATCCGCTTGTCGTGCCCGGCCGCGAGCAGGCTGATGCCCGCGCCGTACGAGACGCCGCCCATGCCGATCTTCCCGGGGTCGGCCGGGGTGTTCTCCAGGGTCCAGTCGATGACCTTGGAGGCGTCCGCGATGTCCTCGGGGCCGCCGGTCTCGATCTCGCCGCCGGACTGCCAGAAGCCGCGCGAGTTGTAACTGACCACGACGTAGCCGGAGTTCGCGAGCTTCTGGGCCTGCGCGACGTACTCGATCTGCGGCATGGCCCAGCTGGTGGGCAGCACGATCGCCGGGTACTTGCCGCCCGCCTTCGCGCCCTTCGGGGTGAAGACGTTGGCCTTGAGGATCGTGCCGCCGTCGCCGGGGATGTCGACGAAGCGGACGTCCGCCGAGCCGGCCGCCGCCCGCGGAGCGGCCGCGGGGGCCGCTTGGGCGGCCGGGGCGAGGCCGAAGGCGGCGCCGGCGACGAGAGTCGCCGACACGGCGCCCACGGTGGTCGTACGCAGAGCCTTGCGCGGTTGTCCCACGGGTCACTCCTTACTCGTGCAAGCAAAGTGACCCGACGGTAACCTCGGGTGCTTACCGGTGGTAACCCGTCGGTAAGTTACGCACCGGTAACGATTGTTGAGGGATTGACCTCCGGGGGGCGGCTCTCAGTTCAGCGCGCTCTTCGTCTGCCAGTCGGCCCACGAGATGTTCCACTCGCCGTAGCCGTTGCCCGGCTCGGGGACGCCCTTCGAGCCGCTGCCGGAGACCTCGAACGGGTCGCCGACCCGGACCTGGCCGTACAGCCAGGAGGCGTCGGCGTCGCTCATGCCGATGCAGCCCGAGCTGTGGTTCGTGTTGCCGAAGTACGCGGCGTTCCAGGGCGCCGCGTGCGCGTACATGCCCGACCAGGTCAGCCGCATCGAGTTGTCGACCATCTTGTCGTAGGCGTCGCCGAGGCCGACCGTCTCGGAGCGCATGTTGATCGTGCCCTCCTTCGCCATCAGGACGGACGTGCCGCCCCAGGACGCCTTGTCGCCGCCGGGCGTGCCCGCCGACATCGGGACGGTCTTCACGCTCTGCCCGTCGCGCACGAGCGTCGCCCGCTTGCTGTCGAGGTCGACCTTGACCTGCTGGCTCCTGCCGACCGTGAAGCCGGTCGCGTAGTCGCGGACGAACCAGCCGCCGTCCGCGCCCGAGTCGACGCCGTTGAGCTCGGCGTCCAGCTTCACCTTCGTGCCGGACTTCCAGTAGCTCTTCGGGCGCCAGTCGACGCGGTCCTTGCCGTCGTGGTTCTTGATCCAGCCCCAGGAGCCGGTGGTGTCGTTCGAGGTCGTCACCTTCAGGTGCTTCTCGACCTCGGCCTTGTTCTTCACCGGGTGGTCGAAGACGACGGACAGGGGCTGCGCGACGCCGACCGTGGTGTCCTTGCCGGGCGCCAGGGAGAGTTTGTTCACGTGCTCCGGGGCGGCCGTCCTGAAGGAGGCCCGCGCACTGCCGCCCTCGTCGGTCACCGCCTTCACCTTGTACGAGGTGCCGGGCGCCGCCTTGCGGTCCGAGGTCCAGGTGGTGCCGTTCGCGGCGACCTCGCCGGAGAGCTTCGCGCCCTTGCCGTCGGTGACCGTGACCTGCTTCAGCTTGCCCTCGGCCAGCTTCACCTCGACCGGGGAGCCCGCCTTGGCCTGCTTGCCCTGCAAGTTGACGGATATGTCTGGCTTGTCGGCTTTCGTGTCGGCGGCCGCGGAGGTGCCGCCCGAGCAGGCGGTCAGCGCGGCGGCGAGCGTCGCCAGGCCCGCGACCGTGACCGCGGCCCCGGTGCGGCGGGGGCGTATGGACTGGCGGTGACTCGGCGAGCTCAGGGGCCTCAAGGGAACGTACCTCCGTGCGAATGTGGAACCGCACGGTGAGAGGGTCAAAGGTCCCGTTGGGTTGCCTCTTGCCCCGAAATTCCCGACTGGGTCACAGAGGCGGGTTATGAGCCGGATGCGGACGTTCGGCGCGCGGTGATGTGCCGGTCACTTCGCGCGATGGGATGCGCGGCTCGGAGCGGGCGCCGGGGCAGGGGCCTGAGCGGCGCGGGTGACGTCCCCGACGAGCTCGACGACGTCGGGACCGTACGCCTGGGAGTTGACGACCTTCAGAAGCAGGACGAACGTGTTGGAGCCGTGCTTGCGGGCGAGGCGCTCGTGGTGCCGGGCGAGATAGCGGGTCGCCGCCTGGTTGGTGATCGCGCGCTGGCCGCAGAAGACGAAGACGGGTCTCGCCTCCTGTTCCTGCCCGCGGTGAGCCGCGCGAGGATCACGTACTCCGTGATGCCGCCCTCCATGCGGTAGCGCTCGCTGCCGATCTGGAACGCCCCGCGGTCCGGGCCCGGCTCCGGATCGGTGTTGACGCGGACGCCCGGCAGCAGGGAGTGCATGTGCGCGGCCATGCGGCGGTTGACCGTGGGGGAGCCGACGCAGAACTCGGTGCGTTCGCCGAAGCTCTGCTGCGCGGCGTCGTGCGCGACGAGCTGGGCGTGCGCGCCGCAGCCCTTGATCAGCGCGGAGAGTTCGAGGAGCGCGGACACGTCGTGGCGTACGACGGTGAGATCGGGCCCGCCGGCCTCGCGGTTCACCACGAGCAGCGACTCGGAGTTGTCGGGCAGCCCGAAGAAGGCCTGCTTGCGGCGGAGCTTGCGCCGCCAGAGGTAGGTACGGGCGAGCCAGCCCAGCACGGCACCGAGGCCGGCCGCGATCAGGCCGAGGACGATATTGCGCACGTCTTCAGTCATGGGGGCGCATGCTAGCGGTCTTTAGGACCGGTGTTCGAGGCGGTCCTGACGTGGCGGGGGAACCGAAGTTACGCTGCGCGGACGGCTGTTGACTGGAGGTACGAATGCGTCGTGCTGTCGTACGGAATCTGACGCTATTGGCGGTCGGAGGGGTGTTGGTGTCGGTCGGGGCTGCCGTGCCCCCTTCGTCCGCGCGCCCGGCTGAACCTGCCTCGACGGCTCCGGAGAAGACACCGCTGGCCGTCGGTTACGGCGGCGCTGTCTCCAGCGTCGACGCGGACGCGTCCGCCGCCGGGATCGAGGTCCTGAGGAAGGGCGGCAACGCGGTGGACGCGGCGGTCGCCACGGCGGCGGCCCTCGGCGTGACCGAGCCCTACTCGGCGGGTGTGGGAGGCGGCGGCTACTTCGTCCACTACGACGCCAAGTCCCGCAAGGTGAGCACGATCGACGGCCGCGAGACGGCCCCGCGTACCGCCGACTCCGGCCTCTTCCTGGAGAACGGCAAACCCATCCCCTTCGCGGACGCCGTCACCAGCGGCCTGGGCGTGGGCACGCCCGGCACCCCCGCGACCTGGCAGTCCGCACTCGACAAGTGGGGCAGCAAGCGGCTCGGCACGCTCCTGAAGCCCGCCGAGCGGCTCGCGCGCGACGGGTTCACCGTGGACGGCACCTTCCGCTCGCAGACCGCGTCGAACCAGGAGCGGTTCGCCGACTTCCCGGACTCGGCGAAGCTCTTCCTGCCCGGCGGCGAGCTGCCCGTGGTCGGCTCCACGTTCAAGAACCCCGACCTCGCGCGGACGTACGAGGAGCTGGGGCGCGAGGGCGTCGGGGCGATGTACCGCGGCGGCATCGGCAAGGACGTCGTACGGACCGTGAACAAGCCGCCGGTGGACCCGGCGTCGGAGCGGGTGGCCAGGCCCGGCGACCTGTCCGCGAAGGACCTCAAGGCCTACGCGGTGAAGCGGCAGGCGCCGACGAAGACCTCCTACCGCGGGCTCGACGTCTACTCGATGGCTCCCTCGTCCTCCGGCGGCACGACCGTCGGCGAGGCGCTCAACATCCTGGAGCGGACCGACCTGTCGAAGGCCTCGAAGAAGAAGTACCTGCACCGGTACATCGAGGCGAGCCGTGTCGCGTTCGCCGACCGCGGGCGCTGGGTGGGCGACCCCGCTTTCGAGGACGTACCGACGAAGGAACTGCTCTCGCAGAAGTTCGCCGACTCGCGGGAGTGCCTGATCCGCGACGACGCGGTCCTCAAGAGCCCCCTCGCGCCGGGCGACCCGCGCGACCCGGCCGCCTGCGAGTCCGGCGACAAGGCCGCCCCGACCACGTACGAAGGGGAGAACACGACGCACCTCACGGCCGCCGACAAGTGGGGCAACGTCGTCGCCTACACCCTGACCATCGAGTCGACGGGCGGCAGCGGCATCACCGTGCCCGGACGCGGTTTCCTGCTCAACAACGAACTGACCGACTTCTCCTTCGCGCCCGCCGACCCGGCCGTGCACGACCCGAACCTGCCGGGTCCGGGGAAGCGGCCCCGGTCCTCGATCTCGCCGACGATCGTCCTGGAGAAGGGGAAGCCGCTGGTCGCGCTCGGCTCACCGGGCGGCGCGACGATCATCACCACCGTGCTGCAGACCCTGACCGGCTTCGTCGACCGGGGTCTTCCGCTCGTCGACGCGATCGCCGCGCCGCGCGCCAGCCAGCGCAACGCCGCGCAGACCGAGCTGGAGCCGGGCCTCTGGGACAGCTCGCTGCGGGCCGAACTGGAGGCGATCGGGCACTCCTTCAAGCAGAACCCCGAGATCGGCGCGGCCACCGGAGTGCAGCGGCTGCCGGGCGGGAAGTGGCTCGCCGCGGCGGAGAAGGTGCGCCGGGGCGGCGGCTCGGCGATGGTGGTGCGACCGCAGTAGGGAAGGCCGGGCGGGCCGTGCGGCCCGCCCGGCCCGGCGTGTTCAGCGGGCCGCGCAGTTCTGCTCCAGCTCGTTGGCCGCCCAGCGGATCGGCCCCTCGGGGTCATCGTGCAGATGACGCAGCGCGGGCAATGCCTCGCGCACCGCGGCCAGTTGGGCGTCGCCCCGGCCGCCGCGGGCCTGGTGGACGTCCGCCAGGTCCGCGATCAGGAGGAGCAGCGTGCTGCGGGCGCGGTTGTCCGGGTCCGTCATCAGCTCGACCAGGAACGGGATGGCGGGGACCGCCGCGGTCGACGCCGCCTCCTTGGAGACGAGGAGGCGGTACAGGTCGTGGACCGCGTCCATGGCCGTCTTCTTGTCGTCCGACGCCACCTTGCCGATCAGCTCGGGGACCTGGTGGCCGGGGCCGCGCGCGGTCCACAGGGATCCCCAGTCGACGCTCTCCAGGCGCCGCCGGAGGTCCCGGTGCGGCCACAGCGCGGCCAGGTCGAGGCGGAGCGCGGCGGTGGAGTCCGCGTCGGTGACGCGCAGGATGCCGTGGGTGTTGTGGGTGCCGTCTGTGCTACCTGTGCCGTCTGTGCCGTCGGCGTCGAGGCCCAGGAACTTGATGCCGGTGCCGAGGCGGAGGTCGGCCACCGCGTCGGACGCCAGGTCCCAGACGCGCACCAGGCCGTCCGCCCAGGCCGCGGCGAGCGCGGGCCCGGTGGGCAGGACCGCGGCGGCGAGAGAGACGACCGGAGTGCTCCTGCGGGCGAACGGCGCGCGCATCGGCTTGCGGCGCGTCGACCAGTAGCGGATCACGCCGTGCGCGTCGCCGCTCAGGACCACACGGGTGCCGCTCGCGAGCTCCATGCAGGTCACGGAGGTCACCGGGGCGCGGTGCAGGGAGAGGGTGATGGTCTCCGGGTCCTCGTCGTCCGTCTCGCGGACGTGCACGGAGCCTTCCGCGTCCCCCGCGACGAGCAGGGTCGGTCCGTGCAGGGAGGCCACTGCCGTGAGGGCGCCGGGCGCTTCGACGAGCGCGGCAGCCGCCCCTGCGACGGAGGGCGGCTGCGGGTACTCACGGGTGAGGACCGTCCACCGGCCGCGCGGGTCGGCGTCACCCGCGCGGAGGGAGACGGGGCCCAGGTCCTCCGGGGGTGCGGGCACTTCGGACGGCGGGCGGATGTCCTTGTCCGTCCACTCGACGCCCAGCGTCCGGGCGACATCGAGCAGCGCCTCGCGGGTTCGGGCGTTGATCACGATCTTGAAGTCGGCCCCGGGACCGCGGCCGTGGCGTATGACCGCGTCCGGGGCGCCGTACGAGAGCGCGTCGGTGCCCGACTCCTGCCAGGGCAGCAGGCCCAGTTCGCGGTACGAGGACTCCAGCCGGCGCACGATCCCGGGGTCGGCGTCGACGGTGCCGCGGCCGAGCCGCATCGTCCAGCCGTAGTGGGCGGGCATCCGCTCGAAGGCGAGCTGCATCAGGAACTCGGAGAGGGAACGGCTCTGCACCACCCACTCGCCACCCACGCTGACGAGGACCCGCGGATC
The DNA here is from genome assembly GCF_014649775.1 of Streptomyces longisporoflavus. Lineage (GTDB taxonomy): Bacteria > Actinomycetota > Actinomycetes > Streptomycetales > Streptomycetaceae > Streptomyces > Streptomyces longisporoflavus. The sequence continues at coordinate 473,438 of NZ_BMTR01000004.1, read as the reverse complement.
GGCGAGCCCGGCGTCGGCGGCGAGATAGCCCCACTCGTGGGCGTAGTGGTACTCGGACATGAAGACGCACACGCGCGGGTCGTCACCGGGACCGACGAGCCCGCCGGCCGGGTCCGCCGTGAACTCGGAGATCGTGGGCGGCCACTGTGTGTGGACCCAGTACAGGCGCGGATCGAAGGCGAAGGAATTGAGCGGGGAGTCCCACCATTCGTTGAGCGCCAGGGGGATCGGCAGGTCCCAGTCGATGCCGTGCTTCTTGTTCTCGCCGCCCCAGCGGGAGTGGCCGGGCTCGCCGCCCGGATCCACGTATCCCCACTCCCGCTGCACCTCGTCGAGCAACGACCAGCGGGGGCGCCCCTGTTGACGCCGGAGGCGGTCCGCGAACTGTCCGTAATCGATGATCTCGTGTGTCACCGGTGCATCGTACGGATGATCTTCGTGGACTTATGTCTTCACGGCGTCACAATGCCGGGCCAATAACTATACCGGTATGAGAATGGGTTTCTGGGGGTCATTGGATTACAGTGGCCCCATGGTGCGGACCCCTCTGACCCAGGAAGAGCGCGAGCGCGGCGAGCAACTCGGCCGGCTGCTGCGTGCGGCGCGCGGCGAGCGGAGCATGGTGGAGGTGGCCGCGAGTGCCGGGCTCTCCGCGGAGACGCTGCGCAAGATCGAGACCGGGCGGGCGCCGACGCCCGCGTTCTTCACCGTGTCCGCGCTGGCCTTGACGCTGGGGCTCTCGCTGGACGAGGTGGCCCGGGCGTGCGTCCTGATGCCCGCTCCCGCGTGAGAGCTGTCCGCCTCAGGGCGCCGGAGTCCAGGCGGCGGCGTGCCGTGCGGCGAAGTCCGCGAAGCTGCGGGGCGCCCGGCCGGTGACGCGCTCGACGGCGGGGTCCACGCGGTCCTCGGAGCCATGGGCGATGCTGTCGTCCATGGCCGCGAGCAGGCGGGCGAACGCCTCCGGAATCCCCGCGGTGACGAGCCGTTCGCGAAATACCGCCACGGAGACGGAGCGATGGCGGACATCGCGCCCCGAAACCCCGGAGACCGCCTCCGCGATGTCCGCGTAGCTCAGCGCCTGCGGCCCCGTGATGAGGTGCGCCGCGTTGTGCGGCCGTTCATCCGTCAGGGCCCGTACGGCGACCGCGGCAATGTCGTCCGCGTCGACGAACGCCACCCGCCCCGGCCCGGTGGCCGTCACGATCTCGTCCGCGGTGCGGATGCTCTCGCCGTGGAGATGGCCCGGCGCGACGAAGTTCTGCATGAACCACGAGGGCCGCAACACCGCCCATTCCGGGGCCAGTTCGCGCAGTGCCCGGTGGACCTCGCCGACTCCCGGGCCGCCCTCGGCGATGGCGGAGGAGCTCAGCAGCACGAAGCGGCGCACGCCCGCGGCCAGGGCGCGCTCCAGGAACGGCACCATCAGCCGGGCGGGCTCGGCGTCGCCGACGGGCGGCACCAGATAGACGCCGTCCACGCCGGTGAGGGCGGGGGCGTGGGTTGCCGCGTCGGCCCAGTCGAAGCGGACCTGGCGGGTGCCCGGTGCCGGGGTGCGGCTTGCGATGCGTACGGTCGCGCCCTGCCGCCCGGAGGTGTCTTCGCCGGCCAGGGCCTTCGCCACGCGGCTGCCCGTGTTGCCCGTGCCCCCGGTGATCAGAAAGCGCATGGTCATCGGGCCTCTCCGGGGCGGGTGGCGCCCACGGGTATCCCGCCGTCGAAGGCGTCGGCGGCCAGCGCGCCGTTCCAGTAGTCGCGAAAGCGCGTGATCCGCCCGTCGTGGACGGTCACGACCTGGATGTACGGCATGTCGAAGGGGCGCCCCGTGCTGACCGCCCGGCCGGTGCCGCGCAGTTCCGCGACGATGGTCGCGGGGTCGTCGGTGCGGTGCACGGTCAGATCCTCGAAGCTCCGCAGGTCGATGTGGTCGGGGTAGTCGGCCATGTAGTCGCGCACGGCCTCGCGGCCGACGAGGCGGTGCGGGGCGCCGGGAAGCGCGAAGGGGAACTCGAAGACGCCGTCCGGCGCCCAGAGGCCGACCCAGCCGTCGATGTCCTTGGCGAGGAGGAGGTCGAGGGAGCGGGCGAACACGTCGGTCGCCGAGGGGTGCGTATCGGGGTGGTGGCGTGACATGTCGGGCTGGTCGCGTGGAATGCCGGCTTCTGTGTGCTGTGGCGTCATGGCGGCGACGTTAACCTGACCCGGGGTCCGTTTACAAGTACCGGACCCCGGGTCGACTTATGCTGGGGGTCCGCACGTCCCGCTCTTCGAGGAGGAACCATCGCCGCCCGCAAGGAGAGAGCCGACTCGGTCCGCAACAGGGCCGCGCTGCTGGCCGCCGCCGCCCGGCTGTTCAAGGAGGCGGCGGACCCCGACAGCGTCAAGATGGCCGACGTCGCGCAGGCCGCCGGAGCCGGCAAGGGCACGGTCTTCCGGCACTTCTCCGACCGCGTCGGCCTGATCGGGGCGCTGGTCGCCGAAGAGACGCGGCAGCTGCGCGAGCAAGTCGTGGACGGGCCGCCGCCCCTGGGTCCGGGGGCGCCGGCGGCCGAGCGGCTGCCCGCGCTGATGGCCGCGCTCCTCGACCTCAAGCTGAACCAGCGCGCCCTGATGCTCGCCCTGGAGCGGGCGGGCGCCGGGAGTCCGTACCTCAACCCGGCCTACGACCTGTGGCACTCCGAAGTCGCCGGAATGCTGGTCGGCGCACACGGGCGCGAGGGTGCCGACTACCTCGCCCACGCGCTGCTCGCCGCCGTCCGCAGTGACCTGGTCGAGCATCTGACCGGCCAGGGCGCGAGCCCGGCGCAGTTGCACGCGGGGCTGCGGCGGCTGTGTGCGTCCGTCCTCGCCGGCGGCGCGTGAGGCGAGGAGTGGGGCGAGGTGTGAGGCGAGGTGTGACGCGAGGCGTGAGGCGAGGCGTGAGGCGAGGCGTGAGGCGTTTCGTGTCGGGCGGGAAACTGCGTGTAGTCGTCCCGTAACGCAAGTACTGTTATCTTCCGAGCCGGAAGAATCCAGGCTCCGTTGGGCGGTGCTTGCTCGGATGGCTAGAGGACAACTCCCAGATCAGGTAAGGGAGTTCGCGAAGTACCTGAGGATTCTCCTGGCGCAGCTGGATTCGGGCGCCGGGTGGTGCGGGGTGTTCTGGTCCCGTGACCCCGAGGGTATGCAGGCCTGCCTGGACGGTGCGGAAGTGCCCCCCTGGGACGTGGTGGAGGCGCTGCTGCACGATCTGGCCGCGGGGTACGGGACGCAGGCCGCCGAGCGGGAGACGGGCCTGGCGCGGGAGCTGCACAGCGCCTCCCTGAACGCGTACGACGCGCGGCCCGGCGGTCGCGATCTGCTCGGCGAGCGCCTCGACATGATGCTCACCGAGCAGCGGTTCGCCGTGGAGCGGCAGGCGGAACTGGCCCGCTCGCTCGAAACCGCGGCGACGCCCGACGAGGTGGAGCGGCTCAACCGCGATCTGGCCTGGGTCCGCGACGACCATGAGCGGGCGACCGCCCGGTGTGCGGAACTCCGGCAGCGCATCGAGCGGTTGGACCGGGCCGACCGCCCCCAGTGGGTCGACTTCGGGACGCCGGTTTCGGACGACTTCGCGGGGGAGGAGGCGGACGACTTCGCGGGGCGGACGGACGGCGGCTCCGAGGGGCAGGTGCCGGTCGGTTTCGGCGGGAGGCTGGTGGCGGACGCGGGGGCCGAGGCTTTCGACGGTTCCGGTGGCTTCGGCGGGGTCGGCGACACTGGCGGCTTCGGCGGTTCCGGTGGTTTCGGCGGGATCGACGGCCCCGCCGCCCTTGACCCGGGGGCGCCGACTGCCGGCTTCGGGGCCCGGACCGCAGCGGGGTCCGGGGCCGCCGCGGGGGAACTCGAACTCGACGGACCCGCCCCGGAACCCGGCCTCCGCGCACCGGAGTTCGGCAGCTTCCCGGCCGACGGGAGCGCGTCGCCGGCCGACTCCCGCACGCTCCCCGTCGACGCCGACACGCACGCCCACGCTCACCCGGTGGCCGACTCCGATTCAGGTATCGACTCCGGCATCGACTCGGCCGACTTCGACTCCTTCGACGCGACCGGCTTCGGCTCCGCGCCCGTGCCGGACCCCGGCGCCCCGACCGCCCGCGCCCCCAAGCAGGGCCGCAAGGCCCGCGACAACACGTCACGCCGCCCGCGCCGCCTCCGAGGCGCCCGCTTCGCTGGCTCCTCCGCTCCTGACGACGGCGCGGCAGCGGCCAACGGCACCGCCCTGCCGGAGCCGCCCCCGCAACCGCCCGCGGCCACGGGCCGCGACGCCGTCGCGCCGGGCCGCGAGGCCGACCGCGCCACCGCCGATGCCGTCGCCGCCCTGATCAAGCTGCGCGGCGAAGGCCGCAGCGGCGAGGCGCACGGTGTGCTCGTCGAGGCGGCGGGCTGGCCCGCGGCCCGTCTGCCCGCGCTCGCCGGCGAGCTGCACCGCGCGGGGCTCGGCGCCGACTGGTCGACGCTGCTCTGGGAGGCCGCGTCGCTGCCGCCCGAGCCCCTTGTCGCGCTGGCCGACGCCCTGGCCGGAGCGGGCCGCGCCGAAGACTGCCGCAAGCTGTTGCGCCAGGGCGTGTCCCGGCCCGCTTCGGAGATCGCGGAAGCGGTGCTCGCCCTGATCGACGCGGGCCGCGAGCGCGAGGCCCGCGCCCTGCTCGACGCCTATCTCCGCGTCCGTACCGCAGAGGACGCGGCCGGCTGCGCGCACCTGGACCCCTACCGCCTCATACCGCTGCTCCTGGAGACCGCCCGGGGTGTCTCGGAGGAGTGCCACTGGGATCTGGTGCACGCGTTGCGGGTTGCCGGATTCAGTGCCTGACGCGACTGTTTGGTTTGTGCGTTCGCGTCCGTTTCTCGCCCGCACGGGTGCGAAACATGATCGACTGCGCCGGTTAACGGCGATGGTCTTGCCCAGCCCGGCGACGAGGCTTACGTTTTTGGCTCTACGCACCAAGTCTACGGGCGTAGAAGCTCTCTGACGTCCCGTCGAAGGAGCAGCTCATGGCCAATGTCGTACGCGCCGCACTGGTCCAGGCAACCTGGACAGGCGACACCGAATCCATGATTGCCAAGCACGAGGAGCACGCCCGCGAGGCGGCCCGCCAGGGTGCGAAGATCATCGGCTTCCAGGAAGTGTTCAACGCCCCCTACTTCTGCCAGGTGCAGGAGCCCGAGCACTACCGCTGGGCCGAATCTGTGCCGGACGGGCCCACGGTCACGCGGATGCGGGAACTCGCACGCGAGACCGGCATGGTCGTCGTCGTCCCGGTCTTCGAGGTCGAGCAGTCCGGGTTCTACTTCAACACCGCCGCCGTGATCGACTCCGACGGCTCGTATCTCGGCAAGTACCGCAAGCACCACATTCCGCAGGTCAAGGGCTTCTGGGAGAAGTACTACTTCAAGCCCGGCAACGCGGGCTGGCCCGTCTTCGACACGGCGGTCGGCAAGGTCGGCGTCTACATCTGTTACGACCGGCACTTCCCCGAGGGCTGGCGCCAGCTCGGCCTGAACGGCGCCCAGATCGTCTACAACCCCTCGGCCACGTCCCGCGGCCTCTCCGCCTACCTCTGGCAGCTCGAACAGCCCGCGGCCGCCGTCGCCAACGAGTACTTCATCGCGGCGATCAACCGCGTGGGCGTCGAGGAGTACGGCGACAACGACTTCTACGGCACGTCGTACTTCGTCGATCCGCGCGGACAGTTCGTCGGCGAGACCGCGAGCGACAAGGCCGAGGAACTGGTCGTCAGGGATCTGGACTTGGGCCTGATCGAGGAAGTACGCCAGCAGTGGGCGTTCTACCGGGACCGCCGACCCGACGCGTACGAAGGACTGGTACAGCCGTGAACGACCTCCACGCCCGCCACAAGGCCGTCCTGCCCGAGTGGCTCGCCCTCTACTACGCCGACCCGCTGGAGATCACCCACGGGGAGGGCCGCCGCGTATGGGACGCGGACGGCAGGCAGTACCTCGACTTCTTCGGCGGCATCCTCACCACCATGACCGCCCATGCCCTGCCCGAGGTCACCAAGGCCGTCAGCGAGCAGGCCGGGCGGATCATCCACTCGTCCACGCTCTACCTCAACCGCCCGATGGTCGACCTCGCCGAGCGGGTGGCCGGCCTCTCCGGCATCCCCGACGCCCGCGTCTTCTTCACCACGTCGGGGACCGAGGCCAACGACACGGCCCTGCTCCTGGCCACCTCGTACCGCCGCTCGAACCAGATCCTGGCGATGCGCAACAGCTACCACGGCCGCTCCTTCACGGCCGTCGGCATCACCGGCAACAACGCCTGGTCGCCGACCAGCCTCTCGCCGCTCCAGACGCTGTACGTCCACGGAGGCGTCCGCAGCCGGGGCCCGTACGCCGCCTTGAGCGACGCCGAGTTCATCGAGGCCTGCGTCGCCGACCTCAGGGACATGCTCGGGCAGGCGCGCGGGGGAGCGGCGGCGCTGATCGCCGAGCCCGTCCAGGGTGTCGGCGGCTTCACCTCGCCGCCCGACGGGCTCTACGCCGCCTTCCGCGAGGTCCTGCGGGAACACGGCGTGCTGTGGATCTCCGACGAGGTACAGACCGGCTGGGGGCGTACCGGCGACCACTTCTGGGGCTGGCAGGCGCATGCCGCGAGCGGTCCGCCGGACATCCTCACCTTCGCCAAGGGCATCGGCAACGGCATGTCAATCGGCGGTGTCGTCGCGAGCGCCGAGGTGATGAACTCCCTCGACTCCAACTCCATCTCGACCTTCGGCGGCTCACCGGTCACGATGGCGGCGGGCCTCGCCAACCTCACGTATCTCCTGGAACACGACCTCCAGGGCAACGCGCGGCGCGTCGGCGGGCTGCTCATCGAGCGGATGCGCGCCATCTGTGCCCAGCTGCCCGTCGTGCGCGAGGTGCGCGGCCGGGGCCTGATGATCGGCATCGAGCTGATCGACCCGGGGACGGGCGAGGCCAATCCGCGGGCGGCCGCCGCCGTGCTGGAGGCGGCCCGCGAGGGCGGACTCCTGATCGGCAAGGGCGGCGGCCACGACACCAGCGTCCTGCGTATCGCCCCGCCCCTCTCGCTGACCGTCGCGGAGGCGGAAGAAGGCGCCGCCATCCTGGAACGGGCCCTGCAGAGCGTCTAGATCACCGCCCGGCACGCACGCGCGCCACGCACGCCCGGCACGCACGCGCGGACGTACGCGCAAAGACGTACGAGCATGAAAGGGAGCGCCCCATCATGAGCACCCGTACCTTGATCCGCGGCGGACTCGTCATCACCGCCGCCGAAGAGACCCACGCCGATGTGCTGATCGAGGACGGCCGGATCGCCGCGCTCGCCGCACACGGCTCACAAGCCGCCGAGGCGTGGAGCGCGGACCGCGTCATCGACGCCTCCCACAAGTACGTGATCCCGGGCGGAGTCGACGCGCACACGCACATGGACTTCCCCTTCGGCGGCACGTTCTCCTCCGACGACTTCGAGTCGGGCACCCGGGCCGCGGCCTGGGGCGGCACCACCACGATCGTGGACTTCGCTGTGCAGACCAAGGGCAAGGCGCTGCGGGCAGGCCTGGACGCCTGGTACGCGAAGGCGGACGGCAAGTGCGCGATCGACTACGGCTTCCACATGATCCTCTCCGACGTCAACGAGAAGACGCTGAAGGAGATGGACCTCCTCATCGAGGAAGGCGTCAGCTCGTTCAAGCTCTTCACCGCCTACCCGGGCGTCTTCTTCAGTGACGACGGGCAGATCCTGCGCGCGATGCAGCGGGCCGCCGTCAACGGCGGGCTGATCATGACCCACGCGGAGAACGGCCTCGCGATCGACGTCCTGGTGGAGCAGGCGCTCGCGCGCGGCGAGACGGACCCGCGCTATCACGGAGAGGTGCGCAAGTCGCTCCTGGAGGCGGAGGCCACGCACCGGGTGATCAAGCTCGCCCAGGTGGCGGGCGCCCCGGTGTACGTGGTGCACGTGTCGGCGCAGGAGGCGGTGGCCGAGCTGGCCAGGGCCCGCGACGAGGGCCTGCCGGTGTTCGGCGAGACCTGCCCGCAGTATCTGTTCCTGTCCACGGACAACCTCGCGGAGCCCGACTTCGAGGGCTCCAAGTACGTCTGCTCGACCCCGCTGCGCCCGCGCGAGCACCAGGCCGCACTGTGGCGGGGCCTGCGCACGAACGACCTCCAGGTGGTCTCCACGGACCACTGCCCGTTCTGTTTCGTGGGGCAGAAGGAGCTGGGCCGCGGCGACTTCTCCAAGATCCCGAACGGTCTGCCGGGCGTCGAGAACCGCATGGACCTCCTGCACCAAGCCGTGATCGACGGGCACATCAGCCGCCGCCGCTGGATCGAGATCGCCTGCGCGAGCCCGGCCCGGATGTTCGGCCTGTACGGCAAGAAGGGCACGATCGCGCCGGGCGCGGACGCCGACGTCGTCATCTACGACCCGTCCGCCGAGCAGGTCATGTCCGCCGAGACGCACCACATGAACGTGGACTACTCCGCGTACGAGGGAAAGCACGTCATGGGCCAGGTGGAGACGGTCCTCTCGCGCGGTGAAGTGGTCGTCGAGCAGCGGAAGTTCACCGGACACGCCGGGCACGGCGCGTACGTCCCGCGCGGCACCACCCAGTACCTCGGCTAGGAGAGGCGACGCACCATGGACTTCGGACTCGTCCTGCAGACCGATCCGCCGGCCGCGCAGGTCATCAGCCTCATGAAGCGCGCCGAACGCAACGGCTTCCGCTACGGCTGGACCTTCGACTCGGCGGTCCTGTGGCAGGAACCCTTCGTCATCTACAGCCAGATCCTGGCCCACACCGACCGGCTGATCGTCGGCCCGATGGTCACCAACCCGGGCACCCGCACCTGGGAAGTGACCGCCTCGACGTTCGCCACGCTCAACGACATGTACGGCAACCGCACCGTGTGCGGCATCGGCCGCGGCGACAGCGCGATGCGGGTGGCGGGTCGTACGCCGAACACCCTCGCCCGGATCAGCGAGGCGATGAAGGTCATCCGCTCGCTGGCGTCGGGCGGGGAAGCGGACCTGGGCGGCACCACCATCCGCTTCCCCTGGATCAAGCCGGACGCCGAACTCCCGGTGTGGATGGCCGCGTACGGGCCCAAGGCGCTGAAGATGGCGGGCGAGGAGGCCGACGGCTTCATTCTCCAGCTGGCCGACCCCTATCTGACGGAGACGATGGTGAAGGCGGTCAGGGACGCGGCCGTGGCGGCGGGCCGCGACCCGGCCTCGGTGAAGATCTGCGTCGCGGCCCCCGCGTATCTGACCCGGGACGACTCGCCCGCCGCCCTCGCCCACGCACGCGAGCAGTGCCGCTGGTTCGGCGGCATGGTCGGCAACCACGTGGCCGACCTGGTGACGAAGTACGGCGAACACTCGGACCTGGTCCCGCAGGCCCTCACCGAGTACATCAAGGCCCGCGAGGGCTACGACTACTCCCATCACGGCCGCGCCGACAACCCCGACACGGCCTTCGTCCCCGACGACATCGTGGACCGCTTCTGCGTGATCGGCACGGCCGAGCAGCACATCGCGAAGATGAAGGAGCTGAAGCGCCTCGGGGTGGACCAGTTCGCGCTGTACGCGATGCACGACGCGCGCGAGGACGTCATCGAAGGGTACGGCAGCACTGTCATCCCCGCGCTGTCGTGAGCAGCCCCATTTCCAGGTCGGCGACGACCCCGTAGTGGTCACTGGCCCACAGGCCGTCGACGGGTTTGTCGAAGACGAGGTCGGCACTCCGCACGCGGGCGAAGGCGTCCGGATGCGCGTGCGGTGAGCCGACGAAGATGTAGTCGAGCCTGCGGCGGTGGCCGTGTCGCCGTACCGGTCCGCGTGCGGCACGGCCGTCGCCGTGGTCTGTGACTGATGGGCGCCGCACCGGTGCCGGTCGTCAGGGCAGTCGTACGGCGATGACGTCGAACTCCAGCGTCACCTTCGGGCTCACGAGGACCGAGGTCGCGGCGTTCCAGTTGACGCCCCAGTCGTTGCGGTTGATCGTGACGCCGCCCCGGAACTGGACCCGCAGGTCGCCCGACGAGTCCGTCTCGGCCGCTGTCAGCTCGACGGTCAGGGTGACCGGCTTGGCCACACCGCGCATGGTCAGGTCGCCGGTGACCTTGTAGGCGGTGTCGCCGGCCGGCTCCACCCCGGTCGAGGTGAAGGTGATGGAAGGGTGCTTGTCCGTGTCCAGGAACGTGCTGCGCAGCTGGTCGTCGCGCTGCCGCTGCCGCGTCTGGAGGCTCGCCGAGCGGATGGTGAGGCGTGCGGCGGACTCCGACGGGTGGTCGCCGTGCAGCCGCACGTCACCGTCGAACTCCTCGAACTGCCCGCGCACCCTGGTGGACAGGGTGTGCCGGGCGACGAATCCGATCCGGGTGTGGGCGGCGTCGATGACGTAGTCGCCGGTCAGCTCGCGGGGGCTGATCGTGGTTGACATGAGGGCTTTGGGGTCCTTCCTGGAGTTGCTTACGCTCGCCGCGACGGCCGGCCGGTCCCGCAGGACCGGGGAGCGGCCGTCGCGGCTGCTGTGTGCTCGGTCAGGGCGTCACGGCGGGTTTGCTCAGTCGAACTGACCGACCTGGTAGTCGCCCGCGGGGCGCTGGGTGAGGACGTTGAGGCGGTTGAAGGCGTTGATGAGGGCGATGCCCGACACCAGGGCGGCGAGCTGGTCCTCGTCGTAGTGCTTGGCGGCGTTCGCCCACACCTCGTCCGGGACCCCGCCGGCCGCGTCCGCGATGCGGGTGCCCTCTTCCGCCAGCTCAAGGGCGGCGCGCTCGGCCTCGGTGAAGACCGTGGCCTCCCGCCAGCCGGCCACCAGGTGGAGGCGTACCGAGGTCTCCCCGGAGTGGGCGGCCTCCTTGGTGTGTATGTCGATGCACCCGGCGCAGCCGTTGATCTGGCTGGCGCGGAGCATGACCAGCTCGCGCGTCGTGGCGGGCAGCGACGAGTCCGCGAGGGGCTTGCCCGCGGCCGCGAGATGCTTGACGATCTTGCCCGAGACAGGGTTGGCGAGAAAGTCGAAACGGGCGTTCATGGTGATCTCCTTGTCGGCGGCTGTTCGGGCCGTGTCCGGTCCCGCAGTGCCGACGAGGCAGCCCCGCGGAATGTGAGGCGGGGCGGGAGAGGCACCACGAGTGACGGGCCGGCCTCACATTCCGCCGGGCTGCCTCGTCGTACGGGTGACGGCAGACGCGGGCAGATGCGGCAAGGGAGCGGTGGCACCATGGGGACCCAGTTCGAGCCCGGAGACGAGCGGATCGACCCGAGCCTGAGCGTGATCATGAGTGAGCGGCGCCAGCTGATCAATCTCGCCTACCGGCTCCTCGGATCCCTGGCCGATGCCGAAGACGTCGTGCAGGAGGCCTACGTCCGCTGGTACGCCATGACCCCGCGGCAGCAGGAGGCCATCGAGTCCCCCGGCGGCTGGCTGACGAAGGTCGCCGGGCGCATCTGCCTCGACCAGCTCCGCTCGGCACGGGTCCGGCGCGAGAGCTACGTGGGCGAATGGATTCCGGAGCCGCTGCCCGACCACGCGGAGTGGGCCCCGGGGCGGCCGGGGGCCGCGAACGCCGATCCGGCCGACCGGGTCACTCTCGACGAGTCGGTGAACATGGCGTTCCTCGTCGTGCTCGAGGCGATGACCCCGGCCGAGCGGGTCGCGTTCATCCTGCACGACGTCTTCCGTTACTCCTTCGCCGAAGTGGCCGAGATCGTCGGCCGGAGTCCGGCGGCCTGTCGCCAGCTGGCCTCGTCGGCGCGCCGCCGCGTCCGCGCCTCGCACGCTCCCGCGACGCCGGCGGACCGGCGCGCCGGCATCGTCAGGGACTTCAAGCGTGCGTGGGAGACCAAGAACATCGACGCGCTCATCGGCCTGCTCGACCCCGACGCCACGGCGCTCGCCGACGGCGGGGGACTGGTCAACGCCGCGCCCGTGCCCATCGAGGGGGGCGAGCAGATCGCGCGCTACCTGGTCGCCGTGGCCGGCGACGTGCCCGGCCAGACGATCCTGGAACGCACGGTCAACGGCCAGCCCGGCCTCGTCGTCCAGCACGGCGGCGTCACCACGGCGGTGCTCGCCTTCGACGTCGCGGACGACCGGATCACGCACTGCTGGGCGGTGCGGAACCCCGAGAAGCTCCGGCCCTGGACGGCGTACTGACGCTGCCGCACACTGACCGGCTCCCTCAATAATTAAGCCGCTTATGCCACTTGAGTGCTCGTATGCGATCTTTGTCGTACGGTAAAGTTACGATAACGAGCCAAGGTGCTCTGTTGAGCGAGCAGTTGCTCAACACTCAAGCGGGCGACGATGATCGCCGATGGTCGGACGGGCGGGGGCAGGAGATGGGTCGCAGCGATCGCGCCGCCCGGCTCCCCGTGGCCGGTGCCTTGCGGGCCCGCGCCGAAGCGCGCGCCGCCAGGGTCGTACGCATCGACAACTCCGCCCGCGACAGCGTGCCCGATACCGACGGCAGCACAGCGAGCAGCCCGCGCCTCTGAACCCACCCGGAGTCCTCGGACCCCGGTGGAACGCGCCCGGTTGCCGTCACGCCCGCCCGCATGTCCGACGGGTCGAGTGCCGCGCGCCCGCATCACACTGCCGTGTCTGCCGGCCGTCGACCCCACCAGGGAGAGCAGATGACCACCCAGGAGATCCCCGAGCAGCTCCTCGACGGCTACGCCGACATTCTCACCCGGGCCGCCGCCACCGGCCGCCGCCTGACCCGGGAGGAACTCACCTCGCGCCGGGCGCTCGGCGCGCAGGCCGCCAACGCCGGCTACGCGTGGCGCGTCCTCATACGCGAACACCTCAACGCCACCCGAGTGCACCGCCCGGCGACCGGCGACCCGGACCACCTGCTCGCCACCGCCGAGCAAGCCATCGACGCCTTCGCCGAAGGCTACGAACGCGCACAGCGGCAGGTCGTACGCCAGGAGGAGGCCGCCCGTCGCGAGCTGATCGACGACCTGCTGTACGGACGAGGAGACCTGGGCCGCCTCGCGGCCCGGGTTGAACGGTACGGTCTGCGCCTGTCCCACGCGCACGCGGTGGCCGTCGCCGAAGGGCCCTCGGCCTACGACGAGACGGACCCCGTGTCGCGGGACGTGGAGAGCGAACTGATCGCCCGCTTCGGCGACCGGCACATCCTGCTCACCACCAAGGGCGGCCGCCTGGTGTGCATCGCCCCCGCCGACCAGACCGATGTCCTCGCCTACTTCGCCAAGCGGGCGCACGCCGCCACCGACGGCGGCCGCATCGCCGTCGGCCGGCCCCAACCCGGGGCGGCAGGCATCGCGCAGAGCTACGAAGAGGCCGTCAGCACCCTGGAGCTCGCGACGCGCATGGGCTTCGACGAACCCGTGCTGCACGCCGCCGACCTGCTGGTCTTCCCCGTCCTCACCCGCGACCGGCAGGCCCTGGTGGAACTGGTGCTCAACACGCTCGGCCCGCTGGAAGAGGCGCGGGGCGGAGCCGAACCCCTCGTCGAGACCCTGTTCGCCTACTTCGACACGGGGTGCGTGGCGGCCAAGGCGGCCCGGCACCTGTCGCTGAGCGTACGGGCCCTGACGTACCGCCTGGAACGCATCCGCACCCTCACCGGGTCCGACCCGGCCGACCCGCTCGACCGCTACACGCTGCAGACGGCGGTCATCGGCGCACGACTGCTCGGCTGGCCGGGCACCTCACTGTGAGGGGGCGCGGCCCGGGCGGTCGTCGTCGCCCGGGCCGCGCTGGCCGCGGATCAGTCGGTGACGTCGATCCTGCCGTTGTGCCCGGCGGGCGCCGGGACGGATGCCGGTTCCGGGGACGACATGCCGCCGGTGATGCCCTTCAGGAGCCCGGCGAGGTCGACTCCCGTGGTGGAGCTGAGGAGTTCGACACCCTGGGCGACATTGTCGGCGACCGTACGGGAGAGCGTGCTCGCCCCGTCCGTGGAGATCACGGTCATCTTGTCGACCGCGCTGAGCGGCTCGGACGCCTTGGCCACCACGGCGGGCAGGACCTCGACGAGCATCTGCAGCACCGCCGCGTCGCCGTACTGCGCGAACGCGTCGGCCTTCTTGCGCATCGCCTCCGCCTCCGCGGCGCCCCTTGCGCCGATCGAGGCGGCATCGGCCTCACCCTCCAGACGTACGGCGTCGGCGAGCGCGGCGCGCCGGGCCTTCTCGCCCTCACCGGTCAGGCGGGCCCGGTCGGCGTCGGCCTCGGCCTGCTTGACCAGGGAGACGCGGCGGGCCTCGGCCTCCTGCTCGGCCTGGTAGCGGGCCGCGTCGGCGGGCTTGCGGATCTTGGTGTCCAGTTCGCGGTCGGTCAGCGCTGCCTGCCGCTGGGCCACCTTCTCCTGCTCGGTGAGGACTTCCTGCTGACGGGCGGCCTCGGCGAGCGGCCCGGCGGCCCCGGCGCGGGCGGACGCCTCATCGGTCTCGGCCCTGATCTCGGCCTGCTTGAGGTAGAACGTCCGCTCGGCGACGGCGATCTCCTCCTCGGCCTTCAGCCTGGCCTGCTCGGCGGTCCGGCGTGCGACGGCCTCGGCGATGTCCGCCTCCTGCCGGGCGCGGGCCGCCTCGGGGCGGCCGAGGTCCTCCAGGTAGGAGCCCTCGGTGGTGATGTCCTGGATCTGGAAGGCGTCGAGCACCAGGCCCTGCCCGGACAGGCTCGCCTCGGCCTCCTCGGCGACCTGCCCGGCGAAGGCGGCACGGTCGCGGATGATGTCCTCCACCGACATCCGGCCCACGATGGAGCGCAGCGCGCCGGAGAGTACTTCCTGGGTGAAGCCGACGATCCCGCCCTGCTGGGCGAGGAACCGCTGGGCGGCGGCGCGTATGGAGTCCTCGGTGCCGCCGACCTTGACGATCGCGACACCCTCCAGATTGGCCTTCACGCCGCGCAGCGTGACCGCGCCGCGCACCGCGACGGGAATGTGCCGCGAGGAGAGGTCGAGCGTGAACTTCTGCTGCACGAACGGCACGACGAAGACTCCGCCGCCCACGACGACCTTCTGGCCGCTGTTGTCGGTGAAGACGCGGCCGGTGTCGGGGTCGGTGGATTTCTTGCCGCGCCGCCCGGTCACGATGAAGGCCTCGCTCGGTCCGGCGACCTTGTAGCGGGTCACGACGACGAGCGCGAGCAGCACGAGGAGTACGACGACTCCGATGACGGCGGTCAGGACTGGACTCATGGTGAATTCCCCCCTGCCTCCCGGGGGCGGCAGATCGGTGTTGTCGGTACGCAGGCGTCCGGTACGCAGGCGTCCGGCGCGGACGCGGATGGTGCGGACGCGGGTGGTGTGAACGTGGATGGTGCGGTGGTCAGCGCTGCACGGGGCGGACCGCGACCGAGGTCGGCGACAGTGCCGCCTCCACCCAGATCTCGGTCCCGCGGGTGACCGCCACGGCGCTCTTGGCGGCGAACTTCACCGGCTGCCCGGCCAGTTGCAGCAGCACCTCGCCGTAGCCGTCGGCCGGGATCGCGGTGACCACGGCCCCCGCGGTGCCCACGAGGTCATCGCCCCGCGGAGTGGCCGCGGTCTGATCCCGCATCAGGGCGCGGCTGAACTTCCAGGTCAGCCAGGCCGCCCCCGCACCGACGGCGGCCCCCATGGCGGTGGCGGCGGTGACGCCGAGCCCGGTCGTGCCGAGCACGATCGCACCGCCGAAGCCGAGCATGGACACGAACCCGGCAATGACGGGCAGGGACAGCAGCCCGTCGAAGAACCCGTCGAGGACTCCCGCGCCGTCGAAGAGCCCTTCCAGAACCCCGTCGAAGACGAGGGAGAGAACCAGCAGTGCGATGCCCGCGATGCCAAGCCCCAGAAAGACGTTCACCGGAGCACCTCCCCACTTGCCGGATGTCTCGGTGAGGTGGGGATCGTCGCATGCGGGCGAGTTGGTCCGCATTGCCGTGAACCGGCAATCATCACGGTTTTTCGATGCCGGTCTATGCGTGGCCGGATCCCGTGCGGATCCCGTGCGGGTGCGGATGCGGATGCGGGTGCGGATGCGGGTGTGCGGGCCGATTGCCCGCGACGCCCGTGTACGGCGACGCCCCGCGATTGATCACGGCGGCAAAGGTAGTTGGGGTACGCCTCTGGCGCGATAAGGCCGATCGGGAGCAGGATTGTCGGCGCCGCCGTCCGGAAAAAACCGGCGAACGAGCCAGTTCTGATACCTCTCACGCACTCTCACACACTCTCCGGCACCACCGGCAACACCAGTACCTGAGCTGAGTTGACGCGCGTTGACCCGTGTAAAGGAGCCAGGGCATGGATTTCGGACCCGGCGCGGAACCCGGCGAGAGTTCGCAGACCGTCGCCGACGACGGCCGCGTCGAACTGCGCCCGGGCGCCTTCCCGGAGCACAGCCGCTTCGCCAACGACGACCTCAAGCCCATCCCGCTCGCCGAACGCCACTGGGGCACCTACAACTTCGCCGCCCTATGGGTCGGCATGGCCCACAACATCCCCTCCTGGACGCTCGCCTCGGGCCTGGTCGCACTCGGCATGGACTGGCGGCAGGCCGTCTTCACCATCGCGGCCGCCAACGTGATCGTGCTCCTGCCGATGCTCCTGACGGGACACGCGGGACCCAAGTACGGCATCCCGTTCCCCGTCCTGGCCCGCGCCTCCTTCGGCCTGCGCGGCGCGAACCTGCCCGCGCTGATCAGGGCCGCCGTGGCCTGCGGCTGGTTCGGCATCCAGACCTGGATCGGCGGCCAGGGGATCTACGTACTGCTCGACAAGGTCTTCGACGGCGCATGGAGCGACGAGTCACAGATCGGCGGCTATCCATGGCCGCTGTGGCTCTGCTTCGTGCTGTTCTGGGCACTCCAACTGGCCATCATCTACCGGGGGATGGAGGCGCTGCGGCGCTTCGAGAACTGGGCGGCGCCCTTCGTCCTCGTCGGCGCCGTCGTGCTGCTCGTGTGGATCGCCGACAAGGCGGGCGGCTTCGGCCCGCTGCTCGACCAGCCGTCCACCCTGGGCTGGGGCGCCGACTTCTGGCCGGTGTTCTTCCCCGCCCTCATGGGCATGATCGGCTTCTGGTCCACGCTGTCCCTGAACATCCCCGACTTCACCCGGTTCGGGAAGGGGCAGCGGGCGCAGGTGTGGGGACAGACGCTCGGCCTGCCGACCACCATGACCGCGTTCGCGCTCCTGTCCGTCCTCGTCACCTCCGGCTCACAGGCGGTCTACGGGGAGCCGATCTGGGAGCCCGTCGACCTGGCGGCCAAGGCGGACAACGTCTTCGGCCTCCTCTATGCCCTGCTGACGGTCCTGGTCGCCACGGTCTCCGTGAACATCGCGGCCAACGTGGTCTCACCCGCGTACGACCTGGCGAACCTCGCCCCGAAGCTCATCAACTTCCGCACCGGCGCCCTGATCACCGGCGTCCTGGGCGTGATCATCTTTCCCTGGAAGCTGATCGAGACCCCCGAGCTCTACATCTTCGTATGGCTCGGCGTGGTGGGCGGCCTGCTCGGCACGGTCGCCGGAATCCTGATCGCCGACTACTGGCTGGTGCGTCGCACGGTCCTCGACCTCGCCGATCTATACCGGCCCGAGGGGCGCTACTGGTACACGGGCGGCTGGAATCTCCGGGCCGTCGCCGCCTTCGCGGTCGGCGGAGTGCTCGCCGTGGGCGGCTCGCACTCGGCGCCGGGGAAGGGACCGTTCCCCGAGGACGGCCTCATCCCGCCGCTGAAGCCGCTCGCGGACTACGGGTGGGCGATCGGGCTCACCTCCGCCCTGGTCCTCTACGTCGCGCTGATGACGGCGGGCAGGCGCGCGGGCTGGGGAGGGCGGAGACGGGCGTCCTAGGCCGCCGGGCGCACCGCTGTCACCAGCCACACCCCCGCCCGCATCCGCACCCCGCGCTCGGTCGCGTACGGCCGGAACACCTCCTCCAGAGTGGCCCGCTTCCGCTCGTCGAGCGTCCGGTCCGGGGTGCGGGAGAGGAGGAAGTCGACGGCGTCCGCGGGGGTTTCGCCCCACACCGTCTCGACCGGTACGGGACTCACCCGCACGTCCTCGAAGGCGCCGAGCACCTTGTGTATACGGGCCGGGTCCGAGAGGGAGGCCATCGCTGTGCGTGCCGCGGCGGCCTCGGATGTGGCCTCGGGTGACGCGGTCTGGGGTGACGCGGTCTCGGGTGACACGTTCGCTGGGTTCCCGTCCAAGCCGTCGTCCTGCGCGAGAAGCTTCGCGAGGAGCTCGGCGAAAAGGCCGAGCGTCCGGGACTCCTCGCTCTCCCGGTCGGCGGGCTGCGGACAGACGAACGCCAGCCGCCCGCCGGGACGCAGCGCACGGGCGATGTTCGTGAACGCGGCGGCGTGGTCGGCGAAGAACATGACCCCGCCGCGGCTGATCGCGATGTCGTACCCGGCTGCGGGGAAGGGGTGGATCTGCGCGTCACCCCGCTCGTACGCCGCGTTCGTGATGCCGTCCGACGCCGTGTTCGCACGGGCGCGGTCGAGGAGCGGCGCCGAGATGTCGACGCCCACCGCGTGGCCGTGCGCGGCGAGGCGGGCCGCGATGCGCGTGGTGGCGCCGGCGCCGCAGCCGATGTCCAGGACACGGTCGCGCGCGCTGATGGCCGCGGCTTCGAAGAGGGCGTCGTTCACGCCGGAGAGCATCGCGTCGTAGCGGTCGTGGTGCGTGGCCCAGTGCGTGCCCACCGGGCCGTTCCACGCGGCCGCTTGAGAGGAATCCGGGGCCGGTTTCGTCGCTGCGGTCATGACGCCTCCTCGGTGGGTTGCGCGTACTGGGCGCGGTGCTGGTGCTGGTGCTGGTGCTGGTGCTGGTGCTGCGCGGCGAGGGTGCTCTCTATGCGGTCGACCGCCGTGAACGCGCCGAACGCGATCAGATGCACCAGACAGTGGTCGCTGAACGGCGGCTTCTTCCAGGCCGCCACGTCCTCGTCGGTGATGCGGTACGGAGCGAGCGCGGCGAGCAGCGCGAGCCGCGCCCCCGGACGCGAGGCACGGTCGGGCAGGGCGTCCCACGTCAGCGGCGGATGCTCGCCGTCCCATGCCGCCACCGTCCCCTCGACCAGGGCCCGGTCGTCCTCGTCGAGCAGGCCCGCGCCCGTCGTCGCCGCGGAACGGAGCGCGGCGTACGCGGAACCGACGGGCGTGCCCGCGGCCCAGGACGGTCCGGGCTGCGGATCGTCGATCAAGGACAGCGATTCGCCGGGGGCGCAGCCGCGGCGGACCGACTTCTGGAGCGACCGGCCGCCGAGCGAACGCACCGCCCGGAAGCGCTGCGCGTTGCACGGCAGCATGTCCTCGGTGATCAGCGACGACGCGACGCGGTTGATGAAGTGGAAGGAGAGCGCCGTGCCGATGTGGGCCGGGGCATGCGCGCGGGGGAACGGTGGTGTGGCGGGCTCCGGCGCCCGCTGGGGCCGGGTGGCCCGTGCCCAGGCGAGTAGCCGTGCCTGGTCGGGATCCTCGGGCTGCTCGCCGCGCAGCACCCGCTCGGCGACGCGGTGGTCACCGGTGGCGTGGAGCATCATCGTGTGCGCGGTCACGCAGAACGGGCAGCGGTTGGCGAGCGAGACACCCAGGGCGACCAGCTCGCGTTCGGTGCGGGTGGTGCCGCCGCTGCCGAAGGCGTCGTCGCCGCCGGCGAGCAGCGACTCACGGAGCAAAGCCCAGGTGGCGGTGAACAGTTCGGGGGCCGGGGAGAGGGCGACGAGCGGCGCCGGCTCCGCGATGCCGAAGTCTGCGGCCATCTGCGCATAGGCCTCGGCGCTCCTGCCGGTCGCGGATTTCGGGAGCACGGGATCGGTGTATCGGTAGGTTGCCATGGCCACGATGGTCGGTGCGCCGGGTGCCCCGGGTCGTCGTCCGGCGGAAGGCAGTCGGGGGTACGCCCCCGGGGCCGGGCGGGGCCGCGACTACTACGCGGGGAGTAGTGCGGAAGCGGTCTGCCGGGGTGACGCGGTTGTCAGTGGCGGCCTCTATGGTTCTGAACACGGCGGGGGATGCGCCGGTTCGGGACGCGGGGTGCGGGATGCGGGGACAGGGCGGGGCAGAGCGGCGGGGCAGGTGAACGTGCGCGATCAGGTGCGGGATCAGGTGCGGGTGCGGGACCGTGTGCGGGGCCGGATGCGGCAGGCGTGGGTCGGGGACGCGGTGCTCGCCGTCGTGGTGGGTGTGATCGTCGCGCTCGCCGCGGGCCCGGGAGGCGGCGGTGCGGGGTTCGTGGACTACGCCTTGATAGGCGTCGGTTCGCTGGCTCTCGCCGCACACCGCAAGGCGCCCCGTGCCGTGCTCGCGGTCAGCACGGCGTGCCTGCTCGGCGAGGTGGTGTACGGGGAAGCGAGCAGCGTCGCGGCGATCCCGGTCGTGGCGGCGGCCCACACGGCCGCGCGGGCGGGCCACCGGGGCCTTGCCGCCGCTGCCGCCGGGGTCTTCCTCGTCGGCTTCGCCCTGGCGGGGGAGGGGTCGGACGACGTCGTGCAGCGCACACTGCTGCTGGCCGGCTGGTTCCTGTGCGCCCTCGTCACGGGCCTCGCCGACAAGAACTGGCA
Organism: Streptomyces longisporoflavus; assembly: GCF_014649775.1. Lineage (GTDB taxonomy): Bacteria > Actinomycetota > Actinomycetes > Streptomycetales > Streptomycetaceae > Streptomyces > Streptomyces longisporoflavus. The sequence continues at coordinate 452,887 of NZ_BMTR01000004.1, read as the reverse complement.
GGCGTATCTGCGCCAGACCGAGCAGAGGGCCCTGGAGGCCGAGCGGACCCGCGAGGAGGCCGCGCTGCGCAGGGCGGGCGAGGAGCGGCTGCGGATCGCACGCGAACTGCACGACTCGCTGACGCACAGCATCTCGATCGTCAAACTCCAGGCGGGCGTCGCCGTCCACCTCGCCCGGAAACGGGGCGAGGAGATACCGCCCGCGCTGCTCGCCATCCAGGAGGCGAGCGGAGAGGCGATGCGTGAACTGCGCGCCACGCTCACGGTGCTGCGCACGGACGAGCCGACGGGAAGCCCGGCGCTCCTTGTCGAGCGCGCGCGGGCGGCGGGGCTCGCGGTGGACCTCGCGGTGCGGGGCCGGGAGCGGCCCCTCTCCGGCGAACTGGAGCAGGCCGCGTACCGCATCGTGCAGGAGGGTCTCACCAACGCGGCGCGCCATGCGGGCGCCGCCGCCAAGGTGAGGGTCGGACTCGACTACGGGGAGCGGGTGCTGGGGGTGCGGGTGGAGGACGACGGCGCCGCCGACGCGGGACGGCCGCCGGTGGAGGGGACGGGACTCACGGGAATGCGGGAACGCGTCGCTTCCCTGGGGGGAACACTGCGGGCGGGGCCGCGGGTCGAGGGGGGATTTCTGGTGTGTGCTGAACTGCCGCTGATGAAGGGCGCGTTGGCGGGCGCGGGTTTTCCGGGCGGGGAGGCGGACGGGCGGGAGGGGCCGCCCCCGGAGACCGGGTCGGCCGCTGAAGTCGCGCATTCGAGGGAGGGCGCATGATCCGGGTGGTGCTCGTCGACGATCAGGCGTTGATGCGGGCCGGGTTCAGGGCGCTGCTCGAGGCCGAGGACGGTATCGAGGTGGTGGGGGAGGCCGCTGACGGGGAGCACGGGGTCGCTCTCGTGCGGGAGTGCGTGCCGGACGTGGTGCTCATAGACGTACAGATGCCGGTGATGACCGGCATCGAGGCGACACGCCTGATCGCCGCCGACCCGCGTCTTCGCGGGGTGCGCGTCGTGATCCTCACCAACTACGGCCTCGACGAGTACGTCTTCGACGCCCTGCGGGCCGGCGCGAGCGGGTTTCTGCTCAAGGACACGGAGCCCGCCGACCTGTTGCAGGGCATCGAGATCGTCGCGCGCGGGGACTCCCTGCTCTCGCCCTCGGTGACCAGCCGACTGATCGGTGAGTTCGTCTCGCGGCCCCCGGACCGGGCCACCGCGCCCGGCCTGGAGAGCCTCACCCGCCGGGAGCGGGAGGTCACCGCCCTTGCCGCGCGAGGCCTGACGAACGAGGAGATCGCCGAGCACATGGTGATCAGCCCGTTCACGGCGAAGACGCATGTGAGCCGGGCGATGACGAAGCTCGGCGCGCGCGACCGGGCCCAACTGGTCGTCTTCGCCTACGAGTCGGGGCTTGTCGCGGCCCGCAGCGCGATTCCGTAACGTCAGATGGGGAGAAACCGTGGCCATGGCATGATCTCCGCGTGACCGTCATTCCGTTCAGACGCAGATCCATCTCCCGGTTCAGGCATGCGGCCGTCCTCTCGGCCGTGGCGCTGCTCGCCACCGGGTGCGGACTCTCGGAGGAGCTGGAGCGGGAGGGCGATCCCGGGCGTACCGCGCCCGCGCAGGGCGGGCGGTCCGATGCGGCTGGCGGCCGGTCCGACTCCGCCGATCCGGTCCCGACGACGGAGGCGTCCGCGGAGATGGGGCCGGGCGAAGTGCCCGACGTGCCTTCGCCTTCCTGCCCCGCGAGCGGGGTCCGCATCGAGCCGGGCATGGTCGACGCCGCCATGGGCCTGCGCGCGATGAGCGTGACCTTGACCAACTGCGGCAAGGACACCTATCGCCTGAAGGGCTACCCGAAGCTGCGGGTCCTCGACGAGCACCGCGAACCCCTCGACGTACAGATCCTCGAAGGCACCGCGCCCATCATGACCAGGGACGATGACCCCGGCCCCGACCACTCCGTCTCGCTCAAGACGGGCGAGGCGGCCTACACCGTGCTCGTCTGGCGCAACACCGTCACCGACACGACCACCACCGCCGTCAGCGGCACCTACCTCAAGGTCACGCCGGTGCCGGGCGCCCGCTCCGGGACCGTGACCCCGCAGGGCCGCATCGACCTCGGCAACACGGGCCGTATCGGCACCACCGCCTGGCAGCGGGAGCCCGCGGACGACACGGCCCCCTCCCGGCCTACGGCACCCGCGCCGTCCACTCCGGGGAGCTGAACTTCGTCCGGGCGAGCTCCCGCGCCCTGGCCATCTCCCCGTCCGTGACCTTGCCCGCCGACAGGCCGTACCGCGTGCGGAAGGAGTCGAGCATCCGCTCGATCACGGCCTCGCGGGGCAGTCCCGTCTGGCGCCGCAGCGGGTCCACACGCTTCTTCGCACTCCTCGTGCCCTTGTCGGAGAGCTTCTCGCGGCCGATGCGGAGCACCTCCACCATCTTCTCCGCGTCGATGTCGTACGACATGGTCACGTGGTGCAGCACGGCGCCGTGCCCGCCCACGACCCGCTTCTGGGCGGCGCCCGCGACCTTGCCCGCGTCGGTGGCGATGTCGTTCAGCGGTTGGTACCACGCCTTGATGCCCATGTCGCCGAGGGCTTCGAGCACCCAGTCGTCCAGATAGGCGTAACTGTCGGCGAAGGAGAGGCCCTGCACGAGGGAGTCCGGGACGGACAGGGAGTACGTGATGGCGTTGCCCGGCTCGCAGAACATGGCACCGCCGCCGCTGATCCGCCGCACCACCTGCACGCCGTGCCGCTCGGTGCCCGCCGGGTCCACTTCGTTGCGCAGCGACTGGAAGCTGCCGATGACCACCGCCGGGGACTCCCACTCCCACACACGCAGCGTCGGCGGGCGCCGCCCGGCGGCGACCTCCTCGGTCAGCACCTCGTCCAGGGCCATGAGCAGCGCGGGCGACTGGGGAGCCTCATGGATCAGCTGCCAGTCGTAGTCCGTCCAGTCGGTGGCGTGCGCGAGGGCGCGGCGTACGGCGACGCCCACGCCCTCCGAGGTGAGCCCGTAGAGGACGGTGCCCTGCGGGAGCGCCGCGTCGATACGAGCGGCGAGGCCCGCCGCGTCGGTGTCCGCGGGGGCGCCCTCCAGGGCGTGGCTCAGGGCGTCGAACGCCTCGTCCGGTTCGAGGAAGAAGTCCCCCGCCACCCGCACGTGCCGCAGCGCGCCGTCCTCGACCTCCAGGTCCACGACGACGAGCTTGCCGCCCGGGACCTTGTACTCACCGTGCACTGTGCTTCCTCCGGACGCGGCCGAATCGCGGACACCCTCAGCCTGCGATTTCATAACAGGACAACTCTGCCCACCAGGGATGAATTCCCGCACAGGGGACCGCATGAGCCACGCTGAGACGAGTGACCAGGCCACCGCCGGCGCGTCACCGGCCGTCAAACTGACGCTCATGACGCTGACGACGATGGTCGTCGGCTCGATGGTCGGCGCGGGCGTGTTCTCGCTGCCGCGCCGGTTCGCCCAGGAGACCGGCGTCGCGGGCGCGCTGATCGCCTGGGCCATCGCCGGTGCGGGCATGCTCATGCTCGCGTTCGTCTTCCAGACCCTCGCCGTCCGCAGACCCGATCTGGACGCCGGTGTCTACGCCTACGCGAAGGCGGGGTTCGGCGAGTACCTCGGCTTCTTCTCCGCCTTCGGGTACTGGGCGAGCGCCTGCGTCGGCAACGTCACCTACTGGGTGCTCATCATGTCGACCGTCGGCGCCATCTGGCCGAGCCTCGGCGACGGCGACACCCTCATCGCGGTCGTCCTCTCCTCGTTCGGCCTGTGGGCGTTCTTCCTGCTGATCCGCCGCGGGGTGAAGGAAGCCGCGGCGATCAACAGGATCGTGACCGTCGCCAAGATCGTGCCCATCCTCGTCTTCGTGATCCTGGCGCTCTTCTTCTTCGAGCCGTCCGTGTTCGCCGACAACTTCGGCGGCGCGGACTACGCGGGATCGCTCTTCAACCAGGTGCGCGGCACCATGCTGGCCACCGTCTTCGTCTTCCTCGGGGTCGAGGGCGCGAGCGTCTACTCCCGGCACGCCAAGCGCCGCGAGGACGTCGGCCGGGCCACGGTCCTGGGCTTCCTCAGCGTCTTCGCCGTCTTCGCCTCCGTCACCATCGTGTCGTACGGGATCATGCCGATGGCGGAGATCGCCGAGCTGCGCCAGCCGTCCATGGCGGGCGTCCTGGAAGAGGCCGTCGGAACCTGGGGCAAGGTCTTCGTCAGCGTCGGCCTCATCGTCTCCGTGCTCGGCGCCTACCTCGCCTGGACGCTGATGGCCGCGGAAGTGCTCTTCGTCGCCGCGAAGGACGACGACATGCCCCGCTTCCTGCGCAAGGCCACCTCCGAGGACGTTCCCGTCCCCGCGCTCCTGATGACCACCGCGCTCAGCCAGGTCGTCCTGATCGTCACGATGTTCTCCGACGACGCGTTCAACTTCGCGCTCGACCTGACCAGTGCGCTGAGCCTCATCCCGTTCCTGCTGGCGGCCGGTTTCGCCGTCAAGATCGCCCTCGGGGCAGGACGCCGGGACCCGGCGGTCGCCGGGCAGAGCACCCGCGGGGAACTGGTCATCGCGGTCATCGCCGTGCTCTACACGGCGTTCCTGCTGTACGCCGCGGGGCTCAAGTTCGTCCTGGTCTCCTTCATCCTCTACGCCCCCGCGACGCTCCTGTTCATCAAGGCCCGGCGCGAACAGAACCGGCGCCTGTTCTCCCCGCGCGAGGCCGTCATCTGCGTGGTCTCGATCGCGGGCGCCGTGGTGGGCGTGATCGCTCTCTCGGCGGGCTGGATCCAGCTCTGACCGCCTCTGACCGCCCCCGACACCAGGCCCCCGACACCCGGCCCCCGTGGTACCGACCGACGAAAGGCGCACCGTGACAAGCCCCGACAGCCCCGACACCCCCGCCGCACCGACGTTCGGCGTCCACTCCGAGGTCGGCAGGCTGCGCAAGGTACTGGTCTGCGCGCCCGGACTCGCCCACCGCAGACTGACCCCCACCAACGCCGACGACCTGCTCTTCGACGACGTCATGTGGGTGGAGAACGCCCAGCGCGACCACGCCGACTTCGTCATCAAGCTCCAGCAGCGCGGCGTCGAGGTGCTCGAACTGCACGAGCTGCTCGCCCAGACCATGGCGGTCCCGGGCGCGAAGGACTGGCTCCTCGACCGGAAGATCACCGCGAACGAGGTCGGCCTCGGGCTCCTCGACAACACCCGCGCCTTCCTGGACACCCTCGAACCCCGGCAGCTCGCCGAGTACCTCATCGGGGGGCTGGCCACCGCGGATCTGCCGGACGAGTTCCGCTCCGGCTACGTCGCTCTCGTACGCGAATCCACCGGCGTACGCGAATATCTGATGCCGCCGCTGCCGAACACTCTCTACACCCGCGACACGACGTGCTGGCTGTACGGGGGCGTCACGCTCAATCCGCTGTACTGGCCGGCCCGGCACGACGAGACGCTTCTGATGAAGGCCGTCTACGAGTTCCATCCCGACTTCAAGGGCGCCACGGTGTGGTGGGGCGACCCCGAACTCGACTGGGGGCAGGCGACGTTCGAGGGCGGCGACATCATGCCCGTCGGTAACGGCGTCGTCCTGATGGGCATGAGCGAGCGCACCTCGCGCCAGGCCATCACCCAGGTCGCCGCGGAACTGTTCAAGAACGGCGCGGCCGAGCGGGTCATCGTCGCCGGCATGCCCAAACTCCGGTCCGCCATGCACCTCGACACCGTCTTCACCTTCGCCGACCGGGACATCGTCACGCTCTACCCGAAGATCATGGACGCCGTGCACTCCTTCACCCTGCGGCCCAGCGACAAGCCGGTCGGCGTCGAGATCACGGACGAGGGTTCGCGTACGTTCGTCGAGGTGGTCGCCACGTCACTCGGCCTGCCCGACCTGCGCGTCATCGAGACGGGCGGCGACGTCTACGCCTCCGAGCGGCAGCAGTGGGACAGCGGCAACAACGCCGTCGCCCTGGAGCCGGGTGTCGTCTTCACCTACGACCGCAACACCCAGACCAACACCCTGCTGCGCAAGGCGGGCGTCGAGGTGATCACCATCGTCGGCGCCGAACTCGGCCGGGGCCGCGGCGGCGGGCACTGCATGACGTGCCCGCTCGTCCGCGACGCCGTGGACTTCTGAGACGCCGGGAGCCTGAGCGGGTCAGTACCGCTGGGCCTTGACCAGATGCGCGGAGAGCTTCGGCTCCGGGGGTTCGTGGCTGATGGCGTACCGCTGGGCCCGCTTGCCCGGTTCGAGGTTCTCCGTGCCGATGTAGCGGGTCTCCACGGTCTTGCCGGAGGAGTTCCTGAAGTCGACCCGCACGGCGAAGTCCGCCGTCTTGTCGGTCCTGTTGGTGAAGGTCACCACCGAGGCGAGCACGCCGCCGGTCTCGGAGCGCGGCTTGCCCGTCATGGAGACGTCGGACATCGCGTTGCCCCGCCCGGTGACGTCCTTCAGGGCTTTCTCGGCGGCCTGGTTGGCCCGCTCGGTGTCGGCGGACACGGACGCCTCGTACTCGTCCGCGCGCTCCGATGCGGAAGCCTCCGCCTCGGACGCCGAGGAACGGGCGGACTCGGCTGCCTCGGAGGCCTTCGACTTCAGCGGAGAAGCGGTCTTCTCCGAGAACGACGACGCGTCGGGGGCCGATGTCCGGCTGCCCTCGGACGACGGCCCGTCGCTGTCGCTGCCGCACGACACGAGGGCGGCGGCGACCGTCACCGAGGCGGCGAGGGTGAGCGCGGCGGACACCGCGGGCCCGCGGCGCGCGGAGCGCCGGTTTCTGCTGTGCGGCGTGGGGTTCATTCGGAGCGGTCCTTTCCCTGCTGCTGATCCCTGCTGCTTGTGGTCGGGGGGCTGGCTGACGTCAGTACCGCAGGACGCAGGCGATCCGGCCCCGGTCGGCAAGCGTGTCCCCGGGTACGAAGCGGACCTGTGCGCCGGTGTCCAGGGCCCGCTCGACGATGTCGTCGACCACGTCGTCCACCGCGTCCAGATCGTCCGGGTCGGCGGGCACCAGATGGCCGCCGTCGTCACGCACGGTCGCCCGGTAGGTGTCCTCCACGGCGAGGAAGCGGACGCGGTCCGTCGTCACGTTCTGCCAGACCTCGTCGAGACCGGCGGCGTACTGACGCCGGCCCTGCGCCGCGTCCAGCTCATGCAGCACGGCATCGAGCCCGGCCCTGTCGCCGGCCGCGAGGAAGGGGCGTACCGCCTGCCACACCGCGTCCGCGGGGCCGTGCGCGAGGCCGCCGTGCGGTACGGGCGTGCCCTCCTTGCCGACCGCCCCGACCTCGTCGAGCAGGGAAAGCGCGGCGGCCTCCCCGGCCACGAACAGAGGGCGCGGATGTGAGCGGAGCACACCGGCCGCGGCGCCGTCCGCCTCGCGCAGGAACCTGCGGGTCTGCTCGTCGCGGAAGGTGCTCGGCACGTCGCCGATCCGCTCCTTGCGCTCGGCGTCCTGGTCGTCGCGGCTCCTGGTCAGCGGAAATCCGTCCGCCTCGTGCTCGGTGACCCGCGTCGCGGTGCCGCTCCACAGCGAGACGCGGTCGGCCGAGACGGCGAGCACCCAGTAGGGGCGCTCGGCCGCCTGTGCCGCGACGACGTTGCGCGTGAGGAAGGTGTCCGAGAGCACCACCCTCGAAGGCACCGTCCTCGCCAGCGACCACACCTGGTGCTCGCCGCGGGCCGCGAAGACGGCGAGCCCGTCCTCGGCGTGCACGAGGTCGATCTCCGCCACCGCCCGGTCCAGCTGCCGGGCCACCTCGATCCGCTGCTCCCTGGCCACGGCCGGATCGGACTTCAGGCGTTCCTTGGCCTCGTGGACGAGATTGCGCAGCCGCACCGGGTCCTGGGCGTTGTCCGGCTCTCTGCGGTGGGTGGGCAGCAGGACCGTGACGGCGGGATAGGGGCGCGGACGGCGCAGCCCGGCCAGCGCGGCCGGGTTGAGGGAGGGATGCATGGAAGTGACCCTTTCGGGACGGGGCGGCGCACAAAGGGCCTCCGAAGAGGGCATTACGCCATGAAATCCACCCTATGACGGTTCCGGGGCCGGGGCACTTCACCCGGAACGGGTCATTTGGACGCCGGCAGGGAGGGGTCGGGTGGTTAACGGGGGATTCATCTCGATTCCATGGCCTGTACCGCCGGGCCGCACGGATTGTCAGTTCGGCGTGCTCTCATGGAGGCATGATCGAAGCGATCGAAGACTTTCTTGTACGAGGCGTCCCGGACGTCGAAGAAGCACTCCGCAAGGCCGCCGCGGCGGAGGTCATGCCGCGGTTCCGGCAGCTCGCCGAAGACGACGTCATCCAGAAGAGCGGTCCGCACGACCTCGTGACGGTGGCCGACCGGCTCGCCGAGGAAAACCTGACGGAAGCACTCACCACCCTGCTGCCGGGCTCGGTCGTCGTGGGCGAGGAAGCGGTGCACGCGGACCCCTCGACGTACGACGCGATACGCACCGACGCGCCGGTCTGGATCGTCGACCCGGTCGACGGCACCCGGCAGTTCGTGCACGGCGACCCCGGGTTCTGCATGCTGATCGCGCTGAGCTGGCGCGGAGAGGTGCACGCCTCCTGGACGTATGCCCCCGCGCTCGACGAGATGGCCGTGGCGGTGCGCGGCAAGGGCGCGTGGCTGGACGGCGAGCGCCTGGTGGCCGGTGCGCCCGGCGAAATCCTCGAAGTGGCGACCTCCCACCCGGACTACACCACGCCCGAGCAGAAGCGCGCGCTCCTCGGCCTTCGGACCGACGGCGTCGCACCGCGGCCCTGCGGTTCGGCGGGACTGGAGTACCTGGCCATCGCCAGGGGCAAGCTGGACGCGGTCGCGTTCTCCTGGGAGCTCGCCTGGGACCACGCGGCGGGGCTGCTGCTCGTCGCGGAGGCCGGGGGCAGCAATCTGACCGTCTCCGGGGAGCCCTTCCGTATCGAGGGCGGGAACGCGCTGCCGTTCACGGCCGCCCGGGACGCGGCCACGGCAGACCGGGTGGTGGAGTTGCTGTCGGCCGCAGTCTGATCTGCGGGGCACTGCGCGCCGGTTCGAGGCGGAAGCGTACGGCGGTGACCTCGAACTCCGCGACGGTGCCGACGTCCGGCCAGTCCGCGGGGTCGAACGGAAGGTGCGGCAAGTCGACGAAACCGATGACCGGCAGCCCCGGGTCGACAAAGAGCCCGACCCGCCCCGGCCCCCACGGCAGGACGCTGACCGTGCCCGTCAGACGGGTGCCCCGCGGGAGCGGGCCGCCCGGTTCCGGAGCCGTGGTGTTCCGGCTGTGCCGGGCACGCTGCCACGCGTCCTCGAACTCCGCTTCGGAGACCGGCTCCCCGCCGCTGACGGGGCCGTCGAGCAGCGCACCGTACGTCGCCTCGTACAGCTGCGCGCCGAGGAGCTCGAACTTGTCGCGGGCCCAGGCCAGTTCGGAGCGCGCCGCCGCCACGGAAGCCCGGCCGCCGCCCCCCTCCGGCCCGCGGAAGGACGCCTGACGTACGGCGATCGCGTCCTCGCCCGTCTCGAACCAGTCGTCCGAGCCCGCGTCGGCGCGGTGCCACCAATACGTCACCCGTCAGAGGCTACCCGCGCTCGCGGCGCTGTCGGCGGCCCGGCCTATCCTGGGCCCCAGAGGCCATCGGCTGACAAAGGAGTCCGAAGGTGCCGTCGATGCTTGATGCCGTCATCGTGGGGGCGGGACCGAACGGTCTCACCGCTGCCGTCGAGCTGGCCCGCCGCGGCTTCTCGGTGGCCGTGTTCGAGGCCAAGGACACCGTCGGCGGCGGGGCGAGGACCGAGGAACTGACGCTTCCGGGGTTCCGGCACGACCCGTGTTCCGCGGCGCACCCGCTGGGCGTCAACTCGCCCGTGTTCCGGACCATGCCCCTGGAGCGGTACGGCCTCCAGTGGCTCCAGCCGCGGCTGCCCATGGCGCACCCCTTCCCGGACGGGACCGCCGCCGTCCTCGCCCGTTCCGTCGGCGAGACCGCGGCCTCGTTCGGGCCGCGCGACGCCGGGGCGTACCGCAGGCTCGTCGAGCCCTTCGTCGACAGGTGGGACACCCTCCTCCAGGACTTCATGTCGCTGCCGTCGACCGCGCTGCCGCGCGACCCCGTGACCCTCGCGCGGTTCGGCCTCGCGGGCCTTCCGCCCTCCACCTGGCTGATGCGGCGCTTCCGCGACGACCGGGCCCGCGCCCTGTTCTCCGGGCTCGTCGCCCATGTCATCGCACCGTTGGGCGGCCTCGCCACCGGAGCCGTCGGCCTGGTCTTCGCGCTGGCCGCGCACGCACGCGGCTGGCCGGTCGCGCGGGGCGGTTCGCAGGCGATCCCGGACGCGCTCACCGCGTATCTCAAGGACCTCGGCGGCACGGTCCACACGGACTACGAGGTCAAGCGGCTCGACGATCTGCCCCCGGCGCGCGCGTACGTCTTCGACACATCGCCCACCGCCCTCGCCCGCATCGCGGGCCTGGGGCGCAGCTACGAGAAGTATCGGTACGGCGCGAGCGTCTTCAAGATCGATTACGCCCTTGACGGGCCCGTTCCGTGGACGGCGAAGGAGGCCAGGGAGGCGGGGACCGTGCAGGTCGGGGCCAGCAGCGCCGAGATCGGCACCGCGTTGCGCACCGTGTCGCGCGAGAACCGCGCGCCCGACGTGCCGTTCCTGATCACGGTGCAGCCCGGGGTCGTCGACCCGTCGCGTGCGCCCGCGGGCAAGCAGGTCTTCTGGGCGTACGGCCACGTTCCCAATGGCTGGGACGGCGATCTCACCGACGCGATCGAGCGCCAGCTGGAGCGTTTCGCTCCCGGCTTCCGCGACCGGGTCCTGGCGCGTGCCACCGCGGGGCCCGCCGTGCTCGCCGCCCGGAACGCCAACTACGTCGGCGGCGACATCGCCTGCGGCGCGGCGAGCGGACTCCAACTGCTGCTCCGCCCCAAGCTCTCCCTCTTCCCGTACGGGACCGCGCACCCGGCCGTGTACATCTGCTCCTCCGCCACGCCGCCGGGCCCCGGCGTACACGGCATGTCGGGCCACAACGCGGCCAAGGCGGTCTGGCGGGACCTTCGCGGGGCGTAGGGCGGAACGAACAAGCCGCTGCCCCGCCCGCCCGGTCACGCGGAACCCCCGGCACGACCCCCAAGGTCCATGTCGGATTCTCGCCAGCCACCGTCACCGTCGTGCACGATCCTTGAGGCATGACCACCGTCGCCGTCACCGGCAGAACCCCGGCCCCTTCGGGCATGCACACTGATGCCGAACGCTGTGTGCGTGCCGTGCAGTCGAAGGACGCGCGCTTCGACGGCTGGTTCTACACCGCCGTCACGACCACCCGCATCTACTGCCGCCCCAGCTGCCCCGTCGTCCCCCCGAAGCCCGAGAACATGAGCTTCTACCCGAGCGCGGCGGCCTGCCAGCAGGAAGGGTTCCGCGCCTGCAAGCGGTGCCGGCCGGACAGCAGTCCGGGCTCGCCCGAGTGGAATCAGCGCGCCGACCTCGTGGCCCGCGCGATGCGCCTCATCGCGGACGGCGTGGTGGACCGCGACGGAGTCCCCGGCCTCGCCACGCGCCTGGGCTACAGCACCCGCCAGGTGGAGCGGCAGCTCCTCGCCGAACTGGGCGCGGGCCCCCTCGCCCTGGCACGGGCCCAACGCGCCCAGACCGCCCGGCTGCTCATCGAGACGACCACCCTGCCCATGGCGGAGATCGCCTTCGCCTCCGGGTTCGCCTCGATCCGCACCTTCAACGACACCGTCCGCGAGGTCTTCGCCCTGGCCCCCGGCGAACTGCGCAACCGCGCCCCGAAGACGGCCAGGAAAGCGGCCGCCCCCGGCGCGCTCTCCCTCCGGCTCCCCTTCCGAGCCCCCCTCAACCCCGACAACCTCTTCGGCCACCTCATCGCCACCGCCGTACCCGGAGTCGAGGAGTGGCGCGACGGCGCGTACCGCCGCACGCTCCGCCTCCCCTACGGCCACGGGGTCGTCGCCCTCACCCCCGCCCCCGACCACATCGCCTGCCGCCTCAGCCTCACCGACATGCGCGACCTCACCATCGCCATCAGCCGCTGCCGCCGCATGCTCGACCTGGACGCGGACCCGGTCGCGGTGGACGGCCAGCTGAGCGCCGACCCGCTGCTCGCGCCCCTCGTCGCCAAGGCGCCGGGCCGCCGCGTGCCGCGCACCGTCGACGAGGCGGAGTTCGCCGTACGGGCGGTGCTCGGCCAGCAGGTCTCCACTGCCGCCGCCCGCACCCACGCCGCCCGCCTGGTCACCGCGCACGGCGAGCCGATCGACGACCCCGAGGGCGGTCTCACCCACCTCTTCCCGGCGCCGGAGGCCCTCGCCGCGCTCGACCCGGAGGCACTGGCCCTGCCGCGCAGCCGCCGCGCCACCCTGACCACGCTCGTACGCCACCTCGCCGACGGATCACTGCGGCTCGGCGTGGAGAGCGGCTGGGAGGAGGCCCGCGCGCGGCTCACCGCACTGCCCGGCTTCGGTCCCTGGACGGTCGACGTCATCGCGATGCGCGCGCTCGGCGACCCCGACGCCTTCCTGCCCACCGACCTCGGCGTCCGGCGCGCGGCCCGGGAACTCGGCCTCCCGCACACCCCGGCGGCGCTGACCGCGCGGGCCGCGGCCTGGCGCCCCTGGCGGGCGTACGCGGTCCAGTACCTGTGGGCCACCGACACCCACCCCATCAACAGCATCCCGGCATAAAAGCCCCACAGCCTCCCCGCAGCCCCCGACAACCCACGGCAGAGGACAGAACCCCATGCACCGCCAGCACACCCTCATCGACAGCCCCTACGGCACCCTGACCCTCGTGGCCACCGACGGCGTCCTCAGCGGCCTCTACATGACCGAGCAGCGCCACCGACCACCCGAGGAGACCTTCGGCGACCGTGACGCCGGGCCCTTCGACGCGACGATCGACCAGTTGGAGGCGTACTTCGCGGGGGAGCTGACGGAGTTCGACCTGCCGATGCGCCTCGACGGCACGCCGTTCCAGCGCACCGTCTGGCAGCAGCTCCGGCTGATCCCGTACGGCGAGACCCGCACGTACGGGCAGCTCGCGACCGCGCTCGGCAAGCCCAACGCCTCACGCGCCGTCGGCCTGGCCAACGGCAAGAACCCGATCGGGGTGATCGTGCCCTGCCACCGGGTGATCGGCGCGGGCGGCTCCCTGACCGGATACGGCGGCGGCCTCGACCGCAAGCAGCGGTTGCTGGCCTTCGAGGGAGCGGTCCTGACGGCCCCCGTCCCGGCCGTCACGCACGCGGACGCGCTGTTCTGAGCGATCGGCCGACGTTCTGAACGCTCGGCCGACAGGCTCAGCCGACCCGCACCCCGTCCTCAAGCTCGACCGCCCCCGTACCCGCGTCCAGCGCGTCGAGTCCGGCCCGCACCCGCCGCCCGAGCTCGTCCGGCAGGAACCGCGGAAGGTCCTCGCGGGCCACGAGGCGCCAGGACAGCAGCTCCTCCTCCTGAAGCCTGATCGACTTCAGCTGGTCCTCGCCGAGCACCCCGCCGTCGTACAGATAGGCCACCAGCGGCGGCCGTGCCACCCCCGGCACCCAGTCCACCGCGAGCAGCCGGCCAGGCTCGACGTCGAGGCCGATCTCCTCGGCGGTCTCGCGGCGCGCCCCCTGCCGCGGTGTCTCCCCCTCGTCCGACTCGACGGTGCCGCCGGGCAGGGCCCACCCCTCGCGGTAGTTCGGCTCGACGAGCAGTACGCGCCCTTCGGAGTCCCGGAAGAGCGAGGCGGCCCCGGCGATGATGCGCGGGAGGCCCGCGATGTACGTGGCGTAATCCTGAGTGGTCACGTGAAAAGGGTAGGCGCGCGGGGAGCGGGGAGCCGCCGCGTTAGGCCTCGGCCAACTCCACGGTCCGGGCCGCGAGTTCCGTGATCCGGGAGCCGTCGAAACCGAACACCGCGCTGCGTACCCGGTCTTCGAGCGGGTCGCGCCACTGTGCGGGGATCGCCTTGGCCCCGCACAGCACGCCCGCGACGGACCCGGCGGTCGCGCCGTTCGAGTCGGTGTCGAGGCCGCCGCGCACGGTCAGGGCGATGGTGCGGGTGAAGTCGCCGTCGCCGTAGAGGAGTCCGGCGGTCAGGACGGCCGAGTTCGGCACGACGTGGATCCAGCCGAGTCCGGAGGTCTCCGCCTCGATGGTGGCGAGCGTCTCCTCCCAGCCGAGCCCGGCCTCGTGCAGCGTGACGACCCGGCGCACGGTACGCGCGAGGCGGCAGCCGGACGGGATCACCCCTGACGCCGCGTCGAGCGCGGCCCGCGGAGTGGCCGCGGCGAACGCGGCCGAGACCAGCGCCGCCGCCCACATCGCCCCGTACACGCCGTTGCCGGTGTGCGAGAGCACCGCGTCCCGGCGGGCGAGGGAGGCGGCGCGGCGCGGGGCGCCGGGGTTCGTCCAGCCGAAGACGTCGGCGCGGATGAGGGCGCCGATCCACTCCTGGCACGCGTTCTCGTAGGTCGCGGTGAGCGGCGGTTTGAGTCCGTTGGCGAGATTCCGGTACGCGGCGCGCTCGGCGGTGAACGTCTGCAGATAGGGGAGGCGCAGCAGCCACAGCTCGCCCACCTGTTCGGTGCTGAAGTCGAATCCGTGTGTCTCCAGGAGATGGAGCCCGAGGATCGCGTAGTCGACGTCGTCGTCCCGGCAGCTGCCGTGTACGCCGCCCCGCACGCACTGCTGCCACTCCGGCCGCAGCTGGAACTCCTCCACCCAGGAAGGGGGTTCGGGCAGATAGTCGGTGAGCGGAAGGGCGTCGGCCTGCCGCAGATAGCGCTCGATGCGCTCCCGCGTCCAGTAGTCGCCCCGCTCGATCGGTTTGCCGAGCATGTTGCCCGCGATCCGCCCGATCCAGCCGCCGAGAACACGGTCGGCGAGTTCCGTATGCGCTGGGGTCATGCATCCGGTCTACCGAATTCCGGGCCCGTGCGCGGTCTGCGCGACCGGTTCGGCGTGGAGCGCCAGACGTTTGTCTGGTTTTCGATCGAAGGTGCATTCGGGGGTCTGTCGTGCGGGCTGCTGATCGATCATTCTTGCAGTTCAGGCGCCCGGTTTAAGCCTTTTTAGGGGTATTTAGGGGAGGAGGCCGGGGCTCCGATATGCGGAGGGCCATGGGCAGGCGGCCCCTCCTGCGGTTATGGTCGCAGCGGCGCGACTGCCTTGACGCGAGCAAGGCCCGGAAAGCAAGGGGATGCAAGGTGGCGGACGCTGCTGGGACGGCGGGGCATGTGCTCATCGCCGCGGACAAGTTCAAGGGATCGCTCACGGCCGTGCAGGTCGCGGAGCGGGTGACGGCCGGGCTTCGGCGCGTCGCACCGCGGGTGGAGGTCGAGGCCCTGCCGGTGGCCGACGGCGGTGACGGAACGGTGGCCGCGGCGGTCGCGGCCGGTTTCGAACGCCGTGAGGTACGGGTGACGGGGCCGCTCGGCGATGAGGTCACCGCGGCGTACGCGCTGCGGGACGGGACCGCGGTGGTGGAGATGGCGGAGGCGTCCGGCCTCCAGCTCCTTCCCGAGGGCGTCTTCGCCCCGCTCACTTCGACGACGTACGGCTCCGGGGAACTGCTGCGGGCCGCGCTGGACGCGGGCGCGCGGACGATCGTCTTCGGTGTCGGGGGCAGTGCGACCACGGACGGCGGGGCCGGCATGCTGGCCGCGCTCGGCGCGGTGTTCCTGGACGCGTCCGGGGAGCCGGTGGCGCCGGGCGGCGGCCCCCTGGCCTCGCTGGCCACGGCGGACCTGTCCGGGCTCGACAAGCGGTTCGCCTCCGTGGACCTGGTCCTGGCCAGCGACGTGGACAATCCGCTGACAGGCCCGAAGGGCGCCCCGGCGGTGTACGGGCCGCAGAAGGGGGCGAGCCCCGAGGACGTGGCCGAGCTGGACGCGGCCCTCGCGCACTTCGCGCGGGTGCTGTCCGACGCGGTGGGCTCCTCGGCCCTGGAGTACGCCGAGTCGCCGGGAGCCGGAGCGGCGGGCGGCATCGGGTACGGGGCGCTTGTCGGGCTCGGCGCGAGCTTCCGCCCCGGTATCGAGGTCATGCTGGACGTCCTCGGCTTCGCTCCCGCGCTCGCCCGTGCCTCGCTGGTGATCACCGGGGAGGGCTCGCTGGACGAGCAGACCCTGCACGGCAAGGCGCCCGCGGGGGTCGCGGCGGCGGCGCGTTCGGCGGGCGTGGAGGTGGTGGCGGTCTGCGGCCGCCTGGCCCTTCCGGCGGAGGCGCTGGGCAAGGCGGGGATCCGGCGGGCGTACGCGCTGACCGACGTGGAGCCGGATGTCGCCCGCTGCATTGCCGAGGCGGGGCCCATCCTGGAGACGGTGGCGGAGGGCATCGCCCGCGATTTCCTGAGCTAGGCGGTTTGCAGGGGGCGGGGGTTTCTCTACACCGGGCTCCGGTGGGGGTTGGCCGCGCAGTTCCCCGCGCCCCTTACGGGGCCCGGCAGGCGTGCTTGCGGGGCAGGCGGTTTGTACGCCTGGCGCCGGTGGGGGCTGGGCGCGCAGTTCCCCGCGCCCCTTACGGGGCCCGGTGGGGGCTGGGCGCGCTGTTCACCGCGCCCCTTGCGGGGCGCGGCCCGGACCGGTCGTCGGGCGGGCCAGGATTCAGCCCGTCCGGCGGTTGAGGACGAGCTCGGCGGAGCCGGTGATGGCGGTGCGTTCGGGTGCCGGGGAGGAGGACCCCGCTCTAGCCCGGCGCCAGCCGATACGCGTCGAGGGCCAGCGTCATCTCCATCAGGTCCCTGGGGCGGGCCAGCGAGCGTGACGTCAGTTGTTCCAGGCGCCGCAGGCGGTTGAACACCGTGTTCCGGTGGCAGTACAGACGCCCCGCGGCCCGCCCCGCCGACCCCTCGCACATCAGCCACGCGTCCAGCGTCTCCAGGAGCACCGCCCGGTCGGCCGGTTCCAGGGCGAGGACCTCGCCGAAGACGTCCGACACAAGGCGCCCCGCCAGCTCCGGCTGGCTCACCACCAGCGCCGTCGGCATCCGCTGGTCGAGCCGTACGATGCCGGTCGCGTCCGGCGGACACGTACGCAGCGCCAGTTCGGCCAGGCGCCGCGCGTGGCCCAGTTCGGAGAGCCCCGCCACCACGGGACTGATGCCGCCGGGCCCCGGGCACCGCCCCTCGAGCGCGGCGGCCAGCTCGTCCAGGCCCTCCTCCGCCCCGAGCGCCACCACACCCACCTCCCGGTCCGTCCGCATCCGCCAGACGAAACGGAACCCGGCCCGCTGGATCTGCCGGTGGAACGCGGCGCGCCCGTCCCGCCGCTCGGCCCGCAGCACCACCACCGCGTACGGCCCGCGCTCCGGCAGATCGAGCCCCGCGGCCACCTGCGAGGCGAGCCCCGGCCCCGACTGCCCCTCAAGGAGCGCGTCGAGCAGCGCCTGCAACTGCTCGTCGGTGCGCCGGCGCAACTCCATCTCCGTGGCCCGGTACGCGTCCGACGCGGCCGCCGCCTGCGCGTCCACCGCCGACCACACCATCGTCGCCGACCGCATCAGGACCGCCAGCTTCTCCGGGTCCTGCCCCACGGTGCCTTCGAGCAGCGAGTCCCAGACCAGATAGCCCGCGTTACGGTACGAGTGCACCACCAGGTCCAGCGGCAGCCCCTGCTGGGCCCGGCGCCGGCCCGCCTCCTCCGCGTACTCCAGATCGCGGCGCGGCGACGCCCGCGGCGCCGAGATGGTCTCGATGCCGATCCGCATCGCCTCCTCCGCCTCCCGCCACTGCTGGTCGTGCGGCAGGACCCGCGCGTACACCGGCGAGTGCTCGAAGAGCTGCCGCAGATGTTCGTCCACCAGATCGGGGATGCGGGGGAGCAGCGCGGTGCACGCCTCCTCGAGCACCTTCCAGTCATGGCCCGTACGAGGTCTGCGTCCGCTCATGGAACTCCCATCGCCGCCGCCATTCATGCCTTCGTGCTGCGGAGGATGCCACTGCCGGACCACCCCTGGCAGGCCCCTGACACGCGGTGTTGTGCCCGTGCACAACGGGTGGCCGGTACCGCTGGTCACCCGCAGCGATTCGGACACAGGCCGTGGACGGGCGGGCGCGGCGGTGCTGGGGTGAGCGCCACACACAGAGGGCCGCGCGGCACCGGCGGCCGAGCGCCACGAACAGAGCAGGCAGAGGGCAGGGGGGTCCCAGGTGGGTGGTTCCGGACTGGTCGTACAGGACGCGTCGGTCGGATACGGACCGGTACGCGCACTGCGCCAGGTGTCGCTCGAAGTACCGGAGGGCGCCGTCGTCGCCGTCCTCGGCGGCAACGGCGCGGGCAAGTCGACGCTCCTGCGCGCCATTTCACGCACCCTCGGTTTCCACCGGGGGGCGCTCACCACCGGCTCCATCCACTTCGGCGGACGGCGCATCGACGGACTGCACCCGGACCGGGTGGTCGGGGCCGGAGTCTCACAAGTACCGGAAGGAAGGCGGGTGTTCGCCCGGATGACCGTCGCAGACAACCTGCGGGCGGGCGCACTCGGCTCCGCGGGGAGCCGGGGCACGAAGGCCTCGGCCCTGAGCCGCGTCCATGAACTCTTCCCCGTGCTCGCCGAGCGCGCGGGCCAGCGGGCCGGGCTCCTGTCCGGCGGCGAGCAGCAGATGCTGGCGGTCGGCAGGGCGCTGATGGCCTCGCCGAAGCTGCTGCTCCTGGACGAACCGTCCCTGGGGCTCGCCCCGCTGATGGCGGCCCGCATCGCCGACACCATCCAGGAGATCAACGGCCAGGGCACCGCGGTCCTCCTCGTCGAGCAGAACGCCGCCCTCGCGCTGCGTCTCGCGTCGAGCGCGTACGTCCTGGACGTCGGCGAAGTGGCGCTCGCGGGGGCGGCGGACGAGCTTGCCGCCTCCGACGAGGTGCGCCGCCGCTACCTCGGCGTGGTCGACGAGACCGCCGCTGCCGACGCCTCACGCGGCGTCGACGCGCTGCCGGTCCTCGAACGATGGGCGGGCCGGCGATGAGCGAGGACCTCCCGGCAGTCGACGCGACGCCACGAGAAGACGACGTACCCGCCCTTGAGGTGCGGGACCTGACCGTCCGCTTCGCGGGCCTCACCGCCCTCGACGCCGTCAGTTTCACCGTCAGGCCCGGCACCGTGCACGCCGTCATCGGCCCTAACGGCGCGGGCAAGTCGACCTGCTTCAACGTCCTGTCCGGCGTGTACAGGGCCACCGGCGGCAGCGTCCGCCTCGGCGAGCACGAGCTGACGGCGATGCCTCCGCACCGCATCGCCGGCCTCGGCGTCGCCCGGATCTTCCAGAACCTCGCCCTGCCGCCCCGCGCCACGGTCGCCGACAGCCTGATGCTCGGCCGCCACCGCCTGACCCGCACGGGATTCGTCGCCGCCGGTCTCCGCCTGCCCTCGGCCGCGCGCGAGGAGCGCCGACATCGCGAGCGGGTCAGGGAGATAGCGGCGTTCGTGGGCATCGAACACCAGCTCCATGCCCCGGCGGGCTCGCTTCCGTACGGGCAGCAGAAACTCGCGGAACTGGCCCGCGCCCTGTGCATGGAGCCCCGGCTTCTCCTGCTCGACGAACCCGTCGCGGGCATGACCGGGGACGAGCGGCAGCGCACGGCGGCCGTCATCGCGGGGGCCCGCGACAGTCTCGGAATCTCGATCGTCCTGGTGGAACACGACATGGGGGTGGTGATGCGGCTCGCGGACGCGGTGACCGTACTGGACTTCGGCCGGTGCATAGCGGACGGCGCCCCGGCGGCCGTACAGAACGACCCGGCGGTCGTACGGGCCTACCTGGGAGAGGAGGCCGCGTCGTGACCACCTTCGTCGAGCTCATGCTCAACGGGCTCTCGATGGGCTCCGTCTACGCCCTCATCGCCCTCGGCTTCGTCGTCATCTTCCGGGCCACCGAGGTCGTGAACTTCGCGCACGCCTCGCTGCTCCTGGCGGGCGGCTACTTCATCGCGTCGCTCCACGACGACATCGGGTTCTGGCCCGCGGTCCTCGTCGGCATCGCGGGCGCCGCCGTCGTCGGCGCGGCCATCGAGTTCCTGGTCATGCGGCGCTACCGCGGCTCCGACCACAGCGTCCTCGCCATCGTCACCATCGGCGTCGACATCCTGCTCACCACCGAGCTCACCCGCCGCCTCGGCACCGACGTGCTCTCGCTCGGCGACCCCTGGGGCGACTCCGTGCTCACCGTCGGATCGGTCTCCATCGCCTATACGCGGATCGCCGCGTTCGTCGCCGCCGGGCTCCTCATCAGCGTCTTCCTGCTCGCCTTCCGCTACACCTCCTGGGGCGTGGCGATGCGGGCGGCGGCGGAGAGCCCGGAGACCGCAGCCCTGATGGGCGTGCGCCTCGGCAGGGTCTCGCTCGGCGCCTGGGCGGTCGCGGGAGGGCTCGCCGCCGTCGCGGCGCTCTTCCTCACCGTCTTCCCGACGCCGGGGCTCGAACGGGCCACCTCGCTGGCCGCGCTCAAGGCGTTCCCGGCCGCGATCCTCGGCGGCCTCGACTCCACCACGGGCGCGCTCGTGGGCGGGCTCATCGTCGGGGTCACCGAATCTCTCGCCACCGGCTACCAGAGTGAACTCACCTTCCTGGGAAGGGGCCTGGGCGACCTAGCGCCCTACCTGGTGATGACCGTCATCCTGCTCATCCGGCCCGCCGGACTCTTCGGCACGAAGGAGCTCACCCGTGTCTGAAGTCCTGGCCCGCGGGCGGGAGCTGCGCTCCCGCAACCGCACGAGGCTCACCCGCCCGCGCACGTACGTCTGGATCGCGGGAGTCGTGCTCCTGCTCGCCCTGCCCTTCTACCTCGACCGGTTCTGGCTCCAGGCGGGCCTGTTCGCCATGGCCGCCGCGATCGGCGCGATCGGCCTCAACCTCCTCACCGGCGCGACCGGCCAGCTCTCCATGGGGCACGCCTTCTTCCTGGCGATCGGAGCGTACGGATACTGCGTCTTCGCGGGGGACGGCGAGGGCGGTCTCACCGGCCTCGGGCTCCCCACCTGGATCGCGGCTGCCCTGGCGGTCGGCGTCGCGGGGATCGCGGGCGGGCTCTTCAGCCCCATCGCGGGACGCCTGCAAGGCGCCTACCTCGGCATCGCCACCCTCGCGCTGATCTTCATCGGGCAGCACGTGCTCTTCAACGCCCATGATCTGACCGGCGGCTCCAACGGACGCGACGTACCGCCGCTGAGCGTCTTCGGCATCACCTTCGACGACAGCGAGCTCGTCGTGGCCGCCGTGCCCTTCGGGGCCTCGGAGAAGCTCTGGTACGCCGGCCTCGTGCTGCTCTTCGGCTGCGGGCTCTTCGCCCGCGGCGTGCTGCGCGGGCGCCCTGGACGTGCCATGAACGCCATCCGCGACCACCGCATCGCCGCCGGCGTCATCGGGGTGCCCGTGGCCCGCTACCGCGCGGGCGTCTTCGTCCTGTCGTCGATGTACGCGGGCCTCGCCGGTGTCCTGCTCGCCCTCGTCTTCCAGCGCACCGTGCCGGACTACTTCGGCATCACGCTGTCCCTCGAATACCTCGCCATGATCGTCATCGGTGGGCTCGGCTCGGTGGCGGGCGCGGTGGCCGGCGCCGCCGTCGTCTCCCTGCTCCCGCAGCTCCTGACCAGGTACAGCGACGCGCTGCCCCTGGTCTCGGCCCCCGGTACCGGCGGAATCACTCCGGGCGAGGCATCCCGGTATCTGTACGGCGCCGCCGTCGTGGCGGTGGTGCTGTTCCTGCCCGGCGGTCTGGCCAGCATCGCCGCCCGGCGCTCCAGGCCGAAGTCCGGCCACACTCCAGGGGAGGAACAATGAGTTCACGCAAGTCGAAGAGGGTCACCGCGACGGCGACGGCGCTCGCCGCGCTGCTCGCGGTGGCGGGTTGCAGCTCGAAGACGGGGGACGGCGAGGGCGACAAGGAGGACGCGGGCGGGATCAAGACCGGCGTCGGCGTCTCCGCCAAGACGATCGATCTCGGTGTGCTCACCGACATGACCGGCGTCTACGCGACCCTCGGCAAGAGCGTCACCCAGGCCCAGCAGCTCTACGTCAAGCAGATCAACGCCGACGGCGGCATCTGCGGCCGCAAGCTGAAGCTGACCGTCCGCGACCACGGCTACGACCCGCAGAAGGCGGTCGCCGCGTACACCGAGCTTGAGCCGGAGGTCCTCGGCTTCGCCCAGTTCATCGGCTCCCCGTTCGTCGCGGCGGTCAAGCAGCGGGTCGACACCAACAAGGGCCTCGTGCTGCCGCAGGCCTGGTCGTCCAATCTGCTCGGCAGCTCGTACGTGCGGGTCATCGGCTCGACGTACGACCTGGAGACGATCAACGCGATCGACTTCCTGATGAAGGAGAAGGGCCTCAAGAAGGGCGACAAGCTCGGCCACGTCTACTTCGAGGGCGACTACGGCGAAAGCGCCCTGAAGGGCTCGCAGTACATGGCGAAGAAGTCGGGCCTCACCGTCGTGGAGCAGAAGATCAAGGCGACCGACAACGACATGACGGCGCAGGTCGCGGCCCTGAAGAAGGCCGGGGTGAAGGGCGTCGTGATCAGCGCGGGCCCGCGCCAGGCGGCCTCGCTGGTGGGTGTCGCGGCAGCCGGCAAGTTCGACGTCCCGATCATCGGCAACAACTCGGCGTTCTCGCCCCAGCTCCTGGGCACACAGGCGGGCCCGGCCCTCGCGAAGAACTACTACGTGGCCTCGCCGACCCTGCCGATCGGCGCGGACACCGAGGCCGCTAAGAAGCTGGTCGCCGACTACAAGAAGGCCTACCCCGAGGACTCCCTGGACAACGGCGTGACGGCCGGCTGGACCGCGGCGTCCGTCTTCGGCGAGGCCCTGAAGAGGGCGTGCGAGAGCAAGGACCTCACCCGCGCGGGCGTCGACAAGGCGCTTTTGACCATCGACGCCTACGACAATGGCTTCGGCGTCCCCCAGAACTTCACCGACCCCAAGGCGCCCTCCTCGAAGGAGAGCGTGATCCTGCGCCCCGACAAGGGCGTGACGGGCGGCATGAAGGTCGTCGAGAAGCCGTTCACGGCGACGGCGGCCGAGGGGTACACGGCGGGAGGCTGAGCGTCTGAGCCCGTCCGCCGTCCGGGGATGAGCCCGTAGGGCGATGGACGGTACGCAAAAGGGGGCCCGAACCAATTCGGTTCGGGCCCCCTTCGCGATCGTACGAGCGCCGCTACGGCAGCTGCGCCGCCCGTGCCTCGCGCCGGTTGCCCCGGAAGTTGTTCACGCGGCGGGCCGTGGCGAAGAGCGGGATGACCGCGCCGAGCACCAGCTGCAGCGCGCAGCCGGTCTGCAGCAGGAGCTGGCCGCCCGGAGCCTCGAAGGCCCAGGCCGCGAGCAGCCCCATGGCCGCGACGATCCACGCGAGCATCGCCACCGCCAGCGGACCCCGCGGCTTGGGGTACTCGACCCGGCTCACCATGAGCCATGCCGTGCCGATGATCGCAAGGAGCGTCGCCACGAAGGGCAGCTCCAGGAGCACGATCGAGACGACCGTGAGCGCGCCGAAGGGCGAGGGCATGCCCTGGAAGGTGCCGTCCTTCACGGTCACGCAGCTGAACCGCGCAAGCCGCAGCACCACCGCCAGCAGCACCACGATCGCCCCCACCGCGGCGACTCTCTGGTGCGCGTCGTCGGCGACCATGCCGTACACGAGCACGAAGTACGCGGGGGCCAGACCGAAGCTGATCAGGTCCGACAGGTTGTCGAGCTCGGCGCCCATCGGCGAGGACCGCAGCTTGCGCGCCACGAGCCCGTCGAAGAGGTCGAAGACGGCCGCGCAGAGCATCAGGATCACGGCCGTCGCGGCGGAGTGCCGCGCCATGCCGCTTTCGTTGCTGCCCTGGAGGTGCGGGATGAGGATGCCGGTGGTGGTGAAGTACACCGCCATGAACCCGCACGTGGCGTTACCGAGCGTGAGGGTGTCCGCTATCGAGAGGCGGAGTGAGAGAGGCATCTCCTCGTCGGCCTCGTCCTCGGCCGCCTCGGGCACCCAGCCCGCCTGTGTCTCAGGATCAACCACGGTCAATGCGAGTCACCCCAGCCACGGTCTTCTGACCGACCTCGACATCCACGTCGACACCCTCCGGGAGGTAGATGTCCACGCGCGAGCCGAAGCGGATCAGGCCGATCCGTTCGCCTTGCTCCACCTTCGTGCCCTGCGGCACGTAAGGAACGATGCGTCGCGCGACGGCGCCCGCGATCTGGATCATCTCGATGTCACCGAGCTCGGTGTCGAAGTGCCAGACAACGCGCTCGTTGTTCTCGCTCTCCTTGTTGAACGCCGGGACGAACCCGCCGGGGATGTGCTCCACGGACGTCACCGTGCCCGCGAGGGGGGCACGGTTGACGTGGACGTTCAGCGGGCTCATGAAGATCGCGACGCGGGTGCGCCCGTCCTTCCACGGCATGATGCTCTGCACCACACCGTCGGCCGGCGAGATGACCCGGCCCTGTGCGATGTCGCGCTCGGGGTCGCGGAAAAACCACAGCATGCCCGCCGCCAGAGCGGTGGCGGGTACAGCTACGGCCGCGGCGCCCTTGGAGCGACGCGCGCGGACGAGGCTGAGTGCCGCGGTGGCGACAGTCGGCAGGAGCCACGGCGATGCTCCGCGCGCAAGGCGTACGCCAGCGAGGCTGTCGCGTGGTGCAGAGGTTTGGCTGTGGGGCATGGATGACCTTCGTAGCGGATGATGCCGCGCATGAACGGGGGACGGCGGCTTTTTCCGGATGGTATCGGTTGCGAGCCACAACTGGGCAAGCCAGGAAGCGGAGTCGACGGCCGAAGAGTGCTGACAGGGTGTGACCTTCTTCTCGAAGAAACCGCCTCAAAGCAGACATTCAGCCCTGGAGTCGATACTCTTCGAGCAGTCGGCGCCCGATGATCATCTTCTGGATCTCGGCGGTACCTTCGCCGATCAACAGCATCGGAGCCTCACGGTACAGGCGCTCGATCTCGTACTCCTTCGAGAAGCCGTAACCGCCATGAATCCGGAACGCGTCCTCTACGACTTCTTTGCAGTATTCGGAGGCGAGGTACTTCGCCATCCCTGCTTCGAGGTCGTTTCGTTCCCCGGAGTCCTTTTTGCGTGCTGCATTCACCATCATCGCATGCGCGGCCTCGACCTTGGTAGCCATCTCGGCCAGCTTGAACTGGATGGCCTGGTGCTGGGCGATCGCCTTGCCGAAAGTGTGACGTTGCTGGGCATACGAGACACCGAGCTCAAATGCACGCTGAGCGACACCGCAGCCACGCGCCGCGACATTCACGCGACCGACTTCGACGCCGTCCATCATTTGGTAAAAACCACGGCCGGTGGCCCCGCCGAGCACACGATTGGCCGGAATTCGTAGCCCGCTCATGACGAGTTCCGTCGTGTCGACGCCCTTGTAACCCATCTTGTCGATCTTGCCGGGAATGGTGAGGCCAGGCCGGACCTCTCCGAAACCGGGCTCCTTCTCCACGAGGAAGGTCGTCATCGACTTGTGGGGCGCCGTGCCCTCCGGGTGTCCTTCGTCACTCCGGCACAGGACGGCGACCAGCGTGGACGTGCCGCCGTTCGTGAGCCACATCTTCTGACCGTCGAGGACGTACTCGTCGCCGTCCCTGACGCCCTTGGACGTGATCGCCGACACGTCGGAGCCGAGCCCCGGCTCCGACATGGAGAACGCCCCGCGTACCTCGCCGGCCGCCATGCGCGGCAGGAACGTGTCCTTCTGCTCCTGCGTCCCGTGCTGCTTGAGCATGTAGGCCACGATGAAGTGGGTGTTGATGATGCCGGAGACCGACATCCAGCCACGCGCTATCTCCTCCACGCACAGGGCGTACGTGAGCAGCGACTCGCCCAGACCGCCGTACTCCTCCGGGATCATGAGCCCGAAGAGGCCCAACTCCTTGAGACCGTCCACGATCTGCTGCGGATACTCGTCACGGTGCTCCAGCTCCGTGGCGACCGGGATGATCTCCTTGTCGACGAAGTCCCGGACCGTGGCCAGGATCTCCTGCTGGATGTCGGTGAGACCTGCGGTCTGCGCGAGTCGGCTCATGGCTACTTCTCCTGGCTCTTCTTGGGGTCGAGCAGCTCCGGGCGGCCGGGCTGCTCGCCGCCGCGCTCCTTGATGTACGTCTCGGTGGGGACCATCACCTTGCGGCGGAACACGCAGACCAGCGTGGAGTCCTGCTTGTAGCCCTTGGTCTCCACGTAGACGATCCCGCGGTCCGACTTGGACTTCGACGGAGTCTTGTCCAGGACCGTGGTCTCGCCGTAGATCGTGTCGCCGTGGAACGTCGGCGCCACGTGCTTGAGCGACTCGACCTCCAGGTTGGCGATCGCCTTGCCCGAGACGTCCGGCACGGACATGCCCAGAAGCAGCGAGTAGATGTAGTTGCCCACGACGACGTTCTTCCCGAAGTCGGTCGTCTTCTCCGCATAGTTGCTGTCCATGTGGAGGGGGTGGTGGTTCATCGTCAGCAGGCAGAAGAGGTGGTCGTCGTACTCGGTGACCGTCTTTCCGGGCCAGTGCTTGTAGACGTCCCCGACGGTGAACTCTTCGTAGGTGCGGCCGAACTGCATGTCAGGCCTCCGGGATCTCGAACTTGGAGGTACGGGTCATGCCCGCGGCGCGCCCCTTGCCGGAGATGACGAGCGCCATCTTGCGGCTCGCCTCGTCGATCATCTCGTCGCCGAGCATCGCCGAGCCCTTCTTGCCGCCCGCCTCGGAGGTGCAGTAGTCGTAGGCGTCGAGGATCAGCTCGGCGTGGTCGAAGTCCTCCTGGGAGGGTGAGAAGACCTCGTTGGCGGCCTCGACCTGGCCGGGGTGCAGGACCCACTTGCCGTCGAAGCCGAGCGCGGCGGCACGGTTGGCGACCTCGCGGTAGCCGTCCACGTTCTTGATCTGGAGGTAGGGGCCGTCGATCGCCTGGAGGTTGTTGGCACGGGCGGCCATCAGGATCTTCATCAGGATGAAGTGGTAGGCGTCCGCCGGGTAGCCGGGCGGCTGCTCGCCGACGACCAGGGACTTCATGTTGATGGATGCCATGAAGTCGGCCGGGCCGAAGATGATCGTCTCGACGCGCGGCGACGCCTGCGCGATCGCGTTGACGTTGTTCAGGCCCTGCGCGTTCTCGATCTGCGCCTCGATGCCGATCTTGCCGACCTCGAAGCCCATCGTCTTCTCGATCTGGGTCAGCAGGAAGTCGAGCGCGACCACCTGGTCGGCGCTCTGCACCTTCGGCAGCATGATGCAGTCGAGGTTCTGGCCCGCGCCCTCGACGACCGTGACGACGTCGCGGTACGTCCACTCGGTCGTCCAGTCGTTGACGCGCACCACCCGCGTCTTGCCCGTCCAGTCGCCCTCGTTGAGGAACTTGACGATGGTATGCCGGGCCTCCGGCTTGGCGAGCGGCGCGCAGGCGTCCTCCAGGTCGAGGAAGACCTGGTCGGCGGGGAGGCCCTGGGCCTTCTCCAGGAAGCGCGGGTTCGAACCCGGTACCGCCAGACACGAACGGCGGGGGCGCAGGCGGTTGACAGGCGCGGTCATGCGGGGACCTCCAGTGGGTCGAGCTTGTTCGCTTTCCGGATCTCGTCGACGATACGGCCGATGATCTCGGTGATACCGAAGTCCTTGGGGGTGAAAACGGCGGCGACACCCGCCGCCTTCAGGTCCTCGGCGTCGCTGTTGGGGATGATGCCGCCCGCGATGACGGGGATGTCGGGCGCGCCCGCGTCGCGCAGGCGCACAAGCACGTCCGGCACGAGCTGCGCGTGCGAGCCGGAGAGGATCGACAGGCCCACGGCGTGCACGTCCTCGGCGAGCGCCGCGTCGACGATCTGCTCGGGGGTGAGCCTGATGCCCTGGTAGACCACCTCGAAGCCGGCGTCACGCGCACGCACCGCGATCTGCTCGGCCCCGTTGGAGTGCCCGTCCAGGCCCGGCTTGCCGACCAGGAAGCGCAGCTTGCCGGTGCCGAGGTCGGCGGCCGTCTTGGCGACCTTGTCCCGGACCAGGGCCAGCGGCGTGCCCGCCTCCGCCGGGACGGCCACCGGAGCGCTGGAGACGCCCGTGGGCGCCCGGAACTCCCCGAAGACCTCCCGCAGGGCCCCGGCCCACTCGCCGGTCGTCACACCGGCGCGTGCGCACTCCAGGGTGGCTTCCATGAGGTTGCCGGTGCCCGCGGCGACCTCCTTGAGCTTCTCCAGGGCCTTGCAGGGCCGCGGGTGGTTGAAGGGCGGCTGGTAGCGGGTGTCGCGCCAGGCCTCCAGGGCCTTCACGACGCGGCTCTCGACGGCCGGGTCGACCGTCATGATCGCGGTGTCCAGGTCCGCGGTGAGCGGGTTCGGCTCGGTCGACTCGTAGGCGTTGACGCCGACGATCTTCTCGGCGCCCGACTCGATGCGCCCCCTGCGCTCGGCGTGCGAGGAGACCAGCTGCGACTTCAGGTAGCCGGACTCGACGGCGGCCATCGCGCCGCCCATCTGCTCGATGCGGTCGATCTCGGCGAGCGACTCCTCGACGAGGGAGTCCACCTTGGCCTCGATGACGTGCGAGCCCGCGAAGATGTCCTCGTACTCGAGCAGGTCGCTCTCCAGGGCGAGCACCTGCTGGATGCGCAGCGACCACTGCTGGTCCCACGGCCGGGGAAGACCCAGGGCCTCGTTCCAGGCGGGCAGCTGCACGGCACGCGCGCGTGCGTCCTTGGAGAGCGTGACGGCCAGCATCTCCAGGACGATGCGCTGGACGTTGTTCTCGGGCTGCGCCTCGGTCAGGCCGAGGGAGTTGACCTGCACGCCGTAGCGGAAGCGGCGCTGCTTGGGGTCGGTGATGCCGTACCGCTCCCGCGTGATGCGGTCCCAGATCCGGCCGAACGCCCGCATCTTGCACATCTCCTCGATGAAGCGGACGCCCGCGTTCACGAAGAAGGAGATGCGGGCGACGACGTCACCGAACTTCTCCGGGGGCACCTGCCCGGAGTCGCGCACGGCGTCGAGGACGGCGACGGCGGTGGACATCGCGTAGGCGATCTCCTGCACCGGAGTGGCCCCGGCCTCCTGCAGGTGGTAGCTGCAGATGTTGATGGGGTTCCACTTGGGGATGTTCGCCACCGTGTACGTGATCATGTCGGTGGTGAGGCGGAGGGAGGGCCCCGGCGGGAAGACGTGCGTCCCGCGCGAGAGGTACTCCTTGACGATGTCGTTCTGCGTCGTCCCCTGGAGCCGCGTGATGTCCACGCCCTGCTCCTCCGCGACCACCTGATAGAGCGCCAGGAGCCACATGGCCGTGGCGTTGATCGTCATCGAGGTGTTCATCTGGTCCAGGGGGATGTCCTGGAACAGCCGCCGCATGTCGCCGACGTGCGAGACGGGGACGCCGACCCGGCCGACCTCACCGCGGGCGAGGATGTGGTCCGGGTCGTAGCCCGTCTGCGTGGGCAGGTCGAACGCGACCGAGAGGCCCGTCTGACCCTTGGCGAGGTTGCGACGGTACAGCTCGTTGGACGCCTCGGCCGTGGAGTGACCGGCATAGGTCCGCATGAGCCACGGCCGGTCCTTCTGACGCTCTGTCATGTGCGAACCCTCAGCCCTCAGACGTTGCGGAAGCGGTTGATGGCGTCGATGTGCTGCGCGCGCTTCTCGTGATCGCGCACGCCCAGACCCTCCCGGGGCGCGAGCGCGAGGACGCCGACCTTGCCCTGGTGGAGGTTGCGGTGCACGTCGTAGGCGGCCTGGCCGGTCTCTTCGAGGGAGTAGACGCGGGAGAGCGTGGGGTGGATCTTGCCCTTGGCGATCAGCCGGTTGGCCTCCCAGGCCTCGCGGTAGTTCGCGAAGTGCGAGCCGATGATCCTCTTCAGGGACATCCACAGGTAGCGGTTGTCGTACTCGTGGTTGTAGCCCGAGGTCGAGGCGCAGGTGACGATGGTGCCGCCCTTGCGGGTGACGTAGACCGAGGCGCCGAAGGTCTCGCGGCCCGGGTGCTCGAAGACGATGTCCACGTCCTCGCCGCCGGTGAGCTCGCGGATGCGCTTGCCGAACCGCTTCCACTCGCGGGGGTCCTGCTCGTGCTCGTTCTTCCAGAACTTGTAGCCCTCGGCGTTGCGGTCGATGACCGCCTCGGCGCCCATGGCCTCGCAGATGGCGGCCTTCTCCGGGCTGGAGACGACACAGATGGGGTTGGCGCCGCCGGCCAGGGCGAACTGGGTGGCGTACGAGCCGAGCCCGCCGCTCGCTCCCCAGATCAGCACGTTGTCACCCTGCTTCATCCCGGCGCCGTTGCGCGAGACGAGCTGGCGGTAGGCGGTGGAGTTCACCAGGCCGGGCGAAGCCGCCTCCTCCCAGCTCAGGTGGTCCGGCTTGGGCATGAGCTGGTTGGACTTGACCAGGGCGATCTCGGCGAGGCCGCCGAAGTTGGTCTCGAAGCCCCAGATGCGCTGCTCGGGGTCGAGCATCGTGTCGTTGTGGCCGTCGGAGGACTCCAGCTCGACGCTCAGGCAGTGCGCGACGACCTCGTCGCCGGGGTTCCAGGCGTTCACGCCGGGCCCGGTGCGCAGCACGACGCCCGCCAGGTCGGAGCCGATGATGTGGTACGGCAGGTCGTGGCGCTTGGTGAGCTCGCTGAGGCGGCCGTAGCGCTCCAGGAAGCTGAAGGTCGACACCGGCTCGAAGATCGAGGTCCACACGGAGTTGTAGTTGACCGAGGAGGCCATCACGGCCACCAGGGCCTCGCCCGGGCCGAGTTCGGGGACCGGCACGTCGTCCAGGTGGATCGACTTGCGGGGGTCCTTGTCGCGGGTCTCGAGCCCGGCGAACATCTCCGTCTCGTCCTTGTGCACGGTGATCGCGCGGTACGAGTCGGGCAGGGGGAGTGCGGCGAAGTCGGCGGACGTGGTGTCCGGCGACTGGATCGCGTCCAGGATTTCCTTCACGGTGATGCCTCCGGCGAAGTTCGTGCCCCCTTTGAGGGGAACACGCTCTTGAGGGTTACGTCGGGTGCTGCTGGTGCTTGTGAGGGTGTGCCGTCGGTTCGGCGGAAGGGTGTAGCTCGGCAGCGCTTGGTGTGGCGCGGGAGGTTGCCTGTGACGCAGGCGTCCGGGCGCACGAGCCGTGGCTTGTGGGGACAGCCGGCGTACGGAAGTTCTCTGCACGCCGGCCGCCCGGACAACATCAACGTATGACACCGCGTGCCAGTGAGCAAGACACTGAGTGCCATCAATTTTTGATAGATGATCGATCAGTGCAGGTCAGAGGGTGTGACGGCATGCCGGAGGGGGCGCTACCCGTGGGTAGCGCCCCCTCAAAAGCCCAGGACGAAAGTGCGGAAAACGGAATCTACGACTCCCGCAGCGCCTTCTCGATCGTCCGCATGATCTCGTCCAGCGGTGCGTCCGTCCGTGCCACGGTGACCAGAACGTCACCTCCGGTGCTCACCGAGGCCGCCGGCGCGGTGGTGGTGTCGCGCCCCGCCCCGATGCCCGAACCGAAGGTCCTGCGGACGATGGCGAAGGCGTGGTCCAGCTGGGTCTCCACGTCGCCCTGGCCGCCGGCCCGCAGCCACCGCCGCAGCACGTGATTGTGCGCCGTCACCACCGCCGAAGCGGCCACCTCGGCGAGCAGCGGATCGTCGTTGCCGTCGTGGTGCGCCTGCTCGTCGAAGTGGCCGAGCAGATAGCGCGTGAAGAGCCGCTCGTAGCGGGCCACGGAGGCGATCTCACGCTCGCGCAGCGTGGGCACCTCGCGCGTCAGGCGGTAGCGCTCGACGGACACGGCGGGCGACGCCGCGTACATCTTCATGACTTCCTTGATGCCCCGGCACACCGTGTCCAGCGGGTGCTCGTGCGGCGGCGCCGCGTTCAGGACCGCCTCCGCCCGGATCAGCGTGTCGTCGTGGTCGGGGAAGATCGCCTCTTCCTTGGAGCGGAAGTGCCGGAAGAAGGTCCGGCGTGCGACACCGGCCTGAGCGGCGATCTCGTCGACCGTCGTCGCCTCGTATCCCTTGGACGCGAAGAGCTCCATCGCGGCCGTCGCCAGCTCCCGGCGCATCTTGAGCCGTTGGGCGGCGGCACGGCTGCCGGCCGCGCTCTCCGGAGCGTCGGGCGTAGCGGGCGTACGTGAGGACTTGGCGGCCTTGGGCATGCCCCGAACGTACTGCATATGCGCAGCCGAGTGCTCCGGCGGGACGCGCACGCGCGACGGCGGGACGGGGCCGCCCGAGGGTTCGAGCAGCCCGCCCCAGTACGTGTGACGTTCTCCGTCAGGCGCGTCCGCGTCCGTTCCCGGCTTACCGCCGCGCATATTCGCGGAAGCCGCGGCCGGTCTTGCGGCCGAGGCAGCCCGCGGCCACCAGGTGTTCCAGCAGGGGGGCGGGAGCGAGGCCCGGGTCGCGGAACTCGCGGTGCAGGACCTTCTCGATGGCGAGCGAGACATCGAGGCCGACGACGTCCAGGAGCTCGAAGGGCCCCATGGGGTAGCCGCCGCCGAGCTTCATCGCGGCGTCGATGTCGTCGAGGGTCGCGTAATGCTCCTGGACCATCTTGACCGCGTTGTTGAGGTAGGGGAACAGGAGCGCGTTCACGATGAAGCCCGCCCGGTCGCCGCAGTCCACCGGGTGCTTCTTGATCGTCGCGCAGACCTGGCGCACCGTCGCGTGCACGTCGTCGTCGGTGAGGACCGTGCGGACCACCTCGACCAGTTTCATCGCCGGTGCCGGGTTGAAGAAGTGCATGCCGATCACGTCGCCCGGCCGCGAGGTGGCGCGGGCGCAGGCGACGACCGGCAGGGACGAGGTCGTGGTCGCCAGGATCGCGCCCGGCTTGCAGACCTTGTCGAACGCCGCGAACAGCTGCTGCTTGATCTCCAGGTCCTCGGCGACCGCCTCAAGGGCCAGGTCGACGTCGGCGAACGCGTCGTACGTACCGGCCGGGGTGATCCGGTCCAGCGTCTTGGCAGCGGTCTCCGCCGTCATCCGCCCCTTGTCGACGGAGCGCGAAAGCGACTTGCCGATACGGGACTTGGCCTTCTCCGCCTTCTCCTCGCTGCGCGCCGCGAGCACCACGTCGTAGCCGGCCTTGGCGAACACCTCGGCGATCCCGGAGGCCATCGTGCCGGAGCCCGCGACGCCGACCGAGCGGATGGTGCGCCCGCCGGACTGCCGTCCGTCCTCCGGCGGGGTCAGCGCGTCCCGCACGACGACCGAACTGCCCGGCTCCTCGTACGAGTAGAACCCACGCCCCGACTTGCGCCCGGTCAGACCCGCCTCGCTGAGCTGCTTGAGGATCGGCGCGGGGGCGTGCAGGCGGTCGTGCGACTCGGCGTACATCGCGTCAAGGACCGTGCGGGCGGTGTCGATGCCGACCAGGTCAAGCAGGGCGAGGGGGCCCATGGGCAGGCCGCAGCCCAGCTTCATCGCGGCGTCGATGTCCTCGCGGGAGGCGTACTTGGCCTCGTACATCGCCGCTGCCTGGTTGAGGTAGCCGAAGAGCAGGCCGTCGGCGACGAATCCGGGCCGGTCACCGACCGCGACGGGCTCCTTGCCGAGCGCGTACGCCAGGTCGGTGACGGAGGCGACGGCCGCGGGCGCGGTCAGCACGGAGGAGACCACCTCGACCAGCTTCATCGCCGGCGCCGGGTTGAAGAAGTGCAGGCCGAGCACCCGCTCGGGGCGCTGCGACTCGGCGGCCAGCCGGGTCACGGACAGCGCGTTCGTGCCGGTCGCGATGATCGTCTCCGGGCGCACCACGCCGTCGAGTTCGCGGATGAGCTGCTGCTTGATCTCGTACGACTCGGGGGCGACCTCGATCACCAGATCGGCGTCGGCCGCGGCCTGCAGGTCGGTGAACGTACGGACGCGGGCGAGCGCGTCACGCCGCTCGTCCTGCGTGAGCTGCTCACGGCGCACGGCCCGCGCGGTGGACGCCTCGATGGCGGCGACGGCCCGGGCGCCCGCGGCCTCGCTGATGTCGATGCCGATGACCTCGCGTCCCGCGCGGGCCAGGACCTCGGCGATGCCGGTGCCCATCGTGCCGAGACCGATCACGGCGACGGTGTTCAAGGGAGTGTCCATGGGTGGACTCCAGGAAGTGAGTGACGACTGAGGGGCGCACGCGAAGCGCGGCGACGGCGGCGCGGCGTACGGGAGGGGAGCTGCGTGTCGTGACCGGGCGGCGAAGCGCGCACGCCCGTGAGGAGCCGACCGGCCCTGTCCCGGAGCCGCGTCGTACTGGATGGAGCTGAGGTGCTCGAAGCACCGAACCGACATGCACTCACGGCGGCTGCGTCACCAGGCCGCCATGAGGAGGAGAACTGCTTCGCGGGGAGTGTGCCCCGCTCACTTGAGATTAACCGGCGAGTAACGAGCGCGCCAGTCCCCGGGGTTTGTGATCTGCATCGCGGATAGGCTCCCCGTCATGGACGTGGAGTTGCGCACGGTGACGGAACGCTTACGCCGCGAGGCGGGAGTCTCGGAGAGTTACGAGAGGCTGGCCGCGACCGGCGATGCGGAGGAACTCGCGGAGGTGCTCGTCGGGGCGGGCCAGCCCCTGTGGGCACGGGAACTGGCGGCCGTCCGGCTCGGCATCGCGGGGGACCGCAGGGCCTTCGAGGCCCTGGTGCTGCTCCTCAACCACCGCGATCCCTCACGGTGCGCGGCCGCCGCGTACGCCCTGGCCAGGCTGCGTGATCCGCGTACGGCACGAGCGGCAGCCGCCCTGGCCACCAATGAGCTGCGCATCGCCTACGCCCTGTACCCCGTGCGTCTGCTCACCGAGCTGCGCGCGCCCGAGTCCGCGCCCGCACTCATCACCACGCTGGGCCGCAGGCTCGCCCCGCACGATCCGTACGGGAAGATCGCGCTGGCCTGCGTGGAGGGTCTTGGCGCGCTGGGGGATCCGAGGGCCAGGCCCGTCCTGACGCAGGCGTGCGGTTTCCCGCGGCTCGCGGCGGCTGCATCGGCGGCGCTTGCCAGGCTGCCGGGCTGACTCCTCACCCTGGCTCATGTCTCTGGCAATCACCGCGGAGGGCTTGGTCGTTGCCCCGTCACAAGAGGGTGAGCTGGGTGCCGCCCGGTGCGGCGGGGGCCGGAGCGGGCTGTTCCGGTACGCGGATGCGGCGGGCGGCTCCCGCGCGCGTGGGGCCGATGCCGAACTCCTCGGCCAGCTCGTGTACTTGCCGGGTGATCCGGCGCTGGTACCACTTGGGCGCGTAGGCCCCTTCCGCGTACAGCCGTTCGTAGCGCCGCACCAGATACGGGTGGTGGCGTTCCAGCCAGGCCATGAACCACTCGCGCGCCCCGGGCCGCAGATGCAGCACCAGGGGCGTCACGGAGGTGGCCCCCGACGCGGCGATGGCCCGCACGGTCGCCCGCAACTGCTCGGGCCTGTCCCCGAGGAAGGGGATCACGGGCGCCATCAGGACGCCGCACCCGATGCCGTGCCCGGTCAGCGTCCGCACGGCGTCGAGCCGCCGCTCCGGAGCGGGCGTGCCCGGTTCGACGGTGCGCCACAACTCCTGGTCGACGAAGCCGACGGACACCGAGATCCCCACGTCCGTGACGGCGGCGGCCTGCTTCAGGAGTTCGAGGTCGCGCAGGATCAGCGTGCCCTTCGTGAGGATGGAGAAGGGGTTCGCGTGATCGCGCAGGGCGGCGATGATGCCGGGCATGAGGCCGTAGCGCCCCTCGGCCCGCTGATAGCAGTCGACGTTCGTGCCCATCGCGATGTGCTCGCCGTGCCAGCGGGGCGAGGCGAGCCGGCGGCGCAGCAGATCGGGGGCGTTGACCTTCACCACGATCTGACTGTCGAAACCGAGCCCCGTGTCCAGGTCCAGATAGCTGTGCGTCTTGCGCGCGAAGCAGTAGACGCACGCGTGCGAGCAGCCCCGGTAGGGATTGACCGTCCATTCGAACGGCATGCGTGAGGCCCCCGGCACCCGGTTCACGATCGATCTGGCCCGGATCTCGTGAAAGGTGATCCCACGGAACTCGGGGGTGTCGAAGGTCCGGGTGGTGACCGCGTCCGCGCCGAACAGCGCGGCATCCGCGACACCCCGTACGGGACCGTCGGCGAGGTTCTCCCAGCGCATGACGCCTCCTCGGTAGCACTGACCACAGAATAGAACATACGTTCCCTTGATCGTGCGACCCGGTACGGCGGGCACCCCGATTTGGGGGCCCGGCGGGCAGGGTGGTTGGCTTTCCGCGAACCATCCCCCGAACAACCGAGTGCTGGAGGAAGTGCCATGGCGCAGGTCGAGGCGACCACGGAGCGGATCATCGCGGCGCGGCCGGAGGACGTCTTCGACGCACTCGCCGACTACGAGGGCACGCGTTCGAAGATCCTGTCGGAGCACTTCAGCGAGTTCGAGGTGCGCGAGGGCGGCGACGGCGACGGGACGCTCGTCCACTGGAAGCTCCAGGCGACCAGCAAGCGGATCAGGGACTGCCTCCTCGACGTCACCGAACCGACCGACGGGCAGCTCGTCGAGAAGGACCGCAACTCCTCCATGGTCACCACCTGGACGGTGACCCCGGCGGGCGAGGGCAAGGCGCGCGTGGTCGTCTCCACCGTGTGGAACGGCGCGGGCGGCATCGGCGGCTTCTTCGAGAAGACCTTCGCCCCCAAGGGCCTCGGGCGGATCTACGACGAGGTGCTCGGCAAGCTCGCGGGCGAGGTCGAGAAGTAGACCGGCTCCCTGGCCCGCACCTGACCGGCCTGCCTCAACTCCGGTAGCCCATCAGGGTTGTTGTCACGCTCACCGTTTCGAGTGGTTTTCTGTTCGGGCCAGTTGTACGGCGTAGGGCTCCCACCGGCACATACGTGTGCCGGACCCCGCGCAGGGGCGACTCGTCGCGCTTGCTCGCAGTTGTCGCGTAATGCGAGAAATGTGCGGCGCAGGTGCGACGAGGGGAGCAGGACGTGGGCAGCACGACGCTGGTGAAGGGCACCGAACAGGGGGAGCCCCGGGCGGTCGTGGCGCCCGAGGACCCCCGGGAGCCACCGCCGCCGCCGCGGCGGCACGGACCGGCGGCCGGCGACCTCAGCCCCGCCCGCGTCCGGATGGTCTTCGTCGGGCTCATGCTCGCCCTGCTGCTCGCCGCCCTCGAGCAGATGATCGTCGCCACCGCGCTCCCGAAGATCGTCGGTGAGCTGCACGGCCTGGACAAGATGTCCTGGGCGATCACCGCCTACCTCCTGACGTCCACGGTCGGCCTGCCCATCTACGGCAAGCTCGGGGACCTCTTCGGACGCAAGGGCGTCTTCCAGTTCGCGATCATCATCTTCGTCGTCGGCTCCGCGCTCGCCGGCTGGTCGCGAACGATGGACCAGCTCATCGCCTTCCGCGCCCTCCAGGGAGTCGGCGCGGGCGGCCTCATGATCGGCGTACAGGCGATCATCGCGGACATCGTGCCGCCGCGGGAACGCGGCCGCTACATGGGCCTCATCGGCGCCGCCTTCGGCCTCGCGTCGGTCGCCGGGCCCCTGCTCGGCGGGTTCTTCACCGACCACGTCACCTGGCGCTGGTGCTTCTACTTCAACGTGCCCTTCGGGCTCGTCACCCTCGCCGTCGTCAGCTTCGTCCTGAAGCTGCCCAAGCCCACCGCCAAGGCCCGACTCGACGTCCTCGGCGCGCTGTTGCTCACCGCCGCGTCCACCTGCCTGGTCCTGCTGACCAGTTGGGGCGGCACCGAGTACGAGTGGGGCTCGCGCGTCATCCTGGGGCTCGCGGCCGGAGCCGTCGTATCGGTCGTGCTCTTCGTCGTCGCCGAGCGCTTCGCCGCGGAACCGATCATCCCCCTGCGCCTGTTCCGCGACTCGGTCTTCAACGTCACCGCCGTCGTGGGCATGGTCGTCGGAGTCGCCCTCTTCGGCGCCGCCAGCTATCTGCCGACCTTCCTGCAGATGGTCGACGGCGCGAGCGCCACCGAGTCCGGACTGCTCATGCTGCCGATGATGGGCGGCGTCGTCGGCGCCTCCATCCTCTCCGGGCAGCTCATCAGCCACACCGGGCGCTACAAGATCTACCCGGTGATCGGCGGCATCCTGTCCGTCATCGGCATGTGGCTGCTCTCCCGCCTCGAAGCCGACACACCCCGGCTGCACTACAGCATCTGGATGGCCGTGCTCGGCGCGGGCGTCGGCCTCGTCATGCCGGTGCTCATCCTCGCCGTGCAGAACGCGGTGCGCCCCGCCGACCTCGGCACCGCCACCAGCGCCAACAACTACTTCCGGCAGATCGGCGGCAGCGTCGGCGCCGCGATCTTCGGCACGCTCTTCGCCGACCGCCTCGCGGACTCGCTCACCGACCGCATCCCGGCCGGGGCGGGCCTCCCCGACCCCGAGGCCATCACCCCGCAGCTCGTCCACGCGATGCCCGCCCCGCTGCGCGACGGCTACATCCAGGCGTACGCCGACGCGATGCCGCGGATCTTCCTCTACCTGGTGCCGGTGCTCTTACTCGGCATGCTGATCACCTTCTTCCTCAAGGAGACACCCCTGTTGTCCAGCGCAGCAGCGTCCCAGGACGCCCCCACGGCCGAGCCCACGACCGTCCCGCAGGCCCGCGCCCCGTACGCCGCGGGGGTGCCCGTCTGCGGCACCGTGCAGCACCCGGACGGCACCGCGGTGCCCCGCGCCGCCCTGACCCTCATCGACGTCGGCGGGCAGCAGATCGGCCGCGGCGCGAGCGGCGACGACGGGCGGTACGCGCTCGCCACGCCGGGACCGGGATCGTTCGTCCTGATCGCGGCCGCGGGCGGCCACCAGCCGCAGGCGGTCACCGTCACGGTCGGGGAGCGCCCCGTGGAGCTCGACGTGGTGCTCGGCGGCGCGGGTCGCCTCGCGGGCAGCGTGGTCACCGCCGACGGCACCCCGGTCAGGGACGCCGCGGTGACCCTCACCGACGTACGCGGCGAGGTCGTCGCGAGCACCCGCAGCGGGCGCGAGGGCGGCTATGTCATCACGGAACTGGTGGCAGGCGAATACACCCTCGCCGCCAGCGCCCCCGCCTTCCGCCCCGCCGCCCTGCCCGTCAGCGTGCAGGCGTCGCGCGAGACCCGCCAGGACGTCGAGCTCGCGGGCGGCGCCGTGCTGCGCGGGACCGTGCGGGCCGGCGGTGGGCGGCCCGTGCAGGACGCGCGCGTGACGCTGCTCGACGCGGCGGGCAACGTCGTCGACACCCTCACCACCGGTCAGGACGGCACCTTCCGGTTCATCGACCTGTCGTCCGGCGAGTACACCGTCATCGCCGCGGGCTACCCGCCGGTCGCCACCGTGCTCCAGGTCGCGGGCGGCGGACGCACGGAGCGGGATCTCCAGCTGGGGCACGAGGACTAGAGCCCGGTGCGAGGGACGGCGCAAAATACCCGCCGGAGGCGCTGCGTGCCGCCCAATTCCCTTATTGCACCGCATGGCGAGCTGCGCCGGTCGTACGGTGGTCGAGGGCGGCGCAGGCCTTCTCGGTGCCGCCGGAAGGAGCGTTCGCCATGGAATACGGCAGCCCGGGCGGGCCGGTGGCGCAGCCTGCCATGGCCGGCCGGATCCCGCTCGCCGTGGTCGTCGTCGACGGGGCGGGTTCCGTCTCGCACTGGAGCGCCGGCGCACGAAAGCTCTTCGGATACTCCAGGGACGAGGCCGTCGGATGCCCGGCGACCGACCTGCTCCCGGTGTCCGGCGCGATCCCGGAGGAGCACGCGAACTTCGGCGTGTACGACGGACTCGGGCCCGACCTGGAGACCTCCCTCGACGGACGCATCTCGTATCCCGCGGCCGGGCGCGCCCGGCTCTCCGTGCCCGGCGGTGCGGAGAGTCGCGTGGACGTGCTGTGGTGGGCGTATCCGCTCATCGGTCCCGGGCCCGAGCGGCTGCTCGTCCTTGCGGCCGACGCCGATCGGCTCGCCGACGAGGAGGGCCGCGAGCCGGGCCAGGTGGAGCGCATAGCGCCGGGGTTCGCCCTGCACACGGACTTCCCCGGCGCGGACGAGCTGGCGCGCAGGCTGCCCGAGATCCTGCCCAGCATGAGCGTGGGCGAGAGTTCCCGCATCGTGGCGCAGGTCCTCGAACTGGGTTATCCGGTCCTTGAGTTCAGCAAGCACGACCGCGTGCCCGTCACCCCCGACTGGGGTGTGCCGCGCCGCGCCGAACGCAAGGAGCGCAGGCTGCGCGCAGAGCAGGCCGCCGCCGCGGGTGTGACGCCCGAGACCGGCGTGCCCGGCCCGCCCGGCTCGCCCGATGAAGGCCCCGACCTCGAATACGCGGCGGTGCGCGAGCACCTGGAGTTCCTGAACGAGGTCAGCGGACGCATCGGCTCCTCCCTCGACCTCTCCCGGACGATCGTCGAGGTCAGCCGTGCCGTCGTACCCCGCTTCACGGATGTGGCGGGCACGTACCTGCGCGAACAGGTCGTCGCGGGCGAGGGGTTCCCCGACGGGCCGCCGGACGAGAGGACGATGTGGCACCGGGTCGCCGTGGAGCACACGGACGAGCCAGGACGCTGGGACGACGTCGTGCCCGTCGGCGAATCCATGCCGTTCCCCGCGCACACGCCGTTCTTCCAGTGCATGACCTCCGGTGACCCGGTGCTCGTGCCGCGCATCACCGAGGAGATGGGCAACGCGATCGCCTCGCAGTTCGAGAAGCGCGACATCCGTCCGCTCATCAACCACCGCTCGATGCTCGTCGTACCGCTCAAGGCCCGCAACGTGGTGCTCGGCTTCATGATCCTGCTGCGCCACCGGGAGCGGCCCGTCTTCAACGACATGGACCGCGTCACCGGCGCCGAACTGGCCGCCCGCGCGGGCCTCGTGCTCGACAACGCCCGCATGTACACCTACCAGGAGAGTGTCGCCGACACCCTCCAGGACAGCATGCTGCCGCACATCGAACCGCGCATGACCGGCTGCGACATCGCGACGCGCTATCTGCCGGGCACGCTTCTCGGCCGGGTCGGCGGCGACTGGTTCGACTCCGTGAAGCTGCCCGGATCGCGTACGGCGCTCGTCGTGGGCGACGTGATGGGCCACGGCCTCAACTCGGCCGCGATGATGGGCCAGTTGCGCACCGCCGTACAGACCATGGCCGCCCTCGACCTGCCGCCGGCGCAGCTCCTGCGCAACCTCGACGACCTGGCACAACGGCTCGGCGAGCACTACCTCGCGACATGCCTCTACGCGGTCTACGACCCCATCGCGAACGAGCTGCACCTCGCCAACGCGGGCCACATCCCGCCCGTCCTCGTCCGCGCCGACGACGGCCGCAGCGAACTGCTCGACCTGCCGACCGGGGCGCCCATCGGCGTCGGAGGCGTGCCCTTCGAGGCGGTCACCGTCCGTGTGGCGCCCGGCGACCGGCTCCTGATGTGCACCGACGGCCTGGTCGAGGTGCGCGGCGAGGACATCGGAGTCGGCCTCGCCACGCTCACCGAGTCCGCGGCGCACCCCGCGGCCTCCATGGACGACGCCTGCGACACCATCATCCGTGCCCTCAACACCCGCGGCGGACGCAAGGACGACGTGGCACTCCTGATGGCACGCCTGAACGGCGTGGCACAGGAGGACGTCGCGAGCTGGCGGCTCGCACTCGACCCGAGCGAGGTGAGCAGGGCCCGCGACCTGGTGCGCGGCCGGCTGATCACCTGGTCCCGCGAGGACCGGTCCGAGACCGCCGAGCTCCTGGTCAGCGAGCTCGTCACCAATGCCGTACGGCACTCGCGCGGACGCCGCGTCGAGCTGCGTCTCGTCCGCTCCGGGCCCACGCTGATCTGCGAGGTCGAGGACGACGACCACACGCTGCCGACCCTGCTGAGCGCGGGTCCCGACGACGAGTTCGGGCGCGGCCTCCGGATCGTCAGCGTGCTCGCCAAGGAGTGGGGCACCAGTCGTACGTCCAGGGGCAAGACCGTGTGGTTCGAGCTCGCGTCGCCTCGTGGGCGAAGGGACTGAAGGGGCCTGAAGGGGACTGAAGGAGACTGAAGGGGCCTGAAGGGGCTCAGGGGCGTGCGCCGGGCGGGCGTGCTCTGAAGTCGCGGTGAATGCTCGCGCCGGTGACTTGTCCGTGCACTCCGGGCGCGGTAGACCGATCATGCCGTCAACTTCGGCGGTCACCGCCGCACCCCGGGGAGCTGGGCATGAGCGTCACGAGTCGGTACAAGGAGGCCTGGGAGGGTTTCTGGCGGGACGCTTCCGAGGAACCGGGGGCCGTCTTCTGGGACGCCGAACCCGCGCTCACCGCCGGTATTCATCTCGCCCTCTTCGAACCGCACATGACGGCCGCGGGGCTCCCCGTCGTGGACGTCGGCTGCGGCAACGGCACCCAGACCCGCTTCCTCGCCGACCGCTACCCCCACGTGATCGGCGTCGACCTGTCCGCCGCCGCCCTCGCGCACGCGCGACGCGCCGACCCGGCGGAACAGGTCGATTTCCGGCAGGTCGACGTCGCGGAGAGAGCCGAGGCCGAGCAACTGCACGCGGAACTGGGCGACATGAACGTCTACATGCGCGGTGTGCTCCACCAGTGCGAGCCCGCCGACCGGCGGCCGCTCGTCGAGAGCATCGCGGCGCTGGTCGGCGAGCGCGGCCGGGCGTTCGTCGTCGAGCTCGGGGAGGCCGCGGGGACGGTCCTGAGAGGCCTCGCCCGGAGCCCCGAAGGACCGCCGCCGAAGCTGGCACCCGTGTTCGCGCACGGCATCGCGCCGGGCGAGGTCGCGGACGCGGCGGTGCCGCAGTACGTGGCGGCGGCGGGGCTCACGATCATCGCTTCGGGCGAACTTCCGCTCGTCACCACCGAGTTCACGCCCGATGGCCGGCGGATCGAGCTGCCGTCGAAGTGGCTGGTGGTGGGGCGGTGAGGGGCGACGGGCCCCGCCCGGGGTGACTGGGACGCCCAGGGTGCCCCGGGCCGGCCTGCGCCGCGCCCCCCTCGGCATGACCGCCGTCGCCGCGCTCTCCACCTCCACGGCCGCGGCCGTCCCCGCGCTCTGGACCTGCGGCAAGGTGCTGCTCCGGCCCGCGCTCGCCGTCCGGGCCGTGGTCGCGGCGGGGGCGCTCCGTGCGGTGCGCGCCCGTGCCGGTCTCACCCCGGCACGCTGACCACCCCCGGCACCGCACTGGCGGCATCCCCCCGCGCCACGTCACGGGCCGCCTCACGGGCGGTCCGCGCGAAGGTCTGGACGGCCCCCGTGCCGTGGCCGGCCCGCCACACCAGGCCGTAGCCGACGGGCTCGGCGTCGGCGAAGGGCACGTAGGCGACGCCGGGCCGGGCGAAGTACGTCCCCGTGTGCGCGGGAGCGAGGAACGCGCCCCGGCCGCCCGCGACCAGCATCAGCGCCTCCTGCATGTTGGTCACCGCAGGGCCGCGGCCGATCGGCCTGCCGGACGGGGTGTGCGACGGGACGTGGTGCTCCAGCCAGTAGTCGGGCACCTCGCCCTCGATCGGCAGGAGCGGCACGTCGGCCAGATCATCGAGCGACACCGAGTCCCGTACGGCCAGCGGATGCGACGCGGCGATCGCGAGCACGCGTGCCTCCGCGAGCAGCTCGGGGCCGCCCCCGAGGTCGTCCTCGCGCACCGGCAGCTCCGTGAGCTGCACGTCGAACTCGCCCTTGCGCAACTGCCCGTACGGATCACCGAGCGGCACCTCGCAGATCTCCACCGCGAGCCCCGGATGGCTGACTCGCAGCGCCTCCGTCGCCCGCAGCACGATCTCGCCCGCCAGCGGATTGCCGAAACCGACGTGCAGCACGCCGTCGATGCCGCGCGCGGTGGCCGCGGCCCGCTCGACCGCCGCGTCGATGGCCCGGTGGTGCGGTTCCAGGTCGGCGCGGAGCTGGCGGCCGAGCGCGGTGAGGCCGACACGGCGGCTCGTGCGGACGAACAGCGGGGCTCCTACGCGGCGTTCGGTGCGCTGGATCAGCTGGCTCACCCTGGCCCGGGACAGCCGCATGCGCTCCGCCGTACGGCCGAAGTGCAGCTCCTCGGCGAGCAGCAGAAAGCACTCCACTTCATCGCGTTCCATCGACGTCCCCCGGGCAGCTCGGATCGGTAAGCCTGGTTGAACGAACGTTGCGATCTTCGCCGTTGTTCCGCCCATACGCCCTGATCGAGGGTGAGTGAGCCGGGAAATCCCCGGCGGAATCAGTCAATCGGCGGAGAACTGACGTGAGTTCGAGTGCGCAGACAGAATCATCAGCAGGGGCGCCGAGCGCCTCTCCGGTCGTCTTCAAGCCCCGCGAATGGGGCGTCCTGCTCGTCCTGTGCGGCGCGATCTTCCTCGAAGGCATCGACGTGGCCATGCTCAACGTCGCGATGCCGGCCATCCGCGCCGACCTCGGTCTGTCCACCGGATCCCTGCAGTGGGTCATGAGCGCCTACGTCCTCGGATACGGGGGCTTCATGCTGCTCGGCGGCCGTGCGGCCGACCTCTTCGGGCGCCGCCGGATGTTCGTCCTGTGGCTCTCCGTCTTCCTGGTCTTCTCCGGTCTCGGCGGCTTCGCCACCGAGGGCTGGACGCTGATCGTGGCCCGCTTCGTCACCGGCGTCGCCGCCGCCTTCATGACCCCCGCGGG
The DNA here is from genome assembly GCF_014649775.1 of Streptomyces longisporoflavus. Taxonomy (GTDB): domain Bacteria; phylum Actinomycetota; class Actinomycetes; order Streptomycetales; family Streptomycetaceae; genus Streptomyces; species Streptomyces longisporoflavus. Next base: position 408,344 of record NZ_BMTR01000004.1, on the reverse strand, counting down.
CCTCTCCATCATCACCACCGGCTTCGACGAGGGCCCGCGCCGCAACAAGGCGCTGCTCATCTACTCCGGCACCGCGGCGGGCGGCTTCTCGATCGGCCTGGTCGTCGGCGGTCTGCTCACCACGTTCGGCTGGCGCTGGGTCTTCTTCGTGCCCGTCGTGCTCTCCGCCCTGATCCTGGCCGCCGCGCTCGCCTTCGTGCCGAGCTCCCCGCGCCCCGACCGCACCGGACAGAGCGTCGACGTGGCGGGCGCCCTCTCGGTCACCGCGGGGATCGTCGTGCTCGTCCTCGGCGTGGAGCGGGCATCCCACGCGAGCGCCGCCGCCACGGCCGGCACCCTCGCCGCGGGCCTCGCCCTGCTCGCCGTCTTCGTCGCCGTCGAGCGCCGCGCCCCGGCACCCCTGGTCCGCCTCGGGATCTTCCGCAGCGGGGCCCTGGTCCGCGCCAACCTCGCGGGGCTGTTCTTCGCGGGCGGCTTCTTCGGGTTCCAGTTCCTGGTCGTCCTCTACCTCCAGGAACTGCGGGGCTGGTCCACCCTGCAGACCAGCTTCGCGATGATCGTCATCGGGATCGACGCCATCCTCTCGCCCACCGTCACACCCCGGATCGTCGCGCGTCTGGGCAACGCCAGGGCGATCTTCGGCGGACTGCTGCTCGCCGCGCTCTCCTACGCCCTGTTCCTGCCGGTCGGCGCCGACTGGGCGTACGCGGCGATGTTCCCGAGCCTGATCATCCTCGGTCTCTCCTTCGCCCTCAGCTACGGGCCGCTCACGATCGTCGCCACCGAGGGCGTCAGGGAGGAGGAGCAGGGCCTGGCCGGCGGGCTGCTCTACACCGCCTTCCAGTTCGGTGCCGCGCTCGGCCTCTCCGCGGCATCCGCCGTCAACGTATGGGCCACCACGTCGAGTTCACCCGCGGCCCTCCTCGACGGCTACCGCGCGGCCCTGTGGGTCCCGCTCGCGGCGGCCCTGCTCGCCGCCCTGATCAGCGCCTTCGGTCTCCGATCCGCGCGCGGCACCGTGGCCGCGTCCGGCGCCGGGCCCGCCGGAAACGGGGACGCGGGGACGCGCGACGCGGTCGCGGACGGACCTGGCCCAGAAGTGGGCGAACGCGTAGCGTGAGGCGGCATGAAGATCCTGATCAGCGCCGACATGGAGGGCGCCACGGGCGTGACCTGGCCGGCCGACGTGCTGCCGGGCACGCCGCAGTGGGAGCGGTGCCGTTCGATGTTCACCTCGGACGTGAACGCCGCCGTGCTGGGCTTCTTCGACGGCGGGGCCGACGAGGTCCTTGTCAACGAGGCGCACTGGACCATGCGCAACCTGCTCCTGGAGAACCTCGACGAGCGGGCCGAGATGCTCACCGGGCGGCACAAGTCCCTCTCCATGGTCGAGGGCGTCCAGCACGACGACGTGGACGGCATCGCGTTCATCGGCTATCACGCGGGCGCCGGCATGGAGGGTGTGCTCGCGCACACCTACCTCGCCAACTCGATCACCGGCGTCTGGGTCAACGGCGACCGGGCGAGCGAGGGGCTGCTCAACTCCCACGTCGTCGCCGAGTACGGAGTGCCCGTGGTCCTGGTCACCGGTGACGACCTGGCCTGCGAGGACGCGCTCGGCTACGCGCCCGGCGCGCTGAAGGTCGCCGTCAAGGACTACGTGTCGCGCTACGCGGCGGTCTGCCGCACCCCCCGTCGGACCGCCGCGGACATCCGGGCCGCGGCGAAGGAGGCGGCCCCGCTCGCCGTGCGGCACGAACCGGTCCGGGGCGGCCCGTTCACCGTGGAGGTCGAATTCGACGCCGAGCATCTGTCCATGGCGTCCACCGTGGTGCCGGGCGTGCGGCGCACCGGCGAGCGGAAGATCACGTACACCAGCGAGACCATGTACGAGGGCATTCGTACGTTCAAGGCGGTCACGACGATCGCATCTGCGGCTGTGGAGGAACAATATGGCTGAGGAGCAGCCGGGGCATCAGGCCGCCGGACACGTCGACGAGCAGGCGCTTGACGAGGTGGTCCGGTTCACCTCCGAACTCATCCGCATCGACACCACCAACCGTGGCGGCGGCGACTGCCGCGAGCGGCCCGCCGCCGAGTACGCCGCCGAGCGCCTCGCCGGTGCCGGGCTCGAACCACGGCTCCTGGAGCGCACCCCGGGGCGTACGAACGTCGTGGCGCGCATCGAGGGCACGGACCCGTCGGCCGACGCGCTGCTGCTGCACGGCCACCTGGACGTCGTTCCGGCCGAGGCCGCCGACTGGAGCGTGGACCCGTTCTCCGGGGAGATCCGCGACGGCGTCGTGTGGGGGCGCGGCGCCGTCGACATGAAGAACATGGACGCGATGATCCTCTCCGTGGTGCGCGGCTGGGCGCGCCAGGGAGTGCGGCCCCGGCGCGACATCGTGATCGCGTTCACCGCCGACGAGGAGGCGAGCGCCGAGGACGGGTCAGGGTTCCTCGCCGACCAGCACGCCTCGCTCTTCGAGGGGTGCACGGAAGGCGTCAGCGAGTCCGGCGCCTTCACCTTCCACGACGGGCGCGGCAACGAGCTCTACGGCATCGCGGCGGGGGAGCGCGGCACCGGCTGGCTCAGGCTGACCGCGCACGGCAGGGCGGGCCACGGCTCGAAGGTGAACCACGACAACGCCGTGACCAAGCTGGCGACGGCGATCGCCCGCATCGGGGAGCACCGCTGGCCGGTACGGCTCACGCCGACGGTGCGGGCCGCGCTGACCGAACTGGCCGCGCTGTACGGGGAGCAGGCCGATCTGGACACGCCCGGGTTCGACGTGGACACCCTCCTGGAGAAGCTCGGCCCGGCCGCGTCGCTCGTCGAGGCGACCGTGCGCAACAGCGCCAACCCGACGATGCTGCACGCCGGTTACAAGGTCAACGTGATCCCCGGCCAGGCCGTCGCCCATGTGGACGGGCGCTTTCTGGCCGGTGCCGAGGAAGAGTTCGCCGCCACCCTTGACCGGCTCACCGGAGTGGACGTCGACTGGGAGTTCCACCACCGCGAGGTGGCGCTTCAGGCGCCGGTCCACTCCTCGACGTACGCGAAGATGCGCGCGGCAGTCAAGGAGTTCGCGCCCGAGGGGCATGTCGTGCCGTACTGCATGTCCGGCGGCACGGACGCCAAGCAGTTCTCGCGGCTCGGCATCACGGGCTACGGCTTCACGCCGCTGAAGACACCGGAGGGCTTCGACTACCAAGCGCTCTTCCACGGAGTCGACGAGCGCGTGCCGGTCGACGCGCTGCACTTCGGCGTCCGCGTACTCGACCGCTATCTGAGAACGGCCTAGGGAACACAACCGATCACGGGGGAAGAGAAGGACATGATGGAGACCCAGGCTTACGGATCATGGCCGTCGCCCATCGACGCGGCGCTCGCCGCCGCCCACGACGGCTCTCCCGGCCACGTGGGATTCGTCGGGGGCGAGGCGTGGTGGACCGAGCCGAGGCCCGCGGAAGGCGGCAGGCGCGCCCTGGTGCGGCGGCGCCCGGACGGCACGGAGGAGTCCGTGCTGCCCGAGCCGTGGAACGTGCGCAGCCGGGTCATGGAGTACGGGGGACGCTCGTGGGCCGGGACCGAGGGACCCGCAGGACCGCTCGTCGTGTTCGCGAACTTCGCCGACCAGCGCCTGTACGCGTACGAGCCCGACACCGCCGGCGCCGCGCCGCGCCCGCTGACCCCGCTCTCCGGCGTGGGCGGCGGGCTCCGGTTCATCGACCCGTGCGTGCGTCCGGACCGGGGCGAGGTGTGGTGCGTCCTGGAGGAGTTCACCGGGGAGGCGTCCACCGACGTACGCCGTGTAGCGGTCGCCGTGCCGCTCGACGGCTCGGCGGCCGACGACCGCTCGGCGGTGCGCGAACTCTCCGACGGCCGGCACCGCTTCATCACCGGCCCCCGGCTCTCGCCGGACGGAGCCCGCGTGGCGTGGATCGGTTGGGACCACCCCCGGATGCCCTGGGACGGCACGGAACTCCTGGTCGCCGAGGTCCGCGCCGACGGCACCTTCGGCGCGCCGCGGGTCTTCGCGGGCGGCTCGGAGGAGTCCATCGCGCAGGTCGAGTGGGCCCCCGACGGTCGGCTGCTGTTCGTGAGTGACCGCACCGGGTGGTGGAACCTCTACCGCGGTGATGCCTCCGGCGGCGGCGACGGCGCACCCGTCTGTCCGCGCGAGGAGGAGTTCGGCGGGCCCCTGTGGCAGCTCGGCTCCGGCTGGTTCGCGCCCCTGGAAAGCGGCCTCGTCGCCGTCGTGCACGGCAAGGGCGCCACCGCGCTCGGCGTGCTCGACCCGGAGACCGGCGAGGTCGTCGACGCGGCGGGCCCCTGGACGGAGTGGTCGGCCACCCTCGCGGTGAACGGCACCCGCGCCGTCGGCGTCGCGGCCAGCCCCCGCAGCGCGTACGAGGTCGTGGAACTGGACACGAGCACCGGCCGCGCCCGCGTGATCGGCGCCGCGCACGACGACCCGGTGGACACCGCCTACTACCCGGAGCCGCGCATCCGCACCTTCAGCGGTCCGGCGGGCCGTGAGATCCACGCGCACGTCTACCCCCCGCACCACCCGACGCGCGTCGCCCCCGACGACGAACTCCCGCCGTACGTGGTGTGGGTGCACGGCGGTCCCACCAGCCGCTCCCCGCTCGTGCTCGACCTGGAGATCGCCTACTTCACCTCGCGCGGTATCGGCGTCGCCGAGGTCAACTACGGCGGCTCGACCGGCTACGGCCGCGCGTACCGCAACCGGCTGCGCGAGCAGTGGGGCATCGTCGACGTCGAGGACTGCGCGGCCGTGGCGCTCGCCCTTGCCGACGAGGGCACCGCCGACCGCGACCGCCTCGCGATCCGGGGCGGCAGTGCGGGCGGCTGGACCGCGGCGGCCTCGCTGACCACGACGGACGTGTACGCCTGCGGCACCATCATCTATCCCGTCCTCGACCTCACGGAATGGGCCGCGGGCGGCACCCACGACTTCGAGTCGCGCTACCTGGACTCGATGATCGGGCCGTTCGACGAGGTGCCCACGCGGTACGTGGAGCGCTCGCCCGCGGAGCACGCCGACCGGGTGAGTGTGCCCTTCCTGCTGCTCCAGGGCCTGGACGACGTGATCTGCCCGCCCGAGCAGGCCGAGAGGTTCGTCTCCGATCTCGAGGGGCGTGACGTGCCGTACGCCTACATCGCCTTCGAGGGCGAGGGGCACGGATTCCGCCGCGTGGACACGCTGATCCGCGCCCTGGAGGCCGAACTCGCCCTGTACGCCCAGGTGTTCCGGCTGGACCTGGCCGGCGCGACCCCCGTCCTGGAGCTCTCCAAGTGAACCCCCTGATACGTCCCGCCCGCCTTGCCCCCGGCGCGCGGGTCGCCGTCGTCGCGCCCAGCGGCCCCATCCCGGAGGAGCGGTTGCAGGCGGGCCTCGACATCCTGCGCGGCTGGGACCTCGACCCTGTCGTCGCCCCGCACGTCCTGGACCGGCACCCGCGGTTCGGCTACCTCGCGGGCACGGACGCGGACCGCGCCCGCGACCTCCAGGAGGCCTGGTGCGACCCGTCCGTCTCCGCGGTGCTGTGCGCACGCGGCGGCTACGGCGCGCTGCGGATGGTGGAGTTGCTCGACTGGACGGCGATGCGGGCGGCGGGGCCCAAGGTGTTCGTCGGCTACAGCGACATCACGACACTGCACGAGGCGTTCGCGGCGCGACTGGGCCTGGCCACGCTGCACGGCCCGATGACCGCGGCCCTGGACTTCCTCAAGAACGCCCGCGCGCAGGAGCACTTGCGGGCCACGCTCTTCGCACCGGAGCAGACCAGGGTGATCGCGACGGGCGGGACGGCGCTCGTGCCGGGCCGGGCGCGGGGCGTCACGCTCGGCGGCTGCCTCTCCCTGCTCGCCGCGGACATCGGCGCCCCCGGGGTGCGCGCGTCGGCGCGGGGCGGGCTGCTCTTCCTGGAGGACATCGGCGAGGAGACGTACCGTCTGGACCGCTATGTCACCCAACTCGCCCGCGCGGGCTGGCTGGAGGGGGTGCGCGGGGTCGCCCTCGGATCGTGGGTGGACTGCGATCCGTACGACACCGTGCGCGCGATGCTGCTCGACCGGCTCGGCGGGCGCGGGGTGCCGATCGTCGAGGAGTTCGGGTTCGGACACTGCGACGGGGCGCTGACGATCCCGTTCGGGGTCGCGGCCGAACTGGACGCGGACGCGGCGACGTTGACGCTGGACGTGCCCGCGCTGGCGTAGGAACGGCCTGTTCGTGCCGGGCGCCGCCCCCACGCTGGATCTCCGTCAGTTCACGGCGAGAAAGTCCTGTCACGAGCGTTGACCCGCACCTGACACGTGTCACAACATGACTCCGGCCGGTTACTTACCGGTCGGTAGTCGGCTGTCCTCAGCGTGGAGGTCTCGTGTCCCGTCGTACCGCATCCCGCACCCGTGCCCCGCTGGCCCTCGTCATGGGCGCCGCGCTTGCCGCGCCCCTCGCGCTCGCCGCCCCCGCGCCGGCGGGCGCCACCGGCCAGTACACGGTCACCCCGCTGAAGTTCACGGTCGACGCGGGCGGCAGGAAGTGCACCGTCGACGCCGACCTCTACCGCCCCGCCGGAGTGGACGCCGCGCACCCCGCCCCCGCCGTCCTGACCACCAACGGCTTCGGCGGCAGCAAGTCGGACGGCGGGACCGCGGCCACCGGCAAGGCCTTCGCCGAACGCGGCTATGTCGGGCTCGTCTACTCCGGCCTCGGCTTCGGCAAGTCCGGCTGCCTGATCTCCCTCGACGACCCGAAGACCGACGGCAAGGCGGCCTCCGGGCTCGTCGACTTCCTCGCGGGCAAGCGCGCGGCCGACGACGGCACGACGATCGACTACGTCACCAAGGACGCCGGGTCCGACCCGCGCGTCGGCATGATCGGCGGTTCGTACGGCGGGGCGATCCAGCTGGCGACGGCCGCCGTGGACCGCCGGGTCGATGCCCTCGTGCCGATGGTCACCTGGAACGACCTGAGCTACTCGCTCGACCCGAACAACGCCGCCGACCGCAGCGTTCCCGGCGCCGCCAAGTGGCAGTGGATGAACGGCTTCTACCTCATCGGCGAGGGCCAGCCGCTCCTCGAACCGAGCCTGGACCCCTCCCGCGTCAACTCCCTCGCCTGCCTGCACTTCGTCACGAAGGCCTGCGAGACGATCCGTACGCTCAACTCCGGGCGCTACCCCGCCGACAAGACCGAGGCGCTCCAGGAGTACGCCCGCAGCGTCTCACCCGTCTCCTATCTGCCGCGGGTCAAGGCGCCGACGCTGCTGATCCAGGGCCAGGCCGACAGCCTCTTCAACCTGAACGAGGCACAGGCGACGTACGAGACGCTCAAGGCGCAGGGCACCACGGCCAGGATGATCTGGCAGTCCGCGGGGCACAGCGGCGGGCTCACCGATCCGGCGTCCGGTGAACTCAACATGTCCGAGGGCAACCTGGAGACGAGCTACGTCGGCAAGCGCGTCCTCGCGTGGTTCGACCGCTACCTCCGGAAGAACAAGGGCGCCGACACAGGGCCCGCCTTCGCCTACCACCAGGACTGGGTCCCCGCCGACAGCGGACCGAACGGCACCTACGCGACCGCCGCGAAGGTGCCCGCGCCGAACCGGAAGCTGTACCTGTCCGGGGACGGCAAGCTCGTCGACAACCGCGAGAAGGTCGCGCGCGGCAGCCGCGAGTACCGGAACCGGCTGATCCCCACGAGCCACTCCGAGAGCTCCCTCGCCGGTCTCATCGGCCTGCCCGACCCCGCCCCGCACGACACCAAGGGCACCTACCTCGACTGGACGACCGAGCCGCTGCCCGCCGCCCTGGACGTCGTCGGGTCCGCGAAGGCCACCCTCAAGGTCGTCTCGCCCCGGACCGAGAAGGTGCAGAACTCCGGCGACGCGGCCGACAAACTGGTCCTCTTCGCCAAGCTGTACGACGTCGCGCCCGACGGCAAGAAGACGCTCGTGCACCGGCTCGTCTCGCCCGTGCGGGTGCCGGACGTGACGAAGCCGTTCACCGTGTCGCTGCCGGGGATCGTGCACCGGTACGAGGCGGGGCACAAGCTGCGGTTCGTGGTGGCGGCGAGCGACGACGCGTACGGCGGCAACCGGGGCGTGAAGCCGGTGACCGTCACCAGCGCCCCGCAGGACACCGGGGTGATCGAACTGCCCGTCGTCCGCTGACACCCGGCGCCCGGGGTTTCACCCGTACGGCCCACACCGGCACTCCGGAAGGGCATCCACCGCGCGCGAACCCGGCCCAGCTGCCCATGCTGGTGACCGGGGGAGGCCGGCAGAAGCTCCGACGGAAGGTCCGCACATGAGTCCCAACACCTCCTCGGGCGGCTCCAAGGGCGATTCCAGGGGCGGCGCCGGCGGCTTTCTCACGCCCGGCAGGATCGTCGTCCTGGTGGTCGCCGTCCTCACCCTGATCTTCATCTTCGAGAACACCCACCACACCAAGATCAGACTCCTGATCCCCGAGGTGACCATGCCGCTGTGGGTGGCGCTGCTCGGCACCGGCCTGATCGGCGCGCTGTGCGGCGCGTACTTCGTCCGGCGGCGCAGGTGAGGCCGGGGCCGGACGCGGGCAGCGGTTAACGTGGCCGGATGTCCGACAGCACCCGCCCCCTGGCCGAGGGGCCGCACGCAGTCATACGTCCCTACACCTACGCCGACGGCCCCGAGTTCACCGCGCGGGCCCGCGAGAGCAGGCAACTGCACAGCCCCTGGCTCTTCCCGCCCATCACGGACGCGGCGTACGCGCAATACGCGGGCGCGCTGATCGAGGGCCGGGACCGGGCGGGGTTCCTGGTCTGCGAGCGGGGTCGCGAGTGGGGCCGCAAGAAGGGGCGCGGACGCGCGGCCGGTGGCGCCATCGCAGGGTTCATCAACATCAACAACATCGTCGAGGGCGCCTTCCTGTGCGGAGCGCTGGGCTACGGCGCCTTCGCGCACGCGGCGGGCCGCGGTCTGATGAGCGAGGGGGTCGGACTCGTCACGCGGTACGCCTTCGACGTCATGAAGCTGCACCGCCTGGAGATCAACGTCCAGCCCGGCAACGCCGCCTCGATCGCGCTCGCCCGCCGCTGCGGCTACCGGCTGGAGGGCTTCTCGCCGGACTTCCTCTACATCGACGGGGCCTGGCGCGACCACGAACGCTGGGCGCTGACCGCCACGGAGTAGCTGCGCCCCGGCCGCGCCGCGCGCCTTTGCGCAATTCTGACCGGGAGAGCCCCTGGTCGGGACGGCGTCCACCGTGTTCCATGGTGATCGTGACGACCACCGTGCGACGTGACGTACTGACGCTGCCCGCCGCCCCGTTGGGCCCCGAGAACCCCCTGCCGCCGCTTCGGCCGCTGCGCGAGGTGCACACCCTGGACGAGCGCGGCAGAGAAGGGTTGCCGCGCGACATGGCGCGGCAGCTGGGGTACGAGCCGCTGCGCGGCATCCTGCCGACGCGCATCCTCGACGGGTACGGCCGCGAGCGGACCGACACGGCGATCGACACGCTGGTCATCGAGAACGACCGGCTGCGCGCCACCGTCCTGCCGGGCTTCGGTGGCCGCGTCCACTCGCTCTTCCACAAGCCCACGGGCCGTGAACTCCTCTACCGCAACCCGGTGTTGCAGCCCGCGGCCTTCGCGCTCAACGGCGCATGGTTCTCCGGCGGCATCGAATGGAACATCGGCGCCACCGGCCATACGACCCTGTCCTGCGCCCCGCTGCACGCCGCGCGCGTGACGGCGCCCGACGGCGGCGAGATGCTGCGGCTCTGGGAGTGGGAGCGGCTGCGGGACGTGCCGTTCCAGGTGGACCTGTGGCTGCCCGAAGACTCCGACTTCCTCCATGTCGGGGTGCGGATCCGCAATCCGCACGAGAAGGCGGTGCCGGTCTACTGGTGGTCCAACATCGCGGTGCCCGAGGAGCGCCGGGTCATCGCGCCCGCGGACGAGGCCTGGCACTTCGGTTACTCGGGCGCCCTGCGCAAGGTGCCGGTGCCGGAGACGGACGGGGCGGACCGGACGTACCCGCTGCGCAGCGAGTACGCCGCCGACTACTTCTACGACGTGCCCGACCGGGCACGCCGCTGGATCGCCGCGCTCGACGACGACGGACACGGGCTCGTCCAGACGTCGACGGACCTGCTGCGTGGCCGCAAGCTCTTCGTGTGGGGTTCCGGCAGAGGCGGCCAGCGCTGGCAGGAGTGGCTGACGGAGCCGGGCACCGGCGGGTACGCGGAGATCCAGGCGGGCCTCGCGCGGACACAGCTGGAGCATGTGCGCCTTGACGCCGAGAGCGAGTTCACGTGGCTGGAGTCGTACGGACCCCTGTCGGCGGAGCCTGGCCCCGTGCACGGCGGCGACTGGCGGGCCGCCCGCGACGAGGTGCGGGCCCGGCTCGCGGACGCGCTGCCGCGGGCCGCGGTGGAGGAGGCCTACGACGCGTGGCGGCCGTGCGCCGACACCGAGCCCGGCGAGGTGCTCGCCACCGGGTCGGGATGGGGCGCCCTCGAAGTCCTGCGCGCCGCCTACAAGTTGCCGGGCACGCCGTTCCCCGAGTCGACGCTGGGCCCCGAACAGGAGCCGTGGCTGGAGCTGTTGCACTCCGGCGCCGTCCCCGAGCCGCGCCGGGTCGCGCCGCCGGGTCCGACCCTGGTGGCCCGGCACTGGCGGGACATGCTGGAGACCGCGCCCGCTCGGCCGGTCGCCGAGTACCACCTGGGAGTGGCGCAATGGCACGCGGGTGACCGCGCGCAGGCGGTGCGCAGCTGGGAGCGCGGCCTCGAACTCGCCCCCTCGCGCTGGCCGTTGCTGCGGTGCCTCGCCATCGCCGACGAGGACTCGGGCCACATCGAGCGCGCCGCGGACCGGTACGCGGAGGCGTTCGACGACCTGTGCCAGGAGCGGCGCGACGACGGCGTCCTGTGGACGTCGGCGAGCGCGGCACTCGGCAGGGAGGCGATAGCCGTCCTCCTCGCGGCCGGCCGTCAGGCGGCGGCCCGCGACGTCTGGGAGCGCCTGCACCCGTCCACCCGCGCGGAGGGCCGATTCCGGCTCGTCGAGGTCCGGTTGCTCCTGGCGGAGGGGGACAGGGACGCGGCGCGGGCGGTCTTCGACGAGGGCTTCGAGGTGGCCGATCTGCGCGAGGGCGCGGAGGTGCTCGGCGAGTTGTGGCGAGCGACGACCGACGAGGAACTGCCCGCCAGGTACGACTACCGGATGCGGGAGGGTTCGGAGGAGTGAAGGTACCCGGGGGGCGGGGCAGCCGCCCCCCGGCCGCCCCCCGGCCGCCCTCCGGGAGAACGTTCCCGGAGAGGCCGCGAGCCGGTCGACCCCTCCGGTGGCCGGCTACGCCAGCTCTCCGTTCCTGGCCACGATCCGGCCGCCGTGGACCACCATGTCCCGCTGCGGCATGTCCACCAGGACCTGCTGCACGTTCTCGCCGCGCACGAGGACGAAGTCGGCCGGTGCGCCGGGTTCGAGGTTCGCGTGGTCCAGGCCCATCACGTCGGCGCCGCCGTGTGCGCCCACGTCGTAACAGGCGGCCAGTTCGTCGTCGAGGCGGACGTCGGTGACCCAGCCGAGGATGTGCGCGCGGTGCAGCATGTCCGCGTTGCCGAACGGGCTCCACGCGTCGCGCACCCCGTCCGAGCCGAGCCCGACCCGCACGCCGTGCGCGCGCAGCTTCCCGATCGGCAGGACCAGGGACTCGTTCGGCGCGACCGTCGTCAGGGAGATGTCCTGCTCGCCCAGGTCGGCCGCCATCCTGCCCAGCTCTGTGTCGGAGAGGTTCGGCAGGCAGAAGACGTGGCTGACCGTGACCTTGCCGCGCAGGGAGAGCGCCTTGGTGCGCTCGATGATGGCCCGCAGAACCTTCGTGCCCTTCTCGTCGCGGTCGTGCAGGTGGATGTCGACGCCGACACCGTGGCGGTCCGCGAGGCCGAAGACCAGGTCGAGCTGTTCGTCCATCGCGTCGTCGAAGCTGATCGGGTCGATGCCGCCCACCAGATCGACGGCCCCGGAGCGCGCCGCTTCCTCCAGGAGCTCGGCCGTGCCGGGGGTACGGATCACTCCGTGCTGCGGGAAGGCCACGACCTGCACGTCGAGGGCGTGCCCGAGGCGCTTGCGGGCCGCGTTCACGCCCTCGACCCCGGCCAGGTCGTAGGCGGGCGCCACGTCCACGTGCGCGCGCATCGCGCGGGTGCCGCGGGTCACGGCGTGCGACATCAGGCCGTACGCCCGCTCACCGACCGGCCGCGGCTGGCTCTTGAAGATCTCCACGTCCTGCTCGCAGTAGTCGGCGATGCCGCTCGCGGGCTTCCGCGTCACCCAGGAACTGCCCCAGGTCGTCTTGTCCGGGTGGATGTGGGCGTCCACCAGCGAGGGCAGGGCGACGCGGCCACCGCCGTCGATCACCTCGGCACCCTTGGGCGCCGGGCGGTCCGTGATCCGCCCGCCGACCACCGTGAGATCCACGGGCGTCTTCGCCCCGAAGGGACGGACGTCGCGGAACACCACGGCCTTGGGGCGCTTGCCGCTGTCGCCGTGGGAAGCGGCGGCCGGGGTGGCTGCCGAAAGGGCGGCTCCGGTGCCCGCGAGGGCTGCGGCACCGGCGAGTATGCCGCGACGGGAGAGGGGCGTCATGGAGGTCTCCTGCAGGGGATTCGGGGTGGGGGGACTCGGCCGGTATCAGAGCGCGAAGCCCGAACGCACCACGCGTACGGGCTTCTTGAGGACCGTCACGTCGGCCAGCGGATCGCCGTCCACGAGGAGCACGTCACCGGCGAAGCCGCGCGCGAGACGCCCCGCGGTGCGCTCCAGACCGAGCAGCTTCGCGGCACCGGTCGTCGCCGTGCGGATCGCGTCGAGCGCGGAGAGCCCCGCCGCGCGCATCAGCTCCACCTCGCGGCCGATGGGCTTGATCTTGCCGCCGGAGGAGTCCGTGCCCGCCGCGAGCGGCACGCCCAGCTCGTGCGCGGCGAGCACCGCCCGCTTCAGGACCGGCAGGTACTGACGGCCGCGCTCCGCGAGGACGGGGTCCGAGGACTCGGCGAGCCCGGCGATCGCGGTGAGGGTCGGCGTGAAGTACGTGCCCCTGCGCCGCATCTCGTGCAGCGTGCGCTCGCCGACGAACGCGCCGTGCTCCAACGACCGGATGCCCGCCATGACGGCGTCGTGGCAGCCCTTCTCGCTGTAGCTGTGGCAGAGCACGCCCTTGCCGCCGCGCCGCGCCGCCGCGACCACGGCGGACAGCTGCTCGCGGTCGTACACCTGGGCCAGCGGATCCTGCTCGGGAAGACCGGCCCGCTCGTTGACCCTGGTCTTGATGACGTCGGCGCCGCGGGCGAGGTTGACCTCGACGACACGGCGCAGCGCCTCGGGCGAGCGCACGCCCTCCCGCAGCTTGGCGAGCGGGGTCAGCTCCGGGTCGGCGAGGATCGTGTCGCCGAGGTCGGGCGTGACGAAGATGCCCGCGGCGCGAAGGCGGGGGGCCTGGCCGGGCGCCTCGCGGGCCAACTCCCGTACGGCGATGTCCTGATAGAAGTTGGTCGAACCGCTGCGCGCGCTGGTCGCACCGAGCAGCACCGCGTCGCGTGCCTCGGTCGCGGTGTTGAGGTGGATGTGCGCCTCGACGAGCCCCGGCAGGATCCAGCGCCCGTGCGCGTCGAGCACCTCGGCGCCTTCGGGCACCGCGGCCTTGCCGCGCCTGCCCGCCGAGCGGACGACGCCGTCCGCGATGACGACCACCGCGTCCTCGGTCACCTCGCCGGTCGCCGGGTCGAGGAGGGTGCCGCCCTCGACGACCAGGTCGCCGCCGGTCCGCCGCCCCTCGCGTGCGGTACTCGCGTTCGCCCGGGGCGCGGCGGCGGTCAGCGCGGCGGTGGTCCCGGCGAGGGCCGCCGCACCCGCGAGGACGCCGCGCCGGGTGAGCCGGGAGGAGGGCGGAGGAACGGACTCGACGCACATGGGCTGCTCCAGGACAGGACAGGACGGGATACGGGGTAGCGGAGGGAACGCGTTCGCAGTTTGTATACCAAGATGAAGTGGCCCGCAAGGAGGGGCCTGGACATGTGCGGATATATGCCGGGCAGCAGTCAACCGGGAGGCCGTCACGCGTACATTGGTATACAGAAGGCTAGGAGGCGCTCTCCTCGAACAGCGCCCTCAGCGCCACCGCCTGGCTGTCCCGTACGTGCAGCAGCGTGCTCGCCGCGGCTGTCTCCTCGTCGCCCGCCGCGATCTGGCGGTAGATGAGGTCATGCTGGGCCCGCATGTGGTCCGGCTCGGCGCGCATGCCGAACAGGAGCTGGAGCTGCCAGCTCAGCTGCTCCATCGTGCGGGCGAGCAGGGGATTGCCGGAGAGGGTCACGATGCCCTCGTGGAACGCGCTGTGCGCGGCGACCTCGCGCGGTCCGTCGTCCACGTCCGACGCCTGCTCGGCCTGGCCGAGCGTGGCCCGCAGCGCGGCGAGCTCCGGCGGTTCGTCCGGCGCGAACGCCGCCACCCGGCGTGCGGAGAGCCGGGACGCCTGGATCGCGAGCGGCTCCCACACCTCGTACAAGTGCCGCACATCGGCGCGTTCCAGGCGGCGCACCCGCACTCCGCTGTGCGGCAGGAGTTCGAGGAGGCCCTCGGCGACCAGTGCGCGCATCGCCTCGCGGACCGGGACCCGCGACATCCGCAGCTCCTCGGCGACCTCGCGCTCGACCAGGCGCGCTCCCAGCGGATAGCGGCGGTCCACGATGCGCTGCCGGACGGCCTCGCGCGCCCGGGCGCTCATCGAGACCCGTTCCGTACCGTCCGCCGTACTGCCCGCCACGTGCACCGTCCTCCGCTCCGGCCCGCCTGCCTGCCTGCCTGCCTGCCGTGGAGGATACGGGCAGACCGGTCAGGTCGCGGGGCGCCGGTCCGCGTACTCGAAGACCGTGCCGTCCGGGTGCACCGCGATGAGATTGCGGCCCACCGGCGTCGGGACGGGGCCCGCGATGACCCGGGCGCCCGACGCGTTCAGGACGGAGTAGGCCTCGTCGACGTCCGGTACCGCGATCGTCGCCGAGACCTTGCGCAGGATCTCCAGCTCGCGCTCCGGCCCGCTCATCAACAGAAAGCACCCGACCGCCGCGACGGACACGCCCTCTCGCTCGAAGCGCTGCGCGGTACCGCCCGAGAGGCGTTCGTAGAAGGCGACCGAGGACTCCAGGTCCTCGACGCAGATACGCAGCGTGGCTCCCAGGATCTCCATACGGACGAGCCTAGTTGGCCCGGCCGCCGTTCGAGATCGTTTCGGGCGACTTCCGGGGGTGCCACCCCGTGGCGGCCACCACATCGGCCGCGATGTCCCCCACCCGCCGCCCGTCCGTCGCGACGCGAAGGGTGCCCTCGGCCGCGTGCTCCTCCAGGTGCCGGGCCATCAACGCGCTTCTGCGCAGCTGCTGTTCGAGCTCCGAGCCCTGTTCGCGGGCCCTGAGACGTTCCTCGACGGTGGCATCCGACGCCGTCAGGAGTACGCGGATGAGGCGAGGCCCGCGCAGGGCACTGGTGAACATCCACTCCTCGCCGGCGAGGACGCATGCCGTGTTCGTGTAGACGAGGCGGTGGCAGCCGAGGCCGGTGTAGTTCGCCCAGAGCGCCGCGAGGTTGCGCTCGGTGATCCGGGAGCGGTCGGGGTCGCCGTCCGGTGCCGGGTGGACCGCGTCCAGGACATCGCCCTCGATGTACGCGTGCCCCACGTCCGCCGCCCGCAGGAGCGCGACGGCCTCCAGGCCGACCGAGGACTTGCCGGCCCCGGAACGGCCCCCGATGAGCAGTGCCCGCGTCGTTCGCATGAGCCGAGCGTGGCAGGCCCGGGCGCCCTCACGCGACCCGGTATTCCTCGACCTCCTCGGTGCGCCGCAGCTCCAGGCCGTGACCGACGCCGCCGTCCGGGCGGACGGTGCCGCCCGTCGGGTCGAGGGCGCCGTCGAAGAACATCGACTCGATCCGCACATGGTCGTGGAACCACTCGATGTGCCGCAGATTCGGTACGCACGCGGCGACCGCGGCATGCGCGTGCGGGGCGCAGCGGGCCGAGACCTCGATCCCGTGTGCCTGCGCGAGGGCCGCGGCACGCAGCCACTCGGTCAGGCCGCCGCAGCGCGTCGCGTCCAGTTGCAGGCAGTCCACGGAGGGGACCATCCGCGCGAAGTACGCGAGGCCGTGGCCGTATCCGCCCGCCGTCACGTCGCAGACCAGCGCGTCCCGCACCAATGCGAGCCCGCGCAGGTCGTCCTCCTGCACCGGCTCCTCGAACCAGCCCACCCCGTGCTCGGCCAGGACCCGGCCCACCCGGACCGCCTGCTTGCGGGTGTAGCCGCCGCTCGCGTCGACGTACAGCTCGGCCTGCGGGCCGATGACGTCGCGCGCGGTGCGCACCCGCAGCACGTCGCGGGTGACCGCACGCCCCCACGCCTCACCGACCTTGATCTTCACGCGGGGTATGCGCTGGCCGTGCACCCAGCCGTTCAGCTGGGCCGCCAGATGTGTCGAGTGGTACGTCGTGAAACCCCCGCTGCCATAGACGGGGACCTCGTCGCGGGCCGCGCCGAGGAGCCGTACGAGCGGAATCTCCAGGAGGCGTGCCTTCAGGTCCCACAGGGCGATGTCGATCGCCGACACGGCAGACGAGGCGGCTCCGGCCCGGCCGGTGTTGCGGACCGCCTTCGTCATCGCGGCGTGCGCCGCGGGGATGTCGAGCGCGTCCATTCCGGTGACGGCGGGGACGAGCTGCTCGGCCATCAGGGGCACGGCGGAGGCGGGGGCGTAGGTCCATCCGGTGCCCGTGGCGCCGCCCGCCGTCACCTCGACGATCACGATGGTCGTGCTCTCCCACGCGAAGGTGCCGTCCGCCTCCGGGGCGTCCGCGGGCACTTGGTAGGCGGACATGGCGGGGCTTTCGATGGGCACTGCGTCCTTCATCGGGACCGTCCTGGAATACCTGCGGGGGTGGGGGGCGCGGCGAGGCGGGGGAGGTCGGCTGGGGTCCCGGTACCTGCGTCGGCGTGTCGTACGGGTATCCCTCTGCCCGGCGGGCAAACGGAGCACGTGCCGTCCCGCCCCGGGGGTCCGGCGGAGTTTGGCGGCGATTCGCCGGGGGAACCGAGGGACCCGCGTGCCAGGGTCGTCGGGAGGTCTCACGAGCCGGGAGCCGGCGGCCGGCACGACGTACGGCCGACATGACCGCCGGCCGACATGACCGGCGGCCGACGCCGCCGACGGACCGCGTGAACCGAGAGCCCCCACCCCAAGGAGGACCCGCCATGACCACCAGTGAACTCGCCCAGCTCGCCCGGCAGCTGCGGGTCGACTCCGTCCGGGCCGCGGATGCCGCCGGTTCCGGCCACCCCACCTCCTCGATGTCGGCCGCCGACCTGATGGCGGTACTCCTCGCGGGTCATCTGCACTACGACTTCGACCGGCCCGACCACCCCGGCAACGACCGCTTCATCCTCTCCAAGGGCCACGCGTCGCCGCTCATGTACGCGGCGTACAAGGCGGCGGGCGTGATCACCGACAGCGAGCTGCTGACGTTCCGCAAGCGGGACAGCCGCCTGGAAGGGCATCCGACACCGCGCCGCCTCCCCTGGGTCGAGGTCGCCACCGGGTCCCTCGGGCAGGGGCTCCCCATCGGCGTCGGCATGGCCCTGTCGGGCAAGCGGCTCGACCGGATCCCCTACCGCGTCTGGGTGATGTGCGGCGACAGCGAGCTGGCGGAGGGCTCGGTGTGGGAGGCCGCCGAGCACGCCGGGTACGAGCACCTGGACAACCTGACCGCCGTCGTCGACGTCAACCGCCTCGGGCAGCGCGGTCCCACCCGCCACGCCTGGGACCTGGACGCCTACGCCCGCAGGTTCGCCGCCTTCGGCTGGCACGTCGTCGAGATCGACGGCCACGACCTGGACGACGTCGAGCGCGCCTTCGGGGAGGCCGGTTCCACCAAGGGGCAGCCCACGGTCATCCTGGCCCGCACCGTCAAGGGCAAGGGAGTCGCCTCCCTCGAAGACCGCGAGGGCATGCACGGCAAGCCCGTGCCCGACGCCGAATCGGCGATCGAGGAGCTGGGCGGCGTACAGGACGTGCACGTCGAGGTGCGCAAGCCCGCCGCCGCGCGGGCGCTGCACGCCACCCGCACCGGTCACCTGGATCTGCCGCGCCACGAGGTGGGCGATTCCGTCGCCACCCGCGACGCCTACGGTCAGGCGCTCACCGCGCTCGGGACCGCGCGCGGCGACATCGTGGCCCTCGACGGGGAGGTCGGCGACTCCACGCGCACCGAGTACTTCGCCAAGGAGCACCCCGAGCGGTACTTCGAGTGCTACATCGCCGAGCAGCAACTCGTCGCCGCGGCGGTGGGCCTCGCGGTCCGCGGCTGGGTCCCGTACGCGGCCACGTTCGCGGCCTTCCTCACCCGCGCCCACGACTTCATCCGGATGGCGGCGATCAGCGGCGCCGGCATCAATCTCGTCGGCTCCCACGCGGGGGTGGCCATCGGTCAGGACGGGCCGTCCCAGATGGGCCTCGAAGACCTTGCGATGCTCCGTTCCGTGCACGGCTCGACGGTCCTGTATCCGTGCGACGCCCACCAGACGGGTCAGCTCATCGCCCGGATGGCCGACCTGGACGGCGTGCGCTACCTGCGTACGTCGCGCGGGGACACACCCGTCATCTACGGACCCGGCGAGGAGTTCCCGATCGGCGGCTCCAAGGTCCTGCGCTCGTCCGACGCCGACCGGCTCACGCTGGTCGCGGCGGGCGTGACCGTGCACGAGGCGCTGACCGCGGCGGAGTATCTGGACCGCGAGGGCATCCAGGTGCGCGTCATCGACCTGTACTCGGTCAAGCCCGTCGACCGCGCGACCCTGCGCGAGGCCGCCGAGCGCACCGGCTGCCTGCTCACCGTCGAGGACCACCGGCCGGAGGGCGGCATCGGCGACGCCGTCGCGGAGGCCTTCGGCGACGGGGGCCCGGTACCGCGCCTGGCGCGGCTGGCGGTGAAGACGATGCCGGGCTCCGCGTCCCCCGACGAGCAGCTGCACGCGGCGGGCATCGACGCCGAGTCCATCGCGGCGGCGGCGCGGCTGCTCGTGGAACAGGCGGTCGTACGGTGAGCCCGGTCAGTGCCTGCCGGGTGCCGTGGCCCGCGCCCTGAACCAGGCGTTCGCCGTGGGCCGGAACATCAGGACCGTCGCCGTGAGCACCGCGCTCAGATGCAGCACGCGGCTCGCGCCGGACAGGACGTCCACCGCCCCCGCATCGCGGAAGGCGTCCCCCAGCGGATGGTCCGCGAGCCACCGGACGGGCTCGGTCACCAGGGACAGCGTGCCGAGGACGCCGAGCCCCGCGGCGAGCGCCAGACGGGCCCAGTTCCTGCCGTGGCGCAGCTGGACGGCGAGCAGGACGGCCGCCGAGAACACGGTCATCCGAAGCAGCAGACCGCCCGAGAGCTCACCGGCGGACGCCTCGCCGTCGGCGAGCAGCCTGCCGCCCATGAGCACCGTCTCGACGAAGCCCGCGACGACCGCGGTGATCCACAGCGCGAACGCGGCGTGGACGGGCGGGGGAGCGGCGGGCTCGCCGCCGCCCGGCCGGGCGGCGGGAAGGGCGCGCAGGCCGCCCGCCCCGGGCCGGCGCCCGGGGGGACGGCGCTCCGGGTGCCCCGGATGTCTCCGCGTTCCGTTCGCCATGGTGTGCCTCGCTCACTGAGGTCCGACCTGAACCGTCGACCTGCAATCCTTCCGGCGCGCGCGGCCGGGGGCACGCCCGCCGTCCCCCCTCTTCCAGGTGTTGGCAGCACCCCTGTGCAACATGAAAGGAACCCCACATGACACCCCGCACGACCAGCACACGCACCCTGCGGGCAGGACGCCGCACCGTACCGCTGCACCGCCCCGACAAGGTCCTCTTCCCGGCCGGCGGCGAAGAAGGCCATCCGAGTCACACGAAGAGCGACCTCGCCGACTACTACCGGGCCGTCGCCCCCTTCATGCTGCCGCACCTGCGTGGCCGGCCGCTGATGCTGGAACGGCACCCGGACGGCCTCGACGGCCCCCGCTTCATGCAGAAGGACACCCCCGACCACTACCCGGACTGGATCACCCGGGCCGAGGTCCCCAAGGAGGGCGGCACCGTCACGCACACCGTGTGCGACGACACCGCGACCCTCCTCTACCTGGCCGACCAGGCCTGTCTCACGCTGCACCGCTGGTTGTCCCGGACCGGCGGCAGGGGCGGTACGGGCGGCACCAGTGGTACGGGAGGCATCGACAACCCGGACCGGCTCGTCTTCGACCTCGACCCGGCCAAGGACGACTTCGGGCCGGTGCGTGAGGCGGCACGGCTCGTGGGCGAGCTGCTCGACCACATCGGACTGCCGTCCGCCCTGATGACCACGGGCTCGCGCGGGCTGCACGTCATCGTGCCGCTCAACGGCCGCCACGACTTCGACGACGTACGAGCCTTCGCCAAGGACGTCGCCGAGACGCTCGCCCTGGCCCACCCGGAGCAGTTCACCACGGCCGCCCGCAAGAAGGACCGCGGCGACCGCCTCTACCTCGACGTGCAGCGCAACGCGTACGCGCAGACCGCCGTCGCCCCCTTCTCGGTCCGCGCCAAACCGGGCGCCCCGGTGGCCGTGCCCGTCGCCTGGGACGACCTCGACGATCCCGCGCTCTCGGCCCGCCGCTGGACCATCGAGGACGCCGTCGAGCAGGCGCGCACCGACCCCTGGGAGGGCCTCCTGCGGTCGGGGCGTGCCCTGGGCCCGGCCCGCCGAAAGCTGCGCGCGCTGCGCGGCTGAGGTTTGCCGCGGGCTCCCGGGGTCACCCGGACTCCTTGCGGTGGAGTGAGGAGCGAGTTCAGTGAGCACGTACATCTACGGCATCGTCGCAGGACCGCACCCGGATCTGCCGGAGAGGATGGACGGCGTCGGCGCACCGCCCCTGCCCGTCAGGATTCTGCGGTGCGGGGAGCTCGCGGCGCTGGTCAGCGACGTTCCCGCGGACCTGCGGCCGGGCAGGCGAGACCTGGAGGCGCACCACGGCGTCCTGTCCGAGGCGGGCGCTCCGGGCGCCGTCCTGCCGATGCGCTTCGGCAGCCTCGCGCCGGACGACGAGGCGGTCCTGGCGATCCTCGCGCAGCGGGCCGACCACTACGCGGAGCGGCTGCGCGCCCTGGACAGCAGGGTCGAGTACAACGTGAAGGTCTCCCACAACGAGCGGGCCGTCCTGCACCAGGTCCTCGGCGAGAACCCGGAACTGCGGGCCATGGTCGAAGCCAATCAGCTTCTCCGGGGCGGCAGTTACGAGCAGAAGCTCGACTTGGGCGAGAAGGTCGCGGCGACCGTACGGGCGCGGGAGGCGAGCGACGCCGACCATGTACGGCGTGCCCTGGAGGCGACCACCGAGGCGGTCCACGCGGAGCCCGCGGGCTCCGGCTGGCTGACCGACCTCTCCTTCCTCGTGCACCGGGACGCGGCCGGGGGATTCCTCTGCGCGGTGGACGAACTACGCGTGGATCAGCCCCACTTGGACCTGAGGGTGCGTGGCCCGCTGCCTCCGTACAGCTTCGCCGAGCCGGGCACGGCTGAGCCCGCGGGCTGAGACCCGCGGGCTCGGGGACGTGGTGGACGAGTGTGTCCGCATGGGCAGGGTGGCCGACTGTGGCCGGGTGTGTCCGCAAACGCGGGACCGCTACCACCGGTACCAGCGCGACCTCGTCCCGGAGGCCGTCGTGCTGCGCATCAGGAACCCGACCAGCCAGATGACGAGCACGGCGATGGCGATCCACCAGAGAATCTTCACGGCGAAACCCGCGCCGAAGAGGAGCAGGGCCAGCAGAAGGACGAGCAGAATAGGAACCATAGTGTCTTACCTCCTGCTCACCCGAGTATCCCCAACTCGGCTCTCTACGCAGGCAATCGGGAACCCGTACGTGCCGTAGGGCATCGCTCGTGACGGCGCCTGCCGTCACTTGCGGAAGCGCCGGCCGTCACTTGCGGCAGAGGATCTCCCCGTGCAGCACGGCGAACCAGCCGTCGTCGCGCTCTCCCCACTCCCGCCACGCGTCGGCGACGGCCCGCAGTTGACCGGCGTCGGCATGCCCGCCCTCGACGGCGCGTTCGGCGTACGAGGAGGCGACCGTGCGGTCCGCCCAGAGCCCGCTCCACCAGGCGCGCTCCTCTTGCGAGCCGTAGCACCAGGTGCCCGCGCTCGCGGTGATGTCCGCGGCCGGGTAACCGGCCTCCAGCGCCCACGACTTGAGGCGGCGCCCCGCGTCCGGCTCGCCGCCGTTGGCGCGGGCCACCCGCAGGTACAGGTCCAGCCAGTCGTCCAGGACGGGGGAGGCCGGATACCAGGTCATCGCCGAGTAGTCCGCGTCGCGGGCGGCGACGATGCCGCCCGGCTTGCAGACGCGCCGCATCTCGCTCAGGGCGCGCACCGGGTCGCCGACGTGCTGGAGCACCTGGTGGGCGTGGACGACGCAGAAGCTGTCGTCCGGGTAGTCCAGGGCGTGTACGTCGGCGACGGCGAACTCCACGTTCTCCAGGCCCCGTTCGGCCGCCGTCGCGCGGGCGCGGTCCAGGATGCCGGGTGCCTGGTCGACGCCCGTGACGTGGCCGTCGGGGACCAGTTCGGCCAGGTCGGCGGTGATGGTGCCGGGGCCGCAGCCGATGTCCAGGATCCGCATGTGCGGCTTGATCGAGCCGACGAGGTAGGCGGCCGAGTTGGCGGCGGTCCGCCAGGTGTGTGAGCGCAGGACGGACTCGTGGTGTCCGTGCGTGTAGACGGCGGTCTCCTCCGGCATGACGGGTACTCCCTCGTGTTCGCTGCCGCTCGCTGCGGTGAGCCGAACGTTACGCCGTCATGTCGAATAATGAGACCCGCGTATCACTATGTGGGCAGTCGTGGTGGTCGCCACGGTGGTCGCCGTGGCCGTCGTCGTGGTCAGCGCTCGTCCGGGAGCGGGCGGTACACGGTCAGCGCCTCCGGCAGCTTGTCGATGAGCAACTCGCCCTGTACGACGGCCGCTTCGCCGTCGTACGACACCTCGACCCCCTCCTCCAGGCCGTCGACGCGCAGCCGGGGCAGCCGCACGGCGGCCTGCGCCGGCGAGCGCCTGAGCGGCCCCGCGAGCGCCGCGGCCAGCAGCCGCGTGCCCGGCCTGCGGCCGCCGTGCACGATGCGTACGTCGAGCAGTCCGTCGGCCAGGTCGAGCCTGCGACCGGGGGTGAAGCCGGGCCGGTGGTAGGCGCAGTTGCCGGCGAAGAGCAGCCACAACACCCGCTGCTCGCCACGGAATTCGGCGTTCAGCGGCTGCCGGTCGTCGCGCAGGAGCCGGGCGGCGGCGAGGACGGCGGCGGCCCGGCTGCCGATGCGGTGGGTCCAGTGGTCGCGCAGCCGCACCAGTTCGGGATAGACGCCGAGGCTCAGGGAGTTGAGGAAGTAGCCCCGCGGGCCGCTCCCGGAGCTGAAACGCCCGACGTCCACGGCGACCGCGTCGCCCGCCTCGACGGCTCGGCACAGATCACGCGGCTCCTCGACCCCGATGTCGTACGCGAAGTGGTTGAGCGTGCCGCCCGGCAGGACCGCGAGCGGCAGTCGATGGCGCAGGGCGACCGGTACCGCCGCGTTGACCGTGCCGTCCCCGCCGCACACCCCGAGCACTCGCGCGCGTCCCGCGGCCTTCTCCAACTCGGCCCCCAACTCCGCCGGGCCGCACTCCACGACCTCGGCGAGGGGCAGGGCGTCCAGGAGCGCCTGCGTACGTTCGGGGGCGGCGCGGGTGGCGGAGTTGGCCACGAGCACCAGTCCCTCGCCGCCGCTCAGGGCGGGGGCGTCCATGCGGGGCCTGCCCGGCGGCAGCAGATCCCTGGTCGGCACCATGCCGCGCACCGCGAAGGCCGCACCGGCGCCGAGCGCGGCTCCCGCGAGGACGTCGCTCGGGAAGTGCACGCCGGTGTAGACGCGGGACAGCGCGACGGCGCCGGCGAGGGGCGCGACCCCGGCGCCCCAGGCCCGCGACTCCAGCGCGACCCCGGTGGCGAAGGCGGCGGCCGACGCGGAGTGCCCGGAGGGGAAGGACGTGGTGACCGGCTGCCGCTTCAGCTGCCGCATCAGCGGCACCCCGTCGAGCAGCGGCCTTGCCCGGCGCACCGAGCGCTTGCCGAGGGTGTTGATGGTGGCGGAAGCGAGCGCGAGCGACATGCTCCCGCGCAGCGCGGCACGCCTGGCGCGGGGCGATCCGGTCGCCGCTATCCCGGCACCCACACCGAACCAGAGCAGGCCGTGGTTCGCGCTGCGGCTGAGCCGGGGCAGAAGCCGGTCGGCTCCCGGCCAGTGCCGGGTGGCGACGGCGTCGAAGGTCTGACGATCGAGGACGATGAGACGTTTTCGCAGAGGCATGGGAGCCGGGTACCCCCGGGGACTCTCCCCTCGCCTGCACCCCCACAGAAGTCGCAAAACCGACGGGGCGGGTCGGGGCGGGGCGGGAAGGCGGGACGGGCCTAGGCCGGACGCGGGCGGGGGAGGGAGTGGGATGCCCGCCGGGCAGGGGGTGGCTAAACGCATTTGCGGTGGTGCGCGCCGCCCACGGACAATCCCCCGCATGGGACATCTAGAAGCCGCGCACATCGAGTACTACCTGCCGGACGGCCGAGCTCTGCTCGGTGATGTCTCCTTCCGTGTCGGCGAGGGCGCCGTCGTCGCCCTCGTCGGGGCGAACGGCGCGGGCAAGACCACCCTGCTCCGCCTGATCTCGGGCGAGATCCAGCCGCACGGCGGCACCGTCACCGTCAGCGGCGGCCTCGGCGTCATGCCGCAGTTCGTGGGCTCCGTACGCGACGAGACGACCGTGCGCGACCTGCTGGTCTCCGTGTCGAACTCCCGCATCCGCGAGACCGCGAAGGCCGTGGACGTCGCCGAGCACCTGATCATGACCGTCGACGACGAGGCGGCCCAGCTCCAGTACGCCCAGGCGCTCTCCGACTGGGCCGAGGCGCACGGCTACGAGGCCGAGACGCTCTGGGACATGTGCACGACGGCCGCGCTCGGCATCCCGTACGACAAGGCGCAGTTCCGCGAGGTCCGCACCCTCTCCGGCGGCGAGCAGAAGCGGCTCGTGCTCGAAGCCCTGCTGCGCGGCGGCGACGAGGTGCTGCTCCTGGACGAGCCGGACAACTACCTCGACGTACCCGGAAAGCGGTGGCTGGAGGAGCGGCTCAAGGAGACCCGGAAGACCGTTCTCTTCGTGTCCCACGACCGCGAGCTCCTCTCCCGCGCCGCCGAGAAGATCGTCAGCGTCGAACCGGGGCCCGCGGGCGCCGACGCCTGGGTGCACGGCGGCGGCTTCGCCACCTTCCACGAGGCGCGGCGCGAGCGGTTCGCCCGCTTCGAGGAGCTGCGCAGGCGCTGGGACGAGAAGCACGCCCAGCTGAAGAAGCTGGTGCTCAGCCTGCGCCAGGCCGCGTCCGTCAGCCATGAGCTGGCCTCGCGGTACGCCGCCGCGCAGACCCGGCTCCGCAAGTTCGAGGAGGCGGGGCCGCCGCCGGAGCCGCCCCGCGAGCAGGACATCACCATGCGGCTGCACGGCGGGCGTACGGGCGTCCGGGCGATCACCTGCAAGGGGCTCGAACTGACCGGCCTGATGAAGCCCTTCGACCTGGAGGTCTTCTACGGCGAACGGGTCGCCGTCCTCGGCTCGAACGGATCGGGCAAATCGCACTTCCTGCGCCTCCTCGCGGGCGGCGACGTCGCCCACACCGGCGAGTGGAAGCTCGGCGCGCGCGTCGTGGCGGGCCACTTCGCGCAGACCCACGCCCACCCGGAGCTCTTCGGCCGCACACTCCTGGACATCCTGTGGCGCGAGCACGCCCAGGCGAAGGGGCCCGCCATGGCGCGCCTTCGCCGCTACGAGCTCACCGGACAGGCCGAGCAGCGCTTCGAGCGGCTCTCGGGCGGCCAGCAGGCGCGCTTCCAGATCCTGCTCCTGGAGCTGGAGGGCTCCACCGCCCTGCTGCTCGACGAGCCCACCGACAACCTCGACCTCGAATCGGCCGAGGCCCTCCAGGAGGGCCTCGAGGCCTACGAGGGAACGGTCCTCGCCGTGACGCACGACCGCTGGTTCGCCCGCTCCTTCGACCGCTACCTCGTCTTCGGCAGCGACGGCCTCGTACGCGAGACGCAGGAGCCGGTCTGGGACGAACGCCGGGTGGAGCGCGCACGGTAGCGGGGGCTTCGTGTTCCGGTGCGGGGGCTTCGGGTCCGGGGAGGCCGCTGCGGCCTCCGGTTCCGGGGAGGGCCGGCGTACGCCTCCGGGAAGGCCGTGACCGGTAGCGCCTCCCGGCTCCGGGAGGACAATGGCGGGTATGGCAGACACGACTGGCACAGCGGACCCGTCCGACCAGGCGGGTCACCCGCTCCTCGCCCGGCACGCGGCCGCCCTCGAACTGTTCACCGACCGCGTGCACGCGGTCGGTGCCGACCAGTGGGACGCGGACACGCCGTGCACCGACTGGTCGGTGCACGACCTCGTCGACCACCTCACCACCGAGCAGCTCTGGGTGCCCCCGCTCGTCCGTGACGGCGCCACCATCGACTCGGTCGGCGACGCCTTCGACGGTGACATGCTCGGCCCCGACCCGGTCGCCTCCTGGGACACGGCGGCCGAGGCGTCCCGTGAGGCGTTCGGCGAGCCGGGCGCCCTCGACCGCACGGTCCACCTTTCCTCCGGCGACTCCGGCGCGGACTTCTACTGCGGGCAGATGATCAGTGACCTCGTCGTACACGCCTGGGACCTCTCCCGGGCAATCGGCGCGGACGAAAAGCTTCCGGATGACCTCGTCTCCTTCTCGCTGCGGGAAATCAAGCCGTACGCTGCGGACTTGGCGAAGACAGGGCTCTTCGCCCCCGCGGTGGAGCCACCACAGGGCGCCGACGAGCAGACGGAGCTGCTGAGTCTGTTGGGCCGCAAGGTGTAGCCGCCGGGGAGCACGAGCGACATCGGGGGAGCGGGTGGTCACGCGTGAGCGCCGAGGCGTTGAGGACGTCTTTCAGGACCGCGGACGTGGACGAGGCACGGCAGATGATCGGTGCCACGTTCTACAGCAACTACATGGACGTCATCGACGGACCGCGCGCTTTCCGGGCCGAGTTCGACATCGGACAGCTCGGCTCGCTCACCGTCGGCCAACTGAGCTGCGGCGCCGATGTCCGGATGCGGCTCGGCGAGCTGGGCGCCTACCACGTGAACATACTGCTCGGCGGGCACATGCGCTTCCGGCAGGGCGGCGGCGCGGGCACCGTCGCGACGGCGGAGCGAGCCGGGGTCTTCCAGCCCGTCGGCGACACGGTGGTGGAGCGGTGGACCGGCGACTGCCGGGTCCTCGCCGTGAAGATGGGCCGCGAAGCGCTGGAGCGGCGTCTGGAGCAGCTCCTCGGCAGGCCGGCCCGCGCCCCGCTGGCGCTGGCCCCCGAACTCGACACCACCCGCGGCCCGGGCCGGAGCTGGACCCGGCTCGTCACCACGGTCATCCAGGATCTGCGCGAGGAGCCCGACGCCACCTCGCAGGCCCGGGCATCGCTCTACACGTCGCCGCTGGTCGCGGCGCCCCTTCAGGAGGCGATCCTGAGCGGCCTGCTGCTCGCCGTCGATCATCCCTTCCGCGCCGAACTCACCGCGCCGGCGGACAGGTTGCGGCCCGCGCCGGTGAAGCGCGCGATGGACGCCGTCCACGAGCGGCCCGAGCACCCGTTCACACCCGCCGGGCTCGCCGCCGAGGCGCGGGTCGGGGTGCGCTGGCTCCAGGAGGCGTTCCGCCGTTACGTGGGCATGTCGCCCATGGCGTACGTACGGGATGTGCGGCTGACCCGCGTGCGCGACGAACTGCGGGCGGCGGAACCCGGCGCGCTCAGCGTGAGCGAGGTGGCGCACCGGTGGGGCTTCACCCATCTGAGCAGGTTCGCCGAGCAGTACCACGCCAGGTTCGGGGAGCTGCCCTCCGAGACGCTGCGGGGCTGAAGCCGCGCGGCTGAAACTGAAACTGCGGGGCTGGTCCTTCGCCGGCGCCGTGCGCTATACGGACAGTGGCTGCGTTCAGCGGATCGCGCCCCGGGGAGCGACGGATTTATCGTTTCACCTGTCACCGGCTGGGCCGGTCGTCGCCCATGGACGCGTAACCCGCCCCTGGAGCAACGGCCGTGACGGACCACCGGGGATGATCCGGCCCGGCCCCCGGCCGGGCCGGGCCCGCGCCGCGGGTCCGGTCGCTCCCCCCGCACCACCCGTGCAACCGGACCCGCTCCCTGCGGACCGGGCCAGGACCCCGCCCGGCCCGGGGCCGGGGCGGTTCTCCGCGGTTTTCCGGGGTCCTCTCCGTCCGGTCGTCAGGCCGACGCTGCGAGGTCGCTGAGCGTCACCATGCCCACCGGCCGCCCGTCCTCGACGACGGGCAGCCTGCGCACGGCGTTCTCGAGCATCAGGCTGACCGCCGAGGACACCGCGTCGTCCGGGGCGACCATCACCGGGTCCGGCGTACAGACGGCCTGCGCGCTGACGGTGAGGGGATCGGCGCCGTCGGCGACGGCCCGCAGCGTGATGTCCCGGTCCGTGAGCACGCCGACCACCCGGCCGGCCGTGGCCACCAGAACATGACCGATGTCCTGCGCGCGCATCAGCTGCGCCGCTTCCACCAGCGAGGCGTCGGGGCCCACCGCCACGACCCCCGGTGTCATGACGTCCCTTACGACAACAGCCATGGCTCGGCCCTTTCTGTGGGGTGTCCGGGTCCCGCCGCAGTACCCCTGCGCGGCCACTCCATTCGGGGTTTGCCCCGACGAAGCGGGGAGACCCGGCCGGAGCACCCCCCACGGCGATCGGGGAGAGAAGGAGTCATGGCGGTTCTCGCTGTGTTCATCCCGGTGGTGATGCTGGGCGTGGTCCTGGCACTCGGCCGGTACGAGGAGTGGTTGCTGGCCTCGGCCGCGCAGGTCAAGCGCGTCGCGCAGGCCGACGAGGCGGAAGTCGCGCACCGCGCCGCATGACGGCGCAGGGGCGGTGCCCACCGTCTGCGGGCACCGCCCGCGCGGCACGCGTTTGTTTGTCGCCGGGACCTCGGGGCAGGCGGACTTGACAGTGCTTCGGACCGGAGGCACGTCCGTGGGAGCGGCTTCGCTCGCCCGGGTGTGCCCGTCGCGGCCCCGCGCGCATCCCACGGTGACCCTTCAACGCAAAGGCCACCCCATAAGGGAGTTGCGACGCATCATGCGACCCGACGCGCGACAGACTAAGCGCCACCCGCACGACGACGCCCCCGACACGGCAGCAGCATTCCGCAGGCTCACCGAGATGCCGCACGGGCCCGAACGTGACGCCCTGCGGCAGGAGTTGGTCAAGGCCTGGCTGCCGATGGCCGAGCGGCTCGCGGGCCGGTTCCGCAACCGCGGCGAAGCGCTCGACGACCTGCGCCAAGTCGCCGCACTCGGCCTGGTCAAGGCCGTCGACCGGTACGACCCCGAGCGCGGCAGCGCCTTCGAGAGCTACGCCGTGCCGACCGTCACCGGTGAGATCAAGCGGCACTTCCGCGACCACATGTGGACCCTGCATGTGCCGCGCCGCGTGCAGGACCTGCGCAACCGGGTGCGGTTCGCGCGCCAGGAACTGACCCAGACCGTCCCCGGCCACACGCCGACCCTCGCCGAGATCGCCGAGAAGGCGCAGCTGTCCGAGGAGGACGCGGCCACCGGCCTCGAGGCCCTCGACAGCTTCACCGCGCTCTCCCTGGACGCCGAACTGCCGGGCAGCGAGGACGGCTACGCGCTGCGGGACGCGATCGGCGGACCCGACCCGGCGCTGGACGTCGTCATCGATCGCGAAGCCGTCAAGCCGCGCATAGCCGCGCTGCCGGAGCGGGAACGCGACATCCTCTACATGCGGTTCTTCGGCGACATGACACAGAGCCGCATCGCCGAGCAGCTCGGCATCTCCCAGATGCACGTGTCCCGCCTGATCAGCCGCTGCTGCGACCGCCTGCGCGACCAGGTCATGCAGGACGCCGCCTAGTCGCGGCCGGCCGCCCCGGTGTCCCGGGTCATGGCCAGCGCGATGTGCCGTGACATCACGTCGACCGCCTGCGCCTCGGCCATCGAGAAGGCCAGCCGGGCCCCGCTCCTGAACAGCGTGAGGACACCTTCCACCGGACCGTCCGGACGCCCCTTCAGCGGCACGCACAGCAGGGACGTCACCTGCGCGCGTACGAGGACGGGGGCGCCGGACGCGTCCCGGCCGAAGGACTCCGGGTCCTCCGGACGGACCTGGAGCACAAAAGCCCCGCCGCGTGCCGCCTCGACCACCAGGGGGCACGCGGCGGGGTCCTGTGCGAGGACGTCGCCGACCGGCGCGTCCCCGGGCCCGAGGACGGTCGTACGCCGTTGCCCCGCCGCTCCCTCGTCGGCCACCACCCAGTCCGCGAACCGCCCGTGCAGGACATCGGCGGCGCGTTCGAGCACGGCCGTGCGGTCCCCGGCGGGAGCGGTGAGCAGGGCGGTGGTCATGGCGTCCGAGAGGTCGAGGCGGGCCGCGTGCCGGGTCGCCTCGCCGAGGTCGGGAGCCGGCGCGTGGGCCCGGAAGGTCTCCAGCGGCACCCCGCGCGAGCCGGTGGGCCGGGTGCCCGGTTGCAGCACCACCAGAACCGCCGTGCGCGGCTCGGCGCCCGGCCGCAGCGCGGTGAGCGTGGCGCGGACCGGGAGGTGCGGAGCGCGCTGGAGATGGACGGTGAGGCTGCGGTCGCCGTCGCCGCGGGCGACCGCCGCGGTCTGCGAGCGGAACGCGACCCGGTCCGCGTGCAGCAGGAATCCGGTCAGGGGCCTGCCGGTGGCGTAGCCGGCGCGTGCGCCCGTGAAGCCGGTCGCCGCGGCGTTCATCCGCCGGACCACCGACTCCCGGTCGACCAGCGCGACGGGCAGGGGCAGGCTCTGGAAGATGGCCCGAAGGAGTCGCTGCTCGTCCCGGTCGGGCACGCTGCCGCCGAGGTGTCCGTCCGCGGCGAGCTGTTCGTAGAGGGGCATCAACCGTTCGGCGACGTGGTCGAGTTCGAAGATCGCCGCGTCGAGGACCGTGCCGAGATCGTCCGGCGGTACGGAGCGGGCCGATTTCAACTCGGTGACGCGGCGCACGAAATCGGCGATGTCCTCACCGAACTCCTCCGTCTTGGCCATGTGCCGAACGTAACCGCTGGCGCCGTTTCCCGGGGGGGGCCTCGCGGGAACGCGGGAACTCGGGGACACGGAGGAGGAAACCATCATGCCCCTCGCACCCGAACCGGACCTGGCAGGACCGGAATCAGTGATGCCGGGACGCAGGCTCTCCGAACTCGCCGAACAGGCCGTGCGCTGCACCAGCGCGTGCTGCGGAGCGGGCACGACCGTATCGGAAGGCGGCAGCGAGCACCCCGCCGCCGTGACCCATCCCGACCTGGCGGGGCTCGTCTCCGTCCAGCTGCGCTCGGGCGAGGGGCCCATTCCGGCCGCGCAGGAGCGGGGCGCGCCGGTGGAGACCGGCGATCTGCTGCGGGACGAGCGGTGGCCCGAGTACCGGGCCATGGCGCTCGACTCCGGCGTGCGCTCCAGCATCACGCTCCCCTTCCAGCGCGCGGGGCTCACGGTCACCCTGACCCTCTTCAGCTTCCGCCCCGGCGCCCTGGACGACGCCCGGCACGGCCCCGCCATGGCGCTCGGCGACCTCGCCACGACGGGCCTGGTCCGCGACCGCCGCTACCGCGCGGCCCTCGCCGAACTCGACCACCTCGGCACGGCCCTGCGCACCCGCCCCGTCGTCGACCAGGCCTGCGGCATCATCATGCACGCCCTGACCTGCGACGTGGACAAGGCCTTCACCATGCTGCGCCGCATCTCCCAGACCACCAACCGCAAGCTGGCCGATGTCGCCGCGGCGGTGGTGGAGACCCGCGGCAGGGGCCTGGAACGGGAACTGTCACGTCTGGCGGCCGAAGACTGACCGCGCCGCGACTTGCGGCGGGTCACTGGGTCGGGGGCTGACTGGGCTGCGGCCTGTGGTGGGGCGCCGGGTCGGGGGCTGACTGCGCCGGGGCTTGCGGGGGACCATCCGGTCGGGGACTGGTCGCGCCGCGGCTTGCGGGGGACCACCAGGCGGGGGACTGACTGCGCCGGGGCTTGCGGGGGACCATCCGGTCGGGGACTGATCGCGCCGCGGCCTGCGGCGGGTCGCCGGGTCGGGGGGCGGCTGCGCCGGGGCTTGTGACGGGACACCGGGCCGGGGCTGACTGGGCTGCGGCCTGTGGCGGACCATCCGGCCGGGGACTGCCCGCGCCGCGATCTGCGGGGGCCCATCCGGTCGGGGGCTGATCGCGCTGCGGCTTGCGGGGGACTGTCCGGTCGGGGGCTGATCGCGCTGCGGCTTGCGGGGGACTGTCCGGCCGGGGACTGACTGGGCTGGGGCCTGTGGCGGGCCATCCGGCCGGGGGCTGACCCCGCTGTGACCCGCGGTGGGCCACTCGGCCGGGGTCTTCCGCGCGCGCCGAGCGGGCCGCCGCGCTTCGATGGGTGCATGCGGACGGAAACCGAAGGCCGTGGCCCCGTCCGGTACGGGCCGCCCCTGCCGGAGCCGGGGCTGCCCGTCCTGCCGGGGCTCTCCGCCGTGCTCGCCGGTGCCGCGGACCGTGCCCACGCCGAACCGCCCGGTGGCAGCCACGCCCTCCTGGACGCCGCGAGCGGCCACTGGGCCCGGCGGGGCCTGTGGACGGCGCGGGACCAGGTCGTCGCCGCGCCCGGCGCCGCACCCCTGCTGCTCGCCCTGACCGCCGCGCTCGGCGGCGGTGACGTACTGCTCCCGCGGCCCTGTTCCGCCTGGTGGGCACCGCAGGTGCGGCTGCTGGGCCGCTCCGTCTACCACGTGCCGACGCCCGCCGAATGCGGCGGCGTCCCCGATCCGTACGCCCTCCTGGAGACCGTCCGCCGTATCCGCGCCGAGGGCGGCACCCCGCGCCTCCTCGTACTCTCCGTCGCCGACGACCCGACCGCCACCGTGCCGCCGCCGGAGCTGCTGCACGAGGCCGTGGAGGCGGCCGCGGACGAGGGGCTGCACGTCGTCAGCGACGAGACCTGGCGCGACACCCTGCACCGGCCGCACGACACCCTGCTCATAGGCCCCGCCGAGATGGCTCCCGACCGGGTGACGGTCCTCTCCGATCTCTCCGGCGCGTTCCTGCCGCCGGGCTGGCCCGCCGCGGTCGCCCGGTTCCCGTCCGGCGACCACGGCGCCGCACTGCGGGACCGCACCCTGGACGTCCTCACCGCGCTCGGCGCGAGCCTCACGGCACCGGTCGCGGCGGTGGCGACGTACGCCCTCGGCGAGCCCGACGAGGTGACCGAACGCCTCGTCCGCGCGACCCGTCTGCACGCGCGTGTGGCCGCCGCGGCCCGGCGCGCGGTCCTCGCGGCGGGCGCGCTCGCCCTGCCCCCGCGGGCGGGCCGCCACCTCTACGCGGACCTCGGCCCGCTCCGCCCCGCCCTGGCCGCCCACGGAGTCGGCGACGCGCAGGACCTGGAGAACTTCCTCGCCGCACGCCTGGCCATGCCCGCACCCGGCGGCCACCGCTTCGGCGACGACCCGGCCGCACTGCGCGTACGCCTGTCCACCTGGCCGCTGCTCGGCGCCACCCGGTCCGAGCGCCTGGCCTGCCTCGACGCGGCAGACGCGCTCGAACTGCCGCACGTGCAGCGGGCGTTGCACACCCTCGCCGCGGCCTTCGGCGAGCTTCGCGGCAGCCCCTAGGACGCGGTACGCCGGACCTTGCGCCACACCGCGGGACCCGCGCTGATCAGCACCGTCAGAGCGACCGCCACCACCACGCCCTGCCACGGCTCCTTGAAGAGGGAGCCGCCGAGAATGCCGATCAGCTGGTACGTCAGGGCCCAGGCGAGGCACGCGGGCACGTCCCCGCGGGCGAACTCGCGCAGCGGCATCTTCGCCATCAGACAGGCCAGCATCACCGGAATCCGCCCGGCGGGCACGAGCCGGGACAGGACCAGCACGAGCACGCCGTGGTCCGCGAGCTTCTCCTGCGCCTGCGCGAGACGGTCCTCGGGAGCCCGGTCACGGATCGCCGCGAGCCAGCGCGAACCGTTCTTCGAACGCATCCCGCGCCGCCCGAGCCAGTACAGCGCGATGTCCCCGAGGAACGCGGCGAGCGCCGACACCCCGAACACGATGAGCAGCGAGAGGGGCGCCGTCTGGTGCACGGCCACCACGGCGGCCGAGCTGACCAGGGCACCCGTGGGCACCACGGGCACCAGCGCGCCCAACACGATGAGCAGGAACAACGACGGGTAGCCGACCGCCTGTTGCGTCGACTCCGGCGTCACCCCGAGGGCCCCGAAGGGCAAGGCGAGGATCACCGGTGATCTCCCCGGCTGACCTCGGGCCGCACGCTCTCGCCGTGCTCCAGACGGTGCACCGCCACCCCGGGCGCGAGCCGCGCCGCCTGGCGCACGAACTCCTCGCCCGGCGTGTGGAACTCGTGCGGCCGCACGGCGTCCATGCCGATCGGCCAGTACGTCCCGTAGTGCACCGGCACCGCGCTTCTCGGCGCGAGCCGCGCCAGGGCGAGGGCCGCCCGGGCCGCGTCGAGGTGACCATGGCCGAGATACGGGCCCCAGCCGCCGACCGGAAGCAGCGCCACGTCGACATCTCCGACCTCGTCGGCCATCGAGTCGAAGAGCCCGGTGTCCCCGGCGAAGTACGTCCGGGCCTCACCCCGCACCACGAAGCCGAGCGCGGGCGTGCCGTGCGGTCCCACGGGCAGCCGCCGCCCGTCGTGCCGGGCCGTCACCACCCGTACGGTGAGGTCGCCGACCCGCACCTCGTCCCCCGGCACGACTTCCACCAGGTCGAGACGGGCAAGCCTGCGCGCGAGCCCCGGCACCTGCCGCCGGGAGCCGCGCGGAAGCAGCACCCGGGTGCCGGGCGCGATCCGCGCGAGGGAGGGCAGATGCAGATGGTCGGCGTGCAGATGCGAGAGGAGCACGACATCGGCGACGGCCGCGCCTGCGGGCGGGAGCGCGCCCCTGCGCCGGCGCAGATGGGCCAGACGCCGGGCGAACAGCGGGTCCGTGAGCACCCGAAGTCCCGAATCCTCGACCGTGCAGGTGGCATGACCCCACCAGGTGATCTCCACCGGCACTCCGGTTCCTCCTTCACGCGACTGTTTACGAGCCTACGGCCAGGAGTAGGGTCTTCGGCTGACGCCAGTGGTGAGGACGCCAGAGGTGAGGGGGACGCGATGAGAGATGCCACGAGCGTGAGCGTGGTGCGGGTCGCGGCGATCGCCAGCCTGACACCGCTGGAAGAACTGGACGACGACCCCTTCCTGGTGGACTCCCGCAGCCAGCACGCGATGTGCGCGCGATGGGCCGCCGCCAGGGGGTACGTGGTCACCCGCGAACTCGTCGTACGCGGTCTTCCCGCCGACCACGCCGTGCTCTGGGCCGACGTCGACGAGGGGCTCGTGGACCTCTTCGTCGTGCCGAGCCGCCGGGTCCTGGACAGCGCGCTGCGCTCACCGGACGAATTCACCGCGGAGTGCGGGCGGCGCGGCGTGCGCATCGAGACGGCGGGCCTCGCGGAACCGTCGTACGACGCGGTCATGAAGGCCCATGTCCACCGTCGTCTCTCCATGCCGACCGCGGGATACGACGGTCGCTGACCTGTCGCCGCCCGCCCGTTCACCCTGTGACACGCTGGTGTCCGGATCTTTCATGAAACGTGAGGCGGCGCTGCGTGCGAAGAGAGCGATGGCGGGCGGTCGGCAGCGTGCTGTGGCGCTCCGTCGCCGTATGGCTGGTCAGCACGCTCACCATGCTCGCGCTCGCCGGGATCCTGCCCGACTTCCAGCTGCAGTCCGACAACGGCGACAGCGCCACCCGCATCGCGAGCACCGCCGCCCTCGGCGCCGGAGCCTTCGGGCTGCTCTCCTCCCTGGTGTGGCCCCTGCTCGTGCGGGCCCTGCTGCTCGTGCCCGCGCTCGTCCTCGGGCTGCTCGCCTTCGCCCTCAACGGCTCGCTGCTGCTGCTCGCCCTCAGGCTCATCCCCGACGGCCGCGGCGAGGCCAACCCCGAGACGGCCGTGGTCGTCGCCGCCGTCATGTCCGCCGTCGCCTCCGCCACCGGAGGTGCCCTCGCCGTCCGCGACGACGACGCCTACCGCCGCCGTCTCTACCGCCTGGCCGACCGCAGACGCAGGCGCCGTGCCGAGGGCCAGACCGGCCCCGTCCCGCCCGGCACCGTCTTCGTCCAGCTCGACGGCGTCGGCCACGACGTCCTGCGCACCGCCGCGGACAACGGCCTGATGCCGACCGTCGCGGGCTGGCTCGGCCACGGCGGCGCGCCCAGCCACCGCCTCACCCCCTGGCGCACCGACTGGTCGAGCCAGACCGGGGCGAGCCAGCTCGGCATCCTGCACGGCTCCAACCACGACGTCCCCGCCTTCCGCTGGTACGAGAAGGACACCGGCGAGGTCATGGTCTCCAACCGGCCCGCCTCCGCCGCGGAACTCCAGCGCCGGGCCATCGAGCGCACCGGCGACAGCGGCCTCCTCACCCTCGACGGAGCCAGCCGCGGCAACCTCTTCAGCGGCGGCGCCGAACAGCTCGCCCTCGTGCTCTCCATGGCCGCGCGGCGAGGCAAGGAGAACCGTTCGCGCGCCGGGTACTTCGCCTACTTCTCCGATCCCGCCAACGCCGTCCGCACCGCCCTGTCCTTCGTCGCCGAGGTCGGCCGCGAGATCGGCGAGTCCACCCGCGCCCGGATCAGGAAGCAGCGCCCGCGCATCGGCCGCGGCGGGCTCTACCCCTTCATCCGCGCCTTCGCGACCGTCGTCGAGCGTGACGTCGTCGTCGCCGCGGTCATCGGCGACATGCTCGCCGGGCGCAGCGCGGTCTACGCCGACCTCGTGGCGTACGACGAGGTGGCCCACCACTCGGGGCCCAGCGGCAGCGACGTCGACAAGGTCCTCCAGCGCCTCGACCGGTCCCTCGCGCTGCTCGCGAAGGTCGCCGAACACGCCCCCCGCGCCTACCGCATCGTGGTCCTCTCCGACCACGGCCAGAGCCCCGGAGAGACCTTCCGCGCCCGCTACGGCCTCACCCTCGGCGACCTCGTCAGGGCGGGCTGCGGCCTGCCCGTGCCACGCAAGGCTCGGCGCACCCACAGCGGCGCCGAGGCCCGCTCGGCGGTACGTGCAGCGCTGCGCCGCCCCGTCGAGGAAGGCGCCGGCAAGGACCGGCCCGCGGGCGAGGCGGAACCCGTCGTGCTCGCCTCCGGCAACCTCGGTCTCGTCTCCTTCCCCGACGTCCCGCACCGCATGACCCGCGAGGAGATCGACCAGCGC
The DNA here is from genome assembly GCF_014649775.1 of Streptomyces longisporoflavus. Lineage (GTDB taxonomy): Bacteria > Actinomycetota > Actinomycetes > Streptomycetales > Streptomycetaceae > Streptomyces > Streptomyces longisporoflavus. The sequence goes on along the minus strand of NZ_BMTR01000004.1, from coordinate 370,869 downwards.
CACCCGGCGCTCCTGCCCACCCTCGCCAACCATCCCGGCATCGGGTTCCTCCTCGTGCGCGGCGAGGACGATCGTGGTCCGGTCGTCCTCGGGGCGCGCGGCAGCGAGGTGTACCTCGACGAGGAGCCCGGCGAGCCGGGGCCGCTGGCCGACTTCGGGCCCGGCGCCGCCGACGCCGTGCGCCGCACCGACGGCTTCCCGCACGTCGCCGACATCATGGTCAACTCCTGGTACGACCCCGAGGACGGCGAAGTCCTCGCCTTCGAGGAGCAGATCGGCTCGCACGGCGGGCTCGGCGGCGCCCAGGCCCGCCCCTTCCTCCTGTCGCCCCTCGTGCTCTCCGCACCGGTCGACGACGGCCGGGAACTCGTCGGCGCCGAGAAGGTCCACGAGGTACTGCGGCGCTGGCTCGGCGAGTACCAGGGCCCGGAGGTTCCGCTGGTGGGAGGGGCTTCCACGGCCGCGGACGATTACCGGCAGGGCGGCCGGGGCGACACAGCTTTTGCGGTCACCGACCCTGCCGCGCAGGACAAAACACGCTGATTTTGTACGGTTCCCGCCGTGCCCGACCATGTCTCTCGCCCCGGCGATCCCGGGCCCCGCACGATGAGAGGCACCACCCCCATGCACGACACCGGAACCGTGACCCAGCCGGCTCCGGCCCCCGACCAGGCGGAACAGCGGAGCGAGCAGCCCACGGAGCAGCACGCGGAGCCCGGCAGCAGGCACGCACGCCGCTTCGGCCTCCCCATCGCCACCTGCCTCGTCATGGGCAACATCATCGGCGGCGGCATCTTCCTGCTCCCGGCCTCCGTCGCTCCCTTCGGGACCATCAGCCTCGTCGCGTTCGGGGTCCTGACCGCGGGCGCCATCGCCCTCGCCCTGGTCTTCGGACGGCTCGCGCAGCGCGATCCGCGCACCGGCGGCCCGTACGTCTACGCCCGCGCCGCGTTCGGCGACTTCGCAGGCTTCCTCGCCGCCTGGTCCTACTGGGCCACGGCCTGGGTCTCGAACGCCGCGCTCGCCGTCGCCGCCGTCGGCTACCTGGACGTCCTGATACCGGTGGGTGACCACAAGTGGACCGCCTGCCTGGCCGCCTTGGTCCTGCAACTCCTGCCCGCGCTCGCGAACTTCGCGGGCACCCGGTACGTCGGCGCCGTCCAGGTCGTCGCCACCGTCCTGAAGTTCCTGCCGCTGATCCTGGTCGCCGTCGGCGGTCTGTTCTTCTTCGACAGCGCCAATCTCGGCCCCTTCCAAGCGAGCGGCGACAGCCCGGCCGGTGCGATCTCCGCCTCCGCCGCGATCCTGCTCTTCTCCTACCTGGGCGTGGAATCGGCCGCGGTCAGCGCCGGTGAGGTGCGCGACCCGCGGCGCAACGTCGGGCGCGCCACCATCCTGGGCACCCTCGGCGCCGCCCTCGTCTATCTGCTCGGCACCGTCGCCGTGTTCGGCACCGTCGCCCACGACAAGCTCGTGGGCTCCACCGCGCCGTTCTCGGACGCCGTCAACGTCATGTTCGGCGGCTCCTGGGGCGGTACGGCGGTGGCGCTCGCGGCGGTCGTCTCGATCCTCGGCGCCCTCAACGGCTGGACCCTCCTGAGCGCCCAGACGCCGTACGCCGCCGCCAGGGACGGGCTCTTCCCCGCCGCCTTCGGCAAGAAGAAGCGCGGTGTGCCGACCGTTGGCGTCCTGGTCACCGTCGTCCTCGCCTCGCTGCTCACCGTCTACAACTACACGGCCGGATCGAGCGGCGTCTTCGAGTCCCTCGTCCTGATCACCACGTTCACCGCGACCGTGCCCTACCTCCTGGCCACCGCCGCGCAGATCTACTTCCTCGTCTCGGGGCAGGGCGAACGCGTCAACCGCGCGCGCCTGGTGCGGGACGGCATCCTCGCGGGCGTCGCGTTCGGGTTCTCCATGTGGCTCGTCGCCGGGTCCGGATACGCGGCCGTCTACCAGGGCATCCTGTTCCTCTTCGCGGGCGTGCTCGTGTACGCGTGGATGGCGGCCCGCAAGGAGCGGACCGCCACCCACTGATGTTTCCGTACTACCTGGCGAGCGGTGCGACCACCCAGCGGCGCGTGGTGAACATGCCGTCGGACGGGCCGATCTCGATCAGCTTGCGGGCGGCCGGGTAGGCCTCGTTGCCCTCGATCTCATAGCCGACCTCGAAGGTGCCCGGCACGTCCCTGACTTCGGGCTCCTGCGGCGCCTTCGCCCCCTTCGCGCCCTTCTCGCCCCGGCCGCCCGGCTCACCGGCCGTCACCGCGGCGAGCTCGGCGAGCAGCTGCCGCTGGGCCGCCGCGAGCAGCTCACGCGGGTCGCGGGCCCTCGGTGCCGTGGGTGCTGCCGACGCGGACTTGCCGCCCTCGGGAGGCGGTGCGACGTCGGTGCTCGGCTCGCGCGTCGTGCCGGTGGCCTCGCGGGTGGAGATCTGCGCCTGGACGACGGTCGCGTCATTGTCCAGGACGACCCGGATGAGACCGCGGTCCGGCGTGATCACCGGCACGCCGTCGAAGACCTGCCGGAACGTCACATGGGTTTCGAGGGACACCGGCTGCCCGAGCTCGGAGCCGTCCTTCGCCCCGGAGTTCTGCATCAGGTCGTGCACGCTGTCCACGACGAGCTCGGCGCCGTCCGCGTGCCGCTCGGCGAACTCCCGCGCCGCCTCGATCGCCCGCTCCGTGGGCAGCTGCCGCAGGTTGCGGTGGTTGGCCTCGGCGAGCTTGACCCACCGGATCGCGTGCGGAGCCGTGGAGACGGTCCGGTCGCCGGAGGCGGCACTGAGCACGCCCTGCCGCTCGACCTGCACCTCTTGCAGCGCCGCCGACGGGAAGTCGGCGATACGGCCCATCTTGGTGAGTTCGGCGCCCGGGTCGCGCGGCGCGAGCTGCACGATCTGCGGGCTGCCCGGCGGCTGCGTCAGCGGCTCCCTGAGGCTGTCGCGCGCGTTGTACCAGCGCCACGCGTACCAGTTGTCCGGCACGTGCTCGCGGTAGAGGGTGCGCTCACCGTTGAGGCGGGCGGTGGCCTCCGCCTGGTTGGCGCCGACCGCGCAGACCGAGGGTGCCTGGCCCTTGTAGATGTCCCAGCTCGCGTTCAGCCAGGCGTCGGCGAACGTCTGCCCGGCCCGCCACTTCTCCCAGAACTTCTTGCCGTAGTCCGGACTGTCGATGCTGACGGTCTCGAACCCGAAGATCATGCGGAAGCCGATGTTGGGGCCCGCCCAGGTGCGGATCGGGGAGTGCCCGCCGAGGACCCGCAGCGAGGTGCAGGTGGACCAGAAGACGTAGTTCGCCTTCTCGTTGCCGAGCGCCATCCGGTTGGAGACCGCGTCACTGCGGCCGTCCCAGACCGCGCCGAGCGGCGCGAAGAAGACGCCGTTGTTGTCCATGCCGCCGTGGCCCGAGTGGTAGACGGCCACCACCGCGTCCATGCCGTACCGGTCCTGCCAGTTGTCGTACGTCTCCTCGTACGCCCAGACCTGCGCCCCGCCGTCCGCGAACCAGAAGTTGCGGTCGTAGAACTGCTGGAGATACGCCAGCCATCCGCCGGCGTCGGCGTGCGTGTGGAAGAGAGTGTTCTGGTTGACGAACTTCTGGATGCTGAAGGCACCCCACCAGCCGAACGTCGAGTCGCGGGTGCCTGCGGCCTCTGACTTCGCCCCTTCCAGCGGGGACGGACCGCGGTCCGAGTAATTCATGCGCATGGCCAAACCCCCTGAGTGATCTCCTCGTCCGTGCGAGGGGCCTCAAAGTGTCACCGCCCGCCTGCCTTGCCCAGTTGCCATTCAGGCCATAGCGACCGCGCACCGGGACTTCTACCCCATCTCAGACGCCCCGCCGAGGGGCGCGCGGAGCGATACGCGGCGGGCTCCAGTGCCGCTCGCCGCTGCGGAAAATGGTGTGCGCCCCGGCTCCGGCAGCGCACACACTGTTCGCACCGGACCTCGCGCACCTGCGCGCCCCCCTCGAACATCTCCAAGGAGCCCGCGCGTGCAGGCAGCCGTCAGTGTCACCCCCGCCAGGATCCCCGAGCTGCTGCTCGGCCTCGCGACGGTGCGGCCCGTTTTCATCTGGGGGGCGCCCGGCATCGGGAAGTCGTCCCTGGTGCGTACGTTCGCCGACTCGCTCGGCCTGGAGTGCGTGAGCCTGCTGGGCACCCAGCTCGCTCCCGAGGACCTCATCGGCGTACCGCAGATCCGTGACGGACGGTCCGTCTTCTGCCCGCCGGAGTCGATCGCGCGGGACGAGCCGTACTGCCTGTTCCTCGACGAGCTGAACGCGGCGACCCCCGACGTGCAGAAGGCGTTCTACTCCCTGATCCTGGACCGGCGCATCGGCGATTACGAACTGCCCGAGGGCTCGATCGTGATCGGCGCGGGCAACCGTGCCACGGACAACGCCCTGGCCCGGCCGATCTCCTCGGCCCTGGTCAACCGCCTCACCCATGTGCACCTTTCGGCCTCGGCGACGGACTGGCTCGGGTGGGCGGTGCCGCACGGAATCCACGCGTGGATCACGGACTACCTGACCGACCGCCCCGACCACCTGTGGTCGAAGCCGCCGAAGACGGAGGAGCCCTTCTCGACGCCCCGGTCCTGGCACATGCTGTCGGACGCGCTGCATTCCTTCGGGCCGACGCTGGACGAGGAGACCCTGAAAGTCATCGCCCACGGGACGCTGACGCCGGCCCACGCGGTGGCGTTCTGCGGTTACGTGAAGGTCGTGCGGAGCCGTTTCGGGCTCGACGCGATCCTCAAGGGCGACGCGCGGTGGCCGCACCGGCCGGAGGAGCGGGATCTCCTGTACTACCTCGCGGAATCTTTCCGGGGACGGCTGGCGAAGGACCTTCCGGCGTCGAAGGAACACGCGTCCCCGGCGGTCCGGCAGACGGCATACCGGGCCAAGTCCCTGCTGGTGCAGCTGGCGGAGATCTCGGTGGAGGTCGCCCAGATCGTCATCGCGGACGACGTGGACGGCAATCCGCTGCTGCCGGCTTGGTTCTTGGTGGAGGCGGCGAGGGACATGCCCAGGCTGGTGGAGGCCAGACGGTGAGTTTCCCCCACCCCGCCCCTTCCCGAAAACCCGCTCGGCGCAGGGGCCTTGTACGTACCGCAATCACCGGCTTCGCCGAGTTCGTCCTCAAACGCCGGACGGGCTGGAACTTCCAGCACGTCCGGGCGGAGCCCCGGGGAGGCCCCCGCGCCGAGCGGGTTTTCGGGAAGGGGCGGGGTTGGGGACAGGAAAGGCCGTTCACGAACACCAGGAGTCACCCGCATGACCCGCCGAGCCAAAGCCAAGAACACCGAAACACGCCCCGACCCCGCAACAGAGGCCTACCTCAAGGGACTTGAGATGGTCCGGCGCAACCCAGCCCTCGACTCCCTCGACGCGACCTTCTGCCGCACCGCATGCAAATCCGTACCCCCGCACGGCTATGCGATGGTCGACTCCGACGGCTGCGTCCACGCCCACCCCACCCGCCACGCCGAGCCCGCCGCATGGGCATGGGCCTTGGCCCACTGCCTCCTCCACCTCGGCTTCGGCCACGTCCCCGCGGCCACGGAGAAGCGGAGGACCCAGCCCGACCGGTACGACCTCGCCGCCCGCTGCGTCGTCGTGAACCGCTTCCAGCAGACCTTCCCCGTGGGCCGCCCGCCCGACACGATCCCCGCCGAATTCCCCGGCGGCGACGAGGAGCAACTCGCCGCCCGCTGGCGCCGCGACGGCATCCCCGCCGGGTACGAGCACTGCGGCGCCGGCGGCACCGCACCCGACCAGATGCTCGTACCCTGGTCCAGCTGGTACGGCCCCGCCAAGGACTGGCAGACCGACTTCGCCCGCGCCCTCACCCGTACCGTCTCCGCCGCCATGGACGTGGCGGGCGGCCGGCGCGACGAGCTCAAGGGCGAGCGCGTCCCCACCCGCCCCTGGGAACGCGCGCTCAGCTGGTTCGTCTCCTCCTACCCCCTCCTCGGCGGCATCGCGGCAGGCATGACGATCGTCGCCGACGCCGAACTCGCCCGCGCCCACCAGATCTCCGTGGCCGCCGTGCACGCCGAGGCGGGGGAGATCTACATCAACCCGCTGAAGCGGTACGAGGACGAGGAGTGGAGGTTCATCCTGGCCCACGAGATGCTGCACGCCGCGCTCAAGCACGGCGACCGCCGCGGCGCCCGCGACCCGTACCTCTTCAACGTGGCCGCCGACTACGTCATCAACGGCTGGCTGCGCGAGATGGGCGTCGGCGAGATGCCCGAGGGGCTGCTGTACGACCCGGAGTTGGCGGGTCTGTCCGCGGAGGAGGTCTACGACAGGATCGTCACGGACCAGCGGCGCATGCGACGTCTCGCGACGACCCTGCGGGGCAAGGGACGCGGCGACATCCTGGGCGAGCCGCTCGGCGCACCCGTCGGCGACTACGTCGACCTCGACGAGTTCTACCGGCGCGGCCTCGTCCAGGGCTTCGATCTGCACCGTCAGCAGAACCGCGGACTGCTGCCGGGCGGCCTCGTCGAGGAGATCCGCGCGCTCGCGCATCCGCCCGTGCCGTGGGACGCCCGACTGGCCCGCTGGTTCGACGAGTTCGTGCCGCGCCCCGAACCCCTGCGCAGCTACGCCCGCCCCTCGCGCCGCCAGGCATCGACCCCCGGCATCCCGCGCGCGGGCCGCTACCACCCGCCCGAGGAGATCGCCCGCTGCACCTTCGGTGTCGTACTCGACACCTCCGGCTCCATGGACCGCCGTCTGCTCGGCAAGGCGCTTGGCGCCATCGCCTCGTACGCCGCCGCACGCGACGTACCGGCCGCCCGCGTCGTCTTCTGCGACGCGGCCCCGCACGACGCGGGCTATCTGCCGGTCACGGAGATCGCGGGACGGGTCCGGGTGCGGGGGCGGGGCGGCACCGTGCTGCAGCCCGGCATCGATCTGCTCCAGCGCGCGGACGACTTTCCCGCGGCGGCACCGGTACTGGTGATCACCGACGGGGAGTGCGACGTGCTGCGGGTGCGCAGGGAGCACGCGTACCTGCTCCCGTCCGACGGACGCCTCCCGTTCACCGCCCGTGGGCCGGTCTTCCGCGTGCGCTGACCCGGGGTGTGATCGGATGGGCGCACGGAGGTTCCGCAACACATCACGGAACCGCACTGAAGGGATCTGCATCGTGGCTACCACGCGCTCCGCGCACACGGTCTGGGAAGGCAACCTGCTGGAGGGCTCCGGCACCGTCACCTTCGACTCGTCCGGGATCGGCGAGCAGGCCGTGTCCTGGCCGTCCCGTGCCGAGCAGGCCAACGGCAAGACCAGCCCGGAAGAGCTGATCGCCGCCGCGCACTCCAGCTGCTTCTCCATGGCCTTCTCGAACGGTCTCGCCAAGGCCGGCACCCCGCCGACCCGCCTGGTCACGTCCGCCGACGTGACGTTCCAGCCGGGCACCGGCATCACCGGCATCCACCTCACCGTCGAGGGCACGGTGGACGGCATCGACGAGGCGGCGTTCACCGCCGCCGCCGAGGACGCCAAGAAGAACTGCCCCGTGAGCCAGGCGCTCACGGGTACGACGATCACGCTGACGGCGAAGCTCGCCTGACGTAGTCCGGAACGTGCCGCCGTCCCTCGCGGGGCGGCGGCACAGCCATATGCGGCATTGACAATAAGCCGCTCAAGTTTTGTGATGGAGGACGGAGTACGCCGGGAAACGGGCTCGCGGTGGAAGGAGACTGGACATGGCACGTGCAGTCGGGATCGACCTCGGTACGACGAACTCGGTGGTGGCCGTCCTGGAGGGCGGTGATCCAACGGTCGTCGCGAACGCGGAGGGGGCGCGCACCACCCCCTCGGTCGTCGCCTTCGCGAAGAACGGCGACGTCCTCGTCGGAGAGGTCGCCAAGCGGCAGGCGGTCACCAATGTGGAGCGCACCGCACGCTCCGTCAAGCGGCACATGGGCGACGTGAGTTGGCGCTTCCCGGACGACGGTTCGGTGGACGGAACGCGGTACACCGCCCAGGAGCTCTCCGCCCGTGTCCTGCAGAAACTCAAGCGCGACGCCGAGTCCTATCTGGGCGAGGACGTCACGGACGCGGTCGTCACCGTCCCCGCGTACTTCGACGACACACAGCGCCAGGCCACGAAGGAGGCCGGCGAGATCGCGGGCCTGAACGTGCTCCGCATCATCAACGAACCGACCGCCGCCGCCCTCGCGTACGGCCTCGACAAGGGCGACGACCAGACGGTTCTCGTCTTCGACCTCGGCGGCGGCACCTTCGACGTCTCGCTCCTGGAGATGGGCGACGGCGTCATCGAGGTGAAGGCCACCAACGGCGACACGCAGCTCGGCGGCGACGACTGGGACCAGCGGATCGTCGAGTACCTCGTGCGGCAGTTCAAGAACGCGCACGGAGTGGACCTCGGCAAGGACAAGATGGCGCTGCAACGGCTGCGGGAGGGTGCGGAGAAGGCGAAGATCGAGCTGTCGTCGTCGAGCGAGACGGACATCAACCTGCCGTACGTGACGGCGTCGGCGGAAGGTCCCCTGCACCTGGCGGAGAAGTTGACGCGGGCTCAGTTCCAGGAGTTGACGGCGGACTTGCTGGAGCGGTGTCGTGTCCCCTTCCACCAGGCGGTGAAGGACGCGGGCGTGAAGCTGTCGGACGTCGATCACGTCATCCTGGTGGGTGGTTCGACGCGGATGCCCGCCGTGACGGAACTGGTCAAGGAACTCACCGGGAGCGAGCCGCACAAGGGGGTCAACCCGGACGAGGTGGTGGCGCTCGGCGCGGCGCTCCAGGCCGGTGTGATCAGGGGAGACGTGAAGGACGTCCTGCTCCTCGACGTGACCCCGCTGTCCCTGGGCATCGAGACCAAGGGCGGCATCATGACCAAGCTCATCGAACGCAACACGACCATTCCCACCCGGCGTTCGGAGACCTTCTCGACCGCCGAGGACAACCAGCCGTCGGTCGGCATCCAGGTCTTCCAGGGCGAGCGGGAGATCGCGGCTTACAACAAGAAGCTGGGCGTCTTCGACCTCACCGGGCTGCCTCCGGCGCCGCGCGGCGTCCCCAAGATCGAGGTCACGTTCGACATCGACGCCAACGGAATCATGCACGTGTCCGCGAAGGACGAGGCGACCGGCCGCGAGCAGCGCATGACGGTGACGGGCGGTTCCGCGCTGCCCAAGGACGACATCAACCGCATGGTGCGGGAGGCCGAGGAACACGCGGAGGAGGACCGCAAGCGACGCGACGCCGCGGAGACCCGCAACCAGGCGGAGCAGCTCGTCTACCAGACGGAGCGGTTCATGCGGGAGAACGAGGAGCGGATCCCCGCCGAGACCAGGACCGAGGTGGAGGCGGCGGCCACGGAGCTGAAGTCCCTGCTGAAGGACAGGGCCGACGACACCGCGGCGCTGCGCGTGGGCGTGGACAAGCTGGCCACGGTCAGCCAGCGTATGGGGCAGGCCATGTACTCGGCGGCTTCTGGCGAGGGCGCGGGTTCTGGCGGGGGCGCGAGTTCTGGCGGGGGCGCCCAAGAGCAGGGGGCTCCTGAGGAGGGCGTGGTCGACGCGGAGATCGTGGACGACGAGAAACCGGGGGGTCCGGAGGGCCCGGGGGAGCAGGATAAGCGGGCCGGGGAGTAGCGCGCCGTCGGTCACCGGCTTCGCCGAGTTCGTCCTCAAACGCCGGACGGGCTGATTCCCGCCGGACGGGCTCTGCCCGCCCGTCCGGCGATTCATCGAGATCAAGACCCCGTCTTCTCCCACCCCCGCCGCTCCGGACGCGCCCCCACCCGGCGCGGGTCCCGGCTGCGGTACACCACGTACGGACGGAACAGATACTGCACCGGCGCGCTGAACATGTGCACGAGCCGCGTGAACGGGATCAGCGCGAACAGGGCCATGCCGACCACCGCGTGGATCTGGTACATGACCGGCACCCCCGCCATCCGGTCCGTGTCGGGCTGGAGGGTGAACAGGCTGCGGGCCCAAGGCGCCATCGACTCGCGGTAGTTGTAGCCCTCGCCCGAAGCATGCGTCAGCTTGGCCACCATGCCGAGCACGATCGCCGCGAACAGCACCAGGTACATCAGCTTGTCGTTGGCGGTCGTCGCCCGGAACACGGGCGCGTTCGTGCGGCGGCGGTAGAGCAGCAGCGCGATGCCGAGCACCAGCAGGACACCTGCCGCCGTGCCGCCGTACAGCGAGAACAGGTGGTACGTGTGTTCGCTGACGCCCGCCTTCTCCGTCCACGACTCCGGCACGAAGAGGCCCACCAGATGGCCGACGAGGACGAACAGGATGCCGTAGTGGAACATCGGCGAGGCGATGTTCAGGAGCTTCGACTCGTAGACCTGCGAGGAACGCGTCGTCCAGCCGAATTTGTCGTAGCGATAGCGCCAGGCGAGGCCCGCCGCGAGGAGGACGAGGACCACGTAGGGGATGACGCCCCACAACAGCGTTCTCATCAGTGCTCCCGGATCAGTGCGTAGGGTTCGAGGCCGACGTCCTCCCGCGGCGGCCCCGACCGGGCCAGCGCCTGCGCCTCGGCCCGGTCCTTCGGCGACGGCCCCGGCAGCGTCGCGCACACCGCGTCGAGGACGGGCGCGTAGGGAGTGCCGAAATCGGTGAGGGCGAGCCGCAGCAGCTCAAGGCCCGGCCGGTGCTCCCGGAGGAGGACGGGGCCCGCGTGCGCGGAGAACTCCAGGACCGCGGGCAGGAAGTCCGGCAGCTCCTCGCCGGTGAACTCCATGCCGTGCTCCCGGTAGACCTCCTTGAAGCGGACCAGGGCCATCCCGCGCCGCCGTGTGTCGCCGTCGCGCCACCAGCTGAGGTAGAGGCTGTGCCGGTTCTTGAAGTCGAAGACCTGGACGTAGTGCGCGGCCAGCTCGGTGGGGTCCGTCGCTGCCGCGTGTGCAAGGAAGCTCTCCAATTGCGGCGCCACTGCCCGCAGTTGAGGAAGCAGTTCGTGGAATTCCTCGTCCGGATAGCACAGGCAGTGCGCGGCTGCCCGGTACAGCACGGCGTGGTCGCTCACAGTGTGTTGTCCTTCTCTGCGGCGGAGGGCTGCTCGTCGGCGGTCTGCCGGTCGCGCAGGGTGTGGAAGTTCTCGACGGTCACGAGCGGCAGCTGCTTACGCCCCGAGTCCTGGCCGAACGGACCGTCCCCGCCCGCCCCCGGACCGCCCTCGAAGTCGAGGCTGCACGAGTCCGGCAGCGCCGACTCCTCCAGGCGCTGCGCGTCACCGACCGCCGCGGTCGGGATGACGTAGCGGTCCTCGTACTTGGCGACGGCGAGGAGCCGGTGCATCTCCTCGATCTCCCGGCCCGACATGCCCACGGCATCGGCGACCGAACTGTCCGGCCGGTCACCGAGGTTGATGGCCCGCATGTGTGCCCGCATCGCCGCCAGCTTCTCCAGGGAGGCCCGCACCGGCCCCACGTCACCGGCCGTGAAGATCTCCGCCAGGTATTCGAGCGGGATGCGCAGGGTGTCGATGGCGCCGAAGAGGTTGTCCAGGTCCTCGCCGTCGTGCCCGGTCTCGCTCAGCGCGTCCACGACCGGGGAGAGCGGCGGGATGTACCAGACCATCGGCATCGTGCGGTACTCGGGATGCAGCGGGAGAGCCACCTTGTACGTGCTGATCAGCGCGTGCACGGGGGAGCGGCGTGCGGCCTCGATCCAGTCGTACTCGATCCCGGCCCGCTCGGCCTCGCGCCGCACCTCGGGGTCCTCCGGATCGAGGAAGACCCCCAACTGGGCCTCGTACAACGCCTTGTCGTCCTTGACCGACGCCGCCTCCGTCACCTTGTCGGCGTCGTAGAGGATGACGCCGAGGTAGCGGAGCCGGCCCACGCACGTCTCCGAGCAGACGGTGGGCAGGCCCACCTCCAGGCGCGGATAACACATCGTGCACTTCTCGGCCTTGCCGGTGCGGTGGTTGAAGTACACCTTCTTGTACGGGCAGCCCGTCACGCACTTGCGCCAGCCCCGGCAGCTGTCCTGGTCGACCAGGACGATGCCGTCCTCCTCGCGCTTGTACATCGCCCCGGACGGGCAGGACGCCACACACGCAGGGTTCAGGCAGTGCTCGCAGATCCGCGGCAGATAGAACATGAAGGTCTGCTCGAAGGCGAACTTCACCTTCTCCGCGGCCTTCTCGCGCGTCTTGGCCACCATCGGGTCGAGGTCGCCGTGCTCGGTCGCGCCGCCGAGGTTGTCGTCCCAGTTCGACGACCACTCGATCTTCATGGGTTTGCCGCTGATCAGCGAACGCGGTTCGGCGACCGGGTAGTCGTCCCCGAGCGGGGCGTCGGTGAGGTTCTTGTACTCGTACGTCCAGGGCTCGTAGTAGTCCTTGATCTCCGGCAGCTTGGGGTTGGAGAAGATCTCCAGGAGAGCCTTGATCCGGCCGCCGTTCTTGAGCTTCAGGGCGCCCTTCTTGTTCAGCTCCCAGCCGCCGCGCCACTTCTCCTGGTCCTCGTAGCGGCGCGGATAGCCCTGGCCGGGACGGGTCTCCACGTTGTTGAACCAGACGTACTCCATGCCGTCCCGGTTCGTCCATGCCTGCTTGCAGGTGACGGAGCAGGTGTGGCAGCCGATGCACTTGTCGAGGTTCATCACCATCGCGATCTGTGCCATCACGCGCATCAGTAGGTGACCTCCTGTTTGCGGCGGCGGATGACCGTCACCTCGTCGCGCTGGTTGCCCGTCGGGCCCAGGTAGTTGAAGGCCCACGACAACTGGGCGTAGCCGCCGATGAGATGGGACGGCTTGAGGATGAGGCGGGTCAGGGAGTTGTGGATGCCGCCGCGCTTTCCGGTGGTCTCCGTCTTGGGGACGTTGACCGTGCGTTCCTGCGCGTGGTGCATGTAGACCGTGCCGGCCGGCATCCGGTGCGAGACGATCGCCCGGGCCACGACGACGCCGTTGCGGTTGACGGCCTCGATCCAGTCGTTGTCCTTCACGCCGATCGCGTCCGCGTCCTGCGGTGACATCCAGATGCACTGGCCGCCGCGCGAGAGCGACAGCATGAAGAGGTTGTCCTGGTACTCGGAGTGGATGGACCATTTGTTGTGCGGGGTGAGATAGCGGACCGTCACCTCCTTCTCGCCGTCCGGGCCGAGCCGTGGCTCTCCGAAGAGACGGTTCATGTCCAGGGGCGGCCGGTAGACGGGCATCGCCTCGCCCAGCTCGTGGATCCAGTCGTGGTCGAGGAAGAAGTGCTGGCGTCCGGTGAGCGTGTGCCAGGGCTTGAGGTGCTCGGTGTTGAGCGTGAACGCCGTGTAGCGCCGCCCCCCGGACTCGCTGCCCGACCACTCCGGCGAGGTGATCACCGGGACGGGGGCCGCCTGGGTGTCGGCGTACGTGATGCGCTTGCCCTCGTGCTCGGCGGCCAGGTGCGCCATCTCCTGGCCGGTGCGCGCCTCCAGGGTGTGGAAGCCCTGCGTGGCGAGGCGGCCGTTGGTCGTGCCGGACAGGGCGAGGATGGTGTTCGCCGCCTTGACCGCCGTGTCCAGCGAGGGACGGCCGTCGGCGGGGCCGCCGCGTACGACGCCGTTGCGCTCGCGCAGCTCGTCGACCTCCTGGTCGGGCCGCAGGGCGATGCCCTTCGCGGGCAGACCCAGCTTCTCCGCCAGTGGACCGAGCGCCGCGAACTTCGCGCCGATCGCGGTGTAGTCCCGCTCGACCACCGTCAGGCCCGGCATCGTCTTGCCGGGAATGGCCTCGCATTCGCCCTTGCGCCAGTCCAGGACGACACCGCCGGGCTGCGCCGTCTCGCCCGGGGTGTCGTGCTGGAGAGCGGTCGCGACGACGTCCTTGCGTACGCCGAGATGGTCCACGGCCAGTTCGCTGAGCCGTTCCGCGATCGCCTTGAACGTGTCGAAGTCGGTGCGGGCCTGCCAGGGCGGGTCGACCGCCGGGGTGAAGGAGTGGACGTAGGGGTGCATGTCCGTGGAGGAGAGGTCGTGTTTCTCGTACCAGGTGGCGGCGGGCAGGACCACGTCCGAGAGCAGCGTCGACGACGTCTGGCGGAAGTCAAGGGAGACGAGCAGGTCGAGCTTCCCCTCGGGTGCCTCGTCGCGCCACGTCACCGTCGACGGCCGCTCATCGGGCGCCGCCTCCTCGGCCCGCAGCGAAGAGTGGGTGCCGAGCAGGTGCTTGGTGAAGTACTCCGCGCCCTTGGCCGACGAGCCGAGCAGATTGGCGCGCCACAGCGTCAGGACGCGCGGCCAGTTCTCCGGGGCGTCCGGGTCCTCGCAGGCGAAGTTGAGCGTGCCCGCCTTGAGTTCGTCCACGACATTGGCGACGGGGTCGCTTGAAGTGTCGCCCAGATCAAGGGAGTTGCGGTCGAAGGTCGGATAGGACGGCATCCAGCCGGTGCGCGCCGACAGCGCCAGGCAGTCGGCGCCCGTCATCCCGGCGAACCGGCCCTCGCCGAGCGGCGAGGCGAGCACGTCCGCCGCGAACTTGTCGTAGCGCCACTGGTCGGTGTTCAGGAACCAGTACGCGGCGCCGATCATCTGCCGAGGTGGCCTGCTCCAGTCGTTGGCGCTGGCGAGCGTCGCCCAGCCGGTCGCCGGGCGGCACTTTTCCTGCCCGACGTAGTGCGCCCAGCCGCCGCCGTTGCGGCCCTGGCAGCCGGTCAGCTGGAGCAACGCGAGGAAGGCACGGTAGATGGTCTCGGAGTGGAACCAGTGGTTGGTCCCCGCCCCCATGAGGATCATGCAGCGCCCGCGCGACTTCTCGGCGGTCCGCGCGAACTCCCGCGCGATCTTCACCGCCTTCGCGGCCGGGACCGAGGTGTGCGCCTCCTGCCAGGCCGGGGTGCCGGGCGCGTCGGCGTCCTCGTACGAAGAAGGCCACTCGCCCGGAAGGCCCTCGCGGCCGACGCCGTACTGCGCGAGCAGCAGGTCGAAGACCGTCGTGACGAGCGGCCCGTCCTGCCCGCCGAGCCGCGTGGCGGGCACCCCGCGCCGGACGATCTCCCCGCGGCCCTGACCGTGCGTGCCGCCCTCGGTGTCGAAACGCGGGAGCAGCACCTCGACGCCCGTGGCCACATCGGAACCGTGCAGGGAGAGCTGCGGCTTGATGTTGCCCAGCTCCAGGTTCCACTTGCCCTTGCCGGACTCGGTCCAGCGGAAGCCGAGCGAACCGTTCGGGACGACCGGCTGCCCGGTGTTCTCGTCCAGGACGGCCGTCTTCCAGTCGTCGCCCTCGCTGTCCTCGCCGAGGTCGGTGGCGCGCAGGAACTTCGACGGGACGAACGCGCCGTCGCGCTCGGTCAGCGTCACCAGGAAGGGCAGGTCGGTGAACTTGCGGACGTAGTCGGTGAAGAAGTCCGTGCGCCGGTCGACGAAGAACTCCTTGAGGATGACGTGGCCCATCGCGATGGCGAGGGCACCGTCCGTGCCGGGGTGCGGGTGCAGCCACTCGTCGGCGAACTTCGTGTTGTCCGCGTAGTCCGGCGAGACGGCGACCACCTTCTGGCCGCGGTAGCGCGCTTCCGCCATCCAGTGCGCGTCCGGAGTCCTGGTCACAGGGACGTTCGAGCCCCACATCATCAGATACGCCGCGTCCCACCAGTCACCCGACTCCGGTACGTCGGTCTGGTCGCCGAAGACCTGCGGCGAGGCGACCGGCAGGTCCGCGTACCAGTCGTAGAAGGACAGCATGGGCGCGCCGATCAGCGACATGAAACGGGCGCCCGCCGCGTGCGACACCATCGACATCGCGGGGATGGGGGAGAAGCCCGCGACCCGGTCGGGGCCGTGCGTCTTGATCGTGTGGACGTGCGCCGCCGCGATGATCTCGACGGCCTCGTCCCAGGTCGCCCGCACCAGACCGCCCTTGCCGCGGGCCTGCTGGTACCTCCTGCGCCGCTCCGGATCGCCCTGGATGTCTGCCCAGGCGAGCACCGGGTCCCGGAGGCGGGACTTCGCCTCGCGGTACATCTCCAGGAGCACGCCGCGCAGGTAGGGGTAGCGCACCCGGGTCGGCGAGTACGTGTACCAGGAGAAGGCGGCGCCGCGCGGGCAGCCACGCGGCTCGTACTCGGGGCGGTCGGGGCCCACGGAGGGGTAGTCGGTCTGCTGGGTCTCCCAGGTGATGATGCCGTCCTTGACGTACACCTTCCAGCGGCAGGACCCCGTGCAGTTCACGCCGTGCGTCGAGTTCACGACCTTGTCGTGGCTCCACCGGTCCCGGTAGAAGGCGTCCGCGTCCCGGCCGCCGACGAGGCCGATGCTGTGCAGGTCGGGGGCGGCGGTTCCGCGGCGGAAGAACTTGCCCGCACGCAGCAGCGCGGCGCCGGGCTCGGTCGTCTCTGTCACCCTTGAGCTCCCTAGGTCTGCCTTTCAACGAACCTAGGCGCGGGGCGGCGGCGGCACACGGCGGCTGCCGCCGTACGGGTTGTGGCTGGGACCGCGGGCCGGTTGCCCGCCGAGCGCCTGCCTTACCCCTGAGGTAATCGACCCCCGCGCGCGGGCCCGGCAGGGTTGTCCCTACCGGATCCGGTCCGGCGCACTCCGGCCCGGGTCCGGCCCCTTTCCCTTCCGCCGCTTGGAGGCAGGTTTCTCATGTCGACGTCCTCTGTGTTCTCTGGGTTCTCTGGGTTCTTTGCGTCCCCGCTCACCGCACTGGCCCGCACGAACGACCCGAAGACGATGCTGCGCCGCTTCCTCGCCCTGGACGCCGTCGTGACCGCGGGGAACGGGCTCGCGTACGCCGCCGCCTCGGGCCCGCTCGGGCGCTTCCTGGGAGTCGACGCGGGGCTCCTGCTCGGCCTGGGTGTCTTCCTCGCGCTGTTCGGCGCGGGCGTCGGCTACCTCGCGTCGCGCAAGAGCCCGCCCACGCTCGCCGTCCGGGGCGTGATCGAGGCGAACGCGGTCTGGGCGGTGCTCAGCGTCGTCGCGGTGGTCGCGTGGTTCTCGCCCAGCACCGCCGGAGCGGTGTGGATCCCGCTCCAGGCCGTGGTCGTCGGCGGCTTCGCCGCTCTCCAGTACGCGGCGCTGCGGGCCCTGCGGGACTAGCCCCCTCAGGCGCCGCGCGCGTCGAAGCGGCTGCGGGCGGCCTCGATCTCGGCGAGGTACCGGTGCGTCCAGGCGCACATGCCGTCGACCGTGGCGAGCAGCCCTTCGCCCGCCTCGGTCAGGTGGTACTCGACGCGCGGCGGCACGGTGGCGTACACCGTCCGGTGCACGACGCCGTCGCGTTCGAGGCCGCGCAGGGTCTGGGTGAGCATCTTGTGGCTGATGCCGTCCACCGCGGTCCGCAGCTCGGTGAAGCGCAGCGTCCGGTCGGCCAGGGCGTTGATGATCAGGAGGGCCCACTTGTTGGCCACGCCCGAGAAGATCTCGCGGGCCAGCGAGTCGGCCCGGGTCAGGTCCGCGTCGTCGCTACGGCCGCTGATCTGCGGGTTCCTCATGGCTAGGACCCCGCCGACCGGAGGAACTTGACCGTCGCCGGGTCGGCCGGGAGCAGTGTCTCGATGGCCAGCTCGGCGACCGTCACGTCCATCGGGGTGTTGAAGGTGGAGATCGACGAGACGAAGGAGAGCAGATGTCCCTCGTGCTCGATGCGCAGCGGCAGCGCGAAGTAGGGCACGCCGCTCTGCGAACCGCCGGCCTCGGCGCCGTCGGCGCCGTCGAAGACACTGACACCGGGATCCGCCACCGGGTACGCCGCCACCTCCTCGTACACCGCACGCAGCGCGTCGGACCGCTGCAAGGCGATCTGCCGCTCCATCTGGTGCAGCAGATGCCCCCGCCACTCGCGCAGATTGCGGATCTTGGGGGCGAGGCCCTCGGGGTGCAGCGTGAGCCGCATGGCGTTCAGCGGCGGTTGCAGGAGGTGTTCGGAAACGCCGTCCAGGATCATCGCGATACCGCGGTTCGCCGCGATCACGTCGTACGCCGCGTCGACGATCAGGGCGGGATAGGGCTCGTAGCCGCGCAGGATCTGCTCAAGGCCTTCCCGCAGCGCGCCCATCGAAGGGTCGTCAAGGGGGGTCTCCCTGAAGCGGGGCGCGTAACCGGCGGCGAGGAGCAGGGAGTTGCGTTCCCGTACGGGTACGTCGAGGTGCTCGGCGAGGCGCAGCACGATCTCCTCGCTCGGGCGCGACCTGCCGGTCTCGATGAAACTGATGTGCCGCGCCGAGGAGTCCGCGCGCAGCGCGAGGTCCAGCTGGCTCACCTTGCGCCGCTCGCGCCAGCCGCGCAGCAGCGGTCCGACCCCGGTACTTTCCTTGATGGCCACGGCAGTTGTCATACCCAGACAGTAATCGAAGGGGTGCGCGATCCGCCGGGGCCCGCGAGGGCGGCTCCCGAGGCCGGTGGCCTGTTCAGGGCCGCGCGGGAAGGGGTGTGGCAGGCTGAGTGACATACGTCCGTCCATTCGTCCGCAAGTACGTACGCACGGGAAAGGGGCGCGGTCATGCCAGTCGAACCGCTGTCGCAGAAGGATGTCGAGGAGCGTCTCGCGGAGCTGCCCGGCTGGTCGCTCGAAGGCGGCCGGATCACCCGCTCCTACCGGCTGGGCTCGCACTTCGCGGCGGCCGCGATGGTCGTCCACGTCGCGCGGATCCAGGAGGAGCTCGGCCACCACTCCGAGCTGACGCTCGGCTACAACACCGTCTCCCTGGCCGTGAACACGCACAGCGCGGGCGGCGCCGTCACCGCACTCGACTTCGACCTGGCCCGCAGGGTCGAGGAGGCGGCGGTCGGGCACGGGGCGGTCTGACCACCGATGCTCGACTACAGCAGGGAAGCCGACCGCTATGACGCGTCCCGCGGCGGCGAGCCCCGCGCCGACGCCGCTGCCGCCGCGGTCCGCGGCCTGCTGCCGCCGGGCACCCGCACCCTGCTCGACGTCGCCTGCGGCACGGGCCTGGTCACCCGGCGCCTCGGCGGGGCGGGGCTCCGGGTGACCGGGGTCGACTCGGCGTACAACATGGCGCGCATGGCGGCGGGGCGACTCCCGGGTGCCGTCGTCCTCGGCGACAGCCGCCAACTCCCTTTCCCGGGCGCCTCGTTCGACGCGGTGTCCGCGGTATGGCTGCTGCATCTGCTGTCCGACGCCGACGAAGCGGCGGCGGTCGTCGCCGAGTGCGCCCGGGTGCTGCGGCCCGGCGGAGTGTTCGTCACGACCGTCGACAAGGCCGCCGCGCACGACGTCGGCAGCGACATCGACGCCGCGCTGGCCCCGCGCCCGGTGCCCCCCGCGGTCGACCGCGCCGGGGCGGTCGAGGAGTACGCGGCCGTAGGGGGCCTGACGCCGGTCGGCGAGACCTCGTTCCGCGGCCACGGCCAGGGCCGCACACCCCGCTCGACGATCGCCGACGTCCACCGGGGCTGGTTCACGCAGATCCCGCCCGACGGCCCCCTGGCCGCCCGGCTCACGACGGCCCTGGCGAACCTGCCGGACCAAGACGTGCCGCGCCCCGACCCGCAGTTCACGCTCCGGTCGTTCCGGAGGCCTCCGGCCGGGTGAACCGCGTCGTCCGCCGATCCGAGTTTGCCGAAACCGCAAGGCGGCTGGCCATGAGGGGGGCCGCGGAGCAGGCTGGGAAACGGCTCAGGCCCCCACTCCCATACACACGAAGGCGGCGGCAAACGATGGCTCACGGTCACGGTCACGGTCACGGTCACGTGCACGGCGAGGCGCACGCCGGTAAGCACGGCGGCCACCACCACGAGGACATCGACTGGGCCGCGATGGGCCCGATGCTGGAGCGGAACGCGCAGCTCGCCGCGCCGCAGAACCGTGAGATCGCCGCATGGCTGCGCACCTGGCAGCCGGAACCGGCCCGGATCGCGGACGTCGGCAGCGGCTCCGGCTCGATCTCCTTCCTCCTCGCAGAGATCTTCCCCAAGGCGGAGGTGATCGCGGTGGACCCGGCTCAGCCGCTCCTGGAACGCGCACGGGAACGGGCGGCGCGGGAGAGCCTGACGGACCGGGTCAGCACCCTGCAGGCCGAACTCCCTGAGGGAATCGGCGCGTTGCCGCCCGCGGACCTCCTCTGGATCGGCCGGGCCCTGCACCACGTCGGCGACCAGCAGGCGGCCCTCGCCGCACTCGCCGACCGGCTGGCGCCGGGCGGCGCGATCGCACTCCTGGAAGGCGGCCTGAACTCCCGCAGCCTGCCCCGTGACATCGGCATCGGCCGGCCGGGCCTCCAGACCCGCCTGGACCAGGCGGACGACAAGTGGTTCACGCAGATGCGCGCGGAACTCCCGGGCGCGAAGGCGGTCACGGAGGACTGGCCCGCGCTCCTCGCCGAAACGGGCCTGCGCCACGCCGGCACCCGCTCGTTCCTCCTGGACCTGCCGGCCCCGCTCTCCGACGACGCCCGCGCCCACCTCGTCTCGGAGTTCTCCCGCCGCCGCGAGATGCACGCGGAGACCCTGGACGCCGACGACATCACGACTCTCGACCGCCTCCTGGACGAGAACGACGAACAGAGCCTGCACCACCGGCCGGACGTGTTCCTGCTGTCGGCGCAGACGGTGCATGTGGGCGTCAAGGAGTAGCCGGGCAGCGGCGGGCGGACGAGCCGTTGAAAAAGGCCCGCCCGCGCTGCCCCCGGGAAGGGGCGGCGCGGGCGGGCCGCCATGTCGTACCGCCACGTCATGTCGTACCGCGGCGGGGCCCTGCCTCAGGCCACGTCGAACGTGGCCGGGTCCGGGCCGAGGCGGCGGTCCTCGTTCAGGGCGCTGATCGCCGAGATGTCCTCGGGGTCGAGCTCGAAGCCGAAGACGTCGATGTTCTCCTTGATCCGCGACGGGGTCACGGACTTGGGGATCACCACGTTGCCCAGCTGGATGTGCCAGCGCAGGACGACCTGCGCGGGAGTACGCGCGTGCTTCTGGGCGATCGCGACGATCGCCGGGACCTCGAGCAGACCCTTGCCCTGGCCGAGCGGGGACCAGGCCTCCGTGGCGATGCCCTGTTCCGCGTGGAACTCGCGGGCGGCGCGCTGCTGGAGGTGCGGGTGGAGCTCGATCTGGTTGACCGCCGGGACGACCGACGTCTCGCCGATGAGGCGCTCCAGGTGCTCGGGCAGGAAGTTCGAGACACCGATGGACTTCGCGCGGCCGTCGGCGTGGATCTTCTCGAAGGCCTTGTACGTGTCCGCGGCGAGGTTCTTGGAGGGCAGCGGCCAGTGGATCAGATACAGGTCCACATGGTCGAGGCCGAGCTTCTCCAGGGACGTGTCGAAGGCGCGGAGCGTCGAGTCGTAGCCCTGGTCGCTGTTCCAGAGCTTCGTCGTGACGAAGAGGTCGTCGCGGGCGATGCCGGAAGCGGCGATGGCCTTGCCGGTGCCCTCTTCGTTGCCGTAGATGGCCGCGGTGTCGATGCTCCGATACCCGGCCTCCAGCGCCGTCGCGACGGCGGTCTCGGCCTCGTCGTCCGGCACCTGCCAGACGCCGAAGCCGAGCTGCGGCATCTCGACGCCATTGTTCAGGATGATCGGGGGGACCTTGCTCACGAGCTTTCGATCCTTAAGTCGTCGGGTGGTACTCCCATGGTCAACGATCAGGTGCGGTACTGCATTCCTTGACGTCGCCGGAGTGGACTCCGGGTGCCTTTCGGTCCGCAACACTGACCGCGTTCCGTTGTGCCGCGACTCTATTGCACGCCGCTGAACGCTGAACACTCATGTGAACGCTCGGTTAACTCCTCACGGCACCCGGTTTTATCCGCGAGAGTCGCCGGTTGCCGGGTTAGCGGCTGCTAGGCCGCGCTGGTTCCGAGGTACGCGTCCCGTACCTCGGGGTTCGCGCGTACCTCCGCCGCCGTGCCCTCGGCAAGGACGCTGCCCAGGTCGAGGACCACCACGCGGGCGCAGAGCTCCATCACGAAGGCGACATTGTGCTCGACGAGGAGCACGGCACAGTTCTCCTCCTCCGCGAGGTGCCGGACGACGGCCGACAGCTGACCCCGCTCGTAGGCCGTCATTCCGGAGGCGGGCTCGTCCAGGAGCAGCACTCCCGGCGGGTCCGCAACCGCGCGCGCCAGTTCCACCATGCGGGCCCGGCCGACGGGAAGCGCGCCCGCGTAGTCGTCGGCCAGGGGCGCGAGTCCGCACTCGCGCAGCACGGTCGAGGCGCGGGCCCTTCTTTCCCTCTCGTGCGTACGACGGGTGGGCGCCGCCAGGAGATCGGCGGCGAGACCGCCACCGCCGCCGCGCCACTCCTGCGCGACGAGCAGGTTGTCGGCGACCGTGAGCTGTCCGAAGAGCTGCTGGCGCTGGAAGGTGCGGCGCATCCCGTGCCGGGCGCGCCAGACGGGGGAGCGGCGGGTGATGTCGGCGCCGTGGAGCAGGACGCGACCCCGGTCGGGGCGGCGGATGCCGGAGACGACGTCGAAGAGGGTCGTCTTTCCTGCTCCGTTGGGGCCTATGAGGCCGCAGACCTCGCCGGGGCGCAGGTGCAGGTTCACCCCGGTGAGGGCGTGGACGCCGCCGAAGCGGACGTCGATCCCGCGGGCTTCGAGGATGTGCTTGCTCATGGCCGGCGCGCTCCTTCCGTACGGCCCGCTTCTTCCGTACGGCCTGCGGCTTCCGTACGGCCTGCGGCTTCGGTACGGCCCGCTGATTCGGTACGGTCCTGCGCGCCTATGCCCAGGTAGGCCTCGGTGAGCTGGTCCGGCCGGACCTCGGAGCGCGGACCGCACCAGGAGACCCGGCCCTGCGCGAGGTAGGCGACGGTGTCGGCGACGCCGAGGACCTCGGCGGCCTTCTCCTCCACCAGGAGCAACCCCGTGCCGGTGTCGCGGAGTTCGGCGAGGAGGCGGAAGACCTCGTCGACCACGCGGGGTGCGAGGCCGAGGGACGGCTCGTCGGCGATCAGTACCTTCGGCGGGCGCTGGAGGAGGGGAGCGAGGGCGAGCAGTTGCTGTTCGCCCCCGGAGAGGGAGCCCGCGGCGACCTTGCGCCGTGCGGCGAGGCCGGGGAAGCGGGCGTACACGGCATCGCGGGCGTCCCCCTCCGGGAGGTGCAGGGTGAGGTTCTCCTCGATGGTGAGGGAGGGGAAGATGCCCCGGCCTTCGGGGGCGAGGACTACTCCCGCCCGGGAGCGGTGGACGGGGCCGGTGCGTGTGGCGTCTTGGCCGGCCGTGCGGATCTGCCCCTCGGTGGGGGTGATCAGACCTGCGGCGACCCTGCACGTCGTGGATTTGCCCGCCCCGTTGGGGCCGAGGAGGGCGACGATCTCGCCGGGGTGGACGGTGAGGGTCACTCCGTGGAGGACGGGGGCGCCGTCGTACCCGGCGTGGATGTCGCGGAGGGTCAGAGCGGGTGTCCTTTCCCCGATCCCGCCCCTTCCCGAAATCGGCTCCGCCGCCACCGGTGGCCGTCGATCACCGGCTCCGCCGAGTTCGTCCTCAAACGCCGGACGGGCTGAAACGCCCGGCACCGGCGCCGAGCCTCCCGGCGCGGGCACCGGCGCCGAGCCTCCCGGCCCAGACGCGTGCGCCGAACCCCGGCGCCTGGGCGCGTGCGCCGAACCCCCGGGCCCGGGCACACGCGCCGAGCCTTCCGGTCCGGGCACCGGCGCCGAGCCTCCCGGCCCAGACGCGTGCGCCGAACCCCGGCGCCTGGGCACACGCGCCGAGCCTTCCGGTCCGGGCACCGGCGCCGAGCCTCCCGGCCCGGGCCCATGCGCCGAGCCTCCCGGCCCGGGCCCACGCGCCGCACCCCCCGGCGCCAACGCCGCCCCCCTCGGCCCCTCCCCGAAGGCCCGCGCCCGTGCGAGTCTCCGCCGGTGCAGCCGCACCGAAACCGCCGCGCAGTAGCCGTCCGGATCATTGGCCAGTGCCAAACCCGCCAACCCGAACAGGATCACCGGCAGCTGTACGGACTCCGTCACATAGTCCGCGATCAGATGCGGCACGATCGCGAAGACGAGACCCGCCACCACCGCGAACTGCGGCCTCCGTACGCCCGCGGCCACCACCACCGCCAGCCACACCAGCCCCGTCATCGCGGTGAAGTCCGTCGCGGTGATGCGGGTGTTGAACGACGCGTACATCACGCCGCCGAACCCCGCGAGCCCCGCCGAGAGGGTGAAGAGCAGCAGTTTCGTCCGGACCACCGAGACCCCGGACGCCATCGCCGCCGCCGGAGCGGACCGTACCGCCAGCATCGCCCGCCCCGTCGCCGACCCGCGCAGCGCGCTCAGTGCCGCCACCGCCGCCGAGACCAGGACGACCATCGCCACGCCCATCGCCCGGTCGTCGCTCAGGTCGACGGGCCCGAAGACGGCGCGCGGGATCTCCCATCCGGTGTCGCCGTTGCGCAGCCAGCCCATCTGGAAGAGGACCTGGTCCGCGAGGAAGGCCAGGGCGAGGGTGGCCAGGGCCAGTGAACGGCCGCCCAGACGCAGCGCCGGCAGCGCGACAAGGGCGCCGAGCACCGCCGCCCCGCACGTACCCACGAGCGCCGCGGCGATGAACGGCCACCCGTGGCTCATCAGGAGCCCCGCCACGAGAGCCGCGCCCGTCACGAACGTCGCCTGCGCCAGGGACACCATCGCGCCGAGACCCGTGACCACGGTGAAGGAGATGAAGACAAGGGAGATCGCGAGCCCCTGCGCGAGGATGCCGCTCCAGAAGGGAGTGGTGACCGTGTAGAAGGACAGCGCGAGCAGCACGCCGCCCGCCGCCCACGGCCCCCACCTGCGCAGCCACGACTTCCCGGCGAGATAGTCGATCGGCGGCGCGTCCACCGCCGCGGTGCCCGCCGTCCGCTGCCGCCGGGTCATCAGAAGCAGCCCGGCGAAAAGGATGAGGAACGGCACCGCCGTACGGAACCCGGTGATCTTCTCGGCGAAGTCCGCGTACCCGGCGACCAGGTTCTGCAGCACACCGAGGCCGAGCCCGCCCGCGAACGCCAGCGGGATCGACATGAAGCGCCCCAGGACGGCGGCGGTGGCCGACACGAAGAGGAACAGGGTGAAGTCGTGCGAGGACAGGCCGAGGAGGGGAGTCGCGAGGACGCCCGCCAGGCCCGCGAGGCCCGACGACAGCATCCACGCCACCGAAGAGAGCCGGTCCGCGCTCATGCCCCGCAGCTCCACGAGCGAGCGGTTGTCCACGGCGGCCCGCAGCCGGAGCCCCAGCGGCGTGTGCCGCATCAGGACCCACAGGCCGATCGCGACCACCGCCGTCGCGACCCAGGTGATCAGCTGGTCGGAGTCGATGCCGACCCCGTCCATGAGCTGCCAGTTCTCGGCGGGGCTCGGTCCGACGCCCGGCAGGCCGAACTGGTTCTCGGCCGGTTTGACGGGCGCCCCCGCGTCCTCCAGGAGCTCCACCGTCCACAGGCCGAGTGCGGGCAGCGCGACGAGGAGCCCGATCGTCGCCACGATCTGCGCCGTCTCGCCGCCCCTGGCCAGCTTGCGAAACATCAGCCGGTCGAGGCCCCAGCCGAGCGCGGGCGCCACGACACAGACGAGGAGCAGCGCCGTCGGCACCGCCGGCCAGCCGAAGCCGGAGTGGAGTTCGTAGAAGGCGAGCGCGCAGAGGTAGGCGGTCGCGCCGTGCGCGAAGTTGAAGAGGCCGGACGCGGAGTAGGACAGGACGAGGCCCGTGGCGAGCAGCGCGTACAAGGCGCCGGAGACGAGCCCGCTCAGCACGAATCCCAGCAGGTCGGACATGGCTGACACGCCCCTCTACTAGACGGCCTCTACTTGAAGGGGATGGGTTCGTAGCACGTGAAGGGCGCGGAGACCGAATACTTCCCGCCCTTCAGCTGGACGAGCGCGCCGCAGCCGAACGACTCCTTCTGGCCCTTGGGCAGGCTGCGGTCGCCGACCATCGTGTCCTTGTCGGCGAAGCCGTTCGCCGCGTCCTGGAAGGAGTCGACGGTCAGGTCCTTGCCCGCCTTCCCGGCGACGGCGAGGAAGAGGTCCGCGGACATATAGCCGGTCATCATGTGCATGTTGAGCGGGACGTTCTCGCCCGCCGTCTTCCTGATGTCCGCCTTGAACTGCTTCATCGCCGCGGTGTTCTGCTCGAAGGGCTGGAAGGCGAGCAGGATGTGCACGCCGTCGAGCGCCTTCTTCGTCGCGCTCTTGGCGAGCAGGCCGGGGTCGTAGTCGGTCGGGTCGGTGATCACGCCCTTGAACCCGGAGCGCTTGACGGCCGTGAAGAGGCCGATGTTGTACGGGGTCTGCATCACGGAGACGACGACGTCGGGTGCCTTGCCGCCGTCGGAACGCAGGATCTCCTTCGTGTACGCCGACCAGTCGCTCGGCACGGAGGTCGCGGGCACGGTCGACTTGGCGTACGTCACCTTGTAGCCGGCCGCCGCGAAGCTCTGCTTGTAGGTGCGGATGGCGAAGGTGCCCGCGTCGTTGTCGTTGGCGAGGATCGCCACGGACTTGCCCTTCGAGCCGTCCGTCACCTTCTTCAGGCCCTCGGGCCAGCTCTGCGTGATGGTGCCGCCAGGCATCGGGACCATGCAGCCGCCGTAGCCGTACATGTAGCTCGGTCCGCAGAACGGCGGGATGGTGCCCCAGCCGAACGTCGGGACCTTCTGCTTCTGGAGGAAGTCGGCGCCGGAGAAGGTGACCGAGCTCATCGGCGCGACGGCGAACACCTTGTCCTGCTGGACGAGTTTGCGTGCCGCCGCGAGATTCTTGCCGGGGTCCTGGCCGTCGTCCTCCGCGCCGAGGTAGTCGATCTTCCGTCCGTGTACGCCGCCTTCGGCGTTCGCGCGCTCGAAGCGGGCCGCGGCCCCGAGGTTGGTGTCCTTCTTGCTGTAACCGCTCGCGGTGGTCATGGAGACGATGCCGCCGACCTTGATGGAGTCGGCGCTCACTCCGCGCACTGAGCCGCCCGCCTTGTCGCCGCCGCTCGAATCGCCGCTGTTGGAGGCGGAGTTGCAGGCGGTGGCGAGCAGCAGTGCGGCCACGGTGGCGGTGATGGTGCGGATCGTTCGCGACACGGGCGGGCCCCCTCCGACGAAGTGAGGGTGATTCTGTGCGCGACCTGATGAACCGTCAATAAGAGACGCGACGGTAATTGATGAACCGTCAGAAACTCGCCCGTGCGCGCCTCACGCCCGGTAGAGCGCCTCGACCTCCGCCGAGTAGGCGTTCTCGATCGCCTTGCGCTTCAGCTTCAGGGACGGGGTCAGCAACCCGTGCTCCTCGGAGAACTGGTGCGCCAGTATCCGGAACGTACGGATCGACTCGGCCTGCGAGACCAGGGTGTTGGCGGCCACCACGGCCCGCCGCACCTCGGTCTCCAGATCCGGGTCGCGCACCAGGTCGTTCGGGGGCATCGACGGCTTGCGGCGCATGGTCAGCCAGTGCTCGACGGCCTCGCCGTCCAGGGTGACGAGCGCCGCGATGTACGGCCGGTCGTTGCCCACGACGATGCACTGCGCGACCAGCGGATGATCGCGCACCCGCTCCTCCAGCTGTCCCGGCGAGACGCTCTTGCCGCCGGAGGTCACCAGGATCTCCTTCTTGCGCCCGGTGATGGTGAGGTAGCCGTCCTCGTCGAGCGCGCCCAGGTCACCGGTGGCGAGCCAGCCGTCGTGCAGGGCGGCGTCGGTGGCCTTGGGGTCGTTGAGATAGCCCTGGAAGACGTTGCCGCCGTTCAGCCACACCTCGCCGTCGTCCGCGATGTGCACGGTGGTGCCGGGGATGGCCTGGCCCACCGTGCCGTAGCGGGTGCGCTCGGGCGGGTTGGCGGTCGCGGCCGCCGTGGACTCCGTCAGGCCGTAACCCTCGTAGATCTCGACGCCCGCGCCCGCGAAGAACAGGCCGAGGCGCCGGTCCATCCCGGAGCCGCCCGACATCGCGTGGCGCACGCGGCCGCCCATGGCGTCGCGCACCTTGGAGTAGACGAGCTTGTCGAAGAGCGAGTGCTGCATGCGCAGGGCCGCCGAGGGCCCCGGCCCGGTGCCGAAGGCCCTGGCCTCCATCGCGTCCGCGTACCGCACGGCGCACTCGACGGCCTTGTCGAAAGGCCCCGTCTTGCCGTCCTTCTCGGCCTTGCGCCGCGCCGCGTTGAACACCTTCTCGAAAATGTAGGGCACGGCCAGGATGAAGGAGGGGCGGAACGCCGCCAGGTCCGGGATGAGCGCCGCCGCGTTCAGGCTCGGCTGGTGGCCCAGCTTGACCCCACCGCAGACCGCGGCGACCTGCACCATCCGCCCGAAGACGTGCGCGAGGGGCAGGAAGAGCAACGTGGTCGCCTCGTCGCCGCGCCGGGAGTGGAAGACCGGCTCCCAGCGCTGGATGACCGTCTCCGCCTCGAACATGAAGTTCGCGTGCGAGATCAGACAGCCCTTG
This sequence comes from Streptomyces longisporoflavus, assembly GCF_014649775.1. GTDB lineage: Bacteria > Actinomycetota > Actinomycetes > Streptomycetales > Streptomycetaceae > Streptomyces > Streptomyces longisporoflavus. Next base: position 342,567 of record NZ_BMTR01000004.1, on the reverse strand, counting down.
GGGCGGCCCGTGGTGCCCGAGGTGTAGATGATCGTGGCGATAGAGTCGGGCGTGACGGCGCGCCGGTGGCGGTTGACCACCTCGTCGTCGACGTCCTGGCCCGCGCGGTACAGCTCGTCCACGGCGTCGGCGTCCAGCTGCCACAGCCTGCGCAGCTGCGGCAGCCGGTCGATCACCGAGCCGATCGTCATCGCGTGGTCCTCGTGCTCGACCATGGCGGCCGACACCTGTGCGTCGTGCAGCATCCAGAAGACCTGCTCGGCCGACGAGGTGGGGTAGACGGGCACCACCTGGGCGCCGACCGTCCAGAGCGCGTAGTCGAAGAGCGTCCACTCGTAGCGGGTGCGGCACATGATGGCGACGCGGTCACCGAAGCGCACGCCCTGGGCGAGCAGCCCTTTGGCGAGCGACATCACCTGGTCACGGAACTCGGCCGATGTGACGTCGCGCCACACCCCGTCGATCTTGCGGCCGAAGGCGATGTGGAGCGGATCCGCGAGGGCATGGTCGAACACGACGTCGGCAAGGCCGCCCACCAGCGGCGCCGACGCCATCGGAGGGTTGGTGAACTCGCGCAATGATGCTCCTAGTGGCGCTCCGCACAGCGCCGGTGACGGTACCCCACCGCGGAGCCCGGCGGGAGAGGGGTGACCGACCCGTCGGTACGTACCATTCACGCTGGTCACACAAGTAAATCCGGCCACAAGGGGAGAGGCGGGACAGAATACTTACGGCTCAGTAAGTTTCGGTGGCGTAATCTCCACCGAATCTGTACGCGGCGATTACTGCTGTGGCCGGCCGGCGTAGATCTGCTCGGCAGATGCCGGAACCTTGGCTTCCGGTGCGCCGCCGGGTGCTGTGCGCGCGGACCGCACCATCACCAGGACCGCCGCTCCCGCCGCCAGGCCCACCACGCCCGCGACGACCGCCGCGGCGTTCAGACCGGAGGCGAACGCCGCCCGCACGGCATGATCGGAAAGCGTGCCACGCATCGCCGCCGCTCCGCCGCCCGCGACGGTGTGAGCCGCGTCATGGCCGAGCGTGTCCTGCATGCGCGAGGTCAGCACCGTGCCGAAGACGGCGACGCCGAGCGCGTACCCGAGCTGGCGGAAGGTGTTGACCGCGCCGCCCGCCATCCCGGAGTTCGCGGCCGGCACCGCCGCGAGGGCCGCGCCGCCGAGGGCGGGGGAGACGAGACCGGTGCCGATGCCCGCGAGCGTGAGCCCGGGGACGAGCGCGCCCCAGGACGAGCCGGCGTCGAGCACCGCGAGCGCGACCCCGCCCGCGCCGATCAGGAGCAGACCCACGCCGATGGTCAGCCGCGCGGGCACCCCGTGCAGCAGCCGCCCGCCGATCGCGGCGACGACGAACGAGGTCGCGGCCAGCGGCAGCATGACGAGGCTGCCGGACACCGGGCTCATGCCGAGCACGGTCTGCAGCCAGATCGAGAGGTAGGGCATCAGGCCGAACGCGGCGGCGTTGTATCCGATCGCGCCGACCAGAACCCCCGTGAAGGCGGGCATGCGCAGGAGCTTCAGGTCGAGCAGCGGATGCGCGACACGGCGTTCGACGGCCACGAAGGCGGCAAGGGCGAGCACCGCGACCCCGAGAGTCACCACGGTGGGCGCCGACGTCCAGCCCGCCGAACCGGCCCGCACCACCCCGTACGTCAGAGCGCCCGCGAAGAGCGCGAACGCCACCGTGCCCGCCCAGTCGACCCGCCGGCCCGCAAGCCCCTTGGACTCCGGCACCACGCGCCGCGTCAGCCACATCGCCGCGACGCTCACCGGCAGGTTCACGAAGAAGATCCACCGCCAGCCCGGTCCCTCGGTGAGCAGCCCGCCCACGATCGGCCCCATCGCCGCCGCGGCCCCGCTGACCGCGCCCCAGACGCCGAGCGCGACCGACCGGTCCCGCCCCTGGTAGGCGGTGCCGAGCAGCGGCAGGGTCGTCGCGAACATCGCGGCGGCGCCGAGGCCTTGCAGGGCGCGGGCGGCCACCAGGACCTCCGCGTTCGTGGCGAGCCCGCAGCCGAGCGAGGCGAGCGCGAAGAGCCCGGTGCCCGCCACGTTGAGCCGCCGCCGGCCGAGCACGTCCGCCGCGGCCCCGACCCCGAGCAGCAGCGCGGCAAGCGCGAGCGCGTAGCCGTCGATCACCCACTGCAGATCACTCAGCGAGGCGTCCAGCGCCCTCGCCATGTCGGGCAGTGCCACGACCACGATGGTCACGTCCAGCAGCAGCATGAACGTCCCCAGGCATACCGCTGTGAGCGGCCCCCATGTACGCATTTCCGGTTCTCCTCGTGAGACTTGTACGACGCGTGTGCGTGTCCTCGTACGATGAAGTCCGGCCGGACGATCCAAGTCATCAGGCGTGTGAGACCGAAGGAATCCGACATCGATGGGCAGTGCAGCGATGGAATCCGCCACCCCGGACGCTCCGGACCCGTTCGACGTCAAACTCCTCCAGGCCCTGGAACTCGACGGGCGCGCGCCCTTCAGCAAGATCGCCGCCGTCCTCGGGGTCTCCGACCAGACCGTCGCCCGCCGCTACCGCAGGCTGGTGTCCGAAGGCAGCCTGCGGATCGTCGCCGTCCGGGACCACGAGAAGCTCGGCCAGGACCAGTGGATGCTGCGCCTTCGCTGCGCCCCCGACGGCGCCGACGCCATCGCCGGCGCCCTGGCGCGCCGCCCCGACACCTCATGGATCGGCCTCACCTCCGGCGGCACCGAAGTCGTCTGCTGCACCAGGCCGCGCACCCGCACCGACCAGGACGAGCTGCTGCTCGCCAAGCTCCCGCGCACCCCGCACATCGTGGACATCCGCGCCCAGCAGATGCTGCACCGGTTCTTCGGCGGCCCGGACGGCTGGCTGATGAAGCACGGGCCGCTCGACGACGACCAGATCGCGGCCCTGCGCGCGAAGCCGCCCGCCTCCGCCGCCCGCCCCAAGGCACCCCAGCGGATCGAGCCGGAGGACGAGCCGCTCGTCGCCGCGCTCGAACAGGACGGCCGCGCGACCTATCCGGAACTCCAGCAGGCCACCGGGCGTTCGGAGTCGGCCGTCAAACGACGCCTGGCCGCACTGATCGCGTCCGGCGCCATCTACATCGACATCGAGTACGCCAACGCCCTCATCGGCCTGCACGTCGGAGCGATGCTCTGGATCACCACCGCACCCCGGGCCCTGGACTCGGTCGGCAGGGCCCTCGCCTCCCACCCCGAGATCGCCCACGCCACCGCCGTGGCCGGGCCCTCCAACATCATGGCGACGGCCGTGACCCGGGACATCCCGGCGCTCTACGCCTACCTCAGCGGCAAACTGGGGCAGCTCGACGGCGTCCAGCACGTCGAGACGGCGCCGTACATGCGCCGCGTCAAGCAGCTCACGTACCGGCCCTACCTCCGCTGACGGGGGCTATCCCCGCTGACGCCGCCGGTGCAGCCGGTCGCCGCCCGCCAGGATCGACGCGGCGAGCGCGTCTGCCGCCCCCTGCGCCGAGGTCCGCCGCTCGCCGTGCAGGAGCACGAAGTCCACCGCGCCCAGCTCCGGAAGGCCCGCGCGCTCCGGAACGCGGACCAGGCCGGGCGGGATCAGGCCGTGGGAGTGCGCCATCACGCCGAGCCCCGCGCGGGCGGCGGCGACCAGGCCGTTCAGGCTGCCGCTCGTGCAGGCGATGCGCCAGGCACGGCCGCGCCGCTCCAGGGCTTCGAGGGCCAGCACGCGAGTGATGCCCGGCGGCGGGAAGACGATGAGCGGCACCGGCTTCTCCGGATCGAGCCGCAGTCGCTCGGCGCCGATCCAGACCAGCTCGTCGTGCCAGACCAGCTCGCCGCGCGGATCCTCCGGGCGCCGCTTGGCAAGCACGAGATCGAGTTGGCCCGCGTCCAGCTTCTCGTGCAGCGTGCCGGACAGCTCGACCGTCAGCTCCAGGTCGACGTCCGGATGGTCGTGCCGGAACGACTCCAGGATGTCGGTGAGCCGGGTCAGGACGAAGTCCTCCGAGGCCCCGAACCGCAGCCGCCCGCCGAGCCGCGTCCCGGTGAAGAACGCCGACGCCTGCTCGTGCACCTCCAGGATCCGCCGCGCGAAGCCGAGCATCGCCTCGCCGTCCTCGGTCAGCTCCACGGAGTGCGTGTCACGCGCGAAGAGCTGGCGTCCGGTGGCGTCCTCCAGACGGCGCACGTGCTGGCTCACCGTGGACTGGCGAAGCCCCAGGCGCCGGGCGGCCTGCGTGAAGCTCAGCGTCTGGGCCACGGCCAGGAACGTACGGAGCTGGGCGGGGTCGTACATGGTCACCAGGCTAACGCGGCCATCGCGGAACATGATGACAGTCAGAGCGGTATCCGGGATTCCCGATTGCGGCGATCAGGAGGATTATCGAGAGGGCACGACGTGAACCGAACCGATGGAGCGAAGTGAAACGCCCGAGCTGGCCCACCTGGATGCCGATCGACCCCTACATCCTGGCGTTGCTCGGCACAGTAGGTGTCGCCGCGCTGCTGCCCGCGCGCGGCGTCGGCGCCGACATCGCGAGCGGTGCCTCCACCGCGGCCGTCGCGTTCCTCTTCTTCCTCTACGGGGCGCGGCTCTCCACCCGCGAGGCGCTCGACGGACTCAAGCACTGGCGGCTCCACGTCACCGTCCTGGCCTGCACGTTCGTCGTCTTCCCGCTGCTCGGGCTCGCGGCCAAGGGGCTCGTCCCCCACGTCCTGACGCCCGCCCTCTACAGCGGGTTCCTCTTCCTGACGCTCGTGCCCTCCACGATCCAGTCGTCGATCGCCTTCACCTCCATGGCGCGCGGCAACGTCCCCGCGGCGATCTGCGCGGGCTCCTTCTCCTCGCTCGCCGGCATCGTCATCACACCGCTGCTCGCGGCAGCCCTGCTCGGCAACAGCGGGGGAGGCTTCTCCGCCGACTCGGTCCTGAAGATCGTCCTCCAGCTCCTCGTGCCGTTCCTGGCGGGCCAGTTCCTTCGCCGCTGGATCGGCGGCTTCATCGCACGCCACAAGAAGGTGCTCGGCTACGTCGACCGCGGCTCGATCCTGCTCGTCGTCTACACCGCGTTCAGCGAGGGCATGGTGCACGGCATCTGGCACCAGGTGACACCGCTGCGGCTCGGCGCGCTGCTCGGCGTCGAAGCGGTGCTGCTCGCCGTGATGCTCGCCCTCACCTGGTACGGCGCCAAGAAGATGGGCTTCGGCCGCGGGGACCGGGTGGCCATCCAGTTCGCCGGATCGAAGAAGTCGCTCGCGGCCGGACTCCCGATGGCGAGCGTCCTGTTCGGGGCCGAGGCCTCGCTGGCCGTCCTTCCGCTGATGCTCTTCCACCAGATGCAGCTGATGGTCTGCGCCGTGATCGCCAAGCGGCGCTCGCGCGACCCCGAGGACTTCGTCACCGAGCCGTCGCCGTCGTCAGGCGGAGGGACACGAACCGCGGTCGGTACAGGGACACGTTCCGGCTGACGTTGGCCTGCGCGCTCTGGGGCGCCGCGTCCAGCCAGTTGACGTCATAGCTGAGCAGCAGCCGCCCGTTCCCGCTGAGCGCCGGATGGGCCTGGGGGTTGTACGCGGCCATGTCCTGCTCGGCCGCACCGTCCTTCGGCAGGGGCGCGGAGAAGCCCTTCGCGGGTCCGTGCCAGGGGCCGGTGGGCGCACACGCCCAGTAGGAGGTCACGTTCGTCAGGCCCTCGGTGCCCGCGGCCATGGTGAACAGGACGTACGTCCCCTTCACGCGCACCACCGTGAACGCGCTGCCCACGCCCTTGCGTTCACCGTCGCCGAGGACATGGCGCGGCTTGCCGGTCGCCGTCCAGTCGTGGCCGTCCCAGTACCGCCAGGCACCGGGCTCCGCGAGCCTGCCCTTGGGGACGCGTGCCACATAGGCGTGCGACGCGGGGCGGGCGGCGGCCTTGCCGTCGTTGCCGCCGAAGACGTACGTCCAGTCACCGTCGTCGACGGTCGTCGTGCCGTACAGGACACGCTTGTCGGGCTCCGGCACGGAACTCTGGTCGGAGACCTTCACGATGCCCTCGACGCGCAGATCGGGCAGCGAGAGCGTGGCGACCTCGGTGGCGGTCGGCACGCCGTAGATCCACGGGCCCGTCCCGGTGGCGCGGGTCCACAGCAGGACGCGTACGACGTCCTCGGACGAGCCGGGGGAGCGGGGCTCCACCTTCGCGGCGACCGGCCAGCGCCACTGCTGGGGTGCCGGGTCGGGGAAGAGCGGGGCGGGCAGGGTGCGCTGCGGGATGCCCGAGCGTGACATCACCACGGCCGAGTTGCGGACCATGGGCGCCGTCGCGTCGCGCCAGGTGTGGGGCTGGCCCGCCGGGTTGGGCGGCGCGTGCACCTGGCCGAGGAAGGTGTCGGAGAACAACCAGAGCAGCCGTCCGTCGGGCAGGCGCACCGAGTGGGTGCCGTCGCCGCCGGTCCAGTCGTCGGCCCGCGTCGTGTCGTCGCCGTACCGGGCGAACGCCCCGGTCACCTTGTCGTCGGCGGCCCAGGACGAGACGGTCCGCGCCTCGCATGCGTCACCGCCCTCCCGGTCCTCTTCCGGGAGGGCGATGAGCAGCACGGCCGCGCAGGCCAGGGCGAGCAGCAGGACGATCCAGGTCCTGCGCGCGTTCCGGCCTCCGCGTGGACCTTGGTCGGCGGACACGTGCGGGACGTTAGTTGCTCGGGCGGATGTGGTCCATGGGGAGCCATGCCACGGTGTCCCGGGTCACAGGCGCCGTTGCCCCGCCGTCGCCTCCGAGCCCGTCCAGCTCCGCGTCGCTCAACGCACGGTCGTAGACGCGCACTTCGTCGATTGCGCCGGCGAAGTGGGCGCGGCTGTCGACCCGTTGGCCGACGTGGAAGCCGTACCCGGAGTTGCGGGTCACCGTGCCCGGCACGTCGGCTGTGGTGATCCGTGTGCCGTCGACGGACAGCGTCAACTGCCCTCCGCCGCGGCGCAGCGCGATGTGATGCCACTGGCCGTCGTTGTAGGCGCCCGCGGTGCGTACGGACGCGGACTTCGGGGCGGCGGCGCCCTCGCGTGTGGTGATCAGGCCCGTGACGCGGTTGCTCGCGGGCTCGCCGCGCAGCCACACCTGCGGCTGGTTGGTGCCGATGCCGCCCATCCACAGCAGCGGCTGTTCACCGCTGGTCGCGGAGTAGCGGAACCACAGCGAGGCCGTGAAGTCCTTGTTCCCGAGGGGTAGTTGCTTGCGGAAGGGGAGGCGTACGGCGTCGTTCGTGCCGTCGAAGGAGACGGCGCCGCCGAACCGTCCGTCGCTCGTGGACGCCCCGCCGAGCACGGCCGCGGGCTTCGCGTGCGGCGCGCGGTCGGTGGTCTTCGGGTCGGGGCCGCGCCGGGGTTGCAGCCAGTCCTCGGTGAAGCGCGCGAAGCGGATCTCGTCGCGGGCGTCGACCGCCCCGCCCTCGTACATCAGGCCCACGTGCTCGCCGTCGGCCCGCACCATGTCCGAGTAACCGGACCAGTCCGTGGTCACCGTCGTGCCGCGGTCCACGCTGTCCCAGGTGCGGCCGCCGTCGTACGAGGAGCGGATCTGCATCGTGCGGCGCCGGTCGGGGTCACCGGGGCAGCCGAGCAGCATGCGCTTGCCGAACTGGAGCGTGGAGCACTGCACTTGGGGCGCGTAGAGGTCGGGGATGGCCTCGAAGGGCGAGACGAAGGAATCACCTCCGTCGCGGCTGATCGTGTGGGTGCGATGCCCGAGGTCGGTGCCGTCCTGCTCGCGCCCGCTGACGTAGAGGGCCCCGTCCGGGCGCTCCGTGATGGTCATCTCCGACGGCTTCTGCCGGAAGGTGCCGTCGGCCGGTATCGGATACGAGTCCGTGGCGCCGATCTTCCAGTTGTCCCCGCCGTCGTCGCTGACGATCAGTGCCGCGTGGTTGGCGGTGACCCGGCTGCCGTTCCACGTCTCGGTGTTGGCGGTGAAGACGAGCCGCCCCGCGTGCCGGCCGCGGGTCAGCTGGAGGCCGTGCACGGGCCCGGTGGCGTACCAGGAGTTCCAGTCCTCCGGCAGGATCTGGTCGCTCAGGTCGCGCGGCGCCGACCAGCTGCGGCCGTCGTCGTCGCTGTACTGGAGGTGCGGGGTGCGATCGCACGGGACGGCGCAGTTCTGCCCGTCGGTGCGGCCGGTGTTCCACGTCTCGGCCAGGAGGATGCGGCCGGTCCTGCGGTCCACCACCGGCGCGGGGTTGCCGTGGGTGTCGCCCGCGCCTTCGTTCACGACCTGGAGCGGACTCCAGGTGCGGCCGCCGTCGTGCGACCGTTTGAGCACGAGGTCTATGTCACCCGCGTCGCTGCAGTCGTTCACCCGCCCCTCGGCGAAGGCGAGCAGCGTGCCCTTGACCGTCTTCACCACGGCGGGGATGCGATAGCAGGCGTACCCGGGGTCCTGCGAGGCCTTGAAGAGCACCTGCTGCTCGAATCCCGCCGCGCGGGCGTCCGGCGCCGCCTGCGCCGGAGGCCCGGGGAGCAGCGCCCCGGCACAGGCGACGACGGCCAGCGAGGCCACGGCGGTGGTCAAGGATCTGAGGCGTACACGGAGAGCTGATGGCATGGCGCGGTCCACCCTTCGAGGTGACTGGACATCCTGACATCCCACGTCCAACGTTCGCGCCACAGACGCTACTGCGGTGGCTCGACACCCCACAAGAAGCGTGCGTGGCACGAATGGGTGCGGCCTGGTCAGCGTCGGGGAATCAGTACGACTCGCGCCGTGCCGAGGCATAGTGCGGGGCCGGGACCCCGCCGGCGCAGGGGGCGCTCCCCGCCGGCCGGGGTCCCGCCGCCGTGCAGCGGGGAGCGGCCGGTCAGCCCCGGGAGGCCGCGGCCTCGAGGGCGATCCGGTGCTCGCCCGCGTACACGTTCATGGAGGAGCCGCGCAGGAAGCCGACCAGGGTCAGGCCCGTCTCGGCGGCCAGGTCGACGGCGAGGGACGACGGCGCGGAGACGGCGGCGAGCACCGGAATGCCCGCCATCACGGCCTTCTGCGCCAGCTCGAACGAAGCGCGCCCGGACACCAGAAGCACGGCACGCGACAGCGGCAGCCGGCCGTTCTGAAGGGCCCGCCCGACGAGCTTGTCGACCGCGTTGTGCCGGCCCACGTCCTCCCGTATGTCGAGGAGCTCGCCGTCCTCCGAGAAGAGCGCCGCGGCGTGCAGGCCCCCGGTCCGGTCGAAGACCCGCTGGGCCGCGCGCAGCCGGTCGGGGAGGCACGCGAGCAGGTCGGTGCCGAGCCGGACCGGGGGAGCGGAGCCGCCGTCCGTGTCGTCGACGGCCCAGCGTGCCGTCGTACGGACCGCGTCCAGGCTCGCCTTGCCGCACAGGCCGCAGGACGAGGTGGTGTAGACGTTGCGTTCGAGGTTGATGTCGGGCAGGACGACTCCAGGGGCGGTCTTCACGTCGACCACGTTGTACGTGTTGACGCCGTCCGCCGTGGCCCCGGCGCAGTAGACGATCGACTGGAGTTCGTCCGCCGAGCCGAGCACCCCCTCGCTCACCAGGAAGCCCGCCGCGAGCGCGAAGTCATCACCCGGCGTGCGCATGGTGATGGCAAGCGGCTTCCCGTTGAGCCTGATCTCCAGCGGTTCCTCCGCGACCAGGGTGTCCGGCCGCTCGGTGACGGCCCCGTCCCTGACGCGGATGACGCGGCGGCGCTCCGTGACTCGTCCCATGTCGATCAGTCCCGGTTCTGTACGTGCTGGTAGCCGAAACGGCCCTTGATGCAGAGGTTGCCGTGGGTCACCGGATTGTCGTGCGGTGAGGTGACCTTCACGATGTCATTGTCCTGCACGTGCAGCGTCAGATTGCAGCCGACTCCGCAGTAGGCGCACACCGTCGTCGTCTGGGTCTGCCGCTCCTCGTCCCAGGTCCCGGCGGCCCGCATGTCGAACTCGGACTTGAAACTGAGCGCCCCGGTCGGGCAGACCTCGATGCAGTTGCCGCAGTACACGCACGCGGAGTCGGTCAGCGGCCCGTCGTGCTCGACGGCGATACGGGCGTCGAAGCCACGGCCCACCACGGAGATGGCGAACGTGTTCTGCCACTGGTCACCGCAGGCGTCGACGCACTTGTAGCAGAGGATGCACTTGTCGTAGTCGCGGACGTAGAGGTCGTTGTCAACCCTGGGCTCCTCGTTCAGCCGGGCGGCGTCGGGCCCGAAGCGGTCGGGTTTGGCGTCGTACTCCTTCAACCACCCCGCGACCTTCGGCGTGGTCGACATGTCGACGGACGACGCGAGCAGCTCCAGTACGACCTTCCGGCTGTGCCGGGTGCGCTCGGTGTCGGTCAGGACGGTCATGCCCGGCTCGGCGCGGCGCGAGCAGGCGGGGGCCAGGGTGCGGGCGCCCTCGACCTCCACGACGCACACCCGGCAGGTGTTCTTCGGGGTGAGGGTGTCGCCCTCGCAGAGCGTCGGGACATCCTTGCCCGCGGCCCGGCAGGCGTCCAGGAGGGTGGACCCCTCGGGCACCCTGGTGTCCTGCCCGTCCAGGGTGAATTCGACGAGGCGGCGCGGGATTCCCAGCGGTACGGCGGTCACTTGTACGCCCCCAGTCGGTCGATGGCGGATTCCACGGCGTTCCACGCGGTCTGGCCGAGCCCGCAGATGGAGGCGTCCCGCATGGTTCTGCCCACCTCGCGCAGGAGGCCGATGTCGGCGGCGGCATCCGCCCCCGTCCGCTCGACGATGCGGTGCAGGGCCTCCTCCTGCCGGACGGTGCCGACCCGGCAGGGCACGCACTGGCCGCAGGACTCGTCCCGGAAGAACTCGGCGATGCGCAGGAGCACGCGGGGGAGCGGCACGGTGTCGTCCAGGGCGAGGACGACACCGGAGCCGAGGGTGGCGCCCGCTTCCCTCGTCCCCTCGAAGGTGAGGGGGATGTCCAGCTCGTCGGGCCGTACGAAGCCGCCGGCCGCGCCGCCCAGGAGGACCGCGCGCAGGTTGTCCGGCATTCCGGCGAGGGTGAGGAGCTCGCCGAGGGTGGCGCCGAAGGGGAGCTCGTAGATGCCGGGGCGTTCGACGCTGCCGGAGACGCAGAAGAGCTTGGGTCCGGTGGATTTGGCGGTCCCGATGGCGGCGTAGGCCGGTGCGCCCATGGTGAGGATGGGGAGGATGTTGACGAGGGTCTCGACGTTGTTCTCGGCGGTGGGCTTTCCGAAGAGCCCCTTCTCCACGGGGAAGGGCGGCTTGGAGCGGGGCTCGCCCCTGTACCCCTCGATGGAGTTGAAGAGGGCGGTTTCCTCGCCGCAGATGTAGGCGCCGGCGCCGCGCCGGATCTCGATGTCGAAGGCGTACCCCTGCCCGAGGACGTCGTCCCCGAGGAAGCCGCGGGCGCGGGCCTGCGCGACGGCGTGCTCCAGCCTTTGGAGCGCGCGGGGGTACTCGCCGCGGAGATAGAGGTAGCCGAGGTGGGCGCCGGTCGCGTACCCCGCGATGGTCATCGACTCGATGAGGGAGTACGGGTCGCCCTCCATGATCACCCGGTCCTTGAAGGTGCCGGGCTCGGATTCGTCCGCGTTGCAGACGAGGTAGTGCGGGTGATCGGGCTGTGAGGCGGTGGCCTGCCACTTCCTCCCCGTGGGGAAGGCGGCGCCGCCTCGGCCCAGGAGGCCGGAGTCGGTGACTTCGCGGATGACGGCGGCGGGGCCGATGGCGAAGGCGGTGCGGAGGGCGGTGTAGCCGCCGTGGGCGCGGTAGTCGTCCAGGGACGTGGGGTCGACCTTGCCGATCCTGCTGAGGAGCAGGAGGCCTTCTTCGCCTGCTTGGGGGACTGCCATGGCCGCGGGGGGCTCGGAGGGGGCGGTCTCTGGGGCTAGGGCGGCTTGGGCGAGGGTGTCGGGTGCGGCGGGGGCGAGGGTCGCGGTGACGTATGTCTTGTCCCCAACCCCATCCCTTCCCGGCTGTGACATTTGCGGCTCCGCCGCGCTGGGGCTCCGCCCCAGACCCCGCTCCTCAAATGCCGGAGGGGCTGAAAGATCACGGCCGGACGAGAGGGTCTCAGCCCGTCCGGCGTTTGAGGACGAGCCGTCAAGGAGATCTGCGGTCACACCAGGCCCCCGCGCCAGCGGGTTTTCGGGAAGGGGCGGGGTCGGGGAAAGAAGCGCCGCAGGCACACCGGCCCGCACCACAAGCGCCGCCGGCGCCCGCTCGCACAACCCCAGGCACGGGCTCCGCTCGACCGCCACCCCGGACGCGGGACCGAGCCTCGCCTCCACCTCCCCGCACAGCGCAGCGCCCCCGCACGCAAGATCCGTACACACCCGCACCACCGTCGCGGGACGCGGCCGCACCGAGAACATGGAGTAGAACGTGGCCACCCCGTACCCCTCCGCCGGCGGCACCATCAGCCGCCGGCAGAGGTAGTCCAGACCCCCCTCGCTCACCCACCCCACACGGTCGTTGAGCGCGTGCAACCCCGGCAGCAGCTCATCCCGCCGCTCCCGCGCCGCACGGCCGCCCCGGGCCCACCTCAGATCCGCGTCGCCGCGGTCGGCGATCATTCCCGGGGGGACCTCCCACGCCGACTCCGGCGGCCCGAGGACCGCGTCGACGGCCTCCCGCTCCTCGTCCGTCGGCTTGCTGTCACCGAAGTGCAGATCCATACGTCACGTCACCTCACGTCGCGGGCACGGTCAGCTTGTCGATACGTATCGCCGACGCCTTGAACTCCGCCGTGCCCGCGATGGGGCAATTGGCCTCGATCGTGAGCTGGTTGGTGTCGACCTCGTCGGGAAAATGCATGGTCATGAAGGCCAGCCCGGGGCGCAGCCCGGTGTCCACCCACACCGGCGCCGTCACCGCGCCGCGCCGCGACGACACCCGGACCTGCTCGCCGACCACGACCCCGTAGCGCTCGGCGTCCTCCGGGCACAGCTCGACGTACTCACCGCGCCGCAGCGGCGAGGCGAAACTCCCGCTCTGCACCCCGGTGTTGTAGGAATCGAGCCGTCGCCCCGTCGTGAGCCGGATCGGGTACGCCTCGTCCGTGAGGTCCACCGGCGGGTCGTGCGCGACGAGCCCGAAGGGCGCCAGCGGACCCCGCCGGTTCGGGTCCGCGTCCCACAGCCGCCCGTGCAGATAGCTCGGTTCGATCCGCTCCTGCGAGGGGCAGGGCCACTGGATGCCCTGGAGGGACTCCAGGCGGTCGTACGTCATGCCGAAGTGGTCCGGCGACACCGACCGCAGCTCGTCCCAGACCGCCTGCGCGTCCGCGTACTTCCAGTCGTGGCCGAGCCGTTCGGCCAGGTCGCAGAGGATGTCGATGTCCTCGCGCGCCTCACCGGGCGGTCGCACGGCCTTGCGCACCCGCTGCACGCGCCGCTCGCTGTTGGTCGTGGTCCCGTCGGTCTCCGCCCAGGCGGCCGTCGCGGGCAGCACGACATCGGCCAGTTCGGCGGTCTTGGTGAGGAAGATGTCCTGTACGACGAAGAAGTCCAGGGCCCGCATCCGCCGTACCGCCTGCTCGCTGTCCGCCTCCGACTGCGCCGGGTTCTCGCCGATGCAGTAGACGGCCTTGAGTGAACCCTCCTCCATCGCCTCGAACATCTCCGTCAGAGTGAGCCCGTAGCGCGGCTGGATGACCGTGTCCCAGGCCGTCTCGAATTTCAGGCGCGACTGCGGATCGAGGATGTCCTGGAAGCCGGGCAGCCGGTTGGGGATCGCGCCCATGTCGCCGCCGCCCTGCACGTTGTTCTGACCGCGCAGGGGCTGGAGGCCCGAGCCGTACCGCCCCACGTGCCCTGTCAGGAGCGAGAGGTTGATCAGCGCGCGGACGTTGTCCGTGCCGTTGTGGTGCTCGGTGATGCCGAGGGTCCAGCACAACTGCGCCCGCTCGGCCCGTGCGTAGTCGTGCGCCAACTCCCTGATGGCGGCGGCCGGTACGCCCGTCACCTTCTCCGCGAGCGAGAGCGTCCACGGCTCGACCAGGGCCTTGTACTCCTCGAAGCCGGACGTGGCCCGCTCGACGAACGCCCGGTTGGCCAGGCCCGCGTGGATGATCTCGCGGCCGATCGCGTGCGCCATGGGGATGTCCGTACCGACGTTCAGACCGAGCCAGCTCTCCGCCCACTCGGCGGTCTTGGTGCGGCGCGGGTCGACGGCGTACATACGGGCGCCGTTCCTGATCCCCCTCAGGACGTGCTGGAAGAAGATCGGGTGGGCGAAGCGGGCGTTGGAGCCCCACATCACGATCAGGTCGGTGTGTTCGACCTCTTCGTAGGAAGACGTGCCGCCGCCCGAGCCGAAGGCGGCGGAGAGGCCCGCGACGCTCGGTGCGTGGCAGGTGCGGTTGCAGGAGTCGACGTTGTTCGTGCCCATCACCACGCGGGCGAACTTCTGCGCCACGTAGTTCATCTCGTTGGTCGCCCTGGCGCAGGAGAACATCCCGAACGCGCCCTGTGCGGCCCGCAGGCCCGCCGCCGTCCGGGACAGCGCCTCGTCCCAGGTCGCCCTGCGGAAGGGCTCGTCGCGCGAGTCGCGTACGAGGGGGTGGGTGAGCCGGGTGTACGTCTTGGGCGCGCGGTCGCGTTTCCCGCTCATGCCGCGCGCGCTCCTCGTGGTTGCGTTCATGGCGCTCCTCGTGGGCCCGTTCATGCCGCGATCCTCATGCGGTCGGCCAGCAGATCCGAGATGGCGTGGACGGTGCGGAGCGTCGGCACCGGGACCCCGGTGATCTCCGCGAGTTCCACGACGGCGGCGAGCAGTACGTCGAGTTCCAGCGGTTTGCCGCGCTCCAGGTCCTGGAGTGTGGAGGTGCGGTGGTCGCCCACGCGCTCGGCGCCCGCGAGGCGCCGTTCGACGGAGATGTCGGGGCGGCAGCCGAGGGCCGCCGCGACGGCGAGCGTCTCGTTCATCATGATCTCGATGACGCGGCGCGTGCCGCCGTGCAGACACATCTCGCGCATGGTGGCGCGGGAGAGCGCGCTGATCGGGTTGAAGGAGATGTTGCCGAGCAGCTTGATCCAGATGTCACCGCGCAGTTCGGGCTCGACGGGGCACTTCAGGCCGCCCGCCTGCATCGCCTCGCTGAAGGCGAGACAGCGCCCGGAGCGCGAGCGGTCGGGTTCGCCGACGGAGAACCGGGTGCCTTCCAGGTGCCGGACGATGCCAGGACCCTCCAGTTCGGTCGCCGCGTACACCACGCACCCGATGGCCCGCTCGGGCGCGATCACCGCACTGACCGCGCCGTCCGGGTCCACGCTGCTGACGCGGTGGCCGTCGTGCGGGCCGCCGTGCCGGTGGAAGTACCACCAGGGGATGCCGTTCTGGGCGGCGACGACCGCCGTCGTGTCGTGCAGGAGAGGCTCGATCAGCGGCCCGCACGCCGCGTACGAGTTGGCCTTCAGGCCCAGGAAGACGAAGTCGACCGGGCCGATGTCGGCCGGGTCGTCGGTGGCGTGGGCCCGCGCGGTGAAATCGCCGCGCGGGCTGTGGACACGTACTCCGTGCTGCCTCATGGCCGCCAAATGCGGTCCACGGGCGACGAGATGGACGTCGGCACCGGCGCGGTGCAGCGCGGCTCCGACATAGGCGCCGATCGCACCGGCGCCGAGGACTGCGACTTTCACGGTGGCGCGCTCCGTTCGGTCGAGGGTTCCGAAGAAGGCTCAGGATCGACGTCACATGGCAATCGCATGTCAGAAACTGTCGATGGAATATTGTCTACAGTATGGAAGTTGGCCCAGCAAGGGGTCGCGCGGGACATTGCATACCGTCGACGGAATCGACTCGACCCCCTTCCCAACTCTCCGGTTGGTTCCTACTGTTCGGGATCATGAAGCCTCCCGTCGCACCCCCGGGATGGAGTCGCTGGCTCGTACCGCCCGCCGCCCTGTCCGTACATCTCTCCATCGGCCAGGCCTACGCCTGGAGCGTCTTCAAGCCCCCGCTGGAATCCGCGCTCCACCTCAGCGGCACGCAGAGCGCGCTCCCCTTCCAGCTCGGCATCGTGATGCTCGGTCTCTCCGCGGCCTTCGGCGGCACGCTCGTGGAGCGCAACGGCCCGCGCTGGGCGATGACGGTCGCCCTCGTCTGCTTCTCCTCGGGCTTCCTGATCGCGGCACTCGGCGCGGCGGTCAGTCAGTACTGGCTGATCGTCTTCGGCTACGGCTTCGTCGGCGGCATCGGTCTGGGCATCGGCTACATCTCGCCCGTGTCGACACTGATCAAGTGGTTCCCGGACCGCCCCGGCATGGCGACCGGCATCGCGATCATGGGCTTCGGCGGCGGCGCGCTCATCGCCTCGCCCTGGTCGGCGCAGATGCTGGACTCCTTCGGCACGGACAACGACGGCATCGCCCTCGCCTTCCTCGTGCACGGCCTCACGTACGCCGTCTTCATGTCGCTCGGCGTGTTCCTGGTGCGGGTTCCGCGTACGGAGGGTGCGCGGACGCCCGGCGCCCCCGGTGTCCTCGACGGGCCGCAGGTCTCCGCGCGGGCCGCCGTGCGGACGCCCCAGTTCTGGTGCCTGTGGATCGTGCTCTGCATGAACGTGACCGCGGGCATCGGCATCCTGGAGAAG
Source organism: Streptomyces longisporoflavus (assembly GCF_014649775.1). Classification (GTDB taxonomy): domain Bacteria; phylum Actinomycetota; class Actinomycetes; order Streptomycetales; family Streptomycetaceae; genus Streptomyces; species Streptomyces longisporoflavus. The sequence goes on along the minus strand of NZ_BMTR01000004.1, from coordinate 326,032 downwards.
GCCGCGCCCATGATCACCGACTTCTTCTCCGACACCTCGACACCGGTCTCGGCCGCCGCGGCCGCGGGCTTCGTCGCCCTGCTCTCCGCCGCCAACATGGCCGGCCGCATCGGATGGTCGTCGGCGTCCGACCTGATCGGCCGCAAGAACGTCTACCGCGTCTACCTGGGCGCCGGCGCGCTGATGTATCTGCTGATCGCCGCCTTCGGGGACGGCTCGAAGCCGCTCTTCGTGATCTGCGCCCTGGTGATCCTCTCCTTCTACGGCGGCGGCTTCGCGACGATCCCCGCGTACCTGAAGGACCTGTTCGGGACCTATCAGGTCGGCGCGATCCACGGCCGCCTGCTCACCGCCTGGTCCACGGCGGGCGTCCTCGGGCCGCTGATCGTCAACTGGGTCGCCGACCGCCAGGAGGAGGCGGGCAAGAGCGGGGCCGGGCTCTACGGACTCTCCCTCACGATCATGATCGGGCTCCTTGCCGTCGGCTTCGTGGCGAACGAGTTCGTCCGGCCCGTCCACGCCCGCCACCACATTCCCGCCCCGAAGGACCCGCAGGACCCGAATGACCCGCAGGACCCGAAGGAGGAAGCCCATGACGGCACCGACCAGCACGCCGCCAAGTAGTCCGCCCCGCCGCCGGGCGCTGATCGTCGGCGCCTGGCTCTGGGTGGGCGTTCCGCTCGCATATGGGCTCTATGAACTCGTACACAAGGCCACCCAGCTTTTCACCGGGTGACGCGATGATGAGAAGTGTCCAAACCCCGCGCCCGTTTCCTGTCGCTTTACGCGTCCTGTTACCGGTGAGTCGCTGACCAGACTGGACGGTCCCGCATCTCCGGCACCAAGGGGGACCCGTTCATGCACGGCTCACGCATCGCCGCCGTCGGCCACTACCAGCCCGCCAAGATCCTGACCAACGAGGACCTGGCGGGCATGGTCGACACGAGCGACGAGTGGATCCGCTCCCGCGTGGGCATCCGCACCCGCCACATCGCGGGGCCCGGGGAGCCGGTCGACGAGCTCGCCGCACACGCGGGGGCCAAGGCCGTCGCCGCCGCGGGGCTGACGCCGGACGCCATCGACCTCGTCCTGGTCGCCACCTCCACCGCCATCGACCGCTCGCCGAACATGGCGGCACGGGTGGCCGCCCGGCTCGGCATGCCCTCCCCGGCCACCATGGACATCAACGTCGTGTGCGCGGGTTTCACGCACGCGCTCGCCACGGCCGACCACGCCGTACGGGCAGGGGGCGCCGCCCGCGTCCTGGTGATCGGCGCCGACAAGATGTCCGAGGTCGCCGACTGGACGGACCGCACCACCTGCGTCCTGGTCGGGGACGGCGCGGGCGCCGCGGTCGTCGAGGCCTGCGAGCCGGGCGGAGCGCCCGGCATCGGTCCGGTGCTCTGGGGCTCGGTGCCCGAGATGGGCAACGCCGTCCGTATCGAGGGCACGCCCCCGCGGTTCGCGCAGGAGGGGCAGAGCGTCTACCGCTGGGCGACGACGCAGCTGCCGCCGCTCGCCCGCAAGGCCTGCGAGTCCGCCGGTCTCACGCCCGCGGACCTGGCGGCCGTCGTCCTGCACCAGGCCAACCTGCGCATCATCGAGCCCCTCGCCGAGCGGATCGGCGCGGTCAACGCGGTCATCGCGCGTGACGTCGTGAACTCCGGCAACACCTCGGCGGGCAGCATCCCGCTCGCCCTGTCCAAGCTGGTGGAGCGCGGCGAGATCAACCACGGGGACCCGGTGCTGCTCTTCGGCTTCGGCGGGAACCTGTCGTACGCGGGCCAGGTCATCCGCTGCCCCTAGCGGACGGACCAGCGCTGCCCGGCCGTGTGACGGGGCCAACTCCCCCTGGTGCTGGCCATTGTGCTCAGTAGACTGTAGACAAAAGGCAATCGTCGAGGAGGGGACCGCGATGTTGTCCACAGGACTGCCGCAGGGGGCGGTGCCCAAGCTGGAACGCCCCGGTCCGCTCCGGGAGCGGGTCTACGAAGCGCTGCTCGAACTCATCACCACCCGCGCGCTACAGCCGGGCCAGCACCTCGTGGAGAGCGAACTTGCCGGACACCTCGGGGTGTCACGGCAGCCCGTGCGCGAGGCGCTGCAACGGCTCAACACCGAGGGCTGGGTCGATCTGCGGCCCGCGCAGGGCGCCTTTGTGCACGAGCCCACCGAGGAGGAGGCGGACCAGCTGCTCACGGTCCGCACGCTCCTGGAGGCCGAGGCCGCCCGGCTCGCCGCGGCCAACACGGGCACCGCGGGCATCACCGCCCTGGAAGAGCTGTGCGCCAAGGGAGAACAGGCCGTCGCGGACGGCGAGGTCGACCTGGTGGTGACCCTCAACGCCGCCTTCCACGCCAAGGTGATGGAGCTCGCCGGCAATGTCGTGCTCGCCGAACTCGCCGGACAGGTGGACCGCCGCGTGCGCTGGTACTACACACCGGTCGCCCGCCGGCGCGGCAAGCAGTCCTGGATCGAGCACCGTGCGCTGATCGCGGCGATCGCCGAGCGCGACGAGGGCAAGGCCACGGAGATCATGCGGGCGCACACCGAGCACACCCGGCAGACCTACCACCGGCGCGAGCGCGACGCCTGACGCGGCACCCTGCGTCACCCTGCGGCGCCTCACGCCTTGCGGGGTGCTAGGACAGCCTGCGTCTGCGTCGTCTGCCCGGCCGGGCGGCCCTCCGCGTCGTAGACATCCGTCTGTACGACGACGAAGGAGCCGCCCACGTGCAGCGGGCGGGCCACGGCGCGGGCGCTGCCGGAGCGTACGGCGCGGAAGAAGTTCGTCTTGGACTCCACCGTGGACGTGTTCGCCCCCGCCGGCAGGTTGAGGAAGGCGCAGACCGCGCCCATCGTGTCGGCGAGCGTCATCAGCGCACCGCCGTGCAGGACCCCGCCCACCGTGCACAGCTGCGCCGACCAGGGCAGGGTGCCGGCGGCGCGATCGGCCGCGGCCTCGTCGAGCGTGATGCCCAGGTGCACGGCAAAGGGGAGAGCGGCAAGGAGATCGGCGGTGCTCGCGGTGTCGGAAGGCATGGCACCACCCTGCCCGTGATGCCCCGGCGGGTCGATTACCTCTGAGGTCATGAGGTCATGATGCGGGCCCTCCAGTCCGCCGGCGGCGTGCGACAGCCCGTCCGCGGGACACGTCTGCCCGCCCCTTTGTCCTGTGACTGGAGAAAGTCATGGGTAATTCCTGCGCAACTTCTTCCCACTCCCGGCAGGCGCTGCTACGTTCCCCTCGAAAGCCCGACGCGACGACGAAAATCCGCCGCGGTGGGGCGAGTTGGACGACATGAGTTGCCCGAAGAGGCGGGGAGGGGCGCGTGAGACGTATGACGGCTCGACCCGCCAATGCGCACCAGGCGCGACTGCTGCGGCTGCTGCGTGACGGAGGGCCCAACTCCCGTGCCCAGCTGGGCGATCAGGTCGACCTCTCGCGGTCGAAGCTGGCCGTCGAGGTGGACCGGCTACTGGAGACCGGACTCGTGGTCGCCGACGGACTCGCCGCCTCGCGCGGCGGCCGCCGCTCCCACAACATCCGCCTGGCCCCCGGCCTCCGCTTCCTCGGCGTGGACATCGGCGCGACCTCGGTCGACGTAGCGGTGACCAATGCCGAACTGGAGGTCCTCGGTCACATCAACCAGCCCATGGACGTGCGCGAAGGACCCGTCGCGGTCTTCGAGCAAGTCCTCGCCATGGCGGCCAAGTTGAAGGCCTCCGGACTCGCGGAAGGGTTCGACGGCGCCGGGATCGGCGTCCCCGGCCCCGTCCGCTTCCCCGAAGGCGTCCCGGTCGCCCCGCCGATCATGCCGGGGTGGGACGGCTTCCCCGTACGGGAGGCCATCAGCCAGGACCTGGGCTGCCCCGTCATGGTCGACAACGACGTGAACCTGATGGCGATGGGGGAGCAGCACGCGGGCGTCGCACGCTCCGTGGGCGACTTCCTCTGCGTCAAGATCGGCACGGGCATCGGCTGCGGGATCGTCGTCGGCGGTGAGGTCTACCGAGGGGTGACCGGCAGCGCGGGCGACATCGGACACATCCAGGTCGAACCGGACGGGCGGCCCTGCGCCTGCGGAAACAAGGGCTGCCTGGAGGCGTACTTCAGCGGCGCGGCACTCGCCCGCGACGCGGAGGACGCCGTCGGCCAAGGGCTCCTCCAGGAGCTCGCGGACCGCCTGGACACCGCGGGCAAGCTCAGCGCGGTCGACGTCGCCGCGGCGGCCGCCGCCGGTGACGCCACCGCGATCGACCTCATCCGCGCGGGCGGCAACCGCACCGGCCAGGTCATCGCGGGTCTCGTCAGCTTCTTCAACCCCGGCCTCGTGGTGATCGGCGGCGGTGTGACCGGCCTCGGCCATACGCTGCTCGCCGCCATCCGCACGCAGGTCTACCGCCAGTCGCTGCCCCTGGCGACCGGCAACCTCCCCATCGTCCTCGGCGAACTGGGACCGACCGCCGGAGTCATCGGCGGCGCCCGGCTCATCAGCGATCACCTGTTCTCACCGGCCTGACCGGCACGTTCCTGACCGGCCCGACCGGTGCGCACGACCCGTAGCACCGTCCGTACGTCGCACGACCCGCACCACCGTCCGTACGCCGCACGACCCGCACCACACCTCACCCAGTACAGCGCGCTGCCTCGCCCTGCTCCGAAACAGCTCCGCCCCTCCCGGGGGCCATCGCCCTACCCCGCCCTGCCCTGCAACCGGCCGCACCCGCCGACCCGCCCAAGGGAACAGTCATGGCACCAGAACCACCGCTGCTCACCATGTCCGGCATCACCAAGTCGTTCCCCGGCGTCCGCGCCCTCGACGGCGTCGACCTCCAGGTCCAGGCCGGCGAAGTGCACTGCCTGCTCGGCCAGAACGGCGCCGGCAAGTCCACGCTCATCAAGGTCCTCGCCGGCGCCCACCAGCCCGACGACGGCGAGATCACCTGGCGCGGCGAGCGCACCGTGCTCAAGTCGCCCATCGCCGCCATGCGCCTCGGCATCGCCACCATCTACCAGGAACTCGACCTGGTGGAGGGCCTGTCCGTCGCCGAGAACGTCCACCTCGGGCATGAGCCGACCGCCGCGGGGTTCGTCGTGAAGGGCCGCGAGGCGAAGGCGTCGACCGTCGCACTGCTCAAGCGGCTCGGCCACGCGGAGATCGACCCGGGCACGCTCGTCGGCGACCTCTCGGCCGCCCACCAGCAGATCGTGTCCATGGCCCGCGCGCTCTCCCACGAAGTGCGCCTGATCGTCATGGACGAGCCGTCGGCCGCCCTCGACCCGGACGAGGTCGACAACCTCTTCCGCATCGTCGGCGACCTCACGGCGGACGGCGTCGCCGTCGTCTACATCTCCCACCGCCTCGAAGAGATCCGCCGCATCGGCGACCGCGTCACCGTCCTCAAGGACGGCCGGGCCGTGGCGGGCGGACTCCCCGCGAAAGAGACGCCGACCCGCGACGTCGTCGCCCTGATGACGGGCCGCAACGTCGAGTACGTCTTCCCGGACCGCCCCGTCGAACCCCCGGTCACCGAACCGGTGTTGAAGGTGCGGGGCCTGGCCCGCGAGGGCGAGTTCGAACCCCTCGACCTCGAACTGCGCCCCGGCGAGATCGTCGGCCTCGCGGGACTCGTCGGCTCCGGGCGCTCCGAGATCCTGGAGACCATCTACGGCGCACGCAAGTCGACCGCCGGACAAGTCGTCGTCGACGGACAGACGTTGAAGCCGGGCAGTGTGCGTGCCGCCGTGCGCGCGGGGCTCGGGCTCGCCCCCGAGGAGCGCAAGGCGCAGGCCCTGCTCATGCTGGAGTCCGTCACCAACAACGTGTCGGTCTCCTCCATGTCCCGCTTCTCGCGCGGGGGCTGGCTCGACCGCGGCGCCGAGAGGAAGGCCGCGCAGACCGCGACGCGCGAACTCTCGCTGCGCCCCGACAACCCCACCGCGCCCGTGCGCACGCTCTCCGGCGGCAACCAGCAAAAGGCCGTCCTGGCCCGCTGGCTGCTCCGCGGCTGCCGCGTCCTGCTGCTCGACGAGCCGACCCGCGGCGTGGACATCGGCGCCCGCGCCGAGCTGTACTCCGTGATCCGCCGCCTCGCCGACGAGGGCCTCGCCGTCCTGCTCGTCTCCAGCGAAGTGCCCGAGGTCCTGGGCCTCGCCGACCGTGTCCTGGTCCTCCGCGAGGGCCGCGTCGTCCATACGGCGCCCGCCCGCGACCTCGACGAACACCGCGTACTCGATCTCGTACTCGAAGGGAGCCCGGCGTCATGACGCAGCCCGCATCGCCGCCCCGGCCCGCCGCATCTAAGTCCCGACCGGCGGATGGGCCAAGCCCGTTGCGGTCGGTGGCCGCACGCGTCGACGTGCGGACGCTGTCCCTCCTCGGCGTGCTCGCCGCCCTGATCCTGATCGGCGGCATCACCCAGCCCGACTCGTTCCTGGACACGGACAACGTCCAGCTGATCCTCACCCAGGCATCCGTCATCGGCGTCGTCACGGTCGGCATGACGTTCGTGATCATCTCTGGCGGCATCGACCTGTCGGTCGGCGCGATCGTGGCGCTCGCCTCGGTGTGGGCGACGACGGTGGCGACCCAGGAGTACGGCTTCGCGGGCATCCTCTTCACCGCGGTGATCGTCGGCATGGCCTGCGGCCTCGTCAACGGCGTGCTCATCGCGTACGGCAGGATGGTGCCGTTCATCGCGACGCTCGCGATGCTGGCGTCGGGCCGCGGCCTCGCCCTGCAGATCACCGACGGCAAGACGCAGATGGTCACTGTGGACGGGGTCCTCAAGCTCGGCGAGCGCGACTCCTACATCCTCGGCATCCCGCCGCTCGTCCTCGTCTTCGCGGCCGTCACCGTCATCGGCTGGCTGCTCCTGAACCGCACCACCTTCGGGCGCCGCTCGGTCGCCGTCGGCGGCAACGCGGAAGCGGCGCGCCTCGCCGGTATCGACGTACGCAGGCAGCGCCTCTACCTCTACCTGCTCTCCGGCCTCTGCTGCGGGATCGCGGCCTTCCTCCTGATCGTCCTGTCCGGGTCGGGCCAGAACACCAACGGCAACCTCTACGAACTCGACGCGATCGCCGCCGCGATCATCGGCGGCACCCTGCTCAGCGGCGGCCGGGGCACCATCACCGGCTCCGTGCTCGGCGTACTGATCTTCATGACGATCCAGAACATCTTCGCGCTGAACAACCTGGAGACCGCGACCCAGCAGATCGCCAAGGGGGCGATCATCGTCGCCGCGGTGCTCGTGCAGCGACGTACGGCCTCAACCACCTGACCCGAGAGGTTCACCGACATGCCAGAGATCACGAGCCGCAGAGGGTTGCTCTTCGGAGCGGCCGCCCTGTCCACCGGTGCCCTCATAACGGGATGCACCAGCAATGAGCCAAAGGACGAGGGGTCGGACGACAAGGACCAGCCGGTCGCCGACGACAAGCCCGGCAAGCAGGTCACCATCGGCTTCGCGGGCCCGCAGGCCGACCACGGCTGGCTCAACGCGATCAACGACAACGCCAAGGAACGGGCGAAGAAGTACTCGGACGTCACCCTGGAGTCCACCGAGGGCTCGAACGACACCGCCGCCCAGATAGGCCAGGTCGAGACGCTGATCAACAAGAAGGTCGACGTCCTGGTGATCCTGCCGGCCGACGGCAAGGCGCTCACGCAGGTCGGCCTGAAGGCCATGAAGGCGGGCATCCCCGTCGTCAACCTCGACCGCGTCTTCGCCACGCCGCAGGCCTACCGCTGCTGGATCGGCGGCGACAACTACGGCATGGGCCTCAGCGCCGGCCACTACATCGGCGAGAAGCTCAAGGGCAAGAAGAACGCCAAGGTCATCGAATTGGCGGGGCTCGACAACCTCGAACTCACCAAGCAGCGCACCAAGGGCTTCGACGACGCCCTGAAGAACTACTCGAACATCGAGAAGGTCGCCCGGCAGGCCGCCGACTTCACCGTCGAGTCGGGCCAGTCGAAGATGTCCCAGCTCCTCCAGGCGCAGAAGAACTTCGACGCCCTGTGGAACCACGACGACGACCAGGGTGTGGGCGCGCTGCGCGCCATCAAGCAGGCGGGCCGCGACGACTTCCTGATGGTCGGCGGCGCGGGCGCGCTCTCCGCCTTCCAGGCCATCGAGTCCGACGACAGCGTGCTCAAGGCCACCGTCCTCTACCCGCCGACCATGGCCGCGTCCGCCATCGACCTGGCGCGCGCCCTCGGACAGGGCAAGGGCATCAGCGGGATGGCGGAGTTCGAGATCCCGTCCTTCGTCACCTGCTACTCCGCCGTGGTCGACAAGGAGAACGTCGACAAGTACATGTCCACCGGCTTCAAGTGATGCGCGCAGCCGCACCCCCCACCGAGCGTTTACGAGGAGGAGTACCGCATGCGTGAGACGGAACACGAGGCTGAACCCGGTAAGCGGCCACTGGGGGTGGGCATGGTCGGATACGCCTTCATGGGCGCCGCCCACTCCCAGGGCTGGCGCACCGTCGGACGCGTCTTCGACCTGCCGCTGCAACCGGTCCTCTCGGCGGTCTGCGGACGCGACGGCGCCGCCGTGCGCGCCGCCGCGGACCGGCTCGGGTGGGCGTCGGCGGAGACCGACTGGCGCGCACTCGTGGCCCGTGACGACATCGACCTGATCGACATCTGCACGCCCGGCGACAGCCATGCGGAGATCGCGATCGCCGCACTCGACGCGGGCAAGCACGTGCTGTGCGAGAAGCCCCTCGCCAACACCGTCGAGGAGGCCGAGGCGATGGTCGAGGCCGCCGAGCGGGCCCGGGCGCGCGGGCAGGTGGCGATGGTCGGCTTCAACTACCGCCGTGTTCCCGCTCTCGCGCTCGCCCGGCAGATGGTGGCCGACGGGCGCCTGGGCACGCTGCGGCACGTGCGGCTCAGCTACCTCCAGGACTGGCTGGTCGACCCCGCCTTCCCGCTGACGTGGCGGCTGCGCAAGGACCGCGCGGGCTCGGGCGCGCTCGGCGATCTGGGCGCGCACATCGTGGACCTCGCGCAGTACCTGGCGGGGGAGCCGGTGGCGGGCGTCTCGGCGCTGACCGAGACCTTCGTACGGGAGCGGCCGCTGCCCGGCGGGGCGTCCAGCGGGCTCACGGGGGAGGGCGGCACCGGGACCGGCCAGGTCACGGTGGACGACGCGGCGGTCTTCACCGGCCGCTTCCCGTCGGGCGCCCTCGCCTCCTTCGAAGCGACGCGGTTCGCCGCGGGCCGCAAGAACGCGCTGAGGCTCGAACTCAACGGTTCGGACGGCTCGCTGGCCTTCGATCTGGAGCGCCTGAACGAGCTCTCCTTCCACGACCACACGGAGCCGGCCATGTCATCGGGCTTCCGCCGCATCCTGGTGACCGAGCCGGGCCATCCGTACCTGGAGGCCTGGTGGCCGCCGGGCCACGGCCTCGGCTACGAGCACACGTTCGTGCACCAGGCCCGCGACCTGCTGCACGCCATCGCCACGGGCGCGCAGCCCGAACCGTCCTTCGCCGCGGGCCTCTCGGTCCAGCGGGTGCTCGCCGCGGTGGAGGAGAGCGCGGAGAAGAACTCGGTCTACACCCCTGTAGCTTCCACTCCCGTCACGGTCTGAGGAGGCCTGTTCATGCCCCGCGAATTCACGCTCTTCACCGGCCAGTGGGCCGACCTGCCGCTCGAAGAGGTCTGTCGCCTCGCCCGCGACTTCGGCTACGACGGCCTCGAACTCGCCTGCTGGGGCGACCACTTCGAGGTCGACAAGGCGCTGAGCGACAGCACCTATCTGGACTCGCGCCGCCGGCTCCTGGACAAGTACGGCCTCAAGTGCCGGGCCATCTCCAACCACCTGGTCGGGCAGGCCGTCTGCGACGCGATCATCGACGAACGGCACCAGGCGATCCTGCCCGCCCGCATCTGGGGCGACGGCGACGCGGAGGGCGTGCGGCAGCGGGCCGCCCGCGAGATCGAGGACACGGCGCGCGCGGCGGCGGGCTTCGGCGTCGACACGATCATCGGCTTCACGGGCTCCGCGATCTGGCATCTGGTGGCGATGTTCCCGCCCGTGCCGGACAGCATGATCGAGCGCGGCTACGACGACTTCGCCGAGCGCTGGAACCCGATCCTCGACGTCTTCGACGTACAGGGCGTGCGCTTCGCCCACGAGGTGCACCCCTCGGAGATCGCGTACGACTACTGGACGACGCAGCGCGCCCTGGAGGCCGTCGACCACCGCCCGGCCTTCGGCCTCAACTTCGACCCGTCGCACTTCGTGTGGCAGGACCTGGACCCGGTCGGTTTCCTCTACGACTTCCGGGACCGGATCTACCACGTCGACTGCAAGGAGGCGCGGCGCAGGCTCGACGGCCGCAACGGCCGCCTCGGCTCGCACCTGCCGTGGGGCGACCCGCGCCGCGGCTGGGACTTCGTGTCGGCGGGCCACGGGGACGTCCCCTGGGAGGACGTGTTCCGGATGCTGCGCTCGATCGGCTACGAGGGCCCTGTCTCGGTGGAGTGGGAGGACGCCGGGATGGACCGCCTCCAAGGGGCGCCGGAGGCGCTGAAGCGTCTGAAGGCGTTCGACTTCGAACCGCCGACGGCCTCGTTCGACGCGGCGTTCGGCGGCAACTGAGCTCTGCAGAGCGGTAGCCGGGCGGGGAGCCCTTGCTCTGACTCTGAGTCACTTTGTCCTGCGCAAGGAAAAAGCTGAACTCTATTGCTGTGCAAGGGCTTTCCGTCCAGGACGAACGTGGCTACCGTCCCTGATGTGTACAGGACATGAACCTTCCGGGGTGACGGCGCACCCCGGCGCCCAGCGCCCCCGCACACACCCGCGTACGACCGTCCCCCTTCCGGAGGAACACCGTGCACAGGAAACGCCTCAGATTCCGCAAGACCCTCGCGCTCTTCACCGGCACCCTGCTGGCCGGCGCCAGCCTCACCCTCGTCGCGCCCGCGGCGAACGCCGCCGACCCGGAGGCCGTCCGCGCCGCGCAGACGCAGGCGGACAAGGCGGCCGCAGGTAAGTCCACCGGCAAGGCCGCGGCGGCCGAAGACTTCCAGCAAGTCACCCTCGCCAAGGGCGGGGAGGAGACGGGCGAGCCGATGACGCTCTCCGTCCTGCCCGACCGCTCGGTCCTGCACACCTCCCGCGACGGCACACTCCGCCTCACGGACGCTGCGGGCAACACCAAGATCGCGGGCAAGATACCGGTCTACTCGCACGACGAAGAGGGCCTCCAAGGCGTCGCACTCGACCCCAAGTTCAGCGAGAACCGGGCGGTCTACCTCTACTACGCGCCCCCGCTGGACACCCCGGCGGGCGACGCCCCGGAGACCGGAACGGCCGAGGACTTCAAGAAGTTCGACGGCGTCAACCGCCTCTCCCGCTTCGTCCTGAAGGCCGACGGCACCCTGGACAACGCCAGCGAGAAGAAGGTCCTTGACGTCCCCGCGAGCCGCGGCATCTGCTGCCACGTCGGCGGCGACATCGACTTCGACAAGGACGGCAACCTCTATCTCTCGACGGGCGACGACTCCAACCCCTTCGCCTCCGACGGCTTCTCGCCCCTCGACGACCGCGCGGACCGCAACCCCGCCTTCGACGCCCGTCGCAGCGCCGGCAACAGCAACGACCTGCGCGGCAAGATCCTGCGCATCAAGGTCGCGGACGACGGCACGTACACCGTCCCGGACGGCAACCTCTTCGCGCCGGGCACGGACAATACCCGTCCCGAGATCTACGCGATGGGCTTCCGCAACCCCTTCCGCATGAGCGTCGACAAGCCGACCGGCATCGTGTACGTCGGTGACTACGGGCCCGACGCGGGAGCGGCCGACCCCAAGCGCGGCCCCGCGGGCCAGGTCGAGTTCGCCCGCGTGACCAAGCCGGGCAACTTCGGCTGGCCGTACTGCACCGGCAAGAACGACGCCTACATCGACTATGACTTCGCCACCCAGACCTCCGGCGCCGCCTTCGACTGCGACGCGCCGAAGAACGACTCCGCGCACAACACCGGTCTGACCGATCTGCCGGCCGCGCAGGAAGCCTGGATTCCGTACGACGGCGGTTCCGTACCCGAGTTCGGCTCGGGCTCCGAGTCCCCGATGGCAGGACCCGTCTACCGCTATGACGCGGCGAACACCTCCCCGGTGAAGTTCCCGGAGGCGTACGACGGCGACTTCTTCGCGGGAGAGTTCGGACGGCGCTGGATCAAGCGCATCGAGCAGGGCTCGGACGGCACGGTCCAGTCCATCAACCCGGTCCCGTGGACGGGCACGCAGGTGATGGACATGGAGTTCGGCCCCGACGGCGCGCTGTACGTACTCGACTACGGCACCGCCTGGTTCGGCGGCGACGAGAACGCCGGTCTCTACCGCATCGAGAACGCCACCGACGGCCACTCCCCGGTCGTCGAGGCGAGCGCCTCCGTGACCAGCGGCCAGGCCCCGCTCACGACCAGGTTCACCGCGAAGGCCACCGACGCCGAGGGCGGCACGCTGACCTACGCGTGGGACTTCGGTGACGGCGGCAAGTCGACCCAGCAGAACCCCTCGTACACGTACAAGAAGAACGGCGTCTACACCGCGACCGTGACCGTCAAGGACTCCACCGGGCGCACCGGTTCGGCCAGCGCGCACATCACCGTCGGCAACACCGCGCCCAAGGTGACCCTGGAACTCCCCGGCGACGGGCAGATGTTCACCTTCGGCGACAAGGTGCCCTTCAAGGTGAAGGTGACCGACAAGGAAGACGGTCCGATCGACTGCACCAAGGTCAAGGTCACGCACATCCTCGGCCATGACAGCCACGGCCACCCCGTCACGTCGGCCAACGGCTGCGAAGGCACCATCCAGACGTCGGCGGACGGCGAGCACGACCCGAACGCCAACATCTTCGGAGTCTTCGACGCCGAGTACACCGACAAGGGCGCCAACGGCCAGCCCGCGCTGACCACCCACGACCAGAACGTCGTCCAGCCCAAGCACCGCCAGGGCGAGCACTTCAACGAGTCCAAGGGTGTCTCCGTGGTGAACCACACCCCGGCGCACGGCGGCAAGACGGTCGGCGAGATCAACAACGGCGACTGGATCTCCTTCAAGCCCTACATCCTGGGCAACGCCACCAAGCTGACCGCGCGCGTCGCGTCGGCCGGCGCGGGCGGCACGATCGAGGTCCGCAGCGGATCGGCCACCGGCAAGGTCCTCGGCAGGGCCGCGGTCAAGCCGACCGGCGGCTGGGAGACCTACGCGGACGTGAGCACCGCCATCAGCAAGGCCCCCAAGAAGACGACGACGCTGTTCCTGGTCTTCAAGGGCAAGGGCACCGGCGCCCTCTTCGAGGTCGACGACTTCACCTTCACCACGAGCTGAGGAAGGGGCCACCACACCATGCGGGCATCCGCACGCATCACCATCGCCACCGCAACGGCCGCCCTGCTCATCGGCTGTGTGTCGGGTCCGGCGGCCTCCGAGCCGGACACTTCGGGCTCGGCAGCGGGGGCGAAGTCTGGGTCGAAGGCGGGCGAGAAGGTCCTGGTCTTCTCCAAGACCGCGGGCTTCCGTCACGACTCCATCCCCGAAGGCATCGCCGCCATCAAGGAGCTCGGCGCGGCGAACGGCTTCACCGTCGACGCCACCGAGGACGCCAAGGCCTTCACGGCCAAGAACCTCGCGAAGTACGACGCCGTGCTCTGGCTCTCCACGACCGGCGACGTCCTCGACGGCAAGCAGCAGAGCGCCTTCGAGGGGTACATCAAGAGGGGCGGCGGGTACGTGGGCGTGCACGCCGCCGCCGACACCGAGTACGACTGGCCCTTCTACGGCGGGCTCGCGGGCGCGTACTTCCAGTCGCACCCCGCGATCCAGCCCGCGAAGGTGCGGGTCGAGGACCACGGGCACCCGTCCACGGCACATCTGCCGGGGATCTGGGAACGGACCGACGAGTGGTACAACTACCGCTCCAACCCCCGTGACCGCGCCCACGTCCTCGCCTCGCTCGACGAGTCGTCCTACACGGGCGGCTCCATGTCGGGCGACCATCCCATCGCCTGGTGCCAGGACTATCAGGGCGGCCGCTCCTTCTACACGGGCAGCGGACACACCAAGGAGTCCTTCGCCGATCCCGCGTTCCGCACCCATCTGCTCGGCGGAATCCGCTGGGCGGCGGGTGCGGCACAGGCCGACTGCCGCCCGGAGAAGGGCTACACGCCGGTCTTCGACGGCACGGCCAAGTCCCTCGACGCCTGGAAGCAGGCGGGCCCCGGCTCGTTCGAGCTGAACGAGAAGGACGGGACCCTGACGACCGTCGGCGGCATGGGCATGCTCTGGTACGACGGGGCGAAGGAGCTCGGCTCCTACTCCCTCAAGCTGGACTGGCGCATGGACGGCGACGACAACTCGGGGATCTTCGTGGGCTTCCCGCCCTCCGACGATCCCTGGTCGGCCGTGAACAACGGCTATGAGATCCAGATCGACGCCACCGACGTCCCGGAGAAGACCACGGGCTCCGTCTACGGCTTCAAGTCCGCCGACCTGAAGAAGCGCGACAAGGCGCTGAATCCGGCGGGGGAGTGGAACACGTACGAACTCCGGGTCGAGGGCGAACGCCTTCGGATCTATCTCAACGGAGTGAAGATCAACGACTTCACCAACACGGATCCGGCGAGGAGCCTGAAGGACGGTCATATCGGCATCCAGAACCACGGTGCCGAAGACCAGGTCTCCTTCCGCGACATCCGGGTGAAGGACCTGCCGGCCCGCAACGCCTCTGGCGTGGGCCGCTAGACGGCGGCGGGCGGAGGACGCCGGACCTCCGCCCGCCGTCTTGCCCCTCCCGCTTCGTCCTCTCCGTCCGCCGTCTCATCACCCCGCGCGTTCTCCGCGTGCACGACAGGAGGCAGCCGTGCCCATCTCTCCTTCTACTGGTTCTTCCGACGCTCCGGGTGGCGGTCTTACGGGGGTGTGGCTGATCGGGGCGCGCGGATCGGTCGCCACGACGGCCGTCGCGGGGTGCGCGGCCGTGACGGCGGGGCTGCATCCGCCGACCGGCATGGTCACGGAGACGCCGCCGTTCGCGGAGTCCGGTCTGCCAACGTTGTCGTCGCTCGTCTTCGGCGGCCACGACACGGTGGAGTGCCCGCTGCCCAAACGGGCCGAGGAACTGGCCGCCGGGGGCGTGCTCCCGCACGGAGTCCCCTCCGCGGTGGGCGCGGAACTGGCCGCGGCGGACGCGGAGATCCGCCCGGGCGGGCCGCGCCGCGGGGACTCCGACACGCGGACCGACGAGGAACTGATCACCTCCTTCGCCGCCGACCTGCGCGATTTCATACGCCGCCGGGGGCTCGCCCGTGCGGTGGTGGTCAACGTGGCCTCGACGGAACCGGTGCCGGCGGAGGGCGAGACGCGGCTGCCGGCCAGCTCCCTCTACGCGGCGGCGGCGCTGCGGGCGGGCTGCCCGTACGTGAACTTCACCCCGTCCGCGGGCCTGCACCATCCGGCACTCGCGTCCGCTGCCGCCTCGTCCGGGCTTCCCTACGCGGGCCGGGACGGCAAGACGGGCCAGACGCTCCTGCGCTCGGTCCTGGGCCCGATGTTCGCCCAGCGCGCGCTTGCCGTACGGGCCTGGTCCGGCACGAATCTCCTGGGCGGCGGCGACGGGGCGGCCCTCGCCGACCCGGCGGCAGCCGCGGCGAAGAACGCGGGCAAGGAGCGGGTCCTCGCCGACACGCTGGGCTCCGCCCCGCAGGGCGAGGTCCACATCGACGATGTCCCCTCGCTCGGCGACTGGAAGACCGCCTGGGACCACATCGCCTTCGACGGTTTCCTCGGCGCGCGGATGGTCCTGCAGACGACCTGGCAGGGCTGCGACTCGGCCCTTGCGGCGCCCCTGATCCTGGACCTCGCCCGCTTGGCGGCCCGCGCCCACGAGGTGGGCCTCTCGGGCCCGCTGGGCGAACTGGGCTTCTACTTCAAGGACCCGGACGACGGCTCCTCGTCGGCTCTCGCCGAACAGTACGAAGCGCTGGTGCGCTTTGCTTCGCGGCTGCGGGGGGTGTCGGCTTGAGGGGCTTGGGTGGGGGCGTAGGTGCGGGTGCGGGTGCGGGTGTCGGTTCGGATTCCGGGGAGGGTGCGGGCGTAGGGGAGCGTGAGGCTTCTCGTGGTGCCGGGGCCAGTGCCGGTGCCGGTGCCGGGGCCGGGGCCGGGGGTGGTGGTCTAGGTGGTCTGGGTGGCCTGCGCGGTTTGCGTATGGGGACCGGCCGGGACTGGGCCGAACTGCTGCGAGTGTCCGCCCTGTTCACCGTCCCCGGCGATGCGCTTGCCGGTGCGGCGGCCACGGGACTGCAGCCCAACCGCCGCACCCTGCTCGCCGTCGCCGCCTCCCTCTCCCTCTACGAGGCGGGCATGGCCCTCAACGACTGGGCCGACCGGGCGGAGGACGCGATCGAACGCCCTCACCGCCCGCTGCCGTCCGGCCGCATCGCCCCGCAGGTCGCGCTGGGCGCGGCAGCGGCGCTCACGGCAGGAGGCCTGACCCTGGCTGCCGCCGCGGGCCGCCCCGCGCTGACGGTGGCCGGCAGCCTGGCGGCCACGGTGTGGGCGTACGACCTCGGCCTGAAGCACACTCCGGCGGGCCCAGCGGCCATGGCGGCGGCCCGCGCTCTGGACCTGCTGCTCGGAGCGGCGGCCACGTCGGCGTCGACGGGGCGGTATGGGACCGGGGTGAGGGCGACGCCCGCCCCCGGTGCTGGTTCCGGCCCCCGAGGCGCGGTGCCCGCCGCCCTCGTCCTGGGCGCTCACACCCTCGCGGTGACCGCGGTCTCGCGCCGCGAGGCACAGGGCGGCTCGACAGCGGCCCCTCTGTGCGCACTCGCCGCGACAGCGGCACTGGCACAACTGCTGACCCGGGGCAGCGCTGTTGCCCGAACCGGCAGTTCGCTGATCGGCAGTTCGGTGACAGGCAGCTCGCCGACCGGCAATTCCCTGCCCGGCAGCACTCGCCGCATCGGCGTTCGCGGTGTCGTTCAGGCCGCCCTTGCCGCTACCTACGCCGCCACCGCCGCCCGCCCCCTCTTCCACGCCGCGCTCAACCCGTCTCCCCAGCTGACCCAACGGGCCGTCGGCGGCGGCATAAGGGCGATGATCCCGCTCCAAGCCGCCCTCTCCGCCCGGACGGGAGCGCTGGGCCCCGCACTACTGACCGCCGCTCTGGCCCCGGCGGCCCGCAAGTTCGGCCGGAAGGTGAGCGTCACATGACGGGTACGGACAACCGGGCAAGCGGCCCCTTCCGCTTCGGCTACGGCACCAACGGGCTGACCGACCTGCGGCTCGACGACGCCCTCGGCCTCCTCGCCGACCTCGGCTACGCGGGCGTCGGCCTGACCCTCGACCACATGCACCTCGACCCGCTCGCCCCCGACCTCGCCGCCCGCACCCGCCACGTGGCCCGCAGCCTGGAACGGCTCGGTCTGACGGCGACGATCGAGACCGGCGCCCGCTACGTCCTCGACCCCCGCCGCAAACACGGCCCCTCCCTCCTGGACCCCGACCCGGACGCACGCGCCGCCCGTGTCCGCCTGCTGCTCCGCGCCGTCCAGGTCGCCGCCGACCTGGGCGCCCACGCCGTGCACTGCTTCAGCGGCATCACCCCGGAAGGCACCCCCGAGGACACCGCCTGGCACCGGCTCGCCGAGGCCATCGGCCCCGTGGTGGACGCCGCGCACGACAGCGGCGTACCGCTTGCCATCGAGCCCGAACCCGGCCACCTCCTCTCCACGCTCGCCGACTTCCACCGGCTCCGTCACGACCTCGGCGACCCCCCGGCCCTGGGCCTCACCCTCGACATCGGCCACTGCCAGTGCCTCGAACCGCGGTCTCCCGCCGACTGCGTACGCGATGCCGCCCCCTGGCTGCGTCACGTCCAGATCGAGGACATGCGCCGCGGCGTCCACGAACACCTCCCTTTCGGGGACGGAGAGATCGACTTCCCGCCCGTACTCGCAGCCCTGGCCGCCACCGGCTACCAAGGCCTGACCGTCGTAGAACTGCCCCGCCACTCCCACGCGGGCCCCCAACTCACCGCCGAATCGATCGCGTTCCTCCACAAAGCGGCAACCGCAGCGGCAACCGAAGCGGCAACCGCAGCGGCGAGCGAGGCAGCGACCGACGCGGCGACCGGAACCGACCGCACCCCGTCCCGCACCGCCCCGCTCCCCACCCCCGCCGGAGGAGGAACCCCATGACCGACGCCCCCGTCATCGACGGCCTCCGCACCCGTCTGGAGGCCGCTCTCCCCGGCGCAGCCCGCGCCTGGCTCGACCAGGCCACCGCCGAGGCCGCCGCCCACCGCGGCCGGCCGGCCCAGAGCACCACCCCCACCTGGGAGCTGCGCTTCGCCGAAGCAGGACGACGCTGCGGCCAGGACCACGCCGACGCCGCCCGCGTGCTGCTCCTGCACGCGGCCGACGCTGACCCGGCCACTCTCGCCCGCGTCTACGGCCAGGGCACCGCGGCCGAGCGCCGCGCCGTCCTGCACGCCCTGCCCCATCTGGTCCCGGGCCCGGAGGCGCTGCCCCTGGTCGAGGACGCCCTGCGTACGAACGACACCCGGCTCGTCGCCGCCGCCGTCGGTCCCTACGCCGCCCGGCACCTCGCCCCGCACGACTGGCGCCACGCGGTCCTCAAGTGCCTGTTCACCGGCGTCCCCCTGGACGCCGTCAGCGAACTGGACCGCCGGGCCCGCGCCGACGCCGAACTCGCCCGCATGCTCGGCGACTACGCCGGCGAACGCACCGCCGCCGGTCGCACCGTCCCCGGCGATCTGCACCGCGTCCTGGCCCTGGCCGCCGCTACGGCCCCCTCGGCCAGAGCGGTGTCCTCGACCCCCGTGACCCCTTCCACCGGCGAGGAGCAGGAGTCCTGATGCGCATTTTCGACCCCCACATCCACATGACGTCCCGGACCACGGACGACTACCAGGCCATGTACGCCGCGGGCGTCCGCGCCGTCGTCGAGCCCGCGTTCTGGCTGGGCCAGCCCCGCACCTCACCCGCCTCCTTCTTCGACTATTTCGACTCCCTCCTCGGCTGGGAGCCCTTCCGCGCGGCGCAGTACGGCATCGCCCACCACTGCACCATCGCCCTCAACCCCAAAGAGGCGAACGACCCCCGCTGCACCCCGGTCCTGGACGAGCTGCCCCGGTATCTGGTCAAGGACAACGTCGTCGCCGTCGGCGAGATCGGCTACGACTCCATGACCCCCGCCGAGGACGCCGCCCTCACCGCCCAGCTCCAGCTCGCCGCCGACCACGAGCTGCCGGCGCTCGTCCACACCCCGCACCGCGACAAGCTCGCCGGCCTGCGCCGCACCATCGACGTCGTCCGGGAATCCGCGCTGCCCCTGGACCGGGTCCTCATCGACCACCTCAACGAGACCACCGTCAAGGAGGCCAAGGACAGCGGCTGCTGGCTCGGTTTCTCCGTCTATCCCGACACCAAGATGGACGAGGACCGGATGGTCGCCATCCTGCGCGACCACGGCCCCGAGCGGGTCCTGGTGAACTCGGCCGCCGACTGGGGCAAGAGCGACCCGCTCAAGACCCGCAAGGTCGCCGACGCGATGCTCGAAGGCGGGTTCAGCGAGGACGACGTCGACCTGGTCCTGTGGCGCAACCCGGTCGCCTTCTACGGACTCAGCGGCCGCCTCGCGCTCGACGTCACGGACACCGATGCCACGCACGACGGCAATTCCATCCTCCGCGGCGGGGCGTGAGCCATGCGCTTCAGGCACCCCGACGGCAGCGTCGTCCACCTCGCCTACTGCACCAACGTCCACCCGGCCGAGACTCTCGACGGCGTCCTCGCGCAACTCCGAGACCACTGCGAACCCGTACGCAAACGGCTCGGCAGGGACCGGCTCGGCATCGGCCTGTGGCTCGCCAAGGACGCCGCCCACGCCCTGGTCACCGACCCGGCCGCACTGCGCGGGCTGCGCACCGAACTCGACCGGCGCGGCCTCGAGGTCGTCACCCTCAACGGCTTCCCGTACGAGGGTTTCGGCGCCGAAGAGGTCAAGTACCGCGTCTACAAGCCGGACTGGACCGACCCCGAGCGTCTCTCCCACACCACCGACCTGGCCCGTCTCCTCGCCGCGCTCCTCCCGGACGATGTCGTGGAAGGCACCATCTCCACCCTTCCCCTCGCCTGGCGCACCCCCTTCGACACCACCCGCGCCGAAGCCGCCCGGTCCGCCCTCACCGCACTCGCCCAGCGCCTCGACGCCCTCGCCGAGCTGACCGGCAAATCGATCCGCGTCGGCCTCGAACCGGAACCGGGCTGCACCGTGGAGACCACGGGCGACGCGATCGCCCCGCTCAACGCGGTCGGCCACGACCGCATCGGTGTCTGCGTCGACACCTGCCACCTCGCCACCTCCTTCGAGGACCCGCGAACCGCGCTCGACGCGCTCGCCGTCGCGGGCATCCCCGTCGTCAAATCCCAGCTCTCCGCCGCCCTGCATGCCGAGCACCCCCATCTCCCCGAAGTCCGCGAGGCCCTCGCCGCCTTCGACGAACCCCGCTTCCTGCACCAGACCCGCACCAAGACCGACACCGGCCTGCACGGCACCGACGACCTCGGCGAATCCCTCGCCGGCGGCGCCCTGCCCGAGAGCACACCCTGGCGCGCCCACTTCCACGTCCCCCTGCACGCGGCTCCCGCACCGCCCCTGACCTCCACGCTCCCCGTGCTCAAGGACACCCTCGCCCAGCTGGTCGGCGGCCCCGACCCCCGTACCCGGCACCTCGAGGTCGAGACCTACACCTGGCAGGCGCTGCCGCCCGAACTGCGCCCCCGCTCCCGCCCCCAGCTCGCCGACGGCATCGCCGCCGAGCTGACCCTCGCCCGCGATCTCCTGACGGACCTCGGCCTGAAGGAACTGCCATGAGCCCCACACCCCTCCTCGTCCTGGACGTCGTCGGCCTCACCCCCCGTCTCCTCGACCACATGCCGCACCTCAAGTCCCTGGGCCAGTCCGGCTCCCGGGCCGCGCTCGGCACGGTCCTGCCCGCCGTCACCTGCGCCGCCCAGTCCACCTTCCTCACCGGTACCACCCCCGCCGAGCACGGCATCGTCGGCAACGGCTGGTACTTCCGCGAGCTCGGCGACGTACTCCTGTGGCGCCAGCACAACGGCCTCGTCGCCGGCGACAAGCTGTGGGACGCCGCCCGCCGCGCGCACCCCGGCTACACCGTCGCCAATATCTGCTGGTGGTACGCCATGGGCGCCGACACCGACATCACCATCACCCCCCGTCCCGTCTACTACGCCGACGGCCGCAAGGAACCCGACTGCTACACGCGGCCCCCGGACCTGCACGACGAACTCACCGAAAAACTGGGCACGTTCCCCCTCTTCCACTTCTGGGGCCCCGGCGCCGACATCGTCTCCAGCCGCTGGATCGCGGACGCCACCCGCCACATCATCAGCACCCGCCACCCCGACCTGGCCCTCTGCTACCTCCCCCACCTCGACTACGACCTACAGCGCTTCGGCCCCGACGCCCCGCGCTCCCACCGGGCCGCCGCCGAACTCGACGCGACCATCGCCCCCCTCCTCGACGACGCGAAGGCGGAGGGCCGCACCGTCGTCGCCCTGTCCGAGTACGGCATCACCCGCGTGGACCGGCCCGTCGACATCAACCGCGCCCTGCGCCGCGCCGGACTGCTCGAAGTGCACACCCAGGACGGCATGGAGTACCTCGACCCGATGGCCTCCCGAGCCTTCGCCGTCGCGGACCACCAGATCGCCCACATCTACGTGCGCAGACCCGAGGACCTGGAGGTCACACGCCAGGCCCTGGCCGACCTGCCCGGCATCGAGCAGCTCCTGGACGACGAGGGCAAGAAGGCCAACCACCTGGACCACCCGCGCTCCGGCGAACTCGTCGCCGTCGCCGAGCCCGATGCCTGGTTCACGTACTACTACTGGCTCGACGACGCCCGCGCGCCCGACTTCGCGCAGCTCGTCGAGATCCACCGCAAACCCGGCTACGACCCCGTCGAGCTGTTCATGGACCCGCTCGACCCCTACGTGAAGGTCAAGGCCGCGAAGGCGCTGGCCCGCAAGAAGCTCGGCATGCGCTACCGCATGGCGGTCGTGCCCCTCGACGCGTCACCTATTCGAGGCAGCCACGGCCGCCTCCCCCTGAGCGACGACGACGGTCCGCTCATCATCAGCTCCACCCCCCATGCGTTTCCCGACCGGATCGCGGCCACCGCCGTGAAATCCCTGCTCCTCGACCTGGCAGGCCTGGGCTGAGGAGCCATTACCGAGAGTGAAGCACGCGTCACTGACAACGCGCCAGTGGCGTCCGCCAGCCCGTCGAAAGATCCGGGAAAACCCCGAGAGTCCAAGAGCCCGAGAGCCCGAGAGAGGCACCCGTGACCGACTTCCACGAGACTTCCGCCGCCGACGAGGCGCTCAGACAGCGACTCGGCATCAACCGCCGCCGCTTCCTCAGCACATGCACCGCCGTGGGCGCCGGCGCTGTCGCCGCGCCCGTGTTCGGCGCGGCACCCGCCTTCGCCCAGCCGCAGACCAAGGGCGGCCATGGCCACGGTCACGGCCGCGAGCTGGTGCCCGCCAAGAAGCGCGGAATCATCCTCTACACGGTGCGTGACGCGACCGGCCGCGACCCGCTCACCAGCACTCTGCCCTCCGGTTTCCGCGAGGTGTTCAAGGAGCTGGCGCGCTACGGGTACAAGCAGGTCGAGTTCGCGGGCTACAACCAGCACGCCAACGCCCCCGGCGGCGCCGCCCTCGAATCCGTCGCGGGTGCCAAACTGCTGCGCTCATGGCTCGACGAGTACGGCCTGCGTGCCCGGGGCAACCACGGCTTCATACCGGGGTCGTGGCCGCTCACGCAGCCCGACCTCGACACGTTCAAGAAGCACCTGGAGATCGCCAACATCCTGGGCATGGACCACATGGGCACCGGTGGCGACCCCACCAACAGCTCGTACAAGGCCGACTGGGACGTCGCCGCCGACAAGTGGAACGCCATGGGCGCCATCGCGCGCAAGGCCGGCATCAAGCTCTACACCCACAACCACGACGCGGCATACGGCTTCCTGCTCGACGGCGGGCCGCTCGACGCGCAGGGCCGTCCGACCCGCAGCTCCGGCATCCGCAAACTGGAGTACTTCCTCAAGGCCACGGACCCGAGGTCGGTCTGGCTGGAGATGGACATCTACTGGGCGCACGTCGCGCAGTACAAGTTCCACACGTACACCGCGCACGACGGCTCGCAGCGCAAGAAGGTCTTCGACCCGGCCGGGCTCGTCAGCCGCGACAACAAGCGCTTCCCGCTGTTCCACGCCAAGGACGGCACGCGCAACGACACGAGCGGCCAGGGCTACGACATGGTGGCCTTCGGTGAGGGTGTTATCGACTACCGCACCTTCTTCAGCCGTGTGGGCGAGAAGAATTACCACAACCCCATGGTCGAGCAGGACAACGCGCCCAGTGCCACCGACGCCGGGCAGTCCCTGAAGCTCGCGAAGATCGGCTACGACAACCTGGCGGCACTCCGCAAGAAGCGCTGACCGCACGCACAAACAGCTCTCGCCGCGCGGAAGATGCGCGGCGAGAGCTGTTTGACGTCACTCGGAGTGCTGATCGCGTCGTCAGGCCATCTCCTCGCCGAGGGGTTGCGGATTGGGTTTGATGCCTTTGTCCTTCGGCCTCCCGGGCTGTGAGAGGAAGAGCGCGATGAATCCGGCGAACAGGGAGATGGAGCCGGCCAGGGTGAAGGCTCCGGTGTGGCCCCAGTTGCTCACCACGACGGCACCCATACCGGAGCCGAGAAGCCCCGAAACAAGTTTGGAGCTGTAGACCAGGCCGTAATTGGAGGCGTTGTTGTTCTCGCCGAAGTAGTCCGCCGTCATCGCGGCGAACATCGGGAAGATGGCTCCGCCACCGAAGCCGGAGATGCTGGAGAAGACCAGGAACAGCGGAAGGTTCTCGATGTTCGCGGACCACAGGATGCCGTACTGGGAAAGGCCGAGGACGATACAGACGAAGATGAGGCAGCGTTTGCGTCCGTAGAGGTCCGAGAGCCAGCCGATGACGCCTCGGCCCGTGCCGTTCACGATGGCCTTCAGGGACATGGCCGTGGCGACGATTCCGCCGGCGAATCCGGCTTCCTTTCCGATGTCCACCTGGAACGCGATGCCGAAGATGTTCACGCCCGACGTGCACAACAGGCAGAACCACATCAGTGCCACTCGGCCGGTCTGCCACGCCTCCTTCGGTGTGTACTGCCGTACTGCGGGAGGGTTCATCGCCATCGCGCGCCTGGCCCGCGGGTCCGTCGGCGGCCGCAGCGGGTCCACGTCGGCCGGCCACCAGTTCTTCGGCGGGTCCTGGAAGAAGTAGCCCGCCACGGCCACCATCGCCGCGAGGAAGAGGCCGACGGACACGAGCACCCAGCGGAAGTTGGTCAGGTCCATGAAGCCGGTGAAGATGAACACGAACGGCACCGAGCCGTAGGCGAATCCGCCGTTGACGAATCCGGTCTTTCCTCCCTTTCGTTCGGGATACCACTTGCCGACCATGTTCACGCAGGTCGCGTAGACCATTCCGGCGCCCATACCGCTGAACATGCCGAAGCCGATATAGGCGACGACGACATGCGGCGCGAACGCCAGTGACAGATAGCCCAGCAGAGTGCCGAGAGCGCCGCACATCATCGCCCAGCGTGCCGGAAGTTTGCCGCTCTCGCGCAGCTTGCCCGCGGGGAAGGCCACCGCGGCCTGGAAGAAGACCCACACGCCCAGCATCCAGAAGATATGGGTGTCGCCCCAGGAATGCGCGGTGTGCAGGGTGTCCTCGGCCGACGCGAACGCGTACTCGGCCGAGCTGATGCCCATCATGCCGATCCACGGCAGGATGACCATCCACTTGCGCTTGCGGCCCATGATGTCGATGTCGGTCTCGCCGACCCGGTACATCCGGCCGTTGGCGTCCGTCACCTCCCTGAATGGGACGGCTGTGGATATGTCAGTTGTCGTCATGTTGGTTCAGCACCCCTTGCGTCGAAAAGATCCTGGCCAGCGCCCCCTGTCCAATACCTTTCGTGTGCGCACGGGTCCCGGGCCCTGCCGGCGCGCACCGCCGGCAGGACCCCGCACCGGTCACCTCATCGACCGCCCCCCAACAGACCGGCCGCCCGGGCCCACCGGTACTTCGCGCCGAGCGCGGCCACCGGCTTCTCCGTCGTGTACGGATACGCCACGACCCCGCGCTCGAAGAGGTACTGGCAGGCCTCCTCCACCTCGACGTCGCCCGCCAGGGATGCCACGACGGGCTTCTCGATGCCGCGCTCGCGGAACTCCGCGACCACGCGGGCCGTCAGTTCGGCGAAGACCATGGGAGGGGTGACGATGGTGTGCCAGTAGCCCAGGACGAGCGCGTGGATGCGCGGGTCCTCCAGGCCCAGCCGGATCGTCGCCTCGTACGTAGACGGCGGCTCGCCCCCCGTGATGTCGACGGGGTTCCCCGCTGCCCCGAAGGGCGGGATGAACGCCCGGAAGGACGCGTCCAGGTCGTCGGGGATCTCCATGAGCCGCAGCCCGTTGTCGGTCACCGCGTCGGAGAGCAGCACCCCGGAGCCGCCCGCGCCCGTGATGATGACGATGTTGTCGCCCCGCGGAGTGGGAAGGACCGGCAACGCGCGCGCGTACTCCAGCATTTCGTTGAGGCCGGGGGCCCTGATGACGCCCGCCTGCCGGAGGATGTCGTCGTACACGGCGTCGTCGCCCGCCAGGGCGCCCGTGTGCGATCCGGCGGCCCTCGCCCCGGCGGCCGTACGCCCGGCTTTCAGGACCACGACGGGCTTCTTCGGAACGGTCGCCTTCGCCGCCTCCACAAAGGCACGGCCGTCCTTGAGGTCCTCCAGGTGCATCGCGATGCACTTCGTGTTGGGGTCCTCGCCGAACCAGGTGAGGAGGTCGTCCTCGTCCAGGTCGGACTTGTTGCCGAGGCCGACGATCGCCGAGACGCCCGTCTTCGTGGTGCGCGCGAAGCCGAGGATGGCCATCCCGATGCCGCCGGACTGGCTCGTCAGGGCGACCCCGCCCTTGACGTCGTATGGCGTGCAGAACGTGGCGCACAGGTCCTGCCACGTCGAGTAGTAGCCGTAGATGTTCGGGCCGAGAAGGCGCACTCCGAGCCGCTCGCCGATCTCCACGATCTCGTCCTGGAGGGCGTGTTCACCGGTCTCGGCGAACCCGGAAGGGATCAGGACCGCGTTGGGGATGCCCTTGCGACCCACCTCCTCCAAGGCCGACGCCACGAACTTTGCGGGGATCGCGAAGACCGCCACATCCACCTCACCGGGAACGTCCGTGACACTCTTGTACGCCTTGCGGCCCAAGATGTCATCGGCCTTGGGGTTCACCGGATGGATCTCGCCGGAGAAGCCGCCGTCGATGAGGTTGCGCATCACCGAGTTGCCGATCTTGCCCGGTTCGTTGGACGCGCCGATCACGGCGACGGAGCGGGGCTCCATCAGCCGCCGCATCGACGTGAGCATCTCCTCGCGCGTGTACGTACGGCGCTGTTTCGTGACCCCTTCGGAGAGGATGACGCGGATGTCCGCGGCGATCGCGCCCTCCGGGGTGGCGATCACCGGGTTGAGGTCCACCTCGGCGATCTCCGGGAAGTCGGTCACCAGCTGCGACACCCGGCGTATCTGCTCGGCGAGGGCCCACCGGTCCACCGCCGGCGCGCCCCGCACGCCGCGCAGGATCTCGGCGGCGCGGATCGAGTCGAGCATCGAGGCGGCCTCGTCCGCGTCGACCGGCGCGAGGCGGAACGTGACGTCCTTGAGGACCTCGACGAGCACGCCGCCGAGTCCGAAGGCGACGACCTTCCCGAACGTCGGATCGGTCACCGCCCCGACGATGACTTCCTGGCCGGAGGGCAGCAGCTCCTGCACCTGCACACCCTCGATACGTGCCTCCGGCGCGTACGCGCGCGCGTTGGCGACGATCTCTCGGAAGGCGGCCCGTACGTCGGTGGCTCCCTCCACCCCGACGACGACGCCGCCCGCGTCGGTCTTGTGCAGGATGTCGGGGGAGACGATCTTCATGACGACGGGTCCCTCGAAGCGGTCCGCGTGCGCCACCGCCTCGTCGACGTCCGTCGCCAGCTCCTCGCCCGGTACGGCGATCCCGTACGCGTCCGCGAGGATCTTGCCCTCCGGAGCCGTCAGGGAGGACCGCCCCTCCGCGCGCACCGAGTCGAGGAGCGCCCGCACCGTCAGTGCGCGGTCTTCGGCCATCAATCAGATCACTCCGTTCGACTTGAGCAGACGCAGTTCCTCGTCGCCGAGGCCGAGCTCACCGACGAAGACCTCCGCGTTGTGCTCGCCGAGAAGCGGCGAACTGACCACGTTCACGGGGGAGTCCGACAGCTTCAGCGGGGAGCCGACCGTGGTGAAGGAGCCGCGCTGCGGATGCGGGACCTCGACGACCATCTCGTTCGCGGCCAGCGAGGCGTCCTCGATGATCTCCTTGGTGGAGAGGATCGGGCCGCAGGGGATGTTGTGGGCGTTGAGCCGCTCCAGGACCTGCCACTTGGGGAGCGTGGAGGACCACTCCTCGATCAGCTGGAACATCTTGCCGAGCTTGGGAAGCCGTGACTCCGGAGAAGCCCACTCAGGGTCCTCCGCGAGCTCGGGACGCCCGATGAGCTCGGTGAGCGGCTGCCAGCCCACGGGCTGCACGATGACGTACACGTAGTCGTTCGGTCCGCCGGGCGCGCATTTGACCGCCCAGCCGGGCTGCCCGCCCCCGCTCGCGTTGCCCGAGCGCGGCACCTCGTCCCCGAAGTCGTCGTTCGGATACTCGGCGAGCGGTCCGTGCGCCAGGCGCTGCTGGTCGCGCAGCTTGACCCGGCACAGGTTGAGCACGGCGTGCTGCATGGCCACGTTCACGCGCTGCCCGCGACCGGTGTTCTCCCGCTGGAAGAGGGCGGCGAGAATGCCGGCCACGGCATGGATGCCGGTCCCGGAGTCGCCGATCTGGGCGCCAGTGGCGAGCGGTGGTCCGTCCTCGAAGCCGGTGGTCGACATGGAGCCGCCCATGGCCTGCGCGACCACTTCGTAGGCCTTGAAGTTGGTGTAGGGGCCGTCTCCGAAGCCCTTGATCGAGGCGTAGACGATGCGCGGGTTGATCTCCTGGATGCGCTCCCAGGTGAAGCCCATCCGGTCCACGGCACCGGGACCGAAGTTCTCGACCATCACGTCGGAGCGCCGGATCAGTTCCGTCAGGAGTTCCTTGCCCCGCTCGGTCTTGGTGTTGAGGGTGATGCTCCGCTTGTTGCAGTTGAGCATCGTGAAGTAGAGCGAGTCGACGTCCGGGAGATCACGCAGCTGCTTGCGCGTGATGTCCCCGGAGGGCGCCTCCAGCTTCACCACGTCCGCACCGAGCCAGGCGAGCAGCTGGGTGGCGGAGGGCCCGGACTGGACGTGTGTCATGTCGAGGACGCGTACGCCCTCAAGAGCCTTGGTCGTCATCGCACGGGCTCCTCACTTGTACATGGTCTGGTTCATGGTTCCGGGGGCGTACGCGTCCGGGTCGACCCATACGTTGATCAGCGAGGGCTTGCCCGATTCGCGGGCCCGGCGCAGCGCCGGGCCGATGTCGGCGGGGTCGCGTACCTCTTCGCCGTAGCCGCCGAGCATCTGGGCGAACTTGTCGTAGTGGACGTCTCCGAGGGTGTTGCCGACGCGCTCGCGCTCCTCGCCGTACTTGGCCTTCTGGCCGTAACGGATCTGGTTCATCGAGGAGTTGTTGCCGACGATTCCGACGAAGGGCAGGTTGTAGCGGACGAGCGTCTCGAAGTCCCATCCGGTCAGCGAGAAGGCGCCGTCTCCGAAGAGGGCCACCACCTCCTTGTCGGGCCGGGCCTGCTTGGCGGCGAGCACGAAGGGGATGCCGACGCCGAGCGTGCCGAGGGGCCCCGGGTCCATCCAGTGGCCGGGCGACTTGGGCTGCACTACCTGTCCGGAGAAGGTGACGATGTCGCCGCCGTCGCCGATGTAGATGGAGTCTTCGGTAAGGAAGTCGTTGATTTCGCTGACGAGGCGGTAGGGGTGGATCGGCGAGGCGTCGGACTTCAGGTTCGGCAGCCGCTTCTCGATCGCCGTCTGCTCGGCGGCGCGCAGCTCGTCGAGCCACTCCTTGCGCTTGGCGGCGCCTCCGTTGAGCCGCCCCGACGCGGCCTCGGTGACGGACTTCAGGATCAGCCCCGCGTCTCCGACGATGCCCAGGTCGATGTCCCTGTTCTTGCCGACGGTGCGGTAGTCCAGGTCGATCTGTACGACGGTGGCGTCGGGGGAGAGCCGCTTGCCGTAGCCCATACGGAAGTCGAAGGGCGTCCCCACGATGACGATGAGATCGGCGTTGGAGAAGGCGTACCGGCGCGAGAGTTGGAAGTGGTGCGGGTCGCCGGGCGGCAGGGTGCCGCGGCCCGCGCCGTTCATGTAGGCGGGCACATTGAGGGTCCGCACGAGTTCGATGGCGGAGGCGGTGCCCCGAGTCGTCCACACCTGGCTGCCGAGCAGGATCGCGGGCTTCTCGGCGTGCACGAGCAGGTCGGCGAGCTTCTCTATCGCCTCGGGGTCGCCGGTCGAGCGGGTGGAGGCGCGGTACTGCCCGGCCCGCGGCACCCGCGCCTTTTCCACCGGCACCTTGGCGTCGAGCACATCGCGCGGGATCTCCAGGAAGGACGGTCCCGGAGCACCGTGGAAGCACTCGCGGAAGGCCATCGACACCATGTCCGCGGCGCGCGCCGTGTCCGGTACGGTCGCGGCGAACTTGGTGATGGGCGTCATCATGTCGACGTGCGGAAGGTCCTGAAGGGACCCCATCTTGTGCTGGGTGTGCGCTCCCTGGCCGCCGATGAGCAGCATGGGGGATTCCGCGCGGAAGGCGTTGGCGACGCCCGTGACGGCGTCCGTGGTTCCCGGTCCTGCCGTCACCACGGCGCATCCCGGTTTGCCGGTGAGGCGCGCGTAGCCGTCGGCCGCGTGGGCGGCGACCTGCTCGTGGCGTACGTCGACGACATCGATCCCCTCGTCGACGCAGCCGTCGTAGATGTCGATGATGTGGCCGCCGCACAGGGTGTAGATGACCTCCACACCCTCTGCCTTGAGTGCCTTGGCGACCAGATGCCCACCGGAGATGTGGGTTTGGTTCGTGTCGCTGCTGCCGTCGGGCATGGCGAAGTCCTGTCCCTTCGTAGGGGAGTTGGAGCGCTCACACGCTGCTCGTAGGTGCTCTCGCGGTAGATTGCATACAGTCGACGAATACTGTATGAAGCTTGTTATCCCGCATCCGGTCAGTGGTGTCCAGGGGGCGTGCGGCACTTTTCGGAGGCGGGGGGTTCGCTCCCCGTAAGGACACGGCGTCAGGAGCCGGCATGGACCTGTTCGAGCACCAGGCAAGGGAACTCTTCGAGGAACACGGCATCTCCGTACCGCGGGCGGAAGTCGCCGACACGGCCAAGGAGGCACGCGCGGGCGCCGAACGTCTGGGAGGCCGCGTCGTCGTCAAGGCCCAGGTGAAGACCGGCGGACGCGGCAAGGCGGGCGGCGTGAAGATCGCCGCGGATCCCGCCGCGGCCGAGATCACCGCACGCCAGATCCTCGGCATGGACATCAAGGGCTACACCGTCCGCAAGGTGATGGTGGCCCAACCCGTGAAGATCGACAGCGAGTTCTACGTCTCATACGTACTGGACCGCGCCGCGGGACGCTTCCTCGCCATCGCGTCCGCCGAGGGCGGCATGGACATCGAAGAGGTGGCGGCGAGCCGGCCCGAGGCCGTCGCGCGCGTGGAGATCGACCCGGCGGCCGGAGTGGACGAGGCCAAGGCGGCCGAGATCGCCGCCGCGGCGGGACTACCCGAAGCCACGGCCGACGTCCTGGTCAAGCTGTGGCAGGTACTGATCCGCGAAGACGCCCTCCTAGTAGAGGTGAATCCCCTCGTCCGCACCGCCCAGGGAGAGATCCTCGCCCTCGACGGCAAGGTCACCCTGGACGACAACGCCCGCTTCCGCCAAGCCCGGTGGGGCGCCGACGACTCCGCCCACGACGACCCGCTGGAGTCGGCCGCCGCTTCCAAGGGCCTCAACTACGTCAAGCTCGACGGCGAGGTCGGCATCATCGGCAACGGCGCGGGCCTCGTCATGTCCACCCTCGACGTGGTCGCCGGCTGCGGAGCACGACCCGCGAACTTCCTCGACATCGGAGGCGGCGCCTCCGCCCAGATCATGGCCGACGGCCTCTCCGTCATCCTCTCCGACCCCGCCGTCAAGTCCGTCTTCGTCAACGTCTTCGGCGGCATCACGGCATGCGACGCCGTCGCCGACGGCATCGTCCAGGCCCTGGAATCCGTCCGGTTGACCAAGCCGCTGGTGGTCCGACTCGACGGCAACAACGCCGTACGCGGCCGCGCCATCCTCGACGCCCGCTCCCACCCCCTGGTCCAGCAGGCCACCACGATGGACGGCGCCGCACGCCGCGCCGCCGAACTCGCCGGACACACCAACGCAGCCTAAGGAGCCCGGACATGGCGATCTACCTCACCAAGGAGAGCAAGGTCCTCGTCCAGGGCATGACCGGAGCCGAGGGCATGAAACACACCCGCCGCATGCTCGCGGCCGGGACGGACGTCGTCGGCGGCGTCAACCCCCGCAAGGCAGGACGTACCGTCGACTTCGACGACCGCGCCGTCCCCGTCTTCGGCTCCGTCCGCGACGGCATCGAGGCCACGGGCGCCGACGTCACCGTGGTCTTCGTGCCGCCCGCCTTCGCCAAAACGGCGGTCACCGAAGCCGCGGACGCCCGCATCGGCCTCGCCGTGGTCATCACGGAGGGCATCCCCGTACACGACGCCGTCGCCTTCCACGCGTACGCGAAGGAGCGCGGCACCCGCGTCATCGGACCCAACTGCCCGGGGCTCATCACGCCGGGGCAGGCCAACGCGGGCATCATCCCCGCCGACATCACCAAGTCCGGGCGCATCGGCCTGGTCTCCAAGTCCGGCACACTCACCTACCAACTCATGTACGAGCTGCGCGACATCGGCTTCTCCACCTGCGTCGGCATCGGCGGCGACCCCGTCATCGGCACCACGCACATCGACTGCCTGTCCGCCTTCGAGGACGACCCCGACACCGAACTGATCGTCCTCATCGGCGAGATCGGCGGCGACGCGGAGGAACGCGCCGCCGCCTACATCCAACGGGCCATCACCAAAACCGTCGTCGCCTACGTCGCCGGCTTCACCGCGCCCGAGGGCAAGACCATGGGGCACGCGGGAGCCATCGTCTCCGGCTCGTCCGGCACCGCGCGCGCCAAACAGGAAGCGCTGGAAGCCGCCGGAGTACGGGTCGGTGCGACGCCCACGGAAACGGCACAACTCGTTCTCAACCAACTCGGGGCGTGATGTCACTCATAGGTGGCAGGGCCTGACTGCACTAGCGTCCCCCAGCACAACCGCGCGGACCGCGAACCGAGCGGCACTCGCGCGAGCCATGCACCTCCCGCCCCGAACTGTGCACCGTGAGCGGAGAACCCGAATGGCACCCACCCTCACCGACCCCACCCTCACCAACCCCCTGGTCCTCAAAGCCGGTACGGCCTGGGCGGACGCCTGGCGGCGCTGCCTCGCCGTGGCGCCCGAGGCCTTCCGTGACGACCACGTCCTCAACCTCTGGAACGGAACCTGGCGGGCGGACGGCCGGGCCCTGCCCGCCACGTCTCCCGTCGACGGCAGCCCCATCGCGGGCCCGCCGCGCCTCGACGCCACCACCGCCCACCAGGCCGTACGCGCATCGCTCGACCAGCACCGCGCCTGGCGCCACGTCCCGCTCGACGAACGGCGCGCCCGCGTCGCCGCCACCCTCGACGCCCTCACCGAACACCGCGAACTGCTCTCCCTCCTCCTCGTCTGGGAGATCGGCAAACCCTGGCGGCTCGCGCAAG
The DNA here is from genome assembly GCF_014649775.1 of Streptomyces longisporoflavus. Lineage (GTDB taxonomy): Bacteria > Actinomycetota > Actinomycetes > Streptomycetales > Streptomycetaceae > Streptomyces > Streptomyces longisporoflavus. Next base: position 292,985 of record NZ_BMTR01000004.1, on the reverse strand, counting down.
CCGACGTAGACCGGGCCATCGACGGCGTGCGCTGGTACGTCGACGGCATCGAGCCGATGGTCGAGGGCCGGACCCCGCTGGACGGACCGGTATCCAACATCGCGAGCTGGAACTACCCGATGAGCGTGCTCGTTCACGCAGTGTTGGTACAGGCACTCGCGGGAAACGCGGTCATCGCCAAGACCCCGACCGATGGCGGCGTCGCCTGTCTGACCCTCGCGTGCGCCCTGGCCGCCCGCGAAGGAATCCCCGTCACCCTCGTGAGCGGCAGCGGGGGAGAACTCTCCGAAGCGCTGGTCCGCGCCCCCGAGATCGGCTGCGTCTCCTTCGTCGGCGGACGTGACACCGGCGCCGCCGTCGCCACGGCCGTCGCCGACCTCGGCAAGCGGCACATCCTCGAACAGGAAGGACTCAACACCTGGGGCATCTGGAACTACAGCGACTGGGACGCGCTCAGCGCCGTCATCCCCAAGCTCTTCGACTACGGCAAGCAACGCTGCACGGCGTACCCGCGCTTCGTCGTACAGCGCGGACTCTTCGACGAGTTCCTCGCCGCCTACCTCCCGGCCGTACGCACCCTCCGCGTCGGCCACCCCCTGGCGGTCGAGCACGCCGAGGACCCGTACCCGCAACTGGACTTCGGCCCGCTGATCAACGCGGCCAAGGCCAAAGAGCTCGGCGACCAGGTGACGGAGGCGATCGACCGCGGTGCCGTACCGCTGTACCGCGGCGCCCCGGCCGCAGGCCGCTTCCTGCCGGGCCAGGACACGGACGCGTACGTCCACCCCGTCACGCTCCTCAACCCGCCCCCGTCCTCGCCGCTGCACCACGCGGAGCCGTTCGGCCCGGTCGACACGATCGTCCTGGTCGACACGGAGGCGGAGCTGCTCGCCGCGATGAACGCGTCGAACGGAGCGCTGGTCGCCACGCTCTCGACCGACGACACCGCGACGTACGAACGCCTCGCGCCGCAGATCCGTGCCTTCAAGACGGGTCACGGGAAGCCGCGATCACGCGGGGACAGGGAGGAGCTGTTCGGCGGGTTCGGCGCGTCCTGGCGCGGCGCGTTCGTCGGGGGCGAGCTGCTGGTGCGGGCCGTCACGAACGGCCCGGCGACGGAGCGACCGCCGGGGAACTTCCCGAGCTACCACCTGATGGCGTGAGGGTGCCGTGCGGTGCGGCGCGCTGCTGCCCCTGTGCGGCGACCGCACCGCACTGCACGCGCGTGCGGGCGGCAACAGCCGCCTGAACCATGGCTCCCGGTAGTCGGCTCAACACTCCCGGTAGGCGTCTGGGCGCTTGTGTGCGGGTCGCCGGGCGTCGGCCCGGTGGCGTGCGGATACGCAGGTGAAAGGCACTCCGAAAGCTTGGTATTGTTGTCCATGTCGCCGCGGGGAACACCCCGCGAACGGCAGACACCTAGTCCGGGTGGCGGAATGGCAGACGCGCTAGCTTGAGGTGCTAGTGCCCTTTATCGGGCGTGGGGGTTCAAGTCCCCCCTCGGACACCAGTTGGGGACGTTCACGAGATCGTCCCGAAGCGTTCACGAATTACCGGTCGAGTCATGTGACTCACCGGTATTTCGTCGTTTCTGGGGCCTCGAGCCTCGTGATCGGCTCGATGAGGGGGTGAGGCGGTGGCGGTCCAGGTACTGCGCCTCTCACCTGCGGAAACAGGACATGCCTGCGCGACGGCTGGTAGCCGTGGCGCAGGCATGTGGGGTTTTCAGGGGGCGGAGCGCGGCGGAGGTGTGTCACTCGCGTGGCGGAGACTCGACCCGCTCGGTCGGAAGCGGTCGCGCCTGGGGCGGGTCGGAGGGCTCACCGGGTTGCGTTGCGGCGCTCGGCGTGCCGGCTTTGCGGGGCTGGATGCCCTGGTCGCGGAGGAACCGTCGGATGGCTCTGAGGTTCGCCACAAAGATGATGACGGCATTGAGCAGGGTCTGTGCGACGCGTCCGTGCGGCAGGCGGAGCTGGGGATTGTCGATGCTGTCGAGGGCGGACTTCTTGAGGTTGCCGTTGCCACCCTCGTTCTGACTGCGCAGTCCGGACCAGGCTTCCTGCCACAGAGGGGTGAACAGGGGGTATTTCTGCCGCCACTTGGCCAACACGGTGCCCGGGACGGTGATGCTCTTCCCCCTGCAGATGTCGGGGTAGACGGGGGTGTCCCGCTTGGGCTTGGAGATAGGGGGCAGGGCTGCCGGGGTACGGACAGTGGGGGCGTCGAGGTCAACGACGGTGGACGGGCGTGGCTGGGGCCGGCGGTAGCAGGTGACCGTGGCGTGGGACCCGAGGGCAGGGCACTGTCGACGCTGGTCCCCTGCGGGCCCGTACTCCTTGATCTTGGTCTGGTAGTCCTTCCGGGACTGGATCAGGTTGAGCGCGTGGGCGCGGTCCTCATCCGTGCGGCTGTCGATGTATGTGGCGCCCGCAGTGATGAGCGGGGTGGGCATCAGCGGGCAGTAGAACTCGCCGCCAACCAGCTGCATGCCGCGGAACTCTCCCTGCCGATCGACCTTGTCGTCGTTGTAGTGCTTCACCGCGTTGAGGCCGAGTTTGAGCAGCTGCAGATGCAGGTTGTGAGGCTTGGCCTGGGTGATGCCCCGGTCGGCGCAGAACAGGTCTTTGACCAGGCCTCGTTCGAAGGCTGGCTGGATGGCGCGCAGGGCGGCCGGGCCGGGTTCGGTGCCCGGGGTGTGAAGGATCATGCCGAGGCAGACCGCCGGGTAGGCGCCAGCGAGGTCGCCATGGCCATGGCCCGGGAACGCGGCCATCATGGCGTAGCGGAACTCTCTTTTCTCCGGCGCCTTGGCCTTCTTCTCCTGTCCCGACTTGCTCTTGCGAGACGGTGGATCGTTTGTCGTACCGCGCCGGGTACCAGTGTTCGTGGAGGCCGCAGCTTTGCCGCTGGGCCCCGACTTCTTCTGCGTACCTCCCTTCACGTACATCCCGGCGGTGATCTCAAGCGAGGCCCGGTCCTGGTGGTAGTCCGGCTCTTTGCCCCAGACCGGAACCGGAGTGTCGTCGACCGCGATGTGGCCAGGCCACCGAGCGAAGTCGCCGCGCCGGTAGGATGCCGTCACCGGAGCAAGAATCAGATCCTGGGCGATGGCCTCCAGATTGCGCACGGTGTCCTGGTTGGGGCGGGCATTCCACTTCCGTCGGATCTTCTTGGCCTCGCTGAGCGACAGCCGCTTCCGGCGGTCGTGTGGTGCCGGGTCGAGGCGCCGGGTCATCGAGGCCCAGGACCGGTAGACGCGCTTCGACGTCGCGTACTGGTGGTGCGCGACGCGGTCGATTTCTTCTCGGGTTGCGCCCTCGCGAATGTGCAGGTCGACGTGGGGGACGTCAAGGAGGGCTTTGGACCCTGGAGACAGGGCGAAGAACAGCGTCTCCCATGCGTCGTTGATGTTCGCGCTCTTGCCCATGTACTGCGACAGGATCAGGCCGATCAGCACTGTGCGGAACGGCAAGCCCTTCGGACCTGGCCGGTGCTCGTTGGAGGGAAGGCGTTCCAGTACTCCGCTGTGGCGCACGAGGTCGAAGACCTGCCTCACAACGCGGTCGCTGAGGGTACGGCCGGGGGCCTGCGGTGCAGGGCGTAGGGCGAGGCCGGTACGCCGGCAGGGTTTGTCCTCCGGGTTCTTCCTGCTCATGCCGCCGCCCCCCGCAACAGATCGGATGCCTCCGCTTCGGGCAGGTCGTGGAGGAAGACGAGGTAGCGCGAGAGGCTGTGCAGGGTCCCGAGTCCCGACGCTTTGAGGATCACCTTCAGCGGAATACCTGCATTCAGCAGTTCGACGAGCCAGGTCGTACGCAGCCGCTGGGTCTGCAGCACTGCACCGTCACAACGGCCGATGATCCGCGGGTACCTGGCCAGCCAGTCCGATGCGATGTGCTTGCTGGTGCGGTCCTGCTAGTCCGGCCGGAAGGCGTACGAGTCTGCCGAGATGTGGGCGGCTTCCGCCAGCAGCAGTTCCTCGTAGGCGTACCGGCATACGACAGTGCGCGGACGGCGCCCGTGCACCTTGACCAGCGCCCGGCCGGTGGGGCCCGCGAGGATATCCCGCCCCTGAACGTACACAAGATCCTCAACGGCGAGCCCGCAACCGACGCCGAGACAGAACAGCAGGCAGGCGTTTCGCCGTTGGGCCGGGGTGGGCAGGCTCTGCGCCCAGATCAGCCAGTAGGCGATTTCCGCCGGCGGGTAGGGGGCCACTGGGGCGGCGGTGGCCTTCAGCCGGATCGGCGGATGCTGTCCGAGCTGGTCCAACAGGAGCGCTTCGGAGGCCCGGCGCAGCTGGCTGCTGCAGGTTCGGCGGCTGTTGGCGCCCATGTCGCGGCAGCCGACGAGGATGAACCGTTCGACTGTGCTCTGGTCAAGGATCACCGAGGGTTCGAGCGGGAGGCCCTGGGCCTCGACCCAGGCGACCAGCCGTGTGAGCGGCGTCATGATCACGTCTGGGCCGTAGGGTCCCGCTGCGACGGCCAGGAATCCCAGCGAGCGGACGACCGGCGCGATACGGCGCCACTGGGCGGGCGGAACTGTCTCCGCCTTCGGTGCGTAGGCCAGCAGGCGATTCGACACAGCGACCTCCAGGCGCAAGGCCCATGACAGGTGGCCGGTTAACCGGCCACTGGTGTCAGTGTCGATCACGATCTGAAGGAACGCATCTTTATGACCGGAGGCCGAGCGCGTACGGCGCCGCCATGGAGCTACGCCGTCGATCCGGAGGAGTGGCCGGATGCCCGAATCGCCGGGGAGCCCGCCGCGGCGGTCGTCCAGACGATTGCCCGCCGCCTCGCCGCCGCCCTGCGCGAGAGGCCGGAGCTCTCGCTGCGCGCACTGGCCATCCAGAGCAACGTCGGCAGACAGACCATCGGTGATCTGCTGGCGGGAGCCACCTGGCCGGATGTCCTGACGGTCTGTCGACTGGAGCGCGCCCTGGGCCTGGCGCTCTGGCCCGGATCGAATGCGACTCATTGTGCTCATGACTGATCCCCAGTTGCCTATGTGAGGTCAGTCGTGCACGTTCAAGGGCGGGATGACGCAGACGCCCTATAGCGCCACCCGTGGGGGCGCTAGAGTGAACGTGCGTGACGGACCAGAACCCTGCTAGGAGAAGCGTCCGTTCGCGTGTTTGGCGGCCTCCCTCGACCGCTAATCGAGGGAGGCCTGCTTGTTGGGTTAGGGTCGTTCTCGGGTGGATCAAGCAGCCCGGGATGAAAGCACGGCCCGGAACATTCCCGGTGCTACGTTTTCCACCTCGCCAAGTTGCTTCATGCGGTTGAGGGTTTTTCCTACGGATGAGCGGACCGTCGCGTCCGCTCCCGGGCGCACCGCCGCCGCGATATCGGTGATGGACATTGCCTCTTGAGCGGCGCACAGGAGTGTGAGGATCGCATCGCGCATGCTTCCGTTACGCGGTGGCCCCAGGGTCCGAGCGCCCATGCCCGGGTGCGCATCTTCGGACGAAGGATCCTCGTCGGCGACAGAACCTTCAGGCGGAGCCTCCCGGGAGGGTTGGGCGGTTCCCGCGTCCTCGCCAGTGTCCGGCGGCTCTTCGCGAACATCGGTGGATTCGACGCCCTGGCACATCATCGCGTACACAGCTTCCAATGTCGCCAACTCGCCGCGCAGTGAAGTGATCAGCTCCTTCACGGCATGCCGGGCCTGGCCGATGTAGACACCCTTGTCTGACGCAGGTGGGCTGGTCCGGTATCCCGCCATAGCGAACTCCTAAGGAAGGCCGCTGCCAGTGTAGGGACGGCACACTGTGGCACGCACGCCATTCCTGTGAGGCGCTATCAAACGGTCAGCAGTGCGCTCAAGCAGGGCAAGTCCTGTCGGGGTTATCGCAGGAATCGACCTGCCTTGACGCAGAGTTGGCTCGCTGGGTTCGAGCGATGCCGCACCGGAACTGTGAGACGTGCCATCGCAGAATTCTGACGTGTGGATTCTGTCCAAGCTCCCGGTCTCCGGGAACGTTTGAGCGTTACGGTTCCTTCATGGTGGATGGCAAGCATCTGTCGGCGACGGAGGCCTTGGCGTCGGTGACGAAGGCCCTGGATGTTCTAGTCCTGGCGTATGACCGGGGGGAAGTCGGTGTTACCGAAACTGCCCGGGAGCTCGGCATCTCACGTTCCACCGCACACCGCATCCTGGTCACCCTGCAGCGCACGGGTTTCCTCCGCCACGATCCTGGCCAGCACGGATACTCAGCGGGGCCGCAGCTCGTACGCATGGGACTGGCCGCGATCGCCCAGCTGGACGTCCGACGACAGGCGCGCAGGCCCCTGGAGGAGCTCTCCGAGAAGGTGCAGGAGACGGTGTTCCTGTACTCCCTGGATGCGGCCGTCGTCCGACTACTCGACGGAATCGAGTGCCGGCATGTCCTGCGCGTCAGCGTTCCGCTCGGACAGGAGCTCCCCGCCCACGTCACAGCGGCGGGCAAGGCCCTGCTCGCACTGCGTGACCCGGCAGATGTACGCGCGACACTGCCGGCCGCGCTACCTGCCACGGCGGCAGGAAGCATCACTGAATGGCCGCTGCTTGAGGTGGAGTTGGAGGAAGTCAGAGTCCGGGGATGGGCGGCAGACCTCGAGGAAAGTGCACACGACCTGCACGGCGTAGGCGTGGCCATCCGCAACCGCATCGGGGAACCGCTCGCCGCGATCTCCGTGTACGCACCCGCCGTGCGCCTGCGTGAACAGGACATGCCAGCGGTTGCCACGGCTCTGCAGGAGACCGCCGCCACGATCGCCAGGGCACGGTGACAGAGGGTGCCGAGGTGCCGGGGCTCAAGGCCCCAATGTGATCCGCCCGTCCGGGATCCACCCCTCCAGGTATCCCGTCAACAGCCCATCCACATCTGGCAGATCGCACCGTGTGCACAACTCCTGCCACTGTTCAGGCCCCGCCCAGCGTGTCGCTCCACTCCAGGACAGATGCTCCGGCGGAGCACCAGCCTCAGCGAGACGAAAGATGAACACGTGTGCCTCTCGACGGCTCCGGCCTATGGGCACAGGCACCTGAGCCCAACGGCATCCTTCAACGGCGCCCCCGTGCACCGGCATCGCGCCGATCGCATCGCGGAGTACGCGCACTGCCGCCTCACGGTAGGGCTCTGCGGCTCGGACCGATCCTGACGGGAGCACCCACCGGGGAACAGCTCCAGGCAGGTCGTCTGCCACCAGGGCACGCCGCCCGTCCGAGCTCAGCAACGCGACGAACACCACCCGCCGCATCCTTGGAGGCGGCACGGTAGGGCACCTCGAACTTTCAGCGGCGTCCAGGAAAGCAGGCACAGTCCGATCCTGACATGCGGCCGCTTAACCGGCCACTCGTGTCCTGGGAGAAGCAGGTTTCATCTCGGAGCTCAATGCGGCGAATCTGATCTATGTCTGGGGAGCAGCAAGCCGCACGGATACTTCAGGGACCGTTACCCGAGTGCAGCCTGCCACTTCGGTGATGTCACCGATCGCCGAGCTCAGCTTCACGGCGGTGTCCTCCCATTCTCTCGGGGGAAGCCTCCAGCGAGAACGTGCTTGCGCAGGTCGCTGACCTAGCAGGTGCCCAGCAGCCCGGTACGGATCACCGGATCGCGCAGCAGAGCGAGGGTGTCGGACTCGTCCGTGAAGATGTCTTCGGCGCCCGGGACGACTGCTTGGTGGAACATGGCATGAACAACGTCGGCGGTGGGCTGCTCCCAGATGGTTGCTGCACAGGCTGCCACCTCCTCCAGGTCGTCCTTTTCGAAGGCAGTACGCCACTTGTTCAGCAGAAGCGGGGTGATCCGGTAAGCATTGAGCCGTCCCCGGACGAGGATTCTCCGGTTGAGGCCGAAGACCTTGATCGTGGCGGTGCCCCTGTCGGTGAGATCGATGTATTCGCCGGCAGCGAGCGAGAGGTGCAGATGCGGAGCGGGATCCTCACTGCTCGGGTCGATGAGCAGGGGCGTGCCGTCGTTGGCGAGGGGGAAGAGGTCACGTTTGAGGTGGCTGTTGCACAGGGAGCACGCCAGCAGGTGGTTGTTCCAGTCGAAGGTCCGTAACGGATTGACCCGGACGGGCTCGAAGTGGTCAATGTCCGTTCCCTGGTTGTCCCCGCAGTACATGCACCGCTCCAGCCCGGGTGCCATCTCCGCGAGGGCGCTTTTCAGCACGGGGTGTATGTGCCTGCGGACGGACGTGTGCTTCCATAACTGCCCCGCTCGCGTCTTGGGTGCAGCGGCCTGCCCGATGTCACCGGTGTAGCCGGCCATGGAAGTCAGCGTCGTCTGCGGGAGTGACACCCTCGTCACTCGGATCATGAATCGTGCCCTGGACGGCGGGAGTGGAGCCCGGCTGCGATTTCGTCGACGCGGGTTGCCGGTGAACTGGCCAGCTTGCGTTTCAGGTGACGGTAGCGGTTTTTTTCCTCTTCGCTGGCCCGGCCTCGCACGACGTCCAGTTCCAGGGCGAGGAGCTCCTCCCGCTTCTGTTCGGCCTGGTCCGAGTAGGGGGTGTCGAGCCCGAACAGGTCCGAGAGTACGGCGTCGTCGCCGCTGCCGAAGATGATGCGGTCGTAGAGGTGCTGGGGCACGACCTCCACAGGGCTCTCCTCGTCCGGGCCCGGCAGCCGGATCAGTCCGCCCGGGTCCGCTGCCTGGCAGACGTAGGGGCTGTGGGTGGTGACGATGAACTGGATGTTCGGGAAGTGCGCCTTCAGCCAGCCACCGATGCGCTTCTGCCAGGACACGTGCAGATGGGCGTCGATCTCGTCGATGATGACGACCCCGGAACTCGGAACGTAAGGCGTGCCATCCGTCGTTTCCAGGACGAGTTCGCCGTAGGCGTCATGAATCTGCTTGAGGATGTCCACGACCAGGGCCGCCACCGTACGGTAGCCGTCGCTCATCTCCCGCAGCGGGAATCGGTGGTTTCGGTTGACGACCCACAGGCCCTCGGAGTCGACGTTGTCGATCCGGTAATCGTCGGGCAGCAGGTCGTCGCCCAGGATGGCTAGGGCGGCCGCCTTGAGGTCCCGGGCGCCGTCCTTGTCCTCGAATGCGCGCAGGTGCTGCTCGATAAGCCAGCTCACGCCTTCCGCCAGCGACGCGTCCTCGTGGAAGAGGCTCGTCAGCCGGGCGACCGCGCCTGAGCTGGACATCAGCCGCTGGATGTCGCTCGAGCCCCCGGCGAGCCTGCGGAAGGGACCGTACCCCGCGCAGAACCATCCCACCGGATTGTCCGCCCATGGGCCGCGCTGGGCGACGGGGCGTTCCTTCTGGTAGCCGATGGCGTTCAGCGCCGGCTGCCCGGCCCTGCTGGAACCCGGCTTGCCGGAGAGAGACGTCTGCTCCGCCGCGGTCCAGCGCAGCCCGGCCCAGATCGGGCGGACCGGACGCCGCCCGGTGGTGAACTGGTCCTGCTCCGGGTCATGGACCAGGCACACTTCGGCCTTCGCCACCGTCTCGTCCCGCGAGACCCAGGTGTCGAACCCGGGGACGAGACTGCGGGCAACGGCGGGTCCGCTGATCGTCAGGGCGACCGCGCGCAGCAGGGTCGTTTTCCCCGAGCCGTTGCGGCCAGCCAGGACCGTCCAGCCGGCGTATGAGCCGTCGGGCCTCGTCAGGTCCAGGTCCACGTGGCGTGCACCGTGGAACGACCTGATGTTCCGTAGGCGAAGGTTCTTCAGGTACATGTCTCGTCCGCCCGGATCCCGTTCTGAGGTTAGAGCCGGACGACGGCCGGCTCCGTGGTGACTCTAACGCGGCGGCGTTGTGTCGCGTCACCGCAGGTCAGTGGCTTCCCTCCAGGAACGGGCTGCGTGGTCCGGCCCAGGTGATGGAGAGTTGTTCGCGGGCCCTGGTGGCCGCGACGAACAGCAGCGAGCGCTCACGCTGCAGGTCACGGTCGTGCTGGGTACGATCCTCGGAGGCCGGGGTGACGGCGCCGGGCTGCGGCACGTGATCCGCGCCCACTCCGATGATGGCGACCGCCCGGTACTCCAGGCCCTTGATCCGGTGCATCGTCATCACGTGCACCCCGGAACCGATCGCCGGAGTCTGCCGCGGTTTCACCCTGACGGCCTTGATCCCCGCGTTGTGCAACGCCTCCACCGCCGCGTCCGCGAGCTTGTTGGTCCGGGCGGTGACGACGATCTCGTCCTCCTTCAGCCCTTCGCCCAGCCACTCCTCGACCCGTCGGGCCAGGCCCGCGAGTTCGGCGGCCGTGCTCGGGTACTCGGTCAACTCGGGCTTCGCCCCGCCGAGAACAGACCGGTACCCGCCCAGGTCCTCGGTCGCGTCGTCGAGGTCGTCGAAGCTCGCGTCGCCCAGCAGGCTCAGCGACGTTCCGAGAATCTGACGGGTCGTGCGGTAGTTCAGGGTCAGCCGCCTGGAGCGTCGCCCTCGCACGTTGATGCCGTGGGCGCTCAGCGCGGTCCGGTTGTCGTAGATCCGCTGGTGGGCGTCGCCGACGATGAAGAGGTCGTCCTCGCCGACCGGGACGAGCGCCCGCAGCAGCTTCCAGTGCGCGGCGTGCAGGTCCTGGGCCTCGTCCACGACGATGTGCCGGTACGGGCGGGTCTCGTCGCTCCAGCCCGAGGCGATCCGGGCGGCCTGCGCCGCGAGTTGGGTGACGCCGACCTCACCGGCAGCGTCCAGCCGGTGCTCGAAGGCCTCGATCAGCCCCCACACCTGCGCCCGTTCCGGGCGGTTGAGGCGCCGGCCGCGACCGGCCCGGCTGGCGACGAGGTACTCGTCGCGGCTGCGTACGTCCTGGGCGAGCACGACCTGCTTCCACTCGGCCTCCAGGAAACGCGCGTCCCAACGGTGCGGCTGCTGTTCCTCGGCCAGGTCCTCCCAGCGCCTGCGGATCTCGTCGTCACCGAGGGATTTGGGGGTCTTCGCGCCGAAGACCTCCTTGGCGATGCCGTAGGCGACCTTGTCGATGTTGCGGACGTCCACCTTGGCGGTGAGCTGGGTGCCGCCGAGGTCCTCAAGCAGCGAGCGCAGCAGTTCGGCGAGCGTGGTGGTGTAGGTGGTGAGCAGGATCGCCTGGCCAGGCGGCAGCCGTTCGGCCAGGGCCTTGACCCGGTGCAGGGCGACGACGGTCTTGCCCGTACCGGGGCCGCCGGTGACCCGTACCGAGCCCTTGTTGGGGGTCTTGCGCTCGGCCAGGGCGCGCTGGGCCGGGTGCAGGAAGATCCGCCAGGCCGACAGCGGCTCGGACATGATCCGGCCGAACTCGGCGACGTCGCCGGTGACGACGAAGGACTCCTTGGTCGCGGGGCGCTCGTTGGCGGCCTCGTAGTCGTCCGGGTCGACGGTGTCACTGGTCGCGGCGACCGAACTGACGTGCTCCCAGACGTCCTCGACGGTCATGCCGTCGGCGAGGCAGAGGATCACGTCCCTGGCGAGCTTGGGCAGATGCTCCACGAAGCCGAGTATCGCGTCGATGCTGCGGATCTCCCGCAACGCCGGTACGACCGAGGGGTGCACGCCGAGCCGGTCGAAGTCGGCGTCGGAGACGTGGGCGAAGACGGACGGTTGCTCGGTGGCGGGTGCCTGGGCGGGCTGTCCGCTCAGGGTGCCGTGGAGGCTGGCGAGGTTGATCAGCTCGACGCCGCCGGTGACCTTGTTGATGTCGAAGATGATGTGGGACGCGAGGGTGTAGGCGTCGTCGTGCGGCAGTACCGCGACCAGGTAGTAGATGCGGTCGGCGTAGTGCATCAGCACCGCACGGAAGTTGTCGTTGATCCTGGCGGTGCGCACCCGCTTGTCCTCGGCGCCCTTCGGCGGCTTGAGGTTCAGCCCGTTGGCGTCCGGGTCCCGCTGCATCTTCATGATGAACTGCAGGACCTGTGCCTGGACCGACCCGTCGAGCTTGTCGTAGTACTTGCCGAAGACGTCCGCCATGACGACCTGGGCCTTGGACATCACACATTCTCCAAACGCTCGGCCAACTCGGCCACATCAACTGTCCCGGCGTGTACGACGTGCCAGCCGGCCTCCGCGAACGCGGCGTCACGGTGCTCGCCCACGTCGAGGAACACCGCCACCCTGGCGTCTGGCCAGGCGAGTTCCGCCTGCTGCGCGACCCTGTCGTCGAGCTCGAAGCCGACCTCCGGGGCGCCGAAGTGACGGGTGCGAGCTTCCCGGCACAGGGCGAACAGCAGTTCCTCGGCCTGCGAGGAAGCCCACTCGACCGCCTCCGCCCAGGGTTCCGGCAGTTCGTCGGGCAGGCCCGTGGTGGTGGGCAGCGCACCCGCGAGGAGGGCGACCGTGTGCGGGTCGAGCTGCCCGGCCGTGGACATCGCGATCTGGTGGAACGAACGCGGTAGTGCCGAACCCCGGTCGCCCGTCAGCAGCTGCAGCAGATTGGACCACCGCAGCCAGTCGGCCCACCGTGCCCGGTGGCCCGGCTCGGCGACCGCCTCGTCGCGGTCGTCCAGCACGGTGAAGGCCGACCAGGCGGACATCCCGGGCTGCCCGGTCGCGGGCTCGGCCCGCCGGTCGAGCAGCCCGATGACGCGCAGCCCGCCCAGGGTGCGGACGTCCATCGCGATGGCGTCGGCGGCGGCCGGGTTGCCGGCGACCGGCAGGGGGCCGCCCGCGAGCACGTCCGGCAGCCGCTCGCCCACCGAACGCCGCTCGATCGGCTGCCGCGCCGCTCCGCCCCCGGCGAAACCGCTGATCAGCGCCGCCGCCCTACGGGACCACTTCTCCGCGTCGGGATCGGCGAGCACCGCGAGCAGCGTCTCGATCGGGTTGCGCAGTGCCGGGTCCAGGGTGTCGTCGGGGCGTGGGCCGCCCGTCAGCATCTGGTGGATCTGCCGGGCGGTCCGCAGCGCGCCCTCCCCGAGGAGCGGTTCGGCAGGGGTGCGCACCTCGCGGCCGTCCGCGGTCCCCTCCACCGCCGCCTTCCAGGCCATGACGTCCGCGTGCGTGAACTGCCACACCTGCACGCCCTCGGCCCGCAGTGCCTCGCGCTTGGCGTCGTCGTCGGCGATCCGGTTGATGCCGGTGCTGGCGTGGAAGGCGTAGCCGTCGAGGAAGACCGCGATGCGCGTCGACGGCCCGTCGATCCGGGTCAGCAGATAGTCCGGTTCACTGGGCGCGGACGTCAGCTGCCGCACATGGTCCTGGAAGAGCCAGCGGGTGCCGCTCCCGTCCGGGCGGGTGAAGCGCAGCTCGTACTCCATGCCGCGCTCCCCGGCGCGGGGCGTCACCGAGCCGGACTCCGGACGGCGGCTGCCCCAGTCGACGAGGGTGCGGACGAACTGCTTCTCCAGCTCGCTCTCGGCGAGCTGGTCGATGCGCACCCCGGACAGGGTGTCGACCTGCTCCGTGTCCCAGCCCGTGAGGATCTCGTCCAGGAGCTCCCTGGCGACCCGCAGCGAAGCGAAGGGGTGTTCGTTGCTGCTGACATGCGGCAGCAGGCAGCGGTGGCAGGGAGTGCGCAGGTTCTCCTTGCCACAGGGGCAGTCCCGCAGGGCGGTCTGGGCGAGGGTGAGCACTCGGTGCAGCACGGTCGCATCGGCGAGGTGCTCCAGGTAGCCGGTGCCGCCCGGCATGGAGTCGTGCAGCACCAGGAAGCGGCGGCGCAGTTCCCGGGTGCCGCCCGGCATGGTCGCGGGTACGACGCGCAGGTGGTCGGGAGCGCCACCGAAGTGCTTGGTGATGCCCAGCAGCAGCGCGGCCTTGAACGACACCAGCCGGGTCTGCAGTTCCATCGTGGAGACGGGCAGCAGGATCCGCAGTGCCTGTGTGGTCAGCTCGTGCGCGAGGACGAGTCGCTGCATCGACGCCGTCTCGGCGTCGATCCCGTCGTCCTTGTGGCCGCACCAGTACGCGTGCCGGGTACCGATCCGCTGGGCGGACCGATCCCATGCCTGGGGGTGCACGCCGCGTACGGCCCCGCACTCCAGGCACGTATCGAAGCCGGGCACCTGGACGTCGTCGCCGGCGATCTGATGCTCGGGGCCCGCGGCGGCGGCCGGGCCGAGGTTGAGGGTGCGGATGGTGGCCACCCGGGCGAACTCCACACCGAACGGCAGCTCTCCCACCCGCTTCCAGGCGCGCAGTCCCTGCGGCTGTTCCGGGTCGATGTCCACCAGCGTGATGTCGTTGAACCGGCGCCGCTCCCGCTCGTCGCGCTCGTCGGTGAGCCGTGCGTCCTCGCGCCGCTCGCGGGCGGTGACCCGTTCGGGCACGAGCACGGTGTGGAGTGCGCCGGGATCGGCGATCTGCGGCGTCAGGCAGCGCGGGCAGGCGGTGAGGTCCAGGCCGGCCTCGGCGGTGGCGACGTAGCCGCACTCGGGGCACAGCCGCCACTTGGCGTAGGCGGTGTCGCCCTCACCGGCGCCCAGGTCCAGGCCGTTGACGATGTATTTGTAGCCGTCGGTGTGGAAGGTGTTGCCGGGCGCGAGTTCCAGCAGGCCCATGCGTGAGCCCCGCCCGTACTCGGTCAGCTGGTCCTGGAACTCGCCGTCGGCGTCCTTCCACCACAGCGTCGCGTCCAGAAGGGTGGCGTCGTCGTGGAGGGTGTAGTTGGGCAGCAGGCCCAGACGGACCATGGCGTTGACGGAGTTCTCGCCGACCAGGGCGTCCCTGCGCCGGTTGACTGACCTGCGCTCGGCGTAGAGCTGGCGGCGCTGCTCGTCGCGTTCGCGGTCCCCGGAGGCGGTGGACAGGGCGTCGAAGGCCCGGCCGATCTGCCGGGACCGGGAGCGCAGTGCCTCCAGGCGTTTGCGCCATGCGGTGGCGGCCTGGCCGACGGTCTGCTCCAACTCCAGCTGCGCGAACTGCCGCAGGCCCTGCTCGGCCTCGGCCGACATGCCGGGGAAGAGCTGGACGAAGGAGGACGCGAGTTCGGCGTGGCGGGCGTGGGCGACGTCCAGGAAGCGGCGGAACCAGCCGTCCTCGGCCAGCCCCCGGGTGAAGAGGGCGCCAATGCGATGCGGCATGGGCTCCTCGGGCATCATCGTCCCCCGCCACAGGCTGCGGTCGGCGGCCCGGTCCAGCAGGTAGGCCAGGTACTGGCGGCGCAGGATCTCGGAGGCGTCGAGGTAGCAGTCCGGCGGGATGATCCGGCCCGCGAGCATCTGCTCGGGTGCGTGCAGGTAGTACTGGTTGCGGGCGCCGCGCGGTACGAAGGTGACGGTGAGCGAGTTGCCTGTGCTGCGGCCGGCGCGGCCGATGCGCTGCGCGTAGTTGGCGGGCGCGGGCGGCAGGGAGGCGAGCAGCACGGCGGACAGGTCGCCGATGTCGATGCCGAGTTCGAGGGTGGGCGTGCAGGTCAGCACGTTCGGGTCGAACGGCGAGGGGCGGTTCTTGAAGGCCTGCTCGACCTCCTCGCGGCGGGCCCGGCTGAGCGCGCCCGTGTGCTCGGCGGTGAGGACGTCACCGGGCCGGTCGACCGTGTAGAGACGGCGGTAGTAGTCGTCGCTGTAGTCGCGGTCGTCGGTGGTGAACGTGCCGCCGCACTGGAAGCGCAGGCAGGGCGTGCCGAGCCAGTCCTCGCGCCGGCCGGGCGGGACGGTCTGCCGCCAGGTGCAGCTGTCGCAGCGGACGCCGTGGTCGTTGACGCCCGTTCCGTCGGCCCCGGCCACGTCCGCCCCGCTGCCGTCGTCGGAAGACGACGGGCCGGTGGCGAGGCTGTGCACCATGATGGTGCGCGGCCTGAGAGCGAAGACGGTCGAGCCGCCTTCCGCCGGGTAGGTCGCCAGTACCTCGCGCTGCGCGAGCAGCTTCATGGCCTGTTCGGCGAGGGCACGGGCCTCGCGTCGCTCGCAGCCGAGGGTGCGGTGCCCCCAGTCGGCGAACCAGGTGTTGTCGCGGGCCAGCGAGTCGAATTCGGACGTGCCGAGGCGCCCGAGGACCGGAAAGGTCGGTGCGGCCAGGCCGCGCGGGAAGGCGGGCATGCCCGTCGGCCGCCCGCCCCAAATCGGCCAGCGACGGGCGCCGGCCTGCGCGATGTACTCCTTGAGCCAGGGGTGGAACAGCGCCCCGCGCAGGCGCATGCGCTCCAGCAGGCCACGCAGGTAGACGATGTAGTCGGCGTCGTTGGTGGGGAGGGTGATCTGTCCTGGGAGGCGCTGGTGGGCTTCCCGCAGCAGAGTCGCGACGGCGGCGGCGTCGGGGAGGTGCACCTCGGCGGCGGCGGTCCGGGTCAGTTCGAGGGTACGGCCCAGGCGGGAGCGCAGGCCGAACTCCAGCAGCGTCTGGAAGACCATGCGGTCCTGCAGCATGTAAGCGCCCGCGTCGCTGAACCCGTCGCCGCTGAGGAGCGTACGGATCTCCGGGTTGTCGCGCAGGTCGGGCGGCACGATGGAGGCGAGCTTGCTCATCTCGCCCTTCTCGGCCGCCGTCACTACGGCTTCGGCGGCGTCGGTGGCCAGGTCGTGCACGGCGACGGGGGTGCCCGGCTTGAGTTGCTCGGCGAGCAGTCCGCGGAAGGTGAAGCCGAAGCTGCGGTTGGCGATGAACGCGGCCCGGTGGGTGGCGTCCTGCACGGAGTCGGTGAAGACCAGCAGCTTGCGTTCGTCGTCGGTCAGGCCGCGGTCGGAGAAGAGCTGGGTGGTGGTGACGGAGGCGAGGGTGGCGGTGCCCGCACCGAGAAAGCGCATGCCGTCGGTCAGGTCGCAGGAGGGGCACTTGTCGCCCGCGTTGGCGGGGATGGGCCCGGCGACGGTGATGACGGGCACGGTGTCATTGCTCGGCACAGTGCGCAGTTCGGCCTCCTCGGCGTGGAGGAAGACGGGGGTGTGCTCGCCAGGCCTGGCGCGGATCATCCAGCGGACGGCGCGGTTGCCCTGGGCGGAGGCTCGGTAGATCTCCAGCGGCTTGGTCTTCAGCTGCTGCCACTCCAGATCCGTGGAGAGCGCGGCCCAGCCGGAGCGCCCGCAGTGTCGGCAGTACACGGCGGGGAGGTGGGCGCGGTAGGCCGGGCCAACGGGGCGGACGAACGGGACGGGGCTGTCCGGGGTGAGGGCGGAGGCGCCGTCGCCGGGGGCATACGGGTCTGCGTCGGCGTCGGCTGTGCTGTCCACCTCGGCGGAGGGGTAGACGGCGAGGTTGGCCGGGTTGGGGCGGGTGTCCCCGGTGGGGCCGTCGTCGTCGAACCAGCGGAAGTGCGGCGTCGGCGTCGCGGCGCGGATCACGCGGCGCACCTCGCGGACCCAGAGCTGGGCCTCGACGCGGAGGAAGGGGATGGTGCGGTCGGCGATCGGGTCGTAAGCGCGGGCGGTCGAGACCAGCGCGAGGAGCCGCGCGAGGCCGGTCGCGACCAGGTCGATGTCGGTCCGGGCCGCCTCGTCCCAGGCCGCGCCGCCGCCGCGCTTCGCGAACTCGCGAGCGATCTCCGGGACGGTGACGGGAGTGTCGCCCGCGACGTCGAGGAGGGCACGGATCAGGTTGTGCTGGCGGAGCTTCTCGCCGAGTTGGATCGGGTCGGCGAAGTCCATGCCGACGACGAGTTCGGCGAGTCGGTGGATGGCCGACGGGTCGTCGAGGGGGTCGGGGACGGCGGCGAGGGCGGCCGGGGAGGGCACGGGCAGGAGGAAGTCGGGCTCGGCGACGAACTCGCCCGGCGTCTGGCGGTCCTCACCGATGAGGGCAGCGTCCGGGAAGGGGGTGCCGAAGACCTTCTCGGCGAATTCGAGGAGGAGTTCGCGGTCGGACTTCTGGGGGCCGTCGGGGGTGGGGGCCGCTTCGGCGGAGGGGGTGCCGCTGGTGGCTGCGGTGCGGCCGACGGCGCCGGTTCCGCCGGTTCCGCTGGTTCCGCCGCCGAGGGTGGCGGAGGTGGCGACGGGGGTGATCGTGCCGAGGGGGCGGCCCGGCTCGGCCTTGCCGGTGGCCGCGCCCAGGCGGCGCAGCAGCATCGCCACATCGGTGCCCTGGGCGCCGTCGTAGGTGTGGAACTCGTCCAGGACGACGTACGTCAGCCCGCCGTCCTGCCAGAGGGGGACGTCCGGGATGCGTTGGAGGAGGAGGTCCAGCATCTTGTAGTTGGTGAGCAGCAAGTCCGGCGGGTTGGCGCGGATGGCCTCGCGGTCGGTGATCAGGCGGCTGCCCGGGGACAGTTGCGCGGGGGTGATGGTGCTTGCGCCGGACTCGCGGGCGTAGGAGCCGGGGGCGTTCTCGTCCTCGTCGTCCGGGGGGCGGTTGCCGGAGGCGCCGCCGATGTAGATGCCGGCGGTGACGGAGGAGAGGGCGGCGTTCTTGGCGAGAAGGTCGTCGATACGGCGGGCCTGGTCGTCGGCCAGCGCGTTCATCGGGTAGAGCAGCAGCGCCTTGACGCCCTTCACCCCGGCGGCGCGGGCACGGGCGCAGTGGTCGAGGATCGGGATGAGGAACGACTCGGTCTTTCCGGAGCCGGTGCCGGTGGTGACGATCGTCGGCTCGGGGACGTGGCCCGACTTGCTGGACAGCCGCTGCCAGGCGTTCGCCTGGTGGGTGTAGGGGCGGAGGCTGGGCGACCAGTCCAGAGCCTTCTCCCAGCCGGGAGGCGCGTACCGGAAGGGCGTACGGACGCGGAGGTACGGGCCCCGGAAGAGCCGGCTCTCCGGCCGCTCAAGAAACGCCTCGAGCTCCTCGCGGACGTCGTCGTCGGCGAGCGCGAAGCTCGTCGTCAGGTACGCGGCGAGGGCACGGCGCAGATCCTCGGCGGCCAGGGAGGGAAGCATGGCTGGGTGCTACCTGCTTTCCGGGGCGGGGGCGGGGGCGGGCGTGGGTTCGGTGGGCGTGGGGGTGGTGAGGGGGTGCTCGGCGAGGTAGGCGGCGTAGTCGCCGTACTCGCCGGCGTGGAGGCGGGCGGTGAAGTCCGCGTGGGCGCGGGTCATTTCGGCCTCGCGGTTCGGCTTGACCCAGCCCTCGGGGATGGCGGGGGTGGGGTCGCCTGCGCGGGCGGCTTTGGCCCATGCCTTGACGAAGGCGGTCTCTTCGGGGGTCTGGCGGATGCCGACGTTGTGCGTTGCCGCGCCGATCTTGTGTCCGTCGGGCGCGAAGAACATCTCCCACTCGTACTTGCGGAGTACGGCGAACTGGGAGCGGTACATGGCGCAGAGTTGCTCGGCGGTTAGGCCGAGCATGACGGCTACGAGCGCGTCAATCTCGACTAGGGCCATGCGGCGGTCGCACTCCGTGCGGAGGGGAGTCGCCATGGACCAGGTGGGTTCGACGGCCTGGATCGGTGGCCGAGGGGATTCGGGGTCGGTCCAGCGGTCAGCAAGCCAGGCGGGCTCGAAGAGTTCGTCCCACAAGGGGGCGTAGTCGCGGGTCAGGCAGTTCAGGCGGAGGGTGCGCAGTAGGAGCGGAGTGCTGAGGAGGTGTTGCAGCGGTGCAGGGAAGCGGCGAGCCAGCTCAAAGTTGACCGCAGTCGTCCCTGATACTTTGACCAAGTAATCAAGTGCGACTGAAGCCCACAGGCCACCGACAATGGCAGTCTTCCGGTTGTTCTCCAATGCCATGGTGTGCACCGCGTGAACATGCGTTGGTCCGGGCGGCAAGAGCGCGGCATGCAATGACCGCTCGGTATTCGAAGTGACCATGCGACGCCACGCGAGCCGAAAATTCTCACGCGAAGGGGTTCCATCCCAGACACGCTGCGCTGCAACAAATTCATCCGGAGTACATGATCTCCTATAGTTAACTCGAGGGATGACTGTCGTCGGCAGGGATTCTAGTTGCCAGACCGAATAGTCCTTATTGGACTTGCACTCGACATTCGGCTGCTTTGCGAATGGAGTAGCCACAGAGAAATGTGGCCCCTGCAGCACAACTTCATCCCATGAGCTTGGCGTATGCGTATGCCACTCAATCACCCGCTCCCTTTTGGCCTTCCCTTCATCGAGCTCCAAAGACCACCAATATTTGTTATCTTGGATTCGCTCCGGGAAGCGCGACAGGGTCCGGAGAACTTGATTTTCAGCCGTCGTTACAGGACGCAGCGCACGCGCTTCTGACGCTGGCGTCCCCGGCGGGTCCACGAGCGCCGCCCAGTCGGCGAGGGTTTCGAGTGTTACCTTTACGATCCTTCCCACGTGCGGTCTAGTGTCCCAGCCGCCCTCAGGAAATTGAATTCCTGGCAGCTCGCCCCGGCCGTCATGGTTGAAAGAGTGATCTACCAGAGATGGGTGGACCACTCGCGCGACCTGCTCGAACTGGATGCCCCTTTCGGCCCCATAGACACTAATGCCGAAATTCTTATTATTGTCTACGTCCTCAAATAGTAGGATGTTGTTGCCGAACTGAAAGTGGCGCCGGAGTCTTGCGTATGTTGCCGCACGAAACGCGCCTCCAGTTGGAAACGAGAAGTGATTCTCCTCGTGAATTAGGGCCGCGGATCCATTTTGCGCAGTGTTGCGCCAAACCTGTTCCATGAAACTCATGTACAGGTTCGTCTTCATTCCAGAAAGCAATGGATGAGTTGCCGGTGACCCCAGATGCTCGCTAACCCCTGCCCAAGAAGTCAAGTCAAGAAGATACTCTTCCATCGCGGATTGTTCGAGAAGTGCTTTCTCCTTACGATCTGCCTTTACTTGCACTGGCGCGTTCTCGATCAAGCCAAACCAAGCGTCATGTTCCGCGACAGCGAGTTCGTCATCCCACTCGAACTTGACCCAGGGCGGGTTTCCTACCTGAAGGTCGAACCCACCCTGCTCGAAGGTGTGCGCGAACTCCAGCTCCCAGTGAAAGAACCCCTCCCGCCAGGAGATCGCATCGACCTCGCCCAGCCACGGGAACCGCACCATCACCGACGGCAGGTCAACGCATTGGCTCATGACCCGGTCAAACTCGTCATCCATCGCGAGCTTCTCGAACTCGCCGGTGTCGGCGAACAGCCCGAACTCGTCATCCAGCCCGGCCGCGCCGCCACCGACCCGGCCGGAGGGCCTCGCCTTCGCCTTGGCGGCCGGAACGCCCAACACTGCTTCACAGAAGGACAGCCACTCCTCCATGCTTGGCGGTGTAGGGGTGTCGGCCTGCCCAACCGGCCAGAACCACAGGGCGCACCAAGCATCCATGACCAGCTTCAGCCGGCCGCGCGGTGAGCCCGGCTCGTTCAGCGCGCTCTCGATCTGCTCACGCGTAACGTCTCCCGACGCCTTCTCCAGTGGCTGGTCGGGGTCGACCTCCCACACGTCGATCTGGCGCCGCACCTCCCGCTCACTCACGATCAAGCGGCGCCGGGTCAGCTCCCACAGCCGCTCGACTCGCGTTGCCAGCGACAGCAGTCGCTTGCCCTGCGCCACCGACGGCGTCGACGTGACGGCCGTCCGCCACTTCGCCAGCGCGTCGCGCTCGTCTTTGGCCAGTTCCTTGGCCTGCTTGGCGTCGGCGACCGCGCCCCACCCCTTGGCCGGTAGCAGGAAGTGGTGGATCTCCGTGCCCGCCTGAAATTGGCCTTCGTCGGCTCCTGCCCGCAGCGGCCGGTCCGTCGGGACCGTCGTCAGCCATGCCTTTCGCTTCAGCGCCTCCGTCGCGTACACGGCCCGTCGCGCCCCGATCAACGAGTTGCCGCGACGCAGGTGCAGGCCGAACCAGGGAGCCTTCAGGCCCTCGTGCATCGAGTTGAGCCACAGCGAGACCTCGGCTAGCTCAACAGCGGTCTGGTTGAGGTCGACGCCGTAGCAGTTGTGCAGTGCGAGGTACGCCTTGACCTTCTGGAGCTCCGCCTCGTACCGGTCGGGAGGCAGTTGCTCACCGCCGAGCTCCGCCATCCTGCGCTTCAGGTACTCCGCCGCCAGCTGGTTGATGGCCTCGTTGAGGAACGCGCCCGAGCCGAGGGCGGGCTCGCACACCTTCAGGTCGAGAATCGCCCGCGCGGGCGTCGTGACGCCGTCCTGGTCCAGCAGCTCCGCGAGCGCGTGCTTGACCGTGCTGCGGGTCAGTACCTCCGGCGTGTAGTACGACGCCGATCGCTGCCGCTCCCGACCGGACAGGCGGTAGACGAACCTGCCCTTCTTGTGTTCGACCCGCTTGAAAGCGCCCGTCAGCTCGTCCCGCCGCTTGACGAAGACTTCCTCGTCGTAGTTGTCGGCGTCCTTGAAGGGCACGACCCAGGTGCCGCTCAGCCCGTCCGAATCCGGCTTGGCAACCTCGTACAGGTCATCCCAAGCGAAGAAACCGGTGTACGACATCAGGCCCTCGTACACTGCACCGAGCTGGTTGATGCCGAGCTGCGCGTACGAGATGAAGCCCTTGCCCGTGCCGCCGCCGGCCTTGCCGCGGCCACTGCGCCGGCCCTGGGTGAGCATCAGCAGGTTGAGCACCCGCCATAGCACCCGGTTCCGAAGCTTTGTCTCGATCCGCTCGCCCTCTACCGACACCGAGCCGATCAGCGGGGTCGCGTCGGCCTTGAACAGGTCGCTGCGCAGGGCCTCGAAGCGCAGGCCGTCCGCGTCGAGGATGGTCACTCCGTCCTCGGTCGGCGCGGCGTCCGTGCCCATAGGGCGGTGTCCCTGGTCCACCAGCCGGAACAGCAGGTCCAGCGAATCGGCGAAGTGGGTGCCGTCCTGAGCCTCCTCCGGAAGGTCGTAGGAGACCAACTCGCCGATCCGGGCCAGGCCATAGCCGTCCTGATAGGCGTCGTCCTTACTGGGCAGGATGCCAAGCTCGGGCCGGGCCTCCGCGTAAAGCAGGAACAGGATCCGGTACAGATACCGCAGCGACTCCCGAGTGAGCCGACTTGCGAGGTCGGCGGGGTCACCCAGCTCCGCCGGATCGGCGCCGCCCTCCTGGAGCCGGTCCAGGATCTCCTGGGCGATGAGCTCGACCGACTGCCGCAGCCCCTCCCGCAGCTCCTTTGAAACGCCCACCGCGTGCTTGCGGCCCTTGTCGACCAGGCCATCCAAGTACCCGGCGACGCCACCCTCCGTCAGCAGTGACTCCGCGCCGAACAGCGCGGCCACCGCCTCCAGTTCCTCGCCGTCCGCGCTGAGGTTGCGGTCCAGGGCCTCGTCCACGCTCACCGCGAGGAACCGGCCCTCGTGCCAGGCCGTGCGGTCGGCGAGCAGTACCGCGCCGCCCGCGAGGAGCAGGACGTAGCGCGGGGCGTAGCCGTCCTCGCAGCCGAAGAGGAAGGTGACGGCGTCGGCCGCACTGGTGATGAGCTGCTTGCCGTCGAGCTGGATCGGGTCGAGGAGTTGTGCGCCGCCGTCCTCGACGTCCGCGACGACGAGTTCGCCGTCCACCTGCCAGGTGACGTCCAGGGCGACGAGTTCCAGGCCGCCTGGGCCCGTGACGGCGAGCGCGACCGGCACCGACCGTTCCTTGTCGCCCTGCATCACGTCGAAGTCGCCCCGGCGGAGTCGGGTGTGGGTGGAACCCTCGGGCTCCACAGCCGCAGCATCCGCGTCCTTGCCCTCGGCCTCCGGCTCGACATACGCCAGTGCCGCCAACAGGCGGTCGTTGAGCTCCCGTACCTCGGGACCGTCGAAGGTCTTGTTCTCAGTGATGCGGACCTTGGCCTTGAAGTACTCGCGGCGCAGGCCCTTCACGCCCGACCGGGACGACGGGGCGCCCGCCCGGTCGGCGGAGGTCCAGCGCTTGCGCAGTTCGGTGAGGTCCTTGGCGAACAGCTCGGCGAGGTAGTGGGCGGAGATGTACTCACCGCGGTTGGTGATCGCTTCGAATGCCACGGTGTCACGCACCCCTCTGCTGCTGAATTACCTTGCCGCCGGCGGTCGAGGCCGGCGCCAGGACTCCGATCACCCGCACCATCGCCTCGCCCTGTGTGGCCAGCTGCTCGATGAGCTGCTCGACCTCCACCGCGGTCTTCTGCACGCGCGTCTCCTCGTGCTTCCGCCGCATGCCGCTGAAGCTCAGTTGCTCGAACGTCGACAGGCTGGCCTTCCGCCATGCCTCCAACCGCTGTTCGTACTCGATGAGTTGCTCCACCAGCGGAGTCTCCTGCTCGTTGCGCAGCCCGCCGATGTGGTCGCGGCTCGCCTGTACCGCCGCCGGGACCAGTGCCTGGAGGGCAGCCCTGTCGCCGGTGAAGGGGCGGTTGAGCATTCCCGGCTTGACTCCGGCCCGTTCGAGTACGCCCACCAGGTCGTCGTCGAAGGTGGGTGTGCCGCCCGCCAAGCCCGTCACGCAAGTCCACGCCAGGACGGTCGGGTGGCCCTTGGCATTGGAGTACATGCCCTGGGTGAGGAACACCGGTTCGGTGACGTCCGCCGTGATGATCGGGGCGGTGTTGCGGGTGAGTCTGACGAGGACCTTGTCGGTGAGCCACTCCACGACCGGGTGCTGGTCCGTGAGGTAGCTGACGTCGGGCCAGCCGGAAGTCTCGGTGCGCTCCTGCTTGGTGATCGCGCCCTTGGCCCGGTTGCCGCTGCGCTCACGGGCACGGTCCAGCCGGTCCTGGCCGAACTGCTTGTCGAAGGTGACCCGGAGCTGGTCCAGGACCTGCCGTTCGTCCAGGTACGACTTGGGGAGGACCAGCAGGCGGCGCTGGAGTTCCCGGTCCGGGGTGAAGACCATCATCTTGGGGTGGTCGGCGTCCCAGTGCTTGCCGATGCGCTGCTCCGGGTTGTCGTAGACCTCCTCCAGGGCCTCTTCGACGAACGCGCGGGTGGAGGCGAACAGTTGCGGCACCCGATAGCCCGGTGAGTCGCCGTCCGGGGTGTGGTCGGCGAGGAACGCCTCGAAGGGGTCCAGCGGGACCGACGGAACGGCAGCGTCGAACGGTTCTTCGTTCGCCAGGAGCCGTTCCATGATGGCGTTCGTCTCAGCGTCCTCGTCGCGCAGGCCCAGGATGGAGGCGGCCTCGCCGAGGGTGCGGTGGACCTCGTCCTCACGCCTGAGCAGGCGCTCGGAGACCGCTCGGTCGGCCGAGGGGCGGTCGGGGTCCTCGTCGGCGGTGAGCAACAGCAGTGCGCGGATCTCCGGGGAGTGCTGCTGGCCGTAGCGGTCAATGCGGCCGTTGCGCTGCTCGATGGTGATCAGCGACCAGGGCAGGTCGTAATGGATCATCTGGTGGCACTGGCGGTGCAGGTTGACGCCCTCGGCGGCGATGTCGCCGGTGAGCAGGACCCGCAGTTCGCTGCTCGCCAGGCCGAAGTCCTTGACGGTGCGCTGCTGTTCGTCGTCGGAGAGGCCGCCGTGGAGCTGGCGGACGGCGCCGCTGGTCTTTCCCTTGCTCGGTGCGAAGCCGAGGGCCGAGGGCAGGGTGTCCTGCAGTATCTGGAGGGTGGCGCGGCGCTCGGAGAAGATGACGACGCGGGTGTCGGAGCCGGGGCCGACCTCGATCTCGTCCTTGAGGACCTTCACCAGCTGCCGGAACTTGGCGGCGTCCTCGATGTCTATGGCCTCGGCGATGGTGCCGAGGTTGACCAGTGCGTCGCGTTCGGCCTGGCGTTCTTGTGCGTTGGTGCTCCGGTCGATGCTGTCGATCCGGTTGTCGACCGTTTCGACGAGCGCGGAGTGGGAGGAGAGGAAGGACTTCAGCAGGGTGTAGGGGAAGAGCCGGGCGCCCTTGCCGGAGACAGGGGCCTTGCGGCCGTCCTTCGGGTTGATCCAGACGTCGTACAGCTCGTCGAAGACCCGCTGCTCGGCCGGGGTCGCCGTGCAGTCGATGGCGACGGGCGGCCTGCGGGTGGCCCACATGTGGCCGATCTCGGCGGAGACGTCGGGGGACATCTTGTGGCGCCGGATGTAGAGGTGCTGGAGCTGCGTCTCGTCGTAGTCGCTGGTGTTGGGGATGGCCGTCGGGTCGAGGAGGCTCAGCAGCTCGCCGAAGGACTCCCGCTGGCCGTTGTGCGGTGTGGCGCTCGCCAGGATCAGGGCGTCGGTCTTCGGCGCGAGGAGCTGCGCGAGGCGGTTGTTCTTCGTCCCGGTGTTGATGAGCTTGTGCGACTCGTCGATGACGACGGCGTCCCAGGTGACCTGCATGAGGTGGCTGCGCCAGCGGTCGGAGCGCAGGGTGTCGATCGAGATGATCGCGCGCTTGTAGTAGGAGAAGGGGTTGCGGCCGGCGGGGATGTCGTTCTTGATCCGCTCGATACCGGCCGAGTCCAGCCGCACCACCGGGATCGCGAACCGCGTCCACAGCTCGTGCTGGAACTGTTCCAGGATGTGCTTCGGCGTCACCACCAGGATGCGCTCGCCGCGTCCGCGCCTGATCAGTTCGGACAGCAGCAGCCCGACCTCAAGCGTCTTGCCGAGGCCGACCGCGTCCGCGATCAGCAGTCGGGGGCGGAGGGCGCGCAGGGCGGCCTTGGCGGGTTCACGCTGGTAGGCGAGGTCGTCGACGAGGTGGGTGCCCACGGTGGCGAGGCGCTGCTCGGAGAGGGGCAGCGGGGTCTTGCGGATCAACGCGTCGATGAACAGGCGCGAACGGCGGCACTCGGGGGAGTCGTCGGGGACGAGCTCGGTGTCCTCGGGACGCAGCGGGGTCACCTGGTCGAGGCCTTCGTGCGCGAAGAAGACCGCCCGCTGGTCGCGGACCAGGGGCGAGATGCCCCGTACGTCCAGGCGGGTGCCATCCTTGGCGGTCTCGGCGGCCTCCACGACCAGCCAGTCCTCGTCGCGGGCGCGGACCTGCATCCCGGCGGCGAACCGGACGCCACCGGACGCATCGCCCGGGACGTTGCCTGACGCACTGTCGGCGACGGTGGTCATCGGCGGGTCTCCTTCGATTGCTGCTCTGCTGCTCTGCTGCTCTGCTGCTGTGCCGCTGTGCCGTTCAAGCACTGGGCGTTTGTGGTTTGTGCGCGGGCTTGACGGGGTCAGCCGCCGTAGTCGCCGCGGCGGTCCTCGATACGGCTGCGCCATCGTGCGGCCCAGCGGTCCGGCATGGCGTCCGGCTGGGGCCCGGGATCGAGCGGCTCCGCGGGCCTGGGGAACGGCGCGGCCTCGGGCACCGGCTCAGGGGCGATGTCCGGAACGCCGTCCGGCTCGTCGGCAACCGCGGCATCGGGATCCGGTACGGCATCCGGTGCCTCGACCGGTGTGGCCTGCCGCTCCAGCACCGCCGCGAG
Source organism: Streptomyces longisporoflavus (assembly GCF_014649775.1). Taxonomy (GTDB): domain Bacteria; phylum Actinomycetota; class Actinomycetes; order Streptomycetales; family Streptomycetaceae; genus Streptomyces; species Streptomyces longisporoflavus. The sequence continues at coordinate 266,012 of NZ_BMTR01000004.1, read as the reverse complement.
GAACGCCTCAGGCAGCGGCGGGTACGCCTGCGCCTCCGTCGGCACGCCGAAGTCGAGCAGGCGTCCCATCGCCTCCTCCAGCACGTTCTGTGCCGTCGGCCGGTCCTCGGCGTCGAAGGCCAGCGTGTGGGTGACCAGGTCGAGCAGCGCGGGCGGGAGGCCGGTCAGGTCGGGCTGGATGTCCAGCGTCCGCTGTGCCGGCATCTGTGCGTAGAAGGGGACGTGGCCGGTCGCCGCGTGCGCCAGCGTCGCGCCGAGGCTGTAGACGTCCGACGCCTCGCTGGCCTTACGGGAGTCCGCCGCCTGTTCCGGTGCCATGTAGGAGAGGGTGCCGAGGGCCGCGCTCGCCGTGGTCAGGCCGGTACCGCCGCTGACGTGGGAGATGCCGAAGTCTATGACCCGGACGCCGTCCGTAGCGACCAGGACGTTGCCGGGCTTGAGGTCCCGGTGCAGTAAACGCACCGAGTGGATGTGCATCAGGGCGTCCGCGAGACCCGCTGCCAGCCACCACGCACCCAGCTCGCTGACCGGGCCGTGCTGCTCCACCAACTCCAGCAGTGAGGGCGCGTTGATGTACTGGGTCGCGATCCACGGCGTCGCCGCTTGCGGGTCGGCGTCCACCAGAGCGGCGGTGTGGAAGCCGCCGACGCGGCGGATCGCCTCCAGCTCCAGGGCGAAACGCTTGCGGAAGTACTCGTCCTCCGCGAGCTGAGGTCTGACGACCTTCACCGCGACCGGGCGGGTCGAACGGTAGCCCAGGTACACGACACCCATCGCGCCCTGCCCCAGTCGGCCGACCAGTCGGAAGTTCCCGACTGCCGTCGGGTCGCCCGCTCTGAGCGGCTGCAGCACCTTTGCCCCCGTACTGTCCTGACCTGGCTGGACGAGAGCGAGGTTATCAGCGGGTCGGTTCACTGATCCTTCGCCTCCTGGGACTCGCTCTTCCCCGAAGAGGCACTGATGGCCGACGGCGGCAGCAGGGCACCGTTGGTCAGCCCGTCGTACGCGAGTGCAACGACCCGGTCGCCGATGGCGGCGGCCTCGCGCAGCAGTTCCTCGAAGGCGCCCAGACGCCGGAAGGCCTCGCCGTACTCCCGCTGGCGCCCGATGTCCATCTGCGGAACCTGCGCACCCGAGGCGCTCAGGCGGAGGGTGCCACTGCCGGTGGTGCTGCGGCGGGTGTTGGCGGCGCTGCGCAGGAAACCGCGCAGGTAGTCGGTGTCGAGCTGGTCGGTCCGGGAGGTCGGCTCGGTGCCGTCCAGGTTGACCAGACCGCCCCGGACGAGATCGCCGAGTCCCATCGGCGCGGCCTCGATGCGGCCGGGGCCGGCAGGGAGCTCGGGGAGCAGGTCGAGCAGGTCCCTGGCGAGGCTCTGGACGCGGTCGCGCAGGGCGGCGTACTCGACGGGATAGTCGCCGTGATGGGGGGTGACGTAGCGGCTGGGGCTCAGGTCGACGTCGTCGTCCAGGATGTCGACGGGCGGAACGTCCTCGATCTGCTCCGCCGTCGGTGCGCAGTCCTTCATGCCGATGCCGATGCCGTCCGGGTCGGCGGTGCTGAGGTCGATCATGCGGATGTGTGTCGGGGTGGGGTCGCCTTGGGCCGGTCGCCGCAGGATCCACAGGTGCACGGGCAGTGAGTGGCCGGACATCAGACCGGGCGGCAGTGCCACCATGGAGGCCAGCAGTCCTCGGCGGACCAGTTCGGCCCGGATACGGCGACCGGCCTTGCGGTAGGCGACGGACGAGGGCAGCACCAGCAGCGCCCGGCCGCCGGGGGCGGTGTGGGCGTAACAGTGCTGGACCCAGGCGAGTTCGCTCTCCGAGCGCGGGGGTACGCCCAGCTCCCAGCGGGGGTCGAGCAGCAGGTCGTCCCGCCCCCAGTCGGCCACGCCCACCGGGGGATCGCAGACGACCAGATCGGCGCGGAGGTCGGGGAAGGCGTCCTTGCGCAGCGAGTCTCCACAGGCCAGCGTGGCGGTCCTGCCGTCGAGCCGGGCGCGGAACTCCGCGATGGCGGCGGTCGCCGGATTGAGTTCCTGGCCGTACCGGTGGGCACCCGGGACCGCGGTGAGCAACAGCGTCCCGATGCCGCACGCCGGGTCGTAGACCGTGCTGACTGTGCCGTCCGATGCTCCGGCTGCCTCGCCGGCCGTCCTGGCGAACGCCGCGACGATCCGCTCCAGCGCGAGGGTGGTCATCGGCTCACCGCCGCTGCGGGTGGTGGAGGCGATACAGCGCTCGACAAGGTCGGCGTAGAGGGCGTGTGCGTCACGCTCTGCAGACAAGGCGGTGAGGGCCGTCGCGGCGGGCTCGGCCAGCGGCTGCTCGACGGCGGTTCCGAGCAACTGCGCGCCGACCGCGCCGAGTGCGGTGAGCAGGTCGTCGCCGTACTGAGCGCGCAGTTCGTGCCACAGGTCGACCTCAGCGGAGGTTTCCCGGCCCTTGCCCTGTTGGTCCAGCCACTGCTGGACTTCCGTGAGCGTGAAGAGGGGGCTGGTCGCGGTGCCGGCGGCGGGGCGCGGGAAGTCGGGGTGACGGCGGCGCCAGTTGGAGACGGCGGCACGGGTCACCCCGGCGAGGCGGGCGATCTCGGCAGCCGTGACGACCGCCGCGGGAGCGGATTCGTCGGCGGCCATGACTGGACCGTACACACCTCAAAGGACATAGACAAGATGCCTGCGTTAACACCGCTAACAGCGCGGTGACATTCCTGCCCATTTCGGAATCCAGGGGGCGAGGAACCGCACCTCAAGGGGGACAAACAGTCAGCCGACGAGTGAGAGGGTCACCCCTCGCTGTCGTGGCACGCGGCGAAGCCGATGAAGGCCGCCCATGCGGTGCGGTCCATGGTGAGTGCGGGGCCGGTGACCGCCTTCGAGTCCCGGATGTGGACGGTTCCTGGCGAAGTCGCCACTTCCACGCACTGGCCGCCCTCAGCGCCGCTGTAACTGCTCTTGAACCACCGCAGATCCTGAGCGACGGCAGTGATCTTTCGGGTGTTCATAGCTCCCCCAGCAACTTCTCGATGTAGGCCAGCGACTCACACGGGGTGAGGGCCTGCGCACGGATGATCCCATAGCGTGCGGCGAGTGCGCGGACCTCTTCGCGATCGGTCACCAGTGTGCTACGTCCTTGCGCCTCCGTGTAACCGATCTGCTCCCCTCCCTTGCGTGTGAACAACGTGAACCCGCCGTCCACACCGGCGTTGTCCTCCCGGTCGAGCGGCATCACCTGCACCTCGACGTTCCGTTTTCTGGCCGATGAGGAGGATCTGCTCCAACTGCCCCCGCAGCACCGAGGCTCCGCCGAGCCGCCGTAGCAGTACGGACTCCTCCATGACGAAACTGAACAGGGGCGCGGGCCACTTGTTGAAGATCTCCTGGCGGGCCAGACGCGCCGCGACCCGCTGCTCGATCGTCTCCTCGTTCAGGAGCGGCCGACGCATGGTCAGCAGCGCCCGCGTGTACTCCTCGGTCTGCAACAGGCCGTTGACCACATGGGTGTCGTACGTCTGAAGCTCGACCGCCTCGGCTTCCAGTCGCGCCGCATCCCGGAAGAACGCCGGATAACGCGCCCGCGCCACCTCTTCCTTCATCGCCCGCAGGACGCCGCCCGCGTTCAGTACCTCGTCCGCCCTGTCGATCAGCTCCGGCTTGGGGATGCGTCGGCCGAGCTCGACCGACGTGATCTGGTCCTCCCCGTAACCGAGCCGGGAACCCAACTCGGCCCGGGTCAGCCCGGCCCGCTCCCGAAGCAGCTTCAACTGCTGCCCCAAGCACCGCAGGAAGCCCGCCCCGTCGTCCTGCTCCGCCATGCCCGCCACCTCCGGCAACCTGTCCGCCCACGGCTCTGATACGCGGCTGTACACGGTGAGGCCACCGCACGCAGCGCGAAGGGCACGCTACGCGCGGTGGCGAAAGAGTCGAACCTGAACGTTCGCGAGTTCCCCCGTACGAGGACTTGCCCCTGCCTGTACGTCCATCGCGACGATCTGTACAGACCAGCCCCGTACAGGCGTCGTAGCTGGTCAGCGCCGTGTGGCCTCCGGCAGGCTCGCCGCCATGGAATCCTCCGACACCGCCATCGCGCCGACGCCCCAACCGCCGGCTGCCCTCCACGAGTTCGCCATGTGTTTCACCTCCACACCGCGCGGTGCCCGCCTCGCCCGCCGTCTCGTCTCGCATTGGCTGGACCAGTGGGGATACGCCTACGACTCCGCAGCGAACGAGACCCACCCTCATCGCGGCCGAACTCGCCGCCAACGCCGTGCGGCACGGCCACGTGCCCGGCCGGGACTTCCACCTCCGGCTGACGGCAACCAGCGACACCCTCCGCGTCGAGGTGATGGACACCCGCACTGAGCGGGTGCCGCCCCGGTCCGTTCCCGAAGCGCCCGGCGACGCGGAGTCCGGCCGGGGACTGCTGCTCGTGGCCCGGCTGGCGACCCGCTGGGGCACCGACCCGCGCCCCGCCGCACCCGGGAAGACCGTGTGGGCGGAGCTGACTCCACGACGGAGCGGAACGGCGATGCGCTGAGCCGGCGGGTCAGCGGGCCGGCTTCTCCGGACGCACGGTCCTGCGCTCCGGCGCCCGGAACTCCGCCTGCTCCCGGCGCATGTCCGCGTAGAGGTCGGTGATCCGGGACTTGGCCGCGTCCACCCGGGCGAGGTCTCCTTGCCGAGCCGCCTCGGTCAGCATGTCGCCGGTCTGCTGGATGCGTTGCTGCAACCTGGCGTTGACCCCGTTGTGCGAGGCGAACGCCAGAGCGCTCATCACCTTGTACAGGTCCTCGCCGAGGCGGCGCCGGATGCTCAGCACCTCCTCGGCGATCTTGTGTCCGCGGTCGAAGTCCGCCGCCTCGCGCATCGACTTCAGCGCGCTGCGGTGGCGCAGCATCGCCTCAAGGTCCTCGTCCGGCATCAGCTCGGCCACGTGATGCGGGTAGCGGTAGGCGAGAGCCGTGGCCCAGCGCACGCTCTGCTGACGTTCCAGCAGGACATCCGCGTCTTCCAGGAGCGTGTCCAGGGAACGCCCGGGAGCCTCGCCCCTGACGACCTGCTCCAGGGCGGTCGCCGTCTCTGCCAGGACCGCGGATTCCGCCGGGGTGAGCTCATGACGCCAGTCGGCGAGGAACCTCTGGAACCGTCCGTGTGTCTCCCGCGCCCGCCTGCGGAACTCCGGGGGCAGCGGGTTGCGTCGGAAGACGGCCGGGGTGAACGAGGATCCGTCGAGCCGGGTCTCCAGCCGGATCGAGCGGTCCCCGTCCAGGTGCACGGCGATGGTGAGGGCTTTGGTGCCCGTGCTTCCCTCGGGCAGTTCGTACATGGAGACGCCGCAGAGGTCGTTGCGCTCCGCAGGCTGGAGGTCTCCCTCGTGCAGGGCGATCTCCAGCATGTCCCCGGGATTGGCGGTGAGCTGGAAATCGTGCCGGATCGGCTGCTCTGTCGGGTAGCGGGTGCCCGCCTCGACCAGAACCACCAGACTGCCGTCGCTGGTACGGACGCCGATGGGACGAGGGGTCACATCGGACGGGGCCGCGACGGGCAGCTCCGCTTTGCAGAGTGAGCAGCAGGCGAGGCCCGACTGGTTCACGAATGCGCAGCTCGGGCATTTCAGACCGCCGCTGTCGCGCAGTTTCGCCCCGCACAGGTCGCACTCCATCGCGTCTGGACCGTTCTCCTCTCCGCACTCACCGCAGACGGACGGGGCGGGCGGTGCGGGTTGCTGGGCCGAGAGCGCGGAGAGGTCCGTCGCGCAGACGGGGCACGAGCCGGTGTTCTCGGGCGCAGGGACGTAGCAGACCGGGCATGCGACTGTCGGAGTGCCGACGAGCGGGGTGGCGCAGTCGGAGCAGGTGTCGGAGTCCAGCGGGCAGGTCGCGCGGCAGTCGGGGCAGTCGAGGGTGTCGACGAGCGCCGACTGGACGGCCGCACCGAGGGCGACGCATGTCATCGGGTCCACGTCCGTGCGCAGTTTTTCGCGGCCGAAGAGCTCCGCGAGTCGTTCCGCCACCAGGGGGATGGCGCTCGAGCCACCGACCAGGAGGACCTGGTTGATGTCCTCCGGTAGCAGGGACGCCTCCGTCACGGTCCGCCGGGTCAGGTCGACGGTCTCCTCGATCCGCTCGGCGATCAGGTTCTCGAAGTGCTTCCGGTCGACGGTCTCCGAGAGGACGGCGCCCGACTCGCCGAGCGGAGACACGATCACCTCGGTCGAGGACGCCGCCGACAGGAGGATCTTGGCGTGCTCCGCGGCCTTCCGGATCTTTGAGGCGTCACCCGGCAGGGGTTCGTGTCCGGGGCTGCGCTCGTTGAGGAGTCCCTGCAGGTGATCGGCCAGGCTGCCGTCGAAGTCCGTACCGCCGAGCAGGTTGTCCCCGCCCACGCCGAGCACATCGACGAACCCGGGCATCAGCGTCAGGATCGAGACGTCGAAGGTGCCACCGCCGAGGTCGTAGACGAGGACGGTTGCCTGGTCGGCATCATGAGCGCGTCCGAGGCCGTGCGCGAGCGCTGCCGACGTGGGTTCCATGAGCACCCGTACCACGTGATACCCGGCCAGTCTGCCCGCCTCACGGGTGGCCGCGATCTGCCGTTCGCCGAAGTACGCGGGCGCGGTGATCACGGCGCGGGTGAACGCCGTACCGAGGCGTTTCTCGGCGTCCCGCTTAAGCCGCCTGAGGATGATCGCGGAGATCTGGACCGGGGTGTAGTCGTGGTCTCCGAGTCTGATCAGGATTCCGCCGTCCGGCCCCTCGGTGATCTCCGGACCGCCCTGCCCCATACGGAGGACGGCCTGCTGCACCTTCGGGTCCTTGAACTGGCGGCCCATGAGGCGCTTGACCGTGGCGATCACCCGCGAGGCGTCCCGCTCCAGCCAGTTCAGTGCCTCCCGCCCGACCAGGAGGGTTCCGTCCCCGGAGAGGCCCACGACCGACGGAGTCCCGCTCTCGTCCGGTGCGGTCGCGATGACCTCCGGTTCGCCGTCCTTGATCCAGGCCATGACCGAATTGGTGGTGCCGAGGTCGATTCCGAGTGTCCTGTGCACTTCAGGCTTCCTGTTCTTGGAGTGGGCGGGCTGTGCGGTACCGGGCAGTGGAGGGGTTCCGCAGTGGGCGGGTCAGGAACGGCGGCGAGTACGGCGCTTGTGCCGCGGCAGCCGCCGAGGCTGCCGTCGTGCCGTCGTCGACCGGCCGGGCTGCTCCGGCTCCTTCACCGGTTCCTGAGACGGTTCCGGGCCAGGGCCGATGTCACGGTCGGAGCCGGGGACGGCGACCACGACCTCGGCTGTCCGCAGCACCTGCTGCCCCAGGTAGAAGCCTGGTACGCGTTCCTCCAGTACCAGGTTGGCGGGGTGTCTGGATGTGGGTCGGGCACCCACGACCCGTGCGATCCCGGGTTCGGCGCGCTGGTGCACGAGGTCCATCGGCCTGACATCGGCGGCCAGCAGCTGGCGGCGCAGCAGCCTGTGCGCGGCGGACACCTGTTCCGTCAGGCTCGCCAGGTCCGCGGCGGCGTGGTGCGGCACCGTGGAGTGCCGGCGTGCCGTCCAGCGCAGGGACTCCGCGAGCGCGTCGTCGACGTCGAGCAGGCCGGTGAGCAGGCGGCGGAGCGACGTCTCCCACTCGGCGTCCTTCCGCGCCAGTTCGTCCTCGTACTGGGCACGCCGCCGCTCCAACGCCTCGCACCGTCTGCGCAGTTGCGCTATCAGACGTTCGGAGTCGGAGTCGGGCTGTGCGGAGGACGGTGCGGTCAACGCGGGCTCCCGGAACGTTTGAAGGGGCGTGAGGCGTATAGAGGCGGATGACCGAGCGGTCGTGGGGCGTCAGTCGGACGGCGGGGCGAAGCTCGCCGGGTTGGGCATCAGGGGGGCGACTCGGGACATGTGCCGACGGGCCTCGGCGAGCAGCGCACCGCTCGCATCGGACGGCAGTGCGCCGGGCAGCGGTGTCAGCAGCTCCGCCACCCGACGTTCTCCGGGGCGGGAGAGGGCGTTGCGCGCCCGGGAGAGGCGGTCGCGCAGTTCACGATCGCGCCGGGCGGCCTTCGAGCACCGTTGGTAGGCGGCGAGGACGTCTGTCCTGGACGCGCCGACCTCCAGACCCAGCACCTCGTAAGGAGAATCGCCGAACATGGACATGGTCACCCCGTGTCTTCCTCTCACCACAGCTGATCGGCATCGCCCGGCCCGAAAAGAGCCAGCGGATGCGTCGGGTCGTACTTGCGAACCGCCCGTACGTCGGAGTGGGCGGCGGCGTCGCCCTCGGAGAGGCGTCGACGGGCGCGTCCGGCGTAGGCCTCGGCGAGGGCCCTGTCGAGTCCGCTGCGGTCCTCGGCGTCTCGTGGGCACCGGCGGACGAGCTGTATGGCCTCGTCGTAGTCCTCGTTCCGGCACAACAGTCCGATGAGGTGGGACAGGAGCCACGCCTGTTCGTCGGCGATACCCGGGAGGACTTCGTAGGTGCGGGCGACGGCGATCACGTCGAGCGCGTTCCGCAGCTCGTCCTCGTCGGACACGTCGACCGGAAACGCTCGTTCGCAGAGTCCGTTCGCGACGGCCCCTTTCGGCCCTCGCCCCGGAGCCCAGTCGTCCGAGCCCGGCTCCAGGAGGCCGCCGGCCTCCCTCATCAGACCCATGGCCTCGGCGCGGGCGCCGGTCAGGGCCACATCGAGGGAGTGCTCGTATAGAGCTGTTGCCAAGGCCTTGCGGACGGGCCGGAGGGTCGCGTCGCGGTCAAGGATCCTGCGCAGCTCCGTGATGGCACGTGTGAGCACGGACACGGGCTGTTTCTGGAGGAGGTCTTCGGCCCACCGGGTGTCGGATTCGTTCAGCGCTGCGACGACGGATTCGTTCGAAGGATCCAGCTCGTACGCCTGAGCGAAGCGGGCACGTGCCCTGTCCTGGTCCCCCTGCTGCTGGGCCTGCCGGCCCAGGTGCACGCACCCGACAGCCAGGTTCCGCTTCAGTTCCTCGTCTTCCGGTGCCAGGTCGAGGGCGCGCTGGAGAAGGCCGGTATACGCCTGCCAGTCCGGCCTGACACGGTTCTGCACCAGAGCGAGTCCGGCCTGCCGGCCTGCCCGACCGATCTCCTCCTCGTGGAGGGTGAGCGAGGCGCCAGCGCTCGCCGCGTCCTCGAAGTCCCGTACTGCGTCGGACCAGCGCTTGGCCTTCAGATGGTCGAGCGCCCGAGCGACCAGTGCCGCGCCGAGGACGCGCTGCGGGCCGTGCGGAGGGCCGGCGTCCCCCGGGGCCCGGGGTTCCGTCGCCGTCCCGGCCTCGAGTGCGGCGATGACCTGGTCGAACCTGCCGGTCCCCAGGAGCACCGTGTAGCGCCCCTCGGGTGACATCAGATCACGGAGCCGATCGCCGCTCGCCGCACCCGAGCGGCCCGCGTCCGACACCCAGCCGTCGACCTCCTCGGCCAGGGCCTTCCATGGGGCTCCGGCCGACCGCAGGAGGTCGAGGAAGCCGGGGCCGAAAGCGAGGTCGCCGCCGGCTTGAACGGGCCATCCGCAGTCCGTCGTGGCCAGGACCCCGGCCAGGCAACGGGCAGCGGCGAGCTCGACATCCCAGGCCAGCTCCAGGCTGTCCACCACCGGCCGTTCCGCAGCCCTGTCGTCGTCCCGCAGGACCTGGCGGATACGCTCGGCTACCTGGTCCGAGGCGTCCTTCCGCTCGGCGGGCGTCCATGGGTGCCCGGAGCGCCGTGCCAGTTCCTGCCAGTAAGAGGCGGAGTGCAGAACCATCGCCCAGCAGGCCATGGCCTGCCGTACGGACGCCAGACGCCTCCGGCTGTCCGTCTCGGTGTCGTCCGCGAAGACCCGGAGAGCCTCGACGGCCAGGGCGTGCACGACCACGGTGTCGACCGGTCTCGCCAGCCAGTCCTCGTACCGGACCTGCCACGCCTCGGCGTGCCGACCCGCACGGCTCAGCCCCCGGGCTCTCCAGGGGCGCAGCCACCCGTACCGCGCCGGGAACGACGAGGACGCCGTGTCAGGCACCGGGGCACTCAGCCGTTCCAGGTCCACGCCGGCGAGCGTCACGGACGCGCGGAACAGCGCAAGCGCCTTGCGCCGCTCCGGAGCGAACGCCTCGAGCACGTCGGTCTGTTCACCGAAGCCCACGGTATGTTCCGGGGCGAGGCACGCCAGCAGTGCCTGCGCTGTGGCCGAGTTCGCAGCGCCGGCCCATTGAGCGAGCGCCTCTGCGGCGGCCTTGACACGGTCGGCCAGAATCGCCGCATGCACCAGGTTGTGCACTGCCACATCGAGGCACGGGCCGCAGCGGGAGACCTCGTCCATGCTTTCGGCGCCGTGCGCCGCGCAGAACCAGCGGGAGCACTGGCCACACCGGTTGTCGGCAGGTGAGGTGCAGTCGTCGTTGTGGCAGGGCTCGGTCGACTCGGGCGGACGGGCACCGACGGTTCCTGAAGGAACCAGCGACCGGATGTACCAGTCACAGCACTCCGTCCAGTTGCCGGCGCGAGCCGCGAGTGCCCCGCGCAAGGCAGCGTGGCGGGCGTCGATCACCGCGTGGCCGGTGTCGGCGTCGCGTTCCAACAGCCGCAGATGGCTGACGGCAAGCGCGAAGTTTCCGTGGGCGTAGGCGGCAACGGCCCGCTCGAACGCAGCGGATGGCCTCTCGGCCGTTCCCCCGTTTACCCCGCCCTCGTTCGGCGCGGAGTGTGACACCACCGTTCCCCTCCGGTTTTGCCGTCGGCACGGACGCCGTCGCCCAAGGCCCCCTGTTGACTCTGCATATGCCTGTGCAGCATAGAGTCTCAGGTGGCGTCCTCGAACAACTGCCGCATCAACTCCGTCTGGAAAAGGCCCACTTCGGCCCGGACTTCCATCAGTCCGCAGATGGCCCGCCGAGGCGATGTCGGGCACCGGTGAGAGATCTCGCTGGCTGAGACAAGCGCCGACCGGCGCGAGTTCCGACGGCGCAGTGGCGAGCGGTACGGGCGGCGGAGTGCGATCGCGCCTGCCCGCCTTGCGCAGCGGCGTGACGGTGGGACGAGGTCGACCGAGGGAAATCAGCCGCTCGACGGTCCGTCACCGGTGGCGTCACGGCACTGATCGCTTCCCTCCCCGTCACGTGTCGAGTGTGAACAGGCGACTGACCAAATCCGGGTAACTGAGGCCTGCTTCGGCGAGAATCTTCCTGAGAGCTTCCGGCGGGCCCTTCTGCAGCGGGGCCGGGGAACCGACGCGGCCGGGTACCGCGGAAAGGTCGCCGCCGCTGAACCGTGATTCCGGTGTGGCGGGGAGTCGTACCTGGTAGGTGCGCCAGACGCGTGCCGGGGGATTCAGCAGGACCAGGTAGGGGTCCGCCCATGCCATGAAGGCCCAGCGGTTCTTGCTGCGGGCCCGTACAAGCACGCCGTCGGCGTGGTGCCGCCCGAGTCGTTCGGCGGCCTTGGCCACGACCGGAAGCGGATTGCCGAAGGAGCCCGTGATCTCCCAGAGCCCGTCCTCGCACACGACCGACCAGCCGGCCGCGGTGAGCCCCTCGATCGCCTCCGCGTAGGGGTCGTCCTCCTGCGCCAGCGCGATGAGTCCGTCCACCTCGCTCCAGGGCGCGACGCGGGCGAGCGCCCGCTCCGGCGGGATCATCAGGTCCTCCGCCTCGGCGGGCTCGGCACGCGCGATCATCGTCTTGCTGCCGTGCCAGGCGCGGGCCGCCAGTACGTCGTGCTCGGCGCCGCCGGTGAAGGTGGCGTCCTGGGCGAGCAGTGTCATCACCACGGCCGCCACCGCGTCCAGCCGTCGCCGGGTCTCGGGCGGATCATCGTGGTCCGCCTCGGCCGTCAGGTCTTCGGAACCGAGTGCTTCGAGGAGGCGGCTGAGCCCGTCGCGCCAGCTCTGGTCCTGCTCGTCCCAGACTCCGGCGGCCAGGAGCTGGACGTACAGGCCGGCCACGAGCAGCCGGACCGGAACCGGTGCTGCGGCTGAATCGTCAGGGCCCGTGAGCGCCGCGACCCAGCGCTGGGCCCAGGCGCGGAAACGGGCACGCTGCTCCGGCGCGACGTACGGGGCGACCGGCACGCTCGTGGTGGGGAGGTCCACCTCCTCCGTCTCGTCCTCGTGCTCTTCGTCGTCCTCCTCGCGCACGCCAAGAGTGACCGCCGACACGATCCACCGCGACGACGGTGCCTGCGGCAGGTCGAGCGGCGAGGTGCCGAACGCCAGATCCGTCAACGGTGCCCCGATCATCCGGCGGCAGTCGGCGAGGTAGGCGTCCCAGCGGTCGACGCCGCTCGATGTCACCGAGCCCGCTGTCGTCTCTCCCGCCGGGCTCACCCGGGGAGCGGACGTTCCGGCGGTGAGTTCGCGCAGGCGCAGCAGATCGGCTTCGAAACGGCGTGCGGCACGCTCGTCGGCGAACAGGGTCTGCACCGTGTAGTCGTATCTCAGCCGGGGACCGCTGTCGGCGCTGTGGCGCCGTGCGCAGTGCACGGGGCTGTAGACGAAGACGACGGCGGATTCGGCAGTGGTGCCGTCAGGACGAGCGCACGTGGCGCGAACCGCCGCACCAGGAACCTCGGGCAGCGGGAAGGAGCAGGCCGCCGCCCCCGCCGGAATGGTTCCGGTCCGTGTCCAGGAACCCGGTGAACCGTCCGGAGACGTGCTGATCACCACGGGCAGGGGCTGGGGGTGCGCCAGAGAGACGTGCAGGCCTTCGCTGTCCGCCTTCGCGCCCAGCAGGACGAGCGTGTGACCGGTGGACTGGAAGGGCCGGATGGTGCGGCCCGTCAGGCTCGCGAGTGAGGTGACGCGCCCCTGTTCGGGAAGCAGCGGCGCGGTGTCGGCGGCGAGTACGGCGAGCTCGCAGTTGCCGCCGTCCCGGGTGCTGGTGCACAGCGCGGCGCGGGTCAGATTCGGGCTCCCGGTGAGAGCGTATCGGCGGCCGCCGGCCTGCCACTCGACGAACTTGCCGTGCCGCATCCGAGTCTCCTCGAGAAAACGGATCTGCGCGTCGAAGCCGCCGAGTGCCCTCTTGATCGCTCCGGCGTCATAGCTGGACCAGCGAGGCTGGAGCCCGAGGATGGTGCGGCGGGGTGTCAGACGGCCGACCAGCTCGCTGAGGGCATGACTGGCCTCGTCGACGAACGGGGCGTACGCGTGCAGTTCGTCGACAGGACCGAGCGGCAGTTGGTCCAACAGACTCTCCTGGAGATTGTGCAGAAGCCGGGCACCGGATTCCGGTCCGGCCGGGGCGTTGACATGCCGTTCGGTCAGAAGGGCAGCCAGTTCCGCCAGATGACTCGCCGACCAGGGGGCCAGTTCCACGGCGGAGGGCAGTGCGTCCAACCAGTCGGCGAGGTCGGCCAGGAGGGCGTGGGAGTCGTCGTCCTCGGTCTCCACCACCGTCCACAGCTCGTCGTTGGCGCCCCAGCCGGACAGCGTCGGGTTCCCCGAACCCACCGCGAGCCGGCAGGCGTGTTCTCCGATCAGAAGGACGACCTTGGGATGGAACGCACGCCGGCAGGAGGCTAGGCCGTGCAGATAACTGCGGCCGGCCATGCGCACATCCACCGGGTCGTACAGCCCTTGGGCCGCATCACCGATCACCGCGGTGCGGGCACCCAGACCACGGGCGACGGGTATGGCGACCTTCTCCAGGAAGGGAAGATCAACTGTGAAACCGAGGAAGAGCGCTTCGTGCAGCGCCTGCTGATCGCTGCGTTCGCTCCAATCCCTCAGCAGCGTGACGGGAGATGCGAACCGGGTGTGCTGTGCCGCGCTCATGGGTTTGTCTCCAGGATTCGCCGTCCCTCCGCGGTGACGGTGTGGCAATTGTCGCGGACGGCGAAAAGCCCCAGCTGCGCCGCCAAAGAGCCCAGTTGGGGGATGCGGGTGCCGATGTCGGAGTCTCCTTCGTCACCGGTCTTGAAATAGCGCTCGTTGCGAAGGTGCAGACGGGAGAAGATCTTCAGCCCGCCGGTCGCGGGGTCGGTGCGCAGCTTCGCGAGGGCGACTCTGCGGGACTGGGCGAGCATGCCGTCCACCAGCCGCGCGGCCAGGTCGCGGACCGGCCGGTCGGCGTAGTCGTCGATGAGGCCGTCGACCCACGTCGGGTCGAGGAACTCGGCCCAGCGCCGCTGACGGCCCAGGAAGACGGCCCGTACGTCGTCCGGCAGATGACCCTCCCGGGAGCGCAGCGCACCCACCATCAGGAGCAGCACATTGGTCATCGGGGCATCGGCACCCTGCGTCAGGAGTTGCCGTTCGGCCGGCAACAACTGACCTGCCGCGTCCTTGAGCGGAGGCAGGTCGTCCAGGACCCGCCGTACATTCGCGTCCGGGGCCTGTTGCGCCAGCCAGTCGCGCAGTTCCTCGGCCGTCCGGTCGGCCTCGCCGTCCTTGGAGCCCACATCGGCCACCAGCGCCGCCCACAGCCGACGCCAGGCGCCGACGGAGTAATGGCGCAGCAGCACTCCCCGCCAACCGGCCGTCTCGGGAATCGCCGCCAGAACGGGATCCGTTGTCGCCTCGCCACCGAAGGCCACCGCGGAGCGCAGCGTCTCCTGATACCCGTCGCCCTCATGACCGTGGAGATCGATAGCCCGGCCGAGGATACGGAGGGTCGCAGGCCGAGTGCGGTCGGACGCCTCCCAGTCCCCGTGCGCGTCGATACCTCCGCCACGGGTTGCGGTCAGGACGTCCGTCAGCCATTCCCGCTCGGCCGGACACGGGACACCAAGAGCCGCCTGCCCCGTTGTCTCCAGGTCGGCGAAGGACACGACGTCCCGCTCCGCGAGAGACAGCAGAGGGGCGAACAGCTCCTTGACCGCGGGCGGGCACGGATGCCGGCCGGGTCTGAGCACTCCGTCCCGGACGTCCACCGTGCCGAGCACCGTGGCGGGTCCGCCGTACTGGTCCCAAAAGCCCCAGCGGCGGGGTGAGTACGACTGGCTCAGCTGCTCCTCGTCGGCGGCTCGCGCGAGTTCCAGTTCCTCTGTGCAGAAACGCCGCACCCCATCGACCCCGTGGGCAAGCCACGCCGGATCCGTCTCCCTGTGGTGCTGGAGCGCCGCCAGCAGGACCTCGCTGCGGCGGACCGCCCGGCGGCACGCGGTGATGTCCCACGCCTTCCGTTCCGCGTGCGCCGCGATCGCCGCATACAGCGAGTGGTAACGGATGTAGCGGGTCACCGTGGACACTCCAGGAATCAACCGGTCCACCGCCCGCATCACCGGGCCCTCCACCGCCAGGGGATAGCGCCCGGACCGCAAGCCCAAGCCCTCGAGTGCCCATGCCGGCCCACGGACATCCGCTGTCACTTGCCACTCCTTGTCGGCTGCCGGAGCGTTGCATCGGCAGAAACTACCTGACCCTGCTTCAGGGTAGGTGCTGATTTCGGACGAGAGGCCAGTACGGTCGACTGGATTATGGAAGGCGCCAGGACACGCCCGATCCACCCTCAAGGCGGTCCACGACTGGACTTTCCGCAACGCCCGGGTTAAGTGTGGCGCTGGCGCAGGCGCCCGCTGTACCAACCCCCTGGGGCAGCGCCGACAGACAGCGCATCAACGGACTCCCCCCCCCGTGTTCTCCCCACCAGGGCGGCTGCGAGTTCCCAGAGCACATGAGGTCTGGCCGAGTTGGTGCGGCGCCATCGGGACGGCACTGGTCCTGCTCCGGAGTGCGCCGCCTATTATCACCGATCTGGGGCCGTGGGCCGCGAGGCCCGACGCCAAGGAACTGCGCCTCGAACGCTCTGACATCGAGGCCTGCCTCAGGCGCCGGTAACCGGGGTCAGAAGGCTCGCAGCCTCTCGATGTGCTGTCTCTGTTCTTTTTCGTCCTGTTCGATGTGCACACTGACAAGCACCCTTTGACCGTCCGGCTTGTAGTAGATGCGGCCAAGTCGCTCGCTTCCCGCGATGCCCGTCGCCAATTCCGTCACCTCAAACCAGCCACGCATTTCCGAAAGTTCATTCCCGGCAAGGCGCCCAGAGTCGATTTCAGCAAGTGCTTTCATCGTGGACGCTAACGAGTCGAGGTTGGCGATCACATCGACTGCATCGAGAATGAACTCGAGGCGGCTGAACGCCCGAGGCAGGAAGTCAATGGCACCCCCGCGCCGCGGCCGTTGCGCGGTCGCGGCGCGAAGTCGTTCCGTCTCCAGGCTCTCAAGTTCTGACACTCTCCCAAGGAGTGTGTCTACCTGCACCGCCAAGTTGTCAGCGCGTGCTCCGCTTTCTGCCGCTTCCGAGTCGGCCGCTCGCACACGCTCCAGCAGCAAGGAGTTCTCGGCAAGAGCGAGTTCTCGAAGTTCCTCGGCGTCAGCGAGGTTCTTCACCAGTTCCGCCGTGTCAGCCATGCCTCCCAGGCCTTGTCGAAGCACGGCGAGTTGCTCTTGCAGATCTGAATGACGGCGTTCTGCGAGGGCAACGGATTCTCGGTATCGATGCTCGCTCGCTTCCGCGTTCGCAAGATCGTGACGGAGCTGCGCGACCTCACGCTCAGCCGCCTCGCCCTTGCATGTCGCGACGTACAGTTGGTTGAGCAGCTCCTCGATCCGAGCCTCGGCATCAGCAAGGCGAGCTGTGGTCGGATTCGTGACTGGCACCGTCGGCGCGAGAGACGACGGCGGTGCGATGACATCCCCGACGAGCGCAAGTGCTTCGGCCTGGCTGCCCTTGAACCGAAGGCGCGCGAACCAGTCGTAGAAGGTGCCGTTATCTGCTGGACGATGGCTGACGTCCCAGCGCTGGATGCTGAGACCCGCGTCCTCAAGCGCTGACACCAAGCTGCTGGCAACGTGCTCCGACGCGTTGAAGACGACGGTATGCCCGTACTGGTTGGATTCGAGGTGCCACTCGATGTCGACACCGCTGGTCTTCTCCAGCGGTTTACCGGTAATGGGAGCGTACGGAACCTCTGCTCCGATAAACAGGAACCGATCGCAGTCCGCGAGTTCCCAGCTCGTTCCGTCCAAGTCGATCAGATCACCCTGCCGGAGTGGGTAGACAGAGCCCGCATACGCGACGCCCGCGTATCCATCGGGAGTCAGACGAATCGGACGGCGGACTCCAGACTCGACTTCCGTTCCGTGGTCAAGCACTCGCACGAGTGCCTTGGCGCTCGCCATGTCACGCCGTTCCGCATCGACACTCCGGGTGCCCCCACTGGCGCTTGCAGGCGGCACACGGCTTGTAGTAAAGGTGTTCCCGCAACTGGGCCTCTGTCGCACCGTCGCGCACGTGCCGGGTGAAGGCCCTTAAATTGTGCCGATACAGCACGTCGCCGGGAACGGTCGCCTGGTCCTTGTCCCTCGCCACATTCGCACGGACGACCAGTCCCGCCTGTGGCACGACCACGGACTCCTCAGGTGCTTTTGGGTGCGCGGCTGCACCTCCGGGCATAGCGGAAGCCGGGAGGCCAAGACCGAACTCCAGGTCGTAGTACGACGCCGTGACTCGATCGTGCTTCTGGCTTGATGACGCCTCGACCGACAACACCAAGTCGTCGTCGAGAACGACCTTCAGCTCGAGGCGCTCGTGCAGTGGCGGCGCGGTCTCGTCGACGCCGAGTGTGATCATTCCCAGCGACGTTCGCCGCTCGCTCGCCTGCGGGTGTGATGACAACGCGGTCGGAGTGGCGATCGGAAATTTCGCCTTCCCATCCGTCGGATCCGCGCAGTACAGGTGGAGGGTTTCGTGCTTGACGTCTCCACCGAGAGGCATTTCAGTGCCCGCAGCGAGGAGTGGCATCAACGACCCACGGGCGAGCTCGAGTTCGATGGGCTTTGCCAGTCGGAGCCTCTGCCTGTCATGCGCGATCCACGCAGCTCCTTGTGAGATCAACGTGGCACAATTCGTCGGCACCTCAACTCGGTCCGGACCGAACAGCTCGTGCAGCCGGCTCCGAATCGCGGGCATGGCCGCCATGCCACCGACCACTACGACCAGCGAGACCTGCCCGGGCGCCATCGACAAGCTGCCGAGCAGCGACTCGATCTCATCAATACCTGCCGTCACGAGCGGCCGCGTGATCTCCTCCAGCTCCTGACGAGTGAGCCGGTACTGCAACGTGGCACCTGATTGGAAGTAACTTGGCCGGTAGAACGTCACGTCAACACGGTCAGCCGAGAGCTCGATCTTGTTGCGCTCCGCGTCCTGGAGGAGCCGGAGCTCGGCCTCAGGGATCGCAAGGTCGTCGTCAGTGGCACTTCCGCGAGCCCGAGCGCGCTTCACGACCTCGTCGCGAATTACCTTGTCGAACTCGTCGCCGCCGACCTGGGTCGAGCCACCGTTACGAAGTTGTCGAACCTGGTCTTCGTCGACTCGGCAGAGAGTCAGGTCCAGCGTTCCGCCGCCCCAGTCGACAACCAGGACGTTTCGTCGTGCAAGCCGCCGTGCCATCTCTTCTGGGTCGGTTGCTCCCCGGATGAATCCGTACAGGGCGGCGAGCGGCTCGTGGACGAACTGGGCTATACGCATCCCGGCCCCGGCGAACGCCTCTCGCAGCGCCGCGCGGCGGTGCCCATTCATGGTCACGGGGATCGTGACCACAGCGTTGTCGAGGCTGCCGAGCACCTTCCGCTGCGGACTGCGCAGGGACTCCGACCGGACGTGCCGCACGACGTCCGCAACGATGTCCACAGGGCTCCGGTCGACGCCTCCGACTGCGATCGCCTCCTCGCCGAGGAGGAACTTCGGCGATTTCACCGTGTTGCCGTGCACCCCAATGCCCGCGGCACCCAACGCGTCCTTGGCATCGCGGCCGACGACTACCTGCTCGCCCTCGTACCGGACGATCGAGGGATGTGGCCGGCCAGTCTCGACGTCCATCACGTCGATCACGCGGTCACCAACTACCACCGAAACAAGGCTATTGGTCGTTCCGAAGTCGAACCCGACGATCACGCGAAGCCTCCAGCCGCGTCCTTCAGCTGCTCGACCTCACGCGTGAGGGCAAGCAGAGAACGGTCGAGGAACTCCTCCGCGACGTCGGGCGCACGGTTCCGGAGTGCGTGCAGACCATCGGTAAGCAGATCGATCTCACCCCCGAGACGCCGGATGATGCGCGTTCGCAGCGTTTCGTAGTCGTCCGCCATATGGCTCTTGTCGACCACTCTGTTATCGCGCTCGGCCGCGAGCTCCTTCTGCAGTCGCACCACGTCGGCAGAGAACGCGTCGGCGCGAGCCAGCGCAGATTGCTCACGCTCCTCGACGGTCGAAAGCTCATTGCGGAGCCGAGTCTCGCGATTCCGAGCAGCGGCAGCCTCACTCTCGAGATGTGTGACCTGCCGTTCCAAGCGGGCGATCCGGGCGAGGTAGTTCGCGCCGACGATCCCGAGCACCTTGTGATCGCTGCTTGCCCCGACCTGGCTGGCGGCTCGCTCCAGCCCTGCTGCCTCCGGGGCCTCGTACCTCCAGAGGGAGTCGTACGACGCATCGATGAACTGATCCAGGGTCCACTCACGTTGGAGTGCGCGGAGGAGTCCGTAGCACGCGATCGCATGCCTGACGAGGCGCTCACTGTCTGCGGCTTTGAACTGCTTCGGGGCCGCTCCAAGTTCGTCGGCGACCCGCTGAGCCGCGGCACGCACGTGTTCGATCGAGAGCTGCGGATCCTTGCGGGGATCGACCAGCTGGTCCACCCTGCCCCCGAACACCGGGCTGTGGCCCAGTGCGACTACCGCGAGGTCAACGAGCCGGTTCAACGCCGGTGCGAGGCCACCGTCCTCGGCGCGCTTGAGCGGGACCCCTTGGCGCGCCGCGTACTGAAGCAGCTTGAACGGGGCCGACAACGTTGGGTCTGTCGGCGCGAGAGACTCGACCAGCGCACTCTGTGACGCGATGCCCTCATCGGTAATCGCCAGCTTCTTGAGGTCCTCCCTCGAGATCTCAAGCAGTCGAGCGTTCGACTCGTAGGCGAACGTCAGCAACTCCTCGATCGAGGTAATGATCGGCTTCGGTTTCGTCTTGGACTTGGCCCGCTGTGTCCCCTTCTCCGCAGCGGGTGCCGCTGACGCATTGTCAGTAGGCGCGGCCGAGCCGGTGCCATCGCCGATAGCGGTAGCCGATGCGGGGTCGCTCGGCCCCGACTCCGCGCCGGGCTCTGGAATGGTCTCGTTGCTCAACGTCCTACCTCTTGCAATCGGGTCCGAAATCCTGCGTACCAGGCGCCGGTCTCCTTGGAGTGCCTGAGCGCCTCGCCGTGTCGTGATGCACCATCGATGTCTCCCACAGCGAGCAGCGCCTCAGCCGCGATGAGTCGGACCTTGAATTGGTCCTGGGGCCGGAGCTCGCCCAGCGAGGGCAGTAGCTGGGTGACCATGGATGACTGTGTCCCGTCCAAAGCCGTCGCACCGAGGTCCAGGAGGTCCTCGGTAACGGAATCGCTCAAGGCCCGATCGAAGCTTCCGTGCGACCGGTCGGCCAGGCTTGTCGTGACGAATGCGCCGCCTGCGAGGAGGGATCGGAACCGCGCCGCGACATCGGAGACACGGTGGCTGTTGGTCTTGCGCACCGCAAGTTCGAACTGGTTGTAGTGCAACGCGACCAACCCGCAGATCGCCTCCGCTGCGGGGCGGTCGAAGGTCGACAGCAGAGAGACCGCACTGTTGTACCGCTGCTCGTAGATCGTCGCGCCCGACGCATCTACCCGGCCGGGGTCCTCAACCGCTTCACGCGCGAGTACGCCGTACAGGTATGCCGCCACACCTTCGCGGTAACGGCGGGCCGTCACCCCGCGGCCGGCACGCATGATGAAGGTGTCGATTGCGTTGAGACTCAACTCGCGGCTGGAGATGAGCTTCTCCAAGGCCTGGTCGACGAGGCAGAGGTCCTCTTCCTCGGCAAGGCAGAAATCGAACTCAAACGTCCGCTCCAGCGGGCCATTGGAGACGGCCACTGTCTGGACGCCGACCTTCACCGACGCGAGGAAGCCGGCGGCTTCAGATGTGGAGGTTTCGCGGCCGTTGACGGTGATGGATTCGACATCCGATGTCACCCAATCGGCGGAGCTGCTGGAGCTCGTGACCATCAAGCGCGTGCGCCCGCACTCTCGTCCCCTGAAGAGGAGGATCGGCCGCTTGGTCGCATGACCGTCGAAGCGGTGTGCTCGGCGGGCGCGCTCGGACGAGAAGACGAGTCCACACTCAGCGCAGGGAAACCGAGGGGGCTTTGGCGGGGCTGGCGGTCCGGCCGATTCGAGTCCGGTCGGCTCATGGAACTCCATGTAGCCGGTGTGCCAGAACCCCACGTACCCCCCTGTCACTTGCTGATCCGCGTCCCCTACACCTTCGGAAGGCTAGTCCGAGCGCACGAACTTTGCGAGGTCGCCGGTTGAGTGAGACCGACCTGTGATGGGCGGTCATGTCGCGTTTGTGTGGGTGTAGATGCCGGTGCGAGGCCCCTGCACCGTCACAACGGCCGATGATCCGCGGGTACCTGGCCAGCCAGTCCGATGCGATGTGCTTGCTGGTGCGGTCCTGCTAGTCCGGCCGGAAGGCGTACGAGTCTGCCGAGATGTGGGCGGCTTCCGCCAGCAGCAGTTCCTCGTAGGCGTACCGGCATACGACAGTGCGCGGACGGCGCCCGTGCACCTTGACCAGCGCCCGGCCGGTGGGGCCCGCGAGGATATCCCGCCCCTGAACGTACACAAGATCCTCAACGGCGAGCCCCCAGCCGACACCGAGACAGAGCAGCAGGCAGCACCTGAGGATTCGGGTCTGAGCCAGCTGACTGGCGCAATGTCCGGATTATGTATCGGCCGAGGATCTCGGCCGTCCGTTCGGGAACAGTGATCAGGCCCCGTTTCGACTCTCACGCCTCCAGCGCGGGCGCTCCGAGTTGATCGAGCATTGACTGGGCTTCGATCTGGATCGCGCTGATTTTGCGGTCCAGGTCGGTACGGAAAGCCCTAGAGTCGCGAACTGACCGGTTCACCTCGTCGATCGCGCGGAGCGCCTTGCCGAACTCGTCGTCGAGTTCAAGACGCACCTGGATAAGCGTCTTGCTCGAGATGTCATCGCACTGCGCAAGGACGCGGCCGACCAGGGCGTTCCGGCGGCGCATCTTTTCCTTTGCAGCATGCACCTCCTGACGCTCCTCTTTGACGACCGCATAGGCTTCAAGGGCAACAGGGAGTACAGCGCCGCCGATTTTGGCAACCTTTCCGATGTTGTTCGCCCAGCGCACGGCCTGGTACGGCTTGAACTTGATGTCGACGAGCTTTCCAGCCTTGTAGACGATCTTGTGCCCCGCGCTGCCTGCCGACTTCTTAATGCCGTCGCCTGCGCCCCAGACTTTCTGGAAGGCCTTCAGATGCTCGATCGACTTCGGACCCCAGGCGGGGACGCGGGGTTGCTTCCGACCTGGCTGGCGTGCCAGGCCTGGGTCTACCGGGATGTTCTGCGTCTCGATGTCCCCTTGGACATCAAGGGCGAGCAACTGGCAGGCGTACGGCGACGCCTCGATCTCCCGTACCTCGGAGGTCAAGTCGGCAAGCTGAGAGGCCAGGACGGCGCGTACCCCGTCCAGGAACCTCTGGTTCGCCGAGCTCAGCTCGTCGTTCAGAGTCACGGAGGCGGCGTCGACCCTAGACCAGTCGCGGTTCGGCGACTCCTGGATCGACTCCACCGTGTCGGCGAGGTGCTCGGCTGCCCGGATACACGCTGTGCGGAACTCGGTTGCCTGCCGTTCGAGGGCCGAGTCCAAGAGCCCGCGGCGCGTTGTGAGCGCACTGCGCTGGCGTGCGAGGACAGTCAAGACTGCTTCCTCGTCGGGGTCGTCTGTGAGCGCGGCGAGTGCCTCGCCCGCGACGAGGGCGACCCGCTGGAGCGCCACACGGAAGCTGGCCAAGTCGCCGCGGGCCCGCGCGATCCGGTTGATCGCGTCCGTGACCTTGTCCATCCGGGACGCCGCGATGCGGCGGGCGGCCCGCGACGGGTCCACCTCTAGCGCTTCCAGGTAGGTTTTGGCGTCGCACTCGACCCATGGCACCTGGTCGGCGAAGCTGCCGAGAGCTTCACGGACCTCGGCCTCCCGCACTCCTTCGGCCGCGCGAAGGCTGCGGCACTTGGTGAGCACCACAAGCAACTGCGGCGCCTTTCGCAGATCCTCGGTGACGTGCCGCAGGTGTTCGACCAAGCGATCATCGAACAAGTCAACAGTGACGGTGAACAACACAAGATCTGCGGAGCGCAGAGCCTCCTCCGCGCGTTCGTCGTGCTCCGGCCGGCCCGCCTGCACGCCCGGGGTGTCGACCAGGTCGACCATGCCGTCCCAGTTGAAGACCTCGACCCTGTCCGTCGTGACCGCCGAGCCCCTCGGAACCTGATACTTGCCATCCGTGAGTGCCTCGATCAAGGTCGACTTGCCGCTGCTGTACTGCCCGGTGAGGACCATCTGGGGACGATGGTGTTCATCCACTGCCAGCATCCGCTGGAGCCTCGACGCATCATCGGGTCGAAGGTTTCGGATCAGCTCGACGAGCCGCTCCGAGAGGTCGCGCGTCACCGCGGGGGCGGAGTGATACAGAAGGTCATTCACGTTGGCACGCTCCTCGGTGCGCTTGGTCGGACAATCTTCACCGGGGTGCCCAGGTGGTCAGACAGGGTTGCGGACCATGCCTCCAGTACCTGGTTTGGCGCTGGAGCAGTGGTGGTAACGATGGTGCCGTCGGGGCGACAGCGAATGAAGGCCGGTACCCCTTCGGTCAGGCCGAGGACGTATGACATCGCGGACGCGCCCGGCAGGTCAGGTGACGGTGTGCGCCCGAAGGCCAGGAATTCGGGCGAGGACGGCGGGAACAGCCGTGTATCTGCTAGAGCCTCATCAGGCACCTCGACCAAGATGCAGACCCCGGGAAGCCGGGTCACCTTCCCAACGGACGCAGCTAGGCGAGGCCGGCCGTCTACGCGCAGCAGGCAGCGGACTGTCTCGTGGTCGAGGGTGGAGACCGCGGAGTCAATCACCTGCTGCTGACTAGCCAGAAGGTCGGCCACGACCAACGCGGCGGCCTCGGCCTCTGCGCGTCGCACGTGGGAAGTGGTGAGTGTCTCCAGAACCCGCGCGATGGTCCCAGACACCTCGGCCAGCACCTGGGCCTCCAGCTCATTGAGGACCTTGCTGATCTCGGTCCGCAGCAGATCGCGGTTCGCCTCCAAGATTTCCGCTCTGCTCGTGAAAAGTGACTGGACCTTCTTGCGCACCGGAGTGACGAGGAACGAACCGAGGCTCATGACAACGGCGCCGACGACTGTGCCGGCTGGACCTGCCAAAGAACCCACGTACGCGCCAAGCGCCATGGAGGCGAGCGCTCCGCCTGCCCCAACCACAACCCCGGCTGCTTTCTGCTTCCACAGCCCCCTGAAGTCACGCATTCCGCTGACCTTAAGGTGCGGGCGGACAGCCGTCGTCCATTCGTGCTCGACGGCGACAGACGCTTCCTCGATCGCTCGCGCGAGGTTGCTGAGCCGTGCTTCCAGCCTCTCGTCGAGTTCGGCGACCAAAGCGGCCTGTTCCGTGTCCCATTGCTCGACGATCTGCGGGCCGAAGTCAGTGACATTCTGGGGCCACCCCTGCCGTCGGCCGACGAGGCGAACAACGTCGTCCTCCATCCTCTGCATGCAGGCATCGACCAGGCGTACGGTCCGTCGTTCCTGGTCTTCGCGCATCCTCCGGCCGACATCGACGATCTCTCGGGTCTCCCGCTCCACAGCGGCGAGAGCTTCGCTCAACGCCTGTGCCTGCGAGCGAACCTCGTCGGCCTCGCGCAGTACCCGCCGGGCGGTGCGGCGCTTGCGGCTTTCCTGTTCCAGGACGGCGAGCAGGGCGCTAAGGCGGCTCGCTTCCCAAAGGTCGGCACCGTAGTCGCCGTCCGCCCGCGCCTGGCGGGCGGCCTCGGCATGGAGCATTACCTCGGCGACGGGGCGTACGGCGGCAGCGGATAGATGGGAACGGATCATCTTGAAGTGACCCTCGTGCTCGGCGAAGACTGAATCCGGTTCCTCCAGGAACTCCTCGTGGTCCAGATCGTCCACGAGTGGTTTGCGGCAGTTCAATGCCACAACGACAGGCTTACCGCGCGATGCCACGGCACGTAGCGCCTGTGCAGTCTCCTCCTGAAAGGAATCGTTGCTCGCAACCCACAGCACGAGGTAGGCACCGGGGACCTCAGCCATCGCTTGGGCGACGTCATCCATACTGTCCCTGGCACCCACTCCAGGGGTGTCGACGATCTCAACGTCGTGCAGGTCCACCGCCGGGGCCGCGAAGACGTCGCGCGAGTACCGCTGCCGGCCGTCCCCAATCCGCTCCACAGACCCGCCGGTGAGCGCCGCAAGGAGGGTACTCTTGCCGGCCATCGTCCGCCCCATCAGGACGATCCTCATCGGCGCGCCGACTGGCGGTGCGTCGGTGACCTCCACTGACATAAGGAAGTCGACAAACTGCCTAGTCGTCTTCTCTGCCGAGGCCCCGTCCCGAGACAGCCGGTGAACCCTTGCCAGGGTCGCTCGGCAGGCAGCGACTGCCTCCGCATGCGCGGGAGAGGGGTTATCGCAAGGCGGTTCGGGACCGCGCAACTGGTCCCGAGCGGCAGGACTCCAGCCGTGCCTGTTCTTGCTCGTCAATCGCCCCCCTTGAAGCGCACCTGTCCCCTCGAAGGGTGTCGTGCCAGCGTCATGTTAGGCCGTATGAAGTGCGGTACTTGCGGTGCCGGGCCTGCCCGGCCGGGGAGGTTCCCGGTTTCGCGGGTGGTGTCAAGGTCGGCCGCTGCGCGGTCGCTTCGCAAGCCTTAACACCGCCCGTTTGAACCGAGAGTGATCGGCCTTCTCTCCGGGCGGGCCCGGGGAGAAGGCTGCGGGACCGGGAACGAAAGACCGGGGCCTTGCACGCAAGTTACTGCGGATTGCCGCCACGGAGGACCGTGAGCGGTAGTGCCGCAATCGCGGGTACTGCGGTTGGGCTGGACGTTCACGACCGATCGACCGTGGCCTGGGCCCTGGACGGCCTCATCGGCGAGGTCGTCGCCGAACACTTGGTCCCCGACACTGCGGCGGTGGTGGGCTGGCTGGAGCGGTTGCCGGGCCCGGTGGCCGTGGCCTACGAGGCCGGCTCGAAAGGGTTCGGCCGGGTAGCTGGTGGAACGCTTTTGAGGATCTTCGTCTTTTCGACTTCGAAGACGGCATAAAAGGACGACCGTACTTGCCGTCGCGGTCGCGAAACTCCCAGGTCAGGGGGTGCAGGTCGCGGGATCACCGCGACGCTCATGCATGCATGCGCATATTGCTGGGGAGTGATCTTGAGTCCGACGGGATGTTCGTGAGTATTTAGGCACGCTGTGCCTGGCCAGGGGATTTCGTGAACGACCCACCAGTTGGTCAGCTGAAACCCCTGTTCATCAGGGGTTTTCTGCATTTCTGGGCGCAATTCCAAGCAGCCCTGATACGGGCGTGTCAGCGGGCTGCAAGCCCGGGGTGCCATCGTCTTCACGTCGGTCGGCGGATCGTGCGGCGCGGATCGCGGAGGCCGACGAGGAGAGATACCCATAGCGGCCCAATGGGGGCCGGGGCCCGTCTCCGGTCAGGGGTGCACGCCCCGCGCAGGTTCGAATCCTGCTCTCTCCGCCCACCACCACAGCATTCAGCCGTCACAGCACCACCCATCACGGCATCCTCCAGCAGGGCCCCGCTCCTCGGGGCGACTCCCGGCGAAGGGAGCACGGCATGAGTCACTGGGCACGCACCGCGGTGATGGTGGCGAACGGCCGGGCCGGAGGTGCCGCTTCCGTTCCGGTCCGGGAGGTCGCCGAGACCTGTCGGGGGCTCGTCGGAGAGGTCAGTGTGGTCCGGACCGGCTACCCCGGGCACGCACGGACGCTCGCCGCGAAGGCCACAAGGGACGGCGCGGACGTCGTGCTCTCGGTCGGCGGAGACGGCACCGCCGGTGAGGTGGCCGGCGGCATCGTGACGGCCGTGGAGGCCGACTCGCGACTCGTCGGCCCGGCCCTGCTCGGCGTTCCGGCGGGTACGGGCAACTCCTTCTACAAGGAGATCTGGCAGGACCGCCCCTGGTACGAGTCGATCGCCACCGCCCTCGGCGGGACGCGACCGCACATCCGGCAGCTGGATCTGGCACGCGTCGAGGAGACGCGGGACACGGTCTTGCTGGGCGCCTGCTCCGGCCTCGTCGCCGAAGCGCTGGACGCGGCGGCGGACCTCACGCGGCTCACCGGCCGAGTTCGCTACCAGGAGGCCGTGGCCACCACCCTGCGTGACTTCGTGCCGCATCCGGCCAGGATCGTGGTCGACGGTGAGGTCGTCCACGACGGCAGCGTGATCCTCGCCAACGTGGGCGGGGGCCGCTACCGGGGCGGCGGGTTCCTCCTGCTGCCCCGATCGGTCCTGGACGACGGGCTGCTCGACGTCTGTGTGGTGACGGGCGACCTCGATCCCCGCGAACTCCCGGGGCTGACCCGGAACGGGCGGCATCTCGAACGGTCCGAGGTGCTCTACCGGCGCGGTCGGCGCATCGAGATCGAGCGCACCGACGGCGCCCCCCTGACCTTCGAGTGGGACGGCGAGGTGCAGCGCGGGCGGGCCCGCTACGCGCTGGACGTCCTGCCTGCAGTGCTGCCCGTGCTGTCTCCGACCGGCCCGCCTTAACCACATGCGGGGCCGCGCGGGGCCATCATCCGTCCTACGTAAAGGGAGTGCTCATGAGCGGAACCGCCGACGACCGGCAGGCGGACACCGGCGCAGCCTGGTCGTTCCCGATGCGGGGGCGGAACACGTTCACCTGGGAGTACGACACGGACCGGGAGCGATTGCTCGCCCTCTACCAGAAGGGCAAGGACAAGCAGTGGGACAGCACGAAACGGATCGACTGGTCCCTGGAAGTCGATCCGTACGACGTCCTCGGCACGCCGGAGAACACCCTCGCCCTGTACGGCTCCCGGCAGTACTCCCGGCTGAACGAGCGGGAGAGGCGGGAGCTGCGCCGGCACATGGCCGCCTGGGAGTTCAGTCAGTTCCTGCACGGGGAGCAGGGCGCGATGATCTGCTCGGCCCGGATCGTCGAGTCGGTGCCGCACATCGACTCCAAGTTCTACGCGGCGACCCAGGTCATGGACGAGGCGCGGCACGCGGAGCTGTTCACGCGCTTCGTGCACGACAAGATCGGCATGAGTTATCCGATCAGCCCGCATCTGAAGTCACTGCTTGGGCAGGCCCTGAGCGACTCCCGCTGGGACATGCCGTACCTCGGCATGCAGGTGCTCATCGAGGGTCTCGCGCTTGCGGCGTTCGGCATCCTGCGCGACAGGACGGACAAGCCCCTGCCCAAGCAGATCCTCTCCTACATCATGCAGGACGAGGCGCGGCACGTGGCCTTCGGGCGCCTGGCGCTGCGGGACTACTACAAGGAGCTGACCCGCCGGGAGATCGCGGAGCGCGAGGACTTCATCGTCGAGGGCTGCTATCTCATGCGGGACCGGCTGCGCATGCAGGAAGTGTGGGAGACGCTCGGCTTCGACATGAAGGAGTGCATGGAGTACATGAACCGGGGCCCTCGTATGCGGGCCTTCCGGTCACGTCTCTTCACCCGGATCGTGCCCTGCGTCAAGGACATCGGACTGTGGGGGCCGAGGGTCCAGCAGGCCTACGCCGACATGGGCGTGCTCGAGATGGCCGATCGTGACCTGCTCAAGCTTATGGAAGCGGACGAGGCACAGGCGGAGGCGCTGGACGCCGAGCGCCGGGAACTCCGAGAGCGGCAGAACGAGGTCCATGGCGCGATCGCCGAGGGTCGGCTCACCGCCGCCGCCGACGACGACCGGACTCGGTGAGTGATGGTGCTCAGTTGGAGGCAGGGGGCGGACGGCATTGGACTCTGCCGGCCCCCTCACAAGGGTCGGCAGAGTCCATTGCCGTCGTGACTCAGGGACGGGTGAGCAGCACCACCGCGTTCTGTCCGCCGAATCCGAAGGAATGGCTGACGACCACCTCCACATCGGCGGGGCGTGCCTCCTTGGTGACGACATCCAGGTCGATCTCCGGGTCCTGGCTGTCCAGGTTGGCGGTCGGCGGGATGATCCCCTGCTCCACGGTGAGGACCGCGACGGCCGCTTCGACGGCGCCCGAAGCCCCCAGCGAGTGGCCCGTCACGCCCTTCACCGAGGTCACGGCGGGCCGGTCGCCGAGCACCCGGCGGATCAGGCGGGCCTCCATCAGGTCGTTGAGGGGGGTCGAGGTGCCGTGCGCGTTGACATGGTCCACCGAACGCGGATCGACCCCGGCGTCCTTGAGCGCGGCCCGCAGCGCCAACTCTGCCCCGGCACCCGAGGGTTCGGGTGCGGTGGCGTTGTAGGCGTCGGCCGAAGCCCCGTATCCGCTGACGTGGGCCCGCACGCGTGCCCCGCGGGCCCGTGCGCTCTCCGGGCGTTCCAGGATCAGGACGGCGGCGCCCTCGGCGGGCACGAACCCGTCGCGGTCGACGTCGAACGGACGTGACGCCGCCGTGGGTTCCCCGCGGCGCACGGAGAGCGCGCCCATCTGCTGGAAGCCGGAGATGATCGAGGGGACGAGACAGGCCTCGGCGCCGCCCGTGATGACCACGTCGCAGTGCCCGCCCCGCAGCAGTTCACGCGCCGCTCCCACGGCCGTGCTGCCCGAGGCGCAGGCCGTGGCGGTCACGAAGTTGGGTCCGCGGGCCCCGAACTCCATGGCGACGTAGCCCGCCGACATGTTCACCGCGAGCATGGGGATCAGCAGGGCGGACACCTTCTCCGAGCCTTGTCCGAGCAGTACGTTGTGCTGCTTCTCCCAGGTCGCGGCCCCGCCGATGCCGCTGCCGAGGACCACGCCCACCCGGGCGCCGTCCCATGCAGCCGGGTCGAGGCCCGCGTCCGCGAGCGCTTCGGCCGCCGCGGCCACCGCGAACTGGCTGCTGCGGTCCAGGCGCCAGGCCTTGCGTTTGCCGACCGTGGCGGCCGGATCGAAGCCGGGTATCCAGCAGCCGATGTCGGCAGGGATCCCGGAGAGCGCGGGCACCCGCTGCGCGGCCGTGCCGTTCGCGGACTTGATGCGGTCCCAGGACGCGGCGGTGCCGAGACCAGCGGGGGTCACCATGCCGATGCCCGTGACCGCCGCGTCGTAACGGCCACCGGCCGCTGTCATCGGACGGTCACCTGCTTGGCGTCGAGTACCCCGGCCGCCTCGGTCATGGTGTTCTTGGCGTGCAGGTCGTCGTCGGTGAGGGGGATGCCGAACTCCTCCTGTGCCGCCAGGGTCAGCTCCACAAGGGCCAGCGAGTCCAGTTCCAGGTCCTCGAAGGTGTTCTCCGGTGCGACCTCGTCGGCCTCGACGCCGAATCCCTTGGTCAGCAGGCCTACGAGACGGTCGTACGTGCTGCTCATGTCGTGCTCCTCAGTGGTGAGTGCGGTGGGTCAAGTGGGCGTCGGGAAGCGGTGGTCGGGCTCACATGGGGGTGAGTGCCGGCCAGCGGAGGGCGCAGGCGCCCCAGGTGAGGCCGCCGCCGAACGCCGTGAGCAGGGTGCGGTGCCCCGGCGTCAGGCGGCCCGTCGCCGCGGCGTGCGAGAGGGCCAGCGGGATGGAGGCGGCAGCGGTGTTGCCGACCTGGTCGAGGTGGACCGGGCAGCGGTGGCGGGGCAGCCGCATGCGGTCCGCGACCGCGTGCAGGATGCGCAGGTTGGCCTGGTGCGCGACGAGCCGGTCGATGTCGGCCACCTCCCAGCCCGCCCGCCGCGCCGCCGTCAGCGAGGCATCGGCCATGCGCTCGACGGCATTGCGGAAAACGGCCTTGCCCGCCATCCGGAAGTACGGGTCCGGCTGCGGCGCGTCGCCTGCGTCGTTCGTGTCACCCGCGTCGCCCCCATCACCCGTGCCGATCGGGCCGGTCGTGTGCAGCGGTTCGCGCGAGCCGCCCGAGCGGACGGTGATGAGATCGCTGCCGGTGCCGTCACTGCCGAGCACGGGCGGACCGAGCGCGCCGGGTTCGTCCGCGCCGCCGGATCGCAGCACCACCGCGCCGGCCCCGTCGCCGAAGATGGCGCGGGTCGAGCGGTCGGCCGGGTCGAGGATGCGCGAGTACGTGTCGGCGCCGATGACGAGGACGCTGCCCGCCGTACCCGTGGCGATCAGTCCGGCGCCGGTGGCCAGGGCGTAGAGGAACCCGGTGCAGACCGCGCCGACGTCGAAGGCGGGCACGGTTCCGAGTCCGAGCTGGGCCGCCACCAGGGGCGCGGTGGCCGGACAGGGGTGGTCCGGCGTGGTGGTGGCCAGCACGACGGCGTCCACGGAATCGGCCTCCGCGGACTTCAGCGCACGCCGGCCCGCCTCCACCGCGAGGTCCGACGTGGCCGTGGACGGGGCGGCGATGAAGCGCGTCCCGATGCCCGTACGGCTGCGGATCCACGCGTCGGAGGTGTCCAGTTCCCGCGCGAGGTCGTCGTTGGTGACCGCGTGCGGCGGAAGCCACGTACCAAGGCCGCACAGCACGGCGGCGGTGCCGCTCACCCGACGTACGGCGGCGCCGCTCATCGCGTTCCCCCGGTCGCCGCGCCGCTCTCCAGCGTGGCCACCTCCCGGCTGACCTCGCCGAGGTGGTCGGCCACGCTGAGGTAGGACCGCAGCAGCCGTTCCTCGGCGTACGGAAGTCCGCCCCGCAGCAGGTACTCCTTCACCAGCGGCTGGGCTCGGCGCAGATTCACGCGGGGCATGGACGGGAACAGGTGGTGCTCGATCTGGTAGTTGAGCCCACCGAAGAAGAAGTCGGTGAGCCGGCCCGGCGCCAGATTGCGCGAGGTGATCACCTGGCGCGTGAGCCAGTCGAGGGGCTCGTCCTCGCCGTCCCGCACGGGAAGGCCCTTGTGGTTGGGCGCGAACATCACGCCCATGTAGAAGCCGAAGAGAGCCTGGTGGACGACGAGGAAGGCCACGGCGACACCGGGGGAGAGAACGGTGAACACCGCGGTCAGGTACACCGCCAGATGGAGCGTCAGCAGGCTGAGGTCGAGGGTCGCGTAGCGCTTGAGTGCTCCCTTGCGGGCCGCCACGTAGCCGGAGATGTGCAGGCGCAGGCCTTCCAGCAGGATGAGCACGTAGAACATCCACGCCTGGTGGCGCACGATGAACCGGCCGACGGGTCCGGTGCGTTTCGTCCGGTCCGCGGCGTCGAAGATCACCTGCCGGCGGAGGATGTCCGGGTCGAGCGAGAGGTGATTGGGGTAGTTGTGGTGCTTGGTGTGGTGACCGACCCACCAGCCGAAGCTCACGCCCGTGAGGAGATTGCCGTGGGTGTATCCGAGCACGTCGCCGGGGCGTCGCGTACGGAAGATCTGGCGGTGGCCCGCGTCGTGTCCGATGAGGTCGGTCTGGCCGAAGCAGACCGCTAGGAACGCCGCCACGGCCAGCTGCCACCAGCTGTCGCCGACGAGCGCGAACAGGGTCCAGCCCGCGGCTAGGAGCAGCAGGTTCGTGGTGATCTTGAACGTGTAGTAGACGGGTCGGGAGTCCAGGAGACCGGCGCACCGCACCAGTCGCGTGAGCTCCTGCATGGTGGCACCGCGTTCGTTCATGTCGCTTCCTCCAGGCCCATGTGGGCGAGCCGGGTCCGCTGCAGGCGCGCCGCCCACTCCTGTCCGGTCTCCATGCGCTCGCGCGCGGTGGTGTCCGCGAGGCGGCGGCCGGGCCAGATCTCGTAGTCGCCCAGGAGGTCTGCGTGCCGCTCGACGCCCTGCTGGAAGAGCTCTTCGCGGCGCGTCAGCTGCTCCGTGGTCGGCAGCTTGTTCCACAGGGCGTATCCCTCCCCGATCAGATCGAGGAGGCGTTCCTTCTCGTGGGGGTTCGCGCGCAGGTGATCGCGGATGATGGCGCTGCCGACCGTCAGATGCCGGATCTCGTCGATCGCGGCGCCCCGCTCGATGTCGGCGGCGGCCGGGTCGAAGACCCGCCACTTGCGCTCGCTGAGCTCGGCGGCAGGTGCCAGTACGCCTTCGACAAGCACCGTGAGGACCAGTACGCCGCCGATGAAGTCGCGCTCGTCGCGCAGCACCCGAAGGCCCAGGTTCTCCAGGGGTTCGAGGATCTGCTCCCGGTCGGTGGCCGCCAGGCGGGCCACTGTGGTGGGTAACTGCGCTCCCGATACGCCAAGTTGGAGCAGGTGAGTGCGGAAAACCATCGCGTGCCGGGCCTCGTCGATCAACTGGGTGGCGTAGAACTCCATGCAGTCGTTGTCGGGCGCGAGCGCCGTCAGGTAGCCGATGGCCCGGGTCGCCTTCTCCTCGGCGACGGAACGGTAG
Source organism: Streptomyces longisporoflavus (assembly GCF_014649775.1). Taxonomy (GTDB): domain Bacteria; phylum Actinomycetota; class Actinomycetes; order Streptomycetales; family Streptomycetaceae; genus Streptomyces; species Streptomyces longisporoflavus. The sequence goes on along the minus strand of NZ_BMTR01000004.1, from coordinate 232,726 downwards.
GCGAGCTCCTGCGTCAGTGCGCTGTTGAGCGGTCCGGGCTCCCTCACCACGTCCAGCGGCCGTACGTCCGCCGCGTGGCCGAGGACGTCGCCGCGCAGGGTGCCCCGCGGTACGGCATTGAGCCAGTACCGCAGATCGCAGACGGCTGGGGTGAGTTCAAGGTTCTCCGCGCCGTCCAGGAGCCAGGGGGCCTTGTCGGGGTCGGCCTCGACGGGAATGTCCGCCGGCGCGGTCGTCGATGCCGTCGGGGTCCTCGATGCCGTTGCAGTCGTCGTTGTGGTCGATGTCGTCATGGGGACGTCCTTTCTGTGGAGGGAGCGGAGGCAGCGGAAATCGCGGGGCCGGAGTGCAGGTCGTAGGCGAACGTGAGCAGAGGGGTGCCGCCCGTGTGGCATGCCGAGACGACCTCCGCCACCACCAGTTCGTGATCGCTGAGCGGAACGATGAGTTCCGGCTTGCACTCCAGCCACGCCACCGCGCCGCTGAGCCGCGGTACGCCGTCGCCCGGGTCGCCGGACCAGGCGTCCGGCGGCAGCTGTGCCAGGCCGCGGGGCCTGCCGCGCCGGGCGAAGTGCCGGGCCAGCGGTTCCTGCGCCGCCGCGAGGCCGTTGGCGACGAAGAGCGGGCAGTTCGCCAGGGCGCGCAGCCCCCGACTGCCGCGGCGCAGCGCCACGCAGGCCATCGGGGGATCGCCCGGCACGGTGCTGAACGTGCTGACCGTCACGCCCTCGGCCGCCTCGCCCGTCCCGCAGGTGAGCACCGTGACCCCGGCGACGAAGTGACGCATCGCGGCGGCGACGGCGGTGTCACCGAGCGCGCGGCCCGCCGCGCCGCCCGCCGCCCCGCCCGCCGCACCGCCAGCCGCGCCTTCCGCCGGGCGTGTGCGTCGGGTGGCTAGGGCCATGGCAGCCGGCCCGGACTCGCGGGATCGCGCCCGGCGGCCGTCGCGCTCGCCGCCTCGAACTCGCTGCGGAAGCGGCGGTACGCCCGGTGCGTCTCGGGCTCGAAGCGCAGACCGAACGGCTTGAGATAGTTGCCGAACAGAGCCCTGTCGCCGAAGAGGTGAATGGGCAGGGCGAGCAACGCCCACTCGAAGCCCCACAGCCAGATCCAGCCGATGGTCAGCAGTCCCTGGGTGACCAGGGAGTGCATGACGTTGTAGGCGACGTAATAGCCCTTGTGGATCTGGCCCTTGTGGAGCCTGCCCTTGTGGCGGCGGTACTGAACGGCCCCCGGCAGATAGCCGATCAGGTCGATGTAGACGAACAGCACCAGGGCGGTCTGCCAGTGCACCTGGCCGAGGTGTGTGAAGAAGAGGACGAGGGCGACGACGAGGCCGAGCCCGTACTCCGCCCGGACGAGCCATGAGGTCACCGGTGTCATGAACAGGTTCTTGGTGTCCATCAGGCGACCTGCGCGGGGGAGTCGGGCGCCGCCGGCCCGGCGGGTACGGCTTCGACCGCGCGGGCCAGGGACTCGTCGCCCACCACCCGGCCCGAGGCGAACAGTCCGAGCACCACGCGGGCGATCGTCTCCTTGATGACCCGCTCGGCGACCGGCTCCAGGATCCCCGCGAGACTGGGAATGCCGAAGTCGAACTCGGCGTGGAAGCCGACCCGTACCTCGTGTCCCGAGCCGGTGATGTGCCAGGCCCCCCGGAACACCTCGAAGTCGCCGTCGAGCTGGACGAAGGTGATGGTGAGCGCGGCCCGGTCGAAGTGGTCGGACTCGGTCCAGCGCAGGATGCCGTTGCGGAAGTACACCTCCCAGGAGCTCGTCTCCCGGTCCTCGCCGATGTCGTGCACGGTGACCGAGCGGACCACCTCGGCGAGTTCGGGGTAGCGGGCGAAATCCGTCACCCGGTCGTACACCGCTTCGGCGGCGATGCCGGGTACACCGATGGTCACGTCAACGCTGCGCACGGGCGGCGCCACCTTCCTGCGTCGGGACATGGCGGGCTGCCTGCACGCGGCAGGCACGTTCGAAGGCCGCAAGGAGGAAGTCCACCTCCGGAGGGCTGAGGACGGCGGGCGGGGTGAAGCGAAGGACCATGTGGGAGTTGAGCGAGTGATTCGCCACCACGCCCTCCCTGATCAGCTCGACGAGGAGGTCACCGGCCACCCCCGGCTCGGCGAACTCCACACCGATGAGCAGCCCCCGGCCCCGCACCTCCCGTACGAGAGAGCCGAGCCGCCGCTCGGCGATCCGGCGGATGCCGTCGAGCAGTTCGGCACCCAGCTCGCGGGCCCGGCGCACCAGGTCCTCCTCCTCGATGGCTTCGAGGGCCCCGCGCACGGCGGCCATCGCCAGGGGCATGCCGGAGAAGGTCGAGGTGTGCAGATACGGGTCCCGGTCGAGGGCGCCGAACACCTCCGGGGTCGCGATGACCGCGGAGACGGGCATGATGCCGCCGCCAAGGCCCTTGCCGGTCAGGAGCATGTCCGGGGTCAGCCGATCCTCGTCCGCGCCCCACCAGGAGCCGAGGCGGCCCAGTCCGGTCTGGATCTCGTCGAGGACGAAATGCGCGTCGTGGGCGCGGCACAGCTCCTGGACCGCCCGCAGGTAGCCCGGCGGCGGGATGATCACGCCCGCCTCGCCTTGGACCGGCTCGATCACCACACAGGCGCGGCCTGCCGCCACCCGCAATTGCTCGGCCAGCGCGTCGGCGTCGCCGTAGGGCACGTGGGCCGTGTGGGGGAGCAGCGGGCGGAACGGCTCCTTGAACAGGTCCTTGCCGGTGAGGCCGAGCGCGCCCATGGTCTTGCCGTGGTAGCCGCCGTGGGTCGCGATCAGCCGGTCCTTGCCGCGGGTGCGCGCGATCTTGATGGCGGTCTCCACGGCCTCCGCACCCGAGCAGGCGAAGTGCACCCGCTCGAGTCCGGCCGGGGCCCTGGCCACCAGGGCATCGGCGGCCAGGGCCGTCAGGGGTTCGAGCAGGACACGGGTGGCCACCGGGTTGCGGTGCAACTGTTCTTCGACGTGGCGTACGACGGTGGGGTGCCGCGCGCCCATGAGGAGGACGCCGTAGCCGCTGCAGTTGAGCAGTCGTCGGCCGGTCGCGGTGGTCACCCGGGCGCCTTGCGACTCCGTCTCGATCTCACCCCCGAGCAGCTCGCCGAGGGTGGCGCGGCCCCTGCTCAGGCGCGTGCGGTAGAGCCGGCCGATGTATTCGCGGCCGAAGTGTTCGCGGCCGGGGTCCGCCGGGTCGGGGTCTGCTGGGCCAGGCACTGCTGGGCCGGTCGGTGCACGGCCGGTGTCTTGAAAGCCGATGTCAGGACGGCCGGCCTCTTCTCGGCCCGGGGTCTGCGAAGTCGTGCCAGTGGTCATGACGCTCCTCATGCAAGGCTCCTCACGCAAGGCGCAGCGGATGGCCGTCGACGTGGTCCAGGAAGGGTTCGGCGAAGCTGGAGCGCGACGGCGGGTGGAAGGACAGGGCGTGCGAGGCGGCGGCCAGATAGGCGATGTCGCCCGAGCCGATGAAGGCCATCCCGCCGAGCAACTCCACCGCTCGGCCCACGGCGTCGCGGATCGCGTCCTGCGCCCCGTACCGCGCGACCAGCGCCCGCCCGAGCCCTTCGTTGCCCACCGACCCGTCCATGATCATGCGGGCCGTGCCCTCGGTGAGGAGCGTGGCCGTCTCGTAGCGGGCGAGCAGTTCGGCCCGCTCGGTCTTCGTGCCGCGCCCGGAGTCCAGGACGCGTTCGACCAGCGCGCCGGTCATTCCGACGTAGGAGGCGGTGATGAACAGTTCGAACCAGATGAGGCCGACCGTCTGGAGCTCGTCCAGTTCGCCCGCGTCGCCGAGCTCCGTGCGCATCACCTGCTGCTCGTCGACGAACACGTCATCGAGCCGCACCTCGTCGCTCTCCGCCCCGGCCAGTGCCCAGCTCGACCAGAACGGCCGCACGGTCAGGCCCTCCGTCTGCCGCGGTACGAGAAGCACCGCCATGTCGCTCGTGCCGTCCGCGTTCGGCAGGGAGGCGCTCGCGGTGAGCAGGTCCATGGAGCGCGCGAGGCTGCAGGGCTTCTTCGATCCGCTGACGTGGTAGCCCTTCTCCGCCGGCCTGGCCTCGACCGTGGGGCTGAGGATGCCGCGGCCGGGGCGTCCCTCGGCGAAACCGGAGGCCACCAGGAGCCGCTGCCCGACGATCCCTTCGAGCAGCGCCCACTCCACTCCGCCGCTCCGCTGTCCGTCGGCCAGCGAGAACAGCGTGGCCACGGAGAAGTGGTGCATGGTGGTGGCCACCGCGAGGGACGGTGCGGCGGCGGCCAGGGCGCGGGTGACGGCCACCGCCTGGAGGGGCGTGGCGCCGCTTCCCGAGTAGGCCAGGGGGATGACGAGGCCGGGGCCGCCGTGCGTGCGGAAGAGTTCGACGGCCGGGCTGCCCGGCTTCTCCAGGTCGGCCAGTGGGACCTTTCCGAGCTCCCCGAGGAGTCCGGGCAAAAACTCCTCGCAGGTGTGTCGGGCCGCGGTCATCGAGCGCATGGCGTCGTCTCCTTGTGCGCGTTCAGCTTCTGCCAGGCGCCGAAGACCGCGTCCCCTGGCCGGGACCCGGGGCTGATGCTCACGCCCTGGAGGTGCGAGGTCCGCAGGATGGGGTAGTTGGCCTCGCCGAAGATGCCGCCGGTGAGCCCGGTCCCGCCGTGCGTGGGCAGATAGGGCAGGAAACCGATGTGCGAGTCGTTCACCTTGAACAGGCCGCCGGTACGGACACGGGCCACGAACTCGTCGATGACACCGGGGGCCTTGGCCCACAGGGAGTTGCGCAACCCGTAGGGATTGGAGTTCACGAAGGCGATGAACTGCGCCGTCAACGCGGCATCCGTACCGGATTCGGCGACGATCAGGGGCAGCAGCGGGAAGAACGTCTCGTGCCGTACGGCTTCGAGCTCGCGGGCCCCCTCGACGCCGTGCACCTTGATCACGGTCGGTTCGAGGAAGATGCCGTGGGGATCGCGGGTCTCGTCGAGCCGCATGGCGTGTCCGCCGCACACCACTTCGGCGCCCTTGGCGCGTGCGTCCTTCAGACAGTCGAAGAACTTCTCGTTGCGCAGTACGGGAGTCAGCAGCACATCGGGTTCCCACGGGTGGCCGGGCCGGATGTGGCCGATCTGCTGGACCAGGGACACCACGAGCGCGTCCGCGACATCGGGGTGCACGAGCACCTGATTGGGGATCATGCACAGCTGCCCGGAGCCGTAGAAGCTCTCCGTGAGCGCCTCGGCGGCGAGGGCGATGTCGGCGTCCTTCCATACGACGACGACGTCGTTCCCGGCCAGCTCCAGGATCGGCTTCTTGCCCGCCGCGATGCAGCGCGTCTCGAATTTCCGGCCGTTGTCGCTGCTGCCGAAGTAGATGATGTCGTCCACCGCGGGATGTTCGAGCCAGCAGTTCAGCATCGGCGCGGGGTCGCCGCAGACGACGTTCAGCGTGCCGGGCGGGGCGCCGACCTCGGCCAGGACGGGCGCCACGATCTCCTGCATGACGTACATGACGCCCAGCGGGGCGCTGCGCGGGGCCCGCACCACGAGCGCGTTGCCGCCCATGAGGGCCGTCACGCCGAGGAGGGCACTGGAGAGGGGCGCGTTCTGCGGGGGGTTGAGGCAGACCACGCCGTCGGGCCGGCGGCGCACCTGGAGGCGGCGCTCGTCGCGCCGGAACTCCTGGAGCATCTGGGAGCGGTAGAAGCTGATCGACTCCGGGCCGAAGCACTCCAGCATGCCCGACACCTGCCATCTGGCCAGGGCCAGCGGGTGACCCTCCTCGACCAGGATCTCGGCGATGTCATCGGCGTGCCGGGCGAGGCGCTCGTGCAGGAGCCGCCCCACGGTGTCGATGCGGGTGCGCGGATGGACGGCGCCCCAGGCGGGGGCCGCGTCGGCAGCGGCCTCCACGGCTTGTTCCACCGTGGCGCGATCGGCCTTGGCGACCCGCCCGACGACGGTCGCCGGCAGGTCGTCGGGGGCCGCGCACCCCTGTTCCAGTTTCCGTTTGAGGGTGAGGTTCGCGAATACGTCGTCGAGGAGGGAATCCGCGTCGAGTACGTAGACCCAGTCCTCGCCGGGTATGTGTCGCGCGTTGACGTAGGACTGATAAGAACGCAGGCGCGGAGGAACCTGGCGCGTGCCGTCCCGGGACCGGCGTCGTGAATTCGCTCGGGCCATATGCGTACTTCCCACGCTCACTCCTTGGCTCCTTCGGAACGAACCGGATCCGGACGGCCGGTGAAGGTCACGTCGGGGAGCATTACAGCGCCGACTGAAAGCCCGCTGAAAATCGACTGACACGTTGTCTTCAGTCGAACGCGGCGGGTTGCGGGCACATTGCGGGAGATGTGGTCGGCCGTTGTGTTCAGCCGACGTGTTCAGTCGATCGGGAGCGAGCGTGCGCAGCATGAGCCGAGTTCGGGAGACATCGCAAAAGAGCGCGGCGGCCGCACTGGCCGCGGTGCAGCGGTACGCGGACAACCCGAGCGCCTTCTTGGCCCTCAATACCGGCAACGAACTGTTCCTCGGCAGCGGCGGTGAACTCATCGCATACCGGGAAGCAGGCCGGTTCCTCGTTCAGTTCGGCGGGATATTCGGGCCCGAGGACCGCCAGGAGGCGGTGTTACGTGAATTCAGGAAGTACGCGCGCGACCGACGGCGTACGATCACCGGGATCCAGTTGCAGCGAGCCGATGCCGAGTTGTACGAGGCGGCGGGGTTCGTGCTCAACCAGGTGGGCTCCTCCTACGCGGTCCACCTCCCCGAATTCACGCTGCGGGGACCGCGGTTCATGAAGCTGCGCAACAAGATCTCCCGGGCCACGCGCAGCGGCCTTGATGTCCGGGAGGTCGCGTACACCGATCACCGGACCGGCATCGAGGAGATCGACGCCGCCTGGCTGCGCGCCAAGGGCCGGCACGTGAAGGAGATCGAGTTCCTGGTCGGAGAGATCGGCGGCCCCGCCCAGCGATATCGGCGGCTCTTCCTGGGAATGCTCGACGGCCGTCCGGTGGCCTACATCTCCTACTCTCCCGCATACGGAGCGCGCCCCGGCTGGCTGCACGATCTCAGCCGGCGCCGGCCGGACGCCGGGCCCGGTGTGATGGAGGCCGTCAACGCCACGGCCATACAGGCCTTTTCGCGAGAAGGAGCCGAGTGGCTGCACTTTGGCTTCACGCCCTTCACCGGTCTGGATACTTCCCATGAGTTGGCGTCCAGGAGCGCCCTGACGGGGAAGTTCCTGCGCTTCCTCGCGGAAAAGGGGGAGGCCGTCTATCCGGCCGGCAGCCAGCTCGCGTACAAGGAGAAGTGGGGTCCGCAGCTGGTGCTGCCCGAGTATCTCGCCTTCGAGGGGTCAGCAAGTTTGCGCGCTGTGTGGCACATTCTGCGGGTGACCAAATCCATTTAGGCCCGTCGCGGTGTGTGCGGCCGCGGTGGTGAGACCGGTGGGGGCATCGCCCGAGGGTCCACGCAGTAGATTCTCCGCCTGCTGGAGGACTTCCCTGAACTTCCGCTGCGTGCCGGGGCCCGGATCGATCCCCAGCTCCGTGGAGAGATTGTGCTGAACCCTGCGATAGGCGCTGATGGCGTCCGCCTGCCGGCCGGAGCGGTAGAGCGCCGTCATCAATTGCTCGCAGAAACGCTCGCGCAAAGGGTGCTGCGTCAGGAGCTGTTCGAGTTCGGGAATGACCTGTTGATGCCGGCCCAGTTGCAGGTGCGCCTCGATGAAAAGCTCCCGGCCGATCAGCCTGGTTTCCTCCAGGCGGGCATAGGCGATCCGGCAGATCAGGCCGTCCCCCGCATCGAGCAGCGCGGGGCCGCGCCAGACGGCGAACGCGTCGGTGAGCAGCTTGATGGCCAGCGCGTGATCCACGCCCATGTGCCGGCCGGCCGTGTCCACGGCTCGGGTGAACCAGAGGGCGTCGACGTCCGCGGGGTCGACGTCCAGGAGGTATCCGGAGTGCGAAGTGCGTATGAGCCCGCGGGCGCTCGGCTTCCCGGTCTGCTGGGCGAGAATGCGGCGCAGCCGCGCGATATGCGACTGCAGCGAATTCCCCGCGGTTTTCGGGAGCTTGTCCCCCCAGAGTTCGTCCAGGAGGTCGACGGCCGGTACGGGGGTGCGGGGCGTGAGAGCCAGGGCCGCCATGATCGTTCTGAGCTTCTCTCCCGGCAGGACGACGGGAACGTTCTCCTCGATCAACTGAATCGGACCGAGCAGCCTGATCTGCATGCGAGTCCCCCGTCTCTCCGACGCGTCGGAGGCTTACGTGACGATATCCGCCTGTTCTTCGTAAGCGGGGCGCATCCGGATTGCTTCTGCCGCACACCGCTCATGTCGGCGGGTTTCCGTGTTTGCGGGAAGGCAGCGAAGTGTTCTTGGTGCGGAGCATCTCCAGGGAGCGGACCAGCGCGGATCGCGTGTGCGCCGGGTCGATCACCTCGTCGACCAGACCCCGCTCGGCGGCGTAGTACGGGTGCATCAGTTCACCCTCGTACTCCTTGATCTTCTGGGCCCGGAAAGCCTCCGGGTCCGCGGCGGCGGCTATCTCACGGCGGTGGATCACGTTCGCGGCGCCTTCGGCACCCATCACCGCGATCTCGTTCGTCGGCCAGGCCAGTGAGATGTCGGCGCCGATCGACCGGGAGTCCATCACGATGTACGCGCCGCCGTAGGCCTTGCGCAGGATCAATTGCACGCGGGGGACCGTGGCGTTGCAGTAGGCGTACAGCAGTTTCGCGCCGTGCCGGATGATTCCCTGGTGTTCCTGCTCGACACCCGGCAGAAAGCCCGGCACATCGACCAGGGTGACCAAGGGAATGTTGAAGGCGTCGCAGAACTGCACGAACCTGCCGGCCTTTTCGCTCGCGTGGATGTCGAGCACTCCCGCCATGACCGCGGGCTGATTTCCGACTACGCCGACGACATGCCCGTCCAGACGGCTGAGCGCACAGATGACATTGGTGGCCCAGGAAGGCTGGATCTCGAAGTAATCCCCCTCGTCGACGATTTCCGCAAGTACCGCGCGCATGTCGTACGAATGGTTGGAGCCGGCCGGGACCAGCTCCAGAAGCCGGTGCGTCCCGCGATCGGCGCGGTCCGTCGGCGGCTCCCACGGGGGCGGCTCCTGATTGTTCGAGGGGAGCAGCGTCAACAGGAAACGGAGGTCTTCCAAACAGCTCTCCTCGTCGTCGTACGAGAGAGAAGCAACCCCGGAAGCCGACGCGTGCACATCGGCGCCCCCGAGCCCGTCATGTGTGATCTCGGCTCCGGTGACGGCCTGTACGACGTCCGGGCCCGTGACGAACATCTGCGACGTGCCGCGCACCATCAGGACGAAATCGGTCAGTGCGGGGGAGTACGCGGCGCCTCCGGCGCAAGGGCCCAGGATGACGCTGATCTGCGGGATCACACCGGAGTTCCGGGCGTTGCGCCGGAAGATGCCGCCGTAACCGGCCAGCGCCGACACGCCTTCCTGGATTCGCGCGCCGGCTCCGTCGTTGAGGCTGATCAGCGGGGCTCCGGTGGCGGCGGCCAGGTCCATCAGTTTGTGGATCTTCTCGGCGTGCGCCTCGCCGAGAGCCCCGCCGAAAATGCGGAAGTCATGGGCGTACACGAAGACTTTCCGGCCGTACACCTTTCCCCAGCCGGTGACCACCCCGTCCGTGTGCGGTCGTTTGTCCTCCATTCCGAAACCCGTCGCGCGGTGCCGCCGAAACGCCTCGATCTCGGTGAAGGTACCCGGGTCCAGGAACAAGTCGATGCGCTCGCGCACCGTGAGTTTTCCTTTGGCGTGCTGCGCCCGGGCCGCACGCTCGCCGGGACCCGATTCGAGCTGCTTCACCAGGTCTCGAAGTTCGGAGACTTTCGCGTGGACGTTGCTGCTGCCGTCCACGGCTTCCCCGTCCGGAATTGCCATGAGTCATCCGTCCGACCGTCGGCAGTAATTGCCCGCAACTTCGCACGGCGTACTGGTGGCCCGCTGAAACGGAGTCAGCCGAGGACTGTGCTAAGCGGCGGACTCCGTCGCGTCGAGGTGGTTCGCGAGGCGGCGGATGACGGTGGCGGCTGCTGCGGTCGGCGTCGTCATGTCGACGTACAACGCGCCGTGCCGCAGGGCCAGTTCGCGGATGCGCCGCGAGAGGAGCCGCAGCCGCTGCTGAGGGTCGCTCCTGTGCTGCGGGCCGTTCCTGTGCTGTTCGGCCGCCGATGTCAGGAGGCCGGGGCCGAACGGGCCCAGGGCGAGCACGTCGGCGCCGGAAGCCCGCAGCGGTCCCACGATCCTGCTCAGCTCCGCCTCGGTGGCGTCCACGTCGAAGGGGTCGCGCAGTGCTTCCCGGCCTCCGGCGACGACCGCGGCCAGATCGCCCCGGAACGCCAGGGCCTTGGCCAGCTGCCCCGCCCTGACCCGGGCCGCCGAGTGATCACGCCGGCCCAGATTGAGATAGGCCAGCTCGGGGCGGACCGTACGCAGCACCTCGGCCACGTGGTCCGCCCAGGGGCGGCAGCCGGGACTGCTCCCGGGCTGCGGGCACTTGGCCCCGCTGTCACCCAGGACGACGAACCGCCGCCACGGTGCGCGGACGAGGGCGGGGACGGGGGCGGGGGCCAGGGCGCGGGAGTCGTCGCTCCCGGCGTCGCGATGGCGGTGGTGCGGCTCGTTCTGCTCGTGCTGGGCGGTGGCGTTCACGTTGGTCTCCTGAACAAGGGCAGCCGGCGCGAGGGAAGTGGTTCGGCGGCGGCCGGAGTCTCGGGCAGGGCCGCCCCCTGGCCCCGATCCCCATCCAGACCCCGGTTCCGGCCCCGGCGCTGTGAGAAGCCGAGTCCGAGCAGGCCCGCGACGGCCGCCGCGGCGCAGCTGAAGAACACCACGTGGCTGTAGGGGCCGGGCTCGGACGCGGTCCGGGCGGGCAGGATCGCGGCCAGTACCGCGACACCGAGGGCGCCGCCGATCTGCCGTACCGCCATGTTGAGGCCCGTGGCGCCCGCGAAGTCCGCCGGTTTCACGGACAGGGCCGCCGCGCTGTTCACCCCGGTGCTGATGGCGCCGATCCCGGCACCGCCGAGCAGCCCCACCGGAATCCACATGCTCCACAGGGCGGCCTGCGAGGAGAGCGTGATGCCCAGCCAGAGTTCGGCCGCCACCAGGGCCGTAGCGCCGCAGAACACCGCGATGTGCGGACTGCGCCTGCCCAGGGACCTGCCGACCAGGGCCGCGACGGCCGCGGAGAGCAGCGCCGACGGGATCATCGACACACCGGCCGCCATCCGCGAGTACTGCCAGACCTCCACCAGGAAGAACGCCCCGACCAGGAGCCAGGAGTACAGCGCCGCACCGAAGAAGAACGAGACGAGGTTGGCCAGCGCGAAATCCCTGCTGCGCCACAGTCTGGTCTGCAGAGCGGGACGCGGGTGCCGCCCCGCCCGTACCAGTGCCGCCGCAAGCAGACCGAGACCACCGACGAGGCACCCCACTACGCGCGGGCCGCCCCAACCCCACTCCTGCCCTTGGGTGATGCCGAGCACGACGAGCCCGGTGCCTGCCGCGAGAAGAGCCGTGCCGAGCACGTCCGGAAGGCCTTGCTTGCGGGGGACCGATCGGCGGACGGCCCTGATCCCCAGGAGCAGGGCGATGCCGAGGGGGAGATTGATGAAGAACACGGAGCGCCAGCCGACCGTGTCGATGAGAATGCCGCCGACGCTCGGCCCGACCGCCGCCGCGGCGGACGCGGCGGCGCTCCACAGTCCGATCGCCGCCCCTCTGCGCAGCGGGTTCACATCGACCAGGAGCACGGCGAGCGACGCCGGAATCATGGCCGCGGCCCCCAGCCCCTGAAGTCCGCGCGCGACAAGGAGCGTGGGGAGGCCGGGGGCCACGGCGCACAGCAGCGAGGCGGCGGTGAACAGGCCCATGCCGAGGGTGTAGAGACGACGTCGCCCCAGCACGTCCGCGAGACGGCCCGCGGGTGCGAGGAAAGAGGCGAACACGATGGCGTACAACGAGATGACCCAGGTCAGATCGGTCACCGAGGCATCGGGAAAGCTGGCGTGCATGTCCGTCACCGCGAGGTTCGCCACGGTGGCGTCGAGGATCGAGAGGAAGATGGCACCCGCGGCGAGCGTCACCACCACCGGGTAACTGGGCGGCGCAGGGTGACTCGGCTCCACACCCACACCAACAGCTGCCGGGTCTCGTACCATTGGCCCACCAATCCTTCGCCGTAGGGACGTCCCTCACTCTCGCGAGGTCCGGGGGCGCGCGCTGGCAGGAATACGACGAGGCCGCGGAGTGCCGGTACGGGTGCCGGGGCCGGGGCCGGTGCCGGCTTCAGCGCCGGGCAGCCGCCGCCAGCCGCCGGCCTCGGCATGCCGGAGCAGCACCGGATCCGTGCCCACCACCACGGGGTGGCCCACGGCGCGCAGCATCGCCAGGTCGGACGCGTGGTCGCCGTACGCATGACAGCGCTGACCGGAAATCCCGCGCTCTCGGAGCAGCGCGCGCACCGCGACGGCCTTCTCCTCGCCGGTCATCGTGCCGTCGACCACGCCGGTCATGACGCCGTCGACCGTCTCCGGCCGGGCGCAGAACACCGCGCCCGCATCGACGCCGAGCCGTTCCGCGACGGGGTCCAGGCAGGGCGCGAAAGACCCCGAGACGAGAACGACCGCCTCGCCCCTGCGCCGGTGCTCGCGCAGTGCCGCCACGCTGTCCGCAAGGAAAAGCCCCTCGGCGGAACTGAGTTCCTCGGCGAACCAAGCCCTGCCCAGGGCTGCGAGCTCCTGTTCGTCGCAGCCCGCGTAGAGGCGGTAGTAGGCGCGCGCCACCTCGGCCCGCGACGCACCGCGCTCCCCGAGGGCCCGCAGCCCGTGCACCGCCTCGTCGAAGGCGGCGCGCGGCAGCCCGCGGGCCCGCATCTGGTGGCGCAGGAACCGGGCCATGCCGTTGACCGAGATCAGCGTCTCGTCGACGTCGAAGAACGCGACCGCGGGCGGGATCGTGGAAGGGATCGCGGGAGGCGCCGATGAGGAGAGTGTCACGCTCGCTCACCCCCACGCGACAGGCACTTCTTCCCAGCCCCCGAGAGCCGCGAAGTCCTTCCAGCGCAGCTGCTGCTCCGGCACCGTGAGCCGCAGCCTCGGGAGCCGGTCGAAGAGGGCGCGCAGTCCGATGGCCAGTTCGGCACGGGCGAGATTCGCGCCGATACAGAAGTGCGGGCCCTGCCCGAAGGCCACCTGCGTGCGGTTCTCGCGCCGGATCACGAAGCGGTCGGGATCGGGGTAGACCTCGGGGTCACGGCTCGCGGTGCCCACCGACGCGAGCACCGCCGAGCCCTCGGGGATGACCGTGGCGCCAAGGCGCACGTCGCTCGTCGTGATCCGGATGGAGGTGCCGCCGCCGGGGCCGTTGAGGCGTACGACCTCTTCGACGGCGTCGGGGTAGAGCCCGGGGTCCTCACGCAGCAGCGCGAGCTGGTCGGGATGGCCGAGCAGGGTCACGGTGCCGCCGCAGAGCACCGTCACCGTGGTGTCGTGGCCCGCGAGCAGCAACAGCGCCCCCAGGCCCACGATCTCGGGCTCGGACGGCTCGCCCTCCGCGTCGTGGATGCGTACGAGAGCGCTCATGAGATCGTCGCCGGGTTCCTCGCGCCGCAGACGGACGAGGCGCGCGAAGTAGGCCCGCATCTCCTCGTTGGCACGGTTGATCTCCTCGGGCGGGTACTTGGTGAGCGACATGAAGCGGTCCGTCCAGGCGCCGAACTCGTCGTGGTCCTCGAACGGCACCCCGAGCGTGCGGCAGATGACGCGCAGCGCGAACGGGCGCGCGTACCTCTCGGCGAGGTCACCCTCGCAGGGCCCGGCCTCCATGGCGTCGAGCAGGTCCGCGGCGACCTGCTCGATGTACGGCCGCAGGCGCTCGACGCGCTGCGCACCAAAGGCCCGGTTGGCGAGCTTGCGCAGCCGGGTGTGTCGCGGGGGGTCCATGGTGAGCATGCTGTGCGGATCGGGCTCGACCACCTGCGCGCGGGCGGCGCCGGGGCGGAACAGTGCCTCCCTGCTGAAACGCCGGTCGGACAGCGCGGTCCGTACGTCGTCGTGGCGGGCCACGAACCAGGCGGGGTCGCCGGTGGCGAGGGTGATGGGACACACCGGCTCCTCGCGCAGCGCCTGCGCGTACTCGGCGGGCGGCACCAGCGGGTCCTTCCGCCGGGTCGGATAGGTGAACCTGGGCGCGTGGTCGGACATGGTGGGGTGTCCCCTTCCTCCGACCGCCTTGTCCTGTACGGCAGTCGGAGTCGGATCGGGTGTCGTCCGGGCCGCTCAGGAACTTCGCGGCAGACCGGACTCCAGCAAGGGACCGGAACCGGGCGGCGGTTCGGTCGCGGGCAGCGGCTCGGACAGCGCCCTGTTCACGAGGGCGTCGACCTGCCGTGCGTCCAGCGAGGCGAGACGGTCGAGGCCGTCGATCACCTCGCCCGATGTCCCGGACGAGGCGAGCTTGTCCCGGACGAGTTCGCGGTGCGTGCGCCGGGTTTCGGGTCCGGCGGCCCCTTTGGGCCGTTCGCACGAGGCGTCGAGCACCCGGCCGTCGCACAGGGTCACCCGCAGCCGGGCCCCCACCGCCTTGTCGGCCTCGCGGAACGTGGTGCTCGGCGGCCCCGTGACCCCGGCGGCGGCCGTGTTCTCGCCGGTGAAATCCGCGAGCCACTGCCGGCCCCTCGCCCCGGCCTGCCGCAGTGCCTCGCCCAACGGGGCGGTGGCGCGCAGGACGTCGCGGCTGAGACCGGCGTCGTACTCAAGCCGGACCCGGTCCGCGAGGGACCAGCGCACGGGGTCCGCGGTGGCCGGTTCGGCGAGGTCAGAGGGGGTGACAGTGCCGGTGGTGAGGGCGGTGGCGACGTTGTAGGCGACGGAGACGTTGAGCGCCATGATCGCCGACCGCTCCCGGTCGACGTACGGGGAGCCCTGCTGGTCCATGGCGATGGTCAGCCGGGGCGCCGAGACGACGATCTCCGCGATGCCGCGGATGTCCTCGCGGGAGAGCCGGGTGTGCAGTTGGGCGGCGCAGTCGACGGCCGCGTCCACGTACGCGCCGGCCGGGCGCGTCTTGAAGGTCAGTGTCTCGGTGTGCCAGCGGGTGCCGAGCCCGGACGTGACCGCTTCGGGCGACGGCACGTGGGAGAACTTGGCCAGCAGTCCGCCCGGATGCTCCAGGATGTCCTCGGCGCCCCGCAGTCCCGCGACCGCCGCGTCGCACGCGTCGAGCGCGGTCCGCACCGGGACCGCCGCCGAGAGCACCTTGGCCTCGCTGCCGAGGAGCGCCCGCCGCAGCGGCCACGGCGGCATCGCGAGGGCGAGCCCCCAGGCATCCGGCCACAGCCCGGCCGGGGACCCCGCGCCGTGCAGCCGGGCCGCCACGGCGCCCACGAGCTGGGTGTACGAGGTGCCCTGCCCGCTCAGCGGACCCAGCGCGCCCGCCGCGGTGACCCGGGCGGCGCACTCGTTCGCGGCGACGACCGCGGTCAACAGGGCCCTGCCGTCCAGGCGTTGGTAGCGCCGGAAGGCCAGCGGGACCCCGACGGAGGCGTGCGTGACGTGGCCCGCGTACATGCTGTCCTCGTAGTAGAGGCACGAGGACAGTGCGGCCATCACCTGCGCCGCCCGGCACGGGTCGTGCGAGAGCGGACTGCCGAACGCCCGGACCAGCTTGCGGCCCAGGGGGTGGCCGAGGCTCGCCCGCAGCACCGCGAGGTGCGACATGACCGCACTGGTCGCGTACGCCTCGATCCGTTCGGGCAGGTCCGGATGGCGCAGGCCCGCCGCCCACTCGGCGAGGTGCCGGGTGAGTGAGGCGCCGGGCTCCCGGCGGTGGTCAGTCGTGTCAGCCGTGTCCGCCGCGGTCATGCCCGGCCTCCCGGGAGGCCGCGCCGCCTGTCCTCGATGGACCGGACCGCGCAGGTGGCGGCGACGACCGAGGCGCGGGCGGCGGCCAGGGCCTCGCGCGCCTCGCGGCCGAGCGTCTCGTCGTCCGGCACGTGCCCCGCCCGCTCGGCGATCGCCGCGAGTTGCAGTGCGCACTCGACGGAGGCGATGCAGGCCTCCGCCAGCGGGGCCTCGCGGCCGGGCGTGCGGGTCAGCCCGGAAAGGGCCGCTTCGAGCAGGGTGCCCACGGAGTGGCGGCCCGTCCCGTCCTGCTGTGTCCTGTCGGCGTCCGTCATTTCTTGACGACCAGGAAGCGACCGAGGACCAGGCAGTCGATCTCGGTGTGCAGGAAACAGGCCAGCGCGTCGGCGGGCGAGCAGACGATCGGCTCGCCCGCGATGTTGAACGACGTGTTCACCAGACACGGCACGCCGGTCAACTCCGTGAAGGCGGAGAGAAGTTCGGCCAGTCTCGGGTTCGAGTCCGCGGTGACGGTCTGGGCCCTGGACGTGCCGTCGACGTGCATGGCGCCGGGGATGACGTCGTGGAACTCGGGCCGCACCGCGAAGACGAACGTCATGTACGGGGACGACGCCTTCTTGCCCATGTCGAAGACGCGCGGCGCCTCGGATTCCAGGACGACCGGTGCGAAGGGGCGGAACGGCTCGCGGTGCTTGACCCGGGTGTTGATGATGTCCTTGATGTCGGCGAATCCGGGGTTCGCCAGGATGCTGCGGTTGCCCAGGGCGCGCGGGCCGTACTCGGCGCGCCCCTGGAACCACCCGACGACGGTCTTCTCGCTGAGCAGCTTGGCGGTCTGCCCGGCCACCGCGTCCTCGTCGAGCTCGGTCCACTCCACCCGGTCGGCGTGCTCGTGCAGGGCGCGCAGCAGCTGCCCGTCGTCGTACGAGGGTCCGAGGTAGGGGGTCGCGGGGGCCGGGCGCGGTCGCGGCTCGAGGCGGGCCGCGTAGACGGCGGCGCCGATGGCCACGCCCGGGTCGCTCGCGCCGAAGCTGACGTGGATGTCGGTGAAGCGGGAGTTCTCCAGGAGCTTGGAGTTGTTGACGCAGTTGAGGGCGAGGCCGCCCTCGTAGACGAGCCGGGTCAGGTCGGTGCCGCGCTCCAGGGCGCGCAACTGGTGCGCGGTGACCACCTCGACCATCTGCTGTGCGGCGGCGGCCACCGTCGCCCGGAACTCCGTCTTCTCGCGGAGCTCTTCGTCGCCGCCGAAGAGCTGGTCCAGAAGGGGGTAGTAACCGCGGGTGCCGCTGGGGTCGTTGGCGAGCGCGAGGGCGTAGCGGCCCTCCTCGCGCAGTTCGACCACGTGCCGCAGCAGGGGGTTGTCCGCGGGGGACGGAGGCGGGGCGAACGCCGCGAGGCCCATCACCTTGTACTCGTCGTTGTTGGGCATGAAGCCGAGGTAACGGGTGATCTCCCCGAAGAGCAGGGCGAGGGAGTTGTCGACGCCGATGGCCGACCTCTCGAAGAGCCGGACCTGCCCGTCACGCACCTCGCCCGTGACGGAGGAGAGCCGTTCGGCGCGGCCGTCGCTCACCATGAACGCCGTGTCCCGCTCGCCGGAGAGGTGGTAGCCGCACATCAGATGGGCCATGTGGTGCGGCACGAGGAGAAGCTTCTCCGCGGGCAGGTCGTGGCCGGTGCGCTGTCTGAAATCGGCGTGGATGGCTTCCTTGCTGACCAGGCCCGCGTGGAGCTCGCCGAACCGCCTGAGCCGGTCGAACTTCTGCTCCACGGACAGTTCGCTGCGACCGACGTCCTGGATCATCGTGTGCACCAGGCCGGGGGTGAACGCCCAGGGGAACGCGACGGCGTCCACCTGGTCGAGCCGTACGCCGGCGGTGTCCAGACACCAATCGAGGGAACGGGCGGGGAAGGCGGAGGTCTTCTTCTCCCGGTTCAGCCGCTCCTCCTCGACGGCGGCCACCAACTCCCCGTCGACCAGGAGGGCGACGGCCGCGTCGTGGCCCAGGATGCTGTGTCGGTCGATCCCGGTCGCTCCGTAGAGCCGCCCGAATGTGTCGGCGCCGTGGGTGAAGCCGTTGTAGCCGAGGACGATCACACCGGGCTCCTTCGATGGCTGGGTGACTGGGGAAGCGCACGCTCATCGTTCAAGTCCCGCCTTGCACGGCGCTGAGACGGTGCTGACATGAGCTGAGATGACGGACCCCCGCGAGGGCGCGGTGCGGATGCCGCGGTGATGTCGTATTCCCGCCAGCGCGGCGCCGCGGGCGGGTGCCAGTGTCGGGCGGCATGACACGCGGCTCACGGAAGGACACGGGCATGGGAACGATCGACGTGGCGGAGTACAAGGACCCGTACACGGAAAAGAACGACCCCTACGTGGCATTACCGGCCGAGGGAGCGGCGCTGCTCAGGGGCGCCCCCTGGTCCCGCCTGGTGATCGTCGGGGACAGCGTCGCGCAGGGCATCAGCGAGCCCCGCCCCGGCTACCGCGACGAGCCCTGGTCGACCCTGGTCGTCGACGCCCTCCGCGCGGTGCGGCCGGACCTGGTGCACCTCAACCTGGGTCGGCGCGACCTGATGACCGCGCAGGTGCGCGAGAGCCAGCTGCGGCCCGCGCTGGACTTCCGGCCCGATCTGGTGATCGCGCTGTGCGGGGCCAACGACGGCCTGCGCAAGGCCTTCGATCCCGAGGCGGCGCAGAGCGAATTCGAGGCGCTCTTCACGCCGTTGAGCGCGGTCGGCACGCTGGTGACCTCCGGCTTCTTCGACGTCATCGGCAACCCGCACTTCGACCCGCGCTACCGGGACGTGGTCCGTGAGCGCCTGGCCGTCCTGTCGCGGCGCATGCGGACCGTGGCCCAGCGCCTCGACGCGGTCCACATCGACATGCAGAGCCACCCGACGGGCCGCGAGGAGTCGATCTGGAGCACCGACGGCATGCATCTCAACGCCCGGGGCCAGGCGGTCCTCGGCACCGAGATCATCCGCGCCCTGGCCGCACGGCTCGTCAGGGACAGCGCCTCGCTCGATCTCGGCGGGGAGTGAACGGCCTCGCCCGGGAGTGAACGGCGTGGTCGCGCCTGCGGATCCGAGCTATGCGCCATGCACATAAAGTGCATTATGCATATACCGCGTAGAATGGCTCCATGGAAAAGCCCGGTCGCCGCAAGGACAAGCCCGCTGGCCGCACGGAGAAGCCCGTCGGCCGCGTCGAATTCGAGACGATGCTGCTCGGACGGCATTCGCATCTCTTCAATCCCCGCACGCGCTCCTCCGGCGGGCGCCTCGACCGCAGCGCGTACATCCTGCTCAGCCGCATCCAGATGGACGGCCCGATGTCCATCGGCCAGCTCACCGAAGCCTTCGGCCTGGACGCCTCCACCCTCAACCGGCAGACCGCGGCGATGATGCGCTCCGGACTCGTCGAGCGCATCCCCGACCCCGACGGCGGCATGGCCCGCAAGTTCCGCATCTCCGCCGAGGGCGCGCGGCTGCTCGACGCCGACCGCTCCGAATACGTCCAGGGCCTGGAGAAGGTCATGGACAACTGGTCGGCGCAGGACGTCGAGACGTTCGCCGGCTTCCTCCAGCGCTTCAACAGCGACATCGAAACCCTGGAGGGACACCCGTGGCCGCGCCCCTGAACCGCCCGGCGCGACCCCGCCCCGGGATCAGCCCTTCTTGAGCCCGGCCATCTCCGCGCGAACGTCGGTCTTGAGCATCTCCTCGACCTCCGCGGCGGTCGGCGGCTCGATCTTGTCGTCCGGGCCGCCCCCGTAGAAGCTCCAGCGCATCTCGACGGTGAACCAGCCCTCGCGCACGGCGAGGGTCATGCCGTTGAGGGACTTCTCGTCGGTGCCGCTCGTGTCGGTCACCAGGTACGCCTCGTCGCCGATGCCGCTCACGGCCTTGGTCTTGTAGGTGTACGTCTTCTGGGACTGGTCCTCGTAGGCCTTCTGCTCCGAGGCGAACTCGCCCGCGGGGTCGGTCGCCTTGTGCCAGCGGGCCGTCGAATAGACGTAGATGCTCGTGTAGGAGTCGGCGGTCTCCTCCGGGTCCTTGAGCTTGCGGCTGCAATAGCTCAGGTCGAAACCCTTCTGCCGCGAGCCGTAGTGCGTGGTCGACGTGGAGTCCGTGTCGACCTCGTACTTCTTCTTGAAACCGTCGAGCGGGGAGACGTCGCAGAGGTTCTCCTTGTACTGATATCCGGCGAGGTCCGCCTTCGCGTCGTCGTCCGAGCCGAGGTTCCCGGTGGCGAACAGGCCGCCCGCCCACAGGGCCGACGCGACGACGACACCGCCGATCCCCCACACCCAGCCCGGCGTGGGCTTGCGCGGTCCCGCCGGGGGAGCGGGCGGGGCGGGCGGCTGGCCGTAGGGGCCCGGCTGCTGTCCGTACGGGCCCGGCGGCTGGCCGTAGGGCTGGGGGGCCGTCGCGCCCGGCGGCTGCTGATAGGGATTCGGGGTCTGCTGATACGGATTGGGCTGGCCGGGCTGGTTGGGCTGGGGATTCGGTATCGACATAGGCGGCAATGTACCGGTGGCCCCCGCGCGTGAGGAGGTGGCCCGCCCCTGGTCATCACAGGGGTGGCCGACTCAAGTAAGGTCACCCTTATCTATACGTACGCAGTAACCCCCGGAGGCCCCCGATGCCGCACACCGCTCCTCCCGCCGGAGCGACCCGCAGGCCGCCCCGCATCCCGCGGCCACGACCCGTCGAGCGTGCGGACAGTGCGTGGCTGGCGCGGGCCGCGCGCGGCGGCGACTTCTGGGGCGCCGTGCGGGCAGCGGGCGGCACACCGCTCGTCGAGCCCGATCCGCTGGGCGACGAGAAGCAGCGGGTGGTCACCTTCCTGTGGCGCGGCACGGAGGCGACCCGCGCCGTCCTGGTGATGCCGAACAAGATCGTCGACCCGCGTGACCTGTCCGGCAATCTGATGGAGCGGGTGCCGGGCACGGACATCTGGCACTGGTCGATCCGGATGCGCGCGGACTGGCGGGCCACCTACGGCCTGTGCGTGGACGAGGGGGACGGGCCGCGGACGGACGAGGCCGCCTACTGGCCCTGGCTGCGGCGCCAACACCGGACCGACCCGCTCAACTCACGTACGCTCGCCCGCCGTTGGGGCGGCGAACCGGTCTCGTGCGTAGAGCTGCCGCAGGCCCCGACCGGCGACGACTGGCGGCGCCGTGACGGAGTGGCGCGCGGCACGGTCAGCACCCACACCGTCCGCAGCGAACTGCTCGGCAACGAACGGCGGGTGCATCTCTACGAGCCGCCGGGCGGCGGTCGCGACCTGCCGGTCCTGGTGCTCATGGACGGCGAGATGTGGCAGCCGGGCCTGGATGTCGCCGCACTCCTCGACAACCTCATCGCCGACGGCCGCGTCCCGCCCCTCGCCGCCCTGCTGCCCGAATCCCTCGGCGCCGACCAGCGCTGGGAGGAACTCGCCTGCAACGAACGCTTCGTCGGCTTCCTGGAGACCGAGCTGCTGCCCTGGGCGGGCGAACGGCTTTCGCTGACCGCCGATCCGGCGCGGACCGTCGTCGCGGGCCAGAGCCTAGGCGGCCTCACCGCCGCGTTCGCCGGTGTGACCGCGCCGGGACGGTTCGGCCGCGTCCTCGCGCAGTCGGGTTCCTTCTGGTGGCCCGACGGGCCCGACCTCGAACGCTCCGAGTGGCTGACCGGGCGCATCGCCGCGAGCGAGAGGCTGCCCGTGCGGTTCTGGCTGTCGGCGGGCGAGCAGGAGTGGGTCGCGCTGCCCGCCATGCGCAGGCTGCGCGCCACGCTGCGGGAGAAGGGGTACGAGGACGCCGTGTACCGCGAGTTCAACGGCGGGCACGACTACCTGTGCTGGCGCACCGAGCTCGCGGACGGGCTCGTCGGGCTGCTCGGCGACCGGTCCCCTCGATCCGCGACGGCGACCGCCGCCGCGTAGCCGTCCGGGACGGCCACGTCCCGCACCGCCCAGCCCGGGACGTCGAGGGGCACGGGCCCCGTTCCCACCAGGAGCGCCGCCATCCCGCCACCGGCGAGGCCCTCGCCGGTCCCCTTGAGGCACGCCTCCTTGCGCGTCCAGCAGCGGGCGAAGGCCAGGGGTCGCTCCGCTACGGGGAGTCCGGCAAGTTCGTCCTGCTCCCGCGGGTGCAGGGACGCCGCCACGTCGGTCATGACCTCGGCGGACGGCAGCCTCTCGACGTCGGCGCCTACCGGCCGGTCCGCGAAGGCGAGCAGGGCGAGGCCGTCCGTGTGCGAGAGCGAGAAGTGCGGGCCCGACCCTCCTGCGACGGCGGGGCGACCGTGCGGGCCGCCGCACAGCGGGCACGGAAGACGCACCAGCTCCACCGCCGCCGGATCGACGGACAGACACGCGCCGAGGTGACGACGCAGCGCCGAGTGCGCCGCCGCGTACAGCTCCTGGTCCGCGGGGCGCCGCAACGCCGCCGCCCGGCGCCGCTCGTCCGTGTCGAGGAGCGACACGTCGAGCGGGGCCGGGCGGACGAGCTTGATCTCCGTCACGCGGGCGGATCCTGGAGGCGGGCCACGCAGCGACCGTACGTCTGCGGTCCGTACACCGTGTGCCAACCCTCGGGCACGCGGCGGAAGAGCGGCCACAGGGAGTACTCGCCGAGCGCGTTCTCCAGGACCAGATGGGTCGGCTCGGTGTCGTCGACGGCCGGGTCGAAGGGGCCGGGCGTGGTCGTCATGCGTGGTCCAGCTCCTTGAGGCGGGCGGCGAGTACGGCACAGACCTCGTCGAGACGGCGCGGCTGGGTCAGCTCAGGATGCAGGCAGTCCACGTCGTGATTGCTGATCGAGCCGCTGACGTACGGTGCCCAGGCCTCCCTCGTCAGCCAGTCCTCGGCGCGCGGCGCGGCCGCCGTGAAGAACAGGGCGTCGCCCTCGAAGGGACGGTGGTCGTGCTCGCGCATCAGACGGGCGTTGTTGACCACGATGTCGAGGACCGCCGTCAGCGTCCGGTCGGGCAGGCCGGCCAGGGCGCTGCCCTCACGCTGGAGCGTGGCCAGGACGTCCTCGCGGGTGAGTTCGTCGGTGCGGTCGTAGCCGGCCATCCGCAGGAGGGCCCCCAGGGCGTCCGCCTCCTCCGGGACCGCGGCGTCGCGCCACTGGTCGGACGGATAGGCGTCGAGCAGTGCGAGCAGCTCGACCTCCTCGCCCGCTTCCTGGAGCAGTACGGCGACCGTGTGGGCCAGTACACCGCCGACCGACCAGCCGAGCAGCCGGTAGGGGCCGTGCGGCCTCACCGCGCGCAGTGCCTCGACGTATTCGGCCGCCATCTCCTCCATGGTGGAGGGGAGCTCGCCCTCGCCGTGCAGGCCGCGCGCCTGGAGCCCGTACACCGGCTGGCCGGGGTCGAGCCGCGAGAGCAGCCCCGAGTAGCACCAGCTCATGCCGCCCGCCGGATGGAAGGCGAACAGCGGGGTGCGGTCGCCGCCCGCGCGCAGCGGAAGCAGCACGTCCAGGGCGTGGTCGGCCTCGCTGTGGTCCGCGTCCAGGTGGGCGGCGAGCGCCGCCGGGGTCTGCGCCTGGAACAGCGTGCCGATGGTGAGCTCGGCGCCCAGCGTGTCGCGGACCCTGGAGACGAGGCGGGCCGCCAGGAGCGACGTGCCGCCGAGGTCGAAGAACGCGTCGTCGACGCCGAGTTGGGGCACGCCGAGAATCTCGGCGAAGAGCCGCGTGAGTGTCTCCTCGCGGTGGCCGCTGGGCACCCGGCCGCCGTCGCCCGAGCCCTCGAAGGAGGGGGCGGGCAGCGCGCGCCGGTCCAGCTTGCCGTTCGGGCTGAGCGGGAAGTCGTCAAGGACGAGGATCGCGCCCGGCACCATGTAGTCGGGCAGTGTTCCGGCGAGCCGCGCACGCAGCTCCTCGGGGTCGGGGACGGACCCGGTGTCGGAGGGCGTCACGTACCCCACGAGCCGCTGGTCGCCGGGCCGGTCCTCGCGGACCAGGACGCTGGCCGCGCCCACTGCCGCGTCGGCGGCCAACTCGGCCTCTATCTCGCCGAGTTCGATGCGCAGGCCGCGCAGTTTCACCTGGTGGTCGGTGCGGCCCAGATACTCGATCTCGCCGTGCTCGGTCCAGCGCGCCAGGTCGCCCGTGCGGTACATGCGGGTACCGGGCGGGCCGTAGGGGTCGGCGACGAAACGGGCGGCGGTCAGCTCGGGCCTGCCCAGGTACTCGGCTGCCAGCTGGGTGCCCGCGAGGTACAACTCGCCCTGTACGCCGGGCGGGCAGGGCTGGAGCGCCGCGTCCAGGACGTACAGACGGGTGTTCCAGACGGGCTTGCCGATCGGCACCGGGCCCGTCGCGTCGGTGGCGCACGGGTGGTACGTCACGTCGACGGCGGCCTCGGTCGGACCGTACAGATTGTGCAGCGGTACGCCGTCGAGGACGCGCCCGAACTCCCGCACCGTCTCGCGCGGCAGGGCCTCGCCGCTGCAGAAGACGTGCCGCAGACCCTTGCAGCCGGCGGCGGCCGGCTCGGACAGGAACACCTGGAGCATCGACGGCACGAAGTGGCAGACGGTGACGTCCTGTTCGCGGATGACGCGCGCCAGATACGCCGGGTCCTTGTGGCCGCCGGGCTCGGCGACGACGAGCGTCGCGCCCACCCGCAGGGCCCAGAAGAACTCCCAGACCGACACGTCGAACCCGGACGGAGTCTTCTGCAACACCCGGTCACCGGGAGCGAGTTCGTACTCGGCCTGCATCCAGCGCAGCCGGTTGTCGATCGCCGCGTGCGGCACGACGACGCCCTTGGGGCGGCCGGTCGACCCTGAGGTGTAGATGACGTACGCGGGGTGGTGCGGGGTGAGCGCGCGCGGCGGGTCGTACGTGCCGTACGGCGTCGTGTCCAGGCTGTCCAGGGCGACGAGCGGGACACCCGACGCGGGCACCCGGTCGGCGCGGTCGGCGATCACACAGGCCGGACCGGCGTCCTGGAGCATGTACGCGAGACGGTCCGCCGGATAGTCCGGGTCGAGGGGCAGGTAGGCGCCGCCCGCCTTCAGCACCGCGAGGAGCGTGATCACCAGGTCCAGGGAGCGGGGCACGGCGACCGCCGCGAGCGCGCCCGGATGCACGCCGATCTCGACGAGGTGGTGGGCGAGCCGGTTGGCGCGGGCGTTCAGCTCGGCGTACGTAAGGTCCTGGTCGCCGAAGACCAGGGCGGTGGCGTCCGGGGTGCGGACCGTCTGGCCTTCGATCGGGCCGATCAGCGTGGTGGGCGGTACCGGGTGCGCGGTGGCGTTGAACTCGTCGACCACCAGCGTGAGTTCGGCGTGGCGGGCGATCGTGTGCTCGGCGAGCGGCGTGTGCGGCTCCGTCTCGGCGATGCGCTCCAGAAGCTCCATGAACCGCGCCTGGTGGGCGCCGAGTTCGTCGGGCTCGTACAGGGCGGGGTTGCCGTCGTAGTCGATGCGCAGGCCGCTGCCGTCGGCGCGGTCGTAGACGTTGACCGTGAGGTCGTCGACCGGGCCGGCGGACAGGTTGTGGGCCTCGGTGCGGGCGCCCGCGAAGGTCAGGCCGTAGTCGAACGGCATGACGTTGACCAGCGGCCCGACCAGGGACCGGCCCTCGCCGAGGAGGCCCAGGTCGCGGCGGATGTCCTCGTAGCGGTAGCGCTGGTGGCGGCGGGCGGCGCGGATGCCGAGCACCACCTGCCGGGTCAGCTCGGCGAACGTCGCCTGCGGGGTCACGGTGAGCCGCAGCGGCAGCACGTTCATCACCATGCCGGGCACGCGGAGCGCGACCGAACCCATGCGGCCCATCATCGGCAGGCCGAGCACCACCTCGGCGGAGCCGGTGGCCCGCGAGACGTACAGCGCCTGCGCGGCGACGAGCACCTCCGGCCAGGTCGCCCGCATCGAGGACGCAGACTCCCGCAGCCGCGCGGTCGCCTCGGGGGAGAGGCGGGCGCTGCGCCGGTGGAAGGTGCGGGAGGGCAGCGCGGTGCGCCCGGCCAGGTTGGGGGCGTCGGGGCGGTCGGCGAAGGCGCCGTCCCAGAAGCGCCGGTCCGTCTCGTACGTCTCCGACGCGCGGTACGCGGTGTCCTCGGCGACCAGGTCCGCGAGCCGACCGAAGGGGCTCTCGCCGGGCTCCTCGCCCGCGGCGAGCGCGGTGTAGACCTCGGCGGTGCGGCGGGCGAGGAGCGAGTAGCCGAACCCGTCCATCACGATGTGGTGCACCCGCTGGTACCACAGCCAGCGCTCGTCGCCGACGCGGAACAGTGCGTGCGCGAACAGCGGCCCGGCCGCCAGGTCGAACGGCGTGGCCAGGTCCTCGCGCATCCACGCCCGCGCCTCGGCGTCCGGGTCGGACGCGGCGCGCAGGTCACGCACCTTCAGCGGGAGCGTCGGTTCGACGACCTCCAACTGCTGCGGCCCGTCGGCCCCTTCGATGATCCGTACGCGCAGGGCATCGGCCTCCGACACCACCTGGCGCAGCGTCCGCGCGAACAGGGACGGGTCGACGGGACCGTGGATCTCCAGGCACTCGGCCGTGTTCTGGGCCGGACTGCCGGGGTCGAGCGCCTGCGCGAACCACATGCCCGACTGGGCAGCGGTGAGCCTCATGCCGAGGCCCCTAGGATCTTCACCCAGGCCTCGATGGCGGGCTGTTCGGCCAGGTCCACGAAGGTCGCGGCGATGTCGTGCTCGCGGCGCCAGCGCTCGATGAGCGACATGATGCGCACCGAGTCCAGGCCGTAGTCCACGAGGTTCTCGTCGACGGGGATGTCGGCCGGGTCCTCGCCCAGGACATCGGCGACGTCGGCCCGTATCAGTTCCACGCTGAGCGCCATGTCAGATCCCCTTCAGAACCGTGTCGGTGGTGGTGACGACCGCGCAGCGGCCGGCCGCGTAGCGCAGCGCCATGTCGTGGTCCTCGCGGGAGAAGTCGGCCACGGCGTCCGCGACGACGAACGCCTGCACGTCCCGCATCCACGCGTCGGCGGCCGTCATCAGGACGCCGATGTGCGCGTACACGCCGACGATGACGATCTGGTCCCGGCCCGCCGCGCGCATGCGCTCTTCGAGGTCGGTGCGGACGTACGCGCTGTACTTCCACTTGGTGAGCACGGTGTCGCCGGGCTCCGGCGCGACCGGGCCCGCGATCGCCTTCGCGTGCTCGTCGTCCGGCAGCCCCGGGCCCCAGAAGTCCTGCTGCAGGCCGCGCTCGGCAGGCGACTGGCCGCCGGGCTGCGCGGAGTACAGGACGGGGATGCCGGCCGCGCGGGCCGACTTCGCCAACTCGCCGACGTTGGCGAGCAGTTCCGTGGTGGGCGAGGTGTCGGGGGTGTAGGCGGTCAGGAAGTGGTTCTGCAGGTCGTGGACGAGCAGCACCGCCCGCTGCGGGTCGATGGTCCACGCGACCCGGTTGGCGGGCAGCTCGTCGGACGAGGGCATCGGGTAGGGCGTGACGGCGGGGAGCGCCATGGTGGGGGCCTTTCGGGTAACTCAGGAATGCGGGGGTGGACCGGAGGGCCGTCGCACACGGACAGGGGTAGCTGCGCGGAGGTCAGCTGCCGGGAGCGGCGGCGGTCGTCCGCTGGTCCTTCTTGCTGATCTTGCCGATGCCGGTCTGCGGGAAGGCGGTGACGAACTCGACGCGGTCGGGCACCTTGTACGCGGCGAGGCCGCGCTCCCGTACGAATTTCTTGATCACGACGGGCTTCAGCGGTTCGGCGTCCGCGCGCAGGATCACGTACGCGAGAGTCCGCTCGCCGAGGTACTCGTCGGGGACGGCGACGACCGACACGTCGTGGACGTGGGGGTGGCCGAGGATGATGTTCTCGACCTCCTCCGGCGCGATCTTCTCGCCGCCGCGGTTGATCTGGTCCTTCGCCCGGCCCTCCACCACCAGATGCCCGGTGGGGGTGCGGCGCACGATGTCGCCGGTGCGGTAGAAGCCGTCCGCGGTGAACGAGCGGGCGTTGTGCTCGGGCGCGCGCCAGTAGCCGCGGATGGTGTACGGGCCGCGGGTCAGCAGGTGGCCCGCCTCGCCGTCCGGCACCTCCTCGTCGAGGTCGTCGACGATGCGGATCTCGTCGTCCGGGGAGATGGGGCGGCCCTGCGTGGTGACGATGGTCTCCGCCGGGTCGTCGAGCCGCGTGTAGTTGACCAGGCCCTCGGCCATCCCGAAGACCTGCTGGAGGGTGCAGCCGAGCGCCGGGGCGACCCGCCGGGCCGCCGACTCGCTGAACTTCGCGCCGCCCACCAGGAGCACTTCGAGGCTGGAGATGTCGTACGGCGTGGTGCGGCCCGCGTCCGTCCACACCAGCGCGAGCGGCGGGACGAGACCGGTGATGGTCACGCGCTCCCGCTCGATGAGGGGGAACGCGGTGTCCGGGTCGGGCTGCGGGCACATCACGACACGGCCGCCCGCGTAGAGCAGACCGAGCGAACCGGGCGACGAGAGCGGGAAGTTGTGCGCCGCGGGCAGCGCCACGAGGTAGACGGAGTCCTCCGTCACCCCGCAGAGCTCGTTCGAGCCCCACAGCGAGTACATGTAGTCGTCGTGGGTGCGCGGGATCAGCTTGGGCACGCCGGTGCTGCCGCCCGACAGCTGGAGGAAGGCGAGGTCGGACGGCTCGGGTCCGTCGATCTCGATCGGCTCGCGCGGCACGTCGGCGAGCGCGGTGTGCTCGCCCGGGTCGCCCACCACGAACACGTCGCGCAGGGTGGGCACTTCGGCGCGCACCTTGGACGCCAGATCGCGGTGGTCGAAGCCGCCGGTCTTGTCCGGGATGACGTAGGCGACGGCCTCGGTGAACTCGCAGAAGTAGTGGATCTCAGTCTCGCGGTGCGCGGGCAGCGCGAAGACCGGCAGGGCGCCGATCCGGAAGAGCGCGAAGATCACCTCGAAGAACTCGGCGATGTTCGGCAGCTGGACGACCACCCGGTCACCCTTGGAGATGCCGCGGGCGGCGAACCCGGCCGCCAACTGGTCGGCGCGCACGTCGAGTTCGCCGTACGTCCAGTTCCGGTCCCCGTCCGTGATCGCGACCCGGGCGGGGTGCGCGTCGGCGCGCTCGCGGAGCATGCCGCCGAACGTCTCGCCGCGCCAGTACCCGGCGGCGCGATACCGCTCGGCGAAGGCCTCGGGTATCGGTGGCGCGTCCGTGCGGCTGTCCGCCTGACCCTCTGCCGTCGTCATCGGTCGACCCCCACCGCGTCCAGGAACGTACGGAACTTGGCGCCCGTCTCGGCGCGTTCGGCCTCCGGCGACGAGTCGGCGACGACGCCCGCGCCCGCGAAGAGCCGAAGGCGTCCGCCGTCGTCCGTCTCCTCGGCCTCCGCGCAGCGGATCGTGACGACCCACTCGCCGTCGCCGCGCGCGTCGCTCCATCCCACCATGCCGGTGTAGTGACCGCGGCCGAACGGCTCCAGTTCGCCGATGACGCCACGGGCGTGCCCGGTAGGGGTACCGCAGACCGCCGGGGTCGGGTGCAGGGCGGTGGCGAGCTCCAGGGCGGAGGTGGCGGGGTCGGCGAGTTCGCCGGTGACGGTCGTCGACAGGTGCCACATGGTGGCGGTGCGGACCAGAGTGGGCCGCTCCGGCACGTCGAGGTCGCCGCAGAACGGGGCGAGCGCCTTGTGCACGGCCTCCACCACGACGGCGTGCTCGTGCAGGTCCTTGGCCGATTCGAGCAGCGCGGCGGCCCGGCGCACGTCCTCGGCGAGGTCCGCCGAACGGGGCGTCGAACCCGCCAGGGGGTTGGCCGTCAGGCGGTTGCCGTGCCGGGAGACGAGCAGCTCCGGGCTCGCGCCCAGGAGAGTGCGGCCCGCGCCCGTGGGCACGGCGAAGGAGTAACCGCGCGGGTCGCGCCGTGCCAGGCGCTGAAGCATCGCGGGCAGGTCGAGCGGGCCGTCGGTGGACAGTTCCAGGGTGCGGGCGAGGACGACCTTGTCGAACTCGCCGCTCTTCATGCGCGCCACGGCGGCCTCGACCGACGCGGCGTACTCCTCGCCCGAGGGAACCTCGCGCAGCTGCCAGCCGCCCGCGGTGGCGGGCGGCGGCGTGGGCAGGGCGACGAGCGGGTCGGTGCGCAGGGCGGGCGCCCAGCGCGCCGCCTCGGGCACGGTGAGCACGGCGGGCTCGGCGGGGTCGAAGGGGATGGAGCCGACCACGACGGGGGCCTGGTTTCCCGCGCGCAGCTGGGCGTCCAGGGTCGCGGCGACACGCTCCGCCAACGGCCGCTCGCCGTGCGGCACTTCGGCGGCCGTGCCGTGGGCGAGGAGGGTGCGGGTGGGCGACGCGAAGAACCTGGTGTCGCCGGGTCGGTAGGCGTCGAGCAGCGCGGTCGCCGCGCCGACGGCCCCGGGGGTGGTGGGGGCGTCGAGTGCGACCACGTCGTTGGGGGGTGTCACGGATGACTCCTCGTCAAGTAGGGGAGAGCGGCGCGGGTTTCAGGCGCGCAGGGTGGCGCCGCCGTCCACGTACAGGTCGTGCATGGTGATGTGCCGGGCCCGGTCGGAGACCAGGAAGGCGACCGCTTCGGCGATGTCGGAGGGGTCGGCGATCCGGCCGAGCGGAATGCCGACCCGGTACGAGGCCGGGTCGCCGCCGATGACGCGGGCCTCGGCCTGCTCGTGATCGTCCGTCCACAGCTGCCGCTGCATGTCGGTGTGGGTGGAGCCGGGCGAGACGACGTTGCAGCGCACGCCGTCGCGGGCCACCTCAAGGCCGAGGCATTTGGT
Source organism: Streptomyces longisporoflavus (assembly GCF_014649775.1). Lineage (GTDB taxonomy): Bacteria > Actinomycetota > Actinomycetes > Streptomycetales > Streptomycetaceae > Streptomyces > Streptomyces longisporoflavus. The sequence continues at coordinate 202,118 of NZ_BMTR01000004.1, read as the reverse complement.
GAACATGGTGGCGGCGGCCTTGGAGGCGGCGTACGCGGCCATCTGCGTGCGGGGCACGCCCGCGGCGTTCGAGCCGACCGTCACGATGGAGCCCTTGCCCCGCGCGGTCATGCGGCGGGCCGCGGCGCGCGAGGTGTGGAAGACGCCGTTCGTGTTGACGGCGAAGGTCTCCGCCCAGTCGGTGTCGGTGAGTTCGACGACCGGGGCGGGCCGCAGGATGCCCGCCACGTTCACGACGATGTCCAACGGCCCCACGGTGCGCTCGACTTCCTTGAACGCGGCGTCCACGGCAGCCGCGTCGGTGACGTCGAGGACCATGCCGGTGACGCGGCCGCCGCCCGCGGGCCGCTCTTCGGCGCCCTGCTCCTTGACCTCGGGCGACCGGTCGGCGGCCACGACCCGCGCGCCGCGCTCGGCGAGCGCGCGGGCCACTGCCTGGCCGATGCCCCGGCCCGCGCCGGTGACCAGGGCCACCCGGCCCGCGAGCTCGGGGTCGGTTATGCCGGAAGTCACTTGCCCATCGCCTTCTCGACGTCCTCCAGGACGGAGACGGCGGCCTGCGCGCCACCGAGGCTGGTCCACTTCGATCCGTCGATCTCGGTGGTGTGGTCCTTCTTGACGGCGTCGAGCTGCTTGTACGCGGCCTTGCCCTTCAGCTCCTTGAAGAGGTCGGCGTCCGGGCCCTTGGAGCCGAGCGTGCCGATGAACAGCCAGTCGGCGTCGATCTGCTTGAGGTCCTCGTCGCTGAGCGGCGTCGAGTGGCCCTCGCCCTTCTTGTTCTGGATGCCGGGCCGCTTGAAGCCGAGGTCCTTCAGGACGTCGGAGATGAACACGCCCTGCTGCATGACGGCGGTGCCCTTGGCGGAGTAGCGCGCCACGGAGACGCTCGCCCCGGCGTTGTCGCCGAGGTTCTTCTTCACGTCGGCGGCCTTGGTGTCGTAGTCCTTCAGGAACGCGCTCGCCTCGTTCGACTTGCCGAGCACCTTGCCGGTGAGCTCCAGGGACTTCTTCCAGTCCTTGGTCCGGTCGATCGTGACGACCGTCGGGGCTATCGCCTGCAGCTGCTTGAGCACCTGCTGGTCGGCGAGCTGGCCGGCGAGGATGACGTCCGGCTTGGCCTGGAGGACCTTCTCGATGTCCGGCCCGGTGACCGCGCCCACGACCGGGATGCCCTTGGCCTGGTCGGCCAGATACTCGGGGGCACCCTTCTGGCCTCTGCCCGCCGAGAGCCCGACGGGCTTGACCTTGAGGGCGAGGGCGGAGTCCAGGTCCATCTCGCTCAGCGCGACGACCTTCTCGGGATTGGCCGGAATCTTGACCTTCGCACCGGAGGCGTCGGTGACGGTCACGCTCTTGCCCGCGTTTTTGGCCTTGTCGCTGGAGCCGGAGTCGTCGGACGAGTCGGAACCGCAGGCGGAGAGGGCGAGCGCGGAGGCCAGAGTGAGGGCCGCTACCGCGGTCAGCCGGGTGCGCGGGGAGTGGTTCGAGGACATGTCCGTGATCTCCATGCTTCTGTCGTCCGGGGGTCAGACCGGACATAAGGGTTATCCCTGGCCGTGTCGGGGCATGACGAAATCCCCCTGAGGGAACAGGGAGTTCGCCCGCACCCCGACTCGGGGCTCCAGGTCAAGGTTAGGTTAGGCTAACTTCATGTTGGTTGCGCAAGGGGGGCCGGTCCCAACGTCCGGATCCAGACCTCCGATACCGGACTTGGCGAAGATGCATCGCCCCACCCTGTGGGCGGCCGCCGGCCTCGTCGTCCTGCTCCTTCTGCTTGGCCTCCTCTCGCTCCTGGTCGGGTCCGGGTCGACGCCGATGGGCCGGGCCTGGGACTTCATCGTCGGAGACTCCTCCGCGCGGGCCGACGCCCAGATACGGCTCGCCGTCTTGGACGTACGCCTGCCGCGTACGCTCGCCGGCGTCCTGGTCGGCGTCGCCCTCGGCGCCGCGGGCTGCCTCCTCCAGGCCGTCACCCGCAACCCGCTCGCCGAGACGGGCCTCCTCGGGGTCAACTCGGGGGCGGCGCTCGGCGTTGTGATCGGTCTCACGTATTTCGAAGTGACCTCGGCCTACGGCGTGTTGGTTTGGGCCCTCGTCGGCGGCATGGCCGCGAGCGGGGTGGTGCTGCTGCTCGCCGCGTCCGGGCGGGCCGCCGGCTCACCGCTGCGGCTCGTCCTCGCCGGATCGGCGCTCGGCGCCACCTTCCACGGCATGACCTCGTACGTCCTGCTCGGCGAGCAGGCCACCTTCGACACCTACCGCTACTGGACCATCGGTTCACTGGCCGGCATCAAGACCTCCGAGACCTACCCCCTGATCCCGCTGATCGCGCTCGGCCTCCTGATCGCCTTCTGCTGCGTACGGCCCCTTGCCGCCCTCGCGCTCGGCGACGACAGCGCACGCTCCCTGGGCCACCACCCGGGGCGCATCCGCCTGATCGTCGCGGCGGCGGTGACACTCCTCGCGGGCTCGGCGGTCGCCCTCGCGGGACCCATCGCCTTCCTCGGCCTGCTCGCCCCGTACGCCGCCCGCGCGGTCACAGGACCCCGGATGGCGGGCCAGCTGGTGCTCTCCGCGCTGGTCGCGGCGAACGTGATGATCGCCGCCGACCTCCTCGCCAGGATCGTCATCCGCCCCTGGGAGACCCCCGTGAGCGTGCTTCTCGCCTTCATCGGCGGCCCGTTGCTGATCTGGATCGCGCGATCGCAGCGGATGTCCACGGCGGGGGTCGCCTCGTGAGTGCTCCAGAGATACCGGAGGCCGGGGCCCCGGAGGCTTTGAAAGCGGCGCAGGCCGACATCACCCCGCCCGACTCCACCGCCGTGCGCGCCGGGGCGTTCTCCTGGCTCTTCCCCTATCGCAGCGCCCTCGCCGCGGTCGGCCTCACGCTGGTGATCGGAGTGGTCGTCGCGCTCGCCACCTTCGCGAGCTCCACCGGGATGAGCTTCTCCGACAGCCTCTCCGGCCTGCTCGGAACCGGCGACTACGCCACCGTGATGCTGGTGCAGGACTTCCGGCTCCCGCGGATCGCCGTGGGGCTCATGGTCGGCGCGGCGCTCGGCATCGCCGGGTGCCTGACCCAGACGCTCGCGGGCAACCGCCTCGCCACCCCCGACATCATCGGCGTCAACGAGGGCGCCACCGCTGCCGTCGTCGCCTCCGTCGTCGGCTCGTCCACCGGCATGATCGGCGACTGGTGGCTCGGACCGCTCGGCGCCGCCGCGGCGGCCATGGTCGTCGTCGCCTGCGCGGGCGGGGCGGGCAGCGGGGGATACCGCATCCTCGTCGTCGGCATCGGCGTCTCCACCGTCATCGGCGCCGTCACCGACCTCGTCATGTCCCGCGAGAACGACAACACCGCGGGCGGCGTCTTCCTCTGGACCGTCGGCTCGCTCAGCGGCCGTGACTGGAGCGTCGGCACGCCCCTGTCCTTCGTCCTGCTCGTCCTCGTACCGCTCTCCCTCGTCGCGGGCAGCCGCCTGCAACTCCTGCGCTTCGACGACGACATGGCGGCCACGCTCGGCGTCAACGTCCGCCGCGTGCGCGCCCTGACCCTCGCGCTCGCCGTCGCCCTGTCCGGCGTGGCCGTCGGCATCGGCGGCCCGATCACGTTCGTCGCGCTCGCCGCGCCCGTCGTCGCAGGCCGGCTCAGCGGCCCGACCCGCGTCCCGGTCATCGGCTCGGCCCTGGTCGGCGCGGCCCTCGTGGGCGCCGCCGACGCACTGGGCCGAGTCGTCGCCCCCGTGGAGATCCCGGTCGGCGTCATCACCAGCGTGCTTGGCGGACCCTTCCTCCTATGGGTCCTCTTCGGCAAGAACTCCGAGCAGACCGGAAAGGCCTGACCCCGTGCAACTGACCGTCGAGGCGCTCACCTCCGGCTACCCCGGCCACACGGCCGCCGTGGACGGCGTCGACCTGACCATCCCCAGCGGACAGGTCGCCGCCATCGTCGGCCCCAACGGCTGCGGCAAGTCGACGCTCCTGCGCTCCATCTCCCGGCTGCACAAGCCGAGTTCGGGCACGGTGCGCGCCGGTGACGAGGACGTGTGGCAGCTCACCCAGCGCCGCGCGGCCCACCGCATCGCGCTGCTCGCCCAGTCCCCGCAGGCCCCGGAAGCGGTCACCGTCGCCGGACTCGTCCGCTACGGCCGCCACCCCCACCAGGGCCTGTTCCGCCAGTGGTCGCGCGAGGACGAGGCCGCCGTACGCGAAGCCCTCGAAGCCACCGGCACCACCGACCTCGCCACGCGCCGCCTCGACCACCTCTCCGGCGGTCAGCGCCAGCGCTGCTGGCTCGCGATGGTCCTCGCGCAGCAGACGCCGATCGTGCTCCTCGATGAGCCGACCAGTGCGCTCGACCTCGGCCACGCCGTCGAAGTCCTGTCCCTGGTGCGGGAGGTGGCCGCGGCGGGCCGCACCGTCGTCATGGTCCTGCACGATCTCGCGAGCGCCGCCCGTTACGCCGACACCGTCATCGCCATGAACGCGGGCAAGATCGTGGCGAACGGCCCGGCCCGCGATGTGGTGACGGCCGAGCTGGTCAAGGAGCTGTACGGGATCGACGCGGACATTCTCCGGGCACCGGGCGACGGCTCCCCGGTGGTCGTACCGTCCGCGAAGGCGAGGTCTGTGCGGGCTCCCGAAAAGACCGCGCAGGCCGCCGAGGAGACCGTGCAGGCTCCCGGGGAGACCGCGCAGGCCCCCGAGAAGACCGTTCAGGCCGCCGAGGAGACCGCGCAGCCCCCCGAGAAGCCGGTCAAGCAGTCCGGCTGACCGCGAAGTCCGCCGCCGTCCACGCGAGCCCCACCGCCCCGTCGATCATGGTCTGCTCGGCGACCGGCGTGGCGGCAGCGGCGGCGAACTCAGGCTGGTGCGGGCCGCAACCGCCCCCGCTGACGTCGAGCACGGGGTGGATGGACGGCACCACGTGCGAGACGTTGCCCATGTCCGTGGAGGCGAAGGGCCCGCGCCGCTGCGGCTCGGGCCGCCCGAGGGCGCGCGCGTTCGCCTCCCACAGCGCGACGAGACCGGCGTCGGACCGGAAGTCGAGATAGTCGGGCGCGGGCTGCTCGAGCTCCACCGCGCACCCGGCGGCGAGCGCCCCCGCCCGGAAACAGTCGGCCACGCGCTCCCGCAACTCGCGCAGCTCTTCGACGGAAGGCGTCCGCAAGGCGTAGGCGGCACTCGCCCGCTCGGGGATCGCGTTGAGCGCGGTCCCGGCCTCGGTGGTGATCCCGTGCACCTTCCACTCACCGGGCAGCTGCTGCCGGAGCAGCCCGAGAGCGACCTGCGCGACGGTCAGCGCGTCGGCAGCGTTCCGCCCGTCCTGCGGGGCGAGCGCGGCGTGCGCGGACTTGCCCGTGTACGTCACCGACAGCGCCGCCATCGCGTACGAGTGGAAGTCGGCCACCTCGAACGGGCACGGATGGATCATCATCGCCGCGTCGACACCCTTGAAGGCCCCGGCATCGAGCAGCAGCGCCTTCCCGGCGCCGCTCTCCTCGGCGGGAGTCCCAAGGACGCGCACGGTGAGCCCCAGCCGATCCGCGTACGGCGCGAGCCCGAGCGCGGCCCCCACGCCCGCCGCCGCGATCAGATTGTGCCCGCAGGCGTGCCCCATGCCGGGCAGCGCGTCGTACTCACAGGCGAGCGCCACGGTCACGGGACCCGAACCCAGGGTCGCCTCGAAGGCGGTGTCGAGCCCGTACGCCGGAGCGGTCACCGCGAAACCGTGCCCGCGCAACACGTCCGCGCACCACCCGGCGGCCCGCCGCTCCTCGAAGGCGATCTCCGGATGCGAGTGAATGCGCCGACTGAGCCCGACAAGCTCGTCCCGCACCTCACCGATCCGAGCCCGGATCTCCTCCTTGAGCCCGTCGCCTGCCACGCGTCCTCCTCGCCACTGCCGCCGACCCCCCGCCCGGACAGCTTACGGTCGACCGTCCGGCGGGTTCGGAGCGGCGATCAGATCGGCAACAACCGCCCGATCAACGCGCTGAGCTGCCGCGCATTGCGGCACTCGTACATGTCCACGAACTCGGCGTACGTGCCGGCCGCCGAGTCGCCCGTCTGCCACTGGGCGCGGTTCTCCGGGTTGAGCCAGTACAGCTTGCGGGCGCGGGAGGCGATGGTGCGCAGGGCGGGGAGGTTCGGGTCGCTCATGTTCGTGCGGGCGTCTCCGAGCACGAAGACCGTCGAGCGTGGCGTGACCGCTTCGGCGTACCGCTCGGCGAACTCGCCCAGGGAGGTGCCGTAGTCGCTGCTGCCGTGGTAGCCGGTGACCGCCGCCCCCGAGATGATGCGGCTGCCCAGGCCCTCGGGGTCGGCCGTGCCGCGCGCGATCAGGTCGGTCACCTCGTCGACGCGGTTGACGAAGGCGAAGACCCGCACCTTGCTGAACTGGTCGTGCAGTGCCTGGACGAGCAGCATCGTGAAGTTGGCGAAGCCCGCGACCGAACCGGACACGTCGCAGAGCAGGACCAGATCGGGGCGCGCGGGGCGGCGTCGGCGCAGGACGGGGCGCATCGGGATGCCGCCCGTCGAGAGGGAGCCGCGCAGGGTTCTGCGCAGGTCGATGTGGCCACGGGCGGCACGGCGGCGGCGTGCGGCGAGGCGCGTCGCCAGTTTGCGGGCCAGCGGCTGGACCGTCCTGCGCAGTTCGTCGAGCTGGGCTCGGCCCGCGACGAGGAAGTCGACCCGGTCGGCGGTCGTGGCGACGGCGCGCCGCGCGATCACGTCCGCGCCGCGCCGCTCGGCGACCCGGCGGCGCGCCTCGGCGCCCACCTGGCCGCGGAAGTTCTCGATGCGGCGGCGGATCTCGTCGGCGGTGAGACGGTCGGTGAACTCGCCTTCGGCCGTGCCCTGGCGGATACCGGCCAGGATGCGGGCGAGCAGGGTCTCCGGGCGTAGCCGCGACAGGGTCTGGTGCGACGACCAGCCGTCCGAACCGCCGCTGCCGGACCCGGACCCGGGCCGCGTTCCGTATCCGCCCAGGGCGTCGACCGCCTCGGCGGCCAACCGGGCTAGCAACGCCTGGTCGTCAGCGGCGAGCGCGGCGGCAAGGCGGTCCCGGAGGTCGTCCCTGTCGAACTCCCGCTCCGGGCCGGAGCCGGACACTGAGCCGTCGAGCAGGTCAGGAGCGCCGACCCCGCGCGGAAAGTACAGGTCGAAGACGGGGTCGAACACCGGCCGCTGCCCCTCGCCGTGCAGCAGGGCTGCCGCAAGGCCCTCCCGTATCCGCTCCCGGTCGTCGAGCCCGAGCGCCTCGAGCGCCTGGCCGGCGTCCACCGTCTCGCCCGTACCGATCCGGATGCCGTGCGAGCGCAGCGCCTGCACGAGTGCGGTGAGCCGTTCCGGAACCCCGGCCTGGTCCGGAGCCTCGGCTCGCTCAGGGACCCCGGCCCGGTCCGGGACCCCGGCCTGCTCGGGGACCCCGGTGGACGGCGCGTTCACACCGCGTCCAGGTCCAGTTTGGCCGCCGCCTTCAGAACGTCCTCCTGGTGCTTGAGTACGACGCCGAGGCTGTCGCGTACGACGTTCTCGTCGAGGGAGCCGGCGCCGAGCGCGAGCAGCGTACGGGCCCAGTCGATGGTCTCCGCGACCGACGGCGCCTTGCGCAGGTCCATCGCGCGCAGCGCACCGACCACGCGGACGACGGAGCGGGCGAGCTCCTCGTCGAGTCCGGGCACCTTCAGGCGCACGATGCGGCGCTCCAACTCCTCGTCGGGGAAGCCGATGTGCAGGAAGAGGCAGCGGCGGCGCAGCGCCTCGGAGAGCTCGCGGCTCGCGTTCGACGTGAGGACGGTGAAGGGGCGGGTCTCCGCCGTGATGGTGCCCAGTTCGGGGACGGTGACCTGGAAGTCGCTCAGGACTTCCAGGAGCAGCCCTTCCACCTCGACGTCCGCCTTGTCGGTCTCGTCGATCAGGAGCACCTTCGGATCGCTGCCGCGGATCGCGGTGAGCAGCGGGCGCGGGAGCAGGAACTCCTCGCTGAAGATGTCCGTACGCGTCTCGTCCCACGACTCGTCGCGGCCCGCGGTGATGCGCAGGAGTTGCTTGGCGTGGTTCCACTCGTAGAGCGCGCGGGACTCGTCCACGCCCTCGTAGCACTGGAGGCGGACCAGGCGCGCGTCGGCGACCTCGGCGACCGCCTTGGCGAGCTCGGTCTTGCCGACACCCGCGGGGCCCTCCACGAGCAGCGGCTTGCCCAGGCGGTCGGCCAGGAAGACGGTGGTGGCGACTGCCGTCGAGGCCAGATAGCCCGTCTCGGCGAGCCGCGTGGCGACATCGTCCACGGATGTGAAGAGCAACAGGGCCTCCGGCTTGTGCGGGCGAGCGGTCTGAGCTGTCTGGGCGGTCTGAGGGGTCTGAGGGGTCTGACGGGTCTGGGCGGTCTGGGCGCATGAGCCTGCGCGGGTCGTGCGGGTAAGCGGCTGCTTATGCCACCTGATCAGTCCGCCGGGCCGCTCCACAACGGTGCCGCCGCGTTTGCGTCGAACGTCACGTACGGCGTGATGCCGGGGCCCCCGGACCGGCCGCGGCCTGCTGGGTCCAGTTCCGAGACCCACCGGGCTCCGCGGCGTCCTCTCGTATCCTTACGGCATGAGGCGGACCTCCTTTGCCGACTGGCCCTGCTCCATCGCCCGCACCATGGATCTGCTGGGCGACTGGTGGACGCCCCTCGTGCTGCGCGAGGCGTTCTACGGGATCAAGCGGTTCGACGTCTTCCAGCAGGAGCTCGGCATCGCGCGCAACACCCTGACCGACCGGCTCCGCCGCCTGGTCGACGAGGGTCTGATGGAGAAGCGCGCCTATCAGAGCGAGCCCGTGCGCTACGACTACGTGCTCACCGAGAAGGGGCGTGACTTCTTCGGCGTGCTCGCGGTGATGAACAGCTGGGGCAACCGCTGGCTGAGCGGCGACGAAGGCGCGCCGGTCGTCTTCGAGCACGACCGCTGCGGGCACGAGGCCGAGGCCGAGGTCGTCTGCGGCCACTGCAAGGAGCCGATGTCGGCGGCGGACACACACGCGCGCCTCGGGCCCGGCTACCCGGCGAGGCTGGCCGAACGACCTGACATCCGAAACCGCTTCAACCGCTGAACCGCCGCCGCTCCCTCTGCTCCCTCCGCTCCCTCCGCGCGCCTGCCTCACCCGGCCCTTGACGAGTGAGTCTATCTACGCAACTCTCGTGGTCAGCGACCATAAGAGCTGCTGATAGAAGCTGCTACGTGCTGCTACAGAGAGGCGAACCCACGATGGAGTGGACAGGCGCGCGCTACGCGGACGGGCCGACGGCCGAGACACACACCCGGATCGCCGCGTCACCGGAACGCGTGTGGGAGCTCGTCTCCGACATCGGCCTGATGCCGGAGCTGAGCACGGAGCTCCGGTCCGTCGAATGGCTGGACGGGGCGGCAGGACCCGCGCTCGGCGCCCGGTTCGCCGGCCGCAGCGAGCACCCGTCGTTCGGCGCCTGGCAGACCACGTCGTACGTCGTCGAGTGCGAAGCCCCGCGCGTCTTCGCGTGGGCGGTCGAGGACCCCGAACAGCCCAGCGCGCTCTGGCGGTTCAGCCTCGCGGCCACGGACGACGGCTGTACAGAACTCACCCAGTGGGTGCGGATGGGGCCGGGCCGCTCGGGCCTCTCGCACGCGATCGACCGGATGCCGGAGAAGGAGCAGAAGATCGTGTACGTACGGATGAGGGAGTTCGAGCAGAACATGGCGGCCACGCTGGAGGCGATCAGGAAGCTGGCAGAGGGCGCGGCCTCCGGGGAGGCGGACGCGTGATGCGTACGTCGACGACCATCGAGGCGTCCGAGGCGAACTGGCGGGAGACCGTCGACTTCGTCACCGAGGCCGAGAAGCTGGGGATGGACATCTGCTGGGTCGCCGAGGCGTGGGGCTCCGAAGCGCCCTCGCCCCTCGGCTACTTGGCCGCGCGCACCGAACGCATGCTCCTCGGCTCCGGCATCATCCAACTCGCGACCCGCACCCCGGCGGCCATCGCCCGCGCGGCGATCACCCTCTCCAACATCTCCGAGGGCCGCTTCATCCTCGGGCTCGGCCCCTCCGGGCCGCAGGTGATCGAGGGCCTGCACGGAGTGCCCTTCGCGAGGCCGCTCACCCGGATGCGGGAGACCGTGGAGATCATTCGCATGGCGGCCACCGGCGAGAAGATCGCCTACGAGGGGCGGGAGTTCACCCTTCCGCTGCCCGGCGGTGACGCGAAGCCCATGCGTCTTTCCATGCGCGCCGAGCACGAACTGCCCGTCTACCTGGCCACCCTCTCGCCCATGATGCTGCGTCTGACCGGCGAGATCGCCGACGGCTGGCTCGGCACCTCCTTCGTGCCCGAGGGCGCCAAGGAGGCCTACTTCGACCACCTCGACGCGGGCCTGGCCGCCTCCGGCCGCTCCCGCGGCGACCTGGACATCTGCCAGGGCGCCGAAGTGGCCTTCGCCGACGACGAGGACGCCCTGCGCGCGATGGTCGCGGGCCGCAAGAAGGAACTCGCCTTCAGCCTGGGCGGCATGGGCTCCGCCTCCACCAACTACTACAACAGTGCCTACAGCAGGCAGGGTTGGGCCGATGTCGCGGCCGAGGTCCGCACCCGCTGGCAGTCCGGCGACCGCGACGGCGCCGCGGCCCTGGTCACCGACGACATGGTCCTCGCCACCACCCTCATCGGCACCGAGGACATGGTCCGCGAGCGGCTGGGGGTGTGGCGCGACGCGGGCGTGGACACGGTCCGTTTCTATCCGGCGGGCGAGACCCTGGACGCGCGGCTCACGACTCTGGGGCGGGCGATCGCTCTCGTACGGGAAGTCGAGCGGGGGGAGAGCGCTCCGCAGGCCCGGCCGTCGGGTGCCACAGTGATGTGACCTGCGTCCGACCCCGCGGGCCCCTGCCCGCGGAGATCCGTAAAGGCCCTGACCAGCGGGCCCGATGATCGTCAACTACCCATGTACGAGGCGCTGTTGGCTCGGGGAGTCCTCTGATCTAACCTGATAGCCGCCTGAGGGGGTAGCCGGATGAGGAAAGACTTCGAGCACACCCGGGACAGCAAGCGGCCGGCTCCGGCCGGCAAGGGGGAGCGGGTCGCCGACTGGGCCGACGGCCGCCTCGGTATCCACACGCTGGCCAAGAGCCAGATGCGCAAGATCTTTCCGGACCACTGGTCCTTCATGTTCGGGGAGATCTGCCTCTACAGCTTCCTGATCCTGATCCTCACCGGCGTCTGGCTGACGCTCTTCTTCGAGCCGAGCGGCTCCGAAGTCGTCTACGACGGCGTCTACACGCCCCTCAAGGGCATCCAGATGACCCGGGCGTTCGAGTCCACCGTCGACATCAGCATGGAAGTGCGCGGCGGACTGCTGATCCGGCAGATCCACCACTGGGCCGCGCTCGTCTTCGTCGCCGCCATGCTCGTGCACATGATGCGGGTGTTCTTCACCGGGGCGTTCCGCAAGCCGCGCGAGGTCAACTGGCTGTTCGGCTGGACGCTGCTGTTCCTCGGGATCATCACCGGCCTCACCGGCTACTCGCTCCCCGACGACCTGCTCTCGGGCACCGGCATCCGTTTCGCGCAGGGCGCGATCCTGGCCATCCCGATCGTCGGGACGTACATCTCCTTCTTCCTCTTCGGCGGGGAGTTCCCGGGAGACGCCATCATTCCGCGGCTCTTCAGCGTCCATGTGCTGCTGTTGCCGGGGATCATGCTGGGGCTCGTCGTCGCCCACCTGATCCTGGTCTTCTACCACAAGCACACCCAGTTCGCCGGGCCAGGGAAGACCGAGAAGAACGTGGTCGGGGCGCCCTTCCTGCCCATCTACGTCGCCAAGGCCGGCGGCTTCTTCTTCCTCGTCTTCGGCGTCCTCGCGCTCATGGGCGCGGTCGCCACCATCAACCCCGTGTGGGTGATCGGGCCCTACCGGCCGGACCTCGTCTCCACCGGCGCTCAACCCGACTGGTATCTGGGCTTCTCCGAGGGCCTGATCCGGGTGATGCCGACCTGGGAGATCAACGTCGGGGGGTACACGGCCGAACTGGGCGTCTTCATCCCGTTCATGCTCTTCCCGCTGATCCTGGCGGCGATCGCCGTCTATCCGTTCATCGAGGCCTGGGTCACCGGCGACAAACGCGAGCACCACATCGCCGAACGGCCGCGCAACGCCCCGGTGCGCACCGGACTCGGCGTGGCGTGGCTGACGCTGTTCGGCGTCCTGATGGTCGGCGGCGGCAACGACATCTGGGCCACGCAGTTCCATCTCTCCATCAACGCGATCACCTGGTTCGTGCGGGGCGCCGTCTTCGTCGGGCCGGTGCTCGCCTTCTTCGTGACCCATCGATGGTGCATGGGGCTGCAACGCCGTGACCGCGAGAAGGTGCTGCACGGCCGGGAGAGCGGCACGATCAAACGGTTGCCGCACGGTGAGTACGTGGAGGTGCATATGCCGCTCGAGCAGGGCGAGTTGTACCGCCTCACCGCACACGAGCAGCCCAAGCCGTACGAGATCGGCCCGCTGGTCGACGAGCACGGCGTGGCGCGCAAGGTCACGCGCGGCGAGCGGCTTCGGGCGCGCCTCGGGCGCGCCATGTTCGGACCGTCGGCGCAGATCCCCAAGGCGACACCCGAGGAGTACCTGGAGATCCAGCGCGGCGGCAGCGAAACGCACCACTGACGACAGTCCTGCGGTTAGCCTCACGGAGTGACACAAGTACGCGCGAAGAAACCGAAGTTGTACGCCATCAGCGATCTGCACGTCGCCTACGACGACAACCGGAAGTTCCTCGAGTCCCTGCACCCGGAGACCGACGAGGACTGGCTGATCGTCGCGGGCGACACCGCCGAGCGCATGGCCGACATCGAATGGGCGCTGCGCACCCTCACCGAACGCTTCGCCAAGGTGGTGTGGGCGCCGGGCAACCACGAACTGTGGACGCCTCGCGACGACCCGATCCAGCTGCGCGGCGAGGAGCGCTACCGCCATCTCGTGGACCTGTGCCGCTCCCTGGGCGCCGCGACCCCGGAGGACCCCTATCCCGTGTGGCGCGGCGAGGGCGGCCCGGTCACCGTGGCACCGCTCTTCCTGCTCTACGACTACACGTTCCGCCCCGAGGGCACGTACGCGAAGAAGGACGCCCTGGAGGCGGCCCACGAGGCGGGCATCGTCTGCACCGACGAAGTGCTCCTGCACCCCGAACCCCACCCCGGCATCGACGACTGGTGCCGCGCCCGCGTGACGGCCACCGAGGAGATGCTCGCCCGGCGGACACCCGGCATCCCCACCATCCTGGTCAACCACTGGCCGCTGGTGCGCGACCCCACCCGGATCCTGACCTACCCGGAGTTCGCCCTGTGGTGCGGCACAGAGCTGACCGCCGACTGGCACGTGAAGTACGACGCGACGGCGGTCGTCTACGGCCATCTGCACATCCCCCGCACCACCTGGCACGACGGAGTCCGCTTCCAGGAGGTCTCGGTCGGCTACCCACGCGAGTGGCGCCGCGAGCGGCATCCGGACCCCCGACTGCGCCAAATCCTGCCGGAGCCACGGAACACCGGGTGATCAGCCGGTCCGGGGGGCGTCGAGGCGGTGGGCGAGTTCGGTGAGATCGGCGAGGCGCAGCGTCCGGCCGGGCTCCGCGGCGCCGGGAAGGGGGACGTGCAGGGGAGCGGTCCAGCCGGCGGGTATGGCGGCGATACCGTGGCGGGCACCGGCCAGGGCGCCGGTGACCGCGGCCACGGTGTCGGTGTCGCCGCCCAGGTCGACCGCCGCGCGCACGGCTTCCTCGTACGAAGCCGTGGTGCGCAGGGCCCAGACGGCCGAGCCGAGGCAGGGCCAGACGGCGCCGTTGAACTCGGTGGCGTCGTCGGGGTGCCAGCCGGGGGCGAGGACGGTGGCGTAGCGCTCGCGGTGGTCGGGGTGGACCAGGGCGAGGGCCCGGGGGATACCGGCCAGTGGGTCGGCGCCCTCCAGCGCCAGGCGCAGCAACTCGTGGAAGAGCGCCGTGCCTTCCCAGGCGGCGCGGTCGCCGTGGGTGAGGGCGGCGATGCCGCGGGCCGCGTCCATCGTGGCCGCCCGGCCGTCGCGGGCGAAGTAGAGGGCCGCGGTGGTGGCCCGCATCAGCGAACCATAGCCCGCGGCACGGTGGTTGACCTGGAAATGGAGCTGGGCGGCGCGGTCCCACGGCATGCCGTTCGTGAGAACGTCCTCGGTCTGGAGACCGATGTCCTTGGGCTCGGCCGCCGCCCACCGCTGGAACCGTCGGAAGATGTCGGGCAGGTCAAGGCCCGCGTTCGCCAGCAGGGAGTCGGCGACATGCAGGGCCATCTGCGTGTCGTCCGTCGCCTCCCCCGTGTCCCAGCCGGCGCCCCCGCACATCTCCTCGCCCCGGCCGGGCACCGGGAATCGCGCGGAGAAGTCGCCCGCGAGCCCGAACTCGAAGGGCGCCCCCAGCGCGTCACCTACGGCGGACCCGACGAGGGCGCCCGCGGCGCGCTGGGCACGGTCGGGGTCGGAATGCATGCGGGCAGGCTAGCGGGGCGGCGTTCAGCTCAGTCGGGCGGCCTCGCCGAACTGCCGCAGCCAGTGCGGGCGTACGGCCGCCGTGCCGAAGCCCGACGGCGGGGGGCGCAGCGGGCCGTGCGACAGGTGCTCCTCGCGGTAGCGGCGGCAGTCGCGGTGCCAGGTGTAGATACCCGCCATCCAGTTCTCCAGCTCGCGCACATAGCCGTCGAGGATGTCCCGCGTCTCCTGCGGGAGGTCGAAGTCGTCGTACAGAACGGGCAGTTCATGGGTGACGACGTGCTGGAACTGGCTCAGCCGCGACTTCATCAGGTCGTCGATGATGCCGAGGGCCGTCGGGTAGTCGCAGCCGAAGAAGTTCTGGACGACGAGGATGCCGTTGTGGATCTCGCCCTCGTACTCGATCTCCTTCTGGTACGAGAAGACGTCGTTCATCAGCGCGGAGTAGTCGCCGGCCGAGTTCTCCAGGCTCCGCATGGGCCCCGTGCGGTAGATCTCCTGCGGGACCTGCGGGCCGTGGCCGAGGCGGCACAGGCTCATCGTCAGCGGGGCGCCGAAGGTCAGGCGCCGCATCTCGATGTAGTCGACGGGGTCGGGGATACGGTTCAGCGCCTGGTTGTCCAGCTCCCAGAGCCATGCGGCCGTCATGACTTCGATGGCGGTGCGCAGCGTGCGGCGCGCCGCACGGTCCATCGGCTCCGCCGTGCGGACCCACAGGTCGGCCAGGCCCCGCTCCAGGGCGTTCACCGGCACCGGCATCTCGGCGAAGTCCAGCGGCATGAAGAGCGAGAGCCGCTCGTTGCAGAGCTTGGCGCCCGCGAGATCACGGGGCCTGCCGAAGACCACGGGGAAGTAGTCGTCCCCGTACGTCCCCCAGGTCAGCCACTGCGAGCTCAGGTCGAGCGCCGCGAGATCCGCGTCCGGGTCGATGCCCGCCGCGCAGAGCGGGAGGTCGTAGCCGTACAGCTTGTGCGCGTCCCAGACGTCCGAGGCCGGCACCCCGGGCTGCGGCCCGAGCATGCCCATCCGGTCCGCCCACTCCACGGTGCGGGGGCGGGCCGCCGCCAGGTGGGGCGAGAGTGTCGTCTTGAACGGCAGCTCGAAGTCGGGTAGTTGGGACGGGCCCACCCGCTGGTAGGGCACGTGCGTGTGGCTGCGCAGCCGCTTCGCTCCCGTGGCGGCGATCAGCGCCTTGATCCCGGCGGCAGACGTGCCGGGGCCGGTGGGTCCCGCGAGCGGCGAGGGGGCGGCGCCGCCCTTGTTCATGTACCGGCTGGAGACCATGTGCCACTCGTGCCCGCCGGACTGCCAGTCCTGAAGGCCCTTGGCGTACGCGAGAACGTCCGCGCACTCCTCGGGCGGCAGCCCGGTCTCCGCGAACAGTGGTGCGAGCTCGGTGAGGGCCGTGTTCTCGAACTGCTGCATCCGCGAGGTCAGCAGGTCGTTCACGGCGTCCGCCGCCTCCTGCGTGGTGCAGCGGAGGAACTTCTCGAGGACCAGCACGCCGTTGGAGAGCTCACCCTCGTCCTCGATCTCCCGCTGGTACGAGAAGAGGTCGTTGCGCAGGTGGACGGCGTCGGAGAACGACTCCTTCAGGACACGCAGCGGCCTGGAACCGGCGACGGCCGGGGGGACCTCCGCGCCCGTCGCGTACTCGACGAGCCCCGCCGACCAGGGCGCTCCGCCCACCTTGCGACGCATCTCGATGTACTCGACGGGGTTGGCGATCCGCCCCTCGTTGATGTTCGAAAGCTCCCACAGCGATTCGTTGAGCAGATTCTCGGTGCTCTCGGCGAACCGGGCCCGCCAGTCCTTGGACATGTGCGGCACCGTGCGCGCCCAGAGGTCCGCGAGTCCGGCCTCGACCGGATTCTCGGGCTCCGGCACGGGCGCGGCCAGATCCATCGGCATGAAGGCGGGCAGCCGCTCCAGATAGGCCTTCCCGCCCACGCGGTCCCGGGTCCGTTTGAACAGTTCGAGGAAGTGGTCGTCGAAGAAGAACACCCACACGTACCAGTCGGTGACCAGGGACAGGGTGGGGCCGTCGCAGTCGGGGTGGGTGTACGCGCACAGCAGCGCGTAATCGTGGGCGTCCAGGTCGCGCTGCTCCCAGACGCCCGATCCCTCCAGCATCCCCATGTCACGTGCCCACTTCCCGGAGTGCTCCCGCGCCTCTTCCAGATGGGGGTTGAGGCTCGCGGGGTGCGCAAGGTAGAAGGCGGGCAGTTCGAAGGGCTGCGGCATACGGCGGTCTCCTAGCGCGGCGGCTTTCGGGCAGCGGAGCACTACCCGCGCGAGGACGGCCGATGCGGAAACCGCCGCAGCGTCACACCATCGCGTGACACCGACGCCCCCTTGTACATGACATCTTTCTCGATCTAGCCTGCTCGCGGCTCAAACGCTTCTGCCCGGACGACGTTGTCTGACGGACCGGCTCCCGGGCAACGTCGTCGACCGGACACACGTCGAGGAGCACCGCCTGTGATTCAGCCGTGGTTCACGGACTCCAAGCTCGGCATCTTCCTCCACTGGGGCATCTACAGCGTGGACGGAGTGGCCGAGTCCTGGTCCTTCTTCGACGACCGGGTGCCCTACGACCGCTACATGGCGCAGCTCGAAGGCTTCACCGCCTCCGCGTACGACCCCGACGCGTGGGCCGACCTCTTCGTCCGCGCCGGCGCGCGCTACGCCGTCCTCACCGCCAAGCACCACGACGGAGTCGCCCTCTGGGACACCGCGGCGAACGACCTCTCCGTCGTCAAGCGCACCCCCGCGGGCCGCGACCTCATCACCCCGTACGTCACCGCCCTGCGCGCCCGTGGCATCAAGGTCGGCCTGTACTACTCGCACCTGGACTGGTCCCACCCCGACTACGCCTCCGTGCGCCCCGAAGGGCAGGACCCCGCCGAACGCGGCAACCCCTACTCGATGCCCGCCGCCGACGAGGAATCCGAGGAGAGATGGGCGGACTTCCTCGCCTTCCACCGCGCACAGGTGCGGGAACTGCTCGAACGGTTCGAACCGGATCTGCTGTGGTTCGACGGCGAGTGGGAACGCAGCCCGGCGCAGTGGCGGATGGCGGAACTCGCCGAGGAGATCCGGGAGCTCTCCCCGCACACCGTCGTCAACGGCCGCCTCACCGGACACGGCGACTACGCGACGCCCGAACAGGGCGTACCGATCGAACCACCCGCCCAGCCATGGGAGTTGTGCCTCACCGTCAACGACTCCTGGGGCTACCAACCGCAGGACACCCACCACAAGTCACCGCGTCAGCTCGTCCGCATCTTCGCCGAGACCATCGGAGGCGGCGGCAACCTGCTCCTCGACGTGGGCCCGAAGGAGGACGGCACGCTGCTCCCCGAACAGACCGAGCGCATCGAAGCGTTGGGGGAGTGGACGTCACGGCACTCCGAAGCGGTCTACGGGACGGTGCGGGGACTGCCGCACGGCCACTTCTACGGCCCGACGACGCTCTCCGCCGACCGCCGCACCCTGTATCTGTTCCTCTTCGACCGGCCCAACGAGTACGTGGTGCTGCGCGGCGTACGCAACGGCGTGACGTCCGCCCGCGTGCTCGGCACGGACACCGCCGCCCGGCACGAGCGGGTCGGCGGCCTCGGTGACGTACCCGGCTGGGAGTACGTGCGTCTCGCCGACGACCAGCTCGATCCGCTGTGCACGGTCATCGCCCTGGAACTAGACGGCGACCTCGACCTGTACCGGGAGCACACGCGGGACTAGCCCTCCACACGCATCAGCGTGCACACCCGCCCGCACCCATGACCCCACCCCGGGCTCGCGGCGCTGTCCCTCGCGGGGGAGGGGGATGACGCCGGGGCGGCGCGGGAGCGCGCGGCGATGGAGTCCCTGGCGGGACAGGCGCGGGCGATCTCCGTGGACCCGGCCGAGCATCACCAGCTCGGTCAGGTGAAGATCGCCGCCCCGTTCCTGGGCGAGTTCGTCAAGGGGGTCCAGGACAGGACCTGACCCGACCTGGCCGCCGACCGCAGTGCAGGGGCGTTGCGGTGACTGAGGCGTCAGTCAGGATCGCAACACCTGTCTCTTACTGCGTAGATCCCGCACATCCCGGCCCTGAAGATTGCGATCAGCGCAATGCTCGGGTAGCGTCACCGCCCATGCAGCAAGACCCCGAGGTCGCGGACAGGGTCCGCAAGGTCATCGCCGACGCGGGAGTGACCCAGCGCGAATTCGCCCGCCGCGTCGTGATGGACCCCTCCAAGCTCTCCCGCTCCCTCGGCGGCACCCGCCGCTTCACCGCGGCGGAGCTGGCCCGCATCGCCGACACCGGCGGGGTGGACGCGGGCTGGCTCCTGGGCGCCGGCGGCCGGGCCGAGGCCCGTGACGTGACCTCACCGCCCCGCCGGGAACGCGCCCCCGCCGCCGCGGCGGAAGGCGGGCGCCCCCTCCAGATCGTCCGCGAAACCGTACGGCTCGTGGCCGAGCGCGGTTTTCATGCCGTACGCGTCGCGGACATCGCCGAAGCCTGCGCCACCAGCACCGCCGCCATCCACTACCACTTCCCCGGCCGCGACGACCTCCTGGAGGCCGCCGTCCGCTGGTGCATGGACGAGGACACCGCCCGCCGCGCGGCCCGCGTCGCCGACGCGGCCGACGCCGCCGACGAGCTGCGCCAGCTGATCGAGCTCCAGATTCCCCGCACCCCGCAGCAGCGCTGGCAGTGGAGCGTCTGGCTCGACCTGTGGGCAGAGGCGGCCCGCTCCACCGCCGTGGGCCGGCTGCACGCCGACTACTACCGGCAGTGGCGGGCAACCGTCGCCGACGTCATCCGGCGCGGCGTCGACCAGGGCGTCTTCCGCCCCGTGGACCCGCAGTCCGCGGCGCTGCGGCTCACAGCGCTGATCGACGGCCTCGCCACCCAAGTGCTCGCCACCACCCCCGGTACGGACGGCGCCGCCCCCGGCACCGACAGCACCACCTCCGACGACATGCACGAGGCGCTGCTCGTGTACGTGGACGCGACGCTCACCGCCTAGCCCCGTACGTCCGACCCCGTACAGCTGACCCCGTACGCCCGGCCCCGTACGCCCAGTCCCATAGCAGTCCCATTGCGAAGCAACAACACATCAACACCCCACCCCAGAGGGAGAGTTCAGCATGCCCGTAAATCAAGACGTCATCATCACCGCGGCCCTGACCGGCGCGGGCGACACCGTGCGCAAGAGCCCGCATGTCCCGGTCACCCCCGAGCAGATAGCCACCTCCGCGGTGGAGGCCGCCGAGGCCGGCGCGGCCGTCGTGCACATCCACGTGCGGGACCCCGAGACCGGCGACCCCTCGCGCGACCCCCGGCTGTACCGCGAGGTCGTCGAGCGCATCAAGGAGACCGGCACCGACGTCGTCATCAACCTGACGGCCGGCATGGGCGGCGACCTGGTCATAGATCCGGTCCAGCCGCTGAAGGAGCTCGGCGAGCTGCCCGGCACCGACCTCGTCGGCGGCATCGACCGGCTGCCGCACGTCGAGGACCTGCTGCCCGACATCTGCACCCTGGACTGCGGCTCCCTCAACTTCGGGGACAACCTCTACATCTCCACGCCCGACATGCTCCGGCAGGGCGCCAAGCGCATCCAGGAGTTGGGCGTACGGCCCGAGCTGGAGATCTTCGACACCGGCCAGCTGTGGTTCGCCAAGCAGCTCCTCGCGGAAGGGCTGCTCGACAACCCCACCGTCTTCCAGCTCTGCATGGGCATCCCGTGGGGCGCCCCGGCCGATCCGGGCGTGCTCCAGTCGATGGTCAACATGCTGCCCGACGGTGCCCAGTGGGCCAGCTTCGCGCTCGGCCGCATGCAGATGCCGTGGGTCGCCCAGTCCATCCTGCTCGGCGGCCAGGTCCGCGTCGGGCTCGAGGACAACCTCTACCTCGGCAAGGGCAACAAGGTCAGCAACGCCCAACTCGTCGAGCGCGCCGTGCAGATCACCGAGAACCTCGGCTCGCGCGTCGCCACGCCGGACGAGGCGCGCCAGAAGCTCGGCCTCAAGCCCCGCTCCTGAACTCCCCCCACCCCCCCCACATACAAGGACCTGCACCCTCATGACTGACACCGTCACCACACCCCCATCCCCCTGCGCCCCCGAAGACGTACGCCGTATCGCCTGTGTCGGCGCCGGAGTGATCGGCGGCGGCTGGGTCGCCCACTACCTCGCCCGCGGCTACGACGTCACCGCCTGGGACCCGGCCCCCGACGCCGAGCAGAAGCTGCGCCGCCTGGTCGACGCCGCCTGGCCCGCGCTGACGCAGCTCGGCCTCGCCGAAGGTGCGTCGCCCGACCGCCTCACCGTCACGCCCACCCTCGAAGAGGCCGTCGCCGACGCGCAGTTCGTGCAGGAGAGCGCTCCCGAGAAGCTGGAACTGAAGCGCGACCTGCTGGCTCAGCTGGACGCGGCCGCGCCCGCCGGAGTCGTCATCGCCTCCTCCACCTCCGGCTACCCCATGACCGACATGCAGACCGAGGCAGCCGACCCCGGCCGCCTCGTCGTCGGCCACCCCTTCAACCCGCCCTACCTGATCCCGCTCGTAGAGGTGGTCGGCGGCGACAAGACGGCGGCGCACGCGGTCACGTGGACCTCCCGCTTCTACGAGGTCGCGGGCAAGTCCGTGATCACCATGGCGAGCGAGGTCCCCGGCTTCATAGCCAACCGCCTCCAGGAAGCCCTCTGGCGCGAGGCCCTGCACATGGTGGCCAACGGCGAGGCCACGGTGAAGGAGATCGACGACTCGATCACCGAAGGCCCCGGCCTGCGCTGGGCGTTCATGGGCCCCATGCTCACCTTCGCGCTCGCCGGCGGTGAGGGCGGCATGGCCCACATGCTCGACCACTTCGGCCCGTCCCTGAAGTCGCCGTGGACGCGCCTCGAAGCCCCCGAGCTCGACAAGAAGCTGTACGACGCGGTGGTCGCCGGTTGCGACGACGCGGCGGACGGCCGGACCATCGCCGACCTGGTGGCCGAGCGCGACCAGGGAGTCATCGACGTACTGCGGGCCACGGGCCGCCTGCCGCAGCAGCGCGCGAAGGAGGACACCAAGTGAGCGAGTCCGTGCCCACCGAGCCGCTGCCCCTCCTCCACCGGACCGTACGACCCGAGTGGATCGACTACAACGGCCACATGAGCGAGGCGTTCTACGTCCTCGTCTTCGGCTACGCCACCGACGCGATGATGATCGAGACCGGCCTGCACGCGGGCTACCGCGAGTCCACCGGCTGCTCCCTCTACACGGTCGAGGCGCACATCCGCTACCTGGACGACGTGGCGGAAGGCGCCCACCTGGCCGTCCGCACCCGGATCCTGGGCGCGGACACCAAGAAGGCCCGCTTCACCCACGAGCTGTACGTGGTGGAGGAGACCGACACGGAACTCCCGCCGAACGCGACCCCCGCGGCAACCACGGAACTCCTCGCCATCCACGTCGACCAGAACGCGGGCAAGTCGGCCCCCTTCCCGGACGAGATCCGCGAGCACCTCACGTCGCTCGCGGAAACCGCCCCGGAGTGGGCGGGCCGCTCGATCGCCGAGGTGCCGAAGAGGAGTTAGCGCTCCAGCTCCTTGTGGGCGGTTTCCGGAAGCCTGAGATACACCGCCGAAGACGCGAGGCAGAGCACGGCCACGTACCAGGGGAAGAGGCCAGCGTGGCCGATTTCCTTGAAGAGGGTGCCCATGTACGGGGCCGTGCCGCCGAAGAGTGCGACGGTGAGGGAGTACGGGAAGCCGATGCCGGCGGCTCGTACGCGGGCCGGGAACACCTCCGCGTTCACCGCCGCCGAGATCGACGTGAAGCCGGTGAGCAGCACCATGCCCGCGCACTGCACCAGCAGGAGCGAGCCGAACGAGCCGTTCAGGGAGCGGAGGAGCGGCACGCTCAGTACGGCGAAGCCCAGGCCGAAGAAGAGCAGGAGCGGCCTGCGGCCGAAGCGGTCGGAGAGCAGTCCGCCGACCGGCTGGAGCAGTGCGAAGAACGCGAGCGAGAGGGTGCCGGACAGCAGGGCCTGGCTCTTGCTGATGTCGGTGTTGAGCTCGGCGTAGGTCGGAAGGTACGACGTCCACGTGTAGTACGCGATCGTGCCGCCCGCCGTGATGCCGCAGATCAGCAGGGACTGGCGCGGGTGCTTGCGCAGCGCGTCGAACAGGCCGGGACGCTCCGACTCGTCCCGCGGTGCCTGATGGGTCTCGTACGCGCCCTGCCTGATCCAGAAGCCGACCAGGCTGAGCACCGCGCCGACGACGAACGGCAGCCGCCAGCCCCAGCCGTCCATCTGCCCGTCGGACAACGTGCTGACCAGCAGCGCCGCGACGCCGGACGCGGCGAGTTGGCCGGCGCTCGTCGACACGTACTGGAAGCTGGAGAAGAGACCGCGGCGGCCGGGCCCGGCGGACTCGACGAGGAACGTCGTCGACGCCGCGAACTCACCGCCCACTGACAGACCCTGGAGCAGCCGCGCCAGGACCAGGACGACCGGCGCGAGCACCCCCGCGGACGCGTACGTCGGCGTCAGACCGACCAGCAGACTGCTGCCGCCCATCAGCAGGATGGTGACCGTGAGCGCCGCACGCCGCCCGCGCCGGTCGGCGACAGCGCCCATGAGCAGACCGCCGACCGGCCGCATGAAGAAGCCGACCGCGAAGACGGCGAACGTGGAGAGGAGCGGTACGAGGGAGTTGTCGGCGCCCTTGGGAAAGACCTGGTCGGCGATGTACGTCGCGAGAAACGTGTACGCGTACCAGTCGTACCACTCCACGGCGTTGCCCACCGACGCGGCGAGCAGCTGCCGGACGGGCCGGCGGGTCCCGGCGGGGAGGGTGTCGGGCACGGAATCGTGCCGGTGTTGCTGTGTCATGATCACGACCATCCCCCGCAGGGCCCGCCCGCACACGTCGGGTGCGCCGGAGCCGCCCGGGGGTCAGCCTGTCGTCGGCTTGTACGAGTAGACCGACGTCGTCACCAGGCACGGCACCGGCGGCACGACCTCGGCGCGCAGCGTGCGCCGCCCGGCGTCGTAGTCGACGCCCTCCGTCTCGAAGGTGCCCGCGCAGATGCTCCGTTGCGGGACGGCGAACAGGCTCGTGACCTTGCCCGTGACCGGCTTCCCGTCGAGCGCGTGCTCCAGGTCCACCTGGAGGACGGGACGGTCCTCGGGCCACAGCTGCCTCGACCCGTCGTTGGACGCACACACGAGGCGGGTCCCGGAGACGAAGTCGCAGCCCTGGATGTCGCGCACCGGCTTGTCGAGCGAGATCTGACCTGCCTGGGGGAGCGCTCCCCCGGTGGGCGGGGTCGAGGAGTTCAGGAGCGGGGCGGGGAAGACCTGGAGGCGGTTCTGATCGCCCCACTCGCCCGACACCAGCCACTGCTTGTCCGGCGATACCGCCGCGAAAGAGTTGTTGAGCTTCTCGCCCGCGTCGAGCTTGTGCTCGTAGAGGTAGCGCTTCCCGGCGGGGGTGGTGACCGCGAACATCTTGGACTTCGCGTCGTCGCCGCCCTGATAGGCGTCGACGGTGTGGCCGTCGGCTATGTCCGGGTCGCCTATGTGGGTCCAGCCCTTCACCCGCAGGTCCAGCGGGATCGAGGCGAGACCCCGGTAGAGGAGGCTGCCGTCGGCGCGGCTCGCCAGGCCCTGGCTGCCGGTCAGGGAATTGACGGACGAGACGCCGGACTCCTGCCAGCCGCCGGGCGATCTCGGGGCGCTGTCGGCCGCCGCGCCGGTGCCGGTCGCCAGCGCGAGCGCGAGGGCGCCGAGCAGGGCGGTGGACGCCTTCGCGGTCGTCTTGAGGGGTGTCATCGGTGCGCTACCTCCGTGGGGGGTCGATCGCTGCCGGGCAATCGTACGTAACGTGGCCTCTGTCCACGGGTGAGTTCTGACAGGTCGACAGGTGCGGGTGAGGGCGGCCGCAGATGTTCCGACAGAAGGTGGTTGAGACGTGAAGCTGGTCATTCTCGGTGGCGGCGGATTCCGTGTTCCGCTCGTGTACGGCGCGCTGCTCGGCGACCACGCCGAAGGCCGGGTCACCGAGGTCGTACTGCACGACCTGGACGCGGGCCGCCTCGGCGCGGTCGCCCGGGTCCTCGCCGAGCAGGCGGAGGCGGCCGGGGTGCCGGACGCGCCCGCCGTCACGGCCACCACCGACCTCGACGAAGCCCTGCGCGGCGCGGACTTCGTCTTCTCCGCGATCCGGGTGGGGGGTCTGGAGGGGCGCGCGGCCGACGAGCGGGTGGCCCTCGCGCAGGGGGTCCTCGGCCAGGAGACCGTGGGCGCGGGCGGCATCGCGTACGGTCTGCGGACCGTGCCCGTGGCCGTCGACATCGCCCGCCGGGTCCGGCGGCACGCCCCGGACGCGTGGGTCATCAACTTCACCAACCCCGCGGGCCTGGTCACCGAGGCGATGTCCCGGCACATCGGCGACCGCGTCATCGGCATCTGCGACTCGCCGGTGGGCCTGGGGCGCCGGGTGGCGCGCATCCTCGGCGGCAACCCCGACGAGGCGTTCATCGACTACGTCGGGCTCAACCACCTGGGCTGGCTGCGGGGCCTGCGGATCGCGGGCCGTGACGAGCTGCCTCGGCTCCTGGGGGACGCGGAACTCCTCGGCTCGTTCGAGGAGGGGCGGCTGTTCGGCGCGGAGTGGCTCCAGTCCCTGGGCGCCGTCCCGAACGAGTACTTGCACTACTACTACTTCAACCGCGAGGCGGTACGGGCCTACCAGGAGGCGGAACAGACGCGGGGCGCGTTCCTCCGCGACCAACAGGCGCGTTTCTACTCGGAGTTGAGCAAGCCGGCGGCCGGCGTATCCGCGCTTGCGGCGTGGGACGCGACGCGGGCGGAGCGTGAGGCCACGTACATGGCCGAGAACCGGGAGGCCGCGGGCGTCGGCGAGCGGGCCGCCGAGGACCTCGAATCCGGCGGCTACGAGAAGGTCGCCCTTGCCCTGATGCGGGCGATCGCACGGGACGAACGGACGACGCTGATCCTCAACGTCCGCAACCGCACCACGCTCTCGGCCCTGGACGCCGACGCGGTGATCGAGGTCCCGTGCTCCGTCGACGCCAACGGCGCCCACCCCATGGCCGTCGACCCGCTGCCGGGGCATGCGACGGGGCTCGTCTGCGCGGTAAAGGCGGTGGAACGAGAAGTCCTGTCCGCCGCGGAGAGCGGCTCACGCGCGACCGCGGCCAAGGCGTTCGCGCTGCATCCGCTGGTGGACTCGGTGGCGGTGGCGAGGCGGCTGGTGGAGGGGTACCGGGAGGTGCATCCGGGGCTTGCGTATTTGGGCTGAGGCGGGTGCGCGAGGCGGGGGCGTCCGTGTGCGCGGGGCGGCGTCGGTATGCCCTTTCCGTCCTCGCCTCCTCGCTTCCTCGTCTCCTCGCCCTCAGCTCCCGGGGGCTGCGTTGTTCCGGCTCCGGAGTTCTGCGGACCGTGCTCCGGGCGTCGACGGTCCGCACAGCACGTTCGGTCCGCACAGCACGTTCGGTCCGCTTCGCACCGAACGTGCTGTGCGGAGCCGGATGCGGTGCTGCGATGATCAACGGATGAGTCCCGTCATTTCCATCGGAGCCACCGCCGCCCGTCCCTGCACGCTCGTCGTGTGCCGGGGCTGCTGCTGCGGCGACGCACGCAAGCACCCCGGCGTCGACCACGACTGGCAGCTGGCGCGGATGCGGGCCGCAGCCGCGGCGTCGGCGGGGAAGTTCGCGGTGCGTACGAGCGAGTGCCTCGGGCCCTGCGGGCAGGCGAACATCGTCGTCGTGCAGCCCTCGCGAGAAGGCCGCAGGAGAGGCGGCCGGGCCGTCTGGGTCGGCTTCGCCATGGACGACGAGTCCATCGACGACATACTCGCGTGGGCCGAGGCCGGCGGCCCCGGCATCGCGGAGCCAGCGGCGGCACTCACGCTGCAGGTGGTCGACCCCCGGGCGACCTGAGTCTCAGGCCGCCGACTGCGAACCTTCGAGGACCTTGTCGATGAAGCCGTGCAGATTCGCCACGGTGCGCGCGTTCTGCTCCTCCAGGGTGAGACTCTCCTCGAAGCGGCGGGCCAGCGCCGTGGTCTTTTTGCCCCGTACGTAGAGGGAGCAGGCGAGGTCCGCGCAGATGTAGATGCCGACCGAGTTGCCCTGCCGGCCCGCCGGGCCGGAGAGGGGCGCCACGAGCAGCGTGATGCCCGAGCCGGACTGCGGGGTCACGCAGACCGAGCAGATGCTGGACTTGAGCAGGCTCTTGCGCGCGCCGGTCGACGCGCGCAGCGCGATGCCCACGTACTTCCCGTCCCGCTCCGTCACGATGTAGCCGCGGTCCGGGGCCTTGGGGTCACGCCAGCCGAGAAAGTCCAGGTCGGACCAGGGGGTCTCCGGGAAGCCCGCAGGGAGAGTGAGCCTGCGGGCCTCGCCCTTGGAGCAGTTGACGAAGGCCGCGCGGATCTCTGTCTCGCCGATAGGTTCCATGATCCGAAATTACCAACGCAACCTGAGCCCCGTCCTCCCATTTTGCGCGGGCCCGGGACGCAGTGGCTCACTCCGCCGCCGGAGCAGAACCGCACCGCTCACCCCGCCGCCGGAACCCGAGCTTTCAGAAAGCGAACTCTGTGGCGGGCTTGAAGGCCGGCCCCCGCGCCGCCCCGGCCCCCAAGACCACCCCCCGCCCTCACGCCCCCACCTCGATCACGACCTTGCCCCGTGCATGCCCGCCCTCCACCGCGCGCAGCGCCTCATCCGCCCGCTCCAGCGGATACGTCGCCGTCACCTGCGGCCGCAGCACCCCGTCAGCGGCGAGTCGCGCCACCGCGTCCAGGACCTCACTCGTCCGTGCCCGCGCAACCGCGGCCCCGCCCAGCTCAGCCACCGTCTCCTTGGCCGCGGCGGTGATCAGCTTCCCCCGGCGGTCGGGGAGGAGCGAGGCCACCGCCGCCAGATCCTCGCCGCCCACCAGATCGAAGACCGCGTCGACCCGCCCGCCCGGCGCAGCCGCCCGCACCCGGTCCGCCAGGGCCGGCAGGTCAGCCACCCCCGACTCGGGCACCCCCGACTCCGCCACCCCCCGTCCCGCCGGCACATGCACCGCCCCCAGAGCCTCGACAAAGTCCTTCTTGCCGGCGCTCGCCGTACCCACGACCCGCACTCCGTAATGCCGCGCCAACTGCGCCGCCGCCACGCCCACACCGCCACCGACCCCGGTGATGAGCAGCGTCGCCCCGGCAGGCAGATCCAGCTGCCGCACCCCGTCGTACGCGGTCGCCGCCGCCACCGGCAGCGCGGCGGCCTCCGTGAAGCTCAGGCCCGCCGGCTTGTGCGCGGTGAGGGAGGCGGGCAGCAGGGTGTGCTCGGCGTAGCCGCCGGTGTCCGGGTTGCCGAACACCTCGTCGCCGACCGCGAACCCGTCGACGCCCGCGCCGACCGCCTCGACCACGCCCGCGACCTCGCTGCCGAGCACCTCGGGGAACTCGGCGGGCGGCGCTCCCGGCCTCCGCTTGCCCGCCCGCAGCTTCCAGTCGACGGGGTTGACCCCTGCCGCCCGGACCGCGACGAGGAGCTGACCCGGCCCGGGCTCCGGCGGGTCCTGTTCGACGAAGGCTTCCACTTCAGGGCCGCCGAACCGGGTGAATACGTACGCCTTTGACATGTGCTCCCTCACTTCTGACCGTGATCCGCGCTGCAATCTCCGCCGTGCCTCGTCGTGCCTCGCCGTACAACCTCCTGCCCCGCCCCGCCCCGCATCGCCGTGGCCGTCACCATGCACGACCCTCATGATCGCCCCGCTATTCCCCGTACTCCGCAGCGTTCACATGGCCGCAACGACCGGCCCGTCCAGAGAGCGCGGGAGTACTCGGACCAAAAACTGAACGCCCCACAAAGTTTTGCCGACGCGAGCCTTGACCTTGCGTGTTCAACCAATCAAGACTCAGGCCCCGTAACACCGCACTGGCGCGGATGACGCATTCAGCTCTTGGCGTCGTCGACCCAGTTCGGCATGCCCAGAGCCGCGTTCGGAGGCCATTTCGCCATGCCTGCCACCACACGTCGTGAACTCATGAAGCAATTGGGCGGCACCGCAGCCGCCTTCGCCTTCGTGGCCGCCGCAGGGCCGATCGCCGCGGCGACGCCCGCCGCCGCCACAGGTGCCGCCGCCACAGGCACAGCCACCGGCACAAACCCCCCGGCCGCGGCCGCCGCCACGCGCCGCGTCCGGGGGCTCATCGCCCGCCTTACCCTCGACGAGAAGATCAGCCTCGTCCACGGCGCCACCGACCCGCGCAGACTGGGCCAGGCGGGATATCTGCCGGGCGTCAAGCGCCTGGGCATACCGGAGTTGCGCCTGAGCGACGGCCCCGCGGGCGTGAACGTCACCCGGTCAGCGACCGGCCTCCCGCCGGTCGCCACCCTCGGCGCCTCCTTCAACCTCGGACTCGCCCGCGAGTACGGCGAGGTCATGGGCCGCGAGGGCCGCACCCTCGACATGGACGTGCTGCTCGCCCCGCAGATCGAGCTCTCCCGCACGCCCTTCTTCAGCCGCAACAAGGACCAGTCCGGCGAGGACCCTTACCTCAACGGCCTGATCGGCGCCGCCCAGGTCGAGGGCATCCAGGCGCAGGGCATGCTCGCCCAGGCCAAGCACTTCCTCGCCAACAACCAGCGCCTGCACGAGTTCGACCGGGAGAATCCGGAGAACTCCTACGACTTCGTCGTCGACGACCGGACGCTTCACGAGCTGTATCTGCCCGCCTTCGAGGCCGTCGTCCGCGCCGGGGTCGCCTCGGTCATGTCGGCGTACAACCACCTCAACGGCGAGTGGAACTCCGAGCAGAGCACCACCCTCACCGGCATCCTCCGCGGCGAACTCGGCTTCCAGGGCTTCGTCACCTCCGACTGGGGCGCCACCCACTCCACGGCCGCGCTCGAAGCGGGCCAGGACATGCAGATGTGGGACGGCTCGTTCTACGGGGAGCCCCTGAAGAAGGCGATCAAGGACGGTTCCATCCCCGAGTCGGCCCTGGACACCGCCGTCTCCCGCATCCTCGGCCGGTACGACGCCTTCGGCATGCTCGACGGCAGCCGCGTCCCCGCGCGCAAGAAGATCGACGTCAGGGCCGGCGCCCGGGTCGCCCGCGAAGTCGCCGTCCAGGGCGCCGTGTTGCTCGCCAACGACGGCGGGCTCCCGCTGTCGCACGCCGCGCTGCGCGACCTCGCGCTCATCGGCCCGACAGCCGGCCAGGTCGCCACATCGGTCTCGGGCGAGCGGGCGTACGGCTTCGAGGAGCGCCTGGTCAGCCCGCTCGACGCGCTGCGCCGCAGCACCAAGCGGAAGATCGCCTACGAGGTCGGCGTGGACCTCACGGGCACGGCCGTCCCCGCGTCCGCGTTCCCCGAGGGCCTGGCGCGCGGGAGCGGCGGCGCGGGCACCCCCGTCCGCACGGACAGGACAGTCGACTTCGTCGGCGACAAGGCCCTCCCCGTGGGGACGACGGCCGAGTGGACCGGCACCTTCGTGCCGCCCGCCACCGGCGAGTACGCGCTCAAGATCCAGGGCTGGGGCGCGGCGGTCTCGCTGAGCCTCGACGGCAAGGAGCTGACGACGGCAGGCGGCGCCCGCGACAGCTTCGCCCGCAAGTGGTCCTCCATCGTCCCGACCACGGACGGCCTCGACAACGGGCAGGCCGACCCCGTCGAGCTCACCGGCGGCAAGTCCTACCAGGTCGTCGTCAAGGCCACGGGGTGGGCCGCCACCATCGCCGAACGCGGCCCGGTCCAGGTGCGGTTCGCCTGGGTGACACCGGAGCAGCGCAGCGCTTCGATCGCCGCCGCCGCGAAGCTGGCCCGGCGCGTCCACACCCCGGTCGTCTTCGCCTTCAACGGCTCGGGCGGCTCGGTGGGCGGCAGCGGCGACTTCACCACGCTGACGCTCCCCGCCCAGCAGGACGAGCTGATCACGGCGGTCGCCCGGGCCAATCCGCGTACGGTCGTCGTCCTGACCACCGGCTGCCCGGCGACCATGCCGTGGCGCCGCGAGGTCGGCACGATCCTGCACACCGGTTACGTCGGCCAGGAGGGCGGCTGGGCCACCGCCGACCTCCTCACCGGCCGCGCCAACCCCGGCGGCAAGACCACGGTGACCTGGCCGAAGAAGGACACGGACCACCCCACCCTGGACCCGGCACACCCCGAGCGCTACTACGGCGTCGACGGCGTGGTCACGTACAGCGAGGGCATCTTCACCGGCTACCGGGGCTTCGACAAGGCGGGCACCGAGCCCCTCTTCCCCTTCGGACACGGCCTGTCCTACACGGAGTTCGGCTACCGCGATCTGTCCGTGCGGCGGGCGGGGGAGGGGTACGAGGTGTCGTTCACCGTGACCAATCGGGGTCGGCGCCGGGGCGCGGAGGTCCCGCAGGTGTACGTGGGCGCACCGCGCGGCGCCGACGTGGAGATGGCCCCGAAGACGCTGGCCGGCTTCGACCGCGTGGAACTCCGCGCGGGGGAATCGCGCCGGGTCACGGTACGAGTCGCCGAGCGGCAGCTGTCGTACTGGGACACGGACCGAAGCCGCTGGGTGCGGCCCGAGGGGCGGCGCGCCGTGTACGTCGGTTCGTCGTCGCGCGACATCCGGCTGACGGGGGTGGCGCGCTAGCCGGCGACGGGGGAGGGAGACGCACGTCACTTCCGGGCGTGTCACAGTCGGCGGGAGCAGTTCCGTCGTAGGGGTGTAACCCGTACCCACGACACAGGAGCACATCATGGAAGCCCGGCTGAACCTCATGAGCAACCCCGTCGCGGGCAAGGCCCTGAAGCACATCGTCGCCGCGGGCAAGGCGCTCGGGGAGTCGACCCTGTCGGACACGACGCGCCATCTGGTGATGCTCCGTGCCAGCCAGATCAACGGCTGTGCCGGATGCATCGACATGCACACCAAGGACGCCGAGCACGCGGGCGAGACCTCGGTGCGCCTCAACCTCGTCGCCGCCTGGCGCGAGGCGACGGTGTTCACCGAGGCCGAGCGTGCGGCCCTGGAGGTGGCGGAGGAGGGCACCCGCATCGCCGACGCGGCCGGCGGGGTCTCGGACCAGGTGTGGGCGAACGCCGCCAAGCACTACGACGAGGACCAGCTCGCGGCGCTGTTGATCCAGGTCGCCGTCATCAACGCCTTCAACCGCCTCAACGTCATCAACCAGCAGCCCGCGGGCAGCTACCAGGTCGGCCAGTTCGACTGACACCGGCTGACACCGGCGCCTAGGGGCACTGCTCTTCCCCGGCCGGCTCGTCCAGGCCCTTTCCGTCCACGGTCAGGGCCCGGGTGAGCCGGTCCAGGTGTGTGCGGTACAACCCGACGAAGTCCAGCCGCCCGTCGGTCACGGCCCACTGGACCTGGAGCCCGTCGGAGACGGCGAGGATCTCCCTGGCGATGCTCTCCGGGTCGATACCGGCCCGCAACTGCCCGCGATCGACGGAGCGTTGCAGCGCCGAGGCAAGATGGCGCGCGACGCGTTCGTACCGCTCGGCGAAGTAGGTGTGCGCCGGGTGCGCGGGGTCGCCGGCCTCCGCGGACAGCTTGGTGTAGAGCTGGATGAGCCCCGGCTGGGTGAGGTTGTACGCGGCGAGGGCGAGCACCTCGCGGAAGAGCGCGCGCACGTCGTCGCCGGAGTCGCCCCCGGAGTCCGGCCCGAGCCGCCCGAACGTCCGGACCGTGCGGTCCTCGCGCGCTTCTAGGACCGCCATCAGGAGGCGCTGCTTCGACCCGAAGTGATGGGTGATGACGGTGGCGGAGGTGCCCGCCTCCTCGGCGATCTTCGCCAGCGAGGAGTTCAGATAGCCCGCCTTGGCGAAGAACAGGAGAGCGGCGTCGATGATGGCCGCTCTACGGGAGTCGGCGGCGGCGTACTGCCCTGACGGGCGGTGGCGGGGGGTGTGCTGCTCCATGGGGGCAGACTACGTTTCCCCGTCGCCAAGCCCGCATCGCCAAGCCCCCGTCGCCATGCCGTCGTTGTCCCGGCCCCGCTGCCCCCTGCCCCAGCCCTCATCGCTCCCTACCCCAGTCCCCGGTACAGCGCCCCCACCAGATGCACGCTCCGCAGATCCTCCCCGGAGGTCCCGCCGCCCATCCGGTTCATCACGTACGCGTAGGAGACCCGGTTCTCGGGGTCGGCGAACGCGTAGGACCCGCCGGCGCCCCCGTGCCCGAAGGCCCGCGGGTTGGGCCCGGCCTGCCCGTACCGGTTCAGCATGTAGCCGAGCCCCCAGTCCCATTTCTCGCCCCACGCCGTCCCCGCCGCGAGCATCAGGTCGGGCTCGTCGGGCTCCCCCTGGCGCGTCCGCAGCCGTTCGAGGGCCGCGGAGCTCAGCAGTTCCCCGCCGCCGAGCGCCGCGTACACCTTCGCGAGGCCCCGTGCCGACGCGTGCCCGTTGGCCGCGGGGATCTCGGCGGACCGGTAGGCCGCGCTGTTCACGTTGCCGACGGGCAGGTACCGCAGGGCGAGCGTGACGACGGCCATCGGGTGGTCGTCGATCGACCGCACCGGCGGCTCGGGCGGGGGCGCTGAGCCGAGCGCGCTGCGCGGCCCGTCCGAGGCGAGCGGCCTTGCCATGTCCGCGCACCGGCCGTGCTCGCTCTGCGGTGTGCCCACGAATACGTCGGCGTCCAGCGGGCCCGTGACCTCGCTGCGCAGGAACGTACCGAGGGAGACTCCCGTGATCCGCCGGACCACCTCACCGACCAGATAGCCGTAGCTCAGCGCGTGGTAGCCCTGCGCCGATCCGGGCTTCCACCACGGCGCCGTCGCGGCCAGCGCATCGCAGACCTTCTCCCAGTCGTAGAGATCGTCCGACGTCATGGGCTCGCTCGGCGCGATCACACCGGAGCGATGGCTCAGCAGCCAGCGCACCGGGATGTCCGCCTTGCCCTGCCGGGCGAACTCCGGCCAGTAGCGGGCGACCGGTGCGTCCAGGTCGAGTTCGCCCCGGTCGGCGAGCAGATGCGCGCACAGCGCGGTCATGCCCTTGGTCGTGGAGTACACGTTCACCAGCGAATCGGGCTGCCACGCGCGCGTGCCCCTCTTGTCCGCGTCGCCGCCCCACAGGTCGACGACGAACTCCCCGTCGACCGTGGCCGCGACGGACGCCCCGAGGTCGCCGCGCTCGGCGAAGTTCCGCTCGAACTCCTCGCGTACGCCCTCGAACCCGGGGGCACAGGTGCCGTGGATACGTTCGGTCATGACTCTCCTCGATCGCCGGAAGCGCGGGCCCGGCACATCCTCGCGCATGGTTGCCCGCGGCACCTAGAGTGCGGCGGCAGGAGAGACCTCGGAAGAGAAGGCCGGAAGAGAACCTCGGAGGAGAAGCCCGGAGGAGAAAAAGAAGAGGCAAGGAGGTGTTCCCACTCCTTGCCACTCTTAACTTATAGCGCACGGGGGGCCTTGCGGCAAGGCCCCGGTCTTGCCGCACAATCGCAGGCCGAAGCCACTGCCTGCGGAAACAGGAGATCCACCACGTGCCTGCGTTGCTCTCTGCGTTCGACCTTCCCGCCAACCTCGCCGCCAAGGCCGACCCGACACTGATCGCCCACGACGAGAAGCACTTCGCGGCCATCGCACAGAGCCTCGAGCAGACGATCGCCGAGGTCTCGGAGCGCCTCGACGTCCGGCGCAAGGCACCCGGCGGCATCGGCCGCGAGGCGATGGACCGGGACCTGGAGATCCACCGCCTGACCGGCCGCCTGCGCGCCCTGAGCCGCTTCGGCCTCGACCTGTGCCTCGGGCACATCGTCACCGAGGACGACCCCGAGCCCGTGTACATCGGACGGCTCGGTCTCACCGACAGCGAGGGGCGCCGGCTGCTGCTCGACTGGCGCGCCCCGGCGGCCGAGCCGTTCTTCGCGGCGACCCACGCCGACCCGATGGGCCTGGCGAGCCGCCGCAGATACCGCTGGACCCGCGGCCGTATCAGCGACTACTGGGACGAGGTGTTCACCGCCGACGGGCTCGAAGGGCACGCCGCGCTCGACGACCAGTCCGCGTTCATCGCCAGCCTGGGCGGCAACCGGTCCTCGCGGATGCGGGACGTGCTCTCCACCATCCAGGCCGACCAGGACGCCATCATCCGGGCGGGCTCCCGGGGCGCCCTCGTCGTCGACGGCGGTCCGGGTACGGGCAAGACCGTCGTGGCCCTGCACCGTTCCGCCTACCTCCTCTACTCCGACCCGCGCTTGGGCCACAGCAGGGGCGGCGTCCTGTTCGTCGGCCCGCACCGGCCCTATCTGAACTACGTCGCCGACGTCCTGCCGAGCCTCGGAGAGGAGGGCGTGCAGACCTGCATCATCCAGGACCTCGTCGAAGAGGGAGCCGACGCGCCGGCCGAGACCGACCCGGAGGTGGCCCGCCTCAAGTCGTCCGCGGACATGGTCAGGGCGATCGAGAAGGCCGTCGGGTTCTACGAGGAGCCGCCCGCCAAGGGGATGAAGGTCTCTACCGACTGGGCCGACGTCTGGCTGAGCGCCGACGACTGGGCCGAGGCGTTCGGGGCGGCGGGGCACGGCACCCCGCACAACGAGGCGCGCGAGCAGATCTGGGAGGAGCTCGTCGCGATCCTCCTCGACAAGCTCGACGGCGACGTTCCCGGCGAGCTCTTCGAGAGGTCGCTGCGGCACGACGAGGATCTGGTCACCACCCTGCACCGCGCGTGGCCACTGCTCGAAGCGGCGGAACTCGTGGGAGACCTGTGGTCGAACTCCGCCTACCTGCGGATGTGCGCGCCCTGGCTCACCCCGGACGAGGTGCGCGCCCTCATGCGCAAGGACGCGCCCCGGGCCTGGACGGTCTCCGATCTGCCGCTGCTCGACGCGGCGCGCCGACGGCTCGGTGACCCGGAGGCCGCCCGGCAGAAGCGACGCCACGAGGCCATCCTCGCCGCCCAGCGCGAGCAGATGGCGCAGGTCGTCGACAACCTGATCGACGCCGCGTCCGCCTCGGGCGCCGACGGTGACGACGGTGAGGGTCTGGTGACGATGTTGCGCGGTCAGGACGCCGCGGTCAGCCTGGTCGACGAGTCCGAACTGCCGCCGGCCGCCCCGGACCGGCTGGCAGGGCCGTTCGCGCACATCGTCGTGGACGAGGCGCAGGAGCTGACCGACGCGGAGTGGCAGATGCTGCTCCTCCGCTGCCCGTCGCGGAGCTTCACCATCGTCGGGGACCGCGCCCAGGCCAGGCACGGCTTCACGGAGTCGTGGCAGGAGCGGCTGGAGCGGGTCGGGCTCGACCGCATCGGCGTGGAGTCCCTGAGCATCAACTACCGGACGCCGGAAGAGGTCATGACAGAGGCGGAGCCGGTCATCCGGGCCGCACTGCCGGACGCCAACGTCCCGACGTCCATCCGCAGCAGCGGCATTCCGGTCGTGCACGGGCCGGTGGCGGAGCTGGACTCGATCCTCGACACGTGGCTCGCCGCCAACGCCGACGGGATCGCCTGTGTCATCGGTGCTCCCGCCTTCGCCGGGACGCCGCGCGTGCGGTCGCTGACCCCGGAGCTCGCGAAGGGGCTCGAGTTCGACCTGGTCGTCCTCATCGACCCCGACAACTTCGGCGAAGGGATCGAGGGAGCGGTCGACCGCTATGTCGCGATGACCCGCGCGACCCGGCAGCTGGTCGTCCTCACGAGCTGAACGGAGGGTGCGGGGACAAGAGCGGAGACGGCGGTCGGGAAGGGCAAGGCGGGCACAGCGCAACATATATGCCGAGTTCAGGACTTAAGGCCTCATAGGCTCGGGCTTGTGTCTTGCCCACCAGGGGTTGGACTTCTCTTCACGTCCAGGTCACAGACCCTTCCCTGATCCTTGCTCCCCTTGACACACTGCACCCGCTCACGTCCCCCACACCACATCACGAGGTCGAAAACACTCATGCCAGAACTCAATCGGCGCCGGTTCATGCAACTCGCCGGCGGCACCGCAGCCTTCGCGACGCTCTCCCAGAGCATCGCCCGCGCCGCCGCCCTGCCCGCACAGCGCCGCTCCGGCTCCATCGAGGACGTCGAGCACGTCGTCGTCCTGATGCAGGAGAACCGCTCCTTCGACCACTACTTCGGGACCATGAAGGGGGTACGCGGCTTCGGCGACCCGCGCCCCGTGACCCTGCCCAGCGGGAAACCCGTCTGGAACCAGTCGGGCGGCGGCAAGGAAGTGCTGCCCTTCCACCCCGACGCCGAAGACCTGGGCATGCAGTTCATCGCGGGCCTGGACCACGACTGGGCCGGCGGCCACAGCGCCTTCGCGGGCGGGAAGTACGACAACTGGATCGCCGCCAAGTCCGAGCGGACGATGGCGTACCTGACGCGTGACGACATCCCGTTCCACTACGCACTCGCCGACGCGTTCACCGTCTGCGACGACTACCACTGCTCGTTCATGGGGGCCACCGACCCCAACCGCTACTACATGCTGACGGGGCACGTCGGCAACGACGGCAAGGGCGGCGGCCCCGTCCTCGGCAACCAGGAGGCGGGCTACGACTGGACGACGTACGCCGAGCGCCTTGAGCAGGCCGGGGTCTCCTGGAAGGTCTACCAGGACATCGGCGACGGCCTGGACAAGGACGGGCACTGGGGCTGGATAGACGACGCCTACCGTGGGAACTACGGCGACAACTCGCTGCTCTACTTCAACAAGTACCGCAACGCCAAGCCCGGCGACCCCCTCTACGACAAGGCCCGCACCGGCACGAACGTCAAGGCGGGCGACGGCTACTTCGACCTTCTCAAGGCCGACGTGAAGGCCGGCAAACTGCCGCAGGTCTCCTACATCGCCGCCCCCGAGGCGTTCTGCGAGCACCCGAACTGGCCGGTGAACTACGGCGCCTGGTACATCGCCCAGGTCCTCGACGCGCTCACCTCCAACCCCGAGGTGTGGGCCAAGACGGCGCTGTTCATCACGTACGACGAGAACGACGGCTACTTCGACCACGTCGTCCCGCCGTACGTCCCCAAGGACGCCAATCAGGGCAAGTCCACCGTCGACACGGCCCTCGACTACTTCCCGGGCAACGCGCAGTACGCCGCCGGACACTACGGGCTCGGGCAGCGCGTCCCGATGGTCGTCGTCTCGCCGTGGAGCACCGGCGGCTACGTGAACTCCGAGGTCTTCGACCACACCTCGATCATCCGGTTCATGGAGAAGCGCTTCGGCGTGCGCGAGCCCAACATCTCGCCGTGGCGCCGCGCCATCTGCGGCGACCTGACCTCCGCGTTCGACTTCAGCGGCAGGGACATGGACCCCGACGAGATGCCGGACACCTCCGCCTACGAGCCGCCGGACAAGGAGCGGCACCCCGACTACGTGCCCAAGGCGCCCGCGAAGGCGAACCTGCCCAAGCAGGAGTCCGGCTCCCGGCCCGCGCGCCCGCTGCCGTACGCCCCCCTGGTGGACGGTAAGGCAGTGCCCGCCGACGGCAAGTTCACGCTCACCTTCAGCGGCGGTGACGCGGCGGGCGCCTGCTTCCACGTCCGCTCCGGCAACCGCACGGACGGCCCCTGGACGTACACGACGGAGGCGGGCAAGCAGATCTCCGACACCTGGAACACGGCGTACTCGAAGGGCGCGTACGACCTGTCGGTGTTCGGCCCGAACGGTTTCCTGCGGGTGTTCAAGGGACCCGGCAAGACCGCGGGACCCGAGGTCACCGCCCGCCACGACAAGACGACGGGCAACCTCAGGCTGACCCTGCGGAACGCGGGCAGCGCCGACGTGAACCTCAGCGTGTCCAACGCCTACGGCGGCGGCGCCCAGACGTTCAAGGTGAAGGCGGGCAGCACCGTCGAGCACACCGTCGACCTGCGCGCGAGCAAGCGCTGGTACGACGTGACGGTGAAGTCCGACGCGGACACCGGCTTCTTGCGGCGCTTCGCCGGGCACGTGGAGAACGGCCGGGCCGGGGTCAGTGACCCGGCGATCATCTCCGCCTGACCGTGTGACGAGGCCGCCGCCGGACTACAGCTCCGGCGGCGGCCCCCACGCGCCGAGGTCCGGCCGCCCCCACGGCAGCCCGGTCCGCTCGCAGGCGAGCCGCAATTCCTCGGCGTCGGGGACGTTCAGGCTCTCCTTGCGGATGACCTGGCCGGTCGGCGACCAGACGAGGAGCGTCTCGACGCTGTCGTCGTGGTCGTCGACGCCCACCCCGCCGATCGTCGCCCGCGCGTGCTGCCACTCCGCCTTGCCCTGGCCGCCGCCTGCCGCCATCCGGATGCCGTGCCCGCCGAGCACGAGCGCGGGGCGGCGCCGGTCGTACACCCACCCGCCGAGCGCGCCGGCCGCGGCGCCCGCGGGGACGCCCCAGGCCGCCCAGCTCAGGCCGCTGTCGAAGAGATAGCGCAGCTTGAAGGCGAGCACACCCATGACGATGACTCCGGCGACCACACCGGTGATGTAGTACCACTTGCGGGTGCCGCCCGGCATGCCCACGGTCACCTCGGAGGCGGGCGCAGCCGGTGCCGGGGGAGCGGTCGGCGCGTACGCGGGGTGGGGCGACGCAGGCGGGGCCGGAGGTGCCGAGAGGCCTGCGAACGCCGCCGACTCGTACGCGTCCCGCTCCGGGTCGCTCACCGGGTAGCCCAATGCCCTTGCTTGGTCCCGCAGTTCAGTGCGCGAGATCCGCAGCGCGCCGAGCGGTGCGTGCAGCAGTTCCCCGCCCCGTGTGTCGCGCAGCCGCAGCCACGGATGCCCGGACACGGTGTGCAGTTCCAGGCCGCCGATCTCCGTGCGCGGGATGCGGATCGCGCCGTGCTCGCCCTCCCAGCCCACGTGGTCGACGCCGAGCGTGAAGCGCGCCTCGGGCAGCATCCGGTGCGGCAGGAAGTTCGGGTCCACGTCGTAGGCGTTGCTGCGCGGCTGGTCCTGGATCACGCGGTAGCCGCGCGAGCGGAGCACGGCGAGCAGCTCGTCCGGCGGGATGTCCCCCGAGTACGAAGTGC
The DNA here is from genome assembly GCF_014649775.1 of Streptomyces longisporoflavus. Classification (GTDB taxonomy): domain Bacteria; phylum Actinomycetota; class Actinomycetes; order Streptomycetales; family Streptomycetaceae; genus Streptomyces; species Streptomyces longisporoflavus. The sequence continues at coordinate 162,621 of NZ_BMTR01000004.1, read as the reverse complement.
CGATCAGCGCCAGGTCGTGGCCGTAGAACTGCAGGATGAGCGAGACGCTGACCTTGCCGTCGCCCGTCTCGCGGGTCAGTTCCGTGGGCACGATCCCGGCGATCGCGGACGCGGGCAGCTCCGTCGTGCCGAACCACGGGTCGCGTGCGGTGATGCCCTGTGGGCTGACGGTCCAGTGCGCCGGAGGGGTGCGCAGGACGCGGTAGAAGGAACCGGCGGCCCACACCACGACCATCGTGGCGAGCGACGCGATCAGGGTCACGCGCCCTTCGATGCTGTCGTCCGACGGCACGAGGACCGCGCCGAGACCGACGAGCCCCACGACGCAGAAGCCGATCCGGCGGCCCAGCTTGCGTGACCGGACCTCCGGTTCGGGCCGGGAGAGCTCGACCGGGCCGGCCGCCCGGGCGGGCAGCGGTCCCTCGGCCGATGCCGCGAGCAGCGCCGCCTCGCGCCGGGAGAAGCCCGCCTCACGCGCGGCCGCGTTGCCCTCCGGTTCGCCGGGCCCGTCGAAGAGCCGCAGCGGGGCGCCGATCCGGCGGGTGGTGACCCAGAAGGGGAACATGGCGATGGCCATGTCCTCCAGGCCCATCGCGCAGAGGTTGCCGACCTTCGTCGAGCCGTAGTCGGTGGGCGCGCGCACTTCGAGGGCCATCGCGCTGAGCAGCAGGGGGCGCTCCCGAGAGAAGGGATACGTCGCCGTGGCCCGGCCGCCGCGCAGCCGCTGAAGGCCCGCGCCGCTCAACCGCCAGACCGTGCGCACGCTCAGGCGCGGCCAGGCGGCGCCGAGCAGCCAGCACAGGAAGGCGACGGCGAGCGGGAGCAGCGTACGGACGAGGGTGTCGTCGGCGCACACGTAGGCGAGCACGCCCGCGACGACGCCTGTCAGCGGCGGCATCCACCAGGGAGCGAAGACGGACCGCGGCCGGTTCGACTCGATGTACGGTCCCGCGACCTGGCTCGTCGGATCCTGCCGTGCCGCGGACGCGCGTGCTGATTCCATTGTCATGCCCTCTCCGAGATCCGCACGAGCCTGCCGCCGGAAACAGGAAGGCGTCAAATTCCCCGCGCGCTTAGCATGCACAGGCATGACGCTCCCTTCCTCTCCCCGTCGCGCGAGCGCGGACGGCGTTCCCGAGAAGCCCGTTCTCGACGGCCTCGAAGAGAAATGGTCGAGGCGATGGGACGAGTCGGGCGTATACGCCTTCGACCGGTCGAAGACGCGTGAGGAGATCTTCTCCGTCGACACCCCGCCGCCCACGGTCAGCGGCTCCCTGCACGTCGGCCATGTCTTCTCGTACACGCACACCGACGCCGTCGCCCGCTATCAGCGCATGCGCGGCAAGGAAGTCTTCTACCCGATGGGCTGGGACGACAACGGCCTGCCGACCGAACGCCGTGTCCAGATCCACTTCGGCGTGCGGTGCGATCCGGCACTGCCGTACGACCCTTCCTTCGAGCCACCGGAATCAGGAACGGGCCAACTGCCCGTCTCCAGGCGGAACTTCATCGAGTTGTGCGAGCGCCTCACCGTCGAGGACGAGAAGGTCTTCGAGGAGTTGTGGAGGACACTCGGCCTCTCCGTCGACTGGTCGCGCACGTACCGCACGATCGGCACGGAAGCACGCGCGACCGCGCAGCTCGCCTTCCTGGGCAACCTGGCGCGTGGCGAGGCGTACATCGCCGAGGCGCCCACGCTGTGGGACATCACCTACCGCACGGCCGTCGCGCAGGCGGAACTGGAGGACAGGGAGCGGCCCGGCGCCTACCACCGGCTCGCCTTCCACGGCCCGGACGGATCGCCGGTCGAGATCGACACGACCCGGCCCGAACTGCTCCCGGCCTGCGTCGCCCTGGTCGTCCACCCCGACGACGAGCGCCACACGAACCTGATCGGAGCGACGGTCCGCACCCCGCTCTTCGGCGTCAAGGTGCCTGTCGTGGCCCACCGTGCCGCGGTCCCGGACAAGGGCACGGGCATCGCGATGATCTGCACGTTCGGTGACACGGCCGACGTCACCTGGTGGCGTGAGCTGCGGCTCGCCACGCGCCCGGTGATCGGCTGGGACGGGCGCTTCCTCGCGCAGCCGCCGAGCGGGATCGAGACGCCGGCGGCCGTCGCGGCGTACGCGAAGCTCGCGGGCGCCACGGCACACACCGCGCGGGAGCGTGTCGTGGAGCTGCTGCGGGCGAGCGGTGAACTCCGGGGCGAGCCGCGGCCCGTCACGCACGCCGTGAAGTTCTACGAGAAGGGCGAGCGGCCCCTGGAGATCGTCACGACCCGGCAGTGGTACCTGCGCAACGGCGGCCGTGACGAGCGGCTGCGGGACGAACTCATGTCACGCGGCGGCGAGTTGATCTGGCACCCGCCGCACATGCGGGTGCGCTACGAGAACTGGGTCGGCGGCCTCAACGGCGACTGGCTGGTCAGCCGGCAGCGCTTCTTCGGCGTGCCGATCCCCGTCTGGTACCCGCTGGACGGCCACGGCGAGCCGGACCACGAGCGGCCGATCGTCCCGGACGCGTCCGCCCTGCCCGTCGACCCGAGCGCGGAGGCGCCGCCCGGCTACGAGGAGGACCGGCGCGGGGCGCCGCACGGATTCACGGGCGACCCGGACGTCATGGACACCTGGGCCACCTCCTCGCTCACCCCGCAGATCGCGGGCGGCTGGCGCTCGGACCCGGACCTGTTCGCGCGGGTCTTCCCCATGGACGTCAGGCCGCAGGCCCACGAGATCATCCGGACCTGGCTGTTCTCGACGGTGGTGCGCGCGCACGCCGAGCAGGGGGAGCTGCCGTGGCGGCATGCCGCGATCTCCGGCTGGATCCTCGATCCCCACCGCAAGAAGATGTCGAAGTCCAAGGCGAACGCGGTCACGCCGGGGGACCTCCTGCGACAGCACGGCTCGGACGCGGTCCGCTACTGGGCGGCGAGCGGACGGCCCGGCACGGACACGGCGTTCGACGTCGGGCAGATGAAGGTCGGCCGCCGCCTGGCCATGAAGGTCCTGAACGTCGGCAAATTCGTGCTGAGCCTCGCGGGTGCTGCCGGGCCCGCGGACCAGGACGCCGTCACCGAGCCGCTGGACCGGGCGGTGCTCGCCGAACTGGCCGCGACCGTCGAGGAGGCGACGGCGGCCTTCGACGACTTCGACTACGCGCGGGCCCTGGAGCGCACGGAACGGTTCTTCTGGCGCTTCTGCGACGACTACGTGGAGCTGGTCAAGGCGCGGGCGTACGGCAACCAGGGCGAGGGAGCGGGAACGGAGTCGGCGCGCGTGACGCTGCGGACCGTGCTCGACGCGCTGCTCCGCCTCCTCGCGCCGGTCCTTCCCTTCGTGACGGAGGAGGTGTGGTCCTGGTACGCGCCGGGGTCGGTCCACCGTGCGGCATGGCCCGTCCCGGAGAGTCCCGCCGGGGCGGATGCCGGGGTCCTTACGACGGCCTCGGAGGTCATCGCGGCGATCCGCGGCGCGAAGTCCCGGGCGCGGCTCTCCATGCGGGCGGAGGTGGCCGGGGTGGTCGTCTCGGGGCCGCGTGCGAGCCTTGACCGTTTCGAGCTCGCGGGGGCCGATGTGCGGGCGGCCGGGCGGGTCGGCGCGGTGGAACTGAGGGAGGCGGAGGGGCCGTTGGGGATCGAGGTCCGCTGGTAGGCGCGGCCCGTGCGGCGTCTGCGGCAGGAGTGACCGGTGAGTCCGACGTCACAGGTCCCGCCAAACGCTGGCGAACCTCCCGACCCATCGGGGTAGTGTGCCCGGGTGACAACGCATTCGAACACTCCTGCAGGCTGGTATCCGGACCCCCAGGGCGCACCCCAGCTGCTGCGCTGGTGGGACGGTTCCCAGTGGACCCAGCACACCAGCCCGGACCAGCAGGCCGGCGGCCAGCAGGCCGGCGGTCGGCCCGCGCAGGCCCAGCAGGTCCCGCAGCAGGTCCCGGCGGCTCAGCCGCAGCAGGCCGCCCAACAGCAGGCGGTCCAGCAGCAGGCGCAGGCCCCGTACGGCCAGCAGCAAGGGCAGTTCGGCCAGCAGCAGGGCCAGTTCGGTCAGCAGCAGGGCCAGTTCGGTCAGCAGCAGGCCCCGCAGCAGGGCTCGTACGGTCACCCCCAGCAGGCGGCCCCGCAGGCCGACCCGGCCAAGGTGCAGCGGCAGGTCCAGCAGCAGGCGGGCGTCGCGACCGCGGCCCAGGGCGGCGGCACGCTCTTCACCGAGCCGGTCCTCGTGGTCAACCAGAAGGCCAAGCTCATCGAGCTGACCAACGAGTACAGCGTCATGGACCAGTCGGGCAACACGCTCGGCTCGGTCGTCCAGGTCGGCCAGAGCACGCTGAAGAAGGTCGCGCGCTTCGTCTCAAGCATCGACCAGTTCATGACGCACAAGCTCGAGATCCGCGACGCTTACGGCCAGCCGGTGCTCCAGCTGACCCGGCCGCGGAAGTTCATGAAGTCGCGGGTCATCGTCGAGCGGGCCGACGGCCAGCCGATCGGCGAGATCGTCCAGCAGAACGTGATCGGCAAGATCAACTTCGCGATCATGGTCAACGGCCAGCAGGCCGGCGCGATCAAGGCCGAGAACTGGCGCGCCTGGAACTTCTCGATCGTCGACCACGCGGACAACGAGGTCGCCCGGATCACGAAGACCTGGGAAGGCCTCGCCAAGACGATGTTCACCACCGCGGACAACTACGTCCTGCAGATCCACTACCAGCTGCCCGAGCCGCTCCTGAGCCTCGTGGTGGCGACGGCCCTGACGGTCGACACGGCGCTCAAGCAGGACTCGCGCGGCTTCGGGTGAGGTTGTTCCTCCCGGAAACGGCATCGGCGGCGCCCCAAATCCGGGGCGCCGCCGATGCCGTTTCCCTTACGGGGCGCCCACGTTCAGCGGCCCGAGAGGTGTAGGGCGGCGGGTTCCGGTTGGCCGGGGACGGAGGGCATGAAGTCCTCCGGAGACAGCCCCGAGGGCAGGTCCGGAGACAGCTCGGAAGACAGCTCCGAAGGGACCTTCACGTCCGCCTCGTCCCCGGGCGACCGGGTGAGGACCACCACGCCGTACGCCGCGATCGCCGCGCCCCCGGCCGCCAGGAAGAAGCCGGCCACGCCTCCCTGCAGGCGCTCGCCGAGCAGCGCGAGGCCGATGGCCGCGGCGGCCACCGGGTTGGCCAGGGTGACGACGGCCAGCGGGGCGCCCAGGCCCCCGCGGTACGCGGTCTGGGAGAGGGCGAGGCCGCCCACGGCGAACGCGGCGACGAGCACCGCCACGACGAGCACCTGCGGGCTGAGCAGCGGACCCGAGCGGTCCGTCGCGGCGACCGTCACGGTCTGCGTGAGCGCGGACGCGACACCGGACGCGAACCCGGAAGCCGTCGCGTGCCGCAGCCCCGGCCGCGTACCCGGACGGGAGAGCACGCCGATGACGGCCATCGTGGTGCCCGCGACGGCGAGGGCCTCCGTCAGGGTCAGCGTGTCCTCGGGGGCGGGCCCGGACGCGGTGAGGAGCAGGGCGCCGAGGCCGATGAGCGTCAGGCCCGTACCGCGCCACTCCAGCCGCGTGACCCGGCGCCCCGCGAGCCGCGCGCCCAGCGGCACGGCGGCGACCAGGGTGAGCGCGCCGAGCGGCTGGACCAGGGTGAGCGGACCGTACTTCAGGGCCGCCACGTGCAGCAGCGCCGCGGAGGCGTTGAGCCCCACGGACGACCACCAGGCGCCGCTGCCGAGCAGCCGCAGGAAGCCGTTGCCGCTGACACGCGACGCGAGACGTTCCTGGGCCACGGCGGCACAGGCGTACGCGGCGGCCGACACGAGGGAGAGTGCGACGGCGAGGAGCGTGGAGTTCATCGTCGTACCCCCGGGGCGGCCAGCTGGTGTGCGGGAGCGTGCCGTCGTACGACGCGGGAGCGCGCGGGGTCCGGCAGCTTGATCACGGCGAGCGCGATGCCGAGCAGCGCGGTCACCGCGATGGCGTCGAGCCAGTAGTGGTTGGCGGTCCCGACGACCACGAGCAGGGTGATCAGCGGGTGCAGCAGCCACAGCCACCGCCAGCGCGACGAGGTCGCGACGATGAGCCCGACGGCGATCATCAGCGCCCAGCCGAAGTGCAGGGACGGCATCGCGGCGAACTGGTTGGCCATCGTGTCCGTCTGAGGGGCAGCGCCGTAGACACTGGGCCCGTACACCTGCCCGGTGTCCACGAGCCCCGCCGCGTGCAGCATCCGGGGCGGCGCGAGCGGGAAGGTCAGGTGCAGCACGAGGGCCGCCGCGGTCAGCGCGGCGAGCACCCGCCTGCTCCATACGTAGTGCCGGGGCCTGCGCAGATAGAGCCAGACCAGGAACAGGACGGTGGCCGGGAAGTGCACGGTCGCGTAGTAGGTGTTCGCGATGTGCACGAGGGTGTCGCTGCCGAGCAGCACGTCCTGTACGGCTCCCTCGCCCGGCAGCCGCAGGGTGCGCTCGGCGTCCCACACGTGGTGGGCGTTGCGGAAGGCCTCGCCGGTGTGGCCGTTGGCCAGCTGCCTGCCGAGTTTGTAGACGAGGAAGAGTCCTACGACGAGGAGAAGCTCGCGGACGAGGGGCGGTCGGGCAGATGTGTCCGGCTCCCGGACGGATATGTCCGGTTCCCTTTCTGCGGGCTCGGTTCGGGATTTCATCCCCCGGCCCCTTTACGTGACGACTGGGTGGTGCGGGTGTGTGGTGGGAGTGCGTGGTGCGAGGTGGAAGTGCGTGGTGCGGGTGCGTGGTGCGGATATCGAGCGGGGGAGCGAGCGCTCCGTTCATCGATACGCCAGTGTACCGATACGCCAGTGTACCGATACGGAGCCGTACCGGTACACTGGCGTATCGATAGCGCCGGTCGAAGCCGCCGCACCGAGGAGAAGAGTCATGACGTCGCCGGAGCAGGCACCGGACCAGGCAGTGGACACAGCGGCAGTGGACGCAGGGGCAACGGACTCCGTGGGCTCGTCGCGCCGCTCCAAGATCACGCCCGAGCGTGAGCAGGAGTTCTACGACGCGGTCCTCGACCAGCTCCGCGAGTGCGGTTACGACGCCGTGACCATGGAGGGCGTGGCCGCGACCACCCGGTGCAGCAAGTCCACGCTCTACCGCCAGTGGAAGACGAAGCCCCAGTTCGTGGCTGCGGCACTGCGGGCCAACCGCTGCGTGCGTTTCGCGGGCATCGACACCGGCACGCTCGCCGGGGATCTGCGCGAGGCGGCGAAGGCCGCGGGCGAGTGGTCGACGCGTGACAGCATGCTCGTGCAGGCGCTCAGCCACGCGGTGCTGCAGGACGAGGACCTGCGCAGTGCGCTGCGCGAGGCGCTGGTGGAGCCGGAGACCAAGGCGCTCGACGACCTCGTGGAGCGCGGAGTGGCCCGGGGCGAGATCGCGGCGGACCATCCGGCCACGAAGTTCATCACGGCCCAGCTCATGGGCGTGGTCCGGGCCCGGCCGGTGCTCGAGGGCAAGGCCGCGGACGAGGAGTACCTGTCCGACTTCGTGGAGGCGTGCGTACTGCCCGCGCTGGGTCTGACCAGACCCACCTGATCGTGGACCGGGGTCCCATGGATGACGGGCCCCGATCTGCCTGCGCCGCGTCGCACCGTGGGGACGGGGGTGGCGTGGCCGCTCCGGGCCGGGCGGGCGGAACCCCTGAGGTTCCGTCCCGCCCGGCTCCGACGTTTCCGGCCCTCGGCGGAATCCCGCCGGCGCCCGTCCTCGGGGCGGCCCGTCGGACTGCTCGCGGTTCCGTCAGACTCCTTGCGGTTCCGTCAGACTTCCTTGCCGTTACCGCCTCCGCCGCCCGACGCGACCTTGATCCCCTTGGATATCTCGTCCATCACGGACAGCTTCGGTGACTTGTCGTTGACGTCGATGCCGAAGCGGACGATGACGAGCTCGGACTTCATGACGGGGGACGGGAAGGCCAGCGACTGGACATAGCCGTCGTCGCTCTTCTCGGTGACGGCCTTCCAGCGGACGAGGTAGCCCTTCTGCCCCGCGACGGTCACCGCCTTGGACTCCAGCTCCTTGTGCGAGGTGATCTTGCCGTACGTCTTGCCGCCGTAGGACTCCTTGGCGTTGGCGGCTATGTCGGCCTTGGCGGCTGCCTCCGCCGTCTTCTCGTCGTTCTCGAAGCCCTTGGCGAGCCCGAGGTACGCGCCGCCGCGGGAGCAGGTCTTGTCCGTCTCCCCGGGGCACGGGTAGGGGCCCGTGGTGACCGCCGCCCCGCCCTGCTCGCCGCTCGACCCGGTCCAGTCGTCCGGTACGGGGAGGCTGAGGCCGCTGAGCCTGTCGGGGACGTACTTGCCGTCCCCGCCCGGTATGTCGGAGGGGCCGCCGCCGGGCGGCTGGGACTGCTCGGGGTCCTGCGGGTTCTGGGGGTCCTGCGGGTCACCGGGCTTCGCCGGGGCCGAGGACGACGGGGGCTTGGCGGCGTTGTCGCTGCCACCGTCACCGTCCCCGTCGTCGTCGGAGGTCAGGAAGTAGACGCCGCCGCCTATCCCGGCCAGGACCACGAGGGCGGCGCCGATGGCTATGCCGGTACGAAGGCCGCGCTTGGGGGCGGTGGGCTGCCCCGGGTAGGAGGGGTAGTCCGGATACGCGCCCGGGTACGAGCCAGGGGCGCCGGCCGGGACGCCCGTGGGGACGCCCATGGGAGCGGTGGGCGGATAGGCGGGGGGAGTCGTCGGGGCCGCCGGAGTCGTCGTGGGCGCCGGAGCCGTCGGAGTTGTCGGACCGGAGCCCCACCCGGCGGCGGAACCCACCGCGCGGACCTGGTCCGTCCATACGTTCCCGTCCCACCAGCGCTCGGTACGGGGACCGTCATTTGTCTGGCCGGGGTCGGGATACCAGCCGGGAGGGGTTACCTGGGTCATGGGCGCCAGGGTATGAGCATTCGGTGAAAGAGGGATGAGAGGGGGCGGCTACTGGGCGACTACGGCACGGCTACGGAGGTCCCGGTTCATTTGGCGGGCCCGCAAGGCGAGTGGCGCGCCCGCAAGGCGAGTTCTGGGTTCACCCCAGTCCGTCCACCACCAGGCGCGTCGGCCCGGCGCCCGCCGGGGCGGGCACCTGGATTCCGGCCCGGCCCGGAGTGATCGACCCCAGCACGCTCGCATGCCGGGCCCCCGTGCTCTGCGGCACCGTCCCCGGCAGTCCGTGTGCGCTCAGGAAGCCGAGTACCGCGAAGGCGTACGCCTCTTTCGCGGCGGACGGCAGTCCGAGCTCGTCTGAGGTGCGCACCGGGATGCCGTCCCCCAACTCGGCCCGCAGGAAGGCCATCAGCGTCGGGTTGCGCGTGCCGCCGCCGGATGCGATGACCTCGGAGGCGCCGACCGTCCGGACGGCGTCGGCGACCGTGCGGGCGGTGAGCCGGGTCAGCGTGGCGACGACATCCTGCGGGGCGAGGGCCTCGTGCCCGGTGAGCGCGGCCCGGAGATAGGGCAGATGGAAGAGCTCCTTGCCGGTGGTCTTCGGTGCGGGCCTGGCGTAGTACGGCTCGCCGAGCAGTTTCGCGAGCAGCCCGTCGTCGACCGTGCCGCGCGCGGCCATCTCGCCCTCGGAGTCGTACGTGAGCCGTCCGCGCGTCAGTTCGCGTACGGCGGCGTCGATGAGGGCGTTCGCCGGGCCCGTGTCGAAGGCGGTGCCGTCCGGGGCGGTGATGTTGGCGATGCCGCCGAGGTTCAGCGCGGCGGGGGAGCCGGGCCTGCCGCGCAGCCACATCCTGTCGACGATGCTGACCAGAGGGGCGCCCTGGCCGCCCGCGGCGATGTCGCGTGGCCGGAAGTCGGAGACCACCGGGAGTCCCGTCCGCTCGGCGATCCACGCGGGTTGCCCGATCTGCAGGGTGCCGTGCGCCTGTCCGTCCTCCACCCAGTGGTAGACCGTCTGCCCGTGCGAGGCCACCAACTCGGCGCGTCCGTCGCACAGTTCGCGGTCCGCCTCGGCCGCCGCCGCGGCGAAGGCCTGGCCGATGCGGGTGTCGAGGCGGCAGACGTCCGCCAGCGTGGTGGCGGCGGGCGGCAGCGCGGCGCCGAGCGCCGTCCGCAGCGTCTCGTCGTAGCCCCTGGTGATGAGACCCAGCGGAGAGAGCAGCAGCCGGTCGCCGTCCAACGTCAGGTCGGCCGCCGCGGCATCGATGGCGTCGTACGAAGTCCCCGACATGAGCCCGATTACGCGCACGTGCTTGCCCCTCTCGCTCTCCTGGCCAGTCCCGCTCCTGGCCAGCCCGCTCTCCTGGCCTGGTCGGTGTGTTTGATCATCGCAGCGATGACGCGGCACGCGCACTCGCACGTACGATCCAGTTTCCATGGCGGGGGAGCAAGGGAGGTGACTGGTCCATGTCTCCTGCGGGCACATCCGCCGGGGGAGCGTCCGGTCCGCGCAACGGAGCGCGACGCACGAACCTCACCCGATCCGGCGGCACCTGGAACGGCTTGCTCCTGGAGGTACGGGACCGGCCGCGGCCCGGGCTGTGCCTGCGGACCGCGGACCACCGGCTGCTCCTGACGCAGGGAGCCGCCGCGGACCCGCTGCTCCTCGCCTCGGTCGACCCGAACCGGCAGGGCGTCGACTTCTACCGGACCGGCCGCTACCGACCCCCTGTGCCACCTCTGCGTGCGCAGACGGCCCGCGAGTACGCGGGCTCGGCGCAGCGCTGGGCCCACCGTTTCGCGACCGCACTCACCACATCACCCGACAGCCCTCTGCATGACGGGCGCTGGGTGCTGGCTCCGGACCCACTGCTGCTCCTCCGGCCGAATCACCGCGGGTGGCCGCACGGAGAGTACTGGCGCTCGCTGCTCGTGGAGGGCGACCCCGACGGATACATCGACTGGTGGATCCACAACGGCTCGTGGGAGATCTTTCCGCTGCGGGCCATGCCGGAGGCGGCCGACCCCCGGGTCAAGGCGTACCGCAAGCAGGCGAGGGACGGCACGCTGCCGCCCGTTCTGCTCTGGTGGGTGAGCGGGCTCGACAGCCACGTGATCCTGGACGGCCACGCCCGGCTGGCAGCGGCGATCGCCGAGTCCGTGGAACCGGCCGTCCTGGAACTGCGGCGGGTCGCCCCGCAGGACGAGGTGGACACGGGCACGGAACGGGCCGTGCGGACGTACGAGGCAGAACTGGCGAGGTTCACCGAACTGCGCGCCGCGCAGGGCCCGCACGTCCCCGACGGCGCCGAATTCGCGGGCCCGGCCTTGGCCCGCCGCCTCGGACAACTCCGCACGGCCCGCCGCCCCACCTGGGCCTGGCCGCTCACGGGCGGCACCCCGGAGTGGCGCCGGATCGCCCGCGAGCAGGTGGGGGACGGGGGTTGGGAGTACGCGTGAGGGGCAGGGCAGGGCAGGGGTCGGGGAACATGGGTGAGAGAAAGGCCGGGTCGGGAGTGAGCGTGAGGGGCAGGGCGGGGCTTCCGGCGCGCGTCAGTCGCCCCCGAAACCCCCTGCCAGCACCAGCCGCCGGCACTCCGCAGGACTGCCCCAGGCAGTTCGCAGCGCCCGGGCCTTCGTCAGCCACAGGGACAGGTCGTTCTCCGCGGTGTAGCCGATCGCGCCGTGGAGTTGCAGTGCCGCCCGCGCGGCGGCGTACGCGGCCTCGCCTGCCGCTGCTTTCGCCGCCGCGATGTCTGCCGTCCTCAGGGTCAGCGCCGCCCCGTACAGCAGGGGCCGGGCGAACTCCAGGCCTGTCAGGACGTCCGCCAGGCGGTGCTTGACCGCCTGGAAGCCGCCGATCGGCGTGCCGAACTGGGTGCGTTGTTTCACGTACGCGACCGTCCTGTCCAGCAACGCGAGCCCGGCCCCCAGCGCCTGCGCGGCCGTCGCGAGCGCGGCCCAGTCGGCCGCGCACCGCGATGCCCCGGCCACCGAAGGGCCCGAGGCGAGGAGTTCGCCGGGCCCGAGCCGGGCGAGGCGCCGCACCGGGTCCAGCGAACGCTCCACGCGCGCGTGCCCGGCAGCCAGGCGCAGTTCGCCGTCCGTGGCGGTTAGCCGCACTGTCGCCACGTCCGCATCCAGCGCGAATGGCCCCCCTTCGGGGAGAGCGAGCGTCGCGAGGGTCTCCCCGGTGGCCAGCGGTGCGAGGAGCCGCTTGGCCGGGGCCGCCTCGCCCAGTTCGGCGAGGCGGGCGAGCAGCGCACCCGCCGCCACCGTCTCGACCACAGGGCCCGGCACCGCATGCCGCCCCAGCTCCACGAAGGCGACGGCCACCTCTACGGGGAGCAGCCCCGCCCCCTCGTACTCCTCGGGAACGGCCAGCGCGAACACGCCCGCATCCGCGAGGCGCCCCCATACGGCACGCCCCGGCGCGTGGTCGCCTGCGGCCCACGCCCTCGCGACCGCCGGAGTGTCGGCCGCCGACAGCATTGCGTCGAGCGAGCGCGCGAACTCCCTCTGCTCGACATCGAGGAGGAACCTCATCAGCGGCGTCCCTTCGGCAGTCCGAGCAGCCGCTCGGCGATGATGTCGCGCTGGATCTCGTTGGTGCCCGCGTAGATCGGTCCTGCGAGCGAGAAGACGTACCCCTCCGCCCATTCGCCGCCGTCCGCCAACTCGCCCTCGGCTCCGAGCAGATCGAGCGCTGTCTCGTGCAGCGCGATGTCGTACTCGGACCAGAAGACCTTGTTCAGGCTCGACTCCGCGCCGATCGTCTCGCCCGCGGCGAAGCGCGACGCGTTGGCCCAGGTGAACAGCTGATAGGCGCGTGCCCCGATCACGGCGTCGGCCACGCGGTCGCGCAGCGCGGTGTCCGCGGGGTCGCCGTGTGTGCGCCACTGCCGCGTCAGGCGCTCGGCCGCGGCGACGAAACGGCCGGGGGAGCGCAGCGTCAGACCGCGTTCGTCGCCCGTCGTCGACATGGCGATCCGCCAGCCCTGGCCCGGCTCGCCGATCACGTCCTCGTCCGGCACGAAGACGTCGTCGAGGAAGAGCTCGGCGAAGGCGGGCTTGCCGTCCAGGCGCCCGATGGGGCGGACGGTCACGCCGTCCGCGTCGAGCGGGAACATCAGGTACGTCAGGCCCCGGTGCGGTTTGGCGGAGTCGACGACGGGCTCGCTGCGGAACAGGCCGAACGCGCGGTCGGCGAACGCGGCCCGCGACGACCAGGTCTTCTGCCCGCTGATCAGCCAACCGCCTTCCGTGCGGCGCGCGGCGGAGCGCAGTGACGCCAGGTCGGAGCCGGAATCCGGCTCGGACCAGGCCTGCGCCCAGATCACTTCGCCGCTCGCCATCGGGGGCAGCACCCGCGCGCGCTGCTCGGCGGTCCCGAAGTCGAAGAGGGTCGGCGCGAGGAGGTTGATGCCGTTCTGCGAGACCCGGCCGGGGCCGCCCGCCGCGAAGTACTCCTCCTCGAACACCAGCCACTTGACGATGTCGACGCCCTGCCCGCCGTACTCCTCGGGCCAGGAGACGACCGACCAGCGGTCGGCCGCGAGCTCGCCCTCCCAGGCGCGGTGGGCCGCGAAACCCTGCCGGGTCTCCAGCGAGGGCAGCGGCCGGGCGGGCACATGCCCGGCGAGCCAGTCGCGTGCCCGCCGCCTGAACTCCTCTTCCCCGGCGGTGAAGTCGAGGTCCATCAGTGGCCCACCTCTTCGGTCGGTTTCGGTCGGTCTGCCGTGGCTTCTCCGCCGGCTCTTCTCCTGCGGCCTTCCCTAACAAGTGTTTGGTAGATTACCCTGAGTTCGAGTCAGTCGTCGAGAGCGAGTCGAGAGCTGAGGGGGCCGAGCATGGACGCACCCGCGTATGTGCCGGGGCACGGTCTGCTCGCGGGCCGCACCGCCGTCATCACCGCCGCGGCCGGAGCCGGCATCGGCGGCGCCACCGCCCGGCGCTTCCTGGAAGAGGGCGCGCGCGTCGTCATAGGCGACGCCCACCCGCGCCGCACGAAGGAGACGGTGGAGGCGCTGGCCGGGGAGTTCGGCGCCGACCGGGTCGACGGGACGCCGTGCGACGTCACGGACGAGGCCGCGGTCCAGGGGCTCTACGACTTGGCGGAGCACTGCCACGGCGGCCTGGACGTCGTCGTGAACAACGCGGGACTCGGCGGCACCGCCGAGCTCGCCGAGATGACCGACGAGCAGTGGGACAAGGTCATCGACGTGACATTGAACGGCACGTTCCGCTCCACCAGAGCCGCCCTGCGCCGCATGCGGGCCGCCGGCCGGGGCGGCGTGATCGTGAACAACGCCTCGGTGCTCGGCTGGCGCGCCCAGGCGGGCCAGGCGCACTACGCCGCCGCGAAGGCCGGCGTCATGGCCCTCACCCGCTGCGCCGCCGTTGAGTCCGCCCCCCATGGCATACGGATCAACGCGGTGTCGCCCAGCCTCGCCATGCACCCGCACCTCGCCAAGGTCACCTCGCCGGAGCTGCTCGAAGAGCTCACCGCGCGCGAGGCGTTCGGGCGCTGTGCCGAGCCCTGGGAGATAGCCAACGTCATCGTCTTCCTCGCCAGTGAGTACTCCTCGTACATGACGGGGGAGACGGTCTCGGTCAGCAATCAGCACGCCTAGGCGGAGAATGACCGTGTGTCGAAACCGAACCAGAACAGCACGAGCACCGGCCCCACCACCAGCACGCAGAAGGCACCCGCCAAGAAGTCACCGGCCAAGCAGGCTCCCGCCACTAAGGCCGCCGTCAAGCAGGCTCCCGCCAAGAAGGCCGCGGTGAGTCCCTCGCCGGAGCGCCGCGGTGAACTCCTCGCCATCGCGGCCGACGTCTTCGCCGAGCAGGGGTACAACGCGACCACGGTCCGCAAGATCGCGGACGCCGCCGGCATGCTCGCCGGCAGCCTCTACTACCACTTCGACTCCAAGGAGTCGATGCTCGAAGAGATCCTCTCGACCTTCCTCACCGAGCTGTGGGACGGGTACGACACCGTGCTCCAGTCGCGCCTCGGCCCCCGCGAGACCCTGGAGGCGCTCGTCACCGAGTCCTTCCGGGAGATCGACCGGCATCGCTCCGCCGTCGCCATCTACCAGAAGGAGTCCAGGCACCTGGTCGCCCAGGCCCGCTTCCAGTACCTGACGGACTCGCAGCAGCGCTTCGAGAAGACGTGGCTGACGACACTGGAGCGCGGAGTGGCGGAACATGTCTTCCGCGAGGACCTGGACATCCGGCTCGCCTACCGCTTCGTCCGCGACACCGTCTGGGTCGCCGCGTCCTGGTACCGCCCCGGCGGCGGCCACAGCCCCGAGGAGATCGCCCGCCAGTACCTCTCGATGGTCCTGGACGGCATCGCCGTACGCACCACGTAGAGCGCGCGTCGTCGACCGGCGACCGCACCGACCGAGGAGCACGAGGAGTACGCAGTCATGGCCGAGGCCTACATCGTCGAAGCGGTCCGTACGCCCGTCGGCAGGCGCAAGGGCGGTCTCTCGGCCGTCCACCCCGCCGACCTGGGGGCCCATGTCCTCACGGCACTCGTCGAGCGCACCGGAATCGACCCCGCCGCCGTCGAGGACGTCGTCTTCGGCTGCCTGGACACGGTCGGCCCGCAGGCCGGGGACATCGCCCGGACCTCCTGGCTCGCGGCAGGGCTACCCGAAGAGGTGCCCGGCGTGACGATCGACCGGCAGTGCGGTTCCTCCCAGCAGGCCGTGCACTTCGCGGCGCAGGGCGTCCTGTCCGGCACACAGGACCTCGTCGTCGCGGGCGGCACCCAGAACATGTCGATGATCCCCATCGCCTTCGCCTCCCGGCAGGCCGCCGAACCGCTCGGCCTCACCGAAGGCCCTTACACGGGCAGCGAGGGCTGGCGCGCTCGCTACGGAGACCGGCCCGTCAACCAGTTCCACGGCGCCCAGCTGATCGCCGAGAAGTGGGGCATAACCCGCCGTGACATGGAGGAGTTCGCGCTCCGCTCGCACCAGCGGGCCGTCCGCGCCATCGACGAAGGCCGCTTCGACCGCGAACTCACCGCCTATGGGCAGGTGGCCACCGACGAGGGCCCGCGCCGCGACACGACCCTGGAGAAGATGGCGGGCCTCAAACCGGTCCTGGACGAAGGCACCATCACCGCCGCCTGCTCCTCACAGGTCTCGGACGGCGCCGCCGCGCTGCTCGTCGCGAGCGAACGGGCCGTGCGCGAACACGGGTTGACGCCCCGCGCCCGCATCCACCACCTCTCCGTGCGCGGCGAGGACCCGATCCGGATGCTGTCCGCCCCCATCCCCGCCACCGCATACGCCCTCAAGAAGACCGGCATGAGCATCGGGGACATCGACCTCGTCGAGATCAACGAAGCCTTCGCACCCGTCGTCCTGGCCTGGCTCAAGGAGACCGGTGCCGACCCGGAGAAGGTCAACGTCAACGGCGGAGCGATCGCTCTCGGCCATCCGCTCGGCGCGACCGGCGTCAAACTGATGACCACGCTCCTGCACGAACTGGAGCGCACCGGAGGCCGGTTCGGGCTCCAGACCATGTGCGAAGGCGGCGGCCAGGCGAACGTGACCATCATCGAGCGCCTCTGACCGGGCCCCGCTCCACGGGCCCGCCCCCGGCCACTTCCCGGCTCTTCCCTCACTCGTTGCGGGAGTTGCCTGCCGGACCCCGCACCGTGAGGCGCCATCCCCAGCTAGTCTCGATGTCTGTACGTCGATTGAGCGACCTCGGGAGGTAGCGCGATGACACAGGGACGGCCCGGAGGTGCCACCTGGGCCCCGCTGTGGGAGCGCGACGCGGAGCTTGCCGCGGTCGCACGCGCCGTTGACGAGCTGTGTTCCGACTCGACGACCGCGGGCGGGCTGCTGGTCTTCCAGGGCGAGGCGGGCATCGGCAAGACGGCCCTGCTCGCCGAGGTGCGACGCATCGCACAGGGGAGGGCCACCGTGTGGTCCGCGCGGGGCGGTGAGACCGTGACCTCCGTCCCCTTCAATGTCGTACGACAACTGCTGCAGTCGGTGCTCGTCGCCCTCACGCCCGAAGAGGCCAGGGAGTATCTCGGCGACTGGTACGCCATCGCGGGCCCCGCGCTCGGCATAGCCGAGCCGGGCGGCACGCAGGCCGATCCGCAGGGAGTGTGCGACGGCCTCGTCGAGGCGGTCGTGCGGCTCGCGGGACTGCACTGGCCGCTCGTCCTGCTCATCGACGACGCGCACTGGGCCGACCAGGAGACCCTGCACTGGCTGGCCGCGTTCGCCCAGCGCCTGGGCGAACTGCCCGTCCTCGTGGTGGTCGCCCACCGCCCGGACGAAGCCACCGGCGAAAGCGCCCGCCACCTCGCGGCGGTCGGCGCGGCGGCCCGCCCCTCGCCGCCCCTGCGCGCGCTCACCCCGGACGCGGCGGCCGGGCTCACCCGCGCCACCCTCGGCGAGCACGCCGACGCCCCGTTCTGCCGCGAGGTATGGGCGGTCACCGGCGGCAACCCGTACGAATCCGTGGAACTGCTCGCCAAGGTGCAGGACAGCGAGCTGGAGCCGGTGGAGAGCTCCGCAGGCGAACTGCGCGCCCTGAACCGAACGGCGCGCGGCCGCGGCCTCGTCGCCCGCCTCGAAGGACTCGGCACGGACGTCACGCGGTTCGCGTGGGCGGCGGCGATCCTGGGCACCGCCATCTCGCACGACCTCGCCGCCTCGCTCGCGGGGCTGCCCCGCGAGAAGGCCGAGCGGTGTGCGGAGCGGCTGCGCGCCGCGCGCATCCTGCTCGGCGGGGAAGAGGGCCTTGAGTTCGTCCACCCGCTCATCGCCAGCACCGTCTACCGCTCGATCCCGCCCGCCACCCGCACCGCCATGCACGGCCAGGCCGCCTGGGCCGTCACGCTGTCGGGGCGTGGCCCGGCGGCCGCGTCCCGGCACCTCCTCGAAGTCCACCCGGACGACGACCCCGAACTGGTCGACCAGCTGCGCGAGGCGGCGGCCGAGCATCTCGCCGTCGGTGCGCCGGACGCGGCCCGGCGCTGCCTCGAACGCGCCCTGCGGGAACCGCCGCTGCCCGAGCTCCACGCGCGCGTGCTCTATGAGCTGGGCTGCGCCACGCTCCTGACCTCACCCGCCACGACCATCGGCCACCTGCGCGAGGCCCTCCAGGCGGCAGGGAACGACCGCAGGCTGAGAGTGGACGCCGTCTGCCGCCTGTCCCAGGCACTGGTGCACAACGACCAGCTGGAGGAGGCCTTGCGCGTCGTGGACGCCGAGGCTGCGCGACTCGAGCCAGGGCCTGACCGGATGCGTCTACAGGGCGTCCACTACATGTGGGAGGGCATCCACCCGCGCGAGGAGGACGCGACGGGACGCTCACGCCGCCTTGCCGCACTCGCGGGGCCGCTGCAAGGACGTGACAACTCCGAGCGTGCGCTGTTGATCCTGCGTGCCTTCGACGCCATGACCCGCGGGGAGAACGCGGAGGAGATCGTCGAACTCTGTGACCGCGTCCTCGTCAACGGCCGCCTCGCGCCCGGCCTCGGCTGGACCGACACGGAGTGGGGCTTCGAGCTCCTGACCATGCTCGGCGGCTCGTACATCTTCACCGACCGCCTCGACCGCGCCGAGAGCGTCTTCGCCGAAGGGGTCCGCGCCTACGAGGCCGCGGGCTGGAGCGGCGGTCATCTGGCCGTCGCCAAGGCCTGGCTGGGCCTGGTGCACCGCAGGCGCGGCCGTCTCAACGAGGCGGAGGCCTCGCTGCGGGAGAGCCTGCGCCTGTCCGACCGTGTGGGCAGCGGGCTCCCGATGCACTGGGACGCCGCGTGCAAGCTCATCGAGACGCTGCTCGCCCGCGGCAAGGTCGGCGAGGCGCAGGAGATCGCCGATCACTACGGCATCGCGCCGCCCTACCCCTCGACGATCTTCCTGCCCGACATCCACTCCGTGCGAGGCCGGCTGCTGATCGCCACGGGACGGCGGGCGGAGGGCGTCGCCGAACTGGAGGTGGCGGCGAAGACGGCGAACGAACGCGGTCGCTACAACACGATCGTCGCCCCCTGGGCGAACGACCTCTCCCGCGTTCTCGCCCTGGAGGACCCGCGGCGTGCCGCCGAGCTGGTCAAGGACGTACGGATCCAGGCGGAACTCTTCGGTACGGAAACCGCGATCGGAGAAGCGCTGCGGTGCGCGGCGGCCCTGGAGAGCGGGCCGCGTGCGGTCGAACTGTACGCACGCGCCGTCGCCTGCCTGGAGGCGTCGCCGTGCGCCTACGAGCACGCGGTCGCCAGGGTCGAGTACGGAATAGCGGCGGGGGCCGCGAGCGAACTGGCGCGGGGCCTGGCCCTGGCCGAATCCTGCGGCGCGGACGGCCTGGCCGCCAGAGCGCGGGCGTCCCTGGAAATGGTGGGGGTGTAAGCAGCGCAGCCTTACCCCACGCGCACGCGATTCGGACGCGGCCGCTCCTGGGTTTCCGGGGCGGGCACTCAGCTCTTCTCGCGGGCGAGGCGAGGCGAGGCTCGGCGCCGGGGACGGGGATTCGGTGCTGGGAACGGGGATTCAGCGCTGGAGAGGGCGTTCGCTGGAGAGGGTGAGGGATGGCAGGCGGGCCAGCACCTCGATGGCCTCTGCCATCACGCCCGAGATCAGCTCCTCGCACGAGGGCAAGTCCTCGATGATCCCCGCCACCTGGCCGGAGGCCATGACTCCCGCCTCCGGGAGCCCGTCCACCATCGCGGACTTCAACATCATGGGCGTATTCGCGGCAAGCAGGACCTGACTCCACGTCATCCCCTTGCCGTGCCGCATCGCGAGGCCGTCCCGGATCATCTCCCGTCGGCTCATCCCGGACAGCTTCCGGAACGCGGCGGCATGCCGGACGGCCCGCGCGAGGGACGCCGCGCGCCCCGACTTCTCCAGGGAAGCGACCAGCTCCGTCCGCAGCATCCGGTGCGGGAGGCCGTCCACCCGCGTGGTCACCGTGACGTCCTTGACCGAAGCGGCCAGATAGCGCGCCTTGACCGCGTCCGGAACCGTCGAGTCCGACGTCAGCAGGAAACGCGTGCCCATCGCGACCCCCGCCGCACCATAAGCGAGCGCGGCGACGAGGCCCCGTCCGTCGAAGAAGCCGCCCGCCGCGATCACCGGAATGTCCACGGCGTCCACGACCTGCGGCAACAGCACGGTCGTCGCGACCTCGCCCGTATGCCCGCCGCCCTCACCGCCCTGCACGACGACCGCGTCCGCACCCCAGGCTGCGACCTTCTCGGCATGCCGGCGCGCGCCGATGGACGGGATGACGACCACCCCGGCGTCCTTCAGCTCCGCGATCAGTTCCTCGGAGGGGGCGAGCGCGAAGGACGCGACGCGCACTCCCTCGTCGACTATGACCCGCACCCGCTCACGGGCGTCGCCCGCGTCGGCCCGGAGGTTGACCCCGAAGGGCTCTCCCGTACGGGACTTGACCTCTCGGACGGCGGAACGCAGCTGCTCCACGGTCATCGTGGCGGAGGCCAGGACGCCGAGGGCGCCCGCGTTCGCCGTCGCGGAGACCAGGCGGGGGCCCGCCACCCAGCCCATGCCGGTCTGCACGATCGGGTGCCGGACGCCGACAAGACGCGTCAGCGCCGTCTCCATGCGTGCCGCAGCCGACGTCATGAACGCACCTCGCGCTCGCGCAGGCCCTTCGGGTCCACCACCTCACGGATCAGCCGCAGTTCCCGCGGGGTCGGCTCGCGGGTGCAGGGCACGTCGTCCGCCGCGACTAGCGGGAATCCGGTCGCCGCGCGTACTTGCTCGGCCCGCACGCCCGGATGCAGGGACACCAGGCGCATCGCGTGATCCGGCGCCCCGAAGTCGAAGACGCCGAGGTCCGAGACGACCCGGCGCAGATCGTGGAAGCGGGTCGCGGAGGGGCCGGCCGCCGCGGCACTGTCGTATCCGACGCCGCTGATCATGTCGACCTTCTCGACGAACACACGCTTCGAGTGCCGCGGTATCCAGTAACTCACCGGGTTGTTGATCGTGTTGACCGGCGCCCCGCGCACCCCGAGCAGCTGGCGCGCGGGTCGCTCCCAGTCGCCGATGCAGGAGATGTTCTGGTTCCCGAAGCGGTCTATCTGGCTCGCGCCCATCATCACGTGACGCCTGCCGCCCATGACCATCGTCAGATGCCTGCGGTACGGCAGCCAGCCCTCCGTCACCGCCGATGGCGCCCCCACTGGGGGCACGTCGCCGATCAGCAGCGCCTCCCCGTCCGTGAGCAGCAGGTCCGGCGAGAAGGTCAGCTTGGCCAGGCGGGCGGCGATCGACGGGACCGTGCCCATGGGAGACGCGAGGATCTCACCGGCGTCCCGCCAGGCCTCGGCGCAGGCGATCACGCAGTACTCGGCGCGGGTGACGGCGGTCGCGTCGGAAGTCGCGTCAGAAGGCGCATCAGAAGCGGTGCTCGCCGCCGTCGGGTCGGTCTGCGTCATAGCTGCTCCTTGTGCCAGGTCTGCACAGCCGCTTGGTAGTCCTGCTCGGTGCCGAGCAGGAAGCGTTCCTCGAATTCCTTCCAGGCATCCGGGTCACCCGCCGCGGTCGCGTATGCCTTCTGGAAGGCTTCGTCGCGGTCGTAGTCCGGCACGCACGAGGTGAAGTGCGCGCCCTTGGGTGTCTCGGCCACGCCCGTCACGGCGTGCCGGGATATCAGCATGCTCTGCGGCGGCGCTTGCCCGGTGAGCTCGCTCGTCTCGACGACGCGCTCGCACGACACGTACGCCGTGTCGGCCGCCTCGCAGAACAAGTCGTCGAAGTACGGATCGGGGCCCAGGTACCGGGCGTTGCCCAGGCGGTCGGCGCGGTTCAGGTGGACCAGTGCCGCGTCAAGGCGCAGGGCGGGTACCGCGACCAGCTCCTCCCCGTCCTCGTACGGCGAAGTGATCGTGCGCAGCCGGGGGTTGACCCGCAGGACGTCCGAGCCGAGGCCCGCGCGGATGGGCAGGAACGGCAGCCGCTGGGCGCCGGCCGTCAGGCCCTGCATGAACATCGCCTCGTCCAGCTCGACGAGTTCGAAGGCGCCACGCTCGCGTGCCGCGCGGAAGTGCGGCTCCAGGGGGATCGAGTCGAGCGTCGTGAACGCCGTGACCAGTTTGCGGATCTTGCCGGCCGCGGCGAGCAGGCCGACGTCCGGGCCGCCGTACGAAACGACGGTGAGGTCCGTGATCCCGGACCGCAGCAGGGCCCGCACCAGCGCCATGGGCTTGCGGCGCGACCCCCAGCCGCCGATGCCGAGCGTCATCCCGCTCCGCAGCCGCCCCACGATCGCGTCGGGCGTCATGGTCTTGTCCCTCATGCCCTGCCCTTCGCTTCCTCGCGCTCTTCCTTGAGGGATTCCTGCTCCTTACGGGGGTCCTGCTCCTGACCGGGTTCTTGCTCCTTGCCGGGGCCCTGTCCGAAGTCCTCGCGGATGCGGTCGGCCAGGCCGCTCAGGTTCGCCTCGAAGGTGAAGCCCTGCTCGAAGCGGTAGCTGCGGTGTACGTCGACGGGGTCGATGCCGTTGATCGCCGCCTTGGCCAACCTCAGCAGCGTCCCATCCTTCCGGGCGATCTCGCGGGCCAGCTCCAGTGCCGCGTGGCGCAGTTCCGCCCGAGGAACGACCTGCCACACCGAGCCGTGTGCGTGCAGCTCGGCTGCCGTGGCGGTGCGCGAGGTGTAGTACAGGGCGCGCATCAGATGTTGCGGCACCAAGCGGGCGAGGTGCGTCGCGGCGCCGAGCGCGCCGCGGTCGAGCTCGGGCAGGCCGAAGGTCGCGTCCTCGCTCGCCACGATCGCGTCCGCGTTGCCCACCAGGCCGATGCCGCCGCCCAGGCAGAAGCCGTGCACCGCGGCCACGACCGGCACCTCGCAGTCATACACCGCCGAAAACGCCTCATAACAACCGCGGTTGGCGCCTATCAGCGCGCTGTGGCCGCTGTCGCGCTGCATCTCCTTGATGTCGACGCCCGCGTTGAAACCGCGGCCCTCGGCGGCGAGGACGACGCAGCGCGTGCCGGGATCGCGGCCCGCCTCGCGCACCGCGGCCGCCAGGTCATACCACCCCTGCACCGGCAGGGCGTTGACGGGCGGGAAGTCGACCGTGACGACGGCGACGCCCTTGTCCGGGGTTGAGGTGGAGACAGACATCAGCAGATCCGCTACCTTTCAACCAGGCCCTTCAACCAAACATTTGTTAGTTGGAAAGGTAGCAGCGATGACTGACACCCGACAGGTGGTCGTCGTCACCGGCGGCACCCGAGGCGTGGGCGCCGGCATAGCCCGCAGCTTTCTCGCCGTTGGGGCGCGAGTCGTCGTCTGTGCCCGCAGACCGCCGGAGCGCCCGGTCGAAGCGGCGGGAGCAGTAGCCGAGTTCCGGCCCGTCGACCTGCGTGACGCGGAGGCGGCGCACGCGTTCTTCGCCGGGGTGGCCGCCGATCACGGGCGCCTCGACGCGCTGGTGAACAACGCGGGAGGCACGCCCTTCGGACTGCTCGCCGAGTCCGCGCCCGCCCGCCAGGCCAAGATCGTCGAACTCAACCTGCTGGCCCCGCTGTACGCGTCCCTGGCGGCGTACGAGGTGATGAGGGGTCAGAAGACGGGACCGGAAACCGGCCGGGGGGCTGGCGCGGGTGCGGGCGTGGGCGCAGGCGCGGCCAGCATCACCATGATCGGGAGCGTCAGCGGCTCCCGGCCCTCACCCGGCACCGGCGCCTATGGCGCGGCCAAGGCGGGCCTGGAGAACCTCGCGCGCACGATGGCCGTCGAATGGGCGCCGGAGGTGCGGGTGAACACCGTCGTGCTGGGCCTGGCCCGCACCGAGAGCGCCCATCTGCACTACGGCGACGAGGACGGCGTCGCGGCGGTCGCCCGCACTGTTCCGCTGGGGCGCCTCGCCGATCCGTCGGACGTCGGGGACGCCTGCGTCTTCCTCGCCTCCGAGGGCGCGCGCTACATCAGCGGGGCCGCGCTGCATCTGCACGGAGGCGGCGAGCGCCCCGCGTTCCTGGACGCCGCGCCCGCCAACCACTGAACCACCGCACGCATCCGAGAAGAGCGTCACGACCGAGAAGTTCCGCACGACCGAGAAGATCCGCACGGCCGAGGAGTGGAGTTCTGCATGACCGCAGCCAACAAGCCGGGCACGGGCATCTGTGCGGGCCGCGTCGTGATCGTCACGGGGGCGGGCCGGGGCCTCGGCCGTGCGCACGCGCGCGCGTACGCCGCCGAGGGCGCCAAGGTCGTCGTCAACGACCTCGGCGTGGGGCCCGACGGATCCGGTGCGTCCGGCGGGCCCGCGCACGACGTCGTCGGGGAGATCCACGCGGCGGGCGGCGAAGCCGTCGCGCACGGCGGTGACATCGCCACCTCCGAAGGCGCGGCATCCCTGGTCCGGGCCGCGATCGACACGTACGGCCATCTGGACACCCTGGTCAACAACGCGGGGTTCCTGCGGGACCGCATGCTGGTCAACCTCGACGAGGACGACTGGGACGCGGTGATGCGCGTACATCTGAAGGGTCACTTCCTGCCGCTCAAGCATGCGGCGGCGTACTGGCGCGGGGAGGCGAAGACGGGGCGCGCGCGGCACGCGTGCGTGGTCAACACCAGCTCCGGTGCGGGCCTTCTGGGGAGCGTCGGGCAGGGGAACTACAGCGCGGCCAAAGCCGGGATTCTCGGCCTCACCATGGTCGCCTCCGCCGAATTCGCCTCCTACGGAGTGCGGGTCAACGCGATCGCGCCCGCCGCGCGGACACGGATGACGGAGCAGACCTTCGCACAGACCATGGCCGCGCCCGAGGACGGCGGCTTCGACGCGATGGCTCCGGAGAACGTGTCACCGGTCGTGGTGTGGCTCGGCTCCGAGGCGTCCGCCGGTGTCACGGGCCGTGTCTTCGAGGCCGAAGCGGGCCGCATCACCGTCATGGAGGGCTGGCGGCCGGGCCCGACGGCCGACAAGGGGGCACGCTGGACCCCCGCCGAGGCGGGCGACACGGCGCTGAAACTCCTGACAGAAGCGGAGGCACCGCAGCGCGTATACGGGGCCAGGTGAGGGGGAGCGCCGCAGGAGGGCCCCGCTACCGCAAAGAGGCCCCCACCCAGAAGGCCCCCGTCAAACCCCGGTCCTCACCCACACCGGCGCCGTACCCGCCGCGCTGTGCCGCGCAGTCCACGTCTCCAGGGACGTCCGGCAGGCGTGGTCCAGATGTCGTAGTCCCGCGAGGTCGAGTTCGATAGGGCGGTCCCGGGGCAGGGATTCGAGTGCGTCCAGGAGCTTGGGGAGGCAGAGGAACGTGGCGTGGCCCGTCAGGGATACGCGGATCGGGCCCGTCCCCTTGTCGGCGACCTCCACGCGCGCGTGCGGCGTCTCCCAGGCAATCTTCATGACGGCGAGGACAAGGCCGATCAGGACCCCCTCGAACATGTTCACCGAAACGATCGCCACGGCCGTGACGACCAGGACGACGGCCTCGCCGCGGTGCTCGCGCCACAGCTTCGCCAACTGCCGTACGGGGACCAGCTTGCTTCCGGCGTGCACGAGAACGCCCGCGAGGGCCGCGACGGGGATGAGGCCGAGCGCGCCGGGCAGCAGCGCGGCGAACAGGAGCAGCCAGACTCCGTGCAGGACGCGGGACGCCTTCGTGCGTGCGCCCGCCCGCACGTTGGCCGAGCTGCGGACGATGACGGCGGTCATCGGCAGGGCGCCGAGCAGCCCGCTCACCGTGTTGCCCGCGCCCTGCGCGATCAGCTCCTTGTCGTACGAGGTCTGCGGACCGCCGTGCATACGGTCCACCGCCGCCGCGCTGAACAGGCTCTCCGCCGACGCGATCAGGGCGAAGGCGAGGACGGTGCCGATGGCGCCGGGGCTCAGGAGGCCCCCGAACGCGGCGGCGTCCGGAGGCTGTACGGCCGCGACGAGCCCCTGCACGTCGACCGTGGCCACCGGCAGGGAGAAGAGCAGCGAGGCGGCCATGGCGAGCGCCACCGCGGCGAGCGGCGCCGGCACCACGCGGACCTTCGCGGGGAGCCTGCCCCAGAACACGAGCACGGCGATGGTGCCGGCGCCCAGCCCGAAGGCGGTCAGGGCGCGCTCCGAGCCGATGATCCCGGTGAGCATCCCCGGCAGCCCCGCGATCTTTGCGAGGCCGCTCGCCGGCGCCTCGCGGTCGGCCATGGCGTACAACTGCCCGGCGATCAGGAGCAGCCCGATCCCGGCCAGCATGCCCTCCACGACGGCCACGGAGATGGCGCGGAAGAAGCGGCCGAGCCGGAGGGCGCCCATGGCGAGCTGGAGAATCCCGGCGGTGAACACGAGGGCGCCGAGGGCCGCGAGCCCGTACTCCCGTACGGCTTCGTGGACCAGGACGGTCAGTCCCGCGGCGGGACCGCTGACCTGGAGGCTGCTGCCGGGCAGCAGGCCGGTGACGAGCCCCCCGACGATGCCGGTGACCAGGCCGAGTTCGGCGGGCACCCCGGAGGCGACGGCCACGCCGAGACAGAGGGGCAGGGCGACGAGGAAGACGACGACGGAGGCGATGAAATCGGGCCGTGCGCTGTCGCGTGCCCTGAACACGGAGCGGGCGCGGTCGAGTACGGAGGCAGGGAAAGGCTGCATGTCGGTGACTCCTGAGCGCCGTGGGGGCGCATCGGTGTGACGTGGACCGGTGTCCGGGTCCGGCATGGCGTACGCGTCGGGCGGGATGGCCTGACGGAACGGACGTGCCGGAGGAGCCGATCAGCAGCGGAAGACCTGGAGGAGGGCCGGCAGCTCGCGGCCCGCGGGTCTCGTCTCGCGGTGGGCGACGGCAACGGGGCGCCACGCGCGCGTGCCGTCGTCCGGGGCCGTGACCGTGTCCGCGCGCAACTGCGGTGCCGTATCGGGCGCGAGGTCGCGGCAGTGCGGCCGGCCGCGGGTCCGGAAGCGCTCGGAGGTCTCGCCGGGGTGGGTGTCCTCGCCGCACTGCGCGTACGGAGCCGTGGCCGGCGGTGTACGGGACTGCGCGCCGTACGCGGGTTCGCTGACCCCGTACGCGAAGCGCTGGACGACCACCAGAAGCACGGCGATCAGCGTCAGGGGCAGCGCCCGTCCGGGTGCTCCGGCTCCCGTCACAGTGGCAGAGTCCTCACTGGCCGCGTAACTCGATACATCGCATGGTCACCGGGCAACTTAACCGGCCAAACCGGGCAGGATGCGCACGCCCCGCCCGGACAGCCGCCCCCGGACAGCCGTGCGACGGCGGCGCACACCATGAACGCGTCGGAGAACCCGCCGCTTGTCCCGCCGCCGATCCCCGCGGCGGCGACCGTCGAGACCACGGCGACCCCCACCGAGCCGCCCACCGCAGGTCTTCCCGCACTTGGTCTTCGGCTCGTACGGAACGGACATCGGCGACGACCTGACGGAGCGTCTGGTCGTCGCCGATATCGTCATGTCCCTGGGGTTCTACGAGGCCGCATAGTCTCTTTCGCGGTTACGTCCGTATTGCGCCACCCGAAACCCATCCGAAACCACTCATCGGCGCCGTCCGCCTACACTCCGGCCCATGGCGCGGATCCTGCCCTTCCAGCCCAGGCGGCTTCCCACCGGCGACGAGAGCGAGGCCGCCCTGCGGTTCTGCACCGTGCACGGCTACCGGCGGGCGTACCGCATCGCCGGTGAGGGGCCCGCGATTCTGCTGCTCCACGGCATCGGCGACTCGTCGGCGACGTGGTCCCGGCTGATTCCCCAACTCGCCCGCAACCACACGGTCATCGCCCCCGACCTGCTCGGGCACGGCGCATCGGAGAAGCCGCGCGCCGACTACTCGGTGGCCGCGTACGCCAACGGCGTCCGGGATCTGCTCGGCGTCCTCGGCGTCGACCGGGTCACCCTGGTCGGGCACTCGTTCGGCGGCGGCGTCGCGATGCAGTTCGCCTACCAGTTCCCCGAGCGCGTCGACCGGCTCGTCCTGGTGAGCACGGGCGGCGTGGGACCGCAGGTTTCCCCCGTACTGCGGGGTGTCTCGCTGCCCGGTGCCGCGCTGCTGCTCTCGCTGCTCGGACTGCCCGGCGCCGGACTGCCGGTACGGGCGGTCGTCGCGCTGCTCCGGCTGCTCGACACCAGCCTGGGGCAGGACGCGCCCGAACTCATGGGCTTGGTCGACGCGCTGCCCGACGTATGGGCGCGGGCCGCGTTCATCCGCACGCTGCGGTCCGTCGTCGACTGGCGCGGCCAGGTGGTCACCATGCTGGACCGCTGCTACCTCGCCCAGGGCATGCCCACGCTCCTCGTCTGGGGCGACCGGGACGGCGTCCTGCCGGTGGACCACGCGTTCACCGCGCACGAGGCGATGCCCGACAGCCGCCTCGAAATCTTCGAGGGCGCCGGGCACTTCCCTTTTCACGCCGACCCGGCGCGCTTCCTCTCGCTCGTGGAGGAATTCATCGGCGCGACGGAACCGGCCAATTGGAGCATCGACCAGTGGTGGCGTCTGTTAAGGGCGGGCCGGCCGGGCGACGACCCGTTCGTCGACGCGATGGAGCGGCGGTTCCGCGAGGCGAGCGAGCGAAGCGCCACCTAGGTGCGGGCGGGGCCGGGCACCCGGTCGCCGGACCCCGCCGGCGTCCGGCTAGCGCGCCCGCCAGACCGTCATGTCCGCGGTCAGGAAGCCGACCCCGTCCTGCGGCATCGCGGTCGACTTCACCTGGACCACGAGCAGCGCGATGTCGCCCGCGGGGTTGCGCACGCAGATCTCGCTGCCGGCCGCCACCGCGGCCAGCGGCAGGTCGTGGCTGTCGGCGCCCTCGAGGAGGGTGCGGCAGGAATCGAAGGTGGCTCCCGGCTTGCCGAACAGCGGGGTGATCAGGCTCTTGTCGCTCTCCAGCGAGCAGCTGTCCTGGCCGCACGTGAAGCGGATGTCGCCCTTGCGATCCTTGCGGTTGACCGGCTCTCGCAGGCTCACCGAGTTCTTCTCGTCGAACCATTGCTGGGGGTACGCGACGGCCTGCGGCTTCGTGGACGCGCTCGACGAGTCGTCGGAGGAGCTTCCGGAGGTGCCGTCGGAGGATTCGTCCGAGGAGGAGCGCGATCCGTCCGCCGCCCGGCCGCCCTTGTCGCCGGAGCCTGAACTCCCGCCGCCGGACGAGGAGTTCTCGCCCTCTCCGGAAGTCCCCCCGGACGCGGAGCCAGACGTCGACGACCGGTCGGACGACCCGGAACCGGACTCCGAGGACGCGCCCTGCTTGCGCAGTACGTCCGTCGCGTCCACGACCGTCCACGTCATGCCCGCGAGCAGCAGCGCGCCCGCCGTCACGCCGGCCGTGATGAACGCGTTGCGTCTTCGGCGGGCCCGCCGCTTGTCCGACTCCGTCGGGAGCGTCGGCTGCGGCGGCGCGAACAGCAGAGGCGCGGACAGCGGCGGTGCTGACAGCGGCGGCGCGTACGGCGACGGTGGGGCCATCGGCTGCGTGTGCGGCCGGGTCGGGTGGGGGACCGGCGCCGGGACCCGCACCTCCGGGCCGGTTATCTGACGCCAGACGGCGGGCCCCGCGCCCGCGGCGGTGTCCCCGCCGAGCCGCTTCCCGCACCAGTCGACGATCTCCGCCAGGGTCGCCCGCTGTGCCGGATCGGCGGCCAGGCAGCGGGCGAACAGCGGGCGGAGCTGCGCCGGCAGCAGCGAGAGATCGGGCTCCGAGTGCACGATCCGGTACAGCACGCTCACCGAGGGGCCGTCCCCGTACAGCGGCTCGCCCAGCGCGGCGAACGCCGCCGTCTGGCCGAGCGCGAAGACGTCGGTGGCTGCTGTGACCTCGCCCACGGATGCCTGCTCGGGGGCCATGAACTGGGGCGTTCCCGCGGCGGTGCCCGTCACCGTGTGCGGCGATGTGGCACTTGAGGTCAACGAGATGCCGAAGTCGATGACGCGCGGTCCGTCGGAGGCGAGGAGCACGTTCGACGGCTTCAGGTCCCGGTGCACGATGCCCGCACCGTGGATCGCTTGCAGCGCCTCGGCGACGCCCGCCATCAGCCACAGCACCGCGGGCACCGGCAGCGGACCGCTCCGGGCGACGGCGTCCGAGAGGGAGGGGCCGGGCACGTACAGGGTGGCAAGCCAGGGCGGTACACCGTCCGCGTCGGCGTCGATCAGCTCGGCCGTGTAGGCGCCGCGGACCCGCTGGGCCGCCTTGATCTCCCGGCTGAACCGCCGCCGGAAGGCTGGATCGTCGGCCAGCTCGGGTCGCACCACCTTGATCGCGACCGGCCGGCCGCCCTGCGTGTGCGAGAGATAGACCCGGCCCATGCCTCCCGCGCCGATCCGGGCGGCGAGGCGGTAACCGGCCACCATGGGCGGATCGTCCGCCTGCAACGGCTGGAACACCTCAGACGCGTGATTCATCGGCTTTCGTCCCCCCTGCTCCCCTGATCCCCTTGCCCCCTGATCAGCAGCAGCCTAAACGGTGCCCGTGACAGCTACTCCTCGGCGAGCACCCGCTGCGCCACAGCGAACGCCGAATTGGCCGCGGGAACGCCGCAGTAGACCGCCGTCTGGAGCAGCACCGCGCCGATCTCCTCCGGGGTGAGGCCATTGCGGCGGGCCGCCCGGACGTGCATGACCAGCTCGTCGTAGTGGCCGTGCGCGACGAGGGCGGTCATCGTGATCATGCTGCGTTCGCGGTGCGCGAGGGTCGGGTCGGTCCAGATCTCGCCCCAGGCATAGCGCGAGATGAAGTCCTGGAAGCGGGCCGTGAAGGGCGTGGTGTTCCCCTGCGCGCGGTCCACGTGCGCGTCGCCAAGGACCGCGCGCCGTACGGCCATCCCGCTCGCGGCCGCCCCCGTCAGATGCGTGCGCAGCGCGGCGGTCACGGCCTCAGGTCGCTCCGCCGGGGCCAGATGGGAGGCGCCCGCGAGTTCGGTGAGGGAGGCGCCGGGCACCGCGTCGGCGATCTCGCGGGCGTGGGCGGGCGGCGTCGCCGGGTCCTCGCGGCCCGCGACGACGAGCGTCGGCGCGGTGATCGTCGCGAGGGCGTCCCTGATGTCGTACGCCGCCAGCGCGTCGCAGCACGCGGCGTACGCGCCGGGATCGGTGTTCCGGTGGTCGTCCACCAGTCGCGGGACGGTGAAACCGGACGTGAACCAGCGGTCGGGCGCGCTCTCCGCCAGGGTGGCGAGGCCTTCGCGGCGCACGAGCGCGGCGCGCTCCTCCCAGCGGGCGCTGCCGCCGAAGTGTGCCGACGAGCAGATCACGGCGAGGCTCTCCACCCGCTCCGGATGGTGCGCGGCCAGGTGCAGGCCGACGGCGCCGCCGAGGGATACGCCGGCGTAGGCGAAGCGGTCGATGCCCAGGGAGTCGGCGAGCGCGAGGACGAGTGCGGCCAGGTCGGCGACGGTCGCCCCGGGGGCGATCAGATCGGCGGGGGACTTGCCGTGACCGGGCAGGTCCCACCGTACGACCCGGTGGGTGGCGGCGAGTTCGGGTGCCACCGCGTCCCACAGGGCGGTGGAGGTGCCGACCGAGGAGCCGAGAAGGAGAGCGGGCGCGGCCGGTGCGCCCTCGGTGGTGTGGTGCGGCAGCTTGGCGGTCATCGTCGCTCCAGGGCTCGGTCCGTGAGGGTTCCGGCGGAGCCGGTGTATCGGGCGGGGTCGGTGAGTTCGGTGAGGTCGAGGGCCGCGAGGCCGGGCTCCTCGGCGAGGACTTCCGCGAGGGAGCGGCCCTCGTCGCGGGTGCGGCGGGCCGCCGTGGTGAGCAGTTCCTTCGCGCGGGCCCGGCCCAGGAGCGGGGTCAGCTCGGCCGTGAGCCGTTCGGAGACGATCAACCCGTGGGTGAGGCCGAGGTGTTCGAGCATCGCCTCCGGGCGGACCCGGAGATCCCCGGCGAGCTCCGCCGCGTGGTGGCTCGCGCCGCCCGCGATGCGCAGGAGGTCGCGCAGGGCCTCCCACTCGGCGTGCCAGGCGCCCGCCGGGCGTTCGTCCTCGGCGACCATCGACGCGTGGAGCGTCGCCGCGAGGGCCGGGGCGCGGCGGGCGGCGGCCACGACCAGGGTGGATCGGACGGGGTTCGCCTTGTGCGGCATGGCGGACGAGCCGCCCCCCGCACCCTCGACGAGCTCGGCGATCTCGGTGCGGCTCAGGGTGAGGACATCCACGGCCACCTTGCCGAGCGCCCCGGCGGTGAAGGCGAGAGCGGCGGCGAGGTCGGCGATGGGGGTACGAAGGGTGTGCCAGGGGAGGACAGGCGCGACAAGGCCAAGCTCGCGGGCATAGGCAGACACGAGCCTGTCCCCGAGCATGCCGTCGGAGCCGTCGGAGCCGTCGGAGCCGTCGGAGCCGTCGGAGCCGTCGGAGCCGTCGGAGCCGTCGGAGCCGTCGGAGCCGTCGGAGCCGTCGGAGGGGTGCGCCCGGTACGCCCCGAAAGCCGCCAACGTGCCCGCCGCTCCCCCCAGTTGAGCCGGGAGCGTCTCATGTACCCGCCGTACCCTGTCCCGCGCGTCGAGCACCACGGACCGCCAGCCCGCCGCCTTGAGGCCGAACGTCGTCGGGACCGCGTGCTGGGTCAGGGTACGGCCCGGCATCGCCGTGTCGCGGTGTTCCGCCGCGAGGCGGGCGAGTGCTGACTCCGTGCGGGTCAGGTCCGCGAGGATCAGGTCCAGCGTGCGCCGGGCGACCAGCATCATCGCCGTGTCCATGATGTCCTGGCTGGTGGCGCCCCGATGGACGTACGGCGCCGCGTCCGCGGACACCGCGGCCGTGAGGTCCGCGACCAGCGGGATCACCGGATTGCCGCCGGCCCGCGCGCGCAGGGCGAGATCGCGTACGTCGAAGCGATCGGCGTCGGCAGCGGCGGAGACGGCCGCTGCCGCCGCTGCCGGGGCCAGGCCCACCGCCGCCTGAGCCCGTGTCAGCGCCGACTCCGCGTCCAGCATCGCCCGCAGGAACGCGGTGTCGCCCGTCGCCGCCTCGGCCGGTGAGCCCGCTCGCCCGGGGGAGAGCAGGCCCGCGTCCGTAACTTCACCACTCACTTGAACTCCAGGAACACCGTTTCGCCCTCGCCCTGAAGGCGGATGTCGAAACGGTACGTGCGGTCCGCCTCGGGGCGGGTGACGAGCGTCGCGCGCCGCGCCGGGTCGAGGGCGCCGAGGAGCGCGTCGCCCGGCTCGTCGACCAGGTAGGCCCGGGTGTACAGGTGGTGGAGCAGGCCGCGCGCGAACACGGCCACCGCGATGTACGAGACGCCGCCCGGCGGCAGCGTACGCACCGCCCAGTGGCCGTCCGCGTCGGTCGGGACACGCCCGAAGCCGGTGAACGCGACTCCGTCACGGCCGATGACCTCGCCCGTCACGGGATCGTGCCGCAGCGAACCCGGCGCCCCCGCGCGGGAGCCGTCGGGCGCGGGCTGCCAGGTCTCGACGAGGGCGTCGGGCACGGGGTTTCCCGCGCCGTCGTACACGTACCCGTGCAGGGTGATCGTGTCCGGATGGCCGGCCGGGGCGACCTCGCCGCCCCGCGGGAAGGGCAGCGCGTAGCCGTAGAACGGGCCGACGGTCTGGGAGGGGGTGGGAGCGTACGACATCAGAGCTGGTCGCCTTCCTCGAAGAGCGTCGCGGACGGGCCGTCGAGCACGATGTCCCAGCGGTAGCCGAGCGACCACTCGGGGGCGGAGAGATCGTGGTCGTAGGCGCAGACGAGGCGCTGACGCGCCGACTCGTCGGTGACCGAGCGCAGGACGGGGTCGTAGGCGAACAGCGGGTCGCCGGGGAAGTACATCTGCGTCACCAGGCGCTGTGTGAACGCCGTGCCGAAGAGCGAGAAGTGGATGTGCGCGGGACGCCAGGCGTTGACGTGGTTGCGCCACGGGTACGCGCCCGGCTTGATCGTCGTGAAGGAGTATCCGCCTTCGTCGTCGGTCAGGCAGCGGCCGAAGCCCGTGAAGTTCGGGTCGAGCGGCGCCGGGTGCTGGTCCAGCTGGTGGGCGTACCTGCCGGACGCGTTGGCCTGCCACAGCTCGACCAACTGCCCGCGCACGGGCCGCCCTTCGCGGTCGAGGACACGGCCGGACACGGTGATCCGCTCGCCGAGCGGCTCGCCGATGTGCTGGCGGGTCAGGTCGCGGTCGAGGGCCGTGACGTCGGTGACGCCGAACGCCGGACCGCTCAGCTCCACCGCCTCCGGGTCGCTCAGCGGGATCAGCGGTTGCCGGGGGAAACGGAAGTGACTGCTGCGGTACGGGGGATAGTCACGCGGCGGGTGATCGGACGGGGCGGCCGAGGCCTGCGCCTTGGCGACCTCCGTGTCTATCTCCTGCTGGCTCAGCCCGTCGGGCAGGGGTTCGGTGAGGGGCATGTCTCTCGGCTCCGTGAGTACGGTGTGCTGCGGGGGAAGAGGTGGTGATGGGCGACGGTTCGAGCGCGACGTGCCAAGCGCCACGCGTCAGCGTTCGAGCACCAGGGCCAGGCCCTGGCCGACGCCGATGCAGAGGGTGGCGACGCCCGTGCCCGAACCGCGCCGGGCGAGCTGGTGGGCGACGGTTCCGGCGAGTCGCGCGCCGGACGCGCCGAGCGGGTGCCCGATCGCGATGGCGCCGCCCTGCGGGTTCAGGACGTCCGGGTCGAGGTCGGGCCATTCGGCCACGCATCCCAGCACCTGCGCCGCGAAAGCCTCGTTCAGCTCCATCGTGCTCAGGTCGCCGTAGGACCTGCCGGCCTTGGCGAGGGCGCGGTTGACGGCCTCGACCGGCGCGAGCCCGAAGTAGTGCGGCTCGATCGCGGACACGGCGGACGCCGAGACGCGGGCCAGCGGCTCGCGACCGGTCGCGCGCAGCCCCTCCTCGTCGACCAGGAGCAGTGCGGCGGCCCCGTCGTTGAGCGGCGAGGCGTTGCCCGGCGTGACCGATCCGTCGACGACGCGGAAGGACGGCTTGAGCTTGGCCATCGCTTCGAGCGACGCGTCGGCGCGCACGGACTCGTCGCGCTCGAAGCTGACGGGATCGCCCTTGCGCCGCGGGACGGCGACCGGCGCCACCTCCGCGTCGAACAGGCCGTCCTGCCAGGCCTGCGCCGCCTTGCGGTGCGAGGCGAGTGCGTACGCGTCCTGCTGCTCACGCGTGATCCCGTGCTTGTCGGCGATGAGTTCGGCGCTCTCGCCCAGCGGGACCGTCCACTGCGGCTCCATCCTCGGGTTGACCATGCGCCAGCCCAGAGTGGTGGAGTACAGCTCGGTGTGCCCGGCGGGGAAGGGGCGGTCGCTCTTCGGCAGGACGTAGGGGGCGCGGGTCATCGACTCGACCCCGCCGGCCAGGGCGATGGAGACGTCGCCGAGCGCGATGGCCCGCGCCGCCTGGATGACGGCTTCGAGCCCGGAGGCGCAGAGCCGGTTGACGGTCACGCCCGGCACCGTCACGGGGAGACCGGCGAGCAGGGCGGCCATGCGGCCGACGTTGCGGTTCTCCTCACCGGCGCCGTTGGCGTTGCCGAAGTAGACGTCGCCGATCCGGGACGGGTCCAGGTCCGGTGTGCGGGCGAGCAGTTCGCGGATGGCGTGGGCGCCGAGGTCGTCCGGGCGGACGCCCGCGAGCGCGCCGTTGTACTTGCCGACGGGGGTGCGTACGGCGTCGACGATGTAGACGTCACGCAGGCTCATGAGGAGGCTCCTCCAGGGGCGGCGTCGGAGGCGGGGACTGAGGCGGAAGCGGAGACGGAAACGGAGTCGACCGCGGAGACGGAGACCGCTTCGGGTACGCGCACCTGTGCGGCGGTCCTGGCGATGACCTCGTCCGCGCCGACGCCGGGAGCCAACTCGACCAGTTCCAGGCCGGTTTCGGTGACGTCCAGGACGCAGAGGTCCGTGATGATCCGGTTCACGCAGGCCCGGCCCGTCAGCGGCAGCGCGCACTCGTCGAGGATCTTGGGGGAGCCGTCCTTGGCGGTGTGGGTCATCGCCACGATCACCGTGCGCGCCCCGTGCACCAGGTCCATGGCCCCGCCGATCCCCGTGATCATCTTGCCCGGGATCGCCCAGTTGGCCAGGTCCCCGCGCGCGGAGACCTGCATCGCGCCGAGCACCGCGACATCGATGTGCCCGCCGCGGATCATCCCGAAGGACAGCGCGGAGTCGAAGTAGGAGGCGCCGGCCAGGACGGTGACCGTCTCCTTGCCCGCGTTGATCAAGTCCGGGTCCACCTCGGCTTCCGTGGGGTACGGGCCCACGCCGAGGATGCCGTTCTCGGACTCCAGGACCACCTCGACGCCCTCGGGGAGGTAGTTGGGGATCAGTGTGGGCAGTCCGATGCCCAGGTTCACGTACTGGCCGTCGCGCAGCTCGCGGGCGGCGCGTGCGGCCATCTGCTCCCGGGTCCAGGCCATCAGCCGCTCACCGTCCCCTGTCCGGCGGCCGCCGCGGAGACCGTGCGCCGCTCGATTCCCTTGTCCGCCGCCTGCTCCGGGGTCAGCTCGACGACCCGCTGGACGTAGATCCCCGGCAGGTGCACCGCGTCGGGGTCGATCTCGCCCGGCTCCACGAGCTCCTCCACCTCGGCGATCGTGACCCGGCCCGCCATCGCGGCGAGCGGGTTGAAGTTGCGGGAGGACTTGTTGAAGACGAGGTTCCCGTGCCGGTCGCCCCTGGCGGCCCGTACGAGCGCGAAGTCGGTACGGATGCCGTGCTCCAGGACGTACTCCTCGCCGTCGAACTCGCGCACCTCCTTGGCGGGCGAGGCGAGCGCGACGCCGCCCGAGCCGTCGTAGCGCCACGGAAGGCCGCCGTCGGCGACCTGGGTGCCGACCCCGGCCGGTGTGTAGAACGCGGGGATACCGCATCCTCCGGCCCGCAGCCGCTCGGCGAGCGTGCCCTGCGGGATCATCTCCACCTCCAGCTCACCGCCGAGGTACTGACGGGCGAACTCCTTGTTGGCGCCGATGTACGACCCGGTCACCCGGGCGATGCGGCCCGCCGAGAGCAGTACCGCGAGCCCGGACTCCATCGCCCCGCAGTTGTTGGACACCACCCGCAGGTCCGAGACACCGGTCTCGTGCAATGCCTCGATCAGCACGCCGGGCACGCCGCTGAGACCGAACCCGCCCACCGCGAGCGACGCGCCGTCCGGCACGTCCGCCACCGCGTCGGCGGCCGAGGCCACCACCTTGTCCATCCGTCGAGCCCCATCTCTTCCAGGCCTTCGATGCCCCACCCATTAATCAGGACACTGACTATTTATTCGAGGTTCTTGCGAGGTGGAACTTACGCTGCCACTCGTTCCCCGGGCCGTCAAGGGCGAGTACTGTTCAGTGCACCTACGAAAAATCTGCCGCACTCGGCGGCGAAGGCAGTGGAGGAAATCATGGCCGCGGTGGACCTGACCACCCACCCCGGGCACCTGGCCCGGCGTCTGCAGCAGGCGCACCACCTGCTGTGGAACACGATGGTCTCCGAGGAGATCACCTCGCCCCAGTTCGCCGTCCTGAACACGCTCGTCGCCGAGCCCGGCCTCGACCAGCGCACCGTCGGCGAGCGGGTCGGTCTCGACAGGTCCACCATCGCGGAGGTCATCAGCCGCCTCATCCGCCGCGAGCTGCTCGACAAGGTGCGCGACCCGCAGGACGGCCGCCGGTATCTGCTGCACCTCACGGACGAGGGCAAGCGCACGCACCGCAAGCTGACCGTACGGACGGCCCGGATGAACCAGGTCTTCCTCGGGCCGCTCTCCGCGGCCGAGCAGAGCGTCTTCTTCGACCTGATCCAGCGGGTCTCGGACGCGGCGGAAGGCCTGCGCAATCCCGCGGAGGCCGTCGGCGCGGCGGGCGGCTGACCCGCCCGGCCGGGCTCACGCCTTCGCGTACACCACCCACACCTGCCCCTTCGCGAACGGCAGCCGCTTGCCGCCGTCCGCCGTGGTGAACTCCGTGCCGTCGTCCGGGGACGGACGCTGCCAGCGCGCCTTGTAGGCCCGGCCGTCCCGCAGGACCCGTGCCTCGCCCGAGCCGACGGTCTCGGTGAACGGCGTGATGTTGCCCGAGCGGTCGTGGAAGCGGGACTGGCGCACCTGCACGTACTGCACGACGACCGTCGACGCGGCCAGCGGCTTGCCGTCGGACGTGCGGGACCGCTGACCGTCCATGGACACCAGCCAGCGCTCCTGCCCGGCCGACCAGGTGAAGGTGAACCGCGCCGCGGGGAAGCGGACCGTGCGTTCACGTTCCGGGGTGCCGCCCTTCGGACGGGGGCCGAAGACGAAGCCGGTGCTCTCCAGGCCGCCCCCGCCCGGACGGGCGTCCAGGGCCTTCGGGCGTACGAAGAGGTTGTGCGGTGCCGGCTTGGCGCCGCCGCGGAAGTAGGCGTCGCCCGGCGCCTTGCCAGGCGACAGCGGGCGCAGGGGAGCGTCCGAGATCAGCGGCAGGAGCTTGGACTGCGCCCCGGAGAAGGCGAGAGCCGGATCGTCGAACTGCCTCAGCAGCTCCAGATCGGTCTCCCGCGCACTGCGCACCGGGCCGATGACCGGCGGCAGCCGGCCGGCGTACACCGCCATCAGGCGGCTCAGGCCCGCCTCGACCTGTTCCGCGTACACCACGTCGGCCGCGTCCAGGCCCGTCTGCGGGCGTGCCGGGCCTACGTTGTCGATCTTCACGGCCAGTACGCGTCCGCCGGCGGAGGGCGCCTTGCCGTCCCCTGCGCCGGTGATGGTGCAGCCGGGCGCCAGGCCCAGGACGGCGGCGACGGCCGCCACCGCCGCCACCGTCGTGTGTCGTGTCCGTACCCGTACCCGCGTCCGCGTTCCCATACGGACTCCCTACCCCGTCCGTTCCCCTTCCGCCCCTGCCCTCATCGCGCCCCTCAGCCCAGATCGAGGGCGTTGCGCAGGCCGAGCCGGTAGCGGGTGCGGTCGTGGCGCTTGAGGAGTTCGATCGCGGGAGCACGGAACAACGAGGTCACCTTGCACGGTTCGGCATCCGAACCGGCCCTCTCCAGCAGGGCGTTCACCGCCTGGCGAGCCGAGGTGTTGGCGCCCTCCATCGTTGCGAGGTCGATCGGCACGGCCACGTAGTCGCCCGCGAGATAGAGGTTGGGGATCTTCG
This sequence comes from Streptomyces longisporoflavus, assembly GCF_014649775.1. Classification (GTDB taxonomy): domain Bacteria; phylum Actinomycetota; class Actinomycetes; order Streptomycetales; family Streptomycetaceae; genus Streptomyces; species Streptomyces longisporoflavus. Next base: position 123,724 of record NZ_BMTR01000004.1, on the reverse strand, counting down.
TGGCGGCCGACGGGCGGTTGTGGAGGGTGCCGACCGGGTGGATGAGCAGCTCGTCCTCGTTGGTCGGGTTCGGCGTCCCGATGCCGTCGACACCGGGGTCCAGGAACCACGAATGCAGCTTGCCGTCACTCAGGACGACCTTGCCGGTGTCGTTGAGCGCGGCCTTGAGCTGCGCCCACACCTCCTTGGCCACCTCCTCGCGCGTGCACTGCTTGGCCGTCTTGCCGTACAGGATTCCCGGCTTGTCCCACTCGGAGATGTCCACGGAGAGGCACTCGACCGCGACGCCGTCCCCGTACTCCGCCGGGAAGTCGCGGCCCCGCCAGTGGCCCGCCTGCGCGATGCCCGTGAGCGACCAGGGAGAGTCGATGCAGTTGAAGTGTCCCTTCACCAGGGGCGGGCGCTCCGTCAGATAGAACTGGATGCCCGTCATCCAGTCGGTCTCCAACTTGTCGCAGCGCGCCAACTGCGGGTCAGCTCGCTTCAGTTCGGCGCCCCATGTCCTGCGGGCGTGCTCCACCGGCATGGCCTGGACGTAGTGGTCGGCGGTGACGTCGCGGCGCACCCCGTCGGGATCCTCGATGACGGCCTTGGTGATGCGCCCGGCTGCGAAGCCCAGCTGCCGCACGGTCCAGCCGATGCGGAACTCCACGCCCAGGGACTCCAGATGGGTCACCCAGGGGTCGATCCACGCCTCGTTCGTCGGCGCGTCGAGCAGCCGGTCCGGCGGGCCGTCCGCGCCCTGGCCGAGCGCGTTGAACACGAAGGCCTCACCGAGGGTGCCGACGGTGCGGGTGCTCGCCTCCTCCGCCTTGGTGGCGACGATGTTGCGGGTGACGCCTATCGCGAGGATGCGCTGGTAGTCCTCCGACATCCGCGCGGCGCGCACGAACTCCCACCAGGGCGTCGACTCCCAGGTGTCGTCGCGGCGCTCGTCGCAGCTGGTGAGGAAGACCAGGGCGCGGTTCACGAAGTACGCGACCTCGTGCGCGGGCAGGTTGAAGGCGGTGTCCAGGAGTGCGGTGAGCGCGCGTGCGATGTCGTCGAGGGTGAGCTTCTCCGGCTCGCTGCCCGGCCAGGGGATCGGCATCCGGATGTCCTCGCGGCCCGTCCGAGCGAAGGACATCTCGCGCGGCGCCGCGAGGTTGTCCCAGACGCCGTTCGCGTTGCCGGGGAAGGGGATGCGGCGCATCGTGTCGGGGAGGTTGTGGTAGATCCCCGGGATGAACCGGAACCCGTGTTCGCCGGGCAGCGGCCTGCGGTTGCCCTTCGCGCTGTTCGGTACGTCCATGCTGCGGGCCTTGCCGCCGAGCGCCCTGCGCTCGTAGACCGTCACGGCGAAGCCGCGCTCGGCCAGCTCGTGCGCGGCGGTCAGGCCCGCGACGCCGCCTCCCAGCACGGCGACGGACTGCCCGGCCGGGCCCACTCGCACGCGTTCACCGGCCGCCGCCGGCAGCGCTCCCGCTCCGAGGGCCGCCATGCCGCCTGCCGTGGCCGCCCCTGCGACAAACGTCCGCCTCGTACTGCCCGCGGCTCCCGAGTACCCCACGCACCCGCCCCCTTACCGTAAGTAACTCCCGTGTCGGGCGCTGGAGCTTACGTTCACCGCCGATGACCCGGAAGCGGCGCGGGGCCGCGAGCGGGAACATTGGCGTGAATGCGATCGGCGGGGAGCCGCGGCGTGGTGTGTCGTGCGTGTGGCCGGAGTACGAAGGCTGCGTTTCCTGAAAGCCCGGCAATGCGAGATGGCTTGACCCTCTCTTGTAGGCGTGGCTAGTTTCGACGCCATGCGAATATCCCGGCGGTTCAAGCAGCGGCGCGCTGTCGATCTGATGCGCGTCGCCGCCGCTCTGTGTAGCTGACCTTCTCCTGACGCGTTCCGTGTCGTGTCGTGCGACGTCGCCGGGAATTCCTGCTCCGCCGGTCTTCCCGCCCCCTCCTCGAAGGTCCACACTCCGGGAAAGAACCCATGCCCACACATGTACGGGCGGCGCTCGGCGCTGCCCTCATCGCTCCGCTGCTCCTCGCAGGCTGCGCGGGGAACACCTCGTCGACCACGACCGTCGACGCCAAGCAGGTCTCCGCGAAGATCCCGGAGAAAGTGGATCCGGACACCACCCTCACCATCGGGGCACCGGACGCCCGGATCGCCCTGAAACTCTCCGGGCAGCTCGACAAGCTGCCCTTCAAGGTGAAATGGGCCAACATCAGCGGCGGCCCCCAGTGCTCCGAAGCTTTCCGGGCCAATTCCCTCGACGTGTGCTCGGCGGCCGAAATACCGTCCATTCACGCGCATTGGACGGGACTCGACACGAAATTGGTGGCGGCGAAATACCGCAAGGACCCGCTGAATCATCCCGTGTACGAACTCGGCATCGCACCCGGCGCGGACATCGACACGCTGAAGGACCTGCGCGGCAAGAAGATCGCCTACAGCCCGGGGCAGGCGCAGGGCGCCCTCGTCCTGCGCATCCTCGCCAAGGCCGGGCTCACCAAGGACGACGTGCGGCTCGTCGAACTGCCGAGCACCGGCGACGTCTACCCGTCCGCGCTCGGCAACGGCCAGGTCGACGCGGCGCCGCTGGGCGGGGTCAACATCAAGCGCTACCCCGCGAAGTACGGCAAGGACGGTGCGAAGACCATCCAGCACGGGCTGCGTGACGACCCCGCACATCTGTGGGTGCCGACCGAGGCGGTGGAGGACCCGCAGAAGGCCGCGGCCATCCGGGAGTTCGTGAAGTACTGGGCGCGCGCCTCCAAATGGGCCGACACGCACCCCGACGAGTGGATCGCCGGCTGGTACGTCAAGGACCAGGGCCTGACCCGCGAGGACGGCGAGTACCTGGTCAAGGGGGTCGGCCACCCCGACTTCCCGGCCGACTGGACCTCCGCCGTCGCGCGCCAGCAGAAGACCGTCGACCTGCTGGCCAAGGAGACCGGGAAGAAGACCTTCGACGCGGAGCTGCTCTTCGACCGGCGCTACGAGTCGGTCGCCGCCGACGCACTCAAGTCCGGGACGGGGGAGGGGGCATGAGCGCCGAGGCAACCACCTTGACCAAGGCCGCCACCGCCCGTCCCGAGCCTGCGGCGCCCCGCGCGACGCGGCGCCGCAGGCTCGGACCGGGCAGGGCCATTCCGTACGGCCGGGCGATCGGTCCCCTGCTGCTCCTCGCGGTCTGGTCGGCGGGGTCGGCCGCCGGGTTCATCGACGCCCGTAACCTCTCCGCGCCCTGGACCGTGGTGAGCACCGCGGGAGACCTGATCGCCGAGGGGCGGCTCCAGTCGAACCTCGCCACCTCCGCCGAACGCGCCCTCCTGGGGCTGCTGTTCGGCACCGCGGCCGGAGTGCTCCTCGCGATCGCGGCCGGGCTCAGCAGGATCGGCGAGGGCGTCATCGACGGCCCCGTGCAGATCAAACGGGCCATTCCCTCGCTCGCACTGATCCCGCTCCTGATCCTCTGGTTCGGCATCGGCGAGTCGATGAAGGTCATCACCATCGCGCTCGGCGTGTTCGTGCCCGTCTACATCCACACGCACAACGGGCTGCGCACGATCGACGGCCGTTACGCCGAACTGGCCGAGACGGTGGGCCTTTCGCGCACCGGGTTCGTGCGGCACGTCGTCCTGCCGGGAGCACTGCCGGGCTTCCTGCTCGGCATGCGGTTCGCGGTCACCGCGGCGTGGCTCTCGCTCGTCGTGGTCGAGCAGGTCAACGCGACGAGCGGCATCGGCTACATGATGGAGCTCGCCCGCACCTACGGGCAGACCGACATCATCATCGTCGGCCTCGTCGTGTACGGCCTCCTCGGTCTCGTCTCCGACGCACTCGTCCGGCTCGTGGAGAGGAAGACGCTGTCATGGCGACGCACACTGGCGGGCTGACGCACGCGCGCCTCGCGGACGAGGGGCCCGCGGTTCGTATCGAGGGTCTCGTCCGCTCTTTCGGGGACCGGGAAATCCTGGCAGGACTCGAACTGGACATCGCGGCAGGCGAGTTCGTGGCACTCCTCGGCCGCAGCGGATCAGGGAAATCCACACTCCTGCGGGCCCTCGCGGGGCTCGACCACGAGGTCGCGGGCAGCGGGCACCTTTCGGCGCCCGCCGATGTCTCCGTGGTCTTCCAGGATGCCCGGCTGCTGCCCTGGAAGCGGGTCCTGGACAATGTCGTACTGGGCCTGACCGGGCCAGGGGCGCGGGACCGCGGCCGGGCCGCCCTCGACGAGGTGGGCCTCGCGGGCCGCGAGGACGCCTGGCCGGCGGACCTGTCCGGCGGTGAACAGCAGCGGGTCTCGCTCGCCCGCTCCCTGGTGCGCGAACCCCGGCTCCTGCTGGCGGACGAACCGTTCGGCGCTCTCGACGCGCTCACGCGCATCCGGATGCACGCCCTGCTGCGACGCCTCTGCGAGGCACACCGGCCCGCCGTGCTCCTGGTCACCCACGACGTCGACGAGGCGATCGCGCTCGCCGACCGGGTGGTCGTCCTGGACGAGGGGCGCATCGCCGCCGACGTACGGGTGGACCTTCCCGCGCCGCGGGGCCAGGGGACTCAGCGGTACGCGGCACTGCGGGCCGGGCTGCTGCGACAGCTGGGGGTCGATCAGGACGGGGGCGCTCCCGTACGTGCCGATGACGTGGTGACGCCGGTCGGGGGTTAGCGCAGCACGTCCGCCAGGTCGTACCGGACCGGCTCCTCCAGCTGGGCGAACGTGCAGCTGTCCGGAGTGCGGTCCGGTCGCCAGGTGCGAAACCGTGCCGTGTGCCGGAAGCGCTGCCCGTTCTCCATGTGGTCGTACGCCACCTCGCAGACGCGCTCCGGGCGCAGTGGCACCCAGGACATGTCCTTCTTGCCCGACCAGCGGCTCGGCGCGCCCGGCATCCGGGACTCCTCGTGCGCGGCCTCGTCGCCCCAGGCCGCCCAGGGGTGGCCCGCGGCCGACTCCATCAGGAGTGGTGCGAGCTCCTCCACCAGCTCCGCGCGCCGCCGCATGGAGAACGCGGCGCAGACTCCGACGTGCTGCAGGACGCCCCCGTCGTCGTACAGGCCCAGGAGCAGCGAGCCGACGATCGGGCCGCTCTTGTGCAAGCGGTAGCCCGCGACCACGCAGTCCGCCGTGCGCTCGTGCTTGATCTTGAACATGAGGCGTTCGTTCTGCCGGTAGCGCAGGTCGAGCGGTTTGGCGATGACGCCGTCGAGCCCCGCGCCCTCGTACTGCTGGAACCACGTTTGCGCCAGCTCCGCGTCCGTGGTGGCGGGCGCGAGATGTACGGGGGCGCGCACGCCCTCCAGGGCCGCGGTGAGCAGCTTGCGGCGTTCGGTGAGGGGCGTGTCGACGAGAGGGACGTCGGCCAGGGCGAGGAGGTCGAAGGCCACGAAGGAGGCGGGCGTCCGCTCGGCGAGCGTCCGCACGCGCGATGCGGCGGGGTGGATCCGCTCGCTGAGCGCGTCGAAGTCGAGCCGCCCGTTCCGTGCGATGACGACCTCGCCGTCCACGACGCAGCGGGCGGGCAGCCGGTCGAGCAGGGCCGCGGCCAGCTCCGGAAAATACCTGGTCAGCGGCTTGCCCGTGCGGCTGCCGATCTCCAGCTCCGGGCCGTCACGAAAGACGATCGCGCGAAAGCCGTCCCACTTGGCCTCGTACTGCATGCCCGCCGGGATCCTCGCCACGGGTTTGGCGAGCATGGGCTTGACGGGGGGCATCACCGGCAGATCCATGACTCGATTCTGATCCCATACGCTACTCTCTGCCCGGTATGCGCCTCTCGTCCGTTGCGCCTAGCGTGGCCGCATGGGTGGAAAAACGGTCGAGCTCGACGCGGGCGGGCGGGCGGTGCGGCTGTCCAGTCCGGACAAGGTCGTCTTTCCGGAGCGTGGGTTCACCAAGCTGGACGTCGCCCGGTACTTCCTCGCGGTCGGCGACGGGATCGTCCGCGCCCTGCGGGACCGGCCCACGGCGCTGCAGCGCTTCCCGGACGGGGTCGCCGGCGAGTTCTTCTACCAGAAGCGCGTCCCCAAGAATCACCCCGACTGGATCCCCACGGCCACCATCGCCTTCCCCAGCGGCCGCACGGCCGACGAGATGTGCCCCACGGAGATCGCCGCGGTCATCTGGGCGGCGCAGTACAACACGCTGACCTTTCACCCCTGGCCCGTACGGCGTGCCGACCTCGACCATCCCGACGAACTCCGCATCGACCTGGACCCGCAGCCCGGCACGGACTACGCGGACGCGGTGCGGGTCGCGCACGAACTCCGCGCGCTCCTGGACGAGTACGGGATCCAGGGCTGGCCCAAGACGTCCGGCGGGCGCGGCCTGCATGTCTTCGTGCCGATCGAACCGCGGTGGGACTTCACGGGGGTACGGCGGGCGGCGATCGCCTGCGGCCGCGAGCTGGAGCGGCGCATGCCGGACGCGGTCACGACCGCGTGGTGGAAGGAGGAGCGGGGCGAGCGGATCTTCGTCGACTACAACCAGACCGCGCGTGACCGGACCATCGCCTCCGCCTACTCGGTGCGACCCCGGCCGAACGCCTCCGTCTCGGCGCCGCTGCGCTGGGACGAGGTCGACGACGCGGTGCCGGAGGACTTCGACATCGCGACGATGCCGGAGCGGTTCGCCCGGGTCGGCGACGTGCACGCGGACATGGAGGAGCACGCCTTCACCCTGGACCCGCTCCTCGAACTCGCCGCCAGGGACGAACGAGACCACGGCATGGGCGACCTGCCCTACCCACCCGAGTACCCGAAAATGCCGGGCGAGCCGAAGAGGGTGCAACCGAGCCGGGCAAAACACGAGAAGTAAGAGGCCGCCGATCTCCACCGGATCGGGAATCTCCTCGCCCGCGATGCTCCGCAGCAGACCGACGACCGTGCCTCGACCCCGTTGATCAAAAGCATGCCGCACGCCACTGACAACAGCCCCCGCGCCCCTGGTCGGGGTGCGGGGGCCGCAGCGGGGCCGCTCAGAAAGGGGCTGAAGCCGTGACTACAGCTCCTTGATCCTGATGTCCCGGTACGAGATCACGTCAGTGACCCCGTGCACCTGCACCCCGACATAGCCGGACGAGTAACGCCGCCCGTCCGTGCCCGGATCGTCGCCACGCGGCGGCGTGAACTCCTGGCCGCCGGTGTTGTCGAACTCGTTGATCAGGACGCCGTTGCGGTAGATCGAGTAGTGCTGGTCCACCACCTTGATCTCGTAGTCGTTCCATGTGCCCTTCGGGGTGACGCCGGCGCCGGCGAGACCCACCCGGTCGAAGCCGTAGACCGACCCCGTCTTGTACATGTCGCCGTCAGGCCGGTCGAGCGCCTGGATCTCGTGCCCGTACTTGATGGCGACCCACTCCGGACGAGACTCCTCCGGGTGGTCGTGGACCTGCGGGAAGCGCACGAAGACACCGCCGTTGGCGTTGCCGTTGCCCGGCGCGTCGTCCCGCCACTGGAGCTTCAGCGAGAAGTCGCCGTACTTGCGCTCGGGGAACCACAGCATGCCCATGCCCTCGACGGTGGTGCTGCTGGTGATCGAACCATCCGCGTTCAGGCCGAACTTGCCGCCGCCGACCTGCTCCCACTTGTCCAGGGACGCCTGGGTGCCGTCGAAGATCTTGCGGTAGCCGTCCGTCTGGCCGGGCTTGCCGATGCCGGACTGCTTGGCAGCCTTGTTGATCTTGTTGTACTCGCGCTTGTCGATCTCACCGGCCGCGAGGAGCTTGTCCGTGACGTTCTTGACGTGCTTCAGGAAGAGCGCGTGGGACGTCCACTCCTTCTCGTCCTCGATCAACTCGTTGATGCGGCAACGGTTGTTGGTGACGCGGTTCGGGATGCCCGTGTCGACCGTGCCGACGATGACCGTGAGGCGCTCGTCGAACTCGGCGCAGTTGGGCGACGGGACGCCGCCGCCCTGGGCGACGGTGAACGAGACGTCCTCGGCCGCCGAGACGTTGCCCGCCTTGTCGCTCGCGCGGTAGGCCACCGTGTGCCGGCCCACGCGATCGACGACGACCGGATCGGCGTACGCGAGATACGGACCGCCGTCGAGCGAGTACTCGACCTTGTCGACACCGGAGTCGGCGTCGGTCGCGGTGACCGTCACCTTCGCCTTGCCGACGTACGCGCCGTCCGAGTTCTTGTCGCCCTCGACCTTCGCGGTGGTCTCCGGCGGTGTCTTGTCCTCGACCGGCGGCGTGACCACGGTGAACTCGACGGCCTTCTCGGCCGCCTGGTTGCCCGCCTTGTCGGCGGCCCGGTAGCGGATCTTGTGGGCGCCCGCCGCGTGGACCATGACCGGCGCGGTGTACGCCGTCCACTCGCCGCCGTCGCCGACCGCGTACTCGATCTTGTTGACGCCGGAGCCGGTGTCGGACGCCGTCACGGTGACGGTCGCCATCCCGACGTACTCGCCCTTGTCGTTCTTCTCGCCGGTCACCGTCGCCGAGGTCTCCGGCGGCGTCTTGTCGTCGGTCGACGGCGGTACCACCGTGAAGTCGACGGCCTTCTCCGCCGCCACGTTGCCCGCCTTGTCGCTCGCGCGATAGCGGATCTTGTGGGTGCCGACCTGGTCGACGACCACGGGCGCCGTGTACGGCTGCCAGGCGCCGTCCGCCCCGACCGCGAACTCCGTCTTGTCGACGCCCGAACCCTCGTCGGTCGCCGTCACCGCGACGGTGGCGGAACCGACGTACGCGCCGTCCGCGTTGGTCTGCCCCTCGACCTTGGCGGCCGTCACGGGAGCGGTGGTGTCCTCGCCGCCGCCCTCGGTCACCACGAGGATGCCCTGCATCGAGCCGTGGCCGGGGATCGTGCAGTGGTAGCGGTACCGGCCGGGCGTCAGGGTGACCTCGGCCGTGTGCTTGCCGCCCTGGTCGTCGTTCGGGTTGGCCAGGATGTTCAGCGGTACGTCGTTGTTGTACTCGGGGTCCGAGACGTCGAACGTCAGCGTGTGCGGCATGCCGGTGGTGTTGCCGGTCGCCTCACTGTTCTCGAAGACGATCGTCGTCGCGCCCGCGACCGCCGTGGTGGGCGCGGAGGCGTACTTGTCGATCGCGTTGTCGGCGGTCCAGGTCAGGGTCTGGGCCGCGGCGGCGCCCGGCCGGTCGGGCTGGCTCGCCGCCGTCGACGTCAGGCCGAGCACCATCAGGAGCGACGCGAACAGCGCCGTCCAGAGTCTTCGCTTGTTCACGGTGGGCATCATCCGGTCTTCCTTGCCAGGTCCTTGGCGGCCGGTGTGGCCTCGCCGCCCGAGTAAGTGACGCGCCAGAGCGCCGACTTGGAGTCCGAGGTGAAGAAACCGCGGCCGTAGTCGAGGACGTAGAGCGAACCGTCGGCGGCGAACTTCCAGTCCATGAGGTTCTTGATGCCGTCGTTGCCGATCGGAATGATCTTCTTCAGGGACTCGGCGTGCACGGGCAGACCGCCGCTGCCGACCGTCTTCGGGTCGGTCAGGACCGCGTGCCGGGGCTGGTCGGCGTCGTAGAAGTCACCGACGAACCACTTGCCGTCCCAGTACGAGGGCCACTTGTCCGCACTGGTGCTCGCGGCGTCGTAGCGGTAGACCGGGCCGTTCATCGTGGCTTGGCCGCCGCCCTTGAGCCACGGCAGGAGGATCTTCTGCTCCTCCGTCTTGTAGCTCGGCACGCCCTTCGCGTCGCGCGGGTAGTCGACGCCGCCGCCCTGCGGCGAGTACCAGATGTTGTTCGGCTCGGCCGGCGGGATGTTCACCAGACCGTCGTTGTTGGGCGACTCGTTCTTGAGGTTCTTGCAGTCGTACCAGCCGAGCGGCTTCGTCGGGTCCGGCAGATTGCGGTCGCGGTAGGGCTGGTTGTTGCCCATGCAGTACGGCCAGCCGCGGTTGGAGGCGTGGGTGATCGCCGCGAACGTGTCGTACTTGGCGGGCCCCCACGTCGTCGACGGAGCGCCCGCGTCCGGGCCGACCCAGCCCGCGTACAGCGTGTCCGTCTTCTTGTCGATGCTGATGCGCGCCGGGTTCCTGACGCCCATCACATAGATCTCGCCGCGCGTCTTGCCGCCGCCCTCGTCCGGCTCCTTGCCGGTGAAGAGGTTGCCCGAGGGGAGGGTGTACGTGCCGTCGTCCTCGGGGTGGATGCGCAGGATCTTGCCGTTGAGGTTGTTGGTGTTGCCCGCGGTGCGGCGCGCGTCGGCGAAGGAGACACCCTTGAAGTTGGGCTGCGGGTTGTTGCCCGAGTAGCCGTCGCTGAACTGCGAGGAGTTGTTGTCACCGGTCGCGATGTAGAGGTTGCCCTTGGAGTCCCAGGCCATCCCGCCGCCCGCGTGACAGCAGCTGTGGATCTGCACCGGCCACTTCAGGAGCACCTTCTCGCTGGCCATGTCCAGCTTGTCGGTGGCGCGGTCGAGCGTGAAGCGCGATACGTGGCGCTCGGCCATGTGCGTCTCGCGGTTGATCTTCGAGTGGGGTGTGTAGTGCAGGTAGACCCACCCGTTCTGCTCGAACTTCGGGTCCAGCTCGATACCGAGCAGACCCTCCTCGACCTTGATCAGCTCGTCGCCGCCGCCCTTGTTGCCGAAGACGGTCAGCGCGCCCGCGAGGGTCGACTTCTTGGTCTTGGGGTCGTAGACGTGGATCTCGCCCTTGCCCTTGCCGATGTCCGGGTTGTTCCAGTCGGTGATGACCGGCTGCGAGGAGTCGGCGCCGCCGCGGCCGATGTAGAAGACCTTGCCGTCGGGCGCGGTGACCAGGCCGTGCGGCTCGCCGATCTGGTCGTTCTTGCCCGGCTGGTTGGCCTGGGTCAGGCGCTGCGCCTTGTAGTTGGCGGTGATAGTCGACTTGCAGTCGGCGCGCGAGATGCGGGTCGTCCAGTTCAGGGCGCCGCGCAGGTGCTGGCGGAAGTCGGTCTCGTCGTACGAGGCCGCCGTGCCGCCCATGCCGGTGTAGAAAGAGCGTCCGCCGTCGTAGTCACGGCACCAGGAGACCGGGTGGTCGGCGCCGTTCTTGCTCTCGCCCGGCTGGTACGTCGACTCGCGGACGCGGGCCACGGTGTGGACCTCGCCGGACGGATTCTTGGTCCAGTTCAGCCACTGGTCGGGGCGCTTCCACTGCAGGGGCAGGTCCTTGGTGGCCGGGTGCTCCCGGTCGCCGACCTCGACGGTGGCGCGCTGCACGTTCGTCGGGCTGGAGTCGGCGGGACGGGCGCCGACCAGGCCGGTGAACCAGTTCGAGTACGGCTCGGCGCGGGCCGCGTCATGGATGCCGAGGAAGCCGCCACCCGCCTCCATGTAGGCCTCTAGGCCCGCTTCCTGCTCGGGGTCGAGGATGTCGCCGCCGCCGGTCAGGAAGGCGACGGCGTTGAACTTGCCGAGCTTGGCCTCGTTCGTGAAGACCGCAGGGTCGTCGGTCGCCACGATCTTGAACCGCTGGTCGGCAGGACCGGTCTGGCCGATCTTCTCGATGGCTTCGATACCGGCGTTCACGACCGGTGACTCGTCGCCGCCCGCCGCCGATCCGTGGAAGACGAGGACGCGTACGTTCGCCTGGCCGGGCGGCGAGGGAAGGGACATCGTTGTCATCGGCGGTTCGGGATAGGGCCGCGCGGTCGCGGACTGTGTGGACAGCGCGCCGGTGACCATGGCTCCGGAGAGCAGGGCGGCGGCCCAGGCCCGGCGCGAGCCGGTCCGGTTACGGTTCCGGTCCGGGCCGCTGCCCTGGTCCCGGGGGTTCGATCTGCGTCTGACTCTGCTCAACCCTCGTACAGCCAAGGGCTCTTGATGCGGTGTGAGCCGCATGAGTACACCCACCCCTCGTCGGTCACAGCAACAGGCGCGGACGAAGCTAGACCTCTTTTTGCCACTCGCCAATAGGTACGGACGGAATTCCGCGAACTTTGTCCTGCGTGTGGATAAACGAAGATCCCCCCGATACCGTGTGGCCGTCTCGGGGGCCACCTGCGCCCCGTCAGTCTCCGTACCGCAGTGGGGAGTTCGGCATGGACCGACGCAGCTTCAACCGGCGGATGCTCGTGGGCGGCGTGGCCGCGACGGCCGGGGTGACATCGTTGTCGCTGGCCGCCGCGCCCGAGGCGAGCACGGCCGAAGGGCCGAAGACCGCGCCGGCCGGTGGCGAGGTCCGCCGCATCAAGATGTACGCCGAGAAGCTGCCGGACGGGCAGATGGGCTACGGCCTGGAGAAGGGCAAGGCGTCCATCCCCGGCCCGCTCATCGAGCTGAACGAGGGCGACACCCTGCACATCGAGTTCGAGAACCTGATGGACGTCGACGCCAGTCTGCACGTGCACGGCATGGACTACGAGATATCCAGCGACGGCACCAGACACACCAAGAGCCACGTCGAGCCGGGCGGCAAGCGCACCTACACCTGGCGCACGCACGCGCCGGGCCGCCGCAAGGACGGTACCTGGCGGCCGGGCACGGCGGGCTACTGGCACTACCACGACCATGTCGTCGGCACCGACCACGGCACGGGCGGCGTGCGCAAGGGCCTCTACGGCGCGCTGATCGTGCGCCGCAAGGGCGACCTGCTGCCCGACAAGACCTTCACGATCGTCTTCAACGACATGACGATCAACAACAAGGCGGGCCACGACGCCCCCGACTTCGAGGCCACGGTGGGCGATCGGGTCGAGTTCGTCTCGATCACGCACGGCGAGTACTACCACACGTTCCACGTGCACGGTCACCGCTGGGCGGACAACCGCACGGGCCTGCTGACCGGCCCCGACGACCCCAGCCAGATCCTCGACGACAAGATCTGCGGTCCGGGCGACTCCTTCGGCTTCCAGGTCATCGCGGGGGAGGGGGTGGGCGCGGGCGCCTGGATGTACCACTGCCATGTGCAGAGCCATTCCGACATGGGAATGGCGGGCCTCTTCCTGGTGAAGAAGGCGGACGGCACGATCCCGGACTACGAGGCGCACCATGCTTCTTCGGCGAAGAAGTCTTCCGGGGACGCGAAGAAGTCTTCCGGGGACACGGAGAAGTCTTCGGGAGACGCGAAGACGTCTTCCGGCCATGAGCATCACGGCTAGGCGTTGCGCGGGGTCTTCAGGAGCGCGGCGAGCAGCTCTGCCCGGTCGTCCGCCGTGAAGTCCGCGTCCGCGTCCGCGTCGCGCTCGGCCCAGCCCGTGGCGCGCAGGGCTTCGAGGCGCTCGATGAGCGCCTCGCGCTGGGCGCGTGACGGCAGGACGAACCCGTGCCCGCCGGGTACGTTCATCAGCCCGAGCAGCAACTGCCGGTGCGCGCCCGGGGGTTCGGGTGCGGCCAGCAGGCGTTCGTACGCGTCGGGGGCGCCGCGGCGCAGGGCGTCGGCGACGCTGTGCGCCCGGATCTCCGGATCGGGCGATCTGGCCTGGCGCTCCAGGGCGTCGGCGGCGATCCCGGCGTGGTGTTCCTCTTCATACCGGAGCCACCGCAGCGTGGTGGCGGCCTGACGGCGGACGCTGATCTCCGGGTCGTGTTCCAGGAGGCCGACGAGGCCCTCGACGGCACGGCCCTCCACCGGCGAGCCCGTAGCGACCGGGTCGAGGGCGTCGGCAGCGGAGGCGCGGACGGCGGGGTCGGGGTGGCGCCGTCCAGGAGGAGGCCGCCCCGGCGCTCGGCGGGCCGTTGCCGTCATCCGCCGACCGCGCTGATGTCGAGCACCGTCCAGGCGGTGTACGGCTTCTCCTGTACGTAGATGCGCGGACCGCGGCTGACCGTTCTGCAGCGGCCGAGCGGGGCGCCGTCGGGGCCGGTGAGCCGGCCGGAGGCGTACGGCCGGACCTCCTGGTGGCGGAGCTCGGCGTCGACCAGCCGGTCGTGGTCGTCGCCGTAGCCGCCGAGGAAGGTCACCCGGCCCTGGTGCACGGCCAGGGCGGTGGCTGCCTTCGTGCCGTTCGCGCGCTGCCGCACCGAGCCGTCGGGGCGGACCTCCAGGAGGGTGAAGTCGCCGTAGGCGCAGACCCAGACGGACTCCTCGGCGACGTTGAGCGCATAGCAGTCCCAGATCTCGCTGCCGCCCTCCGCCGCCTTGTAGGCCCACAGCGGTTCGCCGCCCGCGGACCAGGACCGCAGACCCGGATGGCTGAGCTCGTCGTCCCCGAAGACGCCTTCGTCGAAGTAGCCGACCCACAGGCGGCCCGCTCGGTCGGTAAGGAGGTCCTCGACGGCGTCCCCGACGCGGAACGCCCATGACTCCCGTCCGAGTACGTCGAAGACCTGGACATGCTGCTCGGACCGGCGGCTGCGACTGTCCGCCACGACGAAGCCGCCGTCGGGCAGTGCGTCGATGCGCGGATACCTTGCTCGCAGCGCGTTCAGCTCCGTGGCGTGGTCACGGCCGTCGGTGTCGACGGTGACCACCAGCGCGTCGTAAGGCTTCATCGCGCCGCGTCCGCGCCCCGGCTCGCGTGCGGTGAGCAGCCAGTGGGCCTGCCCGAAGGCGTCGACCGTGCTGTGCGCGATGTGACGGTCGTGGTGGCGGCGCGGCAGCCGGGCGTACGGGGTGAGGTGTGTCTCCGGCGTGCTGCTCTGCTGCGTGTGCTGGGTGAGCTGGGTGTGCTGCGTGGGCTGTGGCGCGGGCGGCTGGACGGCGTGTTCGGCATCGGCCTTTCTGGTCGTCATGTGGAGATCCTGTAGGACACTCCGCTCCACGCGCCATCCCTTTACCCAGAGGTCCACGTCGGGTGTATTTCTGGTACGGCTCATCCACGCGCAACGCCCCCACGTCCCCTGTGAGCATCCTCCGCGAACAGCCATTCAAGGGAGTCGAGTTGAGCAAGGACAGCGTGTACGACTACGTCATCGTCGGTGCCGGCTCCGCCGGATGTGTCCTCGCCGCCCGGCTCTCCGAGGACCCCGCGGTGCGGGTGGCCCTCGTCGAGTCGGGGCCGCGCGACCGGAAGCCCGAGATCCGTATTCCGGCGGCGTTCCCGAAGCTGTTCAAGACGCGCTACGACTGGGACTACTCCACCACGAAGCAGTCCGCGCTCGGGGGCCGTGAGCTGTACTGGCCGCGCGGCCACACCCTGGGCGGCTCGTCCTCGCTCAACGCCATGATGTGGGTGCGCGGTCACCGCGACGACTACGACGCCTGGGGCGAGGCCGCGGGGCCCGAGTGGTCCTACGAAGCGCTCGTGCCCTACTTCCGGCGTGCGGAACGGTGGACGGGCGGGCCCGGCGGAGCAGGTGCGCGGGGCACGGCGGGTATGGCAGGTACGGCGGGTATGGCAGGTACGGCGGGCACTGCGGGCATGGCGGGCATGGCGGGCACGGACAGCGTGTACGGGAGCGAAGGGCCGCTCTGGATCTCCCCGCCCCGCGCCGCCAACCCGTCCACCGCCGCGTTCCTGGACGCCTGCCGCGAGGCGGGTCTGCGCGAGCTGGCGGAGCTGAACGAACCCGATCACAGCGGCTTCGCGCTCACGCCGGTCAACCAGCGCCGCGGGCGCCGCTGGAGCGCCGCCGACGGGTATCTGAAACCGGCGAGGCGCCGCCGCAACCTGCACATCCTCACCGAAGCACGCGTGCGCAGACTGGAGTTCGACGGGACGCGCGTGGCCGGCGTCATCGCCGACGGTGTTCCCGGCAGGCTGATCGCCCGCCGCGAGGTGATCCTCAGCGCGGGCGCCATCGGCTCCCCGCAGCTCCTGCAGGCCTCCGGAGTCGGCGACCCGGACGATCTGTCGAAGGCGGGCATCGAACCACGCATCGAATCCCGAGGCGTGGGCCGCCACCTCCAGGACCACCTCTCCTACGTGGTCACCATGCGCTGCCCGCAGCCCGTCACACTGACCGGCGCGGACTCCCTCGCCAACGTCGGCCGCTTCCTGCTCGGCGGGCGCGGCCCGCTCACCTCGAACGTCGGTGAGGCTGTCGCCTTCATCAAGACGAGGCCCGAACTGGCCGCCCCCGACATCGAGTTGATCTTCGCCCCCGTCCCCTTCATCAATCACGGCCTGACCCCGCCCACCGAACACGGCATCACCATCGGTGTGGTGCTGCTCCAGCCGGAGAGCGAGGGCCGCATCACCCCGAAGGGCCCGGGCGTCGGCTCCGCGCCCTACATAGACCCCGGCTATCTGACGGCGGAGGCCGACCTCAGCACCCTTGTCGCCGGGGTGCGCCGCGCTGAGGAACTGCTCGCGGGCCGCGCGCTGGCCCCGTACACCGCCGGTCCGATGGGCCCGCATCCCGGCACGGTCGACGACGCGGCGCTCGCCCGGACGATCCGAGGGGCGTCCGAGACGCTGTACCACCCGGTCGGCACCTGCCGGATGGGCAGCGACGAGGGCTCGGTCACCGACCCGGAGCTGCGGCTGCGGGGCGTGACGGCGCTGCGGGTCGTGGACGCGTCGGTCATGCCGCGCATCACGCGCGGCCACACGCACGCCCCCACGGTGGCGCTCGCGGAGAAGGCGGCCGAGCTGATCAGGGCGGATGCCCGGAGGTGACGCGGGCGGGGGGTGCCTTCCCGCCACGCCCGCCGGCCGTATCCTGACCGGCGCACACCCGCAGGACCGCCCCGAGGAGCCCCACGTGACCGAGCCGAGCGCCGCACCGCGCCCCACCCTGGAGGCCGTGGCCGCCCGGGCCGGGGTCTCCAGGGCCACGGTGTCCCGCGTGGTCAACGGCGACGCGGGCGTGCGCGAGGTGCTCGCCGAGAAGGTCAGGGAAGCGGTCGACCAGCTCGGCTACGTGCCGAATCGCGCCGCCCGGAGCCTGGTGACCCGCCGGCACGACGCGGTGGCCGTAGTGATCGCCGAGCCGGAGACGCGGGTCTTCGCGGACCCCTTCTTCGCCTTGCAGCTGCGAGGCATCAGCAAGGAGCTGACGTCACGCGACGTGCAGCTGGTGCTGCTGCTCACGGAGGGGCGTGACGATCATGAGCGGGTCGGCCGCTATCTGTCGGGGGGCCATGTGGATGGCGCCCTTGTCTTCTCCCTGCACCTGGACGATCCGCTGCCCGGCATCATCCAGGGCGCGGGGGTGCCGACGGTGTTCGGCGGCCGTCCGGGGTGGCCGGAGGGGACGGTGACCTCTCCGTACGTCGACTGCGACAACCGCGGCGGAGCGCGGGACGCGGTGCGCCACCTGGTCTCGCTCGGCCGCACTCGCATCGCGCACATCACCGGAGAGCTCGACCAGACGTCGGCGGTGGACCGCCTCGACGGCTTCCGCGACGTCCTGCCGGACGCGGGGGAGAGGTTCGTCGCGCAGGGCGACTTCACCCCGGCGGGCGGGGAGCGCGCGATGCGCGAGCTGCTCGACCGCGTTCCCGACATCGACGCGGTCTTCGCGGCCAACGACCTGACGGCGTCGGGGGCGCTGCGGGTGCTGCGGGAGCGGGGGCGCCGCGTGCCTGAGGACGTCGCGGTGGTGGGCTTCGACGACATGCTGGCGGTCGCCGAGCAGGTGGACCCGCCGCTGACCACGGTGCGCCAGGACATCGAGGAGATGGGCCGCCTGATGGCCCGCATGCTCCTCGCCAAGGGCGAGCTCCCGACGGAAAGCGTGGTCCTGCCGACGAAACTGGTACGCCGGGGCTCGGCGTAACCGCCTCACGGGCTTCCCGCCCGCCTGCTTCCCCGCTTCCCCGGCTTCCCCCGGGTCTCCCGCTTCCCCGCTCGCCGGCTCCTCGCTCGACCGCCTCCCCGTTTGTCCGCCCGTCCGCTTCCCGCTCCCCGCCTCCCTCCTCCCTGCTCCCCGGCCCGCCTGCGCGGCCGGGTCCCGGCGGCCTCTGCTGTGCCGGACGGCTCCCTGGCGTCTGCTCGGGCGGGTCCGGGGCGGGAGCCCCGCGTCTGCCTCGGCGGCTTCGGAGCGGGGCCTCGCGTGTGCCCGGGCGGGTTCGGGGGTGGGTGGCTTGCGTCTGTCCAGGCGGGTTCGGAGCGGGAGCCCGCGTCTGCCTGGACGGGTCCGGAGCGGGGGCCCCGCGTTTGCTCGGGTGGGCCGGAGGTCAGGGGGCGCCGTTCCGCGGATGTGGCGGTTCTGGCCCGCCCCGCGCGGCTCCCCGCTAACCCGATTCAGCTGTTTATCCCACTAACGGGTGTCCTCGTTCCCCCGCCCGGGTCACCCGCGTTTCTGTCCTGCGGTGACCGGGTGAGGCTCGGTGCAGCACTTCTCCCCATACGGAGGTATCACCATGCGCAAGCGCGCAATCCTGGCAACAGCGGCCTTCGCCGCGGTCACCGTCATCGGCGGGGCGAGCACCGCCGCCGCCGCCGACCCCGACCCCGGCGCCAACGCCGACGGAACGGCCGCGAACTCGCCCGGCGTCCTCAGCGGAAACCTCCTGCAGGTGCCTGTGCACGTCCCCATCAACGTGTGCGGCGACTCCGTGAACATCGTCGGCCTGCTCAACCCCGCATCGAACAACACCTGCGAGTAGGTCCCGCCGAAACGGCACACCGCCCCGTCGCGACCAGTGCGCGACGGGGCGGTCCGGGTCCGGGTCCGGGCGGACGAGGCCGCGGCTAGGAGCCCACGCTCACCGTGAACCTGCGCGGGTTGCCGTCATGCGCCGCGCCGGAGACATCGGGCTCCCCGTCCGGGCGGACATCGTCGTACGGGAACGCGTACCCGATGGGCGAGTTCGCGTGGACCACCCGGGCCCAGTGATTGGTCACGTCGCCCTTGTAGTAGTCCCCGGCGCCGGCTCCGTTCGGCTGCTCCGGGTGCGACAGCATGATGCTCCGGTTGAACCCCGCCGCGAGCCGCGCGAGCAGCCCCTTCTTGTCGTCGTTGTCGCCGGGGTTGTTGGTGAAGGGGCCGTGGTTGCAGGTGAAGATGTCCTTCGACGTCGGCTTCGGGAACGTGTGCCCGCCGTTGAAGGTCAGCGTGTCGCCGCTCACCCGGCCGGTGAAGACGCCCCGGCCGCCCTGGAGGTCGATCTTCAGGTCGGTGCCGCGGTACTTCTCCCACGTCTCGTCGATGTAGCTGTTGAACACGTCCCTGAACGGCATCTCGTTCGGACGGTCGAAGTACGGGGCCATGAGGTTCTGCGGCGAGATGACCCGCAGCACCTTGCCGTCGTCACCGCGGATCACCAGGTCTCCCCAGGGCTGCCCGTCCTTGCCCTGCTGGGCGACGAGATCGGAGGCGATCTTGTCGACGGCTCCGTCCGGCAGCGGAGCCACCGTATGCGTGCCGTCCCCCTCCAGGGTCAGGCCGATGGGCAGGGCCGTGACGAGATCGACGTAGCTGATGTTGGCGTACAACTGCTGGGTGTTGAAGGTGAATTCGCAGAACGACCAGGTGCGCCCGTAGTTGGGGTCCTCCTCGGTCGCGAAGGCGGGCTCCACCAGAGAGGGGCCGGGGTTGAGGAAGAAGTCGAGCTTGTCGTCGCGGACGAAGTAGACGCGGGCGCCGTACATCTGAGGCAGCGTCAGGATTTTGGGGGCCGACCCCGCCGCGCCGAGGGGAATCGCGCAGTCGACGGGCAGCGGGGTCTCCGGGGCCGACGGCGAGTCGGGACGGTAGACGCCGCCGTCCGGCTTCAGCAGGACCCAGCGGTCGGTGCCCTGCTCGTGCCCGGTGACATAGGCGTTCACCTTGCCCGGCAACGACTTGTTCTGCAGGGCGAGTTCGCAGGTCGCCGGGGCGGCCTTCGCGCGGGGGCTGAGGGCGCTTCCCCAGACGGGGTAGGTGAGGGCTCCGGCGGCAGCGGTGGCGGTGGACAGGAACACTCGACGCGATATCACGGAAGGTCTCCCGGGATGTGTGGGGGGATGTCGTGCAGCCGTGGGGGGTGGCTGGCGTTGTGGTGCGACCACTGTTGCGTCGGCCAATTGGGGCGTCAAGAGTTGTGGCTGAGAGCGCTCTCAAATTCCTGCTTCTTTCACAAGGTGGCAGCAGGCGCGCACTGTCAGTGCCGGGTGCCAGACTCAAGGGGACGGAAGAGAGTTGCGACAAAGGAGTCGATCATGCTCAATACCCGTTATGTCGCAGGAGCCCCCGCGTGGGTCGAGCTCGGCACCCCGGACCCGGAAGGTGCCCATGCCTTCTACCGCGCGCTGTTCGGCTGGGAGTTCCAGCCTGGCGGAGCCGAATTCGGTGGTTATGGCATGTATCAGGCGGGCGGGAAGACCGTGGCGGGCGTCATGACCGTCACCGCCGATCAGGCACCTCCTGCCTGGACGCTCTACTTCAAGACGCCGGACGCCGCCGCCACGGCCAAGACGGTCGAGCAGGCCGGCGGCACCACGGTGTACGAGGCGATGGACGTCGGCGACCTCGGACGCATGGCGGTTTTCAATGACGCCCAAGGGGTCGGCTTCGCCGTATGGCAGTCCGGCACGCTGAAGGGCCTCGACCTGGTCGACGCCCCCGGCAGCCTGTGCTGGACCGAGCTCTACACCCCGGACATCAAGGGCGCCCGGGAGTTCTACGGCTCGGTGTTCGGCTGGGGCGCCTCCACCCAGGCCTTCGAGGGCGGTTCGTACACGATGGTGCACCCCGCGGGCGGCACCGAGAACGACATGTTCGCCGGCCTGTGGCCGCTGTCCGACGCCCCGGAGGAAGCCGAGGCCGGTCCGTACTGGACTCCGTACTTCCAGGTGACCGACATAGACGCGGTGCTCGCCAAGGTCGAGCCGGCCGGGGGCGCGGTGCGGGTGGCCCGCATGGACCTCGCGGGCGTCGGCAGCTTCGCCAAGCTCGCGGACCCGGCGGGGGTGCGGTTCGCCCTGATGCAGCCGGAGGCGCCGAGCGCGGGCTGAGCGCGGACTGAGGGGGGCGTTACCGAACGGGACGGAACGGAATGCGGGGCGCCGCAAACGAAACCGTCCCGTCCGGCAACCGCGCCTGCACCCGCATCTGCGCCCGCAACCGCAACCGCAACCGCAACCGCGCCCGCATCCGCACCCCCGCCCGCGTTTCGCCGAGCCCCTCCAGGGCAAGCAGCAGGAGCCCGAAACAGCGCACGTAGTAGCGTTGATCGTTCGTTGATCCCTTGTTTCGCGCGCCCTGCAAGCATCGGTGACATGCAGATCCACACGACAGCCGAGCCGGAACTCGCCTGGCAGGAGCAGGCCCTGTGTGCCCAGACGGGATCCGATTTCTTCTTTCCCGAGCCGGGCAGCTCCGTGCGTGAGGCCAAGTACATCTGCCGGCTCTGCGAAATGCGTCCGGCCTGCCTCGAGTACGCCCTGACCCACGACGAGCGGTTCGGCGTCTGGGGTGGACTCTCCGAGAAAGAGCGGCTTCAGCTCAGGCGTACATGACCGTCGGCCTCCTCAGGCGTACGTGACCGTGAACCTCCTCGTCCCCGCCGGGATGTGCACGTCGTCCCCCGCCACCGTCAGGTCGCGGCCGTCAGCCGTCACCGCCTGCACGGGGCCGAAGCGGCACGGATAGACGTACCGCACGCGCTCCGGCGCCCGCGTGATCTCCACGGTGACCTTGCGGTCGTCCGCGTCATGGGTGAGCCGGTAGCCGAACGGCGTGCCGAACAGGTTCGGGGCGTCGGCGACGGCCACCGAAGCGCCGTCCGGCACCCAGTGCGGACGTACGCCCGGAGCGATGTAGAGATGCGGGTCGCGGTCCTCGTCGGCCTCGAAGAAGAGGATGTCGCGGATCAGGAGCAGGTACTCGGCCGCCGCCCAGCCGTGCGGGATGTCCCCCATGTACCAATGGCGCGAGGGGACTTCGTGGTAGTCGGAGGCGATGGGAAAAGCGTGCTGCTCGTTCCACGCGCCGAGCGCCGCCGCCCGCTCGTCGGACCGCGGCAGCGAAGCGCCCATGATCCAGCCGAGCAGCGCGTCCATCCGGACGGTGTCGCCGGCGAGCAGGTAGGCGTGCGCCAGCTGCGTGGTGAGGTAGGGGCCGTAGGCGTTCCAGGCCGCCTCGTGCCGGTAGCCGCCGGTCACGAAGTGCGCGTACATCGTGTCGAGTGTCCAGCGGGCCGCCCGGTCGATGTCCTCGCCCAGTTTGCTGCCCATATGCAGCCGCAGCGGATGGAAGAACGCCGCCGTGCCGATCATCGTCGAGTCGAGCCGGCCGACGTCACCGGGCCCGGTCGGGATGTACGTCTCCCAGGCGCCGCGCCTGCGCTGCTCCTCCAACACCCAACGCACCGATGCCGCCGTGGCCCGCTTCAAGTCGTCGAAGGCACCCCAGAGTTCCGGCACGTCGGGCGAGCCGATCCGCTCCGCGAGGCGCGCCGCCTCGTACAGACCCGCGAGCCCCCACAGGTCGTCCCAGTAGTGCGGCTTGTCGCGCTCGCCCAGGTGCTCGGCGCTCCAGCCGCTGTGCAGCAGGCCGTACTGATCGCGATTGTCACGCAGCCACCGGGCGCCGTCGATGACGTACGGCGTGTAGAGCTTCGCGCCGAACGCGGTGGCGCGGCCGTGCGTCCGGTCGAAGCGGCCGATCGCCCACAGAGCCTGGCCGTTGCTGTCCCACTCCCGGTCGTCCTTCTCGTGCGGCCCGCCGTAGAAGCCGTACTCGGCGCACGGCCCGATGCGGCCCGAACCGCGGTTGAACTTGAGCGGATAGTGCGTGCCCAACTGGCGCTCGGCCAGAGCCGCGTCGCCGACCAGCGAGCATGCCGTGGCCTCGACGGACGAGTCACGGATCCAGAAGGAGTCGTACACCGTCGGGCCCGGGTGGATCTCGCCGTGATCGGAGAGAATCAGGAGCTGCGAGCGGCACTGACGGAACTGGTCCGCCAAGTGTGAGACAGAGCGCGGCAGTTCGGGCTGCACTCCCTGCGCGATCAGCTTTTCCGTCCAGAAGACGCGGTTGGCCTCCTCCAGAGCCGTGGCGGGAGTGGCCCTGATCTCCGCCAGATCGGCGGCACCGCTGTAGAGGTCGACGGGAAGCCGTACGTCGAGCTCGAACAGCTCGTCGTCCACGACGCGATAGGGCCAGGCGAACGCCGCGCTGCACAGCCCGGCGATCTGGTCCTGCGCCTGCGGAGCACCGTTCAGCTTGCCGCCCGTGACCAGGTCGTGGAACGGATTGCGGGTCAGATAGGAGCCAGGGTCGTACGTGAAGTCCGGATTGCCGTACACGCCGTACTGCTCGGGAGGCGTGTCGAACACCGGGCCCCAGCCACTGTTGGTCTCCACCCGCCCCTCGTCCGGCAGATGCCGCAGATAGGTCAGCCGCCGGTCCGTGATCTGACGGCCGTTGCGGTCATGCCGCTGGAAGCCGCTCGGCCCGGCGGGCATGACGGCCGCGCACAGCCAGCCCTCGCGCGGCTGCCCGGTCGCGCTGCCCACGGTCAGGCGGGTCACGACGAGGTCCCGCTGCCGCGGGCCGATGGCCGTTCCGAAGGTCCGCTGCACGAACTCGGTGCCGTCGGCGGTGCGGAACGTCGTCAGGACCACCGGAAGATGCGGCGCCTCCATACGCTGGCCGACGGCCCCGGCGTCCGTCAGCTGCGGCAGGCGCACGGCGCCGGTCGACGGCGAGTAGAAGAAGAAGGACAGGCAGTACTTGTCGTAGACCGGCTCGATCTCACCCGCCTGTCCGATCAGGGACTCCTGGCGGTGGTCCTTGACGCCCACCATGTGCCAGTAGCGGTACAGGGCGTTCGAGGCGAAGGCCGCCTCCTTCGACTCGTACGTTCCCCGGTCGAAGTCGTCGCTCCAGCGCCGGAAGGCCGCCTGCGCCCACCACGGGACGGGGTAGGGGATCCGCGCCCGCCCCGCCCAGCCTCGCCACATGACCTCGTAGAACATCCACTCATGGGTCTGTGCCATCTGTGCCATGGGTTCCACCCCCGTGCCCACCGTTGCACCGGGGCGGGCGGTCGTAAATCGGTTCGGCACGGCGGTCCTGCCGTGGTTAAGATCCGGGAGCGCGGGCGGACCGAAATCTCCTGGTCCACGCGTGTGCGCGGTCCTGTAGAGCAGAGGCAGACTCGCCGCTATGCCATGGCGGATACGCCGGTTCGAATCCGGCCGGGACCACGAGCGGACGGCACGGGTGGGGCGGGACGGATGAGCGAGGGCGGCGGTATCAGCGAGGCGGACCTCGCGGTCTTCCACGACATGGTCGGCAAACTCCGCGAGCTGCCGGTCGACGACCCGGTGCGGCTGCGGGCCGAGCAGGTCGCCGCGTCCTTCGCCCGCGACGGCCGGCTGCGCAGGCGCAAGGCGCGCGGCGCCGAACTCTCCGCCGCCGACGCGGCCGTGATGGCCGCGACCGCCACCGGCTCCGGCGACCGCCGTGAGGACGCGCCGCTGGTCGCCGAGGGGGCCGGCGCTTCTGCCGGGGTGTTCCGCAAGCCGCGGCCCTGCTATGTCTGCAAGACGTCGTATCGACAGGTCGACTCCTTCTACCACCGGCTCTGTCCCGACTGCGCCGCCGACAATCGCGCTCGGCGCGCGCTGCGCACGGATCTGGGCGGACGGCGCGCGCTGCTCACCGGGGGCCGGGTGAAGATCGGCTTCCAGCTGGCCCTGATGATGCTGCGCGACGGCGCCGAGCTCCTGGTCACCAGCCGCTTCCCGCACGACACCCGGCGCCGCTTCCGTGCGGTGCCGGGCAGCGAGAAGTGGCTCGACCGGCTTACGGTGCTCGCCGTCGACCTGCGTGATCCGCGTCAAGTGCTCGGCCTGTGCGAGGAGTTGCGGCAGGAGGGCGAGCCGCTGGACATCCTGGTCAACAACGCGGCGCAGACGGTACGGAGGCCGCCGGAGTCGTACGCGGCGCTCACGGCGGGGGAGTCGGCGGAACTGCCCGCGGGTTCCCGTGGCGCGCCCGGGTTCCGGCCCATGCGGGCGCTTGACGCTCCCGCCGCCGGGGGCGCGCTCGCCCTTGTCCTGCCTGAGTCCGATGTCCCGCGCGACTCCGATCTGCTCCGTGCCGCCGACGAGGCTGGTCTGCTGCGTGATCCCTCGCCGGAGAACTCCTGGTCAGCCCGGCTCGGGGACCTCGACCCCGCCGAGGTCCTGGAGACCCAGCTGGTCAACGCGCTGGCCCCGGCCCTGCTCTGCGACCGGCTGCTGCCGCTGCTCCTCGCCTCGCCGCGTCCCCGTACGTACATCGTCAATGTCACGGCGGTCGAGGGCCGCTTCGCGGTGCGCAACAAGATGGCAGGGCATCCGCACACGAACATGGCCAAGGCAGCCCTGAACATGCTCACCCGCACCAGCGCGGCCGAACTCGCCGAGCGGGGCGTGCACATGTGCGCCGTCGACACCGGCTGGATCACCGACGAGAATCCCGCCCCCAAGAAGGACCGCATCGCCGACGCGGGCTTTCGTACACCGCTCGACGTGGTGGACGGCGCGGCCCGGATCTACGACCCGATCGTGCGGGGCGAGGCGGGCGCGCCGGTCTCGGGGGTCTTTCTCAAGGACTATCGGGAGGCGGAGTGGTAGGCGTGGAGCCCGGCAGCGGGCCGTTCGCGGGGGTACCCCCGGTCGTGCCGCGTCCCGCGGCCGAACTGGGGCCGCTGCTCGACTGGTTGCGTGGCGGGCGACCGGCGGGGGAGCGGCTCGACTTCGCGGCAGGGACGGTGCTTCCGGACGGGCGGCTCGACCTGTGCAAGCAGTCCCTCGGAGCAGAGGGCGCCGCGCTGGTCGCCGAGGCACTCCGGGGTGACGGAGCTGCCGGGGCGGAAGGCCGTTCTCCTGTACGGCACTTGCTGCTCGGCACGGACGGGCTCGGGGACGAGGGGGCGGCCGTCGCGGCGCAGGCGGCAAGCGGCGACGCGGGCCCCACCGGCGTCGAGACGCTCTATCTGGGCTGTAACGGCATCACCGCCGGTGGCGCCTGCCGCATCGCCGACCAGTTGCGGGCCTCGCCGCAGGTCGTGACCGGCGTCTGGCTGAAACGGAACCCGCTGGGGGCGCAGGGGGGCGCCGCTGCCGGCGAACTCATCGAATCCGTACGGGCGTTGCGCACGCTCGACCTGGTGCAGACCGGGCTCGACGCGGCCGGGACGGCGGTCCTCGTCGACGCGCTGCTCGCGGCGGCGGATGCCGGGCGGCGTGTCGAGCGGGTCTTCCTGGGCGGCAACGCGCTCGGGCCGCGGGGCGCGGTGCCGCTCGGCGAGCTGATCGCCCGGGGCGGAGTGCGTGAACTGTACGTATCGGCGGCGGGGCTTGGTGACGGGGGAGCGCTGCTGATCGCCGAGGCGCTGGAGCGTGCGCCATGGGGGGCGCTCGAACGCCTCTCCCTCGCGAGCAACGGCGTCGGGCCGCGGGCCGCCGCCCGGCTGGTCGCGGGGGCCGTGACCGCCGGCGTGGAGTTGCTGGACCTCGGCAGGGTGCGGGCCGCGGGGGCGCTTGGTGCGGCGGACAATCGCCTCGACGAGGCGGGGGCTGCTTCCGTCGCGGAGAGCCTTGCCGCGGTCGAGCACCGCCTGGCCCACCTGGTGCTCAGCCATACCGGTCTGCGCAGCCGGGGGGCCCACCGGCTCCTGGACACCGCCGGGCGGGCACTTACGCCCACGCGGTTCGTGCTCGGGCAGGGGATCGCGGCGAGCGTCAAGCGACGGCTTGCCGCGTTCAGCGCGGGGGTCGCGGTGCTTTCGGTGCCGGGGGATGTTGCTGCTGTGCGCAGCGTGCATCGCTGAGGGGGGGGAGGGCGAGGGCTGGGGCTTACGGGGCTTGGGGGTGCGCTCATCGACCTGCGGGCCGGTGGGGGCTTGTCGCGCAGTTCCCCGCGCCCCTTACGGGGCCCAGCTTCGCGCGTCGGCCCGCAGCGCCTGCCCATGTGCTGTGGGGCGCGGGTACGATTCTTTGCAAGGCGGGGTGTAGCGCAGAGGCTGTCGCGTCGGTCTCCAAAACCGGAACACGCTGGTTCGAATCCAGTCGCCCCGCCCCTTCTCGCCTCATCGTTCTCACGTCATCAATTCGCTGTCCTCGGACGGCGAACCCTGCTCAATTCCCGGGTGATCGGGCGGGTGGGCGGGAGAGGATCTGCCGCGTAACGGCGGTCCAGTTCCCGCCCACCCGCACCGCACCCCGCAGGGAACCCCCTGCTACTTCCCCCGCGCCGCCATCCGCGCCTTCCGCGCCGCCAGCTTCTCGTCGAACTTGGACGCCTCGGTGTCGAGCCCGTTCATGTACAGGCCGAGCTCCTCCTGTGCCTTGAGACCCTCGGGGCCGAGCCCGCCGATCTCCATGACCTTCAGGTAGCGCAGGACGGGCTGGATCACGTCGTCGTGGTGGATGCGCATGTTGTAGATCTCGCCGATCGCCATCTGCGCGGCGGCCCGCTCGAAGCCGGGCATGCCGTGTCCGGGCATCCGGAAGTTGACGACGACGTCGCGCACGGACTGCATGGTCAGGTCGGGGGCGAGTTCGAAGGCCGCGCCCAGGAGGTTGCGGTAGAAGACCATGTGCAGGTTCTCGTCGGTGGCGATACGCGCCAGCATGCGGTCGCAGACCGGGTCGCCCGACTGGTGACCGGTGTTGCGGTGCGAGACGCGGGTCGCGAGCTCCTGGAAGGCCACGTACGCCACGGAGTGCAGCATCGAGTGGCGGTTGTCGGACTCGAAGCCCTCGGCCATGTGCGCCATGCGGAATTCTTCGAGCTTGTCCGGGTCCACGGCGCGCGAGGCCAGGAGGTAGTCGCGCATCACGATGCCGTGGCGGCCCTCCTCGGCGGTCCAGCGGTGCACCCAGGTGCCCCAGGCGCCGTCGCGGCCGAAGAGCGAGGCGATCTCGTGGTGGTAGCTGGGGAGGTTGTCCTCGGTCAGGAGGTTCACGACCAGGGCGATCTTGCCGATGTCGGTCACCTTGGACTGCTCGGGCTCCCAGGCCTCGCCGTCCTCGAAGTAGCCGGGGAAGTTGCGGGCGTCGGAGAACGGGACGTACTCGTGCGGCATCCAGTCCTTCGCCACCTTCAGGTGGCGGTTGAGCTCCTTCTCGACCACTTCTTCCAGGGCGAACAGCAACCGGGCATCGGTCCAGTCGTCCGTGCTGCCGAGATGCGGAGAGGTGATCGTCACGGGGGCTCCAGGGGGACGGGAGTTTTTTTGCGGATTACGTGCGTAGGGGTTACGCGGAAGCACGAGCGAGTGCTACCTACCTACGGTGTCGTAGGTTACGTTGCCGTAGGTTAAGCCCTCCGTAAAGTGGTCGAGTCGCCGGGCCCCAAGAGCCCCTCGCGCCCCACCCGCCCCAGGACTGGTCAGGCGTACAGCTCCCTGAGGCGTACTGAGAGGCATGTCACACAGCCTTCGAGCTTCTCGAACTCGCTGATGTCCACTGCCACCGGATCGAAACCGAGGTCCGCGAACAGTTCCGCGCTCTTGGGCGCGCTCGCCGCCAGGAGCAGTTTCGCGCCGCCGAGCAGCACCACGTGCGCCCCGGACTCCTCGGGCACCGGCAGGAAGCGCGGGAAGAGCGAGGGAGTGTCCACGAGCGGCGGGTACCCGATGACGGTGCCGTCCGGCAGGGCCGTCACCGCCGATTTCAGGTGCAGGACCTTGCTGACGGGAACGGCCGTGATCCGCGCCCCCAGCGGCTCGAACGCGGCCCGCAGTTGCCGGACCCCGTCGGCGTTCGTCCGGCCGCCGCGCCCCACGTAGATCGTGTCGCCGACCTTCAGGATGTCGCCGCCGTCGAGCGTGCCGGGCTCCCACACCCAGTTGACGGAGGCGCCGAGCCGGGCCACCGCCTCTTCCACGGCCGCCGTCTCCGCGCGCCGGGACTCGGCGCCGGGCCGCGCGATCAGCGCCACGTTGCGGAAGACGACGACCGCGTCCTCGACGAAGACCGAGTCGGGGCAGTCGTCGGCGGGCTCCACCTCGACGGTCTCCCAGCCGTGCGCACGCAGCGCCTCGGCGTACGCCACCCACTGGTCGAAGGCCAGACCCGCGTCGACCGGGGTCCGCTCCACGTGGGTGACCAGGCCTTCCGCGAGACGTGGTCCTGGCCGGCGGATCAGCGCTTTCCTGCTGGGCACGGGATGTTCTCCGTAAGGGTGCAGCGGCGGGGGCGCCCCCGCCCGGCACACGCCGGGCCGGGGTGTTGCCGCACATCATGCAGCGTGCAAGGGGTCCAGGCCCAGGTCTCGGCGCAGATGAGCGGCGGTGAACGAGCCTTCGGCGTCGAGCAACGCGCCCGGAGTGCCCTCGAAGACGACGCGGCCGCCGTGCTTGCCGCCGTCGGGACCGAGGTCGATCACCCAGTCGGCGTGCTTGACGACCTCCAGATTGTGCTCGACGACGACCACGGTGTTCCCCGCGTCGACGAGCCGGTCCAGGAGGGCGAGCAGGCCGTCCACGTCGGCCATGTGCAGGCCGGTCGTCGGCTCGTCCAGGACGTACGTCGTGCCGGTGCGGTGCAGTTGCGTGGCCAGCTTGATGCGCTGCCGTTCGCCGCCCGACAGGGTGCTCAGCGGCTGCCCGAGGGTCAGATAGGTGAGCCCCACCTCGTGCAGCGCCCGCAGCCGGCGGCGCACGCCTGTGTCGTCGGCGGCGTCGACCGCGGCGAGGAAGTCCAGGGCGCGCTCGGCCGTCATGTCGAGCACATCGGCGATGGAGTCGGAGCCGACGGTCAGCCGGAGCACCTCCTCCTTGAAGCGGCGCCCCTCGCACGCCTCGCAGGTCGTCGTCACCGGGTCCATGAACGCGAGGTCGCTGTAGATGATCCCGCGGCCCTGGCAGCTCTCGCACGCGCCGGCGGAGTTGAAGCTGAAGAGCCCCGCCTCCCGGCCGGTCTCGCGCGCGAACAGCTTGCGCAGCGAGTCCATGATCCCGAGGTACGTCGCCGGGGTCGACCGGCCCGAGATGCCGATGCCCGACTGGTCGACGACGACGGCGTCCGGGTGTTCGGCGACGAACACCCGCGACACCAGCGTGCTCTTGCCCGAGCCCGCGACGCCCGTCACCGCCGTCAGCACACCGGTCGGCACGCGCACGCTGACGTCCTTGAGGTTGTGCAGGTCGGCGCCCTTGACCCAGCGGCCGCCGATGGCCTCGCGCGGGCTCTCCTTGACGCCCGTGGAGCGCCGCAGGTGGCGGCCGGTGAGCGTGTCCGCACGGCGCAGCTCCCGCGGTGTTCCCTCGAAGACGACCAGGCCGCCGCCCGTGCCCGCACCGGGGCCCATGTCGACGACGTGGTCGGCGACGGCGATCACGTCCGGGTCGTGCTCGACGACCAGGACGGTGTTGCCCTTGTCGCGCAGCCGAAGCAGCAGATCGTTGAGCCGCCCCACGTCGCGCGGGTGCAGGCCGACGCTCGGCTCGTCGAAGATGTACGTCATGCCGGTCAGGCTGGAGCCCAGGTGCCGCACCGTCTTCAGGCGCTGGCCCTCGCCGCCGGACAGCGTGGACGTCTCGCGGCCGAGGCTGAGGTAGCCGAGGCCGATCGCCTCGATCCGTTCGAGCGCCGCCACGGCCGCCGCCGCGATCGGCCCCGCCACCGGGTCGTCGATCGGTTTCAGGGCGGCGATGAGGTCGGTGACCTCCATGCGGGCGCAGTCGGCGATGTTCATGCCGCCGATCCGGGTGGCGAGCGCGGCCTCGTTGAGCCGCGCACCGTGGCAGACGCCGCACTTGCCCTCGACGAGGAAGCGCTGCACCAGATCGCGGGTCTTCTGGCTGAGCGTCGACAGGTCGCGGTTGAGGTAGAGCCGCTCGAAGCGGTCGGCGAGCCCTTCGTAGTCGATGTCCCGTGCGCCACCGGTGTTGTCGACGCTGACCTTGCCGCCGTGCTTCCCGCCGCGCATGAGGAACTCCCGCTCCCGCGCGCTGAATCGCCCCACCGGCTTGTGCGTGTCCAGGTCGGGGGTGTTGGTGTACGTCTGGCCCTGCCAGGTCCCCGCGGCGAACGGCGGGAAGAGGATCGCGCCGTCCGCCAGGGACTTGGCCGGGTCCAGGATGCGGTCGTAGTCGGGCCGCACGGTCTTGCCGAGGCCGTGGCACTCGGGGCACATGCCCGACGGGTCGTTGAACGAGTACGCGGTGGCCGGACCGGCACTGGGTGTGCCGTGCCGTGAGAACAGCACGCGCATCACCGAGTAGATGTCCGTCATCGTGCCCACCGTCGAGCGGGAGTGACCGCCGATCGGCCGCTGGTCGACGACGATCGCGGGCGAGAGATCCTCGATGGTGTCCGCGTGCGGCCGCTCGTACTTCGGCAGCCGGTTGCGGACGAACCACGTGAAGGTCTCGTTCAGCTGGCGCTGCGACTCGACCGCGATCGTGTCGAACACGACCGACGACTTCCCCGACCCCGAGACGCCGGTGAAGACCGTGAGCCGGTCCTTCGGAATGCGCAGGCTCACCTCCTTGAGGTTGTTCTCACGGGCTCCGGTGATGGTGATGTATTGGTGCATACACGCGAAGCTAGCCGGAATACCGGACACCTTCTGTCGTGATTTCCTTCATCTCGCCGTCGAGGAGCAGCCAGCGTGTGATGCCGATCGACTCCAGGAACGGCACGTCGTGACTGGCCACGATCAGCGCCCCCTCGTACGACTCCAGGGCCGTGGCCAGCTGCTTGACGCTGGCCATGTCGAGGTTGTTCGTCGGCTCGTCGAGCATCAGGAGCTGCGGGGCGGGCTCCGCGAGCAGCAGCGCGGCCAGGGCCGCCCGGAACCGCTCGCCGCCCGACAGGGTCGCCGCCCGCTGGTCGGCCCGCGCACCCTTGAACAGGAAGCGGGCCAGGCGGGCCCGGATCCGGTTGTTGGTGGCGTCGGGCGCGAAGCGCGCCACGTTCTCGGCGACGGTCAGTTCCTCGTCGAGCACGTCGAGCCGCTGCGGCAGGAAGCGCAGCGGTACGTGCGCGAGCGCCTCTCCTTCCTCGGCGTCGAGCTCCCCGGCGATGGTGCGCAGGAGAGTGGTCTTGCCCGCGCCGTTGCGGCCGACCAGCGCGATCCGTTCGGGGCCGCGCAGCTCGAACTCGCCCCGCACGCGCGCTCCGTGGCGCAGGGAGAGCTCCCGCAGCGTGAGCACGGTGCGGCCCGGCGGCACCGCGGTGAACGGCAGATCGACGCGGATCTCGTCGTCGTCCCGCACCGCCTCGACGGCGTCGTCCAGGCGCTCCTTCGCCTCGGTGAGTTTCTCCTCGTGCATGACGCGGTGCTTGCCCGCGGACACCTGCGCCTGCCGCTTGCGCTCGGCCATGACGGCCTTCGGCTCGCGCTTGGTGTCCCACATCTTCTGGCCGTAGCGCTTGCGCCGGGACAACTTCACGTGCGCGTCGGCCAGTTCGCGCTTCTGCTTCTTCAGGTCGGACTCGGCGACACGCACCATGCGCTCGGCCGCCTCCTGTTCGGCGGCCAGTGCCTCCTCGTACGCGGTGAAGTTGCCGCCGTACCACTTGACCTCACCGTCCCGCAGATCGGCGATCTGGTCGACCAGGTCAAGGAGTTCACGGTCGTGGCTGACCACGACCAGGACCCCGGACCAGGCGTCGACGGCCGCGTACAGACGCCGACGGGCGTACAGGTCGAGGTTGTTGGTGGGTTCGTCGAGCAGGAGCACGTCGGGGCGGCGCAGCAGCAGCGCGGCGAGGCGCAGCAGCACGGACTCGCCGCCCGACACCTCCCCGGTGGTGCGGTCCAGGCCGATATGGCCG
This sequence comes from Streptomyces longisporoflavus, assembly GCF_014649775.1. Classification (GTDB taxonomy): domain Bacteria; phylum Actinomycetota; class Actinomycetes; order Streptomycetales; family Streptomycetaceae; genus Streptomyces; species Streptomyces longisporoflavus. The sequence continues at coordinate 91,273 of NZ_BMTR01000004.1, read as the reverse complement.
AGGCCGAGCTGATCGAGGGTCGCCAGAGCGCGCTCCTCGACGTCCCAGTCGTCGCCGACCGCCGTGAAGTGCTCCTCGGCCACGTCACCCGCCTCAATGGCGTGCAGGGCGGAGCGAGTCATGCTGATGCCGAGCACCTCGTCGACGCGCAGAGTGGTGTCGAGGGTGACGTTCTGCGGCAGATATCCGATGTCGCCCGCGACGCGGACGGCGCCGTCGCTCGGGCCGAGTTCACCGGCGATCAGCTTCAACAGGGTTGATTTCCCTGATCCGTTGACCCCGATGAGACCCGTCCTGCCCGGTCCGAAGGCCACCTGGAGTCCGTCGAAGACGCCGGTGCCGTCGGGCCAGGAGAAGTCGAGCGACGTGCACGTGATGGAGGTGGGGGTAAGAGACATGTGGTCCTCGCGGTTGCGTGAGATGAAGCGCGGTCAGGGGCAACGCGTTTCGGGACACCGCGGGGCACGACAGGAGGACGGGAGCAGCGTCGTCAGGGGGCGAGGGCAGAAAAAAGGGCCCTGTGCCGGGGGACGGCTCGTACGCCGAGGTCGCACGCTACGCACACGGCAGAACCGTGAGACGCGGTGACACCAGACCTCAGACGAGCAACGTCCTACTCCTATCGGCGACAACAGAACCTTATACACCGTAGGTTGCGGTCTCGGGACTGTCAACGCTTTATCGTGACCGCGGACGCCGCAGACGAGGAGGACCCATGTCCTATGGCTCGCTCTCATTGCCGACGCGGATCTACCTGCTGGCCTGGGACACCGGTCGCAGCAGGATCATCGGCGCCCCCGACCTGCACTACGCGGTACGGGCCTGCGCGCTCGCGGAGCTGGCCCAGCGCGGGCTCCTCTCCGACGCGGGCGGCATCGTCACGCCGGTCTTCGGCGCGCGCACCGGCGACGCGACCCTGGACAGCGTCCTCGAACTCATCGAGGAGTCCCGGCCCCGCAGATGGCGCGGCTGGATCACGCACAAGGCCCGCCACACCCTGGACCGGGCGCGCGACCAACTGGTGGCCGAGGGCTATCTGCGCACGGAGCGCACCCGGGTGTTCCGGATCTTCCCCTCCCGGCGGTACGAGCTGGAGCGCACCGGGTACGTCGAGGTCCTGCACGCCGAGGCGCTCGCCGTCCTGCGCGGTCCGGTGCCGGTGTCCGAGGTGCCCGCGGGCGACGCGGCCCTGGTCGTCTGCGCGGCGGCGGGCAAGCTGCGCGGCATCATCTCGGGCAAGGACCGCAGACAGCACAAGGACCGCCTCGACGAGCTCACCGAGCGCAGCGGGGCGCCGGCGCCAGGACTGCCCGAGCTGATGTGGGGCCTGCGCAAGGCGCTGGCCTCGGCGGTCACGGCCGCGGAGGCGGCGAGGTCCAGCGGCAGCGGGGGCGGCTGACAGGCCCCGCCTAGAGGGCCGGTGGAGGGGCCGCGCGGCGCGGACGTACCTGTCGGATTCTCGCCGGAACCGGGCCGTGCGGCGCTGATTGAGTGTGCGCATGACGACGACGAACCTCCGCGATCACGCTCTCTCCTTCCGCGCCCTGCACGTCGCGGGCCGACCGCTCGTGCTGCCGAACGCGTGGGACGCGGCGAGCGCCCGCCTCATCGAGGCCGCCGGCGCCGCGGCCGTCGCCACCACGAGCGCCGGTGTGGCGTGGGACCTCGGAGCGGCGGACGGCGACCGGCTCGGCGGGGACCGCGCGCTCGGCGCGGTCGCCCGGATCGCGGCGGCGGTCGCAGTGCCGGTGACCGCCGACATCGAGAGCGGCTACGCGGCGGACCCGGCGGGAGTCGCCCGCACGGTGCGCGGGGTGCTCGCCGCGGGCGCCGTCGGCGTGAACATCGAGGACGCGCTGTACGAAGGGGACGCCGAGTACGAGGGACCCGCGTCGCTGCGCACGGTCGCCGGGCAGGCGGAGCGCATCGCGGCGGCCCGTGCCGCCGCCGACGCGGCGGGCGTGCCGCTGTTCGTCAACGCCCGTATCGACACGTATCTGCGGGGCGTGGGGAAGCCGGCCGACCGGGCGGGCGTCACCCTGGAGCGGGCCGCGGCCTTCCTTGCCGCCGGAGCGGACGGGATCTTCGTGCCGGGGGCCGTGGACTCCGGCACGGTCAGCACACTCGTCGAGGGCATCGACGCACCGCTCAACGTGATGGCGGGCCCCGGTGCGCCGACGGTCGCCGAGTTCGCCGGTCTCGGGGTCGCGCGGATCAGCGTGGGTTCGGGCATCGCACAGGCCGCGCACGCGGTCGTGCGCGAGGCCGCGCGTGAGCTGCTCGCCGAGGGCACGTACGCGTCGCCGGCGGGCGGCCTCGACTACGGGGAGCTGAACACGCTGTTCGCCGGGTGATGCCGGGTGATGCCGGGTGATGCAGGGGTGCCGGAAAGCCGAGTGTGCTGCCGGGGGTGTCGCGGGGGACGGCTCAGCAGGCGTCCCGCATCAGCTCGGCGAGGTCATGGTCAAGGTCGACGTGCAGATGCTCGTCGCCCACGGGGACCAGGGCAAGCGTGCGGTGCAGGAAGCTGCGCAGCTCGCCGGTGCGGATGTGGACGATCGCGGTGCCCTCGGGCGCGTGGAACTCCACGACCGTGCGGTCGAAGCCGTACGGCCGCACGCGGACGTCGCCGTCGCCCACCGGCTGCTCCATGCCGCGGGTGAGCAGTTCGCGGGCAAAGGTCCAGAAGACCTCGATGCCCTCCAGGGTCGCCGGGGCGGGGAAGCTCATGCGGACGGCGAACGGATCACTCCGGTCGTAGTGCAGCGACGCGGGGATCGTCGACATCCGCGGCGCGGCGGCGACAAGGCGGGCCTCTACGGCTTGATCGATGCTGGTGGACAAGGCCTGCTCCCTCAACTACAGCTGGACGACTCGGGCCGACACTTGGATAGACGTCGGAATGACGGAATCCGTGCACGCGAACACAGAGTGACCTCGGTCACCGTGTGCTCTTCACCGTCTTCACAGAAATCTCGGAAGGAATCATGCGTTCCGGTGGTAACTTCGCCGGCCATGAAGTCCTTGGGGAAGACGAAACGGTCGCGGCCCGTGGGTCGAATGGTGTCGGCGGGGCTGTGCGGGGCCGCTCTCGCCGCGACGGCGCCGGCCGCGCCGGAGGCCGCCGGAGCAGTCCCCGCAAGCCCTGTAGGCCCTTCGCAGCATCGCGGCGGCTGGGAACTCAAGGACAGCGGCACCGACGCGCGCCTCCGCGGTCTCGCCGCCGTCAGCCGCGAAACGGCCTGGGCGGCGGGCTCGAAAGGCACCGTGCTGCGTACCTCGAACGGGGGCGGCAAATGGCGTAACGTCTCGCCGCCCGGAGCCGGGGAACTGGAGTTCCGCGACATCGAGGCGTTCGACGGGCGCCGCGCGGTGGTCCTCGCGATCGGCGAGGGGGAGGCCTCGCGGGTCTTCCGCACGGCGGACGGTGGGGCCACCTGGACGGAGTCCTTCCGTAACACCGACCCCAAGGCCTTCTACGACTGCATGACGTTCTTCGACCGGCGCCACGGCCTGGCGATGAGCGACCCGGTGGACGGCAGGTTCCGCATCCTGTCCACCGCCGACGGCGGCCGCTCCTGGAAGGTCCTGCCCGACAAGGGCATGCCCGCCGCGCAACAGGGCGAGGCGGGCTTCGCCGCGAGCGGCCAGTGCCTGGTGAGCAACGGCTCCCGTGACGTATGGCTGGCCACCGGCGGCGCGGCACGCGCGCGTGTCCTGCACTCCGCCGACCGCGGCCGCACCTGGAAGGCCGCCGACGCCCCGATCCCCGCGGGCGACCCGGCGCGCGGAGTCTTCGGCCTCGCCTTCCGCGACCGTACGCACGGCATCGCGGTCGGTGGCGACTACCGCGCCGACCAGCCCTCCCCGAAGGCCGCGGCCACCACCGGCGACGCCGGGCGCACCTGGACCACGGCCGGGCAGCCCCCGCCCGCCTACCGCTCCGGGGCGGCCTGGCTGCCGGGCAGCCGCGGGGGAGCGCTCGCGGTCGGGCCGACCGGCACGGACGTCACGTCGGACGGCGGGCGCACCTGGCGGACGGTCGACACGGGGTCGTACGACACCGTGGACTGCACCCGGGACCGGGCCTGCTGGGCGTCCGGCGAGAAGGGCAGGATCGCGCGCTGGGAGCGGGACTAGGCAGCCCTCGGCGGGGCGCCTAGGGCAGTTCCTGCCGGTAGGGGGCGAGGGCCGGGGCGGTCTTCGTGGCGTAGAACTCGGTGATGCGGTACTCGCAGACCTCCGCGATGACGAAGGGGTCGCTCGCGGCGATCTCCTCGACCGCCGCCCGGTCATCGGCCACGGCGAGGATCACGCCGCCGTCGCGCGGGTTCTTGCGACCCGACGCGATCACGACGCCCTGCGCGTAGAGCTGGTCGAGCCAGGCGACGTGGGCGTCGAGCTCCTTGTCGACGGCGGACACGGGGGCGGTATAGGTCAGCTCCAGAACGAACATGATCGCGAGGCTACCGCCGCGGCCCGCAAGGCGTCGCGGCGGCCCGGTGCGGGCGCTTTATCCTGAACGTTCAACCGGTCGCTCCATGGGGCGACTTCGTGACGCGTGGCCGCCCCATTTCTGCCGGGAGTTCGCTTTGCTGTACAGGAAGACCGCTTTGCGCGTCGCCGCGCCCGTGGCCGTGCTCGCCCTCGCGCTGACCGCCTGCGGGGGCGACGAGGGCAAGAAGGAGGCCACGGGCAAGGCGAAGCCCGGCGCGCGCGCCACCGGCGAGAGCGCGACCGGTGAGTCGAAGGAGGGCCTCGTCTCCGCCACCTACGACGTCACCGCGCAGAAGGTCGAACTGGGCACCGAGGCCGAGACCGCGAAGATGGTGTCGGACCCCAAGGCGGCCAAGGGCCTGATCCCGGCGGTCGCCCACGTGAAGTACACCTACAAGTCCGCCACGGCCCTCGCACAGAGTCCGCGCGTCAGCTACTCCACCCGGATCTGGGCGGACGGCAGGCGCGGCACCCTGATCGTCGGCGCCGCCGACGGCAAACAGGGCTGCGAGAACCCCCGGTCCATCAAGGGCTGGAAGAAGGGCGAGTCCCACGTCCTGTGCGAGACCTATCTGGTCCCCGAGGACACGAAGAAGCTCGAGGTCCACTGGTCCGATCAGGCCGGCGAGGCCTTCGTCTGGAAGTTCGCGGCGGACAAGTGACGACGAACAGGCCCGCCCCCGCGCACATACCCGCCGACTGGCCCGCCGACGAGCCCGCCGCACGCGCCGTCCAGGACGAACTCCGCGCCCGGACCGTGCTCGACGAGACGGGCCCGCCGCCGGGCACGGGACAGGTCACGGGAGTCGACGTCGCCTACGACGACGAGCGCGACATCGTCGCCGCGGCGGTCGTCGTCCTGGACGCCGCGACGCTCGACGTCGTCGAGGAGGCGACCGCGGTGGGCCGCGTCGCCTTCCCGTACGTGCCGGGGCTGCTCGCCTTCCGGGAGATCCCCGCCGTCCTCGCCGCCCTGGGGCAGCTCGCGGCCGATCCGGGCCTTGTCGTCTGCGACGGCTACGGCATCGCTCACCCCCGCGGGTTCGGCCTCGCGAGCCACCTCGGTGTCCTCACCGGTCTGCCCACGATCGGCGTCGCCAAGAACCCCTTCACGTTCACGTACGAGGCTCCCGGCGCACCGCGGGGAAGCGCGGCCTCCCTCCTCGACGGAGCGCGGGAGGTCGGCCGCGCCCTGCGCACCCGCGACGACGTCAAGCCGGTGTTCGTCTCCGTCGGCCACCGCGTGAGCCTGGACAACGCCTGCGCCCACACGCTCCGCCTGACGCCGCGCTACCGCCTCCCGGAGTCGACGCGGCGCGCGGACGCCCTGTGCCGTGCGGCGCTGCGCGAGGCGACGGCTAGCGCTCCGCCGCCACCCGGAACCTGATTCCCGCGGCCTGCAGCCGGGCCGTCAGCGCATCGCCCATGGCTACGGCGCTGGTCACCTGCCCGGCCACCGGCGGCAGGTCGTCGACCGCCAGGCACAGCGCCGCCTCACCCAGCATCTTCGCCGTCTCGTCGTATCCCGGGTCGCCGCCCGAGACCTCCGTGAACACCCGCTTGCCGCCGCCCTCGCCGACGAACCGCACGGAGAACCAGCTCCTGGCCCGCCGCTGCTCGCTCGGCCCGTCACCCGGCTTAAGGCGCGAGGACAACCACCGCCGCGCGGGCGGCACTTGCGCCACGGCCGCCAGGCCGCCGACGGCCGTCGCGCCGCCCACGGCGAACGGCAGGGTCTTCACGGCGGCGTAGTGGCGGTAGCGGAAGTCGGGTCCGTAGCGATCGAGGGCCCGCGCCGAGCGCTGCACCACCTGCGGGTCGATCGTCGGCAGGGGCAGGGCCCAGGCGCCGACCTCGCCCGCGTACCGGGGTGCGGCCGGCGGCGCGTACGCCTTGCGGCCCACCACGCGCGGCTCGTGCCGGCGGCGGTCCCGCGCGGCGGCCATCATCTGCGGCCCGCGTGCGAACTGGTTGAGCGCGGAGGCGAAGGTGCCGCCGGAGAACGTCGCGTTGGTGCGCACGAAACCGTCCACGCGCAGCGGCACGCCCTCCGGGAGCTGCCGCACGGTGAAGTACGCGCCCAGGTCGTGCGGGATGGAGTCGAAGCCGCAGGAGTGCACCAGGCGTGCGCCCGTCTCCCGGGCCGTGGCGTCGTGGCGCACGTACATGAGGTCGACGAACTCGGGCTCACCGGTGAGGTCCACGTAGTCCGTGCCCGCCTCGGCGCACGCGGCGACGAGTTCCTGGCCGTACGTGAGATAGGGACCGACGGTCGTGGCCACCACGCGCGCGTGACCGGCCATCTCGCGCAGGGACTTCGGGTCCGCCACGTCCGCGCTCACGAGGGGGAGCTCCGCGCACGCCGGGTGGTCGGCGGCGAGCTTCTCCCGCAGCCGCTCCAGCTTCCCCGTGTCACGCCCCGCGATCGCCCAGCGCAGCCCTTCGGGCGCGTGCGCGGCGAGGTACTGCGCGGTGAGCACGCCGACGAAACCGGTCGCTCCGAAGAGGACGATGTCGTACGTGCGGTCCGCCGCACGCTTCTTGCCGTTGCCGTTGCCGTTGCCGTTGCCGTTCTGACTGGTCATGGCACCTCTCTGCCGTGGGCCCCACGTCGATGTCGGACGCCGAGGCTAGCGCGCGACGCGGGGACGGCCGCACGGCCCGTCCCCAATTTGTCTAAGCGCTTGCTTGCTAGGGTCTTGTGCGGAGTGGAACACGTTCTTAGCATCACTGGTGTTACATCAGTTGTGTCATAACGCTGGGGGCTCAATGGCAGTTCCGGACAAGGGCGTTCTCGGGCCGCTCGCAGGGGTGCGCGTGGTCGAGCTGGCGGGGATCGGTCCCGGCCCGTTCGCGGCCATGCTCCTCGCCGACCTCGGCGCCGACGTCGTACGCGTCGACAGGCCGGGCGGCAGCGGTCTGGCGATCAATCCCGAGTACGACGTCACCAACCGCAACAAACGCTCCGTGATCGTCGACCTCAAGGCGGCGGACGGCGCGGACCGCGTCCTCGACCTGGTGGACCGCGCCGACGTGCTCATCGAGGGCTACCGCCCCGGCGTCGCCGAACGCCTCGGCGTCGGCCCCGGCGCCTGTCACGCCCGCAACCCGAAGCTCGTCTACGGCCGGATGACCGGCTGGGGCCAGGAGGGGCCGCTCGCCCAGCGCGCCGGGCACGACATCGCGTACATCGCGATCACCGGCACTCTCGGCATGATCGGCAATCCCGGCGAGCCGCCCACGGTCCCCGCGAACCTCGTCGGCGACTACGCGGGCGGCTCGCTCTATCTCGTCGTCGGCATCCTCGCGGCCCTGCACCACGCGCGCGAGAACGGCATCGGCCAGGTCGTGGACGCCGCGATCGTGGACGGCACCGCCCACCTCACGTCGATGATCCACGGCATGCTCGCGGGCGGCGGCTGGCAGGACCGGCGCGGCGCCAACCTCCTGGACGGCGGCTGCCCCTTCTACGGCAACTACGAGACGTCCGACGGCGGTTACATGGCCGTCGGTGCCCTGGAGCAGCAGTTCTACGACGAGTTCATCGCGCTGCTCGGCCTGGCCGACGAGGCGCCCGCGCGTAAGGACCTCGCGCGCTGGGGCGAGCTGCGCGAGGCGGTCGCCGCCCGCTTCAGGACGCGGACACGCGAGGAGTGGACGGCCGTCTTCGAGGGCTCCGACGCGTGCGTCGCGCCCGTCCTCTCGCTGTCCGAGGCCCCCGGCCACCCCCACCTCGCGGCCCGCGGCACCTTCGTCCGCCACGGCGGCATCACCCAGCCCGCACCCGCGCCCCGCTTCTCCGCGACTCCGACGCACGTCCGCGGCGGCCCCGCCCAACCGGGCGCGGACACCGAGGCCGTGGCCCGCGACTGGGACGTGCCGGCGCTCGTCCGGCATTGCGACACCACCACGAAGGAAGACAGCTGATGGAGATCTCCGCACCTCTCGCCTACGCGGGCGACCCGCGGCAGGCCGCCGACGATCTGGCCGTCCTGGAGTCCGCGGGCCTGGACGCCGTCTGGGTGGCGGAGGCGTACGGCTTCGACTCGCCCACCATCATGGGCTACCTGGCCGCGCGCACCGAGCGTATGAAGATCGGCGCCGCGATCCTGAACGTCTACTCGCGCACCCCCGCCCTCATCGCCCAGACGGCGGCCGGACTGGACGCGATCTCCGGCGGCCGGGCGATCATCGGACTCGGCGCCTCGGGCCCGCAGGTCGTCGAGGGCTGGCACGGAAAGCCGTACGACAAACCCCTGGCGCGCACCCGCGAGGCCATCGAGCTGACCCGCCGCATCCTGCGCCGCGAGGTCATCGACCACCACGGCGTCACGGACATGCCGCTGCCCGCGGAGAAGGGCGGCAAGCTGGGCAAGCCGCTGAAGATCCTCACCAAGCCGGTCCGCTCCGAAGTGCCGCTGTACGTCGCCTCCCTGGGCCCGGCCAACGTCCGCATGACCGCCGAGATCGCCGACGGCTGGCTGCCCACCCTGTTCATCCCGGAGAAGGCCCACCAGGTGTGGGGCGCCCCGCTCGCCGAGGGCAAGGAGAAGCGCGATCCGGCGCTCGGCCCGTTGCAGACGGTCGCCGGCGGACTCCTGTCCATCGGTGACGACGCGGCCGCCGTACGGGATCTGGCCCGGCCCCAGATCGCCCTCTACGTAGGCGGCATGGGCGCACCGGGGAAGAACTTCTACAACGACCTCGCGGTCGCGTACGGCTACGAGAAGGAAGCAAAGCTCATCCAGGAGCTGTATCTCTCGGGCAGGAAGAAGGAAGCCGAGGCCGCCGTCCCGGACGAGTTCTGCGAGCTCATGACGCTGTGCGGGCCCGAGAGCTACGTCCGCGAGCGCGTCGAGGCCTTCCGTGAGGCGGGCGTCACCATGCTCAACGTCATTCCCGTCGGCCCCGAGCCGGCCAAGTCGATCGAAACCGTCAAGGGCTGGCTCTAGGGCTCCAGGAGGCCGTACGTGAAGCGTCAGATCTTTACCGCCGAACACGAGGCGTTCCGCGAGACCGTCCGCACCTTCCTGGCCAAGGAGGTGCTGCCCCACTACGAAGAGTGGGAGAAGGACGGGATCGTCAGCCGTGACGCGTGGCTCGCCGCGGGCAAGCAGGGGCTGCTCGGGCTCGCCGTGCCCGAGGAGTACGGCGGCGGCGGGAACACCGACTTCCGCTACAGCGCCGTACTCGCCGAGGAGTTCACGCGTGCGGGCGCCTCCGGGCTCGCACTCGGCCTGCACAACGACATCATCGGCCCGTACCTCACCTCCCTGGCCACCGAGGACCAGAAGCGGCGCTGGCTGCCCGGCTTCTGTTCCGGCGAGATCATCACGGCCATCGCGATGACCGAACCGGGCGCGGGCTCCGACCTCCAGGGCATCCGCACCACCGCCACCGATCAGGGCGACCACTGGCTGCTCAACGGCTCCAAGACGTTCATCTCGAACGGCATCCTCGCCGACCTGGTGATCGTCGTCGCCAAGACCTCCCCGGAGGGCGGCGCCAAGGGCCTTTCCCTCCTCGTCGTCGAGCGCGGCATGGACGGCTTCGAGCGCGGGCGCAACCTCGACAAGATTGGCCAGAAGTCCCAGGACACCGCCGAGCTGTTCTTCAACGACGTACGCGTCCCCAAGGAGAACCTCCTCGGCGAGCTCGACGGCGCCTTCATCCACCTGATGACGAACCTCGCGCAGGAGCGCATGGGCATCGCCGTCGCGGGGATCGCCGCCGCCGAACACCTCCTGGAGATCACCACGACGTACGTCAAGGAGCGCGAGGCCTTCGGGCGCCCGCTCTCCAAGCTCCAGCACATCCGCTTCGAGATCGCCGAGATGGCCACCGAGTGCGCGGTCACCCGCACCTTCCTCGACCGCTGCATCGTCGATCACTCCAACGGCGAACTCGACGCCGTGCACGCCTCGATGGCCAAGTGGTGGGCCACCGAACTCCAAAAGCGCGTCGCCGACCGCTGCCTGCAACTTCACGGCGGATACGGCTACATGACCGAGTACCGCGTCGCCAAGGCCTTTACCGACGGCCGCATCCAGACGATCTACGGAGGCACGACCGAGATCATGAAGGAGATCATCGGCCGCTCCCTGCTCGCCTGAGTCCGCCCCACCCTCACCTGCACAGTTCTTTGCGAAAGGCTGCTGTCTTGACCACCGAAGCGTACGTATACGACGCGATCCGCACCCCGCGCGGACGCGGCAAGGCCAATGGCGCCCTGCACGGCACCAAGCCGATCGACCTCGTCGTCGGCCTGATCCACGAGATCCGGGCGCGGTTCCCCGACCTGGACCCGGCGGCCGTCGACGACATCGTCCTCGGCGTCGTCGGCCCCGTCGGCGACCAGGGCTCCGACATCGCGCGCATCGCGGCCATCGCGGCCGGTCTTCCCGACACCGTCGCGGGCGTCCAGGAGAACCGCTTCTGCGCCTCGGGCCTCGAAGCGGTCAACATGGCGGCGATGAAGGTGCGTTCGGGCTGGGAGGACCTCGTCCTCGCGGGCGGCGTCGAGTCGATGTCGCGTGTCCCGATGGCCTCGGACGGCGGCGCCTGGTTCGCCGACCCGATGACCAACTACGAGACGGGCTTCGTGCCGCAGGGCATCGGCGCCGACCTCATCGCCACGGTGGAGGGCTACTCCCGGCGTGACGTCGACGAGTACGCGGCCCTGTCCCAGGAGCGTGCCGCGGCGGCCTGGAAGGACAACCGCTTCGAGAAGTCCGTCGTGCCGGTCAAGGACCGCAGCGGCCTGGTCGTCCTGGACCACGACGAGTACATGCGGCCCGGCACCACCGCCGACTCGCTCGCCAAGCTGAAGCCGTCCTTCAAGGACATCGGCGACCTCGGCGGCTTCGACGCGGTCGCGCTGCAGAAGTACCACTGGGTCGAGAAGATCGACCACGTCCACCACGCGGGCAACTCCTCCGGCATCGTGGACGGCGCGGCTCTTGTGGCCATCGGCACCAAGGAGGTCGGCGAGCGGTACGGTCTCGCGCCGCGCGCCCGGATCGTCTCCGCGGCCGTCTCGGGCTCCGAGCCGACCATCATGCTCACCGGTCCGGCGCCGGCCGCGCGCAAGGCTCTCGCCAAGGCGGGGCTGACCATCGACGACATCGACCTCGTCGAGATCAATGAGGCCTTCGCGGCGGTGGTGCTGCGGTTCGTCAAGGACATGGGCCTGTCCCTGGACAAGGTGAACGTCAACGGCGGCGCGATCGCGTTGGGCCATCCCTTGGGCGCCACGGGGGCGATGATCCTGGGCACGCTCGTGGACGAGCTTGAGCGTCAGGACAAGCGGTACGGCCTGGCCACCCTGTGCGTCGGCGGCGGAATGGGCATCGCCACGATCGTGGAACGGGTCTCCGGCTAAGCGCCGCCGGGGCTGTCGTCCGTCGCCGACCGCGGGTGCGTCGTGGCTGGTCGCGCAGTTCCCCGCGACCCTGAGGCAGCGGCTTCCCCGCGCCTCATGAAGGCGCGCACGAAGTGCGCCCTTCAGGGGCGCGGGGAACTGCGCGACCAGCCCCCACCGGCGTTCAGTCGGCCATGTGCCGCAGCCACCCTCCCCGGGCCCCGCCCGCCCCGCCCCGCCCACAACAGACTTCACGGAGAACGTCATGACGCAAGAAAGCACCACCATCCGCTGGGAAATGGACGCCACCGGCATCCTCACCCTCGTCCTCGACGACCCCAACCAGTCCGCGAACACCATGAACCAGGCCTTCAAGGCCTCCATCGCGGCGATCGCCGAGCGCGCGGAGGCCGAGAAGGACTCCATTCGCGGCATCATCTACACCTCCGCCAAGAAGACCTTCTTCGCGGGCGGTGACCTGAAGGACATGATGCAGGCGGGCCCCGAGAACGCGCAGGACGCGTTCGAGGCGGGCGTGGCCATCAAGGCCTCCCTGCGCCGCATCGAGACCCTGGGCAAGCCGGTCGTCGCCGCCATCAACGGCGCGGCCCTCGGCGGCGGTTACGAGATCGCCCTCGCCAGTCACCACCGCGTCGCGCTCGACGCGCCCGGCTCCAAGATCGGCCTCCCCGAGGTCACCCTCGGCCTGCTCCCGGCGGGCGGCGGCGTGACCCGCACCGTACGCCTCATGGGCATCGCCGACGCGCTCCTGAAGGTGCTGCTCCAGGGCACCCAGTACAACCCGCGGCGCGCCCTGGAGAACGGCCTCGTGCACGAAGTGGCCGCCACCCGCGAGGAGATGATCGAGAAGGCCCGCGCCTTCATCGACGCCAACCCCGAGTCGGCGCAGCCCTGGGACAAGCCCGGCTACCGCATCCCCGGCGGCACCCCGGCCAACCCGAAGTTCGCGGCGAACCTGCCCGCCTTCCCGGCCAACCTCAAGAAGCAGATCAACGGCGCCCCCTACCCGGCCCCGCGCAACATCCTCGCGGCCGCCGTCGAGGGCTCCCAGGTCGACTTCGAGACCGCGCTGACCATCGAGGCCCGGTACTTCACCGAGCTGGTCACGGGCCAGACCGCGAAGAACATGATCCAGGCGTTCTTCTTCGACCTCCAGGCCGTCAACTCCGGCGCCAACCGCCCCAAGGGCATCGAGCCGCGCCAGGTCCGCAAGGCCGCCGTCCTGGGTGCCGGGATGATGGGCGCGGGCATCGCCTACTCCTGCGCCCGTGCCGGTATCGAGGTCGTCCTCAAGGACGTCTCCGCCGAGGCCGCCGCCAAGGGCAAGGCCTACTCCGAGAAGCTGTGCGCCAAGGCGGTGCAGCGGGGGCGTACGACGCAGGAGAAGGCCGACGCGCTGCTCGCCCGCATCACGCCGACCGCGGACGCGCAGGACCTCGCGGGCTGCGACGCCGTGATCGAGGCGGTCTTCGAGGACACCGCGCTCAAGCACAAGGTGTTCCAGGAGATCCAGGACGTCATCGAGCCGGACGCGCTGCTGTGCTCCAACACCTCGACACTGCCGATCACCCAGCTCGCCGAGGGCGTCACACGGCCCGTCGACTTCATCGGCCTGCACTTCTTCTCGCCCGTCGACAAGATGCCGCTCGTCGAGATCATCAAGGGCGAGCGGACCGGTGACGAGGCACTGGCCCGCGCCTTCGACCTCGTACGCCAGATCAACAAGACGCCGATCGTCGTCAACGACTCGCGCGGCTTCTTCACCTCGCGCGTGATCGGGCACTTCATCAACGAGGGCGTCGCGATGGTCGGCGAGGGCATCGAGCCCGCCTCCGTCGAGCAGGCCGCGGCCCAGGCGGGCTACCCCGCCAAGGTCCTCTCCCTGATGGACGAGCTGACCCTCACCCTGCCGCGCAAGATCCGCAACGAGACGAAGCGCGCCGTCGAGGAGGCCGGCGGCACCTGGGCCGGGCACCCCTCGGACTCCGTCATCGACCGCATGGTCGACGAGTTCGAGCGCCCCGGCCGCAGCGGCGGAGCGGGCTTCTACGACTACGTGGACGGCAAGCGCGCCGGGCTCTGGCCCGGCCTGCGCGAGCACTTCACCAAGCCGGGCACCCAGATCCCGTTCAAGGACATGCAGGAGCGGATGCTCTTCGCGGAGTCGCTCGACACCGTGCGCCTTCTCGAGGAGGGTGTCCTGACCTCCGTCGCGGACGCCAACATCGGCTCCATCTTCGGCATCGGCTTCCCAGGCTGGACCGGCGGCGTGCTCCAGTACATCAACGGCTACGAAGGCGGCCTGCCCGGATTCGTGGCCCGCGCCCGTGAGCTGGCCGACCGCTACGGCGAGCGGTTCACGCCGCCCGCGCTGCTCGTCGAGAAGGCCGACAAGGGCGAGAAGTTCAGCGACAACTGATCTGTCGCCCGTCCGCGGGAGTGGCTCAGCTCTCCTTGAGCCACTCCCGCAGCTCCTCCTTGAGGGAGCGCTGGAACGCCGTCACCAGGGCCTGCACCACCATCGGCTGCATATGGGCCGACAGGGACCGCATCGCCGCCACGTGCTCCGGGTCCGACTCCCGCTCCCGGTAGGGGCCCCACACCTCGTCGCGGAAGAGCCGGGACAGCTCGACGGCCGCCGAGCGCGTGTGTTCCACCAGAACCGTGCGCGCCGCCAGGATGGTCTCGTGCGCGATGGGCACGCCGAGCAACTGCACACCGAGGCGCAGCAGGCCCGGATCGACGCTGTAGACCCCCGCGGACTCCGCGGGCGCGACGACGCCCATCGCCGAGAGCCGGTCCAGATCCGCGTCGCTCAGCGGCCGGCCCGCCCTGCGCTCCAGCTCCGCGCGGTCGGTCTCCTCGGCCGAGTCGGGGGCCCAGGAAGCCACCACCGCGCGGTGAATGGCGAGGTCGTGGGCGCTCAGGTCGGGCGGCAACTGCTCCAGATACCGCTCGATCGCGGCCAGCGTCATGCCCTGGTGCTGGAGCTCCTCGATGAGCCCGAGCCGGGACAGATGCTCCTGGCCGTAGTGACCGACACGGCGCGGCCCGATCACCGGCGGCGGCAGCAGTCCCTTGGTGCTGTAGAAGCGGATGGTGCGGACGGTGACGCCCGCGCGCGCGGCCAGTTCGTCGACCGTGAGCGTCGGCTCGTCGGTGTCCGACGTCTTCGTCATCGTCATGGCAGCAGTTCGCCTTCCCGTTCGCGCACCGGCAGTTGTGCACCGATCCAGTGCAACAGTATTGCTGTCTCACCACTGTTGTGAAAGCGTCCCGCCCAGTCACTTGAAAGCGTCCGGACCGGTCACGTGCTTCGTCGATGACGCCAGGAGGCGGTCATGACCACGATCCTGCGACTTCCCGGGGAACCCGCCGACATCACGCTCCCCGCCCTGCTGCTCCGCAACGCCGAGGACCACGGCGACCGCCCCGCACTCTCCTGGCGCACCACCCCCGAGGGCGAGTGGACGACACTGACCTGGAGCGAAGCCCGCCGCAAGGTCGCCGTACTCGCCGCCGGATACGCGGCGCTCGGCGTGCGGCGCGGCGAGCACGTCCTGATGATGATGGGCAACCGCCCCGAACACTGGCTCAGCGACCTCGCCCTCGTGCACCTCGGCGCGGTCCCCGTCACGGTGTACGGCACATCGGCCCCCGAGCAGATCGCGCACATCGCCCGGCACAGCCGCGCCCGCTTCGCGATCGTCGAGGGCGCCGGCGAGCTGGCCCGCTGGGAGCCCCTCCTGCCGGACGTCACGGTCCCGCTGGAGCGCCTGGTGGTCGTCGAGCCCGCCGACGCGGGGACGCACCGTACGTACGGCTCCCTGCACGCGTCGGGAAGCCTCCTCTTCGACCAGGACGGCTTCGAGAAGGCGTGGCGGGAGTCCCGCGCCGGGGATCCGCTCACCGTCGTCTACACCTCGGGCACCACCGGCGACCCCAAAGGCGTCCGCATCAGCCACCGCAACGTCGTCCTCAACGCCGTCGCCCTGGACGGCGTCGTCGAGGTCCCGGACTTCGTGGAGCACATCAGCTACCTCCCCTTCGCGCACGTCGCCGAGCGCATGCTGGGCATCTACCTGCCGGTCTTCCGCGCCGCACACGTATACCTCTGCGCGGATCCGGCCGCCGTCGCCGCGACCGCGCGTGAGCTGCGGCCCGCGCAGTTCTTCGGGGTCCCGCGCGTGTGGGAGAAGCTCGCCGCGTCCGTACGGGCCGCCCTCGCGGGGCTGCCGCAGGAGCAGCGCGAGACGATCGAGGCGGCGAACGAGACGACACGCGCGCGCGTGGCGTACGTCGAGCGCGGCGAGGACCCGCCGGCCGACCTGGAGAGGGCGTACCGCGAGGCCAAGGAGAAGGTCCTCGACCCGCTGCTCTCCCTGGCCGGGTTCGACCGCCTGGTGTGGACCGCGAGCGCGGCGGCGTCGATGCCGCAGGACGTCGTGCGCTTCTGGGCCGGCTTCGGCATCGTGATCATGGACGCGTGGGGTCTGACGGAGACGACCGGGGTCGTCACCATCAACACCCCGGCCTCCTTCCGGCTCGGCTCGGTGGGCAAGACCCTGGACGGCCTGGAGATCCGCACCACCGACGACGGCGAGATCCTGGTGCGCGGCGCGACGGTCTTCGACGGCTATCTCACGCCGGACGGCGGCGTCGAACCGGCCCGTGACGCCGACGGCTGGTTCGCCACCGGCGACGTCGGACGGATCGACGAGGACGGCTTCCTGTGGCTGACCGACCGCAAGAAGGAACTGATCGTGACCTCGACGGGCAAGAACATCTCGCCCGCGCTCGTGGAGAACACGCTCAAGGAGCACCCCCTCATCGGACAGGCCCTCGTCCACGGCGACGGCCGCTCCTACCTGGTGGCGCTGCTGGTCCTTGACCCCGAGATGGCCCCCGCCTGGGCCGCCGCACGGGGGATCACCGGCGACCTGCTGGCCGGCGAGGCCGTACGGGAAGAGGTCGCGCGGGCCGTGGAGGCGGCCAACGCGCGCCTCAACCGCACCGAGCAGATCAAGCGGTACCGGCTCCTGGGGGAGGAGTGGAGCCCGGAGACGGGAGAACTCACCCCGTCCCTGAAGCTGCGCCGCAGGGTCATCAGGGAGAAGTACGGGGACGCCATCGACAGCCTGTACACGCAGTGACGCACCCGGTGATCCACAGGCCGTACACCCTGCGATCATTGTGTGTACACCCCCTGCCCACCATGTGAGAAGTGCCGCTATGTGACGTGCGCCACCGCATGTCCGGCGATCCCCGGGGGAAGGTGTCGCGTCGGTCCACGCACGTCAGGGGTGTCGTGGGCCGGAGCACATCCGGACACCGGAGCTTTCCGGGCACCAGAGAGTAGACCCCCCACGTGAGCAAGGAAGCCGTAGACACGGCCGCTGCGGACGCATCCCGCACAGATGCGTCCCAGGCCCCCGCGGACGCGGGCGACGCCGGTTACAGCAAGGACCTCAAGGCCCGTCACGTCAACATGATCGCGATCGGCGGCGCGATCGGAACCGGACTCTTTCTCGGTGCGGGCGGTCGCCTGCACTCCGCGGGCCCCGCGCTCGCCGTCGCGTACCTCGTGTGCGGCATCTTCGCCTTCTTCGTCGTACGCGCCCTCGGCGAGATGGTCATCTACCGGCCGTCGTCGGGTTCGTTCGTCAGTTACGCGCGTGAGTTCCTCGGCGAGAAGGGCGCCTACGTCGCCGGCTGGATGTACTTCCTCAACTGGTCGACCACCGGCATCGCCGACATCACCGCGATCGCGCTCTACACGCACTACTGGAGCCTCTTCACCGACATCCCCCAGTGGGTGCTCGCGCTGATCGCCCTCGCCGTCGTCCTCGTGATCAACATGATCTCGGTGAAGTACTTCGGCGAGATGGAGTTCTGGTTCGCGATCGTCAAGGTAGCGGCCCTGGTCGCCTTCATGCTGATCGGCATCTTCCTGCTGGTCACGCAGCAGGACGTGGGCGGGCAGACGCCGGGCCTGAGCGTCATCACCGACAACGGCGGCTTCCTGCCGAACGGCATCATGCCGGTCGTGATCGTCATGCAGGGTGTCGTCTTCGCGTACGCGTCGCTCGAACTGGTCGGCGTCGCGGCGGGCGAGACCGCCGATCCGCAGAAGGTCGTCCCGCGCGCGGTGAACTCCATCATGTGGCGCGTCGGCCTCTTCTACGTCGGCTCGGTCGTCCTGCTCGCGCTGCTCCTGCCGGGATCGGTGTATTCGGCCGACCAGAGCCCGTTCGTGACGGTCCTCTCCAAGATCGGCGTCCCCGCGGCCGGTGACGTGATGAACCTGGTCGTCCTCACGGCGGCGCTGTCGTCGCTGAACTCGGGCTTGTACTCCACCGGCCGCATCCTGCGCTCCATGGCGATGGCGGGATCGGCGCCGAAGTTCACCGCAAGGATGAACAAGAGCCAGGTCCCCTACGGCGGCATCCTGCTCACCTCCGCGGTGTGCGTGCTCGGCGTCGGCCTGAACTTCCTCATGCCGAGCCAGGCCTTCGAGATCGTCCTGAACGTGGCGTCCCTCGGCATCATCAGCACCTGGGTGATCATCATGATCTGTCACCTGGCGTTCGTCCGCCGTGCCAAGGAGGGCGTGATCACCCGGCCCGGCTTCCGGCTCCCCGGCAGCCCGGTCACCGAGATCGTCACGATCGTCTTCCTGCTCTCCGTGCTCGGCCTGATGTGGAAGGACCCGGAGATCGGCCGCAAGACGCTCTACCTCATCCCGATCATCGCCGCCGCGCTGGTCGCGGGCTGGTACGGGATCCGCCGCCGGGTGGACCACGAGGCGGCAGGCCTCACGAAGTAGCGGCTGAACGGCCACTGTCGGTGGCAGCGTCTACGGTGGCGTCATGTCGGAGATCTCTTATGTCCGGGGTGACGCCACCGCTCCGTCGGGCAAGGGCGTCAAGCTGATCGCCCATGTCTGCAACGACCTCGGGGGCTGGGGCAAGGGCTTCGTCGTCGCGGTCTCACGCCGCTGGCCCGAGCCGGAGGCCGCGTACCGCCGGTGGCACCGCGAGCGCGCCAAGAACGACTTCGGCCTGGGCGCGGTCCAGTTCGTCGAGGTCGACCGGTACACATGGGTGGCCAACATGATCGGCCAGCACGGCATGCGCACGGGCAGCAAGGGCGTCCCCGTGAGGTACGAGGCCATCGACACCGCCCTGGCCGCGGTCGCCGACAAGGCGGCCGAACTCGACGCCTCCGTGCACATGCCGCGCATCGGCTGCGGTCTCGCGGGCGGCAAGTGGTCCCGCGTCGAGCCGCTGATCACCCGGCGCCTGGTGGAGCGCGGCATCGCGGTGACGGTGTACGACTTCGGGGACTGAGCGACGCCGGGCCATGCTGAGCGGCGCGTGTGCCGGGTGCCGGGAAGTGGCGGGAATCACCCAACTGTCGCGCTGATGTGCGTTGTTGTGCACGCATGAGCGGGTAGATCGGCGGCATGCAGCTCATTCCCATGCCATTAGGGCCCATCAACCCGGACGTCGAGCACATGGTCGTCGGAGCCGTGCTGTTCGGCCCCCTCTACTTCTTCGTCAGGCGCATGGTCCTCCGCCTCAACCGCGTACTCGAAGATCGCGCCACGATCCTCGAAGAGGTGACCGGCGGACGGTCGGCGGAACTGCGCCGCGAGGCCGAGGAGATACGCGCCGCGCGGGAGGCGATGCTGTCCGAGGCGCGCCGCGAAGCCGCCCGGGTGCGGCAGCAGGCCCTGGAGGAAGGGGCCGCCCTGATCGCCGCCGCCCGCGAGGACGGCGTACGCGAACGCGACGAGGTGCTGGCGGACGGGAAGGCCGGGATCGCGGCCGAGCGCTTGGCGGCGGACACCGAACTGCGCGGCCACGTGCCGGAGTTGGCGTCCAAGCTGGCGAGCAGGATCGTGGGGGAGCCGGTCGCGGCGACGACGGGTTCCGGCCGCTAGGGACATTTTCGCGTCTCACGGGGCACCGGGCGGAGCACTGGCCTGGCGCCCCGTGTGGTGTCGCGCCACGCTCGGACCATGGAACTCATGGTGCCGGTCAAGGACGGCGAGGTCTGGGCCGAGGACTCGGGAGAGCCCGGCGGCCGGGCAGGTACGGGCGGCCCGGGCGGCGACGTGCCGCCGCTGGTTGCGTACGCGGCGGCGCGCTGACGCCGGACGGGCTGTTTCCAGCCCGCCCACCCGTCCTTCCCGGCAACTCGACGCCGGGAAATCGGGCGGGTGGGCGGAGAGATCCAACGGGTGGGCGGGACGGTTCCGTCGCGAAGCGGCGGCCCATGCCGGTGGTCAGTGCTCGTGCACACCGTTCGTCGCGGCGATGGACTTCCAGGACTTCGGCGCGGCCGGAGCCGAAGCCGCCGAGGAGGACCGGGCGATGCCCGCGCTCTTGGCGGCGGGAGCGTCCGGTCGCGAGGGCGTGAACAGCCACGCGTCGAACAGGGAGGCCAGCGGCTTGCCGGACACCTTCTCCGCGTACTTCACGAAGTCGCTCACCTTCGCGTTCCCGTAGGCGTGCTCCTTCGGCCACCCCTTCAGAATCGCCGAGAAGGACTTCTCGCCGATCTCGTTGCGCAGTGCCTGGAGGGCCAGCGCCCCGCGGTCGTAAACGGCGATGTCGAACTGGTTATCCGGGCCCGGGTCGCCCGGCTTGACCTCCCAGAAGGGGTCGTCGGCCGGGTGCTGGGCGTACACGTGGTCCGCCAGCTCCTGCGCCGTCCCCTCACCCTCCTTCTCCGACCACAGCCACTGGCTGTACCGCGCGAAGCCCTCGTTGATCCAGATGTCCTTCCAGCCGTCGACGGACACGCTGTCGCCGTACCACTGGTGGGCCAGCTCATGGACCACGACGGACACGTTCGACCCGTTCGCGAACTGCTTCGGGCTGTAGAACGGCCGCGTCTGCGTCTCCAGGGCGAAGCCGCTGGTCACGTTCGGCACGTACCCGCCAAGGGCGTTGAAGGGGTACTTGCCGAAGAGCGTCTCCAGCCACTCGGCGACCTCGGCCGACCGCTCGATGCTGGCCCGCGCGGCCCCCGCGTTGTCGCCGAGGTCCTTGCTGTAGGCGTTCAGGACGGGCAGTCCGTCCGCGGTCTTGTCCGTCGTGATGTCGAACTTGCCGACGGCGAGCGTCGTCAGATAGCTGGCCTGCGGCTTGTTCGAGCGCCAGTTGAAGCGCGTCCAGCCCAGCTTCGAACTCTGCGACTGCAGCACGCCGTTGGAGATGGCCTGCGAGCCGTCCGGCACGGAGACCGAGACGTCGTACGTCGCCTTGTCGAGCGGGTGGTCGTTGGACGGGTACCACCACGCGGCCGACTCCGGCTCCTGCGCGGCGACGCCGCCGTCCGGCGTCCGCGCCCACGCCGTATAGCCGTTGATCTTCACCTCGGACGGCTTGCCCGCGTAGCGCACGACGACGGTGATCGGCGTGCCCTTGGGCAGGCCGGCCGCCGGAGTGATCTCAAGCTCCTGCTCGCCGGACTTCGTGAAGGCCGCCTTCTTGCCGTTGACGCGTACCTCGCTGACCTTCAGACCGAGGTCGAGGTTCAAGCGGGAGAGGTTCTGCGTCGTGGTGGCGTTGATGGTCGCCGTGCCTTCGAGCAGGTCGGTCTTCGGCTGGTACTTCAGCCGCAGGTCGTAGTGCGAGACGTCGTATCCGCCGTTGCCGCTCGCCGGGTAATAGGGATCGCCGATACCCGGCGCCCCGGGGGTGAAGTCGGCCGCCGATGCCGGGATCGCCAGCAGCAGAGAGGCCGCGAGCGCGCCCGGGGCGATGAGTCTGCGGTGCACGAGAGCTCCAAGTGGTGGGGTCACGTCGGTAGGTGGGTCCGACCATATTGAGCCCGCCTGCCACGCGTCATGTCCATGGTCGCTACTGTCACACGATCGCCATTCGGCCGACATGTGCCAAAACGCCCCAAGAGCCTGTCGCCGGTGCCTGCTGCCCTCTGTCGCGCGGGAGTTGACCGGTGTACCTTCCGCGCCATGCCGATACGTGCGCGCCGCACACGCTTGATCCGGAGCTCTCTGGTGACGGGGGCCATGGCCGCCCTGCTCGCCACGCTCGTGGCCCCGGGAGCCGCCCGAGGGGCGCCGGGCGCCCCGCGCGAGAGTAAACCCGTCTACTCCTACGAGAGCGCGATCCGCGAATCCGTCTGGGTCGACACGAAGATCGACGGTGACGGCGACGGGAAGTCCGACCGTGTCGCCGTCGACGTCGTCCGGCCCCGCGAACCGGCCGAGCAGGGCCGGAAGATACCCGTGATCATGGATGCCAGCCCGTACTACTCCTGCTGCGGGCGCGGCAACGAGAGCCAGAAGAAGACGTACGACGCGGACGGCAACCCCGTCCGGTTCCCGCTGTACTACGACAACTACTTCGTCCCCCGCGGCTATGGATTCGTCGCCGTCGACCTCGCCGGAACGAACCGCTCCGACGGCTGCGTGGACGTCGGCGGCCGCTCGGACGTCCAGTCCGCCAAGGCCGTCGTCGACTGGCTGAACGGCCGGGCCCGCGGCTACACCACCCGCACCGGGGACAAGGGCGCCAAGGCGTCCTGGACCACCGGCGCCACCGGCATGATCGGCAAGAGCTACGACGGCACCGTCGCCAACGGCGTGGCCGCCACCGGCGTCAAGGGCCTGAAGACGATCGTCCCGATCGGCGCCATCTCCTCCTGGTACGACTACTACTTCGCCAAGGGCGCCCCGCTCTACGACAGCGGCCCCGAGTGGCTCTCGGACTACGTGGAGAGCCCCGAGGCACGCGCCCGCTGCGGTGCCGTACAGAAGCGACTCGTCGACGAAGCGCCCCGCACCGGTGACTGGACCCGGCTGTGGAGCGAGCGCGACCACACCCCGGACGCGGACAAGGTGCGGGCCAGCGTCTTCGCCGTACACGGGATGCAGGACCTGAACGTGCGCATGAAGCACTTCGGCCAGTGGTGGGACGCCCTCGCCGACGCGGGAGTCGACCGCAAGGTGTGGCTCAGCCAGACCGGCCACGTCGACCCCTTCGACTTCCGCCGCGCCGACTGGGTGCGCACCCTGCACCGCTGGTTCGACCACGAACTCCTCGGCTACGACAACGGCATCGACCGCGAGCCGATGGCCGACATCGAGCGCGCCCCCGGGCAGTGGGCCACCGACCGCGTCTGGCCTCCGCGCGCCACGGACACGGTGAAGCTGCGCCCCGGCAAGGGAACGTCACCCGGCGTCGGCACCCTGGGCACGCGCCCCGGCACCGGCAGCGAGACCTTCACCGACGACCCGAAGCTGAGCGAGACCGACTGGGCCGCGCAGATCGACACCTCCACCCCGTCGAAGGCCGGGTTCGTCAGCAAGCCCCTGAGCCGCGACCTGCGCCTGTCGGGCTCCTCCGAGGTGACCGTCACCGCGACCCCGACGACCCGCACCGCCCACCTCTCCGCGGTCCTCGTCGACCTGGGCCCCGACACCATCCGTGACTACGCGAGCGCGGGCGAGGGCATCACCACGCTCCCCGAACGCACCTGCTGGGGCGCGAGCACGGGCGGCGACAGCTCCTGCTTCAAGGAGACGGCGGCGAAGACCGCAGACGTCGACTACACGATCTTCAGCCGCGGCTGGGCCGACCTCGGCAACTGGGCCGACGAGCACAAGGGCCGCCCCCTCACGCCGGGCAAGAAGCACACCATCACCCTCGACCTGGCCGCGAGCGACCACGTCGTCCCGAAGGGGCACCGCCTCGCCCTGATCGTCGCGGGCACCGACAAGGACCTCATCGATCCCCCCGCGGACACCCCGACGCTCGCCATCGACCTGGCCCGTACGTCGGCGAAGGTCCCGCTGGTCGGCGGCGCCGACGCGTTCCGCACCTCCGGGAGCGTCGCCCCCCGCGAATCCCGTCTCGACGGCGTGGCCCCGCCGCGTCCGTTCCACCGCATACCGGGAGGCAGCACCTCATGAGACCCCGCACCGGCCGCATACCCCGCATACGCACCCTGGCGCTCGCCTGCGTCACCGCCGCACTCGCCGCGCCCCTTCTCTCCGCGCCCGCGCAGGCGACGCCCACCCCGCCCCGTACCGGATTCGAGAAGACCGACGGAGCGCGCTGGACCAGCCAGCCCGAAGAGCAGAAGCTCCTCGCCACCGTCGACAAGGCGAGCGACCGGGTATCGGTCTCGCGCATCGGCACCACCAAGCAGAACCGGCCCTTGCAGCTGGTCCGCATCGGTGAACGCCCCTCGAAGAACACGGTGTTGCTGATCTGCAGCCAGCACGGCGACGAGCCGTCCGGTCGCGACGCCTGTCTGTCGACCATCCGCGACCTGGCGTACGCGAAGGACAAGCAGACCCAGAGGTTCCTCTCCCGCACCACGCTCCTGGTCGTCCCCACCGCCAACCCGGACGGCCGCGCCGCCGACACCCGCGGCAACTCCGACGGCGTGGACATCAACCGCGACCACATCTCCCTGCAGACCGCCGAGGCCCGCGCCATGGCCGCCGTCATCCGCGACCGGCAGCCGGACTCCATCTACGACCTGCACGAATACGGAGCGACCCCGAAGTACTACGACAAAGACCTGTTCGACCTGTGGCCGCGCAACCTCAACACCGACGAGGCGGTGCACGAGGAGGCACAGACCCTCTCCGAGGCATATGTCAGGCCTGCCGCCAACAAGTCCGGATACACGACAGGAACGTACGGAATCTGGACCGATCCCGTGACCGGCGAGCCGATCAAGCAGACGGCGGGCGACGGCCAGGAACGCATCCTGCGCAACGTCTCCGGCATCAAGCACGCGGCGGGCCTGCTCATCGAGAGCCGCGTCGACCCCCTCACCGAGGCCGAGCAGAAGGACGAGGCGCTGAACAACCGGCGCCGCGTGAAGTCCCAACTCTCGGCCCTCGACGGCCTGTTCGCATATGCCAATGAGCGGCGCGGTCAACTGGAGGCGGCCACCTCGGCGGCCCGCGCCGAAGGCTTCCGCGACCGCGGCCCGGTCTATGTCGGCGGCGCGGACAACGACCCGGCCGAGCCGTCCGAAGTGATCCAGGACCCGCCCTGCGGCTACCGGCTGGACGCCGCGCAGTACGACGGCGTCAAGGACGAACTCGCCCTGCACGGAGTCAAGGTCAGGCGAGACGGAGCCGGCGCCTACGTACCGATGCGGCAGTCCGCCAGGGCGCTCGTGCCGCTGCTTCTCGACGAGCGTGCCACCTACCACCTCGTGACAGGTTCACCCGACACCGACTGTTGAGTAGTTGATAGGTGCGTCACATGTGGTACTGGGTAGCGGACCACAGAGTTTGTACGAATGCGAAACCGTGAGAGGTGTACTTGTGACGCAAGACCAACAGAAAGCGGACGGCGGGGGAGGGGACGGACACCTCATGCATGCCGCCCACGGCGGCGCCCACCCCCAGACCGACCGCATCGTGTTCGGCGTGACCGCGGTGCTCACCCTGGCCTTCGTGGTCTGGGGCGCCGTCGCCACGGACTCGCTGGAGAGCGCCTCCACGAAGATGCTCAACGGCCTCATCCACAACGGTGGCTGGGCCTTCATGCTGGCGGCGAGCGGGTTCGTGGTGTTCGCGCTCTGGCTCGCCATCAGCCGGTACGGAAAGATCACGCTGGGCGAGGAAGGCGAGGACCCGGAGTTCCGCACCGTCTCCTGGGTCGCGATGATGTTCAGCGCCGGTATGGGCATCGGCCTGATGTTCTACGGCGTGAGCGAGCCCCTCGCCCACTTCACCACGCCCCCGCCGGGCACCGATCCCGCCGATTCCGCGGCGAAGATGGAAACGGCGATGTCCACCACCCTCTTCCACTGGACGCTCCACCCGTGGGCGATCTACGCGGTCGTGGGTCTCGCCATCGCGTACAGCACCTTCCGGCGCAAGCGCAGGCAGACCATCAGCGCCGTCTTCACGCCGCTCATCGGCGAGAAGCACGCGAACGGCGCCTGGGGCCGGGTCATCGACATCATCGCGATCTTCGCGACGCTCTTCGGCTCGGCGGCATCGCTCGGCCTCGGCGCGCTGCAGATCGGCAGCGGGTTCGAGGTGCTCGACTGGAGCAGCGACGTCCCCACCAGCCTGCTCGTGGCCATCATCGCCGTCCTGACCGTGGCGTTCGTGGCCTCCGCCATCTCCGGTGTGGAGAAGGGGGTGCAGTGGCTCTCCAACATCAACATGGTGCTCGCGCTG
Organism: Streptomyces longisporoflavus; assembly: GCF_014649775.1. Lineage (GTDB taxonomy): Bacteria > Actinomycetota > Actinomycetes > Streptomycetales > Streptomycetaceae > Streptomyces > Streptomyces longisporoflavus. Next base: position 65,204 of record NZ_BMTR01000004.1, on the reverse strand, counting down.
CTGCTCGTGGTGTTCGTCTTCATCGCGGGCCCGACCGTCATCGTCCTCGACATGCTGCCGACCTCCATCGGCTCCTACCTCGGTGATCTGCCCCAGCTCATCGGGCGCACCGAGGCGTCGAGCGGCAAGGGCGTCTCGGACTGGCTGGGCAGCTGGACGGTCTTCTACTGGGCCTGGTGGATCTCCTGGACGCCCTTCGTGGGCATGTTCATCGCCCGGATCAGCCGGGGCCGCACGATCCGGCAGTTCGTGGGCGGCGTCATCCTGGTGCCGAGCACCGTCAGCCTCATCTGGTTCGCCGTCTTCGGCAGCAGCGCCATGAAGGTGGCCGAGGGCGGCGGGCTCGCCGACGAGTCCACCGCCGAGGGCCAGCTCTTCGGACTGCTGCACGAGTACCCCATCGCCACCGTGACGAGCCTGCTCGTGATGATCCTCGTGGGCATCTTCTTCGTCTCGGGCGCCGACGCCGCGTCGATCGTGATGGGCACGCTCTCGCAGAAGGGCGCACTCGAACCCGGCAAGCTCGTGGTCGTGTTCTGGGGCGTCGTGACCGGCGCCGTCGCGGCGATCATGCTGCTCATCGGCGACGGGTCCGGCAACGCCCTCACGGGCCTGCAGAACCTGACCATCCTCGTCGCCGCGCCGTTCGTCCTCGTGATGATCGGGATGTGCGTGGCGCTCATGCGGGACCTGCGCCACGACCCGCTCATCGTCCGGGGCGAGCACGGCACGGAGGCCGTGGAGAAGGCCGTGATCGCGGGCCACGAGCAGTACGACGGCGACTTCGAGATCCGCATCGGTCCGACCGACAACACGGACGAGGAGGACACCGGGGCCACCAAGGTCTGAGTCCGCTCCGTCCGCGGGAGGCGGCCGCCCCGACAGCGGGGCGGCCGCCTCCCGCGCGTGTCGTCCAGCCCGGAACCGCCCTGTACGCCATCGACCACGCGTACGCCCGTCCGAGCGGCGTGCGCCGCCAACAGCTGGTGCGTGCGCGGTAATCGGGGCGCACGGCCGTCAACACATCGCCTTCACGCGCCCCGCCCGCCCCGGGCAGGCAGCGGAATGCCTCATGCCGTGCTCACATCAGCTTCCGGGTGGGGATACTCACAGCATGTCTGCCGAGTACGCGACCTTCGGTCTGGCACCGGCCATGCGCGCCGGTGGAGTCCTCGCCAACGGTGAATACCAAGTCCACCGGGATTTCCTCGACTTCATTGTGAACGGGCGCCCCCTGCTGTTCCACCTCTCCGACCTCGACGCCGTCTCCCCCCTGGCCTCCGACGTACCCCCAGCGATCTTCACCCACCATGTGCGCGGGCTCCTCCTGGAGGCGGAGGCACCCCTGCGCGACGACCGCCACGTCATCTACGGCTGCCCCGAATGCGAAGGCCTGGAATGCGGAGCGGTCACGGCGGTCATCGAGCGGGCGCCGGACGGCTCCGACACCTACGTATGGCGGGACTTCGCCTGGCAGACGGCCGAGCAGGCCGACCTGGAACTCAACGGCTACCACGGCATAGGGCCCTTCCGCTTCGACGGCGCCCAATACCGCGCCGCCCTGGGCCAGTTGCTGACCCGCGGCGAACCGGCGGCGCGGCGCAGGGTGCTCCTGATCGGGGCCCGGGTCGCCGTGCCGGCCAAGCTCGCGGCGGCGCTGCGCACCATCGGCATCGGCGCCGAGATCGCGGCGGACGCGACGGGCGTGCCGCCGGACGAGCTGCGGACCTACGGGGCGGTGGTCTTCGGGCGCGGGGTGCCGGCGGCGACGCGCGAAGGGGTACGCGCCGCATTCGACGGGGCGGGGATCCAGGTCGCGTACGTCGACGGCCTGGCCCCGATCATCCCGCTCCTGGTCGCGCAGATCGAGGACGCCCTCGACCCCAGCCCGCCGGAGCAGCGCCGCCTGACCCGGCTCGCGGCGGCGCACGGCACGGCGGACGTCGAGATCACCTCGACCTGCCGGGTCCAGCTCATCGCGTACCGCCTCGACCGGCTCTCCCGCACCCGGACCCACCAGGTCTTCGACGGCGTTCTGGAGCCGGGGGAGCACCGCGTGACGCTGGACGCGAAGGCGACGAAGGGCCATTCGTTCGTGGTGGCACGGACGACGGACAGCGTCCTGGCGGCCCCGATAGCGCGCTAGCCGGCGGCTCGGGTGCACCGTGCCCCCGCTGCCGGGAGAGCGGCCCGCGGCCTCGCCTAAACTCGACCCCCTGATGACCGCAACCCTCGTCGCCAAGAACCTCGCCGCCGGCCACGGCGACCGCTCCCTCTTCTCCGCCCTGGAGCTGGTCGTCGCCCCCGGCGACGTCATCGGCCTGGTCGGCGCCAACGGCGCCGGCAAGTCGACCCTGCTCCGTCTCCTGGCGGGCCTGGACACCCCGGAGAGCGGCGAACTGCGCCTCTCCCCGCCCACCGCCGCAGTGGGCCACCTGCCGCAGGAGCCCGAGCGCCGCCCCGGCGAGTCGATCCGCGGCTTCCTGGCCCGGCGCACCGGCGTCGAGGAAGCCCAGCGGACCATGGACGAGGCCACGCAGGGCCTGGTCGACGGCACACCGGGCGCGGACGACGCGTACGCGCTGAGCCTGGAACGCTGGCTGGCGCTCGGCGGCGCCGACCTGGACGAGCGGGCCGAGGAGGTCGCCGCGTCCCTGGGCCTCGACATCAGCCTCGACCAGCCGATGACCTCCCTCTCCGGCGGCCAGGCCGCCCGCGCGGGCCTCGCCTCGCTCCTCCTCTCCCGCTACGACGTGTTCCTCCTGGACGAGCCGACCAACGACCTCGACCTGGCGGGCCTCGAACGCCTGGAGAGCTTCGTACGGGGACTGCGCGCCGGCACGGTCGTCGTCAGCCACGACCGCGAGTTCCTCACCCGCACCGTCACCAAGGTCCTCGAACTCGACCTCGCCCAGCAGCAGATCAACCTCTACGGCGGCGGCTACGAGGCGTATCTGGAGGAGCGTGACGTCGCCCGCCGCCACGCCCGCGACGAGTTCGAGGAGTACGCCGACAAGAAGTCCGCCCTGGAGAGCCGCGCCCAGATGCAGCGCGGCTGGATGGACAAGGGCGTCAAGAACGCCCGGCGCAAGGCGGGCGACAACGACAAGATCGGCCGGAACTTCCGCAGCGAGGCCAGCGAGAAGCAGGCCGCGAAGGCGCGCCAGACGCAGCGCATGATCGAGCGGCTCGACACCGTCGAGGAGCCCCGCAAGGAGTGGGAGCTGCGCATGGAGATCGCCTCCGCGCCGCGCTCCGGCAGCGTCGTCGCCACCCTGCGCGACGCCGAGGTGCACCGCGGCGACTTCACCCTCGGACCAGTGACGCTGCAGCTCGACTGGGCGGACCGGGTGGCGATCACCGGCGCGAACGGCTCGGGCAAGTCGACCCTGCTCGGCACCCTGCTGACCCGCATCCCCACGGACGCGGGCCACGCGGCTCTCGGCTCCGGGGTGCTCGTGGGCGAGGTGGACCAGGCCCGCGCGCTGTTCCACGGCCCGGAGTCGCTCCTGGACGCGTTCTGCGCGGCCGTCCCCGACACCGAACCGGCCGAGGTGCGCACGCTGCTGGCCAAGTTCGGCCTGAAGGCGGCACACGTCCTGCGCCCGGCGGCCACCCTCTCGCCGGGCGAACGCACCCGCGCGGGCCTGGCGCTGCTCCAGGGCCGGGGGGTCAACCTCCTGGTCCTCGACGAGCCGACGAACCACCTCGACCTGCCGGCGATCGAGCAGCTGGAGTCGGCCCTCGACGCCTACCAGGGCACGCTGCTCCTCGTGACGCACGACCGCAGGATGCTGGACGCCGTACGGGTCACGCGCCGTCTTGAGGTGGCGGAGGGCAAGGTGAACGAGCTGTCACCCTGACCTCCGCCGGCGCTGCGCGGGTCAGCGCTTCTTGGGGTCCAGAAGCCCGGCCCGGCGCAGCGCGTCCGCCATCGCGTCGTTGGCCGGGGGCGGGCCCTGCCGCTCCTTGCGCTGGCCCCGGCCCTGACCGCCCTGGCTGCCCTGGCCGCCCTCCTTGCGCGGGGGCCGCTGGCCCCGCTGCTGCGGCGGACGCCCGCCGCGCTTGGGCTGCTCGCCGCCCGCCGGGGTCGCCTCGTCGTCCAGGCGCAGCGTCAGCGAGATCCGCTTGCGCGGGATGTCGACGTCCATCACCTTCACCTTGACGATGTCGCCCGGCTTCACCACGTCCCGCGGGTCCTTGACGAACGTCCTGGACATCGCGGAGACGTGCACGAGCCCGTCCTGGTGGACGCCGATGTCCACGAAGGCGCCGAACGCCGCCACGTTCGTGACGACGCCCTCAAGGACCATCCCGGACGCGAGGTCGGAGATCTTCTCGACGCCGTCCTTGAAGGTCGCCGTCTTGAACGCCGGACGCGGGTCGCGCCCGGGCTTCTCCAGCTCCTTGAGGATGTCGGTCACGGTCGGCAGGCCGAAGGACTCGTCCACGAACTCGTCCGGCCGCAGCGAGCGCAGCGTCGCCGTGTCCCCGACGAGCGAGGCGACCTCGCCGCCCGTCTTCTTCGCCATCCTGCGCACCACCGGATAGGCCTCGGGGTGCACGGCGGAGGCGTCCAGCGGGTCGTCGCCGCCGCGGATGCGCAGGAAGCCCGCACACTGCTCGTACGCCTTGGGGCCGAGCCGGGCCACGTCTTTGAGGCCCTTGCGGGACGTGAAGGGGCCGTTCGCGTCGCGGTGCGACACGATGTTCTCGGCGAGTCCGGCGCCGATGCCGGAGACCCGGGCGAGCAGCGGGGCGGACGCGGTGTTCACGTCCACGCCCACGCCGTTCACACAGTCCTCCACGACCGCGTCGAGGGAGCGGGACAGCTTCACCTCGGAGAGGTCGTGCTGGTACTGGCCGACGCCGATGGACTTCGGGTCGATCTTCACCAGTTCGGCGAGCGGGTCCTGGAGGCGGCGCGCGATGGACACGGCGCCGCGCAGCGACACGTCCATGTCGGGCAGCTCCTGCGAGGCGAAGGCCGACGCGGAGTACACCGAGGCGCCCGCCTCGGAGACCATCACCTTCGTGAGGTTCAACTCCGGGTGCTTCGCGATGAGTTCGCCGGCGAGCTTGTCCGTCTCGCGGGACGCCGTGCCGTTCCCGATCGCGATCAGGTCGACCGAGTGCTCCTTGGCGAGCTTCGCGAGCGTGGCCAGGGACTGGTCCCACTTGTTCGCCGGGACGTGCGGGTTGATGACGTCGGTGGCGACGACCTTGCCGGTCGCGTCGACCACGGCGACCTTCACGCCCGTACGGAAACCGGGGTCGAGCCCCAGCGTCGCGCGCGTGCCCGCCGGTGCGGCGAGCAGCAGGTCGCGCAGGTTCGACGCGAAGACCCGCACGGCCTCGTCCTCGGCGGCCGTACGCAGGCGCAGGCGCAGGTCGATCCCCAGGTGCACCAGGATGCGGGTCCGCCAGGACCAGCGCACCGTGTCCTGCAGCCACTTGTCCGCGGGGCGGCCCCGGTCCTGGATGCCGAAGCGGTGGGCGACCATCCCCTCGTACGAGGACGGGCCCTCCGTGGCCTCCTCCGGTTCGAGGACGAGGTCGAGCACGTCCTCCTTCTCGCCGCGCAGCATCGCGAGGACGCGGTGCGAGGGCAGCTCCTTGAAGGGCTCGGCGAAGTCGAAGTAGTCGGCGAACTTGGCGCCGGCCTCCTCCTTGCCGTCGCGGACCTTCGCGACGAGACGGCCGCGCACCCACATGCGCTCGCGCAGCTCGCCGATCAGGTCGGCGTCCTCGGAGAACCGCTCGGCGAGGATCGCGCGGGCGCCGTCCAGGGCGGCCTGCGGCTCCGCGACGCCCTTGTCGGCGTCCACGAAGGCCGTGGCCGCGGCGAGCGGCTCCACCGAGGGGTCGCCGAGCAGTCCGTCGGCCAGCGGTTCGAGGCCTGCCTCGCGGGCGATCTGCGCCTTCGTGCGGCGCTTCGGCTTGAACGGCAGGTAGATGTCCTCGAGCCGCGCCTTGGTGTCGGCGGCGCGGATCTGCGCCTCGAGTTCGTCGGTGAGCTTGCCCTGCTCGCGCACCGATTCGAGGATCGCCGTGCGCCGCTCCTCGAGCTCCCGCAGATAGCGCAGGCGCTCCTCGAGCGTGCGCAGCTGCGCGTCGTCGAGCATCTCGGTCGCTTCCTTGCGGTAGCGAGCGATGAAGGGCACCGTCGAGCCGCCGTCGAGCAGGTCGACGGCGGCCTTCACCTGCCGCTCCCGTACGCCGAGTTCTTCGGCGATCCTGCCTTCGATCGATGCTGGAGTGGACGTCTGCAGAGGTGCCACGTTTCCCGCCTTCTCACTGGGGTTGCCGGGCAATTGTGGCAGGTGGCACCGACAGCGGGGGGATCAGACCCGGCGTGCCCGCGCCGGCCGGCGTCCCGTCCGGCCTGCGGAGCGTGAGGCTTTGCCGAAGAGGCGGGCCAGAGCGCGGAAGGGCCAGGTCACCAGGAGGGCGAGCGCCGTGCCGATCGTGCGCAGGATGTCCCAGATCGCACGGAACACGGGATTCCCCTTTCGTCGCCAGGTCCCGCACACAGCGCGCGGGACCGGAGACGGACGGGTACCTCGTACGGCCCCGGACAATCCCCGGCCGCCGCGTGCCCCGCCTGTCCGCTCCTCGTGGTCCCGGCTACTCCTTGCCGAGCAGGTCCGCCGGGAACGCCCCGGCCTGCAGCGCGGCGCCCGCGAAGACCGTCCCCAGCTCCGTCAGGCGCTCGACGCCAGCGGCGCCCAGGTGCTCGTACGGCGCCCGGTCGAGACGGTCCGTGGCCTCCTCGACGTCCCGGCGCAGCTCGACGCCCGCCTCCGTCAACTCGGCGACCCCGTCGTGCAGTCCGCGGGCGTGCAGGCGCTGGACAGCCGCGTCCCATTCCTCCTGGTTCCAGCCGCGCGTGGAGAAGTTCCACTTCGGCCGCATGCCCTTGCCGGTCGCCGTGTGGCTCACCAGGGCCTCCAGGCCGTCGAGTTCCGCGTGCTGGAGGACCGTGAGGTGGCCGTCGCCCCGGTGCTCGCGCAGCAGGGTCGCGGCGTGCCAGAGCGCGAGGTGCGGCTGCTCGGGGACGGGCAGGTCCGCGTGGGCGGCGTAGAGAGGGCGTGCGGAACGGGAGCAGGCCTCGGTGGCGCGCAGCGCGAGCTCGGCCGCCTCCGCCACCTCGGGGGACGCGAGGGCGTCCTCGCCGAGGAGGCGCCGCAGCGTCGCGTCGACGGCGCGCAGGCGTGCGGCGAGGACGTCCTCGGGGGAGGCGACGCGCCAGATGCCGGGGACGTGCCGGGCGACGGCCTCGTGCTTGTAGTTGTAGAACGCGGCCGTGACCACTCCCGCCCCGACCGGTCCCATGGCCGCCGTACGCACGGCGAAATTGACGGCCCTGGGGTCGGTGATCCCGGTCTCGGCCAGCACGCGGCCCGTGTCGGGCGAGAAGTAGTGCGTCGAGTGCAGCGAATTGAGCACGTTGTGACACCGACGTCCCGCGCGAGGGTGCAGTGACGCGGCCGGGGAGGGGGGCGAGAGAGAAGTCATGGACGCACGTTACCGACTGGTTGGTATGAGGTGAAGGCCGGGGCGCTCACGCGGGGCGTACCGTCCTCCCGGCCGCCGTGGTCGTCCCGGGCGGCCGGTCCGCCGAGGACAGCCGATGGCAGGTGAGGGGCAGCCGAGAGCAGCCGAGGACAGCCGATGGCAGGAAAAGAGGGCCATACGTCATTGCGGCCATCAGGTGCGGGACCAAGAATCAGGGGCATGGAGCAGCGAACCGTACTGGTCGTCCTCTTCGACGGGGTGCAGAGTCTCGACGTCACGGGGCCGGTGGAAGTCTTCGCGGGCGCCGCCGCCTGCCGCGGCGGCGACGAACCCGCGTACCTTATCCGCACCGCGTCCCTGGACGGCGCCCCCGTACGTACCTCCAGCGGACTCACCCTCGTACCGGACTGCTCCCTCGCCGATGCCCCTGTCCCGCACACCCTCCTGGCCCCCGGCGGCCTCGGCACCCGCGAGGCCGACCCGCGCCTGATCGCCTGGATCCGCGAGAACGCCCCCCGCGCGCAGCGCCTGGTCTCGGTCTGCACCGGCGCGATCCTCCTCGCCGAGGCCGGCCTCCTGGACGGCCGCCGGGCGACGACGCACTGGGCGTTCTGTGACAAGCTCGCCCGCGACCACCCCGCCGTCGAGGTCGACCCCGATCCGATCTTCGTCCGCGACGGTCACGTCGCGACGTCCGCGGGCGTGACCGCGGGCATCGACCTGGCGCTCGCGCTCGTGGAGGAGGATCTGAGCCGGGACGAGGCGCTGACGGTCGCCCGCTTCCTCGTCGTCTTCCTGCGGCGTCCCGCGAACCAGGCGCAGTTCAGCGCCCAGCTCGCCGCGCAGACCGCCCGGCGTGAGCCCCTGCGCGAGGTCCAGCAGTGGATCACCGAGCATCCGGACGACGATCTGTGCGTCGAGTCGCTCGCCGCCCGCGCCCGGCTCTCTCCCCGGCACTTCGCCCGCGCTTTCCAGACGGAGACCGGCATGACGCCGGGCAGGTACGTCGAGCGCGTGCGCGTCGAGCACGCGCGGCGGCTCCTGGAGGACACCTCCGACGGAGTGGAGCAGATCTCGCGCGCCTGCGGCTACGGCACTCCGGAGGCGATGCGCCGGGCCTTCGTCAAGATCCTCGGCGCGGCGCCCGCCGAGTACAGACGGCGCTTCCAAGGCCCACTCGCCCCGCGCGCCCCGATTGCCTCAAGCGCACCACGGCCGGTCCCCGCCCTCCACGGATAGGCACCCCATGCAGATCGCCATCGTCCTGTTCGACCGCTTCACGGCCCTGGACGCCGTCGGCCCGTACGAGATCCTCAGCCGTGTGCCCGGCGCCGAGACCGTCTTCGTGGCGGAGCGCCCCGGGCCGGTGCGCAACGACAGCGGTTCCCTCGCGCTCGTGGCCGACCGCGCCCTGGCCGACGTGCCCGAACCCGACGTCCTCGTCGTCCCCGGCGGACCGGGGCAGAGCGAGCAGATGGCGAACGAGGCGCTGCTTGGCTGGCTGCGCTCCGCGGACGCCACCAGCACCTGGACCACGTCCGTGTGCACCGGCTCCCTCCTGCTCGCCTCCGCCGGACTGCTCAAGGGCCGCCGCGCCACCTCGCACTGGCTCGCGCTCGCGGAGCTGGAGCGGTTCGGCGCGGAGCCGACGGAGGAGCGGGTCGTGTTCGACGGCAAGTACGTCACGGCGGCCGGCGTCTCCTCCGGCATCGACATGGGGCTCGCCCTCGTCGGCCGGATCGCGGGGGACGAGCGGGCCCGGGCCGTGCAGCTCCTGACGGAGTACGACCCGCAGCCGCCCTACGACGCCGGTTCGCCGCGGAAGGCGCCGGCGCACCTGGTCGAGCAGTTCCGCGCGGCCGGCCGCTTCAGTCGGCGGGGGTCGCCCGGGGCATCCACGTGAAGCGCGGCTCGCGGCGCTCCAGGAAGGCGGCGACACCCTCGGCGGTGTCGCCGCCCGCGCGCGCCTGCTCGCCCCAGTAGGCGTCCCGGTCAAGGCGCCCCGCGGCGAACTCCTTGGCCGCGGCCTGCGTCAGCTGCGAGCGCGCGGCGAGGATCCTGGTGAACTCCGCGACCCGCTTGTCCAGCTCGCCCGCGGGCGGCACCTCGTCCACCAGACCGGTGCGCAGCGCACGTTCCGCACCGATCAACTCGCCCGAGAACAGCAGGTACTTGGCGGTGGCGGGCCCCACAAGGGACACCAGGCGCCGCGTGGACGAGGAAGGGTAGACGATGCCCAGCTTCGCCGGAGTGATCCCGAAGAGGGCGCCCTCGTCCGCGAACCGCAGATCACAGGCCGCCGCGAGCTGGCTGCCCCCGCCCACGCAGTAGCCCCGCACCGCCGCGAGCGTCGGCTTCGGAAAGGCCGCGAGCGCCTCCTCGGCCAGCACCGCGAGCTCCTGTGCCTCGCCCGGCGACTGCCGCAGCGAGGAGATGTCGGCCCCCGCGCAGAAGGTCGCGCCCTCGCCGGTCAGCACGACCGTCCGTACGGCCGGGTCGGCGGCGAGCCCGGCGAGCAGCGGCGGCAGCTGCCGCCACATGTCCGCCGTCATGGCGTTGCGCTTGGCCGGATGGTCGATGACGACGGTGGCGACACCGTCGGTGACGGCGTGCCTCAGCTGCGGCTCCATGCGCCGGATGCTATCCGCACGCCCCGAACGTACGATCAAGAAGGGGCGGCCCTGAGAACTCTGCGCAGCGGGGGAAGCAGGACGGAGACGCTGATGGCCCTGTTCAAGACCTCCAAGCCCGCCGACACCTCCCCATCCGCCGAGAGCCCCGGGTCCAGCGGGCCGCCGAACCCCGCCGCGCCGGGGGCCAAAGACGCCAAGCGGCTCAACCGCGGCTTCGGCTGGCTCGCCCTGCTCGGCGCGATCCTCGCGGTGGCGGGAATCGTGGGCCTCGTGTACACGGGCGTGGCCACCCTCACCTCCATGCTCCTCTTCGGCTGGCTGCTCCTGGTGGGCGGCTTCGTCGGGCTGCTGCACGCGGTGCAGTCGCGCGGCACGAACTTCTTCTGGCTGGGTGTCGTGGTGGCGGCGCTGAACCTCGCGGCCGGTGTAGTGATCATCCGCAGGCCGGAAGTGGCGGCGGAGGCTCTGACGATGTTCGCGGCGCTGCTGTTCCTGACCGGAGGTGTCTTCCGCCTGGTCGGGAGCCTGGTGGTGCGCGGACCGCAGTTCGGCTGGACGCTCGTGCAGGGTGCCTTCGGTCTGCTGCTCGGCATCCTCGTGCTCGCCAACTGGCCCAGCAGCAGCCAGTACGTGATCGGCTGCTTCTTCTCGCTCGCACTGCTCTTCGACGGCCTGGGCCTGCTGGCCACGGGCCTCGGCGGGCGCCGGATCGTGAGCATGGTCACGGAGCGCCAAGAACCCCCCGCACAACCGGCACAACCCGTACAAACCGAAGAAGGCACGAAAGCGAAGCCGGGGGAACAGGAACTGTCGTAGGGCTGACGCGGTCGGACGAACGTGATCAGATACCGCCGATAATTGCTGACTTCTGGTCAGTCATGCGGTCGCACCCAGTGCGTTCCCAACACTCGATGTGTGGTGACAATCGAGCGCAAGGGCGGCGACCGGACGATGGACGACGAGGGGAGGGGGCTGGGCCCACTCCCTCGCGAGACCGAGAAGGTGCCGTACGAGGGGGTGTGGCGGTTCACCGCCGCCGCGGTCGACGCCTCGGTGCCCCAGGCACGGCACGCGGTACGCGACCTGCTCACCCGGCAGGGCGTGCCCGCGTCGGACGACCTCGTGCAGGGCTTGCTCCTGATCGTTTCCGAACTGGTCACCAACGCGGTGCGGCACGCGGCCCTGCTCTCGCCCATGCTGGCGGTGGAGGTGGCGGTGGGCGCCGAGTGGGTGCGGGTCTCCGTGGAGGACGACCATCCCTACCGCCCGACCGCCCTGGTGGCCGACCACGGCCAGACCGGCGGCCGCGGTCTTCTCCTGGTCCGCGAGATCACCCAGGAGGCGGGCGGCGCCTGCGACGTCGAGCAGACCGCGAGCGGGGGCAAGGTCATCTGGGCGGCCCTGCCCCTGAAGCCCAACGGAGCCGCCCCGCACGGAAGTTGACTCACCAGCCGGCGGAAGGCCCCGTCAGCTCACGGATCGCGGGCCGCGCCGAGTCGAGGACCGTCATGAACCACGCGGAGAACCGTCCCTCGGCGTGCCGCTCCGCCAGCTCCCCGGCCGTCACGAACGCGGTCTCGCCCACCTCGTCGGCGTCGGGCCGCAGCGGCGACTGGACCATCCCCACGAAGAGGTGGTTGAACTCCTGCTCCACCAGGCCCGAGTCCGGGTCCGGGTGGTTGTAGCGCACCGTGCCCGCCTCCGCGAGCAGCGAGGGCGAGACGCCCAGCTCCTCGTACGTCCGGCGCGCGGCGGCCGCGAACGGCGCCTCGCCGGGGTACGGGTGGCCGCAGCAGGTGTTCGACCAGACGCCGGGGGAGTGGTACTTGCCGAGGGCGCGCTGTTGCAGGAGCAGCCGCCCCTGCTCGTCGAAGAGGAAAACGGAGAACGCCCGGTGCAGCTGCCCGGGCGCTTGATGCGCGGAGAGTTTCTCCGCTGTGCCGATCGTCCTGCCGTCCTCGTCCACGAGTTCCAGCAAGATCGCTTCTCCGGTGCCGTTCGACGAACTGTTCGCCGCGGTGGCAGGTGTGGTCGGCATACCCATCCTTCGCTTCGGTCTACGAGCCTCAAGTCTGCCGCACGAGACCGGTGCTGCTCGCAAGGAACCACCGGAAGCCACTCTCAGGGGCGTCAGTGGCAGAGCTTCGCCTCGTGTTCCGCGTGGCCGATCGGCTCCAGTTGGAATGTGCAGTGCTCGACGTCGAAGTGGTCGCCCAGGCAGCCCTGCAGTTCGTGCAGCATCTTCTCGTTGCCGATCGCGTTCAGCGTCTCGGTGCTGACGACCACGTGTGCGGAGAGGACCGGCATTCCCGACGTGATGGTCCAGGCGTGCAGGTCGTGGACGTCCTCGACGCCCGGCAGGGCCAGTATGTGCGAGCGGACCTCGGCCATGTCGACGTTCTTCGGCGCGGACTCCAGGAGGACGTTCAGGGTCTCCCGCAGGAGCTTCACCGTACGCGGGACGATCATGAGGCCGATGACCAGTGAGGCGATCGGGTCCGCGGCCTGCCAGCCGGTCGTCAGGATGAGGACCGCCGCCACGATCACCGCGAGGGAGCCAAGGGCGTCGGCCATGACCTCAAGGAACGCACCGCGCACGTTCAGGCTGTCCTGCTGGCCGCGCATCAGGAGCGAGAGCGAGATCATGTTCGCCACCAGGCCGACGACGCCGAAGGCGATGGTCAGTCCGCCCGCGGTTTCGGCGGGCGTGATGAACCGCTGGATCGCCTCGAACAGGACGTAACCGCCGACGCCGAGCAGCAGCAGACAGTTGGCGAGCGCGGCCAGGATCTCGGCGCGGGCATAGCCGAAGGTGCGGTTCTCCGTCGCCGGGCGGCCCGCGAACTGGATCGCGAGCAGCGCCATGCCGAGGCCGAGGGCGTCCGTGGCCATGTGCGTCGCGTCCGCGATGAGCGCGAGCGAATCCGCCATGATGCCGCCGACGATCTCCACCACCATGACGGTCAGCGTGATCGAGAGGGCGATACGCAGCCGCCCCCGGTACGCCGCCGTCGCGGTCCCCCCGTGATGAGCGTGTCCGTGGTCGTGCCCTGCCCCCATGGAAGCCGCCTCCGTGTGCTCGGTATCGGTCTTCTGTTCCCCGGTCGCGCGTCTGTCGCGATCACAGTGAACTACGGGGAGGGGGTACCCGGCAACACGGCACTGAACACCGTTGTCATATGCTCTGACCTGCGGAAATGACCGCAGGTCAGAGCGTTGACGCGATCAGGAGCGGCGCACCTCGGGGTGGTGGAGGCACCAACCCGCCCACGCGGATTCGACCATCTCGCGTACCGTGCGCCGCGCCTTCCAGCCCAGCTTCTCCGCGGCCAGGCTCGCGTCCGCCACGGCGCGCGGCGCGTCGCCCTCGCGGCGCGGCTCGACGAGTGCCGGGCGGGCGTCGCCGGAGATCTCGCCGATGAGCGTGACGAGTTCGCGTACGGAAACGCCCTCGCCCCGGCCGATGTTCACCGTCAGGTCCCCCTCGGGGTGCGACTCGACGCGGCGGGCCGCCGCGAGGTGGGCGTCGGCGAGGTCGGCGACGTGGACGTAGTCGCGTACGCACGTGCCGTCCGGCGTCGGATGGTCGTCGCCGAAGATCCGCGGCGACTCGCCGCGGGTGAGCCGGTCGAAGACCATCGGGATCACGTTGTAGACCCCGTTGTCCGCGAGCTCGGGAGCCGCGGCGCCCGCCACGTTGAAGTAGCGCAGGCACACCGTCGCGATGCCGTGCGCCCGCCCCGCGGACCGCACCAGCCACTCCCCGGCGAGCTTCGTCTCGCCGTAGGGGTTGATCGGCACGCAGGGGGTGGCCTCCGTCACCAGGGCCGCGTCGGGCGGGTTGCCGTACACCGCGGCCGACGAGGAGAAGACGAAGCGCTTGATGCCGGCCTCGGCCACCGCTTCGAGCAGCGTCACCAGGCCGCCCAGGTTCTCCCGGTAGTAGCGCAGCGGCTGCTCCACGGACTCGCCGACCTGCTTGCGGGCCGCGAGATGCACCACACCCGTCACCTCGTGCTCGGCGAAGACCCGCCGCAGCAGCTCGGCGTCGAGCGACGAGCCCCTGATGAGGGGGATGTCCGCCGGGAGCCGCTCGGGCACCCCGGCCGAGACGTCGTCGAGGACGACGACCCGCTCACCGGCACCGGCCATCGCCCGCGCCACATGCGCCCCGATATATCCCGCTCCACCTGTGATCATCCATGTCATGGGCGTCGACTTTATGTCGTTTGTGCCGGTCGCATGAAGCGCGGTTTGTGGCCGCCGCCCCCGATCGACCATGATGATCGAGTTGGCGGAGGCCTCTGCAGGTCATGCTTATGGGGCCGTAAACGGGCGGTGAACGCCCGCTTCCCATCATCCGATAGCCTCTGCCGACGTGCCGCCCGGCCCGTGTCGGCCAGGGGCGCCCCTCATCACGCACGTGCCCGGCGCGCGCGCCGGCAATCAAGGAGTGAGTTCGTCTGTCGACCGCCATCCTGACCGGTCAGCCGGTCCCCGGGTCGCCGCTCGAAGGCGATCTGCGGTCCCTGGGGTTTGACGTCCGGGTCGCCTCCGACGCGGCGGACACCGAGACGCTGCTCGCCGCCGTCCCTGCCGGGCAGCGGGTCGCGATCGTCGACGCGCGCTTCGTGGGCCACGTCCACGCGCTCCGCCTCGGCCTGACGGACCCGCGCTTCGCGGCCTCGGCCGTCCCCGGCGCCGTCACCGCTCAGCCCGAGGCCCGGGCCGACCTGACGCGCGCCCTCGGCGCCGCCACCGGTTCCGGCAACGGCGGCGGCTCCGCCCTGACGGTGGAGGCGCTCGCGGACCACGTCTCCGAGACCCTGGCCGCCGAAGGCCGCGACGTCCACCGCCCCGACCTCGGCACCCTCGTCGCCACCGTGCCCAGCGACCCGCAGACGCGCAACGAGGCGCGCCAGGCCGTCGCCGCCGTGGACGACGAGGCCGTACGCCTGCGCACGGCCGTCAAATCGCGGGACGGCTTCTTCACGACGTACTGCATCTCCCCGTACTCGCGCTACATCGCCCGCTGGTGCGCGCGCCGCGGCCTCACTCCCAACCAGGTCACCACCGCCTCGCTGCTCGTCGCCCTGATCGCGGCGGGCTGCGCGGCCACCGGCACCCGCGGCGGCTTCGTCGCGGCCGGTCTGCTCCTGCTCTTCTCCTTCGTCCTGGACTGCACGGACGGGCAGTTGGCCCGCTACTCCCTGCAGTACTCGACGCTGGGCGCCTGGCTCGACGCGACCTTCGACCGGGCCAAGGAGTACGCCTACTACGCGGGCCTGGCGCTGGGCGCGGCCCGCGGTGGCGACGACGTGTGGGCGCTCGCGCTCGGCGCGATGGTCCTGCAGACGGCCCGGCACGTCGTGGACTTCTCCTTCAACGAGGCGAACGCCGACAGCATCGCCGCCAATGCCAACACCAGCCCCACGGCCGCCCTATCGGACAAGCTCGACAGCGTCGGCTGGACCGTCTGGCTGCGCCGGATGATCGTGCTGCCGATCGGCGAGCGCTGGGCGCTGATCGCCGTCCTCACCGCGGTGACCACCCCCCGCATCACCCTGATCGTGCTGCTCATCGGCTGCGGCCTCGCCGCCTGCTACACCACGGCGGGCCGTGTCCTGCGCTCGCTGACCCGCAGGGCCACCCGCACCGACCGCGCCGCACAGGCACTCGGTGACCTCGCCGACACCGGGCCGCTCGCCGCCGCCTTCGCGGCACTCAGGAGCGTCGGACTCCCCGCGCCGGTCATCGCCTTCGCCGGCGGCGCGGTGCTCGCCTGCGTGGCGGGCCTGACGTCCTACGGCAGCCCGTGGGTCGTCGTCGCCGCGGTGATCTACGTCGTCACGTCGGGGCTCGCCGTCGCCCGCCCCCTCAAGGGCGCCCTCGACTGGCTGGTCCCGCCGTTCTTCCGCGCGGCCGAGTACGGCACGATCCTGCTGCTCGCCGCCAAGGCGGACGTGAACGGCGCCTTGCCCGCGGCTTTCGGACTGGTGTCCGCCGTCGCCTACCATCACTACGACACGGTGTACCGGATTCGCGGCGGCGCGGGCGCGCCGCCGCACTGGCTGGTGCGGACGATCGGCGGGCATGAGGGCAGGACGCTGGTGGTCGCCCTCGCCGCCACCCTGCTCACCGACACAGATTTCACCGTCGCGCTCACGGCACTCGCCGTGGCCGTGGCACTTGTGGTGCTCGTCGAGAGCATCCGCTTCTGGGTGACCGCCCATAAACGCGGAGCACCCGCCGTACACGATGAAGGAGAACCCGCATGATCGGCCTTGTGCTGGCGGCCGGCGCCGGACGGCGTCTTCGCCCCTACACCGACACGCTTCCCAAGGCCCTGGTGCCGGTCGACGGTGACACCACCATCCTCGACCTGACCCTCGGCAACTTCGCGGAGATCGGTCTCACCGAGGTGGCCATCATCGTCGGCTACCGCAAGGAGGCGGTCTACGACCGCAAGGCGGCGCTCGAGGAGAAGTACGGCCTCAAGCTCACGCTGATCGACAACGACAAGGCCGAGGAGTGGAACAACGCCTACTCCCTCTGGTGCGGTCGTGACGCGATCAAGCACACGGTGATCCTCGCCAACGGCGACACCGTGCACCCGGTCTCCGTCGAGAAGACGCTGCTCGCCGCCCGCGGCGACGGCAAGAAGATCATCCTCGCCCTCGACACGGTGAAGAACCTCGCCGACGAGGAGATGAAGGTCATCGTGGACCCCGAGAAGGGCGTCCAGAAGATCACCAAGCTGATGGACCCGGCGACCGCCACCGGTGAGTACATCGGTGTCACGCTCATCGAGGGCGACGCCGCCGAGCAGCTGGCCGACGCCCTGAAGGCCACCTTCGAGCGCGACCCCGACCTCTACTACGAGGACGGCTACCAGGAGCTCGTCAACCGCGGCTTCAAGGTCGACGTGGAGCCGATCGGCGACGTCAAGTGGGTCGAGATCGACAACCACGACGACCTCGCCAAGGGCCGGGAGATCGCGTGCCAGTACTGACGAGGCTCATCCCCTCGCCGGTCGTCGTGGACATCCGGCCGGGGGCGCTCAACGACCTGGCCGGGGTCCTGGCCGACCAGCGGATCTGCTCGTCAAGCGGCAAGCTCGCCGTCGCCATCAGCGGCGGCTCCGGCGCGGTGCTCCGCGAGCGGCTCGAACCGTCGCTGCCCACCGCCGAGTGGTTCGAGGTCGGCGGCGGCACGCTCGATGACGCCATCAAGCTCGCCGACGCCATCAAGAAGGGCCGCTACGACGCGGTCGTCGGCCTCGGCGGCGGCAAGATCATCGACTGCGCCAAGTTCGCCGCCGCGCGGGTCGGCGCGCCGCTGGTCGCCGTCGCGACGAACCTGTCGCACGACGGCCTGTGCTCGCCGGTCGCTACGCTCGACAACGACGCGGGCCGCGGTTCGTACGGAGTGCCGAACCCCATCGCGGTCGTCATCGACCTCGACGTGATCCGTGAGGCCCCCGTACGGTTCGTGCGCTCCGGCATCGGCGACGCCCTGTCCAACATCTCCGCGATCGCGGACTGGGAGCTCGCCGCCCGTGAACGCGGCGAGGACATCGACGGCCTCGCGGCCGCGATGGCGCGCCAGGCGGGCGAAGCGGTCCTGCGCCACCCCGGCGGCGTCGGCGACGACGCCTTCCTGCAGGTCCTCGCCGAGGGTCTGGTCCTCACCGGCATCGCGATGTCCGTGTCGGGCGACTCCCGCCCGGCGTCCGGCGCCTGCCACGAGATCAACCACGCCTTCGACCTCCTCTTCCCCAAGCGCGCGGCCAGCCACGGCGAGCAGTGCGGTCTGGGCGCGGCCTTCGCGATGTTCCTCCGTGGAGCGCGCGAGGAGTCGCTGTACATGGTGGAGGTGCTGCGCAGGCACGGCCTTCCCGTGACGCCGGAGGAGATCGGCTTCACCGTGGACGAGTTCGTCCAGGTCGTGGAGTACGCCCCGCAGACGCGCCCCGGGCGCTACACGATCCTCGAGCACCTCAATCTGAATTCCGACCAGATCAAGGACGCATACGCCGACTATGCCAAGGCCATCGGTAGCTGAACTCCGCCCCGTCGTTCACCCCGCAGGGGTGAAGGACCGGCGCAGCGGTGAGCACTGGGCGGGACGCCTGTACATGCGAGAGATCTCGCTGCGCTGCGACCGCTACCTGGTGAACACCAGGATCACGCCCAACCAGCTCACGTATCTGATGACCGTGGCCGGCGCCCTCGCCGCCCCGGCGCTTCTGGTGCCGGGGATCACGGGCGCCGTGCTCGGCGTGATCATGGTCCAGCTGTATCTCCTGCTCGACTGCGTCGACGGAGAGATCGCCCGCTGGCGCAAGCAGTACTCCATGGCCGGGGTCTACCTCGACCGGGTCGCCGCCTACCTGTGCGACGCCGCGGTCCTGGTCGGCTTCGGTCTGCGCGCCGCCGACCTGTGGGGCTCGGGCCGGATCGACTGGCTGTGGGCCTTCCTCGGCACGCTCGCCGCGCTCGGCGCCATCCTGATCAAGGCGGAGACCGACCTCGTCGGTGTCGCCCGCCACCAGCAGGGCCTCGCGCCGGTCAAGGAGTCGGCCTCCGAGCCGCGCTCCTCCGGCATGGCCCTGGCCCGCCGGGCCGCGGGCGCGCTGAAGTTCCACCGGCTCGTGCTCGGCATCGAGGCGTCCCTGCTCATCCTGGTCCTGGCGATCGTGGACCAGGTGCGGGGCGATCTGTTCTTCTCGCGGCTCGGTGTCGCCGTACTCGCCGGTATCGCGCTGCTCCAGACGCTGCTGCACCTCGTGTCCATCCTCGCTTCCAGCAGGCTGAAGTGAGTGCCGCGGGGAGCCGGCCCCTGAAGGTCGGCGCGGTCATCATCACCATGGGCAACCGGCCGCAGGAGCTGCGCGCCCTGCTCGACTCGGTCGCCAAGCAGGACGGCGACCCGGTCGAGGTGGTGGTCGTCGGCAACGGCGCCCCCGTGCCCGACGTCCCCGAGGGCGTACGCACCGTCGAGCTGCCCGAGAACCTCGGCATCCCCGGCGGACGCAACGTCGGCATCGAGGCCTTCGGCCCCGGCGGCACGGATGTCGACGTGCTCCTCTTCCTCGACGACGACGGCCTCCTGGCCAACACGGACACGGCCCAGCTGTGCCGCGAGGCCTTCGCCGCCGACCCGAAGCTGGGCATCATCAGCTTCCGCATCGCGGACCCGGACACGGGGGAGACCCAGCGTCGCCACGTTCCGCGCCTGCGCGCGGCCGACCCGATGCGCTCCTCGCGCGTGACGACCTTCCTCGGCGGCGCCAACGCCGTCCGTACGCAGGTCATGGCCGAGGTCGGCGGGCTGCCCGACGAGTTCTTCTACGCCCACGAGGAGACCGACCTCGCCTGGCGTGCCCTGAACGCGGGCTGGATGATCGACTACCGCGCCGACATGGTGCTCTTCCACCCGACGACCGCCCCCTCGCGGCACGCGGTCTACCACCGGATGGTCGCCCGCAACCGTGTCTGGCTCGCCCGCCGGAATCTGCCCGCGCTCCTGGTCCCGGTCTACCTCGGCGTGTGGATGCTCCTGACCCTGGCCAGGAAGCCTTCGGGGCCCGCGCTCAAGGCCTGGTTCGGCGGCTTCAAGGAGGGCTGGACGACGCCGTGCGGACCGCGCAAGCCGATGAAGTGGCGTACGGTGTGGCGCCTGACCCGACTGGGCCGACCTCCTGTGATCTGAGAAGCTCGGGTCTGAGAACATCTGGGCCATACCCCGGTCCCTGGCCCACGCCTACGCCCGACCGGCTGCGCATCTGAAGACGAAAGTTTCCACTCGTGAGTGAGACAACGCATGACGGCGGGGTCGCGGTGACAGCATCCCCGTCGACACCGCCGCCCGATGACGGGCTCTCCCGGGCCGATCTCGCCGCCAAGTACGGTCTGACCGTCAGCGGCGCACGGCCCGGACTTTTCGAGTACGTCCACCAGCTCTGGGGACGGCGCCACTTCATCCTCGCCTTCTCCCAGGCGAAGCTGACCGCCCAGTACAGCCAGGCCAAGCTCGGCCAGCTGTGGCAGGTGGCGACGCCGCTCCTGAACGCCGCGGTCTACTTCTTCATCTTCGGACTGCTCCTCGGCGCGAGGGAGGGCATTCCGCACCACATCTACGTGCCCTTCCTGGTGACCGGCGTCTTCGTCTTCACGTTCACGCAGAGCTCGGTCATGGCCGGCGTGCGGGCGATCTCCGGCAACCTCGGCCTGGTGCGGGCGCTGCACTTCCCGCGGGCCTCGCTGCCGATCTCCTTCGCGCTCCAGCAGCTCCAGCAGCTGCTGTTCTCGATGATCGTGCTCGTCATCATCATGTGCGCGTTCGGGATCTTCCCGGCCCTGTCCTGGTTCCTGGTCCTTCCCGCGCTGCTCCTGCAGTTCCTGTTCAACATGGGTCTGGCGCTGATCTTCGCCCGGATGGGCAGCAAGACGCCCGACCTGGCGCAGCTGATGCCGTTCGTGATGCGGACCTGGATGTACGCCTCGGGCGTCATGTTCAGCATCCCCGCGATGCTCGCCACCAAGGAGAGCGTGCCCAGCTGGGTGGGGGACGTGCTCCAGTGGAACCCGGCCGCCGTCTACATGGACCTGATCCGCTTCGCCATGATCGACGACTACGGCTCCTCGTACCTGCCGGAGCACGTGTGGTTCATCGCCGTCGGCTGGGCGGTTCTGTTCGGCGTAGTGGGCTTCGTGTACTTCTGGAAGGCTGAGGAGCGTTACGGCCGTGGCTGACGAGGACAAGAACCCCGACAAGACGCACATCCCCACCGTCATCGCCGACGACCTGCACATCGTGTACCGCGTGAACGGCGCCAAGACGGGCAAGGGCAGCGCCACCTCGGCGCTGAGCCGCATCCTCAGGCGCGGCGAGGAGCGGGGCGTGCGCAAGGTGCACGCCGTGCGCGGCGTCAGCTTCACCTCCTACCGCGGCGAGGCCATCGGCCTGATCGGCTCGAACGGCTCCGGAAAGTCGACCCTGCTGCGCGCCATCGCCGGCCTGCTGCCCGCCGAGAAGGGCAAGGTCTACACCGACGGCCAGCCCTCGCTGCTCGGCGTGAACGCGGCCCTGATGAACGACCTGACGGGCGAGCGCAACGTCATTCTCGGCGGACTCGCGATGGGCATGACACGCGAGCAGATCAGGGACCGCTACCAGGACATCGTCGATTTCTCGGGCATCAACGAGAAGGGCGACTTCATCACCCTGCCGATGCGGACCTACTCCTCCGGCATGGCGGCCCGCCTGCGCTTCTCCATCGCGGCCGCCAAGGACCACGACGTCCTGATGATCGACGAGGCGCTCGCGACCGGCGACCGCAAGTTCCAAAAGCGCTCCGAGGCCCGCATCCGCGAGCTGCGCAAGGAGGCCGGCACGGTCTTCCTCGTCAGCCACAACAACAAGTCCATCCGCGACACGTGCGACCGCGTGCTGTGGCTGGAACGCGGCGAGCTCCGCATGGACGGGCCGACCGACGAGGTCATAAAGGAGTACGAGAAGTTCACGGGCAAATAGCCCCTTCCGTACACCCGAACGAGCCAGGGCCCCGCCGGAGTGAATCCGGCGGGGCCCTGCCGCTTCCTGAGTCTCCGATCGCCCCGTTAGTTGCCCCGAATCACTCAAGTCCCGTAAGCCCGGGGAACTTTGACGCCAATCGGTGTGTTGTTGTGATGCGCTGAACACCCCGACGACGCAGGCCGCGTTGTACAACGTAAGCTGTACCGGTGCTGATTCGCGGCAAGTGGGGCGATATCGCGCGGCGCCCCGGCTCATGGCACGGTCCGCCTCGCGGAGGGCCGGGCGGCGTGTCCGAAATAGGATGTATTGGATCGGCAGTGTAGAACGGGAGATGTGACGGCAATGGCTACGGATGATCTCCAGCTACGCGACGCATCCGCCGTCCTCGCGAAGGCCGCGGACGAGAACTTCCCCGTGGCGCCCTTCTTCCTGCCCCGCGCCTGGCGCGGCGACCTCATGGCCGTGTACGGCTATGCCCGCCTCGTCGACGACATCGGCGACGGCGACCTGGCCCCCGGCGGAGCCGACGCCCGCCACCTCGGCGTGGACCCGGAGGCCGCCGACGACCGGCTCGTCCTCCTGGACGCCTTCGAGGCCGACCTGCACCGGGTCTTCGACGCCACACCGCGGCACCCCTTGCTGCGGGCGCTCCAGCCCACCGTGCGCCGCTGCGGCCTCACGCCCGAGCCCTTCCTCGGCCTGATCGAGGCCAACCGCCAGGACCAGCTCGTCACGCGCTACGAGACGTACGACGACCTGCTCGCCTACTGCGAGCTGTCCGCGAACCCCGTGGGCCGGCTCGTCCTCGGCATCACCGGCACCGCGACCCCGGAGCGGATCCGCCGCTCGGACGCCGTGTGCACCGCCCTCCAGATCGTCGAGCACCTCCAGGACGTCGCCGAGGACCTGGGACGGGACCGCATCTACCTGCCGGCCGAGGACATGAAACGCTTCCACGTCCGGGAACGGGATCTGGCCGCACCGACAGCAGGCGCATCGGTGCGCGCGCTGGTTGCATATGAAGCAGAACGCGCCCGCTGCCTCCTGAATGAAGGAACCCCCTTGGTGGGTAGCGTCCACGGCAGGCTGAAGGTGCTGCTTGCGGGCTTCGTGGCTGGGGGGAGGGCAGCGGTTCACGCGATCGCCGCCGCCGGATACGACGTACTTCCCGGACCGCCGAAGCCCGCCAAGCCGCGTTTGCTGCGTGAGGCGGGGGCGGTTCTGCGAGGAGAGGGGTGAGCCGGACCGTGGAGTCAGGCCCGAACGTGTCCGCGCCGGTACTCGCCGCATACAGCTACTGCGAGGCCGTGACCGGACAGCAGGCACGCAATTTCGCGTACGGCATCAGGCTGCTCCCGATGCCCAAGCGCCGCGCGATGTCGGCGCTCTACGCCCTCTCGCGCCGCGTGGACGACATCGGCGACGGCGCGCTCGCCCCGGACGTCAAGGCCGAGCGCCTCGACGAGACCAGGGCGCTGCTCGTCCGGATCCGCGAGGGCCGGGTGGACGAGGACGACACCGACCCCGTGGCGGTGGCGCTCGCGCATGCCGCCGCGCACTTCCCCATCCCGCTCGGCGGCCTCGACGAACTGATCGACGGCGTCCTGATGGACGTCCGCGGCGAGACGTACGAGACGTGGGAGGACCTCAAGGTCTACTGCCGGTGCGTGGCCGGGGCCATCGGGCGGCTCTCGCTCGGCGTGTTCGGCACGGAACGGGGGGCGCTCAACGCCGAGCGCGCGCCGGAGTACGCGGACACGCTCGGCCTCGCGCTCCAATTGACCAACATCCTGCGCGACGTGCGCGAGGACGCGGAGGGCGGGCGCACCTATCTGCCGGCCGACGACCTCGCCAAGTTCGGCTGCTCCGCCGGGTTCACCGGCTCGGAGCCGCCCGCCGGATCCGACTTCGCCGGGCTCGTGCACTTCGAGGTGCGCAGGGCGCGCGCCCTCTTCGCCGAGGGATACCGGCTGCTTCCCATGCTCGACCGGCGCAGCGGGGCCTGCGTCGCCGCCATGGCGGGCATCTACCGCCGGCTGCTCGACCGCATCGAGCGGGAGCCGGAGGCGGTCCTGCGGGGCCGCGTCTCGCTGCCGGGCCGCGAAAAGGCGTATGTCGCCGTGCGCGGTCTCTCCGGTCTCGATGCGCGCACCATCTCCCGACAGACCATCAGGAGGCGTACCTGATGGGCATCCACGGCAGATGCGGCGAACGTAGGACAATCTCCTGTGGCCGGTGGGCAACCCTCCGCTCCGCCCCGGCGTCCCAGACTGCAACGGCCGAGGGGGAAAGAGCATGAAGGACGACGGCACGCGATCGGCCGCGGAGGCCGACGGCGAAGCAGGACGCGGGGCCGCGGTGGTGGTCGGCGGAGGCCTCGCCGGCATCACCGCGGCGCTCTCCCTCGCCGACGCGGGACTGCGCGTGACCCTGCTCGAAGGGCGGCCGCGCCTCGGCGGGCTCGCCTTCTCCTTCAAGCGCGGCGAGCTGACCGTCGACAACGGCCAGCACGTCTATCTGCGCTGCTGCAACGCCTACCGCTGGTTCCTCGACCGCGTCGACGGCACGGCTCTCGCACCCGTGCAGGAGCGACTCGACGTGCCCGTGCTCGACGCCGGCCGAAACCGCCTCGGGCGCCTTCGCCGCACCGCGCTGCCCGTGCCGCTGCACCTGGCGGCAAGCCTTGCCACGTATCCGCACCTGTCGCTCGCGGAGCGCGCGAGCGTGGGCCGCGCCGCGCTCGCCCTCAAGGGTCTCGACCCGGCCGACCCCGACCTTGACGGCAAGGACTTCGGCAGCTGGCTGGCCGCTCACGGTCAGTCGGCGCGCGCGATCGAGGCCCTGTGGGACCTCGTCGGTGTGGCCACGCTGAACGCCGTCGCGGGGGACTCCTCCCTCGGACTCGCCGCCATGGTCTTCAAGACCGGACTGCTCTCGCAGCCGGGCGCCGCCGACATCGGCTGGGCACGCGTGCCCCTCGGTGATCTCCATGACACGCTCGCCCGCAAGGCGCTCGACTCCGCGGGCGTGCGAACCGAACTGAGGACACGAGTCACCTCCATCTCCCGTACGGAGAACGGGGGTTGGCTGGTCCAAGTTCCCGGCGAAGAGATCCGGGCGGAAACGGTCGTGCTCGCCGTGCCGCAGCACGAGACGCACGACCTGCTCCCGGACGGCGCGCTCGACGAGCCCGACCGGCTCCTCGACATCGACACCGCGCCGATCCTCAACATCCACGTCGTGTACGACCGCAAGGTCCTCAAGCGGCCCTTCTTCGCGGCCATCGGCTCGCCGGTGCAGTGGGTGTTCGACCGGACCGACGCCTCCGGGCTCACGGAGGGCCAGTACCTCGCGCTGTCCCAGTCCGCCGCCCACGACGAGATCGACGCTCCCGTCGCCGCGCTGCGCGAGCGCTATCTGCCCGAGCTCGAGCGGCTGCTGCCCGCCGCGCACGGGGCGGAGGTACGGGACTTCTTCGTGACCCGGGAGCGTACGGCGACGTTCGCGCCGACTCCCGGCGTGGGCCGGCTGCGGCCCGGTGCTCGCACCAAGGCTCCCGGCCTGTACCTGGCCGGGGCGTGGACCGCCACAGGGTGGCCCGCGACCATGGAGAGCGCCGTCCGCAGCGGCATCAGCGCCGCCCGGGCAGCACTCTCCGCACTGGACCGACCACGTGATCACCTCTTCGACGTCGAGGAGGCCGCGTGAAGCCAGACCTTCTGGGGTCAGTTCCCCGGAAATTCAGCACCGGAACAAGAGGAGAGACTGTGCCGACTGTGCCCTCGGCCGAATCGGCTGCCGACACGGTGGACGTGACCTCACTGCTCGAGCGCGGAAGGACGCTGGCCACCCCGGTGCTGCGGTCGGCCGTGGACCGTCTCGCGCCGCCCATGGACACCGTCGCCGCCTACCACTTCGGCTGGATCGACGCCGAGGGCAACCCGGCGGACGGTGACGGCGGCAAGGCCGTGCGCCCCGCGCTCGCCCTGCTCTCCGCGGAAGCCGCGGGGGCCGCGCCGGAAGTCGGCGTACCCGGAGCCGTTGCCGTCGAACTGGTCCACAACTTCTCGTTGCTGCACGACGATCTGATGGACGGCGACGAACAGCGCCGCCACCGCGACACGGTGTGGAAGGTGCACGGCCCCGCCCAGGCCATCCTCGTCGGCGACGCCCTCTTCGCGCTCGCCAACGAGATCCTCCTGGAGATCGGCACCGTCGAGGCGGGCCGCGCCACGCGCCGCCTGACCGCCGCGTCCCGTGCCCTGATCGACGGCCAGGCGCAGGACATCTCCTACGAACACCGCGAGCGCGTCACCGTCGAGGAATGCCTGGAGATGGAGGGCAACAAGACCGGCGCCCTGCTGGCCTGCGCGGTCTCCATCGGCGCCGTCCTCGGCGGCGCCGACGACCGCACCGCCGACGTCCTGGAGAAGTACGGCTACCACCTCGGCCTCGCCTTCCAGGCCGTGGACGATCTGCTCGGCATCTGGGGCGACCCGGAGTCCACCGGCAAGCAGACCTGGAGCGACCTTCGCCAGCGCAAGAAGTCGCTGCCGGTCGTGGCCGCGCTCGCCGCGGACGGGCCCGCGTCCGAGCAACTCGGCGAGCTGCTCGCGGCCGACGCCAAGAGCAGCGACTTCGACAGCTTCTCCGAGGAGGAGTTCGCCGCGCGCGCCGCCCTGATCGAGAAGGCGGGCGGCCGCGAGTGGACCGCCGAGGAGGCCAGGCGCCAGCACACCATCGCCATCCAGGCCCTGGACACCATCGAGATGCCGGAGCGGGTGCGGCAGCAGCTCGTCGCGCTCGCCGACTTCGTCGTCGTACGGAAGAGATGATCACTATCGGGCAGATATAGCGCTCGCAGTCGCCGGCCGGCGCCCAGCGCGTCGGCCGACGGCGGACCCACAGCAGAGAAGACGACTGCACGAAGGGGAAGCCATGACAGCGACGACCGACGGAAGCACCGGAGCGGTGACGCCCCGCGCACCTTCGGCCAGCCAGCCACTCGACACGACCGCCGCGCCGCCAGGGCCACGTGAGGCTGCCGCGCGCGCCATACAGCGCTCCACCGAATTCCTGCTCTCGCAGCAGGACGCCCGGGGCTGGTGGAAAGGCGACCTCGACACGAACGTGACGATGGACGCCGAAGACCTGCTGCTCCGTCAGTTCCTCGGCATCCGGGACGAGGAGACCACCCGCGCCGCCGCGCTCTTCATCCGCGGCGAGCAGCGCGACGACGGGACCTGGGCCACGTTCTTCGGCGGCCCCGGCGAACTCTCCACCACCATCGAGGCGTACGTCGCTCTGCGGCTGGCCGGCGACGCCCCCGACGACCCGCACATGGCGAGGGCCTCCGCGTGGATCCGCGACCGGGGCGGCATCGCCGAGAGTCGCGTCTTCACCCGCATCTGGCTCGCCCTCTTCGGCTGGTGGAAGTGGGACGACCTGCCCGAACTCCCGCCGGAGCTCATCTACTTCCCCAAGTGGCTGCCCCTCAACATCTACGACTTCGGGTGCTGGGCCCGCCAGACGATCGTGCCGCTCACGATCGTCTCCGCCAAGCGACCCGTCCGGCCCGCGCCCTTCGCCCTCGAAGAGCTGCACACCGACGCGCGCGTGCCGAACCCCGGCAAACCCCTTGCCGCCGTGGGCAGTTGGGACGGGGTGTTCCAGCGGCTCGACAAGGCGCTGCACCTCTACCGCAAGGTCGCCCCGCGCGGGGTGCGCAAGGCCGCGATGAACAGTGCCGCTCGCTGGATCATCGAACGCCAGGAGAACGACGGCTGCTGGGGCGGCATCCAGCCGCCCGCCGTCTACTCCGTGATCGCGCTGCATCTGCTCGGCTACGACCTCGAACACCCGGTCCTCAAGGCGGGCCTTGAGTCGCTCGACCGGTTCGCGGTCTGGCGCGAGGACGGGGCCCGGATGATCGAGGCCTGCCAGTCGCCGGTCTGGGACACCTGCCTCGCGACCATCGCGCTCGCCGACGCGGGCGTACCCGCCGACCATCCGCAGCTCATCAAGGCGGCGGACTGGATGCTCGCCGAGGAGATCGCGCGCCCCGGCGACTGGGCCGTCCGCAAGCCCGAACTGCCGCCGGGCGGCTGGGCCTTCGAGTTCCACAACGACAACTACCCCGACATCGACGACACCGCCGAGGTCATCCTGGCCCTGCGCCGGATCGCGCACCCGGACCGCCCGCGCATGGAGAACGCGATCTCCCGCGGCATGCGCTGGACCCTCGGCATGCAGTCCAGGAACGGCGCCTGGGCCGCCTTCGACGCCGACAACACCAGCCCCTTCCCCAACCGGCTGCCGTTCTGCGACTTCGGCGAGGTCATCGACCCGCCGTCGGCCGACGTCACCGGGCACGTCGTCGAGATGCTCGCCGTCGAGGGCAAGGCGCACGACCCGCGCACCCGCCGCGGCATCGAGTGGCTGCTCGCCGAACAGGAGCCGGACGGCTCGTGGTTCGGCCGCTGGGGCGTCAACTACGTCTACGGAACAGGGTCCGTGGTGCCGGCCCTCACCGCGGCGGGCCTGCCCGCGTCGCATCCCGCGCTGCGCCGCGCCGTCGGCTGGCTGGAGTCGGTGCAGAACGACGACGGCGGCTGGGGCGAGGACCTGCGCTCCTACCGCTACGAGGAATGGCGCGGCCACGGCGCCTCCACCGCGTCGCAGACCGCCTGGGCACTGCTCGCACTGCTCGCGGCGGGCGAGCGGGAGTCCAAGGCCGTGGAGCGCGGGATCGCCTGGCTCGCCGAGACACAGCGTGACGACGGCTCCTGGGACGAGCCCCACTTCACCGGCACCGGCTTTCCCTGGGACTTCTCCATCAACTACCACCTCTACCGGCAGGTCTTCCCGCTCACGGCCCTCGGCCGGTACGTCAACGGGGAACCCTTCGCGGGCCTCTCCGCCGAGGGGGGTTGATGGACCGGACCCCGGCCGCGCCGGGCCCCGCACCGCTGCTCATCGCCTGCGCGCTCGGCATCGAACACCTCGCCCTGCGCACCGGGGCCCGCACGGGCGCCGCCGGGCACGTCACCATGCTCCGCACGGGCATGGGCCCCAAGAACGCCGAGCGGGCCGTCACCGGCGCCCTCGGCAAGGAACCGCTGCGCCACGCCGCCGTCGTGGCCACCGGCTTCTGTGCCGGGCTCGCCCCCGGCATGCACCCCGGTGATCTGGTCGTCGCCGACCAGACCCGTGACGCACACGGCCACACGCCCTGCGTCGGTACGGAACTGCTGGTCGAGGAGCTGATGCGGGCCGTGCCCGGCCGCACCGTGCACACCGGACCGCTGACCGGCTCCGACCACGTCGTCCGCGCCCACGAACGCACCGGCCTGCTCGCCTCGGGCGCGATCGCGGTGGACATGGAGTCCGCCGTGACGCTGCACAGCGCGCTGCGGGCGGGACAGCGGCCGGTTGCCGCCGTCCGGGTGGTCGTGGACGCCCCACAGCACGAACTCGTCCGCATCGGCACCGTGCGCGGTGGAATATCGGCTTTCCGTGTTCTTCGTGCCGTGCTTCCCGCATTTTTCGAATGGCACCGTTCTTCTTTGCTCCCTCGGAGGTGAGCCAGATGGCCATGCCGCTGCGCCAGACCATCAAGGTCGCGACGTATCTCTTTGAACAGAAGCTCCGCAAGCGTGAGAAGTTCCCGCTGATCGTCGAGTTGGAGCCGCTCTTCGCGTGCAACCTCGCATGCGAGGGATGCGGAAAGATCCAGCACCCGGCCGGAGTGCTCAAGCAGCGGATGCCGGTGGCCCAGGCCGTGGGCGCCGTCCTTGAATCCGGTGCGCCGATGGTGTCCATCGCGGGCGGTGAACCGCTGATGCACCCTCACATCGACGAAATCGTGCGGCAGTTGGTTGCAAAGAAGAAGTATGTCTTCCTCTGCACCAACGCCATGCTGCTGCGCAAGAAGCTGGAGAAGTTCACGCCTTCCCCGTACTTCGCGTTCGCCGTGCACATCGACGGAATGCGCGAGCGGCACGACGAATCCGTCGCGAAGGAAGGCGTGTTCGACGAGGCGGTGGCGGCCATCAAGGAAGCCAAGAGGCGCGGCTTCCGGGTCACCACCAACTCCACCTTCTTCAGCAACGACACACCGCAGAACATCATCGAGGTGCTCAACTACCTCAACGACGAGCTGCAGGTCGACGAGATGATGCTCTCGCCCGCCTACGCCTACGAGAAGGCGCCGGACCAGGAGCACTTCCTGGGCGTCGAGCAGACCCGCGAACTCTTCAAGAAGGCCTTCGCGGGCGGCAATCGGCGTCGCTGGCGCCTGAACCACTCGCCGCTCTTCCTCGACTTCCTCGAGGGCAAGGCGGACTTCCCCTGCACCGCGTGGGCGATCCCGAACTACTCGCTCTTCGGCTGGCAGCGCCCCTGCTATCTGATGAGCGACGGGTACGTCCCCACGTACAAGGAGCTCATCGAGGAGACCGACTGGGACAAGTACGGTCGCGGCAAGGACCCCCGATGCGCCAACTGCATGGCGCACTGCGGATACGAGCCGACCGCCGTCCTGGCCACCATGGGCTCCCTCAAGGAGTCCATCCGCGCCGCCCGCGAGACAGTTTCCGCCAACCGCGCGGGGTGACGTCATGACCCCTGGAACGCCTGTCGCACTGGGCCTTCCTGAGCTGCCGGTCCGGCCGATCGCCGGGCGCCGCCTCTCGCGGCGCATCGAGGTCGGGCCGGTGGCCGTGGGGGGTGGCGCACCGGTGTCGGTGCAGTCGATGACGACGACGCGTACGTCCGACATCGGGGCGACGTTGCAGCAGATCGCGGAGCTGACCGCGTCCGGCTGCCAGATCGTGCGGGTCGCGTGTCCGACGCAGGACGACGCGGACGCGCTCGCGACGATCGCGCGCAAGTCGCAGATCCCGGTGATCGCGGACATCCACTTCCAGCCGAAGTACGTCTTCGCGGCGATCGACGCCGGGTGTGCCGCGGTCCGGGTGAACCCGGGCAACATCAAGCAGTTCGACGACAAGGTGCGCGAGATCGCCCGCGCGGCGTCGGCGGCCGGTACGCCGATCCGGATCGGCGTGAACGCGGGCTCGCTCGACAAGCGGCTGCTCGCCAAGTACGGCAAGGCCACCCCGGAGGCTCTGGTCGAGTCGGCCCTGTGGGAGGCGTCGCTCTTCGAGGAGCACGGCTTCAGGGACATCAAGATCTCGGTCAAGCACAACGACCCGGTGATCATGGTCAACGCCTATCGGCAGTTGGCCGCCGCCTGCGACTATCCGCTGCACCTCGGCGTGACGGAGGCCGGCCCCGCCTTCCAGGGCACGATCAAGTCGGCGGTCGCCTTCGGCGCGCTGCTGAGCGAGGGCATCGGCGACACCATCCGTGTCTCCCTGTCGGCGCCGCCCGCCGAGGAGGTCAAGGTCGGCATCCAGATACTCGAATCGCTCGGCCTCCGACAGAGGCGCCTGGAGATCGTCTCCTGCCCGTCCTGCGGTCGCGCCCAGGTCGACGTGTACAAGCTGGCGGACGAGGTCACGGCGGGCCTGGACGGCATGGAAGTGCCGCTGCGCGTCGCGGTCATGGGGTGTGTCGTGAACGGGCCGGGGGAGGCCCGCGAGGCGGATCTCGGCGTCGCGTCCGGCAACGGCAAGGGGCAGATCTTCGTCAAGGGCGAGGTCGTCAAGACCGTACCCGAGTCGAAGATCGTGGAGACGCTCATCGAAGAGGCGATGAAGATCGCCGCACAGATGGAGGACGACGGCGTCACCTCAGGGGTGCCCGACGTCACCGTGAGTTGAGACCAACCACAGAGGGGGCCCGAGCATGACCATTCTGGAAACCATTCGGGGGCCGCGCGACCTGAAGGCACTGACCGAGTCCGAGCTCGACGAACTGGCCGGGGAGGTCCGGGAGTTCCTGGTGCACGCGGTCGCCAGGACCGGAGGTCACCTCGGGCCCAATCTGGGGGTGGTGGAACTCTCCATCGCCCTCCACCGGGTCTTCGAGTCACCGATCGACCGCATCGTCTGGGACACCGGCCACCAGAGCTACGTGCACAAACTCCTCACCGGCCGGCAGGACTTCTCCAAGCTGCGCGGCAAGGGCGGCCTCTCCGGCTATCCCTCGCGCGCCGAGTCCGAGCACGACATCGTGGAGAACAGTCACGCCTCGACCGCGCTCGGCTGGGCCGACGGCCTGGCCAAGGCGCGCCAGGTCCTGAAAGAGCGCGGGCACGTCGTCGCCGTCATCGGCGACGGCGCGCTGACCGGCGGCATGGCCTGGGAGGCGCTCAACAACATCGCGGCCGCGAAGAACCGGCCGCTGATCATCGTCGTCAACGACAACGAGCGTTCGTACGCGCCCACCATCGGGGGCCTCGCCGACCATCTGGCCACGCTGCGCACCACCGACAGCTACGAACAGGTCCTGGCCTGGGGCAAGGACATACTCCAGCGCACACCCGTCGTCGGCCACACGCTGTACGAGTCGCTGCACGGGGCCAAGAAGGGGTTCAAGGACGCCTTCGCGCCGCAAGGCATGTTCGAGGACCTCGGGCTCAAGTACGTCGGGCCGATCGACGGGCACGACACCGGGGCCGTCGAGTCGGCACTGCGACGTGCGAAACGCTTCCACGGTCCCGTCATCGTCCACTGCCTCACCGAGAAGGGCCGCGGCTACGAGCCCGCGCTCGCCGACGACGCCGACCGCTTTCATACGGTCGGCGTGATGGACCCGCTCACCTGCGAACCGCTCGCGCCGTCCCACGGGCCCTCCTGGACCTCGGTGTTCGGCGACGAGATCGTACGCGTCGGACGGGAACGGCCCGACGTCGTGGCGATCACGGCGGCGATGCTGCACCCGGTGGGCCTGACGAAGTTCGCGGCGGAGTTTCCCGACCGGGTATGGGACGTCGGCATCGCGGAACAGCACGCCACGGTGTCCGCGGCCGGGCTCGCGACAGGCGGCCTGCACCCCGTCGTCGCCGTCTACGCCACCTTCCTCAACCGCGCCTTCGACCAGCTCCTGATGGATGTCGCCCTGCACGAGTGCGGCGTCACCTTCGTCCTGGACCGGGCCGGGGTCACGGGTGTCGACGGCGCCTCGCACAACGGCATGTGGGACATGTCGATCCTCCAGGTCGTGCCGGGGCTGCGGATCGCCGCCCCGCGCGACGCCGACCAACTCCGCCTCCAGCTGCGGGAAGCGGTCGCGGTGGACGACGCGCCGACCCTCCTGCGCTTCCCCAAGGAGTCGGTGGGTCCCGCGATTCCCGCGGTGGACCGGATGGGCGGCATGGACGTGCTCAGCCAGGACCCCGATGCCAACGTGCTGCTCGTCGCGGTCGGCGTGCTGGCGCCCGTCTGCCTCCAGGCCGCGGAGCTGCTGAGGGAACGGGGCCTGACCTGCACGGTGGTCGACCCCCGCTGGGTCAAGCCGGTCGACGCCGAGCTGCCCGCACTGGCCGCAGGACACCGTGTCGTAGGGGTCGTCGAGGACAACAGCCGGGCGGCCGGGGTCGGCGCCGCGGTCGCCCTCGCCCTCTCGGACGCCGAAGTCGACGTACCCGTAAGGCGGTTCGGCATCCCCGAGCAGTTCCTCGCGCACGCCAAACGGGGCGAGGTGCTCGCGGACATCGGGCTCACGCCGGTCGAGATCGCGGGGCGGATCAGCGCCACCCTCGCAGCCAAGGAGCACACAGCATGACCAAGGAGTTCGACCTCGGCAGACTGCTCGCCGAGCGGGGCGCCGAGCGGTACGACCTGCATGCGCGGCACCTGAACCATCAGCTGCCGCGCATGCTGCACACCATCGGCTTCGACAAGGTCTACGAACGGGCCGAGGGCGCGTACTTCTGGGACGCGGAAGGCAACGACTACCTCGACATGCTCGCGGGTTTCGGGGTGATGGGCCTCGGCCGGCACCACCCCGTCGTACGCAAGGCGCTGCACGACGTCCTGGACGCCTCGCTCGCCGACCTGACGCGCTTCGACTGCCAGCCGCTGCCGGGACTCCTCGCCGAGAAGCTGCTGGGCCACAGCCCCCATCTGGACCGGGTGTTCTTCGGCAACAGCGGCACCGAGGCCGTCGAGACCGCGCTGAAGTTCGCGCGGTACGCCACGGGCAGGCCCAGGGTGCTGTACTGCACGCACGCCTTCCACGGCCTGACCACGGGGTCGCTCTCGGTCAACGGCGAGTCCGGCTTCCGGGACGGGTTCGCACCGCTGCTCCCCGACACGGCGATCCCGCTCGGCGACCTGGACGCCCTGCGCACGGAGCTCGAGAAGGGCGACGTGGCCGGGCTCATCCTCGAACCCATCCAGGGCAAGGGCGTGCACGAGACGCCGCCCGGCTATCTGCGCGCCGCGCAGGAACTGCTGCACCGGCACAAGGCACTGCTCATCGCCGACGAGGTGCAGACGGGCCTCGGCAGGACCGGCGACTTCTACGCCTATCAGCACGAGGAAGGCGTCGAGCCGGACCTGGTGTGCGTCGCGAAGGCGCTGTCGGGCGGCTATGTGCCGGTGGGCGCGACGCTCGGCAAGGACTGGATCTTCAAGAAGGTCTTCTCGTCGATGGACCGGGTGCTCGTGCACTCGGCGAGCTTCGGGTCCAACGCACAGGCCATGGCGGCCGGCCTCGCGGTCCTGTCCGTCATGGAGAACGAGGAGATCGTCGCGAACGCGCGCGTGACAGGAGAGCTCCTGAAGTCGCGCCTCGCCGCGCTCGTCGACCGCTATGAGCTCCTGAGCGAGGTGCGAGGCCGCGGCCTGATGATCGGCATCGAGTTCGGCCGCCCCGGATCGCTCAAGCTGCGTAGCCGCTGGACGATGCTGCAGGCGGCGCGCAAGGGACTCTTCGCGCAGATGGTGGTCGTGCCGCTGTTGCAGAAGCACCGCATCCTCACCCAGGTCTCCGGCGACCATCTGGAGGTCATCAAGCTGATCCCGCCGCTGACCGTCGGGGAACGGGAGGTCGACCGCTTCGTGGAGGCCTTCACGGCGGTGATGGACGAGGCGCACAGCGGGGGCGGGCTCATGTGGGACTTCGGGAAGACGCTGGTGAAGCAGGCGGTCGCGAACCGCTGAGAGCGCTCGGCCGCAGGCTTTTTGCCTCTGGGGCAATATAGTTGCCCCAGAGGCAAGGGCGTGGCTCAATCGACGTATGAGCGATGCCGAGCCCGAACCGGTCGACGCGCGGGCCGACAAGGTCGGCGGGGCCGTTGACGACCTCCCCGCCGTTGCCCCGCAACTACGTGAGCTGCGCCGCCGTGCCGCGCTCACGCTGGAGGCCGCGGCCCGCACGGTCGGGCTCTCGCCCGCCCATCTCTCCCGCCTGGAGACCGGACAGCGCCAGCCGTCCCTGCCCATGCTGCTCGCACTCGCCCGTACCTACGGTACGACGGTCTCCGAACTCCTCGGCGAGACGCCCGCCGACCGGGACGCGATCGTCCGCGCCCCGGACATGGAGCCCACACGCGCGGGCGGCTGGACCTACTGGCAGGCCGGCGCGCAGGCCCGCGGCATGCAGGCACTGCGAGTGCACGTGCCGCACGGCGCACAGGGCGACATCGTGCGCGTCCACCCCGGCGAGGAGTGGCTGTACGTCCTCCGGGGGCGCCTGCGCCTGACGCTCGGGGACGCCGTGCACACGCTCGAGCCCGGGGACAGCGCGCACTTC
Organism: Streptomyces longisporoflavus; assembly: GCF_014649775.1. Taxonomy (GTDB): domain Bacteria; phylum Actinomycetota; class Actinomycetes; order Streptomycetales; family Streptomycetaceae; genus Streptomyces; species Streptomyces longisporoflavus. The sequence continues at coordinate 29,847 of NZ_BMTR01000004.1, read as the reverse complement.
GACTCGCTGACCCCGCACCGGATCGCCGCCGCGGACCACCTCGGCACCGACCTTCTCTTCGTCCACACCCTGCTGCAGAGCCCCGCCACCGCGCTGTGCCTCGGCGGGGCCCCGCACAGCCCCACCACGGGAGATTCGCGATGACGGAACCTGAAGCGCAGCAGACGGGGCAGGACTCCGCGCCCGCCAAGAAGAAGATGTCCCTGGAGGAGAAGTTCCCCCGCGGGCTGTGGGTCCGGCTGATCGTCTACGTGGCCGTCGGCCATCTCTTCGCCGCCTTCATCTACCTGCTGTTCACGCTGGGGGCGCAGAACCAGTAGGCCCGGGCGGCACACCGGGCGGCACGGGGATCAGTCCAGCAGGTTCTCGCGGAGCCGCTCACGTACCTCCGGGGTCACCTTGAGACCCTCGGCGAGATAGGTCTCCGTGTCGCCCCAGGTCTGCTCGATCGTCTCGAAGGCGACGGCCAGATACTCGGCGCGGGCCTCGAAGAGCGGGCTGAGCAGCTGCATGACCTCGGGGGACAGGGCGTTGGGGGAGTTGTCGCCACGGCGTACCTTGTAGCGGCGGTGGGTGGCGTTCGACTCCAGGTAGTCCGCCTCGATGGCGTCGCGCTCGACGCCGACGGCGAGCAGGGCGACGGCGATCGAGAGGCCCGCACGGTCCTTGCCCGCGGCGCAGTGCATCAGGGCGGGCACGCTGTCCGCGGCCAGCTCGTGCAGTACCCGGCTGTGCTCGGCGGTGCGGTCCCTGATGATCTCGCGGTACGTGTCGGTCATGCGCCCCGCGGCCTGCCCGTCGGCGAGGGCCGCGCGCAGCTGCTCCAGGTCGCCGTCGCGCACCATCGCCCAGAACTCGGCGCCGTGGGCCGGGTCGGTCAGCGGCAGGTTCACGTTGCGTACGCCGGGCAGTTCGACGTCCGGGCCCTCGAGCCGCTGGTCGGCCGCGTTGCGGAAGTCGTAGACCGTATGCAGGTTCAGGGTGGAGAGGAACGCGGTGTCCGCCGCCGTGGCGTGCGCGAGGTGACCGCTGCGGAAGAGCCGGCCGGGCCGGACCCGGCGGCCGTCCACCGTCGGAAGTCCGCCCACGTCACGGAAGTTGCGGACTCCGGTCAGCTCGGGCTCCGACGGTTCCGAAAGCTCCGTCGGAGGGACTTGCTGCGTCACGGGGGCTCCTCCCATGCGGCCGCCGGCGCGACTCGCCGGTGGTGATTGCGGCTTCGACCATACGACACGGGTTCCCGGCGCAATCACTGCTGGTGCATGAGCGTTGCCTCACAGGTGACGGCCCCGGGCTCCGAGCGCCGTCGCACGCGGCCGCCGCGTATTCCGGGCTTGAAGGAAACTTGACCGGTGGCTTATCTCACCCCCCGTCAACCCCTCCCTACGATGGCGTAGGTCACTTGCCAAGGTGAAAGATGTGACGACGTGAGAGCAGAGTCGACATCCTTCATCCCTGACACATTCACCTCCTACGCAGCGGTCGGCGACAGCTTCACCGAAGGCGTGGGGGACCCCGGTCCCGACGGCACCTTCGTCGGCTGGGCCGACCGCCTGGCCGTCCTGCTCGACGACCGGATGCCGGAGCACACGTTCCGGTACGCCAACCTCGCCGTGCGCGGCAAGCTGCTCGACCAGGTCGTCGCGGACCAGGTGCCCCTGGCCAAGAAGATGGGCCCGGACTTCCTGTCGTTCTGCGCGGGCGGCAACGACATCATCCGTCCCGGCACCGACCCGGACGAGGTCGCCGAGCGGTTCGAGCGGGCCGTCGCCGATCTCACCTCGGCCATCGGCACGGTCATGGTGACCACCGGCTTCGACACCCGCGGGGTGCCGGTCCTCAAGCACCTGCGCGGCAAGATCGCCACGTACAACGGACACGTCCGCGCGATCGCCGACCGCTACGGCTGCCCGGTCCTCGACCTGTGGTCCCTCAAGACCATCCAGGACCGCCGCGCCTGGGACGGCGACCGCCTGCACCTCTCCGCGGAGGGCCACACCCGCGTGGCTTTGCGCGCGGCGCAGGTCCTCGGCCTCGAGATCCCCGCGGACCCCGACCAGCCGTGGCCCCCGGAGCCGCCGCGCGGCACGCTGGAGGTGCGGCGCGACGACATCAACTGGGCGCGCGAGTACCTGGTGCCGTGGTTCGGGCGGCGGCTGCGCGGAGAGTCGTCGGGAGACCACGTGGAGGCGAAGGGAAGCGTGGACCCGTACACCGTCCGGATGCACATCGAGTCGGCGTCCTGAACGGCGGCGTCAGATCGCCCGCGCGTCGACCGGGAGCAGACCGAGCTCCCGCGTGAGGGCCTCGTCGACCCAGGCCAGCATGCGGGCGCGCGGCAGTGTGCCGCCGTACGCGGTCATCTGCACCGCGAGGCCGTCGAGCAGGGCCGTGAGGCGCAGGGCCGCGTCACGGGGGTCGGCGCAGGTGAACTCGCCTGCCGTGACGCCCTCTTCGATGACCTGAGCCAGGGCCGCCTTCCACTGCTGGTCCAGGTCGCGCGTCACCGCACGCAGAGCGGGTTCACGCAGGGCGGCGGACCAGCCCTCGATCCACAGGCGCCAGCCCTTGGCCTGGCCGGTGGGGGCGTACCAGCGGACGGCGGCGCGCAAGCGGCGCAGGGCCGTGGTGCGGCGTTTCAGGAGGGTGTGCAGGTGGGCGAGGTCGGCCCGGGCGGCATGCGCGAAAGCCGCCGCCACCAGCTTCTCCTTCGTGGAGAAGTGGTACAGGACCAGCGCGTTGCTCACCCCGAGCGCCGCGGCCACGTCCGCGATGCGCACGGCGGCCACGCCGCGCACCTCGATCTGTTCGACGGTCGCGGCCAGGATCTCCGCCCGTCGCTCCGCCACGCTCAACCGCACTCTCGCCACGCCGGGCAGCCTAGCCTTCTCCGGTCTACGCGTGTCTGCGTGCGTCCATGGATGGCGGTCCAGGGCCGTGCAGGGCTGTGTTTCTCCGTGCAGGGCCGTGTTTCTCTACGAGGGCGCGTACCAGCCGAATCGCTCGCCGATCCGCGGCAGACGATCGGCGACCAGCGCGTGGGCCGCAGCACGCGGCGTCGTACCGTCCGCCTCCGCACGGTCCAGCATCAGGCCGACCAGGGCCCGCATCGAACGCCGCGTGTGCGCGAAGGCCTCCTGCGCGTCGGCCCCGATGTCACCGAACAGGGTCCACCACCACCAGGCGTTGGTACCGGAGTTGACCACCACGTCAGGCAGGACGGTGACGCCGCGCTCCGCGAGCAGCGCCTCCGCCTCCGGCAGGACCGGCATGTTGGCCGCCTCCGCGATCCAACGGGCCCTGATCCGCGCCTGGTTGACCCGGTCGATTGAGTACGACACCGCGGCGGGCACCAGGATGTCCGCCTCCGCGGCCAGCCAGTCGTCGCCCGGCAGTTCGCGGTCGCCGGCGCGCAGGGCGGAGCGGTCCACCGTGCCGTGCGCGTCGCGGGCGGCGAGCAGTGCCTCCACGTCGAGTCCGGCCGGATTGGCGATCGTGCCCTTGATGTCGGCGACGGCCACCGTCGTCAGGCCGGCGCGCGAGAGGAAGCGGGCGGTCGCGCCGCCCATGGTGCCCAGGCCCTGCACGGCCACGCGCGCGCCCGCGCGCGCGTGACCCTCGCGATCGAGCGCGGCCAGGACCGCCTCGGCGACCCCGTGGCCGCCGACCAGCTCGGCCAGACCGATCCCGTCGGCCCGCACGGCGAACGCGTCCGCCAGACGGTCACGGGCCGCCGCCTCGTCGTCCAGGAGCGGGTAGACGGCCTGGACGCACGAGACGAGGCCGGCGTCCGCCGCCGCTTTGTCGACCAGGTCCTGGGTCAGACCCAGATCCTCGCCCGTGGTCCAGGAGCTCTCGATGTAGGGGCGCATCGCCCGCAGATAGCGCACCAGGACGTCGTACGCCTCCGGGGCGCGCGGATCGCAGTCGATGCCGCCCTTGGCGCCGCCGAGCGGGATGTAGCGGGCGCTCGGGTCGTAGTGCAGGGCTTCCTTCATGGTCATCCCGCGCGCGAGGCCCGCGACCTCGTCCAGGGTGCAGCCGGGGCGCATCCTCAGGCCACCGCTGCAGACCCCCCGTACGAGACGGTCGATGACGAGAAAACCCCGGTGCCCGGTGAGGTGATCCGTCCAGGTGAGGGAGAGCAGAGGCGTGGGAACCGGGGACGTGGAGACCATGGAGCACGCAGAGCACACAGAGCACACTCCTACTGAATGGGGAATCAGTAGTAGTACATCACGCGGCCAGGGGTACGAGGCCGGAGCGGGCCCCTTCGAACGGCCGTCGCCGACGGCGGTGCACATAATGGAGATCTGACCTATCCCTTCCAGGAGGTGCTGTGTCCCGTTCGCTGAGCTCTGGGCTCCGCTCGCTCAGGACCGCCGCCTTCGGCGCGGATCCGGCCGGTGAGCGGCTCGCGAGGATCCACAGATCGCCGAACTTCGCCGACGGGTCCTTCCAGAACCCCGAAGGGGCGCGAACCCGGCCCACCGGTTCGTCGCTCGAGTTCGCGAAGATCTACTTCCGCAAGGAGGAGCGGGCCCGGCGCGCTCCCGCGGGCACCGTTCCGGTGCATTCCACGACCCTCGCCGACCTCGCCGCGCCGCCGGCCGACGGTCTGCGGATCACCTGGATGGGGCATTCCAGTGTGCTCGCCGAGATCGACGGGCAGCGGGTGCTCTTCGACCCGGTCTGGGGAGAGCGGTGCTCTCCCTTCTCCTGGGTCGGCCCCAAGCGGCTGCATCCCGTGCCGGTGCCGCTCGCGGCGCTCGGCCCGGTAGACGTCGTGGTGATCTCGCACGATCACTACGACCACCTCGACATGCCCACCATCCAAGCCCTGGCCGGCACGGACACGGTGTTCGCGGTACCGCTGGGCGTCGGCGCCCACCTGGAGCGCTGGGGCGTGCCCGCCGACCGGCTGCGCGAGCTCGACTGGAACGAGTCCGCGAAGGTCGCGGGCCTGACCCTGACGGCCACCCCCGCGCGCCACTTCTGCGGCCGCGGCCTGCGCAACTTCCAGCACACGCTGTGGGCGTCCTGGGTCGTCACGGGGTCCGAGCACCGCGTCTACCACAGCGGGGACACCGGCTACTTCGCCGGTTTCCGGGACATCGGCGCGGAGCACGGACCGTTCGACGTCACCATGATCCAGATCGGCGCCTACAGCGAGTTCTGGCCCGACATCCACATGACGCCCGAGGAGGGCGTGCGCGCGCACCTGGACCTCCAGGGCGGGCGGCCCGAGGGCGTGCTGCTGCCCATCCACTGGGGCACGTTCAACCTCGCACCCCACCCGTGGTCCGCGCCGGGCGAGGGCACGGTCTCCGCGGCGGAAAGCGCGGGGGCGAAGATCGCGCTGCCCGTGCCGGGGGAGCCGTTCGAGCCCGCGTCGGACTCCGTGCCCGCGGAGCCGTGGTGGCGCGGGGTCGCGATCGAGCCGGAGGGCGGATGGACCCCTTCGGGGACCGTCGCCGCGGCCACCGAGGGCGTGGAGGCCGCCGCTCGCGCGCTGGGAGCCGCGGGTTCGGAGGGCACAGAAGGCACCGGGGAGCCCGAGACGGCGCGGGTCGGCTGACGCTTCCGGGGCGGCCGCGTGCGGCGCGCCGCCCCCCAGGCCGTGTCAGCCGGACGAGGGCGTCAGGGCGGGCGGCACAGCGGCATCCCGGTCGGCCGACGCGATCAGCGTGGTGAACCACACGGTCTTGCCGGTGGCGCACGGCCGGGTGCCCCAGGCGTCCGCGAGGGCTTCGACCAGGCACAGCCCGCGGCCGTCCTCCTCCGTACTGGCGGCGAGCCGGGCGCGCGGCCGCGGCGTACTGCGGTCGGTGATCTCCACGCCCAGTTCGCGGACGCTGTGCCACACCCGCAGATTGAACGGCCCCCGCGCGTGCCGGAACGCGTTGGTCAAAAGTTCCGAGGTCAGCAGGAGCGCCGTGTCGGCATGATCCGTGAGCCCCCACTCCTCCAGCTTCGCCCGCAGGAACCGCCGTCCTGCCGGGACCGAGACCGCCTCGCAGTCGAGGGCCGTCTCCGCGGTCTCCAGGGGCGCCGTGGGGAAACTGACGAGCAGCAGGGTCACGTCGTCGGCGTAGGTGTCGGTGTCCGGCACCAGCGTGTGCAGGACGCGGTCGGCGGCGGTCTCCAGACCGCCGCCGGTCGTGGCGAAGGCGTCCTCCAGCATGGTGGTCATCAGCTTCAGCCGCTGTTCGATGTCGCTGCTCGCCGTCTCCACCAGGCCGTCGGTGTAGAGGGTCAGGGTCGTACCGGCCCGTAGCGGCAGGCGGACCTGCTGGTGCGGCACCCCGCCCACCCCGAGGGGGATACCGGTCGGCACCGGCAGCGCACTCACCGTCGCGTCCGGTTCGATGAGGAGGACCGGCAGGTGGCCGGCCGAGCACACCGTCATCTCGCCCCTGGCGGGGTCCGCCTCCAGATAGACGCAGGTGACGAACGGCTCGGGCAGGTCACGCGTGAACGCGTCCAGCGTCTGCATCACCTCGCACGGCGGCAGGCCCGCCAGGGCCAGGGCACGCGCCGCCGAGCGCAGTTGCCCCATCACCACCGCCGCGTCCATGCCGCGCCCCATCACGTCCCCGACGAAGACCCCGACGCGCCCGGCGCCCAGATCGATCAGGTCGAACCAGTCGCCGCCGACCCCCTGCCCCTGGGTCGAGGGCAGATAACGGCTGGCCGCCAAAGCACCGGGGATCTGGCGTGCGTTGCCCATCAGGTTGAGGGCGAGGGAGATCTGCCGCTGCTGCGCGTGCAGTCGTGTGAGCTCCGCTTCGGCCCTCTTGCGGGCGGTGATGTCGCGCATGAGCGAGCAGACGGCGGTGATGGAGCCGTCGCGGGTGCGGATCGGCCACAGGGTCACGTCGACGTCCAGGACGCGGCCGTCGCTGGCCGTCCGGCGGGTCTCGTAGTGCTCGACCCGCACGCCGCGGGCGATCTGTTCGAGCAGGCCGGCTTCCTCGTCCTTGAGGTCGGGGGGCAGGAGCATGCCGACGTGGCTGCCGATGACGTCTTCGGGCGCGTATCCGTAGAGCCGTTGGGCTGCCGCGTTCCAGAAAGTGATCTGGCCGTCGAGGGTCTTCATGAGGATCGCGTCCTGTGAGGATTCGACCAGCTCCCGGAAGAACCCCGGCTGGCTTCCGGCGCCCCGCAGCTTCTGCACTGACATCACTGATGCCTCGCTTCACCTGACGCGTCGGCTTCCGTACGAGGAGAATCGCGTCTACCCGCACCGGTGCACGTCCACGTCAACCATCACCTGTTGTGATGACGGATATTGCAGCACATCCGTGGTCGTCTTCACGGTTCCGCCGGTATTTCACCGCTACGGACGCCCAGTTGTCCGTTCCGTGTCATGTCGGGGCGGCCCGGGTGCCACAATGGGGCAGCCGGGCCCATTTGCCGCGCCGCGCCTGTTCTTCCGCGCTCACCTCCGCCCGCCGAACTCCCAGTCGTGCACCTCGATCCCGGCGTACCTGCCCGGGACCAGGACGGCGCGTGCCGCGTCCGGATCCGCCGCCCGGACCAGCGCGGCCGTCCCCACCCAGGTGGTGCCGTCGTCGCCGAGCAGTGGCCCGTACGCGATGAGATCGTCCCGGCCGGGCGGCACGTCCAGGTCGGCGCGGTGCCCCGAGCCGAGGCCGATGACCAGGTACCGGTTGCCGCCCGTAGCGCCGCCGGGGAACTCCCACATGGTGCGCCCCAGCGTGTTGCGCCAACGGCGCAGCAGCACGTCCCGGTAGGCGCCCGCCTGGTAGTTGGGCTCGTCGAAGGCGAACCCGCGGGCAGCGGCGGAATCGGGCAGGTCGACTATGTGCACGCTGCCGGTGGGTGTTTCGCCGTCGGGGGCGAATGTCGGGCCGCGCGCGATCAGGTTGGCCGCGTACTGGTCCATGTAGGACCAGTGGGCCTCGGTGAGTTCTTCGCGCAACGCGCGGGAACCGGACCGGTCGCGGTGATAGCAGAAGAAATACATATCGCCGACTCTTGTCAAGCGGCGGCGGATTCTCAACAGGATTCGAGAGGCGATCGGTTTCTGTCGTAATACGGGGCCGAGTTCCTACCGTAATCGGACGACCGTGCGAGGTGTCATACCAGAGCGGGACGCCGAGTGCCGGACTTTGTCAACTGCCCCACGCACTTGAAGCGTTGGTGACTACCGTGAGTGTCCGCCGGTCGACGCAGGGATCATGACGGCTCCCACGCCTGTGCCCTCCCGCCCGGTACGGCGATGCCGCGAAGCCACGCGTCGCGCGCCCGTCGGAGCCCGCTCCCTGACCGAGGACGCTGATGTCTCACCTTCGTGCACCGGCCGCCCGCGCAGACCGCCGTGAGGGCGGCGGCAGGCACGGGAAGCCCGGGAGCCGACCCACCGCGCCGCTGCCCGAGGCCCGGATACGGCCGCAGCTCCTGCGCATCGCCGTACTGCCCGTCGTCGCGGTGGTGCTCTGCGCCGGCGCCGCCGTGCTGTACATCGTCCGCGCGGCCCCCGGCCCGCTCGAACCGGCGCTCCTTCTCGTACTCGGCATCGCCGGGGCCATCAGCCTGGCCAGCATCGTGATCGCCGCCGTCGCCGCCGACCGCACCGCGGCCTCCGTACGCGAGCGCGTCGGCACCCTGCGCCGCACCACCGCCCGCGGCCAGGCCGAACTGCGCGAAGTCGTCGAGAAGCTGCGCCGCGGCGACGGACCGCCCCCGCGCAGAGTGTCGACCAGAACCGCAGGGGAAGGCGACGAGTTCGGGCTGCTCGCCGACGAGCTCTCCCGGGCCCAGGACGTCGCCGTCACCGCCGTCGTGCAGGCCTCGCAGCTCTCCAGCCACGCGGGCAGCGAACAGAAGGTCGAGGTCTTCGTCAATCTGGCCCGGCGGCTGCAGTCCCTCGTACACCGCGAGATCTCCATCCTCGACGACCTGGAGAACGACGTCGAGGACCCGGACCTGCTCAAGGGCCTCTTCCACGTCGACCACCTGGCCACCCGCATCCGCAGGCACGCCGAGAACCTCGCCGTCCTCGGCGGCGCCATCTCGCGCCGCCAGTGGAGCAACCCGGTCTCCATGACGGAGGTGCTCCGCTCGGCCATCGCGGAGGTCGAGCAGTACTCGCGCGTCAAACTGGTGCCGCCGATCGCGGGCACCCTGCGCGGCCACGCCGTCGCCGACGTCATCCACCTCCTCGCCGAACTCGTCGAGAACGCCACGGTGTTCTCCGCCCCGCACACCCAGGTCCTGCTGCGCGCCAATCTGGTGACGGCCGGGCTAGCCGTCGAGGTCGAGGACCGCGGGCTCGGCATGCCGCTGACCGAGCAGAACAAGATGAACCATCTGCTCGCCGACCCGGACCAGGTCAACGTCGCGAGCCTCCTCCAGGACGGGCGGATCGGCCTCTACGTCGTCTCCGCGCTCGCCCGCAGGCACGGCATCGCGGTGCGCCTCCAGACCAACATCTACGGCGGTGTGCAGGCCGTACTGATCCTGCCGCAGGTCCTCCTGGGCGCCGAGCCGCCGAACGAGGCCGTCCCCGCCGGGCTCCCGCAGCAAGCCGCGCAGCCGGCCGCCCCCGGCGGCGTACGGGAAACGGCACCCGCGCCCGCGGCGGCCCCCCGCCCGGAACCGGTCCCCGCGGCGCGCAGGCCGCAGCAGAACGCGCCGTCGAGCACCCCGCACGCCCCCGCGGTGAACGGCGCTGCGGTGAACGGCGCTCCGGTGAACGGCTCCGCGGTGAACGGCGTCACGGCGAACGGCTCCGCGCCCGCACCGCTGCCCGTGCGCGGCAGGGAGGGCAGGCCGACCCCGGCCGAAGCCGTGCCCGGCATCCGGCCGGAGGACCGGCAGGCCGTCGCCGAGCATGCCGGGACACCGCCGACCCCCCTCAACGGCGTCGTACGCGGCCGGGTCGGCAAGCCCCAATTGCCCAAGCGGCGCGCCCAGGAACACATCGCGCCCCAACTGCGGGAGGCGCCCGCGCCCCGCCCGGACAGCGAGCACCACGTCGGCCACGACCCGGGCCTGATGGCCGCCTTCCAGCGCGGCATCGGGCTCGCCGCCGCACAGGACACGCGTGACCCGGCACCCGAATCCGACCTCAACGTCCCCACTGACGCAGGCGACCAGGGTGGCTGAACCCCACCACCACCCGGCCACCCCCACATCTGCTGCGGCAGACCCTCGTACCGCAAGGAGTCGATCCACCATGGTGAGCGATGCGCCGACAGGGCAGGTTTCCGACCTCGACTGGCTGATGAGCGGACTCGTGCAGCGCGTGCCGCACACCCACAGCGCGGTCCTGCTCTCCTCCGACGGACTCGTGAAGTCGGTCCACGGCCTCGACCCGGACAGCGCCGACCACATGGCGGCCCTGGCCTCCGGGCTCTACTCACTGGGGCGCAGCGCCGGGATCCGGTTCGGCGACGGCGGCGACGTACGCCAGGTCGTCGTGGAACTCGACTCCACCCTCCTGTTCGTCTCCACGGCGGGCTCGGGCACCTGTCTGGCGGTGCTCGCCGGGCGCGACGCGGACGCGGCGGTGCTCGGCTACGAAATGGCGATGCTGGTCAAGAGCGTGCGCCCCTACCTGATGACCGCCCCCCGGCAGCTCGCCGGCGAACCCGCGCCGATGAGGCATTGAGCGTGGCGGCCCCGCACGACGGGCCATGGCTCGACGAATCCGCCGGACGGCTCGTCCGCCCCTACACGGTCAGCGACGGACGGACCCGGCCGACCGCCCAGATGGACCTGCTGACCCAGGTGATGGCCACCGGAGGACCGGTCATCGGCTACCAGGGGCCTGATCACACGGCAGCGCTCGGACTCTGCGCGGCACCGACATCGGTCGCGGAGATCGCGGCGCAGCTGAAGCTGCCCGCGGTCGTGACCAAGGTGCTGCTCTCCGATCTCGTCGACTGCGGGGCCCTCACCCTGAGAGCCCCGGACTTCTACCACAACCCCACCGACCGGTCCCTGTTGGAGGCAGTGCTCGATGGACTACGACGACAGCTCTGACCCCTTCCCCACCGCGCTGAAGATCCTGATCGCGGGCGGTTTCGGGGTCGGCAAGACGACCTTCACGGGCGCGGTGAGCGAGATCGCGCCGCTCAGTACGGAGGAGCTCCTGACCACCGTCAGCGAGGGCACCGACGATCTGACGGGTGTCGAGAACAAGACCACGACGACCGTGGCCATGGACTTCGGGCGCATCACCCTCGATCCGGGTCATGTGCTCTACCTCTTCGGGACGCCCGGCCAGGAACGCTTCTGGTTCATGTGGGACGAACTCTCCGAAGGCGCGCTCGGCGCGGTCGTCCTCGCCGACACCCGCCGCCTGGAGGACTGCTTCGCGGCCGTCGACTTCTTCGAGCAGCGCGGCATGGGCTTCATCGTCGCGATCAACGAATTCGACGGCGGCTACCGCTACGAACCCGAAGAAGTGCGCTCCGCCATCGACCTCGACCCCCGGGTGCCCGTCGTGCGGTGCGACGCGCGGATCTCAAGCTCGGGGATCGCGACGCTCCTCACCCTCGTCAAGCACCTCCTCGCCCACGCCCCGGCCGCCCCGAGCTACGGAGCCCACACCTGATGTACGACACGACAGCGCATCTGCTGCTCACGCCCGTCGACAAGGAGGCGCCGAGCCGGGCACGGCGGCTGCGCAGGCTCGGCATAGGCCTGCGCCCCGACCTCGCCTTCGACGCCTTCGCCGACCGGCTCGCCGTGGTCACCGGCGCTCCGTACTCCATGGTCAACTTCATCGACGAGAACCGGCAGTTCTTCGCGGGGCTGCACGCCCGTGACGACACGGTGTCCCGCTACATGGCGCGTGATCACGGCTACTGCCCGCATGTCGTCGTGCGGCGCAAGGCGCTGGTCCTCGAGGACGTCCGCGACTATCCGCGGTTCGCGGGGAATCCCGTGGTCGACGAGATCGGGATCCGCTCCTATCTGGGCGCCCCGCTCATCGACCGCACGGGCACAGCACTCGGCACGGTCTGTGTCGTGGACGTCGAGCCGCGGCCGTGGGGCAGGTCGGGCCTCGAGACGATCAAGGCGATGGCGGCGGAGCTGATCGAGCAGATCCACCGCCGGGAGGACGGCGGGATCTGACTCACAGCTCCAGCTCGGTGCCGTCGGAAAAGCGGACGTGGACGGTGACGCCCTCCACCGTGCACGCGATGGACTCCCGCAACGCCGCCGGGCGGACGGTGTCCCCGGACAGGGCGACGAGCGTGACGTGGACGCCGGGTCCGCCCGGATGCCCAGTGGACATCAGGTAGGGCGTCGCCGAGTGCGGCCCGTAGGCGTTGGCCGCCACCTCGCGGGCGATGCCCGTCTCCTCGTTCCAGCCGTGGAGGGCCACCAGGGCGCTGGTCAGTCCGGTTTCCGTGCGGGTGAGGGCCCAGCCGGGCCCCTGCTCGGCGTACGGCTGTGCCTCGTCGGCCACCGCGTGGCCGCCCTCGCGTACCGTCACACCCCGTGGGGCCGTGACACGGTGGACGCGGATCTCCCACGGGCCGTGCAGCACGCTGGTCGTCAGAATCGGGAACTCGTCCCGCGTGCCCGGCAGCAGCGCGTCGTGGCGCGAGACGGCCGTGCGTCCCGCGCAGCGCACCGGGTGGATCCGGCGCCGGCGGGACGCGGTGCCGTCCGGCGCGAGCAGGGCGAAGTGGTTGTCCACGTTGCGGTGCCAGGCGCGCGGGGCGGTTTCGGGGGCCGTCGCCGTCGAGTAGCCGAACTTGGCGTAGTGCGGGTCGTCGGCGGCCTCGCCCTCCGGCGGGTTGTGGTCGCTGCCGTGGTTGACCAGGCGGACGATGCCGTCGTGGCGTGTGCCGTGCAGAAGCCAGCCGGGCTCGGGCAGCGCCGTGTACTGGTCGGACTCCTCGACGGGGAGCGGAAGTTCGCGTTCCGTCCACACCGGGTGCCCGGCGGGCAGGAGCAGGCCGAGGAAGCCCTTGCTGGCCCAGTACGGGGACGCCGGACCCGAGTAGGCCTGGGTGGCCGGCAGGAACGTCCCGTACCAGCCGAGCGGGAGCAGCCCCCGCTCGTCCGGGACGCCGCGTTCCACGAAGTGCCGGGCGGTGCCGGAGGCCAGGCGCCGGGTGAGGCCGGGGGCCAGGGGCGTGCAGTTCGCGAGGGCGCCCATCCAGACGGGGGCGGTCGCCGCGAAGCGGTAGGTGAGGGAGCGGCCCTGGTGGACGGGGGCTCCGTCGGCGCCGAAGAAGTGCGGGTATGTGGCGAGGAACTGTGCGAGGCGCTCGCGGTATACCTCGGCGCGGCCCCCGTCGTCCTCGCCGGCCATGCGCGCCCACAGCAGTGGGTACAGATGCATCGCCCAGCCGATGTAGTAGTCGAAGTTCTGCCCGTCGCCGTCGGTGTACCAGCCGCCGCCGCGGTACCAGTCCTCGATGCGGTCCAGGCCGCCGTCGATGTCGGCCTTGCTGTACGGGGCGCCCACGGAGGCCAGGAACTGCTCGGACACCACCTGGAAGAGCCGCCAGTTGTTGTCCCACGTCCTGCCGCCGACGAAGCCGGAGAACCAGTCGACGACCCGCTCCTGGACCCGGGTGTCGAGCTTGTCCCAGATCCAGGGGCGGGTCTCGTGCAGGGCGATCGCGATCGACGCGGCCTCCACCATCTGCTGGGAGCAGTCGCTGAGTCCGGGCCAGGCCTCGCCGCCCGCGCCGTCGCGGTCCGTGCCCGTTGTCAGACCCTGCGCGTAGCGTTCCAGGAGGTGGGGGTCGACCTCGCCGCCCGCCCCCGCGATCCGGAAAGAGGCGAGCAGGAATGACCGTGCGTAGCCTTCGAGCCCGTCCGACACCACCCCCGACCAACTGCCGCGCCCCGGCAGCCGGAACTGCGCGAAGTTCGGCGTGGCGTAGGGGACGAGCGCGTCCAGCTGCCGGTCGGCGAGCGCCTCCCAGTGGGACCGGGTCCAGCCCGTGAGCGGGGACAGGACGCGGTCGGTGGGCGGCAGGGTCAGGTGCGGTGCGGGCATGGCGGAACCGTGTTTCCTCGTCGTGGTCCGTTGAACAGCTGCTCAGCGCAGGCGTGCGGTGTGCGTATGGCCGCGGGAGCCCGCGACGCGGACGGTGACGGTGCCGCGGCGGCCCGGTGTGACGGTGACCGTGTCGTCGGCGCTGACCACCTCGCGTACGGGGAAGGGCAGTTCCAGGGTGACGGTCGTGCCGGTGCGGCCCGGGTCGGCCACGGCGAGGGACATGCCGGCGGCGCCACGTCGTACGACCACGGTGCACGGACCCGATGCCGTGAGACCGGCCGCGCTGCCCGGCTGCCAGAAGTGCGCGGCGACGAGACCGTGGCGGCGGGCCTCGACGGCTTGTGCCGTGGCGTGGTTGGCGACGATGCGGACCGGCCGGGAGTGGGACCAGACGGCGGTCGCCGCGGCGCTCGCGCCGGGGAGGAGGACGTAGGCGTACGAGGACGCGGCGGGGGAGACGCCGTGGTCGAGCCACAGGGTCAGATAGCGGCGGGTGAGCGGGGTGGTGCTGCCTCCGGTGTCAGCTCCGGTGTTGATCGCCCGCCAGGTGCCGGTCCGCTCCTCGCGCAGGGCGTGGAGACCAGCGCCGCCGCGGCCTTCGGAGGGCTGTGCGGGGTGGTCGGGGAAGACGTAGCCGCCGGTGCCCTCCAGATGGGCCCAGTGGGCGCCGGGCAGGGACGCCGACCAGCCTGTGCGCGAGGGCTGCCGCCGGCCGTCGACCGTGAGCCGGGGCGCGCCGTCCGCGTACAGATTGCGGTTCTCGACGACCGTCTCGATGCTCCGGCCGTCGCTCGCGGTGATGTCCGCGCCCAGGGCGACGACCGCGTTGTCGAGGAAGAACCACGCCTTCCTGGCGCGCAGCGTGCTGCCGTCGGCCAGGAGCTCCATCGCGGCGGCGCCGTATCTGCCGTCGAGCGCCGCACCACCCGCGACGGCGTTCTTCGGTACGTAGGTCCCCGTGCCGCCGCCGGTGCCGATGTCGGTGCGCTCGCGGGTGTCCACGGTGGTGCCCGGCAGGCGGTACGGATCGACCGTGGCCCAGAAGCCGTCCCCGAACTGCCCGAGGTCGTCGCCGTCGTAGAGGTAGGTCATGCCGTCGCCGGTGTACCAGCCGTGCAGGTTCTCGCCGTTGCCCGCCTCGTACGCGGCGATGCGCTTCGACGAGAGCGAGAGCGTGAGGGCCCAGCCGGGGCGCCGGTGCACCACCCGGTCCATGTCCGCGAACGCGAAGTGCCCGGTGAGCCGGTCGGCGGCCGGTACGGCGGCGTCGTCGATGACCGCCTTGGCGCGGGCGATCGCGGGGACGCCGACCAGGCTCAGATAGGGGTGGGTCTTGTTGCGGCGTATCCACCCCTTGGCCAGGGCGCGCCAGCGTGCGGCGTAGGCGGCCGGGGCGCCGTCCGCCAGTTGCAGGATGTTGGTGAGGGCCGCCGCGCCGTCCTTGTGGTCCGGCGCCTTCTGGCGGGAGGTGGCGCGGCCGCGCAGCGCGTCCATCATCAGGCCGTCGAAGACCACCGGCGAGAAGGTCCGCTCCACCGCCTCGTACAGCACGGATGTCTTGGGGTCGGTGACGGCCCAGTCGGAGTCCGCGAGCAGCGCGATCAGCTGCCCGGCGCTGCCGAGCAGCACACTGCCGTACGTCCCCGTGTACGCGACGGAGCCGTGCTGCACGAACGACCCGTCCTCGTAGAACCCGTCGCCCGAAGTGACGTAGGTGAACAGGCTGTTCTTGCCCTTGTCCCGTACGTCGGACAGGCCGTCGCGCGCCAGGGCGAGCGTGTCCGCGTCGCGTGCGAGGAGTCCGCGCAGCGCCACGATGACGGCCTTGTCGGCGCGGTTGGCGCCCGTCTCGGCCAGGGTCGGGATGTTCGTGCGGCGGTCCGGGTTCGGGACGAACTTGGCCACCGTGGAGACGTACGCCGTCAGGTCGGCCGCGGGGATCTTCTCCCGCAGCAGTACGCAGGTGTCCATCAGGGCGCGGGGCGCGCCGATCTCCCAGAACCACCAGTTGCCGGATTCGGGGCGAGTGGTGTTGTAGGCGTCGGCGTGCAGGAAGCGCAGGGCTTCGAGCAGGGCATCGGCCACTTCGGTGCTGTCGCTGAGGGATGTGCCGGGAGTGGCCCGGGCGATCGCGATGGTGCGCAGGCGCGTGTAGCTCTGGCCGAAGTTGCCCGGCTCCTTCGCGGGGGAGAGGTCGGACCACAGGGCGGTGCGGCCCGCCGACCGGTCCAAGTCCCGCCACCAGCCGGACGCCTGGGTGTCCAGGACCTTCAGCGCCGCCGCGAAATCCGGGTCGGCGGCGTCGAACTCCCCGCCGGTGAGCTGGGTCGCCGCGCGGGCCAGGAGGGTGTCGTACGGGTCAGCGTCCGAGGCCGATCCCGGGGTGGATCCCGTAGCGGCCCGCGCCGTGCCGCCCGCCGCGAGGGGCAGGAGGGTTGACGCGGCACTCGCGGCGAGGATCGTGCGGCGTCGTGGACCGGTGGAGCCGGAGTGGGGCATGCGCATGGGGAACTCCCGTGAGGCGTCGGGGTGTCAGGACGTCGGGGTGTCAGGGCATGGGGCGGGGGAGTGGGGGAGTGGGGCGTGAGTTTGTGCAGTGCTGCGTGAGCTGTGCCGGGTGAGGTGAGTGATCCCGCGACAGCATGTAAGCGGTTGCTACGGCACGCAAGAGGGCCGGGAATCTTTCTACGTCTTTCTGTCCTGGTGACGGCCTGGCGAGGGCCTGTGTGCGGGGTATCCAAAGGGTCATTGGATACATCGGAGGTATTGACGCTGACAGTAAGCGATTACTACGTTGCGGCCCCATGGCTGAGAACTGGACCCGAAACGTACGCGCTCGCAGCTTCCACACCGGCCGCGCTCGCAGCACCCGTACCGTCCGAGCCCGCAGTACTCGCACCCTCCGCGCCGCGACGGCGACCGCAGCCGCGGCGGCCACCCTCGCGCTCGCCCTCCCCGCGCACGCCCACGCGGCGCCCTTCGACCCGGCGCCCTTCGATCCGGCCCCGGGTGCGGACGGCGTCGGTGACCCGCTCTTCCCGACGCTCGGCAACGGCGGCTACGACGTCCGCCACTACGACCTCTCCTTCGACTTCACGCCGGTGACGTACGACTTCACCGGCACCATGAAGATCAAGGCGAGAGCCACCCGGGACCTGTCGTCCTTCAATCTCGACGTCGACTCGCCGGCCATCGACGCCGTCAAGGTCAACGGCAAGAAGGCCGCGTGGCGGATCGGGCCCGGCCAGAGTGGCCAGGAGCTCACCGTCACACCGGCCGGCGGACTGCACGATCGCCGCGCCTTCGAGGTCGAACTGACCTACCACGGCAACGGCAAGACCAAGCCGGTCGGCCAGCCTGGCTGGCGCTACATGTCCGACGGCGGCTTCGCCTCCGCCGCCCAGGCATCCCGCGCCGACACCTTCGCGCCGGTCAACGACCACCCCTCCGACAAGGCCACCTGGACCTTCCACCTCACCGCCCCCGACGGCTGGACGCCCGCCGCCAACGGCAATCTGACCGGAACCCGCGAAGCCGCCGGGTCCGCCGGGTCCGTCGGGTCCGTCGGGTCCGTCGGGTCCGCCGTGCCGAAGAAGACCTGGGACTTCTCCCTCAAGTCCCCCATGGCACCCGAACTCCTCGGCATCTCCGTCAACAAGCAGACCTACCTGTACGGACGCGGCCCGCACGGCGTGAAGCTGCGCCATCTCGTCCCCGAGGGCCAGGAGGCGAAGTACAGGCCCATCGCCGAGGAGACCGGCGGGCAGCTTGCCTGGCTGGAGAAGACTCTCGGGGTGCGCTACCCGTTCGACACATACGGGGTGCAGATCGTGCGGGACGGGTACAGCGACGCCCTGGAGAACCAGACTCTCTCGCTCTTCGGGCCCTCCTGGTTCGACCGGCCCACCTACTCGACCACCATGGTCCACGAGCTGACCCACCAGTGGTTCGGCGACTCCGTCACGCCCGCCACCTGGCAGGACGCCTGGCTGAACGAAGGACCCGCCGTCTACTACGCGGCCGTGTGGGCGGACCGGAAGGGCTTCCAGCCCATCGAGGAGAAGATGAAGACCGCCTACGCCAAGCTCGACGCGGTCCGCAAGACCGACGGGCCGCCCGGCAAGCCCACCGGGCTCGGCGGCTTCAACATCTACGACGGTGCCGCGGTCTCCCTCTACGCCCTCAACCAGCGGATAGGGCAGGAGAAGTTCGAGGCCGTCATGAAGTCGTGGCTCACCGAGCACCGGCACGGCAACGCCTCTACGCGCGACTTCATCGACAACGCCGTCGAGGTCACCGGCGACTCCTCGGTCGGCACGTTCCTGAACCACTGGCTGTTCGACCTCGACAACCCGCCGATGCCGGGCCACCCGGACTGGGGAGTCGCGAAGTGAGGCGGCGGCAGAGCACACGGACGCGCCCGCGCATCGTCGCGGCGGCCCTCGCGGTGGTGGCGGCCGGCGCCGTCATTACCCCGCAGAGCGCACAAGCCGCCCCGAACCCCAAGATCCTCCACGTGGTTCCCGACGGTGGCGCGGGGAAGTCCTGCACCATCGCCCGCCCCTGCTCCCCGCAGGCAGCCCGTGACGCCGCACGCACCGTCGACGGTCGGGACGTACGCATTGAACTGGCCGACGGCACCTATGAGTTGAGCGAGCCGCTGACGCTGGGCGCGGCCGACTCCGGGCGCGACGGGCACACCGTCACCTGGACCGCCGCGCCCGGCGCCCGCCCCGTCCTGTCCGGCGGCCGGGCGCTGACCGGCTGGTCCAAGGGCACCGACGGCACCTGGACGGCCGATGTCCCCGAAGGGGTCACCCCGCGCCAGCTGTTCGTCGACGGAAGGAGGGCGGTACGGGCACGGGGCGAGGCCTGTGCGGCCAGTACCTGTGACGCGACGAAGACCGGCATGACGGGCGCCACGGCCACCGGTATCGCCCGGTGGCAGCGGCCCACCGGCGCGGAAGCCGTCATCAAGGTGCGCTGGCGCGACTACCACTGCCGGATCACGGGCGTCGAAGGCGACCGCCTCACCTTCGCGCAGCCCTGCTGGACCAACTCCGCGAGCGGCACGAACCGTACGGGCCCGGCCTGGGACTCCACCACCGTCGACTCGGCGCGCTACTCCGGAGTCGCCTACTTCGAGAACGCCCGTGAACTCCTCGACGAGCCGGGTGAGTTCGTGTGGGACGCGCGGGAGCGCACCGTCACCTACCTCCCGCGCAAGGGCGAGAACATGCGGCACGCGCGCGTGCTCACCCCGGCGACCGAGCGGCTCATGGTCGTCGACGGCGCCCACGACCTGCGCGTGGAGGGCATCGGCTTCGCGTATGCCGCGTACGGCCGGCCGTCCACGGACGAGGGCTACGCGGGCACCCAGGCCGGACTCACCCTCACCGGAGCGAGCGGCCCCGTCGACCACGCGGGCCGTCACTACACCAAGCCGAGCGCGGCGCTCACGGTGCGCGGAGGCCGTCATGTGACCGTCAGTGGCGCGGAGTTCAGCCAGCTGGGCGGCGCCGGGATCATCCTCGAAGCAGGCACCAAGGACACGTCGGTCACCCGCTCCCGCTTCACGGACCTGTCGTCCGGCGCCGTGTACGTCGGCGACACCGAGCCCGGCCCGGCAGCGGAACTCGCCGGTGAGCGCAACACCGTGGCGTACAACACGATCCGCCGCACCGGCGTCGAGTACACCGACGCCGTGGGCATCTGGGCCGGTTACGAGGCCGGCCTCACCGTCGACCACAACACCCTCGACGACCTGCCCTACTCGGGGATCTCCGTCGGCTGGGGCTGGAACCAGCCGGAGGCCCGGGAGTCGGTCCTGCGGGACAACCGGATCACGAACAACCGGATCACGAACGTGATGCGCGTCGAGCACGCCCAGCACGACGGCGGCGCCATCTACACCCAGGGCGCGCAGCCCGGCACGGTCGTCTCCGGCAACTACATCAACCGCTCCGCCTACGAGAACACCGAGCGTGACGGCAACGGCATCTACCTCGACGAGCAGTCCTCGTACATCCGCGTCGAAGGCAACGTCATCACGCGCATCGGCTACAAGTGGGTCTCCAACTGGGCCGATTACGGCATCCGGAACCACGCCACCGGCAACTGGACCGACACCGACGCCCCGGCCCTCACCGGCACCGGATCGACGATGCGGGACAACCACACCAAGCTCGACCGGCTGCCCCCGGAGGCGCTCGCCGTGGCGACCCGGTCCGGCGCGCACAGGGCGGCGCCGGAACAGCTCAGGCCGGACCTCGCCCGCGCCGGCACCGCCTCCCAGTCCTCCACGGACACGGACGGCGCGGGACCGGCGGCGTACGCGATCGACGGAGACACCTCCACCGACACCCGCACCCTGTCCGAGCAGGGCGCGTGGTGGCAGGTCGATCTCGGCGGTGTGCGGCGCGTGGGACAGGTCGAGGTCTGGAACAACGCGTCCATGACGACGGCCGGCTTCGACGTCCAGCTGGCCACGGCCGCGGACTTCTCCGACGCCACGACCGTGCGCGTCGACGGACGGGCACTTCGCCCCACACTCCTCGACACGGACACGGAAGCCAGATACATAAGGATCAAGCGCGCCGGCACGGGACCCGTGGCGCTTTCCCACGTACTCGTGCACCCTGCACGTACATAGGCAACATCCGCACACGCACTGGTTTTTGCACGGAAAGGCACACCATGACCGACCTCCGTCTCGGCGTCCTCGGCTACGGACTGCGCGGTTCGCTCGCCCGCACCGCGCACCGGCCCGGCGCGGGCTCCCGCGTCATCGCGCTCGCCGATCACGACGCCACCGCGCGGACGGAGGCGGCCACGGCCTTCCCCGATGCCCGGATAGCCGCCGACCACCGCAAGGTCGTCGAGGACCCGGACGTCGACGCCCTCGTGATCCTCACCCCCGACCACACCCACGCGCGGCTCGCCTGCGAGGCGCTGCGCGAGCACAAGCCCGTCTTCGTGGAGAAGCCCCTGGACATCGGCATCGAGGCCTGCGACGAGATCCTGCGGACCGCGTACGAGACGGGAACGCGCCTCTACGTAGGCCACAACATGCGCCACATGCCCGTCATCAGGCTGATGCGCGACATCATCGGGCGGGGTGACATCGGCGAGGTCAAGACGGTGTGGGTCCGCCACTTCGTCGCCTACGGAGGCGACTGGTACTTCAAGGACTGGCACGCCGAACGCCGCAACACCACCGGCCTGTTGCTCCAGAAGGCCGCCCACGACATCGATGTCCTGCACTGGCTCGCGGGCGGCTACACCCGCCAGGTGCAGGCGCTCGGCGACCTCATGGTCTACGGGGACAACCCGCACCGCCGTCAGCCGGGCGAGCCGAAGACCGACGACTGGTACACCGAGGACGGCTACTGGCCGGCGCACACCCAGCGCGACCTCAATCCGGTCATCGACGTCGAGGACGTCTCGCTGGTCAACATGCGCCTCGACAACGGCGTCCTCGCCTCGTACCAGCAGTGCCACTTCACGCCCGACTACTGGCGCAACTACACCGTCATCGGGGACGCGGGCCGCCTGGAGAACTTCGGCGACGGCCCCGGCGGTGTGGTGAAGGTCTGGAACTCGCGGCGCTCGGGCTACCGCGCCGACGCGGACGCCGAGTACCCGGTGCCGGACGAGCAGGACGAGGGCGGGCACGGCGGATCCGACCCGCTGCTCATCGACGAGTTCGTACGTTTCGTGCGCGAGGGAGGCCGCACCGACACGTCGCCGGTCGCGGCCCGGATGGCGGTCGCGGCGGGCGTGCGCGCCACGCAGTCGCTGCGTGACGGGGGTACGCCGCGTGAGGTGCCGGACCTCGATCCGGAGCTCGTGGCCTACTTCGAGCGGGGGCAGACGCGGGACTGACCCCGCTGCGGTCCGGGCCTGAAGGAAAGCTGCGGCGGCGCTTAAGAAATCCTCGATGGACCAGGGCGCCGCCGTAGGGAAGATTCCTGTGTCGTCGGTGGAAGAAGCGACGTACGACAGGAGCCGCTGCGTTGAAGGCGCTGGTCAAGGAGAAGGCGGAGCCGGGACTCCGGCTGATGGACGTACCGGAGCCGGTGATCGGCCACGGGGACGTCCTGATCAAGGTGCTCCGCACCGGGATCTGCGGCACCGATCTGCACATCCGGGCCTGGGACGGCTGGGCGCAGCAGGCGATCGCGGCACCGCTGGTCGTCGGTCACGAGTTCGTCGGCGAGGTCGTGGAGACCGGGCGCGACGTCGCGGACATCAAGGCCGGCGACCGGGTCAGCGGCGAGGGCCACCTCGTCTGCGGCAAGTGCCGCAACTGCCAGGCGGGCCGCCGCCACCTGTGCCGCGCCACGGTCGGCCTCGGCGTCGGCAGAGACGGGGCGTTCGCGGAGTACGTCGCGCTGCCCGCCGCCAATGTGTGGGTGCACCGCGTTCCCGTGGACCTCGACGTGGCCGCCATCTTCGATCCGTTCGGCAACGCGGTGCACACCGCCCTGTCCTTCCCGCTGGTCGGCGAGGACGTCCTGATCACCGGCGCGGGACCGATCGGCCTGATGGCCGCGGCCGTGGCCCGGCACGCGGGCGCCCGCAACGTCGTCATCACCGACATCAGCGAAGAGCGCCTCGAACTCGCCCGCAAGGTCGGCGCGAGCCTGGCGCTGAACGTCGCCGAGACCCCGATCGCCGAGGGGCAGCGAGAACTGGGCCTGCGCGAGGGCTTCGACGTAGGCCTGGAGATGTCCGGCAACCCCGTCGCGATGCGCGACATGCTCGCCAACATGACGCACGGCGGCAAGATCGCCATGCTCGGCCTGCCGTCCGAGGACTTCGCCGTCGACTGGTCCCGGATCGTCACCTCCATGATCACGATCAAGGGCATCTACGGCCGCGAGATGTTCGAGACCTGGTACTCCATGTCCGTGCTGCTCGAAGGCGGCCTCGACCTCGCTCCGGTGATCACGGGACGCTACGGCCACCGTGACTTCGAGGCGGCCTTCGACGACGCGGCGAGCGGCCGCGGCGGCAAGGTCATCCTCGACTGGACCTCCTGAACCTCCTCGGCCGCACCGCTCAACTCCCAAAGGATTCAAGCATGTTCGACTCCGTACGCGACGATCTGCGCACCACCCTCGACGAGATCCGCGCCGCGGGCCTGCACAAGCCCGAGCGTGTCATCGGCACCCCGCAGTCCGCCACGGTCGCCGTCACCGCGGGAGGCCGCCCCGGCGACGTACTGAACTTCTGCGCGAACAACTACCTCGGCCTCGCCGACCACCCCGAGGTCATCGCCGCCGCGCACGAGGCCCTGGACCGCTGGGGCTACGGCATGGCGTCCGTGCGCTTCATCTGCGGCACGCAGGAGGTGCACAAGGAGCTGGAGGGGCGCCTTTCCGCCTTCCTCGGCCAGGAGGACACGATCCTCTACTCCTCCTGCTTCGACGCCAACGGCGGAGTCTTCGAGACGCTGCTCGGCGCCGAGGACGCGGTCATCTCGGACGCGCTCAACCACGCCTCGATCATCGACGGCATCCGCCTGAGCAAGGCCCGCCGCTTCCGGTACGCCAACCGCGACATGGCCGACCTGGAGCAGCAGCTGAAGGAGGCCGCCGAGGGCGGCGCACGCCGGAAGCTGATCGTCACCGACGGCGTCTTCTCCATGGACGGGTACGTCGCGCCGCTGCGGGAGATCTGCGACCTCGCCGAGCGTTACGACGCGATGGTGATGGTCGACGACTCGCACGCCGTCGGCTTCGTCGGCCCCGGCGGTCGCGGCACCCCCGAGCTGCACGGCGTCATGGACCGCGTCGACATCATCACCGGCACCCTCGGCAAGGCGCTCGGCGGCGCCTCCGGCGGCTACGTGGCCGCCCGCGCGGAGATCGTCGCGCTGCTGCGCCAGCGCTCGCGCCCGTACCTCTTCTCCAACACCCTCGCCCCGGTGATCGCGGCGGCCTCGCTCAAGGTCATCGACCTCCTGGAGTCGGCGGGCGAACTGCGCGAACGGCTCGCCGCGAACACGGCGCTCTTCCGTTCGCGGATGACGGAGGAGGGCTTCGACATCCTGCCGGGCGACCACGCGATCGCCCCGGTGATGATCGGCGACGCCTCCGTCGCGGGACGGATGGCCGAGCTCCTCCTGGAGCGCGGCGTGTACGTGATCGGCTTCTCGTACCCCGTGGTGCCGCAGGGCGCGGCCCGTATCCGCGTCCAGCTGTCGGCCGCGCACTCCACGGACGACGTGAACCGCGCGGTGGACGCCTTCGTGGCGGCCCGCGCGGAGCTGGACGCCTGAGGGCGACCGGTGTGTCCGCGGGTCCCGTCGTGTGCGGGCAGGGGGCCCGTGCGCGGGCGGGGGCCCCGGAGCCCTTGGGGGCTCAGCCGGACCGCCGGTGTCGGTGAGGCCCGCGGTTTGGGAGAATCGACCTCATGATCGAAGCGCGGCGGCTGCACATCCTCCGTGCGGTGGCCGACCACCGCACGGTCACGGCCGCTGCCGCCGCGCTGTATCTCACCCCCTCCGCGGTCTCCCAGCAGCTGACCGCCCTGGAGCAGGAGACCGGCCACCGCCTGGTCGAGCGGGGCGCCCGCGGGGTCAGGCTGACCCCGGCGGGCGAGATCCTGCTGGCCCACACGAACGCGGTCCTCGCCCAGCTGGAGAGGGCCGAGGCGGAGCTCGCCGCGTACAGCTCGGGCGCGGCAGGGACGGTGACCGTGGCGTCCTTCGCCACGGGGATCGCCCTGGTGGTCGGCCCCGCCCTGGCCCGCCTCGCGTCCGGCGCGCCGGGAATACGCGTACGGGTCCAGGACGCGGAGGGCGACGCGAGCCTGCCGATGGTCCTCGACCGCCAGGTGGACGTCGCCGTGGCGGTGGAGTACCGGGGCGCGCCGGGAGCCGACGATCCGCGCCTGACGCGGGTCCCGCTGTACGCGGAGCCGTTCGACGCGGTGCTTCCCGAGACGCATCGCCTCGCGGACCTGGAGCGGGTGCCGCTCGCGGAGCTGGCCAAGGACGCGTGGATCGGCCCCTTCGCCGGCAACCCCTGCCATGACGTGGTGATACTCGCCTGCGAGGCGGCGGGTTTCCAGCCCCTGCTCGAACACTGGTCGGACGATTTCCGGGCCGTGGTCGCCCTTGCATCGGCGGGCGCCGGAGTGGCCCTGGTGCCCCGGTCGGCGCTGCGCGGCATGGACGTGTCGGGGGTGGTGATCCGCCCGGTGGACGGCGTGGCCCCCACCCGCCGGGTGTTCGCGGCGGTCCGCTGCGGGGCGGAGGAGCATCCGCTGATCCGTCCGGTGCTCGATGCGCTGGGGGAAGCGGCGGGATAGGGGCGGCGCGCCGGCGTCCGGGGTGCGGACGCCGGCGGACCGGGGGCCGGACGGCGGCTACATCCAGAGGCCGTCCAGGAACGGGTAGATCTCGGTGAGCCTGGCCGGGCCCTGGATCAGCTTGTCCTCGGAGACGACGACGAACTCGTCGCCCTTGGTGAGGAAGTAGTGGACGGTCGACTCGGAGACAGCCGTGCTCGCAGCGTCCGGGCCGAACCCGAAGGCCTCGGGCGCCGCCGTCAGCAGGAACTGCTGGTGCATGGAGCCACGCGCCGGGTCGACCGACGCTGGGTCCATGACACAGCTGTCCTTGCGGCCGAGGACGTAGAGCTTCCCGCCCTCGGCGCCGAAGCCGGTGACGTCGCACAACTCGCCGACTGCCTCCAGGAGTTCGTGGTGCAGGATGTGGTCGGTGTCGTGGACGGGGCCGTGGCTCCTGTCGGAGAACTCGATGGCCTGGTCCTGTGCGAAGCCCAGGTAGGTGTGACCGCTGCGCTCATGGGCCGGACCGACGGCGTCGAAGCCCTCGCTGAACGGCTTGGGCAGGTGCGGGAACTGCTCGGCGATCTTCCGCGGGCCTGCCTCGATGCCGCGCCGCTTCGAGAAGCGGATGAACTCGTCCCCGCGGAATCCGTCGAAGCGTACGTACGGTGTGTCGCTGTCCGGGATCGCCTTGGCCGCCGCCTCGAAGATTCCGCCGCCCGCGTCGAGCGCCCTCTTGGTCACGCCGCTCAGGGAACCGAGGACCGAGCCGAGGACGCCGCCGCTGGAGGAGACCACGATGGCCGTCAGCGCGTCGAACGCCTTGGTCTCGCCGCGCCCGGGCACCCGCTCCAGGATCCACTGCTGGGCGGTGCGGGGGCCGAGGGCGGGCTTGGGCGCCTGCTCCAGGGCGGCGTCCGGCGAGCTGCTGTCGTCGTGGACGGACAGCAGGTGGCCGCTGTTCACGTTGACCAGCGTGTACCGGCCGTCGCCGATGTCCACCGGCCGCCACAGCTGGGACACCAGCAGGTCGCGCCGGGTCTCGCCCGGGCACTGCTGCACGGGGGAGCCTGCGCGGTCGCGGCCCGTCATGACGTCCATGCGCAAGGTGCTGTGGATGCTCTGCAGCGTCCAGGCGCCCTCCTCGGCGGCGTTGGGCCGCAGATGCCACAACTGGCTGTAGCGGGCGGGCCCTTGCGGGAGCAGCTCCTGCTGCACGATCGGCACGCTCTGTGCTGTCTTGGCGCCCCGCACTCCCGCGTAGAGCCCGCTCTCCTCGTTCTTGAGCAGGTAGATCCCCTCAGACAGCTCAGACAACCCAGGCAACTCGGACGACGCAGATAACGCAGACATCGACAACCTCCGTGGAAGACGGACGGTGATCCCCCGGGTGTACTCCCGGTGATCCCCCGCGCGTGCGCCTCACAGAGTATGAGGTCTGTTCGATTACCGATACGGGTGGAATTCGGCTGCTATTCACCTGTCAATCACCGGGACTTGAGGCTGCCCGGCGGGCGGGCGTCGACCCAGGTGGCGTCAACTCGCCCCGGCAGCGCTGTTGTTGGGGGGAGGGGCGGAGGGGCGGAATGCGGCCGGTGCGCGGGGTCCGGTTCTCACCCGTGATGACGCCGGTCCCGCCGCGCCGGACCGTCGGAGAGCCGAGCCAGACCGCCGGAGACGGGTGCGGTGCCGAGGTCGCCGTCCCCGTACCTGTCCCCGTACTTGTCCCCGTACCCGTCCCCGTACCTGTCCCCGTACCTGTCCCCGTCCTCGTGACGCAGGACCCAGTCGTCGAGGTCGAGCGCGGCTTCGAGGGGGTTGCCCGCCGTGTAGGCCCGCCACCAGCCGGGCCCGCCGGGGTTCTCGCCTTCGCCGGGGTCCGCGGGGGAGCGCAGTTGCTCCGCGAAGGAGGACTCCGCCGCGGCGAAACGTGCCTGTGCGGTCTGCGCCTCCACGCCCAGGACATCTCCGACGAGCTGCCAACTCGCGCCGCCGGTGCGCTCGCACACGGCGGCAGCCTCGAAGAACCGGTACGCCGCCCGGAGCACGTCGGCGGCGCCGGCCAGAACGGCGCCGGGGGAGCGGACGGTACCGTCGGGGCGCAGCTCGTGCTCGCCGATCGGTACGGCGGCACGCGCGAGTCTGGCCAGTTCGCATGCTTCTTGGGCCATCGCGAGACGCGCGAGGGCCGCGTCCGTGTACGGCGGGTCGCCGACCACACCGGAGTCCTTGCCATCCTGCGCGGCCTGGTCCGTCCGGTCCACCTGGTCCGTCTGGTCCACCTGGTCCGTCCGGTCCGTCCGGTCCGTCTGGTCCGTCTGGTCCGTCTGGTCCGTCTGGTCCATCCTCCTTACCCCGTCCGCCATGCGATCCGCCTCAGCCGCGTACGAAGTAGAGGACGGTCATCGTGACGGCGGTGGTGAGGATGACGCTGCGCAGCAGCCGCGCGGAGAGGCGGCGGGCGAAGTGGGCACCGGCGAAGCCGCCCGCGAGGGCGCCGGCGAACATGGCGCCGAGGACGAGCGGAGTGCTCAGCGCGTCCGAGGCGACGAGGAGCAGCGCGGTCGCACTGAGGTTGATGGCCGCGATCTGGGTGATGCGCATCGGATTGCTGACAGCGGCGTCGAGCCCGAGGCCGATGCCCCACAGGGCGAACATCATGATGCCTACGGCTCCGCCGAAGTATCCGCCGTACAGCGCGAGCAGGAACTGGCCGATCAGGACGGCGCGCGGACTCATGCCGATCTCGCGGCCGAGTGTGCTGCTGATCGTGCGGGAGAGGCGACGGCCGAAGGCGAGGACCGCCGTGGCGAAGGCGAGCAGCCACGGCACCGCGGCGTCGAACGAGGCCGCGGGGAGGGTGAGGAGCAGGGTGGCGCCGAGTCCGCCCCCGACCACGCTGACCGTTGTGAGGGCGGTCAGCGATGTCCCCCCGACCGGGGCGATTTCACGCCGGTAGACCCATCCGCTGGCCACGGCTCCCGGCACCAGGGCGATGGTCGACGACGCGTTCGCCGTCACCGGGGACAGGCCGACCGCGACCAGGGCGGGCAGCGCCACGAACGTGCCTCCGCCGCCGACGGAGTTCAGCGCTCCGGCGGCGAGACCTGCGAGGAGGACGAGCAGAATCTCCGGCACCCGCCGAGCATCGCCCGGCGAGGGGGAGGTCCACAATGCGTAATCAACGTACCTAGCCTAAGGCTGGGCCTAAGGCTAGGCCCTAGGCTGGCCTGGTGCGCTACGACTTGGACGACCTGCGGCTCTTTCTCGACACGGTGACGGAGGGGTCGATCACGGCGGGCGCTCGCCGGATGCATCTGAGCCTGCCGTCGGCCAGCGCCAGGGTCCGCTCCCTCGAACAGCAGGCCGGGGTGGCGCTGCTGATCCGCGGCAGGAGGGGCGTTCGCCCCACCCCGGCGGGGACCACGCTGGCCCGGCACGCGCGCGAGGTGCTTGCCCAGACGGTCAGGCTCGAAAGCGCCGTCGCCAGCTATACGCGCTCCCCGACCGCGCCCGTGACTCTCCTCGCCGGCGGTTCCGCGGTGCACAGGCTCGTACCGCAGGCCCTCGTCTCGTTCCTCAGGGCCCACCCGGACGTCGACGTCAGGGTCTCGGAACACCGCACTCCGCAGATCGTGCGGATGCTGACCGACGGGGAGGCGGACCTGGGCATCGTCCTCGATGACGAGGCACGCGACTGCGGTCTGGCCATGGAACCCCTCGGCGACGACTCCCTCGTGGTGGTCGGCCAGGTCGGTGGCGTCCTCGCGGGTCGTACGTCGCTGACCTACAGCGAGGCGGCCGAGCATCCGCTCGTCGGGCTCGACCCCGAGGCCTCGCTGCGCCGCTGGATCGAGAGGCACGTCGGGCCGCACGCGCCGGTCGTGCGCTATCGCACCACGGTCGCCAACCTCGGCGTTCTGCTTGCCCTGGCCGCCGCAGGCGTGGGCCTCGCCATCGTCCCGCGCCGCGTGATCGACCCCGCCCAGCCCCTGGACGTACGCCCCCTGCAGGACCCCTGGGCCCAACGCCACCACCTCTTGGCCCGCAGCGCGCATACGGGCCCCACGACGCCGGCGACGGAAGCACTGGCGGACCATCTGCGGGGGGCGGCGGGTGAGTTGTGCGGGGCGGGGTTGCTGCCCCGGTGACTCAGATCGGCGGGCCGTTCTGCGCTGGCCCGCAGCCCGACTCGGCGACTTGGCGACTTGGCGACTTGGCGTGCGTGCGGGCTGACGTGCGTGTCTTCGCTCCGGGCCGTGGGGGCGTTGGTGTGGTGCTGGGTTCCCGATGGGCCTGGTCGTGGGGCGTCGCGAGTTGGCCCATGGTGCGGCGCTGTGAAGTCGTGACAGGGTGCTGTGCTGGTCCGGTGTTGGTGTCGGTTGCCGGTGCCGTCCGGTTCTCCGGAGTTTGGCGGTTCCGGGCCGGGCGTAAAGGGCGCTCCGCTGCGCTGCGCGTCGGCTGCGCCGATGGCCCTTCGGGATGGCGTCCCATGAAGTGGTGTAGCCGGGCAGTGGACCGGAGTGCGCGGCTGCTTGCCCGGG
>NZ_BMTR01000003.1 GCF_014649775.1 Streptomyces longisporoflavus | reverse complement strand
GATCGCCCCCACAACCGGAAGCAAAACAGCCGCCGTGACTACACCACCCAGCGGGACATGACCCCCCGCCCTCCCCGAGCCTCAACGCCCGTCAGCGCCGCCCGGCCGGAAGCTGCGGAGCTCCCGGAAGTAGTGGGCCTCCGACCGCCCCTCGGGCAGTAGCGGCTCCACGCCCGTCAGCGTGAACCCCGCACGCTCAAGCACCGCCCGCGACCCCGCGTTGTCCGCGTACGTCGCCGCCCGCAGAGCAGTGAGCCCGTACTCCGCAGCAGCGACCCCGCACAACTGCCGTACCGCAGCCGTGGCGAGCCCGCGCCCCGTCGCGCCCTCGGCGATGCGATAGCCGAGCTCGGCCTCGCCGTCCGCCACGTCGACGAGATTGACCCGCCCGACGACAGCCCCGTCCCCGTCCACCAGGACGTGGAAGTGGCACAACCCAGCACCCTGTTCGGCCAGCAGCGCCGCGTGCCGCGCGTCGAACTCGGCGAAGTACGCGTCGCCTCGGTCAGGGACGGACTTCGCGAAGTACTCCCGGTTCTCGCGCTCGAAAGCGAGCAGGGCGGGAGCATGGTCGGGCCGCAGGCGTTGGAGTTCGGGCATGGCCGAACGCTAGCCCGCGGCCATGAAAGGCGCTCCGGGATTTCTGCCGACGCCGGCAGCGGCGTGATCGAACGTCTGCGTTGACAGGCGAACGCCCGATGCTTGTAATAGGGGCGGTGCCGCGTGGCGCCGGCCAATGAGCAGTGGGCCGGTCGGCGATCGGGCGAGCACCCTTCACCAAGGGATACGCCATGAGTTCATACTCCGCGCCCTGGACATGACGTAGCGCCTACCTCCGCACGTCATTCCCTCTCACACTTCACGACTTCACGACTTCACACGCCCCGGCAGCATTGCCGCACGGACGGCATGCCCACATCTCCCGGAGACGCAGAACCCGTATGCCCACGAACCGCACGTCCGAGAACCCTGCTCCCGCATCCTTCAACCAATCCGTCATCGATGAGTTCCGTGCCAACGGCGGCAAAGTCGGCGGCCCTTTCGAAGGCGGGAACCTGCTCCTGCTGACGACCACCGGCGCCAAGTCGGGGACCTCTCGGACCTCTCCCCTCGGCTATGTCCGCCACGGCGACTCGCTCCTGCTCGTAGGGTCCAACCTCGGCGGCCCCCGGCACCCCGACTGGTACCACAACCTCCTCGCCCACCCCGTGGTGACCGTCGAGATCGGCAGCCGGCAGTTCGAGGCCCTCGCCGTCCCCGCCGAAGGGGCTCGGCGTGACGAGTTGTTCGCGCACATCGTGAGGGAGGAGCCCGGATACGGCGAGTACCAGGACCGGACCACTCGGCTCCTGCCGGTCATCGTGCTGGAGCGCGCCGAGCCCGACGGCTGGGTGGCACCCCGCGAGATCCGTACCCTCGCCGACAAGCTCATGGAGGTCCACACCTGGCTACGGGACCAGTTGCGGCAGGTGAGGGCAGAGGTCGAGGCCCACTTCGCCGCACGCGAGGCCCACTCCGCCGCACGCGAAACTCACCGCGCCGCAGGCGAGGCTCACCCCGCCGCAGACGGTGGCGAGCCCCCGGCCCCCAGCCTCGGGCTACAGATCCGGCAGCGGTGTCTGGCCTTCTGCCAGGCGCTGGAGTTTCACCACGTCAGCGAGGACGCGCACCTGTTCCCGGGGATCGCCCAGTACCACCCGCACCTGGGCGACGTCTTCGACCGCCTTGCCAAGGAACACCGCACGGTCGCCCGCATCCAGAACGACCTGGTCACCCTCCTCTCCGGCATCGCCATCGCCGACCCGCAACGCTTCCGCGCCGAGCTGGAGGAGATGTCGACCGAGCTCAACGCCCACCTCGACTACGAGGAAGATTCCGTCCTCCCCCTCCTCGCGGACGTCCCGTGGCCACCGGCCGGCGGCCCGGCGGGCGAGAGGGAGTGATCAATCGCGGATCACTTCCACCGAGAGGGCCCGCGGATCCATCCGCACGTGCATCCGCTCTCCCGTCGCCGTGACCCGCGTCCGCACCTGTACCCCCTCCGGCAGGTCCGGGAGGACAGGGGTCACCCCGCACTCCGACCGCACCCTGTCCAGCAGTTCCCGCATCTCGTTCGGTGCGGGGCGGGTGGCGAGGTACCAGGCCGTGCCGTCGCCGTAGGGGTGGCGGGTCGCCGTGGGGGTGCCGTCGGGGGACCTTCGTACCGCCTCCGCGCCCTCCAAGTGGATCTCCTCAGACCACGTGCCGTCCGGGCGCGGGTCGAACTCCTCCACGCGGAGGCCCAGCAGCTCGCGGAACGGGGCCGGGTAGCCGCCCAGGTGGACGCGGTCGTGTTCGTCCGTGATCCCTGAGAAGTAGGACATGACCAGGGTGCCGCCCGCTCGTACGTAGGAGCAGATTCGTTCCGCGGTCTCTTTTGATACCGAGTAAAGGTTCGGGATCAGGAGCAGGCGGTACTCGGTCAAGTTTCCGTCCACGGGCAGGACATCGCAGGCCACCGACGCGTCGTACAGCGGCTTGTGGTGGGCCAGGGCCGCGTCCAGGAGCGTTACGTCCGCGCTCGGGTGCGCGTCCAGTTCCAGGGCCCACCAGCTGGGCCAGTCCAGGAGCAGCGCCGCGTCCGCCCGCTCGGGCGTCGAGCCGAGCAGCTCCGGGTATCCGGCCAGTTCCGCGCCCAGCTCCCGCACCTCGCGGAAGATCCGCGTCTCCCGGCCCCCGTGCGGCACCATCGCCGAGTGGAACTTCTCCGCGCCCCCGCGCGACTGCCGCCACTGGAAGAACAGCACGGAGTCCGCGCCGTGCGCCACCGCCTGCCAGCTGTCCAGGCGCATCCGGCCCGGCGGCTTCCTGCCGTTGCGCTCACGCCAGTTCACCGCGCCCGGCGCCTGCTCCAGGAGCAGCCAGGGCTGCCCGCCCTTCAGGCCGCGCATGACGTCGTACGAGAACGCCGTCCGGTGCAGCGCATCGGGGTCATGCGGGTCCGGATACGAGTCGTACGCCACCACGTCCAGATGCGGGGCCCACGCGAACAGGTCAAGGGTCTTCGCCACCGGGACGAAGTTCGTCGTCACCGGGATGTGCGGAGTGACGCGGGTGAGGATCTCCTTCTCCGCCAGGTAGCACTTCAGGAGTTCGTCCGACGAGAAGCGCCGGTAGTCCAGCTGCTGGGCCGGGTTGCGGAACGAAGGGGCCTTGCGCGGGGTGTGGATCTCCTCGAACGTGCCGTATCGCTGGGACCAGAAGTCCGTGGACCAGGCCTCGTTGAGGGCTCCTACCGTCCCGTACCGCTCGCGCAGCCACGTACGGAACGCCGCCGTCGACACCTCGCAGTGGCAGTGGCGCGAGATGTGGCAGCCGTATTCGTTGCCGATGTGCCAGAGCGCGAGGGCGGGGTGTGTGCCGTAGCGCGTGGCCAGGCGTTCCGTGAGGCGCACCGCGTGGCGGCGGTAGACCGGGCTCGACGGGCACCAGTGCTGGCGCGAGCCGGGGTGCAGGCGCGTGCCGTCTTCGAGGACCGGCAGGGTCTCCGGGTGGAGCCGCGTCAGCCACGGGGGCGGGGACGCCGTCATCGTGGCGAGGCTGACCGCCGTGCCCGCCTCTGCCAGGCGGTCCATGTGGCCGTCGAGCCAGGTGAAGTCGTACGCGCCGGGGGCCGGCTCCGTCTTCGCCCAGGAGAAGATGCCGAGCGTCACGAGGTTCACGCCCGCCTCGCGCATCAGCTCGGAGTCTTCGGCGTGGACCTCCGGGCCCCACTGCTCGGGGTTGTAATCACCCCCGTACCCCAGCGACGTAACCCGGTCATAGAAGTGACCGAGTCTCATCGCACTCCTCGATCTCTCGTGCGCCGCGCTCACCCCACACCCCTCGCCCCCTGCTCGGACCGCGCCGCGATCCCCCTGAAGTGGTCCGCCATCGCGCGCTGAGCCCGCTCCACGTCCCGCGCCCGCAGCGCCGTCACGATGTCCCGGTGCCTGCCCACCGTCACGTCCGGTGCCGGGTCACGCGCCCAACCCCGTACGCCCGCCACCCGGTTGAAGACGTTCCAGAAGGCGCCGAGCAGCTGCGGCACCAGTTCGTTGCCCAGGGAGCGGTAGAGCGTCTCGTGGAACTCGCGGTCGAGCTCAGGGAAGGCCGCGCCCCCGCCCGCCGACTCCTCCATCTTGCGTACCAGGGCCTCCAGTCGGCACAGCTCCTCGTCCGTGAGCCGCACCGCCACCCGGCGCACCAGGCCCTCCTCAAGGACCTCCCGGACCTGGAGGATCTCCGCCAGCGCGTGCGTGTCGTCGGAGAGTTGGAGCAGCGCCCGGAACGTGAGTCCGTCCGCCAGCGGTGTCAGCGACGCCTGCCCGACGTACGTCCCGTAGCCGTGTCTGATCTCCACGATGTCCAGGGCCTGGAGTGCCTTGAGGGCCTCGCGCACCGAGTTCCTGCTGACCCCGAGTTCCTCCGTCAGCTCGGTCTCGGTGGGCAGCAGCGCGCCCGGACGGAGTCTTCTGTCGAGGATCAATTGCATGATCTCGCGCTGGACTTGGCTGCCCACACGCCGTGCTCGGGCTGGCTCCTGAGGCATGCGGCACATCGTAGGCACGGATGACATCCCACGTCCCACCTCCGGACCAACATCGTTTGTGACCAGCCGAATTCGGATCCGTGCGCGATCTCTTGACCGGCCTTCCCGGCGCTCTTATGGTCACCACGCCACCATGACGTAGGACGTGGGATCTCTCAAGGGAGACACAGTGAGCGACGACAAGAGCAGCCTCGCCTCCACCGGACCCGCCCCCGACCGCCGGTCCTTCCTCAAGTACACCGGTGCGCTGGGCGCCGCCGCCGCCGTCACCACCACGCTCTCCGCCTGCTCGGGGCCCGAGTCCACGAACGAGGCCGGTGGGGGCGGCGAGGGCGGTGACTCCACCCTCACCGCCGTCATCGGCTATGGGAACGACGGCAGTTGGGACCCGACCCAGACCGCGTCCGCCTTCGCGATGGCCGGCAACGAGCACATCTACGAGGGCCTCCTCAACACGGACCCCATCACCCGCGAGCCCTACGCCGCGCTCGCCACGGAGATCCCCGCCGACGACAAGGCGACCACCTGGAAGTTCACGCTGCGGCCCGGCGCCAAGTGGCACGACGGCAAGCCCGTCACCGCCGACGACGTGGTCTTCGTCTTCGACCGCATCCTGGACCCGAAGACGCAGACCCTGGCCAAGGGCTTCTTCGAGAGCTGGCTGAAGGGGGTCAAGAAGGTCGACGCGACCTCCGTCGAGCTGACCCTGAAGTTCCCCTTCCCGGACGGCCTCGCGCGGCTCTCCCTCGCCAAGATCATGCCGAAGCACGTCTTCTCGAAGCCCGGCGCCTGGGACGACGCGACCAAGGGCAAGGCGGTCGGCTCGGGTCCGTACAAGCAGGCGTCGCACCACCCGAAGTCGAACACCACCTTCGAGGCCTTCGGCGACTACAACGGCCCGCGCAAGGCCGCCTTCAAGAAGATGAACTGGCTGACCATCGTGGACGCGGCTCCCCGCGTCGCGAAGATCTCCGGCGGCAGCGCGGACTCGGAGATCTCGGACAACATCCCGTACGCCAACATCGAGCAGCTGACGAAGGGCGGGCTGACCGTCGAGGGCGGGGCCGGGATGAACAACCTGTTCCTGATGTTCAACACCGCGCACAAGCCCTTCGACGACGTACGCGTGCGCCAGGCCCTGCACTACGCCATCGACACCGAGAAGATGATCGAGGTCGCGCTCAAGGGCCACGGCAAGGCGTCGACCTCGTTCCTCAACGAGTCCAACCCGGCCTACCGCCCCGCCAAGACGGTCTACGCGTACGACCCGAAGAAGGCGAAGGCGCTCCTGAAGGAGGCCGGGGTCAAGGACCTGTCGATCAACCTCATGGCGGTGAACGTGAGTTGGATCGTCGACTGCCTGCCGACCATCAAGGCCTCGTGGGACGCGATCGGCGTCAAGACGACCCTGGACCCGCAGGAGACCACGGCCGTCTTCACCAAGATGGACCAGAAGAAGGACTACCAGATCGTCGCGGCCGCATCGAACCCCAACCAGTTCGGCATCGACCCCGACCTGATCATGCACTACAACTACGGCCCCGAGAACCTGTGGATGGGCTACGCCCGCTGGGCGGACAACTCGGTCGCCAAGAAGCTCTTCAAGGACATGGACCAGGCGACGCGCGAGCCGGACGCGACCAAGAAGAAGGCCATGGTCCAGGACTACATCGACACCGTCGCCGAGCAGGCGGTGATCTACCCGGTCGTCCACAACGAGCTGATGACCGCCTGGGACCCGAAGAAGCTCACCGGTATCAAGGCCCAGCCCTACCCCGGCATCAATCTCCTCCAGGCCAAGTGGGCCGACTAGCCCCGCCAGCGCCCCGTCAGCACCGTCAGCACCGTCGTTGGGAGTCACCCAGACGTGACCGCGATCGTCAGAATCCTGGCCCGCCGACTCGCCCTGCTCGTCCCGCTCCTTCTCGGCATCGTCCTGTTCGTCTTCCTCGTCATGCGATTCTCGGACGTCGATCCGGCGTCCGCGTTCTTCCAGGGCGCCAATCCGACGCCGGAGCAGCTGCACGAGTTCCGTGAGGAGAACGGCCTGCTCGATCCGCTGCCGGTGCGCTATGCCGCCTTCGTCGGCGATCTGGTGCAGGGCGACATGGGCATCAGCGTGCTCACCCGCTCACCGGTGGTGGAGCAGGTCACCACCGCGCTCCCGCTCACCCTGCAACTGACCTTCATGGGGCTCGGCATCGCGGTGGTCATCTCGCTGCTGCTCGGCGTGACCGCCGCGATCTACCGCGACCGGCTGCCCGACCAGATCATCCGCGTCATCTCGCTGACCGGCGTGGCGGCCCCCGGTTTCTGGCTGGCGCTGCTCATGATCCAGTACCTGGCGGTGGAGGCGGGCTGGTTCCCCACCGGCGGATACGTCAACCCCGGCGACTCCTTCACCGGCTGGCTGAAGACCATGACGCTCCCCGCTCTCGCGCTCTCGCTGCCCGTGGCCGCCGGGCTCACGCGCATCATCCGTACCGCCGTGGTCGAGGAGCTCGACAAGGACTACGTACGGACGGCGATCGGCAGCGGTCTGCCGCCGGTCGTGGTCGTCGGCCGCAACGTCCTGCGCAACGCCCTCATCAACCCGCTGACCGTGCTCGGCCTGCGCGTCGGCTATCTGCTCGGCGGCGCGGTCGTCATCGAGACGATCTTCTCGCTGCCCGGCATGGGGAAGCTGATGATCGACGCCGTGAAGAACGGCGACCCGGCCGTCGTCCAGGGGGTCGTCATCACGACGGCCGTCGGGTTCGTGGTCGTGAACCTGGTCCTGGACATCCTCCACCTGCTGGTCAATCCGCGCCTGAGGGGGGCCGCCTGATGATCATGTCTCGCAAGGCCGCGACCGAGCGGCTCGCGCGGCCCGGCATCCGGCTGCGCTCACTGAGCCGCCTCCCCGTCCTTTCCCGTATCGCGGTGGGCGTCGTGGGCGTGGTCGTCCTGGTGGCGCTCTTCGCGCCGCTGCTCGCCCCGCACGACCCGCTCGACCAGCAGCCGCAGGTGGACGGCACGGGACACCCGTCGGCCGACCACTGGATGGGCCAGGACAGCCTCGGCAGGGACATCCTGAGCCGGCTGATGTACGGGGCGCGCTGGTCCCTGGCGATCGGGCTCGGGGCGACACTGCTCGCCCTGATCGTCGGCGCGGTGCTCGGCGCGATCGCGGCGACCTCGCGCAAGGCGGTCGACGAGTCGCTGATGCGGTGCCTGGACATCGTCATGGCGTTTCCCGGCATCGCGCTCGCCGCCGTGCTCGTGGCGGTCTTCGGGGGCGGCATCGTCGTCCTGATCTGCGCCATCGCGTTCCTGTTCACACCACCGATCGCGCGGGTCGTGCGGGCGAACGTGATGGATCAGTACGGCGAGGACTACGTCGTCGCCGAACGCATCGTCGGCGCGCGCACCCCGCACATCCTGATCAAGCACGTGGCCATCAACTGCGCGGCGCCGATCCTGGTGTTCTGCACGGTGCAGGTCGCCGAGGCCATCGTCTTCGAGGCCTCGCTGTCGTTCATCGGCGCGGGCGTACGGCCTCCGGACCCGTCCTGGGGCAGCGTCATCGCCGACGGCAAGAACATGGTGCTGCTCGGCGGCTGGTGGGCGACGGTCTTCCCCGGCCTCCTGATGCTGGTCACGGTCCTCGCCCTGAACATCCTCTCCGAGGGCGTGTCGGACGCGTGGGCGGCGCCCGCGACGCGCGACATGCCGGGCGCGGCCCGCCCAGAAAACCGCGAGGACCGGAAGGACCCGCTCGAAGCTCCCGAGCCGGGCAGCGGCGAGGTCCTTCAGCTGCCGGGCCTGACGGAGGCGGCCCGGCGCCTGCGCTCGCGCGCCCGCCCCCTGCCGGAGGGGGAGCCGGTGCTCACCGTCTCCGATCTCGCGATCGGCTTCGAAGCCCGGCACGGCGGCGTTGACATCGTCGACGGCATCAGTTTCCACGTACGACCGGGTGAAGTGCTCGGCCTGGTCGGCGAGTCGGGCTGCGGCAAATCTCTTACGGCGCTGACCGTGATGGGCCTGGAGCCGAAGGGTGCCAGGGTCAGCGGTGAAGTCCTCTTCGACGGGCAGCAGCTGCTCGGCATGCCGATGCGCACCCGCAGGCGGCTCCTCGGCCACGACATGGCGATGATCTACCAGGACGCCCTGTCGTCCCTGAACCCCGCGATGACGGTCCGCGCCCAGCTCAAACAGGTCGTACGAAGAGGAGGGCGCCGCACGTCGGTCGAGCTCCTCGAACTGGTCGGCCTCGACCCGGAGCGCACCCTGCGCAGCTACCCGCACGAGCTCTCCGGCGGCCAGCGCCAGCGCGTCCTGATCGCGAT
This sequence comes from Streptomyces longisporoflavus, assembly GCF_014649775.1. Taxonomy (GTDB): domain Bacteria; phylum Actinomycetota; class Actinomycetes; order Streptomycetales; family Streptomycetaceae; genus Streptomyces; species Streptomyces longisporoflavus. Next base: position 583,268 of record NZ_BMTR01000003.1, on the reverse strand, counting down.
GGCGCTCTCCCGCGACCCGAAACTGATCGTCGCGGACGAGCCGACGACGGCCCTGGACGTCACGGTCCAGGCCCAGGTCATCCAGCTCCTCCTGCGGCTGCGCGAGGAGCTGGGCTTCGCCCTGATCCTCGTCTCGCACGACCTGGCCCTCGTCGCCGACGTCACCGACCGGGTGGTGGTGATGTACGGCGGCCAGATCGTCGAGACGGGCGTGACGGCGGACCTAGTCGAGGCGCCGTCGCACCACTACACGCGCGGCCTGCTCGGCTCGGTGCTCTCGCTCGAATCGGCGGCGGAACGCCTGACCCAGATCAAGGGCGTCGTGCCCTCGCCCGCCGACTTCCCCGCGGGCTGCCGCTTCGCGGACCGCTGCCCGCTCGCGAGCGAGGTCTGCCGCACGACGGCCCCCGAACTCGTCGGCGGACCACGGCACTCGATCGCCTGCCACCATCCGGCGGAGCAGCCGCCGAGCGTGCCGGAGCCCAGGGGAAGCGAGGCCCTCAAATGACCGCCGAAAAGCCCGGTGACCTGATCTCTCTCAAGGACGCGCACGTCGTGCACCGGGCGCGCTCGGGCGGACTGTTCTCGCGTGACCGGGTCTATGCCCTGACCGGCGCCGATCTGACCATCGCGGCCGGCGAGACCGTGGGCGTGGTGGGCGAGTCGGGGTGCGGGAAGTCGACGCTGGCGAAGGTGCTGGTGGGGGTGCAGCGGCCCACGTCCGGCTCGGTGTCGTTCCGGGGGCGGGACCTGTGGGCGATGCGGCCGGCCGAGCGGCGGGCCGCGATCGGCAGGAACACCGGCATGATCTTCCAGGACCCGTCGACGGCGCTGAACCGCAGGCTGACGGTGAGGCAGATCCTCCGCGACCCCCTGGACGTCCACCGGATGGGACCGGCGTCCCAACGCGACTCCCGCGTGCGCGAGTTGATGTCTCTGGTGGGCCTGCCCACGGTGCTTGCGGACGGGCTGCCCGGCCAGCTGTCGGGCGGGCAGCGCCAACGCGTGGCGATCGCCCGCGCGCTGGCGCTCGAACCGGAGTTGGTGGTGGCGGACGAGCCGACGAGCGCGCTCGACGTCTCCGTGCGCGCCCAGATCCTCAACCTCCTCCTTGACCTGAAGGAGCGGCTCGGTCTGGCCCTCGTCTTCGTCTCGCACGACATCCAGACGGTACGCAGGATGAGCGACCGGGTCATCACGATGTATCTGGGCAGGATCGTGGAGGAGTCCCCGGCGGAGGAGATCCTGGACCGGGCACGCCACCCGTACACCCGGGCGCTCTTCTCCGCGACACCCGGCCTCCTCGACCCCATCGACCCGATCCCGCTCGTCGGCCCGGTGCCGTCGGCCACGCGACCGCCGAGCGGCTGCCCGTTCCGTACGAGGTGCTGGAAGGCGGACGAAGCCTGCGCCGCCGCCATGCCCGACTTCGCCTCTACGGAAGGATCAGGACACCGCTACCGCTGCCACCACCCCGTGCGGGACGGCCAGTCCACGCACGAGCTAGTGATCCAGTCCGCCGCCACGGACGCGAGCCCCAGGGAGAATCCATGACCATGCCCACCCCGCTGACCGGTGTCGTACCCCCCGTCTGCACTCCCCTGACACCGGAGCGCGAGGTGGACACGGCGTCACTCGTGAGGCTGGTCGACCATCTGGTGTCGGGCGGGGTGGACGGCCTGTTCGTGCTCGGTTCGTCGTCGGAGACGGCGTACCTGACGGACGGGCAGCGGAAGGTCGTGATCGACACCGTGGCGGGCCATGTGGGCGGCCAGCTCCCGGTCCTGGCGGGGGCGATCGACATGACGACGCCGCGGGCCCTCGACCAGGTGCGTGCGGTGACGGCCGCGGGGGCGGACGGGGTGGTGGTGACGGCGCCCTTCTACACGCGCACCCATCCGGCGGAGGTGGCGCGCCACTTCCGTCTGGTGGCGGCGGGCTCTCCGGTACCGGTCTTCGCGTACGACCTCCCTGTCTCGGTCCACTCCAAGCTGACCGCGGAACTGGTCCTGGACCTGGCCGCGGAGGGTGTCCTTGCCGGGCTCAAGGACTCCAGCGGGGACGAGGGGAACTTCCGGGAGGCGGTGCTCGGCGCGCGGGGGCGGGCGGATGTGCCGGGGTTCAGCGTGCTCACGGGTTCGGAGACGGTGGTGGACGCGGCGCTGTGGATGGGGGCGGACGGGGTGGTGCCGGGCCTGGGGAACGTGGACCCGGAGGGGTATGCGCGGCTCTACCGCTACTGCCGGGAGGGGGAGTGGGCGTTGGCGCGGGCCGAGCAGGAGCGGCTGTGCGGGTTGTTCGGGATGGTGCGGGTGGGGGACGCGGGGCGGATGGGGGGTAGTTCGTCGGCGCTGGGGGCGTTCAAGGCCGCGCTGTTCTTGCGGGGGGTGATCGCCTGTCCGGCGACCGCGGAGCCGCAGGTGCCGCTCTCCTCCGGAGAGGTTGAGCGGGTGGGGAAGTTTTTGGCGGGGGCGGGGTTGTTGTAGGGGTTTTCGCCGACGCGGGGGCCTTGCGCGCACCGCCATCACCGGCTCCGCCGAGTTCGTCCTCAAACTCCCCCAAGCTCTTAAAGAGCAGGGGGGACCCCCACGACGGGCTAAATCTTCCAGCCTGTCCGGCGTTTGAGGACATCTTGTCGGGGGTCCAGGGAGCGGAGCCCCTTGGTTTCGGGAAGGGGCGGGATTGGGGAGAGCCCCGTAGGGACCGCCCCTACCCACCCCCCTCCACCCCCGGCCGCACCAACCCCGACTCATAGGCCACGATCACCAACTGCGCCCGGTCCCTGGTCCCCAGCTTGCCCATGATCCGGCTGACATGGGTCTTCGCGGTCAAAGGGCTCAGCCCCAGCGTCTCCGCGATCTCGGAATTGTTCAGGCCCCGCGCCACCAGCGAAAGAACCTGCCGCTCCCGCTCCGAAAGCCCCTCGGGGCCGCCCTCCCCCGCAGCCGCGGGCTCCGGCGCGCGCAGTACGCGGGCGATCAGCCGGGAGGTGGGACCGGGCGAAAGCAGCGCGTCCCCCGCCGCCACGGTACGGATCGCCTCCAGCAGCTCCGCCGGCTTCGTGTCCTTCACCAAGAACCCCGAAGCGCCGGCCCGCAACGCGTCGACGACATGCTCGTCCGTGTCGTACGTCGTCAGCATCAGGACCTTCACCCCGGCAAGATCCTCGTCCCGCGCCAGGAGCCGCGTCGCCTCGATCCCGTTCAGGTCCGGCATCCGGATGTCCATGACGATGAGATCGGCACGCTCCGAGCGGGCGAGATCGACCGCCGCCCGCCCGGTGCCCGCCTGCCCCACCACCTCCATGTCCGCGGCGGATTCGACCAGCATCGCGAAGGCCGCCCTGACCAGGGTCTGATCATCGGCAAGCAGCACACGAATCGTCACAGCACAGTCCCCCCGGCCGCCAGCGGCAGCACAGCCGACACTCCGAATCCCCCGCCCTCCCGAGGCCCCGCCTCCAACGTTCCCCCCACGCTCCGTGCCCGCTCCCGCATCCCCACAAGTCCGAACCCCGGCGTGTGCGAGGGCTCCGCGACGGCTCGCCCGTCGTCCGTGACACTCACCCGCAGCGCCGCGCCCTCCTCCCGTATCCCCACCCGGATGGTGAGCCCCGGACCGCCGTGGCGCACCGCGTTGGTCAGCGCCTCCTGCACGATGCGGTAGGCCGCCGCACCCACGGCGGGCGGCGCGCCGACGTCCCGTACCGCGAGTTCGACCTCGGCCCCCGACGTACGTGCCGCCGCCGCCAGATCAGCGAGGCCGTCCAGCCCCGGCAGCGGGCCCCGCGTCTCGTCGGCCTCGACCCCGCCGGGGCCTGCCGCCCTGAGCACCTGCAACGTGGCCCGGAGTTCCCCCCGCGCCGCACGGCAGGTGTCGGCGATGTCGTCCAGGGCCTTGGCCACCGCGGCCCGGTCAAGGCGCTCCGGATCGGCGGCGAGGACGTGCGCCGCGACGGACGTCTGGACGCCGACCAGGGTGATGCTGTGCGCGAGCAGATCGTGCAGGTCACGGGCGACCCGCAGCCGCTCCTCGGCGACCCGCCGCCTGGCCTCCTCCTCGCGCGTACGCTCCGCCCGCTCGGCGCGCTCCAGTACGGAGGCGACGTACTGACGGTGGATGCGCACGTACACGCCGAGCAGCAGCACGGAGACGATCCAGCCGGAGATCCTGAGGACCTCGGTCACCTGGTGCGGCTCCATGCTCGCGTTGACGGTCAGCGTGACGCCGACGACGAGGACGCCGGTGATCAGGGCGCGGCGCGGGCGCCCCGACACGGCCACGGTGTAGAGCGCGACCATGCCCACCGGGACGGCGGCCGTGTGCGTGTAGTCGGTGGCGTGGTACGGCGCGACGAAGGCGATGACGGCGAGCAGCACGAGCAGCGGACGGCTCCGCCGCCACACGAGCGGCACGTGCGCGCAGAGCAGCAGGGTCCACCCGAGCAGATCGGGCCGCCGCCCGTCCTCGAAGAAAACGGCGAGCACGGCGGAAAGCACCGCGAGCGCCGCGGCGAACAGCGCGTCGTCGCGCAGGGCGCGGCGGCTGCCGGGCGCGGCCCTGCCGAAGGCGGGCAGGCCGGGCGGCGCGGACGCCCTCTGGTGAACCTGCGGTGTGTCCCCCACGGCTGCATCCTCCCGTACGTGGGTGCCCCTCCGGAATCGAAGGGGCACCCTGAGGCGTTCAGAGGCCAACGGTCAAGAGGCGCTGACCCGTTGCGGCTCGGGCTCCGGAGTCCGGCCTTCTGCCGCCGCCGGGCGGGAGAGGCTCCCCGGCCACCACACCTTGCGCCCGAGCGCCACACTCGCGCTCGTCACCAGGTACGTCCGGACCAGGAACGTGTCGAGGAGCACCCCGATCGCGATCACGAAGCCCAGCTCGACCAGCGCCACCAGCGGCATGTTGGTGAGCACCGCGAACGTCGCGGCGAGGACGAGGCCCGCCGAGGCGATGACGCCGCCGGTCGTGCGCAGCGCGGTCAGTGCGGCGTCCCCTGGCTCGGCCCCGGCGAGGGACTCCTCCCGCATGCGGTGCATCAGGAAGATGCCGTAGTCGACGCCCAGTGCGACGAGGAAGACGAAGGAGAGGAGGCCGAGGCCGGGGTCCGTGCCCTCGAAGCCGAAGATCGGCTCGAAGACCAGGCCCGCGATGCCGAGGGAGGCGCCCCACACCGCGACCACCGCGGCGAGCAGCATCAGCGGCGCGACGAGTGACCGCAGCAGGGCGACCAGGATGAGCATCACGGCCGCGAGGACCAGCGGCACGATGATCAGGCGGTCACGCTCGTTCGTGTCCTTCAGGTCGAGTTGCTGGGCGCTGGATCCGCCGACGTACGAGCCGTCCAGATCCGCGCGCAGCGCCTTGATCGTCGCCGTCTCCCCCGCCGACTCGGGCGCGGACGCCGCGATGACGGAGATCTCCGTCCAGCCCTTCGCCGTACGCCCCTTCTCCGCGCTGTCCACGCCCTTCGTGCCCTCGATGCCGGCGAGGGTCGCGGTGGCGCGGTCTTCGGGGGTCATCACGGTGATGGGCTGGGCGCCGCGTTCGGGGTAGGCCTCGGCGAGGGTCTGCATCGCGGCGACGGAGTCGGGCGTCTTGGTGAAGGAGTCCTCCTGCTTCAGCGCGCCCGGCAGGTTCAGCGTCCCCAGGGCGAGCGCGCCGAGCAGCACGGCGCCGCCCGCGAGCACGGTCAGGGGCCTGCGCCCCGCCGAGCTGCCCATCATGGAGAAGAGGCTGCGCCGCTGCTTCGGCAGGCTGCCGAAGGCGGGTACGAGGGGCCAGAACACGCGCCGTCCGAGCAGGATCAGGAGCGCGGGCAGCAGCGTCAGCATCGCGACGAGCGCGCACAGCACGCCGACCGTGCCCAGCGGGCCCATGCCCCGGCTGCTGTTGAGGTCGGCGGCGAGCAGGCACAGGAGGCCTGCCGCGACCGTCCCCGACGAGGCGAGCACGGCGGGGCCGCAGCCCTTGAGCGCGGCGACCATCGCGTCGTAGGGCCGTTCGATCCTGCGCAGCTCTTCGCGGTAGCGGGCGACGATGAGCAGTGCGTAGTCCGTGCCCGCGCCGAAGACGAGGATCGTCATCACGCCGCCGCTCTGGCCGGTGACGGACGTACCGAAGCCTTCGTGCAGTCCGTAGGCGACGCCCATCGCCAGGTAGTCGGCGACGCCTGCCACGGCGAGCGGGACGAGCCACAGGAAGGGGCTGCGGTAGATGAGGATCAGGAGGAGCGCGACCACGCCGGCGGTGGTGTAGAGCAGGGGCCCGCCGAGGGAGTCGTAGACCTTGCCCGCGTCGGTGTCGAGCGCCCCCGAGCCGCCCACGTCGACGCTCAACCCGCCTCCGCCGTGGGCGATTTCGCGTACGTCGTCGACGAGCGCGTCCCTGGCCTTCTCGTCCTGTCCCGGCTCGGTGCTGGCCACGGGGTACATCAGCGTGGTGCCGTCCCCGGCCGGTACGGCGCGCGGGGCGGAGGTCAGCTTGTGGGCCTGCGCGATCTCGGCGACCTGGGCGGCGGCCGTCTCGCGGTCGGCGGCGGTCAGGCCGCCGTCACGGTGGTAGACGAGCACCAGCTCGGTGGCCTCGCCGCCCGGCAACCGGTCCTGTATCTCGGCCACTTGGGTGGAGTCGGCGCTCGCGGGGAGGTAGTCGACGACGCGGTCCTGCTGGGCGTCCTCGAATTTCGACGCGAAGGGCCCGGCGAGCGCGATGACGCCGATCCACAGGGCGAGGAACACCCAGGGCACGGCTCGTCGCCGTCGTGCGGTGGTCTGTTCGGCCCGCATGACGGGCCTCCTTCCGGCAGGCTGGCAGGTTCGGTGCCAACCCTTCCGGAGGGGGCCGCGCGAGCCGTCGGGCGCGAGGGCGAGTTGTCGCGTACGACGCGGGGAGGCGAGGGGGCCGCGTTACTCCCGCGGGAGTACGGCGATGCGGCCCGCCCGGGACCCGGCGGCGGTCAGAAGTGCGTGGTCCGTGCCGCCACCATCAGCCGCGTCACCTCGTCGGCGCCGATGGTCAGCGCGTCGCCCGCGGTGGCGAGCACCTCGCGCTCGGCGGGGGTGTACGGGCCGTCGGCGAGCGCGATCCGCGCGCCCTGGATGAGCAGCGCCTCACGTCCGGCCGGGGCGAGGTGCGGGGCCAGCGGGCCGAGCGCCTCGTGCAGCTCTATGGCGAGCCCGGGCCCGCAGTCCGGCACGGTCGCGCGGCCGGTGTCGGCGGCGAGCGCCTCGACGAGCGCGACGAGCTGTTCCTCGCAGGCGTCGTCGAAGCCGGCGCCGCGCAGGGCGCCGACGGCCGCGTCGAGCGTCGTGCGCGAGGAGGTGCCGCCCGCGGCGAGGATCGCGAGCACGACGGTGTGCACGGCATCGCGCACCATGGCCGAAAGCCGCGTGGTCGTCGGGTGGTCGAGGACGTCCGTGCCGAAGTGGTCGCCGCAGGCGGCGCACTCGACGATCGGTCCGGCGGCGCCGCGCGGCAGGACCGGGAGACCGAGCAGGACGAAGCGGCGACGGCCGGTCCGGCGCTGGTAGTTGCGGTCACCGCCGCAGCCGGGGCAGAAGAACTCGCCGTCCCCGACGGTGGTCCAGGCCGTATGCACGCCGATCACACGCCTTCGCAGGACTCGCCCGCGCGAAACGGGCGTGGCGAAAATGCGGGATTCCCGGCCGTTTCGTTCCCGATCTGGCAGCACCACGCACCTCCGTAACGCCCCGGCGACATTGCCGTGTTGGGCGTGATGTTAGCCACATTGTTGATGTGACGTCAGCACCCCGGGCCAGAGATGGCCGGTAGACGTCCTGGACACGGGGGCACGCAAAAGCGCCGAACGGACCCATTCGAGCCCGTCCGGCGCTTGCGCGGTGCGTGTTTCCGGCGTGCGGCGCTGGTCAGCGAGCCGCGCGGTTGACCGCGGAAACAGCGGCCTTCAGCGACGCCCGTGTCGTATTCGCGTCGATACCGATGCCCCACAGCACCTTGTCGCCGATCGCGCACTCGATGTACGACGCGGCCTGCGCGGAGGCTCCCTCGCTCATCGTGTGCTCCTGGTAGTCCAGGAGCCGTACGTCGATGCCGATGCCCTGCAGGGCGTGGAAGAACGCCGAGATCGGGCCGTTGCCGGTGCCGGTCAGGACCGTGTCCTGGCCGTCGACCGTCGCCTCGACGGTCAGCGTGTCCGTGCCGTCCTTGTCGGTGGTCGTCTGGCCGTTCTTGACCTGGATGCGGCCCCACGGGTTGGCGGGGTTGGGCAGGTACTCGTCCTGGAAGATGTCCCAGATCGCGTCCGGCGTGACCTCGCCGCCCTCGGTGTCGGTCTTCGTCTGGATGATCTTGGAGAACTCGACCTGCATGCGGCGCGGCAGGTCCAGGCTGTGGTCGTTCTGCAGGACGTAGGCGATGCCGCCCTTGCCGGACTGCGAGTTGACGCGGATCACGGCCTCGTACGAACGGCCGACGTCCTTGGGGTCGATGGGCAGGTACGGGACGGCCCACTCGATCTCGTCGACCGTCTTGCCCTGCTGCTCGGCCCGGATGCCCATGGCCTCGAAGCCCTTCTTGATGGCGTCCTGGTGGGAGCCGGAGAAGGCGGTGTAGACGAGGTCGCCCGCGTACGGGTGGCGGGGGTGGATCTCCATCTGGTTGCAGTACTCGGCGGTGCGGCGGATCTCGTCGATGTCCGAGAAGTCGATCTGCGGGTCGACCCCCTGCGAGAAGAGGTTCATGCCCAGCGTGACCAGGTCGACGTTGCCGGTGCGCTCGCCCTGGCCGAACAGGCAGCCCTCGATGCGGTCGGCGCCGGCCATGATGGCCAGTTCGGCGGCGGCGACGGCGGTGCCGCGGTCGTTGTGCGGGTGGACGGACAGGCACACGTGCTCGCGCCGGGTCAGGTTCCGGGACATCCACTCGAAGCGGTCCGCGTGGGTGGAGGGCGTCGAGCGCTCGACCGTGGCGGGCAGGTTGAGGATGATCTCGCGGCCCTCGGCGGGCTGCCATACGTCACAGACGGCCTCGCAGACCTCCAGGGCGAAGTCCAGCTCCGTGTCCGTGAAGATCTCGGGGCTGTACTGGTAGCCGAAGACCGTCTCGGGGCCCAGCAGCTTCTCGGCGTACTCCATGACCAGGCGCGTGCCGTCGACGGCGATCTGCTTGACCGCGTCCTTCGAGCCGCGGAAGACGACCTCGCGCCAGACGGGCGCGGTCGCGTTGTACAGGTGGACGGTCGCGCGCTTGGCGCCGACCAGCGACTCGACGGTGCGGGCGATCAGCTCCTCACGGGCCTGCGTCAGCACGGAGATCGTCACGTCGTCCGGGATCGCGCCGTCCTCGATGATCGACCGTACGAAATCGAAGTCCGTCTGGCCCGAGGAGGGGAAACCGACCTCGATCTCCTTGTAGCCCATGCGGACGAGCAGGTCGAACATCTCGCGCTTGCGCGCCGGGGACATGGGGTCGATCAGCGCCTGGTTGCCGTCACGCAGGTCCGTGGAGAGCCAGCGGGGAGCGACCGTGATGCGGTTGTCCGGCCACGTGCGGTCGGGGATGTCGACCTGGTCGTACTGGCCGTACTTGTGGACCGGCATGGAAGTGGCACGCTGCAGATTGGGCTTGATCGCCATAATGCGGGGGCTCCTCGGGAGTGTCCTTAAGGACGGCCGACGGTCGCTGTGCGAGCAACACCGAACTCCGCGGGGAGGGGGTCGGCCTCGACTACAGGCCCTCGCCGCGGCAGCTAAGGAGAAGCAGCCCGTAACGCATGATGCTCCGAAGCCTAGCCGAGCCGCGCTGTCCGCGCGGTTCCGTATCAGTATGCGGGATCGTCTTCAGGTAACGGGTAAGAGGTGTTCAATACCTCTATTTCACTAATCATGGTGGCAGGTAGTGACAGCGGCATGACCCAGTGCCACATTGCCGCCATGACCGCCAATCCAGGCTTCGAGCCTGTCTTCTGCACCATCATTCCGCCTCACGTGCTCGACACTCTGGCCCAGAGTGACGACGCCACGCTCGCAGGTCCCGCTCGGCGCACCCTTGAGCGCGACTCGATCGAGCGCACCCGCCGCCGGCTGACCACGGTCATCGGCGCCCCGGCAGTCTCGCTGCCCAAGGAAGCGGCGCAGGACAAACCGCACCGCACGATCTACGACGCGAAGCACAAGACCGAGCTGCCGGGCCGCAAGGTCCGCGGCGAGGGCGAGCGCCCCGGCAAGGACGCGACCGTCAACCGCGCGTACGCGGGCCTCGGCGCGACCTTCGAGCTGTACCTGAAGACGTACCGGCGCAACTCCATCGACGGCAGCGGTCTGCCGATGAACGCGACGGTCCACTACGGCGAGAAGTACGGGAACGCGTTCTGGAACGGCGAACAGATGGTGTTCGGCGACGGTGACGGCGAGATCTTCCTCGACTTCACCATTCCCGTGGACGTCATCGGCCACGAGTTGACGCACGGGGTCGTGCAGTACACGGCGAACCTCACCTACTTCGGCCAGCCCGGCGCCCTGAACGAGTCGTTCGCCGACGTCTTCGGCTCGCTCATCAAGCAGTACACGCTCGGCCAGACCGCCGCCGACGCCGACTGGCTGATCGGCGCGGGGCTGCTCGCCCCGCGGGTCACGGGCAAGGCGCTGCGCTCCATGAAGGCCCCCGGCACGGCCTACGACGACGACGTGCTCGGCAAGGACCCGCAGCCCGCCGACATGGACCACTACGTCCGCACGGGCCGCGACAACGGCGGCGTGCACATCAACTCCGGCATCCCCAACCACGCCTTCTACCTGCTCGCCGAGGCGCTCGGCGGCAACGCGTGGGAGCGGGCCGGACAGATCTGGTACGCCGTCCTGACCGGCGGCCGGCTGGCGCAGGACGCCTCCTTCGCGGACTTCGCGAAGCTGACGGTGGCCGCGGCGCGCGACAAGTACGGCGAGGGCGAGGAGCACGGAGCCGTCCTGAAGGCGTGGTCCCAGGTCGGGGTGCCCACAAACTGACCTACCCACCGGCCTCCCCATGGAGTAGACAGGATCCATGCGTATCCAGGTGAAGCGCACGGGAGGATTCGCGGGCATCGAGCGGCACGCCGAGATCGACACCTCGGGACTGCCCGATGCCCACGAGTGGCAGGCCCTGGCCGAAGAGGCCGTGGCCGAGGGCCGCAGCACGCCGCCGATAGGGGTGCCGGACGGCTTCAACTACCAGCTCACCGTCGACGGACACACGGTGTACTGCTCGGATCCGCGGCTCACCGATCCGCAGCGGAAGCTGATCACGCGTGTACTGAAGGAGGGCGCTTAGCGGCTGACGGAGGGCGCGTAAAAAAACTTGAGCGGTGTTCACCTTTTCTGAGGCACGCCCATTGACTTCCGTGCGCGCCCGTACGGAAGATCGCGCCCATGGCAGCGAGCGACGCGCGCGAACCACTACCCAAGTTCCCCCGCGGCTTCCTGTGGGGGGTGTCCACATCGGCTCACCAGATCGAGGGGGCCGTCGACGAGCGCGGGCCTTCGGTCTGGGACGCGTTCACCGCGGTGCCCGGCAGGGTGAAGGACGGCACGACGGCCGCCGTCGCCTGCGACCACTACCACCGCTACCGCGAAGACGTCGCGCTCGTCCGGGAGTTGGGGGCGGACGCGTACCGCTTCTCGGTGTCGTGGCCGCGGGTGCTGCCGAGCGGGGCGGGCGAGGTCAGCTCCGCGGGCCTGGACTTCTACGACCGTCTTGTCGACGAGCTGTGCGCGGCGGGGGTGAGCCCCGTCCCCACGCTCTTCCACTGGGACACGCCGCTCGCGCTCGCCGACGAGGGCGGCTGGCTGCGGCGGGACACCGCCGGGCGGTTCGCCGACTACGCGGCCGTGGTCGCCGACCGCATCGGTGACCGCGCCAAGAAGTGGATCACTCTCAACGAACCCGCCGAGCACACTCTCCTCGGTCACGCGCTCGGTCAGCACGCGCCGGGCGAGCAGCTCATGTTCGGCGCCCTTCCGGCGGCGCACCACCAGCTCCTCGCCCACGGCCTGGCCGTACGGGCACTGCGCGCGGCCGGCGTCACGGACATCGGCATCGCCAACTCGCACGGCCCCACCTGGCCGGCGTCGGCCTCGCCCGATGACACTCAGGCCGCGGACTTCTACGACGTCCTGCTCAACCGCCTGTTCGCCGACCCGCTGATTCTGGGCCGGTACCCGGACGTGATCGCGGAGTTGCTGGCGGGCGAAGGCGACGTCGAGGCTGATCTGAAGATCATCGCGGAGCCGGTCGACTGGTACGGGATCAACTTCTACCAACCGACGAAAGTGGGCGCGCCGCTCCCCGCGACGACCGCGCCGACGGAGTTCTCCGGACTCACGCTCCCGCCCGAACTCCCCTTTTCCGTGCGGGAGATCGAGGGCCGGCCGGTGACGGACTTCGGCTGGCCGGTGGTCCCGGAATCGCTCACCGAGCTGCTGACCGGCTTCCGCGACCGTTACGGCGACCGGCTGCCGCCCCTTGTCATCACCGAGAACGGCTGCTCGTACGAGGGGCTCGACGACCAGCGGCGGATCGACTACCTCGACGGGCATGTCCGTGCCGTGCACCGGGCGCTGACGGAAGGCGTGGACGTGCGCGGCTACTTCGTCTGGTCCCTGATGGACAACTTCGAGTGGGCCGAGGGATACCGGCAGCGCTTCGGTCTCGTCCATGTCGACCGCACGACCCTCACGCGCACACCGAAAGCCTCGTACAAGTGGCTGCGCGAGGCGCTGCGGGCGCAACGGGCATGACGGCGACGCCGGTCGACGACGCGCTGAGCGAGCCGGCCGGGCGGGTCGGGCGGAGCTGGACGGCCGCGCTCTCGCTCGCCAACGGGGCGATCTGGGTCGGCTGGTACGGCCCGCTGCAGATCCTCCTCGCGCTGCAGGCGGAGGACCTCGCACCGGCCGGCACGTCGAAGGAGACGGTGCTGGCGTGGGTGACGGGCGTGGGGGCCGTGGTGTCCCTCGCGTCTAACCCGCTCTTCGGCGCGCTCTCGGACCGGACGGTGTCGCGCTTCGGGCGGCGCACGCCGTGGATCGTGGCGGGCACGGCGGGCGGCGCGGCGGCGCTCCTGCTGCTCTCGGCCGCGGGGTCCGTGTGGTGGATGGCGGCGGGCTGGTGCCTGGTCCAGCTCACCCTGAACGCCGCGTTCGCCGCGGTCACGGCTGCCGTGCCGGACCGGGTGCCGCGGCTCCAGCGGGGCGCGGTGGGCGGCTGGCTCGGGGCGGCGCAGATCCTGGGCGTGGTGGTGGGGACGGGACTCGCGACGGCCGCCGGGGGTGTGGGGGCGGGGTATGCCGCGTGCGCGGTGTTCACCCTTGCGGGGGTCCTGCCGTACGTCCTGCGCCACCGGGACCCGCGCCTCGCGCCCCGGGACAGGCCGCCGTTCGCGTGGCGGTCGTTCGCGGGCTCCTTCTGGCTGAGCCCGCGCCGCTACCCGGACCTCGGCTGGGCCTGGCTGACCCGCTTCCTGATCAACCTCAGCAACGCCCTGGTCCTGCTCTATCTCCTCTACTACCTGCGCGACCGCCTGCACTACCCCGACCCCGACGAGGGCGTACTCATCCTCACGGCGGTGAACGGCGTGACGCTCCTCGCGACGGTGGTCGTGGGCGGCGTCTGGTCGGACCGCGTGGGCCGCCGCAAGCCGTTCGTGCTCTGGTCGGGCGTCCTGATGGCGGTGGCCACGGCGCTGCTGTCCGGCTGGCAGACGTGGCCGGGCGCGATCGTCGCGGCGGCGGTGCTCGGCGTGGGCTTCGGCGTCTTCACGTCGGTGGACTTCGCCCTGATGACGGACGTCCTGCCGAAGGCCATGGACCGCGGCAAGGACATGGGCGTCATCAACATCGCCAACTCCCTGCCGCAGGTCGCGGCCCCCGCCCTGGCGGCCCCGCTCGTGACGCACTTGGGCGGCTACCGGGTGCTGTACCTGGTGGCGGCGGGGATCGGGTTGGCGGGGGCGCTCCTGGTGACGCGGATCAGGGGCGTGGAGTAGCGGGAGCGACCACCCCTCAGAAGCCCAGCTTGCGCAACTGCTTGGGGTCGCGCTGCCAGTCCTTGGCGACCTTCACGTGCAGGTCCAGGAAGACGGGCGTACCGAGGAGCGCCTCGATCTGCTGGCGGGACTTGATCCCGACCTCCTTGAGGCGCTTGCCCTTCGGGCCGATGATGATGCCCTTCTGGCTGGGGCGCTCGATGTATACGTTCGCGTGGATGTCGAGCATCGGCTTGTCCGCGGGGCGGTCCTGGCGCGGCAGCATCTCCTCCACCACCACGGCGATGGAGTGCGGCAGCTCGTCCCGTACGCCTTCGAGCGCGGCCTCGCGGATCAGCTCGGCGACCATGACCTGCTCGGGCTCGTCCGTGAGGTCGCCCTCGGGGTAGAGCGGCGGGCTCTTCGGGAGCATCGGGACGATCAGGTCGGCGAGCAGCTGGACCTGCTTGTCGCCGACCGCCGACACCGGCACGATCTGCGCCCACTCGAAGCCGAGCTCCTTGCCGAGCTGGTCGATGGCGATGAGCTGCTCGGCGAGGGTCTTGCTGTCGACGAGGTCGGTCTTCGTCACGACCGCGATCTTCGGCGTCTTCTTGATGCCGGCCAGTTCCTTGGCGATGAACCGGTCGCCGGGGCCGAGCTTCTCGTTCGCGGGCAGACAGAACCCGATGACGTCGACCTCGGCCCACGTCGTGCGCACCACGTCGTTGAGCCGCTCGCCGAGGAGCGTGCGCGGCTTGTGGAGCCCCGGGGTGTCCACCAGGATCAGCTGGGCGTCGTCCCGGTGCACGATGCCGCGCACCGTGTGCCGCGTGGTCTGCGGCTGGTTCGCGGTGATCGCCACCTTCTGGCCGACCAGAGCATTCGTGAGGGTGGACTTGCCCGCGTTGGGGCGGCCCACGAAACAGGCGAAGCCGGCGCGGTGGGGTGCCCCCGACGATTCTGACGGCTCGGATGACTCGGTACGAACGCTCATGGCGCCCATTCTCCCTGATCGCCGGAGGGCCGCAGCACGCCGAGGCACCGATTGGGTATCGGTGAGCCCCCGGAAACTCTCACGCAACACGAAACATGGCGGAAACGCCGGGGTGCCCGTTCCGAAACGCCGGGCGGTGACGCTCTCCCTCTGCCCCCACCTCACTCTGCCCCACCCGGAGGAGAGATTCCCCGTGCTGACCCTGTACTCGTCGGCTCCCCTCACCGCCACCCTGGCCGCAGCCGAGGGCCCCGACACCGGTGACACCGCCTGGCTCCTCGCGGCCACCGCCCTGGTCCTCCTGATGACGCCGGGCCTCGCGCTGTTCTACGGCGGCATGGTCCGCACGAAGAGCGTCCTGAACATGCTGTTGATGTCCTTCGTCTCGATCGCCCTGGTCACGGTGGTGTGGCTGCTCGCCGGCTACTCGCTCGCGTTCGGGGACGACGCGTTCGCGGGCCTGATCGGCGGCTTCGACCACCTCGGCCTGGCGGGCATCGGCCCGCAGACGCTCACCGGGACGGTCCCCACCCTCCTCTTCACCACCTTCCAGCTGACCTTCGCGATCCTCACCACGGCGCTGATCAGCGGCGCGATCGCGGACCGCACGAAGTTCGCGGCGTGGCTGGTCTTCGTGCCGGTGTGGGCGCTGCTCGTATACGTTCCCGTGGCGCACTGGGTCTGGGGCCCGGACGGCTGGATCTCCTCGTCGCTCGGCGCCCTGGACTTCGCGGGCGGCCTGGTCGTGGAGATCGCGTCCGGAGCGTCCGGTCTGGCGCTCGTCCTGGTCATCGGCCCGCGCATCGGCTTCAAGAAGGACGCGATGCGCCCGCACAACCTGCCGATGGTCCTGATGGGCGCGGGCCTGCTCTGGTTCGGCTGGCTCGGCTTCAACGGCGGCTCGGCCCTCGGCGCGAACGGCCTCGCGGCGGCCTCCCTCCTGAACACCCTCCTCGCGGGCTGCACGGGCCTGCTCGGCTGGCTCTTCGTGGAGCAGCGGCGCGACGGTCACCCCACCACCTTCGGCGCGGCGTCGGGCGCGGTGGCGGGCCTGGTCGCCATCACCCCCGCGTGCGGGGTCGTCGGGGTGCTCGGCGCCGCGGTGGTGGGTCTCGCGGCGGGCGTGGTCTGCTCGTACGCGGTGGCGTGGAAGTTCCGCTTCGACTACGACGACTCGCTCGACGTCGTGGGCGTCCACCTGGTCGGCGGCGTCGTCGGCA
This sequence comes from Streptomyces longisporoflavus, assembly GCF_014649775.1. GTDB lineage: Bacteria > Actinomycetota > Actinomycetes > Streptomycetales > Streptomycetaceae > Streptomyces > Streptomyces longisporoflavus. The sequence goes on along the minus strand of NZ_BMTR01000003.1, from coordinate 567,073 downwards.
CACTCCTGATCGGCCTGTTCGCGACGGCCACGATGACGGAGGGCGCGGAGGGCCTCTTCTACGGGGGCGGGCTCGCCCAGTTGGGCAAGCAGACGGTGGCGGTCCTTGTCGTGGCGGCGTACACGTTCGCCGTGACGTACGGCATCGGCAAGGCGATCGACAAGCTCATGGGCTTCAGGGCGTCGGCCGAGGACGAGCAGACCGGCCTCGACCAGACGCACCACGCGGAGACCGCCTACGATCACGGCGTCCTGGTCAGCCCGATGAAGGGGAGCAACGCCTCATGAAGCTCATCACCGCGGTCATCAAGCCGTTCCGCCTGGACGAGGTGAAGACCGCGCTCCAGGAGCTGGGCGTCAACGGCCTCACGGTCACCGAGGCGAGCGGGTACGGGCGCCAGCGGGGGCACACCGAGGTGTACCGGGGCGCGGAGTACCAGGTGGACCTGGTCCCGAAGGTCCGCCTGGAGGTCGTCGTCGACGACGCCGACGCGGACCCCGCCATCGACGCGATCGTCCGCTCGGCGGCCACGGGAAAGATCGGCGACGGCAAGGTGTGGGCGGTCCCGGTGGAGACGGTGGTGCGGGTACGGACGGGGGAGCGGGGCCCGGACGCGGTGTAACTGGCGCGGGGGCCTTGTGCGCACCGCCATCACCGGCTCCGCCGAGTTCGTCCTCGATCGCCGGACGGGCTGGATTTCCAGCCCGTCCGGCGATCGAGGACATCTTGTACGGGGCCCGGGGCGGGGTTGGGGAAAGGTCAGTTCGCTTGAACCCGCGCCCGAATCTCCCCATCGGTCCCCGCAAGGAACACCGGCGTCCCGGCCCCGCCAAGGTCCCGCACGGCGGAAAGGTCCTCGGCGGAAAGCGCCTCCTCGGAGGAGACGACCGCCGCCGCCTCAAGCGACTCCGCACCGGAAGCGACAGCCATCGCGACAGCAGTCCTCAGAGCGGAAAGCTTCAGGGAGTCGAGCGAAACCGTCCCGGCGACATACGTACGCCCCGTCTCGTCCCGCACAGCGGCCCCCTCGGCCACCCCGTTCCGCGCCCGCGCCGAACGAGCCAGCGTCACGATCTTCCGGTCCTCAGCGTCAAGCGCAGCACTCTCGGTCATACGCCGAGCATACGGAGCGCAGGCCCCTACCCCGCCACCGGGTACATCGCCCCCCCGTGACGGCGGCCCTGGTGGGCGCGGGCCTGCGCGCCAGGCGCAACGGCTGACGGCTCAGGGCCGGTCGAGCCGAAGCCGCACGGCCTTCGGCAGCCCGGCGACCACCAGGTCGTACGAGTCCTCGACGAGCTCCCGGACCTGCTGGTCCGGGAGCTGTGCGTCGACCGTCACGGTGTTCCAGTGCCGCTTGTTCATGTGCCACCCCGGCACGATCTCGGGGTGCGCGGCCCGCAGCTGGACCGCGAGGTCCGGATCGCACTTGAGGTTGACCGTCAGCGGCCGTGCGTCCAGGAAGCTCAGCGCGAACATCTTGCCCGCGACCTTGAACACCGAGATGTCGGGCCCGAACGGGAACTCCTCCAACGCGTCGTTGAAGGACAGGCAGAACGTGCGCAGCTCCTGCGGGGTCACCCTGATGTCTCCTTCTCCGCGCCCTGCGGAGCGACCGGCTCGACGAGCACCGTCACGATCTTGTTCCGCCGCCCGGCCGCGGACTCCGCGGTGAGCTTCAGTTCGCGGCCGTCCGGCAGCGGCACCAGGGCCGACGCGTCGGCGATCGGCACCCGGCCGAGCGCCTTGGCGAGGAGGCCGCCGACCGTCTCGACGTCCTCGTCGTCGAACTCGTCGAGCCCGAAGAGCTCGCCGAGATCGCCGATGTCGAGGCGCGCGGTGACGCGGTAACAGCCGGCGTCCAGCTCCTCGACGGGCGGCAGTTCACGGTCGTACTCGTCGGTGATCTCGCCGACGATCTCCTCGAGGATGTCCTCGATGGTGACGATGCCGGCCGTGCCGCCGTACTCGTCGATGACGACGGCGACGTGGTTGCGCTGCTGCTGCATCTCGCGCAGCAGGTCGCCCGCGTTCTTCGTGTCGGGCACGAACGTCGCCGGGCGCATCGCCGTCGAGACGAGGTCCGACTCGCTGTCGCGGTTGATGTGCGTCTTGCGGGCCAGGTCCTTGAGATAGACCATGCCGACGACGTCGTCCTCGCTCTCGCCCGTCACCGGGATGCGCGAGAAACCGGAGCGGAGGGCGAGGGTGAGCGCCTGCCGGATCGTCTTGAAGCGCTCGATGGCGACCAAGTCCGTCCGGGGCACCATGACTTCGCGCACGAGGGTGTCGCCGAGCTCGAAGACGGAGTGCACCATGCGGCGCTCCTCGTCCTCGATGAGGGATTCCTTCTCGGCGAGGTCGACCATCGCGCGCAGCTCGGCCTCGGAGGCGAACGGGCCGCGCCGGAAGCCCTTGCCGGGCGTGAGGGCGTTGCCGATGAGGATCAGGAGCGGCGGGATGGGGCCCATGATGCGGGCCAGCGGCAGCAGGACGTACGCGGCGGCGGTCGCGGTGTTCAGCGGGTGCTGGCGGCCGATGGTGCGGGGCGAGACCCCCACCGCGACGTACGACACGAGGACCATCACCGCGATGGCGACGGCCAGCGCCTCCCAGGTCTCCGGGAACTCGTTCAGGCAGGCGTAGGTCACCAGGGACGCGGCGGCCATCTCGCACGCGACGCGGACGAGCAGCGCCACGTTCAGATACCGGGTGGGGTCGGCGGCGACCTGCGCGAGCTTGGCGCTGCCGCGCCGCCCGGAGCGGGCCGCCTCCTCCGCCCGGAAGCTGGAGACGCGGGCGAGGCCCGCCTCGGCGCAGGCGGCGAGCCAGGCGACGACGACCAGGGCGACGGCGCCCGCGATCAGCTGGAAACTCATGGCCGCCTACGAGACGGTGGGCGCCGGAGACGGCCCGGTCAGGCCGTTCTCGGCACGCCAGCCGTCGACGATGGCCGCCTGGAGGCCGAACATCTCGGCCTTCTCGTCCGGCTCCTCGTGGTCGTACCCGAGCAGGTGGAGGACGCCGTGGACGGTGAGCAGCTGCAGCTCCTCGTCCATGGAGTGCTCCGTGGGCGCTTCCTTGCCCTGCCTGAGTGCGACCTCGGGGCAGAGCACGATGTCGCCGAGAAGGCCCTGCGGGGGCTCCTCCTCGTCCTTGGCGGGCGGACGCAGCTCGTCCATCGGGAACGACATGACGTCCGTCGGTCCCGGCAGGTCCATCCACTGGATGTGGAGCTGCTCCATGGCGTCGGCGTCCACGACGATCACCGAGAGCTCGGAGAGCGGGTGGATGCGCATCCGCGCGAGGGCGTGGCGGGCGATGTCGAGGATCGCCTGCTCGTCGACCTCGGTTCCGGATTCGTTGTTGACGTCGATCGACATGGTGCGGCTTCCGCTACTTCCCGTTTTTCTGGTTCTGCTGGCTGTCGTCGTACTTCTCGTACGCGTCGACGATACGGCCGACCAGCTTGTGCCGTACGACATCGTGGGACGTGAGCCGGGAGAAGTGCACGTCGTCGATGCCGTCCAGGATGTCCTGGACCTGGCGCAGGCCCGACTTGGTGCCGTTCGGCAGGTCGACCTGGGTGACGTCGCCCGTGATCACGATCTTCGACTCGAAGCCGAGGCGGGTGAGGAACATCTTCATCTGCTCGACGCTGGTGTTCTGCGCCTCGTCCAGGATGATGAACGCGTCGTTGAGCGTACGGCCGCGCATGTACGCCAGCGGGGCGACCTCGATCGTGCCCGCCGCCATCAGGCGCGGGATCGAGTCGGGGTCGAGCATGTCGTGCAGCGCGTCGTACAGCGGCCGGAGATACGGGTCGATCTTTTCGTAGAGCGTGCCGGGCAGGAAGCCGAGCCGCTCGCCGGCCTCGACGGCGGGGCGGGTCAGGATGATGCGGTTGACCTGCTTGGCCTGGAGCGCCTGCACGGCCTTGGCCATGGCGAGGTACGTCTTGCCGGTGCCCGCGGGGCCGATGCCGAAGACGACGGTGTTCTTGTCGATGGCGTCGACGTAGCGCTTCTGGTTGAGCGTCTTGGGGCGGATCGTGCGGCCCCGGGACGAGAGGATGTTCTGCGTGAGGACCTCGGCCGGGGTCTCCCGGCCCTCGCCCTCGCCTGCCTCGTCCGCCCTCAGCATGGCGATCGAGCGTTCCACTGCGTCCTCCGTCATCGGCTGACCGGTGCGGAGCACCAGCATCATCTCGTCGAAAAGCCGCTGGATGAGAGCCACTTCACGGGCGTCTCCGACAGCGCTGATCTCATTGCCCCGGACATGGATGTCGGCCGCCGGGAAGGCCTTCTCGATCACGCGCAACAGGGCGTCTCCGGAACCGAGCACCGTCACCATCGGGTGGTTCGCCGGAACGGTGAAGTGTGCTCGCGACTGGCCCTCGGCAGGGGTACGAGCTGTGGGTGTCTGAGTCATGGGCCGGCACTATGGCCTGCTCATCCTCCTCATGCGGGGCTTGGTGGCCGCTCGACAGCCTTGCACTGCCAAGGGTACGACGCCCCACTGTCACCGCCGTAGGGCTTTTCCACTCCGGTCACGCACGGCTTACGGTCCCCTACGCCGATCTGAACCCGATCGTGGGCACGGCCCGCCGTAGCGGCCACGGACGCGTGGCTTCCGGCAGCAGGCTCTCCAGGAAGCCGTACCGCCGCAGCGCCACCGGGTCCTGGTCGTCGACCTCCCGCACGGTCCGCCACCAGGTGGCGACCTCGGCCCAGCCCGGCGCCGACAGGGACCCGCCGAACTCCTGCACCGAGAGCGCCGCCGTCAGGCCCGCGAAGGCGAGCCGGTCGGCGAGGGGCCAGCCGGCGAGGGTGCCGGTCACGAAGCCCGCCACGAAGACATCACCGGCCCCCGTGGGATCGAGCGCCTCGACCGCGATGGCCGGAACCTCGGCGGTCTCGCCGGTCCGCCCGTCCACCGCGTACGCACCGTCCGCGCCCAGGGTCACCACCGCGAGCGGCACGTACTCGGTCAGCGCACGGGCGGCGGCCCTGGGGCATTGCGTACGGGTGTACCGCATGGCTTCCTCGGCGTTCGGCAGGAACGCCTCGCAATGCTCCAGGTCCGCGAGCCCCGCCAGATCCCAGCGCCCGGTGTCGTCCCATCCGACGTCGGCGAAGATCCGCGTGCCCGAGCGCGCGGCCCGGGCGATCCACGGGGCGCGGGTGCCCGGCGTCAGGGAGGCGACGGCGGCACGCGCGCGTGGCGGGCACTCCGGAGCGCCGCCGTCCGGGGAATCGGCGTCCGGGGGCGGTTCGTGCCCGTGGCTGACCATGGTCCGCTCGCCCTCGTACGCCATCGAGACGGTCACCGGGGAGTGCCAGCCGGGCACGGTGCGTGATGTCGTGAGGTCGATGCCCTCGCCCTGTTCGAGCGCGTCCCAGCAGTACTCCCCGTAGTGGTCGTCCCCGAAGGCGGCCGCGAGCGAGGTGTGCAGCCCGAGCCGGGCGAGGGCCGTCGCCATGTTGGCCACGCCGCCCGGACTCGACCCCATCCCGCGCGCCCAGGACTCGGTCCCGCGCACGGGCGCGGAATCGAGCCCGGTGAAGATGATGTCGAGGAACACCGTGCCGGTGAGAAAGACGTCACAGGGCGGATCGCCTGCTCTGCGGGCTGCCTTGAGCGGGTCGATGCTGGGTTTGAGAGGTACGACCATGCAGGCAACGTAACGGAAGAAGCCCGGACGGGCTTATCAGCCCGTCCGGCGTTTGAGGACGAACCCGGCGAAGCCGGTGATACAGGGGAAGGGGCGGGGCCGGGGAAAATGAAGAGGCCCCGCCCCCACCGGTTAGCCCCCGAGCTCCGCCTCCACGAGATCGGCGGCCCGGGCGGTACCGCCCTCGCCCCGCACCTCGGCCTTGAGCCGGGCCGCCCGCAGCGCGACGTCGGGATCAGCCGTCAGCCGGAGAAGAGCAGCCCGCAGCGCACCGGCAGTCGCGTCAGCCGTGTCAATGCGCCGGGCAACCCCCAACTCGACCAAGCGGTCGGCGTTGAGCGGCTGCTCGGCCCCCTGCGGGACGGCGATCATCGGCACCCCGCAGTACAGCCCCTCGCTGCTGCTCCCCATCCCCGCGTGGGTGACGAACGCGTCGGCCTGCTCCAGGATCGCCAACTGCGGCACCCACGAACGTACTTCCACGTTCTGCGGCACCTCCCCGAGCTCCGCGGGATCCACGTGCTTGCCGATCTGGAGCACCACGTGCCACCCCGCGAGTCCGCCGAAGGCACTCACGCACTGGCGGTAGAACCCGGGCTGCTGGGTGTAGGCGGAGCCGAGCGAAACCAGCAGCACCTTCTCCGCGCCCTCCGGCCGCCGCCACTCCCCCTGTGCCGACCGGTCCCCGAAGCAGGGCCCGACGAAATCGACGCGCTTCGGGTCGACCCGGTCGGCGTTGAGCTGCATGGCGCGCGGGATCGTCGCGACGGCGCGGTCGGGCGTCCCCGAGAAGGCGGCGACATCCAGGGTCGTGGCCCCGCATTCCGAGAGCCACTCCCCGAACCGGGCCTCCAGGTCGGCGGCCCCCGGCAGCTGCCGGAGCTGCGCACCGACCTCCTCCTGATAGCCGTCCCAGGAGACGAAGGTGGGCGACAGCTGCATGAACGGCCGCTGCTGCCCCTCGGCGAGCGCGCGGGCCACGTACGCGCCGATGTCGTACAGATACAGGTCGGCGGGGTCCTCGTCGTAGAACGAGCGCAGTCGCGGAAGTACCGACATCGCGTCGTCCAGGAAGAGGCCGCTCGCGGCGATCGGGTCCTCGGGCCAGACGTTGTCCTTGAACGGCAACTTTGATGTGCACGGGACGAGTTCGGCCCCGGTGGGCTCGATGAGGCCGCGGGTCGCCGGGTCGTTCGCGTACGTCACCCGGTGGCCGCGCGCCACCAGCTCACGGATGATCTCCAAAGAGGGCAGCACATGGCTGACCATCGGGACACCGACCATGGCGATGTGGGCACGGCGACGGGAGGTTCGACGATGCATGGATGGGCTTCCTTCACGTGATTCGACTGCTACGGATCAGGACACGGCGGCCCGGCGCCACAACCGCTGCTCGGCGGGGGCGCTCGGGCCTATGAGGGCCGTGTCAGCCGTAGAGCTGAACGCAGGAATCCATGGGGCGGACCATATCTCCGCCCATCGCGATCAGTCGAACGAATATTCCGCGACCTCGGCGAGATACCGCGCCCGCAGCTCCTCGTCCCGCGCGCTCCCGTCGAGGAAGGACGCCTCGAACGAGTTGCGCGCCAGCTCCCGCAACCGCTCCCGGTCGAGCCCGAGGGCTTCCCGTACGGCGTGAAAGGTGTCGTCGACGTACCCGCCGAAGTACGCGGGGTCGTCGGAGTTGACCGTGCACAGCAGACCGGCGTCCATCATCCGCGCGAGGGGATGCTCTTCGAGTACGTCGACGGCGCGCAGCCGGACGTTGGACAGCGGGCACAGCGTGAGCGGCACCCGCTCGCTCACCAGACGCTCCACCAGCTGCGCGTCCTCCATGCAGCGCAGTCCGTGGTCGATGCGCTCGACACCGAGGACGTCGAGGGCCTCCGTGATGTACGCGGGCGGCCCCTCCTCGCCCGCGTGCGCGACCCGGCGCAGGCCGAGCGCGGCAGCGGCTTCGTAGACCTCGCGGAACTTGGCGGGCGGGTGGCCGACCTCGGCCGAGTCGAGTCCGATGCCGATGATCCGGTCCAGGTACGGCTTCGCGGCCTCCAACGTCTCCAGGGCCGACTCGGCGGACTGGTCCCGCAGGAAGCACATGATGAGCCGGGTCGAGATCCCGTGCCGCTCCTCGCTGCGGTCCAGGGCGCGGCCGAGCCCTTCGATGACGGTGCCGATGCCGACGCCGCGCACCATGTGGGCCTGCGGGTCGAAGAAGATCTCGGCGTGCCGCACGCCCTGTTCGGCGGCGCGCGCCAGATAGGCGTCGGCGAGCTCCTCGAAGTCCTCCTCGGTGAGCAGAACGGCCATCAGTCCGTAGTACAGGTCAAGGAAGGACTGGAGGTCGTCGAAGAGATAGGCCTTGCGCAGCGCTTCGGTGTCCTCGTACGGCAGGGTGATGCCGTTGCGGGCGGCGAGGGCGAAGGCCAGCTCGGGTTCGAGCGTCCCCTCGATGTGGAGGTGGAGTTCGGCTTTGGGGAGGGGCATTGCGGCGGCTCATTCAGGTGGTTCGTTTGGGCAGAGGTACACGCAACAGGTCTTGTGCGACGGTGAGTTCACCGTCGAATCCCGCTTCCCGGGCCTGCTGCTCGAATACGCCGGGGTCGGGGTAGCGCTGGCTGAAGTGGGTCAGCACGAGATGCCGGACGCCGGATTCCATGGCGACGCGGGCGGCTTGGCCCACGGTCAAGTGGCCGTGGTCGAGGGCAAGTTGCTCGTCTTCATTCAGGAAGGTGGACTCGATGACGAGCATGTCGCAGCCCTCGGCGAGGGCGTGGACGCCGTCGCACAGCCGGGTGTCCATCACAAAGGCGAACCGCTGTCCGCGCCGCACCGTGCTGACCTCGTCGAGCGTGACGCCCCGCACCTCGCCCTCGCGCTGGAGGCGCCCCACGTCGGGCCCCGCGATGCCGCGCGCGGCGAGCAGCCGAGGGAGTATGCGGCGGCCGTCGGGTTCGGTGATGCGGTAGCCGAAGGACTCGACGGGGTGGGACAGCTTGACGGCGTCGAGGGCGAAGGCGGGCGTGTCGGCCAGCCTTGTGCTGTCCGCGACCGGTTCCACGACGAGCTGGACGGTCTCGCGATAGGCGGTCGCGTACCGCAGCCGGTCGAAGAAATGCTGCCCGGAGCGCGGGAAGTGCACGGTCACGTCGTGCGGGACACGGTCCAGGTTGATCCGCTGGATGACGCCGGGCAGCCCCAGCGAGTGGTCGCCGTGGAAGTGCGTGACACAGATCCGGTGCAGGTCGTGAGCGGCGACCCCGGCACGCAGCATCTGGCGCTGCGTGCCCTCGCCGGGGTCGAAAAGGATGCCCTGCCCGTCCCAGAGCAGGACGTACCCGTTGTGGTTGCGGTGCCGGGTCGGTACCTGGCTGGCGGTGCCGAGGACGACGAGTTCACGTACGGACAAGGTGAGTTATCCCGCTGTCCCGTTATCCCGGAGGCCACTGCAGGCCGCGTCCGCCGAGGACGTGGGCGTGCGCGTGGAAGACGGTCTGGCCGGCGCCGGTGCCGGTGTTGAAGACGATGCGGTAGCTCTCCGCCTTCTCCTCGGCGGCGACCTCGCCGGCTTCCCGGAGGACGTCGGCCGCGACGGCGGGTTCGGCGGCGGCGAGGCCGGCCGCGTCCGGGTAGTGCACCTTGGGGATGACCAGGATGTGGGTGGGGGCCTGCGGGTTGATGTCCCGGAAGGCCACGGTCGTCTCCGTCTCCCTGACGACGGTGGCGGGCACATCGCCCGCGACGATCTTGCAGAACAGGCAGTCTGCCTGCGGTTCTCCCGCCATGCGGCGCCTCCGGTCCTCGCGGTGTGTCTTGTCCCCGCATGCTATCCGGGCTGCGCCCTTGCCAAGCCCCTCCCCTGTGGCCCGGGGTCCCCGGTGCCCCTGGATTCCCGGACAGGCCTTTCCCGCCCACCCGCCCACCCGCCCGGTTGCCCCGCGTCGCCCATCGACTCCCTCAGGCCCCCGGCAGCCCCGGCGCCGATTTCGGTGGGGTGGTTTCCAGGGCGGACAGGGCCAGGCGGACCGCCTCGTCCAGTTGGGGGTCTCGGCCCGACGCGTAGTCCTCCGGGGTCGTCACCACCTCCACGTCCGGGTCCACCCCGTAGTTCTCGACCCCCCACCCGTATCCCTCGAGCCAGAACGCGTACTTCGGCTGCGTCACCAGCGTCCCGTCCACCAGGCGGTACCGGCTGTCTATGCCGATCACGCCGCCCCACGTGCGCGTCCCCACGACGGGCCCGATGCCAAGGGCCTTGATCGCCGCGTTCACGATGTCCCCGTCCGAACCGGAGAACTCGTTGGCGACGGCGACGACGGGTCCCCGGGGCGCGTCCGACGGATAGCTGAACGGCTGTGCGCCCCGCGGCAGGTCCCAGCCCACGATCTTGCGGGCCAGCTTCTCCACCACCAGCTGCGACGTGTGCCCGCCGCGGTTCTCGCGGACGTCCACCACGAGACCGTCCCGCGCCACCTCCACCCGCAGGTCCCGGTGGATCTGCGCCCAGCCGGGCGCCTGCATGTCCGGCACGTGCAGATATCCGAGCCGCCCCCCGGACCGCTCGTGGACGTACGCGCGCCGGTCCGCGACCCAGGCGTGGTAGCGCAGCGGCTCCTCGTCGTCGACGGGGATCACCACGGCGTGCCGGGGGTCGCCGCCGCCCGCCGGCGACACCGTGAGCTCCACCGGCTTCCCCGCCGTGCCGACGAGGAGCGGACCGGGACCCGTCACCGGATCGACCGGCCGGCCCGCGACCGCCAGCAACGCGTCCCCGGCACGGACGGCCACCCCCGGCGCGGCGAGCGGTGAGCGGGCGGACGGGTCCGACGTCTCGGAGGGGAGGATGCGGTCGATCCGCCACGCCCCGTCCTCGCCCCGCGAGAGATCCGCGCCGAGCAGCCCCTGCCGCACCGCCGGGCTCCCCCAGGACCCGCCCCCCATGACGTACGCGTGCGAGGTGCCGAGCTCACCCGCGACCTCCCACAGCAGGTCCACGAGATCGCCGTGCGTGGCCACGCGGTCGAGGACGGGACGGTAGCGGTCGAGGACGCCGTCCCAGTCGACCCCGCCCAGGTCGGGCCGCCAGAAGTTGTCCCGCATCAGCCGCCCGGCCTCGTCGTACATCTGGCGCCATTCGGCGGCCGGATCGACGGTCTGCCTGACCCGTGTGAGGTCGACGCTGATGTTCGAGTCGGAGCCCTCCTCGCCGGAGGCACGCCGGTCGCTCGGCACGACCTTCAGCTTGCCGTCGGCCCACAGCAGCACCCGCTTGCCGTCACCGCTGACGGAGAAGTGGTCGGCGTCGGAGGCCAGTTCATCGATGTGCTGCTGCACGAGGTCGTACCGTTCGAGCTCGGTCCGCGGATCGGGGTCCGAGGGGGTGGCCCTGGACGCACCGAGGACGCCCCGCACGGGGTGCCGCAGCCACAGGACGCCGTCCTTGGCGGCCCGCAGGGTGGAGTAGCGGGCGGCCTCGACCGGGAACGGCACGATGCGGTCGGCGAGCCCGTCGAGGTCGATGCGGGTGACGGGCGACCCCTCGCTGTCCGGGGTCTCGTCCTTGTCGGGCGTCTCGAAGGGCCGCCCGTGCCGCTGCGGCCCGAAGGGCGAGGGCGTGGTGGCGGCCAGCGTGATGAGGTAGGGGCGCGATCCGCCGACGAAGGCGAGATCGAAGACGTGCTCGTCGTAGACGGGGTCGAAGGCCCGGGCCGACAGGAACGCCAGGTGCTTGCCGTCGAGGGTGAACGCGGGCGCGTAATCGCGGAAGCGCAGCGGCGTCGCCTCGGACACCGAGAGGTCGGCCGTGTTCGCCAGCTTCAGCTGCCGCAGCGGGCGCGGCCCCGGATGCGACCACGCGAGCCAGGCCGAGTCGGGCGAGAAGACGAGCCCTGTGGCGTCCCCGTGCTCCCCGCGGTCGACCTCACGCACCTCCCCGCTCTCGCGCTCCACGAGCAGCACCCGCCCGTCGTGCGAGGCGACGGCGGCCCTGCTGCCGTCGGGCGCCATGGCGAGTCCGAGCACCCGGCCCAGCTGCCCGGCGGCGATCCTGCGCGGCGTGGCGCCCGGCGCGAGCCCGGTGGCGGGCGCGAACTGGAGCGCGTCGTCGCCCTCCGCGTCCGTCACCCAGACGACGTGTTCCTCGCCGTCGACCCGGAAGGTCCGCGGCAGCCGTGCGCGCACCCCGTGCTCGACGGCGAGCGCACGGGCGGGCCCCTCGCGATGGGTCACCCAGTGCACGCCGCCGCGCACGGAGACGGCGCTGCCGCGCCCCGTGTGGTCGGGGGCGGCGGCACCGAACCAGCGCGCCGCGCTCACCGGGAACGGCTGGAGGTCGGTGCGCTGGCCGCCGAGGCGCACGTCGACGCGGCGCGGCTCGGCGGTGTCCGACAGGTCGTCGAGGAGCAGGAGTTCGCCCGCGGACGCGTACACGGCGCGGGTGCCGTCGGTGGCGGCGTGGCGGGCGTAGAAGCCGTCGATGCCGGTATGCCTGCGCAGGTCGGAGCCGTCGGGCAGGGAGGAGTAGAGGGCGCCGACGCCTTCGTGATCGGAGAGGAAGGCGATGCGCTCGCCCACCCACAGCGGGTACTCGATGTTCCCGTCGAGCTCTTCGTGGACCCGTACGAAGCGGTCCTCACCGCCCGCACTGCCCGCGCCGCCGGTACCGCCGCGCCGGATCCAGAGTTTGCCCGCCGTGCCGCCGCGGTAGCGCTTCCACCAGGCGGCCTCGCGGCCCATCGGCGCGGTGAGCAGCAGGGCCTGGCCCTCCCCGGGGCCGTGGGCGACGTCGCCCACGACGCCGTACGGCAGGGTTTCCGCGGGCCCGCCGTCCAGCGGGACGGCCCGCGCCCAGCTGCGGCGCAGCGAGGCCTGGCCGTACGCACTGACCGCGAGGACCTGTCCGTCCGGGGTCCAGCCCCGCACCGCCGTACGCGTGTTCCCCCAGTATGTGAGCCGCTTGGAGGGGCCGCCGTCGACCGGCGCGACGTGCACCTCGGGGGCGCCGTCGCGGGTGGACGTCCAGGCCACGGTCGTGCCGTCCGGGGAGATGCGGGGGTGGTTCACGGGCATGTTGTCGGCGCTGACGCGCCATGCCCGGCCGCCGTCGAGGGGCGCGACCCAGACGTCGTCCTCAGCGGTGAAGGCGACCAACTCGCCGCGCAGATGCGGATACCGGAGATACGCAGAGTGTCCAGTCAGTGTCACCAAGCCAGCCTAAGCAGCCGCGGCGGAGCCGGAGAGCGTTTTGGATCACTTGCCCGCGCACGCGGTCAAGTCGCCGGTGTTCACTTGCCCTTGAAGCAGGAGCACGTGGGATCCGGTGTGCCGGGGACGGTCACCGTGACGGTCGCGGCGGGCGGCTGGTCCGGCTCGTCGGGTGTGTCGCCGCTGTGGTCGTCGCCGTCGTCCCAGCCGCCGTCGTCGGTGGGTTCGTCGCCGCCGGAGCAGTCGCCGAGCACCTCTACCTGGAACCACTCCTTGCCGTCGACCTTGGCGGTCAGGCTGCCGCGGACGCAGTGTCCGTCGACGACGGACCAGACCGTGCCCTTGACGGTGATGTTGCTGGTGTCGTCGGACCCCTTCCGGGCCTGTCCCTGGCAGTCCACGGTGACGTCGGCCTTCTGCTCCGGATCACCGCTGGAGGGTGTGACCTTGTCCTTGAAGCGGGCCGTGCAGCTGATCCACAGCACGTCGAGGTTCTGCCGCTCCAGCTCCTTCGTGGCCATCTCGTCGGTGGTGATCGCGACGGCAGCGGTGTTCGTCGACCCGTCGACCGGGTCGCACGCGGCGACGCCGATCACCGCCGCCCCCGCGAACCCGACGGCGTACAGCACCCGCCGACGCCGTCCGCTGACGTCCGCCGCACGATCACGTATGCGCCTCAATGCCCCCATAGGCGGCAGAGTGCCACTGCGAGCCGCCTGACGATAGTCCCCTTTGCGTCCACTCCGGACGGCTTCGGCCACCGGCGGACGCGGGGCTCCGGGGACATTCCGGGGACATGACGTGCCGGACGCCCGCCCCGCCCGCGGCCGCCCCGGGCGGGAAACCACCGCCGAACCCGGCACCTCGCCGTCGACGACCTGCGGCAGCTCCAACGCCGCCACGACAACACCGGAGGAGGTCCGGGCGAACGGCCGGCCAGTGGACGTGACCGGCAGAGGGCGACGGGAGGACGACCGGAACACGACGGGAAGTGGCTCAACCTCTACGAGCCGGGGTCCGTCCGACCGCTCTTCGCCGGCGCCCTCAGCCGCGCAGCAGCAGCCACTCCTGCAACTCCACCACGTTGCCTTCCGGGTCCCTGAGGTGGGCGACGCGCATGCGTTCCGTCAGCGGTGCGGGGCCGTGGACGACGGCTCCGCCGCGCTCGGTGATCTGTGCGCAGTACGCGTCGAGGTCGTCGACGCGCAGCACCACCAGCGAGCGGTGTCCGGTCGCGGGCTCCTCCAGCTCGTCGAGGAACCCGGCCATCATCGAGCGGTCCTGGAGCGCGATCCCCGCGGAGCCGGTCGCCGGGCTGAATTTCTCGTACGGTCCGTCCGTCGCCCCCGACTGCGGCCTGAGGCCCAGGGTTTCGGCGTAGAAGCGGTAGCAGGCCCCGAAGTCCGATACGAGCAGGCGCACTTGGGCGAGTTCCACGGCATCCCCTTTGTCCGGAGCGGGAGTTCAGGACCAGCGGCCGGTGCGCCCGAGCAGCAGGGCGGCCGCCGCCGTCCCCGCGGTCGACGTACGCAACACGCTACGCCCCAGGCGGTACGGCTTCGCGCCCGCGTCGGCGAACGCGGCGAGCTCGTCCGGGGAGACGCCGCCCTCGGGGCCGACCACCAGGACGATGTGCCCGGCCGCCGGGAGATCGGCCGTGGCCAGCGGCTCGCTGCCCTCCTCGTGCAGGACCGCGGCGAAGTCGGCCCCGGCGAGCAGCGCCGCCACCTGCTTGGTCGAGGCGGCCTCCGCGACGTCGGGGAAGCGCACCCGGCGGGACTGCTTGCCCGCCTCGCGCGCCGTCGCGCGCCACTTGCCGAGCGCCTTGAGGCCGCGCTCGCCCTTCCACTGCGTGATGCAGCGTGCCGCGGACCAGGGCACGATCGCGTCGACGCCGGTCTCGGTCATGGTCTCGACGGCGAGTTCGCCGCGGTCGCCCTTGGGCAGCGCCTGTACGACGGTGATCCGGGGCTCCTGCGGCGCCTCGTCCCGTACGGAGTCCATCCGCAGGATCAGCCGGTCCTTGCCCTCGGTGTCCGTCACCACGCAGTCGGCCCAGCGCCCGGCCCCGTCGGTCAGGACGACGTCCTCACCGGCGTGCAGCCGCTTCACGGAGACGGCGTGCCGCCCTTCGGGACCGTCGAGTACGAACCGTCCGCCGTCGCCCGCGCCGGCGTTCTCGAAGGTCTCCACGACGAAGACCGGCGCGGTCATGCCTGACCGCCGGAGCGCGTTCCCTGCTCCCCGGCGGGCGCCGACGCGGCCTGCGCCTCGGCCAGTTCGGCCGCGAGCACCTCCACCAGCTGCCCGGCCGCGAGATCACGCGACATGCGGTGTCCCTGTCCCGCCCACAGCGCCATGCCCTGCGCGTCACCGGCCTTGGCGGCGGCCTTGCGCAGGCCGCTGGTCAGGTGGTGGACCTGGGGGTAGGCGGCGGGGGCGTACGGACCGTGCTCGCGCATGAAGCGGTTGACCAGGCCGCGTGCGGGGCGGCCGGAGAAGGCACGGGTCAGCTCGGTCCTGGTGAACAGCGGGTTGGTCATGGCCTGCTTGTGCAGGGCGTTCGCGCCCGACTCGGGGCAGACCAGGAAGGCGGTGCCGAGCTGCGCGGCGTCGGCGCCGGCGGCGAGCACCGCGGCGATCTGCGAGCCGCGCATCAGACCGCCGGCCGCGACGACCGGGATCTGCACGGTCTCGCGGACCTGCGCGATGAGCGAGAGGAGGCCGAGCCCGGCGCCGTCCGTCTCGGGGTTGTCGCGGTGCGTGCCCTGGTGGCCGCCCGCCTCGATGCCCTGGACGCACACGGCGTCGGCGCCGGACCACTGGGCCGTCTGCGCCTCTTCGGGCGTGGTGACGGTGACGACGGTGATGGTGCCGACGCGCGCGAAGGCGTCGAAGACGTCGCGGGTGGGGCAGCCGAAGGTGAACGACACCAGCGGCACCGGGTCTTCCACGAGGATCGCGAGCTTGGCGTCGTAGCCGTCGTCGCGCCCGCTGTCCGGGTCTCCGAGCTGCGTCTCGTACCAGGCGGCCTCACCGGCGAGCTGGTTGCGGTAGACGTCGACGGCGGCGGCGTCGGCGTACTCGGGCTGCGGCATGAAGAGGTTCACGCCGAACGGCCTGCTCGTGAGCCCGCGCAGCTGTTTGATCTCCTGGTACATCCCGTCGGCCGTTTTGTACCCGGCGGCGAGGAAACCGAGCCCTCCGGCCTCGCAGACGGCCGCGGCGAGCTGGGGGCACGAAGCGCCGCCCGCCATGGGGGCCTGCACGATCGGAAGGCGGCAGAGATCGGTCAGTGCGGAGGACATGAACGCATCGTGCCATGCCTTTTGTGGGCAACCGAATCGCGCCCCGAAGGGGCGCGGGGCTGTGACATATGCGGCTCCGCCGCGGGGCGCGAGCAACCACGGACGTCCCGCGGCCGAAGACAACAAAGCACCCCCGGCGGCGGGTATCCGCTACCGGGGGCACAAAGAGAAGCCGCTCAAGGCGCTACCGCCCGTTGAACGCGTCCTTGAGGCGCGAGAACAGACCCTGCTGCCCCGGCTGGAACTGCCCCGTGGGCCGCTCCTCGCCGCGCAGCTGCGCAAGCTCCCGCAGGACCCGCTCCTGCTCCGCGTCCAGCTTGGTCGGCGTGAGGACCTCGACGTGCACGATGAGGTCACCCCGTCCGCCGCCCCGCAGATGCGTGATGCCGCGGCCGTGCAGAGGCACCGACTGACCGGACTGCGTGCCCGGCCGGATGTCGACCTCCTCCAGGCCGTCCAGCGTCTCCAACGGCACCTTCGTGCCGAGAGCCGCCGCGGTCATCGGAATGGTGACCGTGCAGTGCAGATCGTCCCCGCGCCGCTGGAACACGGCGTGCGGCAGCTCGTGGATCTCCACGTACAGGTCACCGGCGGGGCCGCCGCCGGGGCCGACCTCGCCCTCGCCCGCGAGCTGGATCCGGGTGCCGTTGTCTACACCGGCGGGGATCTTCACGGTGAGCGTCCGCCGCGACCGGATGCGGCCGTCACCGGCGCACTCCGGGCACGGGGTGGGCACGACCGTGCCGAAGCCCTGACACTGCGGGCAGGGACGGGAGGTCATGACCTGGCCGAGGAAGGACCGCGTGACCTGCGACACCTCACCGCGACCGCGGCACATGTCACACGTCTGGGCGGACGTCCCCGGCGCGGCGCCTTCACCGCTGCAGGTCGTACAGACGACCGCCGTGTCGACCTGTATGTCCTTGGTGGTCCCGAAGGCCGCCTCGTCCAGGTCGATCTCGAGCCGGATCATGGCGTCCTGGCCACGGCGCGTGCGCGACCGGGGGCCGCGCTGCGACGCCGTCCCGAAGAACGCGTCCATGATGTCCGAGAAGTTGCCGAAGCCACCGGCTCCGAAACCGCCCGCGCCACCGCCGCCGCCCGCCTGGGAAAGCGGGTCGCCGCCGAGGTCGTAGACCTGCTTCTTCTGCGGGTCCGACAACACCTCGTACGCGGCGTTGATCTCCTTGAAGCGCTCCTGAGTCTTCGGATCCGGATTCACGTCCGGGTGAAGCTCTCGCGCAAGCCTCCGGAAGGCCTTCTTGATTTCGTCCTGGGAAGCGTCGCGGCGCACGCCTAGTACGGCGTAGTAGTCCGTGGCCACTTACGACTCCGCCAGGATCTGTCCGACGTAACGTGCCACTGCGCGTACTGCTCCCATCGTTCCCGGATAGTCCATGCGGGTCGGGCCGACCACGCCGAGTTTGGCTACTGCCTCGCTGCCCGAACCGTAGCCGACGGAGACCACTGACGTAGAGCTGAGTCCCTCATGGGCGTTCTCATGACCGATCCGTACGGTCATGCCCGAATCGGTGGCCTCGCCAAGCAACTTGAGCAGGACGACCTGCTCCTCGAGGGCCTCGAGGACGGGCCTGATGGTGAGGGGAAAATCATGTCCGAAGCGGGTGAGATTGGCCGTTCCGCCGATCATCAGCCGCTCTTCGGTCTCTTCGACGAGGGTTTCGAGGAGCGTGGAGAGCACTGTCGCCACCGTGCCCCTGTCCTCCGCGTCGAAGGACTCCGTCATGTCCTGCACCAGCTGCGGCACGTCCGCGAAGCGGCGGCCCGCGACCCTGCTGTTGAGCCGCGCCCGCAGATCGGCGAGCGAGGTCTCGCCGAAGGGGGCGGGGCAGTCGATCATGCGCTGCTCGACCCGGCCGGTGTCCGTGATCAGGACGAGCATCAGGCGGGCGGGAGCCAGCGAGAGCAGCTCCACGTGCCGCACCGTCGAGCGCGTGAGCGACGGGTACTGCACGACCGCGACCTGCCTGGTCAGCTGCGCGAGCAGCCGCACCGTGCGCGCCACGACGTCGTCGAGGTCGACGGCGCCGTCGAGGAAGTTCTGGATGGCCCTGCGCTCCGGCGCCGCCATCGGCTTGACGCCCGCGAGCTTGTCGACGAAGAGGCGGTACCCCTTGTCGGTCGGGATGCGCCCCGCACTCGTGTGAGGCTGGGCGATGAACCCTTCCTCCTCCAGTGCCGCCATGTCGTTGCGGACGGTGGCCGGTGAGACCCCGAGGCTGTGCCGCTCGGTGAGCGCCTTGGAGCCGACGGGCTCCTCGGTGCCGACATAGTCGTGGACGATGGCACGCAGCACCTCGAGCCTGCGTTCACTGAGCATCCGCGCACACCTCCACCATTTTGCCCTGAAACCTGCCTGCCTTGCGGCTCTGCCTGGCACTCCCCACCGGCGAGTGCCAGCCTGCGCCGCGCCCAGTGTACGGCCGTGAGGTACGGACCCGGCAAGGGCAGCGGCTGCCGGGCGCCCGCCGTGGGGCTAGCGTCGGCGTATGGACGTGGCACTGGCTTGGGACGAGGCGGGCTGGGAGCGGCTCGCGCCGCATGTGGGGCGGCGGCGCCTCCCTGTCTGGGACTGCACGGCGGGACTTGTCGTCGGCGGGGACGCGGCGCTGATGATCGAGGCGGGGGCGACCCTGCGCGAGGGCGCGGAGCTGCGCACCCAGGCCCGCGGCATTCTCGGCGGAGGGCGCCGGGTCACGCACCTCGCCCTGACGCACCCGCACTTCGACCACGTGCTCGGCGCGGCGGCGTTCGCGGGCGTGGAGGTGTACGGCGCGGTCGGCCTCGACAGGCTCCTCGCGGAGGGCCGCGAGGAGCTGCGCGCGTCGGCGGTAGGGCACGGGGTCGCTCCGGACGCCGCCGCGGAGGCCGCCGACCTGCTCGTCCGCCCGCGTCATGCGGTGTGCGGGGAGTGGACGCTCGACCTGGGCGGCGGGGTGCAGGTCCTGCTCGCGAACGTCGGCCCCGGCCATACGGCCCACGACCTCGCGGTCCTGGTCCCGGCGGGCCCCGACAGCCCGGAGATCGTCTTCTGCGGCGACCTGGTCGAGGAGTCGGGCGAGCCGCAGGCGGGCGACGACGCGGTACCGGAGCGGTGGCCGGCGGCGCTCGACCGGCTCCTCGATCTGGGCGGGCAGGACGCGCTGTACGTGCCGGGGCACGGCGCGGTGGTCGATGCGGCTTTTGTCCGTGCGCAACGCGCCACACTGGCGGCGCGCTTCGGCGTGTCGTAACCCTGCGCACGCCGCTTCTCTTATCGTCATGCGAATGCGCCAGTACTCCGCCGACCTAACGCCGCCCTGGAAGAAGCCGAAGCCCGTGCCCGAGGTCGCCGCGGAGGCGGATCTCGTGGTGGAGGAGCTGAGCACCGGTTTCTGCGGGGCGGTGATCCGCTGCGAGAAGACGGCGGAGGGCCCGACGGTGACCCTGGAGGACCGCTTCGGCAAGCACCGCGTCTTCCCGATGACGCCGGGGGGCTTCGCCCTGGAGGGCCGCACGGTCACCCTGGTCCGCCCGTCGGCGGCCGCGCCTCTCGTACGTCCCACGCGCACCGCCTCCGGTTCGGTGGCCGTCCCCGGGGCGCGGGCCCGCGTGGCACGCGCCGGGCGGATCTACGTCGAGGGGCGGCACGACGCGGAGCTCGTCGAGCGGGTCTGGGGCGACGACCTGCGGATCGAGGGCGTGGTCGTCGAGTACCTGGAGGGCATCGACGACCTCCCGGCGATCGTCGCGGAGTTCTCCCCCGGACCCGACGCCCGCCTGGGCGTTCTGGTGGACCACTTGGTGCCCGGCTCCAAGGAGTCACGGATCGCGGCGGAGGTGAGTTCCTCCTCCGCACTGGTGGTGGGGCACCCCTATATCGACGTGTGGGAGGCGGTGAAGCCGTCGTCGGTGGGGATCGAGGCGTGGCCCCGTGTCCCGCGCGGGCAGGACTGGAAGACGGGCGTCTGCACGGCACTCGGCTGGCCCCCGAACACGGGCGCCGCGTGGCAACGGATCCTGGGCTCGGTCCACAGCTACCGGGACCTGGAACCGGCGCTCCTGGGCCGCGTGGAGGAACTGATCGACTTCGTCACGGGGACGGAGGACTAGCCCGCCCACCCGGCTGTCGGGGCCGCGCGTTCGCTTTTCAGCCCCTCCGGCGTTTGAGGAGCGGGGTCTGGGGCGGAGCCCCAGTTTCGGGAAGGGGCGGGGTTGGGGAGAGCCCCGCAGGGACCGACCGAACCTCAGTCCACCAGGTCCCGCACAACCGCATCGGCCAGCAACCGCCCCCGCAGCGTCAACACCGCCCGCCCCTCCTCGTAGGGCCCGCCCTCAAGCAGCCCCTCCCCCAACGCCCGGCGCGAAGCCGCAAGCCCCGCGGGCCGCAGCAACGACAACGGGCAGCCCTCGAGCAGCCGCAGCTCCAGCAGAATCCGCTCCACCCGGCGATCCTCCGCGGCGAGAACCTCCCGCCCCGCCCCCGGCGACCGCCCCGCGGCAAGCGCCCCCGCGTAGGCCCCGGGATGCTTGACGTTCCACCACCGGACGCCCCCCACATGGCTGTGGGCCCCCGGCCCGGCCCCCCACCAGTCGGCCCCCCGCCAGTACAGCTCGTTGTGCAGGCACCGCCCCGCCTCGGAAGTGGCCCAGTTGGACACCTCGTACCAGGAGAAGCCCGCGCCCCCGAGCACCTCGTCGGCGATCAGGTACCGGTCCGCGTGCACGTCGTCGTCCGTCATCGGCACTTCCCCGCGCCGGATCCGCCGCGCCAGTTGCGTGCCCTCCTCGACGATCAGGGCATAGGCGCTGACGTGGTCGGGCCCGGCTCCGATCGCCGCGTCGAGGGTGGCCCGCCAGTCGTCGTCCGTCTCCCCCGGTGTGCCGTAGATGAGGTCGAGGTTGACGTGCTCGAAGCCCGCCGCCCGCGCCTCGGCCACGCACGCCTCGGGCCGGCCGGGGGTATGCGTACGGTCGAGCACCTTCAGTACGTGCTGCTTCGCGCTCTGCATCCCGAAGGAGACGCGGTTGAAGCCGCCCTCCCGCAGCTCGCTCAGGTAGGCCGGATCGACGGACTCCGGGTTCGCCTCGGTGGTGATCTCCGCGTCGTCCGCGAGCCCGAACTCGTCGCGGACCGCGCCCAGCATGCGTACGAGATCGGCCGCGGCCAGGAGCGTCGGCGTACCGCCCCCCACGAAAACGGTCCGGACCGGGCGCGGGTCGTCGCCGAGCACCTTCCGTGCGAGCCGCACCTCGTCGATCAGGGTGTCCGCGTAGTTGTCGCGCGAGGCGAGCACGCCGCCGGAGCCGCGCAGCTCCGTCGCCGTGTAGGTGTTGAAGTCGCAGTAGCCGCAGCGCGTGGCGCAGTACGGGACGTGGAGGTAGAAGCCGAGCGGGCGGGCACCCGCTCCCTGCAGAGCGGACGCGGGCAGCGCGCCGTCTTCGGGCATGGGCTCACCATCGGGCAGTGCGGAAGGCATACCTTCGATTGTCCCGCACCGCGGGCGAAGCGAACGCCGGGCGGAAAGCCGCATGCCGCCGGGCCGCCCGCGCACCCCTGCTGCTACTGCTGTCGCTACTGCGCCTGGAGCACCAGCACCGCCAGATCGTCGTCCGGCGGCCTCTCCGAGAACTCGTGCACCAGCCTCTTGATCCGTTCCGCCACCAGACCCGCGTCGAGGCCCGCGCAGCTCGCGAGCGCCGTCGCGAGGCCGTCGCCGTCGTCGAACATCCGGCGTCCCGAGCGCCGCTCCGTCACGCCGTCCGTGACGCAGAGCAGCGTGTCGCCCGTCTCCAGCTCGAAGGTCTCGCTGATGTACGTCGCGTCGTCGACCCCGAGCAGGAGCTGCGGCGTGGCCGCGTCCCGGACCTTCCCGTCGGGGGAGAGAAGGAGCGGCAGGGGGTGGCCGGCGCTCGCCACCGTGCAGCGGACGCCGCCGCCGTCCATGGGCACCAGCTCGCCGTAGAGGAGGGAGAGGAACCGGGAGGTGGCTCCGTCGGGCGGCAGGCCCTGGCCGCCCGCGACCGCGATCACCGCCGCCGCCGCGTCGGCCGCCTCGGTGGCGTCGTCGAGGAGGAGCTGGTTGAGGCGGTCGAGGACCTCCGCGACTTCGTACCCCTCGCGGGCGAGCAGCCGCAGCCACGGTCTGGCCAGGCCGATCACGACGGCCGCCTCGACGCCCTTGCCCTGTACGTCGCCGAGCGCGAAGCACCAGCGGTCCTTGCCCGCCTGGAACACGTCGTAGAAGTCGCCGCCGGGACCGCCCTTGTCCCGCGGCTCGTACACCACACCGCTGTGCACGCCGGGGATGTCCGCGACGGAACTCGGAAGGAGGCCGCGCTGCAGGACCTGGCTGATGGTGGCCTGGCGCTGGTAGCGCCGCGCCGCGCTGATGGCGAGCGCGACGCGGCGGCCGAAGTCCTCGATGAGGCCCGTGACTTCGTCGGCGAAGCGGATCAGCCCGGCCCGCCCGATGACGAGCGTGCCCAGCGTGCCCCCGCCCGCCGTCAGGCGGTACGCCAGGGCCGTGCCGGTCTCCTCGCCGGTCATCGCCTCGCCGGGCCACGGCACGGGGACGGCTCCGGAGCCCGCCGACGCGGACAGCTGGGGCGGGTTCTTCTCCAGGTTGCGGCGCAGTTCCTCCATGCGCTGCTCGCTGGCGTGCCAGACGCGGGCGAGCCGGCTCGCGCTGCCGCTGCTCCCGTCGCCGCGAGGCGCGGCCTCCGCCTCGTCGTCGAGCCACACGGCACACCAGTCCGCGAGCCGCGGCACGAGCAGCTGCCCGGCGAGGGCGGCCACCAGTTCCTCGTCGAACTGCCCGGCGAGCAGATCAGACGCCTCGGCGAGGAAGGTGAGCGCTCCGCGGTTGACCCACTCGGTGTCGTGCGTGACGCGCCGGGGCATCGGCGCGAGGATGTCGATGCCGCGCAGCCCGCGCTGTATCGCCTGCTCGCTCGCGTACGTCTCGATCTCCTGGGGCGCCTGCACGCCCTCGACCGGCAGGCGGGCCCAGACGGACTTGGTGCCGGTGCGGTAGGTGATGCCCCAGGACTCGGAGAGTGCCGCGACGAGCTGCAGACCCCGGCCGTACTCGGGCATGCCCGGCAGCTGGGGCGCGGGCTCGCTGCGGACCGCGCGGGCGGGGTGGTGGTCGGACACCTCGATGACCAGGGAGTCGGTGCTCTCGCCCAGGCCCGCCTCGTCGAGCCGGCACAGCAGCTCGACGTTGGTGCCCGCGTGCACGACGGCGTTCGTGACGAGCTCGCTGACCAGCAGCACGGCATCGTCCGTGAGCCGGTCGGTGACGCCCGCGGCGGCGGGCACCGAGAGTTCGCTCCAGTCGGCGAGCGCGGCGCGCACAAACCTTCGTGCGGCGGCGGGCGCCAACGGGTTGCCGGGCAGTGATGTACACACCACCGCCGGCGGGCCGGGCTGGTGCCCCGGCTGGGCGGACGCACGGAAAGTGGTCTCCCGTTGCATCGGAATGGACCCCACGTTTCGGCTCCTGAGCAGTTCGGTCGAATACGCCTCAGGCGACACCGACAGAGTGACAGACTGGCCACGCCCATAAGCACCGAGTTACTGAAGTGGGCCGCTATGAGTGAGAACAGTGCTATGCCCGCGCTCGATTACGGTCGGATTCCGGCACCAAAACCTACTCCGACACCTCCCCCTGTTTCCGGACCCGGTCCGGACACGGCCGCGGAGACCGCCCCGGCGTCAGTTCCGGACGCCGTCTCCGACCTGCGCCCGCTGCTCGCCGCCATGCGGGCGGCGCGGGACGGGGACTTCACCAAGGTCGCGGTGACCGGCCACGGCCTGACGGCCGAGCTGCACACCGTGTTCAACGAAATGCTGGACCGCTCCCTGCACTTCGACGGCGAGCTCGCCCGGGTGCGCCGGGAGATCATCCGGCACGGTCACCTCGACGAGCGATTCTCGGCGAGTCCGGGGCAGGGCAGCTGGGCCACCCGCGTCCAGAACGTCAACTCCCTGCTCGATTCGCTGGTGGCTCCGGCGGCCAACGCCACCCGGGTCCTGAACGCGGTCGCGGGCGGTGACCTCACTCAGCGCGTGGACCTGCACGACGGCTCCCGCGAACTGCGGGGTGACCTGCGGCGCCTGGGCCGCGCGGTGAACACGATGGTCGACCAGCTCTCGCTCTTCACGGGCGAGGTGACCCGCGTCGCGCGCGAGGTCGGCACGGAGGGGCGGCTCGGCGGGCGCGCCAAAGTGCGTGGTCTGTCCGGCAGCTGGCGTGACGTGACGGAGGCCGTCAACACGATGGCGGCCCGGCTCACCGCCCAGGTGCGTGACATCGCCCTGGTGACGACGGCCGTGGCGCAGGGCGACCTGACACGGACGGTCACCGTCGAGGCGACGGGCGAGCTGCTCGAACTGAAGCTGACCGTCAACACGATGGTCGACCAGCTCTCCGCCTTCGCGGCAGAGGTGACACGCGTGGCGCGCGAGGTCGGCACCGAGGGCCAGCTGGGCGGCCGGGCGCAGGCCCGCGGCGTGTCGGGGGTCTGGAAGGACCTCACGGACAACGTCAACTTCATGGCGTCGAACCTCACCTCCCAGGTGCGCAACATCGCCCAGGTCACCACGGCCGTAGCCAACGGCGACCTGAGCCAGAAGATCACCGTTGACGCCCGGGGCGAGATCCTGGAGCTGAAGTCGACGGTCAACACGATGGTGGACCAGCTCTCGGCGTTCGCGGACGAGGTGACCCGTGTCGCCCGCGAGGTCGGCACGGAAGGCAACCTCGGCGGCCGGGCTCAGGTGCGCGGGGTGTCGGGGGTCTGGAAGGACCTCACCGACAACGTGAACTTCATGGCCGACAACCTCACCTCCCAGGTGCGCAACATCGCCCTCGTGTCGACGGCCGTCGCCCAGGGCGACCTCGGC
The DNA here is from genome assembly GCF_014649775.1 of Streptomyces longisporoflavus. Lineage (GTDB taxonomy): Bacteria > Actinomycetota > Actinomycetes > Streptomycetales > Streptomycetaceae > Streptomyces > Streptomyces longisporoflavus. The sequence continues at coordinate 541,977 of NZ_BMTR01000003.1, read as the reverse complement.
AAGAAGATCACGGTCGAGGCGAAGGGCGAGATCCTCGAACTGAAGTCCACCATCAACACGATGGTGGACCAGCTCTCGGCGTTCGCCGACGAGGTGACCCGCGTCGCCCGCGAGGTCGGCACGGAAGGCAACCTCGGCGGTCAGGCCCAGGTGCGCGGCGTGTCCGGCGTGTGGAAGGACCTCACGGACAACGTCAACTTCATGGCGCTGAACCTCACCTCCCAGGTGCGCAACATCGCCCAGGTCACCACGGCCGTAGCCAACGGCGACCTGTCCAAGATGATCACGGTGACGGCGCGCGGCGAGATCCTGGAGCTGAAGGACACCGTCAACACGATGGTGGAGCAGCTGCGGGCGTTCGCGGACGAGGTGACCCGTGTGGCCCGCGAGGTCGGCACGGACGGCCGGCTCGGCGGCCGTGCCCAGGTGCTCGGCGTCTCGGGCGTGTGGAAGGACCTCACCGACAACGTCAACTACATGGCGGACAACCTCACGGGCCAGGTCCGCAACATCGCCCAGGTCGCGACCGCGGTGGCCCAGGGCGACCTCTCCAAGAAGATCGACGTGGACGCGCGCGGCGAGATCCTGGAGCTGAAGACCACCATCAACACCATGGTGGACACCCTGTCCTCCTTCTCCTCCGAGGTCACCCGGGTGGCCCGCGAGGTCGGCTCCGAGGGCCAGCTGGGCGGCCAGGCACGGGTCGAGGGCGTCTACGGCACGTGGAAGCGCCTGACGACGAACGTCAACGAACTCGCCCTGAACCTCACCACCCAGGTCCGCGCGATCGCCGAGGTCGCCTCGGCGGTGGCCCAGGGCGACATGACCCGCTCCATCACCGTGGAGACGCGGGGCGAGGTCTCCGAGCTCAAGAACAACATCAACGTCATGGTCTCCAACCTCCGCGAGACCACCCGCGCCAAGGACTGGCTTGAGTCGAACCTCGCCCGTCTCGCGGGCCTGATGCAGGGCCACCGCGACCTGATGGAGGTCGCCGACCTGATCCTGCGCGAGCTGACGCCGCTGGTGAACGCCCAGTACGGCGCCTTCTTCCTGGCCGACCCGGAGGCCGGGGACGCCACGACGCTGCAGACTCCGCCGGTCAAGGGGCTTGCCTTCATCGCCGGGTACGGCTCCGCACAGAGCTCGGTCGTCGACACGGGCGCGATGCCCGCGCACGGCCTGGTGCGCCAGGCGGCCCTGGAGAAGAAGCGGATCCTCGTCGACGAGGTGCCGCCCGACTACATCAAGATCACTTCGGGGCTCGGGGACGCTGCGCCGGCCAGCCTGGTGATCATCCCCATCCTCTTCGAGGACAAGCTGCTCGGCGTCATCGAGCTGGCCACGTTCTCCCGCTTCTCGGACGTGCACCTGGCGTTCTTCGACCAGTTCGTGAGCACCATCGGCGTCGCGATCAACACCATCATCGCCAACTCCCGTACTGAATCACTGCTCAGCGAGTCCCAGCGGCTCGCCACCCAGCTCCAGGACCGTTCGGACGAACTCCAGCTCCAACAGGCCGAGTTGCAGCGCTCGAACGCGGAGCTTGAGGAGAAGGCGGCGCTGCTCGCCACGTCGTCGCAGTACAAGTCGGAGTTCCTGGCGAACATGTCGCACGAACTGCGCACCCCGCTGAACTCCCTGCTCATCCTGGCCAGGCTGCTCTCCGACAACCCCGACAACCACCTCTCCGACCAGGAAGTGCAGTTCGCGACGACGATCCACCGCTCGGGGTCCGATCTCCTGCAACTCATCAACGACATCCTGGACCTGTCGAAGATCGAGGCAGGCCGGATGGACGTACGGCCCAAGAAGCTCCCCCTGATCAAGGTCCTCGACTACGTCCACGCGACGTTCCGCCCGCTCACCCTCGACCGCGGGCTCGCCTTCGAGGTGTCGGTCGGCGATGACGTGCCGCGCGAGATGTTCTCGGACGAACAGCGGCTCCAGCAGATCCTGCGCAACCTCCTGTCGAACGCGGTCAAGTTCACCGCGAGCGGCCGCGTCGAGCTCCGCGTGAGCCGGGTCAAGAACACCGGCGACATGCTGCCCCACGACGGCGGCGGCGACCGGCTCTGCTTCGCCGTCAAGGACACCGGCATCGGCATCCCGGCCGACCAGCTGCCCGCCATCTTCGAGGCGTTCCAGCAGGCCGACGGCACCACCAACCGCAAGTACGGCGGCACCGGCCTCGGCCTCTCCATCAGCCGCGAGATCGCCGGACTCCTCGGCGGCCGTATCACCGCGGAGAGCAGCCCGGGCCAGGGCTCCACCTTCACGCTGTACGTCCCCGTGGTGCACCCCGGCCATGGGCCGGCCGCCGCCGCGTACGCGGCGACCAGGGCGCTGACGACGCCGGAGCACCACGACGAGCGGGTCACCATGGCCCCGCACACCTTCCACGAACAGAACGACAGCTGGCCCACCCCCACGAAACTGGAGGAGTACCGCGCGGGAGCGGCCGGCCGGATACTGCGCGGGCGCCGCGTCCTGATCGTGGACGACGACATCCGCAACGTCTTCGCGCTCACCCATGTACTGAGCCGCGTCGGCATGCCCGTCCTCTACGCGGAGAACGGGCGCGAAGGAATCGAGACCCTGGAGCGCAACCCCGACACCGACCTCATCCTGATGGACATCATGATGCCGGAGATGGACGGCTATGAAACGATCGCCGCGATCCGCCGCACACCGCGCTGGAGCGGGCTGCCCATCATCGCGCTGACCGCCAAGGCGATGCCCGGCGACCGCGAGAAGGCCATCGAACAAGGTGCGACCGACTACGTACCCAAACCTGTGGACGTCGACCAACTGCTCACCGTCGCCTGTGCCCTCCTTGCCCCCGAGAGCGGCGAAACGGAAGAGCCCGACACACCCACGACCCAAGAGAAACCCGTTGCAGTGGAACCGGCAGGCGCTCACGGGGAGGCCGCTGTTCCGCCGACGTCCGAGTGAGGCACTGTCACCATGAGCACAGAGGTCATGACCGACAACCGCGCAAGCATCCTCCTGGTCGATGACATGGAGGACAACCTGATGGCGCTCGAAGCCGTCCTGGGGTCACTCAACGAGCCTCTGGTGCGCGCTCGTTCGGGTGAGGAGGCGATGAAGGCCCTGCTGAGGCAACGATTCGCCGTGATCCTCCTGGATGTACGCATGCCGGGGATGGACGGCTTCGAGACCGCGTCGAACATCAAACGGCTCGACCAGACCAAGGACGTGCCCATCATCTTCCTGACGGGCACCGACAACGACTCGGGCTACGCCTTCCGGGGCTATGCCACGGGCGCCGCGGACTACATGACCAAGCCGTTCGACCCCTGGGTGCTGCGCGCCAAGGTCACCGTGTTCCTCGAACTGCACCGCAAGAACCGGCAGTTGGAGAAGATGCTGGCGCGCGAGCAGCAGCAGTTCGACGAACTTGCCGTCCGCCTCTCCGCGATCGAGTCGCACATGGCGGCCAGCGGCCTCAAGGACGTCCTCGAACTGCGTCATCAGGTGGCGCACATGGAGGAGCTCGTGAAGGAGATGCGGCGCGGGCGGGGCGTCTGACCGGGTCCGGCCCGGCCCCCGCCCGCGTACGCATCCGGCAGACTCAGGCCTCGCGCGAGCCCGCGTACATCTCGTCGATCAGGTGCTGGTACTCCCGCTCGACGACCGGTCGCTTCAGCTTCAGGCTCGGCGTCAGTTCGCCGTGCTCGATGTCCAGATCGCGGGGCAGCAGCTTGAACTTCTTGACGGTCTGCCAGCGCTGCAGGCCTTCGTTGAGCTGCTTGACGTAACCCTCCACGAGCTCGACCGTCGCCGGAGCCGCGACCACGTCCGCGTAGCTCTTGCCTTCCAGGCCGTTGTCCTTGGCCCAGGCCAGGATGGCCGGCTCGTCGAGCGCGATCAGGGCGGTGCAGAAGTTCCGGTCGGCGCCGTGCACCAGGATGTTCGAGACGTACGGGCAGACGGCCTTGAACTGGCCCTCGACCTCGGCGGGCGCGATGTACTTGCCGCCGGACGTCTTGATCAGGTCCTTCTTGCGGTCGGTGATCCGCAGATAGCCGTCCGCGGACAGCTCGCCGATGTCCCCGGTGTGGAACCACCCGTCGGACTCCAGGACCTCGGCCGTCTTGTCGTCGAGGCCGTGGTAGCCCTCCATGATGCCGGGGCCGCGCAGCAGGATCTCGCCGTCGTCCGCGATCCGGACCTCGGTGCCGGGCAGCGGCTTGCCGACGGTGCCGGTGCGGTAGGCCTCGCCGGGGTTGACGAAGGAGGCCGCGGAGGACTCGGTGAGGCCGTAGCCCTCCAGGATGTGGATGCCCGCGCCGGCGAAGAAGTAGCCGATGTCGGGCGCGAGCGCGGCCGAGCCGGAGACGGCGGCGCGCAGCCGGCCGCCGAAGGCCTCGCGCAGCTTGGAGTAGACGAGCGCGTCGGCGACCTTGTGCTTGGCGCCGAGCCCGAAGGGCACCGACGCGGAGCCGGTCCTGCGGAAGTTGTCCTGGCTGACCTTCGCGTACTCGCGGGAGACCCCCGCGGCCCACAGGAAGATCTTGTACTTGGCTCCGCCGCCGGCCCGCGCCTTGGCCGCGACGCCGTTGTAGACCTTCTCGAAGATGCGCGGCACCGCGGCCATGTACGTCGGCTGCACCACCGGCAGGTTCTCGATGATCTTGTCCACGCGGCCGTCGACGGCGGTGACGTGGCCCAGCTCGATCTGGCCCGAGGTCAGCACCTTGCCGAAGACGTGTGCGAGCGGCAGCCACAGGTACTGCACGTCGTCCGCGCCGAGGAGACCGGTCGCCGCGATGGCCTTGGCCATGTACGACCAGTTGTCCTGCGGCAGACGCACGCCCTTGGGCCTACCGGTGGTGCCGGAGGTGTAGATGATCGTGGCGAGCTGGTCCTTGGTGATCGCCGCGATCCGCTCCTTGACGGCCTCGGGGTTCTTCTCCAGGTGGGCGGCGCCGCGCGCCTCCAGATCGGCGAGCGAGAGCACCCAGCCCTCGGGGTCGCCTTCGGCGGTCCCCGCGCCCTCGGAGTCGATCACCACGACATGCCGCAGATCGGGCAGCTCGGCCCGCTTCTCGCGCGCCTTGGCGAGCTGCTCGGCGTTCTCGGCGATGAGCACCCGGCTGCCGGAGTCGGAGAGGATGTAGGTGGCTTCCTCGGCGTTGGTCTGCGGATACACCGTGGTGGTGGCCGCGCCCGCGCAGAGGATGCCGAGGTCGGCGAGGATCCACTCGACCCGCGTGGACGAGGCGAGCGCCACCCGGTCCTCGGGCGCGAGGCCGAGCTCGATCAGGCCCGCCGCGATGGCGTAGACCCGCTCGGCCGCCTGCGCCCAGCTCAGCGACTTCCATTCGTCGGGGCCCTCGCCGGAGGCGGCCGGCACCGGATAGCGGTAGGCCTCGGCACCGGGCGTGGCCGCCACGCGCTCAAGGAAGAGGTGGGCCACGGAAGGCGGACGGTTCTCGATCAAGGTCTGTGTGTCGCTCACGACATCCTCCGGACCCGCGACTATGCGGCGACTGGCTGGCGGCTGCTGGTCTTGTTTAACTTGCGAGTAACCTACGAGCAGTGATCAGAGTAGAGCGCTGAAGCCCGCCACGTAAGGGGCTTCTGCCTGTCACTTCATACAAGAACGGGTCCGCCGCGCAAGAGCGCGACGGACCCGCTGTGATGCCTGCGTGACGCCCGTGCCCGACGGGGCCGCGGTTGCGGCGGGGCTACTTCTTCGCCTTGCCCGGACCGCTGTCGTCACTGGAGAGCACCGCGATGAAGGCTTCCTGCGGCACCTCGACGGAGCCGACCATCTTCATGCGCTTCTTGCCCTCCTTCTGCTTCTCCAGGAGCTTGCGCTTACGGGAGATGTCACCGCCGTAGCACTTGGCGAGGACGTCCTTGCGGATGGCGCGGATGGTCTCGCGGGCGATGACCCGGGAGCCGATCGCGGCCTGGACGGGCACCTCGAAGGCCTGGCGCGGGATGAGCTCGCGCAGCTTGGCGACGAGCCGCACGCCGTACGCGTACGCCTGGTCCTTGTGCGTGACCGCCGAGAAGGCGTCGACCTTGTCGCCGTGCAGCAGGATGTCGACCTTGACGAGCTGGGCGGACTGCTCGCCCGTGGGCTCGTAGTCCAGAGAGGCGTAACCGCGCGTCTTGGACTTCAGCTGGTCGAAGAAGTCGAAGACGATCTCGGCGAGCGGCAGCGTGTAGCGGATCTCCACGCGGTCCTCGGAGAGGTAGTCCATGCCGAGCAGGACGCCGCGCCGGTTCTGGCACAGCTCCATGATCGAACCGATGAACTCGCTCGGGGCGAGGATCGTGGCGCGTACGACGGGCTCGTAGACCTGGTCGATCTTGCCTTCGGGGAACTCGCTCGGGTTCGTGACCGTGTGCTCGGTCCCGTCCTCCATGATCACGCGGTAGACCACGTTCGGAGCGGTGGCGATGAGGTCGAGCCCGAACTCGCGCTCCAGCCGCTCACGGATCACGTCGAGGTGCAGCAGACCGAGGAAACCGACACGGAAGCCGAAGCCGAGCGCCGCCGACGTCTCGGGCTCGTACACGAGCGCGGCGTCGTTGAGCTGCAGCTTGTCCAGGGCCTCGCGCAGGTCGGGGTACTCCGAGCCGTCCAGCGGATACAGACCCGAGAAGACCATCGGCTTCGGGTCCTTGTAGCCGCCGAGGGCCTCGGTCGCGCCCTTGTGCAGGGAGGTGATCGTGTCACCGACCTTGGACTGACGGACGTCCTTCACGCCGGTGATGATGTAGCCCACCTCGCCGACGCCGATGCCGTCGGCCGGGGTCATCTCGGGGGACGACACACCGATCTCGAGCAGCTCGTGCGTGGCGCCGGTGGACATCATCCGGATCCGCTCACGCTTGTTGAGCTGGCCGTCGACCACACGGACGTACGTCACGACGCCCCGGTACGAGTCGTACACCGAGTCGAAGATCATCGCGCGCGCGGGCGCGTCGGCGACGCCGACCGGCGGCGGGACCTCGGCGACGACCTTGTCGAGCAGCGCCTCGACGCCCATACCGGTCTTCGCGGAGACCTTCAGCACGTCCTCCGGGTCGCAACCGATGAGGTTGGCGAGCTCCTCGGAGAACTTCTCCGGCTGGGCGGCCGGCAGGTCGATCTTGTTGAGCACCGGAACGATCTTGAGGTCGTTCTCCATCGCCAGGTAGAGGTTGGCGAGAGTCTGCGCCTCGATCCCCTGCGCCGCGTCGACCAGGAGGATCGTGCCCTCACAGGCCGCCAGCGAGCGCGACACCTCGTACGTGAAGTCCACGTGACCCGGGGTGTCGATCATGTTGAGGATGTGGGTCTTGCTCTGCTCGGGGCCCTCCGAGGGGGCCCAGGGCAGACGCACCGCCTGGGACTTGATCGTGATGCCGCGCTCGCGCTCGATGTCCATGCGGTCGAGGTACTGAGCACGCATCTGCCGCTGCTCGACCACACCGGTCAGCTGGAGCATCCGGTCGGCGAGCGTGGACTTGCCGTGGTCGATGTGCGCGATGATGCAGAAATTACGGATCAGAGCCGGGTCGGTACGGCTCGGCTCGGGCACATTTTTAGGGGTCGCGGGCACGCAGGGTCCTGTCTCTTGAGGCGCCTGTCGCCTCGGGTCGGATCTATACGTAGATTCCATCGTCCCACGGGTGGGGCACTGGGCCCGGTTTGGGCCGGTCGGGGTGAGGTGCTGGGCCCGGATTGGGTCCTCCGTGGGGTGGCTGGTAATCTGGGCAGCTGTGTCTCCTTGCCCTCTCGGCACTGCGGGCACATGTCAAAAAACCCATCTGCAGTACCTCTGCAGTACCTGAACCTGAAAAGGCTCTTTCGTGGCGAACATCAAGTCCCAGATGAAGCGGATCAAGACCAACGAGAAGGCGCGTCAGCGCAACAAGGCGGTCAAGTCTTCTCTGAAGACCGCGATCCGCAAGGCCCGCGAGGCCGTTGCCGCCGGTGACACCCAGAAGGCCGTCGAGGCGACGCGCGAGGCTTCGCGTCAGCTCGACAAGGCCGTCTCGAAGGGCGTCATCCACAAGAACCAGGCCGCCAACAAGAAGTCGGCGCTTGCTTCGAAGGTCGCGACCCTCCAGGGCTGAAGCCCTTGCCCCGGCTCGCCGGGGCGTTGATCAATCCTCCCGCGAGGGTAATTCGAGCCCTCTACCTCGAATCGCGGACAGACCACGCAGTACGCCACGCTGCGACGATGCCCCCGGCCCACTCCGGGGGCATTGCTGTGTCCGGACGGGGTTCTGCCATGGGGGGCGGGGGTGCCGGGGGCTGAGGGGCCCCGTCAGGGGCGCGGGGAACTGCGCGACCAGCCACGACGGACCCGCGGCTTCCGAACCGGCGGGGGCGGTGGCCCTAGGTCTGAAAGAGAACCTCAGCGACCGGACCTCGCCGCACGGGCGATGGTGACGACGGCCTTCTCCAGGGCGTACTCAGGATCATCGCCCCCGCCCTTGACCCCCGCGTCAGCCTCCGCACAGGCCCGCAGAGCCACCGCCACCCCGTCGGGAGACCACCCCCGCATCTGCTGCCGGACCCGGTCGATCTTCCAGGGCGGCATGCCGAGCTCGCGGGCGAGGTCAGCAGGACGCCCGCCCCGCGCGGAGGAGAGCTTCCCGATGGCCCGCACGGCCTGGGCAAGGGCGCTGGTGATCAGAACGGGGGCGACGCCGGTCGACAGGGACCAGCGCAGAGCTTCGAGAGCCTCGGCAGCCCGCCCCTCCACGGCACGGTCGGCCACGGTGAAGCTGGAGGCTTCGGCGCGGCCCGTGTAATAGCGGCCGACGATGGCCTCGTCGATCGTGCCCTCTATGTCCGCGACCAGCTGGGACACCGCCGACGCGAGCTCCCGCAGATCGCTGCCGATGGAGTCGACCAGGGCCTGACATGCCTCGGGTGTGGCCGAACGCCCCAGGGTGCGGAACTCGCCGCGCACGAACGAGAGCCGGTCCGCGGGCTTGGTCATCTTGGGGCACGCGACCTCGCGGGCCCCCGCCTTGCGGGCGGCGTCGAGCAGACCCTTGCCCTTGGCCCCGCCCGCGTGCAGCAGGACGAGGGTGATCTCCTCGGCCGGCGCCGCGAGATACGCCTTCACGTCCTTGATGGTGTCCGCCGACAGATCCTGCGCGTTGCGTACGACCACGACCTTGCGCTCGGCGAAGAGCGAGGGGCTGGTCAGCTCGGCGAGCGTGCCGGGCTGCAGCTTGTCGGAGGTGAGGTCGCGCACGTCCGTGTCGGCGTCGGCGGCACGGGCGGCCGCGACCACCTGCTGCACGGCGCGGTCGAGAAGGAGGTCCTCCTGGCCCACGGCGAGCGTGAGAGGAGCGAGCGGGTCGGCGGTATCTGTCTTCCTGGCCATCGCGGTAAAGCATCCCACGCGGCACTGACAGCCCGTCCCGTACAGCCGGTTCCGCACGTCGGTTCCGCACGTCGGTCCGTACGTCGGTCCGTACGGCCGGTTGCCCGGCGGCTCGTCCCGTACCGGAGAATGGCCAGGTGACCGACGTACGACATGTCCTGGTGCTGCCCGACCGCGATGCCGCGGAGGAAGTGGCAGAAGAGCTCCCCGACCGTTTCGGCGTGCGCGAGCAGCCTCAGCTCGTCCGTGACGCCCTGGCCGGCGAGGACGACGCCGAGGACGCCCAGTGGCTGGTCGTGGTCGAGGACCCCGAGCGGCGTCTCGACCGCGCGGCACTCGACGAGCTGGCCGAGGAGTACGAGGGCTGGCTCGAGGCACCCTGACGGGGCACCGCCCGCCTGCCCGCGCCGAGGCGCGGCGTCAGCCCTTGGGCAGGACCTGTATGTCGAGGTCGATGGAGATGCTGGGCCCGACCGCCGCGATACCGCGGGCGAGCATCGTCTGCCAGTTGATCGTGAAGTCGTCGCGGTGCAACTCGGTGGAGGCACGACAGGCGACACGGGTCTCGCCCTCAAGACCCTGGCCCACCCCGAGATACTCCGTCTCGAGCGTGACCGTGCGCGTCACACCGTGCAGCGTCAGGCCGCCCGTGATCGCCCAGCGGCTGCCGCCCTTGTGCACAAAGCGGTCGCTGTAGAACTCCATCGTCGGGAAGCGCTCGACGTCGAGGAAGTCGCCGGACCGCAGGTGGTCGTCGCGCATCTTCACCGCGGTATCGATGGAAGCGGCGTCGATGACGACGTGCATCGCGGAGTCCTCCATGCGCTCCCCGAGCCGTACCGCGCCCGCGAAGCTGTTGAACCGTCCGTGAATACGGGCAAGCCCGATGTGCCGCGCGGTGAAGGCGACGGACGAGTGCAGCGGATCGATCTCCCAGTCACCGGACTCGGGCAACGGCAGGGCAGGCGCTATCTGGAGCATGACGTCGCCGAGCGAGGCGTGCGCGCTCTCCCCGACGGTGGCGTTCGCCCGGTACGGAGTGAACCCTTCCGCCGAGACCGCCAAGCGGTAGTCCCCGGCCGGAACGGTCGCGACGAACGAGCCGAACGGATCAAGTCCCCCGCCGATGACCTTGCGCCCCATGGCATCACTGATCGAAAACTCCGCGTGCCGCACCGGCTCGTTGACCGGGTCGAGCACCCGGCAACTGAGCACGCCCGCGCGAGGCGGAACTGCCACGGCGGACAAGGGCCCTCCGGTCCTGCCCGCCCGGACCGGCCGGGCAGCCGGCCCCGCTCCAGCGGCTCGGTTCGCCCGACCGCCACGGCCCGTACGGTCTCTCAGCCAGCGGCCGAACATATGCGACACACCCCCGCGCACCTTGACAACTCCTGTCCCGAAGGTGCATTCGATCACCGTTGCGGCATTCGATGCAACACGAACCCACTTCGCTGGAATACAGCGCTAGCGCTTGAAGTGTCGCGAGTAACCGAATTGATGCCCGCGAAGGGTGTTTTGGCAGATCATCGGATTGTGGGCTCATGGACTGGTGAGTTCGTCGGCTCGTGCGCTCATGGGGTCGTGCGCTCGTGCGCTCATGGGGTCGTGCGCTCGTCGGCTCATGGGGTCGTGCGCTCGTGGACTCATAGGTTCGTGGGCTCGTCGGCTCGTGGGCTCGTGGGCTCGTCAGCTCGTGGGCTCGTGGGCTCATGCGCTCGTGGGCTCGTGGGCTCATGGGGTCGTGAGCTCATGGGCTCGTCGGCTCGTGGGTTCATACGGCGCTCGCCACTTCGCCGCTCGCCGCTCACCGTCCCCTAGGGCGGTCGTGTCGCCACCCGCAGGGTCGGAGCCTTTCCGTCCGCCGACCCGGCCGCCGAACCGCCGGGCGGCCCGATCACCGCGATCGCACCGCTCGTATCCGTCCGCAGCACCTCCGCTCCCCCGGCCCGCAACGCCGCGACCGTACGGGGCGCCGGATGCCCGTACGAGTTACCCCTGCCGCAGGAGATGAGGGCGAGGCGTGGCGCGGTCCGCCGCAGGAGGCCGGGGTCCTGATAGGCCGAGCCGTGATGGGCGACCTTGAGCACGTCCACGGGCGGCAACGCCGCCACTGCCGGTGTGCGCGACAGGGCTCGCTGGGCCGGCGGTTCCAGATCGCCGAGCAGGAGCAGGGTCACTCCCCGGGCGCGGACGAGCAGGGTGACGCTGGCGTCGTTCGGCCCCTCGGGAGCCGACACCGCGCCCGGCCCCTCCGCCCCGGGCCACAGCACCTGCCAGTCGAGAACGCCCCCGCCCGTGCGGCGCCGCTCCCCCGCCACGGCACGGCTCACCGGAATGCGATGGACGGCAGCCTGCTCACGTACGAACCGCACCTGTTCGGGCGGCTCTTGATACCCCGTCGTCTGGATAGCCCCGACCGAACGCCCTCGCAGCACCCCCGGCAGGCCCGCCACATGGTCCGCGTGGAAGTGGGTCAGCACGACGAGCGGCACGCGCGTCACCCCGAGCGAACTCAGGCAGCGGTCCACGAGCACCGGGTCAGGGCCCGCGTCGACGACCACCCCCGCCCCGTCACCGGCGGCGAGCACGGTGGCGTCTCCCTGGCCGACGTCACACATCGCGAACCGCCACCCCGGCGGCGGCCACCCCGCGATCACCCTGGTAAGGGGCGCAGGCTGCACGATGGCGAGGAGGAGCAGCAGGGCGCAGGCCGCACTGAGCCAGGGGTGCCGCAGGAGCCTGCGGCCGACAAGGACCACGCCGACCGTGGCGAGGGCGAGCAGCAGACCGCCGTGCCATCCGCCGGGCCAGTCGACTCCGCTCCCCGGCAGAGCCGCCCCCGTACGGGCGATGTCCGCGATCCAAGCGACCGGCCAACCCGCGCACCAGGCGAAGACCTTGGCCACCGGCATCGCGAACGGAGCGATGGCAAGCGTGGCGAAGCCGAGGACCGTGGCGGGCGCGACGGCGACCTGCGCGAGGAGGTTGCAGGGCACCGCCACCAGGCTCACCCGCGCCGCGAGGACGGCCACGACTGGCGCGCACACCGCCTGCGCCGCACCCGCCGCGGCCAACGCCTCGGCCAGGCGCGGCGGAACCCCGCGCCGTCGCAGGGCGGCGCTCCACCCCGGAGCGAGGGTGAGCAGGGCGCCGGTGGCGAGTACGGAGAGCAGAAAGCCGGGGCTGCGGGCCAGCCACGGGTCGTACAGGACCAGCAGCAGTACGGCCGTGGCCAGGGCCGGGATCAGCGACCGGCGTCGCCCCGTTCCGAGAGCGAGCAGCGCGACGAGACCGCAGGCCGCAGCACGGAGCACGCTCGGGTCCGGACGGCAGACGATGACGAAGCCGAGGGTGAGCACCCCGCCCATCAGCGCGGTCGCCCGGAGCGAGATCCCGAGCCGGGGTGCGATACCCCGCCGCTCGGCACGTTGCGCAAGGCCGGGCGGGCCGATGAGCAGGGCGAGGACGATCGTGAGATTGGCCCCGCTGACGGCGAGCAGGTGGGTCAGATCGGTCGCCCTGAAGGCCTCCTCGAGATCGGGCGGTACGCGGGAGGTGTCCCCGACCACGAGACCGGGCAACAGCGCGCGGGCATCGGGCGGCAACCCGTTCGTGGCCTCCCGCAACCCGCTGCGCAATCGCCCCGCCAGGCGCTGCGGCCCTGACGGCGCCTCGATCACCCGCGGCGCCTGCCCTCCGGCCACCCGGACAACCGCCGCGATGCGGTCACTCTGCGGCAGGGGAGGCGCGAGGTCCGCCCGGAGCCGGAGCCTGGTCGAGGGGAGGAGCCCGAGCCAGCGCTCCCTGGGCCAGGGGTCGGCGGTGTCCTCACGGGCGGGGCCCCTGTGGGCGGGGGCGTCGCCCGAACCCCCGTCTCCGTCCTCCGCAAAGAGCAGCGCCGGCGTGCGGGTCACCGCGGTCTTGCCCTCGGCCGACGTAACGCGGACGATCTCCGCGTCCAGCATGACGGAGGGCGGCACCGCATGGGCCCCCGTGACGCGGGGACGCGTGAGCCGGGGATCGGAAGTCACCTCCACCTCGACCTCCGCATGGGCGTACTCGCGGGCCAGTTCAGGGACCGGGCCCCTGTGCAGGTCGGCCCCGTGCAGCGCAGCCGAGGCACCTCCGGCCGCAGCACAAAGCAGCGCGGCCGCCACCGAAACCCGCCTCCAGGACGGCCGCCGGCCCGCGAGCCGCACGTCCGAAAGCCGCCCGTCTGAGAGCCGCACATCCAGGAGCCGCTCGCCCCGGAGTCCCTCCGGCCCCGGCGCATCCCTCCGCCGGGTATCTCGTCGGGCACGCCCCTGGCCGCTCCCCGCCCCCTCCCCCGTCAACCGCCCCCGCACCGTCCACGTCACCAACAGCGCGCCTGCCACCACCACACAGACCACCACGGCGGCGATCACCCACCGGGGCGGGGCGTCCAGGGCCAGCGCCGCCGTTCCCCAAGCCGCCAGAGCGGGCGGAACAAGACGCAGGTCCAGCGGGCCCTCCTGCCGGGGCTGGGAATCTCCGAGCGGGCGTCCCGACGAACCGTCACCCCCCGACGAACCGCCATTCCCCGACAAACCGTCAGCGGCGACGGCACCCGGCGGCGTTGCACCCCCGGCCGTCCCCACGGCCCTCCGCCGCCCCGACCTCATGGCCGCACAAGATTCTGCAGGTCGGCATAGCGCTTGTCGCCGATTCCATTGACCTCGCGCAGTTCGTCCACCGAGCGGAAACCGCCGTGTTCCGTGCGGTAGTCGATGATGTGCTGGGCCAGCACGGGTCCCACGCCGGGCAGTTCGTCGAGCTGGTCGATGGTGGCCGTGTTGAGGGTGACCTGTGCGGCGGGACTCGCCCCCGCCGACCCGGCGGCCGACCCCGCGCCGCCAGGCACCGCCGGAGCAGCCGGATCCGCAGCCGGCGCGCCCACCGCCACCTGTTCACCGTCGACGAGCAGACGAGCACGGTTGAGACCGACCGTGTCCACACCTGGACGGACCCCGCCCGCGGCCTTCAGCGCATCGGCGACCCGGGAGCCCGCGGGCAGCCGCTGCATCCCCGGGCTACGGACTTTCCCGCTGACGTCCACGACGACCTCGCCGCCCGCCCCGGCCACCGCCTGACCACCGCCCCCTGGAACAGGCGAGGCTCCGGGAGACGCAGACGGCTCCGCGCCCTGATCGGGCGCCGCACCGACCACGTCCGGCGCCCGCACCGGCTGCGTCCGCCCCGCCCAGAAATGCTGGACGGCGAAGACTCCGGCAAGGGCGATGACCACCACGAGGGCGACGACGCTCCGCTTCTCGAGTCCGCAACGCGTCTGCAGCCACAACGGCAACCGCTCCCGCACAGCAAGCCCCACCCGCCCCCGCGACGGCGGCGCCTGCTCACCCCCGTCCGCGTTCGACACGGGCTCCTGAGCCGGAACGGAGCTTCGAGCCGACAACATCGGCTGCGGTTGACCTCCCACATCCGAGGCATCCGACCCCCCAGCACCCAGCGCCGCCCCCGGGCTCAACCCCCCTCCGCCGTCCCCCCGTACAGGCTCGGCGAAGAGCGCCTCCGCCCGCTGCCGCAACGCCAGCGCCCGCGCCTCGCCCGAAGCCCGCGCCTCCCCCGCAGTGTGTCTGCGCCGGGCCGCCCGCCTGCGGGCGCGCTGATATCGCTCGCGGCCATCGGAGGAGCGACCGTCGGACGCCGGACCGCGCCCCGGTCCGCTCGTTGCGGCAGGTGTGCGTGGAAGAGATCGAAGTGTCATGCCGACGACGCTAGGCACCACGGCGGAAAGTTGTTGATCTTGGGCAATTACCGTGGATTACCCACCAGTTGTGGATAACCCCATCACCCGAAAGGCACCCCTCACCCCGAGACGAGCCCCACGCCCCTCACCGAGGCAAGCCCGGCGCACCTCACCGAGGCGAAACCACAACCCCCAGCAGCCCCGGCCCAGTGTGCGCCCCGATCACCGCGCCGACCTCGCTGACGTGCAGCTCCGCCAGGTCGGGCAGCCGGTCCCTGAGCCGGTCCGCGAGGGTCGAGGCCCGCTCGGGAGCGGACAGATGATGCACCGCGATGTCGACGCGGTCCGACCCGGCCCGCTCGACCGCGATCTCCTCCAGGCGGGCGATCGCCTTGGACGCGGTCCGCACCTTCTCCAGCATCTCGATGCGCCCGCCGTCCAGCTCGAGCAGCGGCTTCACCGCGAGCGCCGAGCCCAACAGCGCCTGTGCGGCGCCGATCCGGCCGCCCCGGCGGAGATAGTCCAGCGTGTCGACGTAGAAGTACGCGGACGTGTTCGCGGCCCGCTTCTCCGCCGCGGTCACCGCCTCGTCCGCGGAACCACCGGCCTCGGCCGCCTCCGCCGCGGAGAGAGCGCAGAAGCCCAGTGCCATCGCGACCATTCCGGTGTCCACGACCCGTACCGGCACCGGAGCGTCCTTCGCCGCCAGGACCGCCGCGTCGTAGGTGCCCGAGAACTCGGCGGACAGATGCAGCGAGACGATGGCCGAAGCGCCCGACTCGGCGACCCTGCGATAGGTCTGCGCGAAGACTTCCGGGCTCGGCCGAGAGGTCGTCACGGAACGCCGCTTCTGCAGCGCGAGGGCCAGGGAGCGGGCGGAGATCTCCGTACCCTCTTCGAGCGCCTGGTCACCGAGGACCACGGTCAGGGGTACCGCTGTGATGCCGTGCCGTTCCATCGTCCGCTGCGGCAGATAGGCCGTTGAATCCGTGACGATCGCGACATGACGGGACATGCGGTGGAGATTACCTGCCGGGAGCGGCCGACGGCAGCCCGGTCTCGTGCCGACCAGTCTGCCAGCCGCGCTCCCTGCCGTGCCAGACCGCCCGCCGGATCGCCTGCGGGATCGCCTGCCGGGTCCCCCGCGTCATCACGTCGTGCTCTCGGGCCTGGCGCGCTTCTCCCAGGGGTACGAGGGCCGCGCAGCGGGCGGCGTGATGGCGGGCCGCTCCTCCGATGCGGACGGCTTCGCCTGCTCCGGCCGCCCCTGCTGCTCCGACGGCGCCGACGGCTCGGGCCAGGTCTGCTCCGCCTTGCCCGCGTCCGGAGCCTGCTCGGGCTCGGGCCACGCGGCGGGGGTCTGCGCGGGCGCGGGCTCCTTGGTCCAGTGCCGCAGCGCGCCCGTCTCCAGGTCGATCTGGGAGCTCAGCGAGTCCAGGTCGTCGTCCGCGAAACGGTGGGCCCGGTCCCGCACCACCCACCGCAGCGAGTCCGCCGACTTCGTGATCTGCGCCGTGCGCTCACGCAGTGCGGGCAGCCGCTCGGCCAGGGCCGTCCTGTCGGGGTCCCGCTCAAGACGCCGGAGCTCTCCGTCCAGCTCGTGCCCGTGCGCGCTGAGCCGCTCGAAGAGTCCCAGGGACTCCTTGAGCGAGGTGTCTTCGACCGCGCCTGCCTGCAAAGCGTCCTGCGTGGCCCGCATCGACGTACGCAACGAGAGTCGCAGCTGGGCCAGTTCGGCGGCCGGGCCCACCTGCGCGAAGCTCTTCGCGCGCAGGGTCGTGTCCTCCACCGACCGGCGGGCCTGCGAGATCGTGCGGTCCACGCTCCGCTTGGCGGCACCGACCGCCTTCACCGTCATGTACACACCAAAAACCAGAAACAGCACGACAAGCAGCGCCACGATCACGCCCACGGCCTCCATGACGCTCCTCCCGGGTCCTGCGGCTAGTTCCGCATCGACTCTTCAACGGTAAACGCAAAGGGCAGGCCGAGGGTTCCAGCGGAACCCCCAACCTGCCCGTAGGGGACTACCCTCATGCCCCCTCGCACGCGTGCAGCGCCCGGCGTCAGGCCGGAACGATGTTCACCAGCTTCGGCGCGCGCACGATGACCTTGCGGATCCCGGCGCCGTCCAGCGCCGCCACCACCCTCTCGTCACCCAGGGCCACCTTCTCCAGCTCCTCGTCCGAAATCGACGGGGAGACCTCCAGACGCGCCCTGACCTTGCCCTTGATCTGCACGACGCAGGTCACGGCCTCGTCCACGACGTACGCCGGGTCGGCCACGGGGAAGTCCTGGTGGACGACCGAGTCGGTGTGGCCCAGCTTGCGCCACAGCTCCTCGCCGACGTGCGGGGCCAGCGGGGCGATCAGCAGCACCAGGCGCTCGGCGACCGAGCGCGGCAGCGTGCCGCCCTCCTTGGTCAGGTAGTTGTTCAGCTCGGTGATCTTGGCGATACCGGTGTTGAACCGCATGTTGTCCAGGTCCTGGCGCACGCCGTCGATCGCCTTGTGCAGGGCGCGCAGCGTGCCCTCGGCGATGTCGGACTCCGCGACGTCGGCGACCGTGACCTCACCGGTCGACTCGTCGACGATCAGTCGCCACAGGCGCTGCAGCAGACGGTACTGGCCGACCACCGCGCGCGTGTCCCACGGCCGCGAGACGTCCAGCGGGCCCATCGCCATCTCGTACAGGCGCAGGGTGTCGGCGCCGTACTCCTCGCAGATCTCGTCCGGAGTGACCGCGTTCTTCAGGGACTTGCCCATCTTGCCCAGCTCGCGCTTGACCGGCTCGCCCTGGAAGAAGTACTTGCCGTCGCGCTCCTCGACCTCGGTGGCCTGCACCGGGAAGCCGCGGCTGTCACGGTAGACGTAGGCCTGGATCATGCCCTGGTTGAACAGCTTGTGGAACGGCTCGCTGGACGAGATGTGCCCCAGGTCGAACAGGATCTTCGACCAGAAACGGGCGTACAGCAGGTGCAGCACGGCGTGCTCGGCGCCGCCCACGTACAGGTCGACGCCGCCCGTCGGCTGGCCCTCACGCGGGCCCATCCAGTACTGCTCGATGGCCGGGTCGACCAGCTTCTGGTCGTTGTGCGGGTCCACGTAGCGCAGTTCGTACCAGCACGAACCGGCCCAGTTGGGCATCGTGTTGGTCTCGCGGCGGTACTTCCTGGGCCCGTCGCCCAGGTCCAGGGTGACGTTGACCCAGTCCTCGTTGCGGGACAGCGGCGTCTCCGGAGAGGTCTCCGCGTCGTCCGGGTCGAAGGTGCGCGGGGAGTAGTCGTCGACCTCCGGCAGCTCCAGGGGCAGCATCGACTCGGGCAGCGCGTGGGCGACGCCGTCCTCGTCGTAGACGATCGGGAAGGGCTCGCCCCAGTAGCGCTGGCGGCTGAACAGCCAGTCGCGCAGGCGGAAGTTGACGGTGCCCTCGCCGATGCCGCGGGTGGCCAGCCAGCCGGTGATGCGCGCCTTGGCGCCGGCGACGTCCAGACCGTCCAGCGAGATCTCCGGGTTCGTGGAGTTGATCAGCTTCGCCTCGTACGAGGAGAAGGCGTCGTCCCACGTAGACGTGTCGGTGCCGCGGTCGTCGGACGGCTCGACCACACAGCGCATGGGCAGGTTGAAGGCGCGCGCGAAGGCGAAGTCGCGGCTGTCGTGGGCCGGGACGGCCATGATCGCGCCGGTGCCGTAGCCCATCAGGACGTAGTCGGCGATGAAGACGGGGACCTGCTCGCCGCTGACCGGGTTGGTGGCGTAGACGCCGGTGAAGACGCCGGTCTTCTCCTTGGCGTCGGCCTGGCGCTCCACGTCGGACTTGGACGCTGCGAACGCGCGGTACTTGGCGACCGCCTCGGCGGGGGTGGCGTGCCCGCCGGTCCACACCTCGTGGGTGCCCTCGGGCCAGGCCTCCGGGATCAGCTTCTCGACCAGCTCGTGCTCGGGCGCCAGGACCATGTAGGTGGCGCCGAACAGGGTGTCCTGGCGGGTGGTGAAGACGGTGATCGCATCGCCCTCGGAGCCGGCCGGGAAGTCGACGCGCGCGCCTTCGGAGCGGCCGATCCAGTTGCGCTGCTGCAGCTTGATGGCCTCGGGCCAGTCGAGACCGTCCAGGTCGTCCAGCAGGCGGTCGGCGTACGCGGTGATGCGCATGTTCCACTGGCGCAGCTTGGCCTTGAAGACGGGGAAGTTGCCGCGCTCGGACCGGCCGTCGGCGGTGACCTCCTCGTTCGCCAGGACGGTGCCCAGGCCGGGACACCAGTTGACGGGGGCGTCGGAGGCGTACGCCAGGCGGTAGTCGCTCAGCACCTCCGCGCGCTCCGCGGCGTCCAGCTCGCTCCACGCGCGCGTGGTGCCCGGTACGGCACGCTCACCGCTGTCGAACTGTGCGACCAGGTCGGCGATCGGGCGGGCCTTCGCGGCGTCGGCGTCGTACCAGGAGTTGAAGATCTGTACGAAGATCCACTGGGTCCACTTGTAGTAGTCCGGGTCGATCGTCGCGAAGGTGCGGCGCTTGTCGTGGCCCAGGCCCAGGGCGCGCAGCTGCGTCCGCATGTTCTCCATGTTGGCCTCGGTGGAGACCCGCGGGTGCGTGCCCGTCTGGACGGCGTACTGCTCGGCGGGCAGGCCGAAGGCGTCGAAGCCCAGGGTGTGCAGGACGTTGTGGCCCGTCATGCGCTGGAAGCGCGCGTAGACGTCCGTGGCGATGTACCCCAGGGGGTGGCCGACGTGCAGGCCCGCTCCGGAGGGGTAGGGGAACATGTCCATGATGAACTGCTTGGGCTTGGCGGCCAGCGCCGCCTGCGCGTCGTCCCGCGGCGCCAGGTCGCCGCTCGGGTTGGGCGCCTCGTACGTGCCGTCGGCGTCCCAGAAGTCCTGCCAGCGTGCCTCGATCTCGGCGGCCAGGGCGGCCGTGTAGCGGTGCGGTGCGGCCACCTCGGAGGCGGCAGCAGAATTCGTCTCGCTCATGATCCTCAAAGCTCCATCGATCGTCTCTGCCTGCGGAAATGACCGTCCCGGCCAAATGAAAAAGCCCCTCACACAGGAGGGGACGCCGCGCCGATGCCGACCGCGATGTTCCGGCGGTCGGGACTGATCAGCGCGGCCCGCTAAGCAGAAGGCGTACGGCACGCATGGCGTCAGGGTACCGCAGCGCTCAGGCGGCCCGCGACGAGGTTCCACCGCACGGTGCCGCGCCGCTCGCCGAGCCGCGAAAGGCCCGGAGCTCCACCTTTGGCCAAGGGTTACTCCGCGTACCGCCCGCTATCGGGGCAACACCAAGATCGAGTCGCGATTGGATAACAACGCAATAACTCAAACCTCGTACTCACTGGTATGAGGCCACTTAGCATGCGGCGATCGAGCCATTTCGGAGTCGCCCCCATGAACCCTCTGAATCCTCATCGCAAGAGCCGCACCGACAGCTCCGCCCGCACCAGCCGCCAAAGCCGTACGTTCGCAGCCTTCCCCGAACCGAGCAGAACCACGCGCGGCGTCCTGACCACCGCCGCGCTGCTGCTGATACCCCTGATCGTGATACTCGGCAGCGACGCGTTCCGCGCCGCCCTCGACTTCACCACCGGCGTCCTGTCCCTGGTCTCCCTGACCGCCGCCGTCGTCTGGGGCCTGGTCGCCACGGACCGCCTCTTCCTGCACTCCCGTCAGCGACTGCTCGCCCAGGCCGTGCACCGGGCCACCGCCGTCGCCTCCATCGGGTTCCTGCTGCTCCACGTCACCGTCAAACTCGCGCTCGATCACGTGTCGCCGGTCGGCGCCCTCATCCCCTTCGGGCTCGGCTTCTCGGGCAGCGACGGCCTCATCGGCCTCGGCTCGCTCGCGGGGCTCCTGATGGTGGTCACGGGCGTCACCGGGGCCCTGCGCAGCGCCTTCGCCTCGCCAGCCCAGGTCGCCTCGCGCTGGCGGGCGCTGCACATGCTCGCCTACCCCGCCTGGTGTTCGGCGCTCGTCCACGGTCTGTACGCGGGACGCGCGCCCAAGCCGTGGGTGATCGTCATGTACTGCCTGTGCCTGGTCGCCGTCGCGGGTGCGGTCGCGTTGCGCGCGGCCCCGCTGCCACTGAAGCGGAAGGTGGCCGCCCGGATTCTGGCGCTCCTCGAACCGGACGGCCGGGCGGGCGGCAGGGAGCCCGCCCGCCGTGACACCGCCGAGTCCCCGCTCCCCGGCACGGCCGCCGCCTCTCCCGGCCGCGCCTCCGACCCGGCGCCCGACCCCCCGGTGGTCGGCATCGCCGCGGCCTACCGCGTCCTGGCCTCCACGGACCGGCCCACGCAGGTCGTGCAGAGCACCGACCCGCCGCCCCGCTGGCCGTCCCCGTCCCCGCCTCCCCCGGCGGAGGCACCCCACATCCCGTACGACACCACCGCGTATGACACGTCCTCGCACAACGCCACCCCGTACGACACCACCCCGTACGACACCCACACCACCGCGTACGACGCCGAGACCACCTCCTACCGATCCCACGACGCCGCGTACGACCCGCAGTACGACGCGGCCCACAACCCCCCGTACGCCCCCCCGTACGACCCCCCGCACAACCCTCCGTACGAAGTTCCCCACCAAGCCCCGTACGACAGCGGCCCCGCCACTGAACCGCTGCCCCACACCTTCCAGGCGCCGAGTTCGGGAGAGCCCTGGAACGCCGCCACCGGAGGCCCCAAGTGAACGCGTCGCTGCCCGACGTCCCCGAAGTCCGCGTCGTCGGGCTTCCGCTCCTGACCTCGGGCTTCGATCTGGTCGAGCGTCTCGACCTGGCGATGCACCTCAAGGTGCACGGACCGCTCGAACCCATGGCGGGCGAAGCCCTCGCCTCCCTCTCCGAGGCGATCTCGCTGCGCGGCAGGGGCGGCGCGGGCTTCCCCTTCGCCAAGAAGCTGCGCGCGGTCGCCGACGCGGCGATACGCCGGGGCGTGCGCCCCGTGGTCGTCGTCAACGGCAGCGAGGACGAACCCGCCTGCCGCAAGGACACCGTCCTGATCAACCGCGCCCCGCACCTCATCCTCGACGGCGCCCTCCTTGCCGCCGAGGCCCTGGGCGCCCGCACGCTGGTCGTGGGCGTGACCCGGGACTCCACCGAGTCCTCGATGCTCGCGGCGCTCTCCGAACGCGGCCTGACCAATCGGCGCGGATCGAGCATCCGCGCGCGCGTGCAGCGCAACCCGGTGCGCATGGTGACCGGAGAGTCCTCGGCCCTGGTGCGCTCGGCGGACGGCGGCCCGCCGGTGCCTCCGGGGCGCAAGGTGCGCACCTCCGACTCCGGAGTGGGCGGCGCGCCCACCCTGCTTTCCAACGCGGAGACCTTCGCCCAGCTCGCGATCGCCGCCCGGATCGGCCCCGACCGCTACTGCCGCACCGGCCTGCGCGAGGAGCCCGGCACGGTCCTGCTCACCGTTTCCGGAGCCGTCGCCCGGCCCATGGTGGTCGAGGTCCCCACGGGAGTGCCCCTGCGGTACGTCCTGCAACTGGCCGGCGCCCCGCCGCTCCCCCAGGGCGTCCTGACGGGCGGCTATCACGGCAAGTGGCTCGACGCGGTCACCGCTCATGACGCGGTCGTCTCACGCGCGTCCCTGGAGGCCTGCGGCGGTGCGCTCGGCGCGGGCGCGATCCTGCCGATCGGCCCGGCGACCTGCCCGCTCGGGGAGTCGTTGCACGTGGCGAACTGGCTGGCCGCCGAGAGCGCGGGCCAGTGCGGCCCCTGCTATCTGGGCCTTCCCGCGGCGGCCCGCGGCCTCGCGGACGTCCTGGACGGCGGCGGCCCCACCGCCCTGGAGGCGCTGCGCGAGGTGACACGGGCCGTGAAGCGGCGCGGCGCCTGCAAGCACCCGGACGGAACGGCGGCGTTCATCGAGTCCACGATCTCCGCGTTCACGGACGACCTCGCCGCCCACGTCCTGGGCGGCGGCTGCGGCCGCCCCATGGAGGGTGTCCTGCCGCTCCAGGAGGACACTCCGCAGGCCGAGGCCCCCAGCGGCCGCAAGCTGGCCGTCGACTGGACGCTCTGCCAGGGCCACGGGCTGTGCGCGGACATCGTCCCCGAGCTGATCCAGCTGGGCCCCGACGGCTTCCCCTCCGTGGCGGAAGCCTCCGTACCGCGGTACTCCGAAGCGCGTGCCGCACGTGCCGTACGCCGCTGTCCCGCGCTCGCGCTGCGCATCGAGGAGGACCCGTACCGGCCCGCGCCGCGCACGGCGCTGCCGCTCGCGCTCCCGCCCGGCCGTGGCCGCAGGGCGCTCGGCAGCGGACGGCAGTGACCCGGCGGGCGACCCGCCAGGAGGCAGTCGACGACATACGAGAGCGGGCCACCCGATCCGGGTGGCCCGCTCTCATTTCCTGTGGAGCTAAGGAGAATTGAACTCCTGACCTCCTGCATGCCATGCAGGCGCTCTACCAACTGAGCTATAGCCCCTTGCTTGTCCGCCCGGTTTCCCCGGCGGCTCCGCCAACATTACACGGTCCTCCCCGTGCTCCACCAAATCGTTTCCGGTCTGTACGGATACGGCCGGTACTGTCAGCCTTCGTGACCGTGATCGCGCTTGTCGGCGCCCGCCATCGCGTGCCCCTCGCCGCCGGGGCATGCCTGCTCTCCTTCACGGCCTTCTGGCTGGCGCAGCGCGCCGCGGACGTCTCGATGATCGACCTGATGGTCTACCGCGCCGAGGGCGAGACCGTCCGGGCGGGCGGCGATCTCTACGCACTGCGCACCACCGAGGCCCATCTGCCCACCACCTACCCGCCGTTCGCGGCCCTGCTGTTCACCCCGCTGACGCTCCTGGAGACGGCGGACATGCGCACGCTCGCCACGCTCGGGAATCTGCTCCTCCTGGTGGCGTTCGCGCACCTGGCCCTCCGCCTCGTCGCGCCGGTCGACAGGACCGGGCACGCGCGCGTGGAGGCCGCTTTGTGGGTGTCCGCGCTCGCCGTGTGGGCGGAGCCGGTGTGGACGACCCTGCGGTACGGGCAGATCAATCTGCTGCTCGCCGTCCTGGTCCTGTGGGATCTGTCCCGGCGCCCCGGTCACCGCTGGGCGGGGGCCGGCATCGGCATCGCGGCGGCGGTCAAGCTCACGCCCGCGCTCTTCGCGGTGTTCCTGCTGCTCACGGGCGCCGCCGAGGCCGCGCGGCGCGGGCCCTGGCGCGCGCCCGTCCGCCGCGCGTGCGTGGCGGCCGCCGCGTTCACCGGTGTGACGCTGGTCGCAGCCGCCGTCCTGCCGTACGACTCCTGGCGCTTCTGGACCCGGATGGTCTTCGAGGCGGGCCGGGTGGGGCTCGCCGAGGACACCGCGAACCAGTCGCTGCGCGGGGTCCTCGCGCGGCTCCTGCACACCGACGAGCCCGGCGCCCTGTGGGTGGCGACCGCCGCGGCGGCGGGCGTCCTCGGGCTCACGGCGGCGGTGCGCGCGGCGCTGCGCGGCGAGCACGCACGGGCCGCGGTCGCCTGTGCGGTGACCGCGCTCCTGGTCAGCCCGGTGTCGTGGTCGCACCACTGGGTGTGGTGCGTACCGATGGGGCTGCTCCTGTGGACGGAGGCGGTGCGCCGGGGCGGCCGGGCACGGTGGACGGCCACCGGAGCCGCGGTGCTCGTCTTCTGTTCGTACGCCCTGTGGTGGGTCCCGCATGGCGCGGGACGGCTTGAACTCGACCAGAATTATGGCGAGATGACGCTGTCAGCTCTCTACGTAGGGACCGCTTTCGCGTTCCTGCTGGGCGAGGTCGGACGACGGACCCGAGGCCGGACGACGGGCCCGGCCCGGGATCAGGCCGTGGCGAAGGAGTAGAAGCGCTTGAGCGTGCAGTGTTCGTCGAGCAGCCGGCCATAGATCGGCTCCCCTTCGAGCTCGCGGTACGTCTCGATGGGGTCGCCCTTTATGATCAGCGCCCGCGCGCACTCCTCGCACCAGTACTGGTAGTCCTGGTTGACCGGTTCCATGTCGCGGACGATCGGCGTACCACTGCCACACCAGTCGCACTTCCGCCTGTGTGCACCCATCGATCAGCTCCAGCTGCGGCCGCAGGCCGTGCACACGTACGAGACACCGCCGTTGTCGCCGAGTACTTGCGCGACATGGGACGAACCGCAGGACGGACAGGTGAGGAGGGGGGTGATCACCGCGGAGGGAGCGGCAGCGCGGCGTGGCGCGGCCACTGCGATGGGGCCGGCGGCCTCATCGAGGATGCTCGCAGGCATCGCTCTCCCTCCCGTCGGGTCACAATCGGTGGTCTGGTGCGGTCCCCTTCCGGCTGTCCGATTCTGCCATGGCCCGAGCGACCCGGTCAGCGACGCAGTCGTACCAGTCCGGACACGGCGCCCAGCACGGCCGCCCCGGCCAGGGCGTATGCGCACACCAAGAGCGCGTCCGCGGATGAATACGCCTCCGCAGCCCCTTGTGACTCAAGCCGGTTGAGGAAAAGTGCCCCGAAACACGCCACGCCGATCAACTGGCCGAGCTGAGCGACCGTCGAGAGAAGGCCGCTGGCGTCCGCGGCGTCCTCGGGCCGCACCGTGGAGAGCGCCCGGGTGAGCGTCGGGCTGAACCCCAGGGAGAGCCCCGCCCCGATGCCCGCGAAGGCCGCGTAAAGCCACGGTCCGCCCTCCCCGCCGTCCCGCAGGAGCAGACCCACCGCGACCGCCGACACCGCGGTGAGCGCGAACCCGGCGGGGATCAGCGCCCGTTGCACCACCGCGGGCCACCGCCGCCAGGTCAGGCCGACCGCGCCGAAGACGACGGCGGTCGGCGCGAACGTCAGACCGGCACGCAGCGCGCTGTAGCCGAGACCGCCCTGGATGTGCAGCGTGAGCACGAACAGGAAGCCGGCGTTGACCGCCATCACCGCGGTGATCCTGAAGACCGCGAGGCCCATGCCCGGGATGCGCAGCACCCCCGGCGCGATCAGCGGCGCGCCGCCCCTGCGGGCGAGCCGGGACTCGTATGCGCAAAAGAGCGTGAAGAGCACCGCCGCCGAGCCGAGCGAGAGCCAGGACCACAGCGGCCAGCCCTCCTGCTGACCGAGCACCAGCGGCACGGTGAGCAGCGAGACAGCGGCACCGAGCAGCACGAGCCCCGGCAGATCGAGCCCGCGCACCCGCCGCCCGGCTCCCTGATCCCCCGGCTTCTCGGCGGCGCCCCCGTCACGCGGCAGCACACGTCCCGCCGTGATCAACAGAACCGCGCCCACCGGCACGTTCACCAGGAACACCGGTCGCCAACTCGTGCCGAACAGGTCGGCGCTGACCAGGATCCCGCCGAGCACCTGCCCCGCGGCGGCCCCGACGGCGAGCACGGCCGCGTACGCGCCGAGCGCCCTGGTCCGCGCCTCGCCGGTGAAGTTTCGCTGGATCAGGCTGAGGACCTGCGGGATGAGAAGCGCCGAACCCGCGCCCTGCAACAGCCGGAAGGCGATCAACTCGCCCGTCCCCCGGCTGAGTCCGCAGGCGAGCGAGGCGACGGTGAAGACCGTGAGGCCCACGAGGTAGAGACGGCGGTGACCGAGCCGGTCACCGAGCCGCGCGCCGGTGATCAGGAGCACGGCGTACGTGATGGTGTATCCGGCGATCACCAGCTGCAACCCGGCGCCCGACGCGCCCAGTTCACCGCGGATGGTGGGCGCGGCGACATTGACGATGAAGACGTCGAGCAGCGCCATGAACTGGGCGGCGATGACGACCGCGAGCACTCGGCCGGGGCGATTGTCAGTGCCGGGGGTTTTACTGAATGCGGGACCTGAACCGGGACCCGGGCCGACGGGACCCGGTGCGGCGGTGGACGGGGTGGTCGTTGTCATGGGCCCGAGCGTGGCGGCGAGTTGGTACGGGTAACGAGAGCCCGCTGATGCTGGTACTGGCAGCACCTGGCAAACCCCGGGCCATGGACCGACGATGGGGGATGTGACGGTGACGGGGGACGCGACGCGGATGGGGACGACGACTCAGCGACGGAGGCCGGAGCTCGCCGCTTTCCTGCGGAGCCGCAGAGCCAGGGTGACGCCCGCCGACGTGGGCATGGAGCCGGGCCTGCGCCGCCGCACGCCCGGCCTGCGCCGCGAGGAGGTCGCCCAGCTCTCCGGAGTCGGCGTGACCTGGTACACGTGGCTGGAGCAGGGCCGCCCGATCAACGCCTCCGCGCAGGTCCTGGACGCCGTGGCACGCACGCTGCGCCTCGACAGGGCCGAGCGCGAGCATCTGTACCACCTGGCCGAGGTTCCCTGCGAGCCGGTCCGCAAGACCACGTCCCCCGCGACCGTCGGCCCGGAGATCCAGGGCATCATCGACGCCCTCGACCCGCGTCCGGCGGTGGTCTACAACGCGCGCTACGACATCCTCGCCACCAACCCCGCCTACCGCGATCTCTTCTTCGTGCCCCAGCTGGAGGCCTTCGGGGTGCCGAACGTGCTGTGGACGCTGTTCATCGCGCCCGACCCCGTCTGCCCGCTGGTCTTCCGCGACGAGGAGCTGCCGGTGATGGTGGCGACGCTGCGCAGTTCGTACGGACGGCACGTGGGCGAGCCCGCCTGGGAGGACTTCATACGCCGCCTGTCCGCGGCGAGCACGCACTTCGCCGAGCTGTGGGAGAGCGGAAACGTGGCCCCGCCGGGGCCGCGCGTGAAGACCTTCCGGCACGAGGCGGTCGGTGAGCTGCGGATGACGTCGGTCTCGCTGTCCATCAACGGCATGCCGGAATGCCGGATCGTCGCCTACACCCCGGACGACGAGGAGAGCCGCATGCGGGCGGCCGAGCTTCGCGCGCTCAGACCCCCGGACGCTGACGGCCCGCCGGGAACGAAAGAATCCCGCCCTCTGATGAGGACGGGATCCTGATTGTGGAGCTAAGGAGAATTGAACTCCTGACCTCCTGCATGCCATGCAGGCGCTCTACCAACTGAGCTATAGCCCCGTGTGCCACGCGATGGATCCGCGTGATGTTCTCTCCCGCTCGGCGGGCGAACAAGAAGAACTTTAGCCTGCGCCGGGCCGGAATGTGAAATCCGGGTGGCGGACCCTCCCCGGCCCTCCGACCAGCGGCTCTGTCACCCGCCCCCACACCCGCCCGGCCCGCGGCTAATCGTCGTCGCCGAGCACCGGCTCCGGCAGCGTGCCGGCGTTGTGCTCGAGCAGGCGCCAGCCCCGCGCGCCCTGGCCGAGCACGGACCAGCAGCAGTTGGAGAGCCCGCCGAGGCTCTCCCAGTGGTGGGATTCCAGGCCGAGGAGACGGCCGATGGTGGTGCGGATCGTGCCGCCGTGGCTGACCACCACGAGCGTGCCGTTGTCCGGCAGCTTCTCGGCGTGGCGCAGGACGATCGGCGCGGCCCGGTCGGCGACCTCGGTCTCGAGCTCGCCGCCGCCCCGGCGCACCGCCTCGCCGCGCTTCCACGCGGCGTACTGCTCGCCGAAGCGCGCGATGATCTCGTCGTGCGTCAGACCCTGCCATTCACCGGCGTAGGTCTCCTGGAGGCCCTGCTCGTAGGTGATGTCGAGGCCGGTGAGGGCGGCGAGCTCACCCGCGGTGGCCGCCGCCCGCTTGAGGTCGGACGCCACGATGGCGTCCGGCTTCAGCGAGGCGAGCAGCCGGGCGGCGCGCTTGGCCTGCGAGATACCGGTGTCCGTCAGCTCGATGTCCGTGGAGCCCTGGAAGCGGCGCTCCAGGTTCCAGGCGGTCTGGCCGTGCCGCCACAGGATCACCCGGCAGCCGCGGCTGCTCACCGAAGCTCACCGTCCAGATCGGCAGCCTCCTCCGCGGCGCGCTGCTCGGCGTGCTCGGCGGCCTTGCCGCGGGTCGCGACGGCGTCCGCGGGGAGTTCGATCTCGGGGCAGTCCTTCCACAGCCGCTCCAGAGCGTAGAAAACACGCTCCTCGCTGTGCTGGACGTGCACCACGATGTCCACGTAGTCCAGGAGGACCCAGCGGGCTTCGCGGTCGCCCTCGCGGCGCACCGGCTTGACGCCGAGGTCCTTGTTCAGCCGCTCCTCGATCTCGTCGACGATCGACTTGACCTGGCGGTCGTTGGGCGCGGAGGCGAGCAGGAACGCGTCCGTGATCGACAGCACGTCGCTGACGTCGTACGCGATGATGTCGTGCGCGAGCTTGTCGGCGGCCGACTGAGCGGCGACCTTGATGAGCTCGATGGAGCGGTCCGTGGCGGTCACAGTTGAGCTTTCCTTCAGGTGGTCAAGACACACCAAGGGTCTCACGGACCGCCGACACCACCCCCGACGAGCGTCCGATCGCCCTGTCTGCTGCGTCACCCCGGCCGGGAAGAGCCCCGGCCGGGGCGGGTGCGGTCATCCCGTCTTGTAGTCCCGGCCGAGGACGACCGACACGTCCGCGTTCGGCGCGGTCGTGCCCTTGCGGACCGCGCTGTCCGGCAGGTCGAGGGTCCTCGCGACCTCGACGGCCTGCGTCTTCTTGGCCGCGTCGGCGTACGTGACCTGCGACGTCGCCTGTGCCGACGAGCCCGCGCCGCTGTCGACGAAGGTGTAGCCGCCGTTGACCAGCGAGATCCGCGCCTCCTGCCCGGCGCCCTTGGTCCCGGAGGCGTTCTTGACGCCGACCCGTACGGCCGCGCCCTTCTCCGGGTTCTTGACCGCGCCGCCCAGGACGCTCTTGACGACGCTCGCCCCGGTCTTCTCCGAGAGCGTTCCGTCCTGCTGCACCGGGAGCAGCTGCGTGGCGTAGTCGCCGCCCTTCGCGCGATCGGCGAGCTTGGCGAGGAACGCGCCGAGGTCCTGTTCCTTGAGCGAGGGGTCCAGGATCTGGGCGAGGGACTGGACGGTGGTCGTCGCGGCCTGCGGGTCGGACGACAGCTTGCGCAGGACACCCTGCATGACCTGCCCGAACCGGTCCAGCTGCGCCGTCTCGGGCTCGCCGGACGCGCGGTAGGTGGCGTACGCGACCGCCATCGGGCCGCTCAGGGTCTGCTGCTCGCCCTTCTTCACGAGCGGTGCCTGGCCCTTCTTCTTGGCCTTGGGGTCCGGCACGTCGGCGTCCGTGTCGATGTCGATGTTGCCGACCAGCTCGACGAGGTTGTTCAGGTACGGGGTGTCGAGCCGCCAGGTGCCCTCGATCTGCGTGCCGAGCAGGCTGTCGATCGAATCGCGGGTACCGGTCGAACCGTCGTCGTCGACCGACTTGCCCAGTGTCGTTCCCGCGCCCTCGTCGTCCGTCACGGAGAGGGAGTTGGGCAGCAGGACGGTGGTGCCGCGCTTGGCCGTGGTGTTGTTCACCAGGAGCGCGGTGGAGGTGTCGCCCCCCTTGGTGTCGTGCAGGTGGACGACGATCACGTCGCGGTTCTGCGGTCCGGCCGCCGCTGCGCCGTCGCCGGACGCGTCGTCCGACAGGCCCGGCAGCTTGCCCGCGTACCAGAGGTAGCCGACGCCGCCGGCGATCACGAGTGCGAGCACCACGACGAGGGCGACCACCCTGGAGCGCCCGCGCCGCTTGGCCTCCTCGCGCCGCTCGGTGCGGCTCTCGGTGAACTTCAGCCAGTCGATGACGTCTTCGGACTCTTCGTCCGGCTCCTCGATGAAGGAGAACTGCTGCGTCTCGTACGCGGGATCGCGCTCCGGCGCACGCCGGGGCTCGGCCTCGGGCTGCGGCTCGGGTTCCGGCTGCCGCGACTGCTGCGGGATCCAGCCGGTCTGCGTCTGCTGGGCGGCCTGCGACTGGGGCTGCGGCGCCTGCTGAGGCTGGTCGTAGGTGCCGTACGAACCGGAGTCGTACGGCGGGACGGGCGCCTGCCGGCCCGTCGCGTAAGGGTCGTAGCCGTAACCCTGCGGCTGCTGGTACTGCTGCTGGCCCGGGGACCCGTACTGGTCGTACGAGGCCGACGGCTGGGCCTGCTGTGGGGGCTGCTGCTGCACCTGCTGGTACACCGGCTGGCCGTACTCGTCGTACCCGACGACCTGGTACTGATCAGCCGCGTACTCGCCCGCGTACGGGTCGCCGCCCGCATACGGGTCGTACTGTCGGTCGTTCACCGGTGCCCCTCTCGGCTCAATCGCCGCGGTACAGCTCGCGCTTGTCGATATAACGCACCACACCGTCCGGCACCAGGTACCAGACGGGATCCCCCTTGGCCACGCGCGCACGGCAGTCCGTGGACGAGATGGCGAGGGCGGGGACCTCCACGAGGGAGACGCCGCCCTCCGGAAGACCCGGGTCGGTCAGCGTATGGCCGGGTCGGGTGACCCCGATGAAGTGGGCGAGGGAGAACAGTTCATCGGTGTAGCGCCAGGTGAGGATCTGGCCGAGGGCGTCGGCGCCCGTGATGAAGAAGAGGTCCGTGTCGGGGTTGAGCGTGCGCAGATCGCGCAGCGTGTCCGTCGTGTAGGTCGGTCCGCCGCGGTCGATGTCGATACGGCTCACCGAGAACTGCGGGTTCTCGGCCGTCGCGATGACCGTCATCAGATAGCGATCCTCGGCCGGGGACACCGTCTTGTCGCTCTTCTGCCAGGGCTGTCCGGTCGGCACGAACACCACCTCGTCGAGGTGGAACTGCGCGGCGACCTCCTGGGCCGCCACCAGGTGTCCGTGGTGGATCGGGTCAAACGTTCCGCCCATGACGCCGAGGCGGCGTTTGCCCTTGCTGGCCGGGCCGGCACCGGGACCGGTAGGCATGTCCTGCTCTCCCATGCGTGCAGACCCTACCGGCCCGGTGGACGGGCGCTGTTCCGGCGTCCGTTCGGTGGACCGGCTCAGCGGTCCCGGTTGAAGCGCGTGGTCAGCCACAGGAGCAGCATGAGCACGACGAACGCGCCACCGCCGGTGAGGAGAGGACTGAGGCTTTCGTGGTTGCCACCGTGCTCGCCGCCCTCGGAGGCGAGAGTGACCAGCTGGGAGGCGGTGCTGTGGAGGCTCATCGTCGGCAGGACCTATCCGGAGGTGGGCGGGACAAAGACTTCCGGACCATCGTATGCGGGGGCACCGGCAGAGCTCACGCCGACTCAGCCGTTGTGGTCTGCGCGGTCGTCGCCGCCGCTCCCGCCGGGGCGGTTCTCGCCGGCTTCGGCGGGGCGGTCCTCACCGGCCTCGGCGGTGTCCGCGGAACGCCCGGTGTCCGCACCCTGGCGGTAGCCCCGCAGCAGGAACCACGCGACCAGCACGCAGCCGACGACCATGACGATCAGCACGACGCGGAGCAGATTGCCCGCCCCCTGCTCCTTGGCGGCCAGGGCGGCCGCCTCCGTGACCCAGTGGTGGGCGGCGGCGCTGTGCTCCATGACGGCCATGACGGGCGACTCCATTCGCTGTGCTGCCCTGTCACGGTATCTCCGCCTAGGCTGGGTCCCACCTCGGGGGCATGACTGGACGAGCATGGGGGATGGGGCATGACCGACCACAACGACCACGGCCGGCACGACGGTGGCCACGAGCAGGACGGCGGCCACGAGAACGTGCCGAGCAGGCAGCGCAGGCGCTTTCCCGGCATCTCCTCGCGGGCGTACGAACACCCGGCGGATCGTTCCGCCCTGGTGGCCCTGCGCAAGCTGAGCGGCTTCGACACCGTCTTCAAGGCGCTGAGCGGGCTGCTGCCCGAGCGGAGCCTTCGCCTTCTGTTCCTCTCGGACTCCGTACGGGTCTCCGACGCGCAGTTCGCGCACCTGAACACCATGCTGCGGGACGCCTGTTACATCCTGGACCTGGAGAAGGTCCCGCCGATGTACGTGAACATGGACCCTAATCCGAACGCGATGTGCATCGGCCTCGACGAGCCGATCATCGTGGTGACCACCGGCCTCGTCGAACTGCTCGACGAGGAGGAGATGCGGGCGGTCGTCGGCCACGAGGTGGGCCACGCGCTCTCCGGCCACTCGGTGTACCGCACGATATTGCTCTTCCTCACCAACCTCGCCCTCAAGGTGGCCTGGATCCCGCTCGGCAACCTCGCGATCATGGCGATCGTGACCGCCCTGCGCGAGTGGTTCCGCAAGTCCGAGCTCTCGGCGGACCGCGCCGGGCTCCTGGTGGGCCAGGACCTCAAGGCGTCGATGCGCGGCCTGATGAAGATCGCGGGCGGCAATCACCTGCACGAGATGAACGTGGACGCGTTCCTGGAGCAGGCCGAGGAGTACGAGGCGGGGGGCGACCTGCGCGACTCGGTCCTGAAGATCATGAACATGATGCCGCGTACGCACCCCTTCACCACCGTGCGCGCCGCCGAGCTGAAGAAGTGGGCCGCGACCCGCGACTACCAGCGGATCATGGACGGTCACTACCCCCGCCGCGACGACGACCGCGACACCTCGGTGTCGGACTCCTTCCGCCAGTCGGCCTCCAGCTACGCGGACGACATGCGCACCAGCAAGGACCCGCTGATGAAGCTGGTCAACGACATCGCGGGCGGCGCGGGCGACCTGGGCGGCAAGCTGCGCGGGAAGTTCACCGGACAGAACGGCCGGCAGAGCGGCGATCAGGGCGCCGGCCCCACCGAAGAGAAGTAACCCCTCAGAGCGAGGGCTGGGCGGACGCCGAGAGTGAGCCGCACAGCGCCGTGGCGTCACCCGTCGCGTACGGGTCGGTGCCCGCGGGACCGCCCGCCTTCGCCTTCTGGCCCGCGAGCAGTGGCCGCAGCTGATCGGCGGCATCGGCGGAGCAGGCGAGCGGGCCCGCCTGCATGTACGACACGATCAGCTCGGCCTGCCGCATCCGCAGGTCGTCGCGGTCGAAGCGGAACTGCAGCTCGCGGCGGACGGTGAACAGCGAGGCCTTGGCGTGCTCCCCCTCGCCTGCCGGACGCAGCGCGTAGACGAAGGTGTGGTCCGAGGTCACCTCCAGGGTGTTCTTGTCCGTCTCGGTGGCGCGCAGCGTGCCGTGGACCCGGATGCCGGGCGCGGCCAGGGCCGTCTTCGTCGGGTCGAAGCGCACCAGCCATCCGGTGGGGGCGTGCCGCCCGTCCGCCGCCGGGTGCGCGAAGCTCCGGTCGAACTGGTCGAGCTGCCGCGGGTCGAGCAGGACCCGCGCGGAGCGCACGGCGCCGCCGGTGAGGACGTCCGGGTCGAGCGAGGACTCGACCAGATAGTCCTTGGCGGTGGTCAGCGCGGTCATCACCTGGCCGTCCGAGAAGTGCGAAGTGCGCCGTGCCGAGGGGAGGTTGATGCCCGAAGCGCCCACCTCGAACTGCGCGGCCTGACTGTGCGCGTACAGATCGGCCGGTTTGTCGGCGCCGGGCACGGCCCCCGGCGGGGCGAGCGGGATGACCGTGATGCGCAGCGGCTCGGGGCGCGTCTCGGCCGGGGTCTGGTACGGATGGCGTACGCCCATGTAGATCGCGGTGCCGAAGGCGACGGCGATCAGGAGGACGAGGATCACGGCCTGTTTGGAGAGGCGGCGGTGGCGCGAGGGCAGGCGCCGCACCGGATGCGTGTGATCGCCCATGCGCTCCTGCGCGGAGTACTCCTGGAGCCGCGCGGCACGGACGAACGACTCGTCGAAGACGACGGAGCGGTACTCGTCCTCACCGCCCGCGGGAGCGCCCTCGGGTGTCCCTTCGGGTGTCCCCTCAGGTGGTTCTCCTGGCCCGCCCATACCTTCAGAGTAGGTCTCAGCGCCGTCGGGTAAACGCCCTGGTACACGACAAGTTCTGACAACTTCTTCCGTCAACTCGTCACGGCGCGCGCGGCGCCGCGGACACCGGCGGCGGGTCGTACTCCGCGGAGGCGGACGGTTCCGTGGACACGGGCGGCGGGATCGGGTCCTGGCGGCCCGTGGACGCGCCGCGGTAGACCGCGGTGAAGGCGAGCGCCACCATGCCGACGCCCATCACGAGCGCGAGCATCCAGGCGACGGGGCGGTACCAACGGCTGTGTCCCCGGTAGCCGCCCCTGCGGCCGTAACCGTCCTCGGTGAACTCGCGTTCGTAGACGTCGTCGAGGTCGGGGTCGTGGCCGAAGTCGCCGCCGTCGTCGGGGCCGAAGCCTTCGTCGTAGAGGTCGTCCTCCGGCGACTCGCGGCCGGAGCCTCTGGTGCGGGCCCGGCGGTTCTCCGCCTCGGAGGCTTCGGCGCGCGCCTGGGCGGCGGCCAACAGCCGCTCCACGGCGGTCGGTTCATGAACCTCGGCGGCTTTGACGAAGTCCTCGTCGAAGACCACGGAGGCGAACTCTTCGTCCGCACCCCCGTGGTCGCGGTCGTCGTCGGGCTCCCAGCCGTCGGGAAACGACGGCGTGCCCCCCACGTCCTCCGGCACCCTCCCAGCGTAGCCCCGGAAGGGGCAATCTGGGCAGACGGTACGGGAATTGGGCCCGGGCGGGAATTCAGCGGATGTGACCGTCGCCGGTGACGATGTACTTCGTCGACGTCAGCTCGGGAAGCCCCATGGGGCCCCGGGCGTGCAGCTTCTGCGTGGAGATGCCGATCTCGGCGCCGAAGCCGAACTGGCTGCCGTCCGTGAAGCGCGTGGAGGCGTTCACGGCGACCGTGGTGGAGTCCACGAGCTGGGTGAAGCGGCGCGCGGCCTGCTGCGAGGTGGTGACGATCGCCTCGGTGTGCCCGGAGGTCCACAGGCGGATGTGCTCGACGGCCTGCTCCAGGGAGTCGACGATGCCCGCCGCGATGTCGTACGAGAGGTACTCGGTCTCCCAGTCCTCCGTGGTCGCGGGCACGACGGTGGCCTTCGAGCCGCCCGTGCTCTCCACGTAGCCGATGACGCGCTCGTCGGCGTGCACCGTGACCCCGGCCTCGGCCAGGGCGTCCAGGGCGCGCGGCAGGAACGCGTCGGCGATGTCCGCGTGCACCAGGAGCGTCTCGGCGGCGTTGCAGACGCTGGGGCGCTGGGCCTTGGAGTTGATGAGGATGTCGACGGCCATGTCGAGGTCGGCGTCTGCGTCCACGTACACGTGGCAGTTGCCGGTGCCGGTCTCGATGACCGGGACCGTGGACTCCTCCACGACGGTCTTGATCAGCGAGGCGCCGCCGCGCGGAATGAGGACGTCGACCAGGCCGCGGGCGCGCATCAGCTCGCGCACCGAGTCACGGTTCTCGCCCGGCACGAGCTGGACGGCGTCGGCCGGCAGGCCCGCTCCGTGGACGGCGTCGCGCAGGACCCGGACGAGCGCGGTGTTCGATTCGTACGCCGATGACGAGCCCCGCAGGAGCACCGCGTTGCCGGACTTCAGGCAGAGGGCGGCGGCGTCCACGGTGACGTTCGGGCGGGCCTCGTAGATGATCCCGACGACGCCGAGCGGCACGCGGACCTGGCGCAGGTCGATGCCGTTGGGCAGGGTCGAGCCGCGGACGATCTCGCCGACGGGGTCGGGCAGGGCGGCCACGTCGCGCACGTCGGCGGCGATGGCGCGGACCCGCTCCGGGGTGAGCGTCAGACGGTCCACGATGGACTCACTGGTGCCGGCCTCGCGGGCGCGGGCGGTGTCCTTGCCGTTGGCCTCGACGATCTCGGCGGTGCGCACCTCGAGGGCGTCGGCGATCGCCAGGAGCGCGTCGTCCTTGGCGGCGCGCGGCAGCGGCGCGAGCGTCGCGGCGGCGCCGCGGGCGCGGTAGGCGGCCTGGGCGACGGGCGAGAGGTTGTCGTACGGCAGGCCCGAGAACAGAGGAGGGAGGGACGTCATGTTCGCAGCGTAATGCGGGCCGGGGGTGGTCCACCCCTCGTTTCAGCAGCCGAGACCGCCGCTCTCACGACGGCTCAAAAAGGGTGCACGCCCACGGGGGTCGCGGGAAGCGGACCGTAACCCTCCGCGATCCGGTGGTGGTAGGTGTCGCGGTCGATGACTTCGAGCCCCACGATCTCCCACGGCGGGAGCTGCGCGCTCTGCCGGTGCTCGCCCCAGAGCCGGAGCGCGACCGCGGCGGCGTCGTGCAGGTCGCGGGCCTCTTCCCAGTACCGGA
The DNA here is from genome assembly GCF_014649775.1 of Streptomyces longisporoflavus. Classification (GTDB taxonomy): domain Bacteria; phylum Actinomycetota; class Actinomycetes; order Streptomycetales; family Streptomycetaceae; genus Streptomyces; species Streptomyces longisporoflavus. Next base: position 505,033 of record NZ_BMTR01000003.1, on the reverse strand, counting down.
TCTCCGCGTGGTCGGGCGCGTACCTGCTGGTCAGCAGAAAGGGGTGGTCGTGGGCGAGCTGTTCGAGGCCGCGCCTGACCTCCTGCAACGGAGTCTTCGTCCCCGAGACGCTGAGGGTGACGTGCCAGAGACGGGGCGCGTCCACCGTCTCGTCCTCCCGGCTCTCGTCCGTCTCGCCCGCCGCTCGCGTCTCACCGGTGTACGTCGCCCCCGCGGCGACGCTGGTCAGTGACCGCTCGGCCGGTGCGCGGGACGACGCTCCCGGGCGCACTCGTCTCACGACGTCCTCCTCTACGCAATGGTGGTGCGGATACGCAATGGTCGTACGGAAGTGTCTGGAACAAAGTTGAGCAGGCCAAGCGCCCCCGCGGGGCCGTTTTGGGGAGTTTCCCCTCGCAGGGGCCGGTCGTCGCACGGCGTTCGCGCCTGTTTTCGGCCGGGGGCCGACACGCGGCAGCGGAAGACTCAGCCGTGCAGCAGGGCCAGGTCGTCGCGGTGCACCACTTCACGCTCGTACGCGGGTCCGAGTTCCCGTGCGAGCTCCCGCGTGGAGCGGCCGAGGAGCTGCGGCAACTCCTTGGCGTCGAAGTTCACCAGGCCGCGCGCCACGGGACGCCCCGCGGTGTCCCGCAGTTCGACCGGGTCGCCCGCGGTGAAGTCGCCCTCGACCGCCGCGATCCCGGCCGGGAGCAGCGATTTGCGCCCCTCGACGACGGCGCGCACGGCCCCGTCGTCGAGCGTGAGCGCGCCCTGCGGCTCGGAGGCGTACTGCAGCCACAGGAGCCGGTCGGCGGTGCGGCGGCCCGTGCGGTGGAAGTACGTCCCGGTGTCGCGGCCCGCGAGGGCGTCGGCGGCCTGGCTCGCGGAGGTCAGGACGACCGGGATCCCGGCGGACGCCGCGATCCGCGCGGCCTCGACCTTGGTGACCATGCCGCCGGTGCCGACGCCCGCCTTGCCCGCGCTGCCGATCTGGACGTGCGCTATGTCGGCGGGGCCCGTCACCTCGGAGATCCGGGCGGTGCCGGGCTTCGCCGGGTCGCCGTCGTAGAGACCGTCCACGTCGGAGAGCAGGACGAGGAGGTCGGCGCGGACCAGATGGGCGACGAGGGCGGCGAGCCGGTCGTTGTCGCCGAAGCGGATCTCGTCCGTCGCCACGGTGTCGTTCTCGTTCACGACGGGCAGCGCGCCCATCGCCAGGAGCTGGTCGAGGGTGCGGGAGGCGTTGCGATGGTGGGCGCGGCGGGCCATGTCGTCGGAGGTGAGGAGCACCTGCCCGACGCGTACGCCGTAACGCGCGAAGGAAGCGGTGTAGCGGGCCACGAGGAGCCCCTGGCCGACGCTGGCGGCCGCTTGCTGCCTCGCGAGGTCCTTGGGGCGCCTGCGCAGGCCGAGCGGCGAGAGTCCGGCGGCGATGGCGCCGGAGGAGACGAGCACGATCTCGCGCTCGCCGCCGCTGCGGCTCTTGGCCAGCACGTCGACCAGGGCGTCGACGCGGTCGGCGTCCAGACCTCCCGACGCGGTGGTCAGGGACGAGGACCCGACCTTGACGACGATCCTGTGGGCCTCTGCGATGCCCTGCCTTGCTGCCCCAGCCACGTGCTTCCCCAATGATCCCGAAGATCCCATTCCCTGCCGGACCAGCCAATCTACGCCAGTGCCCCGGTGGGGTGCCCACGCATTTCGAGGGGCGGACCGCGGCCACCCCGGAGGGGGAACGGGGTCCGCAGGTTCAGTACCTTTGCCCCTTTATCCGGTGATTGTCGTCACGGAAGATTGCTACGGGGCCACCGCACGTCATACGGTCAGTGGTCGACTTCCCTGTCTTCTCTCTCCTCCCAGCGTTCTCCCCCCGTGTTCCCCCCATCCGATCCCCCGCCAGGAGCCCAAGCCCGTGCCCTCTGCCGGACTCGTCCCCCGCCGCATCGTGCAGCTGTCAGCGCTGTTCGCGATGTTCGCGCTCTTCACGGCCCAGCTGGTCAGCGCGCTGGTCCCGTACGTACCGGTGTTCGTCGCCGCGTCCGCGGCGAACCTCATGCTCGACGTCTATCTGCAGTACAAGCAGCCGGGGCTCCTTTCCCTCCTTGGCAAGATCCGCTTCGATGTCACCGTCAGGCAGCTCCTGCGCGACATGCTGATCCTGGTCGGCCTGCTGCGCATCGACGGCATCGAGCCGCTGGCCGAGCAGTCGCCGCTGACGATCTCGCTGCTCGCCTTCTACTTCCTGCACTTCGGCTGCCAGGCCACCGCCATACTGGTGCGCCGCTCCCGCCAGCTGCCGATCGTCACGCGCAACATCGACGCGTCCGCACTGCATCTGACGGCGGCCCCGCCGCGGATCCTCTCGCGCCGCCAGGCCCACCGCCTGCTGACGTTCTCGATCCCCGCGACGGCGGGCCTGCTGGTCACGGCCGCCACCACCGACGCGTACTGGGGCGGCATCGGCCTCGGGATCTCCATCACCCTGATGGGCCTCGGCGCGATCTACCTCGCCACCTGGCTGCTCCCCAAGAAGCGCGCGAAGAACGACGAGAAGGTCATGGAGTGGCTGGACAACTGGCTGGCCGAGTACCAGCCGACCGTCGCCATGTACTTCTCGGGCGGCGCCACCTCCGCGTACCAGGCGAACATGTGGCTCTCCACGCTCTCCAAGCTCGACGGCAAGCCGCTGATCGTGCTGCGTGAGCGCTTCATGGTGCAGAAGATCGACGCGACGGACGTCCCGATCATCTGCTTCCCGAAGGTCGCGACGATGTTCTCCCTGGAGACGTCGACGCTGAAGATGATGCTGCACCCGGCGAACGCCGCGAAGACCTCGCAGGTCCTGCGCATCCCGACGATCAAGCACGCCTTCATCAACCACGGCGAGAGCGACAAGCTGTCCTCCTGCAACCCGTACGCGAAGGCGTACGACGAGGTGTGGGTGGCCGGGCCCGCCGCGCGCGACCGCTACCAGGCCGCCGACGTGGGTATCGACGACAAGGACGTGGTCGAGGTCGGCCGCCCCCAGCTGTCCCCGATCCTGCGCTCGACGGGCGCTCCCACCGGCGCGTTCACGACCGTCCTGTACGCCCCCACCTGGGAGGGCTGGGACGGCAACCCCGGCAACACCTCGGTCACCCTCGCGGGCGAGAACATCGTCCGGCACCTGCTCGCCGACCCCGGCGTCCGGCTCATCTACAAGCCGCACCCGATGACCGGCTCGCAGGACCCGCGCGCGGGCGCCGCCAACGAGCGCATCAAGGCGATGATCCGCGAGGCCGCCGCCAAGCGCACCGGCGAGCGCACCGGCCCGGAGGCCGCCGCCGAACTGGCGCGCCGCGCCGCCGAGTTGGACCAGCTGACCTCCACCAAGTTCCGCAAGAGCGTGGACGAGATGGAGCGGATGATGCTCCAGGGCACGCCCGACGGTGACCAGCAGGCGGCGGTCGCCGAGGCGCTGGCCGCGTGGGAGGCGGCGTACTGGGCTTCGTTCCCCGAGTGGGAGCACCAGATCATCACCACCGCGCGCCCGGCGATCTTCTCCTGCTTCAACCAGGCGGACCTGCTGATCAGCGATGTCTCCTCGGTCGTCTCCGACTGGCTGACGAGCGAGAAGCCGTACGCGGTCGCCAACACCTCCGGCTTGTCCGAGGCGGACTTCCGCGCGGGCTTCCCGACGGTGAGCGCGGCGACGATCCTCTCCCCGACCGCCGAGGACATCCCGGCGCTCCTGGAGGCCGTCCGCTCCCCGGAGCTCGACACGCACGCCGAGGCCCGCGCGGCCCTCAAGGAGCACCTCCTCGGCCCCTCGGACCCGCCGTCCCTGGTCCGCTTCAACGAAGCGGCCCTCGCGCTCTCGGCCAAGGCCGACGAACGCCGCATCCGCATGGCCACCCGCATCGACGCGGAGATCCCCGGCCAGCGCGCGGCGGAAGAGGCGGCGGAGGAAATGGAATCCGACCCGACCGAACAGCCGAACGGCGCGGACGACGCGGTCACGGCGTAGAGCAGCGCCCCCAAGGGGCGCGAGGAACTGCGCGATCAGCCCCCACGCACCCGCACGGCGCACGAACAAGAACAAGAGAAGGCCCCCGGAGCAAAAGCTCCGGGGGCCTTCTCTTATGTCCCGTACGTCCAGGGCGCCCCCGCCAGGCAAAAGCCTAGAACGGCTCGAAGTCGTCGTACGCCTGCTCGGCCTCGTCACGCTCCGCGTCCCGCTCCCGGCGGCGCTGGGCCGCGGGCCGGGGCGCCTCGAGGCGGTGGTCCTCGCCGCGCCGGCCCAGCATCTCCGCGCCGGCCATGACCGTCGGCTCCCAGTCGAAGACGACCGCGTTGTCCTCGGGGCCGATGGCGACGCCGTCACCGGTGCGCGCGCCCGCCTTCATCAGCTCTTCCTCGACGCCGAGGCGGTTGAGCCGGTCGGCGAGGTAGCCGACGGCCTCGTCGTTGTTGAAGTCGGTCTGGCGCACCCAGCGCTCCGGCTTCTCGCCGCGCACGCGGTAGATGCCGTCGTCGCCGAGCTTGACGGTGAAGCCCGCGTCGTCCACGGCCTTGGGCCGGATGACGATACGGGTCGCCTCCTCCTTCGGCTTGGCGGCGCGCGCGGCGGCCACGACCTCGGCGAGCGCGAAGGAGAGCTCCTTGAGCCCCTTGTGCGCCACGGCCGACACCTCGAAGACGCGGTAGCCGCGGGCCTCCAGGTCCGGGCGGACCAGGTCGGCGAGGTCCTGGCCGTCCGGTACGTCGATCTTGTTGAGGACGACGACGCGCGGGCGGTTCTCCAGGCCGGCGCCGTACTCGCGCAGCTCGGCCTCGATGATGTCGAGGTCGGAGACGGGGTCACGGTCGGACTCCAGGGTCGCCGTGTCCAGGACGTGCACCAGGACGCTGCACCGCTCGACGTGGCGCAGGAACTCCAGGCCGAGGCCCTTGCCCTGGCTGGCGCCCGGGATCAGGCCCGGCACGTCGGCGATGGTGTAGACGGTCGACCCGGCCGTCACCACGCCGAGGTTGGGGACGAGCGTCGTGAAGGGGTAGTCCGCGATCTTCGGCTTGGCCGCGCTCAGGACCGAGATCAGCGAGGACTTGCCCGCGCTCGGGTAGCCCACGAGCGCGACGTCCGCGACCGTCTTGAGTTCGAGGACGATCTCGCCCTCGTCTCCCGGCTCGCCAAGGAGGGCGAAGCCGGGCGCCTTGCGGCGGGCGGAGGCGAGCGCCGCGTTGCCCAGACCGCCGCGGCCGCCCTGCGAGGCGACGAAGGTCGTGCCCTGGCCCACCAGGTCCGCGAGGACGTTGCCCTGCTTGTCCAGGACGACGGTGCCGTCCGGTACGGGCAGGACCAGGTCCTGGCCGTCCTTGCCGGAGCGGTTGTCACCGGCGCCGGGGGCGCCGTTGGTGGCCTTGCGGTGCGGGGAGTGGTGGTAGTCGAGCAGGGTCGTGACCGACTGGTCGACGACCAGGATCACGTCACCGCCACGGCCGCCGTTGCCGCCGTCCGGGCCGCCGAGCGGCTTGAACTTCTCACGGTGGACGGAGGCACAGCCGTGGCCCCCGCTACCCGCGGCGACATGCAGCTCGACGCGGTCCACGAAGGTGGTCATGGGATGTGCCTCCAGAAACGAGCGAAAAGGTAAGGGGCGAAATGCCCCTAGGTGTAACACGCGAAAGGCGGACCCGCTTCCCGACAGGGAAGTGAGGTCCGCCCTCGCGAAGAACCTGTTCTACGGAAGCCTGGTTCAGGCGACCGGAACGATGTTCACGACCTTGCGGCCACGGTGCGTGCCGAACTCGACCGCACCGGCGGCCAGCGCGAACAGCGTGTCGTCCTTGCCACGGCCGACGCTCGCGCCGGGGTGGAAGTGGGTGCCGCGCTGGCGGACCAGGATCTCACCGGCGTTGACGGTCTGACCGCCGAAGCGCTTCACGCCGAGCCGCTGAGCATTGGAATCGCGCCCGTTCCGAGTGGACGATGCGCCCTTCTTGTGTGCCATCTTGTCTCAGTCCCTTACTTCGCAGCCGTGGGGATACCGGTGATCTTGATCGCCGTGTACTGCTGACGGTGACCCTGACGACGGCGGTAGCCGGTCTTGTTCTTGTAGCGAAGGATGTCGATCTTCGCGCCCTTGTGGTGGTCCACGACCTCGGCCTGGACCTTGATGCCGGCAAGGACCCACGGGTCGCTCGTCACGGCGTCGCCGTCGACAACGAGCAGGGTCGAGAGCTCGACCGTGTCGCCAACCTTGGCGGTGGAAATCTTGTCAACCTCAACGATGTCGTCGACAGCAACCTTGTGCTGGCGACCACCGCTGCGCACGATGGCGTACACGCGGATCTCTCTCTCGCTCGGAACGGGACCCCCGCAGTCCAGCCGCCCGCATACACGGTCGGCCTCTTCCGAGCGCCGGGCGCCGGAAGGAAATCAGGTTTACAGGGGTAGGACGTGCCTACTGACACGCCGACGGTCAAGATTACGGGGCTCACCCGGAAGGGTCAAACCGGCTTCTCGCCGTCCGGCGGCAGAGGCTTGACACCCTTGCACAGATCGGTGGTGTCGGCCTTGCCGGGCCAGGCCACGGCCCGTACGCGGTCGAAGTGCCCGCGGTACGCGTCGTGCACCGAGTCGTCGTCGACCTTCACGATCGCCTCGTCGTTCTCGCGCAGCGCCGGCGCCGTGTAGTTCTGTGAGCCGGTGAAGGAGAGCTTGTTCTGCCTGCCGTCGTACATGCCGTCGATGAGCAGGTACTTCGAGTGGATGATGTAGGGCGTCACCAGCTTGGTGCCGGGGTGCAGCGGGTCCCGGTCGTCGTTGTAGCAGCGCATGGTGGGTCCGCCGGTCTTGTGCAGCGCCTCCCAGGTGCCCGGGGTGCCGCCCTGGCTCTTGGCGCTGTCGGACTCGGCGTAGAGGATGCTCACCGTGCAGCCCACCTTCTTGAGCGAGACGAGCTTGTCGGCGATCTGCTTCCGGGTGATCTTGAAGATCGAGGCACGGACGTTCGTGTGCCTGATCGCCCCGGTCGCGTCCTTGTAGTTGCACTGCACGTTGTTCAGGACCGAGTACATGGTGTCGGTCTCGTTGACCGTGCCGGAGCGCGGGAAGAAGTACGCCTTGTAGAGGCCGTCGCTGACCGTGCGGTAGTCCCAGTTCCGCCAGTCCTTGCGGATCATGTCGGCGAAGTAGTCGGCGTACGCCTCGTACATCGTCGGGTTGTTCGGGAGCTGCAGCGCGTCGTTGAAGAACTTCGTGTGCGCGGAGGGCGTCGAGTTCGACGTGGTCTGCACGACGATGTCCCTGGCCCCCTCGACCTGCGAGAACAGCCAGAACTTGTTGTGCATGATCGACTTGCCGTACTTGGGATCGCCCAGGCAGGACTTGTCCGCCGGGCAGAGCGTCACGAAGGACGACTTGTTCCTGTCGGTGCCGAGCGCCGTCGCGAGCCTGCTGTACGCCGTGTTCGTGGGGCGGTCGCTCCTGCTGGTCTCGTCGAGCACCATCTGCACGTGCACGCCGCGATTCCTGGCCGCCACGAGCGCGTCGACGACCGGGGCCTCCCACACGTGGTAGACGGCGACCTTGATGGTCGAGCCCGGCACCGCGGTGTTCGTCAGCTCGATCAGGCGGGTCCGGATGGCGTGCTGCTGCTCGGGGGTGCCCAGCGGATCGTTGAAGATCGGCGCCTCGGCCAGGGACGGCTCCCCGTCTGCCGCACCCGCCGTTCCCGCGGCGCTGACGGTCTGGATACCCGCCGCCGAGAGAATCGTGGCCAGAGCGACGGCCTGCCGCCCGCCCTTGACCGGTTTCACGGCACGGTGACGTCCCGTGCCTCCCAGGCGACCGTGCGCCATCGTCCATCCCCTCCCCAGACGTGACCGCGACGTCTCCCCAGACGCCACACCCACGTTCCCGTTCACCAACCGCATGAGTTTTACAGGTACTTCACTCTGTTCCAAGTTCCGACAAGGAGATGCCCCCGGTGCGGTGATCTCACCGCACCGGGGGCACCCGGACATACGTACGGACTACGAAGGAGGAGGTCAGCCCTCGTCGGCCGCGGAGGCCTTGACGCCGGCCGGCGTCTGCTCCGCCGCGGCGGTCTTCTTCGTCGTCTTCGACGCCTTCTTGGCCGTCGTCTTCTTGGCGGCCGTCTTCTTGGCCGCGGTCTTCTTGGCCGCCGCCTTCTTCGCGGGCGCCTTCTTGGCCGCGGTCTTGCGCGCCGTCTTCTTGGCCGGAGCGGCTTCCTCGGCGGGCGCCTCGGTGTCCGCGGCGGGCTGCTCCGGGGCCTTCTCGGCCGTCGGGACGACCAGGACGGCCGCCTCCGCGGACGCGGTCGGCGCGGACGCCTTGCGGACCGCACGGCGCCGCGGACGGGCCGGAGCCGCGTCGGCGGGGGCCTCGGCCACCGGCTCCGCGACGACCGGCTCGGCGACGGGCTCCGCCTTGGGCGCCTCCTCGACGATCACCGCGGCGGCCTCCGGCTCGACGCTCTGCGCGGCCTTCGGCGAACCGGCGGGCGCCGTCGCCTTGCGGGTCGCGCGACGGCGCGTACGCCCCTTGGGAGCGGCGTCGTCGGCGTCGGCAACGGGCGCCTCGGGCGCGGCCTCGACGGCGGCGGGCTGCGGGGCAGCCGCCTCCTCCGCCGGAACGACCGGAGCCTCGACGACCGGGTCCTCGGCGGCCGGAGCCTCGGCCGTGGCGGCCTGCCGGGAGTTGGCCCGCTTCTTCTGCGCCTTCTCGGCCTTCCCGGACTTCTCGGCCTTCTCCGGCCTCGGGGCGGACTCCGCGACGGGCGCGGCCTCCGCCTTCGGGGTGCCGGCCGGAGCCGAGGCCCGGCGGGTCGCCCTGCGGCGCGAACGGCCACCGCGGGACGCCGCGGCCTCGGCCTCGAAGGCGCTGCTGTACAGCTCCTCGTCCGGCACGAACTCGGGCTCGGGGAGCGCCACCGGGGCGGCGGCCTCCGCGGCGACCTCGGCCTCGGTCTCGGTCTCCACCTCGTCCGTGACCCCGGGGGCCTCGTGGCCCTCGTGCTCGTGCGTGTGCTCCTGACCCTGCTCGGAGCCGCCGCGACCGCGCTTCTTGCGCTTGCCGCCGCCACCGGCGGAGGTCGGCTGCTCCATGTGCACGATCACGCCGCGGCCGTTGCAGTGGACGCAGGTCTCGGAGAAGGACTCCAGGAGGCCCTGTCCGACCCGCTTGCGGGTCATCTGCACGAGGCCCAGCGAGGTGACCTCGGCCACCTGGTGCTTCGTACGGTCACGGCCCAGGCATTCGAGCAGGCGGCGCAGGACCAGATCGCGGTTCTGCTCAAGGACCATGTCGATGAAGTCGATGACGACGATGCCGCCGAGGTCACGCAGGCGCAGCTGGCGCACGATCTCCTCGGCCGCTTCGAGGTTGTTCCTCGTCACGGTCTCTTCGAGGTTGCCGCCCTGGCCGGTGAACTTGCCGGTGTTGACGTCGACGACGATCATCGCCTCGGTCTTGTCGATCACCAGCGAACCGCCGCTGGGCAGCCAGACCTTGCGGTCGAGCGCCTTCATCAGCTGCTCGTCGATGCGGTACGTCGCGAAGACGTCGACCTCGGAGGTCCAGCGCTGCAGACGGTCGGCCAGGTCCGGGGCGACGTGCGAAACGTAGCCGTGGATGGTCTCCCAGGCCTCGTCACCGCTGACGATGACCTTGGAGAAGTCCTCGTTGAAGATGTCGCGGACGACACGGACGGTCATGTCCGGCTCGCCGTACAGCAGGCTCGGCGAGCTCGTGGAGGACGCCTTCGCCTTCTTCTGGATGTCCTCCCACTGCTGCTGGAGACGCTCGACGTCACGGCGCAGCTCGTCCTCGCTCGCGCCTTCGGCGGCGGTGCGCACGATGACGCCCGCGTCCTCGGGAACGATCTTCTTGAGGATGGTCTTCAGCCGCGCGCGCTCGGTGTCGGGCAGCTTGCGGCTGATGCCGGTCATCGAGCCCTCGGGCACGTACACGAGGTAGCGGCCCGGCAGCGAGACCTGGCTGGTCAGGCGGGCGCCCTTGTGGCCGATCGGGTCCTTGGTGACCTGCACGAGGACCGACTGGCCGGACTTCAGGGCGGACTCGATGCGGCGGGGGCCGTTGGCCATGCCCAGCGCCTCGAAGTTGACCTCACCGGCGTACAGGACGGCGTTGCGGCCCTTGCCGATGTCGATGAAGGCGGCCTCCATGGACGGCAGGACGTTCTGGACCTTGCCCAGGTAGACGTTGCCGACGTACGAGGTGGCCTGCTCCTTGTTGACGTAGTGCTCGACGAGCACGTTGTCCTCGAGGACGCCGATCTGGGTGCGCTCGCCGTTCTGGCGCACGACCATGACGCGCTCGACGGCCTCGCGGCGCGCCAGGAACTCGGCCTCGGTGATGATCGGCACGCGGCGGCGGCCCTGCTCGCGGCCTTCGCGGCGGCGCTGCTTCTTGGCCTCCAGGCGGGTCGAGCCCTTGATGGACGTGACCTCGTCGGCGCCGGTGCCGAGCTCGCGCTCTTCCTTCTTACGCGGCTCCCGGACCTTGACGACCGTGCGCTCCGGGTCGCCGTCCGACGCGCTCTCGGCCTCACCGGAGTCACCTGCGCGGCGACGACGGCGACGACGGCGACGGCTGCTGCTGGAGCCGGCGCCCGCGCCGTTGTCCTCGTCCTCGTCGGACTCGGCCGCTTCCTTGGCGTCCTCGGCGGCCTGAGCGCCCTTGACGTCCTCAGCGGCCTCCGGCTCGGCATCGGCGTCCGGGTCCTGCTGGTCGCCGGAGTCCTCGGCGGACTCACCGCGGCGGCGGCGACGGCCACCCCGGCGGCGACGGCGGCCGTGACGCTCGCCGGAGTCGTCGGACTCGTCGTTGTCGGTGTCGCTGTCGCTGTCGATGTCGTTGTCGGCGGAGGTGTCCTCGGCCTCTTCGGCCTCGGGCGCCTCTGCTTCGGCGGGCTGCGCGGCGGCCTTGGCGGCCGGCTGCTCGTCGGTGGCCCGACGGCGGCGGCGACGGCGCGGGCCGGTCTCCTCCTCCGCCACCGGCGCGGCGGCGACGGGCTCCTCGACCTCGACCTCTTCGACGGGCTCGTCGGCCGCCTCGGCGGCGGCAGCGGCAGCCGCGCGCTCCGGGGTCTGGAACATCGGCTCGGCGAACACCGGCGCCTGGAAGACGGCGACGGCGGGCCGCGCGGGCTTCCGCCCGGAGTCGTCGTCGGTGTCACCCGCGCGTGCCTTGCGGGCCCGCGTCGGGGACGGCGCCGAGAAGCCGGCGGCGGCCTTGCGGGTGGCACGACGGGGGCGGCGCCCGCGGGGAGCGTCGTCCTCGGCGGTCTCCGCGTCGGGGGTCTCGACGGGCGCCTCGGCAGCGGGCTCGGGAGCCTCGGCGGGCTCAACGGCGGCCTCGGCGACCGGCGCGGACGCACCGCGGGTCGCACGACGACGGGCACGACGCGGCGCGGCGTCACCGGACTCCGGCTGCCCCTCGGACACGGGCTCGGCGGCAGGCGCCTCAGCGGCCTCGGTGGGCTGGACGGCGGCAGCGGCCTCGGCGACCGGCGCGGACGTACCGCGGGTCGCACGACGACGGGCACGACGCGGCGCGGCGTCACCGGACTCCGGCTGCACCTCGGACACGGGCTCAGCAGCAGGCGCATCGGCGGCGGCCTCGGCAGCCACCGGCGTCTCGGCAGCCGTCGGCGCTTCGGCGGCCTGCGGAGCACCGGCGGGAGCCGAGGCGCGGCGGGTCGCACGGCGGCGGCGCGGGGCCGGAGAGGTCTCAGCGGTCTCGGCGGCGGGCTCGGCCACGGCCACGACGGGCTCGGCGGCGGGGGCCTCGGCGGGCGTCTCCACGGCGGTCTCGGCCCCCTGCGGCGCACCGGCGGGAGCCGAGGCGCGGCGCGATGCACGGCGGCGGCGCGGGGCGGGAGCGGCTTCCTCGGCCGGCTCCGGCTCCGCAGCGGCGGCCTTGGCGGGCTCTTCGGCGGCGGGGGTGGCCGGTATGGCCGGAGCTGCGCCCTCGGTGGCCTCGGTGGCCCCGACGGGCGGTCCCGCGGGCCGCGACGCCGCGCGGCGCCTGCGGCGCGGCGGCAGGGTGTCGCTGGGTGTGTTGTTGTCCGAGCCCTCAGTGGGTTCGTTCGGCTCAAGCATGCGGGCGGTTCTCCCGTCACGCTCCCGGGCGCCGCGCCTGGTCCGGTGATGTCCGCGGCTCTCGCTCACCTACACGGGGCCGCCATCCGGGGGCGTGGGCGCCGCACGGGAGCTCTATGTGTCTGTCTCGCCGGTTCCGTACGCCCAAATGCGTACGGCCTGGCGAAAGTCTCGGTCAGTGCGCTGCCCGACCCAGGTGGCTCCCGAGTCAAAGGGCGGCGCTTCGGCATCCGTCCCTACGCGGGACCTTCCGTCGCCGGCACCTTCGCGGCGGCTGCGTCGGCCCCTTGTTTCTCGGTCGGGGTCGTGGCTGCCTCGCGGTCGGGCGCGAGCGGGTCGGTCACCGTGCCGGTCTCGTCGTCAAGAAGCCCCTGCGCCAGCCTGGTCACCGCTGCGGGGACCGGCGGCGCCAGGTCGGCCACAGCTCGGAGACCGGACAGGACGTCGTCGGGTCGTACGGCAGGTGTCACGTGCCGAACAACCAGCCGCAGTATCGCACAGGGCTGGTCGGTCGGCCTATCGGTGTCGTGGGCGATCGCCTCGTCAGAGGCGATGGACTCCAGATGCACGACGGCCTCGCGGGCATCGAACGTCCGCATGCCGTTCTTCGCGCGGCGCTGGACCTCGACGGTCTCCGCGGCCCGGAATGCCTCGGCGGCACGCTCCGCGTCCGCGGGCTCGACGCCGTTCAGGCGCAGCTCCCAGACGGAGGCGGTGAGCCGGTCGGCGAGTCCCGGGGTGCGGGACTCGACGGCGTCCACGATGTCGAGGCCGGTCGGCATCGACTCGTCGAGCAGCTCGCGCAGCTTGTCGGGGTCACGCGGCTCGGTGAGCGCGATCTCCAGGTACTCGGCCTCACTGCCCGTGCCGGTGGGTGCGGCATTGGCGTACGACACCTTCGGGTGGGGGGTGAACCCCGCCGAGTACGCCATGGGCACCTCGGCGCGGCGCAGGGCCCGCTCGAAGGCGCGCTGGAAGTCTCGGTGGCTGGTGAACCGGAGGCGGCCGCGCTTGGTGTAACGCAGTCGGATGCGCTGCACCGCGGGAGCGGGCGGCGGGCCTTCGGGCTGTCGCTTGCCCAGTGTTCTAGTCCTTCGTGAGTGCGGTCGTACTGCTACCTAGAGTACGTGCCCCCGGCGCGTCAGGTTCCCGCCGGGCCACCGGCACCGGCGCGGGCACCGGCGCGGGCTCCGCCACGGCGCCCCCCCACGGGGACCCGCTCCTTCGGCGCCCCGAACAGCATGCGCCGTACGTCGGCACGCGCGTCCCGCACGCTCTGGCGGACGCCGGCGAGGGCCTGCCGGGTGGCGCGGCCCGCGTCCTTCACGGCCCGCGCCGCGGGCCGCCAGACCCCGTCGCGCAGGACGTGCCCGACCGGAGTGAGGACCGCGCGGTAGACCCAGCGCACCGGGTCGACGAAGAGCCATCGCAGGAGCCTGCCGAGGAAGCGGCCGACGACCAGCGAGATGTGTCCGGCGATCCGCCAGGCGTGTCCGAACGCGTCGAAGATCTCGCGTGCGACGACCGCGATGCCCCGCCCGACGGGCGCGAGCACCCAGCGCCACAGGGCGACGGCGGGCACGACGAAGATCCAGCGCCCCAGGGTGGCGAGGACCGCCCCGATCCCCCGCGCGAGCCAGGCGATCGCGTGCCCGATCGGCGTGAGGACGGCGGCATACAGCCAGACGGCGGGCACCACGATCAGCACCCGCCCGAGCCATGCGAGCCCCATGCCGACCGGCACGACCACGTACTTCCAAAGACCCACCCAAGGCCACACGAACACCGCCTTGAGCAGCCACATCAGGCAGGCGCCGATGCCGCGTCCGGCCATCGCGGCGCCCGCGGCGATGCCTCGCGCGAGCCAGGCGATCGCGTGCCCGATCGGCGTGAGGACGGCGGCGTACAGCCAGACGGCGGGCACCACGACCAGCATCCGCCCGAGCCACGCGAGCCCCTTGCCGACCGGCGCCACCACGTACCGCCAAAGACCCACCCACGGCCACACGAACACCGCCTTGAGCAGCCACTCCGTGACGGTCGTGATGCCGAGCGCGACCGGCGTGACGACGTGTTCGAACAGCCACGTCAGCGGCGTCACGATCAGCGTGCGGCCCAGCCAGGCGAACGCGCGTCCCACGGGCCTCAGCCCCCGCAGGTACAGGAAACGGCCGCACACGGCGAGCGCGTCCCACACCAGGCGTACCGGCACGACGAGCACAAGGACCACGATCCGCACCGGGATGCGGATCGCGACGGCGAGACAGCCCTCGGCCTGCGGCTGTGGTGCGGTGGGGGGCTGCTCCGGCTCGCGCTCGTTCAGCGGGGGCCGCTTTTCCAGGTCCATGCCGTCCTAGACGCTCAGGGGCGGATGCCGGTTCAATCCGGGCGGCGGCCGTGAGCCGTCAGTCGCCCGTCTCGATCCAGTAACGCAGCTTTCCGCCGCGTTCGTCGTCAAACGCGCCGCCCGCGGCCTCGATCACCTTGCGCGAACCGGTGTTGTCGGTGTCGCAGGTCACCAGGACCGAGGTGAGGCCGAGGGCACGGGCGTACGGGAGGCTGTCGATCAGCATCGCCGTGGCGTGGCCGCGGCGGCGGGCGGTGGGGCGCACGTCGTAGCCGATGTGACCGCCGTACTCGCGCAGGAAGCGCGTGGCGATGTTGTGGCGGATGGCGAGACGGCCGAGGTAATTACTGCCGTCCGCGTACCAGAGGGTGGTCACGGGGACGGAGAGCGGCTCGGCGGGATGCACGGCTTCGTGGACCTCGGCCACATAGCGCTCGAAGACCACCGGGTCGTGCCACTTGTCGCCGTAGTCGCGCAGGGTGCGGCCGAGCGTCGTGTCGTCGTCGGCGCCGCCGCGGCCCTCGGCGCGGAACTCCTCCATCGCGGCGACGAAGGAGAGGTGCACGCGGCCGGAGGGCGGGGCGAGACGCGGAGCACCCGTCTCTGCCACCGGCTCCGGCCGCGTCACTTACTTCACCACCGACAGCGGCAGGAGCTTCTTGCCGGTCGGGCCGATCTGGATCTCGGTCTGCATCTGCGGGCACACGCCGCAGTCGAAGCACGGGGTCCAGCGGCAGTCCTCGACCTCGGTCTCGTCGAGCGAGTCCTGCCAGTCGTCCCAGAGCCAGTCCTTGTCGAGACCGGAGTCCAGGTGGTCCCAGGGCAGTACTTCCTCGTACGTGCGCTCGCGCGTGGTGTACCAGTCGACGTCCACGCCGAAGGCGGGCAGCGTCTTCTCGGCGCAGGCCATCCAGCGGTCGTAGCTGAAGTGCTCGCGCCAGCCGTCGAAGCGGCCGCCGTCCTCGTACACGGCGCGGATGACGGAGCCGATGCGGCGGTCGCCGCGCGAGAGCAGGCCCTCGACGATGCCGGGCTTGCCGTCGTGGTAGCGGAAGCCGATCGAGCGGCCGTACTTCTTGTCGCCGCGGATCTTGTCGCGCAGCTTCGCGAGGCGGGCGTCCGTCTCCTCCGCCGACAGCTGCGGGGCCCACTGGAAGGGCGTGTGCGGCTTGGGCACGAAGCCGCCGATGGAGACCGTGCAGCGGATGTCGTTGCCCGCGACCTCGCGGCCCTTGGCGATGACGTTCGCCGCCATGTCCGCGATCTGCAGGACGTCCTCGTCGGTCTCGGTGGGCAGGCCGAGCATGAAGTACAGCTTGACCTGGCGCCAGCCGTTGCCGTACGCGGTCGCGACGGTGCGGATCAGGTCCTCTTCGGAGACCATCTTGTTGATGACCTTCCGCATCCGCTCGCTGCCGCCCTCGGGGGCGAACGTCAGACCCGAGCGGCGGCCGTTCCTGGTCAGCTCGTTCGCCAGGTCGATGTTGAAGGCGTCGACGCGGGTCGAGGGCAGGGAGAGGCCGATCTTGTCTTCCTCGTACCGGTCCGCGAGGCCCTTGGCGACGTCCGCGATCTCCGTGTGGTCCGCGGAGGACAGGGAGAGCAGGCCGACCTCCTCGAAGCCGGTCGCCTTGAGGCCCTTCTCCACCATCTCGCCGATGCCGGTGATGCTTCGCTCCCGCACGGGGCGCGTGATCATGCCGGCCTGGCAGAAGCGGCAGCCGCGGGTGCAGCCGCGGAAGATCTCCACGGACATGCGCTCGTGGACGGTCTCCGCGAGCGGCACGAGGGGCTGCTTGGGGTAGGGCCACTCGTCCAGGTCCATGACGGTGTGCTTGGACACGCGCCACGGGACACCGGACTTGTTCGGTACGACGCGGCCGATGCGCCCGTCCGGGAGGTACTCGACGTCGTAGAACCCGGGGACGTAGACCGACCCGGTGCGCGCGAGCCGGAAGAGGACTTCCTCGCGGCCGCCGGGGCGGCCCTCGGCCTTCCACTCGCGGATGATCGCGGTCATGTCGAGCACGGCCTGCTCGCCGTCGCCGATGACCGCGCAGTCGATGAACTCCGCGATCGGCTCGGGGTTGAAGGCGGCGTGCCCGCCGGCGAGGACGATCGGGTCGTCGACCGTGCGGTCCTTGGACTCCAGCGGGATGCCCGCGAGGTCCAGGGCCGTGAGCATGTTCGTGTACCCGAGCTCGGTGGAGAAGCTGAGCCCGAACACGTCGAAGGCGCCGACGGGGCGGTGGCTGTCCACGGTGAACTGCGGGACCTTGTGCTCCCGCATCAGCTCTTCGAGGTCGGGCCAGACGCTGTACGTGCGCTCGGCGAGCACTCCCTCGCGTTCGTTCAGTACCTCGTAGAGGATCATGACGCCCTGGTTGGGCAGCCCGACCTCGTACGCGTCCGGGTACATGAGCGCCCAGCGGACGTCACACTCGTCCCAGTTCTTCACGGTGGAGTTGAGCTCTCCGCCGACGTACTGGATGGGCTTCTGGACGTGCGGGAGAAGCGCTTCCAGGCGTGGGAAGACGGACTCGACAGGCATCACAGCGTCTTTCGGCAGGGTTCTCATGATCTGGCAGGGGTGACCATCCAGCGTACCCCGGCGTTCAGCCGCTCAGTGCCGCCCGCAGTTTGGGCCTGGACGCCCGGTGCCACACCCCGGGCAGCTCGTTCTCGCGGCGGGCGGCCCTGGCCTCCTCCTGGCCGTACAGGAGTCCCCAGGTGAAGGCGGTCTCGCCGGCCGCGTGGGCCTGGACCGCCAGGTTCCGCAGCGTGTCCCTGGCGACGACGCTGTCCTGGTGATCGCCGAGAACCTTCTGGACGGCCTTCATCCGCTTCGCGAACCGCTTGGCGGGCTTGCCGAGCGCGGGCCTGGCCGCCTCGCCCGCGTACCGGGCACGCTTGGCGGCCTTGCGGGCGCTGTGCATCGCCACGTCCCGCTCCTCCCCCGGCTCCAGCGCGAGGGCGTGCTCGATGCGGGCTTCCAGACGGGCGTAGTCCTTGCGGACGGCCTTGGGGAGCGCCTTGCCGGGGGACGAAGTGGCCGCCTTGCGCAGCGGGGGGTCGGCGAGCAGCGCGTCGACGGAGTTCAGGAGCTGTACGTAGCGCTCTCCTTCGAGCGCGGCGACGGTCCTGCTGCGGGAGTCGGCGGCTCCGGCGACGGACCAGATCTGCAGGCGGGCCCGCACCGGCCCGAGGAGCAGGGTTCCCGGCACGGTGTCGACGCGGCTCGTGATCCGTTCGGCCAGGACCTCTTGGTCGCGGTCGACACCGAGCTCGCCCGCGAGCCATTTCAGTTCGTCGCCGATCGGGTCGGTGACGGAGCGGTCGAGCAGCTTGCGGTACGAGCGGAAGGCGCTGCGCATGCGGCGGGTGGCGACCCGCATCTGGTGCACGGAGTCCGGCAGGTCGCGGCGGACGTCGGGGTCGAGGGCGACGAGGGCGTCGCGCTGGGTGCGGATGTAGGCGAGGACGTGGTCGGCAGCGGTGACGGGGTCAGGTTGCACGGCGGAGTCCTTCAGCTCGATGACTGTGTACCGCTCACCCTTCTGCCCCTTTTTGCTCTTGCCAGGCTTCAGCTTGCCCTTCGCGAGCTGCTTCCGGGCCGCTGTCAGAGCCGTCCCCGCCTGAGCCTTGGCCAGTTTCGAAGCGGACGACGACCGCTCGACGCCCAGCTTCTTCAGCTTCTTCTCGATCCGGTCGAGCAGCGCGGGGTCCGCGCCGTCCGCCAGCTCCACCTCGATCTCGGCCCACTCGGCGGTGCCGCCGTCCTCGGTGAGCCGCTCGGCTCTGACCCGGTCGACGCTCAGCTCGGCGAGCAGCGCCCCTTCGCCGTCGACGAGGTGGCGCAGGTCGCGCGCGGTCAGCAGGCGCATGACGGGCACGAGCTCCGCATCGCGCACCCGGGATCGCACGAGCGAGGACAGCTCGGGCGGCACCGAGTCCGAGAGCGGGGCCTGGATCTCGTCCCGCACACCTTGTACGGGAGACACCGGCAGTTTCAGGTGCCAGCCCTCGTCGTCGCCGCCGATGCGGCGGCGCAGCGTGATCGAGTCGGAGAGGAGCACCTGGTCGGTCGTGTCGTGATAGACGGCGTCCAGTTCGACGACGCCCTTGTCGACGACGTCGGCCACCCCGGCGACACCGCTCAGGTCGGGCAGCTCCGCGTCCGCCCCGACGTCGTACTTCCGCTCGATCTCGCGCTTCGTCTCCGCCATGGATCGAATCTAGACGCGATCGCGGGCCGGTGGCAGCCCCGCGACCGGCCTAGGCCGACATCGGCCGCTGCACCTTGATCGACTGCAGCAGGCCCACGGCCACCCAGACGGCGAACATCGATGATCCTCCGTACGAGACGAAGGGCAGCGGCAGACCGGCCACCGGCATGATGCCGAGCGTCATGCCGATGTTCTCGAAGGACTGGAAGGCGAACCAGGCGATGATCCCGGCGGCGACGATCGTGCCGTACAGCTCGGTCGTCTCGCGCGCGATGCGGCAGGCCCGCCAGAGGAAGACGCCGAGCAGGAGCAGGATGAGACCCGCGCCCGCGAAGCCGAGTTCCTCGCCCGCGACGGTGAACACGAAGTCCGTCTGCTGCTCGGGCACGAACTGCCCCGTTGTCTGCGAGCCCTTGAAGAGGCCGGTGCCGGTCAGGCCGCCGGAACCGATCGCGATGCGCGCCTGGTTGGTGTTGTAGCCGACGCCCGCCGGGTCGAGCGCGGGGTTGGCGAAGGCCGCGAAGCGGGCGATCTGGTAGTCGTCGAGGACGCCGAGCTGCCAGACGGCGATCGCGCCGGCCGCGCCCGTGCCGAGGAGTCCGAAGACCCAGCGGTTGGAGGCGCCCGACGCGAGCAGCACGCCGAGGACGATCATCGCCATCACCATGACCGACCCGAGGTCGGGCATGAGGAGCACGATCACTATCGGCACGGCGGCCAGGCCGAGGGCCTGGAGGACCGTGCGGTGGTCGGGGTGGTCCCGGTCGCCCGCGTCGACGCGCGCCGCGAGCAGCATCGCCATGCCCAGGATGATCGTGATCTTCACGAACTCGGAGGGCTGCAGCGAGAAGCCGCCGCCGAGCACGATCCACGCGTGCGCGCCGTTGATCGTCGCGCCGAGCGGGGTGAGGACGAGCAGGACGAGGAAGACGGAAATGCCGTAGAGGATCGGCACGGCCGTGCGCAGGGTGCGGTGGCCGAGCCAGATCGTGCCCGCCATCAGGGCGATGCCGATGCCGGTGTTCATGATGTGCTTGATCAGGAAGGCGTACTGGTCGTCGCCGACCAGCTCGGTGCGGTTGCGCGTCGCCGAGTAGACAAGCGCGGTGCCGATCACGGAGAGCGCGATCGCCGCGAACAGTATCGGCCAGTCCAGCCTGCGCACCAGCGAGTCGCGGGCGAACACGCGGGACGCCATGGAGGAGCGCTCGGGCCCGTAGCCGGAGACGGAGAAGCCATTGTTGCCGGCCACTAGTCACGCCTCCAGTTCGCGGGCGCGCCCGCCAGTTCCTGCGGCTGTTCCGCGGGCTTGGGAGCCTCGGGCTTGTACGGCTTGATCTTCGGGGAGTCGATCGAACCGTCCTTCTCGATCTTCGGCAGGTTCTTCTGCGGCTCGGGGAGCAGGGCCTTCTTCAGGTTCTGCTTGCCGTCCTCGTCCAGGCCGTAGATGCCGTCGTAGATCTTGCGGACGGCGGGTCCCGAGGCGCCGGAACCCGTACCGCCCTGGGAGATCGTCATCACGATCGAGTAGTCCTTGGTGTACGTCGCGAACCACGAGGTGGTCTGCTTGCCGTGGACCTCCGCCGTACCCGTCTTGGCGTGCATCGGGATCTTGTCCTGCGGCCAGCCGCCGAAGCGCCAGGCGGCCGTTCCCTTGGTCGCCACGTCGGCGAGCGCACCGTCTATGTCGGCGCGCGTCTTCTCGTCCATGGGCAGCTTGCCGTGCGACTTCGGCTTGATCTCCTGGACCTGCTTGCCGTCGGCGCTGACGATCGCCTTGCCGACGGTGGGGTTGTACAGGGTGCCGCCGTTGGCGATGGCGGAGTAGATCGTGGCCATCTGTATCGGCGTGACGAGGGTGTCGCCCTGTCCGATGGAGTAGTTGACGGAGTCACCGGCGCGCATCTTCATGCCTTCGAGGCAGTTCTCGTACGCGATCTTCTCGACGTAGTCCCCGCCCTTCTTGCCCTGCTTGCACCAGCCGTCCTTGTTGGCCTTCCAGTAGTCCTTCTTCCACTGGCGGTCCGGGACGCGGCCCGTGACCTCGTTCGGCAGGTCGATGCCGGTCTCCTTGCCGAGGCCGAACTGGTGGGCGGTCTTGTAGAACCAGTCCTTGGCGTCCTTCTTCGGCTTGTTGCCGCCGTCCTTGGCCCACTGGTCGTGCGAGAGCTTGTAGAAGACGGTGTCGCAGGAGACCTCAAGGGCCTGGCCGAGCGTGATGCTGCCGTGGCCCTGGGACTCGAAGTTCTTGAAGACCTGGCCGCCGATGGAGTACGAGCTGGGGCAGGGGTAGCTGCCGTTGAAGTCGTAGCCCGCGTTGACCGCCGCCGTCGTCGGGATGACCTTGAAGATCGAGCCGGGGGCCGCCTGGCCCTGGATGGCGCGGTTCAGGAGCGGGTAGTTGGACTTCTTGCCGGTGAGCTGCGTGTAGTCCTTGCCGGAGATGCCGCCGACCCAGGCGTTCGGGTCGTAGGTCGGGTTGGACGCCATGGAGACGATGCGTCCGGTCTTGTTCTCCATGACGACGACGGCGCCCGCGTCGGCCTTGTAGTTCTCGTTGGTGTTCTTGTCGAACTCCTGGCGGGCCTTCTTCATCGCGTCGTTCAGCCAGTACTCGGACAGGGCCTGCACGCGCGCGTCGATGCTGGTGACGACGTTCGCGCCGGGCTGTGCCGGGTCGTCCTTGGCCTTGCCGATGACGCGGCCGAGGTTGTCGACCTCGTAGCGGGTGACGCCGGCCTTGCCGCGCAGCTGCGCGTCGTACGTGCGCTCAAGGCCGGAGCGGCCGACCTGGTCGGAGCGCAGGAACGGCGAGTCGGTGTTCTCGGCCTTCTTGATCTCTTCGTCGGTGACGGGCGAGAGGTAGCCGAGCACCTGGGCGGTGTTGGACTTGCCGGGCGCGGCGTAGCGGCGTACGGCGGTGGGCTCGGCGGTGATGCCGGGGAAGTCCTCGGCGCGCTCGCGGATCTGGAGGGCCTGCTTGGGCGAGGCCTCGTCCGTGATCGGGATCGGCTGGTAGGGCGAGCCGTTCCAGCAGGGCTGCGGCGTCTTGGAGTCGCAGAGGCGGACCTTGTCGGAGACTTCCTTGGCGGTCATGCCGAGGACGTCGGCGAGCTTGGCGAGGGCCGCCTTGCCGTCGTCCTTCATCTTCATCAGGTCCGTGCGGGACGCGGAGACGACGAGCCGGGTCTCGTTGTCGGCGATCGGCACGCCGCGCGCGTCGAGGATCGAGCCGCGCACGGCGGGGTCGACGACCTGCTGGACGTGGTTGCCGGAGGCTTCCTCGGCGTACTCCTCACCGTTGCGGATCTGGAGGTACCAGAGGCGGCCGCCGAGGGTGAGGAGGAGGGAGAGCACGAGGATCTGGATGACGATGAGACGGATCTGGACCCTTGGGGTCCGTCCGGTCTCGGGGATGTTGGTCACTGCTTTCCTCCCCCTCTCAGTGTGTGTACGAGTAGTACGTGTACACGACCGACCTGTGTGCGCGGCCGGTCGCGTACGGGGACAACTGCGCTGCGGTCACAGGCGCTTGACCCCCTTGATGCGTCCGGCGCGCGCGACACGTGCCTTGGCCGCCTTCATGCGCATGCCCCCGCGCTGGCTGCCGATGCGCAGGCCGGTGCCCGAGGAGAGCCAGCCGGCCGAGACGTCCGTGGCCTTGGCGGCCGGGGAGGTCTCCCCCAGTGGGTCGTTCTCGGCGCGCCGGGCGAGCGCGATGATCAGCGGCACCGTGAAAGGCGCGAGCAGCAGGTCGTACAGGGCGGCCGTGAAGAGCAGCCCGCCCAGGCCCACGTGGCGGGCGGCGGTGTCCCCGACGAGAGCGCCCACGCCCGCGTAAAGGAGGGTCGAGCCAAGAGCCGCTCCCACGACCACGACGAGCGGCGCGGTGGCCGACCTGAGCCGCCCGGTCTCCGGCTTGGCCAGGCCCGCGAGGTAGCCGACGACGCACAGGACCAGGGCGTACCGCCCGGCCGCGTGGTCGGCGGGCGGGGCCAGGTCCGCGAGGAGCCCGGCGCCGAAGCCGATGAGGGCGCCGCCGACGTGGCCGTAGACCAGGGCGAGGCCGAGCACCGTGAGCAGCACCAGGTCCGGCACCGCGCCCGGCAGTTGCAGCCGGGCCAGGACGCTGACCTGGATGACCAGGGCGACGACGATCAGGGTGGTGGAGAGCAGGATTCGGTTGAAGCGCATGGTTCCGGTGCTCCTACTGCTCGTTGCCGTTGTCGGCGTCGTCGGCCGGGGCCTGCCCTGACGGTGTGGCCGTGACGGTCACCGTCGGGGTCGGCTTCGGCTTGGCGGGCTTCTTCGGCAGCACCGTGTCGCGCGGGTCCTCGCGGGGCGCCTCGACGACGACACCGACGATGTCCAGCTTGGTGAAGCCGACGTACGGCTTGATGTAGACGTTGCGCGTCAGGTCGCCGCCCGAGGGGTCGACGCGGACGACCTCGCCGACCGGTACGCCCGGCACGAACGGCTTGTCCTTCTGCGAGCCGAAGGTGACGAGCCGGTCGCCCTTCTTGATCTTCGCCTTGCCGTTGAGCATCTGCACCGAGAGCGGGCGGTCGCCCTGGCCGGTGGCGAAGCCGAGCTCGTCGGTCTTCTCCATCCGGGTGCCGACGGTGAAGTCGGGGTCGTTGGCGAGCAGGACGGTCGCGGTGCTCGGGCCGACCGTGGTGACGCGGCCGACCAGGCCGTCGCCGTTCAGTACGGTCATGTCGCGCTTGAGTCCGTCATTGGCGCCCGCGTCGATCGTGACGGTCCAGGAGAAGCCCTGGGCCGCTCCTATGCCGATGACTTCGGCGCCCTTGATGCCGTACTGCCCGGCGCCGGCGCTCTTGAGCATGCTGTCCAGCTGTCTGACCCGGCTGCGGTTGCGGTCGTCGCTGCCGAGCTTCGCTTTCAACGCGGCGTTCTGGCGCTCGAGTTCCGCGATGCGGTCATGCCGGTCACCGGAGTCCCGTACCGCGCCGATCGCGTTGCCGATCGGGTCGACGGCGGACGACACGCCGTCCTCGACCGGGCCGAAGACCGTGGCGGCGGCCTGGCGGGCACCGTCGACCGGCGAGTCCTCACCACCGCGGATGTCCACCGTGATCAAAGCGAACGCGATGGCGATCAGCAGCACC
Organism: Streptomyces longisporoflavus; assembly: GCF_014649775.1. GTDB lineage: Bacteria > Actinomycetota > Actinomycetes > Streptomycetales > Streptomycetaceae > Streptomyces > Streptomyces longisporoflavus. Next base: position 481,223 of record NZ_BMTR01000003.1, on the reverse strand, counting down.
AGGAGCAGCCGGCTCTCTCGTGTGTCCCTCACGTGCGGCGGCCGTGCCTTCCTCAGTTGGAAATCCTTGGAATTTCTAGCATTGACTTATGTATGAGCAACTGCACGTATATCGGAGCAAATCCATGCAATCCGATTCCGCGACGTCTGCGGACGCCGCGGAATTGTCATGCCGTGCCCTCTACGTCCTCTAGGCCCTCTATATCAACGATCCGCCGCACGAGGTGACAGGCACTCGTACGGCGGACACCCTTTCAGCGGGTTCGCGCCACTCTCAGCGGCGCGGCGACGCGTCAAGGACCTGCTGGAGCGCCTCGAACTCCTCGACACACTTGCCGGAGCCCAGTGCCACGCTGTCCAGCGGGTCCTCGGCGATGTGGATCGGCATGCCCGTCTCGCGGCGCAGACGCTCGTCGAGGCCGCGCAGCAGGGCGCCGCCTCCGGTGAGAACGATGCCGCGGTCCATCACGTCACCGGAGAGTTCCGGCGGGCACTTGTCGAGGGTCGTCTTGACCGCGTCCACGATCGCGTTGACCGGCTCCTCGATCGCCTTGCGGACCTCGGCGGCGGAGATGACGACGGTCTTGGGCAGCCCGGAGACCAGGTCCCTGCCGCGGATCTCGGTGTGCTCGTCGGCGTCCATGTCGTACGCCGAACCGATGGTGATCTTGATCTGCTCGGCCGTGCGCTCGCCGAGGAGGAGGGAGTACTCCTTCTTGATGTGCTGGATGATCGCGTTGTCCAGCTCGTCGCCCGCGACGCGGATCGACTGTGCCGTGACGATTCCGCCGAGGCTGATGACCGCGACCTCGGTGGTGCCGCCGCCGATGTCGACCACCATGTTGCCGGTGGCCTCGTGGACCGGCAGGCCGGAGCCGATGGCGGCGGCCATGGGCTCCTCGATGATGTGCACCTGACGCGCGCCGGCCTGCGAGGAAGCCTCGATGACGGCGCGGCGCTCGACTCCGGTGATGCCCGAGGGTACGCAGACGACGACCCGCGGACGGGCGAGGTAGCGCCGCTTGTGGATCTTCAGGATGAAGTAGCGGAGCATCCGCTCGGTGATCTCGAAGTCGGCGATCACGCCGTCCTTCAGCGGTCGCACGGCGACGATGTTGCCCGGCGTGCGTCCGATCATCTTCTTGGCTTCGGCGCCGACAGCGAGGATGCCACCGGTGTTGGTGTTGATCGCGACGACGGACGGTTCGTTGAGAACGATCCCCCGACCCCTGACGTACACCAGCGTGTTGGCGGTCCCGAGGTCGACAGCCATGTCACGGCCGATGAACGACATGTTGTTCCCCATGAGGATGCGTCTGGCCTTCCCTGGAGCGTCTGATGGCTTTTTAGGTAGGCGAGGTGGGTGCTGTGTGGCGTGGAGGCTTACATCGTAGTCTCGCCTGCACGAACACGGCGCTAGGGTCTTCGCCATTGTCAGCAGATGATGCACCGCCTCGCTCTTGGAGACGTGCCATCGGAGGCACGGGTTCCCCCGATTGGGGCGCATATGCCAAGGGGCGGCCGGTTTTCTCGGCCACCCCTGGTCAGGGCCGTACCTTGCTGACTGGGCGTCAGAAGTCTTTACGGAACTCTTTACCTGTGTCCGCCAGGCGAGACCGCGTCAGTCCGTCGGACGGCGTTTCGCGGGTCAGACGAGACCCGGAAAGAAGATCTTCAGCTCGCGCTCGGCGGACTCCTCGGAGTCCGAGGCGTGGATCAGGTTCTCCCGGACGATGGTGCCGAAGTCACCTCGGATGGAGCCGGGCGCGGCGGCGATCGGGTCGGTCGGACCGGCGAGGGCACGCACGCCCTCGATGACGCGCTCGCCCTCTACCACGAGCGCGACGACCGGACCGGAGGACATGAAGGCGACCAGCGGCTCGTAGAAGGGCTTGCCCTTGTGCTCGCCGTAGTGCTGCTCCAGCGTCTCCTGGTCGAGCGAGCGCAGTTCGAGTGCGGAGATCGTCCAGCCCGCCTTGCGCTCGATACGGCCGATGATCTCGCCGATCAGGCCACGACGGACGGTGTCGGGCTTGAGCAGGACGAGAGTGCGCTGGGTCATGTGCGGCTCCAAGCATTTTTTCTACGAGCGTGTGGGTTGACCGGCACGATACCGGCACCCACTACACCGCGTTACCTCCGGCCCCGGAAGCCCGCCCGCCGGGGAGGCCTAAGCCCCGGCCTCGGCTTCCGCCTGTGCCGCGAACCGCGCCTTCGCCTCGTCGATCTTCTGGCCGAAGTGGATCGAGGCCCACCACAGGGCCGCGAACACCGCCCCCATGAAGAACATGATCGGCACGATGAACCCGCTCGCGATGAGCGCGATCTGCAGCGCCCAGCCCAGCTGCACCCCGCCGGGACGGGTGATCATTCCGCACAGCAGGACGCTGACCAGCATCGCGATGCCGCAGACCGTCCAGACCGTGCCCATCGACAGGTCCGGGTCCTTCATGGCGACCAGACCGGCGAAACCGATGACGAAGAACTCGCCGATCAGCGTCGAAGCACAGAGCGTACGCACAGGAGTCAGCCCCTCCCCAGGAGCAGTCGGGCCTCGCCGACGGTGATGACGGAGCCGGTGACCAGGACGCCGCCGCCCGCGTACTCGCCCTCTTCCTCGGCGAGGGTGATCGCGGCTTCGAGCGCGTCCGGCATACGCGGCTCGACCTGGACGCGGTCGTCGCCGAAGACCTCGACGGCGAGCCCGGCCAGCGTGTCCGCGTCCATCGCGCGGTGGCTGGAGTTCTGCGTGACGACGACCTCGGCGAAGATCGGCTCGAAGGCTTCGAGCAGGCCCTTCATGTCCTTGCCGTCGCTCGCCGCGACCACGCCGATCAGCCGGCTGAAGTCGAAGACCTCGCTGATCGCCTCGGCGGTCGCGCGGGCGCCCGCCGGATTGTGCGCGGCGTCCAGGACGACGGTCGGCGAGGTCCGCACGACCTCCAGGCGGCCCGGCGACGAGACCGAGGCGAAGGCCTTGCGGATGGTGTCGATGTCGAGCGCACGCGCGTGCTGCGAGCCGATGCCGAAGAACGCCTCCACCGCGGCGAGCGCGACCGCGGCGTTGTGCGCCTGGTACGCGCCGTGCAGGGGCAGGAAGATCTCTTCGTACTCCCCGCCGAGGCCGCGCAGGGTCAGCAGCTGGCCGCCGACCGCCATCGAGCGGGAGACGATGCCGAACTCCAGGCCCTCGCGGGCCACCGTCGCGTCGACCTCGACGGCCTTCTTCAGGAGCACCTGCGCCGCGTCAACCGGCTGCTGGGCCAGGATCACCGTCGCGTCCGGCTTGATGATGCCGGCCTTCTCCGCGGCGATCTCGCCCGGCGTGTTGCCCAGGCGGTCGGTGTGGTCCAGGTCGATGGGGGTGACGACGGCGACCGAGCCGTCGATCACGTTCGTCGCGTCCCAGCTGCCGCCCATGCCGACCTCGACGACGGCGACGTCCACGGGGGCGTCCGCGAAGGCCGCGTACGCCATGCCGGTGAGCACCTCGAAGAAGGAGAGCCGGTAGTCCTGCTGGGAGTCGACCATCTCCACGTACGGCTTGATGTCGTGGTACGTCTCCACGAAGCGCTCGGCCTCGATGGGGGCGCCGTCCAGGCTGATCCGCTCGGTGATCGACTGGACGTGCGGCGAGGTGTAACGCCCCGTGCGCAGCTCGAAGGCGCTGAACAGGGCCTCGATCATGCGGGCCGTGGACGTCTTGCCGTTCGTCCCCGTGATGTGGATCGAGGGGTACGCGCGCTGGGGCTCGCCCAGGACGTCCATCAGCGCGGAGATCCGGCTGACGGAGGGCTCCAGCTTCGTCTCTCCCCAGCGGCCCGCGAGCTCCGTCTCGACGTCGCGCAGGGCCTTGTCGATCTCCGGGTCGGTGGGGCGGGAGGGGATGTCGCTCTGGGGCGGGCCCGCCTGGGTGCGCAGGGTGCGGCTGCCCGCCTCGATCACGGCGAGGTCGGGGTCGCGGTCGGTCTCGGCTCCGACGATCTCGTCGAAACGGTCATCACGATCGTCACGGTCGTCGCGGTCGGGGTGCTCGCTGTCAGGCGGGGGGAGGTCACTCACGCAGGCCAGTCTACGGACGGGGTGTGACAGTCGCCGCCGGGACCTGCTCGGGTTCCGCTCGGGACTTTGGTCCCGTCCGATTCAGGACCTTGGTCCCCCCGATCCGGTCAATCGCCGGGCAAACTTGGCGATCATGGACATAGGCATCGACCTCGGCACAGCGAACACCCTTCTCTACGTCCGCGGGCAGGGCATCGTGCTCAACGAACCGTCCGTGGTCGCCGTCAAGGAGGGCGCCAGAACGGCCCTCGCCGTCGGTACGGAGGCCAAGCAGACGATCGGCCGTACGCCGGGGTCCATCACCGCGATCCGCCCCCTGCGAGACGGTGTGATCAGCGACTACGAAGCCGCCGAGGAGATGATCCGGCACTTCGTGCGCAAGGCCGTCCCCGGACGCCGTCCTCGTACGCGGATGGTGGTGTGCGTGCCGAGCGGCGTCACGCCCGTCGAGCGGCGGGCCATCGTGCACGCGGCGCAGCGGGCGGGGGCCCGGTCCGTGCACCTGGTGGAGGAGCCGATGGCCGCGGCGATCGGGGCGGGGCTTCCGGTGGCGGACCCGCGGGGATCGATGGTGGTCGACATCGGCGGCGGGACGAGCGAGGTCGCGGTGATCTCCCTGGGCGGGATCGTCACTTCGCAGTCGCTGCGGGTGGGCGGTGACCGCCTGGACGAGGCGATCACCAACTTCGTGCGCAAGGAGCACGGGCTGCTCATCGGCGAGCGGACGGCGGAGGACATCAAGGTCGCGATCGGCTCGGCGTGGCCGGTACCGGGGGACGACGAGCTGGAGTCCCGGACGTTCACCGTGCGGGGCCGGGAGAAGGTGCGGGGGCTCCCGAAGACGGTGGAGCTGACGGCGCGTGAGGTGCGGACGGCGCTCGACGAGCCGGTGGAGGCGATCATCGCCGCGGTGCACTCGACGCTGGAGGAGTGCCCGCCGGAGCTGTCCGGCGACGTCATGGAACACGGCATCGTCCTGACGGGCGGCGGCGCCCTGCTCCCCGCCCTCGACCTGCGCATGGCCTCGGCCACCGGAATCCCGGTCTTCGTGGCGGACGACCCGCTGGACAGCGTGGCGCTGGGCTGCGGAAAGTGCGTGGAGGACTTCGACGCGCTGGAACGGGTGATGTCGGCGGCTTAGGCCTGCGGCCGACGGGGCGGGACTGCTGCGGGGCCGTGCGGCAGGCGGGCGGAATTGGGCCGCTCTGCCTGAATTATCGTATGTATGACCTTTGTTGGGGTTGGTGCGGGGTCACGGCGTGGCGGGCTCCGAAAGGGGGGCACCGGGGGTCAAATCACACCATGTGGTATGCCCAGAATCCCGGCCGGCGGACCCGCCAGCTCCTCGGCGACGGCGCGGTCCTGCTCTGGACCGCGCTGTGGACCGCCGCCGCCGTAGTCGCCTACCGGCTGGCCTGTCTGCTCACCCGCCCCGCCCCGGAACTCCCCGCCCCGCCCCTCGGCGACCCTTCCCGGCTGCCCCTGGTCGGCGATCGCGTCGACTCCGCCCTGCGGCTCGCCGCGGACTTCGCCGGAGCCGGCGACCCGGTGACCGTCCGCGCGGCGGTGGTCGTGGGCGCCGTCGTCGTCTTCCTCGTACCCGTCGGCCTCGTGCTCAACAGCTGGCTCCCCCGCCGCCTGCGCTGGGTCCGGCAGGCAGCCGCCGCGAGGGACCTCGCCGCGAGCTCCGACGGCCGCGAACTCCTCGCGCTGCGCGCCCTGCTGCGTCCCCTGGACGAGGTCGCGCGGACCGCGTACGAACTGCCCGACGCCACCGCGGGCAGCCTCGCCGAGGGCTGGCGCGGCGGCGACCCCGAGATCATCGACGCCCTCGCGGAGGCGGAGCTGGTGCGCCTGGGGCTGCGTATCCCCGAGCAGGTGTACATCCCCGTGCAGGAGACGGCAGGGCAGGAAGACGGGACAGGGCCCCTGGAACCGGTCGGTTCCAAGAGCCCTGTCTCCACCGCGTGACGCGGCGCACCGCGCAAGACGGCGTGGCTAGCCCTGCGGCAGGCCCTCCAGCTGGGCCTGGAGCCGGCTGATGTCGGCGTCCGCCTTGGTGAGGCGGCCCCGGATCTTGTCGACCACGTTGTCCGGCGCCTTCGCGAGGAACGCCTCGTTGCCCAGCTTCGCCGTGGCCTGCGCCTTCTCCTTCTCGGCCGCCGCGAGGTCCTTGGCGAGGCGCTTGCGCTCCGCCGCGACGTCGATCGTGCCCGACAGGTCGAGCGCGACCGTGGCGCCCGAGACCGGCAGCGTGGCGGTGGCCGCGAAGCCCTCGCCCTCCGGCTGGAGGCGCAGGAGCTGGCGGATGGCCGCCTCGTGCGGGGCGAGCGCGGTGCCGTCCAGGGTGAGCCGGGCCGGGACCTTCTGGCCCGGCTGGAGGCCCTGGTCGGCGCGGAAGCGGCGGACCTCGGTGATGACCTGCTGGAGCGTCTCGATCTCCCGCTCGGCGCCGCTGTCGCGGAAGCCGCTGTCCTTCGGCCACTCGGCGATCACGAGGGACTCGCGGCCCGTGAGAGTCGTCCAGAGCGTCTCCGTGACGAACGGGACGATCGGGTGCAGCAGGCGCAGCGTCACGTCGAGGACCTCGCCCAGGACGCGCCCGGAGACCTTCGCCGCGTCGCCGCCGCCCATGAACGTCGTCTTGGACAGCTCGACGTACCAGTCGAAGACCTCGTCCCACGCGAAGTGGAAGAGGGCGTCCGACAACTTGGCGAACTGGTAGTCGTCGTAGAACGCGTCGACCTCGGCGACCGTCGCGTTCAGCCGGGACAGGATCCAGCGGTCCGTCGCCGAGAGCTGCTCGGCGGGCGGCAGTTCGCCCTCGATCGTGGCGCCGTTCATCAGCGCGAAGCGCGTGGCGTTCCAGATCTTGTTGGCGAAGTTCCGCGAGCCCTGGACCCAGTCCTCGCCGATCGGCACGTCGACGCCGGGGTTGGCGCCGCGGGCCAGCGTGAAGCGGACGGCGTCCGAGCCGTACTTGTCCATCCAGTCCAGCGGGTTGACCGCGTTGCCGAAGGACTTCGACATCTTCTTGCCGAACTGGTCGCGGACCATGCCGTGCAGCACGATCGTGTGGAACGGCGGGGTGCCGTCCATCGCGTACAGGCCGAACATCATCATCCGGGCGACCCAGAAGAAGAGGATGTCGTAGCCGGTGACCAGGACGGAGTTCGGATAGAACTTCGCGAGGCTCTCGGTCTCCCCGGGCCAGCCGAGCGTGGAGAACGGCCACAGGCCGGACGAGAACCACGTGTCGAGGACGTCGCTGTCCTGGGTCCAGCCCTCGCCGGTGGGCGCCTCGTCGTCGGGCCCGACGCAGACGACCTCGCCATTGGGTCCGTACCAGACGGGAATCCGGTGGCCCCACCACAGCTGGCGCGAGATGCACCAGTCGTGGAGGTTGTCGACCCAGTCGAAGTAGCGCTTCTCCATCTCCTGCGGGTGGATCTTGACCTTGCCGTCGCGGACCGCGTCACCGGCGGCCTTGGCGAGCGGGCCGACCTTGACCCACCACTGCATCGACAGACGCGGCTCGATGGTGGTCTTGCAGCGCGAGCAGTGGCCGACCGAGTGCGTGTACGGGCGCTTCTCGGCGACGATGCGGCCCTCGGCGCGCAGCGCGCCGACGATGGCGCTGCGGGCCTCCAGACGGTCCAGCCCCTGGAAGGGACCGGGGACAGTAATCACTGCGTGCTCGTCCATGACCGCGATGTTCGGCAGGTCGTGGCGCTGGCCGATCTCGAAGTCGTTCGGGTCGTGCGCCGGGGTCACCTTGACGCAGCCGGTGCCGAACTCGGGGTCGACGTGCGCGTCCGCGACGACCGGGATCGAGCGGTCGGTCAGCGGCAGCTTGATCAGCTTGCCGACGAGGTGCTTGTACCGCTCGTCGTCCGGGTGGACGGCGATGGCCGTGTCACCGAGCATCGTCTCGGCGCGGGTGGTGGCGACGACAACGGTCTCGTCGCCCTCGCCGTACTTCAGCGAGACGAGCTCGCCGTCGTCGTCCTGGTACTCGACCTCGATGTCGGAGATCGCGGTCAGACAGCGCGGGCACCAGTTGATGATGCGCTCGGCGCGGTAGATCAGCTCGTCGTCGTAGAGCTTCTTGAAGATCGTCTGGACGGACTGGGACAGGCCCTCGTCCATCGTGAACCGCTCACGGTCCCAGTCGACGCCGTCGCCGAGGCGGCGCATCTGCCCGGAGATCTGCCCGCCGGACTCGCCCTTCCACTTCCAGACGCGCTCGATGAACTCCTCGCGCCCGAGGTCGTGGCGGGACTTGCCCTCCTTGGCGAGCTCGCGCTCCACGACGTTCTGCGTGGCGATGCCGGCGTGGTCCATGCCCGGCTGCCACAGCGTCTCGAAGCCCTGCATGCGCTTGCGGCGCGTGAGGGCGTCGATGAGCGTGTGCTCGAAGGCGTGGCCCAGGTGCAGGGAGCCGGTGACGTTCGGCGGCGGGATGACGACGGTGTACGGGGGCTTCTCGCTGGCCGCGTCGGCGGAGAAGTAGCCGCGTTCTACCCAGCGCTCGTACAGCGTCCCCTCTACCTCGGCCGGCGCGTACTGGGTCGGCAGTTCGGTGGTGGGCGCTGGATTCTGCTGCTGAGTGTTCTCGGTCACCGCTCCAGTTTAGAGGTGTCACAGACCCGTCCCGAAACCGGATTCTTGAGTAACGGTTGCCGCCTGATCCCCCACGGCACTCCGGTGTCGGTCAGGATGTCGGCATCACATAAGCGTTCGGAGGGGAACCCACGCGATGAGTTACAACCAGCCTGGCCCGTACGGCGGGCAGCAGCCCCAGCAGCCCGGTCCTTACGGGCAGCAGCCGGGTCAGCCTGGCCCCTACGGCCAGCAGCCGCAGGCTCCTCAGCCCGGCTACGGCTACCCCCAGCAGGCCCCGCAGGGCGTCCCTCCGCAGCAGGGCGGCTACAGCCAGCCGCAGCAGCCGGGTCCCTACGGCCAGCAACAGCAGGGCCCGTACGGGCAGGTCCCGCCGCCCCCGCCCGCCGGTGGCGGCAGCGGCAAGAAGACCGGCCTGATCATCGGCGCGATCGTCGCCCTCGTCGCGATAGGCGGCGGCGTCTGGTGGTTCACGGCAGGCAAGGACGACAGCTCGTCGGCGGGCAACTCGGCCGTGGCGGACGACGGCAAGCACAAGCTGGTGACGCCCGAGACGGTGCTCTCCGAGTACAAGAAGGCCGTGTCGGCCGGCGAGGGCTTCACGGACAGCGACATGAAGAGGGCCGAGAAGGACGGCGTCAAGAACGGCGAGCCCGTCGACGCCGAGTACCAGTCGGGCGACAAGAGCAACCCGCTGGCGCAGAAGATGATCAAGTTCATGGGCGTCTACGGCGACATCGACGACCCGTCCAAGGTCGTGGACGGCATGTTCGACAAGATGGCGACGCAGTCCGAGAAGGAGGGCGCCGCCACCTCCACCGGCAAGCTGGTCGGCAGCCCGAAGAGCTTCGACGCGGACGGCGCCGTCATCAAGTGCCAGGAGACCAAGGTCAAGGGCGGCGGCTCCGGCCCCAAGGAGATCAGCATGCCGGTCTGCATCTGGGGCGACCACAGCACCCTCGGCGTCGTGATTCCGGTGGACATGGCCAGCGCCATGAGCGGCAAGGGCGCCTCGCTGGACGACGCCGCCGACACGGCGACGAAGCTCCGCAAGGAAGTACGCGTCAAGGCCTGATTTCTCGGCTGATGTCCCGACGGCGTCGCCTTGCGCCGAGCAGCCCCGGTCGCTTCGGCCGGGGCTGCTTCCGTCAGGATGTCGACATCACATAAACATACTCACGGGGGAACCCACTCATGAGCTACAACCAGCCCGGTCCGTACGGCGGCCAGCAGCCCCAGCAGCCCGGCCCCTACGGGCAGCAGCCGCAGGCCCCGCAGCCCGGCTACGGCTACCCGCCCCAGGCCCCGCAGCAGCAGCCCGGATACGGCTATCCCCAGCAGCAGGCCCCGTACGGGCAGCAGCCGCAGGCTCCCTACGGGCAGGTCCCGCCGCCCCCGCCGCAGGGTGGCGGCGGCAAGAAGACCGGCATCATCATCGCCTCCGTGGTCGCGGTCGTCGCGGTCGCCGTCGGCGGCTACTTCGTCTTCGCGGGCGGTGACGACGACAAGGGCAAGGACGGCGGCTCCTCGAACGTGGCGGGCGGCGGAGGCGGCGACACCGGCGTCAAGGACGACGGACCGCACAAGCTCATCACGCCCGCGACGGTCCTGACCGAGTACAAGCTGAGCAAGGAGGCCGGCGCCGAGAGCGGCATGACCTCCAGTGACGTCAGGGAAGCCGAGAAGCACGGCGTGAAGAACGCCAAGGACGTCGCGGGCCAGTACCAGTCGGGCACCGAGGACAACCCGCTGTCGCAGAAGATCCTGCAGTTCAACGGCGTCTACGGCGACATAGCCGACCCGGAGTCGGTCGTCGACGCGATGTTCGGCGAGGCGGAGAAGAACGCCGACGAGGCCGACAGCAGCGGCGAGTCGATGTCGCTGGTCGGCACCCCCAAGACGTACAGCCCCGCCGGGCTCGACGGCGCGGTGCTGAAGTGCCAGGAGATGAAGCTCGACTTCGGCTCGTCTACGGCGGGCGCCAGCCAGGGCCCGAGCGAGATGTCGATGGCCACCTGCATCTGGGGTGACAAGAGCACGCTCGGCATCGTGATCACCACGGACGTGGCGAACGCGATGGGCGGCAAGAGCGCCGACCTCGACGAGGCCGCCGAGAAGACGGCGAAGTTCCGCAAGGAAGTCCGCGTCAAGCTCTGACGGCCCGAGGAGAACCAGAGCAATGAGCTACAACCAGCCGGGCCCGTACGGCAATCAGCCGCCCCAGCAGCCCGGCCCCTACGGCCAGCAGCCGCCCTACGGCGCCCCGCAGCAGCCGCCCGCCCCGCAGCCCGGATACGGCTACGGCTATCCGCAGCAGCCCCAAGGCCCCTACGGGCAGGTTCCGCCGCCTCCCCCGCAGGGCGGTGGCGGCAAGAAGGCCGGGATCGTCGTCGGCGCCGTCGTCGCGATCGCGGCGATCGGCGCCGGCGTGTGGTGGTTCACCGCGGGCAAGGACGGCGGCTCCGTCGCCGATGACGGCAAGACGTACAAGCTGACGGCGCCCGCCGGCATCCTCGGCGGCGAGTACAAGAAGGACGGCTCGGGCGCCGGCGGGGGCGGTATGTCGTCGAGCGGCCTGAAGGAGCTGGAGCAGCAGGGCGTCGGCAACCCCGAGGACGCCCACGGCGCGTACAACTCCGGTTCGGGCGCGACCATGAAGAGCCTCAACTTCTCCGGCGTGTACGGCGAGATCGACGACCCGGAGAAGGTCGTGGACGCCATGTTCGCCGAGATGAAGAAGAAGTCCAAGGATGAGCCCGGCAGCGTGACGCTCATCGGCAGCCCCGAGGAGTTCACCCCGGACGGCTTCGACAACGGCGTGATGAAGTGCCAGAAGGCCGAGTTCCGCCTCGGCGCCCCCGACGACGCCGAGCAGGAGGAGGGCATCCCCAACACCTTCCAGACGCCGATGTGCATCTGGGGCGACCACAGCACGGTCGCCTCCGTCGGGCACTCCGACGCGAGCGCCACCGCGGGCGGCAAGGACATCTCCCTCGACACGGTGGCGGGCCTGACCGCCAAGCTCCGTGCCGACGTCCGCACCGAGGTCAAGTAGCCCCGCACGGCGACACGTTGAAGGGGGCACCCCGCGATCACTCGCGGGGTGCCCCCTTCGTCGTACGCGATCGGCTGCCGCTACGCGGACTTCATCTCGCCCGACCCCGGCCCCCGCGCATCACGCGGCACCAGCGTCGGGTTGACGTTCGAGTGGACGACGTCCGCCGTGATGACCACGCGGGCCACGTCCTTGCGGGACGGAACCTCGTACATCACCGACTGGAGGACTTCCTCCATGATGGCGCGCAGGCCGCGCGCGCCGGTCTGGCGCAGGATCGCCTGGTCGGCGATGGCTTCGAGCGCCTCGCGCTCGAAGTCAAGCTCCACGCCGTCGAGTTCGAAGAGGCGTTGGTACTGCTTCACGAGTGCGTTGCGCGGCTCCACCAGGATCTGGAGCAGGGCCTCGCGGTCCAGGTTGTGGACCGAGGTGATCACGGGGAGGCGGCCGATGAACTCGGGGATCATCCCGAACTTCACCAGGTCCTCCGGCATGATGTCCTCGAACCGGTCCTTCTCCTGGAGCTCGCGCTTGGAGTGGATCGTGGCGCCGAAGCCGATGCCCTTCGCGCCCGCCCGCGACTCGATGATCTTCTCGAGGCCGGCGAACGCGCCGCCCACGATGAAGAGCACGTTCGTCGTGTCGATCTGGATGAACTCCTGGTGCGGGTGCTTGCGGCCGCCCTGCGGCGGGACGGAAGCCGTGGTGCCTTCCAGGATCTTCAGAAGGGCCTGCTGGACGCCTTCTCCCGAGACATCGCGCGTGATCGAGGGGTTCTCGCTCTTGCGGGCGACCTTGTCGATCTCGTCGATGTAGATGATGCCCGTCTCGGCCTTCTTGACGTCGTAGTCAGCGGCCTGGATGAGCTTCAGGAGGATGTTCTCGACGTCCTCGCCGACATAGCCCGCCTCCGTGAGCGCCGTCGCGTCGGCGATGGCGAACGGGACGTTCAGCATGCGCGCGAGCGTCTGCGCGAGCAGCGTCTTGCCGGAACCGGTCGGGCCGAGCAGCAGGATGTTGGACTTGGCGAGTTCGATCGCGTCGTCACGGCCCTGCGCGCCGCCGGTCTCGCCGGCCTGGACCCGCTTGTAGTGGTTGTAGACCGCTACCGAGAGGGCTTTCTTCGCGGGCTCCTGGCCCACGACATAGCCCTCGAGGAATTCGTAGATCTCACGAGGCTTGGGGAGTTCCTCCCACCGGACCTCGCTCGTCTCCGCGAGCTCTTCCTCGATGATCTCGTTGCAGAGGTCGATGCACTCATCGCAGATGTACACACCGGGACCTGCGATGAGCTTCTTGACCTGCTTCTGACTCTTCCCGCAGAACGAGCACTTGAGCAGATCGCCGCCGTCACCGATGCGTGCCACGAGGTGCTTCCCCTTCGCCTGGGAGACGCCACGTTCAGCGACTCCTGGTGCCTCATATCCGACGGTACCTTGCCTGGCCCCCCGTTCGGGCCCCCCTTGGCACGGTTCACTTTGACGTGGACCGTGCCAAGGAACGGCAGATGCTACAGCCCTGCGTCAGACGACCGACGAATTGTTCATCTTCCGGGTGGAGATGATCTGGTCGACCAGGCCGTACGACAAGGCGTCCTCGGCCGTGAGGATCTTGTCGCGCTCGATGTCGTCGCGGATCTTCTCGATCGGCGTCGTGGAGTGCTTGGCCAGCATCTCCTCCAGCTGCGAGCGCATCCGGAGGATCTCGTTCGCGGCGATCTCCAGGTCGGAGACCTGTCCGCGGCCCGTCTCGCTGTAGGGCTGGTGGATCAGGACGCGGGCGTTCGGGAGCGCCATGCGCTTGCCCGGCGTACCGGCCGCGAGGAGCACGGCGGCGGCGGACGCGGCCTGGCCCATGCAGACCGTCTGCACGTCCGGCTTCACGAACTGCATCGTGTCGTAGATGGCCGTCAGCGCCGTGAAGGAGCCGCCGGGGCTGTTGATGTAGATCGAGATGTCACGGTCGGGGTCCATCGACTCCAGGCACAGGAGCTGCGCCATGACGTCGTTGGCGGACGCGTCGTCGATCTGCACGCCGAGGAAGATCACGCGCTCCTCGAAGAGCTTCGCGTACGGGTCGTACTCGCGCACGCCCTGCGAGGTGCGCTCGACGAAGCGCGGGATGACGTAGCGGGACTCGGCGGTCGGGCCGGTGTACTCGGCGTCAGTGCGCTCGTAGAGGCCGCTGCCGGGGTAGTTCTTCATCTCTGTAGGTCTCCTGAGGAGCGTGGGCTCGGTCGGCTTCGGAAGGGCTGAGCGGTTCAGGCTCAGGCTCCGGTGCCGCCGCCGCCCGGCATGCTGGCCGCGTTGGGCATGATGTCGTCGATGAGGCCGTACTCCTTGGCCTCCTGCGGGTCGAACCAGCGGTCGCGGTCCGAGTCGCGGGTGACCTGCTCGACGGTCTGACCCGTGTGGAACGCGGTGAGCTCGGCCATCTTCTTCTTCGTGAGAAGCAGACGCTCGGCGTGGATCTTGATGTCCGACGCGGAGCCCGCGAGACCGGCGGAAGGCTGGTGGATCAGGATCTCGGCGTTCGGCAGCGCGAAGCGCTTGCCGGGCGTACCGGCGCTGAGCAGGAACTGGCCCATCGAGGCCGCCATGCCCATCGCGATCGTCACCACGTCGTTCTGGATGTACTGCATGGTGTCGTAGATCGCCATGCCGGCCGTGATGGATCCACCAGGGCTGTTGATGTAAAGGAAGATGTCCTTGTCCGGCTCTGCGGCAAGGAGCAGCAACTGCGCGGTGATCTTGTTGGCGATGTCGTCGTCCACGGCCTGGCCGAGGAAGATGATCCGCTCGCCGAGCAGCCGGTTGTAGACCTGGTCGCCGAGGCCACCACCGATGGAGGGGTCGCCGGCGGCGGAGGGCATCAGATTCGTCACGTATCCACCTGCTCGTCTTACGACGGCGCCGGGCCGTCTCACGTCTTCTTCTGAGGCTTGGGACCCCGCGTGCTCGCCGCTCCGGGACGGCTTCGGGGACTCCCCTGCCCTCGTATTCATGGACCCTAACGCTCAGCCCCGTCCGGGGAATCCCGCAAAGGGACCTGTTCGCTGTGAGCGCAGGTTCTGGCGGGGGCGCCTCGTGGGCTGCCGAGCTGCCCCGTCAGGGGCGCGGGGAACTGCGCGGGCAACCCCCACAAGCCGCAGTCGCGGCTGCCGCAGACGGATCTACGGCGGGTGCGGGCCGTCGCGGGCCGGCCGCGCAGTTCCCCGCGCCCCTGAGGGCGCGACAGGCCCCCGGGATCGGGATCCCGGGGGCCTGTCTTACGTGCGTCAGAGCGAAGCTCAGGCTTCGGTCTTCTCCTCGGCGGCGGCCTCGGCCGGCTCCTCGGAGGAGGCCTCGACGGTCTCAGCCGTCTCGTCCTCGTCGTCGTCGAGGTCCACGACCTCGCCGTTCGTGTCCTTGACCGTCGCGGCCTCCACGACGACCGCGAGGGCCTTGCCGCGGGCGACCTCGCCGACCAGCATCGGGACCTGGCCGCCTTCGACGACGGCCTGGGCGAACTGGTCGGGGGACATGCCGGAGGACTGCGCGCGACGCATGAGGTGCTCGGTGAGCTCCTCCTGGTTCACGTTCAGCTTCTCCTTGTTGACGAGCTCGTCGAGGACGAACTGCGTCTTGATGCCCTTCTCGGCCTGCTCCTTGGTCTCGGCGTCGAACTCTTCCTCGGTCTTGCCCTGGATCTCCAGGTACTTCGCGAGGTCGAGGCCCATCTGGCCGAGCTGGTGGTTCACCAGGTTGTGCTTGCGGGTCTCGATCTCGTCCGCGAGGAGCTTCTCGGGGACGGGGACCTCGACCAGTTCGAGCAGCTTCTCCAGGACGCGCTCCTGGGCCTGCGTGGCCTGGTCGTACTGCTTCATGTTCTCGAGGCGCTTGCGGCTGTCCGCCTTGACCTCGTCCAGGGTGTCGAACTCCGACGCGAGCTGCGCGAAGTCGTCGTCCAGGGCGGGCAGTTCACGGGCGGCGACCTGGGTGACCTTGACGGTCACCTCGGCCTCCTTGCCGGCGGCCGAGCCGCCCTTGAGCTCGGAGGTGAAGGTGGCCTCGCCACCGGCCTCCAGGCCCTTGACGGCGTCGTCGATGCCTTCGAGGAGCTCGCCGGAGCCGATCGTGTAGGAGACGCCGGACGCGACGCCGTCCTCCAGGACCTCGCCCTCGACCTTGGCCTCCAGGTCGATCGTCACGACGTCGCCGTCCTCGGCGGCACGCTCGACCGGCGAGGTGGACGCGAAGCGCTCACGGAGCTCCTCGACGGCCTTCTCGACGTCCTCGTCGCTGACCTCGACGGCGTCGACCTCGACCTCGATGCCGGAGTAGTCCGGGATCTCGATCGCGGGACGGATGTCGACCTCAGCGGTGAAGTTGAGGGTCTCGTTGTCCTTCAGCTCGGTGATGTCCACCTCGGGCTGGCCCAGGACGTTGAGCTCGGCCTCGTTCACGGCCTCGGTGTAGAACTTCGGGAGCGCGTCGTTGACGGCCTCTTCGAGGACGGCGCCGCGGCCGAACCGCTGGTCGATGACTCGGGCCGGGATCTTGCCCTTGCGGAAGCCCTTCACCGTGACCTGCTGGTTGATCTTCTTGTAGGCCGCGTCGAGGCTGTCCTTGAGCTCCTCGAAGGGCACCTCAACAGTGAGCCGAACCCGGGTCGGGTTCAGGGTCTCCACGGCGCTCTTCACGGTTCGGTCTCCTTGGGGCTGACTTCTTGGGATTGAGCCCGGCTCAGAGACACACGGGCACACAGCTTGCATAGTAACGGCAAGCGGGAGGCGACCCACAATGCGATCTTGTGAGGGGGATCTTGCTGGTCGGGGTGGCGGGATTTGAACCCACGGCCTTCCGCTCCCAAAGCGGACGCGCTACCAAGCTGCGCCACACCCCGTCGGTGCGACACGTAGGGTACATGCCCGCAGGCAGTGCGGCGCCCGGTTAATCGCGAGTACGTACGGGGTGTGCGGAAAGGGTGTTTGACCCGCTACGATGCTTGCCGTGCCGCGGTCGCCGACCGGCAGTGTCTTCGCTGCCTCGAGCTGTCTCGGGCTGTCTCGAAATGGACTGCGGCGCGAGCTGTGCGGGTGTAGCTCAATGGTAGAGCCCTAGTCTTCCAAACTAGCTACGCGGGTTCGATTCCCGTCACCCGCTCTGTGGCCTCCGGCCCGGTTCCTCTGAACCGGGCCGGAGGCTTTTTCGCGCGCGGACGCAGGTCGCCCGTGCAACGGCTCAGGGGTTTCGTACGTTCACGGAGTAGACGGAACGGGTTCCGTAGGGGACGTAGAGGGCGTCGCCCACCAGGGTCAGGGGCGAGCCCACCGATTCGGGCATCGGCGTGGCCGGTCCCCGGCCGGAGCGGGTCCAGCCGATCTCGCCCGTGTTCCGGTCGAGTGCCGCGAGACGGCCGCTGGGGGACGCGACGTAGACGTGCGAGTCGGAGGCCAGGGGCGGGCCCGGCATTTCCACGCTGGAGTTGCGGGACCAGGCCTGGCGGCCCGTGCGGGGGTCAACGGCGCGGACCGTGCCGTTGGTGGAGGTGAAGTAGAGGGTGCCCCGGCTGAGGGTGACCGTCGCGTCGCCGGACTGCGGCGTGGCGAGGCGGACGGTGCGCAGGCGGCGGGTCCGCAGGTCGAGGGCGGTGATCCGGCGGTGCGTCTTCGCGGCCTGGTCCGTGAAGAGCAGGCGGCCGCCGGACTGGCCGACGAAGCTGAGATCGTGACGCGCGGACGCGGTCAAGGCGGGCTTCCCGGTGGCCGGGTCGAGCCGGATGATCCGGGTGCCTTCGGGCTCGTCGGCGGGGCAGAGGAGATAGCCGTGGCCGGCCGCGGACCGCAGTTCGCACTCCCCGTCCGACCGGGTGACGCGGGGGAGCGGGTGCCGCCACCGGGGCCTGCCGTCGGCGGAGCCGAGCAGGGCGTACGAGTCCCCCCGCTTGCCGTAGACCGTGAGGACCCCGCCCTTCACGCTCGCCACCGATGCGGCGACGCCGGTGGTCAGCGCTTCCGTGCCGGTCACCGGCGCCATGGCGTTGGCGCCTCGCTGGGTCGCTCTGGTCCAGAGCTCGTGGCCGGTCCGGGCGTCGATGGCCTGGATCGCGTAGTCGTTGTCGGGTTCGGCGGCGTCCGGGCTCTCCTCGGTCTGGTCGTTGCGGTAGACGAAGAGGCGGTGGCCCGATCTGCCGATGACGGCGCCCTCGTCGAGGGACCAGCTGTCGGGCCCCGCGTCCACCGGCAGGCTCCAGGCCGCTTTCCCGGTGGCCAGGGAGAAGCGCACCGCCTTGACGTCGTTCCCCGCGCACACGAGGCCGTCGAGGACCGCCGCGCAGTGCAGGAAGGGGCCGCTCGCGTCGTCCGCCGCGCCGGACGTGTCCTTCGCCTGCCAGGCCCGCCACCCCGCCGGGAGATCGCCGTCCCCCGGCTCCTGCGACGTCGCGAGGCGTACGACGACGCCCGCCCCGAGGACCGCGAGCAGCGCCCCGCCCACGGCCGCCGCGATGATCAGCCGCCTGCGGCGGCGCGGGCGCGACGGCTGCGGGGTGGTCTCGGACGAGGACGGCGGGTCCGGCAGCGGCTCGCCCCGGAGGAGGGCCAGGAGCGCGTCCGCGGTGGGGCGGGACGCGGGGTCCTTGGCGAGGCACTGCTCCACGAAGGGCAGCAACTCCTCGGGGACGCCGTCGAGTTCCGGTTCGCCCTCGACGACGCGGGTGGCCGTCTCGTACGGGCTGTCGCTGTCGAAGGGGCCGCGGCCCGTCGCCGCGTGCACCAGGACCGCGCCGAGGGAGAAGACGTCGGAGGCCGGGCCGACCTCGCGGGGCGCGGTGAGCTGCTCCGGGGACATGTAGGGCGGGGTGCCCATGACGCGGCCGGTCTGGGTCAGCGGGTCGCCCACCAGCGCCCCGGCCGTGCGCGAGACGCCGAAGTCGATGACGCGGGGCCCGTCGTCCGCGAGCATCACGTTGGCCGGTTTCAGGTCCCGGTGGACCACGCCGACCCGGTGAATGTCACGGAGAGCTTCCGTCAGGCCCGCCGCGAGCTCCCGGAGCCGCGCCGGCGGAAGCGGGCCTTCCCGGCGCACGTGGGTGCCGAGGTTCTCGCCGGGGATGTAGAGCGTGGCCATCCACGGGCTCGGCGCGTCCGCGTCGGCGTCCACGACCGGCGCGGTGAAGGCGCCGCTGACCTGGCGGGCCGCGTCGACCTCGCGGCGGAAGCGGGTACGGAACTCGGGGTCGTCCGCGTACTGGCCGTGGACGACCTTCACCGCGAGGCGCCGCCCGGAGGCGGAGCGGGCGAGATACACGACGCCCATGCCGCCGGAACCGAGCCGGTCGTCGATCGGATAGCCGCCTATCCGATCCGGATCCGAGTCGCGCAGCGCCATCCCCGAGGACCCCCGTCCCAGCGTGCCTCAGCCCGAATGCCCCGGGCGGAGGAGGCAGCGTACGCGCGGCAGGCCGCGTACGCCCCTCAGAAGCTGATCGAGTTGATGGTCTCGGCCACCTCGTTGAGGAAGCGGTTTATGGAGGGCGCCATTCCGGTCGAGGCGAGGAAGAACCCGAAGAGCACCGCGACGATCGCGGGCCCCGCTTTGATCGATCCTCCGCGGATCAGCACGATGAGGATGATCGCCAACAGCAACACCACTGACAGCGAAATGGCCACACTGATCACACCCTAGGTCGGTCTCTCCCCGGCCCGGGGGGTACGACCCCGCACACCCCCGCCAGGACCATCGTGCCACCAACGCGCCATCGGTATGCGGCCGGTGACACATCGTCGGCCAAGGCCGCACACGCCCGCCGGGAGCCCCGTGCACGCGGGCGCCCTAGGGGCGTACGAACACGGCGCCCCCGCACGGCAATTCGAAGGACCCGCGTGACCAGTAATTCGGCTTGATCGTTTCCATGGGCACACAACTCGTTCGCAGGAAATTCGAATTGTTGCCGGACGCACGCCACGGGCATCACAAAGGGTCAATGAACCGGACATATCGCCAGAGTCGCCTGCGGGCGTTATGCAACGTTTAAGGGGGATGAGTTGTGACGTACTGGACAGCAGGAGCGGCACTTGGGGCCTGACATGTGTTGAATCCGCATGTCGACTCCCGTGATTTCTGGGTACTCGGACCGTATTACTCCTGAACGGTCTGTGATTGAGATGACAGCTGAGTTGGGGGTTTTACGAATACACACGAGCGACGCTAGGGTGCCTCAGATGTTCCACGCTGCCACCATCCCCGCAAGCGCAGTGCGGTCCCGGATCGTCCCACCCAGCCTTTGGTGGGAGGGCCTGTGACGAACTCGGTTCAGCCGCACGGCCGCCACCGGGCGCCACTCCCCCCGGCACATATGCCCGCGGACGGAGTACCCGGCCCCCGCGCCCCCCAATCCACCATGGCCGCGACCGTTTCCCACGCTCCGGCCGGCACCACCGCCCGACCCGTCCCCACGGGCTACCCGGGCTCCACCGGCACCACGGAACACGCCGGTACCAGCAGCGGCAGACCCGCCCCCGCGGGCCAGCCCGCCAAGCAGCGCGACTCCTTCTTCGACAACGCCAAGTACCTGGCGATCGTCCTGGTCGCGATGGCGCACGCCTGGGAACCACTCACGGACGGCAGCCGCGCCGCAGAGGCGCTGTACATGACCGTCTACACCTTCCACATGCCGGCGTTCATCCTCATCTCCGGCTACTTCTCGCGCAGTTTCGACATGCGGTCCGACCGCCTCAAGCGCCTGGTGACCGGCGTGGCCGTGCCGTACGTCATCTTCGAAGTCGCGTACACCGTCTTCAAGCGCTACGCGGACGACGATCCGACGCAGCCGATCAGTCTGCTCGACCCCTGGTACCTCACCTGGTTCCTGGTCGCGCTCTTCGTCTGGCGGCTGACGACCCCGCTGTGGAAGCTGGTCCGCTGGCCGCTTCCGCTCGCGCTCGCCATCGCGGTGCTCGCGTCGGTCTCGCCCGACATCGGCGACGACCTCGACCTGCAGCGCGTGCTGCAGTTCCTGCCCTTCTTCGTGCTCGGCCTCTTCATGAAGCCCGAGTACTTCCAGCTGGTGCGGCGACGCGAGGTGCGGCTGCTCTCCATCCCGATTTTCGCGAGCGCGCTCCTTCTCGCGTACTGGGCGGGGCCGCGGATGACCTCCGCCTGGTTCTACCGCCGGGACAGCGCACAGGAGTTGGGTGCGCCGTGGTGGGCCGGTGTCGTGATGACGCTGGCACTGTTCGGCTGCTCCGCGATCCTGACCGCGTGCTTCTTCGCGTGGGTTCCGCGCCGGAAGATGTGGTTCACGGTCCTCGGCGCGGGCACGCTGTACGGCTACCTGCTGCACGGCTTCCTGGCCAAGGGCTCGCGCTTCTGGGGCTGGTTCGACGACTACCCCTGGATGCACACGCCCGTCGGGCAGGTGATCGTGTCGCTGATCGCCGCGGCTGTGGTGACGCTTCTCTGTACGCCTCCGGTGCAGCGGATGTTCCGCTTCGCCATGGAGCCGAAGATGGAGTGGGCGTTCAAGCGGGACGCTGCCGCGTTGGCCCGGGAGCGGGCCAGGTCTTCTGCCTAGCGCTGCGACTGGATGCCCAGTAGGGCGCGCATGTTCGCGTATTTCTCCGTGAGGCGATCACGGGTCGGCCCGTCTAGCTCTGCTAGGCGGGCCGGATTCGCGTTGTGGGCCAGGTCGGCTTCCTTGACCAGGCGGGCGCCCGGGGTTGCGAGGATGCGGGCGGCGTAGGCCTCGGGCGGTTCGCCCGCCCTCTTGGTGAGGGCTCGCACGATGTCCTTCGTACGTGGGGTGAGGGGCGCGTCCCGCAGCCACTCCTCCGTGAGGGCGTTGTCCTCGATGGCGTCATGGAGCCAGGCTGCGGCGATCTGTTCCGGCGTGCCGTTTCTGGCGTGGACGCCCTTGGCCACGGCTTCCAGGTGCTCCGTGTAGGGGCGGCCCGCTTTGTCTTTCTGGGTGGCGTGGGCCTGGCGGGCGATTGCTTCTACCTCGGGCAGGGACAGCAAGGAGCTGGGGTTCATACGGGGATTCTTTCCCCGACCCCGCCCCTTCCCGACCGTGACATTTACGGCTCCGCCGAGTTCGTCCTCAACCGCCGGACGGGCTGGAACCCCGCAACGCCGCCCTCGCCGGCAGGGCCGTCGCCGCCAGGCCGAGCGCCAGCGCTCCGCCCGCGAAAGACCCGTACAGCAGTGGTGGGATGTAAGGGGACTCGCCCGTCAGGCCGTTCATCATGGGGATCAGGGTGGCCAGGGCGATGGCCGAGCCGATCACGATGCCCGCGCAGGTGACCAGGAGCGCCTCCCAGCGCACCATCCGCATCACCTGCCGCCGGGTGGAGCCGATCAGGCGCAGCGTGCCGAGTTCGCGGCGGCGGTCCAGGACCGTCATCACCAGGGTGTTCGCCGCGGCGATCGCCGCGAAGCCGCCGAGCACGGCCGCCATCACCCCGTTCGCCCAGGCGTTGACCGCGCGGTCGGTGGACTGGGCGGTGGCGTAGGCGTCGCGGTCCTGGAGTGTGCCGAGGGCCGTGAGGGCCTGCGTCGCCTTGCCCTTCGTCCAGATCTCCGAGGAGAAGGACGAGGTCACGTGCTGCTTCAAGTCCGAGGAGGGGAGCGTCACTCGGGAGAGGCCCATGCCTCGGTCGTACGTGGCCACCACCTTCGGTGACGTCTTCGTACCGTCGGGCATGCGCAGGGCGATGCGCTCGCCCGTCTTCACGTTCGCGGAGTCCGCGAGCTTCGCGTCGACGGCGATCTCGCCCTTGCCGAGCGAGGCCATCGAGCCCGTCCTGACACCCGGGTCCTGGACCTCGGCCAGGTCACGGGGCGAGCCGGTGATGCCCTGGGCCGACGCGCTCTCCAGCCAGCGGTCGCCGCCCGAGCCCACCGGCACCAGGACGGAGGTCTTGAGGAGGCCCACGGCCGAGGTGACTCCAGGCGCCTCCGCGGCCTTCGTGACCCCGGCCGGGGTCGCGCCCGCCCCCGACGCCGTCACGATGTGGTCCGCCGTGATGCCCTCGCGCTGCTGGTCGGCCGTCACCCGGTCCTCGCTGGTGTGCATGAAGACGAGGGTCGAGGAGAACGCCATCGCGAGGACGATCGGGGTGATCGCCGATGCCATCCGGCGGGCGTTCGTACGGGAGTTGGCGGCCGCGAGCGAGGCGGACGCGCCCGCGCCGCGCAGCGGGAGCCCGAACAGAGCCGCGCAACCGCGGGCGACCAGCGGTCCGAGCAGGGCCACGGCGAGCATGAACAGCATGACGATGCCGAGCGCCACGTTGGCCGCGTCGTCGCCCGTCAGGGACGAGGCGATCCCGGCGAGGACGCAGCCGCCGACGGCCGCCGCGATGCCCAGCGGCGTACGGATCCAGCCGGGGCGCAGGCGTTCCACCGAGGACTCGGCGAGAGCCTGGCCCGGCCTGATGCGGGAGGGGCGGCGGGCGGCCAGATAGCCGGAGAGCAGCGCGGTGACGACGGCGGCGCCGATCGCCGCGACGAGGGGAATGAAGGAGACCGAGAGGTCCAGGGCGCCGGGGATCGCTCCCCTGTCCTTCAGCTGCCCGAACCACCAGTCGGCCAGGGCGATTCCGGGCAGGACGCCGACCGCTCCGGCGAGTGGGGCGACGAGCAGGGCCTCCGTGGCGATGGTGCGGCGGATCTGGCGGGGCGTCGTGCCGATGGCGCGCAGCAGCGCGTACTCGCGGGCGCGCTGGCCGACGGAGAGCGCCACGGTGCCCGCCGCGGTGAACATGGCGACCATGGTGGCGATGCCGCCGAAGGAGCCGCCGAGTCCGGTGAGCAACTCCTCGGCGTAGGCCAGTTCGGCGCCCTCGGCGGCGCTGCGGTCGTCGCCGGTGTGGACCAGTGCCCTGTCTCCTACGGCGTCCGCCACCCGGGCCTTGAGCACGGCGTCCGTGACGCCCTTCGCGGGCAGGACCGCGACGGCGTCGACGCGGCCGGGGTGGCCGGACAGGCGTACGGCGTCGGCGTCGGTGAACCACGCGGTGGGTGCGCCCTGCCGGTTCTTGACGGTGCCGGAGACGCGGAAGTCGCGTGGTCCGTCCGCCGTGGTGAGCGTGGTGCGTTCGCCTACGGACGCGCCGGGTGCGGCGAGGACGACCTCGCCGGGCTTGGGGGCGCGGCCCGCGGTGAGCTTCTCGCCGGTGAAGGCC
Source organism: Streptomyces longisporoflavus (assembly GCF_014649775.1). GTDB lineage: Bacteria > Actinomycetota > Actinomycetes > Streptomycetales > Streptomycetaceae > Streptomyces > Streptomyces longisporoflavus. The sequence continues at coordinate 457,318 of NZ_BMTR01000003.1, read as the reverse complement.
GTGGAGCCCCAGCCGTGCGCGGTGACGCTCCCGGCGCCGGACCGCACCGGGAAGGTGACGTCCGCTACGGCGGTGCGCGCGCCGGGCACCGCGCCCGCCTTCGCGAGGAGCGAATCGTCGATCCGGGCCCGGTCGGGCAGCGGGGTCACCGACTCGGAGCGGCTGTCGCCGCTGCCCGTGACGAAGTGGGCCCGCTGGTCGGCGGCTACCACCACGGGGGCGTCGGCGTACCGGGTGGGCGGCATCGAGGCCCGTACGCCCGTCTCCAGGAGGATGCCGCACGCGGAGACGATCATCGCGGCCATCATCAGCGCGACGAACGTGCCCACGAACGCGGAGGGTTTGAAGCGGACGGCGGCGCGGGCGAGGCCGTTGGGCATGGAGGTTCTCCGGAGTCGGTGAAGTGGCGGGGAGCTGGTGCGGGCTATGCCGCCGCTGTCGCGTGGGCCGGTGCCGTGAGCGTCGTCATCCGGGCGGCGATCTGCTGGGCGGAGGCCCGCTCCAGGCGGTCCACGATCACGCCGTCCGCGAGGAAGAGCACCCGGTCCGCGTAAGCGGCGGCGGCCGGGTCGTGGGTGACCATGACGACGGTGGCGCCCAGGTCGCGGACGGCCGAGCGGAGCAGGGCGAGGATCTCGGCGGCCGTGGTGGTGTCCAGGGCGCCGGTCGGCTCGTCGGCGAAGATCACGTCCGGGTCCGTGACCAGGGCGCGGGCGATCGCGACGCGCTGCTGCTGGCCTCCGGAGAGCTCGCCGGGGCGGCGCCTGTGCTTGTCGCTGCCGAGTCCGACGCGCTGGAGCAGATCCGCGGCCCTGCGGCGGTCGGGGCGGTGGCCCGCGAGGCGCATCGGCAGGACGACGTTCTGTTCGACGGTCAGCGAGGGCAGCAGGTTGAAGGCCTGGAAGACGAAGCCGAGGCGGGTGCGGCGCAGCGCGGTCAGTTTGTTCTCGCTCATGGAGGTGATCTCCGTACCGCCCAGGCGCACCGTGCCCTCGGTGGGCCGGTCGAGTCCGGCGGCGCACTGGAGGAAGGTGGACTTGCCCGAGCCGGAGGGGCCCATGACGGCGGTGAAGCTGCCGCGTTCCAGGGCGAGGTCGATGCCGCTGAGGGCGTGCACGGCGCCGGATCCCCTGCCGTACCTGCGGCGTACGCCGTGCAGTTCGACGGCCCAGTCGGCGCCGCGGGGCGCACCGGCGGTCATTGGGGGCACCGGTCCCGGTCCGTTGACTGCTTCCTTCTTGCGACGCAGCCCCATGGCTCTCTCCGCCTTCCGTAGGTGATGCATCGAACGTACGGATTCGGGGGCTCTGTGGACCATGAGGTCCCCCGGCGGATCGGGGGTGGGGGTATCCCCCGCAGGGAGTGGACATCCGCCCCGCACGGCACTCCAGAAGTCGTTTGGTAAGCTAACTATTGACGCGTTCTTGACGCTCCCTTTGCCATCCGTGTGCGCCGGGTGCGTCGCCGACTACCAGGAGGAACGGGCCCATCGGACACGCAGACACCCTGATAGCCATGGGCGGCGCCTTTGTCGCCGCCGCCGTGCTCGCCCGTCTGGGCGGCCGCATCGGACTTCCCACCATCCCCCTCTTCATCCTGGCCGGGATCCTTCTCGGCCCGCACACTCCCGGCGTGGTCCTGCTCTCCGACCCCCACGACCTGGAGATGCTGTCGGCGCTCGGCCTGGTGCTTCTGCTCTTCTACCTGGGCCTCGAGTTCCACATGGACGACCTCAAGTCGGGCGGCCGCAAGATGGCGCTCGCCGGAGGGACGTACCTCGCGCTGAACGTCGGCGCGGGCCTCGGCTTCGGATTCGCCCTCGGCTGGGGCACCTCCGAGGCTCTGGTCCTCGCCGGGGTGCTCGGCATCTCGTCGTCCGCGATCGTCACCAAGGTGCTCGTCGACACCGGCCGGCTCGGCAATCCGGAGACCAAGCCGATCCTCGGCATCATCGTCGTCGAGGACATCTTCCTCGCGCTCTACCTGGCGGCGCTGCAACCCGTCCTGTCCGGCGCCGACAGTCTCGCCGCGGCCGTCATGGACGGCGGCAAGGCGTTCGGCTTCCTGCTGCTTCTCGCCCTCGTGGCGCGCTTCGGCACGAAGGTCGTCGGGCGGCTCATGGACACCCGGGACGACGAACTGCTCGTCATCTCCTTCCTCGGGGCCGCGGTCTTCGTCGCCGGGGTCTCGGAGTGGTTCGGGGTCGCGGACGCGATCGGCGCGTTCATGGTCGGCCTGATGGTGGGCAGCACGGCTTCCGGCGAGCGCGTGCGCAAGCTGGTGCACCCGCTGCGGGACGCGTTCGGGGCGATCTTCTTCTTCGGCTTCGGCCTCTCCATCGACCCGGGCGACCTGCCCACGGTGTTCTGGCCGGTGCTCGCCGCCGTGGCCGTGACGCTGCTGATGAACGTCCTCGCGGGACTCGGCGCGGCGCGCATCTACGGCTTCGGGGCGGGGCCCGCGGCGAACATCTCCACCACCCTGCTCGCCCGCGGCGAGTTCGCCCTGATCCTGGCGACCATGGCGGCCACCGCGGGACTCGACGACCGCCTCTCCCCCTTCATCGCGGGGTACGTGCTGCTGCTCGCGGTGCTCGGACCGCTGGCCGCGGGACGCTCGAAGTGGCTGGCCCGGATCCTGCCGGGCGGGCGCGATCCCGTACGCGAACCGGAACCGGAGCTGTCAGGAGCCCGCTGACGGCTCCCGGCAGATCAACAGCAGCGCCCGGTCGTCGTTGACGTCCTTCGCGACCGCCTCGATCAGATGCCACGCGGCACCGTGGAAGCCGCCCGCCACATAGCGGTCGGCTTCCCCGGTGAGGCGGTCGATGCCCTCGCTGATGTCCCGGTCGGAGGTCTCGACGAGACCGTCCGTGAAGAGCATCAGGACGTCGCCCGGGCGCAGGGAGCCCTTCACCGGGTCGAACTGCGCCCCGTCGTACACCCCCAGGAGCGGTCCCTCGGCGGCCTTCTGCTCCCAGCGGCCGCTGCCCGCGCTGAGCTGGAGGCCCGGCGGGTGGCCCGCCGTGAAGAGTTCGTAGTCGCCGCTCTCCAGGTCGAGGACCAGGTGGATGGAGGTCGCGAAGCCCTCGTCCCAGTCCTGGCGCAGGAGATAGCCGTTGGCCGCGGTCAGGAACGCGTGCGGCGGAAGCGAGCCGAGCAGGCCGCCGAAGGCGCCCGACAGGAGCAGGGCGCGGGAGCCCGCGTCCATGCCCTTGCCCGAGACGTCGGTGAGGACGACCTCCAGGGTGCGCCCGCCGTTCGTACGGGCCGCGACCACGAAGTCACCGGAGAAGGACTGGCCGCCCGCGGGCCGCAGGGCCATCTCGCGGTGCCAGCCCGACGGCAGCTTCGGCAGCTTGCTCTGCACGCGGATACGTTCGCGCAGATCGAAGAGCATCGTCCCGCCGCCGCGCCAGGGCACACCGACCCGGCTGCGGAACTGCGCGATGATCAGCCCGAAGAAGCCGCAGGCCGCGACGACGAGGACCACTCCGGGCGTGACACGTGAGGGCCCCTGCGTGTACGGGCCGAGCTGGACCGACTCCACGATGAGCGCGGCGGCCGCCGTCGCGTACAGGCCGAGCAGGCTGGAGGGGCGCAGGAGCAGGCCCCCGGCCACGATCGGCAGGACCAGCGTGGAGGGCGCGCACCAGACGCTGTTGGCGATGGTGCAGAAGGCGATCACCGGGATGGTGACGAGCAGACCGGCGAGCGCGACCCAGTCCGAGCCGTCTCCCCGGAAGTAGTCGACGCCGGACTTGCGCAGCCCTATGCGAGCCCGGTGGATACGCTTCTTCATCCGGGCTGTGAACGTCTCGGCTTCCGCTCGCGTGCCTGCCATTGCTCCCGGACCCTATCCACCGGGCCAGGCACCGCGCACGGGAGGTGCCGGTTGTCCCCCGTCAGAGGCACGGCGCCGCGGCGCGTAAATTCTGTCGCTGTGCCCGCTTCTGCCTGGTAGGCATGGCATATGACGACGGAATTGCGGGAGTTGCGCCCGGAAGACTGGGACGAGTACTACAGCACGCTTGAGCTCGCCTTCGGCGGTGTCGCCGAGGCGAAAGAGGAGCACGAGCTCTGGAACGCGCTGACCGAGTTCGACCGCTTCTTCGGCACCTGGGAGGGCGAGACCTGCGTCGGCACGACGGGAGCGTTCAGTTTCCGCCTGTCCGTGCCCGGAGGTTCCCTGGTGGACGCGGCCGGCGTGACGATGGTCAGCGTCGCGGCGACCCACCGGCGGCGCGGAATCCTGACGTCGATGATGCGGCACCAGCTCGACGGCATACGCGCCAGGGGCGAGTGCCTTGCCGTGCTCACCGCCTCCGAGCCCGCCATCTACGGACGGTTCGGGTACGGCGCGGCGACGCAGGCGCTGAGGGCCGAGATCGACACCTCACGCGTACGTCTGTCGGTGCCGGCCGGCACCGATGACGTACGTCTTCGGTACGCCAAGCCGGCCGACGTCCACGCGGCGTGCGAGGAGCTGTACGCGCGACGGGTGAGCGAGCGGCCGGGAATGCTGGCCAGGCAGCCCGGCTGGGAGCGGCTCGGACTGCTCGATCCGGAGAGCGAGCGGCACGGCGCCTCGCCCCTCCAGTGCGTGCTCGCCGAGCGCGACGGAGAGCTCGTCGGGTACGCGCGCTACAGCGTGAAGCCCGACTGGGACGCGGCGGGCCCCAAGGGCTCGGTGCGGCTGCGCGATCTCGAAGCCCTCGACCCGGCGGCCAACGCGGCGCTGTGGCGGTTCCTCTTCGGCATCGACCTGACGTCGACGATCGAGGCGCACAGCCGCCCGGTGGACGACGCGGTGGTCCACCTCGTCTCGGACGTACGGCGCTGCCGCCTGCGGGTGACGGATTCGCTCTACGTACGCCTGGTGGAGGTGGGTGCCGCTCTCGAGGCGCGCGCCTACCGGACGCCGGTGAACCTGGTGCTCGACGTCGAGGACGCCTTCTGCCCCTGGAACGCGGGCCGTTGGCGGCTCAAGGGGGACCTGAAGGGCGCGATCTGCGAGCGCACCGAGGACGAGGCCGATCTCGCCCTGTCCGTACGGGACTTGGCCTCGGTCTATCTCGGCGGTGTCTCCCTGACGTCGCTCGCTGCCGCGGGCCGGGTGCGGGAGCTGCGCCAGGGCGCCCTGGCCGAGGCCTCGCCGGCCTTCGGCTCGGACGTGGCGCCCTGGCTGCCGCACGGCTTCTAGGCGGCCGTCTCCACCTGCTGCTTCGGCTTGCGGGTCGCCAGATAGAGGGCGACCAGCCAGCCGATGAGCGAGACGCCGAGGAAAATGTTGACGACCAGGACCAGATAGCGGTTGTCGATGCCCCGGTTGAAGGCGATGAGGGACGGCAGCAGATAGACGATCAGGCTCAGCAGCATGAACACGATGGCGCCGAGGGCACCGATGTGGGCGAACACTCTCAAGCGTCCTTTCGGCGGGCGCGGGCGCTGCGGGCGCGGCGGGCCCGCTGGCACTTGGGACACCAGAAGAGGTTGCGGGCGGCGAGATCGGCGGTGCGGATCTCGCCGCCACAGATGTGGCAGGGCATCGTGGCCCTGCGGTACACGTACACCTCGCCGCCGTGGTCGTCCACGCGCGGCGGGCGGCCCATCGCCTCGGGCGTGTGCTCGGGCCTGACGGTGTCGATGCGGTTGAGGCGCACGCCCTCGCGCATCAGGGCGACCAGGTCGTCCCAGATCGCCGCCCACTGATCGGGCCCGATGTCCTTGCCCGGGGTGTACGGGTCGATGCCGTGCCGGAAGAGCACCTCGGCGCGGTAGACGTTGCCGACGCCCGCGATGACCTTCTGGTCCATGAGCAGGGCGGCGATGGTCGAGCGGCTGCGCGAGACGCGGGCGTAGGCCTTGGCGGGGTCGTCGGCGTCCCGGAGCGGGTCCGGGCCCAGGCGGGCGTGTATCGCCTGCTTCTCCTCGTCCGTGATGAGGGCGCAGGTCGTGGGGCCGCGGAGATCGACGTACGCGTCGCCGGTGGCCAGGCGGAGGCGGACGGTGTCCGTGGGCGGGTTCGCGGCCGCCGTACCGCCGAAGCCGACCTTGCCGAAGAGTCCCAGGTGGATGTGGATCCAGCCGGTGCCGCCGAAGCCGAGGAAGAGGTGCTTGCCGTGGGCCTCGGCGGCGTCCATCTCCTGCCCGTCGAGCAGGGCGGCGCTGTCGGAGAACTTGCCTTGGGGGCTGGTGACCCGCAGGGGGCCGCGGTTCTGGAACCGCTCCCGGTGATCGGCTGCCAGCCGGTGAATCGTGTGCCCCTCCGGCACGGAGTCCTCCTGGGGGGTGCGGTACAAAACGTCCTCGATCGCCGGAGGGGCTGCATGTCAGCCCGTCCGGCGATCGAGGAGGAGGGTTCAGCCCTGCGGGTGGTGGGCCGGGATCTCGGGGAGTTCGCCCGTGGTCTCGTAGCGCGCCAGCATCTCGATGCGGCGGGAGTGACGCTCCTCGCCCGAGTACGGCGTGGTCAGGAAGATCTCGACGAACTTCGTCGCCTCTTCCCGCGTGTGCATCCGGCCGCCGATCGAGATGACGTTCGCGTCGTTGTGCTCACGCCCGAGGGCGGCGGTCTGCTCGCTCCAGGCGAGGGCGGCCCTGACCCCCTTCACCTTGTTCGCGGCGATCTGCTCGCCGTTGCCGGAGCCCCCGATCACGATGCCGAGCGACTCGGGGTCCGCCGCCGTCTTCTCCGCGGCGCGGAGGCAGAAGGGGGGGTAGTCGTCCTGGGCGTCATAGATGTGGGGCCCGCAGTCGACGGGCTCGTGGCCGTGGCTCTTGAGCCACTCGACCAGGTGGTTCTTCAGTTCGTAGCCGGCATGATCCGAGCCGAGGTACACGCGCATGCGAATGAGTGTGGCACGTCGCGGGGCGGGTAGCGGCGATCGGGGGCGGGACCTTGCTCACCCTTGGTGACTCCGTGGCCTGCAAGGTCTAGGCCATCGGGCCGGAATGCAACGATCCGGAGTCGGGACTTCCGTCACGTCCACCCCTGAGTTTGAATGCGGGGGCTCGTGACCCGAGAACTTAAGGATTCGTCCATGACCTCGCAACCCTCCCTTGCGAAGGCAGACCGCAACCCCAATGAACCTGGGGATCAGCGGTCCGGAGACAACGGTGACGGCCTCAAGGCCGGGCTGAAGAACCGCCACCTCTCCATGATCGCCATCGGTGGTGTCATCGGAGCGGGCCTCTTCGTCGGCTCAAGCTCCGGTATCGCCGCCGCGGGGCCCGCCATCCTCGTCTCGTACGCCCTCGTCGGCGCGATGGTGGTCCTCGTCATGCGGATGCTCGGTGAGATGGCCGCCGCACGGCCCACCTCCGGCTCCTTCTCCACCTACGCCGACCAGGCGCTCGGCCGCTGGGCCGGTTTCTCCATCGGCTGGCTCTACTGGTTCTTCTGGGTCGTCGTGCTCGCCGTGGAGGCCACCGCCGGCGCCGTCATCCTCAACGGATGGATACCGAGCGTCCCCCAGTGGGGCTGGGCGCTCATCGTGATGGTGGTGCTCACCGCGACGAACCTCGTCTCGGTCGGTTCCTACGGCGAGTTCGAGTTCTGGTTCGCCGGGATCAAGGTCGTCGCCATCGGCGGCTTCGTGATCATCGGCCTGCTCGCCGTCTTCGGCGTGCTGCCCGGCTCCGACAACCCCGGCGCCGGATTCGCGCACCTCACGGACGCGGGCGGGTTCATGCCCAAGGGCGCGGGCGCGATCCTCACGGGTGTGCTCATGGTCGTCTTCTCGTTCATGGGCTCCGAGATCGTCACGCTGGCCGCCGGCGAGTCCGAGGACCCGCAGCGCGCCGTGACCAAGGCGACGAACAGCGTCATCTGGCGTATCGGTGTCTTCTACCTGGGCTCGATCTTCGTCGTCATCACGCTGCTCCCGTGGGACGACAAGTCGATCGTCGAGGACGGTTCGTACGTCGCCGCGCTGAACTCGATCGGCATTCCGCACGCCGGTCAGGTCATGAACGTCATCGTTCTCACCGCCGTGCTCTCCTGCCTCAACTCCGGGCTCTACACCGCCTCGCGCATGGCCTTCTCGCTCGGCCGGCGCGGTGACGCGCCCAAGTCCTTCGCGCGCACCAACGCGCGGGGCGTCCCGCAGGCCGCGATCCTCGGCTCCGTCGTGTTCGGCTTCGTCGCCGTCTGGTTCAACTACCAGTGGAAGGACACCGTCTTCGACTTCCTGCTGAACTCCTCGGGCGCGGTGGCCCTCTTCGTCTGGCTGATGATCGCGTTCACGCAGCTGCGGATGCGCGGCATCATCCTGCGCGAACAGCCGGAGAAGCTCGTCGTGAAGATGTGGCTCTTCCCGTACCTGACCTGGGTCACGATCGCGATGATCTCGTTCGTGCTCGTCTACATGCTGACCGACGAGACCGGGCGCAAGCAGGTCCTGCTCTCGCTGCTCGCCGCGGCGTTCGTGGTGGCGTTCTCCGTCATACGGGAGAAGGTGCGGCCCCGCGCCGACGCGGACGCGGCCGTCGAGACCGGCCTCGGCAACGACTCCGTCGACGCCTAGCCCGTCCCGTCCGACGGTGGCGCGGTCGACGTGCCCGCCACCGTCGGCGGAGGCGTGCTCGGTCCCGGCGGCGCCCCGCCGCCCGGATCGCGCGCGGTGAAGAACATGACGGCCGCGAGGGCGGCCGCGACCAGCAGGACCACGGCGGTCAGCGCGCGGGACCGCCAGTCCGGCAGCTGATTCCGCCGGGTCGCCGGAGCCGCCGGTGATCCGGAGTCCGGCGGCTCGACGGGCTCCGGCGACCTCGGCGGCGTCGGCGGCCTCAGCGGCATCGCGAGCACCGCGCGCAGGGCCGCCTCCGTCTCGTCGAGACCCGGCCGCCGCTCCGGCTCCTTGACCAGGAGCGCGGCGAGCAGCGGGCGCAACGCGCTTGACTCCGGCGGCAGTTCGGGCGCCTCGTGCAGGACCGCGACCAGCGTGTTCAGGGTCGAGGCGCGGGCGAAGGGCGAGCTGCCGCGCAGCGCCGTGCAGAGCGTCGCCCCAAGGGACCAGAGGTCGGACGGCGGGCCCTGCCGCGCCCCGGAGACCCGCTCGGGCGCCATGTACTCGGGCGAGCCCACCAGGAGGCCCGTCTGCGTGAGACGGCCCGTGTCCTCAAGGGCGGCGATGCCGAAATCGGTGAGGACGACCCGGTCGGCGGGCCCCGAAGGGCTCAGCAGGACGTTCTCCGGCTTGATGTCACGGTGCAGTACGCCTGCCGCGTGCACCCGGCGCAGCGCCGCCACCAGGGCGAGGCCGAGGCGCGCCGCGTCGTGCTCGTCCAGCGGCCCCTCCTCGTCGACGTACCGGGCCAGGGAGCGCGCGTGGATCAGCTCCATGACGATCCAGAGGCGGCCGTCCTCCTCGGCGACGTCATAGACGCGTACGACACCGGAGTGGTCGATCCGCGCGCTGGCCCGCGCCTCGCGCAGCGCGCGTTCCCTGCGGACGCGGGTGTCCTCCGTCTCGGGGCCGTCGAAGCCTGCGTCGATCCGCATCTCCTTGACCGCGACGCCGCGGTCGAGGAGTTCGTCGGCCGCGCGCCACACGCGGCCCATGCCGCCCTGGCCGATGACGGCGAGCAGGCGGTAGCGGCCCGCGACCACGCGAGGCTCCGGCATGGGCTCACCCCCAACCCTCCCTTCATGACAGCACAGTTCGCGGTTTTCCCGAAGGGGCAGAAAACTTGACGGCGGATGTCAGGTTTTGCGGGGAACCTCTGACGCGTCAGCAAGCACCTCTTGGAGGATCACCGTGGACTTCACCGATGGGCGACTCGTGTACCGGCCCGGCGACGACGGGTACGAGGAGGAGATCGCCGGCTTCCAGACCGGTTTCACGCAGCGGCCCGCGCTCGTGTTCGCGGCCGGGAGCGCCGATGACGTCGTGGCCGCCGTGTCGTACGCGGCTCAGGCGGGGCTGCCCGTCGGGGTGCAGGCCACGGGGCACGGGCTTCCCGGTTCCTCGGAGGGCGGCGTACTGATCAGCACCCGGCGGATGGACTCCGTCCGGGTCGACGCGGACGCGCGCACGGTCACCGTGGGCGCGGGTGTCAGCTGGGGCCGGGTCGTCGAGGCCGCGGCGGCGCACGGGCTCGCGCCGCTGAACGGTTCGGCGCCGGGCGTGGGCGCGGTCTCGTACACGCTGGGCGGCGGACTCGGCATCCTGGCGCGGGAGTTCGGTTACGCGGCGGACCACGTCAGGTGGCTCGACGTCGTCACGGCGGACGGCGCGCTGCGGCACGTCACGGCGGAGAGCGAGCCCGAGCTGTTCTGGGGCCTGCTCGGCGGGGGCGCGAACCTCGGCGTGGTGACGGCCCTGGAGATCGGCCTGGTGCCGGTGGCGCGGCTGTACGGCGGGGCGATCGAGTTCGACGGGCGCGAGGTGGACCCCGCCCATGTGCTGCGGGCGTACGAGGCGTGGACCCGGACGGTGCCGGACGAGCTGACCTCGTCGGTGGCGGCGCTCGTCTATCCGGACATCCCGCAGCTGCCGCCCCACCTGCGGGGCCGCTATCTGATCACGGTCCGGGTCGCCTGCACGGGCTCGGAGGCGGCGGGCGAGCGCCTGGTGGCGCCGCTGCGGGAGATCGGGCCCGCGGTGTCGGACTCGTTGCGGGAGATGCCGTACACCGAAAGCCACACGATCCACAGCGACCCCGACTTCCCGCACTCCTACTACGGGGACAGCGTGGTGGTGGGCGAGCTGGACGTCGAGGCCGCGTGCGAGCTGCTCGCGCTGACCGGTCCGGCCGCCGGGAGGATGCACGTCGTGCAGATCAACCAGCTGGGCGGCGCCCTCGCGAAGCCCGCGGGCAACGCGGTGCCGCACCGGGAGGCGGGGTGGCTGGTGCGGGTGCTCTCGCCTTTCGACCCCGCCGACGGCACGGATCTCGGCGCGGTGCGGGCCGCGCAGGACCGGGCGTTCGGGCTTTTCGCGCCGGGGGCCGTGGGGCGGTTGCTCAACTTCGCGTTCGCCGCCGGGGAGCGGGACGAGGGTCTCTACGACGGGGAAACGCGGAAGAGGCTCGCCGGGCTGAAGGCCACGTACGACCCGGCGAACCTCTTCAGGCGGAACTACGGCATCGGGTGACCGCTCAGCGGTCGAGCAGCTTCCACGCCGTGGGCAGCGCGCCCATCGCGAGCGCGGCCTTGAGGGCGTCACCGATCAGGAAGGGCGTGAGCCCGGCGGCGACGGCCTGGGTCAGCGACATGCCGGTCGCGGCGGCGAGGTAGGGGACACCGACCGCGTAGATGATCGCGGAGCCGAGCACCATCGTGCCCGCGGTGCGCAGGACGGAACGGTCGCCGCCGCGGCGGGCGAGGGCGCCGACCACGGTGGCGGCGAGCAGCATGCCGAGGACGTAGCCGAGGGACGGCGCGGCGACGCCGGAGCCCGCCTCCGCGAACCACGGCATGCCGGCCATGCCGACGAGGGCGTACACGGCGAGGGAGAGGAAGCCGCGGCGGGCGCCGAGGGCGGTGCCGACGAGGAGGGCGGCGAAGGTCTGTCCCGTCACCGGTACGGGCGAGCCGGGGACGGGCACCGCGATCTGGGCCGCTATGCCGGTGAGGGCGGCGCCGCCGAGGACGAAGGCCGCGTCCTTCGCGCGGGACGCGGGCAACAGGTCCGCGAGGACCTGGCCGGGACGGGAAGAGACGGCGGCGATGCTCATCGGGACTCCGCGGGTTCTGGGACGGGCAGGTGGGACCCCAGGACGCTATCCCGGGCGGGGGGCGCCTCTCACGGTGTACGGGTGACAAGGTGCGGGGCACCTTGTTGGTGGGCTCTGCACAAAGGGCTCTGTATACCCCTGCGGGGGGCGTGATGCTCGTCACTGAGGTGAGGGGCGATTTGAGCCCGCTTTGCGCGGGAGGCTACAGCCCGGCGACACTGTAGGTTCCCGCCAAGCCTTTGTGATCCCGAGAGCAGCGCTGAGCACCATGCACGACGCACCCCCCGAAGAATCGGCACCCGGCAGCGGGGGTTGTGCCCACCCGTCCCGCCCTGCGGGACGGGTGGGCACAACGGTGGGGCCGGAACCGCTCGGCGGCGGTCTCAAGCAGCGGCATCTCACGATGCTCGGGCTCGGTGGCGTCATCGGGGCCGGGCTCTTCGTCGGTTCCGGCGCGGGGATCGCCGTGGCCGGGCCCGGCATCGTCGTCTCGTATCTCATCGCCGGTGCGCTCGCCATGTGCGTGATGCGGATGCTCGGCGAGATGTCGGCCGCGATGCCCGCGTCCGGGTCCTTCTCCGTGCACGCCGAGCGCGCGCTCGGCCGCTGGGCGGGGTTCAGCGTCGGGTGGCTCTACTGGTTCCTGCTCGTGGTCGTGCTCGCCGTGGAGGCGACCGGCGCCGCGCAGATCGCGGGCGGCTGGGTGCCGGGCGTTCCGCAGTGGGCCTGGGTCCTGATCTTCATGCTGGTGTTCACCGCGGCCAACCTCGCCGCGGTGAAGAACTTCGGCGAGTTCGAGTTCTGGTTCGCCGCGCTCAAGGTCTTCGCGATCGTCGCGTTCCTCGTCCTCGGGCTGCTCGCGATCTTCGGGGTGCTGCCCGACACCGACCCGGTGGGCCTGACCAATCTCACCGGGCAGGGCGGGTTCCTGCCCAACGGCTGGGAGGGCGTCATCTCCGGCGTGCTCGCCGTCGTCTTCGCCTTCGGCGGTCTGGAGGTCGTGACGATCGCGGCCGCCGAGTCCGACGACCCGGTGCGCTCGGTGGCCCGCGCGGTGCGCAGCGCCGTCTACCGCATCCTCTTCTTCTACGTCGGCTCGATGCTCGTCATCGTGACGGTGCTTCCGTGGACGGCGGAGAGGGCGGGGGCCAGTCCGTATGTGACGGTCCTGGACTCGATCGGGGTGCCGTCCGCCGGCACGATCATGAACATCGTGGTGTTCGTGGCGCTGCTCTCGGCACTGAACGCCAACCTCTACGGCTCGTCCCGGATGGTCTTCTCGCTCGCCGAGCGCGGCGAGGCGCCGAAGGCCCTGTTGAAGGTGTCGGGCGGCGGAGTGCCCCGGCGGGCCGTGCTCGCGTCCGTGGCCTTCGGCTTCGTCTCCGTCGTGCTCAATCTGAAGTGGCCCGACTCGGTCTTCCTCTACATGCTCAATTCGGTCGGCGCGGTGCTCCTTTTCGTCTGGGCGCTGATCGCTCTCTCGCAGCTGCGGCTGCGGCGGCGCATCGAGCGCGAGGCGCCGGAGCGGCTCGTCCTGCGGATGTGGGCGTTCCCGTATCTGACGTGGGCGGCGCTCGCGGCGATGGCGGCCGTGCTCGGGCTGATGCTGACCGACGACGGGGCACGGCCGCAGCTGTTGTGGTCGGCGGGGGCGACGGGACTAGTCCTGGCGGTCGCGGGGCTGCGGGAGTGGCGCGAGGCACGCATGAAACGCGCGTGAACATCCAGTGCCCGCACCTTCACAAAGTGTGAGCGTCGTGTCCGTATAGCGGTCAGGTGTTCCCTGTCAGCGGTACCGGACTTCAGACTGTGGGCCGCTCGCTCCCCCCACTTCAGCTACGGAACAGGGCACGCCCATGTCTCGGATGTCCACGTCCAAGGACACCCCCAAGGACACCCCGAAGGACGCAGCGCCCGAAGGGGCCCCCGCGGCCGATTCGCCGCTCGTCCACGGCCTCAAGCAGCGGCATCTCTCCATGATCGCCCTCGGCGGCGTGATCGGCGCCGGACTCTTCGTGGGCTCCGGAGCGGGCATCGCCGCGGCCGGCCCCTCGATCGTCCTCGCCTACGCCGTCTCCGGCGCGCTCGTCATGCTCGTGATGCGCATGCTCGGCGAGATGTCGGCCGCGAACCCGGCGTCCGGCTCCTTCTCGGTCCACGCCGAGCGGGCGATCGGCCCCTGGGCGGGCTTCACCGCGGGCTGGGGCTTCTGGTTCCTGCTCTGTGTCGCCGTCGGCATCGAGGGCATCGGCGCCGCGGACATCATGGTGGGCTGGTTCCCCGGCACTCCGCAGTGGGCCTGGGTCGCCCTGTTCATGCTGGTGTTCTGCGGCTCGAACCTGACTGCCGTGAAGAACTTCGGCGAGTTCGAGTTCTGGTTCGCCGCCCTCAAGGTCGGCGCCATCGCGCTCTTCCTCGGCATCGGCGTCCTCGCGATCCTCGGCATCCTGCCCGGCTCCGACGTCCCGGCCCCCGGCACCGCGAACCTCACCGGCGAGGGCGGCTTCATGCCGAAGGGCACGGACGGCCTGATCATCGGCCTCCTCGCCTCCGTCTTCGCGTACGGCGGCCTGGAGACCGTCACCATCGCGGCGGCGGAGTCCGAGAAGCCGGTCCAGAGCGTCGCCAAGGCCGTGCGCACCGCGATGTGGCGCATCGCCGTCTTCTACGTCGGCTCGATGCTCGTCGTCGTCACGCTGCTGCCGTGGGACAACAAGGAGGTCGCCGAGAAGGGGCCGTACGTCGCCACGCTCGACCACCTCGGCATCCCCGGCGCCGGGCAGATCATGAACGTCGTCATCCTCATCGCCCTGCTCTCCGCGATGAACGCCAACATCTACGGCGCGTCGCGCATGTCGTACTCCCTGATCGAGCGCGGCCAGGGCCCCAAGGCGCTCGGCCGTGTCTACGGCGGCGTCCCGCGCCTTGCGGTCCTGGCGTCCTCGGTCTTCGGCTTCGTCTGCGTCCTGCTCAGCTACTGGCGCCCGGACGACGTCTTCCCCTGGCTCCTGAACATGATCGGCGCGATGATCCTGGTCGTCTGGATCTTCATCGCCGCCTCGCAGCTGATCCTGCGCCGCAGGACGGAGCGCGAGGAGCCGCAGAAGCTGGTCGTGAAGATGTGGGCGTACCCGTTCCTGACGTGGGTGGCGCTCGCCGCGATGGCGTACATCTTCTACCTGATGACCCAGCAGCCCGACACGCGCAAGCAGCTTCTGGCGACGGGGGCGCTGACGCTGGTGCTCGCCGTGATCGGCTTCGTGCGCCAGAAGCTGGCGGAGCGGTCTGAGCCGTCAGCGCCGGTGGCCGCCGAGTAGGACATCGCCGTACACGAAGGGGCCCGGGGTCGATCACGACTCCGGGCCCCTTCGGCGTACCCGCAGGTCCCGGGGCCGGACCTAGGACGAAGGACTGATCATCCCCGCCCCACCCCCGACCCACTCCTGCTGCTAGCCTGCACTTGCACATCAGTTGCAATAACAATTGCCAGGCATCGCAGTACAGCAGAGCAGCAGTCGGAGGGCTCGGACATGGCCATTTACACGCTTCCAGAACTTCCGTACGACTACGCGGCGCTCGAGCCGGTCATCAATCCCCAGATCGTCGAACTGCACCACGACAAGCACCACGCGGCGTACGTGAAGGGCGCGAACGACACCCTGGAGCAGCTGGAGGAGGCGCGCGACAAAGAGTCCTGGGGCGCCATCAACGGCCTGGAGAAGAACCTGGCCTTCCACCTCTCCGGCCACATCCTGCACAGCATCTACTGGCACAACATGAACAGCCCGAAGGACGGCGGCGGCGGTGAGCCGCTTGCCGCGGACGGCGTCGGTGACCTCGCGGACGCGATCACCGAGTCCTTCGGTTCCTTCGCCAAGTTCAAGGCCCAGCTGACCAAGGCCGCGGCGACCACACAGGGTTCGGGCTGGGGCGTACTCGCCTACGAGCCGCTCAGCAACCGCCTCATCGTCGAGCAGGTCTACGACCACCAGGGCAACGTCGGCCAGGGCTCGACGCCGATCCTGGTCTTCGACGCCTGGGAGCACGCTTTCTACCTGCAGTACAAGAACCAGAAGGTGGACTTCATCGACGCCATGTGGGCGGTCGTCAACTGGCAGGACGTGGCCAAGCGTTACGAGGCGGCCAAGCAGCGCGTGAACAGCCTGCTGCTGGCCCCGTAAGGCCGGCTCCACCCCCTGAAGCGCCCTGCCTCGTGATCGTCTTCTCAACTTTCGCCGGGGCAGGCGGATAAAGGAAAGACCCCCGTGAGGACGTGACTCACGGGGGTCTTTCGGTGGGCCGGGTGTTCTCGACACCGGGCTTTCGGCCAGGTCAGTCGAAGATCGGCCCCTGTGTGCGCGTGCGCTTGATCTCGTAGAAGCCCGGCGTGGAGGCCACCAGGAGCGTGCCGTCCCAGAGCTTCGCCGCGGCCTCGCCCTTGGGGGCGGGGGTGACGACGGGGCCGAAGAAGGCGACCTGCTCGCCGTCCGCGCCGGGAACGGCGATGACGGGCGTGCCCACGTCCTGGCCGACCTTGTCGATGCCCTCCTGGTGGGAGGCGCGCAGCTGCGTGTCGTACTCGTCCGAGTCCGCGTAGTCCGCGAGGTCCTCGGGCAGGCCGACGTCCTTGAGCGCGGAGACGACCGCCTCGCGGGTCGGGCCCTCGCCGAGGTTGTGGAAGCGGGTGCCGAGGGCGGTGTAGAGCTCGCCGATGGTCTCGTCGCCGTGCTTCTGCTGGGCGGCGATGACCACGCGGACCGGGCCCCAGGCCTTCGTCTCCAGCATCTCGCGGTACTCCTCGGGCAGCTCGTCGAGCCGGTCCTCGTTCAGTACGGCGAGGCTCATGACATGCCAGCGGACCTCGACGTCGCGGACCTTCTCCACCTCGAGCATCCAGCGCGAGGTCATCCAGGCCCAGGGGCACAGCGGGTCGAACCAGAAGTCGACGGGGGTCTTGCCGGACTTGCCGTTCTCGGACATGTCTCTCCCTAGGGAATGCGTGCGCGCTTGGCCAGGGGAACGTCAGTGATCTGCCCGGGCATTCCCGGATACCGCGCGCTGGGGGCACATGCGAGGATCGTAGACATTCGTACAGGTCGTGCGATCCACGACTTCCACCTGCGAGTACAAGGGAGTACCGCCCGTGCCCGGAGAGAATCTTTCCCGCGACGAGGCCCAGGAGAGGGCCGCGCTGTTGTCCGTCGACGGGTACGAGGTCTTTCTCGACCTGCGCTCCGCGATCGGCGGGAGCGACCAGGAGCCGCGCACGTTCCGCTCCGTGACCACGATCCGCTTCCGCTCCGCCGAACCCGGCGCCGCGAGCTTCGCCGACCTGGTCGCGCCGAGCGTCACGGCCGTCTCCCTCAACGGCAGGGACCTCGACCCCTCCGAGGTCTTCGACGGCACCCGGATCACGCTGGAGGACCTGGCCGCCGAGAACGAACTGGTGGTCGACGCCCGGTGCGCCTACAGCCGCACCGGCGAGGGCATGCACCGCTTCGTCGATCCGGAGGACGGCGAGGTCTATCTCTACACGCAGTACGAGCCCGCGGACTCCCGCCGCGTCTTCGCCAACTTCGAGCAGCCTGACCTGAAGGCACCTTTCCGGTTCGAGGTGCAGGCCCCCGAGGGCTGGACCGCCTGGTCGAACGGCTCGGGTGAACTGGTCGACGGAGTATGGAAGTTCGCCGAGACGAAGCCGATCTCGACGTACATCACGGCGGTCGTCGCGGGCCCGTACCACTACGTGACGGACTCCTACAGCCGCACCTTCGACGACGGCACCACGCTGGAGATCCCGCTCGGCGCCCTGTGCCGCAAGGGGCTCGCCAAGTACTTCGACGCGGACGACGTCTTCCTGGTCACCAAGCAGGGCCTCGACTTCTTCCACGACAACTTCGACTACCCCTACCCCTTCGGGAAGTACGACCAGGCCTTCGTCCCGGAGTACAACCTGGGCGCGATGGAGAACCCCGGCTGCGTCACCTTCCGCGAGGAGTACATCTTCCGCGGCAAGGTGACCCGGGCGTCGTACGAGCGCCGGGCCAACGTCATCCTGCACGAGATGGCGCACATGTGGTTCGGCGACCTCGTCACCATGCGCTGGTGGGACGACCTGTGGCTCAAGGAGTCCTTCGCCGACTTCATGGGCACCTTCTCGATGGTCGAGGCCACCCGCTTCACCAACGGCTGGATCACCTTCGCCAACAACCGCAAGGCGTGGGCCTACCGCGCCGACCAGCTGCCCTCCACGCACCCGGTCACGGCCGACATCCGCGACCTGGAGGACGCCAAGCTCAACTTCGACGGGATCACGTACGCGAAGGGGGCGAGCGTCCTGAAGCAGCTCGTCGCCTACGCCGGCCGTGACGCGTTCCTGGAGGGCGCGCGCCGCTACTTCAAGCGCCACGCGTACGGCAACACCCGGCTCGGCGACCTCCTGTCTGTCCTGGAGGAGACCTCCGGGCGCGACATGGCGGCCTGGTCGCAGGCCTGGCTCCAGACGGCGGGCGTCAACTCCCTGACCCCGCAGGTCCTGCTGAACGCGGAGGGCCGGATCACCGAGCTCTCCGTGCTCCAGGAGGCCGCCGAGTCACACCCCGAACTGCGCCCGCACCGCGTGGCGGTGGGCCTGTACCGCCGCACGCCCAAGGGCGAGCTGACGCGGTACGCACGCGCGGAGCTCGACGTCGAGGGGCCGCGCACGGTCGTGTCCGAGCTGGCCGGCGAGGAGGCCCCTGACCTCGTCCTGGTCAACGACGACGACCTGACGTACTGCAAGATCCGCTTCGACGAGAACTCCCTCGACACGCTGCGGGCGCACCTCGGCGACCTCACCGATCCGCTCGCCCGCGCGCTGTGCTGGTCCGCGCTGTGGAACCTCACGCGGGACGCGCTGATGCCCGCGCGGGACTTCATCGGGCTCGTGCTGCGGTTCGCCGGGCGCGAGAGCGACATCGGCGTCCTCCAGATGCTGCACACGTGGGCGGACTCCGCCCTCACCTTCTACGCGGCCCCGGACTGGCGCGAGGAGGGCGGGCGCGCGCTCGCCGAGGGCGCTCTGCGGGAGCTGCGGATCTCCGAGCCCGGCAGCCAGAACCAGCTGACGTGGGCGCGGTTCTTCGCCGCGGTGGCCTCGTCGGCGGCCGATCTCCAGCTGCTCCAGGGGCTCCTCGAAGGCACGGCGAAGATCGACGGCCTGGACGTCGACCAGGAGCTGCGCTGGTCCTTCCTCGGCCCGCTGGCCGCGCACGGCGTCGCCGACGAGCGGGTGCTCGCCGCCGAGCTGGCCCGCGACGACACGGCTTCGGGCAAGCGGCACCAGGTGCGGTGCCTGGCCGCGCGGCCCTCCGCGGCGGTCAAGGCGCAGGCGTGGGCCGCCGTGGTGGAGTCCGACTCCCTGTCCAACGCGCTGGTGGGTGCGACGATCTCCGGGTTCGGACAGTCGTCGCAGCGGGAGCTGACCGCTCCGTACGCGCCGAAGTACTTCGACGTCATCGAGCGGCTGTGGGCCGAGCGGTCCATCCAAATCGGCATGGACGTGGTCAAGGGGCTGTTCCCGCACCTCCAGGACGATCAGTCCACCGTGGACGCGGCCGACGCGTGGCTCGCCGCTCACGAGGGCGGCGCGCCTGCCCTGCGGCGGCTCGTCCTCGAGGCCCGTGACGACCTCGCGCGGTCGCTGCGGGCGCAGGCCTGCGACGCGGCTGCCGCTTCGTAGGGACTGTCTTCCCGGGGGCTGCCGCTTCCCGGGAGCTGTCGGGGCGGGCGCCTCGCTTCGGTGTTGCGCCCGCCCCGCCCGCCCCGCCCGCTCCGGCCGCCGCCTGGAACGTACCGATAACAAACGGACCTTTTCGGCAGTCGAACGTCTGCACTTTAGTACGGGGTTGTCCAGTTATGTCGACGGGCCTGTAACAGCGGTTAGAGGGCGGATCGGCGGCGGGAATGGCCGGGGCATGAACCACAACACCCCGCTCTCCCCCCGCCCCCTCCGTCACCTCGCCGACGTCCAGCGACGCGTGATGAGCACCGCCCAGCTCCGCGCCCACGGCATCTCCGCCGCAGACGCCGCCGCCCACTGCCGCCCCGAGGGCCCCTGGCAGCAGCTGCTCCCCGGCGTCTGCCTGCTGCACCCCGGGCCGCCGACCAGTGAAGAGCGCCTGCACGGCGCCCTGTTGTACGCGGGGCGACCGCCGGCCAGGGCCGCGAAGTCCGTCCCCGCACAGCCCGGCGCCGGCGCCCCCCGCGCCCCGTACGCCGACGCCCTGGTCACGGGCCTCGCGGCGCTCGCCCTGCACCGCTTTTCGTCGGCGCCCCCGTTGCTCTCCCTGGACCGCGTCGACGTACTCGTCCCGCGCACCCGGCGGCTGCGTTCCACCGGGTTCGTGCGGCTCGTGCGGGCCCCGGCGATGCCGACCGCCGTACAGATCGCCGGAGTTCCGGTGGCCCCGGTGGCGCGCGCGCTCGCCGACGCCGTGGCGGGGCTCTCCGAGGCGGGTGCGGTGCGCAGGCTGCTCACCGAGGCGGTGCGCGGCCACCACTGCGAACCAGCCGCCGTCGTACGCGAGTTGAACCAGGCCAAGCTGCTCACCCGCCCGCATGTCGTGGACGCGGTGGACTCGCTGCTCGCCGAGGGGCGGGCCATCGCGGAGGACCGGCTGTACCAGATGGTCGCCGAGCACGGCCTGCCCGATCCGCTGTGGAACGTCGACCTGCGATTGCCCGGCGGTCCGTACCTCGGCGGCGTCGACGCGTTCTGGCCGGACCTGGCCGTGGCGGTCGAGCTGGACACGCGCGCACCCCGGCAGGGATCGGGGGAAGGCCTCCGTGCGGGGTTCCAGGAAGCCCCGGGGCAGGACGACGACACACTGTGGTCCGAGCACGCCCGCAAGCGCGAGCATCTGGAGCGGCTCGGCATCACGGTCGTGCATGTGACCCCCGGGAAGCTGCGCGAGTCGCTCGAACAGCAGGCGACCGTCGTACGGACCGCGCTGATGGCCTCGGCCGACCGCGAGCCGGCGGCGTATGTGGTGGTACTGCCGCGCTAGCCACCGCGGGAGGGAAACGGAAAGGGGCGGGACCCGCACACCGGGCCCGCCCCCTCTCACGTACGCGACTCCGCCGCCGTCTGTCTCACTGGCCGCAGAACTCCGCGTCCCTGATCGTGATCAAGTCGCCTTCCAGGCTGTTGAAGTTCGCGGAGATCGCATGGCCGCCGCGCTCGGTCGCGAGGGTCATCGACGTCGAGCCCTGGATGTCGCCTCCGTTGCCCCAGACGAAGGTGCCGCAGGAGGTCGTGCGGCGCACCAGGCCGAGTCCGTACCGGTTGTCGGGCTTCTCCGGGTTCTGCTCGACGGTCGTCTTCATCTCGGCGAGCTGCTTCTTCGGCAGGAGCTTGCCGCGCAGCAGGGCCGTGTAGAAGCGGTTCAGGTCCGCCGCGTCGGAGATCATCCCGCCCGAGGCCCCCGCCATCGTCGGGTTGAGCTCCGTCACGTCGTGGAACGTGGCGTCCGGCGCCTCGGCCAGCTTCATGTACGCCCGTGAACTCGGCTTTGGCATCGAGGGGTCCGTCCCCGGCACGCTGGTGGCGTCCAGGTCGAGCGGCTTGATGATGCGCCGCTTGATCTCGTCCGCGTACGACTCCCCCGTCACCTTCTTGATGATCATTCCCGCGAGGAGGTAGTTGGTGTTGGAGTAGTTCCAGCCCTCGCCGGGATCGAAGTCCGGCTCGTGGCGCATGGCGATGGCGACCTGCTGTTCGGGGGTCCAGGTGTCGTAGCGGTGCGCGAGGAACTTCTCGGTGAACATCTTCTCCTGGTAGCCGGGGTCGGTCAGGACGTCGTAGATGCCGCTCGTGTGGTTGAGGAGCTGACGGATCGTGATGTTGTCCCCGTCGTGGCGGTTGCCCTCGACCACGCCGGGCAGCCACCGCCCCACCTTGTCGTCGAGGCTCAGCTCGCCCTCGGCCGCCAGCTGGAGTATCACCGTCGAGACGAAGGTCTTGGTGATGCTGCCGACGCGGTAGCGGTCGTGGGCGCCGCGCGGGCTCTGGCGTTCGAGGTCGCCGATGCCCGCCGCTGATTTCCAGGTGCCGTGCTTGTCCTTGACCTGCGCGGTCACGCCGGGGGCGTTCTCGTTGACGGCGGCCTCCATCGCCCGCTGCGTCGCCCGGTGCCGGTCCCCGTGCCCGCTCCCGCCGCCGGCTCCGGGCGCCCCCGCGAGTGCCGGTGCCGCGAACACCCCCGCCGTCACCGTCATGGCCACTCCCGCGGCCACCCCCGTCAAGCCTCTCCTGCGCGCTGCCATGTCTCCCCCAGCTGTTCTCGGACGTGCGGTTGGCCGGAGGGACTCGGGGGCCGCACGGGGAGGTTGACCGACTCACGCGGGTTGAGCGGGATTCAGCCCTTCTTGAGGATCAGTTCCGTGTTCCGGTCACCCGGTTCGCCGCCGAGCGCGGGCTTGGCACCAGGGGCGTTGAACGAGAGTTCGCGGTAGAGCGCGGCGAGGCCGGTCTGGGAGAGGTCGGCGTAATCCGTGCGGTGCGGGGCCGACGACTCGATGAGGGTGGTGAAGAGGGAGATCGTGCCGTCGTGGTTGTCGCTCAGCTCCACCACGCGGGCCAGCTGCGGGAAGTCGATGTGCGAGGCCGTGGAGACCTCCCAGAAGGAGCCCTGCGGGGTCTGGTGCGCGGTGATGGCGCTCTTGTGGCTGTGTCCGTTGACCCAGGCGAGGACGGAACGGTGGCGGGCGAGGAGCGCGACGATCTCGTCACCGCCGTGCCTGCCCTCGCGCGGACGCCCCGGGTCCTGGCGCAGATTGCGCATGGTCCTGCTGGTGTGGTGGCTGAAGACGACGACGTACGAACCGCCGCCGTCCTTCTTCTCGTTCGCCGTCAGCTCCCGCTCCAGCCAGTCCAGCTGGGCCGAGCCGAGCGAGCCCTCGTAGTGGCCGCCGGGGTCCGTCGAGTCCAGGCTGATGCCGAGCACGTCCTCGCTGACGCGGAAGGAGTAGTACTGGGTGCCCGAGTCGAGGTTCTCCTGCGTGTATCCGTGCCCGGCGGGTCCGTGGCCCTTGTACGCCGGGTCGAGGTGGGCTTCGACGTACTCGGCGGGGGTGAAGGGCGCGCGGCTCTCGTCCGGGGTGACCGAGCGCATGTGCCGCGCCTCGCTCTTCAGGAGCTCCTTGAAGTGCGCGCCCTTGGGGTCGCGGCCCTTCTTGACGGCCTTCCACAGGGCGGCGCCGCGCGGCTCGTCAAGTGACATCAACTTGCGTCCGCCCACGGCGAATTCGGAGAAGTACGAGTCTCCGGGACCCCAGCAGCCGCCGGGCAGCGCGTCGTGGTTGCCGACGGTCGAGTACCAGGGCAGGCCGAGGCCGGGGCTGTTGACCTCGCGGAGCGCCGCCTCCAGGAAGCCGTCGACCCGCGGGAAGCCGAGGGCCTTGTCGGAATCGCGCAGGTCGGCGTCCGGGTGCCAGTACAGCTTCAGGCCGCTGTCCTGGACACCTTCGTAGCGGCGCGGGTCACCGGTATTGGGGTTGATGCGCCCGCCGCTCATGGTCTTGAGGAACCAGTCGAGCTCGGAGCGGGAGTTGTTGTCCGTGTTGTCGCCCGTCGTCACCACGCAGTGCAGCGGCGATCCGGTGGCGGGCGCGCCGCGCAGCGCGTTGACCCGCTCGACGAGCGCGACCGCGCCGGCCACCGACAGAGCTTCCTGCGGGCGCCAGGCGCTCGCGGTCTGGGCGCGCAGATACTCGTAACGCAACGGATGTTGCACGTCGACCAGGTGCAGGTCGGTGAACTGGACGAACGCGGCGAGCGGCGTGCGTCGCCCCTCGCGGCCGTCCTTGGCGGCGGCGAGGTCGCCCCGGACGACCCGGTCCCAGGCGGGCCCGTCGCCGAGACGCCGGTAGCCGGAGGTGCCGCGGGGCGTCGCGACGGCGCCCAGGGTGGTGCCGCCTCGGTAGGGCGCGAGGGGGGCGGCGGGCGCCTGCCGGGAGAGCGCGACGGGGGCGGGGCCGCTGGGGGCGGCGTGGCTCGCGGCGGGCCGCAGGGCGTAGCCGATGCCCGCGGACAGGGAGACGGCTCCGGTGGTCGCCAGGAAGGCCCGGCGATCCACGGCGGAGACGGCGGAGTGGGCGGCGGACCGGGCGGCGGTGGCGACAGAGCGTATGCGCGGCATGGCGCGGTCTCCCCGATTCCAGACGAGTCGGCAGTGGTCGCGGGCAGCTCCGCACCATGCGGTGTTCTCGGATTTCCCGCTCGTACTGGATCGTTGGCATCCGGGATGACCTGCACGTTAACGAGACCGCAACGGGCAGCGCCGATCACCGTACGTGGATCATCGAGCACCCTGCGCGGTCACGCACCTCTCTCCGGGCGGAGAGGAGGCGGTCACTCCACGTTCATCTTCCGGGGAAGGGGAGGCGTCGCGGAGCCTCAGGCGGGCGTCGGCAGGTGTCCGTCGACGGGCCGGGTCCGCCACAGGTCGAGCCCGATGTCGACGAGCCCGACGCGGTCGAGACCGGGCACGGCGTCCAGGGCGTGCCAGGCCGCGAGGTCCGTGGAACCGTCCTGCTCGTGGCGCAGCTCGCCGCCGACGATCCGCCCCTCGTAGACGATCCGGAGGCCGTGGAAGTCGGCGAGGGCGCCGAGCTTGCGGGGATAGCGCCGGCGCAGCGAGTCGACGCCGAGCAGCGCGACGGGCTCGATGGCGTACCCGGTCTCCTCGTCGGCCTCGCGGATCACCGTGTCGTACGGGTCTTCCCCGTGGTCCATCCCGCCGCCGGGCAGCGTCCAGCGCTTGCTGCCGTCGCCCGCCACCCACCGGGCGAGCAGCAGCTGCCCGTTCCGCACGCATACGGCGTAGGCCGCCACCCGGAGCTCTTTATGCACGGATTGACGCTAGTCCTCCTGGCCGGGATTGGCAGCGGAGTACTCCGGAGCGGTCCAGCTCCAGGGGCTCGCGCCGGGGGTCTCCACCGCTTCGGAGAGGGTGAAGCGGACCGTGCGGGTCCCGTCGTCGGCGTGGTCGGTGCGGGCCGTTCCGGTGAGCTGGAGGGTGCTGCCGGTCCGCCAGTCCAGGAAGAGGAGCCCCGCGCGGGGGTCGGTGGCGAGGTTGCCGAGGGAGAGGAACATCGAGTTGCCGGGGTAGTCCCGCCAGGTGATTTCGCCGGGGGAAGGGACCTGGACGAAGCCGGGGTTGCCGCCCCGGTGGCTGGCGTCGGCGCCGTGCGGGTGGACGGTGGCGAGGAAGAAGGTGTCGGCCCCGGCCAGGAACGCGCGCTGTTCGCCGGTGAGCTTCGCTCCGCGGCGGGGCTCGGAGGGGCTGCCAGGAATGGCGCCCGGCAGCGGTTCCCGCTTCTGGATGTACTTCGGGCAGTTCGAGAAGACCTGGTCGGTCTCGATCGCCAGGCCCCGCGGGGTCGGGCGCGCCCGGCCGTTGAGCCGCACGCGGCGCCGGGTGCGGGGGTCGAGGGCGATGGTGCCCACGCGGGCGCCCTCTGCGGCAAGGGTGCTCGCGAGGGGGTCGGTCCGCAGGGGGCCGCCCGCGACGGAGATCTGGTGGGGCCCCGTGGCCCGTACGAAGCCGGGCTCGCCGGTGAGCAGCGAGGCCCATACGGCGCCCGCCGGGTCGGCGCCGCCGATCACGAGCATGGGCCGCTGTTCGAGGAAGGCGGCGACGACGGGGCGGATGCCGTCGCCCACGGACCGGCCCACGTGGTCGGCCGACTCCCGTACGCCGACGAGATCCTGAACGGCGCGGGAGCCGTGGTGGTACAGGGCCTGCGGGGTCATGTCACTCCTGCCGGGAGAGCCCCCGAGGGGGCGCGGGGAACTGCGCGACCAGCCACGGACAACCCGCGGACGGCGTGCGGCATTCCGCCGGGCAGGCCGCCGCGCAGGGCAAGTCCCGCTATACCCCGCCTTGTCGGCCATGGCGGGTGGCGGAATTGCGTCACGCCCTGATCACAGCTCGGACAACTCTCCCCAAACAGCAGTCACTTACGTAAGGCTGAGCGGTCATCCGGTTCCGGATTCCGGACCTTTTCGACCTTTACGTACAGGGATGCTGATGCACAGATCCAGTGCTAGACGCACGACCCGTCTCGCGATAGCCGTCGGTCTGACCGCCGCGCTCTCCGCCGCCGGGCCCATACCCATGGCCCTCGCGGCCGACGGGGACCCCGGGGGCCAGACCACCCCCAAGGCCGCCGGGAAGAAGCTCGGTTCGGCCGACGCCGATCTGCTCGCCGAAGCGCAGGCGGACGGCGAGAAGACCGTCACGATGATGGTCGCCACCACGCCCGGCGCGACGGAGCAGGTCGCCGACCAGCTCGACGCCGTCAAGGGCGGCTCGGTCGGCCGGACCTACGACAAGCTCGGTTACGTACGCGCGACCGTGCCCACCGCGAAGGCCGAAGCCGCTATCGAGGCCGCCGGGAAGCTGTCGTCCGTGCACGGCATCGACCTGCGGCACGAGATCGAGCTCGACGACCCGACGCCCGCCGCCGACCGGGCCAAGGGCGCGAAGACCGCCGCCGAGGGGACGTACTCCGGACCCGGCAGGAAGACCCCGGCGAAGAACCCGTACAACCCGTCCTTCGAGACGGGCGCCGTGGACTTCGTGAAGAAGAACCCGAAGGCGGACGGCCGCGGCACCACCATCGGCATCCTGGACTCCGGCGTCGACCTCGGTCACCCCGCGCTCAAGAAGACCACCACGGGCGAGCGGAAGATCACCGACTGGGTGACCGCGACCGACCCGATCGTGGACGCGGACGGCACCTGGCGCCGCATGACCAACCCGGTCACCGGCCCCACCTTCACCTGGGACAGCGAGACCTGGCAGGCGCCCGCGGGCTCCTTCCAGGTCAACCGCTTCCGCGAGTCGGCCACCACCGGCGGCGACGCCAAGGGCGACATCAACCGCGACGGCGACACCACCGACAGCTGGGGCGTGCTCTACGACCCGGCCGCCGGAACGGTCCGCGTAGACCTGAACAACAACAAGGACTTCACCGACGACGAGACGATGAAGCCGTACAAGGACGACCACCAGGTCGCCTACTTCGGCAAGGACGACCCGGCGACCGACGTCGTCGAGCGCGTCCCGTTCGTCGTCGAGATCCGCAAGGACGTGCCGACCGACCCGTACGGCGGCGACTGGGTCGGCAAGAAGGCCGACTTCGTCAACATCGGCGTCATCGAGTCCGAGCACGGCACGCACGTCGCGGGCATCACCGCGGCCAACGGCCTGTTCGGCGGCAAGATGAACGGCGCGGCGCCCGGCGCCAAGCTGGTCTCCTCGCGCGCCTGCACCTGGACCGGCGGCTGCACGAACGTCGCGCTCACCGAGGGCATGATCGACCTCGTCACCAAGCGCGGCGTCGACATCGTGAACATGTCGATCGGCGGACTCCCGGCGCTCAACGACGGCAACAACGCCCGCGCGATGCTCTACACGCGCCTCATCGACGAGTACGGCGTCCAGCTGGTGATCTCCGCGGGCAACTCCGGCCCCGGCGCCAACACCATCGGCGACCCGAGCCTGGCCGACAAGGTCATCTCGGTCGGCGCCTCCATCTCCAAGGAGACCTGGGCCGCCAACTACGGCTCCGCCGTGGAGAAGAAGTACGCGATGATGAACTTCTCCTCGCGCGGCCCGCGCGAGGACGGCGGTTTCGCGCCGGTCATCTCCGCGCCCGGCGCCGCCATCAACACCACACAGACCTGGCTGCCGGGCTCCCCGGTCGCCGAGGCGGGCTACACGCTCCCCGCCGGTTACTCGATGCTCCAGGGCACGTCGATGGCGTCCCCGCAGGCGGCGGGCGCCTCGGCACTGCTGCTCTCCGCCGCCAAGCGCGAGCGCATCGAGCTGACCCCGGCGAAGCTGCGCACGGCGCTCACCTCGACCGCGGACCGCATCCGCGGCGAGCAGGCGTACGCGCAGGGCACCGGCCTGATCAACGTGGTCGACGCCTGGGAGTCCATCGAGGACGCCGCGGACGCCAAGGACGCCGCGAAGGCGCACACGTACGCGGTGAAGGCCCCGGTCGACACCGCCCTGGAGCAGGAGCTGAAGAAGCCCGGCACCGGCATCTACGACCGCGAGGGCGGCCTGAAGACCGGCCAGAAGCGGGCGTACGACGTCACGATCACCCGCACCTCGGGCCCGGACCGCGGCGTCCGCCACGAGCTGGACCTGGTCAACAACCACGAGGACACGTTCAAGCTGCTCGGCGACGACGACGTGACGCTGCCGCTGAACAAGCCGGTCACCGTCAAGGTGCAGGCGAAGGCCGGGTCGGCGGGTCTGCACAGCGCCATCCTGACCGTCGACGACGAGCGCACCGAGGGCATCGACCAGCAGATCATGTCGACGGTCGTCGTCTCGGCGCCGCTCGCGAAGCCCGCGTACACGTTCTCGGGCTCCGGCTCGGTGCAGCGCAACAGCACCAAGTCGTACTTCGTGACGGTCCCGAAGGGCGCCAAGTCCCTGGAACTGGCGCTCGGCGGCCTGAAGGGCAAGAGCCAGACGCGGTTCATCGCGGTGCACCCGTACGGTGTCCCGGTCGACTCGACGTCGTCCCTGGTCTGCTACTCGAACTACGACAACCCGGCCAACACCTGCCGCCCCGACCTGCGTTCGTACGCCGAGCCGCAGCCGGGCGTGTGGGAGATCGAGGTCGAGTCGCGCAGGACGTCGCCGCTCCTGGACAACCCGTACAAGCTGGACGTGTCCGTTCTGGGTGTCGCCTTCGACCCCGCGGTGCAGACCGTTCCCGAGGCGAAGGTCGGCACCCCGGCGCCCGTCTCCTGGAAGGTCACGAACAACTTCGCCGCGGTGGACGGCAAGTTGAAGGGCGGCTCGCTCGGCTCCGCGAAGGCGGCGAAGCCGACCATCAAGCAGGGTGAGACGCAGACGACGACCGTGGTCGTGCCCGAGGGCGCGGAGCGGCTCGACGCCTCCATCGGCTCGCCGGCGGACTCCGCGGCGGACCTCGACCTGTCGGTCCTGAAGGACGGCGTGGTCGTGGGCTCGTCTGCGGACGGCGACTCGGAGGAGTCGGTCAGCGTCACGAAGCCGGCGGCCGGTACGTACGAGATCGAGGTGGCGGGCTACTCGATCCCGTCCGGCTCCACCGCGTACGACTACCGGGACGTCTTCTTCTCGGGCGCGCTCGGCTCGGTGAAGGTCGACGAGTCGGCGCCGGTGAAGCTGGCCAACGGGGCTTCTGCCCCGGTCTCGGCGGAGGTCGCGGCGGACGCGCCCGCCGCCGAGGGGCGCCAGCTGTTCGGTGAGGTGTCGCTCCTGAACGGGCGCGGCACGGTCGCCGGTACCGGCAGCGTGCTCATCGAGAAGGTGACGACGCCCTAGTCACCGGGTTCCTCCTCGGACGCCGGGCGGGCTGATGCTGATCCCTTCAGCCCGCCCGGCGTCCCCGAAGCACTCGCCGAACGCGGGACTCCGTCCTCGCCCTAGCACTGCGTGCCTTTCCCCTGCCGCAGTTCCCGCTCGGCCCAGGTCCGGCTCTTGGCGAGGTCCTTGTCTCCCTCGGACCAGACGTCCGGCGATGCCTCGCCCCTCGGGATGCCGATCAGGGTCCGGTCGCCGGGTCCGAGCCGCGGGTCCGCGTCCACGTCCATCACGAACGTGATCCGCTTCTCCCCCCTGGCCGGCTTGTAGTAGCGGGTCACGTCCAGGACGATCCGCTCGCTGACGCCGCCGGGGATCGGCTCGACCCGTTCCACCGTCCCCTCCACGATGAGGCGGGCGCAGGCCGCGTACGCCCCCGGCTTCCGGTCCGTGTCGTTCGAGCCGCCCCCGTCCGCCCTCTTGCCTCCTGTCCCGGACGCCACTCCCTTCGCCGCGTCGGAGTCCTTGTTCGCGGCGATCCCGCCCCCGCCCACCGCCGCCAGCCAGGCGAGCCCGCCCACCAGCGAGGCGGCAGCCGTGGCCGCGGCCAGGCCGAACGCCACCGTCACGCGCCGCCGCCGGAGTCCGGCAGGACGTACGCCGACGGGCCGGTCCGGCGCGGGCGTGGGCGTGGGCGCGGGAGCCGCCAGCGTCCGCCCCACCACCCCGAGCTGCTCGCGCAGCAGTGCGACGTCCGCCACAGCCGCCGCGTGCTCGGCCGCGAGCTCCGGGTCCCGCCCGGCGTCCCCGGGCAGCGGCTCGTCCGTGAGGGCCAGCATCAGCGCGTCGTACTCGTCCCCGGCCACCGTCACACCACCTCGCCCTCGTGCAGCCGCGTCCGCAGCACCCGTACCGCCGTATGCAGCCTGCTCTTGACCGTGCCCTCCGGGATGCCGAGCTCGTCGGCGATCGCCCGCACCGGCAGATCGGCGTAGAAGCGCAGGACGACGACCTGCCGCTGGGTGTCGGGCAGCGCGTCGAGACCCTGGGTCACGGCCATCGAAAGGGCCCGCGACTCCGCGCCGTCCTCGTCCGTCGCCTCCCGCCACAGCACGGCGAGCCGCTCCCCGAGCCGCTCCTGCCTGCGGCGCGCCCGGTGCCAGTCCATGGCGAGGTTCGACGCGACGACCGCCGCCCACGCGGACACGTCACGCGGCGCCTCGCGCCCGTCCGCGGCCCGCTCCAGGAGCTTGAGCCTGACCTGCTGGACCCCGTCGGGCAGATCGGCGTGCGGCACACCACCGAGCGCGAGCACCGCCCGCACCCGGTCCTCCTGGGCCGCGTCGAGCGGATCGACCCCCTCCCGCCGGCCCTGCCGGTCCCGGCGCATTCTTCCGCGCAGCAAGACACCCCTCCCGTCCCCGCGTTTCCCCTAGGACGCGGGGACGGTCCGAAACGTTCGGCGAGGGCGCGAGGAAGCCGCCGGGAATGTGACATCCCGAACTTCGGACAATGGATTGGACAAGGTGCACGTGGACAGACGCATGATGGAACCGGCGCAGGCCAAAGCCTGTGCCCATGCACATACGGAGGGTGTCCCTGTGAAGGTCGGAATCGTCGGAGCCACCGGTCAGGTCGGCACGGTCATGCGCAAGATCCTTGTCGAGCGGGACTTCCCGGTGGACGAGCTGCGTCTGTTCGCATCGGCCCGCTCGGCCGGCTCGACCCTCGACGGTGTGACGGTCGAGGACGCCTCCACGGCCGACTACAGCGGCCTCGACATCGTCCTGTTCTCGGCGGGCGGCGCCACCTCGAAGGCGCTGGCCGAGAAGGTCGCCTCGCAGGGCCCCGTCGTGATCGACAACTCCTCGGCCTGGCGGATGGACCCCGAGGTCCCCCTCGTCGTCTCCGAGGTCAACCCGCACGCGATCGCGAACCGCCCCAAGGGCATCATCGCCAACCCGAACTGCACGACGATGGCCGCCATGCCGGTCCTGAAGCCGCTGCACCAAGAGGCCGGGCTCACCGCGCTCGTCGTGGCGACCTACCAGGCCGTCTCCGGCTCGGGTCTCGCCGGTGTCGACGAGCTGTTCGACCAGGTCAAGAAGGTCGGCGACGACGCGCCCAAGCTCACGCACGACGGTTCGGCCACGGAGTTCCCGGCCCCGAACAAGTACGTCGCGCCGATCGCGTACAACGTCCTGCCGATGGCCGGTTCCATCGTCGACGACGGTCTGAACGAGACCGACGAGGAGCAGAAGCTCCGCAACGAATCCCGCAAGATCCTCGAGGTCCCGGACCTCAAGGTCTCCGGCACCTGCGTCCGCGTGCCGGTCTTCACCGGCCACTCCCTCCAGGTCAACGCCCGTTTCGAGCGTCCGCTGAGCCCCGAGCGCGCCACCGAGATCCTCGCGTCGGCCGAGGGCGTCGTCGTCACGGACGTCCCGACCCCGCTGGTCGCCGCGGGCAAGGACGACTCGTACGTCGGCCGCATCCGGGGCGACGAGACGGTGGAGAACGGCCTCGCCTTCTTCATCTCCGACGACAACCTCCGCAAGGGCGCCGCGCTGAACGCGGTGCAGATCGCGGAGCTGGTGGCGGCCGAGCTCAAGGGCTGAGGCCGCGCCCGATCGCTCGTACGCCGAAGCCCGATCGCTTGTACGCCGATGGGGGCGGGCCCGGATTCACTCCGGGCCCGCCCCTTTCGCGTCACTCGGCGTCCGCCCCCTTGGCACACCCCACGACGACCAGGGCCGCCGCCGCGAGGCCGGCCCCGAGCCACAGCACCTCCGTCGTCCCGAAGCCGTCCGCGACCAGACCGCCGGTCAGCGCGCCCAGCGCGATCGCCGCGTTGAACACGGCGGCGAACAGTGCCGACGCCGCGTCACGGGCGCGGGGCGCGGCGGCGGTGATCCACTGCTGGGTGGAGACGGAGACCCCGCCGTAGGCCAGGCCCCACGCGACGAGCAGCGCCACCGACGCGGGGAGCGAGCCGCCCGCGGGTCCGAGCAGCAGGACCACGGCGGCGAGGCCCGCGGAGATGGCGAGCAGTGTGCGGCGCGGATCGCGGGCCGCGAGGGCGCCGCCCGCGAAGTTACCGGCGATGCCCGCGACGCCGTAGACCAGGAGCAGCCCGCTGATCAGCCCCGCGTTCAGCCCGGGGACGCGCTCCAGGACGGGACGGACGTAGGTGTACGCGGCGAAGTGCCCGGTCACCAGGGACAGCACCACGAGCAGTCCCGCCCGCAGCCGCGCGCCGCGCAACAGCCCGGGGAACGTACCGAGCCGTACCGCCGCCGACGCGGGCAGCGGCGGGAGCAGGGTCGCGAGCAGCCCGGCGACCGCGAGCGCGAACGCCCCCATCACCACGAACGCCCAGCGCCAGCCCGCGAGTTCGCCGAGGAACGTACCGGCGGGGACACCGAGCACGGACGCCACCGCGATCCCGCTGAAGATCACCGTGGTGGCCCGCCCCGCCGCGGACTCCTCGCGCACGAGCCGTGCGCCGAGCCCCGCCGCGATGGCCCACACGCCCCCGATGCAGACCCCGACCAGGACCCGCGCGGCGAGCAGCACGCCGAAGGCGGGAGCGAGCGCGGAGGCGAGGTTGGCGGCGGCGAGCAGGGCCATCAGCGCGCACAGCACCGTGCGGCGGTCCGCGCGGCGGACGGCGACGGGGAGCAGCAGCGCGGCGAGCGCCGCGACCACGCCGGGGAGCGTGACGGTCAGGCCCGCGGTCCCGTCGGACACGCCGAGACCGGAGGAGAGGGAGGTGAGGAGGCCGACCGGAAGCATTTCCGTGGTGACGACGGAGAACGTGGTGGCGGCGACGGCGAGGACGGACGGCGGCAGGGAGCACCGCGGCTCCGTGAGCGCGGGGCGGGTGTCCCGGGTGGCTTTCATGAGGTCAAGCCTTCGCCGGGCGCGCGCGGGGAACAACGGCGAAGATCTCATCCTTGAATGAGCGAGGCTCATCGATATGGCGTGGACGAGGGGGTTGCCGGTGCTTGAGGTACGGGAGCTCGAATGCTTCATGGCGCTCGCCGACGAGTTGCACTTCGGCCGCGCGGGCGAGCGGCTCTACGTCTCGCAGAGCCGCGTCAGCCAGTTGCTGCGGGACCTGGAGCGGCGGATCGGCACGCGGCTCGTGGAGCGGTCGAGCCGGCGGGTGCGGCTGACTCCGGCGGGGGCGCGGTTTCTGGCCCAACTGCGCCCGGCGTACGAGCAGTTGAGCGCCACGGTGGACGCGGCGCGGGAGTCGGCGCGAGGAGTCACGGGGCGGTTGCGGATCGGCTTCCAGGGGACGGCGGACGCCCGTCTGATGCGGGCGATCACGGACTTCCAGGAGCGGCATCCGGGCTGCGTGACGGAGATCGTGGAGGTTCCGTTCGCCGATCCCTTCGGGGCGGTGCGGCACGGGGACGTGGACACGGCGATCGTGCTGCTGCCGGTCGAGGAGCCGGATCTGGTCCTCGGCCCGCTCTTCTCCCGCCAGCAGCAGACGGTCGCGGTGTCGGTACGCCATCCCTTCGCGGGCCGCGCCTCGCTGCACGCGGACGAGTTGGCCGGGGTTCCGCTGATCTCCGCGACGGCGCCGGCACCGGCGTACTGGCGTGCGGCACAAGCACCGTCGACCGCTACCGCGACCACCACCGCGACCACGCTCGCGACCGCGCCGGCGCCTCAGGTGCGCACCCTCCAGGAGGGCCTGACGCTGGTCGCGGCCGATCGCGGGGCGATGCTGCTGTGCCGTCCGACGGCGGAGTACCACGGGCGGCGTGACGTCACGTTCGTGCCGGTGGAGGGGGTGCCGGACTCGGTGCTCGGGATGGTGTGGCGGCGGGACGGGGAGACGGGGCGGGTACGGGAGTTCGCGGCGGCGGTGGAGGCGGCTTCCCGGGCTGGGTCCTAGCGGCGGACCTCGAAGTGGAAACAGCCGTACTCCACGGCCCTGACGTGCACGAGGGAGACTTCCGGGTCGGCGAAGGCCTCCGCGAACGCGGCGTCGAAGCCCTGCGTCGCCGGGTCCGGGATCTCCATCAGGCGTCCGCCGATGATGTGGCCTCGGGCGTTGTAGCGGCGGAGGGTGCGGAGGGCTCCGGGGCGGGCGAAGGGGTACTCGCCGCCGCTCGGCGCCGGGCCTTCGCATTCCTGCGCGTGGATGAACACCGGGCCCTGCTCGTCGTAGGCGCCGGGGTTGGCGCCGGTCTCCGCCGCCCAGCGGCGCAGGGGGGCGTACGAGACGAGGGCCACGCTTTCGCCGGGGGCGACGGGGCGCAGGCAGCAGCGGAGGGGGTCGCCTCCCTCGCTGTCGGTGTAGGGCTCGCAGGGGCGGCCTGCGTCGTCGGTGGTGCGGAGTTCTCTGAGGGCGGTGGGGGTGATGGGGAGGGGCGCGTACGTGGTGGTCATGGGTCGAGGGTCGCGCGTGGGGGTGGGTGGGGGCCGGCGGATTCCAGACGTTGCTTTTCCCCGACCCCGCCCCTTCCCGGCTGTGCCACATTGCGGCTCCGCCGCATGGCGTGCCTGAGCCCCGGACCTATCCGGGGCTCCGCCCCGGACCCCGTACAAGATGTCCTCAATCGCCGGACGGGCCGGCTTGGGGGAGATTGAGGACGAACTCGACGTAGCCGGTGATGACGGCCCCCAAGGCCCCGGGGCCCACTACCGCTACCGCTACCAACTACCCCGCATCCGCCGATACCCCTCCCCCAGCATCGCCAACTCCTCCCCCGTCAGCACGTCCTCCACCCGCGCGAACCCCTCGGGCGCCCTCTCGGCGACCGCCCGCAGCACCTCATCCACCGGCATCGCCCGATTGGCCAGGGCCACGGCGTTGGCGGGGCCCCACCGCTCCGCCTCGTAGGCCCGCAGCCCGCCGAGCCGGTCGGCCCCGGCAAGGGCCACGCACCGCGCCAGCGCCCAGGCGTCGAGGATCGCCTGCGAACCCCCGCTGGACCCCACGGGGTACATCGGATGGGCCGCGTCACCAAGGAGGGTCACGCCGCCGCGCCCCCACCAGGGCAACGGGTCCCTGTCCACCATCGGGTACTCCAGGATGCGCCCCGTCGAACCCGTGGCGGCGAGGAGCGCCGGCACGTCCAGGTCCCCGATCCGCCACCCGGAGAGGTGCGGCAGTACGTCCGAGAGGCGTCCCGTACGGTTCCAGTCCACCGGGCCCGGCGCCCCGTGGTGATGCACCGGAAACCGCACCTCCGCCACCCAGTTCAGCAGCGCACGCCCCCGTGTCTCCGCCTCCCGCGAGATCGGGTAGACGACGAGTTTCGTGGTCGCGTTGTTGCCCGCGATCACCATCGTCCGGCCCCCGAGCACGGGCTCCCACTCGGTGACGCCCCGCCACATCCGTACGCCGTTCCACAGCGGAGGCCCCTCGCCGGGATGCAGGCAGTTCCGTACCGCCGAGTACAGGCCGTCGGCCCCGACCAGGGTGCGCACCGGCACCGTGAACTCCCGCGCGCGGGCCACGTCCCGCAGCGTGACCCGCAGCGCCCCGGACCCCTCGGGCTCGGCGTACCGCACGAATGCCGTACCGGTCTGGACGGCGCTCTCGCCGAGGCGGTCGCGTACCGCGTCGAGAAGGATGAGCTGGAGCGCCCCGCGGTGCAGGGAGTACTGCGGCCAGTGGTGGCCGCGGGCCAGGCCGAGGGGCTCGCCCCAGATGTGGTTGCCGTGCCGGTCGAAGTGCAGGATGCCGGCGGTCGGCACGGCCGTGGCGGCCAGCTCGGCCCCGAGCCCGAACTCCGTCAAGGCGCCCACGGCGTGCGGGAGGAGGTTGATGCCGACCCCGACGGGCCGCAGCGCGTCCACCGCGTCCACGACCCGCACGCCGACGCCCGCCGCGTGCAGGCCGAGCGCGGTGGTGAGCCCGCCGATCCCGGCTCCCACGACGAGTACGTCGATCACCGGGCGCACCCCGCACTACACGATCGCCCCGGCCGCCCCGGCCGCCCCGGTTGCCACGGCCACCCCAGTCGCCCCAGTCGCCCCGATCTTCGCGAGCGCGGTAATCGTGGCGCTCCCGGTAATCGGCGTGGCCGTCGGAGTGACCGTCGGAGTCCCATGGACGCTCCCCCCGGGGCGTGAGTCGACGCGCGGATGCTAGTGGCACGGCAGCCCGCCAACAATGCCGCACGGCGGCCGTCGGACAATGCCCCGCCACGTCCGCGGACCCACGTGGAAGGATGGCCGGAAACGCCACAAGTCGTACCTGAGGAGATGACCGCGTGCCCGGCACCAATCTGACCCGCGAAGAGGCGCAGCAGCGCGCGAAGCTGCTCACCGTTGACTCGTACGAGATCGATCTCGACCTCTCCGGCGCACAGGAGGGCGGCACCTACCGTTCGGTGACCACGGTGCGCTTCGACTCCGCGGAGGCGGGCGCCGAGACGTTCATCGACCTCGTCGCCCCGGCGGTCCACGAGGCCGTCCTGAACGGGCACTCGCTGGACGTGGCCGCCGTCTTCCGTGACTCGCGCATCGCCCTGAAGCACCTGCGGGCGGGGCCCAACGAGCTGAAGGTGGTCGCCGACTGCGAGTACACCAACACCGGTGAGGGCCTGCACCGTTTCGTCGACCCGGTCGACCAACAGGCCTATCTCTACACGCAGTTCGAGGTGCCCGACGCGCGCCGCGTCTTCGCCTCGTTCGAGCAGCCCGACCTCAAGGCGACGTTCCGGTTCACCGTGAAGGCGCCGTCCGGCTGGGCGGTCATCTCGAATTCGCCGACTCCCGAGCCCAGCAACGACGTCTGGGCCTTCGAGCCCACGCCGCGCATCTCGACGTACATCACGGCGCTCATCGTCGGTCCGTATCACTCGGTCCACAGCTCGTACGAGGGTCCTGGCGGCCAGTCGGTTCCCCTCGGCATCTACTGCCGGCCCTCGCTGGCCGAGTTCCTCGACTCGGACGCGATCTTCGAGGTCACGCGGCAGGGCTTCGAGTGGTTCCAGGAGAAGTTCGACTACGCGTACCCCTTCGCCAAGTACGACCAGCTCTTCGTGCCGGAGTTCAACGCGGGCGCGATGGAGAACGCGGGCGCGGTGACCATCCGCGACCAGTACGTGTTCCGTTCGAAGGTGACGGACGCGGCGTACGAGACGCGCGCGGAGACCATCCTCCACGAGCTGGCCCACATGTGGTTCGGCGACCTGGTGACGATGGAGTGGTGGAACGACCTCTGGCTGAACGAGTCGTTCGCCACGTACACCTCCATCGCCTGCCAGGCGTACGCGGAGAACTCGCGCTGGCCGCACTCCTGGACGACGTTCGCCAACTCCATGAAGACGTGGGCGTACCGTCAGGACCAGCTGCCCTCCACGCACCCGATCATGGCGGACATCCAGGACCTCGACGACGTCTTGGTCAACTTCGACGGCATCACGTACGCGAAGGGCGCGAGCGTCCTGAAGCAGCTGGTGGCGTACGTCGGCGAGGACGAGTTCTTCCGGGGCGTGCAGGCCTACTTCAAGGCGCACGCGTTCGGCAACACGCGCCTGTCCGACCTGCTCGGCGCGCTTGAGGAGACCAGCGGGCGCGACCTGAAGACCTGGTCGAAGAAGTGGCTGGAAACGGCCGGCATCAACGTCCTGCGGCCCGTGGTGGACGTCGACACGTCCGGCAGGATCACGTCGTTCGCGGTGAAGCAGGAGGCGCCGGCCCTGCCCGCGGGCGCGAAGGGCGAGCCGACGCTGCGCCCCCACCGGATCGCGATCGGTCTGTACGACCTCGACGAGGCGAGCGGCAAGCTGCTGCGCACGGACCGCGTGGAGCTGGACGTGGACGGCGAACTGACCGCCGTGGACGATCTTGTGGGCCGCGAGCGTCCCGCGGTGATCCTCCTGAACGACGACGACCTCTCGTACGCGAAGGTACGTCTGGACGCGGAGTCGCTCGCGTTCGTGACGGAGCACATCGGTGACTTCGAGGCGTCGCTGCCGCGGGCGCTCTCGTGGGCGTCGGCGTGGGACATGACGCGGGACGCGGAACTGCCCACGCGGGAGTACCTCTCCCTCGTCCTGTCCGGCATCGCCAAGGAGTCGGACATCGGGGTCGTGCAGTCCCTGCACCGCCAGGTGAAGCTGGCGCTCGACCTGTACGCGGCCCCTGCCGGGCGTGACGCGGCGCTCGCCGAGTGGACCGAGGCGACGCTCTCGCACCTGCGGTCGGCTCAGCCGGGCAGCGACCACCAGCTGGCGTGGGCGCGGGCGTTCGCGTCGACGGCGCGTACGCCGGAGCAGCTGACGCTTCTCGAGGAGCTGATGTCGGGCAAGCAGGCCATCGAGGGCCTCGCGGTGGACACGGAGCTGCGCTGGGCGTTCGTGCACCGGCTCGCGGCGACGGGCCGGCTCGACGAGGCCGGGATCACGGCGGAGCTGGACCGCGACAAGACGGCCGCGGGCGAGCGGCATGCCGCCGCCGCGCGGGCGGCGCGGCCCACGCCGGAGGCGAAGGCGGAGGCCTGGGCCTCCGTCGTCGAGTCCGACAAGCTCCCGAACGCGATCCAGGAGTCCGTGATCTCCGGCTTCGTCCAGACGGACCAGCGTGAACTCCTCGCCCCGTACACGGAGAAGTTCTTCGCGGCGGTCAAGGGGGCGTGGGACTCCCGCTCGCACGAGATGGCGCAGCAGATCGCGGTGGGTCTGTATCCGGCGCTCCAGGTATCGCAGGCCACGTTGGACGCGACGGACGCGTGGCTGGCCTCGGCGGCTCCCTCGGCGGCCCTGCGCCGCCTGATCACGGAGTCCCGCGCGGGTGTCGAGCGGGCCCTGCGGGCGCAGGAGGCTGACGCGTAGGCCCTGTCGGCCGGGGCTGCTCCGTGCGGGGCGGCCCTGCGGCCCCGCTGCCCGGCGAGGCGACCGGCGGTCCGCCACACGCCCTACAAGCCCGCCGCTTCGCGGCGGATGTCTCCCACCCACCCACCCGTTTACCCGGCGTCCGCGGGGGCGGGCGGGACGGGCGTGCCCAGGGGCTCCACGGCCCGGACCGGCCGCCCGCCCGTTCACCCCGCATCCGCAGGGGTGGGCGGGACGGGCGCGGCCAGGGGCTCCATGGCCCAGGCCACCCCGGCCACCTGCCCGTTCACCGCGCATCCGCAGGGGGTGGGCGGGACGGGCGCGGCCAGGGGCTCCACGGCCCGGGCCGCCCCGGCCACCCACCCGTTCACCGCGCATCCGCGGGGGGGCGGGCGGGACCGGCGTCTGCAGGGGCTTCACGGCCCCAGCCGCCCCGGGCACCCACCCGTTTACCCCGCATCCGCAGAGTGCTCGGGTGGCGTCGGCGGGAGAGCGGGCGCGCGCAGCGCGGCATGTGTGGCGGGGGCCCGCGGAGGGGCTGAGGCGCCGAGGGGGACGGAGTGGTGGCGGCCCCGGCGTAGGGGGGTCGCCGCTACTCCGGCTCCGCTCCCCGCACAGGCACCGCCGACCGCAACGCCGACAAGACCCTGCTGACCCCCGCCCCGCCCGCCGCCCCCCGGCGCACCGCCGCCACCACATGGCGGCGGGGCCGGTCCGCGGCGAGGGCCCGCATCACCACGCCGTCACGCCGCTCCGCCGCCATCCGCGGCACGAGCGCCACCCCCATCCCCGCCTCCACCATCGCGAGGATCGCCGTCCACCCGGCGGCGGAGTGCGCCTGCTCGGGCGTGAACCCGGCCCCCTCGCACGCCGCCCGCGTGATCTCCGACCAGGGCCCGCTGCCCCCGAAGATCCACGGCTCCCCGGCCAGATCCGCGAGCCGCAGCCCCTCCAACTCCGCCAGCGGATGCCTGCCGGGCAGCGCCACGTCCAGCGGGTCCGCGAGGAGCGACTCCCGCGTGAAGCGCGTGTCCGCGTCCGCGGCGGCAGGCGCCGTCACCGCGAGGGACAGGGCCACGTCCACCTCCCCCGCGGCAAGGAGTTCGTACGCCTCCGCCGCCTCCGCCTCGCGGACCCGTACCGAGATCCCCGGCGCCGCCGCCCGCAGCTCCCGCACCGCGGGGACCACGAGCGCGGGCACCGCGGTCGAGAACGCACCGACCCGCACCTCCCCCGCCTCGCCCTGGGCGTACGCCGCCAACTCGGCGTCGGCCTGCTCCAGTTGCGCGAAGACCGCCTCCGCGTGCCGCAGGACGAGATGCGCCGCGTCCGTGAGGCGCACCCGCCGCCCGTGCGCCTCGAGGAGCGGCACCCCCAGTTGCTTCGCGAGGTTGGTCAGTTGCTGCGACACCGCCGACGGCGTCATCCGCAGCACGTTCGCCGTCGCCGTGAC
Organism: Streptomyces longisporoflavus; assembly: GCF_014649775.1. GTDB lineage: Bacteria > Actinomycetota > Actinomycetes > Streptomycetales > Streptomycetaceae > Streptomyces > Streptomyces longisporoflavus. The sequence goes on along the minus strand of NZ_BMTR01000003.1, from coordinate 417,018 downwards.
CGTCCCCCGCTCGCTCAACGTGCGCAGGATCTGCAGCTTCTTGATGTCCCACTCGCTCATGGAGTCAACGTACCGACTGGTCACGGGAGGCGTTCCCGCGGTCAGGGGAGCTGTTCCCACCGTCAGGAGAGGTGTTCCCGTGCGACGCGGGACGCGCCCCCTCCTTCGCGCGCGCCGCACCCAGCACGACCCCGCCCAGGATCAGCCCCATGCACATCACCTGAAGCCACCCCATCGCCTCACCGAGCACCGCGAAGGAGAGCAGGGCGACGCACACCGGCTGGAGGTAGTAGATGACTCCGGCGCGGGCGGCGCCGATGATCGAGATCGCCTTGTTCCAGGCGAAGAACGCGATCGCGGACGAGACGACGCCGACGTACAGGAGCGGCGAGAGGGTCCCGGCGCTCGGCGTGAAACCGCCCTGCACGGCATAGCTGGCCACAAACACCGGAAGCAGCATCAGCGCGCCGAGCACGAACGTCGCGAAGAGGAACGGCAGTCCGCCGATCTCCGCCGGCTTGCGCTTGAGCAGTGCGCTGTACGAGCCGAAGGAGAGCGCCCCGGCGATCACCCACAGGTCACCCGGCGCGAAGTCCATGGAGAGCGACCCCCCGGACACCAGGACCACGACGCCCGCACACGCGATCAGCATGCCCGTCACCCGGCGTACACCGAGCTTGGTCCCGCCGAGGCGTTCGTACACCGCCATCAGGACGGGCGACGCGGCCATGATCATGCCCATGTTGCCCGCGGTGGTGGTGACGCCGGCCTGGTTGACCAGGGTGTTGTAGACGGTGACGCCGAGCAGGGAGGCGAGGAGAAGGAAGCGGATGTGCTTGCGGAGCAGGGCCCGCTGCCGCCACGCCTGCCGCGCCGCGAACGGCGCCACCGCCGCGATCGCGATGATCCACCGCCAGAACGCGTGCTGGATGGGCGGCACGCTGTCGGCCAGGGCGCGCGAGGTGACGAAACTGCCCGACCAGACGACGGTGGCGAGCGCCGCGAGGGCGAGACCGAGGCCGATGGGGCCCGCGGCCCGCTGCGCCTGCGCCTTGCTCGCCACCGTCGGTGCCGACACGGTGTGAACGGGGGTCGTCCGGTCCAGGACAGTCACTGATATCCCTTGTCTCTCTCCCGGTCGCGCCGGGAAAACACGAACCCCGCCGAGGTGGACACCACCCGGCGGGGATCTCTCGTCTGATTCGCCTCGATCGCGCTGATCGCGTTGATCTCGCTGATCGCGCTGGTCTCGCTGATCTCTTGGTTGGCGGGACTACCGTCGCACCTCCGCAACCGTCAGGTCCATCGAATCTTTCCGAGGTTTCTTTGTAGCGCAGCTGAACGATCCCCTGACCCCTACGCCGCCCCCCACTCCCCCAACGCCGCCCGCACCGCGTCCGCGTCCGGCTCCTCCGCCGCCCACGCCACGTATCCGTCGGGGCGGACGAGGACGGTCGTACGCCGGTCGCTCGCCCAGTGCGTCACGACGGCACGCGGCGCCGCGTCGCCCCCGTCGTACCCCGTGTCCGCCGGGGTGATCAGCACGAACTCACCCTCGCGCAGCGCCTCGTAGAGCCGCCCCTCCTTCAGTGCGATGTCCGGCGCGCGGTGCCCGGCCATGCGGTGGGAGCCCTTCGGGGCGCGGTAGGCGTAGCCGATCCCGGTGATCTGGCCGATCCCCTTGTCGCGGAGCGGGGACACGACGTTGATGAAGGACGCGAGTACGGCGCGGGCCGCGCGCGACCAGGGGCGCTTGACCATCGCGAGCCGCACGATGCCGCCGCTGCTGCGCAGGACCGCCTTGCCGATCGGGTGCCGCTCGGACTGGTAGGTGTCCAACAGGCCCTCGGGCGCACGCCCGTTGACCGCCGCGACCAGCTTCCAGCTCAGGTTCACGGCGTCCTGCAAGCCGGTGTTCATGCCCTGTGCGCCCGCCGGGGTGTGGACGTGCGCGGCGTCCCCGGCGAGGAAGACCCGGCCGACCCGGTACGAGGGGGCCTGGCGCTCGTCGCTGTGGAAGCGGGACATCCAGCGGGCGTCGTGCATGCCGTAGTCGCGGCCGAGCGCGAGCCTGGTGATCTCCTTGACCTCTTCGAGGTCGAGGGGCTCGCTGTCGGCGACGTTGCGGGCGCGGTTCCAGCCGATGACGCGGTAGTAGCCGTCGGCGAAGGGCGCGATAAAGGCGAAGGCGTCACCGGCGGCGTTCACGGTGAGGACCGACGAGGGCTTCTCGGCGAGCTTCACGTCGGCCAGGACGAGCGAGCGGATGGCGGACTTGCCGGGGAAGGGCAGGCCGATGGCCTTGCGAACGGGGCTGTGCAGGCCGTCGGCGCCGACGACGTACGCGGCGCGTCGCGTGCTCGTCTCGCCGCCGGGGCCCCGCACTTCGAGGGTCACGCCGTCCGCGTCCTGTGTGAGCCCGGTGACCTCGCTCTCGTACCGGAAGTCGACGCCCGCCTCGACCGCCCGCCGCTCAAGGACCCGCTCGACCTCGTACTGCGGCAGGACCAGGAGGTGGTTGTAGCGCGAGGGCAGCTTGTCGAGGCCGACCTCCAGGTGCGCGAAGAGGCGCAGGCGGTCCAGGGGCTTGCCCATGGCCTCGAGGTCGTCGGCGAGGCCGCGTGCGTCGAGCTGTTCGAGCGTGCGGGCGTGCAGCACCAGGGCGCGGGAGAGGTTGCTGATCTCGTGCGGCCGCTTTTCGAGCAGGGTGACGGGGACCCCCGCCGCGGCCAGGTCCCCGGCCAGCAGCAGCCCGGTGGGGCCCGAGCCGACGACGACAACGGCGGGGTCGGCGGGGTTGCCGGCGCCGGTCGTGTCCTGCGTTCCGCGGGTTCCGTTCATGGCGGCCTCCTTGTGCCAACAACTGTTGGTCAACGCTTGTTGGCTAACGTAGGGCCGCCGCCATGGACTGTCAACACCTGTTGGCCTACGCTTGTTGGCATGAACGAAGGCGCACCTGATCCAGTGACCGAGACAGCGGCGGCGCCGCCCCGCCGCTCCGACGCGACCCGCGGCGCGATCCTCGCGGCCGCCCGCGAGCGGTTCGCGGCGGACGGCTATGAACGGGCCACCATCCGCGCCATCGCCAGGGACGCGCGGATCGATCCGTCGATGGTGATGCGCTATTACGGCAACAAGGAGGGCCTGTTCGCCGCGGCGTCGGCCATCGACCTGCGCCTGCCGGATCTCACCGCGGTGGCGCGCGAGGACGTCGGGCGCACCCTGGTGACCCACTTCCTCGACGTCTGGGAGAAGGACGAGGTACTGACCGCGATGCTCCGCGTCGGCATCACGAACCCGGCCGGCGCCGAGCGCATGCAGGGCATCTTCAGGGACCAGCTGCTGCCGGTGGCGCGCCGCGTCTGCCCCGATCCCGCCGCCGCCCCGCAGCGGGCCGGGCTCTGCGCCTCACAGATCCTCGGCATGGCGCTGGCCCGCTATGTACTGCGCTTCCCGCCCGCGGTCGCGCTGTCCGACAAGGAGATGGCGGACTGGCTCGGACCGACCGTGCAGCGCTATCTGACGGCCGAGCGGCCATGACGTACGCGGGCCGCCGGGTGTGACGCACGTAGGGGCCCTTCGTCGGCGTACACCCGCGCATCCGTGTGCGCACGCCGACGAAGGGCCCCTACGGGGAGCTCTTGAAGGGAAGCGGTGGCGTCAGCCCCGCTTCTCCTGCTTGTGGGACTTGTCGCCGACCATGACCAGGCCCGCGATCACCAGGAACAGCACGATGGGTGCCACGACATAGAGGCCGAGCGTCTCGATCACGCTCAGGCCGGGACCCGGGTCGTCACCGTCGTCGGGCGTGAGCGCGAGCGCGGGGGACGACATGAGCAGCATCATCAGCGTCGTACCGGAAGCAAGGGCGCCGGCGCGCAGTGCGTTCTTCTTGTCCACGGTGCCAACGTAGCGAACTGCTAAAGCGGCCGCGCGCCCGGGGGTGCCGTACGGGGTTCTTCGCGTGTGCGGAACACGTCCATGAACGCGTGCAGGCGCGGTGCGGCGGCGAGTTCCTCCAGGGTGACGGGGCGGCCGTCGGCGTCGGCGATCGGCAGCCGCCAATTGGGGTACTGGTCCCAGGTTCCGGGGAGGTTCTGCGGGCGGCGGTCGCCCACCGCGTCCGGCAGCCAGATGCCGACCATGCGGGCCGGTGTGGCGAGCAGGAAGCGGTGGACCGCGCGGATCTCCTCCTGCTCGTTTCCCCCGCCGCCGGGCAGCATCCCGAGCCGGGAGAGCAGCGCGAGCCACTCCGACACGTCGGCCGCCGCTTCTGCCTGCTCCACGGCCGCCGGGCGGGTCAGCAGGCCGAGCCGGTCGCGCAGTTGCACGTGCTCGCCGGTGATGCGGGCGGCGGTGGACGGCAGGTCGTGGGTGGTGGCGGTGGCCAGGCAGTCCGCGCGCCAGCTCTCCGGCGGCAGCGGCCGTCCCGTGCCCGCCCAGTCCCGCTCGAACCAGAGCACGGAGGTGCCGAGCACGCTGCGGCGCTGAAGGGCCTCGCGGACCCCGGGTTCCACGGTGCCGAGGTCCTCGCCGATGACGAGGGCGCCCGCGCGGTGCGCCTCCAGGGTGAGGACGGCGAGCATCGCCTCGGCGTCGTAGTGGACGTAGGTGCCCTCGGTGGGTGCGCGGCCCTCCGGGACCCACCAGAGCCGGAAGAGCCCCATCACGTGGTCGATGCGGATCGCGCCCGCGTGCCGGAGCAGTCCGCGCAGGAGGGCGCGATAGGGGGCGTACCCGGACTCGGCGAGGCGGTCGGGGCGCCAGGGCGGCAGGCCCCAGTCCTGGCCGCGCGCGTTGAACGCGTCCGGCGGGGCGCCGGTCGACATGCCCGCGGCGAAGTGCCGCTGCTGCGCCCAGGCGTCCGCCCCTGCCGGGTGCACGCCCACCGCGAGGTCGTGCACGAGGCCGATGGCCATGCCCGCCTCGCGCGCGGAGCGCTGGGCGGCGGCCAGCTGTGCGTCGGTGAGCCAGGCGAGACGGCAGTGGAAGTCCACACGGTCCATCAGCTCGCGGCGGGCGCGGGCGGTTCCGGGCGAGGCGGGGTCGCGCAGCGGGGCGGGCCAGGTGTGCCAGTCGGGGCCGTACCTCTCGGCGAGTGCGTACCAAGTGGCGTGGTCTTCGAGGGCTTGGCCGTGCTCGGCGAGGAAGTCGTTGTAGGCGGCGCGCCGTCCCGGTCCGAGCGGGACCTCGCGGAGCAGTTCCAGGGCCTGGAGCTTGAGCGCCCAGACCGCGTCACGGTCGATCAACTGGCCCTGCTGGAGGACGGCTTCGCTCAGGGCCGCGGCCCGGCGCGTGAGAGCGGCGGCCTGGTCGCGGGCTTCGCCGTCCAGGTGGGCGAACTCCTCGACGGCCTCGACGCGGAGGTGGACGGGGTCCGGGAAGCGGCGCGACGAGGGGCGGTACGGAGAGGGGTCTGACGGCCCGTCGGGCGGCTTCGGTACGGCCGCGTGCAAAGGGTTGACCTGTACGAATCCCGCACCCAGGGTCCGTCCGGACCAGGCGGCAAGCTCGGCGAGGTCACCGAGGTCGCCCATGCCCCAGGAGCGCCGGGAGAGAAGGGAGTAGAGCTGGACGAGCACGCCGTACGTCTTCTCGCGCGGCGGCGGCAGCCGGTCGGGGGCGACGACCAGGTGAGCGGTGGCCGTGCGGTCGTCCGGGGTTTCGGCCCGCATACGGTGCACGCCGAGCGGCAACTGCGGCAGCCGCGCCGACCGCGCCGACAGCGCCGTCGTCTGCCGCGTCCCGGCCTCTTCGGCGCTCGCCGAGACCGTCTCCCACTCGAACCGCTCCCCCCGCTCCGTCTCCACGCGCACCCGCGTGCCCGGCGGCAGCCCCGCCAGGGGCACGGCGGCGCGGGGAGCGCCCTGCCACACCACCACGGTCGGCGGAAGGAGACGGGCGGACAGCTGTGTCTCACGGTCCGCGAGGGCGCGCCGCAGCGCCTCGGGGGTGCTCGCGTCCACGTCGAGGGCGGCCAGGGCGGCGATCACCGCGGCGTCGTCGGCCGGAACGGTCCGGTCCGGGGACGGGGAGTAGGAAGTCGCCACGCCGTGCAGGGCGGCGAGACGGGAGAGTCCGGTGGGCGCGGCGGATCCGGCGGGTTCGGGAGCTCCGGCGGGTTCGGGAGCTCCGTCAGGTTCGGGGGCTTCGGCGGATCCGGCGACTCCGGGTGGGGCCATCTAGACCCCCATGTAGGCCAGGCCCGACGCGGTGCCGGTGGAGGTCGGCTCGCTGGTCAGAGGGGCGGCGTCGGCGAGCGGCGGCTCGCTGGTCAGGGGTGCGGCGTCGGCCAGCGGAGGTTCGCTGGTCAGGGGCGGCTCCAGGCAGCCGCAGGAGCAGGAGCCGTCGAGTCCGGAGTCGGGCCCGGAGACCTGTTTGGAAAGAGCGGAGAGAAGGAGGTTCGCGGAAGCGGGCACGTAGGGCTCCATTGTCTGGGGTCAGGACTGGTCTTCGGCAGCAGCCCTACCCAGTGCGCGGGGCCGCAGACATATCCGTTGTATGAACGTGCGCGTACTCACATTCGTTTCCCCGGAAGGGGGTGCGAACGCAAGATCTTCCTTTCCCCGTGGTCCCGCGTTTCAGGCCTGGCAATGTCACACGGAAGAAAACTCGCACAACACCCACGCCCGTTGACACTCCGGCCACGCGAGTGGTGGGCTCAGTGACACCCTGAGACAACCAGAGCACCAAACGTGATCATCAGGACGAGGGACACCGAGGAGAGGCCGTGCAACTGCGGCGCAGGAAAGGCGCGGCGGCCATCGCGGTCGCTGTCATCGCAGGCGCGCTCGGCGGCGCCCCCGGCGCCGTCGCCGCCCCCGGCCTCCCCGGCAAACCCGGCACCCCGGCCACCTCTCCCGACGACGACCGGGAGACCGACGGCGCCCTTCCCCCCGTCTGGCCCCGCCCCCAGTCGATGAACGCGGCGGGGACCCCGGTCACCGTCACGGACGAGGTCGTCCTGGTCACCGGCCGGGACCCGGACCCGTACGCCATGGAGGCCCTGCGCGCCCTCCTCCGTGACGCGGGCGCCGGCAAGATCACCGAGGTGGAGGACGGCGACCCGCTCCCGGCGCCCGGCGGGAAGCTGCTCGTCCGTGCCGAGGGCACCGGCACCGAGGGCACCGGTGCCGACCGGGCCCTGCGTTCCCTGGGCGCCCGCGACCGGCGCGACCTCCCGTCCGGCGGCTACCGCCTCGCGGTGGGCCGGATCGACGGCCAGGACACCGTCGCCCTCGCGGGCACGGGCGACGACGGCCTCTTCCACGGCGTACAGACCCTGCGCCAGCTGGTCACGAAGAGCGCCGCCGGGAGCACCGTCCCCGGCGTACAGATCCGCGACTGGCCCGGCACCGCCGTCCGCGGCATGACGGAGGGCTTCTACGGCACTCCGTGGACCCGGGAACAGCGCTTGGACCAGCTGGACTTCATGGGCCGCACGAAGCAGAACCGGTACCTCTACGCCCCCGGCGACGACCTCTACCGCCAGGCACGCTGGCGTGAGCCCTACCCCGCCGGGCAGCGCGCCGACTTCCGCGCCCTGGCCGAGCGGGCGAGGCGCAACCACGTGACGCTTGCCTGGGCCGTCGCCCCCGGCCAGGCCATGTGCATGTCGTCCGACAAGGACATCAAGGCCCTGAACCGCAAGATCGACGCGATGTGGGCCCTGGGCGTGCGCGCCTTCCAGTTGCAGTTCCAGGACGTCAGCTACAGCGAGTGGCACTGCGACGCGGACGCCGAGGCCTTCGGTTCGGGGCCCGAGGCCGCGGCCAAGGCGCAGTCCCGCGTCGCCAACGCGGTCGCCGCGCACCTGGCCGAGCGCCACCCCGGCGCGAAGCCGCTGTCCCTGATGCCCACGGAGTACTTCCAGGACGGCTCGACCGCGTACCGCGACGCCATCGCGGACCGGCTCGCGGACGGCATCGAGGTGGCGTGGACGGGCGTCGGCGTGGTCCCCAGGACCATCACCGGGCGCGAACTGGCGGGCGCCCGCAAGGCGTTCGGTTCGCATCCGCTGGTGACGATGGACAACTACCCCGTCAACGACTTCGCGCAGGACCGTATCTTCCTGGGCCCCTACACCGGCCGCGAGCCCGCCGTGGCCACCGGCTCCGCGGCGCTGCTCGGCAACGCCATGGAGCAGCCGTCCGCATCGCGCATCCCCCTCTTCACGGCCGCCGACTACGCCTGGAACCCCCGCGCCTACCGCCCGCACGAGTCTTGGCTCGCCGCGATCGACGACCTCTCGGGCGGCGACAAGAAGGCGCGCGGTGCCTTGCGGGCCCTGGCGGGCAATGACGCGTCGTCCGTGCTCGGCGCCGACGAATCGGCGTATCTGCGCCCGCTCATGGACGACTTCTGGCGCGCGCGCACGACGACCGACGCCGCCCGCATCGAGAAGTCCTCGCAGGCTCTCCGGGACGCCTTCACCGTCATGAAGGAGGCGCCGCGGCGGCTCGCGGGCAGCGACGTCAAGGCCGAGGCCGGGCCCTGGATCGAGCAGTTGGCGCGCTACGGCGAAGCCGGCGAGACGGCGGTCGACATGCTGCGCGCGCAGTCCGCGGGCGACGGCGCCGCCGCCTGGCGCGCGTCGCGCACCCTGACCGGACTCCAGAAAGACCTGAAGGCCGCCGGAGCGACGGTCGGCAAGGGCGTCCTCGCCCCCTTCCTGACGCGCTCCCAGAAGGCGTACGAGACCTGGGCGGGCCTGGACACCGAGCAGGCGTCGGACCGCGCGACGGTACGCTCCCCCCGCGCCCGCCCCCTCGCGGCGGTGACGGCCCTGACCGACCCCGGCACCAAGGGCGGCATCGAGGCCCATGTCCCCGGCGAGGGCTGGCGCCGCATCGCCCGCCTGTCCGGCACGGGCTTCACCGAGGTCGGGGCCGCCGGGCGCAAGGAGGCCGACCCGCGCGCCGACGCCGTCCGCGTCACGGTCACCGAGGGCACCGTCCGGCACGTCGTCCCCTGGTACGCCGACTCCCCCGACGCCCGCTTCTCCCTGGCCCGCACCGAGGCCGACGTGGAGATCGGCGGCGGACCGCAGCGGATCACGGCGAGGCTGACGTCCCTGCGCCCCGGCGACGTGGAGGGCAGGGTCACGGCGAAGGCCCCCGAGGGCATCGAGGTGCGCACCCCGCGCGAGTCCACCCTGCCGCGCGGCACCCGGGTGGACGTCCCGGTCGACGTCACCGTGCCCGAGGGCACGCGCGCGGGAACGTACGAGCTTCCGGTCACCTTCGGCGGCGAGACCCGGACGGTCTCGGTCCGCGCCTACCCGCGCACCGCGGGACCCGATCTGGCGCGCGGCGCGAAGGCGTCCTCGTCGGGCGACGAGACGAAGGACTTCCCGGCGTCCGGCGCCAACGACGGCGACCCGAAGACCCGTTGGTCCTCGCCGTACGAGGACGGCGCCTGGTGGCAGCTGGAGCTGGCGGAGCCGGTCAGGCTCGGCCAGGTCGTCCTGCGCTGGCAGGACGCCTACGCGGCGGGTTACCGCGTGCAGACGTCCGCGGACGGCAAGACCTGGCGCACGGCGGCGACCGTGCGGGACGGCAGGGGCGGCCGCGAGGCGGTCCGCATGGACGCCCGCGACACGCGGTACATCCGGGTGCAGGGCGACAAGCGGGCCACGCGCTTCGGCTACTCCCTCTGGTCGGTGGAGGCCTACGCCGTCGCGGAGGACTCGTAAGCGGCCCCGCACGTCAACCGGAAGCCCGTGGGTCTTGCCAGTCGGACGCCCGGACGCGCGATGATGGACGCGAGACCTTGGCGGGGCCCGGTCGGGGCCAGGGCGGGGGGAGTTCGGCATGCGATTAGGGGCGCACCGGCCCGACGCGCGGTCCTCGCGCGCCCTTCTGCTCTACGAGGGCGGTGCCGGCCGGCGTGCGGCCCACGAGAGCGATCCGTGGGACGACGGGTACGACGGGTACGACAGGTACGGCAGGTACGACGCGGAGACCGGGCTGCCGCACGAGTGGCACCGGCCGGGCCCCGGACGGCGCGAATCCGGGCCGCCCTTCGCCACGCGAGCCGTCCGTGACTCCCTGACCCGCTGGCCCGACAGTCTCTTTCGTACGGAGCCGGAGCGTGTCGTCACGTTCGACACCACATCGCCGGACAGCCCGCACAGACTCGCCGCCATCATCCGGGACACCCGCGACCTGCTCCTCGTCCACTGCACGGGCGCCTCGGGCGTCGGCGACACCTACGGCAGGCCCTTTTGCCGCGGCGGCCTGACGCTCGCCAAATTCTTCGACGTCATCGACCTGTCCCCGGCCCGGCACATCGTCGTGATCCTGGAACCGGGCAGGCCGGACGAGCCCTGGATCGAAGCGGCACTCCACGATCAGTACGAGTACCAGGCGCAACGCGCCACCGGCCGACTCACCCTGATCGCCGCCCACCAGGACCCCGGCTCCTCGCGGCCGTTCCTGGCCGACGCGCTCGGCGGCGAAGGCCCGCTCACCGCGCACGCGCTCGCCGGTCACCCGCGGGCCCGGCTCCTGACCGCGGGCGGCCCCGACGTACGGCTCACCGCGTCCGACCGGCGCGGCGGGCGGGGGCCGGTGCCCGGGAACCGCCTCGGTGCCCTCGCCCGGGGGCTCGACCGCACCCGTCCCGCCCTGGCCAAGGCCCGCGAGTCCACCGCGTCCGCATGTTCCGCGGCCGCTCCCTTCGCCCTTCTCCTGCTGGCCGTCGCGGTGGTCGCGGGCCTGCTCTTCGCGCTGCTGCGGGCGTTGCCGCCGATGCGCGGGACGTGGGCCGTGGGAGTGCTGCTCGGGCTGTGGGCGGTGCTCGCCGTCATCGGGCTCCTCGGCGTCCGGCGGCGGACACCGCCCGCCCGCGCCCGCCCGCCCGGCACGGCGCCGGCCGCGCCCCGGCACCGTGCCTTCATGGACGGCGTGTTCACCGCCTGGGGGTTCCCGGCACCGCTGCCGGACACCGCCGTGCGCTCCCGGCAGCCGGTGCCCGCGCGCCCCACGCGTGAGGAGAGCCGCGCCGCGGTCGAGCAGTCCCTGAACGCCCTGTACGCCCGGCTGCCCGTCCCCCGGCTCCGGCCGCCCGACCCGCCCGTACCCTCCGCACGCCCCGCTCCCCCCGCACCCCCTTCATCCCCATCGCCCGACGACAACGGGACCACTCCATGACCGCCCCCGTCCCACCCCGCTCGCCGGAGCCGGAGAACCCGCCGGAGCCGGAGACGTTCCCGGAACCCGCGGCGCAGCCCGCGGCCGGTGAGTACCGCGAGCTGCCGTCCGGCGAGCAGATGAAGATCTGGAACGAGCTGGTGTCGGACTCGGCCGAGCGCATGCTGTCGCTCGTCGAGCAGGAATTCCAGATGAAGAACAAGCTCGTCGACCAGCGCATCAGGGACGCCGAGCACAACCGCCGCCTCGACGTGATCAACGTGTGGTTCCGGGCGGCGGGCGTGGTGACCGGCGTGACCCTCGGCGCGGGCGGGATCGTCGGCTACCTCTGGATCGCCAAGTACTGCGTCGACCACGGTTCGGCGGGCGCGGGCGCAGGGCTGCTCGGCGGCGGTGTCGCGGCGCTCGCCGCGGTGATCACGGCCGTGCAGCGGCGCAACGGCCAGTGACCGCGGGCCGGAGCGGTGCCGGAGGGCCGGAGCGGTAGAACCGCCCCGGCCACACGTAAAAGCCCGGATCTCTCAGGCAGAAATGCCGTCGATCCGGGCCATCGCGTCGTCCGCGCCGAACGGCTGCAAGTACGGCAGCCAGCGCGGATCCCTATGCCCGGTCCCGATGATGCGCCACGCGAGCCCCGAGGGCGGCGCGGGCTTGTGACGCAGGCGCCACCCCAGCTCCAGGAGATGGCGGTCCGCCTTGGTGTGGTTGCAGCGGCGGCAGGACGCCACCACGTTCTCCCAGGCGTGCTGACCGCCACGGCTCTTCGGAATGACGTGGTCGACGCTGGTTGCGACGCCACCGCAGTACATGCACCGACCGCCGTCGCGGGCGAAGAGCGCCCGCCTGGTCAGAGGAACGGGCCCCCTGTAGGGGACCCGGACGAACCGCTTGAGGCGGACCACGCTGGGTGCGGGGACAGTGCGCGTTGCGCTGTGCATGAAGGCGCCGGATTCCTCGAGGCAGAGAGCCTTGTTCTCCAGGACGAGGACGAGCGCGCGGCGAAGCGGTACGACGCCCAGGGGCTCGTACGACGCATTAAGGACCAGGACGTGCGGCACGGATGCCTCCTTGTACGCCGGCGGCGCGTGGCTCGCGCCGGGACGATCTGTAGCCAGTCTCCCCTCATGCCTGGTCCGAGCGCCAGCATGTACCCGTAACGGGCTCGGAGTGTTTTCGACCACAGATGTACAACACCCTCATCTTCCCCAAGTGAGCACTGTCTCTCCCTCAAACATCACAACGATCCACACACAATGCCCCGTTAGTGTGGTGTCTCTGCCCGGTGCATCTCCTGGGCAGGCCGCTATGCCTGGAGGTACCTGCCGTGTTCCTGTCCGTCCTGTCGACAGCCGGAACGGACCCGGACGACAAACCGACGCCGAAGCCCCCGACCCTGGAAGACGCCCAGGAGCACGCGACGAACGCCGCGAGCTGGGTCGAGCAGAACTGGTCGGCGTGGCTGGGCATCGGGCTCCGCATCCTGCTGATCCTCGCCGTGGCCATCGTCCTGCGCGTGGTCATCCGGCGTTCGATCACCAAGCTCATCGAACGCATGAACCGCACGGCGCAGTCCGTGAACGGAACGGCGCTCGGCGGTCTCCTGGTCAACGTGGAGCGCCGCCGCCAGCGTTCGCAGGCCATAGGTTCGGTGCTGCGCTCGGTGGCGTCGTTCCTGATCCTGGGCACGGCCGCGCTGATGATCCTCGGCACGTTCCAGATCAACCTCGCCCCGCTGCTCGCCTCGGCGGGTGTCGCGGGTGTGGCGATCGGTTTCGGCGCCCGCAACCTCGTCACGGACTTCCTCTCCGGCGTCTTCATGATCCTGGAGGATCAGTACGGCGTGGGCGACTCGATCGACGCGGGCGTGGCATCGGGTGAGGTCATCGAGGTCGGCCTGCGGGTGACCAAGCTGCGCGGCGAGGACGGCGAGATCTGGTACGTCCGCAACGGCGAGGTCAAGCGCATCGGCAATCTCAGCCAGGGCTGGTCCACGGCGGGCGTGGACGTCACCGTCCGCCCGGACGAGGATCTGGAGAAGATCCAGGAGAAGCTGGTCGAGGTGGGCGAGGCCATGGCCAAGGACGAGCCGTGGAACGAGCGCCTGTGGGGCCCGGTCGAGGTCCTCGGCCTGGACAGCGTGCTCCTGGACTCGATGGTCGTACGGGTCTCCGCGAAGACGATGCCGGGCAACGCGCTCGGCGTGGAGCGCGAGCTGCGCTGGCGCATCAAGCGGGCCTTCGACGCGGCGGGCATCCGTATCGTGGGCGGCCTGCCGCTCCAGGCGACGGAGGAGGCGGCCGCGGACCCGTCGGCGGGCATGGCGGCTCCCTCTGCGTACGCGTCCACGACGTCGCCGCAGTCGCTCGCGGCCTCGCCGATAACCCCGCCGCCGAATCTGTCGAAGTAGCGGTACGTCCGGTGCGTCCCCGGGTCGGTGTCCCCGGGGTCAGTGCGGGCGCCCGGCGGATTCCAGGTGCCCCGGGTGCCGCGTCCGGTAGCTGTCGGCGTCGAGGGCGACGATCTCCGCGTGGTGGGCCAGGCGGTCCACCGTCGCGGTGGCCGTCGCACCGTCCCCGAACACCTCGCTCCAGCGTCCGAGGGCCAGGTTGCTGGTGACGATCACCGACGCCTTCTCGTAGCGGTGCGAGACGAGCTGGAAGAGGAGGCGTGCGACCTCGGAGTCGAAGGGCACGTAGCCGACCTCGTCCACGACGAGCACCGGATACGCGTCGAGGCGGGAGAGCTCCTTGCCGAGCCGGCCCGCCGCCTTGGCGTCCGCGAGCCGGGCGCCCCACTCTGCGGCGGTCGCGAACAGCACCCGGTGTCCGGCCTGGCAGGCCCGTACGCCGAGGCCGATCGCCAGGTGCGTCTTGCCCGTGCCCGGGCCGCCGAGCAGCACGACGTTCGACTTGCGGGTGACGAAGTCGGCCTTGCCGAGGCGGGCGATCACCTGCGGCTCGGGGGCCCGCAGACGCCCCTCGTCGAACATCTCGAGGACCTTCCTGGCGGGGAACCCCGCGGCCTCGATCCGCTCCTCCGTCCCCGTGCCGCCTTCGGCACACGACTCGTCCGCCGCCCCGCCGTCCCGCTGCACCGGGATGACCACGGCCCGCGAGTCCTCTTCCCTGTGCACACTGCGCGCCCGCGCCTCCTGCGCCGCCATGGGCCCGGACATGTACGCGAGGATCGCCGCCGACGCGATGAACGCCATGTGGATGACCGTGCCCCAGAGCAGGTCGTGCCGCGGTGTGTGGTGCACGTTGACGAACATCTGGAGCAGGTGCACCGACGAGATCCCGACGATGGCCGTGGCCAGTTTGACCTTGAGGACGTTCGAGTTCACGTGCGACAGCCACTCGGGCTGGTCCCGGTGGCCCTGGAGTCCGATCCGCGAGACGAAGGTCTCGTAGCCGCCGACGATCACCATGATCAGCAGATTGGCGATCATCACCACATCGACGAGCTTCAGGACGGCGAGCATGACGTGCGTCTCGTCCGCGTGCCCGCTGACGACGTGGTGGATGAGGTGCCACAGCTCGTTGAAGAACTTGTAGACGTACACGCCCTGCGCGGCCACCAGGCCGAAGTACAGGGGTGCTTGGAGCCAGCGGGTCGCGAAGAGGGAACACCCCAGGGTGGTCATGTTCGGTGGGGACGAGATGGAGCGGGACACCGGACCTCCAACAGCCGTAAGGCTCGTCATTCTCGTGGCCCGGCGCCGACAATCTGAATTCGTGCCACCCGTTGGGATTAATAGAAATCCAGTCGGACAAGATCGGCGGCCCGACCCCGGTAGGAGCACTCCGTGCAACGCCGGACCCCGCCAGGTAACGACTTGGTTGCCGCGGGGCCGTCCGCTATTGACGGCCGATTCACGCCGGTCGTACGGTCCTCACGAATTGGAAAGTTTCCTAACAGTTAGCGGTCACTGGAAGAGCAGGTGTCGTCATGGCAGCAGCAGGCAGCACTCCGGGGACCCCGGGCACGCCCAGCGTCCTGCGCGCCATGAACGACCGGGCGGTGCTCGACCTGCTCGTCGTGCACGGCCCGCTCACCCGCACCCGCATCGGTGAGCTGACCGGACTCTCCAAGCCCACCACCTCGCAGTTGCTCGGCCGCCTGGAAGCCGCGGGCCTCGTGCACACCACGGGCAGCCTCAGCGGACGCCCCGGGCCCAACGCCCTGCTGTACGAGATCCATCCGGGCGCCGGACATGTCGCCGCCCTCTCCGCCGACCCCACCGGGATCACCGCGCTCGTCGCCGACATCACCGGCACCGTCATCGGGCGGGCCCGCGTCGAGGCGGAGGCCGTGGACGAGGACGTGCGCCACCGCACCGCCCAACTGGTCGCGGAGGCCGTCGACGCGGCGCTGCGCCAGGCGGGTCTCGGCCACGACGACCTGCGGGCCGCGGTGATCGGCACCCCCGGCGCCATCGACCCGCACACCGGCGAGCTGCGGTACGCCCCGCATCTGCCGGGCTGGCACTCGCGGACGCTGCGCGACGATCTCGCCGCCGTCCTCGGCACGCCCGTCGACATCGAGAACGACGTCAATCTGGCCGCGGTCGCCGAGCAGTACGAAGGCGCCGCCCAGGACCACGACAACTACGTCCTCACCTGGCTCGACGACGGTGTCGGCGCCGCCATCGTGCTCGGCGGCAATCTGCTGCGCGGCGCGACGGGCGGTGCGGGCGAGATCGGTTACATGCCGCTGCCGGGCGCCCCGCTGGCGCACGGCGGGCCCGAGGCGACGCGCGGCCCTGACGGAGGCGGCGGTTTCCAGAGCCTGGTCTCCGCGCCGGTCGTACGGCAACTCGCGGGCGGCGCGGCGACGCTGGCGGACGCCTTCGCCGACGACGCCGTGCTCGCCGAGGTCGCACGCCGCCTCGCCACCGGGATCGCCGCGGTCGTCGCCGTCGTCGACCCCGAACTCGTCGTGCTCTCCGGCTCGGTGGCCCGGGCGGGCGGCGACAAGCTGTGCCTCAGGGTCGAGGAGGAGCTGACGGGGCTCGCGCTGCCGCGCCCGCAGATCCGCATCAGCGAGCTCGACGGCGACCCCATCCTCTCCGGCGCCCTGCGTTCGGCCCTCACCCGGGCCCGCGACCAGGTCTTCGACACGGCCTGAGCTCCACCTCCACGCACGAAGACCCCCTTCTCCCCGTACTGAAGCACCCCTTTCTCCCCGTACTCCGTAAAGGAAGTCCGCCATGCCGCGATGGCGCATGCCCATCTGCGCGTCCGCGGCGCTCGCCGCAGCCGGCCTCTTGCTCTCCGGCTGCGCCAATCCGAGCGTCGGCAGCGCGAACGACGACCCGACGAAACCCGTCACCCTGAAGTTCTGGCACGGCTGGTCGACGCCCGGCGAGGTCAAGGCCGTCGATGACAGCATCGACCGTTTCGAGAAGCTCCACCCGAACATCAGGGTGCGGGCCACCGGGAACGTATCCGACGAGACGGTCAACCAGGCCCTGCGGGCGGGCGGCGACAAGGCCCCCGACGTGGTGTCCTCGTTCACCACCAACAACGTGGGCCAGTACTGCGACTCCGGGATGTGGGCGGACCTCGATCCGTTCATGAGGAAGACCGGTCTCGACAAGCGCAAGACCTTTCCCCGGACGCTGCTCGACTACACGAGTTACCGGGGCAGTCAGTGCGCCCTGCCGCTGCTCGCGGACGCCTTCGGGATGTACTACAACAAGGACGCCTACAAGAAGGCGGGCATCGAGCGGCCGCCGCGCACCATGTCCGAGTTCGAAGAGGTCTCGGAGAAGCTGACGATTCGCAGCGGCGGGGACTCGTACAAGCAGGTCGGGTTCATGCCCAACTTCCGCTTCTACCAGAACAGTCCGGACCGGCTCTTCGCGCAGTGGGGTCCCCGGTACTTCGACGCCGACGGTGACTCGCGGCTCGCCGACGAGCCCTCGACGTACGAGTTCTTCAAGACCGCGCGGCAACTGGCCGAGGCACAGGGCGGGTTCAGGGATCTGGAGAAGTTCCGGATGTCGTTCGGCGACGAGATGTCCAACCAGAACGCCTTCCTCACCGGCAAGGTGGCCATGCATCTGGACGGCGAGTGGCGCGGTCTGATGCTGGACGAGGCGAAGGCCGGGTTCGACTGGGGCGTGGCCCCGCTGCCCGTCCCGGACGACCAGGCCGACACGTACGGACGCGGCTTCATCACCGGCACCGTCGCCGGGATCGCGCACAGCAGCAAGCACCAGAACGCCGCCTGGGAGCTGGTGCGGTTCCTGACCGCGGACACGAAGCAGGTCGTGGCCTTCGCAAACGCCATCCACAACGTGCCCTCCACGTTCGCGGCGCTCAAGTCGCCCGACCTGGACGCCGATCCGACCTTCCGGACCTTCTTCGACATCCTGGAGAACAAGCACAGCAAGGCCCTGCCGCCCTCCGTCAACGGCGGCGCCTATGTCGTCTCGCTGATGGACTTCGCGTACGGCGTCGAGTCCGGACGCGTCCCCGATCTGCGCAAGGGCCTGAAGAAGCTCGACGAGCAGATCGACGCCGACACCCTCCAGTCGAAGAGCTGAGCCGAGGACACCGCCATGGCACTTTCCCTCTCCAACCCCGCGCGCCGCAGACTGCGCACGCTCGGGTTCCTGTCCCCCTGGCTGGTCGGGTTCAGCGTCTTCTTCGCGTACCCGCTGATCGCGACCGTCTACTTCTCGTTCATGCACTACAACCAGATCAAGGAGCCCACCTTCGTGGGCCTGCGGAACTGGAAGTACGTGTTCGAGCAGATGCCCCTGTTCGGCCCGGCCCTGTGGAACACCCTCTGGCTGGTCGTGATCATGGTGGCCGTGCGCGTGGTCTTCGGGCTCTCGCTCGGGCTGCTCATCACGAAGATCAAGACGGGCGCCGGCTTCTTCCGCACCGCCTTCTACATCCCGTACCTCGCCCCGCCGGTCGCCGCCACCGTCGCCTTCGTCTTCCTGCTCAATCCGGGCACGGGGCCGGTGAACGAGATCCTCGAAGCGGTCGGGATCTCCGGGCCGAACTGGTTCAACGACCCGGACACCGCCAAGCCCTCGCTCGTGCTGTTGTCCCTTTGGGGCATCGGCGATCTTATGGTCATCTTCATGGCCTCCCTGCTCGACGTGCCCAAGGAGCAGTACGAGGCCGCCGATCTGGACGGCGCGGGGGCGTGGGCGAAATTCCGCTACGTGACCTGGCCCGCGATCACGCCGATCGTGATGTTCGCGGTGGTCACGGGCGTCGTGCAGACCATGCAGTACTACACGCAGGCCCTGGTCGCGGGGAAGGTCGCCTCCGGCGTCAACATCGGCCCCGGCTCGGTGATCCAGCCCGGCTACCCGGACCACTCGACCCTCACGGTTCCCCAGCTCGTCTACCAGATGGGCTTCCAGAACTTCAACACCGGTGCCGCGTGCGTGCTCTCGCTCGTGCTCTTCGCCATCGCCATGGCCGTCACGCTGCTCCTGATGCGCAAGCGCTCCGGGCTGCTCGCGGCGGAGGACTGAGGACTCCCGATGACTTCCACGACTCTCGCCGCGCCCGCCGCGGCGCCCGAACACACCGCTCCCGGGCCCGGAGGGCCCGCCGCCGCCCGTGCCCGCCGCAAGCGAATCCTGCACTGGATCGCCGTGCACAGTGTGGCGATAGCCGTCGCGCTGCTCTTCGTCCTGCCGTTCGTCTTCGTCTTCCTGACGTCGGTGATGAGCGACTCTCAGGCGATGAGCGGCGACCTGTGGCCCGATTCCTGGAACTGGTCGAACTACAAGGCCGTGTTCGAGACCCCGGGCTTCCTCGACTGGTGGCGCAACTCCCTGATGTACGCGGGTCTCGGCACCCTCTTCACCGTCTGCTCGGCGATCCCCGTGGCCTACGCGCTCGCCAAGTTCCGCTTCCGCGGCCGGCGCACCGCGATGCTGCTCGTCATCTCGACGATGATGCTGCCGCCGCAGGTCATCGTGATTCCGATGTATCTGGTGTGGGCCCAGCAGTTCCACCTGTCGGGCACGCTGTGGCCGCTGATCATCCCGATGGCGTTCGGTGACGCGTACTCGATCTTCCTTCTGCGGCAGTTCCTCCTCACCATTCCCAAGGAGTACATCGAGTCGGCGAAGGTCGACGGCTGCGGAGAGTTCCGCACCATGATCAAGATCGTCGTGCCGATGGCCAAGCCCGGCATCACGGCCATCGCGCTCTTCCAGTTCTTCTACTGCTGGAACGACTACTTCGGACCGCAGATCTACGCGGCCCAGAACCCCGGTGCCTGGACACTGAGTTACGGCCTGGAGTCGTTCAAGAGCGCCCACGCGGTCAACTGGAACATGACCATGGCCGCGACGCTGCTCGTCATGGCCCCCGTCATCATCATCTTCTTCTTCGCACAGAAGGCCTTCGTCGAAGGCGTCACCCTCACCGGAGTAAAGGGCTGAGAACCGAAATGAAGCTCGCAGTGGTCGGCGGAGGGTCGACCTACACACCCGAACTCATCGACGGATTCGCACGGTTGAGGGACACCCTGCCGATCGAGGAACTCGTCCTCGTGGACCCGGCGGCCGACCGTCTTGAGCTGGTGGGCGGCCTCGCCCGGCGCATCTTCGCCAAGCAGGGCCACCCCGGCCGCATCGTCACCACCTCCGACGTGGACGCGGGCGTCGCCGACGCCGACGCCGTGCTGCTCCAGCTGCGCGTCGGCGGGCAGGCGGCACGTCAGCAGGACGAGACCTGGCCCCTGGAGTGCGGCTGCGTCGGCCAGGAGACCACCGGCGCGGGCGGCCTCGCCAAGGCCCTGCGCACGGTCCCGGTCGTCCTCGACATCGCCGAGCGCGTACGGCGCACGAACCCGGACGCCTGGATCATCGACTTCACCAACCCGGTGGGCATCGTCACGCGGGCGCTGCTCCAGGCCGGTCACAAGGCCGTCGGCCTGTGCAACGTGGCGATCGGCTTCCAGCGCAAGTTCGCCAAGCTGCTCGACGTGGCGCCGGGCGAGGTGCACCTCGACCACGTGGGGCTCAACCACCTGACGTGGGAGACAGGCGTACGTCTCGGAGGCCCGGACGGCGACGACATCCTGCCGGGGCTCCTCGCCGAGCACGGGGACGCGGTCGCCGCGGACCTGCGCATGCCGCGCGAGATCGTCGACCGGCTCGGCGTCGTACCCTCGTACTACCTGCGCTACTTCTACCAGCACGACGCCGTGGTGGAGGAACTGCGGACCAAGCCGTCGCGGGCCGCAGAGGTCGCCGCGATGGAGCGCGAGCTCCTGGAGATGTACGGCGACCCCGCGCTCGACGAGAAGCCGGCCCTGCTGGGCAAGCGCGGCGGCGCCTTCTACTCGGAGGCCGCCGTGGACCTGGCGGCCTCGCTGCTCGGCAACGGCGGCAGCCCCCACCAGGTGGTCAACACCGTCAACAACGGCACGCTGCCGTTCCTGCCGGACGACGCGGTCATCGAGGTGCAGGCGTCGGTGGACGGCTCGGGCGCCAAGCCTCTCGCGGTGCCGAAGCTCGACCCGCTGTACGCCGGGCTCATCTCCAACGTCACCGCCTACGAGGACCTCGCGCTGAAGGCGGCGCTGCACGGTGGCCGCGAGCGCGTCTTCAAGGCGCTGCTCGCCCACCCGCTGGTCGGGCAGTACGCGTACGCGGAGCAGCTCACCGACAGCCTCGTCGCGCACAACCGGGAGCACCTGGCGTGGGCGTAGGCACGAGCGTGCTCGCGATCGACGCGGGCAACAGCAAGACCGATGTCGCGGTGGTCGCGGCCGACGGCGAGGTCGTCGGCGCGGCCCGCGGCGGCGGGTTCCAGCCGCCGCGGGTCGGCGTAGAGGCCGCGGTGGACATCCTGCAGGAGGCGGTGACGCGGGCCCTGGCGCAGGCGGGCACCGACTCCGTGGGGCACGTCTCCGCCTGTCTGGCCAACGCCGATCTGCCGGTGGAGGAGCGGGAGTTGGCGGGCGCGCTGCGCGGGCGCGCGTGGGGCCCGTCGGTGGACGTGCGCAACGACACCTTCGCCATCCTGCGGGCGGGGCTCCTCGAGGACGCCGAGCCGCGGGGTGTCGCCGTGGTGTGCGGGGCGGGCATCAACTGCGTGGGCATGCTGCCCGACGGGCGCACCGCGCGCTTTCCCGCGATCGGCCGCCTCTCCGGCGACTGGGGCGGCGGTGGCGGCCTCGCCGAGGAGGCGCTCTGGTACGCGGCGCGGGCCGAGGACGGCCGCGGCGAGGCCACCGCGCTGCGCGAGGCGCTGCCCGCGCACTTCGGCCTGCCCTCCATGTACGCGCTGATCGAGGCGCTGCACCTGGGCTCCATACCCGCGGTACGGCGGCATGAGCTGACGCCGGTGCTCTTCGCCGCGGCGGCGGCGGGCGACCCGGTGTCGCGCTCGCTCGTGGACCGGATGGCCGACGAGGTGGTGGCCATGTCGACCGTGGCCCTCGACCGGCTCGGCCTGCTCGGCGAGGAGGCCCCGGTGCTGCTCGGCGGCAGCGTCCTTGCCGCCCGGCATCCGCAACTGGACGATCGCATACGCGCGTTGCTCGCCGAACGGGCGCCCAAGGCGGAGGCGCGTGTCGTGGTGGCCCGGCCCGTGCTCGGCGCCGCGCTGCTCGGCCTTGACCAGGTGGGCTCCTCCACCGAGGTGCACGCGCGCGTGCGGGCCCATTACGAGGGCGCGGGCCCGGCACGGGGGTGACACGGGAGGCCCGCGCGGCCGGGTTCATGGGCCCGGAAGGGAACCGAACCCCCCTCAATCGCGTATTCAAGGGCAGGGGAGGCATGCGATCTTGCATGATCCGGACGGGGTGACGGGAAAGATCCGGACACAGTGATCCGGACACGATGATCCGCACAAGATCAGGTCAATGCCTGTGCGGATGTCAGTCCCTGCGGCAATACTTGCGGCCGTGCACTTCTTCCCGCACCGCGCACGCCGGGCGGAAGTGGACGTCCGATGACCGAGGGGGAGGTCGAGGTCGAGGTGACATACCCGCCGAACGGCAGCGCAGCGCCGCCGGGACAGGCCGCGCCGAGCATGCCGGCCGTCCCGCCGCAGGCGGGTCCGGGCTCCGCCGCGCCCGCACAGGCCGTGCCGGGTGCGCCGCCCCGGCGTCCCGCGTGGGTGGAGAGCCGGGACCGGCTGCGTGCGGCGGCGACGACCGAACCGGGCAGGCTGCGCATCATCGGCGCCGTCCTCGCGCTGCTCGTCGTCGCGTTCGGCGCGGTCACCACCTGGCAGATGTCGGAGCGTTCGGCCGCCGCGAACAGCGTCCTGAACCGCAGCCAGCCGCTGAGCGACGACGCGGCGGCCATCTACCGCTCCCTCGCCGACGCCAACACGGCGGCCTCCAGCGGCTTCCTGGCGGGCGGACAGGAACCGGCCCAGGTGCGCGACCGGTACAACCGCGACATCGACGTTGCCTCCGAGAAGCTGGCCAACGCCGCGTCGAACGCGGGCTCGGGCTCGTCGGCCGCCGACTCGGTGAGCAAGCTGAACAAGCTGCTCCCGGAGTACACCGGCCTGATCGAGCGGGCCCGCGCGAGCAACCGCCAGGGCCTCCCGCTCGGCGGCGCCTATCTGCGGTACGCGAACGACAAGATGCAAAACCAGATGCTCCCGGCGGCCGAGCAGCTCTATACCGCGGAGAAGCAGCGCCTGAACAGCGACTACGCCGACGCGAAGCCCTATCCCTGGTTCGCCATCGCCCTCGGCCTGCTCGCGCTCGGCGCCCTCTTCTGGGCCCAGCGCCGCAACTACCGCCGTACGAACCGCGTGTTGAACCACGGCCTCGTCGCGGCCACCGCCGCGTCCACGGTCGTGCTGCTCTGGCTGGTCGCCGGGCACAGCTTCGCGCGCTCGGGCCTCGGCGACTCCTACGACCACGGCGTGAAGTCCCTGAACGTCCTGAACGACGCCCGCATCAGCTCGCTCAAGGCCCGCAGCAACGAAAACCTCACGCTGGTCAGCCGCGGCGCGGAGACCGTCGAGGTGGGCGCGGACAAGGAGATCAAGGACAAGTTCGACGTCGACTACCAAGCACAGATGAAGCAGCTCGGCAGCGCCGACAGCGGGCTGCTCGGCAAGGCCGCGGCCATCGCCGAGGACGCGGAGGGCAAGAATCCCGTCAAGGCGGCCGCGGAGAACGTCTCGGTCTGGAAGGACCGGCACAAGACCGCGCGGGACAGCGACGACGCGGGTGACTACAAGGGCGCGCTCGCCAAGGTCGTCGGCGACAAGAGCGACGAGCCCACCGGCGAGTGCTTCGACAACGTCGACAGCGCTCTCGAAACGGCGCTCACGCACGAGCGCGGCGAATTCAAGCAGGCGGCCAAGGACGGCAAGGGAGCGATGACGGGCCTCCCGGTGGGCGCCGCCGTACTCGCGGTCCTTGCCGCCGCGGGCGCCGTGCTCGGCATCGGGCGCAGGCTGTCGGAGTACAGGTGAGAGGGGGCGAGCGGACGATGCGTACGCAAGGACTGGCGCGGCTGCGCGGCTGGGGCGGAGCTGCCGCCATGGCGGTGGCCTGCGCGCTCACGGGCTCCCTCGTGCTCGCTCTGCCGGAGGCGGGCGGCGCGGCCGGGTCGGCCGGGAGCGCGGACCGGTCCGCACAAGGGGCCGCCGAGGCCGCCCCCGCGCGCGCCGAGGAGTGCACGACCCCCGAGCAGAGCCTGTCGCCCGCCGACAAGGACGGCCCGACGATCGACGCCATCCGCGACCGCGAGGTCAAGAAGCTCATCGTCGGCGTCGACCAGAACAGCTACCGCTGGGGATATCGCGACCCGAACAAGAAGACGGCCACGCTCG
This sequence comes from Streptomyces longisporoflavus, assembly GCF_014649775.1. Taxonomy (GTDB): domain Bacteria; phylum Actinomycetota; class Actinomycetes; order Streptomycetales; family Streptomycetaceae; genus Streptomyces; species Streptomyces longisporoflavus. The sequence goes on along the minus strand of NZ_BMTR01000003.1, from coordinate 393,071 downwards.
AAGGCTTCGACATCGACCTCGCGCACAAGATCGCCGAGGAGATACTGGGCGACCGCGACGCCGTCCTCTTCCGCGCCATCCCCACCAACCAGCGCGTCAAGGCGATACAGAGCGGCCAGGTCGACATGGTCGTACGGACCATGACGATCACCTGCGACCGCGAGAAGGAAGTCTCCTTCTCCACCGCCTACTTCAAGACCGGCCAGCAGGTGCTCGCCCCCAAGTCCTCGGACATCACCGGGTTCGACGAGTCCCTCGACGGCAAGAAGGTCTGCTCCGCGAAGGGCTCCACGGCACTGACCAAGCTGGAGGAGCTCAAGAAGAAGGGCCTCGGTGCCGACATCGGTACTACGGTCCCGAACCAACTCGACTGCCTGGTAAGGCTCCAGCTCGGCGAGGTGGACGCCGTCGTGACCGACAGCGCGCTCGCCGCGAGCCAGGCCGCGCAGGACCCGACGATCGAGCTGAAGGGCGACGCACCGCTCAACACCGAGTACTACGGCGTGGCGATGAAGAAGCCCGAGAAGGGCGAGGACGACCTGGTGCGGCGGGTCAACAAGGTTCTGGAGGACTATCGCGAGAGCGGCTGGCAGAAGTCGTACGACAAGTGGCTGAAGGCGGCGCTCGGCGAATCGGCGGGACCCCCCGCGCCGAAGTACGAGGACTGACGCCGGACGTGCACAGCAACCCAGAGCGGAGAGGTGATCGATGAGCGTCGCGGGACCCCCCGGTCCTGTGATGGACCGGGACGAGGTGGACCGTGCGCTGGCGCGGCTCGACGCCGAGCACGAGGCGATCGAGACCTCGCTCCTCGCCCTTCAGGATCACGCCGGCCGCCGACTCCTCGAAGGTGCCGGTCTCACCGGCGTCACGCAGGAGCGCTGGCAGTCCACCGAGCAGCAGATCACGCTCCTGTGGGCGTACTTCGACGCGTACGCCGCCGCCCTGCGCGCGGCCCACGAGGTGCGGATGCGCAGACGGTGGCCCAACAGGGACGACCTGGTGGAGCTGACCGAGCTGCTGCGCGGTGAGAGCGTCACCGTCGCCGGCGGCGCCGCCCCCGCGCCGTCGTCCTCGATCACCGGACCGGCCAAACTCACCGAACGCTTCACCCTCATCGACCTCGTCTCACGGATGAACGACCTGTACGCGCACTCGCTCGACATGGTCGTCGCCGCCGACGCGGTCTGGTCGGCGCTGCCCGCCCGGATAGACCTCCTGGCCGCCGAGCTGCACCGCACCCGCCAGCTCGCGCACTCCGTGGGAGTACGCCCTGGCGAGCACCCGGCGGGCGACGACCTGGAGCGGATCACGGCCGAGCTGACGCGCCTGCGCGAGCAGGTGGTGTCCGATCCGCTGGCCTTCTGGCAGCCCGCGCAGGGCAGTTCGGCCCCCGGCGGCGGCCGTCCGCACACCGAGCGGTACGACCGCGAGGCCCGTGCCCTGGAGGACGTGCGCCGTGAGATCGACGCGGTGCTCACCGTCCGGCAGGACGCGGAGCTGCGGCTGGGCAGGCTGCGCGACGTGCTCTCGCGCGCGGACCGCACGCTGGCCGAGGCACGCTCCGCGCGCGGCGAGGTCCTCGCCAAGATCGCCGCGTCCGAGGTGCCCGCCGTCAGCGGCCCCTCCACCGCGCTCCAGGAGCAGCTGGCGATGGCCTCCGAGTACCGCAGGCACGCCCAGTGGCACCGCCTCTCCCCGCTCCTTGAGTCCCTGGAGCAGAAGGCCGAGGACGAATTGATGCGGGCCCGCGAGTCGTTGACCGCCGTCACCCAGCCCCTGGCCGTCCGCGCGGAGCTGCGCGGACGCCTGGACGCGTACAAGGCGAAGGTCTCGCGGCTCGGCCACGCGGAGGACCCCTTCCTGATCGAGCGGTACGACGCCGCGCGCCGCATGCTGTGGAGCGCTCCCTGCGATCTGCGCGTCGCCGAGCAGGCCGTGCTTCGTTATCAGCAGGCGGCCGCCGAAGTCCTTGCACCGAGGGTCCCGCAACAGGGCGGTCCCACCGACCGGAGGGGGGAAGCATGAGTGAGCAGCGGAAGTGCCAGCGACCCGGATGCACAGGGTCCTACGAGGACGTGGGCGGCGGCGAGCTGTACTGCGACACCTGCGGCCTGGCCCCGGTCGTCTCGCCCACGGGCATGGTGTCCTCTCCCCCGACCGGCATCACCGGCGGCGGCAAGGGGTCGAACAGCAGCAGCTCCCGGTCGAGTTCGCGCTCGTCGTCCCGGTCGGCTCGCTCGTCGCGGTCCCAGTTCTCGCGCAGGTCGGTGTCGGGGCGGCTCTCGCGCTCGCTCTCCGGCGGCTCGACGTCCCGCTCGGTCTCGGTGCGCAGCTCCGGGCCCTCCTCCGGCACGTCCGCCCGCAGCAGGCTCGGCGTGGGCCTGGTCCTCGTGCCCGAGGTGCCGCGCCCCGACCCGCGCCAGGCGGTGCAGGAGAACCCCGAGGTCCCCGAGCGCAAGCGCTTCTGCTCGCGCTCCGACTGCGGGGCGCCGGTGGGCCGCGCGCGCGGTGACCGGCCGGGCCGCACGGAAGGGTTCTGCACCAAGTGCGGCCACCCGTACTCGTTCGTGCCGAAGCTGAACCCCGGCGACATCGTGCACGGTCAGTACGAGGTCGTGGGCTGTCTGGCGCACGGCGGGCTCGGCTGGGTCTATCTCGCCGTCGACCGCGCGGTCTCCGACCGCTGGGTGGTACTCAAGGGCCTGCTCGACACGGGCGACCAGGACGCGATGGCCGCCGCGATCTCCGAGCGCCGCTTCCTCGCCGAGATCGAGCACAGCAACATCGTGCGCATCTACAACTTCGTCGAGCACCTCGACCAGCGCACGGGCTCCATGGACGGCTACATCGTCATGGAGTACGTGGGCGGCAAGTCCCTCAAGGAGATCGCCAACGAACGCCGCACTCCGCAGGGCAAGCGCGACCCGCTGCCCGTGGAGCAGGCGTGCGCGTTCGGCATCGAGGCCCTCGAAGCCCTCGGCCACCTGCACAGCCGCAATCTCCTGTACTGCGACTTCAAGGTCGACAACGCCATCCAGACCGAGGACCAGCTCAAGCTGATCGACATGGGCGCGGTCCGCCGCATGGACGACGAAGAGTCGGCGATCTACGGCACGGTCGGCTACCAAGGCCCCGAAGTGGCCGAGCTCGGCCCCTCGGTGGCCTCCGACCTCTACACCGTGGCGCGCACTCTCGCCGTGCTCACCTTCGACTTCCAGGGGTACACGAACGTCTTCGTGGACTCCCTTCCGGACCCCGACAACATCGAGGTCTTCCGCAAGTACGAGTCGTTCTACCGCCTCCTCGTACGCGCCACCGACCCCGACCCGGCGCGCAGGTTCGCCTCGGCGCAGGAGATGGCGGAGCAGCTCACGGGCGTCCTGCGGGAGGTCGTGGCGCTCCAGACGGGCCGTCCGCGACCCGCGCTCTCCACGCTGTTCGGGCCCGAGGTGAAGGTCACGGACACGGAGCTGTTCGCCGAGCTGACCGGTGACGTATCGCAGTTCGGCGTACGGGTCCTGCCCGTCGGCCGGCGGAAGGCGCGCGCCGAACTGGCGGCGGGGAACGGGCACGGCAACGGACACGGGCAGGGCAACGGGCAGGTGACCGGGACGGGGAACGGTCAGGTCAACGGCGCCCCGGCGAGCGCGCCTCCGGTGCCCCCGGCAGCTCCGCCCGCCCGGATCGTCCGCCCTCTCGACGCCCCCGCGACGGCCCTCGCCCTTCCGGTGCCGCGCGTCGACCCGAACGACCCGAACGCGGGGTTCCTCGCCGGGCTCATGGCCTCCGCGCCCGCCGAGCTGATCACCGCGCTGCGGGCCGCGCCGACCGACTCCGTGGAACTGCGGCTGCGCGGCCTGCGGGCCCGCCTCGCCATGGGCGAGGCGGAGTCCGCCGCGCAGGCGATCGCGGAGCTCGAAGTACAGCATCCGGACGACTGGCGGGTGGTCTGGTACCGCGGCATCGCCTCGCTCGCGACCGGCGACCACGAGAACGCGGCCCTGTCCTTCGACGCCGTCTACGACGCGTTCCCCGGCGAGCCCGCCCCCAAGCTGGCCCTGGGCGTCTGCGCGGAGGTCCTGGAGCAGTTGGACAACGCCGCGGAGTACTACCGCCTCGTATGGGCCACCGACCCGAGCTATGTCAGCGCGGCGTTCGGTCTGGCCCGGGTGCAACTCGCCTCGGACGACCGGCGCGGCGCCGTGCACACCCTGGAGTCGGTGCCCGAGGCCTCCATCCACTACACCGCGGCCCGCGTCGCGGCGGTGCGGGCCAGGCTGCGGCACCGTATGACGTCGGCCACCGCGCCGTCTCCCGGCGCTCTCTTCCTCGACGACCTGACGGCCGCCGCGGGCCAGGTGGAGGCGCTCGCGGGCTTCGGCCTCGACGCGGTGCGCCGCGAGCGGCTCTCCACCGAGGTCCTCGGCAGCGCGCTGGACTGGGTACTCTCCGGTAGGCACTCTGGTCGCGCCTCCGCTCCACCGGCAGCACCCGCTGCACCGGCGGGCGGCACGCGTACCGTGCTGCTCGGCAGCGACCTGGACGAGCGCGGCCTCCGGTACGGCCTGGAGCGCTCGTACCGGACGCTTGCCCGGCTCGCACAGGGTGGCGAGGAAAGGATCGAACTGGTGGAGCGGGCAAACCGTTTCCGCCCTCGGACGTGGGTGTGAAGATGTCGCAGATGCACCAGCAGACTGCCGGGGCGGGCACGTGCCCCGGCTGCGAAGAACCGCTGGAAGCGGGTGACCTGTTCTGCGGGGCGTGCGGATACGACCTTTCGGCGCAGCCGGCCGCGCCGGACGACCGTCCCACCATCGCGATGAACGGCTCACCGTCCGCGCCACCAACCGCGCCACCGACCGCGCCCCCGCCCGCCGCGTCGCCCGCCGCGTCGTCGCCGTGGCCCGTCGCCCCGGACGCGGACAGCTCCGACATGCCGGTGCCCGCGCACCTGCCCACCGATCTGCCGGGCACGGACTCGGCGGGCGGTGAACTCTCCCCGAACGCGCATGTGAACGCGAGCCCGAACGCGAATGTGAACTCGACCGCGAACCCGAACGCGAACGCGGGAGAAACACCGGACGTGCGCACCGACGCCCCCTTCGAGCAGCCCGCCGGGCCCTCCGCCGGGCCCTCCGCCGGGCCCTCCGCCGAACCGGACGAGTACCCCCTGCCCGCCCCCGGCGCCCGCCCGGAGCCCGAGCCCGCCGACCCCCGGACGGTCCTGACCGACCCGACCCCGCCCGCGGGCACCAAGCTCTGCGTGGCGTGCCGTTCGGGCCGCGTCGACCCCGACGGCTACTGCGAGAACTGCGGGCACGCACAGCCCCGCGAGCGCGACCACATGGAGCAGGAACTCGACGCGGTCGCCGCGGTCAGCGACCGGGGCCTGCGCCACCACCGCAACGAAGACGCGTTCGCGATCTCGTCGGCCGCACTGCCGGACGGTTCCCCCGCCGTCGTCGCGATCGTCTGCGACGGTGTCTCGTCCGCGACCCGCCCCGACGAGGCCTCGCTCGCCGCGTCGCGCGCGGCCAGCGAATCGCTGCTCGACGCCCTGCCGCGGGGCACGCACCCGCAGCAGGCCATGCACGACGCGATCCTCTCGGCGTCCGACGCCGTCAACGCCCTCGCCGCCGAGCCCACGCAGGCGAGGGAGCACACCCCGCACCAGAACGCACCCGCGTGCACCCTCGTCGGTTCGATCGTCGCCGGCGGTCTCCTGGTCGTCGGCTGGATCGGCGACAGCCGTGCCTACTGGGTGCCCGACGACCGCAGCGGCCCCACCGTCCGGCTCACGGAGGACGACTCGTGGGCCGCGCAGATGGTGGCCGCGGGCCTGATGAACGAGGCGGAGGCGTACGCCGACGAGCGCGCCCACGCCATCACCGGCTGGCTCGGCGCCGACGCGTACGAACTGGAGCCGCACACCGCTTCCTTCAAGCCGGACCGTGCGGGTGTAGTGGTGGTATGCACGGACGGGCTCTGGAACTACGCGGAATCGGCGGAGGAGATGGCACGCGCCGTGCCCGCCGATTCCGCCCTGCGCCCGCTCCACAGCGCCCAGGTCCTGGTCGGCCACGCACTGGACGGCGGGGGCCACGACAACGTAACAGTGGCGATTCTGCCGTTCCGTGTCGTGCCGCAAGGGGCAGGATCCGCCTAGTGACGCCCCCCGAACGGGGGCCGGTCACGCGCACGTGTCACCCGCCGGCTTGGGGAAGCCGGCGGGAACGTCTAGGGGGAGCAGAAATCCATGGCCAACTTCTCGAAATCGAACGTGCCGCAGTTCTCGGTCGACGTGTACCAGAACGAGTACCTCCCGGAAGGCGGCCGCGAGGTCAACGCGATCGCCACGGTCACTTCGACCGGCGGCGGCACGGTGGGGTCAGCGGTGAGCGCCCCGCATCTCTACTCGGCGGGGCAGACCCCGGACGCGGCCGTGGCGATCATGGTCGACTGCTCCGGCTCGATGGACTACCCGCCCACGAAGATGCGCGGCGCCAGGGACGCCACGGCCGCCGCGATCGACGCCGTACGTGACGGAGTCCACTTCGCGGTGATCGGCGGCACCCATGTCGCCAAAGAGGTCTATCCGGGCGACGGACGCCTCGCGGTCGCCGGTTCGCAGACCCGGGCGCAGGCCAAGCAGGCCCTGCGCAAGCTCAGCGCGGGCGGCGGCACGGCGATCGGCACCTGGCTGCGCCTGGTCGACCGGCTGCTCTCCTCTGCCGACGTGTCGATCCGGCACGGGATCGTGCTCACGGACGGCCGCAACGAACACGAGTCGGCCGAGGACCTCCAGGCCTCGCTGGACGCCTGCGCGGGCCGCTTCACCTGCGACGCCCGCGGCGTGGGCACCGACTGGGAGGTGAAGGAGGTCACGAGCATCGCCTCCGCCCTCCTCGGCACCGCCGACATCGTCGCCGACCCCGCGGGCCTGTCCGCCGACTTCACGCAGATGATGGAGGCGGCGATGGGCAAGGAGGTCGCCGACGTCAGCCTGCGGCTCTGGACACCGATGGGCGCGGAGATCAAGTTCGTCAAGCAGGTGGCGCCCACGGTCGAGGAGTTGACCGACCGCCGCACGGAGGCGGGACCCCGCGCCGGCGACTACCCCACCGGGTCCTGGGGCGACGAGTCCCGCGACTACCACATCTGTGTCGAGGTGCCGAACGCAGAGCTCGGCCAGGAGATGCTCGCGGCCCGCGTCTCGCTGATCGTGCCGCAGCCGGACGGCAGCGCCCAGACGCTCTCGCAGGGGCTCGTACGGGCCGTGTGGACGGACGACATGGCCGCGTCGACGTCGATCAACCCGCAGGTGGCGCACTACACGGGCCAGGCGGAACTGGCCCAGGTGATCCAGCAGGGCCTCGACGCACGCAAGTCGGGCGATATGGACGGAGCAACGGCCAAACTGGGCCGCGCCGTCCAGCTCGCCAGCGCCTCGGGCAACGAGGACACCGCGAAGCTGCTTTCGAAGGTGGTCGACGTGGTCGATGCCGTGGCAGGTACTGTTCGATTGAAGGCGAGGGTTGCCGAGGCCGACGAGATGACTCTCGAGACCCGGTCCACGAAGACCGTTCGCGTGAAGAAGTAGCAGCACCCATACCCATAGACAGCCCCACAGCAGCACGTACGGCCCTCAGGGCCGGAGAAGGAGAGGGGGAAGCGCCGACATGCCGACCTGCCCGAACGGACACCAGTCGGGTTCCGACGACTGGTGCGAGGTCTGCGGTCACCGCATGGCCGGTGCCGTACCGCCGCCCCCGCCGCCGCCCCCGGCCGCTCCCGGCTACGGCTATCCGCCGCCGGGACCCGGCCAGGACCCCGGTTACGGCTACCCGCCGCCCGGTCCCGGCCGCCCGCACCTGTCGGCCGTCCCGGACCAGGCCGCCGAGGCCCAGCTCTGCCCGCAGTGCCGCACGCCCCGCGAGGCGAACGCGCCGTTCTGCGAGGAGTGCCGCTGGAACTTCCTGACGAACACGGCGACCTCGTACACCCCGGCCGCCCCGCACCCGCCCACGCCGAACCCGGCGCAGCAGTTCCAGCAGCCCGCGGGCACCCAGCCGGGTCAGGACCCGTTCGGGTACCAGGGCTCGCGGCCCTCGCAGATGAACCGCCCCGCGGAGCCGATCCCGCCGTTCGGCAACGGGGGCAACGGCGGCCATGGGGGCAACGGCGGCAACGCTCCCGGTCAGGTCCCGCCGCCGTACAGCGGCGGTGACCAGCAGGGTCGGCCTCCGCAGGCGTTCCAGCAGCAGGGTCCGCCGGCGCCGTCCGCGTTCCCGCAGGAGACGGGCACTCCGCCGCCGCCCTCGCAGCCGCAGCAGCCCGGTCCCGGTGGCCCCGGCGGTCCCGGTGGTCCCGGTGGCCCGTCCTTCGGTGGCAGTGGCGGTGGCGACGACTGGGTGATTTCGCCGCCCTCGTCGTCGGCTCCGCCCGCTGCTCCGGGTCACGGCGCTCCGGGCCACGGTGCTCCCGGTCACGGCGCTCCGCAGGCTCCCGAGCAGGGCGACTGGGGTCAGCAGCAGGGGCAGCAGCCTCCGCAGCCCGGCCAGCAGACGCAGGCTCCGCAGGGCCCTCCGGGCTTCCAGGCGGTGCCCGGTCCCAGCACCGGCACGGTCTCCTGGTCGGCGACGATCGGTCCGGACCGCGAGTACTTCATGGCGATGATGCACCGCAGCGGTCCCGAGGCGTCGGGCCTGAACCTGCCCGCGTACTCGCCCGAGCAGCAGCGCCCGCTGGCCGGCAATCAGATCACCATCGGCCGCCGCAGGCACTCCACCGGCGACACCCCGGACATCGACCTCTCGGTGCCGCCGGAGGACCCCGGCGTCTCGCACCAGCACGCGGTCCTGGTCCAGCAGCCGGACGGCAGCTGGGCGGTCGTCGACCAGAACTCCACGAACGGCACCACGGTCAACAACGGCGAGGAGCCCATCCAGCCGTTCGTCCCGGTGCCGCTCCAGGACGGCGACCGGGTGCACGTGGGCGCCTGGACGACGATCACGATCCGGCACAGCTGAGGAACAGCTGAGGAACAGCTGAAGACCGTCACACGCGGGCTCACGCGAGTGGCCAGGCGTACGGCCCTTCGGGGTCGTCCAGCCAGGCCCACTCGTGCGGCCCGCTGACGGTGACCCCGTAGCGCTCGCGCACCGGCCTGTCCTCGCGCTGCCACAGGGCGAGGGCCTCGTAGGGGTCGAGGGTGCCCGCGGTTAGCTCCAGGAGGAAGCGGAAGAGGTCGTTCTGCAAGGCCGTGCGCGGCAGCCCGCCGAGATTCTGCTCGTGCGGGCCCCTTCGGGCGCCGCCCCGCAGCGGCACGAAGTACGCGGGGGTGTGCAGGAAACGGCCCTCGGCGTGCTCGGCGTCCCGCACGGTCAGCGCGATGAGGCCGAAGGCCAGCGGGGCCAGGATGCGGGCGCCGGGGCGGCACTGGGCCAGCCAGGAACGCGGCACGGAGTCCAGGGTGCAGGTCGCGATGATCCGGTCGTACGGAGCCCGCTCGGGGCACCCCGCGGCACCGTCCCCGGTGACGACGGCCGGGTGGTAGCCGGCGGCCGTGAGATGCCGGCGTGCCGACTCGGTGATCTCCGGGTCCAGGTCGACGGTGGTGACGTGCCCGTCGCCGACCCGGTGCGAGAGCAGGGCCGCGTTGTAGCCGGTGCCCGCGCCGATCTCCAGTACGTCGCAGTCCCCGTCGCGCAGGTCGAGCTCGTCCAGCATCTTCGCCATCAGGGAGGGCTGGCTGCTGGAGGAGAGCAGCTCGCCGTCCCGTACGCGGGTGGCGAGCGGGACGTCGGCGTAGGCGCCGTTCAGCCAGCGTGCACGGCGTGCGGGGTCGGGGTCCTCGCCCCACAGCCGTTCGTGGCCGCCGCCCGACGACGTGACGTAGTAGTACGGCACGAACAGATGGCGCGGCACCTGTTCGAACGCGGCTCGCAGCCCCGGGTCCCGCGCCAGGGCGCCGCCGGCCTCGATATCGCGGACCAGGGCGGCTTTGGCCTCCGCGGCGTCCAGGGGGTCGACTGTGGGTCCCATAGAGCCACTGTGCTGCGGGATTGCCCGCGATGCGAGCGGCAGAACGTACGGATCCGGAGGAGATCGGTCCCTGTTCGGACCCGGTTCGGACCCGGATCGGACCCGGATCGGACCCGGATCGGACCCGAGTCGGCAATCGCAGCGGGCCCCGGTCGAACCCGCTCCGGAAGACGACGGTCCTAAGTCTTCCGTCCTCGGCCGCGCCGTCTGAGACCATGGACGGCGTGATAGAGATCCCGCGCGGCACGCTTCAGGAGCAGACCTTCTACGAACAGGTCGGCGGCGAGGAGACCTTCAGGCGCCTGGTGCACCACTTCTACCAGGGGGTCGCGGAGGACCCGCTGCTGCGACCGATGTACCCGGAGGAGGATCTGGGCCCCGCCGAGGAACGCCTCGCGCTGTTCCTCATGCAGTACTGGGGCGGCCCCCGTACGTACAGCGACAACCGCGGCCACCCCCGGCTGCGGATGCGCCATGCCCCGTTCACCGTCGACAGGGCCGCGCACGACGCCTGGCTGAAGCACATGCGGGCCGCCGTCGAGGAGCTGAAGCTCTCCGAGGAGCACGAGCGGACGCTGTGGAACTACCTGACGTACGCGGCGGCGTCCATGGTCAACTCCGAGGGCTGACGGCCGTACGAAGGCCCCGTGCCGCACGCAGGTGTACGCGACCGCGACCACGGGGCCGGACGGGACGGGACGTCGAGAGCTGAGCTCGCAGGGGTGACGGGAACACGGGCATCCGGCCATCCGGGCATGCTCACGCAGGGGTGACGGAGAGCCCTCCGACGCCGGCGCGGCGCACGGCGATCGACCCGTAGTTCGTACGCAGCCGCAGCCACGGCCCGGACGACAGCAGGTCCAGCGAGTCGCCCCGCAGGAACCCGAGGGCCTGCGCGGCGTGCGCGGCCCGCACGGGAAGCCCGGTGTCCGCGACGGTCCGGGACCAGATCTCCCGGCCGAGCTGGTCGAGCTCGGCCCTGATCCGCCGCTCCTGCGGCAACTCCTCGACCCGCGCCTTGAATTCGGCGACAGCGGCCGCCACGAGACCCCGCACCGAGTCCACCGGCGGAAGCCCCGCCTCCGGCTGCCAGCCGCCGCGCGGCGGGAGTACTCCGGCCCATGGCGGCCCGGTGACGGCCTGTGGCACGAAGGCCAGACCGGCGGCCTCGACGGACTCCGCCGACTCCGCCACGGATTCGAGGAGTTCACCGGCGGAGACGGTGACGTCGAGCGAGGAGTCGAGCCCGTACTCGTACGGCTTCACGAGCCGGGCCGTACGGATGGCGAGCACTTCGAACGACGGCGGCCGGCCGAAGACGGCGAGCGTGTCGCCCGCCGCCTGCAGCCGGACCGCGGCAGCCTTGTCGTAGTGGACCAGCCTCGCCAGGAAGGCGGCGAGATCCCCCGCCTCCCCGGCGTCGGCGAAGTGCAGCTGCGCCGTCATGCGACGAGCGCCTCCGAACCGCCGGTGGCATCGCCGTCTTCGCCCTCGTCGTCCATGAACGTCAGCAGCATGGCCTTCTCCTCGGCGGTGATCCGCCGCGGTCGCTGCGCCTCCAGGTTGAACGGGACCACGATCGTCGAGGCCCGCACGTACACCTGGTCGGGGTCCTTGACCTCGTACGAGATGCTGAGCGAGGCAGCGCCTATCTTCGTCACCCACGACTCGATGGTCACCGGCGAGTGCCGGTGGACCAACGGCCGTACGTAGTCGATCTCATGGCGGGCCACGACGGACCCGCCCGAGAACGACGGGCTGCCGTCCCCCGGTGCGAGCCGGAACATGAAGTCGATCCGCGCCTCTTCCAGATACCGCAGGAAGACGACGTTGTTGACGTGCCCGAAGGCATCCATGTCCGACCATCGGAGGGGGCAGCTGTAAATATGGCGGGCCATGTCAGCCTCGGGTGAGCTTCTTGTAGGTGGCGCGGTGCGGACGGGCCGCGTCCGGACCGAGACGCTCGATCTTGTTCTTCTCGTACGACTCGAAGTTGCCCTCGAACCAGTACCACTTCGAGTCGCCCTCGTAGGCGAGGATGTGCGTGGCGACCCTGTCGAGGAACCACCGGTCGTGGGAGATCACGACGGCGGCACCGGGGAACTCAAGGAGCGCGTTCTCGAGCGAGGAGAGGGTCTCGACGTCGAGGTCGTTCGTCGGCTCGTCGAGGAGGAGGAGGTTTCCGCCCTCCTTGAGGGTCAGCGCCAGGTTGAGACGGTTGCGCTCACCACCGGAGAGGACACCGGCGGGCTTCTGCTGGTCCGGGCCCTTGAAGCCGAAGGCGGAGACGTAGGCCCGCGAGGGCATCTCCACCTGGCCGACATTGATGTAGTCGAGCTCGTCGCTCACGACGGCCCACAGGGTCTTCTTCGGGTCGATGTTGGCGCGGCCCTGGTCGACGTAGCTGACCTTGACCGTGTCGCCGACCTTGATGCTGCCGGAGTCCGGCTGCTCCAGGCCCTGGATCATCTTGAACAGCGTGGTCTTGCCGGCGCCGTTCGGACCGATGATGCCGACGATGCCGTTGCGCGGCAGCGAGAAGCTGAGATCGTCGACAAGAACCTTGTCGCCGAAGGCCTTGGACAGATTCTCGACCTCGACGACGATCGAACCGAGTCGCGGGCCCGGCGGGATCTGGATCTCCTCGAAGTCCAGCTTCCGCATCTTGTCGGCCTCGGCGGCCATCTCCTCGTAGCGAGCCAGACGCGCCTTGGACTTGGCCTGCCGCCCCTTGGCGTTGGACCGCACCCACTCGAGCTCTTCCTTGAGCCTCTTCGCCCGCTTGGCGTCTTTCTGCCCCTCGACCTTGAGGCGGGACTGCTTCTTCTCCAGGTACGTGGAGTAGTTGCCCTCGTAGGCGATGGCGCGACCGCGGTCGAGCTCGAGGATCCACTGCGCGACGTTGTCCAGGAAGTACCGGTCGTGGGTGACGGCGATGACGCAACCCGCGTACTTCGCGAGGTGCTGCTCCAGCCAGTTCACCGACTCGGCGTCGAGGTGGTTGGTGGGCTCGTCGAGGAGCAGCAGGTCGGGCGCCTCGATGAGGAGCTTGCAGAGCGCGACGCGGCGCTTCTCACCACCGGACAGGTTCACGACGGGCCAGTCGCCGGGCGGGCAGCCGAGCGCGTCCATGGCCTGCTCGAGCTGGGCGTCGAGGTCCCAGGCGTTGGCGTGGTCCAGGTCCTCCTGGAGCTTGCCCATCTCGTCCATGAGCGCGTCGGAGTAATCGGTCGCCATGAGCTCGGCGACCTCGTTGAAACGCTTGAGCTTGCCCATGATCTCGGCGGCGCCGTCCTGGACGTTCTCCAGGACGGTCTTCGACTCGTCGAGCTTCGGCTCCTGCATGAGGATGCCGACGCTGTAGCCCGGCGAGAGGAACGCGTCACCGTTGGACGGCTGCTCGAGCCCGGCCATGATCTTCAGCACCGTGGACTTACCGGCGCCGTTGGGGCCCACGACACCGATCTTGGCGCCAGGCAGGAAGCTCAGGGTGACGTCATCAAGAATCACCTTGTCGCCGTGCGCCTTGCGCGTCTTGCGCATGGTGTAGATGTACTCAGCCAAGAGAAACCGTCCGGCAATCAGTGAGTGGGCAGATACACCCCATCTTGCCTGACGGCCACCTCTCGGAGGAAACCAGTATGGGCGGGCGCCCGTGACCTGGACGTTCACTGATCACTTGGGTAGTCGACCCGCGACTGACTGTTATCAGTAGTCGCTGCCGGGCAATCTCGCAGGACCACGGGAGGCGCTCCACAAGCGCCGAACCCCCAAGGCCCCGCCGGGCGCCATAGGGGTATCTCGACTACTGGATCTCCTCCCTCCACCAAGGGCTCGGGCACACGAGCCGCGCCGTCGGGCTCGCGTCGCAGGCCGTTCTCCGCAAGCACGGCTTCAGCTCCTGGGGGATCGCCCATGACCACTTCTACGCCGACGGCGCGTGGCGCGACGAGATGTTCTGGGAGAGGACGCTGACCGGCGGGCCCGCCTCCTAACGATCACTGCGGCGCCGTCGTGATCTCGACGCGGGTGATGTCCTGGTCGAGGAAGACGGCCAGGGCGTTGGCCTCTTCCGTGATGGCTTCCCGCTCCGGGGAGGAGAAGGGGCGCAAGGGCGTGACGCGGAGTTGGTGGTCGTGCGTGGTCCAGGTGGCGGCTACCCGGCCGTCGACCAGTACCGCGCGTTGGCCCGCGACGGACAGGCCCAGGTGGGGGTCGTCGATGATGCGGCTGCGGTCCTGGTAGCCGAGGATCGCGTTGTCGAAGGCCGGGAGGAAGCGGACGGGGGCGGGGGTGTCCGGGGACGGGCGCGGTGCGTCGGGCAGGTCGAGGAGAGTGCGTCCGCGCTCGTCGCGGAAGGTGATCAGCTCGTTCCGCATGGCCTTGACCGCCGCGGGCAGACCGGCCAGGCCGCTCCAGGCCCGGATGTCCGCGGTGGCCGCGGGGCCGTACGCGGCGAGGTAGCGGCGTACCAGTTGTTGTCCGGCAGGGTCCTCGGCTTCGGGTGGGACGGTGACAGGGGTGGTGGGGATGGTCGGGGTGGTGGGGGCGGTGGGGGTGGTCGGGGTGGTGTCTCGTTCCAGCCATGTGGTCAATGGGAGGTTTCTTACGCCTGCCTTCTGTTGCCACAGACCGCGTGGCGGCAGCTGCGCCATCGGGATGAGGGCCGCCACGAGGAGTTCGCCCAGGGCGCGGCGCGGTGGGTCCGGCCAGCGGTCCTGCACTGCCTGGACGAGCTCGGCCATGGTGCGGGGCCGGCGATCGGCCATGACCGCTCGGCCCGCCGCGGCAAGTTCGTCGAGGTCGATGCCGTCGAGTTCGCGCCGGTAGGTGGCAAGCACTCGTTGGCGCAGCATGTTGTCGTGGCGGGCCCGCCAGGCGAGAGCGTCGTCGTCGGTGACCAGGTGGACGGTGCGGCGCATCAGGTGGGTGCGTACGACGTGCCGGTCCGTCAGCGCCCGGTCGAGCTGGTCGGGCGTGAAGGCGCGCAGCCTCGACCACAGGCCGATGAAGGGTTCCTGCGGCTCTTGAGCTTGCAGTCCGGCAAGGTGCGCCACCGCTTCCCTGACCGGTGTGGTGGTGCGGTCGAGCAGGTACTGGCGGGCCAGGGTGGCGCGGTTGAGGGCGCGTGAGGTGAGGGTCTGACCGGGGGTGGGGTTGGAGTTGGGGACGGGGTTGGGGTTGGAGTTGGGGACGGGGGTGGGGTTGGAGTTGGGGACGGGGTTGGGGTTGGAGTTGGGGACGGGGTTGGGGTTGGAGTTGGGGACGGGGTTGGGGTTGAGGTTGGGGGGAGCCATTGGGGTCTTGAGACCGCCGTTCGTTCGTGGGCCGGTCAGCCGTTGTCCGGGGTCGCTACGTCCCCGCTGTACGGAGTCGCTACGTCCCCGTTGTAAGGGGTCGCTACGTCCAGGACCCAGGTCACGCCGAAGCGGTCGGTGAGCATCCCGTACAGCGGTGCCCACCGCGACGGCTCCAGCGGCTGCACCACCGTCGATCCCTCCGCCAGTTTCTGCCACAGAGCGGTGATCTCGTCCGTGTCGTCACCGCGCACGGAGACGAAGAACGAATTGCTGCCCCGGTCCCAGGGCAAGTGCGAGGGCACGTCGTAGGCCATGACGTGGAAGCCGTTGTCGCCCGCCACCTCGCCCCACACCACCCAGTCCGCCTCGTTCTCGTTCCGCACGTTGCCCATGTCCTTGTACGTGACTGCTGCGACGCGCCCGCCGAATACGGACTGGTAGTGGTCCAGCGCCGCCCGCGCGTCGCCCCGGAAGTTCAGGTGGGTGGTGGTCGTGATGGGCATGGCTGTCTCCTGCTGCTCGTTCGGGGGTGGGGTGGGGTGGGGTGGGGTGGGGTGGTTCGGTGAGAGCCACCATGGGCCACCATGGGCCACCATTCCAGGAGTAGCGGACAGGTCGGGTCCTGTACTTCGGGCAGAGTGGAGAGCATGCAGAAGACGTCCTCCCGGCTGCTCGCGCTGCTCTCGCTGCTCCAGACGCACCGCGACTGGTCCGGTGACGATCTCGCCGAGCGGCTCGGCATCACCCCGCGCACGGTGCGCCGGGACATCGACCGGCTACGGGACCTCGGCTATCCGATCCGCGCTTTCAAGGGCCCCCTCGGCGGCTACCGTCTGGACGCCGGTTCGCAACTGCCCCCGCTGCTGTTCGACGACGACCAGGCCGTCGCCCTGGCCCTCGCCCTGCAGTCCGCGGCCACCAGCAGCGTGATCGGTGACGATGCCGTACGGGCTCTGTCCACCGTCCGTCAGGTCATGCCGCCTCGGCTGCGTCAGCGCATCGACATGTTGCAGGTCACTGCCGTCCAGGCACCGGAGACCGGCGGCAACGCCTCACCCGTCGGCACGGAGGTCCTCGTCGAGCTGAGCCGTGCGATTCACGCCCGTGAGGAACTGCGTTTCGACTACCGGCAGTTCGACTACGAGTACGCCGATCGCGGGCGCGAGGCGAACCACCCCTGCGACAGCACCGCCCCCGCCGAACGCCCTCGCCGAGTGCACCCCCACCACCTCGTCACCTGGCGCGGCCGCTGGTACCTGATCGCCTGGGACCTCGACCGCGACGACTGGCGCATCTTCCGCGCCGACCGGATGCGCCCCCGCACCCCTACCGGCCCGCGCTTCTCCCCCCGCCGACTCCCCGGCGGGGGCGCCGGGGGCGGAGGCGGCAGAGGCGGCGGTGACGGCAGAGACGGCGGACAGGGCAGCGACGTGGCCGCGTTCATCACCGGCCGGTTCCGTGGGACGGACGGCTCCACCACCGACTGGCCCTGCCGCGGAGAAGTCGTCCTCAGCCTCCCCGCGCAGGCCGTGGCCCCCTTCGTACAGGACGGAATCGTCGAAGAGATCGGCCCCGAACGCTGCCGTCTCACCCTCGGCTCCTGGTCATGGACCGGCCTGGCCGCCACCATCGGCCACTTCGACACCGACATCCACGTCATCGGCCCACCGGAACTGACCAGCGCGTTCGCCGAACTGGCCGCGCGTTACGCCAACGCCGCGAGCGCCGAGGGCACGGCTCACCGGGACGCTCACCGAGACGCCGACCGGTAGACAGGCAGACAGGAAGCGGACGCCGTTATGGAGCGGCGGCCCCGTCGCAGGGGCCGCCCACCCGCGCTACCGCCTCACTCCTCGCCGGACGTCTCCGCGCCCGCCGGGCCCGCCGGGTCCTCCTTCTTGCGGAGGAAGAACATCGCCGCCGCACCAAGCACGACCATGAGGACCGCTATACCGGCGATCATCGGCGTCGCGCTGGAGCCGCCCGTCTCCGCGAGGTCACCGCCGCCGGTACCGGTGCCGCCTGCCGACGCGGGACTCGGGTCGGCCACGGGCTCCGTCTTGCTGCCGATCGTGCTGCCTTCGGTCTTGCAGTCGAGCACGCCCTTGAACCGCTTCTCGAAGCCGTTCGGCCCGTTGATCGTGAAGTCGTAGGGCTGGTCCTCCTGAAGAGGGATCGTCACCGTGCGCGACGTGCCGGCCGCGATGGTGTGCTTGAGGCCCATGAGGCGGAAGGAGAACGGCTCGTCGCCCTTGTTGCCCGCCGTGATGTCCACGCCGTTCCTGGCGCAGTTCTTATCCGCCGACAACGTCGGTATCGCGCCCTCCTCGGCCCAGCTGGCGCTCGCCGTCGCGGAGACCGTCGACTCGCTGGAGCCCGCCAGAATCTGCGTCTGGCTCCGGCTCTCGGAGGTGAAGGCCCTGCCGACCGGCACCGTGGTCGACGCCTGCACGGAGAGTTCCGCCGAGCCGTCCGGGGTGTCCTTGGGGACGTCGAAGAACAGCTGGCTCCCGTTGGCCGCGGAGGTGACGGGCTTCCCGTCCTTGCCGACGATCTCCACGCCGCTCGCCACCGAGTCGGCGGGCGGGGTCACCGACACGGCGTCCGCGTTCGTCCGCACGGTGACCGGACCGAGCCGCTCCCCCGCGTGCCCCGAGACCGCAGGCGGGTCGAGGGTCAGCGAGGCCTTGGGCTCGGCCGCGCCCCGCGCGCTCTTGTAGAGGTAGTCCGCGAGCTTCTCGGCCTGCGGGTCGAACGCGTCCACCTCGGCGCCGTCGGAGTAGCGCCAGATCGCCACCTGCGTACCGGCAGCCGCCGACTGTTCGGTGAGCGTCCGCGCGCCCGCCTTGCGGGCCAGCGCGGCGAGGTCGTTCACCTGGGGGTACGAGTGCTGGAGGATCCAGCTGATCCTGCCCGCGTTCTTGTTGCCGTTCAGCGAAGTGCCGCTCCAGGCGGTCTCCTGGTACTTCGCGTCCTTCTGCGTGGGGTTGAGGATGTCGATGCAGTACGTCTGGAGGGTGCCGCCGCCGTCCACGGACATCTCGAAGAGTCCGGCCGGGACCTGCTGGCTCGTCCCGTTGTCACGGATGACGGCCTGCCCGTACGTCTGGAGCCCGCCCAGTGTCGCGACGGCTCCGCCCCGGTTCTGCGGGGCCTCTTCCGCCGCGGCGGGACCCGCGGTGGCTATCGCGCCCGCTGCGAGGGCTCCGGTCGCCAGCGTCAGCGCGGTGAGGCGCGCTGCGCCCCGTCTCCGCCCGGACGGCGCAGAGCACGCGCGCCCCCCGGAGAGAGCGGACAACGCAGAGAACGCAGAGAACACAGAACGCGCAAAAGACACAGAATTCCCCTCCGGACGGGACCCGTTCACTTCGAGGGGGGTGATCCCGCCAGCAGATTGAAAGGGGCAGAATCACCTGCCACCTGCGTGGCATCAACTACCAACTGCCCCGCTAGCCATGTCCGGCATCCTAGGGAAGCGGCAGACGACGGTCCCCAGTACTGCCGTTCGATAACCGATCCGACTCGGAATCGTTATCGCCAACAACCTTTTTTAACTTGGCTTATCGACAAATCAACGCCGCCCATTCGCCGATAAGCCGCACATCGGTCACCCTCGCCCGGCGGCGGCCTGACGCCCGCTCCCTGACGCACCGTCACCGGTTCACCCCACAGGCTCCGGCTCCGGATCACGCTCCGGCTCACGCGCACCCGCCGCTTCCGTCAGCGCCGTGTTCGCCTTGAGCACGCGCCGGAACGCCGACGTCCCGCGCGAGAGATCGTGGCCGATGGTGATCGCGTCGATGTCCGCCGACGTCCAGTGCTGGCCGCCCCGTTCCTCGTCGCGCACCTTCAACCTCCCCTGCACGATGACGGGTTCACCGATGGCCAGAGAACCCTGCACGTTCGATCCCAGCGACCGCTTCGCCCACACCGTGAAGAAGTTGGTGTGCCCGTCCGCCCAGACGTTCTGCACGGCGTCGTAGTACCTCGCCGTCACCGCGAGCCGGAACCGGGCCACCGGCCCGGAGGCCAACTCCCGGAACACCGGCGTCGTCGCGACGTTCCCCACCACCGTCACCAAGGTCTCGTTCATGCCGAACCCCTCCCTCGCCCACTTGGCTTCCGCCGCCGCGGCGTTCGGTCCCGCGGCGTCGATCTCAGAGTGGACCGGTCGGCGGAATCCCGCTGAGCCCTGTGTCCTACCGGCCAGTTGTGGACAACTCCCTCACCCGAAGGTGGGCCGCCCGGCGTTCAGCCCACCACCGCCCCCGTCACCCGCACGTACTGCTCCCGCACCTCCCGGTACCGCAACAACTCCGCCGCCACCGGATCAAGCACCCGCGCCCGCCCGCACCCGGCAGCCGCCTCCCGCAGCCGCCGTTCCGCGTCCAGGCCGTAACGCCGCGCCGGACCCCGTGCCGCCATCCGGCTCGCCCATTCCACGCAGGGCCCGCCCACGATGCCCGCCGACATCAGCAGCACCGGCACGCCCAGGTTCGGCTCGGCGATCCCGATGATCTGCGCCACGAGCCAGAGCCCGCCCACGACTTGCAGCATCGTCATCGCCGCCTGCGCGAGGACGGCGGCCGGCCACCAACCGGGCCGCGGCGGCCGGCCCTCCGGAACCCCGACCGTCAACGTCAGCTGATCGAGCGCCTCGGGCAACCCCTCGGCACCGCGCACCGCCGCCTCCCGTACGGCCTGCCCCCAGGGCTGCGGCAGCCCGGCAGCGGCCTCGTCGGCCACCGTGCGCACCGCGTGTTCGACGCGCTGCCGAGCCGTGGCCTCCTCGTCCGCCGGGGCCTGTCCCACGGGCCAGCCGACACCCTGCGGCGAGCGCTGGGCCTCGTACCAGCGCCAGAGCCTCAGCCACGGTGTCCCGCACGCCTTGCCCGCGTGACGCCGCCAGGCCCGCTCGGCGGCCTGCCCGGCCGCCGCCGCGCCCACCGCCTCCGCGAGCCGGCCCGCGAAGTCCTCGCGCGCCTCTTCGCTGAGCCCGATCCGCCCTCTGTTCCGGCCCCTGTTCGCACCGGCCCCGGCCGCGTACACGGGCCACAGCTCGTCGGCCGCCGCGTCCAGGTCGGCGGAGATGCGCCGGGCGGCGGCGCCCCGCTCCTTGGTGAACTGACCCAGCGAATCTCGGAGTTCCCCGATCCCCTCGCCGGTCAGCGCGGAGATGGCGAGCACGATGGCGCCGGGTTCGCCGTGCTCCCCGAGAGCGATGCCGTCCTCGTCGAGCAGCCGCCGCAGATCGTCGAGCACCTGGTCGGCGGCGTCCCCCGGCAGCCGGTCCACCTGGTTGAGCACGACGAACGTGACCTCGGCGTGCCCCGCCATGGGCCGCAGATAGCGCTCGTGCAGCATGGCGTCGGCGTACTTCTCGGGGTCGACGACCCAGATGACCGCGTCGACGAGCCCGAGGATCCGGTCCACGTGCGCGCGGTGTTCCCCGACCGCCGAGTCATGATCGGGCAGGTCGATCAGTACGAGCCCTTCTAGCGTGCTCGTGTCCGGACCCTGGAGCGGGCGCCTGCGCAGTCGGCCGGGAATGCCGAGCCGGTCCAGGAGCCCCGCCGCGCCGTCGGTCCAGCTGCATCCGATGGGGGCCGCGGTAGTCGGCCTGCGAACGCCGGTCTCCGAGATCGTCACCCCGGCCAGGGCGTTGAACAGCGTCGACTTGCCGCTCCCCGTGGCGCCCGCGATGGCGACGACCGTGTGCCGCCCGGAGAGCCTGCGCCGGGCCGCCGCCTCGTCGAGGACCCGGCCCGCCTCGGCGAGCGTGGCGCTGTCGAGGCGGGTGCGGGAGAGTCCGACGAGTTCGCGCAGGGCGTCGAGCCGGGCGCGCAGCGGCCCTTCGTACGCGGTGGAAACACCGGAAGAGGTACCGGAAGAAGCGCCGGATGGCGTACTGGAAGGGGCCACGGACGGCGCAACGGAAGGGCTCGGAGGGACGTAGGAGACGGCCCCGCCTCCCGCGCCCTCTCCCCCGCCCGCCCCCTGAGCGGCGTCCACGCGCGTGCCGCTGCCCCGCCGCGCGATCAGCCCGTCGTCCCAGACACCTTCGGAGCCGGGGCCGGGACCGGGGCCGGGGGCGTCCGCGCCCTCTCCGGAGTCGCCGCCGGTGTCGCCGGAGGCACCCTCGGGACGACCCTCGTGTTCGGTGTGATCAGTGACGGCAGTCACCGCGGTCACCTCTCCTTCTGCAGTACGGACAGCGCGGCGATCAGGTCGGCCTGTGGTTCGGGGTTCACGTCCAGGGCGTCGAGGGGGGCGAGGCGCCGCTCGCGCTCCGCGCCCAGGACGTTGTCCAGGTAGGTGCTGAGCAGGCGTCCGCCCCTGTCCCGCAGCCGGAGCGCTCCTTGGGCGCCGATCCGTTCGGCGAGCGTCTCGCCCGCCGAACGGCCACGGCCCCCGCCGAGCAGGGCGGTGGCGAGCAGGGCGGCCACCACCTCGGGGTCGGGCAGGAAGTTCTTCTCGACGCCTTCGAGTCCGCGTACTTCGTCCTCGGCGTACTCCTCGAGGACGCGCCGCCAGCGCCGTACCGCCATGCCGATACGGTGCTCGGCGCTCTCCGCGTCCCGGTCGCGGTCACCGAGGCCGGGGGCCGCGGCGGCGGGCTCACGCCGCCACGCCTCGTCGATCCGCTCGTCGGCGGCGGTGACCGCGCACAGCAGCAGCGCCTCCAGGCTTTCCGCGACGGCGTCGAGGAGCTCGCCGGCGCCGCAGTCCAGCGGGTAGCTGCGCCACCGCTTCAGCGCGTCGCCCGCGAGGACGGCTCCGGCCTGCAAACGCTCCCGCACGCGCGCGTGCTCGTGTCCATAGGCCTCGTCCACTGCGGAGGTCAGCCGCAGCGCGGCCGCGTACTGCATGGCGACGGCGCCCGCGAGTTCCGGGACGCGCACGTTGAGGGACTGGATGACGCCGTACGCCGTCTGCGCGATGGCCTGCGCACGGGCCGCCGGGTCCTGGGACCGGTGGGTCAGCCAGGTCCGCAGCGGCGCGACGGCGGTGGACGGGAGCAGCCCGCCGCCGCCCGCGGACTCGGGCAGCTCGGGCACGGTGAAGCGCGGCACGTCGCCCAGGCCCGCCTTGGCGAGCAGCGCTCCGTACTGCCGCGACACCTCGGCCACCAGCTGGTGCGGCACCCGGTCGAGGACCGTGACGAGGGTGGCGTCGTACTCCTTGGCGGTACGCAGCAGATGCCAGGGCACGGCGTCCGCGTACCGGGAGGCCGTGGTCACCATGACCCAGATGTCGGCGGCGGAGATCAGCTCGGCGGCGAGGTTGCGGTTGTCGGAGATGAGGGAGTCGACGTCGGGGGCGTCCAGGAGCGCGAGCCCCCGGGGCAGGGTCTCCGAGGTCTCGATGCGCAGCGCGCGTTCGCCGCCGGGCTCGATCGGCAGCAGGTCGTCGCTGCGGTCGTCGTGCCCGTCCTCCCCCTCGCCGTCCTGGCCGGAAGGCTCCGGACGGGGCACCCACACGCGCGTGAGGTCGGGCAGTACGCGCATGTCGGCGAACCAGTGATGGTCCTCCGGATGGCATACGAGGACCGGGGTCCGGGTCGTCGGGCGCAGCACTCCCGCCTCACTGACCCGCCGCCCCACGAGGGAGTTCACCAGGGTCGACTTGCCCGCCCCGGTGGAACCCCCGATCACGGCGAGCAGCGGCGCTTCGGGTGCCTGCAGGCGGGGCACCAAATAGTCGTCGAGCTGGGCAAGGAGCTCGTCCCGGTTGGCACGCGCGCGTGGCGCCCCCACCAGAGGGAGCGGAAAGCGTGCGGCGGCGACACGCTCGCGCAGGGCGGAGAGTGCGTCGAGCAGTTGAGGCCGTACGTCCAAGGTCACCACATGTGAAGAATGCCCAATTTTGACGGCATTCTGAAGCATATGGGCACCGCCTGCGCGCCGATCGGACACTTGGGGCGGAAGGGGCGACTGGGGCGCAGGCATAACGAGTGCACAACACCCGAGGCGTGAGGCGCCAAAAGCGATGCGGGATTCGCACCTGCCTGCGATTATCAGGACCGCTTCACTGAACCTCCACATAGCGCCTCGGAGGCGAAGCGCCAGGGACAAGGACCCGGGAGCCCTATCCTTGTCCCCGGCAAGGTCACGGCTCGACCCACCCGGGCTCCAGGCCACCGGCCACCATCCGGCCCCCGTAGCTCAGTGGATAGAGCAGGCGCCTTCTAAGCGCTTGGCCGCAGGTTCGAGTCCTGCCGGGGGCGCTAGCGGCCTCTCACCTGCGGTAGCGCGTGAGGGGCTCTTTCATGGCCGGATGGCCGAGGACGGGCAGCGGTCTACTTCTGCTTGACCGGAGGGCACGTGCCCGTGTCCTCGCCGATCGAGTTGATCTCGGCGTTCGAGCGGGAGTCGCCCGCGTAGTCGACCTGGTCCGTGCACTTCGTGTCGGGGTCCTTCGGCGTGCCCGACGCCGCGTCGGAGTTCTTGACCGGCGGGCAGGTGCCCGTGTCCGCGCCGATGGAGTTGATCTCGGCGTTCGAGCGCGGGTCGCCCGCGTAGTCCAGTTGGTCCGTGCACTTCGTGTCGGAGGGGGACTTCTGGACCGGCGGGCAGGTGCCCGTGTCCGCGCCGATCGAGTTGATCTCGGCGTTCGAGCGGGAGTCGCCCGCGTAGTCGACCTGGTCCGTGCACTTCGTGTCCGGCTTTGCGGGGGTGCCTGCCGGCTTGGCGCTCTTGGTGGAGGCGTCGGGCTTCGGGGTGCTCTCGGCTGTCGTCGCCGCCGATGAGTTGGCGGAGGTCTCGGAAGGGGACGCGTTGTCGGCACCGTCGTTGTTGCATGCCGTCAGCGCCAGGCCGAGGGCCACTGCGGTCATGGTCAGTACCGAGATCTTCCGAGTGCGCATGGCGTGTCTGTCCTCTGTGTGTGCGTGGGGCCGGCGGGCGAATGCGGTGGGGGCTGTTCCTCCGCGTGGTCGTCCGTGTGGTCGTCCGTGTGGGTTTCTGTCCTCGCAGATGTCCGGCGTGGTTGCCTCGGTTGCTTCTTGATCGTTCTCAAGACACGTTCGTGACATGACAGTGGCCACGTCGTGAAACCCCCTCCGACATGGGGTTCGGCGGCCGGCGAATACGGTGGCGCGATGACGACGACCAAGAAGTTTCAAGTCACCTTCGACTGCGCGGAACCCGAACGTCTCGCACGCTTCTGGTGCGAGGTGCTGGGCTATGTCGTGCCTCCGCCGCCGGAGGGGTTTGCCACCTGGGACGAGTTCAAGCTCTCGCAGCCCGCCGAGGAGCGGGACTCGTCGTTCTCCTGCAGCGACCCCTCGGGCGTGGGGCCGCGGCTGTACTTCCAGCGCGTCCCCGAAGGGAAGTCCGCCAAGAACCGCGTGCACCTGGACGTGCGCGTCGGCACCGGGCTCGTGGGCGAAGAGCGTCTCGCCGCGCTCGAGGCCGAATGCGCGCGGCTGATCCCGCTCGGCGCGGTCCACTTGCGCACGCTGTACGACGGCGAGGACTCATGCATCCCGATGCTGGACATCGAGGGCAATGAGTTCTGTGTCGATTGACGGGACCCCACGCTCCGGCCCCACGCTCCGGCCCCGCGCCCGGACCGCTCCACGGGCGCCGACTCATTCCCGCGGAGTCGACGCCCATGGGCGGGCAGTACCGGCCGTGGAGGGGAGCTCAGCGCGGGCGGTACGCCCTGCCCTCCAGCCTCCTCCCGTAGCCGGGTGCGGAACGGAAGGGAGCGACGCATTTCCTCTACGTCATGCGGCGACCGCCAGGACGCGGGGGCTTACTCCGGTAGGCGCAGTTCCCCGTATGCGCCCTTCGGCACCACCGGCCCGCGGGGCGCGACGGCCGGTACGCGGGTGTAGGGCGTGGACTGCGGTGGACGGGCGTCCGGGGCGTTCTTGTTGGGCCAGTGCGCCATCGCCCGTTCCGCCTGGGCCGTGATCGTGAGGGACGGGTTCACGCCCGGGTTCGCCGAGATCGCCGAGCCGTCCACCACCGAGATGCCGGGGTGCCCGTACAGGCGGTGGTAGGGGTCTATCACTCCCGTTTCCGGCGAAGCGCCTATCGGGCAGCCGCCCAGGAAGTGTGCCGTCAGCGGCCTGTTGAGGAGTTCGCCCAGATTCGTGCCGGCGAAGCCGTTGATGCGCTCGGCCACCAGGCCCGCCGCCTCCCAGCCCTCCGCGATGTGCACGGGGTTGGGCGCACCGTGCCCCTGTTCCGCCGTCAGCAGGCGGCGGCGTCCCAGGCGGGTGGTGAGGGAATTGTCGTGGGTCTGCATGACCAGGCCGATGATCGTGCGCTCCGACCAGCGGTGCGTCGACGCGACCCGGGCCACGAGTACGGGGTGGGTGGCGAAGGCGAGTACGGCGGCCAGCGGTTTGGGGAGGTTCCGGCGGTACTGCGGGACGCAGATCAGCGCCATCAGGTTGGAGCCCTTGCCGTAGCGGACGTTCTCGATGTGGGTGGTCGGGTTCGGGTGGATGGAGGAGGTGATCGCTACGCCCCGGGTGAAGTCCAGAGGGCGGCCGTCGCCGTGCTTCTTGCGGTAGCGGCGCGGGAAGGTCACCGCGCCCACCAGCGCCTCGGAGTTGGTGCGGGTGAGTCTGCCGAGACGGGAGGAGATGTGCGGAAGGACTCCGTCCTCCTTCATGCGGTGCAGGAGCGTCTGGGTGCCGTACGTGCCCGCCGCGAGCACCACGTGGCGGGCCCGCAGGACGGTGCGGCGGCCCCTGCGGCGCTTGTCGGTGGGTACGGTCACCACCTCGTGGCCGCCGGCGACCTCGCGCACCGACACCACGGTCGTCATCGCGCGGATCTCCGCGCCCGCCCGCTCGGCCAGGTACAGGTAGTTCTCGGTGAGTGAGTTCTTGGCGCCCACCTTGCAGCCCGTCATGCACGAGCCGCACTCGGTGCAGGGAGTTCGCGCGGGGCCGGTGCCGCCGAAGTACGGGTCGGGAACTTCCGGGCGTACGCCGCCCGTTGCAGGGATGGAACCGGTGGCGCCGCCGGTACCGCCACCGGTTGCACGTTCCTCACCGCCACCGCTTGCACGCCCGTCACCGCCCCCACACTCGTCACCGCCGCCCCCGCACCCACCCGCGTCCCTCCCGTCGCCGAAGAACACCCCCACGGGCGTCAGCCGGAAGGTGTCCGCCACACCCATCCGGTCCGCCGCCGCCCGCAGATGCTCGTCCGCCTCGGTCGTGGTCGGGTTCTGGCGTACGCCGAGCATGCGCCGGGCCTGGTCGTAGTACGGGGCGAGTTCCGCCCGCCAGTCCGTGATGCCCGCCCACTGCTTGTCCTGGAAGAAGGCCCGCGGCGGTACGTAGAGGGTGTTCGCGTAGTTCAGCGAGCCGCCGCCCACCCCTGCGCCCGCAAGGACCATGACATTGCGAAGGAGATGGATGCGCTGAATGCCGTAGAGGCCGATGGCCGGTGCCCAGATGTAGTTGCGCAGATCCCGGGAGTGCCGGGGCAGCGCCTCACGGGTGAAGCGACGCCCCGCCTCCAGTACGCCGACGCGATAACCCTTCTCGGTCAGGCGCAGGGCCGCCACCGAACCGCCGAAGCCTGAACCGACCACCAGTACGTCGTAGTCGTGCGTCTCCTGAGCAGACTCCGCCCCGCCCGCTGGCCGCGTCCCCTCGCTCACCGTAAAGCCCTCACCCACCGTAGAGCGCCTCGATCTCGGCCTCGTACGCCGCCGTCACCGCATGCCGCTTGATCTTCAGGGACGGTGTGAGCAGGCCGTTGTCCTCGGTGAACTCGCCCTCCACCAGGGAGAACTTGCGGATCGACTCGGCCCGCGAAACCGCCTCGTTGGCGTAGTCCACCGCCTTCTGCACCTCCGCGATCATCTTCGGGTCCCGGCACAGTTCCGCGAGCGGGGTGGTCTTCGGGCGTTTGCGCACGGCCAGCCAGTGCTCGACGGCCTCCGGGTCCAGGGTGATGAGCGCGGCGACGTACGAACGGTTGTCGCCGACGACGATGCACTGGCCGACCGGCGCCCGGCTGCGCAGCCGGTCCTCCAGGACCGCCGGGGAGACGTTCTTGCCCCCGGACGTG
This sequence comes from Streptomyces longisporoflavus, assembly GCF_014649775.1. Lineage (GTDB taxonomy): Bacteria > Actinomycetota > Actinomycetes > Streptomycetales > Streptomycetaceae > Streptomyces > Streptomyces longisporoflavus. The sequence continues at coordinate 365,680 of NZ_BMTR01000003.1, read as the reverse complement.
ACGAGGATGTCCTTCTTGCGCCCGGTGATCGTGAGATAGCCGTCCTCGTCGAGCGCCCCCAGGTCACCGGTGGCGAACCACTCGTCCCGCAGCACGGCGTCCGTCGCCTCCGGGTTGTTCCAGTACGAGCCGAAGACGATGCCGCCCTTGATCAGCACCTCCCCGTCGTCGGCGATGCGTACGGCGGTGCCCGGCACCGGAAGACCCACCGTGCCGGGGCGGGGTTTCAGCGGCGGCGTGATCGTCGCGGCGGCCGTGGTCTCCGTCAGGCCGTAGCCCTCGTAGATGACGATTCCGGCGGCGTAGAAGAAGAGGTTGAGGCGCCGGTCGAGGGGCGAGCCGCCGCTGATCGCGTACCGCAGCCTGCCGCCGACCTCCTTGCGTATGCGGCGGTAGACGAGCAGTTCGTAGAGCCCCCAGCCCAGATAGAGCCCGAGGGAGGGGCCGGGGCCGCGCTTCCCGAGGAACTTGTCCAGGTACGCCTCCCCGAACCGCACCGCGATCTTCTCGGCCCGGTCGAAGGACGCGCCGCGCCCGATCTTCTCCGCGGTCGCGCGCCCCGTGTCGTGGATCTTCTCGAAGAGGTACGGGACGCCGACGACGAACGTCGGCCTGAACGAACGCAGTTCCGGACGCAGCTCGTCCGGTTTGATGCTCGGGCAGTGGCCGAGCTCGATGCGGGCGAGCATGCAGGCGATCTGGATGGTGCGGCCCAGGATGTGGGCGAGCGGCAGGAAGAGGAGCGTGGAGGCGACCTGGCCCGTGATCTCCTTGAAGATGGGGTGCAGCAGGTCGACCGTGTTCGCGGCCTCTGCGTGCAGATTGCCGTGGGTCAGTACGCAGCCCTTGGGCTTGCCGGTCGTGCCCGACGTGTAGCAGATGGTGGCGATGGAGTCCGGGGTGAGGGCGGACCTCCGCTTGGTCACCTCCTCGTCGGACAGTTCCCGCCCCAGCGCCGTGAGTTCGGCCAGTGCGCCGTCGTCGACGCACAGCACCCGCGGCGGCTCGGCGAGGTCCGCGACCCCCGCGCCGGCCGTCGCGACGTTCTCCGCCGTCTCGGCGATCAGCAGCGTCGCGCCGGAGTCCCGCACGATCCACTCGATCTGGTCCGCCGCCGATGTGGCGTACACCGGCACGGTCTGCCCGCCCGCCGACCAGATCGCGAAGTCCAGTACGGCCCACTCGTACCGCGTACGGGACATCAGCGCGACCCGGCCGCCGGGCTTGAGGCCGGCGGCTATCAGCCCCTTGGCCGTGGCCGTGACCTCACTCGCGAAGGCCGCCGCGGTGACCGGCCGCCACCGGTCGCCCTGCTTGCGGCGCATGACCACCGCGTCGGGCGCCTCCGCGGCGTTGGTGAAGGGGATGTCGGCGGTGCTGCCCGTCGTCGCCTTCGCCGCGAGCCGGGCGGTACGGGCCTCGCGTACGACGCCGTGCTCGTCCCGGACGAGCTCCACCGCGGCCCGTTCCGCCAGCTCGCTGTGGCGTTGCGCCCGTTTCAGATCCTTGCGTACGCCCATGACGCTTCCCGGCTCCCCACTCATGAACTACCAGCGGTGCATGCGTACTTACTGGGAGGTCAACTTACTCAAGCGTAGGGAAAGTTCAATGGGGCGTGCAGCGAAGAAATCAGCGGGCGATCATCACTTCGGGACAGAAGCCCCTACCCCTCCCGCGAAGGAGGCGCAGCCGGAACCCACACCTCACCTTCGAGCACCCGGCCCATCCCCACCCACACCATGTTCATGAGCCGCAGCGTGACGCCTTCCGGCGACTGGCCGGGGTGGCCGCCCATCCAGTCGGTGAGCGAGTCCGCCGCGCCGACCAGCGCGTGTGCGACGAAATCGGCGTCCTCGTCGTCGAGTCGCGCGCCGCCGTCGCTCTCCGCGATGCCGTCCCAGACAAGGCCCGCGACCTCCGCCATCACCGCGCGCCGCGCGTCGGCGACGGCGGACGCGATCGCCTCGCTCAGCTCCGACGCCTGGCGGTGCAGGACGATCCAGCTGTCGCGATGCTCGGCGACGAAGGCGAAGAACGCCGAGAGGCCCGCGTGCAGGCGCAGTTCGGGCGCGCCGCCGCCCGCCTTCGCGGCGCTCTGGAACGCGGCCACCAGCCGGTCGGCCTCACGTCGCAGGCAGGCGAGAAAGAGGCCCTCCTTCGAGTCGAGGTAGAGATAGACCATCGGTTTCGAGATGCCGGCCAGTTCGGCGATCTCGTCCACGGACGCGGCGTGATAGCCGCGCTTGGCGAAGACCGTCACCGCCACATCGATGATCTGCTGCTCGCGCTCCTGGCGCGGAACGCGCTTCCGCCGTCCCTCAGTTCTCCCGTTGACCGTCACCCTTGCAGCCTCCCAGACTCGGGGCTACCTTACCCTCTAGTAAGTTTACTACTCGGTAAGGAGATTGCCATGGCGGACGGTGTCGGCGGGGCCGAGGGTGTGGCCGGGCTTGACTTCGCGAGCGTCACCCCGGAGGAGTTCGCGAAGATCGTGAAGGGCTTGTCCGGCAAGGAGATCACCGAGATCGCGCAGGACGCGGAGCTGCGCACCCGCGTGCTCCAGGAAGTGTTCGGACGGATGGGCCGGCAGTTCAAGCCGGAGGCGGCGGGCACGCTCAAGGCCCTGATCCGCTGGAAGATCACGGGGATTGACGAGGCGGTCTACGAGACCGACATCTCGGAGGGCACCTGTGTCGTGCGCGAGGGGCGCTCGGACGCCGAGCCGCGCGTGACGCTCGTCATGGCCGACGCCGAGTTCCTCAAACTGGTCTCCGGCAACGCCAACCCCGTGACGATGTTCATGATGCGCAAGCTCAAGATCGCGGGCGATGTGGCGCTCGCCGCGGGCCTCACCCGCTACTTCGACATCCCGAAGGCCTGACCCCCCGGCACCGGACTCCCGAAAGGAACTCATCATGGCCTTCTCGCTCGAACTGACCGAGGAACAGCGGGACCTGCGCGGCTGGGTGCACGGCTTCGCCGCCGACGTGGTGCGGCCCGCCGCCGCCGAGTGGGACGAGCGCGAGGAGACGCCCTGGCCCGTCATCCAGGAGGCCGCCAAGATCGGCCTGTACGGGTTCGAGTCCCTGGCCGATCTGTTCGGCGACCCCAGCGGGCTCTCGCTGCAGATCGCCAACGAGGAGCTGTTCTGGGGCGACGCGGGCATCGGAATGGCCCTGTTCGGCACGTCGCTCGCGGTGGCCGGCATCTTCTCCGCGGGCACGCCCGACCAGCTCGCCGAGTGGGTACCGCAGTGCTTCGGCGACGAGGACGACCCTAAGGTCGCGGCGTTCTGCGTCTCGGAGCCCGACGCGGGCTCGGACGTGTCGGCGATGCGGACGCGTGCGACGTACGACGAGGCGCGGGACGAGTGGAAGCTGTCGGGCCAGAAGGCGTGGATCACGAACGGCGGCATCGCGAACGTCCATGTGGTGGTCGCGTCCGTCGATCCGGCCCTCGGCTCGCGCGGTCAGGCGGCGTTCATCGTGCCGCCCGGTACGCAGGGGCTCGAAGGCGCCAAGAAGATCAAGAAGCTGGGGCTGCGGGCCTCGCACACCGCGGATGTGTTCCTGGACGACGTACGTGTGCCGGGGCACTGTCTGCTCGGCGGCAAGGAGCGTCTCGACGCCCGGCTCGCGCGGGCCCGCGAAGGCGGCAAGGCGGGTTCCGGTGGCCGCGGCCAGGCCGCCATGGCCACCTTCGAGGTGAGCCGGCCGACGGTGGGAGCGCAGGCGCTCGGCATCGCGCGGGCCGCGTACGAGTACGCGCTCGACTACGCGGGCTCCCGGGAGGCCTTCGGCAGGCCGATCATCGAGAACCAGTCCATCGCCTTCGCGCTCGCCGATCTGCGGACCGAGATCGAGGCGGTACGGCTGCTGATCTGGCAGGCGTCGTGGATGGCACGCAACGACAAGGCGTTCGACGCGGGGCAGGGCTCCATGTCCAAACTGCGCGCCGGCGAGCTGGCCGTTTCGGCGACCGAGAAGGCCGTGCAGGTGCTCGGGGGCGCGGGGTACAGCAGGGAGCACCCGGTGGAGCGGATGTACCGGGACGCGAAGATCTACACGATCTTCGAGGGGACCAGCGAGATCCAGCGACTCGTGATCGCCCGCGCGATCTCGGGGCGGCAGATTCGGTAGGGCGAGGAGACAGAGCGGCAGAGCGGCAGATTCGCCGGAGCGGCCGGAGCAGCCAGAGGCAGACCCGCCGGAGGCAGAGCGGCAGGTCCGCCGGAGCAGCCGCAGGCAGAGCGGCAGACCCGCCGGAGCAGCCGCAGGCAGAGCGGGCAGCCCACCGGCGGTGTTGCGCACCCAGCCGTACCCCCAAACCCCACCAAACAGACCGAAAACCCCTCAAGCCACACCTGACCTGCGCCGACAAAAGAAGCATGACGTCGACGCAACCCTTCCTCCGCGAGCCCGACGCCGTCCTCGGGCTGATGAACAGCCGACGCGACGCCGCGGGAGTCCTCCGGCGTTGTGTCCTCTGTCTGCTGCCTGCCTGCGTCATCGTGTTCGCCGGGTTCCAGCGGCGCTGGATGTCCGACGACGGGCACATCTACGTCCGCACGGTCCGCCAGATCCTGGCGGGCAACGGCCCCGTCTTCAACGCGGGCGAACGCGCCGAGTCCTCCACCGGCACCCTCTGGCAGTGGCTCCTCGTGCTCGCGGGGCTGCCGGGGATCGACATCGCGCGGGCGGCGATGTACGGCGGGCTGCTGCTGACCGCCGCCGGGTTCGCGCTGGCCTCGCTCGGGGCGCTGCGGCTTTACGCGGACAAGGCCGTACTGCCCCTGGGCTGTCTCGTCCTGCTCGCTCTGCCGCCGGTCTGGGACTTCGCCACCTCCGGTCTGGAGACCGGCCTCGCGACCTGCTGGATCGCGGGGGCCTGGCTGCTGCTCGTCACGCGGGCGCGCTCACTCGTCACCTGCGTGATCATCGGGCTCGGCCCCCTCGTACGTCCCGACCTGGCGCTCGTGACCGCCGTCTTCCTCGTAGCGCAGTGGCTGGCGGTCCATCCCTCGCGGCGGGCCACCTTCGGCGGACTCGGAGCGGCCCTCGCGCTGCCGGTCGCGTACGAGATCTTCCGGGTCGGGTACTACGGGCAGCTGATGCCGCTGCCCGGCGTGACCAAGGAGGCCTCGGAGAGTCTGTGGCGGCGCGGCTTCGGCTACCTCGCGGACTTCGGGGAGCCCTATCTGCTGTGGGTGCCCGCGCTGTTCCTGCTCGCGGCCCTGCTGCCGTCGGCGGCATCGGCTGCATCGGCTGCATCGGCTGCATCGGCGGCATCGATGGACCGGCGGGACGCGCCCCCGCTGATCCCCGCGCTCGCGCCCGTCGTCGCCGGGCTTCTCTGCTGGGCCTACGTGATCAAGGTGGGCGGCGACTTCATGCACGGCCGGATGTTCCTGCCGGGGCTCCTGCTCATGCTCCTGCCGGTCTTCCTCGTGCCCCTCACGCGCGCGTGGACCATCGCCGCGGTGGGCATCGGCATCTGGGCCGTCGCCTGCGCGAGCTGGCTGCGGATTCCGTACGAGGGGCGGATCGGGCCAGGCGGCGTCGCGGACGAGCGCGGTGTGTACGTCCGGCAGAACGCGGCCCCGCACCCCCTCCACCACGATTTCGCGGGTTATCCGAGCAACGTCGACTACGCACGTCTCGTACGCGAAGCCGACCGCGAGGGCACGCCTACCCTCTTCCTGGCCAGGACGCCGGCCGGCACCAACTCCCCCACGGTCACCGGCGTCTACAACACCCTCGGCTTCAGCGGCACGGTGGTCCCCCTCAGCGGCGTCGCCCTCGACCCGATCGGTCTCGCCTACCCCCTTGCCGCCCACTCCGAGCGCATCGAGGGCAGCCGGGTGGGCCACGACAAGCGGCTCCCCGATACGTGGATCTTCGCCGACCGCGGCCACGGCCCTCTCCCCGAGGGCCTTGACCCGGCGGGGGTCGCCGCCGCCCGGCGTGCGCTCGACTGCGGGGCGCTGGCCGAGCTGCGGGCGGCGACGCGGGACCCGTTGACCCCGAAGCGGTTCCTGCGCAATGCCGCCGGGGCGTGGGAGCGGACGACGTTCCGCTTCCCCAATGACCCGGTGCTGGCCGAACGGCAGCTCTGCGGCGACTAGCGCTCGGGGAGCGGGGGTCTGTCAGCCCTTCAGCTCGCCCTCCTCCTCTCCCCCGGCCCCGTCCCCCTCGTATCCGCCGCTGAGACGGTCCGCCTGGCGGACTGCTGTCGCGAGGTCGCTCAGGGCCTTGTCGCCGTCCCCGGCCGAAGACAGAACCTCGGCCTCTTGTGCCAGTTCGGCCAGCGTCGGGGCGCCGGGGAGAAACCGGCGGACCGGGGAAGCGGTGGAGCTGTCGCCGGAGGTGTCGCCGGATGTGTCGGAAGACATCGGCTCGGGCCCCGAAGCGGTGCCGTAGGGCCCCTGCCGCAGCGCGTCCGCGAAGTACGCGGCCACCGCCGCGGTGCGCAGACCGCGGTCGGCGTCCGGCAGGCCGTCCTCCAGGTCACCCGACTCGATCTCGTTCGACTCCTCGTGCGGGACGCGGCTGTCGGGGTCGAGCCAGCGGACGCTCGCCGTCGCCACATGCCCGCTCGTGGCGGGCTTCATCCGTACGGCATACAGCGCGGTCACGGTGTGTCCGGGACCGACCTCGCCGCCGTCCACGCTGTCGTCGCGGAAGTCGTCGTCGGCGACCGCGCGGTTGTCGTAGCCGATGAGCCGGAACTGCTTGACGGTCTCCGGGTCGAAGGCGACCTGCGCCTTCGCGTCGCGGGCGCGCAGTTCGATGTGGGCGGGGAGTTGCTCGCAGAAGACCTCGCGGGCCTCCTCGATGTCGGACACGTACGTGGTGTGGCCGTCGCCCTTGTCGGCCAGCCGCTCCATCAGCGCGTCCCCGTAGTCGCTGCCGACGCCCACCCCGAAGAGGGTGATGCCGTGCTCGCGGCGGGCGTCGGAGATGCGCTCCAGGATGCCGTCGGCGCTGGTCTCGCCGGTGTTGGCAAGGGCGTCGGAGAGGAGCACGACACGGTTGGTGGCCCCGTCGCGCCGGTCGCCCACCGCGGTGTCGTACCCCGTACGGATGCCTGCTTCGAGGTTGGTGGACTGGGTCGGCTCCATCGCTTCGACGGCCGAGTGCACCTTGCCCCGGTGGCCTCCGAGGCGGGTCATGGGCAGCACCTTCTCCGCGCTGTCGCTGAAGGTGACGAGCGCGACGGAGTCGTCGTCGCGCAGCTTGTCGGTCATGATCCCGAGCGACTCCTTGACCAGGTCGAGGCGGCCGGGCTCCGCCATCGAGCCGGAGACGTCGATCACGAAGGTGAGGGCCGCGGGCGGGCGTTCGCGGTCCGAGCCCTCCGCGCGGGTCGCGAGCCCCACCCGCAGCAGGGACCAGCCGTCCTCGTCGGTGCGGGCGCCGTCCACGTTCACCGAGAAGCCGTCGCCGTCGGGGCGCGGGTAGTCCTGGCGGAAGCTGTTGACGAACTCCTCGGGGCGTACGGTCGCCGGGTCCGGCAGACGGCCTTCGGCGAGGGTGCGGCGGGCGAAGCCGTACGACGCGGTGTCCACGTCGAGGGCGAACGTGGAGAGGTAGTCGGGGGGCGGGGCGAAGTCGCGTTCCCTGCCTTCCTGTTGCCCGTCAGGGGTGGCGGCGTCGCCGGTGCCGGGCGAGGCGGGGCCCGGCGCGGGCAGCGGGGCGGTGCCGCGGCGGTCCTTCCCGCTGTTGTCGACAGCCCGGTCCGTGTTGCCGCCACCACTGCATCCGGTGAGCAGCAGCCCACCGGCCACGGCTCCGGCGAGCAGCCCCCGCCGTATTTTCCAGGTCCGCATCCTGGCCCCCTCGCGTCGTCGGTTCACATGACTGTGACGCGCGGGGCACCGCGAACGCTCGCTCGAAACCGTTGCGGAAGAGTCTCAATGCGGGTACGGGCCCCTGGGCCTTGGGCGGGGGTTTTCACCGGCTTCGCCGAGTTCGTCCTCAAACGCCGGACGGGCTGACATACCTTCGGCCGGGCTGGGATCACCCAGCCCGGCCGAAGGTTGAGGACTGAACCCCCTACGACACCACGTCCTTCCGCGCAAACCCCCTGAACGCCAGAGCAAACAGCACCAGTGCGTACGTCACCGAGACCGCCGAGCCCTGGATCATGCCGCCCCATTCCATGCGGGGCTGGATGGCGTCCGCCCAGGCGAACTGCCAGTGCGCCGGCAGGAAGTCGCGCCAGCTGCCCAGTGCCGTCACGGCGTCCAGCACGTTGCCGACGATGGTCAGGCCCACCGCGCCGCCGACCGCGCCGAGCGGCGCGTCCGTCTTCGTCGAGAGCCAGAACGCGAGCGCGGCCGTCACCAGTTGGGAGACGAAGATGTACGCCACCACGATGACGAGACGCTGCGCCGCGGTGCCCGCGGGCATGACGCCGCCGGTGGGAATGTGCAGCGGCCCCCAGCCGTACGCCATCGACCCCACCACCAGGCCGACCAGCGGCAGCAGCACCATCGCCGCAGCGCTGAGCCCGAGCGCCACCGCCAGCTTCGACCACAGCAGGCGGGCCCGCGGCACCGGCGCCGCGAGAAGATAGCGCAGGGACGACCAGCTCGCCTCGGAGGCGACCGTGTCCCCGCAGAACAGCGCGACGGGGATGACGAGCAGGAAGCCCGCCGACACGAACAGACACGTGGCCGCGAAGTTCGCGCCGGACGCCGTGGCCGTGTCCATCAGCGTCACCCGGCCGCTGCGGGACTCCGGCGAACCGGCGACGGCGAACGCGATGAGCAGGACGAAGGGCAGCAGGCCCATCACCCCGCCCATCACGAGCGTGCGGCGCCGCTTCAGCTGGCGGACCGCCTCGACGCGCAGCGGGAGCGTACGGCCGGGGCGGTAGCCGGGGGCCGTGACGCGCTCCGTGCCCGGCCGCTTGTTCGGCACCCCACCCGGATCTCCGCCGGACACCCCGCCCGGATCCCTGCCGGGCACCCCGCCCGGCTCAGTGGCTGTGGCGCTCATGCGTTGCCTCCGTCGATCAGGGTCAGGAACGCGTCTTCGAGGCGGCGGTGCGGGCCCATGGACTCCACGGGCAGCTCCAGGCGCACCAGTTCGGGCAGCAGCCGTGCGGCGCTGCCCGCCTCCGTGCCGTCGAGGCGTACGAGGAGGCCGCCGTCCGCGCGGACCGCCGACGCGACGCCGGGCAGCGCGGCGACCTTGTCCACCATCGGCTCGGAGACGTCGTCCGCGAGCCCCACCAGGAGCGTGTCGCCGGAGCCGACGATCTCGGCGACCGGGCCCGCCTGGATGAGCCGTCCGCGGTCCATGACCACCAGGTGCGTGCAGGACTGCTCGACCTCGGCGAGGAGATGGCTGGAGACGATGACCGTGCGTCCGCCCCGCGCGTACCGGATCATCACCTCGCGCATCTCGCGGATCTGTGGCGGGTCGAGGCCGTTCGTCGGTTCGTCGAGGATCAGCAGGTCCGGCATGCCGAGCATGGCCTGGGCGATCGCGAGTCGCTGCCGCATGCCCTGTGAGTACGTCCGCACCGCGCGGGCGAGCGCGTCGCCGAGCCCGGCGATCTCCAACGCCTCGTCCATGCGGGCGTCTTCGGCGGGGCGCCCGGTGGCCTTCCAGTACAGCTCCAGGTTCTCGCGCCCGGAGAGGTGCGGCAGGAAGCCCGCTCCCTCGACGAACGCGCCCACCCGGGAGAGCACCGGGGCGCCCGGCCTGATCGCCTGGCCGAAGACGCGGATCTCGCCCGCGTCGGGCTTGATGAGGCCCATGAGCATGCGCAGGGTCGTCGTCTTGCCCGCGCCGTTCGGGCCCAGGAGGCCGAGCACCTGGCCCTTCTCGACGCTGAAGGAGAGGTCACGCACGGCGTACCGGTCCACGGACTTGGCGTACCGCTTGCTCAAGTCCGTGATGCTCAGCGGCACTTCTTCGAGGTCCGGGTCGGGCGCGGGCGTCGCCGTCCGCCGCCGCGCGGTGACCAGGAGGAGCACCGCGAGCACGGCTCCGGACGCCGGGAGCCACCACACCCAGGCGGGCAGCGGCGTCGCCGCGGTCTTCACGCCGGGCGCCGTGGGCACCTTCAGGTCGCTCTTCACGGACACCGTGTACGTGGCGGGCTGCGCCGGAGAGGCATAGCCGAGGTCCGTCGAGGCGAGGACGAGACGCAGGCGGTGTCCCTTCTGCAGGTCGTGGTCGACGGCGGGCAGGGTGAGGGTGACGTCCTTGCCTGCCTTCGCGCCCTCCACCCGGATCGGCGAGACCAGCTGCGAGGGCAGCACCTTCTGGCCGCCGCCGGGCCCCACGTCGTACACCTTGCCGAAGAGCACGGCGTCCTCGCTGTCGGACTTGACGTGCACCCGCACCTTCGGTGACCCGGTGATCCGCAGGTCGTCCCCGACCGGCGCCGACTGGAACGCGGCGTGCTGGCCGGGGAAGTCGAGGGAGACGCCGACGCCCAGCGAGGACAGCTGGTCGAGCCCGCCGCCGCCCGCACCCGGAAGCGCGGAGATGGCGGGCGGCGCCGCGCCCGCGGGGTTCTCGACGCGCTGCGGCTCCCGTCCGCTGAGCGGGATGTCCCGCAGCCCGCTCTCCAGGCCGGGGTACCGGTCGCCGCTCGCGCCCCGCAGCTGCGCGGAGCCGTTGGTGGAGTCCATGCCTCCGGTGCGCGTGACCCGGAAGCCGGGGCCGGTGTCCGCGCTCTTGTCGTCCTTCAGGTAGCGGTCGAACCACGATCCGATGCGGCCCTCGATCCGGCTCGTCTCCGCGTTGCCTCCGTCGTGGCCGCCCGCGATCCAGTCGACGGAGACGGGCGCGTGGTTGCCGCGGATCGCCTTGGCCGTGGCGTCGGCCTGGCCGAGCGGGAAGAGGGAGTCGGTCTGGCCCTGCACCAGCAGGGCGGGCACCTTGATGCGGTCGCCGACGGCCTGCGGGCTGCGCTCGGTGAGCAGCTTGCGGGCCGCCTCGTCGGGCTTTCCGTTCACCGCGACGCGGTTGTACATCTCACACAGCTGCTTCTCGAAGCGCTCGCAGCCGCCGCCGGTGTTGATGAAGAGGCCTGCCCAGAGCTTCTTGAACACGCCGTTCGGGAAGAGGGCGTCGCTGAGGTTCCAGTACGTGATCTGGGGGGCGATGGCGTCCACACGGTCGTCGTGACCGGCGGTGAGGAGGGAGATCGCGCCGCCGTACGAGGCTCCGGTCATGCCGACGCGGGGGTCGCCCTTCTTGTCCAGCTGCACCTCGGGCCGCTTCGCGAGCCAGTCGATCAGGTGCGACGCGTCGGCGACCTCGCCCTTCGGGTCGTTGAGCCCGATCTTGCCGGTGGACTTGCCGAAGCCGCGGGCGGACCAGGTCAGGACCGCGTACCCCTGTCCGGCCAGGTCTTCCGCCTGGGCGCGCAGCTTGTCCTTGCTGGCGCCGAAGCCGTGGCCGATGAGGACGGCGGGACGCTTGACCGAGGGGTCGCCCGCGGTGAAGTACGAGGTGTCGATCTTCGCGCCGCCCGCGCCGGTCATCCGCATGATCCGGTCCTGGCGGTGCACGGCGGGGCCGTCGTCCGACGCCGCCGCCGCCGTCCAGGTGCCCGCGCCCGCGAGCAGCGCGAGGGCGGCCACTGCGGCCGGCAGTCTGCGCTTGGGCAGCTTCGGCAGTCGTAGATCCATGCGTCAACCGTACGGGCGAGGGCTGACATCCGAGGCAGCCGGTGGATTGAACCCGATTGCCTACCCGGGGAGTAGACAACACGACCCGCGTACCGCAGGCGCGGTACGCGGGTCTTCCGTGTGCCCTCAGTGGTTGCGCGGAAACCCGAGATCCACACCCGCCGGCGCGTCCGACGGGTCCGGCCAGCGGGTGGTGACGACCTTGCCCCGCGTGTAGAAGTGCGTCCCGTCATTTCCGTAGATGTGGTGATCTCCGAAGAGCGAGTCCTTCCAGCCACCGAAGGAGTGGTAGCCGACCGGCACCGGAATCGGGACGTTCACGCCGACCATGCCCGCCTCGATCTCCAGCTGGAAGCGCCGCGCGGCGCCGCCGTCACGCGTGAAGATCGCCGTGCCGTTGCCGAAGGGAGAGGCGTTCATCAGCGCCACGCCCTCCTCGTACGTGTCGACGCGGAGGACGCACAGGACGGGGCCGAAGATCTCGTCCTTGTACGCGTCGGCCGTGACCGGCACGCGGTCCAGGAGCGAGAGCCCGACCCAGTGGCCGTTCTCGAAGCCCTCGACGGTGTGGCCGGTGCCGTCGAGGACGACCTCGCAGCCCTGTGCCGCCGCGCCGGTGACGTACGAGGCGACCTTGTCGCGGTGGGCCGCGGTGATCAGCGGGCCCATCTCCGAGGCGGGGTCGTTGCCGGGGCCGATCTTGATCTTCTCGGCCCGCTCCTTGATCTTCGCGACCAGTTCGTCGCCGACGGAGCCGACCGCGACCACGGCCGAGATGGCCATGCAGCGCTCGCCCGCGGAGCCGTACGCCGCCGAGACGGCCGCGTCGGCCGCCGCGTCGAGGTCCGCGTCCGGCAGGACCAGCATGTGGTTCTTGGCGCCGCCGAGCGCCTGCACGCGCTTGCCGTTGGCGGACGCGGTGGCGTGGATGTGGCGGGCGATCGGCGTGGAGCCGACGAAGGACACGGCCGCCACGTCCGGGTGTTCGAGGAGCCGGTCGACGGCGACCTTGTCGCCGTGCACGACGTTGAAGACGCCGTCCGGGAGCCCCGCCTCGGAGAGCAGCTCAGCGATCTTGACCGACGCCGAGGGGTCCTTCTCGGAGGGCTTCAGGACGAACGTGTTGCCGCACGCGATGGCCAGCGGGAACATCCACATCGGCACCATGGCCGGGAAGTTGAACGGCGTGATGCCCGCGACGACGCCGAGCGGCTGGCGGATGGACGCCACGTCGACGCGCGAGGCCACCTCCGTCGACAGCTCGCCCTTCAGCTGGACCGTGATCCCGCACGCGAGGTCCACGATCTCCAGACCGCGGGCTACCTCGCCGAGCGCGTCCGAGTGCACCTTGCCGTGCTCGGCGGTGATCAGCTCGGCGATGGCGTCACGGTTGGCGTCGAGCAGCGCGCGGAAGGCGAAGAGGACCGAGGTGCGCTTGGCGAGCGACGACTTGCCCCACGTGGCGTACGCCTCGCGCGCGGCGGCGACGGCTGCGTCCACCTCGTCCACGTTCGCGAAGGCGACCTGCGTGGTGACGGTGCCGGTCGCGGGGTCGGTCACGGGACCGTACGTCCCCGACGCACCCTCGACCGTCTTCCCGCCGATCCAGTGATTGACGGTCTTCGTCATGACAAGCATCCCTACTCTCACAGGTGGCGGCGTCGGGCTGAGACGTGCCGGTCGTACTCTTTCCTGGCCTTGATCGCGGACGGTCGGTCCGCCGTCTCGGCCACGGGCACATCCCACCACGCCTGCGCCGGGGGCGGGGGCGACACTGTGTCTGCCGTTTCCGTCTCCGCGTAGACACATGTGGGACCGTCGGCGGCGCGCGCCTCGGCGAGCGCGTCGCGCAGGTCAGCGACTGTTCTGGCGCGAATCACGCGCATCCCGAGCGAGGCGGCGTTGGCCGCGAGGTCGACGGGCAGCGGGGCGCCCGTGTACGTGCCGTCGGGCTCCCGGAAGCGGTAGGCGGTGCCGAACCGCTCGCCGCCCACGGACTCGGAGAGCCCGCCGATGGAGGCGTATCCGTGGTTCTGCAGGATCACGACCTTGACCGGGATGTTCTCCTGGACCGCCGTGACGATCTCGGTGGGCATCATCAGATACGTCCCGTCGCCGACCAGCGCCCAGACCTGGCGGTCGGGTGCCGCGAGGGCGACGCCGATCGAGGCGGGGATCTCGTATCCCATGCAGGAGTAGCCGTACTCGACGTGGTACTGCCGGGGCGAGCGCGTCCTCCACAGCTTGTGGAGATCTCCGGGGAGCGACCCGGCCGCGTTGATGATCACGTCCGTGTCCGTGACGAGGCCGTCGAGCAGGCCGAGGACCTGGAGCTGCGTGGGCCGCACATCGGGTTCGTCGGTGGCGTAGGCGGCGTCGACCCGCCGCTCCCAGCGCGCCTTGTCCCCGGTGTACTCGGCTACGTACGCGGGCGGGACCCGCCACCCCTCAAGGGCGCCGGCCAGCGCCTCCAGGCCCGCGCGCGCGTCGGCGACCAGGGGCGTGCCCGCCATCTTGTGGCCGTCGAACGCGGTGACGTTGAGGTTCAGGAAGCGGACGTCCGGCGTCTCGAAGAGCGTGCCGGAGGCGGTGGTGAAGTCGCTGTAGCGGGTGCCGACGCCGATCACCAGGTCGGCGGTGCGGGCGAGTTCGTCGGCCGTGGCGGTGCCGGTGTGCCCGATGCCGCCGACGTCCGCCGGGTGGTCGAAGCGCAGGGACCCCTTGCCCGCCTGGGTGGAGGCTACGGGGATGCCGGTCGCGTCCGCGAACTCCCGCAGCGCCTCCTCGGCGGCGCTGTGGTGGACTCCGCCGCCCGCGACGATCAGCGGTCGCCGCGCCGCGCGCACGGCCCGTGCTGCGGCGTCCAGTTCCCGCGGATCGGGCGTCTGCCGGCGTACGCCCCACACCCTCTCCGCGAAGAACTCCTCCGGCCAGTCATACGCCTCCGCCTGCACGTCCTGCGGCAGCGCGAGGGTGACGGCGCCGGTGCCCGCGGGGTCGGTCAGCACGCGCATCGCGGCGAGCGCGGCCGGGATCAGGGCCTCGGGCCGGGTGATCCGGTCGAAGTACTTCGACACCGGGCGCAGGCAGTCGTTGACGGACACGTCGCCCGCGTAAGGGACTTCGAGCTGCTGGAGCACCGGGTCGGCGGGGCGGGTCGCGAAGGTGTCGCCGGGCAGCAGGAGCACCGGGAGGTGGTTGATCGTCGCGAGCGCGGCGCCGGTGACGAGGTTGGTCGCGCCGGGGCCGATGGACGTGGTGACGGCGTGCGTGGACAGGCGGCCCGACTGGCGGGCGTACCCGACGGCGGCGTGCACCATCGCCTGTTCGTTGCGGCCCTGGTGGAAGGGCATCTCGTCGCCGTACTCCACGAGGGCCTGACCGATGCCCGCCACGTTGCCGTGCCCGAAGATGCCCCAGGTGGCGCCGATGAGCCGCTGCCGCTCGCCGTCGCGCTCGGTGAACTGCCGGGACAGGAAGCGGACGAGGGCCTGCGCAGTGGTCAGCCTGATCGTCGAGGTCATCGTTTTGCCTCCGCTGTCATCGCTGTTCCTGCACGGTCATCGGTACCCCTCCGTGTGGTCGGGATGGAAGCAGATGCGCCACTCCCGCTCCTGACCGGGACCGGCCATCACGTTCAGGTAGTACATGCTGTGCCCCGGCTGGGCGATCGACGGGCCGTGCCAGCCGTCGGGGACGAGCACGGCGTCACCCGTGCGGACCTCGGCCAGGACGTCGGTACCGCCGGGCCGGGAGGGGAAGACCCGCTGGTAGCCGAAGCCCTCCCGCCCTTCCGCGCTCGCCTCGATCTCGAAGTAGTAGATCTCTTCGAGCTCGGCCTCGACGCCCGGGCGGTGCTCGTCGTGCTTGTGCGGCGGGTACGAGGACCAGTTGCCGCCGGGGGTGATCACCTCGACGGCGATGAGGCGGTCGCACTCGAAGGCTTCGGCGGACGCGAAGTTGCGGACCTCGCGGGCGCAGTTGCCGCTGCCGCGCTGCTCGACGGAAACCTCCGGCGCGGAGCCGTAGCGGGCGGGGAGTCGACGCTCGCACTTCGCTCCTGCCAGGGCGAAGCGGCCTCCCGCGCCGGAGGCGATCTGGATATGGGCGTCACGGGGCACGTAGGCGAAGTCGCTCACTCCGCTGAACACGTCCTCGCGGCCCAGCAGTTCGATGATCTCGTTTTCCGCGTGCACCGTACAGCCGCCGGTCAACGGGAGCACGATCCATTCACTCTCCCCGGTGACGAACGAGTGTGTGGCGCCCGGTTCGATGTCGATGACCCGCAGCGCGGAATAGACCAGACCGGACCGCTTCGGATCGAGTTCCAGCGCGTACGGCCCCTCGGCCGCGCTGCCCTTCGGTACGTACGTCATGTGGCCCTCCTACAGCAGTCCGACGGCGGTGTCGACGGCGCCCGCCACGTCCCCGTCCGCCGGGTACAGCAGCGTGCGCCCGGCGACGAGGCCGTGCACGGTGGGCAGTTGGAGCGCGCCCCGCCACTTCTCGTAGGCGGCGTCGCCGTCGTCCCCGATGTCACCCCCGAGGAGGACGGCGGGCAGCGTCGACGTCTCCATCACCTGCGCCATGTCGTCCGGATTCTCGGTCACGGGGACCTTCAGCCAGGTGTACGCGGATGTCCCGGCGAGCCCCGAGGCGATGGCGATGGACGTGGTGACGGCCTCCGCGCTCAGGTCGTTGCGCGGCGGACCGCCCTCGGGCGGGCGTCTGCTGAGGAAGGGCTCGACGAACACGGGGAGCTTCCGTGCGGCCATGGCGTCGATCGCGCGGGCACTGGAGTGCAGGGTGGCCAGGGAGCCGGGGTCGTCGTGGTCCACCCGCAGCAGGAGCTTGCCCGCGTCGAAGCCGAGCCGGTCGATGTCCTCCGCCCGGTAGCCCGTGAACCGGTCGTCCAGCTCGAACGAGGCCCCCGCGAGCCCGCCCCGGTTCATCGAGCCCATGACGACCTTGCCCTCCAGGGCGCCGAGCAGGAGCAGGTCCTCCAGGATGTCGGCGGTGGCGAGCACACCGTCCACGCGGGGCCGGGAGAGCGCCAGGCAGAGCCGTTCGAGAAGGTCCCCGCGGTTGGCCATGGCCAGCTTGTCCCCGCCGACGGAGAGCGCCCCTCTGGCGGGGTGATCGGCAGCGATGATCATCAGCCGCCCCGTGTCACCGAGGAGCGGCCGTCCGGCCCGCCGGGCGGCGGCCTCGGCGATGGCCTCGGGGTGCCTGGCCCGGATCCGGATGAGTTCGGCGAGGTCGGTCATTCCTCTCCCCCGCCCGCCCTGCTCCCGCCGTCATGGTTCCCGCCCCGCACGGCTCCCGCGGCGAGCGCCGCCTCGACCTCGTCCGGGAAGGGCATCGCGGAGGAGCACTCGAGGCGCGACGCGACGATCGCCCCCGCCGCGTTGGCGTACCGCATGATCCGTTCGAGGTCCCAGCCTTCGAGCAGCCCGTGGCACAGGGCCCCGCCGAAGGCGTCCCCGGCCCCGAGGCCGTTGAGCACCGTCACGGGCAGCGGCGGCACCTCGGCGCGCTCGCCCTCGCTGTTCATGGCGAGGACCCCCTCGGGGCCCTGCTTGACGACGGCGAGTCCGACGCCGGAGTCCAGCAACGCGCGGGCGGCGGCCTCCGGTTCGCGCACTCCCGTGGCGACCTCGACCTCGTCGAGATTGCCGACCGCGACGGTGGCGTGCGCGAGCGCGTCCGCGTAGAAACCCCGCGCTTGCTCGGCCCGCTCCCAGAACATCGGCCGCCAGTCGAGGTCGAAGACGGTGAGCCCGGCCTTCGCCCGGCCACGGAGCGCGGCGAGCGTCGCCGACCGGCTGGGCTCCGCGCAGAGCCCCGTACCCGTCATCCAGAACACCCGTGCGGAAGCGATCGCGCCGAGGTCGAGTTCCTTCTCGTACATCTCCAGGTCAGGGGCTTTCGGCTGCCGGTAGAAGTAGAGCGGGAAGTCGTCGGGCGGGAAGACCTCGCAGAAGGTCACCGGGGTCGGCAAGCCGTCGACCGCGCTCACCCAGCGGTCGTCGACCCCGAACTCCCGCAGCTCCCGGTGCAGATAGACCCCGAAAGGGTCGTCGCCGGTGCGCGTGACGACCGCGACGCGGCGGCCGAGCCGGGCGGCCGCGACGGCGACGTTCGAGGCCGAACCGCCGAGGAACTTGCCGAACTCGCTGACGTCGGCGAGGGACACCCCGGCCTGCAGCGGATACAGATCCACCCCGATCCGGCCCATGGTGATGACGTCGTACGGATCGATGACGTCGTACGGATCGGACACCCTGCACTCCCTCTCGCTCCCGGCCTCGCCCCCTGAGCCCACCCCTGAGCCCAGCCCCTAGGTCTATTCCGCCTCACGACCCCTGTCAACACATTGTCCTTACATTCGGACCACTGCTTGACATCGTTCCGCGGCGACCTGAAAGCTGGCGGACATGACGACGCTGTCACGCATCCGGATCGGTTCGGCACCCGACTCGTGGGGCGTGTGGTTCCCCGAGGATCCGGCCCAGGTCCCCTGGAGGCGCTTCCTCGACGAGGTGGCGGACTGCGGATACGAGTGGATCGAGCTCGGCCCGTACGGCTATCTGCCCAGCGATCCGGCCGTACTGACCGCCGAGACCGAGCGGCGCGGCCTGAAGGTCTCGGCCGGAACGGTCTTCACCGGCCTGCATCACGGGCCCTCCGTCTGGGAGAAGACCTGGGCCCACGTGGCCGACAACGCCGCGCTCGCGCAGGCGATGGGCGCCGGGCACCTCGTCGTCATCCCGGCCTTCTGGCGCGACGACAAGACCGGCGAGGTCCTTGAGGACCGCACGCTCACCCCGGAGCAGTGGCGCCAGCTCACGCGCCAGACCGAGCGGTTGGCGTACGAGGTGCGCGAGCAGTACGGGCTGCGCGTGGTCGTCCACCCGCACGCCGACACGCACATCGACGACGAGGAGAACGTCACCCGCTTCCTCGACGCGACCGACTCCGCGCTCGTCTCGCTCTGCCTGGACACGGGCCACTACGCCTACTGCGGCGGCGACAGCGTCAAGCTGATCGAGACGTACGGCGAGCGCATCGGCTATCTGCACCTCAAGCAGGTCGACCCCGCCGTCCTCGCCGAAGTGCGCGCGCAGGAGATGCCGTTCGGGCCCGCCGTCGCCCGCGGCGTGATGTGCGAGCCGCCGACCGGCGTGCCGGCCATCGAGCCCGTCCTCGCGGCGGCGCAGAAGCTGGGCGTCGACCTGTTCGCCATCGTCGAGCAGGACATGTACCCGTGCCCGCCGGACCAGCCCCTGCCCATCGCCCGCCGGACACGGTCGTTTCTGCGGTCCTGCGGAGCCTAGGCAGCCCCGCGGAGCCCAGGCAGCCCCGCGGAGCCCAGGCAGTCCTGCGGAGCGTAGGCGGTCCCGCCGAGCGCAGGCGGTCCAGCTCGCTTTCGTTCACCGCTGACCCTTGCATCACAAGCGTCACAAACAACACCCCCTTGTCACACATGTCCCGTATACGCGGGTGATCCGTAACAGCCGGTCGACAGCCGCCGCCGCGCGGTCACTCAGCGTCGTTCACCGGGCACAGGCTGAGTGATCGCCGGCGTCGCGCCGCAGCTCCCCCGACGACTCCTCCCGAGTCGCCCCTGCGGCGCCCCGCGAGGAGGTGCCACTGATGACCGACAGAAGGCTCTGGTCGTACAAGGAGATCGCCGCGCACATCCGGGTGCAGCCCGACACCGTGCGCTCCTACCGCAAGCACGGCCTGCTTCCGGACCCCGACCACGTGGAGTCCGGCAAGCCCTACTGGTACGCGGACACGGTCCGCGCCTGGGTCGCGTCGAGGCCGCGCAACCGCGGACGCACGGACTGACCGCCGCGATGGATCACCACGCCCGGCCGCCGCCGCGGCCCCCGCCTTGGCGGAGTACCCCCTAGGGGTATAGTGTGGTGAGTATCAGGGGGCCTCCCGGGGACACCGGGACCCCTCCTGCACATTACGACGCATGAATACGACCGCACACGCCGCACCTGACCGAGGAGAAGACATGACGACCGAGACGGCGACGACCGTGTACGAGGTGACCGGCATGACCTGTGGTCACTGCGAGGGTGCCGTGAGCAGCGAGATCTCCGAGATCGCCGGCGTCAGCTCGGTCAAGGCGGTGGCCGCCACCGGCCAGGTGACCGTGGTCTCCGACGCCCCGCTCGACGAGGCCGCTGTCCGCGCCGCCGTCGACGAGGCGGGCTACGAACTCGTCGGTGTCAGCAAGGCCTGACCCCGCCCCAGCCGGGTACCCCGGGCCCTGTGACACCGTCACAGGGCCTGCCGCCGTTGCACCCCAGTCGTACGAGAGAGCCATGAACGAAGTCGAACTCGCCGTCGGCGGAATGACCTGCGCCTCCTGCTCCGCCCGCATCGAGAAGAAACTGAACCGCGTGGAAGGCGTGAGAGCGTCGGTCAACCTCGCCACGGAGAAGGCGAAGGTCTCGTACGGAGAAGGCGTCGAGGTCGCGCAGCTGATCGCGACGGTCGAGAAGCTGGGCTACACCGCGCGGGAGATCGTGCCGGACCCCCCAGAGCCGGACGCGCCGGCCACCACGGCCGACATCACCGAGCCCGACACCCTGCGCAGGCGCCTCATCGGCTCGGCGGTGCTCTCCCTGCCCGTCGTGCTGCTCGCGATGATCCCCGCGTTGCAGTTCGACAACTGGCAGTGGCTCTCGCTGACCCTGGCCGCGCCCGTCGTCGTGTGGGGCGGGTACCCCTTCCATCGGGCGGCGTTCACGAACCTGCGGCACGGCGCCGCGACCATGGACACGCTGGTGTCGGTGGGCACGCTCGCCGCGTTCGGCTGGTCGCTGTGGGCGCTGTTCCTCGGGGACGCGGGGATGCCGGGGATGCGGCACGGCTTCGAGTTCACCGTCTCGCGCGCGGACGCCGGATCGACGCTCTACCTCGAAGTCGCCGCGGGGGTCATCTCCTTCATCCTGCTCGGCCGCTGGCTGGAGGCCCGCTCCAAGCGGAAGGCGGGAACGGCCCTGCGCGCCCTGCTCGAACTGGGCGCCAAGGAAGCGGCCGTGTTGCGCGACGGCTCGGAGGTCCGCGTTCCGGTCGCGCGTCTCGTAGTCGGCGACCGCTTCGTCGTACGGCCGGGCGAGGCCGTCGCGACCGACGGCACCGTCGTCGAGGGCGTATCGGCGGTCGACGCGTCGATGCTGACCGGCGAGTCCGTGCCGGTGGACGTGACCGCGGGCGACGCGGTCACCGGGGCGACGACGAACGTCTCGGGGCTGCTCATCGTCGAGGCCACGCGCGTCGGCGCCGACACCCAACTGGCCAGGATGGCCAAGCTCGTCGAGGACGCGCAGACCGGCAAGGCGCGGGTGCAGCGCCTGGCCGACCGGATCGCCGGGATCTTCGTGCCGGTGGTCCTGCTCATCGCCACCGCCACGCTCGGCGCCTGGCTCGGCGCCACCGGTGACGTGACCGCCGCCTTCACCGCGGCCGTCGCCGTCCTGATCATCGCCTGCCCGTGCGCCCTGGGCCTCGCGACACCGACCGCCCTGATGGTCGGCACGGGGCGCGGCGCGCAGCTCGGCATCCTCATCAAGGGGCCCGAAGTCCTGGAGTCCACACGCCGGGTGGACACCGTCGTCCTGGACAAGACGGGGACGGTCACGACCGGGCGCATGACGCTGCGGGAGGTGTACGCCGTCGGGGAGACCGAGGAGAAGCAGCTGCTGCGGCTCGCGGGGGCCCTGGAGCGCGCCTCGGAGCATCCCGTGGCGCGGGCGGTGGCCGAGGGCGCCGCCACGGAGTTGGGGCTCGAGACGGGCGCTCTGCCCGCCGTGGAGGGCTTCGAGAACGTCGCGGGGTCCGGCGTGCGCGGCACGGTGGAAGGGCATGCCGTGCTGGTGGGCCGTGAGCGGCTCCTCGAGGACGCGGGAGTCGGGCAACTGGCCGCGGTGGCCTCGCTCAGGGCGGAGGCCGAGACAGCGGGGCGTACGGCCGTTCTCGTCGCCTGGGACGGCATCGCGCGCGGCGTCCTCGCCGTGGCCGACACGGTCAAGGACACCAGCGCCGAAGCGGTGCGCGAGCTGCGCGCCCTCGGTCTGGCTCCGGTGCTGCTCACCGGGGACAACCGGGCCGTCGCCCTGGCGGTCGCCGAATCCGTCGGCATCGACGCGGACGCGGTGTACGCCGAGGTCCTGCCCGAGGAGAAGGTCGATGTCGTACGGCGGCTGCGCGGCGAGGGCAAGGTCGTCGCGATGGTCGGGGACGGGGTGAACGACGCCGCCGCTCTCGCCACGGCCGATCTGGGGCTCGCGATGGGCACGGGTACGGACGCGGCGATCGAGGCGAGCGATCTGACGCTGGTGCGCGGGGACTTGCGCGGGGCCGCCGACGCGATCAGGCTCTCCCGTAAGACCCTCGCCGTCATCAAGGGCAATCTCTTCTGGGCCTTCGGCTACAACGTCGCCGCGCTGCCGCTGGCCGCTGCCGGGTTCCTGAATCCGATGATCGCCGGGGCCGCGATGGCGTTCTCTTCGGTCTTCGTGGTGACCAACAGCCTTCGTCTCAGAGCGTTTACATAGTCCCTTCACATACCAGTTGCAGTATCCTCACTCATGAGTCCCGATCGGCATATCGGGCCTGTTGCGCATGTACAGGACATATGCAAGAGACGCAGATCACAGCGATCCCAACGTAACCATCCGGGGGGTTCGCGAGTCTAAGAGGCGATGCGAGAGACGTCTTGGGGGACGTCTCTAGACATCGGGGACATCTTGGGGGATGTTCCTAGGAATGCGTTGGCCGGGGCACGTACACCGGGGAGCTTTGAGCGGCCCTCCCGATACGTACGCGTCCCGGCAGATCGCATCGCGGTATGAGCACGACGAGCACAACGGCAGTACGAGTACTACGACTGGCGCGCTGCCACCACAGACGCCCGGCCGGATCCCGTGGGGGGAATCCGCACCGGGAAACAGGAAAGCGCCCCGTCCGTCGACCCGTGGGGGGATCGACGGCGGGGCGCTTTTCGCTGCGTGAGGAGCGCCCCTGAGGGGGCGCGGGGAACTGCGCGACCGGCCACAGCCGGCCCGCGGCTCCGAAGAAGAGTCAGCGACCCTCGACCGGGACGAAGTCCCGGAGAACCTCACCGGTGTAGATCTGGCGCGGACGACCGATGCGGGAGCCGGGCTCCTTGATCATCTCGTGCCACTGCGCGATCCAGCCCGGCAGCCGGCCGAGCGCGAACAGCACGGTGAACATCTCGGTCGGGAAGCCCATGGCGCGGTAGATGAGGCCCGTGTAGAAGTCCACGTTGGGGTACAGCTTGCGCTCGACGAAGTAGTCGTCGGCCAGCGCGTGCTCTTCCAGCTTGAGCGCGATGTCCAGGAGCTCGTCGGACTTGCCGAGCGCCGAGAGGACGTCGTGCGCCGCGGCCTTGATGATCTTCGCCCGGGGGTCGAAGTTCTTGTAGACGCGGTGCCCGAAGCCCATGAGCTTCACGCCGTCTTCCTTGTTCTTCACCTTGCGGATGAAGGTGTCGACGTCGCCGCCGTCCTGCTTGATGCCCTCGAGCATCTCCAGGACGGACTGGTTGGCGCCACCGTGCAGCGGGCCCCAGAGGGCCGAGATGCCGGCGGAGATCGAGGCGAACATGTTCGCCTGCGACGAGCCCACCAGACGCACGGTGGAGGTCGAACAGTTCTGCTCGTGGTCCGCGTGCAGGATCAGGAGCTTGTCAAGGGCGGAGACGACGACCGGGTCCAGGTCGTACTCGGCGGCCGGCACCGAGAAGGTCATGCGCAGGAAGTTCTCGACGTAGCCGAGGTCATTGCGCGGGTAGACGACCGGGTGACCCTGCGACTTCTTGTACGCGTAGGCCGCGATCGTCGGAAGCTTGGCGAGAAGGCGGATCGTCGAAAGGTGACGCTGCTTCTCGTCGAACGGGTTGTGGCTGTCCTGGTAAAACGTCGACAGCGCGCTGACCACGGAGGACAGCATCGCCATCGGGTGGGCGTCGCGCGGGAAGCCGTCGTAGAACCGCTTGACGTCCTCGTGCAGCAGGGTGTGCTGCGTGATCTCGTTCTTGAAACTGGCGAGCTCGTCGACCTTCGGCAGTTCGCCGTTGATCAGCAGGTACGCCACCTCGGTGAAGGTGGAGCGCTCGGCCAGCTGCTCGATCGGGTAGCCGCGGTACCGGAGGATGCCCTGCTCGCCGTCGAGGTAGGTGATGGCGGATTTATAGGCGGCGGTGTTGCCATAGCCGCTGTCCAGGGTCACCAGACCGGTCTGGGCGCGGAGCTTCCCGATGTCGAAGCCCTTGTCGCCGACGGTTGAGTCGATCACCGGGTAGGTGTACTCGTCGCCATCGCCGTACCGCAGTACTACAGAGTTGTCGCTCACGTCATCCCTCACCGACGTTGTGCCTCTTCTTCGAGGTGCCCTGACTGTCTCTACCATCCCCCATTTGGCCCTGGAGAGTGCACTCGGGGTCGACCATTGGGCCTATTGGCGGCACTCAGTGCCGCCAACCTACTCATCCTGCCCCTCTTCGCCCCGGTTGCGGAAGTAGTGTGTGACCTTTCCTACTCGTTTGATCGATCAAAATTTCCGGGGGTCGACCCGGAGGCCGATCCGCGTATCGATCCGGGGGCGGATCCGCGGCCTCCGGCGAGCCGGAAGTCCAGGGCCGTACAGCGTCTGCCCGCGGACACCGTGCGCACCGCTTGTCCGAGAGCCTTGCGCGAACCGACCAGGACGACCAGCTTCTTGGCGCGCGTGACCGCCGTGTAGAGCAGATTGCGTTGCAGCATCATCCATGCCCCCGTGGTCACGGGAATCACCACCGCCGGATACTCACTGCCCTGCGAGCGGTGGATGGTGACGGCGTACGCGTGCGCCAGTTCGTCCAGTTCGTCGAAGTCGTACGGAATCTCCTCGTCCTCGTCCGTAAGGACCGTGAGCCGCTGCTCGTCGGAGTCGAGCGAGGTGACTACTCCGACGGTGCCATTGAAGACGCCGTTCTGCCCCTTCTCGTAGTTGTTGCGGATCTGGGTGACCTTGTCGCCGACGCGGAAGACCCGGCCGCCGAACCTCTTCTCCGGTACGTCCGGCCTGCCGGGGGTGATGGCCTGCTGGAGCAGGCCGTTCAGGTTGCCCGCGCCCGCCGGGCCGCGGTGCATGGGCGCGAGGACCTGGACGTCGCGGCGCGGGTCGAGACCGAACTTCGCCGGGATGCGGTGCGCGGCGACGTCCACCGTGACCCGGCCCGCGTCCTCGGTCTCGTCCTCCACGAAGAGGAAGAAGTCGCTGAGGCCCTGGGTGATGGGGGGCACCCCTGAGTTGATGCGGTGGGCGTTCGTGACCACGCCGGACTGCTGGGCCTGGCGGAAGATGTGGGTGAGCCGGACCGCGGGCACGGGGCTCTGCTCGCTGAGCATGTCGCGCAGGACCTCGCCGGCGCCGACGCTCGGCAGCTGGTCCACGTCTCCGACGAACAGGAGGTGGGCGCCCGGGGCGACGGCCTTCACCAGCTTGTTCGCCAGGAGCAGATCCAGCATGGATGCCTCGTCGACCACCACGAGGTCGGCGTCGAGCGGCCTGTCCCTGTCGTAGGCCGCGTCCCCGCCCGGCTTCAGCTCCAGGAGGCGGTGGACCGTGGAGGCCTCGGCGCCGGTCAGCTCGGCGAGGCGCTTGGCGGCGCGGCCCGTGGGGGCGGCGAGGACGACCTTGGCCTTCTTGGCGCGGGCCAGCTCCACGATGGAGCGGACCGTGAAGGACTTGCCGCAGCCGGGACCGCCGGTGAGGACGGCGGCCTTCTGCGTCAGAGCGAGCTTCACCGCCTGCTTCTGCTCGGGGGCGAGGTCGGCGCCCGTACGGGTGGCCAGCCAGGAGAGTGCCTTGCTCCAGTCCACGTCCTGGAAGGCGGGCATGCGGTCCTCTGGGGTTCTGAGGAGGCGCAGGAGCTGGGCGGAGAGGGAGAGTTCCGCGCGGTGGAAGGGGACCAGGTAGACCGCGGTGACGTCTTCTTCGCCGGAGGGGCCGGGGACGGTCTCGCGTACGACGCCTTCCTCCTCCTTCGCCAGCTCGGCGAGGCAGTCGATGACCAGGCCCGTGTCGACCTGGAGCAGCTTCACCGCGTCGGCGATGAGGCGCTCCTCCGGGAGGTAGCAGTTGCCCTGGTCGGTGGACTGGGACAGCGCGTACTGCAAGCCCGCCTTGACCCGTTCCGGGCTGTCGTGCGGGATGCCCACGGACTGGGCGATGCGGTCCGCGGTGAGGAAGCCGATGCCCCAGACGTCGGCGGCGAGGCGATAGGGCTCGTTCTTCACCACGGAGATGGAGGCGTCCCCGTACTTCTTGTAGATGCGGACGGCGATGGAGGTGGAGACGCCGACGCCCTGGAGGAAGACCATGACTTCCTTGATGGCCTTCTGTTCCTCCCACGCCGCGGCGATCATCTTGGTGCGTTTGGGCCCGAGGCCCGGGACCTCGACGAGGCGCTTGGGTTCCTTCTCGATGATGTCGAGGGTGTCCACGCCGAAGTGCGTGGTGATGCGGTCCGCCATGACGGGGCCGATGCCCTTGATGAGGCCGGAGCCCAGATAGCGGCGGATGCCCTGGATGGTGGCGGGGAGGATGGTCGTGTAGTTCTCCACCGTGAACTGCTTGCCGTACTGCGCGTGGGAGCCCCAGCGGCCCTCCATGCGCAGGGACTCTCCCACTTGCGCGCCGAGCAGCGCGCCGACGACCGTGAGGAGGTCGCCGCCGCCGCGGCCCGTGTCCACACGGGCGACGGTGTACCCGTTCTCCTCGTTGGCGTAGGTGATCCGCTCCAGGACGCCCTCGACCACTGCCGCCGCTGTCTTTGCTGCCGCTGCTGGACTCGACATGAGCTGACGTTATCGCCCTGCGCCGACAGCGCGGGGGGGCCTGTGGATAACTTCGAGGGGGCCCGGTCTTGACGACCGGGCCCCCTCGGGTCTCCCCCTCCCCTGCCGGTACCCCGCGATCCCCCCAGATCCCCCCTGCGGAAGTCCCGACGCAAAGTACGACCCGCGTAGGGCGGGAAGGGTTGCACGGGTTGCGCCACGAGTTTTCGGGGTGCCGCCACGGTGGGGCGGAAGTAGCGTTTGGGTCATGAGCAATAAGACTGGGGCGTTCGGAGGGCTCGGCGGACTCGGCGGGCTCGCGGCGGGCGGGGTGGCGTCCGGGGTGCTTGCGAAGGTGAGCAGGCCGGTGGCGAGGGCTGTGGCGAAGAAGACGGGGCTGCCGGTGACTGCTGTGGCCCGTGGGGTCGAGCTGCTGATTCCGGTGGTGCTGACGGTGGTGACGAAGCGGGCCAGGAGGTCTGCCCGTAAGAAGTAGCGTCCGTCCTCGCCATCCGCTGGTGGGCGCGTGTTCGCTCTCCGAACTCACCAGTTGCGGGAAAGTCCCGCCGACACGCCGTCGAGCGGCGTCCCCCGCGGGACTTTCCTGTGACCCATCCATTTTCCGCCGGGGCTAGCAGGCGTGTTGCAAGTAGCTGTGGGTTGTTTGCGTGAGGAGCTTTGCGCCGGGCTGCGACCAGAGGGCCTCGTTGAAGAGCTCGACCTCGATGGGCCCCCCGTAGCCCGCCCGCTCCACCAGGGCCCGCCACGTCCGCAGGTCGACCGACCCCTCCCCCAACTGCCCCCGCCCGTTCAGTACGCCCTCGGGCAACGGGGTCACCCAGTCCGCCAGTTGGAACGCGTGCAGGCGCCCGCCCCGCCCCGCGCGGTCGATCTGCGCCGGCGCCCTGTCGTCCCACCACACGTGGTACGTGTCCACGCAGACCCCGACCTGCGAAGCCGGAAACTGCTCCGCCAGGTCGAGCGCCTGGGCCAGCGTGGAGACCACACAGCGGTCCGAGGCGAACATGGGATGCAGGGGTTCGATGGCCAGGCGGATGCCGCGGGACTCCGCGTACGGACCCAGCTCCGACAGTGCCTCCGCGATGCGGGAGCGCGCTCCGTGGAGGTCCTTGCTGCCCTCGGGGAGCCCACCGGAGACCAGGACCAGCGTGTCCGTGCCCAGCGTGGCCGCCTCGTCGATCGCCGCCTTGTTGTCGTCGATGGCCCGCACGCGCGCGTGCGGATCGATCGCCGTCAGGAAGCCGCCCCGGCAGAGCGTGGTGACCGTCAGGCCCGCGTCTCGCATCAGCTTCGCGGTTGCCTCCAGGCCGTAGGCCTGGACGGGCTCACGCCAGAGGCCCACCCCGGGGACGCCCAGGTCCGTGCACGCGGCGGCCAGTTCCGGCAGCGGGAGCTGCTTGACCGTCATCTGGTTGATGGAGAAGCGCGCCAGGCCCTCGCCGTCATTGCTCATTGCTGGACTCCGTACACCGTGAGCAGGGATTTCATGCGGGACTCGGCCAGGGCGGGGTCCGGGAACAGACCGAGGGCGTCGGCGAGTTCGTACGCCCGGCACAAGTGCGGCAGCGAGCGTGCCGACTGGAAGCCGCCCACCATCGTGAAGTGGCTCTGGTGGCCCGCGAGCCAGGCCAGGAACACCACCCCGGTCTTGTAGAAGCGGGTGGGCGTCTGGAAGAGGTGCCGGGACAGTTCGACCGTGGGGTCGAGGCAGGCGCGGAACGCCTTCGTGTCGCCCGTGTCGAGGTGCCGTACCGCCTGCGCCGCCAGCGGTGCCAGCGGGTCGAAGATGCCGAGGAGCGCGTGGCTGAAGCCCCGCTCGTCGCCGGCGATCAGCTCGGGGTAGTTGAAGTCGTCGCCGGTGTAGCAGCGCACGCCGTTCGGCAGGCGGCGGCGCAGGGCGATCTCGCGCTTCGGATCGAGCAGCGAGATCTTGATGCCGTCGACCTTGTCCGGATGCGCGGAGATGACCTCGAGGAAGGTCTCGGTCGCCGCGTCCAGGTCCTCGCTCCCCCAGTAGCCGGTGAGCGCCGGGTCGAACATCGGGCCGAGCCAGTGCAGGATCACCGGCTCGCTCGCCTGCCGCAGGAGGTGGCCGTACGTCTCCAGATAGTCGTCCGGCGACTTCGCCGTCGCGGCGAGCGCACGCGACGCCATCAGGATGACCTGTGCGCCGCTCGACTCGACCAGGGCCAGTTGCTCCTCGTAGGCGGCCCGGACCGTCAGGAGGTCGGCCGCGTCCGTGAGTTGGTCCGTGCCCACGCCGCAGGCGATCGCGCCGCCCACCGACTTCGCCTCGGCCGCGGAACGCGTGATCAGTTCCGCGGCGCCTTTCCAGTCCAGGCCCATGCCCCGCTGAGCGGTGTCCATCGCCTCGGCCACGCCCAGGCCCTGCGCCCACAGGTGGCGGCGGAAGGCAAGGGTCGCGTCCCAGTCGACGGCCGCCGGGGAGTCCGGGGAGATGTCAACGTAAGGGTCCGCGACCACGTGTGCCGCCGAGAAGACCGTGCGGGAGGTGAGAGGGGAGGTTCCGGCGGTGGCGGGCAGCGGGGTGCGGCACGGTTCGTACACGTACGTCGTGCCGTCCGCGCGCGGGAGCAGGAGCGTCACTGTGCGATCTCCGGCACCTCGATGCGGCGTCCCTCCGCCGACGACTTCAGGCCCAGCTCCGCGAGCTGCACGCCGCGTGCGCCCGCGTGCAGGTCCCAGTGGTAGGGCGCGTCGGCGTACACGTGCTTCAGGAACAGTTCCCACTGCGCCTTGAAGCCGTTGTCGAACTCCTGGTTGTCCGGCACTTCCTGCCACTGGTCGCGGAAGGAGTGCGTGACGGGCAGGTCCGGGTTCCAGACCGGCTTGGGGGTGGCTGCGCGGTGCTGCACGCGGCAGTTGCGCAGGCCCGCGACCGCGGAGCCCTCCGTGCCGTCCACCTGGAACTCGACCAGTTCGTCGCGGTTCACGCGCACCGTCCAGGAGGAGTTGATCTGCGCGATCGCACCGCCTTCGAGCTCGAAGATGCCGTAGGCGGCGTCGTCCGCCGTGGCGTCGTAGGGCTTGTCCTGCTCGTCCCAGCGCTGCGGTACGTGCGTCGCGGCAAGCGCCTGGACGCTGCGGACGCGGCCGAACAGCTCGTGCAGGACGTACTCCCAGTGCGGGAACATGTCGACCACGATGCCGCCGCCGTCCTCGGCGCGGTAGTTCCAGGAGGGGCGCTGGGCGCTCTGCCAGTCGCCCTCGAAGACCCAGTAGCCGAACTCGCCGCGTACGGACAGGATCTTGCCGAAGAAGCCGCCGTCGATCAGGCGCTTCAGCTTGAGCAGCCCCGGCAGGAAGAGCTTGTCCTGGACGACGCCGTGCTTGATGCCGGCAGCCTTGGCCAGGTTCGCGAGTTCCAGGGCTCCGGCGAGGCCGGTCGCGGACGGCTTCTCGGTGTAGATGTGCTTGCCCGCCGCGATGGCCCGCTTGATGGCCTCCTCACGGGCCGACGTGACCTGCGCGTCGAAGTAGATGTCGATGGACGGGTCGGCGAGCACCGCGTCCAGGTCGGTCGAGACGCTCGTCTCGGCGTCGAGTCCGTGGCGCCGCGCGATCTCCCGCAGTGCGTGTTCTCTGCGGCCCACCAGGACCGGCTCGGGCCACAGCACCGTGCCCTCGGCGTCACCGAGAGGCAGCCCGCCCTGCTCCCGCAGGGCGAGCAGGGAGCGGACGAGGTGCTGGCGGTAGCCCATCCGTCCCGTCACACCGTTCATGGCGATGCGCACCGTCTTGCGAGTCACAGGGGTCCCTCCGTACGCAGGTAAGCGGATAGCAAGCGCTTTCTATCCAGGAAGAAGCTAGCCTGCCGCACAAGGTTCGGACAAGGGCTTCGGACCAGAGCCGTGACCGGAGGACGACGAGATGACCGTGACCCTGTCGGATGTGGCGGCCCGCGCCCAGGTCTCCCCCGCTACCGTCTCCCGCGTACTGAACGGCAACTACCCCGTGGCGGCGGCCACCCGCGAGCGCGTCCTGAAGGCCGTGGACGATCTCGACTACGTCCTCAACGGACCCGCGAGCTCGCTGGCCGCGGCCACCTCCGACCTGGTCGGCATCCTCGTGAACGACATCGCCGACCCCTTCTTCGGGATCATGGCGGGCGCCGTCCAGTCCGAGATCGGCGGGCCCGGCGGGCGGGCCGGCGGCGAGCGGATGGCCGTGGTCTGCAACACGGGCGGCTCCCCGGAGCGCGAACTGACCTATCTGACCCTGCTCCAGCGCCAGCGCGCCGCCGCGCTCGTCCTGACCGGCGGCGCCCTGGAGGACCCCGCCCACGCCGCCGCGATGTCCGCGAAGCTGGCCCGGCTGGCGGACGCGGGGACCCGGATCGTGCTCTGCGGGCGGCCGCCCCTGGAGGACTCGGGCGCGGCGGTGGCCACGCTCACCTTCGACAACCGCAGCGGCGGTCGGCGGCTCACGGAGCATCTGCTGGCGCTGGGGCACCGCAGGATCGGCTACGTGGCGGGCCCGGTGGAGCGGACGACCACCCGGCACCGGCTCGAAGGACACCGGGACGCGCTCGCGGCGGCGGGCGCGGGGAACACCGGGCACGCCGGGGACGCCGACCAGGACGAACTGACCGTCCACGGCCCCTACACCCGCGCGTCCGGCTACGACGCCACCCTCGAACTCCTGCGCCGCGCCCCCGACCTGACCGCGATCGTGGCCGCCAACGACACGGTCGCCCTGGGCGCGGCAGCTGCCCTGCGCGACCGCGGCCTGCGCATTCCCGATGACATCTCGGTGGCGGGCTTCGACGACCTGCCCTTCTCGGTGGACGCCGTCCCCGCCCTGACGACCGTACGACTGCCGCTGTACGAGGCGGGCGCCCGCGCGGGCCGCCTCGCCACGGGCGCGGAGGAGGCGCCCCCCGGCGGCGTGGCGACGATCGCGGCGGAGCTGATGGTGCGGGGGTCCACGGCGCCGCCGTGCCGCTGAGCCTTCGACCACCGACGGCTTTCCGAAGGCCGGGGACCTCGACTGAGCCGCGCCACCCCAGACGGATTTCCCGCCGCAAGGCATGGCGGTCATGCGCGGCCCCGGCGTACCGTTGACTCAGTCAAGGGTAATTCGCCTCGATGCCCCCTGGAGTGATCCGCGATGCCGCACGCCGCCGCCCGGCCCGTCCAAGAGATCCGCGCCTTCAACCGCTTCTACACGAACCTCATCGGCGCCCTCGACTACAGTCGCCGGCTCTACGTCCCGTACACCCTCACCGAGGCCCGCGTCCTCTACGAGCTCAACCACGCGCGGCATCTCGACGCGGCCGATCTGCGCGCCGAACTCACCCTGGACGCCGGGTACCTGAGCCGTCTGCTCGGCAAGCTGGAGAAGGACGGGATCGTCGAGCGCGCGCCCTCCACGCGCGACCCGCGGCGCCAGCGCATCACCCTCACCGCGCGGGGGCGCGAGACCGCCGCGCTCCTCGACGAGCGGTCCAGCGAGGCCGTCGGTTCGCTGCTCTCGGACGTCCCGGCCGCCCAGCGGCCCCGCCTCGCGGAGGCGATGCGCACGGTGCGGGAGATCCTGAGCGGGGCCGAGGACGGGGCAGCGCGCTCGCGCCCTTTCCTCCGTGAGCCCGGGCCGGGCGATCTCGGGTGGATCGTGGAGCGCAACGCCGCCCTGTACGCCGCCGAGTACGGGTTCAACATCGACTACGAAGGCCTGGTCGCCCGGATCGTCGCCGACTTCGCCGAGGACCACGACCCCCACCTGGAGCGGACCTGGATCGCCGAGCTCGACGGGCGGCGCGTGGGGTGCGTGATGTGCGTGCGCGACGACGCGCCGGGGACCGCCAGGCTGCGGCTGCTGCTGGTCGAGCCGGACGCGCGGGGGCATGGCATCGGGGACCAACTCGTGTCCGCGTGCATCGATTTCGCCCGCGGCGTGGGCTATCGCGAGATGGTCCTGTGGACGAACGACATCCTCGGCGCCGCCCGCGCCATCTACCAGCGGCACGGATTCGTCCTCGTCGACGAGAAGCCGCACCGCTCCTTCGGCGTCGACCTGGTCGGGCAGGACTGGCAGTTGCACCTGGCCGGCGAGGACACCCCCTGAGGCCCGCGTCGTGCACCCCCTAAGGTCTGCCCCATGAAACTCGCCTTCTCCACCCTCGGCGTGCCCGGCCTCCCCGTCGCCGACGTGCTGCACCTGGCCACCACCCACGGCTATCACGGCGTCGAACTGCGCGCGCATCCCGAGGAACCGGTCCATCCGGGTATCGACCTGGCCGAACGGGCCGACGTGGCCGCCCAGTTCAAGGCGGCGGGCGTCGAGATCCTCGGAATCTCCGGGTACGCGCGCGTGGCGGCGCCCGGCGACGACGAGCCCGTCCTCGACGACATACGTTCCCTGCTCACCCTGGCCCGCGACCTGGGCGCCCCCTTCATCCGCGTCTTCCCCGGCGGCGGCACCGAGCAGAGCGCGGAGGAGGCCGACGCGACGGCCGCCCGGCGGCTCGGCACGGCGGCCGAGTTCGCCGCGGACCACGGCGTGCGCATCCTCCTGGAGACCCACGACTCGCACCGCACGGGCGCCGCGGCGACCCGCGTGCTCGGCGCGGTCGGGCACCGGCACGCGGGCGCCCTGTGGGACGTGATGCACACCTGGCTCGGCGGCGAGTCCCCGGCCGAGAGCCACGCGGCGCTCGCCCCGTACCTCGGCTACGTCCAGGTGAAGGACATCGCGTCGGCCGACGACAAGACACCGCTGGGGCTCGGCGAGGGCGTGCTGCCGCTCACCGAGTGCGTGGACGCGCTGATCGGCGGCGAGCACCGGGACGGCTGGCTGTGCTGGGAGTACGAGAAGCGGTGGTACGAGAACGCGGCTCCGCTGCCCGAACTCCTGGGCGCGGGCAGTGACTTCCTGTCCCGCCTCCTGAACCGTCACGCCTGACACCGGCCGCGGCTCCCGGACCGCGGGCCGCACGCGGCGGGGGTCACCCGGCCCGACCATGCAGGACCAGCGCGGAGATCGGCATGATGGGATGAAGCAACGCTTACGGATCGAGTAATGCCGGCGGATGCCGCCGGTACTTGAGGAGGCCCTTCCGTGCTCGATCTCGCCCGGCTCCGCGCCCTGCACGCCGTCTCCGTGCACGGCACCGTCGGCGCCGCCGCCACCGCTCTCGGCTACACCCCCTCCGCCGTCTCCCAGCAGATAGCCAAGCTGGAGCGCGAGACCCGCACCACCCTCCTGGAACGGCGGGGCAGGGGCGTCGCCCTCACCGAGGAAGCGCGCCACCTCGCCGCCACCGCACAGGAGTTGATGGCGATCGTGGAGCGCGCGGAGACGGAGCTCGAAGAGCGGCGCGGGCTGCCCGCGGGGCGGCTGACCATCGCCGCGTTCCCCTCGGCGGCGCGCGGCCTGCTGCCCGGCGTCCTCGCGGACCTCGCCCGCCGGCATCCCGCGCTCGACACCCGGATGTCGGAGGTCGACCCGCATCTCTCCATCGACCTGGTGGCCAAGGGCGCGGTGGACATGGCCGTCGTGCACGACTGGGACATCGCGCCGCTGCCGACGCCTCCCGGCATCGGGCAGGCCGTCATCGGCGACGACCTCTGCGATCTGATCGTGCCGGTCGGACACCGGCTCGCGGGGCGCGCGTCCGTGCGCCGCGAGGAGCTGAGGGGCGAGCGGTGGATCACGCAGCCGCCGGGACTCGTCTGCCACGAGTGGCTGGTGCGCACCCTGCGCGAGGCGGGCTGCGAGCCGGACATCGCGCACCACGCGGAGGAGAACCCGACCCTGGTCGCGCTGGTCGCGGCGGGGCTCGGCATCGCGCTGATCCCCCGGCTCGGCCGCGGTCCCCTCCCGGACGGCGCGGTGACCGTGCGGCTCGATCCGCTGCCGGTGCGGCGGCTCTACGCACTGTGGCGCGACGGAGCCTCGCGGCGTCCCGCGATCGCCGAGACCGTACGGACGCTCCAGGCTCACTGGCCCGACGCGGCCCCCCGTTGACGGCCTCCTGAGTCCCGGGAATCCCCTTCGTACCACTTTCCGGAAATCGCCCCCTGCCGGGAACCCACGCGCGGACACCACCGTCAGAACGACGTGCTGTCGGGTGAGTCTCCGCGGGACGGTGTCGGCATCGCTGCTGGCTGCGAACGCTGACCACCCTCTCTGCCGTCCGCGGCCGGCAGCATGCCGTCACCGGTGCGCCCCTCCACCAGCGCCGGTGACGGCCCCTCGGCCGCGCCGCGGTTGCCGACTCTCCTCCACAGTGGCTGCCGACTCCCTTGACCGGCAGAAATCTTCGGGATATCCGTGACTCTCGGAAAGTTTCCTTCAGCCGGTTTCCCCAGTCCGGCTCCGGTCCGGCATCCGTCCGCGAAGGACGTCCCCGAAGGAGCGCACATGTCCCACCGCAACGCCTCCAGACGCACCCTGCTCACCGCCACGGCCGTCGCGGCGACGGCCCTCGCCGCGCCCTCCGCAGCCCGGGCGGCGGGCGGCGGCGAACGCGGCCGCGACCGGAAGCTGCGGGAGCTCATCTCCCGCATGAGCCTCGAAGAGAGGTCGGCCAGCTCTTCGTGATGCATGTGTACGGCCACTCCGCCACCGAGCCCGACCAGGCGGACATCGACTCCAACCTCAAGGAACTCGGCGTCCGTACGGCCGCGGAGGCCGTCGCCAAGTACCACCTCGGCGGCATCATCTACTTCGGCTGGGCCCACAACACCCGCGCCCCGCACCAGATCGCCGACCTCTCGAACGGCATCCAGCACGCGGCCCTCGACCCGGAGGACTCGCCGACCGCCCGCATCCCGCTGCTCATCTCCACCGACCAGGAGCACGGCGCCGTGGCCCGCGTGGGCGTCCCCGCCACGCTCCTGCCCGGCGCGATGGCCCTGGGCGCCGCCGGCTCGCGCTCCACCGCGCGCAAGGCGGCCCGCATCGCGGGCACCGAACTCCGTGCGCTCGGCATCCGGCAGAACTACGCCCCGGTGGCCGACGTGAACGTCAATCCCGCCAACCCCGTCATCGGCGTACGGTCCTTCGGCTCGGACCCCGAAGCGGTCGCCGAGCTGGTCGCCGCGCAGGTCAAGGGCTACCAGGGCACGGACATCGCCTCGACGTCCAAGCACTTCCCCGGCCACGGCGACACCAAGGACGACAGCCACTCCAAGCTGCCGTACATCCACCACACCCGCGAGCAGTGGGAGACCCTGGACGCGCCGCCGTTCCGGGCCGCGGTGGCCGCGGGCATCGACTCGATCATGACCGCGCACATCGTGGTCCCTGCGCTCGACCCCGCCGAGGACCCCGCCACGCTCTCCCGACCCATCCTCACCGGCATCCTGCGCGAGGAACTCGGTTACGACGGCGTCGTGGTGACGGACTCGCTCGGCATGCAGGGCGTCCGCACGAAGTACGGCGACGACCGTGTGCCCGTGCTCGCCCTGAAGGCGGGCGTCGACCAGCTCCTGAACCCGCCGAAGCCGGAGATCGCCTGGAACGCGGTGCTCCAGGCAGTGCGCGACGGGGAGTTGACGCAGGCACGGCTTGACGAATCGATCCTGCGCATCCTGCGCCTCAAGGCGAAGCTCGACCTGTTCTCCGACCCGTACGTCACCTCGCGCGGCGTCGACCGGTCCGTCGGCACACGAGCGCATCTCACCGCCGCCGACCGGATCGCCGACGAGACGACGACCCTGCTGGTCAACGAGGGCGAGCTGCTGCCGCTCTCGCGGCGTACGCGGCGCGACGTGCTCGTCGTGGGCGCGGATCCCGCGTCGCCGTCGGGGACGACGGGCCCGCCGACGACCGTCATCGGGCGGGAGCTGACGGACCTCGGCTTCACGCCGACGGTCCTGCCGACGGGCACCGCCCCCTCCGCCGCGAAGATCGCCGAGGCGGTGGCGGCTGCCGCGGGGAAGGACGCGGTGCTCGTGGGCACGTACAACGTGGCGGCCGGGAGCGCGCAGATCGCGCTGGTCGAGGCGCTGGTAGGCACTGGGGTCCCGGTCGTCACCCTGGCGATCCGCAATCCGTACGACGTGGCGCGGCTCCCGGCCGTGGGCGCGTCCCTGGCCGCCTACTGCTGGACGGACGTCGAACTGCGCGCCGCGGTACGGGTGATCGCGGGGCGTGTCCACCCGCACGGGAAGCTGCCCGTGCCGGTGCAGCGGGCGGACGATCCGGCGCAGGTGCTGTACCCGGTCGGGTACGGCCTGACGTACTGATCCCTACGCCGCTCCACCGGCGCTCCGCCGTCGCGCCACCTCCATCTGGCCCAAAGCCCCCCACGCACCTGGCGTGCGCCCGCCCCAGCGGGTCACGCTGGGTGCACGTTCGGGGGGTTCTGCCATGGTTGCCATGCTGGGCTTGCGGTGTGCGGGGGCGCTCCTCGCGGTGTTCGCCGGCGTGGCCGGCTGCCAGGATTCCTCGTCCTCCGGATCGCGGTCGCCTGACGGGAAGCCGTCCTCGTCGGGGCCGTCCGGGTACGGAGCCGTTTTCCTCGCGGTGGACGAGTGCGGTTCGCGGGGGCGCGAGACCTTCACCGAGGTGTCGTGCACGAGCGAGCGGGCGGCGGCGCGGGTCATCGCGCGTTACGACGGCAAGGTCACGGAGGGTCCCGCCTGCCCCGCCCGCACGGACTTCGTGCTCCACATCAGCGAGGGGCGGCCCACGGGGGACGAGAACGGGGACGGTGAGGTGCCTCGCGGGTACGCGTGCATGCGGAATCTGGAGTTGCCGCATCCCGGGGACCCCGGGGGCGGGGGCGGGCCCCGGACCGTGGTGGGCGACTGCGTCTACGGCGCCGGGGAGGGAGAGGTCCGGGAGACCGCCTGCGACGGGTCGGGGACCAAGGCCCCGGAGTACCGCGTGACTTCCGCTGTCCCGGAGCGCGCCCTGTGTCCCGCCACCACGCAGCTGTACGTGTCGCTGGGCGGCAAAGAGCCGGTGGGGTGCGCGGTGCGGATGTGAGCGGGTCCGCCGCGAACGCCGGCCGGGCTGAAGTCGCGGCCCGGCCGGCGCGCTGAACCGTCCCTACGGGCGCAGGGTCAGTTCCTTCCGCTCGTCCTTGCGGTCGAGCTTCGCGTCGTACGGAGCCAGCGGCTTCGGGGACGCGGAGGTGGAGACCCCGGCCCAGGCCTGGATGCGCTCCGTGGCCTTGGCCTTCTCGGCGGGGACGAGGCCCGCGACGTTCGCGCCGTGGTTGGCGCCCGGCGCGGTGAAGACGTGGGAGTCGTGCTTCGCGCCCCTGGCGGGACGGAACGGCTCGGCGCCCCACGGGTCGTTCTCGCCGTAGACGTACAGCATGCGCGTCGCGTTGTGCCGCACCCAGCGGTCCACGTCCGCCATGGCACCCGACTGGAACTTCATCGGGATCTCACGCGGCACGAAGTTGCGCGGCGGCTGGTAGCCGTAGCGGCTCAGGTCGCCGAGCCAGGGCTGCTTGATGTCGGGCGAGCCCAGCTGCGTGCCGGCCTGGTAGTAGTACGGCGTGTACGGGGTCAGGCCCTGGTCGGTGTAGGAGGTCCAGCCGCCCACCTGGTCGACGTAGTCGAAGATCACCTGGTCGGAGGCGGACTTGGCGTCCGGGACGTCCGCGCACGCGGACTCCGGCTGGTACTGCCAGAAGCCCCACACCAGGTCGAGCACGACGGCCTCGTAGGCCTTGTCCAGGTTGCCGACCGTCTTGAAGGTGTAGCCGCCCGCCTCGGCGAACGCGGCGTACTTCTTCTCCAGCGGCTCGCGGCGCACCAGCGCCTCGCGCTGCACGGCCTCCAGCTTGGCGCGGCACTCCTTGGTGCCGACGGTCTCGAAGAACTCGTCGTAGCGCGAGTCCTCCTTGTTCACCACGTCGTTCGGGGCGACGTACGCGACGACGCCGTCCATGTCACGCGGGTAGAAGCGCTCGTAGTACGTGGCGGTCATGCCGCCCTTCGAGCCGCCGGTCGCCACCCACTTCTTGTCGTAGATCGGCTTGAGCGCCTTGAAGATGCGGTGCTGGTCGCTGGCGGCCTGCCAGATGTCGAGCTTGGACCAGTCGGCGGGCTCGGGCCGGGACGGCGTGAAGAAGCGGTACTCCATGGAGACCTGGTTGCCGTCGATGATCCGCGTCGGTTCGCTGCGGCTGGGATTCGTCGAGACGTTGTAGCCGCTGGTGAAGAAGGCCGTGGGGCGGGCGGTGTCCTTGTGCAGGACCGTCAGGCGCTGCCTGAAGGTGCCCTTGGAGGGGTGCCGGTGGTCGATCGGCTGGGTGTAGCTGAGGACGAAGTAGCGGTAGCCGGTGTACGGCTTCTCCTCGATCAGGCTCATGCCCGGTATCGCCAGGAGCCGGTCCTTGATGTCGGTGGCCTGCGGCTCGGCGGCGGTGGCCGCCCCTGCCGCACTCACTGTGCCCGCGGTGCCGATGCCTATCAGCACCACGAGCGACAGCAGCCATCTGAGCGCCTTGCGCATGCACTCTCCCCTAAGTTCGCGATTGCGTCCGCCGGAACTTATCGGAGCAACTCGCTCACTACTAGGGGCTCTTGCGTCACACCAGAACGCAGTACGACGCAGTACGTCACAAACGGGGCATCGGACTCAGCACAGGATCCAGCCCGAACTGGTGCTCCCGCCGCCCACCTTCCCCTTGACCCACACGCACCGGTGTCCCGCGTGCACCGTCACCGGGCCCGCGTGGTGCGTGTAACGCCCCTTGTCCCTGGCCGGGCGGCTGCCGCGGGCCTGGACGCTGACCGACATCGACTTGCGGGCACCGGGGCGCTTGGCGACGGTGACGGCACAGACGTAGCCGCGCTTCTTGTAGACGAGGACCTTGCCCGTGCTGAAGGAGAGGGTGCGCACCTTGTGCCCGGCGCAGCGTCCGGCCTGCGCCTGTGCCTGCGCGGCACCGGCGCCGGCGACACCGAGCAGGACGGCAGCCGCAAGGACGACGGCGCCGAGCGCAAGGCTCCGCCGTATTCGACCACTGCTCACCGGTTTCCCTCCCGACACTCCCGCATCAGCGTACTGATGTACGGACGCCGACCGTAGGGCCCCCGGTTGCGAAACCGCCCCGATTCGTTCACCGGGCTAGGCGGCCGACGGCTCGGTCTCCCCGACGAACGTCCGCCACAGCGTCGCGTACCGCCCGTCGAGCGCGAGCAGCTCCTCGTGCGTGCCGTCCTCCGCGACCCGGCCCTGGTCCATCAGGATCACCCGGTCCGCGCGGGCGGCGGTGGTGAGGCGGTGGGCGACCACCAGCGTCGTGCGCTTGCCCGCGATGCGGTCGGTTGCCTGGTTGACCTGTGCTTCCGTGGCGAGGTCGAGCGCCGCGGTCGCCTCGTCGAGGAGCAGGATGTCCGGGTCGACGAGCTCCGCGCGGGCCAGGGCGATCAGCTGGCGCTGCCCCGCGGAGAGGTTGCGGCCGCGCTCGGAGACCTCGTGGAGGTAGCCGCCGTCCAGGGTGGCGATCATGTCGTGCGCGCCGACCGCGCGGGCCGCGGCCTCCACCTGCGCGTCGGTGGCCTCGGGCCGCCCGTAGGCGATCGCGTCGCGGACCGTACCCGCGAAGAGGTACGCCTCCTGCGGCACGACACCGAGGCGGTGGCGGTATGAGGTGAGGTCCAGGGAGCGCAGATCCGTGCCGTCCACCGTCACCCGGCCGCCGGTCGGGTCGTAGAACCGGGCGACGAGCTTGACGAGGGTCGACTTGCCCGCGCCGGTCTCGCCGACGAAGGCGACGGTCTGGCCCGCGGGGATGCGCAGGCGCACGTCGCTCAGCGCCTCTTCCGGTTCGTCTGCGGAGCCGTACGCGAAGTCGACGTCCTCGAAGGCGATCTCGCCGCGCAGGGACAGGACGTCGAGCGGCTCGTCCGCGGTCTCGGTCGACGTCGGCTCCCGCAGCAGTTCCTGGATGCGGCCGAGCGAGACGGTGGCCTGCTGGTAGCCGTCGAAGACCTGGGAGAGCTGCTGGACGGGCGCGAAGAACAGGTCGATGTAGAGGAGGTAGGCGACCAGGGCGCCGGTCGTCAGCGTCCCCGCCTCGACCCGCCCGGCGCCGACCATCAGGACCGCGGCCGCGGCGACCGCCGAGAGCAGCTGCACGAACGGGAAGTAGACGGAGATCAGCCACTGCCCGCGGATGCGGGCGCTGCGGTAGTCGGCGCTGCCCTTGGCGAACTTCTCGCGGCCCGAGCGCTCGCGCCCAAAGGCCTGCACGATGCGCAGCCCGGCGACGGACTCCTGGAGGTCGGCGTTGACCACCGAGACCCGCTCACGCGCCAGCTCGTACGCCTTGACGCTGGAGCGGCGGAAGAAGAACGTGCCGATGATCAGCGGCGGCAGCGTCGCGAAGACGACGAGCGCGAGCTCCACGTCGATCACGACGAGCGCGACCATGATGCCGAAGAAGGTGACGACGGAGACGAAGGCGGTGACGAGGCCGGTCTGGAGGAAGGTGGACAGGGCGTCCACGTCCGTGGTCATCCGGGTCATGATGCGCCCGGTCAGCTCCCGCTCGTAGTAGTCGAGTCCGAGCCGCTGGAGCTGGGCGAAGATCTTCAGGCGGAGTGAGTAGAGCACCCGCTCGCCCGTCCGTCCGGTCATCCGCGTCTCGCCGATCTGCGCCGTCCACTGGGCGAGCACGGCGAGCAGCGCGAGTCCTGATGCCGCCCACACGGCGCCGAGCGCGAGCTGCGAGACGCCCTCGTCGATGCCGTGCCGGATCAGCACGGGGAGCAGCAGGCCCATGCCCGCGTCGACGGCGACCAGGAGCAGCGCGAGCAGCAGGGGCTTCCCGAACCCGGCGAGCAGACGGCGCAGGCCGTA
The DNA here is from genome assembly GCF_014649775.1 of Streptomyces longisporoflavus. Lineage (GTDB taxonomy): Bacteria > Actinomycetota > Actinomycetes > Streptomycetales > Streptomycetaceae > Streptomyces > Streptomyces longisporoflavus. Next base: position 324,340 of record NZ_BMTR01000003.1, on the reverse strand, counting down.
CGACTCCTCCGGGGTGACCGCGCGCGCCTCGTCGATGCCGGGTGTGTCGGTGGCCGGGGGCAGCGCGTCGACCTGCGCGAGGAGTTCCGGCGTCGCGGGCATCCCGGACATGGCTGGATCTTTGGCGGCCTTGGTCTCGCGGTCGCCCACCCAGAGCTGCGGAGTGATGCCGCGCTCGGCGTCGAACTCGGCGTCGAGCTCCTCGCGTACGGAGGTGTCCTCGGGCATCTCGACCGGGACCGTGCGGCCCGGCGAGACGCCGCCGAGCTCGTCCGGGTCGGTCAGCAGGCGCCGGTAGAGCGCCGACCGCTCGGTCAGCTCCTCGTGCGTGCCGATCGCGGCGAGCTTGCCGCCGTCGAGTACGGCGATGCGGTCGGCGAGGTTCAGGGTGGAGCGGCGGTGGGCGATGAGGAGGGTGGTGCGGCCCGCCATGACGCCGCGCAGGGCCTCGTGGATCTCGTGCTCCACGCGCGCGTCCACCGCCGAGGTCGCGTCGTCGAGGACGAGGAGGCGGGGGTCGGTGAGGATGGCGCGGGCGAGGGCGACGCGCTGGCGCTGACCGCCGGAGAGGGTGAGTCCGTGCTCGCCGACCGTGGTGTCGTAAGCGTCGGGCAGCTCGGAGATGAAGCCGTGGGCCTGGGCCGCCCGGGCCGCGGTCTCGATCTCCTCCGAGGTGGCGTCCGGCTTTCCGTACGCGATGTTGGCGCGGATGGTGTCGGAGAAGAGGAAGGAGTCCTCGGGCACGAGGCCGATCGCGGCCCGCAGCGAGTCGGTGGTCAGCTCGCGCACGTCGTGCCCGCCGACGAGGACGGCGCCGTGCGTCACGTCGTAGAAGCGGGGCAGCAGCAGCGAGACGGTGGACTTGCCGCTGCCGGAGGTGCCGACGACGGCGAGGGTCTCGCCGGGCCTGATCTCGAAGGAGAGGCCGTCGAGGACGGGGCGGCTGTCCTCGTAGGCGAAGGAGACGTCGTCGAACTCGACGGTGGCCGGGGCGTCGGCGGGCAGCTCCTTCGTGCCGTCCTTCAGCGTCGGCTCGGTGTCGATGAGCTCCAGGACGCGCTCGGCGCCCGCGCGGGCCTGCTGGCCGACGGTGAGGACCATGGCGAGCATGCGCACGGGCCCGACGAGCTGGGCGAGATAGGTGGAGAAGGCGACGAACGTACCGAGCGTGATCTGTCCGCGCACCGCGAGCCAGCCGCCGAGCGCGAGCATCGCGACCTGTCCGAGCGCGGGCACGGCCTGGAGGGCGGGGGTGTACTTCGAGTTCAGCCGGATGGTGCGCATCCGCCCGGCGAAGAGCTTGCGCCCGACCTCCCTGAGCTTCCCGGTCTCCTGCTCCTCCTGGCCGAACCCCTTCACGACGCGTACGCCGGAGACGGAGCCGTCCACGACTCCGGCGACGGCGGCGGCCTGGGCCTGCGCGTACCAGGTGGAGGGGTGCAGGCGGCTGCGGCTGCGCTTGGCGATGAACCAGAGGGCGGGGGCGACGGCGAGGGCGACGAGGGTGAGCGGCACGGAGAGCCACGCCATGATCACCAGGGAGATCACGAACAGGAGGATGTTGCCGATGGTCATCGGCAGCATGAAGAGCAGGCCCTGGATGAGCTGGAGGTCGCTGGTGGCGCGGCCGACGACCTGTCCGGTGGACAGCTCGTCCTGCCGTCGCCCGTCGAGCCGCGTGATCGTCCCGTACATCTCGGTCCGCAGGTCGTGCTGGACGTCGAGGGCGAGGCGGCCGCCGTAGTAGCGGCGGATGTAGGTGAAGACGTAGACGAGGAGGGCGGCGCCGATCAGGGCGCCCGCCCAGGGACCCATGGAGCGCGTCTTGTCGCCGATGACGTCGTCGATGATCACCTTGGTGACGAGCGGGACGAGTGCCATGACGGCCATGCCGCCGAGCGAGGCGCCGAGCGCGAGCACGACGTCCTTGGGGTAGCGCCACGCGTACCCGGTGAGCCGTCTGCCCCAGCCGGATTTCTGCCGCTCGCCCCCACCGGGTTTCCGCCCCTCGGCCCCGCCGGATTTCTCCGGCTCGGCCCCGCCCCGTTGCTCCACCACGTGCTGCCTCATCCCGTCGACCCGTCGACCTGACCTGCCGAGAGGCCCAACGCGGTGGGACGAGATTTTCATCCCACCGCAACAAAGACGGGTCGCAGGTCCTAGGACCACCCAGAGGTGGGGGGACCCGAACATCCGGGCCCCCCTGCGGGCCCCGTCAGCTGCCGGGGACCGACACGAACGCCTCTCGCGGCGCCGTCGTCGGGGCGTAGCGCTCGGCCGCGGAGGTCCGGGGCGCCAGGTCCTTGTGTACGGCCTTGGCCACGCCCTGGATGGTGGCGACGCCGTAGTTCATGGAGCTGTTGCCGTGGGTGAGCACGGAGATCGTGTAGTCGTGGCCGCCGCCCTTGAACGCGCCGATGCTGTGCACCCGCCAGCCGTGCGTGGACCGCTGGAGCCAGCCGTTCTTGACGTGTATCGCGACACCGGAGGGCGCGCCCGCGGGGGTGCCCCAGCGCTGCGAGGAGACGACCTTGCCCATCAGCTTGAGGACGTAGGCGCGGGAGGCGTCGGTCAGGACGGTGTTCTTGCCGGTGAACAGGGCGAGCAGCTTCTGCTCGTCGGTGACGTTGATCCTGGTCAGACCCCAGTAGCCGCCGGACCCGGGCACGGTCTTCGTCATCTTGGCGGCCCTGAGGAAGGCCTTCACCTTGGCCGCGCCGAGCTGGCGCCAGAGCGTGCTGGTGGCGTTGTTGTCGGACTTGGTGATCATGGCGGTCGCCAGGGACTTCTCGCGGGACGACAGCGCGCGGCCGGTCTTCTGGGCGTCCCACAGGAGCGTGGCGAGCACGGTCGCCTTGACGACGCTGGCCGAGTCGAACGAGGTGGTCGGGCGCAGGGTGCAGGTGGTGCCCGTGGTGCGGTCGTGGAGACCGACCGCGACGGTGCCCTTGCGGTTCTTCAGCGCGGTCGTGATGTCCTTCTTGAGCTTGGTCGCCAGGCCGGCCTGCGCGGAGGTGCAGGTCACCTGTGGTGCCGTCGCGGCGACTGCGGGCGTGGCGGTAGCTGCGGTGCCGAGCGGCACGAGCACTCCGGCGGCGAGGCCCGCCGAGAGTATGCGGGCACGCCTGGATATCCCGGATATCGGGTGTGTCACGGAGTCTTCCCATCCCTGTTGGTCCGTACGAGCCGCTTGAGGGCCCGTACGAGCGCACCCCCCGGCACACTCACCCCGCTTGACCCACGGGCATCGGTAGAGGTTGCACGAAATCGTCCGTTGATCGCAAAAAAGTACCGGCGTCACACCGTGTGAAGTGTGTGACGCCGGGACTTTTCCGCAGTGAGTGCGGGCGGGCCGGGAGCGGCGGGGGTCAGAGGTGCGTGGGCTCGAACATCCGGAGGACCGCCGGGAGGACGACCACCGAGGGGCCGGGCTCCGCGAGCGCCTTCGCGAGGTCGTCCTTCAGGGCCTCCGGGGTCGTCCGGACGCCCGGCACCCCGAAGGACTCCGCGAGGGCGACGAAGTCGGGGCGGGAGAGCTCCGTGGCCGTGGGCTCGCCGAAGGCGTCGGACATGTACTCGCGGAGGATTCCGTAGCCCCCGTCGTCCACGATCAGCCAGGTGACCGGCAGGTCGTGCTGCTTGGCGGAGGCCAGTTCCGCGATCGAGTACATCGCGCCGCCGTCGCCCGACACGGCAAGGACCGGCTTCGTCGGGTCGGCCGCCGCCGCTCCGAGGGCCGCCGGGAAGCCGTACCCGAGGCCGCCCGCGCCCTGCGCCGAGTGCATCGTGTTGGGGCGCCGCGCGTCGAACGCGGACCAGGCCCAGTACGCCAGGATCGTCATGTCCCAGAAGGACGGCGCCGCGTCCGGCAGGGCCTCGCGCACCGAGGCGAGGACCTGCTGCTCCAGGGTGAGCTCCTGGGCGGCGATCCGCTCCTTGACCTTCGCGAGGACCGTGCGCACCCGCTCGGGGGCCGAGGGGTCCTCGCGGGGGCCGTCGATCGTCTCCAGGAGGGCGGAGAGCGCGAGCCGCGCGTCCGCGTGGATGCCGAGCGCCGGGTGGTTGGACTCCAGCTTCCCGGCGTCCGCCTCGATCTGGATGACCCGGCCGCGCGGCTTGAACGTGTGGTAGTTCGAGGAGAGCTCGCCGAGCCCCGAGCCGACCACCAGAAGGACGTCCGCGTCCTCAAGGAAGTCGGTGGTGTACCGGTCCTCCAGCCAGGACTGGAGCGAAAGCGGGTGCTCCCAGGGAAAGGCACCCTTGCCGCCGAAGGTCGTGACGACGGGCGCGTTCACCAGCTCGGCGAGGGCGAGGAGCTTGCCGCTCGCGTCCGACCGCACGACTCCGCCACCCGCGATGATCGCCGGGCGCTCGGCGTGGATCAGCAGATCGGCCGCCACGGCGGTCAGCTCGGGGCGCGGGACGACCTCGTCCGGGGTCGCGTCCATCGCCGTGACGACGGGCAGGGTGGTCTCCGCGAGCAGGACGTCCTGCGGGATCTCCACCCACACCGGGCCGTGCGGGGCGGTGAGCGCCGACTCCCAGGCCGCCGCGATCGCGGAGGGGATCTGCGAGGCCGTGCGCACCGTGTGGACGGACTTCACGACGTCGCGGAAGGACGCCTGCTGGTCGCGCAGCTCGTGGAGGTAGCCGTGCCGGCCGCCGCCGAGGCCCGCCACCGGGATCTGACTGCCGATCGCGAGCACGGGCGAGGAGCCGGCCGCCGCCTCCTGGAGCGCGGCGAGCGAGGTCAGGGCGCCGGGCCCGGTGGAGAGCAGCAGCGGGGCCACCTCACCGGTGATCCGGCCGTACGCGTCCGCCGCGAAGCCCGTGTTGTTCTCCACGCGCAGGCCGACGTACGACAAGGACGAGCGCCGCAGGGCGTCGAACATGCCGAGCGCGTGCTGGCCGGGCAGGCCGAAGACCGTCGTCGCGCCGAGGCCCTGGAGGGTCTCCACGACGAGGTCGCCGCCGTTGCGCCCCGGGGGCGGGTTCAGGGCCGCCTCCGTCTGGGCCTCCGTGGGCCGCAGTACTACGTCGTGGTCGTGCGTCACTTGGCCGCGCTCCCCTCGGTGGTCCGGCGGGCCTCCGCGATCTGGCGGGACATGATCGTCGTCAGCTCGTACGCGGTGTGCGAGGCGGCGACGGCCGTGATCTCCGCGTGGTCGTAGGCGGGGGCGACTTCGACGACGTCGGCCGAGACGAGGTTGCAGGAGGAGAGCCCCCGCAGGATCTCCAGGAGTTCGCGCGACGTCATGCCACCCGCCTCCGGGGTGCCCGTGCCGGGCGCGTGGGCCGGGTCCAGGCAGTCGATGTCGATGGATATGTACAGCGGCCGGTCGCCGATGCGCTGGCGCAGCTGGTCGGCGACCTCGTCGGCGCCTCGGCGGTAGATGTCCGCCGAGGTGACGATGCCGAAGCCCATCTTCTCGTCGTCGGTGAGGTCCTGCTTGCCGTAGAGCGGACCGCGCGTGCCGACGTGGCTGAGCGCCTCGGTGTCGAGGATGCCCTCCTCGACGGCCCGGCGGAACGGCGTGCCGTGGGTGTACTCCGCGCCGAAGTACGTGTCCCAGGTGTCCAGGTGCGCGTCGAAGTGCAGCAGGGCGACCGGGCCGTGCTTCTTGGCGACGGAACGCAGCAGCGGCAGGGCGATGGTGTGGTCACCGCCGAGCGTCATCATGCGGGCGCCGGAGCCGAGGAGGTCGTCGGCGGCGGCCTCGATCGTCTCGACGGCCTCGTTGATGTTGAACGGGTTGGCGGCTATGTCGCCCGCGTCGGCGACCTGCGCAAGCGCGAAGGGCGAGGCGTCCTGCGCGGGGTTGTACGGACGCAGGAGGCGCGAGGCCTCGCGGATGGCGTTGCCGCCGAAGCGAGCGCCCGGGCGGTACGAGACGCCCGTGTCGAAGGGGACGCCGACCACGGCGACGTCCGTCTTGCCGCCCACCTCGTCGAGACGGGGCAGCCGGGCGTAGGTCGCCGGGCCCGCGTACCTCGGAATGCGGGAGGAGTCGACCGGGCCGCGGGGGGTCGGGGTCTCGGCGCTGCTCATGGTCGGTTTCCTCCTGCTGGTACGAGTGTTGCTGTGCTGCTGGGACAAGTGTCGCGCGGCCCACTGACAGTGGTGGCGGCAGCGGGCCGCGCGGGAGAACTAGACGGCCACCGGGGTATCCGGCTCCGCCTCGGCGGCCCCCCGGCCCGCGAGCCGTTCGCGCCAGGCCGCGAGGACGCCGGCGTCCGTGGGCTTGGTGGCGAGGGAGACGAGGACGTACACGGCCAGGGAGATCAGCAGGCCGTAGTAGATGGGCTCGTTGGCGAGGATTCCGTAGCCCCACATGAGCCCGATGACGGAGAGACCGCCCGCGGCGATGGCGGCGAGGGCGCCTTCGGCGGTGCCGCGCTTCCACAGCAGCCCGCCGAGGATCGGCACGAGAAGCCCCGCGACGAGCAGGTTGTAGGCGACGGTGAGCGCCTGCACGACGTCGTTCAGGGCGATGGCGATGAGGACGACGGCGACGCCCATGATCAGGATGAAGAGGCGGTTGCCCTTCACCTCGTCGTGCGGCTCGTCGCCCGCCCCGTCGGACTTCACGGCGCCCCTCAGCCGCGACCAGATGTCGTTGTTGGCCACGGTGGCGCAGGCGATGAGCGCTCCGGAGGACGTGGACATCACGGCGGCGAGCGCCGCGGCGAGGACGAGGCCCCGTACGCCCATGGGCAGTTCGTCCTTGACGATGGTCGCGAAGGCGGCGTCCGCGCTCGGCAGCTTCGGGTACATGACCTTGGCTGCCGTGCCGATGACGGCGCCCGCGATCGCGTAGACGAGACAGTAAGTACCGGCGACGGTGCCGCCGTAGCGGGCGACCTTGTCGCTGCGCGCGGTGAAGACGCGCTGCCAGATGTCCTGCCCGATGAGCATGCCGAACGTATAGATCAGGACGTACGTGAAGATCGTCTCGCCGCCGATGCCCAGCGGGTCGAAGTACTCGGTGGGCAGCTTGGCCTTCATCTCGCTGAAGCCGCCGGCCTTGACGACCGCGATGGGCAGCAGCAGGAGCAGCACGCCGATGGTCTTCACCACGAACTGCACCATGTCGGTGAGCGTGATGGACCACATGCCGCCGAGCGTCGAGTACGCGACGACGATCGAACCGCCGAGGATGATCGCGACCGTGCGGTTCATGTCGAACAGGACGTCGAAGATCGTGGCGTACGCGATGGTCGAGGTGACCGCGAGCATGAGGGTGTACGCCCACATGACGACTCCGGAGATGACGCCCGCGCGCCCTCCGTAGCGCAGGTCGAGCATCTCGGAGACGGTGTAGACCTTCAGGCGTGCGATGCGCGCCGAGAAGAAGACGCTCAGCGCGAGCAGGCCGAGGCCGATCGTGAAGACCATCCAGGCGCCGGAGAGCCCGTACTGGTAGCCGAGGCCGACGCCGCCGATGGTGGACGCGCCGCCGAGGACGATGGCGGCCATGGTCCCGGAGTACATCCACGGTCCGAGGCGGCGTCCGGCGACCAGGAACTCACTCTTGGACTTGGCGCGGCGCATGCCCCACCAGCCCATGGCGAGCATGCCGGCGAGATAGACGACGATCACTGTGTAGTCGACGGCCATAGGGCCCTCCTTCGCGCACCTCGGTGGCGTGTCGTGCAGATGGGGGTGAGGGGGTAGCAATCGGCCGCGGGGACATCCGCCCGTACCCGCGGCCCGGGATCGGCACGACCTTAGGTGGCCGGAAAGCAACGCTGAAGTGTACGTTTCATCCACTTCCCGTGATCGATATGGATGGAACATCCACCGTGCCGGACCCTCTCAGCCCTTCCGTCTCCCCGCCGACGCCACCGGTCCCGCTCACCGCCCTGCTCGCCCGGGAGGATCTCGGGCTGCGTCAGATCGCGGGGCCCGACGCCGGGGAGAGCGGGGCGGCCGTCCAGTGGGTGCACACCTCGGAGATGGCGGACCCCTACCCGTACCTCCTGGGAGGCGAGCTGCTCCTGACGGCGGGCGTGCACATCTCGGACCCGGCGGGGGCTGGGGTCTATCTGGACGACTACGCGGCGCGGATCGTCGAGGCGGGCGGCGCGGCCCTGGGCTTCGGCGTGGCCCCCGTGCACGACACGGTGCCGCGCGCCCTGGTGAACGCCTGCGACCACCACGGCCTTCCGCTCCTCGAAGTGCCGCCGCGCACGACGTTCAGCGGGGTCGCCCGCGCGGTGTGGCAGCTGGTGGCGGAGGCCAGGCACGCCGAACTGCGCCGCGTCACGGAGGCCCAGCAGGGGCTCGCCACGGCCGCCGCGCGCCCCGATCCCGTACCGGCGGTGCTGCGTCAGCTCGCGGCCCGCCTGGGCGGCTGGGCGGTGCTCTACGCACCGGACGGCGCGGTGCTCCACACGGCGGGCACGGCTCCGGGTCCGGGGGTGCGCAAGGCCGTGCACGACCTCTCCGGAGTCGTACGTACGGCGGGGCGGCCCGGCCCCGTCCCCGCTTCGGCGACCGACTCCGTGGGCGGCACCCGCCTCACCGCGTACGGGCTCGGCGGCGGGGAGGGGTTCGCGCTCGGGGTCGCCGCCGAGCAGCGCGAGCCGGGGGACCACACCATCACCGGGGTGGCCGTCGTGCTGCTCTCGCTCCTGACCGGTAAACACCAGGGGGCCGCCGACTCCGTGCGCTCGGCGGCGCTGGTGCGGCTGCTTCTGGGTTCGGCGGCGGGCGATGTCACCCCTCTCCTGGGGGCCGAGGAGTGGATCGTGGTGCACGCGCGCGGGGACGCGGGCAACGACCCGGTGGCCCACTCCGTGGCCGCGTCCGCGCTCGCCGCCGCGCTGGGCAGCGGCCTGGTCGACACGGACCCCGACCACGACCTCGTACGGCTCCTGCTCCCCGCCGATCGCGCGCTCACCGCACAGCCCGGCTGGACCCTCGGCGCCTCCGCTCCCGCGGCCCCCTGCGACCTCCCCGCGGCCGACGCCCGCGCGGACCGCGCCCTGCGCCGCGCCGAGGCCACCCGCGCACCGCTCGTCCGGCACCGCGAGACGGGCATCGCCGCCCTCGTCGCGCCCGCGGAGGCCGCCGCCCACGCGCGCGTGCTGCTCGCCCCGCTCGGCGGCAGCACGGCACTCACCGAAACCCTGCGCACCTGGCTCTCCCTGCACGGCAACTGGGACCGCACGGCAACGGCACTGGGCGTCCACCGCAACACGGTCAGACAGCGCATCACGCGGTGCGCGGGGCTTCTGGGGGCGGACTTGGACGACCCGGACGTACGGATGGAGCTGTGGTTCGCACTGGGCAGCGGGCACTAGGGGGCGCCCCGTAAGGGCGCGGGGCTGTGACATGTGCGGCTCCGCCGCGTGGGCGCGACAAGCCACAGGCGGCCCGCAGCCGGAGAAACAAGCCCCAGCCGCTCAAGCCAAACGCAGTGCAGCGCACTTCACAGTCCAGGCTTCGGGACTGCCCGCCACCAGCCGGTTACCGACGGCAGAATGGGACCCATGCCCATACCCAGCCGTGCCGCACTTGTCGACCACCTAGTCCGCTCCCGCATCGCCGGTGACGTCGCCACGCCCCGCGAGAACAACCTCAGTCACTACAGGAAGCTCGCGAACGGCGACCGCCACTACTGGCTCGGCCTGGAGCTCGGCGACCGCTGGACCGACGAGCAGGACGTCCTCGCGGTGATGGCCGAGCGGTGCGGCGTGGTCGACGACGCGGAGTTCCGCTACGGGCAGGACACCATCGACCCGGAGCTGACGGTCGACGCCCTGGAGCGGATGGCGGCGCGCCTGCGCAAGGCGGCGGCCGGCAAGGAGAGGGTCCTTTTCGCCACCGGCCACCCCGGAGGCCTGCTCGACGTGCACCGTGCGACGGCCGCCGCCCTGCGCGCGGCGGGCTGCGAGATCGTCGTCATCCCGGAGGGCCTCACCGCGGACGAGGGCATGGTCTTCCAGTTCGCCGACGTGGCGATGCTGGAGCGCGGCGCGACCCTGTGGCACACGCACTCCCCCGAGCCGATGAACGCGATCCTGGACGGCCTGGAGCGCGAGGGGCGCCCGCTGCCCGACCTGGTCGTCGCCGACCACGGCTGGGCCGGCCGGGCGGGCCAGCGCGGCATCGACTCCGTCGGGTACGCGGACTGCAACGACCCCGCCCTTTTCATCGGCGAGGCCGAGGGCACCGTCCAGGTGACGGTGCCGCTGGACGACCACGTGACGAGCCCGCGCCACTACGACCCGATGACGGCCTACCTCCTGGACGCCGCGGGCCTCACGGCCACGGGTTGAGCCCTTCCTCGCGGCGCTGGGCGTACCCCGGCGTCGGGTCCAGGTAGACCCGTCGTACGCCGGGAAACCGCTCCCGCACCCGCCGCTCGGCCTGCTCGCAGGCCCACTCGATCTGTGCCGCGGTCGACGCGTCCCGGAAGTCGACCTTGGCGGCGACGAGCGCCTCGCGCGGCCCCTGGAGCAGCGTCGTCAGTTCGAGCACGGCCTCGACGTGCTCGGAGGCGAGGAGTTCGTCGCGGATCTCCTCGCGCATCGGTTTCGGCAGCGGGCGGCCGATGAGGAGCTGCGCGTTGCTGCGGCCGAGCACCCAGGCGACGTACAGGAGCAGGGCGCCGATACAGAGGGAGGCCACGCCGTCCCACACCCCGGAGCCGGTGAGCTGCCCGCCGAGCAGGCCGAGGGCGGCGAGCACGAGGCCGGCGATGGCGGCGGAGTCCTCCAAGACGACGGCCTTCACGGCGGTGTCGGGCGTGTAGCGCAGATAGCGCCCGAAGGAGGCCCCGAAACGATCCGCCTCGCCCCGGGCCTGCTTGACGCCGGTGCGCAGCGAGTAGCCCTCCAGGAGCAGGGCGACGGCGAGCACGATGTACGAGATGAGCGGGTCGCCGAGCTCTTCGCCGGCCACCAGCGTGTGGATGCCGTCGTAGATCGAGAAGACGGCGCCGCCGACGAAGGTGGCGACCGCCGCGAGCATCGCCCAGATGTAGCGCTCGGGACCGTAGCCGAGCGGGTGCTCCTCGTCGGCCGGCTTCTCGCTGCGCTTCAGGGCGGTCAGGAGCAGCAGCTCGGTGACGGTGTCGGCCAGGGAGTGCGCCGCTTCGGAGAGCATCGCGCTCGACCCGCTGATGAGACCGGCGACGGCCTTGGCGACGGCGATGCCGAGGTTGGCGACGGCGGCGACGATGACGGTGAAGGTGCTCTCGCCGCCGCCCCCGGGCGGCTCGGGCTGGACTCTGTCGACCTGCTCGCTCATGTATCTGACGGTATGTCCGATCACCGGGGAACGCGAACTACGCCCTCTCGGTTCAACCGGGGAACGCGAACGACGCCCTCTCGGTTCACCGGGGAACGCGAACGACGCCTTCCTGAATCACCGTCACCGCGAGCTGCCCGTCCTGCGTCCAGATCCGCGCCTGTCCGAGTCCGCGCCCGCCGGACGCCGACGGCGACTCCTGGTCGTACAGGAGCCATTCGTCCGCCTTGAAGGGGCGGTGGAACCACATCGCGTGGTCGAGCGAGGCGCCGACGACGTCACCGACCGCCCAGCCGCCGCGGCCGTGCGCGAGCAGCACCGAGTCGAGGAGCGTCATGTCGGAGACGTACGTGGCGAGGCAGACGTGCAGCAGGGAGTCGACCGTGTGGTGGGCGGAGTCGTCGACGTCGAGCTTGCCGTTCGTGCGGAACCACACCTGGGAGCGCGGTTCGCGCGGCTGCCCGACCGTGGCCCAGGGCGGCGCGTCCACGTAGCGCAGATCGACGGCCGCGCGGGCCTCGATCAGACGGTCGGCGACGTGCTGCGGCAGATGGCGCGGCAGCATCTCGGCGGCGGTCGGAAGCGTCTCCGGGTCCGGCGCGGCCGGCATCCCCGTCTGGTGCTCAAGGCCCTCTTCGTACGTCTGGAAGGACGCGGAGAGGTGGAATATCGGCTGCCCGTGCTGGACGGCGACGACGCGGCGCGTGGTGAAGGAGCGGCCGTCGCGGATCCGGTCGACGGTGTAGACGATGGGCGCGCCCGGGTCTCCCGCACGCAGGAAGTACGCGTGCAGGGAGTGGGCGGGCCTGTCGGCGGGGACGGTGCGCCCCGCCGCCACCAGCGCCTGGGCGGCCACCTGGCCGCCGAAGACGCGCGGGACGAGCGCCGAGCGGCTCTCGCCCCGGAATATGTCCTCCTCGATCTGCTCCAGGTCGAGCAGATCGAGGAGTGACTCAAGTGCCTTGTTCATGGATCCAGTTCTACAGGGCGGTCTTTACAGGACCATGTCCTTACAAGGCCACGTCCTTACAGGCCCGTGTTCTTACAGGCGCGTGTTCCTACAGGCCCATGTTCTTGGCGATGATCATCTTCATGACCTCGCTGGTGCCGCCGTAGATGCGGTTGACGCGGTTGTCCGCGTACAGACGGGCGATGGGGTACTCGTTCATGAAGCCGTAGCCGCCGTGGAGCTGGAGGCACTTGTCGATGACGCGGTGCGCGACCTCGGTGTTGAACAGCTTCGCGGAGGCGGCCTCTGCGGCGGTCAGCTCGCCCGCGTCCAGGGCTTCGAGCGCGCGGTCGGCGACGGCCTCGGCGGCGTCCACCTCGGCCTGGCAGGCGGCCAGCTCGAACTTGGTGTTCTGGAAGGAGGCGACCGTCTTGCCGAAGACCGTGCGGTCCTGGACGTACTCCTTGGCGAACCGGACGGCGGCCTTGGCCTGCGCGTACGCGCCGTAGGCGATGCCCCAGCGCTCGGAGGGGAGGTTGCTGCCGAGGTAGTAGAAGCCCTTGTTCTCCTCGCCGAGGAGGTCCTCGACGGGGACCTTGACGTCGACGAAGGCCAGCTCGGCGGTGTCGGAGGTCTTCAGGCCGAGCTTGTCGAGCTTGCGGCCGATGGAGTAGCCCTCGGACTTGGTGTCGACGGCGAAGAGGGAGATGCCGTAGCGGCGGTCCTCGGCGGTGGGCGCGGAGGTCCGGGCGCAGACGATCACGCGGTCGGCGTGCACGCCGCCGGTGATGAAGGTCTTGGAGCCGTTGAGGACGTAGTGCGTGCCGTCCTCGGAGAGCTTGGCCGTGCTCTTCATGCCCGCGAGGTCGGAGCCGGTGCCCGGCTCGGTCATCGCCAGGGCCCACATCTCCTCGGCGGAGACGAACTTCTCGAGGTAGCGCTTCTTCTGCTCGTCGGTGGCGAGCGCCTTGATGTAGGGCAGGGCGAGCAGCACGTGCACGCCGGAGCCGCCGAAGGTGACGCCCGCGCGGGCGGTCTCCTCGTACTGGATGGCCTCGAACTTGTGGGTGTCCAGGCCCGCGCCGCCGAACTCCTCGGGGACGTTGATGCCGAAGAGGCCGAGCTCGGCGAGCTTGTAGTAGAACTCGCGCGGCACCTGACCCGCGGCGAACCACTCCTCGTGGACCGGGACGACCTCGGCCTCGATGAAGGCGCGCAGGGTCTCCCGGAACGCCTCGTGGTCCTCATTGAAAACGGTACGGCGCACGGGGGGACTCCTTCGATACGACACCAGGCTCGGGCGGACGCAAGCGGACACAACACGACTAAGCGCTTGCTCAGACAAACGTTACCCGCCGGTCACCGGGTCGTCCAGAGAGAAGTTCTGTCGCTCCCGTCACGCCACGGCCGCCGCGAACGCCCCACGGGCGAGGCCGTGCAACAGCTCGGCCATGGCCGTGCGGCTGGGCAGTACGTCGCGGCGGCTCAGGTGCGGCGTGGAGTTGAGCAGGCCGAAGACGGCATGCACGCAGACGCGGGCCGCGTTCTCCGCGAGGTCCGGATAGACCTTGCGCACGACGTCGACCCAGATCTCCACGTACTGCCGCTGGAGCTGTCGGACCAGCTTGCGGTCGGTGTCCCGCAGCCGGTCGAGCTCACGGTCGTGCAGGGTGATCAGGGAGCGGTCGTTCAGGGCGAAGTCGATGTGCCCGTCGATGAGGGCGTCGAGCGCCTGTTCCGGCGACCCGTCCGCGTCGGCCACGCACCGCTTGCCGCCGGTCAGGAGCTGTCCGCTGATGCCGACGAGCAGCTCGGCGAGCATCGCGTCCTTGCCCGCGAAGTGGCGGTAGAGACCGGGCCCGCTGATGCCGACGGCCGCCCCTATCTCGTCCACTCCGACTCCGTGGAAGCCGCGCTCGGCGAAGAGCCGGGCGGCTTCCCTGAGGATTTGCTCGCGACGGGTGGGGGCGTCGGTTCTGGTGGCCATGGAATCAATTCTAGACAGAGCGGTTAGCGCTCGTTAACCTGAAGGAAACGCGTTAACGCTCATTAACCGAGCAAGGGGGCTCGACTGATGCTGCAGGCACCGGTGCTGACGAGCGCGGCTGATCCCGCGTCCGAGGCATGGCGGACGAACGAGGCGGCACACACCGCCCTCGTCGAAGACCTGCGGGCCAAGCTCGCGGCGGCCAGGCTCGGCGGCGGCGAGCGGGCCCGCGCCCGGCACGTCGCACGCGGCAAGCTGCTCCCCCGCGACCGCGTGGACGGCGTGCTCGACCCCGGTTCGCCCTTCCTGGAGCTGGCACCGCTCGCGGCCGACGGGTTGTACGGCGGGGACGCACCGGCCGCCGGAGTCATCGCGGGGATCGGCCGGGTCTCCGGGCGCACCTGCGTGATCGTCGCCAACGACGCCACCGTCAAGGGCGGCACGTATTACCCCATGACGGTGAAGAAGCATCTGCGCGCCCAGGAGGTCGCGCTGGAGAACCGCCTCCCCTGCCTGTATCTGGTGGACTCGGGCGGCGCCTTCCTGCCCATGCAGGACGACGTCTTCCCGGACCGCGAGCACTTCGGGCGGATCTTCTACAACCAGGCGAGGATGTCCGGGGCGGGCATCCCGCAGATCGCGGCCGTACTCGGCTCGTGCACGGCGGGCGGGGCGTATGTCCCCGCGATGAGCGACGAAGCGGTGATCGTCCGCGGTCAGGGGACGATCTTCCTCGGCGGCCCGCCCCTGGTGAAGGCGGCGACCGGTGAGGTCGTGACGGCCGAGGAGCTGGGCGGCGGCGAGGTGCACTCGCGGGTCTCCGGGGTGACGGACCACCTCGCGGAGGACGACGCGCACGCGCTGCGGATCGTGCGGACGATCGTCTCCACGCTCCCGGAGCGCGGCGCAATTCCGTGGGACATCCGCCCGGTCGAGGAGCCGAAGGTCGACCCCCTCGGGCTCTATGGAGCGGTGCCGACGGACTCCCGTACCCCCTATGACGTCCGCGAGGTGATCGCGCGCGTGGTCGACGGCTCGCGCTTCGCCGAGTTCAAGGCGGAGTACGGCACGACGCTGGTGACCGGCTTCGCCCACGTGCACGGCCACCCGGTCGGCATCGTCGCGAACAACGGCATCCTGTTCTCCGAGTCCGCCCAGAAGGGCGCCCACTTCATCGAGCTGTGCGACCAGCGCGGCATCCCCCTCGTCTTCCTGCAGAACATCTCCGGCTTCATGGTCGGCCGGGACTATGAGGCGGGCGGCATCGCCAAGCACGGCGCCAAGATGGTGACCGCGGTGGCCTGCACCCGCGTACCGAAGCTGACGATCGTCATCGGCGGTTCGTACGGAGCGGGCAACTACTCCATGTGCGGCCGGGCCTACTCCCCCCGCTTCCTGTGGATGTGGCCGAACGCCAAGATCTCCGTGATGGGCGGCGAGCAGGCCGCGTCGGTCCTCGCGACCGTCAAGCGCGACCAGCTCGAGGCGCGCGGCGAGGAGTGGTCGCAGGAGGACGAGCAGGCCTTCAAGGACCCGGTCCGCGCCCAGTACGAGGAGCAGGGCAACGCCTATTACGCCACCGCGCGGCTGTGGGACGACGGCGTGATCGACCCCATGGAGACCCGGCAGGTCCTCGGCCTCGCCCTGACCGCGTGTGCTGAGGCGCCAATTCCCCCAAGGGACTCCGCAGCGCCCGGCTTCGGCGTCTTCCGGATGTGAGGGGCGGACGATGAGCGACTTCCAGCAAGGGACCACTCCCGGGAGAGGGACGATGTTCGACACGGTTCTGGTCGCCAACAGGGGCGAGATCGCGGTCCGCGTGATCCGGACGCTGCGCGCGCTCGGCGTGCGCTCGGTCGCCGTGTTCAGCGACGCGGACGCGGACGCCCGCCACGTGCGCGAGGCCGACACAGCCGTGCGCCTGGGCCCCGCACCGGCCTCGGAGAGCTATCTGTCGGCCGAGCGGCTGCTCGAAGCGGCGGCGCGCAGCGGCGCTCAGGCGGTCCATCCGGGGTACGGCTTCCTCGCGGAGAACGCCGGGTTCGCGCAGGCCTGCGCCGACGCCGGCCTGGTCTTCATCGGGCCGCCCGCATCGGCGATCGACCTGATGGGCGACAAGATCCGCGCCAAGGAGACGGTGAAGGCGGCCGGGGTCCCGGTCGTCCCCGGCTCCTCGGGCAGCGGCCTGACCGACGGGCAACTGGCCGACGCGGCGCGGGAGATCGGCATGCCGGTGCTGCTCAAGCCCTCCGCGGGCGGCGGCGGCAAGGGCATGCGGCTCGTGCGGGACGCCGCCCTGCTCGCGGACGAGATCGCCGCCGCGCGACGCGAGGCGCGGTCGTCCTTCGGTGACGACACGCTGCTCGTGGAGCGGTGGGTCGACCGCCCCCGGCACATCGAGATCCAGGTCCTCGCGGACGGCCACGGGAACGTGATCCATCTCGGCGAGCGCGAGTGCTCGCTCCAGCGCCGCCACCAGAAGATCATCGAGGAGGCGCCGAGCGTCCTGCTCGACGAGGCCACGCGCGCGTCGATGGGCGAGGCGGCGGTACAGGCCGCGCGCTCCTGCGGGTATGCGGGCGCGGGCACGGTGGAGTTCATCGTGCCGGGCAAGGACCCGTCCTCGTACTACTTCATGGAGATGAACACGCGGCTCCAGGTGGAGCACCCGGTGACGGAGCTGATCACCGGCATCGACCTGGTGGAGTGGCAGCTGCGGGTCGCCGCCGGGGAGCAACTGCCGTACGGGCAGGAGGACATCGCGCTCACGGGCCACGCGATCGAGGCCCGCGTCTGCGCCGAGGACCCCGCGCGCGGTTTCCTGCCGTCCGGCGGCACCGTGCTCGCCCTGCGCGAGCCGCAGGGAGACGGTGTGCGCACCGACTCCGGGCTGAGCGAGGGCACGGAGGTCGGCAGCCTGTACGACCCGATGCTCTCGAAGGTCATCGCGTACGGCCCCGACCGCCCCACCGCCCTGCGCAAGCTGCGGGCCGCCCTGGCGGAGACGGTCACCCTGGGAGTGCCGACCAACGCGGGGTTCCTGCGCCGCCTGCTCGCCCACCCGGCGGTGGTGGCCGGCGACTTGGACACGGGCCTGGTGGAGCGCGAGGCGGAAGGCCTCGTCCCCGCCAAAGTGCCCGACGAGGTGTACGAAGCCGCGGCGGCCGTGCGCGCCGCCGCCCTGGAACCCACCGGCGAGGGCTGGCGCGACCCGTTCTCGGTTCCGCGCGGCTGGCGCATGGGCGGTACCCCGGCCCCGCTGACGCACCACCTGCGAGTGCCGGGACACGAGCCCGTCGCGCACGTCGCGGGCGCGGGCCCGCGCACCGTGGAGCCCGGCCGCGTCACGGTCCACGTGGACGGCCTCACCCACACCTTCCACCGCGCCGCCGACTGGCTGGGCAGGGACGGCGACGCCTGGCACGTCATGGACCACGACCCCGTGGCGGCAAGCCTCACCGGCGCCGCCCACAGCGGGGCCGACACGCTGGCCGCCCCCATGCCCGGCACCGTCACGGTCGTCAAGGTCTCCACCGGCGATCACGTGGACCGGGGGCAGAGCCTCCTCGTGGTGGAGGCCATGAAGATGGAGCACGTCATCTCCGCCCCGCACGCGGGCACCGTCAGCGAACTCGACGTCGCGCCGGGCGCGACCGTCGCCATGGACCAGATCCTGGCCGTGGTGATCCCCGACGAGACCCCGCAGGAGGAGAAGTGACGCTCCCCACGGCGCTCCCGATGACCGTCCCCGCCCCGGCGCTCCCGCCCCGCGTCCGGATCTACGAGGTGGGCGCACGGGACGGCCTGCAGAACGAGAAAGCGGTCGTCCCCACCGAGATCAAGGCGGAGTTCATCCGCCGTCTCGCCGCCGCGGGCCTCACGACCGTCGAGGCGACCAGCTTCGTGCACCCCAAGTGGGTGCCCCAACTGGCCGACTCCGAGCTGCTGTTCCCCCTCGTGCGGGACCTCGAACAGGACGCGGAGGCACAGCTCCCGGTCCTGGTGCCGAACGACCGCGGCCTCGACCGCGCGCTGGCGCTCGGCGCCCGCAACGTCGCCGTCTTCGTCAGCGCCACGGAGTCCTTCGCCAAGGCCAACCTCAACCGCACGATGGCCGAGGCCCTGGCGATGTCGGAGCCGGTCGTGACCCGCGCCCGCGAGCAGGACGTGCGGGTGCGCGGCTATCTCTCGATGTGCTTCGGCGACCCATGGGAGGGCGCGGTGCCCGTCGCGCAGGTCGTCCGCACCGCGAAGGCCCTCCTGGACATGGGGTGCGACGAGCTGAGCCTCGGCGACACCATCGGCGTCGCCACACCGGGCCACGTCCTCGCCCTGCTCGCCGGGTTGAACGAAGCGGGCGTGCCGACGGACCGCATCGGCGTGCACTTCCACGACACGTACGGCCAGGCGCTCGCCAACACCCTCGCCGCCCTCCAGCACGGCGTGCGCACGGTCGACGCGTCGGCGGGCGGCCTCGGCGGCTGTCCGTACGCGAAGAGCGCCACCGGCAACCTCGCCACCGAAGACCTCGTATGGATGCTCGACGGCCTCGGCATCGAGACCGGCGTCGATCTCGGCCGCCTCACCGCCACCAGCGCGTGGATGGCCGAACAACTGGGCCGACCCAGCCCGTCCCGCACCGTCCGTGCCCTGACGGGCACCTCCCACCAGGAGCAGTGAAGAACGATGGACCACCGTCTGTCCCCCGAGCACGAGGAACTCCGCCGCACCGTCGAGGAGTTCGCGCACGAGGTCGTCGCCCCGAAGATCGGCGACCTCTACGAGCGCCACGAGTTCCCGTACGAGATCGTCCGTGAGATGGGCCGCATGGGCCTGTTCGGCCTGCCCTTCCCCGAGGAGTACGGAGGCATGGGCGGTGACTATCTCGCCCTCGGCATCGCGCTCGAAGAGCTGGCGCGGGTCGACTCCTCGGTGGCGATCACCCTGGAGGCGGGCGTCTCCCTCGGCGCCATGCCGATCCATCTCTTCGGCACGGACGAGCAGAAGCGCGAGTGGCTGCCCCGGCTCTGTTCCGGTGAACTGCTCGGCGCCTTCGGCCTGACCGAGCCGGACGGCGGCTCGGACGCGGGCGGCACGCGGACCACCGCGGTGCGCGAGGGCGACGAGTGGGTGATCAACGGCTCCAAGTGCTTCATCACCAACTCCGGCACGGACATCACGGGCCTGGTCACGGTCACGGCCGTCACCGGCCGCAAGGAGGACGGCCGTCCGCTGATCTCCTCGATCATCGTGCCGTCCGGGACGCCCGGCTTCACGGTCGCGGCGCCGTACTCGAAGGTCGGCTGGAACGCCTCGGACACCCGCGAGCTCTCCTTCTCGGACGTACGGGTGCCGGTGGCCAACCTCCTCGGCGAAGAGGGGCGCGGATATGCCCAGTTCCTCCGGATTCTCGACGAGGGACGGGTCGCCATCTCCGCGCTCGCGACGGGCCTCGCGCAGGGCTGCGTGGACGAGTCCGTGAAGTACGCCCGTGAGCGGCACGCCTTCGGCAAGCCGATCGGGGCGAACCAGGCGATCCAGTTCAAGATCGCCGATATGGAGATGCGGGCGCACATGGCCCGGGTCGGCTGGCGCGACGCGGCGTCACGGCTGGTCGGCGGCGAGCCCTTCAAGAAGGAGGCCGCGATCGCGAAGCTCTACTCCTCCACGGTCGCCGTCGACAACGCCCGCGAGGCCACGCAGATCCACGGCGGGTACGGCTTCATGAACGAGTATCCGGTGGCCCGGATGTGGCGGGACTCCAAGATCCTGGAGATCGGCGAGGGGACCAGCGAGGTGCAGCGCATGCTGATCGCCAGGGAGCTGGGCTTCGCGGGATAGCCGGGGGGCTGCGCGGACACCGCCCCGGAAAACGGCCGGATAACCACTACCGCGCCGGGGAAGGCGACGGCGAACGGCCGCTGGACTTCCGCTTAGGTTAGGTTAGCCTAAGCGCTGATTCCGGCCAGTGGCCGCCCGCCGCCGTCCTCACGAAAGCAGAGATCCCATGCCCAACGCCCGCCTCCCCCAGCCCTCCCGCCGCGGCATCCTCGCCGCAGGCGGTGCCCTCGGCCTCACGGCCCTGCTGGCAGCCTGCGGCGACGAGAAGAAGGACGGCTCGGGCGCGGCGGATTCCGGGGACTCCGGCCCCTGGAGCTTCAAGGACGACCGGGGCAAGACCGCCGAGAGCAAGGGCACCCCGAAGAACATCGTGGCCTTCACCGGCGTCGCCGCCGCCCTCTTCGACTACGGCGTCGAGGTCAAGGGCGTCTTCGGCCCGACGAAGACCAAGGACGGCAAGGCCGACGTCCAGGCCGGCGACATGGACGTCAGCAAGCTGACTGTCCTCGGCAACGAATGGGGCCAGTTCAACATCGAGAAGTACGCGGGCCTCGCCCCCGACCTCCTCGTCTCCACGATGTTCGACGACGCGGGCACCCTCTGGTACGTGCCCGAGGAGAGCAAGGACAAGATCCTCAAGCTCGCCCCGAGCGTCGGCATCAGCGTCTACGACCGCCAGATGACCCAGCCCCTCCAGCGCCTGCTCTCGCTCGCCGAGTCGCTCGGCGCGGACGTGAAGTCCGAGAAGGTCGTCAAGGCGAAGAAGCGCTTCGAGGACGCCGCCGAGCGCCTGCGCAAGGTCGCCAAGGCGAACAAGGACATCAAGGTCATGGTCGGCTCGGCGAGCCAGGACATCTTCTACGTCTCCGGGACGAACCTCTCCGCCGACCTGGAGTACTTCAAGTCCCTCGGCGTGAACTTCGTCGAGCCGTCCGAGGCCTCGAAGAAGGAAAGCGGCGGCTGGTTCGAGAACCTGAGCTGGGAGAACGTCAACAAGCACGGCGCGGACGTCATCATGATGGACAACCGCACCTCCGCCCTGCAGCCCGACGCCCTGGACAAGTCCAAGCCGACCTGGGCGAAGCTCCCCGCGGTCAAGGCCGGCCAGGTCATCCCGCGCGTCACCGAGCCCATCTACTCGTACGACAAGTGCGCCCCGATCCTGGAGGACCTCGCCGACGCGATCGAGAAGGCGAAGAAGGTCAGCTGACCCCCGGCCCTCGAAGGCAACCCCACAAGGCCTCCCCGGAGGCCTCGCAGCACAGCCCTCTCCGCATTCCGGAGAGGGCTGTTCCGTTTTTCTGCCTCTTGGTGACCAGAGGGACCCCCTGTGTTTAAGCAGGGGGGTAGTTAGGTTAGGCTTACCTCACTTCCCCCAAGTCCCCTCACCCAGAGGAAGTCCATGCGCTCGCACCTGCTCAACGACACCACCGCGGAGCGTTACCGCAGCTCCGTGACCGAAGGAGTCGAGCGGGTGGCGGCCAGAATCGCCACCACCTCACGCCCTTTCACCGGCGTCTCCGTCGACGACCTCGCGCCCCGCATCGAGGCCGTCGACCTGGACGAACCCCTGCACGACACCATCGCCGCCCTGGACGAGCTCGACGAGCTCTACCTGCGCGACGCCGTGTACTTTCACCACCCCCGCTACCTCGCGCACCTCAACTGCCCGGTCGTCATTCCGGCCGTGCTCGGCGAGGCGGTGCTCTCCGCGGTCAACTCTTCCCTCGACACCTGGGATCAATCCGCCGGCGGCACACTGATCGAGCGCCGTCTCATCGACTGGACCGCCGAACGCATCGGGCTCGGCCCGGCCGCCGACGGCGTTTTCACGAGCGGCGGCTCGCAGTCCAACCTGCAAGCCATGCTGCTCGCCCGCGAAGAGGCCGCCAAAGCCGGCAAGCCCGCCTCCGAGCTGCGCATCTTCGCCTCCGAGGTAGGCCACTTCAGCATCCAGAAGGCCGCGACGCTGCTCGGCCTCGGCGAGGACGCCGTGATCGTCATCCCCACCGATCACGACAAGCGCATGCAGACCGTCGCACTCGCCCGCGAGCTGGAGCGCTGCCGCGACAACGACCTCACCCCCATGGCGGTCGTCGCCACGGCCGGCACCACCGACTTCGGCTCCATCGACCCGCTCCCCGAGATCGCCGAACTCTGCGAGCAGTACGGCACCTGGATGCACGTCGACGCGGCGTACGGCTGCGGGCTGCTCGCCTCGCTCAAGAACCGCCACCTGCTCGACGGCATCGACCGCGCCGACTCCGTGACCGTGGACTACCACAAGTCCTTCTTCCAGCCGGTGAGCTCCTCCGCCGTCCTGGTCCGGGACCGGACGACGCTGAGCCACGCGACGTACCACGCGGAGTACCTCAACCCGCGCCGCATGGTGCAGGAACGTATCCCCAACCAGGTCGACAAGTCCCTGCAGACGACGCGGCGCTTCGACGCCCTGAAGCTGTGGATGACGCTGCGGGTGATGGGCGCCGACGCCGTCGGCGAGCTCTTCGACTCCGTGTGCGACATGGCGCAGGAGGGCTGGCGGCTGCTCGCCGCCGACCCGCGCTACGACGTCGTCGTGGAGCCGCAGCTGTCGACGCTCGTCTTCCGCTACATCCCCGAATCGATCTGCGACCCCACCGCGATCGACCGCGCCAACCTCTACGCCCGCAAGGCGCTTTTCGCCTCCGGTGACGCCGTCGTCGCGGGCACCAAGGTCGGCGAGCGCCAGTACCTCAAGTTCACCCTGCTCAATCCCGAGACCACGGTCGCCGACATCACGGCCGTCCTCGATCTGATCGCCGGCCACGCCGAGCAGTACCCGGGAGAGACCCTTGACCGCGCTTCCTGATCACCGAGAGCCCCTGGAATCGGCGGGACCGGTGGAACCGCTGGACTTCATCGGTATCGGCCTCGGCCCCTTCAACCTCGGCCTCGCCTGTCTGACCGAACCCATCGAGGAGCTCAGCGGCCTCTTCCTGGAGTCCAAGCCGGACTTCGAGTGGCACTCGGGCATGTTCCTGGAGGGCGCACACCTCCAGACCCCGTTCATGTCGGACCTCGTCACGCTCGCGGACCCGACGTCCCCGTACTCCTTCCTGAACTACCTGAAGGAAGCGGGACGGCTGTACTCGTTCTACATACGCGAGAACTTCTATCCGCTGCGCACCGAGTACAACGACTACTGCCGCTGGGCCGCCGCCAAGCTCTCCTCGGTCCGCTTCAGTACGACGGTGACCGAGGTGACGTACGCCGACGACCTCTACGTCGTCCACACCTCCACCGGCGACACCCTGCGCGCCCGCCACCTCGTCCTCGGGACCGGCACGCCGCCGCACATCCCCGAGGCGTGCGCGGACCTCGGCGGCGACTTCATCCACAACTCCCGCTATCTGCAGAGCAAGCCGGAGCTCCAGCGCAAGAAGTCGATCACGCTCGTCGGCAGCGGCCAGTCCGCCGCCGAGATCTACTACGACCTCCTGAGCGAGATCGACGTCCACGGCTACAAGCTCAACTGGGTCACGCGCTCCCCGCGCTTCTTCCCCCTGGAGTACACCAAGCTGACCCTGGAGATGACCTCTCCGGAGTACGTCGACTATTTCCACGCGCTGCCGGAAGCCACCCGCTACCGCCTCCAGGATCAGCAGAAGACCCTCTTCAAGGGCATCGACGGCGACCTGATCAACGACATCTTCGACCTGCTCTACCAGAAGAACCTCGACGGCCCGGTGCCGACGCGCCTGCTCACCAACTCCTCGCTGCAGAGCGCGCGTCACGAGAACGGCACCTACACCCTGGGCCTGCGCCAGGACGAGCAGGGCAAGGACTTCGAGCTGGAGTCCGAGGGCCTGATCCTGGCCACCGGATACCAGTACGCGACGCCCGACTTCCTGGAGCCGGTGCGCGACCGCATCCGCTGGGACGGCCGGGGCCGCTTCGAGGTCGCCCGCAATTACTCGATCGACACCACGGGGCGCGGCATCTTCCTCCAGAACGGTGCCGTGCACGCCCACTCCCTGACCAGCCCCGACCTGGGCATGGGCCCCTACCGCAACGCGTACATCATCGGTGAGCTGCTCGGCGCGGAGTACTACCCCGTCGAGAAGTCCATCGCGTTCCAGGAGTTCGCCGTATGACCGACCCGAGCACCCCCGGCACCCCCGGCAATACCGCAGACCTGACCCTGCGCCCCCTCGACCCCCTGAAGGACGCCGAACTCCTGCACGGCTGGGTCACGCACCCCAAGGCCTCGTTCTGGATGATGCAGGACGCGACGCTCCCGGACGTCGAGCGCGAGTACATGGCGATCGCCGCCCACGAGCACCACGACGCGTTCATCGGCCTGCACAAAGGCGTCCCCGCCTTCCTGATGGAGCGCTACGACCCGCGGTACGTCGAACTGGTCGGCCTCTACGACCCCGAGCCCGGCGACGTGGGCATGCACTTCCTCACCGCCCCGTCCGACGTCCGCGTCCCCGGCTTCACCCGGGCCGTGATCACCAAGGTCATGGCGACGCTCTTCGCCGACCCGGAGACGGCCCGCGTGGTGGTCGAACCCGACATCGACAACACGGCCGTGCACGCCCTCAACGAAGCCGTCGGGTTCCGCGCCTCCCAAGTCATCCAGAAGCCGGAGAAAAGAGCTCTGCTGAGCTTCTGCACCCGCGAACAGTTCGAAACAGCAGTACGCGAAAGGGAATCGGCGATATGACCCTGTCCGACGCAACGGCGCACCTCTCCCCCGAGCGCTGGGAGCAGGCCAACCGCCTCCTCATCCGCAAAGCCATCGCCGAGTTCTCCCACGAGCGACTCTTCACCCCGGAGCCACTGGGCGAGGACAAATACGTCATCCGCAGCGACGACGCCCTGACCCGCTACCGCTTCACGGCCAAGCGTCTTCGGCTCGACCACTGGCAGGTCGACGCCGACTCCATATCCCGGCACCGCGACGGCACCGAACTCCCGCTGAACGCCCTCGAATTCTTCATCGAGCTGCGCACGGCCCTCGGCCTGAGCGACGAGATCCTGCCGGTCTACCTGGAGGAGATCTCCTCCACCCTCTCCGGCACCTGCTACAAACTGACCAAGCCCGCGATCCCCGCCGCCGAGCTCTCCCGCTCCGGCTTCCAGGAGATCGAGACCGGCATGACCGAGGGCCACCCCTGCTTCGTCGCCAACAACGGGCGGCTCGGCTTCGGCGTGCACGAGTACCTCTCGTACGCTCCCGAGACCGCGAGCCCCGTACGGCTCGTGTGGCTGGCGGCGAGCAAGGAGCGCGCCGCGTTCACCGCGGGCGCCGGCATCGACTACGAGTCGTTCCTGCGCGGCGAGCTGGGTCAGGAGACCCTGGACCGCTTCGACCGCACGCTCCGTGACCAGGGCCTCGACCCGGACGACTACCTCCTGATCCCGGCCCACCCCTGGCAGTGGTGGAACAAGCTCTCCGTGACGTTCGCGGCGGAGGTCGCCCAGCGGCACCTGGTGTGCCTGGGCGAGGGCGACGACGAGTACCTGGCCCAGCAGTCGATCCGTACGTTCTTCAACAAGAGCGAACCGGCCAAGCACTACGTCAAAACGGCCCTCTCGGTCATCAACATGGGCTTCATGCGCGGGCTCTCCGCCGCGTACATGGAGGCGACCCCGGCGATCAACGACTGGCTCGCGGGCCTCATCGACAGCGACGAGACCCTGAAGTCGACGGGCCTCACGATCATCCGCGAGCGCGCGGCCGTCGGCTATCGCCACCTGGAGTACGAGGCCGCGACCGACCGCTACTCCCCGTACCGCAAAATGCTCGCGGCCCTGTGGCGCGAAAGCCCCGTGCCGTCCCTCGCGGAGGGCGAGCAGCTGGCCACGATGGCCTCGCTCCTGCACACGGACCTCGACGGCGCGTCCTTCGCGGGCGCCCTCATCGAGCGCTCCGGACTCACCCCCGCCGAGTGGCTGCGCGGCTACCTGCACGCCTACCTGACGCCGCTGTTGCACAGCTTCTACATGTACGACCTCGTCTACATGCCGCACGGCGAGAACGTCATCCTGGTCCTGAAGGACGGCGTCGTACAGCGGGCGATCTTCAAGGACATCGCCGAGGAGATCGCGGTCATGGACCCGGACGCGGTCCTTCCGCCCGCGGTCGAGCGGCTGCGGGTCGAGGTCCCCGACGACCAGAAGCTCCTGTCGATCTTCACGGACGTCTTCGACTGCTTCTTCCGCTTCCTGTCCGCGAACCTCGTCACCGAGGGCCTGGTGGACGAGGAGACGTTCTGGAACGCCGTCGCCGAATGCGTGACGTCGTACCAGGAGGCCACGCCCCAACTGGCCGACAAGTTCAAGCAGTACGACATGTTCGCCCCCGAGTTCGCCCGGTCCTGCCTGAACCGGCTCCAGCTGCGGGACAACGAACAGATGGTGGACCTCGCCGATCCGGCGGGCGCGCTGCAACTGATCGGGACGCTGGAGAACCCGATCGCGTAGGCGGTCGCACATGAGCCGAGCGGGCTCCCGGGACGGTCCCCGGGAGCCCGCTCTCGTGTGCGTACGCGCTTACTCGCCGGGCCAGGGCACCTCGGGCGACTTGTAGTAGCCGATGCCGAGCGCGTCCCAGCGCGGCCCCTGCTCGGCGAGCCGCTCCTTGTACGTGTCCCAGTCGTGCGTCGACGCGGGCGACCAGCCGAGCTCCGCGATACCGGGCAGCCGCGGGAACGCCATGTACTCGATGTGCGCCGAGGTCGAGAGCGTCTCCGACCACAGCTCGGCCTCGACACCCTTGATCGAATCCTCGGGTGCGCCCGCGAGGTACGTGCCCGGGTCCCAGTCGTAGCTGCGCTGGACCGAGACGTAGCCCGCCCAGGACAGGCCGAGCGGGGTGTTCTTGTCGTACTTCATGTCGAGGTAGGAGCGGTCGGCGGGCGAGAGGACCAGCTTCGTGCCCTTCTTCGCCGCGTTCACGACCTGCTCGCGCTCGGCGGCGCCGGTGGCGTCGTAGCCCCAGTACTGCGCGAGAGCGCCCTTGGCGGGCGTGGCGCCGGTCAGCTGGTGCCAGCCGACCACGGTCTTGCCGTACTTGGCGACCACGGGCTGGACCTTGTTCATGAAGGTCACGTAGTCCTCGTGGCTGGTGGAGTGCGCCTCGTCACCGCCGATGTGGATGTACTTGCCGGGCGTCAGGGCGGCGATCTCGCGGATGACGTCGTCCACGAAGTCGTACGTCACGCCCTTGCCCACGCACAGCGAGCTGAAGCCGACCTCGGTGCCGGTGTAGAGCGGCGGGGCGACGCCGTCGCAGTTCAGCTCGGCGTACGAGGCGAGTGCGGCGTTCGTGTGGCCCGGCATGTCGATCTCGGGGATCACTTCGAGCTGCCGCGATGCCGCGTACCGGACGATGTCCTTGTACTGGGCCTTCGTGTAATAGCCGCCCTTGCCGCCGCCGACCTGCGTGGAGCCGCCGTACGTCGCGAGCCTGGGCCAGGAGTCGATGGCGATGCGCCAGCCCTGGTCGTCGCTCAGGTGCAGGTGCAGCTTGTTGACCTTGTAGAGCGACATCTGGTCGATGTAGCGCTTGACCTTGTCGACCGAGAAGAAGTGCCGTGACACGTCGAGCATCGCGCCGCGGTGCTCGAAGCGGGGCGCGTCCTCGATGGTGCCGCCGGCGACCAGCCAGGGGCCCTTCTGCTTCGTCTTCTTCTCGGCGGCCGCGGGCAGTTGCTGGCGCAGCGTCTGGACGCCGTAGAAGAGCCCCGCGGCCTTGCGGGCCGTGATGGTGACGGAACCGCGCTTCGACTCCAGGCGGTAGCCCTCGCCGCCCAGCGACTTGTCCTTGGAGTCGAGCCGCAGCCGGATGCCGTCGCGGCCCCCGTCGTCGGTGACCTTGAGGGAGTAGCCGGTGGAGGGACGCAGGACGTCCGCCAGATAACCACCGATCCGGTGCGCGTCGCGCGATTCGCCGACCCGGATGCGGGTCTTGGAGTTGATCTCGTACGGGGATCCGCCGGGCTCCGCGGACGCGGGCGCCGGGATGACCTGGCCGAGCGGGGTCGGGGTGGTGGCCGTGGCTGCCTCCTTCACGCCGCTGCCGCCGCCCGGCACAGCGGCCACGGACGAGAATCCGGCCGCGGCGACGAGCAGCAGCGAGCCGAACAGACGGGTCGATCTGTGGTGCTGTCTCACGAGCGGGTCCCTTCGACGGGCCGTCACTGTGGTGCAACGCAATCGAACGGTCACCATGCGTACCCTGCGCCCCGAGGCGGGTCAAGGGTGTAGACCACTTCGGACGCCCTCCGATGGAAGAATCGTCCCATGGCGGAAATCATCCAGCGCGACGGGACCTGGACCTTCGACGGAGAGATGCTGCGCCTTGTGCCGGGACGCGACAAGAACGTGTCTCTGCTGCGCAAGTCGCTGGGAGAACTGGCCGTGCCGCTGGCCGCGTTGGCGGGCATCGCCTTCGAACAGGGCAAGAAGACGGGGCGTCTGAGACTGCGTCTGCGGGACGGCGCGGACCCGCTCCTCCAGGCCGCCGGCGGCAAACTGGGGGAATCGGATGATCCGTACCAGCTGACGGTGGAGTCGGATCGCTACGGCGTCGCGGAGTACGTCGTGGACGAGGTCCGCAACGCCCTCCTCATCGAACAGGTGCCGCCGGGTCCTTGCGACAGCTATCTCCTTCCGGGCCCTTCGGTGCCGCTCTCGGTGTCGGCGGGAGACGGCACGGCGAGCTTCGACGGCGAGCACATACGCCTGGAGTGGAACTGGAAGACGGAGGAGGCGAAGTCGGCGTCCGGCACCCGCATGCTGGCCCTGGCCGACGTCGCGGCGGTGGAGTGGCAGCCCGCGGTGGGCCTGGAGAACGGCTACCTCCGCTTCGCCGTACGGCACTCGCCCACCAAGGCCCCGCCGAAGTACGACCCGAACTCGGTCGAGCTGTGGGGCTTCAAGAAGGACCCGCTGATGGCGCTGGTGGCGGCGGCCGTGCAGGTCCGTCTTCCGCACCCGGCGGGGGCGCCGGGCCAGGCGGAGTCCGCGGAGGGCCCGGCGGCCCTGACGGCGGCCGGGGCTCTGGCGCCGGCGCCTGCCGAGGACGATCACGACGCGCTGCTGCGCCGGCTGCGCGAGCTGGGCGAACTGCACAAGGCCGGGGTCCTCACGGACGACGAGTTCTCCCTCGCCAAGCAGGCGATCCTGAAGCGCATGTAGGACAACCCCGAAGCGCAGGTACGCCGCCGGGGCTCATTTTCGCCGCGACCCTGCCCGATTCCGGGCAGGATTGTTGCACCCGGAGGGCTATTCCTCCAGGATCAACGAATGCACGACGACCTGGTGGACCACCTGACCCGCAGCACCCCGCTCCAGCGGGGCGAAGCGCTGCGGGTCGTCCAGGACGTGCTCGCCTACTTCGACGAGACGACCGAAGAGTTCGTCCGTCGCCGCCACCGCGAGCTGCAGGGTCAGGGCCTGCTGAACGCGGCGATCTTCGAACAGATCTCGGCGGACCTCGAATACCGCGCGGTAGCACCACCCGAGCTCTCGCTCCGGCAGCTGCGCCGCATCATCTACGGCTAGGAAACCCTCTATGTGTGGAATCGTCGGCTATATCGGCAAGCGTGACGTGGCCCCCCTCCTCCTCGAAGGCCTCCAGCGCCTGGAGTACCGCGGCTACGACTCCGCGGGCGTCGTCATCACCAGCCCCAAGGCCTCGGGCCTGAAGATGGTCAAGGCGAAGGGCCGCGTGCGCGACCTGGAGGCCAAGGTGCCCTCCCGCTTCAAGGGCACCACCGGCATCGCCCACACCCGCTGGGCCACCCACGGCGCCCCCTCCGACGAGAACGCCCACCCGCACATGTCGGGCGACGACAAGGTCGCCGTCGTCCACAACGGCATCATCGACAACGCCGCCGAGCTGCGCGCCAAGCTCTCCGCTGACGGCGTCGAGTTCCTCTCCGAGACCGACACCGAGGTCCTGACCCACCTCATCGCCCGCTCGCAGGCGGACAAGCTGGAGGAGAAGGTCCGCGAGGCCCTGCGGCACGTCGAGGGCACGTACGGCATCGCCGTCCTGCACGCCGACTTCAACGACCGCATCGTCGTCGCCCGCAACGGCTCCCCCGTCGTCCTCGGCATCGGCGAGAAGGAGATGTTCGTCGCCTCGGACGTCGCCGCGCTCGTCTCGCACACCCGCCAGGTCGTCACGCTCGACGACGGCGAGATGGCCACCATCAAGGCCGACGACTACCGTACGTACACCACCGAGGGCTCCCGCACGACCGCCTCGCCGACCACCGTGGAGTGGGAGGCCGAGTCGTACGACATGGGCGGCCACGACACGTACATGCACAAGGAGATCTTCGAGCAGCCCGACGCGGTGGACCGCGTCCTGCGCGGCCGCATCGACGACCGCTTCTCCACCGTGCACCTCGGCGGCCTGAACCTCGACGCGCACGACGCCCGCAAGGTGCGCCGCGTCAAGATCCTCGGCTGCGGCACCTCGTACCACGCGGGCATGATCGGCGCCCAGATGATCGAGGAGCTGGCCCGCATCCCCGCCGACGCGGAGCCCGCGTCCGAGTTCCGCTACCGCAACGCGGTCGTGGACCCCGACACCCTCTACATCGCGGTCTCCCAGTCCGGCGAGACGTACGACGTGCTCGCCGCCGTCCAGGAGCTGAAGCGCAAGGGCGCCCGCGTCCTCGGCGTCGTGAACGTCGTCGGCTCGGCGATCGCCCGTGAGGCGGACGCGGGCGTGTACGTCCACGCGGGTCCCGAGGTCTGCGTCGTCTCGACCAAGTGCTTCACCAACACCACGGTCGCCTTCGGCCTGCTCGCCCTGCACCTGGGCCGCATCCGTGACCTGTCGGTCTCCGACGGCAAGCGGATCATCGACGGCCTGCGCAAGCTGCCGGGCCAGATCTCCGAGATCCTCGAACAGGAGGACGAGATCAAGAAGATCGCCGAGCAGTACGCGGAAGCCCGCTCCATGCTCTTCATCGGGCGCGTGCGCGGCTACCCCGTCGCCCGCGAGGCCTCCCTGAAGCTCAAGGAGGTCTCGTACATCCACGCCGAGGCCTACCCCGCCTCCGAGCTCAAGCACGGCCCGCTCGCGCTCATCGAGCCCGCCCTGCCGACGGTCGCGATCGTCCCGGACGACGACCTCCTGGAGAAGAACCGCGCCGCCCTCGAAGAGATCAAGGCCCGCAGCGGCCAGATCCTCGCGGTCGCGCACCAGAAGCAGGAGAAGGCCGACCAGACGATCCTCGTCCCGAAGAACGAGAACGAGCTCGACCCGATCCTGATGGGCATCCCGCTCCAACTCCTCGCCTACCACACGGCCTTGGCCCTGGGCCGGGACATCGACAAGCCCAGGAACCTGGCCAAGTCGGTCACGGTCGAATAGGCGCCGGTTCGGGACCGACGCATGAACGACCCCCCGCGCGTGCCACCAAACGTGCGAGGGGTCGTTCTTCAAGGGGCGGGGGCGCCCATTCCCCCGACCCACGCCTGCCTCAGTCCGTGGCCGTCACTCCCCGGTCGGCAGGGGGTCGTGCCCCTTGTACGTACCCTTCACAAGGGCACAACCCACCTCTACGCACGAGTAGATTTATCTACACGGGGAAGAAGCCGACACCCCGTCACCCTCGCCCCACCAGGGACGAAGAGGAGTTACGGGATGACCACCACGGGCCGTTGCGCGCGGCGCGCGAGCCGGCCCGCGACCGAGCCGAAGATGCGCCCCACGATCCCGTGCGTCGATCCGACGACGATCGCGTCCGCGGAGTACTCACGGCCGACCTCTTCGAGTTCGTGGCAGATGTCGCCGCCGCGCTCGACGAGAATCCACGGCACCTCGGCCAGATAGTCCGCACAGGCCAGTTCGAGGCCGAGCACTTCCGTGCGGTGGTCCGGCACGTCGACGAACACCGGCGGCTCGCAGCCCGCCCACACGGTGGTGGGGAGTCTGTTGGCGACATGCACGATGATCAGGCCGGAGCCGGAGCGGTGGGCCATCCCGATCGCGTACGAGAGGGCGCGCTCACTCGAGGTCGAGCCGTCGAAACCGACGACGACCCCGTGCCGGAAGGCCGGATCGCAGGAATGACGTCGCTCTTCCGCCGCCTCGGGGGTCGCCGTGGGATCGGCGACCTGCCGCTTGCGGTCCGCTGGGGGTTCGGAGAATTCGTGACCGGCCATGGGTGTCTCGGCGAAGGAGTCCTCTGTGGGAGGGTCGGCTCTGTTCGGTTCGTACGGCGCAGCAGGGAGCAGAACGGACAGGATCGGACAGGATCGGGCAGGCAGAGTCGGGAGCGGCGACAATCACCGGAGCTGTGTCCGGGAATCATCTTCCCAACCCCATACCCCCAAGGGTACGGCGACACTCCTCTCCTGCCCAGAGCTTGCTGTCAGCCCTGCGGGAGCCTCACGGCGTTCACCGGAGCATGCATGAGCGGCGCCCGTATGGCAATGGTTGCTGCCCCGTACAGGCGGTTTGGGCACCCACCCGCATGAGCCATCGCATGAGCCACCCGCGTGGGCCCGCATCGGCCACAAGGTCTACGCCAGTGACCGGCCGGGCGACCGCGCGTTGAACTCCGGTACGCCACCGCCACAGGGAGCCCGCCGTGCCTGGACTGCCGTCAGTGTCCTCACAAGTCACGTCGTCCTCACGCGCCACGATGCAGAGCCACCGACGGGCACCGCAGGGGGCGCACGAGCGTCCGCGCGGCGCTGTCCCGCCGCCGCGCGCCGAAGGGTCGCGTCTCACGCCCGCGCAGGACTCGGCGAGCGATGTCGTGCGCTGGGCCGCGTTCAGCTGTGTCCTGGTGCCCGTCGTCCTGGTGGGCTACGGGACGTCGCTGGCCGGAGCCGCGGGGGCGGCCCTGGGCCTCGCGGCCGTGACGGGGGTCTGCCGGCTGCTGCTGCGGCAGTCGGAACGGGGGGCGGTGCGGCTCTCAGAGGGGCCGGGCGGGGCGCCGGGCGAGGGCCGCCGCGGACGGCACGGGCGGACGGGCGCGGGGGCGCACAGGGGCGGTCGGCATGCTGGTGGGTCTACGCCGGGGGACTGACCGATTCGCACGTACTCCCCCGTTGCTTTTCAGCCAACTTCCTATGGCCATGCATTTCTTGGCCGAAGGGGTACTCAACCCCGGTCCCACCAGGGCTGAAAGGCATGTGGAGGCCGTCTGAACCCTACGGGGACCGGCCACGGAGGCGAGGCGCACTTCCCAGCAACGCCCGTGAGTGCAACGCTTCGTGATCGACTGCTTCACGCCAAGTTGCCATGTCGACATAGTGCCGGGTCCTTAACTGGTCACCCCGGCAGCACGGGACGCAGTAGATTCGATCATGACTGTATTACGGCGGGGGACTGGTGGAGGACCGAGGGGAAACGTGCAGGAGCGACAGGTCCGACAGGAACGCCAAGAGCGCCGGGAACGCAGAGACCGCACATCACACAGAAAAATCAGAACAGGCAAAGAACAGGGAGCCGCGACGACCGAGGGGGGCTTAGCACCATGAGCCACGACTCCACTGCCGTGCAAGAAGCCGCGTCGCGGAAGCTTTCCGGACGCCGCCGCAGGGAGATTGTCGCGGTGCTGCTGTTCAGCGGTGGCCCCATCTTCGAGAGTTCCATACCGCTCTCCGTGTTCGGGATCGACCGGCAGGACGCCGGGGTCCCGCGTTACCGGCTCCTCGTCTGCGCCGGTGAAGAGGGTCCGCTGCGGACGACCGGGGGGCTCGAACTCACCGCGCCGCATGGCCTCGAGGCCATCGGGCGCGCGGGCACCGTCGTGGTGCCGGCCTGGCGGTCGATCACCTCGCCGCCGCCGCCGGAAGCACTCGACGCGCTGCGCCGCGCACACGAAGAGGGCGCCCGCATCGTGGGGCTCTGCACCGGAGCCTTCGTGCTCGCCGCGGCCGGCCTGCTCGACGGCCGCCCGGCGACCACGCACTGGATGTACGCGCCGACGCTGGCCAAGCGGTACCCATCCGTCCATGTGGACCCGCGCGAGCTCTTCGTCGACGACGGAGACGTGCTCACGAGCGCGGGGACCGCGGCCGGAATTGATCTGTGCCTCCACATCGTGCGGACGGATCACGGCAACGAAGCGGCGGGCGCGCTCGCCCGCAGGCTCGTCGTGCCTCCGCGCAGGGCCGGCGGCCAGGAGCGCTATCTCGACAGGTCTTTACCTGAGGAAATCGGCGCCGACCCGCTCGCCGAGGTCGTCGCCTGGGCCCTGGAACATCTCCACGAGCAGTTCGACGTGGAGACCCTGGCCGCGCGCGCGTAGCATGAGCAGGCGCACCTTCGACCGCAGGTTCCGCTCGCTCACCGGGAGCGCTCCCCTGCAGTGGCTGATCACTCAGCGCGTACTGCAGGCACAGCGGCTGCTCGAGACCTCCGACTACTCCGTGGACGAGGTCGCGGGCCGCTGCGGCTTCCGCTCGCCGGTGGCCCTGCGCGGCCACTTCCGCCGGCAGCTGGGCTCCTCGCCCGCCGCCTACCGGGCCGCTTACCGCGCCCGCAGGCCGCAGGGGGGCGATCGGGCCCTGCTGGAACCGCCGGCGCCCGTTCCCGCCGTGCAGGCGGTGAACGCCGAGGGCGGCGGGCCCGTCCCGTCGCAGACCCGGCGAACGGCGGCCGCGAGTGCGTTCGGTCCCTCGACCTCGATGCCGGCGGACGCGGGAAAGCCGTACTCGGATCTGTACGCGCCAGGACGTCCGCCACTGCCCGGCCAGAGGAGCGCGCCGTAGGGTAAGACGCATGAACGATCGCATGGTGTGGATCGACTGCGAGATGACCGGGCTCTCGTTGACGGATGACGCACTTATCGAGGTGGCCGCACTGGTCACCGACTCGGAACTGAACGTGCTCGGCGAAGGTGTGGACATCGTGATCCGCCCGCCGGACGCGGCGCTGGAGACCATGCCCGAGGTGGTGCGCAAGATGCACACCGCCTCGGGGCTCCTCGACGAGCTGGCGGCGGGCACGACGCTGGCCGACGCCGAGGCGCAGGTCCTCGCGTACGTACGTGAGCACGTCAAGGAGCCGCGCAAGGCTCCGCTCTGCGGGAACTCGGTCGGCACCGACCGGGGCTTCCTGCTGCGCGACATGGGGACGCTGGAGGAGTTCCTCCACTACCGCATCGTCGACGTCTCCTCGATCAAGGAGCTGGCCCGGCGGTGGTACCCCCGGGCGTACTTCAACAGCCCGGACAAGAACGGCAACCACCGGGCCCTGGCCGACATCCGCGAGTCCATCGCCGAGCTGCGCTACTACCGCGAGGCGATCTTCGTGCCCCAGCCGGGCCCGGACTCGGACACCGCGAAAACGATCGCGGCCAAGCACGTACTGCCCGCGGAGTAGCCTCCGCGGGCACCCGGTGTACGGGGTCCGCAAAAGGCGTGCGCGAGCACCCCTTCGGACCCTGTACACTTTTTCTCGGCCGGTCGGAAGAAAGAAAAACGACCGGACATGGTGGGTGTAGCTCAGTTGGTAGAGCACCTGGTTGTGGTCCAGGTGGCCGCGGGTTCAAGTCCCGTCACTCACCCTGAATGATCAAGGCCCGGTCCGCGAAAGCGGACCGGGCCTTCTTCGTGCCTCCCGCGCCCGGCGGGCCCGTCGGGGCCTCAGGAGGACGCCCGCTCCACCAGTTCCGTCGGCAGCACCAGCTGGCGGTGTTCCAGGCGGCGGGCCGATGCCGGGCGGTCGTCGGCGATCTCGGCGAGGAGGAGGTCGATCATCGCGCGGCCCATCTCCTCGATCGGCTGGCGCACGCTCGTCAGCGGCGGATCCATGTGGCGGGCGATCGCCGAGTCGTCGAAGCCGACGAGCGCCACGTCGTCGGGTATACGGCGCCCCGCCTCGCGAAGGACCTGGCGGGCGCCCGCGGCCATCACGTCCGAGCCCGCGAAGACCGCGTCCACGCCGGGGTGGGCGGCGAGCAGCTCCGTCATCGCCCGGCGGCCGCCCTCCTCCGTGAAGTCGCCCGGCGCGACGAGGCTCTCGTCCACGCGGTGGCCGGCGTCCGTGAGGGCGGCGCGGTAGCCGTCCAGGCGGCGCTGGGCGCCGTACACGTCCAGGCGGCCCGTGATGGTGGCTATACACGTACGGCCGCGCCCCAGGAGGTGCTCCACCGCCGAGTGCGCGCCCGCGAAGTTGTCGGAGTCGACCGAGGGCAGTGCCTCGTCGGCGGAGCGGCGGCCGCTGATCACCGCGGGGATCTCCAGCTGGGTGAGCAGGTCCGGCAGCGGGTCGTCGGCGTGCACCGAGACCAGCAGGACCCCGTCGACGCGATGGGCCGCGAGGTACTGGGCCAGACGCTGCCGCCTGCGGTCGTTCCCGGCGAAGATCAGCAGCAGCTGCATCTCCGTCTCGCCGAGCTCCGCCCCGACGCCGCGCAGGACGTCGGAGAAGTACGGCTCGGCGAAGAACCGGGTCTCGGGCTCGGGCACGACGAACGCGATGGCGTCGGTGCGGTTGGCCGCGAGGGCACGGGCCGCCGTGTTCGGGACATAACCGAGTTCCGCGACGGCGGCCTCGACCGCCGTACGGGTCGCCTCGCTCACCCGCGGCGATCCGTTGATCACCCGGGACACCGTCCCGCGGCCCACTCCCGCTCGTGCGGCGACCTCCTCCAGGGTCGGTCGCCCGCCACTGCGGCTGCGTGCACCGTGAGCTGCCATTGTCCGCCTCCCGTCGCACTTCCCCCGGCGAGGAATGTAGAGGAATGTAACAGCCTGATCTTCGCCGGGCGGATGGACCGATCACGCGAGCGCCCTCGTAACAGCCCGATAACTGAAGACATATCTCTATGTCCGGTCCCTTGACACCCCCGCTCTGAGCCACGACTCTTCAACTCATCACTTGTGGGAGCGCTCCCACGGTACCTGACACGTACACATCCCGCACGTTCCCCGCCCGAGCCGAAGAGTCAAGCAACGGGGCAAGCAGTGCAGTTGGCCGGGGGGTCGGCACGTCAGGCAACAGGAGGACGTAATGCGCACGACTTATCGCCGACCCGGTCGGCTGGTGGCCTTCGCGGCCGTGACCGCGCTGGCCACAAGCCTGCTGGCCGGCTGTTCGAGTGACGACGACGGTGGTTCGGCGAGCAGTGACGGCAAGATCACGCTCAATGTCGGCACGTTCGGTGTCCTTGGCCTGAAGCAGGCCGGGCTCTACGACGAGTACGAGAAGTCGCACCCGAACATCAAGATCAAAGAGAACGTCATCGAGCGGAACGACGCCTACTATCCGAAGCTGCTCACCCAGCTCCAGTCGGGCGCGGGCGTCAATGACGTCGCCGCCATCGAGGTCAGCAACATCACCGAGGTGGTGCAGACCCAGGGTGCCAAGTTCGAGGACCTGAGCAAGGCCGAGGGCGTGGACAAGTCCACGTACCTCGACTGGAAGTGGGACCAGGGGACGACCGAAGACGGCAAGACCATCGGTCTCGGTGTCGACATCGGCCCCACCGCGCTCTGTTACCGCAAGGACCTCTTCAAGAAGGCCGGTCTGCCCACCGACCGCGAGGAGCTCGCCAAGGCGTGGTCCGGCGACTGGGACAAGTACGTCGAGCTCGGCGAGAAGTACATGAAGAAGGCGCCCGACGGCACGAAGTTCGTCGACTCCGCCTCCAGTGTCTACAACGCCGTCTTCGCCGGTGCCACCGAGCGGTACTACGACAAGAGCGGCAAGGAGATCTACGAGAAGAGCCAGGGCCGCAAGGACGCCTGGGACGCGGCGATGAAGGTCGCCAAGGGCGACATGTCGGCCAAGCTCAAGCAGTTCGACCCGACGTGGGACCAGGGCTTCGCCAACGCCAAGTTCGCCACCGTGGCCTGCCCCGCGTGGATGGCCGGCTACATCCAGGAGAAGACGGGCGCGAGCGGCAAGGGCCAGTGGGACATGGCCAGGGCGCCCAAGGAGGGCAACTGGGGCGGAACGTTCCTCGGTGTGCCGAGCGCCGGCAAGCACAAGAAGGAGGCGACCGAGCTCGCCGTGTGGCTGACGCAGCCCGAGCAGCTCTCGAAGGTCTTCGCCAAGCAGGCCAGCTTCCCCTCCACCCCGTCGGCGTACGACTCGCTGAAGCCCTCGCCCGCGACCAAGGCGTACTTCAACAACGCGCCCATCACGAAGATCTACGGCGACATCGCCAAGAACATCCCCTCGGTCATCTACGGTCTCAAGGACGCCCAGATCGGCCAGTCCATCACGGACATCGGTGTGCTCCAGGTGGAGCAGCAGGGCAAGTCTCCGGCTGAGGGCTGGGAGGCCGCGCAGAAGGAGATCAAGGATGTTCTGGGACAGTGACGCGCATGTCCGAGACCACTGAGTACGCCGAGACCGCGTCCCCCGACAAGGGGGACGCGGCCCCGGCCGCGTCCGGGAGGCGCAAATCCTCCCCCACGTCCTCGTGGCGCAGCCGCCTGTACCGCTGGGACATAAAGGCGTCGCCGTATGTCTTCGTCGCGCCGTTCTTCCTGTTCTTCGGGGCCTTCGGCCTCTTCCCGCTGCTCTACACCGGCTGGGCGTCGCTGCACCGCCTGGAACTGACCAACCTCGACGACAGCACCTGGCTCGGCCTGGAGAACTACACCAACCTGCTGCAGAGCGACTACTTCTGGAACGCGCTCGGCAACACCTTCACCATCGGTGT
Organism: Streptomyces longisporoflavus; assembly: GCF_014649775.1. Lineage (GTDB taxonomy): Bacteria > Actinomycetota > Actinomycetes > Streptomycetales > Streptomycetaceae > Streptomyces > Streptomyces longisporoflavus. The sequence continues at coordinate 285,659 of NZ_BMTR01000003.1, read as the reverse complement.
CATCTCCACCGTCCCGCAGCTGGCCATCGCGCTCGGCATCGCGCATCTGCTCAACTACAAGCTGCGCGGCTCCACCCTGTGGCGCGTGGCGATGCTCGCTCCGTACGCCACGTCCGTGGCGAGCGCCTCGCTGGTCTTCACGCTCCTGTTCGCGTGGGACGGCGGCATGGTCAACTGGATCATCGGGTCCGTGGGCTTCGATCCCGTCAACTGGCGCGAGTCGTCGTGGGGTTCGCAGTTCGCGGTGTCCTCGATCGTCATCTGGCGGTGGACCGGCTACAACGCCCTGATCTATCTGGCGGCGATGCAGGCCGTGCCGCACGACCTGTACGAGTCCGCGTCGCTCGACGGCGCCTCGCGCTGGCAGCAGTTCCGGCACGTGACGATCCCGATGCTGCGTCCGACGATCCTGTTCACGGTGGTCGTCTCCACCATCGGGGCGACCCAGCTCTTCGGTGAGCCGCTGCTGTTCGGCGGCACGGCCGGGTCCAAGGGCGGCGCCGACCACCAGTTCCAGACGCTGGGTCTCTATCTGTACGACCAGGGCTGGATCAACGGCCATCTGGGCAGGGCCTCGGCCGTCGCCTGGCTGATGCTCGTGATCCTGCTGCTCATCGCCGCGGTCAATCTGCTGATCGCCCGACGTCTGAGGAAGGCCCAATGAAGTCCCGCACCTCGGGCCCGACGACGGACCTCGCGTCGGACCCGCCGACCGACGTGATCACGAGCCCGGAGTCCGCTCCCGCGCCGCGCCCGAAGTCGGGCCGCTCGCTGGGGCTCAAGGCCGGGCGCACGATGCACGCGGGTCCGTGGACCTACATCGTGCTCGCGCTGTTCACGGCCGTGTCACTGGCCCCGCTGATCTGGACGGCGATCGCGGCGTCGCGGACCAGCGGGCGGCTCGCCCAGACACCGCCGCCCCTGTGGTTCGGCGGCAACCTCTTCAAGAACCTGGAGCGGGCCTGGACGGAGGCGAGCCTGGGTGACGCGATGCTCAACACGACGATCGTGGCGGGCAGCATCACCATCGGCACCGTCCTGTTCTCCACGATCGCCGGCTTCGCCTTCGCCAAGCTGAAGTTCAAGTTCAGCGGTCTGCTGCTCCTCCTGACGATCGGCACGATGATGGTGCCGCCGCAGCTCAGCGTCGTACCGCTGTATCTGTGGATCGCCGACCTGCAGTGGACCAACCAGCTCCAGGCGGTGATCCTGCCGACGTTCGTGAGCGCCTTCGGCGTGTTCTTCATGCGGCAGTACCTGTTGCAGGCACTGCCGAGCGAGCTCATCGAGGCGGCCCGGATGGACGGCGCGAGCAGCCTGCGGATCATCTGGCACGTGGTGTTCCCGGCGGCGCGGCCCGCGATGGCGGTCCTCGGCCTCCTCACGTTCGTCATGGCCTGGAACGACTTCCTGTGGCCGATCATCGCCCTCAACCAGTCGAACCCCACCGTGCAGGTGGCGCTCAACTCCCTCGGTACGGGGTATATCCCGGACCGGGCGGTGATCATGGCGGGCGCGCTCCTCGGCACGCTGCCGCTGCTCTTCGCGTTCATCCTGTTCGGCAAGCAGATCGTGAGCGGCATCATGCAGGGCGCGGTCAAGGGCTGAAGCCCGCTTCCGACCAGCGCCCTCGCCTCGTACGCCCGGGTCGAGCGGCTCCGGGGCCGAACCGCGCCCGCCGCCTCGGCCCCGGCGACCCGCTCGCCCTCTGTCCCCGTGCCGCCCTGCCCCCTGTCCTGTTTCCCCCTCTCCATGGGAGCGCTTCCATGCCTGAACCCCTTACCTTTCCGGCCGACTTCCTCTGGGGAGCCGCCACGTCCGCGTACCAGATCGAGGGCGCCGTGCGCGAGGACGGCCGCACCCCCTCCATCTGGGACACCTTCAGCCACACGCCCGGCAAAACCGCCGGCGGCGACACCGGTGACGTGGCCGTCGAGCACTACCACCGCTACCGCGACGACGTGGCGCTCATGGCGGACCTCGGCCTGAACGCCTACCGCTTCTCCGTCTCCTGGTCGCGGGTGCAGCCCACCGGACGCGGCCCCGCCGTGCAGCGCGGCCTCGACTTCTACCGGCGCCTGGTCGACGAGCTGCTCGCCAAGGGCATCAAGCCCGCCCTGACCCTCTACCACTGGGACCTGCCGCAGGACCTGGAGGACGCGGGCGGCTGGCCGGCGCGCGAGACCGCCTACCGTTTCGCCGAGTACGCGGGCTTCGTCGCCGAGGCCCTCGGCGACCGCGTCGAGTCGTGGATCACCCTGAACGAGCCGTGGTGCAGCGCCTTCCTGGGCTACGGCTCCGGCGTGCACGCCCCCGGCCGTACCGATCCGGCCGCGGCCCTGCAGGCCGCGCACCACCTCAACCTCGCGCACGGCCTGGGCACGCAGGCGCTGCGCGCCGCCCTGCCGGCCCGTGCCCGGGTCGCGGTGAGCCTCAACTCCTCGGTGGTCAGGGCGGTCTCCGACAGCCCCGCGGACCAGGACGCCCGGCGCCGCATCGACAACCTCGCCAACGGCGTCTTCCACGGCCCGATGCTGCACGGCGCCTACCCGGCGGACCTGCTTGACGACACCGCCCGGATCACCGACTGGTCCTTCGTGCAGGACGGCGACCTCGCCGCCGCCCACCAGCCGCTCGACGCCCTCGGCCTCAACTACTACACGCCCGCCCTCGTCTCGGCCGCCCAGAACGATCCGGACAGCCCGCGCGCCGACGGGCACGGCGCCAGCGACCACTCCCCGTGGCCCGCAGCCGACGACGTGGCCTTCCACCAGACGCCGGGCGACCGCACCGAGATGGGCTGGACCATCGACCCGACCGGCCTGCACGACCTGATCATGCGCTACACCCGCGAGGCGCCGGGCCTGCCGCTGTACATCACCGAGAACGGCGCGGCCTACGACGACAAGCCCGACGCGGACGGCCGCGTGCACGACCCGGAGCGCATCGCCTACCTCCACGGCCACCTGGCCGCCGTCCGCCGGGCCATCACGGACGGCGCCGACGTCCGCGGCTACTACCTCTGGTCCCTCATGGACAACTTCGAATGGTCGTACGGCTACAGCAAGCGCTTCGGCGCGGTGTACGTCGACTACGAGACGCAGGCCCGCGTCCCGAAGTCCAGCGCCCACTGGTACGCGGGCGTCGCGGCCGCCGGTGAGCTGCCGGAGAAGAGCGTGGTGGGCTGACCGGCCGCACCGGCAGTACCCCTGAGGAGCCGAGTGGCACGCCGCCACACGGCTCCTTAGGTTTCACATATGCCATATAACGCAATAGACCAGGCACGGTGAGTGCCCGTGGGCGTACTCCGTGATCACCCCGAGTTCGCGCTGTTCGTCTGCCTCGCCCTGGGCTACCTGTTGGGCAAGGTGCGCGTCGGCCCCATCACCCTGGGCGGCATCTGCGGCACCCTGATCGTCTCGCTGCTCCTTGGCGCCTGGGCCAAGGTGGTCGTCTCCGACGACGTCAAGACGATCTTCTTCGCGCTCTTCATCTTCGCCCTGGGCTATCTCGCGGGCCCGCAGTTCTTCTCCAACCTCAACCGCAAGAGCCTGCGGTTCTTCGCGCTCTGCGCGATCGAGCTCGTCTGTGTCCTGGGCATCGCGCTCGGCCTGGCCAAGGCCTTCGACCTGGACGTCGGCACGGCGTCGGGCATCCTGGCGGGCGCGGCCACCGAGTCGGCCGTCGTCGGTACGGCGACCGAGGCCATCGGCAAGCTCGACGGGCTCACCCCGGACCAGATCACCCAGTACCAGGGGCACGTCGCCACCGCGTACACGGTCTGCTACCTCTTCGGCCTGATCACCATCGTGCTCTACACCAGCCAGATCATGCCGATGATGCTGCGCATAAACCTGCGGGACGCCTCGCGCGAGCTGTGGGAGAAGATGCGCGGCTCGGGCGGCGGCCTGGAGTCCGACGAGCGCCAGGCCCTGCCGGGCATGGTCGGCCGCACCTATCTGGTGACGACGGCCGACGGCAGGACCGTCGGCGACCTGGAGTCCGAGCTTGAGGGGCGGGTCACCGTCGAGGCCGTCAAACGCGGCAGCAAGACGCTCACGCCCCGCCCGGATCTCGCCCTGACCCTCTCCGACCTGGTCCTCGTCGTGGGCCTGCGTGCCAACACCATCGAGGCGGGCCGGCTCATCGGCACCGAGACCCCCGGCATCCCCGGCGTCGACACCCCGCTCGCCACCACCCAGGTCGCCGTCACCGAGAAGTCGTCGGACGGCCTGAGCGTGGAGGAGTTGCAGCGCGCCCATCCCGAGTTCGTCAAGGACGGCGTGTACGTCACCGACGTACTGCGCGGTGACCAGCATCTGCCCGCCGCCGGGGGCACCACCGTGCGCCGCGGTGACGTGCTCACCCTGGTGGGCGCGCGGTCCGGTCTGAACAAGCTGGTCGCCAAGATCGGCGCGGTCGTCAAGAACGACGCCACCGACTTCATCTATCTGGGGCTCGGGATCGCGGCCGGTTCCCTGCTCGGGCAGGTCGTCGTGCACTTCGGCGACGTGCCGATGTCCCTCGGCACGGGCGGCGGCTGTCTGGTCTCCGGGCTGCTCTTCGGCTGGTTCCGCTCCCGCAGGCAGACCTTCGGGGCGTTCCCGCCGCAGGCGGCCAACACCATCAAGGACATGGGGCTGGCGATCTTCATCGCCTGTACGGGGCTCGTCTCGGGGCCGCAGGCCTGGCCGCTGCTCAAGCAGTACGGGGTGCTGCTTCCGTTCGCCGGGATCGCGATGGTCCTCGTACCCGCGACGATCTCGCTCTTCGTGGGCCGCAAGCTCCTGAAGATCGAGAAACCGCTCCTGATCGGTGCCATCGCGGGCCAGCAGTGCTCGACCCCGGCGATCACCTCCGTCACCCAGGTGGCCCAGAGCTCGGTCCCCTTGCTCGGCTACACGATCACTTACGCCCTCTCCAACTTCCTGCTCCCCCTGACCGGGCCGATCCTCGTCGGCGTACTCGGCTCCTGAAGAGCAGCACACCCGGCGTACCCCGGCGCACATCCGGAGCGTAGAAAATGATCGACTTCCTCAACCGGAACATCTTCCAGCCCCATCCGGAGCTGCTCGTCTTCATCACCGTGGCGATCGGCTTCCTCTTCGGAAAGCTGCGCTACAAGGCGATCGCCCTCGGCGCGGTCACCGGCTGTCTCGTCGCGGGGCTGCTGCTCGGGGCGCAGTTCAAGGTCGAGATCGACGGGACGGTGAAGAACCTCTTCTTCACGATGTTCCTCTTCGCCCTCGGCTACAAGGTCGGCCCGCAGTTCTTCCGCGGCCTGAAGAAGGACGGCCTTCCGCAGGTGCTCAACGCCGTCGTGGTCTGCGTGACCGGCCTGCTCGTCTGCTGGGGCTTCGCCGCGATGCTCGGCTACGGGCCCGGGCTCTCGGCCGGGCTGCTCGGCGGGGCGCTCACCCAGTCCGCCGTCATCGGTGTCGCGGGCGACGCGATCTCCAACCTGCCGGGACTCAGCTCCGCGCAGGTCAAGAGCGAGTCGAACCTGGTCGCCATCGGGTACGCGGTGACCTACCCCCTCGGCACGATCCTCTGCGCGATGCTGCTCGCCAACGTCCTGCCGAAGCTCTACCGCAAGGATCTGGCAGCGGAATCGGCCGCCCTGGCGAAGGAGCTCGACACCCCCGGCGACAACCCCGACCTGGCCGAGGGCTACTACGAGGTCGTCCTGCGCGCCTACACCGTCCAGCGCCCCGACCTCGCGGGCCGCACCATCGAGGACTTCGAGAAGCAGCAGCGCGAGCTGGGCCGCCGGGTCTACATCACCCGCGTACGCAGAGAGGGGAACATCCTCGACCACGACCAGCGCACGGCCCTGCGCGAGGGCGATGTCGTCGCGCTGAGCGCACTGCGCGGCTCGCTCGTCGAGTTCGACCCGCGTACGCACGTCGGCGCCGAGACCGACGACGTCGAACTCCTCGGCTATGAGACCGAGACCCTGCATGTCGTCGCCTCCGAGAAGCACCGGCTCGGCCGGACCATCGGCGAGCTGCGCCGCGAGCCGTTCATGGTCGGCGTCTACGTCGACAAGCTGTACCGCTCCGGGTCCGAGTTCCCCTACCGCCTGACCACCGAGCTGGAACGCGGCGACACCCTGATCCTCACCGGCCCCAAACGCCTGGTGGACCCGGCGGGCAAGGAACTCGGCAAGCCCGTGCCGACGTCCTTCGCCACCGACATGGTCTGGGTGGGCCTCGGCATCTTCCTCGGCGGCTGCATCGGCATCCCGGCACTCACCGCGGGCGGCGTGCCGATCTCGCTCTCCACGTCCGGGGGGGCGCTGATCATGGGGCTCGTCTTCGGGTGGATCCGCGGCAAGTACCCGACGTACGGGAACGTCCCGCCCGGCGCCCAGTGGTTCATGGACACCCTCGGGCTCTGTCTCTTCGTCGCGGTCGTCGGCATCAACGCGGGCCCGAGCTTCACCTCCGGTCTCTCCACGGCGGGCTGGGGGCTGCTCCTCTTCGGTGCGATCGCCACGGTGCTCCCGCTGATCGTCGGTTTCCTCTTCGGGCACCACGTGCAGAAGATCCGCTTCCCGATCCTGATGGGAGTCCTGGCCGGCGGCCAGACGACCACCGCGGCGATCGGCGCGATCAACGAGACGTCCAGATCCCAGATCCCGACGCTGGGCTACACGATCCCGTACGCCATCAGCAACGTGCTCCTGACCATCTGGGGCGCCGTCATCGTCCTGCTCCACCACTGACCCCCGCTCCCCCACGTGAGGAACGAGCCGTGCCCAAGACCACCTTCACCCGCGAGGAAATCCAGTCGTTCGCCCAGCTCAGCCCGTTCGAGCTGAAGGACAAGTTCATCGAGATCGCCCGGGCCGTGCAGGAGGACAAGCCGGGCCAGAAGGAGAAGTCCATCCCGCAGATGCTCAACGCGGGCCGCGGAAACCCCAACTGGGTCGCCACAGGACCCCGCGAGGCCTTCTACGCGCTCGGCTACTTCGCCCTCTCCGAGTCCCGCCGCGTCTGGACCGCCGACAACCTGGGCGGCATGCCGGAGAAAGAGGGGTCGGGCGCCCGCTTCGACACCTTCGTACGGCAGCACCCGGATCTGCCCGGCATCGACCTGCTCCAGAAGTGCGTCGAGTACGCCGTCGAACGCTTCGGCTTCGTCAGGGACGACTTCATCCATGAGCTGACGGACTGCTCGGTCGGCGACAACTACCCGGTCCCGGACCGGATGATGAAGCACGCCGAGCAGATCGTCCGCGGCTACGTCACCGACGAGATGTTCGACCACAAGCCCCCGGCGGGCAACCTGAGCCTGTTCGCCACCGAGGGCGGCACGGCCGCGATGTGCTACATCTTCGACTCGCTCATGAAGAACGGCGTCCTGCACAAGGGCGACAAGATCGCCCTGATGGTGCCGGTCTTCACGCCGTACGTGGAGATTCCCGAGCTCGACACGTACGAGTTCGACGTGACGTACGTCCAGGCCAGCATGTTCGCCGAGGCGGGTGTGCGGGAGTGGCGCTATCCCGAGGAGGAGGTGGCCAAGCTCGCGGACCCCGCCATCAAGATGCTCTGCCTGGTCAATCCCTCCAACCCGCCCTCACTGGCGCTGAGTCAGCGCGTCGCGGACCAGATCAAGGAGATCGTCGCCACCTCGAACCCGAACCTGCTGATCGTGACGGACGACGTGTACGGGACGTTCGTCGAGGGCTTTCGCTCCATCGCCGCAGACCTGCCCCACAACACGCTGCTCGTCTACTCGTACTCCAAGCACTACGGCTGCACCGGCTGGCGGCTCGGCGTCATCGGCCTCAACGACGACAACGTCATCGACCAGCTCATCGCCGCTCTTCCGCGGGACGAGAAGGCCCGGCTCGCCAAGCGGTACGGGACGCTGACGCTGGAGCCCGAGAAGATCAAGTTCATCGACCGCCTCGTCGCGGACTCCCGGCAGGTGGCCCTGAACCACACCTCCGGTCTCTCGCTCCCCCAGCAGACGATGATGGTCCTCTTCTCCCTCTTCGACATGCTGGACGAGGGGCAGGCGTACAAGCTGCGTATCCGCGCGATCGTGCGGCAGAGGCTCGAACTCCTGCTGGAAGGAGCCGAGATGAAGGTCTCGGACGATCCGCACCGGGCCGGCTACTACATCGAGCTCGATCTGCTCGCCGAGGCGGAACGCGTCCACGGCAAGGACTTCGCCGACTTCCTCGAGAAGAACTACGAACCCGTCGACCCGCTGTTCCGCCTCGCCGAGCAGACCCATGTGGTGCTCCTGAACGGCGGCGGCTTCGAGGGGCCCGAGTGGTCGGTGCGGGTGTCGCTCGCCAACCTGGACGACCTCGACTACCTGAAGATCGGGCATCATCTGCGGGCGATCTTCAACGACTACGCGTCGGAGTGGCAGGCGAGCAGGGGCTAGAGGCTGGATGCCAGAGTCCAGACATGGGTGGCGCCCCGACCGGGTGGGGGGATGTGGGGTGCCGGTCGAGGCGCCGTGGGGGGCGGTGGCTATGGGGTGTCGCGGCTTTACTTGTAGACGCCGAGCGCCTTCGTGAAGGCGAGCGGCTCCTGCTCGATCGACGAACAGGTGGGCTGAGCCCCGTTGTTGGCGCCGCCCTCGCAGGCCTTGTCGCGGGTCGAGGACCACATGGAGAGCCAGCCGAGGCCCTTCTCCTCGGCGAACTTCACCAGCTGCGCGGCGTCGTCGACCTTGAAGACCTCGGTGGTGACGTCGTTGACGCCGATCATCGGGGTGACCGCGACGGCCTTCCATGCCGCCTCGTCGGACAGGTCGAGGGCGCCCTTGATCTGCTTCTGCGTGGCGGTCGCCGCGTCGATGGCGTACTGGCCCATGTCGCCGCTGTAGGAAGGCCCGTAGTCCATCGCCATGATGTTGACGGCGGAGACCTTGACGCCGTTCTTCTTGGCGTCGGCGACCAGGTCCACGCCCGGCTGCGTCAGGCCCTCGGGCATGACGGGCAGCGTGAACGAGACGTCCAGGCCCTCGTGGTCCTTCTGCAACTGCGCGATGGCCTGCGCGCGGCGGGTGTTGGCGGCGGTGTCGGGCAGGGCAGCGCCCTCGATGTCGAAGTCGACCTTGGTCAGCTCGTACTTGTCGATGACCTTGCCGTACGCCTCGGCGAGGGCGTCGGCGCTGTCGCACTTGAGGCCGAGCTCGGAGCCCGCGGCGCCGCCGAAGGACACGCTTACGTCGCCGCCCTTGGCCCGCAGGGCCGCTATCTGCGAGGCCACCTTGTCGTCGTCGAGTCCGGTGGTGCCGCCCCACAGGGGCTCGCAGCTGCCGCCGGAGGTGATGAAGGCGAGGTTGAACTCCTTCACGCCGGTCTTGTCGGCGGTGTCAACGAGGTCGTACGCCGGGGCGAGCGACGTGTCCACGAACGGGGCGAACTTGGCCTGCGCGGCTGCCTCGGCGGGGGTCTCCTCCGCGGGGGCCTTGGTCGCGAGGGCCGTCCCGGAGAAGAGGAAAGCGCCGCCGCCGACGAGGCCCGCGGCCACGATGCCGCCTATGACCTTGGACTTGGTGCTCACCGTGCGCCGATGGGTGCTGCTCATGGCGTGCCTGCCTTAGCTGTGCGGGGGGGGTGGGGGTGCGTCAGCAACTTAGCCCCGCGGGGGCGCGACATAGCGGGCAATCTGGGCTCTGCACTGGATCTTAGGGTGCGCTTAAGGAAGCGATCGGGAGCGTTTAATGGTGGGCTCCGGGTGCTCCCGGGTGCGAGCCGCGGACACCTTCCCGCGCTTCGCGCGGATCTTCTCCCGCCCACCCACCCGACACCCGGAGTCAGCCCCTGGACGGAAACTACCTGCGCTCCGTTCACAGTCGGACGCGGGGTGATCGGGTGGGAGGGCGGGAAAATATCCGCCGCGAAGCGGCGGTTCAGGGCCTAGCGGACGCTCGGGACACGCTTACGCCGACGTACGGAACCCCCGTGCCCACGCCCCCCGGCGACCGGCCGCCGCCCGTCCAGCTGGATCCAGATCCGGACCTCGGTCCCGCCGAGCACGGACCGCCCGATACGGACATCCCCGCCCGTGGACTCCGCGAGCTGCCGCACGATGTCGAGCCCCAGGCCGGTGGAACCGTCCGCCCCCGACCCCGCGCCCCGCGCCAACGCGGCCTCGGGGTCGGCGATGCCCGCCCCCGCGTCCGACACCAGGACGATCACGGCGTCCTCGCCGCTGTGCACGTCCACCGCGAACGCCGCGCCCTCCCGCGTGTGCCGGAAGACGTTGCCCAGCAACGCGTCCAGGGCGGCGACCAGTTCGGGCCGCGCGACCGGTATCCACACCGGCCGCTCCACCCCCGCGACGCGCGCCTCGCGCCCCTCGTCCTCGGCGAGCGCCGACCAGAAGGCCATCCGGTCCCGGATCACCTCGGAGGCGTCGCAGCCCGCACCGGGGCCGACCGTCACGGTCTGCGGTTTGGCGTCGCGTGCGGTACGGATGATCGTGTCGACCTCGCGTTCGAGCTTCTCCACCGCGATACGGGTCTGCTCGGCCGCGGGGCCGTCGCCCAGCGAGGCCGCGTTGAGCCGCAGCACCGTCAGCGGGGTGCGCAGGCGGTGCGAGAGGTCCGCCGCGAGCTCGCGTTCGTTGGCCAGGAGTTGCACCACCTGGTCGGCCATGGAGTTGAACGCCACGGCCGCAAGGCGCAGTTCGGTCGGCCCCTCCTCCTGGACCCGCGCGCCCAGCTTTCCCTCGCCGAGGGACTGCGCCGCGCCCACGAGCCGCTTGGCGGGCTGCACCATCCGTACGCCGAGCCGGTCCGCCACCGCCACGGACCCGATGATCAGCGCGACGCCGACCCCCGCGAGCACCAGCCAGGCCGTGGTCACGCCGTTGCTGACCGCGCCCTCGGGCACGAAGATCTCGACCACGGCGATCTGGGTGGAGCTCAGGGCCGTCGGCTGGAGCAGCGCGAAGCCGCCGTCGACCGTGACCGTCCTGGCCCGGCCCTCCTTGCGTGTGATCTCCACCGCGCGCGCGTCGGCCCGCCGGTCGCCGATCTCCAGGGCAGGTGCCTTGTCGACGGCCGGTACGTGCACGGCCATCCGCCCCTCGCCGCCCGCCTCGGACGTGGCGACGGCCCGCGTCAGCTGATCGCGGTCGGTGGTGATGGAGAGCGTGGGGCCCATGCCGGCCGCGTGCCGCTCGGCGTTGGAGAAGGCGCGGTCCCTGGCCATCTCCTGGATGACCAGGCCGAGCGGTACGGCGAAGGCCACCACGACCATCGTCGTGACGGCCAGGCACACCTTGACGAGCGCCCACCTCACAGCGGTGGCTCCAGCTTGACGCCGACACCCCGCAGCGTGTGCAGATAACGCGGCCGGGCGGCGGTCTCGCCCAACTTCCTGCGCAGCCACGACAGATGTACGTCGATGGTCTGGTCGTCCCCGTAACTCTGCTGCCACACCTCGGCGAGCAGCTCCTTGCGGGGTATGACGACACCCGGCCGGCCGGCGAGGAAGGCGAGCAGATCGAACTCGCGCCGGGTCAGGTCGAGCCGCGCCCCGTCCAGCTCGGCCTGGCGGCGCAGCGGGTCGATGGCGAGCCCGCCGACCCGTATCTCGCTGCTCGGCGGGGTCTCGCCCGCCGGGACGCGCGAGCGGCGCAGGACGGCGGCCATCCGGGCGGAGAGGTGCTCCACGGAGAACGGCTTGGTCAGATAGTCGTCGGCGCCGTCGTTCAGGAGCCTGACGATCTCGGCCTCGTCGTCACGCGCGGTGGCGATGATCACGGGGACGTCGGTGATCCCGCGGAGCATCTTGAGCGCCTCCGACCCGTCCAGATCGGGCAGACCGAGATCCAGGATCACCACGTCGAACCGGAAATGGGCCACCTCGCGCAGCGCCTCAAGGGCCGTGCCGACGCTGCGCACGGTGTGCGATGCCTCGGTCAGATGCCGGATGAGAGCGGAGCGTACGAACTGGTCATCCTCGACGACGAGCACACTTGCCATGGGCGGCACCGTACGCCATCTGGGTGAGCCGGGTCTCCCGGGACGACGGTGGGCCCAGCGGTCCGAGTGGTGCAGTATGGCTCGCGATGCGCAGAGGACTCATACACGCAATAGCTTGGTCGCTCGCCACGGGCGCGGCGGTCACACTCTCCTGGTGGGGTGTCCACACGGTCATGGCGGGCACCGCCTACGACCCGCCGCGTGCCGTTCCGCTGGCCGCCGACGGCGACCGCGCCGAGCCGCTCTCGTCCTCCACGCACCGCCCGGACCCGACGCCGACCCCCACGCCCTCGAAGTCGAAGTCGAAGAAGCCCTCGAAACCCGCCAAGTCCCCCGAGAGCAAGCCGTCGAAGACGAGCACGAGCAGGCCGAGCTCCCCCTCCGCGCCCGCGCCCGCACCGGGCAACGTGAAGAGCTACTCCTCCGAAGGCGGCCGGGTCGTCTTCGACCTCGGCAAGGAATCCGCGACGCTGGTCTCGGCGACTCCGGCGGCGGGCTGGTCGGTGCAGGTGTGGAAGCAGGACACCTGGATCCGGGTGCAGTTCACGTCGGGCGCCGAGAAGGTCTCGGTGTTCTGCACGTGGCACGACCACGCCCCGGCGGTAGAAATCAACGAGTACTGACCGGTTGGTTCAGCGGATGCCCCAGAGTTGAAAAAGTCCGGACGGAAAGAGCCGCGCAAGCCCCGACGGGCCGTCCTCAGCGCAAGCCCCGGTGGGCCGTCCTCAGCGGAAGCCCGACGGGCCGTCCTCAGCGGAACACCGAAGGGGGCGGCGCGGGCGACGCCACCGCGCTCGCGTCCGTGACCGCCGCCGCTCCCCCGCTGAAGTCGATCAGCGCCCTGCCGTGCTCGACCCGCGCCGGATGCGAGTCCCCCGCACTGCGCCGGGTCAGCTCCGCGACCGGCAGCGGCCGGTCGCAGGCCACGAGCACCGCGTTGCCGAACCGCTTGCCGCGCAGGACCGCGGGGTCGGCGATGAGCGCGAGTTCCGGGAAGAGCGCGGCGGCGGTGGCGAGCTGGCCGCGCAGATGCGCGAGGGGCGGCCCGTCGGCGAGGTTCGCCGCGTAGTACCCGCCGGGCTTCAGGACCCGGCGTACGTCACCGAGGAACTCGGCGCTCGTGAGGTGCGCGGGGGTCCGTGCGCCGCTGAAGACGTCGGCCACGACGAGGTCCGCCCAGCCGTCCGCGATCTTCGCGAGCCCTTCGCGGGCGTCGGTGCCGCGCACCCGCACCCGCGCCTGCGGGTCCAACGGCAGTTCCCTGCGGACCAGTTGTATGAGTGCCGCGTCGCGCTCGATGACCTGCTGGGTGGAGCGGGGTCGGGTCGCGGCTATGTAGCGGGCGAGGGTGAAGGCGCCGCCGCCCAGGTGCAGGGCCTGTATCGGCTTGCCGGGCGGCGCGACGAGGTCGGCGGCATGACCGAGCCTGCGCTGGTACTCGAAGTCGAGATACGCCGGGTCGTCGAGGTCGACATGGGACTGCGGGGCACCGTCCACGAGCAGCGTCCACGCGCGCGGCCTGTCCCGGTCGGGCATCAGCTCGGCGAGCCCGCCGTCCACCTTCTCGACGACGGCTTGCGCCTCTTCCCGGGACCGCCTGTTCCTTGCCATCGGTCCATTATCGGCGTACGCGGACGGGGCGGCCCGATGACCTTGGGGCACCGCCCCGCCGCGGGCTCAGCGGCAGTTGTCGGCGGCCTCGATCGTGCGGGCCGCGATCCCGAGCGCCGCACGCAGGACGGCGGGATCGGTGACCGGATCGGTCTCCGCGGGGGACAGCAGCCAGCCGGTGCCCGCGACGGGGGGCGGCGGGGTGGCCGGCCCCGGCTCCGTGTGCGGGCGGGTGCCGCGCCCGAAGGTCTGCGTACATGCGCTGCCCGGCAGGTCCCAGCCGGCGGCGGTACCGGGCGGCACCAGGAAGCCGAGGGTGTCGCAGCCGCCGTCGTGCAGGACGGGGCCGACGGCGTCACCCGCCCCGCGGCGCAGGATGTCGACGGCTTCGAGGCCCTGGCGGGCCGGAACGGTGACGAGATCACAGAAGTCGGCACAGTCGCCGGGCCCGGCGCTCTGCCCCGGCCCCTGCCGTGCTCCCTGCCATGGCCCCTGTTGCGGTGGTGCGCTGCGGTCCTGGGTGGGCAGGTGCCGTGCCGTAGTCAGCGACGCCCGCGCTTCGCCGTTCTCCGCGCCGGTCTCGAACAAGGGAACCCCTCCTCGCAAGGGTGGGAGCCGCGTCGCTCCCTCTCCGCATGGTTCAACGCGGCACGCTGTCAACAGCTACGGCGTAATGCCGCCGCAAAGGATGGCAGTTCATGGCAGATCATGGGTGAGATATCCGGTTTGTAGCCAAACTCTGCGTGTGGGCCCCATCACTGACGGTACGTTCTTGCTTCGCCGGAACAGGGGCAGCATCGTCGGATCCGCAGGATTCGACGCACTCCGGCACGATCCGTACGAGAGGGTCAGGCCATGGCGTCGTCACCGATGGCATCGTCAACTCAGTCCCCACGCCCGAATCTTCGCTTCCGGCAGCTGCGCGGGCAGCGCTCACCGGGCGAGTTCGCCGCCGTGATCCGCCGGGCCGCCCGCGAGATCGGTGAGCGCGTCAGCTGCGACGCCCGGTACGTGGGGCGTGTCGAGGCGGGTGAGATCCGCTGTCCCAACTACGCGTACGAGCGGGTCTTCCTGCACATGTTCCCCGGCCGGACGCTCACGGATCTGGGGTTCTCGCCCCGCTCCGCAGTGCGCGGGCGGGGAGCGCGCACCGAGTCCCGAGCGCCTGTGTCACACACCACGATCCGTCTGTATGAGTCTTCTCCGTCCGGGCCGACCGGCTCCGAAACGCACGAGTGCGACCCGTACGAGATCCAGAGCCACGAGGAGAGCGACGTGCGGCGTCGCGCATTCATGAGCGGCACGGCCTCCGCGGCCGCCGCCTCTTTGGGTTCCTTCGGGTTCGCCGCCCCGAGTCCGGCCGAGGCCACCGCACGTCGCGGCGGCCGGGCGGGCGAGGCCGAGGTGAGCGCGGTCGAGGAAGCCGTACGACAGATCAGACTGCTCGACGACCGGCACGGCGCCGACGGCCTCTACCGCCGCGCCGCCACCCCGCTGCGCACCGCGTACGCCCTGCTCGACGCGGGCACCACCCGGCAGTCCACGGCGGAGCGGCTGCACACGGGCGCCGGTGAACTGGCCATCTCCGTGGGCTGGCTCGCGCACGACTCGGGCCGGTTCGACGACGCCCGCTCGCACTACGCGGAGGCCCTCGCCACGTCCCGGATGGCCGGAGACCAGGCCCTGGAGGCACACGCCTTCTGCAACACGGCCTTCCTGGCGCGCGATGCCGGGCGGCCCCGCGAGGCGGTGCGTGCGGCGCAGGCGGCGGCCAGGGCGGCCCTTCCGCTCGCGTCGCCGAGGCTGCTCTCGCTCGTCTCGCTGCGCGAGGCCGGGGGCTGGGCGGGGCTCGGCGACCGGGCCGGCTGCGAACAGTCGCTGGCCCGCGCGCACGCCCTCTTCGACCGGGGCCCTTCGGACACCGACCCGGAGTGGATGACCTTCTACGGACCCGCCGAGCTGGAGGGTCTCGAGGCGCAGTGCTGGTCGGCGCTCGGCGACTGGAACCGCGCCGCCCGGCACGCGCGGCGCGCCGTGAGCGTGGCATCGGCGCAGACCCCGCAGTTCACCCGGAACATCGCCCTCTACACCGCGGAACTCGCCGACGACCTCGCCCGCGCGGGCCGTCCCGACGAGGCGGCCACCGCCGGTATGCGGGTCATCGCGCTCCTGGACGAGGTGCAGTCCTCGCGCATCCAGTCGATGCTCGCCACGACGGCACGGGTGCTGCTTCCGCACCGGCGGGCTTCGGGGGTGTGCGGCTTCCTGGAGCGGCACGCCTCGCTGCCCCGGGTGGTCTGAGCGCGAACGGCGGGGAGCGCGCGGGGTACGCGAACGGCGGGGGCGCGGGTCGTCCGGCCGGCACCTAGGCCAGGTGACCCGTCTCGTTCCACGACTCGATGGCCGGCTCTCCGTAGGCCCAGCCGAGGGCGGAGATCGAGGTCGGGCTGAGGCGGATGCGGGCGGCGAAGTCGATGCCGAGACCGAGCCAGCGCGCGCCGATGGACCGCAGGATGTGGCCGTGCGCGAAGACCAGGACATCGCGGTCCGCGCCGCGCGCCCAGTCCACCACCTCGTCCGCGCGGGCGGTGACCTGCGCCAGGGTCTCGCCCCCCGGAACGCCGTCGCGCCAGATGAACCAGCCGGGGCGTACGTCCTGGATCTCGGCCGGGGTCATGCCCTCGTAGGAGCCGTAGTCCCACTCCATGAGCGCGTCCCAGGTGGTGGCACGGTCCCCGAAGCCGGCGATCTCGCAGGTCTCGCGCGCACGCGCCAGGGGGCTGGTGCGCACCTCGACGTCCGGGAGGCCGTCGTAGGGGGCGCGGTGCAGGCGCTCGCCCAGGAGCTTCGCGCCGTTGCGGCCCTCTTCGAGGAGCGGGATGTCCGTCCTGCCGGTGTGCTTCCCGGACAGGGACCACTCCGTCTGTCCGTGCCGGGCCAGCAGGATGCGCGGTGCCATGTCGAGCCTTTCCGAGCCGACGGCGGCCGTGGGGACCATCGGCTGTCATAGAGCGAATTCTGTGGACAGACAGCTGTCCGTGCCCTCCATCATCACTCACGCGCGATGTCGCGATCATCCCTGCCCACATCGCGATCATCCGTGCCCACAAGGAGCAACCCGCTCGTCGATCTCAGCGTCTAAGACAGCCGGGGACCGCCTCAGAACGGTCTCGCGTACGCCGTAGGGTGAGGCCGCGGCGAACACCGCGTGAACAAGAACGGATGGGGGACCGACCGGATGCCGCAGACCGACACTCCGGGCACCGGCGGCACGAGCGGGCTCCGGCTTCGCTGGTGGACGGAGCTGCCGCTGATCGTGCTGGTGTACGCCGCTTACTCGGCAGGCCGGCTGCTCGCGCGCGGCGACGTGTCGACCGCCGTCGACCACGGCGTGGGCATACTGCGCATCGAGCAGTTCCTGCGCCTCAACGCGGAGAGTCCGCTGAACCGTCTCTTCACCGAGCACTCCTGGATAGGCATCCCCGCCGACTTCTGGTACGCGTCGCTGCACTATCTGGTGACGCCCCTGATACTCGTCTGGATCTTCCGCAGCCGCGCGGTCCACTTCCGCGTCGCGCGCGCGTGGCTGATGACCTCCACCATGATCGGCCTGATCGGCTTCACGCTCCTGCCGACCTGCCCGCCCCGGCTGCTGAGCGTGGGCCACGGCTTCGTCGACACCATGGCGCAGTACAGCGACTACGGCTGGTGGGGCGGCGAGGCGAGTGCGCCGCGCGGGCTCGGCGGCATGACCAACCAGTACGCGGCGATGCCGAGCCTGCACGTGGGGTGGGCGCTGTGGTGCGGGGTGATGCTGTGGCGCCACGGGCGTTCGCCGCTGACCAGGGTCGCGGCGGTGGCCTACCCGCTCATCACCACGATCGTCGTGATGGGCACCGCGAACCACTACTTCCTCGACGCCGTCGCGGGCGCCGCGGTGATGGGCGCCGGCCTGCTTCTCGTACGGCCCGTGCTGCGGCTGGCGGACCGGGTCAAGGCACGGGTGCGGTTGCCGCTGGCGGTTGCGGGGGCGTCGCGGGGTGCGGGGGCTTCGTCGGGTGCAGGGGCTTCGTCGGGTGCGGCGGGTTGGTCCGCGGACCCGGGGGTCGGGTCTGCGGACGTGGTGGTCGGCGCGGGCTCGCCGACGGCCGGATCGGCGGCCGGATCGGCGGGCCCGCCGACGGTTCCGTCGCCGGTTCCGTCGCCGGTCTCGTCATCGGTCTCGGCAGGGGCCTCTTCAGCGGTCTCGTATGCCCCAGAGTCCTCAATTGTCAGTGCCGGGTGCCAGACTTCGACAGGTGAGCGAATTCCCCGGCCGCGCAAGCGGCCTGCCGAGCCAGGCGCCGAGCCGAGTGCCCGACCCGCCGAAGCGGGGGACAGCACTCCGACAGCGGCTCGCTGAGCTGCGCGGACCGGACGTCCCCGCTCAGCCGCTGGACGCCCGCGCTCTCGCGGCCCTCGCCGCGAATCCGGGGTGCCAGCGGCGTGCACTGCTCGACGGGGCGGGCGTGGACAAGGCGACGCTCGCGCAGTCACTCGGCTCCCCCGCCTCCTTCGGGCAGTCGCAGTTCGCGTTCATGCGGGGCAATGCCTTCGAGGCGAAGGTCAAGGCGGACGGCGGCGCCGAGCTGCTGCGTCTGGTGCACGGCAGGCTCGGGGGCGGTCCTGAGCCGGTGCCCGGCGAATCGTCCGTCCCGGACCTCTCCGCGGTGGGCCCCGAGGGCCGTGCGGCACGCACCTCGCTGGCGCTGCGCGAGGCGACGACGACGCAGGGCTGGACCCTCCTCGACCACCCGATGCTGGCGCTCGACGTCGCCGGGACCCCCGCCTTCCTGGAACCGGACGCGGTGGTGGTCCACCCCGACGGCACCTGGACGGTCGTGGAGATCAAGTCCTTCCCGATGCTCGACGGTTCGGCGGACGCGGCGAAGGTGGGAGCGGCGGCGCGCCAGGCAGCGGTGTACGCACTGGCGCTCGAAGAGGTGGCGGCGCGCCTGGACCCGGCTCCCCCGGTCCGGCACCACGTGCTTCTGGTCTGCCCCAAGGACTTCTCGAACTCTCCCACGGCATCGGCGATCGACGTACGCAAACAGCTCTCGGTGACGCGGCGCCAACTGGCCCGGCTGACCCGTATCGAGGACATCGCGGCAGCGCTTCCGGAGGGCACCACCTTCGACGTGACCCGCCCCGCCGCCGATCTGACGGCAGCGGTCGAGTCGGTCCCGGCGACGTACGCCCCCGAGTGCCTGGCCGCCTGCGAACTGGCCTTCCACTGCCGCGAACGGGCCCGCGAGCAGGACGCGGTGACGGCTCTGGGCCGTGCGGTACGGGGCGAACTGGGCGGCCTGACAACGGTCACCGCGGTCCTCTCCGCGGCGAACGGCACCACGGGCGATCCGTCGGACCCGGCGGTGGCGGCGTTGCGCAGAGCGGCTGCGCTGAGGCAGGAGGCGTTGGCCGGCGCGGACACCCCGGGCGAGCACACGGGGGCCGCGCCATGCTGACGCCCCTCGCACCAGTGCCACCCACCCACGCCCCCGCGGCAGCCATGCCTTTCCGGCCCACCCACCTCCCACACCCTGCCGGAGCCGCACCCCCGCACCGACACCCCACGGCAGCCACGCGCTTCCGGCCCGCCCACGTCCCACACCGACACCCCGCAGCAACCGCACCCTCCCCACCCGCCCACGCTCCGCACCAACACCCCGTGGCAACCACGCCCCTCCCTCCCACCCGCCCTTCCCGGCGCTTCCCCGCGACCGCTCCTTTCCCGCCCGCCCGTCGACCGGTCCGTTCTTCGGCGCGTGGGAGCTGCCGGGTAATCGGGTGGGTGGGCGGGGAAAATTCGCCGCGAAGCGGCGGCCGGGCAGCGAACACCGGCCCGCAGACGCCGACGCACAGCGCAGCGACCCCGCACAGCGCAGCGACCCCGCAGGGGAGGACAACCTGATGTCGCTGATCGACAACCTCGCACGCCTGGAGGCGGTAGCGACAGGCCGGGCCCAGCCGAGAGCAACGACCCGGCACCGCCACCTCTCCCAGCGCCCCCTCGTCCTCGTCCCCCTCACCACCGCGGGCGAGGCAGGCGCCCCGCTCGGCGCGCTCGTGGGGACCGAGCGGACCTCGCCCCGCCTGCTGGTCGTCCCCCAGCCCCGCGACCGCGACCTCCGCTTCACCTTCCTCGCCCAACTCGCGGACACCGTCCTGGAGTACGTGGACTCGTTCGCGGACGACGTCGAAGCCGCGGAACGCAGCGAGACGGACCCGGAGACCGGAAAGCGCGTCAAGGTGGAGGTCGAACTCTGCCAGGACGCGCCGCAGTTGATCGTCCCGAGCCGCGCCGGCATCGACTTCGTACGGCTCATCGGCCGCTCCACCCGATTCCGCCGCACCGCGGAGCAGGATCCGGAGACCCCGTATCCCGCCCCGCCCCGCGTCCCCCTCCTCGGTCGCTGGCTGACTCACTTCGGGGAGCGGGCCCGCGTCCCCGGCTCCTCCCTCCTCGTCGCCATGACCGAGCTGCTCTCCCGGCACTGGGCCACCGGGCAGAGCAGCCTCGAAGACCAGCATCTGGGCGCCCTGCTCGCCTGGATCGAAGCCCCGGAGGGCGCATCCGGGGCCGACGCCGCCCTCCGCGCCGAGCTGGCGCGGGACAAGGACGGCCAGCTGCTCTGTCCGCCCGCGGGCCCGGCCACCGACCCGGCGTTCGACAACCGCCTCCTCGCCCCGGCCATCGAGCGCTACGACCGCGC
Organism: Streptomyces longisporoflavus; assembly: GCF_014649775.1. Taxonomy (GTDB): domain Bacteria; phylum Actinomycetota; class Actinomycetes; order Streptomycetales; family Streptomycetaceae; genus Streptomyces; species Streptomyces longisporoflavus. The sequence continues at coordinate 265,329 of NZ_BMTR01000003.1, read as the reverse complement.
TCGCGGAGTCCTCGCCACCGCCGAGGACGGCATCGAGGCGGACACCCGGCTCGCCGCCCTCGCCGCGGCCGAGCGGGAGATCCGCTCCCTGATCGAGAGCAGGACCCGCCCCACCTGGGACGCGGTATGGCGGGGCCTCGACGCGCTCTGCACACTCCCCGAGGCCCCGCACGCCGCCGACCGCTGGACCCGCGACCGGTGGTCCTTCACCGGCCACCGGGACCGCGTGAGGGCGGGCGAACCACCGCAGCCCCGCATCGACGACGCGGTGACGGCGGCGAACAAGCTGGCGGCGCGCGAGCGCGAACAGGCCCGTCTTGAGGCCCAGGAAGCACTCGACGACCCCCTGGTGATGGCGGGCCGCCGGCTCGCGGGCGAGGCGTTCGAGGGCGAGGTGACCGAGGTGGTGATGGCGTACAGCGAGAGCAGGAGTCCGCGGCCGCGCCCGCTGGTCACGGTCCGCACGGACGACCGCCCGCACCTGGCCGAGCGGGCGAAGGTGTATCGCTCGCTGCAAGGCAAGCCGCAGACCGCCGAGTTCGTCACGTACGAGGGCGAAGGCCTCGTCGTGCTGCGCGTCACCGACAAGATGGGCCGCGGCAAGGAGCCCGAGCCCGGCTCCGTGCCGGGCAAGGGTGACCGGATCTGCTGGACGCTCTTCGAGCACGAGCAGCGCGGCGGCCCCGGGCTCCCCGACCCCGAGGCGACTCCGTGGACCCATGGCGGCCCGCCGGGCGACGCCGCCGAGCGCCCTGACCCCGTGACGCCGGAGGACATCCTGTGAGTCCGACCGCCCCCTTCGACCGCGCCGCCGACCGCGCTTCCTTCGATCCCGGCGCGGCGGCCGCCCGTGCCACGGACGCGATCCTGCACGACACGCTGCACGGCGCGCAGCGCGGCGTCGTCGTCGACTCGCCGCCCGGCGCGGGCAAGTCGACCCTCGTGGTCCGCGCGGCCCGCGAACTGGCCGCCGCGGGACGCCCCCTGATGGTGATCGCCCAGACGAACGCGCAGGTCGACGACCTGGTCCTGCGTCTCGCCGAGAAGGACCCCGAGCTGCCGGTGGGCCGCCTGCACAGCAGCGACCCGGACGCGTACGACAAGGCCCTGGACGATCTCCCCTTCGTCCGTACGTCCACGAAGGTCACCGACCTGGCGGGTCTTGACGTCGTCGTGTCGACCGCCGCGAAGTGGGCGCATGTCGAGGTCTCCAAGCTCGACGCGCCCTGGCAGCACGCCATCGTGGACGAGGCGTATCAAATGCGCTCGGACGCGCTGCTCGCCGTGGCCGGGCTCTTCGAGCGGGCCCTGTTCGTGGGCGACCCCGGCCAGCTCGACCCGTTCTCGATCGTGGGTGCGGAGCAGTGGGCGGGCCTCGCGTACGACCCGTCGGCGAGCGCGGTGACGACGCTCCTCGCGCACAACCCTGAACTGCCGCAGCACCGCCTGCCGGTGTCCTGGCGGCTGCCGGCGTCGGCGGCTCCGCTGGTCTCCGCGGCGTTCTACCCGTACACCCCGTTCCGCAGCGGCACGGACCACGGCGACAGGACGCTGAGCTTCGGCGTGCCGTCGGACGGTTCGGGCCCGGACCGGGTGATCGACGAGGCGGCGGAGGCGGGCTGGGGCCTGCTCGAACTGCCCGCTCGGAACACGCCGCGCACGGATCCCGAGGCGGTGCGCGCGGTGGCGCAGGTCGTCCGGCGGCTCCTGGACCGCGGCGGCGCGGCCGTCTCGGAACGCGGCCCGGACCCCACGCCCCTCACGGCCGACCGCATCGCCGTCGGCACCGCGCACCGCGATCAGGCGGCGGCGGTGCGGGCGGCCCTCGCGGAGCTCGGTGTCGCGGATGTGACGGTGGACACGGCCAACCGGCTCCAGGGCCGCGAGTTCGACGTGACGGTGGTTTTGCACCCGCTCTCCGGCCGCCCGGACGCCACCGCGTTCCACCTGGAAACGGGCCGTCTCTGCGTCCTGGCGTCCCGGCACCGGCACGCCTGCATCGTTGTCTGCCGAGCAGGTGTGAGCGAACTGCTGGACGACCACCCCTCGACGGAACCGGTCCAGCTGGGTGTCACGGTGAAGTTCCCGGACGGCTGGGAGGCCAATCACGCGGTCCTGGCCCGCCTCGCCGAACACCGGGTGCCGTGGCGGCCGTAGGCACGTGGCCTCAGGGCCCCCTTGCGCAGCAAGGGAGAATGGAAGACGGCCCCACGGCCGGACACCGTACGAGGAGGATGAACCATGGCGGAGCCCGAGCGGCACCGGACCGAGCAGCGTCTGCGCCCCGCGCCCCTGCTCTTCGAGCCCGCGGCAGCCGTCGCTGATCCGGAGCACTTCTTCGACCTGGAGTCGATGGAGGACCCCCGGGAGCTCCTTGCCAGAGCCACCGAGCTGACCCACGCCTTCCGCGCCGCGACGGACCGGTCGGTCGAATTCCAGGCAATCGCGGCCGCCCAACTCGCCGACCCCCGCCGCTTCGACCGCCTGACCCCCGCAGCGATCGCCGAGCGCGCGGAGTGGACCGAGGACTACGCGAAGAAGATGATCGAATTCGGCCGGGATCTGCTGCGCGGGTCCGGCGCGGGCGGGGGCGGCCCGGAAGCCTGAGACCACCGGCCCGCCGGACCCCCGCAGGGCGGGGCGGTCAGAAGGGGGCCGGCCTCCAGAGCAGACCGCCCGGGCTCAACCGCCAAGCCAATGCCCCGACCGAGCCGCCGAACCACCCCCCGCCGGACTCACACGCACCCACCCACGCCCGCCCCCACCCCCCCGAAAACCGCGGGGCATATGCCAGCAGGGAGGGCAAGGTACCCCCTCCCAGGTCCCGTTGTCCCGGATTCTCGTAACTCTTGGAAATGGAACCCTCACCGCCGGTAGATGTAGTTGCCATGAGCGGTACACGTCTTTACCCCGGCCCTGCCCCCGCCGACACCCCGGACAGCTCTGACGTCACCACCGAGGGAGCTGCCTGGCTTGCTTCCGCGGAAACGTATCCCCGTAGCGCCCTCGCCCACTGGCGCAGCCGCCCCACCGCCCCGGCCGTCCTCCCCTGCGGCTCCGTCTTCGACGTGGTGAGCGTTCCGGCGGTCTTCGGACGACGCATGCTCGACCGCCTGTGGGACGAGGGCCCCGGCTCCGGCCCCGTCGCGGCGCACCGCGGTCGCATGCTCCTCTTCGCCGCTCCCGGCACCGCGCATCGCCTGCCCTCGCTCCTGGAGTGGGAGGAGTGGGGCAGCGCCGTGCCCGGCATCCTCTGCCACGGCACGGGGGACGCGGTGACGGTGCCGCCGATCACCGCGGAAACGGGCGGGCCCGCCACCGGTAACCCGCACCTCGATTCGCGCTGGCTGGTGGCCCCCGATGCCCGGCATCCCTGGCTCCCGGGGCCCGAGGTGATGCTCTGGGCCTGCGTCCGCGCGGCCCGTGCGGCGGCGGGGTCTGCGGTGCGTATATCGATTTTTCCTGGCGGCGATCAGGATGCTAAGGTCTACGACGTCAGCAGGCGCCGCTAGCTCAGTTGGTTAGAGCAGCTGACTCTTAATCAGCGGGTCCGGGGTTCGAGTCCCTGGCGGCGCACAGACAGAAAGAAGCCCCTCGCGCGAGCGGGGGGCTTCTTTCATGCCGGTGACGGGCGGCAGCGCCCGGCCTGAGGATTCGGCGTGAGGGCAGAGCGGCACCCCCTCAGCCCACCGACACCTTCACCGTCCACGCCCCCGTGGCCGTACGCCCCTCGACCTCGATGCGTACGTCCTCGTCCGGCACCGTGAAGCTCTCCCCCACACTCACCGGCGCGTCCGCGAGCGGCGGATACACCGAGTCGCTCCAGCACGCGTCCGAGTCCGGGTGGGCGTCGAGCACCTCGACCGGGCCGCCGCCGGACGGCGCCTCATTGCGTACGCGGTAGACGAGCACCCCCTCCGTGCAGGTGGCGCGGTCGTTGCCCGTCGCGCCCCGCGCCTCGATCGCGATCGCACTGCCGAGGCCCGTGCGGACGACCGCCAGCTTGGTGCCGCCGACGCCCCCGCGCGCGGGCCGCGTCGACAGCGGCTCCAGGGTCAGCCGCTGCCCTCCGCCCTCCACGCACTCCACCTGCCGCCGGTCCAGCCAGCCGAGCTTCCACTTGTGCCAGCCGAAGAGGTCGGGCGAGAGGCCGAACTGGCTGCCCATGACGTCCCAGTCGCCGACGTGCGTGTCCCAGTCGCCGTCGCCGTCCGTCGGCCGGTGGTAGAGGTCGGGCAGGTCGAAGACGTGGCCGGTCTCGTGGGCGAGGACGTTGCGGTCCGGCGGGTGCCCCTCGAAGACCGTGACGATGCGCTTGATGTCCGTGTCGTCGGCCCGCATCGGCCGGTCGAAGTTGACGACCTTGGTCGCGTCCGAGTCGACGCCGGGCGCGTCCGGATCGGCGATGAGGTAGACGACGTCGTACCGCGAGAAGTCGACGTGCGGATCGGCCGCGGCCACCGCGTCCCGCAGATAGGCGCTGCGCCGGGCCGGATTCCAGTCACGCTGTATCGCGTACGAGGTCGAGTAGTCCGGCATCTGGACCCACTCGCGCTGCGGATGCGGGCGCAGCGCGAACTTGCCGTAGGAGGCGCGGTCGAAGAACTGGCTGGTGGCCGGGAAATAGTCGGCCGCCAGCTCCGCGGGGGCGCTCCGGGGCGGCGAGTCCGGGAAGGAGAGGAAGACCATCACCGCGTCGAGGTGCCGGTCAGGCCGCTGGTAGGCGGTGTTCCAGGTGTCCAGGCCCTCCGAGTGGTGCGCCGGCGTGCGCTCCAGGGCGCAGGGCATGATCGGGCTCTCCGCGACCGCGGGGCCCGCCACGAGCCCGGTGGCGGCGAGTGCGGTCAAAGACGTGAAGGCGGCGGCCGCGCTGCGCAACCGGGGTCGCTCCCCTCCACGGGTGAGTCCCCAGGGGGGTAGCTGACGCGGCACGTCCACCTCCGGGTGCGGATTACGGGGCATCCCACCCACCCTGTGTTGAATTATTTAAATACGCCCTGTTTGTCTAACCCGGCCGGGTGATGAACGGCCTGCGCGGCGCTCACCGAACGTCACAAGTGGTCCGGGGGCTGATCGAGGCGCAAGGGAACGCAAGGGAAGCGGTACAGGGTTGAGCAGAAACGATCTGCCGCCGGGCGAGTGCCAAACCCGTACTGGGCATGCGCTTGTCCTATGCCGAAATCGGCCGCCACGCGGTACCGCCCTGTGGCTGGAAGCGCCGTCCGGCCAGCCCCTATGATCGGCACACCTTCCTGCGCGGGCCCGGCCTCGCCGAACAACTGCACTGCGGGAGCACACGGTGAACGGAACGTCTGAAGGCCAAGCGCCCACAGCGGTCACAGCACCCGACCTCGCCAGGGCGCCCACTACGGAGCGTCGTCGTCCGGGGCAGCGGCCCGATCACCGGGCCGCTTTCGCCGCGGCCCCCCTCGCTCTGGGCGTCGTCGACGGCGAGGGTCTCCTCGTCGATGCCAATGACGCGCTCGCCGAGCTGCTCGGCGAGACCCCGGACGGGCTGACGGGGCGCCTGGCCGCCGATCTGCTGGACCTGGCGTCGGACGCCCGCACCTGGCACGCCTACCGCGAGGTGCTCCGCGGCCGGCAGGCGAAGCTGCGCTGCACCCGGCGCCTGAAGCACCCCGACGGGCACTCGCTGTGGGTCCAGGTCACCGTCTCGCCGATGCCCGGCGGCCGTACGGTGCTGCTCGCGGCCACCGACATCAGCGCGCGCCGCGAGCTCCAGGCCCGGCTGCGGCATCTGCAGATGCACGACCCGGTGACGCGGCTGCCCAACCGCAGCCTGTTCTTCGAACGCCTCGCCGCGGCACTCGAATCGGGTGCCTACGACGACACGGGCACCGGACGGATCGGCCTCTGCTATCTGGACCTCGACGGATTCAAGGCGGTCAACGACACCCTCGGCCACCGGGTCGGCGACCGGCTGCTCGCGGCCGTCGCGGAGCGGCTCACGCGGTGCGCCGACGAGGCCGGTCACGGCAGGGCGGCGGCGCCGCTGGTGGCGCGGCTCGGCGGCGACGAGTTCGCGCTGCTCGTGGAGGAGTCGACGGGCACGGATCAGCTCGCGGACCTCGCGGACTCGGCGCTCAAGGCGTTGCAGGATCCTTTCGATCTGTCGGGGCAGCGGCTCGCCGTGTCGGCGTCGATCGGTGTCGTGGAGCGGCGCGCCGCCGGGACCACGACGACCTGTCTGATGCAGGCCGCCGACACGACGCTGTACTGGGCGAAGTCGGACGGCAAGGCGCGCTGGACGCTCTTCGACCCCGAGCGCAACGCCCACCGGATGACCCGCCAGACGCTGTCGAGTTCGCTGCGTCCTGCCGTCGACCGCGGTGAATTCGTCCTGGACTACCAGCCGTTGGTCCGTCTTGAGGACGGGGGCGTGCGCGGGGTCGAGGCGCTGGTGCGGTGGCAGCATCCGCACTTCGGTCTCCTTACGCCGAATCGGTTCATCGGATTGGCGGAGGAGGACGGCTCGATCGTGCAGCTGGGCCGCTGGGTGCTCCGTACGGCGTGCCGTCAGGCCCGGCAGTGGCAGCTGGACCATCCGGAGCGGCCGCCGGTCTTCGTGAGCGTCAACGTCGCGGTGCGGCAGGTGTGGGACTCGGATCTGGTTGCCGACGTCGCGGAGGTCCTCGCCGAGACGGGCCTCGCCCCCGAACTGCTCCAGCTCGAACTGACCGAGTCGGCGGTCATGGGCTCGACGGGCCGCCCGCTGCAGGCCTTGCAAGCGCTCAGCGACATGGGGGTGCGGATCGCCATCGACGACTTCGGCACGGGGTACTCGAACCTGGCGTACCTGAGCCGGCTCCCGGTGTCCGTCCTCAAACTGGACGGCTCCTTCGTGCGGGGCTTCCAGTACGACGCCGAGGCGGGCGAGGGGCACATCAACCCCGCCGACGAGGTCATCGTCGAGGCGCTCGTGCAGCTCGCGCACCGGCTCGGCCTGACCGTCACCGCGGAGTGCGTGGAGACCACGTCCCAGGCGGCGCGGCTGCGGCGGATCGGCTGCGACACCGGGCAGGGGTGGTTGTACTCCCGCCCGGTGGCGCCGGATCGTATCTCCGCGCTGCTCGCCGCCGGCTGAGGGCCGGGGCCCTAGCGGGCGCCGGGCAGCCCGTAGGCGTCGGCGATCAATTCGTACGAGCGCAGCCGCACGTCACCGCTGTGCGCGTTGGCCGTGATCATCAGCTCGTCGGCGCCGGTGCGCTTGGCGAGGTCGTCGAGGCCGGTGCGGACCTCGTCGGCGGTGCCGTGGATGACGTTGGAGTTCCAGCTGTTGATGAAGTCCCGCTCCATCTCGCTGAACTCGTACGCCTCGGCCTCCTCGGGGGTCGGGACGAGCCCCGGCTTCCCGGTGCGAAGGCGGACCATGTTCAGCGCGGCGGCCAGGACCTGCCGCCGGGCCTCCTTCTCGTCGTCGGTCGCGAGCGCAGATACGCCGATCAGGGCGTACGGGGCGTCGAGTACCGCGGACGGCTTGAACGACTCCCGGTAGAGGTCGAGCGCCGGGATCGTGTTCTGCGCGGAGAAGTGGTGCGCGAAGGCGAAGGGCAGGCCGAGGACTCCGGCGAGGCGGGCGCTGAACCCGGAGGAGCCGAGCAGCCACAGCGGCGGGCGGTGCGGGGACTGGACGCCGCCGGGAGAGGTGGCCTGGACGGGGCCGGGGACGGCGTGGATACGGCTGTACGGGTGGCCGTCCGGGAAGTCGTCGTCCAGGAAGCGGGTCAGCTCGGCGAGTTGCTGGGGGAAGTCGTCGGCGCCTTCGTTGAGGCGGTCCGTGCGGCGCAGGGCGGCGGCGGTCGCGCCGTCCGTGCCGGGGGCGCGGCCCAGGCCCAGGTCGATACGGCCCGGGGCCATCGCCTCCAGGGTGCCGAACTGCTCCGCGATGACGAGCGGGGCGTGGTTGGGCAGCATGACGCCGCCGGAGCCCAGGCGGATGCGGTCGGTGTGGGCGGCGAGGTGGGCGAGGATGACTGCCGGCGACGAGGAGGCTACGCCGGGCATGGAGTGGTGTTCGGCCACCCAGTAGCGGTGGTAGCCGCGGCCCTCCGCCAGCTCGGCGATCTCCACGCTCTTCTTCAGGGCGTCGGTGGCGGTCCGGCCCGCGCCCACGGTCACCAGGTCGAGCACGGACAGCGGGACCGGCGCGCTGCCGTGCCGCTCGCCGCGGATGTCGTCGCTCAGTTCCACTGTCACGGGGTCCTGCCTTCTGCTGCGCGTGCTTGTGCGGTTTCTTGCTCCGCAGGGTGCTAACGGGAGGGTGGCTCCGGTTTATTCCCCCGGCGTGTCTCCGCGGACCGAACAGGCTCTCCCGCCCACCCGCCCGATTGCCCTGCGTCCACACCTTCACGAACAGGCTCTCCCGCCCACCCGCCCGATTACCCCGCGTTCTCGGGCGGGTGGAATGGCGGGCCTACCCCCGCACCTGCACCACCGGCTCCTTGGTGAACAGGGCTCCCAGGGTCGGGGCGTTTACCCGGCGGGAGGCCAGGCGCAGGGCTTCCCAGACCGTGACCTGGTTTGCCGTCAGGATCGGCTTGCCCAGTTCCTGCTCCAGGTCGTGGATGTATGCCGCCGTGTGCAGTGCCGTGTCGGGCAGCAGGAGCGCCTGAGCGTCCGGGTGGTCGCCCGCGCGGGCCATCGCGCGGACCTGCTCCCAGCCCCACGTGCCCACCTCCGCGGCCGTGATGATGCCGTTCCCCTGCGCCGAGACGACCTCGACCCCAGACGCCTTCAGGAACGAGGCGAAGAGCGACGCGACGTCCTCGGGGTACGTCGCCGCGACCGCGACCCTCTCCGCCCCCACCTCCCGTACCGCATGGGCGAAGGCGAAGGACGTACTGGACGCGGGCAGGCCCGCCGATACGGCCAGGGAGCGGACCTGGTCGTGCGCCCCCTCCCAGCCGAAGACGAAGCTCGCGCTGGTGCAGGCCCACACCACCGCCTCCGCGCCGGACAGACGAAGCTCCTCGACCCCGGCGGCGAGCCGCTGCGGTGATCCCATCTCCAGGAGCGCGTCGACCCGGTGCGCGTCCTCGCCGATGTCGGTGTGGACGACCTGCAACCGGACATCGCTTCCCAGCATCTGCTCCATGCGGGGGTAGTCGTCCTCGGCCGAGTGGCCCGGATAGAGGAAACCAAGTGCGGTCACTTCCAGCCTCCTTCAAGGCAGCGGTGGTGGTCCTTCGGGCAGACCCTCGGTCAGCCCCTCGGTCAGGCCCCGGGGCGGATCGACCGGCAGCACGCCGGGCAGCGAGCCCGGCCCCGCGACCGGGCCCGCGCCCGGCCTGGCACTCGGATTGATCAGCGCTTGGTAGGGCCCAACGGCATGGGTACCCAGACGGCGCAGCGCCGACCACATCGTCACCTGGTTCGCGGAGATCACCGGCATCCGCAGCTCGGCCTCAAGCTGCGGAATGACGTCGTAGGTCGCGAGGTTGGTGCAGCTGATGAACAGCGCGTCGGCGCCGCCGAGCACCGCCCTGCGCGCCATCTCCGCCACGTCCTTGTACGGCACCTTCCAGATGTGTCGCGTCAGGCCCAGGTAGGCGCGGCCGGTGACGGACACACCGGATTCGCCGAGGTACTGCTCCAGGGACTGGGTCACCGACCAGGTGTAGGGCGTGACGAGCGCGATGCGCCGCGCGCCCAGGTCGTCGAGCGCTTCGAGCAGCGCGCCCGAGGTCGTGACGGAGGCCCCCGCGCCCTCGCGGTTCATGGCCTCGCACATCGCCCGCTCGCCGGCGATGCCGCCGACGAAGCTGCCCGACGTGCAGGCGTAGGCGAGGACTTCGGGTTCGGCGGCGCTCAGCGCGCGCACCGCCTCGCCGAGCGTTTCGTGCTCACTGACGAGTCGTGCCAGGTCGAGGCTCACCTCGACGGGGACGTAGGGAGTGCGTGTCAGGTGGAGGGAGACCTCGTCCGGCACCCAGCGCCAGAGCTCCCTGTCGAGTGCGAAGTCGAATGGTGCGACGACACCTACACCGCGTTGAGGGTGTGGTCCGCCGAGGAAGGAGACGTCCATGAGCAGGCCCCAAGTTCGTGCGTGCGTGCATTTAAGGGACCGGCCGGGGGCCGGGAGATGTGCGGAACCGGCGACGCGCCGGGACGTCGGGATGGGGCATAAGGCGCAAAGAGAGCGCTACAGAGTGTGCTACGGCCTCGTACGGAGCGTACTCAGTCGTGGGGTGCTTGTGATAGAGCACCTCTGTTGACGAAGGTAGTTTCAGGTGCGAGCGTGGTCAATCCGCGCATCTCAGACGGCCCTGGCCGACTGAGAACTCGGCTCCGGCCGACACAGAACTCAGGGAAGCGGACTCTCATTGCGAAACGGTTTCTCCCAGATGTCCGAATCAAGCTCTGATCCGATGTCCGAATCAACCGTTCTGGTCCTCGACGCCCCGTCCCCCGCGCCGCCGCCCCGCCTGGGCAGCCTCACCGGGCGCGCCCGGATCCTGCACGCGGACGCGGACACGCTATCGTCCCAACTCCCCCGGGCCGACGTGCTCCTGGTGTGGGACTTCCTCTCGGACGCGGTGCGGCTGGCCTGGCCCGGCGAGGGCCCCAGGCCCCGCTGGGTGCACACCGCGAGCGCGGGCGTGGACCGCCTGATGTGCCCCGAGCTCGTCGAGTCCGACACGCTGGTCACGAACGCCCGCGGCATCTTCGACCAGCCGATCGCCGAGTACGTGGCCGGGCTGGTCCTCGCCATGGCCAAGGATCTGCCGCGCACCTTCCAGCTCCAGGAGGAACGCATCTGGCAGCACCGCGAGACCCAGCGGGTCGCCCGTACGCGCGCGTGTGTCGTGGGTTCGGGCCCGATCGGACACGCCATCGTCCGCATGCTGAAGGGCCTCGGGATCATCACCGCCCTGGTGGGGCGCAGCGCGCGCAACGGCGTACACGGCCCCGACGAACTCGACCGGCTCATGGCGCGGGCCGACTGGGTGGTGTGCGCGGCGCCCCTCACGGACGACACGCGCGGCATGTTCGACGAGCGGCGCTTCGGCATGATGCAGCCGTCGGCCCGCTTCATCAACATCGGGCGCGGCGCGCTCGTCGTGGAGGACGCGCTCGCGGCAGCCCTGTCGAAGCGGTGGATCGCGGGCGCGGCACTTGACGTCTTCGAGCACGAGCCGCTGCCCGCGGACAGCCCGCTGTGGACGGCGCCGGGCCTGATCGTCTCCCCGCACATGAGCGGTGACGTGGTCGGCTGGCGCGATGAACTGGGCGCGCAGTTCGTCGAGTTGTACGAGGAGTGGGCGGCCGGTAGGCCCCTCTCGAACGTGGTCGACAAGAAACGCGGGTATGTACGGGGGAATTGATTACCCCGCCACCCCGGCCCCCCTTGTTCCCCTCCCCGACCACTCATCCACGGAGGAGCGTGCATGACCGAACTCACGGATCTCACCGCGGTACAACTCGTCGAGGCCTATCGCAAGGGCGAATTCAGTCCGGTGGACGCGACGCGGGCGGCGCTGCGCAGGGCGGAGGAAGTGCAGCCCGTGGTGAACGCCTTCGTGCGCGTCGACGCCGAGGAGGCTCTCGCGCAGGCCGAGGCGAGTACGCGGCGGTGGCGGCGCGGTGAGCCGAGCGGTCTGGTGGACGGGGTCCCTGTCTCGGTCAAGGACATCCTGCTCCAGCGCGGCGGACCGACGCTGCGGGGGTCGAGGACGGCACGTACGGAAGGGCCCTGGGAGGAGGACGCGCCCTCGGTGGCGCGGCTGCGCGAACACGGCGCCGTCTTCATCGGCAAGACGACGACGCCCGAGTTCGGCTGGAAGGGCGTCACCGACAGTCCGCAGAGCGGGATCACCCGGAATCCGTACGACCCCGCACGCACCGCGGGCGGTTCCAGCGGCGGCAGCGCGGCCGCCGTGGCGCTCGGCGCCGCGCCGGTGTCGCTGGGCACGGACGGCGGCGGCTCGGTGCGCATCCCCGGCTCCTTCTGCGGCATCTTCGCGCTGAAGCCGACGTACGGCAGGGTGCCGCTCTATCCCGCGTCCGCGTTCGGAACGCTGGCACACGTCGGCCCGATGACGCGCGACGCGGCGGACGCGGCGCTCTTGATGGACGTCATCAGCGGTCCCGACCCGCGCGACTGGTCGGGCCTGAGCCCGGCGGCCGACAGCTTCCGCGCGGGTATCGAAGGCGGCGTACGCGGACTGCGCATCGCCTACTCGCCCTCGCTCGGCGGTCAGGTCGCCGTACGGCCCGCGGTCGCCGCGGCGGTGCGGGGGGCCGTGGAGTCACTCGCGGCGCAGGGTGCGTACGTCGAGGAGACCGATCCGGACTTCACCGACCCGGTGGAGGCTTTCCACACGCTGTGGTTCAGCGGCGCCGCGCGCGTGATCCAGCATCTGCCGCCGGAGCGGAAGGCGTTGCTCGATCCGGGGCTGCGGGAGATCTGTGCGCAGGGCGCCCGGTACAGCGCGCTCGACTACCTTGCGGCAGTTGACGTACGCATGGAGCTCGGCCGTCGCATGGGCGGCTTCCATCGGACGTACGACCTCCTGATCACTCCGACGTTGCCGATCACCGCTTTCGAGGCTGGAGCGGAGGTACCGAAAGGTTCCGGCCATCGTCGGTGGACGGGGTGGACGCCGTTCACGTACCCCTTCAACATGACGCAGCAGCCGGCCGCGACCGTCCCCTGCGGGGTGGACCGCGACGGGCTGCCCGTCGGTGTGCAGATCGTGGCGGCGCGGCACGCCGACGCGCTCGTCCTGCGGGCCGCGCACGCGCTGTACGAGGCGGGCGCCGCCACGATCGCGCCGCCCGCCGCCGTGTGAGTCCGCGGGCGGGTCCTACGCTCTGCGGAAATTGAGCGTCTCGCCCTGCGCGCCCGCGCGCCACAGGTCGTTGCAGGCCTCGGCCATCCGGTCGAGGCCGTCGATCACCTGGCCCCAGACGATGCCGGGAACCCAGCCGACGTCTCCGTTGAGCAGCAGGTTGTTGCGTTCGTAGAAGAGGGCGAGGTCCACGACCGTGGCGCCCGCCTTGACGTCCGCGGCCGGTTCGTACCCATAGGCCTGCGTGCCCAACTGCGTCCCGTTGAAGGAGAAATAGCAGAGGTCGCCGGGAATGGGGGTGACTGTCGGGTTCTCGAGGGGCGGCTCGCGGTCCGCGAAAGCCGGGAAGAGGGCGTAGATCTCATTGCGGGCGTACTTCGCGTGATAGACGTCCTCGCCGAGCGGAAGTGCCTCCCACACCGCCGCGCAGGTCACCGGCGCCCGGTCGTCGAGCAGTTTTGCCGTGCACGTAACTCCCCGCTTCGCGAGGGAGACTTCGATGAATCGGTCTGCCATGTGTCCCATGCTCCTCCCTGGGTCAAGACCACAACGATTGCATCAGGGGCTGAAATTGGCCCGCATATTCCGCGTCGAGTCGGGTAGCCGCGCGCCCATGGCTCCACCACATGAGAACAACGAGGGATTCACAGGCAGCAGGCTTCGCCGCCGCTCCCTGCTCGCAGGAGCAGCGGCGCTCGGAGCTCTCGGGGCTGCGGGGTGCGTGAAGGTTCCGGAGGAGGGGAAGGTCGAGGGCGGGGATCTACTGAGCAAGCTCCGCGACGCGGGGACCGTGAGGATCGGCGTGGCCGGGGAACTCCCCTTCGGCTACATCGACAAGCAGGGTGAGGTCACCGGGGAGGCGCCGGAGATCGCCAAGGTGATCTTCCCGAGGCTCGGCGTGCCGAACGTCAAGGCTGTTCCGACCGAGTTCGGCGCGCTGATCCCGGGGCTCACCCAGGCACAGCAGTTCGACGTCGTATCGGCGGGGATGTACATCAACCCGGTCCGCTGCGCGCAGGTCCTGTTCTCCGATCCCGACTACCTGATGCTGGACGCCTTCATCGTGAAGAAGGGCAATCCGCACGGGATCAAGCGGTACGAGGACGTCGTCAAGAAGAAGCTCAAGCTGGCGAGCGGCACCGCGTACGCCGAGATCGCCTACGCGGAGGCCGCGGGCGTGAAGGACATCCTCATCCTGCCGGACCCGGTGGCGGGCCTCGCCGCGGTCGAGCAGGGCCGGGTGGACGCCTTCGCGGGCACCGCCATCACCACCCGTGACGTGGTGAAGGGCAGCCGGCGGGCCGAGGTGACCGAGGCCTTCCAGCCCGAGGTGGACGGTAAGCCCGCCTACGGCGCGGGCGGTTTCGCCTTCCGCCTCTCCGAGAAGAAACTGCGTGACGCCTTCAACAAAGAGCTGCACAAGATGAAGGAGAGCGGCGAGCTGCTGCGGGTCGTCGGCAAGTTCGGCTTCACCAAGACCGAGATGACCAAGCTGACGCTCGACGATCTGTGTCCGCCGGTGAAGGGAGCCTCCTGATGATGACGTCGGACTTCATCACGGCGTGGTTCCTGCCCGGCCTGTGGATCACCGTGCAGATCACGGTCTACAGCGCGGCCCTGGCCTTCGTCATCGCCTTCCCGATCGGTGTGCTGCGTACGTCGCCGCTCTGGATCGTTCGTTTCCTGGCCGGGACCTACTTCGAGATCTTCCGCGGCACGTCGGCCCTGGTCTTCATGTTCTGGATGGCCTTCACGGTGCCGATGCTGTTCGGCTTCAGCTTCCTGCCGATGGCCGCCGGTGTGCTGGCCCTCGGGATGACGTACGGGGCGTACGGCTCGGAGATCGTGCGCGGCGCCCTTGCTGCCGTGCCGGTGGCGCAGCGCGAGGCGGGGGTTGCGCTGAACTTCACCAAGGGGCAGCGACTGCGGAAGATCGAGATCCCGCAGGCCTGGCCCGAGATGCTGCCTCCGTTCAACAACCTGTTGATCGAGCTGCTCAAGGGCACGTCCCTGGTCTCCCTCATCGCGGTGGCCGACATGACCTTCGCGGGCAACCTGTGGCGGCTCGTCACCGCCGAGAGCGCCCCGGTCTACACCGTGCTCCTCGTCGTCTACTTCGTGCTCGCCTTCCTCCTGACGCGCGGGATGCGGCTCCTGGAGCGGCACGCGAAGGCGAGGATCGGCCAGGCGCCCGAGAAAGTCGGCCTCCTCGGCGGGCTGCGTTCCAAGTCGTCGATCGACGCCGTGACCGGTACCGGGGGTGCCAAGTGAACTGGGACTGGTCCAACGTCGAAGACTTCATGCCCCATTTCTGGGACGGTCTTCTCGTCACCCTCCAGGCACTGGCCTGGGGAACCCTGATCGCGTTCTCCCTGGGTCTGCTCTGGGCGATCGCACAGCGCTCCGACCAGGTGTGGATCCGCTGGCCGGTGACGGCGATCACCGAATTCATCCGGAACACCCCGCTGCTGGTGCAGCTGTTCTTCCTGTTCACCGTCGTCCCCGAGTTCGGCCCCACGATGTCGCCGCTCACCACGGGCATCGTCGGCCTCGGCCTGCACTACTCGACGTACACCGCCGAGGTGTACCGCGCGGGCATCGAAGGCGTTCCCGTCGGCCAGTGGGAGGCGGCCACCGCGCTCAGCCTGCCCAAGCGCCGCACCTGGACCGCGATCATCCTGCCGCAGGCCATCCGCCGCGTGATCCCCGCGCTGGGCAACTACGTGGTGTCGATGCTCAAGGACTCCCCGCAGATCGCCGCCATCGGCGCCCTGGACATGCTGGGCGAGGCCAAGGGATTCACCCAGGCGACCTTCACCTACGAGGCCATCAGCATCGTGGGCATCGCCTTCATCGTCATTGCCTACCCGGCTTCCGTTCTTCTCCGAGTCTTGGAGCGTCGTCTTGTCCGCTGACAGCAGCACCTCGAAGGAAACAGTCAATCCCACGGTGGACGGCAGCGAGCTGATCCGCTTCGACAAGGTCACCAAGCGCTTCGGCAGCCATGTGGTCCTGGACGAGCTCGACTTCTCCGTCGCGTCGGGCAAGCACGTCACGCTCATCGGCCCTTCGGGGTCCGGCAAGACGACGATCCTGCGCCTCCTGATGACCCTGATGAAGCCCGAAGAGGGCACGATCAAGGTCGGCGGCGAGTACCTCACGCACGAGACGAAGAACGGCAAGCTCGTGCCGGCGAGCGAGAAGTACACCCGCGAGGTCCGCAAGAACATCGGGATGGTCTTCCAGCAGTTCAACCTCTTCCCGAACATGAAGGTCCTGCGCAACATCACCGAGGCGCCGGTCCAGGTGCTCGGCCTGTCCAAGGACGAGGCCGAGCAGCGGGCCCGCGAGCTGCTCGAACTGGTCGGGCTGACCGAGCACATCGACAAGTACCCGAGCCAGCTCTCCGGCGGTCAGCAGCAGCGCGTCGCCATCGCGCGCGCCCTCGCGATGCGCCCGCAGGTGCTGCTCCTGGACGAGGTCACCTCCGCGCTCGACCCCGAGTTGGTGGCGGGTGTCCTGGACGTCCTCAGGGACATCGCGCACACCACGGACATCACCATGCTCTGCGTGACCCACGAGATGAACTTCGCGCGTGACATCTCGGATCAGGTCCTGATGTTCGACTCGGGCCGGGTCATCGAGGCCGGCACCCCGGAGAAGATCTTCACCGAGCCCGAGCACGAGCGGACACGGGAGTTCCTCAGCGCGGTCCTGTGACGACGTGTGACGGCGTATGACGACTCGGCCCCGTTAAACCGGGTGATGACGCTGGCATATGCCAGAGTGGCGCGTTCCTGCTGACAGAGCCGGGGCGCGCCACATTCTCGTCAACAGCCGCTCCCAATGGGCCTCTTGGCGGCTATCGTGGACGGAGCCCAGCTGTCCGGAACCGTTCCACGCAGGGGGAAGCCGTGGCGCTGAAGCACGATCCGACCACGCCGCAGCACTCGGTACAGAGTGCCCTGCGGGTGCTCGAAATCGTCGCCCGGCACGACACCGGCGTCACCGAAGCCGAGCTGGCCCGCCAGACCAAGCTCCCCTCACCCCGGCTCACCGCCCTGCTGCGCATGCTCCGCCGTGAGGCGTACGTCGACCGGACGGCCGACGGCGCGTATGTGACCGGCGCCACCCTCAAGCGCCTGGGCTCCGCCGAGGGCCGCGGGGAGGCACTGCGCGACAAGCTCAAGGCGACGCTCGACGGGCTGCGCGACACGCTCGGCGCGGCTGTCTACATCAGCCGGTACGAAGACGGCGAAATCAAGATCACCGGCTGCGCGGACGGCCCCCGCACCCCGAAGGTCAACGAATGGGTCGACTTCCGCTCCTCCGCGCACGCCAGCGCGGTCGGCAAGAGCCTGCTGACCCAGCTCGACCTGAACGGACGCAGGGACCATCTCTCGCGGCACAAGATGGCCCGCCTCACCTCACGGACGATCACGAACGAGCGGGTCCTGCTGAACCGTCTCGCCGCCCAGCCCGCCACGGTCCCCGTCCTCGACCTCCAGGAGTACGCGGTCGGCACGGTCTGCGCCGCCGTCCCCATCACCGCGGGCTCCGCGGTCGGCTGCCTGGCGCTCTCCCTGCCGGTCGAGCACGCGCACCGGCTGCGGGAAGCAGCCCGCACGCTCAATCGCGAGGCGGCGCCGGTGCTGCTCTCCCTCGCGATCTAGGGCCTGCCCGGGAGCTCCGGGCGGCGGTTTCGAGCACCCCCCGGGACCAGGTATTATTTTTGAGTCAGCAGGCGCCGCTAGCTCAGTTGGTTAGAGCAGCTGACTCTTAATCAGCGGGTCCGGGGTTCGAGTCCCTGGCGGCGCACGACTAGAGAGAAGCCCCCTCGCGGAAGCGAGGGGGCTTCTCTCGTTTCCGAGGAGTCCGGGGTGGCGGGGCGTGGGGCCTGGGGTCGCGGGGCCCAGGGTGGCGGGCCTGTAGGCGCGGGCCTGGAGGCGCGGGGCCGGGGTGGCGGGCCTGGGGTCGCGGGGTGGCGGGCCTGGAGGCGTGGGCCCGGATATCCCCCGTACCGGTGAGGACAGTGCCGCCGGGGCGCCGCGATACTGGCACGGCCTCCTGCCCCGAGGAGCCCTCCGATGCGACGTGCCCCGCTCGCGCTGTCCCGGCTGCGCGCCATCCGCCCCCGCCCCTATGTCATGGACGCCGCGCTCGCCGCCGTGGTGCTCTTCGCCGTCTCGCTCCAGTTCCTCTTCCCCGACGAGGGAGGCGACCCGCTGAGCCCCGGCGGTTTCCTCCTGGGCGCCGGCACCGCGGTACCGCTGATCTGGCGGCGCCGCGCGCCCTTCGCCTGCGCCGCGGCGATCGCCGTCTTCACGCCCGCCATGGCGCTCTACCACCGGCCGCCGCCCGACGTCTGCTTCGGCGGCATGGTCGCCCTCTACACCGTGGCCGCCCTGAGCACACCCCTGAAACGGCGTCTCATGCTCGCCGGGTGGCTGACGGGGGCCGCCGTCACCATGGCCCTCAAGGAGCACGCCGAACCGTACGAGTACCCGTTCCACCTGATCAGCCTCATCAGCGCGTACGCACTCGGCGCCTTCGCCCGCGTGCAGCGCGCGTACGCCGTGGCCCTGGAGGACCGGGCCCGGCGTCTGGAGCGGGAGCGTGCCACCGAGACGGCGCGCGCGGTCAGCCAGGAGCGGTCCAGGATCGCCCGCGACATGCACGACATCCTCGCCCACGCGGTGAGCCTGATGGTGGTCCAGGCGGAGGCGGGCCCCGTGGTCGTGCGCAGCGACCCGGACCGCGCGGTGGGAGCGTTCGACGCGATAGCGGACGCCGGGCGCGACGCGATGGTGCAGCTCCGGCGGATCCTCGGCGTACTGAGAGAGCCGTCCGCCCCCGACGGGCGCGACCCGCAGCCGACCCTCGCCGCGCTCCCGGAACTCACCGGGCTCGTCGAACGGACGGGTCTGCGCGTCGGTCTCGCGCAGACGGGACAGCCGCGCCCGCTGCCGCCGTACGTCGAGGTGGCCGCGTACCGCATCGTCCAGGAGGCGCTGACCAACTGCGTCAAGCACGCGCGGGCGACGCAGGCGACCGTCCGGCTCGACTGGCTCGCCGACGAGCTGCGGATACGGGTCCAGGACGACGGAGTCGGGCTCCTCGCCCCGCAGCACACCGGCCACGGGCTCGTCGGCATCCGTGAACGCGCCGCCGCCTGCGGTGGCACGGCCGAAGCCGGCAACGGGAACGGGAACGGGAACGGGAACGACGGTGGATTCTGTGTCGCCGTACGGCTGCCCACGGCATCCTGGGGTGATGAGCATCCGGGTGGCGGTCGCCGACGATCAGGAGCTGGTACGCAGCGGCTTCTCCATGATCCTTGAGGCGCAGCCCGACATCGAGGTGGTGGCGGAGGCGGGTGACGGCGCGCAGGCGGTGGCCGCGGTCCTGCGGCACGGCCCCGACGTCGTACTCCTGGACATCCGCATGCCGGGTATGGACGGCATCGAGGCGGCCCGCCGGGTGTGCGCGCAGTCCAGCTGCCGGGTGATCATGCTGACCACGTTCGACCACGACGAGTACGTCTACGAGGCGCTGTACGCGGGCGCGAGCGGCTTCCTGCTCAAGGACGTCCGCAGGGACGACCTGGTGCACGCGGTGCGGGTGGTCGCGGCCGGCGATTCCCTGCTCGCGCCCTCGGTGACCCGGCGCCTGGTGGCGGATGTGGTCCGGCGCCGCCGCACGGAGTCCGACGCGCCCGACGTGTCGCCCTCCGAACGCCTCGCGGTCCTCACCGCCCGCGAGGAGGAGACGCTGCGGCTCCTCGCGCGGGGTCTTTCCAACGCGGAGATCGCGGCGTCGTTCGTGGTCAGCGACCACACGGTGAAGACCCATGTCAGCAACGTCCTGTCGAAGCTGGGGCTGCGGGACCGGGTGCAGGCGGTGATCTGCGCGTACGAGACGGGGCTCGTGGTGCCGGGGGGTTAGAGCTCTGGCGCGGGCCGCGTGAGCCGTGCGGGGTGCGCGGGCCGCGCTGGGCTGGCCAGCGTGCCGAGACGGGCGGGCACGCCGAGACGCGCTCATGGTGCCGGGGAGCCAGAGCTCTCGCGCGGGTCGCGCGGGGTGGGCCAGCACGCCGGGACACCAGAGCTCTCGCGCGGGTCACGCCGGGTGGGCCAGCACGCCGGACGGGCCAGCACGCCGGACGGGCCAGCGCGCCGGGCGGGTTGGGCGTGTCTCCCCCGCCCGAGCGAGCACTCCCCCGCGCGGGGGAGGCCGCAAGACCGCCCGCCGCGGCGATCCGCCGCGCATGCGCCGAGGGCGACTCTGGGTCCGACCCGGATCCCGTCCACGGAGGAGGCAGAGCCATGCTGGCCGCCCTCGCTCGTACAGCGACCCGACGCCCCAAGACCGTCATCCTCGTCTGGCTCCTACTCCTGGTCGCGGGCCTCGGCTTCGGCACCCGTGTCTTCGGCGGCCTGACCTCGTCGGTCGAGGACGTCCCCGGCAGCGAGTCGGTCGCGGCCGCGGAGCGCCTGGACGAACTCACCCCGCACGGGGACGACTTCAACGCCGTCGTGTCGGCCCCCGCCGTCGACACCCCGCAGCTCCGCGACCGGGTGGGCGCCGCCGTCGCCGACGTACGACAGCAACCCGGCATCGCGCGGGTGCCGGACCCCTACACCACCCGGGGCCTGGTCTCCGCGGACGGCAAGGCCCTGCTCATCCCCGTCACCCTCAAGGGCGGCCTCGACGACGACGCCGAGGAGGAGGCCACCGGCGACGCGGCCGACCGCCTCCGCGAGATCAGCGCGGGCGACGTGGCGGTGAGCGGCGGCCCGCTGCTCGGCGAGCAGATGGGCGGCAGGGCCCAGGAGGACGTCGCACGGGCCGAGTTGATCACCCTGCCCGCCGTGCTTGTCGTCCTGCTGCTCATCTTCGGCGGGCTGCGGGCCGCCGCGCTCCCCCTCCTGGTCACCGTGAGCGGCGTGGCCGGTGCCTTCCTGACGCTGTACGGCTTCAGCCAGTTCACCGACATCTCCGTCTACGCCGTCCAGATCGTCACGATGCTCGGCCTCGGCCTCGCCGTCGACTACGCGCTCCTGATGGTGATCCGCTTCCGCGAGGAGCGGCGGAAGACGGCGGAACGGGGCACGCCCGAGGATGTGGCGCGGGCCGTGCACGCGACGGTCGCCCACGCCGGACGCACCGTCCTCTTCTCCGGCCTGACGGTGGCGATCAGCCTGTCGGGGCTCGTCTGGTTCCCCAGCCCGTTCCTGCGCAGCATGGGCCTCGCGGCCAGTGCGGTGGTCGTCGTCGACATGCTGGCCGCGCTGACGCTGCTGCCCGCGCTGCTCGCCCTTTTCGGCGGCAGGATCGCACCCGCGGGCACGAAATCCCGTACGCGTAAGCGGATTTGGCCGCCTCGCGGGCCGGGCCCCGCGCCCGAGCCCGGTGCCTTCTTCGCCCGGCTCGCGCTCTTCTCCGCCCGGCGCCCGCTGGCGGTGGCCACCACCGTCGTCGCCGTACTCACCCTCCTCGCGCTGCCCGCCTTCGGGATGCGGATCAACATCGGGGACGCGCGGCAGCTCCCGCACGACACGGAGGCGCGGCGGTTGTACGACACCGTGGGCGAGCACTATCCCGCCGGGGCCGACACCGACCCCGTCCAGGTGCTCATCGGCGCCGGCGCAGACCCCGGCTCCGAGGCCAGGATGCGTGCCCTGCCCGGCGTCAGGACCGCCGGAAGCGAGCGGCTCTCCGACGGGACGGTCCTGCTCGAACTGACCCCGAAGGGCTCGGTCGACGGTCCCGCCGCCACCCGGATCGTGGAGCAGGTGCGCGACCTCCGCGACGAGGAGCCCGTCGAGGTCACCGGCAACGCCGCGAGCCTCGTCGACTTCCGCTCGATGCTCGCCGAGCGTGCCCCCTGGGCCGTACTCACCGTCCTGGTGGCCCTGTTCGCCCTGCTCTTCGCCTTCACCGGATCACTGCTGCTCCCCCTGCGCACGCTCGCCACCACGCTGCTCAGTCTGGGTGCCGCGCTCGGCGTCGTGGTGTGGGTGTTCCAGGACGGGCATCTCGCGGGGCTGCTCGGCGGCGAGGGGCTCGGGGCGCTGAGCCTGACCGCGCCGCCGCTGATCATCGCGATCGCGTTCGGGCTCGCCATGGACTACGAGCTGTTCATCCTGTCCCGGATGCGGGAGACGTGGCTGGAGACCGGCGACCACCGGGCCGCCACGGTCGAGGGGCTGCGCCGCTCGGGCCGTGTCGTCAGCTGTGCGGCCCTGCTGCTCGCGATCGTCTTCGGCGGCTTCATGACGGGCGGCTTCGCGCCGATCCTGCAGATCGGGCTCGGCCTGACGCTCGCCGTGCTCATCGACGCGACCCTGGTGCGGATGTTCCTCGTACCGGCGACGATGACGCTGCTCGGCCGCCGCGCCTGGTGGGCACCGGCACGGATGCGCGGGCTCCACGAGCGCTACGGGCTGCGCGAGGAGGCGCCGGTAGCGGGCGGCCCCGTACTGGTCGGGCAGGGGGACGGCCAAGCGGCGACAGAGGTCAGGCCAGCACCACCCAGTCCATGACCAGGGCGGCCACCAGGCCGACGGCGAGCAGATAGCTGCCGAGCCGGGTCCGTCCGCGCCTGCTGAGTTCGATCACCAGGCCGCAGAGGACGAGCAGCAGCCCGTACACCCCCACGACCAGGACGGACGACCGGCTCGCCAGGCGTACGGCGAGCACCACGGCCGCCGCGGCCATCAGCACCGAGGCCGCGGCGATCCGTATGCGCCGGGCCTGGCGCGGCGTGAGGCCTGCCCGGCCTGCCCCCATCTGGTCTGACGTGCTCATGGTCCAGGATCGTAATCGACCGGACCGGTGGCCACTGCACGGATTGACCGGAGCGGGGCGGGGCGGGGCGGGGCGGGGTCAGGCTCGCGGATATGCGCGTCGCGTCAGGGTCAGGCCCGCAGATAGGCGAGGACCGCGAGCACCCTGCGGTGCGTTCCGTCTCCGGGCGGCAGGTCCAGTTTGCCGAGGATGTTGCCGATGTGTTTGCCCACCGCGGCCTCGCTGACGACGAGTTCGGCGGCGATCGCCGCGTTCGACCTGCCCTCGGCGACCAGGCCGAGCACCTCCCGCTCGCGCGGCGTGAGCTGCTCAAGGGGGTCCCGGCGGCGCCTGATCAACTGCCGTACGACCTCCGGGTCCACGACCGTGCCGCCGTCCGCGACCCGGGTCACCGCGTCGGCGAACTGCTCGACCTGGCCCACCCGGTCCTTGAGCAGATAGCCCACTCCGGTGCCGTCACCGGTGTCCAGGAGCTCGGCGGCGTACGAACGCTGCACGTACTGGCTGAGCACCAGGACCGGCAGCTTGGGCCGCTCGGCCCGCAGGGCGAGGGCGGCGCGCAGGCCCTCGTCCCGGAAGGAGGGCGGCATGCGTACGTCGGTGAGGACGAGGTCCGGGTCGTGCGCGTCGACGGCGGCGCAGAGCTCCACGGCGTCGCCGAGCGCGGCGGGCACTTCGTGGCCGAAGCGGGTGAGCAGGCCGATGAGCCCTTCCCTGAGCAGCACGCTGTCCTCGGCGACAACGATCCTCAGTCTGCGGGGACTTGCGGGGTCAGGGCTCGGCACGGGATCTCCACGGACAGTACGGTCGGGCCACCGGGCGGGCTGGTGACCGTCAGTGTGCCATCGAGCACCGCGATCCGGTCCGCGAGCCCGGTCAGGCCGCTGCCGCGGGCGGCGTCCGCGCCGCCCCTGCCTTCGTCGCGCACGTCGATGCGCAGGGTGCCCTGGTGATGGCGTGCGCTGATGCGGGCGCGGGGCGCGGCGCTGTGGCGGGCGATGTTGGTGAGGGCCTCGCGGGTGGTGAAGTACCCGGCGGCTTCGACGGATTCGGGCAGGCGGGGCAGTCCGTCCAGGTCGGTGTCGACCGGGACCGGGGAGCGGTCGGCGGCGTCCTCGATGGCGGCGGCGAGGCCGTAATCGGCGAGGACTTGAGGGTGGATGCCGCGAATGAGCTCGCGCAGTTCTGTGAGTACGTTCCCCGCCTCGTCGTGCGCCTTGGAGAGCCGGGCGGCGAGTTCGCTCCCCGGGGCGGCGTCGAGCCGGGCCAGACCCAAGATCATGGTCAGCGCGACGAGCCGCTGCTGCGCCCCGTCGTGCAAGTCCCGCTCGATCCGCCGCCGTTCCGCCTCGAAGGCGTCGACCAGGCGGGCCCTGGAGCGGGTCACTTCTTCCAACTGCGTGGTCAGCTCGGCCTCGCGCGGGGCGAGGAGGAGGCGGGCGAGGGCGGCGCGGGCAGCGGCGTAGGCGCCGAGGGGGTAGAGCAGCGGGGCGAGCAGGGCGAGGCCGAGGAGGGCGGTGGCGAAGGCGTGGGGGTAGTCGCCGAGGACCCAGAGCTTGGCCGCGCGTATCTCGCCGCCGTCGAGGGCGAGTTGGACCGGGGCCGCCATGAGGACGGCGGGGGCGCCGACGGTGCAGGCGAGCACGAGGAGGTCCAGGGGCCACAGGACGAGGGCGAGCAGCGCGGTGTACGCGAGTTCCCGCCAGGTGGCCTGCTCCTTGACCCGCAGCTTGAACCAGGCGGAGATACCGGGGACTTCGAGCGTCCGGTGCGGGCTGGGAGCGGGGGTCTCCGGCTCGACGATCCGGAGCCGGCGGCGTTCGAGGGCGGCGACGGGGATACCGGCGAAGGCGAGAAGGGCGAGCAGGGGTAGCCCTACGAGGACGACGGCGAGGGCGGCTCCGAGGACGGCGGCCACGAGCCCGCCGACGAGCACGAAAACCCCGAGGACGATACCCCCGAGGAGGTAGGCAACGCCCCTCCAGGGCGCACTACTCCGCAGATACCTCCGCCGCCGCAACCCCACCCACACGCTCGCGCTGCCCATGGGGTCACGGTATTCGGACGCGGGGCAATCGGGCGGGTGGGCGAAAGAGCTCGTTCGCCCGGGACCGGACGCGGGGCAATCGGGCGGGTGGGCGGGAAAGCTTGTCCGGTCAGGGGGCGATGCGGGGTTGCGGGCGGGTGGGTGGGAGGGGCTGTTCCGGCAGCGGCAGCAAGCCCTCGCGGCGATGGGCGCGGTACTGGGACAGGAGGGCGGCCTCGTCCGCCGGGGTCAGACGGCGGTAGGCTCCCGCCCCCGGGCGCCACCAGACCGGGTCCCCGCAGCGAAAGCCCTCCCGGCGAAGGAGCGAGCGGGCCACCTTATTGGTGGCCGTAACCGGCATCCGCCCCACCACCCGTACAAAGCGGGGCGCCATCTTCGTCCCCAGATCCGGCTGGGAGAGCAGGAACTCCGCGAAGGCCGGCGGGTCGAAGTCGACCCCCGGCCGCGGGGAAATCGCCGCCATCACCTGATCCCCCGCCACAGGATCCGGCACCGCGTACACCGCCACCGCCGCCGCACCCTCCCACCGCGCCAGGATGTTCTCGATCACCGCCGCCGCCAGGTTCTCGCTGTCCACGCGAAGCCGGTCGTCCGTGCGCCCCGCGAAGTAGAAGAAGCCCTCCGCGTCGCGGTAGAAGAGGTCCCCCGTCCAGTACCAGCCGTCCCGCAGCCGCGCCGCATCCGCCTCCGTGTTGCGCCAGTACCCCTCGAAGGGCGTCCGGCCCTTGTTCACCAGCTCCCCTATCGCCGCGTCCCCGTTCAGCAGCCGCCCCTTTGCGTCGAAGGAGGCGGGCGGGCACTCCTCCCGCGTACCGGCGTCCACCACGGCGAGCCGGCTCCCCGGCACCGGGAGCCCGATCGCCCCGGCCGGCGTATCCGGCGTCCGCTGGATCGCCGCGCCGCCCTCCGAGGACCCGTACCCCTCGACGAGCCGCACCCCGAACCGCTTCTCGAACCGCGCGGCATCCACCGCCCCGGCCTCCGTGCCGAAGCCCATCCGGAGGGGATTCGACCCGTCGTCGGCCTTCTCCGGCGTGGCAAGGAGGTACTGCACCGCCCGGCCCACGTACGTGAAATACGTCGCCCCATAAGCCCGTACGTCGTCCAGGAACGCCGAGGCCGAGAACCGCCGCCGCAACGCCACCCCCGCCCCGGCCGCCAGGGCGGGCGCCCAGTCCGCGATCACCGCGTTGCCGTGGAACATGGGCATGCAGATGTAGTGGACCCCGTCGGGGCCCAGCCGGAAGTGGTCGGCGAGGGACCGGCCCGCGGCCGCGAGGCGGCCCTGGCTGCAGATGGCGGCCTTGGGGGCGCCGGTCGAACCGGAGGTGAAGTAGAGCAGCATGCGGCTCGCCGGAGTCACGGTTCCCGCCGTCTCCGGGCGCGCGTCGGCGTAGGGCGCGAGCAGTTCCGCGTACGCATCCGTGTCCGTCACCAGGATGCGTACGCCCGGCAGTTCGAGGCCGTCGACGAGCGCCAGCTGCGCCCGTTCCGTGATCAGGACGCCGCAGTCCGTGTGCATGATGTCGCGGGCGAGTTCCGCACCCCTGCGGGTGGGGTTGATGCCCGCCACCGCCGCACCCGCGAGCGCCGCCGCGCTCAGCCACAGGGGGTACTCGGGGGTGTTGTCGAGCAGCACGCCGACGTGCGGTTCGGCCCCTCTCGGCAGCAGGTCGGCAAGGAGTGCCGCCCTCGCCGCCGCGCCCGCCGCGACCTGGTGGTGGGTCAGCGACCGCTGCTCGAAGCGCAGTCCCGGACGGTGGTCACCCCAGCGCGCCTGTACGAGTTCCGCGACGGTACTTCCGGTGGACTCCATGGCCGCGCACCATAACTGATGGCCCATCAGATTAGGAGAGCATGTGCGGCCGGGCACAGAGCCGCGCACGCCGTCCCGTACGCGGACGACGTGCGCGGCACCCAGCGGCGGGGAAGACCGCTCAGAACTTGACGTCGGAGCAGGCGTAGAACGCGTTCGCCGTGTCGTGGACCGTCCATACCGCGACGATCACGTGGTGTCCGCTCCTGCCGCCGGGGATCGCCCCGGAGTGCGAGAGCGTGGCGGGCGGCTGCTGGCCGTTGTAGGGGACGTTGAGGAACGGGGTCGTCTCGAGGGCGGCCCGCGTGATCGGCTTGCTCGCGTCCCAGCCCTGCTTGGTTATGTAGTACTTGAAGTCGGTGGTGCGGTGGCGTGCCGTGAACTGCCAGCGGAAGGTGTAGTTCTGACCGGCGCTGACGCTGGTCGTCGGCCAGGCGCCGCCGCCCGGCGCCTTCGGCTGGTTGAGCGAGTCGAAGCCGCCGACGCCGGCCGAGCAGATCTTGCCGTCGGCGGGACCGGACGCCGGGAAGCCCTTGGGGCCCTCGACGCTCTGGGGTTCGTACTGGATGGAACCGCAGCCGCTCACCGTGCCGTTGGCACAGTTGATCTGGCGGCTGGCCGGCAGGTCGGTGTAGCCGTGGCCGCTCGCGCCACCGGACGAGAGCGCGAGGGCCCCGACCGTCGTGGCGCCGAGCATGGCCGCGTACATCTTCTTGTTTCGCATGCTGCCGCTCCAGGGGAAACGTGGGGATTCCGTGAGCCGTGCGCGCGCCGCGGCACTGCGCCGCCGCGGGTGCGGGGCGCAGTGAAAGCAGGGGTCCTGCGGAGTTCTGCGGTCTAGACCAAGCCCAGATTATGGGCGGTAGTTGAACATGTCCATACCAATAGTGGAGACGATCCGGCCGCACCGATGACTTGACTTCTCCACGAGTTCACCGTTCGGGCCGTCGTTCGTCGCCACCCACGCCGCCGCCCCCTCGGCCGTCCGACCGCCCGCCAACTGCCGCTCGATCAGGCGCTGTTGACGTACCTCCGCAGGTGCGCGCACGTACCAGCACTCCGCCATCAGCTCCCGCGCCTCGCGCCAGCCGGGCAGATCGCAGGCCAGATAGTTCCCCTCGGTGACGACGAGCCGGGCCGTCGGCGGGACGCGATGCCGGGCTGCAATCGGCTCGTGGAGGGTGCGGTCGTAATCGGGTACGTAGATGTCGTGGCCGGTGTCCTGGAGCACACGGGTGAGGAGCGCGACGTATCCCCGGACGTCGAAGCTCGGCTCCGACCCCTTGCGGGAGGTGAGGGAGAGGCGCTCCAGCTGATCGTTCGAGAGGTGGAAACCGTCGAGCGGGAGATACGCGGCGCTCTCGCCGATCTCCTCCACCAGCGCCCGCGCGAACGTCGACTTGCCCGCGCCGGGCGGCCCCGCGATCCCGAGGAGGGCGCGGGGCCGGTCGGCGGTCAGCCGCAGGGCGTCCCGGGCGAGGGCGGTGAGGCCGGGGGTGTGGCCAGAGGCGTGACCGGGAGCGCGGCCAGTGGTGTGGTCAGTGTTGTGGTCGGGGGTGTGGTCATCGATCTCCATGCCCCGTATAGAACGCCACCGTCAGGTCCTTGACCAAGGCCTTGCGCTCGTAGTCGTCGAGCTCGACCAGCCCCCGGGTGGTCAGCCGGGTCACCGTGTCCTCGACGGAGTCCACCACCGAGGTGAGCACGCTGTCACGGTGCCGGGCATCCAGGGCGGCGACCCGGCGCAGGCGCATGGTGTCGGCGATCTCGGGGGCGTACTCGATACGGGTCGGCTGGGCCGAGAAGATCTGGATGCCCACCGGCTCGGTCTCCGCCGCGAGCATCCGGGTCAGCGCGTCGCCGACGGCCTCCGTGTCGCGCAGGGTCGGGGTGTCGTCGTGGAAGGCGTCGGCGGGCAGCCGGGACAGGACGCGTGCGGTCGCCGCCTCGACGCACTCGCGCAGATACTCCTGGTGGTCGGCGACCCCGAGCGTCGCCCGCGCCGCGTCCTTCACCCGCCAGACGACGAGGACGACGACGCGCAGCGCGACCCCGCTCCGGTCCACCGCGGGGATCGGCTCGCTGCGCCAGTGCCGGAGGCGTACGTCGACACGGCGGCGCAGGAGGAGCGGGTTGACCCACATCAGCCCGGTCCGGCGGACGCTGCCGCGGTACCGCCCGAAGAGGGTGAGGACCCACGCCGCGCCGACCCGGCCGCGGGCCAGCCCTCCGAAGCCGAAGAGCGCGAGCGCGCCCGATCCGGCGAGCGAGGCCCACTGCGCGAGGCCGAGTCCGGCATACGCGCCGTACCCCCCGTACCCCGCGTACCCGCCCGGCCGCGGCAATCCGGCCGCCCGCGCCACCGACTCGGGCAGCACCCCCGCCCACCACAGCGCGGCGGCGCACCCGGCGACCCCCGAGATCCCGCCGAGCACTCCGACCATGCCGGGCAGCACCCGCGCGGGCCGCTCGCCCAGTGCGGGGTCGACGTCGGGCAGGGGGCGGGCGACGGGCCTGGCCACGGGTTTGCGCGTGGCGCGGGGCTGCTCTCCGGTGCCCTGCCGGCGCCGCACCACGGCGGGCGACAGCGAAACCCCGGGGTCGGCCGGGTCGTCACGGAAGAGCAGATGGACGGGGATCTCGGTGGTGGCCTCGCTCTGGATCAGGCGGGGCGAGCGGGCGGCCGGTTCCGGAGCGCCTGCGACCTGCGGGTCCTCGGGCTGGGGTGTCTGTGACCGTGATGCCGCTGTCGCACTCATCCTTGCCTCCGCCTCATACGTGCCTCCGCGTCATACGTGCCTCGATCTCATACGTGCCTCGGTCTCACCCGTGGCCGGGTCTCTCTTGTGACCGGGTCTCACCCGTGACCAGGGCTCGTGCGCGCCCGGGTGTCACCCGTGCCCAGGTCTCATACGTGCCCGGGTGTCACCCGTGCCCAGGTCTCATACGTGCCCAGGTCTCATACGTGGCCGGGTGTCGTACGTGACCCGGTCACATACGCAGCCGGTCCCACAAGAGCCCCGCCGCCCCTCACCCGAACAACCGCCGCCAGGTCTCCGGGCCCGGATAGCCGTCCGCCGCCTTGCCCCGCCAGCCCTGGGCCCGCTGGAACGCCTCGACGTTGCGGCGGTCGCTCTCGGTCCACTGCGGGCCGGGACCCCGGGCGTAGTGCTTGCCGAAGCCCTTCTTCACCAGTTGCTTGCCGAGCAGCTCGATGGACGGGCTCGACCGGCCGGGGCGGAACACCCCGCTGCCGGGGTACGCCGGAGCCCGGCCCTGGCTGCCGCTGTCACCACCGCTCCCGCTCCCGCTACCGCTGCCACCGCCGTCCGCCGCCGGGATGTCGCGGCCCTTGCCCGTCATCAGGTAGGACCACGTCGCGGGACCCGGCAGGCCGTCCGCGTCCTTGCCCCGCCAGCCCTGCGCCCGCTGGAACGCCTGCGTGGCCCGGCGGTCCGCCTCGCTCCAGCGCGGGCCCGGCCCGGAGGTGTAGAAGCGGGCGCCGCCCCGCCGGACCAGGGCCTTGCCCAGCCGGGTGACGTACTCGTTGTCCACGCCGGGACCGAACGACGCCGCTCCGGGATAGGACGTCCCCGTACCCGGCCGCGAGGCACCCGGTGCGGCGCTCGTCACGCCCTTGTAGCGGTAGGCCACATAGCGGCTCGCATTGCTCCAATAGGCATAGGGAGTCGTCTGCTTACGGGCGTGCGGGCGGGTCTGCTCGTACGCGATGTATTTCGTACCGGCCTTATTCGCCCAGCCGCCGAAAATGGTGACGTGCGACCCCTTCTCGGGGTCCGCGGGATTGTGGAAGAGAAGCATGTCGCCGGGCTGCAGCTCTGCCTTCGTGACAGGCACCCCGTACTTGGCCAGGCTCCCCGTCCATTCATTGCCGCCGAGGTTCCAGGCCATGGAGACGAAGCCGGAGCAATCCTGCCGGTAGCCGTCGCTCCAGTACTTGCTCATGCTGTACGGCACCTTCGCCGCGACCCACGTCCCGGCGCGGGCGAGGATCGCGGCCCGCGTGATGGGCCGCGGCGCCGCAGCCGTGGGCCCCGGAGTACCCGCCGCGCCGGGCGCCCCGTGCAGCCCGCTCCTGCCGCCCTGCGGAGTACCGGAATCCGGATCCCCCCGCGGGTCCCCCGTCGGCCCCGCCCCCGGCCCCTCGTCCGAAAGAGTCCCCGAAAGAACCCCCGGGACAGCCCCCGGAGGAGCCCCCGGCACCGCACCCGGAAGCCGCCCCGCCTGCCGCCCCGCATCGGGCGCGGCCACCGCCGGCAGCGTCTGGCCGCCGCCGAGCACGGTGCCCGCCGCCGCGGCGACGACAAGGGCGCGCCGCGCTCCGTGCGCCGCCGGGTGGCCGCCGAGGCTCACGGGAAGCGTGTGGGCCATGACTCGTCGCCGGTGAATACATCCGGGGCAGTCGCAGTCGCTCCCGGGATCGAATTCCTCGAATACCGGAGCAACCTCCATGCGATTCCCGTCACACTCAAGGAAAGAATGCCTGCGTCGCATCTGCACAGTCGTCAGCTTCTCAACTGTCGGGCGATATCGCATGTTGACGGTCCGAATGATTGATACGCCCGCATTCACCATCCCCGCCGCCCCGCGGGGCCCGGCCCGGGCAAAGCCCGCCCGGGCCCCGGCACCAATGCGGCCCCGAGGACCCGGGGCCTCCGGTTGGTTCGGAGCACTCGTCCACGTCCGGTAGAGTTCTCCAGGTCAGCAGGCGCCGCTAGCTCAGTTGGTTAGAGCAGCTGACTCTTAATCAGCGGGTCCGGGGTTCGAGTCCCTGGCGGCGCACAGACAGCGAAAGCCCTCCGTTCACGCGGGGGGCTTTCGTGTTTCCCGTGCCAGGTGAACACGCGCCTTCCGCGCCGGGTCGATACCCGTGTCCGTACCGCTACCGTTGCGCCATGGCGCGCGACATACAGGAGCGGATCAAGAAGCTCATCATCGACCAGCGGCTTCCCTCGGGAGCCTCTCTGCCCACCGAGCCCGAACTGATGGAACGCCTCGGCGTCAGTCGGAACTCCGTGCGAGAGGCACTGAAGGCGCTGCAGGCGATGGGCATCGTGGAAATCCGGCACGGTTTCGGCACATATGTCGGACCCATGTCGATGGCTCCGATGATCGAGGGCCTCACCTTCCGCACGGTGGCAGGGCACTACCGCGGCGAGGACAGCCTGCTCCAGCTCCTGGAGCTGAGGGAGGCCGTGGAGACCGGGCTCATCGCCCGCCTCGCCGGCCGCATCCCGGCGGCGGACCTCGCCGAACTGGACGCCATCGTGGACCGGATGGACACCGAGACGGCGGCGGACGAAAGTCACAACGGACGGCCGGGCGCGGTGCGAACCGAAACCGACCGCGCATTTCACGCCACCCTCTACCGCTGCCTGGGCAACCCCCTGCTCGGCGAGGTTCTGGAGGCGTTCTGGGACGCCTTCCACAAGGTACGTACCGATTTGGTGGATATTCCGCAGGATCCCAAGGTCACCTGCCGCCAGCACCGCGAGATCCTCGACGCGGTCCGATCCGGCGACGTCCTCCGGGCCGAGCGGGCGATACGGGAACACTTCGGTAATATTCGAACGCGATTGAGCGCTCCTGTCCCAACAGGTAGCAATAGGTAACTCACATCGCTCGTATGACCGGTAAACCCCTTGCTTCGCTCTTGCGATCATGGCTAGGGGCGTAGAACCTTGTGCTGGAGCCACTGGCTCTCATGAGGCACGCGGTGCGGGGCAGTTGGGGGCCCGACCGGTAGCCCGCGGGGGGAAGGGGCGGGGGTCCCTTTCACGAACAGATGCCGAGGGGGGCATCATGCAACCGGAAGGTAGCTGTTCCATGTCTAAGGGGACGGTGGCCTGTCACTGATGCGTTCGTGAAGGTCGAGGGGGACCGGACCGGACGGAAGGACCAACGAACACGCGGGTGACCGCGTGCGGGGGGATGACTCATGACGTCGACGCCGACGGGCGCGCGGCCGGACGACCCGTCAGAGACGACGCAACTGCGGGTGCCGTCGCACAGGACAGGCGGGTTCAGGCGTATCAAGAAGGCACTGCCGAGATACGACTACGAGCACTACAGCCGTCTCGCGGGGCCGCTCACGCAGCCGGACCCGACCAAGCCGTACAAGGTGCAGTACCGCTCCCTGCTCTCGCAGGAGCCGCACCGGATCAGGGCCGCCCTGATGCTGGGGGCCGCGCCGCTGCTCTCCCTCGTGCTGCTGGCCTGGCTGCTCCAGCCGACGCACTGGACGAAGCGTGACTACGTCGCGAACGACTGGCTGCCGACGCTCGACGTCATCATGCTCATATCCATCGGCCTGATCGAGTTCTTCCGCTGCATGAACGTGCTGTCGAACGCGCACGCCACGCTCGTCGCACGTGACCCGATACCCGTGGTGCCCGAGACCGGCACCCGTGTCGCCTTCCTCACCTCCTTCGTGCCCGGCAAGGAACCCCTTGAGATGGTCACGAAGACCCTGGAGGCGGCCGTCAAGATCCGCCACCGCGGTCTGATGCACGTCTGGCTCCTCGACGAGGGCGACGACCCCGCCGTCAAGGAAGTCTGCCTGCGGCTCGGCGTGCACCACTTCTCCCGCAAGGGCGTGGCGAAGTGGAACATGAGCAAGGGCCCGCACCGCGCCAAGACCAAGCACGGCAACTACAACGCCTGGCTCGACGCGCACGGCGACGACTACGACTACTTCGCATCGGTCGACACCGACCACGTCCCGATGCCCAACTACCTCGAGCGGATGCTCGGCTTCTTCCGCGACGAGAACGTCGGCTTCGTCATCGGCCCGCAGGTCTACGGCAACTACGACAACTTCATCACGAAGGCCGCCGAGTCCCAGCAGTTCCTCTTCCACGCCCTGATCCAGCGCGCGGGCAACGCCTACGGCTCCCCCATGTTCGTCGGCACGAGCAACGCCGTACGCATCAGCGCCCTGAAGCAGATCGGCGGTCTGTACGACTCGATCACCGAGGACATGGCGACGGGCTTCGAGATCCACCGCGCCACGAACCCGAAGACCGGCAAGAAGTGGAAGTCGGTCTACACGCCGGACGTGCTCGCTGTCGGTGAGGGCCCCAACGCCTGGACGGACTTCTTCACGCAGCAGCTGCGCTGGTCGCGGGGGACGTACGAGACCATCCTGAAGCAGTTCTGGAAGGCGCCGTTCTCGCTGCCGCCCGGCCGCCTCTTCAACTACACGATGATGGTCATCTTCTACCCGATGTCCGCCATGAACTGGATCCTGGCCGCGCTCTCCTGCGCGCTGTTCCTCGGCATGGGCGCATCCGGCGTGAACATCGACCCGACGATCTGGCTGATGCTGTACGGCAACGCGTCGGCGCTGCAGATCGGCCTCTACATCTGGAACCGCCGCCACAACGTTTCGCCGCACGAGCCCGAGGGCTCCGGCGGTATCGCGGGCATGGTGATGTCGGCCCTCTCCGCGCCGGTCTACGCGCGCTCCCTGCTCGACGCCGCGCTGCGCCGCAAGAGCAAGTTCGTGGTGACTCCCAAGGGCGATTCGGCGAGCCCGGACACACTGTTCGGCACGTTCCGGATCCACCTGTTCTTCATTCTGGTCTTCGCGGGATCGATGGCCGCCGCGTTCGTCTTCGACCACGTCCACCCGGCGATGATCATCTGGGCCACGTTCGCCCTGCTGATCACGGCGGCGCCGATCTTCGCCTGGCGGTGGGGCATGCGCCAGGACAAGAAGAAGCGCAAGTCCCGGCACGGGGCGGGCTCTTCGGGGCCGCCGTCCGACGGGGGCCGGGGCCCGACGGTGCCGCAGCAGCGGGACGGCGATGCCACGGCCCGGCTGCCGCAGGCGCACGACGCCCCACAGGCGCCGCACGCACCGCATGCGCCGCAGCAGAAACCCAGCTGGGCGGCGAACGACCAGACCATGCAGATCGCCCTTGGGGGACGTAAGAAATGAAAGACCGCTCCAGCCGCCGCCGCGCCCGCCGCATCGCGATAGGCACGGCGGTGGTCATAGCGCTGGCCGGGATGAACGGCCCGTGGCTCTGGCGCGTGGGTTCCGAGAAGTACCACGACTACAAGATCAACAAGCCGGAGTACAAGGCCGACAACGGTCACTGGCAGGTCGTGAACTTCCCCGAGGAGTACCGCCAGAACACGATCCACGCGGCGCTCCTGCACACCGGCAAGATCCTGCTTGTCGCCGGCTCCGGCAACAACCAGAAGAACTTCGACGCCAAGAAGTTCGACACCCGCCTGTGGGACCCGGTCAAGAACACCATCAAGAAGATCAAGACGCCCGTCGACCTCTTCTGCACCGGCCACACCCAGCTGGCCAACGGCAATCTCCTGATCGCGGGCGGCACCCAGCGCTACGAGAAGCTCAAGGGCGACATCACCAAGGCCGGCGGCCTGATGGTGGTGCACAACGAAGACCCGGACAAGCCGATCACGCTGCCGGCGGGCACGAAGTTCACCGGCAAGAAGAACGGCAAGACGTTCGTCTCCAAGGACCCCGTCGTCGTCGAGCGCGCGAAGAAGATCTTCGACAAGCAGACCGGCGCGTTCGTGCGCAACGAACCGGGCCTCGGCCGGGTGTACGTGGAGGCGCAGAAGAGCGGCACGAAGTACGAGACGGGCACGCAGGACAACTACCGCGTGCAGGGCCTCAAGGGCGCCGCCACCCGCAACACGTACGGCATCGCGCAGAAGCTCGCCCTGGACAAGAAGGACTTCCAGGGGATCAAGGACGCCTTCGAGTTCGACCCGGTCGCCGAGAAGTACATCAAGGTCGACCCGATGAACGAGGCCCGCTGGTACCCCACGCTGACCACGCTCTCGGACGGCAAGGTGCTCAGCCTCTCCGGCCTCGACGAGATCGGCCAGCTGGTGCCGGGCAAGAACGAGATCTACGACCCGAAGACCAAGAAGTGGACCTACACCAAGCAGGTCCGCCAGTTCCCGACGTACCCCGCGGTCTTCCAGCTCCAGAGCGGCAGGCTCTTCTACTCGGGCTCGAACGCGGGCTACGGCCCCGATGACGTCGGCCGCAAGCCGGGCACCTGGGACCTAGAGGAAAAGGGCAGCTGGAAGGGGATTCCCGGGATGAGCGACCCGGATCTCCTGGAGACGTCCAACACGGTCGAACTGCCGCCCGCCCAGGACCAGAAGTACATGGTGATCGGCGGCGGCGGTGTCGGCGAGTCCAAGAAGTCCAGCAAGAAGACCCGCATCGTCGACCTTCTGGAAGACGACCCGAAGTTCGAGGACGGCCCCGAGCTGGAGAAGGGCACGCGTTACCCGCAGGCCTCGACCCTGCCGGACGACACGGTGCTCATATCCGGCGGCTCCGAGGACTACCGCGGCCGCAGCGACTCGAACATCAAGCAGGCGCGGATCTACGACGCCAAGACCGGCAACATGCGGCGGGTCGCGGACCCGGAGGTCGGCCGCAACTACCACTCGGGCTCGATCCTGCTGCCCGACGGCCGCGTGATGTTCTTCGGCTCCGACTCGCTCTACTCCGACAAGGCCAACACGAAGCCCGGCGAGTTCGAGCAGCGCATCGAGATCTACACCCCGCCGTATCTGTACCAGGGCTCGCAGCCCAAGCTCAGCGGCGGCCCGGAGGAGATCAGGCGGGGCGGGTCCGGGACGTTCAAGACCCAGCACGCCTCGTCCATCAAGACGGCCCGCCTTATCCGGCCCAGCGCTTCGACGCATGTCACGGACATCGACCAGACGTCCGTCGCGCTCGACCTGAAGAAGTCCGCGGACGGGGTCACGGTGACGATCCCGAAGGAGAAGAGTCTGGTGGAGTCGGGCTGGTACATGCTCTTCGTGACGGACGATCAGGGCACACCCAGCAAGGCCCAGTGGGTACACGTGCCGTAGCTCGCGTGGGCGCGCTCAGCGCGTGAAAAGCCGCAGTCGCGTCTGCTCGATTACTCAGCAGACGCGACTGCGGCTTTTCGTTGGTTGCTCGCGCAGTTCCCCGCGCCCCTAGCGGGCCGCCTTCGCCAGGCTCAGTGCGTACTCCGGCCACCACTCTCCGGCCTTGGGGCCACCCCGGCACGTGCCATCCGACTCTCCGGGGCGCTTGACCCAGAGATACGCGTCGACGAGCGGGTCGGAGGTCTTGGTGGTGGGCGTCTCGCCGAGCGCACGGCCCGGCGGGTTGCACCAAGTGTCCTTGCCCTTGGTGTACGCGCCGTTGCCGTTGCGCGCGGTGTCGATGACGAACGGCTTGTTGCCGATCTTCGCCGAGAGCTTCTTGCCGAACTCCGTGCTGGCCTCGGTGGTCTGGAAGTTCGAGACGTTCACCGAGAAGCCGTCGGCCTGCTCGACCCCCGACCACTTCAGGGGCTCCCAGAGCGAGTCGGGGTTCTTCCAGCCCGCGTTGCCCGCGTCCAGGTACACCTTGGTGTTCTTCAGGGACTTGAGCTTCTCGATGGCGCCCTTGAGGAGGTCGTAGCGCTCCTCGTGGAACTCCTCCGGCGTGCAGTTGTCGACCAGGTGGAGCACGGCGTCCGGCTCCAGGATGACCGTGGCCTTCCGGTCGCCGATGCCCTTGGCGACCTGGTCGATGAACGCCCTGTATTCGTTGCCGTCGGCCGCGCCGCCCTGCGAGTACTGGCCGCAGTCGCGGTGCGGGATGTTGTAGAGGACCAACAGAGCGTCGCGGTCGGCCTTCTCGGCGGCCTCGGTGAAGCCGCGCGCCTGGTCCTCCGCGTTCTCCGGGATGATCCATTCGGCGACCGGCTGCTCGGCGATCTTCCGGATCAGCTCGGCCTGGTCCTTCTTGCCGTCCTTCTCGTACGCGGCGACCTGCTTGGCCGCGTTGCCCTCGGGATTGACCCAGTACGGATCGGTGCCCTTCGGCTGCTGTTTGATCGGCTTCCCCGACGACTCCTCATTGCCCGAGCCGTCATCGGAGGAGCACCCCGACAGCAGTAGCGCAGCCCCCGCAAACGCCGCCGCAGCCTTCACCCCCCGGCCCGCGATCCGATGACCGCGGCCGGTGCCTTTGTGGTACATCCACTCCCCCTTGGGTGCACTGTCCGATTCTCAATCCTGACATACGCACTGTCGGCCCACGAGGGCCGCCCGTCGTCGGCGGATACCTGTTGGAGAGCTGTTACAGCACGGCGCCGGGGGGTAGGCGCAGGGAGCGGGGTGGCTCTCATGGGGAGGAGATCATGCGGGATCACACCTCTGAATTGCGACTGGCCGAAGCGCTGGTGGAGACCACGAACACCCTGCATGACGACTTTGATCCGGAGTTTTATCTGAGCCGGGTCGCGAGCCACTGCGTGGAGTTTCTGGGTGCGACCGCCGCCGGGGTGATCTTCGATGCCTCAGGGGCTCCCGCGGTGGCCGCCGGCGGTCACCCCAGGGAGCTGGCACTGGGTCTGCTCGGGGCCCAGCAGAGCGGCGGTCCCTGTGTGGAGAGCCTCGGCACGGGGCAGCTCGTGCCGCCGGTGCGGCTCTCCGTGGCCGGACCCGCGGCCCGCTGGCCGGAGTTCACCTCGCTCGCCCTGCGCCAGGGCATCGGGATGACGTACGCGGTTCCGCTCCGGCAGCGCGGGACGCTGCTCGGCGCGCTCAACGTGTTCCTGCCCGTGACCGCCAAGGCGCCGCAGCCCGAAGGGGAGTTGCGGCTGGCCCGGGTGATCGCCGACGCGGCCGCGCTCGGCCTGCACAACCACCGTGCCTACTCCGAGTACCGGATACTCGCGACGCAGCTCCAGGGCGCCCTGACCAGCCGCGTACGCATCGAACAGGCCAAAGGGATGCTCGCCGAACGCTGGCACACCGACGTGGACGAGGCCTTTGAGGCCCTGCGGCGGTACGCGCGTAGAGAACGGCTGGTCATGGACCTGGTCGCCAAGGAAGTGATCAAGGGGACGCTCGACGACGAGGCGCTGGGCGACAGCAGGTCCGAACCTTCCTGAGTGCCGTCCGGGGTCCTTTGCCGACTTCCGGGGTCCTTTGCCACCTGGGGAGATCACGGAGAGAAAGCGGATCACGACTTGGCGTCATTCCACCCCTAGGCTCAGGGGCTCATCCGTTCTAGAGTCGTCACAACGGCCCAAGCCCCCGGCCTGACCGTCCATCCCGTACTGCGGGGTTGGCCATCGAACCTCCCGCGCCGGCGCCGGGTTACTCCCGCAGCTCGTGCGCGCGCGGTCGAGGACCAGCCCGGTCGACGGCTCCGGGGGGAGCGGGCCGCCGACCGGGCCGGGTTGTCCCGACTCATGCGGAACTCGTACGCAACTCATACGGACACTGCCGGGCATTGCTACGGACACTGCCGGGCGCTGCCGGATGCGCGGACCGTTGACAGTGCCCGGAGCGCCCGGGACTCTCCGGGACGACAAGTACATACGTCGAGGCGGCAGTTGCCAGGCACCCGGCAGGAGGCCTTCGATATGTCACTGCACTCCGCGGCATCCCACACCGACGGCGCTGCGGCGAAGGCCGCCACCGTCCAGACCCGCGACTGGCTCGTCGCGTCGGCCGCCGTCATCGTCGCCCTGATCGCGCTCTACGCGGTCTTCGTCGACAACGGCTCGCTGATCTCGGCGACCGGCGGCTATCTGCACGAGTTCGCGCACGACGGCAGGCACCTCTTCGGTGCCCCGTGCCACTGACCGGACCGGTGACGGCCATGCCCTCCCCTGTACTGCCGCTGCTCGGCCGGGGTCTGGTGGCGGGCGCGGCGGCGGGGCTCGCGGCCGGGCTCTTCTCCCTGCTGCTCGCCGAGCCGCTGATGGACCGGGCGATCCGCGCCGAGGAGAAGCGGTCGGCGGCTCAGGAGCACGCGCGGGGAATGCACGGCACGGCGCAGCATCACGAGGAGTTGTTCGCGCGCTCGACGCAGCACGCGGGCCTGGTGGTCACCGCGGTCGTCGCCGGTCTGGCCGTCGGCGTCCTCTTCGCCGTGGCGTACGCCCTGGTGCACCGCCGCGATCCGCGCGCCGCCCCGTGGCCGCGCGCCCTCGTCTTCGCCGGCGCGGCCTTCGCCGCCGTCTCGCTGCTGCCCGGTCTGCGCTACCCGGCGAACCCGCCGGGCGTCGGCGACTCGGCCACGGTCGGCGAACGCCAGGCACTGTGGCTGGCGTCCGTCGCGATCGGCGTTCTCGGCATGTTCCTGGTCAGGCAGGTGTACGTACGCCTGTCGGCCAGAGCCGCACCGGTGCGGCAGATCGGGGCGGCCCTCACGGGGGTCGCCGTCCTCGCCGCTCTCTTCCTGCTCCCGGACAACCCCGATCCGGTCCCGGTCGACGCGGAGCTGCTCTGGGACTTCCGTGTCCTCTCGGTCGCCTCGCACGCCCTGCTGTGGGCCGTGCTCGCGGCGGTCTTCGGGGGCCTCGGCCTGCGGGCCGTCCGGGGAGGGGCCGCCAGGGGGGTCATCGCGGGCGCGAGAGCGGCGGGAGTGCCCTCGCGCCCCGGTGCCGCCCCCGGCACCTCCCCTACGGCCCCACCCCCGTGAGGTAGGCGGACACCACCACGTTCGCCGAGTACGTCCTGGTCTCCCGGTCGAACGTGCCGCCACAGGTGATCAGGCGGAGTTCGGCGCGGCCCTCCTTGTGGGGGCCGTATGCCTTCTTCGCGTCGAAGCGGTCCCGGCCGATGACCCGGACGTCGTCCACGGTGAACTCGGCGACCGAGCCGTCGTCGCGGGTGACCAGGACCTTCTCGCCGGGGCGCGCAGCGCTGAGGTCGTAGAAGACCGCGGGGCGCGTCTCGGTGTCGACGTGGCCCACGAACAGGGAGGTGCCGACGGCGCCGGGGCGCGTCCCGCCGCCGTACCAGCCGACGGAGCCCGCCTGCTCGAAGGGCGGCGGGTCGATGGCGCCGTCCTGGTCGAGCCCGCGGGTGAGCACGGGCGCCCGCACCTTCAGCGAGGGGACTTCGATGCGCTGCGGTCTGGCGGCGCCCAACGGCTCGTGCGCGTCCGGGAGTTCGACGCCGAACGGGCGGCCCACCGCCGCCACGTCACCGTTCGTGGGCTCCGAGACGCCGCCGCGTACGTCGGTGATCTCGCTGCCCCACAGCCAGAGCCCCACGAGCAGCAGCGCCCAGGCGACTCCGGTGAGGAATCGCCCGTGCCCCGTCGGCGTCTCCTGACCCGACATGTCGGTGGCCGCCCGTCACTCGGAGCGGCGCCGGCGGACACTGCGGAACGCCACGGCCACGGCCGCCACCCCGGCGAGCACCAGTCCGATCACCGCGTGCCAGGTGCCGGGGCCCGCCTCTTCGGCCTGCGCGGCCAGCTGCGCGGTGCCGTCACGCGCGGCGCCGCCGCCGCCCGCGCGGACCGGCGACACGGGCTCGGTGCGGTGCTGTACGACCCGTACGGTGCCCACGCCCTGGTGGGGGTGGCCGTCGCAGACGACGGTCACGTCGTAGGAACCGCTGACGCCGCCGCGGATCTTGGCGGAGCCGTTCAGCGCGTACTTGTCGCCGTCCCTGCCGGTGAGCTTCGCGTCGCCCTCGAAGGCGCCGGACCCCGCGGACCCCGTCGTCCCGTCGCAGCCCGTGACACTGATCTCCACGTCGGCCCCGGCAGCGGCGCTGGACGGGGTGACGGTGGCGTGCACTTTGTCCTGCTCATGGGCGTACGCGGGGGCCGTGACGGTGACGGGGAACGCGGCGAGGACGGCCGCCCCGGCTATGCCACGAAGGGTGAGTGATCCTCTACGCATCGTGAACCTCCTGTTCCGAGGTTCACGCGCGGCATCGGCGACCGCCTCCCGCATGCGGCAAACGGGTGACGTCAGACGCGTTCGACCAGGTCAGCGATGGAGTCCACGATGTTGGACGGGCGGAAGGGGTACTGGTCGATCTCCGCCCTGGTGGTGAGTCCCGTGAGGACGAGGAAGGTCTCCATCCCGGCCTCCAGACCGGCGAGGACATCGGTGTCCATACGGTCGCCGATCATGGCGCTGGTCTCGGAGTGCGCCCCGATGGCGTTGAGTCCGGTCCGCATCATCAGGGGGTTGGGCTTGCCGGCGAAGTACGGGCTCCGCTTCGTGGCCTTGGTGATCAGCGCGGCGACGGCGCCCGTGGCGGGCAGCGGCCCCTCCGTCGAGGGCCCGGTCTCGTCCGGGTTGGTGCAGATGAAGCGGGCCCCGCCGTTGATGAGGCGCACGGCCTTGGTCATGGCCTCGAAGGAGTACGTACGGGTCTCGCCGAGGACCACGTAGTCCGGGTCGTGGTCGGTCAGGACGTACCCGATGTCGTGCAGGGCGGTGGTCAGTCCCGCCTCGCCGATGACGTACGCCGTGCCACCGGGTCGCTGGTCGTCCAGGAACTTCGCGGTGGCGAGCGCCGAGGTCCAGATGTTCTCGACGGGGACTTCGAGGCCCATGCGGGTCAGACGGGCCTGGAGGTCGCGCGCGGTGTAGATGGAGTTGTTCGTCAGGACCAGGAAGGGCCTGCCGGACTCCCTGAGCCGCTTGATGAAGGAGTCCGCGCCGGGGATCGGAACGCCCTCGTGGATGAGCACGCCGTCCATGTCGGTGAGCCACGATTCGATGGGCTTGCGCTCTGCCATGGGGTGCACTCCTGCGTCTTCGATGAACGGGTGAGCTTGGGTGAGCTGTGGGGCGCCGGGACGGCTCTGTGCCGGCGCCCCACAGCCTAATCAGGATGCGGTGATCGTGAACCCCTCGATCATCTGGATGCCTGTCAGCTTCCCGTGGCCGACTTCCAGTCCTCGACGTACGCCGGGAGGTTCTTCGCGATGTCGGACCAGTCAGGCTCGAAGACCTCGACTCCGTCGACGATCTTGTCGAGGGCGACCGCGTTCGCGTCGGTGGCCTTGATGTCCTTGCGGGCCGCGAATCCGCCGCCGATCTCGCTGACCTGCTGCTGGGCCTTTTGCCCGAGCAGGTAGTCGAGGAACTTCTTGGCGTTGGCGGAGTGCGGGGCCTTGTTGACCAGGCCGGCGGCGTAGGGCAGCGCGAAGGTGGTGGGCTTGCCTCCCTGCTTGGCGGGGAACCAGATGCCGAGGTTCGGCATGTCCTTGGACTGGGCGTAGTTCATCTGGACGTCGCCGTTGGCGACGAGGAGTTCGCCCTTGTCGACCTTGGGCGCGAGCTTGCCGGTGGAGGCGGAGGGCCCGACGTTGTTCGTCTGGAGCTTCTTCAAGTAGTCCATGGCCGGCTTCTTGCCGCCGAAGTCGTGCATCGCCTTGATGAGCACGGCGGTTCCGTCGCCCGCGACACCGGGCGTGGAGTACTGGACCTTGTCCTTGTACGCGGGTTCGGTGAGGTCCTCCCAGGTCTTGGGGGGCTCGGGCGCCTTGCCGCCGCCGAGTTCCTTCTTGTTGTAGATGAAGCCGAAGTAGTTGTTCACGACGGAGGTCCACTTGCCGTCGGGGGCCTTGTCGGCGCCGTCCACCTGGTCGGAGCCCGCGGGCTCGTAGGCCTGGAGGAGGCCCTTGTCGTCGGCCTGCTGGATGAACGGCGGCAGGGTGATGATGACGTCGGCCTGCGTGTTGGACTTCTCGCGGACGGCGCGCTGCACCATCTCGCCGGAGCCGCCCTCGACGTAGTTCACCTTGATGCCGGTCTTCTTCTCGAAGTCCTTGAATACCTGGTCGTACCAGCCGTCGCCGTTCTCGCCCTTGAGGCCGTCGGCGCTGTAGACGGTGACCTCCTTGGCGTCGGACGCGGAGGATTCGCCGCCGCACGCGGTGAGGGAGCCTGCGAGGAGGAGGCTGCCGGAGACGGCGGCGAGCGTGCGGATCTGCGGGACGCGGGACATGACGCGGGATGCTCCTTGCGAAGGGGTGGAGACGGGGGTCAGCGGTAGGAGGCGCGGGTGCGGACGCGGGAGACGCCGAAGAGGACGAGCAGCGTCGCCGCCATCAGGACCACCGCGACGGCGGCGCCGGTGAACAGGGAGCCGCGGTCGGTGGCCGCGTAGATCTGCACGGGCAGCGGCAGCCAGTCCGGCGGGTAGAGCATCATCGTGGCGCTCAGTTCGCCCATGGAGAGCGCGAAGCAGAGTCCGGCGGCCGCGTTGAGCGACGGCAGCAGGAGCGGGAGCTTCACCTTCCACAGGACGTACGAGGGCCGGGCGCCGAGCGAGGCGGCGGCCTGTTCGTACGCCGGGTCGAGGCGGACGATCGCAGCCGATACGGACTGGTAGGCGAACGCCGTGACAAGAATGGTGTGCGCGAGGATCACGATCCAGCGCGTGCCGTTGAGGATCATCGGCGGCTTGCTGAACGCCACGAGGACCGCGAGCCCGACGACGACGGAGGGCACGGCCACCGGCAGCATGAAGAGGGTGTCGAGCACCCTCTTGCCTCCGTTCTTCAGCGAGGCCGCGGCGAGCGCCGCCCACGACCCGACGGCAAGAGCGAGCAGGCTCGCGCTGACGGCGGTGACCAGGCTGGTGGTGAGCGCCGTGAGCGATTCACCGCGGGTGGCGGCCTCGTAGTGCCCGGTGGTGAATCCGGACGGAAAAGCGCCGGACCAGTGCGCCGAGAACGACGCGGCCAGGATCACCAGGAGCGGCAGCGCGAAAAGGGGCAGGAAAAGGACGAGGAAGAGGGCCCAAGTGGCCAGCTTCCCCTTGCGGCTATGCACCAACACGACGGCTCACCACCCGGTAGAGACCGTAAAGGCCCACGGAGATCGCGACGTTGACCACGGCGACGACGCAGGCCGCCGGATAGTCGGATTCGAGAATTGCCTTGCTGTAGACGAGCATGGGAAGGGTCGTGACCCCTTTCGCCCCGGTGAAGAGGACGATCCCGAACTCGTTGAGACACATCACCAGTACGAGGCTGCCGCCGGCGGCGAGGGCGGGCAGCGCCTCGGGCAGGATGACCCGCCGGACGATACGGCCCGGCTTCGCCCCGAGGCTCGACGCGACTTCCAGTTGCGCGGTGTCGATCTGCGAGAAAGCGGCGAGCAGCGGGCGCATCACGAAGGGCGTGAAGTACGTGATCTCGGCGAGGAGAACGCCCCACGGGGTGGTGAGGAACTGAAAGGGCCCCTCGGCGGCGCCGGTCGCGTCCGTCCACATTCCGTTCGCCATGCCCTTGGTGCCGTAGATGAACAGCAGGGCGAGGGTGATGAGAAAGGACGGAAAGGAGAGGAAGACGTCGATGAACCGGGCGACGGCTCTCCCGCCGGGAAACGGCACGAAGGCGATGATCAGCGCGAGCGCGAACCCCAGCACGAGACATCCGGCGGTGGCCCCGACGGCCAGCCACACGGTGGTCCCGAGCGCCTCCCGGAACGCTTCGGAGGCGAAGACGTCGGAGTAGGGCTGAAGCGAGGTCCCGCCGGTGTCGGGCTGGACCGACTGCTGGACGACGAGGGCGAGAGGGTAGAGAAAGAAGAGGGCGAGGAGAGCGACAGGGGGAAGGGCCCATATCCACCCCGGGGTCTTCGGCGGAGGTTTGTCCTTCCCGGCCCGCACGGTCAGCGTGGCGCTAGCCATCGGTCACCCCCGCACC
Source organism: Streptomyces longisporoflavus (assembly GCF_014649775.1). Classification (GTDB taxonomy): domain Bacteria; phylum Actinomycetota; class Actinomycetes; order Streptomycetales; family Streptomycetaceae; genus Streptomyces; species Streptomyces longisporoflavus. The sequence continues at coordinate 220,354 of NZ_BMTR01000003.1, read as the reverse complement.
CAGCAGCACCGCGTCCTCCGGCGCGAAATGCAGGGTGACCTCGTCCCCGATCCCCGGCGGAGTCCGGAGTTCCCGCAGGTCCGCCTTGACCCGCTCCCCGGCGACATCCACGTACAGCCGGTGGGTGGCCCCCCGCCACTGCACCTCGGCGACCCTCCCGGAAAGGGCGTTGGGGCCGTCCCCGAGCCCGACCAGATGCGGCCGCACGCACAGCGTGGCCGTGGCTCCCTGAGCCACGTCCCCCGTATCGACCTTCAGATCAGTGGCGCCGAAAGAGACGGCACCGGACCCCACCCGCACCGGAAGGAGATTCGCGTTCCCCACGAAGGACGCCGTGAATTCGGTCCGGGGAGCCCGGTAAAGCTCCTGCGGAGTACCGCAGTCCTTGAGCCGGGCCTTGTCCATGACGGCGATGCGATCCGCGAGAGTGAGCGCCTCGACCTGATCGTGAGTGACATACAGAATGGAGACGTCCGGCAATTCCCGGTGCAATCGGGCGAGTTCCCCCAGCATCCCCGACCGCAACTGCGCGTCGAGCGCGGAAAGCGGCTCGTCGAGCAGCAGAACCCCCGGCCGGATGGCCAGCGCCCGCGCAATCGCGACCCGTTGCTGCTGCCCGCCGGAGAGCTCCCGGGGAAACCGCCGCGCGTACGAGGCCATCCCCGTCATGTCGAGCGCCTCGGCGACCCGCCCCGGAATCTCGGACTTGGGCACCTTCTGCGCCTTCATGCCGAAGGCGACGTTCTCGGCGACCCGCATGTGCGGAAAGAGCGCGTACTGCTGGACGACCATCCCGATGCCCCGCTGGTGCGGCGGCAGGCCGGTGACATCGCGCTCCCCGATGAACACCCGCCCGGAGGCCGGCCGCACGAACCCGGCGACGGCCCGCAGCGCGGTCGTCTTGCCCGAGCCCGAGGGGCCGAGCAGGGCCATGACCTCGCCGGGCTCGACGGTCAGGTCGAGCGCGTCGAGGACGGTGTTCTTGCCGTAGGCGACCGAGACGCGGTCGAAGCGGATGCCGCTGCTCATGCCCCGACACCCCGGAGGACGGCGGGCAGCTCGGCGACGCTTGCGAGTACGTGCGTCGCGCCGGCGGCCCGCAGCGCCGCGTCGTCGTGCGCCCCCGTGAGCACCCCGGCGACGACCGAGGCGCCGGCTCGTACGCCGCTGAGCATGTCGTACGCCGTGTCGCCCGCGACGGCGATCCGCCGGACGTCGTCCACCGCGCCCGTCCGCAGGAAGGCACCGAGGATCATGTCTGGGTAGGGCCGCCCCCGGCCTCCCGCGTCGGCGGGGCACATCGTCAGTTCGACCAGGTCACGCCAGCCGAGGACGTCCAGGATGGCGTCCTGCGTGACGCGGGCGAACCCGGTGCTGAGCACCACGGTCCGTCCCTCGTCCCGCAGCTCCTCGATGGCCTCCCTGGCCCCGGCGACAGGGGCGATCCTGCCGCCCTCGACGAGATTCCCGTACGCCTTCTCGAAGGCCCCGTTGGCGCGCTGGGCAAAGGCCTCGTCCCCGAACAGATGCCGGAAGACGGAGATCTTCGACTCGCCCATGGTGGCGCGTACGTAGTCCAGCTTCTCCGCGTGGTCGGCGGAGCCCGGCTCGACGCCGAGTTCCCGCGCGGCGGCGGAGAAGGCCTCCTCGACGAGGCCGCCGTCCGCGACGGTCGTACCGGCCATGTCCAGGACGACGAGCCCGCAGCGCTCGTTCACCGTGCCGTCTCGCATTTCCCTCACCATCCCAACTCGTCGGCGGTCTGCTCGGCGATCGCGGGCGAGCACGTCATGCCGCGCCCGCCGGGCCCGGTGACCAGCCACACGCCGTCGCGTACCTGCTGCCGGTGCACGACGCGGGTCGTGTCGACGCACTGTGCGTAGACCCCGGCCCAGCGCCGTCTGATCTTCGGCAGCGGGCGGCCGAGGAAGCCCTCGACTACCTCGGTCAGGTGGTCGTAGGGGTCTTCGAGGGTGTCGAAGGCGAAGGGGTGCTCGTACTCGTGGGTGTCGCCGATGGTCAGGCCGCCGTCCTCACGCTGCACCATGAGCAGCTGCATCTTGTGCGCGGCGGCGGTCGGGGTCTGCGCCTGCCCGGCGTTGAGCGCGTCGAGGGCGTCCGACTTGTAGGCCGGGTAGTAGCGGAAGCTGTCCGCGTCGGCGACGGAGGTGGTGAGCGTCTCGCCCAGCGGCGCGGTCTGCATCATCTGCAGCCGCACGCGGCGTACGGGCAGGTCGGGGCCCGCCAGTTCGCGTACGAGACCGCCGAGCCAGGCGCCGGTGGCGAGCACAACGACGTCACCGGTGTGAACGTCGCCGTGGTCGTCCCGCACGGCACTCCCGCCGACGACCTCGCGGACTTCGCGACCGGGCAGGAAGGTGTAGCGGGGGGATCGCAGCAGCGCCTCCCGCAACCGGAGCTGGGCGGTGCGCGGCTCCACGGCGGCATCCCGCTCGCACCACAGACCGGCGATGAATTCGCCCCGCAGCGCCGGGTTGAGTGCGCGGGCCTCGTCGGCGCCGAGCAGCTTGTAGCCGCGGGCCGCCGCGTCGGGGCGGGCGAGGGCGGCTTCGGCGACCGCGTGCTCGCGCTCGTTGCGCACGAGGGTGAGGGAGCCGTTGGCCCGGAAGCCGATGCCCTCCACCCGCCGGCCTATCTCCTCCCACAGTTCGCGGGCGCGCAGGGCGGTGTCGAGCTCCTCGCCTCCGGCGCGGCCGCTCACCCATATCTGCCCGAAGTTGCGCAGGGAGGCCCCGCGGGCCTCGCTCTCGCGCTCGATCTGTACGACCTCGTGGCCGCGTTCCACTGCGTGCCAGGCGTGCATGGTTCCCACCACGCCGGCTCCTACGACGATGACTCTCACGGCGGCAACGCTGCTGGGGGCGGGTGACCCGCCGCGGTCGGGTCGGCAACGGGACGGTGAACGGCCACCCAAGCTTGGACCAGACCCGTTATGCTCCTGTTACCAAGTTGAGCAGGCACGGCTGTCGGCTGATGCCGTACCGCGTCGGGGAGTTCAGGAGCCGTTCAGGAGCCGCCGCTGCTGCCCAGGTGGGTGGTGAAGGAGAACCGGTCGCCCCGGTAGAGGGTGCGGACGCGTTCCAGGGGGCGGCCGGAGGTGTCGCGTGAGACGCGGTGGATGAGCAGCATGGGCAGGGCAGGAGGGGTGCCGATCAGCAGGGCTTCGCGGGGCGTCGCGAGCACCGTCTCGATGCGTTCGTCGGCGTCGCCGAAGGAGATGCCGAGCTGGTCGCGGAGGTAGGCGTAGAAGGAGGAGTCGGGCTCGAAGTCGCGGTCGAGCGCGGGGACGCGGGCGACCGCGACGTATGTGCTCTCCAGGCCCACCCGCTCGTCGTCGGCGAGCAGCACTCGCTCCATGTGCCAGACGGGCTCGCCCTGTTCGACGCCGATCTCGGCGGCGAGGGCCGCGGGGGCGGGGAACCGGTCGAGGGAGATGAGATGCCGGCCGGGAGTGCGGCCCTGCCTGCGCACGCCTTCCGTATAACTCGCGAGGGACAGCGGCTGCTCCAGCTTGGGCCCCGCGACGACGGTCCCGCGGCCCTGCCTGCGCAGCCGCCCTTCGAGCAGCAACTCACGCAACGCCTGCCGCACGGTCTCCCGCGCGACCTCGTACCGCACGGCAAGATCCCGCTCGGTCGGCAACACCCGCCCGTCCCCCAACTCCTCTATCAACTCGGCGATCCTGGCCTTGACCGCGTAGTACTTAGGAATACGCCCGTGCTCGGGAATCCCGGACCGGATGGGGGCGCCGGGCACTTGACCTAGTAGGTGGGCGGGGGGGTGCGGGGGATTCTGCGGGGAGTTCGGGTTGTCCACTCGGGGATGTTCGCAGATGTTTGTGAACGGGGGGGTGAGCGGAGGGGGGTGGGGTGGGGTGGGGGGTGCTGGGCGCCTCCGGGGGCGGGGTGAGGGGTGCTGGTCGTCCCGGCGGGCTGGGCGGGGTTCCCGGTCGCCCCGGCGGGCGGGGCTGGGTTCCGGGTCCAGCGTCGCCGCGGTGGCGGGAGCTTGTGTTCAGCGTCGCCGCGGCAGCGGGGCATCGCGCTCAGCGCCCCAGCGACAGCGGGACCTCGTCCTCAGCTCCCCGCGAGCAGCGGGACCTCGTCCCTCAGCTCCCCGCGAAAGCGGGGCCGCTCAGCGTCGCCGTGGCAGCGAGGCCTCGCGTTCAGCGCCCCGCGAGCAGCGGGACCTCGTCCTCAGCGCCCCGCGAGAGCGGGGCCGCTCAGCGTCGCCGTGCCGCGCGTACGCGGCGGGTCGTTGTGAGGAGGGCCCAGCCCGCGGCGAACAGCGCGCAGGCGATGGCGGTGACGCCGAGCAGGGCGCGGGGGCCCGTGGCGGCGAGTTCGTCGGCGTACGAGGAGTCGCCGCCGTCGGAGCGTTCACGCCCTCCGTCGCCGGCGCCTCCGTCCCGCCCCGCGTCCACGCTGCCCTCGGGTTCCTCCTCGGCGCCCACGCCCCCCGTGTCACCCACACCTCCCGTTTCGCCGGTGCCACCCGTGCCGCCATCGCCCTCGATGCCGAACGGGTAGTCCTCGGACTCCCCGACCCAGTCGCCGTCGTCGTCGCGGCGCTGTACGACGGCCGCGGAGATCACGGCGTGCTCGGACCTGGCGGCGGAGGTGAAGGAGAGCCGCACCTTCACGGTGCGGGTCTTGCCCGCCTTGACCGTGAAGCCGGGGAATCCGTCGTCGAAGACGCCGACGTTCTCGTCCCGGTCCGTACGCTCGAACCCCACGGTCCGCCACCGCTTGCCGTCGTGGAACTCCAACTGGACCTGCCGGGGCGTCAGCTCGCGCTCCTTGTCGACGATGACGACGACCGGGTGGATGTTCCCGCAGGTGCCGCGGGTGGTGTTGGCCAGCTCGACGGACCAGCTCCGGTAGCCGCCACCGGCCTCGTAGGTGGGGGGACCGCCCCTGATCCGCGTTCCGATGGGGAAGTCCTCGCCGGTCGGGTCGGAGCAGATGGGGGGCTGGGCCGCCTGCGGTCGCTGTACGGCGGCGGCCACCGTCACCGCCGCCGCGTCGCTCCCCGGCAGCCCTTGCACGGCAACGGCCGGCCCTGTCCCGGCCACGGCGGACGCGAGAGCGGCGGCAGCGGCGGTGATGCCGGTGATGCCCGGGGCAAGAGAGCGGCGAAGTCGCATGGGGGGCCTTTGCTGAGCACGGAGCGGACGGGCGGGGCGGGGGCGGGGCCGTACGACACGGGCCGCGGCCCGCACCGGCATGCCACGGGTCATGACCTGCGACGACAGGACGCGGGTCGCGGGTCGCAATGACGCGACACGGGTCGCAGCCCACAACGCCAGGACACAGGTCATGGCCTGCGACGCCAGAACGCGGGTCGCGGTCCACAGCGACAGGACACGGATCATGGCCTGCGACGACAAGACACGGGTCATGGCCCGCGACCTTGCCACCCCCGCACGGCCTCACCGCACTCGCCACAACCCCGTACGGCCGACTGGACCGCGCAAGTCACTCCTATCAGCTGACTTTCCGTTAATTACGGCTGACGGGGCGGGCGGATACAGGCACAAGGCCCAGCCGCGCCGCATCCGCAGCTGCCGGAACGACCAGTCACCCGGCGTCACTCCCGACGGCCCGCTACCCCGCTCCACCACGAACACCCCACCCGCCGACACCCGGACACAGGCACGACTACCAGCCCCGCCACACTCAAAGCCGCCGAAACGACCAGCCACCCGGCCTCACCCCCGCCAGCCCGCCACCCCCGCTACCCCCTACCCCCGCTCCCCCCTACCCCCGCCCCACCGCAAACGCCACATCCGCCCGCCCGAAGACAGGCGCAAGGACCAGCTGTGCGGCGCCTTCCGCCACCTCCCTCTCGCCCCCGGACGCCACGGCCACCGGGACCTCCCTGCCCCCGCCGCCCCTCCGGGCGCGTGCCGTGACGACCGCTCCGACTCCTCGTACAAAGCGCTCCTCGTCCGCGAGGACCGCACGGCCGCCGAGCAGTACGAGGTCGATGTCGAGCAGGCTGACCAGGTTCCCGGCACCCGCTCCCAGCACCCGCGCCGCCTCGTCCAGATCCCCCCGCGCGACCGCCGCCAGGCACAGCGCCTCGATGCAGCCGCGGTCACCGCACCCGCACTCCGGGCCGTCCAGCTGGATCACCTGGTGGCCGAACTCGCCCGCCCCGGTCCGCGCCCCGCGGTAAAGGTCGCCGCCCAGGACGAGCCCCGCCCCGAGCCCCGTACCGAGGTGCAGGTAAGCGAAGGACTCCGCCACCCCGCCGAGCGCGAGCCCGAGCGCGGCGGCGTTCGTGTCCTTGTCCACGACCACCGGCAGCCCGAGCCGCCCCGCGAACGCCTCCCGCAACGGAAAGCCGTCCCACGCGGGGAATCCGGTGACGCGGTGCAACACTCCCTCGGAGTGGTCGAGCGGCCCCGGCAGCGCGACCCCGACGCCGAGTATGCCGGGGCCAGAGCCGGAACCGGAGCCCGAGCCAGAGCCCGCCCCGGAGCCGGAGCCAATGCCGGAACCAGAGCCCGAGCCAGAGCCCGCCCCGGAGCCAGAGCCAATGCCGGAACCAGAGCCCGAGGCGGACGAGCCGGCCGAGCGAGGCAGTTGGTCCCCGAGCAGCCCCCGCACCACCCCCACCGCCACATCCACCACCGCCTCCGCCCCGGCGGCGAACTCCAGCGGCGCCCGCCGTTCCGCGACCACGCGGCCCGTCAGATCGGCGAGGACCGCGGTCAGCTCGTCGCGGTCCAGATGCAGACCGACCGCGTGGCCCGCCTCCGGGACGAGCCGCAGCAGCGTCCGCGGCTTGCCGCCCGTGGACGCGCGACGCCCCGCCTCCGCGGCAAGCCCCTCCGTACGCAACCGCGCGGTGATCTTGCTGACGGCCTGCGGCGTGAGCCCGGTCCGCTCGGCCAGTTCGAGGCGGCTTATGCCGGCCTCGCCCGCCGTGCGCAGCAGGTCGAGCACCAGGGCGGCGTTGTGCCCGCGCAGCGCGAGAAGGTTCGCCCCGGCACCCGCCCCCCTGCCGCCGTTTCCCCGGCCGCCATTCCCCCTGGCGCCGTTCCCCCGGCCACCGCCGCCCTCGACTCCCGCGTCTGTCCTGTTCACAGCCCCATTGTCGCGCGCGCTTGCGCTTTGGCAACACCGTTGCTTAAGTGGAAAGCATGACTGGTATCGGCTCCACTGGCTCTGGCTCCCCTCTACGCGTAGCCCTCATCGGATACGGCCTCGCGGGTTCCGTCTTCCACGCCCCGCTGATCGCCGCCACCGAGGGCCTCACCCTCGACACGGTCGTCACGTCGAACCCCGAGCGGCAGGCGCAGGCCCGCGCCGAGTTCGGTGACGGACTGCGCTTCGCCGCGTCGGCCGACGACCTCTGGGCCCGCGCGGACGAGCTCGACCTGGTGGTGATCGCGTCCCCGAACAAGACGCACGTCGCGCTCGCGACCGCCGCCCTCAAGGCCGGCCTCCCGGTCGTCGTGGACAAGCCGATCGCGGGCACCGCCGCCGAGGCCCGCGAGCTCGCCGCACTCGCCGACGAGCGCGGCCTGCTGCTCTCCGTCTTCCAGAACCGCCGCTGGGACAACGACTTCCGCACTCTCCAAAAGCTCGTCGCGGACGGCGAGCTCGGCGACGTATGGCGCTTCGAGTCCCGCTTCGAGCGGTGGCGTCCGCAGCCCAAGGGCGGCTGGCGCGAGTCCGGAGACCCCGAAGAGATCGGAGGTCTGCTCTACGACCTCGGGTCCCACGTGGTCGACCAGGCGCTCGTGCTCTTCGGCCCCGCCCGGACCGTGTACGCCGAGTCCGACGTCCGCCGCCCCGGCGCCGAGGCCGACGACGACACGTTCATCGCCATCACGCACGAGGGCGGCGTCCGCTCGCACCTGTACGTGAGCGCCACCACCGCCCAGCTCGGCCCGCGCTTCCGCGCCCTCGGCTCGGCCGCAGGCTACGTGAAGTACGGCCTCGACCCGCAGGAAGCCGCGCTCCGTGACGGCAAGCGCCCCGCGACCGAGGACAGTTGGGGCGAGGAGCTCGAATGCATGTGGGGCCGGGTCGGCTCCGGCGAGTCCCCGCTGACCGGCGGCGGCAACCCGGTCAAGACCCTGCCGGGCGACTACCCCGCGTACTACGCGGCCGTGGCCGAGGCGCTGCGCGGCACCGGCGACAACCCGGTCTCCGCGTACGAGGCCGCAGCCGCGCTCGACGTCCTGGAGGCGGCACGCCGCTCGGCCCGCGACGGTGTGACGGTGGTCGTATGACGACGCCCGCCGCCTCCGCACCCACCGTGGAGGAACTGGAGACCCAGGAACTCCGCCTGGTCCTGCCCCACTTCACGTACGAGGACGCCTGGGCACTCGGCACCCTCCTGGTCGAACTGGCCCGCGAGCGCCAGGCCCCCGTCGCCATCGACATCACCCGTGGCGGCCAGCAGCTCTTCCACGCGGCGCTGCCGGGATCGACCCCGGACAACGACGCCTGGATCGCCCGCAAGCGCCGCGTCGTCGAGCGTTACGGCTGCTCGTCGTTCCTGGTCGGCACGCGTTTCCGCGCCAAGGGGACGACGTTCGAGGACTCCTCGCGCCTGGACCCGGACGTGTACGCGGCCCACGGCGGCGCGTTCCCGATCGCGGTACGGGGCGCGGGCGTGATCGGCACGGTGGTCGTCTCGGGCCTTCCGCAGGCGGCGGACCACGCGCTGGTGGTGGAGGCGCTGGAGCGGTTCCTGGAGGGTTCCGCTTAACCCGTGACGGGGGGGCGCCGCGTCATCAACGGCGCCCCCCCCGTCAGCGGAGTTATCCGGAGTCGTCGCGGGCTACGCGTCCTTCAATTCCTGGCGCTGCCTGCCGAGCCCCTCGATCTCCAGCTCGACCACATCACCGGCCCGCAGATACGGCTTCGGCTCCGGCCGGCCCATGGCGACGCCCGCCGGCGTACCGGTGTTGATGACGTCACCCGGGTACAGGGTCATGAACTGGCTTACGTAGCGCACCACTTCGGCCACCGGGAAGATCTGCTGGGCGGTGGTCCCGTCCTGCTTCAGCTCGCCGTTGACCCAGAGCTTGAGGGACAGGGCCTGCGGGTCGGGTACCTCGTCCGGCGTCACCAGCCACGGGCCCAGCGGGTTGAACGTCTCGCAGTTCTTGCCCTTGTCCCAGGTGCCGCCGCGCTCGATCTGGAACTCCCGCTCCGACACGTCGTGCGACACCGCGTACCCGGCGACGTGCGCGAGCGCCTCCTCGTCGGACTCCAGGTAGCGCGCGGTGCGCCCGATGACGATCGCGAGCTCCACCTCCCAGTCGGTCTTCACCGACTTGCGCGGCACCAGGACGGTGTCCTCGGGGCCGACGACCGTGTCCGCCGCCTTGAAGAAGATGACGGGCTCGGCGGGCGGCGTGGCCCCGGTCTCGGCCGCGTGGTCGTGGTAGTTCAGCCCGATGCACACGACCTTGCCGATCCGGCCCACCGGCGGCCCGACCCGCAGCCCCTCCGCGACGAGCACGGGCAGCTCGCCCGAATTAGCGGCGGACCGGACCCGGTCGAGGGCGGCCGGGTCGGCGAGCAGCGCCCCGTCGACGTCCGTGACGATCCCGGACAGGTCCCGCAGCGTGCCCTCGGCGTCGAGCAATGCCGGGCGCTCGGCTCCGGCCGTACCGACTCGCAGCAGCTTCATGGTCAATCTCCCTTGGTCGAGCGCGACCGGTCTGCTGTGACCGCCCGCGTGGCCAGGCCGATGGGATGCGGCCATCGGAGGTTTGGAAGATCCTCCAAGCTAGTCATCCATCCCGCAAGACCCTGTTCACGGACCGGACCGTTACCCGGCGGTAGCCAGCGCCCCGGCGCCGATCGGCACATCGCGGTAGAGAACGGCCCGCTCGACCGCGCTCCAGGTGGTGCTGGTGACCACGTAAAGGGCGGCGGCCAGCGGTACGAAGGCGACGGTGAACAGCGTCATGAACGACATGTACGGCATGACCTTGGTGATCGCGCCCATGCCGGGCACCTGCTGGGCGTCGGTGCCGCCGCTCGCAGACGCTCCCGCGGCCATCTGCGTCTTCGTACGCCGGAAGTTGAAGGTCGCGACGGCGGCCACGATCGCGAAGAGCGCGAGGTAGACGAGCCCCTGCGCCCCGAAGACCCCGCCGTCGCCGAGCGCGTCCGCCCACCGCCCGCCGAGGGGCGCGGCGAAGAGCTCGTGCCCGAGCAGCGCGTTGGCCTCACCGCCGATGCTGGAGCTGGAGAACAGGTGGTAGAGCAGGAAGAACGCGGGCAGCTGGAACAGGCTCGGCAGGCATCCGGAGAGCGGCGAGACCTTCTCGGCGCGGTGCAGCTCAAGCACCGCCTTCTGCAACTTCTCGGGGTTCTTGGAGTGCTTCTTGCGCAACTCGGCGATCTGCGGGTTCAGCCTGGCGCGGGCCTTCTGACCGCGGGCCGACGCCCGCGACAGGGGGTGGACGAGGAGTCGTACGCAAGCGGTGAACAGCACGATGGCGGCGGCCGTCGCGGAGGCGTGGAAGAGGGGTTCGAGCAGGTCGGCGATGGAGCCGACCAGATCGGCGAACAGGGACATGAAACCGGACAGGAAATTGAACACGGAGAAGCCCTCCGGGGTCTCGTCGTGCCGAGGAAAAGGGGCGATTGCTCTTTTCGGCGTGACGGCCCGCAAGGGGTCCAGGTCAGTCGGTAGTGGTTCCCTACGCGGCCGTCATGACGAGACGGCCCGGCGCTCGGGGCCGCCGCCGCCCGGCGGCGTCGGGATCGCGCTGCGGCAGGAACGCCGTGCGCTTCTCGCGGTCGCGGATGGCCGTCCGTACCCGCGTACGGGGCACGGCGGGGGCGCAACGCGCGGCGATCAGCGAGCAGACGGCGAGCGCGGAGCCCGCGGCGGCGGTCGCGGCGAGCGCGACGGCGGCGGTGAGGCTGCTCGCGTCGAGGAGGACGACCTCGACGAGGAGGAAGAGGAGAAGCCCGGTGGGCCGGAGGGCGGTCTTCCAGCCACGGATCAGATCCTGCATGGCTTTCCGTCCCCCTCTCTCCTGCTCAAGATCATCGCTGATGACGTTGTTGCTGATACGACGTACGGCGAACGTACGTACTGCTGCCGTTATACAGGATCGGCGCCGACGGCCGTAAGGACAGGCTGCCGGGGTTACCAGCGGCGTCCTACCGGGGCCGCATGGACTTCAGCTTCCCCCACACGATGAGCCGGTACTTGGAGGTGTACTCGGGAGTGCAGGTGGTGAGGGTGATGTAGTAGCCGGGAGAGCTGTAGCCGTGCCCGGCTTTCACGAGGCTGCGGGGGACGGCGCGGATGACGCCGCTGTCGCGGGCGGAGGTCCGGGCAAGGACTTGGTCGACGACGTACGTGTAAATGGCCCGCTTGGTCTCGACGACCAGCTCATCGCCGCCCGCGAGCCGATCGAGGCGGCGAAAGGGCTCGCCGTGCGTATTGCGATGCCCGGCAAGGGCGAAGTTCCCGCCCTGCCCGGGCTGGGCGGTGCGGGGGTAATGCCCGACGTATCCCTTATTGAGTACGGCGCCCTTGCTGATGCCCTCGGCGACGGGCACCCGTATTCCGATACGGGGAATGCGGAGGACGGCGTAGGCCTGGTCCCAGCGGGGGGCGGGGTCGGTTTGCCGGCGCGGGGCGGGCTGCTGCCGACCGGCGGATTCACCGTCGCCCGAGTCAGGGCCGCCCAAATCAGAGCCGGCGGGGTCGGGACCGGGCCCGCCCCTCCCCGGATCGACGGCGTCCCCCGGAGAACGACCGGAACCACCGTCCGCCGACTGGCCGCTCCCGCTCCCCCACTCCCGCTCAAGGGCCTGGACCTTGCGCTCGGCGCCTTCGCGGGCCTGGCGGTTGGTCCACCAGAGCTGATGGACGACGAGAAGCAGCAAGACAAGACCGCAGGTCACGGCAGCCTCGGCGCCGCCCCACACCAGACGGGCGGCACGCCCCCGACGACCACGACGCCCCTGCACGACAACAGGAACCCGCTCCACCCGCTCCCGCATGCCGGCACCGCCCCTCCCGAGAGGGCGGCAGACTAAGCCCAAGCCCGCCAACAAGCCATGGCGATCACGACGCGTGGCCGACAAAGATGCGACTGCCCTGATCTGCACGGCAACCCTGCTGCAACGCCCCCACTCGGCAGTACGGTGTCCCGTATGCGCCCCGACACGCCTGCTGACCACATCGCCGAAGCCGAGCGCCTGGAGCGGACCGCCGGCTTGTACCCCGAGGACACCGAGCACCTGCTGCTCCAGGCCGCGGCCCACCTGGAACTGGCGGGCGAACGCGACCGCGCGACCACGCTCTACGACCGCCTCCTCGCCCCGGACGCCCCGCAGCGTGCGTCGGCCCCGACCCTGATCCGGGCCCTGAAGGCCTCGAACCTCTGGGAGTACGGCCATGAGGCGGAGGCAAGGGCGATCATCGACGGAGTCCGGGCGGCGGCGCCGCGCGACCCGGCCCCGTGGGTGATCGCGGCGGAGTCCCTGGAGTCCCACGACGAGCTGGCACAAGCGCAGGAGACGTTCACGGAGGCGCTGGAACTGCTGCTCCCGCAGCCGGGCGGCGAGGGCGCTCCCGCGTCCGCCCCGTCCTACGAACAACGCCCGCTGCTGTTCGGCCGCCACAGGGTGCGCCGCTTGCTGGGCGCGGAGCACGACGCGTGGGACGCTCTCGCGGACGAGATCTCCTCCTCCCCGGTCCCCCTGGACGAACTGCACGACCCGAAACGAATCTGGTCACTCGGCTCGGACAACCCGGCGGAACTGCGCGCGGAGATCTCCCGCATCCAGGCGGAATTGGGCTCGTACAGAGAGGCCCTGTCCCGCCCGTTCCCGGTGGCGGTCCTGCACTGGCCCTCCGCGGAACTGACGGAACTCCTGACGGCGTACCCGTCCCTGGAATCCGAATACCCCTCGCACGAGGCGCACTTGTCGACCATAGAGGCATCACTGAGGGAACTCGCCTCCTCGGGCACCCCCAACCTGGGAATCGTCACGGGCACGGTCCCGTCGTACGAGGCCTTCGCGGCCTCGGAGGGCGCACAACCGACGGACGTGTCACTACTCCCCCAGTACGCGACAACACTGGCGGCCCGGGGGCGGGCAGCGGGGTGGCCGCCGGAGGCGGGGGCGGGGTGTTGGTGCGGGTCGGGGCGGACTTACGGGGACTGCCACGGGGTGTCCTAGAGGCGCACCCTTTCGGCGAGATCCACCTCCGGGGCTGTGGGGCCTTGAGTGGCGTCTTGGCCCCCTTATCTACACTCACGCCCCATATGAAACGCCTGTGCGATATCGTCAAAGCGGAAAACTGGAACGGCCAAGGCGTTGTTTCCTGCTTCCGTAGGTGCAGTACCGCGCTCCAAAGGAACACGACAGCCATGCCTGATGCGCCCTCCACCGTCTTGCGACACGAAGACGCGGCCGGCGGCATCCCGGCCTCCCCCCTCTACGGCTTCGTTGGTCTCGGGCGTACAACTCCACCGGTAAACCCGGTCAGTTTGTATCCCGCATAAGCACTGAGCACGCTTTTCGCGGACTCTGGAATTCACGACCCGCACCAACTTCGGCGAGTCGGCACGTACTCGGGGGACCGGCGCCACGCGCGGCCCGGTTAGGAGAACAAGTGAGCAGCGAACTCGACCAGATCTACGGCGTCTTTCGCGATCTCCTCGACACCAGCACGCCTGCGGAAGCGGTGAAGAAGCTGGAGATCTTGGGGGTCGGCGTAGAACGGATCCAGGGGATCCGTGAGTTCCACGAACAGAAGCTGCTTGCGATCAAGGAGATGGAAGAGCCGCGGGTAGCCGTCAACGGCAACCGGGAGACCTGGTACACGGGCCCTCGCGAGAACGACCGTGCTTGGCCCGCGATTCAGCGCGAACTGGAAAGGTCGGGCTGGGCCCCGGACGCGCTCGCGGACCTCGACGCAGCATCCACGCGAGTCGTCTCGCTGCTCAACCACCCCAAGGAGCCCGACTTCTCCACGCGTGGCTTGGTGGTCGGCTACGTACAGTCCGGCAAAACCACCAACTTCACCTCGGTGATGGCCAAGGCGGCGGACCGCGGTTACAAACTGTTCATTGTCCTCGCCGGGATCCACAACGGCCTGCGTCGTCAGACCCAAGCCCGCCTCGCCGAGCAACTGGTGAAGTCAAATCCGACTGGTTGGTCACAACTCACCGGGCTTGAACGTGACTTCGTTCCGACCGAAAACGCCGCGTCATTCTTCGGCGGCAGCAACCGCACCCACGTCCTGTGCGTGGTGAAGAAGAACGCCACCGTTCTCCGGAAGTTCGCACGCTGGCTGGAGTCGGCCTCCGAGTACCTGCGGCAGGCCCCCGCGCTGGTGATCGACGACGAGGCAGACCAGGCCAGCGTCGCCACCGCCTCGATCAACCCGCTGATCCTCCGGATTCTCGACACCCTGCCGAAGGCGGCGTACGTCGGATACACCGCGACGCCCTTCGCCAACGTCCTCATCGATCCGGCGGCGAAGGACCTGTACCCGAGCGACTTCGTCGTCAACCTGCCGCAGCCCCGGGAGCACTTCGGCACGGAGGTCCTCTTTGGTCGATACGCCCTCGACGGCGAGGACCCCGAAGACGTCGACGACGGACACGACATGATCCGCAGTGTCCCCGGCGAGGACGTCCCCCTGGTCACGCCTGCAACGAGGGCGGACGCCGACGGCTTCACGCCCGAGATCACCGACACCCTCGAAGACGCCATCCAGTACTTCTGGCTGTCCACCGCCGCGCGCCGGGCTCGCGGCAAGGGCAACAAGCACGCCACCATGCTGATCCACACCAGCATGCGCATCCAGGTCCACAACAGCTTCCGTGAGCCGCTCAGGAAACTTCGAGCGCACACCCTGGACCATTTGAACGACCCCGATTCCCTGCGGAAGCTGCGCGGCCTGTGGGATGACGAGACCGCGCGTGTGCCCGCCGAGGACTTCCGGGAGACAAAGGTTCCCTTCGAGACGCTCTTGAAGGAGCTGCCGGGCGTCATCGGCGACTGCCGGATCATCATGGACAACTCCGACAGCGAGGACACGCTCGACTACGACAACGGCCCGGTCGTCGCCATCGCCGTAGGCGGCAACAAGTTCTCCCGTGGCCTCACCCTGGAAGGGCTCGCCGTCACCTACTTCGTACGGGCGGCCTCGGCATACGACACCCTGCTGCAGATGGGCCGCTGGTTCGGCTTCCGGCATGGGTACGCCGATCTCCCGCGCGTGTGGATGACGGACGAACTTCAGGCATCGTTCCGTCATCTCGCCACGGTCGAGGCCGACATGCGTCGCGACATCGACGTCTACCTCCACGAGAACGAGACCCCGCAGACGTTCGCCGTCCGCGTGCGCACCCACCCGGTGCTGCGGGTGACCGCCGCGGCCAAGATGCAGTCCGCGATCAGGGCAAGCGCGTCGTACGGCGGCCGTCGGATCCAGACGCGCTACTTCCACACCCGCGCCGACTGGCTCGCGGACAATCAGGAAGCCGCTCGCGAGCTGGTGCGTCGTGCCGTCACTGAGGCAGTCACGCACGACTCGCGCCCCCAAGAGGGTCGGCACGTCCTCCACGGGGTGCCACATACCGACGTGCTGGACTTCCTGAGTCGGTACCGCTTCCACGAAAAATCCCAGGAGTGCGACACCAAGTTGATCTCTTCGTACATCCGGCGTCGTGTACGAGAGGGCTCCCTCCAGCGCTGGAACGTCGCGGTCATCGGCAACAGCGCGGGGAACGCCACCAGCGACTTCACCTTCGCCCCGGACGTCACGGTCGGCCGCGTCACCCGTGCCCGGCTCCACAACCTCACCGGCGAACCGGACTTCGCCGACATCAAGACCATGATGAGCCGGTCCGACGCCGCCGCCGACCTGCGGGGCGCCCCTCGTGAGCTCCCGGAAGCCGAGATCTGGCGGAAGCGCCGCGAACAACTCCCGGACACCGGCCTGCTCGTGCTGTATCCGATAGACAAGGACTCCTGCCCTTCCGAGCACCGCAAGAAGTTCCGTGAGCCACTCGGTGCCGACGATCACGTGGTCGGTGTCGGACTGGTCTTCCCGGAGGTCAAGCCCGGGCAGAACGACAGTCAAATCAAGTGGGACGGCAGTTACATCTCGGCAGACCTCTCCGGCCTTCGGCTGGAGGACAACGACGACGAAGACCTTCGCACCCTCGAAGGCGATGACGCCGCATGAGTGACATATTCCGGCAGGCCCTGGAAGAGAGTTGGCGGGATCTCCTGCTGGCTCCCGTGTCGGCGGACAACCGGCTCCGGACTTCCCCGTTACCTGTCTCCACTTCACGCGGCCCGGTTCTCGCGGCCATCGATCGCGAGGGTCACCGACACCTGTTGGTACCGATAGCCGGAAATCAGCACGTCCGCGAGATCCGGGACGGCCAGGTCCTGCACTTGCGCAAGCGGCCCTTGGAGGACGAGGAGGTCTACCAGCACTACGCCGACCTCGGCTGCCTGCGTCACGATCTCGACGACGTCTTCACGGGACTCGGCGAGAACGTTTTGCGGGAGATCGCCCGGCTCGGCGAAGACGACCGGTCCCCCGCGTCCTCCCAGACGCTCAAAGCCCTGCACCGGGTATTGGATCGCTGGCGAGCCCTGTTCCGTGCGCACGGCACGCTGCTGGGCCCGATACAACTCGCGGGCCTCTACGGCGAACTGTGCATACTGCTCCGGCTCCTGGCCGAGAATCCCAGCGCCCACAGGCTGTGGGCGGGGCCGAGCGGTCGCCCGCACGACTTCACGTCCGGAACCGAATCCGTAGAGGTGAAAACCGTCACCGGCGACGCCTTGCGCATACGCGTCCATGGCCTGCGCCAATTGGAGCCGCCCGAGGGCGGCAACCTACAGCTCGCCTGTCTGCGCGTAGATCGCGTCCCCGAGGGCGGCGAGGGGACGAGCGTCGTGGACCTCGTGGAGCAGGCTCTGCGGCTGTGCGACGACGAGAGCACGTTGCTCGGCCTCCTTGCCGAGGCCGGCTACCACACCGTCGATGCGGAGCGCTATCGCACGGTCCGATTCCTCGTGCGTGAGGAGCGCTGGTATGCGGTGACATCGGGCTTCCCTCGCCTCACGGCAGCCGACCTCGCCCTTGCCGAGGTGCCCGGCAACGTGACGGACGTGGAGTACACGGTGGATCTCACCGTGTCCCCACCCGTCCCTCTTCCGATGACCCGCGTGGAAAGACATTTGGCCGCCCTGCTCGGGGAGAGCAAGTGACAGACGTGCGCACCGAACCCCAGTGGTACTCCCAGCCGTATCCGCCGGAAGGCGCGAGCGCGGCCGAGGGCATCCGCAACCAGCTCGGCAGACCCGAGTTGGACCTGCTCACCATCCTCGTACGGGAAGCTGCCCAGAACAGTTGGGACGCCAAAGATGTGCGACAGGACGGACCGGTCCGTTTCGGTATCGACCTTGGGTACGTAGGTCCTGCGTATGCCGACTCCTGGCGCAGGCTCATGTTGAACGGAGCTCCGTCGAACGAGCACCTCGCCCTGCGCAGAGCCCTGCGCGCCGGGATTCGGATCATGACGATTTCCGATCGGGGCACGAACGGCCTCGGTGGCCCCACCCGCGCCCACGAGATCTCCGAGGGCCGCCAAGACTTCGTCGCCTTTGTGCGGAACGTCGGTGAACCTCGCGACACCAAACTCGGCGGCGGCACCTATGGCTTCGGCAAGGCCATCTTCTATCTCCTCTCCAGTCTCGGAACGGTGCTCGTGCATACCCGTTGCCGGAACGACCGGGGAGAGCTGGAGACCCGGCTGATCGGCTGTGCTCTGGGCAACAGCTATCGAGACCGGGACGAGCAAGGCGAAGAGCGCCGGTACACCGGCCGACACTGGTGGGGCGACGCATCCGGTGACGTCATCGACCCTCTGATCGGCCCCGCCGCGGAGGATACGGCTCGCCACCTGGGCCTCACTCCCTTTCGGGAGGAGGAGACCGGTACGAGCGTGGTCATCCTCGATCCCCAACTCGACGGCCTGGAACCCAAAGAGGCCGCCGCTTACCTGGCCGAAACCGTGGCCTGGCACTTGTGGCCCAAGATGCTCGAACGCGCCGACGGCACTCTGCCCATGCGGTTCTCCGTCACCTGCGAAGGGCGAGATTTCCCGATCCCCGACCCGCGCACCACATCCCCGCTCAACCTCTTCGTGGACGCCTTCCGCCAGTTGGGCACGGACGAGGGCCGAACCTTGTCTTGTCAGAGGCCCGTCCGAGAGCTGGGTCGGCTGGGTCTCGTCCAGCGTCCGGTCCTCCCTCTCGATCCTTCTCCCGCCGCGCGCCGGGCCATGGAGATGGTGCAGGTCGAGCGGTCCGTGCACCATGTGGCACTGATGCGTCCGGCGGAGCTGGTGGTCACCTACTGGCCGGGGCGTGAGACGGGCACCGAGCTCCTCTCGTACGCCGGCGTCTTCCGCGCCAACGAAGAAATGGACACCACCTTCGCCGAGGCCGAACCTCCGACGCACGATGCATGGAACCACCAGCGTCTGGAGGGTCAGGACCGGACATTCGTCCGCACCACCTTCACCCGTCTCAAGGAAGCGGTCGACGAACTCCTCCAGTTGGGCGGATCAGCTCGCGAAGGCTCGGCGAACGTGGCACTGGGCGCGGCCAGCGCCCGCTTTTCCCCGCTGGTCGGAGGAGCCTGGGGCACCGGGGGCGCCACGGACTACGGCGTCACGTCCACGGGCCGGGCGACCGCAGCACCGGACGACGACGAGGAAATCCCGAGCGCGCGCGACCGCGCAGGCAAGCGTCGCAAGGGCCGAAACGTAGGCACGGCCGAGTCTTCGACCCCGGAGGGCGGCGGCGCCCGTGCCCTCCGCCCACGCGTGAAGTATGCGGGCGAGACCACGTACGAAGAGCGATTCGGACACGCCGTCCTCGTGCAGGCGTTCACTCTCCCCGTGCCGGTCGTGCAGCGGGTTCAGGTCGAGCTGGCGGTGGCCCTGCCCGGCACCGGCAACCGCGAGACCGATCCCCCGGCGGGTGCCGCGATGCCCGGCCTCGTCGGCTGGGAGGACCCGACGGGCAGGCTCCACGCCTCGCCCACGTACGTCATCGAGGGCGGCGACGAAACCGTGTGGCGCGCAGTCGTCCGGCCGGCCCCGGACACGATCACGGAGATCACCGTGAAGACCCGGGCGGTGAACGCATCGTGAGCAGGCTCGCCCTTCCCTACCGCTCACCCGCAGCCTCGTGCGTCCGGACCGAGCCGTGGCAACTCGTCCTCGACGGCGCCACCACCGACCTCCCCGAGGCGCTCGACTTCTGGGACTACCGCATGGACGTCGAGCTGAGCCGCACCGTGCACGTCGACCTGCCGGCGGCTCGTGCAGGGGCGGGACTTTCCGACGGCGCGGTACTCACTCTCGCGGCCGTCTGGACCGCCTCAGGCTCCAATCTGCGCGGCTCCGTGCAGCGGATTCCGCTCGCCGGTGAAGGCGTGCGCACGGTGGATCTCCACGCCGTCCTGCCGGGCGCCCAACTGGGCGGGGTCCTTGTCCTGGAAACGGTGCTGGTTCTCTCTCGGACCACGCCGACGGCCGCCGTGTTCTCACCGCGGCGCGCCGGTTCGCTTCTCTGGGACGACACCGCGGCTCTGCGTCTGCAGGGCGACGCGCCGCTCTTCCCCATGACGGTGATCGACTTCGCGCACACCTCGTTCAGGGACGGAGCGGCCTGGCACCTGCAGCTCGGATCAGACCTGAATGCCGCTGCGATGGGTTCCATGCTTCTCCTCGTCAACGAGAAGGCCGGGGACGTGTCCGCTGCCTTCGCCCATGCGGCCAAACCCGGCCCGGTGGATCGCGTCGTCCTCTCGATGGTGTACTCGGACTGCGCCCGCATCATGGTGGAACACGCTCTCCTCAAGGAGGAGTTCGTCGACGACGCGGACTTCGCCGAGGACTCCCTCGGCGCCACCCTCGTCAACCTCTTCCACCGGCTCTTCCCCGGCCGCACGGTCCAGGACTTGCGACAACTCCGGCAGAACTCGCCGAGCCTGTTCGCCTCCGAACTACAGGCCGCGACCCGCATCCTCCAGGAGGCATGAACCATGGCTCTCCTCTACCCTCGTCTCCTCGCCGGACAGGCCAAGCCGCTCCACCAGCAATACAAGGAGATGCCGCTTCCCGACTTGGCCGAGCTCGTCGCGTACCGCCATGAGTCCGCGGTCTATGTGGCCACCGGCGGCGACCGGATCACGGAGTCACAGCTGCGCGACTTGCGGGCTCTCGTACTGGAGACCGCCAAGCGTGCGGGCTTCCCCGAGGAGTCCTCTCGCGCGGCGCGGGCCCGCTTCGACCTCGACCTGGCCGCGCTCCTGCACGGCAAGATGGACCTGATGCCGGCCGAAGCCGCGTCCGGCGACGTCTGGGCCTTTCTCGCGCTGATCCTGCTTCCCGATGTCGCGTACTGGCGCTATCCCCGCCCTCCCGGCGACCGTGTGGTGGCCAGCGACCTCACCCGGCATGTCTTCGGTCGTCTTTGGTGGCGTGCACACCTCGTCCGTGACTCTGCGGCCCTCGAGCCGTACGCGGCGCTCGACATCCTCGGCGAGGCCGCCTTCGACCAGATCTACGCCCGCCGCAAGGCCCTCGGCGGCAGCCCTCATCTCGTACGCAACATTCTTCACGCCTGGGCAGCAGTCGACCTGCACGGCCTTCCCGAGCGCGACGTGCTGCGGGACTTCCTCAAGCGGCTTCTGAGGCTCGCCCCATTCGTCATCTTCGAGGCCTTGGCCGACGCCGACCTGCGGGCCGAACTCAGCGCCGTGGTCGACGAGTCCGTGGCCGCGTTGCGGACCGACGAATCACAGCCGGCCTCGGCAGAGACGGTGCCCACGAGCGCGACCTCGGCGGAACAGACGGGGAGACCCGAGCCGGAGCCGATCTCCGCCTCGCAACCCGCGTCTCCCACCCGTCGGCTGACCTCTCTGGAGCTGTGTGCGGGAGCGGGGGGCCTCGCACTGGGCCTGGAGTACGCGGGCTTCGACCCCGCCCTACTGATCGACCATCGCCCCGTCGCCCTCGACACACTGCGCCTGAACAGACCCGGTTGGCGCCTCCGCGAGGAAGACTTGAGCACCCTGGACCCTCAGTCACTCGCCCGGGAACAACCCTTGCTGCGACTCGACTTGATCTCGGGCGGGCTACCACGCGTGAAGGCAGCTGCCGCCGTCTCCCGAGAACGCGGCAATGACCACGAACTTGCCGTCCTCCGCGCCACCCTCGATCTCACCCGGATCCTGCGCCCCCGCGCGCTCCTGATCGAGAACGTTCCGGATCTGATCACCAGCGAGACCTACGCACCGCTCCGGGACCACATACAGCAGGAGCTCGCTGCGAGCGGCTACACCCCGTTGTGGTTCGTCCTCAACGCCGCCCATTACGGCGTGCCCCAGTTCCGGAAGCAGGGCATCCTCCTGGCCTTCGCGAGCGCCGAGGCTGCAAACGCATTCCGGATTCCGCCCCGCTCCCCCGAACCGGCGGCCACCGTCGGCCAGGCGCTCGGGCCATCCATGGCAGCCCGGGGCTGGGCAGGGGTTGCCGAGTGGATGGCGCTGGCCACGGAGGTCGCTCCTACTCTCGTCGGCGGTTCCTGGGACCGTGGCGGCGCCGATCTGGGGCCCACCGGCTCCAAGCGGGCTTGGGCGCGCATGGGAGTGGACGGTGGCACGGTCGCGAACGAGGTGCCGGACCCGGACTTCGTGTGGAACCCGACCCGCGGTCGCGACGGCATGATGGCGCTCACAGTCGAGCAAGCCGCCCTGCTGCAGGGATTTCCGAAGGACTGGGTTTTCGCGGGGCGCAAAACCGCCCGCTACCGCCAGGTCGGCCACGCCTCCCCGCCCCCGGTCGGCGAGGCGCTGGGACGTGCCATTTACGCCGCGCTGTCGACCGCATGAGGTCGTGGCCCTCCACCGGCTCCCTCGCCCCCTCCATCACCTATAAACTCGCTCACCATGACCGTCGCTTTGCCTCACCAGCTCCCACCTGTGGATTTCCACATCGTGGACCTTTTCGCCGGCCCCGGCGGACTGGACATGGCCGCGACGGTCCTGGGCATCCCCTCGACGGGGATCGAATGGGACGCGAACGCCGTCACGACACGTACCGCGGCGGGTCTCCACACGATCCACGGCGATGTGCGGAGTTACGGTCCAAGAGACTTCCCCGAGGCGAATGTCCTCGCCGGGGGCCCGCCCTGCCAGAGCTTCACCGTCGCCGGCAGCGGAGCCGGTCGCCGTGCCCTGGACGACGTCCTGAAGTTTGTCCAACGCCTGGTCGACCGAGACGCACGCAACAACATCGACGCCGATCTCGCCGACATGGACGACGAGCGCACAGGGCTTGTTCTCGAGCCTCTGCGCTGGGCGCTCAACGCAATCGACGACGACAAGCTCCGCCCCTACGACGCCATCGTGCTCGAACAGGTCCCCGCGGCCCTTCCCGTCTGGGAGGCATACGGAGCGGCCCTGGCCGACGAGGGCTACTCGGTCGCCCACGGCATCCTGCACACCGAAGAATTCGGCGTCCCACAGACCCGCCGCCGCGCCATCCTCGTGGCTCGACGTGACGGGCACACGGCCGCCCTCCCCACACCCACACATCAGCGCTATCGCAAGGGCGTTCCGCGCCCCGCGGGCGATCTCCTGCGCCAGAGTTGGGTGGCCATGGAGGATGTACTCACGCAGCGGACCGGCCCCTTCCAGGTCGTTTCGAATTACGGCACCGGCGGCAACCCTCGGCTGCGCGGCAGGCGCCGTTCCTGCGAACCCGCAGCCACGGTCACCGGCAAGGTCTCCCGCAACCGCATCGTCACCGACGACCCGGCGGAGCATGATCTCCCCCGACTGAGCACGAGTGAGGCGGGCCAGCTCCAGACCTTCCCGCACAGGTTCCCCTGGTCCGGCGGCGACATCTCCCAGCAGATCGGCAATGCCGTTCCGCCCCGCCTCGGCATTCACGTCCTCAGTGCCGCGCTCGGCCTGACGACGCCGGGTGAGGACGTGTGGCGTGCGCTCGCCGAATGGTCCCCACGAGCCCGTGCCGAGGCCACGGCAGATGCCGCACACTGAGATCGTGCCTGCTTCACGCCCGCTTCCCTCGTCCCATGTCGTCTCCGCGCGCATGAGCAAGCAACGCTCTCGGGACACCAAACCGGAAGTGACCGTCCGCCGATTGCTGCACGCCGCCGGGCTCCGCTATCGACTGCAGCGACGCGTCCCCGGGATGGCCCGCAACACGATCGACATCGCCTTCCCGGGGCCTCAAGTCGCCGTTTTCATCGACGGCTGCTTCTGGCACGGCTGCCCCGAGCACGCCACCTTCCCGAAGTCGAACCCCGCGTTCTGGCGAGAGAAGATCAACAAGAACGCCATGCGCGACACCAGGACCACCGCCCACCTGGAATCCCTCGGCTGGACCGTCCTCCGCTTCTATACGCACGAGGACCCGGAGCTGGTGGCCGACCAAGTGGCCAAAGTGATCCGATCGGCAAAGCCCGTCGACGACCGGTCGGGGCCGAAGGACGAACGCAGCGAACTACCCTGAAGCGGGCTCCTCGGCGTCCCGCCCCCTCCCCGGGATCACGCACTGGTCCACCCGGCTTCGAAGCGCGTCTCCGCCCGATCCAACGCCTCGTCCGGATCGCAGCCATGCGCCCGCAGCCAGTGGAGAAGATCCGCGATGACGTCGATCGCGGCTTCCTCCGCGGCGGCCACCGTCAAGGATGTGTCCGCAACGCGACGCGAAACGCCTCTCTCGCCGTAGTGGCCGATCAAAGCCTCGGCACGATCGACCCGGGGCCCGCCCGTGTGACCGGTCGGCGAGGCGAGGCCCGTGGCCAGCTCGCACCAGGTGACCTTGGAGTCGCTTCGAAGGATTACGCCCCACCGGTCGACAACCGCGTCGAGCAGTGCCATGCCTCGTCCGCTTTCCGCGTCTGCCCGGGCCGCGATCAGGGTTGGTAGCGCACGAGTGTCGGGGTCGCCGATCTCGACGCGAACGCACGTGTCCTTCATCGTGAGCCTGAGCGTGGTGGGCGTGTGCGGGCCCACATGCGTGATGACGTTGGCCACGAGCTCACTCACGCACAGTTGCGCCGCTTCGACGACCTCGGGCAGACCCCATCGGGTCAGATGGAGCCGCACCATGCGCCGCAGGGCTGCCACCTCTTCCGGCTCGGCCAAGAAGGGAAGTTCCCACGCCCTTCTCAGCACCCCGCACCGGCAGTCAGACATGTCGACCAGCCCCTCCACGCCGCGCAGGCATCGCTTACTGTGCCTGACTGTGCACCCAGGGTTGCAGTGGAACTCTCAAAATGGAACTCTCATGAGGAGCTTCCGGGAGCACGCGACCACTTCGCACTCCCCGGTCGTGCGCCCTTGCTCCGTCACCGAAGCGGGGGCACTCTCAGACCGATCAACAAGAGAGGCCGGAAACATGGCAGTTGGGCCGACCACCCGCCGTCGCCAGCTCGGCGCCGATCTTCGCCGATTGCGCGAACGCATGGGGCTCACGCTGGAGGACGCCGGTGCTCGGGTGGGTATCTCCAAAGCCACCCTCAGTCGCTACGAGACCAAGGAGGGAACGGTCAAGTGGCCCACCGTGGACGCCCTTTGTCGGACGTACGACGCCGATGAGGAGGTGCGTACAGCCCTCGTCGAGCTCGCCAAGGGCGCCCGGATCCAAGGGTGGTGGCGCTCCCTGGCCGATCCCATTCCCGAGTCGATGAACCTCATGCTGACCCTTGAGGACGAGGTGGTGCGAGAGGAGCACTACGCGTGCATGTATGTCCCCGGCCTGTTCCAGACCAGGGCGTATGCCGAAGCCGTGCACCGGGCGTCAGAGATGGGCTGCTCGGACCGCGAGGTGCAGCACATGGTCGACATTCGCATGAAACGGCAGGAGCTTCTGCAACGCTCCGAGCCGCCGCACATCTGGGCCATCGTCGACGAAGCCGCCGTCCGCCGTGTCGTCGGCGGGGCCCACATCATGCGTGAGCAACTCCGACATCTCCTGGAACTGGCCGAGTCCCCGCACGTGACGGTACAGATACTGCCGTTCTCGACAGGAGCCCATGCCGCAGCGGTGGGCAGCTTTGTCCTCCTGCGAGGTCAGAGCCAAGACCTGGACGTCGTCTACGTGGACCTTCTCGGCGGCGGGCTCTTCATGGAGAAACCGAAGGAACTGGAGCGGTACAAGTCGGCGTTCGATTACCTTCGTGCACAGGCTCTTGATCTGCCATCATCCAGCAAGACCATTCGCCGAATCCTCACGGAGTTGTGATGGACGCCCGACGCCCTCTCCACTGGTTCAAGTCCTCCTACAGCGGGGGGTCCGGAACCGAATGCGTCGAGGTGGCGGTGACCGGACACAATGTTCTTGTCCGCGACTCCAAGGGCTCCGCCCGCGATCAGCTGGCCGTCACGCCGCGCACCTGGTCCGAGTTCGTCGCGTCCATAGGGGACATACCGCGCCCCTGAATCAACCCGCGCCCCGCCACCGGGAAGGGAACGGGGAGCAAGAGCGAGATTCAATGACCAGCAGCATCAACACCGAGCGCGCCATTGCCGATGAGCTGGTGTGGTTCAAGTCCTCCTACAGCGGGGGCAACGAGACCGAATGCGTGGAAGTCGCCACCGTGAGCGATCAGGTGTTCGTGCGCGACTCGAAGCTGCCCGCCGGCAGGCGCTTCGGCGTTGAGGCGCGGGCCTGGGCCGGGTTCGTCGCATCCGTACGGGACATGCCGCGTCCCTGAGGCGGGCCGCCCCCGCCGCCGTGCAGGCGACGGGGGAGCCGTCCGGTAGAGGGAGTCGCGGCGGGTGGCCGCGTGGAGGCTAGTCGTAGAAGAAGACCCTGCCGCCGCCCTCGGCGTCCGTTGTGGACAGGGTGAGTTCTGCCTTCTTGTTGCTGCCGTCGACGTAGTCACCCAGACCGTTGAAGACGTGGCAGCCGCCCTTGGTGGACCTTTTGCCCACGTCCTTCATGCCATTGGAGTCCTGCTCCCACAGCGTGATCTCTTCCTTGAACTGCGTCTTGTCGATGCAGACCTTGAAGCTGCCGCCGGTTGAGTGGGAGTAGCCCGTGAACCACAGGTGCGAGTCGACGTCGCGGTGCTTGAACGTGCTGCTGCCCACGTGGTCCCAGCCCGCCGCAGCGTTTGCGATGCCCCCCGAACCAGCAGCCACCATGACCGACGCGCAGAACGCCACCCCTGCTGCCTTGCCTACCGTCTTTAGTGTCTTTCGCTTCCTCATTGCTTCGATCCCTACCTGTACTGCGTGTGTTGCCGTTCGCCGCCAGCCACTCGTCGCTTGCCGTTTGTCGCTTGCGGCTTCCGCCACCGTCGCAAATCCGGCCAACACATCACCAACAGGCCCGCAACCGTGCCTACTCCACGGTTCCTACTCCACCCGCTCCTCCCAGTCGATCGGGTGGTCGAACTGCCACGCCCCCCACACCGCTCCCCCGGCCCCGCCTACCTTCGTCGCCACCGGCAGGAGGGCGTCCCTCAGTACCCGGCTGAGCGGGCCCGCCGGTTTCGGGGTGGCTGTGCGGGCCGCTGCTGAGGTGGCCGTGGGGGTGGCTGTCGTGTGTTTCAGGATGCGGTCCACGCGGGGGCGGCGCAGGGACTCGTACGCGCTGAACGCCTTGCCGGGGGGCAAGTCCCTCAGGCAGCGCGCTAGTTGTACCGCGCTCTCGGAGGCCAGTGATGCACCCTGGCCCGAGGTGGGGGGCGTGGCGTGGGCCGCGTCTCCGATCAGGGTCATCCGGCCCCGGCTCCAGGTCGTGAGCGGAGGCATCGTTTCTGTGGGGCCCGTGATCAGCAGGTCCTCCGGGGCCGTGGCCGCCACCAGGTCCGCTGCCGGGGTGCGGTCGTCCGTGAAGGTCTGAGCCAAACGCCTCAGCCACTCCACCGCCCCCACCGCCTGCGCCTCCGCCGACGTCATCGGCTCCCGGTGCGGCAGGTTCACGGTCCACACCGCCGACGCGTCGTCCCGGATCTGGTACGCGAAGTACGCCCTCTTTCCGTAGCACATGTACAACACCCCCTCCGTAGAGGGGAGTTCCGTCTTCTGTACGTGTGCCGTGAACGTCAGCATTCCCGCGTAGTGCGGTTTCGGGGCGGTCGGGGCGATCAAGGACCGCACCGTCGAGCGCAGGCCGTCCGCGCCGATCAGTACGTCCGCCTTCGCCAGCGAGCCGTCCGAGAAGCGAGCCGTCACCCCCGTGCCCGTGTCCGTCGCGTCCAGGAGGCGCTTGCCCCGCTGGATCGGGATGCCGCGGCGCGTCGCCTCCGCCGCCAGGGCTTCGTGCAACTCCGTGCGCCATACGAAGCGCGTGGTGGGGAGGTGCTCGGGCGGGGCGAGCCGGGCCAGGTGCCTGCCCGTCCAGCTGCGCAGGCCCAGTGCCGTCACCGGGGTGCCGATGGCGCGTACCGTCTCCGCCGCGTCGATCGCCTCCAGCGCCTGCTGGCCGTTCGGGGCGATCGTCATGCCGCCGCCGCTGCTCAAGGACGGGGCCGGGTGCCCCGTCGAGTCGTACGCCTCGTAGACCGTTGCCTCTATGCCCGCCTTGTGCAGGGCCATCGCCGCAACCGGGCCGGCGATGCCACCCCCGATGACCAGGGCGGTTCGGGTGCGGGCGGTGGTTCGCGCGGTCATCTTTACTATCGGTCCCTTGTCGGCGGCGCTGTCGCACACGCCGCGTAGGCGCAGCGCACACCCTCACCAACCTACGTGCCGCAGACCCCCTCGCCGCAAGGCTTTCCCGGCGCGTTAGCCTCGGGCCGAAGGCGCATTGAGGGCGCATTGAGGGCGTATCGGTGGAAGCCGTGGCGGCAGCCGCGGCAGAGCCGTGGAAGCGAGGCAGGCGTGGCGAAGGTACCGGCAGCAGCAGCGGCCGCCAGTGGGCTCGTCGGCGGGTTCGCCGTCGCCCGGTGGACGAAGAAGCGGCCTCTTGGCGGGGTCGTACTCGCCGCCGCGGGAGCCGCTGCCGCTCAGCAGTGGCGGCAGAACGCGGGGCCGAAGACGGCTGCCGCGCTCAGCACCGCGTACGTCGCCGCCTTCGCCGGGTCGCACCCGCTCGCCAAGAAGGTCGGGGCCTGGCCCGCCGTCTTCACGGTCGCGGGCGGCGTGGGGCTCGCCTCTTGGGCCTTCGCCGACCGCCGTCGCGCGGCCTAGCCTCGGTCTGACCCCCGCCGCTGCTCCCCAGTCCCCGCCCGTTCGGGCCCCACGGGCCGTTCAGGCCTCGCTGTCCCTGAACAGGCGCGCGAAGCCCGCCACCGCGAGGACTCCCGTCCCCATCACCAGCGCGAAGAGGCCCCACACCAGCGGCAGCGGAAATATCGCCGCGTCCGGCTCCGGGTGGCTGTCGATGGAGAAGTACATCAGCGTCGCCGGCGGGCCCGCCACGAGCAGCAGCGCCAGTACGAGGCGGTCGCGGAAGCCGAAGTAGGCCGCCAGGGCCAGCATCGTGACCGCCAGGACGGTGACTCCGAGCGCCGTCACCGGTGACGTCTCGTTCAGCGCGCCCGGCGTCTCGGGGCGGTTGCGCAGGTCCCAGGGGAGGCAGAGGAGGTACGCCGCTGCCGCGAGGCCCGCTCCCAGTACGCGCGTCACCCAGCGCCGCAGGGGCGGGCTGCCGGGCAGGGACGTCAGCAGGTTCCGCGGGTTTATGGGGCTCAGTTCGTGGCGCGGGTTCATGCGCAGGCCCATGTTCCGCGGGCTCATGCGCAGGCCCGTGTTCCGCCGGCCCATGTTCCCGCTCGTGTTCCGCCGGCTCATGCTCCCGCTCATGTTCATCGACTTTGCCGTCATGCGTACAGAGCCTGCCGACCCGGCCGGAGGGCGCGACAGAGTACGCGTACTCAGATGCTCGGATACTCAGTCCGAGCCCCGCGTCCCCCTGAACGTCATCCGGTACGCCCCCGGTGACACCCCGAGCCCCGCCTGGAAGTGCTGTCTCAGCGACGCGCCCGTGCCGAAGCCCGCCTCCGCCGCGATGCGGTCGACCGTGCGGTCCGTCTCCTCCAGTAGTTCGCGGGCCCGGTCCACGCGGCGCTGGGTCAGCCACTGCATCGGCGTCAGGCCCGTCTCCTCGCGGAAGCGGCGGCTGAAGGTGCGGATGCTCATCGACTCCCGCCCGGCAAGATCGGCCAGCGTCAGGGGCTCCGCCAAACGCTCCTGTGCCCATTCCCTCGCCCGTCCCGTCGACGTCAGCCGGGGTTCCGTCACCGGGCGCCGGATGTACTGGGCCTGGCCGCCCTCGCGGTGCGGGGGTACGACCGTGCGGCGGGCCACCTCCGCCGCGACCGCCGCGCCGTGGTCGCCGCGGATCATGTGCAGGCAGAGGTCGATGCCGGCCGCCTCGCCCGCGGAGGTGAGGACCTGGCCCTCGTCGACGTACAGGACATCGGGGTCGACGGTCACGGCCGGGAACGTACGGGCGAAGAGGTCCGCCGACAGCCAGTGCGTGGTCGCCCTGCGGCCGTCCAGGAGGCCCGCCGCCGCGAGGACGAAGGCGCCGGTGCAGATGGAGGCGATACGGGCGCCGGAGGCGGAGTCGAGCGTCGCGGCGAGGGCGGGCGGGAGCGTGCCCGGCGCCAGCGACTCGTCCTGCTCGTGCGAGGCGGGGACGATCACCGTGTCCGCGGCGGCCACCGCCTCGGGGCCGTGTTCGGCGTGGACGGGAAAGTCGGCGTCCGTGCGGATCATGCCGGGGGTCAGGGCGCACGTCGTGAGTTCGTAGAGGCGGGCGCCCCGCGGCGAGCGCGCGTTGCCGAACAGCTGGTGGACCAGGCCCAGCTCCATGGGCAGGACGCCGTCCCGTACGAGGACCGCCACCCGGTGAGGGCCAACCCGGCGCGAACCCTCCACTCCCTCTCCGCTCATCCCCCGATCTTCCCGGGCCTCACCCCGAAGCCTTCGCCTCCGAGAGCGGCCTGGCGATGTCCTCCAGGGACTGCTGCTCGGCCTTCACCGCGAACGCCGCCGCGACCAGGCCCGCCGCGCACATCAAGCCCGCGCCGATCTGGAAGGCGAGCACCGTGTCGCCGACCACGCCCGACTCCGTGAGCTTGGCGAAGATCAGCGGGCCGCTGATGCCGCCGGCCGCCGTACCGACGGCGTAGAAGAAGGCGATCGCCATGGCACGGGTCTCCATGGGGAAGATCTCGGAGACCGTCAGATAGGCGCTGCTCGCCCCCGCCGACGCGAAGAACAGGACCACGCACCAGCAGGCCGTGAGCGTCGTCGCGCTCAGCGAGCCCCGATCGAACAGCCAGGCCGTGCCGAAGAGCAGGAGGCCCGACACGATGTACGTCGAAGAGATCATGATCCGGCGGCCGACCGTGTCGAAGAGCTTGCCGAGGAAGAGCGGGCCGAGGAAATTGCCCGCCGCGATGACGGCGAAGTAGTAGCCCGTGCTGCCCGAGGGAACGTCGAAGAACTTGGTGAGGATCGCGCCGAAGCCGAAGGTGATCGCGTTGTAGAGGAACGCCTGGCCGACGAAGAGGGACAGGCCGAGGACGGCGCGCTTGGGGTAGTCGCGGAAGACGGTCTTCGCGATGAGGCCGAAGCCGATGCTCTTGCGCTGGTGGATGGTGATCTCGGACTCCGGCGGCGGCAGCCGTTCGCCCTTCTCCTCCTCGATCTCCCGCTCCACCGACGTGACGAGCGCGTCCGCCTCCTCGCCCCGGCCGTGGATGAACTGCCAGCGCGGGCTCTCCGGGACGTGACGGCGTACGAGAAGGATCACCAGGCCGAGTACGACGCCGAGGGCGAAGGTGAGCCGCCAGCCGATGTCCTTCGGGAAGATGTTCGTGTTCAGCATGACGACGGAGAGCAGCGAACCGCCGATCGCGCCGAGCCAGTAGCTGCCGTTGATGATCAGGTCGACCCGGCCGCGGTACTTGGACGGGATCAGCTCGTCGATGGCCGAGTTGATGGCCGCGTACTCGCCGCCGATGCCGAAGCCGGTGAGGAAGCGGAAGAGGAAGAACCACCAGGCGTCGAACGAGAGCGCCGTCAGCGCGGTGGCGCCGAGGTACACCGCGAGGGTGACCATGAAGAGCTTTTTTCGGCCGAACTTGTCCGTGAGGCGGCCGAAGAAGAGGGCGCCCGCGCAGGCCCCCGCCACGTACAGGGCCGCCGCGGTGCCGGTGATCTGGGCGGAGCTGATGGCGAGGCCGCTGCCTTCCTCGGAGAGGCGGCTCGCGATGTTGCCGACCGTGGTGACTTCGAGGCCGTCCAGGATCCAGACCGTGCCGAGCCCGATGACGATCATCCAGTGCCAGCGGGACCAGGGCAGCCGGTCGAGGCGGGCGGGGACGGCGGTGGTGACGGTGCCGGTCTCGTTCCCGTTCCTGTTCTCGTTGTCGCTGCCGTTCTCGGCACGCCCCCGGTCGGGCGGGGGCGGCGGGGCGGGCGTGGACGACGCGGTCATGGCGGGCGGCTCCTTCCGCTGCTCCCACGTCGCCGGCCGTATCTCCCTCGCCCGGGCGACGGCCCTCTCTGCGTCGAGAGAGCTACTCCAGAGTGCCCGGCAAAGCCGCCCTCACGCGCGCCGAAGCCACCCGGAGCGCCACTCGGAGCGCCACCCAGGAAGAGCCGCCCGGCGCGGCCCCCTATGCGGCCCCCTACGCCCCCAGCAACCGCGAAACCGAATAGATGAGGAGCCCCGCCAGCGCCCCCACCACGGTTCCGTTGATCCGGATGAACTGCAGGTCACGCCCGATGTGCGCCTCGATCTTCTTCGACGTGTGCTCGGCGTCCCAGCCCGCGACCGTGTCGGTGATCAGGGAGGTGATCTCGTCCCGGTACGTCGTCACCACGTACACCGCGGCGCCCTCGACCCAGCCGTCGACCTTCTCCTGCAACCGGCCGTCCGTCGCCATCCGCGAGCCGAGCGAGAGCAGCGCGGCCCGCACCCGCAGGCGCAGCTCGCTGCGCTCGTCCTCGGCGGCGGCCACGATCATCGCGCGTACGGCCGACCAGGCGGAGGCGATCAGGTCCTGCACCTCGCCCCGGCCGAGGACCTCCCGCTTGAGGCGCTCCACGCGCTCCCGGGTCTCCGAGTCGGACTGCAGGTCGGCGGCGAAGTCGGCCAGGAAGCGGTCGACGGCGCCGCGCGCGGGATGCTCGGGCATGTCCCGCATCTCGGCGAGGAACCGGAGCAGTTCCTTGTAGACCCGCTCGCCGACCTTCTTGTCGACGAACCGCGGGGTCCAGCCGGGCGCGCCGCCCTGCACCGCGTCCATGACCGACTCGTCGTGCAGCACCAGCCAGTCGTAGGCGCGTGCGCAGACCAGGTCGACGACCCGCTTGTGGCCGCCGTCCGCGACCACCTTCTCCAGCATCTTCCCGATGCCCGGCGCGATCTCCCGGGCGTCGGCGCGGCGCGTGATGGCCTCGCCGACGACCGCCTGCACGTCGGAGTCGCGCAGGACCGTCAGGGCGCCGCGCAGCGCCGTCGCGAGCTCGGCCGTCACCCGGTCGGCGTGCTCGGGGTCGGCGAGCCAGGTGCCGAGCCGGTTGCCGATGCCGACGGCGCGCAGCCGCCCCCGTACGACAGCGGATGAGAGAAAGTTCTCACCCACGAAGTCGCCCAGGGACGCGCCCAGTTGATCCTTTTTGTTCGGGATGATCGCCGTGTGCGGGATGGGCAGGCCTAGTGGGTGGCGGAAGAGCGCCGTCACCGCGAACCAGTCGGCGAGCGCGCCGACCATGCCTGCCTCGGCCGCCGCGGCGACATAGCCCGCCCAGGCTCCGGCGCCGGAGTTCTGCGCCCATTTGGCGAGCACGTAGACGAGCGCGACGAAGACGAGGAGGCCCGTCGCGGTGATCTTCATCCGGCGGACGCCGCGCCGTTTCTCCTCGTCAGCGGGGCTGTACGTGAAACCACCCCCGCCGAAACCGCTCCCGGCGGAGCCAGTGCCCGACGGGACGCCGCTTGCCGGGCGGGGCTCACGGGAATGCTGTCCGGCAGCAGCCGCTGCGGCCGCATCCTCCGGGATTGCTCGATTCGTACGTTCCACTCACTCCACCTGGCCCGTTTGCGTGGTTCGCGGCATCCTCATCCGTATTGTCCCCGTCTCTCTGCGCCCCTTCCTGACCGACTCCTGGAACGGACCACAAGTTCCCGGCGTCTGAATGGTCGGAGGGGGGCAGTGTCGGCCGCCTCACGGCCCATGACGCATCATGGGGTGATCACATCGGAGCCCGGGGGCTCCCCCTGCTCGAGGAGACACAGCCCGCATGACCAAGCGTCACGGTTATGCCCTGCTTGCCGCGGTGCTCGCGGTAATAGTGGTGATTTCCGCCGCCATATATCTCGGTGTAGCCACCGACGACGGATCTCAGGACACCATCAGCGCGGGGCCACGCGGCCCGCGTAACTCCGCCGCGCCCGCTTCCGCCGGCACCTGGGTCGGCTCTTGGGCCGCATCCCCCGCGGCGGCCGAACCAAACACGCACCGCAACGGCTTCGCGGGCAAGTCCATCCGCAACGTCGTGCACACCAGCGTCGGCGGCAACAGCGCCCGCATCACCCTGTCGAACCTGTACGGACAGCAGCCGCTGAGCATCACCCACGCCTCCATCGCGGTCGCCGTCGGTTCGAACAACCCGGCCGCCGCGCCGGGCACCCTGCGCCGCCTGAACTTCAACGGCAACACGTCCGTGGTGATCCCCGCGGGCCAGCAGGTGATGAGCGACGCGGTCCGGCTGCGCGTGCCGCAGGCCAGTGACCTCCTGGTCACGACGTACTCGCCGACCCCCTCGGGCCCGGTGACCTTCCACCCGCACGCCCGCCAGGTCAGCTACGTCGCCGAGGGCGACCGTACGGAAGACCCGAACGCCGCCGCGTACAACCAGCAGAGCACTTCCTGGCGTTACCTCACCGCCGTGGACGTCCTGAGCAACGAGGCGGACGGCACCGTCGTCGTCTTCGGTGACTCGCTCACCGACGGCATCTCCTCCACCATGGGCGCCAACGCCCGCTGGACCGACACTCTGGCCGCCCGCCTGCGCGACGAGTCGGGCGGTCCCCGCTACGGCGTCGTGAACGCCGGCATCAGCGGCAACCGCGTCCTCTCGGACGGCAACGGATCACCGGCGGACAACCCGAGCGGCCTCTCGCGCTTCGACCGCGACGTGCTCGACCGGTCGGGCGTCAAGGCCGTCGTCGTGGCGCTCGGCGTCAACGACATCCTGCGCAACCCGCACCAGAACGACCCCGACCGCATCGTGGAAGGCCTGCGGGAGCTGACCCGGCAGGCGCACACCCGCGGACTGCGCGTCGTCGGGGCGACCCTGATGCCGTTCGGCGGCCACCGGGGATACGAGCCGGCCCTGGAGAACGTCCGCCAGTCGGTGAACGAGCAGATCCGCGACGGCAAGGTCTTCGACGAGTTCGTCGACTTCGACCGGGCGCTGCGCGATCCGTACGACCCCCGCAAGCTGCGCGGCCAGTACGACTCCGGTGATCACCTGCACCCGAGCGACGAGGGCTACCGGAAGATGGCCGAGACGTTCAACCTGACGAGCCTGCGGGGCTCGGCGGCCGCCGAGCTGTAGCCGCGGTCCGGGGGCTCAGTCATAGCACTGAGCCCCGCCCCCTCAGCCCCGCTCCTCAGCCCCGCTCCTCGCGCCGCCGCATCTGCAGCTCGCGCCGCTCCTCCCGCCGCGCGAGGCGCTCGCGGCGGCGCTCCTCCTTGAGGCGCAGCTTCTCGACCCGGCGGATCTTGCGGTCCACGCCGACGCCGCCCATCAGGGCGAAGCCCTTGACGACCACGCGGGGCGAGCCGGGAGTGCCCTCGCCGGTCGCCTTGTCGTCGAAGCCGCCCATGAATCCGAAGCCCTTGACCACGACGGTCATCTCCGGCGGCACGATGACCTGCATGCCGCCCATGAGGGTCCAGCAGCGGATCTCCACGTCGCGCTCCGTGAAGCGCGCCTCGCGCAGGTCGATCTCGCCGCCGCCCCAGATGGCGATCCCGTCGAACTGCCGGCCGACCACCCAACCGCCCTTGCGGCCGAAACCGCCCCAGAAGGCGAAGCCGATCTTCGACGTCGGTTCGCCGCTCACCATCCGCTCGGACCAGTCGATGGCGGCGGGGTCGCCGCTCACCGGGCCCTTCACCATGGACACCTTCGCGTCCACCGCGGGCAGGTCCCGCGTGATCGGCTCAAGCTCGCCGTACGTACGGGCCTTGTACGTCGCCTCCAGGCGCTCCTCGAACTCCTCCATGTCCAGGCGGCCCTCGGCCACCGCGTCGCGGAGTCGTTCGGCGACGCGCTCACGGTCGGCGTCGGCGGCCCTGAGATCGGGGAGATGCGGCTGCTCGTCGGTCATACGAGCAGCCTACGAGGTCGACTTGTCCGCGTACATCTTGGCGATGACCGCCTCGATGTCGGGTTCTCTGACCGAGAGATCGACCATCGGATACCGCTCCGCGACCCGGGCGACAAGCGGAGCTGCCGACTCCGCCGCGGGGAAGGCGAGCCACTGCCGCGGCCCCTCCACCTTCACCACCCGCGCCGACTCCACCTCAAGAGGCGGAAGTTCACGTTCCAGGTCCACTACCAGGGTCCGCTCGCTCTCCCCCGCCTCGTGCAGACCGGCAAGAGGACCGTCGTACATCAGGCGCCCGTGATCGATGACCATCACCCGCTTGCAGAGCTGCTCGATGTCGGTCAGGTCGTGCGTGGTGAGCAGGACCGTCGTGCCGGACTCCGCGTTCAAGTCCCGCAGGAAGCCCCGGACTTTGGCCTTGCTGATCACGTCGAGGCCGATCGTCGGCTCGTCCAGGTAGAGCACCTCCGGATCGTGCAGCAGCGCCGCCGCGATGTCCCCGCGCATCCGCTGGCCGAGCGAGAGCTGGCGCACCGGGACGTCCAGCAGTTCGGCGAGCTCCAGGAGTTCGACGCACCGGTCGAGGTTCTCCTTGTAGCGGGCGTCCGGGATGCGGTACATGCGGTGCATCAGGCGGTACGAGTCGATCAGCGGCAGGTCCCACCACAGGGTGGTGCGCTGGCCGAAGACCACGCCGATCCGCCGCGCGAGCCGGGTGCGCTCGCGCGACGGGTCGATGCCCGCGACCCGCAGCCGGCCACCGCTGGGGGTCAGGATGCCGGTCAGCATCTTGATCGTCGTCGACTTGCCCGCGCCGTTCGGGCCGATGTAGCCGACCATCTCGCCGCGCGGCACGGTGAAGCTGATGCCGTCCACGGCACGCACCTCGTGCTTCTCGCGCCGCAGGAAGCCGGTCTTCTTGCGTACGTCGAAGACCTTCTCGACGCCGTCGAGCTCGATGAGGTCCGGTCCCGCGATGAGGTCTGGTTCCACGGTGGTTCAGCTCCCTGTGCTGCGGTACGAACGCAGGCCCGTGCGCCAGGCGAGGCCCGCGAGTGCGAGAAGGACGGCGGCCACCAGCGGAGGCGCGAACGCCGTCCACGTCGGCAGGTCGAGCGGATAGGGCCGCCCGAGGACGTACAGCGCCGGGATCCAGTTCACGAAGGCCAGCGGCAGGATGTAGGTGGCGCCGCGCACCAGGTCCTTGGCGAAGACGGTCGGCGGGAACTGGAGCAGCGTGGTGCCGCCGTACGTGAAGGCGTTCTGCACCTCGGCCGCGTCCCGCGCCGCGAACTGGAAGGCCGCGCCCGCCACGAACACGGCGGCGAAGATGCCCGCGCCGCAGAGCACCATCAGCGGGACCATCAGGATCTTCACCGGGGTCCAGCCGATGTCCAGGACCACCAGCGCGTACCCGAGGACGAACGCCCCCTGCACGAGGCGCCCGAGCCGGTGCAGGCCGAAGCGGTCGGCGGCGACCTGCGCGATCACCGGGGCGGGCCGCACCAGGAGCGTGTCGAGCGTGCCGTCGCGCACCCGCTTGCCAAGCCGGTCCATGGACCCCAGGGCGAGGTCCGCGATCCCGAACGACGTGCACGTGGCGCCGTACAGGAGGGCGATCTCGGAGAGCGAGTAGCCGCCGAGCCGGTCCACCTGCGAGAACATCAGCAGGATCGCCGCGAAGTCGAACGCGGTCACCGCGAAGTTGCCGAACGCGGTCATCGCGAACGAGAGGCGGTAGGCCATCAGGGAGCGGATCCACATGCCGGAGATCAGCCGGTAGGCCCGGACGCCGTCCCGCACCTGCGCCAGGCCGTGTCGCGCCCGCGTGCGCCCGTTCCGCGCCTGCACGGAGTCATCCACCCTGGACCACCACCCGTCGCGTGGCCACGGCCTGCAACAGCCGCCCGGCGGTGAGCAGCGCCGCGGCCCAGCCGATCTGGAAGGCGTACGTCCGCAGCAGGTCCACGCCCGTGTGTTTGCCGAGGAACACGTCGGCGGGCACCTGGAGCAGCGCCGACCAGGGCAGCGCGCGGGCGAACTCGCCGAGGGCGCCCGGGAAGACGTTCAGCGGGAGCAGCATCCCGGAGAAGAAGGTGCCCGCGAGCATCGCCACCTGCGTGGTGCCCGCGCCGTCCATCAGCCAGAACGCGGAGAGCGCCACCAGGAAGCGGATCGCGAAGCTCACGAGCACGCCGAGGAACACGGCGACCAGGAACGCCAGCCAGCGCCCCGGTTCGCCGGGCAGGGCCAGGTCGAAGACCAGGGCGCCGACCACCATCGGCGCGACACCGCGCCCGAGCAGCTGGAACAGGGCCCGTCCCAGGTCGGTCGCGAGCCACCAGGTCTGCAGGTCGGCGGGCCGGTACAGGTCGACGGCGATGTCCCCGGTGCGGATCCGCTCGATCAGCTCGCCCTCGAAGCCGCCGCCCATCAGCGCCATGACCGTGAGCAGCGCCTGCCCGAGCCAGACGAACGTCAGCGCCTGCGACTGGTCGTATCCGCCGAGCCCCGGCCGCTCGTCCCACAGGGCGATGTAGGTGTACGCGAGGATGAGTCCGAAGACCGTGTTGGTGAAGACCCCCGCCAGGGTGGCCGTCCGGTAGGTCGCGTACCGCCTGAAGCCGCTCCTGGCGACGGCCGCGTATAAGCGGAACCGTCCTGTACGCACACGCATCCCCTTTAACAAGAGCTTTGACGAACGCTTTGACGAGCACTCGACCGAGAGCCTTGACGAAAGCCGCACCCGGCCCGGACCAAAGAGACGGAGCCTAGTGCGGTCGTCATCGCCCGTGCCAGGCATTTTCGGCGCACGGCGCGTGCCTGGCAGGGAACGCAGGAAGCGACAGTGTGCAATGGGTCGTACGAGGCGTACGTGACGTGCGACGCGAACCGGGAGTTCCACGAGACATGAGCAGCAGCGACGAGCCACAGCAGCCGGGCGGCAAAGAGCCCGAGGGCTGGGCGCCCCGCGAACCCGTGGACCCCCCGGCGGCCACCCCGGCCGGAGCCCCCGAAGGCGCCCACGAGGACGCGACCGGAGCGACCGGAGCGACCGGAGCGACCGGAGCGACCGGCGCCGACGAGAAAGGCAAGAAGAAGCGCCCCAAGCGCAAGGGCTGGCGGCGCATCTTCCCCACCTGGCGCATGGTGCTCGGCGGATTCATCCTGCTGATCCTGCTCTGCGTCGGCGGCTTCGCGGCCGGCTACATGATCGTCGAGATCCCGCCGGCCAACACCGCGGCCACCGCGCAGAGCAACGTCTATCTGTACGCCGACGGCAGCCAGCTGGCCCGCGACGGCGAGGTCAACCGCGAGAACGTACCGCTGAGCCAGATCCCCAAGGAGGTCCAGCACGCCGCGCTCGCCGCCGAGGACCGGGACTTCTACAGCGAGTCCGCGGTCGACCCCAAGGCGATGATCCGCGCCGCGTACAACACCGTCACCGGCAAGGGCAAACAGTCCGGTTCGACGATCACCCAGCAGTTCGTGAAGAACTACTACCTCGGCCAGGAGCAGACGGTCACCCGCAAGGCCAAGGAATTCTTCATCTCCATCAAGCTGGACCGCGAGGTGAGCAAGGACGACATCCTCGCCGGGTACCTCAACACCAGCTACTTCGGGCGCAACGCGTACGGCGTGCAGTCCGCCGCCCAGGCGTACTTCGGCAAGAACGTGAAGGACCTCGACACCGCGCAGGGCGCCTATCTGGCGACGCTCCTCAACTCCCCCAACGCGTACGACGTGGCGACCCACCCGGAGAACAAGCCGCGTGCCGTGGGCCGCTGGAACTACGTCCTCGACGGCATGGTCAAGGAGGGCTGGCTCAGCGCCGCCGAACGGGCGAAGACCAAGTTCCCCGAGCCGAAGGAGGCCAAGGGCGCGTCCAGCCTGTCGGGGCAGCGCGGCTATCTCGTGCAGGCCGTCGAGGACTATCTGACGGCCAACAAGATCGTCGACGAGGACACCCTGGACAAGGGCGGCTACCGCATCACCACCACCCTCCAGAAGGACCGCCAGGACGCCTTCAAGAAGGCCGTCGACGACCAGGTCATGTCCAAGCTCGACAAGGGCGCCCGCAAGGTCGACCGCAATGTGCGCGCGGGCGGCGCCTCCATCGACCCGAAGACCGGCGAGGTCGTCGCGATGTACGGCGGCATCGACTACACCAAGCA
Organism: Streptomyces longisporoflavus; assembly: GCF_014649775.1. Lineage (GTDB taxonomy): Bacteria > Actinomycetota > Actinomycetes > Streptomycetales > Streptomycetaceae > Streptomyces > Streptomyces longisporoflavus. Next base: position 180,760 of record NZ_BMTR01000003.1, on the reverse strand, counting down.
GTACGTCAACAACGCCACGCGCCGCGACTACCAAGTGGGCTCCACCTTCAAGCCGTTCGTCTTCACCTCGGCCGTCGAGAACGGCTCCGTCACCCAGGACGGCCGCCCGATCACCCCGAACACGATCTACGACGGCACCAACAAGCGCCCCGTGCAGGGCTGGGACGGCGGGGCGTACGCCCCCGAGAACGAGGACGACGTCGACTACGGCGACATCACCGTCAGCACCGCCACCGACAAGTCCGTCAACTCGGTCTACGCGCAGATGGCCGTCGACGTCGGCTCGGACAAGGTCAAGGACACCGCGATCGACCTCGGCATCCCGTCGAGCACACCCGACCTGACCGCGTCCCCCTCCATCGCGCTCGGCCCGTCCACGGCCTCCGTCCTGGACATGACGGAGGCGTACGCGACGCTCGCCAACCACGGCAAGCACCCCACGTACACGATGGTCGCGAAGGTCACCAAGGACGGCCAGGAGATCGAACTCCCGGAGCCGAAGACCGCGCAGGCCGTCAGCCGCGAGGCCGCCGACACCACCACGTCCATCCTGCAGAGCGTCGTCGACGGCGGCACCGGCACGGCCGCGCAGGCCGCGGGCCGTCCCGCGGCGGGCAAGACCGGCACCGCGGAAGAGGACAAGGCGGCCTGGTTCGCGGGCTACACGCCCGAGCTGGCCACCGTGGTCTCCGTGATGGGCCAGAACCCCGACACCGGCGCGCACACCCCGCTGTACGGGGCGCTCGGCCAGCCCCGCATCAACGGCGGCGCCTTCCCGGCCCAGATCTGGGCGCAGTTCACCAGGGACGCCCTCCAGGGCGAGCCCGTGCAGGACTTCGAACTGGACGTCGAAGAGGGCGCCGACGTGCCGGAGCTCCCGGACCCCTCGGCCACCGGGCAGGACCCGGCGACCGGCGGGGCGGCCACCGGCGGCGAGACGCCGGGCCTGGACGAGGGCCAGACCCAGGGCCAGGACCAGGGCCAGACGCAAGGCCAGGACCCGGGGCAGACCGAAGGCCAGGACCAGGGCCAGACGCAGGGCCAGGACCAGGGCCAGACCGTGGGCCCGACGACGGACGGCGGAGCCACCGCCGACGGCGGAGCGACCGACGGGGGCACGCCCACCGACCCCGGCGCCGTCCAGGGCGGCCAGACGGACGGCGGCGCCACCGCCGACGGCGGTACGGGCGTCGCCGAGGGGGCCGTGGGCGGCTTCCCGGACAACGCGGGGGCCTACCGGAGACAGGGCGACGGCGGCCCGTCGTACTACTAGCGCCGACGCCCCGGCCGGTCAGTACCCCCGACCGTCGGTGACCGGCCGGTCAGTGCCCCGAGGTCGCCTTCAGGCCCACCACGGCGACGAGCAGCAGTACGACGAAGAAGATCCGGGCGGCGGTGGCGGGCTCACCGAGGACCATCATCCCGACCACCGCCGCACCGGCCGCACCGATGCCGACCCACACGCCGTACGCCGTACCGATCGGCAGCGTCTTGGCGGCCTGCGACAGCAGCATCATGCTCGCGACGATCCCGAGGCCGGTGAACACGCTCGGCCACAGCCGCGTGAACCCCTCGGTGAACTTCATCCCGATCGACCAGCCCACTTCGAGCAGACCGGCGACGATCAACAGAACCCAGGCCACGACGGCACCTCCGACACGTAGAGACGCGAGATCGCGTCACTTGAATGGGGGTGCGTCGTCTTTGCGGAAACCCGGTACGGCGCGTCTCGTCGGGGTCCTTAAAAGGTAGCAAACGACACGCGTAAGGGGCTGGTGACGATGATCACCAGCCCCTGTGCGTACTCCCGCGCAGCTACAGATAAAGCCCCGTCGAATCCTCGGAGCCCTCGAACCGGTCGGCGGCCACGGCATGCAGGTCGCGCTCGCGCATCAGCACGTACGCCACGCCCCGCACCTCCACCTCGGCCCGGTCCTCCGGGTCGTAGAGGACACGGTCACCCGGCTCGACCGCCCGCACGTTCTGCCCCACGGCGACCACCTCGGCCCAGGCGAGCCGCCTGCCGACGGCGGCGGTCGCGGGAATCAGGATGCCGCCGCCGGACTTGCGCTCGCCCTCGGCGGTGTCCTGCCGCACGAGCACACGGTCGTGCAGCATCCGGATGGGCAACTTGTCGTCGTGCGGGCTCTGTCCCTGGCTTTTGGCGCTCACGCCCCTGAACCTACCTGCCACCGGCGCGCCCGTACGCCCCCGGGTCAGTCCCTGCGGCGCCGCGTACCCACCGCGAGCAGCCCCACGAGCCCCACGACCACCAGCGCCACCGGCACGACGCGCTCAAGACGCGGCGCACCGTCCTCGGTCACCAGCTGGGCCCGCACGTCGGAGACGACGCGATTCGCACCGACGTACGCCCGGCCGAGGGAGTTGTCCACACTCGCGACGACCTTGGCCTTCGCGTCCCCGACGATCGTCTTCGGGTGGACCCGCACCCCGATCTCGTCGAGCGTCTCGGCGAGCGTCACGCGACGGCGCCTGATGTCCGCCTCGATCTGCGCCGGGGTCCTGGTGTCCGACGTGTCCGCCACCGCGCTGCCTCCGTGGTCGTGTCCGGCTGTCTGCTGTCCGGTCGTCTGTTCTGTCCGTGTCTTGTGTACGTATCGCCGACAGTCTGTCAGCTCCACGCCCGCCGCACCCCACGGCACCCCTATTACGCTCGACTCCGTCACCACATGTTTTACGAGCATCCTGCTTACCTGCTTACGCAGCATCCTGTGCGAGGAGACCGAAAGATGAGCGAGCGACTCACCCCCGGCGACACGGCCCCGGCGTTCACCCTGCCGGACGCGGACGGCAACGAGGTCTCCCTGGCCGACCACAAGGGCCGCAAGGTCATCGTCTACTTCTACCCGGCCGCACTCACCCCCGGCTGCACCAAGCAGGCCTGCGACTTCACGGACAACCTCGACGTTCTCGCGTCCGCGGGGTACGACGTCATCGGCGTGTCCCCCGACAAGCCGGAGAAGCTCGCCAAGTTCCGCGAGCAGGAGAACCTCAAGGTCACGCTGGTCGGCGACCCCTCCAAGGAGACCCTGGAGGCGTACGGCGCCTTCGGCGAGAAGAAGCTGTACGGCAAGACCGTCACCGGCGTCATCCGCTCCACCGTCGTCGTCGACGAGTCGGGCAAGGTCGAGCACGCCTTCTACAACGTCAAGGCGACCGGCCACGTAGCCAAGATCATCAAGGACCTGGGCATCTGAGCCGGAGGCCCCGGCCCCCTTTCCAAGTGTGACGAAAGCCCCCTTGACGGGGGCTTTCGTTTGCGTCGGCGCGGATCGAGCAAATGATGCCAGGAGGATTATTCGCAGAACGGAAGGACAACCCATGGCGGCCCACGACGAGGCAGAGGCCGATACCGAGGCCGTGAAGCGTCACCGCACCCTCTTCCGAGCCGCCAAACGCCGCAAGGACCCCCCGCTGCGACGCACGGACATCACGGTCACGGACGACGCAGCGGTCAAAAGAGCCGTCAAAGCAGCCTCCCTCGGCAACGCCATGGAATGGTTCGACTTCGGCATCTACAGCTACCTCGCCGTCACCATCGGCCACGTCTTCTTCCCTTCCGGGAACGACACGGTCCAGCTGATCTCCTCCTTCGCCACCTTCGCGGTCTCCTTCCTGGTGCGCCCCATCGGCGGCATGGTCTTCGGCCCCATGGGTGACAAGATCGGCCGCAAGAAGGTCCTCGCCCTGACGATGATCATGATGGCCATCGGCACCCTGGCCATCGGACTGATCCCCTCCTACTCCACGATCGGCTTCTGGGCACCCGTCCTGCTGATCTTCTTCCGCCTGGTCCAGGGCTTCTCCACCGGCGGCGAATACGGGGGCGCCTCGACCTTCATCGCCGAGTACGCCCCCGACAAGCGCCGCGGCTACTTCGGCAGCTTCCTGGAGATGGGCACCCTCGCCGGCTACACCGGTGCCGCGGGCCTCGTCCTCATCCTCAACAGCGCCCTCGGCTCGGACGCCATGGAGTCCTGGGGCTGGCGCCTGCCGTTCCTCGTCGCGGGCCCGCTCGGCCTCGTCGGCCTCTACCTGCGGCTGAAGCTCGACGAGACACCCGCGTTCCAGAAGATGGAGGACGCCACCTTCCACGCGGCCTCCGAAGGCGCGTCCACGGTGGAGACCACGGCGAAGGGCGACCTCGCCAAGATCTTCCGCGACCACTGGCCCAAGCTGGTCCTCTGCATCGCCCTGGTCGGCGCGTACAACATCACCGACTACATGCTCCTGTCGTACATGCCGACCTACCTCTCCGACGAGCTCGGCTACGACGACTCGCACGGCCTGCTGCTCCTCATCGGCACGATGGTGATCCTGATGCTGATCATCACGCAGGTGGGCAAGCTCTCCGACCGCTTCGGCCGCAAGCCGCTCCTGATGGCGGGCATGGTCGGCTTCCTGGTCGTCTCGATCCCGGCGTTCCTCCTGATCAAGCAGGGCAGCCTCGTCGCCGTCTCCGCCGGCATGCTCCTCCTTGGCCTCTCCCTGGTCTGCCTCCTCGGCACCATGTCGGCCACGCTCCCGGCCCTGTTCCCGACCTCGGTCCGCTACGGCTCCCTGTCGGTCGGCTACAACCTCTCCGCCTCCCTCTTCGGCGGCACGGCCCCTCTGGTCATCACGTCCCTGATCAGCGTCACGGGCACGGACATGGTCCCGGCGTACTACTCGATGGCGGCGGCGCTGGTGGGTGTGATCGCGGTGGCCTGCATGAAGGAAACGGCCCAGAAGCCTCTCGAGGGCTCGCCCCCGTCGGTGGGCACGAAGGAAGAGGCAGCGGAAATGGTCGAGGCAGCGGCCCCGACCCCCCGCTTCTGACCCCTCCCCCTCTCCGGCCCGGCACGGCCCGCCCCACGTAAAAGTGGGGCGGGCCGTTCCGCATTCCGGGCGTGACTGTCCGATAAGCGGTTCGTTAGCCCGTACGAGGCTGCAACGGGCGGCCGGATGCGGAGGGGGAACGATGCCGGTCAGTAGATACACCAGGGAACGCCTGGAGGAGGCCGCCAAGTCCTCACGCACGCTGTCCGAGGCGTTCTCGAGCCCGCCGTGGCTGTGTCGAGAAGCGTGAACGACGTGCTGCGATACCTGGGGATCGAGGTAGTGGGCGGCCATCACACCAACATCACGCGCCGCATCAAGGCGTACGGCATCAGCACATCGCACTTTCGGCATCCGTCCCGGGTCGGTGTTCCCAAGCAGCGCCGCACGCCGGAACAGATTCTCGTCGCACAAGAACCGACGAAGGCCCGGCGCATGCAAAGCGACCGGCTCAGGTGGGCCATGGCCGCCGTGGGCGTCGTCGAGCTATGTGCGATGTGCGGCACGGAACCACTGTGGCAAGGGCATCCGCTCCCGCTGGAGGTCGATCACATCGACGGCGACTGGCAAGGGCGGGGCCGGGCCAAGGGGCGGCAGTCATGAGCGAGCCGAGCTTCCATCGCCGGCCGAGTTTCACCAGACAACGCACACGACCTGATTCGACTGTCCTGCACAGGGTCGTGGCGGAGTCGAAGTCCGTGGCCGAGGCGCTCCGGCGCCTTGAGCGGCCGGACAACCAAAGTCAGCGAGGCATGTTGCGTGGCTGGATCGCGGAAGAGCGCATGGACACGTCCCATTTTCTCGGCCAGGCACATCAGAGGGACAAGCCGGGCACGACGCCGAGGAAGAATGCAGCGCATATCTTGGTCCGCCATGATGGTCGGTGTCGCACCAGGAGCGTGCTGCTCCGCCGGGCCCTGCGTGAGGTCGGCGTCCCCGAGCTCTGCGACGCGTGCGGGACTCCGCCCGAGTGGCACGGGAAGCCCATGACCCTGGAGATCGACCACATCAACGGCGACTGGGGCGACGACCGACGTGAGAACCTGCGATTGCTGTGCCCCAACTGCCATGCGGTTACGAGCACATGGTGCCGAGGGGGTCGCAGGAGGCCACGAACCAGTACAGCGTAGGCCGGTGCGCGTTCCACCACAGCGGCCAGCCAGATACGATGCTGGCAGCTGGCGGCCGTTGCTGAATGGTATAAGCGGAGGTTTTAGGTGCCTCTGGGCGCAAGCCCATGTGGGTTCGAATCCCATCGGCCGCACCAGCCTTTAATTCGAAGGCCCGCCTCGCGCACCCCGCGAGGCGGGCCTTCGGCGTTCGCGCGCTCTCTCAGCCCAAAAGCTCCCGCACCCCCGGCACCAACGCCCGGAACGCCTTCCCCCGATGGCTGATCGCGTTCTTTTCCTCCGCGGAGAGTTCCGCGCACGTGCGCGTCTCGCCCTCCGGCTGGAGGATCGGGTCGTAGCCGAAGCCGCCCGAGCCCGCGGGAGTGTGGCGCAGGACTCCGCGCAGTTGGCCTTCCACCACCCTCTCCGTGCCGTCCGGGAGCGCCAGGGCCGCCGCGCAGGCGAAGTGGGCGCCGCGGTGGATGTCCTCGTCGATGTCGCCGAGTTGGGCCAGGAGGAGGGCGAGGTTCGCGGCGTCGTCGCCGTGGCGGCCTGCCCAGCGGGCGGAGAAGATGCCGGGGGCTCCGCCGAGGACGTCGACGCAGAGGCCGGAGTCGTCGGCGACGGCGGGCAGGCCGGTGGCCTTGGCGAGGGCGTGGGCCTTGAGGAGGGCGTTCTCGGCGAAGGTGACGCCGGTTTCCCTGACGTCGGGGATCTCGGGGTAGGCGTCCGCGCCGACGAGGTCGTGGGTGAGGCCTGCGTCGGCGAGGATCGCCTTGAGTTCCGTGATCTTGCCGGCGTTGCGGGTGGCGAGGATGAGGCGGGTCATGCCCATCAGTATCCAAGCCCTTGGACCCCTACGGCGTGCAGACCTTCGTCAGCTCGCTCGTCGCGTCGACGATCGGCTTGAGGTCGGGGGTGGCGTCGCCCTTGTCGACGGCGTCGCGGACGTTGGCGACGGCCTTGTCGAGGTCGTCGACGGCCTTGTTCACGTCGGTGTCGTCGGTCTTGTCGCCGATCTCGTCGATGTTCTTGTCGATCTTGTCGAGCGCCTCGTCCGCCTGCGTGGGGTCGTCGCCCGCCTTCTCGACGGCCTGCTGGAGGTCGGTGACGCTGTCGGCGATGGCGTCCGCGGTCTGGACGCAGTCGAGCGCCTTGTTGACGGCGTCGCAGCCGACGAGTCCGATGCCCGCCGGTACGGCGATCAGAACTGACGTGATGGCGATGGCAATACGGCGGTGGCGCGCGGCCATGCGTGGATCCCTCCCCGGGTGCTGGTACGGGCGTACGGCTGTGCGCGTGCGCCCGTACCCGTAAGAACGCCCGGGGAGGGCTCGTGGTTGCCTGCCGGGCCGTCGAGTTGGCGGCCAGGGCCGTTACTTCGTGGCTTCGAGCGCCTCGCGCTGGAACGCGGCCAGGTCCTCGCAGCCGCCGACCGCGAGGTCGAGCAGGGCGTTGAGCTCCTTGCGGTCGAAGGGCTCGGCCTCGGCGGTGCCCTGGACCTCGACGAAGCGGCCGTCGCCGGTGCAGACGACGTTCATGTCGGTGTCGGCCTTGACGTCTTCCTCGTAGCGGAGGTCGAGGAGCGGTACGCCGCCGACGATGCCGACGGAGACGGCGGACACGGTGTCGGTCAGCGGCTTGCGGCCGGCTTTGACGAGCTTCTTGCCCTGGGCCCAGGCGACGGCGTCGGCGAGTGCGACGTAGGCGCCGGTGATCGCGGCCGTGCGGGTGCCGCCGTCGGCCTGGAGGACGTCGCAGTCGAGGACGATGGTGTTCTCGCCGAGCGCCTTGTAGTCGATGACGGCGCGGAGGCTGCGGCCGATGAGGCGGGAGATCTCGTGGGTTCGGCCGCCGATCTTGCCGCGTACGGATTCGCGGTCGCCGCGGGTGTTGGTGGAGCGCGGCAGCATGGAGTATTCGGCGGTGACCCAGCCTTCGCCGCTGCCCTTGCGCCAGCGGGGGACGCCTTCGGTGACGGAGGCGGTGCAGAAGACCTTCGTGTCGCCGAAGGAGATGAGGACGGAGCCCTCGGCGTGTTTGCTCCAGCCGCGTTCGATGGTGATCGGGCGGAGCTGTTCGGGGGTGCGGCCGTCGATGCGGAGCGTGGAGGACATGCGGCTGACCCTATCGGCCCGGCTGACCCTGCCGGCACATGGCTGAGGGCCCTTGCCGGTGCTCGGCAGGGCCCTCGGCGGGTGGGCTCAGTGGCTCACATCATGTCTTCGATGTCGGCGGCGATGGGGTCGGCGTCGGTGCCGATGACGACCTGGATGGCGGTGCCCATCTTGACGACGCCGTGTGCGCCCGCGGCCTTCAGTGCGGCGTCGTCGACGAGTGCCGGGTCCTTGACCTCGGTGCGGAGGCGGGTGATGCAGCCCTCGACCTCTTCGATGTTGTCGATGCCGCCGAGCCCGGCGACGATCTTCTCAGCCTTGCTGGCCATGGTGTTCTCCCTGTTCTTAAAGGACGCGGCCTCACCACACCGTAGGCCCGCTTTGTCACGGTAGCGCACGGTTGGAGCATCTTCGCAGGCGCCTGCGGCACTCGTACCCAATGATGACGATCAAGGTGCCATCCCTGATGTCACCCCTCATGCCACCCCGCATGCCGTCCCGAGGGGCGGCACCGCACCCGTTCCGCAACTGGTCTACACCAGTTTTCAACGACCGCCAAACCTGGCTTGTTCCGGAGGGGACGCCGATGAGTACCGACGCCGCGGCGGCGCCGCAGAAGAAGTGGTGGAACGGGCTGTTCCAGGGCCTGCAGAAGATGGGCCGCAGCCTCCAGCTTCCCATCGCGGTCCTGCCCGCCGCCGGCATCCTCAACCGTCTCGGCCAGCCGGACGTCTTCGGCGCCGACGGCCTCGGCTGGGACAACGTCGCCAAGGTCTTCGCGGCGGCGGGCGGTTCGCTCCTGGACTCCGCCCTGGGTCTGCCGCTGCTGTTCTGCATCGGTGTCGCGATCGGCATGGCCAAGAAGTCGGACGGCTCGACGGCACTCGCGGCGGTCACCGGATTCCTCGTCTACTACGCGGTCCTGCGCGCCTTCCCCGACGACTGTCCCACCGACACCACTTTCGGCGCCGCCGGGATGTGGAGCGGCGTCTGCATCGCGGAGGACGGGACGGTCGCGCAGGCCGCGTACCAGAATCCGGGGGTGTTCGGCGGCATCGTGATGGGTCTGCTCGCCGCGTGGTTCTGGCAGCGCTATCACCGGGTGAAGCTGGTCGACTGGCTCGGCTTCTTCAACGGCCGCCGTCTGGTGCCGATCATCATGGCCTTCGTCGGTCTGGTCTTCGCCGGTCTGTGCGTGTGGATCTGGCCGCCCATCGGCGACGGGCTGACCAGTTTCTCCAAGTGGCTCGTGGACCTCGGCTGGCTGGGCTCGGGGATCTTCGGCGTGGCCAACCGGGCGCTCCTGACGGTCGGCCTGCACCAGTTCCTGAACACGTTCGTCTGGTTCCAGTTCGGCGACTTCGAGAAGCCGGACGGCACGATGGTGCACGGCGACATCAACCGGTTCCTCGCGGGCGACCCGACGGCGGGTCAGTTCACCTCGGGCTTCTTCCCGATCATGATGTTCGCGCTCCCCGCGGCGGCTCTCGCGATCACGCACGCGGCCCGCCCGGAGCGGCGCAAGGTGGTCGGCGGCATGATGCTGTCGGTCGGCCTGACGTCGTTCGTCACGGGGATCACCGAGCCGATCGAGTACTCGTTCCTCTTCATCGCGCCGCTGCTGTACGCGATCCACGCCGTGCTCACCGGTGTCTCGATGGCGGTGACGTGGGCCCTGGGCGTGAAGGACGGCTTCAGCTTCTCGGCGGGCCTGATCGACTACGTCATCAACTGGAGTCTGGCGACCAAACCCTGGCTGATCATCCCGATCGGCCTGGTCTTCGCCGTCGTGTACTACGCGCTGTTCAGCTTCGTGATCCGCAAGTTCGACCTGCATACGCCGGGGCGCGAGCCCGAGGAGGAAGCGGAAGCGCAGGACGTAGAGCAGACGAAGGCTTAACCGCCGTCAGGAACCCCGCCGCCGACCGGCCCACGCCTAAGCGGAAGACCCCCGGACGAAATCGTCCGGGGGTCTTTCAGCGTTTATTTCGCGTTATGGCGGACCCCACAAAACTCGTGGGTTCCTTACGTCACCTTCACCGTGCTACAACAGGTCTACACCACTAAATGGTGTAGACCACGCGGCCGTCCGCCGCGGCCCCGGAGACGCCGCCGTCCCAAACTTCCATGTCCCCTGGCGGCGCCTTGCCCACTGGAGGAAGTTGTGTCCACGGCCAGTTCCGCTCCCGCGGCCGAGAAGAAGAAGGGCGCCGGCGTGATGGCTGTCATGCAGCGCATCGGCCGCAGCCTCATGCTGCCGGTCGCCGTGCTGCCGGCAGGCGCGCTGCTCGTCCGCCTCGGCAACCCCGACATGCTCGGCCGGGACTCCTTCCCGACCTTCATCACCAAGATCGCCTCCTTCATGGCCGCGGGCGGCAACGCGATCCTCGACAACATGGCGCTGCTGTTCGCCGTCGGCATCGCGATCGGCTTCGCCAAGAAGTCCGACGGCTCGACGGCCCTCGCGGCCGTCACCGGCTACCTCGTCTTCAAGAACGTGCTCGCCACGTTCACCGACCCGAACCTCGACAAGATCGCGAAGGTCGTCGACGGCAAGATAGTCATGACCGAGGCCCCGGTGGACGCCAAGGTCCTCGGCGGTGTCGTGATGGGCATCGTCGTGGCGCTGCTCTACCAGAAGTTCTACCGGACCAAGCTGCCCGACTGGGCCGGCTTCTTCGGCGGCCGCCGTCTCGTCCCGATCCTCTCCGCCTTCGCGGGTCTGGTCCTCGGCATCGTCTTCGGCTACATCTGGCCGATCCTCGGCACGGGCCTGCACAACTTCGGTGAGTGGCTTGTCGGTTCGGGCGCAGTGGGCGCGGGCATCTTCGGTGTCGCCAACCGCGCGCTGATCCCGGTCGGCATGCACCACCTCCTCAACTCCTTCCCGTGGTTCCAGGCGGGCTCGTACGAGGGCAAGAGCGGCGACATCAACCGCTTCCTCGCCGGTGACCCGACCGCGGGCCAGTTCATGACCGGCTTCTTCCCGATCATGATGTTCGCCCTCCCGGCGGCCTGCCTCGCGATCGTCCACTGCGCACGGCCCGAGCGCCGCAAGGTCGTCGGCGGCATGATGTTCTCGCTCGCGCTCACCGCCTTCGTGACCGGTGTGACCGAGCCGATCGAGTTCACGTTCATGTTCATCGCCCCGGTCCTGTACGCGATCCACGCGGTGCTGACCGGTGTCTCCATGGCGCTGACCTGGGCGCTCGGCATGAAGGACGGCTTCGGCTTCTCGGCGGGAGCGGTCGACTTCTTCCTCAACCTGGGCATCGCGAGCAACCCGTGGGGCCTGGCCCTCGTGGGCCTCTGCTTCGCGGCCGTCTACTACGTGATCTTCCGCTTCGCGATCACCAAGTGGAACCTCCCGACGCCGGGCCGCGAGTCCGACGAGGAGCTCGCCGAGCTCCTCAAGGCCGAGGCGAAGTAGGCCTCAGCCTCAGCCGTACGAATTGAGAGAGCCCCGCCCGTTGTGATCAACGGTGCGGGGCTCTCTCGTGTCGCCAGGCGCTAGATCTCGTATACCTGTCCGGCCTTCGCGAGTTCCGTCGGTCCGTCGTACGCGGCTCGCGCGTCCGCCAGGTTCACCTGCGGGTCCGTCCACGGCGGGATGTGCGTGAGGAGGAGACGCGCGGCACCCGCGCGCTGGGCGGACTCGCCCGCCTCACGGCCGTTGAGGTGCAGGTCGGGGATGTTCTCCTTGCCGTGCGTGAAGGCCGCCTCGCACAGGAACAGGTCGGTGTCGGCGGCCAGTTCGTCGAGCACGCCGCACACACCCGTGTCTCCCGAGTACGTGAGGGACTTGCCCCCGTGCTCGACGCGGATGCCGTACGCCTCGACGGGGTGGTGCACCTTCTCCGTACGGACGGAGAACGGGCCGATGTCGAACGAGGCGGGCTTGACGGTGTGGAAGTCGAAGACCTCGCTCATCGAGGAGGCCGAGGGGGTGTCTGCGTAGGCCGTGGTCAGGCGCTGTTCGGTGCCCTCGGGTCCGTAGACCGGGATGGGGGCGCAGCGGCCGCCTTCGTGCCGGTAGTAGCGCGCCACGAAGTAGGCGCACATGTCGATGCAGTGGTCGGCGTGCAGATGGCTGAGGAAGATCGCGTCCAGGTCGTACAGACCGACATGGCGCTGCAGCTCGCCGAGGGCACCATTGCCCATGTCGAGCAGCAGCCGGAAGCCGTCGGCCTCTACGAGGTAGCTCGAACAGGCCGAGTCCGCGGACGGAAACGACCCCGAGCAGCCGACGACGGTGAGCTTCATGGAGCGGAGACCTCCGGGAGCGAAACGGGGGTTGTGCGGGGGCCTTGCGGGGCTCGCGAAGGGCCTTGCGAGAGGCCCTTCGTGGAGTGCTTCAGTCCGTCGAGCGTAAGGCGCAAAAGGGCCGGTCGCTCCTCCGCCGAGGGCCGTTGTGGGAGAACTCACCTGCGCTGTCACCGGTTCGGGGGGCGCGCGGGGCGGGGGGTGCGCCGGTACCGTCTGCGGTATGGATACGTCGTGGTGGCTCGCCCTGGCCGCTGTGGTGGTGCTCGCGGTGGTCGCCACCGTGGTGGACGGTTGGGGGCGTGGCAGCCGCGGGCCCCGTGGCCGGGCCACCCGTCCGCCGGGTCGTCCGGCGGGTCGGTCCGCGGGTCGGCCGCCTCGCCGGCCGCGCGGTCCGCGACGTCGGCTGCCCGCGCCGAAACCGGCGGAGATCTGGTGGGCGCGGGTGCCGTACGAGGACGGGCCCGGCAAGAAGGACCGGCCTTGCCTGGTGCTGTCCGTGCGGGGCGAGAGCGCGGTCGTCGCGAAGATCACCAGTAAGTACCACGATGACCGGGGCGGGGTGATTCCGCTGCCGCCGGGGTCGGTCGGGGACGCGCGGGGGCGGCCCAGTTTTCTGGAGACGGATGAGCTGCGGGATGTTCCGGTGTGGGAGTTCCGCAGGCGGGCGGGGCTGGTGGATCCGGCGTTGTGGGATCAGGTGCGGTACCTGGCGGGGTAGGGCGGGCGGAGTAGGCGGCGGGGTGGGGCGGACCCTGCGGGGCTTTCCCCAGTCCCGCCCCTTCCCCAAACCGGGGCTCCGCCCCGGACCCCGGCTCTCGGCCCGGGAAATCACCGGCTGCGCCGAGCTCGTCCTCAAACGCCGGACGGGCTGAGAACCCCGAACGCCAGGCCCACCCGCAAACGCCGGACGGGCTGGAGATATCCAGCCCGTCCGGCACTTGAGGACGAACCCGGCAGAGCCGGTGACGAACCGCTCCGCCGGGCGCCAGAGCCCTACGCCCTACGCCCAGAGTTGGCCCTGCAGCGTTTCGATCGCCGCCTCGGTCGTCTCGGCGGTGTAGACGCCGGTCGACAGGTACTTCCAGCCTCCGTCGGCCACCACGAAGGCGATGTCGGCGGACTCCCCCGCCGCCACCGCCTTCTTGCCCACGCCGATCGCGGCGTGCAGCGCGGCGCCGGTGGAGACTCCGGCGAAGATGCCCTCCTGCGCGAGGAGCTCGCGGGTCCGGGTCACCGCGTCCGCCGAGCCGACCGAGAAGCGGGTCGTCAGGACCGACTCGTCGTACAGCTCGGGGACGAAGCCCTCGTCGAGGTTCCGCAGGCCGTACACGAGGTCGTCGTAGCGCGGCTCCGCGGCGACGATCTTGATGTCCGGCTTCTGCTCGCGCAGGAAGCGGCCCACGCCCATGAGCGTGCCCGTCGTGCCGAGGCCCGCCACGAAGTGCGTGATCGAGGGCAGGTCCGCGAGGATCTCGGGGCCGGTCGTCGCGTAGTGGGCGCCCGCGTTGTCCGGGTTCCCGTACTGGTAGAGCATCACCCAGTCCGGGTGCTCGGCCGCCAGCTCCTTGGCGACGCGTACCGCCGTGTTGGAGCCACCCGCCGCCGGGGACGAGATGATCTCCGCCCCCCACATGGCGAGGAGGTCACGCCGCTCCTGCGAGGTGTTCTCCGGCATGACGCACACGATGCGGTAGCCCTTGAGCTTCGCGGCCATCGCGAGCGAGATGCCCGTGTTGCCCGATGTCGGCTCCAGGATCGTGCAGCCGGGCGTCAACCGGCCGTCCTTCTCCGCCTGTTCGACCATGTGCAGCGCCGGGCGGTCCTTGATGGAACCGGTCGGGTTACGGTCCTCCAGCTTCGCCCAGATGCGGACGTCACCGGACGGGGACAGGCGCGGCAGGCGGACGAGGGGCGTGTTGCCCACGGCCGCCAGCGGGGAGTCGTAGCGAGGCATCCGCGATCAGACCATGCCGCCGGCCACGGCCGGGAGGATCGTGACGTTGTCGCCGTCCGTGAGCTTGGTGGAGATGCCGTCCAGGAAGCGGACGTCCTCGTCGTTCAGGTAGACGTTCACGAAGCGGCGCAGCTTGCCGTCGTTCGCCGGGTCGATGAGTCGCTCGGCGATGCCCGCGTGCCGCGAGTCGAGGTCGGCGAAGAGCTCGGAGAGGGTGTCACCGCTGCCCTCGACGGCCTTGGCGCCGTCGGTGTAGGTGCGGAGGATGGTCGGGATGCGGACCTCGATGGCCATGGCTGGGGGCTCCTGTCGGGAGAGTCACGTGGGTGGGCGCGCGGCGGCCCGGTGGTGCGGGTGCGTAAGTGCGGATGCGTGAGGCTTTACTGCGCAAGGCTCTACGCGGGGATGGCGCCGCGGCTCACGGCCGTACGGCGGCGGCTGTCAGCGCGAACAGATCGCGCTGGAGAGCCTGCACAAATCGACGTGCAGACGCGCAACGAGCAGCATGCCCGGCATCTTGTCGCTCACGTCGTGGGGAACCATGCGGTCATCGTATCGATTCCCGGTCCGGGTTCTGGAATGTGATCTCGCATGGTGGACGGTTCGCGTCCATCACGTGGATGGGGGCAGCCGTGGCGCGGTCGGCGGCAGGTAGGTGACCGTGGGCGCGCCCGTCGCCGGATGCACCGCGACCTCCGCCGTCACCCCGTAGACCTCGGCGAGGAGCTTGCTGGTCAGGACCTCCTTCGGGGCTCCCGACGCGACGAGACGGCCGCGGTCGAGCACGTACAGGCGGTCGCAGTAGTAGGCCGCCAGATTGAGGTCGTGCAGGGCGAGGAGATTCGTCGTGCCGAGATCGCGGACCAGGGCGAGGATCTCCAGTTGGTAGCGGATGTCCAGGTGATTGGTGGGTTCGTCGAGTACGAGGACCCCGGGCTGTTGCACCAGCGCCCTCGCCACCAGGGCGCGCTGGCGCTCGCCGCCGGAGAGCCCGGCGAAGGCGCGGTGCGCGAGGTCCGCCGCACCGACCCGGGCCAGGGCCGCGTCCACTAGGGCGGCGTCCCGCGCGCTGTCCGCCTCCCAGAAGCGCTTGTGCGGGGAGCGGCCCATGGCGACGATCTGCCGGACGGTGAGCTCGAAGCCGGTGTGCCCGTCCTGCGGGACGGTGGCGATACGGCGGGCGCGGTCCTTGGCCGAGCCCGCCGCCAGGTCGGCGCCGTCCAGGAGCACGCGGCCGGCGGTGGGGGCGAGGGTGCCGTAGACGCAACGCAGGAGGGTGGTCTTGCCGCTGCCGTTGGGGCCGACGAGGCCGACTGTCTCGCCCGGTTCGGCGTGCAGGCTGACGTCGTCGACGAGGGTTTTCCCGCCCGGGCCCGTGCCCGTGCGGTAGGTGAGGGACTCCGTGCGCAGCTCGGCCGGGACGCTCATGCGGTTGCCTCCGTACGGTTCCTTCGCAGCATCCACAGGAAGAACGGGCCGCCCGTCAGCGCCGTGAGGACGCCGACCGGGATGTCCTGCGGCGCCGCGACCGTGCGCGCGGCGAGGTCGGCGGCCACCAGGAACAACGCGCCCAGCAGGGCCGCCACCGGCAGGAGCGCCCGGTGGGCGGCGCCGACCAGCATCCGGGCCGCGTGCGGCACCATCAGGCCGACGAAGCCGATGGCCCCGCTGTACGCGACGAGTACGCCGGTCAGGAGCGAGGCGAGGACGAAGACGGCGGCGCGGAAGCGGGCCGTGTCCAGGCCGAGGACGGTGGCACCCTCCTCGCCGACCAGGAGCAGGTCCAGGGGGCGGGCCAGGGCGACGAGCAGCGCCGTGCCGGCGATGAGCGCGGTGCCGGGCAGGGCGAGCATGTCCCAGCGGGCGCTGCCGAGGCCGCCGAGCGTCCAGTACAGGACTTCCTTCAGGTGGTCCGCGCTGTCGGCTGTGATCAGGATGAGGCTGGTCAGGGCGGAGAGGATGTACGAGACGGCCACTCCGGCCAGGATCAGCCGCCCGGTGGCGAAGCCGCCGCCTCCCGACCTCGCCAGGGTGTAGACGACGAGCAGCGAGAGCAGGGCGCCGGCGAAGGCCGCGGCGGGGATGGTGACGGTGGTGGCGAGTCCGGCGCCGATGCCGAAGACGCTCCCGAGGACGATCACGGCGACGGCCCCGGCCGAGGCGCCGGAGGAGACGCCGAGGAGGAAGGGGTCGGCCAGGGGGTTCCTCACGAGGGCCTGGAGGACGGTGCCGATGACGGCGAGCCCGGCGCCTACGGCTGCGCCGAGCAGGACCCGGGGCAGGCGGACGTCCAGCACGATCGTGCGGAACGGGGAGGGCTGTGCCCCTCCCGTCAGGATCTCCAGGACGTCGGACGTGGGGATGCGGACCGACCCCAGGGCCAGGCCCGCGACGACCGCCACCGCGAGTGCCGCGAGCAGTCCGGCGACGACCACGCCGTAGCGGAGTCTCCTGCTGACCGCGGCACGGTTGCCGTCGATCACCGGCTCCGCCGGGTTCGTCCTCAAACGCCGGACGGGCCGAGAAACAGAGAGCCGCCTCACAGCTGGTCCGCCAGCTTCTTCACCGCCCCCGGTGCCCGCACCCCCGTCACCACGTCCGACAGCGGCAGGACCGCGAAGCGCTTGTGCTTGATGGCGGGGACGTTCGCGAGGACGGGGTCGTTCAGGAGGCGCTTCTTCTTCTGGGCGACCGTCGTGCCGCCGTAGTCGAGGATGACGATCGTCTCGGGCCGCCGGTCGACGACCGACTCCCAGGACGCGTCGCCGAAGGACTTGTCCAGGTCGGCGAAGACGTTCCTGCCGCCCGCCCGCTCGATGATGTCGTTGCCGATGCCCCGGCCGCCCGCCGTGAACGCGGTCTTGTCGCCGCTGTCGTAGACGAAGACGGGGAGCGGCTTCCGGGACTTCAGCTTCTGGGCCGTGGCGGCCAGTTCCCGCTTGGCCTCGCCGACCCACTCGTCCGCCCGCGCCCGCACGCCGAAGGTGCTGCCGACCTCGCGGACCTCCTGGTAGACGTCGTTCATCGACACGGGCCGCTTCGCGCAGCCCTCGACGTTGAGGCGGCTCTTGATGCCGGACTTCGCCAGGGTTTCGCGGCTTCGGCCCTCGCCCGCCTGGAAGGCGCTCACGTAGCCGCCGTAGACGAAGTCGGGGTTCGCGGCCAGGAGTTTCTCGTACGAGGGGTACTCCTCGGCGAGGACGGGGGTGTCCGCGTACGCCTTCGCGTATCGCGGCAGTACCTTGTCGTCCAGGTACGCCGTTCCGGCAAGGCGGTCCTTCAGGCCCAGTTCCAGCATGACTTCCGTCGTGTGCTGGTTCATCGTCACGGCGCGCTTCGGGGGTGCGTCGTACGTCGTCCTCACGCCGCAGTTCGTGACCGTGTACGGGAAGCCGGGGGCTTCGGACTCCGACTTCGACGTGCCGCCCTCGGAGGCGGACGAGCACGCGGCGAGCGGGGCGAGCAGGGCCGCGGCGGTGAGCACGCGCAGGGACGCGCGTATGGGACGGGACATGGCTGAGCTGCCTCCTCCAGGGGATTTCCGCGTCCCCTGCGTCGTGGGAGAAGAAGGCGGCAGGTCAGTTCCTGACTGCCCCGCCCGCGAGGGGTGGGGTCACAGTGGCGGGACCGTGCCGGACTCGCACCGGCTTCCTGGGTCCTGCCGCCTCAAAGGTCAGCTCAGTATGCCTGGACGACCTTCACCTCTTCTTCGGTGACCTCGCCCTCGACGATCCGGAAGGAGCGGAACTGGAACTCGCCCGCGCCGTCGGTGTCGGCCGTGGAGACCAGGACGTAGTGGGCGCCAGGCTCGTTGGCGTACGAGATGTCCGTGCGCGAGGGGTATGCCTCGGTGGCCGTGTGCGAGTGGTAGACGATCACCGGCTCCTCGTCGCGGTCGTCCATCTCGCGGTAGAGCTTGAGGAGGTCGGTGGAGTCGAACTCGTAGAACGTGGGCGAGCGGGCCGCGTTCAGCATCGGGATGAAGCGTTCCGGGCGGTCCGTGCCCTCCGGGCCCGCGACCACACCGCAGGCCTCGTCGGGGTGGTCCTGGCGTGCGTGCGCGACGATCTGGTCGTGGAGGGCCTGGGTGAGGGTCAGCATGGCAGCCAGGATAAGCAGAAGGGCCGGCCCGTACCGAAGAGTGGTACGGACCGGCCCACATGCTGGGATCAGCTGGTGATCAGGCGGTGCTCAGGACGTCCGGGAGGTGATCAGGACTCCACCGTCAGGCTGTCAGGACTTGACCGCGTCCTTCGGGCCCGGCCGGCCGCCGTCCGCCGAGTCCTTGTTCTTGCGCTGCATGACCAGGTAGCCGACACCGAGGATCAGCGCCCAGACCGGAGCCGCGTAGAGCGAGATCCGCGCGTCCTTGTCGATGCCCATCATCACGATGACCATCGCGATGAAGGCGAGCGCGAACCAGCTCGTGTACGGGGCGCCGGGCGCCCGGAAGGTGGACTGCGGCAGCTCGCCGCGGTCGGCCTTGCGGCGGTACTTGATCTGGCAGACCAGGATCATGATCCAGGCCCACATGCCGGAGATGGTCGCGAAGGAGACGACGTAGTTGAACGCCTCGCCCGGCCACTGGTAGTTGATCCAGACGCCGACCAGCATCAGCGTGGCCGAGAAGGTGGTGCCGACAAGGGGCAGGCCGTTCTTCGTCAGCTTGGTGAAGAACTTCGGGCCCTGGCCGTTGAGCGCCAGGTCGCGCAGCATGCGGCCGGTGGAGTACATGCCGGAGTTGCAGGAGGAGAGCGCGGCCGTCAGGACGACGAAGTTGACGATCGCGGCGCCGATACCCAGGCCCATCTCCTCGAACGCCGCCACGAACGGCGAGACGCCCGGCTGGAACGTGGTCCACGGCACGACCGAGAGGATCATGATGAGCGCGCCGACGTAGAAGACGGCGATGCGCCACGGCACGGTGTTGATGGCCTTGGGCAGGACGGTCTTGGGGTCCTTGGACTCGCCCGCGGTGACGCCGACCAGCTCGACGGCGAGGAAGGCGAACATCACGATCTGGAGCGTCATCAGCGTGGAGCCGATGCCGTTGGGGAAGAAGCCGCCCTGGTCCCACAGGTGGGAGACGGACGCGGTGTCACCGGCGTCGGAGAAGCCGATGGTGAGGATGCCGGCGCAGATCAGGATCATGCCGATGATCGCGGTGACCTTGACCATCGAGAACCAGAACTCGAGCTCGCCGAAGAGCTTCACGGAGATCAGGTTGGCGCCGTACAGGATGACCGTGAAGATCAGCGCGTAGGCCCATTGAGGGATGGCGTCGTGGGTCCAGTACTGCATGTACTGGGCCGCTGCCGTTACTTCTGTGATGCCGGTGACGACCCAGAAGAGCCAGTACGTCCAGCCGGTCACGTACCCGAAGAAGGGGCCGATGAATTCGCGCGCGTACTCCGAGAAGGAGCCCGACACGGCGCGGTACATGAGCAGCTCGCCCAGGGCCCGCATGATGAAGAAGATGACGAGGCCGGCGATGGCGTACGCCAGGATGAGGCTCGGGCCGGCCTTGTGAATGGCCTTGCCCGCGCCGAGGAACAGGCCGGTGCCGATGGCACCGCCGATCGCGATCATCTGGATCTGCCGGGCCCCGAGCCCGCGCTGATAGCCCTCGCCCGAGGAGCCGGACGAACCGCCCGCTCCGCCGGCCTCATTGCCGTCGTGATGCTCTTCGACCTGCACTGAGGTCATGGTGACGCCTTTCTCCACGCTAGATCCGTGCCCGCGTCTGCGGATGGCAACGGATCAGGTCCTGATCCCCCCGGATATGGATGGAGTGCTACCGGCGGTCTGCCGGCCCGAGCGCCACCGGTGACATGGGTGGCGTCACCGAGTGGTCGTGAAGATTTATCACGGCCGCAACAGTGATCGGTCGAGCCGCGTGTGGCTCACGCCACGAGAAGAACCGGACAAAATTCCCTCACGGCCTCAAAGGCGGGCACGGAAGTGACGCGATCGTTATCCGGATTTGAGCGTCCGATGAGCGAACGGTGATGGTCACTGGTCTATACACCGACTTTGCGGAAGCTACGGTGTGACTTCTAACCGATGAGCGTGCCGACCAACGTCTCCTGGAGACCGCCGAGCCAGAGGTAGGCCATCACCATCGGCTTGCGCGGGTCGGCGTCGGGCAGCTGGAAGAGCAGGTCCGTGTCGTCCTCGTCGGTCACTTCGAGGCGGGCGCCGATCGCGAGGCGCAGGTCGTTGAGCGCGCCCAGCCAGTGCCGCGACTCGTCGGCGGACAGCTTCAGGACGGCGCCGCCCTCGCCCCTGGACGCCGTGGCGTCGAGGCAGCGGATCACCACCAGGGCGTCGTCGCGCTTCTTGGCCCGCAGGTCGTTCTCGGTGAAGCGCCTGAACTCGGAGGAGTACGCGCGCAGTTCGTCCTCATCGGCCTTCTCGCTGCCGGGGCCGCCGTACGCGTCCGGGAGCAGTCGCTTGAGGACCGGGTCGGCGGGCGGCTCGCTCGGACCCTCCGCGAACAGCTCCGCGAGGGGGTCGTCGGAGGCGTCCTCGGCCGGTCCCGGGCCGATCAGCTCCAGGAGCTGCACGGCGAGGGAGCGGATGATCGAGATCTCGACCTCGTCGAGCGCGACGGCGGCGCCGCCCCCGGGAATGGCTTCGAATTGTCCTGGCATCAGATGCGTCGCTACTTCCGGTCCTGCTGGAGGGTGGCCCACAGGCCGTACCCGTGCATGGCCTGTACGTCGCGCTCCATCTCCTCGCGGGAGCCGGTGGAGACGACCGCGCGGCCCTTGTGGTGCACGTCCATCATCAGCTTCGTGGCCTTCTCCTTCGAGTACCCGAAGTAGGACTGGAACACATAGGTCACGTAACTCATCAAGTTGACCGGGTCGTTGTGGACGAGCGTGATCCAGGGAACGTCGGGCTCCGGGACGGCGAAGGCTTCTTCGTCGGATTCCGGGCGGGTGATCTCTGCAGGAGCCGTACTCACCCCACCCATGCTGCCACCCGGAGGGGGCCCTCGCACAAATGGGCCAGGAAATCGTCAGAGTGACGAGATGCGGGGTAGCATCCTTCATATGAACACAGCGGACCTTGGGCTGCCGGTGGATGTTCCGTCGACAGCGCTCTTCACGGATCACTACGAGCTCACGATGCTGCAGGCCGCGCTGAAGGCCGGCACCGCCGACCGGCGCTCCGTCTTCGAGGTCTTCACGCGCAGACTGCCCGAGGGGCGCCGCTACGGAGTGGTGGCCGGCACCGGCCGGGTCCTGGACGCCGTGGAGAACTTCCGCTTCGACGCCGACGTCATCGGATTCCTGCGCGAGCGCCGCGTCGTCGACGAGGAAACCCTCTCGTGGCTCGCGTCGTACCGCTTCAGCGGCGACATCTGGGGCTATCCCGAGGGCGAGGTCTACTTCCCCGGCTCCCCGATCCTGCGCGTCGAGGGCTCCTTCGCGGAGTGCGTGCTCCTGGAGACGGTGATCCTCTCCATCCTCAACCACGACTCGGCGATCGCGGCCGCCGCCTCCCGGATGGCCTCGGCCGCCGGGGAGCGCCCGCTGATCGAGATGGGCGCACGGCGTACGCACGAGCTGGCGGCCGTCGCCGCCTCGCGCGCCGCGTACGTCGGCGGCTTCACCACCACGTCCGATCTGGCGGCCGGGTTCCGCTACGACATCCCCACCGTCGGCACATCGGCCCACGCCTTCACCCTTCTGCACGACAACGAACGCGACGCCTTCCAGGCCCAGGTCGACTCCCTGGGCCCCGGCACGACGCTGCTCGTCGACACGTACGACGTGACCGCCGCCGTCCGCACCGCCGTGGAGGTCGCCGGTCCCGAGCTCGGCGCCGTCCGCATCGACTCCGGTGACCTGCTCCTGGTCGCGCACCGGGTGCGCCAGCAGCTGGACGAGCTCGGCGCCACGAACACGAGGATCGTCGTGACGTCGGACCTCGACGAGTACGCCATCGCCTCGCTCGCGGCGGCGCCCGTGGACGCGTACGGCGTGGGCACGCAGCTCGTCACCGGGTCCGGGCACCCGACGTGCTCGATGGTCTACAAGCTGGTGGCCCGCGCCCACTCGGCGGACCCGAAGGCTCCGCTGGAGCCGGTGGCCAAGAAGTCGCTCGGCGCCAAGTCGTCCGTGGGCGGCCGCAAGTGGTCCGCCCGGCGGCCGGACGAGCACGGGATCGCCGAGGCCGAGGTGATCGGCACGGGCGCGGTGCCCGCGGAGCTGGCCGACCACCAGCTGCTCGTCGAGCTGGTCAAGGGCGGCGAGGTGCTTGCGCGCGAGCCGCTCGACACCGTGCGCGACCGGCACGCGGCGGCGCGGGGGCGGCTTCCGCTGTCGGCCACGCAGCTGTCGAAGGGCGAGGCCGTCATTCCGACGGAATACGTCTGACGATTGCCTCCGATTGTGCGCCGGAGCGGAGAGCGGGGCGCTCGAACGCCCTCTCCCGCTGCGCGCTCGAAGTCTCTACGCTCGGTTCATCCGGCCGAGCCCTCACCGGCAGCGAGTCTTGCCCGACCGAAGGACACCCGATGCGCCGCGCTCTGATCGTCGTCGATGTGCAGAACGACTTCTGCGAGGGCGGCAGCCTCGCGGTCAGCGGGGGTGCCGACGTGGCCGCCGCGATCACCGACCTGACCGGTCAGGCGCCCGCCGGCTACCGCCACGTGGTGGCCACCCGCGATCACCACATCGACCCCGGCGACCACTTCTCGGACCAGCCGGACTACGCCCACTCCTGGCCCCCGCACTGCGTGGCGGGTACGGAGGGCGGCAGCTTCCACCCGAACTTCGCGCCGGCCGTCGCGTCCGGGGCGATCGACGCGGTCTTCGACAAGGGGGCCCACTCGGCCGCCTACAGCGGCTTCGAGGGGGCCGACGAGAACGGCGTCCTGCTGGCGGACTGGCTGCGGGCCCGGAAGATCACCGAGGTGGACGTGGTGGGCATCGCCACGGACCACTGCGTCCGCGCCACGGCACTCGACGCGGTACGCGAGGGCTTCGCCACGACAGTCCTCCTGGACCTGACCGCAGGCGTCTCCAAGGAAACAACGGAACGAGCCTTGGAGGACCTCCGCAAGGCGGGCGTAGAACTAACGGGCAAGCCGGTGGTCTAGACCAACCTCACAAGGAAGGCCCCGCAAGGGGCGCGAGGAACGGCGCGCCAAGCCCCCACCGGACCCGCAGACAAGAAAAGCACCCACGCCCCGATCAGGGGCGCGGGGAACTGCGCGCCAAGCCCCCACCGACCCGCAGACAAGAAAAGCGCCCACACCCCGATCAGGGGCGCGGGGAACTGCGCGCCAAGCCCCCACCGGACCCGCAGGCACCAGCAAGCGCCCCGCTCAGACCCCCGTAGGCCTGGGCCTGACGCCGAACCCCGGAGCACCGGGTCTCTGCCCAGGGGAATGCCCCTGCAAGGCCTGCCCCTGCAAGGCCTGCCGCTTCAACGCCCTGATCGGATGCCAAAGCTCAGCCGCACCGTCCGGCGCCGTACGCCATATCAACCCGTCCGGGTGATGCAGCACCGCCGTGATCTCGTCCGGCGTGGGCGGCTCCGCGTTGCCGCGGAGATAGACGGCCCGCATACCCAGGTTCCGCAGCCGCGTCAACGCCCTGGCGCGGTTCATCGCGTGCACGATCATCCTGACGTTGCCGCCGCCCGCGTACGGGCTCGGCAGGGTCAGGGCCACCACCACGCTGCCGTTCGGCAGCTTGCTGAAACCTCCTGCGGACATGGCTGGTCACACCCCCGTGAGACGGCGCACGAGGCCCCTGGCCGGGCCCCGTGTCAATAAGGAATCCACAGGACGCACCTAAACACGATCGGCCGCCGCCCGCTAGGGGGCGGCGGCCGATCATGGCTTGACCTGCGCAAACGCTAATTACTTCGAGGAGGGGCCGACCTGGACCGTGATCGTCGAGCCGTCCTTCGGCTGCTTGATGATCTTGATCTGAGTGTTGGTGTCAGTGACCTTGACACTTCCCGTGCCGTTCTCCTTGTACCAGTAAGTGCCCTTGCGGTCGTCGAAGACCGGGACACCCTTCTGGGACTTGATCTTCAGCGCGACGTCCGCGTTGTGGAGCGTGAACTTGTCGGTCGCGTACTTGCTGAAGGGCGCGTCAAACGGCTGGATCTTGTTCCGCAGCAGGGTGCCGTCCGTCCACTTGAGCGGCTTGGCGTGCGCGTCCACCGGAAGGATCAGGCCCTCGCCCGGGTGGGCGCTGGTGTTGTTGTCCTTCTGCGAGGTGTCCCACTGCCAGATCATCAGGCCGGTCTGGTACGGGTAGTGCTCGACCCAGTCCGGACGGGACTTGGAGAAGCCGAAGTTGTACGGGCCGACCTCGAGGGTCTTGTCGTACGACTCGTACTGGCGGTTCTCGGCGAGGTAGTACTGGTCGTACTTCTTGGTGAAGGACTCGCCGATGCGCGAGAAACCCTTCGCCGTCCAGCCGTTGTCGTCGCCCTCGGCGCCGTCCTCGAAGACCTTGGCGCCGTCCGCGGTGACCGCGAGCGCGTCGGCCGCGAAGCCCTTGCCGCCCGCGCCGCCGTCCGTGGAGTAACGGAAACGGAGGTCGATCTTCTTGCCGGCGTACGCGTCGAGCGGGAACGCCAGCTTCTTGTACGCGCCCGAGGCACCGGTCAACGCGGGCTTGTCGCCGGCGTCGCGCGGGATGGCCTTGCCGTCCGCGGTGCCGTCCACCGGCGTCCAGTTGGCGCCGCCGTCCGTGGACACCTCGGTGTAGAGGTAGTCGTAGTTGGCCTCGATGTCCCACCAACCGTCGAGCGTGAGCCCGGCCTTGGACTTGCCGGTCAGGTCGACCGAGCGCGTCAGGGTGTTCTTGAGGTCGTCGCCCTGGTCGCTCCACCACTGCTTGGAGCCCTCGGTGGGCTTGGTGACCGTGGTGGTGACGGGCTTCTTGGGCAGTTCGACGACGAGCGCCTGGCGGTGGCGGGTGTTGTACTCCGAGACGCCCAGCTTGTGCTCGGACGTCGTCGCGGCCTTGGCCTTGGCGTAGTCGAGCCAGCCCAGCTGGAACTTGTCCCAGGCCGTCATGTCGCCGGGCAGGTCACCGATGGCGTCCTTGCCGGTGCCGAGCCACGAACCGGCCGACATCAGCGACCAGAAGCCGACCGAGTTCTCGCCCTTGCCCGAGGTGTCGTACAGGTCGGGCAGGCCCAGGTCGTGGCCGTACTCGTGGGCGAAGACGCCGAGGCCGCCGTTCTCCGGCTGCATCGTGTAGTCGCCGACCCAGATGCCCGAGTCGCCGATCTGCGTGCCGCCCGCCTTGTTCTGGCCGGGGCCGGTCTTGCCCGCGTCGCTGCCGTACGCGTACCAGCGGTGCGCCCACAGGGCGTTGGTGCCCTCGGCGCCGCCGCCGGCCGACTCGTCCTCGCCCGCGTGGACGATCTGGAAGTGGTCGATGTAGCCGTCGGGCTCGTTGAACTCGCCGTCGCCGTCGAAGTCGTAGCGGTCCCAGAGGTCGTACTTGGCGAGGTCGGCCTTGATCTGGGCGTCCGTGCGGCCCTGTGCCTTCTGGTCCTTGGTCCAGGCGGTGACGCCGTCCTTCACCGCGTCCCAGACGTTGGCACAGTTGGTGTCGCCGCAGTAATTGGAGCCGTAACGGGCCTCGTTGTAGTCGACCTTGACCCAGTCGGAGACCTCGCCGTCGACCGAGTAACGGCCGGAGGAGGTCTTCTCGTAGTAGGTCTTCAGCGAGTGCTTCTGCTTGCCCTTGCTGTCCTTGCCCTCACCGAAGTAGAGGTCCTGGAAGTGCTTCTGGTTGTAGTCCTTCTGCCAGGCCGTGCTGTTGTCCTTCGCACGGTCCGGCTCGGCTATCTGGTTGTGCGCGGGGCCGGGCTTGCCGCCGTACTTCTTGACGGGCGGCTTGGGTCCTTCCGCGCCGTCCGGGTCGTACATGGTGGTGTCGTCCACCTTGTCGCCGAACTCGACCAGGATCGTGAAGATCTTGTCGGTCTTCTCCCGGCCGAGCTCGACGTACTTCTTGTCGTCGAGCTTCACGACCTGGGAGCCGCCGCGCTTCTGCACCTTGGCGTCGCCCTCGATGACCTGCTGGAGGGCGGCCTTGCGCTGCTGCGCCTGCTGCTTGCTGAAGGGCCCTTCGAGGTCGTGGTCGACCTGCGCCTTGGTCCTGCCCGGGTCCTGCCGGTCAATGGCGGGAGCCCCGGTGGAGCCGCTGTCGTCGGCCGATGCGGTGGCTGCCGAGAACGTGGCGGCTGCCGCGGCCATCGCCACGGCAGCCGCGGTGGCTCTGAACGTCCGTCTGCTGACTGTCACTTGATGCTGTCCTCCCCCGCGTCCGCGCGAAGGCGGGCCGAGGTCCCGGTCGGAGGAGGTCCGCGCGCGATACGCGTCACAAGTGACGACATTCGACCGGAGATGCGGGAGAAAAGACAGACCTTGACTTGAACAGGCCAAGTGCACTATGCAGGCTCGGAGATCCGCTATCCGGACAGGTGCACCCGCCCGGAGGCATGGTCAACAGGCGCGCCCCGCAGTCCACTTGCTGGACATCATGAACCCGTGCGCCCCCTGTGCTGCCGCACCGTGGGTTAGGTCACGCTTACTGGCTGTTCCCGTCGGGCATGGAGCGGATTAGAGTCATTCGTCGGTGCGTCATGGCGCGCGACGACACATCGCAAGTCGTTGCCACCAAGCATCCTTTGATTCGTATACACAGCTTCACATCGGGCACGACCACCCCCGTATCCGCTGTCCCGAGGACGGATTACGCCATGCCTCGTCCCATGCCGCTGCCTCGTCCGACCCCCGCTCAGGCCACCTACGGCACGCTGACGGTCGTCTTCTCGACGCTCGCCATGCTGCTGCTCTCCCAGACGACTTCGGGGATCGGTGTCGCGGTGATAACAGTCGCCGCGCTCGGCCTCGGGTTACTCGTGGCCATGACGGTTCCCCGACCGCGGCCCCAGCCCGCGCCCGCACCCGCGGTCTCCCCTGCCGCCCGGGCCCGGGTCGCCCCCGCCGCCAGGACCGCCACAGAGCGGGTTCCGGTCCAGCGGGCCGCCGCGCCCGTCCTCGCCGACTCCGTACGCGAGCCGGCGGGCCCGTAAAGATCACGGGCCCGCCCGAACTGCCGATGTCCTTGCCGCCGAGGCGGTCTGCGGTGGTCAGCCGGTGCTGACCACCACCGTCTTGGCAGCCTTGTCGTGCAGGCCCTGCTTGTAGGGCTTGTCGAAGAAACTCCAGCCGCCGCAGATCGCCGTCCAGATGCAGGCGCAGCAGAAGGCGAACGGCAGCCAGAGGACGGCCGCGCGGACGAGCGCGGTCTGCAGGGTGGGCGTCGCCCCGTCGTTGAGGTTCGCGACCCGCATCCCCAGCCACTTCTTGCCGAGGGTCTGGCCCGTCCTGGAGATCATGAAGCTGTCGTACGCGATGTAGAGCACGGCGGCGAGCAGGGACTGGCCGAAGCTCTTGCCGTACTGGACCTGGTCCGGGTCGACGTCGAACTCACTGGTGCCAAAGCCCCACGAGAGCAGCCAGACGACCACGCCGACGATGATCATGTCGATGATCCGGGCGAGCACACGCTTACCGCTCTCCGCCAGGGGCGGCATACCGGCCAGCGGATCTCCGGCCCCGCCGTAGGGATCTCCCCCGCCCCCTCCGACGCCGCTTCCCCCGTACGGCGGGGGCTGCTTCCGGAAGGGGTCGTTGTCGTCGGGGGGCGGCGGATACTGCGGCGGTTCGGTACTCATGGGCCGAGTCGACCGCGGGGGCGCCGGGGGCGCATCCGGCGAGGGGCTGTCCGGGTTAAGAACGACCTCGATCGCCGGACGGCCCAAGACCTTCAGCCCGGCCGGAGACTTCCAGCCCGTCCGGCGTTTGAGGACGAACTCGGCGAAGCCGGTGACAGACGGCGCCCAAGGCCCGGGGGCCAGAACTAAGCCACGAACGTTCCCGCCGCCTTGTCGTGCCAGCACTGGCGCCACGGGCGGTCGAACACGCACCACAGGACGCCGACGATCCCGACCACAAGGACCCCCGGCACCACATAGACGAGCCACCGCTTCAGCGCCGCCCCGAACGTCGGCGGCTCGTGCTCCTCGATGTCCCGCACCTGCAGCCCGAGGACCCTCTTGCCCAGCGTCCGCCCCCACTTGGCCGTGGGCAGCACCTCGTAGAGGACGCCGAAGAGGAGCAGCACGGCAAGGACCATCCCCAGATAGCCCGCCGTGGTGCCGTCGAGCAGCCACACGGTGACCTTCTCGCCGGACATCTTCGCCGCGTCGATCTTGCTGTCCACGTGATCGGCGGCCTTCGTGCCGAGCGGCAGCGCCGCCGCGCCGGTCACGGCCACCAGGACGACCGTGTCGATGAGCCGCGCGGCGAACCGCTTGCCGAGCCCCGAGGGCCGCCCGGAAGCCTGGCTCTGCGCCATCGCGAGGAAGGGGTCGTTGGTCACCGGCTTCCACGGCACCACGGGCTGCTGCCCGTCCCCCTCGGCGAGCTGGTGCACCTGCTGCGCCCAGGAGGGCGAGCCGCCGCCGGGCCCCGAGGTCACGGGCGAGGCCGCACCGCCCTGCTGCGGAACGGAGGGCTGTACGGGGGCGGGAGCCGGGGCGGGCGCAGGTGCCGGGGCGGGCGCAGGTGCCGGCGCGGGTGCCGGCGCAGGGGCAGGTGCCGGGGCAGGAGCAGGGGCGGCGGCCTGCGGCGGTACCGCGGCCTGTTCGGGCGCCCGGGTCTGCGACCCCGCACCGGACGACTTCGGGCGGAGCGCCCGGATCGCCATGGTGCCCTCGGTGGCGGGCGAGGGCGCGGTGGGCCGCACCGGTCCCGCGGGCCTGCGGAACGTCACCGTCCCCTCGGTCGGGGGCTGCTGCTTCGGCGTACCGGACGACCCGCCCGGCTTGATCGCACGGATCTGCACCGTGCCGGGCCCGTTCGCCTCCGGAGCAGAAGGGGACGCAGGGGCAGAAGGAGAGACCGGGGCCGCGGGTGACGCAGAGGATGTGGGACCAGGAGAGGGAGTAGAGGGTGTGGTGGGAGAAGAGGCAGGAGTGTCGCCGGAGGCCGATGCGCTCGCCACCCGCGGATCCGCCGCCCTCGCGGCACCCTGCTGCTCGGGCCCGCCCCACGAAATTCGCTGATCCTGTTCGCCGCTGAGCCCCGCCTGCCGAGCAGCGTCCGCTTGCCACGCCGAGGCGGGTTCGGGCTTGGTCCCGTGCTGCGCCGCGTCGGCATCAGCCGCACCGCCTGTCACAGCCTCCGGCGCCGGGGACGGCTCCTCGTCGAAGAAGTGCGGCCCGGTCTCCTCCGCCGAAGGCGTGGACGCGGGCGCGGGCCTGGACTGTGCGGACACCGGCCCGGACACAGATCCGGACGCAGACGCGGGCGCGGACGCGGACCCGGGAGGCGCCGGCAGCGACTCTCCGTCGGTCGGTGCGGGACGGCTGGTCCCGGGCACCCAGGCCGCGCCGTTCCAGTACCGGACATATCCGGGAATGGACGGATCGGGGTAGTAGCCTTCGCGGGGCCTGTCGTCGCCTGGGGCCGGAGTTGGGGCGCTCATGTCCGTCGTCCCGTATCTGCTCGGGGGTCTTTTTGAGGCTCCACATCTATCAGACCTCCGCGCCCCACCGTGCGGGTCCTGCCTCACACGCCACTTTCCGGGCACAGTTCAATCACGTAGTTCCACCACGTGACGAACGTACGCGGAAAAACTTTCCGGAACCCGCGTAACGCTCTGCCGTCCCCGCGCTCTCTCCTTGCACGGACCCGCTCCGGGGTCCCCAACGAGGAAGGAACAGCACCGACATGCACACCGTGGTGGAACGCGAGCTGGAGCTCAAACTCGTCATCTCGCCGGAACGCGCCGTCCCCGTCCCGGCCCGCCTCACCTATCGCACCGACGATCCCTACGCCGTCCACATCGCCTTCCACATCGGCTCCGACCAGCCCGTGGACTGGACGTTCGCCCGCGAGCTGTTGGTCGAGGGGGTGTTCAGGCCGTGCGGGCACGGCGATGTGCGGGTCTGGCCCACGAAGGTCGACGGGCGCAGCGTCGTACTGATGGCGCTGACCTCACCCGACGGTGACGCCCTTCTGGAGGCACCGGCGGCGGCCGTGTCCGCCTGGCTCGAGCGGACGCTGCGGGTGGTCCCTCCGGGTTCCGAGGCTGAGCGGCTCGGCATCGACGACGGCCTCGCCGAGCTGCTCATGGCGACCACGGGCCGCATCGACGAGCTCTGGCTGCGCGACCCGTGGCCCTCCGACGAGTCCAAGGACGGTGAGTGAACTCCGCCGCCACGGGGGCATGCGGAGGGTCAGAACAGCTTGCCGGGGTTGAGCAGGGAGAGCGGGTCGAACGCCGTCTTGATGGCGCGCTGCATCTCCACGCCCACCGGGCCGATCTCGCGGGCCAGCCACTCCTTCTTGAGGACACCCACGCCGTGCTCGCCGGTGATCGTGCCGCCGAGTTCGAGACCGAGGGCCATGATCTCGTCGAAGGACTCGCGGGCGCGGCGGCCCTCGTCGGCGTCCGTCGCGTCGAAGCAGACGGTGGGGTGGGTGTTGCCGTCGCCGGCGTGTGCGCAGACCCCGATCGTGAGGCTGTACTTGTCGGCGATGCGCTCGACGCCTTCGAGCATGTCGGCGAGCTTCGAGCGCGGCACGCACACGTCGTCGATCATCGTCGTGCCCTTGACCGCTTCGAGCGCGGTGAGCGACAACCGCCGCGCCTGGAGCAGGAGTTCGGACTCCGCCGCGTCCTCGGCCGGGACCACCTGGGTGGCACCGGCGGCCTCGCAGAGCGCGCCGACCGCCGCGAGGTCGGCGGCGGGGTCCTGGGTGTCGAAGGCGGCGAGGAGCAGCGCTTCGGTGGTCTCGGGGAGGCCCATGTGGGCGAGGGCGTTCACGGCCCGGATGGTCGTACGGTCCATCAGTTCGAGGAGGGAGGGGACGTGCCCGCCCTCCATGATCCTGCATACGGCGTCACAGGCGGCCTGTGCCGAGCCGAACTCGGCCGCCAGGACGAGCTGTTGCGGCGGCTGCGGTTTCAGGGCGAGGGTCGCGCGGACGACGATGCCGAGGCTGCCCTCGGAGCCGACGAAGAGGCGGGTGAGGTCGTAGCCGGCGACGCCCTTGGCGGTGCGGCGTCCGGTGCTCATGAGCCGCCCGTCGGCGAGGACGACGTCGAGCCCGAGGACGTACTCCGCCGTCACTCCGTACTTCACGCAGCACAGGCCGCCCGAGGCCGTGCCGATGTTCCCGCCGATGGTGCAGGTCTCCCAACTGGACGGGTCCGGCGGGTAGTAGAGACCGTGCTCGTTCACCGCGCGGGAGAGCGTGGCGTTGACGACGCCGGGTTCGACGACCGCGATCCGGTCGACGGGGTTGATCTCCAGGACGCGGTCCATCTTGAGCAGGGACAGCACGATGCAGCCCTCGCTGGCGTTCGCGCCGCCCGAGAGGCCCGTGCGGGCGCCCTGCGGGACCACCGGGACGCGTAGCTCGGTGGCCGTGCGCATGACGTGCTGGACCTGCTCGACGGTGCGGGGCAGGACGACGACGGCCGGGGTGCCCGCGTCGCAGAAGCTCGCCATGTCGTTCGCGTACGAGGACGTGACGTCGGGGTCCGTGAGGACGGCGTCCGCGGGGAGGCCCTCGTCACCGGCGCGGAGGAGTTCGATGAGTGTGCGGCTCATGATCACAGCCTCGCACCCGGGGCCATCGGTGTGAACCCGTGTGCGACGCCGGACCACATGCCGGGATGTGCTCTTCGTATTGACGCACAGTGACTGTCATGGAGATCGAGAGCCGGTCCGGGGCCGAGGCCGCGAAGGACGTGATCGCGGGGGACGCGACCGCCGGGGACGTGGCCGCGAAGGGCGGGCGGTCACCGGCCGCGTCCCGCCTCTGGAGCGAGCCCTCACGGCGTCCGCGCCGGTCCGCTCTCCTGCGGCGCGCTCTGCTCGCCTCGGTCGCCGGGTGCGTGGTGCTCGGCGGCGTACTGGTGCTGTGGCCCGAGCCCCACAAGGCGGTGCCGCCCGCTCTCGGGCCCGCCGGGCGGGCGATGGCGGCGGCGGGTGCCGGGGCGCCCGCCGCGCTGCCGGATCTCACGGTCCTCATCGAGGAGCGGGAGACGCATCTGCGCAGGCATCCCGGTGACGACGAGTCGTGGGCGGTGCTCGGGGCCGCCTACGTCGAGCGTGGCCTGCGGACCGCGGACTCCGCGTACTACCCCAGGGCCGAGCGGGCGCTGCGCACATCGCTGCGGACCGGGCCGCGGGGGAACGCGCAGGCGCTGACGGGTATGGCGGCGCTCGCGAACGCGCGGCACGACTACCGCGGGGCGAAGAAGTGGGCCGAGGGCGCGGTCGCCCTCGCGCCGAAGCGGTGGTCGGCGTATCCCGCGCTGATCGAGGCGTACAGCGGTCTCGGCGACGCGAAGGGCGTGGAGAAGGCCCTGGAGACGCTGAAGGAGCTGCATTCGGGCGCCGCGGTGAAGGCCAGGTCGGGGCAGGTCTACCGGGACCGCGGCTGGCGCGAGGACGCGGCGACGGCGCTGATGGACGCGGCGGCCCTCGCGGAGGGCCCCGCGCAGAAGGCGGTCTGCCTGTACCGGGTGGGCGAGCTGTCGTGGGAGCGGGGCGAGCCCGCGGAGGCGCTTCGCTACTACGAGGCGGCGCTGCACGCCGACCCTGACCACCACCCCTCCCTCGCCGGGAAGGGCCGGGCGCTCGCGGCTCTTGGGCGTACGGCGGACGCGCTGCGTTCCTATCAGAACGCGCTGGTCAGGCAGCCCGCTCCGGAGTACGCCCTGGCTCTCGGCGAGCTGTACGAGTCGCTGGGGCTCGCCCCGGCCGCCCGCGCGCAGTACGACGTGCTGCGGGCCCGGGTGAAGCAGGAGGGGGTCAACGGCGTCAACGACGAACGGGTCCTCGGTCTGTACGAGGCGGACCACGGCGACCCGGAGGCGGCGGTGGGCCGGCTGCGGGCGGAGTTCGAGCGGCACGCGAGTCCGGAGGTGGCGGACGCGCTGGGCTGGGCGCTGCATCGGGCCGGTAAGAGCAAGGCGGGCCTGAAGTACGCCACGCGGGCGACGGAGAAGGGGCCGATCAGCGCGCTGCTCTCCTATCACCGGGGCGAGATCGAGCGGGAGCTGGGCAAGTACGGGGCGGCGCGGCGGCACATCGGTGCGGCGCTGCGCATCAACCCGCACTTCTCCCCTCTGCTGGTCCCGGCCGCCGAGCATGCGATGGAGGCCCTGGGCGAGCCCCCGGACGGCGGCCCGGAGGAGATGTACGCGCCTCCGGGGTCGACCCCCGACCCCATTCCGACGCCGAAGCCCAAGCCGAAGCCCGCGCGGCAGAGCTGACCCCGCCGAGGCTCGCCCGCGGTTACAGCGTCGCCGTGCCGATCAGGGCGTTGCGGGTGACCAGGTCGGTGAGGGCCTGCTCGGTGAGGTCGTCGGTGCCCGCGGGGCGGCGGGGCAGGACCAGATAGCGGGTCTCCGCGCTGGAGTCCCAGACGGTGATCTCGGTGTCGGCGGGCAGGACGCAGCCGAACTCGGCGAGGACCGCCCGCGGTTCGCGCACCACGCGGGAGCGGTAGGCCTCGCTCTTGTACCAGCTGGGGGAAGGGCCGAGGAGCCGTACCGGATAGCAGGAGCAGAGGGTGCAGACGACGACGTTGTGGGTGCGGGCGGTGTTCTCCACGACCCTCAGGCGCTGCGGCTGGACCCCGCCCGCCGCGTAACCGAGTTCGGCCACCGCCGACGTGCCGTCCGCGAGCAGGCGCTCCTTGAACGCCGGGTCCGTCCAGGCCCGTGCCACGATCCGGGCCCCGTTCAGCGGGGACGATCCGGCGAGGAACGCGTCCAGGGCCTCGTCGAGGGCGGCCCCCGCGACGATTCCCCGCTCCTCCAGGAGTGCTTCCAGCTTCCGTACGCGGCGGGAGATCGCCGCATCCGTGTGCGTACCGGACATCAGTGTCCTGCCTCCGCTTCCGGCTCCAAGTAGCTCTCCCACAGGTCGAGCACCACCTCGTGGTCGCCCTCGCCCCACAGCTCGCGCGCGGCGAACCGCACCGCGTACACCTGCTCCAGGGGTGCGTCGCCGCGCCCCTGCGAGCGGATGTCGGCGAGCGGGTGGCGGCCCTCCGGTTCGACGATCACGCCCCGCTTGCCCCTGGCGTACCGGGGCAGGCGGGTGTGGTGCGTCGGGTCGTGGTGGACGGTGCGGACCCGGGCGCCCGAGGCGAAGCGGTCAGTCATCGAGCTCCCCCGCCGCCACGACGCCCTTGCGTTCGAGCAGCACGCGGATCGCGTGGAACCACCGCTCGTAGTACGACGCCGCCAGGTACTCCCCCGGCGGCATCGTCTCCACGGCGTCCCTGAACTCGTCGAGGTTGTAGACGCCTTCGCGGACCAGCGCGCTGTTGAGCGCGAAAACGCGCGCCTCCCAGTCCGCGTGGAAGGGCTCGGTATCGTCGGGGTCGTCGGCGGTGACGACGGGGCCGAAGCCCGTCATCCCGCCGACGTCGTTGATCCTGGCCATGTCCGCACTCTAGCCAGCGATCGCCGCGGGCCCTAGAGGTTGCCGCGCTTCTCCTGCTCGCGCTCGATCGCCTCGAACAGGGCCTTGAAGTTGCCCTTTCCGAAGCCCATGGAGCCGTGCCGTTCGATCATCTCGAAGAAGACCGTCGGGCGGTCCTGGACCGGCTTGGTGAAGATCTGCAGCAGGTACCCGTCCTCGTCGCGGTCGACCAGGATCTTCAGCTCGCGCAGGGTCTCGACGGGGACGCGGGTCTCGCCGGCCCACTCGCCGAGGGTGTCGTAGTACGAGTCGGGGGTGTCGAGGAACTGGACGCCGGCCGCGCGCATGGTGCGTACGGTCGCCACGATGTCGTTCGTGGCGAGCGCGATGTGCTGGACGCCCGCGCCGCCGTAGAACTCCAGGTACTCGTCGATCTGGGACTTCTTCTTGGCGATGGCGGGCTCGTTGATCGGGAACTTCACCTTCAACGTCCCGTCGGCCACCACCTTCGACATCAGCGCGCTGTACTCGGTGGCGATGTCGTCGCCCACGAACTCCTTCATGTTCGTGAAGCCCATGACCTTGTTGTAGAAGGCGACCCACTCGTTCATCTTGCCGAGTTCGACGTTGCCGACGCAGTGGTCGATGGCCTGGAAGGTGCGCTTGGCCGGCGGCTCGACGATCGGCGAGGCGGCGGAATACCCGGGCAGGTAGGGGCCGTCGTAGCCGGTGCGCTCGACCAGCGTGTGGCGGGTCTTGCCGTACGTGGCGATGGCCGCGAGCACGACCGTGCCGTGCTCGTCCTTGACCTCGTAGGGCTCGGTGAGGCCGCGGGCGCCCTGCTCGACGGCGTAGGCGTACGCGGCGCGGGCGTCCGGCACCTCGATGGCGAGGTCGACGACGCCGTCACCGTGCTCGGCGACGTGGCCCTCGATGAAGTGGCCCCAGTCCGTGGAGGCCTTGATGACGGAGGTGAAGACGAAGCGGGCGCCGCCGTTGGCGAGGACGTACGACGCGGTCTCGCGGCTGCCCGTCTCCGGACCGGCGTACGCCACGAGTTTCATGCCGAACGCCGTGGAGTAGTAGTGCGCCGCCTGCTTGGCGTTGCCCACGGCGAAGACGACCGCGTCCATTCCCTTGACCGGGAAGGGATCGGCCTCGCGCGCGGTGTGGGGGGTGGTGTCCGTGTGCTGGGTGTTCGCGGTAGCTGCCATGTGCGCAGGCTCCCGCCGTATCGCAAGGTGCGCAATAGTTTGCGTATTCAGTGGGCAATCTGCCCAGCGACAGGTCAGAGTGAGCGGGCCATCTGTACACGATGCCCACCCTTGATGCGGAGAAGAACGCCCCATGTCGATCGATCATCTGGACGGCAGGCTCATCGTGCTGCTCGCCCGTGAACCCCGCATCGGTGTCCTGGAGGCGTCGCGCCGGCTCGGCGTCGCGCGCGGGACCGTGCAGGCCCGGATGGACCGCCTTCAGTCGAACGGAGTCATCCGCGGCTTCGGCCCGGAGGTCGACCCCGCCGCCCTGGGCTACCCCGTCACCGCCTTCGCCACGCTGGAGATCAAACAGGGGCAGGGTGCCGACGTACGGGCACATCTGGCCACCGTCGCCGAGGTGCTCGAACTGCACACCATCACCGGCCACGGCGACATGCTCTGCCGTCTCGTCGC
Organism: Streptomyces longisporoflavus; assembly: GCF_014649775.1. Lineage (GTDB taxonomy): Bacteria > Actinomycetota > Actinomycetes > Streptomycetales > Streptomycetaceae > Streptomyces > Streptomyces longisporoflavus. Next base: position 144,288 of record NZ_BMTR01000003.1, on the reverse strand, counting down.
CCGTTCGAACGCGGATCTCCAACGTGTGATCGACCGCGTCCTGGGTTTTGATGGCATCGTCCGGGCCTCCACGGCGATCGTCATGGAGAACCCTGTTCCGCTGCGGATCATCCCGCTGGTCGAACAGGCGTCAGAGGGCACCTGATGCGGGTAAGTAGCACAACGGACGGCCGGACGGGCTCCACGCGATACGGCCACACGACGTACGCAGCACGCGGGCCCCGGGAGACTCCCGGCGCCGTCTGAACCGCGCCTGGACGAGGTGAGCAGTTCAGTGAACTTCTGGGACTACCTCGGCAACCGCCACCAGCAGTTGCTGACGGACGCCTACCAGCACGCGAGCGCGGTCTTCCAGTGCATGGTCGTGGCGACCGTCATCGGAGTACTGATCGGCGTCATCACGTACCGGAGCGAGTGGGCGGGCAGCCTGGCCACCACGGCGACGTCCACCCTCCTGACGATCCCCTCGCTCGCCATGATCGGCCTGCTGATCCCCGTCGTCGGCCTCGGTGTCGCCCCGACGGTCATCGCCCTGACCCTCTACGGCCTGCTGCCCATCGTGCGCAACGCCATCGTCGGCCTGCGCGGCGTCGATCCCTCGCTGGTCGACGCGGCGAAGGGCATCGGGATGTCGCGCGCCGCACGCCTGGTGAAAGTGGAGCTTCCGATCGCCTGGCCGCCGATCCTGACCGGTATCCGCGTCTCCACGCAGATGCTGATGGGCATCGCCGCCATCGCCGCGTACGCGTCGGGACCCGGCCTCGGCAACGAGATCTTCCGCGGCATCGGCTCGCTCGGCAGCAAGAACGCGCTCAACCAGGTACTCGCGGGCACGCTCGGGATCATCGTCCTGGCCCTGCTCTTCGACGCCGCGTACATCCTGATCGGCCGCCTGACCATTTCGAGGGGTATCCGTGTCTGAGACCACCGCGACTTCCACCGATGGGGCGACGGCCGAGGGCGCGGCGGCCCCGCACGAGACCACGGGCGCGACGATCGAGCTGGAGAATCTGACCAAGCGGTACGCGGGCAGCGGCGACCCCGCGGTGGACAGCGTCAACATGGAGATCAAGGCGGGCGAGATCGTCATCCTCGTCGGCCCTTCGGGCTGCGGGAAGTCGACCACGCTGAAGATGATCAACCGGCTCATCGAGCCGACCAGCGGCCGCATCCGCATCGGCGGCGAGGACGTCACCGACATGGACCCGGTGAAGCTGCGCCGCAAGATCGGGTACGCGATCCAGTCGTCCGGGCTCTTCCCGCACATGACCGTCGCCCAGAACATCGCCCTCGTGCCGAAGATGATCGGCTGGGGCAAGGCGAAGACCAAGTCCAGGGTCGAGGAGATGCTCGACCTCGTCGGGCTCGACCCCGGCGAGTTCCACGGCCGCTATCCGCGCCAGCTCTCCGGCGGCCAGCAGCAGCGCGTGGGCGTGGCACGGGCCCTCGCGGCCGACCCACCCGTCCTCCTGATGGACGAGCCGTTCGGCGCGGTCGACCCGATCACCCGCGACCACCTCCAGGACGAGCTGATCCGGCTCCAGCACGAACTGCACAAGACGATCGTCTTCGTCACGCACGACTTCGACGAGGCGATCAAGCTCGGTGACCGTATCGCCGTCCTGCGGGAGCGTTCGCACATCGCGCAGTTCGACACCCCGGAAGCCATTCTCACCAACCCCGCCGACGACTTCGTCTCCGGTTTCGTGGGCGCGGGCGCGGCTTTGAAGCGGCTCAACCTCACCCGCGTACGGGACGTGGAGATCGCCGACTTCGCGACGGTGACCGTCGACGACCCGCTCCAGGACATCTTCGACAAGCTGCGCTCCAGCGGTACGAACGAACTGCTGCTCCTCGACAAACGGCGCCGCCCCTACAAGTGGCTGCGCCGCGGTGACCTGATGCGCGCCGAGGGTTCGCTGGCCCGCGCGGGCACCCTGGTCCACGACACGGTCACCCGGGACGCCACGCTGCGCGACGCGCTCGAAGCGGTCCTCACGGACAACGCGGGACGGGTCGCGGTCACCGGGCGGCGCGGCGAGTTCACCGGCGTCGTGGACATGCAGACGCTGCTGAACTCCGTCCACGAAATGCTGGAGGCCGACCGGCTCGACGCCGTGGAGCACCAGCACGAGCTCCAGGAGCAGCGCGCCCTGCTGACCCACCACGAGCAGGAGGGCAACGGAGGGGCGGCGAAGGCGTGAGCGGCATCCACGGGAACGGCCCCCGGATCCCCGAGCACACACCGGCGCCCGGCGACGGACCCGGTCCACGGCCAGAGGGCGAGCACGAGGTCAAGGGCCATCTCTTCCGCGACACGGGCGAGGGCGAGCCCGAGCCGCCGCCCCCGTCGGTGGCCACGGGCCGGACACGGCGCATCGGCTGGCTGAAGCTGACCGTCCTGCCCGCGTTCCTCGCCCTGCTCCTGCTCCTCACCTGGCTGTGGTTCCAGCAGGCGGACCTGGACTCCATCTCGAAGAACGCCCTGGCCGACGGCAATGTGTGGCTCAGGCTGCGCCAGCACATCCAACTGACGGCGATCTCCACCTTCTTCGTACTGATCATCGCGATCCCGCTCGGCATCCTGCTGACCCGCAAGAAGCTCCGCAAAGGAGCGCCCGTCGCGATGGCCCTCGCCAACATCGGCCAGGCGACCCCGGCGATCGGCCTCCTCGCCCTCCTGGTGATCTGGATCGGCATCGGCGAGAAGGCGGCCCTGATCGGCATCATCATCTACGCCGTCCTGCCGGTCCTCTCCAACACGATCGCGGGACTGAACGCCAACGACCCGACGCTCCTGGAGGCCGCGCGCGGCATCGGGATGTCGTCGTGGGGAGTCCTCGGCAAGGTCGAACTGCCGCTGGCCGTACCGCTGATCCTCGCGGGCGTGCGCACCGCCCTCGTGCTGAACGTCGGGACGGCGACGCTCGCCACCTTCGGCGGTGGCGGCGGGCTCGGCGACCTCATCACCACCGGCATCACCAATCAGCGGATGCCGGTCCTCATGCTCGGCTCGATCCTGACGATCGCGCTCGCGCTGCTCGTGGACTGGCTGGCCTCCCTGGCCGAACTGGTCCTTCGTCCGCGAGGTTTGGAGGCCGGGTCATGAGGGTCACGTTGCGTACGGCGGTGGTCGGCGTGATGGGCGGGGCCCTGCTCGCGGGCTGCGGCCTCACCAGCGGCAGCCCGATGGTGGACGACGTGAAGCCGGGCACGATCGGCAAGGGCCTGCCCCTGAAGGGCGCCGACCTCACCGTGGCGTCCAAGGAGTTCACCGAGCAGCTGATCCTCGGCGCGATCATGGGCATCGCCTTCGAGGCGGCCGGCGCGGACGTCCTCGACCGGACGGGCATCCAGGGCTCGATCGGCGCCCGCGAGGCCGTCAAGAGCGGCGACGCGGACGCCATGTACGAGTACACGGGCACCGCCTGGATCACGTACCTCGGCAACTCCGAACCCATCGACGACCCGCACAAGCAGTGGGAGGCGGTGCGCAAGGCGGACGCGGAGAACGGCGTCACCTGGCTGTCGCCCGCCGAGCTCAACAACACCTACGCCCTCGCCTTCAACGAGAAGAACGCGGCCAAGTACAAGACGAAGACGCTCTCCGACGTGGCGGCCCTGTCGAAGTCGGACCCGAAGGCGGTCACGCTGTGCGTGGAGAGCGAGTTCTCCTCCCGCGAGGACGGCCTGCCCGGCATGCAGAAGGCGTACGGGATGAAGATCCCGAACTCCAACATCACCAAGATGGACACCGGGATCATCTACACCCAGGCCGCCAAGGGCTCGTGCACGTTCGGCGAGGTCTTCACCACCGACGGCCGCATCAAGGCGATGAAGCTGTCGGTGACGGAGGACGACAAGCACTTCTTCCCCAACTACAACGTCGCCCCGGAGATCAACAGCAAGTCCCTGAAGGAGCACCCGGAGATGGCGGAGGTCCTGGCCCCCATCACGAAGAAGCTCAACAACAAGGTGGCCAGGGAGCTGAACTCCAAGGTGGATGTGGACGGGCAGGATCCACATGAGGTGGCCTTGGACTGGTTGGTGCGGGAGGGGTTCATCAAGGAGTAGTCCCGGCCGGGCGCGTACCGGAGCCACAGCCTCCGGAAGTTACAAAGACTCCGTTGCAAAGAAAGGGTTGCAGCGGAGTCTTTGCATACCTATCGTCGAGGCATGACGGACGGCGTGACAGAACCCGAGAGCCGCAAGATCCACACCCTCACCCCCCACTCCCTGCGGGGCCTGGCCCACCCTCTGCGCATCCAGCTGCTCACCTCGCTGCGAAAGCAGGGCGCGGCCACGGCCTCCCAACTGGCGGAGCGCCTGGGCGAGTCAAGCGGTGCGACGAGCTACCACCTGCGCCAGCTCGCCGCGCACGGCTTCGTCGAGGACGCGCCGGGGCGGGGCAAGGGGCGCGAACGCTGGTGGCAGTCGACGCACCAGGGCACACGCCTCGACGAGTCGCTCATGGCCGACCCGGACCCGACGGTGCGCGGCGCGGTCGCCGTCTACCTCCACGAGGTGGCGGCCTTCCACGCCTCGGAAGTCTCCACCTGGATCGGCACGCAGCACGACTGGTCCCCGGAGTGGACGGAGAGCGCCGACATCAGCGACTACACCCTGCGCCTGACACCCGAGCTCACCGCGGAGCTGAACGGCCGGATCAACGAACTCATCGAGAGCTACCGCCCGTTGGCGGTCGACGAGAGCACACCGGACTCCGCAAGGGTGCGCCTGCACACCCACGTCTTCCCGACGCACTACACCGAGTGAGAGGCCTCAGCCATGCATCCCGACGTCCATCTCGTGCTGCACCGCACCCGTGCCGCCGAACTCCACCGAGCGGCGCCTTTACGGAAACGCCGGCCCCACCTGCGATCTCAACTGGGCTGGACCATGGTCGAGTTCGGCCTTCGGCTGGTCAGCAGCTCGGAACCTTCCCGCCCCGCTCCAGGGAACGCAGCGCGTCGACCGTGCCCTTCAGTGTCTTGACCGGAATCAGCCGCAGGCCCTTCGGCAGCTCCGCCTGAGCGTCCGAGCACTCGGCCTCGGGGACCAGGAAGACGCTCGCCCCGTCACGCTTGGCGGCCTGCGTCTTCATCGAGACACCGCCGACCGGGCCGACCTTGCCGTCATCGGCGATCGTGCCGGTGCCCGCGATCTTCCGGCCGCCCGTGAGATCCCCGCCGCTGCCGTTTCCGTCGATCATGTCGATGATGCCGAGCGAGAGAAAGAGGCCCGCGCTGGGCCCGCCGATCTTGCCGAGGTCGACCTTCACCTTCACCTTGCCGGTGCCGTCCACGCCGTTCTCCTTCAGGTAGGAGAGCGCGGCCTGCGTGGCCGTGTCCTGCGACTTCTTCATGTCGCCGAGGTTGTGCTTCTCGACTTCCTCGTCGTTGTCGCCGGTGGGGTACACCGAGTCCTTCGGCATCACGGACCGGTCCGTACGGAACCAGCCGTCCACCACGTCACCCAGGCTCACGTCCATCTCGGGACCCGTCGCCACGATCGTCGTCATACGCAGCTGCCCGCTCGTCTCGCGGGTGGGCGCACCGCTGATCGTGATGACCGGCTTGCCCTCGCTCTCGCCGAGCACGTTCGCCGTCGACCCCGGCTGAGCCACCGCGAACGGCAACGGCGCCAGCGCGGTGACGGCAAGCAGGGCGACCACGGGTACGGCACAGACGGCGAGGGCCTTGGGGCGCGTGAGACTGGAGAGGGAGAACACGGGATCAATCTAACGGACGAGGATTTGCGTCCGCCCTGTCAGGCGAGACGGACGAGCGGGTATCAAGCCCGTCCGGCGTTTGAGGACGAACCCGGCGGAGCCGGTGATTTACCGTACCGACAGACACCGGCTCGCCCGCGCGGTCTCAGCGCAACGCATCGGCTACCTCACGCGCCGCATCCACCACCCGCGGCCCCACCCGCTCCGGCACCGAGTCCGACAGCATCACGACGCCCACGCTGCCCTCTATGCCGGTGACGCCCACCAGCGGCGCCGCGGCCCCGCTCGCGCCCGCCTCCAGCTCTCCGTGCGTGAGGGCGTAACCGGGGTCGGTGGCCAGGCCCTGTCTGGCGGCGAGGATCGCGCGGCCCGCGGCGCCCCGGTCCAGCGGGTGCCGGAAGCCGGTGCGGTAGGCCACGTGGTAATCAGTCCAGGTCGGCTCGACGACGGCGACGGCAAGTGCCTCGGTGCCGTCGACCAGCGTCAGATGCGCCGTGGCGCCTATGTCCTCGGCGAGGGAGCGAAGGGCGGGCAGCGCGGCCTCGCGCACCAGCGGATGCACTTGGCGGCCCAGGCGAAGCACCCCGAGGCCGACCCTGGCCCGGCCGCCCAGGTCACGGCGGACCAGGGCATGCTGCTCAAGGGTGGCGAGGAGGCGGTACACCACGGTGCGGTTCACGCCGAGCTTGTTCGAGAGCTCGGTGACGGTGAGCCCGTGATCGGTGTCGGCCAACAACTTGAGGACACGCAGCCCTCGGTCGAGGGTCTGGGAAGTCTCCGCGGTCACGACGCCCACTCCTTAGGTGAGGGTCGACGGCCCCTTTACGGCGGTTGCGTCGCCGGTCCCGTGGGCGACGCGCGTCAGAGGCCGCCGGTCGGAACTCCGGCTGCGCTCCGCGGCGGCGCTGCCACGGGGCGTGTACGTTGCGGGGACATTAGCGAGACCGTCCCGCTCAGCGGAAGACTCAGTCCAGAATCCGGGCACGGGACCGGCTATTAGGGGCCGCAATGCCCCATACGCGGGGCTCGCGGACGGGGGTACGCACGACTCCCCCACACATGGAACGCACCCCTCCTCCCCCGTCACCGAGAGGGACCCTTAACTTCAGCCGGGAAGGACCCCTACTTCATGCGGGTGGCCCACTCCCCGACCTTCGCGATGCGCTGCCGCAGCTGCCCGGCGGTGGCCTCGGCGCTCGGCGGTCCGCCGCAGGTGCGGCGCAGCTCGGTGTGGATCACGCCGTGCGGCTTCCCGCTCTGGTGGGAGTACGCGCCGACCATGGTGTTGAGCTGCTTCCTCAGCTCCAGCATCTCCTTGTGGGAGACCACGGGCCGCCGCTCGGCGGGCAGTTCGAGCAGGTCGGCCTCCTCGTCGGGCCGCTTCTTGCTGTGCGCGATCTGCCGGGCCTGCCGCTTCTGGAGCAGCATCTGCACCTGGTCGGGTTCGAGGAGCCCCGGGATGCCCAGATAGTCCTGCTCCTCCTCGCTCCCCGGGTGGGCCTGCATCCCGAACTCGGCACCATCGAAAAGAACCCGGTCGAAGACGGCGTCGGACTCAAGGGCCTCGAAGGAGAACTGCTCCTGCTCGCCGGTGTCCTCGTCCTGCTCCTTGTTCGCCTCGTCCATCTCCTTCTCGGACTCGGCGTAGGGGTCCTCTTCGCCTTCCTTCTTCGGCTTGTCGAGCACGTGGTCGCGCTCGACCTCCATCTCGTTGGCGTGGCCGAGCAGGTCGGGGACCGTGGGCAGGAAGACGGACGCGGTCTCGCCGCGCCGCCGGGAACGTACGAAACGGCCCACTGCCTGCGCGAAGAAGAGCGGCGTGGAGATCGTGGTCGCGTACACGCCCACCGCGAGGCGCGGCACGTCGACGCCCTCGGACACCATGCGGACGGCGACCATCCACCGGTCGGTGCTCGCGGTGAAGTCGTCGATCCGCTTGGAGGCGCCCTGGTCGTCGGAGAGGACGACGGTGGCCTTCTCCCCGGTGAGCTCGCGGATCAGCTTGGCGTAGGAACGGGCGGAGTCCTGGTCGGAGGCGATGACGAGGCCGCCGGCGTCCGGGATGGCCTTCCGCACCTCGGTGAGCCGCTGGTCAGCGGCTTTCAGCACATTCGGCATCCACTCGCCGCGCGCGTCAAGGGCCGTCCGCCAGGCCTGCGAGATGGCGTCCTTGGTCATCGGCTCGCCGAGCCGCGCGGCGATCTCGTCGCCGGCCTTGGTCCGCCAGCGCATGTTGCCGGAGTAGGAGAGGAAGATGACGGGGCGCACGACGCCGTCGGCGAGCGCGCTCCCGTAGCCGTACGTGTAGTCGGCGGCCGACCGCCGGATGCCGTCGTTCCCCTCCTCGTACGCGACGAAGGGGATCGGGTTGGTGTCGGAGCGGAACGGCGTACCGGTGAGCGCGAGCCGCCGGGTCGCGGGCTCGAAGGCTTCGAGGCAGGCCTCGCCCCACGACTTCGAGTCACCGGCGTGGTGGATCTCGTCGAGGATGACGAGGGTCTTGCGCTGTTCGACCCGATTCCGGTGGAGCATGGGCCGCACGCCGACACCCGCGTACGTGATGGCGACGCCCTGGTACTCCTTGCTGAGCGGCCCCGCGCTGTACTCCGGGTCCAGCTTGATCCCTATGCGGGCCGCCGCCTCCGCCCACTGCTTCTTCAGATGCTCGGTCGGCGCGACCACCGTCACCTGCTGCACGACATGGTGGTGCAGCAGCCAGGACGCGAGCGTCAGCGCGAACGTCGTCTTGCCTGCGCCGGGTGTCGCGACGGCCAGGAAATCACGCGGCTGCTCCTGGAGGTACCGCTCCATCGCGCCCTGCTGCCAGGCACGCAGCTTGTTGGCGGTGCCCCAGGGGGCGCGGCCGGGGAAGGCGGGAGAGAGGTGGTGGGAGGAGGCGGAGTTGGCGGCGGTGGTAGTCACGGTCTCCGGATTTTTGCAGCTCGGGTACGTACGACAACCGGGCCACCCTACCGGTGCCCCTGCCGCTTCCCGGGGTTGACGGCATCACGTCAGCCCTGGGTGCGACAGGGGTCACACGGCCTCGTGCAACCCTCGCAGTCGCCGGGAGATCAGCCCCACGTCGTCCAGACCGCCACTGGCCACCTCGATGACGAGCTTGTACGCCTCGTCCTGGTCCACGTCGATCATGTCAGTGCCGTTGAAGTCCAGGAACACGACGGTGCTCATCCACGCCATGCGCTTGTTGCCGTCGACCAAAGGGTGGTTCACCGCAAGCGACTGGAGCAGCGCGGCGGCCTTCTCGAACAGGTCCGTGTACGCCTCGACGCCGAACATCTGAGACTGGGGACGGTGTACTGCCGAGCTGAGCAGCCCCAGATCACGTACGGCGATCTCCTGCTCCCCGCAGGCGAGCTCCGCCAGGTCCAGGACCTCCTGAACCGTGAGGTACTTCATCTACTCCCCCAGCCTCCGCAGCAAGTCGGCGTGGCCCGCCGCGTACTTGGCCCCCAGGCGGCGGACAGTCGCACGGTCCGCCTCCTGCTCCAGATACCGGTCGATCGCCTGAAGCACTATGGCGTGCATGCTGCGCCCCTCCTCCTCAGCACGCAGCTTGAGCGCCTCCTGCTGGTCGTCGCGCAGACGAAGGTTCATAGCCATACCGCAATGGTACTGCGAGTGGGGTCAGAGTGGTACCACTTACGCCGACCGCTCCCGTAGCCGCGTAGCCACCCAAGCCCCCACCAGCGCCACCGCAGCCATCGGCAGGAATACGGCGACGAAGGCCGCCGGATGCGAGGCGCCCGCCCCGGTGGAGCCGTGCGCGTCCACCATGCCGCCGCCGAGTGCGGCGAAGGCGGCGCCCCCGGCGGCGAGCAGCAGGGCGTTGGAGAGGCCGTCGGAGATCTGCAGTGCGGCGGAGTTCGCGCCCGCGTCCTCGGGCGGCGAGAGCCGGAGCAGCAGGACGCTCGTCGAGCCGATGACGGCGCCCATGCCGAGGCAGCCGAAGGCCCAGGCCACGGCGAGGATCCACACCGGGACGGCGTCGATCAGGACCGTGGGCGCGGTGGCGATGGCGGCGGCGACCAGGAGCATCCCGGCGACCATGAGCCGGGTCCGGTACGGCTCCATGGCCGGCCGCGACTGTACGAACGATCCGAACGCCCAGGTCGCACCGCCCACGGCGAGCGAGAGCCCCGCCAGGGTCGGCGAGAGCCCGCGCTGGGTGACGAGCATCAGCGGCACGAAGGACTCGGCGGCGATGAACGACCCGGCGGCGATGCCGCGAAGGAGCACGACGGACGGCAGGCCGTGGGCCGCCCGGTACGTGCCGCGCGGCAGCAGCCCGAGGACGGCGGGCACGAGCACGGCCGCGCCGAGCACGGCGGGCAGCAACGAGAGCCAGCGCAGCTCCTGCCCCGCGTACTGGAGGAGCCCGGCCCCCAGCGAGATGCCGAGCGCGAGCCGGATACGACGCCGGTCGAAGGGACCGGCAGGTGCGTCGGAGACCGGCCCTGCCGCCCGGCGGCGGATCTGCGGCAGGGCGAGCGCGAGCGGCGCCGCGACGAGCACCGGGATACCGAGGAAGACCCAGCGCCAGCCCAGATGCTCGGTGACGGTCCCGGAGACCAGCGGGCCCACCACTGACGGCACGACCCAGCTGGCCGCGAACGCGGCGAGGATGGACGGGCGCAGATGCTCCGGGTAGGCGCGGCTGACGACGACGTACAGCGCGACGATGACGAGCCCGCCGCCGAGCCCTTGCACGGCGCGGCCGAGGATGAACATCCACATGGCCTGCGCGGTCCCGGACAGGACGAGGCCCGCCGCGAAGCCGCCGATGCCGGTGGCGAGCGGTCCAAGGGGCCCGCGCCGGTCGGCCCACTGCCCGGCGAGCACCATGCCGAAGAGGCTGGTGGTGAAGTACGCGGAGAAACCGAAGGCGTAGAGGGAGACGCCGTCGAGCTCACGGGCGGCCACCGGCATCGCGGTCCCGACGGCGGTCGCCTCGAAGGCGATGAGCAGAACCACGGAGACGATACCGAGACTGAGCGCGCGATAGGGAGCGCGCAGCACTCCGCCCTTGAGCTCGGACGGCGGGACTATCGGGGCGGCCGTGACTTCGGCGTCACGTGGTTCCAGGGCGGTCATGCTGGCCAGCGTAAGGGGCGTGGCAGGCTTTGACCCCTGTCCGGGGTCCGGGGACCTCTGGTTCCTTGGTCGTACGTCTCCGGCTACCTGCGGTCAGCTCAGCTTTCGGAGGCGTACGTCACGAAGTCGCTCCATGCGGCGAGGGTGACGGCCAGCTGGGGGCCAGGGGTGTTCTTGGAGTCGCGGATGTGGATGGTGGCGGGGGTGGTGGCTACCTCGACGCAGTCGCCTGACTCGTTACTGCTGCTATAGCTGCTTTTATGCCATTCCAGGGCGATCTCGACGCACGAGTCTCCCTCGCTGCCACTGCTGTAACTGCTCTTGAACCACTCCAGCCCGGAGGCGTCTCCGTCAGAAGCCTTGCGGATCATGTCTCTCCCAGCATTTGCTCGATGAAGGCCAGTGACTGCCGTGGCCTGAGGGCCTGAGCCCGGATCATTCCATAGCGCAACTCAAGGATCCTGAGCTGCTTCGGGTCGGAAACAGGGCGACCGCCGAACGCCCCATCGGAGCGCCCAACTGCCGTGCCGTCACGGAACTTCAGCACTTCGATCAGTCCTCCCATTCCGGCATGGTCCTCGCAGTCGAGCGGCATCACTTGGAAGGTGACATTCCGCAACTGGGCTACGGTCACCAAGTGTTCAAGCTGCCGACGCAGCACCATTCTTCCTCCGATGGTGCGCCGTAGCGTCGCCTCTTCCTGGACGAAGTTGAGGGTTGGCGCAGGGGAACGTTCGAAGACCGCCCGCCGGGCCATACGCGCTGCCACGTCTCGCTCCACTTGATCCTGCGTGTACGAGGGGTGCCGCATCTCGAACAGCGCCCGCATGTGCTCTTCGGTTTGCAGAAGGCCGTGGATGTTGTGGTGGCTGTAAAGCCCGATCTCGACCGCCTGTGCCTCCAGCTTCGCCAGATCCCTGGCCTTCTTCGGGTACCGCGCCTTCTCCAGGTCCTTCTTCATCGCGGAGACAAGCCCTCCCGCGCCGAGGACCTCGTCCACCTTGTCCAGGTACTCAGGTCGCGGGATCCGTGCCCCGCGCTCAACCTTCCGGACCTGGTCCTCCCCGTACCCAATCGCCTCCGCGAACTCGGCCGCACGAAGCCCCGCAGCCTCCCTCCGCAACTTGAGGTGGTGACCGATCGCCTCGACCACCGCGCTGATCTCGTCCTCCGGGTCGACGTCCCAACCGGGCTCGTCCGCCCCGTCATTACGCCCCTCGCCGCCACGTTCCGTGCCCACCGCGCCACCTCCGACGTACCGTCCAAGCCCAACGCGCACTCGTACCCGAACGTCACCAGGGACAGCCGGGACAAGCCGGGACAAGCGCGGGACAAACGCGGTACGCACAGCCCGCGCCGCTGTTCACGGTACGCACGCGCGGCCACTCTGAGTGACGTGAATCAAGAAACCACCCGCACCTCGATCCCCGTACATCAGTTCACGATCCTGCTCTCCGCCACCCGTAGAGGCGCCCGCCTGGCACGACTGCTGGCAGGCGAGCAACTTCGCAGCTGGGGCATGCCGTTCGAGGCGGCCGAGCAGATCGTCGCCGAGCTGGCGAACAACGCCGCGCTGCACGGCCACGTACCCGGCAGAAGCTTCCGCTTGGCGCTCAAGATCGGCGAGGCGGCCACGCTCCGTATCGAGGTGACGGACGCGAGGGCGGACCGCCGCCCGCCGGAAGCAGCCCAACCCCCGCCTCTGTACGCCGAGTCGGGCCGGGGCCTGCTCCTGGTCGCCGCCCTGTCCGACCGCTGGGGCACGGAACCGGGGTCGCCCCCTTGCAAAACCGTCTGGGCGGAAATCGATGCCCCTGTCCCCACGTGACCGCATCGAGGATTCCGCGTCCCGGCGGACCCGCGATCGGTGGGGCGCGACATCAAGTACGTAAGAAACGAGGGAGAGAACCTCCCCACCCGCCCCAAACCCCGCCGCCGTCACTCACACGGGTGATCTACCCCAACCCAACTGGCGCATATGCCAGTTCACCGTGCAAGCTCGGCCTCGACAACTCCAGACATGAGACGGCCCTCGCCGGGACTGGCATCCCAATGCGAGGGCCTGATCACCGAGGAAGATAAGAGCTTCCCGATGACTGAGCAGCAGCTTAACGCGCACCCGTGCGCGGAACCCCCGGTTCCGTCCAGCGGCATCCGGCACATCGACCGCCGCCACCCCGACCGCTTCACCGTCGTCGGCAATCACCTCACCCAGCATCGCGAGCTGAGCCTCACGGCGATTGGCCTGGCCGCCCACATCCAGTCGCTGCCCGCAGGCGCCAAGGTCAGCATCAAACGCCTGGCGGACCGCTTCCCCGAAGGGGAGGTCCGCATCGCGGCGGCCCTGCGCGAGCTGGAGGCCCACGGCTACCTCACCCGCACACGCGAGCGTCTGCCGTCGGGCCAGGTGATCACGCGAACGGTGTCGTACAACAACCCGCCCGCGATGACGGTGAGCGCACAGCCGCCGCCGAAGCCCGCGCCAGCACCCCCTGAAGCTCCCCTCCCCCTGCCCCGCCCCCTCCCCGAGGCGCACGACAACACCGCGACCACCCTCCTCACGGACCTGCGGCGCCACGACCCCCGCCTCCTTCTCGCCGAACGCGACGTGCGCCGCCTCGCACCGGCGGCCACGGCATGGCTGGACCGGGGCATCACCCCGGAGGCGGTGCGCCGCACGCTCACAGCGGGGCTCCCAGCCACCCCGATCCACCACCCGGCAGCCCTGCTGGCCCACCGCCTGACGGAATTCCTCCCACCGCCGATCCCGCCCGCCCCGACGGCCCCACCACGCCCGGACCCCCTCCAGAACTGCGACCACTGCGACCGCGCCTTCCGCGCCCCGGGACCGGGCCGCTGCCGCGACTGCACCGTGCACTCCGCCACGGCGGCGGCGTAAGCCGAAGAGAGAAGAGACGACAGAGCACCATGAAGAATCGCTACCGTGACTGCGGAGCCAGAAGGGAGCGCATCATGGCCGAGCCGCTCAAAACCGTGATCGACGGGGTAGAGGTCGAGGTGCCCAACAGCATTCCCGCCATTCGCGAGGCCTTGCCGGAACGCAGGCGCGAGGAATTCGACCAGGAGATCAACTCGGCCGGTGTGCACGAGATCCACGCAGTGATGCGGCACTGGATGTTCGAGGCGGTGCCGGACCCGGTGGCCGACGCGATCATGGACCGCCTCGCCCGCGAGGAAGCGGAGAGGAACAGCGCCGCGTGACCTACCGCATCTCCTACGCGCCGCCCGCCGACGACACCTTGGCGAAGATGGCGAGGTCCGAGACGTTCAAGGCGGCCGTGGAGCGAACACTGGGCGTTGATCCATACGGTCACGGCTCCATTGCCCTCGGAAAGGACGCGGATCGCAGGGAGGCCACCATTCACGGCGTCTTCCTCCGGTACTACGTCTCGGGTTCGATCCTGACCGTCACGGTCGTCCGGCTGATCCCGGCACCTTGAAACATGAACGCCGTATGGCAGTCCCGTTGCAGCAGCCGGAGATTCCTTGAGCGAACCCGCCGGCCACGGCTACGTTCAACGAGTCAAGTCATCGACAACTTGGCCGTGTGCCCGAGTGGCTCAGGGGCTGGACTGCAAATCCAGTAACGCGGGTTCGATTCCCGCCACGGCCTCCAGAGAATTGCCCGAAGGATTCCCCGAGGATTCAGACCCGCGCCTCGTCGAGCCCCGCGAGAATCGCGTCCACCGTCTCCTCGACCGTCAGGTCACTGCTGTCCAGCCAGAGCCCGACCCTCGGGGTGGTCGACCGCATGCCCGTGTCCAGGTCCTCCACGGTCCACGCGCCGTACCCGGTCTTGCCGCGGCCGGCCTCCCGCGCGGCGACCGCGTCCGGGCGCGGGGCGAGGACGACGACGTGCACGGGACGGGTGTGCAGGAGATCGACGTACGTCTTCAACTCCTCGCCCAGGATGACGTCCTGGACCACCGCGACGAAGCCCGCGGCGGCGTACGCGTCGGCCGTCGCGGCCGACAGGCCGTAGCGCAGGCGCAGTTGTGCCGCCGCCTCGTCCGACGCGCCGGGCTCGTACTCCTGACCGCCCGACACGATCATCCGGCGGAAGACGTCACCCCGTACGTGCGCCGCACGCGGCAGCCGCTCGGCGAGAGCCTGCGCCACCGTGGACTTGCCCGCGGCCATGATCCCGGTGATGACGACGACACCGGTCAGCGGCGGCACCGTCACGTCGCCACCGCCGCCTGCGGGCGGATCGGGAGGCGGTTCACCGGGCGGCCGGTGGCGGCCCGTACCGCCGACGCCACCGCCGCCGGAGTCGCCACGACCGGCACCGCGCTCGCCGCCTTCGCGCCGAAGGGAGCCACCACGTCCCGCTCCTCCACCAGCTTCACGATGCGGATGTCGGGGGTGTCCAGGGCGGTCGGGAGCGCGTAGCCCGTGAGATCCGGGTGGCGGACCAGGCCGCGCGGCGTGCGGAGGTTCTCCGTGAGCGCCGCGCCGACTCCCTGCGTGACGCCCGCCTCGATACGTACCTTCAGCTGGGTCGGGTTCAGGATGCGGCCCACGTCCTGGGCGACCGCCAGCTCCACGACCCGGACCGAGCCGATCTCGATGTCCACGTCCACGACCGCGCGGATCGCGCAGAACGCCATGCCCACGAAGGCATCGCCCTGCCCTGCCTCGTCGAGGGGCTCGGTGGGATGCGGGCGGCACTGGGCCGTGGCCCACAGTTCCTTGCCGTCCATCGCCTCCGTCACCGTCGTGCTGAGCACACCGTCGTACGAGGTGATCTTGCCGTCGGTGATCTGGAGCAGTTCCGTGGACATCCCGAACTTGTGGGCCAGGGGCTGGAGAAGCTGCGTGCGGACCATCTTCGCCGCGCGCTCCACCGCGCCGCCCGACACCCAGGTGTGGCGGCCGTGGCAGCTCGGTCCTGCCGGGGGCTGGTCCGTGTCGACGGGGGCCACGCGGACGTCGTCGATGCCCAGGGTCTCCTGGACGATCTGGCGGGCGAGCGTCGAGAAGCCCTGGCCCGTCTCGACCGCCGCGCAGATGACCGTCGCGACGCCGTCGTGGACCTTCACCGTGGCCGTGGAGACCTCGTCCGTGCCTTCGGCGCCCAGGAGCTGGACCATGCCGAGGCCGTAGCCGACGCCCCGGCGCACCGCGGCCGGTTCGCCCGCGCCCTCGGGTCCGCCGGGCAGCAGCCACTCGTCCTCGGGAGTGTCCTTGGGCAGCTCGGGGAGGGGGAAGTCCCGTACGGCGGCGAGGAGTTCGGCCACGGGAGCCGGGCATGTCACCGTCTGGCCGGTGGGCAGGATGTCGCCGGTGGCCATCGCGTTGCGCAGCCGCACCTCGGCCGGGTCGATGCCCAGCTTCTTGGCGATCTTGTCCATCTGGGCCTCGTACGCGGCGCACACCTGCATGGCGCCCTCGCCCCGGACGTGTCCGGACGGCGGGTTGTTCGTACGCACCGCCCAGCCCTCGATGAAGGCGTTCGGGACGACGTACGGACCGCAGGCGAAGGAAACGGCCGCGGCGAGCGCGTCCGACGAGGTGTCCGCGTACGCGCCCGCGTCGAGCAGGACCTGCGCCTCGACCTTCACCAACTTGCCCTCGGCGTCGGCGTGATGGCGGTAACGGAGCAGCGTCGGGTGGCGGTGGGCGTGGCCCAGGAAGGACTCCTCGCGGGTCGCCGTCAGCTTCACCGGGCAGCCCGTCGTCAATGCGAGAAGGCCGAGCGGAAGGTGGAATCCCGCGTCCTCGCGGTCGGCGGTGGCGCCGGGGACGCCGGTCACGACGACCTTCACGATGTCCGGGTCGATGCCGTAGCAGGACGCGGCCATGTCGCGGTCGGTGTGCGGGTCGGTGGAGGCGATGTACAGCTCCACGCCGCCGTCCGGGCGCGGCACGGCGAGCCCCGCCTCCGCGCCGATCGGCGCCGGGTCCTGGCGGCCGATGCGGTACAGGCCCTCGACGACGAGTTCGCCCGCCGCCTCCGGGTCGCCGTGCCGCAGCGGGATGTGCCGGATCAGGTTGCCGTCGGGGTGCAGGGGCTCGGCGGCGAACGCCTTCTCGGGGTCGGTGACCGGTTCGAGCACCTCGTACTCGACGAAGATCGCCGCGGCGGCCATCCGCGCGGTGTCGGGGTGGTCGGCGGCCACGGCGGCGATGGGCTCGCCGTGGTGGCGTACGACGTCGGAGGCGAAGAACGGGCGGTCCGCGGTCTTGCGGCCGTGCAGCGCCTGGCCCGGCACGTCCTCATGCGTGACGACGGAGCGCACGCCCGGCATCTCGCGCGCCTGGGACGTGTCGATGGAGACGATGCGCGCGTGCGCGTGCGGCGAGCGCAGGACGGCCGCCCACAGCAGGCCCTCCGCCCACAGGTCGGCCGCGTAGGGGAACGTGCCCTCCGTCTTGGCACGGGACTCGGCCGACGGCAGCGAGGCGCCGATGCCGTGCGGCAGCGGCTCGGGGCCGGGCTGCGTCTCCACTGCGGTCGCGGTGTGCGCCGTCGCCGCGGCTTCGTTGCTCACGCCTGGCCTCCGTCCTGGCCGTAGGGACCTTCGTACGTGCCGTCCTGCGCCGCCGGGTTGACGCCTCCGGCGCCGGGCCCGGCCTGGTGCGGAATACGCGCCTCGCCCGGCTGGTCGTCCTGTACCGAAGGCTCCGCGGCGGCGGCGGACGCCTCACGCTCGGCGACCACCTCCTGCACGGCGTCGAGGACGCCGCGGTAGCCGGAGCAGCGGCAGAGGTTCCCGCACAGGGCGCGGCGGGCCTCCAGGTCGGTCGGGGCGGGGTTGCCTTCGAGCAGGTCGTGCACGGTCATCGCCATGCCGGGCACGCAGAAGCCGCACTGGACGGCACCGCAGGCGGCGAGCGCCCGCTGCACGTCGGAGGGTCTGCCGTCGGCGGCGAGGCCCTCGACGGTGCGGACCTCGCTGCCGGCGGCGGTGGCCGCGGGCACCAGGCAGGAGGCGACGAGACGGCCGTCCACCTGGACGTTGCAGGCACCGCACTCGCCCTGCGAGCAGCCGTCCTTGGCGCCCGCGAGGCCGAGGCGCTCGCGCAGGACGTAGAGCAGGGACTCGCCGATCCAGGCGTCGGTGACGGGGCGGTCGGCGCCGTTGACGCGCAGGACGTACGAGCAGAGGGGGTGTTCGTCGCCGAGTGCGGTGGCGGTGATGGCGGGGTCCGCAGGGGCTTCTTCGGCGGGTTCCGGGGCGGATTCCGGGGTGGTTTCGGGGGCGGCCTCAGGCTCGGCGGCGGCTTCGGCGTCCGTTTCGGCCGGGGTGTCCGTCTCGGCCTCGACCTCGGCCTCGGGCTCCGCCTCGGCTTCGGGCTCGGGCTCTGCCTCCGCTTCGGCCTCTGCTGCGGCTTCGGCTTCGGGCTCCGGCTCGTGGACGGGTTCGGGACCGGGCTCCGGCTCCGCGGGCGCCTCGGGCACCGCCACATGCATCTCGGGCGCGACAGGCGCCTCGGGGACGAACGCCTCCGGGGGCACCACGGGCTCGTGGTGCTGCGGCTGGACGTACGGCTGCGGCTCGACGTGCTGGTGCGGCTGGTGCTGCTCGTGCGGCGGGTGCTGCTCGTGCGGCGGGACGTACGGCTGCGACTGCGGCTCGACGTACTGGTGCGGCTCCACGTGCGCCTGCTGCGACTGCTGCGACTGCTGCGACTGCTGTGCCGGCTCCGACCACGGCGCGCCCGCGCCCGCGCCTCCGGTCGCCCACGGCGCCGGAGCTCCGCCCGGCAGCGTCGCGGGCGGCGTACCGCCCCACTGCGCGGTGAGCGACGACGCGGTGAACTCGCCCGATTCATCCGGAAGATCACCATTGGCGACGGGGATCGACCACTGCCCGGTGACATCGGCAGGAGCCGGGGCGGCGGACGCGTGCTCCTCCGCCTCGTGGAAGTTCCACTGCCCGGTGGCCCGCGGGTCGTACGCGTGCTCCTGTACGTCACTGCCGTCGTGACCGGCGGCGGGCCCGGCCGCCTCGCTTGCCTCGCCCACGGTGGGCCACTGCACGTTCTGCACGCCGGTGACCTCGGGCGGCATGGCCCAGACGCCCGTGGCTGCCGGGTCGGTCGCGTCGGCGCTCGTCGGGGTGACCGTTATCTGCGGCGGCACATAGCCGTGTCCGGGCGCGGCGAGCGGCGAGTGGTCGAAGGAGTCGAGCGCGCCTTCCGGCAGCTGCACGAACGCCGTGGCGTCCGAGTCGTACTCGCCCTGCGGATGCGGCTGCCAGCCGCCGTTGTTGTTGTTCTGCTCGTCGGTCACGACAGCGCCCTCCCCAGTGCTCGTCGGGCCAGCGCGGCGACGGTGCGCCGCAGGTGCAGTACGGCGGGCGGCAGCGGCTGCGGGGAGCCGTCCTCCGCCGGGGGCTGATCGGGGATGCAGGCGGCGGCGACGTACTCGCCGAAGGCGGTGAGCGCCTCCGGCACGATCGTCCGCTCGCCGTCCCAGTCGATCAGCGACGCGACCCACTGCTCGGCCTCCAGGGGCCGCAGCGGCATCGGCGCGACGGCGCCGACGGCGCAGCGCACACCGCGCCGCGCGGGATCGAGGACCAGCGCGACGGACGCGGTGGCGCGGCCGGGGCCGGTCCGTCCCGTCGCCTTCAGGAAGACCTGGGGGGCGTGCAGGAGCGGCAGCCGTACGAAGCCGATCAGCTCGCCGGGCCGGAGCATGTCCATCCCCGCGAGCAGGTGCGACACGGGCACCTCGCGGCGCGCGCCGCCGGGCCCCGCGATGATGAGCACGGCTTCCAGGGCGGCCAGGACGGGCAGGGTGTCGCCGGTGGGGCCCGCGGTGGCGATGTTGCCGCCGAGGGTGCCCGCGTTGCGGATCTGCGGAGGCCCCGCGGCGCGTGCGGCCGCGGCGAGCGCGGGGATGAGGGCGGCGAAGTCGGGCCGCCCGACGCGTGCGTGCGTGAGGCCCGCGCCGAGCAGCGCGTGACCGTCCTGGTACTGCCAGCCGCGGATCTCGCTGATGCGGCCGAGGCCGACGAGCGCGGCGGGGCGCAGGAGGCCCGCGTTGACGGAGGCCATGAGGTCGGTGCCGCCGGCCACGGGCACGGCGGCGGGCATCGCGGCGAGCGCCTCCACGGCCTCGTCCAACGTCGCAGGCAGCGTCGCCGTCTGCGCTGTGTGCGCCGCCTGCGGTGCGTGCGTGCTCAAAACCGGCTGCCCCTTCCCGATGCCCGGCGGCTTTCTCGCCGTTCTCACCGTTACGCCTGTTCCGCCGTACGGTACGTGCTCACGGCCCGGACGTGGCAACTCTGGCACATCTTCCCCGGCCCCCGGCGCGGGGGTCCGCTAGGAGTCATTCGTCCGCAGACCCGGAAGATGTGCCGTTTCGCACGCCCTCGCCGGTCAGCGGGAATTGCCACTCTTCGGTGACTCTTGTACGCCTTTCGTCCGGCTGCCCACGCTGACAGCGCGGGCAGCCCGACACGCGGACTACGGGGTGTGCCTCACACGTTCGGGGGCGCCCCGTCGATCGGGCGTCCGAGCACACCCGGGCGCTTCTGCCACGGCAACGGGCCGCCGGGCGGGCGGTAGTCGACGCCGAGTGCGTCAAGTCGCGCGTAATGCGGAGTCATTCGCCGCTCGAAGTCCGCGAAGTCACGCTCGGCGGGCGCCGGCAGCGTGCTCCAGGCGACCTCGGCGAAGGCGGCGAGGCGCGGGAACACCTGGTAGTCCACGCGTGCGTGGTACTCCATCACCTCGGTCCAGACGTTGGCCTGGGTTCCGAGCACGTGCCGGGCCTCCTCCTCGGTGAGCTGCGGCGGCACCGGCTCGAAGCGGTACACGTCCTCCAGGGTGCGGACGAAGCCGATGGGCACGGGCTCGTCGGGGCCGCCGTCCTGGCGGTGGTCCAAGTACACCTGCTGCTCGGGGCACATGACGACGTCGTGACCTGCCTTGGCCGCCGCGATGCCGCCCCCGTATCCACGCCAGGAGGACACGGTGGCTCCGTCGGCGAGGCCCCCTTCGAGGATCTCGTCCCAGCCGATGAGCCGGCGCCCGCGAGCCGTGAGCCAGCTGTCGAAGTGCCGGATGAACCAGCTCTGCAGCCCGTCCTCGTCACCGACGCCCAGTTCCTTGATGCGGGCCTGCGCGGCGGGCGACGCCTTCCACTGGTCCTTGGGGCACTCGTCCCCTCCCACGTGGATGAAGGTGGAGGGAAAGAGCTCCAGCAGCTCCTCGAACACGCCCTCGTAGAAACGGAGGGTGTTCTCGGTCGGTGCGAGGACGTTCGGATTGACGCCCCAGCTGTCCCAGACGCCGAGCGACGCGGTGTCGACGACGTCGGTGTTGCCGAGCTCCGGGTAGGCGTGGATGGCGGCCTGCGAGTGCCCGGGGATGTCGATCTCGGGTACGACGGCGATGTGCCGCTCATGGGCGTACGCGACGATCTCGCGGATGTCGTCCTGCGTGTAGAAGCCGCCGTGCGGGGTGTCGTTCCACAGCTCGGAGGCGCGGTGTCCCCACTTCGTGCGCGGCCGCCAGGACGACTCCTCCGTCAGCTTCGGGTAGCGCTTGATCTCGACGCGCCAGCCCTGGTCGTCGGAGAGGTGGAAGTGGAAGACGTTCAGCTTGTGGGCGGCGAGCAGGTCCAGGTACCGCAGAACACCGTCCTTGGGCATGAAATGCCGGGCCACGTCGAGCATCATGCCCCGCCAGCCGAAGCGCGGGCTGTCCTCGATGAGGCACCCGGGGACGGCGTACCGCCCGGCCGCCCGCAGCGGGGCCCGCCGGAACGCCTCGGGACCGACGAGCTGGCGCAGGGTCTGCGCACCCCAGAAGACGCCGGGTGCGGCGCCGCCTGCGATCTCGATACCGCTCTGTGTCGCGCTGAGCCGGTACGCCTCGGGGGCGAGGGAGTCATCGACCGCCAGCGAGACACCGGCGCCCTCACCCGGCGCCAGGGGCAGACCGAGCGCGCCGCCGAGGGTGGCGCGCAGCCAGCGCTCGGTGGACTCGGTGCCGGGGCCGGCCCGCAGCGCGGTCGACGAGTCGAGGATGAAGCCTTCGGAATGCGGTCCCTCGGCGCGCGCGGGCGCGGGGATGAGTTGCTCAAAGGTCATGCGGCGAGGCTGCCACGCGGTTGCACAACGCAAAAGGGGCGTTGCGGTACACGCAACGCCCCTGAGGCGAGGAGGCTCGTAACGGCTTCCCGGTGCGGGTGGGGTGCGGGCGCGGGCTACTTCTTCCCGCCGCCCTTGCCGTCCTTGCCGCCCTTGTCCTTGTCGCCGCCGGCGCTCATGGACTCGTAGATCTCCTTGCACATGGGGCAGACGGGGTACTTCTTCGGGTCACGACCCGGCACCCACACTTTGCCGCAGAGCGCGACGACGGGCGTACCGTCCAGCGCGCTCGCCATGATCTTGTCCTTCTGGACATAATGCGCGAAGCGCTCGTGGTCACCGTCACCGCTCGACACCTGCGGCGTCGGCTCAACGAGGGTCCCCGTACCTGCCCCGCGCTCGGGCTCGGGCTCAAGAGTGCTCATGGCATCCAAGGGTACCTACGCGGACCGCTTACGGGCATCGCCTGTGCCCGCGCGGGCAGCAGTCGCGTGATGCCCCCGGTGGCCAGACCACGAACGCGCCCTCGCTCATCTCCTCGTCCTCACCCTCAGCCGTGCCTCACACCCACCTCAACGAGTACGCGATCGCGTCACACAGATCACCCATAGAGCTCTCCGTACCACTCAGCGGCACGGAGAACGCGAGGACCAGATAGCCCACGCCGCCGGGCATGCGCACATGGAAGTCCAACGTCGTCTCCGTGACGGCGCGGACCACGTCCCCTGCCGGGAACTCGCCGGTGGTGATCTGCGTCCCCGCCCCCCTACGCCGGGTCAGTGTCTCTGCCAGATCGGCGACGTCCGGCGCAAGCCCAGGAGGCGTGGGCAACAGAGAGACCAATAGCGAAGCGGGGCAGGCCGAGTCCTGGGGCGCCTCGGTCTTGAGGAAGAACTCCAGTGCCCCCTGCGCGACCCCGGTCTCGGCGGTGTTGCGCAAAGTCGTCCAGACGCCGCGCCGCGTCTCCCCGGAGACACCGCTGTCCGCCGCCTCCCGGTCCACGAACGTTTTCAGCTGACTGCGCCACCGCTCCAGCGTCAGGTCGACGCGGAACCAATCGCGGGGTACGAGGATCCGGTAGTCCGAAGGCGGCGCCATGGTGTCGCTCATGCGACCGCGTCCAGATCCGGGATGATCAGTGGCTCGCCGTCCGCCTCGAACAAGCGGATGCTGCTCACGATGTTCCCGAACATCGTTGCAAACGGATCCCACCCCGCCGGTGTCGGCGTGCTCATCTCCATCACCAGCGTGGTGCCGTTCGGCAGCGGGACGTAGACGCGGATGAACGACGTCGGAAGGGCAAGACCCTGCGGATCCTCCGTCAGCTCGCCGGTCACCTTGTCCTCGCGCGTGCCGGTGCACGACACCGCGGGGCCACACGGGAGTTGGATTTCCGTGACTTCACCCATGTCCTCCCGCCGCAGGCTGGACGCAATTGCCGCGATCGGATCCTGATCGTCGCCTTCAGGGCTGTCGGTCAGCGCCGCGTAGACGGTGGCCGTGCACGGGGTCTCATCAACCGCACCGACGCAGACAGCCGCGAACTCGGCGCCCGCCGCCAGCAGATCGTCCATGCCGAGAGCGCAAATTACCGCGAACTTCAGCCACTCCTCGACCTCGGTTCCGGGCAGCGCCTTCTGGGCGAGTTCCTCAATGAGCCGGACCGCCTCGTCCTCGTCCTCCACGTGAATGGGAATGTCGTGGAAGATCTCCGGCATCACCCAGCGGACGTGAATACCATCGGCCTCTATATCATTGACGTCGGGTGCCGCCTGCGTGGGAATGAATTCCAGGCGGGACGGCACAGTGGGGGCGGTCACTTGGGGGCATTACCTTCCGGAAGGGACGGAGCCGGTAGCTCCGGTGCGCCGGGGAAGAACTTCCGCGACGATGCGTACATGCCGTAGTGGGGATACAGAAGGGGTACGTCGGCACCACCGTTGCGGGCAATGACGACGATCTTCCGGTAGAGACGCACTCGGCACCGCATGTTGCGATTGGACACGTCAAGCAAGCTGCGTCGCCTCAACAGGTACATCGCAAGCAGCAAACCGCAGACGATCAAGGCATCCGCAACGATGAACCCGACCTGGAACGGCCGTGGCCTCGTCGAGGCGACCAAGTCCCAGAACGGCCATGCACCGGCCACGAAAACGACCACGGGCAGCGCAAAAAGGCAGCCGAGAACTCCCGCTTTCGACGTGTCCTGGCTCCGATAGAACAGCAGCCGGAGCACAGCTTCGTCGTCGAGGAAATCGAAGTCCACCTCCTTGCCATATCTTTCCGCGGCCTCACGGGCCGCTGGGACAGTGGCGATGACACTGGCAGGGATCAGGTCGTGAACCTCCCCTCCGTCGTCGACAAACTGGCGGTTCTCCATGGCGTGGAAATCGCTTGTCAGCACATGCTCTCCTTACCCTGCGGGCGCCAGTGCACCGTGGAATGGCGCGGAGGCCGGGCTCGGCCGCGGCGAGGGCGAGGGCGTACTCGGCGTCGACGGCGTACTTGGTGGCGTACCCGGGTGAGGGCGAGCGCCTGGGCCCGTCCCAGGGGTGATGTGGTTCGGTTTGTCATCCTCTGGTGGCAGGATGCGCTGCAGTTTGATGAAGGAGTCCACCCCCAGTTTGGTCAGGGCGGCCCCCTTGATGAAGCGGGTGACGTTCTCCGGATGCCAGCCTCCGGCCGGGATCTTCGAACCCCATTTGCCCAGCAGCTTGGACGCGACGCCGGCACCTCGGTTGATGTTCTTCACTGCGATGCCGTTGGTGAACATTCCCCATACGGTGCGCTGCGCGGTGGTAAGGCGCGCACCCTTGGCAGCCGCGGTGAGCCCCTTCAGAGCGCCGAGGCCAGGAATGATACCCAGCACGTCGATGGTGATCGCCATCCAATCGAACTTTCCGCCCCGCGCAAAAAGATCGTACAACCGACCAGACAAGGCAGTAGCACTCATCGCGGCGGCAGCGACAATGAGGAAAGCGGCAGCGCCACCCGTCAGGACGACCGCTGCCACCAGAGCCGCCACTGCGAGAACTGTCGCCGCGGCCGTGAACCAATCTGCGTGATCCGCGATCCAGTTCATGAACCCACCAGGATCCCGGACCCCGTCGTGATGAATCACGGTCTTGATCTTCTTCGCAGCCGCACTCGCCGCGTCATCGCGGATCTCCACCGCGTTCATGATCTGCTGTCGGTGGTGAGCCATCACCGAGGTGGCGTCGTCCTGCTTCTTCTGCTGCTTCGTGCGTTCGGTACCGTCCTCCTTCGACGACGGCACCGTCCCCTTGGTTTTCTCCAGCTCCTTCATGGCGGCCTTCTGCTCGACCTCCGCCTTACGGAACTCCTCAAGCGCCTTGTCCGCCATGCGCTGCGCCCGGTGCAACTCGCTGGCGTACTCCTTGGACTCGCCCTCCCTGACCTTGGTGCCCAGAGCGTCCGCAGCCTCGTCATAGCGATCGAACGCTTTCTTCAGACGCCCCGCTGTGTCGCCTGCAACCTCGTGGAAGGCGCGCCCGGCGTCGCTGTCCCAGCTCTCGACGGACGCCAGTGCCTTGATGTTCCGCGCCTGCTTGTCGATCTCCTCCGCCATGCCGCGCAGCTTCTTGCCGAGGCGCGCGACCTCATACGGATCACCCGGCACCGGGTCGGAGTCATAGAGAGGGGTCCAGTCGCTCGGCCGCCTGCTCACTTCTTCCCCTTCTTTCCACTCTTCTTGGCGTCCCGGAGCGCTTGCGCGAGCTCGTGGTCAATGTCCTCGTACGCCTTGGCGGCATCAGCCGTGATCTTGGCGAGGTTTTCGATGTCCTTGTTGAGCTTCTTGCGCGTTTTCTTCCACGTGGTGGAGAAATCGTCGAAAATCTCGCGCAGCTTGTCGCTGCCCAAGTCCTTCTCGTAGCCGTCGGAAGGGTCGCCGTTCTCCTTGAACTCACGGTGGATGCGGTAAAGCGACTCCGAGCAATCTTTGATGAGGTCGAGGTCGTATCTGGTTCTGTCCGACACGGGCTCATACCCCCCGCGCATACGAAGCCACCGCGAGAGCGGGTGACTTGGGCGGATTGCGGCGCTTCACGGTCAACTCCCGTATGCAAGACGTCAAGTACGCATCACGACGCTATCCGTGTCACGCGTGGTCACGCTACCGAGGACCGTTCTGAGGCGCCGCCCGCTCAGTTCAGCGAAGCGTCATCCGGATAAGTCGCCACCATGGCCAGCTCGCTCCGCTGTCGGCGGAGTACCGCTCGCCACAAGCGCTCCGGGGACGGCGAGGAGACGTCGCCGGGTTCTGACTCGACCACGTACCAGGCGCCCTCCGCCAGTTCGTCCTCTAGTTGGCCCGGGCCCCAGCCCGCGTAGCCGGCGAAGATGCGCAGGGAGCCCAGTGCGGGGGCCAGTAGTTCGGGGGGTGTGTCCAGGTCGACCAGGCCGATCGCGCCGTGCACGCGGCGCCAGCCGATCGGCTCCCCTCTGACCGGGCGCGGCCGGGAGCGGGGAGAGGACGGAGCGGAGCCCTCCTCACCGGGGATCACCGCCACGCCGAGCGCGGAGTCGAGCGAGACGGGGCCGCCCTGGAAGACGACCCCCGGCGCGCCCGCCAAGTCGCCCCAGCCCTCCAGGATGTCCGCGACGTCCACCGGCGTGGGCCGGTTGAGGACCACGCCGAGTGAGCCCTCCTCGTCGTGGTCGAGGAGCAGCACCACCGCGCGGTCGAAGTTCGGGTCCGCCAGGGCAGGCGTGGCCACGAGCAGCCGCCCTGTGAGCGAGGACACCTCGGTCATGAACGACATGATCCCGCATCTTTGCCCCGCGGGGGGAGGCAATGCCCGTACAGGAGTGAATGCAGCTCAGGGGCGCACTG
Organism: Streptomyces longisporoflavus; assembly: GCF_014649775.1. Lineage (GTDB taxonomy): Bacteria > Actinomycetota > Actinomycetes > Streptomycetales > Streptomycetaceae > Streptomyces > Streptomyces longisporoflavus. Next base: position 117,518 of record NZ_BMTR01000003.1, on the reverse strand, counting down.
GCGCGTCCGGAGCGCACTTTTTCGGCGGTGACCCGGAGTGTCCGGTTCCGAACGGTTCGTGTTGTCACGAACTCATGACGTGTTCTGGACGCACTTGGCCTTACGGGAAGGGGGTACACGCCCATTACGCTTGCCCTTTGGTCCACCCGTCCATCCAATCGGAACGCGAGATTCATGACCGTCACCGACGATGTACTGCTTGTCCACGGCGGAACCCCGCTGGAGGGCGAGATCCGTGTCCGCGGCGCGAAGAACCTCGTGCCCAAGGCCATGGTCGCCGCGCTGCTCGGCAGCGCTCCGAGCAGGCTGCGCAATGTCCCCGACATCCGTGACGTGCGCGTCGTACGCGGACTCCTGCAGCTGCATGGCGTGACGGTCCGCCCCGGTGAGGAGCCGGGCGAGCTGGTCATGGACCCCTCGCACGTGGAGAGTGCCAACGTCGCGGACATCGACGCCCACGCCGGGTCGTCGCGCATCCCGATTCTCTTCTGCGGGCCGCTCCTGCACCGCCTCGGGCACGCCTTCATCCCCGGCCTCGGCGGCTGCGACATCGGCGGCCGGCCCATCGACTTCCACTTCGAGGTGCTCCGCCAGTTCGGCGCCACGATCGAGAAGCGTGAGGGCGGCCAGTACCTGGAGGCCCCGCAGCGGCTGCGCGGCACGAAGATCAAGCTGCCGTACCCCTCCGTCGGCGCCACCGAGCAGGTGCTCCTCACCGCCGTGCTCGCGGAAGGCGTCACCGAGCTCTCGAACGCCGCCGTCGAGCCCGAGATCGAAGACCTCATCTGCGTCCTGCAGAAAATGGGCGCGATCATCGCGATGGACACCGACCGGACCATAAGGGTCACCGGTGTCGACAGCCTGGGCGGCTACAACCACCACGCCCTCTCGGACCGCCTGGAGGCCGCCTCCTGGGCTTCCGCGGCCCTGGCGACCGAAGGCAACATCTACGTCCGCGGCGCGCAGCAGCGCTCGATGATGACGTTCCTGAACACCTACCGGAAGGTGGGCGGTGCCTTCGAGATCGACGACGAGGGCATCCGCTTCTGGCACCCGGGCGGCTCGCTCAACGCGATCGCCCTGGAGACGGACGTGCACCCCGGCTTCCAGACGGACTGGCAGCAGCCGCTCGTCGTCGCCCTGACGCAGGCCGCGGGCCTGTCGATCGTGCACGAGACGGTGTACGAGTCGCGGCTGGGCTTCACCTCCGCGCTCAACCAGATGGGCGCACACATCCAGCTCTACCGCGAGTGCCTCGGCGGTTCCGACTGCCGCTTCGGGCAGCGCAACTTCCTCCACTCGGCGGTCGTGAGCGGCCCCACGAAGCTCCAGGGCGCCGATCTGGTCATTCCCGACCTGCGCGGCGGCTTCTCGTACCTGATCGCGGCTCTGGCGGCGCAGGGCACGTCCCGCGTGCACGGCATCGACCTGATCAACCGCGGCTACGAGAACTTCATGGACAAGCTCGTGGAGCTCGGCGCGAAGGTGGAGCTGCCCGGCAGGGCGACGCTCGCCTAGAGCCCGGTCACACACGCGCACGCGCGTACGGAACACACAGAAGGGGCGGTCACCCACCGGGTGACCGCCCCTTCTGCTTGCTGCCTTGAGGCTACTTGCCCTTGGCGGCTTCCTTGAGCTTGGAGCCCGCCGAAACCTTGACGCTGTAGCCGGCCGGGATGTTGATCGGCTCGCCGGTCTGCGGGTTCCGGGCGGTGCGAGCGGCACGGTGGGTGCGCTCGAAGGTCAGGAAGCCGGGGATGGTGACCTTCTCGTCGCCCTTGGCAACGATCTCGCCGACGGTCTCGGCGAACGCCGCCAGCACGGCGTCGGCGTCCTTGCGGGTCACCTCGGCGCGGTCGGCCAGCGCGGCCACCAGCTCACTGCGGTTCATGTTTGTACTCCCGTGTTCTTCTTGCCGTTGAGGCGTGCCACGCGGCGGGGCCGCATGATGGGCACAGCGAAGCCGATGCTGCCAGGGTCCTCGGTCAGGCCCCGGACCCGGGTCCGTCGTCCGGACCCTCGCGCCCAGAAAGGCATCCTGCCCCCACCTGCGGCGGTAAAGCCAATCCGGGGCCCTCGCCGGGTCCCACGAAAGGCTTCACCGCCCCCTGAAGGTGGCAGTCGGGGGCGCGCTTCCACGCCACCCTAGAGGGCCTTTGCGGGCCCCGCGTTCCACGACGCGCCGTTCTACGGGGCCGTGGCCGCTGTCACAGTCACCCCGGCGGCCTTCGCCGCGCTGCGCACCGCATCGGCGACCGCGCCCGCGACCTTGTCGTTGAAGACGCTGGGGATGATGTAGTTCGGGTTGAGCTCGTCCTCGGCGACGACGTCCGCGAGGGCGCCTGCCGCCGCCAGCATCATCTCCGTGTTGACGGTGCGCGACTGGGCGTCGAGCAGACCGCGGAAGACGCCGGGGAAGACCAGGACGTTGTTGATCTGGTTCGGGAAGTCCGAGCGGCCCGTCGCCACGACGGCCGCCGTCTGACGGGCGATCGTGGGCTCGACCTCGGGGTCGGGGTTCGCGAGCGCGAACACAATGGCGCCCTCGGCCATGGCCGCGACATCGGCCGCGCCCAGGACGTTCGGAGCCGAGACGCCGATGAAGACGTCGGCGCCGACGACCGCTTCCTTGAGGGTGCCGCGGGCGCCCTCGGGGTTGGTGTTGTCGGCGATCCAGCGCAGCGGCGAGTCCGGCGCGGCGTCCACGAGGTCCTCGCGGTCCGCGTGCACGACGCCGTGGATGTCGGCCACGACGGCGTTCTTCACGCCGGCCGCGAGGAGCAGCTTGAGGATGGCCGTACCGGCCGCGCCCGCACCGGACATGACGACGCGTACGTCGCCGATTCCCTTGCCCACCACGCGAAGTGCGTTGGTCAGCGCGGCGAGCACGACGATCGCGGTGCCGTGCTGGTCGTCGTGGAAGACGGGGATGTCGAGGGCCTCGCGCAGCCGCGCCTCGATCTCGAAGCAGCGCGGCGCCGAGATGTCCTCGAGGTTGATGCCCGCGAAGCCGGGGGCGATCGCCTTGACGATCTCGACGATCGCGTCGGTGTCCTGGGTGTCCAGGCAGATCGGCCAGGCGTCGATGCCGGCGAAGCGCTTGAAGAGGGCCGCCTTGCCCTCCATGACGGGCAGGGCGGCCTTCGGGCCGATGTTGCCGAGACCGAGGACGGCCGAACCGTCCGTTACGACCGCAACGGAGTTTCGCTTGATCGTGAGGCGGCGCGCGTCCTCGGGGTTCTCGGCGATCGCCATGCACACGCGGGCCACGCCCGGGGTGTAGATCATGGAGAGGTCGTCACGGTTGCGGATGGGGTGCTTGGACGCCATCTCGATCTTGCCGCCGAGGTGCATCAGGAACGTACGGTCGGAGACCTTGCCGACGGTGACGCCCTCGATGGTGCGCAACTGGGCGACGATCTCGTCGCCGTGCGTCGTGGAGGTCGCCGCGATCGTGACGTCGATCCGGAGTGCCTCATGGCCGGAAGCCGTGACGTCGAGGCCGGTCACCGAGCCTCCGTGGGACTCGACGGCCGTGGTGATCTGGGAGACCGCGGTGCCGCTCGCGGGCACCTCCAACCGGACCGTGTTCGAGTAGGAGACGCTGGGCGCCGTTGCCATGGCCGACTTCCTCTGCTTTCACCGTGTTGCTCTTGCCGTCCGATCGTCGCACCTACCACTGAGTACGTGGTAGCCGCCTCGGATTGCGAACTTTTCGTTCACCAGCTTTTCGGAAACTAGTTTCCACCATACGAGAAGTTGAGGGAAGCCGGTAGAGGGAAACGGAAACCGGTGGTTGAAACCGAAAGAGGCCCTCGTCACGGGTGACGAGGGCCTCTTTCTGAGCTAGCGACACCGACCCGCCATGCTCGCCTCGCGGCAAGTGGTCGCTCGTAGCGACGATGGTTGGGCCCGGGGGCTTGGATCGGGCCGGTGCCACATCAACGGTAACAAACGATCCCCGTAAGGCAATTCCCGTCCCGACAAGTCTCCGAAGTCATTCGCGGAGCAGGTCCGGCACGCCTTCGCCGTCCGGCTCGTCGCGCTCGCCGGAAAGCACCGTCAGCTGCTGCGTCGCCCTGGTCAGGGCCACATACAGGACGCGCAGACCCGCCGGGGACTCATCCGCGATCTCCGCCGGAGAGACGACGACCGTCGCGTCGTACTCCAGACCCTTGGCCTCCAGGCTGCCGAGTGCCACCACACGGTCGCCGAGACCGTCGAGCCAGCGGGCCGCCTGCTCGCGACGGTTCATCGCCACGACGACGCCGACGGTGCCGTCCACCTGATCGAGCAGCCGCGCGGCCTCCTCGCGCACCGAGGCGCCGAGGCCCTTGTCCCGTACGGCGGCACTGTCTCCGTTGTTCGCCGTCGCGAAACGCGGCTTCACGCCGGTGGACCGGACGGCCGACGGCGACTCGGCGCCCGGCATCGCGAGCGCGAGCACCTTGGCGGCGAGGTCCGCGATCTCGGCGGGGTTGCGGTAGTTGACGGTGAGGGTGAAGCGGCGGCGCGGGCGGCTGCCCAGGGCCTCGTCGCGGGCGGCTGCGGCCTCGTCCGGGTCGGACCAGGAGGACTGGGCCGGGTCGCCGACGATGGTCCATGTGGCGTGCCGGCCCCTGCGGCCGACCATGCGCCACTGCATGGGCGTCAGGTCCTGCGCCTCGTCGACGATGACGTGGGCGTACTCGGTGCGCTCGGCGGCGAGCCGCTCGGCGCGCTCGCGCTGGGACTCCTCGCGCCGCGGCATCAGTTCGTCGAGCCCCGTGAGCAGGTCGAGGGGGTCGAGGTCCTTCTTCTTGCGGGGCTTGGGCGGCGTGCCGAGGATCGACCGGAGCTCGTCGAGGAGCGCCACGTCGTGCACGGAGAGGGCGTCGCGCCTGAGGGAGCGGGCGACCTTGCGCACCTCGCCCGGGTTCAGGACGCGCCGCGCCCAGCGGCCGAGCCGCTTCTCGTCGCCCATCGCGCGGAGCACGGCGCGCGGGGTGAGTTCGGGCCACCAGGCGTCGAGGAAGCGGATGAAGTCGTCCTCGGAGGTGATGTCCTCGTCGAAGGACGAGCGCAGCTCGGCGGCAAGCTCGGGGTCGCTGTGCCGGCCCGCGGCGCCGGACTGCGACCACAGGGCGTCCAGGATGAGCTTGCGGGCGCGCGGGCGCAGCAGGTTGACGGGCGCCGTGCCGCTGAGCGCGTTGCGGCGGATGCGGCCGAGGGCGTCGGCCTCCAGCTCAAGGCGGCGGCCGAAGGCGACGACGCGCAGGCGCGTGGGGGTCTCGGCAGGGGCCTTGGTGGTCTCCTCGTCGTCCTCGTCGTCCTCGCCGAAAGCGAGCTGGCCGTCCCAGGAGGCAGCCGCGGCCGTGCCCGTGCCCCCCTCCAGAGCCCCCCGCGCCGCCTTCCGCAGCACGTGCAGCATCCGCGAGGAGCCCTTGACCCGCGCCACCGCGGGCGAGTCGTAGACCGTCGCCCCCTCCCCCGCCTCGTCGGAGAGCGAGCCCACCGCGCGGATCGCGACCTGCCCCTCCTCGCCGAGGGAGGGCAGCACGCCCTCCGTGTACGCCACGAGCAGCGGAGTCGGCGAGACGATCAGGATGCCGCCCGCGTACCGGCGCCTGTCCTGGTAGAGCAGATACGCCGCGCGGTGCAGCGCCACGGCGGTCTTGCCCGTGCCGGGGCCGCCCTCCACGTACGTCACCGAGGCGGCGGGGGCGCGGATCACCATGTCCTGCTCGGCCTGGATCGAGGCAACGATGTCGCGCATCGTGTGGCTGCGGGCCTGGCCGAGCGCCGCCATCAGGGCGCCGTCGCCGACGACGGGCAGCTCGTCGCCGTTCAGGGTGGCCGTCAGCTCGGGACGCATCAGGTCGTCCTCGACGCCGAGGACCCTGCGGCCCTTGGAGCGGATGACCCGGCGTCGTACGACACGGCCCGGGTCGACCGGCGTCGAGCGGTAGAAGGGTGCCGCCGCCGGTGCGCGCCAGTCGATGACGAGCGGGGAGTAGTCCGCGTCCAGGACGCCGATGCGGCCGATGTGCAGGGTCTCGGCGATCTCGGCCGTGTTGTTCTCGCTGACGGCGTCCTCTGCGGGCTCCACCGACGTGTACGCGCCGTCCGGGCCCTTCTTGCCGTCCTTGCCGAGCAGCAGGTCGATCCGTCCGAAGAGGAAGTCCTCGAACTCGTTGTTCAGGCGGTTGAGATGCACTCCCGCGCGGAACACCTGGGCGTCCCGCTCGGCGAGCGCGCCCGGCGTGCCGACCTGCGAGCGCTTGGCCGCGTCGGTCATGAGGAACTCGGCCTCGTGGATCTTCTCCTCGAGACGCCGGTAGACCTGGTCGAGATGTTCTTGTTCGACGCTGATCTCACGGTCGCGTACGTCGGCCACCGAGGCCCCTTTCCGGACGTGCAGCTGCCCAATCGAGCAGCCGTCTACCGTACGCGAAAGGGGGCCCCGGTGTGCACTTCTCCTGCGCGCCGACCACGCGTCGGCCGTACGCCGGCATGCGCGCCTACACGTCCACCTCCACCAGGCGGTCGCCGTCGAAGGTGGTCACCTCGAAGTGGTCGATGTCGTTCCGGTCCATCGCGGCGCCCCCGTGGACGTACAGCGGACTGCGCGCCCACTTGTTCGGGCTGTCCTCGATGCCGTAACCCCACTTCGGGACCGACCAGGTGGTCACGGTCTCCTTCTCGCCGTCCTTGCCGACGGCGACCAGGGAGCACTTGAGCGGACCCTTCACGTTCTTCAGCTCCAGGACCGCGTGCGTGCCCCAGGCCTTCTTCTCCGTGCCGACCGTGGCGCTGACCTTGGTCCGCGGGTCCGTCGCCTTGATCTTGTCGTCCATGTGGTTGAAGAAGGCGTCCTCGGCGGGGCTCGTGGGGTGCGGCTCGCCCGCCACCTCACTCGTACCGCCGTCGTCGTTCACCGCGAGGACGGCGAGCGGCCCGCCGATGATCAGCGCCGCCGCCGCGGCCACCAGATACATGCCGCGCCTGCGCTTCTGCTGCCGTTTCACGGAGACCTCGTCCACCAGGCGGTCCGCGAGGTGCGGGCTCGGCCGGGCGGCGAGCTGTTCACCGATCGCCGGCAGGCCGCGGGTGCCGGGGAAGTCGGCGAGCGCGGACAGCATCGGCTCCATGCCCGAGAACTCCTCAAGCTGGTGCGCGCAGAACTCGCAGCCCGCCAGATGTGCCTCGAAGGCCGTCGCCTCCGCGTCGTCCAGGATCCCGAGGGCGTAGGCGCCGACGGTCTCGTGCACGTCGCCCGCTTCCGCATGGCCCCGCGCGTCATGTCCGTAGGACTCGTTCATGCCGTCACCCCCCGCTCCTCGAGCGCCAGCTTCATCGAGCGAAGCGCGTAGAAGACCCGCGAACGCACTGTCCCGCTGGGTATACCCAGCGTCTCGGCCGCCTCATTGACCGTACGCCCTTTGAAGTAGGTCTCGACAAGTACCTCCCGGTGTGCGGGAGTCAGGTCCTCGAGCGCGTCCGAGAGTGTCATCAGCCACAGCGCCTTATCGATCTCGTCCTCCGCGGGGATGACCTCCAGCGGCGACGGGTCGACCTCCTGCGGCCGGGCCTGCCGGCTGCGGTGTCCGTCGATGACGATGCGCCGGGCGACCGTCACCAGCCAGGGGCGTACCGAACCGGTCGCACGATTGAGCTGACCGGCGTTCTTCCAGGCACGGATGAGCGTTTCCTGTACGACATCTTCGGCGCGCTGCCGGTCTCCCGCCACAAGTCGGAGCACATAGGCCAGAAGCGGACCCGCGTGCTCGCGGTAGAGGGCGCGCATCAACTCCTCGTCGGGCCCGTTGCGGCGGGGGACAAGACGATGTCGGTGCGGGCGTTCCTGCGGGCGCTCATCGGCCACGGCGGAATCCTTGCGCACGCTTGCCTCCGGTGTCCGCTCTTCGTCTTGGCTGGCTCACCGGAGATGTACGTACACCGGAACGGGTGTGTTCAGCCGCGCCCGGAAGAATTTCGATCAGGCCCTCGCGAGCGCCGCCCGCCGCCGGTGTCTGGCCACGCGCTCACGGTTGCCGCACACCTCGCTGGAGCACCAGCGGCGGCGGCGCCCGCGTGACGTGTCCAGGTACACGATGGGGCAGGTGTCGCCCTCGCACTGGCGCAGCAGGGCGCGTGCGGCGGGGTCGGTGAGCAGGTCGACGGCATCGCGGGCGACGGCGGCGAGCAGGGCCGCGCAGCCGGGTTCGCCGTCCAGGACGCGGACCAGGCTGCCGCCGGGGTGCCGGACGGCGCGCGGGGCGGGCGGCGCGGTGGCGGCGAGGGCGTTGATTCTGGCCAAGGCGGTGTCCGCGTAACGACCTTCGAGTTCCGCGAGCACCAACTGGCCCACATTCGCCCGCAGTTCGCAGAAGGCGGCGAGCCAGACCGGGCCCGCCTCCGGCAGGGCCGTGCGATCGGGGATAAGCCCGGCGCCCGCGAGCCAGGCACGCAGCCGGTCCACGGAGTCGAGCCGTTCCACGGGATGGTTCGTCGCCACGAGGTCCAGACAGCTCCGCCCGGAGTCGAATCGCAGCTCGTACGTGGCCGGGTCCATGCCCAGTGCCATGCGCGTGTCACCGCCTTGTGGGGTTACCGGTGAGTGCTCCCCCTTACAGTGCCTCGCCTTGGGCGGGCGCGGAACCCCTGCCACCGCGAACGGGGCGAGACGCCCGCTTATGGACGTGCGCTTCGGAACCATGGGCGGGCGCCCGGCGGCCCGGTTGACTCGGTCACATGAGAGACAACCGAGTGACGAACCGGCGGAGGCGTGGCGGCGCGGGGGCCGTTCTGGGAGCGGCCGTGGTGGCCATGGGCCTGATCGCCGGCACCTTCTACATCTTCTCCTGCGGTGTCATGCCCGGCCTCGGACGCAGCGACGACCGCGTCTTCATCGAGGTCATGCAGAACATGAACGACGCCTTCAACAACCCGGTCTTCTTCGCGAGCTTCATCGGGGCGCTGCTCTTCACGGCGGTGTCCGCGTGGCAGCTGCGCGGCACGACCTCGTTCCGCTGGGTCCTTGCCGCGCTCATCGCCTATCTCCTGGCCTTCGCCATCACGTCGGGCGTGAACGTGCCGCTGAACGACGAGCTCGCGGACGCGGGCGACCCCGCGAAGATCTCCGATCCGGCCGCGGTGCGCGAGAGGTTCGAGGACGTGTGGCTGGCCTGGAACGCCGTACGGACCGTCCTGTCCACCGTGGCGGTCGGACTCCTCGCGCGGGCCCTGGTGCTGTGGGGACGGGCGGGGCGGGACGACCAGACCCGTCAGTCCGCGTACTTGGACCCGGCGGCGGACCCGGCGGCCGGGTCGAGCGCGAGCCGGTAGCCCCGCTTGACCACCGTCTGGACGAGCTTCGGGGCGCCGAGCGCCGTACGCAGCCGGGCCATCGCGGTCTCCACCGCGTGCTCGTCGCGGCCCGTGCCGGGCAGCGCGCGCAGGAGTTCGGCGCGGGAGACCACCCATCCGGGCCGCCGCGCGAGGGCCCGGAGCAGCGACATCCCGGCGGGCGGTACGGGCCGCAGCTCGTCGTCGACCAGGACCGCGTGGCCCCGGATCTCGACGCGGTGCCCCGCGACGGGCAACGTACGGGCGCGGGCGGGGAGTTCATGGCACAGGACCTGTACGAGAGGGCCGAGCCGGAAGCGTTCGGGCTGGACCGTCTCGACGCCGCGGTCCTGGAGCGGCAGCGCGGTGACCGGGCCCACGCAGGCCGAGAGCACGTCGTGCCGGAGCGCTTCGAAGAGCTCGGCGGACATGCCGCGGTCCTCGGCGCGGGCCAGGAAGGACGCGGCGGCGGGCGCGCTGGTGAAGGTCAGGGCGTCGACGGCGCGCGCGACGGTGGCGTCGAGGAGCCGGTCGACGGGCGCGAGGTCCTCGGGCGGCATCCACCGGTAGACGGGCACGCCGACCACCTGCGCTCCCCCGGCGCGCAGCGACTCGACGAAGCCGGGCAGCGGTTCGCCGTGCAGCTGGAGCGCGATGCGCCGCCCCTCGACGCCTTCCGCCAGGAGCCGGTCGAGCACCTCCGCCATGGACTCCGAGGAGGGCGACCATTCCTCGGTGAGCCCGGCGGCGCGGATGGCGCCCTTGACCTTGGGCCCGCGGGCGAGCAGCTCGACACCCCTCAGACACTCCAGAAGCGCCTCGCCGAAACCCCACCCGTCGGCGGCCTCGACCCAGCCGCGGAACCCGATCGCGGTGGTGGCGACCACCACGTCGGGCGCGTGGTCGATCAACTCCTTGGTCGCGGAGAGCAGTTCGCTGTCGTCGGCGAGCGGGACGATACGGAGGGCGGGCGCGTGCAGGACGGTGGCGCCGCGCCGCTGGAGCAGCGCGCCGAGCTCGTCGGCGCGCCGGGCGGCGGTGACGCCGACGGTGAATCCGGCGAGCGGCGCGCTGTGCCGGCCGGTTTGCGCTTTGTCGCCGGGTTGACCGTTGTGATGACCGTTCTGAGGGGTCCCGTGCATGGCAGCTGCTCTCGTCCCGCTAGTACTGCGTAATGGGTGGTCCGGGGTCTCACGAGCCTGCCAACGGCCCGTGACAACCCCGGATCATCACGATGTCGTACGTGTTACACCAGGCTACGACCACCCATCCCTCAGACCTGCGCGTACGTGAACCGGGGCTCCGTCTCCGCGTCCGGGGTCCGCCCGGAGTCCGGCGTCCGCGCCGGCGTCGTACGGCGGAGGTATACGGCCCACGTGACGCAGAAGCACACCGCGTAGAAGGCGAGGAAGGCGACGAACGCGCCGGTGCCCGACCCCACGGTCTGGAAGGACTGCCGGAAGGCGAGGTTGATCCCGAGCCCGCCCAGCGCGCCGACGGCGCCGATGAGCCCCATGGACGCTCCGGAGAGCCGCCGCCCGTAAGCCGCCGCGTCCTCCCCGTGGAGCCCCTTCTGCAGGGCCTTGGCCTGGAAGATGCCGGGGATCATCTTGTACGTCGACCCGTTCCCGAGCCCCGTGAGCACGAAGAGCACGACGAACGCGGCGACGAAGAGCGCGAGCGACTCGCGCATGGAGGCGATGACGACGACGCCGGTGGCCGCGCCCATGCCGACGAAGTTCCACAGGGTGATGCGGGCACCGCCGAACCGGTCGGCGAGCCGCCCGCCCACGGGCCGGATCAGCGAGCCGAGCAGCGGCCCGATGAAGGTGACGGCGGCGGCCTGCAACGGCGTCCGCCCGAACTGGGTCTGGAGAACAAGCCCGAAAGCGAAGCTGTACCCGATGAAGGAGCCGAAGGTCCCCACGTACAGCAGAGCCATGATCCAGGTGTGCGCGTCCCGCACGGCCTCCTTCGCGGCGCCGGTGTCGTTCTTCACGGTGGCGAGGTTGTCCATGAAGAGTGCGGCGCAGAGGGCGGAGACGAAGATGAGCGGGATGTAGATCCCGAGCAGCACCCGCGGCCCTCCTCCGGCCCCGATGACCCCGAGCCCGGCGAGCTGCACGACGGGCACGCCGATGTTGCCGCCACCGGCGTTGAGCCCGAGCGCCCACCCCTTCTTCCGCAGCGGGAAGAAGGAGTTGATGTTGGTCATGCTGGAGGCGAAGTTACCGCCGCCGACGCCGGTGAGCAGGGCACACAGCATGAACGTGGTGTACGAGGTGCCGGGCTCCATGACGACGAAGGCCGCGACGGTCGGCACGAGGAGCGCGCCGGCCGCCATGATCGTCCAGTTCCGCCCGCCGAAGCGGGCGACGGCGAAGGTGTAGGGGACGCGGGCGACGGCCCCGACGAGCGTCGCCATCGACACGAGGAAGAACTTGCCGGCGGGGTCGATCCCGTACTCGGGCCCCATGAACAGGACCATCACGGACCACAGGGTCCAGATCGAGAACCCGATGTGCTCCGAGAGGATCGAGAAGATCAGATTCCGCCGGGCGACGCGCTCGCCCCCCTCCTCCTTCCAGAACCTCTCGTCCTCCGGGTCCCACCGCTGGATCCACATGCCAGACCTCCGCGTCCTCCGCATCGCCACAGCCGACGGCTGATGCACCGAAGGTAGGGAGGCCGCATTTCAGCCCTGTGGCACGCGGTGACCGCCGGGGAACGTTGCTCTCACGCGGGGGCGGGGCGGGCGGTGAGGGGCCCTTCGCGGGGGCGTGAGCGGGGGGCCTTTCGCAGGTGGGCGTGAGCGGGGGCCTAGCCCCCGTACAGCTCCTCGAGGCCGACCAGCAACGCCCCCTCCGCCTCTGCGGCTTCGGTCAGGTCCTCGGCGAATCCGGACCGGGAGTAGACGGCGAGAGTGCAGCCATCGGCATTCCACCCCTGCGCGCAGAGCAGCTCACGGATATGCACAAGTCGGCGCAGATCAGCCGAAGTCCGCAACTTGTTGGTGGCCTTGGCCTCACCGAGCAAGGTGATACGAGCACTCTTGTCCCGCGGACGCGAGGCACGGCTGAGCGCGACGACATCGACCTCGTGTCCACGGTGTTCCCGGCAAGCCACGACGGTCGTACCGACCTGCCCGACGTCATCGAGCCCCTGCTCACGCCCGTACCGCAACGTCCACTGCCGGGCCAAGTCCTCGAAGTGCGGCCCGAGCACCTTGGAGGCGAAGGTGTCCCGCGACCGCTCCCAGGCCGCTCTCCCCTCGCGCATCTCGAAGTCGACGAGGTTCGGGCGGACGATCAGGTCGTGGAAGCGCACGATGGGATCGGCGACGGTGATCACCGGCTTGCGCTGGAGCAGCAGGTCCTGTTCGTACCGGATGAAGGCCGCCGCCTTCATGATGTTGAGGTGGTACGTCAACGACTTGGCGTCCATCCCGACCAGACCGCCGATCTGGGTAGGCGTGGCCGCGCCCGAGGACACCGCCTCCCAGATGGCGTGGTACGTGGCGCGATCGCTTATGCGCGGGTCCTCGGCCAGCAGATATTCGGGCTCGGTGAAGAGGATGTGCGAGGGGTTGAAGACGCTGCGCGCCAGCCAGTCGTAGAAGCCCTCGGGGCCCGGCGCCGGAGCGTCCCCGACGACATCCCGGTATCCGGGCGCTCCTCCGAGAACCGCGTCCACGAGAAAGGCGGTATCCGGGTCGTCGCCCACACGCCAGTAGTCCGCCGCATCCCGGAAGCCGAAGGGCCCGACGCGCATGTCGATCACGGCCCGCCCGCGGAGCGCCTGATCCCCGGCGAGCAGGGTGGACATGGTCGAGATCGCGGATCCGCAGAGGATGATCCGCAGCGGCGGCTTCCCGGACGAGGGCCCGCGCTGGTCGTACAGGGCCTGGAGGACCGACGGCAGTTCCGGCGAGTGCGTGACGAGGTACGGGAACTCGTCGAGGACGAGGAGCGGCGGCACCGACTCGGCCCCGCCCTGCCGGCTGCCGAGTACGTCGGCGGCGGTGTCCAGGGCTTCAACCCACGAGTTGAAGCGGCCGACACGGTAGCCGAGCCCCTGGGCAAGGCTGTCGGAGAACCGGTCCAGGGCCATGGCACGGCTCTGCTGCAGAGCGAGGGTGTAGACACCGCCGACGGCACGGCACAGATGCTCGAGCAGAAACGACTTCCCGTGCCGCCGCCGCCCTCGCACCACCCCGATACGCAGACCGGACGCCGGATCCGTACTGAACCGCGCAAGATCGGCCCACTCATGGGTCCGATCGAAGAGGACGGCCGGCCGAGGCAGGGACGGACTGGACATGGCGGGAGCCTCCACTCGCCGGATTCCAGTTAGCCTAACTGAATTAAGGCTAGCCGAGTTCTTGCGACCAGGCACACACGTAGCGTGACACCCGATAGGCGGGTAGACAGGCGGGCATCCAACACGCCAGGGCCTGACGTCGGCGCACTCAGCACGGTGGCCCAGCATCACGGCCGCGAGTTCCCGGACGCAGAGGCACAGTTGGCTAAGTACCGCCAACTACTGGATCGCATGGAGATGGGCGCACTGGCCCCATCTCCGTCTCGCGACCTGATCCACCACCTGCCCCAGGAACTCCGAGGACCGCCAACCATGCAGACGTACGACTGGCAGAAGTCATCCCGCAGCCAGGAGGCCTCCTCCTGCGTCTGCCCGCCGGGGGCTGCGTTGGTTGCAGAAAAGTCCCGTGCCGGACGCCATTTAGTGGCGTGGTACCAGGACTTTTCTGCGACTGGTCAGTGTGGGGTGGCTTTGAGGGTGCGCTCAGCGGTTGAGTGACTGGATCTCCTCCACCGCGACTTGCCGGGCCCCGCCGAACTCGCCGTCAGGGAGGTCGCCGCCCTCACCGGTGGTGCTGGACCAGGTGATCCGCCAGGTGAGGGTCGACCGGAGGTTGTACGAGCCGTCGCCCGAGGACCGCAGGTACTGCACGCCACACGGCGGGAGTGTGTCGACGGGGGTGCCCTTCGCGCGGGGGCTGCCGATCTTGCCGTTCTCGATGGGGCACTGCCCGGAGGCGGGGTAGGTCTCCGCGTCCTGCGTGCCCGGGTCGATCGAGAGGGACACGGGCTCAGCGGTCGCCGTCGCGGAAAGCCCCGAGCCCGGGATGCTCGCGGTGACGGAGACCTTCTTGAATTTCGCCTTGTCCAGCCAGATCCAGGTCGGGAGATTGACCTTCGTCGTTCCCTCGGGTGCCGTCGTGATCTCGGTGCTGGGTACGGGCAGTTCGTCGTACGCGTACTCGGCGAGGATCTTGGGTGTGACCGCCAGCGGTTCCTTGGGAGTGTCGCCGGTGGGCACCCAGAAGGGCAGCTTGTCGCAGGCTGTTGCCTCGGGATCGTCCTTGCGCTTTTCGTTGACGGTCGCCGCCCAGAACTGTCCCTCACCCTGCTTGTCGAGGTTGTAGTTCTTGTAGGGGCGGCCTTCCTTGAAGTACATGTCGAGCAGCCCGCCCAAGGCCGCACCGATCCCGAGTACCTTCACCCTCCGGATCGCTTTCACCGCGGCCTGGATCTGCTTCGGGGAGTAGGCGGGCTCGTACCAGCAGGCCGGCGGGACCCAGTTGCTGTTGGCAGGTGTGAGCGTGCCCGTCTTGACGCTCTTCTGAGCTCCGTTGACGGTTGTCTGAATCTTCGTCTCGACGGTGAGCTTCTGGTCCTGGCGTCCGGCTTTGGCCTGCGGAGCAACTACCTGTGCCTCCTTACCGCCAGAGGCATGAGCGTTGCTTGGCAGCACGGCGACGGTCAACGCGAGAAGGGGAACGAACCGGCGAATCAGCCTGCGCCGGTTCACGGCATGCACCGCTTAGCCGCCGTTGTGGTCAACACGTTCGTCGTCTGCCAGACGCCGTTCTCGTTCTTATCCAGTCGGGTGTTGTAGAAGGCGTAGTCCTGCTCGGACTCGGGGATCGACCTGTCCACCTTGCCGGTCCTGCGATCCTTGGGGTACGTCTTGCTGGTGTCCTCGCAATACGTCACCGCGGCGGCACCACCCTTGAGGAACCTGACCTCGCGGTCGTAATAGCGGGTGGTCCCTACGAAGGTCTTGTCCTTCTTGTAGAAACCCTGCACGTGGTTCGCCGCCGACAGCAACGCATCGCCCGACGAGTAGAACGCCAGCGCCGGATGCTTCTCGGCATCGACCGTGATCGCCTCGTCAATGGAGGTGATCCGCCGTTCGTTGTCGGCGAGGATCGCATCCTTCTTCGCATCGCCCGTCTCACCGCCCTCGAAGACGTTCCGCACGTCCTTCGGCAGCTTGATCTCCGGGCGCTCGATCCCGTCGTCGGACGCTGTCGGCGTCGGTGACTGTCTCTTGTCGCCGGTCCCCGCACCCGCGATCTTGTCGTTCTCCTTGGCGACGTCGCCGCCGCCTCCGCAAGCAGAGAGCGAAAGGACTGCGGCAGCTGTGAGGGCCGTCGCCGCGAGCAGGGTGGGTCGGCGATTCAAGGTCAGCTCCTGGTGAGACGAGAGTCACGTAGAGCGAACCTAGCCATCGGCGAGGGGCGGTGCCCCCGGCGGTGACCCCACGTCCACACCCCATCGCCCATGGGAGGCGAGACTTCTTCGGCGGCAGGACACCAGCACCGTCAAGGCGGCGCACCACATGAGGCCCCCGGCGAAAAGCCCACTCATTGACGCGGCGCCACCCTCTGCACGGAGGCCCACTACCTCGTAGCGGGCTCACCCCAGATGCGTGTCCCCCAGCGACACCAGCAGCCTCCGCAGCGCCCCGTCCAACGCCCCCCGCTCCTCCGCCGACAGCGCCCCCAGCATCCGCTCCTCGTTCGCCACGTGGTCCACCACCGCTCGGTCGACCAGTTCGCGGCCCGCCTCTGTCAGGCGGACTCGGATCGCTCGGCGGTCGGACGGGTCCGGGCGGCGTTCGATCAGGCCCTTGCGTTCCAGCTTGTCGAGGCGGTTGGTGATGGCGCCCGACGTCACCATGGCCGACTTCAGGAGGCCGCCCGCCGTCAGTTCGTGCGGGGCGCCCACCCGGCGCAGGGTCGCCAGGACGTCGAACTCCGGGAACTCCAGGCCGTGTTCCGCGAAGATCGGCTTCATCCCCTTGCTCAGCAGATGGTCCGCCCGTTTGATGCGGCCCACCAGAGCCATCGCGTCCAGACTCGCCGCGTCCATGTCCGGGCGCTCCCTGTGCCACTGCGCACGCAGTTCGTCGATCGCGTCGGCATCCGTGGACGCCGTCGACGCCAGCCCCTTGGGGTCCACCATGACTCTCCCCTCACCCAATCTCTCAATGTTGAGATACTTGACGTTCGCAGACCCACGGGGCCATATTTATCTCAACGTTGAGAATAACAGCGTTGAGCAGAGTTGAGCCGAGGGGGAGCCACCATGTCCGTCCGCAGCCAGCAACAACAGCAACAGCAACAGCAACAAGCAGACCTCGCACGCGCCGTACGTCACCCCGCCCGTCAGGGCCACCCCGCTTCAGCGCCGCGGGCCCACGCTCTCGCCGCCGCAGGCCTCGCCGCCATCGGCCCCGCCACCTGGGGCACCACCTACGTCACCACCACCGAACTCCTGCCGCCGGACCGCCCCCTGCTCGCCGCGGCCCTGCGCGCGCTGCCCGCCGGGCTCATCCTGCTCGCCCTCACCCGGCGGCTCCCCACCGGTGACTGGTGGTGGAAGGCGGGCGTGCTCGGGCTGCTCAACTTCGGCGCCTTCTTTCCGCTGCTGTTCTTCGGCGCCTATCACCTTCCCGGCGGCGTCGCATCGACCATCAGCGCCGTCATGCCGCTGCTCGTCGCCGGCTTCGGGGTGAGTTTGCTCAAGGTGCGGCCCACCCGGCGTACGTTGACCGCCGGGCTCGTCGGTGTCGTCGGCGTCGCGCTGCTCGTCCTGCGCGGCAGCGCCTCCTTCGACCTCGCGGGGATCGCGGCCATGCTGGTCGCCACGACTCTGATGGCCCTCGCCGTCGTACTCAGCAAGCGCTGGGGACGGCCCGAAGGTGTGTCGCTGCTCGCCCTCACCGGGTGGCAACTCACCGCGGGCGGGCTGGTACTCGCCCCCGTCGCCCTCGGCTTCGAAGGTGTCCCGGACCACTTCACCGGGGCCAACCTCGCCGGGTACGCCTACCTCGGCATCATCGGCACCGCCGTCGCGTACGCCCTCTGGTTCCGCGGCATCGAGCGGCTTCCCGCCTCCTCCGTGGCGTTCCTCGGGCTGACCAATCCCGTCGTCGCCACCCTCGCCGGGCTGCTCCTGCTGGGCCAGACCCTCACCCTCTGGCAGGTGGGCGGACTCGTGCTCGTCGTCGCCAGTGTGCTGGTCGGGCAGGGGCGCCGGGCGCCGGCCCCGCGGCGCCCGTAACCCCAACCGGCCCACCGCGCCCCCGGCCCACCCCGCCCCCGTACCGGCAACCCAAGGAGCAGACCCATGCGCATCACCGTCTTCGGAGCCGCCGGCAACGTCGGCAGCCGTGTCGTCGCCGAAGCCCTCACCCGCGGCCACGACGTCACCGCGGTCGTCCGCGACCCCGCCCGCTTCGGCGAGCTGCATCCCGACGCCACGCACCGCGTCGGTGACGCCGGGGTCCCGGAGCAGGTGGCCGAGTTGAGCGCCGGGCAGGATCTCGTCGTGAACGCCACCAGACCCGCCCCCGGCCGCGAGGCCGAGTCGTCGTCACACGCCGCCATCAGCCGGGCGCTGCTCGCCGGGCTGCACGAGACCGGCGTACGGCTGCTGATCGTCGGCGGAGCCGGGAGTCTGACCGTGCCCGGCAGCGGCGGCGTGCTCGCCGTCGATGATCCCGCCTTCGTGCCCGCCGCCTGGCGGCACATCGCGCTGGCCTCCAACGCCCAGTTCGACGCCGTCCGCACCACCGGCACCGACGTCGACTGGGCGTACCTGAGCCCGTCCGCCCTGCTCGAACCGGGCGTCCGCACCGGCGGCTACCGGCTCGGCGCCGACGAGCTGATCGTCGACGCCGACGGCAACTCCGCCATCTCCATGGAGGACCTCGCGGTGGCGCTCCTGGACGAGGCCGAACGCCCCAAGCACCACCGCACCCGCTTCACCGCCGGGTACTGAGCGGCAATCGAGCAACGGGTCAGCCCCGGTGCGAGCCGCCCCCGCCGCCCCTCGGAGCAGCCCGCCTGGCCTTGGGGGCGGCCTTACCCGCAGAATCGCGCGGCTTGGACGGCTTCGAACCGTCCGGCCACAGCCTCGGACTCCGCTTCGCCGCGATGTCCTCGATCCAGCCCACCGCCATCACCATCAGGCCGATCAGCGGCCAGACCAGGACCGTCATCCACAGCATGTACGTGGTGTCCAGGGCCGAGCTCCACTGCTCGTCCTCCATGAACGGCAGGTCGTACGCCAGGTCGATGAGCGGCACCGTGGCCATGATCAGCAGGTTGTGCCAGAGGTAGATCGTCACCGCTCGGTTGTTGGAGAGGGTGATCAGCTTGTCCCAGCGCTTCAGGCGGCCCGGCAGCTCCTGCCAGGACGGGGAGTACTGGAAGAGGATGACCACGAAACCGAAGGACCAGGCCGCCTGGGCCAGCGGGATGTCGTTCAGGTCCCAGCCGTCCGGGCCCAGATGGCCCGAGGCCCACCACAGGCCGAAGGCCATGATCAGCGCCGAGACCGACACCGCCACATAGCGCGGGACGCGGGCGAGTACACCCTCCTGGTGGGCCATGCCGAGCACCCAGCAGCTGCCGTACACCGCGAAGTCCGAGACCGCGTTGCCCGTCTCGCCGGGGATCTTGACGATCTCCGTGGCGAGCACCGCCGTCAGCGCGAGCGGCGCGAACAGGGTCGCCCACGGCACCCGGCGGAACGCCCACAGCAGGAGGGGCGAGGCGATGACGAACCAGAGGTACGCGCGGAGGTACCAGAGGGGGCCCGCCGCCTGGGCCGGCCAGGTGTCCTCCAGGAGGCCCGCCTTGTCGCCGATGTGCCAGGGGAAGGGCGGGGCACCGATCGGGAAGACGTAGTTGACCATGCTGACCAGGCCCCACGTGCCCCCGTGGTCCGGGTCCTTGCTCACGTTCCAGCCGCCGTAGAAGAGGAGGAACAGCGCTACCGCGCTGAACGCCCACATCGGCGGGAGCAGTCGGCGTATTCGGCCCCTGATCACGCCCCACGCGGGGCGCTTCAGCGAGCGGGCCATCAGCGCGCCCGCGAGCGCGAACATCACGCCCATGGACGGGAAGAGGATGGTCAGCCAGGCCCAGCCGAACAGGTGGTAGATGACGACGCGCACCAGGGCGAGCGAGCGCAGTACGTCGAAGTAGCGGTCCCGGCCCGGCTTCTTGGGAGCCGCCGGGGCTTCCGGGGTCGCCGGGCCCACCGGCGTCACCCCCATACCGGGAGCCGCCGTGCCGGGAGCCCCCACGCCCGGAGCCCTCATGCCGGGACCCGCCGGACCATGCTGCGCCGGCGCGTGATTCCTCAGGCCCGGAGGCGGCGGCACCTGCGGCAGCTGCTGCGTGGGCTGCATCGGCTGCGCGGGCTGCATGGGTTGTGTGTGATATCCGGGCTCCACGGGATGCCCCGGCTGCTCGGGATACCCGGGCTTCGTCGGGCGCGTGGGCTGCTGGGGATAGGTCATGCGACGGGCCTCCGATCAGGGCTGCCCGTCCGCTGCTGCGGAATAGAGGGCTGGTTTCCCAGGACTCCCGTGCGCCGGAGCTTCTGCCAGCGCAGACGGCCTCCGGTCAGGGCGGTGATCCAGGACTGCAGCAGCACGACGTACATCAGCTGCCGGTAGAGGATCTGCTGGAGGGGCAGCGAGATCAGATGGGTCATGCGTTCGCGGTCGAGCCGGAAGGCGTACGCCGCGCACACCGCCTGGACGGCGAGCACGCCGAGCCACGCGACGATCGTCTTCTGGGTGGGGCCGAAGACCAGTCCGTACAGCAAGAACACGTCGATCAACGGCGCGAGCAGAGGCGCCAGGACCATGAAGAGGGAGACCAGCGGCATGCCCACGCGGCCGAAGCGGCCCGAGGGGCCGGACTCGATCACCGAGCGGCGGTGCTTCCATATCGCCTGCATCGTGCCGTACGACCAGCGGTAACGCTGCGACCACAGCTGCTGCACCGTCTCCGGCGCCTCGGTCCACGCGCGCGCCTTCTCCGCGTACACGACGCGCCAGCCGTCCCGGTGCATCGCCATCGTGATGTCGGTGTCCTCGGCGAGCGTGTCGTCGCTCATGCCGCCGACCCGTTCGAGCGCCGAGCGCCGGAAGGCTCCCACGGCGCCGGGGATGGTCGGCATGCAGCCGAGCATGTCGTACATCCGGCGGTCGAGGTTGAAGCCCATCACGTACTCGATGTGCTGCCAGGCGCCGATCAGCGAGTCCCTGTTGCCGACCTTCGCGTTGCCCGCGACGGCGCCGACGCGCGGGTCGCCGAACGGCTGCACGAGCTCGCGCACGGTCGACTGCTCGAAGACCGTGTCACCGTCCATCATCACGATGAGGTCGTACCGGGCGTTGGCTATACCCCTGTTGAGGGCGGCCGGCTTGCCCGCGTTCTGCTGGCGCACGACGCGTACGTTCGGCAGGCGCAGGCCCTCGACGATCAGCGCGGTGCCGTCCGACGAACCGTCGTCGATGACGATGATCTCGATGGGATGGTCGCTCGTCATGAGGGAGCGGACCGTCGCCTCGATGCACTTCGCCTCGTTGTACGCGGGCACCAGGACCGACACCGGTTCGGTGACGTCGGGACCCCAGCGGAAGCCCTTCTTGCGCACCTTGCGCGCGTGCACCGCGGAGAGCAGCAGCATCAGGCCGAAGCGGAGCATGACCAGGGAGCCGATGACGGCGAGGGCGACGACCAGTACGCCGGTGATGTTCTCCGACGCGCCGACCAGGAAGACCCAGGCCTTGCCCTTCCAGAGCTCGATGCCGCTGACCGGGGCGTGCGCGCTGGGGGCGCCGAGGGCCTCGGTGAGGTTCGTGAACTTGTAGCCCTTGTCCTGCAGACCGGGCAGGAAGGTGTCCAGCGCGGCGACCGTCTGCGAGCGGTCGCCTCCGGAGTCGTGCATCAGGACGATCGCGCCGTTGCCGTTCTTCGGCGTGGCGCGGCGGATGATCTCGGCGACGCCGGGGCGCTTCCAGTCCTCGCTGTCGGTGTTGTTGACGACGGTGAGGTAGCCGCGGCTGCCTATGTACTTCGTCACCGGCCAGGACTTGTTGTCCATGGCGTCGGAGAACGAGGAGTACGGCGGGCGGAAGAGCGAGGTGCGCACGCCAGCGGCGCCCGCGAGGGCGAGCTGGTTCTGCGAGAGCTCCCAGTCGATACGGCTCTTGGACTGGTACGACAGGTCGGGGTGGTTGAACGTGTGCAGGCCGACTTCGTGGCCCTCGTCCACCATGCGCTCGACGAGGTCGGGGTAGCGCGAGGCCATCGTGCCCGTGACGAAGAAGACGCCGTGCGCGCCGTGCTTCTTCAGTACGTCGAGGACCTTGGGGGTCCACTCCGGGTCCGGGCCGTCGTCGAAGGTCAGCACGAGCCGGTGGTCGGGGACGCTCAGCGTGCCCTCGTGGCCGCCGCGCGTGTCGATGACCGGGCCGCCGTCCTCCAGGATCTTCTTCGGGACCTGGTCGGTGGCGGCGGGCGGGCGCACGCGGTGGTCGGCGAGGATCTCGCTGTGCGTGTAGCCGCGCAGCATCAGCATCGCCATCAGGGCGACCAGGAGGAGCAGCGGCAGGAGATAACGCAGCGGGACCCTGCGCCGCTTGGCGCCGCGGGCCGGCTGCGCGCGGCGCCGGCCGCCGCCTCCGCCTCCGCGCGGCTGGGCATGGCCGCTGCCGCCGCCCCGGGGCTGGGCGTGACTGTGACGGGAGCCGGCGGACCGGCCCCTCTTCGAGCGGGTGTTCATCGCTGTGCGCCCTCCGAGGGCTGCTGGCCTGCGCTCTGGGGGGACTGATAGACGGCCGCCTGTGCGCGCAGCGGGGACTGTTGATCGGCGGCGGACTGCGCCACGGGGACCTCGCCACCGGCTCCGGCGGTGCCGCCGGGGGCCGAGGTGGTGGGGTCGGGGTCAGGCGTGGAGGGGTCGTCGGACGGCTCCGGATCGGGGTCCGGCTTCGGGGGGTCGTCGGTCGGGTCGGGGTTCCCGCCGCCGCCGCTGTTGCCGCCCGTCGGGTCGGGGTCGGGCTTGTCGTCACCCGTGGGGTCGGGGTCCGGCTTGTCGCCGGGCTCGGTCCTGCCGTCGTCCGGGGCGTCCGGGTCGGCGGAGTCCTTGCCGCCGGTGGCGGGAGCGGTGGTGCCGCTCTCCGACGCGCCGGGGGACGGTGTGGTGCCGGGCGAGGCCGAGGGGTCGAGCGGGTCATCGGGGCGGTTCGGGGTGTCCACCCTGCCGGCCGGCTTGTCGTCCTTGGCGTCGAGCGGCAGCCAGGGTGCGCTGGAGTTGCCCGAGAGCAGGGTGCCGACGATGATCATCGCGTACACGGCGCAGGCTATGCCGACGAGCACGCCTATCCGGCGGTATCTCCGGCTGCGGCGACCCGACTCGTCGACGAAAACCGGCCCGTCCGGCGCGTCCTGGCCGTTCTCGGCGGCCAGCTCCGCCAGCTGCCGGCCCACCCCGTCGATCTGAACGGTGACTTCGTTCGGATCATGGGTGTGTTCCGGTAGGGCACCTTCTCGCCAATTCTCCATGCGTACGCACAACCCCCCACATAACCTGACTCGGGCGCGCACGACTCCGGGCAACTTGCCGTCGGACCGGGCCCCCACCCGACCCGAGCGCCCCCCTATCACACCGCGCCCGGACCATGAATGTAGCGCACCGCAGTGACAGTCGTACTAATCCGCCAGCCGTGACTCACGTCATGCCGGGCTTATCCATGGCCGGAACCCAACTGTCCTCGGGCCTGCGCAGCCATCCCCCGGCCGCGGCGAGCTCGGCCGCGGCGGCGCGCAGAGCGTCGAGACCGGGGTGCGCGAGCCCCCTTCTCCACACCAACGACACCGGTGACAGCGGCACGGGGTCGATCAGGGGCCGCAGGACCGACTCGGGCATGGCCGGAAAGTCCACGGCGGCGAGCACGGGGTTGCGGTTCTTGGCCATGATCCGCCCGAACTCCTCGGGCCCCACCGCGAGCGGAGCGGGCGCCGCCACCTCGATGCCGCGCCCTTCGAAGAGGCGATGCGCCAGGTCGGTCCACTCCAGCGTCCGCGGATTGCCCGCCCCCGCGTACACGCTCTCCCCCGCGAGCGCCCCGAGCGGCACCTCGTCAAGCTCGGCCAAGGGGTGATCGAGCGGCAGCAGGATCGCCATCGGCTCGTACCGTACGGGCTGCTGGGCGAGCCGGGAGCGCAGGGCCGGTTCGAGCCCCGCGTACCGCCCGAAGGAGACGTCGAGCCGCCCGGCCAGCATCTCGGCGGCGGCCCCGGTGAGGCCGCTCTCGTAGCGGGCCATCAGCTCGCACTGCGGGGCGAGTGCGCGGGCCCGCTCCAGGACGCGCCCGCTGATGAGTCCCGGGCTGTTCAGGTCCACGAGCAGCGGACGGGCCGCGGAGCCGCTCCCCGTGCCGCGCGCGAAGGCCGCCGCCAGGTCGTCCTGTGCTTCGAGCACCCGCCGCGCGTACGGAAGGAGCCGCTCGCCCTCGGCCGTCAGTGTGACCTGCCGCGTCGTCCGTACGAACAGCTCGGCGCCCAACTCCCGCTCCAGGCGCCGCACATCGCGGCTCAGCGCCTGCTGGGCGACGTACAGTGCGGCGGCGGCCCGCGTGAAGTGCAGCTCTTCGGAGACGGCCACGAAGGCGCGCAGGAGGCGGGGTTCCACGTCGCGGGGTATACGGGGGTCTGCTGTCACTCCGGGAACTTACAACGGGAGTGCGTGAGTCGGACCGCAGAAGGTGTTGGACCCCGCGCCGGCTCCCCGGTGAGGGTTGTCCCATGCCGCCCGCCGAGCCCTCTGTGCCCTCTGTGCCCTCTGGACCCAGCCGCCCCGCCGGACCCCGTCCGCCCGGCCGCCCCGCCGCCGGACCCCCTGTCCCCCGCCGCCGCAATCCCTACGCCCGCCTCTTCCGCATACCCGGGGCCACCGCCTTCACCATCGGCAACCTCATCGCCCGCCTCCCCATGGGGATGTTCAGCGTGAGCGCCGTCATCATGATCGCCCGGGCCCGCGGGTCGTACGCGCTCGCCGGCGCCGTCACCGCCACCGGCCTCGCGGCGACCGCCGTCGTCGCGCCCTGGACCGCCCGCCTCGTGGACCGTCACGGCCAGGCCCGTATCGCCGTCCCGGCCACCGCGATCGCCGCGCTCGGCTCGCTCTCGCTGCTGCTCTGCGTGCGCTACGGAGCGCCCGACTGGACCCTGTTCGCCTCGTACGCCGCGACGGCCACGACCCCCAACACCGGCGGCATGTCCCGGGCGCGCTGGGCGCACCTCCTGCGGGACGACAAGCGGGCCGTGCACACCGCCAACTCCTTCGAGCAGGCCGCGGACGAGCTGTGCTTCATGCTCGGGCCCGTCATCGCCGCCTTCCTGTGCGGCACGTTCTTCCCGGAGGCGGGCACCCTCGTCGGCGTCGTACTGCTCCTGACCGGCGTCCTGCTCTTCGCCGCCCAGCGCACGACGGAACCGCCGCCACGGGGACGTACCGCCACGAAGGGGAAATCGCCCCTCCACGCGCGCGGGATGCCGGTCCTGCTCGCCGCCTTCCTCGCGACCGGCGCCGTCTTCGGCTCCATGGAGGTCGTGACGATCGCCTACGCCGACGACCGGGGCCACAAAGCAGCCGCGGGCGCGATCCTCGCCCTCCAGGCAGCGGGCTCCTGCGCCGCAGGGCTCCTTTACGGGACGCTCAAGCCGAGCGGGCCGATGCGCCGCCGCCACATCCTGTGCACCGGCGCGATGGCGGCCCTGATGACGCTGCCGCTCCTGGCCGCCACGCTCACCGGCTCGCTCCTTGTGCTCGCCGGGGCCCTCCTCGTCGCCGGAATGGCGACGGCCCCGACGATGGTCACCGGCATGACCCTGGTCCAGGAGCGCACCCCCGAGGGCCGGTTGAACGAGGGCATGACCCTCGCCGTCACCGGTCTCCTCGGGGGCATCGCGTGCGGCGCCGCCGGGGGCGGCTGGGTGGTGGAGCACCTCGGGGCCACCGAGGGTTACGGGGTCCCGGTCGCCGCCGCGTGCTGCGCGCTGCTGCTCAGCATCGCGCGGGCTTGCGCCACGAGCACTCCAGGTCCCCGCTCGGCTCGGCCCCGCGCTCGGAGCGCGGCCTGACCAGTACGGCCTTGTCCTCGGTCGACTCGGCGAGCGTCACGACGATCGCGTCCTCCAGGGCCTTCACCGAAGAGGGCAGATAGTTGTTCAGGATGATGCTGAACACCAGCTCACGCCCGCCCGCGTCCTTCACGTACCCCGAAAGGGCGGACGCCCCGGTCAACGACCCCGTCTTCGCCCGTACGTTGAGAGCCGCCGGAGTCCCGCACATCCGCGTGCGCAGGGTCCCGCCGACGGACTTGCCCGGGCCGCAGGCCACCGGAAGGGACTTGTACCAATCGGCGTACCAGGGCTCGCCCTTCGCCGAGAGCAGCAGCTTGATCAGCTGGTCGGCGGGGACGTTGTTCTTGCGGGAGAGCCCGGAGCCGTCGACGTGGCGCAGCTTGCCGGGGTCGACGTCTGCGGACTTCAAATAGGCGCCGATGGCGGCGAGTCCGTCCGGCCAGTTTCCCGGCCGCCCGGTCGCCTCGTAGCCCATCGTCTTCGTGAGGTTCTCCGCGTGCATGTTGTTGGAGAGCTTCATGAAGGGGATCATCAGCTCCTTCAGCGGCATGGAGTCGTGCGAGGCGAGCTGCCGCGCGCCCTCGGGTGTGGCGATCCCGGCCTTGGTCGGCCCGCTCACCCGTACTCCGTGTGCCTCAAGGGCGTCCCGGAAGATCGCGGCGGCGTATCCGGTCGGCTCCCATACGCTGATCCACTCCTTGGTGGCACCGCCTCCCACGGGAACGGTCCCGGTGACCGTGATGGTGTTCGTCCCGTGCTCACGCTCGATGGTGAGCGTGTCCTCGCCACCCGAGGGGACAGTCTTCGCACTGTTGTCGACGTCCACGTAGTCCGTCTTCGGGGTCACCGTCACCTTCGGCTTGTCCCCGGCCTTCGCGCCGGGCGTGGCCTCGACGATGACCGTGCCGGTGTCGTAGTCGGTGTCCGGGGCGACGCTGAGTGCGGAGATCTGGGCGGCGTAGTACGCGAATTCGTCGTCGCCGGCCCAGGTGTCGCCGATGCGTTTGTCGTCGAACCGGGTGTCGTCCGCGACCAGGCGCCCCGAGACCCGCCGGACGCCCGAGTCGGCGATCTTCGCGGCGAGTCGGTCGTAGTCCTCGGCCAGTGTCGTCGGGTCACCGGTGCCGCGCAGGTAGAGGTCGCCGGAGAGCACGCGGCCTTTGCGCTCGCCGTCGGTGAGCACGTCGGTGGTGAAGCGGTGGTCGGGCCCGAGCCGCTCCATGGCCGCCGCCGAGGTGAGCAGCTTGGTGTTGGACGCGGGCATCAGGCGCCCGCTGGGCAGGTGCTGGTAGAGCACGTCACCTGACGCGGCGTCGGCGACGACGACGCTCGCCGCGCCGCCCTCCATCCGGGGGTCCCCGAGGATGGTGTCGATGGCTTCGGGCAGGCCGCTGCGGTCGGAGTCCGCCCCGGCGGGCGAACTGACGG
Source organism: Streptomyces longisporoflavus (assembly GCF_014649775.1). Classification (GTDB taxonomy): domain Bacteria; phylum Actinomycetota; class Actinomycetes; order Streptomycetales; family Streptomycetaceae; genus Streptomyces; species Streptomyces longisporoflavus. The sequence goes on along the minus strand of NZ_BMTR01000003.1, from coordinate 90,499 downwards.
AGAGGGTGGCCGCCGCGACGCCGAGCACGGCGGGCCAGATCCAGTGGCGCATACGGGCGTTGACGCGTCTCACGGGTCTACTCATGACCCAGCAGCATCCCGGACTCCACCGCCCCGCAACAGCCCCCACTCCGGACACATACACGCCCACCGAAATCCGCCGGCCCACCACGCACGGAGCCCCCACCTCCGCCCCGCCGCGCACGGAGTCCCCGTCCCCAGCCCGACCTGACGCGTACGGACTCCCCGCCCTCGGCCCACCCGCCCGCACCCTCAGCCCGACGCGCACGGCGCCCCTGCCCCCAGCCCGACCCGGCGCGTACGGCGCCCCAGCCCGCCTGCCCGCTCTCAGCCCGGCGCATACGGCATGCCCGCCTCCGGCCCGCCTGGCCGCCTGCCCCCTCTCAGCCCAGCGCGTCGCCCCGCCCCCAACCCGCCTGCCCGCTCTCAGCCCGGCGCGTACCGCGTCCCTGCCTCCGGCCCGCCCGCCCTCAGCCCGCCGCCCCCCGGCGTCCTGCGGCAGCGGGGCAGTGTTGCGGCCAGCAGGAGGAGTGCGGGGGCCGGGTCGGTGGGGGTTACGCCGGCCCGGCGGCAGACCAAGGCGTCGGGGTCGCCGGGCGGCTGCTGGAGGCTGTAGCCCTCGGGGCAGGGGGAACCCGCCTCGCCCGTCTCGCCCCTGGGCCCGCGTTCGCCGCGCGGGCCCGCGGGTCCCATGGGCCCCGCAGGGCCTTCGGGGCCCGCGGCACCGCCCGCACCGTCGGTGCCCTTCGCACCGTCCGAGCCCCTCGCACCGTCCGAGCCCGGCGGCCCCGCCGCCCCCGCCGCCCCCGCGGGGCCCTCCGGGCCCTGTTCGCCGTCCGCCCCGGCGGCCCCGGTCTGTCCCGGCTCACCGGGCTCCCCCGTATCGCCCTGGTCGCCGTTGCGGCCACCGGCCCCCTTCTCGCCCTGCCGGCCCGGCTTCCCGTCCGTGCCGTCCGCGCCGGCCGCGCCGGGCGAACCAGGCGTCGGGGCTGGCACCCGCTCCCGCGACACGAGGTCGTCGACGGCGTCGGAGGGGTCCGGCGCTGCCGGGGTGTCGCCGTGGGAGCGGACCTGCGCGCGCAAGGTCCGTACGTCCCTGGCAAGCGTCGACACGGCCTCCCCGCGCCGGTCCGCCTCGGTGGCCAACTGATCGGCACGGCGGTCACCGGCGTCGATGCGGGCCCACAGAACCGCCGCGACCCCGCAGAGCGCGACCAGCACGCAGACGAGGAACACGCTGCGCCAACGGTGGGCCAGAATCCGCTCGAGCTTGCTCACGGAGTGCCTCCGAGCCGTTGGTTGTCGATGAGCAGCCGGGCGATCTCACTCTGGTCATGGACGTGCAGAGCGTTTAACTCGGCTAATTTCTCGTCGCGTTCGGCGACCTGCCGCTCCAGTCTGTCCCGCTCGGTCTGGAGTCTCTCCGTGAGGCTGGAGTATCCGGTGAGCGCGTTCTCGCCGCGCTTGCCGAGATAGGCCACCACTGCCGCGCCCAGAACTCCGAGGCTGGCGAGAAGGGAGCCGAAAAGAGTGACGGTGGCATCCAAGCGACTGCCTCCTGCACTTGCGTACTCGACGGAGCCACTGCGCGCCCGGCCGAGGGGGAACCTGCACTCGCAGGCAGTAACGAGTCACATGCCGAGAGGATGTGCCCGCGCCGGCCCCTCGGGCAGACCTTTGCGCGGTACATCCGCCGGTTCCGGTCCCCGCACACGGAAAGAGCCCCCCGGCGGGTGGCCGGGGGGCTCTGTCCTCAACATGGGAATTGTGGAGATGGCGGGAATCGAACCCGCGTCCAACGGTGCAAAAGGAGGGCTTCTCCGAGCGCAGTTCGCTTCGATTTTCTCGGCCCCGGTGATCTCGCGAACAAGTCTCCGACGGGCCCAGTCACTGTTTGATTTCCCATCGAACCCCGTGACCGGGCTCGATGGTTTAGTTCCCTAGATTATGCCAGGATCCGGGTCGGGAACACTCCCGGGCTGACACCCATTAAGGGTCCTTCACTCACTGCTAATTAAGCAGCGAGGGCGAAGGACTGGGAATCGCTCTTGGAATTGGCGATTATTGGTTGCGACATGTGGTTTACGAGATCATTGTCGCTTCCTCGGCTCGCTTCCCCTGCTTCGACATCCGCTGTCGAAACCGATCATCCCCATGTTTGCCACTATTGAATTAGATACTGCTCAATCCACGCCCCGGCTGTGCGGGGCAGTGCCCATCGTACTTGACCAACGCACGACGATGCCAGCCAATTCCCGCGCGGCCCGTCAGGGCCCACGGGCGCCCATCGGCCTCGCGGGCTAGGCGCTGCGCTGGCGCTTCTTGACCTCCGCGATCGCGCGGTTCGTCTCGCGCAGGTCCTGCTTCTCCTTGAGCGTCTGGCGCTTGTCGTACTCCTTCTTGCCCTTGGCCAGGGCGATCTCGACCTTGACCCTGCTGTCCTTGAAGTACAGGGTCAGAGGCACGATCGTGTGGCCCGTCTCCTGTGACTTGGACTCCAGCTTGTCGATCTCCGCACGGTGCAGCAGGAGCTTGCGCTTCCGCGTGGCGGAGTGGTTCGTCCAGGTGCCCTGCACGTACTCCGGGACGTGGATGTTGTGCAGCCACGCCTCGCCGTGGTCGATGTGCACGAAGCCGTCCACCAGGGACGCCCGGCCCATCCGCAGCGACTTGACCTCGGTGCCCATCAGGACGAGGCCGCACTCGTACGTGTCGAGGATGTGGTAGTCGTGCCGCGCCTTCTTGTTCTGCGCGACGATCTTCCGGGCAGGGGCCTTCTCAGCGGCCTTAGCGGCCTTGCGCTTTACCTTTTCCTTCGCCATAGTGCGGCCATTTTCGCACTACGAGGGGGGTCCGAGGCCAGTCAATACTGTCTCGGCCCGCTTTTCGGCGCCGCCTTCGACCTCCAGGTCCGGGGTGATGCCACGCCCGTCGACCGCCTGCCCCGAAGGGGTGCGGTAGTGCCCGACCGTCAGCTCGGCGACCGAACCGTCGGGCAGCCGGCTCGGCATCTGGACCGAGCCCTTGCCGAAGGTCTTCGAGCCCACCACGACCGCCCGGCCGCGATCCTGGAGGGCGCCCGTGAGCAATTCGGCCGCGCTCATCGTGCCGCCGTCGACCAGGGCGACCACGGGTCTGGTGGTGTCACCGCCCCGCTCGGCGTGCAGGGCCTTCTGCTCGCCGCGTACGTCGTACGTGGCCACCAGGCCGCCGTCGACGAGCCCCGAAGCGGCGGTGACCGCCTCCGACACCAGTCCGCCGGAGTTGCCGCGCAGGTCGAGCAGGATCCCGGCGCCTTCGGGGGCGTCACGCACCGCGGAACGTACGCGCTCGCCGGCGCCCTTGGTGAAAGCCTCGACCTTGATCATGACGGCGCCGCCCGCGAGCTTCGTGACCGTGACGTCGTCCGTGGAGAGGCGGGCCCGGTGCAGTGTCTCGCTCCACGCGCGCGTGCCCCGCTTCAGGCCGAGCTCGACCGGGCTGCCCGCGCGGGTACCCCGCAGCAACGACACGACCTCGGTCACCGGAAGCCCCGCGACCCGCTTGCCGTCGATGCTCCTGAGCTGGTCGCCCTCGCGGATGCCCGCCTGTCCCGCGGGGCCGCCGCGCTGGACCCTCGACACCTCGATGCGCCCGTCGGACGCGCGCCTGGCCCAGAGACCGACGCCGGTGTACGCGCCGTCGAGGGACTGCTCGAACTCCTGGTACTCCGCCGGGGAGTAGACCGATCCCCAGCGGTCGCCGCTGCGGCTGACGGCTTCCTCCGCGGCCTTCTTGCCGGACTTGCCGTCGGCCATCGCCTCGGCCGCGGCGTCGGCCGCCTCGGTGGCGGCGTCACCGGAGGAGGCGTCACCGGAGGAGGAGACGGAGCGGGTGGACAGGGCAGGCGACTTCCGGCCTTCGCCGGCCGCCTCGTCCCAGGACCCGGTGGCCGCGCCGGTGGCGAGCACACTCGCGAACACCAATGTCAGGGTCGCCCCGCGGCGGATGCGGCGGGGCCGGGAGAGCAGTTCGCAGAACCGGTCGGGGCCTGACATGCCGGTGAGTCTAGGACAACGAAGGGCGCCGCACGGTCGGTTGAACCGTACGACGCCCCGGTGCGCAGGCGGGTTTTGTCACACCTTCAGGTACTTGCGCAACGCGAAGAACGCGGCCAGCGCGGGCATCAGCAGGCTGATGGCGAGCACGAGCGGCAATTTGGCCAGGACCGCGTCCCACCCGATGAAGTTGATCAGATTCAGCTTCTCGGAGAGCGCGAGACCGTGGTCGATGATGAAGTAGCGGCCCACGAGGAGCATGCCGCAGGCGAAGGCTCCGCCGATGAGACCGGCGACGGCGGCCTCCATGATGAACGGCGCCTGGATGTAGAAGCTCGACGCTCCGACGAGCCGCATGATGCCGGTTTCACGTCTCCGGCTGAACGCGGAAACGCGCACCGTGTTGACGATCAGCATCAGCGCCACCACGAGCATCAGCGCCATCACCGCGAGCGCCGCCCAGTTCATGCCGTTGAGCAGTCCGAAGAGGTTCTCCAGGATGCCCTTCTGGTCCTGCACGGACTGCACGCCGTCACGCCCCGAGAAGGCGGTCGCGACGACCTGGTACTTCTCCGGGTCCTTCAGCTTGATGCGGTACGACTCCTGCATCTGGTCCGGCGTCAGCGAGCTGGACAGCGGGGAGTCGCCGAACTGCTCCTTGTAGTGCTTGTAGGCCTCGTCCGCCGATTCGTACTCGACCTTCTGCACGACGGGCATCTTCTGCAGGTCGGTCTTGACCTGCTCCTTCTGCTCGTTCGTGACGGCGCCCTTGGCGCACTTCGGGTCCTGCTCCGCATCGGCCTTGTTGCAGAGGAAGATCGAGACGTTGACCTTGTCGTACCAGAAGCCCTTCATCGTGCTCACCTGGTCGCGCATGAGCAACGAGCCGCCGAACAGGGCGAGCGAGAGGGCGACGGAGACGATGACCGCGAAGGTCATCGTGAGATTACGGCGGAGACCGACGCCGATCTCCGACAGGACGAACTGGGCGCGCATGGCGTCCTTTCAGTGGATCAGTACGGGTCGTCAGTGCTGGTAGCCGTAAACGCCGCGCGACTGGTCGCGCACGAGACGGCCCTTCTCCAGCTCGATGACCCGCTTGCGCATCTGGTCCACGATCTGCTGGTCGTGGGTCGCCATGACGACGGTGGTGCCGGTCCGGTTGATCCGGTCGAGCAGCTTCATGATGCCGACCGACGTCTGCGGGTCGAGGTTGCCGGTCGGCTCGTCGGCGATCAGGAGCTTGGGGCGGTTGACGAAGGCTCGCGCGATCGCCACCCGCTGCTGCTCACCGCCGGAGAGCTCGCCGGGCATCCGGTCCTCTTTGCCGCCGAGACCGACGAGGTCGAGGACCTGGGGAACGGACTTGCGGATCTCGCCGCGGGACTTGCCGATGACTTCCTGCGCGAAGGCGACGTTCTCGCCGACGGTCTTGTTCGGAAGGAGCCGGAAGTCCTGGAAGACGGTGCCCAACTGGCGCCGCATGTGCGGCACCTTGAAGTTGGAGAGGCGCGCGAGGTCCTTGCCGAGGACGTGCACCTGGCCGTGGCTGGTGCGCTCTTCGCGCAGGACAAGACGCAGGAAGGTGGACTTTCCGGAGCCGGAGGAGCCCACCAGGAAGACGAACTCGCCCTTTTCGATCTCCAGGGAGACATCCCGGAGGGCGGGCCGGGTCTGCTTGGGGTAGGCCTTGGAGACGTTGTCGAATCGGATCACGGATGCACCACGGGTCGCCGGGGGTAGGTGAGCGTGACCATACGCGAAGCCGGTGTGCGAGCGCAGTCAGCGTCCTGAGTTGCGCGAATTGTCGCGGATATACCACGGAACGTAACAGTCGGAAACCGACGAGGACGGGCGGGCCGCGCCGAAACTCGTGGAAGCTGGCACAGTGGTAGGGGGAACGGTTGGGTTCCCTCTAGCGTTGGGCAGGCTGTAACTGTGCGGGAGGAGAAGCGCATGACCCATGACAGGTTGGTGTGCGCGAACTGCGCGGGGCCCGTGAGTGAAGGCCGCTGCCCCGTGTGCCGGGCCAGCCGCGAGCGCCTGCAGCAGGAGGGACCGTTCGGCGGCCTCAGCCCAGCGGCTCTGATAGGCGTGCTCGTCGTGCTGATAGCGGCGATGGCCCTGCTGGCTCACCAGACCGCTTAGCGCGCCGCCCGGAGCGCGCCGAGGCGCGTGCCAGGACATCAGAAGGGCCCGGAGCAGTCGCTCCGGGCCCTTCTTTCATGTCATGCCGTGCCGGTGCCCGTTATCAGGCAGCGGCGCCGCGGTTGCCGACGAAGCGCGGCAGAACGCGGAAGCCGATGCCGCCGGCGATCATGGTCGCGGCACCGATAAGCAGGAACGTGGTCTCGGCGGCGCCCGTCTCGGCGAGCTCGCCCTTCTCGGCCTTGTCACCCTGCTCGACCGGGGTGGAGCCCGTGTCGGTCAGGCTGTCCTTGCCCTTGCCCTGCTCGACGGGGTTGGAGCCGCCGTCGGGGTCGTTGTCGTTGCCACCGGTGCCGTTGCCGCCACCCGTGCCGTTGCCGTTACCGGGGTCGCTGGGGTCCTCGGTGGGCGTGCCCGGGTCGGTCGGGTCGGTGGTGGGGTCCGGGTCCTCGGTGGGCTCCGTCGGCTCCTCGGTGGGCTCCGTGGGCTCGTCCGTCGGCGGCACCGTCGGGTCCGTCGGGCCCTCGGTCGGGTCCGGGTCCTCGGGGATCTCCGTGGGCGGAGTGGTGGGGTCGGTGGGGCCCTCGGTCTCGTCGTCGCCGCCGAGGCCGACGTCGACTCCGATGCCGTTCTCGTCGGCGCTGGCGCTGGCGCCCACACCGCCGCCGAGGTCGACGCCGACGTCAAGGGCCGAGGCGGCACCCGCGGCGGTCAGCGAAGCACCGGCGGCGATCACCGCGCCGGCCGCTATGCGCGCTACGCGGATACGCGTCTTCTTGGTCATCTGGCTGCTACCCCCAGTAGCTGAATCGTCAGTGAGGCAGCGTCCGGGACTGCGTTTCGTCGGGAGCGCTGAATCCGCCCCCACAGATCACACGCGCCCCAGAGATACGCATGCCGCTCGATAGCCTTTCCAGTTTCCGGAGCGGCGTCAAGGTCGTTGCGCCTGCGATGTCGGAAATAGCAGCAGTTGACCGGCGTACGGAGATGTGACTGTGACGTAAAAGGCAACTGCCGCCTCTGGGGCGGCAGTTGCCTTGTCGATAAAGCGGCGCTTACTTCTCCTGCTGCTTGCGCCAGCGAATTCCGGCCTCGAGGAAACCGTCGATCTCGCCGTTGAACACGGACTCGGGATTGCCCACTTCGAACTCCGTGCGCAGGTCCTTGACCATTTGGTACGGGTGCAGGACGTACGAACGCATCTGGTTGCCCCAGGAGTTGCCGCCGTCCCCCTTGAGGGCGTTCATCTTCGCCTGCTCCTCCTGGCGGCGGCGCTCGAGGAGCTTGGCCTGGAGGACGTTCATCGCGCTCGCCTTGTTCTGGATCTGCGAGCGCTCGTTCTGACAGGAGACCACGATGCCGGTCGGGAGGTGCGTCAGGCGGACCGCGGAGTCGGTCGTGTTCACGCCCTGGCCGCCGGGGCCCGAGGAGCGGTAGACGTCGATGCGCAGCTCGGACTCGTCGATCTCGATGTGGTCGGTCTGCTCGACCACCGGGAGGATCTCGACTCCGGCGAAGGACGTCTGGCGGCGGCCCTGGTTGTCGAAGGGCGAGATGCGGACGAGGCGGTGGGTGCCCTGCTCGACCGAGAGCGTTCCGTAGGCGTACGGGACCTGGACGGCGAAGGTGGTCGACTTGATGCCGGCCTCTTCCGCGTACGAGGTTTCGTAGAGCTCCGTCTTGTAGCCGTGGCGCTCGGCCCAGCGCAGGTACATGCGCTGCAGCTTCTCGGCGAAGTCGGAGGCGTCCACGCCGCCGGCCTCCGCGCGGATGGTGACGAGCGCCTCACGGGCGTCGTACTCGCCGGAGAGGAGTGTGCGGACTTCCATCTCGTCCAACGCCTTCTTGACGGCGGTGAGCTCGGTCTCGGCCTCGGCGCGGGTGTCCGGGTCGTCCTCCTCCTCGGCCATCTCGAAGAGCACGCCGAGATCGTCGATGCGCCCGCGCAGGGCCTCGGCCTTTCGCACCTCCGCCTGGAGGTGGCTCAGCTTGCTGGTGATCTTCTGGGCCGCTTCCGGGTCGTCCCACAGGGACGGCGCGGCTGCCTGCTCCTCGAGCGCAGCGATGTCTGCCCTCAGCTTGTCGAGGTCCAGGACGGCCTCGATCGACTCCATGGTCGAGGAGAGGGACTTGAGCTCTTCGGATACATCGACGACTGCCACGGGACCAGCCTAACGGCTGGACGCAAGCGGTTCGGCCTCCCGGCCCGGGGTGCGGATCTCTCCGGGTGCCCCGGGGGCTTGCCCTGCGGGCCTGGCGGGGGCGCGGGGCCCGGCCGTGACTCCGGGTAATCGGGCGGGCGGGTGGGAGAGATCCGGCGCGAAGCGCCGGGCCAGGAGGGCCGCAGGCGGGGAGTGACCGCAAGATCCGGACCGGCGGGCAGCAGGTACGTGCCGGGGGGCTACGGCGTTGAGGGGGACGAGTTGTTCGTGTCCTGAGGGCCCGCGTCCGCGTCATCGCCGCTCGTGGCGGCCCATGTGCCGATGCCCGCCGCGGCCGCCAGGACCGCTCCCGCCACGCCGAGCGTGATCCTGCGGCGGCGGGCCGAGGCGCGGTGGCGGGCCGAGCCGGGACGGGCCGCGCCGGACGCGCGGGGCGCACGGGCCGTACCCCTGGCGCCGCCGGCGAGCTCGTCGGGGCCGGGGACGCGCATGGAGGTGTGGGTGTCGCGGTTCGAGTCGGGGGACGAACGGGGGACGAGGGGGACGGCTCCGCGGCGCGGGGCACCCGGCGTCGGCTCGGGCGCGGGCTCCTCCTCCGCCTCCTCCGCGGCCGGCTCCGTGTCCGGCTCGTCCACGTCGAGCGGCGGCATCCCCGCCACCAGCGGCTGCAGCTCCCGCAGGCGCGCCGCGAGCTCCGAGGCGCGCAGGCGGGACGCGGGGGCCTTCGCCAGGCACTGGACCATCAGCTGCCAGAGCTCGTCCGGGATGCCGGGGAGCGGCACAACCGTTTCCGTCACGTGCCGGCGCAGGATCGCTCCGGGGTGGCCTCCGCCGAAGGGCGTGAAGCCCGCGAGGAGCTCGTACAGGACGGTGGCGAGGGCGTAGATGTCGACGGCCGCGCGCGGCGGGAGGCCCTCGATGATCTCCGGGGCGAGGTAGTCCGGCGTACCGATGATCTTCGTCGCGCGGGTCCTGCGCGGGGAATCGATCAGTTTCGCGACGCCGAAGTCCGTGAGCAGCGCGGGGTGCGAGCCGCCGGGACCCAGCGGGCCCTGCATGTCGAGCAGGACGTTCTCCGGCTTCACGTCACGGTGCACGATGCCCGCCGCGTGTGCCGCGGCGAGGCCGTCGGCGACGTCCGCGACGATCGCCACCGCCGCCTCCGGGGCCAGGCGCCGCTCACGGTCGAGGCGGGTGCGCAGGTCCGTGCCCCGGACCAGGTCCATGACCAGGGCGAGGTCGTTGCCGTCGACCACCAGGTCGTGGACGCCCACCACGCGCGCGTGGTCGAGGCTGAGCAGCGCCGTGCGCTCCTGGACGAAGCGGCCGACGAGTTCCTGGTCGGATGCCAGGTCCTCGCGCAGCAGCTTGATGGCGACGGGGCCCTCGGGTCCCTCGCCGAGCCACACCGTGCCGGCGCTGCCCCGACCAAGGATCTGGTGGGCGGTGTACCGGCTGCCGATCTTGCGTGCCAAGACTGCTCCTACGGATGCGTGTTGGCGACAAAGCTACGCGGCCTCGACGCCAACCTTCACTCCAGGAGCGGAAATCACCCTGCGGGTGTCGACAAATCCCCGGGGTCGGGAGGGGATTCGCCCATCACTGACCGCTGAGCCGCTACTTGCCGCTCAGTTTGCCCATCCAGCCGGCGACCGTGTCGTACCAGTCCGTCAGCTGGTCCCAGTAGCCCTTCGTCGTGCCGATCCACTCCTGGAGCGGGCTCAGCTCCCAGACGAGCCAGCTCGCCACGAAGAGGATGATGATCGTGAAGAGGCAGCCCTTGAGGCAGCCGAGCCCCGGGATCTTCATCCGGTTCGGGTTCGAGCCGCGCTGCCTCGGCTCGCGCGGCGGGCGTCCCGCGGGCGGCTGCTGGGGCGGCGTCTGCTGCGGCGGTGGCGCGTACTGCTGCTGGGGCTGGGGCTGCTGCTGCGGTGCGTACTGCTGCCGGCGCTGCGCGGGACGCTGCTGCTGCGGCGCGTACTGCTGCTGACGTTGCTGCGGCTGCTGCTGCGGGCGGGCCACCTGGCGCTGGGGGCGGCGGCGCAGCGGGTCGTCGTTCGGGTCCATGTACGCCTGGACCTGCGTCTGCTCGTTGCGGTCGCGGGCCGCCCGCATCTGGTTCTGCCAGGGGTGCGGGTCGTTCGGGTCGCCGCCGGGCTGGTTCGGCGGCACCGGCGGCATGACCGCCGTCGGGTCGGCCGCGCCGCGGCTTCCGGTGGGGAGCACCGACGTCGGGTCGGCGTCGCCGGAGCCGCCGGTGTTCTGCATGACGCTCGTCGCCGCGTTCGGGTCGTACGAACCCGCGTTGTTCGGCAGGACCTGGGTGGGGTCGGCCGCGCCGGCCGTGCCCGGCACGGCGGCGGGCGACGGGTCGGGCATGAGGAGGGCGCCCACGCCCTCCGCCGCGGCGATCTGCGCGCTGGACGCGTGCACGCCGACGCCGTCCGCGACGGCCCGCAGGCCGCGCGCGAGGTTCTCGGCGCTGGGGCGGTGGTCGGGGTTCTTGCTGAGGCAGCGTTCGATGACCGTCCACAGCGGGTCGGGGACCGTGGAGGGGCGGCGCGGTTCGGCGCTCAGGTGCTGGTGCAGGACTTCCAGGGCCGAGCCGCCGCCGAAGGGCGGGCTGCCGGTGACGAGCTCGTACAGGAGGATGCCCGCGCCGTAGATGTCGACGGCGCTGGTCTGCGGGCGGCCCTCGGCGGACTCGGGCGCCACGTACGCGGGCGTACCGACGAATTCGTGGGTGCGGGTCAGGCCCGGCGAGTCGGCGAGGCGCGCGATGCCGAAGTCGGTGAGCATCGGGTGCATCGAGCCGTCGGCATCCTGCTTGAGCAGGACGTTCGCGGGCTTCAGGTCGCGGTGCACGACTCCGTCCGCGTGGCTCGCGGCAAGGGCGTCGGCGATCTGGGCGGTCATGAGGGCAGCACCGACCGGCGTGAACGGGCCGTTCTCGCGGAGGTAGCGGTGCAGGTCGGGGCCTTCGACCAGGTCCATGACGAGGGCCAGGAGCTCCCCCTCGACGACCAGGTCACGGGTCCGCACGATGTTCGGGTGCGTGAGCCTGAGCAGGACCGATCGCTCGCGCAGGAAGCGCATCACGATGTCCGCGTCGTTGGCGAGCTCCTCCTTGAGGACCTTGATCGCGACGGTCTCGCCGGGCTGGCCGGGGACCGATGCCTCCGCACCCGCGGTCTCGCGCTGGCGGGCTCGCCAGACGGTGCCCGTGGCGCCGCGCCCGAGCGGCTCCTCGAGCAGGTACTTGCTGCCTACCGGCCGCACGTCATGCTCCCTGCTGATCTGCTGATCTGGCTGGTCTGTCGCTGATCTGTCCGGACCCGGCTACCCGCCGGAGGATGTTCCGACCCACTCTAATGCCGCCGAACGGGGCACCGGCCGGTCTCATTCCGATCTCGTTCCGGCCCGGTCGCCGGGTGACCGGACAGCTGTTCGCTGGAAAGACGCCCCAGTGTCGCCGTTGGTTGCCGACGGGCGTCGAATTGACCTTCGTCACGATGCGCTGACCGCCGATCGCAACGGTCCAAGCAGGCACTTTTCCGAGCAGAGCCGACCAATCAAGATCACTTAATGGTGGCCGCCGGGCGTGTTGTCAGTGGCAGGTGCGAAGATGCCTTCTTGTTACTGGCCGACGTGGCCGTGTGCGGTGGGGGGAATCACAGCGCGAGTACAGCGCGGGTCCCCGTGCCCGGCGGCAAGGGCAGAAGGGACCGCTGACGGCGATGCAGATCCGGCTGACCGTCCTCGGGCCGCGCAGCGGCCAGACCGCCGAGTCCGAAGGCCGCCCTGCCGTGCCCCGTGACGCCGTCGACGTGCTGGTCACCGCCCCTGCCGGGACCGCGCTCGCCACCGTCGCGTCGGGTCTCGCCACCGCTGTCGCGGGCGGCGAAGGCCCCCTCGTCCTGTACGCGGAGTCGGAGCGGCTCGACGCCCAGCGCTGCACCGTCGGGGAGCCCCCGCTGATCGACGGAGCGGTGCTCTCGCTCGGCTCCCCCGCCGAGCCGGGCCCCGAACTCGCGGGCGCCGCCGCCCAGTTGCACGTGGTCGCTGGGCCGGACGCGGGCGGGGTGCATCTCCTGCACGGCGGCCAGATCCGCGTGGGCCGCTCCGCCGACGCGGACGTCCCGCTGGACGACCCGGACGTCTCGCGGCTGCACTGCGCGGTGACGCTCGCCCCGGACGGCCGGGTCACCGTCACGGACCTGGGGTCCACGAACGGCACGACGGTGGACGGCCGCGACATCACCGACCGCCCGGTGCATCTGACCCCCGGCTCCCTGCTGCGGCTCGGCGAGTCCGCGCTGCGGCTCACCGCCGGTGACGGCACGGGCGGCGTGCTGCCGACGGCCCCGGACGGCGAGGGGCACGTGCGCGTGCGGGTCACCGCGAGCGGCGGCAACCCCCTGAGCGCGCCCCCCGGAGCGGGCCGCACCCCCTCCGAGGACACCCGTCACGCGTACGGCTCCACTCCCTTCCCCGGCACGGACGAGGACAGCCGGAGCGGGGCATACGGAGCGGAGGAGGCGTACGGCACACAAGGGGCGTACGGCCGGACCTCCCTCGCCGACGCGCCGATGGTGCCCCAGCAGGGCGGCGCCCCGGACGCCGAGAGCGCCCGCACCGGCACCCCCGCGCGCGGCACGACCGTGCCCCGCGCCCTCCGGAAGCGCGGCGGGCTCTCGGCCTGGGCCCGGCGGCTCACGGGCGCCCGCGACGACGAGTACGGCCAAGCCGGCCAGGGCGAGCACGAGGACGATCCGTACGGGACGGGGAGCCACGCCGTGTCCCCGGAACCGGCGGGCCCCACCCCCGAGGACCTCGCGGTGGCCGCCGCCGCACGGACCCCGGAGACCTGGCCCGATCCGGCGGCCCTGCTGCTCACGGCTCTCGGTCCCGGCCCCCGGCTCTGGGAGCGCGGGCCGGGCCACCCCGAAGCGCTCGCGGTCCGGCTCGGCACGGTCGACCGCACGGCTCCGGACGAGCGCGGCCTGCTGCCCGCCGTCCCCGTGACGGTCAGCCTGCGGGAGGCCGGCGCGCTCGGCCTCGCGGGACCGCGCGGACGGCTCGCCGGGCTCGCCCGCGCCGTCATCGCCCAGCTCGCGGCCATGCACTCCCCCGACGCCCTGGAGATCGTGCTGCTCAGCACGGACCGCGCGCGGTCCGTACAGGAACGCACCGCCGAGTGGTCCTGGCTCGGCTGGCTCCCGCATCTGCGGCCCACGCACGGCCAGGACTGCCGCCTCCTCCTCGCCTACGACCGCGAGCAGGCCGCGGCCCGCACGGGAGAGCTGCTGCGCCGCCTCGACGACTACGCCGCGGACAAGGCGTCCGCCGCCGACGACCCCGCGGTCGGCATCGCTCCGGACCCCGGGCCCCGCGCCGTCGTCGTGGTGGACGGCGATCCGGGGTCGGCCGGACTGCGGGAAGCCGTGGCGCGCCTCGCGCGGGACGGGGCCGACGCCGGAATCCATGTCGTCTGCCTTGCGGAGACGCCCGCCGCGTCGCCCGCGTCGCCGGTCTCCGCCACGTACGAAGCCGCCTGCTCCGTGTCGCCCGCCTTCCGCTCCTGCGGTGCGGTCGCGCTGCTCAGCGGTGACGTGGCCACCGCCCTGCGGCTGCTGCGGACCGTGGACGGCCACCCCGCCGGGTACGGCACCGTCGCCGCGGTGGACGCGGTCTCACAGGCCTGGGCCGAGCGGTTCGCGCGGGCCCTGGCGCCTTTCCGTACGGACGGGGCGCCCGGCGACGGCCACGCGCGCGTGTCCGCTCCGTTGCCTCAAATGGCCCGGCTTCTGGACGAGTTGGGGCTCGCGCGGGCCACCCCCGCGTCACTCATGGCACGGTGGGCCGCTGCCGCCGATGACGCGGAGGCGCTGGGCGGGCGGGCCTGGGCGGTGCTCGGCGCGGGGCCGCGCGGGCCTGTCGTCATGGACCTCGCCGCCGAGGGCCCGCACGTACTTGCCGAGGGCCCTTCGGGGAGCGGTCGTACGGAACTGCTGCGGTCCGTCGCCGCGTCGCTGGCCGCGGCGGAGCGCCCCGACCGGCTCGGCATGGTCCTGATCGACGGGCGTGACAGCACGGGCAGCGGGGGCGGCGGGACGAACGGTGCGAACATCCGGCTGGTCGAAGGCCTCGCGGTCTGTACGGACCTGCCGCACGTCACCACGCATCTCGCCGCCAACGACCCGGTCCGCATGCGGGAGTTCGCCCAGTCACTGACCGCCGAGCTGAAGCGGCGGGCCGAGCTCCTCGGTCGGCTGGGCTTCGCGGAGTGGCACGCGCAGGCGCCCCGGGCCGCCGGGCGGAGCGGGGCTGTCGGGGTCGCCGTGGGCAGTGGAAGCAGCGGAAGCAACGGGGGCGGCGGGGACGATCTTGATCCGCCGCCGAGTTCCACCATGCGGCTGCGGCCCGTCGCCGCCGCGCGCAAGGGAGCCGAGCCGGGGCCTCCGCTGCCTCGGCTCGTCGTACTCGTCGATGACTTCGACGCGCTGCTCTCGCCCGCGCTCGGGTCGCCGGGCCGGCCCGCGGCGGGGTCCGTCGTGCGGGCGCTCGAGGCTGTCGCCAGGGACGGCGAGCGGCTCGGGGTGCATCTGATTGCCACCACGGCGCGCAGCGAGCGGACGCCGGAGACCGAGTTGGGGCGGCGGGCCGCGCTGCGCATCGTGCTGGACGCGGTCACTCCGGGGCCGGAGGAGCCCGCTCCCGGGCGGGGGGAGCTGCGTACCGCCGAGGGGCGGGGGGGTCCCTTTCAGGCGGGGCGGGTCACAGGACGTATCCCCCGTACCTCCACGCTGCGCCCCACCGTCGTCCCGCTGGAGTGGGAGCGGATGGGGGATCCGCCGGCGCGGCGGCCCGTCCGCGAACTCGGCAACGGACCCACGGACTTGGCGTTGCTCGCCAGCGCGTTGGAGCGTGCCGCCCGCTCCGTCGCCGCGGATCAGGTGCCGTCCCTTCTGTAGCTCTGCCCCGCAGCTCATGACGCCACGTCACAACGCCATCACGATCACCCGGTTGTCATGGTTGGCGCTATTGCCGCTTCTCCCCGGGCGGGCGTAAACAGGCCGCACGGACTCGCCAGGGAAGAGAACGGGGCAGTGATGCGCAGCACTCTTCGTACACGCAGGGCACCGCACCACCGGCGTACCACCGCCAAACTCGCCGCGGCCGTCGTCGCGAGCGCGCTCGCGCTCTCCGTCACCGCATGCGGCGGCGACGGGGACGACGACGGAGACGGCGGGGACAAGGGCGGCGGCAAGGAGAGCGCCGCCGCGGTCGAACTGCCGAAGCTGGACGGGCAGACGGTCTCCGTCGCCGCCGTATGGGGCGGCTCGGAACGGAAGGTCTTCCTCAAGGTTCTCGACGAGTTCGAGAAGCGGACGGGGGCCAAGGTCACCTTCGTACCCGCCCAGGACCCGATCATCAGCTTCCTGGAGTCGAAGGTCGCGGGCGGGCAGCCGCCGGACGTCGCGATGCTTCCGCAGGTCGGCGCGATCGACCAGGCCGTGCAGAACAAGTGGGCCAAGCCGGTCGGGCCCGAGGCGCAGAAGCAGCTGGAGAAGAACTACGCGAAGGGCTGGCAGGACCTCGGGGCCGTCGACGGCAAGCAGTACGGCGTGTATTTCAAGGCCGCCAACAAGTCCCTGGTCTGGTACAACACCAAGGTCTTCGAGAACGCGGGCGCCGAGGAGGCCAAGACCTGGGACGACTTCGTGAAGACGGCCCAGACGGTGTACGACTCCGGCGTGCCGCCGGTCTCGGTCGCGGGCGCCGACGGCTGGACCCTCACCGACTGGTTCGAGAACGTCTACCTCTCGCAGGCGGGCCCGGAGAAGTACGACCAGCTCGCCAAGCACGAGATCAAGTGGACGGACGCCTCCGTGAAGGAGGCGCTGACCACGCTCGGCGAGATATTCGGCAAGAAGGGCTTCGTCGCGGGCGGCGCGAACGGCGCGCTCCAGACCGAGTTCCCGGCCTCCGTGAAGCAGACCTTCACCGGCGGCGACCAGCCGAAGGCGGGCATGGTCTTCGAGGGCGACATGGTCTCGCTGCCCATCTCGGAGACGAAGGCCGAAGTCGGCACGGACGCCAAGGTGTTCCCGTTCCCGGCGGTCGGCGACGAGTCCCCCGCGGTCGTCGGCGGTGACGCCGCCGTCGCGCTGAAGGACAACAAGGGCGCGCAGGCGCTGCTGACCTTCCTCGCGTCGCCGGACTCGGCCGAGATCTGGGCGGAGGCGGGCGGTTTCGTCTCGCCGAACAAGAGCCTGGACATGGCGGCGTACCCGAACGACGTGCAGCGGGACATCGCCAAGGCGCTGATCGCGGCGGGCGACGACATCCGCTTCGACATGTCCGACCAGGCCCCGCAGGCCTTCGGCGGCACGCCCGGCAAGGGCGAGTGGAAGGCGCTGCAGGACTTCCTGAAGAATCCGAAGGACGTCGAGGCCACCCAGAAGGCGCTGGAGACGTCTGCCGCCGCGGCCTACAAGGACTGACGCGGTGGCGTCCGCGAACGCCGGGGGCACGCCCGACGCGGTGCTGCCCCCGGTCCCCAACCGCAAGAGCGTGACCGGCACGCGCAAGGGCATGGCGGTGCTTTTCCTGCTGCCCGCCCTGGTGCTGCTCGGCGCTCTGGTCCTGTACCCCATCGGGTACTCCGTCTTCCGCAGCTTCTTCGACAAGTCGGGCGACTTCACGGCGTTCGGCAACTACAAGACCCTGTTCACGGACGACACCATCCTGACCGCGGTCAAGAACAACGCGATCTGGGTGGCCGTGGCGCCGACCCTGGCGACCGGGCTCGGCCTGATCTTCGCCGTGCTCACCGAACGGATCCGCTGGGGAACGGCGTTCAAGCTGGTCATCTTCATGCCGATGGCGATCTCCATGCTCGCGGCCGGCATCATCTTCCGGCTCGTGTACGAGTCGGACCCCGACCGGGGTGTCGCCAACGCCGTCATGGTGGGGGTGCACGACACCTTCGCCGAGTCGTCCGCCTTCCCGCAGGCGCACCCCAGTACGGAGTCCCCGCTGAAGTCGGCGGGCGGCGGTGCCTTCATCACGCGCGAGCCGGTCAGCGCGGGCACTCCGGTGGTGCTCCCGCTGACCGGTGTCGCGCCGGACAACATGCCGGACGGCGCCGAGTCGGCCGCGGCCGCGAAGCCGGACCCCGACAAGGTGACCGGTACGGCCTGGCAGGACTTCACGCGGGGCGAGGGCCGGGGCAAGATGAACGCTCCGGACAAGACCGAGTTCGGCTATGCCGGGATCAAGGTGGAGGCCGTCAAGGACGGCAAGGTGGTGGCCTCGACCGAGGCGGCCGGCGACGGCACCTTCGCGCTTCCAGAGGCGGCCGACGGGGCTCAGCTCCGCTTCCCCGCGTCCAACTTCCGCGAGCCGTACAACGGCGTGGACTGGCTCGGCCCGACCCTCATCACGCCCGCGGTCATCGGGTCCTACCTGTGGATCTGGGTGGGCTTCGCGATGGTCCTGATCGCGGCCGGTCTCGCCGGCGTGCCGCGTGAGCTCCTGGAGGCCGCCCGGGTGGACGGCGCCAACGAGTGGCAGGTGTTCCGCCGGATCACCGTGCCGATTCTGGCGCCGGTGCTCGCGGTGGTGGCGGTCACGCTCATGATCAACGTACTGAAGATCTTCGACCTGATCTTCATCATCCCGCCCAACTCGTCGAAGGACGACGCGAACGTCCTGGCACTGCAGCTCTACAACTCCGCGTTCCTGGACAAGGATGCAGGCGTGGCGAGCGCGATCGCCGTACTGCTCTTCCTCCTCGTGATCCCGGTGATGCTCTTCAATGTCCGGCGATTGCGGCGGGAGGGACGGCGATGACCACCCAAGTCGAAGCGGTGAAGGCCGAGCGGTCGCTCGGGGGGCGGATCGTGTCCGTTCTGAGCGGCACCGCCGTCCGCGTCTTCCTCGCCGTCGTGGCGCTCTTCTGGCTGGTGCCGACGATCGGGCTGCTGCTCGGCTCGCTGCGGACCTCCGAGGACATGGCCGAGAGCGGCTGGTGGAAGGTCTTCAGCACGCCGTCCCAGATGACCCTGGACAACTACACGAACCTCCTCAAGGACGAGACGATCACCGACTCGATCCTGTCCAGCATCATGATCACCGTCCCGGCGACGCTGCTCGTCGTGATCATCGGGTCCCTCGCCGGGTACGCCTTCGCGTGGATGGAGTTCCCCGGCCGCGACTGGTGGTTCCTCGGCGTCGTCGGGCTGCTCGTGGTCCCCGTACAGGTGGCGCTGCTCCCGGTCTCGAAGATCTTCGGCGCGGTCGGGATCTTCGAGACGACGGTCGGCGTGGTCGTCTTCCACGTGGCCTTCGGGCTGCCGTTCGCGATCTTCCTCCTGCGGAACTTCTTCGCGGAGATCCCCCGCGAACTCCTGGAGGCGGCGCGCCTGGACGGCGCCGGTGAGCTGCGGCTCTTCTTCCGGGTCGTGATGCCGCTCGGCGCGCCCGCGATCGCCTCGCTCGGCATCTTCCAGTTCCTCTGGGTCTGGAACGACATGCTGATCGCGCTGATCTTCGCCGATTCCGAGAGTCCGCCGATCACGGTCGCGCTCCAGCAGCAGGTGCGGTCCTTCGGCGACAACGTGCAGATCCTGGCGCCCGGCGCGTTCATCTCGATGGTGATTCCGCTGGCCGTGTTCTTCGCGTTCCAGCGTCAGTTCGTGTCCGGCGTGATGGCGGGCGCGGTCAAGTAACGGCGTCAATCCGAGTCCCGTTCACGGCATCCATCGTGCGGGCACATACGTTCGACGGGTGAGGCGGCCTCCGACCGGGGGCCGCCTCACCCGCGTCCGTCCCCCGTATGCCTCGTTCGACGTAACCCGACCGGCCGCCAGGGCGTTTTATGGCAGTATGCCCGCGTCGACCCATGGATGTGCCTTGCCCCGGTTCAGTGTCATCGTGCCCGTGTACAAGGTGCAGGCCTATCTGCACGGATGCCTTGAATCGGTCCTCACCCAGTCGTTCACGGACTTCGAACTGATCGTGGTCGACGACTGCTCGCCCGACGCGTGCGGCGCCCTCATCGACGAATGCGCGGCCCGTGACACGCGCGTACGGGCCGTCCACCTCAAAGAGAACGTCGGCCTCGGCCGGGCACGCAACGCGGGCATGGAGCACGCCACCGGCGACTACCTGATCTTCCTCGACAGCGACGACACCCTCACCCCCGGCTCCCTGCACGCCATCTCCGACCGCATCAAGGAGACGGACGAGCCGGACGTCCTGATCTACGACTACGCGCGCACGTTCTGGTCCGGCGAGGAGGTGCGCAACCAGTTCGCGGACCTCCTGAAGGAAGACGGCGACCGGCCCTTCACGCTGAGCGAGCGGCCCGGCCTGCTGCGGCTCCTGATGGTCGCCTGGAACAAGGCGTACCGCCGCGACTTCATCGAGCGCGAGGGCTTCACCTTCCCGCCCGGCCTCTACGAGGACACGCCCTGGACGTACCCGGTCCTGATGAAGGCGGACACCATCGCCACCCTCGACCGGGTCTGCGTGCACTACCTCCAGCGCCGCCGCGGCAGCATCCTGCGCACCACCACGCGCCGCCACTTCGACATCTTCGACCAGTACGAGCGGGTCTTCACGTTCCTCGACGCGCACCCGGAGCTCTCGGCGGCCTGGCGGTCCCTGCTCTTCAGACGGATGGTCGACCACCTCACCACGGTCTTCACCAAGCGCGACCGCCTCCCGCCCGGCAGCCGCCCCGCATTCCTGCGCAAGGCCCGCACCCATTACCGCCGCTACCGCGCCCCCGGCGTACCCATGCGCGCCCGCACCCGCCTTCGGCACGGCCTGGTGCGCCTGGGCACCCACCGCACGTACTGGACCCTGTGGACGGCACTGCGGCTGCGGACCAGGGCCGGACGGTACGCGGCCACCGCGCGGCGCCGCGCCAAGGGCGCCGCGCTACAGCTGCACTACCGCGTCCAGCTGTGCCTGCCGGTGCGCGCCGACCGCGCGGTCTTCGCCTCGTACTGGGGGCGCGGCTACGGCTGCAACCCCGGCGCCCTGGAAGCCGCGCTGCGCGAGCACGCCCCGCACATCCGCACCGCCTGGATCGCCGACCCGGCCCACCACCACACCCTGCCCACGGCGACCCGCAGGCTCCGGCCCGGCACGGCGGCGTACTGGACGGCGCTCGCCCGCTCCAAGTACCTCGTGAACAACGTGAACTTCGACCGCAGGCTCGTCAAACGCCGCGGCCAGGTCATGATCCAGACCCAGCACGGCACTCCCCTGAAGCTGATGGGGCTCGACCTCCGGGACCGCCCGGCCGCGGCCCGGGGCATGGACTTCGCGGCGCTCCTGCGCAACGCCGACAAATGGGACTACGTCCTGTCGTCGAACCGGCACTCCACCCTCGTCTGGGAGCGCGTCTTCCCCGCCTCCTTCACGACCCTGGAGTACGGCTACCCGCGCAACGACATCTACCAGCGGGCGAGCTCCGCCGACGTGGCGCGCCTGCGCGAATCGATCGGGATCCCCCGCGGCACGGTCGCCATCCTCTACGCGCCCACCCACCGCGACTACCGCCACACGCAGCTGCGCTCCCTCGACCTGGAGCGGCTGCTGCACCACCTCGGACCCCGCTTCGTCGTCCTGACCCGCGCCCACCACTCGTACGGGGAGCCGCTCGCCCCCTCGTCGGGCCGTCTGATCGACGTGTCGGACCACCCGAGCGTCGAGTCGCTCTGCCTGGCGTCGGACGCCCTGGTCACGGACTACTCGTCGCTGATGTTCGACTACGTCAACCTCGACCGCCCCGTCGTCCTGCACGCCGAGGACTGGCAGGCGTACGAGGCGGCCCGCGGCACCTACTTCGACGTGCGCGAGTTCCCGCCCGGCGCGGTCGCGCGCGACCAGGACGAACTCATCGACATCTTCGTCACCGGACACTGGCGCGGCTCGCACTCGGCGCGGCTGCGCGCCGCCTTCCGAGACCGCTTCTGCGTGTACGACGACGGTCGGGCTGCTGAACGGGTTGTGAGGCATGTGGTGCTGGGGGAGGGAGGGGGTCTACCGTCGGTGGCGCCACTGGCGGACCGGCAACCGGCGCCGGCCGCGGGGGTGGCCGACGAGCCGCTGCCGCGGGCCGACGCCCATCGGCCCACTCCGCGCTTCTAGCCCCGCTGTCCTTCTCTCCCACCAGCTCCGGGACCAGACATGCAGAAAGCTTCAGCCACCACGCCCGCGACCGATCAGCTGCCGCGGCCGCGCGCGCTCTCCGACGTGAAGGGCTGGTTCCATCCGGTCGACCAGGTGCTCTTCGACTGGATCCTGGGCCGGCAGCTCGACCGGGCCGAACGGGGTGACCTGCTCGAACTCGGCGTGTACCTGGGCAAGAGCGCCATCTTCACGGGCGGGTACCTGCGCGCGGACGAGACGTTCACGGTCTGCGACCTCTTCGACTCCCCCGCCCCTGACCAGGCCAACTCCGCCGAGATGGGCCGTTCGTACGCCACGCTCACCCGTCGCGCCTTCGAGGCCAACTACCGCTCCTTCCACGAGGAACTGCCGCGGATCGTCCAGGAGCCGTCCTCCGGGATCACCGCGCACGTGGCGGCGGACAGCTGCCGCTTCGTGCACATCGACGCCTCGCATCTGTACGAGCACGTCCACGCGGACATCGCCGCCGCGAAGGAGGTGCTCGGGCCGGACGGGATCGTCGTGCTCGACGACTTCCGGGCCGAGCACTGTCCGGGCGTGGCCGCGGCGACCTGGGGCGCCGTGGCGAGCACGGGGCTCAAACCGCTGTGCATCACGGCCACGAAGTTCTACGGCACGTGGGGCGCCTACGACGCGATCCACGCCGATCTCGCCGCGTTCCTGAAGCAGCGGGACGACATGTGGCACGCCGCCGAGGAGGTCGCGGGCCACCCGATGATCAGGATCAGCGGCAAGAAGGCGAGATCCCCGGAACAGCCGGTCTCGCGGCACGCGGCCGAGGCACCCCCGGAGCGGAACCAGCAGCCGCCCTCCAGGGCGAGGGGCCTGCTGTCCTCACTGCTGGCACGCTCGGGACGTTCTTGACGGGAACACTCACCGCTCGAGCAACTCGAACAACGCTTCCCAGCGCTCGAGAACCCGCGCCTCGGAGAACCTCTGCACATTGACCCTGGCCCGCTCCCCCATCGCGTTCCGCAGCCGCGGATTACCGGTAAGGCGCAGAAGACGGTCCGCAAGGGCCCCGATGTCCCCGGCCGGGGCGAGCAGGCCGTCCTCGCCGTGGCGGACGATCTCCCGCACGCCCGGCGCGCAGTCGAACGCCGCGCACGGCACCGCGCTGGCCATCGCCTCCATCAGGGCCAGCGGGAAGCCCTCGCCGCGCGACGACTGCACGAACAGGGAGCTCTCGGCGAGCACGCCCGGCACATCGCTGGTGCGCCCCCGCCACTCGACCGAGCCGTCGAGGCCGAGCCGCGTGCACTGCCGCTTGAGGGCGGCCTCGTCCGCCCCGGCGCCGTAGATCCGCAGCGTCCAGTCGGGGCGCTGCGGGGCCACGAGCGCCCAGGTGTCGACGAGCATGTCGACGCCCTTCTGGTCGGCGAGCCTGCCGATGCTGCAGACCACCTTCGCCTCGCGCCGTGAGGGCACGGCGGGAAGGTGGGCGAGGGCGTTGGGCATCGCGCCGACGTTGTGCATGCCGTCGATGATCCAGTCGTCGGCGTCCTCCTGGGTCAGCGCGAGCCACCGGTCCACGTCGGGGTAGCTGCGTTTGACCGCGCGGTAGCGGTGGCAGGCACGGGTGTACGCGTACGACTCGTGGCTCATGCCGATGATGCGCAGGCCCGCGGTGTCGGCCTCCCTGATCCACTCCATCGGCCAGACCTGCGTGACGATGGCGACCGCGCCGGGCCGTGCGGCGCGGAACAGCCGCGAGAGCCGGTCCACGGCGCGGCGCTTGGCGGCGATCCGCGCCGACTCCCGCCCCCGGGCGACCACGTTCAGGCGGCCGAGGCCGTGTACCGGGCGCGGGGTCCGCGGATGCTTGGCGTAGAGGCTGGTCACGGGGTAGCCGCGATCGTCGGGGAGCGCCAGTTTCAGCTCGGCCTCGTGGACGCCGATGACGTGCACCCGGTGGCCGTTGCCCTGGAAGAGGCGGGCCATCTGGTGGGCCCAGGCGGTGACGCCGCCGAGCTCGTCGACGGTGTTGGCGACGAGGAAGAGGTCGCGGCCCTTCGTCGTAGGAGCGGCAGCCGTCGCGGGCGTCGTGGTCATGCCCCGCCCCCCTTCTTCCCGCTGTCGCCGGCCCGCTCGCCGAACAGCGCGTCCACCACGCCGGCCGCGGCCCGCCCCTGGTCGTACGTGCCGAACCGGGCGGCGAACGCCGCTCTGGCCTGTGCCCACGCGCCGTCGGTCTGCTTCAGCGCGGCGAGCACGCGCAGCAGCTCCTCCTGCGTCTCGACGACGGGCCCGCCCGCCTCGTCCCGCAGCGCGAAGTAGCTGCCCCGCTCGGTCTCGTACGCGTCGAGGTCGGGCGCGAAGTGCACCAGGGGGCGGTCCAGGAGGGCGAAGTCGAACATGATGGACGAGTAGTCGGTCACCAGGACGTCGGCCAGACAGAGCAGCTCGCTCACGTCGTGGTGGGCCGATACGTCGATGACGGTGCCGGGCGGGCACACGGGCAGCTCGGCCGCCTCCATGTAGTGGGCGCGCACCAGGAGTACGTGGGTGTCGCCGAAGCGGGCCGCGAACTCCCGTACGTCGAGGGGCAGTCGTACCGGCTTGTTGTTCTTGGGCGGGCCGCCGCGGAACGTCGGCGCGTACAGCACCACCGTCTTGTGGTCGGGGATGCCGAGGTCGGCGGCCACGGGCGGGCGGGGGAAGCGGCCCGCGGCCTCGTCGCGGGCGCGTGCGGCGATCAGGCGGTCGTTGCGCGGGTAGCCGCAGCGCAGCAGCCGCTCTTCGGGGATGCCGTAGGCGCGGGCCAGGGTGTGCACGTCGTGTTCGGAGCGCACCAGGAAGTGGTCGAAGCGGTCGACGGCTTCCCTGAGCCGCTCGCGCTGCGGGGCGTTCTGCGTCTTGAGGCGCGCCTCGTCGAAGCCCATGCGTTTGTACGCGGAGCCGTGCCAGGTCTGCAGATAGGTGGTGTGGCGCGGTTTGGCCAGGGCGTGCGGGAAGCCCTGGTTGTCGATCCAGAACTCGGCGCGGCCGAGGGCCCACAGGTAGCGCCAGGACCAGCGGCGGACAAGGCGGGCCGTCGCGGGGAACCCGTCGGCCGACGCGGCGTACGACCAGGTGCAGCGGAGTTCGAGGCCCCGGTCGACGATCTCCTGGTGGATGGCGCGCGGGCTGTCGCCGTAGCAGGCTCCCATGTGGCTCTCGAAGACCACCGAGCCCTTGCTGACGGGCAGCCGCCGCAGCACGCGCCGGTAGACGCGCAGCTTCACCGCGCGTCCGTTGAGCCGGTCGCAGCGCCTGCGCAGGGCACGCAGCCGGAGCCGCACCTTGCGCGCCGGGCGGAAGTGCGTGGCGTAGTGCAGTGCCGCGCGCAGGGTGCGGGCGGCTCGGTGGCGGGGTGCGAGGCGCAGTTCGAGCCGGTTCGCGCCGGTGACGGTGAACCCCCGGGCGTTCCCCACGGTCTCCTGCTCGGCGACGAGTTCGGTGCTCATGTCGTGGCCTCCCGCGGCGAGTCGCAGCCGCGGCTCCCAGACGCGGTCGCGGATGCCGAGGTCCCGCAGCCGCGCGGTGAGGTCCACCGTGGCCCGCCAGACGACCGCGCCGCCGTCGTAGTGCGCCTCCTGCACCGGTACGCGGAAGCCGTGCCGTCCCCTGCCGCGGGTGCGCACGTCGAGCCGGGCGGTGAGCGGCGGCCGGTCGGGCACCAGGCCGCCGGGCAGTACGACGTGCCCTTCGAGGACCGCCCTGGTGCCTTCGACGCTGCACCTGGTGAGGCGGTTCAGGAGGCGCGCCCGGGCCGGGGGCTGGTGCTGGTGGCCGAGTTCGCTGACGTCGAGGACCTCCCGGGTGCGGGGGTCGTCGAGCCCGTCCGCGCGCCAGTAGACCTTCCCCTCCCGCTCGGTCAGCTCCGAGACGACGGTCCCCGGCCGTACGAGGGCGTACGCCGCCGCGAGCACGCCCTCCGTGTCGCCTTCCGCGAGCAGCCGTACGCTCACCCGCTCCACGGGGTCGAGGGCGCTCAGGGCGCGCACGTCCGCGCGGCCTTCGAGGTGCGGGACCGTCCCGGCGGTGACCCGGCGCCGCTCGTCGGCGGTGAGTTGCGGGAACGTACGGACGCAGGGCAGTACGTGGTCGCTCAGGAAGGCCCGCTCGCGCCGGTCGCACAGTTCGATGCGGCCCAGGCTCAGTAGGAGCCCGGCGACGCGGTCGTGGGCCCCGGCCAGGGCGGAGGTCTCGCGGGCGGGGTCGGGCGCCGCGCGGTGGGTGGTGATCAGGTTCGGTACGAGGGTGATGACGCGGGCCCCGAGTGCCGCCTCGACGCCGAAGAGGATCTCGCTGTGGGCCAGGTCTTCCGCGTACCGCAGACGCCTGTCGTGGACGAAGTCCCTGCGGACGCAGAACCCGGTGACCAAGGCGTCCCTCGTCACGAGTTCAGGGACGTCGGCGAGATCTCGGACGCTCCTCGTCCGCGCGTGCAGCTGGGCCTGCCAGTCCGGGTGGGCCTCCTTCCTGCCGCCGGCCGTGAGCCGCGTCCAGCGCCCCGCCACCAGGTCGGCCCCGGTGGTGCGCGCCGCGTCGAAGAGGTTCCGGCAGGCGTGCCGCTCCAGGAGTTCGCCGTCGCCGAGCACGATGACGTAGCGCCCGCGTGCCGCGTCGAGCCCGAGGTTGCGCGAGGCGCCGGCGGACATCGGGCCCCCGGCGCGGACCAGGCGCACCCGGTAGGGCTGGTCGGCGGCGAGCGCCCGTGCCGCGGCGCGGGCGGGACCGTCGGTTCCGGGGTCGACGAGGACCGCCTCGACGCTGCCCATGGCCTGGTCGAGCACGGACGCCACCGACTGCCGCAGCGCGTCGGCGTCCGTCCCCGCGACCACGACGCAGCTGAAGTCGTGCAGTTCCGGCGTGCTCACGCGCGGCCTCCTTCGAGCATGGCGTCCGCGACCCCGGCGGCGGCGTTGCCGTCGTCCAGGTCGCAGAAGACCTCGCGGAACCTGTCGTACGCCTCGGTGTACGCGGCGGTGGCGGCCCGCGGGTCGCGCAGCGCGGCGACCACCTCGTCGCTCGTGGCGAGCAGCGGTCCCGGCGCCCGTGCCGCGAAGTCGAAGCAGAAGCCGCGCAGGGTGTCGCGGTAGTGGTCGAGGTCGTAGGTGTGGAAGAGCATCGGGCGCCCGGTCTGGGCGAAGTCGAACATCAGGGACGAGTAGTCCGTGACCAGGACATCGCTGATCAGGAGCAGTTCGCCGACGTCGGGGTGGCGGGTCACGTCGCGCACGAAGTCCGAGCCGGGGACGGTACCGCCGACGAGGTAGTGCCTGCGCACGAGGAGCACGTGGTCCTCGCCGATGGCGCGTTCGGCGGCTTCGAGGTCGAGCCGGAGGTCGAGGGCGTAGCGGCCGCTCTGCTTGGGCTGGTTCTCGCGCCAGGTCGGCGCGTACAGGACGACGCGTTTGCCCTCGGGGATGCCGAGGCGTTCGCGCACGGAGGCGGCGACCTTCGCGCGGTCGGCGGCGTGCAGCAGGTCGTTGCGCGGGTAGCCCAGCTCCAGGACCTCGCCGGTGTAGCCGAAAGCGCTGCGCAGGACGGGGGTCGAGAAGCGGTTCGGGGACACGAGCACGCTCCACTGGGCGGCGCGGCCGGGCAGGGTGGCCATGTAGGCGCGGTCCCCGGAGGAGCGGTCCGCGAGGTCGAGGCCGATGCGCTTGAGCGGGGTGCCGTGCCAGGTCTGCACGACGTACTGGCCCTCGGCCCGTACGAACCACTCGGGCAGCTGGGTGTTGGTGACGATGTAGCGGCAGCGGGCCAGGGCCTCATGCCACTCGGCGCTCCACAGGGCAACCGGCGTGGCGCTGCCCGGCAGTCGCACCTGCTGGTCGCGCACCACCCACAAGTGCTCCAACTCCGCGCCCCTGGCGACCAGTTCCTCGTGGACGGCGCGCGGCGAGTCCGAGTACTGGCGTCCGTCGAAGCTGGAGTACAGGACGGCGTCCCGCAGCGGCCCGCCGCGCCGTGCCGCGTACAGCTCGCGCAGGCGGCGCTGGCGCGGGCCGCCCCGGTCGGCCATGGGCAGGGCGGAGCCGGAGCGCAGGTGGAGGCCGTCGTGGGCGTGGCGCTCCAGGGTGATGTCACGCCCGGATCTGGTGCGGACGAGCGGGAGCCCGGTAGCGGCGCCGGGCGCCACGCACACCGGGGTGTACTGCTCGGGGTCGCTCTCGCCCGGCTCGCGCAGACAGAGGTTCCAGCGGCCTTCGGCGAGCGGCAGGGTGCCTCCGGGGCCCGGCACGGCCTCGGGGCGCAGCGCCGCGGTGAACCGGCCGCCGTCGATCCGCACCGGCACCACGGCCTCGTCGCCGTGGCCGCCGTGCACGAGGACCAGTTCCCCGGTGCGGGCCGCCGCGTCGGGGTGGCTGCCCTCGACGAGAAGTTCGTCGTCCCAGGTCACGGCGGAGACGAGCGGGCGAAGGGTCTGGTCGCGCAGTTCCAGGTTGCCCGACGAGTTGGCGAGTACGAGGAGCTCGCGCCCCGGCAGCAGGCCGTACCGCCCCGGCGGCACCTCGGGGCAGGCGGCGAGCGGTGTGCGGCCGTCGCCCTCGCGGACGAGGGTGACGCCCCAGGGATCGGCCTTGCGCGGCCGGCCGGTGTGCTCGTCCTCACCGGCGTGGAAGAAGGCGAGCGGCACATCGGCGCTGAAGTCGCGGCCGTTCACCAGGGCGGGGACGTAGTGCGCCTCCTTGGTGTGCCAGTTCTCGATCCGCAGGGCGTCGAGGGCCTGCGACTCCCCCGGCGCGAGCCTGCCGTGCAGCCGGATGACGCCGCCGCACCCCTCGTGCGCGACGAGCCGCGCCGCCACCCGCTCCGTGCGCAGCCTCAGCCGGCCCTTGCCGAGGGTGACGGCGACGCGCAGGAACTCCTCCAGATACCGCACGGGAAGCTGCGGCGCGCCGCTCGTGCGCACCGGCCCCGTGCGCGGCAGGAGCCCGCTGACCGCGCCCATCTCCACCTTCCAGGTGGTGCTGCGGCGCTTGGTGACGGTCCTGCGGGGGTCGATGACCGTCTCGAACCCCGAGCGGTCGTAGTCGTGCAGGCCCTGCCCGGAGCGGTACGTCGCCTCGCGCGCCCGTACCGTGCGCAGCTTGAGCGGAAGCACGCGCCGCCGCCCGGCCCGCAGCCAGGCGACCCTGGCCCGCGCCCCGACCCGCCCGGCGGGCAGGTTGGGGATGTAGGCGTAGCCCTTGAGCCGCAGTCTGCCCCGCTCGTCCCAGGCGGCCTGCGTGAGCTGCGCGGTGAGCGGCAGGTCGGAACGTTTCAGGGCGACGGCTTCGGGCGGCAGGCCGCCGATGCCGGGGAAGTCGGCGCGGCGCCGGCGCAGGCCGCGGACCCGGAAGGCGCCGGGGTGGGACTTCTCGAACGCCATGAAGGCGAGCAGGTCGGTGATCCGGCGTCCGCGGATGAGCTGCCAGCGCACGCGCAGGGGAAGCGGCAGCTCGGCGATGACGGCGGGGTCGACGGTGTCGGCGAAGGCGTTGGCCTGCTCCAGGAACGCGTCGTGGTACGCGGCGTCGCCGTGCGGCAGGGCCTCCATGAACAGCCACAGGTCGCCGGAGAGCACCGTCGTGTCGTAGCGCCGCTTGGCGGTGGCGAGGATTTCCGCGCGCGGTGTGCCCGCAGCCTCGGCGGCCCGCGCCGCGAGGAATCCGCTGGCGGCGAGGACGGCGGCGGTGCGGTCGCGGACGGCGCGGGGCCTGGCCCGGCCGCTGGTGATGGAGCCTTCGCGGTCGCGCCAGAGGTAGACCGGCTCCTTGAGCACGTCGACGGATGCGGCGAGGAAGTGGGCGGGGACGATGACGGGAGTGTCCTCGAAAAGGACGCCCTCGGGGAAGGCGAAGCCGTGCCGGTCCCAGAAGTCCCTGCGGAACACCTTGTTGCAGGCGATGCGGTCGCCGAGCAGCTCCCAGTCGCGGGTGACGTGCGTGGCGCTGCGGTCGCTCTCCATCATCTTTCGGAACATCGGCGACTGCTCGCTCCTGCCCCCGGAGCGCAGCCGGTGGACGTTGCCGGTGACGAAGTCGGAGCCGGACTTCTCCAGTGCCGCCAGCATCCGCTCGTACGCGTCCAGCGGTACGACGTCGTCACTGTCGACGAACGTCAGGTACGTCCCCCGCGCCTCGCGCACTCCCGCGTTGCGGGCCGCCCCGAGCCCCGCGTTCTCCTGCTCGACGAGCCGGAACCTGCCGTCCCCGGCGGCGAACTCGCGGGCGACGCGCGCGCTCCCGTCGGTGGAACCGTCGTTGACCATGACGACTTCGATGTCCCGCATGGTCTGTCCGGCCAGTGAGCGGAGGCAGGGACCGAGGAACTCCTCGACGTTGTGGACGGGGACGACGACGGCGAGTCGGGGTGTCATGCGGTGCGCACATTCCTTCCGGAGTACTGACGACAGGCCCCAGGGGCCACCCGGTTAACAACGACCGCCCTTATGGGTCACCCGCGCAGAGCCATTCGGGTGGTCACATGAGCGGGCCCCGTGACCGGCGGCTCGGGGCTGCCGGACACGGGGCCCGCTCGGGTGCCGCCCCCCGTGTCAGGGCTTCACGGCGATGCGTCCCTCGTCCATGCGCAGGAGCAGCAGGCGTTCGCCGGTCTTGTCCATGAACTCGTCGACCGCCTTGCGCGAGCCCTGCCAGTAGCCGTAGTCGTCGATGAGCAGGACGCCGCCGCTGACCAGTCGCGGGTACAGCTCTTCCAGTTCGTGCCTGGTCGAGGCGTACCAGTCGGTGTCCAGGCGCAGGACGGAGATCTGCTCGGGCGCCTGGCCGGGGACGGTTTCCTCGACCCTGCCCTTGACGTAGTGCACGCGCTCCTTGGGGTAGGGCACGTTCTCGAAGCCCGACCTGACGTCGTCGAGGGAGGCGACCGCCCAGATCGGGCGGTCCTTGCCCTGCAGCTTGAGCAGTTCCTCGGCGGACTTGCCGTCCAGGCGCAGGTCCTCCTCCGTGGGCGGGGTCATGCCCTCGAAGGTGTCGAAGAGGTACAGGTCGCGCTCGGTCACACCGGCGCCGAGCAGGGCCTTGGCGCAGGCCTGCATCGAACCGCCGCGCCACACGCCGCACTCGACGATGCTGCCGGGGATGTCGTGCCGGACGATGTGCCGGGTCGCCAGGATGAAGGCGTTGAGGCGCTCGGGAGAGGTCATCGTGTACGGCTTCACCGCACGGATGATGTCCTTCGCCTCGTCGTCGTAGTCGGCCGGGAGGTTCAGGGTCTTCGGCTTCGGCTTCGGCTTCGATGCCGGGGCGGGCTTCGGCTCCGGGGCCGCCACCGCGCGCTGGCCCGGCACCGGGGTGCGCGTCAGCTGATAGCCGGTCAGTTGCTTCAGTGCGCCATTCACGGCGCGTCGCCATGCCATGGGAGCGGACAGTACGCGCAACTCGTCCTTTATGTCACGTTTCGTCAACGCGTGTTCAGGTGGCGTCACTTGGCGAGGAAACGGGCTGCTCCTCCACCGAACGCGGGGCCACCACGGACTTGGGCCGGCCGCAGAGCGCGCGGCCCTCGATGGGCTCCGGCAGCGGGATGCCGTCGACGCCGCCGATCCTGTTCGCCCACCAGGTGGTGGTGGCGCGCACGAAGGCCATGGTGAGACTCGGGTAGCGCCGCGGCCGCTGGAAGACGCCCACGGAGTCGCCCCAGTAGGCGTGCTTGGCGTCGATGCTTCCGTAGGCGTGCCGGATGCCCTTCTTGGGCGGGAAGTCCGTGTAGGCCTCGCGCAGTTCGAGCCTGCTGTACGCGGCCATGGCGCGGAACCCGTCGGGGTAGTAGCGCCAGCAGTCCTGCGCGTCGTGCACATGGCCGCGGGAGGGCGCCGTCACGAAGGCGATGCCCTCCGGTTTCAGGACGCGGGCGATCTCCAGCATCGTCGCCCAGAAGAAGGGGATGTGCTCGAAGGCCTGCCCGGAGATGACGAAGTCGGCGCTGCGGGACTTCAGGGGGATGCGGTACGGCTTCGTCATCACCGCGTCGACGTTGCGGCCGTCGAGCACGTCGACGCCCACGTACTGCGTGTCGCGCCCTTCGAGCAGGGTCTTGTGGGTGCGGGTCTGCCCGTCGGAGACCCGCGCGCCGAGATCGACCACCCGGTGTCGCTTCCCTCTGGGCATGTACTGCTCCACACAGAGTTCCATCTGTTCGTACGCGGACTGGTGCACGTCTCCTCCTGGGCAGGGGGCTGGGTAGATATCTTCTACGTATCACTCGCATTTAGGACTTATCGACACAGTGGCTCCACCGGCGCGGCGTGCGCCGGGCGCACCACTTCCGGGCCGGTTCCTCGATGTACGTGAACATCGCCCAGGACAGGGCGACCACGGTGAGTGCGACGCCGAGGAGCGTGAAGATCGCGGAGTTGTCCGGCTGCGGGCGGCCCCAGGTGTCGAGGATCAGCCGGTTGACGGTCTGGTGCAGCAGATAGAAGGCGTACGACCAGAGCCCGAGCAGCACCATCGGACGCGAGCAGAGCCAGCCGCGATGCCCCGTCAGTTCGCGCTGCACACAGGCGGCGACGAAGAGGACGGAGAAGACGGCGGCGCACGGCCGCAGGGTCCAGGCGAGGTGCGCGGACAAGTCCGGCCCGAACCAGGACGCGCGGTGGCAGTAGACGACGGCGTACCCGGCGAGGCAGACGAGCAGTACCGGCGGGCTGAGCCGGAACCGGTGCCCCCGGCGCAGGGCGAGCGCGCAGGCCATTCCGACGCCGAACTCGGGCAGCCTGCTCACCGGGTTCCGCATGACCCATTCGCTGGCGAACGGCGAGAGATGGACGACCGTCCACCATTTGACCAGCCACATCGCGACGAGCCCGCCCCCGGCGAGCAGGGCGAGGGTGCGGGTGCGCAGGCGCAGGGCGCCGCGGATCGCGAACGGGAAGAGTAGATAGAAGAAGGCCTCGACGCTCAGCGTCCACGCGACGCCGTTGCCGGGAAGGGTCGGCACGACGCCGGGGAACCAGGTCTGCACGAGGAAGAGCGAGGCGACGAAGCTGAAGTCGTCCGTCGGGACACCGCCCCAGAGGTAGAAGACCCAGATCACGGGGATGGTCGCGACCAGATGGGCGGGCAGGATGCGGCCCGCCCGGCGCCAGTAGAAGAGGCGGGCGAGCGTGCCGGGACGGTACCCCCAGGTGAGCAGGAACCCGGAGAGCACGAAGAAGAACCCCACGCCGTTCGCGCCGAGCGTCGAGTAGGGGAAGAGGAGCGGCGCGTGGGCGACCCCGCCGTGCGCGCTCAGGCCGGTGAAGTGGTGCACGAACACCGCGAGAGCGGCGAGGAAGCGCATCCCGGTCAGGGAGTCGACGCGGGGTGCTTCGTCGGCTGCTGCGGGGAGCCCGGGGCGGGGGCGGGTCTGGCGCGGGAGGGCCGTGGTCATGCCGGGTACCCCCCTCCGGCGCGCAGGGTCGGGCCGCAGCCCGCCGGGCGCATCTCGCGGACCATGTCGTCCAGGGCCGGGCGCACCCGCTCGCGCACCGCGGCGATCCGGGCCGGGTCGCGTACGGCGTCCGCGCGGACGAAGTCGCCGCCGTTGCCCTCGGTGTAGAGGGGGACGTAACCCGCTGCCGCGAGGAGGGGCGGGGTCAGGCCCGTTCTGCGGGTCCAGGCGGCGTGCACGTGGAGCAGTTCGGGGCGCACGTCGTTCAGTACATGGGCGCGCAGGGCGGCCGGGTCGGCGGCGGCGTACGCGTCGGCCACCCGGCGGTCGGTGAGGCCCGCGAGGTCCACGACACGCAGCCGTGTGGTGAGCAGGGTGCCGCCCAGGTCGGGCAGGGCGACGGTGGCGTCACGCAGGCCGAGGTGGGCTGCGTACGCGTTGAAGGTGTGGCCGTAGCGCTCGGCCACGTAGCACATGGACAGCGTCGGGCGGTGGATGAATCTGCCGTTCTGCGCGGCCTGTCCGGTGACCGAGAGGAGCAGGGCGCCCGCGAGCGCGCAGACCGTGACGGCACGCGCGCGGCGGCCCTCCGCCCGCCAGAGCGCGCCCGCGGCCAGGGCGAGCGCCGTCGCGGCGAGCACCCACACCGGGGTCGCGAAGCGGTACAGCGCCATCCAGTCCCGGCCGAGCACGCCGTACGCGAGGAGGGTCAGGGCCAGCGGGACGAGCAGCGCGGCCAGGGCCCTGCGGGCCGGTCCGGGGCGGGCGAGCGCGAGGCCGGCGCAGGCGGCGCCGATCAGGGCGAGCGCCCAGCCGCCGTACGTCAACAGTTCGCCGGTGGAGGCCAGTTGAGCGAGCCGGGGCGGCTTCTGCGCCTTGGCCACCGCCGTGTTCGGGACCCAGAGCCCGAAGGTCGCGCGGCGCCACAGCAGGAACGCCGCGTACGGCAGCGCGAACGTGCCGCAGCTCAGCGCCACCATCCGCGCCGCCCGCGCGAGGCTCTCCCGGCGCAGGAACAGCAGTACGGCCAGCGGGTAGGCCGCGGCGAGCACCGCGCCGTCGGGGCGGGTCAGCGCGGCGAGCAGGGCGACGGCCCCCGCGCTCGCGGCGGCGGCGGGCCGCAGCAGGGTGCCGCGCACGGCGCCCCGGACGAGCAGCGCTCCCATCGCGGCGGCGGTCAGCGCGTACAGCGGGTTCTCGAGCCCCGAGAAGGACCACGCCACGTACGACAGGTTCGCGGCGAGTACGCCGCCGGCCAGGAGCGTCACCGCCCAGGCCCGGCCCGGCAGCAGGGCCCGCGCCGCCGCGGCCACGCAGGCGATGACGCCCGCCGTGCAGAGCAGCGCGAGGGCCTTGGGGTAGAGCACCAGGTCGCTGATGCCGAGCAGCGTGCCGTGGTCGAAGAGGCCGAGCCTGCGGCCCGCGACGAGCAGGGCGAGCCACGAGGAGTTGGAGTATCCCTCGACGGGGTCGGCGCCCGGTTGCTGCACCGGGCCGAGGCCCTCGTCGACGCTGCGGGCGTAGGCGAAGGTGATGGCCGCGTCGTCGACGATCCACTGTCCGAGGGTGCTCGCGCGCCAGGCGATCAGGAGGGTCACGAACGCGGCGGCGGCGGGGTCGGCCCAGCGTCGGCGGAGGGCGAGGGCCGCCCCTGCCCGGGGTGATGCGGGCGCGGGTGCGGGGGGCGCGGGTGCGGGTGCGGGTGGCCCGGATGCTTCCTTGCGGCGCTGGAGCTGCGCGAGGGAAATGATCATTAAGGGGTCTACCCCCGTAGCGCACTCCGGGACACTCTTTCGTGGGCCGGCCGGGTGACCCGGACCCGTACACACCCCGCATCGGAGCGAACAACGGGCAAAGTGGGGCAATGCACCACATTGGGTTCACGCCATGATCCCGGCTCAGCCGCCCGCCGTCCGGCGGCTCCTGGCCACCGCAAGGGCCGCCCGCTTCCGGGCGGAACGCGCCACCGCGGGCCGGGGAGCGGGCCAGGGAGCGGGCCGGGCGCAAGGGCTCCTGGAGCCCGTGCATCTGTCGGTCCGGGACAGCCGGACGCTCAACCTCGCGGTCGCCGCCCTCCCCGACGAGCGGATCGAGCGGGCCCACCTGCTCGTCTCGCGCGGCCACCGCCGGTTCCGTGTCCCGCTCGCCTTCGAGCGGCACGCCCGCGGCGGGCTGCTCCTCGCCGGTACCGCCACGCTGCGGAACGCACGTGACGTCCCCGGGGAAGCGGACGCCCTTGCCGGTCCCCGGCTCGGCGAGGGAGTCTGGCGGCTCACGGTCGTCACCGCCGATGCCCGCGGACGCGTACAGCGGCGCGGCATCGGGCTCGACCGGGCCACCGAACCGCCGCTCACACCCACCCTGCCGCACGCCCCCGACCCCCGCACCGGCACCCTCGTCCGCGTCGTCCGCTGCCGCGGCGGGCGCGCGGTGCTCCAGGTGACCCGGTCGAAGCCCCGCGCCGAGCTGCTGCGGTTCGTGCCCGGCGGCGACGGCATCACTGTGCACGGACGGCTCGTCAGAACGAGCCGGGGACGGCGGTGGCGGGCGAAGGCCGTACGGCGGCGGGACGGGGTCACCGTGCCCGTCGGGGCGATGTGGGACGGCACCGAGTTCAGCTTCGCGCTGCCCCTCGCGCAAATGGCGGGGGCCGGCCCCGGCCAGTGGGTGTGGGACTTCCACGTGGAGCCGGAGACCCGCGGCGCCCCGCTGCCCCTCGGGCGGTGGCTCACCGACGTACGCGACCCCGCCGCCGCCTGCCCCACCCCCTTCCGCGTCTTCGCTCTGCCGGGCGGCTCCCTGATCCGCGCCCACGCCCACTTCACCAAGTCCGGTGCCTTCGCCCTGACGTGCTGGGACATCTCGAAGGAGACCTCATGAAGATCACGTACCTCCTCGGCTGGGGCGACGAGATGGGCGGCACCGAGCTGGCCACCTACACCCAGGCGCAGCACCTCGCCGACCGGCACGACGTCGAGGTCATCTCCGTCTTCCGGACCCGCCCCGAGCCCTTCTTCCCCGAGGCCCGCAGCCTCCCCGTCCGCTATCTCGTGGACCGCACGGTGTCCCCCGAGCGTCCGGTGCGCGGATCATGCCTGGACGAAGCCGCCTGCCGCACCCTGGCCGCGCTGCCCAGCGAACTGATCAAGCCCTCCTGGGAGTCCGCCTTCGACCGGCTCTCCGACATCGAGATGACCGCCGCCCTGACCACCCTGGACACCGACGTCCTGGTCACCACCACGCCGGCCCTGATGGCCGCCGCCGTGAGGCTCGTCCCGGCCAGGGTCGTCACCGTGCACCAGGAGCACCGCCCCACCCAGCGGCGCGGCCCCTCGGGCGAACCCCTGCTCCTGCACGCGCCGCGCCTGGACGCCCTGGTCACCCTCACCGAGCGCACCCGCGACTGGATCGCGGAGTCCCTCGGCGCCACCGCCCCCGAGCTCGCGGTCATCCCGAACGCCGTGCCCGACGGCTTCCGGCCCCGCGCCGACGGCGAGAGCAAGGTCATCGTCATGGCGGCGCGCCTCACCGGCGAGAAGCGCGTCGACCACGCCGTGCGGGCCTTCGCCGAGCTCGCCGACGCCTATCCGGAGTGGAAGCTGCGCGTGTTCGGCGGCGGCCACCGCGAGCAGCAGCTGCGCCGGCTCGTCGACGGCTTCGGGCTCCAGGACCGCGTCGAACTGCTCGGCCCCTGCCAGGACATGGCCGCCGAGTGGGCCAAGGCGGGGCTGACCCTGATGACCGCGGGGCACAACGAGGCGTTTCCGCTCGTGCTGCTCGAAGCGCTCGCCGCGGGTGTGCCGGTCGTCGCGTACGACGTCCTGACCGGGCCCGCCGAGATCGTCAGGCACCGCGTCGACGGGCTGCTGGTACCGCCCGGCGAGATCCACGAACTGGCCGCGGCCATGAGCGAGTTGATGGGCGACCCGGAGACCCGCCGCACCTACGCCAACGCCGCCCGCGAAGGCGTCTACGCCCGCTTCTCGTCCGCCGACGTCACCGCGCGCTGGCAGGAGCTGTACTCCAGGCTCGTGGCCCGGCGCGACGCCCCCGAGCGGCTCGAAGGGCGCGCGGACCGGGTGGCGCTCGGCGTCGCGTCCGGCGGCAGCGGGTTCCGCCCGACCACGCCGTACACCCTGGACGCCGCGCCCGGCGCCGAGGAGCGGGCCCGCGAGGACGAGATCATCGCCGCCGACACCAGCGGCCTCCTCATCCGCTCGGTGGGCAGGATCGCCGAGCGCCGCGACGATGTCCTCGCGCCCGACGCGACCGACTGGAACCTCGAACTGGCCGCCACCGCTTTGGAGTCCGAGGACATCCCCTACGTCCTCGTGCGCACCCCGGGCACCGCGCACACCCTCGCCGTGGCCGACGACGAACGCGAGGGCGCGCTCAAGGCGATCGCCGAGTCCCTGCACGGCCAGCCCGTCTACGCCGAACTGATCCGTCCGCGCGACGCCGCCCCCGGAGTCGTACTCGCCGAACGCCTCGCCGGCATCGGCGAGGTCGCGGGCGTCAAACTCTTCAAGCCGGTGACCACGACAACGCTCTCCCTGCGCCACGGCGCGGGCCAGGCCTGCACGGTGGCGTTCTGGCCGCGGGTCACGGAGGAGGGGGCGGAGGGGGCGGAGGGGGCGGAGGGCACCCCCGGACCCGGCGCGGCCGAAGCCCGTCGTGCCCCCTTCGGTACCACCCTCGCCGGAGCCGAGTTGCCCTCGCTCGTTGCCACCGCCACCCTGCGCGTCGGCGGTCGTACGTACCCGACCCTCGATGTCTTCGCCCGGCTCCTCTTCAACGACATCGACTTTCCCGTGGACGCCGTCTACACCTGGGTCGACGACTCCGACCCCGAGTGGCGGGCGCGGCGCGACGCGGCCCTCGGCGGGGGCGGCGACGGGACTTCGGCGGATCACGGTGCCGTCCGTTTCCGCAACCGTGACGAGCTGCGCTACTCACTGCGCTCCCTGGCCGCGAACGCGCCCTGGGTCCGGCACATCTACCTGGTCACGGCGGGCCAGACCCCGGCCTGGCTCAACGCCGATCACCCGGGCGTCACGGTCGTCGACCACCGCGATCTCTTCGCCGATCCGGACGCCGCGCTGCCCACCTTCAACTCGCACTCCATCGAGAGCCAGCTGCACCGCATCGAGGGGCTGTCGGAGCACTTCCTCTACCTCAACGACGACATGTTCCTCGGCCGCCCCACCACACCGCAGACCTTCTTCCACAGCTCGGGCCTCTCCCGCTTCTTCTGGTCCTCGGCGTCCGTGCCCGCGCTGCCCGTCTCACCCGACGACGAGGGCTATCTGGCCGCCGCCAAGAACAACCGCGCCCTGCTGGAGAAGGAGTTCGGCAGGACGGCGACGCACAGCTTCTTCCACGCGCCCTACGCCCTGCACCGCAGCGTCCTCGCGGAGCTCACCGAGCGGTTCCCCGACGAGCTCGGGGCCACCGCGCGCAGCCGCTTCCGCTCGAACGCCGACATCGCCCTGGTGTCGTCCCTGCACCACCACTACGCCTACCTCACGGGGCGCGCGGTGCCGGCGGGCATCTCGTACGACTTCGTGGACATCGGCAGGCGCGCCGACCACGCGCGACTGGGACAGCTGCTCCAGAGCCGCGACAAGACGGCCTTCTGCATCGGCGAGTCCCCGGACAGCGAGCTCGCCGACGAGGAGATGGCGCTCGCCATGCGCTCGTTCCTCGCGGCGTACTTCCCGGTCCGCTCCCCCTACGAGCGGGGCGCCTGACCATCCAGGAAGAGGCGTCGCACGACCCTCTCGGCCGCGCTCCCGTCGTCGTACGGGCAGAACCGTGCCCGGAACGCCGCCCGCAGCTTCGTCGTGCCCTCCGTGTCCCACGCATCGCTCCTGAAGAGGTCCGTGAGCTCTTCCTCCGTGGTGGCCACCGCCCCCGGCGTCTCGCCCGCGCGCCCCGACAGGAGGTCGAAGTAGGTGCCGCGGGCGAGGCGGTAGGCCTGCCAGTCGGGGGCGTACGTCACGATCGGGCGGTCCAGGCAGGCGTAGTCGAACATCAGCGACGAGTAGTCCGTGACGAGGGCGTCGGCAGCGAGGCAGAGGTCCTCCACGCGCGCGTGCCCGGTGACGTCGACGAGCCGCGGATGGCCGCGCAGGCCCGCGTCGGCGCCGTAGAAGTAGTGGGCGCGCACCAGCACGACGTACGACGGGCCGAGTGCGCTCACGAAGCGCTCCAGGTCGAGGCCGGGCAGAAAGCCCTTCTGGTAGTCGCGGTGGGTGGGCGCGTAGAGGAGAACGGTGCGGCCGTCGGCGATCCCCAGCTCCGCGCGGACGCGGGCGGTCTCGCTCTCCCCGGCCGTGAAGTAGACGTCGTTGCGCGGATAACCCGCCTCCAGGGCCTGGTACGCCGTCGAGGGGTAGACCCGCTCCCAGACCTCCGTGGAGTGCGGGTTCGCGGAGAGGCTGAAGTCCCACTGGTCGGTGTGGTCGAGCACCTTCTGGAAGCTGATGCCGTGCGTGCCCGCGGGGTAGCGGCGCTGGTCGAGGCCCATCTTCTTGAGCGGCGTTCCGTGATGGGTCTGGAGGTAGATCTGGCCGGGGCGCTTGGTGAAGCCGCCGGGGAAGCTGGAGTTGTTGATCA
Organism: Streptomyces longisporoflavus; assembly: GCF_014649775.1. Lineage (GTDB taxonomy): Bacteria > Actinomycetota > Actinomycetes > Streptomycetales > Streptomycetaceae > Streptomyces > Streptomyces longisporoflavus. The sequence continues at coordinate 50,931 of NZ_BMTR01000003.1, read as the reverse complement.
GGTACGTCGCCCTGGCCATCGTCTGCCAGTAGCGCCGCGACCCCTCGATGACGTACTCGACCCCGGCCGGCACGCGGTGCTTGTGCCGGGAGGAGACCACCCATACGCCCCTGATGTGCGGGGCGAGTTCGCGGGCCTTGGCGTGAATGGCGGCCGGATTGCAGGAGATCCCGCGGTTCCAGTACGCGCCGTAGACCGCGAGGTGCGGGTCCAGGGGGCGACGCAGGTCGGCGCGGTAGGCCAGGCGCATCGCGCGGGCGCGCAGCTTCTTCTTCTGCGCCTTGAGCCCCCGGGTCACGCCCTTTCTGCGGGAGCGGCTCTTGCGCTGCGCCTCGTAGGCGGCGTACGAGGCGGTGGCCAGGGCCCGCTCCCCCGGCGTGGCGGCGGGCTCCGCCGGGCCGTACGTCCGGTAGAGGCGGGCCGCCCCGCGGAAGAAGTCACGCCGGTCGCGCGGCGTGACGCGCCCCGGATCGTCGAGTACGGCGAGCAGATGCGCGGCGGCGTGCGGCACGAGCCGGGCGCGGTCCGCGGAGTCGGCGGCGGCGAGGAGTTCCTCGTAGCGCCCGATGACCGCGAAGTGCTCCCGGCCCGGCGTCTTGGCGAAGCTGCCGCCGCGCCGCTCGCGCCAGCGGACGCAGGGCTTGTCGAGGACGGCCGCGCGGCCCCCGGCGGCCAGGGTCGCGCGGCGCACCGGCACCACGTCCTCGTAGGCCCCGTCGCTGAACGCGAGCCTGCGCTCCTGCCAGAAGCCGCGCCGGAAGACGCGGTTCCAGGCGGCGACGGTGACGGCGAGGGGGTCGCCCGTCAGGTCGTCGCCGCCCGGACGCACGTTCTCCCACCAGTCGACGCGGTCGTGGCCCAGGAGCAGGACGTCCGGGTCGTCCGCCGCGTCCAGGGCGTCGGCGATCGCCTCCAGGGCGCCCGGCAGGAGCAGGTCGTCGCCGTCGAGGAAGAGGAGGTAGTCGCCGGTGGCGCGGTCCGCGCCGGTGTTGCGGGCGGGGCCGGGTCCCGCGTGCGCCGGGACGCGGACGAGTTGCACGCGCGCGTCGCGCTCCGCACACTCCGCGGCGATAGCGGCGGACGCGTCCGGCGACGCGTCGTCCACGACGATCAGCTCCAGATCGGCGCGGCTCTGTTCGAGCACGGAATCCAGGCATTCCCGCAGGTAGCCCTGGACGCGATGGGCGGGGACGACAACCGAGAAGCGCGACATGAACACCGACGGTAGCCATCCGGACACGGCCTGTCGAAGACCTGTCCTCACTCATTGGGGTGAAGGGAGGCAAAAAAATTGACGAGAACGGGCAAAGGTGATGAATACGCCCGTACTCCCATGATTACTCCCGTGACTGGGAGCGTACGAAAGGCCGGTCCTCGTGCAGCCCCGTCTCAGCGTCGTCGTGCCCATCTACAACGTCGAGGAGTTCCTGGAGGAATGCCTGGAGTCGATCGCCGGGCAGACCATGGCCGATCTGGAGGCCGTGCTCGTCGACGACGGCTCGACGGACGGCAGCCCGCTGATCGCCCGTGAGTTCGCGGCGAAGGACCCGCGGTTCGTCTATGTGCGCCAGCCGAACGCGGGGCTCAGCGCCGCCCGCAACACCGGGGTGCGGCATGCGACCCCGACCGCCGAATACCTGACGTTCGTCGACAGCGACGACGTCGTGCCGCACGACGCGTACGCCCGGATGACCGCGAGTCTCGACTCGACGGGCTCCGACTTCGCCAGCGGCAACGTCTGGCGCCTGAACGAGCGCGGACGCCAGCAGGCCTGGCAGTACAAATGGCTCACCGAGCCGCGCTCGCGCACGCACATCAGCCGTGACCTGGAGCTGCTCGCCGACCGCGTCGCCTGGAACAAGGTCTTCCGGCGCGCCTTCTGGGACCGGCACGGCTTCACCTTCCCCGAGGGCAAGCTCTACGAGGACACGCCCGTCATGATCCCCGCGCACTTCCTCGCGGGCTCCGTGGACGTGCTCAGCGACCACGTCTACTACTGGCGGGTGCGCGAGGGCTCCATCACCCGGCGGCGCACGGACGTCAAGGGCGTACGGGACCGGATCGCGGCGTGCGCGCATGTCAGCGCGTTCCTCGCCGAGCACGCGCCCCAGTTGCGCAGGACGTACGACACGTCCTGCCTGCGCGACGACTTCGTGTACTTCCTCCAGGGGCTGCCGATGGGCGGGCCCGAGTACCGCGCCGCCTTCATGAAAGGCGCGTCGGCGTTCCTGCGCCGCGCGGATCCGGGGGTGATCGCGGGCCTCCCGGTGTCCCTGCGCGTGAAATGGCACCTCGTACGCGAAGGCCGCACCGACGACCTGATCGATCTGCTCACCTTCGAGCAGCGCAACGGCAGCGCGTTCCGCATCCGGGGACTCGTGCGGCGCAGTGCCGCTTATCCGCGCAGCGCGGGCGGGCACATCAAGGTGCCGCAGGAGCTGGCCCGCCTGGGCCGGGGCGAACTGCCGGTCATCGCCCGCGTCCGGGAGGCCGGCTGGGGCCCGGACGGGCTGCTCCGGATCAGCGGATACGCGTACGTGCGCAACCTGGAGGCGACGCGGCCCGGCCACTCCGTCAAGGCGGCGGTCCTGAAGTCGGCGCACAGCAGGGCCCGGTTGCGGAAGGTGGCCACCCGGACCGTCGCCGCCCCGCAGGCCACGGAGAACTCCGGGCAGCAGCTGCACTGCTACGACCTCTCCGGGTTCGAGCTCACCATCGACCCCGAGCAGCTGAAGACGGGCGGCCGGTGGCGGCCGGGCAACTGGCTGCTCGGCGTGCTCGTCGCGGGCCACGGCGCGGTGCGGCGGGCCGCGGTCCGCCCCCTGGACAGCGCGTCCGCGCAGTCGCTCGTGCGCGAACTGGGCGACGGGCTCCGTCTGGTCCTCGGCTTCAGCAAGGGCCGCCTGGTCCTGAAGATCCAGCAGTACGTGGCACGGGTCGACGCCCATCACCGGGACGGCGACGACATGGTCCTCGGCGGCCACCTGCCGAGCCATCTGCGCCCGACGGCACTGCGCCTGACGCACAAGCACTCCTCGGCGGAGTTCGACTATCCCGTGGCGCTCTCGGGCGACGACCGCTTCGACGTCCGGGTGCGTCTCGCGGACCTGGCGGGCGTCGCGCCGACCCCGCACCTCGCCCCCAAGGAGGTCGAGCCCCCGCACGGCGACCGCTGGCAGGCCAACCTGGTCCTGCCGGACGGCAAGCTGAAGTCCCTGGCGGCCACCCTCGACCTGCCGCCCGGCCGCTACGCCTCCCGCGACGGCGACCGCGAACTCTGCGCCTCGGCGAACGACCAGGGCCAGCTCGTCGTCGAACTGACCCGCCAGCCGATCGCCGACCGCGTGGCCTGGAGCGAGGACGGCACCCTGACCATCGAGGGCACGCTGGCCGACGCGAGCTGGCCCACGGCGGAACTGGTACTGCGTCACAGCGGCAGGGACGAGGAAGTAACGGTCCCGGTGGAACGCGCTGCGGGACGCTTCCGGGGGGTGGTGGCGCCGGGAGGCGGGGTGCTGCGGGAGGGCCGGTGGTACGCGTTCCTGCGGGAGACGGGGGGCGGGACCGGGGCCGGCGTCGGGCGTGAGGGGGCTCGTTCAGCGGAGCCGCAGGCCGCCGCTCACGTCGCGGACGGCATGCCCGTGCGGCTGCTCGCCTCGGCGGCTGCCGCCCTGCCGCTGCACCGGGAAGTCGACGGGCGCCAGTTCAGCGTCGACCGGCGGTTCGGGGACCGGCTGCTCGTCGAGGCCGGGTCCGTGCTCGCGCGCGGGGAGCGGGGTGCCTACCGGCGGCACCGGCTGCGCACCGCGCACTACCCTCGGCAGCGCACCGAGGCCCTGCGGGACGCCGTGCTCTACTTCGACGGGGACTCCCCGCGGGCGGTCCACGAGGAACTGGTGCGCCGCGGCACCGACGTCGAGCACCTGTGGGTGACGCAGGACCAGCAGACCCGGGTGCCCGCGGGCGCGACGGGCGTGGAGGAGCACAGCGCCGCCTGGTACGAGGCGCTGGCCCGCTGCCGCCGCATCGTCACCGCGGGCCACCTGCCCGACTTCTTCGAGCGGCGGGACGGGCAGACCGTCGTACAGACCTGGAACGGAGCGCCCCTCAAGCGCATCGGCACCGACCTCACCGACACCCTCTACGCCGACCACGGCCACCTCGACGCCCTGCCCGAGCTCTCCCGGCAGTGGGACGTGCTCGTCTCCCCGAACCGCTTCTCCACTCCCCATCTGGGACGCGCGCTCGCCTACGAGGGCGAGGTCATGGAAGCGGGATCGCCCCGCAACGACGTCCTCTTCTCCGAGGACCGCGGCAAGGTCGCCGAACGCGTGCGCCACGAGCTCGGCATCGACCCGGGCAAGAGGATCGTCCTGTACGCGCCGACCTACCGCGACCACCTCGCCTACTCCCCCGGCCGCTTCCGCTACGAACCCGCGCTCGACTTCGCCGCCGCCGAGGGCGTGCTCGGCGACGACCACGTCCTGCTCGTACGCAAGCATCCGCTGACGGCGGGCCGCCTGCCCGGAGCCCGCGCGCCCTTCGTGCGCGACGTGTCGTCCCACCCCCGCACGGCCGAACTCCTGCTGATCGCCGACGTGTTGGTCACGGACTACTCCTCCCTGATGTTCGACTTCGCGCACACCGGGCGTCCGATGCTCTTCCACGCCTACGACCTGGAGCACTACCGCGACACGGTCCGCGGCTTCTACCTCGACTTCGAGACCAGCGCGCCAGGACCGCTGCTCGCCTCCACCGGCGAGGTCGTCGAGGCACTGCGCGACCTCGACGCGCTCACGGCCCGGCACGCCGACGCGTACACGGCGTTCCGCGAGGCCTACTGCGACCTGGACGACGGGCAGGCCGCGGCCCGCGTCGCGGAGAGGCTCATGCGATGACCATGGCGACGCGGGGAGCCGGGCTCCGCACGCGCCGCGAGGTCCACGGCGCGACGGCGCTGCACGGACACAGGCGGTGGCGGCCGACCCCGTACGTCGTGTTCGGCGGGCTCTTCTGGATCGTCATGTCCCTCGCCTTCTGGCGGGTGCCGATGTGCTGCGACTTCGGACAGCACGCGGCGGTCGTCGAGCGGCTCAAGGACAACCTGCTGCACCCGCGCCACCCGATGGCGGACCTGCCGGGCGCGGGCAGCCCGTACTACTCGCCGTACGCGGTGGCACAGGGCGTCTTCGCGCGAGTGACGGGGCTCGCGGGCTGGGAGGTCGTGAAGCTCGCGGGGCCGCTGAACCTCCTCGTGCTCCTGACGGGCCTCGGCCGCTTCGTACGGGTCCTGACGCCTCGTCAATGGGCGCCCGTGCTCGCCCTGTTCGCCATGGTCGTGCTCTGGGGCACCCGGATGGCGTGGTGGAGCGGCTACCTCGGCCTGATGTCGATGACGGGGAATCTCGCCTACCCGTCGACGTTCGCGATCGGCCTGGCGTTCTGGGCGTGGGGGTGGGCCGGTTCGCTCGCCAAGTCGCGGGAGCCCCGGAGCCCCTGGCCGTACGCGGGGCTCGGCGCGCTCTGCGGGGTGATCCTGCTCGTCCACCCGATCTCCTCCGTGGCGGCGGTGATCGGCGTCGTGGCGCTCGCGGCCTCGGCCCGGCGGCCCCTGCCCGGGCTGTGGAAGTGGGCGGTGACCGCCGTGACGGCGGCGGTGATCGCGGCGAGCTGGCCGTACTACTCCGTGTTCTCGCTGGTCGGAGACGAGAGCGTCGACTGGATCCACCGGCAGCTCTACACCGAGATGCCCCAGAGATTCTGGCTCGCCCTCCTCGGCCTGCCCGCGCTCGCCCTCAGGTGCCGCAAGAACCCCCGCGACCCCCTGGTCCTGATGTTCGTCCTGGACTGCGCGGTCGTGGCGTACGGCTGGTTCAGCGGCCACTACACCTACGGCCGCATCCTGGGCCTGACCCTCGTCCCGCTCCAGTTCGCCCTCGCGATCGAGCTCGCGGCGCCGCGGCCCTGGCGACGGTGGCGGACGGCGCTCGCGGGCGTCGCGGCCACCGGCGCGGCCGTCGGCTTCTTCACGCTCCAGGCCGGGGCGGTCGTGCCGCGCGCCCTGGACCCGGTGGGCTTCGACCAGCCGCCGCGCTGGCCGGGCTACGGCTGGGCGGTGAGCCGGATGCACCGGGGGGACGTCGTCCTGACCAACGGCTACTACCCCACCCGCTCCGTCCCGGCGTACGGCGCCAACCTCGTCGCCCCCGCCTGGCCGGACACCTCACTGGACGAGGACACGCGCAACCACCGCCTCCAGGAGGTGCGCGACTACCTCGCCCCCGACTCGTCCCGCACCGAACGCGAGCGGATCGTCCGCCGCTACGACGTGCGCTGGCTGCTCCTCACGCCCGACCAGAAGGTGCCGAAGGAGGCCGTGGTGGTGGCGTGGGGGCCGCGGACCGGGGAGGTGCTCGCGCGCGTGGGCGGCGGAGACACGAAACAGTAGAAGACCCCCTAATCGGATAATTACCAGTAACCCCTAAAATTTCCCCCGTGGACCTCTCTCTGTCTCTCCCGCCCCCGTCGCCCCTGGTCTGCGTCGTCGTGATCGGCTACAACGACGCCGCGCACGTCGCGGACGCCGTGCGCTCGGCCCTCGCCCAGGGCCCCGCCGTCCGCGAGGTCATCGCCGTCGACGACTGCTCCACGGACGGCAGCGGCGAACTGCTCGCGGCCCTCGCGCGGGAGGACCCACGCGTCAGGGTCATCCGCCGGGCCACCAACAGCGGCGGCTGCGGCACTCCCCGCAACGACGGGATCGAGGCCACCACGTCCCCGTACGTGATGTTCCTCGACAGCGACGACGTCCTGCCCGCCGGCGCGGTGGACGCCCTGCTCAAGGCCGCCGCGCGGCACGACGCCGAAGTGGTCACCGGCCTGTGCGTGCGCCGCGAGCTGCCCTCCGGACGCGAGACGCCCTGGCAGCCCATGCTCTACACGAAGGACCGGCTCATCGCCCGTCCCGAACTGCGCACCCGCCTGGTCCACGACACCCTCTGCGTCAACAAGCTCTACCGCACCGACTTCCTGCGAAAGCACGCGATCCGCTTCCCCGAGGGCCGCTTCACGTACGAGGACTTCGTCTTCACGGCCCGCGTCCTCGCCGCGGGCCCGCGCATCGCGCTGATCACGGACCCCGTCTACGTGTGGAACGTGCGCCGCACGGCGGCCAAGCTGTCGATCTCCCTGGACCGCTCGGGCATCGGCAACTGGCAGGCCCGCATGGACGCGCACCGCAAGGCCGTCGACATCCTGCGGGAGGCGCGGAGCCCGACGGGCACGGCGGGAAAGCGGCTCGCGCAGGCGTCCCGCGCGAAGTTCGTCGACCACAGCCTGCGGATGTACGCGCGTGAACTCACCACGCGCGGCCCGCAGTACCGCGAGGAGTGGTGGACGCTCACCCGCGCCTACCTCGCGACGTTCGACACGGCCGACCTGGAAGCGGCGCCCGCACCCGGCAGAGTCATCGCCCGCGTGATCCTGGCCTCCCCGGGGCCGCGCGACCTGCCCCGCCTCCAGGAGGTGGCCGCCCGCCCGGCCCGCCTCTCGCCCCCCTACGCCCTCGCGCCCGACGGCACCACGCCCGTCTGGTCCCCCGACCTGCCGCAGGTCACCCTGGACCACCTGCTCGTCCGCCCGATCCGGCTGCTCCCCCTCGCGGTGGACGCCGAACTGCGCCCCCGCGCGCACGGCAGCCGCCTGACGCTGCGGCTGCACGAGCTGTACGGAAGGGTGGCCGAGGCGGGCCCGACCACGGTCGACGTGGAACTCGTGCCGCGCGACGGCGAGGGCCCGGTGCTGCGCCGCACGACCGCGCTCAACCCGTCCGATTCCGGGGACGCCGAGGAGACGGACAGCTGGGTGACCCGGGTCGTCCTCGACCTCGGCTCGCTCGGCGGCGGCGTCTGGGATCTGCGGCTGCGCCTGCACTTCCGTGACGGGACGGCGCGCGAGACGACGGCGCGGGCGGTCGCGGGGCCGGGACTGCTGCGGCGCACGGCGCTGCCCTCACGCCGGGGCCTGCTCCTCGCCCAGCCGTACGCCACGCAGGCCGGGAACCTCGCGGTGCGGCTCGCGCCGGGGCTGCGGGGCGTCGCCGGGGTGGTGCGCAGGCGCCTCGCGCGGTGGGTGGGCGGCGGCGGGCGCTGACGCGGGCCGTACAGGGGGCTCTGCGAGACTGCACGTCCGGCCGGCGACGACGCACGACGCCGCCCGGGACGAGACGACAGGGAAGGGCCCACTGACGATGACCTGGCTGATCACCGGCGGCGCCGGCTACATCGGGGCACACGTGGTCCGCGCCATGACGGAGGCGGGCGAGCGGGCCGTGGTCTACGACGACCTGTCCACGGGCGTCGCCGAGCGCGTGCCGCGGGGCGTGCCGCTGGTGACCGGCTCGACGCTGGACGCGGATCTGCTGTCCCGCACGCTGAGGGAGCACGCCGTCACCGGTGTCGTGCACCTGGCGGGGAAGAAGCAGGTGGGCGAGTCGGTGGAGATGCCCCTGCACTACTACCACGAGAACGTGGAGGGCCTGCGGGTCCTCCTCTCGGCCGTGACGCAAGCCGGCGTCGCCTCCTTCGTCTTCTCCTCGTCGGCCGCGGTGTACGGCATGCCGGACGTGGACCTGGTGACGGAGGAGACGCCCTGCCTCCCGATGAGCCCGTACGGCGAGACGAAGCTGGCCGGCGAGTGGCTGGTCCGCGCGACGGGCCGGGCGCACGGCCTGTCGACCGCGTCCCTGCGGTACTTCAACGTGGCGGGCGCGGCGAGCCCCGACCTCGCGGACACGGGCGTCTTCAACCTGATCCCGATGGTCTTCGAGAAGCTCACGGCCGGCGAGTCGCCGCGCGTCTTCGGCGCGGACTACCCGACGCCGGACGGTACGTGCGTACGCGACTACATCCACGTGGCCGACCTGGCGGAGGCCCACGTGGCGACGGCCCGCACGCTGGCCGCGGCCGCGCGCGGCACCGACCTGACGCTCAACATCGGCCGCGGCGAGGGCGTCTCCGTCCGGGAGATGGCCGCCCTGATCAACGAGGTCACCGGTTACGACCGCCCGGCCACCGTGACCGCCCGCCGCCCCGGCGACCCTGCCCGTGTCGTGGCGTCGGCGGACCGGGCCGCCACGGAACTCGGCTGGTCGGCGAAGCGGGACGTGCGCGAGATGGTGGCTTCGGCGTGGGCGGGGTGGGCCGACCGGGGGTAGCCCCCTGGCCGGTGGTGGAGCCGGCTACACCCCCGCTCCGGGACTGTGCTCTCTCGTCCCCCGACCCCCCGCTGCCTAGCGTTTCCGGTGGCAGTGGCGGTCGGCGCGAGGGAGTACCCGCAGATGTTCAGACGGCAAGGTTCCGCGGCGGTGACCTCGGTGACCCCGGGGACTCTGGAGGACGACCCCTCGGGCGGGGTCGACGCGCTCCGGCTCGACGGGGTGACCCGGACCTACCGACGCGGCGGCCCCGCCGCGCTCGCTCCCCTCCGACTCGCTGTGCCGCGCGGGCGGTTCCTCGCCGTGATGGGGCCCTCCGGGTCCGGCAAGTCCACGCTGCTCCAGTGCGCGGCGGGGCTCGACCGGCCAAGCGCCGGGACCGTACGCATCGGGGGCACGGACATCGGCTCCCTGAAGGAAGCCGCCCTCACCCGGCTGCGGCGCGAACGCGTCGGCTTCGTGTTCCAGGCGCACAATCTCGTGCCCTCGCTCAGCGTCGCCGAGAACGTCGCACTGCCCCTGCTCCTCGGCGGCGAGCCCGACGACGGCCGCGTCTCGCTCGGCCTCGCCGAGGTAGGGCTCGGCGACCGCGGGGACGACCGTCCCGCCGAACTCTCCGGCGGCCAGCAGCAACGCGTGGCCATCGCCCGCGCCCTGGTCACCCGCCCGGAAGTCGTCTTCGCCGACGAGCCCACCGGCGCCCTCGACCCCGTGACCGCGCACGGCGTGCTCGCGCTGCTGCGCCGGGCCGTCGACCAGGACGGCCACACCGTGGTGATGGTGACCCACGACCCGGCCGCCGCGGCCCGGGCGGACGAGGTGCTGTTCCTCTCCGCAGGACACGTGGCCACCCGCCTCCTCCAGCCGGACAGCACTCAAGTGCACGCCGTCATGCGCGACTTGGGGCGGGCGGCGGCATGAAGAAGAAGCCGAACGTCACGCGGCTCCTCGCCTCGCGCGCCGCCCGGATGCACCGCAAGGCCTGGGCCGCGGTCTTCGCCGCCCTGGCCCTCACCTCCCTGCTCCTGGGCTCCTTCGGCCTGGCACTCGCGTCGGCGGGACTCGGGCACGCGCGCGTGGAGCGCTACGCCGCCGCCGACCTCGTCGTCACCGGCGATCAGAGCACCCGCTTCACGGCCAAGCCCTGGGGCGGCGACCCCGAGACGGCGACAGCGGGCCTGACCGAGCGGGTGCGGGTGCCGCGGGCGGCGCTGGCAGCCGTGCGGCAGGTCTCCGGGGTCCGTGCGGCCGTCGCGGACGAGGTCTTCCGGGTGGGCGTGCGGGGCGCTCCGGCCACCGGACGTCCGTGGCCCGCCGCCCGGTTGGCTCCGCATGTCCTACGAGACGGGGGCGGCCCGAAGCACGCGGGCGAGGTCGTCGTGGGCGGGGGAACCGCCCGCGTCGGCGACCGGATCACCGTACGCGTGTCAGGCACCGACGCCACGTACCGGGTGACCGGGGCCGCCGAAGGCCCGCGCGCCGCCGTCTACTTCACCTCCGCCGAGGCGCGCCGCCTGGCCGGTCACCCCGGATCGGTGGCGGCGATAGGCGTCACGGCGGACCCCGGCACCAGCACGTCCGCCCTCCACGCGCGCGTACGGCACGCCCTGGACGCCGCCGGCCTCAGCAGCGTGGGGCAGCGGGCGGACGGAGACGGGGCCGGGCTGCGTGTCCTGACGGGGAACGGGCGCGGCGGCGCCGAGTTCCTTGAGGCCGCCCCCGCCCGCGCGGGCATGCTCGCGCTGCTCGCCTCCGTCGCCGCCACCGTCGTACTCGTCGCGCTGCTCGTCGTGTCGTCGACGATCGTGCAGGCGCTGCGGCAGCGCTCCCGCGAGCTGGGCCTGTTGCGGGCGGTCGGTGCGACGCCGCGGCAGCTGCGGGGCGCGGCCGGCCGGGAGGTGGGGCGGGTCGCGGCGGTCGCGGCGCTGGTGGGAGCGGTCGGTGCGATCCCCGCCTTCCTCGGCCTGCGCGCGCTCCTCGACGCCCGCGGCGCGCTGCCGCCGGGCCTGGAACTGCCGCTCCCGCCCTGGCTGTTGCCTGCCCCACTCGTGACCGCGGGCCTGACGGTCCTCACCGCTCGCATCGCGGCGCTGATCGCGTGCGCGAGGGCGGCGAAGGCGCGGCCCGCGGAGGCGTTGCGGGAGGCGGCGCCGGGCAGGGCCCGCCGGATCAGCGGTCTTGTCCTGCTGTTCCTCGGCGCGAGCTCGGCGGGCACCGCGACGCTCCAGCGGGGCGAGACAGCGACGGCCGCCGCCGGAGCCGCGGCGGTGGTGCTCGTCATCGGGTGCGCGCTGCTCGGTCCGTGGATCGCGGAGGGCGCGATGCGGGTGCTCGGGGCGCCGATGCGCAGGTTCGGCGGCGCGGCAGGACAGCTGGCGGCGGCCAACTGCGCCGCCGCGGCCGGGCGTTCGGGGGCGGCGATCACGCCGGTCATCCTGGTGACGGCGTTCGTCCTGGTCCAGCTCTCCGCGGGTACGACGATGACGCGGGCGGCGGACGCGCAGGCGCGGGACGCGGCGCGGGCGGACTTCGCGGTGACCGCGGCGGGCGGTCTGCCGGGGGGCACGCTGGAGCGGGTCCGCACTGCGCCCGGCGTGACGGCCGCGACCGCCGTCACGCGCAGCACGGTGGTCCTGGCCCGCCGCGAGACGGGCTCGCCCCGCCTTGACCGCCTGCCGGTGCTCGGCGTCACGCCCGGCGGCCTCGCCCGGACGCTGGACCCCGGTGTCCGGGACGGCGACATCGACGATCTGCGCCCCGGCACGGTGGCGGTCGGCCGGGACCAGGCACGCTCCCTGGACGCGGGCACCGGCTCGACGGTGACGGTGCGGTTCGGGGACGGGGTCGAGGCGCGGCTGCGGGTGGTGGCGACGTACGACCGGGAACTGGCGCTCGGCGGCTTCCTCTTCTCCCACGAACAGCTGCTCCGGCATACGGCGGCGCCGACCCGGATCCTGGTCGCGGCGGACGGCAGCGCTGCGGGGGCCCTGCGGGCGGCGGCCCCCGGGGCGACGGTGGTGACGGCCCCCGCGTCCGGGCCGCTCGTGCCGGAGGACCAGGCGCCGGGCGAGGTGGTGAGCGTGGCGGCGGTCGGCGCGATCGGCGGCTTCACGGTCATCGCCGTCCTCAGCACGCTGTGTCTCATCACCGTCGGGCGGCGCCCCGAGCTCGCCCTGCTGCGGCTCGCGGGGGCGGGGCGGGGGCAGCTGCGCCGCATGCTGGGCCTGGAGGCGGCGGCCTCGGCGGTCACGGGGCTCGCCGTGGGCGGCGTGGTGGCCCTGGTCCCTCTCCTCGCCTTCGGCGCGGCGGTGGCCCGCACGGTGCCGCACGTGGCGGCGACGCATGCGGGGCTGCTTGTTCTGGTGGTCGCGGCGACGACGGCCGCGGGCACGTTTCCGCCGGCCCGGCGGGCGCTGCGGGGCCGCTTTCCCGCGCAGGGGCGTTGACCGGGTCGGCGGTGGGACGGCGGTCCCGCCGCTCACCCCGACCGAACAAGCTCTCCCACCCACCCGCCCGATTACCCCGCGTCATCGGGCAGATGCGAGGCATGGGTGGGGCAGGCGGGCGGCGACGTGCCTCAACTACGGGAGAGCGGGCCCCGCACCCGCACCCGGCAATCAGAAGCGAGGACGCATACCCCAGACGCCCGGACCGCACCGGCCCCCGCCCCTACCCCCGGTTCAAGTACGCCAGTACGGCCAGCACCCGGCGATGCCCGCTGTCGGTCGGGGGCAGGCCCAGTTTCGCGAAGACGTTGCCGATGTGTTTGCTGACCGCGCGGTCGGACACCACCAGCGACGACGCGATCGTCCCGTTGTCCCTGCCCTCCGCCATCAGCTGGAGCACCTCCCGCTCGCGAGGCGTCAGCGAGTCGAGCGGATCGTCCCGCCGCCGGGTGAGGAGTTCCGTCACCACCTCGGGGTCCAACGCCGTCCCGCCCCCGGCGACCCGCTCCAGCGCGTCCAGGAACTCGTCGACCCGCCCCACCCGGTCCTTCAGCAGATAGCCGACCCCGCTCGCGCCCCCGCCGAGCAGCTCGGCGGCGTAGGTCTCCTCCACGTACTGCGACAGCACAAGCACCGGGAGCCCCGGAATCTCCTGCCGCGCCGCCAGCGCGGCCCGCAGCCCCTCGTCCCGGAACCCCGGCGGCATCCGCACGTCGAGCACGGCCACGTCGGGGCGGTGCTCGACGAGCGCCGGCAACACCTCCGGCCCGCTCGCGGCCACCGCCACCACCTCGTGCCCCGCGGAGGACAGCAACAGCACCATCCCCTCCCGCAGCAGCGCATTGTCCTCGGCGATCACCACGCGCACGGCAGCTCCACTTCGATCACGGTCGGCCCCCCGACGGGGCTCACCACTTCCACGGTCCCGTCGAGCGCGGCGACCCTGCGCCGCATCCCGGGCAGCCCACTGCCGCCCGAGTCGTCGGCCCCGCCCCGCCCCTCGTCACATACCGAGATCCTCAACATCCCGCCCGTACGCGAAAGTTCCACCGCGGCCTTCCGCGCACCGCTGTGCTTGGCCGCGTTGGTCAGCGCCTCCGCGATCACGAAGTACGCCGCCGCCTCCACGGCGGCGGGCGCCCGCGCCCCCTCGTCGACGCCCTCCGCCCGCACCGCCACATCGAGCCCGCTGCTCGCGGCGAGCGCACGCACCGCACCGACCAGACCCCGGTCCGTCAGGATCGGCGGATGAATCCCGCGCACGACATGCCGGAGTTCGGTCAGCGCCTCGTCGGCCTGGTCCTGCGCGTCGGCGAGGAGTTGCCGCGCCGTCTCGGGGTCCTTGTCGAAGGCCCGCCGCGCGAGCCCCACCCGCATCGACATCGCGACGAGCCGCGCCTGCGTACCGTCGTGCAAGTCCCTTTCGATGCGCCGCAGTTCGGCCCCGTGCGCGGCGACGGCGCCGGCCCGCGTGACGGTCAGCTCCTCGACCCGCTCGGTGAGCCGCGCGGCGCGCTCCGCCTCCGGTGAGGCCCGCAGCAGCGCCCCCGACCAGGCCGCCTCCAGATCGGCGATACGCGCCACCAGCGGAAGCACCACCGCCCGGCGGCCGAGCAGCCCGCACCACACGCCGTCGACCAGCATCCCGACGATGAACACCGGCAGCGCGACGTAAAGGAGCAGCCAGCCGTAGACGAAGTGCAGGCCGAGCCAGCGCAGATCGCGGTACGTCGCCGGGTCCGTGACCCCCGCCCGTACCCGCCGGCCGAGCGTGCCGGTCAGCGGCACGTACGCCTCGGGGATCTCCCTGCCCGTCCAGAGGGCGACGCGGCGCCGCTTGAAGCCGGCCATCCGGCGCAGCATGAGGACCGTCTCGGGCATGACACCCGCGCCGACGACAGTGAGCATCAGGACGAGGGTGAGGAGGATGACTCCGACGAAGAGGTACGAAGCCAGGGAGAGCAGCGCCGCCACGCCCAGATGCTCCAGGGCACGTTCCGTACGCCGCAGCGTCTCCCGCATGGTCATGGGTCACGAGGCTATGCGACCCCGCTCGCACACGCGGGCGAGGCCGCTCCCCGGCGGATGGTGTAGCGCGCTACACCCCCGGCCCGGGAGAACGCACCATCGTCAATCCGTACGCGCTCCGGGAGAGTTGATCACACCGCACATCGCACACCGCGCACCGCGTCCCGCACACCACCCACCACACACCACACCGAAAGGCCCGCCATGAAGGCCATGCTCTGGCTCGTCCTCGCGATCGCCCTCGTCGCCAACGTCTCCACCAGCTTCGCCTTCGACGGCGTGCAGCAGGTCCTGATCAGCGTCTGCACCGGCGTCGCCACGCTCGGTTCCGGCACGGCCCTGTTCCTGATGCGGGAGCGGCACCCCCAGCCCTGAGCCCGGTACTCAGAGCCTTGAGCAGCCCCGAGCCCGGACTCACAACGCCCGCAGCGCCGCCCCCGTAGCCGCGGCGAGGCTGCCCAGGTATCCCTTGGGCAGCTCGGCCCGCACCACCACGGACCGCCAGTAGAGCGGCCCCGACACCAGGTCGAGGGCGAGGTCCTCGTCGACCCCGTCCCGCACCTCGCCCCGCGCGACGGCGGCCCGCACGATGCCGTTCGCCACCCCGTGCTGCCCCTCCCGCAGCGCCTTCTGCAGCGCTTCCGCGATCTCCGGGTTGCGTGCCGCCTCCGCCTGCAGATCCGGGATCACCTGCGAGGCCACGGGATGGCGCAGGGCACGCGACGTCACCTCGTACAGGAGCCGCAGATCTCCCTCCAGGGAGCCGGTGTCCGGCGTCGGCAGGCCCTGGACCGCTATCGCCGACACCAGGTCGAGCACGAGATGCAGCTTGGAGCGCCAGCGGCGGTAGACCGCGGTCTTGCCGACGCCCGCGCGGCGCGCGATGCCCTCGATGGACATGCGCGCGTACCCGACCGCCGCAAGCTCCTCGAAGACGGCCGCCCGGATGGCCTCGGTCACGTCCTCGCGGAGCACCGCGGCCCCGGCGGGCGCCCTGCGGCGCGGCTGCCCGGGCGGTTGTTCATCTCCTGGCCTGCTCGTCGTCATACGGACAGCATAGAACGTGACGACGATACGGTTGCGTTCCGACGTCGCTTGGTCCTACTCTCGACGTAGCGACGATACGGACCCGTCCCGACGTAAATCCGGCACGGACGTAGGTTCGGCGCGGACGTAGGTCCGGCACGGACAAGTCCGGAACATTCGCACCCCACGGCTCCCGAGTGAAAGCAGCGGACGTGAGTCAGGTCCTCGACGCCCCACCGGCACCGCACCGCCCCGCGGCCGCCGCACCCGACCCCGCCGAGCTCGCCGCCCTGCACGGCCTGACCGTCAGCGGCGCCCGCCCCACGCTCCCCGGGTACGTCCGGCAGCTGTGGCAGCGCCGCCACTTCATCACCGCCTTCGCGACCGCCAAGCTCACCGCCCAGTACAGCCAGGCGAAGCTGGGCCAGGTCTGGCAGGTGATGACGCCGCTCCTGAACGCGGCGGTCTACTACTTCATCTTCGGCCTGCTGATGAACACCAGGCACGACGTCCCCGACTACGTCCCGTTCCTGGTCACCGGCGTCTTCATCTTCACGTTCACGCAGAGCTCGGTGATGGCCGGCACCCGCGCCATCGCCGGCAACCTCGGCCTGGTCCGTGCCCTGCACTTCCCGCGGGCCGCGCTGCCGATCTCGTTCAGCCTCCAGCAGCTCCAGCAGCTCCTGTTCTCCATGGGCGCGCTGGTCGTGATCCTGCTCTGCTTCGGCGTCCCGCCGACGCTGTCCTGGTTCCTGGTGGTCCCGGTCCTGGTCCTTCAGTTCATGTTCAACACGGGTCTGGCCCTCGTCATGGCCCGTCTGGGCAGCAAGACCCCGGACATCGCCCAGCTGATGCCGTTCGTACTGCGTACGTGGATGTACGTGTCCGGCGTGATGTGGAGCATCGACGCGGTCCTCAAGGACCAGCACCTGCCGCACGTGCTCCAGGTCCTCCTGGAGTGCAATCCCGCCGCCATCTACATCGACCTGATGCGCTTCGCGCTCATCGACAGCTTCCACTGGGACCAGCTCCCGCATCTCGCCTGGGCCTGGGCCATCGGCTGGGCGCTGCTCGCCGGAGTCGGCGGGTTCATCTACTTCTGGAAGGCAGAGGAGACGTACGGCCGTGGCTGAGACGACAGCAACCACCACAGCGACCGATCACCCGGCGCCCACCCCCACCCACACCCCCGCCCCCACGGTCATCGTCGACGAAGTCGACATCGTCTACCGGGTGCACGGCGCCGGCTCCCCCTCCGGCCGCGGCAGCGCGACCGCCGCACTCACCCGCATCCTCAAGCGCGGCAAGGCCCGCGAAGAATCCGGCGTACGCAAGGTGCACGCCGTCAAGAAGGTCTCCTTCACCGCCCGCAAGGGCGAGGCCATCGGCCTGATCGGCACGAACGGCTCGGGCAAGTCGACCCTCCTGAAGGCGATCGCGGGGCTCCTTCCCGTCGAGAACGGCCGCATCTTCACCGACGGCCAGCCCTCACTGCTCGGCGTGAACGCGGCCCTGATGAACGACCTGACCGGCGAGCGCAACGTCCGCCTCGGCGGCCTGGCGATGGGGATGTCCCCGCAGCAGGTGCAGGAGCGCTACCAGGAGATCGTCGACTTCTCCGGCATCAACGAGAAGGGCGATTTCATCACGCTGCCCATGCGCACGTACTCCTCCGGCATGGCGGCCCGTCTGCGCTTCTCCATCGGCTCCGCCAAGGACCACGACGTACTGCTCATCGACGAGGCACTCGCGACCGGCGACCGCTCCTTCCAGAAGCGCTCGGAGGCCCGCATCCGCGAGCTGCGCAAGCGCGCGGGCACGGTCTTCCTGGTCAGCCACAACAACAAGTCGATCCGCGACACCTGCGAGCGCGTGCTCTGGCTGGAGCACGGCGAGCTGCGCATGGACGGCCCGACGGCGGACGTCCTGAAGGAGTACGAGCGCTTCACGGGCGGCAAGAAATAACCCTCACCGCCCGGAAGCCAACCCACCGCCCGGAAGCCAACTCACCGCTCCAGGAAGAGGAAAAGCTCCTCCCACCGCCGCACGACCGCCTCGGTCGTGTAGCGCTGGATGTTCACCCTGGCCAGCTCCCCCATCCGGTCCCGCAGCTCCTTGTCGGACATCAACGTGTCCAGCCTGCGCGCCAGTTCACCGGTGTTGCCGAGCCGCGCGAGCAGCCCGTCCTCCCCGTCCCGGACGATCTCGTGCACGCCCGGCGCGCAGTCGAACGCGGCGCACGGCACCGCCGTGGCCATCGCCTCCATCAGCGCGAGCGGGAAGCCCTCGCCCCGTGACGACTGCACGAACACCGATCCGCCCCGCAGCGCGCCCGGAACGTCGCTCGTCCGTCCCATCCATTCCACGGAGCCGTCGAGGCCGAGGGCGGTGCACTGCTTCTTGAGCTGCTCCTCGTCCTCGCCGGAGCCATAGATCCGCAGCTTCCAGTCCGGGTGCAGCGGCGCGACCTCCGCCCAGGTGTCCAGGAGCATGTCGATGCCCTTCTGGTCGTGCAGCCTGCCGATGCTGGTGACGATCTTCTCGGTGCGCCGCGAGGGCACCTCGGGCATGAACGGCAGCGGGTTCGGCATGAAGGACGCGTTGTTCAGGCCGCGTCTGATCCACAGATCGGCGTCCTCGCGGGTCAGCGCGAGCATCCGGTCGATGTCCTTGTAGTGCTTGCGCACGCGCGCGCCGCGCGAGGACGCCTGCGAGTAGCCGAACGACTCATGGCTCATGCCGATGACCAACAGGCCGCTGGTGTCGGCCAGTTCGACCCACTCCATCGCCCACACCTGCGTGACGATGACGACGGCGCCGGGTCCTGCCTGCGCGAACAGCGCGGTCAGCTTGGCGGCCTGCTCGTGCATGCCCCGCTCGCGCCGCGCGCGCAGCCTGCGCTCGGCCACGTTGAGCCGCCCCTTGATGCCGCGCGCCGGTCCGACGCGCGGCGGATGCTCGTCGTACAGGGTCGTGGTGGGGTAGGGCAGGTCCGTGCCGATGTCCTGCGGTTCGCCGGGCTCGGTGATGCCGATGACGTGCACGCGGTGGCCGCGCCCGGCGAAGAGTCCGGCCATCTGGTGGGACCAACTGGTGATCCCGCCCAGCTCGTTGACGCTGTTGGAGACGAAGAAGATGTCGCGTGTCCGCTGCGCCGTCGGGCTCGCTGCCTCGCTCACTGTCTGACTCACTTGGCGCTCCAGTGCGAGAAGAACTGATCGACGACGCTCCTGGCGGCATCGCCCCGGTCGTACTCGCCGAACTCGGCCACGAATCGCGCCCTCGCCGGCCCGTACTCAAGCACCTGCTCGTCCAGCGCCTTCAGCGCCGCGAACAGCTCGTCCTCGGTGTCGACCACCGGGCCAGGAGCCCGTTCCCGCAGGTCGAAGTAGGTGCCCCGGCCCTCGTGGACGTACTCCTCGTAGTCGTAGACGAAGAACAGCATCGGCCGGTCGAGGAGGGCGTAGTCGAACATCACGGAGGAGTAGTCGGTGATCATCGCGTCGGCGAGCCGGTAGAGCGGTGTGACGTCGTGGTGCGCGGAGACGTCGATGACGCGGCCCCGCACGGACGGCGGGAGCACCACGTGGTTGAGGTAGTGCGAGCGCACGAGCAGCACGTACCGGTCGCCGAACTCCTCCGCGAAACGCTCGACGTCGAAGGGCAGCGCGAAGCGCCCGTGCCGTCCGCCGTGCCTGCGGAAGGTCGGCGCGTAGAGGAGCACCTGCTTGTCCTCGGGTATGCCGAGTTCGGCTGCCAGCGGCCCGCGTTCGCGCACGCCGCTCGCGTCCTCCAGCCGCTTCGCCCGCACCAGTGCGTCGTTGCGCGGGTAGCCGACCCGCAGCAGCACCTTCTCCTTCAGGCGCAGGGCCTTCGCGAGGGTCCGCACGTCGTGCTCGGAGCGGATCAGGAAGCGGTCGAAGCGGCCGAGCACCCGCTCCTGCTCGTCCTGGCGCGCCTTGCCGCGCAGCTTCCACGCGGGCTCGTCGAAGCCCATGCGCTTGAGCGCCGAGCCGTGCCAGGTCTGGATGTACGTGGTCTCCGGCCGCTTGGTGAGCTTGAGGGGGTAGCTCTGGTTGTCGACCCAGAACTCGGCCTGCGCCAGGGCCCGCAGGTAAGGCAGCGACCAGCGCCGCACCAGTGTCGCGTCCCCGGGGAAGCCCTCGGGACTCCCGGCATACGACCACACGGCGTCGAATTCGAGACCCTGGCGCCGCATCTCCTCGTAGATCGCGCGCGGGCTGTCGCTGTACTGCTTGCCGAGGTGGCTCTCGAAGACGACCGTGCCCTTGCGCACGGGAAGGCGGCTGAACACCTCGTCGTACACGCGCAGTTTGTTCCTGCCGGAGGTGAGATCCTTGCGCAGCTTCTTCGCCCTGCGGAAACCGGACTTGGCCAGCCGTCCCGGCACGCCCCGGGTGCCGCGCGCCACCAGGTCCTGGATACGGCCGCTCGCCGCGTCCCTCGTGACGAGCCGGAACGCGAGGTGGCCGCGCTGCGAGACCTCGGGCTCCATGTGGTCGGCGACCAGGCGGGTCAGCCTCGGCCGCACCGGGAGCCGCCCCTGGGCGAGCCCCGGGTCGCAGGCGGTGAGCCGCGTCCTGGTGCGTACGCCGTCGGCGGTGAGGTGCAGGCGTACGTCCCACACCGCGTCGACGACGCCGAGCGGACGCAGCCGCCGGGCGAGGTCGACCGAGGCCTCCCAGGTCACCGCCTCCCCCTCGTACCGCACGACCGAGACCGGAAACCGGAAGGACTGCAGGCTGCGACGGCGCGCGGTGAACTCCAGCTCGGCGGTGAGCGCGGCGTCCGGACCCACGATGCCGAGCGGGTTGGCGATGCGGCCCGCCATCCGGACGGTGCCCGCCGACTCCTCGTACCGCGTGAGCACATTGCGCAGGAACATCTGGTCGAAGCGCTTGCCGTGATAGCCGAGCTCGGTCACGTCGAGGACCCTGCGGCCGAACGGGTCGTCGAGGTGCTCGGCGCACCAGTACACGCGGCCGTCCCGCTCGGCGAGCGGCGAGGAGATCTTGTCGCGGTTGGTGAGGGTGTCGACGGCGGGCAGCAGGTTCGCCCAGTCGCCCCGCTCCAGGAGGTAGGCGCAGATGGCCTGGATGGGCTGCACCTCGTCGTACGCGGCGCGGTCGAGACCGGCGAGATAGTCGCGGGCGAGTCCGGCGAACTCCTGCCGGTAGGAGTCGTCGCGGAACGGCAGGTCGCGCAGGTGGAGGACGAGGTCGTGCTTGAGGAACTTGATGTCCTTGAAGAGCCGCAGCTCGTCGAGGCCGCGCTCCGCGAGCAGCGCGTCGATCCTGCGGTGGATCTCCAGGCGGTGCCGGAAGTTGGTCATCTCGTGGCGCCGGTTGGTGACCGACTTGGCGGCGGCGCGCTCGTGGACGTGCCAGAAGTAGACCTGGTTCGGGATGAGGGTGATGCGCTCGGCCGCGAGGTAGGCCTCGGCTATGAACATCAGGTCCTCGTAGAACATCCCCTTGGGGAAGCGGAGGCTGTTCTCGACGAGGAAGTCGCGGCGGTAGAGCTTGTTCGTGGAGAGGGTGTCCCAGACGAACAGGTCGGGCAGCTCGGTGACCGACTCCAGGGTGCGGGTCGTGGCGTAGAGCCAGGGGTACCACTGGTCGCGCTTCTTGTTGCGGGTGTCCATCGACAGGCGTACGCAGAGCCCGGAGACGATGTCGGAGCCGTCGCGCTCGGCGGCTTCGAGGAGGTTGCGGCAGGCGTTGCGCTCCAGGACGTCGTCGCTGTCGAGGAACATCACGTGGCGGCCGACGGTGTATCCGATGCCCACGTTGCGGGGCTCGCCGCCCGCGCCGCTGTTCTCCGGCAGCTGGTAGGCCCGCACGCGCTCGGGGTGCTCGGCGGCGAGGCGCTGCGCCGTCGCGTACGAGTCGTCCGTGCTGCAGTCGTCGACGATGACGATCTCGACGCCGTGCAGCGTCTGGTCGAGCACTGACTGTACGGCGGTCGGCAGCCGCTCGGCGTCGTTGTAGACGATCACCACGACGGACACATCGGGCCTCGCCTGCGGCGTCACCCGCTCACCTATCGCTCCCATGTGTCCCTCCAGTCGCATACCAGCTCATCCTCATAATTATCGCTATTGACCGATTAGCGCCCTTCAGGGGGGTGTGTTTGGCCTAGTCCGGATACGCGAAAGAGGGGGTACGCGAAAGGGGGCGCCCCGGACCATCAGGCCCGGGGCGCCCCCTCGGCGTACGGCGGATTACGAGTGGGTCCGCAGCAGCGTCCTCATCGTCCGCATGGCGACCGACAGGTTCGCCAGGTCGAACGCGTCCGAGCTCTGGATCTCGTCCAGGGTCGCCCGCGACCGGCTCAGGATCGCCGCGTTCTTCTCCTCCCAGGCCTTGAAGCGCTGCTCGGGAGTGTCCTCGCCGTTCCCGGCGGCGAGCACGTCTGCCGTCAGGGCGGCGTGCGCCGCGTAGAGGTCCTCGCGGATCGACGCGCGGGCCATCGACTGCCAGCGGTCGGCCCGCGGCAGCTCGATGATGCGGTCCATAAGCTGGGTGATCCGCAGCCGGTCCGCGAGGTCGTAGTAGACCTCGGCGACGGCCAGCGGCTCCTTGTCCGTGCGCTCGGCGATCGCGACGATGTCGAGCGACGGGAAGGCCGAGGAGAACCCGGCGACCAGCTGGGCGAGTTCGTCGGGGACGCCCGCGCCCGTCAGCTCGTCGCGGATGCCCTGGTACCACTCCTGGTCGGAGCCGCGCAGGAGCTTGGGCAGCTCGGTCCAGACCTCGGCGACACCCTCGCTGAAGAAGTCGATGGTCTCGGCGAGCTGGAGCGGCTGCGGCCGGTTGTTGAGCAGCCAGCGCGTGCCGCGCTCGACGAGGCGGCGCGAGTGCAGCCGGATGCGCGTCTGCACGTCGGCCGCCACCACGTTGTCGAGCGCCTCGACCGCGTCCCAGACCTTGCTCAGACCGAAGATCTCACGGGCCGCGAGCTGCGCCCTGACGATCTCCTCCAGGGAGGCACCCGTCTCTTCGCGCAGCCGGTGCAGGAAGGTCGAACCACCGGTGTTCACCGTGTCGTTGACGAGCACCGTGGTGACGATCTCGCGGCGCAGCGCGTGCCCGTCGACCTGCTCGGGGAACTTCTCCCTGAGGGCCTGCGGGAAGTACGCGTGAAGCAGCCCGCGCAGGTAGTCGTCGTCCGGCAGCGTCGTCTGGATCAGCTCGTCGGCCGCCGTGATCTTCGTGTAGGCGAGGAGCACGGCGAGCTCGGGCTGGCTGAGCCCGCGCCCGGAGCTCAGGAGCTCACGGATCTGCCGGTCGCTGGGCAGGAACTCCAGGTCCCTGTTCAGGTGACCGTCACGGCCGAGGCGCCGCATGAAGCGCTGGTGGGCGTGGAGGAGCGAGGGGGACTGGAAGACCGCGTTCGACAGGGCGGTGTTCTGCGCGTAGTTGTTGCGCAGGACCAGGGTCCCGACCTCGTCCGTCATCGCGGCGAGGAACTTGTTGCGCTGCTTGACGGTCATGTCGCCGTTCGCGACGACCGAGTTGAGCAGGATCTTGATGTTCACCTCGTGGTCGGAGGTGTCCACGCCCGCGCTGTTGTCGATGGCGTCGGTGTTGATGCGCCCGCCGGCCCGCGCGAACTCGATGCGGCCCAGCTGGGTCAGGCCGAGGTTGCCGCCCTCGCCGACGACCTTGACGCGCAGATCGGCGCCGTTCACGCGAATCGCGTCGTTCGCCTTGTCGCCGACGTCGCTGTTCGACTCGGCCGACGACTTCACGTACGTACCGATGCCGCCGTTCCACAGCAGGTCGACCGGCGCCTGGAGGATCGCCTTCATCAGGTCGGCCGGGGTCATCTTCGCGATGCCCCGCTCGATGCCGAGCGCCTCGCGGATGTGGTTGTTCAGCTGGATCGCCTTGGCGCTGCGCGGGAAGATCCCGCCGCCCGCGGAGAGCAGCTCCTTGTTGTAGTCCGCCCAGGAGCTGCGCGGCAGCTCGAAGAGGCGGCGGCGCTCCGCGTAGGACGTCTCGGCGTCCGGCTTCGGGTCGATGACGATGTGCCGGTGGTCGAAGGCGGCCACCAGGCGGATGTGCTCGGAGAGCAGCATGCCGTTGCCGAACACGTCACCGGACATGTCGCCGACGCCGACGACCGTGAAGTCCTCGGACTGGGTGTCGGTGCCCAGCTCCCGGAAGTGCCGCTTGACGGACTCCCAGGCGCCGCGGGCGGTGATGCCCATGCCCTTGTGGTCGTAACCGGCGGAGCCGCCGGAGGCGAAGGCGTCGCCGAGCCAGAAGTTGTAGGACTGGGCGACCTCGTTCGCGATGTCCGAGAACGTCGCGGTGCCCTTGTCGGCGGCGACCACGAGGTAGGTGTCGTCCTCGTCGTGGCGCACGACGTCGGCCGGCGGCACGACCTCGCCCGCGACGAGGTTGTCGGTGATGTCGAGCAGCGCCGAGATGAACGTCTTGTAGCAGGCCACGCCCTCGGCGAGCCACGCGTCGCGGTCCACGGACGGGTCGGGCAGCTGCTTGGCGACGAAGCCGCCCTTGGCGCCGACCGGCACGATGACGGTGTTCTTCACCATCTGCGCCTTGACCAGGCCGAGGATCTCCGTACGGAAGTCCTCGCGCCGGTCGGACCAGCGAAGGCCACCGCGGGCGACCTTGCCGAAGCGCAGGTGCACGCCCTCGACGCGCGGCGAGTACACCCAGATCTCGTACGCCGGACGCGGCGCGGGGAGGTCGGGGATGGCCTGCGGGTCGAACTTCATGGAGACGTAGTTGTGCGGCTTGCCGCCCACGGCCTCCTGGAAGAAGTTCGTGCGCAGCGTCGCCTTGATGAGGGTGAGGAAGGCCCGCAGGATGCGGTCCTCGTCGAGCGACGCGACCTGGTCGAGCGCGCCGTCCACCTCTTCGAGGAGCCCGTCGGTCAGCTCGGTCCCGGCGCGCTGGCGGTCCGGCGACATCCGCGCCTCGAAGAGCGAGACGAGGAGGCGAGTGGTGTGGACGTTGTTGCGGAGGGTGTCCTCCATGTAGTCCTGGCTGAAGGTGGAGCCGGCCTGGCGCAGGTACTTGGCGTAGGCGCGCAGGACCATCGCCTGCCGCCAGTTGAGTCCGGCGCGCAGGACGAGGGAGTTGAAGCCGTCGACCTCGGCCTCGCCAGTCCAGGCGGCGGCGAAGGCCTCCTGGAAGCGCTCGCGGCCGTCGTCGCCGAGATAGTCGCCGTTGCCGTTCTGCGACTTGGGCAGGCGCAGGCCGAAGTCGTAGATCCAGGCGTTCGTACGGTCCGTGCAGCGCAGCTCGTAGGGGCGCTCGTCCGTGACCTCGACGCCCAGGCGCTGGAGCACCGGAAGGACCGCGGAGAGCGAGACCTGGCCGCCCGAGCGGTAGATCTTGAAGCGGCGCTCGCCGGGAGCGGCGCCCACCGGCTCGTACAGACTGAGGGCGAAGTCCTCGTGCCCCTGCTTCAGCTGCTCCAGGTGCTGGAGGTCGGCGACGGCGGCGCGCGGCGAGTGGTCGGCCTTGTAGCCCTCGGGGAAGGCGCCGGAGTAGCGGCGAAGCAGCTCGGCGGCGCGCTCCTCGCCGCATTCGGCGGTCAGCGCCTCGCCGAAGCCGTCGGCCCAGGAGCGGGCGGCCTCGACGAGCCTGGCCTCGATGCGGTCGGTGTCGGCGTCGGTGAGCTCCGCGAGCCCGCCGCCGGGCGCGACACGGACCACGAAGTGCAGCCGGGAGAGGATCGACTCCGTGTTCCAGGCGGTGAAGTCGACGCTGGTGCCGCCGAGCTCCTCCTTGAGGATGTCGATGATCCGCAGGCGCACGCCGGTGGTGTAGCGGTCACGCGGCAGGTAGACGAGGGCGGAGTAGTAGCGGCCGTACTCGTCCTTGCGCAGGTAGAGCCGCAGCCTGCGGCGCTCCTGGAGGTACAGCACGGACGTGACGATGGAGCGCAGCTCGTCGGGCGGGGTCTGGAAAAGCTCGTCGCGGGGGTAGGTCTCCAGAATCTGGAGGAGGTCACGCCCGTCGTGGCTGTTGGGCGAGAAGCCCGCGCCCTTGAGCACTTCCTGGACCTTGCGGCGGATGACGGGCACCCGGCGCACGGACTCGGTGTACGCGGCGGACGAGAAGAGCCCGAGGAAGCGCCGCTCACCGATGACGTTGCCCTCGGCGTCGAACTTCTTCACGCCGACGTAGTCGAGGTAGGACGGCCGGTGGACGGTCGCCCGGCTGTTGGCCTTGGTCAGCACGAGCAGCTTGTGCTCGCGGGCCTTGGCGCGCGCGTCCGCGGGCAGCCGGCTGAAGGAGGGGCTGACCGGATGGTCCTCCTCGCCCTCGTGCTTCGGGTCGGCGCGCAGGATGCCGAGGCCGGTGCCGGGCACGGCGGCGAGCGAGTCGTCCTGCGTCAGGTCGTACTCACGAAAGCCCAGGAACGTGAAGTGGTTGTCGGCGAGCCAGCGGAGCAGCTCGCGGGCCTCGTCGACCTCCTGGTCGCGCAGGTCGTCGGCGGTCGGCTCGGTGGGGAGTTCGTCGGCGATGCGCAGCGCGGCGTCGCGCATCTTCTCCCAGTCCTCGACGGTCTCGCGCACGTCCGAGAGGATGCGCAGCAGATCGGCGCTGATCTGCTTCAGGTCCCCGCGGTCGGTCTCACGGTCCATCTCGACGTGGATCCAGGACTCGGTGACGGCGTCGTGCGGGCGCTCCGCGCCGGGGCTCGTGAGGACCTCGAGGAGCTTGCCGGTCACGTCCCGTCGTACGACGACCTGGGGGTGGATGACGACGTGGATGCCGCGCCCCTGCCGCGTGAGCTCGTTGGTGACCGAATCCACCAGGAACGGCATGTCGTCGGTGACCACCTCGACGACGGAGTGGCTGCACGTCCAGCCGTTCTCCTCGACGGTCGGGGTGTGCACGCGGACGTTGGCCGTGCCCTGCGGGCGGTTCTCGGCAAGACGGTAGTGGGAGAAGGCTGCTCCGAAGACGTCGACCGGGTCGCGGTCGGCAAGGTCCTCCGGGGCGGTGTGCAGGTAGTAGCGCTGGAGGAACGCAAGGGCCGTGTCCTGGTCGGTCGTGGCCTTCTTGCCCTTCGACCCGGCTGGTGCGCCACTCGGTAGGCGGCCCCCGGCCGGGCTGTTCTCAGCTACCCGGGCCGCTCGTGTGAGCAGCTCGGCTTTGGCTTCGTCCAGCTTGTTCTGCATTGTCCTCTGACTCCTGTCGCGCGCCATTGCGTGACGTAGGCGGAAATGATCCGGCGTAACGCCACGACGCGGGGTCTCCGGTCGAAGTCGACGTTATGCCGCGGTGAGAGATGAGCGGGCGGTTATCCGCCATATTCAGCGGTTTCGCTGACCGATGGCCGGGATGGGTGGGCTGGCCGCACCGCGAAGAAGCGTCAGCGACGCCCCGGGCACGGATGTCCTCCGTGTTCCCCGGGCGCAGGGCGGGGGCGTACACGCCCCCGCGGGATATCGCGCTGATCACGGGTCAAGGCTATCGCCCTCCACCCGGGGATCGTCATGAGCCGTATGTGTACAAAAGCAGGGGTGGAACTTTGACACTCTGCACAGAGACTTTCGCGCCATCTGTCGGCGAGGGACCCCCGCCTCGAACCGGTGGGCCCTCTTGGCAAACCGGACGGGCGGATGCACGTTGAGCGGGAGGAACGGACAGCGCGCGACGGACCGGCCCGGTCCGTGCAGGACCGGGCCCGCGCAGGACCGGGCCCACGCAGGACCGGTCCGCCCACGACCGGTCGCCCACGATTGGGGAGCGAGCACCGATGGCAGCCAAGATCCTGATAGTGACCGGCGACGCGGCGGAGTCACTCGAAGTCCTCTACCCCTACCAGCGGCTGCGCGAGGAGGGGTACGACGTCCACGTCGCCGCCCCCGCCCGCAAGAAGCTGCGGTTCGTGGTGCACGACTTCGAGCCGGGGTTCGACACGTACACGGAGAAGCCCGGCTACACCTGGCCCTCGGACCTCGCCTTCTCCGAAGTCGACCCCGGCCAGTACGCCGCCCTGGTGATCCCGGGCGGCCGGGCCCCGGAGTACCTGCGCAACGACCCGGAGCTCCGCAAGATCCTCAAGTCCTTCTTCGACTCGGACAAGCCGGTCGCGCAGATCTGCCACGGCCCGCTCCTGACGGCGGCGATCGGCGGCCTCAGCGGCCGCACGGTCACGGCGTATCCGGCCCTGGAACTGGACATGCAGGCGTCGGGCGCAACGTTCAGGGACGCGGAGGTGGTGGTCGACGGCACCCTGGTCTCGGCCCGCGCCTGGCCGGATCACTCGGGCTGGATGAGGGAATTCCTGACGGTACTGCGGGCGAAGGCGCCGGTTACCTAGGGGGCGGGCCGGGGGCCGGGGCGGCGACCTGGAGGCGGCTGGCTCGTGCGTCGGGCGGCGCCGGTGTGGCTCAGGCGGCGGCCTGGAGGCGGCTCGCGTGCCGGGCGGCGCCGGTGTGACTCAGGCGGCCGCCGCGAGCTGCTCGGCCACTTCCACGGCCTCGTCGAGACTGTCGACCACCGGAACCCGGGCTCCGACGGCCTCCAGGCTGGCCCGGCTGTGCGAGCCGCCGGTGTAGAGCACGGCCTGCGCGCCCACGTGCGCCGCGGCCACGGCATCGTCGACGGCGTCGCCGATGACCACGACCCGCTCGGCGGCGGCAACCCCTTCCAGGGCCGCCAGGTGCCGCACCATCCGCTCGGCCTTGCCGGCGTGCGAGGTGTCCATGCGCCCGTCGATGCGCACGAAGTGCCCCTCGATACCGTGCCGCCGCACGATCGGCACGAGGTGCTCGTGCGGCGCGAGGGAGAGCAGCGACTGCGTACGCCCGGCCGCCCGCCGCGCCGCGAGCAGCTCGGCCGCACCCTCGGCGAGGCCGCAGGCTTCAGCCCTGGCCCAGTAGTGCTTGTGGAAGACGGCGTCCATGACCTGCCACTCGGCGTCCGTGGGCAGGCGCCCCATGAGCCGCTCGTAGAACAGGGGGACGGGGACGCAGTACAGATCGCGGTACCGCTCAAGGGTGATCGGGTCGAGCCCGATCTCCGCGAACGACGCGTTCGTCGAGTCGATCACCGCATGTATGTCATGCAGCAGAGTCCCGTTCCAGTCCCAGACAATATGCGCCCCGCGCAGCAACTTCCCCATAGAAGGACGGTACCCGCACCCTCCATCACCCCACTCCCGGTTTTCCGAGCGGGGCGGGACGCGGGGCAATCGGGCGGGTGGGCGGGAAAGGCCCGTTCGGCCAGAAAGAAACGCGGGCCCGCACACCCCTCCGCCCAAGCCCCGCAGGGAAACCCCTCAACCGATCAACGAAGGAATCTCCTGCGTGGCAAACCACAACAGCTCATGATCCTCGACCGCATCCCCCGACCCCCCGGCCGACACCGCCGCGGCAACATCCGCCTCAGCCTCCCCCGCGTCCACATGCACGGCGGCAACCTTCTTCAACCCCAGCACCCCGGCCACCCGCACCTCACCAAGCGACTCCGCACCATCAACCACCTCAACCCCGGCATCTGGCACATCCGCAGCCACAACAACCCGCCTTGGAGCAGCCCCGGCAGCCCCGGCCTCCCCGGCGATCAACCGCAACGAAGCAGCCGCAGCCTGGTACAGAGCGGCATACTCCAGCTCCTCCACGTCATCGGAGGCGACCCACTCACGCAGCGAGGGCGTCACCGCATAGGCGGTCAGCGGCGCAGGCCCCAGCTCGCCCGCCTTGTGCACCTCGGCGAGGCGGCTCAGGGTCAGGGGAACGTAGACGCGCATGACGACCCGCTTTCAAAGTCGAGGGCAGAGAACCAGAAACGGAAAAAGACCGGAATCCGGAAGCCGAAAGGTCAAGCAACAGACCCCCAGAATACGCGCGGGAGTCCCCCTTCGAGCTGCGCCCCACCCCCGCCCCGCACGTCACCCCGCACCCCCGCCCTTCACCCGGCACACCCCGGCGCCCCCAAGGCACGAGCCGCTCCCCGTCACCCGGATAAGTGACTCCGCCGCCCCTCACCTTCAACCCCGAGACCTCTTGCAGCCCCCGCCTCCGCCCCCGTACAAGATCTCCCACGGAAGTTACTCCCCGGTACCAAGCAAGACCGGGACAGCGAAGCCGGAGGCGACACGGCATGCACAAGGTGATGACCAGGCCCCGCACCCGCCAGGCAGGGGCACCCACCCGCCCCCCGACCCGCACGGACCCCCGCCGCCCCACGGCGGCCCGCACACCCACGGCGGCCCGCACACCCACGGCGGCAGCGCGCACACCCGCGCGCCCCTTGCGCCCCACCCGCCCCCTCAGGACCCCACCCCAACCCCCACCGCACCCCACGGAGCTCTTCACCGAGCGCCTGCTCCTGGTACTCAGCGGCCAGAAGCCGGTCCACTGGGCGGCCCGCCACATCGCCCACACCGCCTTCGACGAACTGACCCGCCTCGCCGAGCTCGCCCCGCTGACCGTGAACGGCCGCCGCCCCACGGTCCACCGCATCGGCCACTACGAGCCACGCCCCGGCGTCTACGAGGTCTTCGCGCGGATCGGCACGGGCCCGGTCCTCAGGGCACTGGCCTTCCGCCTGCACCTGGGAGCGGACCAGAAATGGCGCTGCACAGCGGTAGAGGTGGCCACCCCGCCGGGATAGCAACGCAAAGAGCCAAGCAACGCAAAGAGCCAGGCACCGCAAGGCCCAGGCACCGCAAAGCCCAGGCACCGCAAGGGCTAGGCAACACAGAGGGCCGGACAAGACAAGGGCCGGGCACCCCAAGGTGCCCGGCCCTCCGCACTGCTCAAAGCAAGCGACCCGCAACTACTTCTTGCGGCGACGCCCGCCCTTCTGGGCCTTGCGCCGCTCTGCCCGCGTCATCCCGTCCGACTCGGACCGCACACCCGCGTCCTCGGTCTCGAAGTCACCCTCGTCGACACCGCCCTCGGCGTTCGGCGCCTGGAAGTGGAGACGGTCGGGCCGCTGCGGGGCCTCAAGGCCCTTGGCGCGGATCTCGGGACGACCGCCACCGGCGGGCACGGCGTCCTTCTTCTCCAGGGAAGCGCCACCCGCGGCCGAGTCCGCCACCGGAACCTCCTCGACCTGCTGCTCGACCTGGACCTCCAGGTTGAACAGGTAGCCGACGGACTCTTCCTTGATGCCGTCCATCATGGCGTTGAACATGTCGAAGCCCTCGCGCTGGTACTCGACCAGCGGGTCCTTCTGCGCCATGGCACGCAGGCCGATGCCCTCCTGGAGATAGTCCATCTCGTAGAGGTGCTCGCGCCACTTGCGGTCGAGGACCGAGAGAACGACCCGCCGCTCCAGCTCACGCATGATCTCGGAGCCGAGCTGCTCCTCACGCGCCTCGTACTGCTGGTGGATGTCGTCCTTGATGGCCTCGGAGATGAACTCGGCGGTCAGCCCCGCGCGGTCGCCCGCGTCCTCCTCCAGCTCCTCGATGGTCACCTTCACCGGGTAGAGCTGCTTGAAGGCGCCCCACAGCCGGTCGAGGTCCCACTCCTCGGCGAAGCCCTCGGCGGTCTCCGCCGCGATGTACGCCTCGATCGTGTCGTCCATGAAGTGCGTGACCTGCTCCTGGAGGTTCTCGCCCTCCAGGACGCGGCGACGCTCGCCGTAGATGACCTCGCGCTGGCGGTTGAGGACCTCGTCGTACTTCAGGACGTTCTTACGCGTCTCGAAGTTCTGCTGCTCGACCTGCGACTGGGCGGACGCGATCGCGCGCGTCACCATCTTGTTCTCGATCGGCACGTCGTCCGGGACGTTCGCCATGGCCATCACGCGCTCGACCATCTGCGCCTTGAACAGGCGCATCAGGTCGTCGCCGAGCGAGAGGTAGAAGCGGGACTCGCCGGGGTCGCCCTGCCGGCCGGAACGACCGCGCAGCTGGTTGTCGATGCGGCGCGACTCGTGGCGCTCGGTACCGAGGACGTAGAGCCCGCCCAGGCTCTTGACCTCCTCGAACTCCGCCTTCACGGACCGCTCGGCCTTCTCCAGGGCGGCGGGCAGCGCGGCGGCCCACTCCTCGACGTGCTCGACGGGGTCGAGGCCGCGCTGGCGCAGCTCCGCCTCGGCGAGGTCGTCGGGGTTGCCGCCGAGCTTGATGTCCGTGCCTCGTCCGGCCATGTTCGTGGCGACGGTGACGGCGCCCTTGCGGCCGGCCTGGGCGACGATGGTCGCCTCCCGGTCGTGCTGCTTGGCGTTGAGCACCTCGTGCTGGACACCGCGCTTGGAGAGCTGCTGGGAGAGGTACTCCGACTTCTCCACGGAGGTCGTGCCGACCAGGATCGGCTGGCCCTGCTCGTGCTTCTCGGCGATGTCGTCGACGACGGCGGCGAACTTCGCGACCTCGGTGCGGTAGATCAGGTCCGACTGGTCGGCGCGGACCATGGGCCGGTTCGTCGGGATCGGCACGACGCCCAGCTTGTAGATCTGGTGGAACTCGGCGGCCTCGGTCATGGCCGTACCGGTCATGCCGCAGAGGCCGGGGGTTTCCTTGCCCGCGTGGTCATGGCGCTTGTAGAGGCGGAAGAAGTTCTGGAGGGTGATCGTGGCCAAGGTCTGGTTCTCGTCCTTGATGTCCACCCCTTCCTTCGCCTCGATCGCCTGGTGCATGCCCTCGTTGTAGCGGCGGCCGGCGAGGATACGGCCGGTGTGCTCGTCGACGATCATGACTTCGCCGTCGATGACGACGTAGTCCTTGTCCTTCTTGAAGAGTTCCTTGGCCTTGATGGCGTTGTTGAGGTAACCCACGAGCGGGGTGTTCACCGACTCGTACAGGTTGTCGATGCCCAGCCAGTCCTCGACCTTGGAGACACCGGACTCGTGGATGGCGACGGTGCGCTTCTTCTCGTCGACCTCGTAGTCCCCGGTCTCCTCGATGCCCTTGAGGGTGTTGCCCGCCTCGCCCTTGGTGAGGCGGGTGACCAACTTGGCGAAGTCGCCGTACCACTTGGTGGCCTGGTCGGCGGGGCCGGAGATGATCAGCGGCGTACGGGCCTCGTCCACCAGGATCGAGTCGACCTCGTCGACGATCGCGAAGTTGTGGCCGCGCTGGACCAGTTCGTCCTTCGACCACGCCATGTTGTCGCGGAGGTAGTCGAAGCCGAATTCGTTGTTCGTGCCGTACGTGATGTCGCACGCGTACTGCTCGCGGCGCTGGGCCGGCGTCATGTTGGCGATGATGCAGCCGACGCTCAGGCCCAGGAACTTGTGGACGCGGCCCATCATCTCGGAGTCGCGCTCGGCCAGGTAGTCGTTGACCGTGATGAGGTGCACGCCCTTGCCCGACAGGGCGTTGAGGTACGCGGGAAGGGTGCCGACGAGCGTCTTGCCCTCACCGGTCTTCATCTCGGCCACATATCCGAGGTGCAGCGCGGCGCCGCCCATCATCTGGACGTCGTAGTGCCGCTGGCCGAGGACGCGCTTGGCGGCCTCACGCACCGTGGCAAAGGCTTCGGGGAGGAGGTCGTCAAGGGTCTCGCCGTCGGCGTAACGCTCCTTGTACTCCTCGGTCAGCGCGCGCAGCTCGGCGTCGGAGAGGCTGACGAAGTCCTCTTCGATGGAGTTGACCTGGTCCGCGATGCGGTGCAGCTTGCGCAGGATCTTGCCTTCGCCTGCACGCATGATCTTCGAGAGGACGGACACGGGGGTTGGTCTCCTTGCCGGTCGGGCCTGGCATGGTCGGTTTACTCATAGGGCAACGGCCATCGTAAGCGAGGAGCGGGCCGCGCCGGGAGGTCTGCCGATACGTCAACGGGCGGGGGGCCTGGAAGGTGCCGGGTTGTGCCGATCAGCGCTCGGCGAAATGCGGGCGAAAGGCAGGCGAAAGGCAGGCCAAAAGCACTGGCCTCCGGCCCTCCGCCCCCGCAGAATCACCGGATGGAGCCCGTCACCCTCACCACCGAACGCCTGATCCTGCGCGCCTTCACGCCCGCCGACACGGACGAGACGTACGAAGCCTGCCAGGACGCCGGCATCCAGCGCTGGACCACGGTCCCCTCGCCCTACGCGCGCACGGACGCGGCAGGCTTCGTCACCCGGATGGTGCCGGACGGCTGGCGCCACGACACGGAGTACACCTTCGCCGCACGGCCGCGGGACGGCGGGCCCCTGATCGCCGCCGCCAGCCTGCACCACCCGCGTTCGGGGGCCTGGGAGGTCGGCTTCTGGACCGCGGAGAAGTACCGCGGCAGCGGCTACATGACGGAGATCGTCCTGGAGCTGGCCAGGTGGGCCTTCACCGATCTGGGCTGCACCCGCCTGGAGTGGCGCGCCGAGGTCGGCAACACGGGCTCGCGCGCGGTGGCGGAGAAGGCGGGCTTCGTCGTCGAGGGCGTCCTGCGCGGCGGGCTGCTGAACAAGGCCACGCTCCGTGACTGCTGGGTGGGCGCCCTGCTGCCCGGCGACATCGGCCTGCCGTCGGTCCTGCCGTATCTGCCGGCCAGGGAGTCGGCCGGGAACTGAGACCCGCCCCGGTCACCCGGTGATTCCCGCAGGCCAGGGGGCGTTGTCAGTGGCGCCCCCTATCGTTTCCGGCATGACGAGCCTGCCGCGCCCCGCCATCGACCTCTCCGCCGACGAGGCCCGCCGCATCGCGCTCCGCGCCCAGGGTTTCCTCGGCGCCCCGGACCGCAGGTCCGGTGTGCGGGGCGTGCTGCGGCATCTCGGCGCGGTGCAGCTCGACACGATCTCGGTCCTGGCCCGCTCCCACGAGCTCATCGCGTACGCCCGCCTCGGAGCCGTGGGCCGCGACACGGTCGAGGCCGCGTACTGGGACGGAGCGTCCCCGGACGCGGGCAAGGGCGAGGGCAAGGTCTCCGGCAAGGGCAAGAGCAAGAGCCCTGCCCGTCCGCACGCCTTCGAGTACTGGTCGCACGCCGCGTGCATCCTGCCCATCGAGGAGTGGCCGCACTTCGCCTTCCGCCGCCGCGCCTACCGCACCCGCCCGCACTGGCACCACGACCTGCCCGACGGCGCGTACGACACGGTCATCAAGCAGCTCACCGCCGAAGGCCCCCTCACCGCCACGCAACTGGGCGGCGCGAAGAACAAGGGCGAGTGGTGGGACTGGTCGGACGCGACGGTCGCCGTCGAGCGCGCACTGATGTACGGCGA
This sequence comes from Streptomyces longisporoflavus, assembly GCF_014649775.1. GTDB lineage: Bacteria > Actinomycetota > Actinomycetes > Streptomycetales > Streptomycetaceae > Streptomyces > Streptomyces longisporoflavus. Next base: position 16,102 of record NZ_BMTR01000003.1, on the reverse strand, counting down.
AGTGGTCTGCACCGAGCGCCGCAGCTGGAAGCGGGTGTACGACCTCGCGGAGCGCGCGATCCCGGACACGCTGCTCCATGACGACCTGGACGACGCGGAGTGCCTGCGCCGCCTGGTCCGCCTCGCCGGGCAGTCGCTCGGCGTCGGTACGCGCGCGGACATCGCGGACTACCACCGCCTCAAGGGCGAGCAGTTCGACGCGGTGGTCGCGGACTCGGGCCTGGTCCCGGTGACGGTGCAGGGCTGGGACAAGCCCGCCTGGGCCGACCCCGCGGCCCTTGAGACGGCCCCGCGCGGCCGCCACCGCACGACGCTCCTGTCCCCTTTCGACTCCCTCATCTGGGAGCGGGCGCGGACGGAGCGGATCTTCGGCTTCACCCACCGCCTCGAGGCGTATGTCCCCAAGCCCAAGCGGATCCACGGCTATTTCGCGATGCCGGTGCTCGCCGGGGGCCACCTGGTCGGCCGCGTGGACCCCGCCCGCGAGGGCAGCACGCTGGTCGCCAAGCAGGTGTCGCTGGACGGCGCCAAGGCCGTGCCCGCGGTGGCGCAGGCGCTCCGCGAGGCAGCGACGTGGGTGAACTGCGATTCCGTACGGGTGGAGCGCGTGGACCGTCCCGAGCTGACCGCCGAGCTGGTCCGCGCCCTGGGCTGAGCCCGCGGCGGGGGCCTCACCTGATCTCGAGGATCTTCTCCCGCATCGCGTACACGACAGCCTCCATCCTGGAGTGCAGCTGGAGCTTCTCCAGGATGTTGCGCACGTGGTTCTTCACGGTGTTCTCGGAGATGAACAACTCCTTCGCGATGTCGCGGTTGTTCATCCCCGTGGCCACCAGCTTCAGCACTTCCAGTTCGCGGTCGGTCAGCCGCGGCGCGGGCACCAGCCTGCGTTCGTCGGTGCGCTGGATCATCGACTTGAACTCGGTGAGCAGTTTCGACGCCATGGACGGACTGATCTGCGACTGCCCGTCGGCCACCGCGCGAATCGCCGTGGCCACCTCGTCCGTGGAGATCTCCTTGAGGAGATAGCCCGTGGCTCCGGCCTTGATCGCGTCGTAGAGGTCGGCCTCCTCGTCGCTGATCGTCAACATGATGATCTTGGCGCTCGGCGCCACCTCCTTGATGGAGGTGCACGCCTCGATGCCGCCGCGCTTGGGCATGCGTACGTCCATGAGGATGATGTCCGGCAACAGGTCCGCCGCCTTGTCCACCGCCTCGGCGCCGTCACCCGCCTCGCCGACCACCTGGATGTCCTCCTCGGCCGCGAGGACGATCTCAAGGCCGCGGCGGAAGAGCGCGTGGTCGTCCACCACAAGGACCCTGATGGGCTCCTTGCGGGATGCGCCCGCATCCGTGCCGATGCCGATGCCGTGGTCGGCACCCTCATCCCGCATCGGTCCGAAGCTGTCCGCCATCGTTCCTCCCCCTGAAGGCCATGGCCCCGTTGTGCGTCGACTGCCGCCAACCCGTCCGCCAACCCGGGGCAGCAGCACACCGGTTGGCCGGCTCCGCCCATGATTTCACGCCCGGACGGCCGCGCGTTGCGCGCAGGGGTCGCACGATGGTGCCCCTGGGGGCGCACACGCGCTCCAGGGGCACCGTCTCATCCCTCGGCCGGCCGGGGTCAGCCGCCGAGCGCACCGCCCCCGCCACCCGACTCGGGCCGCGCGACCATCGGGTCGGTGTTGAGGCGGATGACGCCGTAGTCGTAGGCGTGCCGCCGGTAGACGACGCTCGGTTCCTTCGACTCCGAGTCGACGAACAAGTAGAAGTCGTGCCCGACGAGTTCCATCTCGTAGAGCGCCTGGTCCAGTGACATCGGGGCCGCCACGTGCGTCTTCTCGCGGACCACGAGCGGGCCTTCGCCCTGGATCTCCAGTGAGCCGATCCGCTTGACGGGCACGCCGTCCGGCTCTTCCTCACGTGCGAGGGTGCCGTCGCCGTTGAGAGTCGCCGCGTCCGGCACCCGCTCGGCCACCTCGGCGGCGCTGAGCCTGCCGGTGCCGCGCCGGTTGTGGCGCTTCTCGTGCTGCTTGCGCAGCCGTGCGTCTAGCTTCGCCGTGGCCAGGTCCAGCGCGCCGTACGGATCGGCTGCCGAGGCCTCCGCGCGGATGACGGGTCCGCGCCCACGGAGTGTGATCTCCACGCGGTCACAACGGTCGGCCTGACGCGGGTTGGTTTCCTTGGACACCTCGACGTCGAGGCTGATCACCTTGCCGTCGAGCTTCTGGATCTTCTCCAGTTTCAGCTTCTCGGCCACGTGCTTGCGGAACCGCTCGGGCACCTCGGTCTTGCGGCCCTTGACGACGATGTCCACGCAGAACTCCGTTCCCGGATCGCCCCGCTTCGGCGGCGGAGCATCTCCCTTTTGCACCAGGCCCCGGTGACTCCCGGAGCCTCGGACTCGGTGACTTCCACCTCCTCCTCCCCCGCGAACAAGATCTCCACCCCGACCGGCCCGGTGTTTGCAGAAAAACCCGGCAACCGGCATTCCGATATGCGAGGGTCGGCGTCCGCCATTCCTCACAACCGAAGATATCTCGCCCGGAGGGATGTCGTCACCCTCTACTGCCGCATACCTCCATTCAGGTGTATTGACCCTCTCACTACCTGCAACGATGCAAGTTCCCTGTCAGTTCCGGTTTATTCCGAAAGAATCCGGTGAGGACGCGACAACAGCCGCGGTGATCGTGTTCTCGTACGCAATTTCACGGGCTGTTACCAATCCGCCGCGTTTTTTACTTTCCGTGTGTACGTCACGTATTGCGCGGGCCGCCTCCGCCAGGGAGGCCCCCGTGGTCATCAGGTCGTCCACGATCACGACCCGGCCACCACCGGACAGCAGCCGCCCGCCACCCGCGATCACCTCCAGCGCACCGTGCAGATTCGCCTGCCGCTGCCGGGAGTTGAGCCCCGACTGGTCGGCCACCGCACGCCGCTGGCGCAGCACGCAGAGCACCCGGGCCCGCGTCCCGCCCCGCCGCAACTCCCCCGCGGCGGCCAGCGCGATCCGCCGCACCGGATCGTGCCCGCGCGCCCGCACGGACCCCCGCGTCGACGGCACCGGCACGAGCAGTACCGCAGCGTCACCACCCACCCCGGCGCCACCGTCGCCCCCGGCGCCCCCGTCCCGCTCACCCGCAACGCACCCACGCCCCGAAGCCTCCCCGCCCCGCAACCCCGCACGCACCGCCCCGGCAAGAGACGCGCCCAGCGGCCGGGCAAGCCCCAGAGCGCCCCGCTCCTTGTGCGCGAGCAGCACCGCCCGCACCGCGTTCTCGTACACAGCCGCCGCGTGCACCACCGGGAGCCCGGCCGGCCGTGGATCGGGGCGCACCCGGCACGGCGCGGCACCGCACAGGGCGTCACCGCACTGAACGCAGAGCGCCGTACGAGGCCTGGCGCAGCCTCCGCACTCGGCCGGCAGCACCAGATCGGCAAGGTCCTGCCACCACCCCGGCATGCCCACCACTGTGCCAAGGCGCGCTCGGCCCTGCCACCCCTGTGGACAACCGCCTGTGGACAACCACCTGAAGCCAACTCGGCGGCGCGGGCGGCGCGTTACGCCGGCGGCGTCAGCCCGGATAGACCGGCGCCGACCCCTCCTTGACCACCGTCTGCCACTGCGCGCCCGTGGGCAGTCGCACGATCCCGTCGTCCGAGTGCGCCACCAGCGGCTGTCGCTCGTCCTCGGAGGCAGCGATCTCCTTCACGCCGGTGAGGCCGGGCAGCGTCGTGCTCGCGGGCATCGAACCGTCGCACTGGACATACCGCATCTGCTGCACGCCACCGGACTCGCGCCCGACCACCACGAGGCGGCTGCCGCCCGCCCACGACATGGCGGTGACCTCCTCCATCTGCGGTGCCGCCCGGCGCAGTTCGACCACCGAGATGGCCGGCTGCTCGCCCTTGGCGCCCGTCCGCTCGACGCGGCCGATCTTCAGGGACGTCTTGCCGTCCTTCTTCACGAGGAGCGCGATCCGCACGCCGTCCGCCGACACCCGCACCGCCTCGATCCGTCCATCGAGGTTCGCGATCTCCACCGGCATCGGCTCGCCCGCGCCCTGGTCCAGCCAGAGCAGCCGCGGGCGCTTCGGGTCACGGTCGGCCACCCAGAGGTCGCCGCGGCCGTCCCAACTGGGCGTGGAGAGACCGTCCTCCTCCGACTTGGCCTTGCTGCGCACCTCCGGCTTGCCCAGCGGCGTCTCGGAGACCAGCGACCCCATGTACAGCGAGCGCCCGTCGAGCGACACCCCGGCCGCCCGCTCCTCGTCACGCGACACGGCCGCGGAACGCAGCGGCTGCTCGCCACTGCCCAGCTTGCCCTGCACGGGATCCGTGGTCGTCCGCCCCGAGCTGGCCGGCATCCGCACCAGGCGCCGCTTGTCGTCGATGAAGTACTGGAAGTTGGGGTGGTCCGCCGTGCGGCGTGAGGCGACGGACTCGGCCCGATCCTTGCTCAGGACGCACAGCTGCGAGCCGTTGCGGCGCTGCAGCTCCACCTCCTCGACGCCCGACGACGTCAGGTCCTGGAGCGTGTAGAGCATCTGCGCGGCCATCTCGGTGCACCGCTCCTGGTTCGCCGTATCGGCCTTCGCGTTCAGCGGTACCGTCAGCTTGCCCTGGTCGTCGGGCGCCAGCGTCCTGGTGCCCGACTTGAGCGTCGTACCCGTCGGGAAGCGGGTGTCCACGACCTGCTTGAGCCACGTGGTGGGGCCTTCGAGCAGCGCCTTGACGGTCTCCGTCACGGGGTCTATTCGCTGCCGTATGTAGACGGGGTCGGCGACGAGACCTTCCTGGCCGCCGCCGGTCGCCCCGGACGGCGAACCGGCGGACCGCGTCGCGAAGTAGTACTTGTTGACGGACCAGTAGATCCGCTGGAAGTCGGACTGCCCGAGCACGACCCCCGGCGGCACCCGGTCGATCCGCCACTCCTTGCCGCCCGGCCCGTCCTGCTGGGTGAGGTGGATGACCTGGTTGTACGCGGCGTCGTCGAGCTGGTACGCGTGCTCCTTGTCGACCGTGGCGACCTTGCGCCCGGTCAGCGGGAACGAACGGCCGCTCTCGTTTTCGTCCCCGAGACTCGTTCCCTGCCGCGGCCCGTTCTCGAGCACGGTCGTCCGCACGGTCGGGTCCCAGGTCTTGGACGCTTCTTTGGTCAGATACTTGCGAGCCATCGCGAACTCGGGGTCGTCGCTGGTCAGCGCCTCAAGATAGCCCTGGACGATCTCCACGGGGCTCGCGTCGTCGGCGGGCGGCATCGCGTAGACGCGGACCTGCGACTGCGAGTCGGGGCGCTGGGAGGCGTCGACGGCCTTGAGGTTTCCGCTGTCGGGCATCGAGGCGCAGCCCGCGAGCAGCACGCCGCAGCAGCCGAACAGCAGGCCTGCCCGCAGCGGACGCCGGTAGGCGCGAGCGGGAGCGTGAGCGCGGCGATCGTGGTCAGCGCCCACGAGAGGCCTCCCCTTCCCTGGCGGGATCTGTTTCCGTCGGCGGTCCACCGGCGTCACGGGCCCCGTCGGACGCGGACCGCCCGGACGCGGACCGCCCAGGCTCAGGCCCCTCGGACCCGAGCTCCTCGGACGCCGGCCCCTCGGACCCGACGCCCCCCGACTCCTCGTCGCGCGGCCCCTCGCCGCGCGCCACCTCGTCGTCCAGCGGCCGGCGCGGGACGACACGCGACCCGCTCCCCGGCCACGCGGTCGGATCCGCCGTGGCCGACGCCTGTGCGAGCCGTGGCGCTATCGGCGCCCTCGCGGGGACCGGCGGCGGCACCCGCTCGGCCGCCGACGGCTGCGCCGGCACCGTGGCGAGCTTGTTCGAGCCGCCGGGCGGGAGACCGGCGTCGTTCAGGCCGCGGTGGCGCCGCGAGTCGTCGGGCTCCAGCGGTATCGGCGAGCCCCGCAGCGGCTCGTCCGCCGTACGCGGCAGCGTCAGCCGGAACTGCGAGCCGCCGCCCGGCTCACCCCACGCCTGCAGCCAGCCGCCGTGCAGCCGCGCGTCCTCCAGGGCGATGGAGAGCCCGAGCCCCGTACCGCCGGTGGTACGCGCGCGTGCCGGGTCGGCCCGCCAGAAGCGGCTGAACACACGGGTCGCCTCGCCGGGCTTGAGCCCCACTCCGTAGTCCCGCACCGCGACCGCGACCGCGCCGCCCGCCGCGGCGAGCCGCACCACGACGTCCCGGCCCTCGCCGTGCTCCACGGCGTTGACCACGAGGTTGCGCAGGACCCGCTCCACCCGGCGGGCGTCCGCCTCGGCGACCACGGGCTGCTGGTCCCCGACGATCCGTATGTGGGTCCCCTTGCGCTCCGCGAGCGGCTCCGCGCCGCCCACGACCCGTCGTACGACCTCACGCAGGTCTATCGGCTCGGCCTCCAGAGCCGCCGCGCCCGCGTCGAACCGGCTGATCTCCAGGAGATCCGCGAGCAGCGTCTCGAACCGGTCGAGCTGATCAGCGAGCAGCTCGGCCGACCGCGCCGTCACCGGATCGAAGTCCACGCGCGCGTCGTGGATGACGTCGGCGGCCATCCGTACGGTCGTCAGCGGCGTCCGCAGCTCGTGCGAGACGTCCGAGACGAAGCGGCGCTGCATCCGCGAGAGCTGCTCCAGCTGCTGGATCTTCAGCGTGAGGTTCTGCGCCATCTTGTTGAAGGCCTCGCCGAGCCGCGCGATGTCGTCCTCTCCGGTGACCTTCATACGTTCCTGAAGGCGCCCGGCGGACAGCCGCTCGGCGATGCCTGCGGCCATCCGTACCGGCGTGACGACCTGGCGCACCACCAGCCAGGCGATGGCGCCGAGCAGCACCACGACGAACAGGCCCGCGGTGGCGAGGGTCGTCCTGACGACGCCGAGCGACTCCTCCTCCTGCGTCAGCGGGAAGAGGTAGTACAGCTGGTAGGGATCGCCGTTCAGGTCGTTCAGACGCTTGCCGATGACGAGGCCGGGCTGGGCTTCACGGCCGTCGTTGAAGACGATGCGGGTATTGCTCTGATACGCCCTGGTGCCCTTGTCGACGCTGTCGCGCAGCGCCTCGGGCACGCTCTGGATCGGGTCCACGCCCCCGGAGGCACGCGGCCCGCGCACACTGGTGTTGCCCTGCGCGGACGTCGGGCTCAGCGTCACCACGTTGAACGCGCTCTGCCCGCCGCTGGAGAGCTGCTCCACCAGGTCGGACATCCACACGGCGGTGGGCGGCGTCGCCCCGCCGTCGGAGGTGCCGCCGCCGCTGTCCTGCCCGGAGCGCGGCCGGGCGGAGTTCGCCTCGTCCTGAGCGGCCCTGAAGCCACCGTCGGCCTGGCTCTGCGACGCCTTCACCTTGGCCTTGAGCAGGCCGTTGTTCACCGAACTCAGGACGGCGAAACCCAGCATCAGGACCACGCCGAGCGACATGAGCAGCGTCGTGGCGACGACCTTCAGCTGGATGTTGCGCCGCCACAGCCGCAGGGCGGGCAGCAGCGGCCGCCGTACCCAGCGCACGAAGAGCCTCAGGACGGGGCTGCCCTGCACCCCGCCCTGCAACAGCAGACCACTGTCGAGGAGCCGCCCGTACGTGGAGCCGCGCCGCCCCTGCCCTCCAGTCCGCCCCGAGCGGCCACCCGGAGCCCCGGGCGGTACGGGGGAACTGTCCCGGGACATGTCAGCTCGGTCCGGCCTTGTAACCGACACCACGGACGGTCACCACGATCTCCGGGCGCTCGGGGTCCTTCTCGACCTTCGAGCGCAGCCGCTGGACGTGCACGTTCACCAGCCGGGTGTCGGCCGCGTGGCGGTAGCCCCAGACCTGCTCGAGCAGCACCTCACGCGTGAACACCTGCCACGGCTTGCGGGCCAGCGCGACCAGGAGGTCGAACTCCAGCGGCGTCAGCGCGATCGACTGCCCCTCACGCTTCACGGAGTGCCCCGCCACGTCGATGACCAGGTCACCGATGGCCAGCTGCTCCGGCGCGGGCTCCTCGGACCTCCGCAGCCGCGCCCTGATGCGGGCCACGAGCTCCTTCGGCTTGAAGGGCTTCACGATGTAGTCGTCGGCGCCCGACTCCAGGCCGACCACCACGTCCACCGTGTCGCTCTTGGCCGTGAGCATGACGATCGGCACCCCGGACTCCGCCCTGATCAGGCGGCACACCTCGATGCCATCACGGCCCGGCAACATCAAATCCAGCAGTACAAGATCCGGCTTTGCCTCCCTGAAAGCGGCCAGCGCCTTGTCGCCATCAGCTACGAACGACGGCTCAAAACCTTCACCACGCAGCACAATCCCGAGCATCTCGGCCAGTGCGGTGTCGTCGTCGACGACAAGGACTCGTCCCTTCATGCCTGACATCATCCCATTAGCTCATCGATACCTGGCGTGACCTGGCACACAGCTCGCCCAGGCCCTCTGCTGTCACGGGCGACACGACGCCCTCCTCGGTGACGATCGCCGTCACCAGTTCCGGAGGTGTCACGTCGAACGCGGGGTTGTACGCCTGGGTCCCCAGAGGTGCCACCGCGATCCCGCCTCCCGCTTCGAATCCGGCCATCGGCACATACGGTGCCGTGACCTCCGTCACTTCATGACCCGCCCGCTGCTCCACCTCGATGGACGCTCCGTCCGGGGTCTCCGGGTCCACGGTCGTGACCGGCGCCACCACGATGAACGGCACGTGGTGGTAGCGGGCGAGCACCGCGAGCGGATAGCTCCCCACCTTGTTGGCCACCGAACCGTCGGCCGCGATGCGGTCGGCGCCGATCAGCACGGCATCCACCTCACCCGCCGCGAACAGCGACCCCGCCGCGCTGTCCGTAAGCAAGGTGTACGCCATTCCGGCCCGCGCCGCCTCATACGCGGTCAGCCTCGAACCCTGCATCAAGGGACGCGTCTCGTCCACCCACAGCCTGCGAAGACTCCCCGCCCGGTGCGCGGCGAGGGCCACCGCGAACGCCGTCCCCTCGCCTCCGGAGACCAGCGCTCCGGTGTTGCAGTGCGTGAGAATCCGGTGTCCGCCGCCGGGCAGCATCTCGTCGAGCAGCGCCAGACCGTGCACCGCCATCCGCGCACTGGCCTCGGCGTCCTCCCCGTGCAGCGCCCGCGCCGCCGCCAGGGCCGCGGCGCCCGCCTGCTCCCGCCCCGCCCCGCCCGCGACCGCCGAGCGGTACGCCGCCAGGGCCCTGCGTACGCCGTAGCCGAGGTTGACCGCGGTCGGCCGGGCCCCGGCGATCGCGACCGCCGCCTCGTCCACGTCGAAGCCGCGCGCGGCCGCGAGCGCGACGCCGTACGCGCCGGCTATGCCGAGCAGCGGCGCCCCGCGCACCGCCAGCGTGCGGATCGCCTCCACCAGGGCCGGCGCGTCCGTGCACACCAGCTCGGTCTCCTCGCCGGGCAGCCTGGTCTGGTCGAGGAGGACCAGTACGGGGCCCTCCGGCGGCTCGGCCCAGCGGATCGCGGGGATCGCCGGGGCCGCCTCTTTCACCTGGTTCACCGGAATCGTCGGGTTCTCGGGGGGCCGGATGTCCTCGCCTGATTGCGCGTACTGATCAGCCATCCGCCCAGTCTGCCCCGTACCTGTCGGACAATTGAAGGTGTGCAGCCCATGCGCTGCCCGGTCACCGCAAGGGTGTGCCATGGCACGATGGCTGCAAACCGGCCGCCGCGACCGCGGACGGGCACCGTGAAGGAGCGACGATGAACGACACTCCGGGCTGGGCTTCGCCCGGATCTGCCCCCTCCGACGGACAGGACTCCGGCAAGGCCGAACCAGCCGAGCCTGCGGCCAAGCCCGAAGGACCGCCCTCGAAGTGGTCCAAGGAGCAGCCGCCGCCCGCCCAGTGGTCCGCCCCAAGCCCGCCGCCGCCCGGCCAGACCCCGCCACCGCCTCCGCCGCCGCCCGGCGGCGGCTGGGGCGGCGGACGCCCCGGAGGCCCCGGCCCCGGCGGTCCGGTCGGTCCTGGCGGCCCCGGTGGCTACCCCGGCTGGGGCGCCTGGCAGGGCCCTCCGCCCGCCGCGAAGCCCGGCGTCATCCCGCTGCGGCCGCTCGGCGTCGGCGAGATCCTGGACGGCGCGGTCTCCACGATGCGTACGTACTGGCGCACGGTGCTCGGCATCTCCCTGGCCGTGGCCGTCTTCACCGAGATCGTCGTCATCCTGCTGCAAGGGCTCGTCCTCGACGACAGCGCCAGCACGGAAGCCCTCGACGACCCGAGCGCCACCGTCGGCGAACTGACCCGTGCCCTCGGCGACACCCTGCTGAGCTCCGGCGTGGTCCTGCTGATCACCCTGCTCGGCACGATCGTCGCCACCGCCCTGCTCACGATGGTGACCAGCCGTGCGGTGCTCGGTAAGCCGGTCACCACGGCCGAGGCCTGGCAGGACGCCAAGCCGCAGCTGCCGAGGCTGGTCGGCCTGACGCTGCTGCTGCCGCTCATCGGCGCCGCGATCGTCGCCGCGGGCACCCTGCCCGGCGTACTGATCGCGGTGGCCGGGTCGTCCGACGCCGGCATCAGCCTCGCCGTGCTCGGCGGATTCGCCGCCGGCGTCGTCGCCGTCTGGCTGCTCGTCCGCTTCTCGCTCGCCTCGCCCGCCCTGATGCTGGAGAAGCAGGGCGTGAAGAAGTCGATGGCCCGCTCCGCGAAGCTGGTCCGCGGCTCCTGGTGGCGGGTGTTCGGCATCCAGTTGCTCGCCGCGGTCATCGCCAACGTAGTGGCGTCGATCATCGTCATCCCCTTCACGCTCATCGCGGGCGCGCTCAGCGGCGACGGCGTCACCGGCTTCCTCGACAGCGGCACCGGCGACCTCGGCTGGACCTTCCTGATCGTCAGCGGCATCGGCTCGATCATCGGCTCGATGCTGACGTTCCCGATCACCGCGGGCGTCACCGTCCTCCTGTACGTCGACCAGCGCATCCGCCGTGAGGCCCTCGACCTCGAACTCGCGCGCGCGGCCGGCCTCCAGGGCAACGGCGGCGGCGCCCCCGGAACCCCCGGGAGCTGATGCGGTGACGGGGGCAGCGCTGCACGGGTCAAGAACGGTCGCATCACTTGTACGAGGCACCGGCGGTGACGACGCCCCGCCGGTGACGATTCCGCGCGACCCCGCGCGGGAGGCCGCCGAACGGGAACTGTCCAAGCCGCCGTACCACGAGAACGACCCGAGCCTCCTGCAGCGCGCCCTCAACCGCTTCTGGGAGTGGGTCGACGACCTGTTCACCGCCGCCGCGGGGGCAACCCCGGGCGGCGGGCTCGGCGTCCTGGTCATCGTCATCGCGGTACTGGCTCTCATCGGGGCACTCTGGTGGCGCCTCGGCACCCCGCACCGAGCCCCCGCCTCGTCCCCCGCCCTCTTCGACGACCGCCCGCGCACCGCCGCGGAACATCGCGCCGCCGCTGAGGCACACGCCGCCCAGGGCCACTGGAACCAAGCCGTCCAGGAGCGCATGCGGGCGATCGTCCGCTCCCTGGAGGAACGCGCCCTCCTGGACCCCCGCCCCGGCCGCACGGCGGACGAAGCAGCGGCGGAGGCCTCACGCACCCTCCCGGCCCACGCCCCCGAACTCCATGCGGCGGCCCGGTCGTTCGACGCCATCACGTACGGAGCCCGCACCGCGACGGAACCGACGTACGACCGCCTGACCACCCTGGACACCGCCCTCACCCAGACAAGGCCAACCCTCAGCCCCACCCATGAGGGAGGCCACCGGTGACCCCGCCCAAGGACCCCGACAAGCCCACCCCGGAAACGGGCCCGTCGTCCCACACCAAGCCCGGGCCGGACGACACCCCCCGTCCGGAGGCGGGCACGGGCAGCACCAAGGCCCATCGGGCAACGACCGGAGCCAAGGCCGAAGCCGGAAGTCACCTGCCCGAGCGCGACCCCGAAGCCCCCGAGCCCCCATCCGAATCCGCGCCCCGGCCCGCCCTCCTCAACAAAACAAGCCCCGACGCCACCCCCGGCCCCACCTCCGCACCCGGCACCCCCGGAAACAGCAACCCCGAAGCCGGAAGTCGCCCGCCCGAGCGCGAACCCGAAGCCCCCGAGCCGACACCCGAATCCGCGCCCCGACTCGGCCTCCTCAGCAAAACAAGGCCCGACTCCACCCCCGGCCCCGGCCCCACCTCCGCACCCAGCACCCCCGGAACCAGCAACCCCAAAACCGCGCCCCCGCAGGCCACCACCGCGCCCGCATCCGCATCCGCACGCCCGCAGGCCACCACCGCCCTCGCATCCGCATCCGCATCCGCATCCGCATCCGCATCCGCATCCGCGACAGCATCGGCGACTGCCTCCGCACCAACGTCCTCCGCCCCGACCTCCTCCGCACCCACCCCCCGCCAACTCTGGATCCGAACCCGCGGCATCCTCCTCGCCCTGGTCGTACTCCTGGCAGCCGCCATCGCCGTCGCGGCCGTTCGCTCCGGCGCCCAGCACGGCCGCCTCGACCCGCGCTCCGCAGACCCCTATGGCAGCCGCGCCGTCGCCGAACTCCTCGCCGATCGCGGCGTGTCCACCCGCGTGGTCACCACCTCCGAGGAAGCCGGAGCCGCCGCCGGCCCGGACACCACGCTCCTGGTGGCCGCCCCCGACCGCCTCACCGAGCGCCAGCAAAAGCGCCTCCGCACGGCCACCGAGGGCTCCCGGGGCCGCACCGTCCTCCTCGCCCCCGGAACCCCCTCGGTCAGCACCCTCGCGCCGGGGGTCACCGCGGACGCCACCCCCAGCCTCGACTCGACGCTCTCCCCCCGCTGTTCGCTGCCCGCCGCCGAACGCGCGGGCTCCGCCGACGTGGGCGGCCGGCGCTACGACACCCTCGCCCCGGACGCCGAGGCCTGCTACCTCAGCGACGGCCTGCCCAGCCTCCTGCACCTCCCGGCGACCGAGGGAGGCGGCGACACCGTCGTACTCGGCGCCCCCGACATCCTCCTCAACGACCGCCTCGACAAGCAGGGCAACGCCTCACTGGCCCTGCAACTCCTCGGCTCCCGGCCCCACTTGGTCTGGTACCTCCCCTCCCTCTCCGACGACGCCGCGACCGACGAAGCCGACCGCGATTTCTTCGACCTGATCCCCGACGGCTGGCTCTGGGGCACCCTGCAACTCACCATCGCCGCCGCCCTCGCCGCCCTGTGGCGCGCCCGCCGCCTCGGCCCGCTGGTCCCCGAACGCCTCCCCGTAGCCATCCGCGCCTCCGAAACCGTCGAAGGCCGAGCCCGCCTCTACCGCAAGGCGAACGCCCGCGACCGCGCGGCCGCCGCCCTCCGCTCGGCCACCCGCACCCGCATCGCCCCCCTCATCGGCGTATCCCCCGGCCGGGCGCACGCGCCCGAAACCCTGCTCCCCGCCCTGTCCACCCGGCTCCGCGCCCCCGGACAGGACCTGCACCCCCTCCTCTTCGGCCCACCCCCCGCCAACGACGCAGCCCTCATCACCCTCGCCGACCAACTCGACGCCCTCGAAAAAGAGGTACGTACTTCATGATGGACCCGACCACTGACAACGCCGAGAACTCCGGGAGCTCCGGCAGCGCCCGCTCCTCCCTGGAGTCCCTGCGCACCGAGATCTCCAAGGCCGTGGTCGGCCAGGACCCCGCGGTGACGGGCCTCGTGGTGGCCCTCCTCTGCCGCGGCCACGTCCTCCTCGAAGGCGTCCCCGGAGTCGCGAAGACCCTGCTCGTCCGCGCCCTCACCGCGTCCCTCGAACTCGACACCAAGCGCGTCCAGTTCACCCCGGACCTGATGCCGAGCGATGTCACCGGCTCCCTCATCTACGACGCCCGCACCACCGAGTTCTCCTTCCAGCCGGGCCCGGTCTTCACCAACCTCCTCCTCGCCGACGAGATCAACCGCACCCCTCCCAAGACCCAGTCCTCCCTCCTCGAAGCCATGGAGGAACGCCAGGTCACGGTCGACGGCACCCCGCGCCCGCTCCCCGAGCCCTTCCTCGTCGCGGCCACCCAGAACCCCGTCGAGTACGAAGGCACGTACCCCCTCCCCGAAGCCCAGCTGGATCGTTTCCTCCTCAAGCTCACCGTCCCCCTCCCTTCCCGCCAGGACGAGATCAACGTCCTCACCCGCCACGCGGAAGGCTTCAACCCCCGCGACCTCCAAGCCGCCGGCATCCGCCCCGTGGCAGGCCCCGCCGACCTGGAAGCGGCCCGCGCCGCGGTCGCCAAGACCTCCGTCTCCCCCGAGATCACCGCCTACGTGGTGGACATCTGCCGAGCCACACGCGACTCGCCGTCCTTCACCCTGGGCGCCTCCCCCCGAGGCGCCACGGCGCTCCTCTCGACGGCCCGCGCCTGGGCCTGGCTGACGGGCCGCGACTACGTCATCCCCGACGACGTGAAGGCCCTCGCCCTGCCCACCCTCCGCCACCGCGTACAACTCCGCCCGGAGGCCGAGATGGAGGGCGTGACGGCGGACTCCGTCATCAACGCCATCCTCGCCCACGTCCAGGTCCCCCGCTGATGGCCCTCACCGGCCGCACAGCCCTCCTGGCGGCCCTCGGCAGCCTCCCCGTAGGCATCTGGGACCCCAGCTGGACAGGCATCCTCGCCGTGAACGCTCCCCTGGCCCTGGCCTGCGCCTGCGACTTCGCCCTGGCCGCTCCCGTACGCCGGCTGGGCCTGACCCGCACCGGAGACACCTCCGTACGCCTGGGCGAACCAGCCGACGTCGAACTGACCGTCACCAACCCCTCCGGCCGCCCCCTGCGCGCCCGCGTCCGCGACGCCTGGCCCCCCAGCAGTTGGCAGCCCGGCACCGAGATCGACGCGTCCCGGCACCGCCTGACGATCCCGCCCGGCGAACGCCGCCGCCTCACCACGCGCCTGCGCCCCACCCGCCGCGGCGACCACCGGGCGGACCGCGTCACCATCCGCTCGTACGGCCCCCTCGGCCTCCTCACCCGCCAGGGCAGCCACCAGGTCCCGTGGACGCTCCGGGTCCTGCCGCCCTTCACCAGCCGCAAGCACCTCCCGTCCAAGCTCGCCCGCCTGCGCGAACTGGACGGCCGCACCAGCGTCCTGACCCGCGGTCAGGGCACGGAATTCGACAGCCTCCGCGACTACGTCCCCGGCGACGACACCCGCTCCATCGACTGGCGCGCCACCGCCCGCCAGTCCAACGTCGCCATCCGCACCTGGCGCCCCGAACGAGACCGCCACATCCTGCTCGTCCTCGACACCGGCCGCACCTCGGCAGGCCGTGTCGGCGACGCCCCGCGCCTCGACGCCTCGATGGACGCGGCCCTGCTCCTAGCGGCCCTGGCCTCCCGAGCCGGAGACCGAGTGGACCTCCTCGCCTACGACCGCCGGGTACGCGCCCTGGTCCAGGGCAGAGCAGCAGGCGACGTACTCCCCTCGGTCGTCAACGCCCTGGCCACCCTCGAACCCGAACTCGTCGAGACGGACGCCAGAGGCCTGACCTCAATGGCTCTCCGCACGGCAACCCGCAGTTCGCTGATCGTGCTGCTGACCAGCCTCGACACAGCGCCCATCGAAGAGGGCCTGCTCCCCGTACTCTCCCGCCTCACCCAGCGCCACACGGTCCTCCTCGCATCAGTGGCCGACCCGCACATAGAGCAGATGGCCAAGGCACGCGGAACAACAGAGGCCGTGTACGAAGCGGCTGCCGCAGCCCGGGCCCACACAGAACGCCACCGCACGGCAGAACAACTCACCCGGCACGGCGTCACAGTCGTAGACGCAACACCCACGAACCTGGCCCCGGCACTGGCAGACGCATACCTGTCCCTAAAGGCAGCCGGCCGCCTCTGACCGGAAAAGGGAAAGGCCCCTTCTCCGGGACTTCCCCTTACAAAAGATCCAGAACGCAGAAAACCCCCGCACCCAGAGGGTGCGGGGGTTTTCCGTTAATAATAGTTCGGCGGCGTCCTACTCTCCCACAGGGTCCCCCCTGCAGTACCATCGGCGCTGTGAGGCTTAGCTTCCGGGTTCGGAATGTAACCGGGCGTTTCCCTCACGCTATGACCACCGAAACACTATGAAACTGTCAACCGCACCGCAGTCGTGGCCCGACATACGGGGTTGTTCGTGGTTTCAGAACCAACACAGTGGACGCGAGCAACTGAGGACAAGCCCTCGGCCTATTAGTACCAGTCACCTCCACC
>NZ_BMTR01000002.1 GCF_014649775.1 Streptomyces longisporoflavus | reverse complement strand
GGTCGCCGTGATGGTGATGGTCTGCTTCGCGACCTTCGACTGGCACTCCATCGCACCCAAGACGCTCAAGCGGATGCCCGCCGGCGAGATCACGGTCATGGTCGTCACCGTGGTGTGCGTGGTCGCCACGCACAACCTCGCCGTCGGCGTGGTCGCGGGATCGCTCACGGCGATGGCCGTCTTCGCCAAGCGCGTCGCCCACCACGCCGAGGTCACCGCCGTCCCCGGCCATCACGACGGCAACGTCACCTATTCCGTCACCGGCGCGCTGTTCTTCGCCTCCGCCAACGAACTCGTCGGCCGGTTCGACTACGCCGGTGACCCCGACAAGATCGTCATCGATCTGACGGGCGCCCACGTCTGGGACGCCTCCTCCGTCGCCGCTCTGGACGCGATCGCGGCCAAGTACGCCCAGCGCGGCAAGACGGTCGAGATCATCGGCCTGAACGGCCCGAGCGCCCGCATCCACGAGAAGCTCAGCGGCGAACTCACCGGCAGCCACTGAGCAGGCTCCTCCCCTTCCACCGCCGCCGAGGCGGGTGACATTTGTACCGGCGGATCGACGACATCCGGATCTGCCCGCCGCCCGTGCCCCGCTAGCACGATGAGTTCAGTGACCGCGACGGCGGACGAGCCGCCGCGGACGGTGGAAGAGGGAGGCGTGGACGCCATGGTCCTGCCGACGCGGACAGAGCAGAACGTGCCGGAGAGCGGCACGTACGAGATCGACCCGATGACCTCGACGGTGCGGTTCCGGACGCGCACGGTGTTCGGACTGCTCCCGGTGCGGGGCACCTTCGACATCGTCCGGGGGGTGATCACCGTGACCGATGTTGTCGAGGACTCCGCGGTGGACGTGACGATCCGGGCGGACACGTTCGACTCGGGTCTGAAGCGCCGCGACCGGCATGTCGTGTCCGCCGACTATCTCGACGCGGCCGGGCACCCCGAGATCGGGTTCCGCAGCAGCCGGGTCGCTGAATCCGCGACGGGGACGGCGGAGTTGCGCGGGGAGTTGACGGTGCGGGGCGTCACGCGGCCCGTCGCCGTCACCGTCGGAGCGGTCGCGTCGGACGGCCGGCGGCTGACGGCTGAGGGAACGGCCACCGTCGACCGGTACGCGTTCGGCGTGACGACGGCGAAAGGCATGACCGGCCGCCGCCTGAAACTCCGCCTCACCATCGAAGCGTTCGCCGCCTGAGGGCAGCAGTACGTGTTCGCGCGCCCCCTCGCGCGAGGTCCGCGTCGTGCAACTGATGTCACCGCTGTGTCACACCCACGGCGCGCACCACAACTCCCGTACGGCTTCCCGGGTCGAACTGGGCGTCAGTGAGGAACGGGCACTTGTCGAGCAATCACGCGACATGCCCGGATCTTTCCGCTCAGACGTCATCAGACCCACGGGGGAGCAGGACATGACCAGCACGTCCATCGAAACAGGCACCGGCACAGACACCGGGGCAGGCGCCGGTTCCGGCACGGCCCGCCCGCACCGCACGACCGTCCGTACCCGCCGCACCAAGACGTCCGCCGCCGTGGCGGCCGCGTCCTTCCTGCTCCTGTCGGGCGTCGGCATCGCCGCGGCCCCCGCGGCCCTGGCAGGCGTACCGGGCGGCACGAGCGCCGCCGACCGCAACTCCGACTTCGACGGCGACGGCTACGACGATGTCCTCATCGGCGCTCCGGACGGCACCGTCGGCGGCAAGAAGGGCGCCGGATACGTCACGGTCCAGTACGGCGCGGCCGGCGGCATCGGCGTCGACAACAGCGTGCCCGAAGCGCGTACATCCGTGTTCAGCCAGTCCACCGCGGGCGTGCCGGGCAGCTCGGAGGCGTACGACACCTTCGGTTCGTCCGTGGCCACGGGCGACCTCGACGGCGACGGCTACGACGACGCGGTCATCGGCGCGCCCGGCGAGGACGTGGGAGAGGCGGAGAACTCCGGCCGGGTGACCGTCCTGTTCGGCTCGAAGACCGGACTGCGCGCCGACCGTGCCCTGAACCGCGCCGCGACCGCCCCGCAGGAGGGCGCGCGCTTCGGCCTGTCCGTCACCGCGGCCCGCTTCACCGGCGACACCACGGCCGACGTGCTGGCCGTCCTCGACCGCAACGGCGCCCAGCTGTTCACCTACGCCGGAGGCGAGCTCGGCCACACCGACTCGGTGGACACCACGGAGCACCCCGCGGGCACCGCCATCCAGCCCGGCTACCTGACCACCGGGGACTACGACAGCGACGGCTACGCGGACCTGGTCATCTCCGGCTACAGCCCCGACGACGGCTACCAGCAGGGCTGGTCGTCCGTATACGCGGGCGGCGAGAGCGGCGTCTCGCACCAGCGGGACCTGAACGGCGGCCTCGGCACCGCGTCCGGCGACATCAACAACGACGGGTACGACGACCTGGTGGTCGGCCAGACCAGCACGTCCGCCGAGCAGCCGCAGGGGGCGAACGGCGGCTTGGCGGGCGTCTACTACGGCGGTGAAGAGGGCCCCGTGGGCCAGGAGCCCGACAACGCGCCGCAGTGGTGGACGCAGGACTCCGCGGGCGTTCCGGGCGCGGCCGAGGACGGCGACGCCTGGGGCGGGGAGCTTTCCGTGGACGACGTCGACGGAGACGGTTACGCGGACGTGGCGGTCGGCGCGGCCGGCGAGGACGTGGGCACGGTCCGGGACGCGGGCGCCGTCTGGCTGCTGCGTGGCTCGGCCGAAGGCCTGACCGGCACAGGCGCGCAGTCCTTCGACCAGAACACCTCCCACGTTCCCGGCGTGG
The DNA here is from genome assembly GCF_014649775.1 of Streptomyces longisporoflavus. GTDB lineage: Bacteria > Actinomycetota > Actinomycetes > Streptomycetales > Streptomycetaceae > Streptomyces > Streptomyces longisporoflavus. The sequence continues at coordinate 605,223 of NZ_BMTR01000002.1, read as the reverse complement.
TGGAGGAGGGCGACGTGTGGGGCGGCCAGCTCCGCCTTGCCGACACCGACGCCGACGGCCGCTCCGAGCTGATCGCCGCGGCACCGGGCGAGAACACGCACGACGGAGCGGTCTGGGTGCTGCCCGCGAGCACGAAGGGCCTGGTGGCGGACGGCTCCTGGTCGTACGGCGGGGCGGCGCTCGGTGCCCCGGCGACGGACGCGGCCTTCGGTTCGGCCGTCGACGAGTGAGCATCCCGCCGTGACCCCGCCCACGGGCGGGGCACCCGTGGCACGCGTGGGGGACATGATGAACTCGGAGTATGGCTGAGAAGGCGCTCATCGTCGTAGACATGATCAATACGTACGACCACCCGGACGCGGAGGTGCTCCGCGAGTCGGTCAGGGAGGTGCTGCCGAACGTCCGCAGAGTGATCGAGCGGGCACGGGCCGAGGACATCGCGGTGATCTACGTCAACGACAACTTCGGCCTGTGGCGCTCACACCACGACGAGCTCCTGGACAAGGTCCTGAGCGGCCCGCACGCCGACCTGGTCGCCCCGATCCGGCCCGGGGGCGACTCGCTCTTCGTGGTGAAGGCCCGGCATTCGATCTTCTACGACACCCCGCTGGAGTACCTGCTCCGCCAGCGCGGCATCGAATCCGTGGTTCTCTGCGGCCAGGTGACCGAGCAGTGCATCCTCTACTCGGCGCTCGACGCGCACATCAGGCACCTGCAAGTCGTGGTGGCCGAGGACGCCTGCGCGAGCATCCACGGTGACCTGGCCGAGGCCGCGCTGCAGATGATGAAAAGGAACATGCGGGCACGGCTCGCCCGTTCCACGGACGACGACCTGTTCTGAAGGCGGACGAGCGGGAGTTGTGAGGACGGACGAGCAGATGGGGAAACGCCCCGGGGCGGCCCGCGTGGATCCGCTGACCGAGCTGGACGCGCGTGTGTCGGAATGTGCCGCGTGCCCGCGCCTTGTCGCCTGGCGGGAAGAGGTCGGGCGCGTCAAACGGGCCGCCTTCATGGACTGGACGTACTGGGCGCGGCCGGTGCCCGGGTTCGGTCCCGCGGATGCCTCGATGCTCGTCATCGGGCTCGCCCCCGCGGCGCACGGAGGCAACAGGACGGGCCGGATGTTCACGGGCGACCGCTCCGGCGAGGTCCTGTACAGGGCGATGTACGACGTGGGCCTGGCGTCGAGCCCGCTCGCGGTGTCCGCGGACGACGGACTGACGCTGCGCGGGGTGCGGGTGACGTCGCCGGTGCACTGCGCACCGCCCGAGAACAAGCCGACGCCGGGTGAGCGCGACATGTGCAGGCCCTGGCTCGTACGGGAGATGGAGCTGCTGGGGCCGCGGCTCCGGTCGGCGGTGATCCTGGGGGCGTTCGGATGGCAGGCGGCGCTGCCGGCCTTCGAGGCGGCTGGATGGCGGGTGCCGAAACCGCGGCCCAAGTTCGCGCACGGCGCGCGGGTGACGCTGGAGCGCGCGGAGACACAGGCGACCGGCGGCTCCGCGGGAGCCGTCGTGCCCGCGAACTCCGCCCCCGGTCCCGGTCCCGGTCCTGTCACCCTGTACGGCTGCTTTCACGTCAGCCAGCGCAACACGTTCACGGGCCGGCTGACTCCGGAGATGCTCAGGGACGTCCTGCGGGAGGCGGCGGGCGAGGCGGCCATCGTGCCGTACGCGCCTGATGCGCCGTGAGGCGGCCCGTGGCGCACGGCCCGGCGCCCGCCGCCGCGGGCCTCAGCCGCCCTCGACCCCGGTCGAAGAGTGGGCCGAGCCAACCGGCTTCGACTCCGGTGAGCCGCGTTGGCGCAGGTAGACGGAGAAGATGGCCATCGACCCGACGGCGAGCAGTTCGGACTGCCAGTTCTGCAGGGTGCGGTTCCAGAAGTCCGCGGCGCCCAGATACTGCAACCAGCTGATCGGAGCCTGGAGTTCCCGCAAGTGCTCCTCGTTGTAGGCGGCCACGCCGGTGACGGACTGCGCCAGCCAGGAGAGCACGAAGAGAGTGCACATGAGAATGCCCAGGGACCGGGAGTACCAGGCCTGGCGCACACCGCCCGCCGACGCCCAGCGCGGTGAGTCGTGCTTCGCGTACCGCCCGAGCTTCTGCTCCTCGTCCGTCTCCAGGCCCGCCTTGTCGAGCTCCTTGGACTCGGGCGACCCTTTCTGGAGCAGCCAGACCGTGCCGAAGATGTAGAGGAAGAACTGCAGATACTCGGACTGCCAGTTCTCCGTCACGTCCACGGCGAAGTCGGAGGTGAGGAGATAGCCGCCGAAGCTCACCGGATGGAGTTGCTCGGCGATGAGGTGGTTGTTGAACTCGGCGTGCCCGGCGATCGCCTGCCCGGCCAGGGCCAGGACGAATCCTGTGCCGAAGGCCAGCGTCAGTCCGTTGCCGCGCAGAAAGCGCCAGATCGGTTTCATCGCTGCATCAGCCCCAGCGTGATGCAGTAGGCGAGGCCTCCGGTCACCATCAGCAGATACAGCGTGAACAGCGTCCGCACCCGTCAACCGCCCTTCACCAGACACTGATACGGCATTTCCGGGCGCTCGGTGCAGCCTGCCGCGGTGATCTTCCACCCGCCGGGGAAGGACGACAGGAAGAGCGTGTCGCGGGTTGTCACGACGCGGGCCTGGCGTCCGTACACATCGACGGCGCGTACGTCGACCGCCGTGGGCAGGCCCGCGTCGCTCAGGGCGCGCGGGCAGGGCAACTCCGCGGTCTGCTCCAGTTCGTCGCGGGTGCCGGGGGCCAGTTGCGCACATCCGCGCGTGGTGTCGGGGCCGCGCAGGTTCTCCTGGAAGCGCAACACCGTATCGGCGGCGGCGTCCTCGCGCTCCTGGACGCTGCCGCAGCCGCTCAGCGCGGCGAGCAGCGCCGCCGCGAGCGCCCCTGTTCTCACTCCGCGCACCACATCTGCTCTCCTTCGCGGGGCCGCCGGTGTCCGAGCTCCGCCGCACCGTGGTGGTGATCAGCGCGGGTGCGGGTCCTGCCGACGATGCCGTACGCCCCGCGGGGGAGCGCGACGTGCGGGTCCGACACGCTGTGACGACCGGCCGGATTCATCGGGGCGGCCCACTGCCCCTGCGTCCTGCGCGGCCTCGTGCGGCCTCGTGTGGCCCCGTGCTGCCCCGTGCGGCCTCTGCGCGGATGCCCCGGAACGGCTGCCGGAGCCCGGCCCGGCGGGAACGCCGGAAGCCCCCGCTCACCGGGAGCGGGGGCTTCGGCGGAGACGGTCAGGTGTGGCGGCGCTTCAGGGACTCCTGCGCGTCCTGCGCGCGGTCGCGCGCACCGCCCATGGCCTTCTTGACCTCGCCCTTGGCCTGGTCGGCCTTGCCCTCGGCCTGCTTGTCACGGTCGCCCATGACCTTGCCGCCCATTTCCTTGGCCTTGCCCTTCATCTTGTCCATGCCGCCCTTGTCAGCCATGACCACTCCTTTGTCGGTACAGCGCCCACCGGCTTCGCCGGTGATAGGGGCTCCTGCATTCAACGTAGGCGGCCGGGACAGACCCCGCCCGTCCAGCCATCACGCACCGTGACGGCCCGGCGAACTCAGTCCAGGCAGAACTCGTTGCCCTCCGGGTCGGCCATCGTGATGTGCCCCGCGCTCATCGGGGGCGCGGGCTCCTCGCGGCGCACCCGCTTGGCTCCCAGCGCGACGAGGCGGTCGCACTCGGCCTCCAGCGCCGCCATCCGCTCCTCTCCCTGCAAGCCGGGAGCCGCGCGGACGTCGAGGTGGACACGGTTCTTGGCGGCCTTGTCCTCCGGCACCTGCTGGAAGAAGACGCGGGGGCCGTGGCCCGCCGGGTCCTCGATGGCCGATCGCGTGTTGCGCTGATCCTCCGGTACGCCGATGCGCGCGAGGAAGTCGTCCCAGGCCGCCAGCGCGTCGGCGCCCTCGGGCAGGTCGACACCGGGCGGGCCCGGGTGGACGTAATCCAGCGCGTCGCGCCAGAAGGAGGAGAGGGCCCGCGGGTCGTGGGCGTCGAAGGTGATCTGCAGGTGGCGGCTCATCGGGTTGCTCCGTTCACGGTGGAATGCGTGTGCGGGTTCTTGGAACCACCCTGACATCCAGGGCGGACAGAATCGGTCCGCTATCTCTGGGAGAGTTGCCGTCATGGACGGGACGAGCGGTGACGACCTCGGCACGACGGAACGGGTGCTCACCCTGCTCGGGCTGTTGCAGCGGCGCAGGGTCTGGACCGGCCCCGAGCTGGCCGATCGGCTCGGGGTCACGTCGCGCACCGTGCGGCGCGACGTCGAGCGGCTGCGCACGCTCGGATACCCGGTGCACGCCGGGCAGGGCGTCGGCGGCGGCTACCGACTGGGCCCCGGGCAGGAACTGCCGCCGCTGCTGCTCGACGACCGGGAGGCGATCGCCACCGCCGTCTCGCTGCTTGCCGGGGCGGGAGGCGCGGTCGCAGGCGCCGGAGATGCCGCACTGCGGGCGCTGACCAAACTCGACCAGGTGCTGCCCGCGAGGCTCCGGCACGAGGTGCGCGCGCTCACGGGCTCGGTGGAAGCCTTCGGCGGCGGGCGCACGCCCGTCGACCCCGAGGTCCTCATGACGCTGGCCAGAGCCTGCCGCGACGAGGTCGAGGCCGGTTTCGGCTATGAGACGCGGGGCGAGACGCGACGGCGGCGGGTCGAGCCCTACCGCCTGGTCGCGTCCGACCGGCGCTGGTACCTATTCGCCTACGACCTCGATCGCGACGACTGGCGCACCTTCCGCGTCGACCGGATGACCGACGCCTCCGCACGGACCTGGCGTTTCACCCCACGCGACGCGCCCGACGCGGCCGCGTACGTACAGGAGGGCGTGGCGAGCCGGGTCTACCCGCACCAGGCGCGCTTCCTCGTGCACGCGCCTGCCGACACGGTGCGCGCGCAGATCCCGGCAGCGGCGGCCGTCGTACGGCAGCGCGGGAGCGAACGGTGCGAGGTGCTCAGCGGCGCCGAACGTCTCGACGCCGTGCTGATGCACATGCTCCTGCTGGGGCACGACTTCGAGGTCCTGGACCCTCCGGAACTCGGCGAGCGGTGCCGCGAACTGGCACGGCGACTGCTGTCGGCCGGAGAATCGGCGATCGCGGCCCGACCCGGAGGATCGGCGATCGCGGCCCGACAAGGAGACGCGCCTCCCGCTGCTTTCGGGTAGCGGCGGGAGCCGCGAGGCAAGGCCCGCCACGGCCTTCTGTGCCCGTCCGCCGAATCGGTCGTTCCGCTATTGGTCGCCCCCGGCTCCCGGCCGGGGGCGCTTTAACTGATTACCCATCAAAATCCTTTCTCAGCCCTATGGATGAACACAACTCTCGCCTCACCCGTATCCAGGGACGGACATGTCCCCGGCTTCGGCCGGTGATCGAGACCGGCATCCCCCACAGGAGGCGACGAGTTGAGGCACAAGCGAATACCCAAGCGAAAGGCCGTGCTGGCAGGGGCCGCGGCCATGGGCATGGTCGCCACAGCCGTCCTGCTGCAGCAGGCCAACGCCTCGCAGTCCGGGACGGAGGCCGCCGAAGGGCCCGCCGCCAAAAAGCTCAGCGCGGCCTCGGCGGCGGAGCTTCTCGAGCCGATGGCCTCGCAGCTCGGCGACGCCTACGGCGGGGCCTACTACGACGAGGCCAAGCAGCAGCTCGTCGTCAACGTCGTGGGCGACGACAACGCGGTGAACGTCCAGGTGCGCAAGGCCGGAGCGGTGGCGCGCAGCGTCGACAACAGCACGGGTGAACTGGGCACCGCGGCGAAGACGCTGGCCTCCCGGGCCACCATCGCCGGAACCGCGTGGGCCACCGACCCCAGGACCAACCAGATCGTGGTCACGGCCGACCGCACGGTCACCGGCGAACGCTGGGACAAACTGGAGGCGACCGTCGACTCACTCGGCACGGGCATGGCCCGCATCCAGAAGTCCGCGGGCGAGTTCAAGCCCTTCGCCTCGGGCGGTGACGCCATCTTCGGCGGCGGCGCACGCTGCTCGCTCGGCTTCAACGTGACGACCGATGACGGCAGCCCCGGCTTCCTCACCGCCGGACACTGCGGGGTGGCCGCCGAGAGCTGGTCGGACGCCCAGGACGGCGCGGCCATCGGTACCGTCCAGGCCGCCACCTTCCCGGGGGAGGGTGACTTCGCCCTCGTCACGTACGACGACCCGGCCACCGAGGCCCCGAGCGCGGTCGACACCGGCGACGGCCAGACCGTGGAGATCACGCAGGCCGCCGAAGCCGCCGTCGGGCTCGAGGTGTCCCGCATGGGCAGCACCACCGGGCTCAACGAGGGCACCGTCACCGGACTCAACGCCACGGTGAACTACGCGGAGGGCACCGTCACCGGGCTCATCCAGACCGATGTGTGTGCCGAGCCGGGAGACAGCGGGGGCTCGCTGTTCACCGCGGACGGGAGCGCGATCGGCCTCACCTCGGGTGGCAGCGGCGACTGCGCCGCGGGCGGCGAGACCTTCTTCCAGCCCGTGACGACCGCACTGGCGGCGGTCGGCGCGGAGATCGGAGCGGGCGGCAATTGAAGTCCGCGCGGATTGTCACTCTCCGGGTGCGCGCCCTGACGTACGGCCTGTTGTGCATCGGCCGGGGAGCGGGCCGGCGGCCGTGACCGGAGAGCTGACAGGGCCGCGGCCGGGGAGGTCACCGGCCGCGGTCCGCGGCTCAACCGACGGAGAAGACAGCTCCGGGGGCGGCATGGACCACAGGTCCGTCGAACCGGGTCGCGGCGCGGGCCACAGCCTGTTCCGGGGTGAGGGAGCGGCCCACATGCGTGACGATCAACCGTCCCGCGCGGGCCGCGGCGGCCGTGTCCCCGGCGTCCTCGGGCGTGTGATGGACCTGATCGCCGTCCGCGGGCTGCTGTGCGCTGTCGGCCTCGCACAGCAGTACGTCGCAATCCTCGGCCAGACCGGTGAGGTTGGCGCACGGCGCCGTGTCCCCGGAGTAGACCAGTGAACGGTCCCCGGCCGCGACGCGCAGGGCGAAAGCCGGGATGCCGTGCGCCACGACCCGGCTGGTCAGTGTGAGCCGGCCGACGCGCGCCCGGTGCCCGTCGTGCAGTTCCCGCACGTCGAAGGCCGATTCGAGCGGGCTGCGGACCGCGCCGTTGGTGAGGAAGTGCGCCAGCCGGTCGGCGATGCCCGGCGGTCCGTACAGGAGGATCGGCGCAGCGAGCCGCACGTCGGCGTAGAGAGCCCCGTAGTAAGCGGTCAGCAAATCCGCGCTGTGGTCGGCGTGCAGATGGGAGATCCAGATCGCGTCCAACTCGTCCAGGCGCGCGTGCCGTTGCAGCTGTGCGAGCGTCCCGCTGCCCGCGTCCACCCACAGGCGGGTGCCGCCATGGGACACCAGATATCCCGAGCACGGATTGTCCACGCTCGCATAGGGCGTCGCGGAACCCAGAACGGTGAGACGGAGGAGATCGCCGGCCATCCGGCGAGTCTAGACCGCGTCCAGCACAGCTGGACGCGGTCCCGGTCCGTGACCCCGACTCACCGGTCGGGACCGACTCAGCCGACCGGCCTGCCGGGCTCGTCGTGCGTCGCGCAGTGGATGCCGCCGCCACCGGAGGCGATGGTGTCGATCCGGACCGGCACGACGTCGCGCTCGGGGAAGTGCTCCCGCAGGATGCTCCGGGCTCGGTCGTCGGCCTTCCGGTCCCCGAACCGGGGCATGAACACCGAGTCGTTGGCGACGTAGAAATTGACGTAGGCGGACACGAAGTCGTCGCTCCCGCCCCCGCCCCCGCTCCCGGTGATCCTGTCCGGGTCGGGCTGTGCCAGATCGACGACCTCGAAGGAGCGGCCCTTGGCGTCCTTCGCCTTGCTGAGCACCGCTTTCGCCTGGTCGGCCGCGCGCGACCAGGAGTCCGTCGGCGTGCCGGGGAAGGCCCGGTCGAGGAGCACCACACCGGGCGCGGTGAAGCGAACGAGGCTGTCCACGTGCGCGTCGGTGATGTCCTCGCCCCGCACGCCCGCGAACCAGATCACCTTCTCGATGCCCAACGTCCGCTGGAGCTCGGCCTCGATCTGATCCCGGCTGCTGCCCCGGTTGCGGTTGTCGTTGACGATCGAGCTCTCGGTGATGAGTAGGGTGCCCTCGCCGTCCGTCTCGAAAGAGCCGCCCTCGGCGACCAGGGGAGCCTTCCTGCGGGGGATGTCGTACCTCGGCAGGAGGGTGCGGCCCACCCGGGCGTCATGCGTGTGTTCCTGCTTCTCGCCCCACCCGTTGAAATTGAAGTCGACGCCAACGAGATCGCCGTCCTGCTCCACGAAGACCGGCACGGTGTCGCGCGCCCACAGGTCGTCGACGGCCAGCGGGATGACCTCGACGTCACGGCCGCAGGCCTTCTGGGCGGCGGCCTGCTGGTCGGGCCTGGCGAGCATGACGACGTATTCGTACTCCGCGATCGTGCGAGCGAGGCGCGCGATGTCCTCGCGTACGTAGGGGAGGTCTCCTTCCCACACCGATGCCAGCGCCGGCCACGACATGAAGGTGCGCGCGTGGCTCTCCCACTCGGCACCCATGCGCAGCCCCTTGGCCGCCTCGCCCGCAGCCTCGTGCGCGGCCTCGCCCGTCGGCTCGTCGCCGGGGCCGCACGCCGACGCCGCGGCTGAGAGGGCCACGGAGCCGATGCCGGCGAAGGTGCGCAGAGCCGAGCGCCGGGAGGGGAGAGGGGGCAGGAGGGGGGACACGGCGGGCTCCGATCAGCGTGAGGAGAACTCGACTCTGACACGGACTGAAAATCTAGTCAAAGGTAGGGCTTGCTTACGGGCCTCCTGCAGGCCTTCCCGTTTTGTCGGATGTGCGGTGGGAATGCCAAAACAGGCAGCTCAGCGGAGGTATGTGGGCACGCTCTCAGGCCCATCCCCGCCACTGAAAAGTAAGTCAGTATGCAGCGGTCGCGAACCGACGAGATTCACCCGGGATTCGCCCGGTAGGGTTCGGGATCATGGCGCCTCGCACTACTCAGATCCTCGAAGCGGCCGCGCGGCTCATCGCCCGTCGCGGCGTCCGCGGCCTGCGTGTCGAAGAGCTCGCCGCGGAGGCGGGTGTCTCGACGGGGTTGATCTACTACCACTTCAAGGACCGCACCGGGATCCTGCGCCAGACCCTTGAGTTCATCAGCGACCGCGCCGAGCGCTACACGGCCGGTCATGTGGCGCGGGCGGAACCGCTCGATCCGCGTGCGGAACTCGAAGAGACTCTGCTCCTGGAACTGCAGGACACCCCGATGGTCAGGGAGAACAGCACGGCATGGGGTGAGCTGCGGGCCAGCGCCGTCTTCGACGCGGATCTGCGAGACGACCTCGCCAGGGCGACTCTGGTGTGGGTCCAGGAGGTCGCGGCTCTCCTGGGGCAGGTGCAGCCGACGGCACCGGCCCCCGCGCTGGCCGCCGCGGGCGAGCGGCTCACCGCCCAACTCGAAGGGCTGAGCATGCGCTGGCTCAGCGGCGGCCTGCGGATCGATCATGCGCGCGACCTGCTGCGCGGGGCCATTGACGCCGAGGTCGCGGCGCTGCGGGGGGAATGACCGCGGCTTGCCGCAGCGTGGCGAGGGTCAGGACATGCTTTTCGCGCCGTCCAGGGATTCGCGGATGATGTCGGCGTGCCCGGAGTGCTGGGCGGTCTCGGTGACGATGTGCATCAGCACCCGGCGGGCCGACCACCGCGCACCGGACTCGAACCATGGCGCCTTCGGAAGCGGCCACGTGACGCCCAAGTCGGGTAGATCGGCGACCAGTTCGTCGGTTCTGCGGGCCACCTCGGCGTAGTCGGCGAGCACGCCCGCCAGCGTGTCACCGGGCAGCATCCTGAACTCGTCGGTCCGGCGGACCCAGTCGGCCTGATCCATGTCCGTGAAGTCCTGCATCGACGATGGGCCGTTCAGGATGAAGTCGGCCCAGGCCTGCTCGACCTCCGTGACGTGCTTGATCAGACCGCCCAGGCACAGCTCACTGGCGGTGGTGCGCAGGCCGGCCTGCTCGTCGGTGAGGTCGCGCGTGGTGAAACGCAGAAAGTGCCGGTGCTTGGCCAGCGTCTCCAGCCATTCGGCACGCTCTCCGGTGACGGTGCTGGTCGTCGTGCTCTGCGTCAGGTCGTCGCGGGTGGTCGGTTCGTTCACAGTCATGGTCGTCGCCTTTCGATGCCAACTGTTCCGCCGTCAGAGGCCGTTAATGAGCACGCTAGAAGCCTTATAGGTCAGCCCATGTCCTAGATCGCAACGAGGCGGCAGCTTGCGATTCCCGGAGGGCGAGGAGTCGCTGACCTACAGCGCTGCTTTCACCGTGACAGGACGTAAAGCCCTGACCTGGCCTCAGGCCAGCCCTGGCCTCTGTGCCGTCTCTGCCCGGCCGGAGGCTGAGCGGGCGACGCGGGTGAGGCCCCGTCAGCTGTGCCAGGGCCTCCCGGACCGCGCGCCCGCCGTCTCCGGGATCTTCGCCCTGCGCTCTCGCGTCGTGCAGGGTAATTTGTCCACGTTTGTAGTGAAATATGACTTCCGGTCTGTGCTCCGCAGGCCGGAAGAGGAGCCCTGCTGTGTGCAGGGGGAAAGGCGCGCGATGGCCAAGACCTTGAACGCCCCGCCCGTCGCGACGGAGCGTCGCAGCCGGACGCCGGCCGTGCGCACCCCCCGACGCACCGGAAGCCAGGCCTGGCCCGCTGCCGTGGCGGCGGCATTCACGCTGGCCCAACTGGTCCTCGTGCGACCCGGAATGGGTCTCGGCTGGGACGAGGCGGTGTACGTCAGTCAGGTCAGCGGCCACGCTCCCGCGGCGTTCTTCAGCGCACCCCGTTCCCGCGGCATCTCCCTGCTGGTCGCGCCGATCGCCTCATGGTCGTCGTCCACCGAACTCCTGCGGATCTATCTCGCCGTGCTGTCCGGCCTCGGCCTCTTCCTCGCGCTGCGCGTCTGGCGCGGGCTGTTCCCCGTACGGGTGCTGGCCCTCGCGGGCGCCCTGTTCGCGACGCTCTGGGTGACCGTCTTCTACGGCCCCGAGGTCATGCCGAACTACTGGGTCGCGATCGGCGCCCTGGCGGGTGTCGGATGCTTCCTGCGTGTTCAGGCCGACGGCCGGGACCGGGCCGCGCTGTGGGGCCTCGGCGCGAGCGCGGCGCTGATGGCGTGGATGCGCCCCGCCGACGCCGTCTGGGTGGTCGTCCCGATGGCCGCTCTGCTGATCTGCGTCCGCCGATGGCGCAGGCCGCTGTCCTTCGCGGCGCTGGCCGCCGGTCTCGGAGCGGGGGCGCTCGGCTGGATCGTCGAGGCGTACGCCAGTTTCGGGGGGCTCGGCGCCCGGCTCGCCGAGGCCTCCCGGATCCAGGGCGGCCTCGGCTGGAACATCGCCGTCCTCGACCAGCTGCGCAGCCTGCGCGGCCAGACCCTGTGCCGCCCGTGCACCGGCGAGCTGCCGGCGCCCGAGCTGATCGCGTGGTGGTTCGCGCTGCCGCTGCTCGCCGCACTCGGCCTTGCCGTCGCCGTCAGAGGGCGGCGCACCGCGGGCACACTCCTGCCGCTGGCCTGCGCCGCGACGGCGAGCATCCCGTACCTCTTCATGATCGGATACGCGGCACCGCGCTTTCTGCTCCCCTTCTACGCCTTGCTCGCCATCCCGGTCGCCGACGCCCTCGTACACCTGGTCACCACCTCGCGCCCGGCGTGGCGGCCGGTGGTCGTGACCACGGTGGCGCTCGTCCTCGCCGGTCACCTGGCCGTGCAGTACGCGGTGCTGGAGGACGCGGTGCGCCGCTCGACCGCCGGCCGCCAGCAATGGGCGCGCACGGCATCCGAGCTCCACCGGCTGGGCGTGCGGCCGCCGTGTGTGGTGACCGGGCAGGAGGCTCTGCCGATCGCCTTCTACGCCGGGTGCTCCTCGGCCCAGACGTACGGGCACAACGCGAGTACCACCCACGCGGACCTCCTGCGCACGGCCCGGCATACGCCGATGGCCGCCGTCGCCGCGGCGAAGGACGAGCCACCGGGGTATGCGCGCGACTGGCCGTCCCATCGGTTCGGTGACCTGCGCATTCACGTGGGACCTGCGGTCCGTGCGGGTACGCGGGAGTGAGGTGAGGCACTCCGCCGGGCGCACGGGGCAGGCGCACGGGGCAGGTGACTGCCGTGGCGAACATACGCACCCTTTGCGGATGTATGGACGGTTTGCGTACCGAGAGGTCGGGTACCCCGGACAAGGAGCGGAACGCGCCGTTCTGTCCGCGCCCCGCCCGGTAATCCGCAACCCCGCAACCCGCAACCCTCGCTCTGGAGAGCCATGTCAGATCAGCGCAAGAGTTCATTTGCGACCGTGAGCCCCTACACGGGGGAGACCCTCAAGGAGTTCCCGGAAATCGAGGGCCAAAAGGTCGACTCCGTACTCGAAACCGCGGGGCAGGCGTTCGACGCGTGGCGTGAACGGCCGATCGAGGATCGCGCCGCCGTGGTCGCACGCGCGGCCGACCTGATGAAGGAACGCAAGGAAGAGCTGGCCCAGCTCATCACGCTGGAGATGGGAAAGCTCATCTCCGAGGCACGCGGAGAGGTGGACCTCGCCGCCTCGATCCTGAAGTACTACGCGAAGCACGGGCCGGACTTCGCCGCCCCCGAACCACTCGACGTCGAGGAGGGGGAGGCATACCTCGTCAACGAGCCCCTCGGCGTCCTCCTCGGCGTCATGCCGTGGAACTTCCCGCTCTACCAGGTGGTCCGCTTCGCGGGACCGAACCTGCTGCTCGGCAACACCGTGCTGGTCAAGCACGCCGGCATCTGCCCCCAGTCCGCACTCGCCCTGGAGACGCTTTTCCGGGACGCGCAGGCGCCCGAGGGCGTCTACACGAACCTGTTCGTGAGCCATGACGAGATCTCGCGCATCATCGACAGCCCGGTGGTCCGCGGCGCCTCGCTGACCGGCAGCGAGGGTGCGGGGTCCAAGGTCGCCGAACGGGCCGGCCGGAACATGAAGCCCAGCCTCCTCGAACTCGGCGGCAGCGACGTCTTCATCGTCCTGGACCGGGAGAATCTCGAGCGCACGATCGGCGCGGCGGTGGCGGGCCGCATGGCCAACACCGGCCAGAGCTGCGTGGCCTCGAAGCGCTTCATCGTTCTCGATGACGTGTACGACGACTTCGTCGAGGGGCTGCGCCGCGAGTTCGAGGAGCTGCGGCCAGGCGACCCCGCCGACGAGGCGACCACACTCGGCCCGCTCTCCTCCGAGCAGGCGGCAGCTGACCTGGCCGACCAGATCCGCGAGACGGTCGAGCAGGGCGCGGAGCTGGTCACCGGCGGCCACCGGATCGACCGTCCGGGCGCCTTCGTCGAGCCGACGATCATCACCGGCGTCAAGCCGGGCATGCGCGCCTACGCCGAAGAGCTCTTCGGCCCCGCCGCGGTCGTCTACCGCGTCGCCGACGAGGACGAGGCCATCTCCCTCGCCAACGACAGCCAGTACGGCCTCGGCGGATCCGTGTTCTGCGCGGACGTGGAGCGCGGACGCCGGGTGGCGGAGCGTGTGGAGACCGGCATGGTCTGGGTGAACCACCCGACCTCGACCCAACCCGACCTGCCGTTCGGCGGCATCAAGCGGTCCGGCTACGGGCGTGAGCTCTCCGAGCTCGGCATGCGGGAATTCGTGAACCGCAAGCTCGTCCGCGTCCTGCCGCCCGACGCGAAGCTGAGCGGAATCGCCGGCTGAACCGGCGCAGGGAAGACATACGGCAACAAGCAATACGGCAACACAAGGAGCCACCGTGAGCGCAGTACCCGCCATCACCCTCAACAACGCAGTGCAGATCCCCCAGCTCGGCTTCGGCACCTTCCAGATCGAGCCGGAGGAGACCCGCGAGACGACGCTGGCCGCACTGGAGGCCGGCTACCGGCACATCGACACGGCGCAGATGTACGGCAACGAGAAGGAGGTCGGCCAGGCGGTGCGCGACTGCGGCGTCGACCGCTCCGACATCTTCGTGACCAGCAAGCTCAACAACGACGCCCATGCGCACGACGACGCCCTCAAGGCGTTCGACCGCACCATGGACGAGCTGGGACTCGACTACCTGGACCTCTTCCTCATCCACTGGCCGCTGCCCGGCAAGGGCGACTTCGTGGAGACCTGGAAAGCCCTGGAGGAGATCTACCGCGACGGCCGCGCCAAGGCCATCGGAGTCTCCAACTTCCAGCCCAATCACCTGAACCGGCTGCTGCAGAACACCGATGTGGTGCCCGCGGTCAACCAGATCGAGGTGCACCCCTACCTCACCCAGGACGACGTCAGGGCCTTCGGCGCCGAGCACGACATCGCCACCGAGGCCTGGTCGCCCATCGCTCAGGGCAAGGTGCTCGACGACCCGACGATCAACCGCATCGCGCAGCGGGAGGGCAAGACGCCAGCGCAGGTCACCCTGCGCTGGCACATCCAGCGCGGCGACATCGTCTTCCCCAAGTCGGTGACCCAGAAGCGCATCGAGGAGAACTTCGACATCTTCGACTTCGAACTCAGCGAGGGCGACGTCGGTGAGATCTCCGCCCTGAACCGCGACGAGCGCGTCGGCCCCGACCCGGACACCTTCAACGGCTGAGCACCGCGGACACCGCCGCACCGGCTACTTCGCGAGGAGGCTGGCACCGTTGTAGTCACCGATGTAGCCGAAGCGGACCGTGTTGTCGTCCTCGGAAGCGCTGTCGGAGCAGGCGCCGGCGGAGAGCGCGAGCAGGAACGCGGCGGGCAGTGCGACGGCGGCCCGCCGGATCGGCCTTCTGGGCATGCGGGAGGTCCTCTCGGGGATGCGCGGGCAGGTATGGCAAAGCGCCTTGGGGGGACTCTGAGGTGATGGGGCGTCAGGCGGCCTTGGGCGAGGCCTCCTGGTGGTACACGGAGGTCCACACCTCGTTGCGGATGCGCCGGAACTCGGGGGAGAGCCGGATCTCCTCGGTGCGGGGGTAGGCCAGGTCCACGTCGATGACACGGTGGATGCGGCCGGGCCTCGCGGCCATGACGACGACCCGGCTCGCGAGATAGACGGCCTCGTCCACGTCGTGGGTGATGAAGAGGACGGTGCGCTTCTCCTGGCTCCAGGTCTCGAGCAGCTGGTCCTGCAACTGCACCCGGGTCAGGGCGTCGAGCGCCCCGAACGGCTCGTCCATCAGCAGCACTTGCGGGTCGACGGCGTACGCGCGGGCGATGGCACAGCGCTGCTTCATCCCGCCGGACAGTGTCTTGGGAAGGGCGTCGGCGAAGTCGCTCAGGCCGACGAGGCTGATGGCCTGATCGCTGCGCCGGCGTCGCTCCGCGGCCGGTACGGCGGCGAGCCTGAGCCCGAACTCCACGTTCTGCCGCACGGTCAGCCAGGGGAACAGGGCGTACTGCTGGAAGATGACCCCGCGGTCGGGGCCGGGCCCGGACACGGGCGCACCGTCGACCAGGACGCTGCCCGAGTCGGGCTCCTGAAGTCCCGCGGCCATGCTCATCAGGGTGGACTTGCCGCAGCCGGAGGGACCCACGACGGTGACGAACTCCTGGTCGGCTATGTCCAGGCTCACCCCGCCGAGGGCGGTGAAGGCCGCGTCCTTCAGCGGGAACGTCTTCACCACGTCACGGAAGCTGATCTTGCTGTTCATCGTCGCTCCTGCCAGCCGGTGAGGCGTCGCTCGGCCAGCAGCAAGAGCCGGTCCATGATGAGCCCGAGCACGCCGATCGTGATCAGGGACACGAAGGCCCGGGGCCGATGCGCATGCCGACGAGGATGAACGGCGTCGAGGCGGGGACGACCACCTTGGCGAAGATGGTGCGGTCCGGGGCGCCGAGCACCCGTGCCGCGTTGATCAGCGTTTTGTCGACATCGATGACGCCCTGGAAGGAGGACAGCACGCAGGCCATGAACGAGGCCAGGAAGATCACGGCGATCTTCGGCACCTCGCCGATGCCGAGGAGCACGACCGCCGGCGGAATGAGCGCGAGCGGCGGGATGGTGCGGAAGAACTGGACGTACGGTTCGACCAGGGCACGCACGGCGGGATACCAGCCCATGAGAAACCCGACGGGGACGGCCACGGCGACGCCGAGGGCGTAGCCGATGAAGACCCGGCGCAGGCTGGCGAGCGTGTCGGCGGCCAGGGTGCCGTGGGAGATCATGTCTCCTGCCTTCTGCGCCACCGCCGTCGGCGTGGGCAGGTTCTAGACCAGGCCCAGGGCGGCCACGACGTCCCATGCGGCGATCCCTGCCACCACGGCGACGGCGTTGAGGACCAGGGGCCGGTGCCGGGAGCGGCGCGGCTGCCGCCCCTCGGTGGCGGTCTTGTCGACAGGAGTGATCACAGCCATGGGGTCCTCGCCGGTGGCTTCACGCGTTCTCCTCGGAGTCGGGCCGCGGATAGTGGGAGAGCAGAGGGG
Source organism: Streptomyces longisporoflavus (assembly GCF_014649775.1). Taxonomy (GTDB): domain Bacteria; phylum Actinomycetota; class Actinomycetes; order Streptomycetales; family Streptomycetaceae; genus Streptomyces; species Streptomyces longisporoflavus. The sequence continues at coordinate 588,844 of NZ_BMTR01000002.1, read as the reverse complement.
ATTCATGGAGAACGAGGGCGATGCCGCCCAGCGCGCTGCCGGTCTCGCCGAGCGTCGCGCGCCGTACGTCCACGTGCGGGCGGGCCATCGGCATCAGCTGTTCGCGCAAAGCCCGTTCGACCGGTCCGAGCAGGGCGGGTCCTGCCTCCGCCAGCTCGCCGCCGACGACGACGACGCCCGGGCCGACGGCCTGGCAGACCGCGGCGAGCACCCCGCCGATGTCGACGCCGACGCGCTCCAGGACGTCCAGGGCCGATCGTTCGCCGACCGCGGCGGCGTCGAGGAAAGCGGCGAGGCCGTCGGCCCGCCCCCCGGCTTCGCGGTAGCGGTACAGGACCGCGTCGAGGGAGGCCCGGGTCTCCAGACAGCCGGCCCCGCCGCACTCGCACGGTCTGCCCGCCGGGTCCACGGTGATGTGCCCGAACTCGCCGGACAGGCCGTTGCGGCCGCGGTGCAGCGCGCCGCCCACGACGAGGCCGCCGCCGACGCCGTGTGACAACCGCAGGTAGAGCACGTCACTGCTGTCCGCGGCGGCGCCCCATACCGCTTCGGCGAGTGCCGCGAGCCGGGTGTTGTTGTCCAGGAGCACCGGCACGCCGAACCGCTTGCGCAGCAGGTCCGGCAGGCCGTCGGTGCCCCGCGCACGGGCTTTCTCGCTGCCCGGGTCGGTGATCGGGCCGACCACGCCGACGCCGATCGCGCTGAGCGCGTCGAGGTGGACGGCGCCCGAGGCGGCGAGCAGCCGTTCCGCGATGTCGATCCGTTCGGGCCAGGACAGATCCGCGGCATGCGCCTCGCTCGCCGAACCGATCACCTCGTGCGCGAAGTTGACCGCCGCGACGTGCACCGCGCGGCGCGCGAAGTCGATGCCGACCGCCTCGCCGGCGGCCGGGTTGAGGCTGAGCTTCTCCACCGGACGGCCGCGCTTGCGCCCCTCGACGTGCGGGGTGGCGACGACCACGGAGCCGTTGCCCACGAGCCCGGCGACGATGTCGTGGAGCGTGGTGCGGGACAGGCCGCTGCGGTCGCCCAACTCGGCGCGGCTCAGGGGGCCGTGCTTGCGGAGCAGCTCGAGAACCGCTTGCTCGTGGCTGCGTCGGAGTCGCGTCAGCGGGCCGTCGTGTTCGTGCATGCAGGACAGCATGTGAGCGCCGAGTATTTTCGTCAATGAGTCGAAACAAATTGTTCATATGAGCGCCGTGTCACAGGAAACGCCGCACCGGAAACGCCGTGATCTGCTGGCGCGGACGGCGCGAGTGCACCCGGAGCTCCCCGCCTCGATCAGCTCGACGCGATTTAAGTACGCACCCTTGACTTAAATCATCGCCGGGTCGGAGCATGCGTCGCACGGCATCTGGCCGAAGTCGATGTGTGCCGGAAGCCGGACCGACCGATCCGAAAGGCCCTCCGTGCGCCACAACATGCTCTTCCTGATGACCGACCAGCACCGGGTGGACACCCTGGGCGCGTACGGCAACCCGCACACGCACACCCCGCACCTCGACCGGCTCGCGGCCGAGGGCACACGCTTCGACAGCTTCTACACCCCCACCGCGATCTGCACCCCGGCCCGCGCCAGCCTGCTCACCGGGGCGGCCCCCTTCCGCCATAAACTCCTCGCCAACTACGAGCGCAACGTCGGCTATCTGGAGGACCTCTCCGAGGGCCAGTTCACCTTCTCCGAGCAACTGCGCTCCGAGGGCTACAACCTGGGCCTGCTCGGCAAGTGGCACGGCGGCGTGCGGCGCACCGCCGCCGACTACGGCTTCGAGGGCCCCGACCTGGCCGGCTGGCACAACCCGGTGGACCACCCCGACTACCTCGCCTACCTGGCGGACAACGGCCTGCCCCCGTACCGCATCACGGACCCGGTGCGGGGCACCACACCCAACGGCAGCCCCGGAAACCTCCTCGCGGCCCGCCTCCACCAGCCCGTCGAAGCCACCTTCGAGTACTACCTGGCCACACGTGCCATCGAGATGCTCCGCCGCTTCGCCGCGCGGGAGGACCACGGAGAGGGGGCGCCGTTCTTCCTGGCCACCCACTTCTTCGGCCCGCACCTGCCCTACATCCTGCCGGACGCCTACTACGACATGCACGACCCGGCCCTGGTCGAACTGCCCGCCTCCGTCAGCGAGACCTTCGCGGCGAAACCGGCCGTCCAGCGGAACTACAGCAAGCTGTGGGCCTTCGACACCATGCCGCTGGAGGAGACGCGGAAGCTGATCGCCGTCTACTGGGGCTACGTCACGCTCGTCGACGAGCAGATCGGCCGCATCCTCGACGCCGTGCGCGAGCTGGGCCTAGAGGAGAGAACGGCGGTCTTCTTCACCGCCGACCACGGTGAGTTCACCGGCTCCCACCGGCTGCACGACAAGGGCCCCGCGATGTACGAGGACATCTACCGCATCCCCGGCCTGCTGAAGGTCCCCGGCGCCCCGAGGGGCCAGGTGCGCGAGGAGTTCGTCTCGCTCACCGACTGCACCGCCACCATCCTCGACCTGGCGGGCAGCAAGACCGAGCCGGCCGTGGACAGCCGCAGCCTGTTGCCCCTCGTGCGCGGCGAGCGCCCGCGGTGGGCCGAGCACCATCTCGCCGAGTTCCACGGCCATCACTTCCCCTGCCCGCAAAGGATGTTGCGCACCAGACGCCACAAATTGGTGATCAACCCCGAGTCGCGCAACGAGTTGTACGACCTCGAAGCCGACCCCGACGAGCTGCACAACCGCCACGACCACCCCGAGATGCGGGACATCCGCGCGGAGCTCACCAAACGCCTCTACGACCTGCTCCGCGAGCGCGGCGACAACTTCTACCACTGGATGACGCCGATGTACGACGTCGAGACGGACTACGACACCACGCTTTCCGCCTTCGAGACCGACGAGCCCGCGACGGCCACCACGACCAAGGAGATCTGACTGATGACCAGGCCCGTGCACGACGCGAACTTCGCCCGCCGGTCCGTCCTTGCCGGCCTCGCGGGCTCCGTGGGCGCGGCGGCGCTGCCCGCGGACGCGGCCCACGCGCAGCCCGCCGGGGCTGCCGGGAAGGCAGAGACCGCCGATGCCGCCGGGGCCGCGGCCAAGCACCGGTATCCCGCGAACTGGCCCGACCCCGAACCGTACGGCCTGGCGGACGTTCGCGAGGATCTGTGGCCGCGCGAGGACAACTCCTTCGTGCTGCCCCTCGAACTCCGGCCCCGCGACAAGGAGCTCGGCCGGGTCTGGATGCGCGACACCTACGTCAACTGCTTCGTCGTCGACGGCCGTCCGCTCTACGTCGCCACCGGCACCACTCGCGTGCCCGGCCTCACGGCGGCAGGCCCCTGGAACGACGGCATCTTCGTGTGGACGGCACGGTCCGTCCACGGCCCGTGGAAGCTGGCCGACACCAAGCGGATCCGGCCCGGCGCCGAACGCGGAAAGGTCTGGTCACCCGAGTTCGTCGGGGAGAACCGCCGCGGCCGCACGGTCGTCGCCCCCTGGCAGGAGTACTGGTACGACGACGGCCGGTTCGGCAAGCGCGGCAACGCGTGGGCGCCCGAACTGCACTACTTCCGCGGCAAGTGGTATCTCGTGGCGTGCATGGGCGATCACTCCAAGAAGGTCGGTTCGTTCATGCTGGTGAGCGACGCCGGGGTCGAGGGCCCCTACCGTCTCGTCGAGGGGAACCACGACAAGCCCTTCGGTGACTCGTTCATCGGCGGGCCCTCCTTCATCGAGCCCGGCGCGTACCACCACATCGACGGCAGCCTCTACACCGAGGGTTCCGACGCCTGGCTGGTCCTGCACAACCACGTCTACGCCAAGTTCCGCAAGGACATGGAGGACATCGTCCCGACGACGAACCTCCCGGCGTTCCGGCAGACCCCGTACACGCCCGAGCCGTACCTGGAGGGCGCCTACGTCTTCAAGCACGGCGGCAAGTACTACCTGCTGCACGCCGCGTGGGACCGTACGTCGACCAACACCGACGGCGGCACCCGCTACGCCTACGACGTCGGGGGCCCGGGCCGCACCCAGTACCAGTACGACGCGGTCGTCGCCGTCGCCGACCGTTTCGAGGGCCCGTACTCCGAACGCTGGACCGCGGGCGTGGGCGCCGGGCACAACAACTTCTTCAGGGACCGCGACGGCGACCTGTGGGCGACCTTCTTCCGCAACCCGGCCTTCGGCTACTGGGCCGACCCGTCCCGGGTCGATGACGCGGCGGTGGCCGGCGTCGTACGCGTGGAGTGGACGGGACCGAAGGGCAACCGCCTGTACGCGCGGCGCAAGGCCTAGCTCAGGACCCCGCCCCGTAGACCGGCTCCCCTTCGACGAACGTCGTCCTGACCTTGGTGTCGTGCACCCGGGTGATCTTCGCTTCGAAGGGGTTCCGGTCGACGACGACGAGGTCGGCGAGCATGCCCGGTGCGATGCGCCCGACGCGGTGCGCCATGCCCTCCTGGCGAGCGGCGTTGACCGTGAACAGGTCGAAGGCCTGCTCCAGAGTGATGGCCTGGGACGCGCCGAAACTGTCGGCGCTGCCGCCCGGCTCCTGGCGGGTGACGAGCGTTTCGATGGCGGACCACGGATTCACCGACGGCACGACGCACCAGTCCGAGCCGGGCACGACCAGGGCGCGGGCTTCGAGCATCTCGCGCACCGGCCAGACCCGTTCGATCGCCAGGGGGCCGACGGCGGCGGCGATGTCGGAGCAGATGGGGGAGGGCCGCCACAGATAGGGAGAGACCTCGAACGTCGCGCCGACGCGTGCGGCGCGCTCGATGTCGGCCCGCGCCACGAAGGTGCAGTGGCCGACGTTGTGCATGTACGGGCCGGGCCCGTTGGCCGTGCGGGCGGCCTCGATGGCGTCCAGTGCCGCCCTGACCGCCGCGTCGCCCACCGCGTGGAACTTGACGGTGATGCCCATCCGGTCGAACCGGGTCACCGCCATGTCGAGGACGGCCGGCGCGATCGCGAGCATCCCGTGCCGGCCGGCTCCGTCGTCCCGTCCCGCCACCGTGTCCTGGTAGGGCTCGATCATTGCCGCGGTGTGGCTGTCGGTCGGCACTCCGTCGAGGAAGATCTTCACGCAGTCGGGCGCGATATGCTCGCTCGCGTAGAGGTTCCGTGCCGCGATGAAGTCCTCGCACGCGGGGTCGTAGGGGGACCACACGAGACACAGGCGCACCCGCTGCCGGACGGCTCCGCGCGCGGCGAGGCGGGTGTAGGCGCGCAGCTCGGCCCGCGGTCCCGCGGTGAACCCGATCGCGGCTTCGGTGAACGACGTGATCCCGTGGGACAGCATTTCTCCGAGGGCCCACTCCAGGGCCGCCTCGACCTCCTCGTCGGCCGGTTTGGGGGCCGAGGCGGCGAGCAGATCGGCGGCGGTCTCGCGTTGTAAGCCGCTCGGACTGCCCGCGCCGTCCCTCTCGAAGAAGCCGCCTGCCGGGTCCGGTGTGCCGGGGCCGATCCCGGCGGCCTCGAGTGCCGCGCTGTTCGCCCAGGAACTGTGGCCGCTGGTGTCTTCCAGGAGCACCGGGTTGCTGGGGGCGACGGCGTCGAGCATGGCGCGATTCGGGGTGGCGCCGAGCGCGGACGCGTCCCATTGCCCGCCGAGCACCCAGGTGCCGGGGGCGGCCCGGGCTATGTGCTCGGCCACGATGCGCAGGGTGTCGGCCAGGCCCGAACCCTGCGGGACCTTGCAGCGGCGTTCGCGGATTCCGGCGTAGACCGGGTGAACGTGCAGGTCGTGCAGGCCCGGCAGAACGGTGTCGCCGGCCAGTTCGTGGACGCGCGTGGCCGGGCCTCGCCGGCGCAGCACCTCCTCGCGGCTGCCGACGGTCTCGATGACACCGGCGCGCACGGTGAGCCCCTCGGACCAGCCCGACGCCGTCCTGACCGGCCCGCCCACCAGAATCGTGTCCGCGTACCCATCGGTCATGGCGCTCCACCTCGAGATCGGCTGCGGCCCGGCGGCTCAGCGGCGGTTGATGAATCCGGCGTCGACGGGCAGCGTGACACCGGTGACGTAGCGGGCTTCGTCCGAGGCCAGCCACAGGATCGCGTTGGACACGTCGACCGCTTCGATCACGGCCACCGGAAGGGCGTTCGGCGCCGTCTCGGAGAGCATCGCGTCCCGGGCGACGAACTCGACGATGGCGGGGTCGACGACCATGGCGGTGGCCACGCCGGTGGGGTGCACGGAGTTCACCCTGATGCTGTGCCGGGCGAGGTTGTTGGCGTACGTACGCATCAGCCCGACCGCCCCGTGTTTGGAGGCGGCGTAGCCGAGGCCGCCGTTGCTGGCACCGCCGATGCCGACAAGTCCCGCGGTGGAGCTGACGATCACGATCGAGCCGCCCTGCCCGGCGGCGATCATCGAAGGGAGGGCCACTTCGATGGTGTGGAAGGTACCGGTGAGGTTGACCGCGATGGCGTCGTGCCACGCCTGTACGCGATCCTCCACGAGGAGCGGCGCGATCCCGGCGTTAGCGACGACGACGTCGATCTGCCCGAACTCGGCGAGCCCGGCGTCGCAGGCCCCCTGGAGTGCCTCCCGATCGCGTACGTCCGCCTGCCGCGCCAGGACGCGGCGGCCCAGGGCCTCCACTTCCTCGACCGCGTCGTACAGGTCCTGCGGTGTCGACTGCGGATAGGGCACGGTGTCGAGCGACCGGCAGATGTCCACGATGAGCAGGTCGGCGCCTTCCTCCGCCATCCGTCGAACATGACTGCGGCCGAGCCCTCCGGCCGCACCGGTGACAAAGGCGACCTTGCCGTCAAGACGCCGGGGGGATCCGCCGTGCGGGGTCATGACTGTGATGTACCGCGGGGGAGGCGGCGTGGCCAGGGGGCGAAGGGCGCGGGTTGCCGGGATGCCGCCGGCGGGCCTCGCCTCTTGACCCCGGTGGCGTCAGCCATTAGTTTGCGGTGGCCATCGACCTGTATTTCCGAAAGGGGGCGACCCAGCGGATGAACACCAGCTCTGATCTCGGTCGCCTCGCCCAGCGCACGGTCTGGGTTCCGGGTCGGATCGCGCACGGCGCCTGAGCACGCCGTTCTGCCGCGCCCGTCCGCGGGCACCTCTCGGGTATTTCCCCACCATCTTCCGGCACGCCTCTCTCGCGTGCCGTCCTGCGCCCCCCTCTGCCGGACGTGGCGCGTCTGAACACAGAAAGCTGCCTGAAATTGGCGAACATGATGAACCGACCGATCGTGTACCGAAACGAGGGCCTGTCATGACAGCGGCGCGGATCACCGTCAACGGCAAAGAAACACCGATCTCGCCGGCCGCGTCACACACCACCGCGCTGGACTTCCTGCGCGAGCGTGGTCTCACCGGAACCAAGGAGGGATGCGCCGAGGGTGAATGCGGCGCCTGTTCCGTCCTGGTGGCCCGCCCCGGCGTGAACAAGCCCACCGACTGGGTGGCCGTCAACGCCTGCCTGGTCCCGGCCGCGGCCCTCGACGGCCAGGAGATCGTCACCTCCGAGGGTCTGGCCACCTCCGGAGCACCCGGAACGCCGCGCACACTGCACCCGGTGCAGGAGGAGATGGCCGTCCGCGGCGGCTCCCAGTGCGGATACTGCACACCGGGATTCGTCTGCAGCATGGCTGCCGAGTACTACCGGCCGGACCGCTGCGCGCACTCCGGCTCGTCCGCGAGCGCCACAGGCTCGGCCGACAGCACCGAGGACGCGACCGGAACCGACGCCGAGCACGGTCCGAACGGCTTCGACCTGCACGCGCTGAGCGGCAACCTGTGCCGCTGCACCGGCTACCGACCGATCCGCGACGCCGCGTTCGCCGTCGGTACCCCCACCGACGAGGACCGGCTCGCGCAGCGTCGCGAGCAGTCCCCGCCCGCACCGGTCGCCACCGAATACACCCGGGACGGCAAGGCGTTCCTGCGGCCGGGAACCCTGGCGGAAGTGCTGCGGCTGCTGCGCGAGCGGCCCGACGCGGTGGTGGTCGCCGGCTCCACCGACTGGGGCGTGGAGGTCAACATCCGCTCCCGCCGGGCGGATTGCGTAATCGCCGTCGACCGGCTGTCCGAACTGCGGGAGCTGCGCGTCGAATCCGACCACGTCGAGATCGGGGCGGCGCTGACGCTCACGGAGATCGAACGCCGCCTCGACGGCCGCGTTCCGTTGCTGGGCGAGCTGTTCCCGCAGTTCGCGTCCCGGCTCATCCGCAACAGCGCGACCCTCGGCGGCAACCTGGGGACCGGCTCTCCCATCGGGGACAGCCCGCCCGCGCTGCTCGCCCTCGAGGCGTCGGTGGTGCTCGCCGACGCCGACGGTGAGCGCGAAGTGCCGCTCGCGGACTACTTCACCGGCTACCGCCAGAGCGTGCGCCGGCCGGGCGAGCTGATCCGCTCGGTGCGCTTCCCCCTGCCGCTGTCGCCGGTGGTGGCCTTCCACAAGATCGCCAAGCGGCGTTTCGACGACATCTCCAGCGTCGCGGTGGCTTTCGCGCTCGACATCGAGGGCGGATTCGTACGCAAGGCACGCATCGGCCTTGGCGGCGTCGCCGCGACCCCGATCCGCTCCCTCGCCACCGAGGCGGCCCTTGAGGGCGAGCCGTGGACGGCGGGAACCGCGGAGGCGGCAGCCTCCGTGCTACGGGCGGAGGGCACGCCCATGTCCGACCACCGCGCAAGCGCCGACTACCGCTCCGAGATGCTCGGCCAGAGCCTGCTGAAGCTGTACGCACAGACCACCGAGGGTGTGACGTCATGAGCCATCTGTCCGAGCGCCCCGAGAAGCCTGTCGTCGGCGTATCCATGCCGCACGAGAGCGCTGTCCTGCACGTCACCGGCACCGCGCTCTACACCGACGACCTGGTCCACCGCACCAAGGACGTGCTGCACGCCTACCCCGTCCAGGCCACGAAGGCCCACGGCAGGATCACCGCCCTGCGCACCGGGCCCGCGCTCGACGTGCCGGGCGTGGTCCGCGTGCTGACCGGCGCCGATGTGCCCGGCGTCAATGACGCGGGAATGAAGCACGACGAGCCGCTCTTTCCCGACGTGGTCATGTTCCACGGTCACGCGGTCGCCTGGGTGCTTGCCGAGACACTGGAGGCTGCCCGGCTCGGCGCGGCGGCCGTCGAGGTGGAACTCGACGAACAGCCCTCCCTGATCACGTTGCAGGACGCGATGGCCGCCGACAGTTTCCACGGCGCCAGGCCCGAGATGCTGACCGGTGACGTCGAAGCCGGCTTCGCGGACTCCGCGCATGTGTTCACCGGCGATTTCCACTTCTCCGACCAGGAACACTTCTATCTGGAGACACACGCGGCGCTGGCCCTCGTCGACGAGGCCGAGCAGGTCTTCGTCCAGAGCAGCACCCAGCATCCTTCCGAGACCCAGGAAATCGTCGCCCACGTGCTCGGTCTGCACAGTCACGAGGTGACGGTGCAGTGTCTGCGGATGGGCGGCGGCTTCGGCGGCAAGGAGATGCAGCCGCACGGGTTCGCGGCCATCGCCGCGCTCGGCGCCAAGCTGACCGGCCGCCCGGTGCGGCTGCGGCTCAACCGGACGCAGGATCTGACCATGTCCGGCAAGCGCCACGGATTCCACGCCCGGTGGAAGATCGGCTTCGACGCGGACGGTCGCATCCAGGCCCTGGACGCCACCTTGACCGCGGACGGCGGCTGGAGCCTGGACCTGTCCGAGCCGGTGGTGGCTCGCGCGCTGTGCCACATCGACAACACCTACTGGATTCCCAACGCGCGCGTCACCGGCCGCATCGCGAAGACCAACAAGGCCTCCAACACTGCCTTCCGCGGCTTCGGCGGGCCGCAGGGCATGCTGGTGATCGAGGACATCATGGGCCGGTGCGCGCCGCTGCTCGGCCTGGATCCCATGGAGCTGCGCGAGCGCAACTTCTACCGGCGGGGCCAGGACACTCCGTACGGGCAGCCGGTCTCGCAGCCCGAACGGATCTCTGCCGTCTGGGAGCAGGTCAAGGAGACCGGCGGGCTCGCCGACCGCAAGCGCGAGATCGCCGCCTTCAATGCCGCGCATCCCCACACCAAGCGGGCACTGGCGATCACCGGCGTGAAGTTCGGGATCTCGTTCAACCTCACCGCCTTCAACCAGGGCGGCGCGCTGGTGCTGATCTACAAGGACGGCTCGGTCCTGATCAACCACGGCGGCACCGAGATGGGCCAGGGCCTGCACACCAAGATGCTGCAAGTGGCCGCGACCACCCTCGGTATCCCGCTGCACAAGGTGCGCCTGGCCCCCACGCGAACCGACAAGGTCCCCAACACCTCGGCCACGGCCGCGAGTTCCGGAGCGGACCTCAACGGCGCGGCGGTGAAGAACGCCTGCGAGCAGTTGCGCGAACGCCTGCTGCAGGTGGCCGCCACCCAACTGGGTTCGGGCGCCGCGGATGTGCGCATCGTCGAGGGCGTCGCCCGCGCTCTGGGCAGCGACAAGGAGCTGGCCTGGGACGACCTGGTGCGTACCGCGTACTTCCAGCGCGTTCAGCTGTCGGCGGCCGGTTTCTACCGCACCGAGGGCCTGCACTGGGACGCGAAGTCGTTCAGCGGCACGCCGTTCAAGTACTTCGCCATCGGCGCGGCGGCGGCCGAGGTCGAAGTGGACGGCTTCACCGGCGCGTACCGCGTCCGGCGGGTGGACATCGTGCACGATGTCGGCGACAGCCTGTCCCCGATGATCGACATCGGTCAGGTCGAGGGCGGCTTCGTGCAGGGCGCGGGGTGGCTGACGCTCGAGGACCTGCGCTGGGACACCGGTGACGGGCCGAACCGCGGCCGGTTGCTGACGCAGGCGGCGAGCACCTACAAGCTGCCGAGCTTCTCGGAGATGCCCGAGGAGTTCAACGTGACGCTGATGGAGAACGCCACCGAAGAGGGCGCGGTGTACGGCTCCAAGGCGGTGGGCGAGCCACCGCTGATGCTGGCCTTCTGCGTACGGGAGGCGTTGCGGCAGGCGGCTGCCGCGTTCGGGCCGAGCGGGATCAGCGTCGAGTTGGCCTCGCCGGCGACACCGGAGGCGGTGTACTGGGCGATCCAGTCGGCCCGCCGGGGCGGCGTGTCCCGCGATGGGTGCGGCGAGGACGACTCGGCTGCCGACGGCCACGCCGACGACCGCGTCGCGGCTGACGGCGGGGTCCGGGCCGACGCAAAAACATTGAGTGGTGCCTGAGATGACGTGGGTCGCCGCGGTCGCGCGGTTGCGGGCACGCCGGGAGCCCGGCGTCCTCGTGACCGTCGCGACCGTGCGCGGGCACGCCCCGCGTGACGCCGGCGCGAAGCTCGTGGTGGGGGAGACCGAGGCGTGGGGTTCGATCGGCGGCGGCAATGTCGAGGCCGTCGCGATCGATCGGGCCAGGGAGATGATCGCCGCGTCCAAGCCCGAACCGGAGCTGATCGACTTCGCCCTGAACGACAAGGTGGTCAACCAGCACGGTGTGCAGTGCTGCGGCGGCACCGTCTCGGTGTTGCTCGAACCCCTCGCGGTGGTGAGGGCGGTGGCGATCTTCGGCGTAGGGCACGTCGGTCTGGAACTGGCGCGCATCCTGGCACGCCAGGACCTGGACCTCCATCTGATCGACACCCGCGCCGACCTGCTCACCGAGGAGCGGCTCGGCGTGCTCGCGGACGCGGTGGGGCAGGTGCACGTGCATCACACGCCGCTGCTGCCCGAGGAGGTGCTCGCGGAGTTGCCGCGCGGTACCCACGTGCTGATCATGACCCATGACCACGCCGAGGACGCCGCTCTGTGCGACGCCGCCCTGCGCACCTCCCGTCTCGGCTCCATCGGCCTGATCGGGTCGGCGGCCAAGTGGGCGCGATTCCGTCAGCGCCTCGCCACCGAGGGCGGCCACGACGAGGCGACCATCGCCCGCATCAAGACACCGATCGGCCTCGCGGACATCACCGGCAAGGAACCCGCGACCATCGCGGTGAGCGTCGCCGCGGATCTGCTGCGCACGTTCGAGACAGAGGAGAACTGACACGGGCGCTCACTTCGGGGCGCCGCTCTCCGCCGCCTTGCGCAGCAGTCGGCCCACCTCCGGGTGCACGACGTGATGATGCCCTCCCACCGGGGCGCTGTCGGACCGGAAGAGCGAGGAGGCGTCCACGTTCGTGTACGGCATCTCGCTCAGATTCCGCTCCTCGGCGTCGTGCAAGGTGCTGTTGGGAGGGCCGTCGATGCCCTGGATGCCGTCAAAGCCCAGGGCTCCCCACTTGCGGCTCATGGTGGCCAGTTCCGCTGAGTCGCCGACCATCTGGGCCGACAGCGGGTACATCACGCCCAGGTGAGTGTCGAGATGGGAGAAAGTACAGATCAACGGCCCGGCGACCAGTTGTCGCTGATCCCACAACGCGCCGTGCCCGGTGACCTGTTGGGGCAGGCTGTCGGCGAAGATGAAGTGCGACATCTCCGCCTGCAGAAGCGTCAGGGACGCGAGTTTGACCGAGTCCGAACCCGGGGCATCCATGCCGCGCAGCGCGAACCCGGCAAGGCGGCCTCCCAGCCCGTGGCCGATCAGATGGATCCGTGTCCCGCTTGCCTGCGCGAGCGCCGCGAGGCAGGGACCCAGACCCGCGTGCCCCACCACTCCGGCCCGCCGGCGCAGCACATGACGCACCACTTGGCGGAACAGCTCATGAGCCCCGCGCCACAGGTAGGCGGCATCCTGCAGGTGACGGTCCTGACCCACGGGGCCGCCTGCGGCGACGGTGCCCGTCGTGCTGACCCGGTTGCTGAGCGGCGTGGCCGGCCTGTGCCCTGCGACCCGGGCCTCGGGAAGCGTGCCGCCGCTGGACGCCGGGGGGTCGGAGTCGCGGGTTCCGGACTCGGTCCGGGCGGGTTCGCCGGGCTTCTCTTCCGCAGGGCCGGCCAAGTCACACAGCGCGGCGGCGAATTCGCTGCACATGGTCTTCGTGTCCTCGAACAGCATGAGCGGGTCTGTCTGCGGCAGCACTTCGCCTTCCGTGTCGGCGGCGAACTCGTTCATAGGGTCTTGCAGGGGCGTCTCAGCGAGCCGACGCAGCGCCGATCCGAGGTCGTCGAATGCCCCTTCGTGCGAGGGCTCGTCGTTCAGCAACGCGACGATCTCGGCCAACGGGGAGGCACTGCGCGGAAGTTGACGTTCCAGGTCCTCGCGCATCGCCCGGCTGACACCGGGACAGGCTTTACGTTCACGGTCTGTCTCGTGTTCGGCGAGGCCCCAAAGGCCCTCGTCCCTGAAACAGAGCGACGGCCACCGCACGCCGAGAAAGCCCGCCGTGTCCGCGGCGTCTTCCCACGCGTCGGCGAGCATCTCGCGAAACGCGCCGTCGGTGGCCCCGGCCACCGCCTCGTCGTTCTGGGCGCCGTGCACCAGCACGTACAAGTCCCGGATTCCGCTGTCCAGTACGGCCTCGTGCACTCTCTGCACCTCGGCTTGATCGAACTCTGCCCGCCGGCCGAAATGCAGGGCACCGAAGTCGTGGAACGCATTCTGTCGCGACATGACTCACTTCCGTACGACGCCGCTCGCGCGGCTGCTCGATGAGGCGGAGCGGGCCCTCTGGCATGAGGCACCGCGGTTGCGGGTGCGGCCCGCCGGGCGGAGAACTCCCGGTTCCCGGCTCGGTGCGGTGCACGCGCCGTGCGGTCCGGATGTACGCAGTTTCTACGCCGCTGATGCGTACGGGGAGCAGACGGATGGTGCCGGAGGAACTGGGCGGGCCGTTTCGGCGGGCGGTGCCGCGTGGGGGCCGCCGGCGCCCTCGGCACGGACACCGGCGAGATCGGTCGTCAGTGGCGAAAGGAGCCGGATCGGGACGCCGGTGCGCCGCCGTCGGTGCGCCGCCCCGGAGCAGTGGTCCGCTTTCGCCGCGCCGCGCGACTACGCTGGCCCTACAACCGCCGCGTGCCGCACGTGGTCTGCGCCTCCATCGACAGCTCCGCCTCCTTCGCGGCGGCCCGGATCCTGACCGGCGAACAGCTCATCGGCCCAGCCGATCCGTTCCCGGTCCGCCGTCACGACGTACGGGAAAGTGACACACGATGATGTACGACCAGGCACGCGCTCAGCTGCCGCCGGACAAACTGCGGGGCTCCACCGAACGCCGGGCCCCGGGCCCGGATCCGCTCGTTCCGTCGGACGAACGGGACCAGATCGCCCTGCGGCTCCAGGAGGCCCTCAACAACTTCCCCCACCGTCCCGTGGAGTCACTGGAAGAAGCCGAGAGCACCTTCGACGAGGCCGCCGCCCAGCTCATGAGCGCTCTCGCCGAACAGCGGCGTGCTCTTCGCGAGGGCTGGCAAGGCCGCGACCCCGAAACGCAGTCGGACGAACTCCGGCATGCGATGCGGCAGTACCGAGAGATCACGCAGCGGCTGCTGCGCGCCTGAGCAGGTCCGCCTGCCGCCCTTCGAGTTGCCCGACCGTGGGGGCGTGAGCGTCGCGCTCACGCCCCCACGGTCTCAAGCGCCCTGCCGATCCGATCAGTTGTCGACACCCGCGGCGGCTGCCATGAGGGACTCGGCGGCGTCCGGCGGAGTACCTGGCGGCACGACGAGGAGGTCCCAACGCCCCCGGCTGGGGGCGACCAGGCAGATCGTGTGCGGGGCGGACACGGCGGTGGCCCGGTGGAGGCGCACGACCTGGTTGAGCACGAGCATCCGGCCGGGTGCCGTGGTCCAGGTCGTCCCGTTGACCGTGACGCTGGTGATGTGCCCCCAGGCCCGCGGCAATCCGGCGAGCAGCCGCGGGAGTTCCGTCGGCAGGTCGTACGAGGAAGGCCACCACGCACCGTCAATGGCCCGCGGCAGGGGGCCCGGTGACGCGAGGCGCAGACGGAGGAGGGGCAGCGGGGGGAGATGGGGCTGCAGGGTGGTGACCATGGGAGATCCCGTCGATTGTCGGAGGGAGTGGACGAACGGATTCACACGCGCCTGCGGGCGGCGTGATCGGGGGTGGTGTACGTCGTGCGTCCGACCGAGGCCTTCGACCGCCGCCCGCCCTCGCCCCGCTCGCGCACAGCGCTCGGCAGCGCGGCGCGCGGCTGTCGGCTCTCCGGGCGTGGACGTGGTGGAACAGACCGGCATTCGGCACTCCTTGACCTCGGTGTGCTGTCGTCGCGGCCGGGGTCTCGGGCTGCTTCTGTGCGGGCGGATGGCGTGGACGGAAGGGGCGTTCAGGTGGTCTCGGACGGGGGCGTGCGACGCGTCGGCCGCCGGCTTGTCCCGGCCCGGGGCCTGCAGGGGTGCGGCGAGAGGGCAGCGCGGGCCTCGGCCTGACCGGTCACGTGCGGTGCGTGACGGTCTCCGGCGGTGACGGATGTGGCTGCTCGTCCGGCCATGGGGCGGAACCTGCCTCGGGCGCGACGGTCCCGGTGTCGTTGAACCGTGGGGTCCGGGCCGGTCTGAGCACCGGCATGGGAAGGGCCCCGCTGCGCCGAGCATACTCCCGCGGGCCCCCGAACAGCCGGTCTTTGTCGGTGTCATGGCCCGGAGCCAGTACGGCCGTCCGTCTCTCGGCGGCCGGGGCATGGTACCGGGGCGGCCTCTGGCTGAAGTCGCCCCCTGTGAGACGACGGCTCCTGAGTAACATGTTTGCATATGCCCATGATCATTAACACGCAGCAAACATCTGAGCCGCTCACGTACGTGGACCACGTCCTGGAGCACTGGAACAAGGACGAGGACGCCGAGGCGCTCGTCCAGGGCGCGCAGCGCCTGACCCGGGGCGAGGCCCGGCGGCGGCTGTTCCGGCTGGGGCACGCGCTGCGCGCGCAGGGGCTGGCGCCGGGCGACGGCGTGGGTCTGTTCCTGGCCAATCGTGTGGACTCCGTACTGGTGCAGCTCGCGGTCCATCTCATCGGCTGCCGCGTCGTGTTCCTGCCGCCGGAGCCCGGCCCCGGCGAGCTCGCCGCCCTGGTCGAGCAGTCGAGGGTGCGCGCCGTGGTCACCGACCCGCGGTTCGCCGAGCGGGCCGCCGACGCGGCGGGCCGCAGCGTCCACGCCCCCGTGCTGCTCGGCCTCGGTCCCTGCGAACAGCGGTGTGCGGACCTGCTGGCCCTGGCGGCCGAATGCCCGGACGTACGCCCCGCTGGTGTGCCCGCGCCGGGAGCCGACGAAGCGGTCACCGTCCTCTACACCGGCGGCACCCTGGGCCGCCCCAAGCTCGCCGCGCACAGCCACCGGCTCTACGACGCGCTGGTGGAAGTGGCGCAGGACTCACACGACACCGTCTTCCCGAGCGTGAACCCCGGAACGGAGCGGGTGCTCGCCGCCACGCTGCTCACGCACGGCAGCGGCCACCTCATGTCGGTCCAGGCTCTGGTGACCGGTTCCACTCTCGTGGTGCTGCCCGAGTTCGAAGCCACCGAGGCGCTGGCGGTGCTGCGCGAGGAGCGGATCACCGCCACCATGTTCGTACCGCCGATGCTGTACGCGTTGCTCGACCACCCCCAGTGCGTGCCGGGCGCCCTCCCCGAACTGCGGCGGATCGTCGTGGGCGGAGCGGCCTCGTCCCCCAGCCGGCTCCAGCAGGCGGTCGAGGTCTTCGGCCCGGTGCTCAGCCAGGGCTACGGGCAGTCCGAGGCGCTCGGCATCGCCGCGTTCGGCGCGGAGGACCTCGCCGCGCAGGGAGCCCTGCGGCCCGAACTCTGGCGCAGCTGCGGTCGTGCGATATCCGACACCCGGATAGAGATCCGCGGTGAGGAGAGCACGGCGGCGCTGCCCGCCCGGCAGGTCGGCGAGGTGTGTGTGCGGGGCCGGACGGTGATGCTCGGCTACTACGAGGACCCGGAGCGCACCGCGCAGGCACTGCACGACGGCTGGCTGCGCACCGGAGACCTGGGCTATCTCGACGCGGAGGGCTACCTCTACCTCGTCGACCGGGCCAAGGACATCATCGTCACCGGCAGCACCAGCGACAACGTCTACTCCAGGGTCCTTGAGGACTTCCTGCTCACGCTGCCCGGCGTACGCAACGCGGCGGCCCTCGGCGTGCCGGACGAGGAGTTCGGCGAGGCCGTACAGGTCTTCCTGGCCACGGCCGAGGACGCCGAGGTCGACCCCGATGCCGTCGGCGCGGCGGTGACCGCCGAGTTGGGCGAGCTGTACACGCCCCGGAAGACGATCCTCCTCGGCAAGTTGCCGACGACCAAGGTCGGCAAGGTGGACAAGAAGGCGCTGCGCGCGGCGTGGACGAGCCCGGCCATGGCAACGCCGTAGGCGCCGTCGGCCCGTCCGGTGCTACGGCGAAGGGGCACGCTGCGGGGAGCGGAGCACGAGCAGGGTGATCTCGCTCGGGGCGAAGACGCGGAAGGGCGGGCCCCAGAAGCCGGTGCCACGGCTGGTGTAGAGAAGCGTGCGGGTGCCGTGGCGGCTGAGGCCGGCGAGGGCGGGCTGGTCGAGGTGGACCAAGTGGTGGAAGGGCCAGATCTGGCCGCCGTGGGTGTGGCCGGAGAGCTGGAGGTCGACGCCGCCTTCCGCTGCCCGGTCGATGAACTTGGGCTGGTGGGCCAGGAGCAGGACGGGCAGCTCGGGGTCGGCGCCGGCGAGGGCTCCGGCGAGGTGGGCGCGGTGTCCTGCCAGGCCGGAGGACTCGGCGGTGACGTCGTCCACGCCGGCGACCACGAGGATGTCGCCGCCGCGTTCCAGCAGCAGATGCCGGTTGCGCAGCGGCTCCCAGCCCAGCTCGTCCATCAGGTCGACCCAGCCCTGGGCCTCGCTGTAGTACTCGTGGTTGCCGGTGACGTAGACCTTGGCCCATGCGGCCCGCACGGTGGCGAGTGGGGCGGCCTGCGCGCGGCGGCGTTCGGCCGTGCCGTCCGCGATGTCGCCGGTGTGGCAGACCAGGTCGGCCTCCAGAGTGTTCACCGTCTCGCAGACCCGTGCCGACCAGCGGGCTCGGTCGAGCGGTCCGTAGTGGGTGTCGGTGATGAGGACGACGCGGGTGCCGTCCAACCCGGCGCCCAGGCGCGGGAGTTGCACGTCCAGGCGGCGCACACGTGGCACCCGCCGGGCTTCGGCGTACCCCCAGGTGAGGAGTACGGCGACGGTGCCCAGGACTGCCCAGGTGACGATCCGGGCCCGCTCCTGACCGTCGCCGACGCCGGCCACGGCCAGGGCGAGCCGCAGCAGAACGCCGAGCAGTACGGACCAGGTGAAAAGGACCCAGCTGCCGCCGAGGAGGGTGTCCCCGACGATCGCCGCCCAGTCCTGCTGCCGCTTGCCGTGGCCGCGCTTCATCGCGAGCGGCATACCGATCAGACCCAGAACGAACAGGGCGGTGCCGGCCGGCGTGACGGGGAGCGGCCAGTGCTGGCCCGCGTGCAGCAGCACCCAGCAGGGCACGGTCCACAGCAGCACAGGGGCGATCAAAGGGAGGTAGCGCATCAGGCGGCGCAGCCGGCTCTGCCGGGGCGCACGCGCCGCGTCGTCGGCGGACCGGGCTTCGCTGGTGTCGGTCACGCTTCCCCTCCTCGAGTAATCAAGCTGCCGTCGCGCGCACTGTATCCGGCCGTCCTCGGGGCGGTCGGAGGGGCACGACGTTCGCGGCGCTCAGCCGCGTAATCTGCCGCGCACGGAGAACCGAGCAACCCGCCTGCCGGGGACGCCACTTGGCCGCTCCGGGTGTGGTGCCGGAGCGGCCAAGTGCCGCCTGGCCGCTTACCCGGCGGCGCCGGGATGTCAGGGCCGGCGCAGGACCGTGGCCTCCGCACCCCAGCCGAGGGCGATGGTCCGGTCGACGTGCCAGCCCGAGCGTTCCGAGATGGCGGCGATGGCGGCGGAGTCGCGCAGGGAGCTGCCGGTCGCGGCGTACGCGTGCAGCGCCGCCTCGGCCGCGTGCGGGCTCAGTCCGTCGGGACGCGAGGCCTCCACGACGACCGCCGTCCGGGCCCACTCGGCGAGCCGGGAGAGGAGCAGCGTGGCCTCGTGATCGGTGCGGTGGGCGCGGCTCCTACACCGGAGTCGTCCTCACCCTCCTTGCGGGCGCCACCAGTTACTCGGCGCTCGCGGCGGGCGCGCTGGCCGGCGGTCTTCTCACCGCCTTCGCCGTCTATCTGCTGGCGTTCCGGCGGGGTGTGCAGGGCTTCAGGCTCATCGTCGTGGGTATCGCGGTCGGCGCGCTGCTGTCCTCGGTCAACACGTTGTTCTCCGTGAAGGCCGATGTCGACACCGCGCTGCGGGCCGCGGTATGGGGCGCGGGTTCGCTGAGCGCCGTCGGCTGGCCCGCCATCACGATGGCCGCGGTGGTGCTCGCCGGGGTCGCCATCGCGGCTCCGGTGGCACATCGCGCCGGATGCGGCGGCTTGAACTGGGCGACGACACCGCGGCGATGCTGGGCATACCCGTCGAGCGTACGAAGGTGCTGCTGGTCGTCCTCGGCGTGGTCGCGACCGCCGCGGTGACCGCCGCGGCGGGCCCCATCGTGTTCGTCGCACTGGCGGCCCCGCAGATAGCCCGCCGTCTCACCGGGCACGGCGCCTCCGTCGACCTCGCCGGTTCGGCGCTCGTCGGCGCGGTCCTGCTGCTCGGCGCCGACATCGCGGCGCAGCACGCGATCCCCGGCGTGCTGCTACCGACCGGCGCGGTCACCGTGTGCGTCGGCGGGGCGTATCTGCTGGTGCTGCTGGTGCGGGAGAGCCGACGAGGTTGACCGCGTCTCCTGGCCCGGGGCGCTAGATGGACTCGTCAGCCAGGAAGCCGAGTTGGTCCGCTTCGGATCCGCGAGATCGGGGCGATCGCCGGGTCAGACGCCGGCACACTCCATGTTCGCCGACCGCGACGACCGAGCCCTCGCTCGGGAACTCGTCGGCATCGACCCGGCAGCGAACGCAGCTGCCGGGGGTGCGCGGGCGGTGTCAGGCCGCCGCGGCAGGCGGTTGACCGCCGAAGACGCTGCGGATCCAGACCTCCGCGAGAGCGGCCACGCGCTCGTCGTCAGGGATCCGCGGCTCCATGCCTACGAGAGCGGCGTACAGGTTGCGCTCGCTCATCCATACCAGCGTGGTGGCGAGGGTGCCCGCCGCTGTGCCCGCCGGAGCGCGCCCCGTGGCGCGCTCCTGCTCGATCCATGCCGTGGCCGGTTTGATGAACAGGTCGAGCAGTCCGGTGTAGACGCCTTGCAGTTCCGCGTCCGATGACATGGCGTCGGACGCGGCCAGCACCACCGGTGCGTGTTCACGCCACAGAGCCAGGATCTCGGCGTAGTTGGCCTCGAATGTCTGCTGAGGCGTCGGATCGACCTCGGTGGTGCCGAAGCCGCGCAGCGCGATTTCCAGCTTGTCCTGCATGACCCGTTCCAGGAGAGCCGCGAGCAGGGAGTGCTTGGTGTCGAAGTAGAAGTAGAAAGTGGGTCGTGAGATGCCCGCTTTGGCGGCGACCTCCCCCACGGAGATCTCCGCGAACGGCTTCTCCGCCAGCAATGTCTCCGCGGCGGCAAGCAGCGCTTCCAGACGGCGATCTCCCCGGCCGACAGGACGCGCCCAGCTTCGAGGGGTTGCCTGAGCCGGCTCTTGAGGTGAGCTCGTGTCTGTGCGTCGGGCTGCCACGCGGTTCCTTCCTTCTGTTGCCCCCGCCCCCGGCGCGAAGAACGACGTCCGCCGGTGTGGAGCTCTGCTCATGGTAGCCAGCGGAAGGCGTCGTACCTGCTCCTGCCCGGTGCTTTCGGCAGGGGCGCAGCCGCGACAGGAGGGGCAGTCGGGGCGGGAGAGCACCGCGGAAGGAGTGACGGCCGGGGCGGGGGAGCACCGCGGGAGGGCTAGACTCAACACCTGTTGGTTTAAAGTGACACCTGTTGAGCGCTTGCCTCTCAGATGCGTAAGCGCACCGCCACCTCCCATCGAAAGGGGCCCAAGTGGCAACCATCCTGATCACCGGAGCATCCGACGGCCTCGGCCGCGCACTGGCCGAGGATCTCGCGGCGGACGGCCACCGCCTGCTGCTGCACGGACGCAACCCGGAGCGACTGGCCGAGGTCGCCGCAGGCACGGACGGAGAGGTCTTTCCCGCCGATCTGTCGTCCCTCGCCGCGACGAAGCGGCTCGCCGCCGACATCCGCGCCCGGCACCGCCACCTCGACGTCCTCGTGAACAACGCCGGGGTGGGCTTCCAGGGCGACAGCACCCTGCGGGAAGTCTCCGCGGACGGCTACGAACTCCGGCTGGCAGTGAACTACCTCGCGCCGGCACTGCTCACCCGTGAACTCCTTCCCCTGCTGCGCGAGAGTGCGGCGGCGCGCATAGTCAATGTCGCCTCGGTCGGCCAGCAGCTCTTCGACTTCGACGATCCACAGCACGAACACCACTTCACCCAGGCCGACGCCTACTGCCGATCCAAGCTCGCTCTCATCAGCCACACGGTCGACCTCGCGGAGCAACTGACCGACTCGGGTACCACGGCGAACGCCGTCCATCCCGCGACATTCATGGCGACCACCATGACGAAGGCCTCCGGTATGCCGGCCCAAGAGCCGCTGGAGAAGGGGGTGGCCGCCGTGCGACGCCTGGTGGACGCCGCCGATGTCGTCGGCGTGACAGGCACCTACTTCCACAGCGCGGAGGAGGCCCGGATCTCGGAACCGGACGCCCTCAGCCCCGCATACCGCCGGCGTCTGGCCGTGCTCACCCAGAGCCTGTTCCAGACCGCAGGCGTCTGAACGCTTCGCCCCGCGCGACCACGTCGGGCCGGATGGTCGTACGCCGGCCGCCTCGCTGCCGCTCGACCGGTCTCCCTTGCGCAACTCACCGCTCGGGCAGTGCCCTGCCCGCAGCTCTCATTCCCACGTCTCACAGGAGCATCCATGGCACGCACGTACGTCAGCGCCGTTGTCCCCGCCACCGCGGAATCCGTATGGCAGCTCGTCCGCCCCTTCGACGCCCTTCCGCAGTGGCATCCGGCCATCGATTCGAGTGTCCTTGAAGAAGGCGGGGCGACGACGGTCGGAGCTCTGCGGCGCCTGCGTTTCGCCGGCGGGGACACCACGGTGCTCGAACGTCTGACAGCGCTCGACGACACCGCACGCACCTTCACCTACGAGCTCGTCGAGCACCCCTTCCCCGTCCGGCGCAGCGTCTCCACGCTTCGGGTGCTGCCCGTGGTGGACACCGGCGAGGCCTTCGTCGAGTGGTCGGCGGAGTCGGAGGAGGACGCCGCGGACGCCGCCGGAGCGCAGACGCTCGTCGAGGAGTTGTACGGCAGCGGCCTCTGCGCGCTGCAGCAGCACTTCGCGGTCTCCCGGCCTCTTCACGTGGCCTCTGCCGACTGAGCGGATGCCGCGCCTCGCGGCGCGGTAGAGGCGGGTGCCCCGGCCAGACATCGAGCCGGGCTCCTGCCAGTCACCGAACCGGACCGGGCGCGGCAGGCAGGGAGACCGAACTGGCCCTGCTGCGTGACGCCCTGGCCGGACGGTCGGCTGCCGCCTCCGCCTATGTGCTGCCCGGTCCTGAGCACCGGGCTCCTCGGGGACTCCCGGATATGCCGATGCTTGATTGCTGCTCGGCCGTGCTCCATCGCGCGCCAGGCCTGTCACGGTGTCATTCGGTCGACCGCCTGTTTGGCCTCCAGCAGGCCGGCCCCGGTGAGCTCCCGATACTTTTTGATCGCGGCGACGTCCTGTCCTTCGCGAGCCAGTGCGGTGACTTCGGCCAGCTGAGGATCGTCGTTCCGCACCTGGAGATGCTCCAGCAGCAGGTCCATCTTGCGGTCGAGAGCCCGGACCCGCCGGTCCAGGCGGCTCGACCTGCTCTCCACCGTCACGACGGCCACGATGCCGGTCAGGGCGATGACGACGAGCATGACTGTGTTCACTGACTGTCCTCCTCCTTCTCCTTCGAAGTGTGGCGTTCAGCGTCCCCTTGCGGTCCCTGCCCGGACATCTCCTCCCACGTCGTGACCACGCGCATCCGCTCGCCCTGGACGCCGAAGAGACTCAGGAACTCAACGGGCTGCTCGCCCGCGTTGCCCATCGCGTGGGGCAGCCGGGTGTCGAACTCCGTGGCCTCCCCGGCCGCCAGGACCACCTGCCGGGTGCCGGAGGTGATGTGCAACCGTCCGTGCAGGACGTAGACCCAGCTGTTTCCCTGATGCGTGTGGAGTCCCTGCCCCGAGGCGGTCGTCGTTCCCGGCGGCAGCACGTGCTTGTGGGCGTGGGGGCCGCCGTAATGGCGGACCAGAGGGAGGACCGTCTGTTCCTCCTGCCCCGGTACGGAGACGGGCCGCAGATGGACGCGCGGGTCGCCCGTCGGCGGAGCACCGACGAGTTCGTCGAGCGGCAGGCCATAGGCGGCCGCGAGCGGCAGCAGCAGATCGAGGGTGTACTTGCGCTGTCCGGACTCCAGCCGCGACAACGTACTCGGTGAGATACCGCTGCGCTCGCTGATGTCGTCCAGTGTCGCGTGACGCTGCTGCCGCAGTGCCCGAAGACGCCCCCCGACCGTGCTCAGTACCTCCTCCAGTTCCTTGTGGTTCACACCTGCATCTTGCCAGGTCGGCAAGGTGCCTTGGGTTCCACCGGCGGCCCGCCGCAAGATCACCGCCGAGCGGAAGACCACCGCCGGGCGAAAGGAACACCATGGAACACAAGCATCACACCGAGCGGCAGACGACCGACGGACACAACGATTCGGTCCACGACGTCGTCATCGTCGGAGGAGGCGCGGCAGGCCTGAACGCGGCACTCACCCTGGGGCGGGCTCGCCGCACCGTACTGCTCGTCGATGCCGGACGGCAGCGCAACGCTCCCGCCCGCGGCCTGCACAACTACCTGGGCCACGAAGGCATCGCTCCCGCCGATTTCCTCGCTCTCGCACAGCGGGAGGCCGCGCGCTTCGGAGCACGCACGGTCGAGGCATCGGTCGTTGCCGCGAAGCGTGCGGGGGACGGGCACTTCGAGGTCGCACTCGACAACGGCACCGTCTTGCGGGCGCGCCGCCTGCTCCTGGCCACCGGTCTGGTGGACGAACTCCCCGACGTGCCCGGGGTGGCCGAACGCTGGGCACGGGAGGTGCTCCACTGCCCCTACTGCCATGGCTGGGAAGTACGGGACCAGGCGATCGGAGTACTGGCCACCGGCCCGGTCGGTGTCGAGCAGGCGCTGCTGTGGAGTCAGTGGAGTGATGACATCACCCTGTTCACGCACACCGGACCGCAACTCGACGACTCGGCGCGTGCACGTCTCGCCGTGAGGGGCGTGCGCGTGGTGGAGGGAGAGGTGTCACGCCTCGACATAGGGGAGGACCGCCTGCGCGGTGTCGTGTTGGCCGACGGGCGGCGACCGGAGGTGAGCCACCTGGTGGTCGCTCCGCGCTTCAACGCCCGCCTGGAGGGACTGGCCGGCCTCGACGTCGAGACCACGGAGCTGCGGATCTTCGGGCAGGTCGCGGGCCGCCATGTAGTGGCGACCCCGCAGGGCGCGACGAGTACCGCGGGTGTGTACGCGGCGGGCAACGTCGTCAGCCTCACGGAGACCGCCATCGGCTCGGCCGCCGCCGGCCTGATGGCGGCGGCCGCTCTCAACCTGGATCTCATCACCGAGGACACCCGGCGCGCCGTCGCCGCGGCCCTGCCCGGCGTGTGACTCGGGACCGTCGGCCGCTGCCGTGACGGCAGCGTCTCGCAGTGGCCGTCGAGCGGACGGCCACCGTGAGACGCGGGTCGGGCGCGTTGCGGCCGGCGTGGCTGCGACGCGCCCCGAGGGCTCAACTCACTGCCATACGCCCGGCAAGCCGGGGCTGCCGCCCAGTACAACTGACCATCCGCTGTACAAGACGCAGCGTTGCAGGGTGAACCAGCACGCCGTCGCGGGCGTTCAGAGGGGAGAAAAGCAATTCGGCCTATCAACCAGGGAGTTCATCATGCTGGATCGTCGCTCTCTCCTGCGGACCAGTGGTGTGGCGGCAGCCGGCGCGCTCGGCGCCGTCGCTTCTGCCTCGACTGCTGAGGCGTCTGCCACGCCGTCCCGTGGTCCTCACCCGGTCGTTCCCGACCCGACCGCCGGCGTAACGCGCACCTTGCTCCAGGACAACCCTTCGCCCGCCAAGGGCTGGAAGACCGTGCAGACCCTCGTCGAGATACCTCGGCGCAGGGAATCGGGCCGCCACAGCCACCCGGGAGTGGAAGTCGGATACATCGTCCGCGGTGATGTGTCGATGGAGTTCGACGACGGGACCACCCTGCGACTTCGCACGGGCGATCCCTTCTTCATCCCTTCCGACACCATCCACAACGCCCGCAATATCGGGAAGGTGACAACCATGATGCTGTCCACCTACGTCGTCGACGAGACAAAGCCGCTGGTCACCACACACACCCATTGAATGAACCGTGTGGACGGCGCGGCTGATACGTCGAGTCGAGCAGTAGGTCCTGCTCAGGCCCTCAGGCCCTCAGGCCCTACTGGCCACGACAGAGCCTCTCGATGTGAACCAGGTGGGTGCCGCTGTCGTAGAGACGAAAGACACGCCCGCACGCATCGCGTGCGCAAGGGCAGGCCGGCGACTTGTGCGGCCTCTTTCTATCTCAAGGGGATTTCATGGCCCTTTCCCACCCGTACTCGACGGTCCGCAAGGGGATGGTGACGGCTGCCGCGTTGACTGCCTCGTTGCTGATTTCCGGAGCCGCTCCGGCCACCGCGGCCGATGTCTCCGGGCAGCGACCCGTCAACCATTACGTGGCCCTCGGCGACTCCTACGCCGCAGGAACAGGCTTGTCCCCGCAGACGGACGCCGAGTGCATGCGTTCCAAGGGCAGCTACCCGGCGTGGATCGCCGAGACGTACAAGCCTTCCGTCTTCAAGGACGTCACGTGCAGCGGAGCCACCACGCGCTCATTGTGGAATCACGAGGGAACGTCCGCACCCCAGGTCAACGCCCTCACCCGGGACACGGATCTGGTGACCGTCACGCTCGGCGGCAACGACCTCGGCTTCTCCGACGTGATCACCAGGTGTGTCCTGGCCGGTCTCACCACCCGGGAGGGGACCCCCTGCCGGGACAAGGCGGCGAAGGAGGCGGACGCGGGTTTCGCGAGGCTGAACACCCGCCTGCCCGACATGCTCGCCGACATCGAGCGGCGCAGCCCTCAAGCACGTGTCGTCGTGGTCGGGTATCCCAACCCGTTTCCCGCCGACGGGAGTACCTGCGGTTCTTCCGTGCCCCTGGCCAAGGGTGACGTCGCCTGGCTTCATCAGACCACCAACCGGCTGAACTTCATGCTGGAGCTGGTGGCTCTCACGAAGCATGCCGAGTTCGTCGACACCTCGTCGGTGTTCCGGGGCCACGACATGTGCCGACCCTCCTCCGAGCAGTGGATCAACCCGCTGCTGCCGCAGACGTCCGGATCGGCACATCCCAACGCAGTCGGCCACCTGATCACGGCCGTCGAAGTGTACGAGCGGCTCGAGAAGTAGTCACTTCCCTCTTTCCGGGGGCCGGGGGCCGGAGCAACACTCCGGCCCCCGGCCCACGGAACGACAAGAAAGCGACAAGGTCCCGCCAAGGGCTACCGGCGAGCGTACGAGCCGTTCGTCCGCACATGCGGCTGAGCACGCCACGGAACACTTGCACAGGATCGAGCGCCACGCATGAACGGGATCATGGAAACGCGGACCACTGCCTCCGCTCCGACTCGGTCGCATGATCGGAACCTCACGTCCGACGCCGACTGCGACGCCTTCGTCAAAGACATCTACGACCAGTACGGCCCTCTGCTCATCCGGTATGCCGCGCGCTTGTTGGACGGTGACTGGCACAAGGCAGAGGACGTCTTCCAGGAGACTGCGGCCCGAGCCTGGAAACACGCCCGTTTCCTGGGCACCCGCGACGAAGGCCTCAGACCGTGGTTGTACACCGTGACCAGGAACCTCGCGATTGACCAGCACCGGGCGCGTCAGGTGCGGCCGTTGGAGCACATGTCCGTCGAGGAGCTGGACCTCTCCAGCGACAACACGGCATCCACGATCGACTCCCATGTGGTGTCGCAGGCCATGGGCGAGCTGAACGAGCAGCAGCGAACCGTCATCTGGCTCATGTACTACCTGGAATGCAGCGTGGCCCAAGCGGCCGAGCACCTCGGCATACCGGCGGGCACCGTCAAGAGCCGCGCCTTCTACGCCGTGCGGGCGTTGCGCAAAGCGTTGGAGAAGCAGGGGATTTTGGGGGTGTGATCATGGCGCGGCCCCGATCGCACGGAACCATCATGCAGGACCCTTGCTCCTCGGAACCGGGAGCTCGTGCTTCCCGACCGCCCTCTCTGCCACGGTGGGCACGGGGTCCTCATCCATGTCGAGGGCGGTGAGCCGGTCACGGATCTGCTGAGCGCTGTGTGCCATCGCCCGCGCTTCAGCGTTCTCGAGGGCGTCGACCCAGTCCTTCCGTGCGCCTTCCCTGTCTCCCATGGTCAGCCGGGTGTCGCCGAGCCGCATCAGCGTGCCGACGGCGTTCCTGTGGTCTCCCAGTTCCCCGAACGCCTTCGACGCCCGCTGGTAAGTGGTCACCGAGTCCTCGTAACGGCCGAGAAGGCGGAGGTTGTGGCCCAGGATGTCCCACCCCTGGGCGAGCTGCCAGGGCGCGTCGAGGCGGTGGAACAAGGCGATGCCCTCCTCGCTGTACAGGAGGCTCTTCTCCAGGTTCCCCAGATTGGAATGGAACCAGGCGAGTTCGAGGAGGCACTCGGCCAACCACAACTCTTCGCCTGTCTCCCGGGAGAGTTCAAGTCCCCGCTCGGAGGCCGCCACCGCTTCCGTCGTCCGCCCGAACAGGAACAGCGCACAGGCCGTGACGTAGTGGGCTCGTGCCTGTTCACCGATGTCGTCCAGCTCTTCGAAGATCGCTGTCGCCCGTTGCAGCTGGTGCAGGGCTTGCCTCTGATGGCCGAGGTAGCCGTGGATGCCACCCAGGTGCCGTAGGCAACGGCCCTCTTCGAGGAGGTCGTTCCGACGTCGGGCCACTTCGAGGGCGGGGGCCAGCGCGGCGATGGCCTCGGGCCAGAACTCCTGACGGTTGAGGTATTCCTTGAGTGACCAGGCGAGCCCGGTGATGTGAGCGTCGAGCTGCTGGCTGACGGCGGTGTGGAGCAGACCTGTCAGCACGTGATGTTCGGCGGTGAGCCACCGGGTCGCCTGCTTGACGGTGGTGAGTTCTTCCGGAGTGACGCCCGAGCGGGATGCACCGAGTTCGAGGTCGTGCGATATGTCCTGTTTGAGGAACCGGTTCGCCTCGCAGGCGGTGAACATGTAGTGGTCCAGGACCCGGAGAGTGGCGTCATGACGGCCCTGGCCGGTGTCGTGGGCGTGAGCGAGCTCGGTGGCGTAGCCGCGCAGGAGGTCGTGCAGGCTGTAGCGGCCGGGCAGCGGTTGTTCCACGAGGCAGGAGCTGAGCAGTTCGGCGAGTGCGCGGCGGGTCCGGGAGAGGGGAAGGCCGGCGAGACTGGCTACGGCCGGGGCGGTGATGTGAGGGCCGGGATGCAGGGCCAGCAGGCGGAAGAGCCGGGCGGCGTGCTCATCCAGTGACCGGTAGGACCAGGAGAAGACGGTGCGCACGTCGGTGGTGGTGTCGAAGCCGGCGAATGCTTCGAGTCCGCCGTCGGTCTGTTGCAGGTCGTCGACGATGGTGTGCAGGGGGAGCGAGGGGTCGAGTTCCGCGCGGGCCGCGACCACGGCCATGGCCAGGGGAAGCCGTCCGCACAGCCGGATGATGTCGGCTGCGGCGGTGGGCTCGGCGGCGAGTCGTTCGGTTCCCAGACGCCGTTCGAGGGCCTCGTGCGCCTCGGTCGGTGAGGGCAGCGCGAGCCGGAGGGACTTGGCGCCGTCGGTGGTGATGAGGCCGGGAAGTTGGTTACGGCTGGTGATCAGGGTGAGGCAGCCCGCTCCTGCGGGAAGCAGAGGGCGCACCTGCTGCTCGTCGCGGGCGTTGTCCAGGACGAGGAGGATCCGCCGGTCGGCGAGGAGACTGCGGAAGAGTGTGCTCCGGTCGGCGGTTTCTTCGGGGATGCGCGGGGCGGGGACGCCCAGAGCGGTGAGGAAGCCGTGCAGGGCGTTACCGGGTTCGACGGCGGGTGCGTGCGGGTGGAATCCGCAGAGGTTGACGAAGAGTTGCCCGTCGGGGAACGAGGAGGCGATGCGGTGCGCGTGGTACGTCGCGAAGGTTGTTTTGCCGACCCCGGGAGCACCGCTGATGACCACAGCGGGGGCAGCGGTGGGCCCGGAGCGGCCCGTCGCACCGCTGACGGCGGACAGCCACGCGCCTTCGGCCGCCCGTCCCGCGAACACCGGCAGGCTACGCGGCAGTTGCGCCGGACGTGCCAGGGGCAGAGGAAGGGACACCGTTCTCCCGCCGTCCGCGACCGGCGCACCACGTGCGCCGGACTCGGCTTCCGCGTCGTCGGGTCGGTCGGCGGCCGGGCCGGTCGATGAGGTTGCTTCGCCCCCGGTTGCCTCGCCCCCGTCCGGTGCCCCTGTCGTGGTGGCTCCGCCCGGTTGGCGGCGGTGCTGGGTCACCGTGTCGTTCGTCTGGTCCACGGGGTGCAGGGGCGGCAGGTCATGGTGGAGGATGCCCTGGTGCAGGGCACGCAGGGCCGGACCCGGTTCGAGGCCGAGCTCGTCGGCCAGGTGCCGTCGCACGTCGGTGTAGCGCTGCAGCGCTTCGGGGTGCCGGCCGGCGAGGTACAGGGCTCGCAGGAGCAGGGCCCAACCGGTTTCCCGCAGGGGGTACTGCGCGGTTATCTCCTCTGCCGCGTTGAGGGCTTCGGTGACCCGGCCTTGCAGGAGCAGGCCAGTGGTGCGGATCTCGCGAGTGGTCTGCCGCAGTTCTCCCAGGCGTGCTGTCTCCTGGACGGCGAACAGGTGGTGCGCTGCGTCGGCGAACGCCGTGCCGCGCCACATGTCCAGGGCCTTCTCAGCCTCCTCCACGACGCGGTCGGGTCGGCCCAGGTCCATGAACCGGTGTGCTTGGGCGACAGACCGCTCGAAGCGCACGGTGTCACGGCTCTCGGGCGGCACACGCAGGGCATACCCCAAGGGTTCGGTGACCAGCGTCTCGAAGGCCCCCTGGCGGCGAAGATGCTGGGGTTCCAGGATCGCGCGTACCTTGCTGATGTGGGCGTGCAGGGAACCCATCGCCGCGCTCGGTGCCCGCCCCGGTTGCTGCGGCCACAGTTCCTCGCACAGAGTCTGCGGTGAGACCGCCCGGCCGTCGGCGAGCAGCAGGCGAATCAGCAGCAGTCGCTGCCTGCGCCGACCCGGGTCGAGTACCGTCCCCGCCCGCCGTACCTCCAGCGGGCCCAGCAGGCCGAAGTCGAGACCTTGTCCCACAGCTGTCACCGTACCCACCCGAATCTCATTCGGCGGCGTCACTCCCGGGGCACCCATCTGACTGGGACCCGGCACACGGACAACGTGGTCGCGCGGTGACGGAAACCGGCCTCGACTCCACCGCGCACCCACAGGGATGTTGTCGTGGCGGCTCGGGGAACAGGAGCGACGAGGACCCCGTTGTCCGCTTCCCGCATATCGGACAGGACAATAGCAGGACGGCATCCGGCGGCAGGATTCGTCAACTGCGCGATGTGCCGACGCCGATATCCGGTCCGGTCCCGGTAGCGGCCCGTAAACAGATGTCATGACCTGCGGCGATGCGTGAACCGCTGTGACGTTCAGCCCGTTGAGTGAGCGAACGGTTGTCGTCCGGAGCGGAGAAGAACATGGTCGTCGAGGGAACGAGCACTGAGCGGTTCGAACCGGTACGAGCGGCGCTGACAGCGCACCTCGAATCCGGCGAGGAACTGGGGGCGTCGATCGCCGTCGATGTGGACGGGGTCATGGAAGTCGATCTGTGGGGTGGCCACACGGACGAAGCGCGGACCGTTCCGTGGCACCGGGACACGTTGGTGAGCATGTGGTCGACCACGAAGACCCTCACCAATCTCGCGGCCCTCGTCCTGGTCGACCGCGGCGCACTGGATCTGCACCGCCCGGTCGCGCACTACTGGCCCGAGTTCGCCGCCCGGGGAAAGGAGCAGATCGAGGTGCGGCACGTCCTGGCCCACACCTCGGGACTTTCCGGCTGGGAGCAGCCCTTCTCCATGGAAGACCTGTACGACTGGCCCACCGCGAGTGCCCGGCTGGCCGCGCAGGCACCCTGGTGGGAGCCGGGCTCCGCTTCGGGCTACCACGTGCAGACCCAAGGACAGCTGGTGGGAGAGCTTGTCCGGCGGGTCAGTGGCCGTACTCTGGGGGAGTTCGTCGACACCGAGATCGCCAAGCCGGCACGAGCCGACGTCCAGATCGGTGCGCGCCGTGCCGATTGGCCGCGCATCGCCGATCTGGTGGCGCCCTCGCAGAGCTCCGGTATACCCACCGGCCTCGATCCCGACGGGATCTTCGCCAAGACGCTGTCCGGAAGCCCCGCACGTGACGAGCACGTCGACACCCCGCGGTGGCGCTCCGCCGAACTCGGAGCCGTCAACGGCCACGGCAACGCACGAGGTATGGCCCGAGCGCTCTCCGTCATCTCACGGCGCGGCCAGGTCAACGGCGTCCGGCTGCTCTCCGCGGGGACGGTGGACAAGGTGTTCGACGTCCAGGCCGACGGAGTCGACCTGTTCCTCGGCGTACCCGTCCGCTGGGGCATGGGCTACGCACTCGCCGATCCGAGGACGATGCCGCACATGCCCACCGGGAGGATCTGCTTCTGGGTCGGTCGGGGCGGTTCGATCGTCATGATGGACCTCGACCGGCGCGTCACGTTCTCGTACACGATGAACCGGGTGGGCGACGGGATCCTCGGCTCGGAGCGCACGCACAGTTACCTCAGGCATGTCTACGAAGTCCTGGGGCCCGTCGGTTGAGGTGTACCCGGCCCTCGTCGGGCTGGAGGGGGAGCCCGCTCTCTTCCCGGGGTTCTCTCGGCCACGGGCTCTCACGGGCGGGAAGCCGCTGATCGCGGTGTCCCGCGCAGCGCCCCGCACAGCCCCTTCACTGCCCGCGAAAGAGCAGCCCATTTCCGGGTGAACCGATCCGGCCGTCCCGTCGTAGTACGAGACGAAGGACGCTCCACTTCCGGTGACCGGGCGAGAGCGATGCCCCGGGACCACTCGGGCCGCCACCGACGAGGTGACTTGTGGCCCTGCTCCTCGAACGCACCGGCCTACTCCGCCTGTCCGGTCCCTTCGAGGCCATCAACCAACCAAGAGGGATTCACGCATGCGCATCACCCGCCACGTCCGTCCGAGCCGCAGAACCGCGCTGCTCGGTGTCACCGCGGCCGTAGGGCTGTCAGCCGCCGCCGTCACCCTGCCCGGCACCGCCGGCGCGGCGCCCCAGCACCCGATACGCCCGACGATCGTGCTGGAACACGGAGCGTTCGCCGACGCCGCGAGCTGGGAGGGTGTCGTCGCCCGGCTGCAGCGCGCCGGCTATCCGGTGGTGTCCGCCGCCAACCCGCTGCGCAGTCCGGCGACCGATGCCGCCTACCTGCGCAGCGTCCTCGACCACGTCGAGGGGCCCGTGGTCCTGGTCGGCCACTCCTACGGCGGCACCGTCATCAGCCAGGCCGCCGCGGGCCTGGAGGACAAGGTGAAGGCTCTGGTCTACATCGCGGCGTTCCTGCCCGACACGGGCGAGAGTTCGATCGGACTGACGAACAAGTTCCCCGGCAGTACCCTTGGCCAGGCCATCGAGTCCGTCAACTACTCACTGCCCGACGGCGGTCAGGGCGCGGACGTGTACATCAAGCCCGAGAAGTTCCGCAGCCAGTTTGCCGCGGACGTCCCGGCGGGCAAGGCCAGGCTCATGGCAGCCGGGCAGCGTCCGGTCGCCGCCGCCGCACTGGAGGAGAAGTCCACCGAGGCCGCCTGGAAGACGATCCCCTCCTGGTCCCTTGTCACCACGGGGGACCGCAACATCCCCGTGGCCGCCCAGCGCTATATGTCGGCCCGTGCCAAGGCCCGCACGACGACCATCGACGCGTCGCACGCGGTATCCGTATCCCGCCCCGAAGCCGTCACCCGCATCGTCGAGCAAGCAGCCCGCACGGTCCGCTGACCGACGGCCCCGCCCTGTCGCCCGTCGCACCTCACCGCACCCGCACAGCCGTGCCCGATCGGGCACTTCACCATCAGCCCCATGCACACCGGAAGGCATCAACCACCATGGCATTCATCACCGTCGACCAGGAAAACTCCACCAGCATCGAGCTGTACTACGAGGACCACGGCACGGGGCAGCCGGTCGTGCTGATCCATGGCTACCCGCTCGACGGCCACTCCTGGGAGAAGCAGTCCGCCGAGCTCCTGTCGGCCGGCTATCGCGTGATCACGTACGACCGGCGCGGTTTCGGCCGCTCCAGCCAGCCCACCACCGGCTACGACTACGACACCTTCGCCGCCGACCTGAACGTCGTCCTGGAGACCCTCGACCTCGACGACGCCGTTCTGGTGGGCTTCTCCATGGGCACCGGTGAAGTCGGCCGCTACCTGGGCACCTACGGCTCCGATCGGATCGCCAAGGCCGCCTTCCTCGCCTCGCTGGAGCCCTACCTCCTCAAGACCGACGACAACCCCGGCGGCGTCGACGGCGCCATCTTCAAGGACATCGAAAGTGCCGTCACCGCCGACCGCTACGCCTACTTCACGGACTTCTACGAGAACTTCTACAACCTCGACGAGAACCTCGGCACCCGCATCAGCGAGGAAGCCGTCCGCAACAGCTGGAACGTCGCCGCCGGCGCCTCCTCGTACGCCTCCCTCGCCTGCGTGGCCACCTGGTCAACCGACTTCCGTGCCGACGTGTCCAAGATCGACGTTCCGGCGCTGATCCTGCACGGCACCGCCGACCGCATCTTGCCCATCGAGGCCACCGGAGAACGCTTCCACCAGGCACTCCCGCAGGCCGACTACGTCGTCATCGAAGGCGCACCCCACGGCCTGCTGTGGACCCACGCCCGGGAAGTCACCGACGCCCTCCTCGCATTCCTCGCCAGGTGACCAGCGGCCGACGCCTCACCTGACGCGAGGAGTGAGACCGTGAAGGGTGAGAGTCCGTCGGGCCCACAGCACGGCGCCGGCCCCCGCGGATGCGGGAGCCGGCGCCTGTGCTGCGGGGAGGACGCGGTACTAGGGGTTGACGCAGGCGATCGAGCCGGCCGGCAGGTTGTTGCCGGTCGAGCTGGCCGTGAAGCCGAACGTCACCGCGCCGTCCGGCGCGATGGTGCGGTTGTGGTCGACGTTCTTGACCGTGACCGCCCCGTCGGAGCCGGTACTGAGCGTGCCGTTCCAGACCTGGTTGATCTTGGTGCCGGTGCCCGGCTCCCAGCGCACGGCCCAGCCGTTACGCGCGGTGGTGTTGTGGTTCATCACCTCCACGGAACCCTGGAAGCCGCCGTTCCAGCTGTTCGTCACCTTGTAGACGGCCATGCACCCGCTGTGCGGATCGGTCGGAGTCGGCGTCGGGGTCGGCGTGGGTGTCGGGTCCGGTGCGGGGGTGCTCCCTGAGCCGCGGATGCCCGTCACCTCGCCGTTGCCGCCGTCGAAGACGATGTCGGAGCAGGAGAAGAAGTTCTCCTGGCTGTCCGAGCGCACCCACTGGATGAACATCATCGCGTCACCCGAGCGGCCCGAGGGCAGCTTCAGGTCCCAGTAGTAGTGGCCGCCCTCGGAACCGACCGAACCCGACTGCGGCGGATTCGTGACGGTCTGGATCAGCTCCAGGTCGCCCCAGCCCAGCGGCTGCGCGGGCGAGTAGCCGGGCTTGGACATGTACACCCGGAAGTCGCCCGGGTGCGCGGCCCAGTTGCTGTGCTTGATCCTGATCGTCGACCCGGAGGTGAGGTGCGTCCTGGGCCAGTCACTGCGCGCGGCGTTGTAGCCGGTGAAGTTGTACGGGGAGCGGTCGCCGGCGCTGCACAGCTTGCCGTCCGGGACATAACCCGCTCCGCGTCCGCCCGCGTTGGAGTCGAGCACGGCGAACCAGTTGTACAGCGCGGTCGAGCCGCTCTCCGCGAGCGCGGCCTTGCACGCCGGATTCGTCGGGTCGAGTGCGCCGGTGCCGGTCTTGGCGTCCAGGTAGCAGAGGTAGGTCCGCGAGCCGGGCGTCATCGTCACGCCGTGCGCCTGCGCGCTGCCCTGGCCGAGCAGAGCCAGACCGAGCCCGCTGAGCAGGGTGGCCAGGACCGCGAGTAAGGACACCAAGCGTCTCTTGTTTCGAGTCTTGCTTCGAGCCATCGTGTTGTCTCCTGTGATGGTGGTGGGAGTGGTGGCGCTCCTGGCAGGTTCGGGTCCGGTCAGGAGGGCGGAGTGCCCCACGCCAGGCCGCTGTTCAGGTATGCGGGGATCTTCGGGGCGTCGGCGTAGGAGGTGGCGGTCGTACGGCTGTAGTCGCCGGCCTCGTTGAACGCGGACCAGTCGGACTTGCTCATCCGCAACCGCAGATCGCCGGTGTCCTTTCCGGCGGCCAGCGAACCGCTCTTGAAGGAGACCTCCAGATAGGCGTCCGCGCCCGCGACCGGGGTGCTCAGCGGGACCACCCGCAGGGTGACGTCGCCGCAGCCGACGGCCGCGTAGTCGCAGAAGGCGTTCACGGTGGGGGAGCCGCCGTCCCGCGTGAAGTAGTAGCGGGCGGTGACCTTGGTCAGATCCACCGAGACGCTGGTGGTGTTGGCGATCCGCAGTCCGGGCCGGATCGTGTTGTCGGTGGCCGAGGAGTCGTTGTTCTTGTACGTGACCTTCAGACCGCCGACGGGGTCGGGTCCGCCGCCGCCCGCCTCGGTGGTGACGTCGAGGGCGGTGGAGACCGCGGAGACGTTCCCCGCGGCGTCCCGGGCGCGCACCGTGTAGCTGTACGCCGTCGAGGCACTCAGACCGGTGTCGGTGAACGAAGTCCCCGTGACCGCCGCTGAGTTGACCTTGGCGCCGTCGCGGTAGACGTCGTAGCCGGTGACGCCCACGTTGTCGGTGGACGCCGTCCAGGCCAGAAAGACGCTGGACGAGGTCTTCGCGGTGGCCTGCAGGCCGGTCGGCGCGGTCGGGGCGGTGGTGTCGGTCGGGTCCGGGTCACCGCCGCCGTCGGTGGGCACGGCCGGGTACGCGTTGCGCACCAGCATCGAGAACTGGTTGTGGAACCAGTGGCCGGCGAGCGGCGCGTCCGGCATCGCACCGGTCGGGTTGCCGCCCGAGTTGGGGGCGCTGTACTCCGGGTCGCACATCGGGTCCGGGCGCTTGCCCTCTTCGTTCGGGATGTCCTTGCTCGCCCCGTCCGACTCACCCGGCGGCTTGATCCAGAGGAACGCGTCGAGGTGCGAGTCCGGGTGGTCGGTGGGCGCGCCCTGCGGCGGCCGGCCGAGGCCCGCGCCGTTGACGTTGCACCACAGGCCGCGGTGGGTGCGGCGGTCCACCTTGGACTGGCTGACGTACGTGTCGAGGACCGTGCTGGTGGACTCGGCGGTGGGCCGGTCGGCGCCGCCCCAGCCGTTGCGGGAGGTGTCGACCACCATGCCGGTGGAGGCAGGCCACCCCTGGGAGACCAGCGCGGCGTGCACGGCCTCGGTGAAGTCCGACTCGTCGAAGTTCGCGTTCCACTCGTAGTACTTGCCGGACCGGATCTGGTTGCCCCCGACCGTCTTGTTCGGGTCGGGCAGGAACGGCTCGGCGAGCGGCGTGTAGTTGGACACGTTGGTGATCAGACCGTCCACGCTGCCAAGACCGGCCGTGGTGCCCTTGACGACGTCCGTGTACAGCTGGGTCGTCTGGGAGAGGTTGTTGTCCCAGCCGAGCCAGCCCGAGTGGGCGAAGTCCATGTACGTGTACACGTTCGGGAGGGCGTGCAGCTTGTTCAGCGCGTACCGGATGGCGTCGACCTGGATGCCGCTGCTCTTGGCCCGGGCGCACTCCGGGTCGGCGAGGTTGGTGACCAGGTTGGGCAGGCCGTCCGGCTCGATCACCGTGGTGATACGGATGTCCTGGTACTTCGGGTTGGCGAAGACCTTGGCGATCTCGTCGATGTACTCGGTCTTGTAGCGCGCCAACCCCGCTGCGGTCAGGGGGAGTTCACCGTTGGAGGCAAGGGCGGCGCAGTCGCGCCCTGGCAGGTCGTACACCACGAACGTGGCGACGAGCGGCTGCCCCGGCTTCTTCTGCGCGAGCGCCAGGTCCAGGTGGTCGGCGAGCGACTTGCGGCCCGCGTTGGCCTCACCGCCGTGGACGGCGGCTATCCAGTCCAGCCAGACGGCCGTCGGAAAGCTCTTGACCTTCTCCATCTTGGCCTTGAGCGTCGCGTCGGGAGTCTTGGCGATGGAGGTGTCGACGAGACCGGCGTAGTCCGGGTTCAGGTAGAACGAGGCGTCGGCGAACGGGTTGTCGACGTGCGCCTCCGCGGCGGCCGCCGGGGAGGAGGAGCTCAGCTGGGCCGCAGTTGCAAGGAGCAGTGTGCTCAACACGGCGGCCAGGGCCGCCAGTTTGCGGCGTGGTCTGCGCGGCCTGCGCGGACGGGTGGCCGGGCATGTGTTTCGGGTGGTCATGTAACTCTCCGCGATACGGGGGTGGGTGACGGTGTGCGGGGATGTCCGTGCTCAACCAGGGAGGATCGGGAGCCGTCAGGCGGGGGTGCGGCGCGGGGCGGGCGTGTTCGAGGGGACGTTCGCCGTGCCCGCGCCTACCCCGGTGGGGGCACGCCGGTCGGGCCCGGCGGCGACGGGCGCGGGGCGGCGAGTCGGGGGAACGGAAGGATCGGCTGCGTCTGTGGGGAGCGGGCTCATGACGGGCCTTTCCGGGAGGGGATGGGCCGGGCGGGCCGAGGGTAGTGCGCTCCGGATCCGATCCCCGGGCGTAGGGGAAGGCGGATCGGATCCGGAGCGTTCCAGTGCGGTGTCGGGCCGGTCTCGACCGTCGGCGAGGCCGGGCGCCCCGGGCGGGACGACCGGCCCGGCGAGGCCGGCCCGACACCGCGGCTCAGGTGACGGAGCAGGCGGTGCCGTTCAGCGTGAAGCCGGACGGCTTGGCGAAGCTGCCGCCATAGGTTCCCTGGAACCCGAAGGACTGGGTGCCGCCGGCCGTGATCCGCGCGTTGTGCGCCACGGGGCTCGTCGTCACGGCGCCCGTCGACCCGGACAGGGTCGCGTTCCAGGCGTTGGTGATCCGCTGGCCGGACGGCAGCGTGAAGCCGAGCTTCCAGTTGTCCACGGCGGTCGAACCGGTGTTCTTGACGGTCACGTCGGCGGTGAAGCCGCCCTGCCAGACGCTGGTCGCGTAGGTCACCTGGCAGCCGGTCGCCGGGGTGCCGGGGCCACCCGGATCGCCGCCGCCGGTGTTCACGGTGGAGGAGAAGGAGTTCACCGCGAGCCCGGCCCCGTTCTGCCACGGTTCGAAACCGGCCTGAACGCTCGTCAGATACCAGTTGTTCTGCGCCATGCCACGGTCCACGGTCTGGTCGATGAAGTCCTTGACGTCGAAGCTCCAGCTGCTGATCGCCGACGGGGCGACGAAGGAGATCACGTCGTTGGCGCCGTTGCTGCCGGTCCACACCTCCCAGGTGCGGCCGCCGACGGAGGCGGTGCCGACCGGGGAGCCGATCGGCTGGATCGGGCCGACCCGGTTGAACCAGATCATGATCTCGGTCCGGTTGACGCCGTCGGTGCGGGGCGTCGGGTCCAGCCAGATGTCGTACGAGGCGTTGTACACGGCGCCCGAGACGTAGCTGTACGAGATGCTGCTGGGCGCGCTGGAGATGGTGCTGATCTGTGCCGGGAGGCTGGTGCCCGGCGAGCAGTTGGTGTAGTGGCAGCCGTTGAAGATCGAGGGATACGACTTGGGGGCGCCGTTGGTGGGCACCGAGCCGTCGGCCTGGCTGACGCGGAAGCCGGTGTCGGTGGCGGTGACGCACTGGGGGGCGCTGGTGCCCCAGCGGTTGTTCTGTACGACGTAGCGGCCCTGGATGACCGTCGATCCGTAGGGCTCGCAGATCGTGGTGTCGGCCCGGGCGGGCGTGGTGGCGACGAGGAGCGTCGCCAGGGTGGCCAGAGCGGTCAGGAGCGAGCCGAACAGAGCGCGGACGGTGCGGAGGCGGCGCGGTGAGGATCGCATGCGGGGGCCTCTCTCCGAGGGGACCGTATTCGACAGAAGGGCTTTGTACCGAATTCGACTGAAGAGGTGCGGTTGTGGGAGCGCTCCCATAGACCAGCAAATGGGAGCGCTCCCACTCCGCCGGTT
Organism: Streptomyces longisporoflavus; assembly: GCF_014649775.1. GTDB lineage: Bacteria > Actinomycetota > Actinomycetes > Streptomycetales > Streptomycetaceae > Streptomyces > Streptomyces longisporoflavus. The sequence goes on along the minus strand of NZ_BMTR01000002.1, from coordinate 549,676 downwards.
TCGTGCGACTGTAGAAGTCCTTCATGGCCCTGACAACCTGATGCGCGGGATTTCGTCGAATGGATTTCGAAGCCGCAGGTCAGCGCCTAGAGCGGGGAATGCCGGGTGACCGTCGTGCCGTCAGCGGCAGAACCGGAGCCCTTTGCTCCGTCGTAGAAGACCATCAGTCGAACGTCCGCGCGCCCGTCTGGGAGTTCGGCCGATCAGTCGACCGAGATGCGCTCCGGGGCGAGGCGGGTCAGGCGGAGCCGCGGAGCACCAATTCTGTGCGCAGGCTGACATGGCGCCAGGCCACTCCCGAGTCCTCCATCTCCTCCATGAGCAGCCGCACCATGGTCCGTCCGATCTCCTGGAGCGGTTGGCGCACGGTCGTCAGTGGGGGGTCCGTACGCTGCGCCAGGAGGAAGTCGTCGAATCCGATCACGGCGACGTCCTGCGGTACGCGGCGGCCCGCCGCGCGCAGGGCGTCCAGCGCTCCGGCGGCCATGCTGTCCGATGCGGCGAACACGGCGTCGATCCCGGGCTCCCGCGCGATGAGCTCCGTCATCCCCGCGCGGCCGCTCGCCTCGGTGAAGTCTCCTTCGGCGACCCAGGACGGTTTCGCGTCGACGCCCGCGCGGCCCAGCGCCTCGCGGTAGCCGCGCAACCGGCACTGGGCGACGTACATGTCGAGGGGCCCGGTGATCGTCGCCACCGCGCTGCGGCCGCTGTCGAGCAGGTGGGTGACCGCGCTCCGGGCGCCCCCGAAGTTGTCCGCGTCCACGTAGGTGATGCTTTCGTCGGCCGAGCGACGGCCGAGCATGACGGTGGGCACCCCAGCGTCCGCGAGCATGTCGGGCAGCGGGTCGTCGGCGTGCACGGACATCAGCAGCACGCCGTCGACCCTTCCGCCACGCGCGTACTCGACGAAACGCTTCCGCTCCTCGTTCGTGCATACCTGGGTGAGCAGCAGTTGCATCGTGGTGTCGGTCAACGCGTCCGCGACGGAACGAATGGTCTCCGAGAAGAACGGTTCCGCGAATTTCCGCCAGTCGGGCTCCGTCATGACCAGCGCGATCGCGTCCGTACGACTCCCGGCCAGCGACCGGGCCGCCAGGTTGGGTACGTACCCCAGTTCGGCGATGGCCCGCTGCACGGCGCGGCGCGTCGACTCCTTCACCCCTGCCTCGTTGTTGATGACGCGGGAGACAGTGCCCCGTCCCACGCCCGCGAGCGCGGCTACCTCCTCCAAGGTCGGCCCCGCCCCGGGGCGTTGCTTGCCCATGACCTTCTCCCCCCCACCCGCGAGAAGCCCAATGCTACGGCCCCGGGCGTCCGTGATCGACCTGCTCCGGCCTGCTGACACGTCCCTGGCACACGACCCGGACGCCAGGCACACCGTCGGGACGGGAGGCCGGCCGGGCGCCGTGGAACGCGGGGCGCGCGCAGTGAACCAGGGCCACCGCTCCTGCAGCCGGACATCGGGATGGGTGGCTGCTCTCGCACTGCGATGGAAGGTCCGCGTCGGCCGGTGCGGAAGTGGCGCAAATGAGTGTTGCCGCTTCGCATCGCGACGCCCAATGTGGAGATTGGGAGCGCTCCCAACTGCTCAATGCCCACGCCGGAACCCGGCATCCCCCCATGGGAAAGAGGGAGACCGTGACTTGTCATGATCATGTCAGTTTTGTGCGGCGCCGTTCGACTCTCGTCCTGAGCCTCCTCGCGGCATTGCTCCTCAGCCTGCTCCCCTGGAGCGGCACCGCCGTTGCCCACGGCTCGGTCGTCGACCCCGCGACCCGTAACTACGGCTGTTGGCTCCGCTGGGGCAGCAACCACCTGGACCCGTCCATGGCCCAGCAAGACCCCATGTGCTGGCAGGCGTGGCAGGCCGACCCCAACGGCATGTGGAACTGGAACGGCCTGTACCGCAACGGATCCGGCGGCAACTTCCCGGCAGCGGTCCCCGACGGCCAACTGTGCAGCGGCGGCCGCACGGAGGGCGGACGCTACAACTCCCTGGACGCCGCGGGCGCCTGGAAGACCACGGATATCAACAGCGACTTCACCGTGAAGCTCTATGACCAGGCCAGCCACGGCGCGGACTATTTCCTGGTCTACGTCACCCGGCAGGGCTTCGACCCCACCACGCAGCCGCTGCGCTGGAGCGACCTCCAGCTGGTGGCCCGCACCGGCAGGTACGCGCCCAGCCAGAACTACTCGATCCCGGTCAGCACGTCCGGCTACAGCGGTCGCCACATCGTCTACACGGTCTGGCAGGCCTCGCACATGGATCAGACGTACTTCCTGTGCAGCGACGTGAACTTCCGCTGAGCCTGCGCCCATGAGGTGTGTCCCGCCGGACGAGGCCGCGTCCAGCGGGACACTGCCCTCTGCCCTGCCCCGGCGTTCCGGCACACCCGCGCGCCGCCCGGACGGCGGGGCCGCCTGACCGGCCCCGAGGGCGGCGTTCGCCGCGATGTGCGCGTCCCGGGGATACGCCACCGGCCCGCGTCCCTCCGTATGCGCACACCACCGCTGATCGAGCGTTTTGAGACTTGGAGCCGACATGCCAAGACGCCGCTGGACCGGGCCGCTCCTGCTGGCCCTCCTGTTGACCCTCTTCACCCCGCTGTCCGCCGTGGCGTCGGCCCCGCCCTCGGCGGCGGACACCGTGCCGGCCCGCGCGGCGGATCCCTCGTCCGTCCCGCTGCCGTCGCTGCGGGCGACCACCACCCAGGTCGCCGCCGGCCTGAAACGGCCCACCGCCCTGGTCGCTCCCGACGACGGCACGGACCGGTTGTTCATCACCGAGAAGCCGGGCACTGTACGCGTCTACCATCCGGGCACCGGCCTGGCCCGGGACCCGCTCGTCGACATCAGGTCCGCCGTGGACGAATCGGGCAACGAACGCGGCCTGCTCGGCATAGCTGTCCCGCCGGACTTCGCCGACAGCCACCACCTCTACCTGGTCTATACGGCACTGCCCGACGGCGCGGTCACGCTCGCCCGTTACCGGCTCGACGAATCCCGTCTCGAGCCCCTGCTCGCCCAGCCGCACGCCGAGTACAGCAACCACAACGGCGGCCAGATCGCCTTCGGCCCCGACGGCAACCTGTACTGGAGCATCGGCGACGGAGGCGGCTCCGCCGACCCCTTGCGTGCCGGGCAGCGCCTGGACACCCTGCTTGGCAAGATCATGCGCATCGACGTCAGCCGCAGCTGCGGACAGCTCGCCTACTGCGTGCCCGGGGACAACCCCTTCGTGGACACCCCCGGCGCCCGTGACGAGATCTGGCTGTACGGACTGCGCAACGCGTGGAAGTTCTCCTTCGACAGCGCCGACGGCTCGATGTGGATCGGCGACGTAGGCCAGGGCCGATGGGAAGAGGTCAACCATCTCCCGCCCGGGCGGGGAGGGCTGAACCTCGGCTGGTCCTGCTACGAGGGACTGGAGAAATTCCAAGGAGGCCACTGCGTACCCGGCGAGCAGCACACCGAACCCGTCTTCACCTACTCCCCGTACACCGGCGGCTGCTCGATCATCGGCGGTCACGTCTACCGGGGCCAGAAGTACGCCGGGCTCCTCGGCGGCACGTACATCGCCACCGACTACTGCTCGTCCACCGTCTGGGCGCTGCGCCCGGACGGTCAAGGCGGCTACGAGCAGGCAGAGATCGGGGAGATGCCCACCCAGGTGACATCGATCGGCGTGACCGTCGACGGGGAGTTCTATGTCGTCAACGACCTGCCCGGCGGCCTGCACCGGGTGTCCTTCGCGTGGGAAGAACCCACCTGCCGCGTGGATCGCACCGTGCGGGCCTGGGGGACCGGTACAACGGTCGACCTGACGGTCACCAACACCGGTAATGCCCCGGTAAACGGCTGGACGTTGAAGTTCCCGTTGGCCCTTGGCCAGACCGTCACCTCCGACTGGAACACCGACCTGACACAGGGAAGCAACACGATCACGGCTACCAACGCCTCGCACAACGCCACGATCGCTCCCGGCGCGCACATCACCCTTGGCTACCTTGCCGGCCACACCGGTGACTCCTCGCCGCCGCCGCGGTTCACGCTCAACGGGGACGCCTGCGCCGTCGGCCGCTGAACGGCCGGTACGGGGCCCACCTTGCCGTCAAGGGTGGGCCCGCGTGCTCTCTTCTCTCTTCTTCCGTCAACTCCACAGATCGCGTGGCCCGGTTGACGTGACCTGGTCCTCACTCCGGCGTCGGAGGAAAGTCATGTCCGTGTCCCGTACCACCGGGCCCTGGCCCGCCGTTCTCTTGTCCTGCTCCGTCGCCCTGCTGGCGCTCACGGCATGCGGCAGTGAGGACGAGCGGCCACCCGCGACCCCGACCGGGGTCACCGCGCAGTCCAGCAGTGCCACCACCGTCCACGTCATGTGGAGGCGGGTGAAAGCCGCCAAGGACGGCGAGGCTGTGGACGCGTACGAGGTGCTGCAGGCCGGAAAGAAGGTCAAGGAGGTCGACGCGGACCGCACCATGGTCGACATCGTCGGCCTGGATCCGTCCTCCGACTACGTGTTCACCGTCCGAACCCGAGACGCCGCCGGCAATCACTCCACCCCGAGCCGCAAAGTCGCCGTCACCACCGTCGCCGCGCTCGCCGAGGACGACGAACCGCCGACCCGCCCCGGCACGCTGCGCGGCAAGGCCGACGGATCGCGAACCGTCTCCCTGAGCTGGACCGCCTCGATGGACGACCAGCGCGTCGTCTCGTACGAGATCTACCAGGGCGACGCGAAAACGCACACGGTCGACGGTGAGAAGACAAGGGCCGTCCTCAAAGGTCTTCACCCGGGTGACGACTACGTCTTCACGGTGCGTGCCCGGGACGCTGCTGACAACCTCTCCCCGGCCAGTGCACCACTGCGGCTGTCCACCGCTCGGGGCGGCGGCGGGGCAGAGGCCGAGGACTTCCGGGCCACGGTGCGCAAGGGCACGAAGGACAAGGCGTACTACCTGGAGCTGTCGTGGACGCCGCCGAAGGACGGACTCATGGCCGAGTACCAGGTCTACCTCGACGAGGTGTTCGTGACGACCTTGGCCGGCGGTGACGACGCGCCAGGGAAACGGGCGAGGCACACCGTCGCCCTGGGCCCGGAAGGAGGCAAGACGTATGACGTGCGGATCAGACCGCGGCTGCCGGACGGCACGTGGGGAGCGTTCTCGACGGAGCGGACGGTCACGACGGGCAGCTGACGTCTCGACGGCGTGCTCCGGCTGCTCCGGGGCTCTCGTTCGGATCGTGGGATCGGCGTGGAAGAAACCGGGAGTCGAGCCGCAAACCCGGCCCTCGCCCGGGAGGGGGAGACGGAAGGCGCCCGACGAGCACAAGACCAGGTCAGGCGCCTTCTTCCATGCCCCTAGAAGAAGCCGAGCTTCTTCGGCGAGTACGACACGAGGAGGTTCTTCGTCTGCTGGTAGTGCTCCAGCATCATCTTGTGCGTTTCGCGGCCGATCCCGGATTGCTTGTAGCCGCCGAACGCCGCGTGCGCGGGATACGCGTGGTAGCAGTTCGTCCAGACCCGGCCCGCCTGGATCGCGCGGCCCGCTCGGTAGGCGGTGTTCATGTCGCGCGTCCACACTCCGGCACCAAGCCCGTACAGAGTGTCGTTGGCGGTCTTGATGGCGTCGTCAAAGTCGTTGAACGACGCGACCGAGACGACCGGGCCGAAGATCTCCTCCTGGAAGATCCGCATGCGGTTGTCGCCCTCGAAGATCGTCGGCTGGACGTAGTAGCCACCGGCAAGTTCGCCGTCGTACGTGATGCGCTGGCCGCCCGTCAGGACCTTGGCGCCCTCCTGCTGGCCGATGTCCAGGTAGGAGAGGATCTTCTCCAGCTGGTCGTTGGAGGCCTGGGCCCCGATCATCGTGTCGGTGTCGAGCGGGTGGCCCGGCACGATCTGCTCGGTGCGGGCGACCGCCGCTTCCATGAACTCGCTGTAAAGACCCTGCTGGACGAGGGCTCGTGACGGGCAGGTACAGACCTCGCCGTTGTTGAGGGCGAACATGGTGAAACCCTCGAGCGCCTTGTCGCGGAAGTCGTCGTCGGCCGCCCACACGTCGTCGAAGAAGATGTTCGGCGACTTCCCGCCCAGCTCAAGCGTCACCGGCTTGATGTTCTCCGAGGCGTACTGCATGATCAGCCGCCCCGTCGTGGTCTCACCGGTGAAGGCGACCTTGGCGACGCGCGAGCTGGAGGCGAGGGGCTTGCCCGCCTCGAAGCCGAAGCCGTTGACGATGTTGACGACGCCCGGCGGAAGAAGGTCGGACACCAGACTCATCCAGTAGTGGACGGAGGCCGGGGTCTGCTCGGCGGGCTTGAGCACGACGGCGTTGCCCGCCGCGAGAGCGGGTGCGAGTTTCCAGGTGGCCATCAGGATGGGGAAGTTCCACGGGATGATCTGAGCGACGACGCCGAGCGGCTCGTGGAAGTGGTACGCGACGGTGTCCTCGTCCACCTCGCTCAGCGAGCCCTCCTGTGCACGGAGGGCGCCCGCGAAATAGCGGAAGTGGTCGATGGCGAGCGGGATGTCGGCGGCCAGCGTCTCGCGGATTGGTTTGCCGTTCTCCCAGCTCTCGGCGACCGCGAGCTGTTCGAGGTTGGCCTCCATGCGGTCGGCGATCTTCCGCAGGATGTCCGCACGTTCCGTCGGGGACGTGCGACCCCAGGCGGGCGCGGCGGCGTGTGCCGCGTCCAGGGCACGCTCCACGTCCTCGGCCGTGCCGCGGGCGATCTCGGTGAAGGGCTGTCCGTTGACCGGGCTCGGGTTCTCGAAGTACTGGCCGCGGGCGGGCGGCACGTACTCGCCGCCGATGAAGTGGTCGTAGCGGGCCTGGTAGGAGACGACTGCGCCGTCGGTGCCGGGCGCTGCGTAACGGGTCATCTTGCTGGGCCTCCCGGGGAAGGCTGCCCGCCGTTGGGCAGCTCTCGCCGGGAGAGTAGGAGCGCGGAGGTTGCAGTTACGTTGCGGGAGGCGGTGGGACGCGTCCGGAGGTTTCGGGAGGCGGCGGGCTGGTTGAGCTTGCCTGCCCCGGGAGTCGGGTGGCTGTGCAGCTCAGCTATGCCGTCGGCTTGGATGGCTGGGTGAGCTCGCCGGCCGTGCGAGTTGGATGGCTGGTGCGGTTTGTCTACCCCCCGGGAGCCGTGTGGATGGTGCAGCACCTGCCTACCCCTGCGAGTCGGACTGCCGGGGCCAGTCTGCCTACCCCGTGCTGGTCAGCTCCGTGTCCAGCTCCCGGAGACGGGCGAGGACCGGTGGGGTCGCACGGACCTGCGCCAGCGCGTGCCACACCGGCAGATCGTCCTCGCCCCACGGCGCCGACACCCAGCCGCTCAGGAGGTCGGGGTCACGGCGTGCGATCAGCGCCGCCCGCAGCTGATCGGCGAGCCTGCGTCTCAGCCGCGCCACGGCAGGAGCCTGCGAGGCGGGCAGGAGCGGGCCCGCGTACGCGGCGGCGGCCGCGGTGACCGCCCCCGAACCGAGTCTGCGTTCGACGGCGTCGGCATCCGACTCGACCGGAACCGCGAGCCGGTAGGGGCGTGACCGCAGCAGCCCCGGTCCCAACAGGCGCCGTAGTCGGGCCAACTCGGCGCGCAGCGTCACCGGCGTCACCGACTCGTCCTCGTACAGCGCGCACAGCAACTCGTCGCCGGACAGACCCTCCGGGTGGCGGGCGAGCAGGAGGATGATCTCGCTGTGCCTGCGGCTCAGCCGCACCTTGCGCCCACCGGTCAGGAGCAGCGCCTCGTCACGGCCGAGCACGGTGAGCCCCAAGGTGTCGCCGGTCCGCACCGGCGGTGCCAGCAACGCCAGCTGTGACTCCGCCGCCCGGGCCACCGCTTGAACGAAGGCCAGACTGTGCGGATGCGCCAGACGGTCACCCCCGGTGATGTCCACCGCTCCGAGCAGCTGCCCCGTGCGGGGATCGTGCACCGGAGCGGCCGCGCACGTCCACGGCTGGACGCTCCGGATGAAGTGCTCGGCTGCGAACACCTGCACCGGCCGGTCCACCGCCACCGCCGTACCCGGAGCGTTCGTCCCCATCGCGGACTCCGCCCACCGCGCACCCGGCACGAAATTCATCCGCCCCGCCTTCTGCCGGGTCGCCAAGTGGCCCTCGACCCAGAGCAGCCTGCCGTGCGCGTCGCACACCGCGAGGAGATGCTCGCCGTCCATCGCGAACGTGCCCATCAGCTCACGGAACAGCGGCATCACCCCGGCCAGCGGATGCTCGGCCCGGTACGAGCAGAGGTCGCCGTCGGTGAGTTCCACCGCCGCGCCGGTGTCCTCCGGGCTGACCCTGGCCCTGGCCGAGCGACGCCACGAGTCGGCCACCACGGAGCGCACTGGACGCGTGACCGTCCCCGCCTCGGTGAACCTCTCATGGGCGCGCCGCAGTATCCGCACCCGTTCGGCAGGATCTGCACCGGCCTCCAGGGCCACCCATGGTTCGGTCAAATCGGCCTCCCGGAACAGTGGTGCGGTGCTGCCATCGTCACCTCGCGAGCGTGTCCCGACAAGCACCCCGACAGCGACGACCCGGTCTGGGCCCCGGCAAGCGCCCCGGCGTGAGCCGGGCGGTGTCAGGCAGAGTTGACCAGGCGGATGTAGCGCGTCCAGTCCCAGTGCGGTCCCGGATCGGTGTGGTCGGCGCCGGGCACTTCGACGTGGCCGAGGATGTGTTTGCGGTCCTTGGGAATGTCGTACCTATCGCAGATGGCAGAGGTCAGCAGCGCCGACTGTTCGTACATCGCGTCGGTGAAATACTCGGGCTTATCCACCCATCCTTCGTGTTCGATACCGATGCTGCGGGTGTTGTAGTCCCAGTTCCCCGCGTGCCAGCCGACGTTGCGTTCGCGGACGCACTGGGCGATGTGGCCGTCCCTGGAGCGCACCACATAGTGGGCCGAGACCTTCTTCGCCGAGTTCTGGAAGATGGCGAGCGTGTCGGCGTAGGTCTCCTGGGTGACGTGGACGATCACGTAGTCGACGGGGTAGGTGGCCGGGCGGTTGGCGGCGGTGTAGTTCGAGGTGCTGGCCGGGACCCATTCGGCGAGGGGGTAGTCGACTGCCCGGGGGCGGGCGGTGGCGCGGGCGGCGGGGAGGAGCGCGGCGGGGACGGCGGCCAAGGCCGCTCCCTGCAACAGCCGGCGCCTGCTGGGGAATCGTGTTGCTTGATCCATGACCGTCCTGCCTCTCGGTGGGGGATAGCTGCACTTCTCGGTGGGGGGAAGCTGGAGTTCTCAGTGGGGCAGCAGCGTGGCGACTTCTTACAGTCGTGCGTGCAGCCCCCGGTGAGTCTCGCGCGCGGGCAGCCACTCCTTGCGGAACCGATGGCTCCGCAACGCCGGCCGGGCAGCGGCCAGCCCGGGATTACTCGCCGTCGACACCTGAATCCCCCGATCCACGGGGACACGAAACCGCCGTCAGGGCGATGGTGTCCCGCGTCAATTACGTTACGGCTGCGGCAGGTTGAGGTGGAAGAGCCTGATCTGAATCTGTGTACAGCACCGTGGTTGTGGATAACACGGTCACCCTTGAGGGGGATGGGTGTGAGCGTGACAGGGCACGGCAGGGCGGGGCGGCAGGGCGGGGGCCGGACATGGGGGAGCAGGGCTGGGGCAGGGGTGTGAGGCGGCGTGGCGGAGCACGGCAGGGCGCCGGGCGCGGAGGCGGGACTGGGCGCGGAGGCGGGGTCGGGCACGGAGGCAGGGGAGGGCACGACGGGGCGCTGTCGGGGCTTCAGACCCACGCGGCAGCCCCCGCCGCGGCCTGTTCCTCGGCGCGGGCCCTGGCGGCGGCAGCTCGGGCCGCGTCGCCGAGCCGGTCGTCCAGCCGCGCACGGGCCCGCCAGTTGTAGGGGCAGATGGGACGCAGGTTGATGCGTTCGCTGAGCAAGGTGCGCGCCAAGTCGTGCCGGCCGGAACGGATGGCTGCTTCCACCAGCGTGCGCTGGATGGCGTCGCGCTGGGCGTGGCTGCCGCCGAAGGAGTTGAGGTGGTAGCGGATGGGGGCGAGCAACTCCACCACGCGGCCGTACTGCTGTTGCCGGTAGGCGATGAGCGCGCGGCACACCGGGATCCCGATCTCTCGCGTCATCGCGTGGTTCGACACGGCGGGGCCGCTTCGGTCGAGCCACTGCTCCCGGTCCTTCACCAGCCGTTCGGCATCGGAGAGACGCCCGGCCCCCGCGTACGCCATCACGGCATGGACGTCGTTGAAGGCGTAGTGGGCGCCGTCCTGGCGCCCCGCCCACGCCCCGGCGAGCGCGGCCCAGCGGGTTTCGACCTCGACGTCGGCCAGGAGCAGCCGCCACAACAAGGCGGAGGCGTCAAGGAGTTCCATCGCGATGGCCTGTGACTGCTCGTTGTGGAGCGTGCTGTCGTAGACGCCGAGGACTCGTTCGATGCTCCCCGCCTCCAGCGCGTACAGGGCGTAGTGCCAGGCGTTGTGCACGGAGAGGTAGTTGCCCTCGGCCCAGTCCTGGGTCCGTGCGTCCAGGTAGCGGATCCCCTCGCCGAACAGCCCACGCATCTCGTATGTGTGGACAACGGCGTGGATGCCCCATACATCCCGCGGATGCCGTTCGACGGCCCGCAGTCCGACCTCCTCGGCGTGGTCATAGTGCCCCGCCTCTTCGAGTCCGAAGGCGTACATCCCCAGCAGTGGGCCGAAGTGCGGATCGTCGTCGTCCCACGCGGAGAGCGCGCCGCCGATCCGGTCGCGCAGGCGCTGGGCGTCGCCCGTGAAAAAGTCGATCTGGTGACCGACGGCGAGGGCCAGGGCGTCGCGGGGGAATGCGCTGCTGACCTCGCCGAGGATCTCGCCCGCACGGCGCATGTCCCCGTCCAGCCACGCCTCGGCCGCCGCCGTGTGCATCTTCTCGCGAGGCGAGAGCCCGGCAAGATCGAGCGAGCCTCGGAAGGAGCTGAAGGACCGGCGGGCCCCGGCTGCCTCCTTCTCCTCGGTGCCGAGAAGCCCGAGGTAGGCGCCGAAGACGTGCGCCATCGCGGAATTGGGAGACGCCGCCACCATCGCTTGCGCCTCGTCGGCGACCTCCCCGCGGAAGAACAACAGCGCGTCGAGCGCTCGTTCGTAGTGGCGCGCGGCTTCGTCTCCGGTGCCACTCAGGACGTGAGCATGCCGGTCCGTTTTCATCGCAGTTCCCTCTCCCGTCGGCTGCGTCCAGTCTTGCGACTGCACCCGCACGACACGAGGGCGACGACGCGCGATTCACCGGAACGACACAGTGCCTCGCCGCACCGCGGCCGTTCCCGGCCGGTGGATTCACGGCTGCTTCCTCGTCCGCGGGTTCCCGACGGTCGCGGCGGCCAGCAGCGCGACCACCGGTATGACGAGCAGCGCCGTCCTGCTTCCCTCTCCGGCCGCGACCTGTGCGAACACCGCCGCGCCCACCGCACCGCCGACCATGTCGAGGCTGCTCAGCCAGGACATCGTCTCGGTGACGCGCCCCTCGGGGGCGAGGTCGCCGCCGTTCGTGCGCAGCGCCGCGAAGGTGCAGCCGATCACCAGCCCGGCCAGCGGGCAGACCGCGAGCACCGCAAGCGGCGACAGCCCTGCCGCCGGCGTAAGGACAGCGATTCCTGCCGCGAACACGCAGAGCAGCACCGCAACCTTCGGGCCGCGGGACAGCAGATTCGGTACGGCACCCAGGGCGAGGCTGCCCAGAACGCTCCCGACGGACAAGGCCCCCAGGTACAGGCCGGTGAACCCGGCCGCGTGGTGCTCGCGTGCGTAGAAGGGAAGCACCACGTCGACCCCGGTCACCGTCATGACGAAGAGGGCGTCTGCGGCCAGCAGGCGGCGCAGGGGAGCGGACGCCAGGGGGCCGGCCCAGTGTCCGCCCCGCGTGGTATGCGGGGGCGGGCTCTCGGAGTTGACCAGCAGGGCGACCGCGACGGCTGTCAGCGCCGCCACGACCGCGAAGGGCATGACAGGCGAGACCGCAAAGCTCAGCCAGCTGGCGAGTACAGGGCCGCAGATCAGCGCGGTGCCCATCATCGACGAGTCGAGAGCCATCGCGGTGGTCAGCGTTCTGGAGTCCGTCGCACGGTGCCACGTCGCACGCATCATGACGGCGACCGGCGGGGCACTCGCGCCCATGGCAGCGGCGAGCGCCAGGAGAACGAGTGCGGGCCCGCCGCCACGCACCACCAGGACCAGCGCAAGGGTGGCCGTCAGATACACGGCAAGACAGCCCAGCAGGACCGGACGGACAGCACACCGGTCCACGAGCCGTCCGCGCAGGGGAGCGGTAGTCCCTTGGCCCACCGCCAAGGCGCTCACCGCGAGGCCCGCGGTCCCGTACGAGTGATCTCGGCCGACAAGGAGCAGCAGACTCAGGCCGACCATGCCGGGCGGCAGCTTCGAAGCCATGCCGACCGCGGCGAGGCGCCAGAAGCCCGGTAGATCCACCAGGTCCCGATAGCCGGCGAGGAATCGTCGTGACGCGACATCAGTCGGTTCGGCGGGGTCGGCGGAGATCGCGTCGCGGCGTCCCACTACCGAGGCATTCGGGCGCGTACGGCCCGGACCGCCCAGTCGAGCACCGGTGCCAGACTTTCCGGCGCGATCCACCCGTTGATCACCGCGAGCAGTGTGAGGTACCGGTCCCTGCGGGGGTCGTCCATCGTCTCCAGGCGGGACATCAGACGGTGGCGGAGGGCGGTGTCGTCGGGGCGGCCGAGGATGTGCGCGTAGTGCCCCGCGAGCGCCGTGACGATGGGCTCGGCTTCGGGCGAGGCGGGATCGGTGCCTGCCGCCAGGGCCGGTGTCACCTGCGCCCGGAGGGCTTCGGCGAGGACGCGCGGCAGGCCGGTGCTGTCGTCGGGGGCGCGGTCGGCCGCCAGATCTCTGGCCATGGCCTGCATGGTGGAGCGGAACCCGGGGTCCTGGAGCATCCCTGCGAGCTCCACCCATGCCTCGACCTGCTCGGTCCCGGGGTTGTCGGGTAGTTCGGGGGTCAGGGAGCGAGTGACCGCCGCGAAGGACGGATGGTCGTACAGCCCGTCGAAGACGGTGCGCAGGAAGTCGTCGATCAGACGTTGGCGTTCGTCTTCGGAGAGCTTGGCCAGCTTGTGCATGAGATCCAACTCCTCAGGGGTGGAGCCTCGCCTGGCCACCGCTGTCAGGACCGCGCGCCGCAGTCGCAGTACCCGGATCTGCACCTCAAGGGCGTCCGCGTGCGCCGCGGCGACCTCGGGCAGCGGGACCTCGCGGTCCACGACCTTCCGGATGGTGGGAAGGTCGAGGCCCAGGTCACGCAGGGTGCGTACGAGATCGAGGCGGGCGACGGCGGCGGTGCCGTACAGGCGGTAGCCGGCCGGGCTGCGGTCGGCGGGCGGCACGATCCCCGCGTCGGAGTAGAACCGCACGGTCTTGACCGTAAGGCCGGTCCGCCGCGCCAGGTCACCGATCGAGAAGAGCGTGTCGCCGTTCATGCCCCCACCTTCATGTCTCCACCTACTGGAGACTCAAGTTCGTCGTCTACGGAGGCGGCGTGCACGCCCGTTGTCCAGCTGCGGGTTTCAGGGCCGCGAGCAGATGCTGGAGTGCGGGAGACAGCGGCTTTGCCTGCACGGCAAGGCTGACGGCCGAGCGCGCGCCGGGCAGCGGCCGGAAGGCGATACGGCGGGCCGGGGGCAGGTCACCCGCGAGATCGAAGACGGTCCAGGACGGCGATCCGCCCGCCGCGTCCGTGGCGATCGCCGTCAGAGTCTCCTGCAAGGTGGTGAAGTGCGGTCCTGGACGTACGTCGATGTCCGAGGCCCGCAGCAGCCCCGTCACCAGATCGTGAAACGCGGGATTGCGGTCCCGCGGCGCCAACCGCAGCGGCAGACCCGCTAGATCGGTCGGCTCCAGGCGGGGCCGTGCTGCCAGTGGATGCGACGCGGGCAAGGCGACGAACAGCGGATAGTCCCAGACCCGCACCGTCGTCAGCCCCGGCAGTGGCCCGTCGCCCCGGACGAGTGCGGCATCCAACTCGCCGCTCCGCAGCGCGTCGATACGCCGTTCACGAGCATCCTGGACCAACCGGACCCGAAGCCCCGGAACCCGATCGGCCAGTGCGTCGAGAGCCGGATGCACGCGTTCCGCGAACGCCCGGGCCGTGCCGAGTCGCAGCACTCCCTCCGCGCCGGAGATGATCTCGGCGGCCACCTGGCCCACGCGTGCCACGGAGACCAGGGCGGCCCGCGCCTCCGGCAGCAGCCGCTCCCCGGCAGCGGTCAGGCCCACGCGACGGGTGGTCCGGTCGAAGAGACGTACACCCAGCTCCCGTTCCAGACGGGCGATCTGCTGGCTCACCGAGGCCTGCACGACGTGCAGCCGTCCGGCTGCCCGGCCGAAGCCGCCCTCGTCCGCGACCGCCACGAAGTACTCGAGCTGTCGAAGCTCCACCGCCGTCGCCCCCTCCCCGAGGCTGGCCCGCACTTTACGACGAACGAGGCTCGCCCCTTACGAGGAACGAGGACGGCCCGTCTGCTCCCGAGCCCGGTCCGCATCCTCGCGCATTCATCAGTGCGAGTGATCACTGTCTTCATGAACGGCTTCTTGGACGCGCTGAGTTCCCGCGATGGACTGGTCTTCACGACCACCACGGCACCGGAGGAGTACGAGATGCCGCGCAACCCGCAGGCCCTGATCGTCCACGAACGAGACGCGGAGGAAGTGCCCCTGCCCGGAGGCGGCCGGTTCCGGCTGCTGGAGGACAGCAGGGCGACCGGCGGGCTGCTGGGAGCCAACCGGCTCGTCCTGCCGGCCGGTGCCGACGGCACGCGCCCCCACCGCCACCACCTGTCCACCGAGCTCTTCCATGTGCTCGACGGAACCATGGAGTTCCTGCTCGACGGCGCGGTGACGGCCGTGGGCAGGGGCGGTCTGATCGTGGTGCCGCCCGGCACGGTGCATGCCTTCGGAGCGTCGGCCGACGCTCCGGCGGAGTTCTTCGCCGTGCTCACTCCGGGAATCGAACGGTTCGGGTACTTCCGTCAGCTGGGACGCATCGCGCGAGGCGAGGCGGGCTGGGACAGCATGGACGGGTTGCACGACAAGTACGACGTGCATTTCGTCGGGGGAGCGCAGTGGCGCTGACGCCGGGGGAGACCCACGGAAGCGGTGCACAAGGGGACGGCCCGCAGGCAGATGGACCACAAGGAGAGGCCGAACCGCCGTGCGGTGCACCGCGGGCCACGATCGCGCCGCCTAGGCAGCCGCCCCCGCCGGATCGTCGAGCACCGCCCGTACGACCGAGTGCGCGGCACCCAGCAGCGGGCCGTCGGACCCCAGCCCGGAGACCGCGACTGCGCAGGTCGTGCCCGCCGTGCGGCGCCTCAACTCGCCCTCCAGTGAGGGCAGCAGCCAGGGTGCGAGCCGCGACAGGGCCCCGCCGAGCACCACCGAGCGCGGATCGAGCAGGTTCACCGCGCCGGTGAGTGCGATGCCCAGCGCGGCCCCGGCGTCCCGCAGTGCCCTTCGTACGTCCTCGTCGCCCTGCTCGGCGCGTTCCGCCAGCAGACCGACGCGATCCGCCCCCGGATCGAGGCGCGCCGCGCGCAAGACCGCCTCTTCGCCCGCGTACTGCTCCAGGCAGCCGCGTCCGCCGCACGGACACGCCGGGCCGTCCGGCCACACCGGCACATGGCCCAGCTCGCCCGCGAAGCCGCGGGTTCCGCGCAGCAGTCGCCCGTCGACGACCAGGGCGGCGCCGATGCCGATCTCCGCCGATACGTGGAGGAAGTCGTGCGGTACGCCGTCGCCGAGCCACAACTCGGCCAGTGCGCCGAAGTTGGCTTCGTTGTCGACCGTCAGCGGCAGGCCGCCCGGCAGCAGCGCGCCGAAATCGACGTCCTGCCAGTCGAGGTTGGGAGCCCGGACCACCGTCTCCGTGCCGCGGGCGACGAGGCCCGGCACGGCGATGGCCAGGCCCGCCGGGCGCAGTCCTGCCCGGCGTGCCTCATCGCTCACCTGCCGCAACAGCGCGCCGAGTTCCTCCAGGACGGGTTCGGGGGCGCGCCCCCGGTTGTCGCCCTGTCGCACGGCACGCGCGCGTACCTCTCCGCGCAGATCGACGGCGCACACCGAAAGATGGTCGACGCCCACTTCGGCGCCGATGCCGACCGGCCCGCTTCCGCTGACCGCGAGTGCGGAGCCGGGACGCCCCACCTTGTTGCCGGGCCGCTCGGGGCCCAGTTCGTCCAGGAGCCCCGAGCGGATCAACTCGTCCACCAGAGTGGAGACGGCGGCCCGCGTCAGGCCGATGCGGGTGGCCACGGCGGCGCGGGACAGCGGCCCGTGCGCCGCCACGGCGTGCATGACGCGCGACAGGTTGCGCCGGCGCATCCCCTGCTGGGTGTCGGGCAGCGGAGTTCCGGACGTGCCCCGGCGCGCGTCGTGCGGTGGTGCGGTCATGCCCCCGTCGGTCCCTGTTCTTCCGTCCTCATGGCCCTACGTCCTCCTGGCCTCCGGCGCCGAGCAGCGGCGCCGCGTCGGAGACTACCCCGGCGATCCGGGCGAGCGCCGTTTCGTCCCGCTCCACGGGCGGAAGGACGGGCCCCTCGGCCGTGCCCCAGCGGCGTGCGACGGCCCCGGGGTCCTCGCCCGTGAGGAGGCCTGCGGCCTGTGCGGCGGCGCCGAGCGCGACCAGTTCCTTGGCTTCGGGCACCTGGACGGCCCGTCCCGACAGCCGCCGCACGGTGTCCTGCCAGGCCGTGCCCCGGGCCCCGCCGCCGATGAGCAGGAGGGGAGCCGAGCGGTCCGCGTCCGCCTCCAGGACCAGGTCCAGGGCGCCGAGCAGCGAGTGCACGGCCCCGTCGTAGGCCGCCTGGAGCAGTTGCCCCGCGGTCGTGTCGTGGCGCAGTCCGTGCAGCAGCCCCGAGGCGTGCGGCAGGTCAGGGGTGCGCTCGCCGTCCAGGTAGGGCAGCAGGGTGACGGTGCCGCCCGCCTCCACCGCCTCGCGGTCGAGGCTCAGGAGTGCGGCCACCCGGTCCACGGCCAGGGTGCAGTTGAGGGTGCAGGCCAGCGGCAGCCAGTCGCCGCGCGCATCCGCGAAGCCCGCCACCGTCCCCGTGGGGTCCGCGGTGCGCCGCCTGGAGACCGCGTAGACGGTGCCCGACGTTCCCAGGCTCAGCACCGGAGTGCCGGGGCGCAGGCCGAGGCCGAGTGCGGCCGCGGCGTTGTCGCCGGTGCCGGGGGCGACCAGCGTGCCCTTGGAGAAGGGCAGTTCGCCGCCGCCTCGCACGGTGCCGGCGACCTCACCGGGGCGGACCACCCGCGGCAGCAGTTCGGGGTCCAGGCCGACGAGCCCCAGGATCTCTTCGTCGTAGGCCTCCGTGCCCGACGCCCACCAGCCCGTACCGGAGACGTCGCCGCGGTCGGTCGTCCCACACCCCGTCAGGCGTTCGGTGAGGTAGTCGTGGGGGAGGCGCACGGCCGCGGTGGCACGGACCGCCTCGGGCTCGTGCTCGGCGAGCCAGGCCCACTTGGTCACCGTGAAGGAAGGCCCCGGCACGCTGCCGACGCGCTCGGCCCACGCCTTGGGGCCGCCCAGGCGCTCCACCAGCGAGCGGGCCTGCGCGGCCGAGCGGACGTCGTTCCACAGCAGGGCGGGCCGCACCGGCCTGGACTGCGCGTCCAGGGTGACGAGCCCGTGCTGCTGGCCGCCGACGGACACCGCGGCGGCTTCGCGCGCCGCGGCTCCGCACTGGTCGAGCGCTGAGCGCAGGGCGTTCCACCAGTCCTCGGGGTCGCTCTCGCGGGCGGCCCCGGAGCTGACGCGGTGCGGGGCCTGTCCGCTCGCCACCACCCTGCCCGTGGCAGCGTCGACGACCAGGACCTTCGTGGACTGCGTGGAGCTGTCCACGCCGACGACGAGGGGCCCGTCGGCTGCTGGCGCTGATGACATCGGAGTCTCCGTTTCCGCGGCTCTTTCCGGGCTCACCCGGACTTCTTTCCGTCCGACCTTCCCAGGGATGCGTTCGGATACTAATTTGTTAAGTGCCATGACGAAATAGTCGCGGCAGACGCACATCCACGGGCGCCCAGCGCTGCCCGCGTCGGCCGCACAGCCGTGCACCAGTTCATCCAGGGAGCCGCACATGACGTACCAGCCCACTCCTGAGGACAAGTTCACCTTCGGCCTGTGGACCGTCGGCTGGCAGGGAAGGGACCCGTTCGGCGACGCCACCAGGGCGGCCATCGACCCGGCCGACTCCGTGCGTCAGCTGGCTGAACTGGGCGCCTACGGAGTCACCTTCCACGACGACGACCTGATCCCCTTCGGCGCTTCGGACACCGAGCGCGAGTCGCACATCAAGCGCTTCCGGCAGGCGCTCGACGCCACGGGCCTCGTCGTGCCGATGGCGACGACGAACCTCTTCACCCACCCCGTCTTCAAGGACGGCGGGTTCACCGCCAACGACCGGGACGTGCGCCGCTACGCGCTGCGCAAGACGATCCGCAACATCGACCTCGCGGTGGAACTGGGCGCCCAGACCTACGTCGCGTGGGGCGGCAGGGAGGGCGCGGAATCCGGCGGGGCCAAGGACGTACGCGTAGCCCTGGACCGCATGAAGGAGGCCTTCGACCTGCTCGGCGACTACGTCACGGAGCAGGGCTACGACCTGCGCTTCGCGATCGAGCCCAAGCCGAACGAGCCGCGCGGCGACATCCTGCTGCCCACCGTCGGGCACGCCCTCGCCTTCATCGAGCGCCTGGAGCGCTCCGAACTGTTCGGCGTCAACCCCGAAGTGGGCCACGAGCAGATGGCCGGCCTCAACTTCCCGCACTCCATCGCCCAGGCCCTGTGGGCGGGCAAGCTCTTCCACATCGACCTCAACGGCCAGACCGGCATCAAGTACGACCAGGACCTGCGCTTCGGCGCGGGCGATGTGCGCAGCGCCTTCTGGCTGGTCGACCTCCTGGAGCGGGGCGGTTACGAGGGTCCGCGGCACTTCGACTTCAAGCCGCCGCGCACTGAGGACTACGCGGGCGTGTGGGCGTCGGCCTCCGGCTGCATGCGCAACTACCTGATCCTTCGGGAGCGTGCCGCCGCGTTCCGCGCCGACCCGGAGGTCCAGGAGGCCCTGCGGGCGTCGCGCCTGGACGAGCTGTCCCTGCCCACCGCCGAGGACGGCCTCTCCGGGCTGCTCGCCGACCGCAGCGCCTTCGAGGACTTCGACGTGACGGCCGCCGCCGAACGCGGCATGGCCTTCGAGCACCTCGACCAGCTGGCCATGGATCACCTGCTGGGGGCGCGAGGCTGACCGGAGGCTCCCACTTCGGAGGTATCAACTTTTGCACAAGGGTCGCATCTTGACCCTTTCGAGGCGACTCTTGACGGTATGGCCATGCCGCCCACGCCCCCGCCGCCTCCTCCTCCGCCGGGTGACCCGCCGCCTCCGGGCGACGGGGGCTTCGGCCCGCCCGGCGGAGGGTACGGCCCGCCTCCGGGTGACGGGTACGGGCCGCCTCCGGACGGCGGGGGCTGGCCTCCCGGGGCAGGCGGCGGTATGCCTCCCGGCGGAGGTGGCGGTGTGCCTCCCGGTGAAGGCGGCTGGCCGCCTCAACCGCCGCCGGGAGGGCCGCCGGGGCGGCGCGGGGGGTTCATCGTGCTCGCCGTGCTCGTGGCGATCGGAGCCGTCGTCGCGATGTTCCTGGTGGTCGGCAACGGCGACGGCTCCGACGACAAGAAGGGCCCCTCCAAGAGCAGCAAGAGCTCGGCCGGCAAGCCCACGCCGTCACTGAGCATCCCGTCGAAGATCCCGTCGGAGCTTCCCTCCGAGGTGCCTTCCGAGGTGCCCTCGAACCTGCCCACCGACCTGCCCACGAACTTGCCCAGCGACCTGCCGAGCGATCTGCCCACCGACCTGGAACTGCCTGACGCCATCACGCACGGCCCATGAGGTCCGGCCGTCACGCACGGCCCATGAGGTCCGGCCGTCACGCACGGCCCATGAGGTCCGGCCGTCACGCACGGCCCATGAGGTCCGGCCGTCACGCACGGCCCATGAGGGCCCGGATCAGATGCGTCAGACGCCCTTCGGCAGCCGCACGTACGTCACCGTGGTCTCCGCGTCGCTGTCCACGAGCCGGCCGTCCTTGTCGAACGCCTCCGGCCCGTCCGTCATGCCGAAGTCGTTGTCGTTGATCAGGGCGAGGGTGTGACTGTTCACGCGGGCCACGCCCTCGATCTTGTCGGGGACACCGTCGATGCTTCCCAGGTCGACCAGGAGACGCTTCCTCAGAACGGGCACTCCGGAGGCCGCCGGGTCGTCGAGCTGCTCCAGGGAGGGCCTCGTGGCGGCGTCGTCCCACTGCTCGCCGAGGATGTCGGAACGGCGGTCCAGCTTCACCGTCTGCAGCCGCGCGGCCTTGTCGGTGCGCTCCTCCACGAGCAGCCGGTCACGCCCGACGGCCACTACGGAGGAGATCTTCAGCTCGGACGTGTCGTCCTCGCCCGGGTCGACGACACCCACCGCGTCGAAGCGGTACCCGTACTCGGCGGTGACCGCCTGCTTCTTCGGCGAGAAGCGCAGCAGCCGCGCCGTGCGCGACGCGTCCCCCGCGTCCTCGTCCGGGAGGGAGAGCGGGCTCTGCACCGCCATCACCAGGTCGCCGCCGGGCAGTTGGGCGAGCCCCTCGAAACCGCGATTGCCCTTGCGGTGCAGCAGCACACCGGGCAGCGCCTCCGCGACCGGATAGCCGGCGCCCGACAGCTTCAGGCCGCGAGGGACATAACGCTTGAGCACCTTCCCGCTCGCGGAGACGTGGACGAGCGAGGGCCCGTACTCGTCGACCAGCCAGAAGCTGCCGTCCTGCGCCCGCACGATGCCCTCGGTGTCCAGGCCGTTCGGGTCGTACGTCAGCGCCGTCTTCGCGTCGTAGGTGTACGGCGCCTCGTCGCGCCCCGCCTGGTTGGGCAGCCCGGTGACGGGCTTCCCCGACGAGGTCGTCAGCGGCAGCGCGTCGACGACCTTCACGGTGTCTCCGGCCACGCGGATCTTCACGATCGCCGGATCGAAACCGGGGACGGGGAACGTGCGCCGCTTCTTGCCGTCCACCTTTATCTGGCCGTTGGGCCCCCGGTCGGTCACCGTCCAGAACTCGCCCTTGCGGCCCGCCGGATAGATGTCACTGCCTATGCCGCCGAGATCCACACCGCGGTCGTTCCTGACCGTACCGGGCAGCAGGGAGTTGCTGAACGTGCCCAGGGGGACGTCGCCCAGCGTCGCCGTCGAGGTGATCCGGGCCGTCTTCTCCTTGCCGCCGGTCTGGGCGCCCGTGGCGGTCCCGGTCACCGCGAGCGCGGCGAGCACGGCCATGGGCACGCCCGCGGCTACGGAACGGCGAACGCGACGCTTACGAGCGGCGTGCGGGGACATGGGTGCCTCCTGGGGCGCAAGTGTTCGGTGACGGCGATCAGACTTCGCCGTCGCCGCGAACGCAGGGAGGCAGACAGGTGAACGTGAGGGGGCATGCTGACGGCGCCTCCAGCGAGGGGGAGGAGGCGCCGCCGTCACCCGCAGGCCGGTCAGCGCTGGTCGGGCACCTGGCCCTTCGCTTCCCCCCTTCGTCCGGATCGCGCTGATGCCGTCAATCACTCCGGGGCCCTGCGGGGCGGGGGAGTCCATTCGCGGTAGGCACCCCCTGTACCGGTGTGATCCACACACTCCCGGATGTCATGCTCGCGCTCAATCGCTGGTCAGGGGGAGTGCCCGCGCCGGTGTTCCCGGCGTGGGCGCGAGCGGCGTGGATGCGCCGGTGGCCGCGGCGTGCATTGCGGCCAAGGGGCGCGCTTGGGGGGCGTGAAGGTTACCGGGGGCGCGAACGCCTGGCTGTGTGTCCGGGGTTGTGGCGCCGGTGACGGTCGTGACCGGCGCCGCCGGGCTGGGCCGCCGGTCCGGAGCGGGCGTGCGGTGGGGCGGAAGTGCGGGGCGCCGCGGAGACCGCACCGGACCCGCCGGTCCTACTCGCCGCCGGTCACCACGGCCAGTGCGGTCGCAGGGTCGTGGGCCGCGGGGCCCGCCGGAGCCCAGCGGCCGCGCTCCTTGCGGTAGGGCCACCAGCGTCCGTCGGACCCCTGCCGCAGCTGGGCATCGCCGCCGACCACGGTCCAGCGATTGCGGGCCGCGCGCAGCCGCGGCCGCTCATCGTCGTCCCAGGCCGCGTCAAGAGCCGCACGCGCGCGTGCCAGCGCGTCCGCCGGGGGAGCCCACTCCTCCTCCAGTACGGCCAGCGCCGCCGGGCCTCCGTGCTCCCAGGCCCGCACGGCAAGGGCGAGCCCGTCCCGCCCACGACGGGCGGCGGACGAGAGACGCTCGGCCACCGCGGCGGGAGCCGCGACGGCCAGACGTACGGCGTCCTCGTCCGGCGTCAGTTCCCCCTCGACCGGCTGCCGTTCGTGTCCGGGGGAAAGCGCCTCGGCCAGCATCCGGTGCGCTTCCGCGGCCGCCCGCGCCGCCAGGAACTCCAGTGCCGTCACATCGAGACCGGGCGCGGGCTCCGTCTCTGTGTCGAGTGCGGGCGGCAGACCCGGCTCGGACGGCAGCGCGGGCAACTCGGGCAGCGGGGGCAGGATGGCGCCCTCCGCGTACGCCTCGCCGGCGTCCACGCCCTCCAGGGCCCCCTCCTGCTGGCCCGTGGGCATCACCTCGCTCTCCGCCTGCGTCACGCTGCGCACCTGCAGCTCGTCGAGCAGCTCGCGCTCGGCGCGGCCGCGCATCAGGAACAGCACGAACGGATCCTGGTCGAGGAGCCGGGCCACCTGGTAGCAGAGCGCGGAGGTGTGCCCGCAGTGGTCCCAGGCTTCGCAGTCGCACCGCGGCTCCAGATCGCCGATGCCGGGCAGGAGTTCGACACCCGCCGCCGAGGCGTCCTCCACCAGATGCGGCGGCATCTCGCGATCGAGCAGCGTCGCGATGTGCCCGGCCCGCTCGACGGTCATGCCCAGGAAGTGGTCCCAGTCGTCCTCGCTCAGTCGCTGGAGCAGTACGTCGGAGCGGTGCGGGGTGCCGTCGGGGTCCTTGACGACCGCCGTTATCCGTCCGGGGCGCACCGAGACGGCGCCGACGGCTCCCGCGCGCGCGAGCCTGCGCCCGGCCTTCAGCTGCGCGAGCTCCAGGGCCGTGTCCTCGAGCGCCTTCAGCCAGGCCTGGCCCCACCAGCTCTGCGCGAATCCCCGCCCGTGTGCGGGCGGCAGCGCGGCGAAGATGCGCTCGTGCTCGTACGCGTCCTTTCCGCGGTGTTCGTGCGCCTGTGTGTCGCCGTTCGGCTCGTCGTACATGTCGCTCATCGCGTCCCCCCTCGCAGCTCCACCAGATCCGACAGTTCGGCGTCGGTGAGTTCCGTCAGCGCCGCCTCGCCGGCGCCGAGCACCGCGTCCGCCAGCTCCCGCTTGCGCAGCAGCATCTCGGCGATACGGTCCTCGATCGTCCCCTCCGTGATCAGCCGGTGCACCTGTACCGGCTGCGTCTGCCCGATCCGGTAGGCCCGATCGGTGGCCTGTGCCTCGACGGCCGGGTTCCACCAGCGGTCGTAGTGCACGACGTGTTCGGCCCGGGTGAGGTTCAGTCCGGTCCCCGCTGCCTTCAACGACAGCAGGAAGACGGGGACTTCGCCGTCCTGGAAGCGCTCCACCATCGCCTCGCGCGCCGCGATGGGCGTGCCGCCGTGCAGGAACTGCGAGGGGGTGCCCCGCGCTGCCAGGTGCTGCTCGATGAGGCGCGCCATCTGTACGTACTGCGTGAAGATGAGCACGCTCGCGTCCTCGGAGAGGATCGTGTCGAGCAGTTCGTCGAGGAGTTCCAGCTTTCCGGAGCGGCCCTCGATCCGCGGCTTGTCCTCCTTGAGGTACTGCGCCGGGTGGTTACAGATCTGCTTGAGGCCGGTGAGGAGCTTGACGATCAGGCCGCGGCGGGCGAAACCGTCGGCGCCGGAAATCTCCGCGAGGGTCTCGCGCACCACGGCTTCGTAGAGGCCCGTCTGCTCCGTGGTGAGGGACACCGCCCGGTCGGTCTCCGTCTTGGGTGGCAGTTCGGGTGCGATGCCGGGATCGGACTTGCGCCTGCGCAGCAGGAAGGGGCGTACGAGCTGGCCGAGCCGTTCGGCTGCCGCGGGGTCCTTGCCGTCTTCGACGGCCCTGGCGTATCGGGTGCGGAAGGTGCCGAGCTTGCCGAGCAGGCCCGGCGTGGTCCAGTCGAGGATCGCCCACAGCTCGGAGAGGTTGTTCTCGACGGGGGTGCCGGTGAGGGCCACGCGCGCGCGTGCGCCGATGGTCCGCAGCTGTTTGGCGGTGGCCGAGTAGGGGTTCTTGACGTGCTGGGCCTCGTCGGCGACGACCATGCCCCACGGCGTGTGCGCCAGGCTGTCCGCGTCCAGGCGCATCGTGCCGTAGGTGGTGAGCACGAACTCGCCGTCGGCAAGGGCCTCCAGACTGCGCCGGGCGCCGTGGAAGCGGCGTACGGAGGTGCCGGGGGCGAACTTCTCGATTTCGCGCTGCCAGTTGCCCATGAGGGACGTGGGGCAGACGACGAGAGTGGGGCCTGCGGAGTCCGGATGCGTCTGACGGTGCAGATGCAGGGAGATGAGGGTGATCGTCTTGCCGAGGCCCATGTCGTCCGCGAGGCAGCCGCCCAGGCCCAGGGAGGTCATCCGGGCCAGCCAGTTCAGGCCGCGCAGCTGGTAGTCGCGCAGGTTCGCGGCGAGCGCCGCCGGCTGGCCCACGGGCTCCATCCCCTCGGGGTCCGCGAGGCGTTCGCGCAGGGTGGCAAGCCAGCCCGTCGGCTGGACGTCCACGCGGCGTCCGGCTACTTCGGTCGTGCCGGTCAGTACGGCGCTCAGGGCGTCGATCGGCGTGACCTTGTGGTCCTGGTGCGCGCGGGCGCGCCGGGCCTCTTCGGGGTCGATGAGCACCCACTGGTCACGCAGGCGCACGACGGGGCGGTTCGCTTCGGCCAGGCGGTCGAGTTCCTCGCGGGACAGCTGCTGACCGCCCAGCGCGAACCGCCAGTTGAAGGAGAGCAGGGCGTCGGCCGCGAGGTACGAGGGCGTGTTTGACGCCGGCTTGTCCGGGTGCTTCGTGTCCTCGTCGGGCGGGCCGATGACCGCGCGGGCGGTCAGATCACGCGCCAGTTCTCTGGGCCAGTGCACCTCCACACCCGCGGCGGCGAGCATGCGCGAACCCTCGCCGAGGAGCGCCGTGACCTCTTCGTCGGCGAGCTCGATCGCATCGGGGACGGTGGCCGAGAGCAGCGGGGCGAGCGGCGGCCACGCGCGCGTGGCGCGCCGCAGCGCGAGCAGGGCGTCCATCCGTGCCCGCGGCCCGAATGCCTGCCCCGCGGCGCCGGAGCCGGCCCACACCTCGGCCGCGTCCGCGACGAGCGAGGGGTCGCTGACGCTGTGCATCTGCAGCACGGCACGGAACGGAAGCCGCATGTCATCGGGGGTGGCGGACACCAGGCCGGGCATCTCGACGCGCAGCGAGATGCGTACGCCGGCGTCGTGCCCGGCGGCGACATCGCCGGCCCAGGGCCGCTGTTCGGGGATGTGCTGTGGCTGCGGCGAGGCGAAGGCAGGAGCGCCTGCGGCCAGGGTCGCGGCGGGGGTGCGCGGCAGCGCATCGGCCACCGCGTCCAGGAACTGCCGCAGCAGCCGCTCCGGTTCGGGCAGTCGCAGCGGCTCGGAGCCCTCCAGCGGGAGGGCGTGGGCGGCGGGAGGCATCGCGGCGGCGAGGTCGCGCAGGCGGCGCAGGTCGTCGGCGCCCAGTGGGCCGGCGCGCCACGCGTCGTGGTCGTGCGGTGTCAGTCCGGGCAGCAGCAGTCCGCGGGCGGCGAGTTGCAGCGCGAGCAGTCCTGCCGTGCCCCAGAACGCGGCCGTCGGGTGAGCTTCTGCCGTGGCACGCGCGCGTGTCAGGACCGGCAGTGCCGCGCGCACCGGGAGCAGCACCGCGCGGACGTCGGTGAGTTGGGCGCCGCCGCCGGCGGGTACCGCGATGGTCAATTGTTCGACGCTGCCAGCGGAACAAGGGGGCGGCGGGTCTCCGTCGGGGCGCCAGAAGGCGATGCGGCCGGTGCGGGCCGGGTCGGCGGCCGAGAACAGCACGCAGCAGCGGGACAGTTCGGAGATCTCGGAGGGTGAGGCGGCAGGGGGCCCGGGCACGGCGATAGCGCATTCCTCAAACTTGACTACTGGCTCTGGAGCGGCCGAGAGTACAACACGTCCCGCCGAAGATGTGAGCGGACGCGGGGTGATACGCGTCACTCCGCGCATCCGGGGGTGTAGGTAACCCCCCTGTCCCGCGGTGCTGTCCCCCTCCGCAAGACGGGTGAGAGCGCCATGGTTGTCCCAGGTCACGGGCTCATACGTTGTGTCACGTCAGCCCGATCCAGTCAGAGACCGGAGACCTCACCATGTCCCAGGCCGCCGCAGCAGTCGCGGAGCGTTCCCCAGGCCCCACCCCGAGGCAGCCCGCCGGGAGCGATTTCGCGCCTCTCCTGCGCACCGTGAAGGAGCAGGGGCTCCTGGGCCGCCGCACCGGCTGGTACGCGCGCACCATCTCGGTCAACGCCCTGGCGCTCGCCGCCGTCGCGACGGGAATGTTCCTCGCCGGAGGCTCCTGGTGGGTGCTGCTCCTTGCGCCCGTCCTCGCCGCACTGTGTGCCCGTACGGCCTTCATAGGCCATGACGCGGGACACTCCCAGATCACCGGCGACCGCGGGGTGAGCCGCGCCATCGGACTCATCCACGGCAACCTCCTCCTCGGCATGAGCTCGGCCTGGTGGAACGACAAGCACAACCGCCACCACGCCAACCCCAATCACATCGACAAGGACCCCGATGTCGCAGCCGACGTCCTCGTCTGGACCAGCAAGCAGGCCCGGGTCCGCGTGGGCTTCCGGCGCTGGCTCACCCGCAACCAGGCCTGGCTGTTCTTCCCGCTGACGCTGCTCCAGGGCGTCGCCATGAAGATCTACGGCTTCCGGGACCTGCGGCGCCAGGCCCCGCGCGAACGTCTCCTCGAGGGCCTGCTCCTGGTGGCACACCTCGCGGGTTACGTGACGCTGCTGCTCGCCGCCATGCCGGTGGGCCACGCCCTCGCCTTCGCCGCCATCCACCAGGCCCTCTTCGGTCTGCACCTCGGCCTTGCCTTCGCGCCCAACCACAAGGGCATGGAGATGCCCGATCCCGACGGCGAGCGCTGGGGCCACCTCAGCCGCCAGGTCCTGACCTCGCGCAACATCCGCGGCAGCGCGCTGACCGACTGGTTCCTGGGCGGACTCAACTACCAGATCGAACACCACCTGTTCCCCAGCATGCCCCGCCCCAGCCTGCGGCGCGCCCAGCCCCTGGTCCGCGCGCACTGCGCCGAGCTGGGCATGCCCTACACCGAGGCCGGATTCATCGACTCCTACCGGCAGGTGCTGCGCCACATGTACGAGGTAGGCGAGCCGCTGCGGGTCGAGTAGTCGCGCGGTGAGCGGCGCGGCTCAGGGTTGCCTCGGGGTCGCTCCTCAGGGATCCATCAGGGGAGCAGACTGGAACCGTGGGCGGCCCGGGCCCGTTTCTCAAGACAGAGAGCGGCAAAAGCCGCGGAGGAGGCGACACACATGTCGAAGAACGCGAAGATCGCCGCAGGAGGTGTGGCGGCCGGCATCATCCTGCTGATCTGGCTGCCCTGGTGGGCCGCCCTCCTGATCGTGCTGGGGGTCCCGGCCGCGGCCTATCTGACGCTCGACCCCGCACAGCGGCGCAGGCTGCGCCGCGTCTCGCGCAAGGAGATCGGCCACTGACCCGGCACCCCGCCGCGGTGCGCGGGCGCTCGACGCACAGGGGCTGACGGCTGCTCCGCTCGCGGTGCCCGGCGGCTCCGCGAGCGGTAATCCCGTCGCCTCGCGGCAGGCGAAATCCTGTGGCCTCGCGGCAGGCGGAAAACCCGTTGCGTCCCGCCAGTTGGTGGGTGATCATGGCGCCCATGACTTCCCGAAAGGAGGCCCAGCGATCCCACGGTGATCGCTGATGGCCGCACACGAGGTGTCCCGGACGCCCTCTTCCCCGCACCAGCCCACTCCCGCACCGCTGACACCGGCCTGGCTGCAGGCGCACTTCGACCCTCTGCCCTTCCCGGCCCGCATGAGCGCCCTGGCCCGCTACGCACGAGCGCTCACCGCGGACGCGTACGCCACACTGCGCGACTCCCTCGCCGCCGGCACCCCCGACGAACGACACACCGGACTCTTCCTCGCCGTCACCCGGCGAGATCTCGGCACCGTCGCCGAGGCCCTGACCGATCCCCTCCTGCGCCGCCGTGCCCTGGCGGCCGCCGTCCGGCTTCCCGTGCCGGACGCGGCCCTGGAACAGCTCGCGTTGAGCGACATCAGGGCGGCGCGCCACGATACCTACCGCGTCCTGCGCCTCAGCCGCCGCCGCGCCCTCGCCGCACGCCTGCTGCCACAGGTCCACGAACGCTTCGGTGCCGGGGACGCCGCTCGGCTCCTGCCCGCCTGCCCCGCCGCGACGACCGGCGCATGGCTGCCCCGACTCGATCCGCCCCCTGGCGTACTGAGCGCACTGACCCGCACCGCACCGCTCGCCGTCGCCGAACTGCTCGCCTCCCGCGCCGAAAACCGTGCCGACCGCGCCCGTCACGGCTCCACGGGCAACCACCGCGTGATCGCGAGCGCAGCCGCCGAACGCGACCCGGAAGCCGGTCTGGTGCTCCTTTCCCGGGCCCCCGGTCTCCTGACACCGCAAGCGGCCCGCACCCTGCTGCGCCGCCCGGCCAGAGTCCTCGACCTGCTGCGCGCGGCCCCGCCCCGCCCGGACGGCTCGCCCGGCGAACTTCCGACAGGAGCCGGGGCCCTGCCGCCCGCCGTGCGACGTGCCCTGCGCGAACTCCCGCTCGCAGACCTGGCGGACCTCGCCCGGCGCTGCCCCGTGACGCAGCCACGCCACCACGAACCGGGACGCCACAGCATCGAACCGGACGGGCTCCTTGCGCTGCTGCCCGCACCGGAACGCCGCAGCGTGGTCGAGGAACGCATCGCCCGCCGCCGTTCGGTGCGAAGCCTGCCCGTAGCCGCACTCACAGCGCTCGCGCCGGCCGACCGGGCGGCGCTCGTCCTGCCCCGCCTTGAGCGCTGGTCGAACCAGGAATGGACGGCCAGTCGCCTGGCCGTAGCGCTCCCGCTCGCTCTGGGCGAACCGATACTGCGCGACATGGCGGGACAGCACCGCATCCACCAGCGCCTGATGGCCTGGCCCGCGCTGCTCGCCTGCGCCGAACTCGAAGCCGACCCCGAGGAATTCGCCCGCATCGCCGGGGACTGCGAACGGGCCTGGCACGACCAGGAGGAGGTGCGCAGGGCCGCTCTCAAGCAACTCGCGGGCACGCCGCCGCACCTGCTCGCCGCGCTGCCCGACCGGGTCCTGCGTGATGCGGCGCTGACCACCGTCCAGTCCCGTGACTCCACCGCCGGCACCCTGGCGGCGGCCGAGCGACTGCTCCGCCGGGCCGTGGAATGCGCCGCGGCGACGGGCAGCCACGGCCGAGCGGCCTACGCCGCGGAACTGCTCTGCCATGTCGTGTCCGACCCGCGCAGGCGCTGCTCCATCACACCGCTGCGCATCGAGGAGGAAGCCGCGCGTGCCCTCTGGTCCGCGACAGCGACCGTAGTGCCGGCGCGCCCCGATCTGCATACCGCCCTCGCGGAACTCCTCGCACCGCATCTGACCGCGTTGCCGGAACTCGACGCCCTCGTGCGCACCCTGGCCCTGGAGTCCGACGACCCCGACATCGCGGCCCGCGCCGCGGCCGCCTGGACGGGGCCGGCAGGGCCGCGGGAGCAACGCGTCGCCGAACTGGTCCGCCGCGACGCCTCATTCGCCTCGGTGCCCGCCATCCTGCGCACCATCGTCACCCGACGCACCGACTTGCTGGACTCCGTCCTGCCCGCCGCCGCACAGGGGCTCACCGGCCGCGTACGCCCCCGCGCCACCGCCTGGGCGCCGGAGCAGCACGCCGGTGTCGCCGGCCGCTGGCTGCCCGCACAACGCCGCGCGTGGGACGGACACCACGCGCACGTGGCCGCCGACGATCAAGCCGCACTGCGCGCCCGCGCCGACGCGGCGGCCCAAGTGCGCGATCCGGCACTCCTGTCGGCCCTCGCGGAGTCGGCGCCCCAGCCCGTCGCCGCGGCAGCACTCGGAGCACTGGGCAACGTCCCCGGTGCGGCCCACCACGGCACACCGCCCGACACCGGGCCGCTGCTGGACATCCTGCTCCGGCACGCCGCGACGGGCGGCGTCCGGGGCCGGGCCGCCATGGCATCCATCCGCCGACTCCTGCAAACGGTCCCCGATCCGGAGGCGGTCACCCTGCTCGCCCCCGTGGCTTGCGCGCCCGATGCCCCCGTCGGCTCCCGCAAGGAAGCCGTACGAGCCCTCGGCGCGCTCCCCGGGGACGCGGCATTCGACGCTCTGGTGGCTGCCTGGGACGCCCCGTGCCAACACCGCGACGTACGCGCCGTCGCGGCGCGCCACCTCCTCGCCGCGATCGACCGCCAGGCCATCGCCGACCGCCTGGCCCGGGCGGTCGACGAACCCGCCGTACGCGAAGCGGTCATCCACGCGCGCGTGGGACCGGTGGTGCCCCGGTCGATGCAGGAGTCCTACGTGAACTTCCTGGCACGCCTGGTGAGAGAGGGCGACGAGGACACCGTCGTCGCCGCGTGCCGTGCCCTGCCCGGCTGGCTCACACCGGCGTCGGCCAATGCCATGCGGGCCGTCGCCGAGGTCGCCACGGACCCTGCACGCCGCCGAAAAGTGTGGGACGCGGCCGCACGGCAGCTTGTCTTCTTCCCCCCGGGAGGGGTCGGAAGGCCAATCCTCGAGGACGTGGTCGGGCGACTCGAGGACCGTGCCGCCACGCCGGATCCGTACGTGCGCGCCGACGCGCTGCGACGCCTCGCGGGCATCGGCGAGGCCCTGCACGTCCGCAGGGGCTCGGCCCCGACGCTTCTCTTCGCCGACACCTTGGCCCAGTCGATGCAGGCCGTGGGCCTGTACGCCGGTGCGGCGGCCCTGATCCAGGAGACATCGCTGGCCGCCGTACGCCTGGGCGAACATCACGCGGGGCGCTGGCAGCGCCTCATGGATCTGGTCGAGGAACGCCCCGAACGGCTGCGCCTGGAAGGCGGGTTCTCTCCCGACGTCCCCACGCCACGCGCGCGTGCGGCTCTGCTCGCCGCCGTCCGCCTGCTGCGCGAGCGCGGGACGCCGACGGCCGGGGCGGTGGCGCTCGCGCTGGTGTCCGCCGGCGGCCGGGCAACGTCGTGGGACGAAACCTGGCGCGCTGAACTGACGGTCCTGCGCGACCACGCCGACCACGACACCGCGATGGCCGCGTTCCTCCTCGACCCCGACCACCACCGCTGAGGAAACGCCGCAGGACGTCAGTGGTTCAGGCGGGGCGTACGGCCATCTTGTCGAGCGCCTCCAGGAGCCCGGGGAGTTCGGGGCCACGGCCCACCGGCAGCACCTCTCCGGGCTCCTCGTCGAGCAGTACGAACGCGATGTCGTCGGTCCTGGCGACCATGGACCAGCCGGGGCCGTCGGCACGCAGGGTGCGGGCATCCCCGGAGGCGAAGGAGGAGCGCACGCGGCCGAGGGGTGGTGGCGTGCTCACATACGCCAGCGCTTCCGCCAGCACGCGGCGTACGCCGGTGAGCGGCACCTCACCGGCGTCGGCAATGGGATCGGAAACGGCCCCGGGGGAGTCGCCGGCCTCTTGGCCGGCGTCCTGGCCCTCCCGGGCTGCGCCTTTTGCACCGCCGTCGCTCACAAAGTCGGCGTCGTCGATCTGCTCGCGCCACGCCGCCCATTGAAGTGCGATCTCGTCGGCGCCAAGGCGGCGCTGAGCCGGACCCCACGTGTCGGACTGAGGAGGCGACAGCGGTCGCTGGTCCGCTTCCTCGGGCTCGGGATCGTGCGGCGCGGGTACGTTGGGCGCCGCGACGGCGACCGCGAGCGGCCAGCCGGGCAGCGCGGCGACCACCGTGCGCTCGTCGGGCGACAGGTCGTATTCCATGCCGCAGTCCCAGGAGGCGATCGCAACGGCCACGAGCGACACGTCGTCGACGACGACGGTCCACCGGGCGCCCGCGCCGTCCTGGCCGAGCACCAGACCGTACCCGGCGTCGAGCGGCGCAAGTCCCAGAGCCGCACACGCCTCCGGATAGTCGTCACCGAGCACACTGGGGAACTTCGCGGGTGTCAGCAGCACCGCGGTCAGCACGTACAGCGCGTCGTCCTCGGCGGCGACAGCGTCGTCCGTTCCGGCCATGCCAGCCTCCCCATCGCTTCATCCGTCGGCGCACCCTAACCACAGGTCCGCTTGATCGTCGAGTGGTGCGTGACCAGGAGATCCGCTCGTACGCACCGGAAAACCCGCTCGTACCCCGCGTGCCTGACGCCTACGGTGGGTGTCATGTTCAGTGCCAGATTGCGTCTTGTGTGTCTGCCGTGCCGCGCTTCTTTCAAGAAGTCGGCCGACTACCGACGCGTACCCTCTGACATCTGCCCCCGGTGCGGGGGCCCTTTGCTCAGTGCGGGTTCCGCGCTCGCCGTGCCCAAGCGCCGCGACACGGCTGCGTGGCGCGCCTTGAGCACGGTGCTGCTGTCCGGGCTCAGCTTCCGGCAGGGCTGCTGCGGCGACGGACCCGGCTACCGTCCCCGCACCCCGCGCGAGGTTCGCGAACGCCTCGCGCACGCAGCCGCGACGGGCACCCCCGTCCACGAGGCACTGGCCTGTCCCGATCCCACGCACACGGACGTCAGGCGGCGGGCAGGCCGAGGAGCGTACGCGCCACGTCCGTCGGCGACTCGTCGCGCTCCCGGGCGAGGGCGATGACCGCGCGGCAGGCGAGTTCGCTGACACCGAAGGACAGCGCTTCCGGCGAGACCCAGTCCGTGGCCTCGTCCGCACGGTCCCGGTCGTCGTCGGCGCACGCCGCCACGTAGACGGCGGCCGCCTCGAAGAGATTGTGCGGGCGCCTGTCCTTGCCGCGGACGGCATCGTCCGAGCGCCACAGTTTGCGGATCTTGTCGAGCATGTGGGTTCGCCTTCCCCCGGTCCGGTCTGCCGCAGATGATCACCCATCTGCCTTACTCCAACGTAGAGTTGGAGCTCCGAGGACAGAAGGGGGACCGTGGGGTGAAGCGTTATGACCGTCTCGAGGAGATCCGGCGTCTGGACCCCGAAAGGGACGCCCTGACGATCTACCGGCTCACGGCGACGTACGAGTTCCCCTGGGATTTCAGCCGCGCACTCGAACTCGCCCTCTACCGCACGTACGCCGTGCCCAGCATCGGCCGGCTGCTCGCCGAGACGGCGGAACTGACGGATCGATCGCAGAAACGGTACGACGACACGGCCCTGCTTCTGGACACCGTCGTGGAGTACGGCTTCGGCACGGACCAGGGCCGCACCGCGATCCGCCGCATCAACCAGATGCACCGCAGCTACGACATCAGCAACGATGACATGCGCTACGTACTGTGCACGTTCGTGGTGATGCCCAAACGCTGGATCGACGCCTACGGCTGGCGCAAACTGTCGCGCCACGAGACGACCGCTGCCGCCGTCCACTACCGCACCTTGGGAAAGCACATGGGGATCCAGGACATCCCGGACTCCTACGAAGCCTTCGAAGAATGTCTCGATGCCTACGAAGAGGCCCACTTCGGGTGGGACGAGGGTGCGCGCAGGGTCTCCGACGCGACCCTCGACCTTATGGCCTCCTGGTATCCGCGCCCCCTGGCGCCCCTGCTGCGCGCCTCGACCCTCGCCCTGCTCGATGAGCCCCTCCTGCGCGCCTTCCGCTACGAACCGCCCGGTTCCGCCGCCCGTGCGCTGGTGAGGGGCGCGGTGCGATTGCGCGGCCGTGCCGTGCGCCTGATGCCGCCCCGTGGCGCACCGCACTACGCGCGCCAGAACAGGGAGATCAAGGGCTACCCGAAGGGGTATCGGATAGGCGCCCTCGGAACGTTCCCTGTGCCCGGTGTCCGGGGCTGCCCGGTCGCGCACCGGGACGACTCGGCCGCAGCCTCAGCGGAGTGAGCTCAAAGTCGCCCGCAGCCAGGCGAGTTCGGCACGACTGGTCGCGCGGGCGATGGTGAGGATGCCTCGTCGGAACGGGTCGTCCAGGTCTTCGGCGCGCAACGGATGTTCGCCGTCGTAGAAGAAGCTGGCCGGTTCCTCGAGGAAGGCCAGTCGGCGCTCCAGGACGGCTGCCTGGGCCGCCTTGTCGTCCAGGTGACGCAGAAAGGCGAGCACCGTGAACCACCGGTTCTCGTCGGTGATGTCGCCCTGCTGCGGCTCGGTGAGCCTGCGGCGCAGCTCGCTCCTGCCGTCCGCGGAGAGGCTCAGGACATGGCGTGGGGCCGCCACGGAGCCGGGCTGCGTCTCGCGGGCCAGCAGTCCTGCCTTCTCCAGCCTCTTGATGGCGGGGTACAGCGTGCTCTCCGCGACGGGGCGTACGTGCCCGGTCAGTGCGGTGATGCGCTTGCGCAGCTCGTAGCCGTGCAGGGGTGCTTCGTAGAGGAAGCCGAGGATGGCCAGTTCGAGCATGCCGTGCATTCTGCCGTACTCGCGGTGTACATCGCTGACGCTATACATCGGCACAGAGGTATTGTCCTCTTCGTAAGTGCCCGGCAGGAGCGAGCGGCCGGGTACGGAGCGAGTGAGGGAGTGGCGATGCGACAGGCACGTTTCGACGCGCAGGGCAGCTGTATCCGCTGGACGGAGAGCGAGGGGGCAGGCCCGGCCCGGGTGTACGTGCACGGGCTCGGCGCCGCGTCGACGGTCTACCACGCGCACATCGCGGCCAGACCCGAACTGGCCGGCCGCCGCTCCCTCTTCGTCGACCTGCCGGGCCACGGCATCAGCGACCGGCCGGCGGACTTCGGCTACACGCTGGAGGAGCACGCGGACGCCCTGGCCGCGGCGCTGGACGAGGCCCGGGTGAGTGAAGCGGAGCTGGTCGCGCACAGCATGGGCGGTTCCGTGGCCATCGTGCTCGCCCACCGGCGCGGTGACCTGGTGTCACGCCTGGTCCTCACCGAGGCCAACCTCGACCCCGACCCGGCCGCGACAGAGGGAAGCAGCAAGATAGCGGCCTACGAAGAGGGGGACTTCGTGGCGGGCGGCCACGCGCGCGTGCTCGAAGAGGTTGACCCCCTGTGGGCGGCGACCATGCGGCTCGCCGACCCCCGTGCCCTGCACCGCAGCGCGACGGGACTGGTGCGGGGGACCCGTCCCACGATGCGCGCGATGCTCATGGGGCTGCCCGTGCGGCGTGTCTACCTGCAGGGTGCACGGAGCGGCGAACTCGCGGGCCGCGAAGAGCTGGTGGCGTCCGGGGTGCGGGTGCTGAGCGTGCCGGATGCCGGGCACAACGCCATGTTCGACGCCCCGGACGTGTTCGCCTCCGCCGTGGCCGCGGGCTAGTCCTCTCGTACGGCCAGCGCGAGAAATCGCGCGTTCTCGTCGACGTACGAGGTCAGTCGCCACCCCGAACCTGCGAGCAGCGGGCGGAGGTTCGCCTCGGCCCGCAGATCGTCCGCGGTGAGCCGGCGGCCCTGCCGTGCCGCGAGAGCTGCCCGGCCGATGGGGTGGAAGAGGGCGAGGGTCCCCCCGGAGCGCACCACGCGCCGCAATTCCCGCAGATTCTCGGGCGGGTCGGGCAGGTGGGAGATCAGGCCCGCGCCGAACACGGCATCGAGAGACCCGTCGCGCAGCGGGAGCCGGGCCACGTCCCCGAGCAGGAGCCGGCCTGCACGGTCCCTGCCCGCCCGCGTGGCCGCCTCCAGCATGGCCGGAGTCAGATCGATCCCGAGGACGGTCCCCCGGGCCCCCACGGCCTCCCTGAGAGCGGGCAGCGCCCGGCCGGTGCCGCATCCGGCGTCCAGGACGCTGCCGCCCGGCGGCAGGCCGAGTTCGAATGCGGCGGCCCGGTAGGCGGGACCGTCGTCGGGGAACCGGCTGTCCCAGCCGGCTGCCCGGGCGGAGAAGAAGTCGCGGACACGGGTGTGGTCATCGCTCATGTGCCCATGATTGCTTAACGACACGCATGCGCGTCGGGGGCACACGTTCGAGCGTGATGCGGTCGTTCAAGTTCCCGTCTGCGACATATTGCAACACCTTTCGAACTGCGCCCCCGTTGTGCGCCCCTGCCGGGTCTAGCGTCCCGGAGCCATGGGACACCTGGACCACGCCAGCTTCGGCTGGCTGACCCCCGTGCTGTCGTACGCGATGGCCTCTATCGGCGCCGCGCTCGGGCTGCGCTGCACCGTCCGCGCGCTCGCCGCCACGGGCGCTTCACGCCGTAACTGGCTCATCACCGCTGCCTCCGCCATCGGCACGGGCATCTGGACGATGCACTTCGTGGCCATGCTCGGCTTCGGGGTCACCGGCACAGAGATTCACTACGACGTGCCCCTGACGATCCTGAGCCTGATCGTCGCGATGGCCGTCGTCGGGGTCGGTGTCTTCGCCGTCGGCTACGGCCGTGACCGCGGGCGGTCGCTCGCGGTCGGCGGGCTCACCACCGGGCTCGGCGTCGCGAGCATGCACTACCTGGGCATGGCCGCGCTGCGCCTGCACGGCGACGTGCGCTACGACCCGGTGCTCGTCGGTTTCTCGGTGACCATCGCCGTCGTCGCCGCGACGGCGGCCCTGTGGGCGGCGCTCAACATCAAATCGCCGCTCGCGGTCGCCGTCGCGTCCCTGGTCATGGGCGGGGCCGTGAGCAGCATGCACTACACCGGGATGCTGGCCGTGAGCGTGCGGGTCACCGAGGCGGGCGCGGCACTGCCCGGCGCGACGACCATGCAGTTCATCTTCCCCCTCGCGGTCGGTCTCGGTTCCTATCTCTTCCTGACCTCGGCGTTCGTCGCGCTGTCCCCGGCCGCGGGGGAGCGTGAGGCCTCCGTGGCGGCCCGGCGGCCGGTGGACCGCGCCGCCGGATAGCGGCGCACCCGGACCGGTCCCGGCCCGCCGGCGGACACGCCCCGAAATTTCTTCGAGCGAGGAGGCCATGCGCACACCACGTAGGACCCCCGACCCGGCTGATTGCAGCGTTCCGCCCACGCCCGGGGCCCCGGCACGCGGCCGTCGCGCGCACGCGGGTCCGCCCGCCGACGAACGGCCCGACGCTGAAACCCCCTCGGATCCCGGATCGCCGGCACCCTCCGCGCGCGGGCGAGCGTGGTGGCCGCGGCCGCGCACCGTGCGCGCCAAGATCGTCTGTCTGCTGATGGTCCCGGTGATCTCCCTGCTCGCCCTGTGGGGATACGCCACCGTCAGTACCGCGCAAGACGTGGCACACCTGCGGCGCTTGCAGCGCGTCGACGCCGAGGTGCGTGGCCCCGTCGACACGGCCGTCGCGGCACTGCAGGCCGAGCGGGCGGCAGCCGTGCGTTATGCGACCGCGCCTTCGCCCGAACGCCGAAGCGAAATCGAGCGGCAGGCAGCGCGGACGGACCGCGCGGTGGCGAAGCTGCGCCGCGGCGAGGGCCGGACGGTTGCCGACGGCTCCGACCTGCCCGCCGGCGTGACCACCAGGCTCGCGGGCTTCGTCTCCGAGACCCGGGACCTGCGCACGGTGCGCAGCGACGTGCTCGACCGCCGCGCGGGCTGGGATGCCGCCTACGGCCAGTACACGAAAACCATCTCGGCCGCTCACGGAGTCGGCGGCTCGCTCACCGGCATCCAGGAGGCCGGACCGGGCTCCGACGCGCGCGTGCTGCTCGAATTCGCCCGGGCCGCCGAAATGCTGGCGCGCGAGGACGTCATCCTGTCCAGCGCCCGACTGGCGGGGACCCTGGACGGAGAGCGGCTGCGGCGGTTCACCGGAGCTGTCGACACCCGGCGGACCCTGACGGACGCCGCGGTGCCGGATCTGCGCGGGCCCGAACGAGCAGCCTGGCGAGACCTCGTGGAGTCGAGCGCGTACGCCGACGTGCGCGCCGTCGAGGACAAGGTGCTCGTCGCGCCGCCGGGCAAGCCGGCGGCCGCCGCGGCCCCGGCCGCCGAGTGGGACAGCGCCCATGCCTCGGTCCGCGACGACCTTCGCGCGATCGACGCGGGGGCGAGCCGCACCGCCGCCGACCGGGCCGATCCGTTGACCCGCGGCCTGCTCACCTCCGCGGGCGCCGCGGTACTCCTGGGCCTTCTGGCCGTCGCCGCCTCGCTGGTCATCTCCGTACGCATCGGGCGCGGACTGGTCGTCGAGCTGGTGAGCCTGCGCAACGGAGCCCTGGAGATCGCCCGCCACAAACTCCCGTACGCCATGCGCAGGCTGCGCTCCGGCGAGGAGATCGACATTCACGCCGAAGCTCCCCCCGGCCCGCCGGCGGAGGACGAGACGGGGCAGGTGTACGAAGCGCTCGGCACGGTGCACCGGGCGGCCCTGCGCGCCGCCATCGAGCGCGCCGAACTCGCCAGCGGCATCTCGGGCGTCTTCGTCAACCTCGCCCGCAGGAGCCAGGTCCTCGTCCACCGCCAGCTCAGCCTTCTCGACAGCATGGAGCGCAGGTCGGACGACCCGAACGAACTCAGTGACCTC
The DNA here is from genome assembly GCF_014649775.1 of Streptomyces longisporoflavus. Classification (GTDB taxonomy): domain Bacteria; phylum Actinomycetota; class Actinomycetes; order Streptomycetales; family Streptomycetaceae; genus Streptomyces; species Streptomyces longisporoflavus. Next base: position 511,033 of record NZ_BMTR01000002.1, on the reverse strand, counting down.
TTCCGCCTCGACCACCTCACCACCCGGATGCGGCGGCACGCGGAGAGCCTGATCATCCTCTCCGGAGCCGCGCCGGGACGCGCCTGGCGCACGCCCGTCTCCCTGACGAACGTCGTGCGTGCGGCCGTCTCCGAGGTCGAGGACTACGCGCGCGTGGAGGTACGGCAGCTGCCCGCCGCCGCGGTCGCGGGCACCGCCGTCGCCGACCTCACCCACCTCCTGGCCGAACTCGTCGAGAACGCCGCCCAGTTCTCGCCGCCCCACACCAAGGTGCGGGTCAACGGAGAACCCGTCGGCAACGGCTACGCCCTGGAGATCGAGGACCGAGGCCTGGGCATGGGCACAGAGAGCCTGGCCGAGGCCAACAGCCGCATCGAGCAGTCCGAGTCGCTCGACCTGTTCGACAGCGACCAACTGGGGCTCTTCGTGGTCAGCAGGCTCGCCGCGCGACACGGGGTCAAGGTGCACCTTCGTACGTCCCCCTACGGCGGTACCACCGCGGTAGTCCTCCTGCCCACCGCACTGCTGCAGAGCATCGCACCGGAGAGTCCCGGAGCCCACACCATGGAACATGACCGCGAACAGCACCGGCACGCGCGCGTGCCCGAAGCCGCACCACTGAACGGCAATTCCGTCCCCGCCCCGGCGGCCCTCCCGGCATTGGCGGCGTCGGCCGATGCCCCGGCGCCGACGCCCACGACGCCGACACCCCCGGGCGTCACCACACTCCGCCTGCACAAGCCCCCGGGGGGCCGGGAACCCGAGGGCGTACCCAAGCCCTCGGACGACCTCCCGCGCCGCGTACGCCAGGCCAGCCTGGCCCCCCAACTGCGCGAGCGGCACCCCGACGACGCGGCCGGATCCGTGGGCGTCCGCGACACCACCGAACGCAGCCCCGACGAGGTACGGGAGCGCATGACCGCCTACCGCGACGGCTGGGCCAGGGGCGGCGGCCGCCGACCGGGCATCGTCGGCGCGGTCCCCGACATTTCAGGTCCCGCACGGGCCAGCGACAGCACCGAAGGAGACCCCGCATGATCCAGGATCAGAGCATCACCGCCGGCCGTTCCGGCGAACTCGACTGGCTCCTTGACGACCTGGTGCTGCGCGTCGGCGAGGTACGGCACGCCGTGGTGCTGTCCAACGACGGGCTTGCCGTCGGCGCCTCGACCGCCCTCACCCGCGAGGACGCCGAGCACCTCGCCGCGGTCGCCTCCGGATTCCACAGCCTCGCCAAGGGCGCGGGCCGGCACTTCGGGGCCGGGGGAGTACGCCAGACCATGGTCGAGATGGACGACGGCTTCCTGTTCGTGGCCGCGGCGGGCGACGGCTCCTGCCTCGCCGTGCTCAGCTCCGTGACGGCCGACATCGGTCTGGTCGCCTACGAGATGGCACGCCTGGTCAAGCGGGTGGGCGAGCATCTCCGTACCCCGTCGCGCTTCGCATCGCGGCCACCGGCCGCGGGATGACGCGGGGCGGTCGACACAGATGACCGAGGCCGAAAGCGGCGACCCGCGCGACACGGGCAGCCAGTGGTACGACAACGACGCAGGTCCCCTGGTCCGGCCGTATGCGATGACGGGGGGACGCACCCGGCCCGGAACTACCGGAGTGCGCTTCGACCTGATCGCACTCGTCGCCCTGGACGCGGACGCGCCGGGACCCGGCGACGACACCGCCCTGGGACCCGAACACCGCTCACTCATCGAACTCTGCCGCAGCGAGACCCAGTCGGTCGCCGAGCTGGCGGCCGACGCCGACCTGCCCGTCGGCGTGGTCAGGGTGCTGCTCGGCGACCTGCTGGAAATGGGCTGCGTGAAGGTGAGCCGACCCGTGCCACCCGCACAGCTGCCCGACGAGAAGATCCTGCGAGAGGTGATCGATGGGCTACGAGCACTCTGACGCCGACGATGGCGACACGACCGCCATGGCGTTGAAGATTCTGGTCGCGGGAGGCTTCGGGGTGGGCAAGACCACCTTTGTCGGTGCCGTCAGCGAGATCCGCCCGCTGCGCACCGAGGAACTGCTCAGCGAGGCCGGCCAGTCGGTGGACGACACCGGCGGCGTCGACCGCAAGACCACCACGACCGTCGCCATGGACTTCGGCCGCATCACCATCAGGTCGGGCCTGTCGCTGTACCTCTTCGGTACGCCGGGGCAGGACCGTTTCTGGTTCCTGTGGGACGAGTTGTCCCAGGGCGCGCTCGGTGCCGTCGTCCTCGCGGACACCCGGCGGCTCGAGGACTGCTTCCCCGCCGTCGACTACTTCGAGCATCGGCACATCCCGTTCGTGGTGGCCGTCAACTGCTTCGCGACCGCGCGTACGTACGGTGCGCACGAAGTGTCACGGGCCCTGGACCTCGACCGCGGCACCCCCGTGGTGCTGTGTGACGCGCGCGATCGCGATTCGGGAAAGGAGGTGCTGATACGTCTGGTCGAGTACGCCGGGCGGATGCATACCGCCCGGCTGCTCGACACGGTGGGGTGAGGCGGGCCGCGGGCCAGGCGTCAGTCGGCCACGGCGGCCTGAGCGACCACCTTGTCGATCCTGACGCGCACGAGGAGCTCGCCGGGCACGCCGTTGCGTTTGCCGAACTCCTCGGCGCGCGCCTCGCCCATATAGCGGGCGGCGAGGCGCGTCGCCCAGTGCCGTACCTCCTCCAGATCGTCGATCAGCCGCGCCTGCCCTTGCAGGACCACGAAGGCGAACGGAGGTTCGTCGTCGTCCACACACAGGGCGACGCGCCCGTCCCGTGCCAGATTCCGCCCCTTGACGGTTTCCGTCCCGGTGTTGAACACCAACTCGTCCCCGTCCAACAAAAACCAGATCGGTGCGATATGTGGGCTGCCGTCCGCACGCACGGTGGACAGCTTGCCGGTGCGGGTGCCGCGGGAGACGAAAGCCCGCCACTGGTCCTCGGTCATCTTCTGTGCCATGTCCTCATCATGCTTGCCGGAGCGCCGATGGTGGGGAAGGCTGGCAGGTCAGTTCCTCCTGCCAGGGGGAACAGCGAGGCGGGGAGACGGGATCATGGTGCAGAACTCGGGGCTCGGATGGCTGCTCGACGACTTGACCAAGCGCATGGAGCCCGTGCGGCACGCGCTGGTGCTGTCCAACGACGGCCTGGTGACCGGCGCGAGCTCGGAATTGAAGCGGGAGGACGCGGAACATCTCGCCGCGGTCTCCTCGGGTCTGCACAGTCTGGCCAAGGGATCGGGACGGCACTTCGGCGCGGGCAACGTCCGTCAGACGATGATCGAGTTCGATGACGCGGTGCTGTTCGTCACCGCGGCCGGCGACGGCAGTTGTCTGTGCGTCCTCAGCTCCGCCGAGGCGGACATCGGGCAGGTCGCCTACGAGATGACGCTGCTCGTGAACCGGGTCGGAGAGCATCTGGGCGTGGGCGCCCGGCAGCCGGAGCGAACCTCGATAGTGGACCTCTGACCTGCTGAATCGCCGACCAGGTCAGAGTTATCCACAGGCCCGACGCGGATTGCGGTGATCGCGCTACGGTTTTTCCCGAGAGCAAAGACGCCTCACGGGGGAGAACCACCATGTCAGGTCACACGATCACGCAGGAAGCCGCCGACACGGCAGCACCGACCTCGGTCACGCAGAGCCACGCGGCACGGGAGCTGGGCCTGAAACGCGGCGAGTTCGAGCTCGCCGTGATGCTGGGGCGCATCCGCACCGTCGGCGACACCGCCGGCGGACGGCGCCGCGTCACACACCGGGAGATCGAGCGCGTCCGCGCCGGCAAAGGCTTTCCCGAGGCGTGGCTGGAGCGCATCAGAGCCGTGGGGACCACCGAGGGCGCGGCCCTCATGGACATCTCCACGGCCCGGTTCACGCGGCTCGCGCGTACGGGGTTCGTCACGCCGGTGAAATTCTATTTGAACCGCTACCGAGCGGTCGTCTGGCTCTACCTGGCCGAGGAGCTGCGGCAGTTCGCCCGCTCGGAGTCCAACGCCGGTCTGCTCACCGGTCGCGCTTCCGGCACGCTCCGCGCCCAGCTCGACGCGGGCGTCGACCTGAGGGCACGGAACTGGCGGAGTCGCTATGTCGGAGCGCTGCTGCGCCAGTCCGATGACCCCTGGGAGCGTGCCGCAGCGGTGGCTTCCCTGCTCGACCCGGTCCAGATCGCGGAAATCATCAGGGACCCGTACGAACGCGCCTATCTGCGCAGGCTCGTGCCCGCGTCCTTCGGTCAGGGCGCCCCCGAGTCACCGGCAGGACGGATCATCCAGAAGATCACGACAGCGGACGACCCGGACGAGATCCGCTGGCTGCGGGCGAACCTGACCATCGGCGTCTCGCGGGCCCGGGGCGAGCGTCCCGCCCCGAGGCCCGCACCGCACCTGGCCCCCGACCCGGGCCCCGCTTCGCCGCCGCGCACAGCAGCACCCGAACCCCGGTCGAGCCCACTCCGGGCACCGGACCACACGCCACCGCCCGCCGCTCTGCCCCACGAAGAGCCGGAAGAGCGGGCTTCGGAGCCGCGAGGCCTGCTGAAGTGGATGCGCCGCAGAGGAGCGTAGCCAAGCGGTCGCGCCCGGCACACGGCAACGGGCGGCAACGCGCAACGGGCAGTGCCGTTAGACCGTCTCGTCGAGATCCTTGGCGTAGTGCTCGATCGCCGGACGGTAGGCGGAGATGTCCGGGTTCTGGCTCGTGGTGGCGAGCAGGGTCAGCAGAATCTGCATGGCCTCGTGCGCCCGCCCGGTGTTGTAGAGGGCCATGGCCAGGAAGGTCTTGAGAGCGGCATCGTCGGGGAACTCGTCGACCGCGTCGGCCAGGGTCGTTACGGCTTCCGGGTATCGGCCAAGGACGCGGTAGGTGCTGCCCAGGCCCAGAAGCGCTCCGCGGCGATCATCGGGGGAAAGCCCGGGGTCGGGACCCTCGACCGCGCGCACGTAATGCGGCACGGCCTCGGCCTCCAGGCCGAGTGCGTCGTGGACCCACGCGGTCTGGTAGGCCACCTCGGGGTCGAGGGGGAACTGGTCGCACAGGGCGAGCAGTTGCTCCCGCGCCTCCTCGCGACGACCGTCCGCGCGCAGCCGAACCGCTTCGGCGAGCAGGCGGTCGCGGTGCCCGGTGGTGTCCTCGTCCCTGGTCAATGTCCTGTCCCTCTCGGATCGCGCTCTTACTGGTGTTTCGGTGGTGGGCCCGTGGAGCCTCGTGGGGTGAAGGTGGGGGTGGGTACCTGATGCGGGGCGACGTTTTTGCCGGACAGGACCTCGTAGAGGGTGCGGGCGACGTCCGCGCCGAACGCGTGGATGTCATGGCTCATCGCGGAGAGCGGCGGGTGGGTCAGCTTGCACAACTGCGAGTCGTCCCACGCCAGCAGGGAGATGTCGGCGGGCACACGCAGGCCCATCTCGGCGGCGACGGACAGCCCGGCGACGGCCATCAAGTCGTTGTCGTAGATGATCGCGGTGGGCCGCTCGGCCGCGGAGAGCAGCGAGCGCGTGGCCCGTGCGCCCGTCTCGCCCGAGAAGTCGGTGGCCAGCTGACGGCCCTCCGGAAGCCCCAGGTCGGCCATCGCGGCGGTGAACGCGGCGGCGCGGATCACGCTGTGGCCCAGCTCGGCCGTTCCGCCGATGCGGGAGATGGAGCGGTGCCCCAACGCCGCGAGATAGCGCACCGCTTCCGTGATGGCCGTGGTGTCGTCGGTCCACAGCGACGTGAAGGGCCCTGTCAGCGAGGGGTGGGCGACGGCGACCACTGGCATGCCGAGCTGTGCGAGGGCGGGCACCCGGGGGTCGTTCTCACGGAAGTCGACCAGGACCGAGCCGGCGATCTGTCCGGACCGCCACCAGCGGCGCTGGAGGTCGATCTCCTCGTCCAGGCTCTTCACCAGACGCAGGAGGAGTGCCCCCGAGTGGTCGGAAAGTACGCTTTCCAGGCCGGAGATGAACTCCATGTAGAAGGGTTCGAGGCCGAGTTGTCGTGCCGGTCGGCTGATCGCGAGGCCGATCGTGCCCGTTCCCTGCTTGTTGAGCGCGCGCGCCGAGAGGTTCGGCTCCCAGCCCATCGACCGGGCGACCTCCATGATCCGGGCCCGCGTTGCCTCGGACACGCCTGGTTTGTTGTTGAAGGCCAGCGAGACGGCGGCCCGTGAGACGCCGGCGCGGGCCGCGACATCCCGGATGGTCAGCCTCTGTTCACTCATGCGTGCTCCGTCCGCGTACGCCGATCGTCAGGCTCTCGTCGGGCGGCGGCGTCACCAGGCCGCAGTCAGCCGCGACCGCGACCGCGACCGTGGCCGTGGGCATGGGCATGAGCACGCGACGGTCGGCCAGAAGCAGCGGATCACGCGGCAGCGTGCGGGCAGTCACCACGACGTCGACCCTATCCCCGTGCCGTAGGTGCCGAACGCGCCGACCGCGTCATGCGTGCCACACGTGCGGAACCGGGGCCACTTCGCACGGCCCGGCCGCGTCGGCGAGCGTGACATCTGGTGCACCCTCCAGGGGAGTCGTGGACGGCCCCCTGGCGCGAGCCGGGGACCATTGGCGCACAACCTAGACACGAATTCTTCGCCTCGTCCATAGACCGGTCCAGTTTCTCTTCAGCCGCCGTAGAGACCCAGGCCGACTCGCTTTACTTAAACTTTACTTAATGTGACACGCCTCTAGACAACGTTGTCCCAGGTGTGCAGAGTGTGCGATCGACCGCGGGCCGCTTCCGGCCCGTGTCCCCGACAGAGGGGCTTTCCCATGCGCAGAAAACGCATCACCGCGTTTGTCACGGCCGCGCTCCTGGCGCTGTGCCTCAGTCCCGATTCCGCTCAGGCCTTCCCCAGCGGCTCCAAGCAGCAAGTGATCAATCACCTGCGTTCCATCACGGGGTCGAACATCGTGTCCGGCCAGCACAACAAGGAACCGGCAAGCAACCCGGGCCAGTACACCCAGCAGGTCAAGGACGTCACCGGGCAGTACCCGGGCCTGTGGGGCGGGGACCTGATGTTCCGGGCCGAGGATGTCGCCAATCGGCAGCGGGTGATCGACCAGGCGAAGACGGAGTGGGCGAACGGTTCGCTCGTTTCGCTGACCTGGCACGTGTGCCCGCCGACCATGGGCAGTTCCTGCGAGTTCGAGGGTGGCGTCAAGTCCAGCATCTCCGACGCCCAGTTCTCGCAGACCGTCACCAACGGCACGGCGCTGAACAACGCCTGGAAGCGCCGGCTCGACGAGGTCGTCCCGTATCTGCAGCAGCTGAAGTCCGCCGGAGTGCCCGTCCTGTTCCGGCCGCTGCACGAGATGAACGAGAAGTGGAACTGGTGGGGCAACCGGCCCGGAGCCAACGGCGGTGCGCGGCTCTACCAGATCACCCACGACTACCTGGCGGGCAAGGGTTTGGACAACCTCATCTGGGTGTGGAACGTACAGGACAACCCGGCGGGCGGCTGGGCCAGCTACTACCCGGGGAACAGTTACGTCGATGTCGCCTCGCTCGACGTCTGGTACAAGAACTACCCGAGCACGGCCGACTACCAGCAGCTGCAGAGCATCGCGGGCAGCAAACCCATCGCTCTGGCGGAGATGGGCAAGGTCCCCAACTCCGCACTGCTCAACAGCCAGACCCGCTGGTCGTACTTCATGATCTGGTCGGAGCAGCTGCGAGGGAACAACACCAACGCCGAGATCCAGGCCGGCTACTTCCATCCACGCGTCCTCAACCAGGGCGAGGTGAAACTCCCGGCCGCCAAGTGAGGCCCTGACCCACGAGTGCCGGCCGCATGCAGGCCTTCCCCGCGTGCGGGCCTGCCCAGCGTGCGGGACCGGGGCCACTCCTGCCCGGACCCCGGTCCCGCACCTCTGCCTCTGCCCCCGCCCCCCCCGGCCCCGCCGCATCCGCTCTGGAGAGGACCAGGTGAGACTCTCATCCGCGCCGCCCACGCGCAGCCGTCGCCTATTCGCCACCACCGTCGCCCTGTTGGGCATCGCGCTGTCCACGGCCGCCGCGCCACCGGCCACCCCGTCCCGAGCCGATCCGGTGAGTACGGTGCGGGCGCCCGGTCCGGCGGGCACTCCTCGAACCGCCGCTACCGCTACCGATGTCGCCGCTGATCCCGCTGCCGCTGCCGCCGCCACGCCCCCGATTGTCCGCACCGAGCAGGGACGCATCCAGGGCCGTCGACTCGCGGCCACCGGCACCAGCACCAACACCGCCGCCAGCACCGGCACCAGCACCGACGTCGACTTCTTCGGCAAGATCCCCTACGCGGCCGCCCCGACCGGCTCCCTCCGCTGGCGGCCGCCCCAGCCACCCCGGTCCTGGAAGGGCACACGGGACGGTGGCGCCCCCAGCCCCGCCTGTCCCCAGACCGAGAACAGCAACGGGCCCCGATCCGAGACGGAGGACTGCCTCTACCTGGACGTGTGGCGACCCGATACGACGGCCGCGCGGACCGGCAAGGCACCGGTGCTCTTCTGGATCTTCGGCGGTGGCGGCATCAACGGATCCGGCAGCCAGTACGACGCCCGGAAGCTGGCCGCGGAGACAGGCAGTGTGGTGGTCACGGTCAACCACCGCCTGGGCTGGCTCGGATTCCTCGCCCTGCCCGAGCTGAGCGAGGCCTCACCCGACCGGACCTCCGGACAGTTCGGGTTCCAGGACCAGATCGCCGCTCTGGGCTGGCTGAAGAAGAACGCCGCCGCGTTCGGCGGAGATCCGCGTCAGGTGACGGTGGCGGGGCAGTCCGCGGGCGGCCGGGCTGTGTGCAGGCTGCTCACCTCGCCGCGGGCCGCCGGGCTGTTCCGGCGTGCCGTGATCCAGAGCGGTGCCTGTAACGCCGACGCACTCGCGCCCAGGGAACACGCGGGGACCTCCTTCGCCGCCGCCGTCGGCTGTGGCGGGGAACGGTCCAGGGCCGCCACTCTCGCCTGCCTGCGCGGCAAGAGCGTGAGCACCCTGATCGACCGGCCGAATCCGCCCGGCACTCCCGCCATCGGCGGCACGGCCCTCCCGCGAGACCCCCAACAGGCCATAGAAAGCGGCCGGTTCACTCGCGTACCGGTGCTCGTCGGCAACACGCACGACGAGAACCGTCCGTATCCCGGCATCAGCCAGCCCGCCACCGACGCCTCGCTCAAGGCGTGGATCGACCGCACGTATCCGGCGCTGGCAGACGAGGTGTCCGAGCAGTACGCCGCCATGGAACCCGCGGACGCGGCGGGCGCCATCGCCTCCGACACCGACCGGGTCTGCCGCGCATGGAAGATCGAGAACGCGCTGGCCCGGCACACCCCGGTGTACGCCTACGAGTTCGACGACTTCACCGCCCCTGCCGAAGCCGTGACGCCGGGCTTCGCCTGGGGCGCGTACCACACGACGGAGCTGGAGTATCTGTTCGACTTCACCCGCTCCGACGGCTCCGCGAAGTTCCTCACCGGCCTCAACCCCCGTCAGGAGAAGCTGGCCCGCGAGATGCGCGACGACTGGGGGACGTTCGTCAGCACCGGAAAACCGGCGCCGCGTTCGACCTGGCCCGCGTACCGCCCGGGCCGTCACCCCGCAGTGCTCCAGTTCCAGCTGTCCGGAGCCCGAGTGACCCACCACTTCGCCGAAGACCACCGCTGCGGCTTCTGGGACGAGCACGGGCTCATCAAGCTCGCTTGATCCTCAGCCGCTGTGTCCCCCGCGGCTCGTCTTGCCGCGCGACTCACGGGCCACCACCCGGTCCCCCGGGTCCTCGCTCAGGCCCAGCCCGGGCCCCGGCTCACGCCCCCGTCGACGGCCGCCCGTCCATGTGACGCTCCCCATACGACCGGAAGAGTCCTTCCTGTACGACCGAGACGAGCAGCCTGCCCTCGATGTCGTAGATACGGCCGCGCGCGAGACCGCGGCCGCCCGTGGCGATCGGGGACTCCTGGTCGTACAGGAACCACTCGTCCGCGCGGAAGGGACGGTGGAACCACATGGCGTGGTCCAGCGAGGCCATGTCGAAGTTGCGCGGGCCCCACAGCGGCTCGACCGGGATGCGGACCGCGTCCAGGAGCGTCATGTCGCTGGCGTAGGTCAGCGCGCAAGTGTGGACGAGCGGGTCGTCGCCGAGCGGGCTGACCGCGCGCATCCAGACCGCGCTGCGCGGCTCGGCGTCCTTGATCTCCTCAGGCGTCCAGCGCAGCCGGTCGACGTAGCGGATGTCGAAGGGCTGGCGCCGGGCCATGCGCTCCAGCTGCTCGGGCAACTCCCCCAGATGCTCGGTGATCTCCTGGGCGACCGTCGGCAGCGACTCGGGGTCGGGAGCCGTGATGCGCGGCGGAAGCTGGTGGTCGAAGGCGCCTTCCTCGGGCTGGTGGAAGGAGGCCGTGAGGTTGAAGATGGTGCGGCCCTGCTGGACCGCGGTGACGCGGCGTGTGGTGAAGGAGCGCCCGTCCCTCACTCGCTCGACCTGGTAGACGATCGGCACGCCCGGACGTCCTGGCCGCAGGAAATAGGCGTGCAGCGAGTGCACGGGGCGCTCGCCCTCGGTGGTGCGCCCGGCAGCCACCAGGGCCTGCCCGGCGACCTGCCCGCCGAACACCCGTTGCAGGGATTCCTGCGGGCTGCGGCCACGGAAGATGTTGAGCTCGATCTGCTCCAGGTCCAGCAGGTCGACCAGCCGGTCGGCGGGATTGTTCATAGTGGTTCCTCGGCTCCTGTCCGGACAGAAGAAATGGCGGGCGGTCGGCGGACGGCGGTCGGTGATCGGCGGTCAGAGCTGGCCGACGTCGGTGACCCGGACGACGGCGCGGCCCTCTTCGTCGGAGGCCGCGAGATCGACCTCGGCGCTGATGCCCCAGTCATGGTCGCCGTTCGGGTCGGCGAACGTCTGCCGGACGCGCCACAGACCGTGCTCCGTGTCCTCCTCGATGAGCAACAGCTTGGGGCCGCGGGCGTCGGGACCGGTGCCGAGATCGTCGTACTCGTCCCAGTACTTGTCCATGGCCGCGCCCCAGGCGTCCGCGTCCCAGCCGGACTCGGCGTCCAGCTCGCCCAGCTCCTCCACGTGATCGAGGGCGGCGAGCTCGACGCGCCGGAAGAGGGCGTTGCGGACCAGGACGCGGAAGGCGCGGGCGTTGGCGGTGACCGGCTTGACCTGGTCGGCCTTCTCCTGGGCCTCCTCGGCGGTCATGACCTCGGGGTTGGCGAGCTGCTCCCACTCGTCGAGGAGGCTGGAGTCGACCTGGCGGACCATCTCGCCCAGCCAGGCGATGAGGTCCTCCAGGTCCTCGGACTTCAGGTCGTCCGGGATGGTGTGCTCGAGCGCCTTGTACGCGCTGGCGAGGTAGCGCAGGACGATGCCCTCGGTGCGCGCGAGTTCGTAGAAGGAGGTGAACTCCGTGAAGGACAGCGCCCGTTCGTACATGTCGCGGATGACGGACTTGGGGGAGAGCGGGTGGTCGCCGACCCACGGGTGGCTCGTCCTGTACGTGTTGTAGGCGTGGAAGAGCAGCTCCTCCAGAGGCTTGGGGTAGGTGATGTCCTGGAGGCGCTCCATGCGGTCCTCGTACTCGACGCCGTCCGCCTTCATCAGGGCCACGGCCTCGCCGCGTGCCTTGTTCTGCTGGGCGGCGAGGATCTGGCGCGGGTCGTCGAGAGTGGACTCGACGACGGACACCATGTCCAGGGCGTACGAGGGGGAGTCCGGGTCGAGCAGTTCGAAGGCGGCGAGCGCGAAGGTCGACAGCGGCTGATTGAGCGCGAAGTCCTGCTGCAGGTCGACCGTCAGGCGCACGATGCGGCCCGAGGCGTCCGGCTCGTCGAGCTTCTCGACCACACCGCCGGCGAGCAGCGAGCGGTAGATGGCGATGGCGCGGCGGATGTGCCGCAGCTGCTGCTTGCGCGGCTCGTGGTTGTCCTCCAGGAGGTGACGCATCGCCTCGAAGGCGTTGCCCGGCCGCGCGATCACCGCCAGGAGCATGGTGTGCGTGACGCGGAAGCGGGAGGTCAGCGGCTCGGGCTCGGAGGCGATGAGCTTCTCGAACGACGCCTCGGTCCACCCCACGAAGCCCTCGGGCGCCTTCTTGCGCACCACCTTGCGGCGCTTCTTCGGGTCGTCGCCCGCCTTGTTGAGGGCCTTCTCGTTCTCGATGACGTGCTCGGGTGCCTGCGCGACCACCAGACCCGCCGTGTCGAAGCCCGCGCGGCCCGCCCGGCCCGCGATCTGGTGGAACTCGCGGGCGCGCAGGGTCCGTACGCGCGTGCCGTCGTACTTGGTGAGGGCGGTGAAAAGCACCGTACGGATCGGGACGTTGACGCCGACGCCGAGGGTGTCCGTGCCGCAGATGACCTTGAGGAGACCGGCCTGCGCCAGCTTCTCCACGAGCCGCCGGTACTTGGGCAGCATGCCCGCGTGGTGCACGCCGATGCCGTGGCGCACGTACCGCGAGAGGTTGCGGCCGAACTTGGTGGTGAAGCGGAAGTTGCCGATCAGGTCGGCGATCCTGTCCTTCTCCTCACGGGTGCACATGTTGATGCTCATCAGCGACTGCGCGCGCTCGACGGCCTGTGCCTGCGTGAAATGGACGATGTAGACGGGCGCCTGCTTGGTCTCCAGGAGCTCGGTGAGGGTCTCCGTGATGGGCGTCAGACGGTATTCGTACGAGAGCGGCACCGGGCGTGTCGCGGAGCGGACCACCGAGGTGGGGCGCCCCGTGCGGCGTGTCAGGTCCTTCTCGAACATCGAGACGTCGCCGAGCGTCGCGGACATGAGGATGAACTGCGCCTGCGGCAGTTCCAGGATCGGGATCTGCCAGGCCCAGCCGCGGTCCCCCTCCGCGTAGAAGTGGAACTCGTCCATCACGACCTGGCCGATGTCGGCGTGCTTGCCGTCCCGCAGCGCGATCGACGCGAGGACCTCGGCCGTGCAGCAGATGACGGGGGCGTCGGAGTTGACGGACGCGTCGCCGGTCAGCATGCCGACGTTCTCGGTGCCGAAGAGCTTGCACAGGTCGAAGAACTTCTCGGAGACCAGTGCCTTGATGGGAGCCGTGTAGAAGGTGACCTTGTCCTGGGCGAGCGCCGTGAAGTGCGCGCCCGCCGCGACCAGGCTCTTTCCGGAGCCGGTCGGCGTCGACAAGATCACGTTGGCTCCGGAGACCACCTCGATCAGCGCCTCCTCCTGAGCCGGATAGAGGGTGATCCCAGTCTCCTCGGCCCACGTGGAGAAGGCTTCGAAGAGGGCATCGGGGTCGGCATCCGGCGGCAGCTGATCAATAAGTGTCACACCCCCATCTTGCCTCTCTTCTCACCCGATGAGGGAACCGGCGGTCCGTACGAAGATCACGAACGCTACGCTGAGTGGTCAACGGAGCGTCAGCACAACAAAAATGGGGCGGGGAACAGCGATGATGGGTCCGGCACACTCACTGTCGGGGGCGGCGGCCTGGCTCGGCGTCGGAGCGGCCGCGGCTGCGGCGGGGCACACGATGCCCTGGCCGGTTCTCCTCGTCGGAGCCCTGATCTGCGCCGGGGCGGCGCTCGCGCCCGACCTCGACCACAAGTCGGCGACCATCTCGCGAGCCTTCGGACCCGTGTCCCGAGGGCTGTGCGAGATCGTCGACAAGCTCTCCGCGGCCGTCTACAAGGCGACGCGCAAGCAGGGCGACCCGCGCCGCTCCGGGGGGCACCGCACTCTCACGCACACCTGGCTGTGGGCCGTCCTGATCGGGGCGGGCTCCTCCGCCCTCGCCATCTTCGGCGGCCGCTGGGCGGTCCTCGCGCTGCTCTTCGTCCACATGGTGCTCGCCATCGAAGGGCTGCTCTGGCGGGCCGCGCGCGGGTCGAGCAGCGATGTCCTCGTGTGGCTGCTCGCCGCGACGAGCGCCTGGATCCTGGCCGGCGTGCTCGACAAGCCGGGGAACGGCGCGGACTGGCTGTTCACCGCGCCGGGCCAGGAGTACCTGTGGCTGGGGCTGCCGATCGTCCTCGGCGCCCTGGTGCACGACATCGGGGACGCGCTGACCGTCTCCGGCTGCCCGATCCTGTGGCCCATCCCCATCGGCCGCAAGCGCTGGTACCCCATCGGGCCGCCGAAGCTGATGCGGTTCCGGGCGGGCAGCTGGATCGAGCTGAAGGTCCTTATGCCCGCCTTCATGCTGCTCGGGGGAGTGGGCGGCGCGGCGGCGCTGAACTTCATCTGAGCGGGCGGGGCCCGTACCGCTTCCCCCGCGTATATCCCGCAAGGCCGCCCGCCAGCTCCGCCTCGTCTCCGTCGTGGCCGACCGGCTGCCCGGCGCGAGCCCCCGCTCCATCAGCTCCCGGCCGTAACTGGCGCCGATCGCCGCGAGGTCTTCCGCCGGGTCGCCCGGCAGGCAGGCGACCGAGCAACGCCCGCTCGCCGATCGCCGCTCGCCGCCCCCGGCGGCCTACCCGTGCCAGGACCGCCACAGCGCCGCGTACGCGCCCCCCGCCCCCACCAGCTCGTCATGGCTGCCCAACTCGCTGATCCGGCCGTTCTCGACCACGGCGATGACATCCGCGTCGTGCGCGGTGTGCAGCCGGTGGGCGATGGCCACGACCGTGCGGCCGTCCAGGACGCGCGCGAGGGAGCGTTCCAAGTGACGTGCCGCGCGCGGGTCGAGCAGCGAGGTCGCCTCGTCGAGGACCAGCGTGTGCGGGTCGGCGAGGACCAGGCGGGCAAGCGCGATCTGCTGGGCCTGCGCCGGGGTGAGGGCGAAGCCGCCCGAGCCCACCTCGGTGTCGAGCCCCTCGCCCAGAGCGCGGGCCCAGCCGTCCGCGTCGACCGCGCCGAGCGCCGCCCAGAGTTCGGCGTCCCCCGCCCCGGCCCTGGCGAGCAGGAGGTTGTCGCGCAGGGAGCCCACGAAGACGTGGTGCTCCTGGTTGACCAGGGCCACGTGGGCGCGGACCTCCTCCGCGGGCATGGCCGACAGTTCCGCTCCGCCCAGCGTGACGCGACCGTCGCGCGGGGCGTAGATCCCGGCGAGCAGCCTGCCGAGCGTGGACTTGCCCGCGCCGGACGGGCCGACCAGGGCGACGCGTGAACCCGGCTCGACGGCCAGGGACACCTGCCGCAGGACGTCGACGCCCGCGCGGTAGCCGAAGTGCACGTCGTCCGCGAGCACGTCGCGTCCGTCGGGGACGACGGATGTGTCGCCCCTGTCCGGTTCGATGTCCCGTACGCCCACCAGGCGGGCCAGCGAGACCTGGGCCACCTGGAGCTCGTCGTACCAGCGCAGGATGATGCCCAGCGGGTCGACGAGCATCTGCGCGATCAGGGCGCTCGTGGCCAGCTGGCCGACGCTGATCCAGCCCTCCAGGACGAATACGCCGCCGACCATCAGGACCGAGCAGAGCACCAGGGTGTGGGTGAAGGTGATGACCGGAAAGAGGACGGAGCGCAGGTAGAGAGTGTGGCGTTCCCACGCTGTCCATTCCTTGACACGGCGTTCCGACAGTTCCACGCGGCGTTCGCCGAGCCGGTGCGCCTCCACCGTGCGTCCCGCGTCGATGGTCTCGGCGAGGGCGGCGGCGACGGCGGCGTACCCGGCGGCCTCCGAACGGTAGGCGGAGGGCGCCCGCTTGAAGTACCAGCGGCAGCCGACGACGAGAAGGGGCGCGGCGATGAGGATGGCGGGCGCCAGCGGAGGCGCGGTCACGGCGAGGCCGCCGATCAGGAGCGCGGCCCACACGACGCCGATCGCGAGCTGCGGCACCGCCTCCCGCATGGCGTTGGCGAGCCGGTCGACGTCCGTGGTGATCCGCGAGAGGAGATCGCCCGTCCCGGCCCGCTCCAGCACACCGGGCGGCAGCCCCACCGAGCGGACGAGGAAGTCCTCGCGCAGATCGGCCAGCATCCGCTCACCGAGCATCGCGCCGCGCAGCCGTACCTGATGGACGAAGAAGGCCTGCACGACGAGGGCGACGGTGAACAGGCCGATGGTGCGGCCCAGATGCAGGTCCCGTGCGGTGGCCGTGACGTTCTCGACCAGGTCGCCCAGGAGGTAGGGGCCGGCCATGGAGGCGATCACGGCGCAGGTGTTGACCGTGATGAGCAGGGCGAAGGCCCGGCGGTGCCGTCTGACCAGTTCGCGTACGTAGGCTCCGACCGTCGCGGGCGCGCCCACGGGCAGGGTGTCCGCGGTGGTCGGGGCCGCCGGGTCGTAAGCCGGTGGCGCCAGCCCGATCATGCCGTCTCCTCGATGTCCGTTGCGGTCTCGGTCCCGGTCTTGGTCCCGGTCTTGATCCCGGTCTTGACGTCGGTCGCCGTGCCGGTGGTGCGGCCGGCCCGGATGTCGTGGGGCGCCCCCGGCGCCCGCTCTTCGTCCGTCTCGCGTGTCACGACCGCCCGGTAGCGCGGCTCGCCGTGCACCAGCGCGCGGTGTTCGCCCACCGCCGCGACCTCGCCCTCGTGCAGGAAGACGACACGCTCGGCCCGGTCGAGGAGCAGCGGCGACGACGTGAGGACCACGGTCGTACGGCCCTTGCGCAGCTCCTTGACGCCCTCGGCGACCCGCGCCTCGGTGTGCGAGTCCACGGCGGAGGTCGGCTCGTCGAGCACGAGAACCTCGGGGTCGGTGATCAACGAGCGGGCCAGCGCGAGGCGTTGCCGCTGTCCGCCCGACAGGGAGCGTCCGCGCTCGGTGACATGGGAGTCCAGCGGGGCCTCGTCCACCGAGGCCTGCGTCAGGGCGTCCAGGACATCGGCGCACTGCGCGGCCCGCAGAGCCTCGTCGGCGCTGACCGCTCCCGACGCCGGTACGTCCAGGAGGCCGCGGAGCGTGCCGGAGAGCAGCACCGGGTCCTTGTCCTGTACGAGGACGGCGGTACGGGCGGTGGACAGCGGCACCTCGTCGAGCGCTACCCCGCCGAGCAGTACGGAGGGCAGCTCCTCGGCGTCGTCGAACGAAGCGTGCCCGCCGAGGCGTTCGGCGAGCCGCCCCGCCTCGTCCGGGTCGCCGCACACGACGGCGGTGAGCCGGCCGGAGGGGGCCAGGAGTCCGGTCGCCGGGTCGTAGAGATCGCCCGAGGGGATCTCCGTGCTGTCCGGCAGTCCGCCCCCGGCGTGCGTCGTGCGCTGGAGCGAGAGCACCCGGGCGGCGCGCTTGGCCGAGGGGCGCGAGAAGCTGTAGGCCATCGCGATCTCCTCGAAGTGCCGCAGCGGGTAGGTCAGCAGCGTGACCGTGCTGTAGACGGTGACCAGTTCGCCGACGGTGATGCGTCCTTGGCGGGCCAGGTTCACGCCGTGCCAGACGACCACGATCAGGAGCAGCCCCGGCAGCAGTACCTGGACGCCCGAGATCACCGCCCACATGCGGGCGCTGCGTACGGCGGCCGTACGCACCTCCTGCGAGGCCCGGCGGTAGCGGTCGAGGAAGAGCTCCTCGCCGCCGATGCCCCGCAGCACCCGAAGGCCAGCCACGGTGTCGGAGGCCAGTTCGGTCGCTCGCCCGGCCTTCTCCCGCTGGTGGTCGGCGCGCCGGGTGGCGCGTGGCAGCAGCGGAAGGACGGCCAGCGCGAGCACCGGTACGCCCACCGCGACGACGATGCCGAGAGCCGGCTGGTAGATGACCACGCCCACGCAGACGAGCACGACGGTGAGCGCGGCAGCCGCGAACCGCGAGACCGCCTCCACGAACCAGCCGATCTTCTCGACGTCGCCGGTGGATACCGCGACCACTTCACCGGCGGCGACGCGCCGGGTGAGGGCCGAGCCGAGCTGCGCGGTCTTGCGGGCGAGCAGTTGCTGGACGCGTGCGGCCGCGGTGATCCAGTTGGTGACCGCCGTGCGGTGCAGCATGGTGTCGCCCAGGGCGATGGCGATGCCGAACAGCGTCATCAGCACGCCCGCCATGGCGAGCCGTCCTCCGTCGCGATCGACCACGGCCTGTACGGCGAGGCCGACGAGGTAGGGGAGCACGGCGATGGAGCCGAAGTGCAGCAGACCCCAGGCGAGTGACTTCAGCTGGCCGCCGAGCTGGTTGCGCCCGAGCCAGCGCAGGAAGTGAGGGCCCGAGCGGGCATCCGGCATGCCCGGGTCGGGGAAGGGAAGATCGCGAATCTGCATGACGTGTGACGTCCCGGGGGTCGGTGTCGGGGAGGCGGACCGTCGGTTCGGCGGAGCGTGCCGGCGTGAACGGACGGTGGGGAGCGGGCGGGCGATGGGGAGCGGATGGTGGGAGCGGGCTCGGCGAACGAGCGGCGAGCAGCGGTAACAGGCCGTGAAAGGTTCGCCTCGTACGGTGGCGCGAGGCAAACGATTTTCCGGCGGGGAGTAAAGATTCGGCCCCTTCTCCGCCGGGGGCCGTGCGTCGGGACGGCTCGTGTCGACCGGGTGCGACCATGGACGGATGCGTATAGCTGGTGCGGTGCGAGCGGTGGCTGCCTTCGCGGCCTGCGGTGTTCTTCTCACGTCTTGCGGGAGTGCCGACGAGGGGGCGGGCGCCGGAGGAAAGAAGAGCGACGCGGGCACGGATCAGGCGAAGGGGGCCGAGCCGTCGGCGACCACCGACCTCAAGCGCATCCCTGATGTGGGCGACCGTCTCCAGAGCAAGATTCCCGGGAACTCCCGGCAGGTCGTCGCGGTCTACGGGGAGGGCGAGGACTCGGCGAAGTCCACCGTCGTGCTGTACACGAAGTCCGGCTCGACCTGGGACAAGACCCGCAGCTGGGCCGCGCACAACGGCAAGAAGGGCTGGACGACCGACCACCGCGAGAACGACAAGCGCAGTCCGGTCGGTGTCTACACGCTCACCGACGCGGGCGGCGTCCTCGCCGATCCGGGCGCCGGACTCCCGTACACCCAGAGCGAGTCGATGCAGGCCCCGCACTACTGGGCCAAGTCGCACTGGCACGACTTCGACTACGTCATCGCCATCGACTACAACCGCGCCAAGGGCACCCCGCCCAACGACCCGACCCGCCCGCAGGGCCAGTCCAAGGGCGGCAGCATCTGGCTGCACATGGACCACGGCAGCGGTACGTCGGGCTGCGTGAGCCTGTCGAAGCAGGGCATGGCGTATCTCCTGAAGGAGCTCGACCCGAAGCAGCATCCGGTCGTGGTGATGGGCGACAAGGCGAACCTGAAGGGCTGACCCGCGCGGCTTCTGCGGGCCTCCCGGGCACCATTGCGGTGATCGTCGGCTCCCCGTAAGAATCCCGCATGAGAAGACGCGTCATGTCCATGCTCGTCGGGGTCACCCTCGCGGCGAGCACACTGTTCAGCGCGGGCCCGGCGGCGGCCGACACGCCCCCACCGGAGTTCGGCACCGACTGGCACGACCCGATCACCGCCGCCCCGCCCGTCACGAAACCGCAGACCAAGTCGTGCGAAGTGACCGTGGCGGAGGCGCGGTTCAAGGACTTCACGCCCTACGAGGGCACCTACAGCCCGCCCCGCAAATGCGGCGCGGGCGACTGGGGCAAGGTGGTGCTCCGCCTCGACGGCAAGGTCAAGGGGCGGCAGTACGACCGCCTCGGCTATCTGCGCATCGGCGGCGTCGAGGTCTTCCGTACCTCCACCCCGCAGCCGTCCGCCGACGGCATCACCTGGTCCGTGGAGAAGGACGTCACGCGCTATCGCGAGACCCTGGGGCGCGACCAGCAGGTCGAGATGCTCATCGGGAACGTCGTCAACGAGACGTACACGGGCATCATCGACGTCAAGGCGACGCTGACGTTCTACGCGGCGGGCAAGGGCGGCGACGGCAAGCGCGAGCAGGCGCCGCCGGACCGCGTCCTGCCGCTGGGCGACGGCACCACCCTGACCACTCCGCGCAACAGCGAGCGCATCGTCGCCGAGGTCTACGCGACCGGCTCCGGAGGCGGCTGCGAGGAGTACTGGTACCTGACGGTGCCGGACGCCGCGCCGTACTCCTGCAAGGCGCAGGACGGGCCCTATCGCGAGGTGCAGGTCACCGTCGACGGCCGTCTCGCGGGGATCGCCACGCCGTTCCCGACCGTGTGGACGGGCGGCTGGTCCAATCCCTTCCTGTGGTACGTGATTCCCGGCCCCCGTGCCTTCGACATCAAGCCCATCGAGTACGACCTGACGCCCTTCGCCGGGCTCCTCAACGACGGCCGCCCGCACCAGGTGGAAGTGTCCGTCGCGGGCAGGCCGGAGGCGACGGCCGGCTGGCACACGCCCACCAACATCCTGGTCTGGCAGGACGAGGGGCGCGCGCACGTCACCGGCGGGCTGACCGGGCACAAGGCGGGCGAGCTGGCCAACAAGGCGGATTACACGCCCGGTTCGCCCGACCGGCAGCACCGTCTCGACACCAGGAGCAGCCACCGGCTCAGCGTCTCGGGATACGTCGACACTTCCCACGGCCGCGTGAAGACGACCGTCACCCGCGCCCTCGCCAACACCTCCGTGCACCGCTGGACCGAGGGCGAGTCCACCGACGCGCTCACGTCCACCTGGAGCGATCGCGAGACGGTCACCACGAATGGCCGTGCCGTCCGTATCGACCGGACGTACACGATGGACGGCACGACGACGCTCGGCGCCGGTGACCGGCTGCGCACCGAGATCGACCTGGGCGACCGTGCGGAAACGGTGCGTACGGACCACGGGCGGCGCACCGCCCGCACGGTCACCGACGATCGCTACGAAGGCGACGCGACGTACACCGCCAACGTCCCGCGCGAGGACCGGCACGCCGTCGGCACCTCCCGTGAGCGCTACCGGGTGTACGGCGACGGCGGCTGCTACGACCGCACCCTGGGGACCGAGCAGGGGGCGCTGACGGTCGACCGGCTGCGCTGCTGAGCCCTTCGCCGCGGCCCGCGGCCCCCGGTTCGGAGCACGCGGTTTGGAGCAAGATCCAAGATTTACGCCGATGTGATCTGTAGGTCTTTTGCGGAAGCGGGCATTCCACCATAGTGACGCCTCGCGGAAAGAAATTTCCGTATGGCAGAAGCAAGTTGGAGCCTCACTACAGGAGTGCCCGTGCCGCAGTCCGTACCGTCCATACCGCGACGCGTAGCACGCACATTGCGAACCTCACTGTTCGCGCAGGTCGCCTGCGCGTTGGTGCTCGGAGTCCTCGTCGGAAGGCTGTGGCCCGACGCGGGCACAGCCGTCCAGCCGCTCGGCGACGGCTTCGTACGTCTCATCAAGGCGATGATCGCCCCGCTCGTGTTCTGCGTGGTCGTCGCCGGCATCACCAAGGCCGGCGACCTCAAGGCCTTCGGCCGCATCGGGATCAAGGCCCTCATCTGGTTCGAGGTCGCCACCACGGTCGCCCTCGTCGTCGGCCTGCTCGCCGGGAATCTCGTCAGCCCCGGCACCGGCATGAACGTCGACCCCTCCACACTCGACGCCTCCGCCGTCGACGAGAAGACCGGCGGCGGCGAACTGCCCTCGACCAGCGAGTTCATCCTGCACTCGCTGCCCGACAGCGCCATCGGCGCCTTCGCCGAGAATTCACTGCTCCAAGTCCTCGTCCTGTCCTGCCTGGTGGGCGCGGCCCTGCTGCACCTGGGCCACACGAAGGTGCCCGCGATCCTGCCCGTCATCGAGCAGGGCCAGGAGATCGTCTTCGCGATCGTCGGCTTCATCATGAAGCTGGCTCCGCTCGCCGTGTTCGGAGCGACCGCGCATCTGGTGGGGGAGTACGGGCTCGGTGCCCTGACGACGTACGGCAAGCTCATCGGTGTCTGTTACGCCGTGGCCCTGCTCTTCCTCGTCCTGCTCGGCGTGGCCCTGAAGGCACTGACCGGCCTGAGCCTGTGGAAGTTCGTCCGTTACACGCGCGAGGAAATGCTGCTCGCGCTCGGCACGGCCTCCAGCGAGGCCGTCATGCCGCGCATGATGCAGAAGCTGCGCCAGGCCGGCTGCCGCGACGACGCGGTGGGCCTGGTCCTGCCCACGGGCTACTCCTTCAACCTCGACGGCGCCTCGATCTACCTCTCCGTCGGCACGCTGTTCATCGCACAGGCCGTGGGCGTGGACCTGAGCCTCGGGCAGCAGATCACCGTCGTCCTCGTCCTGATGCTGACCAGCAAGGGCATGGCGGGCGTGCCCGGTTCGGCGTTCCTCGCGCTGTCCGCGACCGCTTCCGCGCTCGGGGTCATCCCGGCCGGCGCGGTCGCCCTGCTGCTCGGCGTGGACCGCATCATGGACGCCATGCGCGTGGCCACGAACCTGCTCGGCAACTGCGTGGCCGTCTTCGTGGTCTCGCGCTGGGAGGGCGCACTGGACACGGCGCGGGCGAAGAAGGTCCTGGGCGGCGAGATCGCCTTCGTGCCGGAACAGACGGAAGGGACGCAGGAGCCCGGCAGCGCCGATGCGCGCACCGCCGGGCCCAAGTCCCTTACGCTTGCGGCTTCTCCGAGTCCACTCCCGGACGCGCCTTCTTCCACATCCCGCGAGTGAAGTCCGGGATCGCCTGCGGCGCGCCCTTCGCCTTGATCGAGAGATGGCTCAGGGGGACGGGCGACGTCCAGACCGCGGCGTCGTAGACGTCGAAGTCCGGCACGAGGCCCAGCTGCATGGTCTGCATCAGACGGAAGATCATGATGTAGTCCATGCCGCCGTGCCCGCCCGGCGGGTTGGCGTGCTCCTTCCACAGCCAGTGGTCGAACTCCTCGGCGTATTTGCCGAAGTCGCCCCACTCGTCGTTCGTGTGGTCCGGCTCGAGGTAGATGCGCTCGGGGTAGTCCTCGAAGACGCCCTTGGTGCCGCCGAGGCTGTTGATGCGGCTGTAGGGGTGGGGCGTGGAAACGTCGTGCTCCAGGCGGATCACCCGCCCCTTCGCCGTCTGGACGAGGCTGATGGTGCGGTCGCTCTCGATGTACGTCTCCTTCCAGCTCGGGTCGCCCGCGGGCATGTGCGCCTTGCGGTACTCGGCGAGACCGAGGGCGGGCGTGCCGAAGCTGGAGATGTGCGTGACGCGGTCGCCGCGGTTGATGTCCATGTAGTTGGAGACCGGACCGAAGCCGTGGTTGGGGTAGAGGTCGCCGCGCAGCCGCGTGTGCCACAGGCGCCGCCAGGGACCTTCGTAGTAGTCCGGGTCGAACATCAATCCGCGCAGGTCGTGGTTGTAGGCGCCCGCCCCGTGCAGCAGGTCGCCGAACTTGCCCGCGTGGGCCATGCGCAGGACACGCATCTCGTTCTTGCCGTAGCAGCAGTTCTCCAGCTGCATGCAGTGTCTGCGGGTGCGCTCGGAGAGGTCGACCAGTTCCCACAGCTGGTCGAGCTGGAGGGCGACGGGACATTCCACGCCGACGTGCTTGCCGTTGAGCATGGCCGTCTTGGCCATGTCGAAGTGCCAGTCCCAGGGCGTCGCCACGTACACGAAGTCGATGTCACCGCGCTTGCACAGGTTCTCGAAGTCGTGATCGCCCTTGGTGTACGTCGCCGGGGCGGGCTGGCCCGCGGCGGTGACCTTCTTCGCGGCGGCCGCGGTCTTGTCCTTGACCGGGTCGCAGAGCGCGACGACCTTGACCCCGGGGATCGCCAGGAACAGGTCGATCATGCTGCCGCCGCGATTGCCGAGCCCGACGATGCCCACACGCACCGTGGAACGCCGCTCGAACGGTACGCCGACCATGGTCTTGCCCTTGCGCGGCGGCGCCTCGGCGGCCGTGGCCGCCGCGGCGGGCGCGCCCTGCGGGGCGTCGGCGTGGGCCGTACCGCCGGTGAGGGCGCCCAGACCGAGTCCGGCTCCGGCGATGCCCGCGGTGCGCAGTACGGCGCGGCGTGAGGTGCCGTCGGCGGAGTCGTCAGGGGTCGCGGACTCGTCAGGGTTCGGTATCGCGTGCTCGTCGTGCATCGGACCTCCGTGGCTTGGATGCCTGCGCTGAACGGATGCCACCCTGATGCGGGGGCGACCGTGGCGCAAGGGACCGAAGTGGCCAGGGAGTTGGACTTATGTCATTCCGGGCGTGTGGCGCGCTCCAGCTCCAGGAGTACGGAGTAGTAGGTGCGGCCCGTGGCGTGGTCCATGCCCACCTCGCACATGCGGTTCGCCGAGAGGTGCGCGTCGAAGGCGCGGGCGCTGACCTCCGCCGCTTCCCTGCGCGTGGCCGACTCCGTCAGTTCCTTGTGCAGCATGCCGCGGTCGCCGGCGAAGGCGCAGCAGCCCGCGTCGTCGGGGACCACCACTTCGTCCGCGCACGCCTCGGCGACGGTACGCAGCTGTGCCTCGTCGCCGAGGTGGCTCATGGAGCAGGTGGGGTGCAGGACGGCGGAGCCGACGGTGCGGTGCACGGTCAGGTGGGGGAGCAGTTCGTCCGCGGTCCAGACCAGAGAGTCGACGACGGTCAGCTCATGGTGCAGCTTGCGGTTGTCGTCGGTGAGATAGGGCACGACCTCGTGCGCGATGCCGAGCGTGCACGACGAGGCGTCCACCACCAGGGGCAGCCTGCCGCCCGCGGTCCAGCCCCAGGCCGCCTCGACGATGCGGTTGGCCATCAGCGCGTTGCCCTCGTCGTACCCCTTGGAGTGCCAGATCGTGGCGCAGCACGTCCCCGCGACATCCCCGGGAATCCACACGGGCCGCCCCGCACGCGCGGAGACGGCGACCACCGCCTCGGGCAGGGAGCGGTCACCGGGGCCGGCGAAGATGCGGTTGACGCACGCGGGGTAGTAGACGGCGCTCGCGCCCACGCGCGCGGTGCGCGGCAGCTTGCGGGCGGCCGCACCGGGGATGTCCGGCAGCCACTCGGGGACCAGATCGGGGCGTACGGCCTTGCGGGCGGTGCGCGTCACGGAGGTCAGGAGCCGGTCGCTGATGCGGTCGGCGGCGCCCACCGCGAGCCGGGCCGCGGCCTCGACCGCCTTGAAGTTCTTGGCGGTGAACGCGGCCACCTTCTCCTCGCGCGGCGAATGCCGGGCGTGGCGGAAGTCCTTCATCAGGGCGCCCGTGTCGATGCCCACCGGGCAGGCCAGCTTGCAGGTGGAGTCGCCGGCGCAGGTGTCCACGGCGTCGTATCCGTACGCCTCGACGAGGCCGTCCTCGACCGGGGAACCGGCGGCCTGGCGCATCATCTCGCGGCGGAGCACGATCCGCTGGCGCGGGGTCGTCGTCAGGTCCTCGCTGGGGCAGGTCGGTTCGCAGAAGCCGCACTCGATGCAGGGGTCCGCGATCAGCTCCACCTTGGGGATCGTCTTCAGGCCGCGAAGGTGGGCCTCGGGGTCGCGGTCGAGGACGACGCGCGGCGCGAGCACCCCGTCCGGGTCGATGACCTGCTTGGTGCGCCACATCAACTCCGTGGCCTTCGGCCCCCATTCGAGCTCCAGGAACGGGGCGATGTTGCGTCCCGTGGCATGCTCGGCCTTGAGCGAGCCGTCGAAGCGCTCGACGGTCAGCCGGCAGAACTCGTCCATGAACGCGGCATAGCGCGCCACGTCCGCGGGCAGGGCCGCGTCGAAGGCGAGCAGGAAGTGCAGATTGCCGTGCGCGGCATGCCCCGCGACGGCCGCGTCGAACCTGTGCCGCGTCTGCAGCTCCAGCAGCGCCTCGCAGGCGTCGGCCAGGCGCGACGGCGGCACCGCGAAGTCCTCGGTGATCAGTGTCGTCCCCGAGGGGCGCGAGCCGCCGACCGCCGTCACGAACGCCTTGCGGGCCTTCCAGTAGCTCCCGATCGTCTTGGGGTCGCGGGTGAAGGTGTTGGTCACCGAGGCGACCGGGGCGACGAGTTCGAGCCCCTCGACGACCTTGGCGGCCGCCGCTTCGTACGCCTCCTGGCCCGCCTCGTCCGGTGCGCGGAACTCCACCAGGAGCGCGGCCGTCGACTTCGGGAGCCGTGCCCAGTCGGCGGGCACCCCGGCCACGCTGGTCGAGGCGCGCAGGGTGTTGCCGTCCATCAGCTCGACGGCCGGCGCGCCCGCCTCGTTGAAGAGGGGGACGGCCGCCGCGGCGGCGGGCAGCGAGGGGAAGAACAGCAGGGCCGTGGTGACGTGCCGGTCCAGCGGCAGCGTGTCGAAGACGACCTCGGAGATGAAGCCGAAGGTGCCCTCCGAGCCGACCATCAGGCCGCGCAGGATCTCCACGGGGGTCGCGCCGTCCAGGAAGGCGTCCAGGCGGTAGCCGTTCGTGTTCTTGATCTCGTACTTGGCGCGGATGCGGGCGGTGAGCTCCGGGTCCGCCTCGATCTCCCGTTTGATCGCCAGCAGTCCCTCGCACAGGGCCGGCTCGGCGTGCGCCAGCTGTTCGTCGGCGTCCGGCTCCGCGGTGTCCACGACCGTGCCCGTGGGCAGGACGAAGGTGAGCGAGGCCACCGTGCGATACGAGTTGCGGCTGGTGCCCGCCGTCATCCCCGAGGCGTTGTTCGCGACGACCCCGCCGATCGTGCAGGCGATGGCGCTCGCGGGGTCCGGACCGAGTACGCGTCCGTGCCGGGCGAGCGTGGCGTTGGCCCGCACCACCGTCGTGCCGGGGCCGATGCGCGCCTGCTCGCCCTTCCCGATGACCTCGATGCCCGCCCAGTGCTTGCGCACGTCGACCAGGATGTCCTCGCCCTGGGCCTGGCCGTTGAGCGAGGTGCCCGCCGCGCGGAAGACGACCTCGCGGCTTCTGCCGTGCGCGTAGGACAGGACGGCGGAGATGTCGTCGATGTCCTCCGCGACGACCACGACCTGCGGCACGAAGCGGTAGGGGCTCGCGTCGGAGGCGTACCGCACGAGGTCGGAGATCTTCGTCAGGACCTTGTCCGCGCCCAGGAGCGCGGTCAGCTCCGAGCGCAGCGGCTCGGGGGTGCCCGCCGCCTGCCGGTCCGGCACCCGATCGTGGGCCGGGGCCTCCGCGCGTCGCGTGGGGCGCAGAGAGTGCGGCTTGGGCTCCAGCATCGGCATGGGCTCTCCTCGGCGGGGTCGTACGGTCGTCGGTCCCGGGTGGCCGGCGGTGTCAGCAGCGGCGGACTTCCGGCACGTCGAACAGCGCGTTCAGCAGGCCGCCCAGCTGCTCGCGCTGCTCGGCGTCCAGTGGGGCCAGGATGTCCTCCGCGGCGGCCCGGCGCGCGCTGCGCAGCTGCCTGAGAGCCTTGCGCCCCGCGTCCGTGAGCTCGATGCGGATCACCCGGCGGTTGGCGGGATCGGGGACGCGGCGCACGAAATCACCCGCCTCCAGGGCGTCGACCAGGCTCGTCACGGCACGCGGGACCACTTCGAGGTGCTGGGCGAGGTCGGCCATGCGCGGCGGAGTGTCGTACTGCACGAGGGTGCGCAGCAGGCGGGACTGGGCCGGGGTGATGCCGATCGGCACCAGGTGGCGCTTCTGGATGCGGTGCAGCCTGCGGGTCAGCCGCAGCAGCTGTTCGGCGAGCAGTCCGTCGGCGTCCGGGGTGTCCATGCGGGAACAATATCAGGACCTAGTGCATTGTGAGTATAGGTAACAGTGAGTTATGCTCTCTCGACCATCGTCGGCCGCATCTCTGCCGGCGGCCGTCTCACCTGACCGTAGGAGCCCATGCGTCACGACGAACCCACGTGGACACCTCAGCCCGCGGCCTCCGGCCAGGAGGAACAGCCGCGGCAGATCCGCCGCATCCTGCGCCTCTTCCGTCCCTACCGCGCCCGTCTCGCGATCGTCGGCCTGCTGGTCGGCGCGGCCTCGCTGGTCTCGGTCGCCACCCCCTTCCTGCTGAAGGAGATCCTCGACACCGCGATCCCGCAGGGACGTACGGGCCTGCTGAGCCTGCTCGCCCTCGGAATGATCCTCAGCGCGGTCGTCACCAGCGTCTTCGGCGTCCTGCAGACCCTGATCAGCACGACGGTCGGGCAGCGCGTCATGCACGACCTGCGCACCGCCGTCTACGGCCGTCTGCAGAGCATGTCGCTCGCCTTCTTCACCAGGACCCGCACCGGCGAGGTCCAGTCCCGCATCGCCAGCGACATCGGCGGCATGCAGGCGACGGTCACCTCCACCGCCACCTCCCTGGTCTCGAACCTCACCAGCGTGATCGCCACCATCGTCGCGATGCTCGCCCTCGACTGGCGCCTGACCGTCGTCTCGCTGCTCCTGCTGCCCGTCTTCGTGTGGATCAGCCGCCGGGTCGGCCGCGAGCGCAAGAAGATAGCCACCCAGCGGCAGAAGCAGATGGCGGCGATGGCCGCGACGGTCACCGAATCGCTCTCCGTCAGCGGCATCCTGCTCGGCCGCACGATGGGCCGCTCCGACTCGCTCACCAAGACCTTCGCCGACGAGTCCGAGCGACTCGTCGACCTGGAGATCCGCTCGAACATGGCGGGGCGCTGGCGCATGGCCGTCATCTCGATCGTCATGGCCGCCATGCCCGCCGTCATCTACTGGACCGCGGGCCTGGCCTTCCAGATGGGCGGCCCGACCGTCTCGATCGGCACGCTCGTCGCCTTCGTCTCGCTCCAGCAGGGACTGTTCCGGCCCACCGTGAGCCTGCTCTCCACCGGCGTGCAGATCCAGACCTCGCTGGCGCTCTTCCAGCGCATCTTCGAGTATCTCGACCTCTCCGTCGACATCACCGAGCCCGAGCACCCCGTGCGCCTGGACAAGATCAAGGGCGAAGTGCGCTTCGAGGACGTCGAGTTCCGCTACGACGGGGACGACGACCGCGGCCGCCCCATCCTCGACGGCATCGACATCACCGTCCCCGCAGGCGGCAGCCTGGCCGTCGTCGGCCCCACCGGCTCGGGAAAGTCAACCCTCAGCTACCTGGTCCCGCGGCTGTACGACGTCACGGGTGGCCGCGTCACCATCGACGGCGTGGACGTGCGCGACCTGGACTTCGACTCGCTGGCCCGTGCGGTGGGAGTGGTCTCCCAGGAGACGTATCTCTTCCACGCCTCCGTCGCCGAGAACCTGCGCTTCGCCAAGCCCGACGCCACGGACGAGGAGCTGATCGCGGCCGCGGGCGCGGCCCAGATCCACGACCACATCGCCTCCCTGCCCGAGGGGTACGACACGGTGGTCGGCGAGCGCGGCCACCGCTTCTCCGGAGGCGAGAAGCAGCGCCTGGCCATCGCTCGTACGATCCTGCGCGATCCGCCCGTGCTCATTCTGGACGAGGCGACCAGCGCCCTGGACACGCACACCGAGCGTGCCGTGCAGGACGCCATCGACGCCCTGTCCGCCGACCGGACCACCCTGACGATCGCCCACCGGCTCTCCACGGTCCGCGGCGCCGACCAGATCGTGGTCCTCGAGGCCGGACGGACCGCCGAGCGCGGCACCCACGAGGAGCTCCTGGCCAGAGACGGCCGCTACGCCGCCCTGGTACGCCGGGACGCCCAACTTGAGCCCGCGACATGAAAATATGCTCGGTGTGTCCGCATTTGAGGGCTAATGTGCCCGTATGCTGCAGACCAAGACTCCGCGCCGGGGCACGATTCGACTGACGCGTCGGGGCCGAATCGCCCTGATCGCGACCGGAACCGTCGCGGCGGTCACCGCCGTGGCGGTGCCGCTGCTGCTCCCCGACGACAGTGCTCGTCCCCAGACGCTGACCATCCCGGAGGGCTGGCGTTCGAGCCAGGTGTACGGGGCTGTCGACAAGGCCCTCGACGTGCCGCCCGGCACCACGAAGAAGGCCATCCCCCATGCCGCCCTCAAACTCCCCGACGACGCGGGCGGCAATCCCGAGGGCTACCTCTTCCCGGCGACGTATCCCATCGGCGAGAAGTCGACCCCCGCGTCCATGCTCTCGTACATGGTGAACACGGCCACCAAGAATTTCAGCGGCGGCCAGGTCACCGCGGGCGCCGACCGCAACGCCGTGAACGTCTATCAG
Source organism: Streptomyces longisporoflavus (assembly GCF_014649775.1). Lineage (GTDB taxonomy): Bacteria > Actinomycetota > Actinomycetes > Streptomycetales > Streptomycetaceae > Streptomyces > Streptomyces longisporoflavus. The sequence goes on along the minus strand of NZ_BMTR01000002.1, from coordinate 481,371 downwards.
ACCGTCACCATCGCCAGCATGATCGAAGCCGAGGCGGGCTCCAAGGAGGACATGGGCAAGGTGGCCCGCGTCATCTACAACCGTCTCGAACAGGGCATGCCCCTGCAGATGGACTCGACGATCAACTACGCCCTGAACCGCTCGACGCTGAACACCCGCGACAGCGACACGAAGATCAACAGCCCCTACAACACGTACACGCGCATGGGCCTGCCCCCGACCCCGATCGGCAACCCCGGCGAGGAGGCCATGCGCGCGGCGACCAGCCCGACGCAGGGCGACTGGCTGTACTTCGTGACGGTTAAGCCGGGCGACACCCGCTTCACGTCGAGCTTCGAGGAGCAGCGCAAGAACGTGGCGGAGTTCAACAAGAACAAGAGCAAGGACGAAGACGGCAACGACGACGGCGACGGCAAGGACGAGAACAAGCAGAACAGCTAGCCGCGCCCCGGACGGCGGACGCCGGTCGCGGCACTCACACCGTGACCGGCGCCTCCGCCAGCAGCCGCCGGATGTCCCGCACCGCCTGCCGGCCCGCGCGGTTCGCGCCGATCGTGCTGGCCGACGGGCCGTAGCCCACCAGATGGACGCGCGGATCGGCGGCGGCCCTGGTGCCCTCGACACGGATGCCGCCGCCCGGCTCGCGCAGCCGCAGCGGCGCCAAGTGCTCGACGGCCGCCCGGAAACCGGTGGCCCAGAGGATGACGTCGGCATCGACACGCCGCCCGTCGTCCCATTCCACGCCGCTCGGCGTGATGCGGTCGAACATCGGCAGCCGGTCGAGCACTCCGTCCGCCCGCGCCTGCCGGACGGCGTCGTTGAGGGGCAGTCCCGTCACGGACACCACGCTCTGCGGCGCGAGCCCCTGGCGTACCCGCTCCTCGACCAGGGCGACGGCCGAGCGTCCCCGGTTCTCGTCGAAGGGGCCCTCGCGGAAGACGGGCGGGCGCCGGGTGACCCAGGTGGTCGTGGCGGCGTACGGAGCGATCTCCATCAGATGCTGGGTGCCCGAAGCGCCCCCGCCCACGACGATCACCCGCTGCCCCTCGAATGCCTCGGGCCCCGGATAGACGGCCGTGTGCAACTGCCGCCCGCGGAAAATGTCCTGCCCCGGATAGCGCGGCCAGAACGGCCGGTCCCACGTCCCCGTGGCATTGATCAGGGTGCGGGTCGCCCAGGTCCCGGCCGACGTCTCCACCAGGAGCCGCCCGCCGTCGCCCTCGCGCACCCGGCGTACGTCGACGGGCCGGTGCACCCGCAGGTCGAAATGCCGCTCGTACTCCTCGAAGTACTCCTGGATGACGTCCGAAGAGGGCCGCGCGGGATCGGCGCCGGTCAGCTCCATGCCGGGCAGCGAGTGCATCCCGTGCACCTTGCCGTAGGTGAGCGAGGGCCAGCGGAACTGCCAGGCGCCGCCGGGGTGCGGCGAATGGTCCAGGACGACGAAGTCGCGGTCCGGCGCGAAGCCGGCCCTGCGCAGGTGATAGGCGCTGGACAGACCCGCCTGACCGGCGCCTATGACCAGCGCGTCCACCTGTTGCGCCGCTGTGTGTGCGGCGGCGTCCCGTGCCCCGATGTCGTTCACGTTTCTACTAACTCCATCGGGGCCCGGGATCTTCCCCCGGCCGGCGTACGGTTCAGCGCCCGCCCGCCACCAGGAGCGGCGCGCCGCCCCGAGCGGCGACCGGGCCCCCGGTGGCCGGGCCACCGTTGGCCGCGGGCGCCGGGCCCGGCTGCGCCGCCGGAATCCGGGGCAGCAGCCCGCGCGCCGCCAGATCCGGGATCACGCCCTCACCGAACCAGTACGCCTCCTCCAGATGCGGATAGCCCGAGAGCACGAAGTGCTCGACACCCAGCGCGTGATACTCCTCGATCCGGTCGGCGACGTCCGCGTGACTGCCGACCAGCGCGGTGCCCGCGCCGCCCCGCACGAGACCGACACCCGCCCACAGGTTCGGCGAGATCTCCAGGTCCTCGCGCGAACCGCCGTGCAGCGCCAGCATCCGCTGCTGGCCGACGGACTCGCTGCGGCCGAGCGCCTGCTGCGCGGCGGCGATGGTGTCCGGATCGAGGTCGTCAAGCAGCCGGTTGGCGGTGGCCCACGCCTCGGTGGCGGAGTCCCGCGAGATGGTGTGCAGCCGGATGCCGAAGCGGACCGTGCGCCCCTGCTCCTCGGCGAGCCCGCGAATCCAGTCGATCTTCTGCTTGACCTGCTCCGGCGGCTCACCCCACGTCAGATACACATCGGTGTGCCGCGCGGCGACAGGGCCGGCCGCGGCCGACGAGCCACCGAAGAAGATCTCCGGCAGCGGGTCCGGCGGCAGCGCCGTAAGGCCGCCCTCCACGTCGTAGTGCTCGCCGTGGAAGTCGAAGGGCTTCCCGCTCCACACACCTCGTACGACGGACAGGAACTCATCGGTACGGGCGTAGCGGCGATCGTGGTCGAGGTGATCGCCGAAGCGGCGCTGCTCGGTCGAGTCGCCGCCCGTGACGACGTTCAGGAGCAGACGCCCGCGCGTGATGCGCTGATATGTGGCCGCCATCTGCGCGGCCAGCACGGGAGAGATGACGCCGGGCCGGAACGCCACCAGGAACTTGAGCCGCTCCGTGTGCTGGGCCAGGGCCACCGTCGTCAGCCAGGCGTCCTCGCACCAGGTGCCGGTGGGGGTCAGGACCGCCTCGAAGCCCACCTGCTCGGCCGCCTTGGCGATCTGGACCAGATAGTCGATGTCGGGAGCGCGCACCCCGCTGACCGGGGTGACGCGGGAGCGCTTGACCCCGCCGTCGGTGTAGGCGTGCCGGTCGACCAGGGTGCGGCCGTCGCCGCCGGTCGGCAGGAACCAGTTGAGGTGGACGGTCATCGTCAGGACTCCTTGTTGTACGTGCGCGGCTTGCTGGTCGAGGGCGGCAGGCCGCCGTTGAAGCGGGTGTCGACGAAGTCGCCGAAGTCGACGCGGCGCGGTACGAGCTTCAGGTCGGTGAAGGTGTCCGCGATCTCCTGCTCGGAGGTGACCACGTTCTTGTCCACGGCCACCGGGACCCGGGTGCCGTTGCTGCGCTTGACGGCGGCCAGCGCGACCTCGTAGGGCAGGCCGGTGTCCTTCGCCCAGACCTTGGCCCACTCCTTTGGGTGGTCGTAGACCCAGTCCTGGGCCTTGCGCAGCCGCTTGAGGTAGTCGGCGACAGCCGCGGACTTCTTCTTGTCCTCCAGCGCGCCGGGCGCCGCCACCTGGAAGCTGAGCCCGTTGACCAGGCCTTCGCCGTCGGTCAGCACACGCCCCTTCTTGCTCTCGAGGACCTGCGAGGTGTACGGGTCCCAGACCGCCCAGGCGTCGACCTTGCCGCTGGTGAACGCGGCGAGAGCGTCCGCGGGCTGCAGATACTTGACGTCGACGTCCTTGATGCCGAGCCCCGCCTCCCTGAGGGAGGCGATCAGCTGGTAGTTCGCCGAGGAACCCTGCGTCACGGCGACGGACTTGCCCTTGAGGTCGTCGGTCCTCTTCAGGGGCGAGTCGTTCGGGACGAGAATCGCCTCGCCCGTCGCGGTGCCGTGGTAGGCGGCCACCACGGAGATCTTCGAGTTCGCTCCCGCGGCGAAGACGGGCGGTGTGTTGCCGACGCCGCCGATGTCCACGGCCTTGGCGTTGATGGCTTCGAGGAGGGGAGGACCCGAGGTGAACGTGGACCAGCGGATCTTGTACTTCAGGTCGTCGAGCTCCCCGGCCGCACGCAGCACGGCCTCCGAACCGCCCTTCTGGTCACCGACGTTGAGGGTGAGCGAGCCCTTGCCGTCGGTTCCGCCGCCCGAGCCCGCGGACGAGGTGCTCGCGGCGGGGGAGCCGGAGCATGCGGCGAGCAGCAGGGCCAGGGGGACGAGCAGGGCGGGGGCGGCGATGTGTCGTCGCATGGTGAGTCCGTTCGGTGTGTTCGTGCTGTGCGGGGAGGGGGTTTGCGGATAGTTCAGGCCGCGGCGGCGGTCTCCGCGGAGCCGTCGTCCGCGTCGACGCCGAGACGCCGCAGCAGTTCGGCACGCAGCTCGCCGAAGCGCGGATCGGAGATCCCGCGCGGCCGGTCCAGATCGATCTCGGTCTCGTACGCGATGACTCCCGCGTCCATGACGAGCACCCGGTCGGCGAGGAGCACGGCCTCCTCGACGTCGTGCGTGACGAGCAGGACCGCGCAGCCGCGCCGCTGCCACAGTTCGTCGACGAGCCGCTGGGCCTTGATGCGGGTGAGCGCGTCGAGCGCGCCGAACGGCTCGTCGAGCAGCAGCAGATCGGGCTCGCGCACCAGGGCACGGGCCAGTGAGGCGCGCTGGGCCTCGCCGCCGGAGAGCGTCTTGGGCCAGGCGTTCGTACGGTGCTTGAGCCCGACCTCCTCCAACGCCCTTTCGGCCAGGCCGCGTTCGGGGCTGCCCGGCAGACCGAGCAGAACGTTGCGCCACACTCGCTTCCAGGGCATGAGCCGGGGAGCCTGGAACGCGACGGCCTTGCGGCGCGGCACGAGGACGGTCCCCTCGATGTCACGGTCGAGCCCGGCGAGGATGCGCAGCAGGGTCGACTTGCCGCAGCCGCTGCGCCCGAGCAGCGCCACGAACTCGCCCGGCCGCACGTCGAGATCGAGGCGGTCGATGACGGCGCGCCCGTCGAAGGCGCGGGTGAGCCCTTCGACGCGTACGGCCGAAGCCGCCTGCGTGGTGGGGGAAGCGGTGGTCACCGGCCGGTGAACGTCGGTCGCCATTGCAGCAGCAGCCTTTCGAGGGTGCGGACGATGAAGTCGGCGATGAGGCCGAGGAAGGCGTAGACGATCAGGCAGACGACGATCACATCGGTCCGCAGGAAGTCACGCGCCTGGACCATCAGGAAGCCGATCCCGGAGTCCGCGTTGATCTGCTCGGCGAAGACCAGGGCGAGCCAGGCGATGCCGAGGGAGTAGCGAAGGCCGGTCATCGCACCCGGTAGCGCACCCGGCAGGATGACGTGGCGCACGAGCCCCCACCGAGAGAGCCCGAGTGATTCCCCGGCCTCGATGAGCTGGGAGTCGACCCCGCGTATGCCCGCGTACACGTTCAGGTAGAGCGGGAAGGACACGCCGAGGGTGATGATGGCGACCTTGGGCGCCTCGCCGATGCCGAACCAGATGATGAACAGCGGGATGAGTCCGACGAAGGGCACGGTGCGCAGCATCTGCACGCTGGCGTCGACAAGGTCCTCTCCGACGCGGAAGAGCCCTGCGACGAGCGCCAGCGAGGTCCCGACGAGGGTGCCGAGCAGCATCCCCACCGCGACCCGCTGCAGGGAGACCCCCATGGCCGAGGTCAGTGAGCCGTCGGCGAGGAGGTCACGGCCGACACCGGCGATGGTCCCCGGCGAGGCGAGGATGTCGGCGCTCAACGTCCCTGTGGAGCTGAGGACTTGCCACAGGGCGAGGAGCGCGAGAGGTCCGGAGGTACGGCGGAGCCAGCGGGGGACGCGGGCGCGGCGGGTGGAGGCGGGGACGATGGGGACGAGCTCGGGCTCGGACGCGGGCACAGGCTCGGGTTCGGCCGACCGGGTGGCGGCGCCGGGGCCTTCGACGGGCTCAGCGGAATCATCCGACTTGGATATACCCGGAATGTCGGATACGGGATCCGGCGGGGCATGGCTGATGCTCAAGGGTGCTCCATGGCAGGGCAGGAGGGAGGGGCAGAGGAAGGGATGCCGATGCCCGAGAGGCCGGGGCGGGGGACGGCTGGATCGGACGCAGCCGCGCCGAGGCGTCAGGACACGGAAACGCGCGGAACGCCAAGGGTGCAAGCAGGGCCTGTGGCGCGAGTGGCGCGAAGGGTGGAAATGGGGGAGGGCTGAAGCCGAAAGAGCGTCAGCAGCCTCGGCGACACGCAGCGGAAGCCACCCGCAGCAGGTCGATGTGACCGCGCGTGGTGAGCAGAGCTGAACGCAACATGCCGCAGAACGTAGCCAGCTCGTCGGCGTACGGTCAATGCCGTCTCGAAAGGCGGACGTCACGTATCAGCGAACGGGAGCTGCGTGAGGGAAGATGAACCCATGTCCGACGCTTTCACCACACGTGTCCTGAACGTCACCACCGGCTCGGAGGAGAAGGTCTTCGACCTCACCGAGGCCTGCCAGGGTTTCCTGCGCGAGGTGGCAGGCGGCCGCGACGGCCTCCTCAACCTCTTCGTCCCGCATGCGACCGCCGGCGTCGCGATCCTCGAGACGGGCGCGGGCAGCGACAACGACCTCCTCGCCGCACTGCACACCCTGCTTCCCGCCGACGACCGCTGGCAGCACCGCCACGGCAGCCCCGGCCACGGCCGCGACCACGTCCTGCCGGCCCTGGTACCGCCGCATGCGACGCTGCCGGTCCTGGAGGGCCGCCTGGAGCTGGGGACGTGGCAGTCCGTGTGCCTGGTGGACACCAATGTCGACAACCCCGACCGGCAGGTGCGGATGAGTTTCCTCGGCTAGCGGACGTCCAAAAGTGCTCCGCGGTCGCGGTCGGCGCGCGCCGGCTCATGGCCGGGGCGGCTGCCCGCGGCCGAAGCCCCGGGCAGCCACGTCGGAGGGGTCAGGTCTGGATCCGGAGCACCGAGCGCCGCAGTGTGCGGCGCCGATGCCGGACACCGATGGCCTGGTCGAGCGGGAAGAACGACAGCAGGATGCTGAGCCACAGGCTCGCGCCATCCACCGCTGTGGCGTCTGGCGAGAACTGGCAGGCAAGAACGGCCAGGATGATGACGACGACACAGATCTTCCCGCACCGGGGAGAGAGCGGATGCGGGGGGCGCTGCAGGCACGCGCGGTGGTTAACATCGGATTCGTAGGTGGCCATTACGGCGACCTCCTTGCTCCCGGATTTTCCGGGGGTTCGCCGCACTGTCCTCTCTTTGGTTGCAGCCGTGGAGGGCAGTGCGGTGGTGAACTCGGCGAGCGGGTTACTCGGCCGAGGGCTGGAGGCCGGCGGACTTGAGGCCGGGGGGCGTGTACTTGAGGACGAAGCGGTAGAGCGGGCGGGCTGTCTGGCCGGTCTTCGAGCGGAGAGTGTGGAACCACTCGTACCGGGCGATGTAGAGCACGCCGTGGGAGACGAGCTCGTCAATGCCCTTCCTGACGCTCTCGGGTGACGGCCCGTACCACTCGCTGATCTTGTCCTGAACGAGGGCGAACTCGTCGCTGCGCATGTCGAGGGCGATCAGGAGCATGGCCTTGCCCGGTGGCGTGAGCTTCTCGTGGAGCCGATCGCGCCAGTACCAGAAGGGCAGTTGAAAGTAGTAGTCACCCTTGCCCGGCGGCCGGTACGGATCACCGCTACCGTCTTCCAGCAGTTTGGTGATCTTGGCTTTGCCCTCTTCGCCCCGGGTCGACTCGACCAGATTCAAGTCCTTGAGCGTTTTCCAGGCCCTGGATACCGCTGTTGTTCCGGCCTTCTGGTCATAGAGCCCGAGTGCGCGAGCCCAGTTGGCGGCCCAGTCGGTGGCGGAGTAGTCCCCGGCCCCGGCCACCGCGCACAGGAGCAGGTAAAGGTCCAGTGCTCGTGACTGGTTACGCCGCACCAGCTCTGACAGAGGTCCGGGCCTCGACTCCCCGCGCGGCCCGCGCTGAACGAAGGAGTGGCGGATCGGCACTGTCTCGTTCCTCCGCTTCGAGCGGGCGAGGAAGAGATCGATCGTCGCCTGCTGGTCAGGGGGAGACGACGTGGGCTGTGGCTGAACGCTGGTCGGCATGCGTGTACTTAAGCGCACGGCATGCCGTGATCACGACCTTGGAACCTCTTGTCGCGACGACGTGAGATGCCGATCAGCAGGGCGGTAAGCGATGAACCCGTTGGATGAACAGTGAGATCACTGTTGAGACGAACATCTACGACGAACCCTTACTGGGGCTGAACCGACGCGTAAGCGGCCACCGACACCGCACTGACAGGCGCGGTCAACCTACGTGCGGGCCATGGAAAGTTGTCTACCTCGCCGGGCCCTCGAAACGGCCGGCTCACAGCGGGCGGCCTACGAGGCCGGAGGCCAGCCGCCGTCAAGCCGCAGGCACGAAGCCGGGTCTGCTCTCCTCCTCTGCTTCTGCCCCTGCCCCTGCTGCTGCCGTGAGTTGGGCGTGGAGGCCCGCGAGGCCTTTGGCCAGGGCGCGGCGTTCCGGCTGGGGGAGGGCGTCGATGGCATGGTGCAGGGCGTCCTCGCGCTGGTCGCGGATGCTCTGCAGGTGCGTTCTGCCCTCGGGCGTGAGGCGCAGGGTGACTTCCCGGCCGTTGCCGGGGCACGGCAGCCGTTCCAGGAAACCGGTGGCCTGGAGGCGGTCGCACATCCGGGTGACGGAGGGGGCGGCAGTGGAGAGCCGGGTGCACACGGTCCGCATGCGTATCCCCTCGGAGCGGTCGACGAGGTACATCAGCCGTAGTTGCGAGGCGGATACGGGGGCGAGGGCGGCGGATTCTCTGGCGTGTTCCCACATCACGTCGAGGTGTTCGACGATGTCGCCGGCGGACCGGGTGGCCTCGCGGGAGAACCTGCGGGTGGTCGGGTGTCGTGTCGGCATGAGCGCCCCGTCAGTGGTGGGTCTGGCTCCCTTCCAGTGCCTGGTCAGGGAGTGGAAGTGGATGGCGTCAGGGGGGTGCGGTGCGGTCCCGCGGGCCGGCCGGGGTTGTTTCGCCGCCGGTCTGCGGGGGTTCTGCCGAGCTGCCGGGGGAGCCCTCCGCGCCTTCGGTGAGGGGCGCCGTGAAGTGCTCCAGGGTGCCGGTGAGGGACAGGAGCCGGTCCAGCCTCGCGGGGCGGTCGTCCAGGTGGAGGCGGACGCCGGCCGCGCTGGTCCTGCGGTGGATCATCAGCAGGATCGAAAGACCCATGGAGTCGACGAGTTCGAGCCCCGCGCAGTGCAGGTGCAGGTCCCCGAGACGCGGGTGTTCGGCGAGCTTGTCGGTGACGGCCAGCAGGAGGTGGTCGGCGTTGTCGTAGTCGAGGTCGCCGTGGACCTCTATGCGGACGGTGTCCTCGGTGTCGACCGTCGTCAGGCGGAGGGAGGAGGGTGGCTTCGTGGTCATACGGTCTTTCCGGCGGTGTTGCGGTGGTCGGGCGCGAGCGCGTCGATGCCGTGCTCGAGGGTTCGGGCGGCTCTGGGGAAGTCCTTGAGTTCGCGGGCCAGGATGTCCAGGGCCGGCGGAAGGCTGTGTGCGGGCACGCCGCGGGCGGTGAGGATGCGGGCGGTCCAGGTGATGAACCGGGTGAAGAGGTCCGCGTCGCCGAGGTAGAGGGCGGTGGCGAGGAATTCCACGATGTGTGCGAGGTCTTCCGCGGTGCGTTCACGCTGCTGGTCGCTGTAGGCGCGCATGGCGGGGAACGCGTCTTCGAGAGCGGTCAGGACGGTGCGCACGAGCGAGGTGCTGCTGCGCGAGACCATGCTGTATTCCTGGTCGCCCAGGTGGGGCAGGTCGTCGATGGGCTGGTGATCGTGCTGCGGGCGCGGCAGCGGCGCCCTGGCGAGTCGGTCGGCCGCGGCGCGGGCGTCGGGCGCCCAGGCGTCGGCACCGAGCAGACGCGCGTACTCGCCGTCGGGCCCGAAGGCGGCTCCCCCGGCGAGCACCGGTACGCCGACGGCCTGGCAGGCGGTGATCGCGGCGTGTGCGGCGGGCAGCCGGGTCGCGATCGAGCCGGAGAGCGCGACCACGTCGGTGTCGGTGCGGTGCAGGTGGGTGATGAGGTGCGGGGAGGGGACCTGCGCGCCGAGGTAGTCGACGTGCCAGCCGCGCAGCTTCAGGACCTCGGCCAGCAGACGGGCGGGCAGCGCATGCCATTCACCGTCCACACAGGCCACCGTGATCCTGCCCCGGTCCGGGTTCGTCCGCGCGGCGGGGTGCACGGAGAGCGCCGCCACGGCGCGTTCGTTGATGGCGGTCGCGGCGTGCTCCTCGGCCACGGTGAGCCGGTTTGCGGCCCACTCCTCGCCGACCCTGCCCTGCACCGACGCGATCACGTCGATGAGCACGCTCTCCGGCGCCAGGCCGTCGTCCAGAGCGCGCAGCACCGCATCGGTGGCGGCGCGTTCGTCGGCCGCGGACACGGCTTTCCACAGCTCGGCTGCCAGGTCTTCGACCGCTTCGCCGGCGGACGGCCGGTACGGAGTTCGGGTTGTCACGAGGTGTACCTGCCCCGAGTACGGCCGTTCACCGCACTGAGATGCTGCGTGCGGGGCGCGGAGATCACCACGACGGCCATGTCGTCGTGCCTGCCCTTGCCGACCCACTGGGAGGCGAGCATCTGGACATGCTCCACGATGCCCTCGGACGGCATGCCCGCGCACTGCGCGAGGACACGCTGGAGGCGCTCCTCACCGAACTCGGTCCCGCCCAGCGGACCGCCCTTGGCCTCGGTGATCCCGTCCGTGTAGAGCACGCAGGAGTCACCGGGCGCGAGAGTGACGGCGGCGGTGCGGGCCCTGGTCTCGGGGATCGCCCCCACCAGCGTGCCGCTCGTCGCCGCCTCCTCCACCTCGCCGCTCGTGCGGACGATCAGCGGCGGGGGATGGCCGGCACTGGTCAGCCGCAGGTTCACGCCGCTGCCCTCCCGTATGGCGGAGGCCAGCACCAGCGTGGCGAAGCGGGTGTGATGGGAGTTGACCAGAGCCGTGTTGAGCAGGCTGATCATCCTCTGGTGGTCGTCCGCCATGGGGAGCAGGGCATGCAGGGTGTTGCGGATCTTGCCGGTCAGTACGGCGGCCTCCAGGCCCTTGCCGCAGACGTCCCCGAGCGCCACGAGTGACGCCTCGCCCTCGACGGCGGCGGGATGCACGTCGTAGAAGTCGCCGCCGATCCGTTCGTGGTCCTCCGAGGGGCGGTAGCCGCCCGAGAAGTCGACTCCGGAGATCTGGTGCAGTGAGGGGGGAAGCAGCTCGCGCATCAGCACCTCGGTGATCGCAGCCTGCTCCGCGTACAGGCGCGCCGCCGACATGGCGGCTCCGGCGCGCGTGGCGAACAGCCGGGCGAAAACCTCCTCGCCCTCGGTGAAGGCCGCCGTGCCGGAGCGGCGCAGCAGGACGAGGGCGCCGGCGGCGACGCCGTGACCGGGCAGCGGAGTGATCACTATCGAGCCGACAGGACCGAAGTCCGCGGGCACCATCCAGTCCGGTGCGACGCCGGGGTCGATCCACCGTGAAGGCACCGGCGGAAAGCCGCGCAGCGCCTCGTCGAGGCCGGGCACGTCATCGGGGTCCGCGGACTCCTGCGAGCGGACGGGGCTGTCGCCGCGCAGACAGGACACCACCGGCAGCCGCTGCCCTCGCGCGGGCGCGATGACGAGGGCCGCGTCGGCGAGGTACTCGGCGGCCAGCTGCGCCGTCACATCCATGCAGCGCTCCAGGTTCAGCGAGGAGAGCAGCAGGTTGGACGTCTTGGCCAGGAATTCGGTCCGCTCGCGTTCCATCTGCAGGGCGTCGCGGACCAGCTGGTGGTCGGTGTCGTCGATCAGCCACCACACCACGGAGTTGTCGTCCTGCACGCTGGAGTGCGCCTCGAAGCTGCGCTCGCTGATGGCGCCCGAGACCGGTGTGTGCACCGCGCGGCCGGCGCGTCGGCCGGGCTCTGTCAGGGCGTCGTGCGCGGCGGAGAGCCAGGCGGGGACCACGTCGGTGAAGACGGCCCCGGGGCGGGCTCCGGGCAGGAGCGCGCCGGCTGCGTCGCTGCGCAGCAAAAGGGTGCCCTGGCCGTCAGCGACGAAGACGGGGTAGGGGGCATGGCGCAACGCGGAGCGATGCTCTGCGCCGGTGCCTGTCTGCGCTGTGATCTGCGCTTGGGAAGAAACCAAATATGGAGGACTCGCTGGGCGAATCCCTCACCTCATCCACTCGAAGGAACGTTGCCGTGAAGCAACCATCCCGCACGTCACGCACGTCTGGCAACCAGCGCTTGTGGCCGTGAAAATGCATGGTCGGAGACGAGTTTGACGTCCCCGGAACGGGAGACCCGATCGGGGTCGCCCACGGTATGTCCGGGGCCCCGCGGCCCCCTGGCGAGCGGGCGGGGCTACGACCGCGGGGCGGCCCGGCCCGCCGTGCGGTGGTCCGCGGCAGCGGTCCGATCCGACGCGTCGAGCAGGGCGGCGATTCCCGCGTGGGCCTGCGCTTCCTCGTACCGGTGTCCCAGCCGGGGGGCCAGCTCCAGGGCCTGCTGGTGCAGGCGCAGGGCTTCCTCGGGGAGGCCGGCCAGGCGGCAGGTCTCGGCGTAACTGTTGAGGAAGCGGCTCTTCCATTGCTCCTCGAACAACTCGTCGAGGAGCGCGAACGCTTTCCGGTGGCTTTCCAGTGCCTCTTCGTGGCGGCCCATGAGCCGCAGCGCGACGCCCAGGCAGTTGAGGCACCACGCCTCGTTGTGCAGATGCCCGTCCTCGCGGGCCAGCGCCAGCGCCTGCCGCAGGTGGTCCGTCGCCTCGTCGGGATCCTGGTGGGAGATGGCCACGCCGAGGGTGATCCTCGCCGTCAGGGCGGGCGGCCAGGCGGGGTCGGTGTGGGGTGCCGCGAGAACCTCACGGGCCCGCTGGGCCGCCTCCTCGCGGTGCCCCAGTTGCAGCATCGCCCAGGCCTCCGAGGCGGTCGCATAGGCCGCGCCCGTGCGGCTGCCGGCCTGCTCGTACAGCTTTCCCGCGAGACGGAAGAGTTCGAGCGGCTCGTCGACGTCGCCCTCGTCCCACTTCAGGTAGCCGCGCCGCAGCGTCAGTTCGGCTTCCGCTTCGGTGTCGCCCACCCGGCTCAACAGGGCCTGCGCCGCCTCGTACGAGGCGGCGGCCTCCGCCATGCGGCCCGCGTTGTAGCGTGCGAAGCCGAGGTTGCTGTGCGCGTCGGCGAGTCGCAGCGGATCGTCGAGGCGCTCGGCGGCGGCCAGCGACCGTTCGAAGAGCACGTTGAGGTGCGTGGTGCCGCAGCGCCGTGCGAAGTAGGCCCGCAGGAAGCCCGGCAGCTCGCACACGTGCGCGTCGGCTCCGACGGCGGACGCCGTCTCGAAGGCGGCCACCATGTTCTCGTACTCCGCGACGAGCCAGGAGAAGGCCGCGTGCTTGTCCGCGAACCGCGGCAGCGCGGCCGGGGGCCGGCCCGCGGAGGGGGTCCGGCCGGGGGCCAGGAAAGGCAGCGCGGCGTCGGCGGCGGCCGCCGCGTGCACGTAGAAGTCGAGGAAACGGCCGAGCGCCCGCTGCCGTTCGGCGGGCGAGTCCTGCTCGGCGCAGGACCGTCGCGCGTGCTGGTGCACCAGGTCGTGCAGGCGGTAGCGGCCCGCGGTCGTCTCCTGTACGAGGTGCGCGTCGACCAGGTCATCGAGGATCGCCCGCGCGTCGTGCAGCGGCACGTCCGCCAGCGAGGCCGCCAGGTACGCGTCGAAGGAACCTCCCGGCAGCAGGCCGAGCAGCCGGAACAGGCGGGCCTGGGAGCGGTCCAACTGCCGTACGGACATGGCGAAGGCGGTGTCGAACTCGCTCACGCCCTCGGCCATCCGCTCGACGAGGATGCCCACCGTCCAGCCGGGGCGGTGCCGCAGCCGGGCCGCGGCGAGGCGCAGGGCCAGCGGTAGGTGGCCGCACAGCCGCAGCACCTCGGCGGCGGACTCCGGCTCCCGGCCGAGGCGGCCGTCGCCGCCACCGGGGTCGCCGCTGGCGCGGACGAGGAACTCCGCGCTCTCCTGCGGGCTCAGCACGTCGAGGGAGACCGGCGGCACCTCGTCGAGGCCGATCAGCCGGTTGCGGCTGGTGATCAGGGCGACGGAAGGCCCGGCGCCGGGCAGCAGCGGGCGGACCTGCTCGGCGTCGGCGGCGTTGTCGATCACCACGACGACCCGCCGGTCGGCGAGCTCGGAGCGCCAGCAGGCGGCCAGCTGCTCGACGCCTTCCCGCGGCACCTTCTCGGAAGGCACGTCCAGGGCGCCGAGCAGCATCCGCAGTGCCGAATCGGGGTCGAGCGGCTCGCGGCCCTCGGTGAACCCGTGCAGGTCCACATAGAGCTGGGCGTCGGGGTAGTCGGCCGCGAGCCGGTGCGCGGCGTGCATCGCCAGGCAGGTCTTGCCGACGCCGGCCATGCCGTCGACGGCGACCACCCGGTGGCTGTCCACCGCGGCAAGGACGGCGGCGAGCTGGGCCTCGCGGCCGGTGAAATCGGGCACGTCCCGCGGCAGGTCGTTGCGGGGCCTCGGCCTGCCCTGGCGGCTGGACTTCGGGGGCGCGGGGAGGGGGTTGGAGGCGCGTTCCCACAGGGGGCGCAGCGGGCGGGGGTCGCGTTTGACGAGGCGGCAGAGCGCGATCACCGCGGGCCACGGCGGCGGGGTCTGGCCGCTGAGGTAGCGCGACAGGGACGAGGAGCTCAGGCCGGTGTCCCGCGCGAGGGCCCGGACGCCGAGCCCGGACAGTTCCTGGAGCAGCCGCAGCCGGGCGGCGAGATCGTGTTGCGGGTCCGTCTGCGCCGTGCGTTGTGGCTCAACCACCGAGTACCCCCGTGTCCCGTGTCGGCAGAAACCTATCGGGCCATGTCGTCGCAGCTCAAGGCTGTTCCAGCTGTCCCACGGTGTCCCATCGCCGTGGTCGTGGCCGGCGGATCGGGCTGATATGGAGTCACGCCCCGGGGGAACGGGGACCAAGCGGAACGAGGAGCAGACCGAGATGCAGTCCCGTATGCAGAACCCCGCCGTCGTCCTGTCCGACGCGATGCCCGCCATCCAGTCCCTCATCAAGGCCGTGCACTCCGGCGGCATGGACGCGCAGACCCTTGAGCTGGTCCACCTGCGGGTCAGCCAGATCAATGGCTGCAGCGCCTGCGTCGACGGCGGCGCCAAGTCGGCCCGCAAGGCGGGCGTGAGCGACGAGCGTCTCGCGACGGTCGCCGCTTGGCGCGAGGCCCCGTACTTCAGCGAAGCGGAGCGGGCGGCGCTCGCCTTCGCCGAGGCCGCGACGCGGCTCGCCGACCGTCCCGACGCGGTGAGCGACGAGGTGTGGGACACCACTGCCACCCACTTCGACGAGAAGCAGATGGCCGCCCTCGTCCTGATGGTCGGCGTCACCAACCTGTTCAACCGGCTCAACGCCTCGACCCGTCAGATCGCCGGCGCGTGGGGATGACCCTCCGCCGGGAGGAGCCGTCGCACCGGCTCCTCCTGAGTGCCACTGCTTCCATCGACCCACACGCGTAAGGAAACTGCCATGACTGCGACTGCTGAGAAGTTCGACGGATTCACCGACGAGGAACGCGACGCTATGAAGGCGCGCGCCCGGGAGCTGAAGGCGTCCGCGCGCCGCGTCTCGCGCGCCGACAAGGCGGCGGAGGAGGAGGCCGCCGTGGTCGCGAAGATCGCCGAGATGCGGGACTCGGACCGGGTGATGGCCGAGCGGATCCACGCCGTGATCAAGGAGAACGTGCCGGAGCTCGCGCCGAAGCTTTGGTACGGGATGCCGGCGTACGCCAGGGACGGCAAGGTCGTCTGCTTCTTCCAGAGCGCGCAGAAGTTCAGCGCGAGGTATGCGACGTTCGGCTTCAGCGACAAGGCGGATCTCGACGACGGCGCCATGTGGCCGGCCTCGTACGCCCTCAAGGGGCTGACCGCCGAGGGCGAGGCGCGGATCGCGGAGCTCGTGCGGCAGGCGGTGAGCTGACGAGGCCCGTGAGGCCGCACGGGCCTGACTCGGGGAGCTCGGGGAGCTCGGGGATCTCAGGGCGAGGTCGCGTAACGGGTGCCGACATGTCCCGCGTGCCACTCGTGGTTGCCGCCCACCCAGTTCGCCAGGCCGGTCATGAACCGGGCGACGAGCGGATCGGTGACGGAGAGGGCGGCGGCCTGCTCCTCGAAGAGGCGTACGAGGTCGTTGTGGACCTCGATCGCCTGCTGGAAGGCGTCCTCGACGGAGCAGTTCTCCTCGGCGGTGATCACCGTGGGCAGGCTGTAGTGGAAGCGTTCGCCCTGCTGCTCCTTGCGCAGCGAGTAGAGGTCGTTGCAGATGGTCGCGGCGTTGGAGGACAGGGCGACGGCGCGCTGCACGGCGGGCTCCGCGAAGAGCTGGGCGGGCAGTTCGTAGCCCCCGACGGCGTCGGTGATGGTCAGGCACGGGCGGAAGCTGTTGAGCTGCCTTTGCACCAGGTACTCCCACACCGCGGGGGTGCGGTGCTGGGTGACGCAGTCGCCCTCGGCGTTGTAACCGAGGTAGAGCCCGGCGATGTCGTGCCGGTAGCGGTGGGCCTGCGCCGGGGTGGCCAGGGCGCGCAGGTGGTCCATGGCGGATCGCATCGCGCGCAGCGCCGGGTGGGAGGCGAGGCCGGAGCGCCAGTCGGCTTCGTAGCGGGGGATGTTGTGGGCGGGGTCGATCGCGGACTGGGCCACGGCAAGGGCCGCGCCGCGCCGGTCCGCGCGGCCGCCGTACTCGGCTTCGCAGAAGTAGTCGTCCACGGCGTTCTCGCCGACCAGCAGGCGGGCGGCGGCCATGAGGTGGTCGATGTCCGGCGCGTCCGGGTGGCACAGGACCACTGACCGGCCGGGGTCGAAGCCGACGAGCGCCGCACGGTGGTCTGTGTCCGGGTAGAGGGCTACTTCCTGCTCGGCCCACTCGACGAGGCGGTCGTTGATCTCGTCGGCCAGCGCGCGGTCGTCCCGTACGGCGGGCGGGCTGTAGAGGCCCTCGATGCGTTGCGAGGGCGACGGCGGGGACGAGGGCGTGTCTGGTTCGGCGGCGACAGGCGCGAGACGCAGGGAGCCGGTTCCGATCCCGGACGGTCCGGACAGCAGCCGTGCCAGCAGGCGGGGCGAGCCGAGGGCGTCGGCGGGCCCGTCGGCCGCACCGGGAAGGGACGCCGTCATCCGCAACTCCGTCCACGGTGAGTCGAGCAGGCCCGGTCTTCGACGCAGGGATAGCACGGGCCGCCGGACGCAACAAGAGCGCCTCGGCGCGCCCGTGCGCCGGTGCGGCACAGTGCTCGCCCGTAAAACTGCTGCTCACACCGCCAACTGAGGGCCCTCTTGCCCACTTGTTCATGACTTTGGGTGATCTAGGGTGATTCGCTCGGTTCAAGCCGTCCTCGGCTGCGGTGACCGCCGCCGGCGCAGCATGGCACAGGCCGTTTGCGCAGCTCATCCGTTGTGTGGGGAAGGTGGCGCAAACAGGTGGTGTGGGCCTTCGGCAGCTCTCGACCGCCGTCGACGCGCGCTGCTTCACTTGCGGCGCGCAGCTCCTGCGGCTGGGGGCCGCCGAAGGGGCCTTTCGTGCCGTGAGCAACGCAGTGCCGTGGGAGGGGACCGATATGGCGACCGCAGCGTCGGCGGATCAGTCGGAACAACCTGAACAGAGCGCGGGGCAGGCGCAGTTGAGCCTGGGCATAGCGGCAGCACGCAATCTGGCGACCACCACCAAGTCCGTTCCGCAGATGCAGAACATCAGCTCGCGCTGGCTGCTGCGGACGCTGCCCTGGGTCGAGGTGGGCGGCGGCACGTACCGCGTGAACCGGCGCCTGGTGTACGCGATCGGCGACGGGCGGGTGACCTTCGTCCAGGAAGGCGCCGACGTCCGCGTCGTCCCCGCGGAACTGGCGGAGTTGTCGCTGCTGCACGGCTACGACGACCCCGACGTGCTGCGGGCGCTGGCCGAGCGGTTCGAGCAGCGGGATTTCGCGCCGGGCGAGGTGCTCGCGCAGGAAGGCCGGCCCGTCGACCACGTGTATCTGATCGCGCACGGCAAGGTGGAGAAGACCGGCACCGGCAAGTACGGGGAGGAGACCCGGCTCGGGATGCTCGCCGACGGCGGGTTCTTCGGCGGCCAGGCGCTCGCGGAAGAGCCCGGCGACTGGGAGTTCACCGCGCGTGCGGTCACCGCGTGCACCGTACTGGTACTGCCGCGGCAGGCGTACGAGGAGGTCGCGGGGCAGAGCGGGGGGCTGCGGGCCCATGTCCTGGAGCGCAGGGCGCAGAGGGAGCGGCCGCACAACAAGCGCGGTGAGGCGGACATCGCGCTCGCGGCCGGACACGCGGGCGAGCCGGCGCTGCCGGGAACCTTCGTGGACTACGAACTGGCGCCCCGAGAGTACGAGTTGAGCGTGGCGCAGACGATCCTGAAGATTCACACCCGGGTCGCCGACCTCTACAACGACCCGATGAACCAGGTCGAGCAGCAGCTGCGGCTGACCATCGAGGCGCTGCGCGAGCGCCAGGAGTACGAACTGGTCAACAACCGCGAGTTCGGACTGCTGCACAACGCCGACTACGGCCAGCGCATCTCCACCCACTCCGGACCTCCCACGCCGGACGACTTCGACGAGCTGCTGAGCATGCGGCGCCAGACCAGGGCGTTCTTCGCGCACCCGCGCGCCGTCGCCGCCTTCGGCCGGGAATGCAACAAGCGCGGCATCTACTTCGGCGACACCGAGGTCGGCGGCCACCGTCTGCCCGCCTGGCGCGGTGTGCCGATCTACCCCCTGGGGAAGCTGGGGGTCTCCGCCGACGGCGTCACCTCGATCCTGGCGATGCGTACGGGCGAGGAGAGCGAGGGCGTGGTCGGTCTGCGCCAGACCGGTATCCCGGACGAGTACGAGCCGGGCCTGAACGTGCGGTTCATGGGCATCAACGACCAGGCCGTCATCTCCTACCTGGTCAGCGCCTACTACTCGACGGCCGTGCTCGTGCCCGACGCGGTCGGCGTTCTGGAGAACGTCGAGGTCTCCCGTACGGCCGCGTGACGACACGAAGGAGCTCTCACGATGACGGTGACTCCGGACGCCTCCGACCGCGTGGTGCGCACCGCCTACCAGCGGGCGGTCGCGGACTACTGGAACAAGGAGAAGGACCCGGTCAACCTCCGCCTCGGCGATGTCGACGGCCTCTACCACCACCACTACGGGATCGGCGACTGGGACCCCTCGGTCCTCGACGGCCCCGAGTCCACGCGCGACGAGCGCATCGTGCAGGAGTTGCACCGCCTTGAATCGGCGCAGGCGGACGTGCTCCTCGATCACCTGGGGGCCGTCGCGCCGGGCCACCGTCTGCTCGACTCCGGCTGCGGCCGGGGCGGCACCAGCATCATGGCCAACCAGCGCTTCGGCTGCCGGGTCGAGGGTGTCTCCATCTCCGAGTCGCAGGTCGCCTTCGCCGAGAGCCAGGCCCGTAGGCGCGGGGTGGACGATAAGGTGGCCTACCACTTCCGCAACATGCTCCACACCGGGCTGCCGACGGCTTCCTTCCACGGGATCTGGAACAACGAGTCCACCATGTACGTGGACCTCTTCCCCCTCTTCGCCGAGTACTCCCGCCTCCTTGTCCACGGCGGGCGCTACGTCTGCATCACCGGCTGCTACAACGACGTGACCGGCGGTCGCTCCAAGGCCGTGAGCCGCATCGACGAGCACTACACGTGCAACATCCACTCCCGCGGCGCGTACTTCAAGGCGCTGGCCGCCCACGGTCTGGTGCCCATCAACGTCGTCGACCTGACGGCCGCGACCATCCCCTACTGGGAACTGCGGGCCAAGTCCTCGCTGGCCACCGGCATCGAGGAGCCCTTCCTGACCGCGTACCGGGAAGGCAGCTTCCACTACCTCCTCATCGCCGCCGACCGCGTCTGAACCGCCGGACAGCGCGGCGGCGCGGGTGAGCCGTGTCTCACCAGGGCGGCCCGACTTGTTTATGCAACGAGTTGCATAGCAGGATCGGGGCATGGCGCTAGAGCACGCGATCCTCGTCTCGCTGCTCGAACAGCCGGGCTCCGGCTATGAGCTGGCCCGGCGGTTCGAGCGGTCCATCGGCTACTTCTGGACCGCCACCCACCAGCAGATCTACCGCGTACTCAAGCGCATGGAAAGCGACGGATGGATCGACGTCCGCGAGGTGCCGCAGCAGGCACGCCCGGACAAGAAGGAGTACTCCGTCGCCGCCCCGGGGCGGACCGCGCTCTCCCGGTGGCTGCACGAGCCGATCGAACCCGAGAGCGTGCGCCACGAACTCGCCGTGAAGATCCGCGGCGCCGCCTTCGACGACCCGGTCGCGCTGATCCGCGAGGTCGAACGGCACCGCCAGGAGCACACCGACCGCCTCGCGCGCTATCTCGCGGGCGAGCGGCGTGACTTCACCGGACCCGACGCGCCCGCCACGCCCGACGCCGGACAGGAGCTCCAGCATGTCGTGCTGCGCGGCGGCATCGCGTACGAACGGATGACGCTCGCCTGGCTCGACGACGTGCTCGACACCCTGCACCGGCTCGGTCCCGGGGACTGACCAGGTCCGCCCCACCCCCACCCTCACCCCCACCACCCCTCACCTCCCGAGCCGGAAAGGCGAACACTCATGGCCGACCCGCTGCTGTTCAACCCGCGCACCTACGACCCCGAGCACTTCGACCCGGAGACCCGCAGGCTGCTGCGCGCCACCGTCGACTGGTTCGAGGCCCGCGGCAAGCGCCGGCTGATCGAGGACTACCGCGACCGCGCCTGGCTGGCCGACTTCCTGGAGTTCTCCGCGAAGGAGGGGCTCTTCGCGACCTTCCTCACCCCGGCCTCCGCCGCCGGCGGCAAGCAGGACGCACGCTGGGACACCGCCAGGATCGCCGCCCTCAACGAGATCTTCGGGTTCTACGGCCTCGACTACTGGTACGCCTGGCAGGTCACGATCCTGGGGCTCGGCCCCGTCTGGCAGAGCGAGAACGAGGCCGCCCGCACCCGCGCGGCCCAACTCCTCTCCGAAGGCGAGGTGTTCGCCTTCGGCCTGTCGGAGAAGACGCACGGCGCCGACATCTACAACACCGACATGCTCCTCGAGCCCGACGGCAACGGCGGCTTCCGGGCCGACGGCTCCAAGTACTACATCGGCAACGGCAACGCGGCCGGACTCGTCTCCGTCTTCGGCCGCCGCACCGACGTCGAGGGCCCCGACGGCTACGTCTTCTTCGCCGCCGACAGCCGCCACGAGGCCTACCACCTGGTCAAGAACGTCGTCGACTCGTCGAAGTACGTCAGTGAATTCCGCCTGGAGAACTACCCCGTAGGCCCCGACGACATCCTGCACACCGGCCGCGCAGCCTTCGACGCCGCCCTCAACACCGTCAACGTCGGCAAGTTCAACCTCTGCACCGCCTCGATCGGCATCTGCGAGCACGCGATGTACGAGGCCGTCACCCACGCGCAGAACCGCATCCTCTACGGCCGCCCCGTCACCGCCTTCCCGCACGTGCGCCGCGAGCTGACCGACGCCTACGTACGCCTCGTCGGGATGAAGCTGTTCAGCGACCGCGCCGTCGACTACTTCCGCTCCGCAGGCCCCGACGACCGCCGCTACCTCCTCTTCAACCCCATGACGAAGATGAAGGTGACCACGGAGGGCGAGAAGGTCATCGACCTGATGTGGGACGTCATCGCCGCCAAGGGCTTCGAGAAGGACAACTACTTCGCCCAGGCGGCCGTCGAGATCCGCGGCCTGCCCAAGCTGGAGGGCACGGTCCACGTCAACCTCGCGCTCATCCTCAAGTTCATGGGCAACCACCTGCTGAACCCCGCCGAGTACGAGCCCGTGCCCACCCGCCTGGACGCGGCCGACGACGATTTCCTCTTCCGGCAGGGACCCGCCCGCGGCCTGGGCGCCATCCGCTTCCACGACTGGCGCACCGCTTATGACGCGTACGCCGAGGTGCCCAACGTCGCCCGCTTCCGCGAACAGGCCGACGCCCTGTGCGGGTTCGTCAAGACGGCCGCCCCCGACGAGAAGCAGAGCCGCGACCTCGACCTCCTCCTCGCCGTCGGCCAGCTGTTCGCGCTCGTCGTGCACGGCCAGCTGATCCTGGAGCAGGCGCGCCTGACCGGCCTCGACGAGGACGTGCTCGACGAGCTCTTCGCCGTCCTCGTACGCGACTACTCCGCGCACGCCGTCGAGCTGCACGGCAAGGACTCCGCCACCGCAGAGCAGCAGAGCTGGGCCCTCGGCGCGGTGCGGCGCCCGGTCGTCGACGAAGCACGCTCGGCGCGGGTGTGGGAGCGCGTCGAGGCGCTCGCCGGCGCGTACGAGATGGCGCCCTAGCCCTCGCCATGCGGCTCGGCGGGGCGCGTCCTTGCCGAGCCGCTCATCCGGGAGTCCCTCCGGGAGTCCCGCAGCCGGACGGACTCCCCGCTCCGCGCCGCCGTGCACGGATCAGACGGCGAAGACCTGGCTGTCGTCGGCGAACGCCTTGAACTCCAGGGCGTTGCCCGCCGGGTCGAGGAGGAACATCGTCCACTGCTCGCCCTTCTCGCCCTCGAAGCGTACGTAGGGCTCGATGACGAAGTCGATGCCGGCCGTACGCAACCGCTCGGCGAGCACCTGGAACTCGGGGATCGGCAGGATCAGCCCGAAGTGCGGTACGGGCACCTCGTGGCCGTCGACCGGGTTGTGAATGCGCCGGACGCGCTCCGTCGCAAGGTGCGTGACGAACTGGTGGCCGTGCAGATTCCAGTCCACCCAGGCGTCCGAGCTGCGGCCCTGCTCGAGGCCGAGCACCCCGCCGTAGAAGAGGCGCGCCGCGTCCAGATCGTCGACCGGAATGGCCAGATGGAAGCGGGGGACAGCGGCGAGGGGAGCGGTCATGGCGGTGCCTCCTGTTGCGGGATTCCGTAGGTGTCCGGGCTGGGTACCCGGCGGCCCGGAGCCCACCCGCGGTGTGCCGGGCAGGCGAGTCAACCGCCCCGCGCCTGCCGCATTGCGCCCCGTTCGACCGTCATCGGAGGCCGCCCCCGGATCGCACCGGTCGCCGCCCGTTCACCCGCGTGCGGTGCAGTCCGGACACAGTCCCCGATAGGTCACTTCGGCCGCGGAGACGGTGAAGCCGTAGCGTTCGGAGTCGGGGAGCGCGGTCAGCGGGTCGCCGCCGGGGTGTACGTCCTTGATGGCGCCGCAGCCCGAGCAGACCAGATGCTGGTGCGGGCGATGGGCGTTGGGGTCGTAGCGCTTGGCGCGGCCGGTGGAGACCTCGATCACCTCACCGAGGGTGACCAGCTCACCGAGCGTGTTGTAGACCGTGGCCCGGGAGATCTCCGGCAGCCGGGCGGTGGCGCGCGCGAGTACCTCGTCCGCGGTGAGGTGGACGTGTTCGCCGTCGAGTACTTCGGCGACCACCCGGCGCTGAGCGGTCATCCTCCAGCCACGGCCGCGGAGTCGTTCCAGAAGGTCGCTCATGCGTACCAGCCTATCTGTGCTTTGTCTGACGACTGAATTCCGTACGAACCCGTCTGTCGTATTGACTTGGACTTCGTCCATCGTAGGATCAGTTCCGGCCGACGGCCAAGGGACAGGGCAACAGCAGGGAACAGCACGTGACTTCAGGAGACGGGTCCGCTCGGCCCGGCATCCGGTACCCCGCTCGCGGAGAAGCAATCCGGCGAGCAGGCGGGCGTCCGCGGCCCGCGACCGATCCGGGACCCGGTCCTGCCTTCCCGGCCGATGAGGCCCGCACCGCCCGTACCGCCTTCGGGCGCCCCCGACTGTTCCGCCGTTCGCAGTTCCTGAGCAGCACCGTGATCCGCCCCGTCCGGAAGGATTCCCATGACTGAGAACCACGACGCGATCGTCACCGACCCGAAGCCGGAAGAGACAGGCGGCTGCCCGGTCGCGCACGCTCGCGCGCCGCACCCGACCCAGGGCGGTGGCAACCGCCAGTGGTGGCCGGAGCGGCTCAACCTGAAGATCCTCGCCAAGAACCCCGCCGTGGCCAACCCCATGGGCGAGGAGTTCGACTACGCCGAGGCGTTCAACTCCCTTGACCTGCCTGCCGTGAAACGGGACATCGCCGAGGTCCTCACCACGTCGCAGGACTGGTGGCCCGCCGACTTCGGCAACTACGGCCCGCTGATGATCCGCATGGCCTGGCACAGCGCGGGCACCTACCGGATCAGCGACGGCCGCGGCGGTGCCGGCGCCGGTCAGCAGCGCTTCGCGCCGCTCAACAGCTGGCCGGACAACGCGAGCCTGGACAAGGCCCGCCGCCTGCTGTGGCCGGTCAAGAAGAAGTACGGCAAGAACCTCTCGTGGGCCGACCTCCTCGTGCTCACCGGCAACGTCGCCCTGGAGACGATGGGCTTCGAGACCTTCGGCTTCGGCGGCGGCCGCGCGGACGTCTGGGAGCCCGACGAGGACGTGTACTGGGGCCCGGAGACCGACTGGCTCGGCGACGAGCGCTACACCGGTGACCGCGAGCTGGAGAACCCCCTCGGCGCGGTCCAGATGGGCCTCATCTACGTCAACCCCGAGGGCCCCAACGGCAACCCGGACCCGATCGCCGCGGCCCGCGACATCCGCGAGACCTTCCGCCGCATGGCGATGAACGACGAGGAGACCGTCGCCCTGATCGCGGGCGGCCACACCTTCGGCAAGACCCACGGTGCAGGACCGGCGGACAACGTCGGCGACGACCCCGAGGCCGCGCCGATGGAGCAGCTGGGCCTGGGCTGGAAGAGCACGTACAACACGGGTGTCGGCAAGGACGCCATCACGTCCGGCCTCGAGGTCACCTGGACCGAGACGCCGACCCGGTGGAGCAACCACTTCTTCAAGAACCTCTTCGAGTACGACTACGAGCTCGGCAAGAGCCCGGCAGGCGCCCACCAGTGGGTGGCGAAGGACGCGCCGGAGATCATCCCCGACGCCTTCGACCCGTCGAAGAAGCACCGCCCGACGATGCTGACCACGGACTTGTCGCTGCGCTTCGACCCGATCTACGAGCCGATCTCCCGGCGCTTCTACGAGAACCCTCAGGAGTTCGCGGACGCCTTCGCCCGCGCCTGGTACAAGCTGACGCACCGTGACATGGGCCCGGTCGTGCGCTACCTCGGCCCCGAGGTCCCCTCCGAGGAACTGCTGTGGCAGGACCCGCTGCCGCAGCGCACGGGTGAGGTCATCGACGCCGCGGACATCGCCGCCCTCAAGGAGCAGATCCTCGGCTCCGACCTCACGGTCTCGCAGCTCGTCTCCGCCGCCTGGGCCTCGGCCGCCTCCTTCCGCGGCAGCGACAAGCGCGGCGGCGCCAACGGCGCCCGCATCCGCCTGGAGCCGCAGCGCAGCTGGGAGGTCAACAACCCGGACGCACTCGCGCACGTGCTGCGCACGCTGGAGGGCATCCAGGAGTCCTTCAATTCCTCCAACTCGGCGGGCGGCAAGCAGGTCTCGCTGGCCGACCTGATCGTGCTTGCCGGCAGCGCGGCCGTCGAGCAGGCCGCCAAGGACGGCGGCGTCCAGGTCGAGGTG
This sequence comes from Streptomyces longisporoflavus, assembly GCF_014649775.1. GTDB lineage: Bacteria > Actinomycetota > Actinomycetes > Streptomycetales > Streptomycetaceae > Streptomyces > Streptomyces longisporoflavus. The sequence continues at coordinate 456,171 of NZ_BMTR01000002.1, read as the reverse complement.
CCCTTCACGCCGGGCCGCGTGGACGCCTCGCAGGAGCAGACCGACGTGGAGTCCTTCGCCGCGATCGAGCCCGCCGCCGACGGCTTCCGCAACTACGTCGGCAAGGGCACCCGCCTGCCGGCCGAGTACCTGCTGGTCGACAGGGCCAACCTGCTGACCCTGAGCGCCCCCGAGATGACCGTGCTCGTCGGCGGTCTGCGCGTCCTGGGCGCGAACCACCAGGACTCCAAGCACGGCGTCCTCACCACGGCTCCCGGCACGCTGACCAACGACTTCTTCGTCAACCTGCTCGACCTGGGCACGACGTGGAAGTCGACGTCGGAAGCCCAGGACACGTTCGAGGGCCGCGACGCGGCCACGGGCGAGATCAAGTGGACCGGCACCCGCGCCGACCTCGTCTTCGGCTCGAACTCCGAGTTGCGCGCCCTCGCCGAGGTCTACGCGAGCGACGACGCGAAGGAGAAGTTCGTGACCGACTTCGTCGCGGCGTGGACGAAGGTCATGAACCTGGACCGGTTCGACCTGGTCTGAGTGAGTTCTGTGATCGCGATGTCCGGGGGTCGGCCGCAGTGGCGTAAGCGCCCGTCTGGCGGCGGTCCTCGGGCGGAGGCCTGTCGCGGGCCTATCGCGATCTGTGCGAAACAGTAAGGAAGAGCGGGACCCGGTGAGACTGGGTCCCGCTCTTTTTCGACGTCATGCAGACGATCGCTCGGAGCCGGAGCATGACTAGCCGTTCTTCATTGGCCCAGTCGCAGTAGAAGTCACGCTTTGTTGCAAAGGAATTTGCTTCGACTCCGCACTTCCCAGCCACGCCTCGGGAGCGACGAGGGGCGTCTGTGTGCCGTCGTTGCCAGTTGCCGACCCTTGCGAGGGCACCGCTCCGCTCTAACAGCGGGCTTGCAAGAGCGTTCTCGGAAAACGCTCTTAACCGTGGCTGAACTGCTCGGTCGCCCCCTATACGCCCCCCTCGTCATCTTGGCGGCCCAAAACTGGTCCACCGGTGGATGGGAGGGGAGCGTCGGGCGCTGCAGGAGCAGTGTCCGGATCACTTGTTGCGCTCGCGCGCCTACCAACGTGCAGCTCCGCTGGACGTTGCGGGTCTCCACGCCACGCACGTCGTGCAGCGTGCCATGAGTCGAAGAGTCCAGGCAGTTGATCAAGCAGGCCCTTGGCTGCGAACAGTGCCACACTAGCTACACCTGAGCCAGCTAGAACCCAGAGTGTGAAGGTCACCTCCACTGCGTCCGTGCTCCTTTCAGCATCTGAAACAGGTCCGTTAGTAGATGCCTCCTAGAGAAGCTGTGCGTGGCGACTGTCCACCAGCACCTCGGACGTTTCTGCCGAACCCCGGACAGTCGGCACGCCGCGCCCTAGTCTGAAGCGAAACGAGCTGGACAGTGCTGGCTGTTACTGGACGACCTTGGACACAAAGCGGGGTGGTGAGCGATGGACGACGATTCCCTCGCGAAACAGTTGAGTCACCTGCGCTTCCGGGCTGGCAACCCCTCCTTACGGGTTCTAGAGAAGCTCACCGAGCGCCAAGGCCGACGGATGAGCCGCGCCTCAATCCAAGATAAATTCTCCGGAAGTAGCGCTCTAAAGCTGGTCCATGTTTTAGCTTTGGTTCAAGCATGCGCCGACTACGCCCGTTCAATTGGAGCCCCGCTCCGTCCCGAAGATGTCGACGAGAAAACATGGCAAAAAAGAATGGCGCAACCGCTCGTGCTTCGGAGGGTCCCTATCTCAGTAGAGAATATGGGGGGCAATGCTAGTCAACAGCAGACTCCCACACCTGAGGTCGCTTTACTGATCACCCCCCTCATCAACGCTGGAATGGAAGACATCGCGCGCATCGCGGCCGAAGGGGCTAATAGGCCCATCGAGAAATGGCTTCCAACTGTCGTTGCCGCATTGGGGCAGGCGCAGATGGACTTCCAAGGATTTCTGCAACTTGCCGCCCACGCTACTGCCGCACAGACGGTAAAAATACTCGATTCGATCGCGACGGCGGAAGAGGGGGATGCCGTCTCTGAAATGTACTTTCAGATGTGCGTGCTAACTAAGCAGCCCGCGGAGATTCCGAAGCTTCTTGTCGCCTTACGCCGACACGATGGAGAGGCGAGCTTCCGGTATGCGCAAACATTTATCGATGCGATCGTCGGTAAGGGTGGTTGGCCGGGAAGAACGAGACCAGATCTGGCCGACATCCTGCGAGCGCTACGCGCTGCCTCGTTGAAGGATGACGCCGACAGCCTCGCTAAGGGTATCGGACGATACTCGCGGCCGAAGATCACGCTGGCAACAGCTGCAGCATTCCCCGACTCTTTCCTCGGAGATAGGGAACTTATTTTGTTTGCCGTATCCCAAGGTGGAATCGATCGACTCTTGCAGGTGATTGCCTGCCTAGAAAAGGAGGAGATTCCCGGCGTCAATTCGCCCGAAGTGCTGGAATTCATACTTCCATCAGTGCACGAGAGTGAACGCGCCGACCTTTCTCGCGCACTCAATGATGCAGGGATACGTCATGTGGCAAAAAGACTGTTGGACTTGTCACGTGAAGTTCCATAGCCCTACCCATCTCCCGGACTGATTATCGACATCGGTGATCAGCCGAGGTACGGCCGCTCGCGGTGCTGCAGGAAATGCCCGACTCGGAGTCGCTGGGTGTGGTGCATCGCCAGTTCCTCGAGTTCCTCCGGGCGGACAAACCGAATTTCGGTCGACTCATCGGAGATCGTTAGCTGACCGCCGACGATCCGGGTAGTGAAGCAGACGTTGAACTGTCGCCGCACCTCGCCGTCCGTGTACACGATGATGTGCTTCGGGTCGGTGTACGTACCGACTAGGCCCGTGATCTCAACGTCCAGGCCGGTCTCTTCCTTGACCTCGCGGACCGCCGTGCCGGGCAGGGAATCGGTGAGGTCCATTCCGCCCCCGGGCAGCGCCCACAGGTCGTTGTCCCGGCGTCGTTGAAGCAGGATGCGCCCCTGTTCGTCGGTGACGACCGCTGAGGCCGCGACAACCATGCTGTTCGGCTTGGGTGCGTTGGGGTCGTCGTAGTACTCGGTGCGCGCCATGGTCACTCCTCCTGCTGTACCGGCTCCGCCGTCGCCCATACCGCGTCGAAGCTCTGTCCGTAGGTGTCGAACATGCCGCCTTCCCTGTTACGGCGGAGATGCCACACCGGGGCAGCGTAGGCGTTCACTCCCCAGACGTGAGCGTTGATCAGCATCTGGTCGTCGGCGCGGTAGAGGGAGTTGTAGAGCGTCGTTTCGTGGGTCCGTATCTCGATACCGGATACGCCGACGAGCGGGCGGTAGTGCATCAGGGCCAGGCGGCACCGGGATTCGATGCCGTGACCGAACCGCTCCTCCTGGCCGCGCGCCTGGACGTTCGGGCTTTCGGCGTCGCCTACCGCGATGCGCACTGTGCAGCCCTCGGCGGCTCGTTCGCGCAGCAGATCGTTGAGCCGTGGGTGCGCCTCGTGCAGGAAAACTGCCGCGTAGACCAGGACGTCGATGTGCTCGCGGGCCTGCGTCATCATGTCAACGAACGTGGATACGGGGAGGTCTGCCCGTTGCTCGTGGAGGGTCACGAGCTCCGGGCTGATGGTGCGGGCAGCGCGAGCCTGACGAAGGGTCGGCCAGAGTGCGTGCACGTCTTCTCCTAGGGCTTCAGCCGCCTCCAAGGCTGTGGCCCGGCGCGGCGTACGGCCCAGGTTCACCCATCGCTCCACCGACTTGGGGTCGACCTCAACTGCCTTTGCCAGGGCGGCGTACGTCCAGCCTCCGGCCACCATGACGGCACGTAGTCTCTCGTTCTGCACGAGTCTCCCCCTGACGATCGGGACGGCACTAGGGACGTTCTACCCGACACGGGACGTCCCGAAGTGGGGTTTGGGGGTGGTTCCTAGGTCCCGCCAGTTGACCTGATGCTTCTGCGCATGAGCGCGGACGGATGCGGACTGCATACCGGGTGATGCGGCACTCCGGTTCGGAGTTGGTTCGTCCCGTCCGCGAGTAGGAGGCAGAAGTGATCGAGAACCCGGCCCTACCGACTGTCGGCACCCTCGTGGTGGATGGACGCACCGACAAAGCCGGCATCGTCATGGGCCATGAGGGCCCGTACGTACAACTCCGACCGCCGCGGGGCGGCGTGGAGTGGGATGCCCCGCCTGAGGTGATCCGTGAGCCCACCCAAGCCGAGGGGCTGAGCGCGAAAGTGTTCTTGGCCAACGAGGTGTCCCGGGGAAACGGCCGGTGGGGAATGTGATCCTTCGGGCCGTACTGTGTTTCGAGACATGGACTCTCGAACCCGACCGGGAGCCTGACGCCGAACCCACGACGTACGCCATGCAGTGTGCAGTGGACGGCGATACGTCACCGCCCAGCCAGGACTTCGCCGAGCCCCAAGAGTGGGTCCTCAAGCATTGCGGCAAAAACCCCTCACACGGCACCTACCGCGAGATCATCACGCGCCCATGGCGATCTTGGATAGGCACGTGATGCCCCAAATGAGGTCATCGAGGACGACATCCCCGAGACGGAGCACGACTTCTCGGTGGACTACATCGTCACGCCGGACACGGTGATCCCCTGGCCTGACCGTCGACGTCCGCGCGGCTTGGTGTGGGACGACTTCACGCCCGAGAAGATCGCGGCGCTTCCGGTGCTGGCGCAGCGGAGAGCTGCGCGGCAAGCACAACTCTCCGCCAGCTCCGGCGATCTTCCCGGTCGTGCGCCCGTCGTGCGCAGGGTCTGCCTGCTCCGTCGCTCACCTCTCCATGAGACTCCGGGCATCCACCGGAAACCCCGTCGCGAGGGAGTGGTTCGCGGCGAGGCCCGTGGCCAGGGAGAGTGCTCCGTCGTCGGCGTTCGCCGCGCGGCCCAGGGGGTCGGAGGCGTCGGGTGGCCGTTCGCCGAAGAGGTCCGCCAGCATGCGTACGTCCCCGCCGCCGTGCCCGCCCTCGCCCGTGGGCACCTTGATCTCCCTGGGCTCCTCCCAGAAGCGGCGCAGCAGTAGTTGGGTGCGGCCGGGCTCGTCGCCGATCACCGTGCCGTGCATGACGGCGCTCGCCCCGTCGCCGCGCACGTCGGGGCGCGTCCACGTGGACTCCTCCACGAGGAGTTCTACGCGGCCCTCGCTGCCATTGAAGGCGATCCGGTAGCCCTCCCAGGGCGCGTACGCCGTCAGGTGGTACGTGAGGGTCGCGCCGGAGGAGTAGCGCACGAGGACCGCCATGTCGTCCTCGATGCTCACGCCCGGCCCGAACACGTTCTGGTCGCGGTGGTAGCCGTCCTCCGCCTCCGCGTCCAGGTACAGGGCGCTGAGCACGGACGAGTCGGCCAGGCGGATGGCGAAGGGGTCGCCCTCGGCTGCGGGGGAGCCGTGGGCGCGGGCGTAGTCACGGGCCAGGCCGCGCCGGTTGCCCGCCTCATCGCCGTAGAAGAAGAGCCCGCCCTGGGCGTAGACGGTCTCGGGTCGCGCGCCCAGCCACCAGTTGACCAGGTCGAAGTGGTGGGTGGCCTTGTGTACCAGCAGGCCACCGGAGTTGGCCTTGTCGCGGTGCCAGCGGCGGAAGTAGTCCGCCCCGTGCCGCAGGTCGAGCAGCCACTCGAAGTGGACTGAACCGACCTCGCCGATCTCGCCGCCTGCGAGGAGTTCGCGTACGGCCGAGTGGACCGGGTTGTAGCGGTAGTTGAAGGCGACCCGCACCTCGTGGCCCGTGCGGCGCTCGGCCTCCAGGATGCGGCGGGCTCGCTCGGCGGTCGTGGTCATCGGCTTCTCGGTGACCACGTCGCAGCCCGCTTCGAGCGCGCGCACGATGTAGTGATCGTGCAGGTGGTCGACCGTGCAGACCACGACCAGGTCGATGCGTTCGCGGCGCAGCATCTCGTCGAAGTCGTCCGGGGCGTAGGCGGGCACGGGCTCGCGGCCGGGGCGGGCGGGCGCGAGCCACGTGTTGTGGACGGCCATGCGGTGCGCGTTGGCGTCGCAGAAGGCGGCGAGGTCGATCCGGTCCGCGTAGGGGCCGGCGAGCGCCTCGGTGAAGAGGTGGGCGCGGGCGCCGAGTCCCACCACGGCACAGCGGCGACGGCGCGCGGTGTCGGCAGGCATGCGTAATTCCCTTCAGGCGGAGGGAGGGGGAGAGGGGGAAGGAGAAGGAAAGGAGGGGGCGGGGCGTTCGGATGGGGGCGGCGTGGGGAGGTGGTGAACGCCCGGCAACGTTCGCGGGTGCGCCCGGACCGGATCGGGACATCCATATGTTGAGTCGTTTCAGTTTTCGGCTCCGAGGTCTTGTCCTGACATTCCTGCGGTGCCTAGGGTCGGCCCCAGTGCAAGCGCTTTCTAAGCTCGTTCGAGGAGACCGTATGTCCTCCACCCCCACTCGTCTACGGGCCGCGGTCGTCGGCACCGGCGGCATCGTGACCGGCAGTCATCTGCCCGCCCTGCGGGCCCATCACGACCGCGTCGAGCTGAGAGCCGCCGTCGACGTCGACCCCGCCCGGCTCGACGCCTTCCGTACGCGGGCCGGGACGATGGGCATGGATATCGAAGGCGTGGCGGGCTACGCCGACTTCGATGCCATGCTCGACGAGGTCCGTCCCGACCTCGTCCTGATCGGCACCCCGCCATCGCTGCACCGCTCCCAGACCGTCGCCGCGCTCAAGGCCGGCGCGTGGGTGCTGTGCGAGAAGCCGCTGTGCCTCTCGCTCGCCGAATACGACGAGATCGCCGCCGCCGAGGAGGCCGCGGGCACGTACGCCTCCGTCGTCTTCCAGCACCGCTACGGCTCCGGCGCCGTCCACGCCCGCGAGCTGATCGCGAGCGGCGGGCTCGGCGCACCCCGCGTCGCGCACTGCCAGACCACCTGGCACCGCGACAGCGCCTACTACGCGGTGCCCTGGCGCGGCCGCTGGGAGAGCGAGGGCGGCGGGCCCACCATGGGGCACGGCATCCACCAGTTCGACCTGCTCCTGCATCTGCTCGGCGACTGGACCGAGGTGCGCGCCATGGCGGCCCGTCTCGTCCACGACACCGAGAGCGAGGACGTGTCGACCGCTCTGGTGCGCTTCGAGAGCGGGGCGCTCGCCACCGTCGTCAACAGCGTCCTGTCCCCGGACGAGGTCAGCCGCATCCGCATCGACTGCGACGACGCCACGGTCGAACTCACCCACCTCTACGGGCACTCCAACGACGACTGGACCTACACCCCGGCCCCGCACGTCGAGCCCGGCCGCGCGGAGACCTGGCGCACCCCCGCCGCCGACGTGCCCAGCTCGCACGCCGCCCAGCTCGGCGCCCTCCTCGACGCCTACGAGCAGGGGGCGAGGCCACCGGGCAGCGGCAATGACGCCCGACGCACCCTCGAATTCGCCGCCGCGCTCTACAAGTCGGCGTTCACCGGAAAGCCGGTGCTCGCGGGCGAGATCGCCGCCGGCGACCCCTACTACCCGGCCATGCACGGCAGCCACCCCGACTGGAGCCCCGCGCGATGACGATTCAGGTCACCCACACCCACGGCGAGCGGATCACGGTCCGTTCGGGCGGCGTCGAGCTGCTCAGCTACGTCTACGCCCCGGACCCGGACCCCTTCGAGGCCCGCAAGCCCTACATCCACCCCCTGCGCACCCTGGCCGGGCACCAGGTCTCGGGATACCGGCCGAACGACCACCGCTGGCACAAAGGCCTGCAGATGACCGCGAGCCATCTGTCCGGGCAGAACTTCTGGGGCGGCAACTCCTATGTGCACGGCGAGGGTTATCTGCGCCTGCCGGAGCGGGTCGGATCGATGCGCCACGACGGCTTCCCCGCCCTGGACGTCGGGGACGACCGCTTCCACCTCACGGAGGAGCTCACCTGGATCGAGAACGGCGGGCAGGCGTGGGCCAGGGAGGAGCGTGACATCACCGTCCACTCGGTCGACGAGGAAGCCGGCTCCTGGGCCCTGGACTGGTCGATCCGCCTGACCAACGTCCGCGACGAGCCCCTGCGCTTCGGCTCGCCCACCACCGCGGGCCGCGAGATGGCCGGATACACCGGCCTGCAGTGGCGCGGCCCGCGCGACTTCACCGGCGGCGCCGCCTTCGGCCCCGGCGACGAGAAGGACGCCGGCGAGCTGATGGGCACCCAGGGGCCCTGGCTCGCCTTCAGCGCGGAGCACGACGACGTCGACGCACACTCCACGCTCGTCTTCGCGCACGCCCCGGAAAACCTCGAAGGGGGCAGCGCCATCCACGACTCGCACTGGTTCGTGCGCTCCGAGCCCATCCCCACCGTCGCCTTCTCCTGGGCGTTCTTCGACGAGTTCGAGCTGGTGCCCGGCCAGTCCTTCACCTACCGCTACCGCGTCGTGGTCGCCGACGGCGCCTGGGACCGCGACCGCGTCGCCACCCACCTGAAGGGACTGTCATGGTGAGCCTTCCGCACCCGCTGCCCGGAGCCGTCGGCCTCTCGCACCTGAGTGCCTACGACTGGGAGGCCGCCGACGGCGTCTGCGGCGGCAGCCCGCACCTGCACCTGGTGTGCACCGAGGCGTACGTCGTCACCGGCGGCCGCGGCGCCGTCCAGACGCTCAGCCCCGACGGCTACCGCGAAGTCCCCCTGGAAGCCGGTACCGTCGCGTGGTTCACTCCCGGCACCGTGCACCGGATGGTGCAGGGCAGCGATCTGCGGATCACGGTCCTGATGCAGAACAGCGGCCTGCCCGAGGCCGGGGACGCCGTCTTCACCTTCCCGCCCGACGTGCTCGCCGATCCCGAGCGGTACGCCGCCGCGGCGAAGCTCCCCGCGAAGGAGGGCCCGGAGGCGGAGGCCGCCGCCCGCAAACGCCGTGACCTGGCTGTCGAGGGATACCTGCCGCTGCGCGATGCGCTCAGGGCCGGGGACAACGGCCCCTACCTGGCATTCCAGCAGGCGGCGGCCCGTCTCGTGCGGGACAAGGTCCCCGCCTGGCGTGAGCTGTGGCGGGCCGGCGCCCTGGCCACCGCGGAACGCACCGGCGCGCAGCTCGACGCCCTCGCGTCCGGCACCCCCGGCTACCTCGCGGGATCGGGCTCGTACGACAGCCGTCCTTCGCGCCTCGGCGGCTACGGGATGTGCGGGCGCCGCGACGAGTACGAACTGCCGGGCACCACGCTTCCGTACCACGGCGAGTAACCGCCCGCCTTCAGGACTTCAGGCCTTCAGACGAAGCGCCCATCAAGAAAGCGGAGAGGAGAGGTGTCATCGGCATGCCCGGAAACAGGACAAAGAGGTCCTGCGCAATGGCCGCGGTGCTCACGCTCGGCGTGCTGCTCACCGGCTGCGGCGGCTCGGACGAATCGAGCGGCGGCGGCAAGACCGTGCTGCGCTACACCTGGTGGGGCAACCCCGACCGGGCGGCCCGTACCCATGAAGCCGTCGCGCTGTTCGAGAAGGAGCACCCGGGGATCACGGTGCAGACCTCCTTCGCCGGCTACGAGGCGTACAAGCAGAAGCTCGCCACCCAGGCGGCGGGCGGCGACGCCCCCGACGTGATGCAGCTGGACTACCGGCAGATCGACCAGTACGCGTCCGGCGGCATCCTCCTCGACCTCGGAAAGCAGAAGAAGGCCCTGCGCACCGACGAGATCGACGCCGGGCTCCTGGCCACCGGCGTCGTGGACGGCACCCAGTACGCGATCCCGCAGGGCCGCGGCACCGAGACGGTGGTGTACGACGCCAAGCAGTGGAAGGCGGCCGGTGTCGCGCTCCCGCGCAACGGCTGGACCTGGGACGACTGGGCCGATGCCATGCGGGAGCTCGCCAAGAAGACCGGCAAGCCCGGCTCCGTCGACCCGGGGCAGAGCGAGGACTGCTTCGAGGTGTGGCTGCGCGGCCAGGGCAAGACCCTCTACACCCAGGACCGCGAGCTCGGATTCACCGCCGATGACCTGACTCGCTGGTGGACCTTCACCGACAAGCTGCGGCGCGAGGGCGCGGTGTCGGCCGCCGAGCAGACCACGCAGCTCGACGGGACGGTGGAGAACCAGCCGCTGGCCCGCGGCAAGGCCGTCTCCGACTTCAACTGGGACGCGCCCGCCAGCGGATTCACGCCCATCGTCGGTGAAGGCCTCACGCTCGGCCCGATGCCCTCGGGCACGAACGGCACGCCCGGCCAGTACTTCAAGCCCTCGATGTTCATGGGCGCCGCGGCCACCAGCGAACATCCGGAGGAGTCCGCCGCGTTCATCGACTTCATGATCAATGACGAGAAGGCGGCGAAGATCCTCGGCGCCTCGCGCGGCATCCCGGTCAACGAGCCGATCCGCGACGCCATCGGTCCCGGACTCAAGGACTTCGACAAGACCATCGCCGACTACCAGGACTCCGTCGACGGAAAACTCGAAGCGCCGCCGCAGGCCCCGCCCTCCGGCGACAACGCCCTGCAGACCACTTTCGGGCGTGACTACGACCAGGTGTCGTTCGAGCAGATGTCACCGCGCGAGGCCGCGGAGGACTTCATCACCGAGGCGAAAGCGGAGGTGAGGTCATGACCACCACCGACATACCCGTGCAGGCCGCCCGCGCCCAGAGTCCCGAGCCTTCGCGCAAGCCACGGGGGAAACGCGAACGCGAAGGCGCCGCCTGGGTGTTTCTCTCGCCCTGGGTGCTCGGCGCCGTTGTCCTGACGCTGCTCCCGATGGCCGTGTCGCTGTACCTGTCCTTCACCGACTACGACCTGTTCAACGCCCCGCGCTGGGTGGGCTTTCGCAACTACGTCCAGATGTTCACCGAGGACCCGCGCTACTGGCGCTCGGTCGGCGCGACCCTGACGTACGTCGTGATTGCCGTGCCGCTGCAACTGGCGCTCGCCCTGGCCGTCGCGCTGGCCCTGAAGTCCATGCGGCGCGGCAAGGCCTTCTACCGGTCCGCCTTCTACGCCCCTTCGCTGCTCGGCGCCTCGATGTCGATCGCGCTGGTGTGGCGTGCGGTGTTCAACGACGGCGGCACCGTCGACAACGTCCTGTCGGGCATGGGCGTCCACACCGGCGGCTGGGTCAACAAGCCCGGCTGGGCGCTGCTCGCCGTGGCGCTCCTGACGGTCTGGCAGTTCGGCGCCCCCATGGTGATCTTCCTGGCGGGTCTCCAGCAGATTCCCGCCGAGCTGTACGAGGCCGCGGCGGTGGACGGGGCGAGCCGCAGGCGGCAGTTCATCTCGATCACGCTGCCGATGCTGTCCCCGGTGCTCTTCTTCAACCTGGTGCTCCAGACCATCCAGGCCTTCCAGGTCTTCACCCCCGCCTTCGCCGTCAGCGGCGGCAAGGGCGGCCCCGCCGACTCGACCCTCTTCTACACGCTCTACCTCTACGACCGCGGCTTCGTCGCCTCCCACATGGGCTACGCCTCCGCCATGGCCTGGGTCCTGCTGATCGCCATCGGAGCCGTGACCGCGGTGCTCTTCCGCACCTCACGCTCCTGGGTCTTCTACGCGAACGAGGGGGAGCGATGACCACCACCACTGCCACCACCGCTGGCCGGCGGCCCCTGCCCTGGCGCCGCGTCGCCCTGCACGCCGGATGCCTGGCCGCACTCCTGGTCATGCTCTATCCGCTGGCCTGGCTCGTCGCCACCTCGCTCAAGCCCGCCGACGAGGTGATCGCGAGCCTGAACCTGCTGCCGAGCAAGCTGGAGTGGTCGAACTACTCGACCGCCCTCGACGGCGTCGACGACGTGTCGGTCGGGCGGCTGCTCTCCAACTCCCTGCTGATCGCGGGCGGCGCGGTCCTCGGCAACGTCATCAGCTGCTCCCTGGCGGCGTACGCCTTCGCGCGGCTGCGGTTCCGCTTCCGCGGGCCGCTCTTCGCGTTCATGATCGCGACGATCATGCTGCCGCACCACGCGGTCCTGATCCCGCAATACATCATCTTCAACCAGCTCGGCATGGTGAACACCTACTGGCCGCTGATCCTGCCGAAGTTCCTGGCCACGGAGGCTTTCTTCGTCTTCCTCATCGTGCAGTTCATGCGCGGCCTGCCGCGCGAGCTGGAGGAAGCCGCCAGGATCGACGGCTGCGGCCCGTTCCGCAGCTTCTTCCTGGTCGTCCTGCCGCTCACCAGGCCCGCCCTGATCACCACGGCGATCTTCACGTTCATCTGGACCTGGAACGACTTCTTCACCCAGCTGATCTATCTCTTCTCGCCGGAGAAGTTCACGCTGACCCTGGCGCTGCGCTCTTTCGTGGACGCCTCCAGCCAGTCGGCGTTCGGCCCGATGTTCGCCATGTCGGTGATCGCGCTCCTGCCGATCGTGCTGTTCTTCCTGGCCTTCCAGCGCTTTCTGGTCGAGGGCATGGCCAACTCCGGGGTCAAGGGATGAGCGCCGCCCGGGCCCGCGAGACGGGCGAGATCTTCGGACCGCGGATGACCCTCTTCGCGGATGTCCTGGCCCTCGGGGTGATCACGGCCCTCGCCTGCCTGCCACTGATCACCGCACCGGCGGCCCTCTCCACGGCCTGCGCGGTCGTACGCGGCACCAGGGACGATCAACCCGCCACCGCGAGGCGGTACATGGCGCTGCTGCGGGAACGCTTCCGTGCCGGTGACCTCGCCGCAGGAGCCGTCGCGCTCGCCGGGGCGCTGCTGTTCGCCGCGGACCTGGCGCTTGCCGGGGCGGGGCTGCCGGGCGCCCGCGTCTTCGCCGTGACGGCCGCGGTGATCGGGACGTGCGCCGTGATCGTGGGCCTGCGCGCCTGCGCCCGTCCCGAGTCGCTGACCGACTGGCGGGCCGCGGTGCGCGGTGCCGCCGGAGACGCGGCGCGGGACCCGGGCGGCAGCGCCCTGGTCCTGCTCGCTCTCGCGGCGGCCGCATTGTGCGCCTGGATGATGCTGCCGCTCGCGTTCCTCGTGCCGGGCCCCCTTGCCCTCGCACTCACCGCCATCGACGTACGGGGCGTACGCGTGCCCCACGGGGAGACAGCGTGCTAGCCCGCAGAACCTTCCTCGCCACCTCCGCGACCGCCACCGCCGCGGGCATCGGCGGCATCTCCGCCCAGCCGGCGGCAGCCGCGGAGGGCGCCGCATCCGAAAAGCCCCGGCGGGACGAGGACTTCCTCGCCTTGCTCACCGGCGCCGCCGACACGCGCGCCGCCGCCGTCCTGGACGGGTACGAGGACAACATCACCGAGCTGCGCGACCGGGGCAAGGCCCGCGCCGCCGCCCGCAGCCTGCGCACCCTCACCTCCGTCCACGTGCACGCCGCATCGGCACACCACCACGACGGCGCACTCCTCGGCCCGCTGCAAGAACTCGCGGACGCCCTCGCCGACGAGCAGTTCGACGACGGACTCTGGGACCAGGGCGCCGTCCACTCACCGCCCGACACCGCCTTCTCCGTCGTCGACCTCAACATCGCCCACGCCCTGCTCGACAAGGACGGCGAGCGGGCCACCTCCAAGCTGCGGACCACCATCGAGCGCATCCTGCGCAAAGCAGGCCCCGGCCTGGCGCACGGCGGCGTGCACACCGCCAACCACCGCTGGCTGGTGTGCTCGGCGCTCTCCCGCATCCACCGGCGCTGGCCCGACCCCGCCTACCCCCGGCGCATCGACGCCTGGCTTGCGGAGGGCATCGACCAGCTCGCGGGCGGCGAGTACAGCGAACGCAGCCCCACCTACTCGGCGGTGGTCACCAACCCGGCCCTGCTGACCATCGCCCGCTTCCACGACCGGCGCGACCTGTACGCGCACGTACGCGACAACCTCACCGCCTCGCTGTACGTCACCGAGCCCAACGGCGAGGTGGAGTCCGTCCACTCGCGGCGCCAGGACCAGGCGGCGCTGCGCTACCTGCCCGAGTTCTGGCTCCAGTACCGGGAGCTGGCGATCCGCGACGGCGACGGCACGTTCGCGGCGATGGCCGCGCTGATCCAGGAGCGCGGCTTGGCGCAGACCTTCGGCGAGACCCCGCCGGGCGACCGGCTCGCCGAGGTCCTCGACCGCCCCGAACTCGCCCGTGAGCTCCCCGCGGTCAAGGAGCTGCCGACCGACTTCGAGCACCACGACGACAGCTGCCGTCTGGTGCGCGTGCGCCGCGGTGAGCGGACGGCGAGTATCTTCGGCGGCACGGACCTGCCCGAGCTGCACGCCATCTCATCGGGCCTGTCCACCAACCCCACGTTCTTCAAGATGCGCAAGGGCGCCGCGATCCTCGACTCCCTGCGTCTGGCCCCGCAGTTCTTCTCGCTCGGGCCCTTCCGGTCCGAGGGCCTCGAGCGGCAGGGCGATGCGTGGCGGCTGCACGCGGAGGTCCGCGCGGCGTTCCATCAACCGCTGCCGCGCCGCCACCGGCGCAAGGACGGCCGCTACCCGCTCACCGACGACGGTCGCTTCTGGTCGGCGATGGACTTCCCGCACCGCCCCAAGGAGTACCGGGCACTGCGCACTGAGATCCTGGTGCGCGAGACGGACGACGGCGGCTGGGAGCTGTCCTTCGATGTGTCCGAGTCCGCGGTGCCGCTGGCCGTCGAGCTGTGCTTCCGACGCGGCGGGAAGCTTGCGGGAGACGGTCTGGAGCCGGTCGACGGCGCCGAAGACACCTACCAACTCGTCAGCGGCGAGGCGAGTTACACGATGGGCCAGGACAGGATCACCTTCGGTCCCGGTAACGGAAAGGGCGGCAAACAGCCTCCCGTGGTCGAGTCGGGGGAGCGCTACACCTGGATGAACGGCTCCCTCACTCCGGACGGCATCCGCGTACTGATCACCGGCCGCTCCCCGCTGACGTACCGGATGACCCTGCGCTGACGCGCCCGCGCGGCTATGGGCGATGCGCGAGGAAGACGAACTCCATGCCGGGGCGGTCCGGGGCGTCGCGGATCTCGTCCAGCACGTAGCCGTGCGCGGTGAGCGAGGCGGTCACCTCGTCGCGTTCGCGGAAGCGCAGGGTCGAGTCGGAGGTGAGGGTCTCGCCTGTCGCGGTCAGGATGACGGTGCGGCGGAAGGACACCAGCGGCAGGTCGACGCCGGTGACGTCCAGCCAGGTCTCGACGTCTCCGACGCCCTCGACGGCGACCGTGCGGTGGGTCGCGGCGCGGTTCCACCCTCCCCACGCCCGCCGGGCCGGGTCGCGGGTCTCGAAGACGAGATGGCCGCCGGGACGCAGAGCGGCGTGGATACCGCGCAGGCTGTCCTCCCACACCTGCGGGTCGGCGATCGCCTGGGCGACGTTGGCGGTCATGGTGGTCAGGTCGACCCGCATCGCGGGCAGCGCCGTCGCATCGCCGTGGAGCCACCGAACGCGCTCGCTGCCGGGCTTGGCGCGCGCGATGTCCAGGGAGGCCGCGGCCGGGTCGACGCCGGTCACCTCCAGCCCGCGCCCGGCCAGGAGCAGGGCGAACGTGCCCGTGCCGCAGCCCACGTCGAGTACGTGCCGTGCCTTCAGTTCCGCGGCCACGTCGGCGTACACGTCCAGGTCGCCGCGGTCCGGGTCCAGCGGGTCGTAGAGCGCCGCCAGCTTCGGGTTCTCGTATGCCTCGTCCGCCACGCCCGGCAGGCTAACAACGAGAGCGGCGGTGGGGGCACTGATTTTCCGTGCCGCCACCGCCGCTTACGCGCTTTACCTGACGGCGGTCAACTCCTCGATCCCGGCGGGCTTCTTGGCGTCCTTGGAGATGAACTTCACCCGGATGTAGCGGGCGGTGTCACCGTCCGGTGAGGCGGTGTTCCAGTGCTGCCCGTCGAGCGATGTCTGCACCGAGTGCTTCTCCGGCTTCACGTCCGTCCAGTGCGGCGTGATCCCGGAGATCCGGGACACCTTGCCGAGGTCCGCGGTGAGGGTGGCGCGGGCGGAGTCGGGGACCCAGGCGGTGGCGGTGTTGCCGTCGAGAGCGGCGTCGGCGTACTGACCGGGCTGCTCCGAACTAGCCTTCCCCGGGCGGCACCTGGCGAGGTTGTCGGTCGGCTCCAGGTCCGGGCGGCGCGTCTTGATGTGCGCGGGAGCCTCCCGGCTGACGATCTGCTTGCCCTGCGGGGTCTCGATCTCGAAGGGCTCGCCGCGGGTGAGGCGCACGGTGGTCTCGTGGGCGCCGACGGCGATGTCGTACGTACGGCCCTGCCAGTGCTGCCCGTTGAGCCTGACGCCCTCGGCCAGCTGCGGCGGCAGCATCGGGTCGAGGTGCACGCTGTCCTCACGCATCCGCTGTCCGGTCAGGCCGTTGGTGAAGACCTGGAGGAAACCGCCCTGGCCGGTCGTGAAGTTCTGTGCGGGGGAGCCCGACAGGGGGTCGGTGGCCCCCGCCTTGTCGCCGCGCGCCTCGGAGAAGAGGTTGAACGGGCCGCGGACGAAGGGGCGGATGGAACGCTCCAGGTAGGTGTACGCGGAGCAGCCGGGCTCACCGATGGCCGCGGCGTCGATGGCATGCACCGAGTCGGTCATGGCGGGGCCGTCGGGGTCGGTGCGGGCCGCGTAGTAGTCGAGGGTGTTGGCGGCGGCCTGCTTCGACATCGGCCACTCCAGCGGGTACATCAGAAGGACGGTGTCCGCCTGCTTGATGACCGAGCCCTTGTAGCCGTCGTACTGCCGAAAGACCTTCTTCTTCTCGTCGTAGGGGATGCGCAGCTTGTCGGCGACGGTGTTCCAGCTCTTGGGGGCGTCCTTGCCGAGGATCCGCGCGACGCGGCCCGCGGTGCGCAGGGTGGTGGCGGCGCCGGCGTTGGTGAAGACGCCGTCATCGACGCCGTTGCTGTACTCGTCGGGTCCGGCGACGTCCTTGACGGAGTAGCTGGCGTCGCTGTTGCGGGTGGCGCGGTCGGCCCAGAACTCGGCGATTCCCTTGATCACGGGCCAGCCGCGGGCGCGCAGCCAGTGGGTGTCCTTGGTGGCGAGGTAGTACTGCCAGGCGGCCAGGGCGACGTCGCTCTGGAGGTGGTTCTGGGTGCGGCAGTGCGGCGGGTCGACGCTGTGGCACTCGGACTTGAGGTCGCCCTTGCCCGCGCTGGTCCAGGGGTAGAAGAGGCCGCGGTGGCCGAGTTGCTTCGCGTTGGCGCGGGCGGCGTGCCGGGTGCGGTAGCGGTAGTCCACCACGGACTTGGCGAGGCCCGGGTGGGCGGCGAGCAGTGCCGGGTACATCCAGGTCTCCGCGTCCCAGAAGACGAGGCCGGCGTAGTTGTCGCTGCTCAGACCGGTGGGGGAGATGCTGTTGGAGGAGCCGGCGCGAGTGCTGGAGAGCAGCCCGTACTGGGCGGAGCGTACCCACGACTGCAGGTCGCGCCGTTTGCCCTGTCCCGCCACCTCGATGTCACTGCGCCACAGCTTGCGCCAGGCGGCGGCGTGCCCGCTGAACAGCG
Source organism: Streptomyces longisporoflavus (assembly GCF_014649775.1). Lineage (GTDB taxonomy): Bacteria > Actinomycetota > Actinomycetes > Streptomycetales > Streptomycetaceae > Streptomyces > Streptomyces longisporoflavus. The sequence goes on along the minus strand of NZ_BMTR01000002.1, from coordinate 438,866 downwards.
AGTCCCAGCCGCGTCCGGCGGCCCGCCGCGAGGCCGCGACGGCGTCGCGTTCGGGGGAGCGGGAGGTCAGGGCGGTGTCGACGCCGACGTACTTGGTGAGTTCGTAGGTCTGTCCTGCCCGGACGGGAACGCCGACGGAGCGGTGGGCGCTCAACTTGCGGGCAGGGGCGGAGGCTTGTTCATTTCCTGTACGCACTCCGTGCCCCGGGCGGAGGGTCGAGGCGACGGTCCCCTCGGTCTTCGTACCCTGCGTGCGAAAGCCCACGGTCATGGTCCGGCCGCGGGAGCGGGTGCCTTCGGCGGTGGGGGTGACGCGCCGGGCGCCGCGGCCGTCGATGCGATCGGTGACCTTCGCGTCGCCGTTCCAGTGCGGGGTCATGCGCAGTCGTACGGCGCCGACGTGCGGGTTGGCGCGGTCCGCGAGGACGTCGTAGACGAGGTCGGTGGCCCGGCCGTCCTTCGCCGTCCAGGTGAGTTCGGTGCGCACCAGGCCGCGGCGCAGGTCGAGGCTTTGCCGGTAGTGCGAGATCCGGGAGGCCGGCGTCGCGGAGGTGAACGTCTCCGATTGCCGTCCGCCGGTGGACACCGTGAGCGGCGACCAGGTGGGGATGGCCGCGGCGACCTGGCGGTTCTCGGTGGTCCTCTTGTTGTGGGCGTAGAGCCCGGAGACGAAGGAACCGTCGTAGCGGGGGGTGAACAGCGGCCATCCGGTCTTGGCGTCGGAGGCGGTGTAGCCGGCGCCGTTGGGGGCGACGCGCTGGCCGAGATAGCCGTTGCCGACGAAGGCGTGGTACGTGTCCTTCGCGTCGAGGCGGGTGGATGTCAGCGTCCAGCCGTCGCCGGAGGGCGCGGGTGTCGTCGGCTCTTCGGTTCTCGGTGTCGCGGTGCCGGCCGCCGCGGTGGGGGGAACGGCCGCCGCAAGCACACTCGCGAGGAGGGGTGCGATGAACCGGGCCGTGCGGGGGAGGGACCTCATTGTGCTCCGTTGCGGGGGTCGCCGGGGAAGGTCAGGCGACCATAAAGATGTGAACGGTCCGCGTCAATGAACCGCGCAATGCGTTGAAGAATCAAACGAACCCGCGAGTAGGCCCTACTGGGTCATGCCGGCCCCTACCGGGTCATGTCGGCCCCCTGCCGGGTCATGCCGGTCCCTGCTCCTTGTCGCCGCGCGCCCAGAGTGAGCGGACATGCCCGAGATGACGGTTCATGCACTGTTCCGCCCCTTCGGCGTCGCCCGCCACCATCAGGTCGAGCAACTCGATGTGCTCCTGCGCCGACGGGACCAGCCGGCCGCGCTCGTCCAGTGCCGTCAGTCCGTACAGGCGCGAGCGCTTGCGCAGGTCGCCGACGGTCTCGACGAGGCGGTCGTTGCCGCCGAGCGCGAGCAGGGAGAGGTGGAACTGCCGGTCGGCCTCGAGATAGCCGATGAGATCGTGGTCGCGAGCCGCACGCACGATCTCCTCGGCCACGGGGCGCAGGCGTTCGAGCTCGGCGCGTGAGGCGGACCGGGTGATGCGGCCGACCATGGGGACCTCGATGAGAGTGCGGATCTCGGTGTACTGGTCGAGATCGCGTTCGTCGACCTCGGTGACCCGGAAGCCCTTGTTGCGGACCGGCTCCACCAGGCCCTCGCGGGCCAGATCGAGCATCGCCTCGCGCACCGGCGTCGCGGAGATCCCGAAGTCCTCGGCGAGCACGGGCGCCGAGTAGACCTCGCCGGGCCGGAGTTCGCCGGATATCAGCGCGGCGCGCAGATGATGGGCGACCTGGTCGCGCAGCCGCTCCCGGGGGGTGATGAGGGTGCGCTGTGGGAGGTGACCCATGGTGGTGATCCCTTCGTGGCCCGCAGGCCGTGGCCCGCGCGCCCGCCCCGAGTGGTTCACCAGCGTACAAGGTCACCTGCTTGCCGCCCCCGGATGCGGCGAGTGCCCGATATGCATGAGCAGGGCGAACGAGTGTAAACCGTAAGGGAGTTGTGAGGTATCCGGCGTCTGAGGGGTTGTCAGTACCATTTCACATTACTACGTTACGCATCACATGGCGCGGGGCTCAGGTCTCGCAAGTGCCTTCGCATGCACAGCAGTTGGCGTCTAAAGCCCTCCGCGCACCTCCCACCCGACAGGAGCCTGTCGTGCCCCAGCCCCGAACCCTGCGCAGATCCGTGGTCGCCGCGGCGATATCCGTGACCCTGTGCGCCACGGCTGCACCGGCCGCTGCCGCGGACGCCCCCGATCCCGACCGGCGTCCGGCCGCCGCCTTACCCGCCTCGCCCGCCGCACCGGGACCCGAAGCGCCGAACCCGTCAGACCGGGCAGATCGCCGCACCAGCGCCCCCGAGCCCGCCGCCCGGCAGCTCCCCGCCCCCGGCGGACTCACCGGCGGCCGTGTCCCCGGCGCCCGTACGGACGAGAAGAAGGCGACGTCAGGTGTGCCCCGCGCGAGCGTCGGCAAGATCTCGGTGCCGTGCACGCTCGACGGCGTCACCGGCCTGTCTCCCGCGCAGTTCACCGCGTTCCTCGCCGACCCCGCCGTCACCGCCGACGGCTGCCTGCGCGGCCTCGTCTGGAAGTGGGACAAGCGCCTCGCGCCGGTGATGTCGGCCGCACATATCCAGGCCGTATCCCGGCGCGCCACCGAACTCGCCGCCTCCCACGACGGCACCAACAAGAGCCACCTTCTGGAGCTGTTCACCTACCTCCACGCCGTCTCCTACCAGGGCTTCTCGCACGACGAGGTCGACATCTCCGATCCGGCGACCCTGGCCGCCATGCGCGCGGCCGTGGACGCGTTCGGCAAGGCCGCCCATGCCTTCGACGTCACCCGCTCCAACGCCGAGACACTCCGCGAGGCACTGACGGCGGCCAGCGCGGCGGGATTGCGTCAGCATCAACTCCCGCTCGTCAAACGGGTCCTGGCGACCATGGACGCCGGCCACCCCGACACCGCACGGGACGCGAGCTGGGCGGGCGCCGCCCTCGCCGCGCTCTCCCTGAACTACCTCGGCGTCTACCCCGGCAACCAGGACAGCGCCTTCCGCGCCGCGGTGGCGGCCGACGCCTCCTACCGCGCCGCCTTCAAGGCGTTCGGCGGATACGGCCATCTCAAGGCAGGGCCCAACGCCTGGGTGGCGCGCGACGCGGTGAGCGAGTACGGGCGCTTCGGCCAGATCGACACCCTGCGCGGCGAGATCGTCGCCGGGCTCGGCCCGCTCCTGGACACCACCGCCCGCACCTTCGGTGACGGCAGCGCCCCGTGGGCCAAGGCCGTCACCTGGCTGATCGAGTTCGACGCCTGCAAGCCGTACCAGGTGTGCAGGGGCGACATCGAGCGCCGCCTCTTCCCGCGGACCTACGCGTACGACGGGGGCGGCATGAAGGTCCGCACGGCCCTGGACCGCGGCACCGTCGACCAGCTCTACTACGCGAGCAAACAGGTCAAGGCCCAGTTCCACCGGGTCGTCGGCACCGAGGAGCCGCTCGCCCAGGACCCCAACACCACCCTGACCACCGTCCTGTACGCCTCGCGGGCCGACTACGAGAACTTCCATCCGCTGCTCACCGGCATGGGCACCGAGAACGGCGGCGTCTACATCGAGAAGGGCGCGACCTTCTACACCTACCAGCGGCGCGTCCCCCGGGACTCCTCGCTGACGCTGGAGGAGCTGTTCCGCCACGAGTACACGCACTACCTCAACGGCCGCTGGGCGGTGCCCGGCTTCTTCGGCGAGGGCCGCTGGTACGAGGGGGATCGCACGACCGCCATGGACGAGGGCACCGCGGAGTTCTTCGACGGTGCCACGCGCGACGACGGCATCAAGGTCCGCAAATCCCTCGTCCAGGGCATCATCGACGACACCGCGGGCGGCGGGCCGCGCATGAGCGTGCACCAGATCCTGCACGCCACGTACGAGGGGGACGGCTTCCGCTTCTACGACTACGCGGGCACGTTCTTCGAGTTCCTGTGGAGCGAACGCCCGGCGCTCATCAAGGAGATGTACCGCTACCTGCGCTCCGACGATCCGGGCGCGTTCGACGCCTGGCGCGACCGCCTCGGCCGGGACGCCGGGCTGCAAAGGGCGTACGACGCCTTCCTCGACCAGCAGATCGCGCACGTCGACGACCTGTTCGTGCCCGAGACCCGGTACGTGCCCGTCGACCGGCTGCGCGACAGCACCGCCGGTCAGGTCCGCTCCTCGTTCGTCGCCACGACCGGCATCACGCCCGAGTGCCGTTCGACGAGCGCTCCGGCGCGCCCGCGGTTCGTCTGCCAAGGGCGGATCACCGCGAACCTCGGCGACGCGGCCAGCCCCGACCGCGTCTTCAAGGACATGTCCGAGACCGTCGACGCCTACATCCTCGATCGCGCGGCAGGCGGCGACAACAATCTCACCGACATGAACTGCACCTTCGACGAGGTGGACATCTGGACCGGCGGACGGGCCGGAACATCCGACTTCAGGTGCGAGGGACCGCTGCGCGGCTGACGTCCCCGTGCGCGCGGAGTCGCCGGGAGGCAGACGTCCCCGCGCGGCCCGCGTCCTTGCGACACCGGTGATTTCGCCGATGTCGACACCCCGTCAACGGCGCCACGGTGGGGACCGCCAACCAACACGGCGGTCTCCACCGGGGCGTATCTCCCTCCTCCCGCGTGGCTCCGCCACGATCGAGAGGACCCCGCCGTGCGCCTGCACGTCTTCTCCCGCCCTGTGGTGCGGACAGCTCTGGCTGCCGCCGTCGCCACCGCCGGTCTGCTCGGCACCGGCCTCGCGCCCGGCGCCCAGGCCGCCGCCGACAATCCCTATGAGCGGGGGCCCGCACCCAGCAACTCCAGCATCGAGGCCTCGCGCGGTTCCTACGCCGTCTCGCAGACCAGCGTCTCGTCGCTGAGTGTGTCGGGCTTCGGCGGCGGCACCGTCTACTATCCGACGTCCACCGCCGACGGCACCTTCGGCGCGGTCGTCATATCGCCCGGCTTCACCGCCTACCAGTCGAGCATCGCCTGGCTCGGACCGCGCCTTGCGTCGCAGGGCTTCGTGGTGTTCACCATCGACACCAACACCACGCTCGACCAGCCCGACAGCCGGGGGCGTCAACTCCTGTCCGCACTGGACTACTTGACGCAGAGCAGCTCGGTGCGCAACCGCATCGACTCCTCCCGGCTGGGCGTGATGGGGCACTCGATGGGCGGCGGCGGCACCCTGGAGGCGGCCAAGAGCCGTACGTCCCTGAAGGCGGCGATCCCGCTGACGGGCTGGAACACCGACAAGACCTGGCCCGAGCTGAAGACGCCGACCCTGGTCGTCGGCGCGGACGGTGACACCGTCGCCTCCGTCTCCAGCCACTCGGAGCCGTTCTACGAGTCGCTGCCCAGCTCCCTGAACAAGGCATACCTGGAGCTCAATGGCGCCACCCACTTCACGCCGAACTCGTCCAACACGACGATCGCGAAGTACAGCATTTCCTGGCTGAAGCGATTCATCGACAACGACACACGCTACGAGCAGTTCCTCTGCCCGCTGCCGCGACCGAGCCTCACGATCGAGGAGTACCGGGGCAACTGCCCGCACACCTGAGGGTCCTGATGCTCTGTCACAGGGGGGTGTCCGTCCGTCGTCGGGAAACCGACGGCGGACGGACGCGCGTTCCTGGCGAACCATGACATACCGGCTCCCGACTGTGCTCGTGCACACCGGGACGCGGCGGCCGTTGGGGCCGTGCCCAGCCCTGCGGACGCGGGGCTTCCGGGCTGTGTTACGCGGAAGTAACGTGCGGGCGTGACCCTTTCGACGACCGTACCCGGCGCGCTCCGGCCTCCCGAGCTCCACGGCCGCCGCGAGGAGACCGCCGCAGTGGAATCCCTGGCAGCAGGCTTGCGCGCCGGTCGCGGCGGCGTGCTCGTCCTCACCGCGCAACCGGGCCTCGGCCGCACCGCGCTGGTGGAGTACGCGCGGGCGGTCTGCGCCCCGATAGCCTCGGTCAAGGCGGCCGCTCCGCCGGCGCTGCCGCAGGACGGCCCGCTGCTCGTCTGCGTCGACGACGCGCACACCTGGCGTCCCGCGGACAGGGCGGCCCTCCTGGCGGACCTGCGCCGCCTGCCCGCCGAGCGACCCGTGGCCGTCCTGCTCACCCTCGCCGAACACGGTGCCGCGACGGACATGTCCGGCGGTCTGGCCACCCTGCGCCTGCGCCCCCTGGACGACGGCGCGGCCGCCGCCCTGCTTGACGGGCTCACCCGCGGCGCCACCGACCCGGTCGTCGCCGCCTGGCTGATCCGCGAAGCCGCGGGCAACCCGCGCCTGCTCTGCGCGCTCGTATCGGCCCTCACCCCCGACCAGCTGGCCGGGCGCACCCCGCTGCCCGATCCACTGCCCGGCGGCGAAGACCTCCTGGACGCCTACGCCGCCCGCATCGACGAACTGCCCGCCGCCGCCCGCGCCCTGCTGCTGCTCGCCGCCGCGGCCTGCGAGCACGAGCCCGACGGCGCGGGCGCGGACCTGGCCCTGCTGCTGCGGGCCGGCGGCGACCCCTCGGGACTCGCGCCCGCCGAAGCGGCCGGAGCGGTGGTCGGAGCGGGCGGACGCCTCCACTTCACCCACCCGCTCCTGCGCCGCGCCGTGCTGCGCCGTGCCCCGCTCGCGCGCCGCAGAGCCACCCACGCGCGCCTGGCCGAGGCCTGCCGAGACCGCCTCTCCGCCCTGGTCCAACTCGCCTGCGCGGCAGGAGATCACGACGCGCGCCTCGCCGCGTCCCTCGCCGCGGTCGCGAGAGCACCCCGCCCCTACGCCGAGCGGTCCGCCGCCCTGGCACGCGCCGCGGCCCTCACCGCCGACCCTGCCCTGCGTACCGACCGTCTCGCCGACGCGGCGGAGGCATCCCGGCTCGCGGGAGACCCCGTACGGGCCCGCGCTCTGCTCGCCCGCACCGCCGCCGTCCCCGCCCACGGGGGCGTGCACCGGGTGCGCGGCATGCTGTCCCTCGCCGACGGCCCGGCCGCAGACGCCAGGGAGGACCTGCTCACCGCCGCCGTCCTGCTCCCGCCGGAACCGGCCCGGCACGCTTTGATCGGCGCGGCGGAGGCGGCCTGGGCGATGGGCGACGCCGAGGCCTACCGGGAGGCGATGGCGCGCCTGCCCGCCTGCGCCGACGATCCGTCCCTGGAGGCCTACCGCGCCGGGATGTGCGCGGTCCTCGCGGGCCGCACCGCCGAGGGGCACGCCCTGCTGCGCCGCTGCCTGGACGACGTGGCCACGGAGAGCGACCCGGCGGGACTGCTGCGGGCCGGAGCCGCCGCCCTGGTCGTCGGCGAGGTGGAGACCGCCTGCGCGGCGGGCGCCCGCGCTCTCGCCGCCGTACGCGCCTACGGCCCCGAGGCCCTGTTGCCGCGCGCCCTGGAACACCTCGCGTACGGAGAGCTGCGGGCGGGCCGCCACAACCGGGCCAGGGCGCACGCCATCGAGGGGCTCGGGGCCGCGCACCGCACCGGGCAGCCCAACGTCGCGGTCTGTCTGCACGCGGTACTCGCGCTCGCCGCGTCCGTCGAGGGTGACGCGGAGGCGTGTTCGGCGCACGCGGCAGCCGCGGCGGACGGTGCGGGGCCGCACGGGCTCACCCAGGCCGCCACGCTCGCGGTCTGGGCCGTCGCACGGGCGGATCTCGCCGCGGGGCGCCCGGGGGACGCGGCCGCCCGGCTCGCGCCGCTGGTCGCTCCGGGGCCGAGGCGCGGCCACTTCGCCGTGCGGATGCTGGCCGTCCCCTGCTTCGTCGAGGCGGCCGTGCAGGCCGGTCGTACGGCGGAGGCACAGAACGCCACGGCGGAATTCACCCGCTGGGCCGGCGCCACCGCGGACCGGCTCGCACCGGCCCAACTGGCGCGCTGCCGCGCCCTGCTCGCACCGCCGCACCAGACGGACGCCGCCTACGAGAACGCACTCGCGCACCACGACCGCTCGCCCGGCGAGTTCGAACGCGCCCGTACGCAACTCCTGTACGGCCAGTGGCTGCGCCGCAGGCGCCGTACCCGCGAGGCCCGCGGACCCCTGCGGGACGCGCTGGTCGGCTTCGAGCGGTGCGGCGCGCGTGCCTGGGCGGACCGCAGCCGCGGCGAACTGCGTGCCGCGGGCGAGGCGGTGGCGGGGGAGCCGGGGCCGGGTCCGCTCGCGGCGCTGACCCCGCAGCAGCAGCGCATCGCCCGTCATGTGGCCGAGGGCGCCACCAACCGCGAGGTGGCCGTCCACTTGTCGGTGAGTCCCCGCACCGTCGACCACCACCTGCGCAATGTGTTCGCCGCGCTGGGCGTGCGCTCCCGTGTCGAGCTGTCGCGGCTGCTCGCCGGGGAAGGTGAGTTGCCGGACCGTGATGTGGAGATTGCCGCACAGCTCTAGGTACCGACTGGGCGGTATGCCATTCTTCGGGCGTCAGGAAGATCCTGCTGTGCGCACATGCCCCGGGGAGGCCCCATGCCACACGTCCTGCGGTCACGGGTCGGAACCCTGCACGAAGTGCCCGTCATCACCCCCATCGGACCGGGCTCACGCTCCCTCCTCGACGCCGAGGCCGTCGCCGTCCTGCACCGCGCGGCCCGCGCCCTGCTCAGGGACCTGGCCGCGATGACCGACCGGCTCGTCGCGGCGCTTCGCGAACAGGAGCCCGCCTACCGGGCGGACATCGAGAACCGCCCCACCGAGGTATGGCAGGAGGTCCACCGCTCCCTGCGTTACAGCGTCACCTCGCTCCTCCAGCCCGGCGAGACCAGGGAGGCCGCCCACCGCACGTCCGTGCAGATCGCCGGGGTACGAGCCGAACGGGGCCTGCCGCTCGACGCGTTGCTGCACGCCTTCAGGCTCGGCGGGGCGATGGTGTGGCAGGGCCTGGTCGAGGAGGTCTCGCGCGGCAACCCCGACGACATGCGGCTGCTCATCCATGTCGCGACGGACGTATGGAACTTCGTCGACGAGCACTGCGGCGTAGTCGCCGACGCCTACCGCCGCACTGAGCGCCGCATGGCCTGGCAGCACGAGAACCGGCTGCGACTGCTCACCGCGAGCCTCCTCGACGGCAGCGCCCGCCTGACCGACCTGCCCACCGCCGCCGACGTCCTCGGGCTGCCCGAGGACGGCTGGTACGCCGTGATCGCCCTCGCCGGCGACGACAGCCGCCTCACCCTGCCCGCGGGCACCCGGACGCTGCGCCACACCGCCCCCGGAGTCCAGTACGCCCTGGTGCTGCTCGGCGACGCCGAGGGCGACCCGGCGGCCGAACTGGCCGCGCTCGGCGCCGCTCTCGCCCTGCCGCCCGGCGCCCGGGCCGGCATCGGCTCACCCGTGGAGTCCCTGGCCGCCGTCCCCCATGCCCGCCGCCTCGCCGACACCGCACTGCGCGCCTGCCCTCCCGGCGGCGGCACCGTCCTACTGGACGAACGCCTGCCCGACGCCCTCGTCGTCTCGTCCCCCGAACTGGCGCAGGCGCTGGCCGAGCGTGTCCTCGGCCCGCTGGGCTCCCTCGACCCCGCAGACCGGGACCTTCTCCTGGACACGCTCGTGGTCTGGCTGGATGCCGACGGCTCCGCGCAGCGTGCGGGGACCCGCCTCTACTGCCACCGCAACACCGTCCTCAACCGGCTGCGCCGTGTCGAGCAACTGACCGGCCGCAGCCTCACCCGGGTCGGCGACCTGGTGGAAATCTCGCTGGCTCTCGGAGCCCGGCGGCTGCTGGGAGGGTGAGCGGCGGCCGGGCACAGACTCCCGGACGTCCGGCAGCAGGGCGGCCCGGATGCCGCCCGCCGTCACCAGGCGCAGCCGCGCGGCGGCCGGCGGCACCCCCGAGGCGTGCTCGAGCGTATCGAGGGCGTGCAGGGCCTCGACGTATCCCTGCGCGTAGGCCCGGTTCGCCGCCAGGATCTGGTGACCGGCCGGGATGTCCCGGAACAGCGTCGGCGACGTTTCGGCGACGCGGCGCACGATCTCCCGCGCCGCCCGGATGCCAAGGCGTGCGCGTACGTCGGCCACGACGACCGGCAGCAGCCGCTTCACCCGGAACCACAGGGCGATCTCGGCAAGGCCGGGACGTTCCTCGGCCAGCTGCTGCTCGGCGATCATCGCCCAGCCCTCCAGGGCGCTGATGTCCCCGAGGACCGCCGCCGCGCCGCCGAACCGCGACCGGGCGTGATGGGCGTGCAGGGCATGGCCGGGAAACGCCTCGTGGGCCAGGAGCAACAGCAGGGCGAGGCGGTCGCGGGGCGCGGCCCCGCGTGCCGTGGGCACCTGCGGCCCGAGGTACACCACCCCGCCGCGCTCACCGGGCCGGAACAGGGCCACCGGCACGAGATCGGCCATGGGGCCGCGGGCCAGCCGCACTTCGGGCGGCTCGAACCCGGCCGGGGGTCCGCAAGCCCCACCGGTCTGCAACAGGTGCAGAAGCGCGGAGGGCTTCTGCCCGGCCAGGTCGTGCGCCAGGGCGGCTGCCTCACCGGCGTAGCGGCGGCGGGCGGTGGAGTGCTCGGCGGCGGTTTCGAGGAGCAGTTCGCGCATCAGGAGGTGTGTGTCGCCGGATGGCGCGGCGCAGCCCTCGGGGAAGTCGATCGGCGGCGTCCGGAGCGCGTGCGGCGCCGCCGCTCTCAGCGCCCGGACATGCCGACGGCACTCCTGCGCGTACTCGGGCCGCTCGGCCGCCAGGGCGCGGGTCTGCGCACAGGCTTCGGCAAGACGCGCATCGCCCGGCCCGAGCTGTCGCAGCCATCGGTCCTGACCGTGGATCCAGTCGCCCAACTGCCGGGCCACGGCCCCGTCCCAGGCGCTCGGCGGGGTGCGGTGCACGGGGGAGAGGCGTGCGGCCAGGGCGTGCAGTTCGGCCCCGCCCGTATCCCTGTCCCAAGGCCGGTCCCAATCCGGCTCCGCGCCCCTGAGCCAGGCGGCCGGAGGACGCGTGCGGCACAACCACCGCACCGCGTCGGCGATCACCCCGGCCAGCGCGGGATCGAGGGGAGGAATCGACCCCGCGCCGGAGTGCGTGCTCACCTCGCTCAGCCCGTGCTGAGCGAGTACATGATCTGATGACGCGCGTCGGAGAGCCCCAGGAACGCGTTGCCCTGCGAGTCCCGTGCGGCGGGGCTGATATGGGTCGACTTCCGCAGTGCGGTGGCGCTGAACAGGAGATATCCCATGGCGTGCGCAGCGTCGAGCCACAGGTGGCGCAGCGCCCGTTCATGGCGGTACCGCCACTGGTAGCGCTCGAAGTCGGCGACCAGGACCACGGTGGCCGCGGCCGACAGCGGAGCCGGCTGACCCACCAGGATCGCCGCCATCCGCCGGCGCAGGGCGTCGGCGGATGGCCGGCCGGGCAGCGGGCCCAGACCGTCCCGCGCCACGTCGTAGCGGTAGACGCCAGGGGTCAGGCCGTCGACCGCGTAGGCGACGACGTAGACGTCCAGCGCGCTGCCGAAGCTGGTCAGGAGCGCCAAGGGGTCCTCGGCCGCCGATGCCTGGCGGGCCAGGGCCGCCCGCATCCGCGCGCAGCCGGTGAACAGGACCCAGCCCAGGTCGGCCGAGGAGAAGGGCCGGCGCCGGGGACGGGGCACCGAGCGCCTGGCGGCCAGGGTGCCTCCCACATCGAGCTTCGCCGAGACGTTGCGGTGGTCGAGGTGCACCAGCGGGGCGCCGGTGTGCGGCGGCTGCGGCGGGTCACCGCCGGCCAGGTAGGTGTCCAGGACCCGCCGCCGGATCTCGCCGTCCGCGTCGTCCACGTCGGCGTAGTCGGAGCGCCGCGAGAACAGGTAGTAGGGCGCGCACCAGGCCCAGTTGCGCTCGATCCACCGGTCGAAGTTCCCGTGGTCGGACTCCGCTGCCTCCTCCGCCTCTTCCGACTCGCCGACGAGGTGGCCGAGTTCAGTACGGCGCGGCCCGTCGTAGACGTACTCCAGGGCGGCCGCGGTGGACAGGCCGAACTTCCTGGCGCTGCCAGGGCGGACCAGTTCGAGCCGCCGGGCGTTGTTCTCCGGCGCCGGCAGGGCGCGCATGTACTGCAGGCTGACCATGGCGTTCAGGGCCTTTCGGGCGAGGGGGATCCGGGGGCCGGGCAGCCGTCCCCGAGGGCGACCGAGAGCAGCGGGGCTTCTTCGTCCGGCGCAAGGCGCAGGACGTCACCGACGTAGGCGTCGTCGATGCCGTGCTGTCCGAAGACGGAGATGCCCGTGGCCCGCCCGGCGATCTCCGCGGTGGTGAGCAGGTGTCCGACGTCCATGAACAGGGTGCGGAAGGTGCGCGGTTCGCGGTAGCGGTACATGTTGCGGCCGAACACGCTGGTCATGACCAGTACGGCGCGGACGGGGAACGGTGCTCGCAGCGCCCCGAACAGCGCGCGCCCCGAGCGCTCGGTGTCCGGATCGGCGACCTTGTACAGTGCGTCGTCGCCGCAGGAGTAGTGGTACCAGCCGGCTTCGAGCCCCGGCACGTCGAAGACGCACACGTAGCCCTCGGAAGGGTGGCGCGCCCCGCCCGAGGGGCTGGTGCGCCTGATGAAGGGAGCCGTTCCCGGCCCGCCGCCCTTGCTCTCCAGGACGCCGAACACGACGGACATCAGACGCAGCAGGGCGTCGGCGTCCAGCGTGCGCGCGCGGCGGGGCGGGCCGCTCAGCTCATCGAGTCCGGCGTCCAGCGTCGGCAGGACGTCGGTGACCCGCGGCGCCCGCGGCCCGCCCGCCGCCTCCGGGCCCCGGTCCGCGGCCTTGTACCGTCCGCCGTCGAATTCCGCGTCGCGGTAGGCGCGCATGAGAGTCCGGTCCTGCGTCCAGCCGTCGGCGCTGTAGTCGTGGAAGGGGTAGTCGAAGGTCATCAGATGGTGGTCGGCCGCCTCGGCCCAGCCGTACGCGCGCCATTGGGCGAGGAGTTCGTCCACCCAGCGGCTCTGCTCGGAGGGTTCCGCGGCCACCAGGATCTCCTGGTCCAGGAGCGTTCCGAACGTCTTGGCCAGTTCCTCCCTGCCCGCGCCGGCGTAGTCGGCGACGGCGCGGACCGCGTCCGCCAGGGTGGTCGGGCCCGCGGCAAGTACGCACAGCGCCACGGCGTGCCTGCCGATGGCCAGCCGGCGCTTGGCCACCAGATCGACCGCGAGCCATTGCCGGTTGCCGAAAGAGCCCGGCGGCAGCAGCCGCACGGCGGGGCTGAGCCGGTAGCGTCCGTCGGTCTTCAGGTCTGCGGTGTGCACTCCTCGTGTCCCCTCACGTGTCGCCGGGCGCACCGGCGCGGGGACACAGCAGCCCCGCGCCGGCACGAATCAGGCGTTCTCTCGGTGGGTTCAGCCCATGTCGGGGCGGTACTGGATCAAGGCCGCGGAGGCGTCCTCGACCTCGGTCACCGCGAAGTCGTCGACGTCGGGTACCGCGGCGTGCGCCTCGGTCTCTTCTGGTTGCGGAGCGTTCTCTTCGCCCATGCGTCCATCCCTTTCTCGGTGTGCTCGGTGTGCTCGGTGTTCTTTCGGTATTCCGCTCTTTCTGCATCCCGCCGAGGGCTCAGGCCTCCGGCGGAAACTCGACGTCGCCGCTGCGTCCGGTCGTGTTCCTGGCGGCACGGAACCCGAAGCTGAGCAGGACGATCTCCTCGCCACCGGTCACCGGGGTCCGTCCGTGCGGTGCGAACACACCGTCGAAGACCAGGATTTCCCGCTCGGCGAGGTCCACGAAGCGGCGGCGGCGTCCTTCCAGGAAGACGGTCCGGCTGCCCGCGCTCCCGTCGCAGGACGGCTTGTGGTGCAGGCACAGGGGCAGGGTGATGTCGCCGTAGCGCTCGTCGTCCAGGTGCAGTTCGAGGGCGCTGCCGTCGAACAGGTAGCCCAGGTAGGTGGACGCGTGCGGCGGACGTACCGCGACACCGGTCACCGACTCGACGTACCGCGCCAGGTCCACCGTGCGCACCAGTTCCCGGGCCAGCGGGCCGAACTTGGCGTTGACCTTGCCGTTGTTGTGCTCGGGGTCGGTGCGGATACCCTCGCGTGCTTCCGCGAGCAGGGCGGCGCGCCGCTCGGGGGTGAACCACAGCGGCCGGTCGGTGCGCGGCCGGTCGGTCAGCCGCCTGTCGGCGAACCGTGCGGCGGCCTCGTCCACCCGGCGGCCCGCCGCGGTGCCGGGGTCCGGCAGGTCCGTGACGGTGACCGTCCTGCGGAACCACCGTGTCCATGCGAGCGTGGCCGAAACTTCCCCGGCGTCGTGCGGCGCACTCATCCTCTCGTTTCCTCCCCGCGGCCCCACGGCCTTCGCTGTCGCTGACGGCAGAAACGGTGCGCCGCCGCGCTGTCACGCCGGTCACTTGCCGGTCACGCGCCTCGCCCGGGCCGGCGCCGTCCGCGCGTGTCACCGGAATGTGGAGAGATCGCAGTGACCCCCGTCCGACGGTTACTTTCTGCGATACCTTCGTTACGTTGCGCTGATATGGCGTGCTCGAGGTGGGTGCGGACGGGGGCTCGATGGGCTATGAGTTCGGATTGCTGGGGCCGGTCGAAGTGGTGTGGGACGGTGTCGTCGTGCCGATCCCGGCCACCAAACAGCGGATCGTGCTCGCCACCCTGCTGCTCGACGCGGGGCGCGTCGTCCCAGTGGAGACCCTGGTGGACCGGCTGTGGGACGAGGACCCGCCGGGCGGCGCCCGCAACACCCTGCAGAATCACGTGCTGCGGCTGCGCCGCGCGCTCGGCGGTGCGGCAGGCCGGGGCCGGGTGCGCACCCATCCGCGGGGGTACGCCATCGAGGCGACCGACGACGAGCTCGATCTGCGGCGCTTCGACCTGCTGATGCGCCGCGCAAAGTCGGCGCTCGCGGCGCACGACGCGGAGAACTCCTCGGCGCTCCTTGCCGAGGCTCTCGGACTCTGGCGCGGACGACCGCTGTGCGACGTGCCCTCGGCATCGCTGCAGCGCGATGTCGTGCCCGCCCTGTTCGAACGCCGTCTGGTGGCCCTGGAACTGCGGGTCGGCGCCGACCTCGAACTGGGCAGGCATACGGAACTCCTGCCGGAATTGTCCGAGTTGACCTGCTCGCACCCGCTCCAGGAGCCGTTCTGGGCGCAGCGGATGCTGGCCCTGCACCGTGCGGGGCGTCAGGGCGAGGCGCTGCACTGCTATCGCACGGTCAGGGCGCTGCTCGCGGAGGAGCTCGGCGTCGATCCGGGCGCCGAACTGCGCGAGCTGCACCGCCGGATGCTGGCCGATGACCCCGCGCTGGCCTGGTCGGGCGGCGGAGGCAGGGCAACCACTGTGCGGGGCGCCGCTCCTGCCGCACCTGCCGCGCCGGGCATGTCGGAGCGTGGCGGCGAGCTGCCGGCCGAGACGACCTCGTTCGTCGGGCGGGACCGGGAGCGGGCCGAGGCCGGGCGGCTGCTCGGGGTGGCGCGTCTTGTCACCCTGACGGGCGTGGGCGGGGTGGGCAAGACCCGGCTCGCGCTGCGGGTGGCCGCCGACGCGGCGGGCTCCTGCCCCGACGGGGTGTGGACGGTGGACCTGGCCCCGCTGACCGACCCCAGACTCCTGGACCGGGCCGTGTGCGAGGCCCTGGGATTCCAGGACCAGTCCGCGCTGCCGGGCCGCGAGGTCCTCGTACGACGGCTGCGGGACATGCGTACGCTCCTTGTCCTGGACAACTGCGAGCATGTCGTGACGGCCACCGCCGACCTGGTCCACGCGCTGCTGCGCGCGGCCCCCGGCCTGCGAGTCCTTGCGACCAGCCGTCATCTCCTGCGCGTCCAGGGCGAACACGTGCTGCCGCTGGCGCCGCTGACCCAGAGCGAAGCACTGCGGCTGCTCGCCGACCGGGCGGCGGCATCGGCGCCCGGCGTGCGAGTGATCGACGCGGGAGGCGGCGCGGCCCAGCAGCTGTGCCGACGCCTGGACGGCATTCCGCTGGCGATCGAGCTGGCGGCGATCCGCCTCGCCACGTTCTCGGCCGAGGAGATCCTGGAACGGCTCGACGACCGCTTCCAGTTCCTGGCCGACGCCGACTCCGGCGGCCCTCCGGGGCCGCAGCACACCCCCGCCTCGCGCTACGTCCGTACGTTGCGCGGCGTGGTCGACTGGAGCCACGACTTGTGCACGGAGCCGGAACAGGTCCTGTGGGCCCGTCTCTCCGTCTTCTCCGGCGACTTCGGACTCAAGGCGGCCGAGACGGTCTGCTCGGGCGACGGCATCGACCGCGAGCAGCTCG
This sequence comes from Streptomyces longisporoflavus, assembly GCF_014649775.1. GTDB lineage: Bacteria > Actinomycetota > Actinomycetes > Streptomycetales > Streptomycetaceae > Streptomyces > Streptomyces longisporoflavus. Next base: position 422,687 of record NZ_BMTR01000002.1, on the reverse strand, counting down.
TACGGCTTCTGTCGGGACTGATCGACAAGTCCATCCTGAGCACGGGCAACCGGGAGAGCCGCACCCGCTACCGTCTCCTGGAGACCATCCGCCAGTACGGGGGCCACCGGCTGCGGGTCCTGGGGCAGGAGACGGTGCTCCGGCGGCGGCACCTCGACTACTACCGGACCATGGCGGCCACGGCGGCGGCGCAGTGGTGCGGTCCGCTGGAGGTCGAATGGCTCAGCGCCTTGCGCCGTGAACTGCCCAACATCCGGGCCGCCCTGGACTTCAGCGCGACCCAGCCCGACGGGGCGGCGGCAGGCCTCGAGATCACGGTGAACCTCACCCGCACCCGCTTCTGGTTCTTCAGCAGCACGCTGGGCGAGGGACGCCACTGGTTCGGGCGCACGCTGGCGCCGGTCATGCCGGACGTGTCGTCCGTGCCCTCGGGCGGCCCGGACCCCGCGCTGATCGGAGCCATGACCCTCCAGGCGTGGGTGGCCATGTGCCAGGGCGAACAGGCCACCGCGCGCACATATCTGACCGCCTGTTACCGCCTCGCGGAGCAGATCCCCTGCGGTGAACCGCTGCCTGCCGCCCTGTTCATCCGGGGAGCCGACGCCATACTGATCCGCGGCTGCCCCACGTCGATCACGCTGTTCGACCAGGCCCGCCGCAGGATGCGGGAGGCGGGCCTGACGGGGGACGCCCATATGGCGACCATGCTCTGGGCGATGTCCTGCGCCTTCTTCGGTGAACGGGACGCGGCGTTCGCGGCCTGCGAGGAGTACGTGGCCGACGGCTCGGCCCGCGGCGGCTTCTGGGCCCGCTCGTGGACGCGGTGGGTGCACGGATTGACCGAGCTGCTGCACGGCGATCCCCATGACGCGGTCCGCCTGTTCCGCGAGAGCCTCGGCCCTCAATGGGAGATCGACGACCGCTGGGGTCCGGTGTGGGGCGTGGAATCCCTCGCCTGGGCCGCCGAAGCGACGGATGAACCCGACTACGCCGCCCAACTCCTCGGCGCGGCAGCCCAGTTGAGACGTACGACGGGGGTCGCCCTCGACGGCCTCGTCCCCTGGCACGACGTGCACGTACGGACGGTCGTCAGGGTGCGCCGGGCTCTGGGCGAGAGCGCGTACGTGGCCGCCTTCGCCCGGGGGACCGTCGCGGGCGCGGCGGACCTGCCCGGCCTCGTCCTGCGGCAGCGGGTACCGGACAGGCAGGGGTAAGGGGGAGGGGCCGTGGCCGGATACGAGTATCCGGGCACGGCCCCTCCCATGACATCGCGGAGATCAGGCCACCGGCACCGGGTACGTCGGGTACTCCACGCCGGAGACGTGCTGGACGACGCGGATCACCTGGCACGAGTAGCCGAACTCGTTGTCGTACCAGAGGTAGAGGATCGCGTTGTCGCCGTCGACCTTGGTGGCGCCCGCGTCGACGATCGAGGCGTGCCGCGAGCCGACGAAGTCCATGGAGACGGCGTCGGGAGCGGTCGTGAAGTCGATCTGGCGCTTCAGCGGCGAGTGCAGCGAGACGTCGCGCAGGTGCTCGAGAACCTCGTCGCGGGTGGTCTCGCGGCCCAGGCGCAGGCTCAGGATGGCGATCGAGACGTCCGGGACGGGGACGCGGATCGAGCTGCCGGTGATGGGCGCCTTGAGGTCGGGCAGCGCCTTGGCGACGGCGGATGCGGCGCCGGTCTCGGTGATGACCATGTTCAGCGGCGCGGAGCGGCCGCGGCGGTCGGCCTTGTGGAAGTTGTCCAGGAGGTTCTGGTCGTTGGTGAACGAGTGGACGGTCTCCACGTGGCCGCGCAGCACGCCGTACTCGTCGGCCATCGCCTTGAGCGGCGGGACGATCGCGTTGGTGGTGCAGGAGGCGCAGGACAGGATCTGCTCGTCCGGCTTGATCGTGTCGTGGTTGACGCCGTGCACGATGTTCGGGACGTCGCCCTTGCCCGGCGCGGTCAGGACGACCTTGTCGATACCGGGGCGCAGGTGCTGCGAGAGTCCCTCGCGGTCGCGCCACTTGCCGGTGTTGTCGATGAGGATGGCGTCCTTGATGCCGTACGCCGTGTAGTCGACCTCGGAGGGGTCGTTGGCGTAGATCACCTTGATCACGTTGCCGTTGGCGACGATCGTGCCGTTCGCCTCGTCGACGGTGATCGTGCCCTGGAACTGGCCGTGGATGGAGTCACGGCGCAGCAGCGAGGCGCGCTTGACCAAGTCCTCGACGGCCCGCCCGCCGCTCTTGCGGACGACGACGGCGCGCAGGCGCAGTCCGTTGCCCGAGCCGGCCTTCTCGATGAGCAGGCGGGCGACGAGGCGGCCGATGCGACCGAAGCCGTAGAGGACGACGTCGCGCCCCTCGCGGCTCTCGATCTTGTTCTCGCCCGTGGCGCCGGCGACGGCCTCGGCGGTGAACTCCGCCACCGACAGGCCGCGGTCGTCGGCCCTGAAGGACTCGGCGAGCAGACCGATGTCGATCTGCGAAGGGCCGAGGTCGAGCGCGGTGAGGGCCTGGAGGAACGGCAGCGTCTCGGTGACGGAGAGTTCCGCGCCGGCTATCTGACGGGCGAATCGGTGGGTCTTCAGGAGGCTGACCACCGACTTGTTCACCAAGGAGCGGCTGTGGAGCAGGACGGTGACGTCCCGCTCCCGGTGCAGCTTCCCGATGATCGGGATCATCGACTCCGCGATCTCCTCGCGGTTCTTCCAGTTGGTGAACGAGTCGTCATTGACAGTCACAGGTTTATCTTTCGAGCTAGGCGGCGCTCATATGCTAACCCGGCGGCACTTTGATCTTTCAATCGGTGCCCTCCGGCGCCGTCCGGCCTCGAATCAAAGGGGCGGTTCAGAGCGGAACGGCGACGGCGTTGAACGTCGTCGTGGGCTCCTGCGGGCTGGTGAAGCGGGCGTTGACGAGATAGAGGCGATCGCGCCAGCGGGCCGCGGTGGTGGGGATGTCGAAGCGCGGGTCGGTGATCGTGCGGCGCAGGGTGGCGGTCGCGGCCTTGGCGTCGAGGTGGAACACGCTGACCTTGTTGAGCCGGTTCTGGACGACGTACAGGGTGCGCCCGACGCGCAACAGGCCGTCGCCGTTGAGCACGTCGCCCGCGCCGACCAGCGTGATCTCCGTGGCGTGTCCGGTCTTGAGGTGGACGCGGTAGAGCTTGCCCGGTGAGCTGCTGACGACGATCAGGGCCCGGCCGTCGGGGGTGTCGGCGATGCCGTTGGCGTTGATCACGCCCGGCGTCTGCACCCAGTCCCCGCCGAGCGGCAGCGCGCGCACCGCGCCTCTGCGGCCGCGCGGCACGCCGTACAGCACGCTGTCGCGGGAGTCGGTGAACCAGGCGCGCTCGCCGAGCAGGGTGACGTCGTTGATGAAGTGGGCGGGAGTCGCCTCCGTCAGCTGATACGTGGCCACCAGCTCGCGGCTGCGGGTGTCCAGGATCCGGGCGACCCCGGTGTTCCCGGCGATGTAGAGCAGGCCGTCGTCGTCGATCTTCAGGCCGACCGCCACCGTGCCCGCCGCGCCCTCGTAGAAGACCTCGCCACGGCCGGTGCGCAGGTCGGTGCGGTAGACGGCGCCGTTGGCGCGCGAGCCCATGTAGGCGTACGGCTTCTCCCCGATGGTGATTCCCTCGGGCAGGAAGCCGTCGGGGAGCGGGAACTCGGTGGGCCAGGCGGCGCCTCGTGTGTTCTGCGCGGCGGTGGCGGAGGCGGCCGTTCCGGCGCCGGTCGCCAGGGCGAGGGCCGCGGCGGTGGCGCCGCCGAGGACGGTGCGGCGGGACGGCTGGGAGTGATCTTGGTGACTACGGTTCATGGTTCCGGGCCTCCGTGTAGAGCGGAAGAAGAACGGAAGAAGGGTGGAAGTGCGAGTCGACCGACTCGGTTGCGCAGGGTGAGCACAGGGCGGGCGCATACCCAACTCGGCTGATAGCCCGCTGAGTTGACAACGCGACGTCGGCTGCCCGAGTTCCCCCGCGTCCCGCCCGCATCTCCGCGCACCGGGAGCCACGGCGCCGCCCTGCCCGCCTCAAACCCTGCCTACGTGACCCCATAAGCCTGCCTTATGAGGTCATAGGTCCAGCCCGGGTACTAACTTAGGATTGCCTTAGTTTAGGCTTCCCCGCGAGCCCCATGTCTTCGCTCGAAGGGAAACCTGATCATGTCTCGCCCTCTGCGGGTAGCTGTTGTCGGAGCCGGTCCGGCCGGCATCTACGCCGCCGACGCGCTGCTGAAATCCGCAGTGGCGGTCGAGCCCGGTGTGTCGATCGACCTCTTCGAGCGGATGCCCGCGCCGTTCGGCCTGATCCGCTACGGCGTCGCCCCCGACCACCCCCGCATCAAGGGCATCGTCACGGCCCTGCACCAGGTCCTCGACAAGCCGCAGATCCGCTTCTTCGGCAACGTCGACTACCCGCGGGACATCGACCTGGACGACTTGCGCTCCTTCTACGACGCGGTGATCTTCTCCACCGGCGCGACGGCCGACCGGGCCCTGGACATCCCCGGCATCGACCTCGACGGCTCGTACGGCGCGGCGGACTTCGTCTCCTGGTACGACGGCCACCCGGACGTGCCGCGCACCTGGCCGCTCGACGCGGAGAAGGTCGCCGTGCTCGGCGTCGGCAACGTGGCGCTCGACGTGGCGCGCATCCTGGCCAAGACGGCGGAGGAGCTCCTCTACACCGAGATCCCGGCCAACGTGCACGAGGGACTCAAGGCCAACAAGGCCCTCGAGGTGCATGTCTTCGGGCGCCGCGGCCCCGCGCAGGCCAAGTTCAGCCCCATGGAGCTGCGCGAGCTCGACCACTCCCCGAACATCGAGGTCATCGTCGACCCCGAGGACATCGACTACGACGACGGCTCGATCGCGACCCGGCGCGGCAACAAGCAGGCCGACATGGTCGCCAAGACGCTGGAGAACTGGGCCATCCGCGACGTCGGCGACCGCCCGCACAAGCTCTTCCTGCACTTCTTCGAGTCGCCGACCGAGATCCTCGGCGAGGACGGCAAGGTCGTCGGCCTGCGCACCGAGCGCACCGCCCTCGACGGCACCGGCAACGTCAAGGGCACCGGCGAGTTCAAGGACTGGGACCTCGGCGCCGTCTACCGCGCCGTGGGTTACCTCTCCGACGAGCTGCCCAAGCTGCCCTGGGACGTCGCCTCGGGCACGGTGCCGGACAAGGGCGGCCGGGTCATCGAGGAGACCGGCGAGCACCTGCAGTCCACGTACGTCACCGGCTGGATCCGGCGCGGCCCCGTCGGCCTGATCGGGCACACCAAGGGCGACGCCAACGAGACGGTCGCCAGCCTCCTGGACGACCACGCGAACGCCCGTCTGCACACGCCCACCGCCCCCGAGCCGGAGGCGGTGAACGCCTACCTCGCCGAGCAGAACGTCCGCTTCACCACCTGGGAGGGCTGGCACCTCCTCGACGCCGCGGAGAAGGCCCTCGGCGCGGCCGAGGAGCGCGAGCGCGTGAAGATCGTCGAGCGCGAGGACATGCTCAAGGCGAGCGGCGCCTAGTCGCGGGACGGCGCCGGGCCGCAGGTCCGGCGCCCTCGCATTTCACGCCGAATCCCCGGCCGGGGCACACCCCGGCGAAGCCGTAGCCGTCACCGTCGCGGACGGCGGCGGTGCGCATGGAGCGCGCATCGGATCCGGTGCCGGCGCCCGCCGGGGGGAAACGGCGGGCGCGCTCGCCGCGCACCAGGGCAGCCTCCCTTCGGCGCCCGCCTCGCCGATCTGAGCCGATCGGGAACCGGACGAGACCCGCGGCCGACCACTGGTGAGCACGTCTGGACGTTCCGGACGGCCCACTGGATCGAGGTGGCGGCAGCATGCACTGGTACGAGGACGACGAATTCTGGTCGGACTTCTCCGAGACGATGTTCTCCGAGCGGCGGCGGGCGGAGACGGCCGATGTCGTGGCCGGCTCGCCGCTGCTCGCCTTTCCGGCGGGCAGCCGCGTCCTCGACCTGTGCTGCGGACCCGGCCTCTATCTCGTGCCGCTGGTGCGCCGCGGCTACGAGGTCACGGGAGTGGACCTCAGCGCGGAACTCCTGAAGCGGGCGCAGGCCGTGTGCGCGGACGCCGCGGTCGACGTCCGCCTGGTGCGGGCGGACATGCTCACCCACGCCGAGCCGGATTCGTACGACGTCGTGCTCAACGTCTTCACCTCCTTCGGCTACTTCGACGACCCGCGGGACAACTTCCGGGTGCTGTGCAACGCCCATCGCTCGCTGACGCCCGGCGGGCAACTGCTCGTCGACGTGATGGGCAAAGAGGTGCTCGCGGGCTGGATCGGCCGCCCCCAACTCGTCGAACTCGACGGCGCCTACGTGGTGCAGCGCGACACCGTCCTGGACAGCTGGACCAGGCTGCGGACCGACTGGACACTCGTGCGCGACGGGGTCGCGCGCGAGGCCTCGATCACCTCCTTCCTCTACAGCGCCGCCGAGCTGCGCGCCCTCTTCGAAGAGGCCGGCTTCACCGGCGTGGAGTGCTTCGGCGGCTTCGACGGCGCGCCCTACGACCAGCACTCGCGACGCCTGATCGTGCGAGGGACCAAGCCCGGTCGGTGACCGCGGCAGTTCGTGAATCTCCTTGTGCACCGACTTGTGCACCGACGGGAACTCGGCGGCGGATCGCGCCGACTACTGGAGCGTGCCGCGCCGTGCCGGAGTGGCCGTACCGCTGCGAACTGCCCCGCGTGCGAAGGGACTTCATGACCGAGGCCACAACAAGGGCCGCCTCCCCTCCGGAGACGGACCCGCACCAGCCGACCGCGGGCAAGGCAGGCCGCGGCCGGCTCGTGATCACGCTGACGGTGCTCTCCGTGACCCTGGTGATCTCCGTCCTGGCAGGGATCGCGCTCGGCCCGACCGTCGTACCGCCCGGCGACGTCATCCGTTTCCTGACCGCCGCCCTCACCGGCGGCAGCATCGGCGCCGACGAGGTCAGCGGATACTCCATCGTCTGGCACGTCCGTACCCCGAGAGTGCTGCTCGCCGCCGTGGTCGGGGCGGGGCTCGCGGTCGTCGGCGTCGCCGTCCAGGCGCTGGTGCGCAATGCCCTCGCCGACCCGTTCGTCCTCGGCATCTCCTCCGGCGCGTCCGTCGGCGCCACCGCGGTCGTGGTGTTCGGCGTCTTCGCCGGTCTGGGCGTCTACGCCTTGTCCGCGGCCGCGTTCCTCGGCGCGCTCGGGGCCACCGTCCTGGTGTATCTGGCCGCACGCGGGCCGCTCGGCCTGACACCGCTGCGGCTCGTGCTCACCGGGGTCGCGCTGGCGTACGGGTTCCAGGCCTTGATGAGCGTGCTCGTCTTCCTCTCGCCGAACGGCCAGGCCGCCCGTACGGTCCTCTTCTGGCTGCTCGGCAGTCTCGGCTCGGCGTCCTGGGAGTCGCTGCCGCTCGCGGCCGGTGCCGTCCTGGTGACGGTCGTGGTGCTGCTGCGCCAGAGCCGGTCCCTGGACGTGCTGTCGCTCGGGGACGAGACCGCGGCCAGCCTGGGCGTGGACGCGGAGGCACTGCGCCGCGGATTGTTCCTGCTCACGGCGGCGGTCACCGGTCTGATCGTCGCGGTCAGCGGCGCGATCGGCTTCGTCGGGCTCGTCCTGCCGCACGTCGTGCGCATCCTGGTCGGCTCGACGCACCGCCGGGTCCTCGCCGTCGCGCCGCTCGCCGGGGCCTGCTTCCTGGTCTGGGTCGACCTCGTCGCCCGTACCGCGTTCGCCCCCGAGGAACTACCGCTCGGGGTCATCACCGCGCTGATCGGCGTGCCGGTGTTCATCGTGCTGATGCGCCGCCGCGGCTACCTGTTCGGAGGGCGGTAGATGTCCCTCGTCCTGCGGGATCTGACGGTCGAGGCGGCGGGGCGGGCCCTGGTCGACCGGCTGCACATCGAGGTGGACGCCGGCCGGATCGTCGGGCTCGTCGGCCCCAACGGCAGCGGCAAGTCCACCGCCCTGCGCTGCGTCTACCGGGCGCTGAAACCGACGTCCGGCGCCGTGCTCCTGGACGGCGCCGACCTGACGTCCCTCAAGCTGCGCGACAGCGCCCGCTCCATCGCCGCGCTCACCCAGGAGAGCCACACCGAACTCGACTTCACCGTCGAGGAGGTGGTGGCCCTGGGCCGTGCTCCGCACGCCCGCGGCAACCAGCCCCTCACCGCACGCGAACGCGCCCTGTGCGAGCAGGCGATGGACCGCCTCGACGTCACCCACCTCGCGGAGCGCAGCGTGCTCACCCTCTCCGGCGGCGAACGGCAGCGCGTCCTCGTGGCGCGCGCCCTCGTCCAGGAACCCCGCGTCCTGGTCCTGGACGAGCCCACCAACCACCTGGACATCCGCCACCAGGTGGAACTCCTGTCCTTCCTGCGCGGATCGGGCCTCACCGTGCTCACCGCCCTGCACGACCTCAACCTGGCGGCCGCCGCCTGCGACAGCATCGCCGTCCTGAGCTCCGGCTCCCTGGTCGCCGCGGGCAGCCCGGCCGAGGTCCTGAACCCCGAGCTGATCCGCAAGGTGTTCGGCGTCGATGCCACGGTCGTGCACCACCCGCGCACCGGGACACCCCAACTCGTCTACGACCTCGCCCCCACCGGCGCCCCGGCCCCCGCCGACGCCCTGTCAGAAGGACCGCACTCATGATCCGACTACCGCTGCCCCGCGCCCTGGCGGCCGCCGCGCTGCTCACGACCGGACTCCTGGCCACCGGCTGCGGCGCCGAGGTCGAGCCGGCGGCGAAGAACAAGACCCAGACGGTCACCGTCTCCAACTGCGGCAAGGACGTCACGTACACCCGACCGAAGCGTCCGGTGGCCTACGACGTGAGCGGCGCCGAGAAGATGTTCTCCCTCGGCCTCGCCGACCGGATGCGCGGCTACGTCATGAACAAGCTCGGTGATCCCTCCGTCAAGGGCTCGCCCTGGCGCGAGGACTACGCCGACGTGGAGCGCCTGGGCACCGAGCGCATCACCCGGGAGATCGTCGTGGACGCCAGGGCCGACTTCGTCCTCGCCGGATGGAACTCCGGCTTCAGCGAAGAGCGCGGCATCACGCCCGCCCTCCTTCAGAAGGTCGGGTCCGCCAGCTACTTGCACACCGAGACGTGCTGGGACTACGGCGACAAGAGCGTCGACGTCACCCCCCTGGAGGCGCTCTACACGGACCTGGACAACCTGGGCCGGATCTTCGGCGTGCAGAAGCGGGCCGACAAGGTCGTCACCGGCCTCAAGGAGCGCGTCACAGCCCTGAAGAAGACCTGGCCCGAGAAGGGCGACCCGGCCAGAGTCTTCGTCTACGACTCGGGCACCGACCAGCCCTTCACCGCCGGACGCCACGCCGCACCGAACGACATCATCGAGGCCGCGGGCGCCACCAACGTCTTCGACGGCCTGGACAAGGGCTGGACGACCGTGGGCTGGGAGCCAGTGATCAAGGCGAAGCCCGAGGTCATCGTCATCATCGATTACGCGGACCAACCGGCCAAGGACAAGATCGCCTACCTGAAGTCGCTGGCCGGCCTGAAGTCGGTCCCCGCCGTCAAGGAAAACCGCTTCTTCGTGATGTCCTACGGCGACGCCGTCAGCGGACCGCGCAACGTCAAGGGCGCCGAGCGCCTGGGCGGCTACCTCCGGTCGGTCGGGCGGTGACCCCCCTGCGTACCGCGGCAGCCCCCGCGGCCACCGTCCACGGGCACATCACCGACGCCATGAAGGCGCCCGACCTGCTGCGGCTCTCCGACAACGTCGTCCTCGCACGGTTCGAGACGATGAAGGTGTACGCCGCGCTCGGCGCGGTCCGCACCCTGCTTGACCGCGGCACCGTACGCCCCGGCCAGACCCTCGTCGACAGCTCCAGCGGCATCTACGCCCTGGCCCTCGCCATGGCCTGCCACCGCTACGGCCTCGGCTGCCACGTCGTCGCCTCCACCACCGTCGACGCCGCTATGCGCGCCCAGTTGGAGATCCTCGGCGCCACGGTGGACCAGATGCCGCCGTCGGACAGCCTGCGGCTCGACCAGGAGCGGCGCGTGCGCCGCGTGCGTCAACTCCTCGCCGAACGCGGCGATCTGCACTGGATGCGCCAGTACCACGACGCCGTCCACTACGCCGGCTACCAGGAGTTCGCGGAGCTGGTCGACGGCGCGCTGCCCGACGCACCGCTGACCGTGGTCGGCGCCGTCGGCACCGGCGCCTCCACCGGCGGTCTCGTCCAGCCGCTGCGCCGACGCGGTCGGGACATACGCCTGCTTGGCCTGCAGCCCTTCGGCAGCGTCACCTTCGGCAGCGAGAACTTCAGCGACCCCGAAGCCATCATCGCCGGGATCGGCAGCTCGATCCCCTTCGACAACGTCCGGCACGCCCTGTACGACACCCTGCACTGGGTCGACTTCCGCCACGCCATGGCTGGGGCCGTCGATCTGCTGCGCGCCCACGCGGTGTTCGCGGGGCTCTCCACCGGTGCGGCCCACCTCGTCACGGCCTGGGAAGCGGCCCGCAACCCCGATCGGACGCACCTGGTGATCGGCGCGGACACGGGTCACCGCTACACCGAGCGCGTCTTCGCCCGCCACGAGGAGGCGCTCGATCCACGCACCCTCAAACCGCACCAGATCACGGACCTGGCCGAGCTCGCCCCGCCGTGGTCGGCGATGGAGTGGAACCGGCGCGGTTACGACGTACGCGCCAGGACGTCCACGCCCGCCGCACGCACGAAGACGCACGACATGGAGAAGACGCACGACAAGGAGGGGAAGGCCTCGTGACCATCGCCGCCCTGGAAGCACTCACCTTCGGCCTCGCACGCCTGGTGGAGGCGGCCGATGCCGCCGGGCACCGGCTCTGCCTGCTCACGGGCGACCGGTCCGTCTACCGGCACGAGCTGGCGCGCCTGGCACCGGGGGCACTCGACATCGTCGACGTCGACACCCATGACGCGTCCGCGTCCGCCGCGGCCCTGGCCGCCGTCCCCGGCCTGAAGGGGCTCATCAACACCACCGACACCTGGAGCGTGCCGGGCGCGGACCTGGCCGCCGGGCTCCACCTGCCGGGACCCGACCCGGCCGCGGTCCGACTGCTGCGCGACAAGAGCCGGGTGCGCAACCTCCTCCACGAGAAGAACCTGAGCCGCGGGCCCGCCCTAACGATCCCGGCCGAGCCCTCGGCGGCCGGCGAGGTGCTCCGGCAGATCGGCCTGCCGGTGGTCATCAAGGACTCCGCTGGCACCTCGTCGCGCAACGTCTGGCTGGTCCGCGACGAGCGGCAGCTGCACGTGGCTCTGCGCGAAGCAGCCCAACGCACCTTCTCCGGGCGGCTGTTCGCGGAGCCCTTCTTCGCCGGGCCCGTCTACAGCGCGGAGACGCTGAGCTGGGCGGGGGAGACGAAGCTCCTGGGCGTGCTCAGCCGTCAGATGTCTCCCGAGCCTTCGGTGCGCGAGGAGGCCGCCGCTTTCCCCGTCGGTCTGCCGGAGCCTGAGTTCGCGGGTCTCCAGGACTGGGTGGGGCGCGTCCTGGAGGCCGCGGGTCACACGGAGGGCTTCGCGCACGTCGAGCTGGTCCTGACGGCCGAAGGACCCGAGCTCGTCGAGATCAACCGGCGCATCGGGGGAGCCCTCGTCGGCGAGGCGCTGTGCCGCGCCCTGCGCGTCAACGTGTACGACGCGATGGTCGCCGTGGCGCTCGGCCTGCGCCCCGCCCTGCTCGACGCACCCGCCGCCACCGGCCCCGCCTCCGGCTTCGTCCTGGTCTATCCCGACCGGCCCGGCACCCTCACCGGCTGGACCGGCGTGGAGGGCCTTGCCGCCTTCCCCGGCTCGCCCGAGTGGTATCCCACCGCGGCCCCCGGCGACCGCCTGGAGCACGCGAGCGATCAGCGAGGCTGCACCGGCATCGTCCTGACCGAGGGCGCGACCGCGGAACTCGCCCTGCACCGCGCGCTCAGCGCCGCCGGGAGCATACGGCCGCTCATCGCTCCCCGGTGACGCTGCCGGTCACGCCGCGCGGGCGGCTGCGGTCCGGCCTCGCGCGGCTCACCGGGCCGCAACGTTTCCTGCTCGCCGGGTCGTTCCTGATCCCGCTGGGCAGCTTCGCCGTCCTGCCCTTCATGGCGGTGCTGTTCCACGAGCGGCTCGGCATGGGGCTCGGCGCGGTCGGGGTCGTACTGGCCGTGGCCTCTCTCGTGCAGTTCTCCGGCGGGGTGGTGGGCGGCGCGGTCGCCGAGCGCATCGGACTGCGGCGCACGATGCTGCTCGCCCTGGTGATCCGCACGGCCGGGTTCGGCTGCTTTCTGCCCGGTCTGCGCCACCCCGCCGCCGCGGTCTTCGCGCTCTTCCTGGTCTCCGCGGGCGCCGCGCTCTATCTGCCCGCGAACAAGGCCTACTTGATCCACAGGGTGGACGAGGGGCAGCGCCCGCTGCTGCTGTCCGCGAGCGGCTCCGCGCTGAACGCGGGCATCGCCCTGGGCCCGCTGGCGGCAGCGCCCTTCGTCCTGAGCGCATCGGCCGGACTCTTCACCGCGGTCACCGCGCTGTTCGCGGCGATCACCGTGGGCCATGCGTTCCTGCCCGGGGAGAGCTCCGTCGGCGGACAGGCCGTCGGCGCTGGCCGGAGTCAAGCACCACCGAGCCGCGCGAAGGCGTTCACCGGCCGCCTCGCCGTGCTCCCCTTCGTGACCACCGCGCTGAGCCTGTACGTCTTCATGTTCTTCCAGCACTACCTCGCCCTGTACGCGGTGCCCCGCACATCGACGACGTACTACGGCCTGGTCCTCGCGCTCTACGCCCTGCTGCTCGTGATCGCCCAGCCTCTCCTCGCGGACCGGATCGCGCGCCTGCCCTACGCCCGGGCCCTGTGGTGGGGGTTCGGCGCGATGGCGGCGGGCATGGCCACGCTCGCCGTCGGGAACCACGCCGCGCTCCTGGCGGGGGCGCTGCTCGTCTGCCTCGGGGAGATCGTCCTGTTCCTGAAGAACGACCTGGAGGCTCTCGCCCGATCGCCCCGTGCGCCGGCGGTCGTCTTCGGCCATCAACGGCTGGCGGCCGGAATCGGCGCCTTCGTCAGCGGAGTCGCCGGCGGTGAGGGCTATCAGCTGGCCGAACGCACGGGCGGCGCGGGCCTGTTCTGGGTGGCCGTGGCCGTGCAGTGCGCGCTGCTGCCGCTCCTCATCGGCCGCTGGACATCGATCAGGGCGGACGCGGGAGTCACAGGCCCAGGTCGCTGAGGCCGGGGTGGTCGTCGGGGCGGCGGCCGAGCGGCCAGTGGTACTTGCGGTCGGATTCCCGGATGGGCAGGTCGTTGATGGACGCGTGCCGGACGCGCATGAGGCCGTCGGCGTCGAACTCCCAGTTCTCGTTGCCGTACGAGCGGTACCAGTGGCCGGAGTCGTCGTGCCACTCATAGGCGAAGCGCACCGCGATGCGGTTGTCGTCGTGCGCCCACAGCTCCTTGATGAGGCGGTAGTCGAGCTCCCGGTCCCACTTGCGGGACAGGAAGGCGACGATGGCCTCGCGGCCGGTCACGAACTCGGCGCGGTTCCGCCAGCGGGAGTCCTTGGTGTAGGCGAGGGCCACCTTGTGGGGATCGCGGCTGTTCCAGCCGTCCTCGGCGAGGCGGACCTTCTCGGCCGCGGTCTCGCGGGTGAACGGCGGAACGGGGGGGTCGTTCGGTCATGGCTCTCTCCTGAACGTTGCGGCGATGCGGAGGCCGCATGCTGTGAGAACGGTCGTTCTCCGCCGAGGGTGCCGACGATAGGAGAACGTGCGTTCTCGCGCAAGGGTGCGGGTGTCCGCCGCAGCGTAGTAAGGTCGGAGAACGACCGTTCTCGTCTACTTGGAGCCGTCATGGATCGCGCCGAAGCGGAAGCCAGGCTGCTCGACGCCGCCGAGGCGCTCTTCTACGAGCGCGGGATCCAAGCCGTGGGCATGGACCAGGTGCGTGCCGCGTCGGGCGTCTCGCTCAAGCGGCTGTACCAGCTCTACCCCTCGAAATCGGAACTGGTCCTCGCCTGCCTGGAGCGGCGTGACCGCCGCTGGCGGGCCAGGCTCGCCGAGTACGCGCAGAGCAGACCGGACGGGGTCGAGCGGGTCCTCGCGGTCTACGACTGGCTGTACGAGTGGTTCTCCGAGCCGGACTTCCGGGGCTGCGCCTTCATCAACTCCTTCGGCGAACTCGGTGCCGTGGACCCTGCGGTGGCCGACGCCGTCCGTGCGCACAAGGGCGCCTTCCACGATTACATGGCGGGCCTTGTGGCCGCCGCGGGCCATTCCGGGCAGACTGTCGGCACGTTGGTCCTGCTGGCGGAGGGGGCGATGACCACGGCCGCGATATCGGGGTCACCTGAAGCCGCGCGCCAAGCCCGTCTCGGCGCCGCCCAGTTGCTGGCCAACCGGTAAGCCGTTCCGTCACCCGCGCCTATTTCGACGTGACGGGCGACCCGACGGACGAGGAGCTTGCCGCCGGGTCGCCACGCCGCCCGGTGTTCCGCCTTGCGCAGCCTCAGCCCGCCTTGGCCCCCGTGTGCAGCGCCAGGGCGCCGCGGGCCTGCACGGTGGTCTCGATCTTGCCGTCGTCCCCGACGGTGACCGTGTTGCCGTCGCAGCTGTCGGGGGACGCCTCGGCGACATTGCAGTACGTGCCGCCGGGCAGGGACGTCGTGAACGTCTGCTTCAGTTCGCCGTCGCCGTTGTTGAGGGCGACGAAGCCCTTGTCGCCGCGGCCGAAGGCCAGGGCGCTGCCGCCGTTGTCCCACCAGTCGGTCAGCTCGGCGGCGCCCACCTCGTTGCGGAACCCGACCAGGCCGGTGACGTCCTGCCGGGCGTGCGTGTCGGTCCAGCCTTCCGTGCCGCTGGGCGGTCCCGCGTCCTTGTCGGACCATTCGTAGCCGGAGTACACGTTCGGGGAGCCGTAGGGCGAGGCGAGCATGAAGGCGTTGGCGAGCGCGTAGGTCGCGCCGTCCTTGTAGGTGAGCGTCGAGCCGCCCCGCTCGGTGTCCCAGTTGTCGACGAAGGTGCGGGCCGACGCGCTGCCCAGCTTGCCGTCGGCGACCGACTTCAGCCGGGCGATGTCACCGCCCTGGAAGGCGCTCTTGAGGTGTCCGCCGTAGCGGAACTCGTCGACGTCCCCGATGCCGGTGTACTCCTCGGGCTCGACGGCCTCCCCGCCTCCGTGGATGACCTCCGACACCCAGAATCCGGGGTCGCTCATCTTGCCCTTGACGGCGGCGACGTCCTTTGCCGACATGTGCTTGGCGGCGTCTATGCGGAAGCCGTCCACGCCCAGGGAGCGCAGGTCGTCGAGGTAGGCGGCAATTGTCTTGCGGACGGCCTCGCTGCCGGTGTCGAGGTCGGCCAGGCCCACCAGTTCGCAGTTCTGGACGTTGTCGCGGTCCGTGTAGTCGTCGATGCTGGTGCGGCAGGTGTGGAAGTCGGCGTCCCGGAAGTAGCCGGGGTAGTCGTACTTGCCGTACCGCGTGCCGCCGGTGCCCGTTCCCGACCCGGCCGCCATGTGGTTGATGACGGCGTCCGCGATGACCTTGACGCCCGCCCGGTGGCAGGCGTCGACCATGCTCTTGAACGCGGCGCGGTCGCCGAGCCGGCCCGCGATCTTGTAGCTGACGGGCTGGTACGAGGTCCACCACTCGTCGCCCTGGATGTGCTCGGAGGCCGGCGACACCTGGACGTAGCCGTAGCCCGCCGGGCCGAGCTGGTCGCTGCAGGCCTTGCCGACATCCGCGTACGGCCGCTCGAACATGGTGGCGGTGACGGTCTTGTCGCCGGGCGGTGTGGCCTGCGACTGCGAGGGGGCGAACGTCGCCAGGCCGGCCGCGGCCAGGACCCCGGCCGAGGTCGCGCCGATGATGCGGGAACGGTGCTGCATGGTGCGGCTCCTTCGGGACCGGGCACAGCTGTGCCCGAGAAGGGCAGCGGCTCGTGGGGGAGGCTGCCGTGGGGGGATTCCGAGTCGGAGCCTGCCGTCCGCGCATGTACGCGTCAATGATTTCTGCAAGATATTTCAACTACCCGTTCCCGATGCGGCTTTCGTGGCCTTCGCGGCGGGCAAGATTCGCGGATTCGGTGTCCAACGGGTGTACGCGGTCGGCGCGACCTGCACGGGTGCCTTGCTGCAAGAACTTGCGCGCATTCGGTTCTTACTCGGGGGTAGGCTCGGCGGCCCGCTTGTTATACCGTCTGTCTAACAAGCGGGCCGCGGCGCGTTGCGGAACGGCGCCCCGGTCCGTTGCCTGAGCGAACAAGAGAACGTACGCATCAGAGTCAAGGAGCCGCAGCATGGCAAGCAGCACTGTTCGGCCGGCATCGCAGAACCACCCCCAAGAAGACGACGTCGCCCGGCGGTTGCTCGACTCCGCCGCCGAACTCGCCTATGACCCGGCCACCGAAGTGGACTGGGACACCCCTCTCGACCGGGACTTCCACGGCGCGAGCCCGGAATGGTGCTCCCTGTACGGCACGGCCTACTGGCAGGAGCTCACCGAAGCGCAGCGCAAGGAGCTGACGCGGCAGGAAGCCGCCTCGGTGGCCAGCACCGGGATCTGGTTCGAGATGATCCTCCAGCAAATGGTGCTGCGCGACGTGTACATGAAGGATCCGGCCAGCGACGAAGTGCAGTGGGCGCTCACCGAGATAGCCGAGGAGTGCCGGCACTCGATCATGTTCGCCCGCGGTGCGCGGAAGCTGGGCGCGCCCGCCTACCGGCCCAAGCGGTTCGCGATGGAGCTCGGCCGGGCCTTCAAGACGGTGGCCTTCGGAGAGGCGGCCTACGCCGCGATCCTGGTGGCCGAAGAGGTCCTCGACGTCATGCAGCGCGACTGGATGCGCGACGAGCGCGTCGTGCCGTTCGTCCGCACGATCAACAACATCCACGTCGTCGAGGAATCGCGGCACATGAAGTTCGCCCGCGACCAGACGACCAAGCGCCTCTCCGGGGCGGGCCCGCTGCGCCGCCAGATCAACGCGTTCGTCGTCGCCATCGCGTCGTACTACATCGTCACCAGCATGGTGAACCCCAAGGTGTACGCGAACGCGGGGCTCGACGAGAAGCGCGCCCTGGCGGAGGCGAAGAACAACGAGCACCACAAGTCCATGATGCGGTCCAGTTGCTCGGGCCTCATGGAGTTCCTGGCCTCCTCGCGCCTGCTCACCAAGCCGGCCCTTGCTTTCTACAAGCGCGCCAACCTCATCTGAGCCACACCGTTTCGAGCAGCCCGGACAACCTCGTCGAGCAGCCCGAGCAGCCCCGAGCAGTTCCGTTGTGAGTTGATCCCAGCCGATCGGACTGAGAACCAGCCGATCCGAGCCGAGCGAGTCGAGCCGACGCCATGACCTCCTACGCCATCACCCAGACCTGCTGCAACGACGCCACATGCGTGGCCGTGTGCCCGGTCAACTGCATCCACCCGACGCCGCAGGAACGGGCGTTCGGCAGTACGGAGATGCTGCACATAGACCCGGCGACCTGCATAGGCTGCGGCGCCTGCGCCGACGCCTGCCCGGTCGAGGCGATCTTCCCGGTGGACAGCCTGCCCGTCGCGCAGCAGGAGTACGCGGAGATCAACGCGGCGTACTTCGCGGACCGGGAACCCGAACCGGCCCCGGACGGACCGAACTTCCACGCCTGGGACGAGCCGTCCTTCCCGCGGGTCCTGCCCTCGGACTTCGCACCGCTCAAGGTCGCCGTCGTCGGCACCGGACCGGCCGGGATGTACGCGGTCCAGGACCTGCTCCTGCACACCAGCGCCGAAGTGACCCTGATCGACAGGCTGCCGCAGACCGGCGGCCTCGTACGCTTCGGCGTGGCACCCGACCACCCCGCCACCAAGAAGGTCGGCGACACCTTCGCCCGCTTCCACACACACCCGCGGGTGCGCATGCACCTCGGTCTCGACGTGGGCGCCGACGTCACCGCGCAGGAGCTGGCCGCACACCACGACGCGGTCATCTACGCCGTGGGCGCATCGGCCGACCGCACGCTGTCCGTGCCGGGCGAGGAGCTGCCGGGCAACATCTCCGCACGGTCCTTCGTCGCCTGGTACAACGGCCACCCGGAGGAGGCGCCGGACGCGATCGACCTGTCCGCCGAGCGCGTGGTCGTCGTCGGCAACGGCAACGTCGCCCTCGACGTCGCCCGCATCCTGCTCGCCGACCCCGACAGCCTCGCCCGCACCGACATCGCCGACCACGCGCTGAAGGCGCTGCGCGCCGGCAACGTGCGCGAAGTGGTCCTGCTGGGACGCCGAGGCCCCGAGGACGCCGCGTACACCAAGTCCGAACTGCTCGCGCTCGCGCACGTGCCGGGCATGGACCTGGTCGTCGACGACCATGACCCGCGGGTCGCGGCGGCCATCGACGAGGCGGACCCGACGACCGATCCGAAGGGGAGAGCGGCGCTCCTGCGAGACGTGACGCGCGCCCGCGTCGACTGGTCCGAACCGCCCGCTCCGGGACGGCGCATCGTGCTCCGCTTCCACTCCGCCCCCGTGGAGATGGTCGGCGAGGAAGCCGTCCGCGGCGTGCGCGTCGTGGAGGCGTCGGGGGAGCGGACGATACGGGCGGACATGGTGCTGCGCGCGATCGGCTACCGCGGGGTGCCGGTCGCCGGGCTGCCCTTCGACGAGACCACCGGCACCGTCCCGCACGAGGGCGGCAGGGTGACCGGACGGCCGGGGACCTACGTCGTGGGCTGGATCAAGCGGGGCCCCAGCGGCGGCATCGGCGCCAACCGCACCTGCGCCGCCGAGACGATCACCACGCTCCTGGCCGACGCGGTCGCCGGCGCGCTGCCCCCGCCGCAGCGCGCGCCCAAGGCCTTCCACCGGCTCGCCCGGCGCCGCAGCCGCTCGGGGAGCGCCGTACTGAGCCGCTAGCGGCGGTCTGCGGGGGCGCGGGTCACGCGGGGCGGGACTCGGCCAGGGTGTGCGCGACCAGTGCGTTGGCGTGGCCGTGCCCCAGGCCGTGCTCGGTCTTGAGCCAGCCGACGAGTTCCATGTGCTTGGTCAGCGGGGAGGACCGGATCAGTTCCTTCCACTCCGCGACCGGGCGCCCGTACTTCTTCTCGATCGAGGGGAAGTAGCTGGCAGGGCCTTTGGTGGTTTCGGTCATGGTGAGGCAGTCCCGTCTCTCGCGATGTTGTCGTGAAGTCGTCAATAAGACGGGTGGGTCCCGATCAAGTCATCGGCCGTGTGTGGTGACCCGCGTCACATTCCCTCTCCCCTTCCTTCACGTGAACCAGGCGCAGCCGCATCCGTTCGTGTGCGGGTGGCGCGTGGCCTGATTCCCCTGGTGTACGCGTGAGTCGAGCATGGGCAGACGTAGTATGACCAGCCGGTCGGGGGGCGACGGCGGCGGGACTGCGCAGGGCAAGGACCCATGGAGACGGCGTGAACACGGACACCGACTACCGCTTACTGGGTCCCGTCGAAGCAGGGCGAGAGGGCCGCCGACTCTCCCTGGGCGGACCCAAACCCCGGGCCCTGCTCGCCGCGCTGCTCCTGGAACCAGGACGCGTGGTGTCCGTCGACGCGCTGATCGACGCCATCTGGGGCGAGCGGCCGCCGGACACGGCACGCTCCCTGATCCAGTCGTACGTCTCCGCGCTGCGCCGCGCGCTGTCCGCCGACGCCATCGAGACACGGCCGCCGGGCTATCTGGTCCACGCGGACGCCGCCCGCGTCGACCGCAACGAGTTCGAGCGCCTGTGCGCCCGGGGCAGACAGGCCGCGGCCGACGGCGATCACGCGGCGGCCGCACGGCTGTTGGGAGACGCCCTGGCCCTGTGGCGCGGCCCCGCACTGGGCGGGATCGGTGAAAGCCTGCGGGCCGTCGCCGACCAGCTGGACGAGGCGCGGCAAGCCGCCCTGGAGGAGCGGATCGCCGCGGAGCTGGCGCAGACGGGCCGCGAGAGGGAATTGATCGGTGAGCTCACCGCGCTGGTCGCCACGCATCCCGGCCGGGAGCGGCTCCGCGGCCAACTGATGCTCGTCCTCTACCGATTGGGGCGCCAGGCCGATGCCCTCGCGGTGTACGCGCAGGGACGTGACGTACTGGCCGAGGAGCTCGGGATCGACCCCGGCCCCGACCTCAGGCGGATGTACGAGGCGATCCTGCGGGCGGACGACGAGCTGCTGCCCGCCGCGGCGGACACCCCCGGCCCCGCACCCGGTAACACCGCCGCCGCCCCGGTCGCCGCCCTCCTGCCGCCCGCCATCGGCGACTTCACCGGCCGTGACACGCAACTCGCCGACGTGCGCGCCGCGCTGTCCGAGCCCCGCGAGGCCATGCCGGTCGTCGTCCTCTCCGGGCCCGGCGGCGTCGGCAAGTCCACCCTGGGAGTCCGCGCGGCACACCAGGTCGCCGACGCCTACCCGGACGGGCAGCTGTACGCCGAGCTGCGGGGCGCCACCGACCCCGTGGCACCCGGCGAAGTGCTCGGACGGCTCCTCTACGCCCTGGGAGCCGACCCGCCCGACGGGGACGCCGAGCGGCGCGATCTCTTCCGCAGCCTGGTCGCCGGCCGCCGCGTCCTGCTCGTACTCGACGACGCGGGCAGCGAGTCCCAGGTGCGCCCGCTGCTTCCGGGCAGCGCCAGCTGCGGGGTCCTGATCACCGCGCGGGCCCGCCTCGGCGCCCTGCCCTGCACCCACCGCGCCGACCTGGACGTCCTCGACACCGAGCCGGGCACCGAGCTTCTCGGGCGCGTCGCGGGGGAGCGGCGCGTCAGGGAGGAGCCGGACGCCGCCCGGCGCATCGTCGAGCTGTGCGGCGGGCTCCCGCTCGCCATCCGCATCGCCGGCGCCCGCCTCGCGACGCGCCGGCACTGGACCGCGCGCATGCTCGCCGACCGGCTCGCCGACGAACACCACCGCCTGGACGAACTCGCCGTCGGCGACCTGGAGGTCCGGGCCGGCCTCGGCATGAGCTACCGCGCCCTGGACGCCCCCGCCCGCACCGCACTGCGGCGCCTCGGCCTGCTCGCCGCGCCCGATGTGGCCGCATGGGTGGTGACCGCGCTGCTCGACGTGCCCGAGGCGGAGGCGGACCGCGTCGTGGAACAGCTCATCGACGCCCAGCTCCTGCACTGCACCGGCGTCGACCGGGCCGGCCAGCCCCGCTACCGCCCCCACGACCTGGTCCGCGTGTACGCCGCCGAACGAGCAGACGCCGAGGACCCGCCCGCCGAACGGGCCGCCGCCGTCGGCCGCGCCCTGGGCGCCTGGCTCTGGCTGACCGGCCGTGCCGCCTCCGCGACGCCGTCCGGCGCCGTCGAACTGCACCGCGGGCTCCTGTACTCCAACGGCTCGGACGGCGCCGCCGCGGTCGCCCTGCGCCGCCTCGTCAGGCCCGTCGGGCCCGAGGCCACCCAGCGGGCCCTGGCCGACCCGGCCGCCTGGTTCGAGGCCGAGGCCGACGCCATAGCCGCGGCCGTCGAGCGCGCGGCCTCCCTCGACCTGCACACCCTCTCCTGCGAAGCGGCGGCCGCACTGTGCTCCTCCGCCTACACCGTCGGCAACCGCTTCGAAGCCTGGTGGCGCACCCATGACGCGGCGCTGGCCGCGGCCCGCCGCGCGGAGGACAGGGCGGGCGAGGCCCTGCTCCTCATCGGACTCGGCCAACTCCGCTACGAACAGGACCGGTTCACCGACTCGCAGCGCTACTTCAACCAGGCGGCCGAACTCTGCGCCGAACTCGGCGACGTACGCGGCAGGGCCGCCGCCTTCGCCGGGCTCGGCAGCGCCCGGCGGGAAGCGGGACGGCTGCGTGACGCGCAAGAGACGCTCGTCCGCGCCGTCGAGGGCTTCCGGCAGCTCAAGGACGACCCCGGCATCGGCCTCTCCTGCCGGTACGCCGGATCCGTCCAGCTGGAGCTCGGCGACTTCGACGCCGCACGCTCCTTCCTCGACGAGTCGCTCCGGGCCTACCGCAGGCTCGGCAGCCGCCGCGGCGAATCCCTCACCCTGCGCTCCATCGGCCTGGTGCACCGCGCACTGGGCGAGTACGCACAGGCGGAGGAACTCTCCAGCCGCGCGGTGGACCTCCTGAGCACCCTTGGCGACCCGCTCATGCTGGCGTACGCGATGCAGGCAAGGGCCAAATCCCGTATCCGGCTGGGTCGTTGCGCCGAGGCGGCGGTGGAGATACGCGGTGTCCTCGATGTCTGCCGGGGCCACCACGACCGTTTCGGCGAGGCGCTCGGGCTGCGTACGCTCGGCGAGTGCGAGCTCGCCGCGGGCCGCCTCGACGCGGCCGAGCGGCATCTGACCACGGCCGCCGAGCTCTGGAACGAGCTGGAGCTCCCCCTGCCCCGCGCCCGCACCCTGCGCGATCTCGCGGCGGCGCGGGAGGCCGCGGGGGATCCGGCGGGGGCGGGGGCGCTGCGCGCCGAGGCGCGGGACATCTTCACTGCGTACGAGGCACGCGAACGGCACGAGCCCGGCCTCTGACGTCCCCGCTGGAGAGGACCCTGCAATCCGCTTGGCGCGGACTTGCAGAGAACTTGCAGCGGAGTACGTCATGCTCGATTTGTCGGCGGGTGAACACGCCGACGGCACGGGGGATCGCAGGAAACAACGGGGGACTCAGCGGAATTCAACGGGGGAAGCACGGGGGGAAGGCCACTGATGCCTCGTACGGCCCACACAGCCGGCACCGTCGGCCGTGTGGGCCGCTCGTCGCGTAGCGCCCCAGCCG
Source organism: Streptomyces longisporoflavus (assembly GCF_014649775.1). Taxonomy (GTDB): domain Bacteria; phylum Actinomycetota; class Actinomycetes; order Streptomycetales; family Streptomycetaceae; genus Streptomyces; species Streptomyces longisporoflavus. The sequence continues at coordinate 399,994 of NZ_BMTR01000002.1, read as the reverse complement.
GCGCCAGGGCGGAGGGGACTCCGGGGGCGGGCGGCTGCCCGTCCCCGGAGCTGTGCCCGCCACCGTCGCCATGAAGGGGCAAGCATGTCGTCGATCATCCTCATGAACGATCCCAGAGTCGTCGGCATACCGGTCCACGAATGCGGCGAACCCCTCGTGGACCTGCGCCAACTGCCTTTCGTGGACGTCGACGACCGCCTCGCCGACTCCGCCGGTGCCTACGCCCAACTACGGGAGGGCGTCGCCTGGCGCCTGGCCAGGGCGGCCCGCCTCCTCCCCGAGGGCCTGCGCCTCCTGGTCACGGAGGGCTACCGCCCCCTGCCGCTGCAGATCTCCTACTTCGAGGAGTACGCGGCCGAACTGCGCAAGGCGAACCCCGGCTGGTCGCAGGAGTACCTCCACCAACAGACGAGCCGCTCCCTCTCTCCGCCCGAGGTGGGCCCTCATGTGGCGGGCGCGGCCGTCGACTTGACCCTGTGCACCACATCCGGCACGGAACTCGACCTGGGCACCCCGGTGAACGCGAGCCCGGAGGAGAGCGAGGGCGCCTGTTACACGGACAGCCCGCTGATCCCCCCACCGGCCCGCCGCAACCGCCGCACCCTCACCGCGGCCCTCGCCACAGCCGGCCTGGTCAACTACCCCACGGAGTGGTGGCACTGGTCGTTCGGCGACCGTTACTGGGCGCTGGCGACGGGGGTTGCGGAGGCGCGGTACGGGCCGATGACGTTCGAGGCCTAGGGCGCGCCCTAGGTACCGCCGCGACTAGCCGGCCAGGTGACGAGAGCGTTGGCGATCCGGTCGACGCTGGTCTCCGTATACACGGAATGCTCCCGGCGAGAGGCATCCCGCAGAACGATCTCGTACCCGCCTTCGTCAAGCACTCCCACAGTGGCGAACCAGGGCGGATCGTCCATGTCGGGCTGAATGACGAGGAAGGTGTTGTCCGCGTCGTCGAGGTCCTCGACGAGCATGAACAGCGAGTCCTCGGAGGGATTGTCGATACGACTCCCGTTCTCGCTCTCGGCACGGAAATACGTGGGCCTCACTGGTATCCGTCCTCGTCCGGCGCGCTGATTCGCGGATCAACCGCTCGAATCCGCTCACCAAGGCCACGAAATCCACTTGCTGCACTTGCTGCGCCTGCTGCTGCTCGAACCGTGACCAGGCTGACGCTGTCCGTACCCAGGGCCGCGATCGCAGGCCGGGGCAACGCGTAGAACTCCCACTGGGAGATGTCGAGCGGGTCATAGGCATCGTGTTCACGGGCTGCCTGAACGGCGAAGACATAGACGTCGGCGTTGTACGTCTTCGCCTCCGCGTAACCGCGATCGGGCGACCAGGTACGAGCGCGGAGCCCGCCGAACCGGATTTGGGAGGGCGTTCGCTGCTCCCAGGCCTGCAAATAGGCGGCGGCCTTGACCTCGACACGGAGCCCGTCATCCGTCTCGACGTCGTGGCTCGCCCATTCCACGCGGGTCCGACGGGAGTTGAGCGCTCGGTGCACCAAAAACTCGGCGAACAGACCACGCGTGTTGTTCATACGGAGATCCGGCATGGCAAACCGCCAGAAGTCGACCACGGTTGCATCGGGGCCGCCGACAATCGCCTCGTCGCCGCGAAGCGGGGGTATGGGACGTGGGGACAGAGGTGGGCGCGCCGGCTTCTGCATGGGAGGCAGTCTGTCAGGCCGAGGGGAGCGGGTGCTGAGACAGGCGTCGGCGGGCATCGTAGGAGTGGCTACGGTCACCGCATGCAACGGGGCACCCTCATCAGCACGCCCCGTGAAGGGGTGTCAGGCGGCCGTGGTAGGGCGCGGGTCGCCGTGGAAGACCTGTTGGGCATGCCAGTCGCGGTGCGTCGTGGCAACTGGGGGCGAGCCGGGCTGGGGGCCGATGAGGGGGCGGCCCGCGAGGGCTATGACGTGTTCGCGGGCAGCGGCACTGTGACCGACGAAGCGTTGTGAGACCAGGATGCGCTGGTCGTCTCCCACGCCGAGGACGCCCTTGTCGAGAAGCTTGTGGTGCAGCGCGCACAGGCACAGCCCGTTGTCGACCTCGTCGGGTCCGCCGAACGCCCACCAGCGCACGTGGGCGGCTTCCAGCCCGACCGGTACCGCGCCGATCCTGCCGTCGTATCCGCAGAAGGCGCACCGGTATTCGTAGGCGGTCAGCACCAGTTCCCGCATGCGTGAGCCCCGCTGCCTGCGTACCACCGAGAGCTGCTCGGTCTCCGCCCGCTCCAGTTCCAGGCCGACGGCCTCGCGCAGTTCGCCGTGCAGGGAGGGCGGGAAGTGCAGGTCGAGGAGCAGCCGCGTTATTTTGCCGAGCAGATCCGGTTCGCGTCGCAGCGCCGCTCGCAAGTCCGGCGCGAGCTGCCCGGTGGCGCCCCTCTCACGGAGGTCCCGAATACCGCTGCCAGGGCTGCCGGGGCCGCGATCGGTGCGGACTTCCCATACGCCGTCGCTGATCAGGTGGTGAAAGGGGTAGGCGGGGGTCGTCTTGTTGGGCGGGCCGTACTCGTTCAGGAGGCGCTGCAGGTCCTCTTCGACCGTGCTGTAGAGCAGGCCGCCGTCGGCATCTTCCTGGAACCGGCCAAGGGCGTACAGGAGCAGCAGAGGTTTGTGCGGAGCACGGATACCGTTCCGGCTCCACTGCCTCAGCTTCGCGATCCGCTCCAGCCAATCCATGGCGGCTGATCGTAGACGACCGCGATGCCAGGAAGTCGATCGCATCAAGGACGCGAGGAAGGAATAGAGGCGATCGAACAATCGCACAGATGCAGGGGCGTCGCGTTCGCCAGTGGACGCGATTGCTCAAGCTCGGTTACGCAGCTGGCGAACATTCCGCCGGACTGGCGTTGATCTGGCGTTGATCTGGCGCAACGCACTCGCTGAGTTCCCGCGGTCATTGCGTGTTGATATCTGCGTCCACGATCGCAACGAAGCATCCCGGCCGCCACACCGCACCGTCAGGCTCGCTCCCTACGCGGAGGAGGCGAGTCGTTCGCGTACCCACGCCGGGTCGGGGTTGACGTGTGGCGTGTTCGCCACGATGAGGGTGGGGACGGTTTCGTTGCCGGCGTTGGCCGATCTCACCACCGCGGCGCCCGCCGGGTCGCGCCAGATGTTCACCCAGTGCAACTGCCTGGCGCGGCGGCCCAGTCGGATGCGCAGGCGCAGGCAGTACACGCAGCCCGGCCGCCAGAACACGATCGGCCGGCCGTCGTCGGCGCTGCGGCGTTGTGCCTCCTGCGCGCCGATCGAACGGGGAAAGATCAGGGGCGAGGTCGCGGCCGCGAGCAGTGCGAACAGCAGCAGGAGCGCCACGGCCGCAACGGGGTTGCCCCTCAGCAACTGCCCGGCGGCGATGACGGCACCGCAGAGGACGAGCAGCATCGGCAAGATCCAAGCACGCATCATGATGACGCAGGATACGGCCGGTCAGCCTGCCTCTTCGATATCGTCGGACCGGTCGAGGGCGACCGCCAGGCTCGGTACGGGGGCGAAGCCCGGGAAGAGCCCGGTCACCCGCAGGATGTGCAGGGTCAGCGGGTGATCGCAGACCAGTTGCAACTCCCCGCTGTGGTCCAGGATGCGTCGCCGGGCCCGGCACAGCAGGCGCAGCCCCGAACAGTCGAAGAACTCGACATGGCTGAGGTCGATGATCGCTTCGAGGGCCGGTAGGGCCGTGTACATGTCCAGGGCCGGGGCCATCTCGAGGGCGGCGCTGACATCGATCTCGCCGTGGAACTCAAGGATCAGGTGACCCTGAGTGCGGTACGTGTGCAGGTGCCCGGTGGTGGGCGGGGAGCCGTCGATCATGGTGGCATCCTCGGTGTGGACGCGGCCCTCAGAAGTGCCGAGAGGGAATGGGTCTGATCTCACCGGGGTCTTGGGTGATCGTGTGCGACGGACCGAAGGACGCGGCACAGTTGCGTGCCCGGCCGCGGCAGCGGTCCGCGTATCCCTCAAGTGCCCTGGTCGGACGGGCAGGCGAGGGGTTTCCATAATGGACCCATCGGGCGACGTTAGGCACTCTTCTGAGGTAACTCGGTTTTATTTCGGCGGAATTGGCGACACTTGGGGATTGGCGCCGGGCCGGCAGCGTCCGAATGGGCTGGCTGGGCCGACTGGACGGTGCGGACAAGCCGTCGTAGCGTCGACGTCACGCCCCGGACCTCGGCGCTTCTGGTGGACGCGCACCTGCCCCGTGCGAACGACCTGCTCCCGGCGGTGCGCATGGTGTTACCCCTGTTTCCACGGCGTGGGGAGGCGTCGATGGGACGGACCGTGCGGATGACGAAGCTGCCCCGCATCGCCACCCGGGACCCGGCATCCGCCGCGACCGCCGCGACCGACGGGGCCGCCGCGACCGACGGGGCCGCCGGGACCGCCGGGCGGGACGGGCACAAGACGGCCCTGGCGCTCGAAGCCGGACGCGTGGAGGCCTCCGCGGACGTCCTGGCCGAAGTGGCCCTGGCGGTGCTCACGGCATCCGGCGCGTCGAGACCGCTGGCCCACCGGATGAGCGACGCGGCCGGCGTCGCCGCGCATTACGTGATCGGCCACAGCAGCGCGGCGCACATCCGTCTGCTGGTCAGCGTGCACGAGGCGCGGATCACGCTGGCGGTGACCGACTACGACGGGCGCAGTCCGCGGCCGCCGGCCTGGCTGCCGGTGTCACGCCACGACACCCTCGAACTGGCGGGACTCTGCCCCGGCGTCGACCCCCTGCGGACGTCCCCGGACGCGGCGGACGGCCTGCAACTCCACCGCACCCCGGACGGGCACATACGCCTGGCCCTCTGCGTCCCCTGGCAGTCGGCCCCCGCGCTTCCGTGATCCCGCGGCCGCCGCGGGCGGTCACCGGCATACGTCACCGGTAGCGGTCACCGGCGTACGTCACCCGGAGCGGGCGACGTGCGGCGAGGCGGTGGAGCTGAGGGTGTCCGGCAGGAGCCGGTCGGTCCGGCCGGTCCCTGCTACGAGAGGACACCGTCATGCGGATCGCCTTCGCGGCCCTGCCGCTGGCGGGGCGCGTCGTCCAGCAGCTCGTGCGCGTCACCATTCTCGACATGTCGACGCGACTTGCGGCACAGGCGTTCCTGGCCGCGCTGCCGATGCTCATCGCGGTGGCCTCGTTCAGCCCGCACGCCGTCCGGCAGGAACTGGTGCGCTCGCTGCGCACCATGCTCGGGTCGAGCGGTCCGGTGGTGGAGCGGGCCGAGGTGGTGTCCGCGGCCGGGGACACCGTGTTGCACAACTGGGGCGCGGCCAGCGTGCTGGTAGCGCTGCTGTCCGCCACGGCCTTCACCCGCGCCCTGCAACGCATGTGCGAACGCTCCTGGGACCTGCCACGCCCCGCCGTACGCCTGGTGGCCTGGCGCTGGGCCGTGTGGCTTCTCGTGTGGATCGCGATGCTCATCGTGCAGGGAGCGCTGCACCGGGCGTTCGGCGCGGGACCCGTACTGGGGGTCATCCTGCAGTCCCTCGCCGCGGTCCTGATGTGGTGGTGGACCCAGCACCTGCTGCTCGCAGGACGGGTGCCCTGGCTGCCCCTGCTGCCCGGCGCCGTGCTCGCGGGTGTGGGAGGAGCTGCCTTCAGTGCCGCGTCGGGGCTGTGGCTGCCGCGTGCGCTACGGATGAGCGAGCAGCGCTACGCGGCGCTCGGCTCGGTGTTCACCGTGCTGTCCTGGCTGATCCTGTACTTCACCACCATCGTGTTCGGCATAGCCGTCGGCCGGATACTCGCCCAGGAGGAATTCCTGCGCCACTGGCTCGGCGGGCCGAGGGCGGATCACTCGGTCGACGCCGCGGTGACCCGGCCGGCCCGCACGGCGGCGGCCAGCGCACGGTGGTCGCGCTCGTTCTGGTCGGCGTACGACTCCGCGAACCGCGCCAAGGCCCGGTCGAAGGAGTCGGAGCCGCCCAGATAGGCGGCGACGGCGATCCGGTCGCCGGAGCGCGCATGCGCGCGGGCCAGGGTCGCACCGCACATCCGGCCGAACAGCCGCATGACGTCGGGGGTCATCAGCTCGGCCTGGGGTATGGCCTTCCAGTCCCGCAACTGCCGTACGTAGAAGTCGCGTTCGCGGCCGTCGAGTCCTGTCACCCGCTCCCAGCCCAGGAACATGTCGCTGGTCGCCTGCATCAGACGCTGCCCCGCGACGACCCGTTCTCCCTGATTGAGGTGGCTGCTCACGCCCGCGAACTCCGCGAGGACCGACGACGACGCCTCCTTGGCCTGCAGCAGGAGCGGGTCGTCGTCGTCCCGGCCGAGCAGCAGAATGATCCAGCAGCGGGTTCCCACGCTGCCCACCCCGACCACTTTCCGGGCCATGTCGACCACCCGGTACTGGGCCAGCAGTGCCTGGCGGTCGCCGGGCAGCGTCAGCGCGTACCGGTCGATCAGCTCCCGCAGTTCGTGTTCAAGCTGCTTGCGCTCGACACCCGGCATGAGGTCGTGCAGCGGGGTGATCAGGGGCGGGTCGGGCGTGATCCGCAGCTGGCCGTCGACCACCCGGGCCAGCTTCTCCAACGCCTGGAGGTGGTCACGGGTGCGGGCCTTCTTGAGCGCGCGGGACATCCTCCGCCGCGCCCCCGTGTCCAGCTTGCCGGACATCGTGGCGAACAGCTCCTCCGCGTCGATCCGCGAGTACCACACGTCGAGCGTCCGCATCCCGGCGAACTCGCTCATCGACTCGCGGTACGCGCGCACCGTCGCGCGCACCACGCGGGCCCGCTCCGGCGTCTTGAAGCCGTTGTCGCGCCCCGCGATGACGAGGCTGACCACGAGACGTTTGAGGTCCCACTCCCATGGCCCGGGAAGCGTCTCGTCGAAGTCGTTGACGTCGAACATCAGATGCCGCTCGGGTGAGGCGAGCAGCCGGAAGTTCAACATGTGCGCGTCTCCGCACAGCTGGGCCCGCAGCCCGCTCGACGGGGAGGTGGCCAGGTCGGTGGCCATGATGGCGGCTGCTCCGCGGAAGAAGCGGAACGGCGACTCCAGCATCCGCCCGTAGCGGATCGGCACGAGCTCCGGGATCCTGCTCGCCGACTGCCGTTCGATCACGTCGACCGGGTCGGGCCGGTCTGGTGCGGGTACGAACTCGGCGTGGTCGGATCGCCGGGCATGGTCGCGGGCGGCCCTGCCCAGGGCTGCCCGTTCCCGCGGGGTGAGGTGCTGGTGCGTGGTCTCGGTCATGGCTCGCTCCCTCCAGGCGCTGAGGACTCTGGGCCAGGAGCGGCCGCACGGCGTCACCCCGGCGGTGTGAGGTCGCCTCTCAGGGGTGAGGCCCCGGGGCCCTCCGGGGCCGCAGACTGGGAGGCATGGAACCGACGATGCGAGGACAGCGATGGCTGGCCCGGGCGTCCCTGGCATCCGCCGCTGCCGCGGTCCTGGTGCTCGCGGTGTTCGCGGGGTTCAGGACCTTCGCGCTGCTCGGCGTGGGGCTCGCGGGCCTGGCGGTCACGGCCGCGGCGGTCTGGTGGATCCTCAGCAGGCGCGGCCTGCCGCGGATCCTGGCGGTACTGCTCGCGCTGGCTGCTCCGACCTGGGTGCTCGTGGAGTACACCCGGGCCCGTCTCACCTGGGTGGTCCTGGTGTCCGCCGCGCTGTGGCTCCTCGCGGCGGGCGCGGGCCGCGCCGCTCTTGCCCGGCACAAGGCCCCGGAGACGATGCCCGAGCGGCCGGCCGGGACGTTCCGCCGGCCGGTCCTGATCATGAATCCGCGCTCCGGCGGCGGCAAAGTGGGACGGTTCGAGCTGCGTGAGCTCGCGGGCGCGCGCGGGGCCGAAGTGGTGCTGCTTGAAGGCCCCGGTGAGACCGATGTGGCGGCCCTCGCGCGAAAGTGCGCGGCCGAGGGCGCCGATCTGCTCGGCGTCGCGGGCGGCGACGGCACCCAGGCGCTGGTCGCCGAGGTCGCGGCCGCCCTCGATCTGCCCTTCCTGGTCATCCCGGCGGGCACCCGCAATCACTTCGCCCTCGATCTGGGCCTGGACCGCGACGATCCGTCGACGGCCCTGGACGCGTTGCAGGACGGGGTGGAGCTGCGGGTGGACCTCGGCCGGGCCGGAGGGCGGCCCTTTGTGAACAACGTGTCGTTCGGTGCGTACGCCGAGGTGGTGCAGAGCCCGGCGTACCGGAACGACAAAACGCGTACCACCCTCAAGCTTCTGCCCGATCTCCTCGTGGGCCAGGAGGGGGCCCGGCTCTCCGCACGCGCCGGGGAGCACGAATTCTCGCAACCGCAGGCCCTGCTGGTGAGCAACAACCCCTACGGCACCAAGGACATCGCCGGGCTCGGCCGCCGGACACGGCTTGACGGCGGGGTTCTCGGCTGCGTCGGCGTGCGGGTCACCAGTGCCGCCCAGGTCGCGGGGCTGCTGCGGGGAGAGCAGGCCGCAGGCCTGAACCGGGCCACCGCCGCCTCCGTGATCGTCGACGCCGACCAGGAGGAGATCCCGGCCGGCATCGACGGCGAGGCGGTGCATCTGAGCGTCCCCGTGCACTGCGAGGTGCGGCCCGGGGCCCTGCGGGTGATCGTGCCGAGGAAGCGGCCGGGGGCGTACCGGGAGCGTCCGCGGCTCGACTGGCGTCAGATCGGCAGGCTCGGGCTGACCTTCCGGAGCTGAGAAGGGCTGGCCTCCCGGCGCCGGGTGACCGGCCGCGGACCAGCCGCAGGACCGGCCGCGGGACCGGCCCGGCGACCGGCCACGCCCGTCTAGAGAGGCGCTCCGTAGACCTTGTGCGCCTGAGGATGGCCGTACACGGCCAGTGCCCAGATCACCAGAACGTCGAGGCCGATGATGATGGCCGACCACACCGGGTGGTACGGGGTGAAGAAGAAGTTCTCCATCGCGCTGAGCCCCGCGACGGTGATCCCGACGGCACGGGCCCAGGTGCGACCGCTGAAGAGGCTGAACGCGGCCGCCAGGACGACGACGCCGGAAATCATCTGGATCCAGCCGCGGACGTTGGGGTTGAAGTCGAAAGGGTATTCGTTCTGCGACTGGTAGTAGTTGTCGCTGAGGACCGTGGAGAGTCCCGCGATCGCGTGGAACGTGCCGATGATGCCCAGCACACACACGGCGAAGACGACTCCTCCGACGGCGACCGGATTGACGCGCGGCTGCGGTTCGGGGACATCGGAACGGGCCTGGCCCCGAGAGACCTGATCTGCCATGTCGAACCTCCTCATGGGTGAACCCGGAGCATCCGCCCGGCCCCGCCCCCGCCGGTTCACCCGCAACGGATGAGCCCGCCGGCCCCGGTGGGAGCGCCGTCACCCGTGCAAGGTGATGCCGTCCGCGGTGGGGCCGCGAGAATGGCGGCCGATGGCCAGGCCGTCGTACAGGAGGTGTCGCCATGGGCGGGGCACAGGAGGAATCGGGGCCCGGGCCGGCCGGTACCCCACCCGGCGGCGCCGACTTCGAGATCCGCGTCAGGGGCAGGATCGGTGAGGCTTTCCGGTCGGCCTTCACAGAGATGACGATCGTGCTGCGCCCCGCCGAAACGGTGCTGGTGGGAGCGGGCCTTGACCAGGCGGCGCTGTACGGGATCCTCGACCGCATCGAGGCTCTCGGCCTCGAACTGCTCGAAGTCCGCAGGCTGCCCGGCACGGGAGGCTAGACCGCGGCGCCGACCGGTTTCCGGAGAGGGGCGGGATCCTGTTCGAAAAGAGCCGACCAGCCCCTTCCGCAGCGGTGCCGACCGCCTCACGGTGTAGGGGTAATGCCCTGCACATGGGGAGGTGAGGGGCATGTCCGTGGCGCTGTGCGCCGAGTCGCGAAGCGGCTCCAGGGGTGGGGCGGGCGAAGTTTCCGTCCTGCACGGCCGGTTGCACGTTCTCAGCCGAGAAGCCCGAGCGGCCGATAAGACCGATCTAACCGATCTGACCGGTACAGCCGATGCGACCGAACCCGCCGTGACGGCCTGTCTGGTATGGGTCGCAGGCGCCCTGGTACGGATCGCGGGGGGTATGGGCGACCTACGCAGTGCGGGTGCGCTGGTGGGGGAGGCGGCCGCTGTACTGGCCTTCGTGCCCGCGCAGCCGGAGCGGCCCGCCCGGCTGCCCGCGCAGCCGTTGACGCAGTGTCAGCTGGCCGTGCTCCGCAGGTTGCGACAGGAGGTGCCGCTGCGTCAGATCGCCGACGATCTGTACGTGTCGGTGAACACGGTCAAGAGCCACGTCCACGCCGTGTACCGGAAGCTGGGCGTGTGTTCCAGGGCCGAGGCCGTGGAGCGGGGGCGCGCGCTGGGACTCTGTTAGCGCGGCGCGTCTGCCGCGATCGGGAAGCACCGTCGCCCGTCCCGTTCCTCACAGGATCTGGAGTTCGCGGGCTCGCCGGACGGCGGCCGAGCGCCGGGTCACGGCGAGCTTGCGGTAGACGCTCTTGAGATGCGTCTTCACGGTGTTCACCGAGAGGTACAGCTCCTCGGCGATCTCCTCGGTGGTCATCATCTGCGCCAGCCGGCCCAGGACATCGCGCTCGCGCGCGCTGAGCCGCTCGGCCGGGGCACCGACGAGGGTGAGGGCGGGCCGCGCCGCCACCTGCTGCGGCGCGGCGCCGACGGCGCCCCTGTGGCGCACTGAGTCGAGCAGGGAGACGCACGCCGGCACCACGGCCCGCAGCAGGGTGCGGGGCAGCCGGGACGCGGCCACCACGTCACCGATCGGGACGACCGCCGTACCGCCCCGCTCCACCGCCGTCGCCAGCCACGCAAGCAGGGAGGCGACCTCGGAGAGGAACACGTCGGGCATGGCACGCAACACGGCGTCGGCTCTGGTGAGTTCGTGCCGCGCGCGGCCGGGTTCGGCCCGTGCCAGTTCGACCCAGGCGCGCACGAGGTGCAGGGATCCCTGGGAGCGCTCCGCCACGGTCCAGGCGGGCAGGGGCGGCTGGGTGGCCTGGGCGGCGAGTTCGTCGGCGCCCCGGAAGCGGCCGCGAAGCGCCTCGAGGAGTGCGAGGTCGACGAGGCAGTCCCGGCGCAGCGCGCCGTTGCCCGCGGCGCCCGCGGCCTTGAGGCCCCCGGTGAGAGAGGCTTCGGCGGCCTTGAGGGCGCCGGCCCGCAACTCGCCGCCACCGCGGATCATCAACGTGAGCGCGGGAATCTCGGGATGCTGCGACAGGCCTGCCTGCGGCAGACGCGCCAGAGCCGCCTCCGCGTCGGCCGCGGCGGCACGGGCCTCCTCGGGGGCACGGGAGTGCAGCTGGTCCATGCGGATCACGGCGTGGGCCAGGCGGCACCGGACGGCGCGGTCCTCACCCGCCGTCAGCTCGGCTATCAGTCGCTCGGCCAGCTGGAGATGGCGGCAGCACAGCTGATCGTCGTCGCGCACCCGGGCGACCGCCGCGGCGAGCAGAGCGGGTTCGGGGTCCCGGGCCGACAACTGTTCGGGCAGCTGCCGGATGAGCTCGTCCGGCAGTCGCAGCCTGGTGAGACCGAGCACCTGGCCGATCGCAAGCCGGTCCACGATCAGCCGGGCCGCCTGGTCCCAGTCGCCTGCGGCGAGCAGGTGCCGTACGGCGTCGGCCAGCAGACCGTGCTCGCCGAGCCAGGCCGCCGCGCGGCGGTGCAACGGCGCGACCAGGCCGGGCGTCTCGTGGCGCAGGCACATCCGCAGTACGTCGGCGAACATCTGATGGCAGCGGTACCAGCCCTGTCCGACGGGTTGCAGGAACGAGTTCTCGCGTACGAGGGCGGCGAAGTGCCGCCCCGCGTCCTCGCCGGAGAGCTCGACGGCGAGTTCGGCGTTCACGTGGTCAAGGACACTGGTCGTGAGCAGCAGTCGGCGCATGCCGTCGGGCTGCAGGTCGAGCACTTCCTCGATGAGGTAGCTGGCGATGGCTTCGTCGTCTCCGGCGAACTGCGCCACGAAACGCTCGGGATCGCTTCGCCGCTCCATGGACATCGCCGCGAGGCGCAGCCCGGCCGCCCAGCCGTCCGTGCGCCGCCGCAGCGCGCTGACCGTCTGCTTCGGCACGTCGATCCCGTGCTGGGCCAGCAGCGCCGTCGTCTCCCGGTCGTCGAAGGCCAGGTCATCGGTCCGCAGCTCGGTCACCTCGCTGGTGAGCCGGCCCCGGTGCAGGTGCAGGGGAGGGTCCCGGCGGGCGAGCACCACCAGGCGCAGCACGCCGGGCAGGTGCCGCAGGAGGCTGCTGACCCCCTCGGCGATCGGCGAGCCGGGAGCGGGCTGGAAGTCGTCGAGGACAAGGACCACCGGTCCGCCGAGCTCGTTCAGATCGGCGGCGAGCGCCGCCACGAGCAGCGGTTCGGCTTCCGGGGTCACGGTTTCCGGCAGGTCGAGGCCGGCCTCGCGCAGCGCGCCGACCACCCGCGGCCAGAAGACACCGGACTGCTCTGCGCGGCCGTCGCAGGTGACCCAGGCGAGCGGGCCCGGCAGGCGCCGGGTGTGGGCCCATTCCAGGGCCAGAGCCGTCTTTCCGGCGCCCACGGGACCCACGATCACCGTCAGCGGTCCGAGGACACCCCTGGCTAGACGGTCGGTCAGACGCGGCCGGGGGACGAGCCAGGCGGGGACCGCGGGCGCTGTGCCGGCGGGCGCCCGGTTCTCGCCTGTGACCTGTGCGGGGCCGACGGACTCGGCCATGGTAGGCACCTCGCTCTCGGAGCAGAGTGCGGCGGCTGCGGCAAGTATGCGGTCCCCGGGACAGCGGGAGCACACGGCAAGCGCCATCTCACCCGGATGAAATCCCGGTGTGAGACGGCGCCTGTCGCGCGGCCCGGTCCGAAGTCGGCGGGCCGCTTCGGGTCACTTCGTCTGCAGGGCCTCGACCAGCTCCTCCTCCCTGTCCTTGGTGAGCGACGTACGGATCACCGTGGGGTTGAAGGGACGTACCGCCTCACGTACGCGGTCGGGTGTCGAGCGCCGGACGAGGGCGAAGAGCGCCGCGCGGCCCGGTTCGAGGGTGCTGGCTGTCTCCTTGACGAAGGCGTCGTTGATGCCGATGTCGGAGAGCTTTCCGGCGATGGCGCCGGTGGCCGCGCCCACCGCGGCACCGAACACCGGCATCAGGAAGAGCATGCCGAACAGCGAGCCCCACAGGGCGCCGCCGGCCGCGCCGGTGGACGTGGTGCTGAACGTCTGGTGCACATGGAGCTTGCCGTCCATGGTCCGCCAGGCGATCGCCGCGTCCTCCAGGTCCAGCAGTTCCTGGCGGGACAGTTCCTTCGCGAGCCGCAGAACTCCTTCCGCCTTCTCCTTGTCCGAGAATCCGAGCACGACGAGATCGGCCATCAGGCCCTCCTCCGGGGGTTGGGGGTCTTGGGGTCCGGCCGGACTTCGGGTGTGACCGGGTCACCCAATTTCTGTGCCATCGCCGTGAGTTCGGCGAGTACGGGGGCCAGTGCCTCGTCGGTGAGGAAGCCCTCGGCGACAGGGACGGCACCGGCGTCGCGGAGGGCTTTGCGCAAGTACTTGGCCCACACGTGTTCCAGCAGGACGAAGGCTGCCGCGGCCCCCGGGTCGAGGGACTCGGCCATTTCCCTGATCTCACCGGAGGTCAGGCCGAAGGCGTTGCCGTCGGCCAGGCTCGGGTAGGCCTCCTCGGCCGCCTTGACGTGCTCGCCCGACAACCCGAGCAGCGCGCCGACGGTCTCGCCCATGCCCTCCGCCTGGAAGTCGAGGGCGAACAGATTCCCGCCGGGCTCCTTGCGGACGAAGAGCATGTCGAGGACGCGGATCTGCCCGTTCGCCTCGAGGATCGCCAGTTCCTCGATGATCCGTCCCTCGAATTTGGCGTCGGGTCCGAACTCGACCGTCAGAAGTTGTACCGGTCCGATCCCAGCCATCGTTTCTCCTCTCGGGAAAAAGCCGCCGTCACGGCCGCCATCACAGCGTCGGCACCCCGTCGGCGCGTCCCCCGCCGCGGGTGAAGGAAGCGGGCGCGTGCGCGGTGACGGTGGGAGGCGGAGGTGCGATGCCCATGACGCATCACGAGACACCCGACCGGGACGACGACGGGCCCGGCCGGGGCAATGCCACCGAAACCGAACTCGAGCGCCTGCGTGCGGAGGTCAGCGAGCTGCGTGAGCGCGCCGGCACCCAGCGGCGCCGCCGGGTCCGTCTGCTGTCGGTGCGGCGGATCGTGGCGGCGATCCTGATCGCGCTGGTCGCCGTCCTGGCGACCACCTCGATCGTCGGCGTGTGGGGTGCGCGGACCACGCTGAACACGGACCGCTGGATCGCCACGGTGGGTCCGCTGCCCGAGGACCCCGACGTGAACGCCGCCGTCTCCACGTATCTGGCGCGCGAGATCTTCGACCGGCTGGACGTGGAGCAGCGGCTGTCCGAGGCGCTGCCGCCACGCACGTCCTTCCTGGCGGCGCCGGTCACCGGAGCCGTCCACGACTACGTGCGTGACTCGATCTCCAAGCTCATCGACAACGAACGGTTCCAGGAGCTGTGGCGTGCGACGAACCGCCGTGCCCACGCCCGGATCATCGAAGTGATCGAGAACCGCAACGACAGCGTGAAGGTGCGCGGTGACACGGTCACCCTGAACCTGCTGCCGGTGGTCAACAACGTGCTGCGGTCCCTGGAGGAGCAACTGCCCACCCTGTTCGGCAAGAAGCTCGACCTGCCGGCCCTCTCCTCCGGCGAGCTCCCGCCGGGCCTGCACACACGCATAGAGGCCGCGCTCGGGGTGTCCCTGCCGGAGAACTTCGCGCAGATCCGGCTCTACAACCGGCATGAGCTGGGCCAGTTGCAGGACACCGTGCTCCTTGCCAAGCGTTCCGTGGTGGGCCTGCTGATCGCCGTGCCGGTGCTGCTCGGGCTCGCCCTGTGGATATCGCCACGGCGACGGCGCACCCTGCTCCAGTTCGGCCTGTGGCTGGTGGTGACCGTCACGATCCTCGCCGCGGTACTGCGGGCGGTCCGGGACCAATTGCTCGGCCAGGTGCCCTCGGGCGTCTACCGGGAGGGGGCGCGCGCCGCGATGTGGACGATCTTCGAGACCCTGCGTGACCGGGGCGACCAGTTGCTGTGGCTGGGCATCGCCATCGCCGTGCTGGCCTACCTCGTGGGGCCGGGACGCCTGCCCAAGGCGCTGCGCCGGTACACGGTGCAAGGCGCGCGCTCCACCGGCCATGTCCTGGCCAAGGCGGGCGACCGGGTGGAGGGCGCGCGGGTACGGCCGTGGCTGGCACGCCACTCCGACGTGCTGCGGGTCTCCGGCATCGTCGTCGCGGCCCTGATCGCGCTGCTGCTCACGTCATGGACCGGCCTGCTCGTCGTCGGCGTGCTGCTTGCCGCGTACGAGATCGGGCTCACCCTCCTCACCCGCGCGGAAGATCCTCCCCCGAAGGGCTCACCCCCGGAAGGTGAAGCGGGCCGGGCTGCCCCCGCGAAGACTGGCGCATCCGGTTGACCGAGGCAGGGAGACGCGCATGAAGACGCGGACGCACGCCGGGCGGATCGGACCGAAGGGTGACGGGAGCGCGCGAGCGCGCCTGTGGGGCCCGTATCTGAGCGAACGGCAATGGGGCACGGTCCGCGAGGACTACAGCCCCGGCGGCGACGCCTGGTCCTACTTCCCGCACGACCACGCCCGTTCACGTGCCTACCGGTGGGGCGAGGACGGCCTCGGAGGCGTCTGCGACGACAAGCAGCGCCTGTGCCTGGCCCTCGCCCTGTGGAACGGCCGCGACCCGATCCTCAAGGAGCGGGCCTTCGGTCTCACCAACGGCGAGGGCAACCACGGCGAGGACGTCAAGGAGTACTACTTCTACCTCGACAGCACCCCCAGCCACTCGTACCTGAAATACCTGTACAAGTACCCGCAGGCCGAGTACCCGTACAACGACCTCGTGTCCGTCAACCAGCAGCGCACGCGCCAGGAGTTCGAGTACGAGCTCATGGACACCGGTGTGTTCGAGGACGACCGGTACTTCGACGTGACGGTGGAGTACGCCAAGGCGGATCACGAGGACATCCTGATGCGCGTCACCGTCGAGAACCGGGGCCCCGACGAGGCGACCCTGCACGTCCTTCCGACGCTGTGGTTCCGCAACACCTGGTCCTGGGGCGATGACCCCGACAGGGAGCACAGGCCACGGCTCAGGGCGGTCGACGGACCCGACTCGACCGTCACGGTCCGGGCCGACCACCCCGAGCTCGGCAGCTACGACCTGCGGTGCGCGGACGGGCCCGCGCTGCTCTTCACGGAGAACGAGACCGACAACCAGCGGCTGTTCGGCTCGCCCAACGCCTCCCCCTACGTCAAGAACGCCATCGGCCGGTACGTCGTCGAGGGCGCACAGGACGCCGTCAACCCGGCGCACGAGGGCACCAAGGCGGCCGTCCACCACACGCTCACCGTGCCCGCGGGAGGCTCGCACACCCTGCGGCTGCGCCTCGGCCCCGCCGACGCGAAGCTCCCGCTGACCCGGGGATTCGACACGGTCTTCACGGACCGCATCGCCGAGGCCGACGACTTCTACCGGGAACTGACGCCCGAGGGGGCGGGAGAGGACGAGGCACGCGTTCTGCGCCAGGCCCTGGCCGGAATGCTCTGGTCCAAGCAGTACTACGCGTACGACCTGGAGAGGTGGCTGCACGAGCACGACATGACCCCGTGGAGCCCGCCGCGTCCGGGCCTGCGCAACGGCGAATGGTTCCACATGGTGAGCGACGACATCATCTCCATGCCGGACAAGTGGGAGTACCCCTGGTTCGCCGCCTGGGACCTGGCGTTCCACGCCGTGGGCCTGTCCGTCGTCGACGTCGCTTTCGCCAAGGAGCAGCTCGAACTGCTGCTTCGCGACACCCACTTGCACCCCAACGGCCAGATACCGGCGTACGAGTGGAACTTCAGCGACGTCAATCCGCCCGTGCACGCCTGGGCCGCGTACTTCGTGTACACGGTGGAGAAAGGCACGACCGGCAACACCGACCACGCCTTCCTGGAGCGCACCTTCCAGAAACTGCTCACCAACTTCACCTGGTGGGTCAACCGCAAGGACCCCGGCGGCCGGAACATCTTCCAGGGCGGCTTCCTGGGCCTCGACAACATCGGCGTCTTCGACCGCAGCGCCCCCCTGCCCACCGGGGGAACCCTGGAGCAGGCGGACGGCACCGCCTGGATGGCCCTGTACTGCCAGTCGATGCTGCAGATCGCGATGGAACTCGCCGAACACAACCCGGCCTACGAGGACCTGGTCCTGAAGTTCGTCGAGCACTACCTGTGGATCGCCGCCTCGATGGACCGGGCCGGGGAACTCCACGACGAACTGTGGGACGAGGAGGACGGGTTCTACTACGACGTGCTGCGGCTGCCCGACGGCCAGGCGGTCCGGCTGAAGGTCCGCTCCATGGTGGGACTGCTGCCGCTCTGCGCATCGACCGTCTTCCGGACGGACCAGCTGGAGCGCCTTTCGGGTCTGAGCGAGCGGCTCCAGCGGTTCGCCGAGCGCCATCCCTCGCTGAACGTGACGCTGACCTCGGCGCAGTCCGGCGCGGTGGGCGGTCCGCGGCTGCTGTCCGTCCTGGACGAGAAGAAGCTGGTGCGCGTGCTCGCCCGGCTCCTGTCGGAGGACGAGTTCCTGAGCCCCCACGGCATCAGGGCGCTCTCCCGGCACCACGCCGAGCACCCGTACACGTTCTGGGTGGGCGGCGAGGAGTACAAGGTCTCGTATCTGCCCGCGGAGTCGGACACCGGCATGTTCGGCGGCAACTCCAACTGGCGCGGCCCGGTCTGGATGCCGATGAACGCCCTCGTCATCCGGGGCCTGATCAACCTGTACGGCTTCTACGGCGACGACTTCACCGTCGAGTGCCCGACCGGCTCGGGGATCCAGAAGAACCTGTACGAGGTCGCCGAGGAGATCTGCTCGCGCCTCACCCGGATCTTCCTGCGCGACGACGAGGGACACCGCCCCGTGTACGGGGGCCAGGCGAAGTTCAGCGACGACCCGCACTGGCGCGATCTGATCAGCTTCTACGAGTACTTCCACGGCGACAACGGCGCGGGCCTCGGTGCCTCGCACCAGACCGGCTGGACCGGTCTCGTCGCGGCCCTGATGAAGATCTTCGGCACGCTCGAGCCGGACGACTTCCGGTCCGGCCCCGCGAGGAGGAAGAACCGATGACCGAGTTGCCCGCGCAACCCGTCGTGCATGAAGTCAACACCCGCGTCTGGCTCAGGGAGACAGCGCTGCGTACCGGCGGTCCGGCCGGACTGGCGGACGTGCCCAAGGACGTGTGGGACGAGATCACGCCCTCCGGGGTCGACGCGGTCTGGCTGATGGGGGTCTGGGAGCGCAGCCCGCTGGGGCGTGCCATCGCCCTTCAGGACCCGGCGCTGCGCGGCGCCTTCGCCTCGGCCGTCCCCGGCATCGGCGAGGAGGACATCGCCGGTTCGCCGTACTGCATCCGCCGCTACGAGGTCGACGAGGCCCTCGGCGGCGCCGCGGGTCTGGCTGCCGCGCGGGCCGAGCTCGACCGCAGGGGGGTCGGGCTGCTGCTCGACTACGTGCCCAACCACGTGGCGCCGGACAGCCCCTGGGTGAGCGAGCACCCCGAGTACTTCGTGCAGGGGGACGAGGAGGACGCCCGGCGCGATCCGGCCGGGTTCCTCGACACCGGGCAGGCCGTCCTCGCGCGGGGCCGTGACCCGTTCTTCCCGCCCTGGCCGGACGTGGTGCAGCTGAACGCGTTCGCCCCGGCCCTGCGGAGGGCGACCGCGGAGGTGCTCGACGGCATCGGCGGGGTCTGCGACGGGGTGCGCTGTGACATGGCGATGCTGATGATGAACGACGTCTTCGCCCGGACGTGGGGCGAGCGGGCGGGCACACAGCCGCAGGAGGACTTCTGGCCCGAGGTGCTGAGCGCCGTCCGCCGCCACCACCCCCGCATGGTCTTCGCGGCGGAGGCGTACTGGGACCTCGAATGGGCCCTGCAGCAACAGGGGTTCGACTTCTGCTACGACAAGCGGCTCTACGACCGGGTGCTGAACGAGAGCGCCGAGTCGGTCCGCGGGCATCTGCGGGCGGAGGAGCGGTACCAGCGCGGACTGCTCCGGTTCCTGGAGAACCACGACGAGCCGCGGGCCGCGCGGACGATGCCGGCGGCCAAGGAACGGGCGGCGGCCACGCTGATCGCCACCCTGCCCGGCGCGACCCTGTGGCACGAGGGCCAGTTCACCGGCCGCCGCGTCCATCTGCCGGTCTTCCTCGACCGCCGTCCCGAAGAGCCGCCGGACCCCTCGCTGCGAGCCTTCCACGAGCGGCTTCTTTCGGCCGTGCACCGCAGCGGCATGCGGACCGGGCGGTGGCAGCTCCTCGACTGCGAGGGCTGGCCCGACAACGACTCCGGCCGTGACGTGATCGCCTCGTGCTGGACCAGCGGGGCGGGCCGGTTCCTGACGGTGGTGAACCTCTCGGATCACCCGGCACAGGCGATGATCCGACTACCGTGGAGCGAACTCGGCCCGCATGACTGCGAGTTGACCAGCCTCCTCGATGCCGATCGCTACGAGCGACCGGGCAGGGAACTGACGGCGGGCGGGCTCTACGTCGATCTGCCGCCGTGGGGCACACACCTGCTCTCGGTGGCCCCGGCGGGCGTATATCTTCCCGCGTCCTAGCCCGCCCCGGACGGACGTGAATCAGCCCTGGTCCCCGGTGTCCCGGTGGACCGGGGCCCAGTCCGCGCCGCTGTCCGAACGGAAAGCCTCCACGGCGCCCTCGACGGTGGGGTGGAAACGGTCGGCGCCGAACGTACGGGCAAGGCCATAGCGCTCGATCTTGCGCCGGACCGGATCCTTGAGCTCGGCGAAGACCAGCTCCACGCCCAGCCCCCGCAGCGTCGCGTCCAGCTCTTCCAGGACGTCCGCCGCGGTCGTGTCGACGTCGGTCACCGGCTCCGCCGCGATCAGGACGCGCCGCGGCGCCGGGTCGGCGTGCACGTACCGCAGGACCTCTTCGCGGAACGACTTGGCGTTGGCGAAGAACAGGGGCCCGTCGAAGCGGAAGATCACCAGGCCGGGCAGGAGCTGGGCGCCCGGGTGCGACCGTACGTCGTGATAGCCCTCCACGCCGGACGCACGCCCGAGCACGGTGCTGTAGGGCCACCACGAGCGCCTGAAGACATTCAGGATGGACAGTCCGACCGCGACGGCGATCCCCGGCAGCACGCCGA
This sequence comes from Streptomyces longisporoflavus, assembly GCF_014649775.1. Classification (GTDB taxonomy): domain Bacteria; phylum Actinomycetota; class Actinomycetes; order Streptomycetales; family Streptomycetaceae; genus Streptomyces; species Streptomyces longisporoflavus. The sequence continues at coordinate 379,828 of NZ_BMTR01000002.1, read as the reverse complement.
GCAGGGCCACCCCGAGGAAAGCCGCGATGCACAGCCAGAACTCCGCCTTGCGCTGGCGCCAGAGCCGCCTGGTGCCCGCGAGGTCGGCCAGCGACAGGGAGGCCGTGATGACCACCGCGGCGAGCGCGGGCTGCGGCAGATCGCGGAAGAGGCCCGGCAGCAGGACGAGCATGAGCACGATCAGCGCCGCGCCGACGAGCCCGGTGAGCTGTGTCTTGGCACCGGCCCGCTCGGCCACGGCCGTGCGTGACCCGCTGGTGCTCACGGGGAACCCCTGGAAGAGACCGGCGGCCATGTTCGCGGTGCCGATCGCGATCATCTCGTCGTTGCCGCGGACCTCCTGTCCGGTGCGGGCCGCGAACGCGGAGGCGTTGGAGATGGTGTCGGCCAGGGACACCAGGGCGATGCCGAGGGCGCCGATGAACAGCGGGCCCAGATCGGCCAGGCCGATGTCCGGGACGGTGAACGGCGGGAGCCCCTCGGGGAGCCGTCCGACGGTCTTCACCCCGTGCTCGTCCAGGTCGAGCGCGACGGACGCGGTGATGGCCAGGACCACCATGACGAGGACGGCCGGGATCTTCGGCATCAGCCGTTGCAGCAGCAGGATCAGGAGGATGCAGCCGCCGCCCACCGCGACGGCCGCCGCCACGGTCCGCCCGTCCGCCACCCCCTGGACGAAGTCGTCCACCTCACGGATCAGCCCGTCGGACTCGGTCGAGAAGCCGAACAGTTTCGGCAGCTGCCCGATGAGGATGGTCAGGGCCAGGCCGTTCATGTAGCCGATCATGGTGGGCTTGGAGATGAGATCGGCGACGAAACCGAGCCGCGCCACCCCGGCCAGGAGCGTGATCGCGCCGACCATCAGGGCGAGGACCGAGGCGAGCGCGATCGCGCGTCCGCTGTCCCCGTCCGCGGCCACCAGTGGCAGGACCGTCGCGGCGATCATCGGGCCGAGCGAGGAGTCGGGGCCGAGCACCAGGACACGCGAGGGCCCCGCCACGGCGTAGGCGAGCAGACACATCACGGAGGTGTACAGACCGGTGATCGCCGGCAGCCCGGCCAGTTCGGCGTAGGCCATGCCCTGCGGCACCAGGAGCGTGCTCAGGACGACGCCCGCGACCACGTCCTTGAGCAGCCACTCCCGGCGGTAGGTGCGCAGTGTCTTGATCCCCGGCGGCGTTCCGACGCGCACCGGCCTCTCACCTCTGCCCGGTGGCGGACGGCGGATGACGGCGGCGTGCGGCGAGTTTGCCGAGTTCCCACAGCGCGAGGAGCGCCAGGGCGGGGAGCAGGGCCCAGCCGAACTGGCCGATGCCCAGCGGCGTGGTGTCGAGCAGCCGGTTGAAGGCGTCCGTCTGGGTCACCAGCACGGCGAGCACGAACTCCGCGAGCACGGTCCAGTTCAGCTGCTTGCTGTCGAAGGTGTCGGGCGTGAGGACCGTTCCAATCTGGCTGCGGCATTCCAGGGCGGCCACGGTCAGGCACAGCGCGAACGCGGTCAGGGCGATGGAGTTGCCCACGCGGGCGCTGTCGTAGCGCGACTCGCCGATCTGGATCATGGTCAGCAGGCCGGCCGCCACGGCCGCCCCGGCGAGCCCGACCGTCAGCATCAGGGCGCCCGTCATCACGGGCTGCCCGCGGGGCCGCGGGCGGCGGGACATGAGTCCGTGGCTGACCCGGTCGAACCCGAGGGAGAAGCCGAAGGCGGCGTTGACGACGAAGTGGATCCACAACACCTGGGCCGGGGTGAACGGTTCCCCCTCGGCGATGTCGAACAGCGCCGCCCCCAGGAACGTCAGCACGAACACGACGAGCAGCACCAGGACGAACCGGATGTACTTGGTGAGGTTGTCGTAGATCTTGCGGCCCTGTTCCACCGCGTGGACGATCGTGGCGAAGTTGTCGTCCGACAGGACCATCCGTGCGGCGTTCTTGGCGACCTCCGTGCCCGATCCCATGGCGATGCCGATGTCCGCGGCCTTGATGGCCGGGGCGTCATTGACGCCGTCGCCCGTCATGGCGACCACGTCGCCCTTCTTCTTCAGGGTCTCGGCAAGCAGCACCTTGTGCTCGGGGGCCACCCGGCCGACGACGCCGATGTCGTCGATGCGGGCGAGCCGCTCGTCCGGCGACAGGGCCGCGAAGTCGGCGCCGAGTATCGCCCGGCCTTCGATGCCGACCTGCTCGGCGATGGCGGCGCCGGTGACGATGTCGTCGCCCGTCACCATCCGCACGCGGATATGGGCGGCTTGAGCCGCGGCCACGGCCTCCCTCGACTCGGCGCGAGGAGGATCGGCCATGCCGACGAGACTCGTCACGCACAACCCCGTGACGTGGGCCAGCAGATCACCGTCCGGCGTGAACCCGGCGGGGTCGAGGTCGCGGGTGGCGGCCGCCATCACGCGAAGGCCCGCCCGCTCCATCCGTACGAGTTCGTCGTCGGCCCGCGCCCGCAGGGCGGTGTCGAAGGGGATGACCGCGCCGTTCGACAGGGCGACGGTGGTGCGTTCCAGGACGGCGGGAGCCGCCCCCTTGACGAAACAGCGCACGACCGGAAGCCCCGTGCTGTCGAGGGCCCGGTGGAAGGTGGCCATGAGTTTGTACGCCGGGTCGAAGGGCAGGGTGGCCAGCCGGGGGAGCCGTTCGCGCGTGGCGCCGACATCGAGGCCCGCCTTGTGGCCGAGCACGAGCAGCGCGCCCTCGGTGGGATCGCCCACCACCCGCCCGTCCACCAGTGAGGCGTCGCTCGCGACGAGATAGGGCAGGATCGCGTCCTCGATACGGGGGGAGCTGCCGGCGGCGTGGTGGATCCTGCCCTCCAGGCCGTAACCGCTGCCGGAGACCGTGTAGCGGTCGAAGGGGTCCACCACTTCGACGACCGTCATCTGATTCATCGTCAGTGTGCCGGTCTTGTCGGAGTTGACCGCCGAGGTGAAACCCAGCGTCTCCACCGACGGCAGGTCTTTGACGATCGCGTTCCGCCGGGCCAGGTCGAGTCCCCCGCGCGAGAGGATGGTCTGCGTCACCGTGGGCAGTGCCTCGGGGACCGCGGCGATCGCCAGCGAGACGGCGCTGACGAAGAGCACCTCCCACGACACGCCACGCTCGCGTCCCAGGGCGAACATCATGACCATGGTCACGCCGGCCGCTCCCACGATCCAGAGCGTCAGCCGGTTCAGCTCCCGGGTCAGCGGGGAGTCCTCGCGCCGGGTGGTCGACAGCATCCCCGAGATCTTGCCCAGCTCGGTGGAGGCGCCGGTGGCCGTGACCACGAGCACGCCGCTGCCATGCGTGACAGGGGTGTTCATGAACGCCATGTCCGTCTGATCAACGGGGCCGAGTCCACTGCCCCGTACCGGCACGGCGTCCTTCGCGGCGGGGACGCTCTCCCCGGTGAGCGCGGACTCGTCGATCTGCAGGGCACTCGTGGCGACGAGCCGCCCGTCCGCGGGCACCTCGTCCCCCGCGGAGAGCAGGACGACGTCCCCGACGACCACCTCCGCCGCGGGGATCTCGGCCTCCGTCTTGTCGCGCCGCACCCGCGCGGTCGCCATCGTCATCTCCTTGAGGGCGTTCATGGCGCTCTCGGCCTTGCCCTCCTGCCGTAGCCCGATGACCGCGTTCAGGACGGTCAGGGCGAAAAGCACCACCGCGGTGCCCCACTCCTGGACGGCGAGCGACACCACGGCGGCGGCGATGAGGATGATCTGCATGTACGAGGTGTACTGACCGAGGAACCGCAGCCAGCCGCTGGGCGTGCGTTCCTCCGGCAGCGTGTTGGGCCCGTCCTCGGCGAGCCGCGCGGCCACCCGCGCGGCGTCGAGGCCCACGGCCGGGTCGACGTCGAGCGCTCCGGCCACCGCGTCGGCGGAGAGGGCGTACCAGGCGTCCGCCGGTGCGAGGAGGTCCCCGTGGCCGGGTGCCTGCGCGGTCATCGTGCCCGCCTCCGATCGTCCCGGCGGCGCGGAGCGCCGGCGGCGGCCCGCGCCGCGTACGGGTCCGCCACCGCTCCGTCGGGCGCCTCGTCCACCAACTGCTGCTTCGCCAGCCGCAGCGCGTCGCGGCTCTTGTCGTCGATGACGGGATACTGCGGGTCGACCTCGATGAGGGTGTGGGCGAGTACGGCCGCCGCGCAGGTGCGCGCGAACCATTTGCGGTCCGCGGGCACGACGTACCACGGCGCCCAGGGAGTACTCGTGGCGGACAACATCTCGCTGAACGCCGTCTGGTAGGCGTCCCAGAACGTGCGTTCACGGGCGTCGGCCGCCGAGAACTTCCAGTTCCGCTCCGGGACGTCGATCCGTTTGAGGAAGCGGATGCGCTGTTCCTCCCTGGACAGGTTCAGGAACAGTTTGACGATCCTGAACCCGTTGTCCGTCAGGTACCGCTCCCAGTCGTTGATCTCCCGGTAGCGGCGGCGCCAGATCTTCTTGCCCGCGGCCTTGCCCGGCAGCCGCTGGCGGGTGAGGTGTTCGGGGTGCACCCGCACGACCAGGACCTCCTCGTAGTGGGACCGGTTGAATATGCCGATCTCCCCACGGCGCGGCAGGTTGCAGGCATAGCGCCAGAGGTAGTCGTGGCTGAGTTCCGCGGCCGAGGGCACCTTGAAGCCGGCCACCCGCACGCCCTGCGGATTCACCCCGCTCATCACATGGCGGATCGTGCCGTCCTTGCCCCCGGCGTCCAGCGCCTGCAGGCACATCAGGACACCGTGCGTGCCCTGGGCGGCCAGCCGGCGCTGGTAGTCGGCCAGCAGGAGGACGCCGCTGCGGAGCAGTTCCTGTCCGTCCTTCTTCTTCTTGACGCCCGCCTTGAAAGCGGGATCGAAGTCCCTGGACAGGTCCACCTTCGAGCCGGGTTCGACCCGCAGCGGCGCGATGAACTCCGCGATCCGTTCCGCCTGTTCGTCTGCCGCGTGTGCCCGTGCGTCCTTCATGGACCACCTCGGCCTAGTAGACGGATTCCTTGTCCACCGTGCACAGGGCCCAGATGATGAACCCGCTCATCGCGATCAGGGTGATGGACCAGATGGGGTAGTAGGGGAGGGAGAGGAAGTTGGCGATGATCACCAGTGAGGCGATGATCACGCCCGTGATCCTGGCCCACTTCGCGGCGACGAACAGACCGAAGCTGACGACCACCGCGATCGTGCCGATGATCATGTGGATCCAGCCCCAGCTCGTCAGGTCGAACTCGAAGGCGTAGCTGGGCGTGTTGACGAAGATGGTGTCCTCGAGGACGGCCATCAGACCTCGGCAGAAGTCCAATGATCCGGAGAGGAACAACATCACCCCGGCGAAGATGGTCAGCCCGGCGGCTGCGGTCTGCTTGGCGTCGGAGCGATGGTGCTGAGCTGTCGAGGTGGCCATGACAGGGCCTCCGTATTCGAGGAGGGTGCCGATTGCACCGCTGTGCCACGAGTGTTGCCCCTGACCGGTACCCCCGGTCGTCACCCTCCGGGGGTGACGTCGCGAGGATCGCGGCCCAGCAGGCTTGCCGTCGTCCGGCCCGTGCACGGGACGCGAACGGAGGCGAGGCGATGACCGTACCGTCCACCCCAGAGGGAGCAGACGCCCGGGAGGAGAAGCGCCCCTGGCCGCGGCAGGTGCTCCTGCCGCTCGCCCTCGCGCAGTTCGTCTGCAGCTTCGCGGGGTCCAACATGAACGTCATGATCAAGGACATCAGCGAGGATCTGGACACCACGGTGCAGGGCGTGCAGACCGCGATCACGGTCTTCCTCCTCGTCATGGCGGCGCTGATGATTCCCGGCGGCATCCTGACCGACCGCTACGGCCGCAAGCGCTGCCTCATCATCGGTCTCTCGGTGTACGGCATCGGCACCGTGCTCAGCGCGGTGGCGCCCGGCCTCGGCATCCTCATCCTGGGCAACTCCATCTTCCAGGGCGTCGGCACGGCCCTGCTCATCCCGCCCGTCTACATCCTCACCACCCTCCTGTTCACGAACGTGGCCGACCGAGCCCGCGCTTTCGGGGCGATCATGGCGATGGGCGGCATCGGCGCCGCCGCGGGACCCCTGATCGGAGGCCTCATCACCTCGGCGATCAGCTGGCGGGCGGCCTTCGTCTTCCAGGCCCTGGTGGTCGCCGTGATCATCGTGCTGACCCGGCGCGTCGACGATCCGCTCCCTCCGGACCCCGAGCGCGTCTTCGACACCGGCGGCGCGGTGTTGTCCGCGACCGGTCTGGTCCTGGTCGTCATGGGCATCCTCGCCGCCGACGACAACGTCTGGCTGATGAGCGGTCTGCTCCTCGTCGGCGCCCTGCTCCTGCTGGCCTTCTTCCGCTGGGTACGGGCGAAAGAGCGCGCCGGGACCCAACCGCTGCTGCACACCGGGCTTTTCCGCAACCGCACGTCCAACCTCGGCCTGATCACCCAGCACACCCAGTGGCTGATGCTCATGGGGGTGTCGTTCGTGGTGGCCGCCTATCTCCAGGTGGTCCGGGGATACAGCGCCATCGACACCGGCGTGATCTTCAGCGCGTCCACGCTGGGTCTGCTCGTGACCTCGCTCGGCGCCTCCCGGTTCGCGAGGAGGCGTGAGCAACGCACGCTCGTCATGGTCGGGTTCGCGGCGACGGTCTGCGGCATCGGTGTGCTGCTCGCCCTGGCCCACGGGGAACCCAGTGCCTGGACCTTCGTCCCCGGGCTGCTGCTGATCGGCCTCGGGATGGGAATGATGCTGACACCCTCGGTCAACGTCGTGCAGTCGAGTTTCTCCGAGGACCAGCAGGGTGAGATATCCGGCCTCTCGCGCAGTGTGTCGAACCTCGGCTCCTCGGTGGGCACCGCGATCGCGGGCACCATTCTCGTCGCGAACCCGGCCGCGGGACCGTACGCCGTGGCGCTCGTGGTGCTCGCCGCCATCGGGCTCGGCGGGTTCGCCGCCGCCGCGATGCTGCCCCGGACTCCGGTCCCCACCCGGCACGGGTGAGCACGCGCGGCCCGCGGTGCCGGCCGGCCTGCCGCCGGCCGGCTTCAGCGCCAGTCGTAACGGACGGCGCTGACGACCACCAGATCCTGTAGCGCGGCGCGGCGTCTGCTGAACGGGATCCAGACAAGGCCCAGCGGGAACGTCACGCACAGGGCGGCACGCAGCAGGGACCGGGGGAGCCCGAGCAGCGCCCCGGCGCGGTCCGTGACACGCAGCCCCATCAGCCGGGCTCCCGCCGTGCGCCCGATCGCGGCCCAGGAGCAGGCGAGGTACAGCACGGCGAGGACCCACCCGGAGACGCCGGAGAGCCAGAGGGAAGGTTCGGGGAAGCGGAACGGAGGCCCGGTGACGAGCAGTCGTACGCATCCGACGCCCGCCTGCACCGCGAAGCAGGCAGCGACCAGGACCAGCACGTCGAGTGCCGCCGCGACGCCGCGCGAGACGATCCCGGCCGGTTCGGGCCCGTTCCCGCCCTCCGGTACGGTCACCGCGCACGCCCGGCGGGTGGACCCGCGCCCTCGTCCCGAGCCGGGCCCGCACGCCTGAGGAGCAGGTCTCCGAAGCGGTTGGCGCTCCGGTCGCCGCGCCTCCCGAGCAGGCGGACCGCGTCGGTGGTCTCGGCGGCCATTCCGCCTCCGGTGTCGCGGACGATCCGTCCGAGATCGATCTCGGACAGGACTTCGCGGGTGAGTGCCACCAGATCGATCCGGACGATCACCGCGTCGACGTCGACCCGTGCGGCGATCCGGTTGACGTCGACCTGGCCGGCGACGCGGTCGACATCGATGCGGTCGGCCACGGCGTTCACGTCGACCCGGCCGGCGATCGCGTCCACGTCCACACGGTCGACGACGCGTTGCACGTCGACGCGGTCGGCGACGCGATTCACGTCGACACGGTCGGCGACCCTCTCCACGTCCACGCGGTCGGCGATCGCGTCCACGTCCACGCGTTCGACGATCTGTCGTATGTCGACACGGGCCACGATCCCGTTCACGTCGACGCGGGACACGAGATCGTCCAGGTCCATGCGGTCGAGAACCGCGGCAGCCAGCCCACGGATCACCGTGCTCGCCGCCTCATCCACGATGCCGAGCACACTCCGCGCCTGTCGTACGGCGAAGGTGACCGGGTTCCACGCGCTTGCTTCAGCCATCCGTAGATCGCAGCGGGAACCGGCGGTTCTGGCATCCTCCGCCGCGGGTGAGTCGCCCGCGGCCGGGAGGTCCGTCAGTAGTGCGGGACGACGACGACCGGGCACCGGGCGTGATGGAGCGCCGCGTGCGTGGTCCGTCCGAGACGCGGCCCGGCGGGGACGCGGCGGCCGATGACCAGCAGGCCCGCCGCCCTGGCCGCCTTGACCACGTGGTGGCCGACCAGGCCGTGCACGAGCCGGCCGGTGACCCGGGTGCCGGGGAACTTGTGCCGCCAGGGGGCGAGTTCGGCCGCGAGGCGGTGCTCCTTCTCCGGCCGGGGGTCGATGGCGTCGGCGGAGGGGATCAGGGGGGCGGTCCAGACGTGCACGACGTGGAGCGGCGCCTCGCGGGATGCCGCGGCGTCGAAGGCGTACTCGAGGAGTTCGTCTCCGGCACGTTCGAGGTCGAGTCCGAGCACGACCGGGTGGTCGGGGCCCTCCGCCGGGCCCGGGCCCGTACCTTCGGAGTCGGCGCTGGCCCGCACCAGGGCGACGGGACAGGACGCGCGTGCGGCGACGGCAAGGGCGACCGAGCCGATCAGGGCCCTGCTGAGCGCGCCGGAGCCGCGTGAGCCGACGACGAGCAGCGCCGAGGATCTGGCCGCTGCGAGCAGTGCTTCCACCGGTGGCCCGGCGACCTCCTCGTCGAGGACGGCAAGGGTGGGGTGGGTGTGCGCGATGTGCAGGACCGTGCGGTCGAGGGCGTTGTTCTCGCGGTGGGCGGGGGCGTCGACGTCCGGCGGGCGAGTGTGCTTCGCCGGTGGGCCGCCGGCGTGGACGAGGTGGAGGGGCAGGTCTCGTCGCAGGGCTTCGCGGGCCGCCCAGCGGGCGGCGTCCAGGCTCTCCGGTGAGCCGTCGATTCCGGCGGTGATGGTCTGTTGCGTGGGCATGGTGCGCACCTCCGCGGTGCGGTGTGGGAGTCAGGGGGGTCCGGGGAGCCCGGGTACGGGGGACGGCGGTCCCGGTGGCCGGGAGAGGTGGCCTGATGTGTTCGGGCTGTGACGGCAGGTCGGGGCGGAAGCGCTCGTCGCGTCGGTCTGCCAGCCGCGAGGACGGTTCGTCACGCGCCCGCGCCGCGAGTCCGCGCCCGCAGGCGTGGAGCGCCGCCGCTCGCGCGAGGGTCACAGTGCCTGCCGGGTACGGGTGTTCAGGGGCGCTGCCCGAGTGAGCGGAGCTCTGAGGACCGGCGTCGGGCCGGGGACTCCAGTGGGCGGGGTGTCGTTCACGCGCCACCACCTTCCGGCGGCCTCCGGCAGGGTCCGTGCTTCGGACGGTTTCACCGAAGGGGCCGGCCCGGGAGGGGCGAACCGGCCCCGGTCGGACCGGCCGAGGCCGTCGGCTTTTGGTCGCGGCTGTTGATTACTGTGGCCGACACACGCCTGTTCGACCCCGCCGAGTCCCTCTATGGTGGCTAATGCCCCAGACCTCGGCGTTCTACCTTTCTGTGTAGTTTTCAACTGACAGCGGGAGAGCCGGGATGTCGCGCCTCGGGGCACAGCCGCGGACTGCGTCGGCCTGCAAGGCCCGGTGCCCTTTCCCCGCGCCGCGTCCACGACGCCTCGCCCGGCAGCCGCCCATGGCGCCTGCCCGCCGGCGCGGGGGCGGCGGCCTTTCCCGGTCCGGCGAGCATTCTCGATGTTCCGCGATCCCCGTGCGGCTCCCGGGAAAGGCCGTACCCCTGTCCCGCATCTGTGTCCACGTCCTGCGAGCGGCCCGTGCCCACGTCACGGAAGAGGAGCTGCGGAATGAACATCCTGGTCGGCTACACCGGGGTGCACGGCTCCACCCACGGCATCGCCGAACGCCTCGCGACACGCCTCGCGGAGTGCGGGCACGTCACGGTCGTCGTGCCGCTGGCCGCCGAGCAGAAGACGGGCGTCTACGACGCGTTCGTGCTGGGCAGCGCGGTGCATAACGGGGCCTGGCTCGGGCAGGCCACCGACTTCATCCGTAGCCACCCCAGCACCCTGGCCACGCACCCCACATGGCTGTACAGCGTCAGCGTGCCGCCCCACGCGGGCCGCTGGCCCGTCCGCGGCGGCGCCGAGCCCCGCCAACTGGCGGGCATCCGCTCCCTCATCCGCCCCAGGGAGCACCAGATGCTGGCCGGGGCCGTCCACCGGGACCACGTCACCAGGTGGCAGCATCTGGCCTTCCGGGCGCGCGGCGGACGCTACGGCGATCACCGGGACTGGAAGGCCGTCGACAACTGGGCGGAGCGCATCCACCACCGGCTCGCCGGCGCCGACGCCGCCGGCACGGGCCTGTGAGCCCCCGCACCCCCCGCACCACGACGGGTCGGCGCGGCATGGGCCCGATACCGGGCCCCGAGGGGCGCGGCGAGATCGCGGACGCGCCCGTGGGCGGCACACGCAGCCTGCTGGAGGCGGTGCTGCGCGAGCTCAATCAGGGCCTGCACGGCCGCGGTTCGGGGGCGGCGCTGATAGCACGGGCGGGCGCAGGCGACAACAGGCGTGACACCAGCGGCAGTTGACGGTGATGTGGCGGCCGTCGCCATTCTGACCCGCCTTCGGTGCCTCCTACGGTTGCCTGCACCCCGGCGTCCCGGCCCGCAGCAGGAGTGGACGGCCCGGGGTCGCGTGATCCGCCCCGGAGACCGCGCCGCCCTCCGTCGGGAGCCGCCATGCCGTCGTACGCGAAACGTCCGAACCGCCAGTCGCCCGGAGGACCACCGCCCCGGGCACGACGCGGCGGCCGGTGGCGACGCGCCCCGGGACGGGTGATCGCCGTCGTGGGCCTGATCGTGGCCGCGGCGGTGTCCGCGCCGTCGCCCGCCGCGCAGGCGGCGCCGGCAGCCGTCGCCCTGGAGAAGGTCACCAGTTTCGGCGCCAATCCCGGCAGCCTGAACATGTACGTGTACGAGCCGGCCACCCTGGCGGCCGAACCCGCCGTGGTGGTGGCCATGCACGGCTGTAGTCAGAGTGCGCAGCTGTACGCGGACAACGCGGGCCTGGTGAAATTCGCCGACCAGCACGGCTTCCTGCTCGTCTTCCCCGAGCAGACCTCCGCCAACAACAGCAGCAAGTGCTTCAACTGGTTCCAGTCGGGCGACACCCGGCGCGGGCAGGGCGAGGCCGCGTCGATCCGCCAGATGGTGGCGCATGCCGGTTCCGTCTACGGCGCCGACCCGCAACGGGTGTACGCCACAGGGCTGTCGGCCGGCGGCGCCATGACGTCGGTGATGCTCGCCGCCTACCCGGACGTGTTCGAGGCGGGAGCCGTGGTCGCGGGCCTCCCGTACGACTGCGCCGATGACGTGATGTCGGCGTACAGCTGCATGAACCCCGGCGTCGACCGCACTCCGTCGGCCTGGGCGCAGGGCGTCCGTGACGCCCATCCCGGCTATGGCGGCCCCTGGCCGCGGGTGGCCGTCTGGCAGGGCGACAGCGACCCCACGGTCGCCAAGCGGAACGCCGACGAACTGCGTGACCAGTGGACCGCCGTGCACGGCATCGACCAGAGCCCGGACCGCACCTCCGCCATCGGGCCCAACTCCACGCGCAGGGATCAGTATCTGGGGGCGGACGGGAGCGTCGCCGTGGAGGTCGACCGGGTGCCCTCCATGGCCCACGGCACCCCGGTCGACCCGGGGACCGGCGCACAGCAGTGCGGTGCGACCGGCACCGTGAACTTCATCGACTCCATCTGCTCCGGCTACTGGATCACCGGTTTCTTCGGCCTGGACGGCTCCGAACCCGACCCCGGCGGTCTGCCGGCGCCGGGCGGCCTGGCCGCGACCGGCACGACCGACACGTCGGTCACCCTGAACTGGAACAGCGTCGCCGGCGCCGTGTCGTACGCCGTCTACCGGGACGGCAACCGGGTCGCCACACCGGCCGCCCCGCCGTTCACGGACACCGGTCTCAGCCCCGGCGGCAGCCACACCTACACCGTGGCGGCCCGCGATTCGGCCGGCAAGGAAGGCACGCGCTCGGCCGCGGTCACCGCCTCCACCACGGGCTCCGGCGCCAAATGCTGGACCGCGAACAACTACCAGCACGTCCAGGCGGGCCGGGCCACCACCAGCGGCGGCTACACCTACGCCAAGGGCTCGAACCAGAACATGGGCCTCTACACCATCGCCGTCACACACACCCTCAAGGAATCACCGACCGGCCACTACACCATCGCCGACGGCGCCTGCCCTTGACGGCCCCGCTCGGGGGCCCGGGTCGGCGGCACCGGCTTCGGCTCAGCCACTGTTCCCGCCCGCCCAAGCGCCGAAGCAGCTGACCCATGACGGCCCCTGCCCAGACCCCGGGGCGGTCGCACCCGCTTCGCCCCTGCCACCGTTCCCGCCCGGTCAAGCGCCGACGCACATGCCCCCTGCGGGCTCTCGCCCGGCAGCCCAACGCTGCGGCACCGACCCCGGTCCTGCCGCCGCTTCCTCCCACGTAAGCCCCCTGATACATACGCACGCGCCCACCGGAGGTACACGTGCCACCCGCAGTCCCGCCGAGACGCCTGCCCCGCCGGGGGCGCCAGGCCCGTTCGCTCCGCAGTGCCCTCGCCCTGTCGGCGCTGCTCGTCACGTTCGCCGCGGTCCCGGCCGCCGCCGAATCGTCGGATGCAAGGCAGGGCGGCAGCGCCGGGCACTGCGCGTCCGCGGGGAAGCTGAAGGTGCCCGGCGCCGAACGCCAGGAGATGTCCTGTCTGGCCGAGCTGACCACCGCGGGGACCGTCTCCTCGGGGCACACCGACCCGGCCGACTGGGCGGGCCTGACCCCCGCCGAACTCGCCACACCTCGCGGTGTGCCGGGTCTGCAGATCGACGGCTACTTCCCCGACAGCTCGGCCACCAACACCAACCACGGCTGGAAGCACGACGCGCAGTTCGTCATCCGGCTGCCCGACCGATGGAACGGCGGCCTGGTGGTCGCGGGCACACCCGGAGTGCGCGAGCAGTACGCCAACGACCGGGCGATCGGAGACTGGGCGCTCTCCAAGGGCTACGCGTTCGCCTCGACCGACAAGGGCAACACCGGCGCCGCCTTCTACCGGGACGGGAAGGCGCCCGGCGACGCGATCGCCGAATGGAACGAGCGCGTCACCCAACTCACGCGCGCCGCACGGGCCGTGGTCACGCAGCACTACCACCGGCCCCCCGCGCGCACGCTGGCCACCGGCATGTCCAACGGCGGCTATCTGGTGCGCTGGCAGCTGGAGAACCATCCCGAACTCTATGACGGGGGAGTGGACTGGGAAGGCACGCTGTGGCGGACCGACGGCCCGAACCTGCTCGACTTTCTGCCGCCCGCGCTGCGCGCCTACCCCCGTTACGCGGCGGGAGGCGAAGAAGCTGCCGCAGCCCATCGGCAGCTGGTCGCCGCCGGTTACCCGGCCGGTTCCGAATTCCTGTGGCCCTACCACCACCAGGTCTACTGGGACCTGACCCAGCGGATCTACCGCGAGGAGCTGGACCCCGGCTACGACGGCGCGACAGAGGCCGGCACCCCCTTCTGCACACCGGGGACACCGGCCTGCGACGCCGATTACGCCTACGCGACGCGCCCGCGCGAAGTCCGCGCCGCCGTAGCGAAGATCGCCCTGACCGGACGCATCGGCAGACCGCTGATCACCGTGCACGGCACCCTCGACGTCCAACTGCCCATCAGCAGGGACTCGGACGTGTACGCCAAGATGGTGCGGGGCGCGGGCCGCGGCGAGCTGTTCCGCTACTACCGCGTCGAAGGCGGCACCCACGTCGACTCGCTCTTCGACACCTTCCCCGACAAGCTGCGTCCCCTGGTGCCCTGTCACCGCTCCGCCTTCACGTCGATGGAGACGTGGCTCGACCGGGGAAAGCAGCCGCCGCCCAGCCGTACCGTGCCGCGTCCGCCCGTCGGCGAACCGGCCGCGGAACCGGCCGCGCTGATCGCCCGGTGTCCCCTCACGGAGTAGAAAATCCGGCAAACCCCGCCAGTACCAGGCACACCGGAAGGTCGGCTTCCTCAACGACAAGCGGAAAAAGCGGAGTTGCCCTAAGATCGCCACGCTCCCCATTCGTAAGGGAGTTCGGTGCGTTCGGGGAGGGTTCGTTCGCTGTGCTGAAGGTGTCCAGGATCGCCTGGTCAGGTACGCCGTGGTGAGCCGGCTGGGGCGCGGGTCCGTGGGCCGCGAGGCCTTGGTCTGGCTGATGGTGGTGGTCCTCGCGGCCGCGGGCGCGGTGCTCGCCGCACTGGAGGCGGCCGCCGAGTGGCGCCAGGTCCTCGCGGGCGGCTGCGCCGCCGTCGCGGTGCTGCTGCTGGCCTGGGTGCTCGTGCTGGTCCGGCAGCTGTCCGCCGAGCGGGCCGACAGGGCCCGGCAGGAGCGGCTTGCCGCGGCCCGCGAGGCCGAGGTGGCGCACTTGGCCGGCGTGCGCCTCCCGGCGATCGCGGAGCGGGTGCGCGCCGGGCAGCGCCTCGAAGGCGTACCGGGGCCGCTGGCCGCACCGGACGAGACCGGTGAGGAGTTCGCGCGGGCGCTGGCCGCCGTGTCCGCCGCGCTGGGTTCGGACGAGGCGGTACGCCGCGAGCGCGGTCTGCGCGATTCGGTGCAGGCCGCCTTCGAGTCCGTCGCCCGCACGATGCACGCGATGGCCACCGTGCAGCAGCAGGTACTCGACCGGGTCGAGCGTTCCATCGACGACCAGCACCTCATGGCCGAGGTGATGAAGGCCGACCACGCGGCCGCGCAGATGACCCGCAAGGCCCAGACGCTCCTGGTGATGTGCGGGATCTGGCCCGCCCGCCGGGAGACCCGGCCGGTCTCGCTGTACGACTGCGTACGCGGCGCACAGTCGCGCATCGTGGAGTACGGCCGCATCGAGGTGCACGGCGGACAGACGCTCTACGCCGTGCCGCCCGCGGTGGAGGGGCTGATGCACGCCATCGCCGAACTCCTGGAGAACGCCACGGTGTTCTCGCCCTCGCGCTCCCAAGTCGTCGTCACCATCCGCGAGGTGGGCGCCGGAGCGGTCCTGGAGATCGACGACGCCGGACTCGGGATGCCGCCCGACGTGCTGCACCGCGCGATGGGCCAGCTCCGCGACGACCAGGACCTCGCCCGCCTGGGCGCGGTACCCCGCCTCGGCCTGGCCTGTGTGGGCCGCTGGAGCCGCGAGCTGGGCTTCAACGTGGAACTGAGCGGGGCATCGGCCTACGGCGGCACCCGCGCGGTGACGTTCGTGCCGTTCCGGCTGCTGACCGAACCGCCGTCCCGCGTCACGGGATCCCACCGTATGAGCGCCCCGACAACGGTGTCATCGCAGCAGTCCGCCGCACCGGAGCCCGCTGCCGCACCCGCGCGGCAGCCGGTGGCCCGGGGCGGGGCACCGGAGCACGCCGCCGCGCACGTGCCGGAACAGCACGACTCCGCCGAGCAGGTGGAGTTGTCCGGACGGGCCGCGCCGAGCGCGACCCCGGCGAACGAGACAACGGCCGGCCTGCCCCGGCGGCGCAACCGGCGCCAGGCTGCCCCCGGCACGCACCGCCGGCCGGTGCCGGAGCAGCGGCAGGCGCCGGCCGCACCCGCGGCTCCCTGGACCCCCGAGGCGGCGCGTGCGTCGATCGCCAGCGTGGTGTCCGGCTCGCTGCGCGGCCGTGCGGCTCTCGACGCGGACCAGTTCGCGGCAGAGGAAGCGCATCGGTCGGCCGACCAAGGGCTGACCGCGACACCGACCCAACTCCCCACCCCTGACGAGCATGACGGAGGCCGGCAGTGACCGGAATCATCACCCCCCTTCCCGACCTGGGCTGGATGCTCCGCCCACTGATCGAGATCCCCGGTGTCCGGCACAGCGTGGTGGTCTCCGAGGACGGTCTGCGGCTCGGGCACGCGTCCGCGGAGAACCTTTCCGGGCCGGTGTCCGACCTGAGCGTCGCCGAAGCCGAGTCCCTCTCCGCGGCCTGTGCGGCGATGACCATGACGGGCCGCTCCACGACCGCGCTGCTCTTCGGCTCCGGTGCCGACGTACGGCAGTTGATGGTCGAGTCCGACCAGGGGTTCGTGCTGTTCACCCACGCCGGCGTGGGCGCGCACCTGGGAGTCGCCACCGACCTGCACGCCGATGTCGGCCTGGTGGCCCAGCAGATGCAGCTGCTCGTGGTGAAGATCGGCTCGCACCTGAGCAGCCTGCCGCGGGATCCGGCCGCCGCGGCGTCATGACGGAGCCGCGGCCGGAGGAGCCGACGGCCTCGGCGGTCCGCCCGTACGTGATCACTCGCGGGCGGGCGGCATCCGACATCGAGTCCCTGGCCTGGGAGTCCCTGGTGATGGCGACGGACGCGGCGTTCCCCGCCTCGCTGCAGCCCGAGCACCAGACCATCCTGGCGCACTGTCAGGGGCTCCTCTCGGTGGCCGAGGTGGCCGCACACATCGGCCAGCCGCCGTCGGTCGTACAGGTGCTGCTCTGCGATCTCCTCGAATGGGGACTCATCGTGACCCGTCCGCCCGTGCCGCCGGCCGAACACACCGATGTGACCATGCTCAGAAAGGTCCTCCATGGTCTCGAAAGCCGCCTCTGACGCGCCCTCGCAGGCGCCGCAACCATCCGGCTCCGGAGCCGAGGCCGCTTCAGGGCCCGGATCCGGGTCCGGGAAGTACCTCACCTCCAGCGTCGCGGGCGCCGCCAAGATCCTCGTCGTGGGGCCGCTCGGGGTCGGCAAGACCACCCTGATCGGCACCGTCTCGGAGATCAAACCCCTGTCCACCGAAGCCGTCATGACCCAGGCGGGCGCCCGGGTCGACACCGTCGTGGCCGGCGGCAAGACGACCACCACCGTGGCCCTGGACTTCGGCCGGATCACCATCGACGGCGACCTGGTGCTCTACCTCTTCGGCACCCCCGGCCAGCAGCGGTTCCTGCCCGCGTGGCGTGACCTGGCCAAGGGCGCGCTCGGTGCGCTCGCCCTGGTGGACACGCGTGACCTGGAGGCGTCCTTCGACGCCCTGGGCAACCTGGAGGACCTCGGGCTGCCCTTCGCGGTGGCCGTCAACGTCTTCCCCGGCAGCCCCGAGCACGGCCCGGACGAGCTGCGCGCGGCCCTGGACCTGCTTCCCGACACCCCCGTGGTGGCCTGCGACGCACGCGACCCCGCGTCCTCGGTCCGGGCCCTGATCGCCCTCGTCAGCCACCTCATCCACGTCGCCACGGAGACTTCATGACCTCGCCCCACGCCGCGTCCGGGCCGGCATCGCGCTGCCCGGTCACCGGAGCCCCGGCGCCGGCGACCGCACTGTACGGATCCGACCTCGACGGCGACGCGATGCCCGCCTTCTACGAGCAACTGCGCGGCACCCACGGGCCGGTGGCGCCCGTCTCCGTCGCCCCGGGCGTGGATGCCTGGCTCGTCATCGGCCACCGGGAAATGCTCCAGCTGACCCGCGACGAGCAGGACTTCTCGCACGATCCGCGCCGCTGGAGCCTGCTTCGGGAAGGCCGGGTGCCCGCCGACTCGCCGATCCTGCCCATGGTCGGCTGGCGGCCCGCCCTGCTGTTCGCCGACGGACAGCAGCACCGCCGGATGCGCGCCGCCGTCTCCGCCGCGCTCGCCGGGATCAACGGCCATGAACTGCGGCGCTCCGTGCGGGCCACGGCCGAGGAGGTGATCGTCTCCTTCGCCGAGCGCAGCGAGGCCGACCTGGTGGCCGACTACGCGCGCAAGCTGCCGCTGCGCGTCATCACCACGCTGCTCGGCCTGGACGACGAGACCGGCCGCCACCTGGTGGAGGCCCTCGCCGGCACGGCCGCCGCCACCAGCGGCTCCGCGGACGCCAGCAAGCGGATGGGCGCGATCCTGCACCGGCTCATCGAGGAGAAGCGACGCCACCGCGGCAACGACATCACCTCGGCCCTGCTGCACCACCCGGCGCAGCTCACCGACGAGGAGGTCCTGCACAACCTCGTGGTCATGTTCGTCGCGGGCAACCAGACCACCGTCAACTGGATCGCCACCACCCTGCGCATCCTGCTGTGCGACCCGCAGTTCCGCTCCTCGCTCACCGGCGGCCACCTCAGCGTGGACGACGCGCTGGACCTGGTCCTGTGGCGCTTCCCGCCCACCCAGAACTTCCCCGCCCGCTACGCCACCCGCGACATGACCTTCGGCGGGCAGCACATCCGCACCGGCGACATGCTCGTCCTCGGTCTGGCCGGCGCCAACGCGGACCCGGAGATCCTCCCGGACGACGGCACGCCGGTCGTGGGCAACCGCTCCCACCTGGCCTTCGGCGCGGGCCCGCACATCTGCCCCGCCCAGGACCCGGCCCGGCTGATCACCCGCACCGCCGTGGACACGATCCGCCACCGGCTGCCCGACCTCGAACTGGCCATCCCGCAGGGCGACCTGCAGTGGATCAAATCGCCCTGGAGCAAGGGGCTCGCCTCGCTCCCGGTCCGCTTCACCGCCCCTGTCCTGCCCCAGCACCCCGCCCCGACGCCGGAGCCCACGGCCGTGCTGTGAGCGGAAACCCCGTCAGCCCCTGCCACGCGCCCGGGCCGCAACCGGCCCCGCCCCTCGACCAGGAGAGCCCGTTGAACACGTCACAGGTGAACACCGCAGCCAGTCAGCCGCACCGCTTCGACCCGGCCGGCGGCTGCCCGCACGCGGACAACGCCCGGCTGCTCGCGGGCGGTGCCGTCACGCCGGTTGTCCTGCCCGGTGACGTGGCGGGCATGGCCGTACTGGGCCATGACGCGCTCAAGGAGTTCCTCGCCCACCCCGACGTCGCCAAGAACGCCAGGCACTTCGCGGCGCTTCAGGCCGGCGAGATACCTGACGGCTGGCCGCTGAAGACGTTCGCCACCGTGCAGGGCATGACCACCGCCGACGGCACCGACCACCGCAGGCTGCGCTCCCTGATGGGCAAGGCGTTCACACCGCGCCGGGTGGCGGAACTGCAGCCGCGGATCACGGCCTTGACCACCGAGCTGCTCGACAACCTCGACCGGGCCGCCGCCGAGGGCAACGGCGTCGCTGACCTGCGCAGGCACTTCGCGATGCCCCTGCCGATGGGCGTCATCTGCGAACTCCTGGGCGTGGACGCCGAATACCAGGACCGCCTGCACCACCTGTCGAACCAGATCGTCGCCACCGACATCGGCCCGCAGGAGGCGATGGCGGCCAACAAGGAGATGATCGAGGTCCTCACCGCGGTGGCCGCGGCCCGCGCCGCGAGCCCGGGGGACGACCTCACCACCGCCCTGATCGCGGCCAGGGAGGAGAACGGCGACCGGCTCAGCCCGCACGAGCTGATCGGCACCCTGATGCTCACGATCATCGCCGGGCACGAGACCACCCTGAACCTGATCACCAACGCCGTACGCGCCCTGTGCACCCACCCGGAACAGCTCGCCCTTGCCAAGGCCGGCAAGGTGGCGTGGGCCGACGTGGTGGAGGAGACCCTGCGCTGGGACAGCCCCGTCAGCTACTTCCCCTTCCGGTATCCCACCCGCGACCTCACGCTCGACGGCACCGTCATCCCGCAGGGCACCCCCGTCCTCGCCGGCTACTCCGCGGCGGGCCGCGACAAGCAGGCCCACGGTCCCGACGCCGACCGCTTCGACATCACCCGCGACCAGACCACGACCCGCCATCTGTCCCTGGGCCACGGCGCGCACTTCTGCATGGGCGCGCCGTTGGCCCGCATGGAGGCCACCATCGCCCTGGAGCAGCTGTTCACGCGCTTCCCGGACCTCGACCTCGCCGTCCCGGAGCCCGAACTGCCGCGCCACGCCTCCTTCGTGGGCAACAGCGTCCACAAGCTTCCCGTGCGCCCGGGCGACCGGCGGCCGTAACCGATCAGCGTCAGGTGCCCGCGGTGTCGGCGAGGACCTGGTGGGCCAGTGCCACCAGGTCCGGGATGGCCGGGTGGCCGGGCCCCGCGCGCCACACCAGGGTGACGGCAACGGGCGGCGCGTCCGGCAGCGGACGGAAGACCAGCGACGGATGCGTGTGCTGGCTCGGCGTCGCCGTGGTGGAGACCCCGACGGCGCGCCCCGCGGCGATGGCGACGAGCCACTCGTCGGTGTTGGTCACCTCGATCGAGGAGACAGGGCGGGCCGACGCCGGCCACAGGTCCATCGTCGTGGTGCCGGAGACGCTGTTCAGGGCGATGGGGTAGGCGGCGAGATCCGCCAGGGTGACCCGGGGGAGCGAGGCCAGCGGGCTGTCCGCCGGCATCACCACCACCCGCTCCTCCGAAAGCAGCAGCTCCGTACGGAGGCCGGCCCCGGTGACCGGACCGCGCAGCAGCGCCACATCGACCTTCCCCCGGGTGAGCCCCGCCGTACGGTCGTCGACGCGCAGCAGCTCCAGCGGAGTGCCGGGGTGCGTCTCGTCCCAGCGGCGCAGCAGCGGAACGGTGTGGTCGCCGAGCGCCGCCCAGGTGTGGCCGAGGCGCAGCGGCCACTTCCGCGGCCCCCGCGGATCGAGGGCGGTCTCGACCGCCGCGAGCGCGGCGGCGGCCTTGTCGCGGAACGTGCGCCCCTGGTCCGTCAGCTCCAGGTGATGGGTGGAGCGGTCCACGAGGCGCGCGCCCAGATGGTCCTCGAGCTGGCGCAGGGTGCGGGAGAGGGCGGGCTGACTCAGGTGGAGGCGGGCGGCGGCACGGGTGACACTGCCCTCCTCGGCGATGGCGAGGAAGGCACGCAGATGTCGCAGCTCCATGGTCATGTCTCTGGAGCATAACCGCAGCCGACTCGGCATTTCACGCGCAGTGCCATGCTCTCTAGCGTGGTACGCATGACCCCTCCGGCGCACACACCATCGGCACGCACCTCGTCGGTGCACACGTCTTCCCCCGCGTCCCCCGGGACCCCGGCGCCGACCCCGTCCGCGCCCACGCTCCTGCGCCACAGTGCGGGACGCGGCACCCTCACCGGCGTCGGCCTGGTCCTGGCCGGGACGGTGTCCGTCCAGTTCGGTGCCGCCTTCGCCGCGCTGCTCTTCCCGCGCGCCGGAGCGCTGGGCACGGTCGCGCTGCGGGTGGTCTTCGCCGCGCTGCTGCTCCTCGCCGTCACCAGGCCCCGGCTGCGCGGGTACTCGCGTGCCGACTGGGCGGTGGCCGGCGGGTTCGGCCTCGCGCTCGGCGGCATGAACATCCTCTTCTACCAGGCGATCGACCGTATTCCGCTGGGAGCGGCGGTCACCCTCGAGGTGCTCGGCCCCCTGCTGCTCTCCGTCGCCACCTCGCGCCGCGCCGCCAGCCTCCTGTGGGCGGGCCTCGCGCTGGCCGGGGTCTATCTGCTCGGCCGCGGCGGCTTCGACCAGCTCAACGCCGCGGGCGTGGCCTTCGCCCTGAGTGCCGGGGCCATGTGGGCGGCGTACATCGTGCTCAACGCCCGCGCGGGAGCCCGGTTCCCGCGCCTGGACGGACTGGCGATCGCCATGGCCGTCGCCGCCCTGGTCAGCCTGCCGCTGGGCATCGGGGCCTCGGGCGGGACGCTCCTGGAACCGGGGGTGCTCGTGCTCGGCCTGGTCATCGCGGTGCTGAGCTCCGGCGTGCCGTACACCCTGGAACTGCTCGCGCTGCGCCGTCTGCCCGCGGCCACGTTCGCGGTCCTGACGAGTCTGGCGCCGGCGGTCGCCGCCATGGCGGGCTACCTGATCCTCGACCAGGGCCTGTCGCTGACGCAGTGCGCCGCGATCGCACTGGTGGTCGCGGCAAGCGTGGGCGCCCTGCGCACCGGCAGGCGCCGGACCGCGGGGACGGCCGACACACACTGAGCGGGGCGGGTCACCGCCGCTGTCCGAGGCGGTAGACGGCGCGGTCCCGCCAGCGTGTGCCGTCCCTGGCGATCAGGTGCACCGCGGACACGCGACTGCTCAGCGGCAGGAACGGCTCCAGTTCGGTCTGCAGCGCGTCGTACGCGGCGTCCTGGGTCGCGGGACCCTCGCTGTTCGCGAGCGTCAGATGCGGGGCGAGCGGAGGGTCGAAGATCCCGCGGTAGGGCACGGCGTCGGGCCAGCGCCGGGTGAGGTCCTTGGTCAGGGCCGTGATGGGGGAATGCGGCCACGGGTCGAGGTAGAGGACGCCGGGGTAGCGGGCGAACTCGGCGAAGGTCAGGGTGAAGGCGTCGTGCCCGGCGAAGAGCGCGGTCAGTTCCCGGTGGGCCGCCGCGTCGAGCCGGCTCTCGTGGACGAACGGATAGAGGACCGTCACGTGGGCGGGAAACCCGGCCCGTACCAGCGGGTCGGCTTCGGGAACCTTGATGGTGAGCGCGGTGTCACCCGGTACGTCCGGCCACCCGTCCTCCGCGCTCCCGCCGTCCCGCACGCTCCTGCCGCCCTCCGCGCTCTCGCGCCCGGCGCACTGTTCATCGGCGTTCATCACACGCCATGATCGCACCGGAGGCCGAGCGTTCCCGCGGTGACCGGCAAGGCCGCCCGGGTGCGTGCGGTGTGGTGGCGGCGTTCGGCTCAGATGCCGGTGACCGCGGTCAGGATGACGGCCGAGTCGTCCAGGGCCCTCAGTCCGTGGCGCTCGTGCGGGACGGGCGCGAACTCGCCCTCGCCCAGTTCCAGGTCACCGCTCGTGGAGGTGAGCCCGACCCGGCCGCGCAGGACGAACAGGGTCGCCGCCGCGGGCGTCTCGTGTTCACCGAGCTCGTGTCCGGTGGTGAGCACGATGAGGCTCTGCCGCAGCGGGCCGTCGTGCAGGAGCAGCTCGGCGCTGCGCCCGTGCGCTGAGCCGCGGGCCATTTCGAGGTGTTCTCCGACAAGGGCGTAGAGATCGGCCACGGTTATGTCCCTTCGACAGAGAGCCGGCGAATGCGCGCGGACACGCGTCCCCAGTGTTGCCGCTGCTGACGCGGACCGCACCCGGCGGCCGGAACCTGATCACCCGATGGTGGCGTCCTACCAGGCACGTTGCCCTCCCGGACAGGAGTGGCGCAGGAGACGGGAGCTCGGGGTGGAGCAAGTGCGCACAGGCGCGCGGCCGGGGACGGTGCGGGCGTGGCTGCGACGGTGGCCGCGCTGGGGCCTGGAGGCGACAGGGCGCTCTCCCTGGGCGCGCGGCCGGATCCTCGCGTCGCTCGCCGTCCTGACCGCCGCCCTGCTGGCGTTCCACTCCGCCGTGCCCAACACGGTGGGCCGCGTCGGCAGTCTCCTGGAGACGTTCCTGCCCTGGCTCGGCCTGGGCGTTCCCCTGCTGCTCGCCCTGGCGCTGCTGCGCCGCTCGGCTCTCGCACTGGTGGCGCTGCTGATACCCGTCGCCGTCTGGGGCGTTCTTTTCGGCGACCGGGTGGCGGCCGGGGACGGGGACGACGCTGCCGCGCCTGACATGACGGCCGTCCAGCACAACGTCAGCGACGTGAACGCCGACCCGGCGGGCACCGCCCGCGCCCTGATGGACGCGGGAGCGGACCTCATCGCCCTTCAGGAGCTGACGGACTCCGCACTGCCGGTGTACGAGAGGACTCTGGCGCCGCGGTACCCGCACCGGGCGGTGCGGGGCACGGTCGGACTCTGGTCGAAGCATCCGCTGACCGGCGTCCGGGCCGTGGACATCCGACCGCGGGGGGTGGGCGAGGGCTGGAACCGCGGGGTGCGGGCGCAGGCCCGTACGCCCCGGGGAGACATCGCGGTGTACGTCGCCCACCTGCCCTCGGTGCGCGTCCAGTGGCGCGGCTTCAGCTCGCAGCGGCGGGACGAGAGCGCGGGCCTGCTGGGCGCGGAGCTGGCCGCCGAGAAATTGGACCGGGTGATCCTGCTCGGCGACCTGAACAGCACGGTCGACGACCGCGGACTCGACCCGGTCACGGCACGGATGGACTCGGCGGGAGAGGACTTCGCCTTCAGCTGGCCCGCCTCCTTCCCCGTGTCCCGGATCGACCACATCATGGCCCGCGCGGCGACCGTCGGCGGCGTGCGGACCCTGCCCGCCACCGGCAGCGACCACCTGCCCGTCGCCGCCGGCATCGAGTTCGGCCGCTGATCAGGAGGAGTTCTGCCGCTTCCAGTCGGACTGCGCGGTGTTGAGCTGGTCGGCGAGGTCATCGAGGAAGTCCTTGGCGCTCGTCTTGCCGAGCATGACCTTCTGGAAGGCGGGTTCGTTGTCGGCCTTGGAGATCGTGTTCCAGTCCGGCAGGTAGTACGGCAGCTGAACGATCGTGGTGTCAGGGGAGTTGAGCGCTTCGGCGGCCAGCCGGGTGGGCTCCGACTTCTCCACCCAGGCGTCCTCGACGGCCTTGTTGTTGGCCGGGATCAGGCCGGCGGACTCGTTGAACCTCGAGCTCGCCGCGTGGGAGGAGGCGAACTCGATGAACTTCCAGGCCGCCTTCTTCTTGGTGCTGGTCTTGAAGATCGACAGCCCGTCGATCGGGTTGGACACCTGGACGCGCTTGCCGCCCGCCGTCTTCGGGTTGGGTATGCCGCGGAACTTGCCGGGGCCGAGCGCCTTCACATGGTCCTGGTAGGAGCCCAGGTTGTGGCTGAGCATGCCGATCTGCCCGCCGTCGTACTGGGCGACCATCTGCGTGAAGTTGTTGTTGAGGTCGGCGGCCGGGGTCGTCTTCTTGTAGAGGGCCGTGTACTTCTCCAGAGCGGCGACGTTCTTCGGGTCGTTGACCGTGGTCTTCGTCTTGTCGGCGTTCCAGAAGGACTTGATGCCGCTCTGCCCGTAGACCGCGTCCAGGGCCTGTGCGATGGACCCCACACCGCCGCGGATGGTGTAGCCGAACCGGTTCTTGTCCTTGGCGGTGAGGCGGCCTGCGGCCTCGTAGAACTTGTTCCACGTGGTCGGCGCGTCCAGGCCCGCGGACTTGAAGAGGTCGGTGCGGTAGTACAGGACGCCGTTGTTGGCTGATGTCGGGATCATGAGCAGCTGCGAGGTCCCGCCCGCCGAAGTCGTCGACGCGAGCATGTTCTTGCTGAGTTCGCCGTCCAACGGGCTCTCGGCAAGGCGGTCCTGCAACGGTTCGAGCGCGCCCTGGGCCGCGATCGCGGCGAGCATGGCGGCACCGACGCCGCCGACGTCGGGCAGGCCGCCGCCCTGGATGGAGTTGTCGTACTTGGACTGGGCGTTCTCGGCGGGGATGCCGACGTACTCGACCTTGATGTCCGGGTACTTCTTCTCGAAGTCCTTGATGATCTCCATCCAGATGCCGCGCCGGACAGCCGTGTTGTTGTCCCAGAAGGTGATGGTCCCCTTGCCCGACCCCTCGCTGCCCGCCTCGCCCGCGATACCGGAGCCGTCGTCCCCGCAGGCGGTGGCGGTGATGCCGAGGAGGAGAGAAAGGGCTATGGCTACGGGGGCCGATCGACGGTGCCCCTTGCGGATACGGGAACTCATGATGGGTTCGCTCTCCTCTGAACTCGGCTCGGTACGCCACACACCGACTCGGCATGCGTACACCGCGTATGGCATACCGCGTCTCGTATATGACATACGAACCGCGGCGAACTCGAAGCTAGGAGGAGGTAGTTGGTTCGTCAACGCATCTGACAAAAGTCGCCGCGGCACGTCGCCCTCGGCGCGGGCGGTACGGCAGGATGTGCCAGGAATGGCTGGTGAAAGGGGCGTTGGGGTGGCGTATGACCTGCAAGCGGTGATCGCGGACGAGGCGTTGCTGCGCGCCGCGTCGAGAGAGCTGCCGGAGGCCCGGCCGGCGTCGATCGGGCAGGGCCTGTCGCTGCTGCCGATGACGGACACGGTCTTCGATTCCGTCACGGACGGCGACGCATCGGAGACTCCGGGATTCTGGCGGCTGCCCACCGGGTTCGCCCGGACGCTCGCCGACTGGTCGACTGCCGGGCCCGTGGCCTACGTAGAAGCCGAATACTTCGGCGGTGTGGGCGAGCAGCAGGCAGCCGTCTGGGACCGGGGCGCCCTCGTCCTCGGGCCACTCCATGAGCCGGAGGACCAGCCTTTTCCGCCCGAAGGCAGCGCGATCAGCCAGGCCCTGCGGTGGCTCGGCGTCGTGGCGGGTGACGGCGAGGACGAGTTCACGGCGGCGGGACTCGGGCGGCACAGGAGCGTCGACCACTGGATCGGCTGAGAGCGGAGTCGGGGACCGGCCGCTGTAAGATCCCCGCCACATCACAGTGGGGGGATCATGGACAACACCGCAGCGCAGATGCCTGGCTCGGCCGCGAGACGAGGACTCAACAGCTGGATGATCCTCTGTCTCGTGCTTGCCGCCGTGGTTCTCGGCGTCGGAGGGTTCCTCGCCGGGCGGGCCGGCGCGACGAGCGGCGACGACACGGACGGAGAGGACTGTTCCAAGCTCCTGCGAGTCGCCGAGAGACTGCGGGGGGAGATCCAGCGTCTGGAGACCGCCGAGGATCAGGACGACTGGCTTCTCGGCGTGCGCACGCGCGCTTACCTCATCACGCAGAACCCCGACTGCTTCACGGCCGAAGCCCGCGCGAAGGCGCGGGCCACCCTGGACGAGTACAAGCGCGGCTGACGCGTCGCCGTGGCGGCGGCGCGCAGCCTGGAGTCAGGTGCGCGCCGCCCGGGTCAGCGGGGTCTCAGCGACCGAGTATCTGCCCGTAGTACAGCGCGCCCCGCAGGCCGAACAGCGCGGGTGTCAGCGCCTTGGAGCCCGTGCCCGTGCCGTTCGGCAGGGTCCAGACACCGCCCGTGTTGCGGGTCTGGTCGTATTCCGCGCTGTTCTCGTGGTAGGCGCCGGCCGTGACATCGCCGTCCCCGTCACCGTCGTAGTCCCCGATGGCCAGCGCCGAGCCGAACTCGTCGTTGACCTCCGCCGCCCCCGGCACCCCTGCGGAGTCCTGGTGCCAGGCCGCTGACTTGGCGGTGCCCGAGGCGTCGAGCAGTCCCTCCGGGCCCGAGGCCAGCACGGTCGCCGAACCCGCGCGGGCCGCCGTCCCGATGGCTTCGGCGGGCGTGCCCGCCACCAGCTCGTCCCGGCCGTCCCCGTTGAGGTCACCCGCGGACAGCTCGATGCCGAAGTTGTCCGCGTCCTCCGCCGTGCCCGCGACACCCGGAGTGTCCTGGTTGATCGTGTGGGCGCGGGTGCCGAAGCCTGCGGCGCCCCCGCCTCCGTAGAACACCCGCACCTTGCCGCCCTTGGCCGACTCGTCGGGGCCGCAGGCTCCGGTGGACCGGTCGGCCTCCGCGGTGATCAGACAGTGCCCCAGCGCCAGGTCGTCCACGCTGTCGCCGTCGAAGTCGCCCGCGGTGATGTCGTAGCCGACGGTCGGGGACTTCCAGTACTCCTGTAGCGCCGAACCGTTCCAGCGCCACAGGGTGGTACGCGAGTAGTCGTTGGAGTACGAGGAGATCGCCAGGTCGGTCTTGCCGTTCCCCTCGAAGTCCCCGGCCACCAACGCGCCGGAGTTGCCGCCGAAGCCGGTGTCGAGCAGATGCGTCAGCGGCTTGTCCTCGGTGAGCGGGCCCGGCCGCAGGGTGACCTCGCCGAACTCCCCGTGCGTCAGGCCCACCGCCACGTCCACGGCACCGTCCCGGGTGAAGTCGCCTACGGCGAGCGAGGCACCGGCACCGCCGCCCGGCGGACCCTGCGCGATCGTCCTGCCGCGCTCGAAGCTGCCGCCGGACGAGCCGTACAGGACGACCACCGAGCCGTGGCCCGTGGCCGACGAGTCGCTGCCGACGTCCTCGCCCAACGCCCCGACGACGACATCGGTGAACCCGTCGCCGTCCACGTCGGCCGTCGCGACGGAACTGCCGAACCAGTCGTTCTTCTCGCTGGTGCCGGGCACGCCCGGGCTGTCCTGGCTGACCGTGGCGGTGGAGGCGCCGGCCCCGCCCGCTCCGCCGTAGAGCACGTGCAGATAGCCCGCGGACTGCCGGCCGTCCACGTCCCCCCGATACACGCCGGTTACGGCGTCGGCGTACCCGTCACCGTTGAAGTCGGGCCCCTGGACGGCCGCCGCCGGCGCCGCGCCGGCCGTGGGGACGAGCCCCGCCGACATCAGGACGGTGGCGGCGCCGAGCAGGGCGGCCGAGAGTCTCTTGCTGCGCACTGGTACTCCACATCACGAAGCTTGCGGGAAAGTGAGTTCGCGTACTGCCGGGCAGGCGGGTGCCTACGACTCCAGCACTTCGCCGTACGCGATGGCGCCGTTGGGCAGCGCGAAGCCGAACGGGGTCAGCGACTTGCCCACCGGGTACGTCTCCTCGGTGCTGCCCGGCGCGAACCAGACGCCACCGGACCTGGGCTCACCCGCGTTCTCCCCGGGCGCGCTCACCGCGGTGTCCCCCAGGCCGTCGCGGTTGTAGTCGCCGACGGCCACCCGGGCGCCGAAGCGGTCGCCGGCCTCGGCCGCGCCGGGCATGTTCCGGGTGCTCTGGCTGCGGGCCAGACCGCCGTAGAGGCCCTGGTCCGTGCCGTTCAGGGTGACGTATCCGCCCGCGTCCTTCACGGTGCCGACGTCCTCGCTGGGCACGCCCACCACCAGCTCGGGGTGGCTGTCGCCGTTCAGGTCGCCCGCGCTGAGCGCGGCGCCGAAGTCGTCGTCCCCCTCGGCGGTGCCGCCGACCTCCGGGCTGGACTGGGTGATGCACTTGTTCTCAGTGCCGAACGGCGCGGTCTTCGAGCCGCCCAGCACGAGCACCGCGCCGCCGTAGCGGTCCTCGCAGTGCGTGCCGTCCGACTCGGGGTTGGGCTGTACGAGGCCGACCGCGAGGTCGTCCGTGCCGTCCCCGTCGAAGTCGGCGGCGGCGAGCGCGCTGCCGCGGTCGCCGTCGGCGTACCACTGGGCGGGCTCGGCCTGCTCGTCCCAGCGCGTGATGAAGGTGCCGGAGTCCTCCATGGCCTTCCAGGTGGTGGCCAGGTCGTCCCGGCCGTCGCCGTCGAAGTCGCCCGTGGCCAGGTCGCGGGTGCCGCCGCCCATGCTGTAGTGGCGCAGGGTGGTGGTGGTCACCGGGTCGGCGGTGAGCGGGCCAGGTCGGAACCGGAGCGAGCCGCTCTCCTCGCTGCTCTCGCCGTACGCGAGGTCGGTGTCGCCGTCGCCGTCGTAGTCGCCCGTGGCGATGGTGCGGCCGATGCTGCTGAACTCGCCCGTGCCCCTGGCCACGGTGGTGCCCTTGATGTTCCACTCCGAGTTGTCGAGGACGGTGATGGTGCCCTCGTCCCTGAGCTGCTCGGAGGTGAGCGACTCGCCGCTCGCGCCGACGACGAGTTCGAAGGTGCCGTCGCCGTTCACGTCGACGGGTGCCACGGAGGAGCCGAAGCGGTCGCCCGCCTCGGGCGTGCCGGGTATGCCGGCCTCGGCCTGGCTGATGACGCCGGTGGACTGGCTCGGGCTCTGCGGGCCGCCGAAGATCACGCTGACGTAGCCGGCCTTGGCCTTGCCGTCCACCGTGGCATCGGGCATGCCGACCGCCATGTCCGCGTATCCGTCGCCGTTGAAGTCGAAGCGCGGGGTCGTGGAGGCCGCCGCGGCGCTCCCGGCGAGGGGCAGGGTCAGGCCGGTGGCGGTGAGGGCCGCTACGGCGGCGATGGCGGCCAGAGTACGTGCGCGCACGGTGGAACTCCCGGGGTCGAGAAGGGAAACGAGCGAGAAGGGAAACGAGCAGGAAGGGCTTCCTTCCGGAGGTGTGACTCACGAGGCGTACGAGTGGTTGTGCGAAGGTGGCCGCCGGGTGAACACGACTCATGACCGGCGCAGTTCGCGGTTGCGGCGCACCGGGGCGAAACGCCCTTACCGTGGGTGATCAGACGGCGATCGGTCCGCGCGTGTCGAGAACGCGGCGGCGTCTCCGTCCCGGGGACAGAGCGGCCGCGAGCGGTGGCCGCGTGACGGTGAGGACGACGCGTCATGGACCCCGAGCAGATCGCACAGGAGCTGGCCGACGCCCACGAGTTGCTGGCACAGGCGTCCATGGCGCGCCTTGCCTACAACGGACCCGACGGGCTGCCGCGCGTCATCCCGATCGGGTTCTTCTGGACCGGCGACGAGATCGTCATGTCCACCGCGGCCACGGCGCCCAAGGTCACAGCGCTCTCCGCCCGCCCCGAGGTCGCCCTGACCATCGACGCCGGCGACAGCCCCGGCTCGGCCAAGACGCTCTCGGTGCGCGGCGTCGTGCACCTCACCATCGTCGACGGGGTGGTTCCGGAGTACCTCGCTGCCGCCCGGAAGAACTTCGACGCCGAGTACGCGGCCGAGTTCGAGCGGAACTGCCGGGCCCTGTACGACCGGATGGCACGCATCGCCGTCGAGCCGCGGTGGGCACGGTTCTACGACTTCGGCGCCGGCCGGGTGCCGCGGTTCCTCGCCGATCTCGCCGAGAAGTCGGGCTGACCACGTCGCCGCACCGTCAGAGGAAGCTGACGTTCTGGGCCAGGGCGAGGCGCCCCGAGTAGTTGATGGTGTTGGTGGCGGAGCGCATGTACGCGCGCCAGGCGTCGGACCCCGACTCGCGCCCGCCGCCGGTCTCCTTCTCGCCGCCGAACGCCCCGCCGATCTCGGCGCCGGACGTGCCGATGTTGACGTTGGCGATGCCGCAGTCGGACCCCTCGGCGGACAGGAAGAACTCGGCCTCCTGCTGGTCGCGGGTGAAGATGCTGGAGGAAAGCCCCTGCGGGACGTCGTTGTGCAGCGTGATGGCCTCCTCCAGGGTCTCGTAGGTGAGGACATAGAGGATGGGGGCGAAGGTCTCCCGCCGTACGACGTCGGTCTGCTCGCCGACGCGGACCAGGGCCGGTTCGACGTACGCGGCCCGCGGCGCCGCCTCCGCCAGGCGCCGGTCGCCCCCGGCGAGGATCTCGCCGCCCTGTGCCTGTACGCGGGCCAGCGCGTCCTGCATGCCGTCGAGAGCCGCGGCGGAGATGAGCGGGCCGACCAGGGTGTTCTCGTCGAACGGGTCGCCGATGGGGAGCTTGGTGTAGGCGGCGGTGAGGCGCGAGACGAGAGTGTCGGCGATGTCGCGGTGGACGATCAGGCGGCGCAGGGTGGTGCAGCGCTGCCCCGCCGTCCCCGCGGCGGCGAAGACGATGCCCTGCACCGCGAGATCGGGATCGGCCGAGGGCGCGACGACCGCGGCGTTGTTGCCGCCGAGTTCGAGCAGGCTGCGTCCGAAGCGGGCCGCCACGCGCGGGCCGACCTCGCGGCCCATGCGGGTGGAGCCGGTGGCGCTGACAAGAGCCACCCGGGGATCGTCCACGAGTCGTTCGCCCACCGTGCGGTCGCCGAGCAGAAGCCGGTGCACGTCGCGCGGGGCGCCCGTGTCCCGCGCGGCCCGGGAAAGGAGCCCCGCGCAGGCCAGCGAGATCAGCGGGGTCAGCTCGGACGGCTTCCAGACCACGGTGTCGCCGCACGCCAGCGCCACCGCGGTGTTCCACGACCACACCGCGGCGGGGAAGTTGAACGCGGAGATCACCCCGACCACGCCCAGCGGGTGCCAGGTCTCGGCGAGACGGTGGCCGGGGCGCTCGGAGGCGATGGTGCGGCCGTAGAGCTGGCGCGAGAGACCCACCGCGAAGTCACATATGTCGATCATCTCCTGGACCTCGCCCAGCGCCTCCGAGCGGATCTTGCCCGCTTCGACGGTGATCAGGTCGGCCAGGTCGCTCTGGTGGTCGCGCAACAACTCGCCGAGGCGGCGCACCAGTTCGCCCCGGCGCGGGGCCGGCGTGGTGCGCCAGGTCAGGAAGGCCTCGCGGGCGGCGGCGACGGCATCCTCGGCGTCGGCGGCGGTGGCCGCGCCAAGGCCGAACAGGTCCTCGCCGGTGATGGGCGAACGCGCCCGGAAGTCGCTGCCTTCCGGGATGCTCGCCCCGACGCGCCGGAGGCTCGCGCGGACACGGGTGCGCAGGTCGTCGGTGGTGGGCAGCGCGGTGGTGCCGGTCATGGTGCTCCCTGGGTGAGGTCTGCGGGCGGGTTCCGGGAAGTCAGTGGAGTCAGCGGCGCGTGCCGTCGAGGTCGAGCCCCAGTTCGCGGCCGACCGCGGCGATCGAGCGGCTCTGCTGGCGCTCGTACAGGGCGTAGGGGTCGAGGACCTCGCGGTTGATGGCGCCGGAGAGCCAGTCGCTGTCGTACGCGATGCCTTCCTGCCCGGCGTTCCGGGCGCCTTCGCCGCTGAGGTTGGACTGGAAGATGCCAGCGGCGGAGCGCGGCAGGAAGTCCTCGTAGACGACGGGTTCGGCCCGCACCCAGCCTCCGCTCTCCAGTGCGCCGATGGCGGCCGGGGGCCGCGTCCCGTCGAGGGGGCGTTCGGGTGCGGCGTGATAGGTGAAGTAGGCCAGGTCCCGTGCGGCGAGCTCGCGTTCGGTGGCGGGGACGTGCGTGGCCCACAGCGTGCGGGCCAGTTCGGTGCGGTCGGCGGCGGGGTGCCGGGCCGCCTCGTCGTCGACGAGGGTGAGCAGGCGGTCGTAGAGTGCGCGGCCCGCGGGGGTGAGGGCGATGCCGCGGGCCTCGACCTCGCCGAACCGCACCCGCAGGGCACCGCGGGTGATGCTGCCGTCCGGGCGGCGCTGGGCGCGCGGTTCGGCAAGGGCCCGGAAAGACGTCTGGCGCAGCAGCAGGTCGGGGCCCTGCCAGCCGGGCGGTCCCTGAATGGTGTCGATCATCTCGATGCCGCGGTCGGTCATCCGCCGGTACAGCTCGTCGATGTCGAGGACCCGCGGGGTGAGGTGGTTGATGTGGGTGGAGCGGACACCGCCGATGTCCGCGGCGACCGCGGAGACCCTCTGCAGCTCCTCGTACCACGCCTGGTCGATCGGTTCGGCGGACAACTCGAAGGCCCGTACGGCGAGATGGAGGAAGCGCATGGCCCGGGCTTCGGTCAGTTCACGTTCGGCCTCGGCCCGGTCGGCCAGGTGGAGCAGCTCCGGCGGGAACAGCTCGCGGTCGGCGAGGAAGGCCTCCAGGCGGGAGCGGATTTCCGCGTCGAAGAAGCGCGGGTCGGCGGGCGTGAGCAGCGAGGTGAAGACACGGAAGGGGTTGCGCGCCAGTTCACCGGGGTCCACCGGGCGGAACGCCGTCGACACGACGGGTACGGCGCTTGAGGCCGCCTCCCGCAGATCGTAGAAGCCGACCGGACGCATGCCGAGCGCACCGAAGATCCGGGCGACGTCGCGCAGTTCGGCGGGGGTGCCCACGCGGATGGCGCCGTGCCGTTCCGCGGTGACGCGGCCGATCGAGCCGAGCCGCTCGGCGTCGGCGCCCCGCGCGCGCAGGGTGTCCTCGTTGACCTGGTGTGTGACGTCCACGAGCGTGGTGTAGGCGGGGACCTCCCGCCCGTACATCTCCGAGAGCCGTACGGCGAAGGCGGCCCGCAGCTGCCACTGGCTGATCATGAAAGGTCCGCCTTTCGGACGGTGGGAGTCGGGACGGGGAAGCTGTCGGGACCGGGGCGCGGTCATACGACATGAGCCTCGGGACGGGTCGCGGACCCGCTCAGAAAGCGGTCGGCGCTCATCGGGGCGATGTCGAGGCACGGTTCGCGCTCCAGGTACAGGTCGCGCACGATCTCGCCGACGGCGGGGGCCTGGAGGAAGCCATGACCCGAGAAACCGGTGGCATACAGGAAGCCGGGCAGTTCGCCGGAGCGGCCGATCAGCGCGTTGTGGTCGGGCGTGACCTCGTAAAGACCCGCCCAGCCGTCGGCGGTCGGCATCCGGGCGAGGGCCGGGGCGCGGCGGCGTACGACGTCGCGGAACAGGGCGAGCCACTCCGGGGTCCACGTGGTGTCGAAACCGTCGGGCTGGTCCGGGTCGGCGAGGCCGAACAGCAGCCCGTCGTCGCTGTTGTGGAAGTACGCCGACGAGGTGAAGTCGATGGTGAAGGGGATGCGCGGTGCCGGTGGCGAAAGGCGTTCGGTGAAGGCGAGTTGGCGCCGCACGGGCCGGACGGGGAGACTGAGTCCGGCCATGGCGCCGATCTGAGCGGACCAGGCGCCCGCCGCGCAGATCACGGCGGAGCATGCGATGGTGCCGCGGTCGGTGTGCACGGCGCTGACGCGATCGCCGGTGGTGTCCATGCCGGTGACGCGGGTGTGGGTGGCGAAGCGAGTGCCCGCCCGTTCGGCCGCGTCGGCGTACCCGTGTACGACCAGGCCGGGGCGCGCGTGCCCGTCGGTGGGGGAGTGGACGGCGGCAAGCAGGCCGTCGGTGCTCAGATACGGGCAGAGGCGCCGGGCCTCGCCGGCGTCGATCATGCGGCTGGGCACGCCCATGCTGTTCTGGAGCCGCACGCTCTCGGCGAACTGCGCTTCCTGCCGCTCCTCGGTGAGCAGGAAGAGATAGCCCACGGTGTCCAGCCGGATGTCGGCGCCGGGTCGGCGCGGGAAATCCCGGAAGGCACGCAGACTGCGGCTGCCGAGCTCGATGTTGAGCGGATCGGAGAAGTGGGCGCGCACGCCGCCGATCGGTTTGCCGGAGCTGCCGCAGGCGAGTTCGCCGCGTTCGACGACGACGATGTCACGTACTCCGGCCTCGGCGAGGTGGAAGGCGATGGAGGCGCCCATCACGCCTCCGCCGACGATCACGACGTCGGCGGTCGGCGGGACGGCGCGGAAGGCGGTGGCGCTGGTCGGACGCGATGAGGAGGTCACGGAGCCGCTCCCTTCCAGGGGCCGGCGCCCGTGAACCGACGAGCCCGCGACGCGTCGGTTCACGGGTGCGGCGGGGGCCGTCGTCCACGGGACGCTGATCAGCTAGCTGCCCGTCATCGTGACGCAACCCGACCGCGGCTTCCAGGGGGCCATCGCGCCTCCCGTCACTCCTGACGCAAACTCAGTACCAGGTCGCGCGGCAGGCCGTGGGTGTCGTGGAGGTAGTGGAAGTCCTCCTCGTCCAGCGGGCCCCGGAATCGGGGCCGGGCCAGAACCTGCCGGCCCCGCTCGAGGAGCTGCCTGAACCGCCGCTCCTCGCCGAGCAGG
The DNA here is from genome assembly GCF_014649775.1 of Streptomyces longisporoflavus. GTDB lineage: Bacteria > Actinomycetota > Actinomycetes > Streptomycetales > Streptomycetaceae > Streptomyces > Streptomyces longisporoflavus. The sequence continues at coordinate 344,867 of NZ_BMTR01000002.1, read as the reverse complement.
ATCCGGCGCACTTCGTCCGGATCCATGTCCTGGCGGAAGTGGACCAAGGTGTGCCGCACCAACTCGTCCGGCAGATCCAGGAGTTCGCGCGAGGAGTCGTCGCGCCACAGCACGGTGAGCAGCCGCCGTACGAGACGGCGCAGCACGTAGCCGCGGCCGGTGTTGGCCGGGCGTACGCCGTCGCCGATCACGACCATGGCCGAGCGGAGGTGGTCGCAGACCAGCCGCAGCGACGGCTCGTCCAGCGGCCACAGTCCCGGCACGAGCCGAAGCCACGGGGCGAAGAAATCGCCGTCGTAGACCGACCGCCCCCCTTGAAGCGATGAGGCCAGCCGCTCCAAGCCGAGCCCGGTGTCGATGTTGCGCTGGGGGAGCGGCACGAGGGAGCCGTCGTCGAGCCGCCGGTGGCGCATCATCACGTGATTCCAGACCTCCACCCAGCGGTCGTCGCCGGTGGGCGTCGACTGAGGCGGGGTGTCGCCGGTCCACAGGAAGATCTCGGAGTCGGGGCCGCAGGGGCCGGTCGGTCCGCTGGACCACCAGTTGTCCTCGACGGTCAGTTCCACCGGCAGACCGCGCTCCTGCCACAGCTCCAGGGAAGCGGTGTCGGGCCCGATCCGTTCGTCGCCGCCGAAGACGGTGGCGTGCAGCAGACCGGGGTCGATACCGAACCCCTCGGTGAGCAGGCCATAACCCCAGTCGAGGCTCTGCGGCCCCTCGTAGTCGCCGAGCGACCAGGTGCCGAGCATCCGGAAGACGGTCAGATGGGTGGAGTCGCCGACCTCTTCCAGGTCCGTGGTGCGCAGACAGCGCTGCACATTGACCAGACGCCTGCCGAGCGGATGCGGCTGTCCTTCCAGGTACGGGGTGAGCGGGTGCATGCCCGAGGTGGTGAAGAGCACCGGGTCACCGGGCGGCGGCAGCAGCGTCGAGCCGGTGATCCGGCGGTGGCCCCGCTCCTCGAAGTACTCGACGAATCTGCGGACGATGTCTTCGGTGCTCAGCCGGGTGCCGGGCCCGGTGGCGGATCGGGGGTCCGGCCGGGTGTTCGTCCGGGTGTTCATGGGGTGTCTCCTTCGCGTGTGCAGCGAGCGGGGAGGCACCGGACAGCGGGTCCGCGCACCGGAACCGGGGCTGGGACGCCGCGGAGAACGGCAGAACCACCGGCGGACCGTGTCCGGTCGCCGGTGGAAAGGGAGGTACGTCAGGCGGCGGCAACCGGCGAGCTGGGCGCTCGCGCGGTCGCGGTGGTGAGAAGGCCGGTGACGTTCATACGGCCGACGATAACGCGCGCGGATCCGGGGAGCACACGGTTTTTGCCGGGGCGCGCTCTCCGTATGACACCCCCGTGACCGACCTCAGTTCTGCAGGGCGGCGCGCATGTAATGGCAGCGGTCGAGGGCGCGGCGGCGCATCCACACGGCCCAGCAGCAGAATGCGATCAGGCCGCCCCCGACGACCAATGGAAAGATCAGTGAGCCGGTGGTGGCGCCGAGGACGAGAATGCCCGCGGCGATCAGGCCCATGGCGCCCAGCCAGTAAGGCAGCCACCGGCCGCCCCGCTCCATCTGCCCCAAGTGCGCGGCGACGAGCCGTCGCATGCTCGCTCGCTCCTCGGGGTCCCTCGGCACCTCCCGATGCCGGATCTTGCGGTGGAGCTCGGCGACCCCGCGCGCGTCCGTACCGGCGGCACGGCCGGCCTTGCGGCGCTGCACGGCCACGAAGGCGATGACGATGGCGGAGTAGAACAGGCCCTGTATCACCCACACCGCCGGATGCTCGTTCCGGCGGAACAACGCGGTGACGCCAGTGACCAGCAGAAAGATGAGGGCCGCCTGAGCGACCAGACTGCGGTCGAGCCAGCGCTTGAAGGCGCGCACGGTACGTACCTCCTCGGATTCGACGGGAAACCGCTGTCGCTACCGAATACCCCGTCAACACAGCGCTAAGAAAGGGCTGTTGGCCAAGGAGCGTACGTTCGCGCCTTGAGAGTGTACGATCGTACGCATGCCGACCGACTACTTTGCCGACGACCCGCGCACCAACCTGGAGCGCATGCTCGCGGGCGACCTCTACATCGCCGACGACCCGGAGATCGCCCGCAGGCAGCAGCGCGCCGTGCGGCTCGCCGCCCGCTATCAGGCCGAGTCCCTGGAGGACCCCGGCAAGGCCCGGTCGGTCCTCGCCGAGCTGCTCGGCTCGCTGGGCGAGGGTGCCGAAGTGCGCCCGCCCCTGTTCGTCGACTACGGCAGCAACATCAGCATCGGGGCCCGCACCTTCGTCAACTACCAGCTCACCGCGCTGGACGTCGCCCGGATCACCATCGGCGAGGACTGCCAGATCGGCCCCAACGTCCAACTCCTCACCCCCACCCACCCCGTGGAGCCCCAGCCCCGGCGCGACAAGCTGGAGGCGGCGCTCCCCATCACCATCGGGGACAACGTCTGGCTCGGCGGCGGTGTCATCGTCTGCCCCGGAGTGACCATCGGGGACAACAGCGTCATCGGCGCCGGGGCGGTGGTCACCAAGGACGTGCCCGCAGGCGTGGTCGCCGTCGGGAACCCCGCCCGCCCGGTCCGCAGCCTCTAGGCCCCTCGCCATGGGCACCGGACACGCTGATCCGCGGCGGCGCGAGCGGATTCTCGCCGCAGCTCTCGATCACATCGCCGACGAGGGCGTCGCGGGCGTCTCTCACCGCAAGATCGCCGCGCGTGCCGCGGTGCCGCTCGGCTCGATGACGTACCACTTCAACGGCATCGACGATCTGCTCCGCGAGGCCTTCGCCCTCTTCGCGGGTCACATCGTGGCGGTTTTCGAACGCCACTTGGGCGGCGTCGAGGGCCCTGATCAGGCCCGCGAGGCCGTCACCGACCTCATTCACACGCTCTCCGAAGGGCCGCAGCGCGACCTGGTCCTCACGCAGGAGCTCTACACCCTGGCCGCCCGGCGCCCGGAGTACCGGGAGCTGACGCAGGCATGGATGCGCCGCAGCCGGCACCTCCTGGAACGGTACTTCGATCCGGACACCGCCCGTCAGCTCGACGCGCTCATCGAGGGGCTCACCCTGCATCGCGCGCTCGACGGCGCACCGCACGGCCGTGAGCTGACGAATCAAGCGGTCAAACGCATCACCGTCGCCGCCACCGAAGCCGCCGGATAGCGGCGGTCACCCAAAAAGCTTGTGGCGCGCGCGGACCTGACGCCGCGCGCACACTCTGAAATATTCCTTGACACGAATATTCTTTGCCACGAATATTAGGCGCATGGACGCACTCCTCTCCGCGCTTGCCGACCCCGCGCGCTGGCGGCTCGTGAGCCTCCTTGCCGAGCGGCCCCGGTCGGTCGGGGTTCTCGCGCAACTCGCGGACGCCCGCCAGCCGCAGACGACCAAGCATCTGCAGATCCTCGAACGCGCGGGTGTCGTCACCTCGCAGCGGACCGGCCAGCGCCGCGTCTACGCAATCCGGTCCGCCGCCCTGCGCGACCTGGCCGCCGCGCTCAAGGAACTCGCCGAGACCGCCGACCAGGACACCGGCCCACGCGCGACCTACGACAGTTACGGTGCGAGCCTGCGCACGGAACGGCTCGCGGCGCAGGAGCCGGGGTGGGCCGACGGCCGTTCGTTCAGGTTCCATCGGTTGCTGGCGGGGCGCCCCGAACTGGTCTGGCGCCACCTGACCGACGCCGCCCTGCTCGCCCGTTGGTGGACGCCCGACGACCTCCGCGTCTCCGAGCTCGTCTTCGAGGCGCGAGCGGGCGGACGGATCGTCCATGAGTACCGCGACGCGGAGGACACCGACGGCTCCGACCCGGTCGCCGGGCGCGCGGAAGGGGTTGTCGACATCGCACGCCCCGGTGAGCGCCTCGCCTACCGGCTATCCCCGCAACTTCCCGACGGGCGCATCGCCTTCACCGCCCACGTCGACCTGGGCCTGCGGCCCGCCGGCGCACGTGGACACACCGAACTCGACTCCCGCTGGCGGATCACCGAGAGCACCATCGACTCCGCGGACTTCATCGCAGGCATCGAGATCGGCTACGGCCAGAGCCTCGACAAGCTCGCGGCATCAGTCGCCAGGGACTCGCACGACACAGACCACCCAAGGAGCGCGAAATGACCGAGCAGAAGCAGCGGACCGCCGGCCGCCGGGGCCGTCGGGTCGTCACCAACATCAGCCTCTCCCTCGACGGCCGCTATGCCGCGCCGGACGACCCGCAGGACATGAGCTGGGTCATGCCGTACGCCCACAGCGACGTCGCCCGCGATCACTTGACCAGCCTCTGGGAGTCTGCGACGACGGCCTTGCTCGGCCGGGTCAACGCCGAGGGATTTCTCGGCTTCTGGCCCACCGTCATCGACATGGAGGGCGCCGACCCGCGCGACGAGGCCTTCGCGAAGTGGCTCGTGGACACCGACAAGGTGGTTCTCTCCTCCTCCCTGCGCGAGGCGCCGTGGGGGCGGACGACGATCGTCGACAAGCCCACGGCAGAGGCGGTCGAAGACCTCCAGGCGAGCGAAGGCGGTGACATCCTCGTGCTCTCCAGCGCCGGCGTCATCAAGGCGCTGCTGGCGGCCGACAAGGTCGACCGACTGGCGCTGACCGTCTTTCCGCTCTTCCTCGGCGGCGGGCCGCGCCTCTTCGAGGACGGTCTGCCCGCGGGGAAATGGGCGCTCGTCAGCCAGACCGCGGGTGAGCACGGCACGCTGGCGCTCGTCTACGACCGACTCCACTGAGCCGGCCGCCTCCCTCGGGGTACCGCGCGGTACCCCGAGGGAGGCGTGGAGCGTCAGTCCTGGTGGACGACGTTCGTGCCGGGGCCGCCCGAGAGGGTGTCCGTGCCGGGGCCGCCGTACAGCTTGTCGTCGCCGCTGTTTCCGTAGATCGTGTCGTTGCCGCTGTTGCCGTACAGGGTGTCGTTGCCCTTGCCGCCGTACAGGAAGTCGTCGCCGGCCGCGCCGCGGATCGTGTCGTTGCCGTCGCCGCCGGACAGGTTTTGCCTCTCGGCGCCGCCCTGGATCACGTCGTTGCCCGCGCCGCCGTCGACGGCGCTGTCCTCGCCTTCCGAGTAGATCGTGTCGCCGTCGTCACCGCCCTGCGCGATGCTGCCGCCGGCGGCGCGGAGGGTGTCCTTGCCGCCCTCGCCGCGCACGACCCCGTACTCGCCCACGCTCAGGTCGTCGTCGCCGGCGCCCCCGTTGACGGAGTTGCCGTCGACGCCGCCGGAGTGCGTCGCGGTGTCCTTGCCGTCGCCCAGGTCCGCCGAGGCGAAGTGGTAGGTCTGGTCGGTGCCGTTGTCGTAGGCGAGGCTGTCGTCGCCGTCACCGAGGACCAACCGCAGGGTGGCGTACGGGTCCTGGGTCTCCAGGGTTTCGACCGTGCAGGAGACTTTGGTGCGGTCCGCGCTTTCGGGGTACGAGCAGCCGTCGCCCGCGCTGACCGGAACGGCGTCGTCGATGACGTAGGTGATCTCTTCCGAGCCGTCGGATATGGACGCGGCCACGGTCACCTCGTTGGTCTGGCCGGTGGCGGCCGTGTAGACGATCGCGTGATCGCTCGAGCTGAACGCGGCGGTCGCCTCCGGCGCCGCGGCGGCCGCGGCGCCCGCCAGGAAGAGCGGAGCGGCCAGCGCGGTACCGAGAGCCAGCGTGGCCGCCGAAGCCGTCCGGAATATGCGGCGGCTGACGATTTGAGAGGGCATTGCAAAACCTCCATGAGGCGTACGTGGTACTTGCAACCAGAGTGACCTCCGGGGTTATCGGTTGGTTGTAATCCGTTGTGTACGGGCCGCCTGCGCGGATTTATGCAGTAGGCCTCGCAAATGCCATCTGACCAGCGGCGTTTGACTGCCCAACCGCAGAGTGCCGATTTCTCTTAAGGTGCGGTTGGGCAGAAATTCATGACGGCGGGCAGCCGCCCCGGGGCGGTTCAGGCGTTGGAACTCGGGACGCGGAACCGGAATGGGCCGCACGGCGTGCACGGCCCTTCCCGTACCTGTGCCGGGCTTTCGGGTGGGGTTGCCTATTGCTCGGTGTTCGGCCTGCGGTGGTGCAGACGCAGCACGGTACCGCCGGCCAGAATCACGGCGCCGGCACCTGCGAGGGCGCCCACAAGGCCGGCGCCGGAGGAGTTTGCGGGGGAATCCACAGCGGTGTGCTGCATGGCCGGGGTGGCGTCGGGCGCGTGTTCCTGATGGCCTTCATGCACCGCGTCCGCCTTGGTGTTCTCCTTGCCTGCGCCGAGTGAATTCACCGCGGCGGCGGACTTCTCGCCGCCGGTCAGGCCGGTGACCTCGCCGTTGCCCCCGTCGAAGACCACGTCCGAGCAGGAGAAGAAGTTCTCCTGGCTGTCGGAGCGGATCCACTGGACGAAGAGGATGTGCCGGCCGGTACGTTCGGGCAGTTGCAGGTCCCAGTAGTAGTGGCCCGCCTCGCTGCCGGCGCCGCCGCTCTGCGGAGGGTTCTGGACGGTCTGGATGTTCTCCAGGTCGTGCCAGCCCAGCGGCTGCTCCGGGTCGAAGCCCTCCTTGGTGACGTAGACCTTGAACGTGCCCGGATGGTGCGCCCAGTTGCTGTAATTCAGCTCGATGTCGGCGCCAGAGGTGAGATGGGTGACGGGCCAGTCGGTGCGGGCGGCGTTGTAGGGGGCGAAGTCGTAGGGGCTGCGGTCGCCCGCGCTGCACAGCGTGCCGTCCTCGACGTAACCCTCGCCGCGGCCACCCGCGTTGGAGTCGAGTACCGCGAACCAGTTGTACAGCGGCGTGGTGCCCGCCTCCTGTACGGCGGCCTTGCAGGCGGGGTTGGCCGGCATCTGGGTGGAGGAGTTGGCGAGCAGGTCCTTGTAGCACAGGTAGGTGCGCGACCCGGGCACCATGGCCACGCCGTGTGCGGCAGCCGTGCCGGGGACGGCAAGCACGGCCGCGGCTGCCAGGCCCGTGGCGCCGACCAGGGAGGCCAGGCGTCTGGCGCGGGTCGAGTCGCGTAAGCGGGATCGCACCCGGGCGGGCGCGGAGGAGCGGGGGGTGGTCATGGGAACGTCTCCTTCGGGGAGTTTCCGATGAACGGCTCACCCCCTGGTGGTCGCCGGTCCCCGAAAGGTTGCCGCCGTCCCGGCAGAACGCCGTTCACCCGCCGACCTCACGTCCGAATCACCCGTCGGGCGGCGGCGCGGAGAGATCTTCTGAGGCGGGCGCGTAAAAGCGGTCGGGGCGTCGTCGAAATTAATCGTAATCTGCCGTTGTGCCGCGCTATCGTGACCCGGCAGTCCGCCCGGGGCTGTCGATTTCCCGTAGGGCCGAGGCATGTCCGGTTGCGGCAAGCATCGCCGCCCATTCATAGATGTGAGTGCGGTGTGACTGAGCAGAACGGTGTCGAATCAGAGCTGGTTGACCTCGGTGCGGTCAGCCCGGCCGACGCGCGCACCCTGGATGCCGCACTCGTCGAGGCGTCGATGCAGCGGCTGTTGAGCCGTATCGACGATCCGGCCAGCAGCATGGGCGGCTACAACCCGCAACGCGACGAGTAGTGCGCACGCGGCTGGACCCTGGAGCTGGCATGGATGTCGACGCGCGACGGCCGCACCCGCATGACGCACGGCCGCCGCAACCCCACCGCGTGGCGCTTGCGCCCTACCGCGATCTGCTGTCCGGCGCCTGCGGCCCGGACGCGGTGGACGCGCTGCGTGCCGCCGAACGCAGTTGGCGCCTCCTGCTCCTGCGCGCGCTCATCGATGCCGCCGACGACATCCCCACCGCCCCGCTTCCTGCTCTCGACGCCGGGTGGCAGTTGTTGGCCCGGGCCTGGGAGGCCGACCCCGAGCCGGTGGAGCGCCTGCTGCTCTACCCCACCGTCGGCACCTGGGCCGCGTACGCCCTGCGCCGTGTGCGCGGCAGCGTGACGGGTGACTCCCCCCTGTGGGTGGAGCTAGGCCAGTTGCACGCGGTGGCCGCGTCCGCCGCGGTGCTCGCCGGGGTGGACTTCCGCACCCGGGCGCCGGTACGGGACGGATGGGTGGTGCTGCCGGGGCTCGGCGGGGCCAGAGTGCCCGAAGCCGAGGGCCGCTGGGGCAGTGCCGAGGTGTCCGCGCAGGCCGGCACGGTACGGGTCGGCGGGGTACGACGGGACGGGCCCGGCTGGGTCCCCCTGCGGGAGTTGCGCGCGGAAGGCTGCAGGATCGTCCTGGACGACCTCGATCCCTTCCGCGGGCTGCGCGCCCCCCAGCCGCCGCAGCCCGTCGAATCGGCAGACCGTTACTCCGCGCTCTTCGAGGAGGCCTGGCGCCTGCTCGCCCACGACGACCCCGAGACGGCCCGGGCCGCGGCCAAAGGCCTGAGCGCGGTGGTGCCCCGGCCGCGCTCTGAGCCCTACCGCCCGCACAGCGCCTCCTCGGGCGACGCGTTCGGTGCCGTGGTCGCCTCGGAGCCCGATGACGCGGAACAGTTCGCGGCCACCCTGGTGCACGAGTTCCAGCACAACAAACTCGGCGCCTTCATGCATCTGTTCACCCTCTACCGCGACGGCGGCCCCGAGCGCTTCTACGCGCCCTGGCGCGATGACCCGCGCCCGCTCGGCGGGCTGCTGCAAGGGGTGTACGCCTTCTTCGGCGTCGCCCGCTTCTACCGGCGGCGGCAGACTCCGCTGGGCGCCTTCGAGTTCGCCCTGTGGCGCGCACAGACCTTGCGGGCCCTGCACGGCATCCGCGAAGCGCACCGACTCACCGACTTGGGACGGGAGTTGATCGAGGAGTTGACCGCCCGCCTCACGCCCTGGCAGGACGAGCCGGTCCTCCCGCAGGCCCTGGACGCGGCCCGGCAGGCTGCCGCCGATCACTACGCGTCCTGGCGGGCCCACCACGTCGAGCCCGATCCGCACGAGGTCGTCCGCGCCGCGAAGGCGTACGCGGAAGACCGCCCGGTCAGGCTGCCGCAGGGCGCCGACATCATCGTGCCCGGCAGCCCGCGGCGCGGCCTCGACACCCGCGCCGTCCTGCTGCGCCGCCTGCTCGCCGACCCCGGGGACTTGCGCGCCCTGCGTACCGAGCCGGGGGCGGTGGTCGAAGGCGCCCGCCCGGAGGACGTCGCTCTCGTCACCGGCGACGCGGGCTGGGCCCGGCAGCGGTTCGAGGCCCGGATCAGCGAGGAGGGGGGACCCGAGGCGTGGGCAGGCCTCGGCCTTGCCCTGCGGGCCCAGCGTCACCCGGCGGCCGACGTCCTGCTGACCCGGCCGGAGTTCGTGATGGCGGTGCACGCCGAACTGGGCGGCGGCAGCGTCGATCCGGTGCGCCTTGCGTCGTCGTTCGCCGCAGACACTCCCTCAGAGCGGTAGCGGGTCGATGTAGCAGTTGGCCCGGGTGCGCTCGGCCAGGTTCGTGGTCGCGGGATGTGCGGCGCCCAGCTGCCTGCGCAACTCGTCCAGGATCGTGCCGAGCAGCTCCTCGCTCTCTTCCTGCCGTCCCACCGCCGCGAGGTCCAGTGCCCGGTTCGCGGCCGTGCTGAGCGTGGAGGGGTGCACGGGACCCAGGACGTCGACGCACCGTGCGAGTGTGGCCGTGCCCAGCGCCAGCGCCTCTTCGTGCTGGTCGAGTGCCGCCAGGTCGCTGGCCAGATTGGTCGCGACGACCAGGGTGAGCGGGTGCTGCTCGCCCAGCTTCCGGGCCAGCGCTTCATGGGCGCGCAGGTCCACCTCGTACGCCTCCCGCAGGCGTCCGTCCAGGCGCAGGGTGATGGCGAGGTTGGCGTCCGCCGAGACGGTGTGCGGGTGCTGCGAGCCGAAGATGCGCCGGTAGCGGCGGCAGCAGGCGTCGGCCAGCTCCCTGGCCCGCTCCAGCTGTCCGGCGTGCCGCAGGTCCACCGAGAGGCTGAGCGATGCGGCGATCGTGTCCGGGTGCTCCGGGCCGAACCCGAAACGGTCGACGGTCAGCCCAAGCACTTCCTCCGAGATCTCCAGGGCGCCGCGATGGTCGCCTGCCTTGCGCCGGGCCACCGCCAGGACGCGCTTGGCGTGCAGGGCGGCCGGGCTGTCCGCCAGGACCTGCCGGTATTTGGCGACCACTTCTTCCTGACGTTCGCGGGCGTGGGCGTAACGGCCCAGCTCACGCTCGTCTATGGTCAGCCCGACCCTGGTGTGCAGGGTCAGCTCGTGGTCGGTGCCCAGCAGCGTCTGCTTCAGCCTCCAGGTGGTGCAGTCCAGTTCGTGAGCGTCCTGGAAGCGGCCGACCAGGCGCAGGCACACCGCGAGATTGTGCGCGGCGTTCATGGTCGTCGGGTCGTCCGCGCCGAACGCCGAGGTCGCCTGGTCATACACCCGCTGGGTCAGCGCGAGCGCCTCGTCGAAGTCACCCGTGACCCGCAGATCGGCGGCGACGGCGCCCATGGCGTCCAGGCGACTCTCGCTGATCTCGGCCACCGGCACATGGGAGGGGAGCTGCGCGGACTCGTACGCCGCAAGCGTCGCCCTGTTGATCTCGGCCGCCTCCTTGTAGTGGCCCATGCTGAAGTGCGTCCAGCCGAGCCAGAACGCCAGGGTGAGGGTCTTTTCGTCCTCGGGTCCGAAGAGCTCGCGGGCCGCTTCGTAGGCCTCCTCGGTGAAGCGCTGCGCGCTCTCGTGATCGCCCCAGCGCTGGAGGTACTTGGCGATGCCGACCACCAGGCCGTGCACCCACGGGTCCGTGGAGTGCACGGCGTCCGCCGCCACGGCGTGCGGATACAGCATGGAGTAGCGGTTCCAGGTCGTGTGGGACTCCGGATTGCGGGGGTCGGCCGAGGCGAGGAGCATCTGGGCGCCGCGTTTCATCTGCTCCTGCTGCAGCGGTGTCATGCGGTTGATCAGCACGGCCTGGACGAGCCGGTGGATCTGGAGGGAGTCGGTCCGCAGGTCGAGGCGTGCGAGCGAGTAGCGCTTGATCTCCCGGACGGCCCGGCTCAGGCGCAGCGGATCCGCGAGCGCCGCGTCCAGCTGCGGGGCGATGGAACCGCGGTGCGCGTTGGAGAACAGGTCCCTGGGAATCGGCTCGGGCGCCAAGTAGGCGCAGACCTGGAGGAGTTGAATCGCCTCGGGGTTGGTCTGCTCGACGTGGTCGAGGGAGACGTTCCAGGCGGTGGCGATCGACTGCTGGTAGGCGTACGGCGCGGACTCGAAGAGCAGTTCGCTGCGCTTCTCCTTGAACAGCCGCAGGTACTCCTGGACCGGCATCCCCGTCTCGGCCCGCCACGCCGCAGCCTGCTCCAGCGCAAGGGGCAGATCGCCCAGCGCGTCCGCGAGTTCGTCGGCGTCCTCCGCGGTGAGCTCCGGGCCGCGCTTGTTGAGCAGCTCGACGCTCTCGGCGCGCTCGAAGATGTCCACCTCCAGGCAGCGCGCCACGTTCTCCCAGTGCGGGTTGCGCGAGGTGATGAGGACGGTGCCCAGGTGGGAGTTGGGCAGGAACGGGGCAAGCGTCTCCGCGTTCTCCGCGTTGTCGAAGACGAGCAGCCAGCGGCTGTACGGGCTTCCGCGGCGCAGCGCGTCAAGCACCGCCGGCACCGTCGTACGCGCCTCGGGCCCGTGGCTGATGCCCAGATGGGGGGCGAGCTGGGCCAGGGCGTTGATGATGCCCGAGGCGCGCTCGCTCGATATCCAGCAGATCAGGTCGTACATGCTCTGGTGCACGTAGACGTACTCGACGGCCAGCTGGGACTTTCCGATGCCTCCCAGGCCGTACATGGCCTCCGGCAGCACGGCCGCCGTCCCGCCGCTGCCCAGGCGTTCCGCCAACTGCCCGAGCAGCCGTTCGCGGCCGGTGAAGTTGGGGTTGCGCGGGGGTACGTTCTCCCACACGGCCGGCGACGCCGTGGCGTGCCGGGGAGGGGCAGGCGGATCCTGTGGCGGGATCGACTCCGGAACGGGCGCACTGGTCATGGATCCTGCCCCTCGGGCTCGGGTGACGGCGTCTGCTGACGCGATGGCGGCTGCCCCTTCGCCTTCGCGGTCCGCCAGCGCCTGTCCCAGGAGGCGGGCGCGCTCCTGGAAGGGGCCGGCGAGTGCGCACAGGGCCAGCTGCTCGATCCGCAACAGGCGGGCGCTGTCCGCGCGCACGGCGGGCAGCGGTGCGGTGGCCGGTGAGGTGACCACCGCGGTGTAGTAGCCGCCTGCCGGGCCTGCCGACGCCCGGGCACCGGACTGCGGGACGAGTTCGTCGAGCGTCATCAGGACACGTTTGGTGTCCGTGCGCCGGGCCCCGCCGAGGAGCAGGGCGCGGGTGGCGTCGTCCATGTCGAAGCCGTCGCCGTCCGGCGCCGGTACGAGCAGGCCGCACGCCCGCAGCTCGGCAAGATCGGCGGGTCCGGCATCCGGCGCGAACCGCTCGCGCAGCGCCTGGATCACCGGAAGCGTCAGCGGAGCCGCGGCCAGCAGGGGGGCGAGCGCCGCGCCGGGCGCCGAGCAGCCCGCCCGGTAGGCGGCGACCCTGCCCGCCGTGTCGGTGGCGCCCGCTGCCGTCTGCTCCTCGTGTGCCGGCCTCGGCGCGCCCGGCGGCGCGATCGCGCACGCGGGCAGCTCCGTCCAGGTGCCGGCGGTGCCCGTCAGCCAGCGGGCCCAGCACGCCAGCCACCGGCCGCGCAGGGGAAGCACGGGCAGCGGGACGGTGCCGCCGGGCAGCGCGGTGTCCTGCGGGGCGAGGGCGTTGGCGCCGACGACGATGCCGCGCATCTCGCGGCCGAGGGCGCCGGGGGCGGGAGGCGAGAGGCGGATGCGCCGCACGGGCAGCCCGGAGCGCGGCCACAGACGCTGCGGCAGCAGCTGGATACAGGCCGCCGGGTGCCGGTTCGCCCAGTTCGCCACGGTGGCCGCGGCGGTTCCGTCCTGCCAGGCGGGGCCGAGGGCGTCGGTGACGACCAGGATCAGGCGACTGCGGCTCGCGGCCGCGAAACGGTCGGGCCCCGGATCGGACGCGGGGTTGCCGTCCCAGTACAACTCGCGGACGTGAAGGCCCCGTTGGCCCCGCAGCAAGCCGCGCAGCCGAGAGGTCACCGGCTCCCACAGTGCCATCCCCGCGGCCGTGTCGAGCACCAGGTTGATCTGTCGGCCGCCGTCCGCGTGGCCGAGGCGGTGCAGGCTGCGCGCGACCACCGCCCAGTCGGGGACATCCACGGGAGCAGGGCCCGGCGCAGGCGGCTCCCCGGCGCTCAGGGGGCGCCCGAGCACCGCGCCGTCGAGCCGGTCCAGGAGCCGGCGCCCGTTCATGGTCCCGGGGCCGGTCCCCGCAGCAGGCCGAGCAGGCGTGCCGCGACAGCGTCCGGGCTCTCGTCGGGCGGCCAGGGGCCGGCCGCGGCGAGCGTGACCGCGTCCAGGGCGCGGGCCACGGTCAGCCGGTCCAGCGCGTGGGGATCGTCGGACCAGGCCTCGGCGAGCTCGGTGATGAAAGCGAGCAGGCGCGGTTCGGTGCTGTCGGTGAGCCCGGCCCGGCTTCTGACCGCTGCCGTCAATTCCGCGGCGGTCGGCACCGGGTGCTCCCAGTGCAGGCACTCCGCCATGAACTCGGCCGGGAAGACCCTGGCCCGCCCCGCGGTGATCACGGTGATCGGCAGCTCGTGGCAGGCGACGGCGCCGTGCGCCACCGGCGCCCGCACGCCCGGGTCGTCGGTCAGGACGCGGGCCGATGCCTCCTCGGCGAGCTCCGGGATGTCGAAGCCGCCGCGCCGCAGCACCGCGCGCAGTTCGACGGGCAGATCGAAGTCGCCGCGGTCCAGGCCCTCGACGAGCAGGACGCGGGGCCGCCCGTACGGCAGCAGCGCGGTGCCCGGAGGACCGAGGCGTACCCGCGTCCCGCCCTCCGCGGAGCGTGCCGTGTACAGCGCGTCCCGGAGCACCGACGCGCCGGTCACCGTCCAGTGCAGGACGCGGCCGAGGCCCAGCTCCCTGGCGATGCGGTACGCCACCGCGGAGCGGCCGACTCCCGGCGGTCCCGTGATCAGCAGCGGCTTGCGCAGCACGAGCGCGGCGTTCACCGCCGCGCTCTCGCCCGCCGCGGTCGGCAGGCCCAGTGCCGCTCGCGTCGCCGCCCCGAGCCTGCGCTCGGCCTCCGCCGCGTCATCGGGCGGCGGCGCCAGGTCGGGGCCTCCCGCGTACGTCCGCCACGGCGGGGGAGCGGGCAGGAGTGCGGACGGCTCGTGCGGCACACCCGTGCCGAGATACGGGCCAGGGACGGCCGCGGGGGCCGGGGGCCCGGCACTGAGTGGCGAGTTCACGAAGCAGCTCCGTAAATGAGCTCGGGCAACCCGTCCGGCGTGTCATAGATGATGACGACCCGGTGGTGCCAGCCGACCGACCAGGGCGAAGCGACGCCACCACCCCGGCCATCATCCCGACCGTACTCCGGTACGTCGAGGCCTCCTTCGGACATGATGCGCGTGAACAGCAGGGAGAAGTCGGGCTGTGCCCGCTCGTCGTGCCGCCACATCACCAGCGGCACCCCGTGCCGCAGCGCCTTGGTGACATCCCTGCGTCCCTCGGACGAACTGGGCTTGTGGGCCAGGACCAGGCCCGCCACCGGCTCATCGCCGTTGAACTCCCGTCCGTCCTCGCTGAGCGCCCGCACCAATTGGAGCAGCCTGCCCGCCTCCGGCTGCCCGCTGAGGGGCCGCCAGCGCTCGCGCCACGTGCGGCACCACGGAGGGTGCCGCATCCGGTCGCGGCTGTGCACGATCAGGGGGAAGGACATCCCGAACTCCGGCAGCGCGCCGCGGCGTATCAGGGTGTCCGGGTGGTCGATGAGGTCGAGCGGCAGCACGTATTCGACGTCGATCCGCTCGCCGGGCACGCCGTAGTCCCGCTTCAGCCGCTCCCTGGCCAGGTCGACCCGGCCCAGGAGGTCGACGAGGCGGATGCTGCGTTCGGTGTGCGGCAACGGCAGGCGCAGCCAGGTGCCGGGAAGCGGGCGGCAGTGGAAGTAGAAGGACACCGCCCAGTCGTCCGGGTCGTTGCCGGGATCGGGCTCCAGCTCGACCAGGAGTTTGGCGGAACTGGCGGGCTGTACGGGGATTCTGGCGAGGCTGCTGCGCAGGGTGTCGACCTGTTCCGGATAGCCGGCGCGCCGCGGTGCGCCGGCCGAAGCGGTGAGGGGCGGCCAGCCCGTCTCCGTGCGCGGGCCGGGCCCCTGCCTGGCGGTCTCCAGGCGCAGGGCCCAGGCGCGGCTGTGGGCCTGGATCTCCTTGGCGGTCGCACCGCCGACCGCGCTGGCGACGAGTTCGAGGAAGTGCACGGCCGGAGGCAGGCCCTGCGAGGGCATGTTGGAGCCCGCGAGATTGACGAACGCCTTCCACAACCCGTCGCAATGCGCGGGCATCCCTTCGCTCAGTGACCTGGTGGCGCGCGCGTAGAGCGCGGACACCGGGTTCTCGTTGAGGTCGGACTCGTACAACCGGGCCAATACGGCGCGCAGTTGGACCCATCCCTCGGGTCCGATCTGCCGCAGGGCCTCCAGTTCGTCCACCCGGAAGTGCAGTGCGGCCGCGACGGCCCGGTCCGTGGGGTACGCCTCTTCGTACGCCGCCACCAGATCGCTCATCCCGGTGGGTCGTCCGGCGCACAGGTCGACGAGCAGCGGCAGCAGGCACTCGGCCGGCAGGCGGGCGGACTCGGCCTCCTCGGCGACCGCCGGGAACAGCCGGCGCAGCAGCGCGATGCGGGGGACGTAGCCGCGCAGGGGTTCCGCCCTCTCCAGTTGGGCGCGGACCTCGGCGAGCACCCTGCGCCTGTTCTGCGGCTCGCTGAAGCCGCCGGTGTGCTCGGACAGGCGCCGACAGCAGCCGGCGTCACCCTGGAGCGCCTCGACCGACAGAACCGTCAGCTTCGTGCGGCTTCCCACGTCGCTCTGCAGGACGACCCCGACCAGGGCGCGCCGCTGGTCGACCAGGACGGCGGCGCCCGAGATGCCGCCCCAGTCGGCGCCCAGCGCCGGGCAGTCCTCCTCCGTCACGTACAACGTCATCAGTTCCGAGCGCGCGAGGTTGGCGGGCCGGAGCCGGCCGCCGCCCTGAAAGGGATTGTGGGCATACCGCTCCTCGTAGTTGAAGCTGGGAAAGC
The DNA here is from genome assembly GCF_014649775.1 of Streptomyces longisporoflavus. GTDB lineage: Bacteria > Actinomycetota > Actinomycetes > Streptomycetales > Streptomycetaceae > Streptomyces > Streptomyces longisporoflavus. Next base: position 328,813 of record NZ_BMTR01000002.1, on the reverse strand, counting down.
CGAAGATCTGGAACTCGGTGATGTCGGCCTCCGCGAGGCCCAGGCGCGGATTGCTGCCCCGCTCCGGCGGAACCCAGCCCGAGCCGGTCACGACGAGCAGTGCGGCGTCCAGCGGGAACGCGGGGCCCGCGTCGCCCTCGGTGCCCCAGCGCAGGCGCTCCACCGGGTGGGCGTCAAGCAGTACGGGCGGGGACGCGAGGCCGTTCCAGATGATCTCGCAGGGGTGCCAGGGCAGATGGGCCGCGTGCATGCCCTGGCGCACTTCGACGACGAGCGCGCCCGCTGCCGCCGGTCGGCCGGTGGTCCCTTCGGGCACCAGCAGGTGCGCGGCGGTCACGATCAGATCGGTGTCGAGGACCCAGCCCGAGCCGTACCCGACATGACGCCCCGTGTTGTCCCGCACGCTGATCTCCACTAGGCGGTCCGGCACAAGACGTGCGGAGCCGACCATGCATCACTCTCCCGCGCCGGGAGCCGCGGGCCCCGGCGGGCGAGGCGGCGGGGCGTTGCGGGGCCGCTCGACGCGATCGCCGACGTTCAGCGCGCCGCGGGGCTTCAGCGTGACGACCAGGCGGGTCCCGGTGCGCCTGATGCTGCCGCGCCCGCGTTTCGCGGTCACGTACCACGAGACGCCGCCCTCGGCGGTGTCGCTCTCTTCTGCCTGTACGTCCAGCTCGACGCTGATGCCGTCGACGGAGAATCCGACGGTCTTGCCGATGCCCTGCTGCTGCGCGGCCGTCAAGTCCTTGCGCAGCGACTCGATGGCGTCGGTCAGCGTCAGTCGTCGTGGTTCACGTGCCACTCGGTCCCCCCGATGCATGCGCGCCGTGTTCCGCGCACTGTGACGGTGCCACCCGGCGTCACGCCGTGAGCCCTGTCCTGTGTGCGCAGCCCCTCTTTGTACTACCCGGTTGGCAACTGCCCGACACGGCACGCGAGTTCGCCGGACGAGGAAGAGGGCGCGCCGTCGGGTCAGGGCAGGCGCGCCAGATGCACCGCTGTGCTCGCCCAGTCGCCCGGCGGCAGCTCGGGCCGCAGGCCGTACTCGCCGAGCACGGTCGCCGAATGCACCGTGCCCGTGCGGGCGTCACGGTAACGGGCGTCGGGATCGAGACCTTGCAGGCGCAGTACGGGGTGCGGGGAGCCGTGGCGCGGGGAGCGCCGCCAGACCAGGAGCAGGGCCTCGCTGCCGTCCGTGGCCGTGTACTGCACCGCGGCGGGGCCGTCGTCGACCGGGCCGCGCGGCCGGTGCAGTATCCCGTGCTGCACGAGGTGGCGCACCCTCTTGTACTGGGCGACGAGGTCTGCTCCCTCGGCCAGTTCGTCGTCCGTCCACCGGGACAGATCACCGCCGACCCCCAGCACCCCGGCCATCGCGACATGGAAGCGGAAGCGCAGCGGCACCGAACGGCCGGTGAGCTGGTTGGGTACGTCGGTGACCCAGGCGGCCATCGTCCGGGACGGGTAGATCTGGCCGTAGCCGTGCTGGATGAGGACGCGGTCCGCGGCGTCGGTGTTGTCCGAGGTCCACGCCTGGTCGGTACGGGCGAGGATGCCCGGGTCGACCCGGCCGCCCCCGCCGCTGCACGCCTCGATCCGCAGGCCGGGGTGGTCGGCGCGGAGCCGGTCGATGACGCCGTAGAGGTTGTGCACGTACGCCGTCTCCAGGCGGTCCGCGCCGTCCGCCTGATCGGGCCGGCCCGCCTCGCTGAACGGGCGGTTCATGTCCCACTTGAGGAAGTCGATGCCGTGGTCGGCGACCAGGCGGGTCAGCCACCCGTAGGCCCAGTCCGCGACGTCGGGGCGGGCGAAGTTCAGCACTAGCTGCCTGCGCAGTTCGGTGCGGGTGCGGTGCGGGAAGTGCAGGACCCACTCCGGGTGGCGACGGTAGAGATCGCTGTCCGGGCTGACGCTCTCGGGCTCCACCCACAGGCCGAAGCGCATCCCGAGCCGGCGCACCTCGCGCACCAGTGGCGCGAGCCCGTCGGGGAAGCGGGTCGGGGACGGCGTCCAGTCGCCGAGCCCCGAGCCTTCGCGGCGGTGCGCGCCGAACCAGCCGTCGTCCATGACGTAGAGCTCCGCGCCGAGCGCCGCCGCCCGGGCCGCCAGCGCCATCTGGCCCGCCTCGTCGACATCGAACCCGGTGGCCTCCCAGGAGTTGTAGAGCACCGGCCGTGTCTCGTCGGGGTGGGGCAGCACATGGGCGAGGATGTATGCGTGCCAGGCGCGGCTGGTGGCGCCGAAGCCGCCGCGTGTGTAGAGACCGGCGTGGCACGGAGTCGTGAACTCCGCGCCCGGCTCCAGGGGTTGGGTCATGCCGTCGCGGCCGGCGCCGCCGGTGAATCCCGCCCGGCCGTCGGGGGTGCGCTGCACGGTGACGCGCCAGCTGCCGCTCCAGGCCAGGGCCGCGCTCCACACCTGCCCGTGGTCCTCGTCGGCGTCACCCGCGTCGAGCATCACCCAGGGGTTGGCGTCATGGCTGGTGATGCCCCTGCGGCTGGTGAGCACCGTCTCGCCGAACGGCAGTCGTTCGCGGTGCAGTTGGGTTTCGGCGGCCCACTGGCCCGTGACATGGCTGAGCCGGTAGTCGTCCCGGGCGGGAAGCGTCCACGCGGCGGAGTCGGCCCGCAGCAGCGTCACCGGGTCCTCGCCGGTGTTGCGCAGCACGGTCCAGCGCTCGATGACGTCGCTGTCGTCGTGGACGCGGTAGTGGAGGGTGACCTGGAGGGGGTAGTGGCGGTCGCGGAACTCCAGGGCAAGCTCGGTCGAGCCCGGCGCCGGCTCATGGACGCGGTGTCCCGCGGCTTCCCATTCGAAGGCGCGGGTGCCGTCGGCGAAGCGCACTTGCAGCGAGGGGGTTCCGTACCGCGCCCCGCCGTCCACGGGCAGTTCCTCGCCGACCGGTGGCCGCCCCTCGAAACTGCTGAGGGGCGGGGGAGGGGCGATGGCGAGCTCCTGCGCCTCGTCCAGGGTCAGCCGGGGCCCCCACGCGAGGTGGCAGGGGGCTCCGGTCTCGTCGATCCACAGTGCGTAGGACGTGTGCGGAGTACGGAGCAGCCAGACCCCGGTCTCAGGGGCGAAGGAAATCACCGGCATGGATCCTCACATTCGGATGGCGCCTCGGGAGCATGCGCAGCGGCCGTCGTCAATGTACTCGGCCCGCTACAGGTGATCACCGCCGCGCGGTGCGACGTGATGACACGCCCCCTTGAGGACGAGGCATTGGCCGACCGGTGAATTCGGAAGTTGCTGGACCGGCAAGAAAGATTGCCGCTGTCAGGGCGGCGGGCGCACGGTGGCCGCATGACTGACATGACTGGAATGACCGAGCGCGACGACGCTGCCGACACGACCGTGGACGTCCTGGTGGTCGGGGGTGGCGCCGCCGGGCTCTCGGGGGCGCTGACCCTGGCCAGGGCCAGGCGTTCCGTCCTTGTGGTCGACTCCGGGGAGCCGCGCAACGCTCCCGCCGACGGGGTGCACGGGTTCCTCTCCCGCGAGGGACTCGCGCCGGGCGAGCTGCTGCGCATCGGCAGGGAGGAGATCGCCGGCTACGGCGGGCGGATCGTGTCGGACCGGGTCACAGGAGTGCGCCGAGCCGACGGGCGCTTCGTCGTGGACACCGCGGCCGGCCGCAGCCACGTCGCGCGGCGCCTGCTCGTCACGACCGGGCTCGTCGACGAACTGCCCGATGTTCCCGGCGTACGCGAGCGGTGGGGCCGCGACGTCCTGCACTGCCCGTACTGCCACGGCTGGGAAGTGCGCGACGAGCCGATCGGCATTCTCGCCACCGGCCCGGCGGCCGTACACCAGGCGCTGCTTTTCCGGCAGTGGTCGTCGCGGGTGACGGTCTTTCTGCACACCGCGGGTGAGCTGACCGAGGAACAGTGGGAGCAACTCGCCGCTCGTGGCATCGCGGTGGTCGACGGCGAGGTGACCGGGCTCGATGTGCGGGAGGACAGGCTCTGCGGCGTTCGGCTGGCCTCGGGCACGCGCATTCCGGTACGGGCACTGGCCGTGGCGCCGCGCTTCGAGGCGCGCGGCACCGTGCCGGCCGCGCTCGGCCTCGCGCGCGTGGACCATCCGATGGGCGTGGGCAGTTACGTGGCGTCGGACGCGAGCGGGTTCACGGGGACCGAAGGCGTCTGGGTCGCGGGCAACGTCACCGACCTCATGGCCGGAGTCATGGTCGCCGCGGCCTCGGGCATGACGGCAGCGGCAGCGATCAACGCCGACCTCGTGGCCGCCGACACCGCGGCGGCGGTGGCGGCGCGGCGCACCCCGGACGTCTTCGGGCCGGCTGCCGAGGCAGCCAACTGCAGGCAGGTCATGGGAGAGCGGCGACACGGCATCGAGTCCCTCCTGTAGTACGCCGAAGCGCCGCACCGCGGGAGTTGTGCCGCGCGCGTGTCGATGCGGTCGTGGTTCGTTCGACGCAATGATGCAGAGCGGACACCGAGGAGGAGAGATCATGCCGAAGGTACGCGTGCACAACGTCACCGTCTCGCTGGACGGTTTCGCGGCCGGACCCCACCAGCGTCTGGAGGAGCCCTTCGGGGACAACATCGAGGGGCTGCACGACTGGATGGTCGCAGCGATGCGCGAGCGCGCCGCAGGCAAGACGGGGATCGACGTCGAGCAGATCGAGCGCAGCGAGGAGAACATCGGCGCCACCATCATGGGCCGCAACATGTTCGGGCCGCAGCGCGGGCCGTGGCAGGACGAGTCGTGGCGGGGCTATTGGGGAGAGAACCCGCCCTACCACCACGACGTGTTCGTTCAGACCCACCACCTGCGGCCCGCCATCCCGATGGACGGCGGGACGACCTTCCACTTCACCGACGAGCCCGTCGAGACCGTCCTCGCGCGGGCCTTCGAGGCGGCGGACGGCCGGGACGTACGCATCGCAGGAGGCGCGGCCACCATCCAGCAGTACCTGCGCGCGAGGCTGATCGACGAGCTGCACCTGGTCGTCGTCCCGCTGCTGGTCGGCAGCGGCGAGCGACTGCTCGACAACGTGGCCGAGGGCGTCGACGGCTACCGGGTGTCCGAACTGATCGGTTCCGCGACGGCCGCTCACGCCCGCCTGGTCCGACGCTGAGGGTCACTCACGTGGCGGCCGGGCGGGCCCCTCGGCGGCGTGCGCATCGACCTGCCGCCCGACCTCGCGGGCCTCGTCGGTCAGCATCCGCAGCCTGGCCTCGGCCTGGTCGGCCCGCGCCTGGAGGCGGGCGGTGTCGTCGGCGATGACCTGGCAGGCCAGGTCCATCGCGGCGTCCACGTCCTGAGCCGAACCGCTTTCCGCCAGCTCCGACAGGGCGCTCTTGACCGCGGGGATGCCGCCGCGTCGGTGGATGTCGTTCCAGAACTCATAGTCCATCGGGGCAGTTTGCCGGATCGGCGTACGCGGTGCGAACCGTGTGGGTGAGCGGAGGACCTTCGGGCGTGCCCTCAGGCCCGCAGGCGCCGTATGACCTCGCGGCAGGCGGCGGCCGCGCGTTCGGTGGCCTCGGAGCAGAGACGGCAGTGCTCGTGTCGCGGCGCGTGCCGGGCACACAGCTCGTGGCTGTCGTCGCAGGCCATCACGCAGGCCTGCAACTGCGCGGCCAGCAGCCCGTGATCGGCGCCCGTGCCGCGTATCAGGACCCGCCGGGTGGCGCAGGCCACGTCGGAACAGTTCAGGTCGCGGTTGACGGCGTCCCGCAGTTCATCGGCCTCCTTCCCGGCGAGCATGCCGACCGCGCAGGCGGTGACGGCCTGCTCGCATGCGGACAGGGCGTCGGCGGCGGTGGCGAGGGTCTGGTTGTCGACATGATCGGTACGAGAGGCAAGGCTGTCGAACAACTCGCGTGTCTGGAGCATCACGTCTCCAACGGAGTCTTGTGGGGCCCCGGTCCCGGTGTCTCCCGGCCCTGAGGTGTCCCGGTCTTCCGACGCTAGTCCCGCCCCTGCCGCCGGTGAAGGGCGCGGGTACGCCAATCGCGGCGGGCACGGTCCTGCGTCGCAGCGGCGGTCCCGCCCTACGGCGGGGGCTGCCCGAGGAGCCGGCCTCCCGCGCCCGCCGATGTGGCGCGCGTCACGCAATTCCCGTGATCCGCCGGGAACTTTCGCGCCCCTTCGGCCGACTCCTGCTCCGTCCCCAACGGCGCATTCGCGCCACCCTTCATCCAGGAGAGCAGCTCATGTCCGCCGAACCCACACTTCTGGCCCCGGACGAGGGGCAGGAGACCCGGGGTGCCCCGCCCTCCGCAGGACGGTCCGGATGGGCGTCGCTGCGTCCGCTCGTGCTGCGCCTGCATTTCTACGCCGGGGTGCTCATCGCACCCTTCATACTCGTCGCCGCCACCACGGGGCTCCTGTACGCCTGCTCGTACCAGGCCGAGAAGATCGTGTACTCCCACGAACTGCGCGTCCCCGTCGGCGAGAACAAGACAGAGCTGCCGATCTCGCGGCAGGTGGCAGCGGCCCGCAAGGCACACCCCGGAGGCACGATCAGCGCGGTGCGGCCCTCCCCGGAGGACGGCGCGACGACCCGCGTGCTCCTTTCCGGGATGCCGGGCGTGGACGCCGACCGCACCCTCGCGGTGTTCGTGAACCCGTACAACGGCGAAGTGCGCGGCGCCCTGGAACAGTACGGTTCCACCGGCGCGCTGCCGCTGCGCACCTGGATCGACGAGCTCCACCGGGATCTGCACCTGGGGGAGACCGGCCGGCTCTACAGCGAACTCGCCGCCAGCTGGCTGTGGGTGATCGCGGGCGGCGGCCTGGTGCTGTGGTTCGGCCGCCGCCGTTCCCGGCGAAAGCTGCGCGGGGCCACCGGCCGTCGGCGCACGCTCTCACTGCACGGCTCGGTGGGTGCCTGGGCGGCCGTCGGGCTGATCCTGCTGTCGGCTACGGGTCTGACCTGGTCGACGTACGCCGGAGCGAGCGTCGGTGACCTGCGCCAGGCCATCGGGCAGACGACGCCCGAGCTGGCGGCGACCGCCGCCGGCGGCGGAGAGCACGCGGGGCACGGCGGAGGGGGCTCGGGCGGCTCCACCGGAGGCGACGACGCCGGGCTCGACGCAGTCCTGAAGTCGGCCCGTGCCGAGGGGCTCTCCGATCCGGTGGAGATCGTGCCGCCCGCCGACGCGTCGTCCGCGTACGTCGTGCGGCAGGTGCAGCGCAGCTGGCCCGAGAAGCAGGACTCCGTGGCCGTCGACCCGGCCACCGGCGAGGTGACCGAAGTGCTGAGGTTCGCCGACTACCCCGTGCTCGCCAAGCTGACCCGCTGGGGCATCGACGCGCACACCGGAACGCTGTTCGGGATCGGCAACCAGATCGTCCTCGCCGCACTCGCCCTCGGTCTGATCCTGATGATCGTGTGGGGGTACCGCATGTGGTGGCAGCGCGGGCGCGGCGGTTCGTTCGGTCGTCCGATGCCGCGCGGGGCGTGGCAGAACGTACCGGCGTACGTGCTCGTGCCGCTGATGGCGGCGATCGCCGTGCTCGGCTACTACGTGCCGCTGCTCGGCATCCCGCTCGCGGCCTTCCTCGCCGTGGACATCGCACTGGGGGAGATCGCCTACCGGCGCGGCAAACGCAGTTACGCCTGAGGGCTGCTCAGGCGTGGCCGTCAGCGTCGTGGCGTCCGCCTCGCCCATGCCGGGGTTGTGCGGAGAGCGGCGAACCGCCGTGCGGTGCACCGCATGGGACCGCCGCCGGGGTCGGGCCGGCGTAAGCACACGCGAGGGGCGGCAGCCGGACCGGGCGGGACGCGTCGCCCTTCCGGCCGCTGCCGCCGGGTGCCATGGCCGGGGCGGGGCGCCTAGTCTCTGAGGTGTGCTGAGCATCGTCGATGATCTGGCCGGGTTCGGACCGCTGCGGATGTGCGCCCACGCGTCGTCGGCCGACGATCCGGACGACCCGGACGACCTGACGGGTCTGCGCGTGCTTCTCGTCGCGGACGTCCTGGCCCGCGTCATGGAACTGCGCGGCCGGACCGTGCTCGTCGGCTGGACGTGCCCGGCATCGGCCGCAGCCGATGCCGCCGGTATCCGTCCGGCCGACGCCCACGGCACCCCGGACGAGCTCACCGAAGCCCTCGGTGGCCCGCCGGGCGTGCACCTCACCAGCCGGACGTACGAAGGCAAGGGCGGCATGTCCCTGCAGATCGGCGAAGCCGTCACAGGGGGAGGCGCGCACCGGGACACGAGCAGCCGGGACACGGACCAGGACACGGGCCAGGGGATGGATCAGGGCACGGGTCAGGGCGCCGCCCCGGATCCGCTCGCCCTGCGGCTGCTCCTGCTGGGGCACGCGCACCACGCACCCGTCGACGTCAGCGGGAAAGCCCTCGGCGCCGGAGGCGAGAAGCTGGCCGACTGGCGCGCGAAAGTGGCTGCCTGGGCGGACGAGCCGTCCAGGGCGATGCCCGCCGAGTTCGTGCGAGAGGCCACGGCCGCCCTGGAGAACGGTCTGGACACCCCGGCCGTGCTGCGGCTCCTCGACGACCTGGAGAAGGCCGCCGGCGTACCGGGCGGCGCCAAGTTCGAGACGTTCGCCTACTTCGACCGCGTCCTCGGCCTGGAGATCGTCCGCGATGTCGGCCGCTCGCGTCCCGCGGAGGTGTACCGGTGAATTCCGGGGTAACGCGGGGTGGCCCGGACGCTGTACATAGTCTGTGCGGATGGCCGTCTCTGTAGAAGATCCCGAACCGGCGGGTGAGCGGGAGCGAGCGGGCCGCGTCCCGGCCGTCCTCGGTGAGCCGCTGATGGAGCGTGACCACGCGGAACGCGTCGCGCGCGTGCTCAAGGCGATCGCGGATCCCACCCGCCTGCAACTGCTGCATCTGATCCAGACGGCTCCCTGCGGCGAGGCGTGCGTGGGTGAGCTGACCGAGCGGCTCGGGCTGCGGCAGCCGACGGTCAGTCATCACCTGAAGACCATGAACGAGGCCGGTCTGCTCGCCCGCGAGCGGCGCGGGACGTGGGTCTGGTATTCCGCGGATCCGGAGGGCTTGCGGGTGGTGCGGGAAATCTTGCGCGCGCCCGCCCGTGCTGAGGGCTGACTGACGTCATGTCAGGTTCCGCTTGGTGCCGGGTCCCGGCTGTCGGCAACTGCCCCGCGTGTCACCGGAGTTCGATGCAGGGGGCCTGCATTCACATAACGATGATCGTCTATATAGACGCTCAGCTATGCTTTGGGGGCGCGACACCCCCCGTACACCCGCGGTTCATATAGCCAAAGTTCGATCCAAGGTGTCTGAAGGGAGCTCCGCTCCACGCGGATCTCCTCGGAGGCCGGCTGAACTCACCGGCCTGACCCCAGGGATCGTGAGACATGAACGGGACCAGCGGTTCGAGAAGGTTCGTCGGGGGAGCAGCGCTGGCCTGTGCGGCGGCCCTCGCCTTGAGTGCCTGCGGCGGTGGTGACGCGGGCGGGGATTCCGGGTCCGGTGACGGCAAGAACCTCTCGGGCACGGTCAAGGTAGACGGCTCCAGCACCGTCGCCCCGCTGACAACGGCCGCCGCCGAGATCTTCGCCGAGGAGCAGCCCAAGGTCCGTGTCACGGTGGGCACATCGGGCACCGGCGGCGGATTCGAGAAGTTCTGCAACGAAGAGACCGACATCTCCGACGCCTCCCGTCCCATCAAGGACGAGGAGAAGGCGGCCTGCGAGAAGAAGGGCATCACCTACGACGAGTTCCAGGTCGCCAATGACGCCCTGACGGTGGTCGTGAACAAGGACGCCGACTGGGTCGACTGTCTGACCGTCGAGCAGTTGAAGAAGGTGTGGGAACCCAAGTCCAAGGTGAACAACTGGAACCAGATCGACCCGGAATTCCCCGACCAGCCGTTGAAGCTGTTCGGCGCGGGCACCGACTCCGGCACCTTCGACTACTTCACCGAGGCGGTCAACGGCGAGGAAGGCGCGTCGCGCACCGACTACTCGCCGACCGAGGACGACAACGTCACCGTGCAGGGCGTCGCGGGCTCCGAGGGCGGGCTCGGCTACTTCGGGTTCTCCTATTTCGAGGAGAACGCCGGCAAACTCAAGGCCCTGAAGATCGACGGCGGCAAGGGATGTGTGGCACCCGGCGTCGAGACCGCGCAGAACGGCGAGTACGCCCCGTTGTCCAGGCCGCTGTTCATCTATCCCAACGCCAAGTCCCTGGACAGGGCAGAGGTGCTGGCCTTCGTCGAGTACTACGTCGAGAACAACGAATCCATCGCCGAGGACGCCAAGTTCATCCCGCTCAACCAGAAGCAGGAGGAACAACTGAAGAGCGACCTCGACAAGCTGAAGGCGTCGGCGAAGTGAGCCCACCGCCCCGAACGGCCGCCCCGGACCCTGCCGCGCGGCGATCCCTGCACAGGGCCCGACCGCGCTACGGCGAACGGGTCATCCAGGCGCTGCTGTTGCTCGCCGCCCTGGTGTCCGTCGCCACGACCGCCGGGATCGTGATCTCGCTGATCCCGCCCACCGCCGAGTTCTTCGGGCGGGTGGACGTCGGCGAGTTCATCGGCGGCACCGAGTGGACCGCGCTCTTCACCAAGCCCGAGTACGGAGTCCTGCCGCTGCTCGGTGCCACCCTCCTGATCACCGTGATCGCCCTCCTGGTCGCGATTCCGGTCGGCCTCGGCGCGGCGATCTACCTCAGCGAGTACGCCAGTACCCGGGTGCGCAAGGTGCTCAAGCCCGCCCTCGAGGTACTGGCGGGCGTGCCGACCGTCGTCTACGGCTTCTTCGCCCTCAGCTTCGTCACCCCGCTGCTTCAGGAGCACTGGCCGTTCGGCGAAGGGCCCGACTTCAACAACGCCCTGTCCGCCGGGCTCGTCATGGGAGTCATGATCATCCCGACCATCGCCTCGCTCTCGGAGGACGCCATGGCCGCCGTGCCCGACGCCCTGCGCGACGGCGCCTACGCGCTCGGCTCGGGCAAGCGCGTCGTGTCCGTACGCGTCGTGGTGCCCGCGGCCCTGTCGGGCATCGTCGCCGCCTGCGTCCTGGGCGTCTCCCGCGCGATCGGCGAGACGATGATCGTCGCGATCGCCTCCGGGAACCGGGCCACGCTCAGCTTCAACCCGCTGGACGCGATGCAGACCATGACCGGGTTCATCGCCCAGGCCGGCTCCGGGGACATCCCGGTCCGGTCCTTCGAGTACAAGACCATCTTCGCCGTCGGCGCTCTGCTGTTCGTCATCACCTTCGTGATGAACATGATCAGCATCCGCCTGGTGCGCAAGTACCGGGAGGTGTACGAATGACCGACATCCGCGTCACCGAGCCACCGGCGCACGCCGAGCCCCGCAAGCTGGGGGGACCCCGCTTCAGGCCCGGCGAGGCCGCCTTCCGCGCCCTGCTCCTGTGCTGCCTGGCCGTGGGAATCATCTTCCTGGGCGTGCTGCTCACCTACGTGCTTGTCGAGGCGTGGCCGCGCCTGGACTCCCGGCTGTGGAACAACTTCCCCTCCATCCGCCGCCCCGAGCGCGCGGGCGCCCAGTCCGCGATCTTCGGCACCATCTGGGTGGTCGCCTTCACCGCGCTGTTCTGCCTGCCGACCGGTGTCATGGCCGCCATCTATCTGGAGGAGTACGCCGATCCGAACCGCTGGTACAACCGGCTGATCGAGCTGAACATCCAGAACCTGGCCGCCGTGCCCTCGATCATCTACGGCATCCTCGGCCTGGGCCTGCTCGCCCGGCAACTGGCCCTCGGCACCACGGTGCTGACGGCCGCACTCACGCTGTCCCTGCTCGTCCTTCCGGTCGTCATCATCGCCTCCCGGGAGGCGATCCGGGCCGTACCCCAGTCGATCCGGCAGGCTTCCCTGGCCCTGGGCGCGACCCAGTGGCAGACCATCCGCCGCCAAGTGCTGCCCGCGGCGATACCCGGCATCGCGACGGGCTCCATTCTCGCCCTGTCCCGTGCCATCGGAGAGGCCGCGCCGCTGCTGCTGCTCGGTGCCGTGACGTACGTGGCCTTCAATCCGGAGGGCCTGGAGAGCGCCTACACCGTCCTGCCCATCCAGATCTTCGGCTGGATCAGCCAGTCCCGCGAGGAGTTCCACCACCTGGCCGCCGCCGCGATCGTCATCCTGCTCGCCATTCTCCTCGTCATGAACGCGGCCGCGATCTGGCTGCGCAACCGCTTCAGCAAGCGCTGGTGACCCTGATGAACCATGAATCCGCCCCCGACCCCGCCACGCACCGGCAAGATCCGGTGCCCGACCTCGCCGCACAGGACGCGTCCCGTGGGCGCTCCATGGCCCTGGCGATCGGCGACCGCCGCCGCGGCAGGCCCGTGCCCTCCCTGGACGATCCGGTCTTCCACATCTCCGACCTGGATGTCTGGTACGCCGACCACCAAGCGGTCCGCGACGTGACGCTGACGATCGGCCGCCGCCAGATCACCGCGATGATCGGCCCCTCCGGCTGCGGCAAGTCGACCGTCATCCGCTGCCTGAACCGCATGAACGACCTCATCCCCGGCGCCCGGGTGACCGGCAAGGTCGTCTACTACGGCGAGAACCTCTACGACACCGAGGTCGACCCCATCGAGGTCCGCCGCCGCATCGGCATGGTGTTCCAGAAACCCAACCCGTTCCCCAAATCGATCTACGACAACATCGCGTACGGGCCGCGCGTCAACGGCATGAAGGGCAACCTCGACGACCTCGTGGAGGAGGCACTGACCGGCGCCGCCCTCTGGGACGAGGTCAAGGGCAAGCTCAAGGCCAACGCCCTCGCGCTCTCCGGCGGACAGCAGCAGCGGCTGTGCATCGCGCGGGCGATCGCCGTACGGCCCGAGGTGATCCTGATGGACGAACCCTGCTCCGCGCTCGACCCGATCGCCACCGCGCGCATCGAGGACCTGATGGCGAAGCTGGCGTCGGAGTTCACCATCGTCATCGTCACGCACAACATGCAGCAGGCGGCAAGGATCTCCGACTACACCGCCTTCTTCACCGCGGACGTGGACAGCGAGGGCGTACGTCACGGGCGTCTCGTCGAGTACGACACCACCGAGAAGATCTTCGAGAACCCGGCCGATCCGCGCACCGAGGGCTACATCACCGGCCGCTTCGGATAGGGGGGGGTGGCCCGATGCCGCAGTCCGGAGTGCGACGGCCGCCGAGCCGTCGGCCCGCCGCACCCGCGCTGCTGCTCGCCGAGGCGGACGAGGCCGTCGCCATCGAGGTGATCGCCGGACTCGCCGCCGAGGGAATCAAGGTCACCGAATGCCGCGACGGCGCCGAAGCCCTGCTGCGGGCGGGCCTGGAGCGGCCGTCCATGGTGCTGCTCGGTGCCCCGCTGCCCGTCGTCGACGCGGCGGCGGTCACCGAGCTCCTCAGCCGCTTCTGCCCGTCGACGGTCGTCGTCGGAGTCGGCGGACATGTCGCCGAGGAGGCGGTGGCCGCCCTGGACGCCGGAGCGGTCGCCGCCGTCGCACGCCCCTACCGCCTCGCCGAGATCCTGCCGCTGCTGTGGCGGGTGCCCGTGCCGGCCGAAGGGCCGGGCGAGCGGCTCGTGGTGGGCGACATCGAACTCGACGAGGCCGGCATGCACGTGCACGTACACGGCCGGCAACTGCACCTGCCCCTGCGGGAGTTCCAGTTGTTGAGCTATCTGATGCGGCACGCCCGCCAGGTCGTGCGCCGCCAGCAGATCCTGCGCGACCTGTGGGGCGGCGAACTCGCCGACACCAACACCCTCACCGTCCACATCAAGCGACTGCGCGAGAAGCTCGCTACGGGGCCCGGCAGCTGCTGCACCATCGATACGGTACGGGGCCTGGGATACCGCCTGGAGTGCCCCGTACGCGACCACGCCCGCTGACGACGCAAGTGCCGGTCGTCCGAAAGACGCCGTCCGCTTCCCGGCCTCCGGGGGGCGACATTCGGCCTCCGTGCAGAGCCGCCACACGGCGTATTGCGTCCGCGTCCCAGTCGTACGAAAGTCAAAGGACCCTTTTTAGCGGGGAATTGACGCCCTTCTATCGGGGGACCGCCCAAGACCCCGGCGATGGATCACACCTGTGATGTCAAAGCCTGCCCGCCGAGCGGGCACCCCGCCGGGGGAGCCGGGACATGGATGGACACGAACGCAGTGCGCTGACGGAACAAGAGTGCCGGGAGCTCCTTGCCAGTACCCCGGCCGCACATCTGTCCGCCGTCCACCGCGGCCGCCCGTTCATCGAACTGGTCGACCTGATCCATTTCGACGGGGAGCTGGTGGCTCTGCTGCCCGACGACAGCGACATCGCCCGCGCCCTGTCGACCGTCATCTCGCCGCGCAGGCTGGTGGCCATGCAGACCGACGACCTGACCGAGGCCCACCGCTGGGTGCGCTCCGTCACCGTGGTGGCCAGGCCCCGGTGGATCGTCGGCGTCGAAGGTCTGCGCGCATGCCGTCGCGCCGCCGCGGCCTGCGGGCTGTACGCCCCGCTGGACGCCTGGTTCCTGGCCCTGACCCACCCCGCGCTCTCCGGCCACCGCACCGCGCGGCGCGCCGGGCACCTGCGGCTCGCGACGACGCAGGCCCCCAAAAACGCCGTCGCGCGGTGACGGCACGGACCGTAAGGGGTCTGCCCCGGCGGCCCGTGGTTCAGATCTGCGGAGCCCTGCTCGCCGCCCGGCCCCGGCCCGCGACCGGCACGTCGAGGGGGCGGGCAAGACCCACCACACCTTCGTCGAGACGTTGCAGATGGCGCAGGACGCGGTAGGTGACGGTGCCCGTGCGCGGGGCGCCCGAGCCCTCGGCCTCCAGCATCGAGGCGATGCTGGCACCCGACTCGACCTCGCCGGTGGCCTTGTCGTCGTCCACGTAGGCGCTGATGACCTCGATGTTGCGGGCGATGCGCAGGCCGGCCCGCTCCAGGCGGGGATCGGCCGCGACGTTCTTGCTGAAGGGCACGAGTTCGGCCGTCGCCGCCAGGGACCGGGCGTGGTAGGCGCAGGTCTCCAGGAGCGCCACCAGGTAGCGGGCGGTGCGGCGCCGGCCGCGCAGCGGGGTGATGGGGTGGGTCAACGGCTGGATGGAGGCGCGCAGATCGTCGAGCGCGGTGTCCAAGTCCCGCGCCTTGTCCAGGAGGTCGGCGGCGGGCCCGCCGCTGAGCTGCTCGACCGAGGCGGAGATGACGTCGGCGAGCCTGGCCAGCACTGTGTTCAGGAGCTCGTCGGTGCGGTGGTCGGTGCGCACCGGCAGCACGAGGACCGCCGCGATGATGCCGCAGGCGGCCCCGAGCGCCGTCTCCTCGATGCGCAGCCAGAGGACTTCGAGGCTGTAGGTGTTCAGGAGCGTGTAGAGCAGGCCCAGCATCGCCGTGACGAAGAAGGACATGAGCGCGTACGACAGGGGGGCGGTGAAGAACATCGCGAAGATGAAGAGGAGGACGAGGGCGAACGCCACCCAGGTGTGGTTGCCGACCAGACCCGCGAGGGCCACCCCCGCGACCACGCCGAGCACCGTGCCCAGGAGCCGCCGGTAGCCCTTGACCAGGATCTCGCCCGTGGAGGCGGTGTTGAGGAAGACCACCCAGCAGGTGAGCACCGCCCAGTACCAGCGCTGGGTGGAGAGGAACTCGCCGCCGATGATGGCCAGGGTCGAGCCCACCGCGACCTGGAACGCGGCCCGGGTGGTGGGGCGCCGCAGCCCGGTGCGGTCGTCCTGTTCGGTTTCGGCGGCTTCCTCGGCGCCGGCGATCGCGATGTCCTCGGCGTCGAACTCCTCGCGGGAGCGGGTCGTGGCCGGTGAGTCGTCGGACTCGTCCTGGGGACCGTCGAGCGCGAGCCGCAGACCGAGCACGGCGCGGGCGGCCTCACCGATGCCGCGGAAGACGTCCTGGACGGCCATCGAGGCCCGCGGCAGATTGTCCTCGTCGCGGTAGCCGAGCAGCCTGTTGCGCACGTGGGCGAGGGCCGTGCCCCGGTCGTCGGCGACCGGGCGGCCGACCAGCAGGTGCAGGGCGTTCAGATCGCGGCGCAGGGTGACGGTCGCGTCGTCCTCGGCGCGGATGCGTGTGCCCGTCGCCGGGACGGGCGCGTGCGGCAGATGCAGGGTGAGGGTGTCCGCGCGTTCGGCACTGCGCGCGTTCAACAGCAGTACGCCGAGGCGTTCGGCCGCGATCTCCGCGTCCGCCACGCGGCGCTGCACCAGGGCCGCGGTGGCCGCGTCGGGGGTGCCTTCCTCCAGGCGGCCCTGGATCATCAGGGCGGTCTCGTGCAGCCGTGCGGTGCCCCGCCGCAGCTCGCCGAGCACCTTCTCCAACTGCTCGGGCGTGGCGTCCAGGAGCTCTGTCTGGGTGGCCACCAGCTGCGCGAGGCGGGCCCGGAAGGCGACGCGCAGCCGCCCCAGATCACGTCCGGGCGTCTCCGGTACGACGGCGAAGCGCACGACGGCGCTGCACGCGAAGGCGACGGCGAGGGCCAGATACAGGCTGGGCAGGGCGGAGGTCGTGGCGCCCACGAACAGGGAGACGAAGTAGACCTGAAAGCCGATCAGGCCGAGCGCCGTGCCCCGGTCGCCGAACCGGCGGCTGTAGACGGCGCCGAAGATCAGCGCGATGAAGAAGATGTCGCCCGCGATGACCTGGTCGCTGAGGAGTGCGCCCAGGGAGATCGCCGCGATCGCGACGGGCAGCCCGAGCGCCAGCGTGATCGCCTGGCCGCGGACCTCCTTCTCCTTGATGGCGAAGGTGGAGACCATCGCGGTCATGGCGCCCGCGACCATGTGGGTGACGTCGGTGCGGAGCAGCGCCAGAGCGACGAGCGTCAGTGCGATCGCGCCGACCGTCCGCAGGCCCGCCATCAGTCGCAGAAGCCCGGGGTCCGATGCCAAGAAACGGTCCCATGTGCCGGTCCTGGTCCGCCGTGTCACTGCGCTCACACCCTCATCGCCGCTGTTCAAGGCGCGATTCTGTCATGGCGGGTGCAACCGGGGCGCGAGGGTTCACGGCCTGATACGCCCGGAGCGCCGACCGGCGCCACCGTCGGCCGCGGCATGCCTCAGCGGGGCGCACCCGCGCGCAGGCCGTCCATGACCAGGTCCAGGAGGCGTCCGGCGCGCGTCTGCCAGTCGCCGTGCGGGTCGATCTGCCAGAGGCCCGCGATGGCGAGCAGGAAGTCGTCGGGGGTGAGGCCCGGGCGGATGGTGCCGGCCTCTTCGTTGGCCTGCAGCAGGAGCGTGACGGCCGAGGTCACCGGGCCGTGCCCCACCCCGGCCAGCGTGCCCCTGGTGCTGGTGGCCTTGCGCATCGCGTCGGCCAGGCCCGCCTTGGCCATGGCGTACTGCGCGAGGCGGTCCATCCATTCGCGCAGGGCCTGGTCGGGCGGGCGGGTCTGCAGGAGCTGGCAGGCGGTGTCGGCGACCTGCTGCACTTCGTAGCGGTAGACCTCGAGGACGAGTGCCTCGCGGTTGGGGAAGTTGCGGTAGAACGTGCCCTGCCCGACGCCGGCCTTCTTCGCGATCGCGCTCAGCGGGGCGTCCGCCGAGCGGGTCAGCTCGGCCAGGGCCACTTCCAGGATGCGCTCGCGATTCCGTTGCGCGTCCGAGCGCAGCGCGTCCTTCTTCGGGTGCACTCGTCCTCCTCCCGGGAATCGTCGGGCGCTCTTGCTAAGCGGACAACTGTCCGTTAAGTTTTGAAGCTAACGGACAGCTGTCCGCTTAGGGTCACCATACCGGCAGAAGAGGCCGGTGGGGAGGTCGGTCGCGATCGCCGTGCACCGCTCGCCCCGCAGCACACGCCCATGGGTGCCCCGAGCCGACGCCCCCTCACGCACAGCGCCACCCCGCCCGGACCCCGCGCCGGGCCGCCCCACGAAACTTCCCCCCCTCGCACGTGACACGAGCTGACAGAAGCGAAAGAAGGCTGATCGTGGCCCTATCGACGTCCAGCGCCATCACTCTGAACATCAACGGCGAAAAGCACACGCTGCCCGTCGACCACCGCACCACCCTGCTCGACGCCCTGCGCGAGCGCCTCGATCTGACCGGCACCAAGAAGGGGTGCGACCAAGGGCAGTGCGGCGCCTGCACGGTGCTTGTCGACGGCCGCCGTGCCGTCTCCTGCCTGCAACTCGCCGTCGCCTCCGAGGGACGGGAGATCACCACCATCGAGGGCGTGGCGCAGGGAGAGCAACTGCACCCCGTACAGCAGGCGTTCCTCGACCTTGACGGCTACCAGTGCGGCTACTGCACACCGGGACAGGTCTGTTCGGCCATCGCGGTCATCGAGGAGCACGCGGCGGGCTGGCCCAGCGCCGCCACCACCGACGTGCGGCCCGAGGCGGGCGTGCCCGAACTGAGCGCCGAGGAGATCCGCGAGCGCATGAGCGGCAACCTGTGCCGCTGCGGCGCCTATGTGTCGATCGTCCAGGCGGTCGCGCAGGCGGCAGCGAGCAACACCGAGGACACGGAGGCAGCGGCATGAGGGAATTCGGTTACGAACGGGCCTCCGACGTCCCCGGCGCCCTCGCGCTGCTCGGCGCCGCACCCGACGCACGCGTCCTGGGCGGCGGCACGAACCTCGTCGACCTGATGAAAACCGGCGTGGAGCGGCCCGGACTGCTCGTCGACGTACGCGAGTTGCCCCTCGACCGCATAGAGGTCACGGACGACGGCGGCCTGCGGATCGGCGCGACCGTCACCAACAGCGACCTCGCGGTCGACCCCGAAGTGCGCCGCCGCTACCCCGCGTTGGCCGAAGCCGTCCTGGCCGGCGCGTCGGGCCAGCTGCGCAACATGGCCACCGTCGGCGGAAACCTGCTCCAGCGCACCCGCTGCGGCTACTTCGCCGACCTGTCCAAACCCTGCAACAAACGCGAGCCCGGCAGCGGCTGCCCCGCCGTCACGGGCGAACACCACAACCACGCCATCCTCGGCGCCACCGAGCACTGCGTGGCCGTCCACCCCTCCGACATGGGCGTGGCGCTCGCCGCCTTCGACGCCGTCGTCTCCTACGAGACGGCCGAGGGCACCGGCGAACTGCCCCTGGCGGACTTCTACCTGGCCGTGGGCAGCACCCCGCACCTGGAGACCGCGCTGCCCTCCGGCGCGCTGATCACCGCCATCACCCTGCCGCCCGCCCCGGTCGCGGCCCGCTCCCGCTACCGCAAGGTGCGCGAGCGCGCGTCGTACGCCTTCGCGATCGGCTCGATCGCCGCCGCGCTCGACGTCCGTGACGGCGTCGTACACGAAGTGCGCCTGGCCTTCGGCGCGGTGGCCTCCAGGCCCTGGCGCGCCTGGGCGGCCGAGCGGGCCCTGACCGGCGGCCCGGCGACCGCCGAAGCCTTCGCCGCCGCGGCGGACGCCGAACTGGCCGCCGCACAGACCCTGCCCGACAACGGCTACAAGGTGACGCTGATGCGCAACCTCGTCGTCGCCCTGCTGACCGAGCTCACCGAGGAGGCCAGCCGATGACGGCACGGACCACGACGACCACGTCCCCGGCGCCGGCGAACGCCGCCGGCGCCTCGTACACCCGCGTCGAAGGGCGCGACAAGGTCACCGGCGCGGCCCGGTACGCCGGCGAGATCCCCTACGCGGACCTCGCGCACGGCTGGCTGGTCCTCTCCACGATCGCCCGCGGCCGGATCCTCTCGGTCGAGTCCGACCCCGTGCGCGAAATGCCCGGCGTCCTGGCCGTCCTGCACCACGGCAACGCGCCGCGCGTCGACAGCGACTACGTCGGCATGCTCGGCAAGCCCGACCCGATCGTCGAGGTCTTCCAGCACGACCGGATCCCCTTCGTCGGCTGGCCGGTGGCCCTCGTCGTCGCCGAGACCTCCGAGCAGGCACGCGAAGCCGCCGAGGCCCTGGTGGTGCGCTACGAAGAAGAGACGCACGACGTCGCCTTCAGCTCCGCACACCCCGGCACGTACACGCCGGACGGCGACGGCATGCTGATCGAGAAGGGCGACCTGGAGGCCGAACTCGCCGCGTCCACGCACGTCGTGGACCACGAGTACACCACCCCCGAAGAGCACCACGGCTCGATGGAACCGCACGCGGCGATGGCACGCTGGGACAGCGGGCGCCTCGAGATCGTCGACTCCAACCAGGGCAGCGGCTGGGTCGCGGACGAACTGGCGAAGCTGTTCTCGCTCGACCCGGACTCGGTGCGGGTGCGCTCCGAACACGTCGGCGGCGCCTTCGGCTCCAAGGGCGTACGGGTGCACCAGATCCTCGCCGTGATGGCGGCGACCCAGCTCGACCGCCCCGTCAGGGTCGTCATCACCCGGCGCCAGCTGTTCTCGCTCACCGGCTACCGCAGTCCCACCGCCCAGCGCGTGCGGCTCGGCGCCGACGCCGACGGGCGGCTGCGCGCGGTCGACCACCAAGCCCACAGCCTCACCTCGACGGTCCACGAGTTCGTCGAGACGAGTGCCGGGTTCGGGCGTCCGATGTACGCCTCCGACGCCCACCGCAGCGTCAACCGCGTGGTGCGCCTCGACGTACCGACGCCGACCTTCATGCGCGCGCCCGGCGAGGCGCCGGGCTCGTTCGCCCTGGAGTCCGCGCTCGACGAACTCGCCGAGAAGTGCGGCATGGACCCGATCGCGCTGCGCGCCCGCAACGAACCGGACGTGGGCCCCGTCTCCGGGCTGCCGTTCGCCAGCCGCAACCTCCTCGCCGCCTACCGGGAGGGCGCCCGCCGGTTCGGCTGGGCCGACCGGGACCCGCGTCCGGGCGTGCGGCGCGAAGGGCGCTGGCTGCTCGGCACGGGCACGGCGTCCGCCACCTTCCCGGTGATCGTCGCGCCGTCCACGGCGGCCGTCACGGCGGAGGCCGACGGCACCTTCACGGTGCGGGTCAACGCCGCGGACGTCGGTACGGGAGCACGGACCGCGCTGACCCTGATCGCCGCGGAAGCCCTCGAGGTGCCCCGTGAGCGCGTCCATGTGCGCATCGGCGACAGCGACTTCGGCCCGGCGGCGATCTCCGGCGGTTCGATGGGCACCCGTTCCTGGGGCTGGGCGGTCCGGGTCGCGGTGACCGAGCTGCGGGAGCAACTGGCCCTGGGCGGCGACATTCCGCCGCAGGGCATCACCGTGCGCTCCGACACCAGTGCGGCCGTCGGGGCCCTGGCGCAGAAGGAACGTCACTCCTTCGGGGCGCAGTTCGCCGAGGTCGGCGTCGACGTCGCCACCGGCGAGGTACGGGTGCGGCGCATGCTCGGCATCTTCGCCGCGGGTAAGATCGTCAACCCGCTGACCGCGCGCAGCCAGTTCGTCGGCGGGATGACCTGGGGCCTGTCCATGGCCCTGCACGAGGAGGCCCACCGGGACCAGGCGACGGGCGGCCACGTCGGCGCCGACTTCGCGGGCTACCACTTCGCCGCCAACGCCGACGTGCCCGTCATCGAGGCCGACTGGGTGGAGGACACGGACGCGGACGACCCGGTGGGCATCAAGGGCATCGGCGAGATCGGCATCGTGGGCGCCGCCGCCGCGATCGCCAACGCGGTCTGGCACGCGACCGGCGTACGCCACCGGAACCTGCCCATCCGGCCCGACCGTGTCCTGAGCGCGGGAGGAGCCCTGGATGCTTGACATCGCCGATGCGCTGCACCGCTGGATCGAGGAGGGCCGGGCCTTCGCCGTCGCCACCGTCGTGACGGTGGGCGGCAGCGCCCCGCGCGCACCCGGCGCCGCCCTTGCCGTCGACAGCGAGGGAACGGCCATCGGCTCGGTCTCCGGCGGCTGTGTGGAAGGGGCGGTGTACGACCTGTGCGTCCAGGCCTTGCAAGACGGCCAAGTGGTCCGCGAGCGCTTCGGGTACAGCGACGAGGACGCCTTCGCGGTCGGGCTGACCTGCGGCGGCGAGCTCGAGGTCCTGGTCACGCCGTTGGGCGCGGAGGCGCCGGGCCGACAGGTCTTCGCGGCGGCGCTCTCGGCCGCCGCGAGCGGCGGGACGGCGGCGATCGCCCGCGTGGCCACCGGCCCGGCCGAACTCCTCGGCAGGGTCGTCCTGGTCCGCCCCGACGGCTCGTACGAAGGGAGTCTGGACGCTCATCCGGACCTCGACCGTACGGTGGTGGGGGAGACCAGGGCGATGCTGGACGCGGGCCGCACCGGCGAGTTCACCGTCTCGGAGAGCGGATCGCGCTGCGGGGAGCCGCTGACCCTGTTCGTGGAGTCGAGCGTGCCCCCGCCCCGCATGATCGTGTTCGGTGCGATCGACTTCGCGGCGGCCCTGGTGCGCGCGGGCAAGTTCCTCGGCTACCACGTGACCGTGTGCGACGCCCGGCCGGTCTTCGCCACCCGGGCCCGCTTCCCCGGGGCCGACGACATCGTCGTCGACTGGCCGCACCGCTACCTGCGGGACACCGCGACCGACGGGCGCACGGTCTTGTGCGTACTCACCCATGACGCCAAGTTCGACATCCCGCTCCTGGAGGTGGCCCTGCGCCTTCCGGTCGCGTTCGTCGGCGCGATGGGCTCGCGCCGCACCCACGAGGACCGCAACCGGCGGCTGCGCGAGGTCGGCGTCACCCGGGAGGAGCTGGCGCGTCTGCACTCCCCGATCGGGCTCGACCTCGGGGCCCGCACGCCCGAGGAGACCGCCCTGTCCATCGCGGCGGAGATCGTCGCGACCCGGCGGGGCGGCACGGGGGCGCCGCTGACCGGTGCCGCGATGCCCATCCACCACGAGGCGGGCTCGCCGGAGTCGGGCGGCTCCCACGCCGCGGCGTGATCCGGCCGGACGCGAAGTCGGTCGCGGGGACGGTCACGGTGCTCTGTCACCGTGGCCGTCATGCCCGCCCCGCCCGCCGTGCGGCGGACGGGATGCGGCTGCGGGGACGGTCTCGTACGCGGTAGGGCCGGGTGTCAGGGGGTCGGGATGCCGCCGGGCCGGGCAGGCCGTCCGAAGCGCACCGGAACGCCCGGCGAATACAGCACGCTCACCGGGGCACCGGCCGGCCGGGGCAGGCCCGCGGCGGTCACCAGGTCCTCGTCGCACTCGATCAGGTCGGCCCGGTGCAGCGGCCAGCGCGGATGCGCGTTCGGCAGGAACATCTGCCGCCCGAAGAACGTGTTGTGCATGCCCCACCGGGCCGTCAGGAAGTGCTCGAACTCGGTGGGCTCCTCGACCCGCTCGCCCACCCGGACGGTGATCCGGCTGCGCGCGCCCCGCGGCCCGGGCCAGCGCCGGGCACTCGTGTACGTGACGGTGTCGCCGCTGTGCCGGATGCTCATCCGGGACCACTGGTACGGCAGCCGGAAGGCGCCGCGCGCGACCGCGACCGGAATCAGCCGTGCTGCGTCCAGGGAGCGGAAGACGACGCCGCGGCGGCCATGGGCGTCCACCGAGTAGAGGCGGACATTGGTCTCGGGAAACGTACCCAGATAGGGGATGCCGGGGAGCCGGAACCAGCCGACCCGGTGCATGCGGAACGCGACGAGGCCCACGTAGGTCGCCCCGTCGTGCAGATCGGGCACCGTCCCGGCCGGAAGCAGCGGCGCCACGTCCGCGGGATCCGCGGCCCAGTGCACGAAGGCCAGGTCCAGCCACGACTGCGTGAGCAGCGGGTTCTCGGTCGAGGCGGCGGCGGGCGGATCGGCGGTTATCGGTTCCGGGGCGGCGGGAGTGCGGACCACGTCATCAGGATCGCAGGGGCCTTCGCCGTGCCCGGCACGGGGGCGGGCATGCAGGCGGGCGCGCGCCCCGCGCGCCGCTGACCGGGGGCGGCGGCGCACGACCGAGCCCCCGCCTGATCGTGTCAGGGTCCGGGGGCTCGAATCGGGGTGCGGCTCAGGAAGCCGAGCGGCGCTCCTGCTCGGCGGCGTTCTTCTCCTTGATGCGTACCGCTTCCTTGCGGACCTCGGCCTGGGTGGCGCGCTCCTTCTGCAGCCACTCCGGGTTGTCCGACTTCAGGGCGTCGATCTGCTCCGTGGTGAGGGCCTCGGTGATCCCGCCGCGGGCGAGACCGGCGATGGACACCCCGAGTTTGGACGCGACGACCGGCCGGGGGTGCGGGCCGTTGCGTCGCAGTTCCTGCAGCCACTCGGGCGGCTCGGTCTGCAGGGCGTTCAGCTCGGTGCGCGAGACGACACCCTCCTGGAATTCGGCGGGGGTGGCCTCGAGGTACACACCCAGCTTCTTCGCCGCGGTCGCGGGCTTCATGGTCTGGGTGGTCTGGTGCGACGTCATGGTCACCAGGGTATCGAGCATGTGAGCTACCGCCGACCACGACCGGTAACCTGGCGGAGTGACAGACTCGCAAGTAACCCCTTCGTTCAGGCTCGCGTATGTCCCGGGGGTGACACCCACCAAGTGGGTGCGGATCTGGAACGAACGGCTTCCCGACGTGCCGCTGACCCTGGTCGCGGTCTCACCCGGCGAGGCGTGCGAGCTGCTGCGGGACCGCGGCGCCGACGCGGGTTTCGTACGGCTGCCGGTCGACGGCACGGACCTCAGCGCGATCCCTCTCTACGCCGAGACGACGGTCGTGGTGATCCCCAAGGACCACGTCGTCGCGGCGGTCGACGAGGTGTCCCCCGATGACCTCGCCGACGAGATCGTGCTGCACCCCCTCGACGACACCCTCGACTGGGAGAGCGGCCTGCCGGGCCACCCCGCGAACGAGCGCCCCGACACGACGGCGGACGCCATCGAACTGGTGGCAGCAGGGGTGGGCGTCCTGATCGTCCCCCAGTCGCTCGCCCGCCTGCACCACCGCAAGGACCTCACCTACCGCCCGCTCGCCGAGGCACCCGAATCGCGGGTCGCGCTGTCGTGGCCCGAGGACGCGACCACGGACCTGGTGGAGGACTTCATCGGCATCGTCCGTGGCCGCACCGTCAACAGCTCACGGGGCCGCTCCCAGTCCGCTGCCCCCACTGCGGACCAGTCGAAGTACAAGACCCCCGACAAGGGCGGCCCCCGCCGCAAGCCCGCGCCGGGCAAGCCGGCCGGGAAGACGGGGACGACCGGGAAGGCGGGGAAGACTGGCAAGCCGGGGAAGACCGGCAAGAGCGCGCGCAGCGGTTGGGGCGGCGCGTCGAAGGGCGGAAAGCGCGGCAAACCCCGCCGCTGAGGTGAGCGACGGGGCGAGTGGCCGCTTCCCGTGGGACCGCTCCTGTAGGGACCGCTCCTGGAGGGGCCGCTTCCGGGGCTAGCTGGTCAGTTGGTCTTGCACGTGTTCCCGGACGCGGGGTTCAGCAGCGCGATGACGTCGATGGTGTTGCCGCAGAGGTTGAGGTCGAGGTCGACGGGGACCTGGATGGCGTTGCCGCTGAGGACGCCGGGCGAGTTCGCCGCGGTGCCGGTCGCGTTGGCGCCGGGGTCAGGGTCGGCGACGGCGGTGCCGGCCCCGCCGATGACGGTGACAGTGGCGAGCGTGGCGGTGGCGAAGAGCGTGCGCATACGCATGGGTGCCTCCTGGCGAGGGAACTGACCTTTCGACCCCCAGGCCTCACCGATTCGGCATGCAGATAAAACGATCATGACCCATCCGCGGCAACCCGGCCCTTCTTTCGTGGGACCTCGGCCGTGTCGCCGGCACGGGCCGTCCGGGGACTTCACTCAGCCGTTCTGCTGTGCCCACCAGGCGAGCACCCCGGCCAGGACGAGGAGCAGGCAGATGGCCAGGTTGGTCCGCCGATAGGCGACCAGGAGCGCGGCGAACTCGCGGATCGTCGCGGTGGGCCAGAAGTACGCGGCGGTGGGGGAGCCCACCACCTGGCCGTTGATCCCGGTGCGCCGGGCGGTGATCGCGGCGCGGAAGGCGTGGTAGTTGTTCGTGACGATGACGCACCGGTAGTCCGGTCGCGCCTGCTCCATGATCGCCTTGCTGTACTTGAGGTTCTCGTCGGTCGTCGTCGAGCGGTCCTCGCGCTCGATCAGCGCGGCGGGAAACCCGCGGTCGATCAGGTAGTCGGCCATCGCATGGGACTCCGGTACGTCCTCGTCCGGCCCCTGGCCCCCCGAGGCGATCAGCACCGGTGGTTCGCCCCGCTCGGCGAGCCGCGCATGCACCGCTTGCGCCCGCTTGAGACGGCTGGCCAGCAGGGGCGGCACGGTGGAGCCGCCGATCAGGCCCGAGCCGAGTACCACCACGTAGTCGGCCTTGCGATGTACCCGCAGCCGGCCGTAGAGGAACGCGTAGCAGATGAAGCATAGAAACAGGAACGAGAGGTAGACGGCGAGACCGCCGGCCGCCGTACCCACTCCGATCCACACCGGCGTCCGCACGACCACCGCCGTGACCACAAGGCCCACTACGGCCAGAATGCACAACGCGGCCAGAAGTGAGAGCAGGTTGGTGGGGCTCCTGCCCTCCTTGCGCACCATCTGCAGGCCGTTGAGGAACAGCAGACACGTCAGTACGAGGATGCCGAGCGACCCCAGCACGAGCAGTGTCCACGCGACCGCCTGACCCGATGCCGGACCGTGCCTGATCAGTTGGAATACCCACGCCGCAAGCCCGCAGAGCGCGGCGAGCCCCAGAATCACGGCATTGCTGAACTTCCTGCGCTCGCGCACCACGCGCACGCAGAAGACGAGAAAGAGGAGCGCCGCCGGGGCGTAGACCAACATCCGCACAGCGTAGGCGTCGTGCGCCGGCGCGCGGACCCCGGCCCGTACCGGAACCGAAGCCGTCCGCTTCAGTGATCTCCGCGGTCAGGCCGTGCCCTTTCCGGGCGACAGGAGTTGGCCCCTGTATGAAGAAGCGAAGCGTACTGGCCGTTGCCTCCCTCGCCGCGGGGGCTGTCATCGCCGCGATCAGCCCGCCGCCGGGAGCGGACACCGATGACGTGAGGGACCCCGCCCACGCCGCGGGGGTGCTGGACGACCTCGGCGAGGCCGAGCAGTTCGTCGACCGCACCTCGCCGGCGCCCGGCGCGGGCAGCGGTGTGGTCGCCCCCGACATCTCCAGCACTCAAGGACTCTGATCCAGCGCTCAGGAACTCTGAGGCGACGCACGCGGGGCCGGGACGTACACGTTCCGGCCCCGCCGCCATTGCACGCTCCGGACGAACACGTGGAGCACCCACCCGTACAAGGAGGACCCGCATGCCCCGTATCCGACAGGCCCGCAGGAGCGCGGCGCGACTCGCGGCCGTGCTCGCACTGAGCCTGCTGACTCTCCCGATGCTCGGCGGCACCGCCGCGGCAGGCGGCACCTGCTTCGCCACCCGCGCCGACGCCCCGATCTACGCCGGGGACAACCCGTGGACCGAGATCGTCGGCCATCTCGACCCGGGCACACCGGTGAACGGCACCCGCGGCGGCGCGGACGCCCTGTGGCAGGTCTCGCGCACCGACAACGGGCAGAAGCTCGGCTATATGCGGCCCGCCGACCTCAGGTGCGACGGCGGCTGACCACGGCCTGACGACGACTCACCGGGCTTCGCCGCGGGCCCCGCGCATGCCGGCCCGGCCCATGCAGGCCCGGCCCTCCCCGTACTGAACCGCACGCCTACGTCCGCGCCCGCGCCGCCCCTGCCGGACCAAATGCCGTGGCCCGCCTGCTCGCCGCACCGGTATCGTCCACCTCCTGACCAGCCGCTTCGGCGGCCCGAAACAGAGGTGGATTTCTCATGACCGGCCCACCCGCGACGACGACGCTCTGGCGCCCGACGGGCCCCGTGGAGCTGGAACTGGTCCGGGACTCGGGCTGGCGCGCCTGGCCGCCCCGGCTGCCGGAGCAGCCGATCTTCTATCCCGTCCTCAACGAGGACTACGCGATCAAGATCGCGAGGGACTGGAACGTGAAGCACGACGGCTCCGGCCATGTCACGCGCTTCGAGGTCGACTCCGAGTTCCTGCGCCGTTACCCCGTCCAGCAGGCGGGCGGCAGGACGATCCTTGAACTGTGGGTCCCGGCCGAGGACCTCGACGACTTCAACGCACACATCGTCGGCGAGATCCAGCTGGTCCACACGTTTCAGTGAGCGCTGGTCCACACGCTTCAGTGCGTGGTGCAGGCCCATCGGGGAGCGGTGCAACCCCCCGATGGGCCTGCGGTCTGTAGGGATGCTTGGCAGGGCTGCATGAGGTGCGGTGCGGAGAGCGCTCTCCCGTAAACGCATCCTGCATCCGCCCCCGCGATACGTCAACGCTTGTGACCGGGACCCCGGAAGTCGCCCCGAACTGCCGCGCGGTGCTGGGCCGGGCCCGCAGGATTCGCGGCAGTCGCTCCTCAACACCCGCTGACCTCAAGGAAGTCGGCGCCCGACGATTCGCGCTCTGCGCGGGGCGCCCCGATCCCGTACGTCCGTCGCGCGCCGCCGAGCCGCCGCCGTCGGCACGCAGTCGTTCACCGTCTCTTGACACGCTCGCTTCACGATGGGAACACTCCGGGAGAGCGCTCTCCCAGCTCCGTATCCATCCGGGCGCGCACAACACCTCACAACACGCGGCTACGGGTGGCCGGTCGGCACCCCCGGCCACCCATGCCCGGCGTCCGGGAGCGCACGGCCACGGCTCCCGGCAGGCCGGTCCCCCCATCCCTTTTCACGTGGCAGGAGGTCTCCATGGCAGCACGGAGATCGAAAACAATCTCGGGAGCGCTGATCGCAGGCGCCCTGTTACTGAGCTCACTCGGCATCGGCGGCATCGCGGTGAGCGCCGACAACGCATCGCAGCCCCAGACGCGGGAGGCGCGGGCGGCACACGCGGGGCACGCCATGGCCGCGTCCACCCGCGTGTCGGCGGAGGACGCCGACGCGGACGGGTACATCCCCGCGAAGTCGCCCGTCACCGGCGTGCAGGCGGCCGCCGAGAATCCGCCGCACCGCTACTTCCACGAGTTCCAGGCGCACTGCTCGGTGACGCACACCGCCCCCGACGATCCCATCGTCTATCCCGGTCAGCCCGGCAAGTCGCACGACCACACGTTCATGGGCAACACCACGACGAACGCGCACAGCACCACGGCCTCTCTGGACGCCGGCTCCACCAAGTGCCTCGCGCCCGGCGACAGGTCGGCGTACTGGATGCCCACGCTGTACAACGGCGACAAGGAGATCCGGCCCGTAGGGGACCAGACGATCTACTACAAGGCCGGCGTCACGGACTACACGAGCGTGCGGCCGTTCCCCAAGGGGCTCAGGTTCGTCGTCGGCAGCCCGATGCAGAGCGCGCAGGAGTTCCGTGACCACCCGGGCTTCGTCGAGGGGTGGGAGTGCGGGGAAAGCTACTTCAACGTCGATTTCCCCCGGAACTGTCCCACGAGCCGTGACACGCAGCTGAACATCCGCTTCCAGGCCCCGAGTTGCTGGGACGGCAAGACGCTGGACTCGCCCGACCACCAGAGCCACATGTCCTACCCGGTGGTCAAGAGCGGCACCAACGACAACGTGTGCCCGACGAGTCATCCCGTCGCCCTGCCGATGGTCGAGTTCAAGATGGCGTTCCCCGTCAACGGGGACATGTCGAAGGTCCGCCTGGCAAGCGGGACCGGCCACTCCTTCCACTACGACTTCTTCAACGCGTGGGACGACGCGACGCTGAAGGCGCTGGTGGATCACTGCATCGTCGGCGGCCTGCAGTGCGACCCGCGCGGCTATGACCAGACGCACCCCGAGGCGGGCGCGGCGCTCGACGAGAACTACGAACTGCCGTGACCGCGTGACCGCGTGACGGCGGCCTGTGAAGGGCGGAGCTCACCCCTTGCCGCCCTTCACAGGCACTCGCCCGCCCATTACCCCCGCATCCGGCCCGCACCCCCACTCCCTCATCCCCCCTCGCCCTGGAGACCCCATGCCCAGACCAGGTACCGCTCCCTCCGCCCGCCTCGTGGCCTACACGGCCGCCGGCCTGCTCGTGGCAGGCGCACTCGTGCTGCCCGCGCAGCAGGCGCTCGCGGCCGGCAGCGTCGTGAAGGTGACCGGATCGCAAGGCGACTGGCAGCTCACCGTCGACGGCTCCCCCTACCAGGTCAAGGGCCTGACCTGGGGCCCCTCCGTCGCCGACGCCGACAAGTACATGCCCGACGTGAAGTCCATGGGGGTGAACACCATCCGGACCTGGGGCACCGACGCCTCCAGCAAATCGCTCTTCGACTCCGCGGCCGCCCACGGCATCAAGGTCGTCGCGGGCTTCTGGCTCCAGCCCGGCGGCGGCCCTGGCAGCGGCGGCTGCGTCAACTACCTGACGGACACCGCGTACAAGAACCAGATGCTCCAGGAGTTCCCCAAGTGGGTGGACACCTACAAGGACCACCCCGGTGTCCTGATGTGGAACGTGGGCAACGAATCGGTGCTCGGACTGCAGAACTGCTATGCCGGGGACGAGCTGGAGAAGCAGCGCGACGCCTACACCACCTTCGTCAACGACGTCGCCAAGAAGATCCACGCGGTGGACCCCGACCACCCCGTCACCTCCACCGACGCCTGGACCGGGGCATGGCCCTACTACAAGAAGAACGCCCCCGACCTCGATCTCTACGCGGTCAACTCCTATGACGCCGCGTGCGACATCAAGGCCGACTGGGAGAAGGGCGGGTACACCAAGCCCTACATCGTCACCGAATCCGGGCCCGCGGGCGAGTGGGAAGTCCCCGACGACGCCAACGGTGTCCCCGAGGAGCCCACCGACCAGGCGAAGGCAGCCGGGTACACCAAGGCCTGGAACTGCGTCACCGGCCACCGGGGCGTCGCGCTCGGCGCCACGATGTTCCATTACGGCACGGAGTACGACTTCGGCGGCGTCTGGTTCAACCTGCTCCCCGCCGGCCAGAAGCGACTCGCGTACTACGCCGTGAAGAAGGCCTACAAGGGCAGCACCGCCGGTGACAACACCCCGCCGGTCATCTCGGAGCTGACCGTCGACGGGGACGCGGGCAAGGTCCCGGCGGGCGCCCCGCTCACCCTGACCGCCAAGGCCGGCGACCCGGACGGCGACGCGCTCTCCTACGAAGTGCTCGCCAACAGCATGTACATCGACAAGAGCAAGGACCTCACCCCGCTGTCCGTCACGGACCAGGGCTCGGGCCGCCTGAAGGTCACCGCCCCGGACAAGCCGGGCGTCTGGAAGATCTACGTCAAGGTCAGTGACGGCAAGGGCAACGTCGGTATCGAGACACGCTCCGTGCGGATCGTGCCGCCGCCGGTCGACGGCACGAACATCGCCCTGGGCAAGCCCGCGACCGCCTCCTCCTTCCAGCCCGGCAGCGGCGACTGCCCGTGCACCGCCGCGAACGCCGTCGACGGCAAGAACGGCACGCGCTGGGCCAGCGACTGGAGCGACCCGCAGTGGCTCCAGGTCGACCTGGGCTCCACCACCTCCTTCAAGCACGTCCAGCTCAACTGGGAGACCTCGTACGCGAAGGCGTACACGATCCAGACGTCCGACAACGGAAGGGACTGGAGGACCGTGCACGAGGTGAGCGCGGGCAACGGCGGCGTCGACGACTTCGATGTGAGCGGCTCCGGGCGCTACGTGCGGGTCAACGGAACACAGCGAGGCACCGGGTACGGCTACTCGCTCTACGAATTCGGCGTCTACAAGTGATCCGCACGTGATCTGAGGCCGGCGCCGCTTCCCGTCGGGGGCAGGAGGAGCAAGCGATGACGCGGGACGAACTGCTGAAGCTGGTGGGCACGCTCGACCTGGTGCGCAAGGTGGGTCTGCTGACGGGAGCCACGGTGTGGCGCACCCGTGCCGAACCAGCGATAGGGCTACGGGAGATGGTCTTCTCGGATGGTCCCGCCGGTGTGCGGGGTGAGGAGTGGGACGAGCGCCGGCCCTCGCTGCTCCTGCCCTCGGCCTCCGCCCTGGGTTCCCTGTGGGACGAGCAGCTGGCCGGTGAACTCGGCGAGCTGCTCGCCCTGGAGGCCCTGCGCAAGAAGGTGCACGCGGTCCTGGCGCCCACCTTGAACCTCCACCGCACCCCGCTGGGAGGGCGCCACTTCGAGTGCCTGGCCGAAGACCCGGAGCTGGCCGCGCGTACGGGAGTCGCCCTGATCCGCGGCATCCAGGCGCACGGTGTCGCCGCGACGGCCAAGCATTACGTGGCCAACGACTCGGAGACCGAACGCCTCACTTTGGACGTACGGGTGGACGAGCGGACGCTGCGCGAGGTGTATCTGGCCCCGTTCGAGGCCGCCGTCCGCGCGGGCGTCTGGCTCGTCATGAGCGCGTACAACGGGGTCAACGGCACGACGATGACCGCCCATGAACTCCTTGCCGAACCACTGAAGGGAGAGTGGGGTTTCGACGGGGCCGTCGTCTCCGACTGGGGCGCCGTGCGGCTGACGGCCGAGAGCGCCGCGGCGGCCCAGGACCTCGCGATGCCGGGACCGGAGAGCCCGTGGGGCGCGGCTCTGGTGGCGGCGGTCCGCGGCGGAAGCGTTTTGGAGGAGGCGATCGA
Organism: Streptomyces longisporoflavus; assembly: GCF_014649775.1. GTDB lineage: Bacteria > Actinomycetota > Actinomycetes > Streptomycetales > Streptomycetaceae > Streptomyces > Streptomyces longisporoflavus. Next base: position 296,512 of record NZ_BMTR01000002.1, on the reverse strand, counting down.
CGACAAAGTGGTGCGCCTGCTCACCCTGGCCGATCGCGTCGGCGCACTCGGCAGCGGACGCGGCCTCCCGGCGCACGCCCGGCCGGGCGGCACCGCCCGCCGTTTGCTGCGCCGGGCCGTCGCGGCCGGCACGGTGCTGCTGCGCAACGAAGATGTCCTGCCCCTGGACGCCTCCGCACTGCGGAGCGTGGCCGTCATCGGACGGCACGCCTCGACGCCGCGCCTCCAGGGCGGAGGCAGCGCCGGAGTCTTCCCGTCGGACGTGGTCACCCCGCTGGACGGCATCCGGGCCCGGCTGTCCGGGCGGACCAGGGTGCTGCACGCACCGGGCCCGGACCCGGGCGGGCTGCCCCTGCCGCTCGATCCCGCCCGCTGCGAGAACCCGCTCACCGGAGAGCCGGGCGTGCTGTTGCGCGTACTGACAGCGCACGGCCGCGAGCTGTACGCCGAACACCGCCTGTCCGGGCGGCAGTTGGAGCCGCCGGTCGGGCCGGAGGCGCACACCGTGGAGATCAGCGCGCTGGTGCGTCCGGCCTGCGACGGCAAGTGGACGTTCGGGGTGGGCGGTTACGGCCGGATGAGCCTCGCGGTGGACGGACAGCTGGTGGTTGAGGGTGAGTTCGCGCGGGAGACCGAGGACCCCGCGGTCATTCACCTCGACCCGCCGCGCCGGCACGCCTCGGTCTGGCTCGAGGGCGGGAAGGCCGCCCATGTGGTGGCACGCAGGGAGCTGGCCCCCGGCACCGGCCGTGCCGTCGTCGTGACGGCCGCGGCGCCCGAACCCGACCCGGAACAGGCGCTGTCCGAGGCGGTCGAGGCCGCCCGGCAGGCGGACGTGGCCGTCGTCGTGGTCGGCACCACCGAGGGCAGCGAGGCCGAGGGGCACGACCGCACCTCGCTGACTCTTCCCGGCCGCCAGGACGAACTGGTCTCCGCGGTCGCCGCCGCCAATCCGCGCACCGTGGTCGTCGTCAACTCGGGCGGCCCCGTGGAACTGCCGTGGCGGGAGGAGGCCGGGGCGGTGCTGCTCTCGTGGTTCCCCGGACAGGAGGCGGGGACCGGGCTCGCCGACGTCCTCCTCGGAGAGAGCGAACCGGGCGGCCGACTGCCCACCACATGGGGAGCGGCCCTCGCGGACGCCCCGGTCACGCAGACCCGCCCGCAGGACGGCCGGCTCGCTTACGAGGAGGGCCTGCACATCGGCTACCGGGCCTGGCTGCGGGCCGGGCGCGCACCCGCGTACTGGTTCGGTCATGGCCTGGGCTATACCACTTGGAGCTATGACCAGCTCCGGGTCACGCGCACGAACGGCGGGGCGGGAGCGATGCTCGCCGAGGTGCGGCTGCGCAACACGGGCACGCGGCCGGGGCGCGAGGTGGTGCAGGTCTATCTCGCGCGGCCCGATTCCGCGGTGGAGCGTCCGGTCCGCTGGCTCGCGGGATTCACGGCGGTGCGGGCGGAGCCGGGGGAGCGGGTGACGGCAGCGGTTCGGATCCCGGCGAGGATGCTGCGGCACTGGGATACGGAGGAGGGTGCCTGGCGGACCGAGGAGGGATGCTGGCGGATTCTCGCCGGGCGCAGCGCCGGTGATCTGGCGCTGGCGGCGACGGTACGCGGGCCGGACGGTTGCGCCTAGCGGACGCGCGGGCATGGGAGAGCGCTCTATGACGCCCGGAGGCGGGGCGTTAGGGTTCCCGGATGGACAGACAGATGCCGACGCTGGAGGACGTGGCGCGCGAAGCGGGGGTCTCTCGCGCCACCGTCTCCCGGGTGGTCAACGGCGTGCGCAATGTCGCCCCCGCCATCCAGGACGTGGTCAACGCGGCCATCGAGCGCACGGGCTACGCGCCCAACCGGGCGGCGCGCTCCCTGGTGACCCAGCGCGCGGGCACCATCGCCCTGGTCGTCTCGGGCGCCGGCGACCACTCCGACACGGCGCAGAACGCCTTTGCCGCGCGGGTGTTCGCCGACCCGTTCTTCGGCCGTGCCGTCAGCGGGGTGGTGGGCTTCCTGCGGCCGCGCGGCATGCATCCGGTGCTGATGTTCGCCGAGACGGAGGACGCCCGCCGACAGGTACTGACCTATCTGCGCCAGGGCAACGCGGACGGCGCCCTGGTCGTCTCGACCCATGCCAGGGACCCGCTGCCGGAGTTGCTTGCCGAAGCACGGCTGCACGCGGTGTTCTTCGCCCGCCCCGCACTGCGGGCCCGTGTCACGTTCGTCGATTTCGCGCACCGGGACGGGGCGCGGCTGGCCGCCGATCATCTCCTTGCCCGCGGCTGCCGGCGGGTGGCGACCGTCTCGGGACCGCTGGACATCCCCGCGGGGCGTGAGCGCCTGGCCGGGTTCCAGGACGGCATGGAGCGCGGCGGTCAGCCCTACATCCCCGTCGCCGAGGGCGGGTTCACCCTGGAGAGCGGGGCGAGGGCGATGCGCGGGCTGCTGGCCGGGCATCCGGACATCGACGGGGTGTTCGCCGCCAACGACCTGATGGCGCAAGGGGTGTGCCAGGCCCTGAGGGAAGCGGGCAAGCGGACCCCCCAGGACGTGGCGGTGGTCGGGTTCGACGACTCCAGTGTCGCGGTCACCTGTGTGCCCCCGCTGACGACGGTGCGCCAGCCGGTCGAGGAGATGGGCGCGGAGATGGCCCGGCTGTTGCAGGAACAGATCGAGGGCGTACGGACCGACCCCACCTCGGTGATCTTCGAGCCGGAACTCGTGGTGCGCGAGTCGGCTTAGGGGCTGAACCGCTCCTGAGTCTCACCTCTGCGCACCGGAGGTGCCGGGTCGGTCCCCGGAGCCGACGATGGCGGTGACGCGGATCTCCACGCGCATGGCGGCGAGGCCGAGGACCGTGACGCCGGTCTCCGTCCAGATCGGCGCGCGACCGCCGAGGCGGCGGCGGAACTGTTCGGCCATGACCGTGTTGTGGTCGTCGCCGATGACGTCAACTCCCGGTGCGACCTTGTGGTACGAGTTGACGTGTATGACGTCCTTCCATGTCGCGCCGACCGTGGCGAGCGTGCGCTCCACGTTGTCGAAAGCCTGGATGATCTCGTCTTCCAGCGAGTCGGGGATGACCAGGTCGTCGTCCACCCCGGCCTGGCCGGAGATCTCGACCCGATCGCCGACGCGGACGGCCCCGCTGTAGCCGAGGGCCTTGTGCAGCTTCTCGCCGAAGCCCGGGGTGACGCCGAAGGTGACGGTGCTCATGATGCTCCCTCTTCCTGTCCACAGGGGTGCGTGTCCACTGGTATGACTTCACGCGTAAAGTGAAACTAGCAGCAATGACTTCAAGCGTAAAGTGACGGCGGGCTTCGCCGGAGGGTTGGGAAATTCCATGAGCAGCACGGGAGGGCCTGCGGGCGGCGCGGGCGGGCACGAGGACGGCGAGGAACTGCGATGGCTCGACGAGCAGGAGAAGACGGCGTGGACGGGGCTGATCTCCCTGGTCCTGCTGCTGCCGGCCAAGCTGGAGTCGCCGTTGCGGCAGGAACACGGCCTCACCCTGTTCGAGTACCTCGTGCTCAGCCATCTCTCCGAGGCGCCGCAGCGCAAGCTGCGGATGGGAGAGCTCGCCTTCCTCGCCAGCGGCTCGCTCTCCCGCCTGTCCAACGTCGTCAAACGCTGTGAACAGCGCGGCTGGGTCGCACGGACACCCGACCCGGCCGACGGCCGTTACACCCTCGCCGAACTCACCGACGCCGGCTACGACATCGTGGACCGGGCGGCGCCCACCCACCTGCGTGCCGTGCGCCGGATCGTGCTCGACTCGCTCGACGCGACCGACCAGAAGGCCCTGGCCCGCATCGCCGAGAAGCTCCGCATCGTCCCCGACGACTTCGGCTGACGGCGCCACGGGATGCGGAACACGCCGTGCGATGTGAGCCTGGATGTGGGGGAGACACAGAGAGGTGGTTGGCCCATGTCAGTCATGGACAAGCTCAAGCAGATGCTCAAGGGCCACGAGGACAAGGCCGGGACGGGAGTGGACAAGGCGGGTGACTTCGTCGACGACAGGACCCGGGGGAAGTACTCCAGCCAGGTCGACACCGCGCAGGACAAGCTGAAGGACCAGTTCGGCAGGGACCAGGGCCAGCCCCCGCAGTCGTAGCCTCAGCCCGCCCTCAGCCCGCATTGTCAGTGCCCGCCGCTAGCCTGGGATCTTCCATCCGCGCTGTGGCTGCAGCGCTGCCGCCCCGCCCCCGTCTCCGAGTGATGCCGGAGAGGGGGCGGGGCGTTCGGCCTTCCTGCCAGGGCTAAAGGTCAGGTCCAGGGTGAGGGTTGAGGGGATGACCGGGGGATGACCTAGGGCAAAACGCGGTAGTGCGTGGTCAGACGGTGGTTGTCGTCCAGGATGTGGAAGGCGAGGCCGGGCGGCTGTTCGCGGTCCGCGGGCTTGTCGCCCTCCCAGGGCAGCCGCAGCGTCCAGGTGATGGCGGGGCCGACGATCAGCGGGCGGGCGGCGAACGTGCTGGCGGCCGCGGTGTGGGCGTGGCCGGTGAGGACGGCGGCCACCTGCGGGTGCGCTTCGAGCAGCGCGGCGAGCTGTTCGGGCTGCTGGAGGGTGTACGCGTCGGGCAGTGGGTGATGGAGCTCGACGGGCGGCTGGTGGAAGGCGAGCAGCGCCGGGGTGCCGTCGGGCAGTGCGGCCAGGGTGGTGTCGATCCAGGCGAGAGTCTCCGCGTCCAGGAGCCCCTCGTCGCGGCCGGGAATGGTGGAGTCGCACATCAAGATGGCCGTGCCCGCGATGTGGTGGACCTCGTTGGTGGGGCCCTCGCCGGGCGCCTGGCCGAGCAGGGCCTTGCGGTAGGCGGGGCGCGCGTCGTGATTGCCGGGACAGGTGAGGACCGGGAAGGGCGCGGCCAGGATCCGGGCCGCTTCCTCGTACTCGGCTTCGTCGCCGTGGTCGGCGATGTCCCCGGTGACCAGGAGGGCGTCCACCGGGCGAGGCAGGTCGCGCAGATAGTTCATGACGTGCGTGGCGCGACGGGTCGCCCGTTCACTGCCGTCGAGGTGCAGGTCGCTGATCTGGGCAAGCAACGCTGTCATCGCTCGGTCTCCTCCTTGCGGATGCGCGGCGCGGGTGCCCGCCTCGCATGACTAACGGAAGTTTTCAGTTTTCCGTTAGGACAGTAGAGTGTGCCGCGAATGCGATCAAGAGGCTCACGGCAGCGCCCGGAGACGGGCGGAGGAAGAGGAGACGCCCCGTGGAGCGCTGGCCGGCACTGGAACTGGCGAGCACGATCCGCCACGACGGGGACGGCGGGGTCGCCGACGACCTGGCCACGGTCGAGGACGCCACCCGCTGGATCCGGGCGCAGGAGGGCCTGCTGCCCCCTCACGTCCGGGCCGCGGACCTCACGGCGGACGAGGAGCTCAGGCAGACGATCATCGAACTGCGGCGTGCGGTAAGGGCGTTGTTCGCGCGCGCGGTCAGCCCCGCACCGCCCAGCCCGGCGGACGCCCAACGCCTGATGCCCGCCGAAGAGGCGCTGGCCCGCCTCAACACGAGCGCCGCCCGCGAACTGATCGCCCCGCAGCTGGAGTGGCCACGCGAAGGAACCCCCGCCACACGGCTGCTGACGGCGCAGGACGACCCGCACACCGCCCTCGTGGCAGCCTTGGCCCGCGCCGCGGTCGACTTTCTGAGCGGCCCGCATCGCGAGCAGCTGCGCGCCTGTACGGCGCCCCGGTGCGTGCGCTACTTCGTCAAGAGCCACGGCCGGCAGGAGTGGTGCAAGGCCTCATGCGGAAACAGGGCCCGAGCGGCCCGCCACTACCGGCGTCATCGCGTGGCCCCCGAGGGCGGCTCCGCGCCGTCGTGACGAGGGCCGGTGTCCTCGGCACGACCGCTGAAATCCCAGGCACCGACGTCGCGGTAGCGGATGGGCCCCGGACCGCGGCCGAAGTTGCTCGCGACCAGATGCAGACGCCCGGCCTGCCACGGCCTGCCGGTGAACCCGGCGAGCCCGTCAGCGGCCGCCACCACGCATGACGGGGTGTCCCGGCGGGCGCGGGCCAGCGTCAGATGCGGCCGGAACGGCCGATCCGACGGGGGCAGTCCGCAGTCGTCGATGACGCCACGCACCTCGGTGGCGAGCTGATGCAGCTCATCGAGGTCCCCGCCGATTCCGCTCCACAGCACCCGCTCGTCGAAGTGCCCGCCACCGCGCAGCTCAAGCGTGAGGGGAGGGCGGGCGGCTGCGAGGCGCGCGAGCGGCGTGCTCAGGAGCCCGACCACCGAGTCGGGAACCTCGCCGAGGAACGCCAGGGTGATGTGCCAGTCCTCGATGCGGTTCCACCGCATACGGGGGTGCGCCTGATAGGCGGGGCCCAGTGCCTGCGCCAGTTCCTGCTTCGCGTCGTCGGGCGGGGCCAGTGCGATGAACACGCGGACGGTCGCGGGCTGAATCTGTTCGTTCACAGAAGACTTCGTACCGCATCCCGGCGACCGGACAGCCACCGGCCCCGCCCTGATCCCGACGACGGACGGGTCACCACGCCCTCACTCGTAGGGGCCGCCGCGGAAATACAGGCTGCCGCGCGTCCGGGCCCGGTCGCCGCGCTCGTGCGCCGCGTCGGAACGGTCGGCGGCATCCGACCGCGCGGCCAGCACCCGCAGTGTCTCCAGACCGGCAAGGACGGCGGAGCGATGCCGCGACTTCTTCATCCACGACGGCAGCCGCGCGAACATGGACATGGTCGGCCGCACTCCGTCGCGTTCGCGCAAGCGGGCGCCTACGTAGGCGGACAGTTCGGCGGCGTGCTCTTCGTTGTAGGCCCACAGGATCTCGCCGGCGCAGCGGGTCTGCAGCCACAGCGGCCGCCGGAAGAACGGGTCCTCGCTGCCGCCCAGCACGACCCCGACCAGACCGGCGCCCCGCACCTCGGGCTCCCAGTCGGCAACGGCCCCGCACCCGGCGCAGGCCAGCCGCCGTGGCTGGAACTGCAGCTCACTGAAGTACCTGGGTGCGGGGAGGCCGGGCCGGGGAACCACCAGCGCACGCCCGCCGCACGCGGGGCAGACCACCAGCATCCGGCCGGCGAACCGGGCCAGCCATGCGCCGGTGCCGTGGTGGCGGCCGGGCCCGGTGTCCGAAGCGCAATCCATGGCCGACACCCTCGCAGACGCCCGTCGCAGCGCGCCCCCCGGCTCCCCTCCGCAGACGCCCGTCGAGACACCCCGGACCCGTGAACCGTGACAGTCGGACCCTGCGATCCAGCTCATGGGCCGCACCGAGTTCTGCGTATCTCCCGTCGGGGAACTGCCGCCCGGGCCCGCGCTCTGCTACGCAGGAACTGGCCTCGCGTGAGGGCGCAGCCAGTGTGCCGTGGGGCGCCAAGGGGGGAATCATGCGCGATTCCGTACGACGTGCGAGCTCGCGGACACCCGAACGCGAGAGCCCGCGGGTGCCGGTGAGCGACCCGAAGCTGGGCGTCGAGGTCAGTCCGAACCGGGCCGGCGCTCCCCGCCACCGCCTTGTCGCGGTGGGGGATTCGCTGACGCAAGGGTTCCAGAGCGCGGCCGTCTTCAACACGGGGCTGTCGTATCCGGCGATCATCGCGCACGAGCTGGGATGGTCCTCCGGCTTCCGCTATCCCCTCTACGGGGGCTTCGGCGGAATGCCGTTCAACCTCGAGTTCTTCCTGCGCGACCTGGAGGACCGCTACGGGCGGACCGTGGACTGGTGGGAGGTGCCGCTCGCCCTGTTCCGGGCCCGCAACGTGATGGACCGGGTGGAGGACTACTGGGAGCGGGGGCCCGGCAGCAAGGTGCCTTCGACCACGGCGATCATGCACAACCTTGCCGTGTTCGGGTGGGACCTGCGCGACGCGCTGTCGAAGTCGGCGGACGAGTGCCGCAAGCGGCTCGATGTGCCCAAGGACGATCTGGTGAATCAGATCGTGCAGAACGCCGGGGAGCGCGCCGCCCTGCGGGTGCTGCCCACGCGGCCCGAAGCGGCGGGCGCCCTGACCCAGTTGGGGGCGGCGGCCGAGCTCGGCAAGGACACCGACGGCTCCGGCTCCCCGCACGGCATCGAGACGCTGGTCGTCTTCCTCGGTGCGAACAACGCGCTGCGGGCGGTGACCGAACTCCGTGTGGTGTGGAGCGAGGACTCCGGCTTCGACGACCTGGACGGCAAGCGGCGCTTCACCGTCTGGCGGCCGAAGCACTTCATCTCCGAGCTGCGCAAGGTCGCCGCGCAGGTCGCCGGCATCAAGGCGCGCCACGTCATCTGGTGCACGGTTCCGCACGTGACCATCGCGCCGATGGCGCGCGGCGTGGCGGGCAAGACCGAGCCGGGTTCGCGCTACTTCCCCTACTACACCCGGCCGTGGATCAAGGACAGCGACTTCGACAAGGGCAGGGACCCGAACATCACCGCGGAGCAGGCGCGACAGGTGGACGACGCGATCGACGCGTACAACGACGCGATCACGGAGACGGTCCTGACTGCCCGGATCAAGGGGAAGGACTGGTATCTGCTGGAGACCAGCGGCCTGATGGACCGGCTGGCGTCGCGCCGGTACGCCGAGGACCCGCTGGCGCGCCCGGACTGGTGGCAGCCCTATCCACTGCCGTCGGCGCTGCAGGCGCTGTCGCCACCGCCGAACTCCCACTTCCTCGTGAGCAAGAACGGACGGCGCGCCGACGGCGGGCTGTTCTCGCTCGACGGTGTGCACCCCACGACGGTCGGGTACGGGATTCTCGCCCAGGAGGTGATCAACGTGATGCGGCTCGCGGGCGTCCAGTTCTTCCGCCCCGACGCGAGCACGCCCCGCCAGGGCCCGGTCCTCGTGGACTTCGACCGGCTCATCCGCCATGACACGCTGGTCAACCGGCCGCCGGCGAACGTGGGTTCGGCCCTGAACGTCCTGGGCTGGGCCGATGAGGCCCTGGACCTGTTCCGGCGGGTGTTCGCCACGCTCTGACTGCCTGACGGGTCTGAACGGATTGACGAGACCGGCGAGACTGACGGGTCGATACGAAGCCGACCCCGAGGCGCACCCCTGACTGGTCCCCGAGACGGTCCCCGAGCGATCTCCGGGGCTTCCCCGATGGTGCACGGTGTGCGTGGCTGGTCAGCTGTTGTCATGAGTAAATTCCGGTCAACGCGCCGTCTGTCAGCCGTCTTTGCCGTGGTGGCTTCGCTTCTTGTCGCCGTGCCTGCCGTCGCCGAATCCCGCCGCGAAAGTCCGCGATTACCTGAGCGGACGCAGGCAGCACTGAACGACATCGTGGAGCAGGGCACGCCGGGTGTGATCGCCGGCGTGCGCGACGGCCACCGGGAGTGGAACGGGCGGGCGGGTGTCAGTGACCTTTCCACCGGCCACCCGCGCAGCATCGAAGAGAAGTTCCGCATCGCCAGCGTGACCAAGACCTTCACCGCCACGGTCCTGCTCAAGCTCGAGGCCAAAGGAAAACTCTCGCTGGACGACAGCCTCGAGAAATGGCTGCCCGGCGTGGTGCGCGCCAAGGGTTACCGGCCGGGCGCCATCACCGTGCGGCATCTGCTCAACCACACCAGCGGGATCTTCGACTACAACAGCGACGAGAAGTTCCGTGCTCTGTACGCCGGTGAGGAGTTCGACAAGAACCGTTACAACCGGTGGGCCCCCACCGATCTGGTGGACATAGCTCTCGCCCATCCGCCCAACTTCCAGCCGGAGCAGGGCAGCAGGCCCGGCGAGCCGGGAGAGTGGGACTACTCCGACACCAACTACATACTCGCCGGAATGATCATCGAGAAGGTCACCCGCGGCAGCTACGAGAAGGCGGTCGAGCGCCTGATCATCGAACCGCTCGCCCTGCACGGCACCCGGGTGCCCGGCGCCTCGCCCCGGCTCCCCGCACCGCATGCGACGCACTACTCCACGCTCTTCGCGGACGGGCCGCGGCCCGGGGTGTACGACGTCACGGAGTTCAGCCCCACGGTGGCCTTCTCCGCCGGCCAGATGATCTCGACCGTCGGCGACGTGAACACCTTCCTGTCGGAGCTCCTTGGCGGCAAGCTGCTCCCCGCCGCCCAGCAGCGGGAGTTGCTCGACGCGGTGCCGGTGGACGGCGACAAGGGGCACGGCGGTCCCGAGGACGGCTACGGCCCGGGCATCCGGCATTTCAAGCTCGCCGAGGACTGCTGGGTGTGGGGCCACGGCGGCATGATCCCCGGATCCGCGACCAGGACGGTGGCTTCGGCGGACGGCCGGCACGTGATGACCATGAACCGCAACGGCGACTGGGGCGAGCAGAAGCTGGAGGACGCGGCTGTCGAGGCCGAGTTCTGTCAGGGCTGAGTGGTCATCGGGGGTGGCCGGGTCACGGCGTGCTGTGCTTTCGGGCGCGGTAGGCGGCGGCTTTGACGCGGTTGCCGCAGGCCTGCATGCCGCACCAATTGCGGCGGGCGCCGCGCGAGCGGTCGAGGTAGAGGCGGGAGCAGCTCGGTCGGCTGCATTCCTTGAGGCAGTTGTCGTGGTCGGCGAGCAGGGTGATGGCTCGGCGGGCGACGTGAGCCAGTGCGGAGGGCAGGTCGCCGTGCAGGTGCAGGCCCGTGTCGCTGAGCCGGGCGGTGGGAGGCGGCCCGGCGGCGGCGTTGTTGAGGACGTCCAGGTCGGCCGGGCCGTAGTGGCGGCCCTGCATGCGGTCCAGGGCGAGCCGGTGGATGGCCTCGCGGAGTAGCAGGGCGGAGGCGAACGTGGCCGGGTCGGCGGTCACTTGGTCGGGCAGTTCCTCGCAGGCGAGGACCCACTGCTCGAGGTCGGAGGGGGTGGTCAGGAGGTCGGCGGGCCGGTCGTGGCGGCTCTCCACGGTGGCGACCAGGTCCAGGGCGGGGTTGCCGCTCATGAAGGCGAATTGCACGTCACCATCTTGACCGGTGACGCCCGGCCGGGCAACACTCGTCACCTGTTGAACCGGTGACGCCGAGCGGGAGGGCGGGGTGGGGAGCGGATGTCCGTGACAAGCGAGGCCGGGATCGAGGCCGTCGTCTTCGACGTACTCGGAACGATGGTGGACGAGTCGGGAGGGCTGCGCGCGGCCGTGGTCGAGGCGGTCTCCGCGTCCGGCGAGACCCCCGACGGAGCGACGGTCGACCGTCTGCTCACGGCATGGCGGGACCATGTCGAAGGCGAGCAGCGGCGCATGGGGGAGGGGAGCCGGGCGTACGCCAACAGCGAGGTCATCGACCGCGAGGCGGCGGAGCGCGTGGCCGCGCATGCCGGCCTCACCGATCCCGCGGCCGTCACCCGCCTGGCCAGGGCGGCGGAGCGCCTCACGCCCTGGGAGGACTCGGTCGCCGGGCTCGCGCGCCTGGCGGGGGCGTTTCCCGTACTGGGGCTTTCCCATGCCAGCCGTAAGGCTCTGCTGCGACTGAACGCACACGCCGGGCTGCGCTGGCACCAGGCCCTGTCGGCCGAGGACGCCCGCGCCTACAAGCCGGCCCCGGAGGTCTACCGGCTGGCGATCGACGCGACCGGCTGCCCGCCCGAGCGGGTGCTGATGGTCGCCGCCCACGCGTGGGATCTTCGCGGAGCCCGCGCGGCCGGCATGCGAACCGCCTATGTGCGGCGGCCGGTCGGGGACCCGCCGCGGAGCACCGACCGCTTCGACTGGCGGGCACAGAGCCTGGACGAACTGGCCGCGGGACTGGCGGCCGCGTAGGGGCGTCGTCGGATCAGGTCAGGAGAGGCGGCGGCACGGGGGAGGCCGGTCGTACCGTCACAGCCTGCTGCCGGTGGCCTCCTGCACGGCGATGAGCGCCTGTGTCAGACCGTGCCCCGCGTGCCGCCAGGCCCGCGACCGCTGCTCGCGCGAGTAGCGGCGCGGGACCACCTCGACCAGCATGATCAGGTAGAGGTAGCAGCGGTACAGATTCAGGCGCAGCCGTACGGATTCGGTGAACCGCACGTCCCCGCCGGCCCCGGCGTATCCGGCCAGGAGCGCTTCGTCCTCCTCGATGTCGTCGAACAGGGCGAGCGAGACCAACTCGGCGACCGGGTCGCCCCAGAACATGCGCTCCCCGTCGACGACACCGCCGATGGTGCGGGCGCCGGGAGCGCCGTCGAGCAGCAGGTTGCCCTGCCACAGGTCGAAGTGGACGAGCGCGGGCCGGGTGACCTCGTCGAGGACGCCGTCAGCCGACGCGAGTATCTCGCGCACGTCCGGTACGGGACGCGGCAGACGTGCGTCATAACGCCGGGCGTCGTGGAGCACGGCCCGCGTCATGGCGGTGAAGGCTTCGCGCCAGGTCGCCGCGGGCGGCCCGAACACGCCGGAGGGGTACCCGAACCCGTCCCCCGTCACGGCGTTCAGCCGGGCGACGATTCCGCCCAACTCCCGCCGCAGCCGCCCGCGTTCCTCGGCGGTCAGCTCTGCGTCGACCATGTGCCACGGGATCCCGGGGCGCTCGGTCATGACGAGGTGGGACACCTCCGACAGCTCACCGTCGAGCCCCGCGTGCACCACCTGCGGTACCGGCGCCCGGTGCACGGCGGCCGCGGCACCGTAGTACACGCTCTCGCCGCGCAGCAGATCGTGCTCGTACGAAAGTGACGGCGCGCCGCTGCCGGAGGGCGGCACCTTCACGACCCAGCGCCGCCCGTCCCGCAGCGTCACCCGCCGCACCGTGTTGTAGGTGCCCCCGGTCAACGGCGCGCACTTCGCGACATCGTCCGCGGCGACGCCGGCGGCGGCGAGCGCGCCGGCCACCGAGGGTTCAAGGACCGGGTCCACAGGTGCTCCTCCGTCGCTCCATCGGCCTCCCGGGAGCGGATCACGCTCACCAACTGGGCGGTTGCAGGGCTGAGTTGACAAGGTTAATACGCGAGAGGACGGAGAAGGCCCGGTTACCGGGGTGATACGAGTGCCGTCTTGGGGGCCGGGGCCTCTGCCGCGGTCTTGGGCTGGTCCGGCAGAAGGTAGGCGCGACGCCAGCGGAGGAAGGGGCGTTCGATGCCGTTGTACGTGACCACGGCCGCGGCCAGTGTGATGGGCAGGACTGCCGCGGTCGCGGTGAGGAAGGCGTCCACCACCGGGCGCCCCGTCGGCTCGAACCACCAGTGGCGTGAGATCAGCGCGGTGATGATCATGTAGTGGAGCAGGTAGACGGAGAAGCTCATTTCGCCGACCTTGGCGATGCCCCTGGACACGAGGCCCGTCGAGGAGACGGTGGCCACATAGGTCAGCACCACCAGGGACCACAGGGCTCCTTCGACGTCGACCCAGAGCAGACGCGCGGCGTGCCCTTCCTGGAAGGAGTGGGTCTGGTTGAAGGCCCATACCGCGCCGGTGACCATGGTCGTGGCGACGGCCACCTTCAGAAGGCCCTGGAACCGTTCCCGGTGGTGCACGAAGAACCAGGCGGCCACCATGCCAAGCAGGAACTGGTCGATCCTGCCCGCGAGACTGTAGTAGAGCATCGAGTTCACGTTGATGCTGCCGGTGGCCGAGGCCCACACCAGGGTGCGGAGCACGGCGATGGCGGCCAGGAGCTTGAACAGAGCCGTGGGCCCGTGCTTGGTGAGCATCCTGCTGAACAGCGGGAACAGCAGGTAGAACTGGAGCTCTACCGCGATGGCCCACCACATCTTCGACACCGCCCCCAAATTGAGGGACCCGGGCAGGTTCCCGAGACCGGCCAGGGACTGGACTACGGCCGGCAGGTCCGCGCCCTGCTTGTGCGCGCCGACACCCAGGATGATCAACGCGATGTAGAGCGGAAAGATCCGCAAGACCCGGTTGCCCAGGAAGCGGCCGTAGTGGACGTCCTTGCCCAGGGTGCCGATGGTGAAGATGAATCCGGACAGCACCATGAAGAGGGCCACTCCGGTATGGCCTTCCAGCACCAGAGTGCCCAGCGGGTTCTCCGTGTACAGCCAGCCGCGCGGATCGCTGTTCGGGGTCTCCCTGAGGAAGGGAGAGATCATCTGCGTTCCGTGGCAGAGGAGCACGAGCACGGCAGCGTAGGCACGCAGATGATCCACGGACACGAGGTACTGCCGATTGCTGCTGCGCATGCATGGACGACAGCACCCCGCACGGCCGTCGACACAGCACATCCCCGCGCGCTCCCCCTTCTGCTGGAAGACTTCACTCATCCGAGGGGGATCGGCAACACGCGGCAACGCCGCGGTCAGCCGGCCGGCAGTTGCGCGACCGCCCGCTGCGCGGTCGAACCGCGGACGACGAGTTCGGGTTCGAAGAGCAGCTCGCCGGGGTGGGGCTGGGTTCCGCGGATCTGGGCGCACAGCAGATCGACCGCCGCGCGGCCCATCGCCTCGATGGGCTGGCGCACCGTCGACAGCGGCGGCTCCGTGCAGGTCATGAAGGCCGAGTCGTCGAAGCCGACGACGGACACGTCCGCCGGTACGGAAAGCCCCCGGCGGCGGGCCGCCCTGATCGCGCCGAGGGCGAGCGGGTCGCTTCCGCACACGATGCCGGTGACCCCCCGCTCCAGGAGACGCGCGGTGGCGGCCTGGCCGCCCTCCAGCGAGAAGATCGACCGCTCGACGTGCTCATCGGCCAGCTCCGTGCCCGCGGCCCGGGCCGCCGCGCGGGCGGCCGCCAGCTTGCGGCGCGAGGGGATGTGGTCGGCGGGGCCGAGCACCAGGCCGATCCGCTCGTGCCCGAGCGAGGCGAGATGCCGCCACGCCTGTTCGACGGCGACGGCGTCGTCGCAGGCGACGCAGGGGAAGTCGAGGCCCTCGATCGACGCGTTGAGCAGGACGACCGGGATGTTCCGGTCCGCAAGCAGGCGGTAGTGGTCGTGCGGCGCGTCGGCCTCCGCGAAGAGACCTCCGGCGAAGACCACGCCGGAGACGTGCTGTTGGAGCAGGAGGTTCACGTAGTCGGCCTCGGAGACGCCGCCCCTGGTCTGCGTGCAAAGGACTGGCGTGAGTCCCTGCTGGGCGAGCGCGCCCCCGATGACCTCGGCGAAGGCGGGGAAGATCGGGTTCTGCAGCTCCGGCAGGACCAGACCGACGAGCCGGGCGCGCTCTCCGCGCAGCTGCGTGGGCCTCTCGTATCCGAGGACGTCCAGTGCCGTCAGTACGGACTGTCGTGTCGCGTCGGAGACGCCGGGCTTGTCGTTGAGGACTCGGCTGACCGTCGCCTCGCTGACTCCCACCTTCTTCGCAACTTGGGCAAGTCGTCGCGTCATGAACGCAAGAATAGCGCAAGTGTTGCAAGCCAGTTGCGTCCGTGCGGCGATCAATGTGTGCACGGCCGGCGACCGATGTGCACGGTCGGCGATCAATGTGCACGGCCGCCCGGAATCCGGACGGCCGTGCGCCTATGACTTGATCCTTCTCCAGTGGGTCAGGGCCGGGTCAGGGCTGCAGGGTGAGCTTGAACGTCGACGTGTCGTTCTTGGTGTTCTGTCCGTTGCCGCTGAACTCGGGCCGCACGAAGGTCGCTTCACCCACGGCGGGGCCCTGGCCCGCTTCCGGCATCTCGTTGACGTAGATGCCGATCGGTGCGCCCGAGATGGACACGTCCGTGAAGATGGTGTCCTTCACGGGGAACTCGGGATTGCTGCCCGTGTATTTCGTCTGGAACATCACCCCGTGATACGTGGGGTCGATGATGTCGACGTTGTTCACCCGAATTCCCTGGAAGACCTTGGACGCGGAGAACGCCCAGATCGCGGGGAAGTCCTGCCCCTTCCAGAAGGTGCCGCCGGCCCGTTCGATCGTGATGTTCTCGAAGGTGGTCGGATCGGTACCGAAGCCGTTCATCGGGTAGCCGAAGTCCAGCGAGGAGATGGTGATCCCGGAGTAGACCAGGGTGTCGGCGATACGGATGTTGCGGAAGGTGTTGTTGTAGCCGCCGTAGACGGCGACGCCCGCCGCACGCCAGGTCAGGATCGTGGTCAGGTTCTCGTAGACGTTGTTCTTCATGTCCGCGCCCCCGGCGTCGATCGCCGAGAAGAGGGCGAAGCTGTCGTCGCCGGTGGCCCTTGCCTCGTTGTTGGCGACCAGGTTGTCCGTGCTGCCGTTGGTCATGTTGATGCCGTCGGCGAACATGTTGCGGATCCGCGAGTTCTTGATGGTCATGCGGTCCGTGTTGGCGCCCCAGTAGAGGCACACCATGTGCTCGTTCCAGATGTCGTCGATGGTGATGTCGGAGACGTTCTGGAAGTCGAAGACCTTGCCGGGGCCGTCGATGCGCGAGGTGTAGTTGCCGAAGTAGGCGAAGCCCGAGAAGGACGATCCCTTCGCGCTCGCCTCCGCCCGGAACCCGATGTCCGTGTTGTCCTGGGACTTGGGCGCGTGGAAGCGGGTGTACCAGGGCCCGGCGCCGACCACCTTGACGGCCTTGCCGTAGACCTGGAACTTGTTGCCCGTCTCGTAGTCACCCGCGGGCAGGTAGACGCCCGTCAGCTTGCCGCTGGTGTCCATGCGGACCTTGTCCAGGGCGTTCTGCACGTCCTGGTGGCCGAATCCGGCGGGCACGACGTAGGCGGCCGGGTCCGGGTTGGCCTTCGGCGCCACCTGTTCGAGGTCGACGAAGTCGATCGCGTAGCGGGAGGTGTTGGCGTTGTCCTTCTGCAGCTTGATCTTGCTGCCCGCCTTGACCGTCCCGCCGAGCAGGACGTGCGCCTCGTCGTAGATGTGCCGGGCCGGTCCCGCGCCCGGCGAGTTGCCGGGCGCGGCCTCGTCCCCGTACAGCCAGGAGTACTTGGAGGTGAGGTCGATCGCCTTGCGGAAGGTGCCGTCGACGTAGATGTTCAGGGTCGCCTCGGTGCCTCCGCCGCCCGGCGCGTCGGGGATGGAGAAGCGGGTGACCAGGGTGTTGGTGTCCTGCTTGGCGGTGAACTCCACGGATTCGCCCGTGGAGTTCAGGGTGACGGCCTTGCGGCCCGACGCCTCGCCCGCGAGGTCGCCGACGGTGCGGTTGGGCCCGACGGTCTTCGCGCCTCCGGCGAGCACACCGTCCTCGGCCTCGTAGGTGTCGTAGGGCATGTCGGCGCCGCGGCCCACGAACAGCGAACGGCTGCTGGTGTTGTTCTCGCGCTTGACCGGCAGTTCGTTGGCGTCGTCGGCGATGACCGTCTTGACGGTGAAGCGGCCTTTGGCGGCCTGCCAGGTGCCGAGCTTGACCGGCTCCGTGGTGTCGCCCGCGCCGATGGTGCCGTTGTGCGCGCCGGTCAGGGTCTTGACCGTGGCGCCCTTGTCGTCCTGTACGAGGAGGGTGATGCCGTGCGCGCCGGACGCGGACGCCTGGCTGCCCTGGTTCTTGATCGCGACGCTGAAGGTGACGTCCTTGCCCGCGGTGGGCGCGGACGGGGTCCAGCTCACCGGCGATGCCACCAGGTCGGACGAGTCGACCTGCTTGACAACCAGCGGGCTCGAACTGGTGTGGGTGTTGTTGCCCTCGTCCTGCTCGATCACCTTGTTCTCCGCGTCGACTTCGGCGCTGAAGAGGTATGAGCCCGCCGCGAGCGCATCGGTCTTGGCGCTCACCGTCGCCGACTCGCCCGCGCCGAGTGCGCCCACGGCCGCCGTGCCCGCCTTGTCGCCGCCGAGGCGGAAGGTGGCGTCGGTTGCCGTCGAGGCCTCGCTGCCGCGGTTTCGCACGATCGCGGTCAGGGTCGGCTCGTCGGTCTCGGTCGGCGCCTCGGGGGCGTACGACAGCTTGGTGATCTCCAGGTCGGGGTTGGCCGCGGGGGCGCCCATGACCTGGAACTCGGCGACCTGTCCGGCGGTGGCGCCGCTGTTCGCGGTGAACCGCAGGCGTACGTCGGCGACCTTGGCCGAGACCGGGATGGTGACGGTGTTCTGGTTGCCCGAGGGGCTGAAGGAGTACTCCTTCTCCGCCACCAGCGAGGTGAAGTCGGCGGCCTGCTGCTCCCGGCCGAGGACCTGCACCTTCTGGGTGCGGGCGCCCCAGCCGGCGTCCGGGTTGAGCTTGACGACGACCGCGTCGACGTCGGCGTTGGCGCCGAGCTTGACGGTCAGGGTGTGGGGGTAGCTGCCCGCGGCGCCCTCCCAGTAGGTGGACGTCTGCCCGTCGTTGGCGTTCTCGGCGACGAACGTGTGGATCACCGAGGAGGCCGCGATCGGCTTGCCCTCGGCCAGGTTCTTGTTGCCGCCGCCGGGCCGGGTCACGGTGTTGCTGTGCGCGGAGACGTTGCCGGCCGCGTCGCGGGCCCGCACCGTGTAGGAGACCGTGACGCCGGCCGACCGGGTGTCGGTGTAGGTCCTCACGTCACCGGCCACGGACTTCAGGAGCTTGCCGTCGGCGTACACGTCGTAGGCCGTGACCTTCACGTTGTCGTCCGAGGCGCCCCAGCTCAGCTTGATCTCTCCGCTTGAAGGCTGGGTGAAGGCGAGGTTCGAGGGGGCGGTGGGGGCCTGGGTGTCGCCCGAATCGCCCTTGCGGATCACGGAGTTGCTGTTGGCGGAGGCGTTGCCGGCGGCGTCGCGGGCGCGCACGTAGTAGGTGACGTCGGCGCTCGCCGGCCGCGTGTCGGTGTACGTGCGCACGTCACCGGCGACGCTGGTGAGCAGGTCCCCGTTGGCGTAGACGTCGTAGGCCGTTACGCCCTTGTCGTCGTCGGAGGCGCCCCAGCTCAGCTTGATCTCACCGCTTGAAGGCTGGGTGAAGGCGAGGTTCGAGGGGGCGGTGGGGGCCTGGGTGTCGCCGCCCGCGGGACCGTATATCTCCAGCTCGGACAGCTGGCCCGCGGGCTGTCCGGTGTTGGCGGTGATCAGGACACGGACGTAGCGCGTGGTGGCCGAGTCGAAGGAGAGCGTCGAGGAGTGCTCCGACGCCGCGGTGAAGGCGTGCTCCTTGGACGCGGTCAGATCGGTGAAGTCCGAGCCGTTCGTACTGCCCTGGATCTTGAGGGTCTGGGTGCGGTCGCCCCAGTTGCCGGGCACCCGCAGGACCACCTCGTCGACCCGCGTCGTCGTGCCGAGGTCGGCCTGGATCCACTGGGGCAGCTTGCCGTTCTCGCTCTCCCAGTAACTGGACCGGTCGCCGTCGTTGGCGTTCGCGGCGGTGTACGTCTGGGTGTGGCTCGCGGCCTTGAGCGTCTTGCCCAGAGCCAGGTTCACCGAGGCGTCGGCGGCGGCGTACACCTGAAGTTCGGCGAGCTGGGCGGCGGGCCAGCCGGTGTTGGCGGTGATGTGCACCCGTACGTACCGGGTCTGTGCGGCCGCGAAGCGGACCGTCACCGTATTGCCCGAGCCGGGTTCGAAGGAGTGCGCGGCCGATGCGGCGAGGGTGCCGAAGCCGGAGCCGTCCGCGCTGCCCTGCACGGACAGGGTCTGCTTGCGGGGCTCCCAGGCCGAGGGCAGCTTGAGGACCACCTCGTCGACGCGGGTGGCGCGCCCGAGGTCGACCTGGACCCACTGGGGGAAGTCGGACGACGAACTCTCCCAGTACGAGCCCGCGTTGCCGTCGGTGATCTGGCCTGCGCCGCGCCCCTCCTTGGCGCTGCTCGCCTTGGCCGGTTTGCCCGCCGCCTGGTCGGGGCCGCCCGCGGCCGAGGCGGAGAGGGCGGGCAGGCCGAGCAGAAGCAGGGTCGCGGTGAGCGCGGCGGCGAACGGCCGCCACCACCAGCGGGATCTTCGGGCCCGGCCCCGGGCGTCTCTGATGCGTCTCATGGCTCGTGCGACTCCCTCACTCTCGTAACGCGCACGTTTTCGCGTTGAGAAGTGGGAGAATTGCAGAGAAGTGTCGAGTTGACTACAGCCGAAGTGGAACTCGTGACCGTGCCCTTGCCGCCGTCCCGGCGCCCCTGGCTCGGCGGTCACCGCCCGTCGCAGGCATGGCGGGCGGTCCATCCGGTAGCAGTCGTCTTGCGGTAGCAACGCTCTCCGGAGTCAATACAGTTTTTGCAACTTGCGCTCAATATATTGCGCACGGGTTACGTCGGTGGTTGAGTATGCGCCGCACCCGGCACCCACAGCACCACGGCGAGCCGACCGTGCCCGTGAGGGGTGCGCTGCCGCCCCGCCCGAACAGGGCGGCACCGCGCCGTAAAGCACGACCCGGAGGGGGTCCCCTGATGTCATTCACACGCCGGCGCACGCTTGCGCTCGCCACAGCGACCGTTCTTTCGCTGGTTTCGTTGTCCGCCTGCGGCACCAGCAGCGACGGAAGCGAATCGGATTCCGGCGGCAAGGTGAAGCTCGACGTCAACGGGCAGCCGCCCAAGACCCAGGCCTTCGAGCGCACGCTCTTCGACAAGCACGTGAAGCAGTTCGAGAAGGCCAACCCGGACATCGACATCGTGCCGCACGAGGGCTTCATGGACCCGAAGACCTTCAACGCGAAGCTGGCCGGCGGAAAGCTGGAGGACGTCTTCTACGTCTACTTCACCGACACGCGCTCCCTGATCGAGAAGAAGCAGGCAGCGGACATCACGGACGCCGTCAAGGACATGCCGCACCGCGACGACATCCAGGACCCGCTGATGAAGATCTTCCAGGACGACGAGGGCCGCCAGTACGGCCTGCCGACGTCCAACTACTCGATGGGCCTGGTCTACAACCGCGCGCTGTTCGAGAAGGCCGGCCTCGACCCCGACAAGGCGCCCAAGACCTGGGCGGACGTCCGCAAGGCCGCCAAGAAGATCGCCGCGCTCGGCGACAACACGGTGGGCTACGCCGACTTCTCCAAGAACAACCAGGGCGGCTGGCACTACACGGCGGAGCTGTACTCCCGCGGCGGCAAGATCGCCACGCAGAGCGGCGGCAAGTGGAAGGCCGCGTTCAACACCCCCGAGGGCAAGGCCACCTTCCAGGACCTGTACGACATGCGCTGGAAGGACAACTCGATGGGCAGCAAGCAGCTGCTCCAGGTCGAGGACGTGCAGCGGATGATGGGCTCGGGCAAGCTCGGCATGTACGTCTCGGCGGCCGACAACATCACCGTCATCGCCAAGCAGTTCGGCGGGAAGTACGAGGACTACGCCCTGGCCCCGGTCCCCGACGCGAAGGGCACGCTGCTCGGCGGCGAGGGCTACATGATCAACCCCAAGGCGTCCCCGGAGAAGATCAAGGCCGGCGTCAAGTGGATCCAGTGGCGCTACCTCAACCCCGAGCTCATCGAGAAGAACGTCGCCGACTACGCCAAGGCCAAGCTCCCGGTCGGCATCCCGATGCCCATGGTGCCCGACGTCTTCGAGGGCTCCGTCCGCGAGCAGGTCGAGCAGGTCAAGAAAGAGAACGCCAACATGCCGACCGGCAACTACCAGGCGTTCATGGACTCCGCGCCCGAGGTGCCCGGCGTGATCGAGCCGCCCAGAGCCCAGGAGGTCTACGCGATCCTCGACTCGGCGATGCAGTCCGTCCTCACCAAGAAGGACACCGACATCGACGCGCTTCTCGACGACGCCGAGAAGAAGGTCAACGCGATCTACAGCGGCTCCTGATGAGCATGTCCCTGAAGACATCCCCCCGGCCCGTGGCCGCGCCCCCGCTGCCGCCCGCCCCCCAGCGGCGGCGGGCGGCCCGGCGCCGCGCACTGCGCGAACACATGACGGCCTACGGGTTCCTCTGCGCGGCCGTGGTGATCTTCGCCCTGTTCTCGTGGTGGCCGATCATCCGCAACGTGCTCCTCGGCTTCCAGGAAGTCAATTTCGCCACCGGCAACACCTGGGTCGGCGCCGACAACTTCGAGAAGCTGTTCAACGACCCGCTGTTCCTCACCGCCTGGAAGAACACCGGCCTGTTCACCCTGTACGCGCTGCTGCTCGGCTTCGCGGTGCCCTTCCTGACCGCGGTGCTCCTCAACGAGTTCCGCCACGCGAGGGCGTACTTCCGGATCCTGGTCTACCTGCCGGTGATGCTGCCGCCCGTGGTGGTGGCGCTGATGTGGAAGTGGTTCTACGACCCGGGCCCCGGGCTGCTCAACGAAATCCTGCGCACGCTGCACCTGCCGACCTCGGCCTGGCTCGACTCCTCGTCCACCTCGCTGATCTCCCTGGTCATCGTCTCGACCTGGGCCAACATGGGCACCACGACCCTGATCTACCTGGCCGCCCTGCAGACCATCCCCGGCGAGCTGTACGAAGCCGCGGAACTGGACGGCGCCAACGTGTGGCAGCGCCTGCGCCACGTCACCGTCCCGCAGACCCGGTTCGTTCTGCTTGTCCTGCTGCTGCTCCAGATCGTCGCGACGATGCAGGTGTTCACCGAGCCGTACGTGATGACCGGCGGGGGCCCCGAGGACTCCACGGTGACCGTCATGTTCCTGGTCTACCGCTATGCCTTCGTCTACAACGACTTCGGCACCGCCAGCGCGCTGAGCCTGCTGCTCCTGATCGTCCTGGGCGCCTTCTCCGCCCTCTATCTGCGCCTCACCCGCGCCTCGAAGGAGTGAGCAGGATGTCCGCCTCGATGCGCACCCTCGTGCGCCCCGCCGTTCTCAGGACGCGCAAGGGCCGGCTCATCTACTGGTCGATGCTCGCCGTCGCGCTCGCGCTGTTCACGGTGGCCTTCGTCGTGCCGCTGTACTGGGCCGCGACCGGCGCCATGAAGTCCTCCACCGAGCTGGCGCAGAACCCGCCCACCTACATACCGGAGAGCTGGCACCCCGAGAACTACGCCAAGGCGTGGCGCGAGATGGACCTGGCCGACTACTTCCTCAACACGGTCGTCCTGGCCGGCGGCGCCTGGCTTGTGCAGCTGGCGGTGCAGGTACCGGCCGCGTACGCGCTGTCCAAACTGCGCCCGCGGTTCGGCAACGTGGTGCTCGGCCTGATGCTCGTGACCCTGATGATGCCCGCCACCGCCCTGCTCGTGCCGGTCTACCTCACCGTGGTGGACGTTCCGCTCTTCAACCGCAATCTGATCAACAGCCCCAGCGCGGTCTGGCTGCCGGCGGCCGCCAACGCCTTCAACATCTACATCCTGAAGAACTTCTTCGACCGGATCCCCGACGAGCTCCTCGACGCGGCGAAGGTGGACGGCGCGGGCCCGGTCACGACCATGTGGCGCATCGTGCTCCCGCTGGCCCGGCCGATCCTCGCGGTGGTCTCCATCCTCTCCATCGTCACGGCCTGGAAGGACTTCCTCTGGCCGCTGCTCGTCCTGCCCGACCCGGCACAGCAGCCGCTGAGCGTCTTCCTCCAGCGCGTGGCCCAGGACACCCCGCTGAACAGTCTGGTGGCCGGACTCGTGATGGCATCCCTGCCGCTGATCGCGCTGTTCCTGGTCTTCCAGCGCCATATCGTCGCCGGGCTCGGCGCCGGCAGCCTCAAGGGCTGAGCCGCGCTCTTCCCCACTTCCGCCCGACCTCAGGTCCGTACGCGATCCGTACGAAAGGACTCCCCCTTGCCCAGCACGGAGTGGTGGCGCAGCGCTGCCATCTATCAGGTGTACGTCCGTTCCTTCGCGGACGGGAACGGCGACGGCACCGGCGACCTGGCCGGTGTCCGGGCCCGGCTGCCCTATCTGGCCGAACTGGGCGTGGACGCCCTGTGGTTCACCCCGTGGTACCTCTCGCCGCTCGCCGACGGCGGCTACGACGTCGCCGACTACCGCACCATCGACCCGGCGTTCGGCAGCCTGCGCGAGGCGGAGCAGCTGATCGCCGAGGCCCGGGAACTCGGCCTGCGCTGCATCGTGGACATCGTGCCCAACCACGTCTCCGACCAGCACGAATGGTTCAAGTCGGCCCTTGCGGCCGGGCCCGGCTCCCCGGAGCGGGAACTGTTCCACTTCCGTCCGTACTCGGCACAGCCGCCCAACGACTGGGTCGGCGAGTTCGGCGGGGTGCCGTGGTCGCGCACGGAGGACGGCGAGTGGTACCTCCACCTGTTCGCGCCCGAGCAGCCCGACCTCAACTGGAGCCACCCCAAGGTCCGCCAGGAACACGAGGACGTCCTGCGCTTCTGGTTCGAGCGCGGGGCGTCCGGCGTACGCATCGACTCCGCGGCGCTGCTCGCCAAGGCCGACGGGTTGCCCTCCATGGATCCGGCACGTCCGCACCCCTTCCACGACCAGCCCGGGCTGCACGACATCTACCGCTCCTGGCGGCGGATCGCCGACGAGTACGGAGCCGCGCTGATCGGCGAGATCTGGCTGCCGGACGCCGAGCGGTTCGCCCGCTACCTGCGCCCCGACGAGCTGCACACCGCCTTCAACTTCGACTTCCTCTCCCGGCCCTGGGACCCGGCCCAGCTGTGGGAGTCGATCGACCTCACCCTGTCCACCCACGCCCCGGTCGGCGCGCCCGCCACCTGGGTCCTTGCCAACCACGACGTGACCCGCACGGTCACCCGCTACGGCAGGGCCGAGGACACCGGCTTCGCCTTCGAGCGCAAACGCTTCGGGGTCCCCACCGATCTGGAACTCGGCACCCGCAGGGCGCGCGCCGCAGCCCTGCTCACCCTGGCGTTGCCCGGTTCCGTCTATCTCTACCAGGGCGAGGAACTGGGGCTGCCCGAGGTCGACATACCGCGCGAGCGCATCCAGGACCCGATGTACGCACGCTCCGGCAAAGTGGACCCGGGCCGGGACGGCTGCCGGGTACCGCTGCCCTGGGACGGCACCCCGGAGCGCAGCTGGCTTCCGGTGCCGCCCGGCTGGTCCGCCTACGCCGCCGAACGGCAGGCGCGCGACCCGGAATCGATGCTCTGCCTGTATCGCACGGCACTGCGGCTGCGGCGCTCCCTGGGCGACGCGGGACCGCTGCGCCGGCTGCGCGCCGAGGAGCCGCGGGTGCTCTGTTTCGCCCGCACCTCCGAGCGGGACGGCACGACCTGGCTCTGCCTGGCCAACTTCGGCCCGGACGACGTGGCGCTGCCCGCCGACACCGAACTCCTGCTGGCCAGCGGCCCCTTGTCCCCGCGGGGGCAGTTGCCACAGGACACGGCGGTCTGGCTGCGGGTCTAAGGAGCACCCGCGGCCAGGCCGCACCTCTTCCGGCGGGGCGGAGCAGGGCCTTGCACTCGGCTCTGGCCGCCACCCTCGGAACCGGCCTGCTGATCTCCAGCCGGCGAGTGGCGCAGGCGCGGTAGGGGAGGACGGCGGCCCCCTGTCGGCGCCCGAGGGCACCAGCAACGGCTGGGTCACCGCGGACCCGGGCGCCACCCGGCGCCTGGACGGCGCCGCTCCCGGCGGGGACGAAGGCGAGGGCGAGGCGCAAATCCTGCGGTTGAAGGACACCACCACCTGTACCGTCGGCCCACACGCCCCGCGGATCGGCGTGTTCAGCCCGGCTGCCGGTGGGTGATGCCGGTGAGGATGAGGTCGATGCCGGCGACGAACTCCGTGCGGTCGTCGTGCTCGCGCAGTTGGCCGGCGACACTGCGGGTGAACGCGTACTCGACGGGGTCGAGG
This sequence comes from Streptomyces longisporoflavus, assembly GCF_014649775.1. Classification (GTDB taxonomy): domain Bacteria; phylum Actinomycetota; class Actinomycetes; order Streptomycetales; family Streptomycetaceae; genus Streptomyces; species Streptomyces longisporoflavus. The sequence continues at coordinate 271,216 of NZ_BMTR01000002.1, read as the reverse complement.
TCCGCCCATGCGGCGGAGGCGTCGTCGAGGAACTCGGCCCGGCTCGTGTCGGGGGTGCGTGCGTGGTGCGCGCGGGCGTCGGCCGCGTTCTGTCCGCCCACCCCGACGATGTAGTTGAGCAGCGCGGACGTGGCGGTGAACTGGAAGGCGGGGGGCGCGCCGAGGGCCTGGACCTGGCGTCCGAGGTGTTCGAAGACGCGCAGCATCGGCGACTTGCCGGGGGAGCGGGCGAGTTGGTCGCCGATCCAGGGGTGTGTCTCGATCGCGTCGAAGACGCCGAGCGCGAGGACGCGGATCGCTTCCTGCGGTGTCGTATCGGCGGGTCCTGCGGGCATGGTGCCCGCGACGACGGCGTCGGTGGCGGCGCCGAGCAGTTCCTCCTTGCCCGTGACGTGCCAGTAGATCGCGCCGGGTCCTGTGGTGAGGCGCTCGGCCAGGGTGCGGAACGTGAGCCCGCGCTCGCCCACCGTGTCGAGCAGCTCGATCGCCGCCTCGACGATGCGTTCCCGGGAGAGCGGTTCCTCCCGTCGCTCTGTGCGACGCGTCCTGGTTGCCATGCGCACATCCTGGCACAGCTCTGGAATCCCGTTCCAGCTTGACATCGCTGGAACGGAGTTCCAGTCTGTCTCTGGAACGTCATTCCAGAGATGTCCTGCCGGCCTGCACCGGCGGGCGCACACGAAAGGAGTACTGCCATGAGCACCCACGTCACGATCATCGGCGCCGGACTCGGCGGCCTCACGCTCGCCCGCGTCCTGCATGTCCACGGCATACCGGCCACGGTCTACGAGGCGGAGGCCTCCGCGGCGGCGCGCGCCCAGGGCGGAATGCTCGACATCCACGAGGACACCGGCCAGCCGGCGCTCCGGGCGGCAGGCCTGACGGACGAGTTCCGCGGTCTCGTCCTGGAAGGCCGCGAGGCCACCCGCGTCCTCGACACGGACGGGGCCGTCCTGTTCGACGACGACAGCGAGCGCGGACGCCCCGAGGTGCTCCGCGGCGAACTGCGGCGCGTCCTGCTCGACTCACTCCCGGCCGGCACCGTCCGCTGGGGACACAAGGTCGACGGTGTCCGCGCCCTGGGCGGGGGGCGCCACGAGGTGAGCTTCGCCGACGGCACCACCGCCGTCACGGACCTCCTCGTGGGCGCGGACGGCGCATGGTCGCGGGTGCGCCCGCTGCTCTCCGACGCGAGGCCCTCGTACATCGGCAGATCGTTCGTCGAGACGTACCTGTACGACGCCGACGCCCGGCACCCGGCCTGCGCGAAGGCGGTCGGCGGCGGGTCCATGTTCGCGCTCGCGCCCGGCAAGGGCATCCAGGCTCACCGGGAGAGCGGCGGGACCCTGCACACCTATGTGGTGCTCTCCGAGCCGCAGGAGTGGTTCGACGCCATCGATTTCGCCGATCCCGCCGCTGCCGCCGCGCGGATCGCGCGGGAATTCGAGGGCTGGGCACCGGAGCTCACCGCGCTGATCACCGACGGTGAGACCGCACCGGTCCTGCGCACCCTCAACGCCCTGCCCGCCGATCACCGCTGGGACCGGGTGCCGGGCGTGACCCTGCTCGGCGACGCCGGCCACCTCGCGGCCCCGAACGGCGAGGGCGCCAACCTGGCCATGTACGACGGCGCCGAACTCGGCAAGGCCATCGCAGCGCACCCCGACGACATCGAGACCGCGCTCACCGCGTACGAACAGGCCATGTTCCCCCGCAGTGCCGCGTCCGCCACCGACGGCAACCAGCTCCTCGAGCTGCTCTACGGCGACGAGGCGCCGCACGGCCTGCTCAGGATGTTCGCCGAGGGCGAGTAGCGGATGTGCGGCGGACGAGGGCTGCACCGCGAGCCCGCAAGCACGCCGGGCATGAAGAAGCCCCGGCTGGACGGGGGAGACCAGCCGGGGCCGTAGAGCGTGGCACGCGGAGGGCGGTCGCCTCTCGGCGAAAGGCTCCATGGGGCTTCAGCCGAACGATCTTCCCCATGGGCTATAGGTGAGGCCCGGGGACACTGTCCCCTCCGCAGCCACACCCAGAAGAACGACGGCCCGGGCCCGGATGTTCCTGGCCGGAGGGGCCGTCGGGGTGAACTGCGGCACACTGCGGCTGTTCGCTGCTATCGCTCTTCCAGCTGCCGCAGGCAGTCGTTCCAGCGTCGGCGCCGCTCGGCGAGGGTCTGCTCCCACCAGGGCGTGCCGCGTTCCCCGAGGCCCGTCTTGGCGAGCTGTACGCGTGCCCGGGCGGCCTTGCGTGCCGCTTCGTCGTCGCCCGCGGCGGCCACGGCCCGGCGGGCCGACATCAGGTGGCGGGTCAGGCGTTCTTCCACTCCGGCGGGCAGGCGGGGGTCGGTGGCTCGCCAGCGCCTGCCCTTGATGACGACGAAATGGCCGTCGTCGGTGTACTGCATGTCCTCTGCCGCCATGGCGTCATCATGACGCGAGCCACAGGTCGGGGCCGAACACCTCGTAGTGGATGTCGGCGGCCGCCACCCCCTTGCCGAGGAGCTGCCCGCGCACCGCGCGCATGAAGGGCAGCGGCCCGCAGAGATAGGCGCGGGTGCCCGGCGCCACGGGGACGTCGGTGAGATCGACGCGGCCGGTGTGGTGTCCGGAGCCTGGCTGTTCGTACCAGAAGCGGGCTGTGCCGGCGGGGAGCTTGGCCGCCAGGACGGCGTGGTGGGCGCGCAGGGCGTGGCTGTCGGGTGAGCGGTCGGCGTGCACGACCGTCACGGGGCCCCGGTGTCCGGCTGCCGCCAGCTCTTCCAGCATGGCCAGCATGGGCGTGCAGCCGATCCCCGCGGAGGCGAGCAGCAGGGGTGCGTCGCCCGGTTCCAGGACGAGGTCGCCGTAGGGCGCCGAGACGCGCAGCAGGTCCCCCCGGCGGACGTGCGTGTGCAGGTGGTGCGAGACCTCGCCGTCGGGCCCGGCGCCGGTGCCCGCGACCTGTTTGACCGCGATCGCGCGGGTGGTGGCGGACGGCGCGCCGATCAGGCTGTACTGGCGTATCTGCCGTGCGCCGTCGGCCAGTTGGACCTGTACGGAGACGTACTGCCCGGCCCGGAACGCGGGGACCGGGCCGCCGTCGGCCGGGCGCAGCAGGAACGACGCGACCAGAGGCGTCTCCTCGGTGCGGTCCACCACCTCCCACGTCCGCCACACGTCGGCGTCGACCACGCCCTGCCGCGCGTACAGACCGGCCTCGATCGTGATCAGGGCGTTCGCCATCAGCCAGTACACCTCGTCCCAGGCGGCGGCGACCTCGGGCGTGATCGCGTCGCCGAGCACCTCGGCGATGGCTTCGAACAGGTGCTGGTGCACGATCGGGTACTGGTCGGCCCGCACCCCGAGTGAGGCGTGCTTGTTCGCGATCCGGCGCAGCATCACGTCGGGCCGGTCGTCGGGGTGCTCGACCAGGTGGGCGGCGAACGCCGCGATGGAGCCCGCGAGCGCCCGGCGTTGGGTGCCGGCGGCCTGGTTGCCGCGGTTGAACAGGTCGCGCAGCAAGGCCGGGTGGGCCGCGAACAGCTTCCCGTAGAAGCGCTCGGTGATGTCCTCGATGGCGGCGCCGATGGCGGGAAGCGTGGCGCGGACGACGGCGGCCGAAGGCTCGGTGAGCATCAACGACTCCTTAATGTGCATATTAGATTCGTATTTTGAGGCGTGCGGCGGTGCCGGCCGCCGATCCGTGGTGGTGCGGTCAGTCCGTGCGGGGCGTGGGGGAGAGCGAGACCAGGAGCGGCCCGGTGGGTGACTTGGTGAGGTCGTCGAGCGAGAGTGGATCGAGCGCTGCGAAGAACGCCTCCTGTGCCTGGCGCAGCGCTCCGCGCAGGCGGCACGCGGACCGGAGCGGACACGGCGTCGCTCCGTCGCAGTCCACGACTTCTCCCGGCCCTTCGAGCTCGCGCACGAGCCCGCCGACCGAGGCCACGCGCCCCGCCGCGGTCAGCGCGAGCCCGCCGCCCCGGCCGCGCCGCGCCTCGACCAGACCCATGTGCTGCAACTTGGCGACGACCTTCGCCGCGTGCGTGTACGGCACGTCCATGGCGGCGGCGACCTCGCGCGTGGTGGGCAGGTCCCCCTCCTCGACGGCGAGGCGCATCAGTACGCGCAGAGCCAGATCCGTGAACCGTGTCAGCCGCATGGCCGCACGCTATAAATGTTGCATCTGAAAGGCAAATTAAAAGCGGGGCCGGGTCGCCCGCGGGGTCGGTAACCGGACATGGCGAGGGGCCCCGGTTGCCCGGGGCCCCTCGCCATGTCCTGCTGCCTCTGTCCGCGCCCGGACAGGAGGTGGCGGTCAGTAGATGTTGGCCTCCACCGCCGGGCCGTCGCCCCGCGTGCTGTTGATCTGGGCCCGCAGCGAGATCTCGTCGTAGACGCGGAACTCCCGCACGATGCGGCCGTCCTGGATCAGGAACTGGGAGACGCCGAGCATCGTCACCGGCTGATTCGTGAGCCGGCCGAAGTCCGGAGTGCCCCGGTAGGTGCCGTGCATCGTCCAGGTGACGGCCACCCGCAGGCCGGCGTAGCGCGGCGAGAAGTTGGTCTGCACGTCCCGGACCTCGAACCGGGCGTCGGGGAAAGCGGCGACCATGGCCATCAGATCGCTCTGGTAGCGCTCGGGGCGGATGACGGTCCGGTCGCCGACGGTGTGCAGGAAGAGGTCACGGGTCATGAAGTCGTTGACCTTCTGCAGCCGGCGCTGCGTCCACACCTCGTCCATGAACTCGAGGACCATCTCGCACTCGGGCCGGAACTCGTCGGGCCGCGGCCCGCTGACGCCCGCGAGCAGGACGTCCTTGGGCGGCTCCTCGGTCATCGACCCGCTGTACCCCTGGAATTGCAGGGCGCGTGCCGCCTCGTCGGGGTCTATGCCGCTCTGCAGACAGGTGGCCAGTTCGTCGCGGACCACCCACTCCTCGACCATCCGGCCGCGGCGGTAGAGGCAGTTGGCGACCGTGCGCTTGCGGATGCGGATGTTCCGCCCGTCCACCAGGTGCTCGTCGGCCGAGAAGACGAGGTGAGAGCTGAGGAAGGCGTCGTTTCCGCGCGCCTCCCACACCACGTCCTCGGCCTGACCGATGTGGCCGGGCGTGCTGCCCATGCGCATCGTCGTGCCCTCGATCACGCCGTCGCGGCCCACCACGGTGCCGAGACTGGTGTGGACGATCGAGTCCGGCTCGTAGTTGTCGACGATGTAGGAGATGTCGCGGCCGACCCAGATGCGGTCGGTGACCTCGCGGATGAAGTCGTCGGGGTCCTTGTAGGGGAGGTAGGCGGCGGGGTCGAGGGACATGATGGGTACCTTTCTCGTTCTGTCGGCTGTGTGTCCGCGTGGATGCGTATGCGTATGCATACGAAGTGCGGAAGGTGTGGCAGGGGAGTCGGTCAGGTGGTGAATTTGTCCGCACCCAGGTGGGTCCGGTATGTCTCCGTCATGAAGGTGCTCACGACCACGAGGGCCAGGAGCGCGGCTGCCGCGAGGTAGACCCACACGGCGTAGATCGTGTCGAAGCTGCTGACGAGCAGGGCCGCGACGAACGGCGTGATGCCCATGAAGATGGAGAACGAGCTGTTGTACGCGATGGCGCTGGCGCTGAACCGGCTGCGCGTCGCGAAGAGTTCGGCCGTGCAGACCGTGACGATGCCGGTCAGGAAGAACTCGGGGATGATGTAGATCAGTTGGCTGGCGACGGCCGCGCCGAAGGTGCCGCCCTCGCCCACCCAGAAGGCCAGCGGGACCAGGACGATGCACGCGACGGCGCCGGAGATCAGCATCGGTTTGCGGCCGATCCGGTCCGAGATGGTGCCGGCGAGCGGCAGCAGCGGGATGAGCACGGCCACGGAGATGGCGTTGGACGTCAGGGCCATCCAGCGGGGCAGGCCCAGCGTGCCGGTCAGGTACTCGGGATAGAACGTGACCCAGGTGTAGGACAGGATCGCGAGCATGACCGAGACGCCGCAGAAGGTGAGGATCGGCCGCCACTGCGTGCGCAGCGCGTCCCGGATCGGCGCCTTGACGACGCCGGCGCCGCCCTCGGTGGCGCGGATGAACTCGGGTGACTCGTCGATGCGCTGCCGCAGCCAGATCCCGACCGCGCTCAGCGGCAGCGCGAGCAGGAACGGGATGCGCCAGCCCCACGAGTCCAGCGTGGGCCCCTCGAACAGCCAGCTGGTGAGCGCGGCGGTGCCCGCCCCGGCGAGGATGCCGAGGAAGCAGCTGTTGGAGGCGTACGAGGCGTAGTAACCGCGCCGCTTGGGCTCTGCCCACTCCACGATGAAGGCCACCGCTCCGACGTACTCCCCGCCCGAGACCATGCCCTGGATGACGCGCAGGAACAGCAGGAGCAGGGGCGCGAAAATCCCGATCTGCTGGTACGTCGGCAGGGCGCCGATCATGGCCGTGGTGACGCCCATGAACACGATGGTCCACAGCAGCGTCTTCTTGCGGCCCACCCGGTCGCCCCAGCGGCCGACGAGAGTGCCGCCCAGGGGGCGGAACAGGCAGGCGATGGCGATGATCGCGTACGTGCTCAGGACGGCCGCGGCCTGGTTGCTCTGCGGGAAGAAGGCGGGGGCCAGGACCGGCGCCATGTAGCCGTAGAGGCCGTAGTCGAACTGTTCGACGAAGTTTCCGATGCTTCCCGCGCCGATGGCTCGGCGTATCGCTTTCCGCTTCTCCGCCTCGGTCCCTTGGGGGCCGACTGCGGTGGTGGGCGGCGCTACAGCGGACATGGCTTCTCCGTTCGCGCGGTTTCAGGATTATGCATACGTATGAACTTCCGCCGAACACTAAGGAGCGCGACGGGGGCCGTCAAGAGGTGGAGTGACGCATTCCGGCGGGCATTTCCACGGGCATTTCCGCGGCGTGGCGGACAGGTGCGCGGCGGGCATGCCCGCGGTGTGCCCGGGCACGGCCCGGCCGGCCCCCACAGAGTCCCGAAGGGGCCGGACGCGGCCGTGCGACCTCATGCGCGAGGGCTCTGCCCCTGGCCCGGCGTGGGCGCCGCGAGGGACTTGAAGGTGTCCATCAGCACGTGGGCCATGTTGTAGAGCACCAGCTGTGCCCCGCCCCGCTCTGCGGCCCTGGCCGCCTCGGCGCCCGGCACGATGGCCATCACCGACCGGCCTGCCTCACGCGTGGCCTGGTGGGCCGTCGTCACCAGCGCGTCGACCGTGTCCTGGCCGGGGAAGGCGCAGTCCGCCGCGAGATCGGCCGGGCCCACAAGGACCGCGTCGACGCCCTCCGTGGCTGCGATCTCCGCCGCGGCGGCGCACGCCCGCTCCGTCTCGATCATCACCACCACCAGGGCGTCGCGGGACGCCGCGACGTGGTCGGCCGCCGCGACCGTGCCGAAGCGGCCCGCTCTGCTGTACGTCGCGAAGCCCCGTGTCCCCAGAGGCGGATAGTGGACCGAGGCGACCGCCCGTCGTGCGTCCTGCGCGTCGTCGACGTGCGGATGGATGATCCCCGCGGCCCCCAGATCAAGGCAGCGCAGGACGAGCGCGGGCTCGGCCGTCCCCACACGTACCAGTACGTCGATGCCCTGCGCCGCGGCGGCCGTCAGATGGTGCTGGAGGAGCGCGGTGTCGGCAGGGCCGTGCTCACAGTCGATGACCACGTAGTCGAGGCCCGCGACCCCCGCCATCTCCACCAGGGTCTCCGAGGGGAGCCGCACCAGCGCGCCGTACAACCGCTCGCCGGCCGCGAGCCGCTGCTTGAGGGGTCGGCGCTGCGTCTGCGGGCCGGGCAGGCGCCGCACCGCTTCTCCCGCCGTCACCGCGCGACCATTCCGGCCGAGAGGTCGATGTCGGCGCCGCACAGACCCGGCATCCGCAGCATCGCGCCGACCGCGGCGCCGACCTCGTCCTCGGTGACCATCCGGCCGAGCGCCGACCGCGACACGAACGCCTCCTCGGCCTCCGCGTAGCTGCTCCCGGTGCGCTCCGCCTCCAGGCGGAAGTTGCGTTCCATCCGCGGGCCCGCGACAGGCCCGGGGGAGAGGGAGTTGACCGTGACGCCCGAGGGACCTACCTCGCCCGCCAAGGTGGTGGTCAGGCCGATGACCGCCATCTTGGACGCGCAGTAGGGGGTGCGCCGCAGCAGGGGGCGCTTGCCCGACACCGAGGCGATGTTGATGACGTCGCCCGCGCCGCGTGCCGTCATGCCGGGCAGGAAGGCGCGGCACATCAGGAACACGCCGCGCACATTGATGTCGAACACCTCGTCCCAGTCCCCGGCCGAGATCTCGGTCAGGGGAGCCACCGGCCCGGCGATTCCGGCGTTGTTGACGAGGATCGAGATCTCCTCGTCCGCGAGGCTCCCGGCGAGGGCCTCGACGCTCTCGGGCCGGGACACGTCGCAGACGCGGTGGATGACGCCGGGACCGAGACACGAGGCGGTCTCTTTGAGGGCCTGTTCGTTGCGGCCGGTGATCACCACCCGTGCCCCGTCCGCGAGGAGGGCCCGGGTGATGGCGGCGCCGAGTCCGCTGCCGCCCCCGCTGACCAGTGCGGTGCGCCCGGCCAGCGGCGCCGTGCCGCCGCTCATGCGCTCGCCTCGTCGTTCCACGGCAGCGTGCCCTTGCCGTACTTGGCCGCGCGCACATCGCCGGAGCGGGCGTGCCCCTCGAACAGCTCGACGCGCGCCGCGCGCCCGCACACCTCGCCGAGCAGCGCCGACGAAGAGGTGTCGGTGACCTCCTGGTAGGTGACGGTCTTGAGGTACTTGCCCACCCACAGGCCGCCGGTGTAGCGCGCGGCGCCCCGGGTCGGCAGGACGTGGTTGGTGCCGATGACCTTGTCCCCGTACGAGACACAGGTGCCTTCGCCCAGGAACAGCGCGCCGTAGTCACGCATCTTGTCCAGCGCCTGACGCGGGTTCTCCGTCAGGACCTCGACGTGTTCGCTGGCGTAGGAGTCGGCGATCTCGAAGGCCTCGTCGAGGGAGTCCGCCACGACGATCTCGCCGTGGTCGCGCCAGGCGGGCCCGGCGAAGTCCTTGGTGGGCATGCCGGGCAGCAGCCGCTCGATGTGGCGCTCGACGGCGCGGCCGAGTTCCTCGGACGTGGTGACGAGCACCGCGGGGGAGTCCGGGCCGTGCTCGGCCTGCGAGAGGAGGTCGACGGCCACCACGAAGGGGTCGGCGTTCTCGTCGGCGATCACCAGGATCTCCGTCGGGCCCGCGAACAGGTCGATGCCGACCTCGCCGAACAACTGCCGCTTGGCCTCGGCGACATACGCGTTGCCGGGACCCGCGATCAGCGGCACCCGGCCGACCGTCTCGGTTCCGATGGCCAGGGCGGCCACGGCCTGGACGCCGCCCAGGAGGTAGAGCTCGTCGGCCCCGGCCAGATGCATGGCCGCGACCGTCGCGGCGGGGATCTCGCCCCGGATCGGCGGGGTGCAGGCGGCGACCCGCTCCACCCCGGCCACCTTCGCCGTCACGATCGTCATGTGCGCCGAGGCGGTCAGCGGGTAGCGCCCGCCCGGTATGTACGCTCCGGCGCCGGCCACCGGAACGTGCCGGTGTCCCAGGCGGACGCCGGGCAGTGTCTCGATCTCCACGTCGTGCAGCGAGTCGCGCTGGGCCTGCGCGAACGTACGTACCTGCTGCTGGACGAAGCGGATGTCGTCCAGGACCGTCTCCGGCACATCGGCGACGATCTTCTTGATCTCGTCCGGGGAGAGGCGGAAGGACTCAGGGCTCCAGTTGTCGAACTTCTCCGAGTACTGGCGGACCGCTTCGTCACCCCGGCCGCGGATGTCGTCGAGGATGGCGCTCACGCGGTCGGCGACGTCCGCGCGGGCGGCGCTCACCGTGCCGGCGGGGACGGGGGACTTGAGGAAACGAGGCATGACGGCTCTTTTCTCGGGGTTCTGGGGGTTCTTGACTCGGGGGCTCTGAGGTTCTTGAGCTGTATGGGGGCGGTGTCAGCAGCGGTGTTTCAGAAGGCGGGGCGCGTCGGGCACGCCGTCGGCCGCGTCCGCACTCGTCCGAGCAGGTCACGCAGCGCGTCGGAGACGGCGGACGGCTCCTGCCAGGGCAGGAGATGCCCCGCGTCGGGGACCGTGCGCAGTTCCGCGTCCGGCAGAGCGCTCGCGATGACCTGGTGGAAGTCCGGCGGGCACAGTGCGTCGCGGCTGCCGGACAGGACCACGGCCGGGCACCTCGCGCCGCGCAGCGCGTCGATCGCGTCCCGGCGAGTCGACTGGGCGGCCAGCTGGGCGCGCGCGGCGTCGGGCCCCACGGCCCGGGCCATGCGCCGGTAGCGCTCCGCCGACTCGCTCGACGGACGCGGCGTGGGGAACATGCCGGGCAGGGTCTGTTCGACGGCGTCCGCGAACCGCCCGTCGTCGACCAGGCCCTCCATCGCGCGCCAGGCGGCGTACTGCTCGGGGCGCGGCGCTCCCGCGTTCGTCGACATGACGCAGAGTCCGGCGATCCGTTCCGGGGAGCGCCGCAGTGCCTCGAACGCGACGATGGCGCCCAGGCTGAGCCCGACCACGACGAACGGTCCGGACACCCTGGCCAGGAGGTCGTCGGCCAGCGCCCCGATGTCCGGCTTTCCCAGTTCGAGATGCAGGACCGGGTGTCCTTCGGGGAAGTCCACCTCCGCCCACAGGCTCGGGTCGCACATCATGCCGGGGACCACCACCAGCGGCAGCGGTTCGGACGGCGGCTCGACATGGGGCACGGCGGTCACCAGCGGCGCGCGGAGCGGGGCAGCAGCGCGTACGGGGCCACGTAACCGTTGTGGTCGATGCCGAGGCCCGCGTCGGCGGCGGCCTTGGAGACTTCCTTGTCCCACTCCAGGCGCACGCGGCCGTCACCGGAGTTGACGACCAGGAGGTCGCCCCGCTCGTCGCCGACGTTGCGCAGGGTGCGCCATGCGTCCTGCGGTACGGAGAGCATGTCGCGCGGGCCCAGTTGGACCGTGACGGGGTCGGTGCGGTTGAGGGTGATCTCCCACAGGCCGTCCTTGACGATCAGCGTCTGCGTCTCGTGCTGGCGGTGCGGGGAGACGCCCTGGCCCGGTTCGGCACGCAGCCAGGCGACGTTGTGGCCGTGCGGGTTGAAGACGCGGGGCTCCTGGTGCGGGTCCTCGGTCATGCCGTAGCCGATGACGCAGCTCAGCCGCACTCCGCCGCCCGGCAGGGTGCTGTCGAGGAAGGGCCGCTCGGACCAGACCAGTTCGTCGCCGGCCGCGACACGGCGCTTCATCTCGTCGACGCTGTAGTGACGCAGGCGGTCGATGTACTCCTGCGTCATCGGCTCGGTCAGTTCGGTGCCGGGCGGGATCTCGTCGCCGGCGACCGTGTCGATCAGCTGGTTGTCGGCGGTCAGGTACAGGCCGTGGCCCTCGGCCTCGCGCAGCACCGAGGGGCCCCAGATGATGCCGCCCGTGTGGTCGTGGCCGAGGACGGTGAACATCCAGCCGTGGTCCGGGCCGGTGTTGGTGAAGCCGCGGAAGATCCAGGTGGGGATGGAGGCGATGTCGCCGGCCTTGAGCGTCAGTTCCCCCTCGGTGCCGTCGGCGCCCCAGCGAAGGAGGTACTCGCCCTCGGTGCAGACGAACACCTCGGCGGTGTAGTGCAGGTGGAGGTTGTTGGTGATGCCGTGGGGCATGGCGGCCGCGCCGATGTTGTAACCGTGCGCCAGTCGCAGGTTGACGTGCTGACCGGCGGCCTGCGAGACGCCGGGCCCGATCATCGCGTAGTTCTCCTTCCGGTCCGAGCCCGGTGTACGGCAGTCGATGAAGGCCTGGTTGCAGGAGACGAAGTCACTGCGGCGGACCGTACGACGCCCCAGCTCGGCGGTGGACACGACGACGTCAGGCATGGCTGCTCCCTCGAATGGAATACGTATGCATTCCCATGACAGGCCCTGTGTTGTGCGATGTCAAGGGGGCACGTGGTGCGGGTTGCGGGCGTAGGGTGCGCGGGACGTGTGTCGGTGCTTCTCGTGGAGGCACGCAGGAGTTGCCGTCCGCCTGCTTGCGGGCGGCGGGGATCGGCGTCACCGGCGGGGTGTGCCGCGCGGGTCGCGAGCGGGGGCGCGCACCTGTCCGCACCCGCCCTTCGGGTTGATGCGACATACGTATACTGAAAAGCCGGACGCCGGGGTGGCGCACCGGTCGACGAGGAGAGGGCCGATGGCGATCACGAGTCACGACGTGGCGAGGCTGGCCGGCGTTTCGCAGCCGACCGTCTCCCGCGCCCTGCGGGACGACCGACGGGTGTCCGCCGCGACCCGCGAGAAGGTCCGCAAGGCGGCGCAGGCACTGAACTACGTGCCCAGCGAAGCGGGCCGCACGCTGTCGACCCGCTCCACCCGTCGGATCGGGGTGATCGTCACCGACCTGACGAACCCCTTCTACCCGCACGTCATCGCACCCCTGCACGACGAGCTCCAGGCCCTGGGCTACCGGATGATGCTCCTGACCGAACGCTCCGACGAGGCCGTGGCCGAGGAGAAGCTCCTGGACCAGTCGCTCGACGGCGTGGTGCTCGCGACGGCCACCACCGACTCCGCTCTCCCGGCGCAGCTCGACCGCCGCGGCATGCCCTACGTCTTCCTGAACCGCGAGACGGGCCGGCGGGGCGACTACGCCTCCGTCGTCGACAACGAGGGCGGCGGCCGCCTCGTCGCCCACACGCTCGCCGAGCTCGGCCACCGGCGGATCGCCGGCATCTTCGGCGCGGCGAACACGACGACCGGCCGCGACCGGGAACTGGGTTTCCGCCTGGCCTTGGCCGACGCGGGCATCGGACTGCCCGAGGACCGGGTGGCCCGCGGCGCCTTCGAGTACGAGACCGGATACGAGGCGCTGCCCCGGCTGCTCGACGCCGCCGAGACCCCCACTGCGGTCTTCTGCGGCAACGACGTGGTCGCCATCGGCGCGCTGAACGCGGCCCTGGCGGCCGGCGTCCGGGTCCCCGACGACCTGACCGTGATCGGTTTCGACGATCTGCCCATGGCGTCCTGGGAGGTCTTCCGGCTCACCACGGTCCGCCACGACCTGCGCGAACTCTCGCGTCAGGCGGCGCGCCTGCTCGTACGGCGCATCGACGGAGACGCCGACCCCGACGGCGAACGCCTGGTCCTGCCGACCGAGTTCGTGCCGCGGGCCACGCACGCCCGGCACCCCTGACGCCTCACGCCTGCCTGCTCACCGCAGGGGGCCGGTTGCCGTGCCGCCGCTGTCGCAGCACCCCCGCGGTGACCAGGACCGCGGCCAGGGCGAGGGAGAGCCACAGTTCCAGTCGGTGACCGGGCAGCACCGCCATGAGGACGAGCACCCCGGCGATGAAGGCGATCGTGGCGAGGGTCAGGTAGGGGAAGGCCCACATCCGCACCTCGGTGGGCTGAGGCTCCTTGCGGCGGGTGGCGTACTGGGTGATGGCGATGACCATGTACATCATCAGGGCGATCGCGCCGCTGGACGCGATGAGGTACGTGAAGACGCTCGGCAGCAGATAGTTGGCGATCACCGCGGCCACGCCGATGACGGTCGAGGCGAGGACCGCGTTACGGGGCACACCGGCCGCCGATGTGGCGGCGAGGGCCGCGGGGGCGTCCTGGCGGCGGGCCAGGGAGAACGCCATGCGCGAGGCGGTGTAGATGGCCGAGTTGAGGCAGCTGCTCACGGCCACGACGAGGACCACGTCCATGATCAGGCCGGCGCCCGGGATGTTCATGCGGTCGAGGACCGCCTGGTAGGAGCCGTCGGCGAGGGCGTCGGAGTTCCACGGCACCAGGCTGACCACGACGAAGATCGAGCCGACGTAGAAGAGTCCGAGGCGCCACACGACGGCGCGGACGGCCTTCTTGATGTTCTTCTTCGGTTCCTCGGACTCGGCGGCGGCGATCGTGACGATCTCGCTGCCCTGGAAACTGAACATCGCCGTGAGCAGACCGGCGAGCACGGCCACCCCGCCCTTGGGCGCGAAGCCACCCTCGCTCCACAGATGCGAGACGCCGTGGGCATCCGACCCGGGAAGGACCCCGAAGATCGCGAGCGCGCCGAGTACGAGGAAGGCCACGATCGCGACGACCTTCAGGAGGGCGAACCAGTACTCGAACTCCCCGTAGTTGCGCACCGCCAGGAGGTTGCTGCCCGCGAGCAGAGCGATCATGGCGAGCGCCGGGATCCAGCTCGGCACCGACGTGAGACCCGCGATGACCTCGCCCGCGGCGATGGCCTCGATGGGAATGACGAGAATGTAGAACCACCAGTACAGCCAGCCGATGGAGAATCCGGCCCACCGGCCCAGGGCGCGGTCCGCGTAGGTGGAGAACGAGCCCGTGTCGGGGTTGGCGACGGCCATCTCCCCGAGCATCTGCATGACGAGCACCACCAGGGCGGCGGCCAGCAGGAAGGAGATCAGAACGGCCGGTCCCGCGGCCGCGACGGCGGTCGACGAGCCGACGAAGAGACCGGCCCCGATCACGCCGCCGATGGAGATCATGGTGATCTGGCGGCCCTTGAGGCCCTGTTGGAGCGCGGGCCCGGCGGTCGGGGGCGCCGGTTCGAGCGTGGGGTGGTGCATGGGGAGATCCTCGGGGGAGTGGGGGCGCGGATGCCCCTGGTACAGGACGGTACTCACTCGTCCCGGGCGTTCGTCACCGGCGGCGGCCCGGGCACCGGTCGCGGCGGGAGCGTGCTGCTCCCGGGGCCGGGACCCCCACCCCCTGCCGGGTCGGCACGGGGGCGGGGCCGGTCGGGGGCGGGGGCCGGGATCAGAGCTGCTCGCGCAGCGCGTCCGGGATCGCGTCGAACGCGCCGGACGTGCGGCCGATCCGGTCGATACGGATCGTGGCGGTCGCACCGTGGGCCGCGAGGCCCTCGAAGGCGGAGATCCGTTCGACGGCGGGCGCCAGGGACGCCGTGCCCTCCTTGACGGCACGCTGGTACGTGAGCGGCTTGAGGAAGCGGGAGACGGAGAGACCCGCGTTGTAGCGGGACGTCTTGCCGGTGGGCAGCACGTGGTTCGTGCCGGCGATGCCCTTGTCGGAGTAGGCGACGGTCGACCAGGGGCCGATGAAGACGGAGCCGTAATTGGTGAGGTTTCGCAGGTAGAAGTCGTCGTCCTCCGTCTGGATCTCCAGGTGCTCGGGGCCCAGGATGTCGGACACGGCGACGGCCTGGTCCCGGTCGCGCACGACGACGACGGAGCCGAAGTCGCGCCAGGCGGGCCCCGCGATGTCGCGGGTGGCGAGCGTCTCGAGCTGCCGGTCCATCTCGGCGACGACCGCCCGGCCCAGCTTCTCCGAGGTGGTGATCAGCGCGGCGGGGGAGTTCGGCCCGTGTTCGGCCTGGCCGAGCAGGTCCGCGGCGACCCAGACCGGGTCGGCGGTGTCGTCGGCGATGACGGCGACCTCGGACGGTCCGGCCAGGAGGTCGATGCCGACCTGCCCGAAGAGCTGCCGCTTGGCCTCCGTGACGAAGGCGTTGCCGGCGCCGACCAGCATGTCGACGGGGGCCTCGCCGAGGAGGCCGAACGCCATCGCGCCGAGGGCCTGGACACCGCCGACGGCGAAGACGCGGTCGGCGCGGGAGAGGTAGGCGCCGTAGAGCACGGCCGGGTGGGCGCCGTGCTCGCCGGAGGGCGGAGTGCAGGCCACCACGGTGGGCACGCCGGCCGTCTTGGCGACGCCCACGGTCATGAAGGCGCTGGCCAGGAGCGGGAAGCGGCCTGCGGGGAGGTAGGCGCCGACCCGCGACACCGGGACGTAGCGCTGTCCGCCCCGCACGCCAGGGGCGAGCTCGACCTCGAAGTCGGTCAGGTGCTCGCGCTGCGCCGAGGCGAAGCGGTGCGTGCGCTCGTAGCCCATCTCGAGGGCGGTGCGGACGTCGGCGGGCAGGGCGTCGCCCGACTTCTTGAGCTCGGTGGCCCCGATCTCGAGATCGCCGGACCAGCCGTCAAGCTCCTTGCCGTAGGCACGGACCGCGTCCATGCCCTTGGTCTCGATCTCCTTCAGCATCTGGGAGACGCGCTCGACCACCTTGGGGTCGCGCTGGGCGGGGGGACCGTCGACCTCCGGCTTCTTGAGCCACTGGAAGGGAGCGAGGGTCTTCTGTTCGTCGTGCGTGATCTGCATATCCGGGACGGTAGACGCGGCTGTGCCACAGGACTAGAGGGGCGAATCCTGCGCCTGCCACAGGGTTTCCCTGTAGGACTCCCGGCGGCGCATCCCCAGCCGCCAGCCGCCAGCCGCCAGCCGCCAGCCGCCAGCCGCGAGCCGCCAGCCGCCAGCCGCCCGTCACGTCAGTAGTCCGCTCCCGATCTCCCGGATGGTGTCCTCGGCGAGGCGGGCGAGTTCCCGGGTGGCGCGCGAGAGGGGGCGGCCGCGGCGCCTGACGAGCGCGATGGTGTCGTAGAGGGGCTCGGCGAAGGGCGCGGTGTGCAGTCCGGCGGGGAATCTGGGGCTGTCGATGACGGCCCGGCTCGCGATGGTGTCGCCGGCTCCGGCCGCGGCCAACTTCAGTGCGGCTTCCACGTGTTCGAGCTCGATCAGAGGATCGATCCGGGCTCCGGCGAGCTGGGCGCGCTCGGCGAGCTGGCGCCGGGTCGGGTCCTTCCAGCCGTAGTGCGCGTCATACAGCACGAGCGGCGCCCGGGAGAACGCCTCGATGGTCACGGGGACGCGGGTGCGCTCGGCACTCGCACTGACGAAGAACACCTCGTCCCGCATGAGGGGAGTGATGGCGAGGCCTTCGTCGTCGATGGGCAGAATGACCAGGCCCGCCTCGATCTGCCCCGCCGCGACGGCCAGGGCGGTCTCGGCGGAGTTCTGGCCCACGAGCCGTACGCGGACGGCCGGATAGCGGGCGTGGAACATCTGCACGAGGTTGGAGAGCAGGTAGTAGTCGGCGTTGCGGAGCACCCCGAAGGTGGCGGTGCCGCCGCCGAGCGAGCCGAGTGAGTGCACGGCCCGCGTCCCGCTGTCGGCCGCCGCCACCGACTCCTGGGCGTACGGCAGCAGCTCCCGCCCCGCCGCTGTCAGGGTCAGGGTGCGGCTGCCGCGCAGGAACAGCTCCGCCTCCAGCTCCGCCTCGAGGCGCCGGACCAGCTCGGACGCGGACGCCTGGGCGATGTCCATGGCCTGTGCGGCGGCGGTGAAGGATCCGAGCCGTTCGGCCTCGACGAAGGCCCGCAACTGGTTGAGGGTCACGCCGAGCCGCCCTTCGGGAGGAGCACCGCGAGACGGCTGCCGCGAAGGCGGGCATGTACGGGGGCGGGGAGGGAGGTGATCCTGTGCATACCTGCACCTTAGAAACTGACGCCACCGCGCCGGTGCTGAGGCCGGCGTGAGATGCCCGGTCAAGCCGGTAGACGCCGCCGATCGGGGGGCACCGCTGTCGCCGGTCCCGGTCCCGGGCTCGACAGCCGCAGTCGGCAAGGCCGTGTCGATCGTCGACGGCGGCTATGCGCGGCACCGGGGTTTCTGAAGTGGCCCCCGACACTCACCCACACTCACTCACTTCAGGCGGGCGGTGGCGGTTCCGCGTTTCCGACATAGGCACCGGCCATCGCACGGACCCGGGCCGACCATCCCAGTGCCGTCAGGTCGTCCGTGAGCGTCCGGGCATCGTGGAACACCTTCACGACGCGGTACCGGCTGCCGTCGTCGAGCCTGCGCAGCACCGCCGGGGAGGAGCCGTTCGCGAGGACCTCCTCCTCTGCCACTGCGGCTGGACCGTCGTCGATGAAGATCGCTTTGCCTCCCGGCACGAGAGCGGCGGCGACGGCGCTCCAGAAGCCGGGCAACCGTGCCGGCGGGACGTGGGAGAGCCAGAAGGCGAATAACACCGTGTCGTAGCGTCGCGGCGGCTGCCATTCGAACAGGTTGGCTTGCAGGAACTGGACGGCGGCGGATGCGGTGCGCTGCCGGGCGATGGCCAGGACTTCGGGTGCCGCGTCGACGGCGGTCACCGTACGCGCCCGCGCGGCGAGCAGCGGAGTCCATTGCCCCGTTCCGCAGGCCAACTCCAGCACGTCACCGGAAATCGGGAGGTCATCGACGACGGTCAGTCAGGCAGGTTCCCTTCCTCCGGGCAGTCATGCCGAGGGGTCATGTCGATGGGCCTGTCCGCCTGGCGATGGCCGCTGCGCGGTACAGCGTTGCGCGGCGCCCACCAGTTCCTCTCAGTGCCGAATTGAGCACCTCTTCGAGGGGGGCGGTGCCTCAGGCGTGGTCATTCCGCAGAGGGCGGCCTATGGCCAGGTCTTCGTCGAGCTTCGTCACCACCGCTGTGGCCAGGGGCGGAACGTATTGCGTAGCCCATTCCTCGACGGACGCCAGGAAACCGATGAGTTGGTCCTGGACTGATCCCAGCAGGTCCGGCAGCTGAGAAAGGGGCAAAGAAATGGGCAGCCCTTCCCGGTCGTCCCCATCGGGCCACAACTGGATGGTCGCCCCGACGTGCTCGACGCGTGGCGTGGGGTCGTGGCCGAGCCATGGTTCTCCGCCGTCCAGGAGATCAAGCCAGTCCCGCCAGTTCTCCAGGCCGAAGCAGCATCCGGGCGACGCCGTGACCCCGGTGGTGGTGTCCCGGATCCGCAGGCCGCCGGGGGCGACGACGCACTCCGTCGTCACCAGGCGGCGGATCTGGTCCACGCTGTTCTCGGGATCGCTGGCCCGGCGCTCGCGATGGCCCTTGTTGTAGCTGGTCAGGACCGCCATCGCAGTGCCTAGCTCGTGCGGTGACAGTTCGCCGGACAGTGACAGGAGGCGGTCGGCGGGCGGGGCGGCGACGGGCCACAGGGCGAAGTGTCGGGCCCGGTAACTTTCCAGCACGGCATCCATGATCAGCACGGCCCCAGTGTCGCCCGTGACCTGCCACGGGCGCATCGCCATTTCCCGAAGCCCTCGACTTGCCCCGTTTTCCGGTCTCGGCCCGCGACAGCCACGAAGCCTGAACTGCCCCGGTCGCCCGGGCCCCGAGGCGGGCGGATCCTGGAGGTATGAACGGCATACGCACCTCCGCGGTCGCCCGCCTGTCGGTCGCCGCGATGACCGCATGCCTTCTGGGAGCCGGCAGCAGCATGGCCGTGGCAGCTCCTTCACTGCCACCGACAGCTGACGAGGCGGGCTCCTGGGGAGACACGAAGAAGTGGGATGACGGCCTGACCGTCACCACGTGGAAGCCGGCGAAGTTCACGCCCTCGAACACTGCCGCCGGGCACGAGGCGGGCAATCAGGCCGTGAAGTGGCGCGTCAAGGTCCACAACGGCACCGATGAGCCGTTCGACGCCGTACTGATGTCGGTGTACGTGAAGTCCGGTGAGGACGGGGAGTCGTGCCCTCGGATCTTTGACAGCGCCGAGAACCTCGACTTCGGGATAGAGGGCAGCGTGTCACCGGATGCGAACGCCACCGCCGAGTTCGCGTTCGACATTCCGCGCGGCCAGCTGAACAAGGTCGACCTCGAAGTCGTACCTGACCTCGATCACGATGGCCGACACTGGGAAGGGAAGGTGAAGTAGGCAGCTGAGAGGCGGCGTCCGTGCTGCTTGAACCTCCCGCAGCGTGAGGTCCTACGGTCTCGCGGGCGGCGTCCTGGCCATGGTCCGGGAGGCCCAGAGAGCGTGAACTGCCCGCCGCAAGCGCTGCGTTGAGCCCGCCGCCCGGAGCGCGAGCGATGCGTTGAGCCCGCCGCCCGGAGATGCTCCGTCACCTCTTCTCCAGCGCCCTGCGGAAACCGAGCGGGCTGTGCAGGGCCTGCTCGATGCTCTCCAGGCTCCTGCCCTTCGTCTCCGGCACCTTCAGCGCCACGAAGACGATGCAGGCGACGTTCATCAGCGCGTAGAACAGGAAGGTGCCGGAACGGCCGATGGTGTTGATGGCCGTCAGGGCGGTCATGGCGATGAGCAGGTCGAAGCCCCACACGGAGAGCGTGGCCAGGCTGGTGGCCGGGCCGCGCACGCTCAGCGGCAGGATCTCCGGGCCGATCAGCCAGACCACGGCCTGCATCCCCACGCCGTTGAACAGGATGTACGCGAACAGCGAGATGATCACGGTCCAGCGTTGGGCGGCGGACTCTGTGGAGGTACTGAAGGCGAGCGCGAGCACCGCCATCGCCAGTGCCGAGCCGGGCAGGAACCACAGCATCGTGCGGCGCCGCCCGGCCTTGTCGACGGCGATGGCGCCCACCACCCCCGCCACGACGAGCATGGCGCCGATCCCGATGCCGGTGAGCAGGGAGACCGAGTCGCCGAAGCCCGCGTCGTTCAGGATCGTCGGTGCGTAGTAGACGATGGCGTTGATCCCGGTGAGCTGGGAGAACGCCGCGATGCCCACCGCGATCAGAAGAGCCGGACGCAGCCATCGCCGACGCAGCATGCGCCAACTGCCGCCCTCCGCAGAGGCGTCGGCCGCCACCGAGGCGATCTCGGCCACCTCCGCGGTCACGTCCGCTCCGGCGGGCCGCAGCCGTCGCAGCGTGCGCACCGCGTCGTCGGTACGGTTCTGCGCGATGAGCCACCGCGGGCTCTCCGGCAGGAACATCATGCCGACGGCCAGCGCCACGGCGGGGACGACGGCGAGGGCGAACATGACGCGCCAGCCGCCGTTGCCGGTCAGGGCCCAGCCGCAGAGATACGCGATGAGCTGACCGATGGCGACCATCAGCTGGAAGAGCACCATGAGCCGGCCGCGCACGGCCGCCGGGGCCAGTTCCGCGATGTAGACGGGCACCATGTTCGATGCGCCGCCCACCGCGAGGCCGAGCACGAAGCGCGCGGCGACCAGCGTCGTCACGTCCGGGGCGAGCGCGGCCGCCACCGCGCCGACGGCGAAGATCACCGCGACCGCCGCCACCACCTTGCGCCGACCGTGCCGTATCGCGGCGCGCCCCGACACCAGCGCGCCGACCATCGCGCCGAGGAGGATGACACTGACGACGATCTCCTGCTCGCGTGAGGAGAGGTCGAGGTCGTCCCGCAGGTGCAGCAGGGCGCCGGAGATGATGCCGGTGTCGTAGCCGAAGAGCAGACCGCCGAGGGCCGATACGGCGGCGACGGCATAGACCAGCATCGGCGGGCGCCCCGTGCCTCGGGGGCGGGCCGCCGGGCGGTCGGCCGCCAGGGTCACCTCAGGCATCGCCCATGACCAGACCCTCGATGGTGTGCTTCTGGGTGATGGGCGTCAGCTCGTCGACGACCGGGCAGTCCAGGTGGCGGCGCACCCGCTGCGGCAGCGTCTCCCGGTAGGCCCGGGTGATCGCGGTGTCGTGGCGTTCGGCGTTGTCGGCCTCCGGCCCGTCGAGGCCGAGCACGAGGACGGGCCGCGCCTTGACCGACTCGTTCTTGGTGCCGCGGTGAATGGTCAGCGCGGTGCGGGCCGAGATGTCGCCGCGCTGGGGGTACTTGCGCAGCGCGCGCTGCTCGTAGCGGCCGTAGCGCTCGCGGGGCGGGAACATGCCGTGCTTGAAATCGGGTTCGTCGTCCCATTGGGTGCCGGGCGCGATCTCGAAGGGGCCCATGTCCTCGGCGGTGTCGACGGCGGTGACGTTGAAGGCCAGGGAGGTGAGGCGGCGCTCGGCGCGCGTCTCGTCCGGGATGGGGAAGTCGCGGTGCCAGGGCTGGTTCACCGCGCCCTCCAGCGGTATGTCGAAGCCGAGTTCGACGATGCGGTAGTCGGGGCCGAGGACGGCCGTCGCCACCGACCTGACCCACGGGTGATCGACCAGGTCGACGAATCCGCGCAGCTGCTCGGGGTGGATCTCCACGTAGTAGCGGTGCGGGCCCCGGCCCACCGCGCCGTCGGGCCGGGAGCGCGCCTCCTCGAAGGCGGTCTCGATGTCCTCGCGCAGTCGGTCGGCCCACTCCTTGGTGAAGGCCCCCTTCCGCGCGGTGATGCCGTCGGCGTACAGGTTCGCCACGTCCCGGGTCACGTCGACGTCCAGGTCAGCGGGGCGGATACCGGGAAATGCGGACACAGTCATCCCTTGCCTCCTTGCAAGCAGAGCTTCCGCCCCCACATTGCATCGTTGAATGCAACGTTGCAATACCCTTCCGGGTACCTGCTTGGTAAACGATGTGCCATGAAAGGATGGCGCGGTGAGCAGTCGTCTGAAGGATGTGGCCGCCCGCGCCGGCGTCTCCGTGCGCACCGTCTCGAACGTCGTCAGCGGATCCGCTTCCGTGGCGCCCGAGACCCGCGAGCGCGTGCAGGAGGCGATCGACGAACTCGGATACCGCCCCAACCTCGCCGCCCGCAGCCTGCGCGCCGGCCGTACCGGCATCATCGGCCTGGCCATCCCCGAACTGCACTCGCCGTACTTCGGCGAACTGGCCGGGCTGTTGGTGCAGGAGGCCCAGCGCCGCTCCTGGACCGTGATCATCGACCAGACCGGGGGAGACGCCGACGCCGAACGCCGCCTGCTCGCCCGGGGCGGCGGACGCGTGGTCGACGGCCTCATCATCAGCCCCTGGGCAATGGACCCGGCCGAACTCGCCGCGACCGCGCCCGCCGTGCCCCTCGTCCTGCTCGGCGAGCGCAGCCCGCAAGGAGCGGCGGACCGCGTCGCCGTCGACAACGTCACCGCTGCCGACGAGGCCACCGGCCACCTGATCTCCCTCGGCCGCCGGCGCATCGCCGCCATCGGCCTGCAGCCTCACCTGCACAACGGCACCGCCCGGCTGCGCGCCGAGGGTTACCGCCGCGCGCTGGACCGCGCGGGGCTGCCTCGACTGCCCGAAGCCCAGCGCACCGTCGCCGCACTGCACCGGGCGGACGGAGCCCGCGCCATGGCCGAACTCCTCGACGGGCCGACCGCGCCCGACGCCGTGTTCGCCTTCAGCGACGAACTCGCCCTGGGAGCCCTGCACGTGGCGCACGAACGAGGCCTGCGCGTGCCCGAGGACCTCGCGATCGTCGGGTTCGACGACATCGAGGACGGCCGCTACAGCCACCCCCCGCTGACCACCATCGCGCCGGACAAGCAGCAGATCGCCGAACGCTCCCTGCAGTGCCTGGCGGACCGCATATACAGTCCCGGCAACGCCGTCCCTCCGCAGGAGCTGACCGTGCCGCACCGCCTGATCCGGCGCGGCACGACCTGAGAGCCGACGGGCCGTACCCGCGCGAGAACCTCGCGCCGTCTTCGGCTCCCCCAGTCCAACTGCGCCCGCAGCGGCGTACGTTCGCCTCCACGCCCGCTCCTCCTGGTGCGGTCGCCGGCGATCGGTGTCCTCGGGCTGACCCGCCCTGCCATCTACCCGGCGAGCGGCACGAAGAGGACGTAATACCGTTCCAGATCCCACATCGCCTTCGGCCAGTCCTCGGCCTCGGCGGCGGCAGCCCGGCGTTCTGCCGAGTTGTCGCGGCCGTGCGCGTAGATGTGGACGCGGTAGGTCCTGGCGGGGTCGAGGTGCAGGTCCGACGGCCGCAGGTCTTTGCCGGCCGACATCCCCCGGAGGGGGTATCCGCCGTCGCTGACGGCCATAACGCCCTTGTGGTCCGGGCGATAGTCGGACGCCGACAGGAGCCGCCACCCGTTCTCCTCCGGGGCGGCGGCGCGGTCGGCGATCTTCAGTGTCACGCGGGCAGTGTGGTTCCGCACGCGGCTGACGACGGTGATCTGGCCGGGGTGGCGCGTTACCTTCTCGGCCAGGTAGTCCGGTTCCGGAAGCTTGGGTTCAGGGCCTTGTTCGACGATGTAGAAACGGCTCCGGTCGATGCGCACATCCCAGGTCACCTGTTTCCCGCGCTCTTCTTCCACGACGGCATCCACGCGCCGCAACTCGTCACGGCACTCCACCGGCACGGCCTGTACGGAAAGGTCCACGGTTCCGCTCGGAGGCGTGATGGCTCTGGAGACCAGATCGGCCCTGGCGCGGTCGAGGCTGTCTGCCGCCACCGCCTCGCAGTCGACGGGAACGGTTGACGCGGTGCTGTAGTCGGAGGAGAACGCGTGGTCGGTCGTCAGCCCGGCGCCGAGGACCAGTACGAGCGCGGCACTGCTCAGGACCGGTCTCGCCTGCCATCCGGAAAGGGCCTCGCTTCGCGCTGTTGTGCTCATGCTCGGTGGGTCCTCTCACATCGCCACCGCGTTGTCGTCCGGCGGGGGTTGTCGGCTGACGGTCAGCCCGTCACGGGGTTCTTACACGCAGGCGGCAGCCGCTCGCAAGATCGCCCGAGCGGGCCGGCCGGACGATGCGCGTCGGGCTGCTAGGGGGTTTGCTCGGGTTCCGTGATCCCGAGGTCGACGCGCATGACGTGCCGCATGCGCCACAGGGGATCCCACAGCTGGTCCATGCTGTGCCTGGCGGCGCTCAGGCTCTCGCCTCTCTGCGCGGTGCCCCCGTCGAGACGCATGAGCAGGCCGTAGAGATCGCCGAGATGGCGGTTGGCCGTGCTGGCTGCCGCTGCCACAGAGTCCGGCAGCACCATCTGGGCCTCGGCGTGACGCATACGGTGCTCACGGCGTGCCCGCTCCAGATCCGACCGCAGCTCCTCGGTCACCTCGTTGTTCTCCAGCGCGTGGAGGACCCTCGTCAGCACGTTGGCCAAGTCGCGCGTGCCCGCGCTGAGGGCGGCGTAGCACGTGCGCCGCGCCTCCAGCCGGGCCTGCCGAGTGTTGTACTCGCGCTCGTCCCGCTGGAGTTGCCTGGTGTGCTCCAGTTCGCGGGCCCTGGCGCGATCGGCGCCGCGCTGCGTGATGACGGCGGCCGCGAGCGTGCCGCCGATACCCAGCACCGCGATCACGATCGGACTGACTGAGCTGTCCATCTGGCCCCCCGGCTCCAATCGGCTCGCCGGGACTGTACCCGCGCCGGCGCGCCTTGTGCCGGGGCGGGGCGGTGACACCTGCGCTCCCTGGAGGCGCCCGTGCTTTTGACGTGCACGGCCGGGGACTCGCCGTCGTCAGCTATCTTGCGGGCCCGGCTCGCCGAGGGCCACCAGGCCGTGCGCATCCAGTCCGGCATCCCCGGCCTGAAGGCGGTCTACGGCGTGCACAGCACCGACGAGAGCGGTGCAGCCGTCCTGCACCAGCAGGCCCGCCCGCTGGTGGAGGACTGGGACACCGACGCCTACCTGCGGCACGCGCACACCGTCTTCGAGGCGGTCCGCCCGGAGTTAGGCGCCGAGTTACCGCTGCTGCACGACGCACACCACCGGCTCAGCCCGATCCAGGCGGCCGGGCTCGGCAAGGACCTCGAACCGTACCGCCCGTTCTGGCTGGAGGACTGCACACCGGCCGAGAACCAAGAGGCCCTGAGACTGGTGCGCGGCCCTGATCACCGAGCAGTTGATCGACTACGTGGCTGCCCGCTCCGTGTCTGCTCTGTGTCCGGCTCTCAGATCACCATGACGCGGCGCCCGCGCGTGTGACCCGCCTGGCTGTCGGTGTGTGCCGCCGCGGCGTCGGCGAGTGTGTACGACTTCTCGACCGGGATGTGGAGCTTGCCCCGCGTGATGAGGTCGGCGGCCTCGGCGAGGGCGTCCGGCACGCTCCCGGCGACGCCCGAGAAGCGGACGCCGAGATCCGGTGCCGTGAGGTCGGCGATGGAGACCACCTTCCGCGGGTCGCCGGTCAGTTCGACGAGTTCGCGGATGACTCCCGAACCGGCCAGGTCGAGAGCCGCGTCGACGTGGCCGAGCTGCCGCACGCGTTCCACCCAGCCCTCGCCGTACGTCGTGGCGAGGGCGCCGAGGCTGCGCAGATAATCCTGGTTCGCGGCGCCGGCCGTGCCGATCACCGTAATGCCGCGCTCGCGGGCGATCTGCAGCACCGCCGATCCGACTCCGCCGGACGCACCGCTGACCAGCAGCGTCTGCCCCGGCTCCACGCCGACCTGGCCGATGATGCGCAGCGCGGTCTCCACTACGGAGGGGTACCCGGCCGCCTCTTCGAACGTCAGGCCCTCGGGCATGCGGGCCCACGCTCCCAGTACGGCGAACTCGGCGTAGGTGCTGTGCCCTTCGCCGAACACGTGGTCGCCGATCTCGACTCCTTCGACGCCCTCGCCGACCTCGTCCACCGTCCCGGCGGCGTCGAGCCCCACCCCGGAGGGCAGCTCGGTCGGATGGGCGCCCAGGACCTGGCCCTCGCGGACCCTCCAGTCGACGGGGTTCACGCCTGCCGCCCGCACGGCGACGCGTATCTGGCCGGGGCCCGCGTGGGGCTCCTCGGCATCTATGAGTTGCAGGACTCCGGGGCCGCCGAACTCGGCGAAGCTCACTTTCTTCATGCCGCCGAACGTAGCACTAACGGTTAGTGTTTCAAAACGGTTAGGGTTTTGTATTTGGTAGTGTCAGTGCATGACCGTGCAGACCGGACGTCGCGAGCGCAAGAAGGCCGCGACTCGCCAGAAGATCGCCGACACCGCCCTGCGGCTCTTCCTGGACCGCGGATACGAGGCGGTGGGCATCCGCGACGTGGCCGCCGAGGCCGACGTGGCCGTCACCACGGTCTTCTCCCACTTCGCCTCGAAAGAGGCCCTGGTGTTCGAGCTGGACGAAGACTTCGAGCAACGCCTGACTCAGGCGGTCACCGGCCGCGCCCCGCGCGAGCCGTTCATCGCCGCGCTGCGCCGCGAGATCCACGCCCTGGTGCGCCATTGCGCGGCGGAGGACGCCGCCCCGATCTGGCACATGATCGACGAGTCTCCCGCCCTGCGGCAGTACGAGCAGTCGATGAGACTGCGCCACGCGGAGTCGCTGGCAGCGGCTATCGCCGCCGATCCCGACCTGGCCCGGGGCGCAACGGCAGGCCGGGCGATCGCGAGGTTCGCCATCGACGCCTTCTCGCTGGCCCGCGAGGCGGAAGACCCGGAGGCCGTGGTGGACGAGGTCTTCCGGATGATCGAGGCGGCATGGGAGAGCACCTCGCCTGATCGGCGGGCGTGAGGCCGCCAAGCGGGCCGCCGGTACCGTGTCCCGGCTTGATCGCCGAGAAATGAAGTAGCGGGCGAGCGCGCCCTCTTGGCCATGACGGCGATGGCAGCGGGGCGGCGGGGCGGTGCGTGGGGCCGGATGAGGCAGTTTGGCTCTGGCATTGAGATGCGACCCGCCGATACCCGTTGCTACGCGTCGCTACCCGTCTCGTAGCCGAAGAAGGTACGTCGCCGTCACCGCGACGGCACGGTCCTGGTCCTGCGACAGCTCTACGAGGGCATGTGCCGTCCTCGACCCGGGGATGCCGGCCAGCGCCTGGGTCAGCCGCCTGCGGGCCGGCGCCTCTGTGGTGTCCTGGGCGAGGCGTTCGATGAGCGTGGTCGCCAGCTGGTCCGCGCGCGCGGTGTCGCCGGCCAGCACGCTCAGGGCATCGGCCGCGTCGGTGTCGTTACGCCCTTCCACGATCATGTCGACGAGCGTCGGGACCGCCTCGGCTTCTCCTCGTGCCCCCAGTGCCAGCGCCGCATGCCCGCGCACCACGGCGTCGGGGTGCCCCAGGGCCTCGCGCAATTGCGCGCCGGCCTGGTCGCCGGGCATTTCGGCGAGGGACTGCACGGCACGTTCCCGTACCGCGGCCACCGGTGCGCCGAGGCCCTGCGCCAGCAGCGCCGCAGCGCCCTCGCCCGATCGGGCGAGGGCCCATCGAAGCGCCCCGGCGACGTTCGGCTCCGTCTCGCTCAGTGCCGCCTCGACCAGGGCCTCCACCGGCACCGGCACCTCGTCTGCCGAGGAGAGAGCGGCACGCTGGCGCGCGTCGGCGTTCTTCGAGCCAAGGGCCTGGAGCAGCGCGACGACCTGGAGAACGTCCTCCCAGCCGGCGGGGCCGGCGGCATCGATGCGGCGCAACCGCGTGAGCAACTCGGTCTCGGCCGCGATGCGTTCGCGCGTCTGCGCGATGAGGTCGCCGACGAGCGCCGACGGCGTGAAGCCGGAGTCGTCGAGGGCGCGTCCGATCTCGCGCAGCGAAAGTCCCAGGGACCGCAGGCTCTCGATGTGGAAGATCCGCCGGATGTCCTCCCCGGAGTACTCCCGGTATCCCGAGCCGCTGCGCCCGGAGGGCCGTACCAGGCCGAGCGATTCGTAGTGCCTGAGCATGCGGGCACTGACCCCGGACCGCCGCGCCACCTCACCGATCAACACGCCTTATTGTCCCTCCTGCTCGGACCCGCCGAGGGCCACGACGCGCTTCGCCTCCTCGATGGCGAATTCGAACCCGGTGTCCGGGTCGCGCAGCAGCCGTTGCGTCGCGAGCGCGTGCGCGTGCACCCGTGGGTCAGGGCTCGTCGTTGCCTTGTGCAGGGCGGGCAGGATGACTTCGCCCAGCGCGACCAGTGCCCGGCTCAGACTCAGCTGCGTCTCCCGCTCACCGCGCCCGAGCTGTGTCGCCAGCGCCGTGGCCAGCGAGGGTTCCTCGCCTTCCGGTACGAGCAGGACCGCGGCCCGCCAGGCGCTCCTGGCCACCTCGTCGTCGGCATCGGACAGCAGCGCCCGTGTGATGGCCGGCCACGCCCGCTGATCCCCGATCTTGGAGAGCGTGTGCAGCGCCTGGCTCCGGGCCTGCGCTCGCGGCGAGCGGACCTCGCGGAGCAGCCCGGGGAGCGTCAGGGAGACCGGGTGGCGGGTGAGCGCCCAGGTCAGCATGTCCCGGACGAAGAACTCGGGCTCGATGGCGCAGCGTTCGATGAGCTTGTCGACGAAGCGCGGGTCGGGCGCCGTGCCTACCGCCAGAGCGGCCCGCAGGCGCACCGACGCATTGTCGTTCTCCAGGCCCCGTAGTGCTTGCAGTGCTTGCAGGTCTTGCGCGTCGTGTCTCGTGATCGTCATGGAGACCACCTCCTTGGCGAGCAGTGAAGACCTTGTCACCGTGTCAAGGTCAAACAACGCCTGCGGCAGTGCGTGACAGCCGGCAGTGCGCGGCGAGGTGCGGTGCGTGACACGCGGCAATAGGTCACGCACCGGAAGTAAGTCACGCGCGGCAGCGCGTCACACCGTGACCGCACCGTCCGACGCCGAGCCGACGATGGCCGCGTACTTGCTGAGCACCCCACGCTCGACGGGGCGCTCCGGGCGCGTCCAGCCCGCCCGGCGCTCGGCCAGTTCTCCGGCGGGTACGTCGAGGTCGAGCGTGTTGCGGGCGGAGTCGACGACGACCGTGTCACCGTCCGCCACGAGCGCGATGGGTCCGCCGTGCCATGCCTCCGGGGCGACGTGGCCGATCACGAGGCCGCGCGAGACACCGCTGAAGCGTCCATCGGTGACCAACGTGACCGACTCACCCAGGCCCTGCCCCACCAGCGCCCCGGTGATCGACAGCATCTCGCGCATGCCCGGCCCTCCGGCCGGGCCCTCATAGCGGACGACCACCACATCGCCGTCCGTGATCCGCCCGCTCTGGATGGCCTCGAAGCACTCTTCCTCGGAGTCGAAGACCCGCGCCGGGCCCCGGCGGACGAAGTCGGGGCGCCCGCCCAGCTTCAGCACGCAGCCGTCGGGAGCGAGCGAGCCGCGCAGGATCGCCAGTGCCCCCGGCGGTTTGACGGGGGAGTTCACCTCAGCCACCACGTCCTGCCCCTCCGCGCCGACGGCGGACGAGGCCACGTCCGCCGGTGAACGCCCGTCGACCAGGGTCACCGAGTCGCGCAGCACGCCCGCTTCGAACAGCCGGGCCGCCACCAGCGAGGTGCCTCCGGCGCGCCACAGATCGGCGGCCGTGTAGGGCCCGGACGGTTTGAGCGCGGTGATGATCGGCACCGCACGGCACACCGCGCCGATCGTATCGATGGCGAGGTCGACCCCAGCCTCGCGGGCGATGGCAAGCAGATGCAGGACCGCGTTGGTGGAGCCGGCCATCGCCGCCACGGAGACGATGGCGTTGTGGAACGCGTCCTGCGTGAGGATCGCTGACGGCCGTAGGTCACGGGAGAGGACGTCGAGCGCGAGCGCGCCGACCTGTTCGGCAGCGGCCGTCTTCTCCGCGGCCGTGGCGGGGATGTCTCCGACGCCGAACGGCGCGAGGCCCAGGAAGTCCGCGACCGTGCCCATCGTGTTCGCGGTGTACTGCGCCGCGCAGGTCCCCGCGCCCGGGCAGGCGTGCCGGGCGAGGTCGTCCACGTCCTCCTGGCTGACCCGTCCGACGGAGCGTTCGCCCAGGGCCTCCCACATGTCCTGAATGGTCACCTCGCGCCCGCGCCACGTCCCCGGCATCATGCTGCCGCTGTAGAGGAGCACGGACGGGATGTCGAGGCGAGCCATGGCCATCATGGCGGCGGGCACCGTCTTGTCGCAGCCGACGATGCAGACCATGGCATCGAACTGATGGGCCCGCCCCATGAGTTCGATAGAGTCGGCGATGACCTCCCGGCTGACGAGCGAGGCCCGCATGCCGGGCGTGCCCATCGTCAGGTTGTCCGAGA
The DNA here is from genome assembly GCF_014649775.1 of Streptomyces longisporoflavus. Lineage (GTDB taxonomy): Bacteria > Actinomycetota > Actinomycetes > Streptomycetales > Streptomycetaceae > Streptomyces > Streptomyces longisporoflavus. Next base: position 240,896 of record NZ_BMTR01000002.1, on the reverse strand, counting down.
CGGCGATGGTGTTGAACTCCATGGGCGTCCCGCCGGCCCCGCGTACTCCCGTGGCCACATGACGTGCCAGGTCACGGTGCGTCAGGTTGCAGGGCATCGTCCCGGTCCAGGTCGCGGCGATACCGACGGTGGGACGCCGCATCTCCTCCTCGCCCAGGCCCATCGCGTACAGATGCGAGCGAGCCGGTGCGCGGTCGGGATCGTCGGCGATGCTCATGAAGACTCCTTGGGCGTGGCGGCGTACGAGCGTAGACGCGTGGGAGCGTACGGGTGCGGAGGCTTACCGGGGGCGGTCGGTCACGTGGATCGGGCTATGCAGCACCCCGAGTCCCTCCACCTCCACCTCCACCTGCAACTTCAACTTCACCTCCACGATGCCCCGTCCCACAGGCACAGTTGCGGGTCCCGGCGGACCGGGGTGAGTACGGCGTCCCGCGCGCGGCTCAGCGCTCAGCTCAGCGCTCGGGCAGGGGATGGATGGTGACGCCCTGGACGACGCGGTTGACTTCTCCGTCGGGGAAGGGATTGTCCGGCCGCATTCCGCAGGCCAGCGAGGCGGCCAGGGCGACCAACTGGGCGCACAGCACGGCGGGCAGTGCCAGGGTGGCATCGTCGGCGTCGGCCATGCCGTCCACCAGCCATGTGTGTTCGGCCGGCAGACCGTCCGGACGGCCGGCGACCGCCACCACCTGCCCTGCGGGCAGACCGGCGCTCAGCTCCCTGAAGATGTCCAGGTCGTACTGACGGGTGTACGGGTCGTTCGACACGTAGACGACGGCCGCTGTCCGCTGGGTGAGGAACGCCTTCGGTCCGTGCCGGAAGCCCAGCGACGAGTCCGAGAGCGCGGCCACCGCGCCTCCGGTCAGCTCGAGCAGCTTGAGCGCGGACTCGCTGGCCAGGGCCTGCAGCGCGCCGCTTCCCAGATAGACGAAACGGTCCGGAGCGCGGTCGGTCAGTTCGGCGATCCTGTCGGGAACGTCGCCGGACAGCAGGGCTGCGGCCGAGTCGGCGCAGCCGTCGAGGCCCCGGATGTGGCTGCCGCCCAGCGAGTGGAGCGCTCCGAGGAGCATGCAGGTCAGGCTGGAGGTCATCGCGAAGCTCTGGTCCTCGGCCTCCGGCGGCGTCAGGAGCACGTAGGAGTCGGTACGGTCCTGGTGCCGGGCGGCCAGCGAGCCTTCCGCGTTGCAGGTGATGACGAGGTGGGAGCAGTGGTCGAGCAGCTGATCGGCGATCTCGGTCGCGGCGATGCTCTCGGGGCTGTTGCCGGAGCGTGCGAAGGACACGAGCAGGGTCGGCCGGTCACGCTCCTCGAAGCAGGCGAGGGGTGTGGCGGTGATGTCCGTCGTGGCGACGGCCTCGACCGCCCGGCCCGTCGTTCCCCGCAGCGCCGCGCGCACGATCTGTCCCGCGTACGCGGATGTGCCTGCGCCCGTGAGGACGATCCGCAGCCGGTCCTCGGCCAGAAGAGGTGCAAGGAACGTGTCGAGGGCGGCGCGCTCCTTCGCCATGCGGGAGGCCATCTCGGCCCACAAGCGCGGTTGCTGGTGGATCTCGCGGTGCGTGTGGGCGGCGCCCTGGGGCACCTCGGGGCGATCGGGGGTCTCGGGGGCGGCGGTCTTCACGCAAACTCCTTCAGGCAGAGGCAATTTGGGCGCGCACCCCTCAGGAGGTGCCGAGGGCGCCACGCTGGCACCCTATTCATTTCCATTAACAAGCGTCAATGAGCAAAAATGAGCAACAGTGAGCGATGCTGGATCTGGGAGTGTCCCAACGCCCCTCCCGGCGAGTCCCGTTCGGGAGGGAGCAGCGGCAGGCTGCTCGTAGGCGACGTCCGTCGCCCGCGGCGGAGTCAATTTCTGGCAGAGATGAGCAACCCCAGTAAGCTTCCCGTGAGGGACAGACGGGCCACCGCCTGCCGCAAAAGTCGCAGGGCAGGACCGAGCCGGTCTTCGCGCCCACGCCGAGGAGAAGAGAGACCAGGCCATGCTGGGCGCCGAGCGAAGGAAGAGGTTGCTCCACGCGGTGCGCGCGGAAGGCGTCGCCCATGTGGGCATGCTCGCCGAGCGTCTGGACGTCAGCCCTTCGACCATCCGCAGGGACCTGTCCGCGCTGCAGGCCCAAGGCCTGCTGAACCGCACCCACGGCGGGGCGATGGCCGAAGCGGTCCAGGCGGACGAGCCCGACCGGCCGCAGCGCAGCGGGGTCGCCTCCCGGGAGAAGAGCAAGCTGGCGAGCGCCGCCGTGGAGCACATCGCCCCCGGCGCCACGATCCTCGTCACCGGCGGTACGACCACTGCCGCGATGGTGCCGCTGCTAGAGGGGATCGAGCGGCTGACGGTGGTCACCAACTCGCTCCATCTGGCCGTTGACCTCGCCCGTTTCGAGGAGATCAGCACGGTCGTGCTCGGCGGTTACCTGCGCCATCGGGAGATGTCCCTGCTGGGCCACCTGACGCGCCAGGCACTGGAAGAACTACAGGTGGACGAGGCGTTCGTGGGCGCCTATGGCATCACGGAGGCCGGGATCAGCGGCGCGCACGTGGACGAGGCGGAGACTGACCGCTGGCTGCTCTCGCGCGTACGGCGGATCACGGCCCTGGTCGACGGATCGAAGTTCGGCCGCTCGGGCCCGGTCCGCATTGCGCCCGCCCGCCAGCTGTACCGGGTCATCACCGACGGCTCGGCACCCGAGGACGAACTGGACGCGCTGCGGGCCGCCGGGGTGGACGTCGTGCAGGTCTGAGAACGATCCGTACGGTCTGATCCGACGACGTCCTGAAGGTCCGAGCGGACCCATCAGACGATGTCGTACAGGTCTGGGCGGAGCAGGTCACTCTCCCGTCAGCCGCACTCCAGTCGCCCACTCGCCCCAGATCCCCGTTGTGCCTGGTTGCGTGACTGCCAGCAATAACGTGTAGCTGTTGACTGAAATTGCTCACTTGACCGTCCGGGAACTGCCGCCGGTGGATGGAACACCCGTCACCGCCGCCACCTACGCCAACCCGCGATCGCGAACACCAACACCAACAGCGTCCCCAGGAACACGAGGAAGCGCCACCTTGTGTCCGCCCACGATGCTCTCCGCACCACATGCGTGCTCAGTGCGTACAGCGCGGCGGCAGGAACCGTCATCGCCAACCGGACCGCGAGTGGCCCGTCTCCCAAATTCATGCCTCCCGGCTACCCGGAGGACTCCAAGATCAGTGCTCGCAGAGCGAGAACTCGCGCTCGTAGACCTGTTCGTTGTGTTCGGCGATGAAGAACTTGCGTTCCCGCATGAGTTCTTCGCGGTATTCCTTGGCCTGCTCCAGTGTCATGGTCGAGGTGTCTGACCACGGTTGCTGCGGTGGTACGTCGGAAGTCGAGACGATGTTCTGTGAGGGGTCGACCAGGAAGAACGCGAGGATCTTGCGGTATCCCGGCCGGCCGGGGTCTGCGAGGCGGAACGATCCGACGCGGTGTTGCAGGACGTTCGGGAAAGCCAGGCAGCGGCCTGCCGGGGTCGAGGCCGATCCGAGGTTCTGGTTGAGAGGGTCTTCGTCGTCCAGGCCGTACACCTCCCTCATGCCGGCGTCGTCGTTCTGCTCGTAATCCGGGTCGTCGATGGCCGCGCGGAAACTGAGCCGGCTTTCCGTGATGTTCTCGCTGTCCCAGTAGTAGATGCCGGTCGAGACGATCCGCTCGTTCCGCATTCCCTCGACATGCCAGGAACCGCCCTCATACTCAGGCTTCTCCGGAGTGAGGTGAATCGTGGCGAGCTTGACGATGACTTGCAGGCGACGGCCGCGCAGGTCGACGCGGGCGGAGTCGTCGAGTGCCGCGGGCGGGGTAAAGGCCGGGGCGTCGGGCACGGTCGGGAGGCGGTTTTGCCACCAGTCGTCCATCGCCCTTTCATATGCCGCGTAAGCGTCACTGTCGTGGGAGTCGTCGGGTGCGACCGGCTCACTGCCCTCGTACCAGGAGTAGGGATCGGCCTCGATCCGCGGAGGCCGCGGATGGCGCAGGTCGGTGAGCACGTTCTCCCACAGCGGGAGCATGCGCGCGAACAGCTCCGGCAGCACGGAGGCGAGTTCGCGGTGCTTTTCGGGGTGGACGTTGTTGACGTACGAAAGGAAGGACACGTCCCCGTCGTCGCCGACCTGCACATCAGTGGGCAACCACTGGAACTTCTCCGAGAATTCGTGCTTCGACCAGTAATTCGGCGTGAACTGCCAGGCCCGCTCCGGCGCACCGCTCACTTCGCGTACGAGGCAGAAGAGTGAGGGGTGCACCACGTCCAGTACCTGGCCGTCGGACCCCGGATGCCAGTCCTTCTCCGCTTCGGGGATTTCTTCCAGAACCCGAACCGCCGCACGCAGGCGGGACCGCAGCTCCTCGTCGATCAGCGTGTCCGACTGCCAGACTCCGTCGACGCCGGTCAGCTCGATGCCGGTGTGCTCGTCGCGCAGCCCGGCGTAATAGGGGAGTTCATCAAGAACATAGCGAATCTGCGCTTCGGTCATGCCCTGGGCAGACGCTTCCCGGGTCCAGCTGGCAACAATGCCGGGGTCGTTCATCTTGACGAACCACGAGGGCTTTTCGCGGATAGCGGCGCTGCACTCCATCATCTGCAGCTCGCGCAGAGTCCGGGGTATCGCGGCGGCTGCGCCTGCTCCGGAAAAGGGCAGCGGGAAGGCAGTCAGATCAGTCAACTTCTCTCGGTCCTCACAATGGAAGTGCAGTGCCGCGAAGCGTACTTCAGGCCACTGACAGCGCCGCTTCGGCCACAGCCAGCCGGAGCTAGCCCGAGCTAGGGGCCATTCACCCAGCCCAACGCCCTGTCAGGAAGGTGAGGGTGACGACCGTCGTGAGCGGGGCGCCCAGGCACAGGCAGATCGTGGTGAGGCGTGGGCGGCGCAGGCTCCAGGCGGTCAGGGCGATCCACAGCGGCCACCACACGAGGGTGGCGCGGGGGATGGACATGTACCAGTACGAGGTTCCGAGCGCCCAGAGGTTGAGGGCGAGGTAGAGGGCTTCGGGCCAGCGGCGGCGGTAAAGCAGCAGAGCCAGCAGGAGCAGACCTGCGGTCATGGCGAGGAGTTCGGCCTGGAACATACCGGCGTACCCGAGGGCCTGCGTGTGCGAGAAGGCCGCCTCCCAGGTACGGGACCACGCTTCCCACGGTGCGTGGAAGGTGCGGTGCCAGCCGCGTTCCTGCGCGTGCTGCCAGGCCATCCAGTCACCGGTGTGCGCGTGCAGGTACCAGCTGTAGAGGGCCGCCGGGAGCGCGGGCAGAGCCAGCCACGGCAACGCGCGCCGGCGCCGGTGGGTGCGGGCGGTGAGCAGGAAGTGCAGGGCGATGGCCGCGGCCAGGAAGAGCCCGGTGACCCGGACGGTGGCGGCCAGGGCTGTCAGCGTGGCGGCCAGGGGCCAGTGACGCCGCTGGGCCGCGAGCCAGGCGGGCAGGGCCAGGGCGAGGAAGAGGGCCTCGGTGTAGCCGACGGCCAGGAACACGGCACACGGTGACAGGAGCAGGAACAGGGCGGCGCGTCGGCCTGCGGACGGGTGGCGCAGATGGAGGCGGGCGATCCTCGCCAGCGCGAGGACCGCGACGGCTCCTGCGGCCAAGGAGATGAGCAGTCCGGCCGCGGTCCAGTGCGGCACCACGAGGTGCACGGTGCGCAGCAGGAGCGGAAAGCCGGGGAAGAAGGCCTCCCGGTTGTCCCAGCCGCTGAGCGCGGGACCGGCTCCGCCGGGGAAGTAGCCGTCGCGCGCGATGTGCATGTAGTGGGCCCAGTCCCAGTGCTGGAAGGGGGCGAGGACACTGTCGGGCGCATGGGCATCCGGGTTCTGGGGGAAGAGCCAGCGGGCGCAGTAGGCGGTGATCCAGAGGGCCAGGCGCGTCAGCAGGTACAGCCAGAGCACTTCGCGGTCGGCGGGTGACAGCCGCAGGGCGGCACGGCCGGAGCGGGGAGACGGCCGAGTCAGGGGCAGCGGCTTGTTGTCGGTGCCGGTGCCGGTCTCGGCGCCGGGTTGTACGGGGGCGATCGGGCGCTCGGACGGACGCGCCGCCGATGAGGGTATGAACAGGGGCATAAGGGACTCTTCTGGGTGCGCGTGGGCATGCGGCATCGGCCGGTGAGGCGGCCCGCCGGATCACGGGGGTGTCAGGACGGAGATGCGCGGAGCGGTCGGTCTACGGGCAGGCGCGAGTGCTCGGCGGCTCAGCGCGGGGGCGGGCTCGTGCTGGCGTTGTGGGTCGGGGGGTTCGTCGGCGTGGAGGAAGGCGGCGGGGCGGTGTCCATCGGGGACGGCGCGGGCCGGGAGGGTGTGTTCGCCGGGGGGACCGGCGCCGGATCGCCCGGAAGGAGCGTGACCGCGGCCGCTCCGCCGGCCCCAAGGACCAGGCACGCGGCAAGCGTGACCACGGCGCGCCGGCGGCGCTGCGACCTTCTGCCGCGCTCGGCGATCTGCGCGAACGGCGGCAGCCCTGCCTGGGTCTGGCCGCGGTCCGCGGCCTCACGGAACAGCGAGCGCAGCGGGTCGTTGGGTTCAGACATCGAAAGCCTCCTCCTCGATGCGCGGGTCCTTGAGGCGGCTGGCGAGTGCGGCTCGCCCGCGGAACAGATGTGTCTTGACCGTGCCGCTGGACAGGCCCGTCTCACCGGCGATCTGCTCGACGCTCAGGTCGCACAGGTAGTGCAGGGTCATCGTGCGGCGCTGCTGGGCGGGCAGGGTGCGCAGTGCGTCCACGAGCACGACGGCCTCGGGGCCGGGGCCTTCGGTGTCCGGCGGTGCGCTGCTGCGCTGCCAGGCCTCCGTGGTGCGCCGCCGGGAGCGCCAGCGGCTGACCGCGAGGCGCCAGGCGGTGGTGCGGATCCACGCTTCGGGCTGCCCGTCACGATCGAGCCGGCGCCGATGCCGCCAGGCCCGCACGAACGCCTCCTGTACGACGTCCTGTGCCTCGTGCAGGTCGCCGAGCATGACGTACAGCTGCCCCGTGAGACGCGTGACCGTCTGGGCATAGAATTTCTCGAACTCCTCGACGGTCAACGACCACTCCCGGATCTCTCTCGCTTCACCTGGCATACGCCTGCCGGGCACGATCCGGTTGACACCGCTGCGAACACAGCGGAGTGATCGTCGTCACGCGCGACATCGGGAACGCGGGGGAGCTGAACTCACTCTGCGGTAAACCCCGCCAATTGTGCGTCAGCTGGGTATGGGGGCGGCGGGGAAAGCGAGTTGGAGTCCGGGAACGTGGCAACAGGTTTGTCCGACAAGAGCACCGGCGGGCGATCTCCGTGGCCGTTGCGTGGGCCCTCGTCATCCCGGATACGTCGACACTCCGCTAACGGGTGAATAGGCGCAGTACCGGGGCATTGGCGGATGTACTGGCCCCTCCTAGCAACTCACGTTTCGTTCTGGAGTGACATGCGTACCCGTAATCTCCCCCTCGCCCTGAGCCTTGCCGCTGTCGCCCTGGCCGGCGGCGCCGGCAGCGCCGTCGCCATCGGCGACGACACCGGCACCACCTCGCTCAGCGGCAACGGTGCCGAGACGGCGTTCGGCAACAGCGCCACCAAGGGGGACATGAGTCTGCAGGGGGCCCTGGTCCAGGGCTCTTTGAACAAGCTCTGCCTTGGTGTGCCCGTCAAGGCGAACGTCGGCGCCCTCGTCGGTCTCGTGCCGATCGCCGTTCAGGACATCCCGATCCTCTCCGCGCCGCAGAACCAGCAGTGCGCCGAGAACTCCACGCAGGGCAAGCAGGACGAGCCGCTGTCGCACATCCTCAACGACATCCCGGCGCTGTCGGGCAACGGCTCCAACAACGGCTGAACCTGACGACGCCTCCGCGGGCCGGGTGCCGCCCGGCCCGCGGAGGCGGTACGAGGGGCCTGTGGCCCCGCAGTTGCTCCGCTCGCGGACCGGCTGCAGGGCCACAGGCCCCTTTGTGGTGCGCTGCGAGACGCCGGAAGCGCGATCGGCCGGATGCCGCCTTTCGTGGGCGTGTGCATGCCAATAGGCTGTGCGCCCTTCACGTACTGGGGGTCCCGTGAACGGTCTCCGTGTGGTCATGGTCTGCCTGGTGATCGCGTACGCCGCGCTCGTCTCACCCGCTGCGGCCGTGTCACCCGCTGCGGCCGTGGCGCCCGCCGCGCCCGCGTCACCCGCCGCACCCGCGAAGCCGAGTTGGGCGGCGCTTCCGGTGCCCGCGGCAGCCCCGCCGGTGACCGTGTCCGATCTCGCTGCCCGCGGGCCGGACGAGGCATGGGCCACCGGATACGAGCAGGCCGCCGATGGACTGCGGCCGCTGCTGTACCGGTGGAACGGCACGGCGTGGAGCCGGGACACCACCTTCCCCGGCGCCGGTGAACCGGGCCGGCTGGGCAAGGTGCAGTTCGTCGGCAACGAGGTGTGGATCCTCCGCAGCGACGGCGCGGGGGAGGGGCAGATACTGCGCAGGTCGGCGAGCGGATGGAGCACCGTCCCGCTGCCGCAGGCCCTGTGGACCTACCAGGACTTCGCCGCGGTACCAGGTGCCGCGTGGGTGGTCGGCGAGGACGACGCCGGACTGAAGGTCCTGTACTACGACGGCTCCGGTTGGTCCGAACAGCCGGTCCCGGACGGTGTGTTGTACCTGATGGGAGTCACCGCGCGTACCGCCACCGACGCCTGGGCCCGGGCGGACACCGATACCGGAACCACTGTCCTGCGCTGGGACGGCACGGCTTGGCGGGACGCGAAGGTGCCGCTGCCGGCGAACAGCAACGTGCACACGATCCTGCTCGAACCGTCCGGCCGGGCCACGATCGGCGGCAGCCAGTACTCCGACGGAGTGGCCCGCACCTACCTGATGACCTGGAACGGCCACGCGTGGCGCACCACCTATCCACCGCTGGGCGACACCTACACCGAGGCCATGGTGCGCGGCCCGGACGGCGCGCTGTGGCTGCCGGTGCGCAGCGACCGCGCGTTCCGGTCCAAGTACGCGCGGGTGGAGGGCAACCGCACCACCTACTCCTACGGGCCCGAGCGCACGCACGCGATCGACGTCAAACCGCGTGCACTGGCACGTGCCGGCTCCGTACTGCTGTCCTTCGGTACCGCCGAGATCTACGGCTCGAAACCGAACCTGATGAGTGAGCGGCTCGGAGGCTGAGGCTGACCATGGCACACCAACTTCCCCGGACCCGAAGCCTTGCCTGGACCCGCAGCCTCCCCAGGGTCCGCCGACTGCTCGTCGCGGCCCTCGCCGTCGCCATGACCTGCACGGCCGTCATGGCATCGGCCGCGGCGGGGGCGCAGGCCTGGCAACACGTTGCGGTCCCTGCGCAGGTGCGCCCGCAGGCCGGGCTGAACGAGGCCGTGGCGTTCGGCCCCGACCTGGCGTGGGCGGTGGGCACCGACGCCGTCGGCCGCGAGGCACCGGGCTTCCCGCTGATGCTGCGCTGGGACGGGACCGCGTGGCAGCGCCAGGATCTGCGCGGGGTCGGCTGGCAGGGAGAGCTGTTGTCCGTCGCCGCGACCTCGCCGTCCGCCGTCTGGGCGGTCGGCCGTGACGCGACCGGCGGTGCCCGTCTGCTGCGCTACGACGGCAAGACCTGGCAGGAGACCCGGCCGCCGCGCGGTGTCGTGCTGACCAAAGCCGTCAGCGGCGGCGACGAGACCTGGCTGATCGGTTCGCGGGACGGGGCGCAGGTGTTGCTGCGCCGGGACGGGGGCGACTGGCGGGAGGTGCCCGTGCCGCCGGGATCCGTGTACGGCCTGCACATCCTGGCGGCCGACGACGTCTGGGCCGCGGGCGCCAACACCTCCGGTGCGGCCGTATCGCACTGGAACGGGCAGGCATGGCAGCAGACGACAGTGAACGGATTCCCGCGGTCGGCCGTGAGCAGTGTGCTTGCCGTCTCGCCGACGGAGGTGTGGGCCGGAGGCACGGAAGGGTTCGTCGGCGGCCCGCCGGGCCGGCCGATTCCCCCGCTCCTGGTCCGCTTCGACGGGCAGGCGTGGAACCGGGTGACCGTGCCCACCGACTTCGGCTCCGTCAGCTCACTGGTCCCCGCCTCGTCCGGCGAACTGGGCTGGGTCTCGCTGGCCCGCTCGCAGAAATGGGGCCCGCCGGGCAGCAACCCGCCGCTCGTGCCCGGGCCGGACTTCCTTGCGTGGCACGGACAGACCTTCACCGAGTACAGCGAACCGGCCGTGGCGGGGGAGGGCGAATCCCGGGTGCTGGGGCTGACGCCGGTGCCCGGCACGGCGGCGGTGTGGTCGGTCGGCCGGGCCGACGGCCCCGAAGGCACCTTCGCCCCGCGCATCCTGCGGTACGGCTGAGCAGGCAACTGGCGCCGCGGCAGGCGCGACTGGCCCGCCCGCTGACAGGAAGCGCCGCTCCCTAGCGCCCGGCGCAGTCCCCTGCCCACACGGCAGGCGACCGCCCCGACCACGGGCTCGCCTCTTCGAGTTGGGCGGCAAGGCGGAAGAGGAGCCCCTCGTGCCCGTGGGCGGCGGCGAACTGCATGCCGATCGGGAGTCCTGTCCCGGCGTCGGCCGTTACGGGCACGGACATGGCGGGCGTGCCCGCGACGTTGAACGCCATGGTGAACGGCGAGAGATCGTTGATGCGCTCGATCCAGCCGAGGCCGTCGAGCGTCTCCGCGCCCTCGGTATGGGTGCCCAGGGGCAGGGGGAGCTCCGGCAAGGTCGGGGTGAGCAGCATGTCGTGCGCGTCGAAGTACCGTGCCAGGCTTCGGGCGACGTGGTTCCGGTTCGCCAGCGCGGCGACGAACTGGGCGCCGCTGACCTGCTGCCCGTAGTGGTAGCCGGCAAGGGTCACCGGCTCGAGGGTGGTGGAGTCGACGGGCCGGCCGAAGGCGGCGGCCAGTTCGTCGACCGAGGCCGTGAGATTCGCTGCCATCAGGCGGGCGTTGGCCAGGATGAACTCCTCCCGGTCGGACCCGAGTCCGACCTCGACCTCCTCCACTCGGTGGCCGAGGGATTCCAGCAGCCGCGCGGTACGGGCGAGAGCGTCGGCCACCGGAGCGGTGGTGCGGCGTCCGCCCCATGCCCCGGTGGCCCCGGCGAGCACGCCGATCCGCAGTGAGCCCGGAGGCCGGGTGATCTCTTCCGCGTACGGCCTGGACGGCTGTCGGGCGGAGTAGGGGTCGCCCGGCTCCGGCCCGCGGATCAGATCGAGCAGCGCCGCGCTGTCGCGCACGGTGCGGCTGACGCTGCCGTGCACGGCCAGGCCGTTGAAGACCTCGTCGGCTCCGGGGCCCATGGAGACCCTGCCGCGGGTGGGCTTCAGGCCGAAGAGGCCGTTGGAGGCGGCGGGGATGCGGAGGGACCCTGCGGCGTCGGTGGCGTGGGCGATCGGAACCACCCCGGCAGCGACAGCGGCGCCTGCGCCTCCGCTGGATCCGCCCGCGCTCCGCCCGGGGTCCCACGGATTGCGGGTCGCTCCGTGCAGCAGGGATTCGGTCGTGATGCCGTAGGCCAGTTCCGGTGTCGCGGTACGGCCGAAGGTCACGAGGCCCGCGCGTCGGAAGCGCCGCATCAGGAAGGAGTCGACGCCGGCGATGTTGCCGGCCGCGAGGCGGCTGCCCAGCTCCATCCGCCTCCCGGCCATGGAGATCCCGATGTCCTTGATCAGGAAGGGGACGCCGGCCAGCGGAGCGCTGCCCGGTTCCGGTTCCGGTTCGTCGTCGGTGGGCCATGTCTCGACGATGGCGTTGATCTGCGGGTTGACCGCCCGGGCGGCCTCACGCGCGGCCGATTGCAGTTCGGCGGTGGTTGTCTCACCCGTGGCCACCAGCTCCGCGAGCCCGACGGCGTCGAAGCTCACGTACTCGGCAATCCTCACTGTCACTCCATTTCCAGCCAGAGAACGGTACTGCGTGGTCCCATGTGATACCGAGCGGTATCGCATGGGCCTGGCTGGTACCGTAACAGGAAGTGGAGGCACGGGGCCCACAGCCCGAGTGCCCGCCGGACATCACGGAGCCCGTCATGACAACGACCGCCAGAAGGCCGAGCAGGGTGGCGAAACTGCCGCCGCGTGAGCGCATCCTCGACGCGGCGGAAGAGCTTTTCCAGAGCGAGGGCATCCAACGGGTCGGCGTCCAGGCCATCGCCGAGCGGGCCGAGACCACCAAAATGGCGATCTACCGGCACTTCGAGACCAAGGACGAACTGGTCGCGGAGTGGTTGCGCATCGTCGCCGCCGACTACCAAGCGGCCTTCGACCGGGTCGAGACCGAACACCCCGGCCGGCCCAAGGAGCAGATCCTTGGCCTGGCCCGCTTCATCGCCGAAGGGCTGCCGGAGATCTCGCACCGGGGCTGCCCGTTCATCAACTCCCTCGCCGAGTTGCCCGACCGCTCCCACCCCGCACGGCAAGTGATCGAGAATCACAAGGCACTGCAGACGCGCAGGCTGGTCGGCATGTGTGCCGCGGCCGGGCTGCCCGACCCCGAACAGGCCGCGGCCGAGATCACCTTCGTACTCGAAGGTGCGCAGGTCAGCATGCAGAACGGAAGCATCGACCAGGTCGGGGACCGGCTGCTGAGAATCGTCGAAGGCGTCATTGACCGGCACGGCGCCTGATCGCTGCCCGAAACGCGGACAGCGCGCCTGACCGAGATCCCCGTTCAGGGAGGGTGGCGCCCGGTCACCCTGTCAGGGCGTCAGGGCGTCAGAGCGTCAGGGCACGAGGACGATCCGGCCGCGTACGCCGCCCTCGGCCATGGCCCGGTAGGCGCCGGCCGCTTCGTCGAGCGGAGTGACCGCGTGGACGCGGGTCGGCAGCTCCCCTGCCGCCGCCCGTGCGAGCAAGGGGGCGAGAAGCGCGCCGTCGGGACGGGCGAACAGGACCTCTACGGTGATGCCACGCTCCCCGGGAAGCCGCGAGGCCGGTTGCACGCCGACGAAACGGCCGCCGTCGCGCACCGCCCGCAGTGCGTTCTCCTGCAGGGCTCCGGCGTCGGCGACGGCATCCCAGCCCTGCCCGGCATCGGTGGCGAAGCCGGCCCCGAGACCCCGGACGAACGGCTCGTCGGCCGCTCGGGCCATCCCGGTCACCTGCCAGCCGCGATCCCGCGCGAGTACGGCGACGTACGCGCCCACAACCCCGGCCGCACCGGTCACAAGCAGCCGCCGAGCCGTGCCCGACGGTTCACCGAGGAGGTCGGCGAGCTGGGCTGCGGCAGTGGCGTTGAGCGGTACCGTCGCCGCCTCGACCAGGTCCATGCCGTCCGGGACCACGGCGACATGTGCGGCGGGGGCGATGAGGTGCTCGGCATGGGATCCGTGGTCGCGGTCGAAACCGTCGATGAACCCGGCGACACGGGTGCCGAGCCGGAGCCCGACGCCGGGCCCCGCCGCCTCGACAGTGCCGGCGAAGTCCCAGCCGAGACCGGTGTAGTCCGGCTGGTGGACCAGTCCGAGCTGGTGAAAGACGCCCCCGGCTACCCCCAGGTCGACCGGGTTGATCGCCGCTCCGGCGATCTTGACGCGGATCTCCGCGGGTCCCGGCTCGGCTACCGGGACGGTGACGGTCTCGATCGACCGGGGGCCGGACGGTACGCGGACTACCGCCCGGCGGGATGTCATCTGATGCATCGCCAACGTCTCCTGCGTGAAGGGCGATTGAGGTGGTCTTGCCATCGCTGTGGTGCGGCACCAGCATGGGGTGACCTGCTCCCCACAGGGAAGTAGGCACCTTCAGGTGCGTAAGTCACCGAGCGGAAGAGATGACCGATGCCGACCAGCACCGCGTCCCAGCGGCGGGCCGCAGCCAAAGCGGAGTACGACGCGTTCCTCGCGGCTTGTCCCAGCCGCCAACTCCTGGAGCGGATCTCCGACAAGTGGGTCGCCCTTGTGCTCGCCGCCCTGGGCGGGGACGGCCCGCGCCCCGGGGCTGCCCACCGCGACGAACCGCGGCCCATGCGGTTCTCCGAGCTGGCACGCCGGATCTCCGGCGTGAGCCAGAAGATGCTGACGCAGACGCTGCGTTCACTCGAGCGCGACGGGATGCTGACCAGGACCGTGACTCCCACGGTGCCCGTCACCGTCACCTATGAGCTGACCGACCTCGGCCGCTCGCTCCAGTCGGTCATGCGGGGAATCAAGGAGTGGGCGGAGGGTCACATGGACGAGGTCCTCACTCATCGCGACGGCTATGACCACAGGCAAGGCGACACCGCCGGCTGATCCGAGGAGAGCAGCCGACCGTCATCAGCTCGCTGCCCGGGGTGAACGGTGCACGAGATCTCTCCTGGTCACGCATCATGGGCCGCAAGGGGCGACATTGCCCCGCGGGTGCGCCTGAGCGGGCGCCGACGGGGAGGAGCGACGGTGGACGGGTTTCGGTCGGAGGCGACGGTGGCCGCGGAGATGCGCGAGGGCGTGCATGCGCTGCTGGCCGTGCTGGAGCCGGAGCAGGTGCGTGAGCTGCGGGCGGGGCCCGCGCGGTTGGACGCGCCCGAGTGGCGGGAGTGGACGTACCTGCCCGGCTCGCGCCCCGGACTGCCCACCGAGGACCTGGACGGCGTGCAGCGGGACGCCGTCGACGCGCTGCTGACCACCGCGCACAGTGCGGCAGGAGCGGAGCTGGCGCGCGGGGCGATCGAGGTGGAGCGGCACCGCCGTGCCACGGTCGGCGCCACGGGTGCCGACCGCTACTGGGTACGGCTGCTGGGCGACCCGGACGGCACTGAACCCTGGGGCTGGCGGATGAACGGCCACCACCTCGCCGTACACGTACTGATCGCGGAGGCCGGGATGCGGGTGACGCCGCACTTCATCGGCTCGGAGCCGGCGCGCATCCCGGACGGCCCGCAGGCCGGCCGCCGACTGCTCGGCCCGGAGGAAGACCTGGCCAGGGAACTGGTCACGGATCTGGACGTCGGCCGACGGGCCAAGGCGGTCTTCGCCGCCGCGCCGCCGGACGACATCCTGACCCGCGATGACCCCTTCGCCGATCCGGACCTGCTGCCGGACGGCCTGCCGCACGGCGACATGACGCCCGGCCAGCAGGAACTGCTCGCCCGCCTGGTGCGCCGCTACCTCGACCGCGCACCCGCCGCGTACGCGCGGGAGTGCTGGTCCGAGACCGTGGCGCGCGGACCGGGTGCCCTCTCGTTCGCCTGGGCCGGTGGCCGCGAGCCAGGGGACCGGCACTATTACTGCGTGCGGTCCCCGGACTTCCTCATCGAGTACGACAACACCCAGGACAACGGCAACCACGCCCACTCCGTATGGCGCCACGTCCGTCACGACTGGGGCGCCGACCTGCTGCGCGCGCACTACACGGACCAGCACGGGTAGCGGGAAGAGGGGCTGCTGCGTCAGCTCTCGGTGGCCGGGCGGAGGATGACGGGCAATTCCCGGTGCCCGTTGGAGATGAAGGATTCCGCGGGGCTCAGATCGGCGGCGGGGACGGCGAGGGCGAGGTCCGGGAAGCGGGTGAACAGTGCCCGCAGCGCGGTCTCGGCCTCCATCCGCGCCAGGGCGGCGCCGAGGCAGACGTGGACGCCGTGGCCGAAGGCCAGGTGTGTCTTGCTGACCCGCGTCAGGTCGAAGGAGCCGGCGCTCTCGCCGTGCAGGTCGGGGTGGCGGTTCGCTGCCGCGTAGGAGGCGAGGATCGCCTCGCCCTGACGGATCACGAGTCCCTGCTCCAGCTCGATGTCCTCGATCGCGTACCGCATCGGCAGGTGCGCGACGGGCGCTTCATAGCGCAGCGTCTCTTCGACGACATCGGACCAGGAGCTCTTGCCCTCGCGCAGCAGGGCGAGTTGATCGGGGTGGGTGAGCAGCGCGGCGATGGCCTGGTCAAGGAGGTTGACGGTGGTCTCGTATCCCGCGCTGATCACGAGGAGGAGAGTGTCGAGGAGTTCCTGCTCCGTCAGTGCGGAGCCGTCGTCGTCCCGGGTGGCGATGAGTACGGAGGTCATGTCCTCGCCGGGCTCCGCGCGTTTGGCCGCGACCAGGTCAGCCATGATCGCGTACACCTCCTCGGTGTTCGCGGCGGCCTCCTCGATGCTGAGCGTGGTGTCGAAGACGCGGTCGACGGTACGGCGGAAGTTGGGCTTCAGGTGCTCGGGCAGTCCCATGAGTTCGCCGATGACGCGGATCGGCAGCGGGTAGGCGAACCGCTCGCGCAGGTCGGTGGGCTCTCCGGCGGGAATGTCGGCGAACTCGTCGAGCAGCGTGCGGGATATCTCCTCGATGCGCGGCTGCAGGGCGGCGATGCGGCGCGCGGTGAACGCCGGGCTGACCAGACGCCGCAGCCGGCGGTGGTCGCCGCCGAACGCGGTGAACATGTTGTCGACGGCCACCCACAGCGCGAGCGGCCAGATGCCGAGGATCTTGTCGGGGAACATCGGCCAGTGCTGCCGGGGATCCTTGGAGACGCGCGGGTCGGTGAGGAGCTGTTTGAGCAGCGCCGGGTCGGTCACCGCCCACGCTTCGACGCCCAGGACGTCCACGCGGGCAGCGGGGCCGCGCGAGCGCAGCTCGGCGTCTTCGGCGTGCCGGTTGCTGCCGGCAGCGTCCAGGACAAGCATCTGCGGCTGGTTCATGCGAGGGCTCCTTGGTGCTGGAACGGACGTGGCCATGGCCCTCCGCCCGGTCAGAATGGGCGGAGGGGAACGGGGTGGTCGTGGGGCGCGACAGGACAAGGACAAGCACAGGTCACCCTAGTCGCCGACACCGCTCCTGCCAGGGACTTCAGTCATCGCGTGGACCAACTGGGCCGACAGATACGGGCGTTGCCGACCGCCCATTGCTAGGGTGGCGGCCATGCGGATCGGTGTGAACGTCCCCAACTTCGGGCCCGGGACGAACCCGGACAACCTCGCGCGCTGGGCCGAAACCGCGGAGGACCTCGGCTTCGATCTGCTGATGATGTCCGACCATGTGGCGATCACCCCGGATGTCGCGGCCCAATATCCCGCGCCCTTCTACGAACCGTTCACCACGCTTGCCTGGATGGCCGGCATCACCAGCCGGATCAAACTGGGGACGACCGTTCTCATCACTCCCTACCGGCACCCTTTGCTGGTCGCCCGCATGGCTGCCAACCTGCACGAGCTCAGCGGCGGCCGACTGGTGCTCGGTATGGGGGTCGGCTGGGCCCGCGAGGAGTTCGAGGCACTCGGTGTTCCCTTCGAACGGCGGGGCGCGCTGACCGACGACCATCTGCGGACGCTGCGCGCCGCATGGGAGAACGACGCCGACTACCGGTCCGGGCAGGTTCCGATCTGGATCGGCGGCAACAGTGACGCGGCGATGCGCCGCGCCGTGCGCTTCGGTGCTCCGTGGCATCCGCTGCGGTTCACGATGCCCTGGTTCAGGGATGCGCTGGTGCGGCTTGGGGAGGTGTCGGCCCAACTGGGCCTGCCCGTACCGGGACTGGCGCCGCGCATACGTCTCAGGCTCACGGACGAGCCGGTCGAGCATGCGGATCGCCGGGCCGGAGAGGGAACCGTCGAGCAGTTCCTCGATGACGTCGAGGAACTGCGCCTGGCCGGTGCCGAAAGCGTGCTGCTCGACCCGTATCACGGCGATCCGAACGAGACCCTGCGGCCCGAGGCGGCCTGGCAGGCGCTGACCACGGTGGCCGACCACCTGACGTAGTGCGGCAGGCATCTCTCCGGCACCCCTACGAGACGGAGCATCAGTGACACCTCACGAGTACGACCTCCCGGCACCCGACGGCGCGTCCGCCGCCGAAGTCGGCGAAGCCGACCTGCCCTACCTGCGCCGCTGCGTCGAACTGGCCGCCGAGGCGCTCGCGGCCGGGGACCTGCCGTTCGGGTCGGTGCTCGTCGACGCGGGCGGCAGCGTCAGGGCCGAGGACCGCAACCGCGAGATCACCACCAACGACCCGACGGCACACCCGGAGTTCGCCCTCGCCCGGTGGGCAGCGGCCCACCTGAAACCCGACGAGCGGGCCGCGGCGACCGTGTACACATCGGGCGAGCACTGCCCGATGTGCGCGGCAGCGCACGGGTGGGTCGGTCTGGGCCGCATCGTGTACGCGAGCTCGTCCCGCCAGGCCCGGGAGTGGAAGGCCGAGTGGGGTGTGCCCCTCACCTCGCCCCTGAGCCCGCTGACCGTCCAGGATGTCGTGCCCGGCCTGGAGGTGGCAGGACCGGTTCCCGAACTCGCCGCCCAGGTACGTGAGTTGCAGTGGCGGCGGCTGCGTGCGAAGCGGGCTGCGGGGGAGTGACGGCACACAGGTGCGGGGCCCGGCAGCAGATGTGCCGCCGGGCCCCGTTCGTTGCCGTACGTGCGTAGGCCGATGTTCGGGCCATGGGCACTCAGACCATGAACTGGTCGTACTTGGCCATGTGTTCGCGCAGCTCGTCCATGCTGGGGTTGCGCCCGTTGGCCGTCAGGCGTCCCAGGCCGCGGAAGTAGTCCTCACGGTCGTAGATCGGGTAGAACATGATCAGTAACGTGGCGTCCTCGGTGCCCCGGTTGGTGAAACCGTGCGGCTCGCCCTTGGGGATGTAGGCGAAGGCGCCCGGCTCGCCGACCACCTTGCGGTCGCCGATGGTGAACTCGATCTCGCCCTTGACCACGTAGAACATCTCGGTGGACTGCTTGTGGATGTGCGGGGACGCGCCCTTGGCCTCCGGGGCCATGTGATGCTCGAAGAAGCCGAACTCCCCGTTGGACTGGGGCGTGGTGAGCTTCAGGTACGTCCTCTTCGTGTCCCGGATGTCGACGTATTCGCCTTCACCGGCGGGCACATACAGCGGAACGGACATGGTTTCCTCCTGGGGTGACGTGCGAGTTGACGACCCGCTCACCGGTGCGGTGCGCGGGGGCGATCACGTGGCCTCGGCCAGGGCCGCATCCTGGTGCGGCCGGCGTTCGGCCTGTGCCCCGGCCCGCCGGCCGATGGCCGGAGCCGCCAGGCCGCAGAGCGAGAACAGCGCGGCCAGGACCACCCATCCGGCGGTGCCGGTGGTGATGATCAGGCCGATGACGAGCGGCGCGGCGATCTGCTGGACGGCCACGCCCAGCCAGAAGACCGAGAGGTAGACGCCCTCCTGGCCGGGCGCCGCGAGCAGATACGAACCGCCCCAGCCGCCGGCCGACTGGAACAGCTCCCCGGCGGTCAGCGCGACCATGGCAAGGAGCAGCACGCCGACGGCAAGGACGACGGGCGGCTTGGGCGCCGCGATCAGCAGCAGACAGCAGACCGTCAGGGAGATGCCGGCGCGCACCAGTGCCCGCGCCGAGCCGGCGATGGTCTCGGTGCCGCGGCTTGCACGTACCTGCAGGGCGACCGCGAGCACGGTGTTGACCGCCACCAGGGGCGAGATCACCGCGGCCGGGGCCTTGGTGTGCTCGACGATCCACAGCGGGATGCCGATGCTCAGCAGCGTCATGTGCATGGTGAGCACCGCGTTGATGCCGGTGAACGCCAGGAACGGCTTGTCCCGCAGCGCGGCGACCGAGAAGCGGCGGCGCAGGCTCTTGGCCGGCGTGCCGAGGAGCGGCAGCCGATGGGCCAGGGTCGCCAGAACGGCGAAAGAGGCGGCGTTGAGCAGCAGGATCGCGCCGTATCCGACGCGGGTGTCGATCAGCAGCCCGAGACCGCCAAGGAGGGCGCCGACGGTGAAGCCGACGTTGCGCAGCGAGCGCAGCACCGCGACCACCTTGACCCGGTCATCGCTGGCCGTCACCTGTCCGACCAGGGCCTGTTCCATCGGTGCCGCCGCCTTGTCGACCAGACCGAGCAGGCACACCACGGCCAGGAACTGCCACAGGTTCTGCACGAACGGGTAGAGCACGAAGCAGGCGCAGCGCCACAGGCTCACCCCGACCAGGACCTTCTTCGGTCCGATGCGGTCGGCCAGGATGCCGATCGGCACGGCGGTGGCCAGGGCGATCGCGGCAGACAGGGTCAGGCCCAGACTCAGCTCGCCCACCGACAGGCCGACGGAGCGGGTGATGAAGGGCACGGAGACGGCCAGGAAGGCGCCGGTGCCGACGGCGTCGATCATCGCCATCACGGACAGCCGCAAGCCGACCGGCCCGCCGGGGACGGACATGCGCCGGCCGCGGACGCGCTGCCAGAGAACAGACATCTGCTGCTTCCTCAATCCGTGGGGGTCTGGGGGGAGGTGGTGATGCGGATGGCGGCGTCCGCGTCCAGGACGCGCCTGCGGGTGGTCTCCGCGTCGGGGCCGATCGCGATGACGTGTCCGGCGCGGTTCCAGGAGGAGGCCCATGGCCGGACCTCGTGGCCGGCCTCGACATCGACCTCCGCGGCTTGGACGCCGGGCAGGGCGAGCGCCGTGTCCGTCCCGGCGACCTGCGTCACGGTGCCCGGCTCGGCGGCCAGGAACCGGATGGCCGAGGTCTGCCGGGCGGTACGGGGCAGGGCGACCGGGCGGCCGGCCAGCAGGTCGATGAGGCTCAGCCGGATGCGCGTGCCGTAGGCCAGGTCGTTCAGGTCGATCAGGTAGTCGCCGGGGCAGCGTCCCGCGCACTCCACCAGGGCCGGTCCTGACGAGGTCAGGATCCACTCGGCGTGCAGGATGCCGGTGCGGTAGCCGGTTGCCGCGATCAGGGCGCGCATGGCCGTCTCGAAGGCGGCCCGGGTGTCCGCGCCGAGCGGCGCGGGCAGCAGATGGCCCAGTTCCACCGGGTAGGGCCCGGGGACGACCGTCTTGGCCGTGATGTTGTGGAAGATGATCTCGCCCTGGCGCACCAGCGCCTCGACGCTGAACTCGGGCCCTCGCAGGCGTTCTTCGGCCAGGAAGCGCCACGTCAGATGCCGGTCGGGCACCTGCTCGTACTCGGCGGCGGAGGAGGTGCGCTCCCAGGCCAGGGCCGCGGAGGCCGCGTCGACCGAGTCGAGGAGCTGGACGCCGACACTGGCCTGCCGGTTGGCGGGCTTGACCACCACGGGGCCGTCGCCGGCGAAGTCGAGAAGGTCGCCGGGCCCGTGGATCTCGCGCCAGCGCGGGCCGCGGACGCCGCCGGCGTCGCAGGCCTCGCGCAGCCGGACCTTGTCCCGCAAGGCCTGCGCGGCCTGTTCGGTGGCGCCGGGAAGACCGAGCTTCTCGGCAAGGGCGGCCGCCGCGGGCACCGCGTACTCCAGACCGGGCACGACGGCGGCCACCGGACGCCGGGCCTCCAGGTCGGCCGCCAGATCGAGGGCGCCGGCGGACTGCTGGTAATCCACCGGAACGATCCGCTCCAGGCAGTCGAAGCGGGCCGCGGCGTCCCGCAGTTCGCGTTTGCGGATGATGTCGGGTTCTTCGAGTACCACGACGCTGCCGTCGGGAACAGTCCCGTCGATGGCGCGCAGGTAGGCCGCGTTGTAGCCGACGAACACCACCTGCGCGTCGGTGTCGGGGCTGGTCATGGCCCCGTTCTGGCGGGTCATGACGACCTCCTGGCGGTCGACGGGGAGTACTGCACGGCCGGGGCCTTTCTGCGGTGCGGGGAAGGGGTGACTGACGGCGCTCGTGCTGGTGCGGGCGCAGCGGAAGGTCCGCCGGTCCGGCCGTCCGCTCGTACGGGCGTCCCGTCGATGACAAGCTCGATGGCGGCGAGCGCCTGGTCGCACCGCCGGCGGGCCTGATCGGGTGTGGCGCCGGAGACGATGACGTGCCCGTGGCGGCCCTTGGAGTCGCGCACCTGGTGCACGGTGTCGCCGGGGTGCAGCCGCAGGGTCAACTCGTCGACATAAGGCAGCTTTCGTACCGTCTCCAGGCCGCGGATCGCGTCGATGCGACCGGGCGGGAAGGTGAAGAACCGCACGGCGGCCGTCGCCGTGGGCGCCGGCACTTCGGCGGGCGAGCCCGCGAGTCCGGCGAAGACGGCCCGCTCGATGTCGAGGCCGCAGGCCAGCTCGACGAGCCGGGGGATCCGGTCCCCGCCGAGGCGGGGCTGCGACTCCACGATGCGCGGGCCGCGCGTCGTCCAGATGACCTCGGTGTGCGCGGGGCCGGAACGGTATCCGCACAGGGTGAGGAAGCGCAGGGTCAGTTCCTCGACGGCGTGCTTGCGGTGCGGGGCGAGCGGCGCCGGATGGACGTGCCCCACCTCCACGAACAGCGGTGGCGCGCCGAGGAGTTTCTCGGTGATGCCGACGACGTGGTGCCTGCCGTCATGGCTCAGCGTCTCCACGCTGTACTCGGGGCCGCGCAGGTACTCCTCGACCAGGAACGGGCCGTCGTAGCCGTACGCGTCGACGAGGTCCGTCCAAGCCGCCTGGTCCTGCGCGCCTTGCCACAGGAACACGCCGCGGCTCCCGGCGAGTGCGGTCGGTTTGACGACGGCCGGAAGCCCCACCCGCCCGACCGCGGCCGGCACGTCCTGCCGGGCCGCCACGGCCTCGAAGGACACCGGGGACAGACCGTGGTGCGCCAGCAGATCCCGCATCGCGTGCTTGTCGGCCAGGAAACGGATCGCCGTTGCCGGGTTGACCTCGGCGTGCAGCTCCTCGGCGACCTCGTGGGCGGCGACCATCGTCTCCTCCCGGCCGATGTGGTAGATCACCGAGGCACGGTGCTCGCGGGCCACCTCGCGGATGGTGCGTCGCAGAAGTTCCGGATCACCGAAGTCCGCCGTCACGAACACGTCCGCCAGGGCGCGTACGTCGTCGAGATACTCCGGCGTCTGTAACTGCGGGTCCCAGATCGCACCGACCCAGAACCCCTCGGCCCGCGCCTTCTGTACGAACTGGCGGTAGGGCATCACCATCAGCAGGCGCGGACGGTCGTCGGGGGGCAGGCCCTTGTCGGGCGCGGGCGCCGTCATCGGGCACCGCCCGGCGTACTCTCGCGGCCCAGCAGGCTCAGATACCGCTCGCCGGTGTCGGGCAGCAGGGTCACGATGCGCCGGCCCCGGTACTGCGGGCGGGCGGCCAGGACGCCGGACGCGTGGACGACCGCGCCGCCCGAGACGCCGGCCAGCAGACCGGCGCGCGCTGCGAGCCGCCGGGTGGTGTCCAGGGCGTCCGTGTCGGAAACCGTGATCACCTCGTCGATGAGGCTTTGCTGCGTGGTCGGCGCGATGAAGCCGCCGTTGAAGCCCGGGATGCCGTGCGAGCCGGGCTTGCCGCCGGACAGCAGGGGCGAGCCGGCCGGCTCCACCGCCACGATCCGCACCGCGGGGTGACTTTCGCGCAGGTAACGCCCCGCGCCACTGAGCGTACCGCCGGTTCCCACTCCGCAGACGAACACGTCGATACGTCCGCCGGCGTCGTTCCAGATCTCGGGCCCGGTCGTCTCGTAGTGCGCCCGTGTGTTGTCCGGGTTGTCGTGCTGGCGGCAGAACCACGAGCCGGGGGTCCGCCGGTGCAGCTCCTCCGCCTTGTCGACCGCCGCCTGATAACCGCCGGAGTGCGGGGTGCGCACCACCTCCGCGCCCAGCGAGCACAGCATCGCCACCCGCTCGGGAGTCGCGTTGTCCGGCAGTACGATCACGCAGCGGTAGCCGCGGTCGGCCGCGAGGGCGGCCAGCGAGATGCCGGTGTTGCCCGAGGTCGCCTCGATCACGGTGCCGTTGCCGGGGGCGAGCAGCCCCTGTTTCTCCGCGCCGCGCAGCATCGCCAGGGCGGCCCGGTCCTTGCTGCTGGACCAGGGGTTGAACAGCTCCAGCTTCGCCAGGACCTCGGCATCGGCCGGGGCGCCGTCCACGACCTGCTCCATCGGCAGCCGCAGCAGCGGTGTGCCGCCGATCAGGTCGAGGAGGGAGTCCGCGACCGGGCGCCTGGAGACCGGCTCGGTGCGGATACCGATCTCCTGAGCCGCGGCCTCCGCGGTGCGGGCGGCGAGTTCGGCGGTCTCGGCCACCACGAGCACATGGCCCGCCCGGTCGCCGTTGCGGCGCAACTCCCGCACGACGGAGCCCGCCTGGGGCTTGACGACGACCTCCTCCACGCCGGGCAGCGCGGCGGCCCTCCGCTGTCCGGTGACCGACACCACCCGGCCTGGCTGTGCGGTCAGATAGCGGATGGCGGCGCCGGCGACCGGCCGCTGCGGAAGGGCAGGGACCGGCAGCGGCTGACCGAGGTACTGACGGGCCACCAGTTCCAGGGACTTGATGCCGAGGGCCCGGTCGACCAGGTAGGTGATCTTTCCGCCCGCGGGCCGCGGATTGATCTCGATGAGCTTGGGGCCGGACGCGGTCACCTTGACCTCGACGTGGGCCATGCCCAGGTCGAAGCCGACCGCGCGCAGCGCCTGGACGGCCACATCGCCGCACGCCCGCACGAGGGGTGCGGGCAGGGCGGAGGGGAAGGTGTGGGCCAGCTCGACGAAGTAGCCGAGGCCGACGACGGACTTGTCGGTGACCCCGAACACCTCGTAGCGATCGCCGTCGGCCAGGACCTCCACGCTGACCTCGGGGCCGGTGAGGTACTCCTCGACCATCAGCTCGTGGTAGCGGGCCTGGCCGCGGGTGTTCTCGGCGCGGGACCGGATCAGGGCGACGTGCTCGCCGGCCTGCTCGGCGGTGTCCACAAGGCGGACATCGGCACTGCTGGTCTCGTCGGCGGGCTTCACCACACAGGGCAGGCCGATCTCCGCGGCGGCCCGGGCGGCCTCGGCGGGTGTGCTCACGGTGCGGAACTCCGGTATGGGTACGCCCAGTTCGGCGCAGCGGCGGCGCATCAGCGCCTTGTTGCGGGCGGTGGCGACTCCGTCGACGCTGACGGTGGGCAGCCCCAGGTGGACCGCGATCTCGGCGGCCACGACCACGTCGTACTCGGCCAGGGTGAGGAAGGCGTCGAAGGGCTGCTCGGCTCCGGCCGCCTCGACGTGCGGCAGAAGCTCCTCGTAGACATTGGTCTCGCATCGGACGATGTCGTCGACGTAGCGGTCGAAGTAGTCCGGGCCGCCCGGTACGGCGAGGTAGCGGTCCAGGTCGCGGGTGAAGAAGGTGACGCGGCAGTCGAGTTCCTTGATGATCTGCAGGCCCTCGAAGCCGGAACCGGAGAGATTGCTCTCCAGGACTCCGACGTGAATCATCTGTGCCTCCGTTGCGATGCCGGCGCGTGGCCGGGTCGGGATGGATCGGTTGCGGGCGAACTGCGGGCGGGGCGGCGGCTGCTCACCAGCACCCGGAGGTGGCCAGGGTGCGCAGCAGTTGCTCGGACTGCGCGCGTTCGGCGGCCGACAGGGGTACGACGACACCGGCGGCGGGAGCCGACACCCGGGCGCGGGGCGGTACATCGCTCAGGACGAGCGAGCCGGCGCCGACCAGCGCGTCGTCGCCGACGGTGACGGGGCCGAGCACGATGGCGTTGGTGCCGAGCACCACCCGGTCACCGACGACGGGGTGCCGCCGGGCGCCGGGCGCGCGGCGTTCGTCGCGCCACCAGCCGACCGCGCCGAGCGTGACCTGGTGGAAGATCGTCACGTCGTCGCCGATCTCGGCGGTCTCCCCGATGACCACGGCGGCCCCGTGGTCGACGAACACGCGCCGGCCCAGGCGCGCACCGGGATGGATCTCGATGCCGCCGGTCACCGCGCGCGCCAGATAGGCCAGGAGCCGGGCGAGTTGGCGGTGGCCGCGGGTGTACAGGACGTGAGCGGTGCGGTGGGCCCACAGGGCCGGCAGGGCGGGGTGCAGCAGCGCCTCGGCGCGTGTGCGGATCGACGGATCGCGTGTGACGATCATGGCGAGGTCCTCCCGCACCCTGGTGATCATGTTGCGCATGGGTCCACCGCCTCAGTAGTCGGGACTCTTGACGAGATGGCCGGGGTCTTCGACGATCTCCGGGATGTAGACCCGCTCGTTCCACACGTCCTGCGCCACGGGCTCCAGGGCGATGGAGACGACCCCCTCGTCGACCGCGAAGGCGGTACGGACCGCGCTGGTGATCGCCTCCACCAGAGCCGAGATCCGGGTCTCCTCGAGGTTGTCGGGGAAGTGCTTGATGTTGACGTGGGGCACTTGGATGACCTTCCTGGTGAGTCGTGCGGCCCGGAGGGCAGTGACGAGTTCGTCCACGCCGTTCTCGCGCAGCAACGCGTAGTGATCGGCCCGTAGTCGGCTGGTCCGGGGAGGCGTGCGGGTCAGGGCGTGGCCCTGGTCGATGAAGGAGGGCCGGTCGCCCGCGGCCCGGAGCACCGTGACCGGGGCCGTGAGCCGGTGCCCGGTGTGCCCGGTCAGATCGTCGGGCGCGTACTCGAACAGGAACGTCTGACGCACGACGCCGACGATCCTGCGCACCAGCTCGCGTTCCAGATGCTCGAACTTGTCGCAGACGCAGGCGATGAAGGATTCCTCGTCGTGCGTCGATGCCAGGCATGCGGCGACGGCCGATGGCTCCAGGTCGGCGGCGAACACGGAGTAGAGGATCGAGACGAACGCGGGGTCGGTGAAGCCGGCCGTCGCCGCGGTGGGCGATGCTTTGCCTGCTTCCACGGGAGGTTTGCCGGGGGCGAGGAGGATCACCTCGTCGACCTTCTGGCCGGCCTGCTCCAGCTGCCGGGCCGTCTCGAAGGCGACCCGGGCCCCGAAGGAGTAGCCCCACAGGGTGTAGGGGCCGGCGGGCTGGATCTGCCGGATGAGTTCGAGGTCCCTGGCGACCATCTCGTCGAACGTCGGGTAGGCGATCTCGCCCGGGTTGATGCCGTGGGCCTGGACGCCGAGGAACGGCCGGTCGAGGTCGAGGCGGCCGGCAAGGAGCCGCAGGCTCATGGGGTAGCCGCCGAGACCCGGCCAGCAGAAGACGGGCCGGCCCTCCCTGCCGCGCAGCCGCACGAGGCGGGACAGCGCGGCGGCGGGCGTCCGGTCGACGAGCCGGGCCAGGCCGGCGACGGTCGGCGCGTCGAACAGGACCTGCAACGGCAGGGAACTGCCCAGTTCCCGGTTGATCCGGCCGATCAGGTTGACCGCGGTCAGCGAGTGGCCGCCGACGGCGAAGAAGTTGTCCCGGATCGAGACCCGCTCCTGGCGCAGTACCGTGCGCCACAGTGCGGCGACGGCCTCCTCGGTGGGGGTGCGCGGCGGGACGACCGGTGCGTCGGCGTCGTCCACGGCGGCCTTGTCGAGATCGCGCAGGGCCTGGTGGTCGATCTTGCCGTTGGGGGTGAGCGGGAAGGAGTCCACGACGGTGACCCGGTTGGGCACCATGTAGGGCGGCAGGTACTCGGCGAGGTTGTCCTTGACGATCTCGGCCGGGCCCCGCATGTGGACGGCGTCCTCCTTCATGCCCTCGCTGAGCCGCTGCTCCGCGCTGACCCGTCCGCCGACTGCGAAGTAGGAGGCACTGTCCGCACCGGCGGCGGCCGGCTCCGGGCCGGAGCACAGGAGGCCGGTGATGCGCCGGGCCGAGGCCAGCGGGTTGCCGGTTTCCGAGCTGTAGCCGGAGGACATCAGCCCCAGGCCGAGGTCGTTCAGCTGCAGGCGCTGCAGCTCCCGGCCGAGGTCGACGTAGCGCTGCCACGGTGCGGGCGCACTGCCGATCATGCTGATCCCGAAGCTCGACCGTTCGTAGACCTCCTGGTTGATGGCGATGACGTCCTGCTTGCGGATCAGGGAGTCGGACACCCGCTCCAGATCCCCGTCGCGGTAGCGGTACTGGCCCTCGGGCAGATCCGCGATCCGTCCGGGATGCGCCTGGACGTACAGGTCGACCGGGCCGGGCACAGGTGCCGCGGTGGCCGTCTCCACCTCGTAGGTCCCCAGGTAGTGGTCCTCGTCCGGGCAGTCCAGGGTCTTCTTGATGCCGGGCTCGTCCGCCGGGGCGCCCACGCGCAGTCCGTACTCGGGCAGTACGTGGTCGAACAGGCCGACCATGTGGCCCGCTTCGAACCGGAGGACTTCCTGGATGTTGTTCTGGTAGACCGGCTCGATGGCCGAGCGGCGCCCGACGAAGTGGAGGCGCAGCCTGTCGCGGCCGGCGGGAGCGGGGCTGATCAGCGTGAGCCGGTGGCTGACCGGCTGGTAGTAGTAGTGGCCCGCCTCCAGGCCTGCGATGCCGGAGAGTTCCAGGTAGAGCTGGGTGGCGTACAGGGAGCCGGGTGAGGCGTAGCCGTACTTGGGCAGCAGTCGCTCGCCGCTGGGGAACTGGCCGAAGTAGCGCAGCAGGGAGCCGAGTTCGTCCAGGGTGAGGGTGCCCGGGTCGCGGGGCGCGGCCGACAGCGTGGCCGGCCGGGCAAGCAGGGCCAGGAGGTCCTTCCGGGCGACGGGGCCGCCTTCGTAGAACCGGTAGGTCTTGCGGGCGAACACCGTGCGCCGCTGCCGGGTCGTCGGCGTGCGGCCGGGCAGCTCGATGGAGCCGAGCCCGTCGTCCTTGCGGGTCCCCAGATTGCCCAGCTGCGCCTTGAGTTGCAGCCTGCTCTGCTTGGACTGGTGATGGGTGCCGTGGTTGCCCTGGTCCATCAGCGCCGCCCGGGCGGGGTCGAGTTCGACGAAGGCGACGAGGTTGGCGCCGGTCCGCGTGTCGTCGCGGACCAGTACGACGGCGGACTTGACCCAGTCGTGCTTCTCGACGGACACCTTGATCTCGTCCAGCTCGACCCGGAAGCCGCGCAGTTTGACCTGGCTGTCGGTGCGGCCGAGGAACTGCACGGTGCCGTCGTCGTTCCAGCGCGCCAGGTCACCGGTGCGGTAGAGGCGCCTGGAGCGGGCATCGCCGCTGAAGGCCCTGGTCACGAACCGTTCGGCGGTCAGTTCGGCGTTGTTCAGATAGCCGCGGGCCAACTGCGGCCCTGCTATGTACAGTTCGCCGGACTCACCCGGCGCGACCGGCTGCCGGGCGGTGTCGAGTACGTGGAAGCTCATGCCGCGCACCGGCCGCCCGATGGAGATGTGGTCCGGCCCCTGCTGGACGGACTTCCGCTCCACGCGGTGGGACGACGCGTTGATGGTGCACTCGCTGGGGCCGTACAGGTTGATCAGTTCGCAGTCCGGCAGCGCGTCGAGGAGCTCGACGGAGAGGCTTTTGGTGAGCGCCTCACCGCCGCTGAAGACCTGGGTGAGCGAGGTGCAGTCGGACAGCCGTCCGGTGTCGGCGAGCGCCTGGAGCAGCGTGGGCACGCCCTGGAGGGTGGTCACGCCGTTGGCCAGGACCAGGTCGATGAGCCCGCCGGGGTCGGCGTAGACGCCCGGTTCGCTCATCACCACGCCGGCGCCGCAGGCCGGCGCGAGGATCTCCCACTGGGCGGCGTCGAAACTCAGCGGGGTCTTCTGCAGCACCGTCTTGCTCTGGTCCAGCCCTTGTTCATCGGCCAGCCAGCGCATCTGGTGGACGATGCCGCGGTGCTCGATCCCGATGCCCTTCGGGTTGCCCGTGCTGCCGGACGTGTAGATGACGTAGGCGAGGTCGTCGGCCCGTACAGGTGCGGCGGCCGGCGAACCACCCGCCCCGGCAGGGGTGTTCGCCGCTGCCACCTGCTCCGCCCCTGCCGGGGCGAGAGTGACGATCTTCGTGTCCGGCGGAGTCATCGCCGCGAGGCGGGAGACCAGGGACTCGTCCGTCAGGATGACCTTGGTCCGTGAGTCCGTGACCATGTAGCGCACGCGCTCGTCCGGATATTCGGGCGACAGCGGCAGATAGGCGGCGCCCGCGCGCAGGACGCCCCAGACGCTCACCATGAGGTCGACGGAGGGCGGCAGGAAAATACCGACCGGTTCATCCGCCGTCGTACCGAGGTGCCGCAGCCGGGCCGCCGTGTTCGCGCTCCGCTCACCGAGCTGCCGAAAAGTCAGTCTCTCCGCGCCGCAGGAGACGGCGACACGGTCGGGCCGGGCGGCGATGGCCGCGCTCAGCATGTCTGACAGGGACAAATCTTTGGGCCCCGTGGGGTTCGTCATCATTTCCTGACCTGGAATCCGTTAAATCGTCGGTCGGGCACATCACTGCAAAGTCTTCGAGGAAGCATCATGAAGCCGGACCGGAAATGGTCGTGCCGAAATGGCAGCGCAAATCATCCGCCGGTCATTGACTGCCGTACGAGGACAGTCAGGGAAGGCTGGAAAGAAAATGGGCGTGACGAATTACGGCGCTCGGGTTCCGTCCCAGCCGGAAGTCGCCCAGGGCGCGCCCAGAGCGCATGCCGTACGCGGCATGCGGAGACGGGCGGTCACCTGCGACGAAGGGGAACGCGCGACCGCGCGTTGCCCCTGTTAGCACTCAGAAGCTCTCAGCAACGTGGAACTATGAGCTGAGTCACCTCGAGAAGTTTCTCGAACATACCTTTACACTCTCCCCGTTTTGACCGGCCGGTCCGCGATCAAATAGTCCGGACCAATGGGCCCGGAGGTGAATTTCTGATACCGGCTGGTCGTCTCTTTCTAGGCGCTCACACTAAATGCTGAGAAGACGCCTTGTAAAACATTAATTCTGTTACAAAACCCGCGGGTTGGCCTGAGTGTGCAAGTTGCGGATGGTAGATCGGCATCCGGTTTGCCACCGCTCGACGGCCGGCGGTACGCGCGTACTGGCGAAACGGGCCGCCGGCTTTACAGACGTCACCTTCCGGCAAGTGGCGGCCGGTTGGCCGAAAAGGGGAGTTGACTCGTCGCTCGGCATCGTTCTCAACCGTCACTCCCGGCTCGGTGCACGCCTTGAGTACGTGTGTCCCCGGGCAGCGGAGAAGCGCCGCGCGGCAGGGCGGAGATCGGGGAGGGGGCCGGAGCCGACCGGCGGCCTGGTGCGGCGGGCGGTCGCACTCCGGCGGAGACACCGGGCCGACAGGGGGCGAGCGAGGCGCTGACCTAGGCGAATGGGGTTCTTCCTGCAACCTGTCTGCCGGGCCGGACGGTTGACCTGCCGGGAGGGGATGCCCTGGATGCCCCTTGCCGACCCCTCAGGCCGTGTCCGGCCGCACGTCATGACGTCACGCAGAGCTACTCTATGACCGGAGCCACCCGATCGAGCCAGCCCGAACCGGGTAGCGCGCCGCCCCGAACCGGGTAGTGCTCCGGCCCGACCCGGGTAGTGAGCCGACTGGTCCGGGGGAGGGCGCAGTGCCCCACGAACCAGTGGACACCGACCCGCCCGGGCCCCGCCCGGCAGGTCACCCCACCAGGTCGGGGGAGCGCAGCAGCTGCGGTGGGATGTTCCAGGCGTCGACGAAGTCGGCCGCGAGAGGGCGGACCTTGCGGCACAGGTCGTTGACCTCACGGCGGATCGCCTTGGAGCGTTGCAGCGTCAGCCGGCCGTGTTCCATGAACCAGGCGCGGTCCGCCTCGATGGTGGAGAGGGCGAAGAGGTCGCACAGCAGCCCCAGCGCGACCTTGTTGTCACCATCGGGCAGTTGGCGCATCTTGTCGACGAACGCCTCGAGCACCAGCCGCTCGACGTGGGCGTGGGCCACCGCGATGACATGGTCCTGCACCCGGGAGAAGACGACGCCGGGGTGGACCTTCTGGTCCATCCCGCGCTTGAGCCGGCGCGCGGCACCGGCGAGCATGTGCTCCTCGCGGTAGCGGAGCATGGCCAGCTGGTACTCCGAATCGAACAGGCCCGCTTCCTGATCCCATTCGTCCCCGCCGGGCAGCAAGTCGCGTACCCGCTCGAGCAGTTTGTGGGCCGAGGTCTTCTCGATGACCGTTTCGACGGCGAGGTTGGTGACGTAGCGGACCATGCCGAGCTGGTCCATGCTCTCGAACTCGCTCGCGTAGTGGGTGAGCAGGCCCTTGGCCACCAGCTGGAGCAGTACGTGATTGTCGCCCTCGAAGGTCGCGAAGACGTCGCTGTCGGCCTTCAGCGCGGCGAACCGGTTGACGGCGAGATAGCCGGCGCCCCCGCACGCCTCACGGCACTCCTGGATCGTGCGCGTGGCATGCCAGGTGCCGAGCGCCTTGGTGCCTGCGGCCCGTGCCTCCAGCTCACGGCGTGCGTGCTCGTCGTCCACGTCCCCCGAGAAGACCTCGTGCAGTTGTGTACGCAGGACGTCCTGGGCGAAATGCAGCGCGTAGGTGCGTGCGATCAGCGGGAGCAGGCGGCGCTGGTGCATGCCGTAGTCGAGCAGCACCTGCTCTTCGCCGTCCGATGCCGCCTCGAACTGCCGCCGCCGATCGGCGTACTTGGTGGCGATGGTCAGAGCGACCTTGCTGGCGTTGACGGCGCCGCCGGCGACGCTGACCCGCCCCTGCACCAGCGTGCCGAGCATGGTGAAGAAGCGGCGGCCGGGGTTGTCGATCGGGCTCTGGTAGACACCCTCGGGCGTGACGTCGGCGAACTTGTTGAGCAGCGCCTCGCGCGGCACCCGCACGCCGTCGAACCAGATGCGGCCGTTGTCCACGCCGTTGAGCCCCATCTTGCGGCCGTCGTCCTCGATCCGGACGCCGGGGGCCACCTCACCCCCGACGCGGACCGGCACGACGAATGCGTGCACGCCCTGGTGCTCGCCGCCCACCTCCAGCTGGGCGAAGACGACCGCCAGCTCGGCGTGCCGGGCCGCGTTGCCGATGTAGTCCTTGCGCGCCTGGTCTCCGCCGGTGGTGATCACGAACTCCTGGCTGTCGGCGTCATACCGGGCCACGGTGCCGAGCGCCTGGACGTTGGAGCCGTGCCCCGTCTCGGTCATCGCGAAGCAGCCCATCAGCTCCCCGGTGATCAGACGCGGCAGGTAGGCCTCGTGGTGGCGCTTGGTGCCCAGGTGCAGGATCGCGCCGCCGAAGAGTCCGAACTGCACGCCGACCTTCACCAGGACCGAGAGATCACCGAAGGCGAGCGTCTCGAACGCGGCGATCGACGCGCCGATGTCGCCGCCACCGCCGTACTCCTTGGGGAAGCCCATGCCGGTCTGGCCCGTGGCCGCCATCTCCACGACGAGCTCGCGCACGCGCTCCCGGAACTCGTCGAAGCCGAGCTGCTCCGCTTCCTCCAGAACGCCCGCGTACGTCGTCAGGTTGGTGCGGACGAGGTCGCGGACCTCGGCGTATTCGCCGTCGAGCAACTCGGCGAGGGCCTGGACGTCGATGACGGGCTGCACGTAGCCATTCGGGGAGGCGGCGCTTTCGGTGACCATGTCGCCCTGCTACCCGGCCGCGCGGTGATCAAATCGGTCCTTTGGTCCATCCAGCGGCGCGGCGCGGCCGGGCTGCCGGCCGCGGCAGGGGCCGTCAGCCCTTCTTGATGCGGAACTGCTGGTCCGCCGCGCCGGTACAGCGTTCCGCGATCGCCTCGGCGCCCGCGGAGGTGTCGTCGCCGGCGATGCCGATACACCTGTTGCCCGGGCTCGGGCGCAGCCGGACCTTCTCGGCGCCTTCGGTGGTAGCGGCTTCGACACGGAACAAAGTCGCCTGGCCGCACTTCTGCCGCGGCTCGAGCATGCCCTTCACCGGGCCGCTGCCCATGATCGCCAGGCAGCCTTTCCCGTGCTGGGGGTGGTGCCACTGGATGCGGTAGAGGCCCTCACCGGCCGGTTCCAGGTAGACGCGGGGTACGGGGGCCTGCGCGCAGGGGAGCTGCACGGCGACGGCGCTGTCGTAAGCGCCTTCGCGGTCACGTCCGTCGGTCAGACACAGGTCCGGCGTACCGGCGGGCCGGATGGTCACCCAGCCGCCGTCGAGAGGGACGGAGGTGGTGGCCGCGGCAGCCGGGGCGCCGGAATCACCGGAGCTGTCGGGGAGTAAAGCCCAGGCACCCAGTGCGAGCAGCGGGACGACGAGCAAGGTCGCGAGCAGGGCTGTGCGGCTCTTGAACCGGCGCGCCCGCACGCCCGCGGCTTCGTCGCCCTGACGCTGAACCCCCGCCTCCGGGCCGGGCGCCGCGACGGACATCTCGGCAGCGCTATCGGCCGCGGTCGCGGCGGTGACGGCAGCGGTGCCGGCCGTGGCGGCAGCAGTGTCCGTAGTGTCCGGCGCGGCGGCAGCGGCCTCCGCCGCGATCCGGCCCCTGGCATCGAGCCAGGAGGCGACGTCCTGTCCGTCCCCGCAGGCGCGGATGAACGCGGCCAGCACATCGGGCCTCGGCAGGCTCGTCCGTCGCAGTACGTCCGCCAGCGTGCTGCGTGCCAGCACGTCGCCGTTACGGGCGGCCCGCTCCTCCAACTCGCGATAGGTCAGCCCCGAACGTTCCTTGAGCTTCCGCATCAGCTGGATGAAGCCGGCAGTATCGCGGGCTTCGTACGGCGACAACTCCCCTGGATCTCTCACGAACATCATCCTGCTGCCGCGGGCGCATCGGGGGAACGGTGGATCTAGCCGGGTCCGGGCTGTCCGGGACGTAATCCGGACAAGGCCCTGACCAGCCCGGACAGTCGGCTCCCATCCGGGACAGCCGGATGCTGTTGCCCCGGCCGATCCGCCCGCAGCAGTCTCATGAGTGCCTGGTCGGCCCACCAGCCACTTCCGCACAGCGGGATGCCGCCGTCGGCCGGATCCGGGCGACTCCACCTTTCCCCGCGGCTCAGCAACCTGAGCCGCGCCGTATTCAACTGAAAGAGAGTCCCATGCGTATACGACAGGCCCTCGCGGTAGCCGTCACCGGAGCCGCCCTCTCCCTCGGCGCGTCCATGCCCGCACAGGCTGCCCCGTCCGCCCCGCAGAGCGCGGCAGGCATCCCGTCGTGGTGTGTCGGGGGTGCTCAATGGTCGGACCGCAGCACCTACGGGGCGTCCTGTGACGTGGCCTTCGCGTACTACGCGAAGGTGAAGTGCTCGAACGGAAGCACGACGAAGACGGCCAGGGGTGTGGTCACCAACGACGGCCGCACGTCCTACGCCTACTGCACCGCCTTCGGGACGAGCTACCGGGTGGTGCCTGGCTCCGGTGGTCCCGTCAAGGCCTGACGCCATGCCAAGGCCTGACGCCATGTAGAGCTCGTGCGCCGTCGTGATCGGCGAGGGGGGATCACGACGGCGGCACGTCTGCATCCGGGTAGGTACGTGTCCGGATGCAGACGTGCCGCGGGGCTCTCAGTTCCGTGCGAGGAAGTCGGTGATGAGCTTCTGCCACTCCCGGGGGTGTTCGGCGAACGGCAGGTGCCCGGAGGGCAGTTCGGCGACCTCGGCGGTGGAGATACCCGCGGCGAGATCCCGCTGCAGGGCCGGGGAGACGAGCGGGTCGTTGGTGGTGACGACCACGAGAGTCGGCACCGCGATCCCGGCCAGGTCGGCGCGTACGTCGATGCGGCGGACGAGGTCGACGTGGTCTCCGGTACCGATCGGGATGTCGTGTGCGAGCTGCTCGGCGGACGCCTGGACCCGGGCGGGGGTCAGCGAATTCAGGGCGCTCTCGCTGAGGGCCATCAGGTTCAGGTAGCGGGCCAGCAGAGTGTGCTCGCCGGATTCGTAGAGCCGCTGCCATATGGAGGCGGCGAGATCCGTGCGGGTGTCGGCGTGGGCGAATGTCGCGCTCAGGACGAGTGCGGAGACCCGCTCCGGGTGCCGTGCGGCGAGCCGGATCGCGATGGCCCCGCCCAGCGAGTAGCCGCTGACCGCGAAGGTGGCGAGCTCTTCGGCGTCGGCCGCGGCGACCAACTGGTCCGCCAACTCGTCGGCATCCAGAGGGGCCCGGGCTTTCGGCGTCTTGCCGGTCCCCGGGAAGTCGACTCCGACGACGGTGTGCTCCGCGGCAAGACCGTCCAGGATCGGTCCGTAGTTGGCCTCGATCCCGCCGCCCGCGCCATGAGCGAGCAGGAGGCCGGGACCGGTGCCTCGGGTGGTGCGGGCGAAGTCGGCGAGTGCGGGTGCGGTGGTCACGGGTGGCCCCTTTCGAGAAGGCGTGGGATGCGCAGCGACGCGAACGCTTCTTTAGTGATCGCTAAAGCTGTGACGTCCGGGACGTTAGCAGATCCGCTGTAGCGATCGCTACAGCTGCGGTAGGCTCTGTTTCCGTGAGCAGTGAGAAGAACGCCGCGCCGTCCGCGTCCCGGCGAGCCCGGCGCGCGTTCGACCGCGACAAAGCCCTGGCCATCGCACTTCAGGAGTTCTGGACGCACGGATACGACACGACGTCCGTCGCCTCGCTCACCAAGGCGATGGGCATCAACCCGCCGAGTCTGTACGCCGCCTTCGGCGACAAGAAGCAGCTGTTCGACGAGGCGGTCGGGCTGTACACACGCACCTACGCGACCGGCCCGCCACAGGGCCCCGACGCCCGCACGGCCATCACGCGGATGCTCCGCCACCTCGCCGCCGACTACACCGACCCGGGCCACCCGCCGGGCTGCCTCATCATCACCGGAGCGACCAACTGCGCCCCCGGCTCGCAGGACGTGAAGGACAAACTGCGCGCCATGCGCGAGGAGTCCAAGGCGGCCATCGCCGACTGCATCCGCGCCGACATCGACGCCGAGCGGCTTCCGGCGGACACGGACGCCGACGGTCTCGCGGCCTTCTACGCCGCGGTCATCCAGGGAATGAACCAACAGGCATGGGACGGGGTCGGACAAGCGATGCTGGAGCGAGTCGCCGACGCGGCGATGGCCGCGTGGCCGGCGACGCGATGACCCTCGGCTCGTGCTCTCGAGGTCAGCGGCTGATGGCTGTCTCGTGCGTCAGGTGCGACAGCTTCTCGGGGTTGCGGACGTGGTAGGCGCCGGTGACACAGCCGTTCTCGACGCGCACGGCCAGGACGCCGTCGACCTGTCCGTTGACCCGGACCAGAAGAGCCGGACCGCCGTTGATCTGCACCGGTTCGAGCGACCTCGCGGCATCGCGTTTCCACCAGCCGCCGGCCAGGAGGCGGGCGACCTTGTCCGCGCCCACGATCGGCCGTAGCAGGGCATGGCGGACTCCGCCGCCGTCGCTGAGGGCGACGACATCGGGGGCGAGAATGTCGAGCAGGCTCTGCAGTTCGCCGGTCTCGACCGCTTTCTGGAAGGCCTGGAGCGCGGCCCTGGTCTGAGCGGGCGACGCGGTGCCGCGCGGTCGGCGCGCGGCGACGTGCGCCCGGGCCCGGTAGGCGAGCTGGCGGACCGCGGCCGGGCTCTTGCCGACGGCGTCGGCGATCTCGTCGTAAGCGAGGTCGAACACCTCGCGGAGCACGAACACCGCCCGTTCCACCGGCGCGAGCGTCTCAAGGACCAGCAGCATCGCCATCGAGACGCTGTCGGCCAGTTCGATGTCCTCCGCCACGTCCGGCGCGGTCAGCAGCGGCTCGGGCAGCCACGGTCCCACATAGGACTCCTTGCGCCTGCCGAGTGCGCGCACCCGGTCCAGCGCCTGCCGGGTGGCGATCTGCACCAGGTACGCGCGTTCCTTGCGCACCATCGCCGGATCGACGGCCGTCCACCGCAGCCAGGTCTCCTGCAGGACGTCCTCGGCGTCGGCGGCCGAACCGAGGATCTCGTAGGCGACGGTGAACAGCAGGTTGCGGTGGGCCAGGAACACCTCGGTGGCGCCCTCCGGCCTCTCTGCCGGGGCGCCCTGATCCAGCGGCCCGGGTGTGTCCGCGATCCGTCCGCCGCGCTCGTTCATGTCCCGCTCCCGCCTGTTCGCTTGCCCGCAGTGCTCCGCCATGGTCCGTGCACTGGACGCCGGTCGGTCCCGTTGCGTAACGCCCTTGCCGCGTGGCCTGCATCACACGGCCGCGAGTGTTACGGGCGGCGGGGGGGCCGACGTCTCGTGAGCGTCAGGACGCCGCGCGTACGCACAGCCAGTTCCGTGCGCCGACGTCCCGCACGGACACCTCCGGCACCCGAGAAAAAGGTGGAGCATGAGCATCACGAAGTTCGCCGTGGCAGGAGCAACCGGACGCCTGGGGCGCCACGTTGTGGACGTCCTCACGGAACGCGAGTACCAAGTGGTGTCGATGTCACGTGCCACCGGTGTGGACGTGATCACCGGCGAGGGACTGGCCGACGCGCTCACCGGTGTCGACGTCATCATCGATGTCGCGTCATGGCACGCATCCGAGCAGGAGGCCGCCACGGAGTTCTTCCGTACCGCCACCGGCAACCTGCACGAGGCCGGCCGGCGTGCGGGAGCCGACCGGATCGTCGCCGTGTCGATCATCGGCGCGGACAAGGCCACCGCGGGTTTCGTCGCCGCCCAGCAGGTGCACGAGGAGGCCGCCCTCGCCGGGCCGCTCGACGCCCGCATCCTGCGGGCCGCGCAGTTCCACGAATTCGTCGGCCAGCTCCTGGACTGGCAGCAGGGCGAGGTCGCCTACATCCCCGCTCTGCCCACTCAGCTCGTGGCCTGCCGCACCGTGGCCGAGACGCTGGTGGACCTGGCCGCCGACCCCGACGCCGCGCAGCCGGGCCCCGGAGTGCCGATCCCCGAGATCGCCGGGCCCCGCAAGGAGAGCATGTTCGAGGCGGCCGGACTTCTCGGCGCCCGCCGGGGCATCAAGGTGGTCGAGGTCGACGGCTCCGGTATGCCCGACGCCGAGATCGCGGCGGCCGGCGGGTTCCTGCCCGGCCCGCACGCCAAGCTCGCCGGCCCCACGTTCCGGGAATGGCTCGACGCCCGGTCCTGATGAGCCAGGCACAGCTATTTACGGCAAGTCCGGCATCCCGTACGTGACGCGCCGCCAACCCGAAGAGAGAAAAGGGGACTTCGATGCACGACACCTCTTCCCGGGGGGAGCCCCGCCCTGCCGGGTCGGGCGCTGGGGGGATGACTGCCAGGGGCGTGAAAGGCGGGGGCGCGCTCGCGCTGTTGCGAGTGGTAGCCGCCCTCGCCTGTCTCGAGACGCTGGTGCAGGGCCTCCTCGCCGGAATGCTGCTGAACGGCGACGTTGCCTCCATCGACCCGCACGGCATCAACGCGTACGTCTTCGAGTTGCTGGTGTCCCTCCAGGTCGTGGCGGCTGTCCTGGTCTGGCGCGGCAACCGCCGGCTGACGTGGCCGCTGAAGGCCGCCGTCGGCATCCTGGCGGCCACGTTCACGCAGACCGCGCTGGGACTGGCGAGCTCGCTCGCCGCGCACGTCACCCTCGGCGTGGCGTTGTGCGCGATGGAGACGGTGTTGGTCGTGCGGGCCTTCACGCTCCGTTCGGACCACCCGGTGTCGATACCCGCCTGAATGCCCGTGGGGGTGGGGCCGAGTCCCTCGACCCCACCCCGCCGCGGACCAGGCGTCGCAGCGCACGCCTGGCCACGGGCGCGTAGACCACAACCACCGGCGTCGGGCCTTCGATGCGCAGCTCGGCGATCGTGCCGGACGGGTCGCGGGGGAGTACGGCGTGCCACAGGCGCATCCGCACCGGGCCAAGCCGCACCCGCCACTGCCAGGTGTGGGCTTCATGGTCGACCGCCTCGACGACGAAGGCGACGCCCGGCCCCACCACGGGGCGCACCCGGCCGCGCATTCCCGCCCGCAGGTTCCGCTCGGCCTCCACCGAGCGGATCTGCGGAGCCCACGTCGACCAGGCCGTCGTGTCCGCGTACCGCTGCCACACCGTTCGCACACTCGCCGCGCCCGCGGCCCGCACCGTCCGTCGCATCTGCCCAGCCTGTCCCTACGGGGCAAAAGGCGCACTCCGCATCGCAGGCGCCGGCACGCCCATCCGCTGTTTGGCGGCGGCAACCTATCCGCTGTCACGAGGCGCGAGGCGCGAGGCGGTCCGCGACGGCCACGGCGTGGTCCCGCGGGCCGGCGACCCTCCCGGGGCCTCCCGGGCCCGTATCTCAGGCGCGCGGTCGGCGTCCCGGCCAGTCAGGATCTTCCTCGGCCACCGGCAGATCCCGGTGGCCTTCGTCCCAGGGGTTCGTCCAGCCGCAAACCCCGCAGGCGTAGCGCCCGCTGATGCCCGAGACCTGGGTGCCGCAGCCGCGACAGTCCGTCGTGGTGATCTCCTGTGACTCCAGGAACGCCATGGCCAGCGTGAGGGGTTGCTCGGGCGTCATGGCCTCGACCCTACCCGTGCAGGCGGTTTTCACCCGGCCTGCGATCGGCCGTGCCCTCGCCGGGCCGGGAGCGCCGGACCCGCAGGGCGGGCCGGGTCCCGATGCGCCGACCTGCCGCGCGGCCGTCGCGGGCGATCGTCTAGCCTGCCGCGCAGGCAGGAACTACGGGGGAGCGAACAGCACATGAGCAGGAATACGACCGTGCGCCGATCGGCGCGGATCATGGCCGGCGCCATGGCTTTGGGCGTACTGGCGGCGTGCGGCGGCACTGAATCGGACGGCGATGCGGCGATGGCGAGTGCCAGCGCTCCGACCGGGACGTTGACCGCCGAGGAGATCGAAGCCGCCATGGTCGACGGCGGTGACGTGCCGGACCATCAGGTGGGCGCCCGCGAAAAGGCCGACCGGTACGAGGAATCCGAGGTGGGCGCGACCCAGCCGGAGTGCGTGGTGCAGGCCAGGATGGCGCTCGGCATGAGCATCGGTGACCCGGTGGCAACGGCGCAGCGCACCGCGATGGGCAATCCGCGGGGAGCGAAGACCGTGGGGGGTGACCTCGTCAAGACGACGGTGACCTTGGCGACGTACAAGGGAAAGGGCAAGGACGAGGCCCTGTACGACATGGGCACTGCCAGTACGGCGTGTCGGCAGGGCTTCATCCTGAAGCTCCGCGGCAAGCAGACCCCGTTGCAGTCGCCGCAGCAGCAGATCGACCCCGAACGGCTCGACTTCGCCGAGGAATTCGGGTGGTACGTGCTCACCGGCGGACCGGGATCGGACGTCCCCACGCGCAAGGTGCTGATCGTGGGCTCCGGTCATACGCTCGGCTTCTTCAGCCGCACGTATCCCGGCGCGGACGCAGGTCCGGAGATGATGCCCTTCCCGGTCGACGTGGCGCGGGCCCAGTGGAAGAAGCTCGCCGCCGGCTGACGGGCCATGCGGCCTCGGCTCTCGCGGGGTCACCTGTATGGCGGGGTCAGCGCAACTTGAGCACTGTGTGATCGTTCAGGTGGGCATGAGGAACGCCAAGCGCGCCGCCGCTGCCCTGACCCTTGCCGCCGCTGCCCTTGGCGTGGCCGGTCCCGCCAGTGCGGACGAGGCCCCCCGGGAGGGGGGCCAGATCAACCTGCCCGACGATCCCGGCGAGGTCGTCGACGGGGTGCGCACGGGTCTTGATGTGGCGGCCATGGCCTGGGAGACGGCTGCTCGGTCCCGCTGAGCGGCCGTGCCGCATCCTGCCGTGCTACGTCCTGCCGTGCTTCATCCTCGCTTCGGCAGGGTGAGGATCTCGGCTCCGTCGTCGGTGATGGCGATCGTATGCTCGCTGTGTGCGGTCCGGCAGCCTGTCGCGCTGCGGAGCGTCCACCCGTCGGCATCGGTGACGAGTCGGGCGGTGTCCGCCATGACCCACGGCTCCAGTGCCAGCAGCAGACCGGGGCGCAGTTTGTATCCACGGCCGGGCCGTCCGGTGTTCGAGACGTGAGGGTCCTGGTGCATCGTTGACCCGATGCCGTGGCCTCCGAACTCGGTGTTGATCGGGTATCCCGCCTCGCTGAGGACCGTGCCGATGGCGTGGGAGATGTCGCCGATGCGAGCGCCGGGGCCGGCGGCGGCGATCCCCGCGGCCAGCGCGCGTTCGGTCGTATCGATCAGCGTGACGCTCTCCGCGGGCCGTGCGTCGCCCACGATGAAGCTGATGGCGGCGTCCGCGGCGACTCCGCCCTTGGAGACGGCGAGATCGAGCGTCAGCAGGTCTCCGTCGGCAAGCGTGTAGTCGTGTGGCCGTCCGTGGAGCACGGCGTCGTTGACGGCCGTGCAGACGTAGTGGCCGAACGGGCCGCGTCCGAAGGACGGCGCGTAGTCGACGTAGCAGGACTGTGCCCCCGCCTCGGCGATCATTTTCTCGGTCCACCGGTCGATGTCCAGCAGGTTCGTGCCGATGGTGCTGCGGCTCTTCAGCGTCTGCAGGATGTCGGCGACCAAGGCGCCGGTGTCTTTCGCCCGTGCCAGTAGGGTGGGGTTCAAGATCTCGATCATGTGGCGCCCTTCTCACGCAACCAATAACTATACCGGTAATACTATACCGGCTGCGGGGCGCCTGTTCACGTACCGCCACCCGCCGAGTGGTGCATGCGCCGCCATTGGCGGGGCGTCGCGCCGTACGTCTCGCGGAAACGGCGGGAGAAGTAGGCGGGGTTGGTGAAGCCCTGGGACCGGGCGATGGCCTCGATCGTGCGGTGGGCATGCTCCAAGGCGGACAGGTCGTCGCGGGCGCCTTCCAGTCGCCGGCGGACGATCCATTTCTCCAGGCTCAGGCCGCCCTGCTCGCACAGCCGGTAGAGGGTTCGTACGGAGATGTTGTGAGCCGCGGC
This sequence comes from Streptomyces longisporoflavus, assembly GCF_014649775.1. GTDB lineage: Bacteria > Actinomycetota > Actinomycetes > Streptomycetales > Streptomycetaceae > Streptomyces > Streptomyces longisporoflavus. The sequence continues at coordinate 198,810 of NZ_BMTR01000002.1, read as the reverse complement.
GATGCGGTGCGGGTTGAGACCGGGGTCGGTCAGATGCGCGCGGATGTAGGCGAGGACGCGGGTCAGGAGAGTGTCCTCCGCGACCTGGTGCCGGGTGCGTTCGCCGGCGGCCACCGAGACGATCAGGGCGCGGGTGAGTTCCAGGGTGGCGGAGGCGAGCGCCTCGGCGCCGGGTCCGGCGCTGAGCTCATCGGCGTGGTGGTGCAGATCCCGTATGTGGCGCAGGAGCAGCGGTGCGACGCTGCTGTGCCGCAGGAGGGGTATGGCGGCGCGGATCTGCTCCTCGGGCAGGCCGAGACGCTCGGTGTCGACCATGAAGGCGACGGACAGTCCGGTCCCGGACCAGGCGTACTCGTAACCGGCGGTCTTGTGGGCCAGTGCCAGGGCGTCGGCCCCCACATGCTGCTGATGGCCGTTCCAGGTGAAGGCCCCCGTCCCCTCGCTCTGGGTGATGATCGAGACGGTGTTCATCGAGTCGAAGCGTGCGTGCCGCGGGGTGCGCCAGACGCGCATGCCGGAGCCGCGCGTGGCGAACAGGGTCAGCGGACCGAAGTTCCAGACCTCCAGCTTCTTGCGGACACCGGCCTCCGGATGCTCCTGCTCCACCGAACAGCTGCCGCTCTCTCCCACGGCCGCGGCCTGGAAGGCCTCGATCCGGTCGGCGGCAGGCAAGTTCTCCGTGTCCAGAACCAGCATGGTCCCCCCCAGGGCGAGAGCAGCGGCCCGTCCGCTGCCGAGCGGTCGTCAGGATTCTTCAGCACCGCGGGCGGCTTGGACAGGCGGGTTCACGTTCCGCCGGGCCACCCGGGACCGGTCCGTCACCTCGCGCCACACCAGTCACGGCACGGGCGGCGTGGCGGGCAGGGAACAGTTCTCGGCGCGCACGGTACAGAACCCCGCCCGCGGCGCTGGCACGATTCCCCGCATCCGAGTCGGGCACCACGACCGACACCGGCCGCTGGAGGGAGCGCTCCCATGCGCAATTTCGTCACGACGCAGGACGGCACAGGGATCTACTACAAGGACTGGGGCACCGGCCGACCGGTGGTGTTCAGTCACGGCTGGCCGCTGAACGCCGATGCCTGGGACGACCAACTGCACCTGGTCGCCTCGCACGGCTACCGGGCGATCGCGCACGACCGGCGCGGCCACGGCCGCTCGGATCAGCCGTGGAACGGCAACGACATGGACACCTACGCCGATGATCTGGCCCAGCTGATCGAGCAACTCGACCTGCACGACGCGGTGCTGGTGGGCCACTCGACGGGCGGCGGCGAAGTGACCCGCTACATCGGCCGGCACGGTACATCCCGGGTCGCCAAGGTGGTCCTGCTGGGTGCGGTGCCGCCCCTCATGCTCAAAACCGACGCCAATCCGCAGGGCCTGCCGATCGAGGCGTTCGACGCCATCCGCTCGGGTGTCTCAGCCGACCGGTCGCAGTTCTACAGGGAACTGAGTCTGCCCTTCTACGGATTCAACCGGCCCGGCGCGACGGTGTCACAGGGCATGTCGGACGCGTTCTGGCTGCAGAGCATGCAGGTCGGGCTCAAGGGCGCCCTCGACTGCGTCCGCGCGTTCTCCGAGACCGACTTCACCGCGGACCTGGGACGCTTCGACGTCCCCACGTTCATCGCCCACGGCGACGACGACCAGATCGTGCCGATCGAGGCCGCGGGGCTGGAGTCGGCCAAAATCGTCAAGGATGCCGTGCTGAAGGTCTATCCGGGTGCTCCGCACGGCCTCGTGGGGGCGTTCAAGGACGAGTTCAACGCCGACCTGCTGAGGTTCCTCGCCACCTGACGGCGTTCCCCTCGCCATCTGGCGGCGTTCCTCGTACCTGAGGCGCAAGGCCTTCCTTCCGCACCATCCGCCGGTAGCTCAGCACCGTCCGACCCTCCGTCCGAAAGGGTTCGTCATGCGTGTTCCAGCACCGCGCCGTCTGCTGCCGGCACTGACCGCCGCGCTTCTCGTCGTCGGCGCGGCCTCCGCCGGGGCAACCTCCCCGGCGGCCTCCCGTGGGCCCGTACAGGCCGACAAGAAGGAGCCGAAGCCGACCGTCGTGCTCGTGCACGGAGCGTTCGCCGACGCCTCCGGGTTCGACGACACGATCGCTCTGCTGCAGAAGGCCGGCTTCCCGGTCATCGCGCCCGCCAACCCGCTGCGCGATGCCGCGGGCGATGCCGCCTACATCGCCGGCGTGGTGGACTCCTTCCCCGGCCCGGTCATCCTGGCGGCGCACTCCTACGGCGGCTTCGTCATCACCAACGCCGCCCGCGGCCACGACAACGTCAAGGCGCTGGTGTACATGGGGGCGTTCGCGCCGGACGAGGGTGAGAGCGCGCTGCAACTGGCGCAGCAGTTCCCCGGCAGTGAGCTGGGCGCCGCCCTGATCACCAGGGAGTACCCGGTGCCCGGTGGCGGCGATCCGGGCACCGACGGCTACATCGATCCCGCCAAGTTCCGGTCCGTCTTCGCCGCCGACCTGCCCGCGTCCCGGACCCGGCTCATGGCGGCCACCCAGCGCCCCGGCAGCGTGCAGGGCCTGAGCGGCGCCGGCGGGGCTCCCGCCTGGAAGACGATCCCGTCCTGGTATCTGATCCCGACGGCGGACAAGGTCATCCCGCCCGCCGCCCAGCGGTTCATGGCCAAGCGCGCCGGCAGCAAGGTCACCGAGATCCGGTCCTCGCACGTGGTCATGATCTCCCACCCGGACGCCGCCGCGAAAATCATCAAGTCGGCCTACACCGCGACCCGTTGAAGGGGCGAACGCTCATGAAACCGGACACCATCGTCCTCATCCACGGCTTCTGGGTGACGCCCCGCAGCTGGGAACACTGGATCACCCGCTACCAGTCCCAGGGCTTCCGGGTCCTCGCCCCGGCCTACCCCGGTTTCGAGGTGGAGGTGGAGGGGCTCAACGAGGACCCCACCCCGATCGAGGAACTCACCGTCCCCTCGATCATCGCGTCACTGGAGAAGCTGATCGACGGCCTGGGTACGCAGCCGATCATCATGGGCCACTCCGCCGGCGGCGTCTTCACCCAGATCCTGCTCGACCACGGCTACGGCCGGGCCGGAGTGGCCATCAACTCCGCGCCCACCGAGGGCGTGGCGACGATTCCGCTGTCACAGGTCAAGGCGGCGTTCCCGGTCCTGAAGAACCCGGCGAACCGGCACAGGGCGGTCGGCTTCACCTATGACCAGTGGCGCTACGCCTTCACCAACACCTTCCCCGAGGACGAGTCGCGCGCCCTGTACGAGCGCTATCACATCCCCGCCTCCGGCCATGTCTTCTGGGGCAGCGCCCTGGCCAACATCCACCCGGGGCACGCCGACTCGTACGTGAACTACCGCAACGACGACCGGGCTCCGCTCCTCTTCGTCTCGGGCGAGCACGACCACCTGATGCCGCCGAAGATCCAGCAGTCCAACGTCAAGCACTACAAGTCGGACACCGTCACCGAGATCGTCGAATATCCGGGGCGATCCCACCTGATGCCCGCCCAGGAAGGCTGGGAGGAGATCGCCGACCACGCCCTGGCCTGGGCTCTGGACCACACCTGACCGGCCGGCCGTGGTGCCCGGTCCGCCGGGCGCCACGGCACCAGAAGGCGCGTACGACGAAGGTGCGGTTCAGATGACGCCCTGGGCCAGCATCGCGTCCGCCACCCGCTCGAAGCCCGCGATGTTCGCGCCCGTCACGTAGTCGCCGGGGGCGCCGTAGCGCTCCGCGGTCTCGTGGCAGGTGGCGTGGATGTCGTTCATGATGTGCGTCAGCTCTTCCTCGACCCGCGCCGCCGTCCACGAAGTACGGGCGTGGTTCTGCGCCATCTCCAGTGCGCTGACCGCGACCCCGCCCGCGTTGGCCGCCTTGCCGGGCCCGAACGCGACACCCGCCTGCTGGAACAGGCGCACCGCCTCGGGGGTCGTGGGCATGTTGGCGCCTTCCGAGACCACCTTCACGCCGTTGCCGATCAGAGCGGCGGCGTCGGTGTCGTTCAGTTCGTTCTGGGTGGCCGAGGGCAGCGCGATGTCGGCCGGGACCTCCCAGACACGCCCGCCCGGCACGAAGCGGGCCGATGCGCCCCTGCGTTCGGCGTACGCGTCGACCCGGCCGCGCTCGACCTCCTTGATCTGCTTGAGGAGTTCGAGGTCGATGCCCTTCTCGTCGACCACGTAACCGGAGGAGTCCGAGCAGGTCACGGCGTTGGCGCCGAGGGCGGCCAGCTTCTCGATGGTGTAGATGGCGACGTTGCCGGAGCCGGAGACGACCGCGGTGCGCCCTTCCAGGTCCTCGCCGCGCTGGCGCAGCATCGCCGCCGCGAACAGGACGTTGCCGTACCCGGTTGCTTCGGGGCGGATCAGCGAGCCGCCCCAGCCCTGGCCCTTGCCGGTCAGGACGCCGGCCTCCCAGCGGTTGGTGATGCGGCGGTACTGGCCGAACAGGTAGCCGATCTCCCGGCCGCCGACGCCGATGTCACCCGCGGGCACGTCCGTGTGCTCGCCGATGTGCCGGTGCAGCTCCGTCATGAACGACTGGCAAAAACGCATGACCTCCGCGTCGCTGCGGCCGTGCGGCTGGAAGTCGCTGCCGCCCTTGCCGCCGCCGATGCCGAGGCCGGTCAGCGCGTTCTTGAAGATCTGCTCGAAGCCCAGGAACTTGATGACGCCGAGGTTGACCGACGGATGGAAGCGCAGGCCGCCCTTGTAGGGGCCCAGCGCGCTGTTGAACTCCACCCGGAAACCGCGGTTGACGTGGACGCGTCCCCGATCGTCCTGCCACGGCACCCGGAAGAGGACCTGCCGCTCCGGCTCGCACAGCCGCTCGATCAGTCCGGGCTCGGCATACTCGGGGCGCGCTGCGATGACCGGTGCGAGCGTCTCCAGGACCTCGTGGACGGCCTGGATGAACTCCGGCTGGGCCGGGTTGCGGTGCTCGATCTCGGTGAGCAGCTGAGCGAGCGTGGTCTTCGTCTCGGATCGCGTGGTCAATGGAGCCCTTTCTTGCACGGCTGGCACCGGGAATCCGGTACGGGGCGCGGCGCACTCCGGTACAGCCCGTTCGGGACGCTCGGCGCCGTTGCCGCGCGCGGGACACGCAAGTGTTACGCGCATGTAAACATACTGACCAGCATCGGGGTCCAGGGTGCGACCACTATCCGAGACCAACCTCATAGCCCGCTTGGCGGCGGACCCATCGGTGGCAGGGTGGTGCGACAGCTACGTCGTCGGCCTGTCGCTCGGACTTCCCGAGGCGAAGGCTGTCATGAGCAAGGCCATGCCCATGCTGACGGGGGAGTTCACCAAGCAGGAGGTGTCGGTCGCGGGCGGCCCGGGGCTCTGACGACCGGCTGGCCGGGCGGGCGCCGGCTCGTGGTCGTCAGTGCGGCGCGGTGATCCGGATTTCGGCCACCGTGCCCTCGCCGCGCAGGGCCAGTGCTCCCGGGCCGTGGTGACGTACGCAGTCGAGTCGGCCGAGGGCGCTCGCGCGTCCGTCCGTTGCACCGAGCGTGATCCCCTCGGTGGTGGCCATGACGAGCAGAATCTCGCCTGCGGCGCATGTCGGCTCCGGCTCCCTGGCGGCGGTGACGCGGAGGATCTGTACGCGGGCCGAGGCCCGGCCCCTGCGGGTCATCACGTTCATGTTGCGCACCGCGCCCGCATCGAGCCGGCAGTCCGTCGTCGCGTCGCCGGAGAAGGCGAAGGGGCTCAGCGGTGGGACCAGTTGCGCGGTGCCGTCGACGGTCAGCACCATGCCTTCGCCCTCTACCGGGGTGATCACACGGTCGATGCCGGGAAGCGGGGAGAAGGGGCCCGCCGCGGCCACGTCCGCGATGCTCACCCGCCAGTCGAAGCCGTCCGCGGACTGCGCCGGTGCCGGGACCGAGGGCGCTTGCACGGTGCCCGAGGCGACCTCCCGGGTCGTACCGCCGCCGTTCTTCCACGGCATGCTGCGGTACTGGCTCCAGCGCAGAACGTCTCCGCCCATCCGGTGCGGCCTCCTTCTTCCGTCGCCCGGACCGTTCGCGCGGGCCCGGACACATGATCACCGAGTCCGGGGTCAGCGTACGTGCCGACCGGACGCGCAGAGCGAGGTGCCGCACCCGACGGGCGGAGTCACGACGCCCGGCGCGAACCCGGGCGCCGGGCTTCGACGCGTCCTGCCGGGTCGGTTCAGTTCGCGGCCGCGGTCTCCGGCTGCGGTGCGTCGGACTGCTGCGACCGGTCGCCCGAGGTGTAGAAGACCGAGGAGCCCTGCTTGGTGCGCTGCACCCGGCCCCTGGCGACCAGGTTCTCCACGGTGGTGCGCACGACGGTGGTCTTGATGGAGCGGTCCGGGTGTGCCTGGCTGAGGGCGGCGGTGATCTCGGCGGCGGAGCGCGGCTCCTTCTGCTGTCCGAGGTGGGCGTCGATCAGTTCGACCAGCGTCGGCCCCGCTGCCGGTGCGTCCTGCTTCTTCGCCGCGGCCGCAGTTGTGCTCGCGGGGGCTGCCTTCGCGGCGGACTTGGGTGCGTTCTTGGTCGCTTTGCCCTTGGTGCCGGTGGCCGTGGACTTCTTGGCCCGGGCCGCACCGGCCTTGTCCGCACCCGCGCGTGGGACGGGCACATTCCTTCTGCTGCGGGAGGGTGCCTTGGCGGTGGCGGTCGCCGGTGAGCCGGAAGAGGAGCCCAGCGCCTGCTGCATGCTGAGCAACACCGCGTGGTCGTTCTCCAGCGTCTGCAACTGCTCCTGCAGTGCGGCCACTTCGGCTCGGACGTGTTCCTGCTCCTTGCGGTTGGTCTCCAGGTCCGCGGCGACTTGGGCGGCGTACTGGGTCTGCATTTCGGTGGTTCCAGGTTGTGTGTCTGACATGACGGTGGCCTTTCTTCGGTGCCCGCTTCGGCGCGGCTGGCGAATGGTGCTCAGGACCGAGCTCTTGTGCGTGGGGCCGTCGGCGCAGATTCGCCCGGACGGCAACTGCCCAACCTGCAACGGCAGCAACTCGCGGGCGGTTATGGGGAAAAGAGTACGAGATCGGCCGCCGATAGCACCGGGCAGAGGAAATGTTCCTTCCGGCCCAACCCGAGCGGCCGGTGATGACAGTTACCGGTAGCGACGTCGTAGATCATGCCCCCGCCCCCGATCGTAAAGGACAACCGGAACATGGGGAGTACTGCGATTACCCTGATCAGCACATTGACCGCGCTGCAATTGGGCCGTGCCGTCCTGCGCATTGTGCGGAACACCCTGTACGAGCGCTCGCGCCGTGCGACGCTGACGGCGGTACTGGGCCTTGCCCGCGAGGACGCGGTCCGGCTGCTGGTCCACCACGATCCGGTGAACTGCGACGTCCGGGTTGTGCAGGCCCGTCCGTCCGCCACTCTTCCCGAGCACACGACGGGATCATGACCGAACCAGCCGCTGAACCACCGGCCCCCTCGACGGACGAATCCTTTGATGAGTTGTTCGAAAACGGATTCACGCGGTTAGTGCGCTCGTTGGTGCTCCTGGGAGCCGGTCGGGCCACAGCGGAAGACCTCACACAGGATGCCTTTGGCGCCGCCTACGAGAAGTGGGCCGAGGTCGCCCACTACGGCCATCCGATTGCCTGGGTAGCAAGGACCGCGCTCAACATGTGGCGCCAGCACTGCCGCACCGCGCAACGCCGCGATGCCCTGCTCGCGAGAGCGGACCCCCGGCAACTGGTCAAGGAGTACAAGGACTTTTCCGAGGTGGACAGACGCCTCGACATCCAGCGCACCCTGGCCCGACTTCCCCTGCGACAGCGCGAGGTGGTGGTTCTGCACTACATCCTGGACCAGCCCGTCAGTGCTGTTGCCCGTACCCTGGAAGTGGCCGAGGGCACGGTCAAGTCGCAGCTGTACGACGCCCGCCGCACCTTGGCCGGTCTGCTGGCCGGAGAGGACGCGGAACGCGATCGGGAAGGGGGCTCCAGTGGACCGGACCGAGTGTGACACGGAAGACGACCAGGTCGCGCGTGCCCTTGCGGAGCCCGTGCGGGACATCGCCCACACGCCGCGGGAACTTGCGTCTCGCCTGGCAGAGCTGAAGTCGGGGTCCGCCGGTTCATCCCCGGCCTCCACCGAGGACGAGCAGGACCATCTCGCCCGCGTGCTGCGTGCGGCACGCGAGGTGTTCGGCGAGCGGGGCTACGGCGCGCCGATGGAGGATGTGGCCCGGCGGGCCCGGGTCGGTGCGGGCACCGTCTACCGCCGATTCCCCACCAAGGACGCGCTGGTGCGCAGCGTGGCCCTGAAGGAGACCGTCCTGCTGGCCGAGCAGGCCCGGGAGGCCCTCGCATGGGAGCACGAGCCGGGCAAGGCACTGGCGAGGTTCGTGCGCGTGGCGGTGGAAAGCGGCTCCGGCCGCCTCGTTCATCCCGACGCGATGGCCGGCCCGCCGTCGGAGGAGCCCGCTGTCGTCGTACTGACGCAGCACACGGAGGAACTGCTCAATGAGGCGGTTGCGGCCGGCGAAGCGCGGGCCGACATCACGGTGCAGCACGTCCTGGCGCTGATCGGCAGCTCTCCGCCCGCGCATCCCGATCCCGGCGTCCGGGCGGCGTCGTCCGCTCGATTCCTCGACATCATGCTGACCGGCCTGCGCGATGAGCAGAGGTCGGCCCGCACCGTATCTGACCAGCTGTCAGCCGCACTGCGGAGCCGGGTGCCCATCGAGCAGGCCAAGGGCCGCCTGGCCGAGCGGTTCGGCATCGACGACGGTCAGGCTTTCGACCTGCTGCGCCGCCACGCTCGCAGGCATCGGCGGAAGTTGTCCGACGTGGCCTCGGAGGTCATCGAGGGGACGTCCGACATCGGATCCCTTGCCGGGCCTCGCCCCGAGCGTCACTGAGCCAGTGTGCCGCTGCTCCCACCTGCCGCTACCGGGATACGAGCGACTTGACCCAGTCGTCGGCGGTGAGCACGTCCGCCCACTGCGGGAACAGCCGCTCGGTGAGGACGCGGTGTACCTCCGGGTCGGGGTCCAGGCAGGCGTCGGAAAGGACGGTGAGGCCGAAGTCCAGGTCGTTCGCCCGGCACAGGGTGGACAGGACCACGGCGCTGGTGGCGATGCCGGTCAGTACGAGGCTGTCGATACCGCGCGCCCTCAGCACCATGTCGAGATCGCTGCCCGAGAAAGCGCTCGCCCGCTTCTTGGTGACCACGACGTCGCCCGGCCGGGGCGCGACGTCGGGGTGGATCTCGGTGCCGGGGGCGCCCTCGACGTAGAGGCCGGCTTGTGCGATGGCGGCGAGAGGCCTGTTGCGCGTGCCGACCTCGGGAAAGCCGGGGCGCAGGGCGATGACCACGTAGATCACGGGTATGTCTGCCGCACGGGCCCCGTCGATCGCCCTGCGCAGGCGTGGCAGGTATCCGGAGCCGTCGTCGACGGCGGCCACGATGTCGCGTTGGACGTCCATCACGAGTAGTGCGCTGCTCATGTCGCCTCCAGGAACGTTGTCGGTACGGCGCCGGGGACTTGCGGGGTCGGACGGTGGTTTGAGCCTACGCGGGCACATTCCGGTGCCGGTTACCGCAGTTGCCGCGGTTGGCGTGCCCGGCGGCTTGCGTTCGGTGCGATGGTGCTCCGTTCGCGGCACCTCTGGTCCGGCAGGCGTACCGAACCCATGTGCCAGGATGTGGCTTGTGCCGCACACCAACTCCCTGTTCACCGGCCAACTCGTCGGCCGGGAAGACGAACTCGACCGGCTTTCCGGGGTGCTGGAGCGTGTCCGCGCCGGCGAGGCCCGTGCGGTATTGGTCTCCGGGGACGCCGGAGTGGGCAAGACGCGCGCGCTGGACGAGCTGGCCGGGCGGGCGGCCGCCTCCGGGATGACCGTGCTCATCGGACACTGCGTCGACCTGGGCGATGTGGGGCTGCCGTATCTGCCGTTCACCGAAATCCTCGGCACGCTGGCCGCGGACGAGCGGTTCGCCCCGGTCCTGGCCGGTCACCCGGTGACCGAGCGCCTGCTCGGCGGCGGTACGGACGCCGCGGGGGACGTGAACAGGCGATTGCGGCTCTTCGAGGACGTGGCCGCTCTGCTGGCGGAACTCGCCGACATCGCGCCACTGCTGCTGGTCCTGGAGGACCTGCACTGGGCCGATCAGTCCTCACGGGACCTGCTGCGGTTCCTGCTCAGCCGCAATGTCCTGCAGCGGTCGACCGGCGGCCCGCACGACCACCGGCTCGCGGTGTTCGCCTCGTACCGGGCGGACGACCTGCACCGCCGTCACCCCCTGCGCCCCCTGCTGGCCGAGCTGGTGCGACTGCCCGCCGTGGAACGCCTTGAACTCCAGCCGCTGCCCGACGCGGATGTGGCCCGCCTCGTGCGCTCCCTGCGGGATCAGCCCCTGTCCGACGCCGCCGTGCACCGGATCGTCGAGCGCGCCGAGGGCAACGCCTTCTACGCGGAGGAGCTGGTCGCGGCCACGGACGCGCCGGCCGGCAGTGTGCCCAGCGGTCTGGCCGACGTACTGCTCATCCGTTTCGAGCAACTGTCCGAGACGGCCCAGCAGGTGCTGCGCACCGCGGCGGTCGCCGGGCGCAGCGTCGGGCACGAGCTGCTGCGCGACGCTGTCGGGCTGCCCGAGGAGGGGCTGGAGGCCGTGCTGCGCGAGGCCGTGGGACGGCAACTGCTCGTGCCCCGGGACGGCGACACGTACTCCTTCCGGCACGCGCTCGCCCGGGAGGCGGTCTACGCCGATCTCCTGCCCGGTGAACGGTCCCGGTTGCACGGCATGTTCGCCCGCCTGCTCGCCGGGCGGGACCGTCAGTCGGCCAGCGCGGCCGAGCGCGCCCATCACTACCGCGAGAGCCATGACCTGCCCGAGGCCCTCGCCGCTTCGCTGGAGGCCGCCGATCACGCCCAGCGCGTCGGCGCGCCCGCCGAGGAACTGCGGCACATCGAGGCGGCCCTCGATCTGTGGTCGGCGGTCGAGGCCGCAGGCCGGCCTGCCGGGACCGATGCCGTGACACTCACGCTGCGCGCCTCGGCGGCGGCCGCTCATGCCGGGGAATCGCACCGGGCCGTCTCTCTCACTCGGTCCGCGCTCGCCGGTCTCGGTCAGGACGCCGACCTGGAGCTTGCCACCCGGGTCCGCTACACGCTCGCCGGGAACCTGCTGAACGTCGACAACCTCCCGGCCGCCCTCGCCCACAGCCGGGAAGCCCTCGATCTGATCCCCGCCGACCCCCCTTCGGCGACATGGGTGTGGGCGGCAGCCACCTACGTGATGGTCGCCGCCCGCATGGCGGACGGGGACGAGGACGAGGGCGCGCTGCGGGTCGGCACACAAGCGCTGCACGCCGCGGCCGAACTGGGCGTCGACGACGCGCGAGCCGACCTCCTGATCTCGATGACGTTCCACGGGGGAGAGTGCAATCGCCGCACCCCCGAGGGCAGGGAGCAGCTGCGTAAGGCACGGGAGCTGGCGCAGCGGTCGGGCAGCGCTCCCGTGGAGATGCGCGCCCTGTTCAACCTGGCCGTTGGCGCCATCGAATCCGGTGACCTGGAGGGTTGCCTGCGATGGGCGGCGGAGGGGTTGGACCGGGCCCGTCGCTCAGGCCTGCTGTCCTCGCCGTATCCGCGGGAGATGCGGTACTTGCGGCTGCTGGTGCAGTACACGCTCGGCCACTGGGACGAGTGCGCGCGTGACGCGGCCGAGGACGCCGAGGCGTTGTTCAGCGCGGGCGGCGCCGGCCCCGGCCTGTTCGTGGCGCTGGCACGCGGCGATTTCACCGCGGTCGAGCGCGCCAGGGCGCTGCTCGAAGAGCCGTTCGACTGGATGAACACGCTGGTCGCGGGAATCGTGCGGACCGACGCGGCTGCCTGGCGGGGGGACGCGGAGGAGGCCGTGCGGGCGATGCGTTACACCCTGGAGGCGCTCACCGGCGACGCGAGCACGCCACCCGACGTCACGGTCCGGCTGGCGGCTCTGGCCCTGTCCGCGGTCGCCGACTCGGCGGTCGGGCTGCGCACGCGCGGGGACGAGCGGGAGGCGAAGCGTCTTGCGGACACGGCGGGTGAACTCGTGCAGCAGGCGCGGGCGTCGGCAGGCCGTGGCGAGGACGGCACTCCGCAGGGTCCGGAGGGGCAGGCGTGGCTGGCTCGCGCCGAAGCCGAATGGGCGCGAGCCGTCTCCGGGCCGGACGCGGCGGCCTGGGAGAAGGCGGTGAGCGCCTTCGCGTACGGCAATGTGTACGAGCGCACGCGTTGCCGGCTGCGTCTCGCGGAGGCGTTGCTGGCGGCCGATCGCCGCGAGGAAGCGGCCGCCGAGGCCGATGCGGTGCGCCAGGAGGCCGACCGTCTGGGTGCCACCCTCCTGCGTGAACAGCTGGACGCGCTGGTGCGCCGGGGGCGGCTGACGGTGCCCGCCAAGGACGGCGGCGCCGTACTGACCTCCCGCGAGCAGGACGTGTTGCGGCTCCTCGCCCTGGGACGCAGCAACCGGCAGATCGGCGAGGAGCTGTTCATCAGCCCCAAGACGGCAAGTGTCCACGTCTCCAACATCCTCGCCAAGCTGGAAGCGGCGAGCCGCACGGAGGCGGTCAGCGTGGCCTACCGGCAGGGACTGATCACCGCGGAATCGATGGGAGACACGAGCGCATGAGTACGTCGCCGTCGTTGCCGAACGCCGCGCAGTATGACGGGCCGTCAGTTCGGGTCGGGGCCCTCGTTCCGTTGAGCCGGCCTGGCTGGGTCGAGGCGGGCGAGCAGCTGGCTGCCGGTCTCGCGCTGGGTGTGCGCGAGGTCAACGAGGCCGGTGGCATCGGCGGACAGCCACTTGAGCTGGTGATCCGGGACACGGCGGCTGATCCGCGGCGGGCGGTGGCGGCCGTGGATGAGCTGGCCGGTCTGGGGGTGGCCGCCGTGGCGGGGGAATATCACAGCGTCGTGGCCCGCGCCGCCGCGGGCCGGGCCGACGCCCTCGGCCTGCCGTTCCTGTGTTCGTCGTCGGTTCTCGACGCGCTCACCGAACAGCCCACGAAGTGGGTTGCGCGCCTGCCCCCGCCGCAGTCGCGCGGCTGGCGGGTCTATGCGGACTTCCTCCTCGGAGCGGGCCACGACCGTATCGCCGTGGCGACCCAGCCGAGTGTCTATTGGGCCTCCGGCACCCGCATCCTGCGGGACCACCTGGCCGCACGCGGCGGCACCGTCAGCGAAATCGACATGAGCGCGCTCACCCCCGAGACGGTGTGCCAGGAACTCGTCCGCAGTGGCGCGACGGCCCTTCTTCTCTTGCTGGGCCACCCGGATCCTGCCGTGCCGGTCGTCAGGGCCGTCCGCGGCGATCGGCGCCTGGCCGGGCTGCTGATCGGCGCTCCGGCAGGGCAGCCGGAGTTCGCCGAATGGGCGGCGCTGCTGGGCGGCGACGGCGCCGGGATCCCCTTCCTGCGCTATCTGCCCGAGCGTCTGACCGCGCTCGGCGCACGTGTCGGGGCGGCCCTTCGCGCGGAGCCGGCTGTGGAGCCCTCCTTCGTGGCCTACGAGGGCTACGACACCGTCGCGGTCCTCGCGGAGGCGCTGCGTCACGGCGGCGCGGACCGGGCGCGCACGGCCGCAGCCTGGTCGCGAGTCGCGGTCGAGGGCACCCGCGGGCGGATCGGATTCTCCCGCGTACCGGACAGCAACGTCTGGCAATGGGCCGGGGCTCCGATCCAGGTCGTCGACCGGGATCCGGCACAGCCCGGCCGCTTCCGGGTCCTGCACACCGGGTGAGAAGGTCCGGCATCCGGCTCCTGGCCGGCCGGCTGGTCACGAGTGGTGTCAGCGGGTGTGGATGGCTGTGGCGGTGTAGATGACGGTGGAGCTGGGGGAGGGGCCGTTGCAGGTGAGTTGATTGCGCGGCGTGTGGTGGGAGCGCACCTCGACCTCAAGGGTGGCCGACTGCGGCGGCGGGGCGCTGATGTGGATCCGCCAGTGGTTGTCGGCGAGGCGGGTGGTGTCGGTGACGGTGTAGTGGTGGCGGCCCGCGGGGCCGAAGCGGGCCAGCAGGGCGGTGACGGCGACTTGTTGGGGTGGGTAGAGATCGGTGTAGCCGCGGAGGTGTTCCGCGCGGATGCGGTCGGCCAGGTGTGCTTCGACGGCTGTCACGGAGGTGGCGGGGTCGAGTTGGCCGTAGTGGACGCCGTCGGGGGCGACGAGGATGTTGGGGGCGAAACGGTCGCCGCCGGTGTGGCTCGACTCCCAGACGAGATCGGGCCAGCGGCGGGCGAGGGCCTGGGCGACGGGGCGGCCTCGCAGGGCGCAGCAGGTGTCGTGACGGCCGTGCGTGCAGACCAGGATGACGGGCCGGTGGCCGAGTTGGCGGGGGGAGCACGGGTCGGCGGTGAGGGCCTCGGTGATGTGTCGGAGGTCGCGATCGTGTGTCCAGGTGCCCCACTCCTGGCGGTGGGCGCCGGTGGTGTCGTGGCGCAGGACGGCCCAGCGGCGGGGGCCGCGGGTAGTGCGGCGTCCGGTGCGTCTGATCAGCAGGATGCGCGCTCGGATGGCCTGGGCGGCGGTGTAGACCAGGTTCTTGGTGTGGGCGTCGAGGTCGAGGCCGTCGAAGCCGTTGGGGGGCCAGCCGCCGGGGTGCTCGATGAGGATCCAGGTCAGCGTGTGGGGTGCGGTGCCGGGAAGCGGGTCGCCGCGGGTGCGGGCGGCCTCCGCGCACAGGAAGCGTCCGCCCGCGCCTGCCGGGGGCGTCGTCATGGCGGGGCGGGGACCAGAATGCCCGCGCGCAACAGTCGGGCGGCGAGGTTGAGGCCGATGTCGTCGGCGGTGCGGGTCTGGCCGTCCAGGAGGCGGGTGAGGGCGGGCAGGTCGGCGGAGGTGCAGTCGAGGAAGCCCGCGCGGCTGGACAGGCGCGTGCCGTCGAGTCGTGCCGCCAGCGCGGGGCGCAGCATGAGCGGGGTCTCGGGGGCCAGGGTGTGCAGCGCCGTGTGCTGGGCCAGCGGTCCCAGGGGCGCGGGGCGGGCCTGGCTGCGGCGGGCGCGGTTGAACAGCGGCGTGCTGTCGGCGCGGCCGAGGGCGGCGATGAGGTGTTCGCGGACGGTGTCGATCTCGTCCTTGTCGGCAGGTCCGTCGGTGCCCGGGGGCAGGGATTGGCGCATGCCGGGGTCCTCGCGCAGCACCGCGAGGGCAGCTTGGGCGAGCTGTTCGGCAAGGGTGTAGCGGGTGTGGGTGTGGATGCCCAGCGTCAGGTGGATGGAGACCTGGCCCTGGGCGCGGGCGGCGTGCAGCCAGCCGCGCGGCAGGTAGAGGACGTCGCCGGGCTCTAGGACGGTGTCGATACGTGGTGTGCCGCGGGCGGCGCTGGTGACGGCGGCGCGGTGGTCGGTCCAGGGCTCGTTGCGCAACGGGTCGGGGTGTACGGGTTCATGGATGACCCAGCGCTTGGAGCCGTGGATCTGCAGCACGAAGACGTCGTGCACGTCGTAGTGGGCGTCGAAACCGCGGTTCTGCGGCGGGGTGATGTAGGCGTTGGCCTGGACCGGATGCCCCAGCTCGGTGCCAAGGCGGGTACTGAAGTCGGCGACGGGTTCCCAAGTACGGTGCAGCGCCTGCAGGACGAGGGTGGCGCCGTCGGCGAACGCGCGCCACACGGCGGTGTCGTCGATCTGGTCGGCGATGGTGGCGCCGACACCGCCGGGCGCGGTGAAGGACGCCTCGTCAAGGGTGGCGCCGTCCTTGGCCAGGCGCAGGAAGGGCGTGCGCAGCCCGCGCCGGGAGATCAGTTCGTCTGCGGCCCCCGCGGAGAACAGGTCGTCGAAGTCGCTCGCGCGTCGGGTGAGCAGCGCGGTGCGCGCCCAGACGTCGCGGGCGAAGTCCTGCGGGCTCAGACCGGTCAGCCGCGACTGCAGGATGTCGGCACCCGCTGTGGCGCCGGCATCCCGCAGCTGGGCCGGGGGGCCACTCAAACGCCGCTGCCCGACTCGTCGGCGCCTCCGTCGGCTCCGCCGTCGTGGACGCCGGGCGTGCCCGCCGCGCCGCCGTCCGCGGGCCCTTCGGCGCCTCCGTCGGCTCCGCCGTCATGGACACCCGGGGTGCCCGCCGCGCCGCCGTCCGCGGGCCCTTCAGCGCCTCCGTCGGCTCCGCCGTCGTGGACGCCGGGCGTACCGGCCGCGCCGCCGTCCGCGGGGCCTTCGGCGCCTCCGTCGGCTCCGCCGTCATGGACACCCGGGGTGCCCGCCGCGCCGCCGTCCGCGGGGCCTTCCTGCTGGTTCGGGTCCTGCTGGGGGTCGGTCATCTGTCCTCCTGGGGATCGGACGGCCGGATTCGGGAACACCCGCGGTGCCCCTGCCGCCTGCTTCCACCAAGCTCGCTCACGGGTTTGCGCTCGGCAACCTGAACGGATCACAGGGGTGTGCCCGGCGTCCTCGTCGCCCCGGACCGCCGCTGTCAGCCCCGGGCGAGTGTGACGTCCTGGCGGTGCATGGCGTGGAAGCGGGGCAGGGGGAGGCCGCTGCGCAGGTCCAGTTCCATCACGGTGGCTTCGACGTTGGCGGTGCCCGGCTTGGGGGTCGCGAGGGAGGGGCGCCCGGTGTTGGTCCAGGCGTGCTCCTGACCGTCGCAGGTGGCGCGGGTGCCGCCGATGCCGTGGCGGACGTTCTTGTTGCCCTGGGAGAGGGACGAGGAGATGAAGACGGGACCGGTGCTCTTCGTGCACCGGTAGGTGCCCGACAGGGTGATGGTGCCGTCCGAGGCGACGCGGCCGGTGGGATTGACGGTGACACTCTCGCCCGGTCCGACGGCCGCTGCGGCGGCCGGGGCGGTGCACAGGAGCAGAGAAGCGGCGAGGACCGTGGTGGCCTTGCGCAGTGACATGAGGGCCTCTTGGGTCAGGAGAGACGGAATACGAGGTTCCATCTATAGCGGGCTCGGTGGGCGGAGCGGGCCCGACACGTCGCGGGCCCGCCCGCGAGCCTGCCGCTGCCGTAGTGCGACAGTGGCGCGACCGTGGCGAGGGTGGGCGTACCGCCTCGGTGCCGCGTTCGCTGTCCGTCGCGAAGAACCGGCTGCACAGGGCCGTGCATCGGCGACGCCGGGCAATCCCGCACCCCGCGCGGCTGTCAGGAGTTGCCTCGGGGCAGGCAGGCAGGCAGGCAGGCAGGCAGGCGGGGTGCGGGTGGACAACAGGCCCGGCGGGCGCCACTACCGAGAGGCAGTGGCAGCCGGGCGCGCGGGTCATTCGTTGGCGGTGCCGTTTCCGGAGAGAACCGGGATGTCGTTGACGAGGTGGGAGAGGGGCTCGTCGCCCTTGGCCTGCGTGGAGTTCTCGGTGCACTGCTGGTTCTGCGGTGCGGAGAGAACCGGGATGTCCTGCACGGCGACCGGCACGAGGATGCCGACGAGAGCTCCCACGTTGGCCTTGACCGGGATGCCGGCGCAGACCTTGTTCAACGAGCCCTGGACCGCGGAGAGCTGCGGGCTCTGCCGACCATCGGTGCTGCTGTTGCCGTAGGACTGCTCGGCGTTGTTGCCGCTGGCGCTGGCGGTGCTTTCGTCGTCGGCGGCGGCGGCCGCGTTCCCGGCGGTGCCCGCCAGGGCGAGGGCGGCGAGGCTGAGGGCCAGCGGGAAGGCAGGGATGCGCATGTCACTCCAGGTGCGGAAACGTTGGTCGGTGCCATGCATCAGTACCGCGTCCGGGGCCCGTGACCGGGCATATTCGCCCATTGGCAGGGTGTCGGAGGAGCAGAGCTGACGGCGACCGGCTGCTCGCGGGGGGAGCGGAACTGGTGCGGGGGCTGACCGCGCGGCCGGACGGGCCCCGCGGCGGGCTGCCGTCGGACGCCGGACGAGGCCGCCGGCCCCACCCGCCCGGCCGGGGTGCGGGGCCGGCGGCCGGGGCTCGGCTGGGAGGCTGCGCCTGCTCCTCCCGGCGGTTCGCCGTCCTTTCGAGAAGCGCGCGTCCCGAGGCGGCTCGCGGTCCGCGCTGTCCGCCTGGTGAGCCTGGTGCACGCTGCCGCGTGCTCACAACAGTGGCCCCGCGGCACCCGTATGACGGTGTGTCAGGCGCTGAGAACCACCTGGCTGCGCGGGTCGGGGCTGTCCGCGCGCGCCGCTTCTTCCAGCGCCCGCAAGAGCAGCCGGAACGTGTCCCGGTCGACGGCCCCCATGACGTGTCGGAGCTCTATGGCGCCCGAGCCCAGAAGCGAGCAGGCGAATTCGAGGACGGCCAGATCGCCTGTGGAGGCGCGGCGCGACCAGCCCAGGGACAGTCTGAGCTTCCTGACCGCGGCCCAGTCGACGACGGGACAGGCGCCGGTGCGGTCGATCAGGGGCCGTCCGGCGGCGGCCGCGAGGTCCGGGTCCCCGGTGAAGCGTCGCAGCCACACTCCGTCGTGGTGCGCGCCGAGGAGGCGGGTGGCGGCCTGCTCGCGCTCGTCGCCTACGTCCTTGAGCAGGCTCTGCGCCAACTGCGCGCCCGTCGTCGTGTCGGTCATGACCGTCATCGGTTTCTCCGTTTCGCAGGGGCGGAAGGGTGCCCGTCTGCCGCGTTGCCGTACGTGCCGGGTGGTCGCACGGCTTTGGTCTGTCGCCCTGCGGGGCGGCCGGAGGCCGGTCGCGACCTTGGTCACGTCCTCCGGCGCGCCCTCTTGTCACCCGCGCGACGCGTGGCAAACCTGCCGGGCCGAAGCCGGCCGCACCCCGCCGGGCGGCCCGCTGGCTAGGCCCCCTGGCCGCACCCCCGGGGGCGGGTGCCCGGCCCTACGCCGGTTGCCTGCGCGCAGGGCGGACAAGTTGCCCATCTCTCATGATCAGCCTAATTTTGCGGCGACTCAGCTTTTTCTCAGGCACGAGGAGAAAAGCTTCATGGTGAGAGGCCTTCCGCACCGTACGCCCCGGCGCCCCCGGGGACCGGACCCCGATGTGACCCGCTCGGCGGCGACCGACCGTATGGCGCGCACGTTGCTGCGCCGTCGGAAGAAGGCGCTCAGTGCCGAGGACGTGATGGTCTCGGACCGCCCCAAGGTGCGCCGCGCGGTGACGGCTGCCGCCCTCGGCAACACCATGGAGTGGTTCGACTTCGGCGTTTACGCCTATCTGGCGGGCACGATCGGGAAGGTCTTCTTTCCCTCGAGTTCGCCCGGCGCGCAGGTGGTCGCCACGTTCGCCACGTTCGCGGCGGCCTTCCTGGTGCGGCCACTGGGCGGCCTGGTGTTCGGCCCGCTGGGGGACCGCATCGGCCGTCAGAAGGTCCTTGCCGCCACCATGATCATGATGGCGGCCAGTACGTTCGCGGTCGGTCTGCTGCCGACGTACGCCTCCATCGGGTTCGCCGCCCCGCTGCTGTTGCTGGCGTGCAGGCTGGTCCAGGGGTTCTCCACGGGCGGCGAGTACGCCGGTGCCACCACCTACATCGCCGAGTACGCACCGGACCGGCGGCGCGGGTTTCTGGGCAGCTGGCTCGACTTCGGGACCTTCGTGGGCTACTCCCTGGGGTCGGGCCTGGTGACGGTGCTGACGCTGACCCTGGGGTCGGACGGAATGGAGAGCTGGGGTTGGCGCATCCCCTTCTTCATCGCGGGCCCGCTCGGGCTGATCGGCCTGTACATGCGGCTGAAGCTGGAGGAGACCCCGGCCTTCCAGCAGGAGACCGCCTCCGCGCAGGCACAGGCGCAATCGGAGGCGGAGGGCGGGCAGGGGGAGGACGAGGACCCCGTCGAGCAGGCCCGTCAGTCCGGTCATGGGCGCCTGAAAGAGATCTTCTCCCGGCACTGGCAGGCCCTGCTGATCTGTATGGGGCTTGTGCTGCTCTACAACGTCACGAACTACATGGTGACGTCGTACCTGCCCACCTTCATGACGGCGACCCTGGGCGAGAGCGATACGACGGCGCAGTTGCTGGTCCTCGGCACCATGCTGCTGGTGGCCGTGACCATCACGGTGGTGGGCCGCAGTTCCGACCGGTGGGGCCGGCGCCCGATGTTCATGGGCGGCAGCATCGCGCTGATCGTGCTCGCCGTTCCCGCGTTCCTGCTGATCCGCAAGGGCGGCATTCTGCTTCCCGCGTTCGGCTGCGTGATTCTGGGACTGCTGCTGGTCGTCTTCGCGGGCACGGCGGCGGCGACGCTGCCGGCCCTGTTCCCCACCCGCCTGCGCTACGGCGCCCTGTCGATCGCCTACAACGTGTCCGTCTCCCTCTTCGGCGGTACTACCCCGCTGCTGGCCTCCTTCCTGGTGGAGAAGACCGGCAACACCCTGGTGCCGGCCTTCTATCTGATGGTCGCCGGAGCGATCGGCCTCGTGGCGACGTTCTTCCTGCACGAGACGGCCGGCAAGCCGCTGCGGGGCTCCGGCCCGATGGTCGAGACAGCGGCCCAGGCCCGCCAGGTGGTGGCGCGCAGCCGTACGGAGGCGGGGCGTCACGCGAGGGACGTGTGGCTGCGATTGTGGCATCCACGCGGGGGCCGCGACCAGTCCACGAAGCCCGGCAAACGCGACGACTGAACCCCGGGCGGCAGCTTTACGCGGACGCCGCGTCTCCGGCCGGCGACGCTTGGTCGTAGGGCGCGGGGGGTTCGCCTTCCGTCGTTACCTCGAACGTATTGAGGAAGTTGCAGATGAGTTGGTAGAAGCCGACGGTGACGACGAGATCCGCGAGCTGGTTGGCCGTCAGGAATGCGAGGAGTTCGGCTCGCGCGGACTCATCAAGGGTGTGCCGCTCCAGGAGTTGGTCCGTGGCGGCCAGGACGGCGGCTTCGGGGCCGGCGAGTTTTGCCGCGGAGCCGGTTTCGGCGGCGGCGAGTGCTTCGGGGGTCAGCCCCACCAGTTGCGCGATCTTCTCGTGGTGGTGGATCTCGTAGGCCGCTTTGTAAGCATGGCCGACCCGCACGATGGCGAGTTCGCGCAGAGTGTCCGGCAGTGAGTTGCGCTGCAGGATCGCGTCTCCGAGCCCCAGTACGCCCGGTGCCAGGTCGGGTGAGTGCGTCAGCATCCAGAAGACGTTGAGCGAGCCGTGCGCGACGATGGCCTCCCGCAGATTCGCGGGCACTGCGGAGGGGTCCGGATACTCCATGTCGGCTCCGTTCGAGAAGGATCTGCCTGCGGGCGGTGCGGGATGTGACCGGGCGTACCTGTATGCCGGGCGTCCGGCCGAGCCGTTCGCGCGCTTGAGCCTAGGGGAGCGAGAAGTGCGCCGCCTCCTTGCCGGGAGACGGATTCCGGCGCCGCTTTTGCTCACAGGGAGAACTGGCGCCGCCCCTTGGACTTGTGCCACGGCTGCACGGTGGCGGCCGGGGAACAGGGGAGAGGCGAGCGTCTTGGAAGGTGCTGCCCGCGCCGACCCCGGACTGGCAGGGCCGGCGGCGGGAAGAGCGTCAACCCTTGTCGGCTTCCCGCGCCACGTGCTCCAGTCTGCTGCGGTAGTCCTGCCACCATGCCTGGTCGTCCGTCGGCAGGCTGTCGTTGTTCTGCAAGTACCCCACGGACCCGTCGATGAGCTCCCGCAGGATGTCGGCGTGACCGGCATGCCGCTGCGTATCGGTTATCACGCGCACCAGGATGTGATGCAGCGTCACCTCGCTGCGCTCCTCGGGCCACCACGGCACGTGGCCGGTCGCATCGAGCGGCAGCATCGCGATCGTGCGATCGGAGTGTTCCCACGCCTGGTGGTACAGCCGCACGATGTCTTCTCGTGACTCGTCCGCAGTTGCCCACATGTCCGAGTTGAGTTCCGGGTCCTGGCTGTACCACCAGGCCGGCGGCTCCTCCTCGAAGAACGGCCGCCCGAACGTGTCGCCGAAGTAGCCCAGTTCCACACTGGCGACGTGTTTGACCAGCCCCAGCAGGTTCGTGCCCGTGGGGGTCAGCGGGCGCCGGATGTCGTACTCCGAGAGTCCGTCGAGCTTCCACAGCAGGGTATTGCGTCCGTCTTGCAGGTATCGGAGAAGGTCCGCTTTCGGACTCGATTCGGTCATGCGGGGCAGTCTCGCAGCCACCACTGACAACCGGGCCCTGTACGACGCCTCAGCCTCTGCCGGTCCTGACGCGCCGTCACCTTGACACGCAGTCAGGCCTGCTGGGGAGTTGGCTTTTTTGCCGGCAATCCAATCGCATCGCGCCCGGCACAGCCGACGCCGAGCTCTGCGCCGACGCGATCGAGTGGGACCTGATCAGGCAGCGGCCGAAGTCCTGGAGGAAGTTTCCCGACGCACCGCTGGGTCAGGTCGTCGCGAGGGCGATGGAGCGGCGGTTCCGCGCCGGCGGGGAAGGAGGCCAGCGGGGGCAGACGCCGGGTGCGCGGCTGCGCCGGTGACGCGAGTGCTCCGAGCCGCTGGGGTGGCGGACGCGCCCGGCGCTCCTTCAGCTGACGCGGTGCTCTGCCTCACAACGACCGGAGCCCCGGACACGTGGCGTGCCGGGGCTCACAGCGGACGGAGGCGGGGTCGGTCTAGTACGGGCCGTTGACGTTGTCGATCGAGCCGTACCGGTCGGCCGCGTAGTTGCAGGCAGCGGTGATGTTGGCGACGGGGTCGAAGCTGTCCGTCGACGTGCCGGGCACGTGGTAGGCGGCGAAGGTGGGGTCGATGACCTGCAGGAGCCCCTTGGACGGCGTGCCGGCGGCAGCGTTGGAGTCCCAGTCGTTGACGACCTGGGGGTTGCCGGAGGACTCACGCATGATGTTGCGGTGGATGCCCTCGTAGGTGCCGGGGATGCCGTGCTGGGCCAGGACGTCGAGCGACTCCTTGATCCAGCCGTCGAGGTCGTTGGTGTAGGTCTTCTTCGCCGGGGCGGCGGCGGGCTTGACGGCAGCCGCGTCCGAACGCTCGGAGCGGTCCGCCCGCTGTGCCGGGGCCTTCTCGCCGAGGGTGAGCTTGACGCCGGGCTGGATCAGCTTCGGGTCATCGCCGAGGGCGCCGCGGTTGTCCTCGTACAGCTTCTTCCAGCCGCCGGTCAGGGAGTGCTCACGGGCGATCTTGGCGAGGGAATCGCCTGCTGCGACGACGTAGGTCTTGGGCGCCGCGGCGGGCTTGGCGGCCGGCGCCGCGCTCGCGGTGGTCGCGCCAAGGACCGGAAGCACGAGCACGGCCCCGCCCGCGCCTGCGGCGGCGATGTTGCGGTTGAGCGTGCTGGACTTGGGGCGGCGGTGCTTTCCCTTTGCAGACATGACGAATTCCTCTCCGTCGCCTGCGAGGTGAGCTGTCGGGTTCGGACGGGAGATGTCCGGCCGCACCGTGAATGCGACTTCACCCCGAGCCGATCCGGTTTCCGGATCGGCGGCTTACCTGGGTCCCCCGCTCCTGCCGTGCGTGAGTGTGTGTGAGTGGGAAGGGTTTCCGGACAGCGGCAGGATTCGGCGTTCCGTCCGGATTGACTTTGACGTTAAGCGAGAAAGCCAGGAGGGAACAAGACCCGAATTCGCATAGGCAATGCATGAGGTCTCTACTCGTTGATCAAATTCTCTCCTCCTCGTTGATCGAAAAGGCCAACTTTCCCATCGCGTAACGGAAGTATGCGCAGCGGCTTCCTGGGTACGGCGGCCGATGGCGTGACCCAATTCACTGAATACGAGGCGGATGGCGATGCGGATTGAGGGCACTCCGCATCACCCCGGGCAGTGTAAATATTTAGCAAAAGTGGGCACTAATGACCGTTTACCCTTAATGGGGCGCGAAGGTAACTAGTGCACCAAAAGGGACATCTAGCTAGATCATTTAAGGTGACAGAACGGGCATTTTGCATCCCGTGTCGACGTGGCTGAGTGCCGGCCTCTCGCGCGACGGCCCCCTGGCGGCACAGGTCGGCAGAAGTCTGCGGCGTAGGGAATCGGCAGACGCGGCGCCGGTTGTTCCGGATTCGCCGCAGCCTCTCGAACCGGGCCGAAGCCGAGCCGCAGGAGTTCCGAACCGAGCCGAACCGAGCCGGACCGAGCCCCAGGAGTCTCGGTCCGCATTTCGCATGTGACGGTATATCAACACCCATCAACGCACTGTGCACCAGCAATTCATGCCCGCATTGGTGGTGTGACGCACCGCCAGCCTCCGCAGTTACGCCAAGTCCGGGCTGTACGGTGGCCGCCCGGTTCCAACGCGGGCGGAAGGCTTAGGCGTGGACGACCAGGACGCGAAAGAGCGCCCGTATCTGCCCATCGCCGAACACGGCCTGATCGGGGATCTGCGCGGCGCTGCCCTGGTGGGGACCGACGGGCGCATCGACTGGTTCTGCGCGCCGCGGTTCGATTCCCCCAGCATTTTCGGTGCGCTCCTGGACGCGGAGCGAGGCGGCGTCTGGGAACTGTCGCCGCTCTGTGCGACGGCGTCCCGCCAGCAGTTCTACGTTCCTGACAGCGCGATCCTCATCACGCGCTTCCTCACCGAGGAGGGCATGGTGGAGGTGCAGGACTTCATGCCGGTCCTGCGCCCCCACGACGCACAACACCGCCAGCGGCTGGTGCGGCGGGTGGTGGCCGTGCGCGGCACCATGCGCATGCGGGCCCGCATCGCTCCGCGCCTTGACTACGGGCGTGCCCGCCACCGGACCCGGGCAGGCCGGGGCGAGGTCCGGTTCATCTCCGAGCAGCTGACGCTGGTGCTGCGCAGCGATGTCCCCCTGTCCGCCCGGGGCGGTGAGGCACACGGCGAAGTCGAACTCGGCGAAGGAGAGCAGGCCCTGTTCGTCCTGGACGTCGACGGGAGCACGGGGGGCGACACACAAGCCGGCCCGCTGGATCCCGGGGAGGCCGAGGAACTGTTCGACGGTACGGTCGCCTTCTGGCGGGCCTGGCTGAAGCGGTCGACGTATCAAGGGCGATGGCGCGAGATGGTGCACCGCTCCGCGCTGACCCTCAAGCTCCTCACCCACGAGCCCACCGGCGCGATCATCGCGGCACCCACCCTGGGACTGCCGGAACGCATCGGCGGCGGACGCAACTGGGACTATCGCTATGTGTGGATCCGCGATGCCGCCTTCTCGCTCTACGCGCTCCAGCGACTGGGCTTCACCGACGAGGCCGAAGCCTTCGTCGGGTGGCTGACGCGGTGTCTGGCCCGGACCGGCACGGACGAGGAGACGGGGCCGCTGCGCGCGATGTACACCATCGACGGTGACGCGGAGCTGCCGGAGCGCGAACTCGCCCACCTCGAGGGGTACTGCGGCTCGGCCCCCGTGCGGGCCGGCAATGCCGCCGCCTGCCAACTGCAGCTCGACGTCTACGGCGAACTGGTCGACTCCATCTACCTGTTCAACAAGTACGGGACAGGCATCTCCCATACGGCATGGCGCGACCTGACCCAGATCATCGACTGGCTTCTCGAGCACTGGGACAGTAAGGACGAGTCGATCTGGGAGACCCGCGCCGGCCGCCAGCGCCACACTTACTCGCGGCTCATGTCCTGGGTGGCCGTCGAGCGCATGGTGCGCATGGCGCGCCAGCGTGGTCTGCCGGCCGACCTCGTCCGGTGGATCGAGGCCCGCGACGCCATGTACCGCCAGATCATGGAAGAGGGGTGGAACGCGGAACGCGGGAGTTTCGTGCAGCGCCTCAGCGGCAAGGACGGGCCGGCCTGCGATGTGCTCGACGCGTCACTTCTGATCATGCCCATGATCAAGTTTGTCGCACCGCGGGACCCGCTCTTCCTCTCCACCATGGATGCCATCCAGGACTCCCTGGTCGTGGACTCGCTCGTGTTCCGCTACGACCCGGCCGAGGCTCCCGACGGCCTGGACGGCACCGAGGGGACGTTCTCGATCTGCTCGTTCTGGTGGGTGGAGGCTCTCACCCGCAGCGGCCGGATCGAGGAGGCGCGGCTGGCACTGGAGAAGACGTTCACCTTCGCCAACCACGTCGGTCTTTACGCCGAGCAGATCGGTGCCACCGGTGAGCAGCTGGGCAACTTCCCGCAGGCGTTCACCCACCTGGCGCTGATCAGCGCGGCGGTCAACCTGGACCGCTCCGTGGACGCCGCCGGGGCTTGAACCACCGCAGCTGGGCGTCGACGGGGCCCGCCGGCCGGCGCGGCGTTCGCTGACGGGGATGCACCCGGGTGATGCGCCGTTACCCCGGAGCGCTCACGGCGTTGCCGGTGCGGTGCCCGATTTCGCTTGCTGCGGACCGGGCCCCCGTCCGCCCTGGCCCGCCTGCCGGAAAGGTAACCCCATGCTTTCGCGTTTCGCCGCGACGGCCGCCGTCGTCTGCTCTCTTGCTGCCCTCACCGGCCCGGCCTCGCCCGCCGCGGCGAGCGCGCCTGCTGAGCCGCGCCCTCATCACGAGACCGCCCTCGGCGCCATCGTGCCCACCCTGCTGTCACCCGCGCCGGCCAACTCCAGCCCGCCCGGCGCCCGGACGGACCCCACGATTCCCTGCCCGGCCGGTACGGACCGACGGGCGCACCCCCGGCCGGTCGTGCTGGTCCACGGAACGGCCATGAACGCGTACAACACCTGGAACGCCATGGCGCCCGCGCTCGCCGACGCCGGGTACTGCGTCTACGCCCTGAACCACGGCGCCCACGGCAGCCCCCTCAACGCGCTGGGCGCCAAGGGCACCGGCCGGATCGAGGACTCCGCCCGGGAACTGGCCGCCTACGTCGAGCGTGTGCTGCACACCAACCGGGCCCGCACGGTGGACCTGGTGGGCCATTCGCTGGGCGGGCTCATGCCGCGCCAGTACATGAAGTTCGAGGGCGGCGCGTCGAAGGTGCACCGGCTGGTCGGACTGGCCCCGGACAACCACGGGACGACGGTGAACGGGCTGGACACGCTCGTCAGGGCGATCGCCCCGGCGGCCGACACGGCGGTGGGCCCGTCAGTCCGGCAACAGCTGTCGGGCTCGCCCTTCCTGACCCGCCTCAACGAGGGCGGTGACACCCTGCCCGGGGTCTCCTACACGGTGGTCGCCAC
The DNA here is from genome assembly GCF_014649775.1 of Streptomyces longisporoflavus. GTDB lineage: Bacteria > Actinomycetota > Actinomycetes > Streptomycetales > Streptomycetaceae > Streptomyces > Streptomyces longisporoflavus. Next base: position 171,980 of record NZ_BMTR01000002.1, on the reverse strand, counting down.
CACCCACGACAAGATGGTCACCCCGTACACCTCAGGATTCCTCACCGCTCCCGCCGACCGCCCCGGGCAAGTCGACAACATCACCCTCCAGCAGGTGTGCCCCGGTGACAGGTCGAGCCACCTCGGCGTCCCGTACTCGCCCAACGTCATCAACCTGACCCTGGACGCCCTCGCCCCCGCCCACCGCTCCACCTGGAGCTGCCAGAACGTCACGCCGCTCTTGCCCCTGCCCTGAGGGGCATGCCCCGGTACGGCCCCGGCTAGACTCCTGCGCATGGTCATATCGTCCCGTGGCGACGCCGGCCCCGGGATGTGGCGGCAGGAGGCGGGCGCCGTGGTGCGCCGGGTCGCGCCGTTCCCCGAGCAGGCGATCGCGCCTTACGCCATCTTCGCCGGGCTGCAGATCCCGCGTGTTCCCACGGAGTGGGCGCCGCACTCGCACCCCCGGCACGAACTGGTCTGGGTCCGCGGCGGAACGCTGACCTCCCGGGTGGCGGACCGTGTCTTCACCGTGTCCGAGGGGTACGGCCTTTGGATGCCCGCCGAAGTGGTGCACGGGGGCCGGGCGACGGCGGGCGCGGAGTTCCACGAGGCTTTCTTCGCCCCTGACCGCACGCCCTTCGCGTTCGAGGAGCCGGTCGCGGTGGAGATGACGCCGCTGCTGGAGTCGCTGCTGACTCATCTGTCCCGGACGGATCTCGACGCGGCGGCCAGGGCGCGGGCGGAGTCGGTCGTCTTCGACGTACTCCACCCCTCGCAACGCCAGTTCGCGCTGCAGTTGCCCGGCGACCCCCGCATCGACACGATCGCCGAAGCCCTGCTGGACGATCCCGCCGACTCCCGCTCGCTGGAGGAGTGGGCGCGCTCGCTGGGGGTCAGCGACCGCACGATCACTCGCGCGTTCCGCCATGCGACAGGCCTGTCCTTCGCGCAGTGGCGGCAGGCGCTGCGCGTGCACCGGGCGCTGACGTTCCTCTCCGAAGGGCTGGACGTGACGACCATCTCCGAGGAACTCGGCTACGCGCAGCCCAGCACCTTCATCGCCGCTTTCCGGCGGATCACGGGGACCACACCGGGCGCGTTCCTCGACGCCCGTGACACCCCCGAGGGTGTCCGGAATCCCGTATCGGATGTCCAGAACTCCTGATTGTCGACATGCCGGGCGATATATAAGCTCCTCGGAGTTAGGTAACCCTTAGTTGTTGCTCGCCGCGAACGGTGCTTTCCGTGCGCGGCGAGTCCGCTGCCCTGCCGACCAGGCCGGACGGAGGGTGCCGCACCCCTCGCCCCTCCGAGCCACCCGGACCCACTGATGTTCACAAGCCCCTCCCGGCCTGCGGATCGCCCCGTCGCCGACCCCGCCACGCCGGTGGCCGCCCTCCACGGGCACGATCTGCTGCTGCGGTACGGCGGCACACCGGTTGTCCACGGCGTCTCGCTGAAGCTGGAACCCGGCCGCGCGACCGCCCTGGTGGGGCCGAACGGCAGCGGGAAATCCACGCTGCTGCGCGCGCTCTCCCGACTGCACCGGACGGACGGCGGCCGGGTGACGCTCGGCGCCCCCGACAAGGGAGGCGAGCGCGACGCGGCCCTGCTCAGTGCCCGTCAGTTCGCCCGCGAAGTCACGCTGTTCTCCCAGTCGAGGCCCGCGCCCGGCGGGCTGACGGTCAAGGAGGTCGTGGCGTTCGGGCGCCACCCGTACCGGCGCGGCTTCGCCGGACTGACCGCAGGGGACCGGAGCGCCATCGACCGCGCGATGGGCGTCACCGGCGTGCGGGACATGGCCGACCGGCCGGCCGGGGAGCTCTCCGGCGGGGAACTGCAGCGCGTCTGGCTCGCGGCCTGCCTGGCCCAGGACACCGGCGTCGTGCTCCTCGACGAACCGACCAACCACCTGGACCTGCGCTACCAGATCGAGACGCTCGACCTGGTGCGCGATCTGGTCGTGGAGCACGGCATCGCGGTCGGAATCGTGCTGCACGACCTCGACCAGGCATCCCGCGTCGCGGACACGCTGGTCTTGATGCGCTCCGGCCGCGTGCACGCGGCCGGAGCACCCGTCGACGTCCTCACCGAGCAGAACATCGCCGAGGTCTACGACATCCGCGTCGAGGTCGGCGTCGACCCGCGCACGGGCCGCCTTCGTATCGACCCCATCGGGCGCCACCCCGCCTGAAGCAGTCGTACGCCACCACTGCCGGACTGCCCCTGCCTGAAGCGGCGCGGACGGCCCCACCCCAAAAACGGCACATACGCCGCCGCACCGCGTCGCGAGCAAGACGCGCTGCCGGAAAACACGAAAGAGGAACGTTCATGAACCGTGCCCATCGCCTGGCGGCGTCCGCCTCCACCGGGCTCCTCCTCCTGGCCACAACGGCCTGCGGCACGACCACCGTCGACAAGCCCGAGGCCGGTGGCAAGGCCGGCGCCTCGCCCGCCTCGAAGGACTGCGCCAAGGACACCACGACCACCTCGACGAAGCCGGTCTCCTTCAAGGACGGCGTCGGACGAACCGTGAAGCTGGACAAGCCCGCCAAGCGGATCGCGGTCCTGGAATGGCAGCAGGTCGAGGACGCGCTGACCCTGTGCGTCACCCCCACCGCGGTCTCCGACGCGAAGGGATACAGCACCTGGGTCAGCGCGGAGAAGCTGCCCGGCAAGGTGACCGACATCGGCACCCGCGAGGAGCCCGACCTCGACACCCTCTACGCGGCCAAGCCCGATCTCGTCGTCGTAGAGGCGTTCGACGCCGACGACGAGACCCTCAAGAAGCTGGAGAAGCGAGGCGTCCCCGTGATGGCCACCCGGGGAGCGAACCCGAAGGATCCGATCGGGAACATGCGTGAAGTGTTCAGCATGATCGGCGAGGCGACGGGGCGCACCGAGCGCGCCGACCAGGTACTCAAGGAGTTCGACGCCCACCTCGCGACGGCGAAGAAGAAGGTCGCCGACGCCGATCTGCCCACGAAGGACTTCCTGTTCTTCGACGGATGGCTGCAGGGAGGCAACCTCACCGTCCGCCCCTACAGCGACGGCGCCCTGTTCACCGAGATAGGCAAGGAACTCGGCATGAAGCCGGCGTGGACCGACGCCGTCAACAAGGACCACGGAGACGGCGGCGTCGACAAGTCCTACGGCCTCGCGCAGACCGACGTCGAGGGGCTCACCTCGGTCGGCGACGCCAACCTGTTCTACGCCAACGACGAAGGGGCCGGCGGGTACGTCGCCGCGCTGAAGAAGAACCCGATCTGGAAGACCATCCCGGCCGTGAAGGAAGGCCGCGCACACTCCTTCCCCGCGCGGGTGTGGGGCGCCGGCGGTCCGCGCTCCTGCGAGCAGGCGATCGACGCGTACGTCGACGTGCTCAAGAAGTGAACGCCCCGCGCATCACGGCACCCGCAGGGAGAGCGCTGCCGCGCGCCGAGCACGGCGAGTCCCCCGCCGGGCAGGGAGAGTCCCCCGCCCGGCAGGGCGGTGCTCCCGCCGGCCGCGGCGGCGCTCCCGCGGGGGTTGCCGTCCTGGCACTTCTTCTCGCCCTGACCACCCTGGCGGGCCTGTGGCACCTGACGCAGGGAACATCGGGCGTCGGCGTCGGCGACCTGGTGCGCCACCTCGCCGGGGAACGGGAGAACACCGGCGGGGCGCCGGTCGGTGAGATCCTCACCGGCTCGCGCCTGCCGCGCCTGTTCGCGGGCGTGGCGGTGGGTTTCGCCCTGGGCTGCGCGGGCGCGCTGCTGCAGTCCGTCACGCACAACACGCTCGCCTCGCCCGACACTCTGGCGGTCACGGCCGGGTCCTACTTCACCATCTCGGTCGTCGCGGCCTTCGGCCTGTCCGTCCCGTTCTGGGCGTCGGGCGCGGTCGCCTTCGCCGGCGGTCTGGCAGCGGCGGCACTGGTCCTGCTCCTCGCGGGCAGGGCCGCGGGTACCGCGGGCACCCGCCTCATCCTGGCCGGATCGGCGATCGCGATGGCCCTGGACGCGGCGACCGCGACGCTCCTCATCCTCTTCGACCAGAACACGACCGGCCTGTTCGCCTGGGGCAGCGGTTCGCTCGCCCAGCTGAACATCGACGCGTCGATGCGCGCTTTCCCGCTCATGGCCGTGGTCCTTGCGATCGCCCTCGCGCTGTCCCGGCGCCTTGACGTCATGAACCTCGGCGACGACGCCGCGTCCACCCTGGGCGTGCCGATCCGGTCCACCCGGGTGACCGCGGTGCTCTGCGCGGTGCTTCTGACCAGCACGGCGGTGACCCTCGCGGGCCCGATCGGCTTCGTCGGCCTGGGTGCGCCCGTCCTGGCCCGCCTGATCGCGGGACGCGTCCGGTCGCTGCGCCGCCACCTGCTGCTTGTGCCCGCGGCCGGGCTGCTGGGAGCGCTGCTCATCCTGCTCGCCGACGCGACGCTGCGGGCGATCCAGGGCGCGGACGGGGCCGCCGCCATTCCCACCGGCGTACCGACCGCCCTGCTCGGCGCCGTCGTGATCGTGGTCCTAGCGCTGCGCCTGCGCGACACGGGAGCGCTGCGGCAACCACCGCACGCGCGGGTCGCCGCACGCTCACGCCGCGCGTTCCTGTGCGTCGTGCTCTGCGCGGTGGTTCTTCTGGTCGTAGCGGCGCTCGTGGCCGTCCTGGCGGGCAGTCTCTGGCTGCGGACAGGTGACCTCGCGCTCTGGGCGCGGGGCACCGCACCGGATCTGATCGGCCAGGCCCTCGACGACCGGTTCCCGCGGGTGCTCGCCGCGATCCTCGCCGGCGCGGCACTCGGCCTGGCCGGATGCGTCGTACAGAGCACGGTGCGCAACCCGCTGGCGGAGCCGGGCGTCCTCGGCATCACGGCAGGCGCCGGCCTCGGCGCGGCGGCCGTCGCCACCTCGGGCCTGTCCGGCGGACGACCGCTGCTCATCGCGGTCGCGGTCCTGGCGGGGCTCGCCACGTTCGCGGTGATCGCCCTGCTGTCCTGGCGCGGCGGCTTCCTGCCCGACCGGTTCGTCCTGATCGGCATCGGCTGCGGTTACGGCCTCAGCTCCATCACGACCTTCCTCCTGCTGCGTGCCGACCCGTACAACACGCCCCGGATCTTCACCTTCCTCTCGGGTACGACCTACGGGCGCACGCTGCCCGACGTCGTACCGGTCGCGGTGGCCCTGGTGCTCGCGCTCCCCGTGCTCCTTGCCATGCGCGACCGGCTCGACCTGCTCGCCGTCGACGAGGACACGCCACGCATCGTGGGGGTCAGGCCGGTACGCGTACGTGTCGGCGCACTGACCATCGCCGCGGTGCTCGCGGCGCTCAGCGTGATCGCCGTCGGCGCCGTCGGGTTCGTGGGCCTTGTCGCCCCGCACCTAGCCCGCTCCCTGGTGGGCGCCCGGCACGGCCGCGCGATCCCGGTCGCGATGCTGCTCGGCGCACTGCTGGTCTGCGTGGCCGACGCCCTGGGCCGCACGATCGCGGCACCGGCCCAGGTGCCGGCGGGCCTCATGATCGCCCTGGTCGGCGGCCCGTACTTCGTCTGGGTACTGCGCCGCTCCCGCGCATGAAGCGGCCCAAGCAGAACCAACGAGACCAGGCACGCCAAGCACGTCAAGCACGTCAAGCACGTCAAGCACGTCAAGCCAAGAACAACAGGAAACGCCCGTGAAGTTCGTAGTCGTCCCCTTCGAGCCCGATGCGCCGCCGACCCAGTTGCGACAGCTGGCACACCACGAGGTGCCCGACCGCTGGCACACCATCGACCGCTCCGCACACACCCCGCACATCGTGGCCGTCGAAGGCGACGACGGTACGGACTGGACCGCCGCCGCGCTCGTGACGGCCCGCCCGCACACGGCCTACCTGAAAATCGTCGATGCCGTCGGCGAGGTGCCGGCAGCAGTCCGGGCCGTCCTGGCCCACGCACGCGGCCAAGGGCTCGCCCAGGTCAAGTGGGAAGGCTGGACGGCCAGTCCGGACACCGCCGCTGCCGCCGGCTTCGCCCCGCTGCGCCCTCCGCTCACCCCGACAGGGCACGCGGAAGGGCCCGCGACCGGCTACGTCCGCTGGCTGCACGAGGGCACGGTGAGCGAACCCCCGTACTACGGGCAGACCACCCACTTCACCTGCGGCGCGGTCACCGCCTTGATGGCGCAGACGCACGCGGGGGCGCTGCCGCACAAGGAACTTGACCGCCAGGCGGAGCTGACGCTGTGGCGCGGCGCGACCAACTTCCCCGCGTGCGAGCCCGTAGGCCTCGGCGTAGCCGTCCGCCGGACCTGGCCGTCGTCCTCCGTCACGGTCCACCTCGATACGGACCGCCCCGTCCTGCTCGACCACCTCCCGGACAACGAGCAGGAGTGGCGCGCCCTGCTCCAGCGCGCATCGCGTAGGGACGCCGCACACGCCGGCGTCCCCATCGACCCGCGCCGCCTCTCCCTGGCCGACATCCGCACCGCGATCGGCCGGAAGGAGCACGTGCTGCTCCTGGTCTCGCTCGCCGGGATGCAGGGTTTCGACGTGCCGCACTGGGTGCTCTGCCACGGCGCCGTACCCGGCGCCTTCGTGATCGATGATCCGTGGGCCAACGCGGCGACGGGTGACACCTGGGTCGACGCCCACCTGCTGCCAGTCCCCGACCCGTCACTGGACACCATGTCCACCATCTCGGAGGCCCCTTTCCGCGGCGCGGTGACCATCGGCAGCCCGCGCCAGGGCGATGCGCCTTCTTCCGCGGCGATGGGCGCGGGCCTCGAAGCGGGATAGGTCCCGCACACGCCAACTCCCGAGCCCCGGTGCCGCGCTGCTGCGGCTCAAGGTGCGTGGGAGTCGTGAAGAGTCTGTGCGTGATTCTTGGGATTTGGTCACGGGGGAGGAAAACTCGGAGGGCTCACTCGGCGCTTTCGAACAGGTCGGGCGCCGACCCATGTGATGGGAGACCGATCAACGATGTTCACTCTGGTACGGCGCAGAGCGCGGACCGCCGCGCTCGCGCTCTCGGCCGTCGCGGCCCTTGCCGTCGGCGCGACCGCCACGACCGGCGCGGCAGCGGCCCCCGCCCCCCGGCCCGCTCCCGCCCTCGCGAAAGAGGGACCGACCTCGGTGGCGTATGTCGAGGTGAACAACAACAGCATGCTGAACGTCGGCAAGTACACCCTCGCCGACGGAGGCGGGAACGCCTTTGACGTCGCCGTGATCTTCGCGGCGAACATCAACTACGACACGACCAAGAAAGAGGCGTACCTGCACTTCAACGAGAACGTCCAGCGGGTCCTCGACAACGCCGACACGCAGATACGGCCGTTGCAGCAGAAGGGCATCAAGGTCGTCCTCTCGGTGCTCGGCAATCACCAGGGCGCGGGGTTCGCGAACTTCCCGTCGCAGCAGGCGGCTTCGGCGTTCGCGAAGCAGATGTCGGACACGGTGACCAAGTACGGCCTCGACGGCATCGACTTCGACGACGAGTACGCCGAGTACGGCAACAACGGCACCGGCCAGCCGAACGCCGGCTCGTTCGTGCACCTGGTGACGGCGCTGCGCGCGAACATGCCGGGCAAGATCATCAGCCTCTACAACATCGGCCCGGCCGCGTCCCGTCTCTCCTACGGAGGCGTCGACGTCTCGTCCAAGTTCGACTACGCCTGGAACCCGTACTACGGCACCTGGCAGGTCCCCGGCATCGCCCTGCCCAAGTCCAAGAAGTCGCCGGCGGCCGTCGAGATCGGCCGGACCTCGCAGAGCACGGTCGCAAGCCTCGCCCGCCGCACCGTCAGCGAGGGATACGGCGTCTATCTCACGTACAACCTCGACGGCGCGGACCGCAGCGCCGATGTCTCCGCGTTCACCAGGGAGCTGTACGGCAGTGACGCCGTCTACAAGCCCTGAGGCAGCCGCATGCCCCAGTGCGCGGTGCTGCTCCTTCGGGGGTTGCCGCGTCCCTTAGGGCCGCGATCCGTGCGCGCCGCGTTTCCGACAACGATGTCGGGAGCGCGGCCCGCGTCGCCGGCTCCGTCGGCGGGGTAGACACCGGGGACGGCAGGACCAGCGACAGGAGGCACCGGCATGCGCATCCCCGGCCCCGAACACCAGGAAGACGGCGGGCTCAGCGCCGTGATGGCGGCGGGCGGGCTGCACCGCTACCAGTTACGTCTGCACGAGACATACGGACCCGTCGTGCGCTTCCAACTGCCGGGTGCGGACACGGCCGTGTCGGTCGCCGATCCCGTGCTCCTGGAGGCCACGGCGCACATCGACAAACGGCCCGAGGAACTGTTCGCCTTCCTTGATCCGCTGTGCGAGGCGGGCAACCTGCAAGTGCTGCCCGCCGACGAGCACACGCCCTGGCGCCGCCTGCTGCTCTCGGTGCTCGCCGGACGGCCGTCCCACGAGCGGCACTTCGCGCGCTTCGCCGAGCTGACGCAAGAGCTCGCGGACCGCTGGGCCGCACGGCCCGAGGGCGAACCCGTCGAACTGCAGACGGAGTTGACCGCGCTCTCGCTGCGCATGATCTGCGGGTTCGCGCTCGGCGGCGCGGAAACCGACACCGACCGTGTCGTCGCCTCGTTCGAGGAGGTGCTCACCGAGCATCTCGGTCGGCTGTACCAGGTGCCGAGGGACGACCCGCGCTCGGCGGAGCGGGCCGAGGAGGCCCTCGCCTATCTGCGCGCGACGGTCGACCGCGTGGTGGCGGCGCACCGCCCGGGCGGCCGCACCGACCGCAGCGACCTGATCGGGGCGCTCGTGGAGGCAGGCGAGAGCCCGGCGCGGATCCGGGACACCGTGATGGTGACGCTGCTGGCCGCGCATCACACCACCGGCGTCGCCGTCTCGTGGACGCTGCACCTGCTGGGCCGCCACCCCGGGGCGGCCGAGCGCGTGGCCGCCGAACTGGACGAGGTACTGGGCGAGCGCCCAACGCCCGACTACGCCGATCTGCGGCGGCTCACGTACCTGGACATGGTGCTCAAGGAGTCGATGCGGCTGTTCCCGCCCGGCCCTTACGGCGCACGCGAGACGACCGAGGACCTGGATCTGGGCGGATACGAGATCCCGGCCGGGACGACGGTGTTCTATCCGTTCTGGGCGGTTCATCTCAACCCTGAGTACTGGCCGGAGCCGGAGCGGTTCGATCCCGGGCGGTTCACGCCCGAGGAGGAGGCCATGCGGCCCCGGCTCGCGTACATCCCCTTCGGGATCGGGCCGCGCAGCTGCGAGGGTGCCGCGCTGGCCACGGTCGAGGCTCAGCTCGTCCTGGCCGTCCTTCTCGGGCGCCTGCGCTTCAGGCCCGCACCGGGGCACGAAGTGACGCCGGTGGAACGGTTCGTGCTGTGGGCACGGGACGGGATCCGGATGACGGTGCGGCCACGGTCGCGGTGTGTGCCGCCGGGTCGGGGAAAACCGGGTGCCGTGTGAAGGGGCGCCCGTCAGGATGAGGAACATGACTGGTGCGACGCGCGTGGGAATTCGACCGGACGGTGAAGCGGCGGAGCGGCCGCTCGCGCTGGTCACGGGGGCGGGACGGTCGGCGGGGATCGCGTCGTCCGTGGTGCTGGATCTGGCCCGGGCCGGCTGGGACGTGGCCTTCACCTACTGGACTCCGTACGACGCGCGCATGCAGTGGGGTGCGGAGCCGGGTGCGTCCGACGAGTTGCGGAAGCAGGTGGTCTCCCACGGGGCGAGAACGCTCGCCGTCGAGGCGGACCTGAGCGACCCGGCCGTGCCGGTTCAGCTCTTCGACGGCGTCGAGCGTGAGCTGGGGAATGTCACCGCGCTGGTGCTCTGCCATTGCGAGTCGGTCGACTCCGGCCTCCTTGACACCACGGTGGAAAGCTTCGACCTGCACTACGCGGTCAACGCGCGGGCGACCTGGCTGCTCATCCGGGAGTACGGGCTGCGGTTTCGCGGACAGCACGGCAGCGGACGCATCGTCAGCCTGACCAGCGACCACACCGCGGGCAACCTTCCGTACGGGGCGAGCAAGGGAGCGATGGACCGGATCACGCTGGCCGCCGCCCGCGAGCTTTCCCACCTGGGAGTGACCTGCAACGCGATCAATCCCGGACCGACCGACACCGGGTGGATGACCGAGGAGCAGAAGGCGGACATGGTCCGCTACACGCCCCTGGGACGCCTCGGCGTACCGCAGGACTGCGCGAATCTCGTCTCGTTTCTCTGCTCGGCTGAGGGCGGTTGGGTCAACGGGCAGCTTCTCCAGAGCAACGGCGGCATCGGGTAGTCGGGCGTGTGACGCCCCACTTACCTCGGGGGTTCATTCCCGGCTTGGTCTGTCTGCCAGGGCGCGGGTGCCCGGAGCGCAGCTCTCGCGCAGCTCGTCGAGTTCGGCGGGCGTCAGCTGCTTTCCTGCCGAGCCGCGGCGGCTGTCGTCGAGCCGGGCGCACGCGCCGTCCAGCCACTGGCGCGCAGGCTCGAACCCGATGAACGCGGCGAGGCGGGCGAGTTCCTTGCGGGGGGCGTCGAGCAGATCCTCGTAGGAGAGTGTCGTGCGCTGAGCGGCGGGCAGCTCGTCGAGGAACTGTGCGCCCTGGATGACGAGTTCGGACCACAGGGCGCCGAACCGGCGCAGCGGAAGGTCCCGCTCCTGTACGAGGGCGGGGTCGAAGCGCTCGTCGAGCAGGGGCGCCAGATCCGGTGGCAGGGAGCGCACGTCCTCGTCCGTCAGATCGCCGAAGCTCTCGACGCCCGTCCGCTCCTTGATCTCGCGCATCAAGGTGATCACGCGGTAGCCGGGGTGGCGGCTCATGGAGAGGGCGCAGTCGGGCCCGTCGCGGAACAGGTGGACGAACTTCGCGTGCGGGAAGGCGGCTCGCAATCCTTGGGCCCAGCCCGTCGAGTAACCGGAGCGCTCCACGACGGCGGTGCGCCCCAACCGCGCGCCCAGCCAGTCGAAGAGCGCTTCGTGGTGTTCGGCCGCGGTGCGGCGGGGCCAGTCGATGACCGCCGCGCGGATGTCGTCGAGCAGGCCGTCGGGGTCGTCGGTGAGGTGGGGCAACACCATCAGGGAGAGCGCGGGGATGCCGGTGCCTTGCGCGCAGTACCGCCCCGGACGGCGCGTGTAGAGGAACTCGGGCATCAGGAGCCCGCTGCGGAGCATGTTCGCGAAATAGGGGGTGGGCCGGAAGAGAGCCTCCCAGAAGTCGCCGCCGGAGACCTGGCCCTCAGGAAAGGCGGCGTCGCCCACCGAGGCCATGTATTCGTTGAGGCTGAGTACGTCGGGGTGGGTGCTGAGGATGCGGGACAGCGCGGTGGAGCCGCTGCGGCCCGTACCGATGACGAAGGTCAGACTGCGCAAGGTCGCTCTCCGAAAGCCAGGGGCGGGGGTTCCAGGGCCCCCTGCACCTCAGCACACTCACCCCGGTGGCACCAGACGGCCGTCGTACGCGGGGAGCCGGCCGGGCGCAGATCGTGCCGCGGCGACCCGGGTCGTAACGTGAGCATGGCAGGCCCATGACGAGGTCATTGCAGCACGGCGGCTCAGAACAAGTGTGCCTTGACCGGGGTTTGGTGCGGGGATAACTTCGCCGTCATGTGCATCTGCCGGCGGTTTCGGAAGCGACGGGCCATCGATCTGATGCGCGTCGCCACCGCGGTGTGTAGCTGATCCCTCCGCTGCGCCGAGCCGGCCCGCGCCAAGCGCTGCCGCCTCGCGCCAAGCCCTGCCGCGCCGCTCCGCGCGGCTTCGGTACTCCGCAGGACGCGGACCCAACCGCCACGACCTGACCTGCCCCTGCCCCACGGCGATCTCGGTTCCCTGCCTGCCTGCCGGTCGGCCGGCGGTCGGCACCCGGCCGCGCCGGTCACGGCCCGTACAGCGATCGGAAGCTTCGATGACCCCGCAGTTCCTCTGGTACGTCCCCAACACCGTCCAGCCCGGTCACCGCGGTGACGACACGACGTCGGGCTGGGGGTCCATCGAGTACTCGACCGAACTCGCCCGCGCGGCAGAGGACCACGGCTGGGGCGGCGCGCTGCTCGGCACCGGATGGGGGCGTCCCGACACCTTCACCGTCGCCACCGCACTGGCCGCGCGCACCACGACGTTCAAGCCCCTGATCGCGGTACGCCCCGGATACTGGCAGCCCGCGCATTTCGCCGGTGCGGCGGCCACGCTCGACCAGCTCAGCCGCGGCCGCGTCCTGGTCAACATCGTCAGCGGTCTCGACAGCCCGGCCGCCTACGGTGACACCAACGTCGATCCCGCCGCCCGCTATGCCCGCACCGGGGAGTTCCTGCACCTGGTGCGGCGCCTGTGGAGCGAGGAGAACGTCACCTTCGAAGGCGAGCACTTCCGCGTCACCGGATCGACGGTCAGCCCCCGCCCTTACGCCGGCGGCGAGCGGGCTCATCCGACGCTCTACTTCGGCGGCGCGTCCGAGGCGGCCGAACGCGTCTCGGCCGCCGAAGCCGACGTACAGCTCTTCTGGGGTGAACCGCTGGAGGGGATCGCCGAACGTATCGCACGCCTGGAGGAGTTGAGCGCGCGGGTGGGGCGTCGCCATGAGCCGCTGGAGTACGGGCTGCGGATCACGACCGTGGTGCGCGACACCACCGAGGAGGCGTGGCGGGCGGCAGAGGAGAAGGTCGCCAAGATGGCGGCCGACGCAGGCGAGATCGGCACCTGGGCGGGCAACCGCGGGACAGCCGTCGGTCAGCGGCGGCTCCTGGAGCTGGCCGAGCGTGGCGAGGTCCTTGACACCTGCCTGTACACCACGCCCGGCAGGTTCGGCGGCGGGGGAGCGGGCACCACGTGGCTCGTCGGCTCGCCCGACGACGTGGCCGCGGCGCTCAAGGCCTATAGGGCCCTGGGCGTCACGCACTTCGTGCTGTCCGACACGCCCTACAAGGAGGAGATCCGCCGCATCGGCGACCAGCTGTTGCCCCGGCTGCGGTAGGACCGCATCGCGGGCGGCGGCCACGAGACCGGTCGGCAGGCCGATGCCCGCTAGGAGCGCGTCGCCTTCTTGCACTCGCCCCCGGAGGTCTTGTCCCGCGCGATCGGCGCGCTGCGGTCGTAGGGGTCGATCTCCGTGTCGGCCACGTCCGCGCGTCGGTCCGTGCCGTAGGGCGGGGTGAAGTAGCCGGTGGGGGCGCCGCAGCCGCCGTTGGTCATGTCGTACTTGTGCGAGACGATCGAGAACGTGCCCGGCTCGGTGATCACCTTGTCGGGGTCGTCCCAGCTCAGGATCAGCTCGCGCCGGACGACCGTGCGCACGATCTCGCCGTCGCCGCCCGCGTCCGCGTGCGTGGTCGGGTAGACGAAGGTGACGTCTGCGGTCACCTGGAGCGCGCCGCGCTCGCCCTCCCGGTAGCTGAGGCGGCCCCGGGTCTTCACGATGTCGCCGACCACTTGGGTACGGGAGGGCCGGAAGCGGCTGAAGAGGTAAAGGGGGTCGTTCTTCTCGCTCGGGGCGCGGAACGCGGTCTTCAGGAAGACTTGGACGTCCTTCTGATGCGGGTTGATCAGTGCCATCGCCTTCTCGGGACGCTCGCCCCGCAGCACCCCGCGGTCCAGACCGGACGACACGAGGAAGTCCCGGCTGCGGGCGAGGGCCCGCTCGACCTCGGCCGCGCTCATCCAGCCGACCGCCCTGGCCTTCGGTACGGTGATCCCCGCCGCTCCGTTCGCCCACCTCGCCGCCGGCGAACCGCGGAACGGCTCCTTCTCGGTGGGGCGTTGGGCCGACCCCGTCGGGGGCGCCTGGGTCGGCCGTGCGGTCTCGGAGGCCAGCGGCGTGGAGTCGGAGTCGTCTCCGGTGACCAGGTCCACCATCCGCCCCGGCGCGAGCGCCACCGCAAGGAGCACCAGCGCGGCCAGCAGCCCGACCACGTACCAACCCCTGCGCCGCTTGGGACGTGCGGGCGTGTAGGAGCGCCAGCCCTCCGCATCGCGGCCGGGCTCCGCGCGCAGCCGCTTCGCCACGTCGCGGGCCCGCGCGGACGGTTCCCTGGGCGCGTCGGCCGTTCCGGCCATCGACTCGCGCAGGAAACGCTCCCACTCCTCATCGGACATGGACCAGCCCTCCGGCTCCGTACCCGCACCCATCCCCAACCCCCTGGCAATCAGCGAACCGCGGCCCACTCCCCAGGGGCGCGCGTCCGCATAATGACACATGGCGCGGACACCAAGGCCGCCCGGGTGATCGGCGAGAGTGCCCCGGACGCGCGTAACCGGCGTGCCGCACGGTGTTCAGGGGTAGAGCGCTCTGGACCGCTGCGGTCGGTGTCATGTACCGGACATTCGCATCCTCGTGGTGCGCCAGGAGAGGGGCGACGACGCCATGAACAGAACCGCCTTGCAGGGCTCGGTCCGTGTGCGCATGGCGCTGGGCGCTGCCCTGGTGTCGAGCGTGCTGTGCGCCGCAGCGAGTGCGGCCCCGCCGGTGGCGGCTGCACCGGTGGACGCGGGCGAGGTGGCGGCGGCGCCCTCCGTCGCGCGTACAGGTGTCGAATGCGACTGCCCCGTCGTGTACTTCGACCTGGGCGAGACCCTGGTGCACACCGCTGGAGACGGAAGCACCGGCTATCAGCCCGGCGCCGCCTCCTACCTGCGGGCCCTGCGCGAACGCCACATCAGGGTCGGCCTGATCACCAATGTCCCGTCCTCCTGGGGCACGACCGACGCCGAGCGTGCCGCCAGGCTGAAGAAGGAAGTCGATACCACGTGGCAAGGGGCTGAGCCCTTCGCCTGGAAGGACTTCGGCGACCGGATTCTGACTCCGCGGACCGAGGCCGAACGTAAACCGGCGCCCGCCCTCTGGCAGCGGGCGAAGGCTGATGCTGGCCACTGCCGGGTCGTCTACCAGGCGGAGACGGCCGAGGAGGTCACCGTGGCCTCCTCGCTGGGCTTCGTGCCGTACCAGGTCGGCAGGCCCCACCGGCCCGCGTTCCTGCCGGTGGGGTTGGTCGAACTCCTCGGCCGCCGCTCCGCCTGATCGAGGCCCGCCCCACGGCTACGGCCGCGACCGCCGGCGTCCAACTCTGTCCGCTTCCACGGCCTTTGGGGCCTCGGCGCGCACGGCCAGAGCTTCCGTGGGGGGTGCCTCCCGGCCCCGCTCGACCAGACCGCTGCGCAGCAGCAGTTGGAAGATCCCGAGCAGCACCGCCGTCGCCAGCGCGCTGTGCCACAGCAGGGCATCCAGCTGCCCGGCGGAGAGGTAGGCGCCCGCGGCGACCGCGGCCAGCGCGCACACCGCGCGGTCCACGATGCTCTCGACCGAGAGGAGCGTGGCGCGCGGGGCGTCGGCGGGCACCGCGTCGTTCACCAGCTTGCGCTGGACGGGGTAGGCGAAGCCGGTCGCGGCGGCGAACAGGCAGAGCAGCGCGACCACGGCCCACGGGCCGCCGAGCGTCATGGCCGCCAGAGTGCCCGCGAGCGCGAGGCTGAGGATCGAGACCCAGGCGACCGGTGGCAGCCGACGGCTCAGCCACTGCGGACGGGCCGAGGCCACCGCCTCCGCCACCGTCATCGCGGCAAGCACTCCACCGTGCGAAGCCTCCGCGATGCCGTGGTCGAGGAGGATCGGCTGGAAGAGGTTGACCTGGCAGATCCGCGACAGCGTGAAGACCGCGACGCCCTGCACCATCACCAGGGCCAGCCACCGCGAGGAGGCGACGCAGCGCAGTGCCGAGCCCGCGTCCCGCAGGAACGCGCCGCCCCTGCGCCCGCCGTCCCTGCGGTCGGCCGCGCTGCCCGTACGGGCGTCCGGCCCCGCGAGCCGGGGCAGCGCGACGGCGCAGGCTAGGGAGCCCGCCGCGCTGGCGGCGCTGAGCACGTACGGGGCCGTGTGTGCGAGGGCCATGAGGGGACCGACCAGCGGCCAGCACACGACCTTCGCCGCAAGCCCGAGAGCCCGCGCGGTGCCCTCCGCCTTGAGGTAGTGCTCGTCGCACTTCTCGGCCCGCAGACCGTCGTACAGGTAGGCGCTCGCCGCTCCCGAGGTCAGGGAACGTCCCGCGGCGATGGCCAGGAAGTGGACGAGGAAGCCGGTGTACGAGGCGCTGATGACCGGAGCCAGGTTCGCCGCCGTCATGACCACCGCCCCGGCCCGCAGGCAGTTGCGGGTGCCGATCCGGTCGGCGATCAGGCCGGTCGGGATCTCGAACAGGCAGAAGGCCACGTAGTAGATGCTCTGGATGCCGAAGATCTGTGCGTCCGAGAGTCCTGCCGCCTTCTGGAAGGCGTAGAACACCGGCATCCACCACAGCAGGTTGAACAGCAGCTGGAAGCCGTAGTTGAGCCGGATGATCCGGCGGGCGGTGGCCGTGAGGCCGGTATCCGCCCCGGACCGGCCGAAGCGCGCCCTCACAGCGCGTACGGGCGGATCTGGACCAGCCGGAAGTCGCCCTGCTCGGTCATCAGCCACTCGATGTCCAGCGGCCGGTCCACGTCGGACGCGCCGGAGCCGGACGCACTGGCGCCGGACGCGCTGAAGTGGGACTGAAGGAGCCGGCCGGTCAGGGACAGATCGGCGAGCCGGGCACGCGTGGCGGCGGGAAGCCCGTCGCTCCAGGAGCCCAGGGCGACGGTGCGCCCGCCGCCCTCCACGGTGTTGTACAGGTACTGCTGCGGCAGGACCGTCCCGTCGACCACCTGCTCCGGGGAGCCGGGGGAGCAGTTGAGATAGACGTTGCGGAAGTCCTCGCGGCGGGTCGGGTTGCAGGTCACCAGGACGCCGCCGAGGGAGGCGGGCACATACTCCTGGATGATCACGCCCATGTAGGTGTCGTCCAGGGAGATGCCGACCTGGTGGCGCAGGCGCACGCTGCGGGGCGACACCAGGGAGGCCCACACCTGGCGTACGGCGTCCAGGAGTTCGCCGGTGCCGTGGACGGTGGTCACGGAGTCGTAGACACCGGCCGCGGAGAATCCGGGCAGGTCCTCGGCGTTGGACGAGGAGCGCACCACCAGGCGTCCGCGCGAGGCCGCGGCGGCGGTGAAGGCCTGGCTGATCTGCGCGGTGACGGCGTCGGGTACGGGCGTGTTGCGGATCAGGTGCTGGAGTTGCAGGCACAGCGAGTCCAGGACGTCGGTGGCGTCGAGTTCGAGTGCCATCTTGAGCTTGCCGATGCCCTGCTGGAGAGCGGGGGAGGAGGCGAGGAATCGCTGCTGGAGGGCGAAGGGGAGGGCGACGCCCTGCGGGGCGCCCACGGATGCGGCCACGAATTCGGCCGCTCGGGCGCGGAGTTCGGCGGGAGAGGGTGCGCTGCTCAGGCCGAGGCGGGCCGCGAGGTGTCCGTAGAGGTTCTCGCGCGGCGGGCGGGGCCGCCCGTAGAAGCGGGTCAGGTCGGCCGTGCGGCTGTCCAGTACGTGGTGCAGCTCGCCGAGGTTGGCCGCCTTGGTGCCGTACCGGTCGCGGTCCGCGGCGCGCAGCCGGTGCAGGGCCAGGACGGGGGCGTCTTCGAGCAGGGGCGGTTCGAGGCGGATGCGCTGCTGGTGCCAGGCCGGAGCGTGCAGGGCCGGCTCGTCATCGAGGCGTTCGAGGGATATCGCGTCTTCGCGCACCCGGTAGCGCACCCATGCGCCGTCCAGGCCGTCCTTCTCGATGAGTTGTTCCAGGTCACGCACGATGGCGTTGGGTATGCCCCAGCCGGAAGCGAGGACGTTGGTGTGGGAGAGCGGGGTGATCGGCGCGGTGTTGAGGAATCCAGCCACCCGGGGCACGTCGTCGGGCAGGCACGGCATGGCCACGATGTCCGCCCAACCGAGCCCGGCCTCGGCCGCCGTGTACGCCTCGTGCGTGGGGAAGAACCGCAGCCGCCCGGTGGCCTCACCGACGTTCAGCGGGGTGCGGGTCTTTGTGCCGAAGAGTTGGTGGCTCAGGATGCGCGGCACGCGCAGTTCGCTGATGGCGGCAAGGGCCTCCTCCTGCCCGTGGTTGGCGGGCTTGAGCAGCAGCGGCAGCCTGCCGTCCACCCGGGTGCGCACGAACTCGTAGAAGAAGGCGAGGAGTTCACCGATCATGGTGTCGGCCTCGGTGGTCTCCAGGACGAGGAAGGTGCGTTCGCGTCCCTCCGCCTCCTGCTCGGTGTGCAGGGAGAGCACGCCGAGCAGGAACCGGCGCCCGGGGTCCATGTAGACGGAGGCGTTGAACGCGTCGAGATCCGCGTCCAGGGCGGTCAGTTCCATGCCCAGGACGCGGGTGGCGATGTAGTTGACGTGGAAGGGGTGCGCGGCGGTGTCGAGCAGGTGCCAGGTGTTCTCGGCACGGTCGACGACGACTTTGAGGTAGGGGTGGCCTGCCAGGACGCCGGAGAGGGTGCGGAAGAGCGGCAGCGAGAGGTTCTCGCCGATGACCGTGCGGTCGGTGGCCGGTTCGGACGGGCCGGTGA
Organism: Streptomyces longisporoflavus; assembly: GCF_014649775.1. Classification (GTDB taxonomy): domain Bacteria; phylum Actinomycetota; class Actinomycetes; order Streptomycetales; family Streptomycetaceae; genus Streptomyces; species Streptomyces longisporoflavus. The sequence continues at coordinate 153,665 of NZ_BMTR01000002.1, read as the reverse complement.
ACAGCTGGGCGGTCATGCCGGAACCTCCTGGTTCCGCGCGGCGGGCAGTACCCGGGGCAGGGCGTGGACGAGGGACTGGAAGTCGTGGAGCACCGTGCGCGGGTCGGCGGCCGAGAGCAGGCACAGGGCGGCCATGGTGTTGGCGCCCGCGGCCGGGTCGTAGACCGGCACGATGCTGCCGTCGGGGAGGGAACTCTCCTTGACCACCGACAGCTCGCTGTCCCGGCTCAGGGGCACGCGTGCCGCGACGGCGGGGAAGTCCCAGATCCTGCGGTCCTGCCAGGCCTCGCCGTGGCCGTCGACCGCCAGGACGACGAGGGAGCCCGCCGCGCCGCGCGCCTGCTCCGGGGTGAGGGCCTGCTCGGGCCAGGTCACCGGGCGTCCCAGGAGGTGCTCGACGAGCATGCCGGTCAGGTCGAGCCCGAAGACCTCCTCGATCTGGGGCACGGTCATCGCGCCGCCGAACCGGGCCGCTGTCTCGATCAGCCACATGCTGCCGTCCGCACCGAGTTTGATCTCGGTGTGGGTCCCGCAGTCACGCAGGCCGAGCGCGTCCACGGCGCGGCGCGCGAGATCCACGATCCGGTCCTGGGCGTCTTGGGGGAGCAGCGCGGGCGTGATGCCGGCCCGCTCGGTGAACGGCTCGATGGTGGGCATCCGGCCGCTGAGGCACACCGGGTGGAAAACGCCGTCCGCCACGACGCCCTCGACACTGACGTAGTCGCCCCAGCCGGGCTCGTCGAACCAGTGCGCGGCGGTGCCGGTCACGATCTGTTCGACCACGAAGTCCGCGTCGGCCTCGGCGACGTGCAGTTCCGCGTAGCCCAGCTGGGCTGATTCGGCCATCACGGCACGGGACCGGGCCCAGGCCGCGGACACCTCGCGCGGGGAGCGGATGATCTGGTGCGCGGTGGACCCCGCGCTCCAGGCCGCTTTGAGCAGCAGCGGGCAGGGCAGCTCGCGGGCCGCCGTGTGCAGTTCCGCCTCCGTGGCTACGGGGCGGAACTGGGGCTGCGGCAGGCCGTGTTCCTGCCAGGTGCGCCGCATCAGCCGCTTGTCACGGGCGAGTGCGGCGGCGCTGCCCGCCCCCGCAAGACCGAGCGTCCGGCACGCCTCGGCGACGGCCACGACCGCGTACTCGGAGAAGGTGAGCACCGCGTCCGCTCCCACGGCCTCGGCCTCCGAGACGATCAGGGACACCAGGTCGGAGCGCTGCGCCTCGGAGGGCACAGTGATCGAGGCGCACAGGCCCCGGGCGGTGTCCATGACGGAGGGAGGAAGAGCGCTGAGCGCCAGCAGATGCACCTGAGCCCTCGCGGCCGTCCGGGACAGGACGTGACCCAGCGGCGGGCCACCCTTGGCATGCACTAACAGCACCTTGCTCACTGAAGTTCGTCTCCTGATTCATCCGGTGGGTGCGTATCGCTCGCTGCCGCGGCGATACCTGTGGAGCCGGGGAAATCTCCCGGCGTTCGTGTGGCGGGGCGTGTTCACCCGCTCACTCAAGGGGACCAGGCCGACGGGGCGCGCTGCGCCGCCGCGGGCGTCTGCGACTCAGGCAAATGCCTGAGTCGCGCGCTGTGCCGGGCGGCCGAGACCAGCCGCCATTTCGGGACACCGGCCGGGCAGCGGGCGTGCGCGGGGCCGGGGCGGGTTATCCAATGCGCTGTGACTGAGCGTCAGTCAGTCGTATACGGACGGAGACCGCTGTGGACGATTCCAGCCTCAAGGCCCTGCTGGAGCACCTTCCCGTGTTCTGGTGGGAAGTCGACGATCTGTGGCAGGTGCTCGAGCGAGGAGGCGGTGCCTTCGCCGATACGGACACGGCGCAGCGTTTCCTCGACCGGATGCGCCAGGAACTCGCGGCCCCGGCGAAGCCGCTGGGGGAGGGCCGCTGCCAGGCCCGCTTCGACGACCGCACCTTCGACGTCAGCTGGCCCATCGAGGAGGGTGAGGTCCACAACCGCAGGTGCGGCCTGGCGGTGGAGGTCGATGCCCGGGCATCGGCCCCGCGCCGCTATGCGGCCTTCGCGGAGCTGGTGGACCTCGCCCCGGCCGCCGCCTTCATCCGGGACTGCGACGGACGCTATCTATGGGCCAACCACGCCTACGCGCACCTCTACGGCACTGCTCCGGAACACGTCGTCGGCAAGTGCATCGAGGACTTCGACACACCCGCCGACGCCGGCCAGTTCCGCGCCCTCGACCAGGAGATCCTCACGCGGGGTACGGCGGTGCGCCACACCCTGGGCTACCGGCGCCAGGACGGCAGCGCGGGCCGGGCGGTGGGCCATCGCTTCCCCGTACGGGAGAACGGGCAGACCTGTGTCGCGGGGATCTACGTGGATGTCACCGACCAGCTGCGCGCCACGGTCCAGCGCCAGGAGGCCGAGGAGAACCTGCGGGCCCTGCGCGACCACAGCGGCCTGCCCTGCGCGCTGCTCTCGGCGAACGGACGCGTCATCGAGGCGAGCGCCGCGGCCGCCGAAGTGTTCCGCCTCAACATGTCCGATCTGGTCGGCCGGCGTGCCCACACCCTGCTCGCCCCCGAACCCGATCTCGACCGGCTGCACCGCCGGTGGAACGGTCTGATAGCCCGCCGTGTCAGACGGGTGGAGACGTCCGCGGTGCTCGTCGACTCCCGGGGGCTGCAGCGCCGAGCGCAGCTCCACCTGACCACGATCGGCCATTCCGCCGGCCGGGCCCGGCACGTCTGGGCCGTCGTCACCCACCAGAGCCTGGCCCACGAGGCTCATCCGGCGCTCACCGCCGCGCAGATCCGCATCCTCTCGCTCCTGGCGGAGGGCAGCAGCAACGGTGACATCGCCACGTCGCTGAAGCTGTCCCGGCAGACGGTCGACTACCACCTCAGCCGCCTTCGGGAACTCCTGGACGCCGCCACCCGCCCCGCCCTCGTCGCGCGTGCCTACGTCCTGGGCATCCTGGCTCCCAGGGCCTGGCCCCCGCGTTCGGCGACGGCGGCGCATCCGCTCAGTGCCGTCTGACGATGCCGCGCCTTCCGCTACGGCACATGATCGCAAGATCCTGATGAAATAGAGCAAGAACGTTGCGGCTGCGGCGGGGTGGGGCAGGGACGTGAGTGCGCCGCAGTGGCCCCTTGGCCAGGGCTGTGGCTTGAGCGGCGACCGTGGAAATGTAAGTGCGCCGGGCTGACCGGGAGTTGAAGGGCGTGTGCGAAGCGTTGACATTCCTGTGGCGTACGGCAAATCTGTGCTCTCGTGGGAGCAAGAAATCGACTGGATAGAGAAAATGTCATATACACCCGTGTCGGCCCGCCCGGTCCACCGGCCCAACAGGCCGAGGTGAGCCGTGCGTTCACGCGGGTGATCCGGTCGCCGGGCAGCTTCCGTTCCTCCCCGCGCTGCGTCGGCAAGGCGCCCCGCAGCCCGCAGCACTCGCAGAACCCGCAGCACCCGCAGCCCCCGTGGAACAGAGGACGCCATGAGATGGAAGCAACGCAGCCGGCGGCTGATCACCGCCGCGCTCAGCACCGGACTGATAGCCCTGGGCCTCGTGCCCCTCAGCGCCGGCTCGTCCGCCGCGCGGCCCGCCGCCGAGCCCGTGAACCTCGCCGTGAACAAGCCGATCGAGGCGTCCTCGTCGACGCAGAACTACTTCGCCACGAACGCCAACGACAACAGCACGAGCACCTACTGGGAGTCGACCGGCCACCCCTCGACGCTCACGGTGAAGCTCGGCGCCAACGCCGACCTCGACTCCGTCGTCGTCAAGCTCAACCCCGACACCGCCTGGGCGACACGGACGCAGAACATCGAGGTACTCGGGCGCGAGCAGTCCGCCCAGGGCTTCAAGTCCCTCAAAGCGCGGGCTGACTACAGCTTCAGCCCCTCTGGGAACAAGAACTCCGTGACCATCCCGGTCGGCGGCCGCTACGCCGACGTCCAACTGAAGATCTACGGCAACAGCTCCGGATACGGAGGCCAGGCAGCCGAGTTCCAGGTGATGGGAACCCCGGCGCCCAATCCCGACCTGACCGTCTCGAACCTCACCTGGGACCCCGCGAAGCCCTCCGAGAGCGACGAGATCCACGTCAACGCCACGGTGCGCAACACCGGCAGTGCGGCCGCCGCGGCGACCACGGTGAACGTCAGTCTCGGCGGCACGGTCGCGGGCAGCGCCGCGGTGCCCGCACTCGGCGCGGGCGAGTCGGCTGCCGTCAAGGTGGACATCGGCAAGCGCGCGCAGGGCAGTTACACCGTCTCCGCGGTCGTTGACCCGACCGACACCGTCGACGAGCAGAACGACGACAACAACAGCCGCACCGCCGAGGACAAGCTGACGGTGGGCCAGAGCCCCGGGCCCGACCTGGAGGTCACCGGAATCACGTCCAGCCCCGCCAACCCAGCCGTGGGCGCCAAGGTCACCTTCAGCGCGAAGGTCCACAACCGCGGCACCAGCGGCGCCGGCGCGGGCTCGGTGACCCGTCTGACGGTGGGCGATGCCACCCTCGACGGCACGGCACCGGCGATCGCCGCGGGCGAGACGGCCGCCGTGAACCTCAGCGGCAGTTGGACGGCGACCAGCGGCGGCGCCACGCTTACCGCGACCGCCGACGCCACCGACACGGTCGACGAGACCAACGAGAACAACAACGTCTTCGCCCGCTCCATCGTGGTCGGGCGCGGGGCGGCGGTTCCGTACGTCGAGTACGAGGCGGAGGACGGACGCTACGAAGGCACCCTCCTGGAAGCCGACGCCGAGCGCACCTTCGGCCACACCAACTTCGCCACCGAGTCATCGGGCCGCAAGTCCGTGCGCCTCAACTCCACCGGCCAGTTCGTGGAGTTCACCTCCACCAGCGCGGCCAACTCCATCGTCGTACGCAACTCGATCCCCGACGCGCCGGGCGGCGGCGGCCAGGAGAAGACCCTCAGTCTCTACGCGGACGGCAAGTTCGTGCAGAAGGTGACCCTCTCCTCCAAGCACAGCTGGCTGTACGGCAACACCGACCAGCCCGAGGGCCTGACCAACCGGCCGGGCGGCGACGCGCGACGCCTCTTCGACGAGTCGCACGCCCTGCTCACGCAGACCTATCCGCAGGGCACCAAGTTCAAGCTGCAACGCGACGCCGGTGACGACGCCGCCTTCTACATCGTGGACCTGGTCGACCTGGAACAGGTGGCGCCCGCGGCGAGCAAGCCCGCCGAGTGCACCTCGATCACCGCGTACGGAGCGATCCCGGGCGACGGCATCGACGACACGGCCGCGATCCAGAAGGCCGTGACCGCCGACCAGAAGGGCGACATCGCTTGCGTATGGATCCCGGCAGGGCAGTGGCGCCAGGAGCAGAAGATCCTCACCGACGACCCGCTCAACCGCGGGCAGTTCAACCAGGTGGGCATCCGTGACGTGACCATCCGCGGCGCGGGCATGTGGCACTCCCAGCTCTACACGCTGACCCCGCCGCACGAGGCGGGCGGCATCAACCATCCGCACGAGGGCAACTTCGGCTTCGACATCGACGACAACACCAAGATCTCCGGCATCGCCATCTTCGGCTCGGGCACCATCCGCGGCGGCGACGGCAACGCGGAGGGCGGCGTGGGCCTCAACGGCCGCTTCGGCAAGAACACCAAGATCAACGACGTGTGGATCGAGCACGCCAACGTCGGGGCCTGGGTCGGCCGCGACTACAGCAACATCCCCGAACTGTGGGGCCCCGGCGACGGCCTGGAGTTCAACGGGATGCGCATCCGCAACACCTACGCGGACGGGGTCAACTTCGCCAACGGCACCCGCAACTCCACCGTCTTCAACTCCTCCTTCCGCAACACCGGCGACGACGCCCTGGCCGTCTGGGCCAGCAAGTACGTCAAGGACACCTCCACGGACGTCGGGCACGACAACACCTTCCGCAACAACACCGTGCAGCTTCCCTGGCGGGCCAACGGCATCGCCGTGTACGGCGGTTACGGCAACAAGATCGAGAACAATCTGGTGTACGACACCATGAACTACCCCGGCATCATGCTCGCCACCGACCACGATCCGCTGCCCTTCTCCGGACAGACGCTGATCGCCAACAACGGGCTCTACCGCACCGGCGGCGCGTTTTGGAACGAGGACCAGGAGTTCGGCGCCATCACGCTGTTCGCCCAGGGCCCCGACATCCCCGGCGTCACGATCCGCGACACCGACATCCACGACTCGACGTACGACGGCATCCAGTTCAAGACGGGCGGCGGCGCCATGCCGGACGTGAAGATCTCCGACGTGACGATCTCCAAGTCCAACAACGGCTCGGGCATCCTCGCCATGGGCGGCGCACGCGGCAGCGCGACGCTCACCGATGTGACCATCAGCGGCTCCCGCGACGGCGACATCTTCAAGGAGCCAGGCTCGCAGTTCGTGATCAATGGAGGGGGTGCCAAGAAGTCCTCCGTCCGGGCGTTCACCGCACGCTAGCGGCGGCGTCGAACCCGGCCGGCCGTAAGCCGCCCGTTCCCGTTCGGTGGGGGGCGGGCGGCTCATCGGTCGGCCCGAAGCCCACAGTCCAGAGCCCACAGTCCGCAGTCCGAAACCCGAAGCCCGAAGCCCGAAGCCTGGCGTCTCCACCCGGGGCAGGCCCGTCCGGGTGACGGCCGGAGCGGACCGGCCATGCGATGTGCTCTCGCGCCCGCCGTATCGGACAGGCTCGGTGAGCCCGTCGTCCCCTCCCGTGTATCCCGGAGCCGCATCGTGGATCAGGCCACCACCGGACCCGCCACTCCAGAGAACGCCTTCCTCGCCGTTTGTGCCCACACCCATCTGTTTCCCGGCGCCCGTTGCCGCATCCGGGGCCTGCCCGATCCCGACGCCTTCGCGGCGGCCCCGCGGCCGGTCGAACTGGCCCTGCGCTTTGCCGACGACGTACTCACCGAGGCAGAACTGCGAACCGAGGGCCCGACGGGAACCGTGCTGAGAGTCGCGCCCTACACCACCGGCGCCGGCACCACCATCGACGAGCGCTCCTGGCTGGTCCGGGAACTCGACCCGTCCGACGGGGAGGTTGTGCTGGTGCTCGGCGGGTCCGCTTCGACGTGAGCGAAGTGCTGACGGGCTATGACGGCCCAGTTGCGGTCCGGGCCCATGCCTACGTGCCTACCCGTCGGACCGGGGCCATGGCCGGCCGCTGAGCCGTTCGATGCTGGTGTTGAACCGCTGGAGGTAGTGGGCGAAGATCTCCACCTCCTTGGCCGGCCAGTCTTCGAAGACCTTGTCGAGCCCGCCGACATGCGCCTCGCGCTCGGCATCAAGGCGCCGCTTGCCCTCGCTGGTCAGCCGGAACTTGCGCGCCATGCCGCCCTCGGGGTCAGGGATCCGGTCGAGGAGCCCGGCCTTGACCGCGCCCGCCGTCTGCCGGTTGAGGGTGGAGGCGTCGAGCTGGAACGCATCGCTGAGCTGTCCGATCGACATCGGCCCCTGTGCCCGGATCCGGCTCAGGATGATGTACGTGCTGCGCTCCAGGCGGTCTTCCTGCCTGCGGCGGTTGTCGCTGCCGAACTGGTGGCGCCCGAGAATCATGTGCTCGAACTCGACCAGGTGCGATGGCTTGTCCATGCGTGTGTCCTCCCGTCTCGGCGGTACTGCGGGGGGTGTTGCGGCTGTCGCACCCTTGGCGGTAGGACTCCCACCTCTCCGCGCATGTGCATCATGCACGCAATGTGCATGATACTGGTTGTGTGTATGCTGCACATCGTTGCATACGTTGAAGAGATAGAGGAGCCCGTCATGGACGCCCCCGAGTCGAGCAGCCGGGCGGGCGCCGTCGTCGCCACCCTTGCGCTCGCCGGCACCGTCGCCGCGATCATGCAGACCTTGGTGACACCGCTGATCGCCGAACTTCCCCAGATGCTGGACACGTCGCCGTCGAACGCGGCGTGGGTGGTGACAGTCACCCTGCTGGTCGCGGGCGTGTGCGTACCGGTCTCCGGCCGCCTCGGCGACTTGGTGGGCAAGCGCCGCATGATGCTCATCTGCGCCGTGCCGCTGATCGTCGGCTCGGTGGTGTGCGCGCTCTCCTCGTCCCTCGTGCCGATGATCATCGGTCGCGGCCTGCAAGGCATGGGGATGGGCATGGTGCCCCTCGGCATCGCCCTGCTGCGGGACGTCGTGCCCGCCGAAAAGCTCAGCGGCTCCATCGCGCTGGTCAGTGCGTCCATGGGCATCGGAGGAGCCATCGGCCTGCCGATAGCCGCAGCCGTCGCGCAGTACGCGAACTGGCGGGTGCTCTTCTGGGGCTCGGCCGTACTCGCCCTGATCGTGGGCCTGATGATCTTCATCATCGTGCCGGACGCTCCGGCGGCGGCCAAGGGGCAGCGCTTCGACGCACCCGGCGCGGTCGGCCTCGCCATCGGTCTCGTCTCGCTGCTGCTCGCCATGTCCAAGGGCGCCGACTGGGGCTGGGCCTCGGGCACCACACTGGGACTGTTCGCCGTCGCCGTCGTGGCACTGCTCGCCTGGGGCTTCTACGAGCTGCGCACCCGCGACCCGCTGGTCGACCTGCGGACCACCGCGCGCCCGCGCGTCCTGCTCACCAACGTCGCCTCCATCCTCATCGGTGTCGGCATGTACTCCTTCATGCTGATCGCGCCGCAGCTCCTGCAGTTCCCCGAGACCACCGGCTACGGCCTGGGCCAGTCGATGCTGGCGGCCGGACTGTGGATCGCCCCCGGCGGCATCATGATGATGCTCATCTCACCGCTCGGCGGAAAGCTGATCAACGCGCGCGGTCCGAAGGTCGCCCTCATCTGCGGCGCCGTCGTCATCGCTGTCGGATACGGGGTCGCGCTGCCTCTCATGGGCACGGCCTGGGGCATCATGGTCGCCGGCATCGTGATCAATAGCGGTGTCGCCCTCGCCTACGGAGCCATGCCTGCCCTGATCATGGGCTCCGTACCGCTCTCCGAGACGGCTGCCGCCAACGGCTTCAACGCCTTGATGCGTTCCCTGGGCACCACGATCGGCTCCGCCGTGATCGGCGTCGTCCTGGCCCAGATGACCACCACGATGGGCGACTTCACCTTCGCCTCCGAGGACGGATTCCGTACCGGCCTGATGATCGGCTGTGGTGTCGCGCTGGTGTCCGCCGCCGTCGCGGCGCTCATCCCCGCGGTGCGCGCCACCGACGGCGACGCGCCCGCCGACGAGCGGCCCGCCGGGGTCGGCGAGGCGCCGGCTCGCACCTGACCCCACACGCGCGGCGCTGGGCCGATGGGGCGGGCGATGAGTTTCCTCGCCCGCCGGTGTCTTATGGGTGACAGCGAGACTCTCTGAACGGGCGGTACCCATGATGGACAAGCAGTTCACCGCGATCCTGCAGAAGAGCCCGAACAAGGGTGGCTGGACCTACGTCGTGTGGCCCGAATCGGCCGAGTTCTTCGGCACCCGCGGCCTGGTGAAGGTCCGGGGCACGATCGACAGTCATCCCTTCCGGAGTTCGTTCATGGCTCTCGGAGACGGCACCCACAAGCTGCCGGTGAAGGCGGAAGTGCGCAAGGCGATCGGTAAGGAGGAAGGGGACACCGTGACCGTCCGTCTGACGGAGCGGGTGGACGACTGACACCCGGAGTGTTTGTCCTGCCGGGACGGCGCACTCGGTCTCGTCCGGTGCCGGCCCCGTACAACGGTGGCCAGGGCCGCCTCGCCGACGCACTCCGGGTGACCCAAAACCCGTTGCGCTCTCCGGCAGGCGGCCCGACTGTGTTCCTGCGGTTGCAGCTACAGCCGGAGCGGCCGTCGAGCTGTCGGAGAGGACCTCATGTCAGCTGTTGTCGTGGTCGGTGCGGGAATCGTGGGTGCCTCGGTTGCCTACCACCTGACGAGGCGAGGCGTCCCTGTCACCCTGCTCGAGCAGGGGCCTGCGCCGGCCACCGGAGTTACCGCGGACTCCTTCGCCTGGGTCAGCGGCGCACGAGGAGAGTGGCCCGGCGGAGCGCTGGACCTGCGCGAGTACGTCCTGGCAGACCACCGGCGGCTGGAAGCCGAACTGCCCCAAGTCACCGTACGCCACACCGGGTCGCTGACCTGGGGAGGCGAACCCGCTGAGACATCACGGCCGGGGCCGGGCCAATTCCGTGTCGGGCGAAGCGACATCACCGCCCTGGAGCCCCGCCTCCGGCACCCGCCCGAGCAGGCCATCCACGTTCCCGGTGACATCGGCGTCGATGCGACGGCGCTGACCCGGGCACTCGTCGCAGCGGCCGCCGCCCACGGAGCAACCGTGCTTTACGACACCGCCGTCACCGGTTTGCAGATGTCCGGTGAGCGCGTCGGGGGAGTGCTGACCTCGACCGGCCCTCACCCTGCCGCAACGGTCGTGCTCACTGCCGGAACCAGCGTCCCCGCGCTGTGTGAGCCGCTGCCGGTCGAGTTGCCCATCACCGCGTCCCCGGCCTGCCTGGCGCGGATCACAGCACCGCCCGGCCTGGTCAGAACCATCGTGGCCCGCCCCGATTTCGAGGTCCGGGAAGCCCGCGACGGCGAACTGCTGATGGTGCCACGCGTCGCGGACCAAGCGGCGCCCCTCGATCAGGCCGTGCAAGAGGCACTCCGCCGGATGCGGGCGGCGTTTCGCGGGAGCGAGCAGTGCCGACTCCTTGGATATCGCGCCGCGCGACGCCCCATGCCCGCACATGGCCCCCTCATCGGCTACGCCACGCGCGCTCGCTCTGCCTATGTAGCGGTCATGCACTCCGCGATCGGCCTGGCGCCAACCGTCGGACGGCTCGTCGCGGACGAGCTCGCGACGGGCGAGCTGACGCCCGAGTTGCGGCGTTGCCGCCCACGCGTCACCTGACATGTCCTTCCGGCGGAGCCGCTGATCAAGCCGTGCAGCAACTTCGGCCTCTCCGGCGTCAGGCCTGCGGTCGGGTGAGCTTGCCGGCCACGGCGTCGAGGACCCAGTCCAGGCCCGTCGCGAAGGATGTCTCGGCGTCCATGTCCGTGCCGTCGTGCACGGCCTTGGCCAGTGTCGGAAAGCGGCCTGTGGCCAGCATTTTCGTCATGTGCGGGCCGCGGGCGCGCTGCCAGTCGTGTTTGGAGAGGCCGGTGGCCCGCTCGGCCCGCAGATTCGCGATCTCGCGTCTGATCGCGCCGGTGAAGTAGGCGCTGACTGTCTCCACGGCACGCATGGCGGTGTCGATGTCGGCGAGGCCGTCGAGGGGGGCCAGCGTGGCCTCGGCCACGGCGAGGCCGTTGGGACCCATGGCCGGGCGGCCGCCGAGCAGATCGGCCAGCCACTCATGACGTAGAGCGGCCTGCCTGGTGAGGTGGGCGAGGCTGCGCAGGGCCTCCCGCCAGTCGCCGGGCTGCTCCTCGGGGAGGATCTCGGCCTGCACCTCGTCCACCATGAGGTCGAACAGCTCCTCCTTGGTGGAGATGTAGCCGTACAGCCGCATCGGGCCGGCGTCCAGACGGGCGGCGACCTTGCGCACTGACACCGCCGCAAGCCCGCCCTCGTCGGCCAGGGCAATGGCGGCGGCCACGATCCGCTCCCGATCGAGCGGCACGGGGCGAGTCGGCGGCTCAGGCCGGTCCCACACAGTCATGGTCACACCGTACTGTTGCGCTGCGTCGTCTCGGCGATACAGTGTATCGCTATGAGACATCGTATCGCCGTGGTCGGCGCCGGCCCGGCCGGCCTTGCTTTTGCCCGCGTCCTGCACCGGCACGGGTGCCCGGTCACGGTCCTGGAGCGTGATGCCGGCCGCGATGCCCGTCCTGCGGGCGGCACGCTGGATCTGCATACGGGGCTGGGGCAGTTGGCGTTGGAGAAGGCGGGGGTGCTGGAGGAGTTCCGGGCGCTGTCGCGTCCCGAGGGGCAGGCGATGCGCATCCTGGATACGGACGGATCCGTACTGCGCGACTGGCGGCCACGGGCAGGGGAGCGCGCCAACCCTGAAATCGACCGTGGACACCTCCGTGACCTGCTGCTGGGGCCTGTGGACGTGCAGTGGGGCCGGGCCGTGACGCAGATCGTGCCGCAGGGCGCGGACGGTGTGCTCGTCCGCACCGCCGACGGGCGGCAGGAGACATTCGACCTTGTGGTCGGCGCAGACGGCGCCTGGTCCAGGGTCCGCCCGGCACTCTCGTCCGTGACGCCGCACTACACCGGCGTCACCCTGGTCGAAACCTCACTGGACGACGTCGACACCCGCCACCCCGACCTCGCCCGGCTGGTCGGGGACGGTTCCGTGGCCGTGTACGGGGTGAATCGCGCGGTCGTCGCCCAGCGCAACAGCGGCGGCCACGTCAAGGTCTACGCCCAGTACCGCACGGAGCAGGACCGGCGCCCGCACCCCGACCCGCGGACAGCTTCGAACGAGCACGCGGCACCGGACCCGGCCGCTGCCGAGGCTGATGCCGAGGCCGTACGGGCAGGCCTGCTGGCCCTTTTCGAGGGCTGGGCCGCTCCCGTCCTCGACCTCCTGCGCCGCGGCACGTCTTTCGTCCACCGCCCCCTGTACGTCCTTCCCGTGTCCCACACCTGGGCCCATGTGCGCGGGGTGACGCTCCTTGGCGACGCGGCCCATCTGATGCCTCCGCTGGGGGCGGGCGCGAACCTGGCGATGCTGGAGGGCGCCGAACTCGCGGAGGCCATCGCCGCAGGCCCCTCGGATCTGGATGCGGCCGTCCGTACCTTCGAGGAGCGGATGTGGGCGCGTGCCGGCCGGTGGGCGAGCATCACGACGACCGGTCTGGAACGTCTCGTGAGCCCTGACCCCGCCCAAGCCCTCGCCCTCTTCGACGAGGTCCAGCCTTCCTGACCGCGGGCCACTTCGTCCGTGCAGGGCTGTCGACGGACAGCGGGTCTGCTGGGCTCATCGAGTGGTGTCTGACCGTCAGGTTCACGGTGAGCAACCCGGCATGCGTCGGCATGCGCATGCAGGCGTCGGGGCGGAGAGGAGGGGTGATCCCTCTCTCCGCCCCGACGCCCGCAGTGGTTGGGTCTGTGCGGCAGAAGTCAGATGCGGCCATGGGTCAGCCGGGTCAGCGGTCCTCCCTGGACCTTGGCCGTGCGGCGTCCGGCGGTGAAGGCGACACCGGCGACGCTGACCACGCCTGCGGCGGCCCCCGCGGCTATGGCCTTGCGGTTCTTCACCAGAGTCCAGCCGGCGACCGCCGTGGAGGCTACCTTGCCGGTCGCCGATGCCACCGTCTTGCCGCCGCTTGCGATGCCCGCGGTTGCCGCCTGCTTCGCACGCTGGGTCGCGACATTGAACGAGTGCGCACCGGATCCGGCCGCGTCGGCGGCCTCGGCGGCGGAATCCTTCGCCTTGTCGGCGGCCTCGGCCGATTCCTGCTTCGCCTTCTGTGCAGCGGTGTTGGTGTTCACCTTGCGTGCTCCTGTCTTCGCGGCGGACCGCCCCTTGGCGGCTGTCTGCTTGGTGGTGCTCCGGGTGCTCCCGGCGCTACCGGCGCTGCTTGCAGAGGGTCTTCTCTCTTGAGCCATGCGGACCGTGTTGCCGTTCAACGTCCGGTGAAACGCCCGGTGTTCGATTCTTCACCGGCCGCGGCAGGGGCCCGGCGGGGGCCGAGCTGCATGAACGGAGTGGAAGAGGGCATTCCAGCGGACGGACGAATGCCCCCTGCGTCTCGAAAGAAACGCGCTTTTTGTGTGTTTGTAGGTGTGGGTTAAGAGCAGATGGTGGCCAGGAGGTAATAACAATGGTTCCCCTGCTCGTAGTTCTTCTTCTGGCTCTGCTTCTCTTCGGCGCGGGCTTCGCCCTCAAGGCGCTGTGGTGGATCGCGGTCGTCGTTCTGGTGGTGTGGCTGCTCGGCTTCGTGATCCGGCCCGCTGCCAGCGGAGGTCGCAAGGGACGCTGGTACCGATGGTGATGAACATCTGAACGCCCCCAGGGCGGTGCGCGGCCGCTGAATGCGGCAGCAGACAGGGGTGGGCCCGGCCTGGACGGCCGGGCCCACCCCTGTTCGTGTGTGAGACAGACTGCCGCACGATTCCGGCGTATCGGACGCTGGGCCGGACGTGCGTGGTTCATCAGCCCCCGAGGCTCACGGCGCGGGGTACCCGCGCCTCCCACACCCGCTGGGGCCGGTTCGCGTTCCAGAACAAAGCTGTAGCCCGCACTCAGGCTGTGACCGGTCCACTGCTCCGACTCCGAGGAGTTCGGCCCGCTCAGTGACCGGCTTCGTCAGGCGCGGAGGTCTTGGCGGAGTCGAGTGCCTGCACGCGCCGCACACCATCGCTGTGGGTGTCGGTCAGCTCCAGGACGGTGGTGACACCGGTGACCTCGAAGAGGCGGGCTATGCCGGGATGGTAGGGGCCGGCGAGGACGAAGGGGCGCTGTGCGTCCTGGTGCTCGGCGTGTGCGCGCAGGATCACGTTGAGCTGGGTGCTGTCGGCGAAGGTGAGGTCGGCCAGATCGAGTAGCGTCCCTGCGGTGCCGGCGTCCGTGAGTGCACGGGACAGCGCGAGCGTCGCCTCGGTGGTGTCTTCGAGGTCGAGCTCGTTGCGGAAGAAAACGACGGTCACCCGGTCATGCCGGGTGACATCGATGCTCTGTCTGTCGGGAACCATTCCGTGAGCCTCCCACATGTACCCACCCGGATGACCAGGGGATCCACCGGGAGATCTACCGATCGGGATGAGCGGTGGAACGGGCCGGGTGTGAGGTTGACCGCTCCGGGCAGGCGGAGAGATACCGACGGACACGAGAGCGGTGACTGGGCATGTACGGGGAGAGGACCAACGCTGCGATGGGCGTGATCGAGGCAGTGAAAACAGTGGAAGCAAAGGACATCAGCTGTGCGGATGCGCGATCCGCGGTCCGTGAAGTCCTGGTGGAGGTGTGCTGCGGTCTGCCAGTGCCCCGGGCGCAGCGCTTGCGTGATGACGCGCTGCTCGTGGTCAGTGAGCTGACGGCCAACGCCCTCCTGCACGCGGGCGGCTTGACCCGTTTCAGTGTTCACCTGAACGGCGACGAGCTCATGCTGCGGGTGAGCGACGGCAGTACCGATGTGCCACGGCGCCAGCCCGCCGTGCGCGGCAGGCCGAGCGGCCATGGCTGGATGGTCATCGAGCGCTTGTGCTCGCGCCTTGACGTCGAGGTGGAGTCGACCGGCAAGACGATCACGGCGGCCCTGGCGCTCACGTAAGCCGGCAGAGGTCTGCACGCGGAGACACGAGGTTCCACGAGGAATCGGGCACATCTAGGAACCTGCGGCCGAGCAGGCGCCCGTCCCGTCCCCGAGCGGTGACGCCGGAGCGGACCGGATCAAGCGCGCCGAGGCCGCGCCCGCCCGGGGGAAGGCAGGCGCGGGCAGGACGCCGCCGGAACGCACGGCATCCCTTGGGGACGCGGGACGCGCGGCGTCGGTGCCGTACCCGAACCGCAGGCGGCCCCCCGATCGCGCCGTGCGGCGGACGAGGAGCCCCGGGGAGCCGGACGGGCGGAGGGGGTCGGACGGCGGCTCAGCGCAGTCCGGCGAAGAGATCGTTCTCGGGTAGTGCCGCGCCTGTGGTGTCCCGGACACGCACGAAGGTCTCCACGCCCATCAGCTCGCCGAACCTCTCCTTGCCCATCTTGAGGAAGAAGATGTTCTCGCCCTGACTTGCGTGCGCGGCCAGTGAGTCGAATTTCTGGCCGCTGAACGCGGTGGTGTCCACCCACGTGGTGATCTCATCGTCGGGCAGGCCGATCTCGGCCATCGCGGCGGCCTCGGCGGGGTCCGGTTCCGGCATGTCCGGATGGAATTCGCGCATGAGCTCACCGAACCGCTGCATCCCCGAGCGGGGCATCGTCGTCCAGTACACCTTGGGGGTCAGCTCGGTCATTTCCAGCGCCGCCATCGTGATGCGGTGGGCCTGGATGTGGTCGGGGTGGCCGTAGAAACCGTTCTCGTCGTACGTGACGACCACATCGGGGCGATAGTGCTCCATGAGCTGCGCGAGCCGGGCGGCGCCTTCCTCCACGGGGGTCTGCCAGAAGGAGCCGGGGGCCTCGTTGCTCGGCCAGCCGATCATCCCGGAGTCGGCGTAGTCCAGCGTCTCCAGATCGCTGATCTTCAGGACGTCACAGCTCTCCTGGAGTTCCTGGCGACGCATCAGGGCGACGGCTGCCGCATCGTGCCCGGGCTCGCCCGGTTTGACGCCTCCCGGCCCGTCACCGCAGCCGCCGTCGGTACACGTCACGAGAACCGTGCGGATTCCTTCCGCCGCGTACTGAGCGAGGACTCCTCCGGTGCTGGTGGCTTCGTCGTCGGGGTGAGCGTGCACGGCCATGAGCGTCAGGGGTCGGTCGGGCATGAAGGTGTCCTCCTGCAGATATACGTCTTGGTTCGACAAAAGCGTTGGTCCGAGCGCACGGCATCCCTGCCACGACTCGGTCGATGTAACCGCGTCGGCCCGACCGTCTGTTCCCGGCGCGCACCGAGATCGCCGACGGCGTAGTGGAAACCGGCCGTTCACGGCGGGGTTCACCACTTGATCCAAGTGTTCACACGGGGAGTCCTGGTGCCCGCTCGACCGCATACACCAGGATAGCGAAACGGTAACGGGTCTAGCCCCAACGCCTCTGCTCTGCCGGGGCGTTGGGCGTGCATCCGCCGTCCCGCTCTCCCCGTATGGAGGATCACGTGTCGTCGCACGGCATATTCCGTCAGGGCGTATCCCGCCGCTCGCTCCTCGTATCTGCCGCGGCCCTCGCCGCCGCCGGCTCGCTCGCCGGCGCCGCGTCGGCCTCCGCCGGAGGGCGGGCCAAGACGCCCAAGGTTCTGGTGATCGGCCTGGACGGCGCCCTGCTCAACAGAATCAAGGACGCCGACGCGCCCGCGCTCAAGGGCCTGATGGACGCGGGCCTGACCGCGCCGAGCAGCATCTACGCACAACCGCTCGCACCGACGTCGTCGGGCCCCGGCTGGTCGACGCTGATCACGGGCGTGTGGCCGGACAAGCACAGGGTCGTGAACAACGAATTCACCGGACACAACCTCGCCGCGTACCCGGACTTCCTGACCCGGATCGAGGCGGCGAAGCCGTCCTTGCGTACCTATGCCGTGGCGTCCTGGAACCCGATCACCGACATCATCTTCTCCGCGAAGGTGGACGCGCGGGTGTCCACGCCGTCTGCCGAGTACGACGCCGGCACCACCGCCCGCGCCGTCGCCGAGATCAAGAACGGCAACCCCGACGCGGTCTTCGTCCAGCTCGACGACATCGACCACGCCGGTCATGACAGCGGCGCCGCCAGCCAGGCCTATCTAGAGGCGATCCACGGCGCCGACACCCGGGTCGCCCAGATCGTCGACGCGGTCAAGTCCCGCGCCACGTACGGCGCAGAGGACTGGCTCATCATGGTCACGGCCGATCACGGGCACACCGACCCGGGCGGCCACGGCGGCTCCAGCTGGCCCGAACGGCAGACCTTCATGATCGCCACGGGCGGCACGGTCACGCCGGGTTCGGTCCGCCACGACGTCCGCATGCCCGACATCGCCGCGAGCGCGCTCGCCCACCTGGGGATAGCGATCGACCCGGCCTGGGGCCTGGACGGACGCCCGGTGCAGCAGCCTGCCCCGGACGCCTTCGACGCCCTGCGGGCACAGCTGGCGGGGCCCGTCGACGAGACCGCCGTCGGCGCCGGGACCATCGGCTTCACGCACACACCGCCGAGCGGCTGGAGCGTCGACAACTCCCGGATGGGCGCGGGCGGCATCACCGAGTGGCGCGGCTGGTCCTTCACCACGGACGAGTTCTGGACGAAGACCGAGCGCGACCAGCGGCGTGAACTCAACATCCGCGCACGCAACGTCTTCGCGGTCGCGGACGGCGACGAATGGACCGACAAGACCTTCTCGGGGACCTTCGACTCGACGCTGGTCAGCCCCTCGTACGACGTGCGGGGCGGTGCCCTGACCACGCTCACCTACACGACGTACTACCGTCAGCAGGCCCCGCAGCGGGGTGAGGTGCTCGTCTCGTACGACGGAGGGGCCCCGGTCACGGTGAAGACCTACACCGCGGACACCCCCTCCGTGGTGGAGAACATCGCCCTCCAGGTTCCGGCAGGCGCCCGGAAGGCTCAGGTCCGATTCCGCTACACCGGCGGGAACAACTGGTATTGGGTGATCGACGGCGTCAAGATCACCGCGCCCTGAACAGCCTGAACAGAGGGACGGGCGCCGGGACACGATCGTCCCGGCGCCGTTCAGCCGCTCAGCCGCTCAGCCGTTCAGGGGGCCAGGGGCAGTCGGCGCTTGTGGTCGGTCAGGCGGTAGCGGCTGGTGATCGCCTCGAAGGCCTGCTCGTCCACCGGCTTGCCTTCCAGGAAGTCGTCGATGGTGTCGTAGGTGAGACCGAGGGCGTCCTCGTCGGTCTTGCCCGGAGAGAGCGTCTCCAGGTCGGCCGTCGGAGCTTTCCACACCAGCTCGGCGGGCGCGCCCAGCGCGTCGCCGACGGCGCGCACCCGCCGCTTGGTCAGGCCGGTGAGCGGGACCAGGTCGGCGGCGCCGTCGCCGAACTTGGTGAAGAAGCCGGTGACCGCCTCGGCGGCATGGTCCGTGCCGACGACCAGACCGTCACGGGCACCGGCCACCGCGTACTGGGCGATCATGCGCTGGCGGGCCTTGATGTTGCCGTTGACGAAGTCCTGGTGGGCCTCGTCGCGGAAGCTCACCCCGGCGTCCAGCGTGGCCCTGAGCGCGGCGTCGCTTGCGGGCTTGATGTCCACCGTCAGGACCTGGTCGGCCTGGATGAAGGAGAGGGCGAGCTGGGCGTCGTGCTCGTCGGCCTGCGTCCCGTAGGGCAGCCGCATCGCGTAGAAGCGTGCCTCGTGCCCGGCCGCCCGGGCCCGCTCGACGGCCAGCTGGCAGAGCCGGCCGGCGACGGTGGAGTCGACGCCGCCGCTGATGCCGAGCACCAGGGAGCGCAGGCCGGTCGAGGTCAGCCGCTCGGCAAGGAAAGCCGTCCGGCGTTCGATCTCCTCCTCGGCCTCGAAGGTCGGGGCGACCTGCAGGTCCCGGGCGATCTCTTGTTGCAGGGCGTTGGACGCCGGCTCGCTCACGTCTGCTCCTTGGTTCCGGTTCACGATGTTGCTGTGCGGAACCCTAGCTTCAAGCGCGGCCGCCGGCGCGGTCGGCTTACGAGGCTCCGTCGAAGACCTCCCGCAGGCGATGCGCGAACTCGTCAGGCTTCCCCGGATACCCGAACTCTCCGTCGAGGAAACCGCCGTGATGGCTCGGGAAGACGGTCACCTGCTGCCCCAGCAGCTCGGCGGTCGCCACGGAGGTGCGTCCGGTCTGCACGTCCTTGGACTCCTCGCCCACGGCAATCACCACGCGGGTCGGCGCGGCGGCGATCGCCGCGGCATCGGGCCGATAGCTGCTGACGGCCCATGACCGGTCGGACAGCAGCGGATCGTCGCGCGAGCCGTCGTCCTCGGTGGGCATCCCGAACGCGGCGGGATCGGCCGGGGGCTGCGCGAAGTACGCGTCGGTGAACTCTCCCTCCCACGAGGTCATGGCCACGAACGCGGCCATCCCGGCGCCCCACCCGCGCTGCTCGTACGCATCCCGGACACCGGCCCGCGCCCGCACGGCCGCCGGGCCGTCCGGTGTGAGGGTGATCAGCGGCGGCTCGTGCGCGACCAGGGTGGTGATGTCGGCCGGATACGCGGCCACGACCGCGAGCGCGGTGATGGCTCCACCGCTGCTCGCGAACATCTCGACCGGCCCGGCTCCCAGCGCTTCGATGACGGCGTGCACGTCGTCGGCCTGCGTGTGCGGCGTGTGGTCGACCTGGCCGTCCTTACGAGTACTGCGACCCAGGCCACGCGGGTCATAGGTGATCACGGTCCGCTCGGGAAAGCGCGCGGCGAGCGAAACGAAACCAGTGGCGTCCATGGGCTGCCCGATCATGAACAACGGCGGGCGCCCGTCGGATGCCGGAAGCGGCCCGCGTACGTCGTAGACGAGGTCCGCGCCGGCTGTCGTGAGTGTGTGCGTCTCCATACCCCTACAGACGGGCCCCGCCCCGAAAACTCATCGGCGGCGCCGTCGTGAATTGCGTGAATCGACGGTACGGGCGGGCAGGTGCAGGTGCCGCATCCGGCAGCGGTCATCGCGTCTGGCACACTGCCCGGGTGATCGTCAGACTCGCGCAGGAACGTGACTTCCCGGGCTTTCTCGCGCTGGCCGCCGAGGTCGAGCACTGGTTCGGACCGATGGTCGGGGAACCTGGATTTCACGACGCCGTGAACGAGCACATTCGCCGCTCGACGGCGCTCGTCGCCGAATCCGCGGAATCGGGGCTCGTCGGCGGGCTGTTGTTCGGGGCGAAGGCGCCGGTCTTTCACGTCCACTGGCTGGTGGTGGCCGAAGGCGGCCGCGGCACAGGCGTCGGCCGTGCGTTGATGGACGAGGCATCGCGCCGGTTCGTGCGGGGGCCGGGCACCATCGAAGTGATCACCTTCGGAGCCGACCACCCGGGCGCGGTGACCAGCGGCGCCCGCGTCTTCTACGAAGCGCTGGGCTTCACCCCCGCCGAGGCGGCAGAGCCGGGCCCGGAAGGCGGCTCGCGGCAGGTCTACCGCCGTCCCGTCACCTGACGGACGTCGGACGACCCGCACTCACGTATCCGGCCTGCACTCACGCATCTCCGGCCTGCACTCACGCATCCGGCCTCCAGCGCGGCCGGTTGCCTGCGACCGCGCGTCGAGGAATCGGCCGCCGGGCCGGGAGCCCGGATCTCAGCTGCTGTACAGCGGCTTGCCGTACTTGTGAGCCGTGGAGAGGTCGGGGAGGCCGAGCGAACGGGGCGAGAAGGCCGCCGAGCCGGCCGCGTCGCCACGGGGCAGAAGCCAGACGGCGCCCAGGGAGGCGTTCTCGCCCGGGGATCCGACCGTGACATCGGGTGCACCGTCGCCGTTGTAGTCGCCCGCGGCGACCGCCGCGCCGAAGGCGTCGCCGGCCTCGGCGACCCCCGGCACGCGGTCCGTGTCCTGGTCCCGGGCGACGGACGTGGCCGCGCCGCCCGCGTCGAGCAGGCCCCGGGCCCCGCCGCGCAGCAGCCAGGCGGCGCCCGCTTCCGCTTCGCTCCCGATCGCCTCGCCGGGAGCGCCCGCGACCAGGTCGTCGCGGCCGTCACGGTTGACGTCGGTGACGGCGAGAGCGGCGCCGAAGCGGTCACCGTCCTCGGCCAGCCCCGGAACGCCCGGCGTGTCCTGGTTGAGGGTCTGGGTGCGGCTGCCGAACGAGCCGTCGGCGGGGCTTCCGTAGTGAACGTGGACGCCGCCTCCCTTGGCCAGTCGTTCGGGGCCGCACGGATCGTCGATGTTCTCGTCGGCGATCTCCCGGCATTCGCCCAGCGCCAGGTCGTCGTGGCCGTCGCCGTCGAAGTCGCCCGCGGCCAGGGCGCTCACGCCGGCGTTGTCCGTGTTCCAGAAGTTGGCCATCTCCGACCGCTCGGCGTCCCATCTGAACAGGCGTACGTGGGACTGTGTGTTGGGCTGGCCCGCGGTCCAGTACGCCAGGGCCAGGTCCGCCGTGCCGTCGCTGTCGAAGTCGCCGGTGGCCAGCACGGGGGCGCGGCCGCCCATGGGCGCGGCGACCACGGTAGTGATCATGCTGTCTTCGCCTTGGATGACACGGGCGACGACCTTGTCCGTGCCGCCGATCACGATCGCCTTGTTGCCGCCGTTGTCGCCGCCGGTCAGGTCGGCCGCCGTGACCGATCGGCCGTAGGCCGCCGACGGCGCGGGTCCGGTCAGGACCGACGATCCCGGTCCCGGCCCGTCCGTCGAGCCGCCCACGGCGATGACCATGCCCGCGTCCGTGCCGCGGTCGGTGACGTCCTCACCCGGGACACCGGCGAGCAGTTCCGCGATGCCGTCGCCGTTGAGGTCGGTCAGGGCCACCGCCGCGCCGAAGCGGTCGCCCGCCTCCGGGGCTCCGGGCACCTCGGCGGTGGCCTGGGTGACACGGATGCTTCCGTGGGCGCCGACGCCCTTCGAGCCGCCCCAGACGATGTTCACGTACCCGGCCTTGGCCTGGCCTGCGACGGTGCCGTCGGGGACGCCGACGGCGAGATCCGCGTAGCCGTCGCCGTTGAAGTCGCTCGCGGCGGTGCGGGGTGCGGCAGCGGTGGCACCGGCCGGGAACACGAACCCGGCCGTGGCCGCGGCGGCGACTGCGATGGCATATGTCAGGAGACGGCGGCTGTGCGGCATGGAGGCTCCACTCGCTCGATGTGCAGGGCAGGACAGGACAGCGGATTATCTGGTGTGACCGTCGAAGGGCGGAGCTGGTTGTACGGAGTCGCGTCGTCCGTGCGGCCGGCCGGTCCGCGGTTCCACCGCCCGCTCGTCGGGCGGTTGGCGGTGGCGTCGAGCACGGCAGACGACGAGGGACCCGCTGGCCCCGCTGCCCCCTCGGCAGGGCCAGGGGCGGCGGTTGCGGTTACTGTTCCTGTACCAGATCAGACCGGCACAGGAGGGCACGAAAGGGAACCTGGAACAACCGGTCCGTTCCGCCCGGACGCCGCGCAGGCTGTGCATGCACGCACGCAGGCATGCACGCAAGCACGCACCATTCCGCGCCACGTGCGGGCGCGGTTTGATTCGCTGGGCACCGCGCGGGCGGAGGCCGCCGCTACCTGCGTCCAGCGATCACTGTGTTTCCGGACGGCCTGAGGTGGTCGGTCTGCGCCGATCATGCAGCAGGTGGTGCGGGCCGTGAGCTGTCGTAGTGGTCCGTCGAACGAGGAGCAGTCCATGGGGCGCGAGTTGCGGCAGACCGTGTTCACCGAACGGGATCACCAGCTGTTCCGGACACGCCTTGAACAGTCGCTCGGCGTCCTCGACCACACCGTGACCCGGCCCTCCTTCGGCCTTCCGCACCCCATGCTCGGCGCCGAACTGGAGTTGTTCCTGGCCGCCCCGGACGACGGTCTGCCTGTCGGGCGCAACGAGGAAGTGCGGCTGGCCGTCGCCGACTCGCGCCTCGTCCTTGAAGTGAACCGCTACAACCTGGAAGCGAACCTCACCCCCGTCGCCCTGTGCGGCACCCCTTTCACCGCCCTGCACCGGGAGATGCGCGATCTGCTCGATGCCGTCGCCACAGCGGCTCTGCCCCACGGCGCGGTGCCGTACTGCTCGGGCATTCTGCCCTCCCTGCGCCCCGGCGATCTCACACGCCGTAACGTTTCGCGGAAGGTTCGCTACGGACTCATCGACGATGCCCTCGGCCGCTCCCCGCGCGAGCTGCGTGTCCAAGGCGAGCAGAGCTGCCGTCTGCGCTCCGACACGGTGTGCGCGCAGGGCGCGGTCAGCTCCTGGCAGATCCATCTGACCGTCCCCGCGGCGGAGTTCGCCCGCTTCTACAACGCGGCGCAGCTCGTCATCGCCCCGGTTCTCGCTGTCTGCGCGAACTCTCCCGTGCTGTTCGGCCGCCTGCTCTGGGACGAGACCCGCATCACCTGGTACGAGCAGGCTTTCGGCCCGCGCGGGGGTACTTCGTCCGGCGCGGGCGAACGTTCCGGCTTCGGCGGGGGCTGGGTGCGTGAAGGGGTGGGCGAGCTCATGGAAGCCGCGTGCAGGCACCGCCCCCTGGTGCCGGCCTGCGCCGACACCCCGCCCGAGGAGTCCGCCCGCAACGGCGGGCCTGCTGAGCTCGACGAACTGCGGCTGCACGTGGGCACTGTCTGGTGGTGGAACCGTCCCGTGTACGACCCCACAGGCGAGGGGCATCTGCGGATCGAGATGCGTGCACTGCCTTCTGGCCCCACTCCCGGAGACATGGCCGCGAACGCCGCCCTGCTCGTCGGGCTGGTCCTCGACCACGCCGCCGAGGAGGGGCCGGTGATTCCCGCCCTCCCTTTCGCGCAGGCCCGCGCCAACTTCTACGCCGCCGCCCGCCAGGGGATGAGCGCCGCACTGTGGTGGCCGGAGCAAGGTAGTGGACCGGTGCAGCGGAACGCGCGCGAGCTGATCGTGTCTCTTCTGGGGCGCGCGGCCCGCGGCCTGGCCGGGGCCGGGGTGAGGGACAGTGAGATCCAGCGGTGGCTGGGTGTCATCGAGGCTCGTGCCGCCTCCGGTCATTCCCCCGCGCACTGGTACCGGCGCGCCCGTAGTGCGGGCGCCTGCGATCGTGAGATCTTCCGCCGTTCCCTGGAGCTTGCGTCACAGGATGTCCCGGTCCATCACTGGACGGTGCCGGGATCCACGCGCTGAGAGAGCCGGCGGCGCCGCGGTGCCGCTCCGGCCACCAGCGGGGTGACGACGGCCGGGAATAGACCTGGCCGAACTGCTGACGCGGTCTTAGTTTGCGCCTATGAGTGAGCTGCGGAAACGCAAGTACGAGCGGTGGTTTCGTGCCGCGGACGTCGACGGCGACGGCGCGATAACACGGCAGGACGTGCTCGTCATGGGCGAACGCTATGTCCGGGCCAGGGGCATTCCCCCCGGCTCGCCGGAGGCTCGGCAGATGGACGAGACCCTGCATCAGTTCTGGGATGCGGTGATCGCTCCCATGGACGCCGACAAGAACGACAGGGTGAGTTCGGAGGAGCTGACGCAGGCGTTCGCCGGCACTTTCGCCGATCGCGCTCGCTACCCCGAGGAGCTCGCGCCGGTCGCCGACCGCTTCTTCGACCAGGCCGACGGCGACGGCGATGGTGCGATCAGCCTTGCCGAGTTCACCCACATCTTCGGCAGTACGGGGCGTGCGCCCGACGACGAGTGCGCCGCGGTGTTCAACGCGCTCGACCTCGACGCCTCAGGAGCCCTGTCGCGGGCCGAGTACCACAAGGCCGCATCGGAGTTCTTCTACGGAGACGATCCCGATTCACCGGCCAATCATCTCTTCGGCCGCCTCGAGTAGTTGCGCGGAGACCGGCCCCGGCAGGCGCTCGGCCGGGAGCCGGAGCAGTCGCGCTCCGGCGGACCTGGAGAACATCCGGCCCGGTCGGCCTGTGCTCGCGGCCGGTGCCAAGTCCGACGGACAGAGGCGGCTGCGGCCGGCTACCGGCGGCCGCGCGGCGGAGCCGTCGAGGCCCGCAGGACGGGAGCGGCCGGCAGGCGCGAGGTGACCGTGCGCCGGTGGCCGTCGAGCAGCTCGTGGAGGCGGGTGACGGCCAGTGCCCCGGCTTCTTGGAGCGGCACGTCGAGCGCGGTCACCGGGGGCGTGGTGGCGCTGAGCGTGCTGAGGTCGTCGGCTGCGGCCAGACTCACGTCCTCGGGGACGCGTCGTCCGGCCGCGCCGAGGCCGTGCAGCAGCCCCAGTGTGAGATAGCTGTTGTAGGCGAGGACCGCCGTGGCGTCGTCGGGCAGCGCCCGTGAGGCCTCGATCCCGGCGTCGAACGTGGGCGGCAGGGGGCCGAGGACGCGGACGCGGGCGCCGGCCGCCGAGGCCTGTGCGGTGAGGGCCGTACGCCGCTGCTCGTCGGCCCAGGAGTCCGCGGGGCCGGAGACGTAGGCGATGTCGCGGTGGCCCTGGGCCAGGAGGTGGTCGAGGAGCTCGGTCAGACCCGCGGCGGTGTCGGCCACCACGGCGGGCAAGCGGCCCACCTGGCGGTCGACGAGGACCAGCGGGCGCCGGCGGAACCGCTCGCGCAGCGCGGTGTCCGTGCCGACCGGGGTCACCATGATCAGACCGTCGGCCTGCTCGGAGAGCCGGTCGGCCAGGGCGGCCTCGCGCTGTGCGTGGTACTCCGAGACCGCGATCAGGAGGTGGCTCTCGGTCTCCTCCGCCGCCTGCTGTGCACCCATCACCAACGGTGCGAAGAACGGGTTCGAGAGCGTGGGCACGATCAGGCCGATCAGGCCCGTGCGGCCCGTGGTCAGCGCGCGGGCGGCGGCGTTCGGGTGGAAACCGAGCCGGTCGGCCGCCTCCTGGACGCGCAGCCGTGTGGCCTCGGCGACCAGTTCGGGGCGCTGCAGTGCCCGCGAGGCGGTGGCCTTGGACACCCCCGCCGCACGCGCCACGTCCAAGAGCGTCGCCAATGCCGTCCCCTGCCTCATGTGCCCGGCAAGATCGTAGATCCGTCCGAGGCCAGTGTTCACTTTCTCCTGATGCCGTGCCATGATACCCGCAACCGGTCTCTGCAACCGGTTTCAGAGACCGGTTGCAGAGACTGGGCCAAGCCGGGTTCCCCGCGCGCCCGCACTCTGACCGCGCCGCCCACCGCGTGCCCGCCCCTCACCCCGCCGAGGTCCCCATGCCCACCACCGCTCCGCCCCCCGGCGAGCAGACCGACGCCGTCACCCCGCCGCCCGCCTCACCCGTCGAGCGGCTCTTCGGCGTCCGCGACCGCGGCAGCAGCCACCGCACGGAACTCGTGGCGGGCGCCTCGATGTTCATGGCCGCCGCCTACGCCGTCGTCGTGGTCCCCGGCCAGCTGGCCTCCGCCGGCGTGCCGCACGGCGCCGCGACGACCGCCGTCATCATCGCCATCGCCCTGGCGACGCTGGCCATGGGCCTGGTCGCCAACCTGCCGTTCGTCGTCGCCCCGGGCCTCGGCGGCGTGGCCCTGATCGCCTTCACCATCGTCGGCCAGGACCATGTCCCCTGGGACACGGCACTCGGCATGGTGTTCTGGTCCGGCGTCGCCTTCCTGCTGCTCACCCTCTTCGGCATCCGCGACCTCGTCACGCGGCTCATGCCGATCAACCTCAAGTACGCCATCAGCGGCGGCCTGGGTCTCTACATCGCCCTCATCGGATTCCGCGACGCCGACCTCGTCGTCGGCAACGCCGACAAGGCCGCCCTCTCGGTCGGCGATCTCTCCGAGCCCACCGCGCTGCTTGCCCTGGGCGGGCTGCTGCTGCTCACGGCGCTCGCCGCGCGCAAGGTGCCGGGCGCCTTCCTCATCACCATCGCGGCCGTCACGCTCGTCGGTGTGCCCCTGGGCGTGACCGACGTTCCCGACAGCCTCTTCTCGGCCCCCGACTCGCCCGGCCCCCTCCTCTTCCACATCGACATCCTCGGCGCCCTCAAGCCCGAGTACTTCCCCTACATCTTCGCGTTCTTCGTGTCCGAGTTCTTCTCCATGACCGGAACCCTCCTTGCCGTCTCCGGACGTGCGGGGCTCCTGGACAAGGACGGCAACATCCCCGGCTCCCGGCGCCCCTTCCTCGTCGACTCGGTCTCGGTGATGGGCGGTTCGGCCGTGGGCGCACCCTCGATGACCGCCTACCTGGAATCGTCGGCCGCCGCCGACGCGGGCGGCAAGACCGGCCTTGCCTCGGTGTGGGCCGCGTGCGGCTTCGCGCTGCTGCTGCTCGTCACCCCCTTCGCCACCCTGATCCCGTCCGCCGCCACCGCGCCGGTCCTGATGTTCATCGGCCTGAACATGCTCGGCGCGCTCAGGAACGTCGACTTCAAGGACCCGACCAACGCCGTCCCGGCCGCCCTGACCGTGGCGACCACGCTGTTCTTCGGGAACTTCGGCACCGGCATCGCGACCGGCCTGGCGGCCCACGTCCTGGTCAAGACCGTCAGCGGCCGGGTGCGTGAGGTGCCCTGGCCGCTGTGGATCGTCATGATCCCGCTGGGCTACTACTTCTACACACTCGTCCCCTGAGCGCCCCTCCGGCCCGGCACGACCATCACCTTCCGACGGGGGCCGCAACCGCCCCGGCGAGACAACCCCACTCCAAGGAGCACGAGCACATGAGTGAGCAGCACGACCTCCGGATCAGCGGCGGGCGCGTGGTGTCCACCTTCACCGGTGAGGAGTTCGCCGCGGACGTACTGGTACGGGGCGACCGCATCACCGGCGTGCTCCCGCCCGGCACCCCCGCCACGGCCGTGGAGGAGATCGACGCGACCGGCATGCTGATCGTGCCCGGTTTCGTGGACGCCCACATGCACATCGAGAGTGCCTTCCTGACGCCGCAGGAGTTCGCCGCCGTGACGCTGGCCCGGGGCACGACGACGGTCCTCGCCGACCCGCACGAGATCGTCAACGTCGCAGGCCGGGACGCCATGCGCTGGATGATCGACGCGGGCCGCGAGACCGCCCAGACCCAGCTGTGGGGCGTCCCCTCGTGCGTGCCCGCGCTGGAGGGCCTGGAGCACGCTGGCGCGGCACTCTCCGCCGACGACATCGCGGACATGCTGGAGTGGCCGGGCGTCATCGCACTGGGCGAGGTCATGGACTACCGCGCCGTCGTCGCCGGCGACCGCCGCATGCACGAGATCACCGCCGCGGCCCGCGCGCACGACGCGATCCTCGACGGCCACTGCCCGAACCTGACCGGCGCGGAACTGAGCGCGTACCTGGCGACCGGGGTGGACTCCGACCACACCAAGAACCGCACCGAAGTGGTCCTGGAGAAGGCACGCCTGGGCATGACGATGATGCTCCAGGAGAAGTGCCTCAGCCCGGACGTGGCGATGGCCCTGCTGTCCTTGCCCCAACTACCGCCGCTGTGCCTGGTCACGGACGACCTCGCGGCCGATCACATCGTCGAGCGCGGCCACTTGGACCACATCGCGCGGGTCGCGGTGGCCGCCGGGTTCCCGCCCCATGCCGTCCTCAAGGCCCTGACCTGGACGCCGGCCCAGCGTCTGCGCCTGTACGACCGCGGTGTCGTCTCCCCGGGCAAGCGCGCCGACTTGGTCCTGCTGAGGGGCGAACTCGACGCGTTCGACCCCGCCGTGGTCCTTGCGGGCGGCCGCGTCGTGGGCCGCGACGGCGCACCCGTACAGGCGACGGCGCCCGCCCCGCAGACCCCGGCCGTGCCGCCCCTGGACAGCCGCCTGGAGGTGGAACCCCAGGACGCGGACGGCTTCCGCTGGCGCGTGGACCTGCCCGACGGCACGCACCGCTTCCGGGCGATGAGCGTCAACCCGCGCGACACCTACACCGAAGCGACCGAGATCGACCTCCCGGTCTCCGGCGGCGAGGTGCACTGGGAGGGACGCACCACACTGGTCCGCGTACGCAACCGCTACGGACGCCCCGGCGCGGTCTTCGCCCCGCTTTCGGGCCGGGATCTGGGAGACGGCGCCGTGGCATCGACGTACGCCCACGACAGCCACAACCTCCTGACCATCGGCACCTCACGCGCGGCGATGGCCGCGGCCGCCGCGACCGTCGTGGCCGACGGGGGAGGGGTGGCCGTCGTCCGGGGCGCCGCTGGCGACACCGTGGCGGCGCGCATGCCGCTGCCCGTGGGCGGCGTGCTGTCCGCCCGCCCGGCCCACGACGTCGCCGACCAAGCGGCCGCGGTGCGCACGGCGCTGGAAACCTGGGGCTGGAACCACCTCAACCCGTTCATGAGCGTGTCGACCCTGACCCTCGCCGTCTCACCCGCCCTCAAGATCACCGACCGCTCGCTCGTGGACGTGGCACGCCGCGAACCGGTGGCGGCGACGATCACGCACTGAGTCGCTCTTTGGAGTGACGAAGAGCGTCGGGCGGGATCCACCTCCGTGTCGGCATGGGCGTCGCTCACGGCGTTCGAGGCCGTGGGCTCGGTGGTCCTGGTGCTGTGACCGCGCCTGCCGGCCACCGCCTTCGTCGTGGGCTTCGAGGCGCTGATGACGGCGCTGATGACGGCGCTGATGACGGCGCTGGTGGCGGCGCTGGTGGCGGCGCTGGTGGCGGCGCTGGTGGGCAGCGCGAGTGAGGGCGCCAAGCTCTCTCCGCTGGTGTTCCTGCCACTGGCCGTGCTGCTCTACAACCCGGGCAGTCACTGCACGAGCTGGGCGCGCACCGTGCGGGCGCTGGCCGGTGGCGGTGTGCCGGCCGCGGCCGGTCTGTGGGTGAACCGGCCGACCACCGAGTCCGGTGACTTCCGGAAGGTCTGGACGTTTCTGCCGCGCTGGCTCCGATGCCGCTGGCGTGGGCGATGGGATTCGCCGCACGGACCCGGCAGACGCTCCTCGCCGCGGCCGAGCGGCGCGCGGCCGACGCCAGCCCGGCGCAACCCCTGGACGGCAGCGCTTCCAGAAAGCGCTGATGTCCGGCGAGTTGCTGCCCGCGGCCCAGCTGAAGCAGGTGCGCACCACCGTGGTCGCACCCGAGGAAGCCGCGGATACGGACAAGGCCCTCGTCGACGCCGGGATCTGCCAGATGCCGGGCAAGGAGCCGACTGCACAGGGCGCGAGGACTTCGAAGGGCGCGAGCACTTCACAGGGCGCGAGCGAATAGAGACCGCGAGGTGCGGGAGGAAAGGCCGGGCCCGGTTGCTGCCGCGCGGCACCAACCACGGCGGCTCAGGGGTTTTCCTGTGCGCGCACGTCGTCCTCCCGCAACTGTCCCTTGATGACCTTCCCCCCGGCGTTGCGGGGAAGTCCGGGGACCAGCCTGAGGTCCTTGGGCATCTTGAAGGAGGCGAGCTTCCCTACGAGGAAGTCGGTCAGCTGGGGGAGCGACAGCTCGCCCCGCGGTGCCGGCGTGACGACGGCGACCGGCACTTGGCCCCAGCGCTCGTCGGGCCTGCCGATCACCGCGACCTCGCGGACCGAGGGGTGCTCGGCGATGACGTTCTCCAGTTCGGCGCAGTAGATGTTCTCGCCGCCGCTGATGATCATGTCTTTGGCGCGGTCGACGACCCAGATGAAGCCCTCCGGGTCCTGCTTGACCAGATCGCCGGAGTGGAACCACCCGCCGTGGAAGGCGGCCGCGGTTTCCTCGGGCTTGTTCCAGTACCCCTGCGTCACGGTCGGGCCGCGGTAGACGATCTCGCCGACTTCGCCGGCCGGGACGTCGTTCATGGCGGCGTCGACGATGCGGTACTGGAGTGTCGGGATCGGCCGGCCGACCGAACCGAGCTTGCGCAGGGCGTCCGTGCCGCGCAGGACGCAGGTGATCGGGGAGGTTTCGGTCTGGCCGAAGACCGCGACGTTGAGCGCCCGGGGAAAGCACTCGTCCATGGTGCGAAGGGTCGCGTCGCTAGCGGGTGCGGCTCCCCAGCTGATGACGCGCAGCTTGAGGTCGCGCTTGCGGATGTCAGGCTGGGCGCAGATCAGTTCCCACTGCTGCGGGACGTTGAAGACGATCGTGGCGCCCTCGCGTTCGTAGGCGTCGAGCACGGCCCCGGGGTCGAAGGCCCCGAGGGGGTGGATTACCACGGTGCTGCCGACCAGGAAGTTCGCGACGATCGAACCCAGGCCCGCGATGTGGAAGAACGGAGCGGTGAGGAAGCCGACATCGGCATCGTCGAAGATGTCCATCGCCCGGATGCAGGTGATCGCCTGTATCTGCATGTTGCGGTGGGAGAGCATGACTCCCTTCGGCCGGCCGGTGGTACCCGAGGTGTACATGATCAGCGCGGTGGATTCCTCGCTGATGTCGGGCAGTTCCATCGGCTCGTGCGCCGAAAGGAACTCCTCGTAGGCGGTCTCGCCTTCGGCTCCGGCCGTACTTGCCGCGTCCTCGGCCGGGTCGTCGATCACGATGACCGTGCCGATCGACGCGGTGTTCGGTACGGCGCGGAGCAGCGGCAGGAGCCGTGCGTCGACGACGATCGCCGTAGGAGTGCAGTCGGTCAGGATGTAGTCGAGTTCCAGTGGTGCGAGCCGGAAGCTGAGGGGTACGGCCATGGCCCCCAGACTGTTCGCCGCGAACAGGCTTTCCACGAACCACGGATGGTTCAGCGTCAGCAGGGCCACGCGGTCACCCGCGACGACACCGCGATCGGCGAGGGCCGCGGCCAGTTGCAGCGAGCGCCGCGACAGCTGTGCCCAGGTCGTGGTCTTTCCGAGGTGGCGCAGGGCGGGCTTGTCGGGTCGCATCATCGCGTGGGTGGCCGCATGGGCCATCCAGTGGTGACGGAAGGACCATGCGGGAGCCGTATCGACAGACATGCCACTCCTCGGGTTCCGGATGGGCGGGTGAAGTCGGGCGATGAGTCGGGTGGGGGAGTCGGGTCGAGGGAGTTGGTGGGGGAGGGGGTCGCCGCCATTATGCCCGCGACACGGCCGCTCAAGAAGCTTTTTGTTAATGGAGAATCACATCGTGGTGCAGGGAGTCCACCTCGCGAGGCGGCGGTCCGCGGAGGGTACGGGCCGCGGAGCGTCTTGTGATTCACTGGCGCGCATGGCCCTGTCTCCTTGTCGTCCTTGTCGGCGAGCCCGCTGGTGAACGCCGATCCGATCGCGGCCGTGCGGCCGCGCAACCGCAGGCAGCTCATCGTCGAGGCGGCGGGCCGGGTGTTCAGTGAGCGCGGCTATCACGCGGCGTCCATGGAGGAGATCGCCGCGGCGGTCGGTATCAGCGCGGCGGCTCTGTACCGGCATTTCCCCAACAAGTACGCGCTGTTCGCCGAGTGCGCGAACGTCATGGTCGACCGGCTCGTCGCCGTGCTCGGTGAGGTGTCGCCGGACGCCGGTCCCGCGGAGGTGCTGGGCGCCGTGACCGGGGTCGCGGTGAACCACCGTGCCTCGGGCGGCCTCTACCGATGGGAGGCCCGCTACCTCGAACACGAGGACCGCCGGCAACTGCGGGAGAAGTTCGCTCGCGTCGTCGGACGGGTGACCGAGGCCGTGCGCCGCGATCACCCCTCGCCCGCGGCCGAGTTGTGTGCCGCGGCGTCCCTCGGCGTGATCGGGTCCATCACGACCCATCACGTCTCCATCGCGCAGCGCCGGGCCGAGGAGGTGCTGCTGGCATCCGCCCTGCGCGTGGCCGCCACCGATCCGGCGACGGCCGTCGGCCGGGCGCGCTGCGTCGAACTGCCCGCACAGCCGGTGCCGCGCACCCGGCGCGCGGAGATCCTCGCCGCAGCCATCCCGCTGTTCGCGCGGGACGGGTTCGCCAAGGTGACGAACGGACGGATCGCGGAGGCGGTCGGCCTGGTCCCCTCCGCCATCTACCGCCACTACCCGGGCAAGGTGGACATCCTGGTGGCGGCGTGCCTGCAGGCGGCCGGACTGCTGGCCCAGGCCGTGGACCGCAGCCTCGACGAAGTGGCCGACCCGCACGACGCCGTGGTCGCCCTGGCGGCGACGTATGTCGCCTACAGCTTCGAGCACACCGCGCTCACCAGCGTCGCCGAGGCCGAAGTCGTGGGGCTGCCGGCCGATCTGCAGCAGCCCCTGATCCGCGCGCAGCGCGACCACATCGCCGTGTGGGAGCAGCAACTGCGCTCGGCCCGCCCCGAGTTGGACCCCCGGCAGGCGCGCGTCCTGGTGCATGCGGGGTTCGGTGCAGTGGTCGAGGCGGGCCGCCGACTGCGCTGGCAGGACACCCCAGAGCACCGCGGCGCCGTCACCGCTCTGGTCGTGGCCGCCCTGGGGGTGGGCTGACCGCGGTCCGCGCCGGATCGGGTTCCTCCGGTCGGGGCGAACGCCTCTCGATCCGCCGGGCGGTCGCGGGTCTCCACGCATCCCGGGCGTTCGCCTCAGGCGCCGGGACGGTTCGCGGTGGGCAGGGTGATCGGGGTCTGGGTCGGCGAGGTGCCGTTGTTGAGGAACAGCATGGCGATGCCGCGTACGACCTGGTCGAAGAGGTAGAGGCCGTCCGGCACGATGGGCGAAAGGCCTTCGCGGAACCTGACGTACGTCGGCCAGGCGGCCTTGATCAGAGTCCGTGAGATCCGGTCGTGGGGCAGATCGAGCCAGTCGCCGTACGTGTCGCTGATCAGATAGCGGACCATCTCGCTCACGAATCCGGTGGTCAGGCCCAGGGTGGGGTCCTCGACGTACCCGAGCAG
This sequence comes from Streptomyces longisporoflavus, assembly GCF_014649775.1. GTDB lineage: Bacteria > Actinomycetota > Actinomycetes > Streptomycetales > Streptomycetaceae > Streptomyces > Streptomyces longisporoflavus. Next base: position 120,027 of record NZ_BMTR01000002.1, on the reverse strand, counting down.
CGTCTTGGCCAGGCTGATGCCCTCGGGGGTCGGGGCAACCCGGGGCCACAGCATCTGATCGGCCTGCGCCTGTGCGTCCGGCCAGGTCGCGGGGATGAACTGGCGTTGTACGCCGAGCAGATGGAGGGCGACCTGCCAGGCGTGCAGGTCGGCTGCCAGCTCCCGGGAGGACAGCTTGATGCCCCACTTCTTGAGGTTGTTCTGCGCGACGGTGGCCACGGAATGGAAGGTGACCAGGATGTCGCCGTTGCTGATCGGCTTCGGCTGGTCCGCGGTCTCCATGAAGCGCTTGGAGGTCAGCAGCAGGCTGCGGACCGTGGAGTGCACCAGGCGCGTCTTGTTGGCGGAGACCAGGAAGTGCCCCGCCGGCTGCCAGGCCGTCGGGCTGTGCAGGTCGTAGCCGAAGGTGAACGTCTTGGCCGCGCGCTCCTTCATGTCGGCGCCGCCGGCCGACCAGTAGACCGCCCTGGCTTCCCGCGGGATCACGGTGCTCAGAATCCCGCTGCCAAGGCTCTCGGACACGAACAGATAGCTGTTCAGCCGCTTGTAGAGCTTCTCGGAAGCGGCCAGGAGCGCGGGATCGGCCCATGACGGCAGTCGGTTGACCTGTGTCAGGTAGTCCGTCAGATAGCCGGGCATGCCCGACGGCAGCGGGTCGCTGTTGTCGACCCACGACTCCCAGGCCTTGTTGACGGCCGGGATCGAGCCGTCGGCCAGGAGCCGGGCCGCCACGTCGTCCGCGTCGGGGTCCCAGACCGAGAACGGGTCGGTGACCGCGTCGGTTCCGGCGATCGAGCCCTTGGACGACCAGGACCACGCGCCGGGCGCACTCGTCACACTCGCGAGTCCCAGCACGGCTCCGATCGAGAGAGCGCGCCTTCTGGTGAGATTCTCCATTTACTTGCCTACCTTCCGTGCGCGCGCTGTACCGCCGAGATTGCGCGCAACGTCGCCGTCATTGCGAGGCTGATGTGCGGGCTCCGGTTCGGCCCTAGGCTGTTCTCGTCTGTGATTTCGGATTAACATAACGACGCGTTAGGGCGACGGCAAGGCCTCTGCGCGGTCCGGAAACCGCTGCCGTTGCCCCTGCAACACGCGGCAGCGGCGTGACCAGGCGGAAGCACCGCCCCATCCGACCCGCACCCGTTGCGCATCTGCCCCGTATCTGACCCGCATCCGTCCGGCACCCCGAGGAGCCCCATGAACACGGAGCAGGACCAGACCGAAGCGCCGCCGCCCCGGTCGTCGCCGGACGCCGGCTCCCGGCCCGCCTGGGTGTCCGGCGAACTGCTCGATCAGTGGTGCGCGTGGGTGCACCGGGACGAGTCCCGCCAGGCACCGAACGAGCCCCGGCCGCTGACAGCGCTCGCGCCGTGGGACCTGACGCCGGTCGCACCCGTTCCTGCCTGCACTCCCGAGGACGTCCGCTCCGCGGCCACGGCAGCCCTGGCCGCCCAGCGTGCATGGGCGCGAACACCGCCGGCGCACCGGACCGGGATCGTGCTCGCCTTCCACGACCTGCTCCTCCGGCGGCAGGACCAGGTGCTCGACCTCATCCAGTGGGAGACGGGCAAGGCCCGCTATCACGCCTGGCAGGAGGTGGCGCAGGTCGCGGCCATCGCCCGCCACTACGCACGCCGCGCCGCCCGCTACCTGACCACGCGTCGCGTACGCGGCATGGTCCCCGGCCTGACCAAGGTGAGGGAACCAAGGGTCCCCAAGGGCGTGGTCGGCATCATCTCTCCGTGGAACTACCCGCTTTACCTGGGGGTCGGCGACGTACTGCCGGCGCTCCTGGCCGGCAACGCCGTCGTCTCCAAGGCCGACTCCCAGACCGCGCTGACCCTGCTGTGGACGCGGGCACTGCTGCACGAGGCGGGACTGCCCGCCGATCTGTGGCACATCGTCGTCGGTGACGGCCCCGTGGTGGGCACCGCCCTGATCGACGCCGTCGACTTCGTCTGCTTCACCGGCTCGACCGCCACCGGACGCACCGTCGCGGAGCGCGCCGCACGCCGGCTGGTGGGGGCCTCGCTCGAACTCGGCGGCAAGAACCCGCTGATCGTGCGCGAGGACGCCGACATCGCCGCCGCGGCAGCCGGCACGGTGGTGGCCGCCTTCGCCAACACCGGGCAGATGTGCATCCACATCGAGCGCGCCTACGTGCACGAGAAGGTCTACGACGCCTTCCGCGAGGAACTCCTGCGCGCGACGCGGGCGCTGCGCCTGGGACGGACCTACGACTGGGCGGCGGACCTGGGACCGCTCGTCTCGCCCGCGCAACTCGCCGCGGTCGCCGCCCACGTCGACGACGCCCTGGCCAAGGGAGCGAAGGTGCTTGCGGGAGGCCGGGCCAGGCCCGACATCGGCCCGCTGTTCTACGAACCGACGATCCTCGAAGGCGTCACCGCCGACATGGACGTCTGCGAAAGGGAAACGTTCGGCCCGGTCCTCTCGCTGTACCCCTGTGCCACGGACGACGAGGCACTGAAGCTGGCCAACCAGGGAACCTATGGCTTGTCGGCCTCCATCTGGTCCAAGGACACCCGCGAGGCCGCCCGTATGGCCCGGCTCATCCGCTGCGGATCGGTCAACATCAACGACGGTGCCGCCGCCGCGGCGGGCAGCATCGAGGCCGGCATGGGCGGCGCGGGCGACAGCGGCCTCGGCCGCCGCCACGGAGCCGAGGGCATCCGCAAGTACACCGAGAGCCAGACGGTCGCCGTGCAGCGCCTGATGCCGCTCGGCCCGTCACCGAAACAGTCGGCCGAGAGCTTCGCCCGGCGCACCAACAGGCAACTGTCCCTGCTGCGCCGGATCGGCGTGCGATGACCGACAACGTGCCTGCCGCGGGCGAGCGGCGGCACTGACGGCTCGCTGCGCCACTCCCACCGGGTCCCACCGGGGCCTGCCACCACCCGCTCCACCCATCCCTCTTCGCTCCTTCTTCGATCCCAACTCGATCATGATCTGGAACAGGAGTCCTGATGACCGATGTGATCTCCGCCGAGCGGTCGCTGTACGAGGACGAGCACGAGCTCCTGCGGGAGACGGCCCGCGCCTTCGCCGACAAGCACGCCGAGCCGCACGCCGAGCAGTGGCGGATCGAGGGCAAGGTCGACCGTGAACTCTTCCGCGAGGCCGCCGCGGCGGGCATCCTCGGCTTCAACATCCCCGAGGAATACGGCGGCGCCGGAGTCGGTGACTACCGTTTCAACGCCGTGATCGGCGAGGAATTCTCCCGCCATCCCGCTGCGGACGGCCTTGCCTCACTGACCTTGTCCAACGACATCGTCGTTCCCTACTTCACCGACCTGACCGACGACCGGCAAAAGGCCCGCTGGCTGCCGGGCATCGCCGCCGGAGAGCTTGTCGTCGCGGTCGCGATGACGGAACCCGGGACCGGCAGCGACCTGGCAGGCATCGCCACCACGGCCGTCCGCGACGGCGACGACTATGTGGTCAACGGCAGCAAGGTCTTCATCTCCAACGGCCAGAACGCCGACCTGGTCGTCACCGCCGTACGGACCGGACCGGACCGCCACGGCGGGATCAGCCTGCTGGTCATCGAGGCGGACCGGGCCGGCTTCTCGCGGGGGCGCAACCTGGAAAAGGTCGGCCTGCACGCCCAGGACACCAGCGAACTGTTCTTCCAGGACGTACGGGTGCCTGCCGCCAACCTGCTCGGACCGGAAGGCACCGGTTTCAAGGCCCTGGTGCGCAACCTGCCCCAGGAGCGGATCTCGATCGCCGCCAACGCCGTGGCGTCCATCGAGGGCGTGCTCGAACGCACCCTGGAGTACGTCAGGGAGCGCAAGGCGTTCGGCCGGCCCATCGGCTCCTTCCAGAACACCCGCTTCGAACTGGCCGACATGGTGACCACCGCCCGGGTGGGACGTGCCTACCTGGACGATCTGCTCGCCCGGCACTCCCGCGGCGAACTGAGCGCGGTGGACGCCGCGTCGGCGAAGTTCTGGGCCACCGAGCGGTACGTGGACATCGTGGGACGCTGTCTCCAACTGCACGGCGCCTACGGCTACATGCTCGAATACCGCATCGCGCACGACTACCTGGACTCGCGCATCACCACCATCTACGGCGGTACCACCGAGATCATGAAGGAGATCGTCGGACGGGACCTGGGGCTGTGAGGCGGTGCACGCGAAGGCCGGTTTCATCCCGGCCCCGAAGCCCGGGAACTTCATGACCCCGGGGGCGGCGGGATGAGCGGGGCCACCGCCGGTCGTCACGGGCGGGGCGGTGGGGTGATCAGGCCGGATTCGTAGGCGAGAACCACGAGTTGGGCGCGGTCGCGGGCGTGGAGTTTGGCCATGGCGCGGTTGATGTGGGTCTTGGCGGTCAGGGGGCTGATGACCAGGCGATCGGCGATCTCGTGGTTGGACAGGCCCCGGGCGGCCAGGACGACCGCCTCGCGTTCGCGGTTGGTCAGCTCCTCGAGGCCGTCAACAGCCCGGGCGGGCGGCGGCTGGCTGACGTACCGGTCGATGAGCTTGCGGGTGACGGCCGGTGCCAGCAAAGCGTCACCGCGGGCGGCGACGCGTACGGCGTGCAGGAAGTCCTCCGGGAGAATGTCCTTGACGAGGAAGCCGGCGGCGCCGGCCCGCAGCGCCTGGAAGATGTACTCGTCCATGCCGTAGTTGGTCAGCATGACCACATGCACCTCGGCCAGAGCCGGATCCCCGGCGATGCACCGGGTCGCTTCGATGCCGTTCATGACAGGCATCTGGATGTCTATGAGCGCGACATCGGGCAGGTGCTCCTTGACCAGACGCAGGGCCTCTTGGCCGTCGGCGGCCTCGGCCACCACCTGGATGTCGTCTTCGAGGTCGAGCAGCGCACGGAAGCCGCTGCGGATGAGCGGCTGGTCATCGACCAGCAGGACCCGGATCACGAGGCTCCGTTCGTGGGGAGTTCGGCGTGGACGGTGAAACCCCCTGCGCTGCGCGGCCCGGTGCGCAGCCGGCCGCCCAAGGCCGTGACACGTTCGCGCATGCCGAGCAGCCCCAGGCCAGGCGTCGGGTCGGGGCGCGTGCCGGCCTTTCCGTTGTCGTCGACGCTAATGGTGAGGGTCTCCTGCCGGACGTCGACGAGCACTGAGGCGGTGGTCGCCGCGGCGTGCCGGGCGATGTTGGTGAGTGACTCCTGGACGATCCGGTACGCGGTACGGCCCACCGCGGCCGGTACGGCGTGCAGCGGCCCTTCGATGACCAGGGTCGTCTCCAGGCCGGTCGTCCGGAACCGTTTCACCAGGTCGGGAATGTGGTCGAGTCCGTGCGGCGGGGCGGTGTCGTCGTCGCGCAGGGCCTCGAGGGTCGCGCGCAGCTCCCGACTCGCCTCCCTGCCGGCTTCCTGGATCGCGAGCAGAGCCTGCGGCACCTGCTCGCCCCGGCGCCGGGCCACGTGGACCGCGACCTCGGACTGCACCTTGATGACAGAGATCTGGTGGGTGAGCGAGTCGTGCAACTCCCGCGCGATGCGCAGCCGTTCCTCGTCGGCCCGGCGCCGGGCGGTCTCCTCGCGGGTGTGCTCGGCTTCGTCCGCCCGGCGTTCGGCCTGCCGCACCGCCTCCCCGGCGGCGAAGGCTGCGATCAGCCAGGCGATCTCCAGGGTGCTCCGGGCCTGTGCCACGACCTCGCGGGCGGACCCGTCGTGGAAGACCAGGGCCGTCAGGTGGAGCACGGCCACCAAGCACACAGAGGCGGCCAGCGCGGCAACTCGGTGCCCGGCGCGTACCGCGCTGTAGACCGCGACCAGATAGGAGACGGCGAGCACTTCGAACCCGGCTGCCAGGTGGCCCACCGCGCACAACCCCGTGACGGCCAGAACCACGAGCGGCATCCGCCGGCGCCCGGCCAGCACCAACCCGCCCGCCGCAAGCAGCGCGGAGCCCAGCAACTCGCGGCCCCCGTCCGGGTGCGGCCCCAACAGCCCGGTGCCCAGCAGCAGCACCGCCACGCCCGCGGCGATCGCCCAGTCGGTGACCCCGGCCGGGACAGCGAACCGTCCTATGCCCATAGGCGCACCGTATCCGGGCCCGGCCGCGGGCGGGTCCGGCTGGGGGACGATCGTCCGGCTACCGCGGGCGCGGTACTCCCGCGCTTTCTGCCACGTCCGCGGTACCCGTATCCCGCGGCGGCGGCAGCGGAAAGTGTCTGCCTCTGCCGGACGACCCGCAGGGGGCCCGGCACCCATGCTCAAGGCACATCGAGCCTCGCAGTCAGCGACGGAGAACGAGGAGAGCGACATGAGTGCTTCAGCAGTGCTGATGGCGGCCGCCGAGGGCGGGATCATCGGTGAGGGGCGCACGGGGGCCAACCTTGCCCTGGGAGTCGGGCTGCTCGGTCTGGCCGTCGGCTGGCCGGCCCTCACCCGGGCCGGCGGCAGGATCAGCACCGGCAATGCGCGCATCGGCGGGGTCGCGGCCATGGCGGCGGGGGTGGTCGGCACGGTCCTCGCGGTGTTGCACGCGGCCACCTCCAGTGGCGGACCCGGCACCGGCAACGGACTCGTCGGCGCCGTCGTGGCTGTCCCGTTGGGGCTGGGTGCGGTGTTCCTAGGCCGCCGTGCGCTCACCCGGCACCAACGCATGGGTCGGCCCGCCGAACCGATGCCCCGCTGACCGGCACCGGGTCACGGCGTGCGCGCGCGCACCGCACGCCGGACCCCGTAGACGGCGGCGCCGAGAGCAAGGACCGCGGCGCCGCCGATCACCGAGGGCGCCGGGAGAGCGAAGGAGAGGGCAAGGCAGCCGGCGAGGCCGACGGCCGGGATGACCCGCGCCGGGCGGCCCTCGTCCACGGTGAGGGTCCAGGCGGAGGCGTTGGCGACGGCGTAATAGGCGAGCACCCCGAAAGAGGAGAACCCGATGGCCCCGCGCACGTCGGCCGTCGCCGCGACCACCGCCACCACGGCGCCGACGACGAGCTCGGCACGGTGGGGCACCTTGGTCTTCGGGTGGACGGCGGCCAGGACGTGCGGCAGATGCCGATCGCGGGCCATGGCCAACGTGGTGCGGGAGACGCCCAGGATCAGGGCGAGCAGGGAGCCGAGCGCGGCGACGGCCGCGCCGACGCGGACGACGGGCACGAGCCAGTCGCCGCCCGCGGCCCGGGCGCCGTCCGAAAGCGGTGCCGTCGTCTCGGCCAGCCGGTCCGGGCCCAGCGCCATCAGGACGGCGACCGCGACGAGGGCGTACACGAGAAGCGTGATGCCCAGCGCGATCGGGATCGCCCGCGGAATCGTACGGGCCGGATCGCGTACCTCCTCGCCGAGCGTGGCGATGCGGGCGTATCCGGCGAAGGCGAAGAACAGCAGCCCCGCCGCCTGGAGCACACCACCGGCGGCGGCGTCGGAGCCGATCTCCAGCCGGGTCGCGTCCGCCGCGGAAGAGGTGAGCAGCGTGACCACCACGGCGGCGAGGACCGCCAGGACCACGGCCACGATGACCCGGGTCAGCAGCGCCGACTTCTGCACCCCGGCGTAGTTCACCGCCGTCAGCGCCACCACGGCGGCGACCGCGACCGCGTGCTCCTGCCCCGGCCACACGTATGAGCCGACCGTGAGCGCCATCGCCGCGCAGGACGCGGACTTGCCGACCACGAACGCCCACCCCGCCAGATAGCCCCAGAAGTCGCCCAGGCGGTCGCGGCCGTACACGTACGTGCCGCCCGACGCCGGATACCGGGCCGCCAGGCGTGCGGAGGAGGTGGCGTTGCAGTAGGCGACCACGGCCGCCAGCGCCAGGCTGATCAGCAGTCCGGAGCCGGCCGCGCTCGCGGCAGGGGCGAGCGCGGCGAAGATCCCGGCGCCGATCATCGACCCCAGACCGATCATGACGGCGTCCGGCACACCGAGCCGCCGGTTCAGTTCGTCCGGCATCCCGGCGGCGGTCGAAGATTTGCTCATGAGTCCACGCTCTGCTGTCCGAGTCCGGCGTACGTGACATGGGCGCGGTCGGCGAACGACCGGCCGACCGCGCCCATGACATCATCGCCCGACACCCGCCCCGAGCGGCAACACCCCCCGGCCGCCGGGTGCGGCATTGCCTGCGGGGCCGCGTGCCGCTACGGTCCCGCACGTGCCGGACTCCTACGCCGATCTGTCGCGTTACTACGACCTCGTCATGACTTCGGGCTACTACGACTACGACGCCTACGCGCGTGCGCTCTTGGCCCGCGTCGGCGACAGTACCGATCTGCTGGAACTCGGGGTGGGTACCGGCCTGGTCTGCGACCGGCTGCTGGAACTGAGCCCCGCGCAGCTGCGGATCACCGGCATCGACCACACCGCCGGCATGCTGGAACTGGCCCGCGGGAGACTGGGCGACCGAGCGCGGCTGCTGCACGAGGACGTCCTGGAGATGTCCCTGTCCTCTTCCTTGTCCTCTTCCTCCTTCGACGCCGCATACTCTGTCGGCGGTGTCTGGTTCATCATCCAGGACCAGGGCGAGGCCTGGCTGAGCAGTCACCTGATGGACGAGGAGGACAACGCCCGGGGCCTGGCCAACGTCGCCGCCTCCCTCAAGCCCGGCGGATCGCTGCTGCTCGCCGTCCAGGGACCCCACCGGCCCTACGAACGCGCCCTGCCCGGCGGGCTGCTCTACGCCCAGGATGTCGAGGTCGACGAAGAGGGCCGGGGCACCAAGGACTACTTCATCAAGCGGCAGCAGACGCTGCTCGCCCACCAACGTCTGCGCTTTCGCCTCATCCCCCGACGCAGGGCCGATCACCTGCTGCAAAGGTGCGGGTTCACCCTCCGGGAGAGCGACGAGGTTCTCTGGCGGTACGTCAGGCAGTAGCAGTAGAGGACGGGGCAGTCGGGGTCATGACCGGCATCAGGGTTGCAGATACGTTTCTCCGATACGACTGATGGGTCTTGGCGGGTGACGCAGCGCGAGGCGGGCGCCGGTGCGGCGCGCGGAGCCGGTACGACTTTCCCCACGGGCGGACGTGGTCCGCGGGATCGCGTACGGCCTGTGCGGGCGAGGCAGCTCCTCGTCCGCCCCGCACTCACGAAAGGGCACGTCTTCATGCGCTTGCGTACCGCTCTCACCGCCACTGCTCTGGCAGCCTTCGCCGTCCTGGGCGCCTCCGGCGTGGCCGCCGCCGACGACGATCACGCCGTCGTCGTCAACGAGTCGGGCTCGGCGGTCAGCGCCGGGTCCACGCACGTCGAGCACGACGTCGACACCATGACCAGCTTCGGCGACCTGGTTCTGGACTGAACAACTGATCGCCCCGGCCGGCGAGCCCCGCGAACTCGCCTGACCGGGGCCGCCGCTCAGGGGGCCGGTATCTACAAGTCGACCGACCCCACGGTGCGTGGAGCCTCGCGTCCGGCCGACGGGGTGACGGTCGCCGCCCCGGCCGTCGCGTCGCGCGTCACCTCGTAGACGGCGGCGGGACGGCCGCTGTGGTCGGGGACGGTCACCGTCACCTGGTGGGCGTCGGGCGTGACGAGCAGGGTGAGGTCCTCCAGCCAGTCCCCGTCGGGGCGCCCGGTGTCGGAGCCGAGCGGGAGGACCGCTCCCGGACGGACGTACAGGGGGAGGCTGTCGAAGCCGTGGGTCTCGCGGCGCCAGGCGGGGCCCTGGACGTGTTCGCCGGTCAAGAGGTGGGTCCAGGTGCCCTCGGGCAGGTAGTACTCGACATCGCCGTCGGCGGTGAAGACCGGGGCGACGAGCAGGTCGGGGCCGAGCATGTACTGCCGGTCCAGGGCGCGGGCGGTGGGGTCCCCGGGGAATTCCAGGAGCATGGGCCGCATCAGCGGTACGCCGGCCTGCTGGGCTTCGGCCGCGGCGCCGTAGAGGTAGGGCATGAGGCGGTGCTTGAGCCGCGTGAACAGCCGTGCCACGTCGACTGCTTCGTCCCCGAACTCCCACGGCACGCGATAGGAACTCGAACCGTGCAGGCGGCTGTGGGAGGAGAGCAGGCCGAAGGCGAGCCAGCGCTTGAAGACGGCCGGGTCGGGGGTGCCCTCGAAGCCGCCGATGTCGTGCGACCAGAAGCCGAAGCCCGAGAGCGACAGTGACAGGCCGCCGCGCAGCGATTCGGCCATCGCGCCGAACGACGACCAGCAGTCGCCGCCCCAGTGCACCGGGTACTGCTGCCCGCCGGCCGTCGCCGAGCGGGCGAACAGGACGGCTTCGCCCGTGCCGCGTTCCTTCTCCAGGAGTTCGAAGACGGTGCGGTTGTACAGGTGCGTGTAGTAGTTGTGCATGCGCTCCGGGTCGGAGCCGTCGTGCCACCGCACGTCGGTGGGGATGCGCTCGCCGAAGTCGGTCTTGAAGCAGTCGACGCCCTGGTCGAGCAGTACTTTCAGCTTCGACTTGAACCAGGCGCCGGCCTCGGGATTGGTGAAGTCGACCAGGGCCATGCCCGCCTGCCACAGGTCCCACTGCCAGATGTCGCCGTTCGGCCGCTTCACCAGGTAGCCCGCGGCGGCGGCCTCGTCGAACAGGTCCGACTTCTGGGCGATGTACGGGTTGATCCAGACGGAGATCTTCAGGCCCCGCTCCTTGAGGCGGGCCAGCATGCCCTCGGGGTCGGGGAAGACGTCCGGATCCCAGGTGAAGTTGGACCATTCGTACTCACGCATCCAGAAGCAGTCGAAGTGGAAGACGCTGAGCGGGATGTCACGCTCGGCCATTCCGTCGACGAAGGAGGTCACCGTCTCCTCGTCGTACTGCGTGGTGAAGGAGGTGGTGAGCCACAGTCCGAACGACCACGCCGGGGGCAGCGCGGGGCGGCCGGTGAGCGCGGTGTAGCGGCGCAGCACCTCCTTGGGCGTCGGGCCCGCGACGACGTAGTACTCCAGTGACTGGTCCTCGACGCTGAACTGCATGTGCCCGACCGACTCCGAGCCGATCTCGTAGCTCACCTTGCCGGGGTGGTTGACGAACACGCCGTACGCGCCGGCGGGGGAGAGGTGCAGGCTGAACGGGACGTTCTTGTATGCCTGTTCGCTGCTCGTGCCGCCGTCGGCCTGCCACATGTCCACGACCTGGCCGTTCTTCACGAACGGGGTGAAGCGTTCGCCCAGACCGTAGACCTGTTCGCCGACTCCCAGCGCAAGCCGTCCGGCCATGTGGTGCGCGCCGTCGCCCGTGGTGAAGAAGGCCGTTCCCTTGCGTCCCGCCGAGGTCACCGGGCGACCGTCGGCGTCGCTGAACGCCAACTCCCAGGGTGCGGCGGTGTCGAGACGGACGGTGAGTGGGCCGCTGGTCAGCTCGATCAGGTCGCCGTCCCGGCGCACCGCGCCGACTCCGGTGTCCGTGCCCGGCAGAGCGAAGTCCGGGCCGAGACGCCGCTTGCCCGCCAGGTGCGTGGTGCGGACGCCGATGACGCCCTCGGCGGGGGAGAAGCAGTCGACGGTCAGCAGAGGGGAGTTGAGGGTGTCGCCGCGGCGTTCGACACGCTTGATCGCGGCGTGGGCGGTGAAGCGGTCGGCGTCGGATCGGACGCCGCGGACCTCGGTGGCGTACGAGGCCTGGACCCCGTCGCGCATGAGCCAGAAGCCGTCGGTGAACTTCATGATCTTCCTCGGGGTGGTGCGGGGTGGCCGTTCGGGTCGCGGGAGCGGGGGAGGGCTCTTCGGGGGCTGGGGGCAGCCGGTGCCGCCGGTCGGGCGGGAGGGGACGGGAGGGAAGGGGCCGGGGGTCGTGGTGGCGGGCTGTCCCAGCCGACAACGGTGCGGCGCGGTGGGCGCCACGGAGCCCCTGGACCGGCGTGCGATCTTGCGGGAGAGGTAGCTGCGGTCACCATTTGATCCCACGGGAAACAAAAGGGCAAGGGCGATTTCGGGTGCTGTCGCGGAAGCGCTTCGATTGCCGACTGCGGCCTGTGACAACGCTTTTGCTCGGCGTGAACTTCAGTCCGAGGTCTAGCGTCGAAGCGCTTGATGACGTATTAGTCATGGCAGAAAACAAACTCGCAGCAAAGGGCCGCACCATGTTCGACCGCTTCACTGCCACCCCCGAACCCGCCCCCGTCGCACCCGTACACGGGCCCGCCGTGGAGCACCTGTCGGGCGTGCGCTGACCCGCGCACACGCACCGCACACCGCGCACCCTGCGATCGAGTCCCCGCGGCGACGGCCGGAGCCGTGGCGGGATCTGCGAACACCCCGGCGGGCCAAGGGCGTTGCGCCGGGCCGGCCACCTCTCCCAGGCAAGGGCAACCACCGTGACAGCAGCACACACACCGGACGGGGCGCTCCTCGGGCGCCGCGGTGCCGGCCGGCGGGCGACGGTCCCGCTCACTGTCGTCTTCGCACTCGTGGCCACCGCGGCACTCGCCGGCTGCGGCCAGCAACGCGACGACGACGTGTACACCGTCCTCAACTCGTCGACCGACGACTCGTATCACAGCTGGGACGCCGCCACCCTGGCCCGTTGCAGCAAGCAGCTCGGCATCACCATCGAGCAGCAGAGCGTGCCGGCCGCGCAGGTGATGACGAAGTCCCTGCGCATGGCGTCCTCGAAGTCACTGCCGGACGTCATCCAGTTCGACGCCTCCGAAATGCCGACGTTCGCCGAGGCCGGCGGCCTCACCGACCTGCGCACCCTGGGCCTGTCCACCCGGGACATCCCGCAGGGCATCGTCGACTTCGGCTCCTACAAGGGCACGTACTACGGGGCGGCGCGCACGGTGAACACCCTGGCCCTCTTCTACAACAAGGACATCCTGAAGAAGGCCGGTCTTGACGTGCCCACCACGTGGGACGAGATGCGCCGGACCGCCAAGGAGCTCACCAGAGCGAGGCAGTACGGCATCGCCCTGAGCGCGGGCGGCGCGGAGGACGGCGTCTTCCAGTTCACACCGTTCATGTGGTCCAACGGCGGTGACGAGTCGAACCTCGGGAGCAAACAGGTCGCCGAGGCGCTCGACTACTGGAAGGGCCTGATCAAGGACGGTTCGCTGTCCAAGTCGACGGTCAACTGGACGCAGGCCGACGTCAACGACCAGTTCATGGCGGGCAACGCGGCAATGATGATCAACGGTCCGTGGCAGGTCGAGACGCTCAACACCAAGAAGAGCCTGGACTGGGGCATCGCCCGGATACCCGTCCCCGAGACCGGTGACAAGTCGGTCGGCCCGCTGGGCGGCGCCATCCTGACGGTGCCCAACACCGGTGACACGCGGCGCGAGAAGACCGCCGCGAAGATCATCCGGTGCATGTCCAGCGAGAAGGAGCAGATCTCCTACGCACGCAACAGCTGGATGGTCCCGGCCAACGAGAAGGCCGCCGACCTCTGGCGCAAGGAAGTGCCCGAACTCGACGCCCTGGCCGACCAGGTGGCCACCGCGCGCTCGCGCACCGCCAAGGTCGGCGCGCGCTGGTCGTCCGTGTCGCTCGCCCTGCAGAGCGCCTTCCAGTCAGCCCTCACCGGGCAGTCCAGCGAGGCCGCGCTCCAGCGCGCCCAGCAGCGCGCCACGAGCGGGAACTGAGGTTACGAACATGTCGGCCACCACAGCCTCCGCCACCGCGCCGGACACCCGGCAGCCCGCCCCCGCCGTCAAGAAGCCCGACCCGGCACGCGCCCGGCGCCGCCGCAGACTCTCCCAGTGGGGCTTCATCGCCCCCGCGGTCGTCTTCATGGTGCTGTTCTTCGGCTACCCGCTCGTGCGCAACGTCCTGATGAGCTTCCAGGACTACTCGCCCTCCACGTTCTTCGACGGCAAGGCCCCCTTCAACGGCACCGACAACTGGAGCAAGGTCTTCCAGGACGACCTGTTCGGCAAGGCGCTGTGGCACACCATCGCCTTCACCGTCGGCTCCCTGATCGGCCAGTTCGGCATCGGCCTCGCCCTCGCGGTCTTCTTCACCAAGAAGTTCCCCCTCAACGGCATCCTGCGCTCCCTGATCCTGCTGCCCTGGCTCGTGCCGATGGTCGTCTCCGGCATCGTGTGGCGTCGCATCCTGGACCAGGACACCGGCGTCCTGAACACCTTCCTTGACACCCTCGGCATGGACGGGGCCACCCCCTGGCTGACCAGCCCCGGCATGGCTCTGTTCTCCGTGATCCTGGTGAACATCTGGATCGGCATCCCCTTCAACATGGTGATCCTCTACGGCGGCCTCCAGGAGATCCCCAAGGAGCTGTACGAGGCCGCGTCCCTGGACGGCGCGTCCGCCTGGCGCACCTTCCGCTCGATCACGCTGCCGCTGCTCAAGCCGGTCATCACGGTCGTGCTGGTCCTCGGCTTCATGTCGACGGTAAAGATCCTCGACCTGATCCTGGCCCTGACCGACGGCGGCCCGGCCGACGCCACCCAGACCCTGGGCACCCTGACCTACCAGAACTCCTTCGTGCAGCTGGACTTCGGCGCGGGCGCCGTCGTCGGCAACGTCCTGATCCTGATCTCCGCCGTATTCGCGGTGTTCTACCTGCGGGCCAACCGCTCCGAGGGGAAGTGACCGCCATGTCGACCACCACCGCCGCCCCGGCACCCGCGACTCCGGCACCCGCCGGCCCGCGCCCTGCCACCCCGGCCAAGCGCCGCTGGGGCGCCACCGTCGCCGGCGTCCTGATCCTGTGCGTGATGCTTTTCCCGCTCTACTGGATGCTCAACACGGCCCTGCAACCCGAATCCGGCCTGCTCGAAGTCGCGCCCGTGCCCCACGAGGTGGACCTGTCCGGCTTCACCTCCGCCATCCGCGAGCAGGGCGGCCACCTGCTGACCTCGCTCGCCGTCGCGTTCGGCGCCGTCGTCATCTGCCTGGCGATAGCCGCGCCCGCCGCCTACGGGCTCGCCCAGTTCAAGCTCCGCGGCACCCGCACCATCGTCTTCGGCACCCTCATCACCCAGATGGTGCCGGGCATCGTCATCGCCAACGCGCTCTACAGCGCCTACGTCGATCTCGGCCTGGTCAACTCCTACTTCGGCCTCATGCTCGCCGACGCCTCACTGGGCATCCCCTTCGCCATCGTCCTCATGCGCTCCTTCATGGTGGCCATCCCCACCGAGGTCATCGAGGCGGCCGAGGTCGACGGCGCCGGCAGGCTGCGCACCTTCGTGCAGGTCGTGCTCCCGATGAGCCGCAACTGCCTGATCACCGCAGGCCTGTTCTCCTTCCTGTACGCGTGGAGCGACTTCATGTTCGCGCTCACGCTGAACACCACCGACGACGTCAAGCCGGTCACCCTCGGCATCTACCAGTACATCGGCGCGCACGTCGGCGACTGGGGCTCCGTCATGGCCGCATCCGTCCTGTCCGCGATCCCGGCCGCGGTGCTGCTCGTTCTCGCCCAGAAATACATCGCAGCCGGCATCACCGGCGGATCCGTCAAGTAAGGCCATCATGAGCGACCTGCCCCACTTCCCACCCGGCTTCGTCTTCGGCGCGGCCACCGCCTCGTACCAGATCGAGGGCGCCGTACACGAGGACGGCCGCGGCCCCTCCATCTGGGACACCTACAGCCACACCCCGGGCCGCGTCGACGGCGGCCACACCGGCGACGTGGCCTGCGACCACTACCACCGCTACCCCGAGGACGTGGCCCTCCTGCGCGACCTGGGCGTCGACTCCTACCGCTTCTCCATCGCCTGGCCCCGCATCCAGCCCACCGGATCAGGACCCGCCAACCCCAAGGGCCTGGACTTCTACTCGCGGCTCGTCGACGAACTCCTCGAAGCCGGCATCGAACCGGCCGCCACCCTCTACCACTGGGACCTGCCCCAAGCCCTGGAAGACGAGGGCGGCTGGCGCGTGCGCGAGACCGCCGAACGCTTCGGCGAGTACGCCGAGATCGTCGCCGGGCACCTCGCCGACCGCGTACCCCGCTGGATCACCCTCAACGAGCCGTGGTGCAGCGCGTTCCTGGGCTACTCCGTCGGCCGCCACGCGCCCGGCGCCAGGGAGGGCACCCCGGCCCTGGCCGCCGCGCACCACCTGCTCGTCGGCCACGGCCTGGCGATGCGGGCGCTGCGCGCGGCGGGCGTGCGGGAGGCCGGCATCACCCTCAACCTCGACCGCAACGTCCCCGCCACCGACACACCCGCCGACCGCGCCGCCGTGCTGCGCGCCGACACCCAGCACAACCTGGTGTGGACGGAGCCGCTCCTCGCCGGCCGCTACCCGGCGAGCGAACAGGACACCTGGGGCGAGCTGATCACCCGGCAGGACTTCCGCCGCGACGGCGACCTCGACCTCATCAGTCAGCCGCTGGACTTCCTCGGAGTCAACTACTACCGGCCGATCATGGTCGCCGACGCGCACTACCGCGAGCCCGACCCCGCCCGACGCGTCGCCACGGACAACCGCTACCAGGAGACCGGCTACCCCGACGTACGGCGCACGGCAATGAACTGGCCCGTGGTGCCCGAGTCCTTCACCGACCTGCTGACAGCCCTGAAGGACACCTACGGCGATGCCCTGCCGCCGATCCACATCACCGAGAACGGCACGGCCGAGCACGACGTGGTCGCCCCGGACGGCGCCGTCCACGACCAGGACCGCACCGCCTACCTGCACAGTCACCTGAGCGCTCTGCGGGCCGCCATGGACGCGGGCGTCGACGTGCGCGGCTACTACCTCTGGTCACTTCTCGACAACTTCGAGTGGGCGCTGGGCTACGCCAAGCGGTTCGGGATCGTACGCGTCGACTACGACAGCCAGCAGCGCATCCCCAAGGACAGCTACCACTGGTACCGGCAACTGATCGCGGCACACCGGGACTGACGGCGGACTGACGGACTGCCACCGCCCCTCAGAGGCTGAACAGGTCCGCCGCGTTGTCGTGGCACACGGCACGCAGCCACGCCGGCCCGAGACCCAGCCGTTCCAGGACCTGGAGCTGGTGCAGGTAGGGATAAGGGATATTCGGGAAGTCGGTCCCGAGCAGAATGCGCTCCCCGAGGTCGGCGAGGCGGGGCAGAGCCCGGCGGGGAAAGGGCATGAAGTCTTCGCTGAAGTCGGTGAACGCCATCGTGGTGTCCAGGCGTACCTGGTCGTACCGTTCGGCGAGGTCGAGGAACTCCTCGTACTCCGGCATGCCCATGTGCGCGACGATGAGGCGCAGTTTCGGGTGGCGTGCCAGCACCCTGGCGATGGGTTCGGTGCCGGTGTGCTTGCCGGGCGCCGGCCCGGAGCCGCAGTGCATCACCACGGGGACGCCGGCCTCGGCCAGCAGTCCCCACGTCTGTCGCAGCCGTTCGTCAGCAGGGTCGTACGCTCCCACCTGCACATGAGCTTTGAACACGCGGGCGCCGGCTTCGAGGGCCCGGCGGACGTAGGTCTCCACGCCGGGTTCGGGGTAGAGGGTGGCGGTGTGCAAGCAGTCGGGGGCGCGGCGGGCGAAGTCGGCAGCCCAGTCGTTCAGCCACCTGGCCATGCCGGGCTTGTGCGGGTAGAGCATGGAGGTGAAGGCCCGCACGCCGAACCCCCGCAGCAGTGCTATGCGCTCGGCCTCCTCCTTGCGGTAGGTGATCGGCCACTCCAGACCGCCCGTCAGGGGCCCGTTGGCGTCGAAGTAGTCCCAGACCTTGTGCAGGACACGCTCGGGCATGAAATGGGTGTGGACGTCGATCAGACCGGGCAGACCGAGCCCGGACCAGAAACGGCGGACCTCACCGGCTTCTTCGCTCACGACCGCGTGCGGGGAACTCACCTGGCACTACCTCCTCGAACGAACGCGACTGCTGCCGGGCCGGGGCACGGCCCGTCACCGACAACTATCAGAGTCGCTGAAGGAGGTGTTCGCGTTCGGGGAGGAGGACGAGGCGGTCAGCCGCGGGGGCGGATGCCGGCGAGGCCGCTATCGGCCGAGGTCGGTGTCGGGATGGGCCGGCTTCTGCAGCCCCCAGTACTCGCCCGAGCAGCCCGAAGGCAGGGGCGGGAAGCGGTGGGTCTTCACGTCCGTGCTCCAGTGGTGCTCTCCGCCGCAGTCACATTCGTAGATCCCGCTGGCGGGCACGATCTCTCCGGGGTGCCATGTCTCTTTCTCCTCGCTCATTTTTCCTTTCTACGACAGCCCTGCGCACTCCGCGACCGGGCGCCCTGCGGCAAGGCCTCGACGGAACAGGGCGGGCGCGGGCGGTGGCTGTTGTGCGCCGGCGAGGGCACGCTTTGCGCTACGTGCGTGCTCTCACGCCAGCAGCCGCAGTACCGCCTCCTCGATGGGGCCCTGGGTCGCCGGGTGGCCGTAGGTGGCGCCGTCGCCGAGGCGGTCCAGGTCTTCGGCGATCGTACGGCCCTCGCCGAAGAGTTCGATGACCCGGGGATTGATGTACGAGGCCCGGCAGACCGCGGGGGTGTTGCCGAGGTACTCGCTGACCTCGCGGGTCGCCCGGGTGACGGCGCGTTTGCGTGCGGCCTTCGATTCGTCGGCGACCGGTGCCGACACCGCGAGGGCGACCGCCGCCAGGACGGTGGCGTGCCAGACCCGGAAGTCCTTCGCCGTGATGTCCATGCCCGCAAGGGCACGGAGGTAGTCGTTGAGCTCGGCGGCGTGCAGTTCGTGCCAGCTGCCGCTCTGCCAGTAGGCGAACAATCGCGGGTCTGCGCCGCCCCGCCGCAGCAGGGCACGCAGAACCTTGCAGGCAGGCGGATCGACGAGCGTCCGGTTCTGTGTCTTGGAGTACTTCGCCGGGTAGGCGAGGCAGACCTCGCCGCGCCGACAGGAGACATGCTCCCGCAGGAGGGTGGTCAGCCCGTAGGTGCCGTTGTCCCGCCGGTATGTCTCGTTGCCGATACGGAAGAAGCCGAGGTCGAGCATGCGGGTGGCGCAGGCGAGGACGCGTTCGCGGCTGAGGCCGCGGCGGCCGAGGTCTTCCGTCACGTGCGCGCGCACCTCGGGCAGGGCGGCGGCGACCTCCAGGACGTGCCCGTGCTTGGCCGTCTCCTGCCGCTCACGAAAGTGCGGGTGATACAGGTACTGGCGCCGTCCCGCCTTGTCGGTGCCGACGGCCTGCAGGTGTCCGTTGGGCCAGGGACAGATCCAGACGTCCTGCCAGGCCGGCGGGATGACGAGCTCGCGCAGGCGCTGCTTCTGAGCCGGGTCCGTGATGGGGCGGCCGGAGGCATCCGTATAGCGAAAACCTCGTCCCGAACGGACGCGGCTGATTCCGGGTCCGTCGACATCACTCGTCCGCAGCCGCCGCTTCTCACGCATGTTCCAGGAGTGCCCCGAAAGCGCGGCGGCAGACCACGGCATGAGGCGTTCGGCGGAGCCAGGCGATGACGAGTGACTGTCCCTCGGGGGAGAGGGGTACGACGACTACCGTACGGAGTGACACGAAAGTGGCCCAAGAGAGAAGAGTGTCGGAAGTGATTCGAAAGCTGCAGGCGGTCGCACTGGACTGCGCCGATCCGGTACGGCTTGCGCGGTTCTACGCCGATCTGCTCGGCGGCCGGGTCGTCGAGGACCCCGGGGATTCCGACTGGATCGAGGTCCACGGGTTCGAGGGGACGCCGCTGGCCTGCCAGCGGGTCGACGGCTACCGCCCGCCCGAGTGGCCCGGCCAGCAGCACCCGCAGCAACTGCACCTGGACTTCGACGTGGACGACCTCGACGGGGAGGAGAAGCGGGCGCTCAGTCTCGGCGCCACGGTGCTTGAGCGCACCGACCAACTCAACCCGGAGGCCAACTGGCGGATCTACGCGGACCCGGCCGGTCACCCGTTCTGCTTCTGCCTGCACTGAGCCGAGCAGGCCCGGGCCATCATCCCGGCTGCCTGCCTGCCTGCCTGCGGGCGGCGCCGAGAGGCGCCGCCCGATGTGCCGGACCCGTGCGAGCCCGCGCTCCCGCCCCTCCGGGAGGCTTGCCGGTCAGCCGAGGCCGCCGCTGCCGAAGCTGCCGCCGCCCGGCTTCTTGTGGTCTTCCGGGTCCTGCGAAGGGCTGCGGTGCGTGCTCGGGGAGCCGTACCCGTCTCCGAGTTCGGTCGGCGTCAGTCGACTGCCGTCGCGAGGGACTTCGTTCGGCTCCCGAAACTCCTGAATTTCCTTTACCGGGCCGCCCTCGGGCATGTGCGGCTGCTCTTCGGGCGTCGGCGGTGCGGGTTCACGCGAACGAACTCGACGCCCCCAGAAAAAGGCGGCCAGAAGAACCCCGACCACGACCAGGCCGACGATCCACATGAGCAACGCCGTGCCGGACGATGCGGCCATTTCCCACTGCATGGATTTCATACAAGTGTTGTACCCGGCCTCCCCGACTCCTACCAGCCGAATCCATTACAGGGAGCGGCTGTATCCGGTCGCGTGGAAGCTTCCTGCCTTCCTGTCTTCCCGCCTTCCGGCCTTTCCGCTCCCGGTCCGGGTGGAATTCGTGCCGAACGCTTCTTCCGCGGTGACAGCAGCGGGGCGCTCCGGGCGGGGTCGGCCATAGGCCCCGGCCGCATGCCCTGCGCGCGACCCGCCGGCTACCGGCGATCAGGCCCGGGGCCCGGCCGGATCATCGGACAGCCCGAGAGTCGCGGTGATGCGCTTACCGGCCGGTTCCCGGTGCACCTGGAAGTTCCGGCACACCGCCTTCACGACCTCCAGACCGTGCTGTCCGATGCGGCTCGGATCCTGCGCCGAAAGGGCCGGAAGGTCGGTGTTGCCGTCCTGCACGGTGATATCGATGGTGCCGTCCCCCACCACGAGGGTGAGCAGGTACGGCCCGGGCGCGTACTTGCGGGCGTTGGTCACCAGTTCGCTGACCACCAGCTCTGCCGTGTTCACGGCCGACGGGGACACGGGAAGCCCGTGCACGGATCGTACGTCTGCCAGGAAGTCGCGGGCCAGATGCCGCGCGGTCGCGATGCCCTGGCCTGCCTCGAACAGCCGGGAAACCGACAGGGGTGCCGTCGGCACCGACGGTCGTCCGTCATCGCTCGCTGTCCGGCCCATACAGTCCGCCTTGCTTCCCTGGCAGCCCGGCTTCACACGGGCCGACTACCCCCGAAACCCTGCCCGACGCCGCAATGATGCCGCAATGGGGGCCAGCCGTGGCAGGGCGACCCGCCACGGACCCATGTTATAAGCCGCCCAAGTGCCGACGGAAGGAGTCCAATTGCAGGCAGTATAGGGGCGCGGACTTCCCGCTCCCTGCTTCCCCCATGGTCTGTTCACCTCGCCGGCTGGTCGTGTGCGGTGCCCGCAAGCGCGCGATGCCCGGCAAGTCGGGATCAGGGGCGGGCGAGAAGTGCAGATCATGCCTCGGCTTTGCGATCTGGGCCAGGACCGAGGGGGCAAAGAGTAGTAGAGCAGGGAGTGGGGGAGTACGGAGCGAATGCGCCGCACTCCCGCCCCGCTCCAAGCAATAGAGGTGCGCGAGGCAAGACTCCGTGAGGGGCCGCACCGTATCGGTCTGAGCCGGTCCTCACCGGGTCGCTGCCGCCCGGCGCAGTGCCGCGAAAAGCTCCCGATTGCTGGCGCCTTTAAGTACGTACTCAAAAACGCCGGCGTTCTTCATCTGCTCTATGGAGCCCTTGTCGTCATAGGCGGAAAACGCCACGATCCGGCTGCCCGGTGAACATTGTGCGATCTCCCTGGCAACGCTGGGTCCGCCACCGGGGAAGCGGACATCCAGGACCACGAGATCCGGTTGCCGCCGGTATGCGAGTCGCAGCGCTTGCTCGCCATTGCACGCGGTGCCCACGACCTCCAGATCGGGTTGTGCCTGCACGACCTCGCTCAGGACTTCCAGGAGCATGGCGTTGTCGTCGCACAGGAGCACGCTGAGCGGGGGACCAGGTCGGCCGGCCGTCGCGGTCACGGCGCGTCCTTCGCCGGTTCAGGTGTCGTTGCCGGGACGGGACGCGGGTTCGGCAGCCAGAACTCGACTGTCGTGCCCGTTCCGGGCCGGCTGTGCATGGACCACCAGCCGCCTGCCGTTTCGGCTCGCTCCCGCATCTCGATGACCCCGAAGTGATCGCGGGCACCGTCCTGGGGCATCGGTTCGCCGGTTCCGTCGTCCACGACACGCGTCACGATGCCTCCGTCGGCCGAGGCGACACGGACGTCGACCCTGCTTCCACGTGCGTGCTTGTGCACGTTCAGCAGAGCTTCTTGGGCGATACGGAAGATGGTGATGGCTGTCTCGGGCGAGGGTTCACGGTCCAGTTGGTGCTCGAATGTGTAAGCCATCCCCCAGGAGGAACCCACGACATCGGCCAAGTGGCTGGCCAGTCCTTCGATCAGGCCGTGCCGGTCGATGCCGGGCGGATGCAGCCGGAAGGTCAGACTGCGGAGGCGGTCGATGGCCTCGCGCACCGATGCGTCAAGGCGGTGCAGTTCCGCGGTGTACGACTCGGGCACGCGGTCCGCCAGCAATTCCAGCCGCATCGCGACAGCGACCATGGCCTGGATGGAGTCGTCGTGGACATCCCACGCGATGCGGCGTCGTTCCGTCTCCTGCGCCTGGACCAAGTGATCGAACAACCGCCGCCGCTCGCTGAGGGCGTGCTGAGCTGCCCGCCGTTCGGACATGTCGCGGGTGACCTTGCCGAATCCGCGCAGCACTCCTTTCTCGTCCCACAGGGCGGTGATGACCACGTTCGCCCAGAACCGGGATCCGTCCTTGCGGACGCGCCAGCCCTCGTCCTCTAGTCGGCCTTCGGCCACGGCGGTCTCGAGCTCCCACTGCGGCTTGCCGGAAGCCTGGTCCTCAGGCGGGTAGAAGACAGAGAAGTGCTGTCCGACGATGTCCTCGGCCCGGTATCCCTTGATCCGCTCCGCGCCGGCGTTCCAGCTGATGATGTGGCCCTGGGGGTCGAGCATGAAGATGCCATAGTCGAGCACTCCCTGAACCAGCAGGGTGAAGGCCGCTTCCGACATCGGTGCCGCTTGTTTGCGCGTCGACTCCTGCGTCACGTGAGGAGTCCTTCACGTCGCGCGATCGTCACGGCTTCCAGTTGCGAACGTGCTCCCAGCTTTTCCAGCACCCGCTGTACGTGGTTGCGCCCTGTGTTGAGAGCGATTCCCAGCTGATCGCTGATCTCCGTGGTGGTGCGTCCCTGCCCCAGTAGTTGCAGAGCCTGCCGTTCTCGCGGAGTCAGGTTCGCGCCGAGGCCGGGCGCCCTGCCGGTCAGCTGTCCCAGTACGTCGCCCAGCAGGTCCGGGCTGAACACCAGCTCGCCCGCTGCCACTTGACGAACGGCGTCCTCCAGTTCGCGCAGTCCGCGGGCTTTGAGGATCAGGCCGGCACCGCCTGCCTCCGCGACGCGTGCCTCCACCGCCCCGTTCCCTTCGCCCGCCAGGACCAGTACGCGTACGTCCGGCAGGAGTGCCAGCAGATCGGAGATGACAGTGATCCCGTCACCGTCCGGCAGACGTCTGTCCATCAGTACGACATCAGGCTCGTATCGCTTCGCGTCCGCCAATGCCGACGCCACTGACATCGCGTGCCCCACGATCTGGAGGTCGGGTGAGCGCTCCAGGGCGAGGCGTATGGCCTCGGCCACCATGTCGTGGTCCTCCACCAACAGGACTCTGATGGGGCGGCTGTGCGGGGAGGATGCAGGCATCGATGCTTCCTTGCAGGTGGCAGACCGCACGATCATGTCAGAAGGTCCCGGACCCGCGACGTGGCGGTGGCCGCGGCCGTATCGCGGCGAGTTGCGGCCGTTTCTGTTCCGCGGTGAGCCGACCCCGCGCTCGCGGGCGTCTGCCTCCCGGTGAAGACGCTGTCGGCCCCGATCAGGGAGAGCAGCCGCGCCACCGGCGTTCCGAGACCCTCGACGAGAAAATCCGCGCCTGCTTCCAGAGCGGTGATCCGTGCCGTGAGGAGGGTGCTCAGGCCCGCGCAGTCGCAGAAGGAGATACCGGTCAGATCGAGGCAGAGACTCGTCGGCCGCGTCGCCAGGCAACTCGCCACCGCGTCCCGGACTCGGCGGGAGGTGTCCATGTCGAGTTCACCGGCCAGGGTTACCCGGGCGATGCCCGAATGAACGACGGTATCCGCCGTGAAGGGGTAGACGATCACAGCGTCCCGCACCTCCCCGGGCCGGGATGCGCCGCCCACCGGCTCAGCGCGGTCCCCTGCGTCCTTCCAGCGGTGAGGCCCCTCGTTGTCAGCTGCTGCATCACTACCTCATAGTGCGAGAGCATCAGTCGAGTTCTAGTGAATCTGCACTATGGGCGGAAGTCAACACGCGTCTACGGAAGTTGACGGCGGCGGGCAGCGGGTGACGGGTGGCGGGCGACTGGCCGCCGGCGAGAGCGGCAGCGCGACTCCCGGGGCGCCGGGCACCGGCCCCCGGCCCGCCCGGCCGCCGACGCCGCTGCGGTCGCTGCACGCCTATGGCTGTATTACTGACGGGTCAGTACGGTGCTTTCCAACCCCCCTTGCCCACAGGAGAGTTGGGAGAGCCGCATGATGTCAGCCTCACGCAGACGATCGATGGCCGCTGGTACCGTCCTCGCGGTGGCGGTACTCGGGCTCCCCGGGTCCGCCACGGCGCAGGGCGCGCACGCTCCGTCCGGCGCTTCGGACACGACCGGCTCGGCCCCCTCCGCCGTGCCGGCCGCCGAAAAGGCCAAGCACGCGGGCAAGAAAAAGGCCAAGCACCCGGGCAAGAAGAAGACACCCGGCCGGATCCTCGACTCGAAGGCCTCCTCGTTCCAGTACACGCCGGGCGTTCCGACCTCCACCAAGGCTTGGAAGATCACTTACCGTTCGACGTCCGCCAATGGACGGCCCAACGCGGTCTCCGGCACCGTGATCGTCCCTGACGACGGCAAGGCCACCCCACGCCCGCTGATCACGTACGCCGTCGGCACGGTCGGTCTCGGCGACAAGTGCGCGCCCTCCGCCGGGTTCCCGGACGGTACGACGGCCGAGGCCCCGCTCGTCAACGCCGCGCTGGCGCGGGGCTACGCCGTCGTCGTCACCGACTACGAGGGTCTCGGCACCCCGGGCGACCACACCTACATGGTCGCGAAGGCGCAGGGCAGCGCCGTGCTCGACGCGGCGCGTGCCGCCCAGCGGCACCCGGAGGCGGCGAAGTACGGCGTCAGCGCGAGTGCGCCGGTCGGGATCATGGGCTATTCGCAGGGCGGCGCGGCGAGCGCGAAGGCCGCCGAGATGGCGTCGGCCTACGCTCCCGAGCTGAAAATCAAGGGAACGGCCAGCGGCGGCGTTCCGGCCGATCTCACCAAGGTCGCCGACTCGCTGGAGGGCGGGAACAGTGCCGGATACCTGCTGATGTCCGCCGTCGGTCAGAACGCGGCCCGCCCGTCCCTCGCCCTCGGCAAATACCTCAACGACGAAGGCCGCAAGCTCGCCGCGGTAGTACGAAGCGAGTGCGTCGGTACGGCTCTGGAGGCCGGGCGCGGCAAGGCGATCGAGGACGTCACGACGTCCGACCCGCTGAAGCGGCCGGAGTGGCAGCGGGCCATCGGCGAGCACCTGATCGGGACCAAGCGCCCGTCGGCCCCCACATTCGTGTACCACGGGGACGCGGACGAGACGATCCCCTACGCGGTCGGGCAGAAGCTGCGGGCCGACTGGTGCGCCAAGGGCAACGCCGTGCAGTGGACGTCCTTCGCCGGGCAGTCCCACGTGGGCACGGCGATCCAGGGCAACGGCCCGGCACTCGAGTGGCTCGGCCAGCGCTTCGCCGGCCAACCCGCGTCCGGCAACTGCGGCACCTGAGCCGAACGGCCCCCGATCGTCTCTCCGTCACCCTTGCGAACACGGTGACGGAGAGACCCGTGTCGCGAGGGTGACGGCTTCAGAGGCCACCTTTGCCGGGCAGGGACAGGATGAGGGGGCAGGCTCCGATCGCGCCCGGCTCCCCTGGACACGAGCGGGCCCGCCTCAACCGCGGGCGTCGACCATGCGGGAATCCGTCGGCGCCCGCAGCTGCCGACCGGGCGTCCGGGCCCGGGACCCGCTCGGGCAGTGACAGTACGTGTCCGCCCCCCCATGCCGCTCGTGATGGCGTCCGTGATGCAGACGTCGATGACCATCATGCGGACGTGTGTACGGACGATTTCCGGCCGATGCGACGATTCGCCGGTACGTCCGCACCACCCCGGAAGGCGCTCGTGAGCTCCACCTCCCCCTTGTCCGGCAGCACGGCCCCGGCGACCACGTCGGGCACGGTACTGATCCGCTCCGCGGCGGATGTGTCCGATCTCGTCAACTCGGGCACAGCCCGCGGCCGTCACGCGAAAATGATCGTGGTCATCGCCCTCGGCGGCATCTTCCTCGACGCCTACGACCTCAGCTCGCTGGCCTACGGCCTGCCCGACATCACGGAACAGTTCGGGCTCAGCTCCGCCATGGCCGGCACGGTCACCGCCTCGATCAGCGTGGGTTCCCTCGTCGGCGCTCTCGTCGGCGGCTGGCTGGTGGACCGGATCGGACGCTACCGGGTCTTCATGGCCAACATGCTCTTCTTCGTCGTCACCGCGCTGGTGTGCGCGCTGGCCCAGGACGTGTGGACGCTGATCGTCGCGCGTTTCGTGATGGGCATCGGCGTCGGCATGGACATCCCGGTCGCGATCGCCTTCCTCGCCGAGTTCTCCCGGCTGCGCGGCAAGGGCAGCAAGGGCTCGCGCACGGCTGCCTGGTCGCCCGCCTGGTACAGCGCGACCAGCGGCTGCTACCTGGTGATCATGCTGTTGTACTTCCTGCTGCCCGACGCCCAGCTGGGCTGGCTGTGGCGCTTCACCGTCGGCTTCGGCGCCATTCCCGCGCTGCTGGTCCTGCTCCTGCGCAAGCGCTATATGAACGAGTCCCCGACCTGGGCCGCCGACCAGGGCGACCTGGAAGGCGCGGCGAAGATCCTCCGCCAGTCCTACGGTGTGGACGCGCGCGTCGCCGATGATGTGCCCGCGCGGGCGCCCCGCCCGCCCCGGCCCGGGCTCGCCGCCTACGCCCGGCTCTTCACCCCGCCCTACCGCACGCGCACCATCCAGTCGGTGACGGTCGGTCTGGCGGAGACGTTCGGCTACAACGCGGTCGCGTTCGGCCTGCCGATCATCATCGCGACGTTGATGACCCAGGGTCCGCTGACCACGATCGCCTCCTCCTTCGCCCTGAACCTCCTCTTCGCCCTGACCGGCGGCCTGCTCGGCATCCGCTGGGCCTCGACCCGCGGCGCCTGGCCGATGATGACGCTGGGCTTCGCGATCCAGTTCGCCGCCATCACGGTGCTCGGCCTGATCGGGGAGCCGAGCGGGACGGCCGTGGTGACGGCCGGCATCCTGATGCTCGGCGCGTTCATGTTCGCCCAGGGCTTCGGCCCCGGCGCGCACATCATGAGCTACGCCTCGCTGGGTTTTCCCACCTCGATGCGCGGCGTCAGCATCGGCTTCAACCAGGCGGTGCTGCGCCTGGGTTCGACGCTGACGTTGTTCTTCTTCCCCATCCTCAGCAGCGGCCTGGGCACCGGGGTGTACTGGGTCATCCTCGCCGCCCCCGTACTGGGGCTGACCGCACTGCTGGTGAAGCGCTGGGAGCCGGTCGGTTTCGACGCGGATGCGGAGGAACGGGCCCGGCTGTCACGTTCCTGAAGGCCCGGCGAGCAGGGTGAAAGGTCGCTCTGCCCGGCCAGGCGGTCAGGTGCTGCGCTGGTCGTGGGCGTCCTGACGGATCTGTTCGGTATGGCGGGTCAGGGCGTCGATGCGTTCGGCGAGTTCGGAGTCCTCGGGGCGCAGGTGCGCACGGGTGTCGGCCAGGGGGCGGACAAGGCTGGCCGCGTCGTTGCCGGCCAGGGCCTCGTTCAGGTCGCCGACGGCCGACTGGGCGCTGGTGGGGAGGCCGGTGAGCGAGGTGACCTGGCCGGCGAGGCGGCGCAGGTCGGCTGCGTTGTCCCGGGCCCAGGTGGTGACGCTGCGGTCGGCGGCGCGTGAGTCGCGGGTGGCCTGGACGCGCTGTTCGCCGGTGCTGCCGGCCGTGCCGGGGCGCAGGCGCAGGTAGCGGCGTTCGGCGGCCTGGCGGCTTGCGACCCCGAGAGGGCCCGCGAGGTCGGCCCAGCTCGCTCCCTGGCCGCGGGCGGTTTCGATCAGGCCGCTCTCCCAGCCGGCGAGCTGCTCGCGGACCTCGCGGAGCATCAGGAGCGCGGCCAGGGCGGGGTGCGGGCCCGAGTCGCCTGCCGGGGCGGTCGTGGCGGTGGGTAGGTCGGCCGGTGATCGCTGTGCGTCTTTCACCACCAGGTCGATGGTCTCCAGTGCGGCGGCGGCGGCGAGGAAGGGAACCTGCGCACTCGGTTCGGAGGCTTCGGGCATGGCACTCTCCGTCAGTCTGTCGTCCTTTCGATGACATCTTGGTTGTCATCGTTCCGATGACATGCTACAACAGAGGCACGTTGAAGCGCATTGGCAGTTTCTGCCCGAACCAACTGGAGGTGTTTCGCGATGTTGATGCGCACCGACCCGTTCCGCGAGATGGACCGGATCTTTCAGCAGCTCTCGGGTACGACCGGGACTTGGTCGAAGCCGTCGGTGATGCCGATGGACGCCTACCGCGACGGCGATGTGTACGTGCTGGCTTTCGATCTCCCCGGCGTCAAGCCCGACGCGATCGACATCGACGTCGAGCGGAACATGCTGACCGTCAAGGCGGAGCGCCGACCGGCCGCCAAGGGCGACACCGTGCAGATGGAGCTCTCCGAGCGGCCCCTCGGTGTCTTCTCCCGCCAGGTCGTGCTGGCCGACACTCTCGACACCGAGCGCATCGAAGCTCACTGCGACGCGGGCGTTCTGACCCTGCGCATCCCGATCGCCGAGCGCGCCAAGCCCCGCAAGATCAGCATCAGCGGCGACGCCGACCACAAGCAGATCGCCGGCTGAACACGCCTCGCTACGACGGCGGAGGGCGGGGGGTCGACGCCTCATCGGCCCCCGTCCTCCCGCGCCGCCCGCCAGGCCCCCTGCACCACCAGGCCTTCCCGTGCCACCAGGCCTTCCCGTGCCCCAGGCCCTCCCGCGCCGCCAAGCCCTCCCGCGCCGCCGGGCCTTGCCGGGCGCGCCTGCCATCCCATCCCCGACCTTCGACGAGAAAGGCAACCGTTCCACCATGTACGACCAGCTTCGAGCGCACCCGTCCCATGCGGCCATGACGTTCGACCAGATGTTGGAACGGGTGCGCTACGAGGGTGCCTACCCCACCCGCGAACGTGCCGCGGAAGCCGTCCACACCGTCCTCGCCGCACTCGGCCGCCAGGTCACCGGCGACGAACGCGTCGACCTCGCCCAGAGCCTGCCTCTCGAGGCTGCCCTGAGCCTCACCGCCCAGATCCCCGATGTCGAACACCCCACCGGCTGGGGCTTCGTCAAGGACTTGGCCTCGCGTACCGGAGTGACTCCCGCCCTCGCGCGCTGGGACACCGGCGCCGTACTCACCGTCGTCGCACGCCTCGCCGGACCCGACCTCATCTCCCGCATCCTGCGCCAACTCCCCGGCGGCTACGCCCTCCTCTTCGGCCAGGCCGAACTGCGCCAAGCCGAGCCCGCTGCCTGAGGCTCGGTCACTACCGTCCCGGCGCTCCCGGACGAAGCCGTTGAGTGAAGCGCAGCATGTTGCCGGAGGGGTCGAGGAAGACGCAGTCGCGGACGCCGTCGGCCCGGTTGATCGGTTCCTGCATCACCTCGGCGCCCGTGGCCTCGATGCGCTCGAAGACCGCGTCGCAATCGCTGGTCGCGAAGACGAGACGGTTCAGGAGCCCCCGGGCCATCAGGCTCTCGATCGCCTGCCGGTCGGACGGCAAGAGGGCCGGGTCCGCGTCCGGTGTTTCGAGGACGATCCGTACGACCGGCTGCGCGGGTGATCGGACGGCGACGCGCCGTACCCCCTGACGTACGGCATCGTCGTGGACCTCGAAGCCGAGCGCGTCACGGTAGAAGTCAGCCGCCGCGTCGAGGTCGTGGACGGCCAGAGCGCAGGCGGCGAGTTCGAGCTCCGTGCCGGTCACCGCAGGTCCTTGTCCCGGGCGGACAGGAAGACGACGTCCAGAGCGCTGAGTCGGTCCGGGTCGGTGTCGACGGCGATGCGGGTGATCTTGTCGTCTCGGACCGTGAAGGTGAACAGGGCCTTCGGACGGCCGCGTTGCGACCAGACGGCTGCCGGGGTGCCGTCGACCAGGGCGAGCCGGGCCGCCTGAGCCCGGCCCGCGAAGAACGCCGCCACTTCGTTGGCGCCGCGCAACTGTATGGCCACGGCGTCCGGATCGAGCAGTTCGAGCAGAGCGGTGAAGTCCGCGCTGCGGGCCGCGGCGAGAAAGGCCTCGACGATCTCCCGCTTCTGGGACCGCGCGGCATCCGAGGCGTCGGCCGCTCCGCGTATCCGGTTCCGGGCCCGGCTGGCGAGTTGCCGGGCAGCTGCCGGGGAGCGGTCGATGATGGCGCCGATCTCGGCGAACGACAGCGCGAAGATGTCGTGCAGGACGAACGCGAGCCGCTCGGCGGGGGTCAGCGTGTCAAGGACCACCATCAGTGCGATACCGACCGAGTCGGCCAGCAGTGTCTGGTCCTCCGGACCGGCCGCCTGGCCACTGGGCTGGGCGGGCATGTGCGGCGCGGTCGGCTCGGGCGGCAGCGTACCGGTCGGGTCCTCGCGCCGGGCTTTGCGTGCCTCGAGCATGTTCAGGCAGACGCGGGCCACGATGGTGGTCAGCCATCCGGCCGGGTTTTCCACCTGGCCGGTGTCGGCGCGACTCACCCGCAGCCATGCTTCCTGTACCGCGTCCTCGGCGTCGCTGGGGGAGCCGAGCATCCGGTAGGCCACCGCGTGCAAGCGGCTCTTGTGCTCGGCGAACCGTGCGCTCAGCCAGTCCTGTTCCACCATCTGTCACATTCCTTCGTCCGGTCCTGTCATTACCTATGACCGGCGATCCCACGCAGTTGTGACAGCCGTGCCGGCCCCCGCGCGGGGCTCTGCGCACGTACACCTGAAATACAGGGAGACATGGCATGAAAGCGCACGTCAGCTCCATCCTCCTCGGAGTCCGCGACATGG
Organism: Streptomyces longisporoflavus; assembly: GCF_014649775.1. GTDB lineage: Bacteria > Actinomycetota > Actinomycetes > Streptomycetales > Streptomycetaceae > Streptomyces > Streptomyces longisporoflavus. The sequence continues at coordinate 89,114 of NZ_BMTR01000002.1, read as the reverse complement.
ACAGGGCCAAGCAGTTCTATACCGAGGGGCTCGGCTGGAAGATCAAGAACGATTACGGCATCTCGGTGTTCTTCGAGTCGGACGGCGCCTCGCCCGTCGGCTTCTACGGACGCGAGGGTCTGGCCGAGCAGGTGGGCTCGGGCCCGGCGGGCAGCGGCTTCAGCGGGCTGGTGCTGACCTACGTCGTGCGCAGCGAGGCGCGGGTCGACGAGGTCATGGCGGAGGCCCAGAAGGCCGGTGCCAAGGTCCTCAAGCCGGCCGGCGCCCTGCCGTGGGGCGGGTACGGCGGCACGTTCGCCGACCCGGACGGCTACATCTGGAGCCTGGGCTACAGCGACCGGGGGACCGACCAGCCCTATGCGGAGTAGCCGCGGGTCTCGTTGACCCGCCGCCGGCCGGGGCGGCCGGGGCACCGCGCCCCGGCCGCGCTGGGACGGCCGGGGCGCGGTGCCACGCCCGGGCTTGGGGGCCGGAGACGCGCAGGCGGCGCATCGGAAAGATCCTCGCCGCGTTGCGCGGCTGAACCGCCGTCAACGACGGAGCCCGGGTCCATGCGCCGGCCGGACCGGGTCCGGGTCAGTAGCCGATGGCCTCTCGCAGAAGCAGCACGGTGCCGCGCCCCGGGCGGGGTTCGGCGTTGAGTATGAGCAGACGGTTGACGGCGCTCGGCACCCCGTACACCGTCCGGGAGCGGGCGTCCTCCAGCGGGAGGGCGTGTTCCTCGACGCGGCGCAGGGCTGTGCTCAGGTCGGGCACCACCTTCTGCGCGCCGACGACCCAGATCGCGTGGGCGGCGCCGCCCGCGTTGGCGGGGAGTTGGCTGCCGCTGCCCGAGGCGAGTACGAGCGAGCCGGTCTCGGTGACCGCGGCGACGCTGTTGACGACGAAGTCGGGGCATGCGGCCAGTCTTCGGATCTCGTCGGCGCCGGTGGCGCGGTCGATGGCCAGGATGCGTGGCCTGACGGCGTCGTACCGGCCGCCGGCGTTGATGTCCTCGTCGATGCCGGACAGCCGGAGCGTCTCGCTGGCTCCGGTGAGCACGCCGGCACCCTCGTGGATCAGCTCTTTGACGCGGGTGCGCGCTTGTGCGGCGTCGTCGAGGATCTCGGCGGCGAAGCCGTTCGACCGCAGCGCGTCGGCTGCCCGCTCGAGCCGTTCGGCCGTCGCGGCCCGGGTGAATGGCTCCGCCGGGGCGGCCGTTGCGTTTGCGGCGCCGGTCTGTGGCCCATGTGCCGACCGGGGTGCCGTGCCCGGAAGGGGGGAGGAGTCGAGGTACCTGACCTCGTAGACCCGCTCGGCGAACTTCCAGCCCTCGTCGGTGCGTTGGTAACGGTCGTGGTAGATGGCGTAGTTCAGGCCCTGGCGTCCGTCGAGGGTCCGCACGAGTTCCTGGATGTAGGCGCGGCCGCTCGCCCTGTCGGCGTCGATCTGGATCGTGCCGGGATGTGTGGTCTGTACGAAGAAGTCCAACCGGCTCTGCAACTGCTCGGCACCTGCCAGGATCGCCCCGCGGCCGGTCAGCTCGACAGGGACGTCGGGCATGCGCAGAACGCCGTCCGGTGTGAACAGCGACGCCAGGCGGGGCCGGTCGCGCATCATCGCCGCGTCAGTGAACTCGCCGCGCAGTGCCTCGATCTCGACGCGGTCCGCGATGGCCTGGAAGTCGTTCATCAAAGTCCCCTTTGTTGTCGTCCTCACCAGTACGACAACGCAGCCCTGCGAAATGTGAGGTGGCGCGGCGGCCTCGCCTTCCGAGGTGCCGAGCCGTTCGCGTCGACTGCCGCGGTCACCGGCTCCGCGGCGGTCTGCCGTACGTGGCGTCGAGCACCAGGGCGAGCAGCCGGTCGGGCTGTTCCGCGTCGTGGCCGCGGGCTGTTGACAGGGCGATCCCGACGACCAGTTGGACCAGGTCGTCGGCGGCCAGGTCGGTGCGCGCGGTGCCCTGCCGCTGGGCGCGGGAAAGAAGGCCGGCTGCCGCGTCCATGATCAGCCGGTGACAGTCGAGCCCGAGCGGGACCGGCTCTTCGACCAGCAACGCGCTTCCCAGCCCTTGGTTGATCCTGGCGTGGGCGAGGAAGGCGCGCAGCCATTGGGTCAGCGCTTCGTCGGCGGATTCCGAGGAGGCCAGTGTCCCGGCCAGCGCGTACAGCGTCTCGATCCGGTCTGTGAGGACCGCGGCCAGCAGGGCGGAGCGGTTGGGGAAGTGACGGTACAGAGTCCCCGGGCCGACGCCGGCCCGGCGGGCGATCTCGTTGAGGGACGCCTCCGGGCCGGCCTCGGCGAACACTTCTCGCGCGGTGGCGAGGAGGCGTTCCCGGTTGAGCCGCGCATCGGTGCGCCGGGGTCGTCGCGTGGGGTCCTGTCCCTGTGCGGTCGGCATCGTCGCGCCTTTCGTTCGAGTTCCGGTCACCAAGCGGAGAGGTTCTCCGTATGCTAGCGTCCGCCAACCGGAGAACCTCTCCGGAACGCGTTGCCTGAGGAGTGCGGATGACGGACAGCGGCCGGACAGAGCTGGGACGAGTCGGGATATGGACCTTCGCCTACGAGGGGCAGCCCGCCGGGCGGGTCAGGGAATCGGCAGCGGAGATCGAGGAGTTGGGGTACGGGGCCATCTGGTACGGGGAGGCGTTCGGCCGCGACACCGTGGGGCAGGCGTGGCTGTTGCTCTCGGCGACCCAGCGCATCGTCGTCGCCTCCGGCATCGCGAACATCGCTTTCCGGGACCCCATCGCCACCGCCACCGCGACACGTACGCTGGGCGAGGCGTTTCCCGGACGCTATGTACTGGGCCTGGGCGGGCATCGCGTCGACGACACCGTCCACGAACTGGACGGCTACCCCGTGCCGGCCCGCGGCCGAGCGGTGACCACCATGCGCGGCTATCTGCGGGCCATGGACGCGGTCCCGGCCCACGGCCCCACGGCGGACCCGGCCCCGCGCCGCGTACTGGCCGCCCTCGGCCCGAAGATGCTGCAGTTGGCCGCCGAACACACCTGGGGCGCACACCCCTACTTCGTGTCCACCGCGCACACCGAGCAGGCGCGCCGGATCATGGGACCGAACGCCTTCCTCGCGGTGGAGCAGGCGGTGGTGCTCGACACCGACCTGAGCCGCGCCCGCCACGTGGCCACGGCCCACGTCGCCGGCTACCTCTCGGCACCGCATCAGGAAGCGAACGTGCGACGACTCGGCTTCGGCGACGAGGACATCGTCGGCGGCCCGAGCCGTCGGCTGGTGGATGCGATCGTCGCCTACGGGGACGCGGAAGCGATCCGCCGACGGGTTCAGGAGCACATCGACGCGGGGGCCGACCATGTCTGCCTGCAAGTACTGACCGCCGACACCGCTTCGCTGCCCGAGCGTGAATGGCGCGAACTTGCCGCAGCTCTCCTGCCCCGCCGCACGGCATAGTGACAGCCCGGCAAAGAAGCGGGGTGCCCTCGGTGCGTGCCGCCGGGAACAGCGGCGCGCACCGAGGGCATCCACCCGAAGCCGCGTGAGACCTTACGTGCGGCGGTGCAGTTCGATGGCCAGGGGCGTGGCGGTGAACATCGAGGAGTACGTGCCCACCGCGAGGCCGATGAGGAGGGCCAGGGCGAAGTCGGTCAGGGAATCGCCGCCCAGTAGGGCCAGCGCGGTGAGGATGAACGCGGCGCCCATGCCGGTGTTGACGGTACGGGGCAGGGTCTGCAGAAGGGCCCGGTTCGCGACGGCGGAGAAGGGTTTCTCGCGGTCGGCGCGGGCGAGTTCCCTGATCCGGTCGAAGACGACGACCGAGTCGTTGACGGAGTAGCCGATGACGGTCAGCAGCGCGGCCAGGAAGCTGCCGTCGATGGGCTTGCCCAGCCAGGCGAAGACGCCCACCAGGATCATGACGTCGTGGGCGAGGGCGGCGACAGCGGAGGTGCCAAGGAGCCAGCGGAAGCGGGCCGCGAGATAGATGAGTTGGGCGCCCAGGGCGACGAGGAGGGCGATGAGGGCACCCTGGCGCAGTTCCTTGCCGAGGCTGGGCCCGATCGCCTCGTCCCGGATCTTGTCGGCGTCGCGTGCCAGGTTGCTGACGGTCTCGGTGACGGTTGCCGCCCCGGCGTTGCTCAACTGGTGGGTGCGGACGGTGAGCTGGTTCTCGCCGGAGGTCTGGACGACGGCCCGGGGAAATCCGGCGTCGGCCAGCGCGGTGCGGACCCGGTCGGCGTCGATGGGGGCGGCCGTGGTGTATTCGATGAGGCGGCCACCGGTGAATTCGACGCCGAAGTCGAGGCCGCGCACGGCGATGCCGGAGGCGGCCACGACGAGGGCGCACGCCGAGGCGGCCAGCCACCGGCGTGGGTGGCGCATCAGGTTCGGGTTGGTGCGGCCGAGGCGGTCGCGGACGGTTCCGGTGTGGGCGATGCCCGTGAGGTGGGGGCGGCGGCGCAGGCCGGGGCGGGCGACGGCGTGGTCGGCGAGGGCGCGGGTGATGACCAGGGCGCTGACCATGGAGGCGAGAACGCCGATGCCCAGGGTGACGCCGAACCCGCGCACGGGGCCGGAGGCGAGGAAGAAGAGCAGGCCGGCGGCGATGAGGGTGGTGATGTTGGAGTCGGCGATCGCGCTGAGGGCTCTGCGGAATCCGGCGGTCATCGAAGAGCGCACGGTGGGGCGAAGACGCGCGGCGTGTTCCTCGCGGGCGCGTTCGAAGACGAGCACGTTGGCGTCGACCGCCATGCCGATGGCCAGGACGAACCCGGCGAGCCCGGGCAGGGTGAGGGTGGCGCCGAGGGCTGCGAGGGCGGCGTAGGAGATGAGGCCGTAGCAGGCCAGGGCCACGGCGGCCAGAGCGCCCATGATCCGGTAGGCGGCGATGATGAACAAAGAGGTCAAGGCGGTGCCGATGACGGCGGCCAGGGCACTGGCCGTGATGGCCTCCGCGCCCAGGGTGGGGCCGACGGTGCGCTGCTCGACGGTCTCGACCGGCACCGGAAGCGCGCCGCCGTTGACGAGCAGGGCCAGTTCTCTGGCCTCGCTGTCGTCGAAGTTTCCGGTGATCTGGGTGGAGCCGCCGCTGATGCCGGACCGGCAGGCGACCGAGGGGTCGACCTGCGGCGAAGAAATGATCTTGTCGTCCAGGACGATGGCGACCCGGCGGGCCGGATCTCCGGCCGCATGACAGGCGGCCTCGCCGGTCAGCCGGGCCCAGCCGTCCTTGCCCGAGCCCTTGAAGTCGACGGTGACGTGCCAGCCGGCACCGCCCTGCTGGTCGAGGCGGGCGGCGGCCTTCTCGACATCCCCGCCGGTCAGCGAGGCCGCCTGCAGACGCAAGGGCCGGCCGGACTCATCGGCCAGCACCAGCTCGCGGGGCCGTTCGGGCAGTGGCTCGGGCGTCTCCTCGGCCTTGGCTGCCGTGCCGAGTACCTGGTGGAAGGTGAGCTGGGCGGTGCGGCCGAGCACATCGGCCGCCTCCCGCGGATCTTGCAGTCCGGGCAGTTCGACGACGATCCGGTCGCTGCCGGAGCGGGTGATGGTGGGTTCGGCGACACCGAGCGCGTCGATACGGCCGCGCAGCACCTCCACGGTGCGGTCCGTCGCCTCACCCTCGGCATCGGTATCGGTCTCGGCGGTGGGGCGGGTTTCCAGCACGATCTGGGTGCCGCCCCGCAGATCGAGTCCGAGGCGGACGGGGACGGTGAGCGTGACATACAGGGACAGCGCGACGACAGCGAGAGCGATCAGCCCTCTGATGCGCGTGGATCGTGGCACAGCAGGCCTCCGGCAGGCACACCGCGGCCAGGGCAGTGGCCGCGGACAAGAAGGAAGTAGGAGAGGTCAGTTGCCGGACGGTGAGGGCGGTGCGCGCACCCCGTGGCCGAGTGCCGGGTATGCCGATGCGGGTGGGAGCGCTGCCGGACCCGGGGCCACCGGGAGCGGGCGGGGGTCGGCCGCGGTGTTGCGTGACGCGCCGGGGGCGGAGAGCGGCGGGGCATGACGCTCGCCGGTGGCGTCCCGGTGACTTCGCACGGTGGCGGCGGGGTCGCCGGGTTCTGCGTTCTCCGCGTAGGGCTCGCTCGGTGCCGGGTCGACTGCATGCGGCATGCTCCCTGCCGACGCCGCGGTATCGGCGCCGGCCACTGTGCCGCCCGGCGGCCAGGGGTGCTCGCTGCCGAGGACGGACGGGCCGAGCAAGGTGACGAGGACGGCGAGCAGGACGGCCGACAGCGCTGCCGGGCCGCGCGTGCGTGACTCCGCCGGGCCGCGGCTGCGTGCAGCTGTGTGCGCGAAGCGGGCCATCCCCCTTCCCCCCTCATTTCCTTGTGGTGGTGCTCCGTCGGGAGCAGTGCGGAGCCCCAAGGCCCCGACCGGGGAGTAGGCGGTCGGAGTCCTGGGGCGGTCGGGTGGCTCAGGCTTCGATGAGACCGACGCGGATCGCGTAGCGGGTGAGTTCAAGCCGGTCGCGCATGCCGAGCTTGTGCAGCAGGTTCTCCCGGTGGCGGTGCACGGTCTTGATGCTGATGAAGAGCATCTCGGCGATCTCCTTGGAGGAGTGGCCCTCGGCGACGAGTTTGAGGACCTCTTCCTCGCGCGCGGTCAGCACCTGCTCGGGTGGCTCCTCGCCCTGACGGACACGGTCGAGGTGTTTGCGGATGAGCGCCGTGACCGCGCCCGGATACAGGAAGGGCTCGTCACGCATGGCGGCCCGGCATGCCGCCACCAGGTCGCGGTCGGCCACGGACTTCAGCACGTATCCGCTGGCGCCGGCCTTCAGCGCCTGGAAGAAATACTGCTCGTTGTCGTGCATCGTCAGCATCAGCACGCGCGTTCCGGGCTTCAGCGCGAGGAGTTCCCGGGTCGCCTGCAGGCCGGTCATCCGGGGCATCGCGATGTCCATCACCGCCAGGTCGACCTCGTGGGTACGGACCAGGTCGACGGCCTCCGCGCCGTCCCCGGCCTCGGCGACGACCTCGAGGTCCGGTTCCCGCTCGAGGATGAGCCGTACCCCGCGACGTACCAGTACGTGGTCGTCGGCGAGGAGGATACGGATCGCGGATGTACGGGGCTGGGTCATGTCTGCCTCCCGGGGAGGGGCACGGTCAGCCGCACCGTCGTACCGTCCTGCTGCTTGGAGATGACGTCCAAAGTGGCTCCGCTCAGCAGGGCCCGCTCGCGCATGCCGCGGATGCCTGCCCCTTCGCGGGCGACCCCGGTGCCGCGGCCGTCGTCGACGACGCTCAGCACCACCGCCTCGCCGGTGCGCTCCAGGCTCACCTCGACGTGGTCGGCCTCGGCATGGCGGGCCGCGTTGGTCAGGGCCTCCTGCGCGACGCGGTACAGGACGAGTTCTGTCTGCTGGTCCAGCGGGGGCAGACCGGCGGCGAAGCGGTGCACCACGCGCAGCCCCGCGTGTGTGGCGAACTCCGTGGTCAGGGAGGTCAGGGCGCTGATGAGACCGAGGTCGTCCAGTACGCCCGGCCGCAGCCTGGACACCAGACGGCGTACTTCGTCCAGGCTGCCCCGGGTGATCTCCTGTGTCTGCTGCAACTCCCCGCGCAGGGGTTCGTCCGCCTCGTCCGCGGCCCGCTTGAGGGCCAGCAGGACCGCGGTCATGGTCTGGCCGACCTCGTCGTGCAATTCCTGGGCGATGCGGCGCCGTTCGGACTCCTGGGCGAGCAGGACGCGGGCGCTGCTGGCGGCCCGCTCCTGTTCGAGCCGCTCCAGCATCGCGTTGAAGGTGCGGATCACCTCGGCCGTCTCACCGGTGCCCTGCTCCGGCAGCCGGTGTCCGGGACGCAACAGGTCGACGGTGGTCATCAGCCGGGTGAGCCGGCCCAGTGGGGCAAGGCCGATGCGCAGCAGGGCCGCGTTGGCGACCAGCATGACGCCCAGACCGGTGACGAGGATGACGGCCTCGGTCAGCAGCACCGGTACGGAGACGGTCACCGGCGCCCACAACAGCAGCGCTGTGGCGCCTCCGAGCACCACTGCGTTGAGCGCGAAGATCCGCCAGAACAGGGACAACGGGATGACGCCTTTCTCCGGGTGACACGGGTTTGTCTCTACTGTCGGTCATCGCGCACCCGAAGCGTGAGCCGCATGCCATTGATCTTGACCGGCCTGCCGTCCAGGTTGCCCGCTCCCGGCGTCGGCGTCGATGGGCTCCAGTGCCCATTTCCGGGAGCTGGCCCGCAGCGGCGTCATGGATCCGGGGCGGCGGCAAATGGGTATCGCGCCCGATGGGTTTTGCCCGCCGGTGCGACCACGGTGGAGGCATGGAGCGCAGCCCGCGTCTCCCCGATTTCCCTGTCCGGCGCGACCCGCCCGCTGAAAGAAGGAACTGCCATGTCACTCGATGTGCCCCGGACCGAAGCCCTTGCCGTGCGGCTGACGGCACACGAGGCTCTTCAGCGCCTCGAGCACGAACGCGCCACTCGGCTCACCCAGTTGCGGGCCATCGACGAGGCCGGGCCGGAGGCGGAGGAACAGATGATGTCCACGCAGAAAGAAGCGGTCCTGCGTGTCCTGACCGACATCGAGGCAGCCGTTGCCCGCGTACAGGACGGCAGTTACGGCCTCTGCCGGAAATGCACGCAAGCCATTCCGGTGGAGCGGCTGGAAATCCTGCCGTACACCCCGTTCTGTGTCCCCTGCCTGCGCGGCGTCGCCTGACCACAGATACCCGGCCCCGCCAGCCCTCTTCCTGTCCGGCCAGTCCCCTCCTCCTCCCGCCCTGCCCAAGGGGTGAACCGGTGAACCACCAGATCATCGCCCGCGAGACCACTCTGCCGCCCGAGATCCTCGCCGCGCTGCGCGAGAACCTCCACGAACAACGCCTCTTCCGCAGGGAACAGCTGCAGCAGCTTTCGGCCGCCCCGACGGCCCGTACGACCCGCACCGCGGCGACGCGCGCCCGGCAGAGCTCCTCCCGGCTGGAGGTCCATGTCAAGCTCACCGCCTCGGCCCGTATGGTCCTCGCGGACGTCGAAGCAGCTCTTGAGCGCATGGACCACGGCAGCTACGGGTCCTGTCACCTGTGCCGCGGAGCCATCGCCCGCGAACGACTGATGATCGTGCCGCAGGCACGCTACTGCGCACGCTGTCAGCAGGTCAGGGAGGCCGGCCGGTGACCACCCCGTCCGGTCCCGGCCGCGTGGCCGCCCGCCACCGTGCGTGGCCTTGGTGCCGGCAGTGCTTCGGCATCGCCCTCGACCTGGGCAGCGCACGCACCAGGGTCTGGACGTCCGGGCGGCGCATGATCCTCGACGTGCCCACGATCACCTTCCCCGGTGCCGGTGCCGGTGCCGGTGCCGGGGAAGGGGCCGGTGCCGCCTATCCCGTCCAGCGCGGCACCATCGTGGACACCCCCGGAACCGCCCGCATGCTCGACCGGCTGCTCGGTCACCGCCTGCCCCGCTTCGGCCGTCCCCTGCTCATCCTGACCACGCCAGTCCTGGGCGGCATCGCCTACCGCGCCGCAGCGCGTACCGCGGTCGAAGTCCTGGGCCCGCGCTCGGTATTGACCGTTCCCACCGCGCGCGCCGTGGCCATGGCCGCGGACGCCGACCTGAGCCGCCCTCTGCTTGTCGTGGACATCGGCGCCCATCTCACCGAGGTCACGCTTCTCGCCGACGGCGCGGTGCTCGACGCCCGGCACACCGCCCTGGGCACCAGCGACCTGGACCGCCGCACCCTGCCGGAACAGATCACCGAGGCGCCGGAACAGATCACCGAGGCCATCGTCACGATGACGACCGCCATGCTGGAACAGGACCGCACCTCCCAGACGCTCGATGCCCTTCGGCGGGGCCCGCTCCTGGCCGGCGGGGGCGCGCTGCGACCCGAGATCATCTACCCTCTCACCGGCCGACTGCACGCCCCCGTACGCCCGGTCCCCGCCCCGCACACCGCGGCGGTCCGCGGCGCCGCGAAGCTCCTGCAAACAGCCCACACCCACCCCTCGGTGCCGGCATCCGACGAGTACCGGGGTGCGGCCACCGGGCAGGAGTGAACTCAGGGGTGCATGACGATCTTCCCCACGTGCCCCCTGCGGGCGAGTTCCTCCTGCGCCCGGGCGGCCTGTTCCAGGGGGAAGGTGGCGGCGATGACGGGGTCGACCTCGGCCCGACGGGCCAGGTCCATGAGCAGCTCGAAGTGTGTGGGTGTGTGCATGGCCGACCCGATGACCTGAGCGTTGTGCAGGTAGAGACGGCGCACGTCGAAGGCCACGTCGTATCCGCCGAGTGCGCCGGCGATGACCCACCGGCCCCCTTCGCGCAGCAGCGGCAGCCCTGCGCTCACCAACTCGCCGGCCACGACGTCGAGTGCGACGTCGATGCCTTCCGGGGCGGCGGCGCGGATCTGCTCGGCGACGTCTCCCGCGCGGTCGATGACCTCGTGCGCTCCTGCTGCGCGCACCGCGTCCATCTTGGGTCCGCTGCTGATGGCGATCACCCTTGCCCCGCGTGCGCGGGCGATCTGCACCAGCGCGATTCCGACGCCGCCGGACGCTCCCGAGACCAGGGCGGTTTCGCCCTTCCCGAGCCTGCCTCGCTCGATCATGCCCAGCGCCGTGCCGTAAGCGGTCGGCAAGGCCGCGAGCTGGTCGTCCGTGAGCGGAGATTCCGTTACGTCGTGTACGCGCTTCGCCGACGCCGTCACGTACTCGGCGTACCCGCCGTCGCGTTCGCTTCCCATCAGGCCCACCGGGTTGGCGTCCGGCCCCTCGCTGTCGTAGATAGCGGGGTCGACGACCACGCGGCGCCCGACGAGGCTGTCCTCCACTGCGTCCCCGACGGCCACGACCCGGCCGGCCACGTCGGCGCCCTGGATGCGCGGGAAGTCGATCGGGCCGCGCCAGCCCGACGTCGCCCCGGGATTCCCGGGCCGGCCGTAGGCGCCCTCCCGGGTCCACAGGTCGGTGTTGTTCAGTGCCACCGAGCTGACCTGGACCAGCACCTCGTCCGCCCGGAGGGCGGGGACGGCGACATCCGCCGGCTCAAGCACCTCCGGTCCTCCGTGTCCGGTGATCCGCACCGCTCGCATGAACTGGGTGGACTGGGGCGCATTCATCGCTTGAACCTCCCTGCGGGTATACCGATCGGTTTACACCTTCCACCGTACACCGATCAGTCAGAGAGGCAATGAGGGCCGGGCGGGCCCCGGGGAGGGGGCCCGCCCGGCCCGGTGTACACGGAGCCGCCGTCAGCGGGGCGTCACTCGAGCAACTCCGCGTACGAACCCATGGCGAGCGCGATGTCCGCCTGGGCCCAGAATCGGTGGTACGTGAACGTCGGTGCCGCGCCGCCCGCCAGATAGGCCTCGACCTTCGACCAGTTGGGGTCGTCCTTGTAGAAGGAGCGCAGCGAGGAGAAGGTGGACGAGGAGTCGATCTTGTCGCCGTTCGGCATCGTGCCCGTCCAGCCGCTCGGCACGTACACCGGGTCGTCGAATCGGCTGTAGTCGGCCCTGGTCTCGGGCACGGCGATGCCGAGGGCGTCCTGGTTGTGCTCCCACATGCCGTCGAGCAGCGCCTTCGCCGTCGTCTTCGCCTTCTCGTCGCCGGACTTGGCGGCGTAGTAGGTCAGGGTCTTGGCGTACGCCGCCGCGACACCGACGTCGTTCGTGTAGTCGGCGACCGTGACGTGCAGTCCCGAGTTGGCACCGGGATTCGACGCGTTCCAGGTGTCGGGCTTGCCCGACCACTTGAGCGTCGAGGGGATCCGGAACGTGCCGTCGGGGTTGACGGTCGTCTCGGACAGGGCCCAGTCCACCCACTTGTCCAGGACCGCCTTCGCGTCGGCGTCGCCCGACTGCTGGTAGTACTCGGCGACGCGCTCCATCGACCACGCCTGGAAGCCGAACCACTGGTTCGACGGCGGGTCGTGGTAGACCGGCGCCTCTTCGTAGTACATGCCGTAGAACGTCGGCGTGCCGGACGGCGGGGTGCCGTAACTGCCGCCCCAGCTGTTCGTCGCGCCGCCGGCGATGGCGCCCTCGTCCGACTGCAGCCAGCGGTAGAACTCCAGCTGCCGGTCGAGCGATTTGGCCCAGTCCGCCTGTCCCGTCGCCGACTTGGGCTTCAGGTCGGCGGCCGAGGAGAGTGCGTACGCGGCGAGCGGGTTCTGGTAGCCGCCGTGGGTGTGGCTCGAACCGATGCGCCAGGACCAGCCCGCGGAGGTGTCCGTCGCGCCGCCCCAGGCGTAGTACCAGGACATCAGATAGTGCGAGGCGTCCTTGCCGGTGCCGGCCGGGCAGGCCGTCGGCCCGGTGCAGTTGCCGACCTTCTTGAAGTACTTGTCGTACATCGAGTACCGCAGATAGTCGCCCATCTTGGCGGCCTTGCCGACGGTCGCCGAGATGTCGGAACCCTTGCCCTGCTGCTTGGCCCACAGGTTGGCCCAGTAGGCGGCCTGCACCGCACGGGCGTCGGCGTCCGGGGCGTTGGTGAACTTCCACTGCTTGGCGTAGGAGGAGTCACCGGTGAACAGGTCCAAGTACCCGTTCTTGCCGCCGTACTTGAAGGCGTCGCAGGTCGGCTGTGGCACCGTCTCCCACACCGACTCCTGCGCTCCGCGCTGGAAGGTGTTGATGTAGGAGGGGCCGGTGGCCGTCGGGCCCGCCTCGCACTTGCCGGGTTCGTTGCCGTAGCCGTAGACGTTGTCCACGTCCTGCAACCAGTGCATGCCGTAGATGTCGTCCGTGCCGTACGCGCTCTTCAGCTCCGCCGCGATCGGGTCGCTGCCGACGGAGACCGAGGGGTCGAGCTTGGCCGGGTACTGGGAAGGCAGGTCGTGCTCGGGTGCGTAGGTGGCGGGCTTCGAGGCGTTGTAGGAGGAGTTCGTCGGCTGGTCCGCGTGGGTGGGGATCATGTACTTCTCCATGATTTCCCACGCCCCGTTGAACTTCGACCAGTCGCCGCTGACCTTGCCGTACATCGCCTGGAGCCACAGCAGGTAGCTGTAGGCCTCCGACGTCGTCTGGTGGCCGTGGTCCGGCGCCTCGACGATCAGCGTCTCGACCGAGTGGTAGGGGACGCCCTCCGGCGAGAAGTAGCCGTTCGCCGGGTTGGTGATCTTCCCGTAGAGGTCGAGGAAGCGCGCGTCGTACGTCTTGGACGCGGCGAGCTGCGTGGCCGTGACCGTGGCCTTGGTGTGACCGGGAGCCGTCACGGTGAAGGTGGCCGCGCCCGTGCCGGAGGCGTCGGCGGCGATCGTCACCTTCTGCGCCGTGTTCCAGTTCGACGGCGTGAAGGTCAGGTTCGCGCCGGAGGAGACGGACAGGCCGGAATTGCCGCTCGTGCGGGCCACCGAGACCGAGACGTCGGACGCCGGCCGCGTCGACAGCTTCACGTCGAAGGTGCCCGACTTGCTCTGCTGTATGCCGAGTTGGGACGGTGAGGCGACCAGGGCGGGACCCGCCGCGACCGTGATGCCGACCGGTGTCGACTCGCCGGACGCGCCCTGGCTGTCGTGGGCCTTCGCGTACAGGGAGTGCGTTCCGGCCGCCAGGGCGTCCGCGTCCAGGGTGTACGGCGCTGTGGTGTCCGTGCCGAGCAGGGTCGTGTCGTCGTAGAACTCGACCTTGTCGATGCTCGCCCCGTCGGCGGCCGCGGCGGTGGCGGCGAGCGGGACGGCGTCGCCCGCCGAATAGACCGCGCCGGCCTTCGGGCTGGTGAGCACCGTGATCGGCGGCTGATGGGCGCCCGCGCACGTCGTTCCGTTGACGGCGAAATCGGTGGGCGCTGAATTCGCGCCACTGTAGGTGAATTGCGCGCCTGCCGTGGCGGCGGCGCCGGGCGCGATCTTCGCGTTGTACGAGAGGCTTTTCGCGGTGATCGATTTACCGGACTGCGACCAGGTCGCGTTCCAGCCGTTGGCGAGTTTCTGATTGCCGCCGTAGTCGTAGGTGAGGGTCCAGCCGTCGATCGCCGCGCTGCCGCGATTGGTGATCGTCAGATCGGCGGTGAAGCCGGAGCCCCAGTCGTTGGTCTTGTAGTCGACGCTGCATTCAACTGCCGCCGCTTCGGCGGTGGTTGGCAGCGCGGTGAGTGTGGCGAGCGGTAGTGCCAGGGTGGCCGCGACAGCGGTCCACAGCCGCCGGGCCCGTCTTTGTGGCATGCCCTGGTTCCTCCTTGTGATTCAGGGAGCGAGGGGTGGAGTCGTGATGTGGGCGTCACAACCTGTGAACCAGTGGGAGCGCTCCCAAGGATGGGTACGAGGGAAATGAGGGTCAAGAGGCTTGAAGAGTCGAATTAATTCGACAACAGAAAATTCGGAACTCCTCTGTTGCTTGACGGCAGTTCCTTCTCTACAGTCCACCAGCAACCAGTGGGAGCGGTTCCATCAGTCGACGCGCCGGCCGTGTGCCGGTCGCGCCCGAGCTGCAGGGAGTCGCTCATGCGCCACCCCCCGCGTCATGCATTGAAGGCAACCTTGCTCGCGTGCGCCGTCTCGGCGGCCACGTTCGTCCCCCTGACCGACGCCGCGTCCGCGGCTGCCCCCGCCTGCTCGGTGGAGTACTCCGTCACCGGGCAGTGGGACGGCGGCTTCCAGGCCGCGGTGAAGGTCACCAACAACGGTGCGGCCAAGGACAGTTGGAGCCTGTCCTTCGCCTTCGCCGACGGTCAGAAGGTCACTCAGGGCTGGGCCGCGAAGTGGTCCCAGTCCGGGACGGCCGTGTCTGCGACCAACGAGTCATGGAACGGTGCGCTGCCCGCCGGTGGCAGCGTCTCGGCCGGGTTCATCGGATCGCGGTCGGGCGCCAACACCGTGCCGACGGCCTTCAAACTGAACGGCGCGGCCTGCAACACGGACGACACCGATCCGACGGACCCGACCGATCCGACGGATCCGGGCGAAGGCGAGGCCCCGGCCCTGAAGGTCTCCGGCAACAAGCTCGTCGACGCCTCCGGCGCCACGCGCCGGATCCTCGGCGTAAACCGCTCCGGCGCCGAGTTCATGTGTGTCCAGGGCCACGGCATCTTCGACGGACCGGTCGACGACGCGTCCGTCGCCGCCATCGCCGACTGGAAGGCCAACGCCGTCCGGATCCCGCTGAACGAGGAGTGCTGGCTCGGTCTCGACAACATCAAGCCCGAGTACGCAGGCGTCAACTACCAGTCCGCCATCAAGGAGTTGGTCACCAAGGTCAAGGCCCACGGCATGACGCCGATCCTGGAGATGCACTGGTCGTACGGCCAGTACACCGGGAACTCGGCGGGCTGCACCGACGTCCACGCCAGCTGTCAGAAGCCGATGCCGGACGCACGGTACGCACCCGGCTTCTGGTCGTCGGTCGCGAACACCTACAAGGACGATCCGACGGTCGTCTTCGACCTCTTCAACGAGCCCTATCCGGACCGCGCCACCTCCAGCACCGTCGACGCGTGGGCCTGCTGGAAGGACGGCGGCAACTGCCCCGGCATCGGCTACGAAGTCGCCGGAATGCAGGACCTCGTCGACTCGGTGCGGGCCACGGGCGCCAAGAACGTGATTCTCGCGGGGGGCCTGGCCTACTCCAACGACCTCAGTCAGTGGCTCGCACATCGTCCCTCCGACCCGGCCGGCAATCTCGCCGCGGCCTGGCACGTCTACAACTTCAACACCTGCTCCAACGAGAGCTGCTGGGACTCCACACTCGGGCCCGTCGCGGCCCAAGTGCCGCTGGTGGCCGGGGAGATCGGCGAGAACACCTGCTCGCACGGGTTCGTCGACCGCGTCATGAAGTGGTTCGACGACCGGAAGCAGTCGTACCTCGGCTGGACCTGGAACACCTGGGACTGCTCCTCCGGACCGTCCCTGATCAGCTCGTACGACGGCACACCGACCGCGTTCGGGATCGGCCTGCGCGATCACCTGCGCGCCGTGAACGGATGACCGCCCCGCACCGCACGACCCACCTCATTCCAGAGAACCGCACGACTCAACTCTCCTCAGGAAAGGGACACCGCACACCATGAGCCGTATCAGATCGAGAGCCGGTACCGCCGTGCTCACCGCCCTCGCCCTCACCGGCGCCGCCTGCGTCGGCACCGCCGCCGCGCTGCCTGCCGACTCCGGGACCGCGGCCGCCGCCTGCACCGTCGACTACAAGGTGCAGAACCAATGGGACAGCGGCTTCACCACCGCCGTCACCGTCACCAATAACGGCGCCGCGGTGAACAGCTGGAACCTCACCTGGTCCTACGCGGGCAACCAGAAGGTCACCAACGGCTGGAACGCCGACCTCTCCCAGTCCGGCGCCGCCGTCACCGCCAAGAACGCCTCCTACAACGGCGCGCTCGCCACCGGCGCCTCCGCCTCCTTCGGCTTCAACGCCACCTACAGTGGCAGCAACGCCCTGCCCGCCACCTTCAAGCTGAACGGTGTCACCTGCAACGAGGACACCGATCCCACCGACCCGACCGATCCCACGGACCCGACCGAGCCCGGTGACCGCGTCGACAACCCGTACGCCGGCGCCAAGGTGTACGTGAACCCGGAGTGGTCCGCGAAGGCCAAGGCCGAACCCGGCGGCTCCCGTATCGCCAACCAGCCCACCGGCGTCTGGCTCGACCGCATCGCCGCCATCAACGGTGTGGGCGACGGTATGGGCCTGCGCGACCACCTCGACGCGGCCCTCGCCCAGAAGGGCAGCGGCGAACAAGTCGTCCAACTCGTCGTCTACAACCTGCCGGGCCGCGACTGCGCCGCCCTCGCCTCCAACGGCGAACTCGGCCCGACGGAGATCGACAAGTACAAGACGGACTACATCAACCCGATCGCCGCGATCCTCGCCGAGCCCAAGTACGCGGGCCTGCGCATCGTCACCACGATCGAGATCGACTCGCTGCCCAACCTCATCACCAACGTCTCCGGCCGTCCCACGGCCACGCCCAACTGCGACGTGATGAAGGCCAACGGCAACTACCAGAAGGGCGTCGCCTACGCCCTCGACAAGCTCGGTGACATCGGCAACGTCTACAACTACATCGACGCGGGCCACCACGGCTGGCTCGGCTGGGACGACAACTTCGGCCCCTCCGCCGAACTGTTCAAGACGACCGCCTCCGGCAACGGCGCGAAGCTGTCCGACGTTCACGGCTTCATCGTGAACACGGCCAACTACAGCGCACTGAAGGAGAACAACTTCGCCATCGGCGACTCCGTCGCGGGCAAGTCGGTACGCGAGTCCAAGTGGGTCGACTGGAACCGCTACACCGACGAGCTGTCGTACGCCCAGGCCATGCGTACCAAGCTGGTCTCGCTCGGCTTCGACCAGAACCTCGGCATGCTGATCGACACGTCCCGCAACGGCTGGGGCGGCACCGCAAGGCCTGCCGGGCCCGGTGCCACCACCGACGTCGACACGTACGTGAACGGCGGGCGCTACGACCGCCGCATCCACCTCGGCAACTGGTGCAACCAGTCCGGAGCCGGCCTCGGCGAGCGGCCGCAGGCCAACCCGGCCACCGGGATCGACGCCTACGTGTGGATGAAGCCGCCGGGGGAGTCCGACGGTTCGAGCAAGGCCATCGACAACGACGAGGGCAAGGGCTTCGACCGCATGTGCGACCCGACGTACACCGGTAATCCGCGCAACAACAACAACATGTCCGGGGCGCTGCCCGACGCGCCGGTCTCCGGCCACTGGTTCTCCGCCCAGTTCCAGGAACTCATGAAGAACGCCTACCCCGCGCTGTAGGCACACTGACTCCGCCGGGGCCCGGGGCCGTACGCTCCCGGGCCCCGGCGGACAGCTGTCTGCGGGCAGGCCGAAGGGCGACCGGCCCGTGGCAGGGTCAGGGCGCCAGGCGCTCCCGGTGTGCTGCCCGGCGCGTCAGGACGCGGTCCAAGCGAGCCAGGGCCAGCGCGGCGGCGAGGGCGATCAGCAGCACGAACAGGATGTTGCGCAGTGCGACGGCATATCCCAGCTCCCCGGCATCCAGGAACGGGTACGGATACCAGTGGGTGACGGCCCCGTGCAGCAGGGTGTAGCCGATCCAGGCGGCGGGCCACAGGAATGAGCGGGCCACGGTGGTCCGGTCGATGCGGTCGCGCGGGCCGAATAGCAGCCAGCCGACGAGGGTGGCGGGTGGTGCGATGTAGTGGAAGCCGATGGTGACCCACAGGGCCGCGCCGGTGAGGTGGATGTCGGGGGCGAGGACCACGGCGAAGACGAGCCCGGTGATGGCGATGCCGAGGAGCGTGTCCAGGCGCAGTACGCGCCAGAGCCTGCCGTCCCGCTGCGGCGCCAGGAACAGGGACAGCGAGGACACCATCACCAACAGGTTGCTCTGCACGGTGAAGTAGCTGAAGAGACGCACGAGTCTGGTCGCGGTGCCCGCGTCGTCCGTCCCTCGTGCGGAGTTGGCATCGGCACCACCGGTGCACACCAGCACGATCTGGGTGATCAGGGCGGCGGTGACGATGGCCAGGAGCGCCGCGTGCCACAGCCGGGACGCCGTCCGCGGCCGGCCGGCCGTCCGGGGGTGGGAGCTCAGGTACATGGTGGTGATTGTCCGGCGCTGCCGGGCCGCTCCACTGCAGCAACACCGGCACCTTCGGGCCTCCTGCGGCGGCTGCGGACATGCCGTGGCCGCCGGGGCACCGATCCGTGTTCACCGATGGGCGGCCAGCACCGCCGCGAGACCTTCTTGCAGGTCCTTGACGAAATACCCGGGAACCTCCAGCGACGGGAAATGCCCGCCGGATTCCGGCAGCCTCCAGCGGACGATCTGTCGGTAGCGCTGCTGTGCCCAGGGGCGCGGGCACTTCTCGACGTCGCGGGGATACATGGTGAGCGCTGACGGGACGTCGACCCGGAGGTCGGGGTCCAGGGAGTTGTGGCTTTCGTAGTAGATGCGGGCCGCCGATGCGCCGGTCCGTGTCAGCCAGTACAGGGTGACGTCGTCAAGGATTCTGTCCATGGAAATGGTCTCGAACGGATTGTCGTCGGTGTCTGACCACTCGGCGAATTTGTCCAGAATCCAGGCGAGAAGCCCGACCGGTGAGTCGACGAGCGAGTAGCCGATGGTCTGCGGTCGGGTCGCCTGCTGCTTCGCGTACGCCGCACGGTGGCGCCAGAAGTCCCGGGTTTCCTCGGCCCACGTGCGTTCGACCGCCGTCAGCCCGTCCGTCGTCAGGCCGGGCGGACCCTCCGCGAATGTCGTGTGGATTCCGAGCACGTGGTCGGGGAACCTGCCACCGAGAACCGTGGTGATATTCCCTCCCCAGTCGCCGCCGTGGGCCGCGAACTTCCTGTAGCCAAGCCTTCCCATCAGCTCGACCCATGCGGCCGCGATCTTCTCGGTGCCCCACCCGGTGGCGGCCGGCCTGTCGCTGTAACCAAAACCCGGGAGGGACGGGACCACGACGTGGAACGCCGGTGCGTCCGCGTCTTTTGGATCTGCCAGTTCGTCCATGACGTCGACGAACCGAACAATGCTGTCCGGCCAGCCGTGCGTCAGGATCAGCGGAGTGGCGTCCGCGCGCGCGGACCGGCGGTGCAGGAAGTGGATTCCCAGGTCATCAATGGTCGTGCGGAACTGGCCGAGCCGGTTGAGGCGCTCTTCGAACGGCCGCCATTCGTACCCGGTGCGCCAGTAGTCCACGACATCGACGAGGTCGGCGAGGGGAACGCCCTGTTCCCACCGGCGGGGGTCGGGCGCGGGGCGATGGACCGTCTCGGCCTCCGGCAGCCGCGCCGCGGCCAGTCGCGCGCGCAGATCGTCGAGGTCGGCGTCAGTTGCGCGGGCTTCAAATGCTTGTACGTCGCTGGTCGGACGGGGCATGAGACCTCCTGGCCGTCGCGGAACCGGCTGCGAACCCTGCGAACCGGCTAAGACGGTTCTACCGCCCTCCCGACCCGGCACGCAACCGGCTAAGGTGGTTCCATGCGTACTGCGTTCCCTGACTTCCGCCTCGGTACGGTGCTGGCGACCAGCTTCACGGGGACCCTTTCGGAGCGTCATGGCGAGGCTGTGGAGCGCATTCCCGTGCCGCGGCGACTCGTCGACTGGCTGGCGGTGTACGGCCTCGCGGTGGACTCCTGCACCCCTGCCCAGCTCGACCTCGCCCGGGACCTGAGGGAGTCGATCCACGCCGCGGCGACAGCGGCCGCGGTCGAGGAGGCTCTGCCCACGGCTGCCGTCGCCGTCATCAACGACCGCAGCGCTCAGGGACGGGCCGCGGCGATCCTGACGCACGGGGGTGAGCGGCAATGGCAGCTCAGCTCGGCTTCCCGCGTGGAAGACGCCCTCGGCGTGATCGCCGCCGACGCGATCAGCATCATCGCGGGCGAACGGGACGGAAAACTGGCCCTGTGCGCCTCACCGACCTGCCGGGCCGCCTTCTTCGACACCAGTCAGAGTCGCACCCGCAAATGGTGCGACATGAATACGTGCGGGAATCGGCAGAAGAAGGCACGCTTCAATGCCAACCAGCGCAGGAGCGCCGAATCCGCGCCGTGACGGTGGCTGCCCGCCGGGGCTCGGGGCGCCAGGTGGCGACCAGGGCTGCGGCCAGGAGCAGTTCGGCGAAGTCGCCGCCGTAGTACATGATCTCGGCGCCCGCCTGGACCCGGGGGATGGGGGCGTGGACGTCGACCCAGAAGCCGCCGTACATCAACTGGGAGATGATCGCGTGGGCCGCGATGGCGATGCCGAGATAGACCAGCCGGGCGCGTACTCCGGGTCGCGAAGGGGCGGGGTCGGGGCCGGCGATGACGTACGCGAACAGGGCCCCGGACAGCAGGAAGTGCGCGTGCAGCAGCCAGTGCGCTGCCGGAGCGCTCACGGTCGCGTTGTAGAGGGGCGTGAAGTAGAGGACCGCGAGGCTGCCCGTGGCCAGCGTCAGCGCGACCGCGGGGTGGGCGAGGACGCGGGCGGGCGGGCTGTGCAGTACGGCGGTCAGCTGCTTGCCGCGGGCTGCGGGCAGGGTGCGCAGAAGGAGGGTGACCGGAGCGCCGAGGACGAGGGCGAGCGGGGCGTACATGCCGATGAGCAGGTGCTGGACCATGTGGCCGCGGAAGTCCCCGTGCGCGAAGGGAGCCAGAGGCGGCAGCAGGGCGGCGCCGAGCAGGAGGACACCGCCCAGGAACCATCCGGTCCGCCAGCGGCTCCAGCCCAGGGCCGGATTGCGGTGGCGGGCCCGGCGGACGAGCAGCAGGTAGGTGCCGGCAGCGGCCAGCAGCACAAGCGCGGGCAGAAGCCACTCCAGGGCGCTGCTCGCGCCGCTGCCCGCGTCGTGCCCGTGGTCGTGGGTGTGGTGGTGCATCAGGCCCGGCGGCCCTCGTGCTCGCGGGCGGGGGTGTTCGGGTCGAAGGGCCGGCCACTGCGCTGGAGCAGGTAACCGCCGCCGACCAGCAGGGCGCCCAGGACGAGGAAGCCGATGTCCCACCAGACCTGGCCGTCTCCGGCGTACACGTGGTGGATGCCCAGGATGTGGTGGTCCAGGACGCCCTCGACGAGGTTGAACAGACCCCAGCCGACGAGCATCCAGCCCCACAGCACCCGGGAGGTCCACACCCGCAGCCGGTTGTGGGTGACCCGCGAGTACAGGACGGCGAGCCCGAGCAGGACCGCCAGCCAGCACACGGTGTGGAAGATGCCGTCCCACACGGTGTTCATCTCCAGGCCGGAGACGGTGTGGGGGTTGTAGTACTTCACCCCGATGTGGTCTTCGTTGGTGCTGGAGAGCATGTGGTGCCACTGCAGCAGCTGGTGGAGCAGGATGCCGTCGACGAAGCCGCCCATCCCCACTCCCAGCACGATGCCGGGCAACTGGATGCTTGCCGGTTGCGCCATGCCGGTCCCGGCCCTGCCCGTCGTGGTGGCCATCGCTCGTCTCCGCTCCTGGTCTCGAACTCCGCCGGAAGATGCCTCAGCCGCAGGTTCCCCTTTCCGCGGCCTTCACGCGCAGGCGTGTCTGCCGTCCGGCCCAATCGCAGCCGCCTCATATCCCGCCCGGTAGCGGACGCGATTCGGGGTACGCGGTCCGGCATGGCACCGAAGACTGAACACCTCGTGTCCCCGCGGGCCCTACGCCAACTGCGCCGCACCCGCGGCTTCTACCTGGCAGGTGCCCTGCTCTGGGCGATCGCAGCGGCCTGGACGGGATGGACCGCCCCCGGCAGCCGTCAGATGTGGATCTCGCTGTTCCTCGCAGCCGCATTCACCGGCCTGCTCGGCACGGCGTCGCTGTGGCTGCACCGGCTCCGGGCCACCTCGGAACGCAGGCCGGCGCGCCCCGCCTCGTCCCGTGGAACCGTCACCCCGGGGCACGCGAGCGCCTGACTGCCACCTCCGTCGGGCGCCTTATTCACCCTGTACGTCACCGCTCTGATCTGCGCTGCGTCGTACGGAAGTGATCCGAACGACTGCCCCTCCCCGGGATCGCCCACGTATCGTGCAGACGGATACGGCGTGCGAGACATTCTGGAGGGGCGCCATGGTCGGTGTTGAGGACGTGGAGAGCGCGGCGGCGCGGATTGCCGGGCACGTGGTGCGCACTCCCACGTTGCCCAGCCCGGGGCTGAGCGCGTTGCTCGGGGTGCCGGTCACGGTCAAGCTCGAACTGCTGCAGCGCACGGGTTCGTTCAAGGCGCGGGGAGCCGTGGCCAAGCTGTTGGCGATGACCGGTGAACAGCGCGCGGCCGGCGTGGTCGCGGTGTCCGGCGGCAACCATGGTGTCGCCGTGGCGGAGATGTCGTCCGCGCTGGGGGTGCGCGCCACCGTGGTGATGCCGCGCACCGCGCCGGCGCGCTCGGTGCAGGCTGCCCGGGCCGCCGGGGCCGACGTACGGCTGACCGCCACCATGCCCGAGGCTTTCGCCCTGATGGACCGGCTGGAGGCGGACGGGCTCACGCTGCTGCACCCGTTCTCCGATCCGGTGGTCATCGCGGGGCAGGGCACCGTGGGGCTCGAACTCGCCGCCGACGCCGGTGAACTGACGGACGTCCTGGTCTCCATCGGCGGCGGTGGGCTGATCGCCGGCGTGGCGGCGGCACTACGGGCGCGCCGGCCGGGCGTGCGCGTGTGGGGCGTGGAGACCACCGGCGCCGACGCGATGTCCAGGGCACTGGCCTGCGGGGGACCGGTCCAGGTGGATGTGGACTCGCGCATCAGCACCCTGAGTGCGCCCACCGTGTCGCCGCTGACGTACACCATGGTGCGTGATCTGGTCGACGAGGTACTGGTCGTGCCCGAGGCGGAGGCCTACGCAGGCGTGCTCGAGCTGGCCGAGCACGCCAAGGTATGGGCCGAGCCGGCGGCGGGCTGCCTCCTGCCGGCCGCCCGTCGCGTCCTGGCCAAGACGGGCGAGGCGACCAGGCTCGGCCTGGTGATCTGCGGCGGCAACGCATCGGTGGAGGACGTGACCGCGTACGCGGAAACGGTCCTCTGAGTCCGGCCGTCCGCATGCCGGACGGCGGCCCGCACAGGCCGATCCGGCCTGATCACGGAACCTGAGGAGGTTCCCCGGCACCCGTGCCGGTGGGCCGGTCGGGATGGTGTCCGGTCGCGGACCGCCGGACGAGGAGGTCGGTGACCAGGGCGAGGGGCGGCCAGTCCAGGCGGCCGTGGCGGGCGACGGCGTAGGAGCGCAGTCGGACCTCGGGGTCGGCGAGCGGCAGGATGTGCACCGCTGCGTATGTGGGGATGTCCAAGGGGAGCAGGCCCACGCCGAGCCCGGCGGTGATCATGCCCTGTACGAGGTCGAGGCTGTCGGCCTGGTGGGTGATGCGCGGGGTGAAGCCCGCCATGGAGGCAAGGGTGCGGATGACGGTCTCGTCCGCGGTGTTGCGCGAGTTGACGATCCAGTCGTGTCCGGCGAAGCGGGCGAAGACCTCCAGCGCGGTCCCCTCCCGGGTGCCGGCTTGCACGGGAACGCCCAGGCCCCAACCCGCGGTCCACAGGGCCGTCGAGCTCACCACGGGATCCTCGGCCGCGGGAGCCAGGTTGTAGTCGTAGGTCAGGGCCAGATCCGTGGCGTCCTCGGACAGCAGCCGCAGCGCCTCCGCCGGTTCGTGCTCGCGGACCAGGACACGCAGGCGCGGATGGCTCGTGGTGAGGGCGCTGACGACGGGCAGCAGGTGGGCGCGGATGGCGGTGGCGAAGCCCGCGACGCGCAGGGTGCCGTTGGGCTCGCTTCCCGGGGCGAGGTCGTGCCGCGCCGTCTCGACGGCGGAGAGGATCGTCACCCCGTGCTCCGCCAGCCGGCGGCCCGCGGGCGTCAGCCGCACCAGGCGCCCGTGGGGTTCGGTCAGCGCGGTGCCCATCTCGTCCGCCAGGGCGGCGATCTGCTGCGAGACCGTCGAGGTGGTCGCGCCCAGCATGTCGGCCACCGCGCGCATGGACCCCAGACGGGACAGTTCCACCAGCATGCGCAGTCGTCGGGTCTCCATGACCCCACTGTCCATGATGTGTGAACGGATTGTCCATGATCGGCACGTGGACACGAACGGTCTGCGGCCCGTCTACTGTCCGCCATGAGTTTGCCGGCACACCGCGCACGTCTGCGCCTCCCCTCGGCCACCACCGGAACCGTGATGGCCGTGGCCTCCATGTCCACCATCCAGCTCGGTCTTGCCCTGTCGGTTCCGCTGGTCGACCAGCTCGGAGCCCTGGGCACGACCGGGCTGCGCCTTGCGGGGGCCGGTGTGCTCCTGCTGGTCCTGATAAGGCCCCGCCCGCGTGACTTCTCCGGCCGTGACCTGCTGGCGTGCACCATGCTGGGCGCGGTCAGCGCGGGCATGATGGTGTTCTTCATGCTCGCCGTGACCCGGCTGCCGCTCGGCACGGCCAGCGCGCTGGAATTCCTCGGCCCGCTGGCCGTGTCCCTCTGGGGCCCGGGCCGCGGTCGTATCCGCTGGACAGCGATGGCCGCCCTCGGTGTCGCGGCGCTGACCGAACCCTGGCACGGAGGCATCGACGCGCTCGGCGCGGGCTTCGCACTGACCGCCGCAGCCTGCTGGGCGGCCTACATCTTGCTGACCCAACGCGTGGGCGACTCCGTGACCGGTCTCGGCGGCCTTGCCATCTCCATGCCTGTCGCCGGCCTCATCGGCCTCCTCGCCGCCGCACCCTCCGAGCTGGAAAACGTCACGTGGAAGCTGCTCGGAGCCATGCTGGGCCTTGCCGCCCTGAGCGCCGTGCTGCCCTTCATCCTCGAGTTCCTCGCCCTGCGCCGCCTCACGACCTCCGCCTTCGGCACCCTGATGAGCCTGGAGCCGGCCATCGCACTCCTCATGGGCCTGCTCGTGCTCGGCCAGATGCCCGGCCTCGCACCCGCGGTCGGCGTCGCCTTCGTCGTGATCGCAGGCATCGGCGCCACCCGCAACGGCGCCCGCACCGCCCCGGCACCCCCGGAACCCCGGGCCTCGGCGGTGCCCGCCACGGTGAACTCCTCGTCGAGTTGAACCCAGCACGCCTCCACAGAGCGGCAGTTGCGCGGACCGGCGCCCGGCACGGGGCACCCTCGGGCGCCTTTCTCCGCGACGCGAGGCGACGGAAGCACGCACGAGCCGGTGAACCGCCCGCGTCCGCGGCCATGTACGGCGACGCACCGCTGTAACAGAATTCGCCGGAATGCTTCTCCTGGTTCATACGGGGCTGGTGGGCTGACCGCGCTCAACTCACCGATCACAGGAGGCGTGCGTGAATCTCGTCGTCAACGGCGACGCGGAGAGCGGGTCCGGCGGCAGTGCCGAGCCCGTATCGAAGGTCCGCGGCTGGAAGGTCGTCCAGGGAGCCCCTGCGCTCATCGCCTACAGTCTGGGCGGCGGCTACCCCACCGCGTCGGACCCCGGCCCGGCCCACCGCGGCAGCCGCTTCTTCTCGGGCGGCAACAGCCCGCGCACCGCGCTGATCCAGGACATCGATCTGCCCGCGGGCGGCCCGACCGGACGCCGCGCCGTCGATGCGGGCAAGGTCCGATACACGCTGGCCGGCTGGCTCGGCGGCTTCGACCGGCAAGAGGACGGCGCGCGCCTCTCCGTGGAATTCCGCGACGCCAAGGGCACCCCGATCGCCCTCAGTGTCCTGGGCCCCGTCAGCGCGGCCGACCGGCAGGGCAAGACCGGGCTCCTGGAGCGCACGGCCGAAGCCGCCGTGCCGCCCACCGCCCGCTCGGCCCGGGTCCTGCTCGTCTTCACGCGCAGCGGCAGCGGCACCTCCAACGACGGTTACGCGGACGCCCTTTCCCTCACCCTCAGCGCCACCGGAGGCCGCCGATGACCGTCAACCGACGTGACCTGCTCAAGTCCGCCGCGGCCGCCGGAGCACTCAGCCTCGCCTGGCCGCTCGCCACGGGCCTCACCCCGGCTCAGGCCCGCGAGGCCGCCGAGAAACTGGGCGCCGAATACGATCCCGCGCCCTTCACCCTCGGTGTCGCCTCCGGTGATCCGCAACCGCACTCGGTGGTGCTGTGGACCAGACTCGCCCCCGAACCGCTCGCCCCCGAGCAGAGACTTCCCGAGGTCGTCGAGGTCGAGTGGGTCGTCGCCAAGGACGCCAGGCTGCGCCGTGTCGTCGCGCGGGGAACGGCGCCCGCCTCGGCGACGCTCGGCCACAGCGTGCACGTCCCGGTGAGCGGTCTGGCTCCGGGCCGGCACTACTGGTATGCGTTCAAGGCCCTCGGCAGGACCAGCCGCGTCGGACGCACGAAGACCGCGCCGAGTGGCCGCGTCTCCAAGGTCACCTTCGCGGCCGCCAACTGCCAGGCGTTCCACGACGGCTTCTACGCCGCTCACCGCGGCATCGCCCGCGAGAACGTCGACTTCGTGGTGCACCTCGGCGACTACATCTACGAGCACGGCCAGGTCGGCGGCGTGCCCGAGCAGCACGTGCGCGACCACGACGGCCCGGAGATTCTCACGCTCGCCGACTACCGCAAGCGGCACGCCCTGTACAAGGGCGATAAATCGCTACGCGAGGCACACGCCGCCCACCCGTGGTTCCTGACCTGGGACGACCACGAGGTCGTCAACGACTACAGCGGCACCGGCGGCGGCGCCCCGTTCATGCGGCGCCGCGCAGCCGCCTACCAGGCGTGGTTCGAGCACATGCCGCACCGCGACTCCTTCGGCGGTTCCGCACTGCCCGACCCGGAGATCCACCGGGTGCGGCGCTGGGGCGACCTGGTGGAGCTCGCCGTCCTCGACCTGCGCTCCTACCGCTCGGCGCAGAACCTGCCCGACGGCACCATTCTGGGCGCCGAACAGAAGGCGTGGCTGAAGAAGACGGTCGACCGGGCCCCGGACGCCTGGCACATATGGGCCAACTCGATCATGCTGAGCCAGCTCCGGGGCCGGCCGGGCGGCTCGTACATGTTCACCGACCAGTGGGACGGCTTCCTCGCCGAACGCAAGGAGGTCCTCGGGCACGTGCACGACAGCGGACTCGAGGACCTGGTCGTCATCACCGGTGACTGGCACTCGGCGTTCGTCGACGACATCCGCACCGACTTCGACGAGCCGGAATCCCCGTTGCTGGGCACGGAGTTCACCGCGCACTCGGTGACCTCCGGCGCGTACTCCGCGGACTGGAACGCGGCCAACGGCCCGCTGATGGGCAAGGCCAATCCCCACCTGAAGTACTTCGAGGGCAACCGGTACGGCTACGACGTGTACGAGGTGACGCCGGAGCGGTTCAGCGCACACATGCGGGTCGTCGGTGACCGGCGGGATCCGCGCTCGGCCGTCAGCACCCTGACGACGTTCCATGTGGACCGGGGCAAGGCGGGGTCCTACGAGGACGAGGCCACGAAGGGGTCGCCCGCGCAGTACCGCAGGGACTGACACCGGGTCCGGTCCGCCGTGCCCCGGCTCGCAGGCCGGGGCACGGAGCCGACCGGGACCGGGCTGCCGCCGGTTTCGGCAGGCCCGCCTGACGTCAGTTGGGCGCTGTCTCGGCGAGTGCGGGCCCGGCGACAGGTGTCTCGCGGTCGCGCGGTGTCTGAGTGCGGTAGGAGTGACCGAGTTCCGGACCGAGTCCGAAGTAGTGGCGGAAGTTGTAGATGAGAGGGCTCCAAGCGGCGGGGTCGATGTGGTCCGTGCCGGGGACCACGACGCGGGAGTCGGCGTGCACCTTGCGCACGAGGGCTTCGACGATGAGGAAGTCCCCGCGGGCGTCCGGCTGTACTCGCTCGGCACGGGCCTCCAGCTGGATCGGGCATCCGGCGACGCGAGGCGGCCGGACCAGACGAGAGGGGACGCCGGTCATGCCCGCCGCGGCGAACTTGTCCGGCTCGAAGCGGCAGCCCTCGGGTTTGCCGGCGGGCACTGGGTCGCGGCCGGTCAGGGGCGCCAGCCGCTCCACGGCCGGCCACTGGGCGGGGGCCGGCAGGTTGATGACCAGGTCGGGGCGGCTGTCGAGGTTGTACGCGGTCTGCCCCTCGAGGCCCAGTCCGATCACGACTGTCTGCCCGAGGGCCCATGCGGACGATATCGGGGCAAGGTTGAAAGAGCCGTCCTGATTCTCCGTCGTCAGGAGCACCACTGGCGTCCCGAAGTACAGGACGCTCGGTTCGATCTCCAGATGGGTGATGGCTTCCCGCGCGGGCGCGGTGCTGTGATGTGCCGTGTTCATGGTGGGCAGCCTAGGAACCGGATATTTCGGTCGGAGCCGAAGTGTCATGGGCGCCGCCGGAACGCGTGGCCGGGCCGCATGACCGTGACCGTGCAGCGCGCAGGTGCGGTCGGTCCCGCCCCGTCCAGCACATCGACGACATCCCGCGCAACGCGACGATCTACAGACAGCGATGGGGTGCTTGGCCGATGGAGGGCTGGCTGCGCGCCTTCGAGGAGCGCGCTGCGGCACGCAGCAGCCCAAGGAACTCGTCCCGAGCGGGTGGCGTCCGGGCTCAGTTCGCGGTCGAGTCCTTGGACAGCGCGTCCATGAAGAGGTCGACGAGCGGGCGGGCTTGCTCTTCGGTCCCGTGCTGCACGGAATAGGCGATGCCACCCATGAGGAGCAGGACAGTGTCGGGGGCGACGTCTGTTCGCAGGCTTCCGTCCCGGGCGCCGGCCGCGAGGAGGGTGGCGACGGAGTCGGTAAGGAGTGCACGGCTGTCGGAGTACGGGTCGACGCCGGAGGCGATGACCGCGTTGAGGGCTTCGGACATTCCGCTCTTCGCCGTGGCGTAGTGGATGAAGTGTTCCATCCATAGCCGGGTGGCCTCGGCGGCCGGATGCCGGCTGAGGAGGTCGCTCACCTTTTCGCACACTTGGGTGAGTTGGCGCCGGTAGGCGGCGTCGATGAGGACTTCCCGGGTCGGGAAGTGCCGGTAGAGCGTGCCGACGCCGACGCCCGCCTGCTTGGCGATGGCGGCAGGCGCGGTGTCCAGCCCTTGCTCGGCGAAGGCCTGTGCGGCGACCTCCAGCAGGCGCTCCCGGTTCTGCAGCGCGTCGCTCCTGGTGCGGCGGGGCGTTGCGGGCATGCGAGGTTCCTTCGGTCGGTCGCCGGTTGCTTTCCGGAATCCGTTCCGCTTAACTCTTAAGCGGAATCAGTTCCGGTATCACCCTACTCCAGGAGACTTCCATGCCCGCCGTCTCGGACAAGGCCTCACGTCACTGGTTCGTCACCGGAGCCTCCGGTGGACTGGGCCGCCATCTCACCGAACACGCCCTCCACAAGGGCGACCGTGTCACGGCGACGGTCCGCCGCCCCGCAGCTCTGGAAGACCTGCGCGAGACGCACGGCGAGCGGCTGACCGTCGAGATGCTCGACCTCACCCGGCCGGCCGAGGTGGACGAGGTGATCGGCAGGACCCTCCGGTCCGGGCCGGTGGACATCGTGGTCAACAATGCCGGCTACGCGGTCGTGGGTGCCGCAGAGGAAATGACCGTCGAGCAGATCCGCGACCAGATCGAGGTTCTCCTGCTTGCGCCGATGATGATCACCCGCGCCTTCCTGCGACCGATGCGCGAGCAGGGCGGAGGCCGGATCATCCAGATCTCCAGCGTGGGCGGCCAGGTCGGCATCCCCACGCACAGCTCCTATCACGCGGGCAAGTGGGGGCTGGAAGGCTTCACCGAGAGCGTCAGCCGCGAAGTCCGCGACTTCAACGTCCACCTCACTCTGGTCGAGCCCGGCGCCACTCGTACCGGCTTCGCTTCGGCCCTGCAATACACCACCGAAACGGCCGTCTACCGCGACAATGCGGTGGGCCAGACCCGGCGCTATCTGGAAACCGCGGACGAGAACCTTTTCACCGGCGACCCGGCCAAGCTCGCCGCCGCCATCTACGACACCACCCGCCGGCCGAGCCCGCCCCTGCGCCTGCCCCTCGGCTCCGACACCTACAGCGCGATACACGCGGCGCTTACCGAACGTCTCACCGCGCTCGAAACCCAGAAGGACCTCACTGAATCCGTCGCCTTCACCCACTGATGCGCCCCACCTGCACGACACAGCACTCCACCCGGCGTCGGGCGCCCAGTCCCGAGGCGCTCCCCGGCCCGGGCGAGGCACTCGTCTTCGCCGTGGTCTGCCAGTAACTGAATGGCTCCGTGCGACCGACGAACCTGCGGGCCCGCAGGACGGCATCCCCGGCAAGCCGAACTCCTAGTCGCCCTCGCTCGCAGAGCCCACCGAGCCGCAGGGCCCCCTGCCCCCCCAAGGCCGACCAGAGCGGTCCGCGCCCGACAAGTCCCACCGGCGCGCCCTCACGCGATGACCAGGCCACGGTGGCCCAGCAGGGCGAGTGGCTGACCACGGCGCAGGGCGACCGCCTGTATGAGACGGACCATTCGCTCAAGGCCGGCCCGCGCGGCCCCGTGCTCCTGCAGGACCACCACCTGCGGGAGAAGATCACCCACTTCGACCACGAGCGGCCCACTGCATACGGGAGCGCCGGTCCCACCAGAGAAAATCCGCGCTGGTAGGCATGGTGCGGTCGTGAGGCGCAAGGTGCGGGTGCCGCCGAGCGGGACGCGGGCCGAGGCGGGTCGCGGGGGTCCATCGCGGTAGCCGTACACAGCCAAGATCCACGTTTGTATAGTCGGCTCGTGCAGCTTCGGTCGTAAGGCCGGGCCGGACATGTCCGGCCCGCGGCGCTCATCCGACCGCGGTAGGAGCCCCTGCCCTTTCAGGGCGAGGAGCAGAAGTCGAAAACGGTTCATCAAGCCCACCTCGCAGGACACAACCTGCGGCTGGGGACAGGAGCATGCGACATGGGCATTGACGTCGAGCTGATGCAGGTCACGCAGCGAGGATCAAGCCCCAAGACGCGCAGGGTGGAGCCCGTGGATTCTGTCCAAGACGAAGCGGATCTGTTTGCCGAGATGTGCGTGCGCAGCAGCCTGCCGATGCTGAACCGGATGGACCCGTACCGTACGCGGATCCTCACGGCCGCGGACATGCCCCAATTCATCGCGGAGGTCGATGCCACCCGCGACGTGGTCACGGAACAACGCGAACGGCAGCGTCTGCAGGCGATCCGCGCTCTCGCCGAACGGTGCTCGGCGGGGGCCGGCCTGGAGCTCCACCTGCTGGGCGATTAGCACCTGTCCGGTGAGTCGCGTCCTACAGTTCGGCATCTGACGAAGGGGGGGTCACTGTTACGCGATTCGGTCCCAGCAGCGGCAGACATGCAGGGCATTACGTTTCGTGCCTGGCACGAGAAGCACTACGTGACGCTGGCTGAACTGCTGGTCCGCCTCGGCAGCTTCGGCCCGGGCCTGACGTGGCGCGTCGAATTCGACGAGAGCGTCGATCCTGGCAGCGGACCTCTGAGCAGGGCGTGCCACTACTGTGCTGCTGCTGCGCGGCGGTTGCTACAGCTGCCGGATCTGCGTCGACGGGCGCGTAGCGAGCGGGGGTTCAGGAGTGACGGGGATGGTTGTGTTCGGCTTCGCGCTGGCTGCCGTACTGGCTGCCATGGGGTGCGTACCAAAGGCCCGCGTCCGCGCGGTACGGCATGCCCTGAAGCCCTCGGCGCCCGAACTTCCCGACTCCGCCTTCGCCGTCGGCCGCATCTTGCTCTTCAGCATGTGCGCGGTGCGGGGTGTACACCACGATCCAGTTGATGGGTGCCACAGACCGTACGCAGTGGAACGACGACGAACTGACCGGGGCGGCGGAACAGGCCGCAGCCGCCCTGAACGGCAGCTCCCGCTTCGGTGACATCTTCGGCGACGACAGCGGATTCGACGACGAGTACGCCACGATGACCGAGGACGAGGTCGTCGAGCACGGTGGCGGCGACGCCCCGCAGCACGGCGTGGAGGCCGCCCCGGCATCCACCAACGAGGCCTCCGACGCCCGCTACACCGTCGCCGCCTCCGGGGCACGAGCGACGGTGTGTATGCACGTGGAGCGCACAAGGTCGAAGGACGATGACTACGAGCCCCCGGGCGTGGCCGGCGGCCCCGGGACAGTGACCGTTCCGAGCTATCGGTTCGCGGTGACCAGCCGCCCGGGCGACTGCTGACCTCTTCGCAAGGCAGGGCGCCGATCCTCTGGGCGCGCTGAAGGGGTACGGTCACGCGCTCCGATTCATCAGAGCGAAGAACGCGTCGCCGCGGACCACCTCGAAGGGTTCATCGAGCAGCGCGGCCAGCTCGGCGATGTCGCTCGGTGTCCAGCTCCAGGCGTTGATGGCTGCGGCGATGAACAGGGGTTTCGACTCGTCCCTGCCCTCGATGCGGCGCAGCAGTGAGTCGCGGAACTCCGTGCCCTTGCCCTGCGGATAGAAGTTGCCGATCACCGGAAGCCCGGCCGGTCTGATCTGCAGGTCACCGGTCTCCCAGGACTGGATGATCCCGCGCAGCGGCGTGTTCTTGCGGTACGAGCCCACGACGCGCTCGTCGAAGGGGAGCCAGCCGTCGTTCGCGGCGTTGCGGGGGTTGTAGGCGTAGGCCAGGTCCATGCCGGTGCGGCGCAGGTATCGGCCGGAGAGTTCCGTGTAGGCGTCCAGGTCCTTGTCGGGCCAGGAACCCGGGTAGGTGTAACCGGCGCCGGAGGGGCCGCAGATGAGCAGGTCGTTGTCGGTGGCGGTCTTCTGGTAGTAGGCAAGGAGGGCGGGGCCGATGTCGGCGAGCAGCGGGCTGACCGTCCAGTTGACGGGAACGCTGCCGCGCCGGGGATCGTCCCAGATGTCGCGCATACGGCGCTGGCAGTACTGCACGTTGTCACCCTCGCCGACCGTGAACGTGACGTACACGCGGTTGCGCGGCTCGGCCTTCGGACGGCGTCGGATCTTGCCGGAGACCTTTGCGGGGACGCCCGCGTGGACGGTGCCGTTCATGTAGAAGTCGGCGGGGACGACCTCGATGCCGTGCTGCGAGGCGCGGTCCACGCCGCCCCACTCGCCTGCGACGTCATTGGAGAACCAGCCGGTGTACGGGGTGGTGGGCCTGAGTCGGGCGAAGGTCTCGTCCAGCAGCTTTCCGGTTTCACCGGACGGCGGCAGCCACAGCACCATGGCTTTGCTCGCCACCACGTAGTCACGGAAGTAGGGGAAGGGCTCGACGCGGGTCGGTGCGGTGCCCGTGGCGGTGACCAGGTACTGGTTCCACAGGTCGACCTCGATCGTCAGGTGCTGGGTGCCGGCGGGCGCGGTGAAACGGTAGATGAAGTAGCCGCCGCCGTCGCTGAATCGGTTGGACTGCTCACCCAGGGAGGAGTTGAGGCCGTCGAAGAGGTAGGGCTTCTCGCCGTCCGTGCCAGGAGTGAACGAGGCGATCTCCCTGCCGTCCGCCTCGACCAGGACGGCGGCGACCGACGCGCCCCACCCGTCGTCCTTGAACGAGTCCTGGAAGCGTACGTAGACATCGTTGTCGCCACTCATGCCGCCGCTCATGTCCGCGCTCAGGTCGAAGGTGCGTACCCGGCGGTTGGACACATCGCGGATCCGCTCGGTCTCGCGCGCCACCTCCCGCCACCCCACGTCGTCGACGGACACGGTCCGCGTGGGCGGCAGACCGGCGAGCAGAGCGTGGCTGCACCGGGGGAAGAGGTGGTCGAGCTGCCAGCGGTAGGTGGCGAGCGCATCGTCGGCGTCGAAGCGGCCGCGCAGATCCATGACGGTCCGCAGGCCGTGCTTGTGCGCCTGCTCGGCGGTGGCGGCGACGGCGTTCTCGAGTCCGGCGAGTGTGGTGGCGATGTTGACCGAGTCGGGTACGTCCGGGTCGAGAAGGATCGCGCCGCGCACCTGTTTGCGGTAGAGGCGGACCAGGTCGAGCGCGTCGTCGTGACGGGTGACGGTCGCGCCGGTGGCGGGGAGCCAGCGCAGGTCGACCTCGCTCTTGTCGAAGTTGAAGTACAGGCGAGGCTCATGCCGGTTGACGACGCCCTGGAGGGTGGTGAGCAGCAGTTGGTCGTGGCCGTCCAGTGTGCTGACGTCGGCGACATCGAGGCGGACGGGGCGGCCGAAGGACGGCAGGAGGCGGGTAGCGGCGCCGGACTCGGCGGCACCGGCCGGCTGTTGATACGTGAAACCCAGCCCTGCGCCCGCGAGGGCCGCGCCGCCTGCTTGCAGAAGGATTCTCCGTGACACCATCGACGATCACTGCCTCTCAAAGCCGACCGGAACGTCACTGACATCGTTGTCAATCGGTGAAGTCAAGCGGGGCGGTGGGGAGTTGTCCATGGGGTGCACAGACATTTCTGCGTCCGAGGGTGCGTCCGCCCGGCATCCGGGGGCGCGGAGCATCAGCCCAGGGGTGACACACCGCAGGCGGCCCCGCCGCAGCTGCCACTGCACGTGACGGGCCCGGAGGTCTGGCACCCCGGGCCCGCACGCACCTCCTGCTAGACGACCGCCCGGCCGTCGGCAACGGTCACGAACCGCCGAGGATCACGCCCGGTTGGGCGGTGGCGGCGCATAGGCGTACAGCTCCACGGCGACTCCCTCCTCTCCGACGGCCGGATGGGGTTGCGAGGGGCCGGTCGCGTCGAGACGGCCGGCGATCTCATAGGCGACGGCCACAGCGGTATCAGCTGTCCCGGCGTGGACGGTGATCCGGGCGAGGTCGGGCTGGGTGAGGTGCTCAGCGTTTGAGGTCATGCCCGGGCCGACGCTGCTGTGGCATAAAGCGGTTCGGCTCTGGCGGCGGGTTCATCCGGATCAGGGATCTGCGGGGCGCGGGATACGGAGTGCGCGGTGTGGGCGGCGAGCTGTTCGGCAGGGACCTGAGTGTTGAGGACCGTGCAGACGAGCGGCCTGCATCCGCCGCACGTACTCGGCCCGCCACTGTGGCGACGGGCGTGTGCCCGGCTCGGTCCGGTCCAGTACTCCCGCCCGGGCACGATCCTGCCGCCCCGAACGGTCCAGACCGACGCCACGCGGTGGACCCCCCACGGTGCAGCGGGGGCCTCCACCTCCTGGAGACCACCGCTTCGCCACCGGCCGCGATCCGCAGCACCACCCGGATCTACCGCCGTTCCGCGCACTGCGCGTTGACGCGACGCAAGGTGGCGACGACGCCGGTGGTGATGCCGGACAGCCGGCGGGGGCGTGCATCGCCCTTCGGGCACGCGATCGGCCGGTGTTACTTGCGTCGGGTGGTTTCGGAGATCTCCAGGCCGGTGGTGTAGTCGAGAAGGCGGGGCACGTAGGCGGGATCGTCGGGGCGTTGGCGGGTCATGCCGTCGTGGTCCCAGGTGGCCGCGGGGGCGTCGGCGCGCCAGGGGCGGCGTTGCCAGTGGTAGCCGCGAAAGGGGTCACGCGTGGTGTTCATCCAGTGCAGCAGCCGATCGTGGAGGTCATCGCGCACGGAGGTGTGAGCGGGGGAGCCGATGAGGTTGTTCAGTTCGCCGGGGTCGGTGCCCAAGTCGTAGAACTCGTCCGAGGAGAGCAGGTTGACGACGAGTTTGTGGCGGCCGTCGAAGATGCCGCGCATCGGCTGGAAGCCGCCGAAGCCGTCGTGGTCGACTTCGTAGCGCCCGAACTCGACGAACACCTCGGAGGTGACCCGGGCCGCGGGATCGCGCAGGGCGGGCAGCAGGGAGGGGCCTTGCAGGTAGGCGGGAACGGGGAGGTCGTGGTGTTCCAGCACCGTCGCGGTGAGGGAGATGTGCGAGGCGGGGTGCGGGTTCACGCTGCCCGCGGGGGTGGTGCCCGGCAGCCGGACCAGCAGGGGGACGCGGGTGATCTCGTCGTACATGGCCGGCCCTTTGGCGTACAGGCGGTGGGAGCCGAGCATGTCGCCGTGGTCGGAGGTGTATATCACCAGGGCGTTCGGAGCCTCGGCGTCTACCCGGTCGAGGATGCGGCCGATCTGCGTGTCGACGAACTCCTGTGCGGCGAAGAACTGGCGGTTGCGGCGCTCGTATTCCTGCCGGTCCTCGCTCAGCCGTTCCCCGGCCCATACCTGCTGGTGGGACGGTTTTCCGGACAGTCCGTCGGTGACGTTGTCGTCGTGCGGGAACGTGTGATCCGCGTACCGGTCGCTGTAGGCGCGCGGGGTGAGTGCCGGATCGTGGGGTTCGTCGAAGGACACCACGAGCAGGAAGTCGCGGTCGCGGTGTTCTTCCAGGAACCGTAGCGCGCGGTCGGCGCACCGGTGCGCGTAGGTGAAGTCCGGTGCGACGTCGATCGCGTCGACCGTTTGCGGGTTCCGGGAGGCGGTCCGCTGTTCTGGGGTCAGCTCCTGCAGGTAGGCGCGCATGTCGTACCAGTACTCGGGGTCCCAGCCCTGCGGGCAGCGGCCGGAGCCGAAGTAGTCCGTGCCGTCCAGGTGCCACTTTCCGATGAACCCGGTCGCCACGTCGGCGTCGGAGAGCCGGGTGCCCAGCGTGGGGACGTCTCGTCCGGGCGCCTGGTTGTTGGCCCATACCCCGTTGGTGTGCGGCCAGGTGCCGGAGAACAGCGCGGATCGTGCCGGGGCACAGACCGGCTGGGTGGTGTAGGCGCGCTCGAAGCGCATGCCGGATCCGGCCAGTGCGTCCAGGTGCGGAGTGGCCACCCCGGTGTCGCGGTAGCAGCCGAGCATGTCCCAGCGCGTCGCGTCCGTCATCAGTACCACCGTCTGGCGCGGCTCTCGCTGCGTCACGTCCTGCCTCCCCATTCCGTTCGGAACACTCGGCACGCCGGTGCGGCGCGCCGGTCTGGGGGTCAGCATGATCGCGCCGTGCCGCCCGTGGCCATGGACGGACAAGCGCGCTTGTTGGACGGAGGAGTTGTGGCCCGACCCGGCTGGGACCGTTGCAGGCGGGAGAAAAGAGTGGCCTGGGACCTGCCCCGCAGCGCGCCCAGAGCGCGCGCCGCCCGCCACGCATCCGGGCCCGGTCGGCGAAACAGCCTCCGGCGCCGTTCGCCCGCACGGTCCGCCCCGCATGCGCCGCGCCTCCGCCGCCCCGAGGCTCGGACCATGCGCACCCGTACTTGTTCCCGGACCCGTACACCATTCGCCGTTGCCCTGGCCGCTGTCCTGCTGGCGGCCACCGCATGCGGCGAAGACAGCAAGCCCGACCCGATGCGGGACAAGCAGTGGGCGCTCGACGCGCTGAAGCTGCCCGAGGCGTGGGACAAGGCCAAGGGCGACGACACGGTCATCGCGGTCGTCGACACCGGCATCGACCTCGACCACCCCGACCTCAAGGGCCGCCTGGTCGCCGGCCACGACTTCGTGGACGGCGACGACGAGCCCAAGGACATGAACGGCCACGGCACACATGTCTCGGGCATCGCGGTCGCCCACACGGACAACGGAACCGGTATCGCGGGCGGCGCCCCCGGCGCCAAGATCATGCCGGTGCGGGTGCTGGGTGCGGGCGGCAGCGGGGACAACGCCGACATCACCAAGGGCATCGTCTGGGCCGCCGACCACGGCGCCGACGTCATCAACCTCTCCCTGGGCGAAAGCGGCCTGATGGCCCGCCTGCTCAAGGGCGGCACCCTCAACGACGCCATCACGCACGCCCACGACAAGGGCGCGGTCGTGGTCGCGGCGGCAGGCAACGAAGGCACCGCGCTCCGGCCCTACAAGGTCGGCACGCCCGTCCTGGTGGTCGGCGCCAGCGACCGGGACGGCAAGCCCGCCGACTTCTCCAACTTCGGCGCCCAGCAAGCGGTTTCCGCGCCCGGCGTCGGCATCCTCTCCACCCTGCCGACGTACAAGACCAGGGAAACCCTGAAGAACGACAGCGGCTACGGCGAGCTGGACGGCACCTCGATGGCCGCTCCTTACGTCTCCGCTGTCGCCGCCCTCCTCCACCAGCAGGACCGCACCCCGGACCAGATCATGACGGCCATCCGCAGTACGGCGAAGAACCCGGACAAGCTGGCCAAGCTGGGCCTGGGGATCGTCGACGCCAAGGCCGCAACCGCCTCCGCCAAGGAGTGATACGCCGTGCATGAGGCGACGACACGGACCGGCGCGCGGGTGCGGACGGCGACATGACTCATCCGGGGACCCTCAT
Organism: Streptomyces longisporoflavus; assembly: GCF_014649775.1. GTDB lineage: Bacteria > Actinomycetota > Actinomycetes > Streptomycetales > Streptomycetaceae > Streptomyces > Streptomyces longisporoflavus. The sequence goes on along the minus strand of NZ_BMTR01000002.1, from coordinate 50,803 downwards.
CCTGATCGCGGCCGTCGCCGTGCTCGCGCCCCTCCTCGCCCACGGCGCCGGCCGCCGGGTACGCATCCCCCTGGTCATCTTCGAGATCGTGCTCGGGATCCTCATCGGGCCCGACGTCCTGGGCTGGGCACATCACGACGAGGTCATCGACACGCTCTCGGAACTCGGCCTGTCCATGCTCATCTTCCTCGCCGGCTACGAGATCGAGTTCGCCGCCGTCCGCGGCGACACCCTGACCCGCGCCGTCCGGGCCTGGGTGATCTCCCTCGCCCTGGGCCTTGGCATCGCCCTGGCGCTGACCGGCATGGACCTCTCCCGCAGCGTGGTCATCGGCACCGCGCTCACCAGCACAGCCCTGGGAACCGTGCTGCCGATCCTGCGCGACAGCGGCGATCTGCGCGGCCGCTTCGGCACCGTGATGATGGCCTTCGGAGCGGTCGGCGAGTTCGGGCCCATCATCGCCATGGCGGTCCTGCTCAGCGGCCGTGAGCCCGGAGTGTCCACCCTGGTTCTCGCCGCCTTCGCGCTCATCACGGCGGCAGCGATCTTCTGGTCACTGCGCCCCCGACCGCCCTGGTTCGCCCAGATCATCCGTACGACGTTGCACACCAGCGCCCAGTTCGCCGTCCGCTTCGTGATGCTGCTGCTCCTCGCGATGCTCGCCCTGTCCGCCGCACTCGGCCTCGACGTGCTCCTGGGCGCCTTCGCAGCCGGACTGCTGACCCGGCTCGTGCTCCAGGGGGCCGCCCCCGACAGCAGCGAGGAGGTCCTGGGCAAGGTGGAGGCGATGGGCTTCGGGTTCCTCGTCCCGCTGTTCTTCATCGTCACCGGCATCAACTTCGACCTCGCCTCGCTGCTCGACGGCGGCAGGCCCCTCCTGCTGCTGCCGGTCTTCCTGCTCCTGTTCCTCCTCGTGCGCGGGCTGCCTGCCTACGCACTGGCACCGCGTGACCTGAGCATCTCCGAGCGCAGAGCCCTGACCCTGTACTCCTCGACCTGCCTGCCGCTCGTGGTCGCCATCACCACGATCGGCCTGGACGACGGCGCCGTGCAGAAGGGCGAGGCCGCCGCCCTGGTGGGCGCCGCCATGCTCTCCGTACTCCTCTTCCCGCTCCTTGCCCTGCGGGTGCGGACCAAGGCGGGTAAGACCACGACTCCGGACGGGCCCGCGCCGGAGTCCGAGGCGTGGTGAGGAGGAGATCCCCTGCGGCCGCCGCGCACCGACTCTCGCCCGGCGGCATCAGGCGGGTAGCGCGTCGAAGGTCCAGACGGGATGGCTGAGGGCCCGGGCGGCCGCGGTGAGACGGTGTTCCTCTCCCAGCGTTTGCGTCAGGTCCGCCAGAGCGCGTGCCTGTATCGCGTCCGCTTCGCGGCCGGCCCCGGTGGAGCCGAGTTCCGAGGCGAGGGCCACGTGCGCGAGCAGTGTCTGCGGGTGGCGGGGACCCAGCGCCGCGGACGCATCTCGCGCCGTGTCCCTGGCCAGCCGCAAGGCTGCCTCATGCCGCCCGCGGTGGCTCCAGTCCGAGGCGAGGTTGTACGCGATGCCCAGGGCCCAGGGGTGCCGGGGGCCGAGGGAGGCCACAGCGGACGTCAGTGCCTGTTCGTCCAGTGCCACCGCGCCTTGCGTGTCGCCTCCCATACGCACGGCTGTCGCGAGGTTGGTCAAGGCTCCTGCTGTGTAGGGGTGTTGGGGGCCGAGCAGGGACCGGTAGCGCTCGACCACGTCCTGACACAGCGCTGTGCCGTTGTCGAGGTCGCCGTGCGAGCGCTCCGCGGCCGCGAGGCTCGTGGCGGCCCTGAGCGCCAGCGGAGTATCGGGCCCAAGCAGTTCCTCGGCGGCCTGACGCACCTCCCGCAGTCTGGTCAGGCCTTCTCCCACGGCATCGTTGAGCAGCTCGCACAGGGCCAGTTGATGCTCCGCGCACAGGGTGGCGGGGTTGTCGAAACCGAGCAGTTCACGGTGTCCGAGCGTGGCCTGCAGTTGTCGGTCCAGAGCGTTCCCGTAGTGGCCCAGCAGGCGCAGGTCCATCGCATGGCGTGCCTCCGCCAGGAGACTGCCCGTGTCCGGAGGTTCCGCGAGCCTTTGATACTCCGCCAGCGCCCGGCGGTCCAGGAGCAGCGCCTCGGTGTACTGCCCGAGCAGCCGCTGTGAGTCGGCCAGGCCGATGACGGCAGCGAGGGTGCAGGGATGGTCAGGGCCGTGCAGGTCCTCGCACCCCTTGCACGCGGTGCGATCCTGCTGCAGCGCCTCCTCGTAGCGGCCGAGCCCCCGCAGGTCCGCGGCCACGCCCCCCGTCGTCTCGATGGGGTCGGCGCACTCGGGGCGCTCTGTCGTACGAAGCCTTGCCTGCTCCTCGTAATCGCCGTCCAGGGCCCGGCGGTAGTGGCCGAGCCCTCTGAGGACTTCGCCGCGTCGAACTGCGAACACGTGTGCGTGGGGCGGATCGCCGTCGCCCGGTCGGCTGGTCCACGCGCGCTCGACCCGCTCGACGAGGGACAACGCGGATCGGGACTCGCCGCGCAGATGGAGGTAGCGCGCGCAGTTGAGGATCAGTCCCGAATCCTCCGCGATGGCGTCACCCGGCGCCGCCGACGCTTCCAGGTGCGGCACGATCTGGGCGTACTGGGGCCACATCCGTACGTTGTCGGGGTCGCGCGGGTCCGCGGCGACCAGGGCGTGACGCACTCGCCGAAGGAGCGTGGAACGATAACCGCCGGCCATGTCGTCGCGGACCACCCGGCGCACCAGCGGATGCATGCGCAAAGTGGCGCCGGGCGTCTCGAGCGTTTCCTCGTTCTCCTCGACGGCCTCCACGTCGGCGAGGGAGTGCGCCACGAGGGTGCCGACCATCTCCTGCCACCGGAGCGAATCCAGGCACTGCCCGCGCAGGGGCTCGGGAAGACTGAGCCTGAGCAGGCCGAGCGGCGCCCCGCTGTCGGCGAACAGGACACAGACGTGCAGGAGGTCCACGGCCTCGGGGGAAGACGCGCGCAGCCGACCGAGGACGGCCAGCAGGGCGCGGCTGAACGTCGTGGGGTAGTCGCCCGTAGCCCGCAGGGGCGCCCATTCCCACGAGGTGTCCCGCAGCCGCTCGAGGTACTCCGGCACGGCGATCCGGGTGTGATCGAGGTAGGCGAGCGCCTGGGCGATGGCCAGCGGATGGTCACCGAGTTCGTCGGCCAGCCGATCGGCCCGGGCAGGCTCCATGCGGGGAATCCTGCGGTGGATCAGCCGAACGCTCTCCGGCCGGTCGAGGGGGAGCACCCGCATGGTCTGCACCTGGTGCTCGGCCCAGTCACTGTTCTGGGAGGTGATCAGTACGTGCCCCGGGCCGTCGGGGAGGGAGCCCGCGATATCAGCGGGTTCGTCGGCGCCGTCGAGGATCAGCAGCCAGCGACCGTAAGGGCTTCCTCGCCGCAGGGCCTTGAAGACTGTGTCGGTCGCGTCGCCGCCTTCCTGGCCGCCCACCCCCAGGGCCGGAGCGACGTCGGCGAGCCCCTGCCGTAACTCCTCCCGCGTTCCCGCCGGAACCCACCACACCACGTCGTACTGAGCGGCGAACCGGTGGGCGTATTCGGCGGCACACTGTGTCTTGCCGATGGCCGGCATGCCGACCAGTGCGGCCATGGCCGCGCCCGGCGGGGCTTCGTCCAGCCAGTGGCGCAGTTGTCCCAGCTCCGTGTTTCTGCCGGTGAAATGGGGGTTACGGCGGGGGACGCCGCCCCACACGGGTGGCGGCTCGGCGGGGTAACGCGGGGCGCTGGCGCCGGTTTTGACGCCGCCAAGAGCCGGATCGACGTTGAGCCGCTGGAGGATGCGGCGCTCGTCGTCGTCCGCGTCGGCGCCGAGCAGACGCGTGCTCGGCAGTACGGCGAACAAGTGGGGGAACTCGCGGTCGGTGAGGGTGAACGCGGTGAGCCGATGCGTCTGCCCCGAGGAGGAGGCGGCGCGCAACGCCTGTACCCAACTCTCCTCCGTGTGGCTGCCCGCCAGCACGAACTCGTCGCTGAGGAGCAGTATGTGGGTGCCGTCCACCACCAGCAGCGCCCCGAGGGCCTCCTGCAGGGACAGGCCGAAGGGCGGATCCCAGCTTCGGATGGCGGCGTCATGGCCGATGGTCTCCAGCCGGTGCCGTATCCACACCGCCCACGGCCGGTCCGGTCCCGCGTAGCTGATGGTGAAACGGCCCGGTTCGATGCCGGAACGCGCCTCGGCCTCCGCAGCCAGCGTCTCCTCCGCCGCCAGCATGTGGTGCTCGAGCGCCTCGCAGCGCTGCTCCGCCTCGATGACCTGGTGTTGTGCCTGGTCCAAGGCCCGGCGAAGCTGCGCGATCTCCCGTAGCAGCCGGTGGTACGCGGTGCGCAGATACTCCGCCTCCCGCCGGTCTTCGCTCTGCTGGACGCTGAAGGTCAGCTGTAACCGCTGCTGTTCGGCGTCCATCTCGGCGATCCGGCGTTTCTTGTCCAGCAACACCTCGGAGAGCGCTTCGACGTTGGCTTCGGCGGACTGCAGTTTCCTGTCGGCGTCGAGGAGTTGGTCCTTGAGAACCTGCACCTCGTAGCCCATTTTGCTCGTGGCCTTCAGCGCGGTCCGTTGCAGCACGGTCACGCGGTCGGTGACCTGGACGGACACGGATCGGCGCATGGCCTCGCCGGCATCGGTCAACAGCCGTTCGACGAACTCCGCCGGGGCGACCGCCGTGCCGTTGAGGTAGCGGGAGACCGTGCCGGGGTCGTAGTGGGTACGGACCGCGTAGCGGCGCACAGATACCCGCAGACCGGCGAAGATGCTGCGCAAGGCTTGGGCCAACTCGCGGCACTCCGGCCCCACATGAGGTGGTATCGCCTTCAGGACGCTTCCCTCTGCCGCCTCTCCCGGTGCCGGCACGAGGTTCTCGTGTGTCGTACTCCCCGGCTGCTCCACCAGTTCGTCCACGTCCCACCCCCGTCGGATGCGCACGCCGTTGGGAGGACTCGCAACGCGTGCGTACCTCCGCAACACATGCTCCGCGAAGGAGAGTGCATATACCCGGCAACCATGCCGCTTTCACCAAGGGACTTTCAGAATGCCACGTTCGAGCCGCAAGAGCCCGGTCCGGGAAGAGGACAGCAGGCACCCCGCTCTCGCCATGGCCACCGCAGCCGTGTCCGGCGCGGTGGGTGCCGTCCTGGCATGGCTGCTGGAGGCGATCCCCTGGCCGTGACGGACCGTGGCAGACGCCTGCCGCCGGTATCCGGCTTGCGCTTTCCGTTGCGTCAACTTCTACGGTCTTCTGTGGGGCCGGAAAGACTGGCCCGGCGATGGGAGGCAGGGCAATGGCCTGGTCGATCGCGGATGTGGCCCGGATGTCGGGCGTGACGTCCCGGACACTGCGGCACTACGACGAGATCGGCCTGCTGCCACCGGCGTGGATCGGGAGCAACGGGCACCGCTACTACGAGGAAGCCGGGCTGCTGCGCTTGCAGCAGATCCTGCTGATGCGTGAGCTGGACGTGGGACTGCGCGAGATCAGGGCGGTCCTGGAGAGCCAGGCCGATCAAGTGGCCGTACTCCGCGAGCATCACAGACGGCTGCTCGCGGAACGAGATCGGCTGGAAATGCTCGCCCGCACGGTCGGCCGCACCATCGCCGAACTCCAGGAAGGCGAGGACAACAACGACATGGTGAAGATCAACAGGCCGGAGAACCTGTTCGAGGGCTTCGAGGCCTCGAACCCCCGGATCGATGCCGAGGTCCGGGAGCGGTGGCCCCGGGCCTGGGAGCAGTCCCGGCAGGCCGTCGAGGGGATGACGGCCGAGGACACCGAGCACTACCAGCGCGAGGTGACCGCGCACCTGATCCGCATGGCGGAGTTCATGGCGGCCGGCACACCGGTTGCCGACGGCGCGGTGCAGGACGCGGTGGACGCCCAGTACCAGTTCGTGTGCCGGTACTGGACCCCGAACGCGGCCGCATACAAGGGGATGGGGGAGCGCTTCGCCGACGACCCGCAGTCTCGCGCGAACTTCGACAAGATCGCCGAAGGCCTTGCCGACTACCAGCGCGATGCGATGGTCTTCTACGCCGATGCCCGGCTGAGCTGACCGGCGGACCCGCTCGCCGGGGGCTGCAGACCCCGGCGGCAACGGCAATGCCCCCGCCACCCCTGACGCAAACGCCGACCGGCCGCGCACACCCCGCCTACGGCTGCTTCCACTGCTCCCGGGTGATCTCGTACCGTACGCCTCCCCGCTCGGCACCCTCGATCAACTCCATGTCCGCGGGCATGGGGATGGTGCCCGCGAGTGTCATCTCGAGCTTCTCCATGACGTTGCGCGAGCCCTGGTTCACCGACATCGTCTCGGCCCAGACCATACGCACACCGAGCTCCGTGAATGCCTTGCGCAGCAGGGCCCGCGAGCCTTCGGTGGCGTAACCCTTGCCCCAGGCCGCCTGCCGCAACCGGTAGCCGAGCTCGACTTCGTCCGGCGGACCCTCCTGCTTCGGCCGGAGGATGAACCAGCCGGTGAACGTGCCGTCCTCCTTCTCGTGGGCGGCGAACAGTCCGAGGTCGCCGCCCCACTTCTCGTAGCCATCGAGGATCCTCGGCAGGTGGCGCTCGCGGATGACCTCCGGCGCGGTCGGCTCGCCGCCGCTCAGATAGCGCATCACCGCCGGATCGCTGTCCAGCTCGATCAGGAGGTCCGCGTCATCGGCAGTGAAACGGCGCAGGGCCAGACGCTCGGTCTCCAGGTAGGTGTCCATGGGCCGATCATGTCTGACGCAGGTCGGGCGGCCCAATGGTTTTGGGTGTGGATGGTTTTGAGTGTGGCCCGGGTCCGCTTGACACGTGTTGAACGAACGTTGACCAGGGGTACGTAGGGCCGGTACCGATCCTGTCGCAGGCGAGGACCGGTTCAAGTCGACGGGTTGTGTCCGTGCCTCGGCCAGTCAGGATCGTCATCGGCGACCGGAAGTTCCTGATGGCCCTCGTCCCACGGGTTGGTCCAGCCGCACACTCCGCAGGCGTAGCGCCCGCTGATGCCTGACACCTGCGAGCCGCAGCCTCGGCAGTCCGTCGTGGTGATTCCCGAGGGCTCCGAGGGCTCCGCGGCCGGCGTGGGGGGTTGATCTGCCGTCATGTCGTCGACCCTACCCACGAGACAGGCCCTGAACGGGTGATGGGACCACACTGTCCGCAGGCCCAGGAGCCGTCCGGACCCTGCTGTGCCGCGCCTCCGCACGATGGGCAGTTCACTGCGCTCGGCCTCCTTCCCCCGACGACCGTCGTGCACTGTTCTCTATGGCTGCCCAGCAGATGAGGTGATATGCGAACGGCCGTCCGTATCAGGCCAGCAACTCTGCCTTCTCGGCGGCGAGTTGAGAGACTGCTGCCATGGGATCTTGGGGAAGCTTGGGGCCGGCGTTGTTCTCTCTGGCAGGTGTTGTGCTCGGTGCGGGCGGGTCGCTGTTCGGCCAGTATCTGGTGACACGGGCGAGCACCCGGCAGTCGGAGATCGAAGAGGCGGCCGTGCACCGTGCGGAATTGAAGCAGGTGATCCTGAAGTTCCTGAGTATCGCGTCGCGGGTGGAGAAGGCGGTGCTCACGCCTCCGCACGCCGACGTCGGCGCAGCCGGTACTGCGATCGAACCCCTCGTCGATGACCTGTGGCTCGCGCAGGCGGAGATCGACCTGTCGGCCAGAAGCGAGCCTCTGCGAGGTGCTGCCTATCGGTACGCGGCCCGCCTGGCCGAGGCGGCCCGGGGCGAGCTGACCGACGCGGCTGCGCTGCGCGCGCCGCAGGTGCAGTTCTTCGACGCCGCGTATGCGGACATGTGGCCCGGTCAGCGACGGGCGGCCGGGGGGATCTCCACGCCCCGGTGAGGCGCGGCCGGAGGTGAGGCGAGCATTCCGTGGGGTGGCGGGGCCGGGGCGTCGGCGCCCCCGGCCGTCCCTGGAGCCTGGCGCCGGCGGGCCGCCTGCTGTCCTTCGGAGCGCACCGCATCCAGATCCGCGTCGCGCGTCACGAGCCCGTCTGCGTTCGGGCGCGGGCAACCTCCTTCAGGGCCACCCGCGCGGCCGGTGTTCCGGCAGGTGTCTCCCAGAAGGGATGCCCCACGACGCGGCGGGAGAGTTCCAGCAGGCGGCGGCGTGCGGAGGTACGCGATCCGGCCGGGGCGAGGGCCAGCTCGTCGTAGGTGAGGTACCAGGCGGTCTGAGCCTCGAGAAGGTCCTTGGGGAAGTGGTCACGGTCCATGCCCCTCAATAGATCATACGTTCGATTTCCGAGGCAAAGTCGCGGACCGGGGGTGAGGACTCCTTGATCGTCCGGTGGGCCCCGAGCCTCTCTGGTCTCAGGGGGGGCGGGCGGCTGGTCCTCCGGCCGAAGCGGCTTCGGCGCGCCCGCCGGTGGGGCGATCTTCGCGTACCGCCGAGTCGTGGTCGGGGCCGATTGCCGAAGACACCCGCCGCGCCACCGGTGAAGAAGTGCGGGACCAGGCCCGGCCTGCGCCCGCGGGCGCGAAGGCGCGCCGCACCCCGGAGGCGTGTGCGGGTCTCTTGCCTGCCGGGCGTTCTGTGCTCAAGGATGCTTACACGTGTAATCACCTTGTAGGCACCTGATGTGTAAGCACCTGGCTGATCACCTCTGCAGAAAGGCTTCCGTCGATGAAGCTGAACGTCCATGACAGCGGTCCCCGTGACGGCGCCACCGCCGGTGACAAGGTCGCGCTGCTGATCCACGGCGGCATGTCCGACCACCGCACCTGGCATGCGGTCGAGGAGTACCTCGTCGGTCTCGGATACCGGGTCGTGGCCCCCGATCTGCGCGGCCATGGTCACAGCCCGCGCGGCGAGTACCGTCCGGAGCTGCTTGCCGGGGACCTGGTGGAGAACCTGCCGACCGGCGCCGATGTGGCGATCGGGCACTCGCTGGGCGGTCTGTCGCTCGCCCTGGCGGCGTCCAGGCTGCGCCCGAAGCGCGCCGTGTACTGCGACCCCGGGTTTCTGCTGGGCAACCTGCCGGCCGGGGCGATGGCGGGCATGCGGCAGATGGTCGCCTCGGCGACAGCCGAGAGCGTCCGTGCCATGAACCCGCGGTGGTCACAGGAGGATGTGGCGGCGGAGCTGGCGGGCTTCTCGCTGTTCGACCCGGAGTTTCTGTCTGCCGTGGAGCGCTTCGAGCAGCAGTACCTCCCGGAGTCGGCCGTAGTGCCCTCGTTGGTGCAACTGGCCGATCCCAGCCTGTGCATCGACTCCCGGGGCGTGGCGCGTCTTGAGGAACGCGGCTTTGCGGTGTGCCGGGTGCCGCGGGCGGGGCACTGCATCCACCGCGACGACCCGCAGGCATTCCTGAAGTCCCTGGAGGGCTGGATCTGAGCTTCTTCGCTGCGGTCCTTCAGGGGTTGCTGGGGTCCGGCGGGGGGAGCTGCGGCAGACGCAGGCCGTCGTGGACGATGGCCTTGGCGAGATCATGCAGATCGCTCTGACCGGCGTGAGCATGGGCACGCAGCAGTGCCAGTGCCTGGCTGGTGGTGACCTGGTGGCGGGAGCTGATCATGCCGGTGGCTTGGTGGACGACGGCGTCAGCCGGCAGGAGCCAGGTGTCGGCGGCGTCGTTCTGGCCGGGGCGGGGAGTGGTGAGGAGCAGGAGGTCGGCGGCGTGTACGTGGGTGCGTACGGTCTCCACGTCCTTCTGGGACAAGGGGCCGGGCCGATCGCGGTAGACGGACAGGACCAGGCCCGGCTGAGGGCCGGTGTGGTCGGGTTGGGTGACGGTGCAGAGCGCGAAGGCGGCCCGGATGCCGTTGGCGCGGGCACGTTGGGCGTAGACGGGCCAGGCCCCGGTGAGTTCCGGGTCGTCGAGGTCGGGGACAAGGACCGCCCTGCGCCGGGTGAGCGCCTCGATGCACGGGCCTTCCCCGAGGTTGATCTGCAGGGCTTCACCCCGAGCGGCCAAGGGGCCCTCTGCGGCAAGGGAGACGCGTTGGGCGAGGACGGCGTCCACCGCCAGCGTCAGGCCCACCGAGCAGGCGTTCCTCAGCTCCTCCCTGCACGACCGTACGAGGCTGCTGGGGGGATTGGGGCGATCCAGGTGTAGGGCGGCCAGCTCGACAGCTGTCGTCCGGGAGGCCGTCACGGGAAGAGAGCGAAAGAAGGAAGGGATGGGGAGCGCGAACTCCGAAGCCTGAACATGACGGTGCTTCCGATCTTTGGCACTCAACTGCCGATGCTGCCCGTGATCGGAAGCCAATGTCAGGGGTTGTCGTGCGAGACGAACCATCTGCTTTGTCGGGGACAGCCTTGCCGTCCACTCTACGCCCGCCGAGCCGAGCGGCGCAGGGTCGACCTCGTCATCCTCTTGTCCGCATAGACTGGCCGTGCCGTTTCTCGGACGGGTTCGATCAGGCAGGAGGGCGGCGGACCATGGCCATGGACGACCTTGCTGCCGTACTGGAGAGCTTGCGCCCGGCGCCCGGCAGCGGGGGGATGGCCGGCGTGGATGCCCAGCGGTGTGCCCGGGCGCTGGGCGTCGACGGGGTGGCCGTGTCCGTGACACCCGGCAGCGGCCTGAACGAACTGCTGTGGGTGACCCCCGGTGCCAGTACGCGGCTCGAGGATCTGCAGTTCACGCTGGGGCAGGGACCGGGCCCGGAGGTCGCCTCGTCCGGCGCGGCTGTCGTGGTGCCGGATCTGGCGGCGGAGCCGGCTGCCCGGTGGCCTGTCCTGCTGCCCGAGGTTCTGGCTCTGGGGATCGGAGCGGTGTTCTGCCTGCCGCTGCGTCTGGGAGAGGTCTGCCTCGGCACGATGACTCTGCAGCGGGCGAGGCCCGGACCGCTGGCGCAGACGCCGATGAGCGACGCGCGGATCATCACGCACGCGCTGACCGCCGCGCTGGTCAAGGACGAGCAGTCATGGGATGCCTTTGCCGCCGCACATGACAGTTCACACTTCTACCGGGCTGCCGTGCACCAGGCCACCGGGATGGTCAGTGCGCAGGCGGGCGTGTCCGTGGCCGAGGCATTGATCCGGCTGCGGGCGTACGCCTTTCAGCAGGGACGGTCGTTGCTCGAGGTCGCTGAGGACGTCGTGGCCCGACGGGTGCACTTTCGCGATGATGATGGAGATGAGCCGGGCCCCGCGCCCGGCGGAGGGACTGAGGGGCCATGACCCGAGAAGAACGCCTGCTGGCGGCCGTCATCGACGCCGTCGACACACTCGTCGACGATTTCGACCTGATCGACTTCCTGCACACCCTGTGTGATCGCTGCGTCGAACTGCTCGATGTGTCGGCGGCAGGAGTCATGCTCGAAGACCCCGGAGGTGAACTACAGCTGATCGCTGCCTCCGACGAGCACACCCGGCTGCTGGAAATTTTTGCCCTGCAGCACGACGAAGGCCCCTGCGTGGAATGCCACCGCAGCGGCATTCTCCGGCTGAACATCGACCTCACCTCGCCGGCGGAGACGGGTACCTTTCCCGTCTTCGCGGCCCGCGGTCGCGAGAGCGGTTTCGTCACCACCCACGCGCTGCCGATGCGCCTGCGCGATACGGTCATCGGCGCGCTGAACCTCTTCGACACCCGCCGGCAGAACCTTTCCCCGGCGGACGCGCGGGTCGCCCAGGCGCTGGCGGACGTGGCGACCATCGCCATCCTCCAGCACCGCACCGCCGCCCACGCCAACCAGCAACGCGCCCAGATGCACGCGGCCCTGAAAAGCCGTATCGCCATCGAACAGGCCAAGGGCATCCTCGCCGAACGCTGGAGCACCACCGTCGACGAGGCTTTTGACGCCCTGCGCCGCCATGCCCGCTCCCACCGGCTGGGCCTGACCATGGTCTGCCGTCAGATCATCGACGGCCAACTTCCCACCGACGCCATAGACCGGCCCTGACCCGCACCCGCCTGCAAGCCCGGCGATTCGTACAGGCCGCCCGGCCCCCGACCGCTACGTGTGATGAGGCACCGATGGATGACGACCATGCCGCCGCCTGGCGCCGGATCGGCGCCGCTGCCAGCGGCATCAGCCTCGCCTCCGCCGCCCGGGCCTGCGCGGCCGATCTGGCCGTCGACAGCCTCGGCGTGAGCCTGGTCGCCGCCGGTGAACTGCGCGTCATGGGCTACGCCAGCGACGAGGACGCCCGGCTGTTGGAGGATGCCCAGCTCACCGCAGGAGAGGGCCCCTGTACCGACGCGTACGTACAGCGCACCCTCGTCGAAGAAGCCGACCTGCACCAGGCGTTCGAGCGGTGGCCGGCCTTCACCCACGCCGCAGCCGGGCACCAGATGCGTTCCGTAACGGCCCTGCCCCTGGCCACCGGCCACCTGTGCCTCGGCGCCCTGGACCTCTACCGCGCGGCGCCCGGTCTCCTGACCGCCCGGCACAAATCCCGGGCAAGGGCTTACGCCCGCATTCTCGCCCTGCTCGCCTTCGACGAACACCCCCACCTGCTGACCGCCGCGCACCGAACCACCCAGCCCGGCCCGCAGGGTTTCCCTCCCAGCGTCCACCTGGCCGCCGGTGTCCTCGCCGAGACGGAGCAGCTTCCCCCGGACGACGCCCTGGCTCGTATGCGCGCACACGCCTTCCGCCACGGCCGGTCCCTCCACCAGACGGCGGACCACATCCTGGCCCACCACACCCTCGACTGACCCGCAGCGGACCGGAGCCTCGCGGCCGGATTTGGTCTGCCTTCCGAGACAGCTGAGGGCCAACAGCGCGCAGTGGGGCGGCGGTTGGGAGTGTCTTCAGCGCCCGTCGCGTACGAAGCGTTCGAGTCCCCGGGTCGCCCGGCCGGTGTGTGTGCGGTCCGGGCTGACCGGTGTCACGGTGACGTAGCCCTGCTGGAGCAGCGTGAAGTCCGCTCGGTGCTTGGTCTCGGGGCGGCAGTCCGGTGAGCCCGCAACGCACAGTCTTGAGCCGATGGTGAACGTGTCGCCCGTAGCCGTGTAGTGCAGACCGACGATCTTCTGCGTGCCCACGGACGTCCAGGCCGTCCCCCGAGGCCGCTGCCGTTCCGCACGGTGCGGATAGTTCACGTTGATGACGTACTTCGATGCGAGCAGGTCACGTTCGCGCAGACCGACGATGAACTCGGCCCCGAACGTGGCCGTCCGGCGGTAGGTGTGGTCCGCCACCTCGAAGGAGTCGGCCACGGCGGGGGCGTAGGCGCTGTTGAGGGCGACGGCGGGTACGCCCTCGTCGATCGCGGCGAGCGCGGCACCGAGCGTGCCCGACTCGTTGACGACAGAGGCGACGTTCGGGCCGAAGTTGCTGCCGGTGACCACCAGGTCCGGGCCGTCCTTCCAGCCGGCCTTGGCGGCGAGCCCGCCGTTGATGCCAAGGCGCACGGTGTCGGCGGGCGTCGCGCTCGGTGTGGACGTTCCGCAGGGCGCCGCCCCCTTGCAGACGCCGTACACCGCGCCGCCACCGGGTGCTCCCGAGCAGTCGTTCGCGTACCCGGCGGGCAGCGCGGTCCGTCGCTCGACGGTCAACCGGCCACCGCTGGTGGCGCTGGTTCCGGCGCCGCTCTGGTTGGCCCACGGAGCCATGACGACGACGTCCGCGCCGGCCGCGCACAGGGCGCGTCGCACCTCGTACAGGCCCTTGCCGTCGGAGGCGTCGGGGCGGGCCATCTGCATCGAGTCGTCGTTGCTGAGCAGGACGCGCAGGCCGGTGAGCGAGGGCCGGACAGGTCCGGTTTCCGGTCGGCCGTGGGCGGCCTGCGCCTGTGTGCAGGCGAGCAGCATGGCGCTTGTGGTGGCAAGGGCGGCGAGTGTTCCGCGTCGGTTCATGGTGAAGCTCCTCAGAAGACGGTGGCGGATGGGGCAAGTGCCGGAAGGGCGGGCGGTGTTGCGCGGGACGCCGGAGGGGTTCACCGGACGCCGCGCACGCGCAGTACGCCCAGCGCGCCGATGAGCGAGAAGAGGGCGGCGATGGGGAAGAGGGCTTCGTAGCCGCCGGCGGCGACTATCCAGCCGGCGATGGAGGGAGCCAGGATCTGCGGGCCGGCGTTGGCGATGTTGATGACGCCCAGGTCCTTGCCGGCGTCCTCGCTGCGCGGAAGGACCTTGGTGATCAGGGCCATGTCGACGGCCATGTACACCCCGAAGGCCAGTCCGCCGGCGATGTTGTACGCGAGCATGCCGTTCTCGGTGGGCCACAGCATCGGCAGGGTCAGCGCGAGCGCCGCGGCGATCCCGGACGTCAGCACGAAGGGCTTGACCCTGCCGACGCGGTCGGCGATCGGTCCTGCCAGGACGGAGGCGATGACCGTGCACAGGGCGTTGACGATCATCAGGAAGCCGACCGTCGGCAACAGGTCCTGCGCTGGGATCTTGATGTGCTCGGCGAGCAGGAACATGTTGTAGGTCAGGACGATGAAGTAGCCGAGCATGACGCCGAGACGCGAGAGGAACGCCCAGCCGAAGTCGGGGTGTTTCCGGGGACTGACCCAGAAGTTGGCGAGGAATGCTTTGAAGGAGAACCTCTCGTGGGGCAGGGCGCGCGCGTCCCGGTCCGGCGACACGATCACGAAGACGGCGGCGGCCGCGACGACGGCCAGCGCGATCAGGTAGTACCCGTTCTCCCCGGCGAACCGGCCGCCGAAGCCGCCGATCACTCCGTCCAGGCCGAACCTGCCGCCCGGCACACCGCCGATCACCAGCGCCGCTGCCATCGTGCCGAGCGGTATGCCAAGGCCCACCAGTGCGGAGAAGGTGCCGTACTTGGCGGGCGGTACCCGGTCGGGCAACGTGGCGGTCAGGGCGGCCTGGTAGCCGTTCATGATGAACTGCACCACGCCCCAGCTCAGTCCGAGCATGGCGATGCTCGTGGCGTGCGCCTGTGCTGTCAGGGCCAGGGCCCCGAGGAAGGCGCAGAGCAGGATCCAGGGGGCCCTGCGGCCGAGGCGGGAGCGGGTGCGGTCGGAGAGCTGGCCGAAGACCGGGTTGCCGACGGTCGCGAGTACAGCGCCGATGGTGCTGGCCGTGGACAGCGCGGCGGTGTCGTTCGTGCCGGTGATGCGCGCGACCTGGAGAGGCAGCAGGAAGCTGCCCACGCCGAACCAGAGCAGATACAGGGCGACGTTGGCGACCGGCAGCGTGAGGTACAGCAGGCGCAGCCGCGAGGCGGTGACGGGATCGACGCCGTTTGCGCTGCCCGCACGATCTGCCGCGGCGGCTGCGGGCGCGTCTGCAGGAAGTGAATGAGTCATGAGGGGCCCCTTGGAAGGCGATTCCTGAGAGAACGGGACGCGTCTGGGGGCACGCGTTCCGCAGGAGCGTAGATGACACGTGTAACCAGCGGAAGGTGTCGTACTGCCCGCGATGGTTTCGTTACTTGAGGCGGTGGTGCCCGTATACCGAGGCCGCGTTGAGGAGTTGAAGGAACGCCAGGGGCGCCAGGAGCGCCAGGAGCGGCGGGGTCAGGCGGATTCGCGTACGACGAGTCGCGCGCGGAGCATGTCGTGTGTTTCCGGCGGCGTTTCGGGGGCGCCGATGAGCCGGTCGAGCAGCTCGGCGATCTCGCGCGAGGGCATGTAGTCGAGACGGACGGTCGTGAGCCGGGGGCGGAGCAACCTGCCGATGAGCAGATCGTCCGCGCCCACGACCGCGATGTCCTCCGGCACGCGCACGCCGGTGTCAAGGAGTGCGCGTACGGCCAGCGTGGCGTACTCGTCGTTGTACGCGAACAGGCCGTTGACCCCGGCGGCCGCGCATTGACGGGCCCAACTCGGCGCCGCTTCCTCGTCGAGTGCGAGCTCCTGCCGTACGACGGTGCCCGCGCCATGGGCCCGCACGGCCCGCTCGGCACCGGCAAGGCGGGGCTCGGCGAATCCGCGCAGCGAAGGATCGGCGGGCATGATCACGCCGAGGTTCCCGCGGCCGGTCGCCAGCAGGTGACTGGCCGCGCGGAAGCCGACCTGCTCCTCGTCGGTGATGAGTGCGTGGGCGCCCGCGACCGGCTCAGGGCCGAGGCCGAGTACGACCTTGACGCCGGCCTGGTGCAGTACGGCCACCGCGTCCTCGTCCAGGCTGTCGTCCATCAGCGACAGCACCGCGTCGGGCCGCAGCTCGGCCCAATGCCGGCCGGCCGCCGCACCGCGGGTCCCGGTCGGGCCGTACAGCACGGCCGTGTGGCCCAGATCCGACAGTGTCTGCTGCAGCTCGGAGAATGCCCGCGCGAACAGCTGCCCGACCGTCACCGCCGGCGCGGTCAGCAATACGATCCCGCTGCGCCCGGACCTCAGGGCCCGCGCCGAGGCGTGCGGCACGTAGCCGAGCTGACGGGCCGCCTCCCGCACCCGTGTGCGCGTCCCTTCGCTGACCCGTCCGCCCTCGGTGTTGTTGAGGACATAGGAGACCGTGGCCCGTGACACTCCGGCGGCACGTGCCACATCACTACTGGTGGGCGGGGTGCGGACGGCGCGGGGCGGGGGCGGGGCCATGGCGGTCATCTTCGCAGAGGAGGGGCCCATGAGCCCGACCCCCGGGTCAGGGTTTGCGGGCGAGGGCGCCGAACTGCGGGAGCACGGGACCGGAGTCGGGCTCGGCGCGCCATCGCGAGCACGACACCAGGCCGGGGGCGACCAGGTCCAGGCCGTCGAAGAAGGAGCTGATCTCCGCGCGGCTGCGGGCGGTGATCGGCGGGGTGGCGTTCTCGTTCCAGAACGCCATGGCCTCGACGTTGCCCTCGCCGCCCAGGTCGGTGTCGGTGGTGGGGTGCGTCAGGGCGAGGTAGCTGCCGGAAGGGACCGAGGCCATGATCCTTCGTACGATGTCCCGTGCCTCGTCCGTGTCGAGGACGAAGTTGAGGATGCCCAGCATCATGACCGCGACGGGCTGGTCGAGGTCGAGGGTGGCCGCCGCGCCCTGCATGACTTTGTCCGGGTCGCGGACATCGGTGTCGATGTAGTCGGTGGCTCCCCGGGCGGTGCCTGTCAGCAGGCTGCGGGCGTGGACCAGCACGATGGGGTCGTTGTCGACATAGACGATCCGGGATTCGGGTGCGATCCGCTGGGCGATCTCGTGGGTGTTGTCGAGGGTCGGCAGGCCGGTTCCGATGTCAAGGAACTGCCGTACCGCACAGTCGGCGGTCAGGAATCGGACCGTGCGGCCGAGGAATCGGCGGTCGGCGCGTGCCACGTCCCGGATCACCGGGAACATCGTGGCGACCTGGTCGCCCACGCGTTGGTCGATCTCGTAGTTGTCTTTTCCGCCGATCCAGTAGTTCCACACGCGTGCGTTGTGCGCGACCGCGGTGTTCAGCCTGCCCGACACAGCTGACGGGTGCTGGCTCTCCCTCACGTCATCTCCCTTTCTCGTTCGCCCACGAGGTGTTCCGGACGGGCAACCGCCGTGACGGCAACGAATTGTTGGTCATTGTGGTGTACGTAGATCACGGTGTCCGGTGAACGGGGGTTCCGGAGGAGGGGTTTCGTGGTGCCTCCGTGTGCTCCGCGTTCGAAATGTCTGACTCCGGCGTCGGCGCGTTTCGCCAGAGGTCTTGACAACTCGATTGGTCTGGACCAGCTTTGCGCACAGTAGCGGTGGCCACCGGCTCTCACCCTCGTTCTTCGCTTCTCCCTGGAGGCATTCCGTGGACCGTGTACGTAAGGGCAGATCCGGCGTTCGCCGGAGAATCGGCGCAGCGATCGCCGTCGGTGCGGCCACGGCACTCGCCGTCACCGCGCTTGCCGCGCCCGCGCAGTCGGCGGACGCCGGGGTGGCGGACTCCGCGGCGGCGGACGTCAACGTCGCCAAGAACGCCGGGTTCGAGTCGGACCTGAGCAACTGGACCTGCGCCGCAGGCAGCGGCGCCGCCGTCACGTCACCCGTGCACGGCGGGGCGAAGGCGCTCAAGGCCACGCCGTCGGGGCAGAACCACGCCGAGTGTTCCCAGATCGTCAAGGTGAAGCCCAACTCGACGTACAAGCTCAGCAGTTGGGTGCAGGGCTCCTATGCCTATCTGGGTGCCCGCAGTACCGGCACCACCGACGTGTCGACCTGGACGCCGGGCAACTCGTCCTGGCAGCAGCTTTCCACCAGCTTCACGACCGGCGCGAACACCACGTCGGTCACCGTGTACACGCACGGCTGGTACGGGCAGAGCGCGTATCACGTGGACGACGTGAGCGTCCTCGGCCCCGACGGGGGCGGCGGCACCGACCCGGTGGAGATACCGGCTGTGCCCGCCGGCCTCAAGGCGGGCACGACGACATCCACGTCGGTCGACCTGTCCTGGACCCCGGTGTCCACGGCCACCGGCTACACCGTCTACCGCGACGGCACGAAGGTCGCCGCGGTCAGCGGCGCTTCCGCCACCGTCACCGGACTTGCGCCGGAGACCACCTACAGCTTCCAGGTGAGCGCCACGAACGCGGCGGGGGAGTCCGCGAAGTCGACGGCGGTGTCCGCGAAAACCGCCAAGGGGGACGGCGGCGGAGACGGCGGCACCGTACCCAAGCACGCGCTGACCGGCTACTGGCAGAACTTCGACAACGGCGCGACGGTGCAGAAGCTGCGGGACGTGTCCTCGCAGTACGACATCATCGCCGTCTCCTTCGCCGATGCCACCACCACGCCCGGCCAGATCACCTTCAACCTGGACCCGGCCGTCGGCTATGCCTCCACCGCCGACTTCAAGGCGGACATCGCCGCGAAGAAGGCCGCGGGCAAGTCCGTGATTCTCTCGGTCGGCGGCGAGAAGGGCACCATCTCGGTCAACAGTGACGCCTCCGCGACGGCGTTCGCCGACAGCGCCTACGCGCTGATGCAGGAGTACGGGTTCAGCGGCGTCGACATCGACCTGGAGAACGGCCTCAACCCGACCTACATGACCAAGGCGCTGCGCCAGCTCTCGGCGAAGGCGGGCCCGAAGATGGTGCTCACGATGGCGCCGCAGACCATCGACATGCAGTCCACCTCCGGCGGGTACTTCCAGACGGCGCTGAACGTGAAGGACATCCTCACGGTCGTCAACATGCAGTACTACAACAGCGGGTCGATGCTGGGCTGCGACGGCAAGGTCTACAGCCAGGGCAGCGTGGACTTCCTGACGGCGCTCGCCTGCATCCAGCTGGAGGGCGGCCTCGACCCGTCGCAGGTCGGCATCGGCGTGCCGGCGTCGACGCGCGGCGCGGGCAGCGGCTATGTGGCCCCGTCGGTCGTGAACAACGCCCTCGACTGCCTGGCCCGCGGCACCGGTTGCGGCTCCTTCAAGCCGTCGAAGACGTACCCGACGCTGCGCGGCGCCATGACGTGGTCCACGAACTGGGACGCGACGGCGGGACACGCCTGGTCGAACTCCGTCGGCCCGAAGGTCCACAGCCTTCCCTAGCGGACGGCCTGGCGGGGCGCAGACATCCGGGCCCCGCGGCATTCCGGGCTGCGGCTCGGCCCTCCCGAGCGGGGGCCGGGCCGCACCGCAGTGCGGTCCGTGCGCACTGTGCGGGCAAGGCGCCGCTCACGGTCTCGTCTTGGTGGCGCCCCGCGGCGTGGGGACGGTGCCCGGGTCCTTCGTGTGCGGCGGCGTGCTGTCCGTTGCGCACGGTCGGCCGGATCGCCGCCCCGGCGCGGGGGAGTGCGGCTCGCCTGCCCGGGAGTACTCGCGGACCCGGGCGCAGCTGCGGAGGATGAGGCGGGATACGTGCATCTGGGAGACGCCGATTTCCTCGGCGATCTGTGACTGCGGCATCTCTTCGAAGAAGCGCAGGTAGAGAATTCTGCGTTCCCGTTCCGAGAGTCGGGCAAGGCCCTCCCTGGCGGCTTCGCGGTCGGTGGCCAGGTCGTAGCCGGGATCGGTCTGTCCGAGGGTGTCGGCGAGAGTGAAGCCGTCGCCGTGCTGGGCGGTGTCGGCGTCCAGGGACAGGCTGCTGTTGCGATCCCAGGCCTCCATGCCGTGGTGCACTTCCGGCAGGGTGAGTCCTGCCTGCGCGGCGATCTCTTCGAGGTCGGGCTCGGCGGGGTGGTCGGGCCGGTTCATCAGGTCCTGGCGGACGCTGCGGACCCTGTTGCGAAGTTCCTGGACCCGGCGCGGGACGTGCACGTCCCAGCTGTGGTCGCGGAAGTGGCGGCGCAGTTCGCCGGTGATGGTGGGGACGGCGTAGCAGGCGAAGGCGCCGCGGTCGGGGTCGTAGCGTTCGACCGCTTTGATCAGACCCAGGGCCGCGACCTGGACCAGGTCCTCCATGCTCTCGCCCTTGTGGCGGAACCGGCCGGCCAGGCGGCGGGCCATCGGCAGCCAGGCCTCCACCAACTCCTCCCTCAGCGCGTCGCGTTCGCGGCCCGCACGAGTGACGGCCAGGTGGCGGAAGGTCTGCTCGGTGGCGGGAGCGTCGTCATAGGGATACCGGGCGGGCATGGGGATGCTCCTCATCGCGGTCGGGGTGACCAGGGTGGGGGCGCCTGGTCTTCACCTTGAGCAGCACCTGTTGTCCCAAGCACTCCAACGACCGTCTGCCCCTCGCTTTTAGGGACAAACCACCCATTCGAACCCCTTGTGGGCGACAGTGAACTCGCCTCCCGCCCTGCCGCCGCTCGTTCAGGTCTTGGCCGCGCAGGCGTGATCCGTCGACGGGTAGATGTTCAAGACCCGGTCGGCGCCCGTGACGTGCAGCACGCGCATGAGCTGGGGTTGGGGTGCCGCCACGCGCAACGCGGTGGAGTGATGGAGGAGCAGGAGCAGATTCAGGGCGGAGGAATCGGCGAACGTCACCGCGCCCAGGTCCACGACGAGCGTGGGAACCGCCGCAACCGCAGCCTGCGTCGCTCGATCCAGCGGAGCGATGGAGTCGGCGTCGAGCTCTCCCCGGGCTGCCACGACCCAGGAGCCCTCCCGTGCGTACTGCTCCACGGTGAGCCGGGGACGGCCGACGCTGCCGGACATAGGTCAACTCCTGACGTGCGGGGACTGGCCGCGTGGGAACAGTCGCTTCCTCACCTCTGCCCATCACTACACGGCCTTGACCCTGCGTGGCTGCCACTTTGCGGGAAACCCGACTGCGCGTGGGGGTGCGCCCGTGTTTGCAAGGCGCTTCCCGTGCTCTGCGGTACTTCGATGTACGTTTCCGCTGTTCATTCCCTTGCCATATGGCTTTCGGGTATGCAGGCTCTCGGGCTGCCCGGCCTACGCCATGTTTCGGTGAAGTTACGCCACTTCGGGCAGGTCGGTTGTGCGGCTTGACCAGGGGCTCGGTGATTGCGCGCGACGGTTGCGCCACCTGTCCTCTCGGGCACCTGAATGCCGCATGCCGGAAGTCTTGTTCCACAACCGAGGGTCGTCCTAGGGTCGGGCCACTCCGCACGACCGGCCTCGCGTAGGGCTGACGACGGATTTCGCCGTATGTACGGCGCACTGCTGTCGCCCGCACGCGGAGTCCGGCGTGCGTGGAATCAGGACTGCGCAGGCATGTGAAGGGCGAGTGAGTTGACGAGCGAGCAGCAGGACGAGCAGTCGGCAGAGCAGGGGCAGGGCGAAGGGCATGAGCAGGGGCGGGAGGGTGTGGGGGCGCAGCCGGGCAGACGCGGAATTCTCTTCGGGGCGGGGTTGGCGGGAGCCACCGGGCTCATCGGTGTTCCGGCCGCCGGGAGCGCCGGCGCGACCACACGCCCCGCAAGCAGGGCCGGCACTTCCGGTGCGGTGCGGGCAGAACAGTTCAACGGGGCCCGGAAATTGCTCGTACCGGAGCTGCTGCTGCTGCCGGAGGGGCCGAAGCGCGGCCAGGCCGTGCTCGTCGACGGCACCAAGTTCCGGGCGGTGGGTCCTGCGCGCGAGCTCATGGCCGCGCATCCCGGCCTGCGGCCGGTGCGGCTGGACAACCACTTGATCATGCCGGGCTTCGTCGACGCACATCATCACTTGACGCAGAGTTTCGGCAAGGCCCAGTCGTTCGGGCAGCCTTCGGAGATCTTCAAGACGATATGGGAGCCGCTGGAGCACGCCCTCGACAAGGAGAGTGCCTACATATCCGCGAAGCTGGCCTCCCTGGAGGCGCTGCGTGGCGGCTTCACGACGGTCGCCGATGCCGGGACGCGGGCGCCGGTCGACGTGGCCGTGGTCGCGAAGGCAACGGAAGAGGCCGGTGTCCGGTGCGTCCTGTCCAAGGTCGTTTCTGACGGCAAGGGCGGGCCGGAACATCTGCGCCGGTGGGAAGCGCATCCGCTGATCCACCCCTCACTGGCCATTCCCGTGCCCGAAGACGCGCCCGCGAGAACACTCAAGCGGACGGCGGACTTGTGCCGTGAGGCCGGCGCGGTGTTCCAGATTCACGTCAACGAACACCTGGCCTCCGTGGAGAGGTCGTTGAAGAGCGTGGGGCGGCGGCCGGTCGAGTACTTGCGTCATCTCGGGGCGCTGGGCCCGCATACGCTCGGCTCGCATGCCACTCTGCTCACGCCCGGCGAGATGCGGATGCTGGCCGACTCCGGAGCGGCCATCAGTTACAACCCCGTGGCCAGTGCCTGGAAGGGCAACGCCGTTGCACACGCCACGATGCTGGCCGCGATGGGGGTGCGCTTCGGTACCGGCACCGACGGCACACGCGGCGACGGATTCCGTCTGGTGGACGCCGCGGAGACGGCGCAACGGCTTGCGTACGGCATCGCGGCGGGGGATTCCTCGTGCGGCGCGGGACGGCTGTGGCTGGAGCACGCGACGTCACTCAGCGCCGACGCGCTCGGTCTCGGCAAGGTGACCGGGGAGATCGCGGTGGGCAAGGCCGCGGACTTCCTTGTCGTGGACGTCAACGTCCCCGAGCTCACCCCCTCGTGGGACCTGGAGTGGGAACTGGTGCGTCTGGCGAACCGCGACCAGATCACCGCCGTCGTGGTCGACGGCAAGCTGCGGTTGTGGGAGGGCTGGCCGCCGGACTGGGACGGGCGCGCACTGGTGGCACAGGCGGCGAAGACCGGTCCCGAGGTGGTGCGTCGCGCCGGCCTGCAGCGGGTGGAACCGCGGTAGGTGTAGCCGGGGGCCGGGAGGCAGCACGGGGGCCGAGGAGACGGCCCCGTGCTGCCTCACCTCCGCGACGGAAGCCACCATGCGACAACGAACGCGACCAGGGTGACCGCGGCGGCCAAGGTCAGCGTCGCGGTGTGCAGGCCCGCGGTGAACGCGTCGACGACCGCCGTACGCAGGTGGGGGTCGGAGGTGCGGGACGCGGCTTGCGCGACCGTCGTCGGCCGGTCGGGGCCCGACAGCGTGGAGGGGAGGCGGGCGGTGAAGACGGCAGTGGTGATGGTGCCGGTGACGGCGATGCCGACGGCGCTGCCCAACTCCCTTGCAAGGCTCTGCACCGCGGACCCCGTTCCCGCCCTCTCGGGAGGCAGCGCACTCATCATGGCGTGCGAAAGCAGCGGACTTACGGTTCCGCAGCCGAGCGCGGTGAGCCCGGCACCCAGGGCATAGAGCGCGTAGGGGGTGCGGGCATCGGCTGCCGAGACCACGCACAGCCCGGCGGCCAGTACCAGCATCCCGGTGAGGACGGTGCCGCGTCGGCCACAGACCCGCTCGAGCAGCAGGCCGAGGCGCGGACCGGCAAGGAGCGCCACGGCCATCGGCAGCAACCGCAACCCGGCCTCAAGCGGGCCGTATCCCTTGGCGTACTGCAGATATTGGCCGTTGAGGTAGAAGAGGCCGAACATGCCCGCGAAGAGCGTGGCCATCCCTGCCGCGCCCGCCCGTACGGCCGACCGCGCGAAGATCCGAGGGTCCAGAAGCGGGTCACGTGCACGCAGTTCGTGCCGGGCCCAGGCGGTCAGCAGCACGACCGCCGCCGTGCCGGCGGCCAGCACCGGCGGGGCGCTCCAGCCGGACTGCGGGCCGGAGACGATCGCGTAGAGCAGCGCCAGGAAACCGGCGGTGAGCAGGGTGCCGGCGAGCGGTGCGGCGGGGCTCGGGCGGCGGGCGGTCACGGGAGCCACGGCGGCGACCAGGAGCAGGGCGCCCAGTGCGAGCGGGATCAGGCAGATGAAGAGGGTGCGCCAACTGCCGTACTCGATGGCGGCGCCACCACCCACGTTCCCCAGGACGGCGGCGAGCCCCGTCATGGATGCCCACACCCCGACAGCCTTGCGGCGCGACTGCTCGGGCAGGCCCTCGACCAGCAGGGCGAGGGTGGTGGGCAGCACGGCGGCCGCGCCGGCCCCACTGATCATGCGCCCGGCGATCAGTACGCCGACGTGCGACGCTACGGCACAGATCACGGCGCCGAGCGCGAAGACTCCCATGCCGCACATGAGGGTTCCCTTGCGGCCCCTGCGATCGGCCAGTGCCCCTGCGGGAACCAGCAGGCAGGCGAAGATGACGACATAGCCGTCCACGACCCACACCACGGCCTGAGCGGAGGGGCGAAGCTCGTCCGCCGACAGGTCGGGGATGGCCAGATTGACGGCGGAAACCATGCCGATCACCAAGGTGACGCACAGGCACATGGCCAGTGTGGTCAGCGTGGGCGGACGGTGCGGGCGCCGTTGGGCGGCCTGTGGGGGAGGGGCGGCGGACGCGGGGCGAAGGTCGGTGGTCGGAGCGGTGGCGGGGGCGGGATCGGCGTGATCCAACGAGACCTCCGTGGAAGAGGAACTGGGCGCGGCGCGTCGCACGGCGTACCTGATGAGACGGCGTACCTGATGCGACGCCGGAACCCCGTCACGAAGGCGTGCCCGCGGTGGCCGGCGATGCGGTTACAGCAGGGAGCTGTCGGCGGGTGCGGTGTGCCCGGCCGCCCGGTCGAGAGTGGCGTGCAGCGTCAGCCGGTCCCCGCGCAGATGAAGGAACTCCAGGTCGGCGGGGCGTCCGTCGGCCAGGAGGGTGAGGCGTTCGACGGCGAGGAGCGCGCAGCCCTCGGGCATCTCGAGGACCGCGCAGGTCGCCGGGTCGGGGACCGTCGCGTGGACGGACACCTCGGCCGAGCCGAGCGGCGTGCCCGTCGCGGTCTCGATCAGATCGAAGACGTCGTGGTTCTCCAGCGTGCGCGGCGTCCTGCCGGCGTGTGCCAGCAGGGGTTCGCCCACCTCGGGGATGAGGTAGGTGCAGTCCAGGGAAAGGGGGATGCCGTCCACCCGACGCAGCCGCTCCAGGTAGACGGCCTTGCTCCCGTCGGGCAGGGCAAGCCGACGGGAGACCGTGAGCGGCGGCCGGATGACGCGGGCCTCGCGCACCTCGTTGACGACCTCGCCGTGCCGCTGGAGCACCTCGGCGAGTCCCGACAGCGCGCCCAGCGGATGTTCGTAGGCGCGGCCGACCACGACCGTGCCCACGCCCCGGCGGCGTTCCACAAGACCTTCGTCACGCAGGAGCCCCAGCGCCTGGCGGACAGTGTTGCGGGAGGCACCGAACTCGGCGATCAGGGCACGCTCATCGGGCAGGACTCCACCGAAGAAGGCGCCGCGCATGACCTGCCTGCGCAGCACGCTGGCCACGGTTCGGGCCCGGTCGGCCCGCGTCAGCGGCACGGCGGACCCGGCCGCCTTCTCCTCTTGTTCCTCCCCCTTCGGCTTCTGATCGGGCATGGCTCCCTCGCGGTGGATGTGTCGGTACCCGGCGCGGGCGACACGTCGCGCCGGGTACCGACGCTAGGCGAGCAATATTGCCGCGAAGTTACGCCACCCCATGTGACCTGCATTGATTCCGTGACCTGGGGCTTTGCCGGGCGGCGAGACGGGTGCGCCACCAGCACGGAGCGGGGGGCGAAGGGGGAAGGGCGAGGGGCGGGGCGGCGCTTTTTGGGCGGGTGCGTTCAGGCGGCCTGCTGGACAGCGTTGCGGGTGGCGTCTACGCGGACCTTCTCGCAGCTGCGGGTGATGAGGCGGGAGATGTGCATCTGGGAGACGCCCATTTCCTCTGCGATGCGGGACTGCGTCATGTCCTGGAAGAAGCGCAGGTAGAGGATGGTGCGTTCCCGCTCGGGGAGCTTCTTGAGGCCGTCCTTGGCTGCTTCCCGGTCGGCGATCAGGTCATAGCCGGGCTCTGCACGGCCCAGCGTGTCGGCGAGGCTGTATCCGTCCTGCGCGGTGCCGATTTCGGCATCCAGGGACAGGCTGCTGTAGCTGTCCAGGGCTTCCAGTCCCTCGCGCACCTCCTCCAGCGTGAGTCCTGCCTGCGCGGCGATGTCTTCGAGACCGGGCTCGGCACGCTGGCCGGGCTGCTGCATCAGGTCCCGGCGGACGGTGCGGACCTTGTTGCGCAGTTCCTGGACCCGGCGCGGGACCCGTACGTCCCAGCTATGGTCGCGGAAGTGGCGGCGCAGCTCCCCGGTGATGGTGGGGACGGCGTAGGCCTCGAAGGCGCCGCGGTCGGGGTCGTAGCGTTCGACCGCTTTGACCAGGCCCAGGGCCGCGACCTGCTTGAGGTCCTCCAGATTCTCGCCCTTGTTGCGGAACCGGCCTGCCAGACGGTGGGCCATGGGCAGCCAGGCCTCCACCAGCTCCTCGCGCAGCGCATACCGTTCGTGGCCTTCGGACGTGGCAGCGAGGCGGCGGAATATCTCTTCCGTGGCGGGGGCGTCGTGGTGGCGGCGAGCAGGCATCGAAACACTCCTCATCACTGTGATCAGCGGGGGCGACCAAGGGCCCGCAAGCCCTGGTCTTTCCTTGAGAAGCGCCTGTTGTCCCAAGCACTTGCTGACCGCCTGCCCCTCGCCCCCGGAGACAAACAGCCTGAATCACCGGCGGGTATACGCCGGACCGGGGACGGAACTGAGCCTCGTTCCCGTGGTCCTGAGGGTCCGGCCCGTGGTCCTGAGGGCCCGGGGCAACAAGGCGATGGTGCGGGTGAATATCGCTTCGGCTTCGGGGCACAAGGTGCGGCGCGTACCCCTGGTAGTGGCTTTGAAGGAGGCCCCCGATGCTGATGGCACACCCGGTCGTGCTGAAGAACTTGCTCCAGCAGTACGAAACGCTGAGCGCCCTGCATGCCGAGAACGGCACCAAGGAAGCACGTCAGCGCATGGAAGACGTCGCCTACACGCTCTGCGTATCGACCGGGACCCGTCACATCGACGCAGCCCTCATCGCCGCACGGGGCCGACTTTCCGCGCCTCACCTCGAAGGCGAAGCCGTTCCCACCGCCTGACGGCCCAAAGCCTGACGGACGGGGGAGGCCACGCGGTTGGCGGCCTCCCCCGTCGTTCGTGGGTCGGTGTCGCTCCCGGCAGGTTCATACTGCCGATATGGACACGGACCCCTCGGACAGCCCGTACGCGATAAACGACGCCGCCCAGACGGAGAGACCGGAGCAACCGCTACGGGCAGCCGGGGCAGCGACGCCCGCCCTCCGGCAACGCTCGTACGAACAGATCGACCGGGCCAACGATTTACTGGCGGCAAGCCTGGCACGTCTGAACCGCGGCCAGGCGCGACGTCACCGCTCGGACGGCGCTCACCAGCGCGAACAGGACGCCACCAGCCGGGAACCGGAGGCCTCCGGCACATGGCGGGCGATGCAGGCCCCGCCCCTGCTCGACATCATGCAGGGCCGGGCCAACCGGCTTCGGGAGCAGGCCGCTGCGGCGGCCCACGCGCTGGCCAGAGCCGAGGACACTCTGGCCCACGAGCATGAACGCCGGCACCGGGCGCAGCAGGCCGCCGATCACCGAGAGCACGCCGTACAGGCCCGCACGGCGGCCGGCGCACTGCACGCCATCGGCAAGCCGCCACGGGACGTCACCGGCACCGCGCCTCTTCCCGGCTGACGGCGCTGCGGGCGGCTGTTCAAGCGGTCCGGTCAGTAACCGCTGCCTGATTGACGTCCGACGCCGTTGTCCGAGTCTCTGGTCAGGACTCGACCTCGAATTCGAGTTCGTCGTAGCGGCGCTCCGCGATCTGCTCCCGGGACCCCGAGACGAGGGTGATGCAGTCCCCGCCGAAGACCGCGCTCTCCGGGATGGACACGAACAGTACGTTGCCGCGGTCTTCCAACGGGTCGTGC
The DNA here is from genome assembly GCF_014649775.1 of Streptomyces longisporoflavus. Lineage (GTDB taxonomy): Bacteria > Actinomycetota > Actinomycetes > Streptomycetales > Streptomycetaceae > Streptomyces > Streptomyces longisporoflavus. The sequence continues at coordinate 22,896 of NZ_BMTR01000002.1, read as the reverse complement.
CAGGCAGGGGAGAAACCGCCGAGCTGAATGCCGTGGCCCCAGCGCACGGCGAGAACGGTCCCCATCTCATCTATCAGGTTGTCCACAAGGCGGGCTCGCTCGGCGTCCCCTTCGGCATAGTCGACCGCTTCCGCCACATGCGACCGGTGCAGGCGGCCGGGCATGGTGGTTCCGGGTACCGCGTAGAGCGGGAACGACTCGTGAGACTTCAGGGCGTCCGGCTCCGCCTCCCGAGGGTGGCGTTCGACGGTTTCGGCCCCCGGCGGCAGGTGGAAGAGGAAGCCTTCGTCCTGGTCCGTGATTTCGGCGAGGATCACCACATGGCCTTCGGCGGGAAAGTCGATGTCGAGGACGCCGGTGGGTATGGCGGCGCAGTCGATGGTCATCACGTGCGGCACGTACGCGGGCACGACCACATCCGTTGGCAGATGGGCGGGCCCGCCTGCCCGAGCGGCCGGGCGGGCGCCTTTGCGCAACTCTTCCGGCAGTTGCTCGTAGGGGCAGAGGTAGACGCAGGGGCGCAGGAGGCGGACGAACGCCTCGGTCACCGGCTCGGGTACGCCAAGAGCCCGCCCGGCATCGCGGACGGTTTCACGTGCGGTTACAGTCATGAACATCACCGTGCCATGCCCCACTGACACCACGGAGCCGGCTGTCGTCACGGGTGGGCCTCCAGCAGCGTTCGCACAACGCGTGGGCGGTGTACGGCAGTTCTCCGGTGTCGAGGCGGGGGCCCGCACGGCCTGTATAACTTGCGCAGCCCGCACGGCCTGCATAAATCGAGCAGCGTGGGGCATCCGGGTTCTCTGGCAAAGGAGGAGATCATGTCCACGACGGAGCGACCGGTCGAGTTCGCCGACGAAACCCCGATCTGCCACGGATGCCAGGACGGCGACGCCACGGAGCGCTCCCTCGAACCGCCCGAGCCGCCCGAGCACGCACGTCAACGAGTCAATCGGCGCTGGAACGAGATCCTTCAGGAGACCCGGGTCGCCCAGACCGGGGTACAGATCCTTTTCGGGTTCCTGCTCAGTGTCGCCTTCACTCCCCTCTTCCGGGACTTGGACACGTTCGACCGGGTCATTTATGTGATCACGGTCGTCCTCGGCGCGTCTGCGACGGGTTCGCTGATAGCACCTGTCTCCATTCACCGCTTCCTGTCCGGTCAGCGCATGAAGGACGAAGTGGTCGAGGCCGCAGGCCGTTTGATGATCTTCGGCATGGTGCTGCTCGCGCTGACCATCGGTTGCACGCTGCTGCTGATCCTGCGTCTGGTGGTTCCCGGCGTGCTGGCCGAAGTGCTCGTCGGCGCGGTCATGCTCTGGTTCGGATTCTGCTGGTACGTACTGCCGATGCGCCTGCGCCGCCGCGCCGCCCTGCGCCGTTCCGGCAAGATCGAGGCGTGACATCCCGGCAGTGCTCTTCGCCCGCCGACGACGGCCCGTCGGGTGCCGGTCGTAGCGGGCTCGGTGATTGGGCCGGTGCTTACGGGCGCCGCCACTCCTGGCTTTGCAGGTGGGAGCCTGCCTGTGGCCCCATGCGCACCATGCCGCCGTCCACGACCCAGGAAGCGCCCGTCACGTACGAGCTTTCGGGTCCTGCGAGGAAGGCGATGACCGAGGCGATCTCACGGGCGTCGCCGGGGCGGCCGAGCGGGATGCCGGGGCGATCTGTCTTGTGTACGTCCGTGTCCTCCTGCCCGGTCATCGGCGTGGCGATCTCGCCGGGTGCGACGGAGTTGACGGTGATGTCGTGCTCCGCGAGTTCCAGGGCCATCACCTGGGTGAGCAGCCCGAGGCCGCCCTTGGCGGCGCAGTACGGAGCGGCGCCCACCCGGGGCTGATGCTCGTGTACGGAGGTCACGTTGACGATGCGACCACCGTCACCCTGACGGATCATGCGGCGTGCGGCGTGCTGGCCGCACACGAACGGTCCGACGAGGTCGACGTCGAGCACCCGCCGCACATCGTCGAGGTCCAGGTCCAAAAACGGGGTCGCGGTGCCCGTCCCGGCGTTGTTGACCAGGACATCGATCCTGCCGAGGCGCTCGGCGAGCTCGTCGATCACCTTCGCCGCGTCGGGCGGTTCGGTCAGGTCCATCCGGGCGATCGCCGCGCGCCGGCCGTGGCGGCGCACTTCGGCGGCGGTACTTTCGGCGCCCTTCTGATCGCGGTGCCACGTGATGCCGATGTCCATGCCGGCAGCGGCGAGGCGGACGGCTGTGGCCCGGCCGATGCCGGAATCCGCGCCGGTGACGACGGCCACCTTGTCGGTGGCGCCGGGGGAGTGGGCGACGGGGGTCGTCTCGCGCGGCGCCTCGTGTGCGGGTTCTGGCATCGTCAGGCCTCCGGTGACGTCGGTTCTCGGACCGGGCGGATGGACAACGCTTCGCCGTCGACGTCCACCAGGACACGGTCGCCGGCGGTCAGTTGCCCGTCCAGGAGCAGGCGCGAGAGTCGGTTGTCCACCTCCCGCTGGATGGTGCGGCGCAGCGGACGGGCGCCGTACTCGGGCTGGTGACCCCGCTGTGCGAGCCAGTCCACCGCCGCGGGGGCGAACTCGATGGTGATGTCCTGTGCCTTCAGCCGGCGCCGGGTCTCCTCGAGGAGCAGATCGGTGACCTGCCGCAACTGCTCGCCGCTGAGCCGCCGGAAGATGACGATCTCGTCGATGCGGTTGAGGAACTCCGGCCGGAAGTGCTCGCGCAGCGGCCGCAGCACCTGCTCGCGCCGGGCCTCCTCGTCGGAGTCGGTGCCGTCCGCCCGGAAGCCGAGTGCCGCGCCCCGTCCCGTGATCGCCTCGGAGCCGAGGTTGCTGGTCATCACGATGACGGCGTTGGTGAAGTTCACCGTCCGGCCCTGGGCGTCGGTCAGCCGGCCGTCGTCAAGGACCTGCAAAAGGATGTTGAAGACGTCGGGGTGGGCCTTTTCCACCTCGTCGAGCAGCAGCAGCGAGTACGGGTGGCGTCGTACGGCCTCGGTGAGCTGGCCCGCCTCGTCGTGGCCCACGTATCCGGGCGGTGCTCCGACCAGGCGGCTGACCGTGTGCCGTTCCTGGAACTCGCTCATGTCGAGCCGGACCATGCGCTCCTCGCTGCCGAACAGCGCCTCCGCCAGGGCCCGCGCGAGCTCCGTCTTGCCCACGCCGGTGGGTCCGAGGAAGAGGAAACTGCCGATGGGCCGATCGGGGCTGGAGAGGCCGGAGCGTGAGCGGAGCACCGCCTCGGCGACGGCGCTGACGGCCTCCTCCTGACCGACGACGCGCTCGTGAAGGTGCTGTTCCAGGCCGAGCAGGCGCTGCTTCTCCTCCTGGGTCAGGGTGCTGACGGGGATGCCCGTCTGGCGCGACACCACCTCGGCGATGTCGTCGGGAGCCACCTCCACGATCTGCCCGTCACCCGGCTCGCGAGTCCGTCCGGACTCGATCTTGCGGGCCAACTCGCCGATACGGTCGCGGAGTTCGGTGGCGCGTTCGTAGTTCTCCGCAGCCACGGCCTGATCCTTGTCGCGGACCGACTGCTCCATCTCCCGTTCCAGGGCCCGTACGTCGGTGCCCTTCGTGCGCGAGCGCAGGCGGACCCGCGCACCCGCCTGGTCCATGAGATCGATGGCCTTGTCCGGCAGGAACCGCTCGGTGAGATAGCGGTCGGACAGTTCGACGGCGGCGAGCAGGGCCTCGTCGGAGTAGCGCACCTGGTGGTGCGCCTCGTAGCGGTCGCGAAGGCCGCGCAGGATCTCCACCGCGTCGGCGGCCGTCGGCTCCGCTACGAGGATGGGCTGGAAGCGGCGGGCCAGGGCGGCGTCCTTCTCGATGTACCGCCGGTACTCCTCCAGGGTGGTCGCCCCGATCACGTGCAGTTCGCCCCTGGCGAGCGCGGGTTTGAGCATGTTGCCCGCGTCCATCGAGCCGCCTTCGGAACCGCCGCCGCCTGCTCCGACCACCGTGTGCAGTTCGTCGATGAAGACGACCAACTCGTCGGAGTGCGCACGCACCTCGTCGATGATGCCGTTCAGCCGCTCCTCGAAGTCGCCGCGGTAGCGCGTGCCGGCCACGACGCCCGACAGGTCGAGCGCGATGACACGGCGGTCGGCGAGCGTCTCCGGCACGTCGCCGTCCGCGATCCGCTGGGCGAGGCCTTCCACCACGGCGGTCTTGCCGACGCCCGCGTCGCCGATGAGGACCGGGTTGTTCTTGCCCCGCCGCGAGAGCACCTCGATGGTCTGCTCGATCTCCTCGTCGCGGCCGATGACGGGGTCCACCCGGCCTTCTCCGGCCAGTGCGGTCAGGTCCCGGCCGTATTTGTCGAGCGTGGGCGTGGCGCCGCCCGCGCCCTGCTGCCGTTGTTCGGCGGCGCCGGGCTGTCCCTGCGGTGCTTGTGGCGCGGGGCCCGGATCGAAGCGCGCCGCGTTGAGGATGTGGCCGGCCGCGCTGTCGGGATTGGCGGCGAGCGCCATGACGATGTGCTCGGGGCCGATGTACCCGGCGCCGAGAGCCCGCGCCACCTCGTGCGCGTCGAGCAGCGCCCGTTTCACGGCGGGCGTGAGCGCTACCGCCTGCGGGGGCTCTACGTTCTCGACCTCCCCGGCATGCCGGTCGATCTCGGCGGCGACGGTGTCGGGGTCGGTCCCCGACTGCTCGATCAGATTCCGCGTCGGCTTGAGTGTCAGGGCCGCTCGCAGCAGGTGCTCGGTGTCGAGGTTGCTCTTGCCGTGTTCAGCGGCGTACGAGGCTGCCGTGGCCACCAGCTGGCGTGCGGGCCCGCTCATCAGTCTGCCGATGTCGATCTGCCGTCGGCCGCTGCCGAAGAACCGTGCGAAGAGATCCTCGAAGGGATCCTGCCCGAGTCCTTCGGGCCCCGTGAAACCGCTGCTCATGGCTGTCCATTCCGACGCCCCGGCCGTTCGGGGCGCGCTCGTGCGTGGTCGTGTGATGGGTGGTCTGCCGGGCCTCCGTACGGCGGCTCCACCGTCGTGGTCCGCGTGCGGTGGCCACGGCCTGTTCACTGTCCTGGTCGCTCGTGACCACCTCGTGCTCGTGCGTGCGGAGTGCCGCGTTCCGCCCTCTGATCATCGCGCGTCGGTGCTCGGGGTGCCCGCGAAGCGGAGCGTCAAACGCGCCGTCGCCCCGTCGGCCGGTGCCGGGGGCAGAGCCGGACGATCTGGATGTTTTCCCGGCTGTCCGGGCGGATACCCGGCGTGCGGACGGAGGCCCGACCGGCAGCGAGTCGACGCTGATGGAGCAGCGGGGCGCGGGCGTTTCACGCTGGACTCCGGTTGTCGGACCCCGCGGCAAGGGAGTGAATGAAGTCATGAGAACGGCGCCAGGCCCCGGCACGGGTGCGGGAGGCACAAGAGTGAACGACGCGTCCCCCGACACCGCCGGTCTGGAGCGTGCGCTGCGGAAGCGGGCCGACGGCGAGGTGCGCTTCGACGCGGGCAGCCGTGGCGCGTACGCCGCGGACGGTTCCGACTACCGGCAGGTGCCGATCGGGGTAGTCGTACCCCGTTCGGTCGATGCCGGTGCGCAGGCCGTCGGTGTCCGCGTCCGCTTCGGCGCGCCCGACCTGTCCCGCGGCGGCGGCCCGTACAGACCCACTGCCCCCAGCACGCCGTGACGAAGGACGACGCGGACCGGGAGCCGTTGCGCCGTGCGGGCATCGAGGCCGGTGAGCCGGCCGGGGAACTCGGGGTCCTGCCCGGGGTACGCGAGGCCGCGCCGAACACGTTGGTGATCGCGGACGGTTTCAGTTGCCGGACCCGGAGCCGGACCCGGACCCGGACCCGGATCGAGCAAGGCGGGACAGGCCGCCGGGCGATGCACCTGGCAGCAGCGTCGGCCCTCGGCCTGGACGGCCCGCTCCCGGCCCCCTGTCCGGAGAAGGCCGGCTCCCGCCCCGCCGCCCCATCCCCGGGCCCCCCGCAGGGGCGCCGCCCCTTCGGCGCCGCCATCGGCGCGTCAGCGGCTGCCGGCGCGACCGCTCTGGCCGTCCAGCACCGCAGCTGAGGGCCCTCCACCCGCCCCACCCCTAGAGAAAGGCCGATCCTGTGTCCACGAAAGTCTCCGACTACATCCTCCAGCGCCTGCGCGAGTGGGAGGTGGAGCGGGTCTTCGCCTACGCCGGAGACGGCATCAACGGTCTGCTCGCCGCCTGGGAGCGAGCGGACAACAAGCCGCAGTTCATCCAGTCCAGGCACGAGGAGATGTCAGCCTTCGAGGCGGTCGGATACGCCAAGTTCTCCGGCAAGGTCGGTGTGTGCGCGGCGACCTCGGGGCCGGGCGCGATCCACCTCCTGAACGGCCTGTACGACGCGAAGCTCGACCACGTGCCGGTGGTCGCGATCGTCGGGCAGACCAACCGCACCGCCATGGGCGGCTCCTATCAGCAGGAAGTCGACCTGTTGAGCCTCTACAAGGACGTCGCCTCCGACTTCTGCGAAATGGTGACGGTCCCCGAGCAACTCCCCAACGCCATCGACCGGGCGATGCGCACCGCGTACGCGCGCCGGACGGTGACCGCGATCATCGTCCCCGCCGACGTGCAGGAGTTGGACTACTCCCCGCCGACCCACGCGTTCAAGATGGTGCCTTCCAGCCTGGGCATGGCCTCCTACGCACCCGTCCCCGCCGCTGCGGAGATCACCAAGGCCGCCGAAGTGCTGAACGCCGGGGAGAAGGTGGCCATCCTCATCGGCCAAGGCGCGCGGGGAGCCCGTGCCGAGGTGGAGGCGATCGCCGAGCAACTGGGTGCCGGGGTCGCCAAGGCGCTGCTGGGGAAGGACGCGCTGCCCGACGATCTGCCGTACGTGACCGGATCGATCGGCCTGCTGGGCACCCGTCCTTCCTACGAACTCATGCAGGGCTGCGACACGCTGCTCGTCATCGGCTCCAGCTTCCCGTACAGCCAGTTCCTGCCCGATCTCGACCAGGCCCGGGCCGTACAGATCGACATCGATCCGCACATGATCGGGCTGCGCTATCCCTTCGAGGTCAACCTGGTGGGCGACGCCAAGGAGACACTCAAGGCGCTGCTGCCGCAGTTGCGGAAGAAGAAGCACGGCTCCTGGCGGAAGAAGATCGAAAAGGATACGGCGCGCTGGTGGGAGGTCATGGAACGGCGGGCCGCCGTGGAGGCCGACCCCATCAACCCCGAGTACGTGGTCCACGCGCTCGACGCCCTGCTGCCCAACGACGTGATCCTCGCCGCCGACTCGGGCTCCGCCGCGAACTGGTACGCCCGGCATCTGCGCATGCGCGGCACGATGCGCGGCTCCCTCTCGGGCACCCTGGCCACCATGGGGCCCGGCGTTCCCTACGTGATCGGCGCGAAGTTCGCCCACTCGGAGCGCCCCGCCATCGCCCTCGTGGGTGATGGCGCCATGCAGATGAACGGGATGGCCGAGCTCATCACCATCGCCAAGTACTGGCCCGAGTGGCAGGATCCGCGGCTCGTCGTGGCGGTGCTCAACAACCAGGACCTCAACCAGGTCACGTGGGAGATGCGGGCGATGTCCGGAGCCCCGCAGTTCCTGCCCTCGCAAGCGCTGCCCGACGTGCCGTACGCCGACTTCGCCCGCTCCATCGGGCTCGACGGGGTGCGCGTGGAGAAGCCGGGCGACGTGGAGGCCGCCTGGCACCGGGCGCTCGGCTCGGACCGTCCCTTCGTGATCGACTTCCGCACCGACCCGGCGGTGCCGCCGATTCCCCCGCACGCCAGCCTTGACCAGATCGAGGCCGCCGCGTCGGCCATCGTCAAGGGCGACAGCGACCGTGTCGGCATGATCCGGCAGGGGTTCAAGGCCAAGGTGCAGGAAATGCTGCCGGGGCGCGGGCCGGGCGGCGACTCCGGAGCCCGTGGGGGAGCGGACGAAAAGTAGATCCAGGCGCCCGCTCCAGTGCGGATCCCGCGCTGGAGGGTGTGGACATGGCGTGGCCGTTCGTACCGTCCCCGGCGGGGTTCGCGGGGAGAGCAGCGATCACTCAGCCCGCCGCGTTGTCGACGCGCAGCCGTACCTGTTCCTCAAGGCGCTGCAGGCTCCGGTCGAGGGCGGTGTGCACGGCTTGTTCGCCAGGGTCATGCGCCCCCTCGAAGAACGACAGGTGCACCGTGACCTCGCTCGTGCCCTCGTCCAGACCGGCGACCTGGAGCCAGCCCGTGTAGTCGCCTTGCTCGCGCGTGCCCCACTCGAGCCGCAACTGCTCGGGCCGGGCGCGCAGCAGGGCGGACACGTCCTGTTCGGTCCGGTCCTCATGCACGCTCACCGCGGGCGGATCCCCGGCATCCACGTGCAGGTTCTGCGGCAGCCAGGCGTCCATCTGATCGACCTCGGCAGCCTGATCGAAAACGTGCTCCGGCAGAGCGGGCATCGTGCGTGAACGTTCGTACTCAGTCATCAGGTCACCTTCCCGGCTTTTACTGACATACGAGACAACGCATGCCCGGCCCGGCAGAAGTGAATCTGCGACGCCACAAGACAACCCGTTCGCCGGGCGAGGCGACCTCGCCCGGTGGCCGAAGGGCGTCGAGTGGCGTGAGACGCCGTTTGGTGGGCAAACTGATTTCGAGGTCAGGAAGCCGGCCATGTCACTGAGCCCTGCTTCCGCGGAGCGAGTGTTGTCCTTCCTCGACTACCGTCCTGACCCGTCTCCCATCGGCGCTGCCGAGAACGGCTGCCGTCGGCTGCTGTGCGGCAGCCGATCATCCCTGTGTGCTTGCCCTTCGAGAGGTAAGGAGACCGCCGTGCTGATGGCTCACCCGTCCGTACTGCGCGAACTGATGGAACAGTACGAGGAGCTGAGGGCGCTGCATGGGCGCAGCGGGAGTGCAGAGGCCCGTCAGAGGATGGACGACCTCGCTTACACCCTGTGCGTCTGCACCGGCACCCGTGAGGTCGGGTCGGCGCTCGACGCGGCCCGGATGCGGCTGAGCACGATCGGCGGGGGGCCGCCCACAGCAGCGCCGGCCCGCGCGACGGAATCCACCGGCGCGGTCCTTCCCGCATCCTGACGGTCGGCCAAGCTGCGACAGGGTCCGCGCCCACGTACGCGAAGCAGCAGATCCCCACGTTTCCGCCTGGGCATCGCGTTGCCCGTGACGTGGACGCTGCTCGCAGGCGTACGAGGCCCGGCGCCGGGGCGTGCGCCGAGCCCCTGCGCGCGATACGCGATGGGCGCGGGTGGCGAGCGAGGCTCAGAACTGCCGCGCGACTGTCTGCTGTGCGCTCTTGGACATCGACCGGAGGGACCCGGCCGCGTCGGTCAGCGTGCTCGACGCCTCGCGCCGGGCATGTCGGGCACTCCGGCGGCCCGCGACCGCGGCGGCCTGGGTCCGGTAGGCGAGGGAGGGCTTGCCGTGCGCGTCGGCCGCCGCGATGAGCAACCCGCCGAGCAGCGAGAGGTTCTTGAGGAACTGCGTACGCTGAGCCGCCCGCTGCTCCTTGTCCTCCTCCTTCCACCAGGCATGACCGGCGAGGGTCGTCGGCACCAGCGAACCGGCCAGCGCCAGGGCGGCGAGGCGCGGAACGCGTCCGGTCGCCAGCATCAAGCCGGCTCCTACCTGGACCGCGCCGTTGACACGGACCAGCTGTTCCGGATCTTCGGTGAGCCGGGGGATCCGGAAGGCCAGCGGAACCGCAACCGGTTCGGCTGCGGGGGCCACGGGTTTGGGGTTTCGAAGAGTGCTCCATCCTCCGGTGAGGAAGACGGAAGCGAGCATGGGGCGGGCAAATTTCCTGAGAACGGCCATGCCTACCGGTCACCCACAATTCGCGAATTCAAACAGACGTTACGCCTGGAGTGTGAGGTCGAGGGCGAGGCCCGACCGACCCCTCCTTCGTCCGCCGGGCTCATACGGTGTCCGTCTTCGTTTCCTGCGGGACCGGGTCGGGTACCTCGGTGCCGCGGCATGCACGCCGGCCTCCCTGGACGCACTTCTCGGCCGCGTGCTCACGAAGACCGCGGGAAAGGATCAATGTGTGCGCCCAGAGCAACAGCCCGGTCCTGGTGGCAGACGCGGGCTCGTCGAGCCTGCGTCTGACCGTGTTCGATGCGAACGGCAAGATCCTCGCCGAACACCACAGCGACTCTCCGCCGGGCGACGACGCATCGGGCCCGTTGAGGAAGCTGCTGGACCAAGCGCCCGCCCCCACCGCCGTCGGTCATCGCATCGTCCACGGCGGACCGGATCTGTACGGCCACACCCTGGTCTACGCCGAGGTCCGCGCCGAGCTGGATCAGGTGGCCGATCTCGCGCCGCTGCACGTCCCGCCCGCCCTGACGGTTCTGGACGCGGCCCGCGAGCTGTTGCCCGACATCCCGCACGTCGCCTGCTTCGACACCGTCTTCCACGCTGATCTGCCGGCTGCCGCGCGCGAATACGCGGTGCCCGCCACCTGGCGCGAGGACTACGGCCTGCGCCGCTACGGCTTCCACGGGCTTTCCTACGCCTGGGCGCTCGGCCAGGCCGCCGGTCTGCTCGGCCGCCGTCCCGAACAGCTTCACCTGGTGATCGCCCATCTCGGCGGCGGCTGCTCCGCATGTGCGGTGCGCGACGGGTGCAGCGTCGACACGACGATGGGATTCACCCCACTGGAGGGGCTGGTGATGAGCCGTCGCAGCGGCAGCGTCGACCCCGGAGCCCTGACATGGCTGCAGACCCGGCACCACCTGTCTGCGGGGGACATGGAGAACGCGCTGAACCACGAGTCCGGGCTGCTCGCCCTGTCCGGCACGTCGGATGACACGCGGGACCTGGTACGCAGCCGAGCCGCGGGGGATGAGCGTGCCGCTCTGGCCCTGGAGGTCTTCACCCACCACTGCCGTCGTGGCATCGCCGAGATGGCCGCCTCGCTGGACCGGCTCGACGCAGTGGTCTTCACCGGTGAAATCGGTGAGGACCAGCCCGAGGTGCGCGTGGAGGTGTGCGCGCGCCTTGCCACGCTCGGCGTCACGGGCGATCTGCGGGCGCTGGTCGCCGAGCGCCCCGAGATCGTCAGCAAGCCCGGGGCGCGTGTCCCGGTCATCGTCGTACCCACCGGGGAGGCTCAACAGGTCGACAGAGAGACCCGAGCACTGTTGGCGCGCCGCTGAGAGCTGCGACGGACGCCCGAAGGCGGTGCGCTGGCACAGGCCGTCGTGGCCGCCGCCGACTGGTTCCGTGACCACTTGACCGACGGAGCAGACGATGAACACCTCAGCTGAGAGGGGACCTGGCCCAGGGGGATGTGACCGCCGTGAGGTTGGCCCATGGCGCGCGCGAGGCGGAGCGCGGTTACGTTGAAAAGCCAGAACAGGGAACGCGGAACAGGGAACGCGGAACCGGGGGCGGGATGACCCTTCGAACCCTCCGAGGGAGGAAGGCAGGCATCAGGTCATGCGATTGCAGAATCGCCGAGCAGCCGGCCGGGAACTCGGACTTCGGCTCGCGGAGCGGGCTGCCGAAAGTGAACTTGCGCATGCTGTCGTCCTCGCGCTGCCCCGCGGTGGCGTACCGGTGGCAGCCGAAGTGGCGCGCGCCCTCGGCGCACCACTGGACGTGCTCGTCGCGCGGAAGATCGGCCTCCCCGGACGTCCCGAGACCGGCATCGGCGCGATCGTGGGTGACGACCCGCCGCTCTTCGACCGACGGGCACTGGACATGGTCGACCTCAGCGAGGATCGCCTCGCCCTGGACGTGGTCCGTGAACGGCACGAACTGAAGCGCCGCGAACAGCTCTACCGCGGCGGTCGGCCCATGTGGGACGTCAAGGACCGCAATGTGATCGTCGTCGACGACGGGCTGGCCACGGGCGTCACCGCGCGCGCCGCTCTCCGCCATCTCCGGAGTCTGGAACCCGCCCGGCTGATCCTCGCAATCCCGGTCTGCGCTCCTGAGGCCGCGGCAGGTATGCGCGCGGAAGCTGACGACGTCGTCTGTCTTCAGCAGCCGCCTGATTTCGGGGCAGTGGGCTTTTGGTACGACGACTTCGAGCAAGTGACCGACGACGAGGTCATCGAAGCCCTGGACGAACACCGCGCCACGGCGCCCGAGACGTGACGGGCGCTGCGCTTGCGCCAATGACGCAACTCGTAGCGACCCCCGGACACCTGAACCGACAAACAAGCCCGACAAACAAGGAGGACCTGATCGTGACTGTCCCGCAGCCGCCCGGCAGGCCCGACCCGACGCGCCCTGACCCGGTGCCGCCGGCCCCGACGCCCCCCTCGCCGCCTCCGGGCCCGCAACCGGGCCCCGCCCCGTCCCCGGTGCCTCCGCCGGGCCCCGACCCCATACCTCCCACGCCTCCCGGTCCGAGCCCAGTGCCGCCGACGCGACCCGAGCCGCCCCGTCCGTAAGCGTGGGGATGCGCCGCAACGGGGATACCGAGGTCCTGGGTCGGCACGTCGTAATGCAGTGCGGCCAGTCGCGTGCCATTCGGACGCAGTGAACCGATCAGAGGGAAGCGATCAGGTCATTGCACGCCTGCTCGCAGCGGCGGCATGCCTCGGCACAGATACGGCAGTGATCGTGCTTCTCGGCGTGGCTCTTGCACTCGTCCCCGCAGGCTTTGCAGATGGCTGCGCACGCCTGCAGCATGGCCTTGGTGACCTTGGCGTCGTAGCCGGTGCGTCGGGAGAGCACCGCGGCGGTCGCGCTGCAGATGTCGGCGCAGTCCGCGTCGGTACGAATGCACTTGACCAGTTCGGCAGGCGCTTCCTCCGCGAGGCAGGCATCCGCGCACGCCGTGCATGCCTGGGCACAGATGATGCACTCTTCGATACAGGAGGAGAGTTTGTCGACCGCGACCTCGCTGAGGTCGGCAGGGTAGGCGTCGAGCATGTCCTTGACGGCAGTAGCCATGAGAGACCTCCGGTGTGCTGAGCGGTCCTTACCTGGATTGTTGCCGCTCGGCTGCCCCCGCGCCGGGCGGCATCAGTGAAACTCACGGAAATGGAAGCGAGGGCCTTGCATCCGTGCAGCCCGGCGGGCGAGGCGAGCAGATTGCGCGGTCCGGTCCATTCGACTGAAGCGCCGGAGCGGCTCGCCGGAGCTACTCCTGCCCTATCGCTTCACGATCTCAAATTTCATGGCGAGCGGTAGTTTGCGCTATTTGCACCAGGGGACTCGCGAAACAAGAGGTGATCGTCATGCCGGAACCCGGCAGCAAGAAGTACGACACCCGACGCGCGCGGATGTGCGACATCGCCGAGAACACCGACCTCTGCGACCAGGACGTGGTCGCGGCCCAAAGGGCGAACGCCCCGGAAACCAGCAGACCGACCGAACCGACCGAACCGACCGAACCGATCAACTGGCACCGACCGCCGAATCCGATTGCGGGCCGGCCTCGAAGGCCGGCCGGGAGGAGCGAGTCACCATGCGTCTTTCGTTTTTGCAACCACTCCTGGACAGGCCCGGCCCCTGGGCGACCGTGTACTTCGACCCCGGCCAGGCAGACGAGTCGGGCGCCAAGCGGCGTGAATTGTCCGTGCGGGAGATATGCCGGACCCTGGAAGAGGAGGGTGCGGACGAGCCGACCATCGCGGCGGTCCGCGACGGTCTGACAGGGCTCTCGCCCGCCGAGAACCCCGCGGGGCGCGTCCTTTTCGCCACCGGGGGTGAGGTAGTCCTCAGCCACCGTCTGTCGCGGCGGCCGCAGGGGGAAATCGCCTCTTGGTCGGCTCTGCCGCGGCTGACGCCGCTGCTGGAGTTGTGCGGCCAGGACCCGGTGAGTCTCGTCGCCTACATCGACCGCACCGGCGCCGACTTCGAGTTGCGGGCCGACTCCGGGCCGGAGGAATCCGGGCACGTGGAGGGACGGCAGTGGCCGGTGCATCGCACCACCACCTCCGACTGGTCGGAGCGGCACTTCCAGCTCAAGGTCGAGAACACCTGGGAGCACAATGCCGCAGAGATCGCCGAAAAGCTGACGGCGGCCTACGAAGGGTCGAACGCCGATCTCATCGTCTTGGTGGGCGACCCCCGCGAGAGGCCGGCGGTACGCGACAAGCTGCCGGAGGCGGTTCGCGCCGTGACGGTCGAGACGGAACACGGCGGACGCGCGGCCGGTTCCGGGTCCGCGGCCCTCGAAGAGGCCATCGAGAATGCCCGCCAGGAGCACCTGCACCGACGCATCGACGAGGCCCTCGATCGTTTCCGGGCAGGCCGTGTGGGCACCGACCGGCCGACCGACGCAGTGGAAGGTGTCCCCGCCGTGGTGGACGCAGCCCGCGAGCACCGCATCGACACCCTGCTGGTGTGGCCCGACGGGCCCGACCTCCATCGCGAGATGTGGGCGGGCACCGACCCGGACCAGGTGGCAGTGCGACGGACTGACGCCGACGCCCTCGGCGACGGTGACCCCGTCTCCGTACGCGCTGATGACGCGCTGCTGCGCTCCGCGGCGGCCACGTCCGCCGACGTCCTGATCATCCCGTCCGAGGAGGCGCGTGACGACGTCCCGGCGGGAGGACTTGGCGCCCTCCTGCGCTGGACGTACGAGCCGAGTGCGACCTGAGAGCCAGGACCGGAACCGTGTGAACTGGGAGGTGCGTTGCCGTGGACAGAGGCAGCAACCAGGTGAGCCCGCGTGAGGACGACGAAAGAAAGCACGAGCTCGAGGGCTATCTGCGCTCCGGTCAGCACACGCACGTCGAGGAGGCGAACGACCCCGAGCCGCCGGCGGACGACGACATCGTCCCGGACGCGGGCGGCCCCGTGCCGCCGCCGGGCGAGGACCGCGAACGGGCGCGCTCGGCCGCCGAGGCCGACGCCCTGCGCCTGGAGCTGAGCCGGCACCTCGAGCACAGCACGTTTCCGGCAGACCGGCAGTCGCTGCTGTCGACGCTGGAAGCGCACCAGGCGCCGGAACAGGCCCTCGAAGCAGTCCGGAAGTTGCCTGACGGAAAGACGTACGGCGACGTCACACGAGCTGTACGCGCTCTCGGCGGCGCACCGTCGGGTTGAGACAACACACCCCAAGTCGAGCCAGGCCGCCGGAATCTCCCCGCAAGGGTCGGGATTCCGGCGGCCTGGTCGGCTGATCCGCTGGACCGCCCGGAACCCGCGTCAGCCACCCTGCAGGTCCTGCGAGAAGGCGTGGCGCAAAGGGGAGGGGCCGATGCGGGGAAGCAGCCCGTCCGGGAGTACGCCGAAACCCGCTGGGTACTCGGCGATCGCTTCGTGCTCTGCCTGGCGGGCAATGGGCGACGTGCCCCCTGCTCGCCCGGAGCGTCCGACCCGAGACAAGGAGGCCTGAGCGATGACCAGCAATGCCGAAACCGGAAGTGCCACAGGCACCCGGGACAAGGACTACAACCTCATCTGGTACGTCGAGTCGTGCCTGAACAACGCGCTGCGCCTGGAGTCCTACATCCAGGACGCGGAGCGTGAGAAGGACACCGAACTGGTCGAACTTTTCCGCAAGGCCCAGGCGGACAGCCGTAAAGGCGCCGAGTTCGGCAAGCGGCTGCTGCGCACCCGTTTGAACGACTGATCGCTCCGATAGCTCTGTGAGGCCGCCGGAGCGTGAGGGTTTGGCTTGGGTGGTGCAGGGAGACCGGGGGTTTGCGGGCCGGGAGGTCACGACGCCCTGGGAGGTGGAAGGATCTCCCGGCTCGACCAGGGGCCGGGCCTGGGCCCCGCCGCCGTTGTGCAGGTTCGAGGGCCGTTTTCAGACGTACGTTTCCAGGGTGCCGCGTCGCCGGATGTCGAGCGTCGCGCAGTGGAATGAACCGCCGAACGGCGCGTAATGCAGAAAGTCGCAGGGGATGGGCTCGAATCCCCACCCCTCGAGGGCGCGCAGCATCCCGGTGTGGTGTCGCTCCGCGATCACTCGCGTCTCGTCGACCATGAGCACGTTCATGCTGAGCCACTTGCCGCACATCGAGGTGAGCTTGAGCAGCCGGGCGTCGATCGGGTCGGGTTCGGGGGCGACGAGGACATCCCAGGAGTCCAGTACGTCGGGCAGGCGGTCGACGTCGATGTACTCGGGATTCACCAGCACCTTGCCCGGCGCGAGCGGCAGGAAGGTCGTGTCGATGTGCATGGGTGCGCGGCAGCGGCTTTCGATCTCGTGGATGCGGTAGCTGGGGCCGAGGTGACGCCTCAGCCAGTCGATGCCCATGCCGTTGGTGACATTGCTGCGGGTGACGAACAGATCGCGCCCCGCCCGCACGAAATCCGCCGCATCGAACACCGGCTCGAACTCGGTGAGGATGTAACGCATGGGCTCGTCGGCTCGGGGGACGGAGAAGTCCGCCTCGAACAAGTCGTCGGTGAGCTGGGGTCGCGGCGCCGCGGTCCAGCGCGCGCCGCGCCGGAAGTAGTCCTTCAGGAGAGTTCGATAGGAGTGGGTCTCGAAGTACCGGCAGGGCCAGGCCATCGGCGTCTCGATGATCTCGTCGCCGATAACGAGCATGCTGTCTCGCGGGCAAGCGTTGCAGAAGCCGTGCGACGTCCACTCGGGAGTGCCGAACGTTTCCTTGTGTTTGACCGCGTCGGGGCGCCTGACGGTGATTCCGAGAGATTGCAGGAGATCAACGAATTGCTCGAGTTCTTCCTGCGCGGGCTCGACCAGTCTGCTCGGATATTCGAAGCCGGCGGCGAGCCCCTGCAAACGGGCCGCCCAGGACGGAATGTTGCAAGTCACCACGGGGTGACTGGACGGGATCGTCGCGCCTTCGACGCGCCCGACGACGATCTCCTCCAGTAAGCCCCACTCATTGTGGGTGCTTACCGGAGAAGCCGGAGACGTCGGCGAAGTCGGTTCCACTGCGTTCTGGATCATCGCGGCCAGCCGTCCTCACTCATAGAAGTCGGGAACGCGCTTGCGGCTGACTTTACCCAGAGATGCGGCTGAGAGCCTCGCGTCTCTGGAGAGGCGATTGGAGAGGGGAGAGGGGCGACGCCTTTCGGAGGCCCGGCCGGGCAGGGGCTTGCCTGCACGAAGGTCATCCGAGATTCTGTGAAGTGTGAACCGTCCCCAGACCCCGGAGGGCTCGCGTGTCGACCGACGCCAACACCAGCGCCGCCAGCAGTTCCGCGCCCGCGGCCGGCGAGAACGACGCCGTGGCGGAGTTGCAGGGCGAGGTTGAGCAACTGCGGCAAGCGGTATGGGCCCACGCCACAGTGGATCAGGCCATCGGTGTGATCATCGCGCTCGGGCGACTGAGCCCGGATGCGGCGTGGGACGTCATTCGCAACGCTTCGATGCACACGAATACCAAGTTGCGTGACGTTGCGCAGCAGATCATCACGTTTGCAACAACGGGTGAGGTGTCCAAAGAATTTCGGCGCGAGATCAAGCGCCAAATGCAACGGGAACAGGAGTCGGCCGCCAGGACGACAGCCGAGCAATGACGGCTCGATGGTTGTTCTCCTTCACGCGCGTACGTGACCTCCATCTGGCCCAATCGCGAATCTTCGACGGCGTGCTCACGCGACCGCAACCTTCGCCGAACTCGCATTCTCGGCGGTTTGCGGGACATGAGGCGCTCGGGCACCGTTGACCTGAGAGGCCCTTCCGCGCGGCTCAAGGCGGACCGGGCCCGGGACATACGAAGGTGGTCCGACGCCTTACGGAGGGAGACGCTGTGCCCGTTTCGCGAGACAGGACAGCGGATGGCGCTCTCCCTTACGTTCCCGCACGCGGCGGGTTACCGGCCCTTCGTCGGGCGGCTGCCGACTGCCGCGGCTGTTCGTTGTACGCGGACGCCACACAGACCGTGTTCGGTGCCGGTCGCGCTCGCGCTCGCCTCATGCTGGTCGGGGAGCAGCCCGGCGACCAGGAGGACAAGGCGGGCGAGCCGTTCGTGGGCCCCGCCGGACATCTGCTCCGCAAAGTACTCGATGAGGTCGGCATTGATGAAGAAGAGGTCTACTTCACCAACGCCGTCAAACACTTCAAGTTCGCGCCCATTACCGAAGGCCGAAAGCGCCGAATCCACAAGGCGCCCAACCTGAGCGAACTCACGGCGTGCCGCCCCTGGCTCGACGCGGAGGTCCGGCGAGTCAACCCGGAACTGCTGGTCGCACTGGGGGCGACGGCCGGCAAGTCCCTGCTGGGTCGCTCCTTCAAGGTGACCGAGGCGCGGGGCACCCTGCTTCCCCTGGCGGCGGGGCGGGAGCTGCCCCTGAACGTCGAAGGGGCGGACAGTGCAGACAGTGACGGCCACCGCCACTGCCTCGCCACCGTGCACCCCTCGGCGGTACTTCGGGCGAAGGACAGGCATGAGGCGTACGCGGGCCTCGTGTCCGATCTGCGGGTGGCCGCTCGGTTTCTCGGCTGAGTTCGGCCGTTGCCGCGCGCGCAGCGGCCCCCGCGATCCGTGCCGAACACGCCACGTCCTAGCAGTCGGTGAGCGAGCGGCGCTTCCCGCTCTGCGGACTCTGGCGGCTGTTCGCTGAACTGTTCGTGGTCGGCCGGTGTCCGGCGAAAAGAACGGTGAGGGCGGCGGCTGCCATCACCACGGACATCGTGGTGAACCCGGCGGAGAAAGTGGCTACTTGGGCTGCCAGGCCCAGCATGAGGGACCCGATTCCGGTGCCCGCGTCGTAGCCGATGTTCCACGCGACGGACGTCGTGTGCCGGTTTTCCGCCCCCGCGAAGGTGAACGCCTGCACCAGCGTGAGGCTCTGCAAGCCCCCGTACGCCGCTCCCAGCAGAAGCAGCCCGGCCAGCAGTACGAGCACAGAAACGCCCCCTGAACCGACGGCCACGGCGCTCAGCGCCAGGCCCGCACACGCGGCGGAGACGAGGGTGACACTGATGGGCCGCAGTGCGATCCGGTCCGCCAGTGCTCCGCAGCCCCAGCGGGCCACCGCGGCGGTAGCGGTGAGGGTGAGCAGGCCCGTGGCGGCCACCGCCGGGGTGGCGGTGAACTGCGGGGCGAAGGTGAGTACGGCGCCGCCCGCCGCCGTGACCAGGAGCAGCACGGTGAGCGGAAGCAGGATGCGCCGGAGCACCGTGACCGCGGGGTCGGAGCGCCGGGCATGGCCGTCTTGTGGCGCTGGACCGGCGACGCGGGCCTCGACCGCGCGGCCGAGCGGCCGTGTCCACGGCAGTGCAAGGACGGGGAGTATGCCGCAGGCGATGATCGCGGGGAGAGCGAACGTGCCCACCAGCCGCGGGGCCGCGGGGGTGAGGATGACCTGGGGGATGGCGACGGCCAGGCCGTAGAGGCCGATGGCTGCGCCTTGGCGTCCGCTCGGGGCGAGGGCGGCTGCGGCGATGGATCCGCAGACGGTGATGATGCCGAAGCCCGCGCCTCGCAGGGCGGTGGTCAGCAGGATCGGCAACAGCTGGTCGCTGAGCGCTTGCAGAAGGGCGGGCAGGCCGAGCAGGAGGGTGCCCAGGACCAGAGTGCGGGTCCATCCGAGTGTGCGCAGGGCCCTCTTGACGCACAGCTGGGCCCCGACGGTCGCGGCCATGAGGACGGCGGTGACGAGGCCGGCGCCGAACTCGTCGGCTCCGCCGTTGACGGCCCAGGCCGGGGAGACGGGCAGCAGGAGTGCGAATCCGGAGAAGCAGAACAGCACCACGGTGAGCAGGTGCGGTATGCCGGGGGCCCGTATGACGGAATGTTGCTCGCTTTCAGACATGAATCTCGGTTCATCCTTGGTCTTCGATGCCGTTGGTGGGGCGGGGCGGCGTGATCAGGAGGCAGGTTTCGCCGCCGTGGCCACCATAGGTGTGGGGGAAGTGGCCGCTGAAGGCAGCCGATTGCGCCGCTGGTCCGGGGGCCGGGGCTTCCTGCGGGCATGGCGGGGAGCGGCGCCAAGTTCTATCCCCGTCACACCACCATTCGGGCCGCCCCTCGGCGGCAGTGAGTCAGACCGCGATCGTCGACGTGAGCCCGAACGTCGGTACAAGACCCGGGTCGTTGAACGCCGTGATGCGGGCGATCCGCGCCCCGCTCAGGGTCAGGACCTGGACGCCGTGCGCCTCGAATCGGCCCTCGCCCGCTCTGTGATAGGCGACAAGGGCAGGCTGGCCGTTGGCGCGGGCGGGCACCAGATGCCACCGCTCCCCGCGCAGCACCCTGCGGGCAAGAAAGCCGACGACGGCCGGTCGGCCGGTGAACCACGTGGGCGTAGGCGGCATCTCCATCTCGACGTCAGCGCGCAGCAGGCGCACCAGCGCGTCGGCGTCGGCTCGCGTGAACGCCTCGACGTAGCCGTCCAGGATGGTCCGCACGGTTTCCTCGTCCGGCTCGGTCAGAGCGTCGGGGGCTGGTGCCACTTGGTCCAGGCGGGCCCGGGCGCGGCGAAGTGCGCTGTCGACGGCCGCGGTTGTGGTGTCCAGCATGTCGGCGACCTCGGCCGTGCGGAAAACCAGTACGTCGCGCAACGTCAGTACGGCCCTCTGCCGGGCCGACAGCACCTGCAGAGCGGCGATGAAGGCGAGCCGCACCCCGCTCCGGCGGACCGCGACGGCCTCCGGGTCGTCATGGCCGACCAGTGCGTCCGGGAGAGGCTGGAGCCACGCCACCGACGGTTCGCGAGCCGCCAGGGCCACCCGGTGGTCGTCCGAGGGCGCGCCAAGGCCGGAGGGGAGCGGCCGCCGGGAGCGGGTCTCCAACGCCGTCAGACAGGCCATGGTGGCGATCTTGTACAGCCAGCGTCGCACCGAGGAACGGCCCTCGAACCGGTCGAATCCTCGCCACGCTCGCAGGTAGGTTTCCTGTACGAGGTCTTCGGCGTCGTGTATCGAGCCGAGCATCCGATAGCAGTGCGCGAGCAGTTCCGTCCTGAACGGCTCGACCTGGGCGGCGAATTCGGCGTCCGAGGGCATGTCGGCCTTTCTTCGGTTCGGGGTGGCATCCACGCTAGGCAGCCGCTCAGCCGACCGGGAGCAGTCCGCCGCCGCCGACTCGGTATTCCGCGGCGCTGTCGGAGTCGTGTGCGACCTCCAAGACTGCTTTGGCCAGCTGTTCGGAGGTGAGGAGCGGCTGTTCCTGGCCCTCGATGAAGGTCTGCCGGTCCACGCCTTGGCGCGCGGCGTAGCCGCCGATCGCTGCTGAACCGACGCCTCCGGCCGGTGTCATGTTGGGCAGTAGCGCGTGGAAGCGGATGTTCAGGCCGGCCCGCAGCGCCTCGTCTGCCGCGTACCCGCGGATGTAGCGGATGGCCGCCTTGGCGCTGGCGTAGCCGCCGCTGAGCGGGGATCCGCCCAGGGCGGCTCCGCTGGACATCGAGACGACGACGCTGCCCGGCGACAGTGGCTCGCGCAGCGCTGCCCGCGTCCAGGCGAAGACGTGCTGTGTGTCGGACTGCCAGTTGCGGCTGAAGGTTTCCCAGGTCTGCTCGTGCACAGGCGCCATGTGCGGCGTGGCCCCGGCGTTGAGGACGAGCAGCCCGGGACGGTATCGGCGGATTACGTCATGGGCGAGCGTTTCGCCGGTGGCGTCGGCGGCGAGGGGTGTGAAGTCCGCGCCGAGTGCGTCGCGTACGGCGTCAAGCTCCCGGGCGTCACGGGCGATGCCGACGACGCGGGTGCCCGTCGCGACGAGCGCGGCGGCGATCGCGCGCCCGAAGCCGCGTCCGGCGCCGGTGATGACAGCGGTGTGGGAGGGAGAGGGCATGGGAAGCTCCGCAACGGTGGTCGGGTTCGGTCGCTGTCAAGACCAGCCGACGGAGGAAAAACCGTCGCCGCACGCAAGAAAGATTGGGCGCGGCTTTTCACCATCCGCTGTGTCCGCAGGGGCGATACCGCCCGTTATCCGTAAGGCAGGGTCGTGTTCAGATACGGAAGATGTGTACGACGTGCCGGGTGTCGGCCAGCGTGTGCGGGGCCAGCGCGTGGTACGCCCACACATGGACCCAGGCGTTGCCGGTCCTCAGGGTGAGTACCGACTTCATCATTCCCGGGGCGAAGTAAGTCAGGATCACAAAGGCCGCCGACAGCAGTGCCTCGTCGGCGGAACCGAGCAGCGTCCATGCGTCCCAGAGGTGGAAGGCGGCGTAGGCCAAACCGCCCAGGACGACGGTCGCGGCTGTCGAGCCGGTGAGGCGGAGTATGCGCGGCAGCAGGATCGCGTAGATGAAGACCATGGCCGGGAGGACCGCGCCTGCGAGGTAGAGCACGAAAGCCAGGGGCAGCCCCAGAAGCAGTTGGCGTCCGGCGAGGTCGAGGATGTCGGGTCGGAGCACCAGGAACTGGACCGCCGACTCGACCAGGAGAACGACGGTGATCAGGACGGCATCGGCCGTGCGGCCGGAGGAGCGCAGGCAGAGCTGTTCGGATGTGTAGCGGCGACGGAAGTACATCAGCGGTATCAGGGCGTAGACGACCAGGTTGTAAACCGCCCAGGTGACAGCCTCGGCCGCCGCGACGTGCTCGTGCGTTCCGTACAGCGTGCCGGCGAGGTGGAAGCCGAACGGGTGCCAGCCCAGTGAGCGGGCGAGGACGTATCCGAGCGCGAGACCGGCGGCTCCGTAAGCCAGCAACAGGAGGGTCTCGCGCAGAGCTTGTGCGCGCTCGGGGGCGCGGGCCGCGACGTCCGGGCGCCGACGGTGGCGGGTGAGCAACCAGACGAGTGCCATGAGGAGCAGGACTTCGGCGAGAGCGATGTTGGCGTCCACTAGGCGCTCGGTGGTTGTCCGCCCTGTGATCGAGGGCCAGTTGAAGGGCAACCGGTCCCCGGTTACGGCCAGGACGAGGGCATTGATCGCCAGCCAGCCGGCGGCAGCGGCCCATACGGCCCATATGGATCGCGAGCGCGGCAGGCGGATGCGGCGAGCGCGGCGCGGCTTCGGGTGGGTGGAGCGGGAGGAGCGGGTGAGCTGCATGGGAGCCTCCGCATTTTAAGTAGCACGACCGTGCCACAAAGAATGTAGCACGGCCGTGCTATAAAAAATCCATGCCTAAAGTCATCGACCCCGAACTCCGCCGCAGGGAGCTCGCGGAAGCGGTCTGGCGC
>NZ_BMTR01000001.1 GCF_014649775.1 Streptomyces longisporoflavus | reverse complement strand
GAGGCGGATGCGTGAAGCCCTCAAGCCCGCTCACGCGAGCTGAAGGGAATCGCCCTCATTCATGGGGGCGAGGATGGTCAATCAGGGGAAGAACCGGCATCCAGCGTCTCGTTTCGGCTGCCGAGGGAACACGTGAGCCATGACCACGCGATCTGAACTTCCGGGCAGCGCCGAGTCGTACTGGATGGCCACCGCGCCGGGTCCCCGGTGGCCGGCGCTGGAGAGCGACGCGACGGCGGACGTTGTCGTGATCGGGGCCGGTATGGCCGGCCTGAGCGTCGCCTGGGAACTGACCAGGGCCGGACGCAACGTGCTGGTCCTTGAAGCGGACCGTGTTGCCGCCGGAGTGACCGGACATACGACGGCCAAGCTGACCGCGGCCCACTCCCTGGTGTACGAACGGCTGCGCCGCACGCGCGACAAGGCGGGCGCACGCCACTACGCCCAGTCCCAGCAGGCGGCGGTGGAGCGGGTCGCATCGGTGGCCGCGGAACTGGGTGTCGACTGCGACTTCGAGCGGTCGGCGGCTGTGACCTTCACCACGGATCCGCGAGAACGCCACGCGTTCGAGGCCGAGGCCGAGGCCACCGCGGAAGCGGGTCTGGACGCCGACTTCGTGACCGAGACGGACCTGCCGTTCCCCGTGGCCGCAGCAGTGCGGGTCGCGCACCAGGCGCAGTTCCACCCCCGCAAGTACCTCCTGGCCCTCGCGGACGACATCACCGCACGAGGCGGCGTCATCCATGAACAGACCCGGGCGACCGGCCTTACCGAGGGCAGCCCCTGCAAGGTGACCACCGAGGAGGGCGCGACGATCACGGCGAAGGACGTCGTCATCGCCACGCACTACCCCGTCTTTGACCGGGCACTGCACTTCGCCCGCCTCTCGCCGCGCCGCGAACTGGTCGTCGCCGCTCCGCTGCCCGCCTCCGAGGCCCCCGCCCACATGTACATCACGAACGACATGGGCAAGCGCTCCGTGCGGACCGCCCCGCTCGACAAGGACCGGCGGCTGCTCATCGTCACCGGCGAGAGTTTCACGCCCGGCACAGCAGACAGCCGCGAGGGCTTCCTGCGCCTGGATACCTGGATGCACGAGCACTTCCCGGTCGGCGACACGGCATACCGGTGGGCCGCCCAGGACAACGACGTGAGCGACGGTGTGCCGCTGGTGGGCCTCTTCCATCCCGGCGCACGGCATGTGTACGTAGCGACCGGGTTCGGCGGTTGGGGCATGAGCGGAGGTGCGATGGCCGGACAGCTCCTTGCGTCGGCCCTCACCGACGTCGCGCCCGAGTGGGCGGGTCTGTACGATCCGCGCCGTGTGCTCAGCACCCTGCGGGAAGGTTCGGCGCTGCTGCAACAGCAGGCGGAAGTCGCCCGGCACTTCGTGGGTGACCGGCTGAAGTCCACCCCGGTGGACTCCGTGGACGACATCGCTCCCGGCTCGGGTGCGGTGGTCAAGGTCCAGGGCCACCGCTGCGCCGTCTATCGCGACGAGGACGGGGCGGCCCACGCCGTGTCGGCGCGCTGTACGCATCTGGGGTGCCTGGTCGCCTTCAACGAGGCGGAAACCGCGTGGGAGTGCCCGTGCCACGGTTCACGCTTCGGCATCGACGGCGCCGTACTCCAGGGCCCGGCCCTCGGCCCGCTTCCGCCGCGGGAGGTCTGAGCACGGCGGATGCTCAGGCGGGAGGCCCTCCGGGTGTCACTGGCAACGGCCCGAACCGTTCAGCGTTCATTTACGGCCTGCTGCCAGGGTGGAGACGGACCTTCACCGGTGGCCTGCCGTTACGCCGCCGCCGGGAGGGCCGGCGGAGGAGGGCCGTGGCGATACCCCACGTACTGGACGAGTTGCTGTGCCAGCTGAGGTCTCGTGTCCGGCACAGCGCCGATCCTGATGCGCAGGCGTTGGTCGACTGGATGGGGCGACAGCTCGGCGCGCAGATCGCCCTGGTCGGCCGGGCAGGTGAGGTGGAGGCGTCCACTGCTCGCCTCGCGCCGGACATTCTTGCCCATCTCCGGTCCGAGCTGCCGCGGTTGACCTCGGGACGGCTGGCCGCTTCGGCCTCGCAGGCGGGTGCGTTTCATGTGCGGTGCGAAGCGCTGGGCAGACAGGTGCCTCGCCCGGTGCTGGTGGTGATCAGCGCGACACCGCTGACACGGGAAGCCCTGTCGCTGGCGTCCCATGCGGGCGCCGTGGTCGAGGTGTTGCGACGTGCCCGGCAGTCCGACGACCTCGCACGCCGCTCCCGGCAGGCGGCGGCGCGGCTGCGACTGGCGGTCTTCATGGCCCTGATGGCGGGAGAACTGCTGCTGGCCCGCCGGATGACGGCCGGTGCCGTTCCGCCGCTGCTTGACGCCGAACGCCTGCGCGTCCACCTGCTGCGCTGCCCGCCCGCGGACCGTGGCAGGCTCATCGACGCCCACGAGGATACGTCCGGCTATCACGGTCGCGGCTTGATGCTGCGCTGCCCCGTCTACGACGAGCATCTGATCTGTCTCCTGCCCGCGGATCACGACGGCGACGGGGCAAAGGGTGATCTGGCCGCGCACGTAAGGGAGTTGGTGCGCGAGAACCCGCACTACGCGCTGGGCGTCAGCGCACCGGTGCTTCTGCGGGAGACCACGCAGGCCTACGAACAGGCCCGCCACGCTCTGGCCCTGGCCTGCCACACGCCCGAACGGCTTGCCCACTACCGCGGCCGGCCGCCCCTTGCCCGGCTGCTCCCCCGTCACGAAGCCCTCTCCTGGGCCGGTTCCTTTCTGGAGCCGATCAGCGCCGCGCCCCGGCTCACCCTCGACATCACGAGCCTGGCCCTGAACTTTCCCCGCTCCGGTGTGGCACGGCTGCTCGGCATCAGCCGCAACACCGTCGCCGCCCATCTGGGACGCGTCCAGGACGCTCTCGGCCTGAACCTGCAGGACCCCCGCAGCCGCGCCGAGCTCGCCCTGGCCCTGGCGGTCACCGACCTCCCACTCCCTCGCGGCGACGCCGGAGCCGGGCCGCCGCCTTCGCTGGACAGCCTGCTGGCCACCGAAGCGGCCGCCACCTGGGCACACGCCTTCCTCCGACCGCTGCTGCCCGGCACGGACGACACCGTGCGCCGGACCCTGCGCGCCTGGGTCGACGCAGGCACCGACGCCCGGCAAACCGCCCGGAACCTCGGCATCAGCCGCACCACCGTCCGCGCCCACCTGCTCAGCGCCGAACAGCTCCTGGAACGCAGCCTCCTGTCCCCCGGCCCCGGCACCCACGACCTGGTCCACGCGCTGCGCATCGCCGACCGTGCACCGTGAACACCGCGTGAGCAACACCCGTGTCTCGTACGACGGTTACTCCTGGAGGTAGCTCACCAGCAGCGCCGCCAGCTCCTGCGGTCGGCTGAGTGCTACGCAGTGGCTACCGCCGATCTCGTCGGGTGTGACGCCAAGACGCTCTTGGGCCAGGGCACGGAAGAACTCGGGCGGGAAGAAGCGGTCGTCCTTGCACACGATGAACTTCGTGGGGATGTCGGGCCAGGCGGTCAGCGGCCAGGGCTCGCCGCCCACCCTGGAGGATTCCTCCCGCTCCCTGCGCAGGGCCTCCTCGGCCAGTTCGCGGGGCACGTCATGGTAGAAGCTCTCGAAGGGGTCCTCGATGGCGGAGAGGCCCGCGGCGTCCCTGGCCTTGTTGCACCCGGTCCTCTCCCACCAGTCGTCGGGCCGCTCGCCCGGCTCCGGGATCATCCCGGCCAGCAGGACCAGCGCCTCGGCCCCGAGCCGTTCGGCCACCAGCGGTGCGGTGAAGGCGCCGTACGAATGGCCGACGACCACGAGATTCCGCCGCTCTCCCACGGCCTCGGCCACGGCGTCGGCATAGTCGCCGAGCCCTGCGGCCGGCTGGTCCGAGGGCAGGTCCGGGGCGACGGTCTCGTGCCCCCGAGAACGCAGCTGGGCTTCGAGGAGGTGCCACGCCCAGCCGCTGTCGCCGCCGCCGTGGATGAGCACGAAAGTTGCCATGCTCCCTGTATACCTGCGCAGTTGCTTCCTCCCCGGGGTTCTGCGAAGACGCGGCGATTCCGGCAGCGGACCTGCCCGGCGAGCACGGGAGGCAAGGGTGACCCGCGACGGTCGCGTAGTCGGCGCTGCTTCACGGACAGCCGGGCTCGCCCGTTTCCGCGAAGCGAAGCACCGACCGGCGGATGAGGTCGAGGAAGTCCGGGAGGTTGTCGGCGGCCCTGTCGAACTCCCCCGCGTCCGTGGAAGCCGTACGGGACCGATGGATCATGCCGCTCCGGTCGGCGACGAACAGGATGCCCCCTCCGTCGGAGCCGATGACCATGCCGTGCGGATCGTCGGCCCCCGGGAGGAAGACGTGGCCCTCCTCCGCCACTCGGTGCAGGACATCGCGCGCCGAGTGGAGGAAAATGCCGTTTCCCACGTCGGGCAGGAGGACCTCCCCGATGGACCGGTAGAACGTCAGCAGATCATCGGTGCCCGGCCACTCGCGGGCGTACGCGCGGACGGCGCGACGGTCGTCCTCGTCGGCGAGGCGGACCTCGTTGTCGCCGGCCGGGAACCCGTACGTCTCCTCGAAGGTCGCGGCCATCGCGGCTACCGCGTCCGTGATCTGCGCACGCCATTGCAACAGCCAAGCGGCCGAGTACGGAAGTCGATCCATGGCCGGGATCGTTTCATCCCGCCGCCGCTGCGCACGCGGCCTGCCCGCCGTCGCGGATCTCAGGGGAGCCGTCCCTGGATGTCCCCCCGGGTGGACGACGTCACGGCGTCGCCGAGGGCGAAGTCGCCCGGCGGGATGCCCGGATGGTGGTCGTGGTCGTCCCCGGCGGTCCGGGGCGTGGCCGCCGGGCCGAGGGTGAGGCGGGAGACGATGCGGTAGCGGTCGCCCCGGTAGAGCGAGTGGACGTATTCGACGGGGCGTCCTTCGGTGTCCGAGGTCAGCCGCTCGAAGAGCAGCGCCGGGGAAAGTTCGGGAACGTCCAGGAGCTTGGCCTCCGCCCGGGTCACGACGGTCGGTTCGATGGCCTGGACGGCCTCGTGGACGTGCACCCCGTGGGTGTCCCGCAGGTGCTCGTAGAGATCTCCGCTCTCCAGTTCGGCGGCCGAGAGGCCGGGGGCCAGTGCCGCTCTGAGGTGCAGATGCTCGATGGCCATCGGTGCGCCGTCGACGAGGCGCAGTCTGGCCACGTAGAGGATCTCCTGCGCGGGTGACATCCGCAGTTTGCGGCCGACCCGGGCGCCGGCCGGCTGGGTGGTGAACTCAAGGAGTCTGCTCGACCAGGTGCCCGCCGCCTGCGGGACGGTCAGGGCGCGGTCCCCGGAGACCAGCTCCTGGGTGATCTTCGCGGGAGCGACGAACATGCCTCGGCCGTGTTCGCGGACCAGGAGTCCCGCGGCCACCAGTTCGTCGATCGCCGAGCGCACGGTGGGTCTCGACACGGCGAGCAGGGCGCACAGGGCGCGCTCGGAGGGGATGGCATCGCCGGGGTTGCGTGACTCGATCAGTTCGAGCACGGCATCGCGGGCCCTCTCCCGCTTGAGCACCGTCCCGGGTACGTCGGCATCCATGGTGTCCCCACTGACCTCAATTGCTTACCAGCTCGAGCAGCCAGCGCCCGAACCGAGGCTACTGGTCAGGCCCAGTGTAACCACCGAGCGGGGGAACGGCGTCGCGCTCGGAGCTGGGTAGATCGTCAACTCTTCGGTCAGTGAAGGGGGTTGACGACCCCATTGGTCTATGCCACCTTCATCCAGCATCAAGGGACGAGCTGACCAGTGAGCCCCACTGGTCAGGTGGTCAGGTCTTGCTCTCTCCGAGGTGAATCGTGAAGTACCGCTTGCTTGCCGGTAGTTCCACTCTTGTCATGGCCGCCACACTCAGTGCCTGCGGCGGCTCCGCCGACGAAGGCGGCGACGGACACACGACGGTCGACGTCTGGCTGATGCGTGACAGCGTCTCGGCCGCCTTCCAGAAGGAGTTCGTCAAGGGTTTCGAAGCCAAGCACCCCGAGATCGAGGTCAAGGTCCAGATCCAGGAGTGGGACGGCATCGGCGAGAAGATCACCGCCGCGCTGGCCAGCAATGACGCACCCGACGTGATCGAGGTGGGCAACACCCAGGTGGCACAGTTCGCCGCGAGCGGGGGGCTGCTCGACCTCACGGACAGCAAGACCGAGCTCAAGGGCGAACACTGGCTCAGGGGCCTCGCCGAGCCCGGCGCCTACGAGGGGAAGCAGTACGGCATCCCCTACTACGCGGCGAACCGCGTCGTCATCTACCGCACCGACCTGTTCGAGAAGGCCGGTGTCGATGCCGCCGCGATCAAGACACGCGACCAGTGGGTCGAGGCGACCACGAAACTGAACAAGGGCAAGACGCAGGGCATCTATCTGCCCGGACAGATGTGGTACGCACTGGGCGGCTTCATCTGGGACGAGGGCGGCGACTTCGCCGCCAAGTCGGGCGGCAAGTGGAAGGGCGCCCTGGACACGCCCGAGGCGCTGCGCGGCATGGAGTTCTACGCACGCCTCCAGGCGCTGGGCAAGGGCCCCAAGGACGCCGACGAGGACGACCCGCCGCAGGCCCAGGTGATGGCCAAGGGGCAGGTGGCCCAGGTCATCTCCACGCCGGGCGGGGCCAACGCCGTCATCGAGAACAACCCCGGGCTCAAGGACAAGCTGGGCTTCTTCCCGATTCCGGGCAAGAGCGCGGACACGCCGGGCGCCGTCTTCACCGGCGGTTCCGATCTGGTAATCCCCGCCGCGGCGGGTGACTCCGAGGAGGCCCTGACGCTCATCAAGGAACTGACGGGCGACACCTGGCAGAAGAAGCTGGCCGTGGCCATGAGTTACGTGCCCAACCGGACCACCCTGGCCTCGGCCGTGGCGGACGACCCCGGCGCCTCCGCGATGGCGGTGGGCGCGGCCAACGGGCACGCGACGCCCAACACCCCCGGCTGGGCCGCGGTGGAGGCCGAGAACCCCATCAAGGACTACATGACCGCGGCCCTCGTCGGCGGTGACGCCGCGAAGGAGGCGGCGAAGGCGTCGGCGGCCATCACGCGGGCCATGAACGCCAACTCCTGACTCCCCCCGGGCCCCGGTTCATGACTCCGCCGTCCCCGTGCCCCGCTTCATGACTCCGCCGTCCTTGCTCCGCGGATTCCGTCGAGAGGAGACGTGCCGTGCCGGCCATCCGTGAACGGTCCGCACCACGCACCCCCCAGCACCGCACGGCCTCCGGCCCGCCGGGAGACTCGCCGCGGCGCCGGTCCCCGCGGCCCGCGCGCGGCTACTGGCCGTACGTCCTGATCGCACCGGCGATCGGCGGCATGCTCTATCTCCTGGCCTACCCGCTGCTGCGGGCCGTGCTGATCTCACTGCAGGACTTCCGGCTGCGCCAACTGATCGCGGGAGACGCCCAGTTCGTCGGGCTGCGGAACTACCGGACGCTGCTGTCCGACCCGCGGTTCTGGGAAGTGGTCGCCCGCACCTTCGCCTTCATGGCCGTCAACGTCGTACTGATCATGACGATCTCCACCCTGGTCGCCCTGATGACCGAGCGGCTCGCGAAAGCGGGCCGCACGGTGGTCCTGTGCGCCCTGGTGCTCGCCTGGGCGATGCCCGTGGTCGCGGCCACCACCGTCTTCCAGTGGCTGTTCCACTCGGAGTTCGGCGTCGTCAACTGGTTGCTGACCTCGCTCGGCTTCGACTCCTTCGACCGCTACCCGTGGTTCGCCGACGGCGGCGCCGCCTTCGCCATCCTCGTCGTACTCATCGTGTGGCAGTCCGTGCCGTTCGCCGCGATCACTCTCTACTCGGCGCTCACCACCGTTCCCTCCGAGCTGTACGAATCGGCCCGCATGGACGGGGCATCGGGACCCCGGATCTTCCGCTCGGTCACCTTCCCCATGCTCCGCCCGATCTTCGTCCTGGTCTTCTCGCTGGAGGTCATCTGGACGTTCAAGGCGTTCGTGCAGATCTGGGTGATGACCCGCGGCGGGCCGGGGGACGCCACCACCATCCTGCCCGTGTACGCCGTCCAGACGGCGCTCTCCAGCCAGCGCTACGACCTGGGCTCGGCGGCCTCGATGCTCACCGTGGTCCTGATGTCCGGGGTGCTCGTCCTCTACTTCCGCCAGATGTTCCGTCAGGAGGACGACCCGCGATGACCCTGCTGCGTCCCCGGGCCCGCCGGCTTCCGCTGAACGCCGCCGCGTGCGTGACCGTCGCGGTGTGTCTGTTCCCGGTGTACTGGATGATCTCGACGGCCTTCAAACCGTCGAAGGACATCCAGTCCGCCGACCCGCAGCTCTTCCCGCACACCTGGACACTCGACCACTTCCGCAAGGCCGTCCAGGCCGACGGATTCGAGCTCTTCTGGCGCAACAGCGTCCTGGTCACCCTCGCGGCCGTGCTGCTGTCGCTCGTGGTCGCGCTGGGGGCC
This sequence comes from Streptomyces longisporoflavus, assembly GCF_014649775.1. Lineage (GTDB taxonomy): Bacteria > Actinomycetota > Actinomycetes > Streptomycetales > Streptomycetaceae > Streptomyces > Streptomyces longisporoflavus. The sequence continues at coordinate 842,421 of NZ_BMTR01000001.1, read as the reverse complement.
GCCTTCGCGGTCGCGCGGATGCGCTGGAGGGGCCGGCGGCAGTTCATGCTCATGGTCTTCATCGCGCAGATGGCTCCGTGGGAATCACTGATCATCCCCATCTACATCATCTCCCGCGACACCGCCATGCTCGACCGGCTGCCGACCCTGACCCTGGTCTACTTCATGATCACGCTGCCCTTCACGATCGTGGTGCTCCGGGGCTTCATCGCGACCATTCCGCCCGAACTGGAGGAGGCGGCCCAGGTCGACGGCTGCACCCGGACCGGAGCCTTCGGGCGGGTGGCCCTGCCCCTGCTCATGCCCGGCCTCCTCGCGACCTCGCTGTTCGGCTTCATCACCGCGTGGAACGAGTTCGCCTACGCCAACTTCCTGATCATCAAGGAGCAGGACAACCGCACTCTGCCCGTCTGGCTGTCGTCCTTCCAGAACACGTTCGGGACCGACTGGGGCGCGACCATGGCCGCCTCGACGCTGTTCGCCCTGCCCGCCCTCGTGATCTTCCTGCTGCTCCAGCGCCATGTCACCTCCGGCTTCGCGGCCGGCGCCGTCAAGGGCTGACCCGCGCAGCCGAGCCGCCAGGAACGGGCGCGGACCATCGCCGTTCACCACCCCGGAGGCCTTCCAGCATGCCCGCATCACACCCCGAGCGCTCCCTCGTGCCCCGGCCCCGCAAGGTCTCCCCGCGCCCCGGCCGCTTCGTACTCGACCGGCACACGACCGTGCGCTCCCAGCCCGGCACCCGCGCGGCGGCCGATCTGCTGCGCACCCTGCTCACGCCGGTCACCGGACTGCCCCTCGCGCCAGCCGACGACGGGCAGCTCGTGCTGGCCCTCGACGAACGGCTCAGCGGCCTCGGCGAGGAGGGGTACGGGATCACGATCGGGCCCCGGGCCCTGGCCCTGCGCGCCCGCCGGTCCACCGGACTGCTGCGCGCCGTGCAGACGATCCGTCAACTGCTGCCCGCCGAGGCCCTGTCCGGCCGGTCGCCGGGCGGCCCGTGGGAACTGCCCTGCATCGAGATCAGCGATGTGCCGCGCCACCCCTGGCGCGGCGCCATGCTCGATGTGGCCCGGCACTTCCAGCCGGTGTCCTACCTGCTGCGGTACGTGGACCTCCTCGCCTTCCACAAACTCAACACCCTGCACCTGCACCTCACCGACGACCAGGGCTGGCGCATGCCGGTCGACGCCTACCCGCGCCTGAGCTCGGTCGGCGCTCACCGGCGGCAGTCGATGACGGCACCGCCGGGCCGGGGCGCCGCGCGCTTCGACGGCGTCCCGCACTCGGGGACGTACACCAAGCAGGAACTGCGGACCCTGGTGACCTACGCGGCCGCCCGCGGCGTGCGCGTCGTGCCCGAGATCGAGATGCCCGGCCATGTGCGCGCCGCCCTCGCCGCCTACCCCGAACTGGGAAACCAGCCGCGGCGCCGCCTGGACGTCTGGACGAGGTGGGGCGTGTGCGACACCGTCCTCGGCGTCCACGACCAGGCACTGGACTTCTGCCGGACCGTACTGGAGGAGGTCATGGACCTCTTCCCCTCCCCCTACATCCACCTGGGCGGCGAGGAGTGCCCGACCACCGAGTGGGAGAACAGCGCGACGGCCCGGGCCCGTGCCACGGCCGAAGGCCTTCCCGACGCGAGGGCGCTGCACGGCTGGTTCATGGGCCGGATCGGCGCGTTCCTGGTGGAGCGGGGCCGCACACCCGTCGGCTGGGCCGAGACCGGAAGCGAACTGCCCCTCGACTTCACCGTGATGACCTGGCGCGATCCGGCCCACGCCCTGGCCGCCGCCCGGCGCGGCCACCAGGTGGTGGCCGCGCCGCACCGGACCACCTACCTCGACTACGCGCAGTCCGGCGACGCCGCCGAACCTCCCGGCCAGCCCGGCGCCCCCGTCGGACTGCGGGCGGTGCACGGCAACGAACCCGCACCCGAGCACTGGGACCCGCACGATAGCGCCCGAATCCTGGGCACGCAGGCCCAGTTGTGGACGGAGTACGTGAAGACCCCCGACCGCATCGAATACCTCACCTACCCGCGCCTGTGCGCACTCGCGGACCGGGCCTGGTCCGGCAGCCGCAGCGACTGGCCCGGATTCCTCGAGCGGCTGCGCCGGCACACCGGCCGCCTCGACGCCCTCGGCGTCCGCTACCGCCCCCTGGCCGACTCCCTGAACTCCCCGGGTACAGCACCGATCCGTCCATGAGACCCCACTGTTCTCCAGAGAGGACCGTCATGAGAGAACTCGCCAAGAGCCGTATCCGCGCGGCAGCGGCCGCCGCACTCACCGTGGCCCTGGGCTGCACCGCGCTGGCGGCAACACCCGCGTCCGCCGGCGCCGCCGCGGCCGCGGGCCTGGTCGTCCAGTACCGCACGAGCGCCTCAGGTGCCACGGCCGACCAGAGCGAACCCTGGCTCAAAATACGCAACACCGGCAGCTCCGCCGTGCGGCTGAGCGACGTCAAGGTGCGCTACTACTTCAAGGCCGACGCGCCCTCCTCGTCGTATCGGTTCGCCTGTTCCTGGGCGGTGAAGGGCTGCTCCAACATCACCGGCACCTTCGGCACGCTCGCCCGCCCCACGGCCACCGCCGACCGGTACCTGGAGCTCTCCTTCACCTCCGGGGCCGGGAGCCTGGCCCCCGGCGCGGACACCGGGGACATGCAGTTGCGTTTCCATCAGACGAACTGGCAGCCGGTGCGCCAGAGCGACGACTACTCCTTCGGCCAGGAGCGCTCCGCCTACGGTGACTGGCCGCGCGTCACGGCGCACCAGGGCGGGACCACGACCTGGGGCGAAGCGCCCGGGGGCAACGACCCGACCGATCCCACGGACCCCACCGACCCGCCTGCCGACGGTCCCACTCTGTTCGACGATTTCAACTACAGCAGCCACACCGATCCGAAGATCGGCGCGCACGGCTGGAGCGTCCGCTCGAACTCCGGCGGCCCGGGCGTGCCCGGAGCGAGCTGGGCGCCGGACAACGTCACGTTCGCCGCCCAGAGCGGCAACTCGGTGATGAACCTGGAGACCTCCACCGCCGGAACAGCCTCGTCCACCGAACAGACGGAGATCCTCACCCGGGCCACCAAGTTCCGCAACGGGACGTACGCGGCCCGCGTGAAGTTCAGTGACGCACCCCGGTCCGGCCCCGACGGCGACCGCCTCGTCCAGACGTTCTTCACCATCAACGACCTCAAGGCGCCGATGGCGGACGACTACGCGGAGTACGACTTCGAGTACCTGCCCAACGGCGGCTGGGGCGAGCCCGCCAACATCCTCTACACCACCTCGTGGGAGACCTACCGGCCCGACCCGTGGGAGGCCGTCAACCAGCACAGCGAAGTCCGGCAGAGCTACGCCGGCTGGCACGACCTGGTGGTGACCATCGACGACAACGCCATTACCTACTACGTCGACGGTCAGCACTTCGGCACACACGGAGCCGCCTATCTGCCCGAGCGGCCCATGTCGATCAACTTCAACCAGTGGCTGATCGACCTGGCGGGCCAGAGCAGCACCACGCCGCGTTCGTACGACCAGCAGGTGGACTACGTGCTGCACGTGAAGGACCAGGTCCTCACCCCGGCCCGGGTGGGCACCCTGGTGGGCGAGTACCGCGCGGCCGGCACGACCTTCGAGGACACGGTGCCGGCCACCTGACGGTACGTCAATCAGCCTCGCCCTGTGCGCAGTTCTCGATCGCCTCGCGCAGGGCGTTCTCGACTGCTTCGGTCAGCGCGGGGTGGGGCCACAGGGGGCGTTCGGCCACGTCGCGGGCCGGGAGGCGCCACGTCATGGCCAGGACGAGAGGCTGGATGAGCGTGGCCGCCTGGGGGCCGAGCACATGGGCTCCGATGATCGTCCCGGTGTCGCGTTCGACGAGGATCTTGCAGAAGCCCTGCGTGTTCTCCAGGGCCCACCCGTAGGCGATGTCCTGGTAGTCGCGGCGGCCGACGACGAAGTCGATGCCGCGCTCCCGGGCTTCCTGCTCGGTGAGGCCGACCTGCCCGATCTGCGGCTCGGCGAAGACCGCCGCGGGAACGACCCGGTAGGACATCTCCCGCGGCCGGTCGGGGTGCAGCAGGTTGTGCGCGATCACCTCGGCCTGCCGGTTGGCGACATGTTTCAGCGCGGGGCCGCCGTCGGTGACATCACCCAGAGCCCAGACGCCGGGCGCACTGGTGCGCAGCTGCTCGTCGACGGTGATCAGGCCCTGCTCGTCGGAGGCGATGCCGGCCTTGTCGATGTGCAGGGTGTCGGCGTTGGACCGGCGTCCGACCGCCACCAGGAGTGTGTCCGCGCCGAGTCGGGTGCCGTCGTCCAGCGTCACCGTCAGGTCGCCGGGCGTGCCGTGGACACCGGTGACCTCCCGGCCGAGGCGCAGGTCCCACCGTGCACGCGCGCTGTCGGTGAACGCCCGGGAGACGGATTCGTCCTGCGGGGTCAGCAGCCGCTCCCCCTGCTCGACGATCGTGATCCCGGCGCCTGCCGTGTGGAAGACGTGGGCGAGCTCGGCGGCGATGTAGCCGCCGCCCACCACGATCAGCCGCTCGGGCACCTTGTCCAGGCGCATGACGGTGTCGGAGGTTTCATAGGGCAGGCCCGAGTCGGTGATGGCGGGTGGGGCGGTGGGGCGGCTGCCAGCCGCAACGACGATCCGGTCCGCCGTGATGTGCTCGCTGCCGGCGTCGGTGGTGACCTGGAGCTCTCGGTCTCCGGTGAAGTGCGCGTGCCCGCGGTAGACCGTCATCCAGGGTGTCTCCCGGCGCCCCTGCTCTCCGTCCCTCGCCTGCGCGTCGAGGCGGCCGAACACGCGCCGTTGCACGCCGGGCCAGTTGATCTCCTCCAGTTGCGCCAGCACGTTGTGCCGGGCGCTGTCCCGGACGGTGTTGGCGATGTCCGCGGTGGCGGCCAGCATCTTGCTGGGAATGCAGCCCGCGTTCAGGCACGTGCCCCCGAAGGGGCCCTGCGCGACCATCGCGACGTCCAGGTGGGCGAATCGGTCGTCGACGACGGCGTTTCCGGAGCCTGCTCCGACCACAACGAGATCGTGATGTGTCATGGGAAAGGTGTAGCCCCGATGCGTCCCTTCACACCCCCTGCCACCCTCCTCCATCCGGGGGTTCCCGCTTTTGTCTGTGCGGCTTCATGTGTTTTGTCTGTGCGGCTTCATGTGTGCGGCAGCCGCTCCAGGGAGCGGCGCAGCTGCGCCGCCACGGGCCGGGGGACTTGCCCCCCGGTGGTGCCGGCCACCACCAGCTCCGCGACGCGCCGCAGTTTGATGTTGGTGCGTTGGGAGGCACTGACCAGCACCTCCCAGGCACGCTCGGGCCCGCAGGCTCCCACGGCCATCAGGATGCCGCGCGCCTGGTCCACCACCGGGCGGCCGGTGAGCACCTGGCGCAGTTGCGCGTTCTCCCGCCGCAGCTCCTCCACCTCGGCCTCCGTGGGCGGTGTCGGCGCCGGAGTCCGGGGCGGGAGCGCGGGGCACGGCGAGAAGCGCTGCCTGGCGCGTCGGCGGTGGCCGCCTTCCAGGCGCAGCCGGGAGCTGTGGTTCGACGCCCGACGAGACCTGCGCACCAGCTCCCTGGCGCGTTCGTGAGTAGCGTCCAATTGCTTGCACAGAGCGTCCACGTCTACCGCCATACGGTCCTGTTGCCCGCCCCGTGCGCTTTCATGGCCTCAGCGGTGCGGGTGGCCCTGATCGGGGTCGTCGTCGGGGGTCTGCCAGGTGGTGCCGCGCTGGGCTTCGCCGCTGGCCGGCTTGGGTGTGTGGGCGGGCTTGCTGGGCTGGGTGCGCCGGGCCGCGCGGCGCCGGCCGCTGACGAACATGGCGAGGAGCCCGAGGACGACGGCGACGCCGACGATGGGAAAGATGAGCGAGCCGCCGCCCTCGAGCGCCAGGACGGTATAGCGATGAGTGTGCATATCAGCCATATACCCCATCAGCGGTGAAACCGACCCGGAAGGCAACCCGGGAATGCCGGCCCGCCCGCCGGTCAGGCCCGGGCCGCCGCCGTCAACGACGGCCCGGGCCTGCGTCTAGCGGGAGTCGGTATAGCCGCCGGTGGCCGCGATCGTCTCGCCGATGGTGTAGCTGGAGTCGGCGTCGCTGGCGAGGTAGACGTAGGCGGGCGCCAGCTCCTCGGGCTGCGCGACGCGACCCAGCGGCGTCTGGGTGCCCAGATTGATCAGATAGTCGTCCGGGAAACGCTGTCCTGCCAGGTTCAGCGCCGTCCAGGTGGGCCCGGGGGCCACCACGTTGGCGCGCACACCCTTCTTGATCAGATGAGGGGCGATCGACTTGGTGAAGACCACCACGGCCGCCTTGGACGCGGCGTAGTCCATCATCCGATCGCTTCCCTTGAGGGCCTCCTCCGAGGCCGTCGCGATGATGGAATCGCCCTGGCCCATGCGCGGGAAGGCCGCCATGACCAGGTGGAAGTAGGCGTAGACGTTCGTCTTGAAGACCCGGTCGAAGTCCTCGGCGGTCAACTGCTCGAGCTCCGTCTGGCTGTTGAGGTAGGCGGCATTGCTGACCAGGATGTTCAGCCCGCCGAGCTCCTCGACGGTGCGGCGTACCGACTCGGCGCAGAAGTCCGGGTCGCACAGATCGCCGGGCAGCAGGAGACAGCGCCGCCCGACGGCGTGGATCTCCTTCTCGACCGTCTTGGCGTCGGACTCCTCTTCGGGCAGGTAGACGATCGCGACGTCGGCGCCTTCCCGTGCGTACAGCAGGGCCACGGCGCGCCCGATGCCGGAGTCCCCGCCGGTGACCAGTGCCACCTTGCCGGCCAGCTTGTCGGCGGGCCGGTAGTTCCGGGCCTGGTAGCGGGGAGCGAGCTCCATCTCGGATTCCAGCCCCGGGCGTTGCAGGCGTTGCAGCGGATAGGGCGGGAAGAGCTCCTCCGAGACCTGGGCGGAGGCGGACGCGGCGTTGGGCGCGCCGGGAGTGCTGTCGCTCATGCGGAAAGTCCCCTTTGAACGGTGGCGTCGGTGGCTCTGTCGCGGCTCAGTCGGTCGAGAGGGCCTCGAGCAGACGTCCCGCTTCCGGGTCGTCGAGGGACCGGGCCACGTCCGCGAGGGCGACCATCCCGACGAGGTCCTTGCCGTCGATCACGGGAAGCCGCCGGACCTTGTGCTCCGTCATGGTCGCGAAGACCTCGTCCATGGGGTCGTCCGCGCCGATCGTCACGGCTTCCCCCTGGGCCAGGGTGCCGGCCTCGACCTCCGCCGGGTCCAGGCCCTCGCCCAGGACCTTCACCACGAGGTCGCGGTCCGTCACCACTCCGATGAGCCGGTTGTTGTCACCGCAGATGGGCAGGGCGCCCACCTTCAGCTCCTTGAGCTTGCGGGCCGCGTCCAGGGCGGTGCCGTGGGCTCGGACGCACTCTGCGCCGCCGGTCATGATGTCGCGTGCGGTCTTGGTGGGCATGGCGATCTCCGTCCTTCGGCTGATGGTTCACTTCATGGCTGCTGGTTCACTTCATGCCCCGGCACACCTTCCGCGCCGGGATCATGCCTGCCGGGTGTCCTGGTGCGCGGGCCGCGAAACAGGCGATTACGGGTTCTTTGCGATGCGCGCTGCCCAGCGGGCGGTGCCATCGCCGCGCTTCTCGGCGCCCGGCTGCCCCGGTCACCGCCGCCGGGCCAGCGCGCGCTGCGCGGTCACGGCGGCGGTACGGACGGGACCCCTGGCCCGCAGGGCGGCGCGGGCCGCGTTGGCCCCCGGCGCTCCGTGCACTCCGCCGCCCGGGTGGGCGGATGCCGAGGCGAGGTAGAGGCCGGCCACCGGGGTCTCGGGGCGGGCCGTTCCCGGCAGGGGCCGGAAGAAGAGCTGCTGGTGCATGGCGGCGGTTCCGCCGTTGATGGCCCCGTTGTGCAGGTTGGCGTCGGCGGCCTGCAAAGTGGGGGGCGCCAGGATGCGCCGGGCGCGGATCCGGTCGCGGAAGCCGGGTGCGTACTGCTCGGCCTGCTCCTCCATCCGGTCGGCCATGGCCTCCTGTTCCCGCTTCTCCCAGCGTCCGGCGAGCCCTTCTCCCCCGGCGTCGCCCTTTACCTCGTGCGGTACGTGGGTGTAGGCCCAGGCCGACTCCGTGCCGGCCGGGGAACGGGTGGGGTCGGCGGTGGTCATCTGGCCGAACAGCAGGAAGGGGTGGTCGGGGACGTGTCCGGTGGCCAGTTGGGCGGCGAAGCGGGTGAGGGCGTCGACGCCGTCGGCGATGTGCACCGTTCCCGCGCCGCGGGCCCCGGGCGCGGTCCACGGGACGGGCCCGTCCAGCGCCCAGTCCACCTTGAACGTGGCGAAGTCCCAGGCGAAACGGCGCACGTCCTCCCGTACCCGCGAGGGCAGATGGTGTCCGGCGACCAGGTCGCGGTAGAGATGCGGCGCCGCGACGTCGGCCAGCACGGCCCGCCGTGCGCGTACCGCGTCCCCGTCGGCGGTCCGCACACCCAGGGCCCGCCCCGCGCCCACCACCACTTCGGTGACGCGCTGCCCGCACCGCACGCTGCCGCCGCGGTCCCGCAACCGTGCCACCAGGGCATCGGCCAGCGCTCCCGCCCCGCCCACGGGCACCGGGAAGCCGTGACTCTGGCCCAGCATCGTCATCAGCCAGCCGAAGCCGCCGCTGCCTGCGGCCTCCGGAGCCAGGTCGGCGTGCAGCGCGTTGCCCGCGAGCAGCAGCCTGCCGCCCTCTCCGGTGAACTTCTCCTCGCCCAGCCTGCGTACCGGCAGCAGGAGTTCGCGCGCCATCCGCAGTCCGCCGGCCGCTCGCAACCGCGCCGCGAGCCGGGCCGTCGCGCGCACGGGAGGAAACGGCGTGAACAGCGCCTCCAACAGGGGGTCGCGCAAGCCCTCCCAGACCCGGCACAACTCCAGCCAGGCCTGCCCGTCGCCGGGGGCGAAAGCCTCCAGGCTGTCGGCCGTCGTCGCCCGGTCGCGATCGAGCACCGCGCACCGCCCGTCCGGCAGCGGGTGCGCAAGGACGTGCGGGGCGTGGCTCCAGCGCAGGCCGTAGTGGTGCAGGTCCAGGGAGTCGACGATCGGGGAAGCGGCGGCCAGCGGATAGAAGGCGCTGAACACATCGCTCACGAAGTCCGGATCGACCCCGCGGTCGCTGCGCACCGCGCCGCCCGTCTGCTCCTGCTCCTCCAGGACCGTCACGCTCCAGCCGGCATCGACCAGCAGGTTCGCGGCCACGAGACCGTTGGGCCCGCTGCCGATCACTACCGCGTCAGGCATCGGCCGTCTCCCTGCCCCGTTGCGGCGCCGACTCCTCCACGACGCCGGCCAGGCGCCGCAGCAGACGGCGGTGGCGCAGCTGCAGGACCATGTCCAAAGCGCCGTTGTGCAAGGTGCCGCCCATGCCGCTCAGCGGATGCTCGTCCAGGATGACCAGCGTGTTCTCCCCCCACGGCCGGATGTCGAAGGCGATGCGCGCGGTGCCCAGCGGCCCGCTGAAGGCCTCGAGTTCCAGAAACCGCGGCGGCTCGTAACGGCGCACCACGGTGAACCCGGCGACCTCCTTGGGCCCGAGGCGCACGGTGTAGTTCAGGGTGGATCCCTGTTTGGGCCAGTTGCCGTCACCCGGGCAGGAGGAGTGCGTGCCGACCACCCATTCGTGGAAACGTGACTCGTCTTCGAGCACGGCCCACAGGGCTTGCGGCGGGCGGCGGATGAGCTGGTGCCGTACGGCCATGACGCCTCCAGGTAATGCGGTCGGGACCTGACTGCCCGAACACTGCTGATCGTCGCGCGGATGCCGAGTGACCGCCTGCGCCCGCTCTACACCCCCTCCCCCGGGTCGGCCCCGTTGCCGGCCTCCCGGTGTGGCCGAGCGCCGCCAGGGGTACCCCTGCCGCACCGCCGCACCGACACCGGAAAAGGAGCGGCACAACGAAACGGAAGGGGCCGAACAGGTGGCTGCTGACCTGGACAAGGTCGTCGTGATCACTGGAGCGTCGAGCGGAGTCGGCCGGGCCTGCGCGCAGGCATTCGCCGCCCGGGGATGCTCGCTCGTGCTCGCCGCGCGGCGGGCCGACGTACTGCGCGAGGTCGCCGAAGAATGCCGCTCGTCGCACGGCGCCCGCACGCTCGTGGTGCCCACCGACGTGACGGACGCCAAGGCGGTCGAATCCCTCGCACAGCAGGCCGTTGCCACGTTCGGGCGCATCGACGTCTGGCTCAACAACGCCTCGGTGGCGGCCTTCGGAGCGCTTCAGGAGGTGCCGCACGAGGTGTTCCGGCACGTCGTGGACGTGAACGTTCTCGGCTACGTCAACGGCGCCCGGGCCGCCCTGGACGTGATGCGCGGGCAGCGGCACGGCACGATCGTCAACGTGTCCTCCGTGGTCGGCGCCGCGGTCGTCCCGTACAACACCCCCTACGTCCTGTCCAAGGCGGCGGTACGAGCCCTTGGCGGCACCCTGCGCCAGGAGATGAGGCTGGCGGGGCAGGACGGCATCCACGTCTGCACGGTGCTCCCGGCGACCATGGACACCCCCTTCTTCCGCGACGCGGCCAACTACTCGGGCCGGGCGGTGCTGCCCATGGCCCCCGTCTACACCGCGCGGCGCGCCGCGAAGACCGTCGTGGGCCTCGCGGTCAGGCCGCGCAGGGAGGTCTACGTGGGGCCGGCCGGACAGGTCCTGGGGGTTCTGTCGAAGGTGGCGCCGCCGTTCGTGGAACGGGTCCTTGCCCATCAGATGGACCGCGCCCACCTCTCGCGCAAGCACGGCGCGGAACCCACCGAGGGCAACGTCCTGCGGCCGTCCGCCGCCCCGGCCTCGGTGAACGGCGGCTGGCACGGGCGCAGGCGCACCGCGCTGCGCAGGATCGGCACACTGGCGCTGGCGGCGGGGGCAGGCGCCGCGGCCGTGTCCGCGCGGCGAGCGGGTCCGTCCGCTCAAAGCAGCAGGACGAGGGCGTAGACGAGGAAGAACGCCGCGATCAGCACCACAAGGACGCTGATCAGCGTCACGGGCCCCTTGGCCCACCCTCTGGCCGGATTGTGGGTCTCGTCAGGCCCTGCTCCGGACATGCTGCTCTCGGCGGGCGGAGTCTCTCCCGGTGGCACGCCCCCGCCGGGTTCCAGACCCGTCGAGGTGTCGGGGTCCGGTTCCGGGCTCGGGTCCTTGGAAGGGGTCATGTCATCCAAGCTGCCACGACATCGCCGGGCTCACCTCTCCACCCCGTTCGGGCGCGCGCCTCTCCACTCCTTTCGGGCGTGCCGGCAGACGCGCCCGTTATGCCCCGGAGACGTCGGGTACGCCTATGCGAACGAACGAAAGCGGTCGCGACCTGCAAGGAGATAACAGCAGCATGAAGATCGGCTACAAGTTGGCCGCCGAGGCCTTCGGCCCGGCAGAACTGGTGCGGCAGGCGGTGCTCGCGGAGCAGGCGGGCTTCGATTTCGTCGAGATCAGCGACCACTACCACCCCTGGCTCGACAATCAGGGACATTCGCCGTTCGCCTGGACGGTCCTCGGCAGCATCGCGGCCAAGACCGACCGCATCGAGCTGGCGACCGGCGTGACCTGCCCGACGGTGCGCTACCACCCGGCGATCATCGCCCAGGCGGCCGCCACCCTCGCCCTGCTCTCCGAGGGTCGCTTCGTACTCGGCCTCGGTTCGGGCGAGCGGCTCAACGAACACGTCACCGGCGTGGGCTTCCCCGACGCCGTCTCCACCCGGCACGAGATGCTCGAGGAAGCCCTGGAGATCATCCGGCTGCTGTGGAAGGGCGGCTACCGCTCCTACGAGGGCAAGCATCTGCGGCTGACGGACGCGCGGGTGTTCGACCTGCCCGAACAGCTTCCCCTGATCGCGGTGGCCGCCAGCGGCAAGGACTCGACGCGGCTCGCCGCCGAGTTGGGAGACGGCCTGTTCGCCACGGAGGACAAGCCCGAGATCGTCCGGCAGTACCGGGATGCCGGCGGTACCGGCCCGCGGTACGCGGAGGTGCCGATGGCCTGGGCCCCCGACGAGCACACCGGGGCCAAGGCGGCCCTGGAGACCTCGCGTTGGGCGCTGACCGGGTGGAAGGTCATGAGCGAGCTGCCCAACCCGGTCAACTTCGACGCCGCGACCTCGACCGTGCGCGAGGAGGACATCCTGGAGAAGTTCGCCTGCGGCACGGACCCCGCCCGGTTCGTCGAGGTGGCGCAGAAGTTCGTGGACGCGGGCTTCGACAACCTGGTCATGCAGAACGCCGGCCCCGATCCCGACGGTTTCATCGACTTCTACCAGCGCGAACTCGACGGGCGCATGCGGCAGCTCCGGCCGAGCGGCGGACAAGCCTGACCCGGTTGCGGTCCGGTCGGCCGCGCCGGCAGCCGGCATTCCGCGGGGGCTGGACGCGGCCGCCGTCGCGTCGCTCGAAGCGGCGGCGGCCGCGCCGGCGCGGGGCATGGCTCCCCTATTACCTCGCGCCGACGTCCTCACGGGCCCGGGGGCGCGGGAGTGGCTCCAGGCCAGGACATGAGGACGTCCGGACCGGGGCTTCGTTCGCTGCAGAGCGCGTCCCGGCCGCTTTTGGGGTCAGACCTCACTACACGCCCGGGGACTGGGGGCAAGGGTAAGAGTGCCCGTACGACGGGTCAGTAAGCTGGTGCAATCGCGGGAAAACGGGCCTACTCGGCTACGCCGGGATCGGTACGAGGCGGCGGCGCGGGCAGTCGTCGACGACCTCGTTCGGGGCGCGGCGCGCTCGGCGGCGCGAGACGAACACAGCCATGGACGTCGGCGAACTCCCGCAATGCCGACGCCCACGGCCGGGCCGCACCGACCGTGGAGGGGAGCCAGCGCGGGCGGTACGCCCTTGCCCCCACTGTTCTCCGGAGCCGGGGCTCGAAACGCCGCGGGCTCGCGCATTTCCCCTACGCCAGAAGGCTCCGCGACCGCCGACGGGGGCGCTGCCCGGTCAGGGACGGTCCGGCGCGCGTTCAGGGGCGGGACAGCGGAAGGAAGCCGGCCCTGGCGGAGTCGGGAGCGGCCGGCGGATCCGGCGCCCCGGGATGCAGGTGGGCGAGGAGATCCGCGAGGCCGCCGGGGGCCCGCCCGTGCAGGCGGGCCGATGTGCGCACGGGGTGCCGGTCGGTGCGGGCGATGCGATGGCCCGTCGCGAAGAGGCGGGCCGCGAGGTCGCGGTCCTCGCCGGTGGGCAGCGGGGCGAAGCCGCCTACGCGGCGGTAGGCCGCAGCGGACACGCCCAGGTTGGCGCCGTGTACGTGCGGGTGCTCCCATGCTCTCCCGCTCTTGCCGAGTCGCCGGGTGCGGAAGTACTCGGCGTCGTGCCGGGCCACCAGCAAGGGGCCGGCCGTGTCGGGGGCGAGGCGGATGGTGCCCAGGACGGCGTCGTACCCCCTCCGCGCCCAGGCGATCTGGTGAGCGAGCCATGCGGCGGGCACGGTGCTGTCGGCGTCCGTCATGGCCAGCCACACATCCGGGCCGGCAGCCGCCCGCCGCTCCAGCGCGTGATCGATGCCGGCCGCCCGCGCGGCACCGACATTGCGGCAGCGGGTCTCCACCACCCGGGCTCCCTCACGGGCGGCCAGGCTCGCTGTGGCGTCCGTGCACGCGTCCGCCGCCACCACGATCAGCACGGGCAGCGGCGCCACGTGCGCGGCGGCCACCCGCAGACTGCGCAGGCAGGCGGAGATGCGGCGTTCCTCGTCGTGCGCGGGGACGACGACGGCCAGGGCCGAGGGCGTCATACGAGACCTTCCGCGCGGGCCGGCGAGAGCACCGGGCCCGGATCCGGGCGGCGTTCGTGGACGGTGAGGGTGAAGTCGGGATCGTCGTAGCGGGCCAGGCCGCTCAGTCCGTCCAGGGCGTCGAGCTGGGCGGCGATGTCGCGGCCCGTGCAGGTGTGCTCCGCCACGGGGTGGTTCCAGTGCACGGCGACCAGATGGCCGCCCCCGTCCAGACTCTCCATGCTCTGGTGCAGCAGCGCCGCGCGGGTACCGGTGTCGAAGTAGTAGAGCAGTTCCGACAACACCACGAGATCGAAGGACTCTTGGGGCCACTGCCCGGGGACCGTCATCTGCCGCACGGTGACGTGCTCAAGGCCGGCGCTGCGCCGTGCGGTGGTTTCCACGGCCGCTGTGATGCGGTCGGTGGAAAGCAGACGGTCACAGCGCGCGGCCAGCTGCTCGGTCAGCACGCCGACCGAGCAGCCGGGTTCGAAGGCCCGGGCGTAGCGGGCGCGGGGCAGGGCCGCGACGGTCAGGGTGTACTTACGCCGGTCGTACCACCGCTCGCCCAGGTGCCAGGGGTCGGTGGCCCGGGCGTACTGGCTGTCGAAGTAGGCCGCCGGGGTGTTCAATGCAGCACCGTCTCGAAGGTGCGGGTGTGGTGGGCGATCTCCTGCGGCGGCAGCACCGGAGGCATGCCGCGGCCGCGCGGCTCCAGTTGGCTGGTGAACCGTGCCAGGGCGGCTTCCTTGCGGTCGAGCGCCGCTTGCGCGAGAGGGAGTACGGAGGCCCGGTGCCACGGCACCCGCGGGTCGTGCGGGCGGGCCCAGTGCCACATCCACACCGGGTAGGACCACACCGGCGTCGCCGTGTCCCGGCCTGCGCCTCGCGCGGCGCGGCCCGCGGCCTCGTGGTCGCTGTGCAGGTCGTTCTCCCACGGGGCTACGCACAGGGCGGCCCCGGTGGCGTCCAGGAGTTCGCCGATCACGGCGCGGGCCTCGTCCTCGTGCTCATCGAGCGCGGAGTCGGGCAGAGCGGCGTGCACGGGGGCGGGCAGGGCTCCGAGTTCGCCCAGCGCCGCGGTCAGTTCGCCGCGCCGCCTGGCGGCCAGCCGGGCCAGGGCGGAGGGCGTCGCCGGGCCGTGGGAGGCTTCCCCGTCGGTCAGGCACACGGTGTGCACCGACCCTCCGGCAGCGAGCAGGGTGGCGATGGCACCGCCGAACCCCAGGACCTCGTCGTCGGGATGGGCGGCCACCACGACCACGGCGCCCGCGGGAAGTACCAGGCGGGGCAGGTGGTCCGCCAGCCGTGCCGCTCGCCACATGGCCTCGTCGGTGCCCGGCGCGTCGATCGCCGCGGCGGCGGCCTGTCTGTCAGGGGTACGGGTCCGTGGCGTGCTCATGGTGCCGCCTGTGTACGGGGGGCTGTCATCTGCGTGCGGGCGGCTGTCGCCTGGCGGCCGAGGTCGGCCTGGGCCGCCTCGGCATGGTGCTGGCGCACATAGACCGTCAGATCCGCCACCGCGCGGGCGTGCCGTTCGTCCTGGCACAACGGCCCGGCGCCGGTGGCCCGCCCGACGTGGTCCATCACCTCGGCGCACACCTTCTCGACCAGGCAGCGCACGCGCAGGGTGCGTACCCGCGCCTGCTCGCGTTCGTCGAGGGGGTCGGCGTCGATGTCCTCGCCCGCTTCGCGCACGACCGTGTCGGCCGTGTGCAGCAGCATGTCGACCGCTCCGAGGTGGGCGGCGGCGTGTTCGTTCAAGCGTCCCGCCTCGGCTCGCTGGTACAGCGGCGCGGCGACGGCGTGGGCGCCGCCGAGCCAGCAGGCCGCCACGCCGATCCCGCCGTGCTGGAAGCCCGGCCGGTTCAGATAGCCCTCCACCCCTCCGACGGCCCGGGCGGGTACGTCCGTGAAGGACATGTCCAGGCTGTCGCTGCCGGCCATGCCGATCGCGGGCCACGTCCCCTCCACCGGCCGTACGCCCGGGTGCTCCAGCGGGACGGCGAACAGTCGGTACCCGTCCTCCGCGTCCGCGGTCACCAGGGCGTGGGTGCAGCTGCGGGCACCGGAACAGTAGGGCTTGACGCCGCTGATCATCCACTCCTCGCCGGCGGCTGTGGCGTGCACGCCGGGGCCCGGCGGGCGGGCGGCCCACACGCCCCACCGCTCCCCCGCGGCGGGCGGGGGCTCGTTCAGTTCGTGCAGGATCGCCGCGGCGTCGAGATGTCCCTCGGCGAGCCGGGCCAGGGACAGGTCCTGCCGCCCCAGAGCGGTCAGGACGGCAAACCGACGCGCCGTCATCCGGCCCGGCAGCGGTACGCCCGGCGCCTGCCGCTCGACGAACTCGGCGAACAGGTGCGCCGTACGCCGCTGCGGTGTGCGGAGGTGATCGGGCACGTCGGGCACGTCGGGGGACGGCTCGGGGGACGTCAGGATCACGCGGGACCTCCTGCGTACATCGTCGAGCGCGCCGGCAGACGCATGACTATCCGTAGGTCGTTCCTTGCTCCTCCGGAGCCGCCCGAGCTGCCCGGCCGCCCTCTTGGACTGAGGCGTCGCCTTTCACCGGCCCCGCTGCACACGTGCCCGCGGGCGCCCGCCCCGGCCCCTCGGCGCAGCCGCCGGCCTACGACCGAGGACCGCATCGAGCGGAAAGCCGCCGGCACTCCGTAGAGCCCAGCATCGGGCAGCCCGCGGGCCGCCGCCACTTCGCGAAGCTCCCTGTGCGCCGCCGGGGTCCACGGCTTCCTCACCGCTGCATGTCCTCGGCTGTCCTGCCCTCGGCTGTCATGCCGTCGCCCGACTCGGCCGCGGTGAAGAGGTGGCGTGTGCCGGTCAGCTCGAGCAGCCTTTCCACGGCGGGGCTGCCGGCGCGCAGGACGAGCTGCTGGGCCGCCCGGTGGGCGCGATGACGCGCATGCAGCAGGACGTTGAGGACGGAGCAGTCGCAGAAGTCCACACCCCCGAGGTCCAGTTCAATCCCGGCGGAAGCGTGCTCCAGCGCGTGGTGCAGCGTCTGCTGCAACAGCGGAGCGCTGTCCAGGTCGAGTTCACCGGACACGGTCACCACGAGCCGCTCGCCGTCCGCATCGATGCGCAAGCCCACGGAGGCCGGTGTCCGCGTCTGCGCGAAGGTATGGCCGCATCCGGGGCAGGTCCATGCGGTGGGGGGAAGAGTGGCGTGAGGGGGCATGTGCGGCTCCCGGCATGTCGTCTTCTGGACCACGCACACTATTACCCGGTTCACTCTTCACGTCAAGTAATACACGAAAAGCTATTCGTCTTTTGAGATGCGTGAACGGTGCCCCCTATCGTGGGGACATGGATCGAGCGCCGGAACCACATTCAGGCTGGACGTTTCTGACCAACCACTCCCGCGTGCTGGCTTCCATCGCCGCGGATCGCACCACCCGCGTCCGCGACATCGCCGCCCGCTGCCGGCTCACCGAGCGAGCCGTACAGAAGATCATCGCCGACTTGGAGGCGGGCGGGTATCTCACCCACGTCAGGGAAGGCCGTTCAAACACCTACCGCATCGCCGCACACACGCTGCTGCGCCATCCCGCGGACGCCCCCGCCAGCGTCGCCGACCTGCTGGCGCTCCTGGCCCAGCACGACTCCGCGCGCCCGGCCGCGTCCGCGGCCCTGGCAGACCAAGAGCACTGACCCGGCACAGAGAGCACTGACCCGGCACCCCTGCAGACCGGCGGCCCCCGGGCCGACGGGTCCACAGGTCGACGGGTCCACAGGTCGACGGATCGACGGGCGGGGAAGCGTTCGACAACCTCCCCAGGTGGCACACGCTTCCCCGCCCACCGCGTCCCAGTACCCCGCGCCCCGATGTCCATGCGGCGTGCTCACCCCGGCTTGATCCCGCCGCCGGCGACTCCGCGCCGGTGCCGCCCGGCGGCCACCGCGCCCAGGGCCGTACCGACGGCCAAGACGATGAGTCCTCGCACCCACACCTCGGCCTCGACCTGCGTGGCAAGCACCACGCAGGAGACCGCGCCGAGGACCGGAAGCGCCGTCCAGGCCCGGAAGTGCGCATGCGTCGCCCGGTCGCGGCGCAGGACGAGGACGGCGGTGTTGACGAGGAAGAACACCACGAGGAGCAGCAGGACGAGCGTGGAGGCAAGGGTTTCCACGTCACCGGTGAGCGCCAGCAGGAACGACAGGACGGTCGTGGCCGCGATGGACGCCCACGGGGTGCCGCGTCCTGGCAGCACCCGGGTCAGAACGCGCGGCAGGAGCCCGTCCCGCGCCATGCCGTAGGCCAGGCGGGAACTCATGATGCCGGTGAGCAGCGCGCCGTTGGCGACGGCGACGAGCGCGATGGCGCTGAACAGCTCCGGCGGCATCCCGCCTGCCTCCTTCACCACTTCGAGCAGCGGGCCGCTGGAGTGGGCCAGCGTGCCGGTGGGGACAGCGGCCGAGGCGACGATGCCGACGAGGGCGTAGACCAGCCCCGCCGTCACCAGGGCGCCGAACAGGGCGCGGGGGTAGGAGCGGCGCGGGTCGCGGGTCTCTTCGGCGACGTTGACCGAGGTCTCGAATCCGACGAAGGAGTAGTACGCGAGCACCGTCCCGGCCAGCACTCCTGCCGCGGCCCCCGAGTCGGCGGTCCCGAACTGGACCAGCCTGGCCGCGTCGCCGTCGCCGCGCAGGAACAGCATGATGCCCAGGCCGACGACGAGCAGCAGCCCGCCCACCTCGATGACCGTCGCGGCCACGTTGGCGCGGGTGGACTCGCTGATGCCGCGCGCGTTGAGAAGCGCCAGGGCGCACAGGAAGACGGCCGCCACCAGTACGACGGGCAGAGTGACGAAGGCGGTCAAGTACTCGCCGGCAAAGCCCCTGGCCAGTGCGGCCACGGAGACGATGCCCGCCGCCAGCATGCAGAACCCGGCAAGGAAGCCGGCGAACGGCCCGTAGGCCAGAGTCGCGTAGTGGGACGCTCCGCCGGCCCGCGGGTACTTCGTCGCGAGCTCGGCGTACGAGGCCGCCGTCAGCAGCGAGAGCACCAGGGCCAGGACCAGGGGGAGCCACACGGCGCCGCCCGATTTCGCGGCCACCTGGCCGACGAGGACATACACGCCCGCCCCCAGCACGTCTCCCAGGATGAAGAAGTAGAGCAGCGGGGTCGTCAGTGTCTTCTTGAGTCCGGGGCTCTGATCCCGCACCGCGGACGGTGCCGGCGCGGAGCGGGCCATCACCACGGCTCCCGGAGGTTCACGACCGCTGCGAGAGTCGCGTGCCGTGCGGTGCCGTGACTCTTGCGGCAGGCGCGGGACGGACGGTCGGGGACGCTCGGTACGTGGGACCACCAGCTCTTCTGTCGTCGCATGGACATCTGGTAACCCCTGTCCGCACAACCACACACGCCGGCAGCGGCCCCCCTGGCCGCGTCGACCCGGACGGCTCCCCGCGCGGGCCGTGCGAAGACATGTCCATGCGCTCACCCTGCGCCGGGCAGCCGCCGCCGACCACTCGGCTTGATCGCGATTCCTCCGACCGGGCGGGCATTTTCTGCGCGAACCGGGTACACGAGCGGCATGCAGACTCACAGCTATACCGTTCTGGCCGTCGAGGGCGGCGGCTCACTGGTCTTCGTCGTGGTGGGCCTGGTCGTGGTGATCGGCCTGCTCGCCATGTTCGTCAGCGGGCGGCGCCGCGCGGCCCGGCGCAGGCCGAGCACCCCCGCCCCGCCCGCCACCCCCGCCAGCGGCGAGGCCCAGCGCGGCACCACCTGGCAGACCCCCGACGACGACCCCGCCCAGGGCCGCCCCCACCGCTGACCGGCCTCTGCCCTCGCCGGGGTGTCCGCACCGGCGGGGGCGAGCGCCAACTCGGCCGGTACGACCGTCACATGAAGGCCGCGTCGCGGGCGCCGGGCCCCCTGCGTCAGGCGGGAATTTCTGATGCGAGACTGGCGGATATGGATATCCGTGTCAGGAACAACGTCACCGTCACCGGCCGCGCGGACGGGCCGGTGCTCCTGCTGGCGCACGGCTTCGGCTGCGACCAGAACATGTGGCGCCTGATCGTCCCCGCCCTCGCCGAGAACCACCGGGTCGTGCTCTTCGACTACGTGGGTTCAGGCAGGGCGGATCCTGCGGCCTGGAATGAGCGGCGCTACAGCTCTCTGGAGGGTTACGCGCTCGACGTGCTGGAGGTGTGCGAGGAGCTGGACCTGCGGGACGTGACCTTCGTGGGGCATTCGGTCAGCGCGATGGTGGGGGTGCTCGCCGCCGCGAAGGCGTCGCAGCGTATCTCCCGTCTGGTGATGGTCGCTCCCTCGCCCCGCTACATCGA
Organism: Streptomyces longisporoflavus; assembly: GCF_014649775.1. GTDB lineage: Bacteria > Actinomycetota > Actinomycetes > Streptomycetales > Streptomycetaceae > Streptomyces > Streptomyces longisporoflavus. Next base: position 822,401 of record NZ_BMTR01000001.1, on the reverse strand, counting down.
CGACGAGGGCTACCGGGGCGGTTTCAGTACCGAGGACATCGAGGAGCTGTTGGAGTCGCTGGAATCGAACTATCTGGGCTGGTCGGCGGCGATGGCCCCGGTCATCATGGGCAACCCGGACCGTCCGGAGCTGGGCCAGGAGCTGACCAACGCGTTTTGCGCGACCGATCCGGACATGGCGCGGGTGTTCGCCCGTACCACGTTCCTGTCCGACAGCCGGGACGACCTCAAGACGGTCGCGGTGCCGACGCTGATCCTGGAGTGCAGCCAGGATGTGATCGCCCCCCGCGAGGTCGGTGCCTACGTCCACTCCGCGATTCCCGGCAGCCGGCTGGTGACGCTGACCGCGACGGGCCACTGCCCGCAGCTCAGCGCGCCGCAGGCCACCGCCGGGGCGATCACCGAATACCTGGGAACGGCAGCATGATGGGCTGCACCGACCAGACGTCCGAGCCGGGCGGGGAGCGCGACGCGCATGCCGCCGACGCGGTGTTCACCTCGCTTCTGGAGGACAGCGCCGAGGAGCTGTACGAACAAGCCCCGTGCGGGTATCTGTCGACGCTGATGGACGGCACCATCGCGAAGATCAACGCCACTCTGCTGGACTGGCTCGGTCTGGAGGGGTCGCAGGTGGTGGGCCGGATGCGGTTCACCGATCTGCTCACCGTGGGCGGCAAGCTCTACCACGAGACGCATTTCGCGCCCCTGCTGCAGATGCAGGGTGAGGTCAGCGGCATCGCCCTGGACCTCAAGGCCGCCGACGGCGCGCGACTGCCGGTCCTTGTCACCTCGAAGGTGAAGACGAGCCAGCAGGGCGAGCCGCTGCTGATCCGCACCACGGTCTTCGACGCGCGGGACCGCCGCGCCTACGAGGCCGAACTGCTGCGCGGCCGTACGGCGGCCGAGGAGGCACGCCGGCAGGCCGAGGAAGCGCGCCGGCAGGCCGAGGCCGACCGCGCCCGGCTCCAGGAGGCCCTCGCCGTCCTCCAGCAGAGCCTGCTGCCCTCCGCGCTGCCGGAGATCCCGGGTCTGGAGGCCGGTTCCTACTACCACACGGCCTCGCCGGATCTGCTGGGCGGAGACTTCTACGATCTGTTCGCCCTGGACGGCAAACGGTGGGCGTTCTTCCTCGGCGACGTGTGCGGCAAGGGCCCGCAGGCCGCCGCCGCGACGTCGCTGACCCGCTACACCCTGCGCGCCGCCGCGCTGCACGACCCCGATCCGGTCAGCGTGCTGTCTACTTTGAACATGGTGCTGCACGAGCGGTACTCCAGCGGCGACAGCCGTTACTGCACCGCCGTCTTCGGCGTCCTGGAGCACGGCGAGGACCACGTCAGCGTGCAGCTGGCCTCCGGCGGCCATCCGGCGGCCCTGGTCCAGCGCGCGGACGGCAGCGCGGAGTTCCTGCCCACGCCGGGCGGGATGCTCATCGGCGTCCTGCCGCGGGCCGAGTTCACCGCTACCCGCACCGAGTTGCGGCCCGGCGACACCCTGCTCCTGTACACCGACGGCCTGACCGAGGCGCGTACCGGACCCGAGCGCGAGCTGTACGGCGAGGAAGCCCTGCACGCCTTCACCGCCGCCCAGCCGGCCGCGGGCCCGCAAGCCCTGGTCACGGCCCTGACCGGGCTCCTCGCCGGCTTCGGCGACGGACTTGACGACGACACCGCACTGCTCGCACTCGGCATGCCGCCGGTCTCCGCCCCCGCCCCCGACAGTGAAACCTGAGATGACCCCGCTGACGATCACCTCCCGCGACGCCGCCACCGGTCCCGTACTGGAGATCACCGGTGACCTCGACTACACGTCCGCACCCGAACTGCGCCAACTCCTCGACCAGCTCACCCTGATGGCGGGGCAGCAGCTGGTCCTGGACCTGACCGGCCTGGCATTCTGCGATTCCAGCGGCATCAGCGCCCTGCTGGCGGCCCGCAGCCGGGCCATGGAACAAGACGCCACCGTCGCCCTGGCCGCGGTCCCCGCCAACACCGCCCGCATCCTGCGCATCGTCGGCCTCGACCGGGTCTTCGCCCTCTACCCCGACGCCGCCGCGGCCGTTGCCCGTGCCTCTGTCACGGACCTGACCGCCTGACCGGCCGGACGACCTGCCGAGCCGGGTGCCGCTCACGCGCAAGGGCGGTGCGACCTGTGGTCGGCACCGCCCTTGGCACTGGATCCGCCCAGGAGTCAGTGGTGTCCGTGGGCGCTGGCGGAAGCTCCGCCGAAGAGCCTGGCAACGGCACGGAACGGAAGCGTGACGACCGTGGCGATGGCTCCACCGATGGCTCGCAGCACATCTGCAATGGCCTTCAGCATGTCGGGACCTCCAAGCGGGATCTAGCTCTCTCGCATCACCAGCTGTGCACTCCTGCACGAGCTGTTGCCTACCGGGTGCCCCTGGACCGACGGCAAAAACATCGTGATCTGCGCGAGGGGGTCGCGGGGCGTCGGCCGGCCGGAGGGCCTCTCAGCGCAGCGCCTGCGCTCCGATGACGGACGGCAACCGCAGCTTTTCGTGGCTCTCGCTGCCGGGGACGGCGGTATAGACGAGCAGGAGATGCGGCTGGTGCGGATCGAGCGGTGTCTGGCAGGTCAGCTCCAGTGCGCCTACCCGGCCCGCGGCTGGGTCATCACGAGCAAAGCCCGGCGCGTCTGGCAGGTATCCGAAGAACTCACGAAGGCCACCTTCCCCGACAGCTGAGAACCGACTGCTGAGAACCTCAAGGGCGGCCCGGCAGGGGTGGGGTGCGGGTTCACGCCGGGCGAAGAGGTGACGTAACGGTGCAGACCGCCGGTCCGGGCACGGGCGATCGCGCGGGAATGCAGACGTCCGCTGCGCGGCCGGGTGCGCATATGACAGGGTCGACAAATGTTTCCCCTCGACAACACTATGGAAGTCCGTCCGGAGGGACGGATCATCGTGGTCACGCTGCGCCACGAGATCGATCTCCAGGGCGCGGACGCCGTCACCGAAGCCTTCCACCGCGCCCGCACCCACAGCGGCACCGACGCCACCCTGCTCGACCTCGCCGCACTCACGTTTGCCGACAGCACCCTGCTCGGTCTGATCCTGCAGACGAAAGCCGAGCACGAGCAGGCCCGGCGCCCGCTCGTCCTGAGCGGCCCCTTCCACCCGGGCATCCAACGCCTGCTCGACCTCACCGGCGCCGCCACCGTCCTGCCCCTGGCCGACACCCGCGACGAGGGGCTGCGGCAACTGCACACGCTCCTCAGCACCGCGGCACACCACGAGGCACCCTGAGCCCCGCACCACCGCACCCCTGGCCGGAGTCCCCGCTCCGGTCGGACCTGCCCGGGTGGCGTCGGCTTCGCTGACGCCACCCGGGATGGCGGGTCAGCCGCAGTTCCCGTCGACGCGGGTCTGGGCCCGCAAGCGGGTGCTCACACGTCCCCGCGCCGGTCCGCCGCCCGCGTCGAGTCGGCTCGCGGGTCGGCGGCATGGTCGGCGGGCAGGTCGGGCGGGGTCTCGCCCGCGGCGAGGTGCTCCAGTACCTCGGCCAGTTCCCGGCAGGCGTTCTGCACCGAGCGCCGCAGCGCGCGCTGTTCGGCGACCATGGCAGACAGCAGGAGTGCCGTCAGGGCGCAGGCGCCGTTGAACGCCTGCAGTTTGGTCATGACCTCGATGGCCGAGAGGTTGTGGAAGGCGCCCTGCTGCGTACTCGCCTCGAAGGTGGTCAGCACCGACGCGAACAGGGCGCACAACATGCTCCCCGCAAGCTGGAAGCGCAGCGCAACCCAGATGAGCAGCGGGAAGACGAGGAAGAGCAGGCTCAACTCGCCGAGCACCGACAGGGGCACGACGACCAACGTCGTGAGGCCCAGGACCAGCATCTCCTTCCAGCGCCTCAGCCGCAGTGGCCCGGTGGCCCCCACCAGCACCAGCAGAAGCGGCGTGACCAGCAGGACGCCCATCGCATCGCCCACCCACCAGGCCAGCCACACCGACCAGAACTCCGCCGTGTCGAGCCGGCCGGTCACCACCTGAAGCCCGACCCCCGCCGTGGCACTGATCAGCATGGCTCCAAGCCCGCCGAGGAAGACCAGGGCCAGACCATCGCGCAGGCGTGAGATCCCGACCCGGAAACCGGCCCGCCGCAGCAGCAGACAGGCACACAACGGCGCGACGGTGTTGCCCGCCACGGTGACCAGCGTGGAGAGCTGCGGGGTGGCCAGGGACGCGATGAGCAGGAAGGAGCCGACGGCGATGCCGGGCCAGACCGCCGTGCCGTAGACGAGCAGGGCGGCGAGGGCTACGCCGGTGGGCGGCCAGATGGGTGTGACGATCACGCCTTCGACGGTGAGCCGGCCGAGCAGGCCGAGCCGCCCGGCCACGTAGTAGCAGGCGGCCACGGCCAGCGTCTTGAGGACGGCCTCCAAGGACAGCCCGAAACGCCGAGTCACCAACACAGAGCCATCAGACACCCGGCGGGCCACTTCGGCCACGCGAAGGTCCCGGTCCGTCTCCGCGCCCCGACCCGTCTCCGCGCTCCCCCGGCCCCTTCTCCCCTCCCCCGTGCCCGGCGGCGTGCGCCGGACGTGCGTCGCCGGCTGCGCTGTCGTGGCCCAGGATCAGGACGGCGGCATCGTCCTCGTGCCCCACCGTGTCCGCCAGTCGCATGACACCGCCTGCGAGGGAGTTGATGCCGAGCCCGGCAGCGGTGGTGATCTCGGCGAGGCGCATCACCCGCCGCAGACCCTCGTCGAGGCTCAGTGAGGGCCCCTCCACCACTCCGTCGGTCAGCAGCACGACCACCCCGTCCGTGGTGAGCCGGTGGCACACCACGGGGTACTCGGCGCCTTCGAGCACGCCCAGCGGGGGGCCGCACTCCCCTTCGTCGATGCCGGACCGGCCGTCGGCCGTGGCCCAGATGTGGGGGATGTGACCGGCCCTGGCGCACTCAAGGACGCCGGTGGCCGGATCGAGCCGCAAGAACGTACACGTGGCGAAGAGGTCCGCGCCCAGGGAGAGCAGGAGCTCGTTGGTACGCGTGAGCAGTTCCCCCGGATCGCCCGTGACGGAGGCCAGGGCCCGCAGGCCCACCCGGACCTGCCCCATGAACGCGGCGGCCTGGATGTTGTGACCCTGCACGTCGCCGATGGACAGTCCGATACGGCCGTCGGGCATGGTGAAGGCGTCATACCAGTCTCCGCCGACGTTGAGCCCGTGATTGGCGGGCATGTAGCCCACGGCCAGCCGGACACCGGCGGGCTGGGGAAGGTCGTGGGGCAGCATGCCGCGCTGCAGCGCCACGGCCAGCTCGACCCGCGAGCGCTGCATCGCCGCGAGCTCCCGGGCCCGGGCCGTCAGGCCCCCGAGCCTGGCAAGCAGCTCGTCACCGTCGTCGGCGGTCTGCGTACGGAACATTGATCGCCCCGGTTCCGCGAGAGCACCCCGCGTCAGTTCAGCTGTCTTCCGCCACATGCACCACTGGCACAACGTCGCGATCAAGTCTGCCCGCAGATGACGCCGGTCGCACCCTGTCGGCCGGACCCGGGGCGCCGACGCCCGGCAGGATCAGGGACGCACCTGCTCCACCAGCGCGGGCAGCGCCTCTCCCAGGGGCAGGTCGACGCGCTCGGTGGCCCAGCGGTCGCCCCGGGTCGGCCCCTGGTTGACGATCAGGACCGGCGTGCCGGACTGCGAGGCCTGGCGCACGAAGCGCAGCCCGGACATGACGGTCAGGGAAGAGCCGAGCACGAGCAGGACAGCGGCCTCCCCGACCAGCTGCCGGCACTCCGCGACGCGCTCGATGGGCACGTTCTCGCCGAAGAAGACGACATCCGGCTTGAGGACCCCGTGGCCACAGGCCGAGCACGCCACCACCTTGAACTCGCGCACCGCCTCCTCGGGCAGTTCCACGTCACCGTCCGGATTGACCCGCGCCGCACGGTAGCGCTCGGCAGCGGCCTCGAACCCCGGATTGGCCGCACGCAGCCGCTGGTCGAGCTCCGCACGGTCGCTGCCTCGCCCGCAGCCCAGGCAGGTCACCCGGCTCAGACTGCCGTGCAGCTCGATGACGTGCCGGGCCCCGGCCGACTGCTGCAACCCGTCGACGTTCTGTGTGATCACACCGGTGACCAGACCGGCCTCGGCCAGGGCGGTCACGGCCCGGTGACCGGCGTTGGGGCTGGCCCGCGTCATGGCCCGCCAGCCCAGCTGGCTGCGCGCCCAGTACCGCCTGCGTGCCTGCTCGGCGCCGACGAACTCCTGATACGTCATGGGAGTGTGCCGGCGCAGGGAGCCGTGCTCCCCGCGGTAGTCCGGGATGCCTGACTCGGTGGAGAGCCCGGCCCCGCTCAGCACCACGACCCCGCCGCCGCGCACCGCCTCGACGACAGCCGTGAGGTCGGTCGAGGCCGGCAGCAGGCCGCCCGTGGGCTCCCAGGTCAGCGTGGGTCGCGTCCGCATACGGGCCAGCTTACGTTTCGGGTGCGGGATCACTGCTCCGCGTCGCGCACCAGGAGTGCGATCTGTACCCGGTTGTCCACCGCCAGCTTGGCGAACAGGTTGCCGGTGTGGGCCTTGACGGTCGCGATGCTGATGCACAGCCGCTTTGCGATCTCCGGGTTGCCGAGACCGTCCGCGATGGCCCGGGCCGTCTCGCGTTCCCGGTCGGTCAAGTTGGCCAGCTTCTCGCGTGCGGCCTTGCGGGCCGCTTCGCGGACGTGTCCGGACTGCGGCCCGGTGGCCGCGGCGATCACCCGGGCCGCGGCCGCCGGAGAGAGCACCGCCTCGCCGTCCGCGACGGTGCGCACCGCGTCCAGGATCTGTGCCGGCCGGGTGTCCTTGAGGACGAAGCCGAGTGCTCCGGCCCGCAGCGCGCCGAGCACCAGGTCATCGGAGTCGAACGTGGTCAGCATGAGCACCCGGGGCGGCTCCGCGCGGGCGAGCAGTTCGCGGGTCGCGCTGAGGCCGTCCCGTACGGGCATGCGCACGTCCATCAGCACGACGTCCGGCCGCTGCTCGTCCACCGCGGTGATCGCGGCATCGCCGTCGGCCGCCTCCCCCACGACGCTCAGGTCCGGTTCGCCGTCGATGACCAGCCGCAACGCCATGCGCACCAGCTCTTCGTCGTCGACGATGACCACACGCACCGGCTGCCGCTCGCTGTGCACTCAGGTTCTCTTTTCGTGGGAGGGGTTCGGCCAGGGTAGTTGCGCCGTCAGAAGGTAGCCGTGCTCGGGCGTGGGGTGATGGTCGAGCTGCCCCCCGGCGAGGCCGACGCGTTCGGTCAGGCCGAGCAGGCCGTAGCCCGAGGCCGGTCGTCGCTGTGTCGCTCTCGCGGCGCCCGGAAGGTGCGGTGCCGGGGAATTGCGGACGCTCACATCGAGCCGGGCGCCCGCTGCCCCCTCCAGCGTGATGTGCACGGGCGCGCCGGGAGCGTGCTTGGCGGCGTTGGTCAGCCCTTCCTGGACCACCCGGTAGCAGGTTCGCCCGACGACGTCGGACGGGGATTCCCGCACGGTGGTGGTGAGCGTGACGTCCAGGCCGGACGAGCGGGCGTCGGCCACCAGGTCGGGGATCCGGTCCAGGGACGGCTGGGGTGGTTCCGGGTGGCCCGGCTCTGCCCTGAGCACCCCCAGAACATCCCGGAGTTCCTCCAGGGCCTGGTGAGAGCCCTCGGCGATGCCGCGCACCAGCACACGGTTCTCCTCGGTGCTGAGGTCACCGCGGTGATCAAGGACTCCGGCCTGCATGGCGACCAGGGAGATCCGGTGGGCGAGTACGTCGTGCATCTCGCGGGCGATCCGGTTGCGTTCCATGGCCCGCGTCTGCGCCACCCGTGCGGCCTGTTCCCGTTCCGCGCTCTCCGCCCGCTCTCGCAGGGACCGCACTTCGACACGGCGCGCGCCGACGGCCATGCCCACGGCCGCCGCGCTGCCGGCGGTCAGTGCCGGCAACGTGAGCTGGAGCCACCACGTGCCGGGCACGCTCTGGATTGGATAGACCTCGACAGTGAACTGCGCCGCGCTCACATAGGCGAGTGCGACGACCCCGATCTCCACCGGCCGACGACGGGTGGCGATCGAGCCGAGCGCCGCGAGCGCGGCGCCCGACGCCAGTGCCGAGGCGGTCGAGGCGATCGTGACCGTCATGGCGACGGCCAGCGGAAAACGCCGGCGCCACACCAGCGCCAGCAGGCAGCCGAGCGCCACCAGCGGGTCACCGAAGTGGAACCAGGGACCCGGCGCGTCCCCCTGCTGGTGCAGCAGCACACCGGTGTAGAGCCAGGCCGGAATGCCCACCGCTGCGGCTGCCGCCAGCCGCCAGATCTGCTGCCACCACCCGAGCCGTGGCGCGACGTCCGTATTCACCCGGCCATTGTCGCCAACGCGTGCGGCCCGTGGATCAGACCCGGGGCTGATGCCACCTAGACCTGAGTCCAATGCCCCCTGGCCCGGGGGTGAAGACGGCGCGAGCCTCCGGGTCGATGTGCCGGATGCACCGCACGGACAGACTCGATCACGTGCCAGGACGACGCGACAACGAACGACCGCAACGGACGGATACGAGAGGGAGGGCCGCGATGCGCAAGGCCGGCTTCGCGGCCCTGGAGGCGGTCGGTATGGCTACCACCGCCCTGGCCGCGCAGGCGGTGATCCGCGGGTTGCTCGACCACGACACCGAACTGTTGTGGGGCCTCGCCGACCGGGTCCCCGGCGGCCGCACCGGTCAAATGGTCCTCCTCGGCTTCATCGCGCTCCTCGCGGCGGTGTCCGGCGGCTGGGCACACACCCGCCGGGAAGCGCACGCCCCGCACCGCGGTGACGCGCAGGGGCCCGGAGCCGGAAGGCGGCCTGAGCCGCTCCGGGACGACGGTCTCGCTCCTCGGCGCTGACGGTCCGCTCCTCGGCACCAGCACCATCCCCAGCACCCCTGCGTCCTTCGGGAGGACACCAGATGCGCAGAGCCCTGTCCCTCGCCCTCGTCACCACCACGATCGCGGCGGCGACCGCCGTGCCGGGAGTGTCGTCGGCGGCGACGCCGGACACCGTACGGTGGGGCCCTTGCCCGAAGGGCGTCTCCTCGCCTCGCCTTGAGTGTTCGACGCTCGAAGTCCCTCTGGACTACCGGAATCCCGACGGTCGCCGGATAGAGATCGCCATTTCCCGGCTGGCCGCCAAGGACCCCGCGCAGCGCCGGGGCGTGCTGCTGACCAATCCGGGCGGTCCCGGCGGCGCCGGGCTCGACTACCCGGCCGTCCTCGCCGGCGCCGGGCTGCCGCAGAAGGTCCTCGACTCCTACGACGTGATCGGCTTCGACCCGCGGGGCGTCGGCCGCAGCACACCGGTGACCTGCGACCTGACGGCCGGACAGCAGGCACGCGGCAACTTCGCGCCGTACGCGCACACCGCGGCCGATGTCGCACGAGAGGCGGGCAACGCGCGGCGCATCGCCCGGCAGTGCGCCACCTCGCGCACGGCGTGGATGCTGCCCCACACCACCACCGCGAACACGGCGCGCGACATGGACCGCATCCGCGCGGCGCTGGGCGCGCCGAAGGTCTCCTACCTCGGGCATTCCTGGGGCACTCACCTCGGTGCGGTCTACGCCACGCTGTTCCCCGGGCGGGGCGACCGCATCGTCCTCGACAGCAACCTGGGGCCCGGCGGTTACGACGCCACGGCCATGCGGCGGTTCGCCCGCGGAATGGGCGACCGGTTCCCGGACTTCGCGGCCTTCGCGGCCGCGCACCCGCGGTACGGCCTTGGCACCACACCGCGGCAGGTGACCGCGAAGTTCTTCGAACTCGCACGGCGGTTGGACGCCAAGCCGGTCCAGGGCATCGACGGGACGCTGTTCCGCGGATTCACGTTCGAGCGCCTCTACGCCGATGCGTTCATGCCCCAGACCGCCGAGTTCTGGCAGGCACTCGACACCGGCCGGCCGCTGCCGCCCATGCCGCCCCCGCCGAACACGGAGAACCTCATGTCCGCGCGTTTCCACGTCATTTGCGGCGACAAGCGCTGGCCGGACACCGTCCGCGCCTATCAGCGCAATGTCGCGATCGACCGCGTGCGCCACCCGATGCTGGGCGGGTCCACTGCCGGCATCGGGCCGTGCGCGTTCTGGCCGGACAAGCGGGTCGAGAAGCCCGTGCGCATCGGTGACCGGGGCCCGTCGAACGTGCTCATGGTGCAGAACGAACGCGACCCTGGAACGCCGCTGACCGGCGCCGAAGAGTTGCGGCACGCGTTCGGCGAGCGGGCCACGCTGGTGACCGCCGACCAGGGCGGTCACGGCGTCTACCCCTTCGGCCGCAACACCTGCGCGAACGACGCGGTGACTGCGTTCCTGACCACCGGGGAACGCCCCGCGCGGGACCTCGCCTGCGCGGCCGAGCCGAGCGAATAGCCGGGAGGGCAGGACATGCTCAACGAGATGCGGCGCCGACGGGCCACACGTCGGGTCAAACCGGGGGACGACCGTCCCCTGAAGCGTTTCCGCTGGTGGCAGATGACCTTCCGCGCACTGTTCTACCTGCGGCTCACCGGCGACGACGGCCGCCGGATGGTGTACGCCGTCGATGTCAGGCATGCGGGGGACAAGTCGACCGGCGTCGTCGAAGCCCACCTGTACCGCGACGGAAGACAGCACGCCCGATCCCGGCTCCCGGCCTTCTTCCCCGTCCCCGGCGGCACCGTCCAAGTGAGAGGCAGCGCCTTCGGGCTCAAGCGCTGTCACTACGTCACCACCAACGGCACCGAGCACCAGCTCACCCCGGACCGCGACTCCGCCGAGGGCCGGCGCGAGCACCTCGATCGCGCGCACCCCGCGCTGAGCCGTGCGATCGGCGTCTTCTCGTCGGTCGTGCTCCTCATCTCCCTGGCAGTCCTCTTCTGCCAGCTCATCGAGCCGATCTCCAGGGTGGAGCCCATCGCCCGGAGCATCGGGACGTTCACCTCGCCCGTCCGGCTGCCGGGATGGGGCAACTTCACGGTCGGGCTCGCCGGCACGCTGGCCAGCATGGAGCGGGCCATGCGGCTGCGCTACCACTGGCTGCTCGACGGCGGGGCGGGCTGACACGCCCTGCTCGCCGTTCTGCGCACACCGGAGCCGCGGCTACATGGCAGCGGTGCTGATGGCGGTGCGGGTGCCGGGGCCGTAGACGCCGAGCGGCTCGTCGATGGCGCGTGCCTGTTGCATGCGCGCGACGGCGGCTGCGACATCGTGGCTGTAGTAGCCGTCCACGGGGCCGGTGTAGAGGCGCAGTCGGCCCAGCTGTTCCTGCAACTTCCGCACGGAGGTGCCCGTGCTGCCAGGGCGCAGCACGCTCGCCGCGGTGTCGGCCGCCGGGTCCGGGTGAGCGGGCGGGGTGCCGCGTCCGGGGTTCGGCGCAGGGGGCTGGTGCGGTGTGGGTGGGGCCGGGGGCGAGGGCGCCTTGTCGGGGGCGGGCGACGACTCGTGGCGGGGAGTGTCCGGCTGCTGCGCGGGCGGCGCGGCCTGCGGGCGGGTGGGGGCCGTGCGGCCGTGGGACTGGGCCAGGAGCCCGGCGGTCAGGACGAGCAGGGCTGCGGACGCGTAGCCGTACGAGAGCGGCGGGATGATCCGTCTGGGCCTGGCCGCGCCATGACGGCCACGGGGGTGCGGGCGGGTCCGGCCGCGTGGGGTAGCGGTCGCGCGGTGGCGCCCCTTTTCCTCGCTGCCGGCCGTGGGCGCCACACTCGCGGGCGCCGCGTGGGTCGGCCGGTCCACCGGGCGCGGCGCCCCGAACGCCGTACGGCGCCGTCGATCAGGGGTACGGGCGGAAGTCCGCGTCAGGTAGGAGGAAAGGGCCGGGTACGTGGACGGATCTGGGGCGGCTGCTTGGAGACTCACATGATCGAACGTAAACGCCCGTGCGGCGCTGATCGCCCGCTGCGGGCCCGGAAACGTGATCCTTAAGGCTGCGTTGATGGTCGACTCAGGGCCGGATAAGCACCAGCACGTCCGGCGAGGATCCCGTGCGGGTCGAGGACCTTCTTGCCGGCCTGCAGGGCGACGGCGGGCGGACAGCCGCCAACTCTCACCCTAATGTCGAGGTTGAGGGATGGGCGGCCAGTCACTCGATGCGACCATCACGCTCCTCCGCACCTCTTCCCCTCTCCCCCTTCTCCCGGCCCGCTGTTCAGGAGGGCGATGCCCTCCAGGAAGGGGACGATGGCGGCGAGGAAAGGGTCGTTCCGGTCGCCGGCCACCATGTGTCCCGCCCCGGCCACGTCCACGCGCCGCGCACCGGGGACCAGGTCGCAGAACTCCTCGGCGATGTCTTCAGGCACCACGTCGCTGACCTGGCCGCGGACGAGCAGGATCGGCACGGCCGCGCGGCGCCCGGCCGACAGAAGACGCTCCGCCATGCCCGGCGGATCCATCCGCCCCTCGAAGCTGTCCAGCATCCGGGGATCCCAGTGCCAGACCCACCGATCGCCCCGGCGCCGCAGATTGTTCTGCATCCCCGCGGAGTCCGCAGGGCGCGAGCGCTGCGGCAGATAGGCGCGGGTCGCCGCCACCGCCTCTGCCACACTGGCGAAGCCCTCCGGGGCGCCGCGCATGAACTCCGCGATCCGGTGAAACCCGCGGGAATCGGGCCGATGGGCGACATCCACCAGTACGAGAGCACGCACCGCGGCCTCCGGCGCTTCCCCTGCGGCCAGCAGCGCGCTCAACCCGCCCAGTGAGGCCCCGACGAGCACCGGCCGGGCGCCGAAACTGTCGAGGCTGTCGAGCAGGGCCCGCACGTCGTCCGCGTAGAGGCCGAGATCGTAGCCACCATCGGCGGACCACCCGCTGTCCCCGTGCCCGCGCAGGTCCGGGGCGATGACCTGCCACCCCAGCGCGGCCAGCCGAGCGCCGGTGCGGCTCCACGCATGCCGTGTCTGGCCTCCCCCGTGCAGCAGCACGACAGCGGGCCACGACGCCTCGCCCCACACGTCCGCCGCAAGCACCACCCCGTCGGCGCCCACGAAGTTGCGGACCGCCCGCCGCGCTCCGGTCATCCCTCCGCCTTCCGGGATCGCAGGGGCGCGAGCAGTTTCTCGCGGCTGGGTTCCGTGGCCGCCGCGGCCAGTGCGACGTCCAGGGCGAACAGCGCATGCGACAGGAACCGCTCGTCGTCGATGCGGGCGGCCACCCACTGGTGCAGCGCGCCCACACACGCGGCGCCGACCACGGCGGCCAGTGCGCCTGTGTCGACATCCGCGCGCAACAAGCCCCGGGTTTGCGCCTCCCCCATCGCCTCGCGCAGCCGGGTCAGCGGGCTGTGGTCGAGCGCCAGGCCGCTCTGCCCCCACGCACGCACCATGTGGCGTGACACCACCGGGTCGTCCACGAACAGTTGCACCGTCATACGCACGACACCGTGCGGGTCACCGGCCTCAAGGCCCGCCAGGCGGTGCTCCAGGTCCTCCATGAACCCGGCCGCGAGCGCCTCCCAGATCCTCTCGCGCGCCCCGATCAGGTTGTACACGGTCGCCGGGGCAACCTCCGCGCGCTCCGCGATCCGCTCGACGCTGACCGCCGACTCCGGTTGTTCTCGCAGGAGTTCCCGCACGGCGTCCACGATCCGCGCGCGCCGCTGCGCCTTGTGCCGCTTACGCAGTCCCTCACCGGTCCCCGGCATCCCCGCCCCTCCCCCGAACTTAGAGAACTCTCTAAAACTAGAGGTCCCTCCAAGAGCAGGCAAGCAGCGGGACACACCCGGACTCCCGGCAGATCCCCCCGGGACGCGGCTTCAGTACCACGTACGCCGGTGCACGCAGGACGTTTTCGCCGGAACCCGCCCCCGTCGCCTCCGTTTAAGGATGATGGAACGGCACCTCAGTCGGAGTGCTGCGGGGGATGCGGGGGATGGGGCGATGGAAAAGATCGGGCTGCTCTCGGACAATGCGATCTCCGGGGCATCCGGTGATGCCTTCGGGTTTCTGGCACATGCCCGTGTTCTGTGTGACGCCCTGGAAGGCACGGAGGACCTTCCGCTCACCGTCGGCATCTTCGGCCCGTGGGGCATGGGCAAGTCGAGCTTCATGAATATCTGCCGCGACACGCTGCGCGAGCGCGCTATTCCCACGATCTGGTTCAACCCCTGGAAATACGACCAGAAGGACGAGATCTGGCACGCGCTCATCCAGAGCGTGCTGACCGAAATGGCCGTCGATCTGGAAAGGCGTCGGAGCGAGGCCGGTGAAGCAAAGCGCGAGCGGTTGACCGAGACGCTGGCCACCGTACGGCAGTTGAGCCAGGCGGCGGCCTGGCTTCTCGCCCGACGGGCGGCCGGCCCGCTGACGGGCGGCTTCCTCGCGGCCGATGACGTCGACCGTTTCCAAGAGTCGATCACTGCCACGGACACCGCGGCCTACCGCCACGTCAATCACTTCGAGGAGGACTTCAAGGACGTCGTCCACCGGTACACGAACGGCGGCCGGCTCGTCCTCTTCGTCGACGACCTCGACCGCTGCACGCAGGAAGCGGCCATCACCGTACTGGACTCCCTCAAGCTGTTCCTCGGCGAGGCGTCCTGTGTCTTCGTCCTGGCGATGGACCAACAGGCGATCACCGAGGCGGCCGGGCGAAAGGCCAACGCGGAGGAACCCGATCTCGTCCGAGGCCAGCAGTACCTGGAAAAACTGATCCACTTCCCGTACCACCTGCCCGTCGTACCGTTCGAAGCGCTCTACCGGCAATTGCGGACAACGGTCCGACCCCCGGAAATGGCCGAATCCCTGGAACTCTGGGAACTGATCCGATCCGCCTTCGGCGCCAATCCCCGACGGGTGCGCAGATTCATCAACGGCCTCAATCTCTCCGCCGCGACCCTGGAACTGCAACAGGCGCCGTCCGTACGACGACTGCTGCACGCCGGTGTTCTGCTGTCCTTACGGATGCTGCATCCGTCCTTCTTCCTCGTCCTCCAGGAAGATCCCGCCATCTGGTTCCGCTTCGACGAGGCGGAGGCCAGAAAGACACAACTCGGCGGCCGGGACGAAACGGTCGCCCTGGAAAACCCGGGCGTACGACGCCTCCTCGCGGATGTATCGGCGCACCGCGCGGGGTTCGGCTTCCCGCCACCGCCCAACGAGCAGGAGATCAGACTCCTCACCGAGATCCTCACCGTGACCGGTGGCCTGCCCTCCGCACCCGAGGAGCCGTCATGAGCCAGGCATCTTCTCCGCAGGAGCCCTTCCGCTCCCCCGGCCCCCGCCATGTCATCGGACTCGACATCGGGGACGGCGAGAGCGCCCTGTGCTGGCTGTCGACGGACCCGGACACCACGGGGGCCGAGCCGGAGGTCTTCGAACGGGACACCAAAGAGAAAAGCATCATCACGGCGATCGCGTGGGAGTACGGGAAGCACGACGACGAAGCCCGGAACGACGAACAGGACCACGAGCAGAACCAGCCCCAGACCCGGGACCAGGACCATGACGGGGATCATGAGGAGACCACCCGGCTTCTGATCGGCGAACAAGCCGTGATGTCCAGGGACTGTCTCCAGTTCAGCGTGAACTTCAAGACCGCCTTCGACCCCGAGCAGCAGGTCATGCCGCGACAGGTGCCGTTCGCCCAGGCGCTGCTGCGCGAGTTCTTCCGCCGCCGTCCCGAGGTCAAGGAGGACTGCGCGGTGTATGTGGGGCATCCCGCCGGATGGCCCGTGGACGCCGTCGAGGCGTATGCGAGGCAGTTCGCCCCTCTCGACGTGCCCGTGCGGCTCATGCCCGAGTCGCAGTCCGCGCTGGTCCACGTCCGGGACCGGCACGCGGGAACCCGGGGCAATGGTGTCGATCGCGACGCACTGCGAGAGGTCCTCATCGTCGATGTCGGGTCCTCGACCACGGACTTCACGTTCGTCGACGATCTCGAACCGAACAATCTTCCGGTGGGCGCCTCACTCGGCTGCCGGCGGATCGATGACGCTCTCGCCGCCCTCATCCGCAGGGAACTCGCCGAGGACAAGGAGTTCACCGACGCCCTGGCGATGCCCGGCGGAGCACAGATGCTCCGGCTGGTGTGCCGTCGGGCCAAGGAGGCACAGTTCTCGTCCGGCGACGCGGACAAGGGCAACTTCCTCACCATCCCCCAAGGGGGCGCCACCCGGTTCGCACCGATCATCGTCAAGGGCGGCG
This sequence comes from Streptomyces longisporoflavus, assembly GCF_014649775.1. Taxonomy (GTDB): domain Bacteria; phylum Actinomycetota; class Actinomycetes; order Streptomycetales; family Streptomycetaceae; genus Streptomyces; species Streptomyces longisporoflavus. The sequence continues at coordinate 806,279 of NZ_BMTR01000001.1, read as the reverse complement.
GCCGACTGCGCGGCGTGGAGATCCCCCAGTTGGTCGCCGCCCCCGGAGGCTGGGCGGACGACCTCCGCGCCGTACTGGCCCGGGCCAAGCGGCACCTCGGCACGTCCCGGCCTCAGCTGATCGTCGTGACCGGCGGCGGCTCGCGGATGCCGGTCGTACGGGAGGCTTGCGCCGAGGCATTTCCCGACGCGGCGGTGCGCAACGACCTGGCCCCCTCGTTCACGGTGGCCCGCGGCCTGGCGAGCGCAGGCCGGCACCGGGTCGGGGTGGAGCGCTTTCGGCGCGACATCCGCGCCCTGAAAGACCAGGCCGCCTTCACCGGGGAAATCCGCACCACGCTCCTCGAATCGTTCGACGAGGTGATAAGTCTGCTGCGACAGCGCGTCGCCCCGGGCGCGGGGCACAGCGACGTCGAGTCGGCCTCGCTGGACGAGCAGATCCGCGAGATGGCCGATGTCGACGCGGTGTTCGGGCGGATGCGGGCGCGGCTGGAGTCCTCGTTGACCCCGCTCGTCCTGGACATCTGCCGCGCCTACGGGATACGGGACGACCGCTTTCGACTCGACCTGACGGTGCCGAACGTCGTCAGCGCCGCGATGAAGGCACGCATCCGCGGGGTTTTGTGGACGGCTGGCACGACACAGGAGATTCTGACGAGCACCGGAAGCGCGCACGGGGCCGGCCGCGTTCTCATGAATGGCGCGGTGCAGGCCTTCCGCAAGGGGGGCGCCGCTCCGCTGCTCGCCGCCGCCGGGGTGGTAGCGGCGGCCGGTGCCGTGATCGTCGGCGGTGCCGCGGGAATCGAGTACGCGGCACGCTGGCGGCTTCAGCGAGTGCTGGAGTCGGCACACCTGGAGCCGACCGAGATCACCAAGCTCGTGGAGGAGGTCGCGGAGTCCATCGCCGCGCAGATGGACGACCGGGCCGAAGAGATCGAGCGTTTCGTCAACCCGGTCGGCACCCGCCGTTCGTGAGGTGTATGCGGGAATCCGAACGGCCCGTACGGTTCCGCTCCCCGCCCGTCACGGGCGGGGAGCGGTAGCAGCCCGCGTCACCGGGACGCGGATCCGCGGTCAGCCGAAGGGGATCGTCAGGGTCGAGTCGGCCGTCCCGGTCCGCAGCTTGGCCGGAGCGTTGCCGATCGCCGACCACACCTCCAGGCGGACCGTGCCGTTCTTCAGGTCCCCCAGTTGGCCGGTCGCCGACTTGAGGCCGCGGCCCTCGCTGTAGGCCTCCCAGCCGTTCACCGGGTCGGTGGCGAAGTACTGGTAGGTCTCCGTCCGCTCGAAGGTGCCGTCACCGGTGAGGTCGTAACTGATCCTGGCCTGCTGGCCCAGGCCGACCGCGGTTCCGGCGTCCACCTGGAGGCGGAAGGTCGTCGACTTGCCCGATGAGAGGGTGCCGTTGACCTTCTTCGCCTCGTAGACCTGCGGCTGGTGTGGTGTCCCGTCGTGGTTCGCACCGCCCGCCGAGGCGAGGGTGTCGCTGCCGGACGTGGCTCCGCTCGCCGTGGTGAGGGTTCCTCCCGTGCGGAGCTGGAAGACGTTGCCCGTGGGCGGGTCGGGGTCGGGATCGCCGCCGCCCGTTCCGGTGCCCGTCGCCGTGGAGCGGGCCGGGACCGTGAGGGTCTTGCCGTCGGAGAAGGTGACCGTGCGCGGCGAGGCGCCGAAGTTGTGCGCCGCGTAAGTGCGTGTCGTGCCCTTGGTGAAGACCGCCGAGGTCGGGATGTCGCCCGTGACGGTCGTATCGGGGGCGCCGAGCGTGTCCAGGGTGTTGATCCAGTGGTAGGTGTGCGCCTTGGACTCTCCCTGCTCGGGCGTATAACCGGCGTTGCCCGCGTCCCACTTGGACTTGGCCGCGGCCGGGTCGGCCAGCGATTCGAATTCCCAGAGGATGTCGCGCCATTCGACGGCCGGGCCGCCGTTCTCCCGGACCATCTCGGCGAGATTGCGCCGGATCGCGGCCTTGTGCCCGGACAGGTGCAGTGAGCCGCCGGTTATGGGCAGGGCGTTGATGCCGTGGATCTCCTCCGGATTGGCCGTCCACCACGTCGCGTACGCCGCGCCGCTCCCCCACACCATGCCGGCCGTGTCATGGCCGAACCCGGAGGGGAAGACCTGCTCGTCGGCGTCGAACCAGTACTGGGCGATCGCCTCCGACTCGGTGGTCAGCAAGTAGGCGCCCAGGTCGCGGAGTTCGGCGTTGTCGGTGGCCGAACCCCACAGCACGAGGGCCGCGCTGAGGTTGGTCGACTCCGAGGAGGACTCCTGGTTGTTGCCCGCGGCGAAGCCCTGGTGCCCCGAGGCCCAGCTGTGGCCCGCGTAGACGTCGAAGCCGCGCAGGAAGGGGAAGGCCGAGTCGCCGCGTGCGGGGTTGACGGCGTCCTTGATGAGCGTCTTGACCATGCCGCCCCACGCCGAGTCGGCGGCCCAGGCCTGGTCGTACTGGGCGACGATCGCCGCCGCGTAGACGTAGTAGCTGTAGTGGAAGTGGTGGTCGTTGAGTTCGGTGTCGCTGCCGTACGACGCCGGGTAGCCGGTCAGGGTCTTCCAGTCCTTGTCGTACGAGAACTCACTCGCCCCGCCTGCGGTGAACCACTCCTGGAGGCGGCCCTTGAGCAGACCGAGGAGTTTGTCGCGGGTACCGGTCTCGCCGATCTGCTCGGCGACCGGGACGAGTTGGGCGAGCCGGCCGAGGGCCTTGCCCGTCCAGTAGGTGTCGGTGGCGCCCGAGAACGGGTCGGAGGCGTTCGCCACGTCGTCGAGGTAGGTCTTCAGACGCGCCCGGTCCACGCCCGAGGACTTGGGCAGGGCGGGCAGGACGGACGAGGACTTCTGGGTGGTGGTGAAGGATGTGCCCTCGCGGACCTTCATCGTGCCGCGCGGCGACTTGTAGGTGTAGGAGGTCAGCGCGTCGCTCGTGTGCAGCCACTGGTGGCGGTAGAGGGCCTGGAGCGTGCCGGTCTCGCTGCCCTCCTGCGCCTGGGTGGTGAGGGTGTAGTCCGCCTTGACCGAGCCTGCCGCGGAGGACCAGGACGCCTTGGATCCGGTCACGAAGCTGTAGGCGTACTTCTTGTACGTGGCGAGCGCGTCGGTCGACGGGAGCACGGCCAGGGAGAAGTAGTCCTTGGCGCCCAGGCCGGCAGTGATCGTGGAGCCCGAGACCGTCCAGTCGCTGCCGCCGGGGGCGAAGAGGGCGTAGTGGTGGCCCGCGATCGTGATGCCGAGTACGTTGCCCTGGTCCGCGAAGACGCTCGGCGCACCGGCGGTGGTGATCTGGGCGTTGCCGCCCGACCCCTTGGCGTAGACGTAGGGCAGGCCGTGGCCGATGGTGGTGCGCAGGGTGCGGCTGCCGTCCGACCAGTAGGGGGTGACGGTCCAGTCGGACCAGGCGTCGGCTTTGGTGTCCGCGGAGTTGAGGCCGCTCAGGCCGAGGGTGAGATCGCGCTTGTGCGCGTACTCGTACTGGCGGCCGTCGCCGACGACCGCGGACGTGGTGGGGTAGCCGACCTCCAGGCCTCCGGAGACGGCCTGGTAGGTGAGCGGGTGTCCGTACATCGGGGTGGAGTACGGGTTGTCGCCGTACCGCTGGAAGGCCAGGGAGGACCACCAGTCGTTGGTGGGGACCGGCTTGCCCTTGGCGGCCGAGGTGACCTTGGGGGTCACCGGGGTGCCGGTGTTGGTCGTGGGCCCGGAGGCTCCCGCGGGGCGGGTGTCGGAGTAACTGCCGGAGCCTACCGGGATGTTGGCTGCCGCCGCCGGGGTGGCGGCAGGGCCGAGACCGACGCCGGCCAGGGCGGCGACCAGCGCGAGGGCGGCGGCCGGTCTTGCGTGGCGGACGGGGCGTAGGCGGGGGTATGGCATGGACGGCACCTCAAACTCATGACGGGGAGGGCGTCTTGAGAGCGCTCTCAGATGTCGAGGAACGTAAAGGCAGCGCAAACAAGCGTCAATAGGCGGGGCAGGCGGGCATCGGGCGCCCGCCGCACGGCAGTTGCGCCTTCGAGGCTTGAAGAGACCCGCCACCGGGGGAACACCGCGACGTCCCTGACGCCCGGGGCGCGTCCAGACAGTTGTACAGAACCGGACTGATTGCCCGTGGCGGAGCCGGCGCGGTTGTATCGCGGGGCGCCTCGGCAGGAGGCCGGGGCCGGGAATGCCCAGGGGGGAACATGCGAAGACTCTTATCGGCGATGACGGGCGCGTTAGGGGCCGGCCTGCTGGCGGCGCTGCTGCCGATGGGCACAGCCGGCGCGGGGTCCGCGAGCGGGGACGCGGCGACGGAGCGGATCAGCGTGGCCGCCGACGGGACGCAGGCCAACAGGGCGTCGTACGCACCGGTGATCAGCAGGAACGGCCGCTATGTCGCCTTCGTCTCGCAGGCGACGAACCTCGTACGCCCCTATACGGTCCCGCCCGGCGGGCAGTACTGGTCCTACCTGCGCGACCTGCGGACGGACACGCTGGAGCGGGTGGCCGTCGACGGCATCCCGGCGGAGGTGCACGACTTCGACGCCTCGGAGAACCGCGTGGTGCTCAAGTCACGCACTGGTCTGTACGTGCGCGACCTGCCGACGGGCGACACCCGGCGGGTGGACCTCGACCTCGGTGCGTTCGCCGGCGGCGGCGCGTACAACGCCCGGATCAGCGGCTCCGGCCGCTACGTCGTGTTCGAGGCAAGCCGCCCCATCGGGTCGACGGCGGCCGAGGGCTCAAGGGTGTACGTGCGTGATCTGCAGGACGCCACGACGCAGTGGGTGAGCCAGCCCAACACCGCGACCGACACCTACTACGCGGGCGGACCCGTGATCAGCGACGACGGGCAGCGCATCGCGTACACCCACACCCGGCACGTCTCCGCGGGTGCCGCGCGGGGCAACGCCTACCTCTACGACCGCCATACCGGCGAGCGGCAGATGGTGGACGTCTCGCAGAACGGTGAGACGCCGGAGCGCACCGTGAACCAGCTGTCGTTGAACGCGGACGGCAGCCTGGTGCTCTTCAACCGCGCCGACGACAGCCCGGTGACGGCGGACGACCAGAACTCGAACACCTTCATCCGCGAGCCGGCGGCGGGCACCACCCGGCCGATCCCGCCCGCCGGAAACGAGACCGTCACCGGCGGCGGCAGGCTCAGCCCTGACGGCCGCTTCGCGCTCTACACCGCCGGCATCGGCCCGGACGCGGCGCCACGACCGCTCTTCATCCGGAACCTTGGGACCGGAGAGGTGCGGACCGTGACCACCACGACGGACGGCAGTCCGGTCACCGGCGATCCCGGCCGGGTGGCGATCACCGGCGACAACAGCATGGTCACCTTCTCCTCGTCCGCCCCCGACCTCGTCCCCGGCGACACCAACGCCACCTACGACGTTTTCGTCCGGACCCTGCCGTCCGACTCCTGAAACGCCGGCGGCACGGGGGCGGTCGTCGCACGACTGCTCCCGTGCCGTCTTTCCGCGGGACCGCGTCCCGCCCTCCCGCGGGTCGCGCGCAACGGCGCCCCCGGCGGGGACGCGTGCCACAGCCGGTCCCCGGAGTACCTCGGAGTACCCCGGAACACCTCGCACACAGCAGTCCGGCCCCGGCCGACCCGACGCGGCACGCGCCGGCCGATGCCGGTGCCGTTCCCCACCCTGGCTCTCCCAAGATGCGGCGCGCCCGACAGTGACAAGACTTGTCACCATGGCAGATCAACATGCACGGGCCGGGGGCTCCTCGACGGCATCCCGGAGAAGAGCAGCGCCTCGCAAAGGGCCCGAGTACGCCGCCCGCGCCGCCTGCCAGAGCCTTGAAGGACTGATCGGCCACCGCACCGAGGGCGTCTCGGCGGTGCGGCGCTCCGACGACGACGGCTGGTGCGTCGTCGTGGATGTCCTCGAAGTGGCCCGCATCCCGGACACGACGAGCCTGCTGGCCTCCTACGAGGTGCAGCTCGATCGGTCCTGCGAACTCCTGGAATACCGCCGGCTTCGCCGATACCGGCGCGGTGCCGCTGACGAGTGACCCAGTTGACGAGTGACCCAGTTTCGTCCGACCACTGGAAGGCCCCCATGACGACCACGACCTACGCCGACGAGATCGCTCCGTGCCCTCCCCGCGCCGGCACGCTCTACGACGTGCTGGAACTCATCCTCGACCGGGGCATGGTGATCGACGTATTCGTGCGGGTCTCCCTGGTCGGCATCGAGATCCTCAAGATCGACGCCCGCATAGTCGTGGCAAGCGTGGACACGTACCTGCGCTTCGCCGAGGCGTGCAACCGCCTCGACCTCGAACGGGACTCCGGCAGCACCACCGTGCCCGAACTGATCGGCGGCGGGGCCGCCAAGAAGATCGGCAAGCGCAAGGTGCGTGACGCCGCGGAGAGCGTCGGCGACACCGTGCGCAAGGTCGTCGGCGCCGACGGCTCCGACGAGCATGACGAGGACGAGGCGGAGGAGCAGTACGAGCGTCCCCGGAAGCGTCGTGCGCCCGCCCGCAAGAGCAGTAGCGGCGCGCCCCGCCGCCGCAGAGCGGAGGCCTGATCGTGTCGCCCGACGGACTGTACGTCTACGGGATCGTGCGGGCCCGGACCCCGCTGCCGCCGGGGGCCGCGGGGGTGGGCAGCCCGCCCGCCGCACTGCGCACGGTCGGGACGGACTCGGTGGCCACGGTCGTCAGCGCCGCCCCCGCACAGCTGCGCGCCCGGCGCCGTGATCTGCTGGCCCACCAGAACCTTCTGACGGGGCTCGCGGAGGCCGGGCCGGTCCTGCCCATGCGCTTCGGCGCGGTGGCACCGGACGAGGAGGCGCTGCGTGCCCAGCTGGCCGCCGCGGAGGCGAGTCACCTGGCCACGCTGGACCGACTCGCGGGGCATGTCGAGATCAACGTAAAGGCCCTGCCCGCCCGGGATTCCCTGGCCTCGCTGGTGGCCGGCGACTCCACCGTGCGCCGGCTGCGCGACGAGGCACGCCGGCGTCCCGGCTACGAGGCCGACGTACGTCTGGGACAGGCCGTCGCCTCTGCCCTGTCCCGCCGGGCTGCCGAGGCCGGGCGGAAGATCCTTCGCGACCTCGCGTCGATGGCACGCGCGACAGCTGCGGGGCCGGACGTCCAGGGCTGCGCGCTCAACGTGTCCTTCCTCGTCGGCCGGTCGGACGCCGACCGCTTCCGCACCACCACCGAACGTTTCGCCGCCGCACACCGGGAGCATGTCGAGCTGCGTCTCGCCGGGCCCCTGCCCTGCTACAGCTTCGTCGGTGCCTCCGCGAATCCTGCGGCTCCTGCGACCCCTCCGGTCGCTGCCGGTGGAGCGTGAGCATGGGACTGATCTCCGGGTTGCTGCTCCTCCCGCTGGCGCCCGCGCGCGGCGTGATGTGGGTCGCCGAACGGCTTCAGGACGCCGCCGAGCGCGAGCTCTATGACCCGGGCGTGATCCGCGCCCAACTCGCCGCACTCAATGAGGACCTCGACGAAGGACACATCTCCCTGGCCGAGTTCGAGGTGGAAGAGGAGCGGCTGCTCGACCGGCTGTATGCCGCGCAGACCGGCCCGACGCCGACAAACAGAAGGTGACAGGCATGGATGACCGGAGCAAAGTCGCGCTCGCCACGGCCGTGGTGGGCGGATATGTACTGGGGCGGACGAAGAAGGGCCGGCTCGCTCTGACCGTCGCCACCTATCTGGCAGGACGCAGGTTCCCGCTCGAACCCCGGCAGCTGGCAGCCGAGGGCATGCGCAAGCTGGGTGAGGTCCCCCAGTTCGCGGAGTTGCAGGAACAGCTCCGGGGCGAGGTGCTCGGAGCCGGTCGCCAGGCCCTGACGGCCGCCGCCGACAGAGGCATGCACACGCTGGCGGACGCGCTGGGTGAGCGTACGGCCCGGCTCTCGGAGGCGGCGGAGGAAGAGGAGGAAGAACCCGAGGACGAGTACGAGGACTCAGAAGACTACGAGGACGACGAGGACGACGACGAAGACGCATACGAAGACCCCGACGACGAGCCGACTGACGGGGCCGGCGGCTACGACGAGGACGAGGGGGACGAGGACTACGAGGGGGACGAGGACGAAGGGGACTACGAGGAGGACGAGGAGCCTGAAGAGCAGCCGCCTGCTCCGCGCACCCGGCGCAAGAGGGCCTCCGCGCCTGCCGCCAAGAGGGCCCGAGCACCTGGCAAGTCCCCCTCCGCGAAGAAGACGGCGCCCCCGGCGAAGAAGTCGTCATCGGGCCGCAAGCCGGCTCCGCCGAAGAAGGCCGCATCGAAGAAGAGCGCCTCGAAGAGGTCCGCTCCCGCGAAGAAAGCCGCATCGAAGAAGACGGCGCCGGCCAAGAAGGCAGCTCCCTCGAAGAAGCAGGCCTCAGCCAAGAAGGCCGCCCCGGCGAAGAAGACCGCCCCGGCCAAGAAGTCGGCGGCCAAGAAGACCGCCGGGAAGAAGGCGGCCCCCGCGAAGAAGTCGGCGGCGAAGAAGTCCGCCGCCAAGAAGACGGCATCAGCGAAGCGGGCAGCACCCAAGCGCGCCGATCGGCGGAGGTAGCCACTCATGGCAAAGAACGACAGGGACGAGTCCGCGGCTCCCGAGGAGTCGGGGGTCGGCCGGCTGAAGGATGAGCTGTCCAAGTTCGCCAGTGCCCAGGTCCAGGACTGGGCCGAGAGGGCAGGCGGCAAACTCACCGACCTGACCGGGAAGTTGAGCGACGCGGCCGAGAACGGCGGCTCGCTGCCCGCCGTCGGTTCGCGCGTGCTCCAAGGGGAATCTCCGGTGAAGGCATTCGTGTCGGAGAAGGCCAAAGGGGCCAAGGACGCCGTCGTGGACAAGGCGAAGGAAGCATTCGGGGGCGGCGGAGGGGGCAAGAGCAAATCCGGCGGCGGCAAGCTCATGAACATCGTCGAGGTGCTCGACGTGGGCGTGCCGTTGCGCACCGCCTACAACGCCTGGACGCAGTACGACCAGTTCAGCAGCTTCGCCAAGGGTGTCAACGACGTCTCCACCAGTGATGAGACCGAGAGCGACTGGAAGGTCAAGGTCGGTCCCTCGTCCCGCAGCTTCAAGGCCACCGTGCAGGAGCAGGTGCCCGACGACCGGATCGTGTGGACCTCGGAGGGCGCCAAGGGCACCACGCGCGGCGCCGTCAGCTTTCACGAACTGGCGCCGAACCTGACACGGGTCGTCCTGGTCATGGAGTACTACCCCTCCGGGTTCTTCGAGAAGACCGGCAATCTCTGGCGCGCCCAGGGCCGTCGCGTGCGGCTGGACTTCAAGCACTTCCAGCGTTACGTCACGCTCACCGAAGAGGAGCCCGAGGGCTGGCGCGGGGAAATCCGTGACGGCGAGGTGGTCCTCTCCCACGAGGACGCCGTCGAACGGGAGGAACAAGAGGAGGAGGAGAACGCCGGGGACCAGGACGACGAGCTTGAGGACGAGTGGGACGCGGAGGACGGCGAAGAGGCCGGGGACGGCGAGGACCCCGAGGCCGAGTTCGAGGACGAAGACGAAGACGATGAGGACGGCGAGGACGACGAGGAGGACGAAGAGGAGGAGCCTCCCCCGCCCCGGCGTTCGAGTCGTAGGGGCCGCCGGGGGGCCGCACGGTGACGGACCTCGACTTCAGGGCGGGCGGGCAGCCGGTGCCCGGTCCGGCCGGCACCAACCTGGCCGACATCCTCGAACGGGTGCTGGACAAGGGCATCGTCATCGCCGGGGACATCAAGATCGACCTCCTCGACATCGAACTGCTCACCATTCGTCTGCGTCTGTTCGTCGCGTCCGTCGACACCGCGAAGAAGGCGGGCATCGACTGGTGGGAGACCGACCCGGCGCTGAGCTCACGGGCCTCGCGCGATGCGCTCCAGGACGAGAACCGTGAGCTGCGTGAACGCCTGGAGGCGCTCGAGGCATCCGTAGACGCGCCCGCGGCCCGACAAGCGGACACGGGGAAGACCAGGAAGACGAAGACGAGCAAGCAGGCGGAGGACCAGCAGCCATGACGCACCCCGGCCCCCGAGCACAGGATCCCGTCGCGCAGACCGCCACCTACGTGTTCGCCGTATGCCGCGACACCCGTGCCATGAACACGGCCGATCTCACCGCTCTGCCGGGTATGCCCGGTGGTGCGCCGCTGCGCTTGCTGTCCTCGGCCACTCTGACGGCCGTGGTCCAGAGTGTGCCGACCGCCGACTTCACCGACGAGGTCTGGCAGCAGCGGCTGTCCGACCGGCAGGAGATCGAGCGGTACGCACGCGCTCACCACGAAGTGGTGTCCGCCGCGGCAGCCCGGGGCCCGGCGGTCCCGCTGCCCCTCGCCACGCTGTACCACGACGACGAGCGGGCCCGCCGGGTCCTGGACGACGAGGCGGAACGCTTCCACGGCGCGCTCAAGCGCATCGCGCATCACGCCGAGTGGGGTGTGAAGGTGTATGGACGCCAAAAGCCGCCGCAAGCACCGGGCGCGACACCCGCGCGTCCGGTCGCCGTCGGTGCGGGACCGCGCCAGGCCCCGGCTCCCGGCGCCGGGCTGGCCTACCTGAACCGCAAACGCAGCGTCCACCAGGGCCGGGAGCGGCGCCGTCAAGAAGCATTGAGCGTCGCGGAGTCCGTGGACGCCGAATTCCGGCAGCTCGCCGCGGCATCGCGCCGGCTGCGAACCCACGACGCGAGCCTGACGGGCGACCACCGCGTGCACGTACTCAACGCCACCTACCTGGTCGCCGAGGAGCGGGTGGACGAACTCATGCGGATGACACGGACGCTGCGCGAGCGCACGGACGCGCAGATCGAGCTGTCCGGCCCGTGGGTCCCCTACTCCTTCGTCGGCGAGGTGTAGGGGGTGGAAAGGGAGGTAGTGCCCTGGGACAGCCCGGAGCCGCTGTCCGGTCCCATCGGCGTGCCGCTCGTCGATCTGCTTGACCGGGTCCTTGCCACCGGCGTGGTGGTCAGCGGCGACCTCGTCATCGCCATCGCCGACGTGCCCCTCGTACGACTGTCGCTGCACGCCCTGCTGTCCTCGGTCAACGAGCGGGTGCCGGCGCCCTGGTCCGACGGGGGGCCGCTGTGACGGAATCACGCGTCGACCTGGACTCCGAGAAAATGGGGCGCGACCTGGTGGCCCTTGTTCTGACCGTGGTCGAGCTGCTGCGGCAGCTGATGGAGCGGCAGGCCATCCGCCGGGTCGAACAGGGCGGGCTGAGCGACGCGCAGGTCGAGGAGATCGGCACCACCCTCATGCTGCTCGACCAGCGCATGCAGGAACTCTGCGACCAGCACGGCGTACGCCCGGAAGACCTGAACCTGGACCTCGGGCCACTGGGCTCACTCCTGCCGCGGGAGTGAGGCCCTTGCGCGGATCGCGCACTTCGGGGCGCGGACCCTGGCAAGCAGAACTCGACGCTTTCACCCCTTTGAGTGAACTGGGGCCAAGGGCGTCGTTCTTGCGGCCTCCTGCGCACCTAGGTTCACAGCAACGGCGTTTCCCCAGACCCCGGTTGGGCCGCTCGCGTCCTTGTCCGTGACCTGCCTGCCGGTATCCGAGGCAGCCGCCCCACCGAGGTGATGCCGCCATGTCGCAGCACCATGTTCCCGTCCTCTCCCGCCCTGCCCGCGTCTATCGAACGCACGGTCACACGGTTGTCGAACTGACCGGAGAGATCGATCTGACGGTCGTCGACGAGATCGCCGCAGAGCTGGATGCGGTGGGCACCCATCCCGGCGAGTCCGTCGTGATCGATCTGTCTCCCGCCACGTTCTTCGGCTCCTCGGGCCTGAATCTGCTGTGCGGTGCCCGCCGCCGCGTCCAGGCCCGTGGCGGGCACCTGCAAGTGGTCTGCCCGCACTCCCTCACCGTGCGTGTCCTGCGGCTCGCCGGGCCCTTTCGGGTGGTGCGCACGCTGGCGGAGGCGCTGCAACGCACCCCGGCGTGAGAATCGCCGCTGAGCGCCCCAAGCCGCCGGGCAACCCCCGGCGCACGAGGGTTCCTTGCCCCGGCCGGCGGGGAGGAGGATGGCAGCAGTACTCGGCCATCGGCTCCCCAGACCCCGGAGCGTTCGCAGTGTCGCTGTCTTCGCCGGCCCGGCCAGGGCTCTGCCGCACCTCCCGCCCGCTGGGGGTGCGACTGGCCGGCTCCCTGGGCACGTTCGCCGACGGGGCCCTGGAGCGGTGTCTGGCCGAGCTCCTGTCCAGCTACCCCGGCCGGGTCATCCATGTGGATCTCATCGCTGTGACCTCGATGAGCCTCGCCACTACCGCGCTGCTTGTGACCATGGACGACCGGGCCCGCAGGCGCGGCGGCGAATTGCGGCTGCACCTGTCACCCGAGCTGGAACGTCTCTGTGAGACCACCGTGCGGGCTCAAGCACGGGTAGCCCCGCGGGACTGAAGCGCCGTCAGGTCCGCAACGACATCGTCCCGGACCCGGCCGGGTCCGCTCCCGCCCGTCCGGTATACCGACTTCGGCGTACTGGAGTAGGGCCGAAGTCGCTCGGCCAGGTCGGCTTATCGTCTCGACGGGCGGGCACGCTTACCCTGCCCCCAGACCCCGGGCGTTACTGAGGCAAGACCCCAGACGGCCGGGATTACGCTCCACCGCGACGCAGCCCCGGCCCCACGTCCTCACGACCCGGCCCGGGGCAACTCCCGCGCCCCCGGGCTCGTGAGGACCCCGGCGCGAGGGAAAAGGGGGAGCCATTCCCACGCGCCGGTGCGGCCGCCGCTGTGCCGAACGATCCGGCGGCGGCCGCCTCCCCCGGCGCATCGGCGATCACCCGGAGAACCAGATCGCGGGAGAGGTCTTTGCCATGTATACGACAGTTAAAGGAATGAAGCCCCCGAGGGTGGATAGCGATGTGCTCACCACGACACCACCGCACCACCTCACCCACAGCCGCCGCTGACCTACGCAGGCGGACACCGGTGGCTGCCGAACACGACTGACGCAAGAGCACGATCGCTCCGGCTGAAGGGTTCTCCATCATGGTGCAACCGGCCCAAGAGTTCGGCGACAACCCTGTCGATGTACGTGAAACCGGGCACTACACGGAGGAATACGTACCCAGCTTCGTCGAGAAGTGGGACTCACTCATAGATTGGGAGAAACGGGCGGAGAGCGAGGGGACGTTCTTCATCGACCTGCTGCGCAAACGCGGTGTCCGTAGCGTCCTCGACGTCGCGACGGGCACCGGATTCCACTCGGTGCGCCTGCTCGCCGCCGGATTCGAGACCGTCAGCGCCGACGGCAGCGCCGAGATGCTGTCCAGGGCCTTCGCCAACGGCATGCAGAAAGGCGGCCACATCATGCGGGTCGTCCAGGCCGACTGGCGCTGGCTCAACCGCGATGTGCACGGCGAATACGACGCCATCGTCTGCCTGGGCAACTCCTTCACGCACCTGTTCTCCGAGCGCGACCGCCGCAAGGCACTCGCCGAGTTCTACGCGATGCTCAAGCACGACGGCATCCTGGTCCTCGACCAGCGCAACTACGACGCCATCCTGGACGACGGCTACACCAGCAAGCACAAGTACTACTACTGCGGCGAGGACGTCGCCGTAGAGCCCGACTACGTCGACGAGGGGCTGTGCCGCATGCGGTACCGCTTCCCGGACGACTCCGTGTACCACCTCAACATGTTCCCGCTGCGCAAGCAGTACACCAGGAAACTCATGACCGACGTGGGCTTCCAGCGGGTGGAGACGTACGGGGACTTCCAGCACACCTACCGCGGCGAGAAGCCGGACTTCTTCGTGCACGTGGCCGAGAAGGAGTACCGGGCGGAAGGCGAGCAGGAACGCCGCTACACCGGCGCGACCAGCACCGCCCGCAGCTACTACAACTCGCCCGACGCGGACACCTTCTACGCCGAGGTGTGGGGCGGCGAGGACATCCACATCGGCCTCTACGAAAACCCGGGCGAGCCGATCGCGGACGCCAGCCGCCGCACCGTCCGGCGGATGGCGGACAAGCTGTCCCTGACCGGGGAGTCCGTCGTCCTCGACCTCGGCTCGGGCTTCGGCGGCTCGGCCCGCCAGCTGGCGGCGGGCCACGGCTGCCGGGTGATCGCCCTCAACCTGAGCGAGGTGGAGAACCAGCGGCACAAGGAGCTCAACGCGGGGCGCGGCCTGACCGACCGGATCGACGTCGTGGACGGCTCTTTCGAGGACATCCCCTACGGCGACGGGCAGGTCGACGTCGTCTGGTCCCAGGACGCCTTCCTGCACAGCGGAAACCGCGTGCGGGTCCTGGAAGAGATCGCCCGTGTGCTCCGGCCCGGCGGCCAGCTGATCTTCACCGACCCGATGGCCGCGGACGACTGCCCGGCGGGCGTACTCCAGCCCATCCTGGACCGTATCCACCTGGACGACCTGGCCTCCCCCGGCTTCTACCGGCACCAGTTGTCCCGGCTCGGATTCGCCCCGGCCACCGGCACGGACAGGGGCTTCGAAGAGCACGGCGACCAGCTGACCACGCATTACACACGTGTCCTTGAGGAAACAGCACGTCAGGAGGCGCACGGTCTGGCCCGGCAGATCAGCCACGACTATCTGGACCAGATGAAGACGGGGCTCGGCCACTGGATCGACGGAGGCCGCCGAGGGCACCTGACCTGGGGCATCTTCCACTTCGTACGCGACTGAGCGGGAGTACGCCCCGGCGGCGGCCCGGTCGTCGGGCAGGAACCCGTGTCGGGCCGCCGACCCTGCCGCAGCACCCCACTTCGTCGCCACAGCGGCCCCACGCCCCGCCGCCAACACCACGCCGTTCAACCGCTGTTGACAGGAGCAATGAGCAGGCGTTGGCTGGCGGCGCGGCGTAGGGCCGTGTCACTCCGGACCGTTCGGTCACGACACCCCGCCTTCCCGCTCCGCCCGGACCCCGCGGACATCAGGAACCTCTCCGCGATCCATGTCTCGTTGCCTTCGTCACGGGCGACCGCGGCACCGGCGGCGACCTGGATCGCGGCAGCGGCCGAGGCCGGTCCAGCCGCAGTCACGGATGACCGGCATCCCATCCATCAAAGTCGAACAGAGGACAGCCGTGAGTACTGGACGCACGTTTGGCAACAAAGTGCAGACGCTCAAGGGCCGGATCACTGAGCGCATGGGTCGCGGCACCCGCAACAAGCGTATGGAGCGCGAAGGCAAGACGGACCGGGTGGCGGGAAATCTGAAGCAGTCCGCCGACAAGGCCAAGAACGCCTTCCGCCGCTGACCCTCATCCTTGCGGGTGGCGTCCGGCCCGTGGACGCCACCCGGCCAGGCGGCAACAGGACACCTCGCAGTGGAAGTTGCCGAGGCGCCTCGCGGCACCGCCGCAAGAGGCGTGTCGCCGAGACCGTCACGCTGCCGGCACGGCCGTCCCGGGGCCGGGGACACCCCGACGTGTTCACGGTCCGCCCGACATCACAGGCCGAAGAGCCGCCGCGCCACGCGCTGGAGCAGCCCCCATCCCAATGGGCCGTCTGATCAATGCCGGTGTGCGCCAATCGCGGCGTTTCCGCGCAGGCATGCAGGTGCGCTGCCTGTTCAGGGAAGGACGGGGAGGGGAGAAATGGGAGCAGAATGGTCGATGTCATTGTGTTGATCGGCGTGATTGTCGGTGCGTCCATGCAGATTCAGGCGGTGTGGGACCTGGGCCGCACCCCGAACGACGGTGAGGACAAGACAGCGGTGCAAGCCCAGGCTTTTGTCCTGGCGGCGGCAGGGTCCGTAATCGCTGTCGGCGCCCTGGCCACCGCCCTGCTGATCGCCCCCGGCTTCTGACCCGCCTGCCGGCAACACCTGAATACACGGGGCCGGGGCCCGGCCCCCGGCCCGGCCCGGACTCGTACGGCTGCCGGAGTGAATCCGTACCGAGGGCGAACTGCCCCTGCTGCCCGCCGGAAATGCACGGTCTCCGGTGAACCGCCCGCTCCGCCCCGGCGTCTTCGCTCATGATCGCCACCAGACGCACAGGAGCACAGACCGTGACCGACAAGCACGACGAGCAGTCCGACGCGCGGGAGTACGGCCCGGGGCCCTGGTGGGAGGATCTGGGGACGTGGGGCGCCGTCGCCCTGATCGCCTTCGGCGGCCTCGCGGCGGCATGGGTCTTCCTCCGGCTGCCCGGCACCCCACAGGACATGGCGGTCGGCTACTACCACGCCGCCAAGATCATCGCCATCGGCCTGGTGATCGCGGGCAGCGCCCTGCTGGGCCGCCGCCGCACCGGGACGGGAGCCGCCGAGGAGCCGAACGAAGCCGAACGCGCCTGACACCACCGGCCGGTGAAACCCGTCCGGCTCACGGCCTCTCCCCTTCCCACCAAGCCTCCCGGGTCACCGGCCCGAGCGGCGACAGCAGTAGCCGATCTCACCGCCTGCTATGCGGCGGTGTCGGCCCACAAGGCGTTGCTGTGGGCATCGATGAGCGCGCCGATACGGGTGAGTGCGTCGCTGATCGGCTGCGGGTCGAGTCGGCGTCCGTCTCGCAGACGCAGGGCCACGTGATCGTCAGCGGCCTCCTTGGCGCCGATGACGGCCTGATAGGGAACCAGGCGGGCCTCCCGGATACGGGCGCCCAGGGTGCCGCGGTCCGGTCCCGCGATGTCGGCACGCAGTCCGAGGTCGGTGCATCGCCGGGCGAGGGCCGCGGCGTTCGGCAGTTCGGTGTCGGAGATCGGCAGGATCACCAGTTGAGTGGGGGCGAGCCAGGCGGGGAAGGCACCGCCGTGCTCTTCGATGAGATGGGCGACGGCTCGCTCCACACTGCCGATGATGCTGCGGTGCACCATGACCGGCCGGTGTTTGGCGCCGTCCGCACCGATGTAGTGCAGGTCGAACTGCTCGGGCTGGTGAAAGTCGACCTGGACGGTGGAGAGGGTGGACTCCCGGCCGGCACCGTCGGCGACCTGGACGTCGATCTTCGGGCCGTAGAACGCGGCCTCGCCCTCGGCCGCCTCGTAGGGCAGGCCCGAGCGGTCGAGGACATCGGTCAGCAGCGCGGTGGACCGTCGCCACTTCTCGGGAGCGGCTACGTACTTGCCACCGGAGCCCGGCAGGGAGAGCCGGTAGCGGGCCGGGGTGATACCGAGCGCCTCATAGGCCCGGCGAATCATCTCCAGCGCCGCCCGCGCCTCCTCGGCGACCTGGTCGAGGGTGCAGAAGATGTGCGCGTCGTTGAGCTGGATGGCCCGTACCCGGGTCAGCCCGCCGAGCACGCCGGAGAGTTCGGAGCGGTACATGCCTCCCAGCTCGGCCATGCGCAGGGGCAGTTCGCGGTAGCTGTGGGAGCGGGAGCGGTAGATCACCGCGTGATGAGGGCACAGGCTCGGCCTCAGGACGACCTGCTCACCGCCGAGGTCCATCGGCGAGAACATGTCGTCGCTGTAGTGCGCCCAATGCCCGGAGATCTCGTACAGCTCCCGCTTGCCGAGGACCGGCGAGTACACGTGCCGGTACCCGGCACGCCGCTCGGCGGCGCGGATGTACTCCTCCAGGGTGTGCCGTACGGTCGCGCCGTCGGGCAGCCAGTACGGCAGGCCCGCGCCGATCAGCGGGTCGGTGTCGAACAGGCCCAGTTCACGGCCGAGCTTGCGGTGGTCATGCATGGCGGTCTCCTCGCGGATATCGGGCGAGTGACCGCAAGACGAAGCCCCGGGGCACTCGCCCCGGGGCTTCGACTCAGACATCTGTCAGCGCGCCGGGACACTCTCCGGCGTCGTCGTCATAGCAGCGCGCTTCATACGGCTGACGCTAGCAGGCCCGTAGCGACGTCCGCGCGGTCATTTCATTTACGTCGGAACCGCCGCCCGCCGTACGCCGCGTCTACGGCAGCTTGCGCATCCGTCGACTGCTCAAGGCAGCCGCAGGCCGCCGGCTCCAGGCGCTGCTTCCCGGATCATGTACGGAGCCAGATCATGAGGGCTGCGAGGGCGACGGTCGCGAGGGAGATGTATCCACGCTCGCCACAGCAAGTGGCCACGGCCCGGGACCCCGATGCCCCTCACTGCAGGGCTCCTGCGCGGCGGCCCTCGGCGAGCAGCGCTTCCACCAGTTTCGATTTGACGCCCGGTGCCACGCACACGAGGGGTTTGGCGGTCTGGTTCCGGTGGATCTCCATGCGGTGCGCTCCCATGTAGAGTTCCACGACCGTTGTCTGCTCTATACCGGTCACGTCGCTCCAGGCCACGGAATCGGTCACCCGGCCGAAGCGGTTGGTCACGGCCACCCCCTCCGCCAGGAGGTAGCACCGGTTCATGCCGAGCCGGGCGCTCAGCAGACGCCATCCGAACGTCACGGCGTAGACCGCGATCACCACCGCCGTCGTCCAGGCTAAGTTCCCGTCGACCTGGTCGGGGGTGAACACCGTTAAACCGACCATGACGACCCAGAAGATCAGCATGAATCCCCGGTGTATCTGGAACAGGGTGCCCACGAGCGGGGTCATGACGGCGTAGTCCCCTCGGCTCGGACCGAGGCCCAGTCCGGACACGCGAGTGCGCACGATTCCCCCATCAGCCAGATCCGGTCCGAGCCCTGACGTGCGGTCGGCAAGGCAGGACATACCCCCGCGCACGAGGGATCGAACGGGCTTTTCATCTGGATCGTGCCGACTGGTCCCAGCGCAGGGGCGCGGCCGCGGCACTGGAACCAACGACGCGGGACGGAACGCAGGGCGGACGCCGAGGACGGGACGATCGCGAGCTGGGCCGGGTCGGCCCACCGCGTCAGGATGGGGGCGCAGTCACGGACTGTCACAACGGTTTCCGCCGACTCAAGGGCTTCCGCGCCGTCGCCACACGTTACGGGAAACGCGCCTGCATCTACCTCGGAACCGTCGCCCTCGCAGTCCTCATGATCCGGCTCCGCACATGATCCGGGAAACAGCCCTAGGGGATCACCACTCCGGGACCGTTGTCGCCGCTCAGGTTCAAGCCGTACAGGGCCTTCGCCGCCGGTGCCCCGATGTCCGTCGGGTTCTGCGCGGCGGACTTCGAGGCCGTCACGCCGGAGGCCGAGCCGCGCAGCAGCCACACCGCACCGCCGTTCACGACGGCACCCGGGTCCTCGCCCGGCGCGCCCGTGGTCAGGTCCGCCTTGCCGTCACCCGTCACGTCGAGCAGCCGTACCGAACCGCCGAACCGGTCGCCGGACTCCGCGACACCCGGCACGTCCGCAGTGTCCTGGTGGAAGGCCTGCGCGCCCGTGCCGGTGAGCCCGCCCCTGCCGCCCTTGAGCACCACCACGGCACCGGCTTTCGCCTTCGAGCCGATCGCCTCGCCGGGGACGCCGACGGCCAGGTCGGGGTAGCCGTCGCCGTTCGTGTCGCCCGTGTTCAGGCGGCCGCCGAACTGGTCGCCCTTCTCGCTCGTGCCGGGCACACCCGCCGTGTTCTGCGTGACCGACTGCGTGCGCGTCTGGCCGGGGCCGGACGGCGACCCGTATTGGATCTTGACGGTGCCGGGGTCCACCTCGGTGCCCTCGGTGTCGCCGTTCGGGAAGATACGGGTGGCGAGGTCTGCGTAGCCGTCCTGGTCGAAGTCGGCGACGGCCGAGGCCGCGGCGGAACCCAGAGGCTGCGGGACGGTGGACAGGCCGGTCTTGGTGCCGAGCCACAGCTTGCCGCCCTCGGCGTGGTTCTCGTAGACGTAGAAGGTCGCGAGGTCCTCGATGCCGTCGCCGTTGAAGTCGCCCGCGACGGTGGAGTTGATGGAGTTGTCGGTGCTGTAGACCTTCACCTGCTGCTCGCGGGCGGGGGCGCCTGCCCGGTCGAAGGGGCCGTAGAGCACGGCGTGGTAGTCGTAGTCGTCGCCGTTGCGCATGAACAGGTCCTGGTGCCCGTCGCCGTCGAAGTCGCCCGCGGTGATGTCGTCGCCTACCTGTGCGTTCGCCGGAGCTCCGAGGCGCACGGCGCCCTGGCCGGTGATGCCGGCCTTGCGGCCCCACAGGAGGATCACCGATCCGCCGACGTTGTTCTCCGGCCGGTATTCGCGGGTGACAAGCCCCAGGTCGGTCAGGCCGTCGCCGTCCACATCGCGGGCGATCATCGCGTAGCCGAAACCGTGGTTGTCGCCGGGGACTCCGGGCACGCCGGGGGTGTCCTGGTTGATGATCGTGGTGCGCGCGGGGTCGAAGCCCTGCGCGGAGCCGTATCTGACCGTGATGTAGCCGGCCCAGACGTGGCCGCCTACCTTCGCGCCGGGGGCGGCGACGGCGATGTCCTGGTAGCCGTCGCCGTCGAAGTCCTCGCGCACGGTCACGGCGCCGTCCTTCGCTGCTGCGGTACCCGCGAGGAGCGGAACACCGAGCGACCCGATCAGGGCGGCGGCCACGGCGGTCGATATGGCGGGTCGGCGAATGCCCACGGTTCCTCCTTTAGAGCGCGAGCGATGTCCAGACGCGTTCGCGCAGATGTGATTCACCTCCGAGACACGTGGAAACGGCTGATGGTTGTGCGCTGAACGGCACCTGAACGGGCGCAGGCCGAATGACCATGAACCCGGCGCGAAATCCGCCGCGCTCAGCCCGCGGTGTTGAGGAGGTGGGTGCCTGCGGGGGTGACGGTGTGGAGGGCGGTGTTGTGGTGCCGGGTGGTGTGGGAGAGACCGGCGGTGCGCAGAACGGTCGCGTGCTGGCTGGCACTGGCCGGGGAGATACCGGCGTGGCGGGCAAGTTCGGTGGTGGTGCAGCCGGGGTGGTGGGCGATGGTCCACAGCACGACGGCGCGGGTGTGGCCCAGGAGGGCGGTCAGGGAGTCGGGGATGGTGCTCAGGGCGCGCGCGGTGTCGGTGGGCGGCAGGAAGAGGTCCGTGTCGCGCAGGCCGACGGGGTAGGTCAGCCACGGCTGGGGTTCGGCTGTCTCGTCCAGCGCGGGATAGACCGCCCCGAAGACCGAGGGAATCAGGAGCAGGCCACGGCCCGCGAGATGGATGTCGCCCGCGCTTCCGGAAGCCATGGTGAGCTCCAGAACCGGCGGTCGCCAGCGGATGTAGCGGGGATTGAGTCCGGACAGCAGGGCCTGGAGCCCGCCGTGAGCGGCCTGCCGGGTGCGCAGTGCCTGGTCCGCGCCGCTGAGGGCGTCGGTGTGCTGCTGGTACGGGGCGATGATGTGCTTGTGCGCGTGGGCCGCGGTGTCGGCCAGGTCCAGGAGCAGTTGCCTGTCGCTGCCCAGTGACTGGGTCCAGGCCGGCACGGCGCGCTGCTGGCCGCGGCCGGCCCAGGTCTCCATGTCCTTGCGGATCCGGGCGGCGGGCGTGGCCCGCACCCGCTCCAGCGCCTCGTCGATGCTGCCTGCCATCGCCTGGTCGAGGAAGTCCACCGTCCAGCCCGTGCGCGGGATCAGATCGAGCAGACGTCTGCTTCTTGCCGGCAGACGGCGCAGCGATTGTCTGCGCCAGGCCCCGAACCGGTTCGCGTGGCTCCCTTCTTGCAGCAGTCGCAGCGCGATATCCAGCTCCAGCATGGGCCGAGGCCCATCAGCCAACCGGGTGCGGGCCAGATCCGCGGCCGTGAAATGGATACGAAGGGGCATGGCGCAGAGCCTGATCAAGATGTCGTTATTCGGGCTAGGCCAAATCACGTCGATCCTCGATCACCGACTGAGCCAACCTTGCACGTGAGCGAGCACGAGCACAGTCCGCTTCGGCGCCCGATCGGTGGGCCCGATGTGGCGGTCGGACGGCCACGTCAGGGGGGAGCGGCCGTACGACCGTGCTCGTGCCGCTTCACCATGCCGGTTGCGGGCGTTCGGCGGCTCGCCACTTCGGCGGGCTGCCGGCCCGGAGGGTGTCAGCGGCCTTGACGTGTTTCAGCGGCCTTGACGCCGCTGCACATCGAAACGGCGCAGTACCCGCACGACGCGCCATACTCCGAGGGCGCCTCCCGCCAGAGCGCCCGCCCCTCGCATCTGCTCGCGCGCCGAGCCGGAGACGCCGAGGACCAGCGTGAGGGCCAGGGTGGCGGCAAATACGACGGCGGCCAGCAGGGCGGCCGTCACCAGGGCGAAAACGATCTCCACCGACATGGCGTCCTTCTCCCACCGTGACTCACGCCCCATGTCCATGCCGCAAGTCTTACACCACGGCCGACCACCCAATCATCCGTACACAGGCGGGTCTTCAACGTCATGGCTGCCGAGTGCGTGACCCTGCGACGATGCAGCTGTGAGCTACGACCTTGCGGTGTGGGACGGTGACCGCCCCCGCGACGACGACCAAGCAGGATCGACCTATGACGAGCTATATGCGCGCTACCTCGGGCCCGAGGACGCCGCAGTCCCTCCGACTCCGCGTATCGGGGCCTACGTTGAAGCACTCACCGGCCGCTACCCGGACAACGACGACTTTGGCGGGAGCGCCTGGGTTTCGACTCCGGTCGTCGACGAGGCTTCAGGGCCGATCGTGTACCTGCTCATGACATACGGCAGAGCCGAGGAAGTGTCCGCATACGCTGCAGCGCTGGCCCACGAGCACGGCCTTGTCTGCTACGACCCGCAGGGCGAGTGCCTGCGGCCGTGAGGCACACGCTTCGCCCCGATACACCGGGCTGTGTCGGTTGCGGCACCGCCTTCCGCGCTGCCGGGGGCCCACCGCAGCCAGCAGAGGAGCCGACGCCGACGCGCGCCAAGAAGTTGGAGGGTCAGTGAGTCTGCGGCGGGTCCTCGAAGCTGGCGAAGTAGGCGGCGGCCATGTCCTCATCGCCGTGGCCGGCCGCGGCGGCGCGGGCCAGGCGGTCGGCGCTCGCGGCGGCGACATCGAGCCGGACACCGTGGGCGCGTCCCGCCTCGACGATCAGGCGGGCGTCCTTGACGGCCGTGTCCACGGCGAACTGGGCCGGGGACAGCTGGTCGTTGAGTACGAGGGCCGCCTTGGCCCGGAGGTAGGGCATGTCGAGCCCGCCGCCCTCGATGGCGTCGAAGAAGCTCTGCGGATCCACCCCGAGAGCCTGCGACAGGGCGAGGACCTCGCCCGCCGCGTTGGTGGTGGCGAGGACCCAGCTGTTCGCCACGAGTTTCAGCCGGGTCGCACTGCCGAGGGCCCCGTCCTCGCCGGTCCATACGGTGCGGGAGCCGACCGCGTCCAAGACTGGCGTCACGGCGGGGCGGTGCTGCTCCGGGCCGGCGGCGAGAACGGTCAACTGCCCCGCTTCGGCGGGCTGCCGCGTGCCCAGCACGGGAGCGTCGAAGAAGACGAGCCGGTTTTCCTCGGCGAAGCGGGCCAGGTCGCCGATCGCCTCGATGCCCGCGGTCGTCGATTGCACCCACGCCGTGCCGGGGGTCAGCGCTTCGGCGGCCCGCCGCATGACATCCAGAGCGGCGGGGCCGTCGTAGAGCATGGTCAGGACGACATCGGCGCCGGTGACGGCCTCCGCCGGGGTGTCGGTGATCTGAACACCGTCGGCGGCGAGGGGCTCGGCCTTGTCGCGGGTGCGGTTCCAGGCGCGTACGGAGTGTCCGGAGCGGGCCAGGTTGCGGGCCATCGCGGCCCCCATGATCCCCGTGCCCAGAAGGCCCACGGTGCGCGTGTCGCTCATCGGACGGCCTCCCCGGATGCGGATGCGGATGCGGTACGGACGGGGCCGACCGGCCATGCCCCGTGGCCGTCGAGCCTCGGGGCGGGCCGCTCCGGCGCCGGCGCGGCGGCGGGCCGGCCGAGCTGCGACACGCGGGGCAGGACACGCACGCGGCCGCCGGGCAGGTCCTCCACCGGCCAGGCGTGCAGCACACCCGGGAGCTCCACGACACGGGCGTCCCGGGGTGCGAAGGGGTAGTGCCGTACCCAGGGGGCGGTCAGGCTCCGGCCGCCGATTGTTTCGTTGGTGAAGGAGTCGTCGTCGGTGCCGGGCAGGTATTTCCCGGGCCAGTCGATCGCGTACTGCGTGGTCATGCGGGGAGCCTCTCGGATACGGCGGCCTTCCGGGTTGCGTTGCCGCGTCACAGGCATCCTTGCGGTCGGATGCCCGTGACGCTACTGGTGCCTCATCCTCGACGAGCAGCTGCCCGGCCGGACCGCCGACTCCGGCTTCGGTTTCGGCCTCGGCCACACCGGCCTGCCCGCTTCCTGTGCTGCCGCACACGGGTCTGCCGGGACGAGCCCCCACGCACGCTCTCCGGCACCGGGTCAGTCAACCTCCGACGGCTGTCCTGCCGCATGTCGCCGCACGAACCGGGCCCGAGCGGCATCGTGGGCACCGCGCAGCAACTGCACAACGGTCTGCATCGTCCTCTCCCCCGGGCTGACGACACAGATCCAGCCCAGCGCCCCGTACACCGGGTGCGGCAACACGCGGTCGGCGGCTGCGTAGTCGCCGACGTGACTGACGCTGCGCTGGTCCTGTCCGGTGAGTTCCCCGAACGTCGCGCGGTCGACGTGGACGTTCACGCGCCAGCGGCCCGCGGCGTCGAGATCGGAAGCGGTGTCGTCGGGGTAGTTCTTCGTGACGATCGTCCCGTAGGGCTGGACGTTCCGGGGCATCTGGCCGTCGGGGGCGTAGTAGAAGAACGCGTCTCCCCACACGAGCTCGGGGAGGTCGCTTTCCGGTCCGGGGAGGACCACGAGGGCTCCGTCGAGGCTGCGCACGGTCGCGATGATCTGTTCCATACTCATGGTTCAAGCATCACCTTCAAGTGCTTCTGTGGGGTTGGTCCGATGGACGAGACGAGGGGCGGTCCGCAGCGGCTACGGCTGAGAACCGTTGATGTCGCCAGGGAGTCGGGGTATTCGGTGCAGCAGGTGCGCGACCTGGAGCGGCTGGGAGTCCTTCCGCCGGCTGCTCGGTCGAGCAACGGCTACCGCTCGTACACCTCAGTTCATGTGCATGCCCTTCGCGCCTATCGCGGCCTCGCCGGTGCCATCGGGCCTGTCGCAGCCCGGCAGCTGCTCACGCGGCTGCGGACGGAGTCTCTCGAGGCGGCGGCCTCGGCGATCAGCACGGTGCACGTCGGGCTCGCGCGGGAGCGGGACGAGGCTCTGCGCGCCCGGGAAGCGTTGCGTGCGATCCGGCAGGAGACGAGCGGGCCCGGGTTCGAGCAGGAGGGCGACGCCATGACGATCACGCAGCTGGGCGCGGCGCTCGGTGTACGTCCCTCGACCCTGCGCTTCTGGGAGCAGGAGGGGCTCGTGGGCCCCGAGAGGGTGACGTCCCTGCGCGCACGCCGATACGGTCTTCCCGCGATCCGAGCGGCCCGCATCGTCGCGGCCCTGCGCAGCAGCGGCTACGGCATTCCCACGGTACGCGACATCATGACCTCTCTGCACCGGCTCGACGGTCTGGAAGAGGCTCAACACGTCCTGCGCCGGCGTCTCGACCAGATCGCCGCGCGGACGGTGGCACTGCTGCGAGCGGGCACGGACCTGGCAGCCGTCATCACATCCGCCCAGGACCCGCCGCACACCTGAACTCCCCGGGTCGCTGTGCCCGCCGAGCAGCGGGTTCCGTCGGCGACCGTGCGTCAGGTGTCCGGAGAGGCCGCTTCGGGCAGCTGAAGCGGGACAGGCTGTCGGCCTCAGGCGAACTCGCCCTGCTCCTGAGCTTCGTACCGTCCCTGCCCCGGGCCGCCGTGGCCGATCGCCGATTTCTCGCGCGGGCCGTGAAGTTCCTCGCCGGCGAGGCGGGCATCCGGCAGTTCCTGGACACCGGCACCGGACTTCCCACGGTCGACCACGCCCACGAGGCCGCCCAGCGGATCAATCCGACCTGCCGGATCGTGTACGTGGACGACGACCCCATCGTGCTCAGGCACGCCCACGCCCTGCTCACCAGTACCCCCGAGGGGGCCACGGACTACATCGACGCCGACCTGCACGCACCCGACACAATCTTGGAACGTGCCGCCCGGACACTGGACTTCAGCCGGCCTGTCGCCATGACGATGCTCAGCGTCGTCATGACGGAAGCCGTGCGCTACTGGAACAGCCAGGGCTCGGCGCCGATGACGCTGCGCACGCGAGCAGAGCTGCTATGACTCTTCGAAGGCGTGGACCTCCTCGGCCCCGGTGTCGTCTCTTGCTCCCACTGGCGACCAGAACGTCGACTCCACCGTCTGCCGGGCTCACCAGCACGCCGCCGGTGCGAGGAAAAAAGGAGCTTCAGAAGGAGCCGCCCGGCGGCATGGCCACCGAGTCGGCCGACCAACGGGTTCGGGCGTTCGCGCGGCGGTCTGACCACCAAGTTGCATCTGGCCGTCGAGCAGGGGCAAAAGGGCATGTCCATCGTGATTACCGCCGGACAGCGCGGGGACTCACCGCAGTTCGAAGCCGTCCTCGGCCGCATCCGGGTTCCCCGGCTGGGGCCGGGCAGGTCGCGCACCCGGCCCGGGCGGGTGCGCGCCGACAAGGCGTATGCGTACGCTCCTGGGAGGACCGTGCCTACCGCGCCGCCGCGGGTTCCGATGCACCATCCCGGACAAGGTCGAACAGGCCACCCGCAGCCGCAAGAAACGCGGCTCGCGCGGTGGCCGGCCACCGAAGTTCGGCCCGCAGGATTACCAGGCGCGGCACGCTGTCGAGTGCGGCACCAATCGCCTCAAGAGGCACCGGGCCGTGGCCACGAGGTACGACAAACTCTCGGTCCGTTACGAGGCGACCGTTCTCGTCGCGGCCATCAACGAGTGGCTGTGAACAGCATCCTCGCAATGGGACCGGTGGTCTTTCACCGGTTCTCCGCCTCGAATGCCCGGGCGACGGCCAGGCTGTCCTCGTAGACATGGTGCCGCGTGACAAGACCGTCTTCGACGGTGAGATGCAGAGCGAACCGCGCCTGATAGGCACGTCCGGTGGGCCGGGCGGTCTGACGGATCTCGCCCAGCACGATCGCGTCGCTTCCGTCGACAAGGATGCGCTCGACCTTCGTCGCTACATACTCCGGCACGTGGTACTCGGCGAGCTCGCGATAGTGGGCGGCCGCGTCGGCCCGGGTAGACCGGTGACGGATCCACGGCGTGGCAGTACGGCCGTGCTCGGCCTCCGGCCAGTCGAGCTTCCAATCGCACTGCTCGGCATACAGCTCGGCGATGCGGTCGGCGTCACCCTCGCCAATTCTGCGCAGCAACTCCTCAACCACGGTGCGCGAGTTCGGAAGTGCGGCTTTGGACATGGCTGACCTCTCCGTCCTGGTCCGCGTCCTCCGACGCGGAGACATCACCAAGCCTGCCAGCGTGGGCACGCCGAGACGATTACCTCTGAAGTAAGGCAAGGCCATCACCAAGATCTACTTTCGATGCACGCCCTAATTGTTCTGTTCGGGCACGTTGATGACGCGAGTGCGGTCTTGCATGGGTGAGGGCCTTCTGGTTTCGGTGGTGACTGCGACATCTACCGCCGAGTGCAGGAGGCCCTCATATGCCACCGTAACGCGCCGCTGACTCCCACCGGCAGGATGCGGCTGGCCTGGTGCATCGTGGAGGACGGCTGGCCGCTGCGGCGGGCCGCCGAACGGTTCCAAGTGCCCCCGGCGCGCCCGGGAGTGTGGGACGACGCGGCCGGGGCAAGAACACCCCGCCTGAGCCCTGAGCCCTGAGCCCTGAGCCCTGAGCAGGAAACACCACCGAGCGAACCGGAGGCCCGGACAAGCCATGGACGCCGATGCCGACGCCGACCGTTTGCCCCTCTTCTGCGACACCGAACTCGCCAGGCGCATCGAGCGAGTCGAGGCGCAGCTCATCTCCCGGGGCAGCGAGGCCGCCCGCCACCGCAACGCGGACGCCGAGGGCTTCGCGCTCCCGTTCGCCGGCGGCGTGGCGAGTTACGCCGAAGAGGGCTCGCCGCTCAACAAGATCGCGGGGATCGGCTTCGACGGCGTGCCGGACGCACCCGCTCTCGACGAGGTCGAACGGGCCTTCGCAGCCTGCCACTCCCCCGTACAGATCGAACTCGCCCACCTCGCCGACCCCGCGATCGCCGCCCTGCTGACCGAACGGGGCTACCGGCTCGCCTCGTTCGAGAACGTGCTCGGCCTCACCCTCAAGGGCGAGCGCGAGCGCGTCACGCCGGCCGGCATCGAGGTGCGGCCCAGCGGCGACGACGAGTTCGACTCCTGGCTCGACGTCGTGGCAGAAGGCTTCGCCCACCCCGACGTTCAAGGGGTGCCCTCACACGAAGAGTTTCCGCGCGACGTCATCGCCAGGGCCATGCGCGATCTCACCGCGGCGGCCGGCGTCACGCGCTGCGTCGCGCTGCGCGAGGGAGTCATCGTCGGCGGCGCCGGTTTCCGCATGGCGGAGGGAGTCGCGCAGCTCACCGGGGCGGCGACCGCGCCCGCACATCGCCGCCGCGGCGTCCAGACCGCGCTGCTGTCCTACCGGCTCGCCCACGCCGCGGCCTCCGGCTGCGACGTCGCCGTCATCACCACCCAGCCGGGATCCAAGTCCCAGCAGAACGCGCAGCGTCAGGGCTTCGACCTGCTCTACACCCGCGCCATCCTGGTGAAGCAGCCCTGAGCCCACCGCGGTCCAGCCCCGCCGGTACCCCCGGCGGCCCGGGAACCGCTACTCCACGTTCCGCGCCAGAATTCCGAGGGTCGCGCGGAGCCCTGCTTCGGGGATGACCGGGAAGATGCCCGCGTCCCGGTATCGCTCCTCGATCTCGCTCCAGTCGTAGTACGAGGTAACCAGGGTGCCGCCCTCGCTGGGCGCGAGCCGGTATCCGTAGAGGTGGCGGATGGGAGGCTGCACCTGGCCGGAGATGGTCCATTCGATCAGGGCGTCCTGCTCGAACTTCGTGATGATCACAGTGACGTCGTACTTGCCCATCGGGTAGTCGTTCAACGCCTCGCGATCCATGTGCACGAGGAACTCGTCACCGGCCCGACGCACGGGGTCGCCCTCGGCGGACTGCAGCATTCCTGAGCTGTCGATCGCCACATGCCCGGAGGGGTCGCACAGCAACGCGAAGATCTTCTCCGGGGACGCGGCCACCTGGCGCTGCACTTCGAATCTCTCTGTCGTCATACGGGCAGCCTTACACGATCACTCGACCCGCGACCAGCAACAGCGTTCACACCGAGCGGACCTGCGTCTCATCGTCCGCCGTCAGCGGCTCGACCGGGGGGGGTCGTCCGCCCCAGACCTCGGCGGATCGCGATTTCCACGGGTGAGTACGCGCCGTCGACCCGTTCCAGTTCGTACGGTGCGGCCGGCATCAGCGGCGGCTGGGCCATGAAGCGCGGCCTGCTGCCGTGGTGCGGCTGCGCAGCGTGCACCAGGAACGGATGGCACAGGAAGACATCGCCGGGAGAACCG
Source organism: Streptomyces longisporoflavus (assembly GCF_014649775.1). Lineage (GTDB taxonomy): Bacteria > Actinomycetota > Actinomycetes > Streptomycetales > Streptomycetaceae > Streptomyces > Streptomyces longisporoflavus. The sequence continues at coordinate 777,100 of NZ_BMTR01000001.1, read as the reverse complement.
GTGGCGAGGGCGAGTGGCCGGTGGTCGGAGGCTGCCACCAGGTCGGGTGCGAGGGTGAGTCCGCTGGCTCCGTCCTCCTCGTACGTTTCCAGCACCTTCGGCACGTCGAGGTGCGAGCCGACCCGGATACGGGTCGGGGCGTCCTCCTCGCCGACCTCGCTGAACAGGAACAGCATCAGCAACGCCCGGCCGCGGGAGCGCAGGTTGGTGAAGTACCAGCTCTCGCCCTCCGGCAGATAGCTTCCTTCGATGTGCCAGCCGGCGTCGTCCGGTTCCTCCGCGTGCGGAAAGCGCAGCGGGAAGGTACCCAGCGAGTAGCGCGGCTCCCAGCGTCCCGCGCCGACGAGCAGGTCGTAGGCGCGGTGCAGTTCCGGCGAGTTGGGGGCGGCGGCGAACGGGCCTTGCCCCATGCCGGGCACCCAGTGCACGGGCTGTGTCCATGTCGTCGCGTCGTTCGGGTCGCAGCCCGTCTCGCGCCACAGCAGCCGCGCGCAGTCCGCTGCGACGCGCGGCGCGACGGCACCCTCCAGCTTCACGAAGCCGTCGCTGAGGAAGCGGGATACCAAGGTCGTGTCATCCATGCCCCTAGCGTGCGGCGATACCGGCCCCCGCCACCCCACACTTTCCGCACCGACAATGTCGGGCACGCTGGCGGCTGCCGCCGGGCAGGGACGGGTCGGGTCGGGTCGGGTCGGGTCGGGTCGGGTCGGGTCGGGTCGGGTCGGGTCGGGTCGGGGAGACCGTGTCACCCACTGGGGTCAAGAGACGCCGGGTTACGGGTCTGTTCCAGCGGGCGGCGGCTGCGCATTCGTGCGCGACCGTGGCGGGAACCGCCGTGGCGACGCGTTGGGGGCGCGGCAGGGGTGCGGGAGGGGCGGGCGGTGCGCGGGGTGGTGGACGTCGCGCGCCTGGCAGGTGTGTAACAGGGATGTACTAGCGAGTAGTCGGGCGGAACGGTTCGCCGGGCCGGGCGGGTCCTGATGATCAGAAATGCTCGCTCCTACCGAGCAGCCGGCACCCCAACCGATGCTGAGGAAACACACGATGCGCGTTCACAAGCTCACCTTCGCCGCCCTGGCCGTTGCCGCGAGCCTCTCGCTCACGGCCTGCAACGACGAGGACGCCGCCGGGGGTGACCCGGCGCCCGCATCCAGCTCGTCCTCCGCGGACGGCGGTTCGGGCGCCGACGGCTCAGGCGGCTCGGAGCAGGGCGGCGACAAGGACTCCGCCGGGAAGAGCTCCGGCGGGCAGGGCGCGGATGCCGGGGCCGGTTCCGGGGAGGACGGCAAGCTGGCCAAGTGCCACACCGACGAACTGGAATTCTCGGCGCAGGACAGCACGATCGACGGCGACACCGAGGGCACCGTCGCGGTGACGCTGCAGAACGGGGGCGGCCGGGACTGTGCGATATCCGGGTTCGCGGGTGTCGACCTGAAGACCAGCGCGGGGGCGCTGTCCGCCAAGCGCACGGGTGAGCCGGCCGACCCCGGTGTCCTCAAGGACGGGGAGTCGGTGTCGTTCGCTGTCACCTACCCGATGAACGACTCGGGCGGTTCCGGTGTCAGTGTCACGGGATTGGTGGTGACCCCGCCGGGAGAGACGAAGTCCTCCTCCCTCGCATGGCCGGGCGCGAAGACGCTGCCGGTCACGGACGGTTCCGGCTCCCCGGTGAAGGTCGGTGCGATCGGCAGCGCCGGTCAGGGCGGAGCGAGCTGACCCGCCATCCGCCGCGGGGGGCCCGCCCGGATTGAGACCGACATCCGACCCCGCGGCAACCCGCACCCTTGCGCGGGTCGCTGCCCGTGTAGTGCGCTGAGCCGCATGGGGAAGAAGAGCATTGCCGCAATGACCGCCGCCCTTGTCGCGGGGTCCCTTCTGACGGGCCTGCCCAGTGCCGGTGCGCAAGCCGCCCCTGCCGAGCACGGCACCGACACTTCGACGCGGTCGGCGGGGTCATCTCTGCCGTCCGGGATCGACCTGGACACGGTCACGATTCCGGAGTTGCAGGCGCGGATGAGGGACGGTTCGCTGACGGCGTCGGCGCTGACCAGGACGTATCTGCGGCGGATCGAGAAGGTCGATCCCAAGATCCACTCGGTGCTGCGTACCAGCCCGACGGCCCTGCGTCAGGCGGCCGCGAGCGACGCCAGGCACCGGCACGGCAAAACCCTCGGGCCGCTGGACGGCATTCCCGTCCTGCTCAAGGACAACGTGGACACCCGCGACATGCCGACGACGGCCGGATCGCTCGCGCTTGCCGGAAGCCCGCCGGACACCGATGCCAAGCTGGTGACCCGGCTACGCAAGGCGGGCGCGGTGATCCTGGGCAAGACCAACCTGTCGGAATGGGCCAACTTCCGTGCCGCCAAGCCGACATCGGGGTGGTCGGCGGTGGGCGGACAGACCAACAACCCCTTCGTCCTTGACCGGAATCCGTGCGGTTCCTCCGCAGGCTCGGCCGCCGCGCTCGCCGCGTCGTTGTCGCAGGTGGCGATCGGCACCGAGACGGACGGCTCCATCGTCTGCCCGGCCGGGATGAACGGCGTCGTCGGCCACAAGCCCAGCCTCGGCCTGGTCAGCCAGTCGGGCGTGGTGCCGATCTCTGCCGAGCAGGACACGGCCGGGCCCATGGCGCGCAATGTGATCGACACCGCGCTCACCCTTTCGGTGCTGAGCGAGGACGAGAACTCACGTGATCGTGCCGCCCGGGCCCGCTCCGGCGGCCTGCACGGCCTGTCGGGCACCCAGAGCCGCCCGGACCCGTCCGGCCCGGCCGCCCTCGGGGATGCGGGGGCCGACCGCGCCACCGGCCTCCGCGGCAAGCGGATCGGCCTGTGGCGCCTGCCCTCGCTGGGCTCCGATGTGGACGCGGTGATGACCCGTACGGCGCAGAAGCTGCGCAAGGCCGGAGCCGTGGTCGTCGAGGTGACACCCCCCTACCAGGCGCGGCTCGCCGAACTCGAATTCCCGGCGCTGCTCAGCGAGTTCCACCGGGACATCGACGCCTACCTCGGCACGCGCGAGGGCCCCCGCGATCTCGCCGAGCTGATCGAGTTCAACCGCAGCCATGCAGAGGAACGGACCTGTTTCGCCGGCCAGGAGCTGTTCGAGCAGGCACTGGCCGCGCCGCCCACCACCGACCCCGGGTACCGGGCCATGCGCGCCGAGTTGAAGGACCTCTCGCAGCGGTCTCTCGACGAAACCCTCGCCGCTCATCGCCTGGACGCCATCGCCGCACCCACGAACCCGCCTGCCTGGACGACCGACTGCGCGCGCGGCGACAACGACGTCATCCCCTCCTCCACACCGGCGGCCGTCGCCGGATACCCCTCCCTCTCGGTGCCGGCCGGGTCCGTGAAGGAACTGCCGGTGGGCCTGCTCCTGATGGCCGGTGACCACAAGGACGCCGAACTTCTGTCGCTGGGAGCTGCCGTGGAGCACCGGCTGAAGGCATGGCGGGCACCGCGCTACCTGCCGACGGCCGGGTCCGACGCACCGTGATGCTGCCACTCCGCGTGCTGCCGCCGGCAGCCTGGTGTCGCTGAGGGGCGGGTCAGGGACGCCAGCGGCGGTGGGGAGTGTGCTGCTCGTACGGTTGCGGGTCGGGGTAGGTGATCAGCTCGAGTGTGCTGCCCCACGGGGTGCGGGTGTAGGTCATCCGGTTCCGGGGTCCGGCCTCGACGCCCGGCAACGGTCGGGGGCTGCTCAGCCTGGTCCCGCCGGCTTGCTCGACGCGGAGGACCGCGGCCTCGAGGTCCTCCACGTACACGGCCAGATGCTGCCAGCCCAGGTCGGAGGGCACGACCGGCTCCCTCTGCCGAGGGGCGCGGAACTCGAACAGTTCGAGACCGGGTCCGTGGTGCAGCCGCAGCATGCGGATGGCCGCTTCTTCGGTGCCCTCGGGAACGCCGAGTCCTTGTTCCATGGACGGCCCGGTGGTGGGCACGTCCTCACGGCGCAGGGTGTCGTAGAGGACTTCCGCGCCCAGGGCGTGCCGGAAGAACGCGGTCGCGGCGTCGATATCCGGGACGGTGATCCCCACGTGGTCGATTCCGCGTACGCCCGGGCTCTCCTGTGACGCTGTCCGCGGGGACCGCCCGCTGCCCGGAGCCCGGTGCTCCCCGACGCCGGCGCGTGGCACCTCAGGCACCGGCAGGACCGGCTTCGCCGTCCCGGGAACGGGACCACACCTCGGGGCCGCCGCCCCGCCAGTCGATGAACATCGACGTCTCGACCATGTACGTGTCGGCCTCGTCCATGCCGGCCCGGCGCAGGAACTCCACGACGTCGCTCACGCCGTATGCCAGGCCGAGGATCTGGCCGTCCACGCGGACGCGGCGGCCCCCGGTCGGGGAGGGCGGGGATACGACGACGGGGAGCGGCTCGGTCATATCGCCAGCGTCACGCCTTGGCGCGGGCGCCGCATCCGCAGGGCCGCCCGGCCGGGTGAAGCCCGGCCCGGGCCCCCGGACAGGAAGATTTACTGCGGAGTAACTGCCACGCTGTCCATTTTGCGATAAATGCGTGCTATGACTGTTACATTTCCTACCGGTGGCTTTGATGTGAGGTGCGTAACTTCGTAGATGTCGCCACGACGACGCGGAAACATCCCCCCACCAGCTGAAACCGACCCGAGAGGGCCCCTTTCACCATGCGTACCGCTCGTACTCTCCGCACCACCGCCATTGCCGCCGTCGCCACCGCGGGCATCAGCCTCGGCGCCGCGTCCGGCGCCTTGGCCGCCACCGCCCCGCAGACGGCCGCCCCCGCGTCCGTCACGGTCGAATCGGCCGCACACGCCAAGGCCAAGGGCGCCAAGACGGTGAAGCTGCGCGACGGCTCCACCGCCAAGGTCTACAAGCTCGGCAAGCACAAGGCCAAGGCCGTCGTCGCGGGCCCCAAGGGCGGCACGCTGATCGCCAACGGCAAGAACGCCTACGCCAACCACAACGGCCTGCACATCAAACTCACCCCGAGCGGCACCCTCACCTCCTGGACGGACAAGGCCAAGCCGAAGCCGAAGCCGCAGCCCGAGAAGCGCCGGCACGTGCGTAACGACACCCTGGCCGACGGCTCCATGGCCCGCGTCTACAAGCTCTCGCCCACCCACTGGCAGGCAGTCACCTCCGCCGGGTCCCTGGATGCCAACGGCCGCACCGCCCTCGGCAACCACAATGGCCTGCACATCAAACTCACCCCGAGCGGCGGCCTGACCTCCTGGATGGACAAGGCAGGCGACGAGGCACCGCAGCCCGCCCCCGACGATGACGTGCAGCCCGACCCGCAGCCCACCCCCGACGACGAGGTACGGCCCGACCCCCAGCCCACCCCGGACGAGCACGTGACCCCCGACGAGCACAAGCCGGCGCCGGACGAGCACAAGCCCGCGCCGGACACCGACCAGACGGCGCCCGGCGGCGTCGTGGCCCCGATCCCGGCTGCCGCCCCGGCCGGCTGAGCAACCACGGCTCCCGGCAGGGCGGGCACCATCCGGAGTGAGGGACTCGCTCACCCGACGCCACGCCCTGCCGGCCCCGGCCCAGCCCCATCCCAGCCCAACCCAGCCCTAGCAACCGGAAAGGTCTACTCCGGCCGTGTCCGCGCGAGTCCGAGCTCTCCTGATCGTCATCGCCGCCCTCGCCGCGAGCGCCCTGCCCACCGTCACAGCGTTCGCCGACCCGCCCCGCCTGCCGGCAACCGTGCCGCACAGCACACCCCGCGAAGAGATCCAGCCCGCCGCCAACATCACCGGGCAGCTCGCCCGCCGCACAGCCGAACGCTCGGCCGGGAAGCCGCTCGGCCTGATCCCCGACCAGGGCACCCACCCGGTCGCCCTCAAATCACCGCTGACCTGATCGACAGGCCGCTAGCAGTACCCGGCCGCCGTACGGGTCTTCCCCGTCCGGCACACAGGGCCTATCGGGCCTATCGGGGCTACCGATTTCCGGCGCCGTGCTGCCGTGCCAGATACGCTTCACGGCTGCGCTGTTGCTCGCGCCGGCCTTCGGCCCGCAGGCGCTCGTTGCGCAGGACGATGCCGTCCGCCTCCTTCATGCGCCCCCTCGCCTGCCGGAACCTGGCCTTCATCCAGCCCATGTGCCATCACCCTTCTCGCCTCTGCAGACCGCCGGTCGGCCTTCGAGGCCTCCCGGGTTTCCATATCGCGGCCCGCAATGCAGGGTCTTTGGTCCTTCGGGGACGGCTGCCTGTCAGGCGCCTCCCGGCGTGTGCTGCGGCAGGGGGTGAGGGCGGGGGCCGTGAGTGGTCAGTCAGCGGCGGTCGATGTCGGGACGGAGTAGCGGCGCTTGAGGCCGACCGTGTCGACGTAGCGTCCTACTGGGATCGGTCAGCCCGGGCATGTCCTCATGCTGCCCGCCCCTCCGCCCGGGACCACAGAAGCCGGTCGCTAACGGCGGAGTTCGGTCGCCGGTCCCATCACGATGACCGGCCGGCGGCGCGGATCGAGCTGGCGCAGCAGTTGGCTCAACTGCGGGCGCGGAAGAGCGATGCAGCCCTTGGTGGGGCCGCCGTGATCCACGTGCACCCACACTCCCCCGCCCTTCTCCAGGCCGAGCGGGCGCACCTTGTCCAGGGGAGAGAATCCCGAGCGCCGGTTGTAGTCGATCGCCACGACGTGGTCGAAGGAGCCTGCCAGTGGTTCGCCGTAGTAGCCGACCCCCGGCTCGTCGAATTCCTCGTCCTGGTCGTAGGGGAGCCGGGTGCCCGGGTTGGGCAGCAGTCCTCCCGCGTCGCCGATCCTGAACACACCGATCGGAGTGCGCAGATCCCCCACGCGGTGAGCACCGGTCCAGCCGCGCACGGCGTTGCGGGCCCGCCACGGTCCTGCCGTGCGGTGCCACCCGGCTGGCTGCTCCCTCGTGTAGAGCTCGGCGGTAGCGGTGTTGGCCCCTGACTCGCCGGTCACCACCAGGGCCTGTTGTGTCTCGGGCCCGATCTGGGCCTGCGTGGCCGGTCCGAGGCCGGGAATGCGCAGGGCGGCACCGCCGTCCCGGGGGTGGAGCGGGCGCCCGTCGGACGGTACTCGCGAGGTAGCGGCGGAGGGCCCGGGCGCCGGAGCGCTGTGAGTGTCCCCGCACCCGAGCAGGAGGAGGCAACCGGCGTAGGCAAACGTACGCCAGTAGCGGCTATGGGCTGAGGGGCGCATGATCTGTGTCCTTTGCGGGCCACCGTGCTCTCGTCGTCCCCTTTGCTCTTCCCCGCACGGTCCGCGCCGTGGCGCGATTTCGCGAATTTGCTGCGATTGGCTGCACCCCGGCGCTCTGATGGGCCGTCACCGGGGCCCGTCAGCCGTTGATGATGTCGGCGAACCGCCGGGTGTTGATGTTTCCTCCGGAGGCGATGATGCCGATGCGCCGTGGGCGGTCGTCGAGACGTCCGGCAAGGAGTGCGGCCAGAGCGGTTGCGCCGCTGGGTTCCAGGACGATTTTGAGGCGTTCGAAGGCGTAGCGCATGGCGTCTCGGATCTCGTCGTCGTCGACAAGGACAACGCCGTCCACCAGCCGACGGTTGATGGCGAAGGTGATGTCGCCGGGGGTGGAGATGGCCTGCCCGTCGGCGATGGTCCGCGGCACGGGGATGGTGACGCGCTCTCCCGTCTCCAGGGAGCGTTTGGTGTCGTCGCCGTCGGCGGGTTCGACACCGACCACGTTCATGCCGGGGTGCAGGGTCTTCGCGGCGATGGCGCTGCCCGCGATGAGGCCTCCTCCTCCGACGGGTGTCATCAGGGTGTCCAGTTCCCCGGTCTCCTCCAGGAGTTCGAGGGCCGCGGTGCCCTGGCCCGCGATGACGTGCGGGTGATCGTAGGGAGGGATGAGCGCGAGACCGCGTTCGGCGGCGAGTGCCTCGGCAAGCGCGGCGCGGTCCTGGGTGTAGCGGTCGTAGGTGACGATCTCAGCGCCGTACCCGGCGGTGGCCTCCCTCTTCGACTGGGGAGCGTCCTCGGGCATCAGGATGACGGCGCTGGTGCCCAGCTCACGGGCGGCCAGCGCGGTGGCCTGGGCGTGATTGCCCGAGGAGTAGGCGGCGATGCCCTTGGCCAGCTGTTCCGCGGGCAGCTGCGCGGCGGCGTTGTAAGCACCTCGGATTTTGAAGGCGCCGACTCGCTGGAAGTTCTCGCACTTGATGAACACCTCGGCGCCGACGCGGGCGTTGAGGGTGCGGGAGGTCAGGACGGGGGTGCGGTGGGCGATGCCCGATAGGCGTGCGGCGGCCGCACGGATGTCGTCGAAGGTCACGGGCAGGGTGGCAGTCATGCGGTGTCCTTACGTGGGTCGGGGCTGAAGGGGTGACGGTCGGGAGGGTGCGGAGTGGCGGTGACGGCTTGTCACCAGCCGTTGATGCGTGGCCACTTGGCCTGGACGGCGGGCGCGCCGCCCACAGGCTGACTGCTGTCGATGACGTGGTAGCCGCGGTGCTGGGCCGCGGTGGCGCAGGCGTGGTTGGGCAGAATGCGCAGCCGGGTGCCGACGGGCAGCTCGGGCAGGGTGGCGCCGTCGCGGGCGGTGAGGGTGCCGTGCTCCTGGCTGGCCGCGCTCATGACCAGGTCTGGGATCGGGTTGCCGGCGAGGTCGAGGACGAGGCCGTAGCCCTGGTCGCGGGGCTGGGCGGCGGTGCCGCGGTCGCGGGACATGGCCATCCAGCCGCCGTCGGTGAGGATCCAGCCGTACTCGGGACGATGGCCGATGACGGTGACGACGACCGACAGGGCGAGGTCTTCGAGTCGGCAGACACCCAGGCCGGCCATGACCAGGTCGAAGAAGACGTAGTTGCCGGCGCGCAGTTCCGTGACGCCGGTGAGGTCCTCGGCCGCGTGGGCGGTCGGAGTGGAGCCGACACTGACCGTGCCGACAGGCAGCCCGGCGGCGCGCAGCCGCCGCGCCGCGGCCACCGCACTGTCGCGTTCGTTCTCGGCCGCCAGGCGCTGGTCGTATGGAGTATGGGCGAAGTAGGACTCGCCCGCGTGGGTCAGTACGCCGTCGAGGCAGCCGGCTTCGTGCAGGATGCGGCCGATGTCGGTGAGTTCGGGGGCGCCGGGTTTGAGCCCGCCGCGGTGGCCGTCACAGTCGATCTCGATCTGCGCGGGGATGGCAAGGCCCGCTTCGCGGGCGGCGGCGGTGACGGAGACGGCCTGTTCGCGGCTGTCGAGCAGGACGCGCAGGGTGACGCCGCGGCGCAGCAGGGCGATGACGCGGGGCAGCTTGTGCGGGTCGATGCCGACCGCGTACGTGATGTCGGTGTAGCCGGCGTCCGCGAAGGCCTCGGCCTCGGCCAGCGTGGAGGTGGTGACGGGCATGGAGGTGCCACCGTGCATCAGGGCGGCGACGGCGAGGCTCTTGGCCGTCTTGACGTGAGGGCGCAGGGTGACCCCGAGCCGGTCGGCCCGGCTCGCCAGCCGTTCGATGTTGCGCAGCGACTTGTGCACGTCGACGACGGCGAACGGGGTGTCGGGATCGGCCAGTGTCGTCGCGCGGGCAGAGGGCGGGGTGGTGATCACGGGCAACATCCCTTTTCGAGCAGGGTTCAGCGGAGTTTCAGCCGGACGGGCCGCGGGCGCGTACGGGCTGTTCAGTCGAGGGCGGCGATGGCGTGGACTTCCACCGCGGCCCCGTAGTGCAGCTCCTGGACACCGGCGACGGCTCGCGCCGGCCTGTGCGCGCCGAGCCAGTCCGCGTACAGCCGGTCGAAGGCCGGCCAGTCGCCGATGCCGGTCACGTGGACGGTGACCGAAAGGAGCCGCTCGCGGCTGGTGCCGGCCGTGGCCAGGCAGGCGTCGAGGTTGCTGAGGACCTGTCGCGCCTGGACCTCGAAGGGCTCTTCGGCCAGCCGGGACCCGTCGGGCGACACGGGGAGCTGGCCGGAGATGTAGGCGACGCCTCGGTGGGTGGTGATGTGCGAGTAGTGGCCTGCGGGCGAGGTCAGTCGGGCGCTGTCGAGCGTGGTGATCGCGGTCCGGTCGGCTGTGCGGGGGCGGCGGTTGCCCGTGGTGTTCTGAACTGCGGCGTTCTCAACGGCGGTGTTCTCAGCCGCCGCGTTGTCGACCGCCGCGTTCTCAACCGCGGTCATCGTCGCGCCTTGCGTAGGTGTAGACGCTGGCTCGGGAGATGCCCAGGAGGTCGCCGATGGTCTGGGCGGCGTTGCGCGTGTCGAAGTAGCCGTCCTCGTGCAGGCGGCGTACGAGGTCCTTCTTCGCCTCGCGGGGCAGGGCCCGCGGGGTGGTGGAGCGCTCGGCGGCCGTGGTCTCGATGACTTCGCGCAGTTCCCGGCGGCTGCGGTCGCCCAGCCTTTCGAGCGGGGCGTCCCGGGTTTCGGGATCGGTGGCGATGAGGTTCGACAGGGTCAGCGTGATGGGCGAGAGCGTGGAGATGTCCAGGTTCAGACAGAGGGCGGCAATGTACTGCCCGGCGGCGTTCTTGATCCCGATCGAGGTGCTCTTGGCGGGGCGTCCGTCGGGGAACTGGTTGGCGTAGTTCTGGATGACGCTGGGGTAGTGCGGGTCCCTGATGCGGGCCAGGCCCAACTCTGTTGCGGACTCCCCCACCTGACGCCCCGACAGGTTGTTCTCGATGCAGCGGATGGCATGGTCCGGGTCGCGCAGATCGTGCAGCACGACCTCGCAGATGCCGGGGAACATACGGCCCAGCGCCTGCGCGATCTTCTCGGCTTCGGCCAGGAGATGCGCGTCTTCCGGCGACTCGGCCGCCGCAGGATCGAACGGTTTCGCGCCCGCGCCCGCATCCACGTCCTCCACCACGTCCATCTTCGCGTCCGGGCCCTTCCCGCCCGCCGGGTCCTTTCCGTCCGGCGTCATCGCCCGCCCCCGCTCAATGTGCTGCTCACTTCGGGTTCACTCCTTGCCTCCGGCTGCCGCCACACAGACGCGCCATCTACTTCTGGACAGATAATCTAGCCACATCTAGATTATCTGTCCAGACCCAGTCGGCAGCCCGGCCTTCAAGGACACCCCGCCCTATGCACGGGCAACCGCACCCAGCGGCGCGGCGCGCCGTGGTCCACCGCGTTCTGGGCGTCGTCCACGCGCAGACCGGCCGCCGCGCAGGCGTAGGCGAGGATGTGGGAATCGTGGGGAAAGCTGTGCTCCCGTTGCCAGAAGCGGAAGTGCCAATAGGCGGCCGGAGCCGGCTCGTCCGGCGTCAGACCGATCTCCTCGTGCACAGCGACTTCGCCGTCGCGGGCCAGCGTGCCGAACGTGCCGCCCTTGGGGTTGAAGTAGATGCCGTACGCGGCGGTGCCTGCCGACAGCGTCCGCAACACCGCGTCGTCGCTCGGCATGTACCCATCTTGTGTGATGACGCAGCCACCGGGCGCGCCGGAGACACCGACGACCCCCACATGGCGAAGGCATGCGTCGAAGTCCGACAGATCGAAGGGAGCGTGCTCGGCATCTGCCGTCGGGCACAGCGCCGGGTCGGCGCCCAGGCGCCGGATCACCTCTTCCTCGCTCAGCCCCCGTACGAAGCAGAGGCCGAGCCCTTCGGTATACACCTCGCGCTCGCCCATCGCCGCGGTGAGCGCGTCCGCCTCCCGGAAGGCAGCGACTTCCCCGGCGGGCAGTTCCACCGCGCCCGGCAGCTGCGCGACGAGCGGCGCCAGCGATGTGGTCAGCAGCAGCCGGCCCGGCGACCAGGGACCCGTCTGCGGTGTCCACACATCGGCGCCGGCGGCGATCAGCGCACGGACGCTGCCCTCGTCCACGTTGCAAGCGGCGTACCACAGCGGTGTGTGATCGTCGCCGTCGAAGGGGTCCGCCTCGGCGCCATGGGCCAGAAGCACCTGGACCGCTTCCGCCACCCCGCGCTCCGCCGCCCGGTGCAGCGCGGTCGGCCCCTGTGCCTCGACGCGGGCATCGGCGGGCGCCCCCGCTTCGAGCCTGGCCCGCAGCACCTCCGGGTTCCCCCAATCCCAGTAAGACACCCCCTTCCAGTCGGCCCGCGGTGCGTAGCGCAGCCGTTCCTCCTCCTGTATGCGCAGCATCTTGCGCTGGTGCCCCGTCAGTGGCGGAGCCAGGAAGTTCGGCGTTCCGCCGACTTCGAACGTCGCGAAGGATTCCGGCTGCTCCGCCGGGTCCGGTGGTTCGAGCCCCGGCCAGACCTCGAGCACCCGCGCCGACGCGGCGTGCAACGCGGCGAAGTCGACCGGCGTGCGAGTCTCCTGAATCCCCTCGTCCGGCCACTCCACGACCAGCTGCGCTTCGCCCGGCGGCAGGAGCTCCGCCAGATACAGATCGACATCGACCTTGAAGAGGGAGCGGCGGGGTTTATGCAGGCCGGGGTCAAGTGGGATCAGCCCGGAGGCCTGGTCCCGCATGACCGTGGTCTCTTCTCCGTCCGGCATGGTCCGACGCACCGCTCGTTGCGCGGTGGGGTCCAGTGTCGTCACCCGCCGGCCGTCGCAGGACAGCAGGCCGACCCTGAGCCCGGACTGCCGCCTTGCCTCCGCACTCGACCAGCGGGCCCTGCGGAAGACCGACAGATGCAAGGTCGCCGCGTTCGGCCACAGCGACCATCCGGTCATCACCACCCGGGCGTGCGCGCCGGCACCGGCCACCGCCAACTGCGGGTGCAGCACGGGTGCGAACCAGTCGACGGGCGGCTCGCTGCCCCCGGCGTCCGCTCCCGGCGGACTCAGCCACACCAACGCGGTCCGCTCGGCGGCCTGTTCCTCCGGCAACACCAGATCATCGAAGAATCCCATGCGCCGAGCGTGGCAGACGGGTCTGACATCGATGCCCCTCCGCGAACCGCGACGGTCACGACAGCCACGGCCCAAGGGGCGAAGTCCGTCCCCCCTACCGCGGCGGGTAGAGCTTGCGGAAGTATGTCCAGCTCGTTTCGTTCGGCTCGCTCCACTTCTCCGGGGCCCGGGCGAACTCCGGGTGATGGTCGGCGATGTAGGCGCGCGTGCGCTCGGGGACCTCGGCGTACGAGGCGAGTTTGCGGCCCCGGCAGTGAAAGGTGAGGCCGCCGGGCCGTTGGCCGCGTGCCATCCACGGGAGCCACGGGGACATCCGGGTCCACGACATGGTGGCGGGCACGCTGGGCGCCGGGCCGTCCAGATCGGCGCGGTCGGCGAAGAACTGGAAGAGTTCGAGGGCCTTGTACGTGTCTCCGGCGGAGTGCACGGGATAGTCGGCCACCGGCAGCGGCGAGGGGTAGGCCAACGGAATCTCCAGGCTGAAGCAGACCTGGCCGCCGAGGTCGGTCGTCGGGACCGGGAAGGGGCGCCACTTTTGGTTCGCCGGGTCGTTCCAGACGTGCACGACCGGCAGGTCCTTCCAGGTCTCCAGGATCTCGCGCGTCACGGGATCCAGATAGAAGGCGGCCTCGCGGGTGAGCAGTTGGTAGGCATCCGGGCCGGCCTCGGCATCCGGGACCAGGCGGGCGACGTTCACTCCTTCGAAGCCGAAGAGCCGCTGGTACGGCTCATCGGGGGCCCGGGAGTACACGTCGCCGGACCACCAGTACGTGACCTCCTCGCCGTCGAGCGAGGCGCGGGTGCGGGCCAGGGAGCGGAGCAGATCCGCGGGTGTCGGTGTCGTCATCGTCATGGGGAGTACTCTGCGCCACTCTTGCCCCGGCCGGGCGGGAGACGACTCGGCCTGGCGCAGAAGCGAGGGCCCCGGGGGTGGGAGCTCGCAGCCCCCAATTGACTTGCGCCTCCGGGGCCCGCACACGCAAACTAGGACCCCTAGGAAAAACCTAGGGCCCCTAGGCAGGCGGGAACGGCGTATGGCACGGGCTGGGTTGACCACGGAGCGGGTGACGATCGCGGGCGCGGATCTTGCGGACGAAGTCGGTCTGGAGCAGGTGACCATGTCACAGGTGGCGCGGCGGCTCGGAGTGAAGGACGCGAGCCTCTACACACACGTACGCGGCCTGGAAGACCTGCGGGGACGGATCGCGCTGCTGGCGGCGGGCGAGAAGACCCTGCGCATCGCGGAGGCGACCGTCGGACTGGCGGGCAAGGACGCGCTGGTCGCGTTCGCCACCGCGTGGAGGGAGTACGCCCACCAGCACCCGGGCCGCTACACGGCGACGCAGACCCCGATCGACATCGACCCCGAACTGGCCGCACACGCGCCGGGTCCACGGCGCGCGGTCGAGCTGACCTACGGGATGCTGCGCGGCTACGGACTCGCCGAGCCCGACCTGACCGACGCGGTGCGGCTGCTGCGCAGCACCTTCCACGGATTCGTCGCCCTGGAGGCCGCGGGCGGGTTCGCACACGCTCGTACGCCGCAACGCTCCTGGACCCGCGCCCTCGACGCCCTGCACACCCTCTTGGAGCACTGGCCCCCGCTCGACGAAGGAGAACCCTCATGACCACCCCGACCACCCCGACCACCCCGACCACCCCGACCACCCCGACCACCGGCAGCCTGCGTGTGCCCGGCGCGACCCTGCACTACCAAGTGCGCGGCGACGGCCCGCTCCTGCTCCTGATCCCCGGCGGGGCAGGCGGAGCAGCCGCGTTCGACAACGTCGCCGACGCTCTGGCCGCCGAGTACACCGTCGCCGCCTACGATCCCCGCGGCATCTCCCGCAGCATCCTGGACGATCCGGAGGCCGATCAGCAGGTGGCCGAGCACGCCGACGACGCCTTCCGACTCCTGCAACTGCTGTCGCCCGGCGAGCCCGCCAGGGTGTTCGGCACCAGCTCGGGCGCGATCACGGCCCTGCATCTGCTGACCGTCCACCCCGAAAGCGTCGAGCGCCTCGTGGCACACGAGCCGCCTGTGGTAGAGGTTTTGCCGGATGCGGCAGAGCACCGTGCGTTCCTCGCAACCGTGCGGGAGACGTTCCGTACGCAGGGGCTCATGCCGGCGATGGCAGCGTTCGCCGCGGGCCTGCAAAAGGCCGGCACTGCCGCGAACGGCGATGCCACCCCGCCCCGGCCCGCAGCCGAGATCGAACTGCCGCCCCAAGCAGCGGCACGGGCCGAGCAGACCATGGCCAACCTGCCGTACTTCCTCGGCCGCATCGTGCCCAGCTTCATGGGCTACGCCCCGGACATCCGCCGCCTGGAAGAGCTCGCGAACCAGCTCGTACTCGCCGGCGGCCAGGACTCGCACGGGGAACTCCCCTACCGCCCGGCCGCCTATCTGGCCAGGCAACTCGGGGCCGAACTCGTCCACTTCCCCGGCGGCCACACCGGCCTGACCACTCACCCCGGCCCGTTCGCGGAGCTCCTGCGCAAGACACTCCGCACCTGATCTCAGCGGGGGCGGCGGATACGGATCGGACCACGGGCTTTGGCCGGGTCGACGCGGCGGCCCGACTGGGTGACTTCCACCTTGCCGGCGGAGACCAGCCGCCCGGCCGCGCGCCGGGCCGGGTCCATCAGCTCACGCCAGCCGTCGTCGTCCCCGTCGTACGCCTCCCGCGCGGCGTCGGACGGGCAGATCGACGAGGCCGGGTCACGACGTTCGAGCAGATCCAGAATGGCTCGTTCCAAGCGCCGTTCCGTCTGCCGTTCGGTGTCCGTCACTTCTCCAGTGTCGCACCGGCGATCAAGGTAAGCAGGACAGGACATCAGCCTGCGCGGGTTGCGACGGGCCGGCTGTCAGCTGTCACAAGCAATGGAGGGGGACTTCGCATGAGCATGAGCATGGGTGGGGGCATGGGCACGAGCGAGACCGCGGCCTGCGTCATTCTCGACATCGGCGGCGTACTGGAGATGACGCCGCAGACGGGATGGGTACAACGGTGGGAAGCGCGGCTGGGGCTGCCACCGGGCACCGTCCATGAGCGGATGCGCGACGTGTGGCAGGCCGGGTGTGTCGGAAGCATCAGCGAGCGGGAGGTGCGCGATCAGGTGGCGGCCCGTTTGGACCTCGGCACCCCGCAGGTCGAAGCCTTCATGGCCGATCTCTGGGCGGAGTACCTGGGGACGCCGAACGAGGAGCTCATCGCTTATGTGCGAGGACTGCGCGGACGCTGCCGGCTGGGCATTCTGAGCAACAGCTTCGTCGGCGCCCGGGAGCGGGAGACGGCGCTGTATCAGTTCGACGAGCTCGTGGAGCAGATCGTCTACTCGCATGAGATCGGCATCGAGAAGCCCGACCCGCGTGCCTTCGAGAGCACATGCGCCCGCCTGTCCGTGCGCCCGCAGGACTGCCTGTTCGTCGATGATGTCGCGGTCAACGTCGAGGGGGCCAGGGCCGCGGGCATGCAGTCGCATCTGTTCGAGGACAACGCCGGGACCATCACGCGCGTCACAGCCCATCTCGCCGCCTGCGCCGTGGCCCCGGGACGGCCCCCGCTCGGATGATCTCGGCCCGCTCTACAAGCGGGCCCCGCGACGCCAGCGCTCGGGGTCGATCCGGCCCGCGTACAGGGGGAGTTCGAGCGGTGCCTGGTCGTCCGCGAACGGGTCCCATACCCGGGTCAGGCCAGCGGTCCCCTGCGCGCGCACCCGGCGCGCCTCCGCGAGGTCCAGCACGTCCGTCAGCACCTCTTCCGGCCCCGGCCCCGCCTCGACGCGCACATGCCCCTCGGGGTCCACGACGACACTGCGCCCGACGCCGTCCGGCGCCGCCGCGTTGAGGCTGGCCATGTACACCTGGTTGACGATCGCGTTGGCCTGCGCGAGCACGACTTCCTGGGCGCGGTCGACAGTGGGCGTGCGCACCAGGTTCAGTACGAGGTCGGCGCCCTGCCACGCCAGGTGTCGGGTGGTCTCGGGGAACCAGGCGTCGTAACAGATCGTCAGCCCCACCCGTCCGTAGTCCTCCATGTCGAAGACGACGAAGCTGCTGCCGGACGCGGTGGTCTCGAAGGGCCGCCACGGGAAGATCTTGCGGTACGCCGCGACCCGTTCGCCCGAGGGCGAGTAGACGGGGGCCGTGTTGTAGATCCGGCCGTCCGCACCCTCCTCGTAGACCGTGCCGGGCACCAGCCAGAGGCCCAGCTCGCGCGCGAGGGACGCCAGACGGGCGCCGCGGGGCCCGTCCAACGGCTCGGCCGCCGCAGTCATGACCGTCACCGGATCCTCGCCGGGCTGGTGACCGCACAAGTGCAGTTCCGGATACGCGAGGAGCCGAACATCGGGATGCGCCTCGCTGACGCGTCGTACGTCCGCGGCGAACGCGTCCAGGCCGTCGGCGGCGGCATGATGTCGCGCGGCCGTCTGGACCAGGCCGATCGGCAACGGGATCGTCGTCATGGCAGGGGGCAGCCTTCCGCGCAGGGTGGTGTCCGGGGGGCGTGGGCGTGAACGAGCCAATCAGTGTGTCCCCCGCGGGACAAGATGCCCTCCCCCAGTGGCAACCACAGGAAAACCCAGGAGCGAGTCACAGGTCCAGTACGAGGCGCGGGCCCGCCGCGCGCGAGACGCAGATGAACATCGTGTCGTTGCAGGCCTGCTCGGCAGGGGTGAGGAGGGAGTCCCGGTGGTCCACGCGGCCGTCGAGGACCGCGGTCTCGCACGTGCCGCAGGTGCCCTCCTGGCATGAGGACAGGACTGATACGCCGGCCTCTTCGAGGCTTTGGAGGACGGTTTTGTCCGGCGGGACGGTCACCGTGATGCCGGCACGGGAGAGCTCCACCTCGAAGCCGGCCGAGGGGGCGTCGTCCGCTCTCTCCTTCGGCCTGAAGCGCTCGATGTGCAGCGTGCCCTGCGGCCAGGAGGCGCACCGCTGCTCCACCGCGTCGAGCAGAGGCCCGGGACCGCAGCAGTAGACGAGGGTGTCGGCGGCAGGTCCGGCGAGCAGCTCGTCCAGGTCGAGGAGGCCGGTCTCGTCCTGGGGGCGCAGGTCCACCCGGCGCGGATGGTCCCTGGTCAGCTGCTCGGCGAAGGCCATGCCGGCGCGGCTGCGCGCGCCGTACACCAGCCGCCAGTCGGCGCCCTGCCGGTCGGCGGCGGCGATCATCGGCAGGATCGGCGTGATGCCGATGCCGCCCGCGATGAACAGATAGCGCGGGGAGGCAGCCAGCCGGAAGTGGTTGCGGGGGCTGCTCACCCGGACCGTGTCGCCCTCGGCCAGCGTGTGGTGCGCGTGCCGGGAGCCGCCCCTGCTCTCCGGCTCGCGCAGCACGGCCACCTGGAAGCGGGAGGTGTCGGCCGGGTCCCCGCACAGGGAGTACTGGCGTACCAGGCCGGGGCCCAGCATGAGGTCGATGTGGGCGCCCGGGCTCCACGCGGGCAGGCGCTCGCCGCGCGGGTGGGCCAGGGTGAGCCGGACGACGCCCTCGGCGAGGGGCTCCTTGTGGACCAGGGTCAGGTCGAGTTCGTCCCCGGTAGGGGGTGGGCTGGTGAGGTTCAAGGTGTGACGCTCTCTTTCCGGGCCGGGGCGGGGCGGTGGTCGTCGGGGTGGCCGAGGAGCCAGTCCCACAGCTCCACCGGGTCCTCGAACTCTTGTTGCGCACCGCAGTGGCAGACGGCCAGCAACCGGTCGGTGCCGAGCACCCAGTGGATGCGGTAGACGTCCTCGCCGGAGAGGACGGGCGGGTGCAGTGGGTTCACCGGGGCACCGCCGGGTCGTCCTGCGGAGCGGTGCTCTGCCGGGCCATGCGGACGAGAATGCGGCGGGCGGCGAGTCCGCCCGTGTCGATGTTGATGCTCAGTTCCTGGTAACCGTCCTGTTCGGTGTCCAGGGACTTCTGCAGCACGTTGAGGGCCACCACGTCCTGCATGACCACCGTGTGATTGTTGTCGTGCAGGAAGTCGGTGACGTCCTGGTCGTCGAGGGCGAAGTCGCGGGCCACGGCCCAGAAGTCGTACGTGGTCTTCTGCGTCGACGGGGTGATGCCGTAGACGACCTCGACGTGGAAGGCGTGCGGGTCGCTGCCGTCCGGGTTCGGCCCGGGCGCCCCGGCGGGGGCGATGCGCGAGTGGAGCAGGTAGAGACACGGTGCGTGGTACTCGATGTCCTGCCAGCGGCTGATGCGGCCCTCGATGCCCGTGGACTTGGCGTAGAACGGCGGGCATTCCGCGTCGTCCATGTGGCGGCTGACGTGGACGATGCCGGCCGTGTCGTCGACCTCGGTGGTGATGGGCGTCGCGGCCACCTCCGGTGTGCCGATGTAGCCGCCGTGCAGGTACGTCTCGTGCGACAGGTCCAGGAGGTTGTCGACGAGCAGGCCGTAGTCGCCGTCGATCGGCTCCATGCCCGAGACCACGGTGTACCGGGGCGAGTCCATCCACGGGGCACGGGGCGGCAGGGTGTCGCCGGGCTCGCGGTCGCCGATCCATACCCACACGAAGGAGTCCTGCTCGATCACCGGGTACGTTTTCAGGCGCGCCGTGCGCGGGATGCGTTGTTGGCCGGGTACGAAGACGCAGCTGCCGTCGGTGTCGTAGGTGAAACCGTGGTAGCCGCACACCACGCGGTCTCCGTCCAGCCGGGTCGGCGGTTGCGACAGCGGGAAGCGCCGGTGCACGCAGCGCTCGGCCATCGCCACCGCCCTGCCGTCCTGCGTGCGGTACAGCAGGATCGGCTCGCCGAGGACGGTGCGTCCAAGGAGCTCGCGCCCGACCTCGCGGCCGTAGGCGGCGACGTACCACTGATCGCGTACGAAAGCAGTCATGACTCTTCCCTTCGGAGTGGGACGGTACGGCGGGGTACGGCGGACCATGGTGGGCTCGGCGCCCCCGGGTCGCCAGGGGGCTTTCCGGATGCCGGGAAACATCCGCGTGCCGGGAGACATCCACGTGATACCGCGGCGTGGCACGGCGCGGCCCACAACTACGGCGTGGACATGGCGCGTCGCGCACCTACGGCGTCGTCATGGCGCGTGAGATGGCCCTGGCGCTCGTGCAGACGAGCCGGGCGAGGCCGTGTGCGGAGGCGGTGCCATGGCGGACCACCAGGGACACCGAGGCGATCACCGTGGCATCGCGGAAGACCGGCGCGGCGACCGACAGAGCATCCGTCGTGACCTGGCGGTCGCTGACCGCATAGCCGTTGGTCCGCACGTCGGCCAGCATGCGCCGCAGGGCACGCGGGTCGGTCACCGTGTCGGGCGTGAACCGCTCCAGGGGGCCCGCGAGGGCCTGGTTCTGCACTTCGGCAGGGGCGTGCGCGAGCAGTACGAGGCCCACGCCGGTGGCCGTGAGGGCGAACCGCCCGCCCACGCGGGTGAGTACGGGCACGGCGCCGGACCCCGCGATGCGCTCCACGAAGACAACCTCCGTGCCCTCGCGTACCGCGAGCTGCACGTTTTCTCGGGTGACCTGCGAGAGGTCCTCCAGGAACGGCAGCGCCCGCTCGCGCAGGCCCTGTCCGCGCGGAGCCAGAGAAGCGACTTCCCACAGGCGCAGGCCGACGCGGTAGCACCCCTTGTCGTCGCGCTCCAGCGCTCCCCAGGCGATGAGTTCGCCGAGCATCCGGTGCACGGTCGACACCGGCAGGCCGGACCGCCGCGACAGCTCGCTCAACGTCATTTCAGGGCACTTCGCGCTGAACGCACCAAGGATCTGCAGGGCACGGCCCAGTACGGGCCCGGTACCCGCCGCGGAGCCGCTGCGGCGCTCCTTCGGGGCGCCTTTCCCGTCGGCCGCCGCTGTCGGCGTCCCGCCGGTCTGCTGCGGCCCATGTGCGAGCGGATCCTCCAAGGCGCCCTCACCCGATTCCCGACTTGTGACGGTCAGTGTGCAAGACGGCCGCGGTTACGTCGAGATGCCGGCACCCATCCTGCGGGGCTCAACCTCGGGGCTTCTTGCGAAGCTCGCGCAGGCGTTGAGCGGTGCCCGGCAGGGCGAGTGACCAGAGCTGGTCCCGCGTTTCCTCTTCCACCACTTGGTCGTGGCTCCGTCCGTCGCCCGCGCTCCGCAGTGTCTGTTTGGTGCGGCGCAGCAGTTCTGGTTCGACGGCGCCGGCTGCGGAGGCGAGGGCGCGGGCCGCGGGGAGCAGCTCCGTGTCGGGGACGCACCGGTGGGCCAGGCCGGCGGTGACGGCCGCCGCGCCGTCCAGGCGTTCGCCGAAGAGGACCATGGCGGCGGCTGTCTGCGGGCCGACCAGGCGGTGCAGCATCCAGGTGTGGCCGCCGCCGGGGTGCAGGCCGAGCTTGAGGAAACGCGTGTCGAACCACGCCGATTCCGCGGCCAGGCGTACGTCGCAGGCCAGCGCGAGGTTGAGGCCGGCGCCGACCGCCGGGCCGTTGACGGCGGCGATGGTGGGCAGGGGTGTGCGTGCTACGCGCAGGAACGACTCGTAGACGGTCTCTACGCCCGAGGTGTCACCCTCGGATGCCGCCGTGAGGTCCGTGAGGTCGGCCCCGGCGCAGAAGGCGGTGCCCGCCCCGGTCAGGACGACCGAGGTGACGGCGGCGTCGGCTTCCAACTCGTCGAACGCGGAGAGGAGTTCGCCGACGAGCGGGCCGGACAGGATGTTGCGGCGCTCCGGATCGTCGAGCGTGAGCACGGCCGTGCCCTGCTCCCGTTCGACCCTCAGCAGGCGGCTCATGCGGTGCCGCCCCGGGCCGCGGAGGACGCGTCGTCGGCGCACCGGGCGACCATGCCTCTCGGGGAGGTGTTGCCCACATGGGGCGGGGCAAGGCTCGGCATGATCTCCAGCCTCTCGGAGCATTCGAAGTCGGCTGTCCCGCGCCGGGTGCGGAGAGGGCTCCCCCGTACCTGCGCCGGACACATGATGGGCTACAGCCTTCATGCCACCACGACAAAGATCAACGGTTGTGCCGCAGGACTTCACCGTTCGCGACGAGCGGCGCGGAGGCGGCCGGTGCCGAAGGGGGGAGGTGGTGATCGTGTCGGCTAGCGCGCCACGCGGTAGCGCAGGTAGACGAATTGGGAGTTGAAGGTGCGGGTCTCGGTGAGTTCGAGATCCACCCGGCGCTCGCTCCGGGGGAAGAACGGAATGCCGCCGCCCACCAGCACGGGGTAGACCATGACCTGGTACTCGTCGATCAGCCCCGCCGCGGCCGCCCCCGCGGCGAGCGTCGCGCCGCCGATCGCGATGTCGCCCTCCTCCGGCTCGGCGCGCAACCGCTCGATCTCCTCCGCCAGGCCGCCGGAGACCAGACGGGCGTTGCCCCGCACCTCCGACAGCGTGGTGGAGAAGACCACCTTGGGCAGCGGATTCCACAGCCCGGCCCACTCACGCGCGGCGTCGTCGAGGGAAGGATCCTGATCGGCGGTCTCCCAGTACAGCATCGTCTCGTAGAGCCGTCGTCCCAGCAGATGCACGCCCACCTCCCGGATCTCGTCGATCCAGAAGCGGAAGACCTCCGCGTCGGGCTCCGTCCACTCGAAGCCGCCGTCCGGTCCGACGATGTAGCCGTCCAGCGAGACGCTCATCGAATAGGTCACTTTGCGCATCCGGAGTCCTCCTCGGTCACGGGATTCGACAGTACGACCGCCGAGCGCATCGGTCGGTCGGTTAGCCGGACAGTCAGTCGGACACTCAGTTGAATCTCTTCTTCACCGCGTCCTTGACGACGTAGGCCGTGCCGATCACGGAGCCCCTGGTCTGGTGCAGGACAGTTCGCAGAGAGCGGCTCGATCCATGACGGCTCGTCAGTTGCGCGCAGGTGTCGGCGAAACGGTCTGCGATGACCGCCGGCTCGTAGCGCGCCGAGGACTTTCGCGCCGATTCAGCCATACGCCCGCGGAGCTCGTCCCTGTTGATGAGATCCAGCAGCTTGCGGGCGAGGGCCTCCTCGTCACCCATGGGCACGAGGAAGCCGTCGACCCCATCGGAGATGATCTCCCTCGGTCCCAGTGGGCAGTCGGTGGAGACGACGGGCACACCGCATCGCATCGCTTCGACGATGGTCATGCCGAACGACTCGTGATCGGAGGCGCTGGCGGCAAGCCCCGCTTTGAGCCACTCGGGTTCCAGGGGAGAGACCGCGCCCATGAGGAAAGCATGGTCTTCCATGCCCAAATCCTCGATGAGCCCCCGGAGTTTCATCCCGTGACCGCTCGCGACGCCCGGGCCGAAGATACGCAGGTCCCAGTCGGGACGCACGGCGCGGACGGCGGCGAACGCCCGGATGAGGAGGTCGTAGCGTTTGGTCGGGACGAGCCGTCCCGCGGCGACCACCACTTTCTCCCTGCCGCCCGGCAGTGCGTCCAGCGGTGCCGGAACGGGATTGGGGAAGGCCTCGACGCGCACCCCCGGCAACCTCATACGCCTGCGATAGGTGTCCGCGTCCGCCGAGGTCGTCGTCGTCAGCATGTCCAGCCGCGGATACAGCCGGCGCAGCGTGAGCCGCAAGGGCCGCGAGTGGTTGTGGAACGTCAGGTGTTCCTGCCCGACGCGCAGCGGGCCCCGCCTGGCCTGCAGACAGATGTGCGCGTTCAAGCCCGGTCTCGTACCCACGACGACGTCACAGGTCAGGTCGCTCAGGTGCTGCGCGATCCGCAGGTCGGTCAGCCTGCTGTAGTACGGATACTGCGTCTCGTGCCGGGGGAAGACACGAGCGGGTCTTCGGGCTTCGGGCAGGTCTCCCTCGTATCCCGGTGTGTCCTTCCTGAGGTCCACCAGGTGGCGCAGCCGGATGAGCGGGTTGACGGGGAACACCGGCGTATCCCTGTGCCGGTAGACCGACATGATCTCCACGTCATGTTGCTCGGCGAGGGCGTTGGCGAGGTTGATGGTGGTGCGGATCGTGCCGCCGAAGCCGAAGGAATTGTGGATCAGGAATGAGATGTGCAAGGTGCCGTAGCTCCAGTAGCCGGAGTCGATGCGGGTTCGCCGGGCCGGGCCCCGATTCAGCAGCAGAACAAATCGGGACTATCCGTCACTTCAACGACAGAGGCTATTGAAGGTTGCGAGCCGGGGGTACGGGCTCACTCCGCCCGATCGGCACGCGGTCACGCGCGTGGGAGGCCCTGGGCCATCCGCTGTTCGAGTGCGGCCCGGCAGTCCGGCCATTCCGCCGCGGTGATCGAGAAGATCGCGGAGTCGCGGAGCAGACCGTCCTCGCCCGCTGCCCGCGAGCGGGACCAGTTCCGCAGGACGCCTTCGAAGCGGGCCCCCACACCTTCGATCGCGGCCCGGCAACGGCTGTTGCGCGCGTCCGTCTTCAGGTCGAGGCGCGCCACACCCCAGTTCTCGAACGCGTGCCTGAACAGCAAGTACTTGGCTTCGGTGTTCGTCCCTGTGCCCTGGGCCGACGCGGCAAGCCAGGTATAGCCGACTTCGATCGCACAGAGGGCGTCTCCGGTCGGCCACAGTCGCGGGTCACAGTAGGAGGTCGCGCCGACCACCCGCCCTGACATGCGGTCCACCTGCGCGTACGGAGCCAGCAACCCGGCTGCGGCGCGCCCGAGTTGGGTCTCGATGTACCCCTCGACCTCGGCCGCCGTGGGCACCCAGGTGAATCCGTAGGAGCTGCGGTCCTCCTCGGCCGCGGCGGCCAGGCCCTGCGCATGGTGGTGAGCCAGTGGTTCCAGGCGCACGCGCGTGCCCTCCAGAACCGGCCCCTCGAGCATGAAAGCCATTGATCGCCACTCCGTTGTCAGTACCGAATTGCTCACGCGCCATTACGGGCCCGCGAGGCGGGCCCGCATCGCAGGGTTCCAAAGCCGTCGCCCGATGTCGCTCGAATTACGTGCCGTCACGGCAGCCGACGTCGTATCACGTCAACTGCGCGGCCTCCAGGTGCCCGGCGGCCTCGGCCTCAGCTGCGGTGTAGGAGGAGGTGAAAGTGAAGGCGCGCGGGGACGGCCCGTGGCTCTGCAGGTCGGCGAGCCGCTCCAGGGCCTCGCCGACCGTCGGGAGGTGGCCGGCGGGGACCCACCAGAGCACCATGTGCGCCTTGACGTGCCGCTCGAACCACTCGCGGCGCCGGCGCATGACTTCCAGGTGCCCGCTGCGGTAGGTGAAGTCCCACAGGGCCTCCTGTGTCTCCCATACCGACAGGTTGACGATGACGTCCTCGCCCGCCGGGCGCAGGGCGGTGGCGTCGTCCGCTCCCTCCTCCACGAGCCGCCACACGAAGCCGGGTGCGCCGTCGGCGGAGGCGTTGACCGGGTCGAGCAGTTCGACGAACGGGGCGATGCGCGGGTCGTCGAGGGGGTGGAGGAGCGTGGCGATGTTGAGCTCGGCCAGGTGGGCGCCATGCGCGGATGCGGTCATGGCCTCATCCCAGCACGGGCCGGTTTTCTATGTCAATGGTCATTGTTTTTAGAAGTCTCGAGCACCACGCAGCACTCCCCCGGCCGGGCGTCCATGCGGGCACGGACCGGACCGTCCGCTCCGAGCAGCCCCTCCAGCAGCGCCAGGTTCATGCCGCACACCAGCGGCGGGAAACGCTCGGCCACGGCGTGGAAGGGGCAGTTGCGCATGCGGACCACGGGGGCCGCCGCTCCGGCCGTCTGCTCTGCGTCGGCCTGTACGTCCGCGCCTGCGCCTGCTGCATGGTCTTCGGCGCGCGCGACCCCGGCGTCCTCGGCCCGCGGAGCCCCGCCGTCACCGGCGCCCTCCAGATGCGGTTCATAACCGCGCCCGGCCAGCACCTCCATGGCCTCTTCGAGGCTGCCGCAGGGCGCCGTCGCCCCGCGCAGCGCCTCGCCCCTGCGGCGCGCTGCCGCACAGAGCCCGGCGTCGAGACCGGCCTGTTCGGCGGCCTCGGCGAGGAGTTCGGCGGCGGTGCGGTAGTCGCGGGCTGGCAGGGACACCGACCGCTCGACCTGCGCCCGGGTGTACACCTTGGCGGGGCGGCCCGCCCCCGGCCCCGAGCGACCCGTCAGGCGGCGGCTGCCGCTCTCGAGCAGCCCGGCTTCCGTCAGCTTGTCCAGATGGTGTGCGGCGAGATTGCGCGCCACCCCGGACGCCTCGGCGGCTTCGTTGCGGCCGACTTCGCGGCCATGGGCCGCCACGTACTCGTACAGGCGGCGGCGCACCGGATCTTGCAGCACCGCGATCGCGTCGATGTCCTTCACCCGGTCATTCTAGGAACAACACGGGTTGGAGATAGAAGACCGGGGTCAGGAATCCCGCTGGTTATAGGCGTCGGCGGCCTGCTCGTTCAGGGCGCTGCCCCACGACTGGAAGCGGCCGCTCACCGCTCCCTCGGGCGGATCGACTTCGGCGCCGCGGCGCCGGCTCGGGCGTCCTGCGGGCGCCTGCGGGAGCAAGCGCGCCACCACGCCGTTCAGGCGTGTCGTCACCGCGGGCGCCACGCCGTGCGCCAGATCGGCCGCCCGCGCCAGCGGTGTCAGGACCAGCCGGGCACGGCGCCCGGCCACGGCCTTGACGATGCGTTCCGCGGCGCGCTGGGCGTTCATCGAGATCAGGGGCGCGCCCGCCGCCGCGGAGAACCAGCCGAACTCCTTGCCGCGCGCGCCGCCGAACTCGGCCTGCAGATGCGACCCAGTGCGCATCAGGCCGGGATAGACCGCGGTGACGCTGACTCCGCTCGCGGCGGCTTCGGCGTGCAGCCCCTCCGCCAGGACGCCCGCCGCCGCCTTGGCTCCGGCGTAGGGCAGCAGATGAGGCACGCCCATGAGGCCGCCCACCGAGGAGATCACGCCGAGGCGGCCTCCCGGCTCGCTGTCCTTGAGGTACGGAAGTGCCTCGAGGCAGGTGTGCACGGCACCCATGTACATGGTCTCCATCGCATCCCTGAACTCCCTCGCGCCGATGGCCTCCACCGGTGCGACCTGGATGATGCCGGCGTTGGCGATGACGATGTCGGGGCCGCCGCAGGTGTCGTGGGCGGTCCGGAACATGGCATGCACCGCCTCCTGGTCGCGTACGTCGCAGACGCAGGTGTGGACGGCGGTGCCGGGGTGTCGGTGCAGCAGCTTCTTCTGGGCCGAGGCGAGTTCATCGGCGTCCCTGGCCGCGATGGTCACCGTGCAGCCGCGGGCGGCGAGTCGGTCGGCCAGGAGCAGGCCGAGGCCCCTCGATCCTCCGGTGACGAGCGCGCTCTGCCCGGCCAGGGACTTGTCTGTGGTCTGTGCCATGAGCGTCTGGCGCTCCTTCCTCGCATACCGCGACGCCCTGCCTGCGGCGGCGCCACGCGATTCGGTCGGCGGGCTCAGGGCCTGAGCAGCGTCTTGATCATGCCGTCTTCCTTGTCCTGGAACATCTGGTAGGCCTTGGGCCCGTCTTCCAGCGGCATGTGATGGGTGGCGAAGGCGTCGACGCCCAGCGGGTCCTCGTCGGTCAGGAGCGGCAGGATGTCGTCCACCCAGCGCCGGACGTTGGCCTGTCCCATGCGCAGTTGGATCTGCTTGTCGAACATGGTCAGGAGCGGCATCGGGTCGACCGCGCCGCCGTACACGCCGGAGATGGAGATCGTGCCCCCGCGCCGGACGATGTCGATGGCCGCGTAGAGGGCGTCGAGGCGGTCGACGCCGAAACGCCCCATCACCTTCTCGGCCACGGCGTCGGGCAGCAGCCCCACGCCCCACTGGGCGGCCTTGGCCAGCGGCGCGCCGTGCGCCTCCATGCCCACCGCGTCGATGACCGCGTCGGTGCCGCGCCCGTCGGTCAGGTCACGGATCGCGTCGCCGATGTCCTTGCCGTAACGGCGCAGGTCGAAGGCCTTGACGCCGTCGGCGTGGGCGCGGCTGAGACGTTCCGGTACGAGGTCCACTCCCACCACGAGGCTCGCGCCGCGGTGGCGGGCGATGCGGGCGGACATGGCACCGATCGGGCCGAGGCCCAGGACGGTCACTGTGCCGCCGGGCGGGATGTCGGCGTACTCCACCGCCTGCCAGGCCGTGGGCAGCACGTCGGAGAGGAAGACGAACCGGTCGTCGGGCGGGCCGTCGGGCACCTTGATGGGCAGCGTGTTGCCGAAGGGGACACGCAGCAGTTCGGCCTGGCCGCCGGGGACCTGGCCGTAGAGCTTGGTGTAGCCGAACAGCGAGGCGCCCGTACCGCGCTCCTTGACCTGGGTGGTCTCACACTGCGAGTGCAGACCCCGGTCGCACATGTAGCAGTTTCCGCAGGACACGTTGAACGGCACGACCACCCGGTCACCGGCCGACAGCGCGGTGACCTCGGAGCCGACCTCCTCGACGATTCCCATCGGCTCGTGCCCCAGGATGTCGCCGGGATCGAGGTAGGGCCCGAGCACTTCGTACAGATGCAGGTCGGAGCCGCAGACGCCGGTGGACGTCACGCGCACGATGACATCGGTCGGCGCTTTGATCACCGGGTCGGGAACGGTCTCTACGCGGACGTCACGCTTGCCTTGCCAGGTCAGTGCTCGCATGTGGGTGCCTCCTGCTCGGGTGCTGCTCCGCCGCGCCCGCCTCCGCGAGGGCCACGGCGTACGTACGGTCGGCGGCCGGGATCATTCGTCGTCGTGGATGGACTCCTGCGCGCCCTCGTTCGGGGTGAGGGCGTCGCCCGCTTCCCCGTCGGAGTCGTCGTCCTCGGGCTCGTCCAGCACGTCGGTCTCGGCGTTCTCGATCTCCTTGAACGTCTCGCCGAGCGCGGTGTCGGGGGTGTGCCCCTGCCGGCCCGGGTCCTTGGGTCCTTCCGATGCCATGGCCGTTGCTCCCTCGTCTCTTGCTCGTACTGCTTTCGCTTGTGCCGTCGGGCGCCGGGTGCCCGGCCGGGACGAATTGACTCCTCCCGACCGGGATCTACTCCTCCGTTTGCGTGCCTGCGGGGCGTGCGGCGCTTGCGGTCCCTGAGGCCTCCTGTTTCACGGGGCGACCCCCGGGAACCCGCGCTGAAGTCCGTCGTGGACACGGCAGAAACGGCGTGGTCGCGGCAGAGGAACGGCGCCGCGGGACACTCTCGCGGCGCGGACAAGATCCACCGAGGCAAGGAGGCGTCATGGAGTTGTGGTGGCGGCGAGCCGCCTGTGCTGATGAAGATCCCGAGCTGTTCTTTCCGGTCGGCACGTCGGGCCCCGCGGAGGAGGACCTGATGGCCGCGAAGCGGGTGTGCCATAGCTGCCCGGTCATCGAACAGTGCCGGAACTGGGCCCTTGAGACCGGACAGGCCGCCGGCGTGTGGGGCGGAATGGGCGAGGACGAGCGGTCGCGGCGGCGGCGCAAGATCAAGCGCGCCGAGGCCCGCAGGAGCCTGGCCAGAAGCTGACCCCGGGTCGCGTGCAGCAAGCAGGTCGAGATGCGGCGTGCGGCGAGCAGGTCGAGTTGCCGCCCCTTCCCAGGGTGGGACTCGGCGGCGGGGCGCCGGGCGGAACACGCCACACGACCCAGCAGCGCGCCGCCCCCACGCAAGAAGGGCGGGCCGGTCCGTGTACGTGACAGATCCGCACCCGGCGTCCGTACCTCACGTCGGCACCTGACGGGGCGGGCCTCCGCGGCGAGCGGTCAGCCGGAACGGCGCTTCAGGGACTCGCGGGACTGTCCGGCGCGGTCGCGCGCGTCGCCCATGCCCTTCTTGGCCTCGCCCATGGCCTTCTTGGCCTCACCCTTGGCCTGCTCCGCCTTGCCTTCGGCTTGCTTGCCACGGTCGCCCATGGCCTTGCCGCCCATCTCCTTGGCCTTGCCCTTCATCTTGTCCATGCCGCCCTTGTCAGCCATGCCCACTCCTTCGTACGGCGATCCGGCGGGCCCCGAGTGCCGGCTTCGGCCTGCTACGGGCCCCGGGATTTCAACGTAGGCGGGTCGTGCGGACGTCGCCTGTTCAGCGGTGACACACGGTCACCGCCGAGCAGGCGAAGCGGCGTGCGCCGGGCGGGGTCAGTCCTCGCCGCGCACCACGTTCCCCTCGGAGCCCGTCTCGCCCTCGCCGGGCCCGTACTCGCCCGGACGGCTGCGCGCGGGAATACAGGTCCGGATGGTGCATGCCG
The DNA here is from genome assembly GCF_014649775.1 of Streptomyces longisporoflavus. Lineage (GTDB taxonomy): Bacteria > Actinomycetota > Actinomycetes > Streptomycetales > Streptomycetaceae > Streptomyces > Streptomyces longisporoflavus. The sequence continues at coordinate 747,371 of NZ_BMTR01000001.1, read as the reverse complement.
TGGTCCGGCCCGACGTCGTGGCCCATCGGCTGCCGCGCGCCTGACCCCGCTCTCTCGTTCCGGTGCGTCCCACCATGACTGTTCCAGCCTCCTTCGTTCTCGGCTCGTACGTGCGTCTGTCGTGCGTCCTTCGCATGCCTGTCGCACGTCTGTCTGTCGCACGTCGCTTTCTCCCGCGAGTTCCACGATGTGCGGATATCAACCCTCGCCGGGGCCGTAAGGCCGCACGGCTGCCGCCGGGCCAACTCCGCGACAGTTTTTCCTCGTTGAGGACAAAGTATGGACGGCGTGAGGCCGGCTTCGTACGCTAGGCGTCGCTCTCGTACGGAAGTCTGCGCAACGCGCGGCCAAAAGCCGCGGCCCGCACCACCGGTATGTGCACGAACTCCACTCCGCGGACACGGGCCGAGGCGGCCCGGGCCGCCTCGCAGCGCCCAGCAGGAGACAGAGTGACGCCACACGAGCACCCCACGCCCCCACCACACCTCCGCCGCCGCACGCGCCTGAGACCGCGCAGAGCCCGCAGAACCACCGGAATCCTCCTCGGACTTCTGCTCGCCGCCGGGCTCACGGCGCCGGCCGCAGGCGCCGCCGACAAGCCGTTCGCCGACCTGCCGCCGCAGGAACCCGGCGTCACCCTGCGGGTGTTCGACGTCCAGACCCCGCTGAGCAAACTCTGCGACCTCAAGCCCGCCCAGACCCCCAACGTCGACAAGCTCATCCCCACCATCGACTGGACCTCCACCGACGGCTTCGGGTTCAGCGACAACTTCGTCTCGCAGATCATCGGCAACATCAACGTCCCCTCGAACGGCGCGTACACCTTCCGGCTGATCAGCGACGACGGCTCCCGTCTCCGCATCGGCGACAAGCAGGTCATCGACCACGACGGCCTGCACGGCGCCGAACCCAAGGACGGCGAGATCACGCTCGACCCGGGCTACCACCCGCTGCGCATCGACCACTTCGACCGCGGCAACGACCAGCAGGTCACCCTGCAGTGGAAGCCGCCGGGCGCCGACGCCTTCACCCTCGTGCCCAACTCCGTGCTCAGCACGGACGCCGATGTCGTACGGGTCACCGCTCCGGGCCGCAAGGAGTGCGAGGGCACCCACGACACCCCCGGCGACGGCCTCCCGCTGACCTCGGTCAACCCCGGCTACGACCTGACCGACCTGCGGCCCAAGGGGTTCGAACCGCAGGTGTCCGCGATGGACTGGCTGCCCGACGGCAAGCTCGCGGTGACCACGTGGGGCGGCAGCGAGGAGACCAAGGGCGCGGTGTACGTCCTGGACAACGTCACCGGCGACACCGGCCCTGACAAGGTCACGTACGAGAAGATCGCCGACGGGCTCAAGGAGCCGATGGGCATCAAGTACGTGGACGGGAAGCTGTACGTCTCGGAGAAGCACCAGCTGACCGAGTTCGCCGACCTCAAGGGCACCAACGACGCGGGCGAGACCAAGAAGATCGCCGAGTGGCCGTACGGCGGGAACTTCCACGAGTTCGCGTTCGGGCTGCTCTACGAGAAGGGCGACTTCTATCTGAACCTGTCCGTCGCCATCAACTACGGCGGCGCGACCACGAATCCGCAACCCGCCGCCAACCGCGGCACCACGATCAAGGTGAACAAGGCGAGCGGGAAGGTCAGTTACCTGGCCGGCGGCCTGCGCACCCCCAACGGCATCGGCCGCGGACCGGACAACGAACTGTTCGTCACCGACAACCAGGGCGGCTGGCTGCCCGCGTCGAAACTGGTGCACGTCAAGCAGGACCGGTTCTTCAACCACTACACGAACCCCGAAGGCCCCTTCGACGACAACAGCGTCACCAAGCCGGTGCTGTGGCTGCCGCAGAACGAGATAGCCAACTCCCCCAGCACCCCCATGACCGTGAAGAAGGGCACCTTCGCCGGGCAGCTGATGTTCGGTGACGTCACCTACGGCGGGCTCCAGCGCGCCGACCTGGAGAAGGTCAACGGCGAATACCAGGGCGCGGTGTTCCGCCATACCCAGGGCCTGGAGGCCGGCGTCAGCCGCATCTCCACCGGACCCGACGGAGCGATCTACACCGGCGGTCTTGGCGCGGACGGCAACTGGGGCCAGGAAGGCAAGCTCCGCTTCGGCCTGCAAAAACTCACGCCGAACGGCAAGACCGCCTTCGACATCAAGACCATGCGCGCCACCTCCGACGGCTTCAAGCTGACCTACACCAAGCCGCTGTCGGACAAGACCATCGAGAAGCTGACCAGCGGCGCCTACTCCGTCGAACAGTGGCGTTACGCCCCCACCCCGGCCTACGGCGGCCCCAAGATCGACGAGGAGGCCCTGCCGGTCAGCGGCGCCCGTATCTCCAAGGACCGCCGCACCGTCCAGCTGACCGTCCCCGGCCTCAAGGCCGACCGGGTGGTGCACGTACGCTCGCCGCGCCCGTTCTCCTCGGCCGACGACGAGCAGCTGTGGTCCACCGAGGCCTGGTACACCCTCAACGCGCGCCCGGGCCACGACGAGCCGGTCACGACGTACGACGCCGAGTCGGCGCGGCTGTCCGGCGGCGCCGACACCGACACCGAGCACGCCGGCTTCACCGGCGCCGGCTTCGTGGACGGCTTCAGCGAACCGGGCGCCACGGCGACCTTCGACGTCCGGGCTCCGGCCAAGGGCACCTACGCGGTGGGCCTGCGCTATTCCAACGGGCCCAACCCGTCCGCCGGGACCAAGACCCTCGGCGTCAGCGTGAACGGCGGGGAAGCGCGCAAGACCAGCCTCCCCTCGACGGAGACATGGAAGCGCTGGTCGACCAAGACCGAGAAACTAGACCTGCGCAAGGGCCGCAACACCATCACCTACTCCTACCGGGCCGGCGACACCGGTCACGTCAACCTCGACATGATCGAGGTGCGCCGCCCGGCCGCCCGCATCGACCTGTTCTCCGGGGGCAGCGCCTCCACCGCCTGGCAGCACCCCGACGGCCGCAGCGTCGAGTGGCCGCACACGGCCGACAAGTCGATCGAGGTGTGCTGCGGGGACATCCGCACCAAGCAGGCCTTCGGCGACTTCAAGCTGCACGCGGAGTTCCGCGTGCCCAAGCTGCCGGACGATGTCACCGGCCAGGATCGCGGCAACAGCGGGATCTATCTCCAGGAGCGCTACGAAGTGCAGATCCTGGACTCCTTCGGCGTGGAAAAGCTGGCCGACAACGAGGCGGGAGCGATCTACACCAAGAAGGCCGCGGACGTGAACGCCTCGACCGCGCCGGAGACCTGGCAGAAGTACGACATCGTCTTCCGCGCCGCCCGCTTCGACGCGGACGGCAAGAAGACCGCGGACGCCAGGATCACCGTGGTGTGGAACGGCAAGAAGGTCCACGACAACGTGGCCGTCGACGGCCCGACCGGAGCGGGCGATCCCGAATCCGCGGCGGCCGGCGCCATCCGGTTGCAGGACCACGGCAACAAGGTCCGCTTCCGCAATGTCTGGATCGAGCCGGTGGACTGAACCGGCCGCGATAGCTGACCTCGTCTGCCGCGCTCCGGGCCGTCGAACGGCGGCCCGGAGCGCGTGCGCGTGCCTCCGCTCAGGAGCGGGGCGCCTCCTGCGGCCAGGTGGCCGGCTGCCAGAGGCCCGAGCGGCGCAGGGACTGGGAGCAGTGGAGGTAGATCTCGTCGATGTCGACGACGAGCGCGAGGCGCGGGCGCTGGTCCTTGACGGTCATCAGGTCGAAGAACGGCGCGTCCGTCAGGATGCGCGCCCGGCCGTTGATGCGCAGGATCTCGCCGCTGCCCGGCACCAGGTGCAGCAGTCCCACGTGCGGGTTCCTGAGGACGTTGCGGAAGCTGTCGCCGCGCCGGTTGCCGGGGCGGTCGGGAAGCGCGACGGTGCGGGCGTCGAGCACGTGGATGAAACCCGGCGCTCCGCCGCGCGGTGAGGTGTCGCAGTTGCCCTCGGCGTCCGAGGTGGAGACGGCGCAGAACGGGGAGCGGGCCAGGATGGCCAGGTCCTGCTCGGTCAGTTCGGCGTGGACCTTGTCGATGACGATCGGGTGGGGCTCGCCGAGCAGTTCGGACAGCTCGTCTTCCGAGCCGAGCTCCTGCCAGGTATGCGGGGCCGTGGCGCTGCCGCCGAGGGACGGGGCGGTTGCGGGTATCGCGGCGTCGGGCACGAGGGTCCTCACAGATCGGCAAGCAGACGAACAGACTGGCGATTATGTAATGTTAGGCTCACCTTACTGGAGCGGAAAACGGCAGGTGAGTGCGCCCCTGCCTGAACAGGGAGCGGTTGATTCATGGCTGGGAGCAGCCGCACTGCACGTGTGCCCCGAGGGCGACGGCCATGACGACAGCCTCTACTGCCGGCTCCCCCGGCAGCCATGCCGCCGCGGACAAGGCCGTCTCCGCGACACCCCGCGGCGGCGGGCGCGGAGCCGCTGCCCTCGGCGCCGGTCTCGTGCTGCTGGTCGCGGTCCTTGTGCTCCTGATGTGGGCGAGCCTGTTGGTCGGCGCCGGTGATGTCGGTGCCGACGATCTGCTGCCCGGCATCCTCGACCCGGACCTCTCCGACAAGGGGCAGCTGATCTTGCAGGAGGTGCGGCTGCCGCGGACGGCGGCCGGCCTTCTTGCCGGGGTCGCACTCGGCCTGGCCGGCACGGTCATGCAGGGCGTGGCCCGCAACCCCCTCGCCGATCCGGGCGTCCTTGGCGTCAACTCCGGGGCCTCCGCCGCCGTCGTCTTCGCGATCAGCATCCTGGGCATGTCGGACCCCGGCCACTACATCTGGTTCGGCTTCCTGGGCGCCCTGGTCGCCTCGCTCGTCGTGTTCGGCATCGGCTCCATGGGCCGCGAGGGGGCCACCCCGGTCAAACTGGCGCTCGCCGGAGCGGCGACCGGCGCGGCGCTGCTGTCCCTGACCACGTCGATGCTGCTCACCGACTCCAAGTCCTACGACCAGTACCGCTTCTGGCAGGTCGGTTCGCTCACCGGGCGCGAGGCTGCGGTGCTGTGGCAGGCCCTGCCGTTCATCGCGGCCGGAATCGTCCTCGCGCTGATGCTGGGTCCGCGGCTGAACGCCCTGTCCCTGGGCGACGACCTGGCGCGCGGCCTGGGCCAGCGCATCGGCCTGGCGCGCGCCGCCTGCGCGGTGGCCGTGGTGCTGCTGTGCGGCGCCGCGACGGTCGTCGCCGGGCCGATCGCCTTCCTGGGGCTCGTCGTTCCGCACGCCGCCCGGCTGTTCACCGGTCCCGACTACCGGTGGGTCCTGCCGTACAGCGCGCTGATCGCGCCGTCGCTGCTGCTGACCGCGGACATCGTGGGACGGGTGATCGCCCCGCCCGGAGAGGTGCAGGCGGGCATCGTGACCGCCGCGATCGGTGCCATTCCGTTCGTGCTGCTCGTGCGCCGCCGGAAGCTGTCCGAGCTGTGAGCGCGGGGCGGAAGTCGTGAGCGAGCGCATGGAGAAGGCGGATCAGGCGGGTATGGGCGCAACAGGGCCTCTTGGCACGAGTGACATCGGCGGCAGGCGTGAACCGGCCGCCGTGCGCGGCGCCGCCGGCACCGTGACGCGGGCCGAGGCGGTGCGCCGCATCCACGGCGTGCGGCGGGCCCGCCGGGCGCGCGGGGTGCTGGTGCAGGCGGTTCTGCTGGCCGCGGTCGTGGCGGTGTTCTGCGCCGCGCTGAGCTACGGCGACATGTCCGTGCCACTGGGCGACGTGATCGGCGCGCTGACCGGCGGCGGGAATGCCGGCGCGCATTTCGTGGTGGTGGAGCTGAGGCTGCCGCGTGTACTCCTCGGTCTGCTGGTCGGCGTCGCCTTCGGTCTCAGCGGGGCGCTGTTCCAGGCACTGCTGCGCAATCCCCTCGCCAGCCCCGACGTGATCGGCATCAGCCAGGGTGCGAGCGCCGCGGCCGTGCTCGCCTCGCTGGGCTTCGCCGTCAGCGGCATCGCCCTGTCGGCCGCCGCGCTGTGCGGCGCGCTCCTGAGCGCGGCGGTCATCTACGCCTTCGCCTGGCGCCGCAACGTCTCCGGCCAGCGCTTCGTCCTGGTGGGCATCGGCATCGGCGCGGGGCTCTCCAGCGTCACCTCGTACTTGCTGACCAACTCCGAGGTGACCGAGGCGCAGAACGCCCTGGTGTGGCTCACCGGCAGCCTCAACGGCAGCACCCTGGAGCAGGTGTGGCCGCTGCTCGGCGCGCTCGCGCTGCTTGTGCCGCTGACCGCTGCCGCCGCACGCGACCTGGGGCCGCTGCAGCTCGGCGACGACACCGCGGCCGGTCTCGGCACCCGCGTGGGCCGCGGCCGGCTCGCGCTGCTCGGCTGTGCGGTGGCCCTGGCCGGGGTCGCCACGGCGGCGGCGGGGCCGGTCGCGTTCGTCGCGTTCGTCTCCGCACCCGTGGCCCGGCGGCTGGTACCGGGCGCGGGCGCCGCACTGGTGCCCGCGGCTCTGACCGGCGCGCTCCTGGTGACCGCCGCCGACTTCGCCGCCCAGCACCTGCTGTGGTCCAGCCAGTTCCCGGTCGGCGTGGTCACCAGCCTGATCGGGGCCCCCTACCTGCTGTGGTTGCTGGCCCGCGCCAATCGCACGGGAAGGGCCGGATGACGGTGGCAGACGAACTGAAGGACGGGAACAAGAGCATGGGCGCGGTCGGACCCACCCTGGGCACACAGGACATCCACCTCGGCTACGACGGCCGCGAGGTGGTGCACGGCCTGAGCCTGGACATCCCGCCCGGCCGCATCACCATGATCGTCGGACCCAACGCGTGCGGGAAGTCGACCCTGTTGCGTGCCATGGCGCGCTTGCTCACCCCGACCTCCGGCTCCGCCCTGCTGGACGGGCGCAGCATTCATACGATGCCGACCCGCGAGGTCGCCGCACGCCTGGGCATCCTGCCGCAGACGCCCGTGGCGCCCGACGGCATCACGGTGAGCGACCTGGTGGGCCGCGGGAGGTATCCGCACCAGGGCTGGTTCCGGCGGTGGACCGCCGAGGACGATGCGGCCGTGGCCGACGCGCTGCTCGCCACCGATGTCCTCGATCTGGCGGGGCGGCCGGTCGACGAGCTCTCGGGCGGCCAGCGGCAGCGGGTGTGGATCGCCATGGCGCTGGCCCAGCGCACGGACATCCTCCTGCTCGACGAGCCGACCACCTATCTGGACGTGAGCCATCAGCTGGACGTCCTCGATCTGCTGGTCGACCTCAACCAGGAACACGGCACCACCATCGTGGTGGTCCTGCACGACCTGAACCTGGCCTGCCGCTATGCCGATCACCTGGTCGCGATGCGCGACGGCCATGTCATCGCCGAGGGTGCTCCGGGCGATGTCGTCACCGAGGAACTGGTCAACGAGGCGTTCGGGATGCGCTCTTCGCTGGTGGCCGACCCGGTGTCGGGCACGCCGCTCATCGTTCCCATCGGCCGTCACCGGGTGGGCTGATCGTACGCGGCGGCCGGGGGCAGGCGGCCAGAAAACCGGAACCCGACGCTCCAATCGACACTTAGGTTAGGGTAACCTAAGCACATGCCCCTTAGAGTCAAGTCGCCGTTCACGCGGGCCTCGCGTGCGGCCGTCTCCCCCCGCCCCGCGCGGCGCCGCTCCGTCACCGCACTCCTCGCGGCCCTCGCCCTCACCGGCACCCTGGCCGCGTGCTCGTCATCCGACGACGAGGGAGGCGACTCGGCCGCCTCCTCGGCCGGCTTCCCGGCGAAGGTCGCCACCAAGTTCGGCGAGATCTCCGTGAAGAAGAAGCCGCAGCGCGTGGTGGCGCTCGGCTGGGGCGACGCGGAGACCGCGCTGGCCCTGGGCGTGCAGCCCGTGGGCGCAAGCGACTGGCTCGCCTTCGGCGGCGACGGGGTCGGCCCGTGGGCCAAGGGCCTGTACAAGAAGAGCCCGACCAAGATCGGCACGCTGGAGCCGGAGTACGAGAAGATCGCCTCCCTCAACCCCGACCTGATCCTGGACACCAAGTCCAGCGGCGACCAGAAGCGTTACGACACCCTCAGCAAGATCGCCACCACCGTCGGCGTGCCCAAGGGCGGCGATCAGTACCTGACCAACTGGGAGACGCAGACCACGATGGTCGCCGACGCCCTCGGTCTGCACGACAAGGGCCAGAAGCTGATCGCCGAGACGGAGAAGAAGTTCGAGTCCGCCACCGCGCGGCACCCGGAGTTCAAGGGCAAGACCGCCACGACCGGCTCGCGCACCAGCGTGGGATACGGCGCCTACGTGAAGGGCAGTGGACGCGTCAACTTCCTGGAGCGGCTCGGCTTCAAGAACAACCCCGAGGTCGACGCCAAGGCCGGCAAGTCCTTCTCCGTCACGGTCTCCCGCGAGAGCCTGGACATGCTCGACGCCGACCTGCTGGTCATGGCACCGATCGGCCTGACCGCGTCGAAGATCGAGAACGACCCCCTCTACAAGGACATCCCCGCCGTCAAGGCCGGGCACGACGTCGTCTTCGACCCCAAGTCGACACTCAGCTCCGCGTTCGCCACCGACTCGGTCCTGTCCGTCTCCTACGCCCTGGACAAGGTCGTCCCCGAGTTCGCCAAGGCGCTGCGCTGACCGCGCCGCACCAGCCGGACTGACCCCGGATACGTCAAAAGTAGGCAGGAACCTTCGTGGACCTGCCTACTTTTGACGTATGGAGAATGTGTCGCGTGACCTCACCGCGCCGGACGGCGCCAACCCGCTGCGCCAACTCTCGCTGGAACAACTGCGGCGCCGTACGAGCATGAAGTGGCGGACCTATCCGCCGGACGTGCTGCCGCTGTGGGTGGCCGAGATGGACGTCCCCCTGGCCCCGCCGATCGCCGACGCCCTCACCGGCGCCGTGGCACTGGGGGACACCGGCTATCCCGCCGGGACGGCCTATGCCGAGGCACTGGCCGAGTTCGCCCACAAGCGGTGGGCCTGGGACGACCTCGCCGTCGAGCGCACCGCGATCGTGCCCGACGTGATGCTCGGCATCGTCGAGATGCTCAAACTGCTCTCCGCGCCCGGCGACCCCGTCATCGTCAACTGTCCCGTCTACCCGCCCTTCTACCAGTTCGTCGGCAACCTGGACCGGCCCGTCGTCGAGGCGCCCCTGGGACCCGACATGCGCATCGACTTCACCGTCCTCGATGATGTGTTCCGGCGCGCAGCCCGCGGGGCGAGCCGGCCGGTGTATCTGCTGTGCAGCCCGCACAACCCCACCGGGACCGTGCACACCGCCGCCGAACTGACGCGGGTGGCGCGGCTGGCTCGCGAGCACGGCGTGCGCGTCGTGGTGGACGAGATCCACGCCCCGATCGTGGCGGCAGGCGCGACGTTCGTGCCCTTCCTGAGCGTGCCCGGAGGAGAGAACGGGCTGTCCTTGATGTCGGCGTCCAAGGCCTGGAACCTGGCCGGCCTCAAGGCAGCCCTCGCCATCGCGGGCCCCGAGGCCGCCGACGACCTCGCCCGCCTCCCCGAAGAGGTCAGCCACGGACCCAGCCACCTCGGCATCATCGCCCACACGGCGGCCCTGCGCGACGGAGGCGACTGGCTGGACGCACTGCTGCGCGGGCTCGACGACAACCGCCGGCTGCTGGCCGCCCTGCTGACGCAGCACCTGCCCGCCGTCGGCTACACCCCCGCACAGGGCACCTTCCTGGCCTGGCTGGACTGCCGGGAACTGGGTTCGGGCGACGACCCGGCCGAGGTGTTTCTGCGGCGCGGCCGCGTCGCCCTGAACTCCGGAAGGCCCTTCGGGACCGGCGGGGAGGGTTTCGTACGACTCAATCTGGCCGCCTCGCCCGAGGTCATCACCGAGGCCGTGGAGCGCATGGCAGCCGCCCTCCGCTGACCTCAAGTGCCGCACACCGACGGGGACATGAGAGCGGACATGTGTGCGAACAGAAAGCGGGAATTGGTGCGGACCTGGGTGCAACGTTTGTGCTCAGGATGCCCGGGACTTCACCCAATGCCCCCACGGGCGAACACAAACACGTAACCTTCGCTACCGACACATGAGTTACTGCTGTTGCAGGTTGGGCAGTCAGCATTCAAGGGTGCAAACATGCGCCCACACCAGGAGTGCTCAGTGGTGAGCACACCCCGCTACCCGCACGACCGCGTGCGCCCACGAAAAGGTCACCGACATGTCAGACGCCAAGCAGGAATCCGCCGGAGTCCAGGCCCAGTACGCCGTTCGCGTAGCCGAGGACCTCGAGAACAACCGCAAGGAACAAGAGCGCATCGGGAACGAGGTGGCAACGCTCCAGGAGCAGTTGCAGGAACTGGAGGCCGACCACGCGGTTCTGCTGAGCATGCAGCAGGCCCTCGGCTCCCCCGCCGCCGATGCCACCGCCAAGAAGGCGGCACCCCGCAAGGCCGTTCCCGCCCCGCGTACGGGAAAGAACAACTCCACTGCCGCCCGGGCCAAGAAGCCCGCCGCCGCCAAGCCCGCCGCCGCCAAGGCCAAGGACAAGCCCGCGGCCAAGGACAAGGACAAGGCGGCCAAGAGCACGCCCAAGGCCGCCGCGAAGAAGCCGGCCGCGCCGGCGGCGGGCCCGACGCTCGTCGAACTGATCGACAACCACCTCGGCCAGCAGAAGGAACCGCGTTCCGCCGCCGAGATCACCACCGCGCTCGCAAAGGCCCGCCCCGACCGCGCCCTGAAGACCACCGTCGTGCGCACCACGGTGGAAGGCCTGGTCGCCAAGGGCCGGGCCGTACGCACCAAGCAGGGTTCCTCGGTCTTCTACACCGCGGCCGCCCCGGCGGACTCCTCCGCGGCGCCTAAGGCGGAGGCCGCCGCCGGCTGAACGGCCCGCTGAACGCCGGCCCACGGGCGGCAGGACGTTCCCTCGTGATGTGCGACGCATGGTGTGCGACGTACGCAGCGAGCGGAACGTCCTGCGCGCGGCCACCAAAGCGGCGCGCGGGCCGCTGCGTACGTGTCACTGCGTACGAGTCACTGCGCGCGTACGGGCCTCTGCGTGCGTGCGGGTCTCTGCGTACGTCTCAGGCGGCGGGCAGGCTCTTTGCCATGACCCGCTCCCTGCGCACACCGTCGGACAGCAGATCACCGAGCTCCCCGGTGTCCGCGAAGCCGTGCCGCTCATAGAGCGCGGTGGCCCTGTGGTTGTCCGGCATCACCGACAAGCGCAGTGTCCCCGCGCCGCGCTCCGCACCCCAGCGCTCCACCGCCTGGATCAGGCAGTCACCCACGCCCTGGCCCCGCGCCGCCGCACCGACCCACATCGAGATCAGCTCGACGCTGTCTCCCGCCCCCGGAACACCGCTGACCATGCCCACCGGACGGCCGTTCAGCAGCGCGACGAGATCGCGGCCGCCGGGAATCGACAGCCGGGCACGCCAGCGTTCCTCCTGATCGCCGGGCCCCTGCCACTGTGCCAGGGTCGCTCCGAATGCGGAGGGCGCTTCGGCAAGCGCCGCCAGCCGCAACTCCCGCCACAGCGGCCAGTCGTCGGCCTGCAACGTACGCAGTTCAATCATGATCCGGACCTTGCCTGCTCGCCGGAACACGGACAACTCAATTCCGGGCCCCGGCAGTCTGCCGTGCGCGCCCCACCAGATCGGCTGCCGCGTCCGGCCAGGCCGGGTGCTCGAAGTCGAAGCCCGCGTCGAGCAGTCGGCCGGGCACCACGCGGCGGCTCTTGAGTAGCAGCTCGGTGTCCGTGCGAAGCGCGAAAGCGCCGATCTCCGCCATCCACTTGGTGGCCGGGAGCCCCACCTTCACGCCCGCCGCTGCCCGCAGTTCCCGCATGAACGCGCGGTGCGGGAGCGGGCCGGGGGCGGCCAGGTTGACCGGGCCCTCGATGTCGTCACGGGCGATCAGGAAGTCCACCGCGCGGACGAAGTCACGGTCGTGGATCCAGGAGAGATACTGGGCGCCGCCCGCCACCGGCCCGCCGAGGCCGAGCCGGACCATCTTCAGCAGCACGTCGAAGACACCGCCCCGGTCGGGGCTCATCACCATGGCCGCGCGCAGAGCCACCTTGCGGGTGTGCGGGGTGGCGGCCTCCTGCTGGGCCTGCTCCCAGTTCCTGGCGATCCGCACGCTGTACTCCCAGTAGTCCGGGACCCCGGTCTCGCTGCCGCCGATGACACCGGTGGCCTCGTCGTGGGGTGCGTCGTAGCGGTGGGCGTAGATCGTGGCGGTGCTCATCTGCAGCCACAACGCCGGTGGTTTCGCCGCGGCGGCAATCGCCGCTCCGACAGCCTCGGCGGACTGGACCCGCGAGTCCATCATGTCCCGCAGATTGGCCTCGGTGTAGCGGCAGCTCACGCTGCGTCCCGCCAGGTTGACCACCACGTCGCTGCCGTCGATCTCGGCCGTCCAGGGGCCCGGTGTCCGTCCGTCCCAGGCGACTTGGCGCGCCCTCACGGGGTTGCGGGTCAGGACGACGACATCGTGTCCCGCGGCGGTCATGGCACGCTCCAGGACGGCTCCGACCTGCCCGGTGCCTCCTGCCAGCACTACCTTCATCGGCCTGTCCCCTCACTCGGTGAGCACTCCGCGTGTGTGAGCCTAGACCTGCCCCACCAGCGCGTTTGTCCGGGGATCCGCCAAGGGCATACGGCCGGTCTCATGGCTCGCGGGGATCTGCTGTCGGCAGAAGTCCGCGGAGCGGGGACGCGGGGCCTGCCAGCATGAGCCGATGGTGAACAAGGCAGAAGTCCGACGGCTCGATCTGGGCTACATCGTCCGGCCTGCATCGGAAGCCGGCACCCCGCGGCCCCGCGCGGAACCCGTGTTCGGCTACCTGGTCCGGCGCCCGGAAGGAATCGTCCTGTTCGACACCGGCATCGGCGCGGTCGACCCCGGAACCGAGAGCCACTACCGTCCCCGGCGCAGGCCGCTGGAGGACGCCCTCGCAGCCGCGGGTATCGCCCTCGCCGACATCTCCGTGGTGGTCAACTGCCATCTGCATTTCGATCACTGCGGCGGCAATCCCCTGCTGAGCGGCAAGCCCGTCCTCGTACAGGCGACGGAACTGGCCACGGCCCGCAGAGGCGGCTACACCATCGACGGTCTCGTCGACTTTCCCGGCGTCGACTACAAAGAGATCACCGGCGAAACCGAACTCTGGCCCGGAGTGCGGATCATTCCCACCCCGGGTCACACCGAGGGGCACCAGTCCCTGGTGATCGAGCAGGATGACGGCACGGTCGTTCTGGCCGGGCAGGCACACGATTTCGCGTCGTACTTCGCCGCGGACCAGATGGCTCACCGGGCCGTCCGCGACGGCCTCGAAGCACCGCTTCCCGCACACCGGCCCTGGATGGAGCGGCTGCTCGCATTCGACCCGCGCAGAGTGCTCTTCGCCCACGATTCCTCGGTCTGGGAACCACCGGGGGCGACCTGACGGCGAACCCGCGGGGCGTTCCGCGTTCTGCGTTCCGCGCTTCAGTGCTTCAGTGCTTCAGTGCTGGATCAGTCCGCCGACGGGGACAGGATCGACGTGCCCGGTCGCCGGACGGTTCCGGTACAGGGCCAGCCCGATGTCGACCAGCGACGAACGGCGCAGGTCCGCGACATCAGCCATCGGAGTCCAGAGCGACTCGGCGATCGCGCCGTTCGGCTCGGGTCGGAGCTCCCCGCCGGTGATGCGGACCTCGTAGAAGATGCCGACGTTCTGGTGCTCCGGCCCGCCGGGAACGGCACGTTCGGCCGCGGGAATCACCCTCGAATCCACGCCCAGCAGACATCGCACCACCGCGGAACAGCCGGTCTCCTCGGCGACCTCCCGGATCACCGCCTCGAACGGGTCCTCCCCGTGCTCGACCCTGCCGCCCGGCAGAGTCCAGTTCGACTCACCGAGAGGTGACACGTGGCGGGCGAGCAGAACCCGCCCTTCCTCGACGCACACGGCGTACGCCGCCAGCCGGAAACTCATCCCCGCACCCTTTCACGGCCCCCGTGCCGGACTCCAAGACTCACTCTGCGGGAGCCCGACCGGCATCCGGTGGCCTCGCCGACACTCAGCCGCATCGGCCGTATTGACTCACGCGGGAGCGGCAGCCGGGCTAGGGTCTCAGCGTGGACAGCAGGCACGCACACGATCCCGACGACCGCTGCGCGACCGTGATGGTGGCGTCCTCCGCCGGGGGGATCCAGGGCCTGAAGACGTTGCTGGGCGGTCTGGACGCCGGGCTCCGGGCGGCCCTGCTGGTAGCCCAGCACCTGCGCCGCTCCCGCCAGACGCGCATTGTCGACGTCCTGTCTCCCTGCACCAGCCTCAGCGTCAAACTGGCCGAGGAGGGCGAGATCCCGACAGCGGGAAGTGTCTACATCGCACCGCCCGACCACCACCTGTGTGTGCGGGCGGGCGGCGTACTCTCCCTGTCGAAGGAAGACCCGGTCAACTACGCGCGTCCGGCCGCCGACCCCCTCTTCGCATCGGCCTCCCAGGCCTACGGACCGCTGCTCATCGGCTGCGTGCTCACCGGGTCCGACGGCGACGGCGCCCGGGGAGTGGAAGCGGTCAAGGGGCGCGGGGGCCTCGTCATCGTGGAGGACCCCGCGACGGCGGCTTTTCACGGGATGCCGAAAGCGGCCATCGAGACCGGCCAGGTCGATTTCGTGTGCCCCGCCGAGGACATCACTCCCCTCATCCGGCAACTCGTGGAGCGGGCCTGCGGCTCCTGAGCCCCTTGCCCGTCACCGCGACCGGCGGGCGTTGAGCCGGGCGGCCTGGCGCGTCAGGTGGTCGCGCTCGGGGAGGTTGGGTGCCTCGCGGGCCGCCTCGGCGTACAGCCGTGCCGCCTTCTCCAGATCGCCGTCGCGCTCGTGCAGGTACGCCGCCACCGCGGTGTGGCGCGGCACCGAGCCGTCCACCGCCGCGAGCGCGGCCAGGCCGGCACGCGGTCCGTCCGCCTCGCCCACGGCCACCGCACGGTTCAGGCGGACGACCGGGCTGTCGGTCAGGCCCACGAGCTCGTCGTACCACTCGACGATCTGCACCCAGTCGGTCTCCTCGGCGGTGGGCGCGTCGGCGTGCAGCGCCGCGACGGCGGCCTGCGCCTGGAACTCACCGAGGCGGTCGCGGGCAAGGGCACCTTGCAGGATCTGGATGCCCTCGGCGATCGCCTCCGTGTCCCACCGGCCGCGGTCCTGCTCGGCGAGCGGCACCAGGCTCCCGTCGGGCGCAGTCCGGGCGGCGCGCCGTGCGTGATGGATCAGCATGAGGGCGAGCAGCCCGCCCACCTCGGGATGGTCGATCGCTGCCGCGAGCTGCCGGGTGAGCCGGATCGCCTCGGCGGCGAGGTCGACGTCGCCCGAGTAGCCCTCGTTGAAGACCAGGTAGAGGACGCGCAGCACGGTGGCGACGTCGCCGGGGTGGTCGAACCGTACGCCGGAGACGGTGCGCTTGGCCCGGCTGATGCGCTGCGCCATGGTCGCCTCGGGCACCAGGTAGGCCCGGGCGATCTGGCGCGTGGAGAGCCCGCCGACGGCGCGCAACGTGAGCGCGACAGCGGATGACGGGGTGAGCGAGGGGTGGGCACACAGGAAGTAGAGCTGGAGCGTGTCGTCCACCGAAGGCGCGGGGCCGGGCGCCGGCTCCTCGTCGAGGCGGTCCTCGCGCCGGCGGCGGGCGGCCTCCGAACGGGTGGCATCGAGGAATTTGCGCCAGGCCACGGTCACCAGCCAGCCCTTCGCATCGCGTGGCGGGTCGTCCGGCCAGACGCGGACCGCTTCGAGGAGGGCGTCCTGCACGGCGTCCTCGGCCGCCGCGAAGTCGGCTCCGCGGCGGACGAGGACACCGAGCACGCCCGGTGTGAGGCTGCGCAGCAGGCTCTCGTTCACCGGTGCGAAGGACAGTCCGTGTCGGCGGAGTGGCCGCCCAGGAGCGGGCGCACCTCCAGCCACTCGTGGATCGGCTTGCCGCCGGCACCGGGGGCGGCCGACAGCTCCCCGGCCAGTTCGACGGCGCGCTCGTAGGTGTCGACGTCGATGATCATCCAGCCGGCGATGAGGTCCTTGGTCTCGGCGAACGGGCCGTCGGTGACCGGCGGGCGTCCCTCTCCGTCGTACCGCACGAACGTCCCCTGAGGCGCCAGCGCCTTGCTGTCGACGAACTCGCCGGTCTTCTCGAGACGGTCCGCGAAGTCGTTCATGTACTGCACGTGGGCCGAGATCTCCTCCGGCGTCCACTGCTCCATGGGGGCGTCGTTGACCGATGCCGGGGCGCCGCGGTAGTGCTTCAGGAGCAGGTACTTGGCCATGATGTTTCTCCTCGGTGCTGGTGCGGCCCATTGTGGCCGTGTTCACTGCGGGGACGGAGCCGGTTTCGGGTTCTCGACATCGTCGGGCGGGATTCTCGGACGGATTTTGTTCTGCGCTACGACGATGAGTTCCTGCCGCGCCGTGAGTCTTTCCCGGGTAGACACTGGAGCCGAGCAGAGGAACTGCTGTGAACGAGGATGTCTGGGCACTGGTACACGCCGAGCGTGCGGCGCTGATCGAGGATCTGGCGCGTCTCGATGACCCACAGTGGGAGCGGCCCTCCCTGTGCGAGGGGTGGACCGTGCACGACGTCGCCGCCCACCTGGTCGACACGGCTCGCACGACGCGTCTGGGCTTCGTCGGCTCCATGGTCCGCGCTCGTTTCGACTTCGACCGGCAAAACGCACGCGGTGTGGCACGAGAACGCGGCACCTCGCCCAAGGAGACATTGGAGCGCCTGCGTCAGGTCGCCGCGCGCAAGACGGGCCCTCCGGCGCCTCTGGACACCCGGCTCGTCGAGGAGATCGTCCACGGGGAGGACATCCGGCGGCCCGTGGGGCTCAGCCGCTCCTACCCGACGCAAGCCGTCGTCAGGGCTCTGCGTCTGCAGGCTCGTACCTCGGCGTCCTTCGGCGGAGCCAAGGAGCGGGTGGCGGGCATCCAACTGGCGCCGACGGACGCCGCATTGCCGATCGGAGAAGGCCCGGAAGTGCGCGGCCCCGCGCTCTCCCTGCTGCTGGCCCTCTCCGGTCGGCACGAAGCACTGGACGAGCTTGAGGGGCCGGGACTCGCCGCGTTGCGGACGAGGGACTGACTGCCGGGCCGACGCCGCTTCTTGTGCTCGTGTGCCCTACGGCCCGGGCACATAAATGGCGTGACGCCCGCCTGAGTCCCACGACAATGTGCGGTCATGACCTTTCCCGGCCGCGACGTACTGGACGCCTTCCGACTCGCCGGAAGCGCCGTTCGCCTGCCCGGCGGGGAAGGCGTCAGCGTCCGCGTGGGCGACGTGGTGCTCAAGCCCGCCGGGCCGGACAGCGAGTTCGCCGAGTGGCTGGGCGACATCATGGCCTCGATCCGGGAAGACGGCTTCCGTGTCGCGCGCCCTCTGCGGGCCGCCACCGGCGCCTGGAGCCACGGCGGCTGGACCGCCTCGCATGTCGTCACGGGGACCGAACCCGACCACTCCGCCGCGCCGCGCTGGCTCGAGGTCGTCGCTGCGGGGCAGGCCTTTCACCGGGCACTGGCCGGCGTGCCCCGCCCGTGCTTCCTGGACCGGCGACGCGACGAGTGGGCCACCGGCGACCGTGTGGCCTGGCAGGAGGAGAAGGCCGACCTGCTGCCCGCTCTGCGCGGCCCGTACGACGCGTTGACCGCGCTGCTCGGCCCGAAGCCCCGGGTCCGGCCCCAGCTCGTCCACGGCGACCTGACGGGCAACGTCCTGTTCGCTCCGGGGCTGGCCCCCGCGGTCATCGACTTCTCGCCCTACTGGCGGCCACCCGCCTTCGGCGAGGCGGTGGTCGTGGGTGACGCCCTGATCTGGCACGGCGCCGGCCCGCGGCTCCTCCGCGAGGCTACTTGCGCGAACGGTCCCGGCTTCGGCCAGTACATCGCCCGCGCCGTCATCTTCCGTCTCGTCACCACCAGCGAACATGTCCGTACCCTGCAGAGCGACGCCATCCGTGGCAGCGACTCCGCCATCCGCACGGAGGTATGCCGCTACGAACGCGCGGCACAGATTCTCACCGATGTCGTCGCCGCGCCCCACCGTCCTGCGCCCCACCGGCTCGCGCCCTGAAGCACGGCACTCACAGGACCGGCGGCCCCTGCTCCACGCGCCGCAGCACCGGTGTGAGCCGGTCGAGTCCCTCGTCCGTCTGGATCTGCCGCTCGTCCCACCACGTGGCGCCCGCCTCGGCCAGTGGTCCGATCAGGTCCTTGGTCGCGGCGGCGTCGTCGCCCGGCGTGGCGCCGCCGAGGACGATCTCGAAGGGCGTGCCGGGCGATCGGTCCTCGCGTTGCCCGCGCAGGTAGGCCACCAGGTCGCGGACCTGGTCGAGGGGCGGCACATGGCCGTGCCTGGCGTCGGTGAACAGCGGGACCGCGCCGTCGAAGCGGGCCGCCCGGCGCATCGGCGGGCGGTTGGGCCAGAATCCGGCGATCCAGATGGGCGGCCGGGGGCTCTGCACGGTGGCGGGCAGCAACGTCGCGTCCCGCGCCTGGTAGTGCCGCCCCGCGTGATTCACCGGCTCGCCCGACCAGAAGCGCGCCAGCAGGTCCAGGCCCTCGTCGAGCCGCTCGGCAAGGACCTTCGGGTCCGTGGTGTCGCCGAAACTGCCGTACTCGTCCTCGACGGGACCGCCGAGACCCGCGCCGAACGTGACCCGGCCGCCGCTGAGCAGATCCAGGGTCGCCACCTGGCGGGCGAGTTGCTGCGGACGACGCCGGGCCACCGGCGTGACCAGCGTGCCGAGCCTGATCCGGGAGGTCGCGAGGGCGGCGGCCGTCAGCAGCATCCAGGGGTCCCCGAAGGGCCTGTCCCCGTGCTTGCGGTGCAGCACGTGATCCCAGACGAACAAGCCGTCCCAGCCCGCCTGTTCCGCCGCCATGGCGACCTTCGCCACGGTACGGGGGTCGGCGAAGTCACCGAAGTTCGGAATGTTCACCGAGAAGCGCATCCCCGCATCCTGCTGCACGGCTCCGCACCCGGCAACCGACAATCCCGCCCGTCACCCCGGCTCAGCTGCCGATCGCCGCCGCATGGCGTACCGCGGCCTGTGCGAGGCCCGTGATCAGCGGGTGGGGGCGGGTGCCGTCGCCGTGCAGTTCGGGCTGGAACAGGGTGGCCAGGAAGTAGGGGTGGCCGGGCAGTTCGGCGATACGGATGTCGCCGCTCTCGTCTGTGCCGGTGAAGCTCAGCCCGTGGGCTCGCAGTGTCTCCACGTGGGCGGGGTTGGGGCCGTAGTGGCAGTGATAGCGCTCCACGGTCCGCCGGGCCCCGATGAGCCGGGCCGCGCGTGAGTCCGCCGTGAGGTTCACGGTGCCTTCGTGCCCGGCCAGCGAGCAGGCCAGCGGGACGATCAACTCGACCCCGGTACCGGCCCCGCGCCCCTCGCCGTCGCCGTCGCCGTTGTCGCCCTGCGCGGTGTTCTCGGCATGTACGGCGTCGCCCAGTCCGCACACCGACCGGGCGTATTCCAGCAGCGTGTGCTGGAAGCCGCCGCAGGTCCCCAGGAAGGGCACCTCATGCTCCCTGGCCGTGCGGATGGCGGCCAGCACGCCGGCTTCGCTGCGGTAGGGGCTGCCGGGCAGCACCCATACGGCGTCGAATCCCTCCACTGCGCCCAAGGCCTCGTCGGTGGGGATCCAGTACGCGTCCAGGTTGAGGCCCTCGCGGGTGCGCAGGGCCTCCAGGAGGGCGGGAACGCGGGTGTGGGAGCGGACGTGGTCGGAGCGGTCTGCGACCAGGGCGATACGGGCGGCCGGAAGAGTCATGCGGCCATCGTCGACGGCGCCGCCGCATCACGTCCAACGATGATTGACACACTCTGCATTAGCGATCCTGATGCACGGCGATACTGATGCGCATGGATCCACATCTCCTGCGGACCTTCGTCGCCGTCGTCGACAACCGCTCCTTCTCCGCCGCCGCCGCAGAGTTGGGCTACACCCAGTCCGCCGTCTCGCAGCACATCGCCGCGCTCGAAGCCGACCTCGGCGCCCCGCTCGTGCGGCGCCGGCCGGTGGGGCCCACCGGGGCGGGTGAGCGCCTCCTGGAGCATGCCCGGCCCCTGCTGCTGCGCCTGGAGGCGGCCCGCGTCGACATCGCCCGGTTCCGTGCGACGCGCCCGGCCCGGCTCGCCGTCGCCGCGACCCCTCTGGCGCTGACCCCGGTCCTCGCCCGCGCCCTTGCCCGGATCCGCTCGTCCGCTCCGGGCCTCGCGGTGTCGCTCCATGTGCTCGGGCGAGAGGCGGTGCCGGCGGCGGTCATGGCCGGGGACGCCGATGTGGGTTTGGTGGACGGGGCGGCCGCACCTTCCGATCCTCTGCCGCTGCCCGACCCCGGCCCCCTGGCCACCGTCGCTATCGCCGAAGAGCCACTGGTCGTACTGCTTCCGGACGGTCATCCGCTGACACGCCGGCGCTCCCTGCGGCTGGCGGACCTCACCGACGCGCACTGGCTGGACGCGCCCGACACCGCCGTCCCTCTGGCCCAACTCCGCGCAGCCGCCCGCAGCGACGGCTTCCGGCCCCAAGTCGCCTATGGCGGGACGGACGTCAGGGGCGTGGGAACACTGGTCGCGGGCAGGCATGGCCTGGCTGCTCTGCCCCTCGCGGCTGCCGCCGGTCTGCCGGGGACGGTGGCCGCCCCCCTGTCCGCGCCCCGCCTCGTCCACCGCACCGAGGCCCTGCACCCGGCCGATCCCGCCGCTCCCGTCCCCGGGCTCCTGGCCGCTCTGGGTCAGTGAGCGGCGTCAGCCCGCAGCGGCGGTACGGCCGGGACCTCGATGGCGTTCTCGATGTCCGCGAGCGTCATCTTGAACTGTTCGGGGTAGGCGTCGCGCCGGGTGCGGCGGGCCGGTTCGGTGGTGCGCCAGGTGTACAGGCACTGGCGGCACTGCAGGACGTCCCAGACGCCGGGCACGGGCGAGGTCGCAAGGCGGTCGATCGTCTCGAAGGCACAGCGGGGGCAGAGGGTGGGGGCGGGGCGGGTCTCGTCGGTCATGACGGGGTTCCTTCCGGTCAAAGGGCAAGGCGGGGAAAGCGGGGGTTCAGCGGCGGGCGGCGATGAGTTCCTGGAGCTTGGCCGCCCACTCCTTGGTCTCGGGCAGGTCCTTGGCCGGGGTGGAGAAGTTCCCGCGTACGTCGGGGGCGACCGGGGTCGTCGCATCGATGATCATCTTGCTGGTGATGCCGGCCGGCTGGGCCGCGGGAGCCAGCTCAAGGACGGACAGGTTGGGGATGACGACGACGTCGTCCCTGGGGTTGACCTTGGCGGACATGGCCCACATGACCTGCGGCAGGTTGAAGGGGTCCACGTCCTCGTCGACGAGGATCACCTGGGCCACGTATCCCAGGCCGTGCGGGGTGGTCATCGCACGCATGCCGACGGCCTTGGCGAAGCCGCCGTAGCGCTTGGCCGTCGAGATGATGACCATCAGGCCGTGCGTGTACATGGCGTTGACCGCCTGCACCTCGGGGAATTCGGCGCGCAGTTGCTTCAGCAGCGGGACGCAGGTGTTGGGACCCACCAGGTAGTCGACCTCGGTCCAGGGCATTCCCAGATAGAGCGATTCGAAGACGGGGTTGGTGCGGTAGGAGACGCGGTCGACGCGGATGACGGGCATGCGGCGCCCGCCGGAGTAGTGGCCGGTGAACTCGCCGAAGGGGCCCTCGATCTGGCGCTTGCGGGACTCGATGACGCCCTCGATGACGACCTCGCTCCCCCAGGGCACGTCGAAGCCGGTGAGCGGGGCGGTGGCGATGGGGGCGGGCGCGCCGCGCAGGGCGCCGGCCATCTCGTACTCGCTCTGGTCGTAGGCCATCGGCATGCCGGCGACGATCGTCGTCACGGGGTCGTTGCCGAGCGTGATGGCCACGGGCAGGTCCTCGCCCGCTTCCTCGGCCTTGCGCAGGTGCTGGGCGATGTCGTGCATGGGTACGGGCTGGAAGGCGAGGCGGTCGGTGCCGATGACTTCGATGCGGTACGTGCCGACGTTCTGCTTGCCGAAGTTGTCCGGGTCCTCGGGGTCGCGGGAGACGACGGCGGCCTTGTCGAGGTAGAAGCCGCCGTCACCGTCGTTGAGGCGGAAGAGGGGCAGGACGGAGAAGAGGTCGACGTCCGCTCCCTCCACGGTGTTCTCGCGCCAGGGTGCGTCCTCGCGGCGTTCGGGGGCGACGGGGAAGGCGTCCCAGCGTGCGGCGAAGGTCTCCACCTGCTCCTTGACCGGGGTGGTGCGGGGCAGGCCGAGGGCCAGCGCGTGGTTGGCCCAGGAGCCGTGCACGTTCATGGCGATACGGGCGTCGGTGAAGCCCTTGACGTTGTCGAAGTACAGGGCGGGTGCGTTCTCGCCGATGCGGCCCGTGGCGTTGGCGGCCGCGGCCAGGTCGGGTTCGGGCAGGACCTCTTCGGTCAGGTGCAGGAGCTGCCCTTCCTTGTCCAGGGTGTCGAGGAAACTGCGCAGGTCGTCGTGGGCCATGGATAACTCCTGTGGTGGGGTGGGGGGTTCAGGGGGGGCCGCGCGGTTCACGAGGCGGGGCGGAGTGCCGCGGCGCGGGCCGCGCGCATGCCCTCCCAGCGCTTGGCGGCGGGCGCGGGCAGGTCGAACTGGTCCAGGACGCGCGCGGTGATGTGATCGACGATGTCGTCGACGGTCTCGGGGTGGTTGTAGAAGGCGGGCACCGGCGGCACCATCTGGACGCCCTGCCGGGCCAGGGCGAGCATGTTCTCCAGGTGGATCTCGCTCAGCGGTGTCTCGCGCGGGACGAGGACGAGGCGACGGCGCTCCTTGAGGACGACGTCGGCGGCGCGGGCCACCAGGCCCTCGGCGTATCCGGTGCGGATGCCGGCCAGGGTCTTCATCGAGCAGGGCACGATCACCATGCCGTCGGTGCGGAACGAGCCGGAGGAGATGGTGGCGCCCTGGTCGTCGGGGTGGTGGGTGACATCGGCGAGCGCGCTCACGTCGGCGACCGAGCGGCCGGTCTCCAGCTCGATCGTGGCGCGGGCCCAGCGGGAGAGGACGAGATGGGTCTCGACGTCCGGCAGCTGGGCCAGATTCTCCAGGAGCCGTACCCCGATGGCCGCTCCGGTCGCCCCGGTCATTCCCACGATCAGCCGCACTCGTCCGCTCCCTGCACGATGATGACCTGCGCTTTTACTGCCGCGCCTCACGGTTTTCACGCTAGGAGGCAGCTGCCGGGCATCGGCGGTACGCTCGGGACTCGCGATGGGGAAAAACGGACACCCTGCGGTCAGGGACCTCGATTACACGGCGGCGGTGGGTGCGCCAACCGGCGTCGAGGTGGTCGAGCTCGCCGCCCTGTACGAGCGTTCGCGGCGCCACGGCAACGATCCGTACACGGCGCTGCGCCCGGCCTTCCATCAGCTGATCGCGGTGCGCAGGCGGCCGCTGCGGGTCGCGGTGGATTTCGTCGAGCACGAACTGCCGCCCGGCTCCTGGCTGTGGATCAGACCGGGGCAGGTGCAGCGGTTCAGCCGCGATCTGGTGACCGCGGACGGGGTGGTCGTCCTGTTCCAGCCCGGCTTCCTGCCGCCCGCGACCGTGGCGGCCGCGCACCTGGACCCGCCCTACGAGCAGCAGCCGCTGATGCCCGGCGGCGAGCAGGCGCGGGGGCTGCAGCGGGCCCTGGACCACCTCGTCTACGAGTACGACGCGATGGCCTCGCTGCCGCTGGACTCGCACATCGAGGTGGTGCGCCATCTGGTGTCCGTGCTGCTGCTGCGCCTGGCGGCCGTGCGCGGCGCGGCGCCCCCGCCGGGCCCCGTCAGCGAGGTGTTCCGGCGTTTTCACGACGCGGTGGAGCGCGATCACGCGGTGACCCGGCGGGTGGAGGATTACGCGGCCGCGCTGGGCTACAGTCCGCGCACCCTGTCCCGGGCGACGCGGGCCGTCACCGGCGCCGGCGCGAAGAAGTTCATCGACGAGCGGGTGCTTCTGGAGGCCAAGCGGCTCCTGCAGCACAGCAGCCTTCCGGCGAAGGAGGTCGCCGGGAGTCTGGGGTTCGCCGACGCGAGCGACTTCACGAAGTTCTTCCGGCTGCGGACGGGCACGACCCCGGCCGCCTTCCGCGCACAGGCACTGGGGCAGGCGTCCTTCGGCTCCGTGTGATCAGGAGAGGAAGGACCGGGCGAAGGCGGCGGCGGGCAGCGGTGCCGGGGTGTCCTCCCCGGTCATGGAGAGGCCGCATACGAGGAGCGGCCGCCGGCCACCCCTTGCGGGATGTCCGGCAGCCGCTCCTCGAAGGTGACTGCGCTAGGCGACCGGCGCCGACGCGGTGTTCTTGCTGTCGTCGTCCGGCTGCTTCTCCTCGGCGAGTCGTTCCATGCCGCTCGTCGTCTTCAGCGGCTTCTCCTTGATGAAGACGACCGCGACGAGTGCGAGCGCCGCGAACGGAGCCGCCAGGAGGAAGAGGTCGGCGGTCGCCAGGCCGTAGGCGTTCTCCACGATCTCCCGCATCGGCGCGGGCAGCTTGGTCATGTCGGGAACGGCGCCCTCGCCGCCGCCGGAACTGTCGGCGGCCGCACCGCCCGCCGCGCCCACGCTCTTGGAGATCTCCGAGGCCACGCGGTTGGCGAGGACGGCGCCCAGGACGCTGGTGCCGATCGTGCCGCCCATGCTGCGGAAGAACGACAGGACGGAGGTGGCCGCGCCCAGTTCGGAGGCCGGTACGTCGTTCTGCGCGGCCAGGACCAGGTTCTGCATCAGCATGCCGACGCCGATGCCGAGCACGGCCATGTACAGGCTGAGCACCCCGAAGCCGGTGTCGGCGTCGATGGTGGCCAGCAGCCCGAGCCCCGCGGTCATGATGACGGCGCCCGAGACCAGGTAGGCCTTCCACTTGCCGGTCCTGCTGATGATCTGGCCGGCGACGGTGGAGGACACCAGCAGACCCAGGATCATGGGCAGGCTCATCAGGCCCGCCATCGTGGGGGACTTGCCGAGGGCGATCTGGAAGTACTGCGAGAGGAAGACGGTGCCGCCGAACATGGCCACGCCGACCAGCAGGCTCGCGACGGTCGTCAGGGTGACGGTCCTGTTGCGGAAGATGGCGAGCGGGATGACCGGCTCCGGCACCCGTGACTCCACGAACACGGCCGCCACCAGCAGGATCACGCCGGTCCCGGTGAGCGCCGCGGTCTGCCAGGACGCCCAGTCGAACTGCTGGCCCGCCAGCGAGGTCCAGATGAGGAGGGCGCAGACGCCGGCCACGATCAGGAAGGCGCCCAGAAAGTCGATCTTCACTTCGCGGCGTACGGTCGGCAGTCGGAGCGTGCGCTGCAGGATCAGGATGGCGAGCAGCGCGAACGGCACGCCGATGAAGAAGCACCAGCGCCAGCCCAGCCAGGAGGTGTCCACCAGGACGCCTCCGACGAGCGGTCCTGCCACCGTGCCGACGGCGAAGACGGCGCCGAAGATGCCCGCGTACTTGCCCAGCCTGCGGGGCGGGATGACGGCCGCCATGACGACCTGCGCCAGCGCGGTCAGACCACCGGCGCCGATGCCCTGCACGACGCGGCTGAAGATGAGCAGTCCCACGCCCTGCGAGAACCCGGCGAGCAGCGAGCCGACGATGAACATGGCCAGGGACAGCTGCAACAGCAGCTTCTTGTTGTAGAGGTCCGAGAGCTTGCCCCACAGGGGGACGGTCGCCGTCATGGCGAGCAGTTCGGAGGTGACGACCCAGGTGTAGGAGGACTGGCTGGCGCCGAGGTCGGCGATGATGCGCGGGAGTGCGTTGGCCACGACCGTGCCGGCGAGGATGGCGACGAACATGCCCGCCATCAGCCCGGACATGGCCTGGAGTATCTGCTTGTTGCTCATGGAAGTGGGCGCCTGTCCGGGCGCCTCTGCTGTGCTCAAGATGTCCCTCTTACAAGTCGATCCGCGGATCGGGCAGTAGCAAAACTCAAAGGTGACGCGGGCTCAGGAGTCCGCGTCGGGGGCGGCCAGGCCGGCGGCCAGGTGCGCGAACGTGAGGCGGAAGACGTCGGCGAAGGCGGCATCCGTCGTCCGCCCGCACCAGTCCTCGATGGCGACCCGGACGGCGGTGGT
This sequence comes from Streptomyces longisporoflavus, assembly GCF_014649775.1. Classification (GTDB taxonomy): domain Bacteria; phylum Actinomycetota; class Actinomycetes; order Streptomycetales; family Streptomycetaceae; genus Streptomyces; species Streptomyces longisporoflavus. The sequence goes on along the minus strand of NZ_BMTR01000001.1, from coordinate 721,359 downwards.
GGAGGCGGCGGCGACCAGCTTGGGGTAGAGGCCGACCGTCTCGCCCGGTGCTCCGCCCAGCCGTTCGGCGACCGCCTGCGCCAGCTCCGTCTCCTCGGCCATGTGGGCCCCGAGGCCGCGGACGAGGAGGTGCGGCGAGCGCTGGAAGACCTTGGCCCGCAGGCTCCAGATCTCGTGGCGCTCCTCGATGTCCACCAGTTCCGCGGCGAACGCCTCCCGCAGCACGTCGAGGACGGGCAGTTCGGCGGGGGCCTGGCGCACGGTGCGCCGGATTCGTTCGCCGACCTCCTCGTCGAGCATGAGGAAGGCCTCGTCGTGGCTGTCGAAGTAGTTGAAGAAGGTGCGCGGTGATACTCCCGCCGCGCTGCTGATCGCCTCGACGGTCACGTTCTCCGCGCCGTGCTCGGCGGCCAGTCGCACCGCGGCGTCGGCCAACGCCGCCCGGGTGGCCCGCTTCTTGCGCTCGCGGAGTCCGGGCGCGGCGTCTTTGTTCGTCACATCTTGCAGATTACGCAAAGATGCAGAGCATGCAAAATTAGCGCCCGCCCGCTCCCGTTCGGCGTTCATCGCGACGCACTTCGGCCACCCGCTGTTCTCCGACAGCCGCCATGGGTTAGGTTAGGCATACCTAAGTAGAGCTTGGGTCCTTTCGACGGCATGGAGCACTTGGATGCGCCCACACAGCACCCGCGGCACGCAGCCGACCCCCGCCGAACGCGTACACGCGATCCTGCACGCGGCGCAGTCGATGACAGTGATCAGCGACGGGTGTCACACCGAGATCCACCGGCTCGACGGCGCGGGCGCGGGCCACATCCACCTGCACGCCCCCGGCGAGGACACCCCGGCATCGCAGCAGGAACGCCGCCCGGTCCGCCTGGAGTTCACCGACATCGCACCCACCGCCGTACGCGACCGCCTGCGCGCCCGCGTCACCGTCACCGGACTGCTCGCGGCCCCCGACAGCGACGAGTCGCCCGAGAGCACCTGCATGGAGTTCGGCCAGGCGCTCCTCGAGGACGACCGGGGCCGCCACTTCGTCTCCCTGGACCAGCTCTGCGCGGTCACTCCGGACCCGATCACGGGCAGCGAGGCGGACATGCTGACCCATCTCGTCGACAGCCACCAAGAGCTCGTCCCCCTCCTGGTGCGCCTCGTGCAACCCCGGCCGGCCAAGGGCATGTTGCGCGCGATCCCGCTGGCCATGGACCGCTACGGGGTGACGCTGCGTCTGGAGTACCCCACCACGCATTCCGACGTCCGGCTGCCGTTCGCCACGCCCCTCGGCGACATCGACCAGGCCGGCACGCAGATCCGCGGCCTCCTGGCCGCGGCCCGCCGCGCCTCCCACCGCGGCCGGCTGATCGTCTGATCGCCCGACGCGTGCCGGCCGGCGGTGGTGAGGCGTACGAGTGTGCCGGTCAGCCGGCGGCGAGGAGTCCGAGCGTGTCGATCACGCGGTTGGAGAAGCCCCACTCGTTGTCGTACCAGGCGACCACCTTGACGTGCCGGCCGTCGACGCGGGTGAGGGCCGAGTCGAAGATCGCCGAGGCGGGGTTGCCGGTGATGTCGGACGACACGAGCGGGTCGTCCGAGTACTCCAGTACGCCGGCGAGCGGACCCTGCGCCGCGGCGCGGTAGGCCGCCAGTACGTCCTCGCGCGTCACCTCGGCGGTGACGGTGGTGTTGAGTTCGACGATCGAGCCCACCGGCACCGGCACGCGGATCGAGTCGCCCGACAGCTTGCCGTCGAGGTTCGGCAGCACGAGGCCGATCGCCTTGGCGGCGCCGGTCGTGGTCGGCACGATGTTGACACCGGCGGCGCGGGCGCGGCGGGCGTCGCGGTGCGGCCCGTCCTGGAGGTTCTGCTCCTGCGTGTAGGCGTGCACCGTGGTCATGAAGCCGTGTTCGATGCCTGCGAGATCGTCGAGCACCTTGGCCAGCGGGGCAAGCGCGTTGGTCGTGCACGAGGCGTTGGAGACGATCGTGTGCACGGCCGGGTCGTAGGCGGCGGTGTTGACCCCGAACGCGAGCGTGACGTCGGCGCCGTCCGACGGGGCGCTGACGAGCACCTTCTTCGCGCCCGCGTCGATGTGGGCGCGGGCGGCCTTGGCCGAGGTGAAGCGGCCGGTGGCCTCCAGGACGATGTCGACGCCGAGTTCGGCCCACGGCAGCTGCGCCGGTTCACGCTCGGCAAGGACCGTGATGCGACGGCCGTCGACGACGAGGGCGTCCCCGTCCGCGGTCACCGGGCGCCCGAGCCGGCCGGCCGTGCTGTCGTAGGCGAGCAGCCGGGCGAGCGTGGCGGGCTCCGTCAGGTCGTTGACGGCGACGATCTCCAGGGTGCTGTCGCGCTCCAGGAGTGCGCGCAGCACATTGCGTCCGATGCGGCCGAATCCGTTGATGGCGATGCGAGTCATGTGTGAGGTCCCTTCTCTCGCGCACCAGGCTCGCCCGCGGCGCACGCCGCTGACAGTGGCAAGATCGCCACGGTTCAAAAGGATCCCGCCACCACCGCGCCGTGCTCCGCGGGGCGGGTCACTCGCCCCTGGTGAAGGTGCGCCGGTACTCGCTCGGTGTGGTGCCGAGGATGCGCTGGAAGTGCAGGCGCAGATTGGCTCCGGTGCCCAACCCGATCTCGGCGGCGATCTGTTCGACGCTGTGCTGCGAGCGCTCGAGCAGTTCGCGGGCCAGGTCGATGCGGGCGCGCATCACCCACTGCATCGGCGTATAGCCGGTCTCCTCCACGAAGCGCCGGGAGAAGGTGCGCGGCGAGACCCCGGCCTGCCGCGCCAGGATGTCGAGGGTGAGGGGTTCGCCGAGCCGGTGCAGCGCCCACTCGCGGGTGGCGGCGAACCGCTCGCCGAGCGGCTCGGGGACGCTGCGCGGCACGTACTGGGCCTGGCCGCCGCTGCGATAGGGGGCGGCGACGAGGCGCCGGGCCGCGTGGTTGGACGCGGCCACTCCGAGGTCGCCGCGCAGGATGTGCAGGCACAGGTCGATGCCGGAGGCGGCGCCGGCCGAGGTGAGCACGCTGCCCTCGTCGACGAACAGCACGTTCTCGTCGACCTTGACGAGCGGGTGCCGGGCCGCGAGCGCCCGCGTGTAATGCCAGTGCGTCGTGGCGCGCCTGCCGTCCAGCAGGCCCGTGGCGGCGAGCGCGAAGGCGCCCGTCGAGATGGCGGCGAGCCGCGCGCCCCGCTCATGGGCGGCGATCAGCGCTTCGACGACGGCGCGTGGCGGGTCGTCGCGATCCGGAGAGCGGTAGCCGGGGACGAAGACGATGTCGGCCCACGCGAGTGCGTCCAGACCGTGGGCGACGTGGTACGACAGGCCGTCGCCGCCGGTCACCGGTCCGGGCACCGCGCCGCACACCCGCACCTCGTACGGCATGCTGGCGCGGGTCGTGAACACCTGCGCGGGAATTCCGACGTCGAGAGGCTTGGCACCTTCGAGCACGAGCACGGCGACGTGATGCGGGGGTGAGGCTGGCACGGGAAGAGGGTACGCAGGCCCCGATCATGGCGGGGCCCGCGGGCAGCGGCAGCGCGCCGGCGGCATGCGTCGACGGGGGTTACTTCCGGGCTTTGCCGGAGGCGTTGTTGAGGGACTCCTGGTAGAGGTCCGCGTAGGTGCGCGAGTCCTTGATCAGGCCGTCGCAGAACGCGGCGACGTCCGTGCCGATGAGTTCCAGGACCCCTTTGCCCGCGGCGGCGCCCTCCTCGAAGAAGTCGACGATCCCGGAAAGCAGGGGGCCGTCGGGCAGATCGACCGGTCCGACCTTGAACAGGTACTTCTGCATCTCCTTGTAGACGATCTGGTAGTCCGGCGGCAGCGCCTTGACCCGGGCCATGTGTGCCCGCCACTGCTTCTTGCCCTCGATGACGTCCTGGATGCCCACGTCAGCCTCCCAGCCGGTTCAGTTTCCTGGCGACGTTCTGGTTCAACTGCTCGCGCCACCGGTCGCGGTAGGTGCGGGCCCCTTCCCCGCCGGCCAGCGCCGCGCAGAAGCCCGGGATGTCGTCGCCGAGCACCTCGTGGACGCGCTGCCCGTCCGCCGCCGACACTTCGAGCAGCCCGAGGGCGGAGTCGAGGATCGGTGTCAGATTGCGGCCGGTGAAGTCCCCGTAGGGAAAGAGGTGAGCGACAATCTGGTCCCACGCCTCCCGGTAGTCGTCCGGCAGGGCTTCGACCCGGGTTCCGAACGCCTTCCAGTCCCTGGTGAGATCGCTGCCGGTGACCTTCTCCCAGAAATTCATCTCCCGCCCTCCCTGAGCCTGTCGATACGTGATGAGAGGTACTGCCACTTCGCCCAGAACTTCACGAGTTCCTCGCGTCCGGCGTCGTTGAGCGCGTAGAACTTGCGCGGCGGGCCGACCCCGGACGGTCGTTTCGTCACCTGGACGAGTCCGTTTCTCTCGAGGCGCAGCAGGATGGTGTACACCGTCCCCTCCACGACGTCGGAGAAGCCGAGCTCGTTCAACTGACGGGTGATGGCGTACCCGTAGGTTTCCTCGCTGCCGATGATTTCGAGCACGCACCCTTCGAGCGTGCCCTTCAGCATCTCCGTCAGGTCGTCCAACTGAAGTCCTCCCGACCTCGCAGTACTTGGTGCTACCGAGTACCACTATACGGTAGCACCGAGTACCAGGACGGCGGAGGTGGCTCCGGCGACCAGATTCACCACCAGGGCCGTACGCCACCCCCGCAGCTGCCCCCGACCGAGGCGGCCGGCACACAGGCCGATGACGCTGTCCCATACGAGTCCCGTCGCCAGGAAGATCAGCCCGAGGGTGAGCAACTGGTGCCAGAGCGGCCCGTGTTCCGCCCGCGAGGACACTCCCCTGCGGCCCGCCGCCGACATCACGGAGCGGCTCGGCCTGCCCGCCCGTGCGAGCGACGCGCTGACCGCGGACGTGCTCGCCGGCGCCGCGGATCGCCTGCACGCGGTCTTCTCCGCCCCGGACGGCGAAGCGTGCGCGCGGACCCTGGCGGGCCTGTTGTCCGACAGCGGCGTCCGCCCGGTCATGGACACCGGGGCCGCCGGCACCCTGCGCGCCGCATGGCACGTCGAAGACCCGGACCACGCCCTGGTCGCGGCGGCGGCGATCGCCCTGCGCCGATGTCTACGTCGACCAGTCCCCCGGCGGATCAGCGGTGGATGTCCGCGCCGGGCCCCAGCGGCAGACCGAGGCCGTAGAAGAGGCCGAGGACCGCGAGCCAGGCGATCAGGAACGGGACCACGAACACCGAGAGGCGGGAGAGGACCGTGCCGAGCTGCGCGCTGGGTTCGTAGCGGCGCAGGATCGTCAGCATCAGGAACACGTACGGATTGAGCGGCGTGATCATCTGGGTTGCGGAGTCGCCGATGCGGAACGCCGCCTGGGTGACGGCGGGCTCCATGCCGAGCAGCAGGAACGCCGGGACGAAGACCGGTGCGACCAGGGACCACAGGGCCGAGCCCGAGGTGACGAACAGGTTCAGGACACAGACCAGCAGGACGAACAGGACCAGGCCCGTGAAACCGGTCAGGCCCGCGGACTCCAGGAGGTTGGCGCCGTTCACCGCGAGCAGGGTGCCGACGTTGGACCAGTCGAACACCCCGATGACCTGGGATATCACCAGGATGAGGACGATGTACCCGGACATCCCGGTGATCGACTCGGCCATCATGCGGGGCGCGTCCTCGGCCCGTGTGAGCGTGCCGACCGTGCGGCCGTAGACGACACCGGCCAGGACGAAGGCGACGAACAGCAGCGGCACGATGCCGTCCAGGACCGGTGAGGGCACCAGCGCGCCGCCCTCACCGCGCAGCGGGGAGCCCGGCAGCAGCCAGCAGGTGACCACGACCGCCGCGTAGAGCAGGACGGCGAGTCCCGAGCGCAGCAGGCCGGTGCGCTGCCTGGCGGTGACGGTGACGGAGGGACGAGCGGTGGCCGCGCCCGCGCTCGCCCCGGGCTCGGCGCCGCTCTCCTCCGCTGCCTCCGCCTCCGACTCGGCTGCCGGGTCCGGCTGGGGCAACCGGGGTTCGAGGACCCGGGAGATCAGGAAGCCGCCGATCAGGGCGAGCACGCAGCTGGCCGCGGCCGTGTAGAAGTAGTTGATCAGGATGTGCGTGGGGGCGCTCTCGCCGCCCGGCACGACGGCGGCGGCCTGGTGGGTGATGCCGGTGTAGAGCGCGTCGAGCGCGCCGATCGAGAAACCCGCCGCGTAGCCCGCGCAGGTACAGGCGAAGCCGCCGATGAGCCCGGCGATCGGGTTGCGGCCCGCGTTCTTGAAGGCGAGGGCCGCGAGCGGCGGGATCACCAGAATCGCCACGTCGCTCATCAGGTGCGCCTGGCAGGCCACGAACGCGACCAGGTAGGGCAGCAGCCGCCGGGGAGCCCGGGCGATGGAGGCGCGGACGGCCGTCTCCAGCAGGCCCGTCTTCTCGGCCACGCCGACCGCGGCCATCATCAGCAGGACGGTGCCGAGCGAGGGGAAGCCGGTGAAGTTCGGGATGAAGTTCTCGAGCAGCCAGCGCACGCCCTCGCCGGTGAACAGTCCCTTGACCGCGAGTGTCTCGTCCTCCCCCGGCACGGTGACGGTGGTACCGGTGGCGGCGAAGACCGTCGAGACCGTGCCGATGATCAGGAACAGGCCGAGGAAGAGCAGCACCGGGTGCGGCAGCTTGTTGCCGGCGCGTTCGATGCCGCTCATGACCTTGTCGAGCGCGGATCGCCCGGGCGGTCCGCCCGCCGGGGTCTTCGCGGTGGTGACCGAGGGGCTCATCCGGCGGCTCCTTCCGCCGGCGCGCCGTCGGCCGCGGGGGCGGTCCGGGCGAGGCCGCAGGTGTCCTTGCGTACGGCGCCGCGCTGGGCGACGAGCACGATGCGGGCCGGGTCGGACAGGACGGAGATGTCCGCGAGCGGGTCGCCCTCGCACATCACCAGGTCGCCGTGCTTGCCCGTCTCGAGCGTGCCGATCTGCGCGGAGAGGCCAAGGAGCTCGGCGGCGCTGCGGGTGCCCGCCTCGATGGCCCGCGCCGGGGTCATGCCCAGGGACACCAGGTGCGAGAGCTCACGCAGGTTGCGGCCGTGCGGCACCATCGCCGCGTCGGTGCCCATCGCGATGCGTACGCCGTCGGCGATGGCCGCCGCGATGTTCTCCCGGGTGATGCCGGACCAGCGGACCTTCTTCTCGTAGTGGAAGGGCTCCATGGTCGAGCGGTCGATGCCGTCGAAGACCGTCGAGAGGGTCGGCACCACGAACGTGCCCTGCTCGCCGGCCAGTTCGCGGGCCTGCGCGGTGAGTCCGTAGCCGTGCTCGACGCTGGTGACGCCGCCGCGGATGGCGTTGACGATGCCCGCGGTGCCCTGGGCGTGGGCCGCCACGGGGCGGCCGCCGTGCCGGGCCACCTCGTCGACGACCGTACGGATCTCCTCGACGGTCAGGCCCTCGTCGTCGGGCTGGTCGTAGGGACTGCTCATGCCGCCGGTCGCACAGAGTTTGATCACGTCGGCGCCGGAGCGGAGCAGCCGGCGCACCGCGACGCGCACCTCGTCGGGGGTGTCGGCGATCTCGCCCACCCCGGCGGAGGGATCGAAGCCGCACTCCGAGCGGAAGTCGGCGTGACCGCCGGTGTGGCTGAGGATGCGCACGGCGGTGTGCAGACGGGGTCCGACCGTCAGGCCCGCGGCGACCGCGTCGCGGTAGCCGGCGGGCAGGCCGCCCAGGTCGCGGGCGGTGGTGATGCCCGCTTCCAGGGTGATGCGCAGCCGCTCGGCGGTGCGGAAGGTCTCCAGCGTCGGGTCGCTCTCGTGCCGGCGGACCATCTGGCGGGGCGATTCGACGGCGAGATGGACGTGGGTGTCGATGAAGCCGGGCAGAACGGTGCGTCCCGCGGCGTCCACGGTCCGGGCCCTTGCGGGCGCCTGCGGCGCCGTGGCGGCCGGGCCGGCGTAGGCGATGGTGCCGTGGTCGTCGATGTCGATGACGGCGTCCGGCACGGGGGCCGTGCCGGTGCCGTCGACGAGTCGGGCCCGGGTGATGCGCAGGGAGGAGAACGGTGCGTGGCTCATGGGCGACGATCCTCGGTATGAGGGATCACGACTGTGTAAAATCGCCGGATTCCTTCAGCACAGCCTCTTCGACGCAGGATTCGGCATCTTTCATGGACGCGCAGAAAGCCCACGCCCTGGACGAGCTCGATCTGGCCATCGTGCATGCCCTGCAGATCCAGCCGCGGGTGCCCTGGGTGCGGATGGGTGAGGTCCTGGAGGTCGACGCGGTGACGGTCGCCCGCCGCTGGGAGCGCATGGTGCGCGCGGGCGTGGCCTGGGTCGACGGCTATCTGTCGCCCGGCCACGACGAGGGTGTCTACGCCCAGGTCGAGATCGACATGAACGGGCGGCTGAGCGAGGACTCCATCGGCCGGCTCGCCCGTGACCCGCAGGTGTTGTCCCTCAAGCAGACCTCGGGCGGGCGCGATCTGCTGGCGATCGTCGCCGCCGCCGATCTCGACGGCCTGGCCCGGCTCTCCGGCGAGCGGATGTCGCAGCTGCCGGGGGTCCGCGCCGTCCGCAGCCATGTCATCACCGCGGCGCCCTTCGAGGGAGCGTCCTGGCGGCTGCGCAGCCTGACCCGCCGGCAGCGCGCCGCACTCACCGTGGAGCGGCCCACCCTGCCCGACGAGCCGCTGCGGCCCCTCGATCGCCGCATCGCCCTCGCGCTCGGCACCGACGGGCGCATGGCCCTGACGGACCTGGCCGAGACCGTCGGTGCCTCCGCCGCGACCGTCCGGCGCCGGCTGCGCGTGCTCACCGGCACCGGGCGGCTCTCGCTGCGCTGCGCGCTTGCCCGGCCGCTGACCGGCTTCCCGGTCTCGGTCGTCTACTTCGGCTCGGTGCCCGCCCAGCATCTCGACGAGACGGTGAGCGCGCTGCGGACCCTGCCCGGTCTGCGCATGTGCAGCATCACGGCGGGCGCGCACAATCTGATGCTCGACATCTGGCTGCCGACCCTCTCCGAGGTCCACACCACCGAGGCGCTGCTCAACAGCCGCCTGGCGCACCTGGATCTGCGGATCACGGAGCGCGCGGTCGTACTGCGCACCGTCAAGCACGTGGGGCGGGTCCTTGACCGCCGCGGGCACAGCGTGGGCTCGGCGCCGCTCAACTACTGGGACGCCTGACGCCGTTGGAGGACGAGCGCAGGGCGTAGAGCCGGGTGAGCGGGTGGAAGCGGTAGCGTCCCAGCGCCCGCGACTCCAGGAACTGCACGTCCACCAGGTGCTCCAGGATCGCCTCGGCCATCGAGGGCGCCGCGTCGGTCGTCGCCGCTGCCAGCGCCACCGTCAACTCGCCCTGTACGGCGGCCAGCAGGGGCAGGGCATGTGCCGCCGCCCGCCCGGTGGGCCCGCGGGCCAGCAGCTCCCGGTGGCCCGTCTCAAGCGCTGCCCGCATGTCCAGGTCGGCGAAGGAGAGTTCGGTCAGGCGGCGCGCGGGATCGGCGAGCCGGTCGGCGAGTTCGGCCACCGGCCACCGGGGTCGCGCCGCCAGCCGGGCCCCGGCGATGCGCAGCGCCAGCGGAAGGTGACCGCAGTGGTGCGCGATCGCCGCCGCGGCGCCGGGTTCGGCGCTCAGTCGCCCCGCTCCCGCCCACAGACCGAGCACCTGAACGGACGCCGGGGGCGGCAGGGGCGCGAGATGGAGGTGGACGGCACCGTTGAGGGCCGCCAGCACGCCGCGGCTGGTGACCAGCACCGCGCAGGCGCGCCCCGCGGGCAGCAGGGGACGTACCTGGGCCGCGTCCAGCGCGTTGTCGAGCACCACGAGCACCCGGCGTCCGGTCAGCAGCGTGCGATAGGCCGCTGCCGCGTCCGCCGCGCCGACCGGATGCGGACGCGGCGCACCGAGCGCACACAGGAAGCGCCGCAGGACGACCGCGGCCGGCACCGGATGCTCGTCACGGCGTGAACCCCGCAGGTCCGCGTAGAGCTGACCGTCGGGGAACCGCTCGGCCAGCCGATGCGCCGCGTGCACGGCCAGCGCCGACTTGCCGACCCCGCCCGGCCCGTCGAGCGCGACCATCAGGGGGCCGCCCCGCGGCGCCGGACCGATCCTGTCCAGCGTCTCGAGCTCCCCCTGCCGGCCGGGCAGTTCGGGGATGTCCGCGGGCAACTGGCGCGGGAGGGGCGCCGGAGCGCCGGCGTCCGTGCCGGAAGTACCCGTGCGGCCGCCCGCAGCCGCCGGGCGTGAGCGGCGCGCCTCCTCCACCCGGTCGCGGGCCGTCGCCAGCATCCGCAGCTCGTGCCCTGTGGCGCCGAGCAACTGCACCAAGGCGTCGAACCGGTCGGTGGGCGGCAGCGTCTTGCCCGCGAAGTAGTCGCCGATCACCCCGTGCGCCCAGCCCGTGCGCGCCGCCAGCTGCCGGTAGGTCAGCTGGGCACCGCCGTCCCTGCGCGCCGCCCGCCTGCGCAACTGCCGCAGCAGCGCGGCCAGCGCGTCGGCCGTGTCCACGCAACCGACCGGGCCGACATCCTCCGCTGCCCCTTCGCGCAGCTCCCCGTCCGGCGGTTTTCCCGCCGCCCCCGTACCGCCTGGCATGAATCGCATCCTCCGCACCGGCTCGCGCCGGGCAGCCCCGTGGGGCCGTCGCCTGGCCGAGACCATCCGGACCTGTCCGGCGGTGCCCGGTTTCGGGGATCTCCCCCCGCCACGCGCTGCCAGCATCCCTCTACCGCTCGGATCCCGCGCACCGCCGACCGGGCACCGCACCGGCTGCCACTACGGCATTCGTGGAATGCCGTCCGCCGGTTTGGTGCGACTTCCCCTCGGAGGCAGCGGCCGGGCGTCGCAACACCGCACGAACGACACAGGACAACCAAGGAGGCACGACCTAGATGAGTAGGGTCTGCAACAAAGCCCCCAGCCTGCCGGACGGCAGCGTGGCCGATCAGTCTCTGTACGAGCGCGTGGACGGCCCCATCGCCACCGGCTCGGCCCACTTCATGCGGGCGGGCAGCGAGCTGCACCTGATGCACTCCGACCTGGAGCTCGACGACGTGCGCCAGGCCGCCCTGCGGGTGCGCTGTGCGGCGGCCGCCATCGGCGCCGCGCTGGTGGAGTACCGCACCTCGCACCGCGTCGCCCGCGAGCTTGGCTTCTACCCCGTCCACGACGAGCGGCTGCGGGCCGCGGGCGGCGGCGCCGCCCCGGTGCGCCAGACACTCGCCGAGGCCCGCGAAGCCGACCTGGTCCAGCTGGACCACAGCGCCGTCGAGGCCATCGCGCTGCGCTACGAACAGGGCGGCGACGAAGCGGCGTTCGGCCACTTCCTGTCCGAGCTGACCGACTTCTCGGCGAACCTCGAGCGCTTCGCGGCGCACGCCTCGCGGGCCGGTGCCGCCGACTGGCAGCGCGTGGCCTGGCAACTGCTCACCGGATTCGACCGCATCCGGATCTACGGTCAGGCCCTGGCCGTCATCAACATCCTCGGCATGACCCCCAGCGCCGTCGCCGTCGCCGGTGGCGGACAGGAAAGGAGGAACGGGATATGAGCGCCGTCTGCAACAAGCTCCTCAGTCTCAGTGAGGAGGACCTGCGCAACAAGAAGCAGCTCGCGCTGACCGCGGGTAGCGAACTGAACGCGGCCGCAGGCGAGTTGTGCCGGGCCCTCGAACTGGCCGAGCACGGCGACGGGGTGTCCGCCGCCGCCGTCTACGCAGCGGCGGCACGGGAACGCCTGGGCGGCGCCGCCCAGATGCTGGACCAGGTGGCCGACATCCTCGCCACGGGCAGCCTCACCGAGGAGACGGCCGTCTGGTACGGCAGGCTCGACTACACGCGGCTGTACCGCTCGGGCGTCAGCCGGGGCCAGGTGCCCCAGTCGGCCGAGCTGTGGCAGGCGTTCACCGAGCAGGCCAGGACCGGCGGCCCGCTGGGCATCTGCCGCGACATGCGCGAGCGCACGCTCGCGGTGTCCGCGCTGATCGGTGACTGGCTGGAGCGGATCGACGACCCGGCGGCGGACGGCGCGCTGCCGCGCGTCCAGTCCGCGATGGCCGACCTGGCCGCGTACTCCCAGCTCGTGGCCTTCGCCAACAAGGTGGAGCCGCGGGACCCGGCCTGGGTGATCCCGCGGAACACCGCCGCCTAGCCACCGGCAGGCGGAGCACACGGCAAGAAGGAGGAGCGCCGGCCCGGGCCGGCGCTCCTTCCGTATGTCCGTGCGCGCCCCTGCTCGCTCCGGTGCGGCTTCATCGATAGGCGCGCGCCTGCAACCCGTACATCTGCGCGTACAGGCCGCCCCGCGCCAGCAGTGCGTCGTGACCGCCCGTCTCGGCGACGCGCCCGTGGTCGAGTACGACGATGAGGTCGGCGCCGCGCACCGTCGAGAAGCGGTGCGAGACCAGCAGCGTGACCGTGTCCGGACGGCCGCCGTCGGGCCGTGGCCGACGCGCCGCCTCGATGTAGCGCTCGAAGATGAGGTGCTCGGTCTCCGCGTCCAGGGACGCGGTCGGCTCGTCCAGGATGCGCAGCAGGGGTTCCGGACGCATCAGGGCGCGCGCGAGCGCCAGCTTCTGCCACTGGCCCGTCGACAGATCGATCCCGCGCTCCCACCGGCTGCCCAGCTGGGTCTCCGGGCCGTTCGGCAGCGTGCCGGGCAGGGCGGCGGCCCCACCCCGGTCGAGAGCGCCGGCGACGGCACGCGGATCGGTGATCCGCGGCAGGTCCCCGACGCCGACCGTCTCGCGCAGGACGAACTCGAAGCGTACGAAGTCTTCGAAGGCGGCACCGAGCCGCTCGCGCCACTGCTCCGGGGCCAGGGCGTCGAGGCGGACCCCATCCACCGTGATGCGGCCCAGCGTCGGCTCGTACATCCGGCACAACAGCTTGACCAGGGTCGATTTCCCCGACCCGTTCGCGCCGACGAGAGCCACCACTCCCCCGGCGGGCAGCAGCAGTTCGACGTCGTGCAGCGTGGTCACCGAAGTGCCCGGATAGCCGAAGGACAGCCCTTCGACGGCAATGCCCTGCCGCAGCCGCGCAGGGACCTGCGGCCGGGAGACCTCTGCGGCGGTTCCGGGAGCAGCAGCCGTCGGCGCGGGTGCGAGGCTCGCCCGTTCGGCGTACGAGCGGAGCCAGCGCAACCGCTCGGCGCTCTGCAGGAGTTCGACGACGGCCCCCGTGGCCTGCACTAGTCCGCCGACATGTCCGGTGAACCGTCCGGCAAGAACGACGGCGAGCAGGACGGCGCCCAGACCGGTGTGGCCGCTCACCGCGAGATGCACGACGAAGGCGACCGCGCCGAGCAGACCGAGGGTGCTGAGCAGCCCGGCCGCGCAGCCGATCGCGGCGAAGTGCCACTGGGCCCGGCTCGTCACGGCGTCCGCTCTGCCGCGCAACTCGCGCACCCTGGACCACAGTTCGGGCCCCGCTTCGAAGACGCGCAGCTCCTTGCCCGCCTCCGGCGAGGTGGCCAGGCGGGCCAGGCGCGCGGCGAGGCGGTAGTCGGCCGCCGTGGCCTCCTTGGCGCGGGCGAGGACACCGCGGGCGGAGACCTGCAGGCGCAGGGCCAGGGCTCCGACGAGCGGCAGCACGAGCAGGGCGGGGTGGACGGCGGCGAGGAGCGCGGCGGTCACCAGGAAGCCACCGAGCTGTTCGAGCAGGTTGAGCACCCAGTTGAGCAGGGCGCCCATGGCCAGCGTGCGATCGCGCAGCAGATGGAGGCGGTCCTGGAAGGCGGGCGACTCCTGGTGGCGCAGGCCGGGTATGCCCGCGGCGAGGCGGGCCAGCATCCGGTCGAAGGCGAAGCCCACCCGTTCACTGAGTCCGATCCTGGCGCCGATGGCCGCCAGCTCGACCGCCTCCCACACGCCGAGGCTCACCACGAGCAGGAGCGCCGCCGTCATCGTCGCCGCCGGCAACTCCTGTTGTGCGCCCTCGGCCATGGACCGCAGCCACAGAGCCTGCAACGCGGCGAGCCCGGCCGCGGCGGGCACGAGCAGCAATCCGAGCACGGCGAGTTTCCAGGACTCGCGGAATGACTCGACGACCAGGGTGCGCAACGCGTGGACCACGTCACGCCAACCGCCTTCCGGCACTTCGAAAGGGGTGTCGGCCTCCAGGGCCGCGGGCGCCCCGGCTTCTTTCGGACGTATGGCGGCGGGCGGCTCGACCAGCACCGCGGGCGCGTCCGTGGCAGCACCATCGCCGTCGGCAGGTTCGCCCTCTCCGTCCGCGAACCGGTCCGACTGCAACCGGTACATCCGGGCATACCTGCCGCCCAGTGCCATCAGCGCGTCGTGCGTGCCGCTCTCCGCGATCCGCCCGCCGTCCATCACATGGATCAGGTCGGCCTTGCGTACGCCCGAGAAGCGGTGGGAGACCAGAACCGTGGCGGCGTCCCCGCGCGTCGTCAGGAACCTCTCGAAGAAGTCGGCCTCCGCCCGTGCGTCCAGATGCGCGGTGGGCTCGTCGAGTACGAGCACGGCGCCGGCCCGTGCGGCCAGCAGCGCGCGGGCGATCGCGACGCGCTGCCACTGCCCGGCGGACAGGTCGGCGCCGTTCGCGAACTGCCGCGAGAGCACGGTGTCCCAGCCCGCCCCCAGCCCGCGCGGCAAGTCGGCGCCGTCGGCCAGCGACAGGGCGCGCTCCAGCGCGCTCGCGTCGCAGCCGCTCTCCGGGGCGCCCATCGCTATGTTGTCGCGCAGCGTCAGCGGGTACTTCACGAAGTCCTGGAAGACGACGGACATGCCCCGGCGCCACTGCCGCGCGTCCAGCGTCCGGATGTCCGCGCCGTCGGCCGTGATGCGCCCGGTGTCCGGCTCGTACAGCCGCGCGAGAAGTTTGATCAGCGTCGTCTTGCCGGAGCCGTTCGCGCCGACGATCGCCACGCAGGCCCCGGCCGGGATCTCCAAGTCGAGCCCGCGCAGCACCGGTTCGTCCGTGCCGGGGTAGGCGAACTCCACGGATTCGAAGGCGATGCGGGGACGGGCCGTCCCGGCACGGCCGTTCAACAGACCGTTCCCGTACGCCTCTTGGCCCTTGACCTGGATGCCGCCCCGCTCCTCGGTCTGCTCGCTCCCTGGCCCGTCGCCCCGGACACCGCAGGCCGTGCCCCGCTGCTCCAGCGCCGCGAGCGACCGCAGCCCCAGCAGCGCGTCGCGCACCATCAGGTCGTCGTCGCCGACCCAGCCGAGTGCGGGCACGGCAAGCGCCGCCTGGACACTGATCACGAGCTGGGTGAGTCCCGTTTCGCCGTGAGCGGCGGTGAACGCGGCATAGCCCAGGACCGCGCCCTCCGCGCACACCACGAACCCCACCGCGCCATAGGCACGCCGCGCGGCCGTCCCGCGAGTGGCCCAGACCCTGGCCATGCCCGACTGCCACACCGCCGTCATCCGCTCGGCGAGCCAGTCACCGAGCCCGAAGACACGTACCTCCTTGGCGGGTTCGGGATCCAAGGCGAGAGAGCGCAGATAGCCCGCCCGCCGCATCACCGCGCTCGCCGCCTCCAAGCTGCCGTGCACCTGACGCGAGAGACGCAGATAGGAGCGGTAGGTGAGCACCGCCGCGAGCCCGAGCACCGGCGGCGCCCACCAGGCCAGGGGCGCCAGCAGGACCAGCAGGCCGAGCCCTTCGAGCCGCGGGCGCACGATCTCGGGCAGCAGCAGCGCGAGTTGGTCCGGTCGGGTGCCCGGCTCGGTGGCCAGACGCAGGGTGTCGGCGTAGCCCGGCTCCTCGAGGTGCCCGATGCCGTCCGGGCCGGTGCCGACCGCGATGGCCCGGTGCTCCACGACGCCGGCCGTCCGCAGCCGCAGCACCGCCGCGAGGCCGCTCTCCAGGGTGCGCAGGGCGGTGCGTACGAGGGTGAGCGTGCCGAACCCGGTGAGGGCAACCAGCGCCTCCCTGGCCCCGGCCGACCCGGCGCCTCCCTCGACCGCGCCGGGCAGCGCGCCCACGAGTCGCCCGGTCGCGACCACGATGAGCGGGCCGGTGAGCGCCCCGCCGATCACGATCGAGGTGAGGGCGAGCGTGTGCCGGGGCCCGGCCCGCCACAGCAGCCGCACCGCTGCCGTCCACTCCTGCCACGCGCGCATGTCGGCCTCCTGAGCTGGGCGCCGCTGTCGGGAGCACGATGCTCACAGAGGAGCCCGGCGGCCCGGTGACGGTCCCGGTCGCGACCGGACGCCGCCGGTCGCCCCGGCGGTGCACGGGGCACGCGGCGCTCGACGGGACCTGTGGCATAGCCTCGTCGGTTGGGGGTGGTGGGGATGGAGCCGGTGGTCGCCCAGTCCGTCAGGTACGCCGAGACGTGTCAGGACTGCGGTGCCGACCTGGAGTGCTGCGGTGTCCAGGTCCTTGCGCACGGCTGCGTGCAGTGGGACGTCGGGGCGAGCTGCACGGCCTGCGGGTTCGCGATCGCCGTGTGCTTCGGGGACATACCGAGCGAGCGGCGGGCCCAGCTGCTCGCGGAGCACGGCGCGGCGACACTACGCGTGATCGGTCCGTCGGCGAAGAAAAGGGTCGTGATCATGCGGGTGCTGCGGGCCGAACTCGGCATCGACCTGGTGAGCGCCAAGGCCGCACTGGGCAGCGTGCTCAACGGCGACCACTCGGGAACTCTCCCCGAGATGGAACTCCTGGCCCGGAAGCTGCGGGCATCGGGCATCGCGGCCGAAGCCGCCCGGCCCTGAAGGTTACGCCCGGCCGTTCCGCCAGCTGCCGGTCAGACCGCGCCGGCCCGCGTTGACGCCGGCCTGGAAGCGTGAGTCGGCCTCCAGTGCGGTCATCAACTCGGCGACCCGCCTGCGGTAGGTCCGCACGGACATGCCGACGCGCCGCGCGCCCGCGGCGTCGGTGAGCCCGGCCGCGAGCGCCTGCAGCACGCTCTGCGAGTCGGCGTCCAGGCCCACCGTCCCGCTCTCGCGCCGCAGGTACTCCGTGAACGGGGTGCCTGCGTCCCAGGTGGCACACATCAGGGCGTACACGCCGCCGACGAGCGCCGGTGCGGTCGTGATCGTGAACTCGCGACCGCGCGAGCCGTTGCGGCCGGCCAGGATCATCACCCGGCGGTCGATGATGATCGTCTCGTGCGGCAGGCTCGCGGCACGCACGCGTACCTGCCCGCCCGCCTCGGCGACATCGAAGAGGTGAGATCGCTGGTCCTCTTCGGCCAGCACTGCGGGCGTATAGAGCTTGCGTACGACCACACCCGCGGCGGCGCGGGGACGAAGGCGGCGCACCATGGCCTTTCTCGCCTCGGGCCGTGCCCAGGTGTGCAGGTCGTTGGCGGCGCAGAAGAACTCCCGCGTCGTCTCGCCGAAGAGCATCGCGGTCCGCGCGGCCAGTTCCCTCTCGCCGTGCACCGTCAGCGTGGTTGGTTCGGTCACTCCCCCAGTCTCGCTCACCTTGGCGGCAACGTTCTCACCCTGGTGGCAACACGTTGCCATCTGGTCTGCGACGGGCCTTCACCGGGCGAGGGTGGAGACATGACCACACAGATCACGGCCGCTGCGAGCGGCCAGTTCATGCTCGGCGGCGACCGCCCCGTCAACCGTCTCGGCTTCGGCGCGATGCGGCTGCCCGCCGGCACCTTCACCGGACCGGCCCGCGACCCGCGGACCGGCATCGCGGTACTGCGGCAGGCGATCGAGGCGGGCGTCGATCACATCGACACGGCCGGTTTCTACGCGCGGGACGAGGTGAGCGCCAACGAGCTGATCCACAAGGCGCTCGCGCCGTACCCGGCCGAGCTGCTGATCGCCACCAAGGTCGGCCCGCTGCGCGGACCCGACGGCATGCCCACCGGACAGGCCGGCCCCGAGCAGCTGCGCGAGCTGGTGACCGCGGATCTGCGCGCCCTCGGACTCGACCGGCTCGAACTCGTCTACCTGCGGGTCGGGGGCATGAGCGAGCCGGGCGGCGAGAGCGTGGCCGACCGGTTCGCGGCACTGGCGGAGCTCCGCGACGAGGGGCTGATCCGGCACTTGGGCGTCAGCAATGTCGATCTGACGCAGCTCGACGAGGCGCGGGACATCGCGCCGGTCGTCGCGGTGCAGAACCAGTACCACGTCCATCGCCACGACGACCCCGCCGTGCTCGCGCGCTGCGAGGAACACGGCATCGCCTACGTGCCGTTCTTTCCGCTCGGTGGCGGCTTCGATCCGATCGAGCACGAGCGTCTCGCGCAGCTCGCCGAGCGGCACGACGCGACGACCCCGCAGGTGGCCCTCGCCTGGTTGCTCGCGAGCTCCCCGAACATGCTGGCCATCCCCGGCACGGGGTCGCCCGACCACCTCGCCGAGAACCTCGCCGCGGCCGGGCTGCGCCTCGACGCGACCGACCTCGCGGAACTGAGGGCCTGACTGTTTCGCTCCGTCGCGAAACCGGTGGCGACGACCTCGCTGACGCCCGGTCTCTTCAGGACCAAGCGGTAGGCGGACCGCTGCGGTCTGCCTACCGCTTCTCCAGGGCCTGTCTGAGCGCTGCGCGCACCGCGCCGGGCAGCGGCTCGCCCTCCGTCGTGGCGATCAGCTCTTCCGCCACGGCCCGCAGTCTGGTGTTGGAGTGCTGCGACACTTCGACCAGGACTTCCCACGCCTCGTCCGCCGTACATGGCCCCAGCATCATCAGCATGCCCCGCGCCTGGTCTATCGCGGGATGGGACTCCATGGCGCGGTGCAGGTCGTTGACCTCCGTGCGCAGCACCTTGATCTCGGCAACCTCATCCGCGCAGTCATTGCCGGAAGTCTGCTGCTCGGGATCAGTTTGCGGTTTCAGTGCCGGGACACTGACAGAGTCCGACGAGGAAGCCACCCGCGTTGCCTCTCCACTGCTCGGGCAGCCTCTGTCGAGCCGACGGAGCTACTCCCCGACCGAGCATCGCAGATCCCCGATGCCCATGGCCAGAGTTTCTCGCGGTCTTGGGGCGGCGCCGGCGGCTGTCTGTCCCAACCATCCGGCGCCTACGTGGCACAGCGCTGTGCTTGCGTGGAGATCGGGTAGCCATCCTGGCCGAGCTGAAACAGGTGCGGTGCTGGTTGCCCAACAGTCCTCCTCAGGATGCGGATGCGCGCTAGCGTCACCGCAACGCACTGTTCGGCGGGAGGGGCAGGGATGCGGCGCTCGGCTGAGCATCACGTGCTGCTGCAACACGTGGCTGACATGCAGCGCACATGCGAGGGATGGGCCATGGCAGGACCCGGGCTCGACGAACGCGCCACGGGCCCTCTGGTGAGACTCGGGCTCGCCCGTGCGGCCCCCCGCGCACAGCGGGCGGAGCTCTCCGCGGAGGCCGGACGGCCGGTCGCGTGGGCGGTGCAGCTGACGGACGACGGGTGGGACGCGCTCCTCTACGCACGGGCTCGGGCCGCTCCGACCGCCGAGGCACCCGCGCCAGGACTGCAGCAGGTGGGCCTGCGCCGCTCGGATCTGGACACGCTGCGGCGGTACCTCGCGCTGCGCGGACAGCTGCGCCGCGGCCCGGCGCCGGGTCTGGAAGCGGCGGTGGAGGCGGCCCGCTTCAGCGTGGCGTCCAACCGGTGGGTCATCCATGTGAGCGGCGAACAGATGGAGTCGATGGCGCGGGCGTTCTTCCTCGAAGGGCTCGGCGGTTCGGCGGGGGCGGCCAACCGGTTGGACCGTGTCTACGGGGTGCGCTATGCGCCCTCCCCGCTCCTCGCCCCCGCCGAGGCGCACGTAGACCGCACGTAGGCCCCGGCTTCGGGAGTCGGGCGGGCCGCTCGTCAGCCGGAGGCCCGGGGCGGCGTTGCGGGGCGGGGTCGGTGGGCCCGGACGTCCACGGGGCGTCCGTCGGGATCGCGGGCCGTCATCGTCCACTGCGCGGGCAGCGTCTGGATCTCTCCGACCGGCCACCCGGCGTCGACCAGCCGCTCGCGCAGCTCGCACAGTTGCGTGTGCGTTGCCACGCGAAGCCCCCAGCCCGCCTGTCCCAGGGGGTCGAGTCCGGTGGCGGGGGCGGCGGCGGTTTCCACGATCATCAGGTGGTCCGCCCCGCCGACATCGAGGACGGCGATCCGGGGATCCGGAGGGGTCGCGGCGCGCTCGAACGCGAGCGTCGCTCCGAGCAACTCCGTGTAGAACGCCAGGAGTCGGCCGAGGTCGGGCGTGGACAGTGTCAGGTGGTTGATTCCAAGGAGTTCGGGCATGGTCAGCCGACTCTAGTGCCGCCACCGGGCGCGCGGCCGGTCATCGGCAGCAGCTGTCCGTAGGTACGAGGAGTGCCCCGGTCAGCGGTCTATAGGCTGCGTGTGTGGCCAGTACAGAGGATTCAGCGTTGAGCGGCGGTGCGGCGTCCGAGCCGGTGCCGACGGATCTGCAGGCGTTCGCGGTGCAGTTGCGGCGGATGAACGGCGAGATCAACCGGGTGATCCATGGTTTCGCCGCGGGCCAAGATCTGCACGCGACGGATGTCCAGGCGCTGGCGGCCATTTTGGACGCGGACGCCCCGCTCACTCCGGGTCGGCTGCGCGAGCATCTGGGGCTGACGTCGGGCGCCGTCACCGCGTGTCTGGACCGCCTTGAGCGGGCCGGTCATGTCCGCCGGTCGCGGGACAGCGCGGATCGCCGGGTGGTGCACCTGCATTACGCCCCCGGAGCCAAGTCGGCGGCGCGTGCTTTCTTCCAGCCGCTCGCGGCCGCGACGGAGAGCGCGCGCGTGCGCTTCAGCGCGGACGAACTTGCCGTGGCGTTGCGTTTCCTGGCCGCCATGAACGAAGAACTCTCCGAGCTGCGGGCACGGCAGCGCTAGGTTCGCCTGCCCGCTCGGCCCTCGTATCGCCTTAAACCGCCGCGAATCGCCGCGGCACGGCACCCGACGAGCATTCCCGCCTCCCAAGATGTTTCAATCATTGAGATTCTTATTTGTTGAGGTACCAAGCTCGCAAGGAGATCCATGTCCACCGGTACGCGCCTGGCACGCTGGCTCGTCCCCGTCGTCCTGCTCGTCGCCTGGCTCGGCATCGGCGGCACACTCGGGCCGTACGCCGGAAAGCTCGGCGAGGTCGCCACCAACGACCAGGCCGCCTTCCTGCCCCAGAACGCCGAGTCCACACAGGTCATCGACGCGCAGAAGAAGTTCAGCCAGGACGAGACCCTGCCCGCGATCGTCGTCTGGACCGCCGACGGCACGCCGCGGGACGGCAGAATCGATCAGGCACAGAAAGCCGGCGCCACCCGTGCGCTGGCCTCCCTCAAGAACCAGAAGGGCTTCGTCGGCCCGGCGTCCCCCGCGGTGCTCTCCGAGGACGGCCGGGCGCTGCAGGGCGTGATCCAGCTGCGCCCCGACCTCGGCGAGGAACTGGAACCCACCCTGGAGCGGGTCAGAAAGGCCGCAGCCGGGGTGCCGGGAACGGACGCGCAGGTGGCCGGGCCCGCGGCCAGTCAGGCCGATCTGTCCGACGCCTTCGGAGGCATCGACGGCCTGCTCCTGGGGGTCGCTCTGATCACCGTCCTGGTGATCCTGCTGCTCGTCTACCGCAGCGTGCTGCTTCCGCTGGTCATCATCCTGGGGGCCGTTTTCGCCCTGGGCCTCGCCTGCGGAATCGTCTATGTCCTTGCCGACCATGACATCGTCCGGGTCGACGGCCAGGTCCAGGGCATCCTCTCCATCCTGGTCATCGGCGCCGCGACCGACTACGCACTGCTGCTCACGGCACGCTTCCGCGAGGAACTGGCCGCCGGCAGCGACCGGATCGCCGCCATGCGGGCGGCGCTGCGCCGCTCGCTCGGCCCCATCGTCGCCAGCGGCGCCACGGTCGCCCTGGGCCTGCTCGCCCTCCTGCTGAGCGACCTCACCAACAACCGCGCGCTCGGACCCGTGGGAGCCATCGGCATCGTCTGTGCCGTACTGAGCACGCTGACCTTCCTGCCCGCGGTCCTCATCCTCCTGGGGCGGGCGGCGTACTGGCCCGCCAAGCCCAGGTCGGCCACGGAGAAGACCGCGGGACAGGGCGTATGGAACAAGATCGCCTCGCTCGTCGACCGGGCGCCGCGCAAGGTCTGGGCCGCCACCCTGGCCGGCCTGTTCGTCTGCGCCGCCTTCGCGCCCACGCTCAGCTCCAAGGGCGTGCCGCTGGACGAGATCTTCGTCAATGACGCGCCCTCGGTGTCGGCGCAGAAGACCCTGGGCGACCACTTCCCCGGAGGCTCGGGCAATCCGGCCGTCGTGATCGCGGACGCGGACAGGGTCAAGCAGGTCACGGCCGCGGCCGAGCGCACCGAGGGAGTGTCGTCGGCCGCGGCCGTGAGCGCTTCCGGGCGGCCGGGGGCGGCAGAGCCGCTCGTCGTCGACGGACGGGTGCGCATCGACGCCACCTTGGAGGACTCCGCCGACAGCGACGCGGCCAAGGACACCGTGGCCCGGCTGCGCGAGGCCGTCCACGCGGTGGACGGTGCCGACGGTCTGGTGGGCGGCTACACCGCGCAGCAGTACGACACGCAGCGCACCGCCGAGGACGACCGGATGCTCATCGTGCCGGTGGTCCTGGCGATCATCCTGGTCATCCTCGTCGGACTGCTCAGGTCGCTGCTGATGCCGGTCCTGCTGGTGGCGACGGTGGCGCTGAACTTCCTTGCGACGCTGGGCGTTTCCGCCCTGGTCTTCCAGCACGTCCTCGGCTTCAGCGGAACCGACTCCTCCGTACCGCTGTACGGGTTCGTCTTCCTGGTGGCGCTCGGCGTGGACTACAACATCTTCCTGATGTCGCGGGTGCGCGAGGAGTCACTGCGCCACGGGGCCCGCGAAGGAGTGCTGCGCGGGCTGACCGCGACCGGCGGCGTCATCACATCGGCCGGGGTCGTGCTCGCGGCGACCTTCGCGGCCCTGGGCATCATCCCGCTGGCCTTCCTGGTGCAGATCGCCTTCATCGTCGCCTTCGGCGTCCTGCTGGACACCCTGGTCGTACGCTCGCTCCTGGTGCCGGCCCTGGTCCGCGACATCGGACCCAAGGCGTGGTGGCCCGGTGTCCTCAGCCGCACGGGCCGCGGGTCCGGACCGGGGGCGGGTCAGGCGCCCGCGGAGACCGGCGAGTCGCTCTTGTCGCCCACCGAGTCCTGAGTGGCGGACTTCGGGATGGGCCGGTCGTGGCGCAGGGCCGACCACACCTGCTGGGAGGCCCTGGACAGCGGCAGGACCCGTCCCGAGTCCTGTGCGTCATAGGTGACCGGCATCGTGACCATGTTCGTGCGGTCCGGACTGATGCCCTTCAGCTCCTTGGCCAGACCGAGGAGCTTGTCCGCCGAGGCCAGCTCGGAGTCCGCGCTGACGGACTTGGTCGCGGTGTCGGCCAGGTCGTAGGACTGGGCGGGGCTGCCCAGCGGGTCGACGGTGTCGGCGCGGTGGATCAGCGCCTTGATGAACGCCTGCTGGAGCTGGATGCGGCCCAGGTCACTGCCGTCCCCCACGCCGTGGCGGGTGCGGACGAGCTCCAGTGCCTGCTTGCCCTTGAGCGTGTGCTTGCCGGCGCTCAGGGCCAGGCCGCTGTTGGGGTCGTTGATGGCCTTGCGGGTGGTGATGTCGACGCCGCCGAGCTCGTCGATGAGCTTCTGGAAGCCCTTGAAGTCGACTTCGAGGTAGTGGTCCATGCGGACGTGCGACATCTTCTCGACCGTCTTGACGGTGCACGCCGGGCCGCCCGCCTGGTACGACGAGTTGAACATGGCCTGCTGCGCGCCGGCCGCGGTGCCGCCGTGGGGCTTCGCGCACTGGGGCCGCTCGACCATGGTGTCGCGCGGGATGCTGACGACCGAGGCCTTCTTGTGGGTCTTGTCGACGTGCAGGACCATCGCCGTGTCGGCGCGGGCTCCGCTGATGCCCTTGCCGTACTGGCCGTGGGTTCCCGCCCGGGAGTCGGACCCGAGCAGGAGGATGTTCATCGAACCGTTCTTCTGCTGGCTGGGCCGGTCTTTGCCGAGTGCGGCGTTCATGTCCGTGCCCTGGATGTTGCCGTTGAGGTGCTGCCAGGCATAGGCCGCGCCTCCACCGCCTATCAGGACTGCTCCCAGGGCGCCCCATGCGACATAGCGCAGGGTGTTCTTGCGCGGCTTGCGCCGCCGGGAGCCTCGCACCCGCGGGGGCCCGTACTCGGGCAGTGCGGGGCCGGTGGCCATGTGCGCCTGCTGCTCGTCACTGCTCTCGCGCGGCATGCGCTGCCTCTTCTCGTTGACCGTCGGCCGGTGGCCGGTGTCTCAGTTGCTCGGTCGCCCGGTGGCTCAGTACGCGGAGTCGACGTTGTCGATCGAGCCGTACTTGTCGGCGGCGTAGTTCGCGGCAGCGGTGATGTTGGCGACCGGGTCGGTCAGGTTATTGGGGGTGCCCGAGACGTGGTAGGCGTCGAAGGTCGGCTGGATGACCTGGAGCAGTCCCTTGGAGGGGGTGCCGGCCTGCGCGTTGACGTCCCAGCCGTTCTGGGCGTTGGGGTCACCGGCGGACTCCCGCATGATGTTGCGGTGCAGACCCTCGTAGGAGCCGGGGATGCCCTTGGACTTCATGATGTCCAGGGACTCGCGGATCCAGCCGTCGAGGTTGTTGGCGTACTTCTTGTCGTCGGCCTTCGCGGCGACGGCCTTGGCGCTCTTCGTCGCCGCGGTCGGCTCGGCGGCGTGGGCCTGCGCGGGGACCAGCGTGAGGGCGGCGGCAGCGGCACCTGCGGTGGCGATACCTGCGACGGAGATCTTGCGCAGTCGGTTGATGCGGCCGGTGCTGGTCTGCGTCTGAGTGATGGCCATGCGGGAGTGACTCTCCAATGCGATGTGCGGGAGGGGGCTCGGTCGAAGCGAGCGGATGTGCTCGGCGCGTCCCGTGCTCCCCGGACTTCAGCAAGGGTTAGCGGTGGCCGGAGCGGGACGCAATGATGTGACGTACTACCGGGATACGCAGGTCACCGCTGGTCAGACGCTGTACAGGAGAACCGGGGCCCCACGCTCGGCCCCAAGGGGTCTACTACCGCCCTTAGCATGTGACCTGGCTCCTATGGGTGGGCTCACAGCTTCGGCGGTGTTTTGCGGCTTCACGGAGCTTGGCGGCGGGGTCTGTGGGTAGAAGACCGGCCTCGACGCCGCTTTCCGGCCAATTTCTCCATGAACGCGCAGGTCAGGCTCCTTTGACCGGCTTCGCGGGGCGTCCGTGCCCCCCGATCCGGCCGACCTGCCTCAGCGCCGGCCACCCGCGGGGCCCGCGGTGAAGCGGGAGGGCGGCGTCCCGAAGGCGCGCGTGAAGGCGGCGGTGAACGCCGCGGGAGAGGCGTAGCCGATACGGGCGCCGACCTCGCTGACCGATGCCGTGCGCAGCAGCGGCAGGGCCGCCAGCAGCCGTGCGCGGGTCCGCCAGACGGCAGGGCTGTCGCCGGTCTCGGCGCGGAAGCGCCGTGTGAAGGCCCGCTCGCTCATGGCCGTCTCGGCGGCCCAGGCGGTGTTGGTGGCCTCGGCGTCCGGGGCGGCCAGGTAGGCGCGGCACAGCCGCGCGAGGTCGGCGGATGCGGGCATGCCCACGTGGAAGGGCAGCGGGGCGCGCTCCGCGATCTCGTACAGGAGGAGGGCGGCGATGCTTCCCTCGCGCCCGGAGAGGCGGTAGTCGGCCTCGAACTCGACGGCCGCAAGGAGCAGCTCGCGCAGCAGCGGCGGGACGTCCACGACCGTGCAGGTGGCGGGCCACCAGGGGACGGCCGACGGCTCGACGTACAAGCTGCGGGTGCTCACCCCCAGCATCCGCACCCGGTGCCGCGTGGCGGGCGGGATCAGTACGGCGCGCTCGGGCGGGACGGTCCAGGTTCCCTCGGCGGTGTCGACGACCATGACGCCGGTGGCACCGTAGAGGAACTGGGCGCGGCGGTGCTCGTGCCAGTCCAGGACGTGACCGGGCGGATAGTCGGTGCCGATCGGCAGGACCGCCCGGTCGACGTGGTCGACCTCGGCCAGCGGGACGTTCTTCACCCGCCCACCCTAGTGGCCGACACGCGATAGAACCGTGCCGACCATCGCATGCCGGAAGGCCGGTGCGGTTGATGGGGTGGGACGCATGGACTTCGTGGTGCTGGTGGGGGTCGGGCTTCTGACCGGGGTGACGACCGTGCTGTTCGGCTTCGGCGGCGGGTTCGTCGCGGTGCCGGTCGTGGTGTGGGCGGACGCGGCGCTCGGCGCGGACGCGATGCGGGTGGCTACGGCCACCTCCGCCCTGGTGATGGTGGTCAACGCCGGGTTCGCGACGGCCGTCACACCGCGGCGGGTGCTGCGTGCGCTGCACGGCAGCGGTCGACTGCTCCTGCTCCTCGCCGGCGGTGCCGCGCTCGGAGCGCTCGCCACGCGTCTGGCCCCGGCCGGCCTGGCCCGCTGGGCCTTCGTCGCGTACGTCGCGCTCACCATCGCCGACCTGCTGATACGCCCCGGCTTCCTGCGCCCCGGCGCGCGGGGGCCATCGGTCGGGCCGCGTCCGCTGCCGGCCCTCTTCGGTGCTCCGATCGGCGCGGTGGCCGCTTTCCTGGGCGTGGGCGGCAGTGTGATGACCGTGCCCGCGATGCGGCGGGCGGGACACCCGATGCGGGTGGCGACCGCGCTGGCCAACCCCCTCACCCTGGCCATCGCGCTGCCCGCCACCGCGGTGTCCCTGGCCGGGACGGCAGTGCCCGCCGCGGCGGGCGACGGCAAGCAGCTGGTGGGGCTGGTCGACGTGGGCGCCGCAGCGGCGCTGCTCCTGGGAGCTCTGCCGGTCATCGCCGTGCTGCGGCGGCGCCCGCCCCGGATCGGCGACCGCACGCACGCCCGTGCCTATATCGGGCTGCTGGGCGTCGTGACGGTCGCGATGCTGCTCACGGGCTGACGACGGCGCGCTCCGCACGCTCCGGGCCAGAACGTGCCGGGCCAGAACGTGCCGGGCCAAAGCATGCCGGGGCGCGGCGGCTAGCCGTTGGCGGCGAGCCAGTCCTCGTAGCGAGTGGCGGACAGCCGCGCGTCAGGTCCCGCGATCAGCACGTCGCCCTCGACGGCGGCGAACATGCCCGCCTTGTCGTCGGTGACGACGGGGCGGGGGTCCTTGCGGGCCGCCAGCGTGCGGCGGCCGAGTTCGTCGAGCGGGAAGACCTCGGGGCCCGCGACATCGAGCGTGCCGTTGCGCGGCGCGGCCGTGGTGACGTCGGCGAGGGCGTGGACCACGTCGGCGGTCGCCAGGGGCTGGATGCGGGTGGCGGGCAGCCGGACGGCCTGTTCGTCCGAGGTCCAGGACAGGACGGCATCCATGAACTCGAAGAACTGGGTGGCGCGCACGATCGAGTACGGGGTGGGGCCCTGCCGCAGCAGGTCTTCCTGGAGGGTCTTGGCGCGGTAGTAGTCAAGCTGCGGCACCTGGTCGACGCCGACGATGGAGAGGATGACCTGGTGGCCGACGCCGGCGCGCTCGCCCGCTGCCAGCAGGTTCCCGGTGGTGGTGCGGAAGAAGTCCGGCGAGGCCTCGTCGAACGTGGGCGAGTTCGACACGTTGACGACCGTGTCCGCGCCCTTGAGCGCATGGTCCAGGCCCGCGCCGGTGAGCAGATCGACTCCGGTGGACAGGGAGGCGGCGACGACCTCGTGTCCTGCCTCGCGCAGGCGGGTGACGAGCTGGGAACCGATCAGCCCGGTACCGCCGATGACCGTGATGTTCATGATCGTGCCCTTCTGTGAACCGAGTCTCCCTGATGCGCAAACTCGGATATGCGTTGTCCGAGATGATACTCGGATAGCCTGTATCCGAGTCAATCGGGAGGGCGCATGAAACTGTCCGGCGGCGTGGAATGGGCACTGCACTGCTGTGTGGTGCTCACCGCGGCAACCGAGCCGGTCCCGGCTGCCCGCCTCGCGCAGCTGCACGACGTCTCGCCCAGCTACCTGGCCAAGCAGATGCAGGCCCTCTCGCGCGCGCAACTGGTGAAGTCCGTGCAGGGCAAGACGGGCGGTTACGTACTGACCAGGGCAGCCGCCGACATCACGGTCCTGGACGTGGTGCAGGCCGTCGACGGGGCGAGCCCGGCGTTCGTGTGCACCGAGATCCGCCAGCGCGGCCCCTTCGGGACGCCGCCCGAGGACTGCACCAAGGCGTGCCCCATCGCCCGCGCGATGAACGCGGCCGACGCCGCCTGGCGGGCATCGCTTCGGGAGGTCTCCATCGCCGATCTGGTGGGCACGGTGGAGCAGGACAGCGGGCCCGACGCCCTGCCGAGGATCGGCACGTGGCTCAACACGGCGAACGCTACGGACGGCTGAGATCCCGCGCCCGGCGCGACTCCACTTCCCCGGCGCTCAACGGCGCCTGAATGCCGTACACATCGCCGACCCGCAGCTCGTCCGGCGTGCTGTACTCGCCGTACGTACCGATGACCGAGACGGCCACGCGGGAATCCGGCTGCCAGAACGTACGGAAGTACGGTGCGTTCGCCGGGAGTTCGGGGATCTCGAGGAGCCGGACCCCGCGCCGGTCGAGCAGGCGTTGCAGCTTGCCGAACCGGAGTCGGGGCGTGAACCGCCCATACCGAGCGCGCAACACCTCGTTGACGACGGTCCGGTTCCGGTGTGCGAGGCGGTGCACCTGGAGGGTGAAGTGGTGCCCCGTCCAGGGGCCGTCGGCCGAGGCCCGGTCCCAGAAGAATTCGGCGAGGCCGTAGTCACGGAACATGCTGCGGTTGCCGTAGGTGTTCTCGGCGAAGTCCGGACCGAGGACCTCGGTGACGGCGCCGGGAGAGGCCGCGGGACCAGCGCCGAGCACGGTGCCGGTGGTGACGACGTCGACGTAGAAGGCCAGGGAGTGCGGAGTCAAGGCGGGTCCTCGGGAGGTGTCTGCGGTCCTGGATAGGATGCCCGAATGGAAAATCGGGGGCGCACACTCAAGGTCACGGCGGCACTGGTGCTTTCCGCGCTGGCCCTGACCGGATTCACGACGGGACGGGGGCACGGCGGCGGCAGTCACAACGGCGGCGGAGGCGGGGGCGGCTGCAGCAGTTCGAGCCAGGACCACGACAGTTCGTCGTCGAGCAGCTCCGGCTCATCGGGATCGTCCGGCTCGTCGGGATCGACGTCATCGGGTTCGGGCTCGGGCTACGACGACGATGACGACGCGTACGGCAGCAGCGGGGACACGAGCAGCAGCACCAGCGGCGGCAGCTACAACCGGCGGCCGACCAACGACTCCCCCTCTTCCAGCTCCTCCGGCTCCTCCGGCTCCTCCGGCAGCGGGCAACTGGACGACGCCAAGGCCACGTTGATGCGCTGCGCGACCAAGGCCGCCCCGTACGCGACGGTCAAGGTCACCAACGGCAACGCGAAGAAGGGCCGCTTCTGGGCGACGGTCACCTTCGTGGACGCGCGGGGCATCACCATCACCGAGGAGAGCGAAGAGGTCACGGTGCCCGGGAAGGGCAAGGCGACCGTTCGGGTGGAGATCGGCGGCGAGGGTCTGGCCGACTCGGTCGATCACTGCGAAGTCGACCCGCAGGCCATCCCGGTGTCGAGCTGAGGACGACGCCGGTGCGGAACCCGGCGGATGCCGTCGAGGCCGGCGACGAGTTTTCCGTCGTCGTCATCGAGGTCGGCCGACTGCGCCGCAAGCTGGCCCTGTCCCCGCGCCGGGCCTCCGCACAGTCATAGGCGCGACCTATGCGAGGCATCGGTTTTTGGTCGTGGACCTCCTCTGCTGTGACCGGCTTCACTGACCCGGTAGTTGGTGCGGCGACCGGTCGGGACCCGGTGCCGCACGGGGCAGCGCGGCCGGTTCTGTACGTGCAGGTCCTCGCGGCGATCGTCATCGGGATCGTGCTCGGCTGGCGGTGGCCGGATCTGGCCACCTCGATGGAGCCGATCGGCACCACCTTTCGGCGCGTTCGGCGCGATGTAGTACGCCATCGGGAAGTTCGGCCTGTCCACGCTGACCAGCCTCGGCTCGCTGATCCTGCTCTTCTACGTCATCTCGATCCTGTTCGTCGTGCTGGTGCTCGGCGGGGTGCTCGCGGCGTATGTGCGGCTGAACATCTTCCTGCGTCCCGAGGACCTCGGCGGGCGCAAGCTGATCGCCTCCCGCGGCGGCAGCCTGATGCGTTCCATCGTCGACGACATCACCGCGCAGACGGACGGCACCGACATCGTCGCGGTCGTCGACCACCGCACCTCCGTCCTGCCCCTGGTCCTGACCCGGGGCGGGTATCGCGGTCCTGCCCGCGGCCTGGACGCGACTGGCCCGGCGCCGCGGTGCGTCCGTGGCCGTCATCGAGCCCACCGCACACCTGCACGTCGCGATGATCAGCCTGCCCGCCCACCTCATGCCGGTCGCCCGCGCCTTCCTGGACCTGACCCGCTCCTACGCCCGCCACAAGCAAGCCTCCTGAGGTATCGGCTGCACGAGGGAATGAGCGTGTCCGCAGGCCCGGAAGCGCGTTGATCGACTCAGGCGCCGAAGATGCGGTGTGTTCCGGCCGCGCGACATACGGCGAGGCTGGTTCGGCGCCTTCCGGCTGATCCATCTGCAAAAGAAGGAAGTGTCTGTCATGAAGAAGACGACGAGCGTGCTGCTTGCCACCGGTGCCCTGGTGATGACCGCCGCGGGCCTCGCCTCCGCCGACTCCGGCGCCCAGGCCGCTGCCGTGAACTCGCCGGGCGTGCTCTCGGGCAACGCGGTGCAGGTTCCGGTCCACGTCCCCCTCAACGTGTGCGGCAACAGCATCAACGTCATCGGCCTGCTCAACCCGACGTTCGGCAACCCCTGCGTCAACCGCTGACCAGGCCCGGCCCCACCACAGGAGCCTGCCGACCCGACACGGTCTGAGCGAGCGTGCCACCGATTCTCCGTTTCGGTGGCACGCTCGCTTTTCTGCCCACGGGGTTTCACGCACGCCTTCGCCACCGGCCCGGCAGCCCGCGCGCGCACGAACTGATCGGCGGCGCCTATGGGTTGTATCGGCAGTACGTCTTGGACGGGGCACGACCGCGCTGGGTTCACTCGGGACATCGACCGAAGACGTCGATCCACTCGTCGGTCCCCGGCTCCGCCCGAGCCCCGGGGGCCCGCATGACCGGAAGCTCCCGTGACCACACCCCGCACCTTCCGCATCGCCGCCAGCCGACGGTGTCGGCTCCGAGGTCGTCGCCGTCCGAGACGGCCATCCATGTCATCAAGGGGCACCCGGAGTTCGTCTTCCTGGACGAACTCCGGCGGCACCCCGAGGAGATCCGGATCCACACGGCGCCGGGTGACTACATCTTCGTCCCGCCCTACGTCCCGCACCGCGAGGAGAATCCCAGCCCCGACATCGAGGCCGTCGTGGTCATCGCCCGCAGCACGCAGGAGGCGATAGTGGTGAACCTTCCGGGAGCTGTACGTGCCGGGCAGCGAGGCCGATCCCCGCCGGCCGGAGGATGCCTGACCGCGGCGGACCCTCTCGGCGTACCCCGCTACGGGTGGCCAACATCTCCTCGCCGTACCGGAGTTGACTGGCGCGCATGGTTGACCGCGGGGCCGCCGGTGATGACCATGGCCTCCAACAGGCGGCACGGGGTGCGCATCAGCGGGGGTGCGATGGCGCGGTCACGGCGTGGGGTGTCGATTCTCGGCGCCGTCGTCTCGGTGGGCGGCCTCGCGGTCCTTCTCGCCGTGCCCGGAGTGCTGCAGTCCGCCGGCATCAGCACGCCGTGGATGCTGGCCACCGGGGTGCTCGTCGCGGGCGCGGGCGGCGCCTTCACGGACCTGGTCAAGCGCAGGCTCGAGCGCACTGCCACCGACCGCGAGGTGGTTCTCGACGGATGTGTCCGGCTCCCCGGAGACAAACGGCTTCCGCTGGTGGGCGACATCGACGACCCGACCCTCCTCGGCGTCAGACCGTCCTGGTCGGTCGACACCGGGCCGCCGTCACCGCCGTACGTACAACGGGACGTGCACGAGGGCCTGGTGGCGCAGTTGCAGGCCGGCAAGTTCGTCCTGCTGGTCGGTGACAGGCTTTCGGGGACGACGCGCACCGCGTACGAGGCGGTGCGCGCCGCCCTTCCCGGACACACTCTCATCGCGCCCACCAGCCCCGCCGTGGACAAACTGCGCGCCGTCATCGAGCACGCCAAGAGCCTGCCCCGAGCAGTCGTGTGGCTGGACGACCTGGATCAATACCTCGTGCCGGAGGGCCTCACTTTCCAGGACATCCGGCACCTGGTCGCCGGCGGCCACCAACGGACCATCATGGCGACGATCAAGATCAGCAACCTGTACCAGTTGCAGAGCGACGCCTCTTTCGAGGCCCGGGAGGCCAAGCGTGTCCTGCGGGACCCCAAGCCGGTGCCGCTCGCCTGCAAGCTGACCACGAGTGAACTGGACCGGGCGCGGGCGTTGACGGCCGACGAGCGCATAGGTGCCGCACTGCGCCCGCCGCGGGAGTTCGGTCTGGCCGAGTACATCGGCGCCGGTCTCCCCCTCTTCGACCGCTGGCGGAATGCCTCGGGCACGGGGGCCTATCCACGCGGAGCGTCCCTGGTCAGCGCCGCAGTCGACTGCCGGCGTCTCGGCCTGACGCGCCCGCTGGCCCGCGAGATGCTGGAGGAGCTGCACACCCACTACCTGGCCCACCGCCCGCGCCTGCAACCCGAACCGGTTGCCGAGGCATGGGACTGGGCCCTGAAGCAGCATGAGGGCACCCTCTCCCTGCTGATGCCGTCGACTCCGCACAGCGAAAGCGCCCCGCTGGATGTGTTCCGGTACCTGGTGGACGCCAGTGAACGCGAGGACAGCGAACGCGCCACGGGACCCGAGTGGGTACCCGATGACCTGTGCACACGCGTTCTCGCTCTCGTCGCTCCTGACGAAGCCGAAGCCATTGCCTCGACCGCCCACAGCTACGGTCGGTACGCCACCGTCCGCAGCGCGTTCCGCCACGCCATCGACCAGTACTCCCGCCAGGGCGGCTCGGGGGACGAACGCACGCTGGCCGCACGGTTCGGCTTCGCCCGCTGGCTGCACGTCATCGGGGAATTCGCGGAGGCCGAGGAGGTGGTCCGTGCGGTCCTCGGCGTGCAGCGGCAGACGCTGGGCGCGGATCATCCCGGTACGCTGGCCGGCCGTCAGCAGCTGGCCCTGCTGTTGTTCGAGAGGGGCCAGCGGGAGGCCGCCGTGGCCGAGTGCGAGAGCGTCCTTGCGCGGCGGATCGAACTGCTCGGCGAAGCGGCCCCCGAGACGCTGGAGAGCCGCATCGCGCTGACCGCCATGCAGGAGCGGCAGGAGTCTCCGCACACGGCGGCGGCGCGGCTGCGTGCGGACACCGACGCCCGTACCGCCGACCCGGATCTGGGTCCCGGGCACTCCGCGACCCTCACCTCCCGGCTCAGCCTCGCCATCGCCCTGTGGCAGCTGGGCCAGCCGCGTCAGGCACAGGAGGAGTGTCGCTTGGTCCTTGAGGGGCGGCGCCGGGCGCTGGGGCACGCCCACTGCGAGACCCTCGAGGCCCTCGGCACGCTGTCCTCCTGGCGCGGGCAGGCGGGGGACGCCGCCGGAGCGGCAGCGGGTTTCGCGGAACTGCTGGCGGCTCAGGAACGCACGCTGCGCCAGGACCACCCGTCCCTGCGGGAGACGCGGGGTCTGCTCGCCTACTGGCTGGAGCGGGCGGCGGGGGCGGAGGCGCGATGACGCGGGCTGCCGCTCCCGGCCGAACCGGCCCGGCTCAGGTGGGATCCAGGGTGCCCTCGCGGCGGGTGCCGGGCACACGGTGGGTCATGAAGGGGGTGCTGGTGATGAACTCACGCAACTTCAGGGCGGCTTCGGACAGGTAGCCGTCGCGGTTCCACACCAGGGTGAGCAGGCGCTCGCAGTCGGGCGCGTCGAGATGGACCCAGGCGACCGGGACGGTGGTCTCCGTGCCCGCCCGGCGGGACATCGCCGGGATGAGGCCGATGCCCAGGCCCGCGCTGATCATGTCCTGGCTGGCGGCCGGCTCATCGCCCTCGCAGGACAGCAGCGGCGTGAGCCCCTCGGCCGCGAAAAGCCGGTCCAGGAGAGCGCGCTGCCAGTGGCCCGGGCGCGTCGAGACGAAGGGCTCGTCGGCGATCTCGGGGATCGTCACGCTCTGCCGCCCGTCGAGCCAGTGACCGGGCGGCACCGCGAGCAGCACCTCTTCGCGGGCGAGCTCGACGGATTCGAGATTCGTGCCGGTCAGCGGCTGTGACGCCACGCAGAAGTCGACTTCCCTGGTACGCAGCCGGCGGTCCATCTCCTGCGCGGTCGACTGGAAGAGCCGCACATCGGCACGGGGGTGATCGGCTCGGAACCTGCCCAGGAGGTGTGTGATCGTCAGGAGGGTCTCGGAGGCGACACTCACGCGTCCGAGCCCGGTGTCCCGGGCCTCGCGCACAGCCCTTTGGCCGTCGTCGAGTTCGCTCAGGGCCCGCTCCACGTGCCGCAGGAACATCGCGCCGTACGGATTGAGGCGGATACGGCGGCCCTGCCGGTCGAAGAGCGGGGAGCCGAGTTCGGATTCCAGGCGCGCGATGGTGCGGCTGAGCGAGGGCTGGGCGACGCGCAGTTCCTGTGCGGCGCGGCTGATGTGCTCGTAGCGGGCGACAGCCTGGAAGTAGCGCAACTGCAGAAGATCCATGATCCACCTTAGATCCCGGCCCACCTTCGCTTATGCCTTCCGAGGCATCTTTGCATGGCAGAACCGGTCTTGGAATGCATAAGAGATTCTCCCTACCGTCTTCATCGAGGGCACCGCGCATCCGCGGGCCGTCCGACCGACTCCCCCACCGCTCCAGGAAGGCTCCGCCATGAGCGCTGCGGATCTGGCCCGACTCCAGTTCGCGGCCACGACCGGCATCCACTGGCTGTTCGTGATCCTCACCATGGGGCTCGTCCCCCTTGTCGCGATCATGCACACTCGGGCCGCGTACACCCGTGACCCCGCGAAGAAGGCCGTCCGGGAGCGCATGACCCGCTTCTGGGGCCAGCTCTACGTCATCAACTACGCGGTCGGCATCGTCACCGGCCTGGTCATGGAGTTCCAGTTCGGGCTCAGCTGGAGCGGCCTGAGCAAGTTCGCGGGCAACGTCTTCGGCGCTCCGCTGGCACTGGAAACCCTCATCGCCTTCTTCGCCGAGTCCACCTTCCTCGGCATGTGGATCTTCGGCTGGGGCCGCATGCGCCGGGGCGTGCACGTCACGCTCATCTGGCCGGTCGCCCTGACCGCGTACGCCTCCGGGTACTGGATCATGGTTGCCAACGGGTTCATGCAACACCCCGTGGGTTACGAAGTGCGCGACGGCGCCGCGTATCTGACCGACTTCGGGGCGCTGCTCACCAACTCCAGCGCACTCATCGCGCTCTTCCACATCGCCCTGGCCGCGCTGACGACGGGCGGCGTGTTCATCGCCGGAGTCAGCGCCTATCACTTCCTGCGGCGCACTAAGGAGACCGAGCTCTTCCGCGGCTCCCTGCGCCTGGGGCTGTGGGTGGCCATGGTCACATCCTTCTTCGTCGTCATCGTCGGCGAGATGCAGCGGCCCGTGATCGAACGGACCCAGCCCATGAAGGACGCGGTCCTGGAGAACAGCGGCGTCGCCGAGGTGCAAGCCCAACTGGTCAGAGAACACGGGCCCGGCGACTACGTGCCCTGGCAGGACACGATGCGGATCTCGATGGACGCCATGACGATCATCGGCAACACCGTCTCCACCATCACGTTCATCGCCGTCATCCTTCTGTGGAAGAGCTGGCTGACGCGCTGGCGCCCGGCCCTGTGGGTCCTTGTCGCCATGGTCCCTTTCCCCTTCATCGCCTCCGTGGGCGGCTGGGTCGTGCGCGAGGTCGGGCGCCAGCCCTGGCTCGTCTACGGCGAGTTGACCGTGGAGAACGCGCTGTCCCACGTCAGCACGGCCGCGCTCGCCGTCTCCTGCACCGTGTTCATCGCCGTCTTCCTCGCCCTCGCGGTGACGAACTGGACACTGATCACCCGCTTCGCCCTCCGGGGCCCGGACGCCACCCAACTCGGCGCCACCGAACCGCTCCCCGAAGACCTGCCCTCAGGGCCGGGCGGCGGCTCCGACGAGAAACAGCCGGTGCCCGCCTTCTGACTGGTTCTACTCCTCCCGACACCCGACACCCGACACCACTGAAAGTTGAGCGAGATGAGTCTGGAGACGGCCTGGCTGGCCCTCCTCGGCCTGCTGCTCGCCGGGTACTTCGTGCTCGGCGGCTACGACTACGGCGTACAGATGCTGCATCCCTTCCTCGGCGGCCGGGAGGGCAAGGGAAAGGAGAAGGAGACGGGCCAGGGCGGGGGCGGGGGGAGCGCTGCCCTCGACGCCATCGCACCCTTCTTCCTGGGCAACGAAGTGTGGCTTGTCGCCTTCGCCGGCGTCCTGTTCGGTGCCTTCCCGCACCTCGAAGGCACGCTCCTGTCGGGCCTGTACCCGCTGATCGTGGCGATCCTCGTCGGCCTGGTCACGGGCAACGCAGCGATCCAGCTGCGGCGCCGCTCCCGCAGCGCACGCGGACGGCGCCGGTGGGACGTCCTGATCGTGTGCGGCGGGGCCCTGCCCGCGCTGTGCTGGGGGCTCGTCGTGGGCCTGCTGCTGCACGGTGTGCCCCGCCGGGCCGACGGCAGCTTCTACATCGGGCCCGGCGATATCTTCTCGCCGTTCACGCTGGCCTGCGGCGTCACCACCATGCTGCTCTTCGCGGCGCACGGCGCGGCGTTCGTGGCACTGCGCTCGGAGCCCCGACTGGGCGTCGAAGCACGGCACTTGGGCGCTCTCCTGCTTCGCGGGGCGGGTGCCGCGGGTTCCCTCGCGCTGCTCCTGACGCTCTTCGGTGCGGGTGCCTCGATGACGAACCGCCCGACGTCGGCGGTCATCGCCGCCCTGTTCGCGGCGGCGCTCGCCGGGGCCTGGTGGTTCCTGACCCGCGGGCACAACGTCCTTGCCTTCGCGGCCACTTGCTGCGCAACGGCACTGCCGGTACTGCTCGTGGGGGCCGGCCACTACCCCTACCTCCTGATCAGCTCGGCAGGTGCGGGACTGACCGTCGACCACGCCGTCACGGACGGCGCCACGTTGAAGATCCTGAGCGCCTTCGGGGTCCTGGTGATCCCGGTGATCCTCGCGTACCAGTCGTGGAGCTGGTGGGCCTTCCGCGGCCGCACGGGACTGCGCCACCCCAGTTACTTCTGAGGGCCCAGCTGCTTCCGAGCCACGGCCAGCGACGAGACGGACGACGAGAGAGACAAGAGGCATGCCTGCATGAAGCCCGTCGAACGCCGACTGACGCGCGAACTCCCGGTGCTGCGGCGCCACATGACGTACTCCTCGGCACTCGCACTCCTTGCCGCAGGACTCGTCGTCACCCGGGCCACCCTGCTGGCGACCGTCCTCGCGGACGGTTTCGCCGGGCGCCAATTCCGCAGCGCGCCGCTTGTCGCGCTGGCCGCCGTCATGACGCTGTCCGCGCTGCTGACCTGGGCCCGCGGGGTGCTCGCGCAGCGCACGGCCGCCGGCACCAAACGCGCCCTGCGCGAGAGGATCACCGCCCGGCTGCACGACACCGGCCCCTTGCGGCTCACGGCCCGGCGCCACGGTGAGACGGTCACGTTGCTGACCCGCGGTCTCGACGCCCTGGACGCGTACGTCGTCGGCTATCTGCCGACCATGACGGCCGCCGCGGTGGTGCCCCTGACGGTGGTCGCCTGGCTGGCATGGACCGATTGGGCCTCCGCGCTGATCGTCGTCGTGACGCTGCCGCTGATCCCGGTGTTCGGCGCGCTGGTCGGCGCCCACACCGCGCGGCGTACCGCCCGTCAGTGGCAGTTGCTGTCCCGTCTCGGCGGACACTTCCTGGACGTGGTGGCGGGGCTGCCGACCTTGCGCGCGTTCGGCCGCGAGCGGCATCAGGCCGAGGTGGTGGGTGAGATGGCCGATGCCCACCGGCGGGCCACGATGCGCACGCTGCGCGTGGCGTTCCTCTCCTCCTTCGTCCTGGAAACCGTCGCCACTCTCTCCGTCGCGCTGGTGGCCGTTCCGGTCGGGCTGCGACTGCTGGGCGGTGAGCTGGACCTGCGTACGGCCCTGGTCGTCCTGTTCCTGGCCCCCGAGGCGTACCTGCCGCTGCGTGCGGCGGGTGCGGCTTTCCACGACAGCGCCGAGGGCATTGCCGTGGCGGAGCAGGTCTTCGGCGTCCTCGACGAGGCCGCCGATTCGGAGGACCCCCCTGGCCTCGCTGGCCCTGCTGACCCCGCTGAGGGTGGCGGCCGGGGCGTGCCCGCGGTGCGCGCCGGCTGTCGTGCCCCGGCCCCTGCGGCCCGCTCGGCGCTCCTGCGTCTGGAGGGGGTCACGGTCCAGTACCCGAACCGCGCCTCACCGGCCCTCCGGGACGTGTCCCTTTCCGTGCGCCCCGGCGAACACATCGCCCTGGTCGGCCCGAGCGGCGCGGGCAAGTCCACACTCCTTGCGCTGCTCCTCGCCTTCACGGCCCCCACGTCGGGCCGGATCACCGTCGGCGGCACCGATCTCGCCGACCTCGACCCCGACGCATGGCGCAGCCAGGTGGCATGGGTGCCCCAGCGCCCGCACCTGTTCGCCGCCACCGTCGCGGACAACATCCGCCTCGCACGACCCGAGGCGAGTGACGCGGAGGTCCGCCGGGCGGCCCGCGCCGCCTTCGCCGACCTCTTCGTCGAGGAGCTGCCCCGGGCGTACGAGACGCCGCTCGGCGAGCACGGCGCCGGGCTCTCCGCGGGCCAGCGTCAACGGATCGCCCTGGCCCGCGCCTTCCTCAAGGACGCCCCCGTCCTGCTCCTGGACGAACCGACCGCCCACCTCGACCCGCGCAGCGAGGCGGCGGTCACCCGCGCCACGGTCCGCCTCATGCGCGGCAAGACCTCGATCGTGGTCGCCCACCGCACCAGCCTGCTGCCGTACGCCGATCGGATCGTCACCGTCGAGTCGGGCAGCGTCGCCCCGGCGGCGCAGGCACCGCCGGCACTGACCATGCCGTCTGCCCGCCCCGAAGGACTGATGGCCCCGTGACCATGCAACCGACTCCCCGCGCCGGACGGGCCAGGCGCACGCCACCCCACCCGGCCCCCCAACCTCCCCGCCCGGAAAGGCCGGTGGCCACATGACCCTCCCCGCCGAAGCCACCGCGGTCACCCCGGCGGCGCCCAAGCCGCGCCCTACCCTCCGTCTCCTGCGCAACCTCCTGCCCTACTGGCGCCGACTGCTGCCCGCGGCGCTCGCCTCGGCGGGCAGTGAACTCGCCGCCGCCGCGTTGATGGCCACCGCCGCCTGGCTGATCACCCGTGCCGCCGAGCAGCCCCCGCTCGCCTCGGTGAGCCTGGCGATCGTCGCCGTCCGCGCTCTGGCCCTGGGCCGCGGAGCACTGCGCTACACCGACCGGCTGCTTGGCCACGACGGCGTACTGCGGGCCGTCGCGGGCTTCCGGACCCGGGTGTACGAAGCCCTCGTGCCCCTCGCCCCCGCGGGCACGCCCGCCTTTCGCAGCGGTGACCTGTTGGCCCGGCTGGTCGACGACGTCGACGCCGCGCAGAATCTCCTGCTGCGGGTGCTGATCCCGGCCGCGGCGGCCTGCACGGTCGCCGCCGGCGCCACCGTCGTGGCCTCGGCGCTGCTGCCGCAGGCGGGGGCCGTGCTCGGCCTGCTCCTGCTCGTGGCGGGGCTTCTGGTACCCATGCTGGTGCTCGCCCTGTCCCGCCGTACGAGCTACGCGGAGAACGCCGTACGCAGCGAACTCGCCGCGCTCACACTGGACTTGACGCAGGGCGCGGCGGACCTCGCCGCGTGCGGGGCGCGGGGGCGCGCCCACGAGCGGACCCGCCGCGCCACGGCCCGGATCGCCGCGCTGGAGCGCAGGGCGGCGTGGACCACCTCGCTCGCCTCCACCACGGTCCTGCTCTTCCAGGCCGCGGCGACGGTCGGCGTGACCTGGCTGGCGCTGCGTGCCCACGCGGCGGGTGAACTTTCCGCCGTGCACCTCACCGTTCTCGCGGTCCTCGCCCTGGTCTCCTTCGAGGCGCTGACGCCGCTGCCCGCCGCCGCACGCCATCTCGCCGACGTGCGGGTCAGCGCACGCCGCCTGGCCGACCTCCTCGACACACCGCCGCCCGTCACCGAACCGCTCGTACCGGCGCCGCTCGCCACGCACGAACCACTCGGCGTGGACATCACCGGCCTGCGCGTACGCCACCACCCCGACGGCCCTGCGGCCCTGGACGGACTGAGCCTGAGCCTGCCGCCCGGGCACCTCACCGTGCTCCTGGGCGCCAGCGGCTCCGGCAAGTCGACGCTGATCGCCGCGCTCATGCGCTTCGTCCCGTACGAGTCCGGAAGCATCCGTCTGGGCGGCCGCGAACTGCGTGACTACGCGGGTACCGACGCCCGTCGCGCGATCACCGGCATGACGCAGGACGCCCATGTGTTCCACACCACCATCCGCGCCAACCTCCTGCTGGCCCGCCCCGACGCCACCGACGCCGACCTGCACGAAGCCGCCCGCCGGGCTCGACTCCTCGACTGGATCGAGTCCCTGCCCGACCGCTGGCACACCCTCCTCGGCCAGAACGGCTCCGCCATGTCCGGCGGCCAGCGCCAACGCCTGCTCCTGGCCCGTGCCCTGCTGGCCGACCCGCCTGTCCTCGTCCTGGACGAACCCACCGAAGGGCTCGACCCCGACACCGCCGCTGCCGTCCTCTCGGACATCCTCCGCGCCACCCACGGCCGCACGACCCTCCTGATCACCCACAACCCTGCGGGCCTCGCCGCCGACCAGATCCTCACCCTGGACAACGGCCGCATCCAGTCAATCGCCCCGCGCCCGCGACCTGGTTGGCGGAGGAAGCAATGTCCTGCCCGGTCATAGGCGCCAAGGACACGTTGACAGGTCTCTGTCGACATGTTGCTATAAGGCGCTGCTCGGCCGGATATGCGTATGCCGGATGCCGCTGAGCACCGGATTTCGACGGCCACTTGACCGGGGTGGCGCCCCTGAAACAGAGCGAGGAAGCATGTCGCAGCGCGCCGCGACCATCGTCGGCGGCGGGATCGGCGGCCTCGCGGCGGCCATCGCCCTGCACCGCCGGGGATGGCACGTCGAAGTACTCGAACGCGCCCCGGAGTTCACCGAGATCGGCGCGGGCATCTCGCTGTGGCCGAACGCGTTGCGGGCGCTGGAGGCGCTCGGTCTGGCCGACGCCGTCCGGGAGCTCGGTGCCGTCGAGGCCACGGGCGGTGTACGGGACCGCCGGGGCCGCTGGATGTCCCGTACGGACAATGCGGAACTCACCCGCCGCTTCGGCCATCCGCTGGTGGTCCTGCACCGTGCGGACCTGCTGCGGGTGCTCGCCGATGCGCTGCCCGCCGACAGCCTGCGCCCGGGCAGCGAGGTGTCCGCGGTCCCCCACGACCCGGAGAACGACGGCCCCGTCGTCGTGCACACGCGAGGCGAGTCCCGGCCCGACCTCGTGGTCGGCGCCGACGGGTTGCGCAGTGTGGTCCGCGGTGCGCTGTGGCCGGATGCGGCCAAGCCGCGGTATGCCGGGTACACCGGCTGGCGCATGATCACCGAGCCGCTCGCCGTACCGCCCGCCGAGGGCGCGATGACCTGGGGACGCGGGGAGAGGTTCGGCTACACGGCTCTGTCGGGCGGGCGGATGTACTGCTTCGCGACCGCCTCGCTGCCAGCGGGAACAGCAGCCGCCCCCACTGCCGTCGGCTCCCCCGAATACGCCGAACTGCTGCGCCGCTTCGGCGCCTGGCCCGACCCCATCCCCGCCCTGCTGGCCGCCGTACCCGAGGACTCCGTGCTCCGGCACGACCTGTACGACCTGCCGCCCCTGCCCTCCTTCGTCCACGGCCGGGTCGCACTGCTCGGCGACGCGGCCCATGCCATGACCCCGAACCTGGGCCAGGGCGCGTGCCAGGCGCTGGAGGACGCGGTCACCCTCGCCCACTGCCTCGACGGCACCACGGACATGACGGCCGCGCTGCGCTCGTACGATCTGCTGCGCCGCCCGCGGACCCGAGCCATCACGCGCCGCTCCGCACGGCTCGGCACGATCGGCCAGTTGTCGTGGCCGCCCGCCGTTCTGCTGCGGGACGCGGCGGCCCGGCTGATGCCGGCACGGGCCACGCTGCGTTCGATGACTCCGGTGCTCGGCTGGACCGCGCCGGGCGACCGGATGACCGCGACGGGGAACGAGAAGCACTGATGCCGGACTGGACCTACCATCCGCTGCGCGGCGCGGCCGCTGCCGTCCTCGGCCTGCGCCGTTCCCGGCGAACCGCGCTGCGGCTGCTGGCCTCGGTCGGCGCCCGTCCCGCCGGCGCGCGTCTGATCGCCCGGGGCTTCGGCCACCGGCATCCGCCGGAGCTGCTCGCCGGTGAGGTGGCCGGAGTGCCGGTGGCCGTCCGCCTCGGCATATCCGTCCCGCCGTCGCTCGCTCACGACACGATCCGCGCCCTGGCACCGCTGGGCGCCGGGGTCGTCGAGGTGGCGCCCGTCTCGGCTGCCGACGTGCAGGCCGTACGCGAGGCCGCCGCCGGACGCGCGATCCCGGTGGTCGTCGGCGCCTGCGACCCGGAGGTCGAAGCCGCCCTCAAGCCCCATGTCGACGGATTCACCAACGACGA
Organism: Streptomyces longisporoflavus; assembly: GCF_014649775.1. Taxonomy (GTDB): domain Bacteria; phylum Actinomycetota; class Actinomycetes; order Streptomycetales; family Streptomycetaceae; genus Streptomyces; species Streptomyces longisporoflavus. Next base: position 678,733 of record NZ_BMTR01000001.1, on the reverse strand, counting down.
CGATCCGCGCATCGTCCGGGTGTCCGATCCGTCGGTCACGGCCGCGGCGACCGCGCTCGAAGAGCCGGGCACCGTCGTGCTCGCCCGTCCGCAGGTCCTGGTGGCGGCGGGGCCGGGCTGGTTCGCGCGGGTCACCGAGGCCGCCACACCCACCGCACCCGCACCGGCGCTGCGGGACGTCGGCCGCGCGCCAAGGCGCTGGCCCGCATGGTGGTGGGCGCTGCTGGTCGGGCTCGGCATGACGGTCGCGGGCCTGAGCGCCGCGGCGATCACTCTGGGCCCCGTACTGCTCTGGTACGACCGGAACTACCTCGGCATGACGCTGCACGAACTGCACGCCGCCAACCACCACCTGGTGCACTTCCTCCAGCACGACCGGATCACCATGGCCGGCACGATGGTGGCGATCGGCGCCCTCTACACCGGGCTCGCGGTGGGCGGCATCAGACGCGGCTGGCCCTGGGCCCGCGAGGCTTTCCTGCTCTCGGGCGCGATCGGTTTCCCCACCTTGTTCTACTTCCTGGCCATCGGCTTCGTGGAGCCGCTGCACACGGCGGCAGCCCTCGTACTGTTTCCGATGTTCGTGATGGGGGTGCGCCGCGTTCCGCACCGGGCGCGCTGGCGTCTGGCGCCCGAGGGCTCGGAGCCGGAGCGCCGACGGGCGCTGGTGGGCCAGTTGCTGATGATTCTCATGGGAGCGGGACTGTTCGTCGGCGGCGCGGTGATCTCCGTGGTCGGCCTGACCGATGTCTTCGTCCCGACGGACCTGACCTTCCTGGGCGCCGACGCGCGGACGCTGGAGGCCGTGAATCCCCGGCTCGTTCCGTTCATCGCCCACGACCGCGCGGGCTTCGGCGGCGCCCTGATGTCCGCCGCGGTGGCCATCGTGCTGCTCAGCATGTGGGGTTGGCGGCGGGGCGAGGCCTGGGTGTTCTGGACCCTGGCGGCCGCCGCCGCGGCCGGCTTCCTGCCGGCCGTCGTGGTGCACGGCTCGATCCACTACACCGATCTCATCCACCTCGCGCCGGTCTACTTCGGCATCATCCTGACCGGCACCGGCCTGCTCCTGGCACGACCGTACCTCTGCGCCAAGACGCCGCCGGGAAGTTCGGACAGCTGACGTGCCGCCCGGCCGGCGCTGCACCATGCCTGCCGGGCGGCGGTACCCGAGGCACGTGCGCGGCCTGCGCCAGAAGTGCCCTGCCGGGCTGTCCGCGCTGCCCGTGCCGCGACAGGACACCCCTGACGCACAGTCACACGACGATCGCCGTCACTTGACTCCGGCTTGAGACGGGCTGCCGAGCAGGCGGAGAAATCGGTCCGAAGGGTGCAGCGTCCGTCATGGTCGGTGGGTGCCCCCACCGCCGGTCCCGGCTGCATTGCCGCGCAAGGGGCGCATTGCCCTTACCCCCACTGGATGGGAGTGCGGTTCTCCGTGGCTACCTCTCAGAACGAACTCGGCCGCTTGACCTCGACGCACTGGTCCGGCTCGGACGAACCGGGAGCTCGCCGGACCGCCGAAGACGCGGTGGAGTTCGGCCTCGACGACGACCTCGTGTACGCGGTCGAGGAGTTGGCCGGTGCGTGCGACACCACGGCGACCGTGGTGCTGCGGGCGGCGTTCTCGGCACTGCTGCTCCGGACCGGCGAGGGCGGCGAGGGCCTCTCGGTGGGATGGCCCGCGGCCCAAGGGCCCGGCGGGAGTGCGGCACGGCCGGTGTCGTGGTTCGGGGCCGGCACATCGGTGCTGCGGGCGGATCCGGCGTGTGACGAGCTGTCGTTCGCCCAACTGGTGAGGCGTCTACGGGATGGGGATGCGAACGCCACCGTCCTCGATGACGCCCCTTCGGGGCCGCTGCGCCCGCTGCCCGGCTCCTCCGCCCGGGAAGGGCTCGTCGGCGTGCTCCGGTATGACGCGGGCCAGTACGGCCGCGCTGTCGCGGAGTCCCTCGCGCAGCGCTTCGTGCGGGTCGTCCGCCAAGGGGTGGCCGAGCCCGACCGCCGTATCAGGACACTCCGGGTGTCGCTTGCACCGGTGAGCGAGCGTGAGCTCCAGACCTGGGAGCGCACGTACCCGGGGCTGGCAGAAGTGTGGCCGCTGACCTCACTTCAGTCGGGACTGCTCTTCCACACGCTCCTCGACGACGCGTCACACGCGGCCTACCAGATGCAGTTCGTCTTCCGGCTGCGCGGGCCGGTGGCGGGCGAGCGGATGCGGGCGGCAGGCCAGGCGCTGCTCGACCGGTACGCCAACCTCCGGACCGCGTTCGTGCCGGGCGCCGACGGGGAGTCGGTCCAGGTGGTCGTCGACGGGGTGGAACTGCCCTATCGCGAAGTGGACCTGAGCGCGGAGATTTCGGCGGAGGCCGGGCGGGACCGGGCCTTCGAGGCTTTCCTCGCACAGGACTTGCGCAGCCACTTCGACGTGAAGGTGCCGCCGTTGCTGCGGATGGCGCTGGTGAAGGTGGGCGCCGAGCAGTTCGAGCTGGTACTGACGGCCCATCACCTGCTGTTCGACAGCTGGTCGCTGCCCGTCCTCGTACAAGATCTGCGGCGCCTTTACGCGGCCGGTGCGGACGCCTCCGGGCTGCCTCGCCCGGCCGAGTTCCGCGACTTCCTGGTGTGGTCGTCCGGGCAGGACCACGACGCGGCGGCCCGCACCCGGGCCGAGGAGCTGTCGGGAGTCGAGGACCCGACACTGCTGGCTCCCGCCGTCACATCAAGGCCAGTGGCGGATGGACATGGGGAGCCGGGGGTCGACGAGGTCGAGGTGGCCCTTCCCGCCGAGGTCGCACGTGACCTGTGCGACCTGGCGACCGAGTCGGACGTTTCCCTGGAGACGATGGTTCAGGGCTCCTGGGCGCTGCTGCTCGCCGGGCTGACCGGGCAGCAGGACGTGGTGTTCGGCACGACCGTGCCCGGCCGCCCCGGCGCGGTGCCCGGCGTGGCATCGATGGCGGGGCTGTTCGTCAACACGCTCCCGGTGCGGGTCAGGATCGCGCCCACGGACACAATGGCCGGTCTGCTGCGCGGAATGCGGGAGCGACAGGAGGCGCTTGCCGGTCACCACTGCGGCCTCGCCGACATCCACCGGGCCACCGGCACGAACGTCCTGTTCGACACCCTGGTGACGTCGGAATCCTACGCAGCGGGCAGCCAAGGCGTGCCCCGCGAAGACGCGGCCGGCGAAGGCTTCGAGATCACGGGCGTCCGCGCGTCCGCCGGCACCCACTACCCGCTGACGGTCACCGTCCGCGCCGAACCCCGCCTCCGGGTGGCCGTTCAGTACCAACGTCAGCTCTTCGACCGCCCCGACGTCGAGACCCTCGCCGAGCGGCTGTCCCGCGTCCTGCGCCAGATGGCGGCCGACCCCACCCTGCCCGTGGCCCGCCTCGATCTGCTCGGGTCCGCCGAGCGGGACCTGCTGCACGGACACGACGACACTCGCCCGGCCGTGGAGGCCGCCACCGTCCACGGTCTCTTCGAGCAGCGCGCCGCCACGACGCCCGACGCGGTCACGGTCGAGTACGGCGACGAATCGCTGACGTACCGGGAACTGGACGCGCGGGCGAACCGGCTCGCGCGCGAACTGATCCGGCGCGGCGTGACGGCAGAGGCAGTGGTCGCGGTGTCACTGCCGCGCACGCCCGCCCTGGTGGTGGCGTTTCTGGCCGTGCTGAAGGCCGGTGGCACCTATCTGCCGGTGGACTCCGCGTATCCCGCGGGCCGCATCGCCTACATGGTGGAGGACTCGCGCACCCTGCTGGTCCTGGCGGACACCGTCACGGCGGGCGCGCTGCCCGAACTCGCCGTCCCCGTTCTCCGGTTGGACGACCCGGCGACCACGGCAGCGCTGGCCCGGCACGGCGGCACCCCGGTGACCGACGAAGAGCGGCCCGGCGGTGCGGTGTCCGTCGCGAACAGCGCGTATGTGATCTATACGTCGGGGTCGACGGGGCGCCCGAAGGGTGTGGCCGTCACCCACACCGGCGTGGCCGCCCTGGTCGCCACGCAGCGCGCACGGCTCGGCCTGACCGCCGAGAGCCGCGTGCTGCAGTTCGCCTCGCCGAGCTTCGACGTCTCGGTCTACGAGGTGTGCATGGCCCTCTTCACCGACGCCACCCTGGTGCTCGCTTCCGGGGAAGACCTCGCCCCGGGTGCCCCGCTGATCGACACGATCGCCGCACGGCGGGTGACCCATGTCTTCCTGCCGCCCGCCGTCCTCGCGGCGCTGCCGCCCGGCACACTGCCGAGCGTGGTCTCGCTGGCCGTGGGCGGTGACGCGGCCACCCCCGAACTGGTGACGGGGTGGTCGGCGGGCCGGGACATGGTCAACGCCTACGGGCCGACCGAGACCACCGCGATCGTGTCCTTCAGCGACCCCCTGATCGCCGACGGCCGCACTCCGCCCATCGGGCGGCCGATCGCCGACACCCGGCTGTACGTCCTCGACAGCGCGCTGCGCCCGGTGCCGGACGGCGTGGCAGGTGAGATGTACGTGGCAGGCGAGGCGCTCGCACGCGGCTATCTGGGTCGGCCGGGCCGCACCGCCGAACGCTTCCTGGCCTGCCCGTTCGGCGCGCCCGGCCGCCGGATGTACCGCACCGGAGACGTCGTCACCCGGACCCGGGGCGGGCAGCTCGTCTTTCACGGGCGCTCCGACGACCAGGTCAAGATCCGCGGGTTCCGTGTCGAACTCGGTGAAGTACAGGCCGCACTGGCCACGCACCCGAGCGTGGCCCGGGCGGTCGTCGTCTGTCACGAACAGGACGGCGACCGGCGCCTGGTGGGCTACGCGGTGCCCGCCGACGGCGCCGCCTTGCCCACCTCCGCCGCACTGCGCGCCCACGTGGCCGAGCGGCTGCCCGACTACATGGTGCCGTCGACCGTGACGGCCATCGCCGAAGTGCCGCTGAGCCCCAACGGGAAGCTGGACCGGCGGGCCCTGCCCGCGCCCGACTACGCGGCCGGATCGCGCGGACGCACGCCCCGCACGGCCCGGGAAGAGGCCCTGTGCGCGCTGTTCGGAGACCTCCTGGGGGTCGAGCGGGTCGGGATCGACGACAACTTCTTCGAACTCGGCGGGCATTCGCTGCTCGCCACGCAGTTGGTGAACCGGATCCGTTCGGCACTCGGGGTGGAGCTGCCGCTGCGGGTCGTGTTCGAGTCGGCGACCGTGGCCCTGCTCGCGCAGGAGCTGGGCGCGCGGGGGCGCTCCTCGCGGCCGGTGCTGCGACGGGCCGGGCAACGGCCGGAGCGAGTGCCGTTGTCGTACGCGCAGAGCCGGCTGTGGTTCCTCGACCGCTACGAGGGGCCTTCGGCGACGTACAACCTGTCCTACACGCTGCGCCTGAGCGGCGCCCTCGACGCGGCGGCGCTGGCGTCGGCGGTGCGGGACGTGGTGGTGCGGCACGAGAGCCTGCGGACCCTGTTCACGGCGGACGACCGGGGTGTGGCCGCGCAGGAGGTCGTGGCGGCGGACGATGTCGTCCTCGATGTGCCGATGCGCGATGTGGCGCCGGATGCCGTGACCGCCGCGGTGGCGGAGGAGGTCGCCCACCGGTTCGATCTGTCGGCCGAGATACCCGTACGGGCGTGCCTGCTGCGGCCGGCGCCGGACGAGCACGTACTCGTCCTGGTGCTGCACCACATCGCCGCCGACGGCGCGTCCATGGCCCCGCTGGCCCGTGACCTGGCCGCGGCCTATGAGGCGCGGCGGCACGGCGCGGCGCCCCGGTGGGCCGGCCTTCCGGTGCAGTACGCGGACTATGCCCTGTGGCAGCGGGAGCTGCTCGGGCAGGAGAGCGATCCCGAGAGCCTCGTGGCCGCTCAGCTGGAGTACTGGCGCGGACAGCTCGCGGGGGCGCCGCAGCCGCTGCCGCTGCCGCTGGACCGGCCGCGACCGCCGGTGGCGAGTCACCGGGGTGACACGGTCGCCTTCACTCTGGGCCCCGATGTCCTGGCCGGGCTCGCGGAGGTGGGGCGTGCGCAGGAGGCCACCGTGCCGATGGTGCTGCAGTCCGCGCTCGCGGTGCTGCTGCACCTGACCGGCGGGGGTGACGACCTGACGATCGGCGCGCCGATCGCCGGGCGCACCGATGAAGGCCTCGACGACCTGGTGGGATTCTTCGTCAATACATGGGTGCTGCGGGCGGACCTGTCCGACAACCCGTCGTTCGAGTCCGTGGTGCGCCAGGTGCGGGACAAGGCCGTCGGAGCCTACGACCACCAGGACGTGCCCTTCGAACGCCTCGTCGAGGACCTCAACCCCGAGCGCTCCACCGCCCACCACCCGCTGTTCCAGGTGATGTTCGCCTGGCAGGGCAACGGCCGCGAGAACATCGAACTGCACGGACGACAGGCCCAATTCGCCCCCGTCCCGACCGCGACCGCCAAGTTCGATCTCCTCTTCAGCATGACCGAGGGGCCCGCGGACGGGATCGCGGGCGAAATCGAGTACGCCACCGACCTCTTCGACCGCGGCACGGTCGAGGTGCTTGCCGCACGGTTCGTACGGATGGCGCGGCAGCTTGCCGCCGACCCCGGGTTGCGGCTCGGGGCCGTGGACGCGCTGGAGGCCGGGGAGCGGCAGCGGCTGCTGTACGAGCTCAACGACACGGCAGCGGACATGCCCGACCTCACCGCGGCCGGCCTCTTCGAACGGCAGGCGTCCGCCACCCCCGACGCCGTCGCCCTCGTGTGCGGCGACGTGACCTTGACGTACGGGGAGCTGAACGCCCGCGCGAACCGTCTCGCACGCGCGCTCCTGCGCCACGGCGCGGGGCCGGAGCAGCTGGTGGCCCTCGCCCTGCCGCGCTCGGCCGACCTGGTGGTGGGGCTCCTCGGCATCTGGAAATCCGGGGCGGGGTACCTGCCCGTCGACCCCCGCTATCCGAGCCGCCGCCTCGGCCACGTCCTTGCCGAGGCACGGCCCCGCTGCCTGCTGACCGACTCCGCGACCCGCGACGTCCTGCCGACGGGCGGCGACGGACCCGTCCGGCTGCTCGTGGACGAGCTGAGCCTGGACGAGGGCGACGGCACGAACGTGCGCGACGGCGAACGGACGGCTCCGCTGTCGCCGCAGAACCTCGCCTACGTGATGTACACCTCCGGTTCCAGCGGCACCCCGAAGGGCGTCGCGATCACCCACCACGGCGTCGTGAACGGAGTGCTGCGCCTGGCGGGCCCCGCCGGTGTCGGCGCCGGCTCGCGGATCCTGGCCGCGACCTCGGTCGCCTTCGACGTCTCGGTGTTCGAGATTCTGACGGCTCTGTCGGCCGGCGGCTCGGTCGAGGTGGTCCGCGACGTCCTGGAGCTCGCCGAACGGTCCTCCTGGAGCGGCGCGGTGATCAGCGCCGTGCCGTCGGTCTTCGCGGAGCTGGTCGACGACATCGCCGGACGCGTCGAGGTGTCCACCCTGGTCTTCGCGGGCGAGGCGCTGCCCGCCGCGCTCGTGGCCCGGCTGCGGACGGCCCTGCCCGGCGTGCGAGTGGTCAACTCCTACGGACAGAGCGAGAGTTTCTACGCGACCGTGGCCGAACTGCCGGTCAACGACGACGCCTGGAGCCCGGACGCGCCCGCCGACGCGGGCAGCGCACCGATCGGCCGGCCCCTGGGAAACATGCGCACCTACGTCCTGGGCCCCGGCCTGGGGCCGGTGGCGCAGGGCGTGGTCGGCGAGCTGTACGTCGCGGGCGCGGTGGGCCGCGGCTATCACGGGCGGCCCGCGCTCACCGCCGAACGCTTCGTGGCCGACCCGTACGCCCCCTCGCCCGGCGCCCGCATGTACCGCACCGGAGATCTGGCACGCTGGAACGAACAGGGGCAGCTGGAGTACGCGGGCCGCGCCGACGCCCAGCTGAAGATCCGCGGGCTGCGCATCGAGCCCGGCGAGGTCGAGGCCGCCCTGACCGCTCACCCCGGTGTCGCCCGGGCCGCGGTGGCCGTGCGCGCGGGCCGCGGAACGGGCCGGCAGCTCGTCGGGTATCTGGTACCCGGCACGGGCGCGAGCGGCGACGACATCGGCCTCACCGGCGGGCTTTCGGTCGGCGAGGTGCGCCGTTTCGCGGCGGAACGACTGCCGGAGTTCATGGTTCCGGCCGTGTTCGTGATCCTTGACCGGCTGCCGCTGACCCTCAACGGGAAGCTGGACCGGTCGGCCCTGCCCGACCCGGAGTGCGGCGGCGGCAGCTACCGGGCGCCGCGGTCCCCCGTGGAGCAGATCCTGGCCGAGGTGTACGCCGAGGTGCTCGGCGTGGAACGGGTGGGTGCCGACGACGACTTCTTCACCGTGGGCGGGGACAGCATCCGCTCCATCCAGGTCGTCTCCCGCGCCCGGGGCCGGGGCGTCGAGGTCACCCCGCGCCAGATCTTCGAGGCCCGCACGGTGGCCGGTCTCGCCCGGCTCGCCTCGGCGCACGGGACGCAGGCCGCGGGTGCGGTGCTCGAAGAATTCGACGGCGGCGGCGTGGGACCGATGCCGCTGCCCCCGATCGCCCGGCACATCCGCGAACTCGGCGGCAGCTGGGCCGGGTTCACCATGTCGGTGCTCGTCGCCCTGCCCGACGACATCGACGGGGCGGGTCTTGCCGCCACCCTGGGTGTGGTCATCGACCACCACGACGTACTGCGGTCGGTCCTTGATCCGGCCGGTGAGGGGAGCCTGCGGGTCGCGCCGCCGGGCTCCGTGGACGCGGCGGCGCTGATCCACCGCGTCACGTGCGACGGCCGCTGGGACAAGGACTGGCAGCGGGAAGCAGCGGCCGAACTGGGCGCCGCCACCGCACGACTGGACCCCGAAGCCGGGGTGATGGTCCAGGCCGTCTGGTTCGACCCCGCGCACCGCGGCGGCGCGGGCCGGCTCGCCCTTGTCCTGCACCACCTGGTGGTGGACGGAGTGTCGTGGCGCATCCTGCTGCCGGACCTCGCCGCCGCCCGGGCCCGCGTCCGTGCGCGCCGGGCCCCGGCACTGCCGCCCGTGCTGACCTCCGCACGGCGCTGGAAGCACGCGCTCGCGACCGAGGCGACCGCCGAGGGCAGGGTGGCGGAGCTGGAACTGTGGCGGTCCATCCTGCACGGCCCCGACCCGGTGCTCGGCTCCCGGCGGCTCGACCCCCGGATCGACCGCATGGACACGGTGGACACCGTGCGGGTGCGCCTTGCGGCGCCGGTCACCGAGGCGCTGCTCACCGCGCTGCCCGCGGCCTTCCGCTGCGGGGTCCAGGAGGCACTCCTCTCGGCTCTGGCGGTGGCCGTCGCCCGGAGAGAGGCGGCGCGCGACACGCACGTACCGACCGACCCGTCCGACCTGCCTCTGTCCTGCGACCTGCCCCTGCCGTCCGACGCGTCCCTGCCCTCCGTGCTGCTCGCCGTGGAAGGGCACGGCCGCGAGGAGAGCGCCGTCCCCGGCGCGGACCTGTCGCGCACGGTCGGCTGGTTCACCAGCCTGTTCCCGGTCCGCGTCGACCTCGCCGGATGCGATCTCGACGAGGTGCTCGCCGGCGGGCCGGCCGCCGGCGCGCTCTTGAAGTCCGTCAAGGAACACCTCCTGGCGATCCCCGACCACGGCCTGGGCTTCGGGCTGCTGCGCCACCTGAACCCACGGACCGCCGAGACCCTGCGCCAGTATCCGGCACCGCAGATCGAACTCAACTACCTGGGTCGCTTCTCCGCCGCCGACATGCCCGAGGAGCTGCGGGGCCTCGGCTTCCACCAGCTCACCGGCACCGCCGAACCGGTGGCCGCGCCCGACCCCGGCATGCCCGCCCTCGCCGCACTGCACGTGGAGGCCCTGGCCACCGACACCGCTGAAGGGCCGTGTCTGGAAGCCGAGTTCGCCTTCGCCACCGGAGTGCTGGCGCACGAGGAGGCCCGGCAACTGGCGGAAGAGTGGCGTGCGGCCCTGGAAGGCCTCGCCCGGCACGCCGCCGCGCCCGGCGCGGGCGGCCTCACCCCCTCGGACGTACCGCTGGTAACGGTCGGCCGGCGCGAACTCGAACAGTGGGAGGGCACCTACCGGGGTCTTACGGATGTGTGGCCGCTGACGCCCTTGCAGGCCGGCCTGGTGTTCCACGCGCTCCTTGCCGACGCGTCGTTCGACGCCTACCACATGCAGCTGGTGTTCCATCTGAGCGGCGACGTGGACCCGGAGCGGATGCACACGGCCGGTCAGGCTCTGCTCGACCGGTACGCGGCGCTGCGGGCGGCCTTCGTGCCCGGCGAGGCCGGCGATCCGGTGCAGCTGGTGGCCGAGGACGTGACGTTGCCGTGGCGGCACATCGACGCGACGGGCCTGGACGAGGCGGGGCGTAGCGCGGCCGTGGAGCGTTACCTGAGCGAGGACCTGCGCCGTCCCTTCGACGTGACCGTGCCGCCGCTGCTGCGGATCGGTCTGGTGAGCCTGGCGCAGGACCGCTGCGAGCTGATCCTCACCGCGCACCATCTGCTGTTCGACGGCTGGTCGTTCCCGCTCCTGATCGAGGATCTGCTGCGGCTGTACGCCTCGGCCGGGGACGCCTCGGCGCTGTCCCGGCCGCCCCAGTACCGGGACTTCCTGCGGTGGCTGTCCCGGCAGGACCAGCAGGCGGCCGCGCACGCCTGGGCCGGGGAACTCGACGGCGTGGACGGCCCGACCCTGCTGGTACCGCCACGTGCTGTCGCCGCCGGACCGCAGGACCAGCCCGCGCCGCAGGAAGTCCGCTACGGGCAGGTGGAGGTGCCCCTGCATGCGGACACCGCCCGGCAGCTGGCACGGCGGGCGGCCGGCCTCGGGGTCACCCTCAACACGGTGGTGCAGGGCACCTGGGGTGTGCTGCTCGCCGGTCTCACCGGTCGCCGGGACGTGGTGTTCGGCGCGACGGTCTCCGGCCGCCCGGCCGGGGTGCCCGGCGTGGACACGATGGTCGGCCTCTTCGCCAACACCCTTCCCGTACGGGTGCGCTGCGCGCCCGCCACTCCCCTCGCCCGGCTCCTCACCGACCTGCAACAGCGCCAGGCCGCACTCCTCGACCACCACCACTACGGCCTGTCCGGAATCCACCGGGCCACCGGCACCGACGTCCTGTTCGACACGCTCGTGGCCTTCGACTCCTACCCCGTGGACAGCGTCGGCCTCGGCGAGGCACACGCTGCCTCGGGCATCGAGGTCACCGGCCTGCGCCCGCTGTCCGGCACGCACTACCCGCTGACCGTGAACGCGGCCGTCGACCCCCATCTGCGGCTGACCCTGCAGCACTGGCCGGACGTCCTCGACCGGGCGACCGTGCAGCGGATCGCGGACCGGTTCCAGCGGCTGCTCGTCCAGTTCGCCGAGCACCCCGAAACGCCGGCCGGGCAGGCGGACCTCCTGGAGCCGGACGAGCGGGAGCAGATGCTGCACGGCTTCAACGACACCGCGGCTCCCACCCCCGATGTGACGATCCCCGCCCTCGTCGCACGGCAGGCGGACCGCACCCCGGACGCGCCCGCCGTCACCCACGACGGCCTCACCCTCTCCTACCGGGAGTTGGAGACGCGCGCCGACCGTCTCGCCCACGAGCTGATCGCCCGCGGGGTGGGCCCGGAGACCGTCGTGGCGCTGGCGCTGCCACGGTCGGCGGACCTGGTGGTCGCCCTGCTCGCGGTCCTCAAGGCGGGCGGCGCCTACCTGCCGATCGACCCGCGCTACCCGAGCGCGCGCCTCGCGCACATCCTGGCCGACGCCCGCCCGGTGCTGCTGCTCACCGACACCCCCACCCGCGACACACTGCCGCGCACCGACATCGGTGCGGCGCACCTGTTGCTCGACGAACAGCCGCTGACCGAGTCCGGTGCCACGCGGCCCGAATTCGCGCGGCCCGAAGTCGCGCTGCGGGGCGACAACGCGGCGTACGTGATGTACACCTCCGGCTCGACCGGCTCGCCCAAGGGCGTCACGGTCACCCACGCCAACGTCGTCAACGGCGTGCTCCGGCTCGCCGGGCGCACCGGCATCACCACGGGCACCCGCACCGCGGCGGGCGCTTCGGTCAACTTCGATGTGTCCGTGTTCGAGACCGTCACCACCCTCGCCCACGGCGGCACCGTCGAGGTCGTACGCGACGTGCTCGCCCTCGGCGAGCACGACGGCTGGAGCGGCGGGATGATCTCCGCCGTGCCCTCGGTCTTCGCCGAACTGCTCGACCAGGCCCGGGGCCCGATCACCGCCGACACGGTGGTCTTCGCCGGCGAGGCGCTGTCAGCGCCCGTGGTGCGGCGGGTGCGCGAGGCCCTCCCCCACGCCCGCATCGTCAACGCCTATGGACAGACCGAGTCGTTCTACGCCACCACCCACGCCCTGGAGCCCGACGAGGAGCCAGCGGCCGCCGCCCCGATCGGCTCCCCGCTGGGCAACATGCGCACCTATGTCCTGGGAGCGGGGCTCGGACCGGTGCCGGTGGGCGTGATCGGCGAGCTGTACGTCGGGGGCAACATAAGCCGCGGCTACCACGGCCGTCCGGGCCTGACCGCCGGGCGGTACGTGGCCGACCCATACGCTCCCGAACCGGGTGCGCGGATGTATCGCACCGGTGATCTGGCGCGCTGGAACGAACAGGGGCGGCTGGAGTACACGGGGCGCACCGACGCCCAAGTGAAGATCCGGGGCTTCCGTGTCGAGCCCGGTGAGATCGAGGCCGTCCTGACCGCACACGCGGGCGTCGATCAGGCCGTCGTAGTCGCCCATGAGGCTCAAGGGGCGGGCGGGGAGCGCCGGTTGGCGGGCTATGTCGTACCGGTCGCGGGCGGGCCCCTGCCGTCCCCGGCGGAGCTGCGCGCTTTTCTCGCCGGGCGGCTTCCCGCGTACATGGTCCCGGCCGCCTTCGTCATCCTCGACCGTCTGCCGCTGGCCCCCAACGGCAAGCTCGACCTCAAGGCGCTCCCGGCCCCCGTGCCGGTCGGCACGGGCCCCTACCGGGCGCCGCGCACCTCGCGGGAGGAGATCCTGTGCGAGCTGTTCGCGGAGGTGCTCGGCATCGAGAAGGTCGGGATCGACGACAACTTCTTCGAGCTGGGCGGGCATTCACTGCTGGTCACGCGCCTGGTCAACCGGATGCGTCCGGTGCTCGGCGCCGAGGTCTCCATCCGGACGGTGTTCGAGTCGGCGACGGTGGCGCAGCTGGCGGAGCACGTGGGCGCCGGAACGCGGCCCGCGCGGCCGGTGTTGCGGGCGCGGGTCCGGCCGGAGCGGGTGCCGCTGTCGTTCGCGCAGCGCCGCCTGAAGTTCCTCGACGAACTCGAGCCGCTTGCGACGTATCACCTGCCGCTCGTGGTGCGTCTCGACGGCGATCTCGACGTAGCGGCGCTTGCCGCGGCGGTGCGGGACGTGGTGGCGCGGCACGAGAGTCTGCGCACGCTCTTCGTCACGGACGCCAGGGGCGTCGCGGCACAGGTGGTGGTGCCGGCCGACGGCATCGTCCTGGACGTGCCGGTGCGGGACGTGGCGCCGGAAGCGGTAGCCGAAGCGGTGTCCCGGGAGGTGAGCCGCCCCTTCGATCTGGCGGCGGAGATACCCGTGCGGGCAAGCGTGCTGCGCTGCGGGGCCCAGGAGCACGTGTTCGTGCTGTCGATGCACCACATCGCGGCCGACGGGGAATCGATGGCGCCGCTGGTACGGGACTTCACGACCGCGTACACCGCGCGCGTGAGCGGCCGGGCGCCGCGGTGGACCGACCTGCCGGTGCAGTACGCGGACTATGCCCTGTGGCAGCGGGAGCTGCTGGGTGACGCGGACGACCGCGACAGCGTGCTCGCACGGCAACTGGCGTACTGGCACCAGGAACTCGCCGGGGCCCCGCGACTGCTCCGGCTGCCCCTGGACCGGCCGCGGCCGCCGGTGGCGAGCCACCGGGGAGACACGGTCACTTTCACCATCGATCCCGATGTGCTCGCCCGGGTCGAGGAGTTGGCGCGGGCGCAGGGCGCCACGGTCCCCATGGTGCTGCAGTCGGTGCTCGCGGTGCTGCTGCATCTGTCGGGCGGCGGCGATGACGTGGTCCTCGGGGCGCCGATCGCCGGACGCACCGACGAGGGGCTCGCCGATCTGGTGGGGTTCTTCGTCAATACGTGGGTGCTGCGGGCCGCCTTGGCGGGCGACGCGTCGTTCGAGTCCGTGGTGCGTCAGGTGCGGGACAAGGCCGTCAGCGCCTACGACCACCAGGACGTACCTTTCGAGCGGCTCGTGGAGTCGCTGAATCCCGAGCGGTCCACCGCACACCATCCGCTGTTCCAGGTCGCGTTCTTCTGGCAGATCGGCATGGCGGATCTCGAACTGCCCGGTCTGCGGGCCGCCCCCGAACCCGTCGTGACCGGTACGGCGAAGTTCGATCTGCTGTTCCAGGTCGAGGAGCCGTCCGGGCCGCACGGCGCACAGCTGTCGCGGCACGGGCTTCGCGGGCTCGTCGAGTACGCCACCGATCTGTTCGACCGCGGTACGGCAGAGGCTCTCGCCGCCCGCTTCGTACGTCTCGTCGGGGCGTTGGCCGCCGACCCGCGCCGGCGGCTCGACTCGGTGGACGCCCTGGTCCCCGCCGAGCGGGACCGGCTGCTGAACGCGGTCAACGACACGTCCGCGGCCACACCGCGGCAGACGGTCTCCGCGCTCTTCGAGCAGCGCGCCGCAACCGCGCCGGACGCCCTCGCGCTGGTGAGCGGGCACGAGACGCTGACGTACCGGGAGCTGAACGAGCGTGCCAACCGGCTCGCCCGCGAACTGGTGCGGCGGGGCGTGCGCGCCGAGTCGCCGGTTGCGGTGGCCGTGCCCCGCTCGGCGCAGTACGTGGTGGCGGTCCTGGCCGTGCTGAAGTCCGGCGGCACCTATGTGCCCCTGGCGCACGACCACCCGGCCCAGCGCCTGGAGTTCATGCTCGGCGACGCCACCCCCGCGCTGCTGCTGACCACCCGCGAGGCGGCGGCCGCCATGCCGCACGGCGACTGCCCCCGGCTGGTCCTCGACGACCCGGCGACGGCCTCGGCCGTCTCCGCCCAGCCCTGCGGCGATCTGCCCGACGCGGCCCGTCCGGACCGGCTGGCGTACGTCATCTACACCTCGGGGTCGACCGGGGTGCCCAAGGGCACCGGCGTCAGCCATCGTGCCCTGGCCGACCTGGCGCTGGACCGGCGCTGGCGCGGCGGCGTCCAGGACCGGGTGCTGATGCACGCGGCGACGACCTTCGACATCTCGGGCTATGAGATGTGGGTGCCCCTCCTGAACGGCGGCCGGGTCGTGGTCACCCCGCCGGGGAAGCTGGACGTCAACGCGCTCGCCACGGTGATCGCCGAGCAGCGGGTGACCGCGCTGTGCATGTCCGCGGGCCTCTTCTCGGTGATCGCGGACGAGCGCCCGGAGAGTTTCGCCGGTGTGCGCGAGGTGCTGCCCTGCGGCGAGCTTGTGCCCGCTGAGGCGGTGAAGCGGGTCTTGCGGGCCTGCCCCGGCCTCACGGTCACCAACGCCTACGGGCCCACCGAAGCGACGATCTTCGCCACCACGCACAGCGTGACCGCGGCCGGTCAGGTCGGGGCCGCGTTCCCGGTGGGGCGGCCCATGGACAACACGCGCGCCTACGTCCTGGACAAGCGCCTGCGGCCTGTTCCGCCGGGCGTCGAGGGCGAGCTGTACCTCGCCGGTTCGGGCCTGGCCAGGGGCTACGCGCACCGGCCGGGACTCACGGCGGGACGCTTCGTGGCCTGCCCGTACGGCGGCGCGGGCGAGCGCATGTACCGGACCGGGGACGTGGTGGTGTGGGCCAAGGACGACGAGTTGGTGTTCAAGACGCGCGCGGACGACCAGGTGAAGATACGCGGCTTCCGGGTCGAGCCCGGCGAGGTGGAGTCCGCTCTGCTGGCCCATCCGGCCGTCGCCAGGGCCGTGGTGGTCGCCAGGCCGAGCCCTGGTGGCGCCGGCGGGCAGCAGCTGGTCGCCTACGTCGTGCCGGCCGACGTGCCCCGCCCGCCCCACGGCCTCGACGCGGAGTTGCGCGCACACCTGGCCCGCGGCCTGCCGGAGTACATGGTGCCCTCCGCCTTCGTCGAGCTGGAGGCCCTGCCGCTCACCCGGCACGGCAAGGTGGACCGCCACGCCCTGCCGAGCCCCCGCGGTGCCCGGGCCCGGCCCGGGGCCGCCTTCGTGCGGCCGCGCACCGACACCGAGCGTGCGGTCGCCGCGATCTGGGCGGACCTGCTCGACCGGGACGCGATCGGCGTGCACGAGAAGTTCTTCGAGGCCGGCGGAACCTCGCTCTCCCTCCTCGCCCTGAGCAGCCGCCTGGCCGAACTCGGCCTGGCCGAGGTGCCGTTGAGCGCCTACTTCGAGCACACCTCGGTCGAGGCGATGGCCCGGCTGCTCGACGCCACCGATGACATGACCGCCCGCGAAACGACTGACGAATTGGGGTACGAACTATGACGCACCCGAGCCTCCCCCCGTCTTTGTCCGGGGGCACCCCCCTCGGCCGGGACGCCGTGGCGATCATCGGGGTGGCCATGACCCTGCCCGAGGCCGACGACCTGGACACCCTGCACCAGAACCTGCTCGACGGACGGATCAGCGTACGGGCGCCGGGCAAGGACCGGATCCACTACGCCGGGGCGCCCACCGATGTCGAGTACGTGGCGATGGGCTACCTGAACCGGATCGATCTCTTCGACCACCGGTTCTTCGGGCTCTCGCGGCGCGAAGCGGAGTTGATGGACCCGCATCAGCGTCTGGCCGTTCAGCTGGCGCACCAGGCGATCGAGAACGCCTGCTACGCGCCCGGCGACTTGAAGGGCTCCAACACCGCGGTCATCCTCAGCGCGCCCGAGCCCTATTACGCCGGCCTCTACACCGAGGACGACCCGCAGCAGATCCTCGGCTCGCACCCGTCCGCCGCGGCCGGGCGCATCGCCTACCTCCTGGACCTGGCCGGGCCCACGCTGGTGGTCGACACCGCGTGCAGCGGCAGCCTCACCGCGATCGCGACCGCCGTGGACCAACTGCGCAGCGGGCAGGCGGATCTGGCGATCTCGGGCGGGGTCAGCGTCTTCCCGGTCATCGCGCCCGAGCACGAACGCGTGCCCACGCCCGGCCTCGAATCCCTCGAGGGAGTGTGCCGCCCCTTCGACGCGCGGGCGGACGGCACCACCGGGGGCGAGGGCGGCGGGCTGCTGCTGCTCAAGCGGCTCGACGACGCGCTCGCCGACGGGGATCACATCCACGGCGTGCTGCGCGGCACAGCCGTCAATCACAACGGTTTCCGCGCCACGAGCATGAGCGCGCCCAGCGCCCGCGGGCAGGCCAGGGTGGTGGTCGAGGCCTGGCGGCAGGCCGGCTCCGGCCCGCCGGACTACATCGAGTGCCACGGTTCGGGCACCCGCCTCGGCGACGTCATCGAGGCCGAGGGGCTGCGGCAGGCCTTCGCCGAGGAGGGCCTGAACGGCCCGTGCGGGATCAGCGGCGTCAAGGGCAACATCGGCCACCTCAACCACGCGGCCGGTGTCGCCGGACTGTTCAAGGTCCTGGCCGGACTGCGGCACTCCACCCGCTATCCCAACCCCAACTTCGAGACACCCAACCCGCTGATCGACTTCACGGGTCCCGTCCGGGTCGACACACAGGCCACGACCTGGGAGCGCACGGCGGGCAGTACCCGCCGGGCGGGCCTGAGCTCGTTCGGCCTGACCGGCACCAATGTGCACGCCGTCGTCGAGGAACCGCCCGCCGCGGACCCCGCCCCGGCACCACGCGAAACCAGGGCCGAGCTGGTCACCCTCTCCGCCAAGTCGCCCCACGCCCTGGAGGCCTACGCCCAGCGCGTCGCCGACTTCCTCGACCGCACCGGGCAGCACCTGCCCGACGTGGCGCACGCCCTGAACCGGGGACGCGACGACCACCCCTACCGCTGGGCCGCGACGGCCCGCGACACCCGGGAACTGGCCGACATGCTGCGCACGCCGTTTTCCGGCGAGCGGGAGCCGGCGGCCGGGGCGCCCGTGGTGCTGCTCTTCTCCGGCGACGCCGACCTCGGCGACGAGACATGGGCGGGACTGCGCGCGGCCTTCCCCCGGCTCGCCGAGGAGCAGGACGCCGCGGGCGGGAACGGTGACGCCTCGCCCGGAGCCCGGCTGCTCGACCGGCAGCACACGGCCTACCGCCTGGCGCGCTCCCTGGGGCTGACCGAGGCACGCCTGGTCGGCAACGGGATCGGCAACCTGGTGGTGCGGTCCGTCCAGGACCCGGCGACCATGGCAGAGGCCCGGGAGAAGGCCACAGGCGCCCCGCTCACGAGCCAGGTCAACGAGGAGGGACTGCGCCGCGCGGTGCGCAGCCTCGCCGACGAGGGCGCGGTCCTGGTCGAACTGGCCGCCGACGGCGCGCTGTCCCGCGAGATCACCCGGATCGCGCCGGAACTGCCGGTCGTCCGGCTCTTCGCGGACCCCACCCGTGAGGGCGTGCTCTCCGCCCTTGCCACGCTGTACTCGCTGGGCGCGGACCTCGACTGGCACCGCCACTACGAGGGCGTCGAGGCGCACCGCATCGAGGTGCCGACCTACCCGTTCGACGTCGACGAGGTGCCCTGCTGGTGCCGGCCGCCGGGCGCCCCGCTGCCGCCCGCCCGCGCCAACGGAGCCCTTGCCGCCGACACCGCCGACGCCGCCGCCGGGCGGCCCGCACCACGGGCGGGCGCGAGCGAACCGCGGTTGGCCGAGATCTGGGCGAGCGTCCTCAAGGCCGAGAAGGTCACCGCGGACTCCAACTACTTCGACCTCGGCGGGACGTCGATCGCCGGCATCATGGTGCTGCGCAAGGCCCAGGAACTCTTCGGCGTACGCCTCACCTTCGCCGACCTGCACGAGTACCCCACGCTGCGCGAACTGGCCGCGCGGATCGACCTGCTGCGCGCAAAGGGCCCGGAGAACGACGACTGGACGATCACCCCGATCGACCGTCCTGGCCGGCTGCCGCTCTCCTTCAACCAGGAGCAGCTGTGGTATCTCGACCGGCTCAAGCCCGGCACCGCCCTGTACAACATCCCCATCAACCTGCGCTACGTCGGCCCTCTGGACCTCGACGCGTTCCGGGGCGCGCTGCGTGACGTCCTGGCCCGCCAGGAAGTCCTGCGCACGCGCATCCCGGACGAGGACGGCAGGCCGTACGTCCTGGCCGACCTGCCCGAGCCGCAGCTGACCTTCCGCGACCTGACGGACATGCCGGACGCCGAGCGCCGCGCGGAGCTGACACGGGCGATGACGGCGGAGGCGACCGAGCCGTTCGACCTCGCGCGCGGCCCGCTCTTCCGCACCGTGGTGATCAAGATCGGCGACGAGGACCACGTGGTGGCGCACACCTGGCATCACATCGCCTTCGACGGCTGGACCCCCGCCGTCTTCTACCGGGAGCTCGCCTCCTGCTACGCGGCGCGCCGCGGCCTTGCCGCCCCCGCCCTGCCCGAACTCCCCGTCCAGTACGCCGACTTCGCCGCCTGGCAGCGGCAGTGGCTTGACTCGGAGCGCATGGCGCGCGGCCTGGAGTACTGGCGTGCGCAGCTGTCCGGCCTGGACTCCCCCGAGCTGCCCCTCGATCACCCGCGCCCGGCCGTGCAGTCCTTCGCGGGCGACAGCGTGAAGTTCTGCCTCGACGATGAACTCGCCCGTCAGCTGCGCGCCTTCAGCATCCGCGAGAGCACGACGACCTTCGTCACCATGCTCGCCGTGATCGACGCGGTCCTGCATCTGTGGGCCGGCCACCGGGACGTGGTGGTGGGCGCGGCGACCACCGGCCGCTTCAACCCCGGCACACACGACCTGATCGGCTACTTCAACAACCTGCTCCCCTTCCGTACGCGGGTCGACGAGGGCCTGAGCTTCCGTGAACTGCTGGCCCGCTGCGCGACCACGGCGACCGGAGTCCTGGACCACGAGGAGATCCCCTTCGCGAAGATCGTCGCCGACACGGATCACCGCGACCCGTCGCGCCACCCGGTGTTCACGGTCTGCTACACCCACCAGAACACCGCCACCGCCCCCTTCGACCTGGCGGACCTCACAGCCGAGCGCGTGGGCGAAGAGCTCTCCACGGTCTCCGGAATCGCCCCCGGAACCTCCAAGTTCGATCTCACCTTCGGCCTGTACGACCAGGACGGCGGCCCGATGGACGGCTACCTGGAGTACGCCGTCGACCTGTTCGAGCCCGAGACCGCACGCCGTCTGGTCGGCCTCTTCCAGGATGTCGCCACGGCCGCGATGCGCGAGCCCGACCGGCCCCTGGCCGACCTCCTGAAGCAGGAGGACGAGCCATCGATCCTGGCCGGGGAGCCGTTCCGGACCCCCGACGAGCGGCTGATCGGCGATGTCTTCGCGGAGCACGCCGCGCGGCGCCCGAACGAACCGGCCGTCGTCGACGCGGCGGGCGAGCACACCTTCGCTGAGCTCGACCGGCGGGCGAACCATTTGGCCCGGCGCCTGGTCGAGCACGGCGTGGGCCCGGACGTCGCCGTCCCCGTGATCGCGGACCGCGGTGCGGACCTGGTCGTCGGCTGGCTCGCCGTCCTCAAGGCGGGCGGCGCGTTCGCGTCGGTCGACCCCGGCGTCCCGGAGCAGCGGGTGCGCTCCGTACTCGCCGGGATCACCGCTCCCGTACTCCTGGCGGGCCCGGGCATGGAGCGCTACGCGGACGCAGGCTTCCCGGTGCTGCGGATCGCCGACCCGGCCGCCGCGGCCGCGGGGACGGACACCGGTCCTGACGCCCCGCCGCAGCGGGCGGGCACGGCCAACCTCGCCTACGTGGTGCACACCTCGGGCTCCACCGGCCACCCGCAGGGCTGCGAGGTCGAGCACCGCGTCCTGATCAACCTGCTGCGCTGGTTCGGCGAGGAGGCGCAGCTCACCGCCGACGACCGGTTCGCGCAGCTCGCCGCCGCCGGCTTCGACCTGGCCGCCTTCGAAGTCCTGTGCGCCCTCTACCACGGCGTGACGCTGTGCTTCGTGCAGGACCGGCTGCAGACCCCGGAAAACCTCCTCGCCGACTTCGCCCGCCTCGGCATCACCGTGGCGGGCATGCCGACCCCGCTGGCCGAGCTGATCCTGGCCGAGCTCCCCGACGTGCCCGGGCTCGGGCTGCGCTACGTACTCACCGGCGGCGACGTGCTGCGGCTGCGGCCGCCGCGCCGCGCACCGTTCACGCTGCTCAACGTCTACGGACCCACCGAGTGCGGCCTCTGCGCGACCGCGGGCCGGGTGACCGACGCCGAGGCCGGGGACGAGGGCCTGCCGGACATCGGGCGGACGCTGCCGGGCGCCCGCGTCTACCTCCTGGACTCCAGGGGGCGGCCGGTGCACCGGGGCGAGCGGGGCGAGGTCTACCTCGGCGGCGTCAACGTCGGCCGCGGCTACCACGGCAAGCCCGGCCTGACGGCAGCCCGTTTCGTGGCCGACCCCTTCGCGGCTGAGCCCGGCGCCCGGATGTACCGCACCGGCGACCAGGCCCTGATCCGCGGCGACGGGACCCTGCAGTTCGAGGGACGCGACGACCACCAGCTCGAACTGCGCGGCCAGCGCGTGGAGCCTGCCGAGATCGAACGGGTCCTGATGGACCACCCGCAGGTCCGCGAGGCGGTGGTCCTCGCCGAGCGGCAGCCCTCCGGCGTCCAGCTCCTGGTCGCCCACGTCGCCGGCGCGTACGTCCCCGAGGAAGAACTGACCCGGTGGGTGGCCCGCGCCCTGCCGGAGTACATGGTGCCGGGCCGCGTGGAGCGGCACGACGACCTGCCCAAGACGACCAACGGAAAGCTCGACCGTAAATCGATGAAGGAGAGCAAAGTGCTCGACCACAACACGATCGACGAGCTGAGCTCGGTGACCACGGCCGCGACACCGGGCGCGGTCCTCGACGCGGCCGGGCGCGAGGCCGAGCGGATCCTCGGCGCGATCTGGGCCGAGGTGCTCGGCATCGGCCGGGTGGCGCCGGGCGACAACTTCTTCCGGATCGGCGGTGACTCCCTGCTCACCGTGGCCATCGCCTCGCGCGCCACCCGGGCCGGGCTGCGGCTGACCCCGCACGACGTGCTCGAACACCCGACTCTGCGCGAGCTGGCCGCGTTCGCCGGGAAGGGATCGGTGCTCGTGGCCTCCGCACCGGAGCCGGCCGCGCGGTCCGCGGCCCCGGCGCCCGTGGTCGAGCCGATACCGCCGAGCCCGCTGGTGCAGGCCATGCTCGCCGAGTCGGGCTACGACGCGAAGGACTTCATCCGGCCCGTGATCCTGGAAACCGCGCCCGGCGTCCGGGGCGACCAGGTGCGCGCCGCCTTCGAGCGCCTGGTCGAGATCCAGGAGCCGCTGCGCTACCGCTTCCGCCACAACAGCCTGGGCTGGCGCATCGAATGCGCCGAACGCGAGACCGCTCCGGTCGTCGACGTCAGGGTGCTGCCGCCACTGGACGAGGAGCAGCTGGACGCCTATCTGGAGGCCGACCTGGACGAACTCCTGGCCGACGTGGACCTGGGCCGCGGTCCGCTCCTTCGCGCCAGGTTCTACGACCGCGGCGCATCCCTGCCTGGCGTGATCCTGTTCGTCATCCACCACTTCGTCTACGACGCCCTGTCGTTCGTGCCGCTGGTCGACGACCTCAACGCCGCCTTCGCCGGCCAGGCCGCGGCCGCCGTCCGCCCGGCCGCCTGGCGGCAGTGGACCCATCAGCTGCGTGCGATGTCCGCATCCGACGAGGTCGCCGGTGAACTCCCCTACTGGCAGGGCATCCTGAGCGCCGGGACCGGTGCGCTGCCCGCGCCCGAGAACGGCACGGCCGGTGAGCCGCCGAGCCTGGTGCGCCGTACCGTCGAGGGCCGCGTCGCCGCGCGGCTCTCCGACAGCGGGCCCTCGGGCCAGCAGGCCGCGCTGGCCGCGGTCGCGGTGGCCTGGTCCCGGTGGCGCGGCACGCCCGACGCCTACCTCAGCGCGCTGGGCATGGGGGCCGCGCCGAACGCCCTGTGGCACGGAGACCGCAGCACGTCCTTCGGCTGGTTCACCCATCTCTTCCCGGTCTTCCTGCGCGTCGAGCCCGGGGCCGGGCCCGCCGAACTCCTGCCCGCGGCCGGTACGGCGCTCGCCGTGCCCAACGACGGCATCGGCTACGGCGTCCTGCGCCACCTCAGCCCGCCCACCACCGAGGTCGCACAGCTGCGCGAGCTCCCGGAGCCGCAACTCCTCGTCGAGCACCTGGCCAACGCCAACAACGGTCTTGCCAAGCTGGCCGGCGACTCGATCCGGATGCGCTCCATGGCCCTGTCGACACTGCCCGAGTCGCTGCTGGCCCAGGTGCCGATCGTGGTCGAGAGCCATGTGATCGACGGGGTCCTCGAGATCGGCGTGGTCTCCCGCGGATCGGTGGCCGACGCCGACATGGAAGCCCTCGCCGACCACCTGGTCACGGCGTTCACCGAGCTCGCCGCGGCGGAAAACACGGACACCACGGGAAACACGGACAGCACGGAGAGCACGGAGAGCACGGACGACACAGAAGGCGACCGCTGATGGCCTCCGCGACGGCCCTCGACACGGTGGCCGTCTACCAACCGGACGGCGTGCTGCCGCTCGCCGAGCTGCCCGGCCTCGACGAGCTCGGAGAGGCGGCGCGCGAGACCTGTGCGCAGCTGGGCATCGACGAGGTCCGCGCGGACGACACCCTGGGCGCCTTCGACCTCGCGGGACGGGCCGCCCAGCGGGCCCTGGCCGAGGCCGGGCTCGCGGCGGACGACCTGGGCGCGCTGATCCTGATCGACTCGCGTGCCCCCGAGACGCTGATGAGCTCGTCGGCCACCCGGCTGCAGGACCTGCTCGGGGCCCGCAAGGCGCTGACGTTCTCCGTCGGCGGCCTGGGCTGTGTCTCCCTGACGCCCGCCCTGCTCGCCGCCCGCGGACTGCTCGCCGCCGACCCGGAGCTGGAGCACGTCCTGGTGGCCCACGGCAGCAAGCCGCCCACACCGCAGCGCTACCGGCACCCGGTGACCGTGAGCGGCGACGGCGGCGCGGCCGCGCTCGTCTCACGCAGCGGCCCGATCCGCATCCTCGACATCGTCCAGGAGACCAACGGCGCCTACTGGGACCTCTTCCACGTCGACTACCGCGACCGGCCCACCGACCGGTGGCGCGAGGAGTGCGGCGACCTGACCGCGTACTCCTTCAAGCTCGCGGTCGAGACCCGCAACCGGCTGCGCGCCATGTACCGGCGCCTCCTTGAACGCAACGGCCTCACGGCGGCCGACATCGACTGCCACCTCAGCCACAACCTGTCCGCGGGGGGCTTCCGGTTCACCGAGGAGACACTCGACATCAAGATCAGCACGACGTGCTTCGACAACCTCCGGCAGTACGGCCACCTGGGCCCGAACGACGTCCTGCTGAACCTGCACACAGAGCTGGAACGCGGCGGCCTGCAAGACGGACAGCGCGCCGTGCTGCTCAGCGCGAGCCCGGCCGCCGCGTGGAGCCTGCTGCTCGTGGAGATCGGTGAGGGCGCCGCGACCCACT
This sequence comes from Streptomyces longisporoflavus, assembly GCF_014649775.1. GTDB lineage: Bacteria > Actinomycetota > Actinomycetes > Streptomycetales > Streptomycetaceae > Streptomyces > Streptomyces longisporoflavus. The sequence goes on along the minus strand of NZ_BMTR01000001.1, from coordinate 654,220 downwards.
ACTTGTGACCCGCACCGCGTGTGCCACCGGGGCCGCCCGTGCCCCCGAATCCCGTACCCCTTGCCCGCGAGACCCGAGGAGAGAGATCACCCATGCCGACAGCACCCGCGACGACCACGGTCGACGACGTCCTGGTTTTCCTGACCGCCGCCCTCGGCACCGAGGTCGGCCCCGACGACGACTACTTCGCCACCGGGCTCGCCGACTCGCTCTTCGCCCTGGAACTGGTCACCTTCGTGGAGCACCGCTTCCAGCTGACGGTGGAGGTCGAGGACCTCGCCATCGACAACTTCCGCACGGCCGCCCGCATCATCGACTTCGCCCGTACCCGGAGCGGTGCGGCGGCATCATGACGCAGGCAGCCGAACCCACGGGCCTCCCGGACGCGGCGGAGTTCGCCGCTGCCGTCCGGCACGAGGCCGCGGACTGGGACCGCTCGGGCACCCTTCCCGAGCGGGTACGCAAGGCCGTCGCCGCGGCCGGGCTCTTCGGGGTCGGGCTGCCCGGGCGCTACGGCGGCGCGGGCGGCGGCCCCGCCGACCTCGGCGAGGTCTGCGCCCGGATCGGCGGGGTGTGCAGCGCGCTGCGCGGCCTGCTCACGGTGCAGGAGATGGTCGCCGCCGCGCTGCTGCGCTGGGGCACGGCGGCCCAGCGCGAGCAGTGGCTGCCGCAACTGGCCCGCGGGGACCGCTTCGCCGCCTTCGCCGCGACCGAGGCGGCGGCGGGCACGGACCTGGCCGGCGTCCAGACGCGCATCGACGAGGACGGCGACCAGCTGGTCGTCACCGGCCGCAAACTGTGGATCACCTTCGGCAGGACCGCCGGGGTGTTCCTGGTCCTCGGCCAGATCGCCGGACGCCCCTCGGCGGTGCTCGTCGAGGGCGACCGTCCCGGCGTGCGCAGAGAGCCCGTCGAGGACCAACTGGGCATGCGCGCCGCCGAAATCGCCCATGTCGACTTCGACGCGGTACGGGTCCCGCGCGACCACCTCGTCGGCCCGCCCGGCATGGGCCTCACGCATGTCATCGGCACGGCCCTGGACCACGGGCGCCACACCGTGGCATGGGGCTGCGTCGGAATGGCCGAGGCATGCCTCGACACCGCGGCCGACCACGCGGCGCACCGCCTGCAGCGGGGCGTCGCACTGGCCGAGCACCAGCTCGTACGCGCCGAACTCGCCCGCGCCTCCGTGCGGGCCGTCGCCGCCCGTGAACTGTGCGCCCGCGCCGCCCGACTGCGCGAGCAGTGCGACCCCTCGGCCGTGGCCGAGACCGTGGTCGCCAAGTACACGGCAGCCGGCGCCGCCACCGCCGTATCCGGGGCGGCAGTGCAGATCCTGGGCGCCGCGGGGATGGCACCGGACAGCCTGGCGGGCCGCTTCTTCCGCGACGCCAAGGTCATGGAGCTCATCGAGGGCTCGCAGTTCGTCTCCGAACTGCACATCGCGGGCCGGCTGTTGCGCCGCCACGGCTACCGGCCCGCACCCACCGAACGGACCCGCACGGTAATCCAGGAAGGACCGCGATGACCACCGAAGCCCACCCGACCGGCACCACCGCCAGCACCGAGGTGCCCGCGCCGGCGCCGACCGTCAAGTGCCTGGTGTGGGACCTCGACGACACCGTGTGGGACGGCACCGTCCTGGAGGGCGACGCCCCGCAGGCCTTCCCCGCCGTCCTGGCCACGCTGCACGCCCTCGACGAGCGCGGCATCCTGCACGCCGCCGCGAGCCGCGGCGACCACGACACCGCCGTCGCACACCTGAAGGCCCTCGGCATCGAGGAACTGTTCACGGTCCTGGAGATCGGCTGGGGCGCCAAGTCCGACGCGGTACGCCGCGTCGCCGAGGCACTCAACATCGGTATCGACACCGTGGCGTTCATCGACAACGACGCGGTGGAGCGCGCGGAGGTCGCAGCCGCCCACCCCGCCGTCCGCGTCCACCCCGCCGAGCAAGCTGCCGAACTGCCCGAACTGGACGCCTACCGGCCCCCGTTCATCACCGACGAGAGCCGCGGCCGCCGCCACCTCTACCGCGGGGAGCTGCGCCGCAAGCGCGCCCAGGACACCCACACCGGTCCCGCGAAGGACTTCCTGGCGACCCTGGGCCTGGTCCTCACGGTGCGCCGGGCCACCGAGACGGACCTCGAACGCGCCCACGAACTCACCGTCCGCACCCATCAGCTCAACACCACGGGCCGCACCTACGACATGGCCGAGCTGCGCGAACTGAGCGCCTCACCATCACACCAGGTCCTGGTGGCGAGCCTCGAGGACCGCTTCGGCTCGTACGGCACCATCGGCCTCGCGCTCACCGAACTCTCCGGCAACGACAGCGTGCTGAAGCTTCTTCTGCTGTCCTGCCGCGTCATGTCCCGCGGCATCGGCCCCGCCCTGATCGGCCACATCGTGCGCGACGCGCTCGCCCGAGGCCGCCGCCCGGTGGCGGAGTTCGTGCCCACCGAAGTGAACCGGGTGATGCTGGTCAATCTGCGCTTCAGCGGCTTCGACGTCATCGAGCGCAGCGGCGACCGGGTCCTCCTCGGCTTCGACACCGCGCGGACGCCACCCGCCCCGGACGCCACGGTACGCGTCATCACTCGCGCCTGACCCGGACACCCTCACCTTCCCCTTTGTACGCCGACCCAGGAGTAGCCATGTCCCACGCCACCCCGCCCCCCACTCCCAGCCGTACGGTCGGCGTCGTCGGCGCAGGCACCATGGGCGTCGGCGTCGCCCACTGCCTGGCGGCCGCAGGCCATGAAGTCATCGTCGTGGACCCCGTGCCGGAGGCCCTGGACTCCGCGCCCGCCCGGCTGAACGCCGGACTGCGCATGGCCGCACTGCTGCGCCGCGGACCGGCCGACGGGGCCGAGCGCACGGTGGCGCGGGTGCGCTTCGGCTCCGACCTGACCGAGCTGCGTACCGCCTCGTTCGTGATCGAGTGCGCCCGCGAGAGCATCCCCGTGAAACAGGAGGTCTTCCGCTCCCTCAATGCCGTGCTGCCACCCGCCACGGTCATCGCGACCTGCACGTCCGCGATCCCGGTCGGTCTGCTCGCCGAGCACGTCGACGAACCCGGCAGGGTCCTGGGCATGCACTTCATGAACCCGGCCTACGCCAAGGACTCCGTGGAGATGATCCGCGGCGAACAGACCGACGAGCAGACTCTCGCCGACGCCCACGACCTGCTCGGCAGCATGGGCAAGCAAGGCATCGTGGTCGGTGACGCGCCCGGCTTCGTCTCCAACCGCCTCTCGCACGGCACGTACAACGACGCGGCGGGCGTGGTCCAGGCGGGCACCGCGGACGCCGCCACGGTGGACCGGCTCTTCCAGGAGTGCTTCGGCCACGCGATGGGCCCGCTGCGTACCGCCGACCTGATCGGCCTGGACACCGTCGTGGACACTCTGCACGTACTTCACGACCTCACCGGGGAGGCCCGCTTCGCCCCGTGCGCGCTGCTCACGGACCTGGTGGCGGCGGGCCGCCTCGGCCGCAAGAGCGGACAGGGCTTCCACGCCTACGCGAGCGCGAGGCGCTGACGCGGGCCCGGCGACCGGCCGGCGGCGCCGGGCTCAGTTTTGCGGTCCTTCCACCGGCCCCCCGCCGAACCCGATCTCGTTGCCGTCCGGGTCGCGGAAAGTGGCTTTGCGGACGCCGTTGGCGTAGGTCTCGCGCATGTCCGGCTTCAGACCGCGCTCGGCGATCTCGGAGATGCGGGTGTCGAAGTCCCCGACGAAGACGGTGTGCATGGCGTGCCCGGCGTGCTCGGGCCGCACCTCGACGAAGACGTAGCGGTGTTCGGCGAGCTCCCACACCGCCTCGGTGTCGTTGGGCAGGAAGGACGGCGGTGTGCCGAGAAGTCGCCCGTACCAGGCCACCGCCGTGTTGTAGTCGCGAACAGGAATGCCCGCGAACAGATCTACATCTACGGTCATGGCGCCCATGCTAAGCACGCCGCAGGCCGCACGGGGCCGCAACGGGCGCGCTGCGGGAGTATCCGAATTGCGCTTGTCCCGAAGATCGTTCCATTGGAGGCTACGGGCATGCCACATCAGCCGACATTCGTATTTGTTCATGGTGCCTTCGCGAACTCCTTCTCGTTCGCGCCGCTGCAGGCCGAGCTCGGTCTGCTCGGGCACCGCTCCGTGGCGGTCGACCTCCCCGGCCACGGCTTCGAGGCGACCTACCCCGCGGCCTACCAGGCCCCTCAGGACCTCGACGCGCTCGCCGCGGAACCGGGCAGCATCAAGGGGGTCACCCTCGCCGACAACGCCGCCCGCGTGATCGGCGTCCTCGAGCGGGCGAAGGAGAACGGTCCGACGATCCTCGTCGGCCACAGCAGGGGCGGCGCCACGATCACGGCGGCGGGTAACGCCCGGCCCGACCTGATAGACCGGATCGCTTACGTCTCCGCCTGGTGCCCCGTCAGCATGGACGTGGGCGGCTACTACGCGGAACCGGAGATGGCGAGTGTCGACCCGGCCGCGTTCGCTGCGGCGCTGGTCGGGAATCCGGCCGAACTCGGCCTGCTCCGGGTCAACTTCCGCACCGCCGCGCCCGAGACACTCGCCGCGATGAAGCAGGCCTTCTCCGCCGACCTCACCGACGACGAGTTCCGGAACTTCCTGAACACCTTCCAGCCCGACGAGAACCTCGACGTCGGCACGTCCGCCGACCGGGCACAGGCCCCCACCTGGGGCCGCATCCCCAAGACCTACGTACGCCTGAGCGCGGACACCAGCATTCCGCTCGCCATGCAGGACCGCATGATCCGCGAGGCCGACACGCTCACCCCCGACAACCCCTTCGACGTCGAGACCCTCGAAAGCAGCCACCTGAGCTGGCTGGTCCGCCCCGGGCCGGCCGCCCGACTGCTCGCCGCCCTCGCGGAACGCTAGGCGCCCCGCTTCCGTGACACTCCCCGGTCCGGCGGCTGCGTTGCCCGCCGGGCCGCGTCACACGTGTTCGCCGTGCGGAGGACCATGGTGGATGTACCACTCGGTGCCGAGCAACGCCTCCCGGTCGGACGCCGGCAGGCGGGCGATCAGCCCGGGAGCGGCGCCCCGCTCCACCTCGGTGCCATGAGCCAGCACCGCGGCGACCTTCTGCTCCAGCCAGGGCCTGACGTCGACGACGTGAGTGACCCACGCGTCCGGGACGCTGCGCATGGCCTTGCCTGTCGGCGCCAGATGACCGCCCCACACCCGCAGGGCCGAGTGCGGGTGTGTGGCCAGATACAGGGCGCTCGGCTGCCAGGGCGCCCCGGTGTCCGGGTAGAGCCGCTCGAGCCCGGCCGCCTGGAACGCGAGCATGGTCACCCGGTGCGTGTGCACATGGTCCGGGTGGCCGGTCAGCCCTCCGTACGCGTCATGCGTGACCACGGTCATTGGGCGGAACTCCCTGATGTGCGCCACCAGTTCCCGCACCGCCTCGTCGATCGGCGCGTCACACCACCGCGCCGCGCCCGGTGCCGAGTCCGGTACGCGGGCGTCGGCGTAGCCGAGCAGCCGCGGCTCACCGGCGCCGAGGACCCGGAGCGCTTGGGCGAGCTCCGCGGCACGCGTGGTGCCCGTGGCCCAGGTCGCCGTGACAACCGCGGTGCGCGCGCCCTCCGTTGCCCGGCGGGCGAGTATTCCGCCCGCCGACAGGGACTCGTCGTCGGGATGAGCGAAAACGCCGAGCAGACCCGACGCGGGCACAGGCGGTTTCCGTTCCTGCGCATGTGTCCTCACGGGTGCTGACCGGGACCGCGCTCGTTCCCGGCGAGCCTGCTGGGTGACAGGTCCGTCGGATCCTCGCCCGCTTCGAGGAGCGTGTCCGCCGGGCCGATGATCAGCGGGTCCGCCTCTCCCACCGCGTCTTTGTCCATGGACTCGTAGTCGACACGCAGCAGCAGGTGCCGCATGGCTTCGAGGCGCCCGCGGCGCTTGTCGTTGAACTTGATCACCGACCACGGGGCGTGGACGGTGTCCGTGGCACGGAACATCTCCACCTTGGCGTGGGTGTAGGCGTCCCAGAGATCGAGTGAGGCGAGGTCCGTGGGCGAGAGCTTCCACTGGCGTACGGGATCAACCTGGCGGATCGCGAAGCGTGTGCGCTGCTCCGCCCTGGACACGGAGAACCAGAACTTGACCAGCACGATGCCGTCGTCGGTGATCATCTTCTCGAAGAGCGGCGCCTGCTGGAGAAACTCCTCGTGCTCTCGGGGAGTGCAGAAACCCATGACGGGCTCGACGCCGGCACGGTTGTACCAGGAGCGGTCGAAGAAGACGATCTCCCCGGCGGACGGCAGCTCGGCGACGTAGCGCTGGAAGTACCACTGGCCCGCCTCCCGCTCGGTGGGCTTGTCCAGCGCCACGATGCGGGCCCCGCGGGGGTTGAGGCGCTCGGTGAAGCGCTTGATCGTGCCGCCCTTGCCGGCGGCGTCGCGCCCCTCACATACGACCACGACACGTTTGCCCTGATCACGCACCGATTTCTGCAGCTTCAACAGCTCGATCTGCAGGATCCGCTTCCGGCGCTCGTACTCCTTGCGCCGCAGCTTCTCCTCGTAGGGGTAGTTCTCCTGCCAGGTCCGCAGTGGCTCTCCCTGCGCGTCGAGCAGCACCGGACGCTCCGGTCGGGCCTCGTCCACCGACAGCCCCTCGAGCAAACCCTCCGCGTCCTTGTCCTCCGACGCCACACCGGCTCCTCTCATCGACGTATGCCGTATTCCTACTACCCAGTCCGAGCCCCGGGCCGCAGAAATCGCCATACAGGCGAACGCGGATACTCGCGGGCTCGGACCCCGGCCCGCCGCCACGGCTCCCTCAGCCCGCGTGTCGTACGTGCAGGTGTCCCTCGCGGGGGAAGACGGGCGGCGCCGCGGGCAGGATTCTGTCCAACTCGTACCGGGCCTTGTGTGCCACGCGGCACGAGGCCAGGTTGTCCTCCTGGTGGAGAAGCTCGAGACGCTCGAGTCCGGTGGCGCCGAAGGTGTCGAAGGCCCACCCGGTGAGGGCTTCCAGGGCCCGGGCTGCCACACCTCGCCCGCGCGCGTGCGCCGCCGTCCAGTAGCCCACCTCGGCCCACGGCCGACCGGGCGCCGCTTCCTTGAGGACCACACTGCCGGACAGTCGCCCGTCAGGAGCGTGCGGTTGTTCCTCGAGTACGGCGAAGTCGAGCCGCTCTCCCGTCGCCCACCCCTCTTGCTGTGATCGCAGCCACCGCGCGGCATCGGCGGCGTTGTCGACGACGGAACTCGTCCACCGGCGCAAGTGCGGGTCCCGGTAGGCGTCGACCAGCGCGGCGGCGTCCTGGAGTCGCCACGGTCGAAGCACGAGGGCGGGGGCGGACGGGGTCGCGCTGACCCGCAATATGACGGCGTCGTTCACCGGCCAAGCATACGAGGGCCCGGGCGGGTCGTCCTGGTCTGCGAGTTATCTTGCTCGGGCGAGGGCCGTTGCGAGGAGCGAAGAGGACGATGGGCGCACAGAGCACACACGACCAGAGCACGCACGACGCCCGGGAGACGGCCGAGCGGCTGCGGGCGATCAGCGACGAGTTGTCGGACCGCTTCTACGAACGGGCCGACGTGGTGCGGACACTGGTGGTGACGCTGCTCGCCGGGCAGCACTCCCTGATCCTCGGCCCGCCCGGTACCGCGAAGTCCGAGATGGCCCGGGAGCTCACGGGCAGGGTCCAGGGGGCGTCGTACTGGGAGATCCTCCTGTCGAAGTTCACCGCGCCGACGAAGATGTTCGGGCCCATCGATGTCGCCGCGCTGGCCCGCGGCGAGTACCGCCAGGTCTACGACGGCCGCGCCACGACCGCGCATGTCGCGTTCATCGACGAGATATTCAAGTGCTCCACGGCCGCGCTGAACGAGACGTTGGGCTACCTCAACGAGCGGATCTACCACCCCGAGAGCGGCGGCGAGCCGATCCGCTGTCCTTTGATCGGGGCCATCACCGCGAGCAACGAACTGCCCGGCGAGCAGGACGCGGCCGCGATCTACGACCGGCTGCTCGTACGGATCGAAGTCGCCTATCTGGAAGACCCCTCGAACTTCGCCGCACTGGTCCGCTCCGCCGTCGGCCGCCCGGCGGCGCCGCCCCGGACCACCATCGAGCTGTCCGCGCTGCAGCACGCCGTGAGCGACTTCGTCCCGTCCGTGGAGGTGCCCGACGGGATCGTGGACGCGGTGTGCACGCTGCGGGCGGCCCTGCGCCGCAAGGAACTTGTCGCCTCCGACCGCCGCTGGCGGCAGGCGGTGGGGCTGCTCCAGGCCTCCGCGTACCTCGACGGCCGCCCGGCCGTCGCCGAGACGGATCTGTCCGTACTGACCCACGTCCTGTGGGACTCCCCCACCGAGCGTCCCACCGTCGAGCGCGAGGTGCTCCAGCTCGTCAACCCCGACGCCAAGGAAGCGCTCGACCTGGCCGACACCATCGAGGAGTTGGAGGTCCAGCTCGATGCCATGGCCGGGCAGTCCCGTGAGGCGCTGAGCGACTGGGTCATCAAGAAGGCCCACAACCAGCTCGCCATGGCCGGCAAGCGGCTGGAGAGGCTGCGCGAGGAGGCGGCGGGGGCCGGCCGCTCCACCGCCACCATCGACCGGGTCACCGGACGCCAGCGTGCCGTCCGTGCCCGCGTTCTCACCGAGGCCCTCGGACTGGACGCGAGCATGGTCCAGGCCCAGCTCTGAGCCCCGGGGAGTCGAGACCATGGCCAAGACGACACCGAACACGCTCGACGATCTTGCGGGCCGGGGCGGGAAGTGGCTCGGCCTGTCCGCTGCCGCGCCCCAGCGGCACACCGCGGCCGTCGTCGCGGACCGGTTCGAGCAGATCACCTGGCGCGACACATACGCGCAGTCGGCCGGACTGCGCGACCTGGCCGAGGAGTTGAGCGCGCGCCACGCCTGCGCCGCCGACCTCCTGACCGACGTGTTCCTGGCCGCCTACAAGGTCAGCCCGCGGCTGCGTGAGCACGCGGACATGTCCCCCTCCCGGCTGCCCAATCACCGGATCATCACCGCGCTGATGGAGTCACCGGAGTTCGACGAAATGCGCCGGGAGACGGTCGGCGACCCCTACGCCGCCGCCATGGCCGTGCTCGCGCAGAGCGCCGCGCTGCGCGGGATGCTGGAGCGTGTGCGGGACGCACAGGACCGTGCCGAGCGGGCGCGGCAGGTCCAGCAGGGCGCCGAGGGCGCGGCTGACGCCGTGGGCGAGGCGCTCCGGCAGGCCGCCGACGCAGCCGACGAGGACGGCACCGTACCGGCAGCGGACGCGGACGCCGTACACCGGGCGATCACCGACGCCGAAGCCGGCGAGGCGGCTGCCCGGCAGGCCGCCGGCGAGGCCGCCCTGGCCCTCTCCCCGGCGGCCCACGTCATCCGTACCGGCGCGCGAACGGCTGCGACCAAGGCCGCCGAGGCCGTACGGCAGGAAGCCACGCTCATGAAGGCGTGGGGCGTGGGCACCGGCGAGCTGGAGCGGATGCCGTTCGACCAGCGCGCCCGGCTCGCCGAGCGGCTGCGTACCGGCCGTCTGGCCCGGTGGGCCGAACTGATCGGCCGCTTCCGGCAGATGGCGGAAGGGGAGCGCGCCCGGAAGGTGGAGAACGCCGTCGGCGAGCTCGTCGGCGTCACACTCGGCAATGACCTCTCCCGCGTCATCCCCTCCGAACTCGCCAATCTCGGACTGCCCGAGCTGCGTGCGGTGTTCGCCGCGCGTTACGCCGCCGGGGAGCTGATGCTCTACGACATCCAGGGAGAGCAGACCACCGGCAAGGGCGCCGTCATCGCCTGCGTGGACACCTCGCACTCCATGTACGTCGCAGGGCCCGGCGGCATCACCCGTGAGGCGTGGGCCAAGGCGTGCGCCCTGGCGCTGCTCGACCAGGCCCGCCGTGCCAAGCGTGACTTCGTCGGCATCCTGTTCGCCGCCGCCGACAAGCTCCAGGTCTTCCGCTTCCCCGCCGACCAGCCCGCCGGCATCACGCAGCTGCTCGACTTCGCGGAGACATTCCTCGGCGGCGGCACCAGCTACCAGCGGCCGCTGACGGCCGCCGCGGAGCTGCTGAAGGAGGAGTTCGACGACACCGCCCGTACGCGCGGCGACATCGTGATGCTCACCGACGACGAATGCGACGTCACGGAGGAGTGGATGCGCGGCTGGAACGACGCCAAGCACCAACTGGGCTTCCGCGTCTTCGGCCTGGCCATCGGCGCCCCGCGGGCCGCAGACACCGGTTCGGTCCTGGAGGCGCTGTGCGACAACCTCCGCTGCGTCGAAGACCTCACCGACGTCCACGTCGCCGCCGACCTGTTCCGCGTGATCTGACCGATCCACCGCCTACCGGTCGTGGCGGCGCACTCGAATGGTCAGCCCCTCAGGGCTGCGCAGCCGCACCTCGTGGCGCCCCTCGGTCTCTTCGGCCTCTTCGGCGCGGACGACAGAGCCCGGACCGTGGTCGCCTGAGATGACACTGTCCAGATCGTCCACACCGACCGCGAGTTCCCACTGAGGTCCTGACCCGGCGGCGGGGCCGTGCGTAGTGACGAAGTCGGCACAGTCAAGACGAGCTCCCAGCGTCTCGCGGTAGAAATGCCGGGCCCGTTCGGGCTGTTCGCAGGCCAGGACCATCCGCTGTGGGGCGCCCGCAGCACGGGCGGGGAGCTCCCAGCCGCTGAAGCGGTGCGGCTGCCACAAGGAGAACGCCGCGCCCACGGGATCGATCAGCGTGGCCATGCGGCCCTGATCGCCCGCGTCGAAGGGAGCCACCACGAGACGCGCACCGTTCGCCGTCGCTGCTTCGACGCGGCGGTCGACGTCGTGGACCGCCAGGTAGTAAGCGATGTGGGCGGGAGTTCCCGGCGGATAGACCGGATTGGCAAGGTCGCTCACGCTGCCGATCCGATGACCGTCGACGGATATTTTCGTGGCCCGGCGCCAGTCGTCTTCATCCACCGCGAAGTGCCATCCCAGAGCCTTGGAAAAGAAGGCGGCGGTGCCGGTCAGGTCACGGGTCTTGACATCCATCCAGCAGAACTCGTTCAGTGAACCCAGACGGGCGGTCATTCCATGCTCCTTGTCGTCAGAATGCTGGCTATCGCGTCTCCTGACGACTACACAAGCGGATTTCCGTCTCGCGTCCTCGTGCACACCCGTGCCGAAGGCGGAGATGATCGCCGGCAGTCGGACAACTTGCCCGGCAGCGCCGCCGTTTCGAGCAGGCCCTTGCGGCGGGTCAGATCGCGCGCCTTGCGGGCCGCGGCCTGTGCCGAGGCCGCCTCGACGGCCTTGCGCACGATGTCCGCGACCTCGTTCGATTGGCGCTCGAACCAGTCGCTCAGACGCTCGTGGACGTCCTTCTGCACAAAGGTGCGCGCCTCCGAGTTTCCGACGTCTCCCGGAGGCCGCCAGTCGCGCTGCGCGGGGCCGCCGTCTTCCCGGCCGCGCGCTACCCGGGGCCGCCGATGCCCCGACCGGTTCCAGTGCCCCAGCGCGCCTTGAAACCACCGTGAAACCCCGCTGAACGCGCCCTGCCACAACCTGTGCGCCATGACGACATCGACAACCCCCGCGCTCGCCATCGCGGCCACTGGCCTGCGCAAGGCATACGGGGACAAGACGGTCCTGGACGGCATCGACCTGGCTGTCCCCGAAGGAACAATCTTCTCCATGCTCGGCCCGAACGGGGCCGGCAAGACCACCGCCGTCAAAATCCTCTCCACCTTTATCTCCGCCGACGCCGGTGACCTGCGTGTCGGTGGCCACGACCTGGCCGCCGATCCGCAATCCGTACGCGCCATGATCGGTGTGACCGGGCAGTTCTCCGCCGTGGACGGCCTGATCACCGGCGAGGAGAACATGCTCCTCATGGCAGATCTGCACCATCTGTCCCGCCACGAAGGCCGCCGAGCGTCTGCCGAGCTGCTGGAGCGCTTCGACCTGACCGAGGCGGCGGGAAAGCCCGCCGTCACCTACTCCGGCGGCATGAAGCGCCGCTTGGACCTCGCCATGACGCTGGTCGGCAGCCCGCGCGTCATCTTCCTCGACGAGCCGACCACCGGACTCGACCCGCGTTCACGGCACAACATGTGGGGCATCATCCGCGAGCTGGTCTCGGACGGCGTCACGGTCTTCCTCACCACTCAGTACCTGGAAGAAGCCGACCAACTCGCCGACCACATAGCGGTGTTGCACGAGGGCAAGATCGCCGCCCTGGGTACGGCCGACGAACTGAAGCGCCTCGTCCCGGGCGGGCACGTCCGGCTGCGCTTCTCCGACCCGGCCGCGTACGAGGCCGCCGCCCTGACCCTGGGTGAGGTCACGCGCGACGACGAGTCCCTCTCCTTGCAGATCCCCAGCGACGGCAGCCAGCGCGAACTGCGCGCCATTCTCGACCGGCTGGACTCCGCGGCCATCGAGGCTGACGTACTGACCCTGCACACACCTGACCTCGACGACGTGTTCTTCGCCCTGACCGGCGCCGACCGTCGCGCCGAGCAGCCCGCCGACCAGTCAGCCGCCCGATCCGCCGCCCAGCCCAAGGAGACCGTCCGATGAGCTCGCTCCCCCTCGCCGTACGCGACTCCACCACCATGCTGCGCCGCAACCTCCTGCACGCGCGCCGCTATCCCTCCCTCACGCTCAACATTCTGCTGACGCCGATCGTCCTGCTGTTGTTGTTCGTCTACGTCTTCGGCGACGTGATGAGCGCCGGCATCGGAGGCGGCGGCGCCGACCGGTCCGACTACGTCGCCTATCTCGTCCCCGGCATTCTGCTGATGACCATCGGCGCCACCCCGGCCGGGACAGCGGTGTCCGTGTCCATGGACATGGCCGAGGGCATCATCGCCCGCTTCCGCACGATGGCCGTCCACCGCGGCTCCGTGCTCATCGGGCACGTCGTCGGAAGCGTGCTGCAGGCGATCCTCAGTGTGCTGCTCGTCGGCGCCGTGGCCGTGGCCATCGGCTTCCGGTCCACGGACGCCACACCCCTGGAATGGTTCGCGGCGTTCGGACTGCTCGCGCTGGTCGCCCTGGCGTTCACCTGGATCGCGGTGGGGATGGGCATGGCCAGCCCCAATCCCGAGGCGGCCAGCAACAACGCGCTGCCGCTGATGATCCTGCCGCTCATCTCCAGCGCCTTCGTCCCGGTCGACGCGATGCCGGGCTGGTTCAGGCCCATCGCCGAGTACCAGCCCTTCACTCCGGCCATCGAGACCCTGCGCGGCCTGCTGCTCGGCACCGGGATCGGCAACAGCGGCTGGATCACCGTCGTCTGGTGCATAGCCCTGACCGCGCTCGGCTACCGCTGGTCGACGTCGCTGTTCAACCGCGAACCGAAGTAGACGCTCGCGACGCCGCACCCGCCCATTTTGGCGCGACAGCCGGCCCCGCACTCGTCTCATCCTCCGTCGTCGGGAACCCAGCGCAGTACGTCGCCGGGCTGGCAGTCGAGGGTGCGGCAGATGGCGTCCAGAGTGGTGAACCGGATCGCCTTCGCGCGGCCGTTCTTGAGCACGGCGACGTTGGCGGGGGTGATACCGATCGCGGCGGCGAACTCGCCGACCGACATGTTGCGCTCCGCGAGCCGTCGGTCGATGTCGACGACGATGGCCATCAGATGACCTCGGCCATCTCCGTCTGGAGCGCCGTCGCCTTGCCCAGGAGGCTTCGCATGATCACGGTGAGCATGGTGAAGGAGGCCCCCACACCGGCCGCCGTGATCGCTGCCGCCAGGGCGCTCTCGACGTCCATCCCCTCGTCCGGAGAGGGGATCTCGGCCAGTGCCAGGTGGACGGCGGCGCCCATCGCAAGCGCCGTCGCCGCCATCGCCGAGCCGATGATGACATCGACCCAACGGAAGGCCTTCGGCGCGAAGATGACGCCCTCCTGCGCCATGCCGAGCAGCCTCCAGGTGGCGACGAGGGCGACCTGGACGCAGGCGACGCCGAGGATGGCCAGCACCGCGTACGGCGCGGCGAGCGGGCCATACGCGGGAAAGCGGTCGACCTCATCGGCCGCCGTCACCGGGATGACGACGACCTGGCCGAAGAGGCCGACTGGAACGACCACTGCGATGACGGCTCGTAGCGCGCCCGTGATGAAGTGATGCATCTATCGATTTTCGATCGGAATCTATCGTTGGTCAATAGATCGGCCAGGCTCTCCGCTCAGTGCGCGGGCCGCCCCCCACAGCTCGTCCCGCTCCAGGGCGGCGTACTTCGACACGGCGTCGGCGTACGCCGTCCCGTCGGCGTTCCGCGCCGCCTGCCGGGCGCGGTCCGCCGACATCGTCGGCTGGAACTCGCGCTGCACCCGCAGCCGTTCGGCCAGCGCGATCATCCGTACGGCGGAAACGTCGCCGGAGGCGAGTCCCGCCATGCCGAGCGCGTGCAGCACCGTCCCGAACACCGGTAGCTCCATGGGTGAGCGGGGCGGACCGGCGAGCAGGGTCCGCAGCCGCCGGCGGAGCCGATCGACCGGGTCCGCGACGAGTTCGAGGCGACCGGCGTGCGCATGCGCCGTCACGGCCGCCGACTGGATCTGCAGGGCCCACGGGTCGAGCCAGGGATCACCGCTGTGCAGCGAACCTGCCTCGGGCATCCGCTCAAGGGCGCTGCGCCACAGACCGAGGCCGGTCTCCGTGAGGCCGCGGGCGAGTGCCATCTCGGCGCGGGCGCCGACGTCGGGGCTGTAGAAGGCGTCGTCCGGCGCGGTGTTGTCCCCCCGCACCTCCCGCAGCCAGGACTCGGCCTCGTCGGGGTCACCGCGCTGCAGGCAGGCGAGGACGAGGGCCGAGCGGATGCCGATGTAGTCGTGCTCGTCGCCCAGCCGCGGCAGCGTCCGCAGCGCCGCCCGCAGGTTCTCGTAGGCGACCTCGCCCTGTCCCGTGCGCAGGCTCAGTTCGCTCAGCCGGGAGTGCCCCATGAGCTGCAGGGCCGGGTTGCCCACCGGATCCAGCGCGGTGATCATCCTGCGGGCCGAGACGAGCGCGCGGTCGATGTCGTGCTCGTACTCCCACACGTAGGTGGCCACGCATTCGGCGATGCCCGCGAGCAGTGGCTCCTCGCTGTCGCACAGGGCGTGCAGCACGGCGTAGCCGGGAGGCCGCACCGCGGGCAGGGCGCACAGCACGACGGCGACGGCGCGCGGCAGCGTGTCGGGCGGGGCCGGCGGCAGCCGGCGCAGGGTGACGAGCTGGCGTACGGCACGCGGACCCAGGTTCATGAACTGGCCCGCCGCGCACAGCACCGCCGCGGCACGGGCGACTTCGACGTAGGCGGGGTCGGGGCGGTAGTGCGAGAGCAGCGGTCCCGTGTCCGTGGCGAGGCTCGCCAGGCGGGGGTAGTTGGAGCCGGTGCACCACAGGGCGGCAAGTACGGCGGTGAGGGCCGCGGTGGCGGGGCCGTCCGCACGCGCCAGGGCGTACCGCAGGGCCGCCACGAGGTTGTCCTGCTCGATCCTGATCCGCTCGCGGGCGGCAAGGGGTTCCGGGCCCATGAGCACGTGATGGTGCGCGAGCCCGAAGTCCCGCGCCCAGGCGAGGAACCGGCCGATGGCCTCGTCTGTCTCCCCGGTCTCCGCGCGGCGGGCCGCACAGAACTCCCGTACGGTCTCCAGCATCCGGAAGCGCGCACCGGCCGGAGCGTCCGCGACGGTGAGCAGCGACTGCCCGGCCAACTGCTCCACGAGGAACAGCGCGTCCTCGCCGAGGACCTGTGCCGCCGCTTCGCCGGAGAAGCCGGCGGGGAAGACGGACAGGGTGCGCAGCGCCGCCCTGGCGTCTTCCGCGAGCAGGTTCCAGCTCCACTCGACGACCGCGTGCAGGGTGCGGTGCCGCTCCGGCACGTCCCGCGCCGCGCCCCGGAGCAGCGCGAACCGGTCGCCGATGCGGCGGGCGATCTCCTTCACCGAGAGGACCCGCACCCGCGCCGCGGCCAACTCCACGGCGAGCGGCAGCCCGTCGAGGTGGCAGCACAGCTCCTCCACCGCGTCCGGCGGCAGCTCGACGCCGCTCCTCGCGGCCCTCGCCCGCTGCGTGAACAGTTCGGCCGAGGTGGCAAGACCGAGCTCCGGCAGCGCGTACACCGCCTCCGACGTAAGGTCCAGCGGCGCCCGGCTCGTGGCGAGCACCCGCAGCTCCTTCGAGGCGGCGACCAGTGCCTGTACGAGGTCGGCGGCGCCGCGGATGACGTGCTCGCAGTTGTCGAGGACGAGCAGGGCGGGCCCGGAGCCGAGCACGCCCAGGACGGCGGACACCGGGTCGACCGGGCCGTGGCCGCTCACCACGCCGTGCCGTCCCTCGCCCGCGCCGAGCGCGGAGGCCACCTCCGTGGCCACGTCCTGGTCCTCGGTGACGCCGGCGAGCGGCACGAAATGCACCACGCGCTGTTCGGCCCGGCGGCTGACGGCATGCGCGAGCCGGGTCTTGCCGAGGCCGCCGGGGCCGATGACGGTGACGGCGCGCGAGTGGCGCAGCAGCCGTTCCACCGCGGCGATGTCCGCCTCCCGGCCGAGCAGCGGGTTCGGCTCGTGCGGCACGCCGTGCCTGACCGCGGGCGCCTCGTCACGCAGCAACTCCTGTTGGAGGGCCCTGAGGGCGGCGCCCGGCTGCGTGCCGAGCGTGTCGCGCAGCTCGCGCCGGTAGGCCTCGTAGCGCACCAGTGCGGCGGACGGGCCCGCCGTGGCGGCCTCACCGCGCAGCAGCCCGGCAAGGACCTCCTCGTCGCGGGGATGCTCCGAGGCGGCCACGGCCAGCGGGCCCGCTGCCTCCGCGTGCCGTCCCAGGCGGGCGAGCGCGAGCGCCTGCGCGCGTATGAGCGTGCCGCGCACGGGGGCGCGTTCGGTGCGCAGCGCGGCTACGGGGTCCTCGCTGTCGCCGCTCTCGTTACGAGTGCCCTCCCACAGCGCGAGGCCGGCCTCGGCCGCGGACAGCGCTCCCGCGTGGTCCCCGGCCCTGGCCCGTTCCGCGCTGACGGCGGCATGCCGCAGCAGGGCGGAGCTGTCGATCTGCTCCTCGGCGAGGGCGAGCCGATAGCCCGTCGGTGTGCTGGCGATGACGTCGGCCCCCAGCTGCGCCCGCGCCCTGGAGACAAGCACCTGCAGCGCCTTGGCCGGACGCTCCGGCAACGCGTCCGGCCACAGCCCTGCCACGAGTCGTTCGGTGCTGCAGCCCGTGCGCACGTCGCCCGCGAGCAGCGCGAGGAGGCCGCGCAGCCGGGGCGCGGTGACCTCTTGCCCGCGATAGGCGACACGCGGCAGCAGGGTCAGATCGGTGGTCACGCGTGCAGGTTAGCCAAGGTGCCGCCGGGCCCGAATGCCTTTACGGCCGGACGCGGTGTCAGGCGGGCGTCTGTTCGCGGTGAGCGGGCGGTGGAGCAGGGGGCGCCAGGGGACGTCAGAGGGTGTCAGGTCACGTCAGGGGGTGTCACCGGACCAGTCCCAGCGGCGCCGCTCGCCGGGGCGCGGGTCGCGCGGGTCGTACATTGCCCGTCCGCCTGCGCCGAAGTGGCCGAGCTCCGTGGGCAGCGCGACACCCGTTTCTATCTCGCCCTTCGTCCAGCCGGTGATGTCGAGCAACAGGCCGTCCAGCGGCCCGCCGACCAGTTCGGCGTAGTCCCGGCCCGGCTGCGGGCCCTGGCGGGGGTCGTCATGGTCCTGGCCGTAGACCCGGCCGCGCAGCAACTCCTCGTCCCTGTCCATGCACCCACACTCTCAGCCGCCACTGACAATGCGGCCCGCCCTGCGGGCAGCGGCCCGCAGGCACCGCGCACGGCTCACGGCGCACCGCGCACGGCTCTCACGCGGCCTTCACTCACCGTCCGGCAGCGGCAACGGCAGCTCCGGGTGGTGCCGCAGTGCTTCCAGTACGGCGCGCACCGCCGCGCGCGGCGGGGAGCCGCGGCGGATGGCTGCCGTGATGGTGCGTGTGACCGGCGTGGCCAGTTCCCTGGTGGCGACGCGGTAGCGGCGGTCGACCGCGAGACCGGGCAGCAGCGCGATCGACAGCCCGGCCTCGACGTGCTGCAGGCTCATCATGTAGTTGCTGAACCGGCACACCACTCGCGGCTCGAAGCCCGACTGACGGCACAGCCGCAGCGCGAGGTTGGCCATGTAGGACTGCGGGATGTCGAAGGCCCACGGCTCGTCCGCGTAGGCCGCCAGATCGACCGCGCCACGGCCGACGGCGGGGTGATCGGGCGGCACCACCAGCAGGACCGGGTACGTCGAGGTGCGGATGCGCGCGTGCCAGGCGGCTCACCGCCGGCACGGCCATCGTGTGGATCGCGCTCTGGAACGCCCCCAGGCGCACAAGACCGGCCGGTTCCTCGCCGAAGCCGCGCAGCTCCGCCTCCACGCTGCTCATGTGGTCGAGGATCGCCCGTGCCCGTCGCGCCAGGATCAGCCCGGCCGGGGTCAGCCGCACGCGGCGTCCTGTCCGCTCGAGCAGTTGGGTGCGGGTCTCGGTCTCCAGAACGGCGAGCTGCTGGGAGACGCTCGACGGGCTCAGATTGGCGGCTTGGGCGACCGCGCGCACCGTGCCGAGCGTGTCGAGCTGGCTCAGCAGCCGCAGCCTCCAGGGGTTCATCACGCCCCCCATTGTTGTGCGGGTTTCCCGAACAGGAAAGCCGGAATCGTGAGATGGACGTGTCGCTCGGGTGCCGCCTACCGTCGATGGGCATGACCGCTTCGACTGCTGCTTCCGCCACCGCCGCCGACACCCACTCGGCCACCGCATCGCTGTCCGCCGGAGCCTTCTGGTCCGACGCGGAGAGGCATCTCGTGCGCTACGGACCCGAATTCACCCCGGAGATCATCGAGCGTGCCGCCGGGAGCTTCGTGTTCACCGCGGACGGCCGGAAGATCCTGGACTTCACCTCCGGCCAGATGAGCGCGATCCTGGGTCACTCGCACCCGGAGATCGTCGCGACCGTCCAGCGGCAGGTCGCCTCCCTCGATCACCTCTTCAGCGGCATGCTCAGCCGCCCGGTGGTCGACCTCGCCCGGCGTCTGGCAGAGACGCTGCCCGCTCCGCTGGAGAAGGCACTGCTCCTGACGACCGGCGCCGAGTCCAACGAGGCCGCCATCCGGATGGCCAAGCTCGTCACCGGCGGGCACGAGATCGTCTCGTTCGCGCGGTCGTGGCACGGCATGACTCAGGCCGCCGCGTCCGCCACCTACAGCGCGGGCCGCAAGGGCTACGGCCCGGGCGCGCCCGGCAACTTCGCCATCCCCGTGCCGAACACCTACCGGCCCGACTTCACCGCGGACGACGGCTCGCTGGACTGGCGCCGCCAACTGGACTGCGCGTTCGACCTGATCGACGCCCAGTCGACCGGCAGCCTGGCCGCGTGCCTGGTGGAACCGATCCTCAGCTCGGGCGGCATCATCGAGCCTCCGGCCGGGTACTTCGCGGCGCTGCGGGACAAGTGCCGGGAACGCGGCATGCTGCTGATCCTGGACGAGGCCCAGACCGGCCTGTGCCGCACGGGAACCTGGTACGCGTTCGAACGCGACGGCGTCGTCCCGGACATCCTCACGCTGTCCAAGACCCTGGGTGCGGGACTGCCCCTGGCAGCCGTGGTGACCAGCGCCGAGATCGAGCAGGAGGCGTACGAGCGCGGCTACCTGTTCTTCACCACGCACGTCTCCGACCCGCTGGTGGCCGCGGTCGGCAACACCGTCCTGGACGTCCTGACCCGCGACAGGCTCGACGAGCGTGCGCGGGCGCTCGGCGCGTTCCTCCACCGCGGCCTGACGGACCTCGCCACGCGGCACCCGGTCGTCGGCGACATCCGGGGCCGTGGCCTGCTGGCCGGGCTCGAACTCGTCGCCGACCGCGAGACGAAGCAGCACTCGAACGAACTGGGGGCGCGGGTCACCCGCCGCTGCCTCGAACTCGGTCTGCACATGAACATCGTCCAACTCCCCGGCATGGGCGGCGTCCTGCGCATGGCACCGCCACTGACCGCCACCGAGGAGGAGCTTGACCTCGGCCTGTCGATCCTGGACCAGGCGATCGGGGACGCCACCGCCACACTGTGAGCCGCCGGTGCCGGCCCGCGTGGCCGACTACCGCAAGGGTTTACGGCGAAGCCAACCCTGCCCGCCGGGATGGCCGTCGGTGGTCCTGATGTCGTAGGTCCACTGTGGGGCGGAGGCGGGTGTGCCACCGTGTCTACTACTGCCGGACAGCCTGAGCACGTACCGCAGCGCCCCTGCCCGCCGGGCGGGGGCGGCTTGCCGGGCTCCCCTTCTTGCGGGGGCTATTGACAAGCCACCGGCTTTACCGTCGCCCCCAACGAGACTGCTCGCCCATACCGTTGGAACATCGGGGGCAACGTCGCCAGACTGGGGTCGAGGGCGTTTCCGCCGCGAAGGGCCCTGCCATGTCCGCTGACTCCGTCCTGCAAATCAAGGTCACTCTGGACGGCATCCGCGCGCCGGTCTGGCGGCGGCTGCAGGTCCCGGCCGACTTCACCCTCGACCGCCTGCACAGGGTGATCCAGGACGCGATGGGCTGGGAGAACTGCCACATGCACCTCTTCGAGACTCCGGTCGGCGACTACGGGCGCCGCGACAGCGGACTCGGCCACCGCGACGAACGCAGGGTTCCACTTTCGGCGGTGGCTCCCTCGGCCGGGGACCGCATCAGCTACGCCTACGACTTCGGCGACGACTGGGTGCACCACATCGAAGTGGAGAAGGCCCTGCCCCGGGACCCTGGCGTGACCTACCCCCGCTGCGTGACCGGCCGCCGGGCCTGCCCTCCAGAAGACTGCGGCGGTCCATGGGGGTACTCGAATCTCGCCGCCCAGTAGCCCCTGCCTCTACCGCCCCAAGCCACCCGCTCTGGCCGCCCGTTGCGCGAAGACGTCCTCCCGGCGGTCTTCCATCTGTCGCAGGGCGTCCTTGCGGTCGCGTTTGGAGAGGCGGTCGAGGTACGTGTGGCCCATGAGGTGGTCGGTCTCGTGTTGCAGGCAGCGGGCGAAGTAGCCCGTGCCCTCGATGACGAGGGGGTTGCCGTCCTTGTCGAGCCCGCGAACGACTGCCCGGTCGGTGCGGGGGACCGTCATGGTGGCGCCCGGCACGGACAGGCAGCCCTCGGAATCGTCGACGAGTCGGCGGCTGCCCGGAGCGGGCAGGTCCAGTACGGGGTTGATGATGTGGCCGATGTGCCGGATGCCGTCGTCGTCCGGGCAGTCGTAGACGAAGAGCCGCAGGTCGACGTCCACTTGGTTGGCGGCAAGCCCGGCGCCTTCGGCCACGTACATCGTCAGGAACATGTCGTCGATGAGCGTCGAGAGTTCCGCGGCCCCGAACTCGGTCACCTCCTGGCACGGACGGCTCAGGATCTCCTCCCCCACCACAGTGATCCGCCGCACCGAACCGCGCTCCGCCTCCGGCGACAGCGCGGGGTACCCGTCGACGGGCTTGCCTTGTACACGGACCCGCCGGTCCACGGCACGGGGCTGGTCGTGACGTACAGGCATCGCTGTCTCCTTCCGGGCAAGACCCCCTTGCCAACAGCTTTGCAAAGTAGCAGACTTTGCAAAGTGACTGAAGACGACCTCAACGCTCCCGCCCCCGGCCGGACGCGGGAGACCGGCGACGCCCTGCCCCGGCACGAGGTGCGTACGGCCCTGATGGATCTGCTGGCCGAGGTCGGCACCGTCACGGCCACCGAGGCCGCCGCCCGCCTCGGCTACAGCTCGGGGCTCTGCTCGTTCCACCTGCGGCAGCTCGCACGCCACGGCCGCATCGAGGAGGCCCCGCACCACGGCGGACGCGCACGCCCCTGGCGCCTGAGGCAGCGGGAGCCCGAGAGCGGCGGACCCGAGCAGGAGCACTTCGGCGACCTGGCCCGGGGTCTCGAGGACGAGAGCTGGCAGCATTGGCTCGCCCGGCGCGACCAGGCACCGGCCGACTGGCGCCGCGACGAGGCCTTCAGCGCCATCGCCTATCTGACGCCCGAGGAGATGAGCCGGGTCGCGGAAACCATCCGCCGGGCACTGGCTCCCTACCAGGACCGCGAGCAACGCCCCCTGGCCCGCCCGGACGGTGCCCGCCCGGTGGCTCTGATCACCCGGCTGTTTCCCCTGCTGCCGCAGCACGATCCCGGTGCGGAGGGGGAAGACCTTCCCCCGTCAGGTACCTAGTTGGCGCCTCGGCGGTATTCCGGCCCACGGCCCTCCGGTCACGGGCGATCAGCAGGCCCCTAACGGGCGAACGCGCTGCTCTTCAGCGAGGACAGCAGGTGGGCGGTGTCGTCGTACACCTCCTCCGCCCCGGCCCGGGAGAGGTCCTCGCGGGGGATGCCGCCGCTGAGCAGGGCCAGCGGTGTGACGCCCGCGCGGCGAGCGGCCTGCATGTCCCACACCGAGTCACCGACGAACACACTGTCCCGCGCGCTCGCACCGGCCAGTTCGAGCGCGTGGGCGACGGGCTCCGCCGCGGGTTTGCCCTCGTCGACGTCGTCGGCGCTGGCCGTCGCGGTGATGACGTCGTCGGCGTCGATGGCGGCGCGCAGGGCGTCGAGTTCGGCGCCGTCCGCGGAAGTGGCGAGGACAATCGTCCAGCCCTCGCCCGCGAGGGTACGCAGCAGCTGTCCGGCGTCCTCGAAGGCTTCGAGCCGGTCGAAGTGGGTGCCGTAGAGCGTCTTGTGCGCGGCGCTGATGGTGGCGTCCTGGTCCTGATCGCGGTCGTCGCCCAGAACATGTGCGATGAGGTCCGTGCCGCCCAGGCCGATCGCGTGGTGCACGGCGCGCATCGACACCCGGTGGCCTGCCTGCCGGAAGGCCTCCCACCAAGCGGTGACGTGCAGGTAGTTGGTGTCGACGAGCGTTCCGTCGACGTCGAACAGGGCGGCACGCGTCACGAGAACTCCATTCATGGGGTGGGGCGGATCAAGGTGTGCGGGTCAACGGCTTCACGTGCGCGGGCGAAGCGCCTACGACGCAAGGAGCTCCTCCGCCGCCTGCTTGTCCAGGGCGACCCGGATGAGCGCCGCCGCGAGGGCCGCGGGATCCGCGTCATCGGCGAGCCGCACCAGCTTCCCGGGGTCCTCCGGCAGGTCGAGCCGGCGTGCTCCTTGCATGGCCTTGTCGCCGAAGCAGGGCTCGACCTGCGGCCACACCCGCTGCACCTCGCGCAGGAAGATGTCGGCGCCCACGGGCCCGAGGCCCGGCACCTTGCGCAGGCTCCGGCGCAGAGCCGCCTCGTCCCCGTCGGCTTCGTCGCGGAGCCGCCGCAGGTCACCTCCGTAGTCCCGCTGGATAAGCTCGGCGCCTTCGCCGAGCTGGGTGCTGGTGCGCTCGTCGTAGCGCCGGTAGCCACCGCGGCCGAGTGCGTCGACGCGGGTCTGCCACGAGGCTTCGGCCATACGGCGCGGGTTGCGCAGCCCGGCGTCGAAGAGTTCGCGTGCCGCGGCCACGGCGATGGCGCTGCGGATGCGTGCGCTCAACAGGTCGGAGAGCACGAGGAGTTGGTAGAGCGGCTGCGGAGTGTCCCGCAACCGGATTCCGGCTTCCTCGGCATAGGTGCGCCCATGGGTCTCCAGGAGGCGGCGTACGAGCGTACGCGGGGCCGGCTTGCGTCCGCGCTTCCCGCTCTCCCCCGTCATGCCGACGCCATGGGGTCGTGGCCGGGTGACGCCGGCCGGTGTGCAGGGTGGGGGGCGGCCGGCCAGGGGTCCCGTCCGGGGAGGCCCCTCGATTCGACGGTGTCCGCGACACCGTGGAGTTCCGCCCGCGGTGCGGCGGGTCCCCGGCTGCTTCGGTCGGCCATTGCTTCTCTCCCGATCTGTCGCGCTGGCTCTGTTCCTGTGGCCCTGCGGCCCTGTGGTCCTGTGGCGTCCGTGAGATCCGGGTGCCCGGGTGTGCGGCTCTTCATGACCCCGGGAAACCGGCCCGTCTCGATCCTGCGCCATCGGGCCTGCCGGGCGGCGCAACGGCGCGAGGCAACGGGCTGACATTCCACCGGGGCCCATCCCGAACACGTACGCGTCGGCCGGATACGGATGGTGCCCGGTACGCCGAGTGGCGCTGCCGCGTTAGCGGAAGCCGGGATGGGTACCCGGCGCGATATCCGTACCCGCGATCCGGAGGTCCCCATGCTGTCCGAGACTGTCACCGTGCCTAGCGGCGAGGGGGCTCTCATCGGTGAACTGACCGTGCCGGACACGGTGTTCGGTGTCGCGGTCCTCGCCCGCAGCAGCGGCAGTTCCCCGCACAACCCGCGTAGCCGGGCTCTGGCCGGCACGCTGCACAATGCCGCCCTCGGGACCCTGGTCATCGACCTGCTCACCGACGACGAGGCGGCCGCGGACCGGGCCACCGGCCGCCGGCACCGCGACGTGGAGCTGCTGACGGACCGGCTGACCGCGTCCGTCGACTGGCTGGCTCCCCAGGTCTCCGACCTGCCGGTCGGCCTGTTCGGCGCGAGCACGGGAGCGGCTGCCGCGCTCGGGGCCGCGGCCGCAAGGCCCGGCCTCGTGGACACGGTGGTGTGCCCCGACGGCCGTCCCGACCTGGCCGGAGACTATGTGCTCGGCCACGTACACGCCCCCGTCCTGCTCCTCGTCGGAGGGCTCGACACCGAGATACTGCGTCTCAACCGGGAAACGGCCAATCGGCTGCGTGTCCTCAGCCGACTGCGCGTGATCCCGGACGCCACGCATCTTTTCGAGGAGCCCGGAGCGCTGGACGAGGTCGCCTCCGTGGCGGCCCGGTGGTTCGCCGGCATGGGCCAGTCGCCGGTCTTCGCCGGTATGGGGCACTCGCCGATCTGATCCTCCCCGGCGGGCGCCTCGGTGCCCGCCGGGCTCGCGCCCCAACCACTCCCTGCCCGGCCGCAGCGCGCGCCCGTCTCCCATCACCCGGCCCAGACCCGACAAGTCGGCAAGAGCTCCGTTGAGGGTCGCTTCAGTACGCATTCAGCACGTACTGCCTAGTCGCAGCCGTGTGCCGGCATCCCAGTGCGCCCGCCCCGCACCCTCAGGTCATCATATGACCTGTTCGCCGCACGGAATTAGTACCGCCCCACCGACGCGGCCCCGGGGTTCCTGGAGCCCGAGCGGCTCGCCCTGGTCGACGCGGCGGGCAACCTGGCGGGCTTCGTCAGCCCGTACATGATCGGCGGGCTCAAGGGCGCCACCGGATCGGCGTCCATCCCCACGTACGTCCTGCCCCTGAGTCTGGTCATCGGCGCGGGTGCCGTACTGACCGCCAAGAAGCACCTAGTCAACCGGTGACCGGGCCTCCGCACTCCGCCCTCCACCCCCAGGGAGCAAGCATGCCGAGGTTCGCCGCGAACCTGTCCATGATGTACACCGAGCACGACTTCCCCGACCGCTTCGCCGCGGCATCGGCGGACGGCTTCGAAGCCGTCGAGTACCTCTTCCCCTACGCCTACGACGCCGGTGAGCTGCGCCGCCGCCTCGACGCTCACGGCCTGCGGCAGGTGCTGTTCAACGCGCCGCCCGGCGACTGGGAGTCCGGCGAGCGGGGCATCGCCTCGCTGCCGGGACGCGAGGCCGAGTTCCGTTCCGGGATCGAGCGGGCGCTGGAGTACGCGGCGGCGCTCGGCTGCTCGCGGGTGCATGTGATGGCCGGTCTCCTGCCGCCCGAAGCGACCCCGGCCCGGCGGGCCGCGCACCGCGACACCTACCTGGCGAATCTGTCATGGGCCGCCGAGCGGGCCGCTGCCGCCGGCGTCGACCTCCTGATCGAGCCGATCAACGGACGTGACATGCCGGGCTACTTCCTGCATCGGCAGGCCGAGGCGCACGCTGTCGTACGGGAGGTGGGCGCCGCGAACCTCAAGGTGCAACTCGACCTGTACCACTGCCAGATCGTGGAGGGCGACCTCACCACGACGCTGCGCCGCGACCTGCCCACCGGCCGCGTCGGCCATCTGCAGATCGCCGGCGTGCCCGACCGCCACGAACCCGACCGCGGCGAACTCGACGTGCGCCACCTGTTCGACGTCGTCGACGAGCTGGGCTTCGACGGGTGGATCGGCTGCGAGTACATCCCCCGTGCCGGTACGAGCGAAGGGCTCGGCTGGCTCAAGGACTACCGAGGAGAAGAACACGCATGAGGATCGTCATCACCGGAGGCTTCGGCTTCCTGGGCCGGCAGGTCGCCGACGCCCTGCTGAGGCGGCGGACCCTGTGCGGAGCGCCCATCGACCGCCTTGTGCTCGCCGACCGGTTCGTGCCCGAAGGGACACCCCCGGCGACTGACCCGCTGGTCGACGTCGTCCGGGGCGACCTGCGCGAACACCTCGACGAGATCTTCGCGCAGCCGGTGGACGTCCTGATCCACCTGGCTTCGGCCGTCTCCGCCGAGTGCGAGGCCGACTTCGACCTCGGCATGAGCGCCAACCTGGACACCACCCGCGCGCTGCTCGACGCCGCCCGCGCCCAGTGCGCCGCCGGCGGCCCCACGCCCCGCGTGGTGTTCTCCAGCAGCGTCGCGGTCTACGGCTCCGATGCCGCGCTGCCGCTGCCGCCCGTGGTCAGCGAGGCGACGCTGCCCGTCCCGCAGTCCAGCTACGGCACGCAGAAGCGCGTCTGCGAGCAGCTGGTCGCCGAGTACACGCGCCGCGGCTTCGTCGACGGACGCGTGGCGCGCCTGATGACCGTCTCGGTGCGGCCCGGCAAACCCAACGCGGCCGCTTCCGGCTTCCTGTCCGGCATCGTCCGCGAACCTCTCGCCGGGCTGCCTGCCACCTGCCCGGTCAGTCCCGGCCTGCTGGTCGCCCTGGCCTCGCCGCGCCGCACCGTCGAGGGCATCCTCCGTATCACCGAAGCCGAGCGCGGCGTCGGCGGCCTCGAAGGCGGACTCCCGGTCAACCTGCCGGCGCTGACGCTCACGGTCGCCGAGATGCTCGCCACCCTGCGCCGGGTGGCCGGCGACGCCGTCGCCGACCTGGTGACGCTCGCGCCCGACCCCGCCATCGAGGCGATCGTCGGCTCCTGGCCGGCCGCCTTCGACAACGCGCGCGCCACCGCGCTCGGCCTGGAGCCCGACGAGAACTTCGAGTCGGTCATCCGCGCATACATGGCGGACCACCCCGAAGCCGTCACGGCCACGGCCCTGCCCGCCACCGGGGCGATCGGGCCCTGACGGATAGTCTGACGAGCATGTTCTCCAAGGTGAGTGGCACCACGCGATCCTGGCAGCCATCGAGGCAGGCGGACACGGACGCGGCCCGCAGCGCCGTACGCCGCCACATGAAGCATGCGCTCAGTCCTGCCGCTGACCGGCGGGATCCTCGCTGAGGAAGTCCCCGACCAGTTCGGGCGGGTTGGCCGCGCGCGTCAGCGTGAACATCGCGTCGGGGTCGAACATGTCGTAGAGGATCACCGGCAGGGGACGCCCGAAGATGCCGGCGAGGTGGCCGTCCGTGTGGAGCCGGCGCGCGAGGTCGACACAGAGTTCGTGGAACTGCTCCGCGAGTTGTTCGCCGCGCTCGTCCTCGTCTGCGTCGTTGTCTCCGTGGTCGCCTGCGTCATCGTCCTCGTACCAGAGGCCCCGGGCGGCTGCTTCCTGCCTGTACAGCTCGGCGCCGACCGGATCGCGTTCCGGGTCGTGGCCGACGACGCGGACGCCTTCCAGCCCTGACGGCGGGAAGTAGGCGTAGTTCCAGCGGGCCTCCCACGGCTCCGCCCCGCCCGCCGCCGCGAGCGCCCGGGCCACCTCGGTCTCGGTGTTGTAGCCGATCGCCAGGTACGGGAATCTCGGGTCCTGGTCGACGCTGTCGATCCGGAAGGTGACCGCGTAGATGTCGGAGGTCAGCTCTTTCGGGAATTCGGCCAGGGCACGCGAAACCGCCTGCCCCATGTGCAGTCGGAATGTCGTCAACAGCTCGTCTCCTCAGCCATGTCGCGGTGATGTCGCGGCCTAACGTGCCAGGTCTGCGGCGTCGAAGGACGCCACGTTCTTTCCTGCGCCGTCGATGATCCACCAGTCCCGGGCGAGGTTCTCCTGGTAGGCCGTGGCCAGGACGAGTTCGTCGCGCTCGTCTGCGACGAGATCGGCTGCGCCTACGAGCTGTCCCGCCCACTGCTGCGGGTCGTAGGGGTCGGGATCGGGTGCGGGACGGGTGCGGTGCAGGTGCTTCCACGGCCGGGAACCTAGGCCGGGCGAG
Organism: Streptomyces longisporoflavus; assembly: GCF_014649775.1. Taxonomy (GTDB): domain Bacteria; phylum Actinomycetota; class Actinomycetes; order Streptomycetales; family Streptomycetaceae; genus Streptomyces; species Streptomyces longisporoflavus. The sequence goes on along the minus strand of NZ_BMTR01000001.1, from coordinate 626,060 downwards.
GAGCCGCCGTGCAGGATGTCGACGCGGTCGCCGGAGCCCTCGCGGTCGCCCGCGCGTTGGACGGCGAGGTCGTCGCAGCCGTCGGCGTCGAGGTCCGCGGCCATCAGGCCGATACCGAAGCCGCCCTTGCGGGCGCCGCCCTCGATGACGACGGGCGCCCCGGGAGCCTTGCCGTAGCGGATGGTCACCCTGCCCAAGCGGTCGGCCGGTTCCAGTTCCTCGTCCGTCGAGATGCCGCTGTTGCCCACGGCGATGTCGGTCCGGTGGTCGCCGTCGAAGTCGCCGACGGCGATGTTCTCGCCCTCGGGCAGCTTCTCGGGCTCCTTGCTCAGTGCGGTCGCGGTGTCCGTGCCGCCGGTGAGGAGCAGCGGCGAGCCCGTCCCTCCGGGTTCGTGGACGAGCAGGTCGGTGGCGCGGTCGCCGGTGACCTCCGCCGCGATCAGCTGGAGGTCGACCACGCGGCCGAACCCCCGCGGGTCCGGGTCGGCACGCTCACTGGTCCGTGCGGGCTCTCCGTCGCGGCTGAAGGGGCCGTGCAGAACGACCAGCCGCCGCTTTTCCGGACCGGTGCGGTAGGTGGCCAGATCGGTGTGGCCGTCGCCGTCGAAGTCTCCGGCCACCGGCGGGTCCGTATAGAAACTGTTGCCCTTGGCGTCGAGCGCGGTACGGCCTTCTCCGACGTGCGGAAGCCGGACGCGGGCGGGCCGGTTGCCGGGGGCCGGGCCGCCGGGTCGGCCCCACTGGACATGGGCGCCGGCACCCGCGACGAGATCGGGGCGGCCGTCGCCGTCGAGGTCGGCGACGGTCGGGACGGACAGGCCGCCGGTCATCACGTCTTCTTCGGGCAGTTCGAAGTCATCGGGGGTGAACACCGTCCGGTGCTCGGTGCGCGGGCCCTGCTCCGAGCCGTACACCAGGGCGATCCGGCCCGTCTCCGAGGCGTCGCCGTTGTCGGCCGGTACCTCAAGAGCCAGGTCGGGGTGGCCGTCGTCGTCGAAGTCGGGTGCGGGCAGGCCGACCCGGCCCCGGCTCGCGGGCCCTGGTGTGCCGGCCGGTGCCGACGGTCGGCAGGCGCTGTCCGCGATCGGCCGGAGTACCTCCTGGTTCTGGGCGCCTGTGGCGGTGCCCATCACCACTACGGCGGCCAGCAGGCCGAGCCCTCCTCGCCGCCGGAAGCCCTTGCCGCGTCCCCCTGCCGATCCGTACTTCATGTGGCCACTACAACTGACACGCTCGACCGGTTCCAAGATCCTGGATCACTTTGTTACGCCCCCGGGACGGGACGGGGCGGGGTCAGCGGGACGGGACGGGGCGGGGTCAGTCGATGACCGCGGTGGCCTCGACCTCCACCAGATGCTCGGGCACATCCAGCGCCGCCACCCCCACCAGCGTGCCCGGCGGCACGAGAGCCTCCCCCAGCTGCGCGGCCGCCCGGGCGACTCCTTCTCCGAAGAGGGCCATCTTGTCCGGGGTCCAGTCGACGACGTACACGGTCAGCTTCGCCACGTCGGCGAAGGAAGCTCCGACTCCCGCCAGGGCTTTGGCGACATTGAGGTAGCACTGCTCGACCTGAGCGGCGAGGTCGCCTTCGCAGACCGTGACGCCGTGGGCGTCCCGGGCGACCTGCCCGGCGACGAACACCAGCTTCGACCCCGTGGCGACGGACACCTGCCGGTAGGCATCGATTTCGGGCAACCCGTCGGGATTCACCAGGGTGATGGCCATGTCGTCTGTCTCCTTGTCATGGAAGCCCCTACGGGCTCGATGCTCATCCGGCCCACGCACGCGTGCTCTCCGGGAGTTACCGGGAAACCGTAGGAGAGCGGCCGCTGACGTGGAAGAACGCACTTTGCGGTGACTGGGGAACCAGATGGTGACCAAGGAGTTCAGGGCCTTCCGCGGCGTACAACCGCCGTCACATTGACAGTGATGGTGGCGGTTGGGCAGGCTTCCCGGCGCAGAGGATCGACACATGTCGTTTACTGCGGGTGGTTGGCGAACCCCGCGCTCGGGGAGATGAGTTGCCGCTCTGGCCAGGTACGCAACAGCGCTGCCCGAGGCAGCCCCCGCCTTCAGGAGACCGATGCCCACCCCGCCCGCCCCCGACGCCGACCTCGTGCGCCGGCTCCTGGCCGACCAGTTTCCGCAGTGGGCCGGTCTTCCGCTGAGCCCGGTGGTGCCGGGCGGCTCGGACCACGCCCTGTTCCGGCTGGGCGAGGAGTTGCAGGTGCGGCTGCCGCGCGGGGAGTGGGCGGCCGGACAGGCGCAGAAGGACCGGCGGTGGCTGCCCCGGATCGCCGGACACCTTCCGCTGCCGATCCCCTCGCCGCTCGCCGTCGGCGAACCCGCCTTCGGCTACCCCTGGCGGTGGTCCGTCACCCACTGGCTGCCGGGGGAAACCGCCCGCCACGACGGCCTGGCGGATTCGGTGGCGACGGCGGTGCAGACGGCCGGGTTCCTGTCCGCCCTCCAGCACCTCCCGCCGCCGTCCGCCCTGCTCCCCGGCCCCCACTTCGACCTGGAGTCCAGCGACTTGCGGACCCGGGACGCCTCGACCCGCGCCGCCATAGCGGCCGTCGAGGGGACCTTCGACCAGCGGGCGCTCACCGCGACGTGGGACGCGGCGATGGAGGCCACCGGCTGGGAGGGCGACCCGGTCTGGTTCCACGGGGACTTCCACGTCGGCAACCTGCTGACGGTCGACGGCCGCCTCAGCGCCGTGATCGACTTCGGCGGGCTCGGGGTGGGCGACCCGTCCTGCGACCTGGTGATCGCCTACACCCTGCTGGACGAGAAGACCCGCCCGGCCTTCCGCGAGGCCCTCGCCGTCGACGACGCGACCTGGGCCCGTGGCCGCGGCTGGGCCCTGTCGACGGGGTTGAACGCCTACACCAACTACGCCCACGTCAATCCCCACGTGGCCAAGGCGACCACGTACCAGATCACTCAGGCACTGCTGTGAGGGACACCCCCTCCGCCTTCGACAGGGCCCGACCCGGCGGAGTCCGCGCCGACGGCACATCACCGTCCACGACCACGGGCGGAAACATGAACACGGCTCGCGCGAGACGTACCCACCGGCTCGGACGCACCTCGGTGGAGGTCAGCGAACTGGGCTTCGGCGGCGGACCGCTCGGCGGCCTGTTCGCCCCCTTGGACGACGCCACCGCCGCGCAGGCGCTGGAGACAGCCTGGGAGGGCGGAATCCGCTATTACGACACCTCACCGCACTACGGCATCGGCCATTCCGAGCGCCGCATCGGGGAGTTGCTGCGCGACAAGCCGCGGACGGAGTTCACGCTCTCGACGAAGGTCGGCCGGCTGCTGGTCCCGCAGGACCCGGCCGGGCACATGGACGAGAGTTTCGCCGTCCCCGCCACGCACCGCCGGGTGTGGGACTTCACGCGCGACGGCATCCGGCGCAGCGTCGAGGACTCCCTGACCCGTACGGGCGCCGAGCGCATCGACGTGCTCCATCTGCACGACGCGGAGGAGCACTTCGAGGAGGCGCTGCGCACCGGCTTTCCCGCGCTGGCCGAGTTGCGCGCCGAAGGCATGGTCGGCGCGATCGGCGGGGGCATGTACCACCCCGGCAAACTGACCCGCCTGGTCCGGGAGACCGACGCGGATGCGGTGATGCTTTCCGGCCGCTACACCCTGATGGATTCCAGCGCGCTCGACTCACTGCTGCCCGCCTGCACCGAACGCGGCGTGTCGGTACTGGCCGCCTCCGTCTTCAACTCCGGCCTGCTGGCCACCGATTGGCCCGAGGAGGGCGCGTTCTACGACTACGCTCCCGCCGCGCCGGAGCTGCTGGAGCGGGCGCGGCGGATCGCGGACGTGTGCCGGGCACATGGCGTGCCCCTCCCCCGGGCGGCCATGGCCTTCCCCCCGCACCATCCCGCCGTCGCCGGGATCGTGGTCGGCATGCGGACGGCGGAGGAAGTGCGGCACAACATCGCCGCGTTCGAGGCGAATGTCCCGGCGCAATTGTGGTCCGACCTGCGCGGCCAGGGCCTGCTGGACGAACGCGCCCCCACCGGGGCGGCGTCGTGACGCCGGTCCCGCGCGTCCGTGTCGCCGCCTATGTGATCCGGCACCGCGCCGTCCCCGAGGTCCTGGTGTTCGACCACGTCGGCATGCCGGACGCGGGCACCCAGATCCCGGCCGGCGGAGTCGGGCCGGGCGAAGACCCGGAGGATGCGGTCCTTCGCGAAGTCGCCGAGGAGACCGGGCTGCTGACCGCCACCGTCATCCGGCCGATCACCGTGGAGGACAAGCCGCACCCCGACACGGGACAGCCGCGCCGCACCACGTTCTTCCTGCTGCGGGCACCGGCCGACGCCGCCGATGCCTGGGTCCATCAGGTCCGCGGCGACGGAGCCGACGCCGGCCTGGCCTTCGCCTGCCGGTTCGTCCCGCTTCCTCTCGACCGGCCGCTGGCCGACGACCAGGACGCGTGGCTGGGCGACGTCGATGTGCGGTTCACCACGGCGGCCGGGGGCGACCGGCAGCAGCCTCAGCCGGGGGTCACATCCGCCGGGACGCGGCGGCGGATGTCCTGAAGCAGGTTCCGTATCGCCATGCGGAACAGCTCGTCCTGGTGACCGCCGAGAAACGCCGTGTGCCCGAACACCTCCAGAGTCACGAGACCGTGCAGGTGCCCCCACGCGCTCAGGAAGAGAGCCGTCGCGGGCGGCGGCAGATGTCCCTGGCCGAAGTGCGGCAGCTGTTCCAGATATGTGTGGAGCGGGGACGACAGCTCGGGGCCTTCTGCGGCGGCGAGTTGCTCCGTGGTGAAGCCGGCGAACAGCTCGCGCTCGAAGATCGCGCTCATCCGGCGCGACGCCCGGGTGGTCGGGCCGTCGGCGGGGGCCGCGTAGTCCCGCAGCGGCGTTCCGTACAGGAGCTGGAAGCGCTCGGGGTGGGCTGTGGCCCATCCGCGATATCCCTCGGCAGCGACCACCAGACGCGGCAGTTGCGCGTCGTCGGCCGCGTCGTCCGCCGCGCTGTCCACGGCCGCCTGCACCGCGTCGGCCAGATCGTCGTACGCCTTGGTGACCAGCGCCGTGATGAGGGCGTCCCGGCTCGGGAAGTAGTGGTAGAGCGCCTGCACGGTCATCTGGAGGTCGCGGGCGACTGCTCGCAGGGATAGGGCCACGGGCCCGTGCGCGGCCACCTGGCGTTCGGCGGCATCCAGGATCTCTTGCGTGGCGGCGGTCCGGCGCCGCTCGCGCAGGGAGGGCAGCGTCATCGCGTGATCCTCTGCTTCTTCCGTCGTCGGACGCCCGTCACCCACAAGGCGTGAAGAAAATCTAACACTGCCAAATTTCTTGTTGTCTCGCTAGCTTCGTGCACGGCGACGAAGCGTGCGGCACCGCACCTGCCCGGCCAACTCCGGCCATTTCACGTCGCTTTCACCGCATGGACACCAAAGGAGAGCGTGCGTGTTTGAACGCATAGCCGAACTGGCCATCCGCCGGGCCAGGCTGATACTCGTCGTCGCCGTCGTGGCCGTGGCCCTCATGGGCGCCCTGGGCGCCGGGGCGTTCGGGAAGTTGCTGGGCGGCGGCTACGACGATCCGGCCTCTCATTCCAGCCGGGCCGGAAAGGTCATCGACGAGAAGTTCGGCGGTGAGCCCAACCTGGTCCTGCTGGTCCGCGCCACCGAAGGCGACGTCGACACCGCCGCTGCCCGCCGGGGCGGCCGGGCCCTGACGGCCGACCTCAAGGAGGAGAAGAACCTCGCGAACGTGATCTCGTACTGGGACACGGCAAGCCCCGACCTCCGCTCCGAGGACGGCCGGCAGGCGATGGTGCTCGCCCACGTGCAGGGCGACGACGTGGAGCGCGACGAGAACACGAAGAACGTCATCGACGCCTACACCGGCTCTTACGAGGGCGCCCTGACCGTCAAGTCCGGCGGCGGGGCCACCGTGAACGCCGAGATGGGCACGCAGTCGGGCAAGGACCTCGTCCTGGCCGAGGCCATCGCCGTGCCGCTGACCCTGGTACTGCTCCTGCTCGTCTTCGGCAGCCTGGTGGCGGCGCTGCTGCCGCTGGCGATCGGCCTCTTCGCCATAGCGGGCACCTTCGCCGAACTCTTCGTCCTCGGCAGCATCACCGATGTCTCCGTCTTCGCCGTCAACCTGACCACGGCCCTTGGCCTCGGCCTCGGCATCGACTACGCCCTGCTCATGGTCAGCCGCTTCCGGGAGCAACTCGCGGCGGGGGCAGGCGTGGAGGACGCCGTGCGCCGGACGGTGAGCACCGCGGGCCGCACGGTCGCGTTCTCCGCGGCGACGGTGGCCGCGGCGCTCGCGGCTCTCCTGGTGTTCCCGCAGTACTTCCTGCGCTCGTTCGGCTATGCCGGGGTCGGTGTCGTCGCCATCGCCGCCCTCAGCACGCTGTTCGTCATGCCGGCCCTGTTCGTCGTCCTGGGGCACCGGGTCAACAGCGGACGCCTGCCGTGGGCCGGGCGCGGGCACACCGCCGTCCGGGCCCCGCTGTGGGGGCGCCTGGCCGGCACCGTCATGCGGCGCCCCGCGCTCACCGCGCTGCCCGTACTCGCGGTCCTGCTGCTTGCGGCGAGCCCACTGCTCGGCATCACCTTCGGCACGCCGGACGAGCGCGTGCTGCCCGAGGACGCGCAGAGCCGCCAGGTCTCGGCGGTGCTGCAGGAGAAGTTCAACGGCAGCGACGACGCGGCCCTTCACGTCGTCATCGACGCGCCCCTGGGCAAGGCCCCGCTGACGGCGTACGCGGCCGGCCTGTCCGGGCTCGAAGGCGTCGTCCGCGTCGAGAGCAGCGCGGGAACCTACGCCGACGGGCGGCCCGCGGCCGCCGACCCCGGCGACAAGGCCCTCGGGCGCCCGGACGCACAGCAGATCAACGTCGTGCACTCCTTGGCCCCGAAGTCGGACGCGGCCCAGAGCCTGGTCGAGAAGGTGCGGACGGTCGCTCCGCCCGCCGGGGCAGAGGCCCTGGTCGGCGGGGTGGACGCCGAGCTGGTCGACTCCAAGGACTCCATCGGCAGCCGGCTGCCCCTCGCCGTGGCCCTGGTCGCCGTCACCACGTTCCTCCTGCTGTTCCTGTTCACCGGCAGCATCGTGCAGCCGGTGCGCGCGCTGCTCCTCAACATGATCAGTCTGGGGGCGACGCTCGGGGTCATGACCTGGATCTTCCAGGACGGCAACCTCTCCTCCCTGCTCGGCTTCACCGCACAGCCGATGGAGGTGTCCATGACGGTGCTGATGTTCTGCATCGCCTTCGGTCTCTCGATGGACTACGAGGTCTTCGTCACCAGCCGCATCAAGGAACTGCACGACCAGGGCGCGGACAACGAGTCCGCCGTGACCGACGGACTCGGGCACACCGGACGCATCGTCACCGCGGCGGCCTGCCTGCTCGCGGTGAGCTTCTTCGCGTTCGGCACGGCCGAGCTCAGCTTCATGCAGATGTTCGGCCTGGGCAGCGGCCTTGCCATCCTCATCGACGCCGTCGCCGTCCGCGGCATCCTCGTACCCGCCGCGATGCGTCTGTTCGGCCGCTCGGCCTGGTACGCCCCCGGCTTCCTGCGCAAGGTCCACGGGCGCTTCGGGCTCAGCGAGGGCGGGCCCGCGCCCGTGGCCGAACCGGAGGTCTTGGCGGAGTCGCGCAGCTGAGGGCGGCTGCCCTACGTGGCGGGGGGCGGCGGCGGGCCGTCGACGGTGCCCGGTGCGGGCAGCCGGGCGGTGGAGTCCGTGTACTTGAGCAGGAGGCGGGCGAATTCGAGGCGCTCGGCTTCGGGCCAGTCGCGGGTGATGTATTCGAACGCCTGCCGCTGCTGCCGGCGGAAATGCCGGAGGAGGGCGGTGCCTTCCCCGGTGAGGTGGAGCACGGTGCGGCGGCCGTCCTGCTGCGAGGCCGCGCGGACCAGGTAGCCGTGGGAGATGCAGTCGCTCACCATGCGGCTGGCCACCGACGGGTCGACCTGGAGGTGCTCGGCGAGCCCGCCGACCGTCATCTCCGCGCCCGTCTCGGCTGCCTCGTCGACGAGGTTGAGGACCAGGTTGCGCTTGAGGTCCTTGGGTCCCGCAGGGCCGTCGACCGGGGCCTGCATGGTGCGCCGCCGCAGCCGGGCGAAGGCCGTGCCGACGGCGTCCAGGAGGGCCTGGCCCTGCGGCGTGGGGGCGTCCGTGTCAGTCACCTGCGCAGCTTATCGCATACATCTGCAATCCACAGATACATGCAAAGGTGCATGGACTTGCTGGTTGCACTAATGTGGTCGTCGCGGCGGGGGACCTCGGCACCAGCGGAGCGACGTACCTGCCCGGAGAAGAGAGAGTCATGATCACAGCCATCATCAACGGCCGCGTGTTCGACGGTGAGCGCCTGCTGGAGGACACCACCGTCGTACTGGACGGCACGCGGATCGCTGCGGTCGGCGGCGAGCCGCCCGCCGGGGCGGACATCGTCGACGCCGGGGGCGGGACCCTGCTGCCCGGCCTGATCGACGCCCATGTGCACACCTCCGAGGAGGCACTCGCGCTGGCCCTGCGCTTCGGCATCACCACCGAACTGGAGATGCAGGGCATGAACACCATGCCCGGCCGCGCCCACCTCGCGGAGAAGGACTCGCTCGCCGATGTCCGCTCCGCGGGGTTCGGCATCACCCCTCCCGGCGGCCATCCCAGCGAACTCATGCCCAAGGGCTTCAAGCCGGGAGGCCCCAGTTCGGCGGGCCACGGCGGACCAGGCGAGCGGCCCCTGCCGCGCGAGAAGCCCCTGATGCCGTTCTCCACCACGCCCGAAGAGGCGGTCGGCTTCATCCCCCAACTGGTCGCGGCGGGCTCGGACTACATCAAGTTCATGGTCGACGACGGCACCGTCGAGGGCCACCCCGGTCTGCCCATGCTCGACCAGGCGACCCTGAGCGCCGGTGTCGCCGAGGCGCACCGGCACGGGATGCTCACCATCGCCCACACCCTGACCGTCGACGCCACGCGGATGGCGATCGAGGCGGGCATCGACGGCTTCGCCCACCTGTTCATGGACCGGCCGCACACCGACGAGATCATCGACCTCATCGCCGCCTCCGGCGCGTTCGTGGTCCCCTGCGTCGTCCTGAACGCTTCCATGATGGGCATCACCGGCGCACCCCTCGCCGAGGACCCGCGGGTAGCCGCCCGCCTGGACGAGGCATGGACGAACACCCTCAACAGCAGCTACGACCGCTATCCGCAAGGGAAGCTGGAGGACGTCCTGGCCTCGGTCAAGGCCCTGCACGACGCCGGTGTCGACCTCCTCGCGGGCACCGACGCGGCCCCGATGCCGCTGCCGTTCATGGGTGGGGTGGTCCACGGCGCCAGCGTCCACCAGGAGTTGCAGTACCTCGTCCGGGCCGGGCTCACCCCGCTCCAGGCCCTGCGCGCGGCGACCCGCACCCCGGCACGCCGTTTCGGCCTGGAGGACCGCGGCCGCATCGCCGAGGGTCTGCGGGCCGACCTGCTGCTCGTGGACGGCGATCCCACCACCACGATCGGCGACACCCTCAACCTGCGTGAGGTGTGGCGCCGGGGCACCCGCACCACGCTGTCGGCGTCGTAGGCACACGCCCCTCTCCCGCTGCTGCCCGCCACGTCTTCGGTGGCGGGCAGCAGCCGTGCGGTGGTCGTGTGCGTGTTGGTCACGCCGGGTCGATGCGGTAGACGCTGCCGCCGATGTCGAGCACGTACAGCTCGCCCTTGCCGCCCTGCACGAACGAGATGACCTCGCCGCCGTTGACTCCCAGGTCGCTCGCCCCGGTCACCTTTCCGTCCTTGAACCGCAGGGCGCGGATGGTGCCGTCGCAGTAGTCACTGAAGACGTACTGGCCCCTGAGGCCAGGGATCGCCTTGCCCCGGTAGACGTATCCCCCGGTCACCGAGCAGCCGAGGCCCGTGCGGTCGTACTCGTACACCGGCCGCACATGGTTCGCGGGCTCCGTGCCGCCACGGAAGGGATGGTTGCCCTCCATCTGGGACCAGCCGTAGTTCTCGCCGCCCTTGCTGTCGGCCGGTGCCCGGTCGATCTCCTCCCAGTCGCTCTGGCCGACGTCACCGATGAGCAGGTCGCCGGTGCCCGAGTCGAAGGAGAACCGCCACGGGTTGCGCAGCCCGTAGGCCCAGATCTCGCCCTTCGCCTCCGGATCGCCGACGAAGGGGTTGTCCGCCGGGATCGCGTACGGCTTGGCTCCCCGCGGGTCGATCCGCAGCAGCTTGCCGAGCAGCGTGTCGAGGTTCTGCCCGTTGCCGTGCGGGTCGCCGCCCGAGCCGCCGTCGCCGAGCGCGATGTAGAGATAGCCGTCGGGGCCGAATTTGATGTCGCCGCCGTTGTGGTTGGCGTAGGGCTGGGTCTGGGTCAGGACGGTGCGCCGGGTCTCGGGGCGGATCTTGCCCTTCCGTACGGCGAACTCGTCCACCGTGCTCGTGCCTTCGAGGTCGGTGAACGAGATGTAGAAGTGCGCGAGCTTCTTGTCGAACGCGATGCCCAGGAGACCGCGCTCACCGTCGGTGGTGGTCTCCTTGGTGATGTCGAGGACGGGGTCGCTGAGCCCTTGGCTGCTCAACACCCGTACGGTGCCCGCGCGTTCGGCCACCCAGACCGTGCCGCCGGGGCCGGCGGCGCCGGCGGACGGGTTGGCGGCCGTCGTCACTTTCGTGAGCGCGACCTTCGGGGCCTGGCGCGCGGCGGCCGGCTCATCGGCGGAGGCGGTGGTCAGGGCGAGGGACGCGACAAGGCACAGGGTGCCGATGATCGCCGTGCTTCTGGTGCGAACTTTCACCGTGATCCTCCTGGAGGCGGCGAAGGGGAGGTCACCCGGCTGCTGGGGGCAGAGAGAGGGGAAGCCCGCGCCAGCACGCAACCAGGGTGGGGGGATGGTGTGCTACTGGCCACGGATGAGGATACTGAGACACGGGGAGCTGGTATAGACCAAGACCCCGCGCATTCAGGCCGAGTTGCGCCACAGTGCCGCGATGACGGCCGATCCGAGCCCCGGGTCGTCGCAACGGGGCGACCGTGCGGCGGCGGGGGCGCCGGGCAGTGGGGAACTGCCCTCGGCGCGGCCCGCCGCGCGTCCTACTTGTTCGGGTCCCGGAAGCGGCCGAACGCTTTCGTGAGGGCGCTCAGCGGGGAGCCGTCCGCCTTCGCCGCCCCGGCCGTCGGAGGCCGCGGCACACCATCACCGCCGGTCACCTCGGCCAGCGCGGCCTGCGCCGCTTCGGCTGCCTGCTGGTAGAGGTCACGGGACTTCGTCATGGCCTCGAGCGCCTCGGCGTACTTGGTGACCATGTCCCGGGCGTGGGCCAGTTCCTCGTCCGCGGTCAGCAGGTGCCAGCCCTGCCGCAGCTGCGTCAGGGCGCGCTCGGCCTCGGCCGGCAGCGGCCTCGGCAGCGCGGCGAACTCCTTGATCCGGTCGAGGAGTTCGGTCGGTTCCGAGCCGTCGAGGAAGACACTGCGCACCGTGAAGCGATCCGTGTCGTAGTCCGCGGTCCGGGGCTCCGCGGGCAGGACGACGGCGCCGCCGCGCGGCATGCGCACGCTCAGCTCACGCTTCATCGCGAAGTCGGCGATCTGCGCCTGCTCCGGCGTGCCCCGGTGTTCGACCACCCGGTGCCGCAGACCCGGCGGCAGGAACGCCGTGACCGGCAGCAGCCCCTTGACGTCCGGCGTCATCGCCTCGTGGACCACGACATGGATGAGCCAGCTCTGCCGGGTGCAGTCCCGCAGCAGGCGGCGCAGTTCGTCGTCGTCCTTGGGCAGGTAATTCGCGGTACGCAGCCGTACGTCCGCCGCCGTGTCGTAATCCCAGGGGACGCGGTCGCTGTCGGGCCAGAACATCAGGGCGGGCGAGGGCCACCGCACGTCCCACGCCTGCTCGGCTTCGGCGGCCAGGACCCAGGTGACGCCTTCGCCTTCCCTGCGCCGCGCCTCGGGGTCGTACAGGGTCAGCTGCGCGCGCACCGTGACGTCGTCGGCCACCCGCCAGCGGGCCTCGAAGAGGCGGCGGGCCGACGGGCCGGGGTCGGCGGACGCGTCCCGCGGGTGCAGGACGGTGGAGCGGGCCGCCTCGACGGGATCGAGGTCCAGGAAGTCGTCGAGCACCCCGGCCGCCTTGAGGGCGATCAGGTTGCGCCGTACGTCCTGCTCGGGCTCGGGCCCGATGTGGCGCCCGCGCCCCAGCCACGCGGTGTCGGGGACGGTGGTCGTTGAGGTGCTTTTTTTGGCCATGGAGTCGTTCTGTGAGTGGTCGGGGCCCGACCAGTATGGACCGTGTACCTGGCAAGGGGAGGGGGACCCCGCCCCCGGTTCAACGACGCTGCCGGACGGACGGTGCGTAGAGATATCAAGCCGCCCGTTCCCGCCTTCACCGGGCAAAGGGGGACGGCCGGTGCCCGGCGGCGCCTCCGCGGCCGTGGAATCGGCCGTGCCGGGACCGATGAGTCTTCGTGCGCCGAGGCGTCTGAAGAGCAGGAGGGACGAGCAGGTCCGTCCACCGATCAGGAAATGGTGCGCGATGAGGTTGGTACTGCAGGAGTTTCTGTCGCTGGACGGCGTCTACCAGGGCCCGGGAGCGCCGGACGAGGACACCAGTGACGGCTTCGAGCGCGGCGGGTGGTTCGTGCCGCACCTGGACGAGGAGTTCGAGCGCCTCGCCGGCACCTGGCTCGATCAGGCGGACGCGTTCCTGTTCGGCCGTCGTACGTATCTGAACTTCGCGCGGGACTGGCCGAAGATGACCGAGCATCCATTCGCCCCGATCTTGAACGGCCTGCCGAAGTACGTGGCCTCCGACAGCCTGGACACGGCCGACTGGGACCCGACCACGATCCTGTCCGGCGACATTCCCGCCCGGGTCGCCGAGCTGAAGCGGCAGCCCGGCCGCGAGCTGCAGATCCACGGCAGCGGCAGGCTGGCCCGGTCCCTGCTGGCCGCCGGCCTGATCGACGAACTGCGGCTCGCGATCGCCCCCGTGGTCGTGGGCGAGGGCCGCCGCCTGTTCCCGGACGGCGGCGCGCCCGCCGGGCTGCGGCTCCTGAGCAACGTGACGACGCCGGGCGGCCTTGCGATCCACGTCTACGAATCGACGGGGCGCCCGCAGTACGGGACGTACGGGGGCACCGCGTAGGCGCCTGCCGGGCCGGCGCAGTCCAACCGGCCCGACGCGGTTTCAGCCGCCCCGCTTCAGGCGTACGACGACGGGCGCCCCGAAGGGGTCCCCGGACTGGTTGACCTGGACGTGTCCGGCGCCCAGCCAGTCGTCGGTGCCGGGCACCCGGTGGATCTCCGCCAGCCACAGCGACTGGTTCGACGTCTTGCGGGCGCCGGTCGACACAGGCAGGCGTTCGCGCTTGATCTTCACGCACCGGTCGTCGTCGGTGAGGTACCAGTTGCCGTCGAGGAACAGCCCCTCGCCGTCCTGGCCCACCGGTGTGCGCAGGGCGCAGCCGCCGGGCGCGCTCTTCTGTTCGGCCCATTTCGAGCCGTCCCAGCGGAGTCGGATGGACTGGTCCGCGGGTTCGTTCTCGACCTCGCCGTGGTTGAAGGAGTTGGTGCCGTACGCGCGCACCTCCCCGCCGTCGAGTGCGAAGACCTGGCCGAGGCCGGCGTCGGGCTCGGGCGGGAGCGGCTCCTCGAAGCGGGCCTGCGGGGTGTCCACCGCCTTCCAGGAGGTGCCGTCCCAGTGCATCGAGGCGGGCTGGGCGTACTCCTCGCCGCTGCCCTCCATTTCGGTGCCCGGCCCGGTCGAGCGGCTGCCGACCGCCCAGACGTCGTCCGGTCCCGCCACGGCGAGGTCGGTGGCTTCGTGCGGCAGCCGGGTCGCGGTCCAGCGGGTGCCGTCCCAGTGTTGGGCGGTCCGCTCGTCGGTGAGGGTCCAGACGTCGTCCGCGTTCGCGGCCTCGAAGTCCCCCGGATTGCCCGGCGGAGGGTTCGGCACCGGGGCCCAGCGGTCGCCGTCCCACTTCGCCCAGCGGCCCGCCTCGGCCGGGTCCTCGGAGCCCTGCGGACGCAGCCACAGCTCTTTCTCGCCGATCTCCTCGAGCTTGGGCGGGTAGGTGGTGGACCCGAGGCTTTCGGGAAGGGGCTCGCGCTTCCACTGCCTGCCGTCGTAGTGCAGCAGGTGAGCGTTCGAATTGCCGTTGTTCTCGGTGCCGACCGCCCAGACGTCGTCCCTGGCGAGCACGGCGACGTCGGCGACCTTTCCGTCGAAGTCCGCGATGTGGTCGAAGTGCCAGGTCAGGGTATTCGCAGAGCTACTACTCCGCCGGTCGTCCTTGCCTGCGGAGTCCTCCGTCGCCGTGCCGCACCCCGCGGCCGTGAGCGCGGTGGCCAGCACGGCGACGGCCGCCACTCCCCTGTGCCTGATTCCCGTGGCCCTGCGGATGATCGCTCCCCTTGTTGGTCCTCGACAGCCGTCCCGGGCCGCCGCCCTCGGCGAGCGGGCAGACTATCGGGTCGGGCAGAGGCGGCCCGCTCCTGCCAGTCGATCGCGGCGCCGGGATGCGGCTCCCCGAGGATCGCCCGCGCCGCACCGGACGCGTGATCCATGTTCACAACATAGTAGCCATGGACATAGTAGCCATGTACTGTATCCGACATGAGCAAGGGTTCAACGGGTCACACGCCCGGCTTCCTGGTGTGGCGACTCGCCAACAAGTGGCGCGTCGCGGTCGATCGCGCGGTGGCTCCACTGGGTCTCACCCACGCGCAGTACTCGCTGGTCGCGTCGTTGTACGGCATGCAGCGCACCGGCGAACGGCCCAGTCAGCGCCGGCTCGCCGACCACACCGGCCTGGAGGCGCTGTACGTCTCCAAGCTGGCGCGCGCCCTGGAGTCGGCCGGCCTGATCGAGCGCGCCCGCGACCCCCGGGACCCGCGTGCCGTGCAACTCGCCCTCACCGAGCAGGGCGAGGCCGTCACCCGGCAGGCCATCTCGGTGGTCCAGGAACTGCTTCAGCAGCTCCTGGAACCCCTCGGCGGCCTCGACGCTCCGCGCACGCGGGCGCTGACCGACGAGTTGATGACTCTGCTCGACGCACCTCTCGCTCCATCCGTACCGAACGACGAGAGCACATAGGGGACAACACACCATGACCACTCCCGCATCCACGACCTCCGCAGCCACGACTGCCGCACCCGCCGCCAACGCCCGCGACCTGGCCCTGGCCCACTACGCCGCCCGCGGCGTCCTGGAGCACGTCCTGGCCCGGCACGGCGCCACGTTCCAGCAGCATGTCGCACTGCGCGCCGCCGTCACCTCCGAGACCCCGCAGACGCCCGGCGACCTCATCGCCCAAGTCCGGGGCTCTCTCAAGGCGGATCCGGCCGGCATCCGCGCCACGCTCGACGAGTTGCTGGCCATGCAACTGCTCGTCGCCGACGGTGCGCATCTTCGCCCCACCGAGGCAGGACGCGAACTGCTCGCCGCCGTCGGCGCGGAGGTCGCCCCCGTCTCCGCGCGCATCTGGGGCGGAATCCCTGCCGGGGACCTGGCAGCCGCAGGCCGTGTCCTCGCACTGGTCACCGAACGGGCCAACGCGGAGCTCGCGACCCTGACCGCCTGACCGCCTCCGGCACTACCGGCGGGCGCACAAGTGACGACGTGCTTCGCTGTCGGCAGAGCCGGCCCCTCGGTCCGCGGACGCGGCCCTACCGTGGCCGTATGCATTCACCGATCACGGGCACGGCCGCCGGCGTTCCGTTCACCGCGCTGCCGCCGGCCGGCGGCGGGTCCGCGCCGCTGCTCGTCACCTGGCACATGCTGGACGCGCCGAGGTCGGACGCGGCGTTCGCCGCCGCGCTGCCGATGTACGACCTGCCCGTGTGGCGGGTGCATCTGGGCATGCCGATGTGCGGGGCGCGCATGGTCGACGGCGGCGTGGACGCCGTGCTTGAGCTGATACGCGAGGACGTTCTGATGTCCTACCTCGAGCCGTTCGTCCGGCAGGCGGCCGAGGAGTTCCCGCCCGCGCTGGCGTCGATCCGTCTTCAACTGCCCGTCGACGAGGGCCCGATCGGCGTGCTGGGCGGATCGCTGGGCGGGGCCGTCGCGCTGCGGGTCCTCGCCGGCACCGACACTCCGGTGTTCGCCGGCGCCGTCGTCAACGCGGCCATCCGGATGCGGTCCGTCGTCGATCTGTTTCCGGGTGACTATCCGTACGACGCCGCGTCGGAACAGGCCGTGGACGCACTGGACTTCGTCGCAGACGCGGACGCCATCGCCGCTCGCGCGCCGCTCCTGGTCGTCAGCGGCGAGCTCGATCATCCGGGGCTGCGCGCCGACGCGTCAAACCTTGTCCGGGCCCTCGGGAAGCACTCGGAACTGCTGACGATCCCCGATCTGGCGCATCCGCTCGCCGAAGAACCCGGCATCGAGCCCGCGCCCCAACTGCCGCAGGCGCGCGCGGTGGACGCGGGCCTCGTCGAGTGGTTCCGACGCCACCTTGCCGGTGGACGACAACGGCGCCCCACCACCCCGTGAGGGGCGGACGGGGCGCCGTCGTCAGGCCGTCAGCCTAGAAGTCCATGTCGCCGGCCGGCTTGCGGCCGGGCTCGGGGCGACGGTTCTCCTCGACCCTGTCGACGTCGTTCTGCTCGTCCTGCCGACGGGGCTGCTGCTTGCTGCGCTCCTGCTCGCGGCGGGCGCGGCTCTTGTCCTGGGGGGACTGACGGTTACCCATGATTGTTCCCTTACTTTCAGTGCACGCACCTTTGCGTGCAGCAACGAACCCAGTGCAACCCCACCTCGGATAGCTGGCTGATGCATGTACTTACGGTGCGTGAACTCCGCCGCGTTCGCCTAGCCACCGCCGGCCGCGGCCTGCGTCTGGAACGTCTTGCGGTACATCTGCGGCGACACTCCGATGGCCGCCTGCAGATGCTGCCGCAGCGACGTCCCGGTGGCGAAGCCGACCTCCGCCGCGACCCGGTCCACCGACAGGTCGCTGGACTCCAGCAGGTGCCGCGCCCGGTGCACCCGCTGCTGGATCAGCCACCGACCGGGGCTCGTGCCCGTCTCCTCCTGGAAACGCCGCGCGAAGGTACGCGGGCTCATGCCGGCGTGCGCGGCCAACTCCCGCAGGGCGAGCGGCTGATCGAGGTGCTCCAGGGCCCAGACACGGGTGGCGGCGGTGCCGGTGGCACCCTCGTCCGGGACCGGCTGCTCGATGTACTGGGCCTGGCCGCCCTCCCGCCACGGCGGGACGACACAGTGCCGGGCGACCCGGTTGGCGACCGCGCTGCCGTGATCGGAGCGCACCACGTGCAGGCACACGTCGACACCGGACGCGGCGCCCGCCGAGGTGAGCACGTCGCCGTCGTCGACGAACAGCACGTCGGGGTCCAGGGCGAGGTGGGGGAACATCCGCCGGAAGTGGTCCGCGAGAGCCCAGTGCGTCGTCGCGGGCCGACCGTCGAGCAGACCGGCCGCGGCGAGCGTGAAAGCCCCCGTACAGATGGACACGATCCGCGTGCCCGGCCTGATCCGGGCCAGTGCGTCGCGCACCGCCTGCGGCAGTTCGGCGGTGATGAGCCGCAGGTCATAGGGCGGCACGATCACCGTGTCCGCGCCGTCGAGCGCCTCGGGGCCATGCCCGACGGTGACGGTGAAGTCGGCGTTGGTGGCCACCGTACGGTCCGCCGTCACCGCACAGGTCACCACCTCGTACGCGCCGGGGACCATCGTGAAGACGCGGTTCGGGATACCGAGCTCGAAGGGGTAGACGCCGTCGAGCGCCAGGACGACCACCCGGTGCGGGCGGTCGTCAAGGAAGTCCATCGAGGCCATGGCACGATCCTATCGTTTAATGGCAATCTTGCCATTGCCGAGGTCAGACCCGTGCCGCAGGCTGGATCCATGACCACGAACGCCACATCCCGGACCGCAGAACCCACCATGAAGAAGATCGCCCAGGACGTCCTGGGCGACCCCGGCGTACTCAAGGAGGTCGAGGTCGCACGCCCGAAGCCCGGTGTCGGCCAGATCCTCGTCGCCGTGCACGCGGCGGGCGTCAACCCGACCGACTGGAAGCACCGCCGGTTCGGCGCCTTCCTGGGCGAGCCGCCCTTCACCCTCGGATGGGACGTGTCGGGCGTCGTCGAGGCGGTCGGCATCGGCGTCTCGCTGTTCAAGCCGGGAGACGAGGTGTTCGGCATGCTGCCCTACCCCTACGGCGCCGGCTCGCACGCCGAGTACGTGACCGGCCCCACCCGCGCCTTCGTGCCCAGGCCCGCCGGGCTGAGCCACGTCGAGGCGGGCGCGCTGCCCCTGGTCGCCCTGACCGCCTGGCAGGCACTGGTCGACAACGCCCGGGTGGAGGCGGGGCAGCGGGTGCTGGTGCACGCGGCGGCCGGCGGCGTGGGCCATGTCGCGGTGCAGATCGCCAAGGCACACGGCGCGTACGTCATCGGCACGGCCTCCGCCGCCAAGCACGACTTCGTGCGCGGCCTCGGCGCGGACGAGGTCATCGACTACCGCAACGCCGACTTCGTCGAGGAGGCCCGCGACATCGACGTGGTCCTCGACCCGCTCGGCGGCGACGACCGGCTGCGCTCCCTGGAGGTACTGAAGCCGGGCGGCATCCTGGTGTCGATCCTGCCGGGCAACTTCGGCGAAGTGGCGGAGCGTGCCGACGAGTTGGGGGTGCGGGCCACGGACATGCTGGTGGAGCACGACCAAGCGGGCATGGCGGCGATCGCGGCGCTCGTCGAGACGGGCAAGCTGCGGGTCCACGTCTCGGACACGTACCCGCTCTCCGAGGCCGCCAAGGCCCACGCGGAGGGCGAAACGGGCCGCGTCACGGGCAAGCTGGTACTCACGGTCCGCCCGTAACCATCCTGTCGGCAAAGACCCTGGTCCCACCGGTCCGAATGGCCCGCCTTCGGACCGGCGGGACCTGCGGGAGCCGGTACAGCCTCATTCAGGGCCGCTCTCTGACCTCAGGCTTTCCCGGGGGGTCTGTCGGACCTGGCGCGGACTCGGAGGGGGAAGACTGGTCGTGCCGGCGACGATGTCGCGGGAGAGGTCGACCAGACGCAGGCGGTTGTGCCGGGCGTGGGCACGCAGTCGGCGAAAGGAGGTGTCGGGGTCGGTTCCGTGGCGGGCGGCCAGGAATTCTTTGGCCTGTTCGATGACGGTGCGGGTGGTCAGGGCCGATTCGAGCTGGGTCCGTACGGTGCGGTGCTGTTCGAGCGTGGTCTGCTGAAGCAGGGAGATGGCGGTGGCATCGGCCAGGGCCCTGGCCAGATCCTGGTCGGCCCGGAGCAGCGGGCCGGGGACGCGGCGGAACAGGCTCAGCACGCCGATGGTCGATCCGCGCAGACAAATCGGGGTGGCGTGCACGGAGGTGTATCCGGAGTGGTGCGCATGGGCGTTGAAGTTCGGCCAGCGAAGTGAGAGCGCGGGGCCGATGGCGTGGTCGACGGTGACGGCCTCGTGATAGGCGGTGTAGCAGGGGCCTTCGCTACCGTCGAGTTCGAAGAGCTCGACACGACGGACACGTTCGGACGAGGAGGCCACCAGTTGGAGCGGCCCGTCGGGCACGGCGAGCATGACGCCCGCGTCACCGATGTCGAGGAGGTCCATGCAGTGTTCCGCGACGCGGTACAGGAACTCGGCGGGGTCGAAGCCGTCGACCAGGGTGTCGGCCAGATCGATCAGTGCCGCGGTAATCCTGGCCTCGCGGGGCAGGCGTGGCCTGCCGTTGTCCGAAGGCGGTTCCGACGCGGGGTAGTGCGAACTGGGCATGGCGGCCTCTGGTCTGGGACAGGCCAGGGGCCGGGGCCGGGGCCGGGGCCGGGGCCGGGGCCGGGAGCACACTACGGGGTTTGGGTGGAATACCACCTGGAGACCGAAGACTGACCTGCGATCAACCTACTCGCCCCGACCAGCACAAACCAGCGATACGGCGCTTCCATGCCATACCTTTGGCGGACGACGCCCGCTCGGACACCTTCACCGGCGTCGTCATCGGCCCGGAAGGCGGGGCTTTTTGTTCGCAAGCCCGGGGCGCGGGGCTTTCTATTCGTAAAACCCGGGCCGCTCCAGCATCCCGACCTCCACGCGTCCACCCTCCCTTTGCGACAGCACACCCGCCTCGCACACCGCCGAGGCCGCGTATCCGTCCCAGCTGCTCGGGCCGGTCGTCTCGCCCCCGCGGGCGGCGTCCACCCAGGCCTGTACCTCGCGGTCGTAGGCGTCCTCGAAGCGTTCGATGTAGTCCGCGGGGATGTGTCCGCCCCAGCGGCCTGCAGCGCTCACCCGGGGCCCCGGCTCGTCCCCGATGCGTACGGTGCCCCGTTCACAGACCGCCTCCGCCTGCACCTGGTAGCCGTAGCCGCAGTGGCCGAAGATCTCGACGTCCACGAGGGCGCCCGACGCGGTCTCGAAAAGGATGAATTGTGGGTCGTTCATGCCGGTCGGGGCGTGCGAGGTGGGCGTCGGCTTGTGCACCGTGACCGCCGTGATCTCCTGGCCGAGCAGCCAGCGGGTCGCGTCCACCTCGTGGGAGACCGAGCTGCTGATGAGCATCTCGTCGGTGAAACCCGGCGGCATGTCCAGGTTGCGGTGTCGCTGGTGCAGCATCAGGGCCCTGCCCAACTCGCCGCCGTCCAGGAGCCTTTTGAGCTTGGCGTAGTCGGTGTCGTAGCGCCGCATGAAGCCCACCTGGACGCGTCGGCGTCCGAGGCGCTGCTCCGCCTCCAGGACCCGCAGCGCCGAATCCGTGTCCGGGGTCATCGGCTTCTCGCACAGCACCGGCAGATCGCGGCCGATGGCTTCGATCAGAGCCGACTCATGGGCCGGACCGGGAGAGGCGATGAGTACGGCGTCCACGTTCGGCGCCGCCAGGGCGGCTGCCGGTTCGGTGTAGGCCGTGCACCCCTCGATCACGTCGGCGAGGGACTTCGCCCGGTCCGCCTCGATGTCGACGACGGCTGTCACCCGCGCTCCGCTGACGACCTCTTGGAGCCGTCGTACGTGATCCGCGCCCATCTTCCCGGTCCCGATGACGGCCACGCCGAGAACTCGCTGAGATGCCATGAGGTGATGTCTTCCCTTCCGGTGCAGGGCCGCATGCCCCGCACCTCACTGGAGTAGAGCCGAACTCACGACAGCACCTTTCCCGGGTTCAGTACGCCATGCGGGTCGAGGGCCTGCTTCACGGCCCGCTGCATGGCCATGACCTCCGGCGTGATCTCCTCGGCGAGGCCGGGGCGTTTGAGCAGGCCCACGCCGTGCTCACCGGTGACCGTGCCGCCCAGGGCGATGGCGTCGGCGATGATCTCGGCGAAGGCCGCCCGGGCGCGGGTGCGCGCGGCGTCGTCGCCGGGCCTGGTGATGAGCAGGGGGTGCAGGTTGCCGTCGCCGGCGTGCGCGATGTTGGCGATGAGAATGTCGTGCCGGTCGGCGGTCTTCTCTATGCGGCCCAGCATTTCCGGGACGTGTTCCTTGGGCACGCAGACGTCCTCGGTCAGGACCGGGCCCAGGCGTTCAAGGGCGGGGTAGGCCAGACGGCGGGCCGCGAACAGGGCGTCGGCCTCGTGTTCGTCGGTGGAGCGCTCGGCCCAGGAGGCACCGGCCCCGCGAAAGCACTCCACCATGCGCTCGGCCTGCGCGGCGCCGGTCTCGCCGGGCTCGTCGATCCGGCCGAGGAGCACCGCGTCGGCGTCGAGCGAGAGGCCCATGTTCTTCCACTCGTCGACGGCCCGCAGACAGTGCCGGTCGATCAGTTCGAGGGCGGAGGGGGTGAGCCCCGCCGCGGCGACGGCGCGTACGGCGGCTCCCGCCTCGACGACGGAGCCGAAGTGGCCTGCGACCGTGACCGCGGCCGGGGGCAGGGGCCGCAGACGGACGGTCACCTCGGTGATGATGCCGAGCGTTCCTTCCGAGCCGACGACGAGCCCCGCCAGGTCGTATCCGGCGACGCCCTTCGCGGTGCGCCGGCCGACCCGGACGATCTCGCCGAGGCCGTTGACCATCTCCAGGGCCAGGACGTAGTCGCCGGTGACGCCGTACTTGACGCAGCAGACCCCACCCGCGTTGGTGGCGACGTTGCCGCCGATGGTCGACCACGGGGAGCTCGCCGGGTCGGGCGGATACCAGAGACCGTGCTCGGCGGCCCTCGCCCGCAGACGGTCGTTGATCACGCCGGGCTGGACGACCGCGAGGCGCTCCAGCGGGTTCACCTCGACGATCCGGTCCATGGCCTCGAGCGCCACGACCACGTGCCCCTCACCGGAGTTGGCGCCCCCGGAAAGGCCGGTGCCCGCTCCGCGGGCGACGACCGGGGTGCGGTGACGGATACAGGCGCGGACCGTCTCGGCGACGTCTTGGGTGGACATCGCGCGTACGACGGCCGCGGGGCGACCGCTCGGCGCCCATGCCGCCTGGTCACTGCGGAAGGCCTCGACGCTGTCCGGATCGGTGAGTACCCGGTCGGCGGGAAGGTGCTCGAGGATCTCTCGAACGACCGTGGCGCTCATCGTGTGTCCTCTCGGTGGGTTCGCCCCGAGGCGGGCATTCCGGTGGCATGCATACCTGTATCCGTCTCCTTCGCGCAGTACTGCCGGGCCGGCGCGGGCGGTGCTGCTGATGTCGATCGAAACACGGCGGCGCGACGAACCGTACGGAGACAATCTCCATCCTCCGCCTTCCACCATGGAGAGACCCTCCACCGTGAGCCCTTCGGATCCCCTGCATCATGTGGGGGTGCACATGACCGAGAACCGCTGGCTGCGGCTGCTGTCCGAGGCGCCGTCCCCCGACGAGATCGACTCGCTGCGCCGCGCGCTCATCGCCGAGGGCCGCACCGCCGAGGACGTCGAGGACTCCGCCGCGCATGCCCGCGAGATCCTGCGGCGCATGACACGGCAGCAGCGGGAGTCGGCCGAACTGGCGGCACTCAACGACCTGGCACGGCGCCTGGGTGCGCTGACCGCGTCCAGCGGGGTGCTGCGGGAAGTGGCGGCGCACGCGCGCCGCCTGCTCTCCGTCGACCTCGCGTACATCATGGTCCTGCACGACGACCAGCGGCTGCGGATCGAGACCGTCGACGGCTCGATGGGCTCGACGCTGCGTGGCATCGAGCTCGAACCGGGTGCGGGTCTCGGCGGACTCGTCCTGCTCAGCGGTGCGCCCCGGTCCACCACCTGCTATCGCGAGGACCCGGAGCTGGCCCGCACCCCTGCGGTCGAGCGGGCCGCGGCCGCCGAGCAGCTCGGCGGGATCCTGGGCGTGCCGATGATCGTCGACGACGAACCGGTAGGGGTGCTGCTCGCGGCCGACCGCAGCCCGCGCAGATTCACCGGCCGCGAGGTGGAGTTGCTCGCCGCGCTGGCGGCCCACGCGGCGGTGGCCCTGCGCAACGCCGCCCTCATCGCGGATCTGCGCGAGGCCAATCTGACGCTGCGGCACAGCGACTCCCTGCGCCGGACGGAAGCGGATCTGCGTGACCGGCTCACGGACGTGGTGGTCGGCGGGGGCGGCTACCGCGAGGTCGCGCAGATCATCACCGACGCGGCCGGGCTTACCGTGTCGGTCCTCGACGCGCACGGCGCCCTGCTCGCCGGGCCGGAGTGTCCGCGTCCGGCGCCTGGGACGGGCGACGAGCCCCAGTCCCCGCGTCCCTTCCGGCATCACCGGCGCCACGGCGTGGCGCTGCCGGTCGTCGTACGCGGCGGGCACGCCGGTTCACTGATCGCGACCGGGGAGCAGGAGTTCCACGAAGAGGACGTACGACTCCTTTCGATCGGCACGCTCACCGTGGCCCTGGTGGCCGCGCTGGAACGCTCGGTTCTGGAGACGCAGTTGCGCACCCGCGGCGAAGTGCTGGCATCGCTGCTCTCCGCGGAGGCCGACGAGGGCGGCGTACGGCGCCGCGCGCTGAGCGCGGGTATGGACGTGGACTCCGTGGCCGCTGTCGCCGTGGTGGAGGCCCGCGACACCGACCACACGGCCGATCAGATCGCCAGGCTCGCCCGGGAGACGTCGGGCTGGAGCGCCCAGCTCGGCGACCACATCACGTTCCTGGTGCCGGGACTCGACGCGGCCGCGCTCAGGGCACTGGTGGAGGCGCGCGGGCTTCGCGGCCCCGTGGGCGTGGCCGCGTGCGGGCGGGGCGTCGCGGAGATCCGCCGGGCGCACCAGGAGGCGCGGCAGACGGCGACGATGCTGCGGGCCCTCGGCCGGCACGAAGCGGTCGCCGAGCCTGCCGAACTGGGCGCCTACCGCTCCTTGTTCACCCGGGCGGGCGCCGATGAGGCCCGGGTGTTCGTCCGCGCGACCGTGGGGCCGCTCCTCGACCATGACCGGGAACGGGGGCGGGGCGGCGACCTGGCGGCCACGGTCTCGGTGTACCTGGCCAACGCGCAGCACCACGCCCGCACCTGCTCGGACCTGCACATCCACGCCAACACGCTCTACCAGCGCCTCAACCGGGCCGACGGCCTTCTCGGCGAGGGCTGGCGCGGCGCCGACCGGGCTCTGGACATCCAGCTCGCGCTCCGGCTGCACGAATTGGCCCGGCGGTTGGCCTGAACCGACTGGCCTGACCGGGCTGGCCTTAACCGACCGGCCTGGCATCACAGCCCGACGGCCTCTCCCCTGGCCGAAGGCGTGAGGGACGCCTCGTCACCGCCCTTTGCCCGCGGCCCCTCGCGCAGCACCGCCGCCCCCGCCCCGGAGGCCACCATCACGATGCCGACGATCCACAGCCCGGTGTCGAGGTCCCCGGTCGCGTCGCGGGCCCACCCCGTCACGTACGGCGCGAGGAAGCCCGACGCATTCCCCAGCGTGTTGATCAGAGCGATGCCCGCCGCCGCTCCGGCGCTCGTCAGGACCATGGGCGGGAAGTGCCAGAAGACCGGCAGTGCGCAGAAGATGCCGATCGCCGTGACGGTGACCAGGAACATGACCGCGTACGGGGAATCGACGTACAGGGCGACCGGGATCGTGAGGCCGCCCGCGACGGCAGGCGCGGCCAGATGCCAACGCCGCTCCCCCGTGCGGTCCGAGTGGCGGCTCCACAAGACCATCGCGATCGCTCCGGCCACGAAGGGGACGGCCACGATGGCGCCGGTCTGCACCAGGGTGAACTCGGTGTCGAAGCGCTCGGAGAACCCGGCGACCATCGTCGGCCCGAAGAACGACAGGGCGTAGAGGCCGTACACGACCCCGAAGTAGATGCCGCCCAGGGCCAGCACCTTGCCGCTGAGCAGGGCACGCAAGGGCGAGCCTTCCGCGGCGGGTGCGAGCTCGGCCCGTTCGGCCTCCAGGACGGAGGTGAGCGCGCGGCGTTCACCGGGAGTGAGCCAGGCGGCGTCCTCGGGCCGGTCGGTGAGGTAGAACCAGCAGATCACGCCGAGCACGACGGCCGGTACGCCCTCAAGGAGGAACATCACGCGCCAGCCCTCGAGTCCCGGGAACCCGTCGAGGTACGTGATGATCGCCGTGGAAAGCGGCGCTCCCACCGCGCTGGACAGCGGGATGGCGACCAGGAACACGCCGATCAGCCGGACCCGTTCGGCCCTCGGCAGCCACCACGTCAGGAACAGCATGATGCCCGGGAAGAACCCCGCCTCCGCGATGCCGAGGAGCACGCGCACCGCGTACAACTGCCCGGAGGACTGCACGAAGGCAAGGAGCATCGCGCACAGACCCCACGTCACCATGATGCGGGCGATCCAGCGTCGCGCGCCGAAGCGGTGCAGGGCGAGGTTGCTCGGCACCTCGAACAGCAGGTAGCCGATGAAGAACAGACCCGACGCGAGCCCGAACATCGTCTCCGTGAGCCCGAGGTCCGCGCTCATCGTCAGCTTGGCGAAGCCGATGTTCGTACGGTCCAGATAGTTGACGAAGTACACGAGGCCCAGGAAGGGGATGAACCTCCGAGCGACCTTGCGCAGTGCGCTGCGGCGCAGTGTCCCGGCTTCCGTCATCGACGACTCCTCATGTCCCTGTGCTGGGTGAACTCATGTCCCCGTGCTGGGTGAACGACCGTTTTGCCAGGTGAGCCCGCTCACCGTAGGCAGGCGGTCGCGGCGGGGACAGGGAGAAGTTCTCCCGCCTCGGCAGGCATCGGTGGAGAAACCGTCCATCCCCCGGCCACAGCGAACGCCACGTGGGGTCAGCGCCCGGCCGGCGCCAGATGTGCGCGCTCGCCCTGCGTGCCGAACAGGGCCAGCAGCTCGGCGGGTTGGCTGTCCGCGCTGCCGATCCAGTGCGGTACGCGGGTGTCGAACTCCGCGGCCTCGCCGGCGCCGAGGCGGAACTCGCGCTCGCCGAGGATGAATCTGACATGTCCGTCGAGGACGTAGAACCACTCGTATCCCTCGTGGGTCTGGAGGTTCCTCGTGAGCGCCCGTCCCGCGGGCGGATAGATGACCTTGTACGCCTGGATGCCACCGGCCCGCGGCGTCAGCGGCACCATCACGAGGCCGGATCGCCGCACGGGCCGCAGATGGACACGCGGATCCCCGGTGGGCGGCGCCGCGACGAGGTCATCGAGCGGGACGCCGTGCGCGCGGGCCAGGGGCAGCAGTTGCTCCAGTGTGGGGCGGAGCTTGCCGTTCTCCAGACGGGACAGCGTGCTCGCCGTGAGGCCGGTTACCTCCGCCAGCGCGGCCAGCGTGGCGCCGCGCGCCTGACGCAGGGCGCGCAGACGCGGTCCGACGCCCGCGAGAACGTCTCCGGTGGGGTCTGCGGACTGTGCGCTGACTGCGGGCGCGGGAGCGGTGGCTTCGGGGCCTGGGGGGCCTGCGGGGTCGTCCATGCCTCCGATGATGCGGATCCGCAATTTTTCTTGCAAGGGCGAAACGGTGCTGCCAATGCTGTCGGTACATCACCGGGCGGCGCCGTCGGATCGGATCAGACCCGGCGGCCCGCAGGTCAACGAAGGGAACAAGGCACATGGACTCCACCCGACGCCGGCGGCCCGCCACCGAAACCGGAGCGGACACGGACACGGCGGCCCCGGACACCGCGGACAAGGACACGGCGGACAAGGACGCCGAGCTGTTCTGGGAGCGGCACTACCGCGCCCGCCCCGCCACCAGCGCCCGCGTCAACCCGCTGCTCGCCGAGACGGCCGCACCGCTGCATCCCGGCACCGCGCTGGACCTGGGCTGCGGCGCCGGCGGCGACGCCGTCTGGCTCGGCCGGCAGGGCTGGCAGGTCACCGCCGTGGACATCTCCACCACTGCCGTCGAACGCCTACGGGAACGCGCCCGCGATCTCGGCATCGCCGACCGAGTCGCCGCCGAGCGGCACGATCTGGCCGTCAGCTTCCCGGCCGGTCAGTTCGACCTCGTCTCCGCCCAGTACTTCCAGACCCCGTTCGCGCTGCCCCGCAGCCAAGTGCTGCGCACCGCCGCCCGGGCCCTGCGGCCCGGCGGACTCCTGCTGGTCGTCGACCACGGCTCCACCGCGCCCTGGTCATGGAACCAGGACCCCGACATCCACTACCCCACGCCCGCCGAGATCGCCGCCGAACTCGCCCTCGACCCCGCGCACTGGTCCGTCCTGCGCGCCGACATGCCCCACCGCCGGGCCACAGGACCCGCCGGTGAAACGGCCACCGTCATCGACAACGTCCTGCTCGTCCAGCGCGCGCAGCCCACCGGAAGGGAGCAGGTCGATGCCGGCCGGCCGTAACCGTACGCAGGACACCCGGCCCCGGACCAAGGACACCGGTCCGCCCCCGGCCGGCGCCGACGAGAAGGCCACTCTGCGGGGCTTCCTCGACTATCTGCGGGACTCGATCGCGGACAAGGTCGCGGGCGCGCCGGAACCGCAGGTGCGAACAGCCGGAGTGGACTCGGGCACCAACCTCCTCGGCCTGCTCAAGCATCTGACGTACGTCGAACGGTTCTACTTCCTGGGTGAGGATGCCGGAGACTGGCGTGCCACGATGCGGCCGTCCGCGCGGGACACCGTCGACAGCGTGCTCGCCGGCTACCGCGACACCGTCGAGCGGGCGAACCAAGTCATCGACGCCTGCCCGGACTTGACGCTTGCCGCTCCGCGCGCACCGCATCGGGGGCCGGCACCTTCGATGCGCTGGGTTCTGGTGCACATGATCGAGGAAACCGGTCGGCACGCGGGTCACGCCGACATCCTCCGCGAGCAGATCGACGGCTCCACCGGCCGCTGACCGGCGTACAGCGCGTCCGTCCGCGGCCCGTGCACCATGCGTGACCTGAATGCGTATGTGATCGACATCATCTACTTGGCCGGGGCGCGCAGGACCAGACCGGCGTAGATCTCGTTCGCGTCGGTCAGGACGGGGTGGTTCGCGGTCAGGAGCCGCCCGGCGGCGGCAGGGTCGCCGTAGACGCGCAAAGCCACGTCGCCGAGCGTTTCGCTTTCGTGGACGGTGACGAAGCGCGGGGCAAGACCCTCCTGCCCGGCTGCCACCCGGTCCTCGACCTCCGCCACGCCGACCACGTTGCCCAGCGCGAGCAGGATCTTCTCCTTCTGCTCCTGCATGGCGGCGTCACCAGATACGGTGACCTCGGACCCCTCGACGCTCACCCGGAAGTGGTCATGCGTCAGTCCCAGGTCCTCCAGGCGCCCCTTGAGCTGGGCTGCCGCCTTGTCCGGCTCGTCCGACAGGGGAACCTCGAACCGGTGACCCGCTCCCGGCGTGAAGCTGTACCTCGCCATGTGTCCTCCAAAGTCGCGCCGCGAGGCGACCTCAGAGCCGTCCTCGTGCTTCTCTCTCCTTCTTCCTCTCCCCTGCCTACCCCGCACAAGAGACACCTCTCGCCCCGATGTCACGTGAGTCAGAAGTGTGACCGGGTACTCACCGGGCGGCGATCCGCCTCGCGCAGGCCTGCCTCCGCTTCCTTCGGGTCGGACTTTCAGGGGGGTCATCACATCGTGAACACGTCGGGTTAAGGTCAGCATGAGTGAGAGCAGTGGGCCATCCGGCGAGCCGGGCCGGGCATGGCCGACAGCGGCGTCGCGGCGTCGAAGTCACTGCTAAGGGGTCGATGAGAAAGACGGTGTGGGTGCAGACATGGGAGACAACGTGACGAGCATGCCTTCTGCATCCTCGCCCGACGATCGGCCTTCGTCCCGGCAGCCCCTCTCCCCTGCTGACGAGACGGCACGGTGGCAGGAAACGGCCGAGCGGCTGCGCGACCAGGTGACCATGCTTGAGGTCCGGGCGCGTGCACGCCCCCGAGTCGCCCTGGCGGAAGGCATCTTGGTCGAGCGATATCGCCTGGCGAACGCCGAGGCGGCTTTCTCGCTGATGCGCCAGGCGTCCCAGCGGGCCAACATCAAGCTGCACCAACTGGCCGCAGCGGTGGCCCGGACTCCGGGACCGGGGCCGGGCGCCCGGGTGTGGCTCAGCGGGCGGGCGCAGCATCCGATACCCGACCTGGCGGCGCTCGGGGCCGGCACGCTCAACGCGGCCAACCAGGGCGAGATCCTGGGCGCCGCCCTGCATCACGTACTGGATGTCACCGGTACGGACATGGGCAACGTGCAGCTGGTCGAGGACGGCGTCCTGCGCATGGCCAAGCATGCCGGTCTGTCGCGGCAGTTCACCGACTACTTCGCCTTTGTCGACGGAAACACCTCGTGCGCGCGCGCTGCCGCCGCCCGGCATCAGGTCACCGTCAAGGAAGTGGCATCAGCGGCCGGCTTCGACGACGACACACGCCGCGTGATCCTCTCGGCCGGCAGCCGCGCCTGTCACAGCATCCCGCTCGTCGACGAGCAGGACTCCGTCCTCGGTGTCATCTCCTCCCACCACGCCCGCCCGTTGCTCGGCTTCACCCAGGCGCAGCTCAAGGCCCTGGACGCCACCAGCCGCACCCTCGGCAACTGGATCAAGTGGCATCAGGCCACCGTCCTCCTCGACGCCCTGGAAGACCTGCACCAACTGGCCCTCAGCGCTCCCCGGTAGCGGTTGCGGCTCCGGTTTCCTGCCGGGACCGGGTGCGCGTTCCCCAGCGTTCGAGTGAGGGGCCCACGGCGCCCACAGCGGCGAAGAAGGCGCCCAGGAGGAGCCAGCCGGCCGTGCCGAGGCCGAGGACGACGGTGGTGAGGATCGCGGGGGCGAGCGCCTGGCCCGCGCTGAACCCAAGCCCGAGAAGCCCCTGATACTGCCCCTGGGCGTGGTCTGGTGCCAGACCGAAGCCGAGGGCGAAACCGGCCGAGGACTCCCAGATCTCGCCCAGGCTGTGCACGAAGATCGCTGCGACCACGAGGCCGGCGGCCGCCCACACCGGGGCGTGCGCGCTCAGCGCCATCATCGGACAGCTGAGGAGGAAGAGCAGCCCGGCCGTACGGAACGCCCTGCCGCCCGCACGGGGAGTTTCGATGCGGGATCCGATTCTGGTCTGCAACAGGACGCAGACTCCGGAATTGATCGCGGATACCGCGGCCACGGTCCAGCGTGGCGCGTCGGTGTGCTCCGAGATCCAGATCGGAAGGAGCAGGGACACCACCGGGTATTGCAGTCCCATCGCGCCGAAGAGGGCCGTGAAGGTCACGAACGGACGGTCGGTGAGAGCGATCCAGCGGCGCTGCGGCGGTGGCGCGAGGGCCCGGTAGTCGGGAAGCAGGAGCAGGAGGAGCGCGCACAGTGCGAAGCTGGCCGCGTTGCCGAGGATCAGCAGGACGTAGGCGGTGCGGGTATCGACCGCTACCGCGAATCCGGCGCCCACGGTGCCGAGGACGACGCCCAGATTGACATAGGTCCGCAGCTTTGCCCTGAACAGCGCCGGGCGGTCGGTGCCGACCCGGACCACGAGGGCGCCCCAGGCCGCGCCGCCCGCGGCCGCGGCCAGTTGGTCGACGGCGGCGATGGCCGCGAGGGCTGCCCAGCTCTCGACGATCATGAGAGCGGACATCGCCGCCGCCTGAATCGCCAGAGCGAGCATCATGACCGTACGCGGCCCGCGCCGGTCGGCCAGGTGGCCGCCCGGTATCCCCGCGAGCAGGCCGATCAGACCGGCGATGGTGAGTGCGGCACCCACCTGCACCGGCGGCAGCCCCACGACCAAGGTGAAGTAGAGCGCCGCCGCCGAGTTGAACAGACCGTTGCCGACCCGGTTCACGAAACTGGCCACGATCAGAACGCGCTCTGATCTGTTGGCCCCCGTTATCCGCCCCGTACGGCCGGACGATCTCCCCTTGATCACGGCCGCAGGCTAACAGCAGCCACTCGCGCCATCGGTGGTGCGCCGGGTGGCCCATGGCCGCGTGGTCTGAGCGGGTGATGCGGCTGGTTCCTTCGGGGCACGGATGTTATGGCGGTCACCGGCCGGAGAACGAGTTGAGTGTTCGCCTCCACCTGAAGGAGCACAACCATGCGTGTTCGTACTGCTTTTGCCGCCGCTGCTCTGGCCGCCACCGCCCTTCTCGGCGGCGCCGGTGCCGCCGCTGCCGACTCCGGCGCGGAAGGCGGCGCAGTCAAGTCCCCCGGCGTCCTGTCCGGAAACGTTGTCCAGGTCCCCGTACACGTCCCGGTCAACGCCTGCGGCCTGAGTGTGAACGTCGTCGGACTGCTCAACCCGGCGCAGGGCAACGCCTGCGCCAACAAGTAACCCAGCGCATCGGATCGCACGGAGCGCCGGTTCCCTGCGGTCGGACCGGGCACGCCGCTCTTCCTTTCGGGCGGCGTGCCCGGCTTCGTATGTGCCCGGCCGGGAGCGCCCTGCGTGCACCGGCGGGCAGGAGGATGCGGTCAGGCCCCGTGCGGCTTGGCGAACTCCTCGATCAGTACGGGGTATTGCTCCCCGCCGTGTCCGGCCGCGACCGCGCGGTCGGCCATCGCCTTGATCAGCTTGGGCAGTTCGGCGTTGACACCCACCGCCTCGCTCTC
Organism: Streptomyces longisporoflavus; assembly: GCF_014649775.1. Classification (GTDB taxonomy): domain Bacteria; phylum Actinomycetota; class Actinomycetes; order Streptomycetales; family Streptomycetaceae; genus Streptomyces; species Streptomyces longisporoflavus. The sequence continues at coordinate 594,204 of NZ_BMTR01000001.1, read as the reverse complement.
CTCGATCAGGTGGGCCATCGCCTGAACGTCGGTCTCCAGGGCCGACACCTCCGCCGGGAATGCGCCCCTGTCGATCTGCTCGGCGTACCCGGGCAGCCACTCGGCCACCCCGGCGGCGATCTGCCGCGCGAACGGCGCATACGTGGCCGCGTCGACGCCGGCCGTCTTGAGCAGCGCAGTTCCCTGGAGCCAGGCATTCAGCACGCTCCACATCATGGCAAGACCCGCCACGTCGTACAGGGACGCGAGGCCGTGGTCGGCGCCGAGGTAGCTGACGGTGCCGAGCGCGTCGAGCACGGGCCGGTGTGCCTCGAAGTCCGCCTGGGGCCCGCTGTGCAGAATTACCGCCTCGTCGGTGCCGATCGCCGGCGGGATGGCCATGATGGCGCCGTCCAGGTACCGGGCGCCGCGCCCTTCGGCCCATCGGGCGGCCTCGCGGGCCTGCGCCGAGTCGCCGGACGTCAGGTTGATCAACGTCGTGCCGTTCAGGGAGATGTCGTTCCCGCCGAGCAGTTGGCGCATGGCCGTGTAGTCGGTGACGCAGATGACGGTCAGGGGACTCGCCTTGAGCGCGTCGTCGACGGTCGGCGCCGACTGTGCGCCTGCGGCTGCCAGTTGGGCCGCCTTGGAGGCGGTACGGTTCCACACGGTGGTGGGATGGCCCGCCTTCAGGAACGCGCCGGCGAGTGCCTGGCCCATCCGTCCCAGTCCGATGACGGTCACGGGTGTATCGGTTTTGATGTCCATGGCAGCATCGTCAACGTTCATACCGGTATGAAGGTCAAGTGAGGTTCGATGCGGATCGGGGAACTGAGTCGTCGCACGGGCGTCAACGCCCATCAGTTGCGTTACTACGAGGCCCAGGGCTTGCTGGAGGCGGAGCGCAGGGCGAACGGATACCGCGAGTACGACGAGGACGCCGTCCTGCGGGTGAAGCAGATCCGCCATCTTCTCGGTGCCGGCCTGTCCTCCGAGGACATCGCCTACGTGCTGCCCTGCGCGGTCGGAGAGACCCCGGAGCTGCCCGGTTGTCATGAGTTGCTGTCCGCGATGCGCTCCCGGTTGCGGCGTCTCGAGGAGCAGATGGACAAGATCGCCCGGTCCCGCGACGCACTGGTCGTCTACATCGACGCGGCCGAGCGCACGGGCAGTGCGGGATATCCGCCCTTCGAGGAGGCCGGCCAGGAGTGCGTTCCCGTCTGAGCGGCGCGAGCGGCGCGCCCGCCCGCGGCCGAGCGAAGCCGCGGGCGGGACAGAGCAGGGCCGGATGTCAGGGCTGGAGGGGCATCTTCCAGCACTTGGAGGCGGCCGGCTTGCCCGCGAGCCGGTCGGTCAGCCAGGAGACGGCATCGCCCTGGTCGGTGATGAGGGGCACCAGGTGGTTGGTGAGGATCTTGTCGCCGAGGTTCGGCAGCGCGAGCGCCTCGTAGGTGACGTTGGCGCCCTTGTCGCACCAGTCCTCGGCCAGTTGCCGGGCCTGCGTGTGCGGGACGATGTCGTCGTGGACGCCGGTCGCAAGACGCACCGGACCGCTGGGCTTGAGCCTGCCGATGCGCTGCTTGTCCAGGGCGGCCCGCGCTCGCGGATCGGCGGCGATGATGTCTCCTATGGACTTGCCGTCCTTGGTCCATTTGTTGCTCTTGGTGAAGCCGTAGCCGAAGAGCGCGTCACCGACACACATGGTCGAGGCGTCTTTCAGGGCCGCCTTCCCCGTATCGCTGATGTGCGCGTCGACGACCGCGCGCAGGTCGGGGTCGGACTGGGCGAAGCCGTTGATCGACCAGGCGAGGGCGCCGGCCAGCGCACTGCCGTCGATGCCCTTCATGACCGACGTCAGATCCGCCGGGGGTGCGCCGGAGTAGGTGCCGGCGAGTTTGATGTCCGGCGCGTAGGTGGACTGGAGTTCGGCGGCCGCCGCGCTGGCACCGCCGCCCTGGCTGTAGCCGTACAGACCGGTGCGGGACTCGGCTGTGACCGAGGCTCCCGGCACGGCGCGGGCCGCGCGGGCCGCGTCCAGCAGGGCGTGCCCCTGGTCGAGGCGGTTGACGTAGGTGTGCAGGCGGTCGGTGGCGCCGAGGCCGACATAGTCGGTCAGGACGACGGCTGCCCCGCTGGCCAGGATGCGGTAGATGGCCAGCGCCTCGTAGCCGACCGACACCGTTTCGCCGTTGAGGGTCAGCGGGTGCTGCAGGGCGAAGGAGGGGGCGCACTGGTCTCCCTGGCCCATGGTGCCCGAGGCCACCGCCACCAGCGGGCGCGGGCCCGGTTTCGTCCAGGCGGCCGAGGGCTCGATGTAGGCGCCGGTCACCGCGACGGGCTTGCCTGCCGAGTCGGTGGACTTGTACATCAGGCGGCTCGCGGTCCCCGGCAGGGGGCGGCCGTCCAGGCCGGGGATGCTCAGCCCGAGCGGCATGGTTTCGGTGCGGATCAACGCGCCGTTCTCGGCGGGCAGTTCGGCGGGCGGGTTGTAGAAGGCGGGGATGGTGACCCCGCGGGAGACGACGGGCTGTCCGTCGGCCGCGGCGGCTGATGGGGTCGATGCAGCCGTGGTGGCCGATGCCGCCGATGTGCCGGCAAGGCCCACGCAGACGGTGCCGGCGACGACGCCGGCCATCAGGCGCCGGCGGGCCGGGGCGGCGCGGCGGGCGCTCGACTCCGGTGCGGTCACGGCCGGTTGGGGCGAACGGGCGGGCAGGACAGAACGCGAAGGAAGTCTCTTGCGGCTCATGGTGTGCTCCTCGCTCGTGATTCAGATGATCGTGTCGATGTCGCGGGCGGTGATGGCGTCCAGCGCCCGTTCGGCCACGGCGGCGATGGTCATGGACGGGTTGCAGGCGCCCGTCGTGCCCGGGATCAGCGCGCCGTCGAGGACGTAGAGGCCGCGTTGTCCGCGCACGCGCCCGTCGAGGTCGCACACGGCGCCCATCGCTGCCCCGCCCAGTGGGTGCCAGGTGCTGTTGACCAGGGAGTTGGTGTCCGTGAGGACGCCGAGCCCCCGGGAGACCGCCGTGACCCGCCGGTGGATGTGCCGGTGGCTCGCGGCGTCGCCGTTCCGGGGCCAGTGCAGCGAGACGGAGTCGGTTGCGGCGTCGTATCGGAGGCGGCCGCGATCGGGGCTGACCCCGAAGCCGACCAGCATGGTCGTCCGGGTGTCCGGGCCCAGCGGCGGCAGGGACGCCTGGATGATCGTGTTCGCGGTGGCCGGGTCGTCCCACGCTTTGCTGCCGAAGACCACCGGTCCGCCCTGCTCGGCCCCGAAGTCCTCCCGCAGGTTCGTCCAGGCGTAGATGCGGTCGCCGTTGGTGCCCCAGCCTTCGCCGATGCCGTCGGGGAGATCGGGGATGGCGCCGGTGGCCGCCGCGCGGACGAGGAGCTTGCTGGTGTTGACGCTGCCGGCCGCCATGATCAGGGCGCGGGTCGAGAGGATCTTCTGCTCGAGGACATCTCCCGCGTCGTCGGTGCGGTCCACCCGCACCTCCCAGCGGCCGTCGCCGGTCCGCGCCACGGACGTGACGTTGTGGTGGGTGGCGACGGTGACCCTGCCGGTGGCCTCGGCCTGCCGCAGGTAGGTCACGTCGACGGAGTGCTTGCCGCCGTTGTTGACTCCGAGGGCGCAGTCGCCGTTGGTGTACGACGGCTTCATCTCGCCGCGCAGTTCGGCCAGGGCGTAGTCCCAGTCGATCGGCATGGGGATCTTCTCCAGGCCGTACCCTGCCTTGCGCACCCGCTCGGCGAACACCCGGGCCGCCGCGTAGGTGGGTGAGGCGACCAGCTCCGCGGGCGCCGTGGCCACGCGGAGCATCTTGGCGACCCGCGGGTAGTGGATCTGGTCCATGCGCCGGTAGTCGAGCTCTTCGGGCAGCCAGGTGTTGAACACGGCCTCGGAGGGCTGGAGCGTCATCCCCTGGTAGACGAGCGATCCGCCGCCGACTCCGGCCGCGCAGACGCTCAGGATGTTCTCGCCGAGTACGGGTTCCAGGAGTCCGGTGTAGGGCGCGAAGTTCAGCGGGGTGCCGAGGAGTTTGGCGAGCGGTCTGACCGCTGCGGGGATGGTGCCGTACCAGAGCATCCGTTTGTCGAGGTCCGAGACGCGGGGGAAGGTCTCCGCGTTCGGGCCCGTCGGCCAGCGCCGGCCGCGTTCGAGGACGGTCACCGCAACGCCGGCCTGTGCCAGGCGGAGCGCGGCCACGCCGCCTCCGAAGCCGGATCCGATGATGACGGCCCGGTGTTCCTCTCTGGTCAGCCGTACGCGGGCGGGCGCGGCAGAGACGGTTGCCGGTGGTGTGAGGACGCCGGCGGCAGCGAGTCCGGCGGCGCCGGTGAGCAGAGCGCGTCTGCTGGGCGGGGGCATGATGCGGCTCCTTGGCGGGGTGCGGATGCGGGGTACGGTGCTGAGGGGGCGCTTTATCCGTGCTTGAGCAGAGGCCGCCATGTTTTTGTCATGGGCATGACAGTGCAGGCCAACGCGGGTTACCCGCTGGTCACTTACGGGAGAATAGGGCTGCGTGTCAGTCTGTGACAAGACGTCTGTGTGCGTCATCTGACCGTCTGCACAAGCCCAGTTGGCGGCTCGCTATGCTGCCGTGATCGAGACGGAGGGCGGTGGAGCGAGAGTGCGCGAGGCGCCATCCACGGAACGAGGACAGCCGGCGGATACGACCGCCAGGCCGTCGCTCGTCCAGCGGCGGAAGGCCGCCCTCCGCCACGAGATAGCCCGCGAGGCGGTCCGCCTCTTCACCACACAGGGCGTCACCGCTACGACAGGCGACCAGATCGCCCAAGCAGTGGGGATCTCCGCACGCACGATGTGGCGCCACTTCCCCACCAAGGAAAGCTGCGTGCTGCCCCTCCTGTCGGCAGGGCTCGACTTCGTCATGGACGAACTGCGCCACTGGCCGGCGGATATGCCCTTGCTCGACTTCTTCACCGAGACCAGCAGCATCGGCGAACTGCCCGCGGACACCCCCGTCATACTCGATTTGATCCGCATGACGTCCACCGACCCGGCACTGCGCTCCGTGTGGCTCCAGGCCCACGACGACGCCCTGCCGGTCCTTGCGGGACTCCTCGCCCGGCGCTCCGGCAGCCAGGCCGACGAACTGAGGGTGAAGGTGCACGCGGCAGCCCTCAACGGCGCGCTGCGCGCGGCGGCGGAGGACTTCGCCCAGCGGTACGCGCACGACCCCGGGGCCTCCGGAGCGGAGATCACCGCGTGCCTTCTCGCTGCCCTGCGTGCGGCGTCGGAGGGTTTGCCGTACTGAGGCGGCCCGGAGCCGGTGGCGCCGAGCGCCTTCCCGCCCCGGGCCCACCCCGGAGACCCCGCCGGTCCGGGGCTACTTGGACTCGATCCGCCCGAACGCGTCGGGTCCGGTGGCCAGCGCGTCACTGGCCTCTTGCCAGGCGTTGTCGCCCGGTCGGAACTGGGTGCGCAGGTAAGCCGCAGAGAGCTCGCCGAGCGCGGCGACCCGCCCGGGGTTCTCGTCGGTGGTCTCGGCGGCGTCGTATCCGCTGATCCCGCCGAGTCCGTGCTCCGCGCCGAACAGGGTGAGCAGTGTCTTGCTGCCGGGAGCGAGGTGGTAGGGGTCGGCGTGCCACTCCGGGCCCATCTCCGTGAAGTGGCGGGAGTCGTCCTTCTCCCCGGCGACCACCAGCGCGGGCGTGGTCATGGTGGAGTAGTCCATGCTCCGGAAGATCGGCACCTGCTGGGCCATCACCCCGGTCAGGATGTCCCCTCCCCTGCCGGGGGCGGCCAGCAGCACCCCCTGCTTGATCCGCGGTTCGGTGAGATCTGCCTCCTGTCCGTTCTCGGGGTCGGTGACCCGGGCGCCCAGCAGGAGGGCGGCGGTGAAGCCGCCGAGGGAGTGTCCGGCCACCGCGATGCTCTCGCGGTCCATGCGCCCGGCGAGCCGCGGCACGGCGGTCTCGATCTCGTCGAGCCGGTCGATGACGTGCGTCATGTCCTCGGCGCGCGAGCGCCAGAACATGGGCCCCTCGGCAGCGTCCGCGTGCAGGTGGCTGAGCGTCTTGGAGCTGAGATGGGTGGGCTGGATGACGACGAAGCCGCGGGCCGCCCACAGGTTGGCGAGCGGTGCGTAGCCGTTGAGCGAGGAGAGGTTGTTCGAGTTGCCGTGCCCGTGCGAGAGGAGGATGACCGGCAGATCGGTTCCCGACGCGGGCAGGGTGACGCGTATCTGCAGGTCAGCGGGGCGTCCGGCCACGGTAAGGACCACCGGACCGTACGAGAGCACGGGGGTGGGCGGGAGAGCGGCGTCGGTCATGAAAGTCGATGCACTCACGATGAGATTTTCCCTTCGGTATTCCCTGCGAGGACTCGGCCGCAGCCCGCGCCGCGACGGAGGGCGGGCGGGTGCGTGAGGCAGGGAGGAAGCGCCGGTGTCGGCTAGACTGAACCGGAACGTTGCTCCACTTACGATACGGAACAGCGTTCCGTTTTACCAGCGGAACACGGCTCCGTCTTGTCGGCGATCAGGAAGACCAGGAGAAGGAGAGCGCAGTGCCCACTGCAGGCCAGTCCGGAGAGGTGCCGGCTCCGAGCAAACGGGCCGACGCGGTACGCAACCAGCAGAAGCTGCTTGCCGCCGCCGCCGAGGTGTTCACCACCTCCGGCGTCGATGCGCCGATCCGCGAGATCGCGGCCAGGGCGGGCGTCGGGATGGGCACGATCTACCGCCACTTCCCCACCCGGGCGGACCTCGTCGTCGCCGTCTTCCGCCACCAGGTCGAGGCGTGCGCCGAAGCCGGCCCGCGCCTGCTGGCCGAGGCCGACTCGCCGCTCGCGGCGCTGCGTCAGTGGATCGACGTCTTCGTCGATTTCCTGGTCACCAAGCACGGCCTGGCCAACACGCTGCAGCCGGACAGCAGTGGCTTCACCGCGCTTCACACCTACTTCCTCGACCGCCTGCTGCCCGTGGCCGAGCAACTGCTCGACGCCGCGGCCGCCGCAGGCGAGATCAGACCGGGAACGCAGCCGTACGAGCTGATGCGCGGCATCGGCAACCTCTGTATCGGCCCCGAAAGCGACCCGCGCTACGATCCCCGCCGTCTGGTCGCACTGCTGCTCCGGGGCCTCCAGGAACCCCAGCCGCCGTCCTGAGACCGGCGTCCGCGGTCGTCGGACAGGGCCCCGCGTACAAGGTGCAGTCGCCGGCAGCAGATGACGAATACGTCCGCACCGGGCCCGTGACCGCCTCCGTCCATGAACCAGCCCCACGGCGCCCGCCCGCGGTGCCGACGAATTCGGAGTTCGAGCAGTGCTTTTCGACGTCACCCGCAGCGAACTCGCCGACATCTTCGGCGAGGATCGGCTCACCACCCTGCCGGCCGCCGCCTTCCCGCCCTCCGCCGCGGACAGCGAGGGCGCCCTCCTGTTGCAGACCGTCGGGGCTCCCACCGGGACGCTCCATCTGCGTGAGCCCGACGAGGACTCCGGTCGGCTGCCGCTCGTTCAGGACGTCGTCGACTTCGAGGACTTCGAGGACGCCTCGCAGGACGCGGGCGAATGGCCCGTCATCGGCTGGCTGTTCAACGCTCACCTCGCCCTCGATCTCGGTTCCGGCAAGGTTTACGCCTTTGACGCCGACGAGGGGACCGCGCGGGAACTCCACACGGACGTCTCCTCGCTCGTCCAGGTCACCCTCCGGTTCCAGCGGCTGCTCGAGGAGTTCACCTTCAGCGGTGACGGCAGTGACGAGGACGCCGACTTCGAGCGCCTTGCGAGTGAGGTCGAGCGCATCCGGGAGGAGACGAGCAGCGTGGACCCGCTCCCCTTCCGTGACGACGAGTCCGTCTGGTCCATGGTCGGCGAGGAGATCGCCGCGGGCCAGCGCTTCACCGGCGACAGCCCGGTCGGCCGCTCGCTCTACGGGTGACCGCCTGCCGACGCCTTACCCGGTGCGGGGAGGGCGCGTCGTGGGTCAGACGGCGTTGGCCTCGGGGCGATGCGAGCCAGCGATCCGATCTCCAGGGCGGCCCACAAGGCGCCGTCCGGGCCCGGCGTGATGCCGTGCGGCTCGGAGCCGGGGGTGGGCAGGTCGTGCACGGTGATGGTGCCGTCGGGAGTGATCGAGCCGATGCGGTTGCCGCCCCACTCGGTGAACCACGCCGTGCCGTCGTCGGCGACGGTGATGGCGTGGGGCCGGGCAGTGCGATCAGGCAGCGGATACTCGGTGACCTGCCCGTCCGGGGTGATCCGCCCGATCTGGCCCGCTGCGATCTCGACGAACCACAGCGCCCCGTCGCGCCCCGTGGTGATGCCCACCGGCGCGGCGCCCTCGGTCGGCAGCGGGTGGAGGGTCACGGCTCCGTCCATGTCGATCCGCCCGATGGCGTTCGCCTGGTTGAGGGTGAACCACATCGCGCCGTCACCGCCGGCGGTGATCGCGGAGGGGAATGCGCCCGTGACCGGGAGCGGGAACTCGGTGACCTCACCATCGAGGGTGACGCGACCGACGCGGTCGGCGGTGGTCTCGGTGAACCACAGGGCACCGTCCGGCCCTGCCGCGATACCGAAAGGACCGCAGCCGGAGGTGGGAATCGCGAAGTTGTCGATGACCCCGCCGGTGGTGATCCGCCCGATCCGGTGCGCCTGGTACTGGGTGAACCACAGGGCCTCGTCGGGGCCCGGGGCGATGATGGTCGGCCCGCACGCGGGGTCGAGCTGGTGGCTCGTGACGTCTTTGCCGGGGATCAGGCGGCCGATCCGGCCGCTGTGGACCAGGGTGAACCACAGTGCGCCGTCCGGCCCGGTGGTGATGGCGTAGGGGCCGGCTCCGCTGTCGGCCACAGCGTGCTCGTCGATGGACACTCTGGTCACAGAGTCTTCTCCAGGTCGTGCTGGGCTGCGATGCGTGCGATGTCTGCGGGGGATCCGGCCATGATAGTGCGGGCGTGTTCGGTGACCAGGTCGGTGGGCCAGTCCCACCATGCGGCGCGGAGCAGTCGCTCGACGTCTTCGTCGTTGAACCGGTGCCGGATCGGCCTGGCCGGGTTGCCACCGACGATGGTGTAGGGATGAACGTCGGCGACGACCATGGCGCCGGCCGAGATGATGGCACCGTCGCCGATGCGCACGCCCGGCATGACGGTCGAGTGGTGGCCGAACCAGACATCATTGCCGACGACCGTGTCACCGCGGCTCGGCATGCCCGTGACGATGTCCAGGGTCTCCTCGGCCCAGCGGCCGCCGAACATGGTGAACGGGTAGGTGGACACGCCCATCATCGGATGCTCGCCACCGGCCATCATGAAGCGGGTGCCCGTGGCGATCGCGCCGTATCTGCCGATGATCAGTCGCTCCGGGCCGTACGCGTAGAGGACGTTGCGGTGCTCGAACTCCGTGGCACCGTCGGGGTCGTCGTAGTAGGTGTACTCGCCGACACTGATCTTCGGTGAGGCGACCAGCGGCTTGAGGAACACCACGCGGTCGTGCGCGGGCAGCGGATGAACGGTGGTCGAATCAGGTGCCACGGCGAGGATCCTTTGTGTGAGGCGGCCCGGCCGGTGGACGGAACGAAGGGGGCAGGAGCAGGGGGCGACCGACCGGCGCGGCAGGCGCCGTTCCCGGCCGAGGCGTTGGCGGACCAGTGGGACGAGGCCGAGTCTCGTTTAGGCTGATCGGCCGGAACAACGCCGATTTTCGTAAGGCAGCCATAAGCGGGAGTGATGAATGGGGGCGCCATGGAGCTGCGGGACATCGAGATCCTCTTGACGCTGGCCGAGGAACTGCACTTCGGCCGGACCGCGGAACGGCTGCATCTCTCCCAGGCACGCGTCAGCCAGTCCATCAGCCGGCAGGAGCGCCGCCTGGGCGGGGCCTTGTTCGACCGCAACACCCGCACCGTGACGCTGACGCCGCTGGGCCAGCGGCTGTGCGACGACCTCCGGCCCGGCTACGGATTGATCCGCAGGGCCCTGGCGCACGCCGCGGACACTGCCCGCGGCTGCTCCGGGACCGTGCGGCTGGGGGCCATGGGCGCGCTCCCCGCCGAACTGGCGTGGCTGGTCGAAGAGTTCCGCGCCCGCCATCCCCAGTGCAGCGTGGAGTTCGTGGAGTTCCACTTCAGCGATTCACTCGCCCGGCTGCGGACCGGCGAGGTAGCAGCGCAACTGAGGTGGCTCCCGCTGCCCGACCCCGGGCTCCGGCTCGGGCCCGTCGTACTGACGGAGGGCCGGGTCCTGGCCGTGGCCGCGGACTCCGATCTGGCGTCACGGACTCGCGTGTCACTGGAGGACCTGGCCGGCCGGACCGTCCCGGACCCCGGCACCCGTGCTCCCCGGGAGTGGCTCCGGGCGATGTGTCCGGAGCGGACGCCGGGCGGGCGTCTGATCCACCGGGGCCCGCCGGCCAGGACCTTCCACGAACTTCTGGCCCTGGTCGCCAACGGACGCGTGGTCTGCCCCCTCAACGCCCATGTCCTGCGCTATTACGCCTACCCCGGCGTGGTGCTGATCCCGCTCGAGGACGCGCCGCGCACCGAATGGGCGCTCGTGCTGCCCGATTCCGCTCCCGCGCCTCACGTACAGGCGTTCATCGACACCGCCCGCGAACTCGGGCCGCGCGAGATGGGCGGGGGCGGAACCCGTGAACGACTTCCGGACCGCACCTCAGCGGGCCGGGCGGGCTGACGCCGCGGACAACGCGGAGCGCGTCATTCGGCTTGCCGGCCGGCCCGCTGCTCGGACTTTGCGTTGTCCGGCACCAGCTGCATGCACCACTTGCATTCATCGCCCAAGTGCCCTGCCGCCTCCAGCCAGTATGCGCCGGTGAGGAGTTGTCCTTGCTGGTGCGTAGCCATCTGGCCTTTCGTGTCTTCCATGCCCGGCCCAACGAGGCCTGCGCGCGGGAGTTTTGGGGTCGACAACCCCGCTGACGCGTAAGCCGTCCTTGCGCCTGAAGTTTCCACTCGGGTGTCTTCAGCCGGGAAAGCCGGGGTACAAGGGACGGTTTTGCTCCACTCGTACCCGCCCTCGACCTGGCGCGGACGGAAGGGCGAAGCCTTCCTGGCGGGAATCCGGGGATTATCGGCATTTTCGCCGCTGTCGGCTCGACGAGGTCATTCATAGGCTCGTAGTAACAACCGCCGACAAGAAGGCAAGGCGCATGTTCGACCAGAGCAATGAAAAGAAGGACGACGCCCTCCCGCGGAAGGTGGCCGGAGTCCACATCCCGACCAGCGAAATAGCCGTGGAAACCGCGGCGTTCGTGCGGGGCGCATCCTCCGGGACACTCTTCAACCATGTCATGCGGACCTACATTTTCAGCTCTCTGCTGTTTGACCGGCGAGGCGTCCGCTACGACCGTGAACTCGCCTTCGTTGCCGCCGCCCTGCACGATCTCGGGCTTGTCGAGGCGTACCGGACCCCGACCGAGCGCTTCGAAGTCGACGGCGCGGACGCCGCGAAGCGGTTCCTGCGGACGCGGGGCATGACGGCCGAGCGAGTGGAGGTCGTCTGGGACGCCATCGCTTTGCACACCAGTGTCGGCATCGCGACGCGCAAGAGGCCGGAGATCGCCATGATTGCCGTCGGCTCCGGGCTCGATTTCGCCGGCAATGACTTGCGGGAAATCCCGTCCGACGACCTCGAGGAAATCCTCGCCGCCTTCCCCCGGGACGGCTTCAAGAAGGAGGCGGTCGACAACATCCTGTCGCTGTGCCGCACCAAGCCCGCCTCAGTGCTCATGCACCCCTTCGCCGAGGTCGGCCGCCGCCATCTCCCCGGCTTCCCGGTGCCCACAGTGGAGGATCTGCTGCTTGCCGCCCCCTTTGAGGAGTGAGCCGGTCTCCTGGCCGCGCCGAGGATCCTCAGCGCTGGCGGGCGGGCCGCACGATGATTTCGTTGACGTCGACGTCGGACGGCTGGGCCAGGGCGTACGAGACGGCGCCGGCGATGGCGTCGGGCCCGATCGCATGGGCCCGGTAGGTGCGCATGGCCTCGGCGGCGCCCTCCTCGGTGATGGTGTCGGCAAGCTCGGAGACGACCACGCCGGGCGAGATGGTCGTGACCCGGATCGAGGGGTCGGACTCCTGGCGCAGGCCCTCGGCGATCGCCCACGCGGCGTGCTTCGTGCCGCTGTAGACGGCACTGGTGGGCACGACCTCGTGGGCGCCGACGCTCGCCACCGTCACGAAGTGTCCCGATCCCTGAGCGGTGAACACGGGCAGCGCCGCGGCGATCCCGTACAGCAGGCCGCGGATGTTCACGTCGATCATGCGGTCCCACTCCTCCACGAGCAGGGAGTCGAGGCGCGACAGCGGCATGACACCGGCGTTGCCGACGAGGACGTCGACGCGGCCGTGGCGCTCGCGGGCGCCCCGGACGAAGGCCGCGACGTCCGCGCGGTCGGTCACGTCCAGCTGTACCGGCTCCAGTCCCCCGCCGGAGCGGGCAGCCGCCTCCTTCGTGCTGTCCGCCAGGTCCCGCAAGCGGTCGGTGCGGCGCGCTCCGGCCACCACCTGGTGTCCCTCTTGTACGAGTCGCGAGGCGATGGCAGCGCCGATGCCGCTGCTGGCGCCGGTGACGAGGACGACCTTGCGGTCGCCCGGCGCGGTGTTGTCCGTGTGGTGTTCCGTGTGGTGTGTGGTCATGGCCTCAAGGCTGGTGCGGGCCCGGCGCCGGCGGGAGAGGCGGCGTCCTCCCGGGTGCAGCGCACCCGGGAAGTCCGCCGGGTGCGGCTCTAGCATGGCGGCATGTCACGCTCAGAGCTCGGCGCCTATCTCACCGCCCGGCGCGCCGACGTCACGCCGGCCCGGGCGAATCTGCCCGTCACGGGGTATCGCCGGGTGCCGGGGCTTCGGCGCGAGGAGGTGGCGCTGCTCGCCGGGGTCAGCGCGGACTACTACGTACGCCTGGAGCAGGGCCGTGAGCGCACGCCCTCCGCGCAGGTCCTCGACGCCCTGGCCGCCGCCCTGCGCCTCGACGAGGACGGGCGCCTGCACCTGTTCCGTCTGGCGGGGCTCGGCCCGCGCGCCAGGGCCGCCGCCGTGGCCGACCGGGTCGAGCCGGGTCTGCTGGCGCTGATGGACGCCTGGCCGCACAATCCGGCCCTCGTCTACAACCGCGCGTACGACGTCCTGGCGTCCAACGCGATCGCCGACGCGCTCTTCCAGAGCTGGGCGCACTCGCGCAACCTCCTGCACGTCGTGTTCACCGACCCGGCCGCCCGTGCCTTCTACCGCGACTGGCACGACGTCGCGCGCAACTCCGTGGCCGGCTTCCGGCTCGCTCACGGCGCGGCGCCCGACGACCCGCGGGTGCGCCACGTACTCGGTGAACTGCTGCACCAGAGCCCTGAGTTCGCCGATTTGTGGGCCCGTCACGACGCGCGCGGCAAGGCGCTGGAGAGCAAGCGGTTCGAGCACCGCGAGGTCGGACCGCTGACGCTGACCATGCAGACCTTCGACGTCCGCGCGGCACCGGGCCAGGAACTGGTCGTCTACCACGCGGAGCCGGCCTCGCCCAGCAGCGAGGCCCTTGCCCTCCTCGGCTCACTGGCCGCGACCGCGCGCCGGGAGTCCTGAGCTACAGAATCCGCACCTCGGCCTCGGGCAGCTTGGCCCACCAGTGGTGGTACCGGCTGTAGACCGCCGCCTCACGCTCACCGAGAAGAGCCGTCAGGGCCCGGGCCTCCGCGGCAAGTCCTTCCCAGGCGGCGGGCGGCAGCGGGTGAAAGGCCGTGGCCTCGACACGGCCGTCCACCGCCCGCCACACACCGGCGACATGGCCGTCCACCAGCAGGGTCGGCAGGGCGTCGCCGTTGCGCCGGATCACCAGGGGCCGGTAGGCCGGGGGTATCACCCGGCCGCGGTCGGCGTACGCCAGCAGGATGCTGTCCCACATGGCCATGAGCCGCGGAGGCGCGGGCGTCTCGCCGGGCGGCCGCGACGCCCCCGGCAGATCGAACAGCACGCTGCCGTCCGGGCCTTGCAGCTGCTCCAGGGTGTCGCCCAGAGCAAGGAGCGCCGCGCGGACGTGTGTTCTTCCCACCATGGCGAACTGCGCCACGTCGGCGAGGGACGCGGGCCCGAACCCCGCCAGATAGCGCAGGATCAACGTCTGCAACGCCTGCGGGTCCGCCTCCCTGCCCGCCGGTACGGCTCCGCCCTGCGCGGCGACGAAGGACGGTCGGTGACCGAAGGACCAGGGTGCGTCCGTCGGGGCGTGGTGCAACGGCGCGTAGCCCTTCAGCCCCCACCAGGCCCCGTCCTTCTTGTCGGCGCCGAGCCGCTCCTCGACCCACGCCTGCATTTCTGCCGAGGTCCGCGGCTCGCGGGCGAAGTCGAGGACCTGCGGCACCAGTACGTGGGCGTCCGCGGGGCTCAGTCCCGCCGCGGCGAAGCGGGCGCCGAGCCGGGAGGCGTAGAGCGTGGGCTGCATCGCGGCGCGAAAGGCGGGGTAGTCCTCGGCGTGCACGGCGTGCAGCGTGATCCGCATCAGGGTGGCCTTGACCACCGAGCCGCCGGTGAACGCCGCGTCGAGATCCGCCGGAGCGAAGTCGGTGAGCCGGTTGAACAGGGCGAGGTAGGGCGAGGCCGGCTGCTGCGCCTGCAGCGCGACCACGCGCCGCACCCCCTCCTGGACGGTGAACGGCTGTCGCTCGAGCAACAGTTGGCGGCTAAGGGTTGCCCGGTTGAGTTCGCGCTCGGTGATCGTCACAGTGCAGGATTCTGCCCTCCCCCGCCCCCGGTCAGGTCCGCCGGTCGCGGTTGGCCTCGGGCGTCGGTGCGCCGCCGAGCTCGTCGAAGAGCAGGGCGCAGTCGCCGATCTGCCCCGTGCGGTAGGCGACGCGGGCCACCAGGTGCGCGGCGACGGGGTTGGTGAGGAGTTGGAAGAAGACGACCAGGGCGAGCGTGCCCAGGTCGACCCAGGAGCGCAGCCGCAGCGCGACTCCCGCGGTGAGCAGGATGATGCCGAGCGTCTGCGGGTTGGTGGCGGCGCTGCTCCGGGCCAGCACGTCGGGCAGCCGCAACAGGCCGATGACGCCGGTCAGGCAGACCAGGGCGCCGACGAGCAGCAGGGCCGCTCCGGCGAGGTCGGCCGCGTGGTGCCAGGCGCTCACGGTCCCTCCTTGGGCGAGTTGGGGCGGTCGCGTACGGCGATGAAGCGGGCGATGCCCACCGAGCTGGTGAAGCCGAGGAAGGCGATCACCAGCATGATCGAGAGGTAGTAGCGGGTCCGGGTGGTGGCCGCCTGCACCCCGATCCCGGCCACGATCAGGGCTGCGGCGACATCGACGCCCACCGCACGGTCGAGCATGGACGGACCGCGCCAGATGCGGATCAGCAGGAGGGCGCCCGCCAGGAGGATCACCGTCAGGGCGGCGTCGAGCAGGATGTCGTCCGCAGCGGTCACGGCCCGGGGTCCTTTCGTTCCGGAGGAGCAGGTGGAGCAGGAGAGGCAGGCGGTGCGGGCGGGGGCCCCGGGTCGGCGGCGACGCGCTCGACCTCGGCGCGGGTGCCGAAGGCCCGTACGACCAGGGCCTCCAGGCGCCACACGTCGCGGCGGGTACGGCGCACCGCGTCACGGTCGTCGGCGTCGGACATGTGCAGGTACAGGGTGGCGGTGGCGGCGTTGACCTCGACCAGGGCGCCGCCCGGCACGCAGGAGACGGCGACCGCGGTCGCGGCGATCATCAGGTCGGTGCGGCACCGCAGTTGGACGGCGATCACCGCGGCGGGGCGTTTGCGGCCGCCCAGGGCCTGCCGGGTCACCGTGGCGCTGGAGACGACCATGTCGTAGGCCAGATACCCGGCGAGCCGCAGGATGCCCAGTGGGCGCAGGCGCAGGGCGAGTTCGACGGCGGGCAGCGGGAAGACGAGGCACAGGGCCACGGCGACCAGGATGCCGCTGAACAGGTTGCCCCAGGTGGGCCCCGACCACAGCAGCATCCAGATCACCGTGAGCCAGGCGATCAGGGACGGGTCCAGGCGGCGCGGGCGGCTCGCCGTTTCGGGGGAACTCACGGGCCGAGCACCGCCTCGACGTAGGGGGTGCGGGCCAGGAGTTCGGCGGCCGAGCGGTCGGCCAGGCCTGCCAGGGGGGTGGCGAGCACGGTGTAGGACAGTCCGAGCAGCACCGCGGCGACGGTCGCGCCGATCATCACGTACGGCACCCGGACCGTGGTACGCACGCAGGCGGACGCGGGGGCGACGGCCACCGCGCCGACGCTCCTGACCTGCCCGGCATCGGCGGTGCCGTCTGCGTCGGCGGTGTCGTCCGTGTCGTCTGTGTCGTCTGTGTCCTCCAACACGGTTCCCTCCAGGGGCAGTTGGGAAGGCGTGGCCCGCCAGAAGGCCAGGTTCCACACCTTGACCATCACGTACAGGGTCAGGAGGCTGGCGACGGCGCAGGCGGCGAGCAGCACATACGTGTCGACGCCGCCGTCCGCCGCGCCCGCCTGCATCAGGCCCAGCTTGCCGAGGAAGCCGGACAGCGGCGGGATGCCGGCGAGGTTCATGGCGGGCACGAACCAGAGCGCGGCCAGCAGGGGCGCGGTGCGGGCCGCGCCGCCCAGGCGCGTCAGGTCGGTGCTGCCATAGCGCCTTTCGAGCAGCCCGGCGGCCAGGAACAGCGTCGTCTGGACGGTGATGTGGTGTGCGGTGTAGACGATGGCGCCGCCGATGCCGCCCCGGCTGCCCAGGGCGAGTCCGTAGAGCATGAAGCCGATGTGGCTCACAAGCGTGAAGGACAGCAGCCGTTTGAGGTCGGTCTGGGCCACCGCGCCCAGGATCCCGATCAGCAGGGAGGCGAACGCGATCGCCATCAGCAGGGTGGAGAGCCGGTTGCCGGGGAAGAGCAGGGTCTCGGCGCGCAGTATGGAGTACACGCCGACCTTGGTGAGCAGCCCGGCGAAGACGGCGGTGACCGGGGCGGGCGCGGTCGGGTAGGAGTCGGGCAGCCAGGCGGCCACCGGGAAGACGGCGGCCTTGACGCCGAACACGGTGAGCAGCAGCGCCTCGATCAGGGTGCGTACGCCCAGCGGCACGTCGGACAGGCGGACGGCGAGCTGGGCGAAGTTGGCGGTGCCGCAGGCGGCGTAGGCGACCGCGATGCCGGCGAGGAAGACCAGGGAGGAGACGAGGGAGACGACGACGTAGGTCGAACCGGCGCGCAGACGCGGCTCGGTGCCGCCCAGGGTGAGCAGCACGAAGCTGGCCATCAGCATGATCTCGAAGCCGACGTAGAGGGTCACGAGGTCGCCGGCGAGGAAGGTGAGCGAGACCCCGGAGACCAGGACCAGGTAGGCGGGGTGGAAGACGGCGATCGGGGCGCGTTCCTCGCGGTCGACCATGTCCTGGCCGAGCGCGTAGATCAGGACGATGAGGGTGACGGCGCCGGAAACGGTCAGCATCAGGGCGGCGAGCCGGTCGGCGACCAGGGTCACCCCCAGCGGCGGGGCGAAGTCGCCGAGATGGACGACGAGCGGGCCGTCCCGGTCGGCTCCGACGAGCAGGACGAGGTCGACGGCGAGGACGGCGGCGAGGACGCCGATGCCGATCAGCCGGTGCAGGACGCGCAGCCGGGGCCCGATGAACATGCTCAGGCCGCACGCGGTCAGCGGCAGTACGACGGGCAGCGGGACGAGGGCGTTCAACGGGGGTCGTTCTCCTGCCGTGCGGGGCTTGGCGATTGCGGCGGGTCCGCGCCGAGGATGTCGTCCCACAGATCGCCGGGGGCGTCGCGGGCGCGGGCCTGGAAGGCGCGGTCGGCGCGCAGTCGGCGGCGCTGCTCGCGGCGTTCGTCGCGCCAGGCGCGCGGTCCCTCGCCGCGGTGGCGTTCGCGCAGTTCGGCGCGCTCTTCGGCGATCTCGGCGCGCAGGACGACACGGCGGTCCTCCACGTCGTCCTGGACGAAGTCGGTGCCGGTCAGCTGGCTGCTGCGATAGACCATCGCGAGGACGAACGCCGTGGTGGCCAGGGTGATGACGACGGCGGTGAGCACGATGGCCTGGGGCAGCGGGTCGGTGACGCGCGCGTGTGCGACGCCGGGGTAGAGCAGGGGCGGGGCCCCGGCGCGTCCGGTGGTGGCAAGGACCAGCAGGTTGACGCCGTTGCCGCAGACGATGACGCCCATGAGCACGCGGGTCAGGCTGCGGGTGTGCAGGAGGACCGCGCCGACGGCGGTCAGGACGACGGCGCAGATCAGCAGGGTCAGGCTGACGGTCATCGCTCCCCCTCCCTGGCCAACGCGAGGCCGGCTCTGCGCTCCGTCTGCTGGTCGATCTTGGATCCGAGGGCGCGGACGATGTCCAGGACCCCGCCGAGGACCAGCAGATACACCCCCAGGTCGAAGAGGACGGCGGTGCCCATGTGCCAGTCGCCGATCAGCGGCAGCCGGCCGTGCCACGTCCAGGCGTGCAGCACCGTGCCGTCGACCAGGCCGATGAGGGCGATGCCGGTCGACAGGGCCAGGCCGAGGCCGGTGAAGAAGCCGGGGTGCAGCGGGGCGGCGGCGTCCAGCTCGTGCCGTCCGCCGGCGAGGTAGCGGATCATCAGGGCCACCCCGGCGACGAGCCCGCCGACGAAGCCGCCGCCCGGCAGGTTCTCCGCGCACAGGAGCAGGTACACCGAGAGCATCAGGATCGGGTGGAAGACGAGGCGGGCGATGACCTCGAAGACGACGGATCGGTGCTCGGGCGCAAGGGTGTCACCGGCCGTCAGCCAGCTGCGTTCGGGGGCGGTCTGCCGGTATTTCGGCGGTACCTCGATGGCCGGTGTGGCCAGGGACCAGGCGGTCACTCCGCCGGGCAGCGCGGGTGGCGTCCCTGGCGCCGGGCCCTGTCTGCGGTGCACGTACAGCAGGCTCGTGACGCCCAGGACGGCGACCGCGAGGACGGCCGACTCGCCCATGGTGTCCCAGGCGCGGAAGTCCACCAGGATCGTCGCCACGACGTCCTTCAGGCCGTGGTGGGCGGTCTCCTCCGTCATGGCCGCCCCGGCGGCGTCGGCCGTACGTGCGGCGGCCGCGATCCACACCGCGCAGGCCACCACGAGGCTGCTGGCGAGCGCGAGCAGCAGGCTGGCCACGCGGCGCCAGGAGCGCAGCGTCTCGCCGAAGTGCACGGGCAGCCTGCGCAGGACGAGCACCAGGACGACGGTCGATACGGTCTCCACGCCGAACTGGGTGAGGGCCAGATCGGGTGCGCCCTGGACCACGTACAGCAGCGCGGTGCCGTATCCGGTCAGGCCGGCGAGCACGGCGGCCTTCATACGGCGCTGCACGACCAGGCACATCAGGGCGCAGGCGCAGGTCAGCGCGGCGACGGCGGCCTGCCAGGGGGTGTCCCAGGCGCGGGGCGCGGGGGCGCCGTGCCAGGGGCGGTCGGTGAGCAGGACCGCGAGGAGGCCGGCGAGCATGACGCCCAGGACGGTGGCGACGTAGGCGGGCAGGGAGCCCTTCTGGACCGCGCCCGTCACCTGGAGCGCCATGCGTTCCACACCCAGTACGGTCCGCCCGAAGGCCTCGTCGGCCTTCGGCCAGGCCACTCGGCGTCCCAGGCGTGCCACCGTGTCGCGGCCCGCGAACAGGACCGCGCCGCCCGCCCAGGCCAGCGCCGACAGACCGAGCGCGGGCCCGAATCCGTGCCACAGGGCGAGGTGGTAGGGGTGCGCCGGAAGGGTGTACTGCGCGGCGTACGCCTCGAAGAGCGGCGCCGCCCACCCGATGCCCGGGCCCAGCAGCAGCGAGGCCAGGGCCAGCAGGGCGGGCGGGGCGAGGAAGAGGGGGCCCACGCGGTGCACGGCGCTGTCGGCGACTCCCGGTTTGCGGGCGAAGGCGCCCCACAGGAAGCGCAGGGTGTAGGCGGTGGTGAGCGCGGAGCCGACCACGATCAGGGCGAGCACCCAGCGCTCGGCGACGGTGCCGTGCCACAGTGCCTCGAACGCGGCCTCCTTGGCGACGAATCCGAGCAGCGGCACCAGCGCGACCATCGAGGCGCCGGCGACGACGGCGACGACGGCCACCCATGGCAGCGTCCGCCCCACGCCGGACAGGCGGCGCAGGTCGCGCGTGCCGGCCGCGTGGTCGACGATGCCGGTCACCAGGAACAGCGGCGCCTTGAACAGCGCGTGCCCCAGGATCATCGTGACGGCCGCGAGGCCGGTGTTGTACGTGCCGTCTCCCGCGAGCACGATCAGGAAGCCGAGCTGGCTGACGGTCCCGTAGGCGAGGACGAGCTTGAGGTCGTTCAGGCGCAGCGCACGCCAGCCGCCGAGCAGCATCGTCGCCGTGCCCAGGATCAGGAGTACCGGCCGCCACGGCGCGACGTCCGCGAACGCGGGCGCAAGGCGCGCCACCAGGTAGACGCCCGCCTTGACCATCGCCGCCGCGTGCAGGTAGGCGCTGACGGGGGTGGGGGCGGCCATCGCGTTCGGCAGCCACATGCTCAACGGCCACACCGCGGACTTGGCGAGGGCGCCGACCAGGATCAGCACAAGGGCGGCCGAGAGGGTGGCGTCGGCGGCGGGCGGCGATTCCAGGATCCGCGAGATGCGATAGGTGCCGGCGGCGTGGCCCAGCATCAGGAACCCGACGAACATGGCGAGTCCGCCGACCATGGTCACCGTCAGGGCCTGCAGTGCGGAGCGGCGGCTGCCCCGCTTCTCGCTGTCGTAGCCGATCAGGAGGAAGGACAGGACGGTCGTCAGTTCCCAGAACAGGTACAGGATCATCAGGTCGTCGGCGAGGACGAGGCCCAGCATCGCCCCGGCGAAGGCGAGGAGGTTGCCGCCGAAGGCTCCCAACTGCCTTGTCCCCGGCGCGAAATAGCTGCCGCAGTACAGCAGGACCAGGGCGCCGATGCCTGCGGCGAGCAGCACCATCACCAGGGCCAGCGCGTCGAGGCGGAACGCCGCGTCGACGTCGTACGCCTCGATCCACGTCCAGGCCTCGCTGCTTGCTCCGCCGCCCGTGACCGTGCCCCACTGGCAG
Organism: Streptomyces longisporoflavus; assembly: GCF_014649775.1. Taxonomy (GTDB): domain Bacteria; phylum Actinomycetota; class Actinomycetes; order Streptomycetales; family Streptomycetaceae; genus Streptomyces; species Streptomyces longisporoflavus. The sequence continues at coordinate 573,258 of NZ_BMTR01000001.1, read as the reverse complement.
AGCGCCCAGAGAAGCGCTGCCGCGGGCGGCAGCGCAAGGACGATGAAGGCGCGCGGGCCGGCGCGCCGGACGAGCGGGGCCGCGCAGAGCGCGACAACGAAGTGAGCCAGGACCAAAAAGGTCATGACTCATGCATATCGGCAAGTAAGAGACATATAGGGTGGGCGCGCCGGAGAGCGGCGCGGGGCGGCGCAACTGCCGGGCAGGACCGCCGTCGCACGGCCCGCGATGTCTCAGCGGGCGCGCAGGGCCTTCCAGTCGTCTTCGAGGATGGAGTACTGGACGATGTCGTGCCACACCCCGTCGACGTGCCCGTAGTGCCGCAGCCGCCCCTCCCGCACCATGCCGGCCTTCTCGATGGCCCGCTGGGCGGCGATGTTGGAGGGCATGAAACCCGACCAGACGCGGTGCAGGCCAAGGCGGTCGAAGCCCAGGACGCCCAGCAGGAAACCGATCTCGACGCTGTGGCCCACGCTGACCCGGTCGGCGCGCAGGGCCAGGCCCACCTCCGCGCTGCGGTAGCCCACGCGCACCATCCCGCCCTCGCCCGACTGGTCCTCGACGATCAGCTTCGCCGAGCCGATCAACTCGCCCGTGGCGATCTCGCTGACGCCGAGGCGGTAGTGCGTACGAGGCGTACGGCGGGCGCCGGTCCTGGCCTGCTCGACAAGCGCCTCGGCGTCGGGGCGCCGGAAGGGCGGCATGCCGAACTCGCGGGTGGTGCGGGGGTCGCCGAAGATGTCGAGGACGCCCTCGACGTCACCGGGGACGAACTCCCGCAACCGCAACGTGGCGCCCTCGACGAGAACGGCCCGCTGTTCCGGTGGCCGCGAGGGCCGTTCGTCCAGGCGCACCCGGCGAGGTTCTCGCGGGGCCCACAGGTGGGCTTGCTCCCGCTTGGCTTGCAGGCGGTCCGTCATGTATTGGCTCCTTGGTGATGGTGCGTCAGGCCGAACGACAGGCGCGTGACCCACAGCGGTCTGCGCGAGCGGATCGCGGGAAGGAAGTTGGCCAGGGGCAGCAGCCACCCGCAGAGGAAGCCCCGGCCCCGTGGTTCGCGCACGGCTCGTACGGCGGCGATGTTCGGGTGCACCGCGCGCAGCGTCCGCTGTTCCTTCGGGGTCATCCCCCAGAGCATCGGCGGCGGGCGGTACCCGGCGGGGTAGCTCCACCGGCCCCGGGCGGTACGGGCGGCCATCCAGGCGGGCGGGGTGTCGAAGACCAGTTCCGCGCCGGGGAAGCGGGCGGCGCACGCCTCGAAAAGCCGGTGCACGGTGTCCCGCGGCAGATACATCAGCATCCCCTGGGCGAGGATCAGTAGCCCGCGCGAGGCGTCGACCTCGTCCATCCACCGCACGTCGGTGGCCGAGCAGGACAGCGTGCGGTGGCGCGGAGCGTCGGGCAGCAGCCGCTGCCGCAGCGCCGCGACCTCGGGCAGGTCGACCCCGAGCCATTGCACTCTGCCGTTGTCCACCCGCCAGAACTGCGTCTCCAGGCCCTCCCCCAGCGAGACGACCGTGCCGTCCGGGTGGTCCCTGAGGAAACGTCGCACCTCACGGTCGTAGCAGCGCGCGCGTACGGCCATTCCTTGCGCCAGGCCCCAGTTGCCGGCACCGAAGCGGCGCTCGAAGGGGTAGTCGACGGCGTCGATCACCTCGATCGCCTTCGGGTCAAGGAGTGCCGAGCCGGGGTCCTTCGCGGCCAGAGCGCGGTGGTGCAACGTCCACAGTGTCGTCTCGGCGACGCCGTCCAGCTCGGCCTTCCGCTTCTGTCCGTCCATCCGGCGATGGTCACAACACCCTTGGCGGCCCAGCAAGGAGCGTCACTCGTCCGAGTGTATAGATCACTCGTTCAGTTGGGATTTACCGCCGAGCCCGTTCCCGCTGTCGTGCCCGCTTCTTCGTCCGTCGGCCGGGCCGTGCGCTGCGGTCAGCGCACCAGGAGCCAGGATCCGGAGGAACAGACGGGAGTTGGCGCGCCGGCGGGATCGGCGCGGGTGATCCCCGTCGGGGGGAGGCTCAGACGCGGGTGACGCCGCGCTCTGCCGCATCGAGGGCCGCATCGGTGTCGGCGACAGCCAGGTCGGCGTTGATGCGGGCGCCGGCCAGGGCGCCGGCCGCGGCGGATGCGCCGACCTGGGCGCTCAGGTCGGCGGCGTTGCCCGCCACCCACACGCCCGGCACGTCGGTGGCACCGGCCGCTCCGGTGGCGAAGTGACGGCCCGTCCCGCCCGGCAAGTCCCGCATCGGCAGGTGGAGTTCGTCCAGGCCCTCGGTGCGGGCCCGCATGGTGGTGGCGACGGCGAGGACACGGCGGGGCACCAGGTCGCCGCCGCTCAGGCGCACACCCCCGATGCCGCCGCCCTCGGCGGACACGACTTCGCTCACCGGGGTGTCGACGACGCGGATGCCGCGCGCGGCGAAGCGCGCACGGGTGTCCTCGTCGAGGTCGGTGCCGCGGGTGAAGTAGACGAGGTCGTCGGTCAACTGGCGGAAGAGCAGGGCGTGGTGGACGGATGCCGGGCCCACGGCAAGGATCCCGATGGGCTCGTCGCGCACCTCCCAGCCGTGACAGTACGGGCAGTGCACCACGCCCTGCCCCCAGTGCCCGGCAAGCCCGCGCACGTCGGGCAGGACATCGCGCAGCCCGGTGGCGACGAGCAGGCGGCGCGCCGACAGGGTGCGGCCGTCGGCGAGGGGTGAAACCGTCCTGTGCGTGGGCACGCTCGTCGCGACGGGCGCTCCCACGCCCCGCCATGCAGCCCAGCCCAGCCCAGCCCACGATGACCGGCAAGCACCACGGCCCTCAGCGATCCGACGCTGCACGGCTACACCCAGGACGACCTCCACCACCTCGCGCGGAACATGGTCCACTCCGACCGCCGGCACACCGCCGGGGACGTCGAACCAGGTCTCCACAACGGCGCACTCGTCGACTACTGCTCCACCCTCTGCCCGTACTGCGTCGGGATCGACGGAGACCTGTCCCGGCCGCCCCGCCTGGACCTCGGCTGCGTGCCGTGGATCGAACTCGGCACTCCAGCTGTGCTGCTCTTCTCATCGAAGGCAGGGCAACGCTCGAGGCGTTCACGCCTCACGGAGGTCTTCGGACCGGGCGGCGCGGGAGCTTCGAACAGGTAGCACGTGGGGCCAGGCTCGTAGCCGACCACAATACGAATTGCGTCCAGGTCGCGCTTCGCGGTCCACTCCCCTCCAACTGCGTGTGCGATTTCCGCCTCGGTCAACCGGCCGTCTTCAGCCGCCAGGCGAAGGCGGTGCAGGGTCAGCCCTGACTGCTTGCCAAGCCGTTCCTTCCCTGAAGGCTCGGGCCTCTCGAAGAAGGCCGGCACGGCGATGCTGACGATCAGGCCGATCGCGATGAGTATGAGAGCGGCAGCAAATACGGTCATGGCGGCGCACCCGACTGTGGTCGGCCGGGTGCGCCTGGTGGTCTCTCTGGTCACTCCGTCAGGATCCCGTGTATCCGATGTCGCCGAGTCGTTTGCGCATCACTGCGGCGTATCCGGTGGTGCCAGCGCTCTTGGGGTGAAACGACTCCCGGCTGAGGCACTCATCGTTGGCGGCACCCCACAGGCAGGACGCAGGTTCTGCGGCCGGGTCCTTCTCATGGAAGTCGCCCGTCACCGTTGGGCCCGATGACGATCTTGTTGATCCACTCTGGGTCGTCGCGGGGGATCACGACGATAGGCATGCCTTGCGGCTAGGGCATACGATGTTGCTCATGACGCAAGAAGATGGCGAGATGGACAGCCTGGTGCGCAAACGGATCCGGGCCCTGCGGGTGGCACAGGGCTGGTCCCTGGAGGAACTGGCCGCCCGCGCCCGGGTCAGCCAGTCCACGCTCAGCCGCATCGAGAACGGCCGGCGACGGCTGGCCCTGGATCAGCTCGTCACCCTGGCCAGGGCACTGGACACCTCCCTGGACCAGCTCGTCGAGACGGACACCGACGACGTCATCACCAGCCCGGCGATCGACGCCGCCCACGGGCTCATGCGCTGGCCGATCAAGGCGGAGCCGGGCATGACCGTCGTACGCCAGCGCATGACGAATCCACCGCCCGACAACCCCTCCCGCATGCGCGCCCACCCGGGCCGCGAATGGCTCGTGGTCCTGTCCGGTACCGCGGTCCTGCTCCTGGGCAACCGCCGACTGCGCATCGAGACCAACCAGGCCGCGGAGTTCCCCACGATGCTGCCGCACGCGATCGGCGCCGAGAGCGGACCGTGCGAGATCCTGGGCATCTTCGACCGTGACGCCCGCCGCGGTCACCAGCGCGAGGACAAGAACGACGAGAGGAGCGGCCCCGGCGCGTGACGGGCCGGCCGGTGTCCCCTCCCCCGGCGGATGGCCGGTGAGTTGCGCGTCCGGCAGCAAAGCCGCCCATCTTCTTGCACGCTCCGGGATTGATGGTGCCGCCCCGGATGGATCGACCTAGCGTCGCTGTCATGACCCACGCTCACTCACACACAGCCCACCACGGCACAGCCCACCACGGCGCAGGGCGCCATGGCGCAGGACATCTCTCGCCGCACGGATCGGACACGGACGTCTCATCGGACACCGACGTCGCACCGGCCTCCGACCTCCAGGCCGAGATCCTCGACCTGGACGCGGAGGTACTCGCCGAGCACATCGCGTCCATCACCGCTTGGCTGCCCCTGGAGGAGGAGCCGCGCCACATCGTGGACCTGGGATGCGGGACGGGCGCCGGCACCTTCGCTCTGCTCGCGCGCTACCCGCGGGCGCGGGTGACTGCCGTGGACGCGTCCGCCGACCACCTGCGCCGCCTGCGCGCGAGGGCGGCGGAACTCGGGGCGGCCGATCGGGTGCGTACGGTCCAAGCCGACCTCGACGCGGACTGGCCCGATCTCGGCCGGCCCGAGTTGGTGTGGGCGTCGGCATCGCTGCACCATCTCACCGACCCGGACCGCACCCTGCGCAAGGTCCGTGAACTGCTCGCCCCCGGCGGCCTGTTCGCGGTCGTCGAGCTGGCCGACTTCCCGCGCTTCCTGCCCGCCGGCGCCCCCGAGGAGCGCCCCGGCCTCGAAGACCGCTGTCACGCCGCCCTCGCCCACCACCACGCCGAACACGTATCGCACCGCGGAGCCGACTGGGGGCACAAGCTGGCGGCCACCGGCTTCACCGTCGAGGGCGAGCGCACGATCACCGTAAATATCGACGGCGCACACAACGAAGCGGTCGGCCGATACGCGCTCACCAGCCTCCAGCGCCTGCGGGCAAGCGCGGCCGACACCCTCAGCACCGAAGACCTCGACACCCTGGACCGTCTGCTCGATACCCACAGCCCGGACAGCATCCTGCACCGCGAGGACCTAGCGGTGCGCACGGAACGCAGCGTGTGGGCGGCACGACCGGTCTGACGCGGTCTGACGCGGTCTGACGCGGTCCGACGCGGGCACGTCGGCCGCCGTCCGCCGCACACAGGCGTGCACAGGCGTGTCCAGGCGTGCGCAGGAAGGCGGCAGGCAGGAGCGCCACGGCCGATTGTCAGTGCCACCGGGCACGATGGCGCACATGACAACTTCAGCTCCTGTGTTCGCCGATGCCGCCGCCTACGTACAGGCGGTCGAGGACGCCTCGAAAGCCGCTGCCGCCTACTACTCGGGCGGCACCTCGGCACTGGACGACGACTCCTACGACCGCCTGGTGCGGGCGATCGCCGCGTTCGAGGCCGAACACCCCGAACAGGTGCTGCCCGACTCGCCGACCGGGAAGGTCGCCGGCGGCGCCGTACAGGGCGATGTGCCCCATACGGCGGCCATGCTGAGCCTGGACAACGTGTTCACGCCGGAGGAGTTCACCACCTGGACCGCGTCCGTGGCCCGCCGGATCGGCCGGGAGGTGACGCGCTGGAACGTGCAGCCCAAGCTGGACGGTCTCGCCATCGCCGCCCGCTACACCGACGGACGCCTCACCCGGCTGGTCACCCGCGGAGACGGGACGGCCGGGGAGGACGTCTCGCACGCGATCGGCACCATCGAGGGCCTGCCCGGCCGGCTCACCGAGCCGGTCACACTGGAAGTGCGCGGCGAAGTCCTGATGACCAACGATCAGTTCGAGCATGCCAACACAGTGCGCACCGCACACGGCGGCGCTCCTTTCGCCAATCCGCGCAACGCCGCGGCCGGCACGCTGCGGGCCAAGGACCGCGCCTACACGGTGCCGATGACCTTCTTCGCCTACGGTCTGCTGCCGCTGCCCGACACCGCGGCCGACGCCGCCGAGCACCTGGCCACGCTGCCGCACGGCGACCTCCTGCAGTACGCCGCGGACCTCGGGGTGCGCACCCCGGCCGACACGCAAGTGCCCGGCGTCACCCTCGACGGCGTCGAGGACGTCCTGGCCCGGGTGGAGGAGATCGCCGCGGTGCGGGCCGAACTCCCCTTCGGGATCGACGGGATCGTCGTCAAGGCCGATCTGGCCGCCGACCAGCAAGCCGCCGGATCCGGCAGCCGGGCGCCGCGCTGGGCGATCGCCTTCAAGCTGCCCGCCGTCGAGAAGATCACCAAGCTGGTCGGGGTGGAGTGGAACGTCGGTCGCACCGGCATCATCGCCCCGCGCGCAGTCCTGGAACCCGTCGACATCGACGGCTCCACCGTCACCTACGCCACACTGCACAACCCGTCCGACATCACCCGGCGCGACCTGCGCCTTGGCGATCAGGTGATGGTCTACAAGGCGGGCGACATCATCCCCCGTATCGAAGCTCCCGTCGCCCACCTGCGGACCGGTGACGAACAGCCGATCGTCTTCCCCGAGGTGTGTCCCCAGTGCGGCTCCGCCATCGATGCGAGCGAGCAGCGCTGGCGTTGCGAACGCGGCCGGGACTGCCACTTGGTCGCCTCGCTTTCCTACGCCGCCGGCCGCGACCAGCTCGACATCGAGGGCCTGGGTGCCAGCCGCGTCGTCCAGCTAGTCGACGCCGGCCTGGTCGCCGACATCGCCGACCTGTTCGCCCTCACCCGCGACCAGCTCCTGGGCCTGGAGCGGATGGGCGAGACCAGTACCGACAACCTCCTGGCCGCGATCGAGGCGGCCAAGTCCCAGCCGCTGTCGCGGGTCCTGTGCGCGCTGGGCGTACGCGGAACGGGTCGCTCCATGTCGCGTCGCATCGCCCGGCATTTCGCCACCATGGACCACATCCGCTCCGCCGACGCGAACGCGATGCAGCAGGTCGGGGGCATCGGCACCGAGAAGGCCCCGGTCATCGTCGCCGAGCTGGCCGAACTCGCCCCGGTCATCGAGAAACTCATCGCGAGCGGGGTCAACATGTCCGAGCCCGGCGCCACGCCGCCCGCCCCGGACGATCAGGCGGACTCGGACGATGCGGCGGACGCCGGCCGGCAGGCGGGCCCGCTGGACGGCATGACCGTGGTCGTCACCGGCGCCATGACCGGCCCGCTGGAACAGCTCAGCCGCAACGAGATGAACGAACTGATCGAACGCGCCGGCGGCAAGTCGTCCTCCAGCGTCTCCAAGCGCACCAGCCTGGTCGTGGCGGGCGAGGGCGCCGGGTCCAAGCGCGCCAAGGCCGAGACTCTCGGCGTACGCCTGGCCACGCCGGACGAATTCGCCGAGCTGGTGTCCGCACTGCTCGCCTGACCCCCGGTGCCACCTGCTCGGCCTCGCGCAGCCCCGCCCCGAGTGGCCGCAGGGCCTCCCATACGGCCTTGACCGCTATCAGCCGCTCATCAGCTCCCCCGCGGTGCGAGTCGTGGGACGTATTCCTCAATCCCACCACAGCACGACGAGCAGGCCGCGTTGCGCTGCTCCCCGGTAGAAGACACGCAGGGCCTCGAAGTGGGGGCGCAGGTACGCCCTCGGGCCGCCGATGATCTCCGAGGCCCCGTGTCCGATCAGGCGCGCGGCTTTCCTCTCGTTCCGCGGCAGGCCGGCGAGGATCGCGGGGAAGTCGATCTGATCGAGCAGGTCCGCGACGCGGGCGACTCGCGCCTCGCTCAGGGCGGTAGGAGTTGCGTCGAAGGGTGCGATGTCGTGGGGCGGGATGCCGAGGAAGGCGAGGTCGATCGCGGCGTCCCCGTCGGTGGCCTGCCGGAGGGCCCGCGTGTAAGCCTCGTCGAGATCCGCCAACTCGCAGACGCGCCTCAAGAGGTTCGGCGCCCAGTCGAGATCCAGCGTGTCCGCTTCCGGCGGGTCCCAGCCGTGGTCCCCGTCCGGGGAGGCGCCGGCTGATTGCCGACAGGCGGCGAGGTATTCCGCCGGGACTCGGGCGAGCTGCTGGGTTACGGCCATGACAGCAGTATCCCGACCGCGTCCAGCGGTTATCGCGTCACCGGCTCGCACCGTCCGGCGGAGTACGCGGCGCCGCGACCGCGCGGACGACGGCCGCCACGTCCGCTCGCTCGGTGGGCCGTGAGTCGACGGAGTTGTGGATGGAGAAGCCCTCCACCAGGGCGTCGAGCGCTCGCGCCGTCAGGGGGTCGAAGTGCCGGGCCAGGGACTGACGGCTGGCCTGCATCCAGGAGCGAAGGACCTCGGTCAGTTCCGGATGGCGGGCGGCGAACGCGTACAGCTCGTAGCTGAGCAGCAGGTTGCGGTCGGTGCCCCAGACCTTGCCGCAGATGATCTCGACGACGGCTTCCTGTGCCTCCTCGGCGGTGCGCGCTGCCTCGAGGAGCGCGCCGTAGCGCACGGACACGGACTCGGCGAGGCGGGTGAACGCCTCGGTGAGCAGGTGCTGCATGTCGTCGAAGTAGTAGGTGAGGGAGCCGAGCGGCACCCCGGCGGCCGAGGCGATCTTGCGGAAGGTCACTTTGATGGCGCCGTGCTCGGCGATGACGTCGAGCGCCGCATCGAGGATGCGCTCGCGCCGCCGGGGGTCGTTGGGACCTCGGGTGCTGCCTGTCATCGCTGTCGTCTCTGCCTTCTGTTTCCCTCGGTCGAGTGTGTACATTTGTACATACCCTGGTGCCGTCGGCCTGTCGCCGACCCGAGCATTCTTCCGGATCCCGTGGAGCTTCCCCTTGATAGACCGCGCCGTGCGCAGACGCCGTCAGGCCCTCTATCTGTTCTTCTTCCTGCCGGGCATCTGCATGTCGTCGTGGGTCACGCGCACCCCTGACGTACGCGATCAACTCGACGCGTCCACCGGGCAGATGGGAATGATCCTCTTCGGACTGTCCGTCGGCTCCATGGGCGGCATCCTGTGTTCCGGGCGCCTCGTCTCGCGGTTCGGTACGCGGCCCGTGATCGGGATCGGCACCAGCCTGATCATCGCCAGCATGGTCGTCATCGGAGGCGGCAGTTCCGTGCCGTCCGCGCCGATGGTCACCGCGGGGCTGTGCCTGTTCGGCATGGGCATGGGCGCCTGCGAAGTGGCCGTCAACGTGGACGGCGCCGATGTGGAACGTCTTACCGACACGACCGTCATGCCCACCCTGCACGGCTGTTTCAGCCTCGCCACCGTCGTCGGCGGACTGGTCGGCATGGCCGCCACCGCCACCGAGTTCCCCGTCATCTGGCATCTGATCATCGTCACCGTGGTCGCCACGGGAATCCTGGTATACGCCCTGCGCGCCATCCCGGCCGGCACCGGTGCCAACGACACTTCCCCCGCCTCGGACAGTGCGGGTCACACCCGGCCCCGCGTATGGACGGACCGCAGGCTTCTGCTGATCGGCGGCATCGTCCTGGCCATGGCCCTGGCCGAAGGCGCCGCCAACGACTGGCTCCCGCTCCTCATGGTGGATGGCCACGGCCTCGACGCCGCACTCGGCTCGCTCGTCTTCGTGGGGTTCGCCGCCGCGATGACCCTGGGGCGCTTCAGCGGCACGTTCTTCCTCAACCGCTTCGGGCGGGCAACCGTCCTGCGCGCCAGCGCGATCTCCGGTGCCGCCGGCCTCGTACTGGTCATCTTCTCCGACAGCGCCGCCGTGGCCGCGGCGGCCGTCCTGTTCTGGGGACTCGGCGCATCGCTGGGGTTTCCGGTCGCTCTGTCCGCGGCGGGCGACTCGGGCCCCGACCAGACCGCGCGGGTGAGCCTGGTGGCCACCATCGGCTATGTCGCCTTCCTGGTGGGCCCGCCGTCCCTCGGGTTCCTGGGCGACCACTACGGGCTGCGGTCCGCGATGGTGGTGGTCCTCGTGTTCGTCGCCGCCGCCATCGCCCTCGCTCCGGCCGCGGGCAGCCGCTCCCCCGCCGTGGCGCACGGCGGCTCCCCGCAAGAGACCCCGCCCGGCAACGCGGACGCAGCCACTTCCACGTCCCTCCGGTCCTCCGCACCCGACGAGCGCTGACCGAGAACTCACCTGGCCGGGCCCGGTAGTCAGCCCTACGTTGAGCAGTGACCCGGCTATGGACGTACGGCATTGCGGCCGGAACCGTACGGAGGTGACGATGACAGCACCGGCGCGTACGGCGGTCGTGGTCGCCGTCACTGACGATCCGTCCTCCGGCAGGGCCCTGGCCTGGGGCGCCGACTACGCACACCGGCGCCGTCTGCCGCTCCGTCTGGTCCTGGTCCGGGGACTGCTGTCCGGCCGGCGCACGCGTGGGCCCGCACGTCGTGGCGGCGACCGGCGCGACCGCGTCCAACGCGCCGCCGCGCAACCGGTTCTGTCCGAGGCGGTCGCCTTCGCGCGGCACCGTCACCCGCGCCTGGAAGTCTCCGCACTGATCGTCGAGGACGCTCCGGTGCCGGCCCTGCGCGAGCAAGCGCGCACGGCCGCAGCCATGGTTCTCGCCCGGGGTCGGCCGAGAGGGCCGGGTCGGTGGTTCGCCACCGCCTCAGCCGCGCTGCAGGTCATCGCGCACGCCCCCTGCCCGGTGGTGATCGCCGGTCCTCGCGAGTTCACCGGCCGCCGGCCGCCCTTCTTCGTCGTGGGCGTCGATGTCGGCTGGGACGGCCGCCGACACTGCCCAGCCGCCGTCAGCCATGCCTTCGAGCAAGCCGCCCGGCACGGTGCGACGCTGCGGGTGGTGTACGTGTGGCACTCCCCGCTCCTCGGCGTCCTGGACGAACAAGCAGCCGTCGGGGAGTGCCGCCGGCTGCTGTCGGACATGGTGGCGGGCTGGCGGGTCACCCACCCGACCGTAGATGTGCGGCACGCGGTGCTTCGCGGGTACCCGGCGCAGGTGCTCGCGCGGGAGTCCGCGGACGCGCTTGCCCTCGTCGTGGGCGTCCGGGGGCACGGTCGCGCGATGCGTCCGCTGCACGGCTCGGTCGTTTCCCGTGCCCTTCGCCACGCCCATTGCCCCGTTGTCGCCGTTCCGCCGTCGGCGGCCTGCGGCCACACACACGGGCGGCCGGTCGGCAGCCTCCTGCCCCGCTGGGCCCACAAAACCGTCGGGCGCCATACGGGCCTGCTCGCCCGTCTCGTCCGCGCTCAGCTGGGCAGAGCCGCGCGAGCAGGCCGCCACCGGCATACGGTGACGGCCTCCGCCCGTCCGGCGGACGTCGCCCTCAACCCCGCGGCGGAACCTCCATCTCCCCGAGAAGGGACCAGCCCTCCTGCGGGATCGTCGCGTTGACGATCTCCGGGGTCTGTACGAGGTGGGGCGGCAGGGTGCCGCGTGCCTTGGTGAAGTGCTCGGAGGTGACGTGCGCCGAGCCCGCCTCGTCATCGCGGAAGGCTTCTACCAGTACGTATTCCGTGGGGTCCTCGACACTGCGGGACCAGTCGAACCAGAGGCATCCCGGCTCGGCGCGGGTCGCCAGGGTGAACTCGCGGGTGATGTCCGGCCAGGCGTCGGCGTACTCGGGCAGGACGCGGAACTTGGCGGTGATGAAGATCATGACTCTCCCTGGTGGGGTGTGGCGTGGCAACGACGAATGGGGGAGGCGGGAGCCGTCGGTCCTGCTCCCGCCCTGGTCGCGGCCTCGGTCCCCATGACATCACTTCGGAGAACGCGGCCGCGCACGCGGGGCCGGTCGGTGATGTGTGCAGGGCCCGATAGTCGCCCGCCCTCCGTAGCCGTCCGGCGGCGAGGGTGTGCGGCCGCAGCTGGCCGCGGGCGGCAAACACCGTCGGCTCGCACAGGGCGTCGCGGGAGCCGACGAGGTCTCCGATGACATTGATCTCGGCGGTGCTGATGTCTCGGGGCTGATGTCTCGGGGCTGATGTCTCGGGGCTGATGTCTCGATGGCGGGCACGTCGATGTTCTCGCCGCACCCCACCCCGTGACAGTCGCCCGCTCGCCGCGGCATGCGTACGCCGTCGCGCGTGGCGCCGCTCCCGTTCGTGAGGGCGAGAACCTCCTCGACCTGGCTACGCGAGGTGGAAGACCTCGGTGAGCGGTCGCATCGATTCGTCGGGGCCGCGCCCGTCCAGATCCTCGAAGAAACCCGCCATCTCCGCCTGCCAGCGGGCGTTGACCTCGGTGCGCGCCATGGCCTCCTGCGCGGCGGCGAAGTCGGGGGTTTCCAAGTACCCGACCAGCAGCCCGTCCTCTCGCAGGAACAGCGAGTAGTTGTGCCACCCGGCGGCGGAGAGCGCTTCGCGCATCTCCGTCCAGACGTGTTCGTGACGCTCCCGGTACTCCACCAGCCGGTCCTGACGGACCTTCAGCAGGAAACAGACCCGTTGCACGAGCGGAGGCCCCTCTCAGCCGGCGCGCTCCGAGCAGCACGACAGAGCACGTCGCACTGAAAGGATTCATAACAGTGCGCCGCAAGCTACGACCACGTGGCGATGGCTGTCAATCCCCAGCCCTCTGCTCCCCTCGCCCACTGCGTGATGCGACCCGCCGCGTGAGTGGCCGTAAGTCGCCGTAAGCCGCCATGAGACGTTTCAACCAGCGCGTCGGCCGTTCTCGCCCGCCATCGCCCGCTCAAGGATCGCCGCGACGACCCGGGACTTGGCGTCGGCATAGTTCTGCATGTACTCCCAGGACTGCCCAGACAGCGACCGCTTGGCGTCGGCGTAGAGCTCGCGGTCACCGCTGTCCGTGCGCAGCCAGTCGCGGAAGCGCAGCATCCGCACGGCTTCTTCGCAGCCCTCGGGCAGAACATGCAGGTTGGCCGACTCGACGCTCGGGTCGAGGTCGTACTTGCGCAGCACGCGGTGTTCGTACCAGTCGGGCTCACGGATGACGAGGGTGAAGCCCAGAGGCTCCAGGGCCGGTACGTAACTCGCCTCGTCGCCGGAGTCGGAGACGGTCAGGAGTATGTCGATGACCGGCTTGGCCGGGAGGGCCGGCACGGACGTGGAACCGACATGCTCGATGCGGTGGTCGACGTGGCCGAGGCGCTCACGCATCCGGGCGGCCTCTCGCTCGAAGACCCCGGGCCACCGCGGGTCGTACTCCCGCAGCGTGACCGGGCCGTTGAGCTTGGGCGGCGCGACCACGTGGGCTGCCTCGATCTCCTCGGCGGTCATGGGGATGGACGAGACTTCCCCCTCGGGCCGCTCAGACCGCTCGGACCGCTCAGGCCGCACGGACTGTTCGGATTGTTCGGGCCGTTCGGACTGTTCGGTCACAAGAGCTCCCGTCTGCACTCGGACGCCATGCGGCCCGGCCCTTCGGCGCTGCAATCGCCCGGCGCGCCGACCGGCCCGCTCGGCGCCCCCATCGGTACAGCACATCCAACCATCGCGGTCAGCGGCCCGACGGACCTATGTGGTCAGGACATGAGCGGTCCTCGTCCTCGCGCGCACCGAGGGCGGACTCTCGCCCGCGCGAGGACGAGGTCACGTCATGCGACAGCGGTCCCGTCGAGCTCGACCAGCTGGCCCGGAATCGCCAGTCGTGCCACCCCGAGCATCGTGGAGGTCGGTGCCACCCCGGCGGCAGCCAATCGCGCCGCCAGCACGCCGTAGTGCTGGAAGAGCAGGTCGACGTCGGTCGTGTAGACGTTGAGCCGTACGAGATCGGCGAGCGACATGCCGGCCTCGCCGAGTACGGCCTCCAGGTTGTCGACGCTCAGCGCCAGCTGCGCCCCCATGTCACCGTCATGCTGCGGCTTGCCGTCACCGTCCATCGCCGTCTGCCCCGAGATGTACAGGGTCCGCGTATGCCCGGAGACCACCTCACCCTGGTTGAATCCCAACTCCTTCGACCAGGTCACCGGGTTGACCGTCGTTCGCTCCACTGCCACATCAACTCCATTGGGTTTGCCGGGATTACGTACGTCCATCGGCCAGGTAGCCGTCATGCCTGACGTCGCCGCAACGAGCCTCCCAACAAATCACGACACCCTCGGTCATGTATTCCTCTAGGGTTTTCGCATGCGTGCCGACCGGCTGGTCTCACTGGTCCTCCTGCTGCGCCAGCGCGGTCGCCTGACCGCGGACACACTGGCCCGCGAGCTGGGGGTATCCACCCGCACCGTGCTGCGCGACATCGAAGCGCTGTCCGCATCGGGCGTCCCGGTCTACGCCGAACGCGGCAGGCACGGCGGGTTCGCGTTGTTGCCGGGCTTCCGGACCGAGCTGACCGGACTGAACCACGACGAGGCCCTCGCGTTGCTGACCGCCGGATCGGGTCGCGGCGAGCAGGTTTTCGGCCTCGGCTCGGCGCTCGCGGCGGCCATGCGGAAGGTGGTCGACGCGCTGCCCGAGAGCCACCGGGCCAGCGCGAGCGACGCGGCCCAGCGATTCCTGGTCGATCCGGAGAGCGACCTGCTCTCACGCCGACGGGCCACGGAGGACATACCCGGCGCCACGATGGTCGAGGTCAGGCGCGCGGTGCTCGCCGGGCACAAGCTGCGCATCCACTACGCGGCCACGGGCCGGCAACCGCAGTGGCGCACGGTGGACCCCATCGGCCTGGTCACCGTACGAGACCGGGCCTACTTGCTGGCCACCCGGGCCGGCGAGGACCGCACCTACCGGCTGTCGCGGGTGCTGGCCGCCGAGGAACTCCCCGAAACGGCGCAGCGCCCCAGCCGGGTCGACCTGGACCGGATCTGGCGGGAACGCTCCGCGCGGTTCCTCTCCGGCGGCGATCACCTCACCGTGCGGGTACGGATGAACCCGGTACGGCGGGAAGAGCTGCTGGCCACGGCGCTGGCCGTGCGCGCGCAGGAGCCTGAAGCCGACGGCTGGCTGCGGCTCGAGGTGACCTTCCAGGATTCCCGGCATGCCGAATGGGCGCTGTGGCAGCTCGGCACGGACGCGGAAGCCCTGTCCCCGCAGTCGCTGCGCACTTCCCTGCATGAGCGCGCCGTCCTGATCGCCGCCCGATACGCGGACTCGTCCTGAGACTGGCCCTGCCCGCCGGCCTCCTCGGATCTGTCACTTCTCTGCACCGCATCTTCATACGGGTGAGTCCTGTTACCCGGCTATGACATACCGATCTTGAATCGGCCGCGAACGGCAAAGTAGGTTCGCCATGCACCGAGTTTCTGACACAAGCCGGCGTTCCGGCGCCGGGAGGAGATGCCACATGGGTTCCCACGCCCGCCCCAACAGGCTGCACCGGACCGGAGCCCGGATCGCGACCGTCGCGCTCGTCGGAGCCGTCCTGCCGATCACCGCCGGCGGCCTCGCCCAGGCGGCCACTCCCCATGCCACACACGCCGCCGACGAGAGTCAGGACGCGCCGGACACCGGATCGCGGGACGCCCCCAGCGTCAAGGCCGACCACGCCTTTCTCCTGGACGCCCGCGACGGCAGCCAGGAGCGGGAGTTGTGGGCCGGGCCCAAGGCCGACGAGAGCATCTCGATGGCCAGCACAACAAAGATCATGACCGCTTTGGTGGTGCTCAAGCACCCGGAGTGGCTGGACCGGCAGATCACGGTGAAGCAGGAGTACCGCGATTACGTGACGGAAACCGGCTCCAGCACGGCCGACCTTCAGCTCGGCGACAAGCTGACCGTCAAGCAGTTGCTGCACGCCATGCTGATCCCGTCAGGGGCGGACGCCGCGATGGCCCTGGCCGACCACTTCGGCACCGGGGACACCACGGAGGCGCGGATCGCCGACTTCGAGAGCCAGATGAACGCCGAAGCGCGGCAACTTGGCATGACCGGCACGCACTTCGACTCCTTCGACGGCATCTCGCAGGGCGACAACCGCAGCACGGCTCGCGACATGGCCAAGCTCGGCCAGCGCGCGATGCTGCAGCCGGTGTTCGCCGACATCGTGAAGAACAAGCAGTACAAGACCGAGGCCCCGGCGGCCAACGGACGCACCCGGTACTACACCTGGGACAACACCAACGCGCTGCTGAGCACCTACGACGGCGCTCTGGGCATCAAGACCGGCAGCGGTGCCGAGGCCGGCTACTCCCTCGTCTTCGCCGCCGAGCGGGACAACCGCACCCTGGTCGGCGCGATCATCGGGACCGACAAGAGCCGCTTCGACGACGCCACCAAAATGCTCGACTGGGGCTTCGCCCACTGACCGGACAGCCCCACGTCCCCCGCTAACTCCACCGTGTCCGCCGACGCAACCAGCGGAGCGCCGCTTCGCCCTGAGCACCCTGGAACGCACGCAGTGTCGGCAGCCCGGGCGGCGCGGCCTGGACGGACTGGTGAAGGAAGAAGCCGGCCACAGCGACCAGGACCACGGTGACGTTCTCGGAAGGAGCACCTCGGGCGTCAAGGTGCTCGTCGAGAAGAGGAATCAGGTCCTGGCCGCCCTGCATGACCACACTCGGCCCCATGGCGATCACGTCGAACCGAGAAGCCCCGACTGCCGCCGCGGGCCAGTCGACGAAGATGACCCTGTCTTCGGTCAGCAGTACGTTGTCCGCCCGCAGATCTCCGTGGACCAGGCCCCTACCGGCTGCGGCGGCCCGCCAGCCGCCCTCCAGCTCGGCGAGCCGCCCGAGATTGCGGCGCGCCCAGGGGTCGAGCCAAGCCAGGTCGTCGGCATGCTCCTCGAACGCCGCAGCCAGACGCCCCCAGCCCTGAAACTTGTCGCCGAACCGCTCGGCGACCGTGGGCGCCTCGACCGGCGAGGGGTCCAGCAGCGCCGACATGTCCGCGGCTGCCGCGAGCACACGCAGGAGTTGGTCGGTCTGCCATGGCTGGGCCGGCATCTTCCCCGCCACGTCCTCGAAGGCCAACACCACCCAGCCCTCGAATTCCAGCGCCATCAGCAGCGGGGGCACAGGAGCGGTGGCGGGCAGAGCCGCCGTGATGTGCGCCTCGGCACGGTGCATGCCGGGAGAGTCGGGGTTCGGTTCGGGTCCCACAGCCTTCAGGAAGACCCGCCGGCCATCGGCAAGGCGCACCCGCGCGGCGACACCGGGCGAGAAGCCCGCGTGCTGGGACACGGCACTGCGCACCGGGGAGCCCAAGCGCGTCTCGACGAGGTTCCGCACCGCCACGGGAACGGCCCGCCACTCCATGCGCACGCCCGCAGCCGCGGGCGCTCCCGGGTTCGCTGCGGTAACACGTCGCCTCATGCCCACATGATCCGGGCGGCCTCCCCGCCGGAACAACGTGTTTTCCGCACGCCGCCCGCCCGGAACACCAACGCCGGGCACGCCGCCCATAAGGGAGAGCGGCGTGTCCGGCCCGACCACAGGGAACCGGCGCTCCCTACGATCCGATGCGCATGGTCACTTGTTGACGCAGAGGTTGTTCGACGCCGGGTTGAGCAGTCCGACGACGTCCACACTCAGGCCGCAGGCGTTGACCGGGACGTGTACGGGGACCTGGACAACGTTGCCGGACAGGACGCCGGGGGACTTGACGGCGCCGCCTTCCGCGCCGGAGTCGGCAGCGGCGGCACCGGCGCCGCCGAGAAGGGCGGTGGCGGCCAGAGCAGCGGCGGCAAAAGCAGTACGAACACGCATGGTTGTGCTCCTTCAGGTGGAGGCGAACACTCAACTCGTTCTCCGGCCGGTGACCGCCATAACACCCGTGCCCCGAAGGAACCAGCCGCATCACCCACCCGGGTCAGACGGACGTGGGCCAACCGGCCGAGACGGCGCTTGCTCGCGAAGCGCCGGCGGGCAAGCGGCCGGGCCGGGACCGGGGCGCCCGTCGGGCTTCGGCGCCTCGTACTACCAACCCGCTCAGCTCCGCCTCTCCACCGTCCCTCCGTCCCGCTGTCTCATACGAGCGTCCTCTATATGAGACGGCGCTACGGGATCTCCGCAGGGATGCCTATGGTGGTGCGCATGTCCGGACCTGCCAGTCAGCTCGCTCTCGCGCTCTTCGCGGCCACGCCGTGGAGCGTCGACGACGCGCTCTGTCGCCGCTGACGCCCAGCGCCGCGGCCTCTCGCCGCTGACGCCTCGCTCCGCGCTCACGCGAGCCACGCCTGTCCGACTCCCCCCTCCCGTTCCCGGAGACCCCCTTGACCACCGCTGCCGATGCCGGGGCGCCGCCCAGGACCGCCCTGCTCACCCCCGCCCCCACCTCCGCCCCCGTCCCTCCGGCCGAGGCCTCGCCGCCGGTCCGGCGGGTGCCGCTGGCGGTCGCCGGCGTCATCGGTGCCGGGCTCGCCGGCTACGTCTTCGCGGAGCACGGGGCCAAGCCGGGTGTCCTGCTGCTGCTCGGCCTCGGACTGGGTTTCGCGCTGTTCCACTCCCGTTTCGGTTTCACCTCCGCCTGGCGGCAGCTGGTGGCCGTCGGCAACGGCACAGGGCTGCGTGCCCACACCCTGCTCCTCGGCACCACCGCGACGCTCTTCGCCCTGGTCATCGGCACCGGCAGCGGCCTGTTCGGGTCGGTGCCGGCGCCCAGCGCCGGGCCGATCGGCGTGGCGCTGCTCGTCGGGGCCTTCCTCTTCGCCATCGGCATGCAGCTCGGCGGCGCCTGCGCCTCCGGCACCCTCTTCGCCGTCGGCTCCGGCCAGGGCACGATCGTGCTCACCCTCTTCGGCTTCATCACCGGCTCCACGCTCGCCGCCTGGCAGTTCGGCCTCTGGAACGACCTGCCCGCGCTCGACCCGTACGTGCTCTCCGACCACGTCGGCTGGTTCGGCTCCTGGGCAGTGACGATCGCGGTGCTCGCCGGGATCTGGTTCATCGCACGTGCGGTGCAGGCCCGCCGCAATCCCCCGCCGGTCGGCACCCCGCCATCCGCACGCGGCGTCCTGCGTCGTACGGTGCGGGGCTCCTGGCCGCTGGCCGTGGGCGCCGTGGTCCTTTCGCTGCTCGGTGCCGGGGTGCTGCTCGTCTCGGGCGGCGCGTGGGGCGTCACCAGCGCGTTCGCCCTGTGGGGCTCGAAGGTCGCGGGCGCACTCGGCGGCTCGCCGGAGACCTGGGCGTTCTGGCAACAGCCCGGCAACGCGGCTCAGTTGTCGGGGCCTGTCCTCGCCGACAAGAACAGTCTGACCGACATCGGCATCATGGTCGGCGCGGCCGTCGCCGCGGCCGCCGGCGGCGTGTGGCAGCTGCACCGCGGCATCCCTGCCCGCACCGCGCTCGCGGCCGTCATCGGCGGCATCCTGATGGGCGTCGGCGCGCGTCTCGCCGGCGGCTGCAACATCGGCGCCTACCTGGCGGGCATTGCTTCGGGCTCCCTGCACGGCTGGATCTGGGGCGCCGTAGCGATCCTCGGTACCTGGGCCGGCCTGCGCCTGCGTCCGCTGTTCGGCCTGGGCAACCCGAAGCCGACGGACAGCGTCTGCTGACCTCCGCCCCACATCGGCGTGGGGCCCCGTGTCCACGGACAGAGCACTCCGTGGGCGCGGGGCCCTTCACTGCTTCGGCCGCTCGACGCAACCGCGCGGCGGCCGGATGATGCGATTCTCACCCCGGGGCCAAGGCCCCTTCGGTCACCTGCAGTTGGGCACTACGCCAGCGGCCTTGACGTAGCGAGCGGTGACCCAGCCCTTGGGCATGGCGACCCGGTACCAGGTACGGTTGCCGGCCACCGGCTGACCGGCCTTCTTGCAGACCAGGTCGATGGTCTGGCGGTAGCGGACGGTCCCGGCGACCGGCGAGGCGGAGGTCGGCTGGCGACGTACGAAGAGGCCGACCTTCGAGGTGACGGTGCCCTTGACCACCTTCGACCTGTTCGGGGCCGGAACGGTCAGATTCGTCTTCGCCACCCACTTGCCGCAGCCGACGCCGCCCACCACGACCTGGTGGCTGCCGGGAGCGGCCTTCCCGCTCACCGCGGCCCGGCCCGTGTACATCAGGGGCTTGGTCTTCTTCGTCAGCGACACCGGCCTGGTGAAGGCGTCGGACTTCGCCTGGACCGAGCGACAGGTCTTGGGAGCGCCTACGACCTTCACCGTGACCACGGTCTTCTGCTTGACCGTGGACGGGGTGACCGTGACCCTCGGCTCCATCGTCGGGGCATCGGACGCCGATGCCGGCGCAACACCAGTGAACGCCACAGAGGCGAGAGCCACCACAGCACACCCGCTCACAGCACTACGAACCATTATTTCGTCTCTCCTTGGTGACGCGCCGGGCTTGTCGAGGGAGCCCGAACTTCTGCGCTGTGCCGGAAACATAGGACTGCCGCCGGGCATATGAAGCGATCCGCCACACGACACGCCCCTGATCACCAGAATGCAGGAGCTTGGACGCGTCGCTTCCGCCCGACCGCGAACATCACGACGCCGCCGGCGACAGGTGCCCGCGGAGCGCCGGCGACCACCGGTGCGACCACCGGTGCGTCCGCCTCCTTGTCGTACGCCTCGGCATGAACCGAGAATCAGGCCCACAGCTCGCGAGCCCGCCGGTTTCCGCCAAGGAGCCCTCCCGTGAACCTCGGACCGACACCGCCGGCCCACC
This sequence comes from Streptomyces longisporoflavus, assembly GCF_014649775.1. Taxonomy (GTDB): domain Bacteria; phylum Actinomycetota; class Actinomycetes; order Streptomycetales; family Streptomycetaceae; genus Streptomyces; species Streptomyces longisporoflavus. The sequence goes on along the minus strand of NZ_BMTR01000001.1, from coordinate 552,608 downwards.
GCCACGTGACGGGGACAGCCGGGGAAAGGCATGGGTCGCGAACGCGCGGCCTGCTTCGTCCCTCGCGCGCAGAACGCGGGCTGTACCGCCCTGGTGGATCTCCCGGAGCGGCCGCTCGTCCCCGCCTCCGGAGGTATCCATGGACTCGCCGGTGACCACGTACTTACTGCCCCTCGTCCTCGCCGTGATCATGTACGGTCTCGGACTCGGCCTCACCGTGGCCGACTTCCGCCGGGTCGCCGCCTACCCGAGGCCGACGGCCGTCGCCCTCTGCTGCCAGCTGGTGCTGCTGCCCGCCGCCTGCCTGGGCCTGGTCCTGGCCTTCGGCCTCGGCCCGGAACTCGCCGTCGGCATGATGCTGCTCGCGGCCTCCCCCGGCGGCACGATGGCCAACATCTTCAGTCACCTCTTCGGCGGCGACGTCGCCCTCAACATCACGCTGACCGCCATCAACTCCGTCATCGCCGTCGCCACCCTGCCCATCGTCGTGAACCTCTCCCTCGACCACTTCATGAGCGGTACGGACGAGGCGCTGGGTCTGCGCTTCGACAAGACACTGCAGGTCTTCCTCGTCGTCCTGGTACCGGTAGCGGCCGGGATGCTCACCCGCCACCGCTACCCGGGCTTCGCGGAACGCTCCACCCGCGCAGTCAAGGTGACGGCGGTGGCCGCGCTGGTCGTCATCATCATCGTCGCGGTCGTCGCGGAGCGGAACAACATCGCGGGCTACCTCGCCGACGTCGGCCTCGTCGTCGTCCTCTTCGCGGCGATCTCCCTCACCACGGGCTATGGGGCTACCCGTCTTGCGCGCGGCGATCACCGGCAGTCCGTCGCCACCTGCTTCGAGATCGGCATGCACAACACCACACTGGCGATGGCCATCGCGCTCAGTCCCTCGCTCCTTGACAGCACGCGCATGGCCATCCCGTCCGCGGTGTACGCGGTGGTGATGTTCGTGATGGCCCTTGCCGCCGGCTCCCTGCTGCGTCGCATGGCTCCGCCGGCCGGGTCAACTGGCTTCGGCACCAAGGAAGTTGACGCCCCCCGGCAACGGCCGAGCACCCCCGGACAGCGGAAGGCCGCGGAAGAGCCCGGCGATGCTGCCTGATGGACTGGTCTTGCGGCGAGTCGCCAGGCCGTCGCCCCGGAGATGTCGGCCTGAACGCAGAGCAAGGCCCGCTAACGACCATCGACTCAAGGCCAGGCGGGTCAGGCGGGTCAGTTGAAAGGCATGTGACGGTTCCGCCGGCCGGGTCGCGAACAACTCGCTCCCCGCTCTGGCCAAGGGCGCGCTCTCCGACGACCATCCGAGGGAGTTCTTTCGATACGGCGGTCGGGGAGGGCCCGATGAAGGCCATCGTCCAGGACAGGTTCGGAACCGCGGAGTTGCTGCGTCTGCGGGACATCGACCGCCCCACGCCCGGCGAGGACGAGGTGCTCGTCCGGATCCACGCGGCCGGCGTGGATCCGAGCGTCTGGCACCTCATGACAGGGCGGCCCTATATCGCCCGCCTCAGTCCGCAGATCGGACTCCGGCGGCCCAGTCACCGGGTCCGTGGCTGGGATGCCGCCGGGACGGTCGAAGCGGTCGGCGCGAAGGTGCGCGGCGTGAAGGCCGGGGACGAGGTCTTCGGCGAGTGTGACGGGTCTTTCGCCGAGTACGCGTGCGGCAAGGGCAACCGGCTCGCCCCCAAACCCGCCTCCCTGTCCTTCGAAGAGGCCGCCGCGCTGCCCGTCTCCGGTATCACCGCGCTCCAGGCCCTCGCCGTGACGAGCCCGGGCCCCGGCCAGAAAGTCCTGGTCATCGGGGCTTCCGGCGGTGTCGGGACGTACGCCGTCCAACTCGCCGTCCACTACGGCGCCCGGGTCACCGGCGTCTGCGGCCCCGACGCGCACGACATGCTCCGCTCCCTCGGCGCCGCCGACGTCATCGACTACACCCACGAGGAGATCACCGACCGGTCCGTCCGCTACGACTTCATCCTGGACGCCGCGGGCAACCGGCCTCTCTCCCTTCTGCGCCGTGCCCTCGCCCCGCACGGCACGGTCGCTTTCGTCGGCGGCGAGAACGGCGGTCCCGTACTCGGCGGCATGGACCGCTGGGCGCGCGCTCTCGTGCTGTCCGCCTTCGTGGGCCAGACCTTCCGCCCGGTGTTCGCAGCTGTCCGGCAACCAGCCCTGCTGACCCTCAGAACTCTCGCCGAGGCGAAAGCGATCACCCCGGTCATCGACCGCACCTACCCACTTGCCGAAGCCCCGGCTGCCGTACGCCATTTGGAGAAGGGGCACCCCCGCGGCAAGCTCGTCATCAGCGTGTGAGTGCGTCGGCTGCCGAGCGGTGCCTACGGAGCGCAGGAGTCGGGGGGCGTCGAGTCGGTCGGCGAGGGCGATGGCGATCCCGTGGGTGAAGGGGTGGGCGGAGGGGAAGAGGGATCCGACGGCGTCGGGGTGCCGGAGGGCGATGGGTCGCCTGTCGGGGACGCGTCGTCGGAGGGGGACGGAGTGGGGCAGTCCGGGGTGGTGGGATCCGGATTGGTGGGCGCGGGAGTCGTCGGTCCGGGGCGCGGGCCGGGGGCGGTGGGGCGTGGGCCCGGGCGGGTCGGGGTGGGAGACGCGGAGTCGCCGGGGCGCGGGTTCGGCGGGTTGCCCGGCTGAGGGCCGATGACCAGGCCGCCGCCGTCCCCGCCGTTCGGGCGGGTTGCCGGGGTTTTGCCGCCCGGGCCGGGGCTGGTCGGCAGTGGGCCCCGGCCGTCGGGAACCTCGTGGACGCCGCGGCGGTAGAAGTCCAGCCAGGCCAGGACCGTGCGCAGGTAGGCGGTCGAGTGGTTGTAGCTGAGGATCGCCCGGTCCAGGTCCGCCTTGACGGAGAGGTCGCGGTCGCCCGCGCACAGGTAGCGGGCTGCCGCGAGCGCGGCGTCGTGGATGTTGTTGGGGTCGGCGCGGCCGTCCTCATTGCCGTCGGCGCCCCAACGGGCCCAGGTGGAGGGGATGAACTGCATCGGCCCCACCGCCCGGTCGTGCGTCGCGTCGCCGTCGTACTCCCCGCCGTCCGTGTCGGAGATCCGGGCGAAGCCGTTGCCGTTGAGGACGGGGCCGAGGATGGGGGTGAGGGTCGTGCCGTTGTCGTCGACCCGGCCGCCGCGGGCCTGTCCGGACTCCACCTTGCCGATGGCCGCGAGGAGTTGCCAGGGCAGGCGGCAGCCGGGGTCCGTGTCGGCCAGGGCATCCTCGGCGCGTCGGTAGGCGGTGAGGACCGTGGCCGGGATGCCGGACTGGGTGCGCACCTCGGAGGTCTCCACATCCTTGCTCCCCGACGTGCCTTTACTGCCTCGCAGGGGTGGAAGTTCGGTGTGGTACGTGTCGGATGAAGGGCCCGCGGGCGGAATCCAGCCGTCGTCTCCCGTGGCGCTGTCGGGGGCGGCGTCACGGCTGGGTGCGGCGAGAGGGCCACCGGGTGCGCCCGACGCGGTGAGTCCGGCCACCGCTACGGCCGCGACGACGGTGCCGGCCATGCCCCGGCGCATGCGGCCGCCGGCCTTCTTGCGGTGTCTGTTGGTCGTTGCCATGACTCACCTCTCGGAGTTTCGGCGCTCAGCAGTCGGGGGTGGCGGGCCGGCCCGCGAAGCGGTCGGCGAGATACGTCATGGCCTCGGCGTTCGCCGCCTGGATCGGCCAGAGGTGGTCGGCGACCGGGGGGTGACTCGTGGTGTCGTACGTCTTCCAGGTCAGCGGCACGCCTTGGGCGCAGTACTGCTTGTGCAGGGCGTCGGCCTGGTTCGGTTCGACGAGGGCGTCCTGTGTCGCGTGGTACTGGAGCACCGGCACCTTGATCTTCGGGCCGCTGCCGAGGGTGTTCTCCGTGTAGCGGGCGACCCAGGGGGCGTCGACGAGCGGGCTGCGGGTGACGTACGCGGACAGCGCTTTGTTGCCGTACTTGTTGATCATCTCGAGCGCGCAGCCGCCCGCTTCGAGGTCGGCGACCATGGCGCGTCCGGCGTCATTGAGCACGTCGCCGAACTTGAGCTCGGGATAAGCGTTGTCGAGGCCGATCAGGGCGTAGAAGAGGAAGCCCGAGCCGGGGCGGCCGTTGAGCGGCAGGGCCACCTCCATCAGGTTGGCGGGGACGCCGCCCGCGACGATGCCCTTGAGCTTGAGCTCGGGCGCGTAGTCGGGCTGGAACTCGCCCGCCCACAGCGCGGCCCCGCCGCCCTGTGAATAACCCCGGAAGGCGACCGGCGCGTCGGCGGAGAGTCCGCTCGCGGGCAGCCGCTGGGCGGCGCGGACCGCGTCGATGAGGGCGGGGCCGAGGGATTTGCCGACCATGTAGGTCGTCTCCGGCCCGGGCCGGTATCCCTCGTAGTCGGGGACGGCGACCGCGTAACCCGCCTTGAGCATGGCGTTGACGACCCACTGCTCGTACAGGGCGCCCTTGGCGATCATCCGGGACGGGGTGCAGCGGAAGGCGGGGCCCTGGCTGCCGGGGCCCCAGCCGACAATGGGTCGTGACGCGGGGCTTCCCCCCTTGGGCACCATGACGGTGGCGGTCAGCGCGTGGGATTCGCCGAGCGCGTCGGTGGACCGGTACATCACCTGCCAGGTGTCGGCCAGGGCGCGCGGCGTCGGGGTGCCGGGCTCGATCTTGCGGGAGCGGATGACGTCGCCGGGCTTCCCGTCGGGGAGGGCGGACGGCGGTACGTAGAAGTCGTCGGGCGGCGGCGTAGCGGCCGCGCGCTCCCCGGCGTCGGCGCTCGCATTCGTACTCGTACTCGCGGCTGCCCGGCCGGGCTCGCTGCCCGCCGGGCCCGGAAAGAGCGTGCAGGCTGCGAGGGACAGGGCGAGGACGGCGGTGAGCCGTCCTGCCCGGCGGGATATCCGTGTCGGCATGTCAGTTCCCTCGGGAGCTGGGGCGTGTGGCGCGAGTTGCCCGGCAGTTTGTGAGGCCGTCCGGCCGGTCAGGTCATGCGGTTGATCGCTTCCGGTCGCGGGGCGTGCGCGGGCTCCGCTAGATCTGCAGGCCATGCCGCGGGTTCTCCTGCTCCGCGATGGCCAGCGCTTCGAGATGTGCCGCCGCGGCGGGGGCTCCGCCCGCTTCGCGGAAGGAGTGGCCGACCCGGCGGGCGGCCGCGGCGAAATGCGGCTGTCCCAGTACGGCGTCCAGGGCGCACCCGACGGCCTTGGCGTCGGTCCGGCCGAACCGCACCCGCACGCCCGCGCCCACGGTGGTGACCCTGGCGGCGACCACGGGCTGGTCATCGCGGACCGGGGCCACCACCAAGGGGACGCCGTGCCACAGGGCCTCGGTGACGGTGTTGTGCCCGGCGTGACAGACGAGGGCGTCCGTGTGGGCCAGGAGGGCTAGTTGGGGCACCTCGGTGCAGATCAGCAGGTTGTCGTCGTCGCGCGGTGGCCCGAGGACCCCGTCGGGGTCGACGACCACCGCGCGCAGTTCGCGTGCCCTGGCGCGTACGCCGTCGACGCACTGCGCGAGGAAGTGGGCGCCCATCGTGGTGTCGGCGGTGTCGAGGCAGACCAGGACGAGTGCCCGGCCGTCGTCCCGGTCGACCCACCCCCACGGGAAGTCGGTGGTATCGGCGCGCGAGTCGGGCAGCCGGCCGAGCGCGGGGCCGACGAAGCGCACCGGGCCACGGCCCGGCGGCTGCGGGCCGGTGAATTCGCTGGTGGAGAAGACAAGCGTGAGACGCGGCGAGAAGCGCGGGTCGTAGCGGGCCGAGGGGTCGCCGAGGCGCAGCCGGAGTCCGTCCAGGAGGTCGGTGATCCACGGGTCGGACGGATCGGACCCATAGGCCGGATCGGAGGAGTCGGAGGGGCCGGAGGGGTCGGAGGCGTTGGACCGACCAGGGCTCGGGGTGCCGACGGGGCCGGCCGACAGCTCCGTCGAGGTGGTCGAGGAGGTGACGTAGGGGACGCCGAGCCGCTCGGCGACCAGGGCGCCCGCCACCGTCTGCTGATCGACCACGAGCAGGTCGGGCCCGAACTCCATGACAGCGGCGGTCACTCCGGGCGCCATGGCGTACGCGAGCGGCGCGAAGAACTCGTCCCACCGAAACCTCAGGGCCGCCACGCCGCGCAGATCACGGGGTCTGTCGTCGATGCCGGGCACGCCCGCGCAAGGAAAGACGGGGTGGTCGGCGGCCACCAGGCCCTCCAGGGCCGCGGGTTGCCCGGCCCAGGCCACCTCGTGCCCCCGGTCCACGAGTTCGGCGGCGACGGCCGAGGCCGGGGTGATGTGGGCGGCGAGCGGTGGCACCACGAGGAGGAAGCGGCTCACGGGGCATCGCCGCCGCACGGCGTGACGAACCCCGCAATGCCCAGGGCCGGTTGGGCATTGCGGGTGACGGTGAGCCCGGCGCAGCGGCGTTTGTCCGTGCCCGGGGCGAGGTGGGCAACGGCCGGTCCCCCGTTCGCGCGGCCGGAAGGGCTCAACCCCGGGACCGCGTCCGGGATTGCCTCACAAGACAGCATCAGAACTCCGACCGCTCGGCGACACAGGCACAGTCACGATCCGGACCGCGTCCGGACTCGGACTCGGACCCAGACCCCGGCCCGGGCAATTACGTTGAATTGACAATCGAGCCGGAAACGGAAGCTAGTCGCGCCCGGAGAAGCCGGTCAAGAGTCGTTTCACCGCATGCCGAAGATCTGTTGCGAGGTGAGTAAGGAACCGGGATCAGTTGTCACCGGGGCGCACCCCGCGTTTTTGGCATCGCGGCACAAGTCCCGTGTGTGCATTACTCACCTGCGTATGAAGCAATCCCTAAATCCAGGCAGCTGAATTCTGCTGGTAATTGACACCTTGACCGCCCAACTACCCGTCAGTAGTTTACCGATCCGAAACAGGACCGTATCTGGCGAAGATAACGACATGTACGGCCATTCTTCCTTCACCCGTTCTGCTCGTTCACGCAGTACGAGAGGCAGCTCATGAGAGCTAAACGAAAGAGAGCCGGGGTGCGTGGCGCCCTGGCCGCGGTCGCGACCGCCGGTCTTGTCACCGGCCTGATCACGGCAACCGGAGGTACTGCTTCAGCCGTTCCGCTGAAGCTCACGCAGAAGTACACCTGCAAGTTCCCGATCATCAACAACGATCCGATCGAAATCGAGATCACCGCCGACATGCCCGCCACCATGAACGTGGGCGAGACGGTCCCCGAGTACGACATCAAGGCCGTCACCAAAGTCAGCGCCAGGGCCGCTCAAGGCCTCGGCGTCATGGGCGCGGTCACCCTGGAAGGCAAGGCCACCGCCGATGTGAACGTGACCCTGCCCGGCGGCACCGGCAACCTGCCCATCAAGGTCGTCAACACCGTCGCCCAGACCAACATCCCCAACCCGGCGGCAGCCTTCACCGTCGACGCCACCGGCAAGTCGCCCGGCTCCCTGCTGACGTGGGCCGACCCCGGTACGGCCAAGTTCGACGTCACAGGCCTCAAGCTGCACAACATGATCGCCCGGGGCGCGGACGGCGCTCCGGTCCAGCTCCCGCCGTTCGGCGACGAGTTCGAGACCGCCTGCACGCTCGACGCGGGTCAGTCCACGCTTCTGCACACGATGGAGATCCAGGGCGGCAGCACCGACCCCGATCCTGACCCCGGCCCCGATCCGGACCCGGGCCCCTCCACCGGCAAGCAGAACGTGAACACCAAGGTCACGCCCAAGCAGGGCGGCGGTCAGCTCACCATGGCCCAGAGCGGCGACACCGTCGCACTGTCCCCGGTCGAGGAGGGCGCGGGCGGCAGCTCGACCGGCGCCCTGCAGAAGGTGACGGTCAAGGACGCCCGTAACGGCGCCACCGGCTGGTCGCTCACCGGGAAGGTCACCGACTTCACGGGCGGCGCCGGCACCATCGGCGCGGACAAGCTCGGCTGGACGCCGTCCTGCGAGACGGCGGCCGGGTCGGCGAGCACCTGTGTGCCGGGCACACAGGGGACGGTGGGCGGGGCGGGCGCCACGCTCGCCAGCGCGCCCGACGCGGCGCAGACCGGAGGCGAGTTCACGGTCGGCGCGGGCCTCGCCCTCGACGTACCGGCGACCGCGGCCGCCGGCGACTACGCGGCCGTGCTCACGCTGACGCTCACCTGATCCACGCTCTGCCTGGTGGGCCGGCCGTCGTGCGACGGGCGGCCCACCTTCGGCATTGCTCCGTCCTGACCCTCCCCTCCCCTCACCTCTCCCGCTTCTTCGCTCGCTCTGGGGGCCGCATGCACCACGTTCGTACGCAGCTCACGCATCACAGATACGCCGCCGTGCTCCTCACCGCCCTGACCCTGGCGCTCGGCCTGCTCACGGCGAGCGTGCCACCGGACGCGTACGCCGCCGACAACGGCCGATGGTCCGTCTTCCCCGCGGGCAAGAAGTCCGCCGAGGACGCACCCCATCGCTCGTATTTCCGGATGAAGGCGGATCCGGGCCGCACCCTGCGCGACAAGGTCACCGTCTCCAATCTCGCCAAGGAGCCGGTGACCTTCCTGCTGTACGCCGCCGACGCCTACAACACCCCGCGCGACGGCGGCTTCGCGGTGCGCGAGCCCACCGAGAAGCAGCGGTCCGTCGGGGTGTGGACGCGTCTCGCGCGTTCCGAGGTCACCGTCCCGGCGGGCGGCAGGACCACCGTGCCCTTCACCGTCGCCATTCCGCGCAGCGCGTCGCCCGGCGACCACCCCGGCGCCGTCATCGCCCTCGACAAGCGCGTCGCCCGCGCCAAGGGAACCGGCGTCGGCATCCGGCAGGCGGTCGGTGCCCGGATCTACCTCCGGGTCAACGGCGAACGGAGGCCCGGACTGAGCGTCCAGGACGTCCGGTTCGACTACGAGGTTCCGCTGGTACCCGGCCTCGGCAAGGACGCCACGGTCACGTACACGCTCGTCAACAGCGGGAACGTGCAGCTCGAGCCGAGGGTCGACCTCAAGGCGAAGGGCCTGTTCGGCCGGACCTCCTTCGACAGCGCGGGCAACAAGCTGCCCGCCGAGCTGATGCCGGGCCAGCGGGTGCGGATCACGCAGAAGTGGGCCGCGCCGCCTCCGCTGGACTGGGGCAGCGTCGAGCTGACCGCGAGCGACAAGGGCGGTGAACTGGTGGAGAGCGGGAGCACCGCCTATCGCACGGTCAACTGGGGTGTCCTCGCGGCGCTCGCCCTGCTCGTGCTCCTCCTGATCGCGGGCGTGGTGGTGCGCCGCCGCAGGTCTCGCACCGCCGCGCGGAGCTGATCCGTACAGCGTGTTCCCCGTGCTGCATGCCCCGGGCCTGTACGGCATGACCGCGGGCCCGGAGCGCCGCCGCTGCTCCGGGCCCGCTCTGCGCGCTGCCGTACGGCGGGAGTGCCACGGAACGCCGGACACCGGATGGCCGTACAGCAGCCGGCTCAGAGGGTCTCCTCGTCCCTCCGGATGCGCCGCGGCAGATAGTGGAAGGCCGCTATGCCGGCGGCGCCGAGGCCACCGGCCGCCGCCAGCATCAGGCCGATGCCGGACGTGCCGGTCGCCGCGAGGCTGCCCGAGCCGCCGGTCACCCGGGTGTCCAGCTGGGTGCCGGCGGATTCGGAGCCGCCGCTTGAGCCGCTGCCGCCCGAGGTTCCGTAGTCACCGCCGGCAGAGCCGCCAGCAGAGCCGCCGGCCGTGGTGCCGGGGTCGGTCGGGTCCGTGGGATCGGCGGGGTCGGTCGGCGGGTCGGTGGGCGGGTCCGTCGGAGGATCGGTGGGCGGGTCGGTCGGCGGGCCCGTCGGATCGGTCGGGTCCGTACCGCCGTCGCCCGTGATCTTCATCGTGTGCAGGTGAGTTTTCTGGCCTGCGTCGAGAGTGCACTCCGCCGTGAACTCGTCGCCGTTCGGCGGCAGTTGCACGGGCTTGCCCGCCGCGTCCCTGGCGATCATGTCGTGCAGCTTCAGACCCTTCACGTCGAAGGCCGCATCGCCTGGCTGGCCCCAGGTGAGCAGCCCGCCGGGTGACTTTCCGGTCGCCGTCACCTCGAACGGGGCCGCGGGGGCGGGGATATCGGCCTTGGCGACGGTGTTGACGACCTTGATGGGCAAGGTGCCGTCGCCGCCGGGCTGGGTGACGACCACGTCGGCGGTCGCTTTGCCCTCCAGGGTGACCGCGCCCATGACACCGAGGCCCTGCGCGGCGCGCGCGCTGACCTTGGTGACGGCCTTGATGTCGTACTCAGGGACCGTCTCGCCGACCTTCATCGTGGCGGGCATGTCCGTGGTGATCGCGGCTTCGATCCCGTCATTGCTGATGATCGGGAACTTGCAGGTGTATTTCTGCGTGAGAGACACCGGCTCGGCCGACGCACTGCCACCGCCGCCGGTCAGCGCCAGTACCACCCCCGCGGCCCCGGCCAGGACCGAACCGCGCACCGGCCTTCCCATTACTTTTCCCGGTTGTTCTCCCTTGCGGGCTCCCCTGCGGACTCCCATGCGATCTCCCATGTGTGGTCCCACTTCTGAAATTGACACAATCCAGAAATGACTACTGACAGGTAAGGTGCCCGTCAACCCGATCGGCAGAGTTCGGCGGGGTTGGGCGGAGTAAGGCGAAGCGGGACGCACAATTTGTCATCCCCGCACCAGCGTGTACTCACCGGGGCCACAAAACTGCCGGGACGTCAACTTCCGTTCGGCGGCGGCCGGAGCAGCCCTTGACCGCCCAACTACTCATCAGTAGTTTGCGTATCCGAAACACCGCCGTAGCGTCTGCGGTAATTCAGTCGGCAGATTCCCCAGCGGCGGCGTATTTCGCATCTCCGATTCCCCTGGACAGCTGGGCCGGCGAGTCCGGAATCGCAGAGGTGGCACCGACGTTCGTTTGTGCCCGTTCACGTAGCCCGAGAGGTAGCTCATGGGAGTGCACAAGAGACAAGCCAGGGCACGCAGTGCCCTGAGCGTGGTGGCGGCCGCCGGCCTCGTCACCGGCCTGGTCACCCTGAGCGGCGGTTCCGCCTCCGCCGACCCGGTGAAGCTCACGCAGAAGTACACCTGCAAGTTCCCGATCATCAGCAACGATCCGATCGAAGTCGAGATCACCGCCGACATGCCCGCCACCATGAACGTGGGCGAGACGGTCCCCGAGTACGACATCAAGGCCGTCACCAAAGTCAGCGCCAGGGCCGCTCAAGGCCTCGGCGTCATGGGCGCGGTCACCCTGGAAGGCAAGGCCACCGCCGATGTGAACGTGACCCTGCCCGGCGGCACCGGCAACCTGCCCATCAAGGTCGTCAACACCGTCGCCAAGGGTGACATCCCCAACCCGGCGGCAGGGTTCACCCTCACCGCCACCGGCAAGTCCCCCGGCTCCCTGCTGACCTGGGAGAAGGAAGGCACGGCCAAGTTCGACGTCACGGGCCTCAAGCTGCACAACATGATCGCCCGCGACGCGGACGGCAATCCCGTCCAACTCCCGCCGAACGGCGACGAGTTCCCCGCGGACTGCACCCTGGACGCGGGCCAGCCCACCGCTCTCCACACGATGACCATCGGCGGCGGCAGCACGGATCCCACGGACCCGACCGACCCGCCGACCGATCCGCCCACCGATCCCCCGACCGACCCTCCCACGGACCCGCCCACCGATCCTCCGACGGACCCGCCCACCGACCCTCCGGGCGATGAGCCGGTCAAGCTCGACTTCGACATCAAGGGCAACTCGTTCATCAAGGCCGCCAACGGCAACGCCCCGCTCTCGGGCGGCATCAACACCCGTTACGACCTGAACAAGGGCACCTTCGACGCCGATCTGCGGCTCGACCCGACCAAGGGCAAGTTCACCATCATGGGCTTCCTGCCCACGACCGCGGACATCGCCTTCGAACAGACCGGCAAGACAACGGGAACCCTCGACACCGCCGGTGCCCTGAAGTCGAAGTCCGAGATGTTCGTCAAGCTCTCCAGCGTCAACGCCTTCGGCCTTCCCATCGGCGGCGGCGCCGACTGCAAGACCTCCTCGGCCGCCAAGGTCGACCTCGCCAGCGAGGGCCGCTTCCAGCCGTACAAGGGCGGCAAGCTCAAGGGCACCTACACCCTGCCCGGCCTCAAGGGCTGCGGCGTCCTCAACGACATCATCAGCACGTTCATGGCAGGGCCGGGCAACACCATCGACATGGACCTGACCTACAAGAGCTAGGCCCATGTCACAGCGGCAAGCAGTCCGCCTCCCGATCCGGCCCCCTGCCCCCTTCGGGGCGGGGGGCCGGACCCGTTCCCAGACCCGTTACCCCGTCCCTAGAACTTGGAGAGGCAGTGCTGAGATCGCGCGCCACAGGATGGCGGGCCGCCCCCGCCCTCGTGCTGCTCGCCGGACTGATCGGCTTCACCTCCGGCCAACCGGCCGCCGCGGACCCCGTCTCCCTGACCCAGACGTACGAGTGCGTGTTCCCGATCATGGAAGAGGATCCGCTCACGGTCACCGTCAAGGCGGACCTGCCGGCCGAGGTGAAGGTCGGCGAGCGTATCCCGGCCTTCCGGGTCACGTCGGTGTCCGAGGTCAGCAAGGCGGCAGCCACCGCACTGCGCACGGTCGGCGGCGTCACCCTCGAAGGGACCGCCACGGCGGACGTCACCGTGCACATGCCGGAAGGCCCGCTGAACATCGGCCTCGACAACACCATCCCGAAGACACCCCTGCCGCAGCCGCCCGCCGACTTCCAGGTGACCGCGACCGGCCAGGCCCCCGCGCTGACGTTCCGGCAGCCCGGCAACGTGCGCATCGACGTCAACAGCCTGCTCCTGACGATGACCCCGCGGGACACGACCGGCGCCAAGACGGCCCTCGACACCTTCGAGACCGAGTGCGCCCTCGACCCCGGCGACCAGGACAAGACGCTGCACACCGTCCGGGTCGAACCGGCCACGACGGATCCCACCGACCCGCCGGACCCCGGCGGCGAACCGGAGCCGCTGAGCTTCGGCATCAAGGGCAGCTCGTACATCAAGGCGGCCAAGGGCAGCGCGCCACTGACCGGCGGCATCCACATGCGCTACGCCCCGGACACCGGCATCTTCGACGCCGATCTCGAACTCGACCCGTCCAAGGGGCAGTTCACCCTCCTCGGCTTCCTGCCGACGATCACGGACCTCGCCTTCGAACAGAAGGGCAAGACCACAGGAACCCTCGGCTCGGCGGGCAGCCTCACGTCGCACTCCGAGATGTACGTCAAACTCACCGCCGTCAGCGCGCTCGGCCTGCCCATCGGCGGCGGACCGGACTGCGGGACCACCGAGCCCGCCGAGGTCGACCTCGTCAGCGAGGGCCGCTTCCAGCCGCACGCCGGCGGCAGGCTCAAGGGCACGTACACCCTGCCGGGCCTGACGGACTGCGGCGCCCTCAACGACATCATCAGCACGTTCACCGCGGGCCCCGGCAACACCATCGACCTGGCCCTCACGTACAAGAACTGACGCGCACGCGTGGGTCCGGGCAGCGTGCTGCCCGGACCCACGCTCACTCAGGCCGTCAGCGGCGCATCAGTGCGAAGACCCCCCAGCCGAGGTACTCACGCTGGTATCGCGCGTAGCGGGCGGGAGCGGTGGTGAGCTCGGCCCGCACCTCGTCGGCCAGCTCGTCGCCGGGGTTCCGGTCGAGCCAGCGGCGGAGGTTGAGCCACTGGGCCGCCTGGTACCGGTCCCAGCTGTCCTGGTCGGCAAGGACCATTTCCACGACGTCGTACCCCAGCTCGCCGAACTGCTCGATCAGCTCCGGCAGTACGAGGAAGTCGTCCTTGCCGCGGGCGTGGCAGGCTTCGGCGGTTTCCTGGTCCGGCACTTCCCGGCGCCAGTACGGCTCGCCGATCAGCGTCAGGCCGCCGGGTCGCAGGCTCTCGCCGAGCAGCTCGACGGTGCCGGCCACGCCGTCCCCGATCCAGGTGGCGCCGACGCACGCGGCGACATCGACCGGCTCGTCCGCGACGAAACCGACGGCGTCACCGTGCACGAAGGTGACCCGGTCGGCGACGCCGAGTTCGGCGGCACGGGCGCGCGCCTTCTCGGTGAAGACCGTGCTGATGTCCACTCCGGTCCCGGTGACACCGTGGTCACGGGCCCAGGTGCACAGCAACTCGCCCGATCCGCCGGCAAGGTCGAGCACGCGCGTCCCGGGCTCCAGGTGCAGTGCCTGGCCCAGGGCGGCGAGCTTGCCGGGGGTGATCGGGTTGTGCAGACGGTGGCTACTTTCGCGGATGGTGAAGATGCGTGGAAGATCCACGAGATGTGTTCCTTCGGTTTGATGAGGTCATGGCGTCTGCGGGAGACAACCGACCGGAGTCGGCAGTCGTGACTCGGACCGTCATCAAATACACCTCGTTCGAACGCACGGATCTTGAGCCGCCGAGTGTAGACATCCCGGGTGGGTATCGACACCGATTTATCGGCTCTTCGCGCGGGGCGCACGCAGTCGCCGAACAGCCCGTTCCGCCCGCAGCCAGAACGGCGTCGGCAGGAACACCAGGTCCCCCACGACGGTGATCGCCGAGAACATCGGCAGCGCCATCAGCAGTCCGATGCCCAGATGCGTGCCGAGCATCACGACCAGGACCACGTACTTGAGCCGCGGGACGAACACCAGCGCGGGGAAGAGCAGCTGGGACACGACGGTGACGTAGGCGAGCAGCGCGAGGGCGCTCCCAAGGCCCGCCAGCCGGACGGAGAGCTCGGGGAAGGTCGCGAAGTCGTCGAGCCGCAGGGCGTAGTGCAGCGCGCTGCCGTCCCGCCACGTCGCACCACGGATCTTGTACAGGGCCGCGGTGCCGTAGACCACCATCACCTGGAAGGCGATCAGCGCCATGCCCGCGTTGTGCAGGACGGTGACGACGCGGCGCCGCAGTTCCTCGTACCGGCTCACGGATGCGGGAGTCGCGCGCGCGGCGCGGCGGGCGTCCAGGGACCAGCGGCGGCCCGGGGCGCAAAGGACCAGGTAGTTGGCGAACAGCAGGCTCAGCAGCTCGAACCCGCTGGCGGCGACTGCCGAGCGCATGTAGAAGCCCGCGACGACGAAGGCGAAAAGGACCGCCATGAGGCGGGTGTGCCAGCCCAGCAGATACAGCGCGCTGACCGCGACGGCCAGCACGTAGGCGGCCCTGAAGTAGTCGGGGCTCTGTGTGCCCAGCCAGGTGTACCACCAGGACAGCCGCCCGTCGGCGCCGCGCGCCTCGACCGAGGCACGGAAGAGTTCGGGGGTGTACGGGGATCCGGGCCCCCAGAGGCGGTCCGCGTGGGCCGCCTCGCGGAGCAGGTTGAGCAGGAAGAGGCCCGAGACACCGATGCGCAGGACCGCGGCACCGTACAGCCCCAGCGGCGTGCGGGTCACGGCGTGCAGCCGGTGCCGCGCGTGCCGGGCACCGTCCCGGGGCGTGGCGATCTCCGGACCGAGGGCCCGGGGCAGTGTCACGGCAGGACCTCCCAGGTGCCGAGCGGCCGGCGGCTCGCGGCCGGTGCGGGGTGGCCGGGCGGGGCGATGGGCAGGGTGCGCAGGCGCAGCTCGACGGTGTCCGGGCGGGGCTCGCCGAGGTCGTCGAGGCGTACGACGACGACATTGCGCAGATACTGCGCCGCGGGGGTCAGCGGCGCCCTCAGCTGGGTGTGGGGCGAGCCCGCGAGGTGGGCGCTGACCGCCTTGCGCAGGACGGTCTGGTCCTCCCGGCTCGGCAGCGGGTTGCCTCGGTGGGCGGCGACGTCGTGCGCGGTGAGGTCGATCCACCGTCCGGGGCGGTCCGCGCGCCAACCGCGCACCTCCAGACGGGTGTTGGCGCGTGGCGGGTCGGGCGCGAAGATGTTCCAGTCCTGCGGGAAGAGCGGCCGCAGCCAGGCGTCGGCCCGCGCCGGGCGGGCGGTGTCCGGGGAGAGCGCGGGGCCGACGTACAGGAGGAGCAGCGCCATGTGGGTCAGCGCGACGGCCATGACCAGCAGGGCGGCGCCCCTCGCCACCGCCCGCAGGGGGCCGCCGAGCGGGGTGCCCCGGGGTGCCAGCGGGTCGGGCGGCTCGGCCGTTAGATCGGCGCCGTCCGTACGCTCCGTGTCGCCCCTGCCGTCCGTGCCGTCCGTGCCGTTCACGGGCGTCCCGCCCTTACCCGGCCGATGGTGCCGAGGGTGCGGTGCCGGGCAGGTTCTCGCACTCCGGCGCCTTGTCGAAGGCCTGCTTGAGCGCGGGGTCGGCACGGAAATCGTGGGCGGGACCCTGGTATCCGCCCGCCTTGTCCATGCCTTCGCCGGCCTTCTTCAGCGCCGCCTTGAGGGACTTCTCGTCGGTGACCTTCGCCTTCCTGAGCTGTGAGGTGGTGCCGGCCAGGCTGCTGCGGGCGGTGCGGAGGTTCTTGAGCGCCTTCTTGTACGTGGCGTCGCCGCCGTCGACGGGCGGTGCGCCGTCCTGCCGCATCTTCTTGTCCAGAGCGCCGAGTTGCCTGTCGAGCGCTTCCATGAAGGTGACGACCTGCGTGTGGTACTTCTTGGCGTCCTTCCGGTCCGCGGCGGGCAGCTTCAGCTCGGCCCCGACATCCTGCACGCTGTCACAGACGTCCGAGGCCCAGTCGACCCGCGGGCCGTCGTCGACGCGTGAACTGCACCCGGACATCACCGCCGCGACCGCGACCCCGAGGGTGGCGGACAAGAGCGCGGTGGTGCGCCGCTTCCGTCTGGTGTTCTTCATGTCTGACTCCCCTTTTCCGGCTGTCTCTTGGACGGAACATTCCGGTCTCACCTGCTGAACGTGTCGATGTTCGCGATCCGCCAGGCCCCGCCCCGGTGGACGACGTCCACGGCGAACATCGCTGCCGCGTGGGTGGCCGAACCGCCCTTGGCGGTGCTGGTGTTGCTCTGGTCGGCGAACACCAGGACCCGGGCCCGGTCCTCGTCGATGACCTCGACTCCGCTGTGCGTGACGGTGGTGCTGAGGACGAGTTTCTGCCGGTCCCCTTGGGAGCGGACCTGCGCGAGCATGTCCCGGTGCTGGCCGACCGCCTTGCCGGTGAGGTACTTGTCCGCGGCCTTCTCCGTCCGGCCCGGGGCCGCGTGGTCGTAGGAGAAGACCGCGTCCACCGCCTGGCCGACCGTGCCTTTGACCTCGCTGGTGCGGGCCGTGTCGGTGAGCGCCGTGTTGCGCAGGGCGGGCAGATCGCGTGCGGCTTCGGCCCGGCTGTGGGCGAAGACCGCGAAGGCCGCGGCCAGTACGGCGAGCAGCGTGAGAAGCGCGAGCAGCAGCGGCCGGGGAACGGCTCCGCGCGCGGTCCGGGCGGGCTTCTCCCCGGACTTGGGGCGCGGGCGCGGGGCTCGCGGTGCGGGCGTGGGTGTCTCGCGGGCCTTGACCGCGGCAAGGCGCCGCTGCCGGTTGACCATATGGCGTGTCGTCGACATGGATCGGCCCCTCAGTCGGACGGAGTGTCGGTGGGCGTCTCGCCGGCGGGGGCCTGGCCGAGCCCGCTCAGTTTCCAGCCGTCGCCGGTGCGGGTGAGCTCGCCGAGCAGCCGGCTCTCCTTGGTGCTCGGCTTCTTCTTCGGCGGGTCGACGGTGATCCGCACGGCGATCAGGACACCTGCCCGGCCCTCGCGCTCGTCCAGTTCGGTGACGGCTCCGGACAGCACATCGGCCGTGGTGACCGTGCGCGCGGTGCGTACCTGTTTCTCGAACTCGACTCTGCCCTCGCGCAGTTCGTCGAGGAGGTCTCCGGTGGCGGACTGCTCCCAGGCGTCGAGGCCACGCTCGAGGTCGCGGTGGTCGAGGGTGTTCATGTTCAAGACGGCCTGTTCGCCCGCCGCGAGTACCTCGTCACGGGTCCGCGCGAAGTGCGCGGAGTCGTCGTGGGCCGCCGCGTACCAGGACGACCCTGTCCAGGCGGCGAAGCCCAGGGCGAGGGCTGCCGCCGCGGACGCGAGCGAGAGTTTCGTACGGTGCCGGAATGTCGTACGTGCCATGTCCCTCTCCGGTGGTGTCCTAGCGGGCCTTGATGTCGGTGATCGTCCAGTGGCCGTCGTCCAGGCGCGCGGTGATCGAGAGCTGGGCGGCGGCGGTGGTCGCCTTGGCGCCTTCGCGCTTGGCCCGCTGGTCGAGGAAGACAAGGAGCCGCGCCTTGCCGCCGGTGAGCTCGACGGCTCCGGCCCGTACCACCCGGGTGGTCAGCGACAGCTTCTGCTTGGTGACCTGCCGCCGGAGTTTGCCGAACAGGGCCCGGTAGTCCTCGGCCGCCTTGCCGCGCAGGACGTCGTGTGCGCGTCGCTCGGTGGTGGCCAGGTCGTCGGGCGTGTAGGTGAAGACGGTGGTGAGTGCGTCGCTGATGTCCGCGATGACCCGGCGGGTTTGCTCGCCGTCGGTCAGCGCCTGGTTGGCGGCGCCCGGTGCGTGGGCGGTCCGGTCGGCGAGGACCAGGAGTGTGCCGCCGGTCAGGAGCAGCGCGGCCAGGACGAGGGCGAGCAGCGTGCGGCCCTTGCGCCCCGCGCGGCGACCGCGTGCGGGCTGTTCCTCGGTGTCCGCGTCCCTGCCCGTCGCGGCTGTGCCGGCTTGCGCCGCACGCCGGGGTTTCAGTCCGGCGATCATCTGCGTCTCCTCATTCGTCCGCGCCCTCTCATCCGGTGAGCCCTCTCATTCCGCTGCGACCGGGACCGCGCTGAGCGAGCTGAGTTTCCAGCCCGCCCCGTTGTCGTCGAGGCCCGCCTCGAAGCGTTTGCGGTCGGTGGTGGACTTGCCGGTGCGTGCGGTCACCTCGACGCGGACGGTGGCGATGACCTTCGCCGTGCCCGCGCGGCTGTCCAGGGCGGTGACCGCCGCGTCGGTGACCGTGGCGCGGGTGCTTGTGCCCTCCTGTTCGAGGACCTTGGCGCTGTCGTCGCCCGTGCGCCGCAGTTCGTCCGCGAGCGGCCCGTCCGCCGCCTTGGTCCAGGCGCGCAGCGAGGTCCGTACGTGTTGGCCGTCCATGGTGTTGAGCACCGCGATGTGCCGACGGGCGGCGTCCAGGGCGCTGTCACGGTCGCGTGCGTAGGCCAGATCGTCGTCCGCCCGCGTGTGCGCGTACGTCCATCCCGCGAAGCCGCAGAACAGCGACCCCGCCAGTAGTGCGGCCGACCACGCGCTCCGCCGCCTCACGGCTCCCGTGTCGGTCATGACTCCCCCATTCCGAGCAGTCCGCCCAGGTCGTCCGGGCTGTTGGACGGCGTCCGGCTCTGTGCGGGATTGCCCGCTCCGGGCCGGGCGGGCTCGGGCACGCCGCCGCGCGGTGCGTTGCCCGAGCCGCGTACGTTCTGGCCGCTGCCGGGGCCGGCGGTGCAGGCCGCCTCGGTGTTGGCGGGGGCCGGTGAGGTGTCCAGGCCGTTGCGGTAGGTGGTGCCGCCGTATCCGGCGGTGCAGGGCAGCGGCTTGAAGAAGGTGGTGATCATGCCGAAGCGCACGCCGTCGGGGCCGACGGCGGTGGCTCCGGCGGAGGCGACCTGCGGGATGCGCACCATCAGTTCGCGGGTGCCGCGCTGGCGGGTCACCAGGAGCTCGGAGGTGGTGACGAGGTTGGCGAGCAGGACACTCAGACCGGGGTCGGTGTCGTGCAGCAGCGCGGTGAACTGGGTGGCCGCCTGCGGGGCCCGGGCGATGAGGCGGCGCAGGTCGGGGTCGGACTTCTCCAGTTGGGCGGCCAGTTCGGCGGTGCCGTCCGCGAAGGACTTCAGGGAGGCGGACTGCTCGTTCTGGGTGCGCAGGACCGTCTCGCCGTCGATGAGGAGTCTGGTGGTGGCGGGCAGTGACTTCCTGGCGGCCCGGATGAATTCGCTGCTGGTGTCGATGAGGATCTGCAGGTCCTGGCCGCGCCCCTCGAAGCTCTTGCCGAGCTCGTCGACGAGGGTGCGCAGTGCGGTGGTGTCCACCGAGGAGGCGAGCCGGTCGACGCTGGTGAGTACGTCGGTGACCGGTGCGGGAGTCCGGGTGGCCGCGCGCGGGACCACCGAGCCGTCGGCGAGGTAGGGCCCGTCGTCGGTGCGCGGGCTCAGGTCGAGGTACTGCTCGCCGACCGCCGAGAGGTTGGCGACCCTGGCGTCCAGGTCGCTGGGGATCTTCGAGGCCGTTTCCTTGATGCGGATGCGGGCCTCGACTCCCTCGTCGGTCAACTCGACGGCTTCCACGCGGCCCACGTCGACGCCCCGGTAGGTGACGTTTCCGTGACTGAACAGGCCGCCGGTCTCGGCGAGTTGGACCCGCACCGTGTAGTAGTCGCGGGCGCCCACGTACCGCCCGAGATCGGCGTACGTCGTTGCTATGTAGGCGAGGACGAACA
Source organism: Streptomyces longisporoflavus (assembly GCF_014649775.1). Taxonomy (GTDB): domain Bacteria; phylum Actinomycetota; class Actinomycetes; order Streptomycetales; family Streptomycetaceae; genus Streptomyces; species Streptomyces longisporoflavus. The sequence continues at coordinate 532,362 of NZ_BMTR01000001.1, read as the reverse complement.
CGCCGAGGACGAGGAAGGCGATGTTCTTGAGGTGGGTGGAGCGGGTGAGCACTAGGAATCGCCTCCCGTGGTTCCGGTGACCGCGGGCAGCGGCAGGGACGAGCGGGTGGCGGTGCCGCCGCCTCCGCGGACCGGTGGCACGATCTCCGTGCCGGGCGCCGCGGCGATCTTCAGGTAGACGTTGAGGTAGTCGCCCTTGACTCCGCTGAGCACCTCGTCCGTGAACGGGTAGGTGAACATCACCTGTAGCGATTCGGGCAGGTCGGCGCCCGAGTCGGCGAGGTTCTTCAGGACCGGGGCCAGCGCTTTGAGGTCGGCCACGAGGTCGTCCTTGGTGCGGTCGACGGTGTCGACGGCGACCGTGGAGAGCGAGTCCAGGGCGCGCAGCATGCCGACGAGGGAGGAGCGCTGGTCGCTGAGGACCTTCAGACCGGGCGGCAGGTCGCGCAGGATGTCGCCGATCTTGCGGTCCCGGGTGGCGAGGGTGGTGGAGAGCCGGTTCATGCCGTCGAGGGCGGCGGTGATGTGTTTCTTGTTCTTGTCGAGGCTCTTCGCGGTGGTGTTGATCTGCCGCAGCACGGAGCGCACTTCGCCTTCCTTGCCGCCGAGCGCCTTGTTGAGTTCGCGGGAGATGGTCTGGATCTGCTGTACGCCGCCGCCGCTGAGCACCATCGACAGGGCGCCGAAGACTTCCTCGATCTCGGGGTTGCGGTTGGTGCGGGCGAGCGGGATGACGTCGCCGTCGCGCAGCCGGCCTTGGTTGCCGGCGTACGCCGCCGTGGTGCCCGCCCCGGAGTCCTGGAGGTCGGGTCGGGCCCGCATGTCCGTGGGGGCGACGAGCTGGACGTACTTCTCGCCGAGGACGCTGGACTGTTCCAGGTTGGCGTAGGCGTTGGCCGGCAGTCGTACGCCGCCGTTGACCTTGAGGGTGACGCGGGCGGCCCAGCCGTTGTCGGCGAGGGATATCCGGGTCACGCGGCCGACGGCGACGTCGTTGACCTTGACCGCGGAGTGCGGGAAGAGGCTGACGACGTCCTGGAACTCGGCGGTGATCTCGTACGGATGGTCGCCGAGGTCGGCTCCGCCGGGCAGCGGCAGATCCTGCAGGCCGTCGAAGTCCGGCAGGCCGCCGGCGCCCAGGGCGAGGCCGGCCAGGGCCACGGTCAGGGAGAGGCTCATCGCGATGCGTGCGGTGCGGCGCTTCATGGCCGGCCTCCCCCGGCGTTGTCCGCCGTGCCGTACACGGTGCCCACCGGCGGCAGCGGCAGCGCGGGCAGGTTTTTGACCCGCTTTTCGGGGACGGCGACGAGATCCTCGGCGGCGCCGGACGGGTTGCCGGTCGCGCCGGCCAGTTCGTTGATGTTGGCGCGGCCGTCGATGGTGCGAGTGCGCGGGTTGTACGCCTGGTCGAGGTTGGCGGCAGCCAGCGGCAGGACGTCCAGGGCCTCGGCCACGGAGGCCCGCTGCTCGACGACGGAGCGGGTGAGGCTCGCCAGTTTGTCGACGTTCGACTTGAGGCGGCCCCGGTTGTCGCTGATGAAGCCCTTGACCTGGCCCAGCGCCGTACCGAGCTCTTTGAGGGCGCCGGCGAGGTCGTCCTTGTCCGCGGCGAGGAAGCCCGCGACCTCCGACAACTGCTGCTCGGCGCGCGCCACTTGACCGTCCTTGCGCTTGAGCATGCTGATGAACTCCTGCAGCTGCTCGACGGTCTTGACGAGGTCGCCGCTGTTGCCGTTGAGGACGGCGGAGGCGCCGCCGAGCTGGTGGATGGTGTCGCCGATGTACTTGCCGTTGCCGTCGAGGTTCTTCGCCCCGGTCTCCACGAGCCCGGCCAGGGCGCCGTCCTTGTTGGCGCCGTCGGGGCCCAGGGCGTCGCTCAACTCGGTGACACTCTTGAGCAGTTCGTCGACCTCGACGGGGGTCGCGGTGTGCTCGGCGCTGATGACGGCGCCGTCGCGGATCTGCGGGCCCCCGCTGTAGGCGGGACTGAGCTGCACGAACCGTCCCGAGACCACGCTGGGGGCGACCACGACGGCCCGCACGTGGGCGGGCACCTCGACTCCTTCGTCGATGGTCAGCCGCACCCGTACTTGCCTGCCCTGCGGCCGGATCTCGTCGACGCTGCCGACACGGACGCCAAGCACCTTGAGGTCGGATCCTTCGTGGACGGCGACGGCCCGGTCGAAGTAGGCGGTGATGTGCTTGCCGTCCCCGCCGCCCGCCAGGGCCGTCACGCCTGCGATCCCGCCCGCCGCGAGGAGCACGAGGGCGACGAGAATGACCACGAGCCGCCTGCCCCACAGGGCCCCGGTCGCATCCGCGATCCGCTCGCCGAGCCCGGGCCGCGCGCGTTCGCGTAAGCGCGCCGGCGCCTGTGTGCGGGCTTGCGCTTGGGAGCGGGCCATCAGCGTCCGCCTCCCTTCTTCGGCGGCATGCATCCGGTTGCCGGGCCCGTGCCCGCGGGCAGATAGTCCTTGGGGACCAGGCCGCACAGGTAGCCGTCCATCCAGCGCCCGTTGCCCAGGGAGTTGCCGACGAGCCGGTAGTACGGTCCGGCGGCGGCGAGGGCCTTGTCGAGGTTCTTCTGGTTCTTGGACAGCACGCCGGTGACCCGGTCGAGTGCGGCGAGCGCGGGCCCCAACCGGTGTTCGTTGTCGTCGACGAGCCCGCCGATCTCGGTGCCGAGGTCGCGGGCGCCGGTGAGCAGCGCGTGGATGGACTTACGGCGGTGGCGTACCTCTTCGAGCAGCAGGTTGCCGTTGTCCAGCAGCCGCTCGAACTGGGTCTTCTTGCTGTTCACGGACGTGGTGAACTGCGCTGACCCGTCCAGGAGTTCGGCCAGTTCGTCGTTGCGCGTGGAGACCGTGCGGGAGAGCGCGCTCAGGCCCTTCATGGCCTTGCGGACGTGCGGCGGGGTTTTCTCGAAGGCCCCGGAGACGGCCTTGAAGCTCTTGGCGAGCTGGTCCTCGTCCAGCGCGCCGGTCGTGCGGCTCAGACCGTTGAAGGCCTCCATCACGTCGTACGGAGAGGTGGTGCGGCGGACCGGGATGCGCTTGCCGGGGTCCTGTCTGCGGCTGCCGAGCGGATCGACCGCGAGGTACTTGGCGCCCAGGAGGGTCTTGACGGCGATGCCGATGGTGCTGCGGTCGCCGATCCAGGCGTCCTTCACCTCGAAGGTGACCTTCACCTTGGGGCCGTCGAGGGCGACGTCCTCCACCTTGCCGACACGTACGCCCGCGATCCGCACCTCGTCGCCCGCCTTGAGGCCCACCGAATCCCTGAAGTCGGCGGTGTAGCGGGTGCCGCCGCCGATCACGGGCAGCGATTCGGCGTTGTAGGCGAGCAGCCCGATGAGGGTCATGGCGAGCAGTCCGGCCAGGGCGACGGTCACCGGGTTGCGCTCGTTGACGGGTTTGAGGCGCGGGCGCCGCAGTCGGGGCAGTTTCCCGCCGGGGAGCTTGATGTACGTAAGTCTCACGCGCGGCACCTCGCGTCCTTGATCGCGAGTCCGGTCGGCGGCGGGCTGTCGTCGTAGGTCGAGACACCGCTGACCTTCGCTTCGCAGAGATAGAGGTTCAGCCAGGAGCCGTAGGAGGCCATCCGGGAGACGGCGGCCATCTTCCGCGGTGTCTTCTCCAGGAAGTTCTCGATGAGGGGCTCGTTGTCGGCGAGGGTCGCGGACACCCGGCCCAGATCGCGGATGCCGTCCTTCAGGGGCGCCCGGCCCTTGCCGAACAGGTCCGCCGTGCTCACGCTGAGCTTGGCCAGCGAGTCGACGGACCGCCCGACGGTCTTGCGGTCGTCGGCGAACCCCGAGACGAGCTTCTCGACCGTGCCGATGAGTTCGGTGAAGCCCTTCTGACGGGTGTTGACCGCCTTGAGGACCCGGTTGAGGTTGCTGATGACCTCCCCGATCACCCGGTCCTTCGCGGCGACGGTGGTGGTCAGCGAGCCGACCGTCCCAAGAAGGCTCTCGACCGTGCCGCCCTCGCCTTGGAGGACCTGCACGATCGACCCCGCGAGTTCGTTGGTGTCCTTCGGGGAAAGCCCCTGCATCAGCGGCTGGAATCCGTTGAAGAGCTGGGTCAGGTCGAGTGCCGGGGTGGTGCGGCTGAGCGGGATGGTCTGCCCCGGCCGCAGGGTGCGGCCGACCGGTCCGGCGCCGCGGCCCAGATCGACGAAGCGCTGCCCGAGCATGTTCAGGTACTTGATGGACGCCGTCGCGGAGGCCGGCACCCGCCGCTCCCCGTCCAGCGTGAACTCGACCTGTGCGTAACGGCGTTGGACGATCTCGACGGATGACACCCGGCCCACCTCCACTCCGGCGACGCGCACCGAGTCGCCCTCGTTGAGACCGGTGGCGTCGGTGAACCAGGCCTTGTAGCTGCGGGTCCCTCCGGCGTCGCCGCCCGAGACGCTCAGGGCGAGCACGGTGGTGGCCAGCGCGGTCACCACGACGAAGATCAGCGACTTGACGGCGGGTCCGGTCAGGCTGCGCTGTCCGCTCACTTCAGCCTCACCTCCGCTCCGCGGAAGGCCGGACCGGCGAGCACACTCGACCAGTCGGGCAGGGCGCCGCGCCGGTCCTTGTCCGGTGCGGCGAGAAGTTCGGTGACAAGGTCGTTCTCCTGGGGCGAGTTGGCCACGCCGAGCCCGCCGGACACTCCGCTCAGGGTGGTGGCCGTGCTCTGCCGCGCGGCGTACGAGCCGCCCGTATAGGGGACGGGGTAGCAGCGCGGCCCCCCGCCCGCGTCGTAGCGGGGCGTGTCCCGGCCCGGTGCGTAGGCGCCGCGCGAGGGCACGACCCGCACGTCGACGCGCAGGCCCGGCCGGTCGGTGCCCTTGCCCAGGGCGGCGTCCATCGCCGGCACGAAGTCGGCGACCGTGCTCAGGGTGCAGGGGAAGGCGGGCGCGTAGCGCGCGAGGATCTCCAGCGTCGGGCGGCTGGTGCCCGTCAGCCGGATGAGGTTGGCCCGGTTGCCGCGCAGCCAGCTGCCGGTCTCCCGGGAGCTGCTGGTGACGGAGGCGTACAGCGTGGACAGCTCGGCCCGTCGCGCCGCGATGGTGGCGCTGGTGGTGGTGGCGTCGTGCAGCGCGTCCACGAGATCGGGGGCGGCGTCGGCGTAGGTGTCGCTCAGCTCGACGAGTTGCTCGATGTCCCGGTTCAGGGACGGCAGATGGGGGTTGAAGTCCTTCAGGTAGCCGTTCAGCTCCACCAGCGACTCGCCGATCTTCTCGCCCCGCCCTTCGAGGGCCCGGGCGAGGGCGGACAGCGTGGCCGACAGCTTCTGCGGCTGCACGGCGGTCAGCAGGGGCAGCAGATTGTCGAGCACCTGCTCCAGCTCGACGGCGCTGCGGCTGCGGTCCTGCGGGATGACGCTGCCCGCGGCGAGCGGGCGCGCCGAGGGGTTCTCGGGCGGTACGAGGGCCACGTACCGCTGCCCGAACAGGGTGGTCGGCAGGAGCTGGGCCCGGACGTCGGACGGCACCCGGCCGATCTTGTCGGGCCGCAGGGCGAGGGTGAGCCGCGCGGTGCGACCGCCCGTCTCGATCTTCTCGACCTCGCCGACGACGACGCCGCGCAGCTTGACCTCCGCGCTGGGGTGCATCTCGCTGCCGGCCCGCCCCGTCTCGACGACGACGGTCGCGGAGTCGGTGAACTCCTTCTCGTACACGGCGATCGACAGCCACACCAGCAGGGCGGGCACCACGAGGTACACCACTCCGGCCAGCCGTCTGCGGCGGGCGACGGCGCCCTCGGTGGGGCGCGTGCGCACGGCGGGCATGGCCACCGGGCGGGGCCTGATCTTCGGCGGGGCGCTCATCCGGCCACCTTCACCGTGGTCGTGGCGCCCCACAGGGCCAGGCTGAGGAAGAAGTCGGTGACGCTGATGAGGACGATCGCGGTGCGCACCGAGCGGCCGACGGCCACGCCGACCCCGGCGGGTCCGCCCGAGGCGCGGAAGCCGTAGTAGCAGTGCGCGAGGATCACGAGCACGCTGAAGATCAGCACTTTGAGGAAGGACAGGAGCACGTCCGTGGGGACCAGGAACAGGTTGAAGTAGTGGTCGTAGGTGCCCGTGGACTGCGAGTTGAACAGCACGGTCGTGGCCCGTGAGGCCAGGTAGGAGCCGAGCAGGCCGATGCCGTAGAGCGGGATGACGGCGACCGCGCCGGCCACGATGCGGGTGCTGACGAGGAAGGGGGTGGAGCGCACGCCCATGCTCTCCAGGGCGTCGACCTCTTCGTTGATGCGCATCGCGCCGAGTTGCGCGGTGAACCCGGCGCCGACCGTGGTGGACAGCGCAAGGGCGGCGACCAGCGGGCCGATCTCGCGGGTGTTGAAGTAGGCGGAGACGAAGCCGGTGAACGCGTCGGTGCCGATCTGGCTGAGCGCCGCGTACCCCTGGAGTCCGACGACCGTGCCGGTGAAGACGGTGATGCCGATCATCACGCCGACGGTGCCGCCGATCACCCCGAGGCCGCCGCTGCCGAACGCGACCTCGGCAAGGAGGCGCTGGATCTCCTTGGGGTAGCGGCGCACGGCGCGCGGGATCCAGAACAGCGCCCGCAGGTAGAAGAGGAGTTCGTCGCCGGGCCGGTCCAGCCAGGCGAAGGCGCGGCTCTTGCCGCCGCGTTCCGTCAGGGCCATGGGTCACAGCCCCTTCGGGGGGACGAGCTGGAGATAGACGGCCGTCAGGACCATGTTGACGAAGAAGAGGATGAGGAAGGTGAAGACGACGGACTGGTTCACCACGTCCCCCACGCCCTTGGGCCCGCCCTTGGGGTTGAGGCCGCGGTAGGCGGCGACGACTCCGGCGATGAAGCCGAAGATCAGCGCCTTGAACTCGCTGATGTAGAGGTCGGGCAGTTGGGCGAGGGCGGAGAAGCTGGCCACGTACGCGCCCGGAGTGCCGTTCTGCATCACGATGTTGAAGAAGTAGCCGCCAAGAATGCCCACCACGGAGACCAGGCCGTTGAGGAGCACCCCGACCAGCATGACGGCGAGCACGCGCGGCACGACGAGGCGCTGGACGGGCGAGACACCCATGACCCGCATGGCGTCGAGCTCCTCGCGGGTGGTCCGCGATGCGAGGTCCGCGCAGATCGCGGACCCCGCGACGCCCGAGATGAGCAGGGACACGATCAGCGGGCTCGCCTGCTGGATGATGACCAGGACGCTGGCGCCGCCGCTGAAGGACTGGGCGCCGAACTGCTCGATCAGGGAGCCGACCTGGAGGGCGATGACCGCTCCGAAGGGGATGGTCACCAGCATCGCGGGCAGGATCGTGACGCTCGCGATGAACCAGAACTGCTCGACGAACTCCCGCCACTGGAAGGGCCGCTTAAAGATCAGCCGGAGCACGCTGACGGCGAGCGCGAACAGGTGGCCGATCTCGCGCAGCACGCCGAGGCCCGGCAGCGGCCGGCGTGGCACGGGGGGCGCGCTCATGTGGCCGCTCCTCTGACCACCCGGGGCGCGGCGAGCGTGGGGGCGTCCTGCTCCCGGAGGCTTGCCTCGACGGCGCGGCGTGCCGCGGGCGGCAGGTCGTGCAGCATGCCCTGGACGCGCTCCCGGCGCCGGCGCACCGCCTGCCGCTCGGGCAGTCCGGGGGTGGGTGCCAGCTGCGGCACGATGGTGCGCTCGGTGGCGGGTCCGGCGATGATGCCGTGTGCGGCCTCCAGGTCCAAGGTGGCCTGGTCCTTCTCCTCGGACATGCCGATGGGGCCCGCCCTGCGCGCGGTGAGGAACTGCTCGACCACCGGCTCCTGGCTGGTCAGCAGCACTTCGCGGGGTCCGAACGTCACGAGGTTGCGGCGGAAGAGCATTCCCATGTTGTCCGGGACGGTCGCCGCGATGTCGAGGTTGTGGGTGACGATGAGCATCGTCGCGTCGATCTCGGCGTTGATGTCGATGAGCAGTTGCGAGAGGTACGACGTGCGCACCGGGTCGAGCCCCGAGTCCGGCTCGTCGCACAGGATGATCTGCGGGTCGAGCACCAGGGCCCGGGCCAGGCCCACGCGTTTGCGCATGCCGCCCGATATCTCGCCGGGCAGCTTCTTCTCGGCGCCGGCGAGGCCGACCAGTTCGAGCCGCTCCATGACGACGCGGCGGATCTCCGTTTCCTTCTTGCGGGTGTGCTCGCGCAGCGGGAAGGCGACGTTGTCGAAGAGGCTGAGCGAGCCGAAGAGCGCGCCGTCCTGGAACATCAGGCCGAACAGCTTGCGGGCCTCGTACACGTCCCGTTCACGGCTGTTGACCATGTCCACGCCGTCGATGAAGACGTGTCCCTGCTCGGGGCGGACCAGGCCGACGATCGACTTCAGGAAGACCGTCTTGCCGGTGCCGGACGGGCCGAGCATCACGCTGACCTCACCGCGCGGCAGGGTCAGGGTCACGTCCTGCCAGATGTTCTGCCTGCCGAACGACTTGGTCAGTCCTTCGACGACCACTTCGACTCCCATCGCACCTCCTTGCTCAGAGTTCGGGGTTGCTCACGGTTCAGGTCCCGGGCCCCGGCTCGCGGCCCGCCGGGCGATCAGAGGTCGGGGACCTGCGGTGTCTTGCAGGTCGATCCGGCGCCGCAGACGCGTCCCTGGCGGATCTTGAGTGCGTTGCCGGGACCGGAGACCGCGCCGGAGAGCAGCGCGTCCAGGTCCTCGCCGTTCGTGCCGCACCCGCCGAGCGCCGGGATGTCCAACTCGCCCTCAAGCAGCCCGCCCTCGCTGACCGGATAGCTACCGGTCAGCTCCGTCTCGACCGGCCGCACGGTGCGGCACCGGGGCCCGACGTCCAGAGGCACCCCGTTGACCCGCACGTCGTACAGGCGCAGGTGCTGGCGGTAGCCGACCTTGGTCACCGGCGGCTTGCCCGGCCTGATGATGTTGACGATGGTGGCCGGTTCGGGCTCGAAGCGGACCTTGGCGGTGGTGGGCTGGAAGCCGAAGGTGAGGAACGTGCCCTCGGTGTCGGGCAGTTGCATGAGGCCCAGGTGGTCGTACTCCACGTAATCGGGCGCCCTGACCTCACGCATGCGCATCGCCAGATGCATGAGCCCGACCCGTTGCCCGCGCGGGTCGTTGACCAGGGCCGAACTCTTCAGCTTGCGCAGGGTGGCGAAACCCGCCGGCACCGCGCACATCGAGGTCGGCTCCAGCTCCTCTGCCGCCCCGCCCGGCGGCACCGGCGGCAGCCGCTTCGGGTCGAGCTTGCCCGCGGGCGGCTGCGCGGGGCAGGCGTCCGCGGCGGCGCGGGGCCGGGTCCCGGCGTCGATGCCCTCAGGAGTGTCGCGCGGGGTATCGCTCTCCGGGCCGGCGGAGCCGGTGGCCGGCGCCGGGGGCTCCGGGGCGGGCGCCTCGACGGGGACAGCCGCGAGCAAGGTGTCCGCGCCCCCGGCCGGAGTACAGGTCAGCTCGGCCGGGGCGGGCCGCGCGCCCGCATCGCCGGTGTCCGGACCGGCGGCGGCAGTCAGGGCGAGGTCCAGCTTCCCGGCCGTGAAGGTCACATCGCCCGCGGAGCCGACCGTCACATGGGGCACGTCGCCGCTGAAGCCGATCCCGACGAGGCCCCCGGCGGGCATCCGCACCTCGGGGGAAGCCAGGTCCGCCCATCGGGCCACCGCCCGCTCCCGCCCTTGGGCGACCGTCGTGGCCAGCACGGCCGTCCCCGCGACCGATGTCGTCCCCTCCGGCAGCAGCTCGGCCACGACCGGGCTCGGCAGGCTCACCCGTACGCTCACCGCCGTGGGTGTGATCGGCTTGCCGATCGCGCCGCGCCCGGGAAACGTGGCGCCGAAGGCGACCTCGGCCCGGCGGGTGCCCGAGGGCGTCGTGCAGTCGTACGCGGCCGTGAGGCGGGCCTCCCGCTGATCCCGCGCGGCGGATCCCGAACCGGGCAGCAGGCCGAGCACACACGCCACGACGGCGACCGCGGCCACTCGTGCGGTGCGCCGGCCGCTCAGGGCACCAGTCATCGCTGCTCTCCGATCAGAGGGCGGACCCCGCGGCAGGGGGGCCGCCGCGGGGTCCGATGGTGTGGTCCTCGTGTGGTCCGGGGAAGCCGGGACCACCGGCGCGAAGGGGCGTCCGCGCCCCGAGGACCGAAGCAGGCGCCGGGCAATACCGTCCAATAAGGCCCGATCTGCTTCTTGTTCGACTTTCGAATCGGACCTTACGCACGGGTAACTGAGCGGCGCAACGGCCGAATTGGAAAAGCCCCCCGGACCGGAAAGACCAGGCATTTCCTTGTCCCTGGTACAGCAAATCCGGGAACGGCTTCGTACGCAGGTGAGTAATCCGTGCCCGACCCCTTGACGGACCCTGCTCGGGCGGGGCGCCCTGAACACCTCACCAGCGGAACGTCGTTGACCGAAAGAGAGCGATGAGCAGGGTGCACACCGGCTGTCCATGGTCTACGGTGCCAGGGGTTCCAGAGCGCCGAGATCAATGGTGACCCGCTGCCGGCCGGCTCCACCGCACTCGTCGGGGATCGGTTCCGTCTCCAGCCACTGCCGGTCAGCGGTTTCGATCACGGGTGGAGTTAGGGGAGTTCCATGACTACTGCAGTAAAGGCGGGGGATGCGGGACATCCGGCCTCTGCTCTCCCTCGCGAGTTCGCCGCGATCATGCGACCCGAACTTCCCGGGCTCATCCAGGAAGTCATCGACGAGATCCACCGTTCCTACCCCGAGTACGCGGAAGTCCTCGACGGCCCCTATTCGCGGGCCGTACATCTTATTGTCGAGCACAACCTGACGAGCTTCGTGGATCAGGTCGCCGCCCCGGACACCTCCACCGTGCAACGCGACAAGGTGTGCCGCATGTTCGGCCGCTTCGAGGCCTACGAGGGCCGCAGCCTGGACACCATGCAGGCGATCTTCCGGCTCGGCGCCCGGCTCGCCCTCAACCGGGCCAAGGGGATGCTGCGGCGGCTCAACCTGCCGGCCGGTCTGATGCTCTCCTTCGCCGACGCCCTGCTGGCCTACGTGGACAACCTCATGGAGGTCTCCCGCGAGGGCTACCAAGAGGCACGGGCCGAGATGGAGCAGGGCCAGGACATCCAGCGCCAGCGCCTCTTGAAGCACCTTCTGTCGGACGTGTCCGTCCCCCGGGCGACCCTCGTCGAACTCGCCGAGCGCGCCAAGTGGCAGCTGCCCGACGAGGTCACACCGATCGCGTTCAGCACGGACGGCCGACCCGACCGGGGCGCCGTCGCCGAGGACGTCCTGGTCGACCTGAGTTCCTCGCTGCCGCACGCCCTGATCCCGGGCCCCGTCGACGAGCACCGCCGCGCTTTCATGGACGCGGCCCCGCACACCATCCGCGCGGCCGTGGGCCTGACCGTGCCGCTGGCCGACGCCGCGGAATCCTTACGCTGGGCCCGAAGAGCCCTGAGCCTCGCCGAGGCGGGCATCCTGGAGGGCGGCGCCCCCTACATCCACTGCCGGGACCATCTGGTGGCCCTCTCGCTCTTCGCCGATCCCGGCCTGGTATCGGCGCTCGCAAAGCAGCAGCTCGCCCCTCTGGCAGGCCTCACCGCCAACCAGCGCGACCGGCTCATCACGACCCTCCGCGCGTGGCTCGACACCCGCGGAAACGTCCTTCAGATGGCCGACGCGCTCCACCTCCACCCGCAGACGGTCCGCTACCGGCTGCGCAACCTGGAGAAGGTCTTCGGCGACCTGCTGGCCTCACCGGACGATCGATTCGCCACCGAACTGGTCCTGCGCGCCCTGGAGTTGCGCTCCCGTCGAACCGCCACGGCCCACCGTCCGGGCCCGCCGCGCCTTACGGGCTGAGCGTCAGGAAGGCGCGTACGCGCCGCAGGAGGCATCGGAACGTCCCGCCCGGTTTCCCGTTGTGATCAGCCGCCCCTCCACCGTGCCGATCACCAGTTCTCCGTCCGGAGCGGCGCTCAGGCACGTCGGGGTGTAGACGTGCCCGCCGAGGGTGAGCGTCCCGCGCCGCACCACCGTGCCTTCGACCGCGCGCAGCGTGAGCAGCTCGCAGGAGCCGGCGCCGGTCACGGCATGGACGAGACCCCCATGGACGTCGACCCCGGTGACCTGAGCCTCGAAGCGGTGCGCCCAGATCACGGCCCCGCCCGGGTAGGCGCGGCGTACGAGATGGGTGGCGTCGTGCGCCGTACAGGTGTGGATGATCCCCGGACCGGCCGCGTCGTCGACGTACACGGCGGGGCCGCCGCGCAGGTAGGGGCCGAGGGAGTCGTCCCAGGAGAACGGGAACAGCCGCTCGATCCCCTCGGGGCCCGCTCGCACGACCCACTTCTCCAGGAGTTCCGTCCTGACGTCGGCGGCACCGACGCCATAGAGGAAGAGCAGGTGGGGCGAGCGCCGCACCCGGAAGTCGTAGGAGGTGCCGCTCTCCCCCAGGGGCAGGGTGGCAAGCCGCCGGCCGGAGGGTGTGAGCACGACGCTGTCGTACGGCGGCCACCTCGGCCCGGGGAACAGCTCGCGGGAGTCCCGGGCCACCCAGACACCGTCCGTGCGTGCGGCGATGGCGACCGGGAAGTCGTAACGCTGCTCGTCGAGTTCGGTGCCGTCGGCGAGGGCGAACCGGCGCAGCAGGGTGCGCCGGTTGCCGCTGTCGCCCTGCAGGACGGGGAGCCAGACGCTTTCCTCGTCCGGGGTGACGTACAAGCGACAGCCGCTGCGCTGGAACGCGTCGTCGGGCGCCGGCACGGACCAGAGCAGGGTGCCGTGCGGGGACCAGCACTCCAGCAGGGCCCCGGTCAGTGCGGAAACCAGCATCCGGCCGTCGCTCAGCACCTCCAGGGCGGATGTTCCGGGCCGCCGGGTCCAGGCGCGGCCCCTTTCCGCGGCGAGGTCGGCGAGGTAGCGCTCAGGTTGTTCGATGCGCGGCCCCCTGATGCTGCTCCCGTCGGCCTTCACCGGCACTTGGGGCCACGAGATCTGCGCCGCGAGCACGTCGGCGGTAACGCCGTGCCAGTCGTCGTGCTCGGCGACGGCTCTTGTCCAGGTCACTCGGCCCGGGTCCTCGAAGTCGATGACCGGCTCGGCGAACGTCACCTCGAGGCGGCGCGCGTCCCGCCAGCAAAGGACCGGGACACCGGCCCCGGCGACGGCCACATCAGTGCGCCGCCGGGTCTCCGGCTCGTACAGGTGCAGGCCGCCCCTGAGGGCGAACTCGTCCCCGTCCTCCGTGCCCACGGCGAGCACGGGCACGACGGGATGGAAGCCAAGCCACTCGACGCCCTGCTCCAGCACGATCTGGTCCCACAGGGCGAGGTCGCTCGTCCGGTAGATCACGACCCGCTCCATGCCGTTGCGACCGGCGGCGTGGCAACTGACGGCGATCCAGCTGCCGTCCGCGCTCACGTCGGTCGTCAGCGGGGCGCCGATCTCGGGGAACGGATCGTCGGGTATCAGACGCATCGCAGGAGCGTACCGTCTGAAGATCGTCGGCGAACGGCGGTCAGCGGCTCACCGGCGACCTGCCGTCGCTGCCGGCGTTTCCGCGTTGCCGTTGCCGTGGCCATTGCCGCCGGCGGCGGCGGTGGCGTCGCTGTCGGTACGCATCCACACCGTCCGCTGCGGGAAGGGGATTTCGATGCCCGCGGCGTCGAGGGCCGTCTTGGCGCGGCGGCGCAGTTCACGGGTGACGCCCCACTGCTTGAGCGGGACGGTCTTGACCGCCAGGCGCACGACCACCCCGTCGGCGTCGAGGGACTGCACACCCCAGACGGACGGGTCCTCCAGCAGGATGCCCTCGAACTCCGGGTCCTGCCGCATCTCGTTGCCGGTCTTCTCCAGGACGCTGTAGACCGTGTCGAGATTGGCGTCATAGGCGACGGAGATGTCCAGGACGGCGCGGGCCCATTCCTGGCTGTCGTTGCGGACACGGAGGATCTCGCCGTTGCGGATGTGCCAGAGACCTCCGTTCAGGTCGCGGATCTGGGTGAGCCGCAGGCCGACGTGCTCGACCTCGCCGACTGCTTCGCCCAGGTCGACGGAGTCCCCGACGCCGTACTGGTCCTCCATCATGATCAGCATGCCGGACAGGTAGTCCGCCACCAGGCTCTGCGCACCGAATCCGATCGCGAGGCCCACCACGCCGGCGCTGGCCAGCAGGGGGCCGAGCGCGATGCCGATCTGGTCGAGGACCATGGCCATGGCCATCAGGCCGACGACGATGGTGACGGCGCTGGAGAGGACGGAGCCGATGGTGCGGGCGCGCTGTTCGCGCCGTTCATTGGCACGGGAACGGTCGCGCTGCAGGACGGCCGGGCCGCGGCCGGTGCGACGCGGCTCGTTCCCGCCGTCGGACGGCTGCAGGATGCGCTGGACGACGCGGGTGATGGCCTTCTTGGCCACCGCCCGCACGATCGCCGCTCCGACGACGATCAGGACGATGCGCAGCGGGACGCCTATGAGAGCGCCGACGTTGTCCCGCAGCCAGCCCGGTGCCGCGAGGGCCTGTCCGCTCGTGCCGGGCTGGAGGACGTACGACGCCGACGCGCCGGTGGGTGCCACGGAGAAGACTCCATTTCCTTGGGGTACGGCTTGTCGCAGCGGGGACCATAACCGCCACGGTCGAACCGGGCCAAAAGGTGTGCAGGGGCTGTGTGAACGCGGTGACGGCACCGAGAAGGGCAGGCCAGGCGCGGCGGTTCAGCCCGCAGAGCCGGCCGGCGTCCGCCGGGGCCGGCTCGTCGTGTCGCAGGTCGACAGGGCTCAGTCCTCTTCGATCCTGCGGCGCAGCTGGTACAGGCCGCGGCGCGCGTGGCTCTTCACGGTGCCCAGGGGCAGACCGGTGCGCTCGGAGATCTGGTTCTGTGTCAGGTCGTCGTAGAACGTCATGCGCAGCACCTCTTGCTGGCGCCGCGGGAGGCCTGCGAGCACGTCGGAGAGCAGCACGCGGTCCAGGATCCGCTCCGTCGTCTCGGGCCTGCGATCCCCGGGGACGGAGTCGACGGAGCGGGCCGCCGCTTCGATCAGGTGGAGGCGCCGGGTGCGTGCCGCCAGCGTGTCGACGATCTTGCGCCTGGTGATGCCGACGAGCCAGGCGCCCAGCGCCCCGCGTTCGGGATGAAACCCGGTCCGTCCCCGCCACGCCGCGAGGAAGACCTGCTGGGTGACGTCCTCCGCTTCGCGTGCGTCGCCCAGTGAGCGGGCGGCCATGGCGTGCACCTGAGGACTCCAGCGCCGGTAGATCGCGGCGAACGCCTGTTCGTCCGCGCCGAGGAGCCCGCGGACCAGCTCCTCCTCCGGCACTGTCTTGCCGGCCTGCGGAAACAGGCGTTCCGAGGTCTGCATGGTCGCGCTCATGGGGTCGTTCCTCCTGCGGAGCGGCGTTCGCGGGACAGGTGCCTTGCGTGCCTGCGCCGGGGTGCCGACGGGCTGCCGGACGCCGGCTCGGTGCTCGCCCGAGTCTTGGACGCACAAACGACGCAAGCAACACGCGTCGGTTGTGCGTCGTACGCTGGACGGGTGAGCCCGATCGAGCACGACGAACCCGCGGGCCTGTCGACCGGCGCGGTGGCCCGCCTTCTCGGCGTCGCTCCCACCACGGTGCGTTCCTGGGACCAGCGCTACGGCCTGGGCCCCGTCAGCCACACCAGCGGCAGGCACCGCCGCTGGACGGCCATGGACATCGCGCGCCTGGAGCGGATGTGCGCGCTGACCATGACCGGTGTGCCACCGGCGGAGGCCGCCCGCATCGCACGCGACGGCGCGCCGCCGCCCCGGGAGCCCGCCGCCGCCCCGAAACGGCCAGGGCCTGCGCGCGGCCGCTCCGGCATCGGTCTGCAACTCGGCGACGCGCGCCGGGAGTGCAAGGGCCTGGCCCGGGCCGCGCTACGGCTCGATGCCCCCTCCCTGGACGGCCTGCTCACCGCGGCGATCGCCGACCACGGCCTGGTCACCGCCTGGCAGGAGGTGATAATGCCGACGCTCCAGGCGGTGGGCCGCAAGTGGGAGAGCTCGGGCGAGAAGTACGTGGAGGTCGAGCACTTCCTGTCCTGGCACGTATCGAGTGCGCTGCGACGCAGCACCCCGCCGGTTCCGGCCGGGCAGTCGGCCGACGTCACGCTGCTCGCCTGTGTGCCCGGCGAAAACCACACACTGCCGCTGGAGGCGCTGACCGCCGCCCTCGCCGAACACGGCCTGCCCGTGCGCATGTTCGGCGCGGCCATGCCCACCCAGGCACTCCTGGAGGCCGTACGCAGGACAGGGCCTGCGGCCGTCGGGCTGTGGGCCCAGTCCCGCACCACCGCGAGCCGCCCCCTCGCCCAGCACGTGGCGTCGATGCAGTGGGGCGTGCGCGGCGCACGCAGGCACCCGCTCGTGCTGACGCTCGGCCCTGGCTGGGCCGGTCAAACCGTGCCCGGTCTGCCACGGCCCCCGGGACTCGCCGAAGCCCTGGCCGTTCTGCGGACGGCGGCAACCGACGACACCCGTCGGCCTGTCACGCAATGAACCGGCGCGAGGCGATGACATCCTGACCCACCGTCGGCCCGCTCCGACCGCGACACCGGGCCGGCAGCGGACCGCGAAACGAGACGAGGAGACAGCTGATGGCCTCTCACAACCAAGCGGCCCCCGGCACGATCGTCGTCGGTGCGGGGCTTGCCGGACTCGCCTGCGCGCTGGACCTGACCCGCGCCGGACAGCGGGTCACTCTGCTGGAGGCCTCCGACGCGGTAGGCGGGCGGATGCGCACGGACCGCCGCGAAGGCTTCCGGCTCGACCGGGGCTTCCAGGTGTTCAACACCTTCTACCCGCAGGTGAAGCGACGTCTGGACCTTCGCGAACTGCGCCTGCGCCCCTTCACCCCCGGCCTGCTGGCGCACACCCCCACCGGCCCCGTACGGCTCACCGACCCGACCCGGCGCCCGCGAGAGGC
Organism: Streptomyces longisporoflavus; assembly: GCF_014649775.1. Classification (GTDB taxonomy): domain Bacteria; phylum Actinomycetota; class Actinomycetes; order Streptomycetales; family Streptomycetaceae; genus Streptomyces; species Streptomyces longisporoflavus. Next base: position 515,478 of record NZ_BMTR01000001.1, on the reverse strand, counting down.
AGCCAACCTGCTGCCCGGACGGGCCTTGGGCGCCCGCGACCTTGCCGCTCTCGCCGCCCTGACCGCACGCGACACCCTCCTCCCGGCCCGCGCGCTCACCCGCGGTCAGGACCGGACCACCGCACGGGCACTGACGCGCTCGGGCCTGTCGCAGGACACCGTCGACCACCTGCTGCGGCCGTTCCTGTCGGGCGTGTTCCTCGAGACCGGCCTTGAGACCTCCGCGCGCTTCTTCCACCTCGTCCTGCGCAGCATGGCCCGCGGCACCCTGTGCCTGCCATCCGACGGCATCGGCTCGGTTCCGGCGCAGCTCGCCGAGGGCCTGCCGACCGGAGTCCTGCGCCTGGAGACGCCGGTCGAGGCCGTCACCGACGACGGTGTCCTGCTGGCCGACGGCCGCGAAGAGCCCGCCGCCGCGGTCGTCGTCGCCACCGACACCCGGACGGCCGCGCGGCTGCTCCCCGGCCTCGCCGTGCCCGACGGACGGACCGTCACCACCTACTACCACGCCACCGACACACCCCCGCTGCACGAACCGACCCTGGTCACCGACAGCACCCTGGCCGTCCTCAACACCTGCGTCCTCACCGAAGCCGCCCGTACCTACGCCCCGCCGGGCACCGCGCTCGTGTCCACCTCGGTGCTCGGCGGCGACCCGCCCGGCGCGGAGACCGCCGTACGCCGCCGTCTCGCCGAGCTGTACGGCGCGGACACCGCGTCATGGACGCTGATCGCCGCCTACACGATCCCGGACGCGCTGCCCGCGATGCGGCCGCCCTGGCCGCTCAGCCGCACGACCCGCCACGCACCGGGACGGTACGTGTGCGGGGATCACCGGGCGACCGGGTCAGTGCAAGGCGCGCTCGCCTCCGGGACACGGGCCGCACGCGAGGTGCTGGCCGACCCGGCCCACCGATGACTCCGACCCGTACACCGCCCGGCGCATCCGCCGCAGCGCCACAGCCCGAAGAAGAACGACGGAGCCGGTCGGGCCGGCCGAGCAGGCGGTCACCGGAGAGACAGGGGACGGATGCACGACACGGAGATCGCCATCGTCGGGGCGGGCGCGGCAGGCCTGTCCCTGGCCTACCGCCTCTGCGCCGCCACGGGCCATGACATCCCCGCCATCACCCTGATCGACGCCCCGCGGGGGCCGCTGCGTCCACCGGAGCGGACCTGGTGTTTCTGGGAGAGGCCCGGCGGTGAATTCGACGCCGTGACGTCGGGAGGCTGGGACACCCTGCGCGTACGCGGAACAGACGGCACGCCCGTCACCGGCTCGGCCGCACCGCTGCGCTACAAGATGCTCCGCTCCCCCGCGTTCGAGTCCTTCGTCAACCGACGCCTCGACGCCACACCGCAGGTCAGGCGCCTGACCGCCACCGTCCACGACGTATGCGACCTGCCGCACGGCGCGCTGGTGCGCGGCACCACCGCGCAAGGGCAGCCGCTGGCCCTGCGAGCCCGCTGGGTGTGCGACTCCCGCCCGCTGCCCCGGCTGCCGCCCGCCCGGACCACCCTGTTGCAGCACTTCCGCGGCTGGTTCCTGCGCGCCGACCGGCCGGTCTTCGACCCGCGGGTGGCCGACCTGATGGACTTCCGCACCGTCCAGCCCGGACACGGACTCTCCTTCTGCTACGTCCTGCCGAGCAGCCCGTACGAGGCCCTGGTGGAGTACACGGAATTCTCCGCCACGGTTCTGGACCACGCGGGCTACGACCGGGCGCTGCGGACCTACGTGAACGAGCAGTTGGGGTTGGAGCACGTCGAGGTACGCCGGACGGAGCAGGGCGTGATTCCCATGACGGACGCGCGCTTTCCGCGCCGGGCAGGTCCCTCGGTGCTGCGCGTCGGCACGGCCGGCGGCGCGACCCGCCCGTCCACCGGCTACACCTTCGCCGCCATCCAGCGACAGGCCGGGGCCATCGCCGCCGCCTGGCACGAGCAGGGCAAGCTGCTGGCGCCGCCCGCGCACTCGCGTCGTTCGCTTGCCATGGACGCCGTCCTGCTTCGGGCCCTGGGCACCGGCCGGGTGGACGGAGCGGACTTCTTCACCCGTCTCTTCGGCCACGTGCCGCTGGAGCGGCTCCTGCGCTTCCTGGACGGCGCCACCCGCTGGGACGAGGACCTGCGCATCGGACTGCACACCCCGGTGGCCCCCATGCTCCGCACCACGGCCGAACTGCTCTGGCTGCGCCGCCGACCCTCGCGCGGAACGGCGCAGCGCAAGGCCTGACCAAGTGCCGTAACCACACACCGACCGTCGACGACGCAGGACGACACAGGAGGAAGGCCCCCATGCCCATGCCGGGTCACCGCCCATCACCCACCCACCCGAACCCCGCCGGAGGCCGGCAGCAGCCTGCGGTCCGGCGCGGACGTGACCGGCGCGCCCGCATCCTGCACGGGCCCGCCGGGCAGGCGCGGGTGCGGGGCGAGGCGCCGCGAGTCGCGGTGATCGGCGGCGGGATCGCCGGCCTCGCCGCGGCGACGGCGCTGGCGGAGCGGGGCGCCAAGGTCACCCTGTACGAACGCGAGAACCAGCTCGGCGGCCGTCTGGCGGGCTGGCCCGTGGGGCTCGCCGACGGATCGACGGCCACGATGAGCCGCGGCTTTCACGCCTTCTTCCGGCAGTACTACAACCTCCGCGGCCTGCTGCGGCGCGCGGACCCGGGCCTGCGGATGCTCACGCCCCTGCCCGACTACCCCCTGCAACACAGCGGCGGCCTGAGGGACAGCTTCGCCCGCGTCCCGCGCACACCCCCCTGGAGCGCGCTGGGCTTCGTCGCGCAGAGCCCCACCTTCGGCCTGCGGGACCTCGCCCGGATGAACGCGCGGGCGGCCCTGCCCCTCCTCGACATCCGCGTGCCCGACGTCTACGAGCAGCTGGACGGGATCAGCGCCCGGGATCTGCTGGACCACATCCGTTTCCCGCAGGCCGCCCACCACTTGGCCTTCGAGGTCTTCTCCCGCAGCTTCTTCGCCGACCCGCACGACCTCTCCGCGGCCGAACTGGCCCTGATGTTCCACATCTACTTCCTCGGCTCCAGCGAAGGCCTGCTGTTCGACGTCCCCGACGAGCCGTTCCCGGCCGCGCTGTGGGAGCCGCTCGCCGGCTACCTGGCCGGACACGGCGCCGACCTCCGCACCGGTGAGGGCGTCGAGAGCATCCAACCGGACCGGCACGGCGGCTCACACGTCGTCACCCGGCACACCGAGAGCCACCACGACGCCGTGGTCCTGGCTCTCGACACCGGCGGCCTGCGGCACTTGGTCGCCCGCTCCCCGCAACTCGCCGACCAGGACTGGCGGGACAAGGTGCGGCAACTGCGCACCGCACCCGCGTTCCTGGTCTCCCGGCTCTGGCTCGATCGCCCGGTGGCCGCCGACCGCCCGGGGTTTCTGGGGACCAGCGGGTACGGCTCGCTGGACAATGTGAGCGTCCTTGAGCGCTGGGAGGGCGAGGCGGCGCGATGGTCCGCTCGCACCGGCGGCTCCGTCGTCGAACTGCACGCCTACGCCACCGACCCGCACGCGCGGCGCCAGGACCAACAGGAGCGCCTGCTGGCCCAGTTGCACCGGGTCTACCCCGAGACGCGCGAGGCGAAGGTCCTTGACGCGTGCCACGTGTGGAACGCCGACTGCCCGCTGTTTCCCGTGGGCGGATACGCCGACCGGCCCGGGGTGCGCACTCCGGATCCCTCCCTCACGCTGGCGGGCGACCTGGTGCGCACCGACTTGCCGGTCGCGCTGATGGAACGGGCGGCCACCACGGGCTTCCTCGCCGCCAACGCGCTCCTCGCGCAGTGGGGTCTGCGCGGTCAGACGCTGTGGACGGTGCCGGACAGGGGGCGGATGGGCCTGCTGCGGGGCCTGAACCGCATGTTCGGCTGAGGATTCGGCCGATCGCCCCGCCTGTGCGACAAGCCTGTGCGACAAGCTCGCGCGTGTTCAGCCCGGGAAGCGGCCGGTGCTGCGCAGGGTCCAGCGTCGCTCCGCGTAGGCCAAGTCATCGCGCCACAGGCGGGCCGCGGCGGCACGCATCAGCGGGCGCAGCGCGGGCGCCGCGGCCCGGGCGAGGGCGAAGCCGCGGCGGTGTGACGCGGCGACGACCGCCTCGACGACCGCGGTACGCGGCCTCCCTCTGGCATCGGGGGCCAACGGGGTGGCGTGTGTCTCGACGACGGAGCCATGTCCCTCCCCCTCGGTGATGTGCATGACCACTGTGCGCGGTTCGGGCGCGGTGAACACGGCCCGTACCGGAACGACCGCGCGGCCGGCCACCTTGAAGGAGACGTCGACGGCGAACGCGTCCTCTGCCTGCTCGCCTGCGCTGCCCGGGTCGCCCGGCCGGCCGACGACGGTGAGGTCGACGAACGAATAGGGGTGGAACCACGCGCCGTGCCAGGGATCGAGGCGGTTGGCGACGACGTCCTCGGGCTCGCAGACTCCGACGGCTTCATAGACCGCCGTGACGGAGCGTGCCGGATCCGGGCGGGCCGGCACCACCGGCCGCTCCAGCGGCGGCTCGCCCCCGAGTCGGTCGAGCCTGACCCAGAGCAGTACGCCGTCGTCGTACGCCGGATAGGGCTCCCAGCCCGCGGCGGCCCGTCCGTCGAAGGGCATGCCGTGCCAGTGGCAGATGAGGGTGCCGCAACGGACCGGGCTGTCCTTGAGCGGAGCTCCCAGATGCGGGCAGCTGCCGGGTCCGGCCCGGAGCACTCCCGCCGCGTCGCGCCAGGCGACGACCTCGACACCGGCGATACTCCGGCCGAGTGACCGCTCGGCGCTCACGGCCGACGAACCGCCGAGGACATACCAGTTGCCCGACGGCCGGGCCTGCGCCCGCTTCAGGGCAGCGGCGATGATGCCCGGCTTCGCCTCGCTCCAGGTCGGCCGCTGCCGCTCCCAGGGAACGGGCCGGCGGCGCAGCCGCAGGGGGATGCGCCCGGCGCCGGGGACACGGCCCTCTTTCACGCTGTCTCCTTCCACGAGGACCAGGGACCTTCCACGCCCCGCAGCCGGGGTGCGGTCGAGCGCGGGTGCGCCGGGGCGGGCGCGCCGCGGGTGCGGGCCAGGGCGAGACGGACCAGGCCGTCGCAGGCCACGGCTGCCCGCTGCCGGCGGGGGACGACCGCGCGGCGGTGCAGCACCGCGTATCCGTCGTCGGCGATGGCGTCCAGGATCGTGCCGTACAGCACGAAGGCGGTGCGGATACAGGGCCGGGAGACGGGGGCGAGCATGGCGATGCCGGGTGCCGCCTGGCGGTAGACGTCGCGGGTGAGGTGCGCGGCGGTCCTGAGCATCGAGGTGATGCGCCGGTCGCCGGTTTTGGTGTCGCGGCTCCACTGCAGGAGGTCGCGGTCCACGCCGTGGGCCGCCAGCAGGTCGAGGGGGAGGTAGAGGCGGCCGCGGTCCAGGTCCTCGCCGACGTCCCTGAGGAAGTTGGTCAGCTGGAAGGCCACCCCGAGTGCGGCGGCGTGCGGTTCGGCCTCTTCGCGTGGGACCACGGTGCCGAGCACGGGCAGCATCTGGAGTCCGATCACCGCGGCGGAGCCGTGCATGTAGCTGCGCAGGTCCGCGTAGGTGGCGTATTCGCTGACCTCCAGGTCGCTGCGCATGGAGCGCAGGAAGTCGGTGAAGTGCCGCGGTTCGATGGCGTAGCGGGCGGCGGTGTCGGCGAGCGCGGCCACCACCGGCTGGCCGCGGGACCCGTCTCGCAGCGATGCCGACAGATGCCGCTCCAGACGGAGCAGCGCCTCGGCGCGCTCGGCGGTGGTGGCCGTCGAGTCCAGGTCGTCGACGATGTCGTCGGCCCAGCGGGCGAATCCGTACAGGGCGTGCACCGCGGGCCGGTGCACGACGGGCAGCAGCCGGGTGGCGAGGAAGTAGGTCTTGCCGTGGCGTGCGTTCAGGTGGCGGCAGCGTGCGTAGGCGGTGCGCAGCTCCGGGTCGGTGATGCCTGCGGCGTCCAGTTCCCGGCGGGTCATGCGACGGGTCCCTTCGTGACCGGGCCCGCCGCCCGCGGGCGTACGCGCGTCGGTTGCCCCGCTCCGGTCACGCGGGCTGCGGCCAGCTTCCCCGAGAGAAGGACGGTCGGCACGCCGACGCCCGGTGTGGTGCCGCAGCCCGCGAGGACGGCGTTGGTGGTGCCGCGCACCAGGTTGGCGGGCCTGAAGGGGCCGGTCTGCGCGAACGTGTGGGCCGCGGAGAACGGCGAACCCGCGGCGTGTCCCTGCGCGCTCCAGTCGGCGGGCGTCACCAGGCACTCCTCCTGGACGGCGGCGCCGAACCCGTCGAGCCCGCGCCGCTCCAGCTGCCGCACGAGGGTGTCGCGGTAGCGCGGGGCAAGGTCGCGCCACTCGCGCACGCCCGCGCCGATGTCCGTGTTGGGGCAGGGCGCGAGGACGTAGTGCAGATGGCGGCCGGGCGGCGCCAGCGAGGGGTCGGTCGCCGTGGGCCGGGTGATGAGCAGCGAAGGGTCGCTCATCAGGCGCCCGGTGCGGGTCAGCTCCGTGAAGGTGCTTTTCCAGGAGGCGCCGAAGGACAGGGTGTGATGGGCCAGTTGGGGCCAGGTGCGGTCGGTGCCCGCGTGCAGGACGACCGCGGACGGGGCGTGGCGCAGGGGGACGGGACGCCGCGGGCGGTGGGTGAGCAGCCGGTAGGCGATGGGCAGATCCGGGGTGAGGACCACGGCGTCGCAGGGGATGCGTCCGCGGTCGGTGATGACGGCGGTGATGCGCTCGCCGGAGCGTTCCAGGCGCGTCACGTCGTGCTCGAAACGCAGGTCGCCGCCCGCGTCCGAGGCCGCCTGCGCCATGGCCCGTGGCAGGGCGTGCATGCCGCCCGCGGGGAAGAAGACCCCGGCGACGGTGTCCATGTAGGCGATGACGGCATAGGCGGCCAGGGCGCGGGCCGGCGGGACTCCGGCGTACAGGGCCTGGAAGGTGAAGACGCGCCGCAGCCGCTCGTCGGCCAGGAAGCGTCCGACGCGGGCGTCAAGGCGGCCGAAGCCGCCGAGTACCGCGAGGCGGGCGAGGTCGGGGGTCAGCAGACCCAGCGGCGAGTCGAAGTTCGTGTCGATGAACCGGCGCATCTGCACCCGGTAGAGACGCTCGAGCCACCGGCGAAGGCGCCGGTAGCCCAGGGCTTCGCGGGCTCCGGCGAAGCGTTCGATCTCCGCTTCCATCGCCTGCGCGCCGGTGTGGACGTCCAGGGTGCCGCCGTCGGCGAACCGGGCGCGGTAGGCCGGATGCAGGGGGATCAGGTCCACGCGGTCGGCCAGCCGTTCGCCGACCGCCGCGAAGGCCTCGTCAGCGATGTCCGGCATGGTCAGCACGGTGGGTCCGGTGTCGATCCGGTACCCGCCCCGCTCGAGGAGACCGGCACGTCCGCCGGGCACCGCGGCCCGTTCCACGACCGTCACCTGCCGTCCGGCACCCAGCAGGTGCAGGGCGGCCGACAGGCCGGACAGACCCGCTCCGACGACCACGACATGATCGGTCGGACCTTTCAGCGTCCTCATCGACGGCTCGCTTCGACGAAGGGATGCACGGGGCCGGAAGTCCGACCGCCGTCGTACGCGGGGGACGTGCCGGCCGGGGCCTCGGGGGCGGGGACGGCCCGGAGACCCGCCGCCGTGCAGAACATCTCCCGCAGGTGCGCGGCCGCGGGATGGGCGAAAGCGACGCGATCCAGGTGCCGCACGCTCTGGGCGAGCAGCCGGCGGATCTTCGTCTCGACCAGATCGCGGGCTCCGCTTGCCTCCAGGGCGCCGCGCACGCGCTCCAGGTCTTCTTCCGTGAGTGCTGCCCCGCCTCCCACGTGAGTGTCCAGGATCTGGAGCAGCGCACGGTTGCCGGTGGCCTCGGCGCGGGCCCTGGCCACCGTCAGGAGATAGGTGACCTTGCCCTCCCTGATGTCGTCGCCGGAGGGCTTGCCGGTGTGCCCGGGGTCGCCGAACACGCCCAGCAGATCGTCCCTCAGCTGGAAGGCGATGCCTGCGCAGCGGCCGGCGGAACAGATCGCCCGGGTGGTGCGCTGATCGGCGCCGGCGAGCGCGGCACCAAGGGCCAGCGGCCGTTCCACGGAGTAGAGGGCGCTCTTGAGCGTGGCGGTCTTGACGGCCAGGGGCATCGAACGCGAACCCGTCCTCTGCCCGTACAGGTCGAGGAACTGACCGGCGACCATCTCCGACCTCATCGCCTGCCACAGCCCGCGCACGTGCTCGGCGGTGCCGGCCGGCATCCGGGTGGTCGCCACGATGTCGTCGGCCCAGGCCAGAGCCAGATCACCGACGAGGATGGCGGCGCCTGTGCCGAACGTCGCGCCGGGTCCGTCGGGGCGGGCGCGGTACTGCGCCGCCAGGTCCACATGGACGGCGGGCCGCCCGCGGCGTACCGATGAACCGTCCATCACGTCGTCGTGGACCAGTGCGCAGGTCTGGATGAGTTCAAGGCCTGCCCCCAGGCGCAGCGCGGCCTCGGTGCACTCCGTGTCGGCTGGGCCCCCGCAGGCCCGCAGGCCCCACCACAAGAACCTGGAGCGCATGCGCTTGCCGCCGTCCAGGGTGAAGCGGGCGACACGCTCGCCGACGCCCCGGGCGAAGCCGGCGTCGATGGCGACCGCCGCGGCGAGACGCTCGCGGAGAATGTCGTGCAGGACGCGTCCCACCGCGGCGCCGACATCGGTGTCGACCACGGCCGGGTCCCCGCCGGTGACGGGCGGTGCCTCCGTCCAGGTGCGGCGCATCGCAGGTTCCTCTCGTGGCGCGGTCGGTTCGGGCTCCTGCGTATTCCTCGCAGAGGCGCCGCGCGGATGCACCCGAGCGCGCTTTGGCGTGCCGAACCGGACGGAACGCCTCAGACCGCCGTGACCGTACGTGTTGTGCGTATCGTCTCCCGGCGGGTCAGGCAGCGCATATCGAACTCTCGGCAGGCGCTGCGTGGTCCGTCGGCGCGTACGTCATGTACGTCATGAGGCCGTGGCGAAACCGCGGTAGCCGTCCCGGGCGGCGGCATCGCACTGCGCCCGGTAGCGGTCCAGGCCGCCGGTGTAGGCCAGGAACACCCGGGGCTTGCCCGGTACGTTGCCGCCCGTGTACCAGGAGGCGACGGCGGGGTAGAGCGTCAGATCGGCGAGGTCGGCGACGTGCGCGCACCACTCCTTCTCGGCGTCGGCGGTCGCGTCGATCTCGGTGAGTCCGCTCTCTCGCAGGTGTGCGATGCAGTCGGTGATCCACTCCACGTGCTGCTCGATGGCCACCACGGCGTTGCTGAGCACGGACGGGCTCAGCGGACCGAGCACGGTGAAGAGGTTGGGGAAGCCGGACGACAGGAGGCCCAGATGGTTGCGAGGGCCGTCGGCCCACTTCTCGCGGAGCGTGGTGCCGCCCTTGCCGACGATGTCGACGGCGATCTGTGATCCGGTCATGGCGTCGAAGCCGGTGGCGTAGACGATCACGTCGACGGCGTGGTCCCGCTCCGGGGTTCTGATGCCGCTCGGTGTGATCTCCACGATCGGGGTTCTGGTGAGGTCCACGACGCTGACGTGCGGCTTGTTGTACGTGGCGTAGTAGCCGGTGTCCAGGCAGGGACGTTTGGTGCCGTAGGGCAGGCCGCGCGGGGAGAGCGTCTCGGCCGTCTCCGGGTCGGTGACGATCGAGCGGATCTTGGAGCGGACGAACTCGGCGACGGTCTCGTTGGCATCCGCGTCGACGAGGATGTCGTTGTACGTCCGCAGCAGGCCGCTGAGCAGGCCGGACTCCCAGGCCGCCGCGTAGGTGGCGGCGCGCTCGGCGGCGTCGGCCGCCAGGGCGGAGCGGGTGGGCGGCTCGAAGACGGTGCCGCCTCTGGACTGCCGCTGGGCGATCCGGAACTGCGGGTAGCGAGCCTTCAGTTCGGCGTTCTCCTCGGCGGTCAGCGCACGGTTGTGTGCGGGAAGCGCGTATACCGGGGTGCGCTGGAAGACGGTGAGCGCGGCGGCCTGCTGGGCCAGGAGCGGGATGGCCTGGACGCCGGAGCAGCCGGTGCCGATCACCGCGACTCGTTCGCCGGTGAGGTCGACGCCCTCGTGCGGCCAGTCGGCGGTGTGCAGGGCGCGGCCCCCGAAGGAGGCGGCGCCGGGTATGTCCGGCTCCTTGACGGCCGACATGCAGCCGGTCGCCAGGATGACGAAACGGGCGGTGAACCGCTCCCCCGTGTCGGTGCCGACCTGCCAGAGGTGGCGGTCCTCGTCGTAGACCGCTCGGGTCACGCGGGTGCGCAGGGTGATGTCCTGCCGCAGTCCGAAGCGGTCCGCGACGTGCCGGAGGTAGCGCAGCAGCTCCGGCTGCGTCGCGTACCGCTCGCTCCACTCCCACTCCTGGTCCAGTTCGGGCGAGAAGGAGTAGGAGTACGACGTGCTCTCGATGTCGCAGCGCGCGCCGGGGTAGCGGTTGCGGTGCCACGTACCGCCGATGTCGTCGCATGCCTCCAGGACGCGGACCGACAGGCCCAGTTCGCGCAGGCGGTAGAGCTGGTACAGGCCGGAGAAGCCCGCTCCGACCACGATGGCGTCGAACTGCGGGACGGTGGGCCGGGACGGGGGGACGCTGGGCATGCCGTTCTCCTGACGGGTCACTGGGGTCCGTGGGGCCTGCGAACGCCTCTGCCTCGCACGCCCCGGGCAGGCGTCAACTCTCGGTCGGGCGTGGGGCGGTGTTTTGCGGGCGAGCGGCACGGGCCGTGAGGGGTATCACGGCGAGCGCGAGCACTCCGCCGCAGACGGCGAGGAGCGGATATCCGCCGCCTGCCACGACGAGCCCGGAGACCAGGCCGCCGGTGGCTCCGGCGAGCGACATTCCCACGTCGACGAGGCCTTGCGTGGAGGCGCGTGCCTCGGCGGGTGCGGCCTCGGTGACCATGGCGGTGCCGCTGACGAGCGCCATGTTCCAGCCGACGCCGAGCAGCACGAGCGCGGTGCCGAGCAGGGTGGTTCCCACGGCTCCGGTGGGCGGTGCGAGGGCGGCCAGGAGTCCGGCGACGAGCAGGACGACGCCGGAGGACGCGGCCACGGGCAGGCTGCCGGACCGGTCCACCGCGAGGCCGGTCAGGGGCGAGGGCAGGAACATGGCGCCCACGTGCAGGCCGATCACGACCCCGGCCAGCTGTGTGCCGTGTCCGTGGTGGGTGAGGTGCACCGGGGTCATCGTCATGACGGCGATCATCACGAGCTGCCCGCTGATCATCACGGCAGCTCCGGTGACGACCCCGCCGCTGATACGGCGCACGTTCTGCCCGCCGGCTTCCTGTTCGGCGGCCTCCCGGTGTTGGCTGCGGGCGAGCAGCAGCGGGTCGGGGCGCAGCCAGAGCACGACGACGAGGGCGGCGGCCGTATAGGCGACGGCGGCAAGCAGGAAGGGGCCGGTGAGGCGGGGCAGGCCGAGGGAGCCTGCCAGGGTTCCGGTGGGGCCGACCAGGGTGGGCCCGGCCACCGCGCCGAGCGTGGTGGCCATGAGCACGGTGCCGGTGGCCCGGCCGCGTTTCCTGGGCGGTGCGAGGTCGGTTCCGGCGTACCGGGCGAGCAGGCCGGTGACCGTGCCGGCGCCGTACACGACGAGGGCGGCCAGGAGCAGGGGCACGGTGCGTGACCAGGCGGCGACGATCACGCCGACGCTGCCCAGGGCGGCGCCCGCGTGCCCGATGGCGAGGCCCGGGCGGCGTCCCCACCGCCCGGAGATCCGGCCGATGAGCAGGGCGCCGAGCGCGGCTCCCGCGGTGAACAGGGCCACGGGCAGACCGGCGAGGCCGGTGGAGCCGAGCAGGTCCTGTGCGAGCAGCGCGCCGACGGTGATGCCCGCCGCCATTCCGGCGCCGCCCAGGGCCTGGGAGGCGACGAGCACGGTCAGGATGCGGCGTTGCACCTCGGGCCCGGCGAGCTGCGGGGCGTGGGCCGCCGATGTCACGCGGCGGCCCTGTCGGCCGGGTCAAGGGCGGAGATCTCGGCCAGGCTCCTGCCCAGCTCGTGGTGGAGGAAGCGGACGATGGTCCAGTACGGCAGCGCGTCCTCGTCGAAGGGGCCGAACGCGGCGGTGTAGAGCGGGATCCAGCGCAGGGCCTCCTCGGCCGCGACCCGGCGTTGCCCGTCGGCCCGGCCGCCGCCTTCGCCGCCCTGGTAGTCGGTGTAGGCGATGCTGCGGTGGTGGATGAAGTACGCGCCGGGCAGGCGTTGTTCGCACAGTTCCCGGTATTCACGCGTCTGGAGGATGAGGAAGTGCCAGATCTCGTCGATCTCCTGCTCCACCGGCAGGAACAGGCCGCCGAGCCGGTCGGGGTGGCGCGAGACCAGGTACAGATAGCGCAGACACTCACGCACCTGGTGCTCGATGTGGGTGCGGGGGCGTTGCGTCTTCGCGGTGAAGTGATCGACGACCTCCTTGTGCAGTGCGCTGCCCAGGAGGTCTTCGGCGGTGGGGGCGGGAATCGCTGACGTGGTCACGGGGCGGGGTCCTGTTCGGGCGTGAGGGCGAGGGGCGGTCGGCGCAGAGCGCACGCGGGTCACGAGGGACGCGCCAGCCAGACGTACTTGCCGGAACGGCCGATCGGCAGGTCGGCGCGGTGCTCCAGGGTGCAGACGCGGCCGGTGAGTTCACCGACGGACTCTTCGAGGTGCGCGGTCTGCCCGGCGTCGAGCGGGGCGCGGTCGAAGGTGGTGTAGCGCAGGATCGCGTCGTCGGAGGTCTCGGACAGGCTCAGTTGGGCGAGGAAGACGCGGTCGGTCGCGTCGTGGACACGGGCGTCGAGGTCGGCCTGGGCGACGGGTCCGCCGGGCGTGTCGAGCAGTTCCTTCTCCCGGCCGCAGAAGGCCGCGATGCGCTCGGGGTCGGCGGAGCCGTCGGTGGTGCGCACGCAGTCGCCGGAGCGGTAGCGCACGAGCGGCATGAAGGGGTTGCGCAGGCTGGTGACGATCAGGCAGTGGATGCCGCTGCCGGGGGTGACGGGGATGAGCTCGATGCTCATGTCGTCCAGGTGGGGCCGGTAGCGGCCGGTCCGGGGGTCGCTGGAGTAGAGGTAGCCCAGTTCGGTGCTGCCGAAGAGGTCCACGACGGGGCAGTCGAAGTGGCGGTGCAGCAGGGCGCGTACGTTCAGCGGGGTGTACTCGTAGGCGTGGACGATGCTGCCCGGCTGCGGGAACTCGTCCCACAGCCCCCAGTCGTCCACCTTCTGGACGAGGTGGGCGAGGTGGTAGGCCGAGCAGTCCAGGTGATAGGTGCCGGTGGGGTGGGCGTCGCTGACCTCGCGGATCTCGGCGAGCATCCGGCGGACCTCTGTCCGGTCCCAGTCGGCCGGGTCGAGGGTGTTGTTGAGGTAGAGGGTGCGGTCGTCGAGCCAGCGCTCTCCCGGCGTCGCGCCCGGCTTGCGGGCATTGACGCGGGCGACGTGCTCGGTGGCGAGCACGGTGGTCAGGGAGATGCGCTTGGCGCCCGCTTCCCAGGTGGCGCGCAGGTCGGGGTGTTCGCTCCACAGCCGGTAGTAGGAGCGGAGCAGGAAGTACGGCGGCCGGATCAGCTGCATCCGGGCGTGGTTGGTGCCGGTCGACAGGACGAACTCCGCCTGGCCCGACTCCAGCGCCGCGGCGAGATCGGGCGTCATCCAGTTGTCCGGGAAGCCGCGGGCGATCTCGGTCTTCTCCAGGATCGGGAAGTCGCCCCGGGCGGCGGACGCGCGGTAGATGGGGATGTCCCGGACCCGGTCGACGACGTGCGGGCTCGGCAGCGGGCTCATGTGTGCTCCGGGGGGTGGCAGGCCGGGGCCGCCGCCGAGAAGGGACGGCGGCGGCCCGGGCGCGGGCGGGCGTGAGTCAGGAGATGCAGCCGCTCTTGCCGGCGACGCTGATGCAGCCGGACTTGGGGGCGGCGCTGATGCAGCCGTCCTTGGCGCCCTGCGCGGAGTTGGCGGCCACCCACTTCGACCAGTTGGCGTCCTGGGTCATCTGCTTGATGAGCTTGTCCATCACGGACCTCCTCGAGTGCCGGGGAATTGCGGACCGGGCAACGAAATGGATCTTCGTCGACCGCGCAACGAACGTAAAGATCAGGTCAATCGCATGTCAAGGGATGGTCAAGGAGCCTGGCTCGAAATGACCACTCGCCTCCCTCGCCCGACCCCGCCCGGGACGCAACAAATCGCCGCGTGCGCCCCCCGCCCGGCCTCTCCGCCTGCACTATTTCGACCTCCGCCGCACGGAACCCCTGCGCACCGTCACGCCTGTGCCGTTTCGCCCTATCGGATCAAGGTGGCCTGACTCCCCACGCTCCGCGTCCGACTCCGCCGTCACCCTGCGCGGGACACCGCTCGGCACGACTACGGCTTGCGGCACCGAGGCCAGGTGAGATATTCGATGGAATAAGCGGCCCCCGGCCCCGCCCCGACAAGTCCGGCGCCGATCCGTCCGCTCGCCCCGAACGTCAGGGAGTCGTCTGGTGGATGACCGCGCACAGCAGCACGACCCGCGGTGGCGTCCGTGATGCGGCTCGCCCTGTATCTCCCCGGAGCGGGCGCTCTCCCGCGTTGGCTGCAGATCACGGTCGCCGTCGTGGTCATCGGCTCGATGGCCACCCGCATCTGGCTGTTCATCCGCCGCCGTAAGTGACTACGCATCGCGGGCGGAAGGGGCCGAGACCAAGGCAGGCGGCCTGGATCCAGATGCCGGTCGAGGCGGCCGGCTATGCCGGCTTTCGTGCGCCCTCGGGCAGCCGTCAGCTCTGCGCCGCCCACGCCAGGAGCTGCTGGATGCGCAGCCCGCGCCGGGCGTCGATCGGCGTCGAGCGGCCGCTGCGTACCGCCTGCGCGAACTCCCGGCGCAGCACCGGCCAGCACTCCTCGTGGTCCAGTTCCGCCGTGTCGTAGACGAGTTCGTCGCCGGGGCCGAGCAGCTCCACCCTGGTGCGGGCCCGCGGCAGTTGTACGGAGCCCGAGAGCGAGGCCTGGCTCACCGCGCCGTTCTCGTGTTCGCAGGTCAACTCGATCCAGCGGCGCGGGTCTCCGGTGGAGCGGATGGAGGTGACGGGGCCGACAACCGTGTCGAGGAGGTCGAGCAGGTGCGGGCCCAGGTCGAGCAGGGCGCCGTGCTCCATGCGCCAGGCGGTGGCGAAGTCGCCGCCGAGGAAGGCGCCGTGGAGGTAGCAGGACCGCGCGCCGGTGACCTCGACGTGCTGTGCCGCCTCCAGGAAAACGCGGGTGGCCGGGTGGTACCGCTTGGTGAGGACCAGTTGGGAGACCACGCCTGCCTCTTCCACCGCGTCCGCCACGCGCCGCGCCCCGGCGAGGTCCGGGGCAAGGGGCTTCTCGAGCAGCAGCGCCTTTCCCGCCTTCGCGGCGCGGGGCGCCAACTCGGCCTGGACCGCGGGGGGTACGGCGAAGGCGATCGCCTCGCAGCGGTCGAGGAGTTCGTCGAAGCTCGCGGCGACCGCCGCGCCGTAGGGTGCCGCGGTCTCGGCGGCGGCTTCCGGGCGGCGGGCCCACACGGCGGCCAGCGTGGTCTCGGGTCCGGCGGCCAGCATCCGCGCGTGCATGACGCGCGCCCACGGCCCGGCACCGACCAGGCCGACCCGCAACGGGGCGTGCGCCGGGTCCGGCGAGGGGCGGGAGCTGCTGTCATCGCTCATGGGAGTTCTCCGTGTATGCGGGGTGCTGGTGTACGGGCGCCATGCCGCGCTGCCTGCGCGGCCGGCTCACTCGCCGGTCGGGAGGCACCGGCGTCAGGTGGCCATGGCGTCGAGGCGCGCGTCCGCGCGATCCGGCGAGTAGAGGTGTTCCACGACCATCTCGCCCGCGCCCATCAGGCCGGCCCGGTCACCCAGTTGTGCCGTGACGACGTTCAGGTTGGCGGTGGTCCGGGGCATGGCGCGTTGGTAGAGGAGTTCGCGTACGCCGGTCATGAAGGGCGCTCCGGCGAGGTCTCCCGCGAGCATCAGGACGCCGGGGTTGAGCAGGGTGACGACGGTGGCCAGTACCTCACCGACGCGCTGGCCCGCCTCCCTGGCCAGGCGGATGGCATCGGGCTGACCGTCGGCCAGGTGCTGGTGCACGCCCGAGCCTGAGGTGGTGGGGATGCCGAGTGCGGAGAGCTGTCCGGCCAGGGCGCGGCCGCTTGCGACCGCGGCCAGGCAGCCGTAGGAGCCGCACATGCACAGGGCGTCGGGCCGGTCGTGCAGCCGGATGTGGCCGATGTCGCCGGCGCCGCCGTCGATGCCGCGGTAGACCTCGTCGCCGACGACAACTCCCGCGCCGATGCCGGTGGATGCCTTGATGAGCAGGAAGGCCGAGCAGTCCGGGTGGCCCGCCCGGTGTTCGGCGTAGGCCATGAGGTTGGCGTCGTTGTCGACGAGGACGGGCACCGGGCCGGGCTCCAGCGAGCGGCCGACCTGCTCCGCGTACGCCGTCTGCATCTGTTCCCGGATGGGGAAGCGGTCCCAGCCCGGCATGATCGGCGGCTGGATGACCTGGCCCAGGTCGAAGTCGACGGGGCCGGGGACGGACATGCCGATGCCCGCCACCTTGCCCGGCTCGGTGCCGGCTTCGGCGAGCAGGGGCAGGAACCAGCCGGCCAGGGTGTCCAGGACCTTGGCCGGGCCGTCGGTGACGAGGACGGGCCCGGAGGTCTCGGCAAGGACTTCGCCGGCCAGGTCGAGGACGGCGGCCCGCGCGTGCCGGGTCTCCAGGTCCACCGCCAGGACCACCGCGTGCGAGGCGTCGAACTCCAGGAGGGCGGAGGGCCGTCCGCCGGTGGAGGCACCTGCGGTGTCGCGCAGCCAGCCCGCGCCGAAGAGCTGGTCGAGGCGCAGGCCCACGGTGGAGCGCGACAGACCTGTGGCGCGCAGGAGTTCGCTGCGTGTGGTGGCCTCGCCGCTGCGGATGAGCTGCAGCAGGTGGCCCGGGCTTGCTTGGTTCGCCGGCATCATTTCCCCGTCTCTGGATTCTCGCGGGACCGCGGGAGCCCGTACCCGTCAACTCTTGTCGGCGCCGCTGGTCAGGCCCTCGGTCAGCAGGCGTTCCGCGGCGAAGAACAGAAGTATCACGGGGATGGTCAGGACCACGGACCCGGCCATCAGGACGGTCTTGGAGACCTCGATGCCGTTGGACAGTTGGGCAAGTCCCAGGGAGACCGTCCATTTCTCGGGGTCGGCGGCCAGGAAGAGCAGCGCGAAGAGAAACTCGTTCCACGCGATCATGAAGACGTACAGGCCGGTCGCCATCAGGGAGGGCAGGGCCAGCGGCAGGATCACCTTGCGCAGCGCCTGGAGCCGCGAGCAGCCGTCGAGTGCGGCTGCCTCCTCGATGGAGTACGGGATGGTCACGAAGTAGTTCTTCAGCATGTAGATCGAGACGGGCACGGTCTGCGCCACGTACACGATGGCGAGGCCCGCGAGGCTGGAGGAGAGACCCAGCTTGGCGAACATCACGAAGAGCGGGACGGCGAGCAGCGTCGCCGGGAACATGTAGACGGCCAGGAACATCGCGCTGATCTGGCGGTTGCCGAAGAACTTCAGGCGACTGATGGCGTAGGCGCCGGGCACGGCGGCGATGAGCGTGAGGGCGACCGTGCCGAGGGAAACGAGTGCCGAGTTGAGCAGCAGTTGCAGGAATCCCTGGCCGCCTTCGGACTGGGGCTTCAGCACGTTCTCGTACGTGCTGAGGGTGAACTCCTTCGCGGAGACCCACAGGGAGCCGGGGTCGAGCAAGAGGGAGTCGATGGACTTCACCGACAGGAGCACCATGTAGTAGAAGGGCGCGATCGTGATCACCGCGAGGAAGGCGATGACGACCCACCGCAGGACGCCGAAGAGGCGCTCCTCGAACTGGGTGCGTGTCATGGACAGCGGCGACATCACGACTCCTCCTGGACCTTCTTGCCGAAGAACTTGAAGTACAGGCCGAGCAGCACCATGAGGACGGCGGCGAGGACGAGGGCCTGTGCGGCGGCGGCGCCGACGTCGTAGCGCGAGGTGAGGAAGTCGTAGACCCGCACCGCGGCGACCTCGGTGCCCGCTCCGCCATTGGTGAGCAGGTAGACGTCGTCGAACTTGTTGAACGTCATGATGAAGCGCAGGACACACAGCAGGGCCATGACCGGCATCAGCTGGGGCAGCAGGATGTGCCGGAAGCGCTGCAGGGGTGTGGCGCCGTCGACCTTGGCGGCTTCCTCGAGTCCGCCTGGCACGGCCTGGAGGCGGGCGAGGATGAAGAGGAAGGCGAAGGGGAAGTAGCGCCAGGTCTCGAAGGCGATGACGGTGAGCAGCGCCAGGGGGATGTCGAAGTGCGCCCCGAGCAGGCCGACTTCGTACTCGCGCGTGGAGAGGAACGCGATCGGGTCGTCCCAGCCGAAGAGGGAGCGGCCCCATTCGTTGACGATGCCGTACTGGGGGCTGAGGGCGACCTCCCAGACGAAGGCGACGGCGACGACGGGTGCGACGTAGGGCAGGAGCATCGCGCCGCGCAGCAGGCCGCGCCCGCGGAAGGGGGTGCGCAGGGCGAGGGCCGCGATCAGGCCGAGCACGACGGAGCCCAGGGTGGCGCCGACGGTGTAGACGAGGGTCGTGGAGAGGCTTGACCAGAATCCGGCCGAGCTGAAGACCTGGGTGAAGTTGTCCAGGGTCCAGTTGCCGAGCAGACCCATGTCCTGGATGTCGACGAGCTTGGCGTTCTGGAAGGCGAGCAGCACCGTCCACAGAATGGGCAGGATCACGACGACGAGCACGACCACGAAGGTGGGGGTGACGAAGGCGAGTCCGGCACGGTTCTCGCGGCCGGTGGCGCTCGGCGGCCGTGACTTCTTGCGCTGCCGCTGCTCGTCGGCCGGTGGCGGCTCGGGGGTGGTGGCTGCGGTGCGGCGCTTCGTCGCGCCGCTCTGGGCAGTGCTCATGGGTCAGTTCCTCGGGGTGCCTGGGTGCGGGCCGTCGGCTGAGGGCGGCGTTCGGTGGGGCGGCTGAGGGTGAAGACCGACTGTGCGGCGGTTGCCGGTGAGGGCTGCCGATGGGGGGGTGCCGGTGGGGGGTGGCTGTTGGTGGCCGCCGGGGCTAGCGGAGGGATTTCTGCAGGGCGGCCACTTCGTCGCGTGCCTCGCGTGCCGCCTCCCGCGGGGAGCTCTGGCCGCTGGTCATGGCGCCGATGGCCTTGGGCACGGGCAGTTCGCCGTTGGTCGCGCCGACGAGGGCTCCCTCGCCCTGGCTGATGCCCCAGCGGCGCATATTGCTGACGCCGTCGGCGAGCCGGTCGAGGAGCTTGTCGGAGAAGACCCGGTTCATGGGCTCGCGGCGGTCGACGCCGAGGTCACTGGAGCGCCAGGCGTCCAGGTACTTGCCGGGGTCGTCCGCGGTGCCGCCGCGTACGGGAATCTTGCCTTCGGGAGCCATACCGAACCAGTCCTCGTAGCCGGCGCCCATCATGTACTCGATGAACTGGCGGGAGGCGTCGGTCTCCGCGGTCTTGGTGGTGACCCAGGAGGTGATCTCGCCGAACTGGGCGGGCTTGGTTCCCGCCGGGCCGCCAAGGGCGGTGGTGATGCCGGTGTTGTCGGCCAGGAAATTACGGTCATCGCGGCACTCGGCGCAGCTGGGCAGGGCGTCCTTGCGCAGTCCCGCGAGCTCGTCGAGGAGGAAGGAGGACCAGATGACCATGGACGACTTGCCCGCGAAGTAGGTGGCGCGGGTGGAGTCCACGGTCTGGGTGCCGGGCGGGCCGTACTGGTCCGCGAGGGTGGCGTACGTCTTGAACGCCGTGGCGCACTGCGGCGAGCCGAGGTCGATCTGCCCCTTGTCGTCGACCAGTTGGCAGTTGTTGGCCAGGGCCAGGCCCTCGAAGCTCTGCTGGGTGAAGACGTCGCTGGGGTCGGTGGCGGCGGAGATGCCGTCGCGGCCCTTGGTGGTCAGGGCTTTGGCGGCCTTGAGCAGGCTCCGGTAGCTGTCCGGTGCCGGCAGGTCCGCCTGCTTCAGCTGGTCCTTGCGGTAGGCGAGGAGCTGGAGCCAGGCGTCGGAGGGGACTGCGAGCCGGGTGGCGCCGTCGGAGGTGAGGTCGAGGGCGTTGGAGTTGAACGTGGAGCGGCCGAGCTTGTCGACGATCTGGCGGGGGATGTCGGTGTTGAGCAGGCCGTTGCTGTACATCTGCCAGGTCTGGCCCATCGGGGCCGCGCCGATGACGTCCGGGAGCTTGCCGGACGCCGCTGCGGACATGATCAGCTGAGGCATCTGGGCCTCGTCGACGCCGACCAGATCGACCTTGACGCCGGTCTTCTTCTCGAAGCGGTCGATGATCTTCTCGGTGGCGTCGACGCGCGGGGTCAGGTTCTCCTGCGACCACACGGTGATGTGCCGGTCGGCCTCGGCAGGGCCGCTCTGGCTGTCACCGGCGCAGCCGGCCAGCGCCGCCATTCCCAGTGCCGCCGCGAGACCTGAGGCGATCACCTTCGATCGGCCGGTCCTCATGCGCATGTTCAGTCCTCATCGACTCGCCGACTTATGTCTACCGGGCACACATCTCAGCACCTCTTTTGCTTGTTGACAAGACATAAGTAAGAGATAGTCTCGACATATCCGGGCGTCGCCGCGCCCCGCAGCGCCCCGGATCCCAGCTCTCACCACACTCCCGAGCCCTCGGAGCCTTTTCGTGGAACGCGTCGTCCAATTCACCGGCCCCCGTCAGGTCGAGGTGGCCGAGCACGCCAGTGCCCCGCTGCCCGCCGGACATCTGCGGGTCCGCACCCTGTACTCGGGCATCTCCGCCGGCACCGAACTCACCGCCTACCGCGGCACGAACCCCTACCTGACCCGCACCTGGGACCCCGGGGCCCGGCTCTTCCGCGAGGGCGCCGCCGGCATCGAATACCCCGTCGTCGGATGGGGCTACTCCGAGGTCGGCGAGGTCACCGAGGTCTCCCCCGAACTGGTCGCCGCGCCCGCGATACCCGCCGTCGGGGACCTGGTGTGGGGCATCTGGGGCCACCGCAGCGAGGGCATCGTCCCCGCCGAGCGCATGGCGGGCCACACCCTGCCCGCCGGTCTCGAGCCCCTGGCCGGTTCCTTCGCCCGCGTCGGCGCCATCGCCTACAACGCGGTCCTGTCCGCCGACATCCACCTCGGCGAGGACGTCGCCGTCTTCGGGCAGGGCGTCATCGGCCTGATCACCACGCGGCTCGCCCAGCTCAACGGCGCCCGCGTCACCGCGGTCGACGCCATCGACGGACGCCTCGAAACGGCGAAGAAGTACGGCGCCCACAGCACCCTCAACGCCCGCACCGACGCGGTCGCCGAGCAGATCCGCGAGGCCACCGCCGGAGCGGGCGCCGACGTCGCCATCGAGATCAGCGGCGTCCACCCCGCCCTCCAGGAAGCGCTGCGCTCCGTCACCGTCGGCGGCCGCGTGGTGGCGTCCGGCTTCTACCAGGGCGACGGCATCGGGCTGCGGCTCGGCGACGAATTCCACCACAACCGCGCCCAGTTGATCTGCTCCCAGATCGGCGGCGTACCCCCGCAGCTGTCGCACCGCTGGAGCGTCGAGCGGCTCCAGCAGACCTTCCTGCGGCTCGTCGCCGAAGGCCGGGTCGACGTCGAGTCCCTGGTCAGCCATGTCATCCCGGTCGCCGACGCGGCCGACGCCTACGTCCTTCTCGACGAGCGCCCCGCGGACGCTCTTCAGGTCGTCCTGGAATTCTGAGAGAGGCCCCCGTGTTCAAGACCGCCGCACAGGAACAACTGCTCCCGGGCGACACCCTTCAGCAGAAGTGGGAGTTCGCACAGGCCGCCGGATACGACGCCATCGAGCTGCGCGCCAAGGGAGACCTGCACTTCGCCTCCCGGCTGCCCGAGCTGAAGCAGGCCCTCGCCGACGGCGTCGTGATGCCCACCGTCTGCGTCGAGATGCTGCACTTCTTCGGCGCCTTCGACCCCGACCTGCGCCGTGACGCCATCGCGCAGATGAAGTCCCAGCTCACCGTGATCGCCGAGATCGGCGGCAGGGGCGCGCAGACCCCAGCCTCGTACGGCATGTTCTCCACCCGGCTGCCCCCCTTCGAGGCCCCGCGCAGCGCCGAGGAGGACCGCGAGGTCCTGCTCGCCGGCCTCACGGAGCTGGGCGAGCACGCCAAGAGGGAGGGAGTCCAGCTCTACCTGGAGCCCCTCAACCGCTACGAGGACCACATGGTCAACCGCCTCGAACAGGCCGCCGACCTCCTTGCGACCGTGGGCCTGGACTCGGTGAAGATCGGCATCGACAGCTACCACATGAACATCGAGGAGGCGGACCCCGCCGCCTCGATCCTCAAGTACGCCGACTACATCGGCCACGCCCAGGTCTCCGACTCCAACCGCTTCCAGCCAGGAGCCGGACACCTCGACTGGCCGGCCTGGCTCTCCGCCCTGCACGCCATCTCCTACGACGGCTACCTCGCCGCCGAGTGCCGCCTCACCGGCGACCCCGTGGACGCCGTCCGCTCCATCCCGGGCTTCCTGCGGGGTGCCGGAGCATGACGGCCCTTCTCGGCGACACCGTGGTGGGGCCCGGCGCCGGCCCCACCACCGACCCCGGCGGCGCGGGCCTGCGACGCGGCGCGGCCCGCGTCCTGCTCGGCAACTGGACCGGCACCGCCACCGTGCCCTCGCGCACGCTCTACCCGCACCAGTGGAGCTGGGACTCGGCCTTCATCGCCATCGGCCTGCGCCACCTCTCCGTGCGCCGCGCCCAGCGGGAGCTGGAGACACTCCTGGGCGCCCAGTGGGGCGACGGACGCATCCCGCACATCGTCTTCAACCCGTCGGTACCCCTGGACGCCTATTTCCCCAGCCCCGACTTCTGGCAGTCCTCGCGGGCAGGACGCGCCGCCGGTGCCCCGCCGGCACCCGAGACATCAGGCATCGTGCAGCCACCCGTGCACGCCCTGGCCGCCTGGCTGGTGCACGAGGCCGACCCGGCCGAATCCGCCCGCCGCGGCTTCCTCGCCCGGGTCTACCCGCGCCTTGCCGCCTGGCACCGCTACCTGACCTCCCGGCGCGACCTGGGCGGACACGGGCTCGCCGCGACGGTCCACCCCTGGGAGCCGGGCATGGACAACAGCCCGTGCTGGGAAACCCCCCTCGCGCGCATCGAACCCGCCGCGCCCGGATCGTTCCGCCGCGCCGACCTCGACCACGGCGCCGCAGCCGACCGCCCCACCGACCTCGACTACGGACGCTACGTCCGCCTCGCCGTCGACTACCGCGAGTCCGGCTACACCGACCGCGCCGGAACACACGCCTTCGCCGTCGAGGACCCCGCCGTCAACGCCCTGCTGATCGCCGGCGAACACGCACTCGCCAGGATCGCCCTGACCCTCGGTGCCGATCCCGCCGAGCACCACGAGCGGGCACGAACACTCACCACCGCACTGGTCGACCGACTGTGGGACCCGGCCTCGGGCATGTTCCTCGTCCGGGACCTGGTGGGCGGCGAACTGATCCCCGAACGCAGCGTCTCGGGCCTGATCCCGCTGATCGTGCCGGGCCTCCCCGCGCCGATCACCGACAGCCTCGTCGCCACCCTGGGCAGCCGGCACTTCCGCACCGACGCCACCGCCCTGGTGCCCAGTTACGACCTGGCCGGGCACGCCTTCGACCGCTCCCGCTACTGGCGCGGACCCGCCTGGTTCAACACGGCCTGGCTCATCGAACGGGGCCTGCGTCAGTACGGAGCCGCCGAGCAGGCCGACCGGCTGCGCGCCGCCTTCCTCTCCGCCGCGGGCGCATCGGGTTTCGCCGAGTACGTCGACCCGTACACCGGCGAGGGCCGCGGCACCCGCGACTTCGCCTGGACCGCCGCGCTCGCCCTGGACCTGTCCCGGCCGCCGCACAGCAAGGAGAGCACCCGATGACGGACTCCGAGCGGGTCCTGCTCGTACGCGACGGCACCTTCGTCTCACTTGGCTCCGACGGCGCTATCAACGGCGGCGCGGGGTCGTCACCCGAGGGACTCTTCCTGCGCGATGCCCGTCACCTCAGCCGCTGGCAGCTGACCGTCGACGAGACGCCTCCCGCCGTCCTGGCCGGCGCGTCCGAGGGGCCGGGCGCCACCTGTGTGCTCACCCCGGCGGGCACCCGCGACGAGCCGCCCGCGTACACCGTCTTCCGCGAGCAAGCCGTCGAAGCGGCCGTGTTCACCGAACGGCTGCGGATCGTCAGCAACCGTCCGGACGCCATGACCGCCCGCCTCGCCCTCTGGGTCGACGTGGACTTCGCCGACCAGTTCGAGCTGCGCTCCGACCACCGCACCTACCCGAAGCCGGACGCCGCTCATACGGTCGAAGTGACGCCGCGGGGCGTCGAGTTCGGCTATCGGCGGGGTGACTGGCACTCCCGTACGTCGGTCGTCGCCACTCCCGCCCCCGACGAGACGGCGGCCGGGTCCGACGGCACCGCCCGCTGCCTTGTCTGGTCGGTGCGGCTGCCCGCACACGGACAGGCGGAGGTGAATCTGCGGGTCGAGGCACACCCGTCCGGCGGCACACCGCAACCACTTCCGACACCAGCAGGCCAGTTGCCTGAACTCCCGCAGGCCGAGGGCGATTTGCTGCGGGCCTGCACACAGGGCCTGGCCGACCTGGACCTGTTGCGGATCACCGCCACCGGCCCGGAGGGCGAACCGGTGTCCGTGCCCGCCGCGGGCATCCCCTGGTTCCTCACCCTCTTCGGCCGGGACTCCCTGCTCACCTCCTACTTCGCGCTGCCCTACCGGCCCGACGCGGCGGCAGGCACCCTGGCCGCGCTGGCGGCCACCCGGGGCACGGAGTACGACGCGTTCCGCGGCGAACAGCCCGGCCGCATCGTGCACGAGGTCCGCCACGGCGAGCTCGCCCACTTCCGGCAGGTGCCCTACGGACGCTACTACGGTTCCGTCGACGCCACCCCCCTCTTCCTCGTCCTGCTGCACGCCCACGCCGAGGCCACCGCCGACAGCGCGCTCGCCGCACGCCTGGAACGCCACGCCCGTGCCGCGGTGGACTGGATGTTCACCGACGGGGGCCTCGACGAGCACGGTTACCTGGTCTACGAACCCGACCCCAACGGCCTGGTCAACCAGAACTGGAAGGACTCCGCCGGCGCCATCTGCTTCACCGACGGCACCCAGGCCAAGGGCCCGGTCGCGGTGTGCGAGGCACAGGGATACGCCTACGACGCCCTGATCCGCACAGCATCCCTGGCCCGTACTACTTGGCACGACCCGGCGTACGCGGAGCGGCTGGAGACGGCGGCCACCGCCCTGCGCACCCGCTTCCACCAGGACTTCTGGATGCCGGAGCAGGGCTTCCCCGCTCTCGCCCTGGACGGCGAGGGCCGACAGGTCGACGCGCTCGCCTCGGACGCGGGTCACCTCCTCTGGTCCGGCATCCTCGACCAGGAGCACGCGGAGCGGGTCGGCCGGCGGCTGCTGCGCCCTGACTTCTTCACCGGCTGGGCGATCCGGACCCTGGCCGCCGGGCAGACCCCGTACCACCCGCTCTCCTACCACCGCGGCAGCTGCTGGCCGCACGACAACGCGCTCGTGGCGCTAGGGCTCGCCCGGCACGGCCTCACGGAGGAGCTCGCGACGCTGACCCGTGGTCTGGTCGACGCGGCAGCACACCACGCCTACCGACTGCCGGAAGTGATGGCGGGCTACGACCGCTCCGAGCTGCCCGAGCCGGTCCCCTACCCGCACTCCTGCTCCCCCCAGGCGTGGGCGGCGGCGACACCGCTCGCGCTGCTTACGGCACTGCGCGCAGGCAGCTGAGGCTCTCCCCCTGAAGCGCCCGCGCCCCCCAAGACCCGTGCCGTGGTGCACCGCACTGTGCATCACGGCACGGACAGAGCCGGGGCCGCCGGACACCTGACGTTCCGGCGGCTCCGGCAAGAGCCGGGCATCCGCGCACTCGTGAAGCCCTTCCCCGGCACGGCTAGGGTGTCGGCGGCGGACGGGACCGCGTCGAACTGGATGCGTCCGTCGCGGCCGACCAGCCGCATCTGCTGACCCTCGGGGCGGGCCCCGGCCAGGAATTCGTTCTGCAACCCGGCCGCGCGAAGGGCCCGTTGGCCGGATTCGGGCTGCATGTCGAGACTTCCGCCCTGGTCGTGTGCGGTGCGGGAGGCGTCAGCGTCGTGGACGGTGGCGGTCTCCGTCCTCTCGACTGGCTGCCGTAGTCGGATTGTTCTGCGGGCGGCTTGTGGCCTGTGGGGCCCGGCCTCCTTCAGCGGGACCTCCTACTGGAGTGCGGCCGGCGATCCCTGACCTGAGTTCCGAGGGCTCTGCACACCGATGGCCCTGAAACACGGACGGCTGTACGCGCGCTGCAACGTACAGCCGTACAGCACAGGCATTCACCGATCGCAGCCGCCGGTAGGCGGACGGCGGCTGCGGAGCCGCCATACCTCAGACAGCCGGAACGGTCGCCTCGCCCGCCGGACCGCCGTCCTCCTCGGGTGCGTCTCCTTCCGGGCCCAGCGGGCGTCCCTCCCACAGCAGGGCCCGCCAGCCCTCTTCGGGCGAACCATCGAGGACGACCACGCCCGTGTTGCCCAGCGGATGGCTCGCCGAGTACGCGACATCGACGTTGACCGCACGGGCGGCCACCCACATACGGATCACGGCGCCGTGGCTGACCATGGCCACCGTCTCGGCTCCCGTCGCGGCCGCCTCGGCGACGACGGCGTCAAAGCGCCCCAGCGCCTCCACACCGTTCTCGCCACCGGGCATGCGGCGCTCGGTGTCGCCCGCGGACCAGGCGAAGGCGGCATCGAGATAGGCGGTGGCGGCCTCATGGTCGCCGCGCATCTCCAGATCGCCGGCGATCAGCTCCCGGATCCCCTCCCTGACCCTGGGCTCAAGCCCCTTCGCGGCAGCCAGCGGCGCGGCGGTCAGCTGCGTCCGCAGCAGCGTGGAGACATACAGGGCATCGATCTTCTCCCCCGCCAGCGCCTCCGGCAGCGCAGCCGCCTGGTCCTGCCCCAGCGGCGTCAGCCCCGGGCCGGGGGCCCCGGTGTCCAGGAGGTGCTTGAGGTTGGACGGGGTCTGACCATGACGGATGAGCAGCAGGCGCATGCGGGAAACTACCTCCACTGGACGGAACAATCTCCTCCACTGTGCCACCAGAGGGACCCGAGGCGACGCCCTGCCGAGCGGGACGGCTTCACCGAGCGGCAGCCCGCCACCACACTGGGGTCAGCTCACTGCGAAGGCGCAGGGCATGAGGTCGGGAGCCTGACGTTGTGGGGATTCTTGCGACCGTGGGTCGTCCTGGTCGCAGTGGCGGCCGGGGCGGGCGTGACAGGAGCAGCAGTGTGGTTACCGGGCTGGGCCACGGCTGTCGTCGCGGCAGCGGGCGCGGCCTTGACCGGAGTGTTCACCGCTGAAGCCCAACACGCACTGGCCCTGCGCCGCCGACTTCCCCGGGCGCATGGACGTCTCAGGCCGTCCCGCGTGCGGGACGTCTTGGACCCCATCGCTCTCGGCGTTCACCCCGCCGCGGTTCGCGGTGGCTCAGTAACCGCCGCAGACCGTCTGCCCGACTTCGTCCGCAGAGACAGGTTCGATGACGTCAGACGCCGCATCGCCGCAGGTGGCTTCCTCCTGATCATCGGTGAATCGACGGCCGGCAAGTCGCGGCTGGCGTTCGAGGCGATGAAAGTCGCGGCACCCGAGCGCAGGTTCTTCCACGCGCGGCCGACGCAGGACCTGCGGGCATTGACGGAGCAGGTGGCCGCCACCCGCGCCTGCGTGGTGTGGTGCGATGAGTTCGATCAGTTCCTGCAAGCAGGAGGACTGACCGCGGACATGGTCACCACCATGCTCGCCGGGCCACGCCGTCACGTTTCTCTGATCGCCTCGATGCGCAGCAGGGAATTCGACCGGTACAGCGCCCGACGACGCGACGTGACAGAGGCCGCTACCTGGCAGGCTGGCCGCGAAGTACTCCTCATGGCACATGATCCCGTCGAGCTGGACCGCCTGTGGACCCGGCGTGAAGTGCGGCTGGCGCGATCTTCCGTGGACGACCCGCGCGTCAGGGCGGCAACCGAAGGCGCCAGCCGGTTCGGGGTGGCCGAACTCCTCGCGGCGGGGCCCGAGTTGGTTACTGATTGGAAGCATGCCTGGCAGGCGGGCGGACACCCGCGCGGCGCCGCCGTCGTCGCGGCCGCAGTGGACTGCCGGCGCATGGGATTGCACCGTCCGATAGGCGAGGAGTTCCTGTTGCGACTGCACGAGGACTACCTGGCCCGGCGAGGCGGCCCCCTTCTGCGCCCCGAATCCCCGGAAGCGGCCTTCGGCTGGGCCACATCGGCCGTGCACGGGGCAAGCAGCCTCCTGCTCCCGGCGGACGGCGGCTACCTGGCCTTCGACTATCTGATCGACCTGGCCTGGCTGCCCCCGGTCCCCGAAACCAGCTGGCGCGCTCTGCTGGCCACGGCCTCACCCGACGAGTCGTTCGGTATCGGGTGGGCTGCCGTGCACCTGATGCGCACGACCATCGCGGTCGAGGCATTCGACTTCGCACGCCGCAGCGGGGTACCCGAAGCCGAGTACGCGCATGCCGTGGCACTCGGCAACGCCGGCCGCCCCGCGACAGCCGTCCGGGCACTGTGGTCCGCTCTCGAACAGCGCCGCGGCGAGCTCGGCGACGACCACCCCGCGACCCTCGTCGCCCGTAACGACATCGCCCGCTACCTCCTCGAAGCCGGAGACATCGTCCGGGCATCCGACATCCTGGAGCAGCTCGTACCGGACCGGGAGCGCATCCTGGGCGTCGAGCACGAGCAGACACTGGGAACTCGCAGGGTGCTGGCGCGCTCCAGCAGGGAATCGGGGGACTTCGCCGAGTCCGTACGGAGGTATCGCGCGCTTCTGCCGGATCAGGAACGGATCCTGGGCAAGGAGCACATGGAGGTCCTCCTCACCCGACAGGAACTCGGCCGCGCCCTGGGGCTCGCGGGCCACGAGACGGAAGCGCTGGAGGAATTGCGGCGAACGCTGGCAGACCAGGAACGGGTCATCGGCCCGTCCCACCCCCATGTCCTCACCACGCGGCACGAGATCGCTGTCCTCACCGGCCTGACCGGTGATCCCGCCGGGGCCGTCCAGCAGCTCGAAGCCGTACTCGCCGACCAGGAACTCATCCTCGGACGGCACTCCCGGGCCTTGAGCACCCGGCATCAGCTCGCGCGCTTCATCGGGGAGGCCGGCGACCCGGGAACGGCCGCTCGCCGACTGGCGTGCGTCATCGCCGAGCAGCAGGAACTTCACGGCCCCCACCACCCGCGCACTCTGGCGACCCGCTTCGACCATGCCCGCATGGTCGGCCTGTCCACCGGCCGGGACAGCGCCCTCACCCTGTTGGCCGCTCTGGCCGAGGAGTGTCGCAGAGAACTCGGCGACGCCCACCCCCTCACCCTCCGGGTGAACACCGCTACTTCGTAGCCCCCTGCGCAAAGCCGTTGTAGATGTAGCGCTGGAGGAAGAGGAAGAGGAGAAGTGTCGGCAGGATCACGAGGATTGCTCCCGCGGAGATGTTCTCCCAGTGGGCGCCGAAGGGGCCCTTGAAGCGGAACAGGGCGGTGGAGATCGTTCCCTTGTCCTCGGAGGGCATGTAGAGGAACGGGATGTAGAAGTCGTTGTACGTCGTGATGCCCTTGACGATGACGACGGTGGCGATGGCCGGCTTCAGGAGCGGCAGGATGATCTTGCGGTAGATCGTGAAGGTGTTCGCGCCGTCGAGGCGGGCGGCCTCGTCGAGCGAGGTGGGGATGGACCGGATGAACTGCAGGAAGATGTAGATCGACACGATGTCGGTGCCCATGTAGAGCAGGATGGGCGCCCAGTGGGTGTCGAAGAGGCCGAAGCTGTTGACCACCTGGAAGGTCGCCACCTGCGTCGTCACGCCGGGGACCAGCGTGGCGATCAGGAACAGGGCCATGACCGTCCTCTTGAGCCGGAAGTCGAAGCGGTCGATCGCGTACGCCGTCATGGACCCGATGAGCACGGTGCCCGTGATCGAGAAGAACAGGATGAACGCCGTGTTCCCGAACGCCGTGAGCATCTTGCCGTCGTTGAAGGCGGTCGCGTAGTTGGAGAAGTTCAGCCAGTCCCGCGGCAGGCTCATCGCGCCGCCGTCCGTCACCTCGCGGGAGGTCTTGAGCGAGGTGAGGAAGACGACGGCCAGGGGGACGAGCACCACGAGCGAGGCGACGATCAGCGAGAGGTAGGTCAGCGCCGTGCCGACCCGGGGCCGTTTGCCGGGGGCGGTGGTCCGCCTGCCGGAGACAGCGGGCCGGGTGGGCGTGGAGAGCGTGGTCATACGAGGTCCACCTTGTCGTCGGGCACGATCCGGCGCTGGATCCAGGTGACCAGCAGGATGATCAGGAGCAGCACGACGGCGCTGGCCGACGCCAGGCCTGTCTTGTTGAACTGGAAGGCGAGCTTGACCGTCTGGATGACGAAGGTCGAGGTGTCGGTCGCGCCGCCGGTCATGATGTACGGGATCTCGAAGACGGCCAGTGAGCCGGAGATCGCCAGGATGACGCTGAGGCTCAGGACGGGTTTGATGCTCGGCGCGATGATGTGCCGGAACTGCTGCCAGCGGCCGGCGCCGTCGAGTTGCGCCGCCTCGTACAGCTCGCCGGGGATCGACTGGATCGCCCCCAGGAAGAGCACGAAGTTGAGGCCGGTGAAGCGCCACACGGACACCCCCGCGAGGGAGGTGTTGGCCGACTCGGGGTCGCCGAGCCAGGCGTGGTCGCCGCCGACGCCGAACCAGGACAGGATCGAGTCGAGGGTGCCGCCGTCCTGGAAGAAGTAGAGGAAGACGAAGCCGATGGCGACGCCGTTGATGAGGTAGGGGAAGAACAGGATCCCCTTGAAGAGGTTGCGGAAGCGCAGGTCGAAGCTGAGCACCGTCGCGAAGTACAGCGCGATCACGATCTGTACGGCGGAAGCGGCGAGGTAGTAGAAGCTGACGAAGAAGACCCGGAACAGCTCGGGCCGCGTGAACAGTTGGGTGTAGTTCTCGACCCCGGTGAAGTTACGGTCGGGGCTGACCCCGTCCCAGTCCGTGAAGCTGTAATAGATCATGTTGGCCACGGGCACGTAGGTGAACGTGACGAGCAGCGCCAGCGGCGCGAGGAGGAACAGCCACGGAGTGATGCGGCGCAGCGGATGGTCACGCCAGGAACGGGCGGGCCCGGTGCGGCGTTTGGTCCGGCGACGGGCCGCCGCTGCCGGGGGAGGTTCGTGCGACGCCGGCGGCGCGGTGGATGTCGTGTGCGTCATGGCGGGCGGGCCTTTCGTGTTCCGCGACGAGTGAGCAGGCGGTGCGCGACAGCTGGGCGGTCCTGGACCGGGACGGGTCGGCAGGCGTGGGGCCCGGCCCCGCGGGCGGCGCGGGGCCCCGTGCGTGCCGGATTCAGGAACCCGCGGCCGCCGCAGCGTCGGCCCACCGCTTGTTCAGGTCGTCGAAGTACCCCTGCAGATCGCCGTCCTGCGCGCCGCGCGCGATGTCTATCAGCTTCTGCCGGTAGTCCTGCTTGCTCAGGCCGATCTCAGCGGCGTCGTCGATGGCGTTGACGTCCTCCGTCTTGGCCTCGGACCGCTCGACCAGCTTGACATCGTTGTCCTCGTAGGGCTTGAGGACCTCGGGCAGTTTGTCCGCCTTCAGGGCGGAGATACCGCCCTCCTTCGCGGCGAAGCCGGACTTCTCGGTGAACCAGTCGAGCCAGGCACGCGCGGCGCTCTTGTGCTCGGAGTGCGCGTTGACCGCCAGTTGGTAGTCCGAGACCATCGTGGCGCAGAACTGGCCGTTCTTCTGGACGGGGAACGGCATGAAGCCGATGTCGTCCGGCTTCTCGCCCGCCTTCTTCGCGGCGTCGCGCATCTGGTTGATGGCCCAGGAGCCGAGCAGCATGCTGCCGATCTGCCCCTTGGCCAGCTGCGTCTTGGAGCTCTCCCAGTTGGTGGTGGTGGGGTCCTTCTCGGAGAGCTTGCCGCGGACGACGTCGTGCAACAGGGTGTCCACCACGTCGAGATCGCCGCCTTCGGCCCACGGCTTGTCGGCCGCGGCCAGGGCGTCCCAGGCCCGGGCGTCGCAGCTCGGCGAGCCGACGCTGTTGGTCCAGGGTCCTGCCAGCGTCCAGCCGTCCTTGAAGTTGGTGTAGTAGGGCGTGGCGCCCGTCTTGTCCTTGACCGTCTTCAGGTCGTCGAGGAACTGGGCCGGGGTGGTGGGCCAGTCGGTGATGCCGGCCTTTTTCCACAACGCCTTGTTGTAGACGAAGCCGTTGGCGGTGCCGAAGTTGGCGATGCCGTAGGTCTTGCCGCCGACGTCGGTCTTGCCGGTGAAGCGGTACTTCTTCTTCATCGAGCCCGTACTGCCCAGCGGGGCGAAGAACTTCGGGTAGTCGCCCTTGGCGATGACGCCGGGGATGAGGAGGACGTCGCCGTAGTTCTCCGTGTTCATCCGGATCTTGACCTCCCCCTCGTAGTCGGTGATGCCCTCGAAACTGACCTTCACCTTGGGGTAGATCTTGTTGAACGCGGCGGCGTACTTTTTCATCGTGCCGTCCTGCACGAGGTCGGTGCGGTTGGTGAGCACCTTGATGCTGCCCGACACCTTGTCCGCGTCCGAGGGTGCGGTGGCCGTCTCGGTGGACGGAGCCCCTCCCCCGCTGCACCCCGCGACGGTCAGCAGCGCGGTGGCAAGCAGCGCTGCGCTCAGCGGCTTCCTCCTCATGTGCCCAACTCCTTTCAAGGGTTACGGCTCAGGCCCCAGCGGCTGACGGCACTATGTCAGCGATACGTGAACCGGTAAAGCTCCGATTTCCAGCGCGATACCCAATCGTTACCGGGTGGTCCGCGCCCAGTTGCCCCGGAAAGCCCTCCACCTGGGTTGTCGCGCGGCCCCTCGATCAGCACCTGAGGACTGGACCGGTTAACCAACTCGGGGTTAGGTTGACGCACATCGCATACGAGCACGGCCTGTGTCTGTCCGATTGGAGCCACAAATGAAGGACGTCACCCAGCTGACGGAAGGCTGGAGTCTCAGCCACGACGGGGCACAGCTCGATGCCCGTGTCCCCGGCTGCGTCCACACCGATCTGCTCGCCGCAGGCCTCATCCCCGACCCCTTCCTGGGTACGAACGAGAACGACATCGCCTGGGTGGGGCGGCGTTCTTGGACGTACACGCACACCCTCGGTGCCGCCGGGGAACTCGCGACCGCGCAGGCACACGAACGCACCGACCTGGTCTTCGACGGCCTCGACACCGCCGCCCGCATCAGCCTGGACGGACAGGAGTTGGGCAGCACGCGCAACATGCACCGCTCCTACCGGTTCGACGTCACCGGCCGCAGCGGCGAGCTGCGGGTCGAGTTCGCGTCCGCCTACGACGAGGCGGCCTCCGTCCGGGCATCGACCGGCGAGCGCCCCAACGTCTATCCCGAGCCCTTCCAGTACATCCGCAAGATGGCGTGCAGCTTCGGCTGGGACTGGGGGCCGACCGTGGTGACGGCCGGCATGTGGCGCCCGGTGCGAGTCGAGCACTGGTCCACGGCGCGCATCGCCCGGGTCCGGCCGCTGGTCACGGTCCACGACGGAACGGGGCGCGTGGAACTGCGCGTCGACCTGGAGCGCACCGCACAGGGCGCGGACCGCCCGCTCGTCGCCCGTGCCACCGTGGCGGGAGTCGAGACCCTGGCCCACGTGCGGGGCGATGCCGTCACACTCGTACTCGACGTACCGGACGTACAGCTGTGGTGGCCGCGCGGCTACGGCGAACAGCCGCTGTACGACGTCGGGTTGACGCTGCACACCGACGATGCCCCCGCCGGCCGCACCGCCCCCGCACCGGGCTCCGCGCTCGACACATGGCAGCGCCGGGTGGGCTTTCGCACCCTGGAACTCGACCAGAGCCCCGACGAGCACGGCACCGGCTTCACGTTCGTCGTCAACGGCGAGCGCGTGTTCGTACGCGGCGTGAACTGGATCCCCGACGACGTCCTGCCCTCCAGGATCACCCCCGAGCGCTACCGCACCCGCCTCACCCAGGCCGCCGACGCCAACATCGACCTCGTGCGCATCTGGGGCGGCGGCATCTACGAGGACGACGCCTTCTACGACATTTGCGACGAGCTGGGCCTGATGGTCTGGCAGGACTTCCTCTTCGCCTGCTCCGCCTATCCCGAGGAACAACCGCTGCGCGGTGAGGTCGAGGCGGAGGCCCGCGAGAACGTCGTACGGCTCATGCCCCATCCCAGCCTGGTGGTGTGGAACGGCAACAACGAGAACCTGTGGGGCTTTCGCGACTGGGAGTGGGAGGACACACTCGCGGGCGACTCCTGGGGCGAGGGGTACTACCTCGGGCTTCTGCCGCGCGTGGTCGCCGAGTTGGACCCCACCCGGCCCTACACCGCGGGCAGCCCGTGGTCCGGATCCTGGGACCACCACCCCAACGACCCCGACCACGGCACCTACCACTCGTGGGAGGTGTGGAACCGGCAGGACTACACCGAATACCGCGCGGACGTGCCGCGGTTCGTCTCCGAGTTCGGCTGGCAGGCGCCCCCGGCCATGGCGACACTGCGCGACGCCCTGCCCGGCGAGGACCTCGCCCCGGACTCCCCCGGCATGCTGCACCACCAGAAGGCGGAGGACGGCAACGGCAAGCTCAACCGCGGTGTGGAGCGCCACTTCGCCCTGCCGCGGGGCGACTTCGACCGCTGGCACTACCTCACCCAGGTCGTCCAGGCCCGCGCCGTCGCCACCGGCATCGAGCACTGGCGGGCGAACTGGCCGCGCTGCGCCGGAACCATCGTGTGGCAGCTCAACGACTGCTGGCCGGTCAGCTCCTGGTCCGCCGTGGACGGCGAGGGCCGGCTCAAGCCGCTCCACCACGAGCTGCGCCGCGTCTACGCCGACCGCCTCCTGACCCTCCAGCCCGGAACCGACGGAACCGACGGAACCGAGCTGGTACTTGCCAACCAGGGCGCCGAGGCGTGGGAGGCCTCCGTCACGCTGCGCCTGATGCACGCCGACGGCACGCTCGCGGCGCGTCTGTCGCTCGAACTGACCGCCCCGCCGCGCGAGGTACTGCGCCTTGCGGTTCCGCCGGAGGTCCTGCCCGCCGCGGGTTCCGCCAAGGAGTACCTGGTCGCCGACTGCGACGAACTGCGAGCCCTCCATGTGCCGGTACGGGACCGGGAGTTCGGCTACCCCGAGCCGCGCTACGACGTCGCCGTGGAGACCGTGGGCAGCGACCGGAACACCGTCGACGTCGTGGTCAGCGCGCAGACCCTCGTACGCGACCTGCTGCTGCAGCCCGACCGCATCGCCCCCCGCGCGACCGCCGACCGCGGCCTGATCACGCTCCTGCCGGGCGAGCAGGTCCGCATCCGCGTGCACGGGGCGCAGGGCGCGGGGGCCAACACCATCCGGGCGGCCCTGTTCTGCGTGGAACCCGCGTGAGCGCTCCCACCCAGCGCATCACCATCAAGGACGTCGCGGCCGCCGCCGGGGTGTCCAAGGGGGCGGTCTCGATCGCCTTCAACAACAAGCCCGGGCTCTCGGAACCGACACGCGAACGCATCTTCGCCGTCGCCCGGGACCTGGGCTGGGCGCCCAACTCCTCGGCCCGCAGCCTTTCCACGCAGCGGACCGACACCATCGGCCTCGCCCTGTGCAGGCCGGCCCGGCTGCTGGGCCTGGAGCCGTTCTACATGGAGTTCATCTCCGGCATCGAGAGCGTCCTTGCCCAGCAGTCCTGCTCCCTGCTTCTTCGCCTGGTCAGCAGCCTGGACGAGGAGATCGACCTGCAGGAGACCTGGTGGCGCAAGAGGCAGATCGGCGGGTCCATCCTGGTCGACTTCCACCAGGACGACCCGCGGATCGAACCGCTCAAGCGCCTCGGGATCCCGGCGGTGGCCGTGGGGCATCCCGACCTGACCGGCGGAATCCCCTCGGTATGGACCGATGACGCCAGCGCGGTGGCCGAGGCCGTGCGCTACCTCGCCGCCCTGGGCCACCGGCGCATCGCACGCGTGGGCGGGCCCTCGGGCCTGGGACACAGCGCCATCCGCGAGCAGGCGTTCCTGACGACCCTGCGGGAGCTGGACCTGGAGCCGAGTCCGCAGGTGTCGACCGGATTCGCCGGCGAGGAGGGGGCCCGCGCGACGCGCTCGCTGCTCCTGCTCCGTGACCGTCCGACCGCCATCGTCTACGACAACGACCTCATGGCCGTGGCCGGTCTGGGGGTCGCCGCCGAGATGGGCGTGGCCGTACCGGACGAGCTGTCGCTGCTCGCGTGGGACGACTCCCAGCTGTGCCGGCTCACGCATCCCACGCTGTCGGCGATGAGCCATGACGTGCACGGCTTCGGGGCGGAGGTCACCCGCGAGCTGTTCGATGTCATCGCCGGCCGCGCGGTGACGCCGCGCAGGGTCGCGACACCGTCGCTGACCCCCCGAGCGTCCACGGCGGCACCGCGCGGGCCGCGGGCCTGAGCCGCGGCACGGATACCGGAGCGAGGGGGCGTCGTACATCCAGGTGTGCGGCGCCCCTCGTGCATCCGGGTGTGCGGCGCCCCCGCTTTCTTATCGGCGCTGCGGGGCGCTGGTGCTGGCCCGGGGAACCAGCCGGGCGGCCGGGACCTGGCTGTCCGCGACGGGCTCCTCGTCGACGGCGGCCAGCAGTATCCGCGCCGCGCACGCCCCGTACTCGGCGATGTCCCTTGTCAGCGCGGTGAGTTGAGGACGTACGACCTGGGTGAAGGGTGAGTCGTCCCAGGCGACCAGGGACAGGTCGCGCGGCACGTCGAGGCTCAGCTCCTGCGCCACCGACAGACCGGCGACCGCCATGATGTCGTTGTCGTAGACGATCGCCGTGGGGCGCTCCGCGGCGATCAGGAGCCCCCGGGTGGCCCGCGCTCCCTCGTCGCCCGAGTAGTCGGTGTGCACCATCACCGGCTCGGGCAGACCGGCGGCGCGGCAGCCCGCCTCGAACGCGGCGTCGCGCACGGTCGTGTGCGCGAGCCGTGGCAGGCCCGCGACGCGCGCGATGTGGCGGTGCCCGAGAGCCGCCAGATAGGCGACGGTCTCGTGGATGCTCGCGCCGTCGTCCGACCACACGGCGGGCACCGGGCCGGCCGCCTCGGGCGGGCCGAGGGCCACCACCGGCAGGTCCATGGCCGCGAAGGCCGGAATGCGTACGTCGTCGTCGTGCAGGTCGACGAGCAGGGCGCCGTCCACCCGGCCCTCGCCCCACCAGCGGCGGTAGAGCTCGATCTCGTCGTCGTGGCTGGTGACGGTCTGCAGCATGAGCGCGATGGACCGCGGTGCGAGCTCGGACTCGATGCCGCTGATCAGTTCCATGAAGAACCGCTCGACGCTCAGGGTGCGGGCGGGGCGGCAGACGGCCAGGCCCACCGCGCGGGCCTTCGCGCCGTTGAGGGCGCGCGCGGCGTTGCTCGGCCGCCAGCCCACCTCCCGCGCGATGGCCTTGATCTTCGCGCGGGTCTGCTCGGAGACGCCGGGCTGGTCGTTGAGGGCGTAGGACACCGCGACCTTCGAGACTCCCGCGCTGCGGGCGATGTCCGCGATAGTCGGCCGTTTCATGCGCCCTCCTGCTGTACCGGTTCCGCACTTCAGCGGCCGACCTTACCGGCCGCCCGCCGAAGTGCGCGCATCCGGACACTGAACCGGGGTTCAGGCCGTGGCGCAGGTCTTGCCGTTGAGGGTGAAGGCGTCCGGTACGGCGTTGTTCCCGGTGGAGGAGCCGTTGAGGCCGAAGCTGACCGACCCGCCGGCGGGTATGGACTTCGTCCAGGACTCGGGTGTGACGTGCACGCGGGCCCCGTCCTGGGTCGCCCTGGCGTTCCACACCGAGTTGATCTTTTGCTGTGCGGGGAAGGCGAAGTCCAGGGCCCAGTCGTCGACGTTGCGCGCGGAGGGGTTGCGGACGGTGATCTCCGCGTTGAAGGAGGTGCCCCAGTCGCTGAGGCGGTAGCTGACGGCGCAGGCACCGCTCCCGCCGCCGTCGGAACCGGCGAAGACGCTCGCCTCCTTGGCGGTGGCCTTGATGCCGTTGGCGCCGTCGAACAGGCGCTTGCCCCAGCCGGAGAGCTGGGCCGCGTCGAAGTTCCGCACCAGGTCCAGGTACTCGACACCGCCGCCGTTGCCGCTCCAGGACCAGCCCAGGTAGCCGATGCCCAGCGACTGGGCGGTGGCCATGATGGCGTCCTCGTCGGGGTTACCGTCGGAGTGCATGTCACCGAACTCGCCGACCACCACGGGCAGTTTGGCCGCCTTGAAGCGGTTGAGGTAGTCGCTGACCTCGGCCGGGGTGTCGTAGACGCCGTACATGTGGATGTCGAAGACGGTGTTCTTGTCCGGGTCGGCGGCGAAGACACCGGCGGCGTTGTCCCGCATGGTGAAGGACCAGTCCTGGCCCCAGTTGGGGGCGTCCACCATCAGGGTGTGATCGATGCCGCCGGCCCGGAGGCGGCCGATGGCGGTCTTCGTGTCGCCGGTCCAGGCGGCGTAGTTGGTGTTGCCGTAGGGCTCGTTGCCGATGTTGACCAGGACGTACTTCTCCTGGCCGACGAGGGCGCCCTTGACGTCCAGCCAGTAGTCGACGGCCTTGGACAGCGGGGCCGCGGCGCCTGCCTCGCCGTAACCGGTGGTGTCATGGGCCTCAAGGACGCAGATGAGGCGGTTCTTCTTGCACTGGTCCACCACGCGGGCCACGTCTGCGGTGTCGTTCTTGGTCCACTGATCGCCCGTACTCAGCACCACGCGTACGGAGTTGGCGCCCTTGGCCTTGATGTCCTTCAGCGCCTGGTCGGTGCGGTCGGGGTACCAGGTGTGGGCGTGGTTGACGCCTCTGAGCACGAAGTCCTTGTCGTTGGCGTCCAGCAGTCGTCCGTCCTGGACGTGGAATCCGGGGGATTCGGCGGCTTGGGCGGGCGGGGCCACGGCGAGTAGGGATGCGCAGGCGGCGAGCAGGGCGCTCGTCGCGGCGGCGGCTCGGAAACGGCTCATCCAGTGCTCCTGTTCCGGTCGGGGGTGTCGGCTTCGCGGGCGTGCGGGACCCACGGGCGCGGTGTGGCTTGTCGTCAGGGGCTGCGGGTCGGCGCGGGCCGGCGCGGGCATGCGGGCACGGTGCTCTCCCGCGTGCGGCGCGCCTCGTACGCCCGGCGACGGCCACGACATTAGGGGCCGCGGAGGCGCGCCACAACGCTTTGAACAGAACCGGTTAAGTCAGGCTGGAGTTATGCGTGGTGCAGAAGCACGCCAGGCGGACCGGCCCTTCGCCGGAGCAGGGTCGAGTCGCCGGTGAGGGCCCGGCGCGTCGGCGAGCAGCCGGGCAGCGGCGGCGGCGCCGACGAGTCCCGCGTCCTGCGCGAGGGCCGCGGGCCGGACTTCGAGACCCCGCACGAAATCGAGGGTGGCGTAGGAGTCCAGGTGCCTCCGCAGCGGCGTGAACAACAGGTCCCCCGCCTGCGCCACTCCCCCGCCGATCACCGCCACGCCGATCTCGACGAGGGAGCCGGTCGCGGCGATGGCGGCGGCAAGCGCCCTCGCCGCCCGGTCGAAGGCCGCAAGCGCCAGGGCGTCCCCGCGCCGGGCGCCCTGCGCCACGGTGGCGGCGGTGGCCGGCTCTCCCGCCGGCGGGACCCAGCCGGTCGCGAGCGCGTGCCGTGCGATCGCCGTGCCGCTGGCCATCCCCTCGACGCAGCCCCGCGCACCGCACGGGCATGCCTCGCCGTCCAGGTCCACGGTGATGTGGCCGATGTGCCCGGCATTGCCGGAGGGGCCGGGACGCAGGCGGCCGTCGAGGACGAGCCCGCCGCCGACGCCGGTGGAGACCACCATGCACAGCGCGTCGTCGAAGCCGCGCGCCGCGCCCAGCCAGTGCTCGGCGGCCGCCATCGCCACGGCATCCCCGATCAGCACGGGCTCGATGCCCGCGAACAGCATGGGATGCGCGCGCACCTCGTCCACCAGGGGAAAGCCGCGCCACGCGGGGATGTTGACCGGACTGACGGCGCCGGCGGCCGTGTCGACCGGCCCCGCACTCGCGATGCCGAGCCCCTGGACGATGCCCCAGCCGGGATCGCGGGCCAGCTCGTCCAGCACGCTATTGACGGCCCCCATCAGCACACCGGCCGACTCTTTTGCCGGCGTGGGGCGTTGGGCGCGCCCCACCACACCTCCCTCCTCGTCGACGAGTGCCCCCGCGATCTTGGTCCCGCCGATGTCGAGTGCTGCGTACATGACCCCACCCCTTCCGATACGGACCACCGGGCCCGTCGGCATGACAACGTTGCCCCCGTAGACTACTTAACCAGTTCAGTTAAAGGTTGCCGTGTCATGGCGTGTCATGCCGTGACCGGGCCGGGAGGCAGCGGCCTCCCGGCCCGTCGCGCGTCAGCCGGTCGGGGTGGCCGACGCCTCGGGCGAGAGCGCGGATTCCTCGCCGTCCTCGTCGACCGTGGCAACGGCGTAGTAGTACTTCGTGCCTGCCGTCAGCCCGCGGTCCACGTACTCCGTGCTGCTCGTGACGTGGGTGAACTGGGCGTTCTCCCTGGTGACTCCGGGCTCGGCGGAACGGTAGACGCGATAGCCGGCCACGGGCGCCTCACCACTGCCGTACGGAGCGGCGTACCACTGGAGCCGCACGCTGCCCGCACCCGGTGCGACCTCGTAGAACTGCGTGGCTCGCGGCGGCTGCGGCTCCGAGTACGTCGGCTTGACCGAGGCGGAAGCAGCCGAGGAGACGCCGTGCGGGGTCGTCGCGACGACGGCGTAGTGGTAGTCCCGTTCGCCCTCGCTCTCGCCCACCGTGCCGGTGTACTCGGTACGGGTCGTGGTGCCCACCCGGTTGGCAGCGTCGGTGATGTCCACCGGGGAGGTCTTGGAGCGGTAGACGGTGTAGGAGGAGACCGGTACGTACGCGCTCTGAGACCACCTCAGGGCGAGCCTCCTGCCCACGAGTTCGCCGCCTTGCACGGTGGGAGCCGTGGGCACGGTGGCCTCGGTGACGGTCTTGGTGCCGTACTCCCAGTTCGACCCCCGGGACTCGTTCCCGGCGGCGTCGACGCCGCGCACCTCGTATATGTATTGGCGGCCCGGCTCACCCTTGGTGTCACGGAAGGTCAGCGACGTCGTCGAACCGACCTTGGTGTATGCGGAGTTGGGTGACTCGAAGCGGTACAGCACGTACTTCACCGCGTCGGAGTTGCCGCTGCGCCACGTCAGCGTCACCCCACGCTCGTCCTCGCGGGCGAGGGTGAGGTCCT
Source organism: Streptomyces longisporoflavus (assembly GCF_014649775.1). Lineage (GTDB taxonomy): Bacteria > Actinomycetota > Actinomycetes > Streptomycetales > Streptomycetaceae > Streptomyces > Streptomyces longisporoflavus. The sequence goes on along the minus strand of NZ_BMTR01000001.1, from coordinate 474,166 downwards.
GCGGCGAGAGGGGCGCCACGGTGTCCCGGGTGCCGCGGACGGGATCGGTGTAGGGCGAGACGTGACCGGCGTCGTCCAGGGCGCGGACCTTGTAGGCGTACTCAACGTCGGGATCGGCGTCACTGTCGACGTACGAACTCTCGGGCACGGTGGCGAGCAGCTTGTACGGGCCGACCTCGTCCGGCTCGGTGCCCTCGGCCTCGGCCCGGTACACCTCGTACGCCGTGGCCGCGGAGAGCGAACCCCAGGACAGGGAGACGGCCTCGCGCCCGGACTGCGCGTTCAGGCTCTCGGGGGCATCGTAGAGGGGATTGTCGGGCTGGTCCGGGTCGTCGCTGATGTGGCGGGCGGAGCTGGGTGCCGCGGTGGGCGCGGCGGCGTGGGCGGTGCCGGATATACCGAGGGCGAGGATGACCACAGCGGCCGCGGAGGCGACGGCTGCGGGTCTGGGGTGGGGTCGTCGAGACACGGCTGGCTTTCCCTTTCCGGTGGAACCACGTACGGGTGTACGGGAGTTGGGGATGCAGTCGTGGGGGGAGTTGGTCGGTCGTGCCGTGGGGGCAAGCACTGTAGCTGTATATGACCGGGAAATGGGAAGCGGCGCGCCATGCCGGCGGAGCCCGGACTCCTTGCGCGGTCGGTCAGCGGTACGCCGGGTACGGGCCCGGCGCACCGGCAACTCCATGCCTGTAGCGGCGGCGTTCGGCGCGGGGCCACCGTCAGGACTTCGGGAGACCTACCACGTCACGCCGGTTGCCCCGCCGGGTCCTTGGTGAGCCGGACAGTCCTGCCGGGCCGCCTGCGCCTGACCACCGCGATGGTCACGCCGATCCCGATGATCAGCAGCCCGATGCCACCGAAGATCAGTGGCAGCAGCCACAGCGAGAAGAAGCTGTTGATGCGCGCGTCCTCGGGAGAATCGGCGCGGTACAGCACCTCGACTCGCTCCATCAGGTCGTACGCAGGCGGATTGGAGCCCGTCGATCCCCTGAACGTCCTCGACCTGCCGTCCGCCGAGGTGAACTGGACGACCGGGTATGCCGTCGGCCCGTCGTTCGCCCGGCGCTTGCCGGAACCTCCGTCGCTGCGCCACTCCATCGACACCACCGTCCCCCGGGCATGCTTTCCATTCGCCACGTATGAGACCGACACCCCCGCCAAGATCAGCCCGATGGCCAGGAACAGCGACCCGAAGGCGATCGCCCCGAACGTGATCCACTGGCCGGCACTGCGCCCACGTACCCGAAACCGCACGACGTCCCTCTCACTTGTCCAAAGGACAGGGACGCTATCCCGGGCGTCGGGCCGCGCTGCTCGCGCCCCTGCGGTTGGGGTCACTCGCGCAAACGACTCATAGGTCTTTGCGCATGAGAACGCACATCGTCTCGTGGCGACGGATCACCCCGTCGGGCCCCTCCATGTCCCAGCCGTCCGGCGCGCGGCCGTACGCGACGTAGCCAAGACGCTCGTACAGGGCACGTGCCCGGGAGTTGGACTCTTCCACCGCGAGTTCGGCCCGGCGCAGACCGCGGCCGCGGATCCGCTCTTCCGCACCCCGGATCAGCAGTGTGCCCAGGCCACAGGACTGGAGTGCCGGGAGCACGGCGAGCTGCCACAGGGTTCCGGCGTTCTCCGAGACCGCGTAATCGACGCCGCCGATGGCCACCGGCAGATCCGCGGGGGTGCATACGGCCAGGTAGTCCACCTCACCGGCCGCCGCGCGCGTCAATTCCGCTGCCACGTGGCGCAGATGGGTGGCCGAACCCGCCCAGGTGCAGGCGGGCAGGTCCCGGGGGGACAGGTCACGCACCCCGACAGATACGGCGATCGTGGCGTCGGCGGAGCCGTGGGCAGTATTCACGGCAGTGAGCATGCCGACCCGCCTGCCGCCACCGCAACGCGTTTCTGCCGCTCACGAGTCGCTCACGAGCCGCCCTGACACCGGCCTCGCTAGGCTCCGCGCTTCTTCGCCGTCGTCTTCTTTCCGGCCGTCGTCTTCTTCGCCGTGGTCTTCTTGCCGGCCGTCTTCTTCCCTGTCGTCTTCTTCGCGGCCCGCTTCTTCGGCATCTCGTGGACGGTCGCGTCCTTGCCGCTGCCGCCGCTCTCGCCGCGGGAGGCCTGTGCCTTGGAGACGGACTCCTGGAGCGCGGCCATCAGGTCAAGGACCTGGCCGGCCGGTGCCTTCTCCTCGGCCGGCTTCGGCGGCTTCTTCCCGCCGGCCTTCGCCCGGATGACCTGCTCCAGGGCTTGGGTGTAGCGGTCGGTGGACCACTCATGGCCGGTGATGTCGTCGGTCGTCATGGAGTCGATGAGGAGCACCGCCCTGTCGATCTCCTCGTCGCTCACCTCGACGGCCTTGGGAGCAAGCTCCTGTGGATCGCGTACCTCGTCGTCCCACTTCATGGCGTGCAGCACGATCACCCCGTCCTGTACGCGGAGCAGCCCGAGGCGTTCCCTGCCGTGCCACGCGAATTTGGCGACGGCGGCCTTGCTGTTGCGTTCGAGGGCTTTGCGCAGGAGCGTGTAGGGCTTGGCGGCGACCTGGCCGTCGGCCTGGAGGTAGTAGCCCTCTCCGATACGGACCGGGTCCACGCTCTCGTAGCGCACGAACGCGGCGATCTCGATGGCCTTGGCGGTCGGGAGCGGCATCTCTTCGAGCTCGGCGTCGGTGACCGCGACGATCGTGTCCTTGCTGACCTCGTAGCCCTTGCCTATCTCGGCGTTCGTGAGCTGCTTGCCGTCGATCTCGCACACCTTGCGCGTGCGGACCCGGCTCATGTCCTCGAGGTGGTACTGCCGGAACGAGATCGAGTGGTTCTCGGTGGCAGGCAGAACCTTGATCGGGATGGTGACGAGGCCGAACGAGATCGCGCCGGACCAGACGGGGCGGGGCATGCGGTACCTCCGTGACAGCCCCGAGATCGTCAGTGTAGGTTCTCCGGCTTCGCTCCACCGCTTGAGATCCGGCTGCTTCCGCGGGCGGAAGAGGCTCGTTTCGGGTCAGTGGGCGGATCGCTCGGGGGAAGGCTCCGCGTGGTCGGCGTCGCGGGTGGCGGCCCAGGTCGCGAGGAGGCGTAGCCCCTCTTCGGAGGGGGAGCCGGGCTCGGCGGTGTAGATGGTGAGGGTGAGGCCGGGTTCGGCGGCCATCTCCAGTCCTTCGTAGGCGAGAGTGAGGTCGCCCACGGCCCGGTGATGGAAGCGTTTGGTGCCGGTGCCGTGGTGGCGGACGTCGTGTGCGCCCCAACGGGTTCGGAAGGCGTCACTGCGGGTGGACAGCTCACCGACGAGGTCGTGGAGGTCCTTGTCGTGCGGGTCGCGGCCGGCTTCGGTGCGCAGGATCGACACGGCGACGTCGGCGGCCTGCTCCCAGTCGGGGTAGAAGTGCCGGGAAGCGGGGTCGAGGAAGTTGAAGCGGGCCAGGTTCGCCCGGTTGTGGGGCGTGGCGTAGACGTCGTCGTAGAAGGCGCGGGCGAGCTGGTTGGTGGCGAGCACGTCCATGCGGCCGTTGCGGACGAAGGCCGGGCCCGCGGTGACGGCGTCCAGGGTCCATTGCAGGCTGGGGTGCGCTTTCCACCGGGAAGAGCGTCGCCGGGGGCGGGAGAGAACGTCGGAGCCGGCTGCCGCGTGGGCCAGGTTCAGCAGGTGGGCGCGCTCGGCCTCGTCCAGCAGGAGTGCGCGGGCGAGGGCCTCGAGGACGGCCGGGGAGGCGCCGGCGAGGTTGCCGCGCTCCAGTTTGGAGTAGTACTCCACGCTCATGTCGGCAAGCGCGGCGACCTCGCTGCGGCGCAGGCCCGGCACCCGGCGCCGGCTGCCGGAGGGCAGGCCGGCCTGCGCGGGGCTGATCTTGGCTCGCCGCGAGGTGAGGAACTCGCGGACCTCTGCTTGGTTGTCCACGCCCTCGACGGTACGTCGCGTACGCGGCCACAGGGATGTACTGGCGGTACACCCTTCGACGGTGCCTCGCTGCGCGCGCCGGGAGCGGGTTGGCTGGGTGACGTGGTGCTGTTCGCCCGGCCGGGTGCCGGGCCGGGCGAGGCGGCCACCGTCTTCCGTTCAGCCCGGGCCGGAGGGCTTCCACGGCACTGAACTTCCACGGCAGTGAGCTTCCACGGCGCTGCGCTTTCACGGCACTGAGCGCATCGGCTGTCCGCCGCGCTGTCCCGCCGCCGACGGCGCCCCGCGCCGTCCACGGCCGGGGTCGGCGACCTGGCGTACTACCGGCCGTGGGGCAACCCGCCGCTCATCCACCAGGACGGCCCCGGCCCGTCCGCGGACCACCCGGTCCCCGGGCACACCGATACCCCCGCCGGGCACCCGGCACCGGCCGAGCGGCTCACCGTCGAGCCCGCCACCTGACCACCGCCCTCCTCCAAGCACGGAAAGAAGCTCCCTCATGCCCCACCCCGCCGCTCCCGCGCCGGGCAAGCTGCCCTTCGTCGTGTGGGTGCTCTCCGCCGGCACCTTCCTGATGGGCACCACCGAGTTCGTCGTCGCCGGCATCCTCCCGGACATCGCCCCCGACCTCGGCGTCAGCGTCTCCCGCGCCGGACTGCTGATCACCGCGTTCGCCGTCGGCATGATCGTCGGCGGGCCGGCCATGGCCCTGGCCACCCTGCGCCTGCCCCAGCGCCTCACCCTCGTCCTGGCCCTGGCGGTCTTCGCCGCGGGTCACGTCGTCGCGGCCGTCACCGGCTCCTTCACCGTCGTCCTGACCGCCCGGTTCGTGACCGCCCTGGCCACCGGGGCGTTCTGGGCCGTCGGCTTCGTCATAGCCACCACCTCCGCGGGTCCCGCGAACGCCGCCCGGGCCGTCGGCGTGATGATGGGCGGCCTGACCCTGGCCAACGTCGTCGGGGTCCCCGCCGGGTCCCTGGCCGGGCACGTCACCGGCTGGCGCGGGCTGTTCTGGGCGCTGGCCGTACTGGCCGCCCTCGCCGCCGCCGTGATCGGCCGCTACCTCCCCCGGACGGAGCGGCGCGCCCGTATCTCCGTGCGCGGCGAGCTTCAGCCACTGCGGCAGGGCCGGCTGTGGTCGGCCCTTGCCGCGGCCGTCCTGATCATGGGCGGGGTACTCGCCACGTACACGTACATCACTCCGCTGCTGACCGAGCGCGCCGGTATCCCGGCCGGCGCCGTGCCGCTGGTCCTGATCGCCTTCGGCGCCGGAGCGCTGGGGGGCACCGCGATCGGCGGCCGGTTCGGCGACCGCCGTCCGATGGCCACGACGATCCCGGCCGCCGCGGCGACCTCGCTGGTCCTGCTCGCGCTGATCCCGCTGTCCACCGTCCCGGCCGCCGCCGTCGCCCTGATCTTCCTGATGGCGCTGACCGGGTTCACGATCAATCCGGTCGTCACCGCCCTGGCGGTCCGCTTCGCCGGTGACGCTCCCACCCTCACCTCGGCGCTGACCACGTCCGCCTACAACACCGGCATCGCGGCCGGCTCCGCGCTCGCCGGGCAGGCCCTCGCCTCCTCGCGGGGTGTGACGGGCCCCGCCCTGGTCGGCGCCGTCTTCGCGGGCCTGACCCTGCTGCCGTTGATCGCCCTGGCCGTCACCGGCACACGCACGGCTCCCCCAGGGCCCGAGTACGCCGAAGCCGGGGCCGCCTACAACTGATCTCGCGGCGCTCACGGTGTCCGTTATTTGACGAAGTGCCTTTTCCGCCCCGGCCCTTGGCGCGAGGATTGAATCCCACGCACCCCTGGGCCAACGGTATCCAGGGATCCGCGAAACTCAGCCGCAACGCTCAGCTAACATGATCGAACTCACAACGAGTGCCGTGATCGCCGCCATTCAGCAGAAAAACATGCCATCTAGCACGAAGAGTGAGCCAAATAACTGACACCTAACAAAACGGCCAAAACATTGATATCTGCAGCATCTCGAGCGTTTTCGCGAAAAAACTTCAGAACAATGTTCGTCGCGTGGCGTCAGCCACGGGCGCTGCTGTGGACCGCGGCAAGTGTGGTGGGCCTCGGATTCCTCGTCGCACTGGAGATCGCCGCGCGCCACTACGGTGTGGCGGGGCCGATCGCCAACCAGGCGCGGGAAGTGATCTTCGCGCCCAAGTCGGGGCCGCTGCTCTACGCAGGCATGGCGCTGATGATGGTGGTGCTCACCTGGCGGCAGAGATTCATCGCCTTCGGCATCGCGGTGGGCATCGACATCGTCTTCTTTCTGGTCCGCTGGGCCGTCGACGCCCAAATGATGTTCGGCAACGGCGCGTTGTGGGTGATCCTGGGCTGCGCGGTCATCGCCGTCACGCGCCGCACCGGCCAGGAACGCGTCCTGCTCCTCAAGGGTGTCGGACTGAGCCTGCTTCTGGTGGCGGGCCGCAAGACCGGTGACACCTGGCTGCTCATCACGTCGAAGACCCGCCCCGCGGTGCTCGACCAGTACGTGGCAACGGCCGACCACGCGCTGGGCAACCCGTCATGGGTGGTGGGCCGGATGGTCTCGGCCACCGGCTCGATCGGCGCCCATGTTCTCGACTACGTCTACATCCAGCTCGCGGTGGCCGCGGTGATCGTCGCGCTCTACCAGCTGCGCAATGTGGCGACCGAACGGCGCTTCCCGGGCCACCACCTGGTGCGCACGTTCCTGGTGATCGGCCTTCTCGGGCCGGCCATCTACATGATCTTCCCGGTGGTCGGACCGATCTTCACCTACGGCGACGGCGCTTTCGGCACCGGCGGCCAGCAATGGGCCCTGGCCGACCTGTGGCCGCACACCACACCGCAGATCACCACGCCGCACTCGATGCCCTTCGACGAGATCACCCCGCGCAACTGCATGCCGAGTCTGCACACGGCGTGGGCCACCACGATCTTCATTCATTCCCGCAAGGGCCCACGACACCTGCGCTACGCGGGTGTGTTCTGGCTGATAGCCACGCTCGGCGCGACGCTGGGATTCGGCTACCACTACGGCGTGGACATCATCGCCGGTGTCGTGTTCGCGTTCACGATCGACGCCGCGCTGCGCTCGCTCGACCGCGGCTGGGACCGGGCGGGAATCCAGCTGGTCGCCTACGGCACAACGGTCTTCGCGCTGCTCCTGGTGTCGTACCGCTATCTGCCGATGCAGATGGCCAGGCATCCCGAGGTGTTCGGGCCGCTTCTCGTCCTCGCGATGATCTCGGTGGTGTACGGCTATGTACGGACCACCAAGCTGTGGGAGCCGAAGACCACCCCGACACCGCAGCCGGAGCCGCAACCCGAAATGGTCTGACGAGCGCGCCCCGACGGTCGGCTGACCGGGGAATCGGGGCGGGGCTCCCAAGGACGGTCAGCCGGAGATCTTGAGTGCGTTGATCTTGGGCACACGGAGACAAGTGATCTTCGTTGACGTCCGCCGTGAGGGAGCCCAATGACCGTACCCACGCGCCTGGTTCGCCGCACGAACCGTGAACGGCGCTTCAGTCTGCGGACGACCGCACTGTTCTTCGCGCTCCTCGCGATCATCCTGTGCGGCCTGGTGGCCCTGGGCCGGACCGCGGCGAGCATCCTGGAGAGCCGCCCGCTGTGGTCCGCCTATCTCGTCGTGATGGGCGTCGCCGTCGCGGTGCTGTGCCGGTCCCGGTGGCGCCGCTTCTCCGCCGCGAGATACGCGCGCCGGGCCGCCGAAGCCCTGGAGGAAGCGGCCGAACGCGCCTCCGACAGCCTGGCCGACGTGACGTCACAGACAGACCCGGGAGCGCCGTCCGAGGTACAAGCCGACGCGCAGGACGAGTTGGATGCCGACGGCTTCGAGCACGCGATAGCCGGGCTCTGCGCCCGTGACGCCTGCCGGGAGGTGGAAGTGGTGGGCGGCGCGGGCGACCTGGGCGCCGACGTCGTGGCGATCACCTCCGACGGGCTCCGCGTCGTCATCCAGTGCAAGCTCTACGGCGACGGCAACAAGGTCGGCTCGCAGGACCTCCAGCGCTTCGGGGGAACGTGCTTCACGGTCCACGAAGCCGACGTCGCGGCGCTCGTCACGACGAGCGACTTCACCGCTCCCGCCCTGGAGTACGCGCAGCAGTGCGGCATCGTGTGCGTGAACGGCGAGGAGCTGGAAGCATGGTTCGACGGCACCGGGCCCAGCCCTTGGGAGGCTGCGGGCATCGAGGCCTGAGCGGGTAGCTGCGGTCGCGCCGGGGCGTACCGCCCTGCCCGGCGCGACCGCCTCAGGAGAGCCGGTCCATCCTGCCCAGCGCGGCGACGCCGAGGGCAGCGAGGCCGATCTGGATGAGCCACTGCGCCCAGTCGACGCCGTCGGTGTTCGCGACGCCCAGGACCATGGCGACGGCCGTGCCGATCAATGCCGCCGCGATACCGACGACCAGCGTCCAGAGAATGCCGATGTGCTGCCGTCCCGGTACGACGAAGCGCCCTAATGCCCCGATGACGAGTCCGATGAGTACGGCACTGATGAGACCTGAGATTTCCACGTCTGCCCCTTGGTCGGCGTCCTCTCACCCACCGGGTGCCCCCGGGCCGGACGGATAGACTCCGGCCGCCCCGCGCCGATCAGCGGGAGCCGACCTGTCCAGCCGCCTGAGCACCGGTGAGGCCGCGGCCCCGTGCAGCATCACCGACAGCAGGACCGTGAACGTCACCACCGCCCACAGTTCCGCCTCGAACGCACCGAGGTCCGCCTCTCCCAGCACATAGGCCAGGTAGAAGACGGACCCGATCCCCCGTACGCCGAAGAAAGAGGTCACCGCGCGCTCCTTCCGCGTCGTCCTGCCCCGCAGCTGGGCGATCCAGCCCGTGAGCGGACGGATCACGACCAGCAGCAGGACGGCTGTCGACGCGCTGCCCCAGGAGAGCGCGGACAGACCGCCGCAGGCGATGAATCCTCCGATGAGGAACAGCACACCGGCGGTGAGCAGCCGCTCCACCTGTTCCATGAAGGTGTGCATCACCACCTGGTAGCCGTGGGCGCGTTCGGCGGACCGGATCGCGCAGGCCGTCGTGAACACGGCGAGGAATCCGTAGCCGTGCAGCACTTCGGTGAGGCCGTACGAGAGGAAGGTCGCCGCGAGGGCGACGAACCCTTCCCTGTGCTCGGAGAGCCGCAGCGCCTCCCAGCCCGCCCGGAAGAACATCCAGCCGAGCAGCCGCCCGATCAGCAGGCCGACCGCCACTCCGACCGTGACGCGCAGCACCACGTCGCTCCACAGCCAGTGGCCCACCCACTCCCCGGACCAGCCCGTCTCCGAAGCGGCGAACATCGCGAGAGCCGCCAGGACCAGCGGGAAGGCCAGACCGTCGTTCAGGCCCGCTTCTCCGGTGAGGGCGAAGCGCACCTCGTCCTCGTCGTGCTCGCCCTCGGTCGGCTCGCCCACCCGTACCTCCGCTGCGAGCACGGGGTCGGTCGGTGCGAGCACCGCACCCATGAGCAGGGCGACGGCCGGCGGCCAGCCCACCAGGCCCCGGGCGACAAGGGCGGTGGCCACGACGGTCAGCGGCATGGTGATGAGCAGCAGGCGCCACGCCGTGGACCAGGACCGGCGGCCGAACGGTCTGTTGATCGCCAGCCCCGCCCCCATCAGGGCCACGATCACGATCACCTCGGTGAGGTGCTCGACCCACGCCCGGTGCTGGTAGGGATCAAGGTCGGGAAGCCCGGTCGGCAGCAGATAGACCAGAAGGCCCACGGCCAGGAACACCATCGGCATCGACATGGGCTGCCGTGCCACCAGTCTGGGCAGGACCGCGGCGAGCAGAGCGCCTATCCCCACGCAGGCGTACCCGACGTCCCCGGCCGTCACTTCCATCTTCCGCCCCTGTCCTTGTGACCGTCCCGCTGCTCAGCCCGCCTGCCCCTCTCGTGCCGAAGCAGGCCGGTGAGGGGACGTCAGGGCGCGGGGTAGGGCTGCTTGCCGAGCAGTTCGGCCAGGTGGTGGGCGTTGACCGCGAGGGCGTGTGTGGCGGAGGAGACCGAGTCGGGCGTCTTGTCGAGGTCCTGGTAGTCGGTGCCGTGCTTGGCCTCGCCGACCCAGTAGGTGACCGCGTTGGCCGCCAGGGTGAAGCCGATGTCGTTGAGGCCCTGGAAGACGTCCGCGCTCACCTTGTGGGCGCCGTCCTCGTTGCCGACCACGGCCACCGCCGCGACCTTGCCGTACATCAGGGGCCTGCCCTCGTCGTCGGTCTCGGACATGTCGGCGTTCAGGCGCTCCAGGACGCGCTGGCAGACGCTCGACGGATGGCCCAGCCAGATCGGCGTGGCGATCAGCAGGATGTCGGCCCCGAGCACCTTCTCGCGCAGGGCCGGCCAGGCGTCGCCGTTGCCCAGGTCGGCGGCGACGCCGGCGTGGACGTCGTGGTCGGCCACCCGGACCGTCTCGATCTCGACACCCAGCTTGCCGAATTCGGCCATGACCTGATCGGACAGTGCTTCGCTGCTGGACTCGGTGGGCGAGGAATTCAGGGTGCAGACCAGGGACAGCGCGCGCATGGGGGCTCCATTTCGTAAGTGATGGGGTGGGGTGGGCTTCAGTGCCCTGTGAGGGGTGCCCCGCCGCATCAATCCCTAACCGAATAGTCATGCTTTCCGGCGAGGCAGAGATCCGGCCTATATCGGGACAGCGGACTTCGGGAAAGTCAGTGAGGACCGGCAGGAAAACCTGCGGCGGGCGGGCTGTGCAGAAGCGAACGGAGCAGGCGGTCACGCTTCTTGGTCCACGTACCGCTGGAGCACGTCGCAGCAGTGCTGGAACTCCTCCATGAGGCGGGTGGACTCGACGACGAGAACTCCGTAGGGGCGAGCCGGATCATCCAGCGGGAGGCCGGCCCGGCTGGCTCCGTCGCTCACGCACCGGCGGCATTCCCGGGCCTCGTCGGCCAGCCCGCACAACTGGCGGGCCTGTTCGTCCAGGGAGTCCTCGTCCAGCTCGCCGAGCACCTCAGCGATCTTCGAGAGGGACTCGAGGAAGTCGGCGTAGCCCCGCAGGAAAGCCCCGTCGTCGTGCCGGCTCCCGTCCTCCTCTTGCCATTCGTGCAGGCTGCGCGTCAGGGACGACACCTGGTACAGCGAGCGTTCGAGGGCGGCGAGGACCGCGCCGTACCCCTCGAAGGAGCGCTTGCCGCGGTACCTGCGCAGAAGCCGGCGGGGGTTGAAGTAGAGGCTTTCCTGCGCGGTGTTGAAGCCGTCCTTGGCCTGGGTGATCAGCCCCCCGGTCTGCTCGGCCCTCCGGCGCCACTGCCGCAGCCGCTCCTCGTCCAACTCGCCGTCGCGCAGCACCGGATACATGTCGCTCACCAGGTCGCCCAGCGCGGTGGACAGCGAACGGATCCCGTACTCGGCGCTGCGGTAGCGCATGGGCGGCGCGACCGTGACGTTGACGATGACGCCGATGGTGCAGCCGATCAGGACCAGCAGGATGATCTGCCCGAGCTGGGTGACCTTGTCGGTCGCCGACGTGGCGGAGGCGTAGGTGGAGAAGGCGAAGAACGCCGCGGTGGAGACCTGCGGACCCTGGGCTCCGAGCGCGGGCCAGCGGCCGATGGTCAGGCCCGCGAGAGCGACGAGTACGAACGTGAGCAGGTCGGGGCCGCCGAGGAATCCAAGGGCCGCGACCATCGCCACACCGACCGCCACCGCCCCCAGGTAACGCAGCGACTGCAGCAGGGACTGGTACACCGTCACCTGCATGATGAGCACGGCGGAGAACGGCGCGAACGCCGGGGAGGGTGAGTCGAGCAGGTAGTACGAGACCACCCAGGCCAGGGTCGCTGCCAGTGTGCTCTTGAGGACCAGCAGCAGGGTGTACCGCTCGTAGCCGGCCGTCCCGCGGGCCCGCAGCCACCATTGCCGGACACGGTCCGGCCACCCCCGGGCCGCGGCTTCCGTCCGCTGCCCTGCGCCCTCGCCGGCCATGCACCTGACTCCGTTCCGTTCAGCAGGTCTTCGGGGCCAGCCTGGTACCCGGTGAGGCGGTCCGCATGCGGAACCGGCGCCGCCGCTGGCCCTCCGGACACGCGAACGGTACGTCGCAGTTGCAAATCATGGGGTGGCGGGGCTCACGGAACGGCGGGGCCGAGCGCCTACCAGTAATGCTTTCGGCCGCCCACCGCGTGACCGACGGAGCCGAGAATCCACAGGACCGCGCCGATGACGATCAGGGCGACGCCAATGGACCACAGGATGGAGATACCGGCCACCATGCCGATGATGAGCAGGATGATTCCGAGTGCGATCATTTGGTCCTCCGACCCTCAGAATTGTTTCAAGTATGCGCCTGTTCGGTGTGGGCGGCACCGGCACGTTTTGGGCATCCGGGGGCACAAGGAGGCTGTGCGGGAGCAGCTCAGCATTCATGGTGACCTTGTGTGACGGCAGGTCACCCGGTCGTGCGTCCACATCCGTGCCGATTCTGTGCATCTTTGCAGTCAGTGGCATGGAACCCGGACGAGACCTCTCATCTTGCTGAGCAGCGCCCGTGGACTGCGTGATAACACGGAGTGATCAATTCCAAGGAGACGACGAAACATGGGTATCTTCAGCCGTCGCCAGACCGCGACCCTCGAGCCGACGCCGTCCGTCGGCCACGGTTCGCCTTTCCCCGAGGCCTCCGATGCCGGGCTCGACCCGGCACTGCGTGCGCTGACCGGGCATTGGACCATCGACCGCCCGCACAGCCGCATCGGATTCTCCGTGCGGCACGCGATGGTCACGACGGTGCGAGGTGCCTTCGCCGACTACGACAGCACCCTGTACTTCGACGGGGCCCGGCCCTCCGAATCGCGGGCCGAGATCGTCATCCGGATCGCCAGTGTCGACACCGGCGTGGAACAGCGGGACACGCACCTCATAGGTGCCGACTTCTTCGACGCGCGCCGCCACCCGGAGATGACGTTTCGCAGCACGTCCACGGTCCATGAGGGCGGCGAGACCTTCCGCATGGCCGGTGAGCTGACCATCCGCGGCGTCACCCGGCCCGTCGAGCTGCAGCTGGACTACCTCGGCTCGGTCGTGGACCCCTTCGGTTTCGAGCGCGCCGGCTTCGACGGCACCACCACCATCGACCGCACCGACTGGGGCCTGGTCTACAACCAGCGCCTGGAACAGGGCGGCGCCATGGTGAGCGAGAAGGTTCGGCTGCAGTTCGACATCTCCGCGATCCGGGCCACGCTCCCGGAGTAGCACCCCCACCGGCGCACGCATGAGGGGAGGGCCCCACCCCGGCAGCGGGATGGGGCCCTCCCCTCATACGAAGGCCGACGACAGGCGCTCAGTCCTTGCCCTCCAAGTCACCTTCCGTCTCCAGGTAGGCCTGACGCAGGGCCTCGAGCACCGCGGGGTCGGGCTTGGCCCACATGCCGCGGGACTCGGCCTCCAGAAGGCGCTCGGCGATGCCGTGCAGGGCCCAGGGGTTGGCCTGCTTGAGGAAGTCCCGGTTGGTCGGGTCAAGGACGTACGTCTCGGTGAGCTTGTCGTACATCCAGTCGGCGACCACGCCCGTCGTCGCGTCGTACCCGAAGAGGTAGTCGACCGTGGCGGCGAGCTCGAAGGCGCCCTTGTAACCGTGGCGGCGCATCGCCTCGATCCACTTGGGGTTGACCACGCGGGCGCGGAAGACGCGGGAGGTCTCCTCGACCAGGGTGCGGGTGCGGACCGTCTCGGGACGGGTGGAGTCGCCGATGTACGCCTCGGGCGCGCTGCCCTTCAGCGCGCGCACCGTGGCCACCATGCCGCCGTGGTACTGGAAGTAGTCGTCCGAGTCGGCGATGTCGTGTTCACGGGTGTCGGTGTTCTTCGCCGCGACCTCGATGCGCTTGTACGCGCTCTCCATCTCCTCGCGCGCCGGACGCCCGTCGAGCTCACGGCCGTAGGCGTAGCCGCCCCAGACCGTGTAGACCTCGGCGAGGTCGGCGTCGGTGCGCCAGTCGCGGGAGTCGATGAGCTGGAGCAGGCCCGCGCCGTACGTGCCGGGGCGGGAGCCGAAGATGCGGGTGGTGGCGCGGCGTTCGTCGCCGTGCTCCGCGAGGTCGGCCTGCGCGTGCGCGCGCACGTAGTTCGCCTCGTCCGGCTCCTCAAGCGAGGCGGCCAGGCGGACCGCGTCGTCCAGGAGGCCGATGGTGTGCGGGAAGGCGTCGCGGAAGAAACCGCTGATGCGCAGGGTGACGTCGATGCGCGGGCGGCCGAGCTCCTCCGCGGGGATCGCCTCCAGGCCCGTGACACGGCGCGATGCGTCGTCCCAGACCGGGCGGATGCCGAGCAGGGCGAGGGCTTCGGCGACGTCGTCACCGGCGGTGCGCATGGCACTCGTACCCCACAGGGACAGGCCCACCGAGGTCGGCCAGTCGCCGTTGTCGGTGCGGTAGCGCTCCAGGAGCGAGTCGGCCAGGGCCTGACCGGTCTCCCAGGCGAGGCGCGAGGGCACCGCCTTGGGGTCTACGGAGTAGAAGTTGCGGCCGGTCGGCAGGACGTTGACCAGGCCGCGCAGCGGGGAGCCCGAAGGGCCCGCGGGCACGAAGCCGCCCTCCAGGGCGTGCACGGTGTGGTCCAGCTCGTCGGTCGTGGCGGCCAGGCGCGGTACGACCTCGCGCACGGCGAAGTCGAGGATGTCGGCGACCGCCTGCGGGTGGCCCGCCGCGACCGTGGCGACGGCGTCCGGGGCCCAGTCCGCGTCCTCCATCGCCTGGACCAGGGCGCGGGCCTGCTCCTCGACCCGGTCGGCGCTCGTGCGGGTGGCCGCCGACTCGTCGAGGCCCAGCGCCTCGCGCAGGCCCGGCAGCGACGCGGTGCCGCCCCAGATCTGGCGGGCACGCAGGATCGCGAGGACCAGGTTGACGCGGTCGGCGCCGGCCGGGGCGCCGCCCAGGACGTGCAGGCCGTCGCGGATCTGGACGTCCTTGATCTCACAGAGCCAGCCGTCGAGATGCATGATGAACTCGTCGAAGCCCTCGTCCTCGGGGCGGTCTTCGAGCCCCAGGTCGTGGTCGAGCTTGGCGGCCTGGATCAGGGTCCAGATCTGGGCGCGGATCGCGGGCAGCTTCGCCGGGTCCATCGCGGCGATCTGGGCGTGTTCGTCCAGGAGTTGTTCCAGGCGGGCGATGTCGCCGTAGCTGTCGGCGCGGGCCATCGGCGGTACGAGGTGGTCGACCAGGGTGGCGTGCACGCGCCGCTTGGCCTGGGTCCCCTCTCCCGGGTCGTTGACCAGGAACGGGTAGATCAGGGGCAGATCGCCCAGGGCCGCGTCGGGGCCGCAGGCCGCGGACAGGCCCGCGTTCTTGCCGGGCAGCCATTCGAGGTTGCCGTGCTTGCCGAGGTGGATCATCGCGTCGGCGCCGAAGCCGTTGTCGTCGGCGGATGCGGCGATCCATCGGTAGGCGGCCAAGTAGTGGTGCGAGGGCGGCAGATCGGGGTCGTGGTAGATCGCGATCGGGTTCTCGCCGAAGCCGCGCGGCGGCTGGATGAGGATGAGCAGGTTGCCGCGGCGCAGGGCCGCCAGGACGATGTCGCCCTCCGGGTTCTGCGACCGGTCCACGAACATCTCGCCGGGGGCGGGCCCCCAGTGCTCCTCGACGGACTCGCGCAGCTCGGCGGGCAGCGTCGCGAACCAGCGCCGGTAGTCGGCCGCCGGGATACGGACGGGGTTGCGGGCCAGCTGCTCCTCGGTGAGCCACTCCTGGTCGTGGCCGCCCGCCTCGATCAGCGCGTAGATCAGCTCGTCGCCGTCGCCGGAGACCAGGCCGGGCACCTCTTCGGTGCCGAAGTCGTAGCCCTCCTCCTGGAGGCGGCGCAGCAGGGCCACGGCGCTGGCCGGGGTGGCGAGGCCGACCGCGTTGCCGATCCGCGAGTGCTTGGTCGGGTAGGCGGAAAGGACCAGCGCGACGCGCTTGTCGGCGGCCGGAATGTGCCGCAGTCGCGCGTGCCGCACGGCGACGCCCGCGACCCGGGCCGCGCGCTCGTCATCGGCGACGTACGCGGGCAGACCGTCCTCGTCGATCTCCTTGAACGAGAACGGCACCGTGATCAGACGGCCGTCGAACTCGGGGACCGCGATCTGGCTGGCGGCGTCCAGCGGCGAGACGCCCTCGTCGTTGTCCTCCCAGTCACTGCGGGAACTGGTGAGGCAGAGCGCCTGGAGGATGGGCACGTCGAGGCCGCTGAGGGCACCGGCGTCCCAGGACTCGTCGTCGCCGCCCGCCGAGGCCTCGGCGGGCCGGGTGCCGCCCGCCGCGAGGACCGTGGTCACGATCGCGTCGGCGGCGCGCAGTTCCTCGATGAGTTCGGCCTCGGGGGTACGCAGCGAGGCGACGTACAGCGGCAGCGGGCGGGCACCGGCGTCCTCGATGGCGCGGCACAGCGCCTCGATGAAGGCGGTGTTGCCGCTCATGTGGTGGGCGCGGTAGTAGAGCACCGCCACGGTCGGCCCCTCGACCTGACGGGCGGTGCGCTCCAGCGGGCCCCACGAGGGCGCGGCGGCGGGCGGTTCGAAGCCGTGACCGGTGAGCAGCACGGTGTCGGAGAGGAACCGGGCCAGCTGCTCGAGGTTGTCGGGCCCGCCGTGCGCCAGATAGGCGTGGGCCTCGGCGGCGAGGCCGATGGGGACGGTCGAAGCGGCCATCAGCTGGGCGTCGGGCGCCTGTTCGCCGGTGAGGACGACCACGGGGCGGCCGGTCGCGATGACTTGGTCGAGGCCGTCCTGCCAGGCGCGCACTCCGCCCAGAAGGCGCACGACGACCAGATCGGCGCCGTCCAGGAGCTGCGGAAGGTCCTCGAGTGCGAGGCGGGAGGGGTTGGCGTAGCGGTAGGCGACCGGGCCGTTCGCGGCGCGGGCGCTGAGCAGGTCGGTGTCGGACGTCGACAGGAGCAGGATCATGCGGCGTCGTGCCTTCCTCGGGGTGTCCACGCCCCGGGTGGTGTCGATGGCGTCTCCCCTGCTCGAGCGGACGA
This sequence comes from Streptomyces longisporoflavus, assembly GCF_014649775.1. Taxonomy (GTDB): domain Bacteria; phylum Actinomycetota; class Actinomycetes; order Streptomycetales; family Streptomycetaceae; genus Streptomyces; species Streptomyces longisporoflavus. Next base: position 457,275 of record NZ_BMTR01000001.1, on the reverse strand, counting down.
GAGCTCGGGGAAGGGAGTTCCTGACTCACCCGGCACCAGGGCCGGGCTCACAGTGGCGGGACCGCGCCGGAATCGCACCGGGCTTCCTCCCCTTGTCGCCGTCTGTGGCGACGACGGGCCGGTCGGCCCGTCGCTAGGAATACTAAGGGCCGATCAACTGACGGGGGGCAGGCGGACCTGCTGCGATCGGTCGGTATGCTCGCCGCCATGCCCCCATCGGTCCCCTCACCTGCGCTGCCGGGAGACGAGTCTGCCCGCAGCCGTGGTGACGCCTGCCCCGGCACGCTTCGGCTGCACCGGGCGGACGACGGGGCCCTGGCGCGTGTCCGTATTCCGGGCGGCCTGCTGTCCGCGGAGCAGGCCGAAGTGCTGCGCGAGCTGGCCCGGCGCCTTGGAGATGACGAGTTGCATCTCACATCGCGCGGCAATGTGCAGTTGCGCGGTCTGGGTGAGCGGTGCGGGAGCGAACTGGCTCATGTGCTCGGCGGTGCGGGCCTGTTGCCCTCCGAACGCCACGAGCGTGCGCGCAACGTGGTGGCTTCCCCGCTCTCGGGACTCGACGGCCGCGGAGAACACGACATCCGCCCGTGGCTGTCGGCCCTGGACGAACTGATCTGCACCAGCGACCAGGCCGCCGATTTGTCCGGCCGGTTCCTGTTCGCCCTCGACGACGGCCGCGGCGACGTGGGGGCTCTGGGCGGGGACGTGACCCTGACGGCGCGGGGCGGCGACGCGGCACTGCTGCGGATCGGCCAGGGGCAGGACGCCGTAGTCGTACGTGCCGCGCAGGCACCGCAAGCCGCCCTCGCCGCCGCCGAGACGTTCCTGGACCAGGCCGCCGGCACGGGTGCCTGGCGCGTGTCGGAGCTGCCCGGCGGCACCGGCCGCCTGTTCGACACGGTCGTACACCGGTTGCGGCAAGCCGGGTTCGACCCCGCCCCCGTGACCGCCCCGCTCCCCCGGGACGCGGGCGGACCCGCCCTCGGCGTCGTCTCCGGCCCGCACGAGACGGCCGCGCTCTCCCTGGGCCTGCCCCTGGGACGCGTCAGCGCAGCCCAGTGGCAGACACTGACGGACACCGCACGCCACCACGGCAACGGCGAACTGCGCCTGACCCCCTGGCGCGGCGTCGTCCTGCCCGGAGTCGAGCGGCCCAAGGCCGTGGAACTCCTGGAGGACCTGAAGGCCGCAGGGCTCAGCACCGGACCCGACTCCCCCTGGACCGGCGTGGGTGCCTGCATCGGCCGGCCCGGCTGCGCCAAGTCCCTGGACGACGTACGCGCCACGGCGACCGCCGCTCTTGGCCCCGTGGGAGCGCTGCCCGTCTACTGGTCGGGGTGCGCACGCCGGTGCGGACATCCCCACGGAGAGTGGATCGACGTCGTCGCCACCCCCGAGGGGTACGAGATCAGCCGCGTACACGGCGAGAAACGAGACACCCCGGCGACCGTCCCCGGCAACCCGGGCGCGCTCGCCGCCGCCGTGGCCGCGGCCCGCGGCTGACACGACATGAACGACCTCGCGACACCTGACTGTTCCATGCCCTATCAAGAGAGCGAACGCACTGTGCATCAGTACGAGAAGGACGGACCGGCGATCTACCGCCAGTCCTTCGCCACGATCCGCGCGGAGGCGGATCTCGCGGGTCTGCCCGCCGACGTGAGCCAGGTCGCGGTCCGCATGATCCACGCCTGCGGCATGGTCGACCTCGTACGCGACCTCGCTTTCACCCCGGACGTGGTGGCCAGGGCCCGCGAGGCCCTGCGCGCCGGCGCCCCCATCCTGTGCGACGTGGCCATGGTCGCGAGCGGCGTCACGCGCAAGCGGCTGCCCGCGGACAACGACGTGGTGTGCACCCTGTCCGACCCGGCGGTGCCCGACCTGGCGGCCAAGCTCGGCACCACCCGCAGCGCCGCCGCCCTGGAACTGTGGCGCGATCGGATGGAGGGCGCGGTCATAGCCGTCGGCAATGCGCCCACCGCCCTGTTCCGGCTGCTCGAGATGATCGAGGAGGGCGCCCCGCGCCCCGCCGCCGTCATCGGGGTGCCCGTCGGCTTCGTCGGCGCCATGGAGTCCAAGGACGCCCTGGCCGCGCACCCGTCCGGCCTGGAACACATGATCGTGCGGGGCCGTCGGGGCGGCAGCGCCATCGCGGCCGCCGCACTCAACGCGATCGCCAGCGAGGAAGAATGAGCGTGAGCGAGCACGTGAGCGAGCACAACACCGGCCGCCTGTACGGCGTGGGCCTCGGCCCCGGCGACCCGTCCCTGATGACCCTGCGGGCGGTGGAGGTCATCGCCGAGGCCGATGTCGTCGCCTATCACAGCGCCCGGCACGGACGGTCGATCGCGCGGTCCATCGCGGCCAAGCACCTGCGCGCCGACCACATCGAGGAAGCGTTGGTCTACCCCGTCACGACGGAGACCACCGACCACCCCGGCGGCTACCGGGGCGCGATGGAGGACTTCTACGCCGAGGCCGCGGCCCGCCTGGCGGTGCACCTGGACGCCGGGCGCACGGTCGCCGTCCTCGCCGAGGGCGACCCGCTCTTCTACGGCTCGTACATGCACATGCACAAGCGGCTCGCCGACCGCTATCCCACCGAGGTGATCCCCGGTGTGACCTCCGTCAGCGCGGCGGCAGCCCGGCTCGGCACTCCGCTGGCCGAGGGCGAGGAAGTCCTCACCATCCTGCCCGGCACCCTGCCCGAGGAGGAGCTGACCGCCCGGCTTGCCGCCACCGACGCCGCGGTCGTGATGAAGCTGGGCCGTACGTTCCCCGCCGTGCGCCGCGCCTTCGAGACGTCCGGGCGGCTGCCCGAGGCGCACTACGTCGAGCGCGCCACGATGGCCGGTGAGCGCGTCGACGATCTTGCCGCGGTCGACGCCGGCTCCGTGCCGTACTTCGCGGTCGCGGTCCTGCCCAGCAGGATCGACGCGCCCCGGCCCGAGCGCGGCCCGGACTCCGGCGAGGTGGCGGTGGTCGGCACCGGACCCGCCGGGCCGCTGTGGCTCACGCCCGAGACCCGCGGGGTGCTCGCCGCCGCGGACGACGTGGTCGGCTACACCACCTATCTGGAGCGGGTGCCGGTCCGTCCGGGGCAGGTGCGCCACGGCTCCGACAACAAGGTCGAGTCCGAGCGCGCCGAGTTCGCCCTGGACCTCGCCCGGCGCGGCCGGCGCGTGGCCGTGGTCTCCGGCGGCGATCCCGGCGTCTTCGCCATGGCGACGGCCGTCCTTGAGGCGGCCACGCAGAAGCAGTACGCGGACCTGCCGGTGCGGGTGCTTCCGGGAGTGACGGCGGCCAACGCGGCAGCCGCCCGCGCGGGTGCTCCGCTGGGCCACGACTACGCCACGATCTCGCTCTCCGACCGGCTCAAGCCCTGGGAGGTCATCGCTGAGCGGCTGCGGGCGGCGGCCTCGGCCGACCTGGTGCTCGCGCTGTACAACCCCGGCTCGCGCAGCCGGACCTGGCAGGTCGGCAAGGCCCGGGACCTGCTGCTCGAACACCGCTCGCCGGACACCCCCGTGGTGCTCGGCCGTGATGTCGGCGGACCGGACGAGAGCGTGCGCACCGTGCGGCTCGCCGATCTCGATCCGGCCGAGGTGGACATGCGCACGATCCTGCTCGTCGGGTCCTCGCAGACCCGCTGGGAGCAGCGCGGCGACGGACAGCAGATCGTGTGGACGCCCCGCCGCTACCCCGAGGAACCCGCCGAGGGCACTCCGCGGGGCTAGGGTTCCGGTTCTTTTCGCCAGGACTGGCTGCCGCCCTGCGCGCGCAGCCAGGCCACGGCCTCCTGCGGGGTGCCGGCCACGCTCACGCCCCCGGGCACCGGCGGTCGGCGCACCACGACCACGGGGATGCCCGCCTCGCGGGCGGCCGCCAGCTTGGGGGCGGTGGCGGCGCCGCCGCTGTCCTTCGTGACGACGACGTCGATGCGATGGCGGCGGATCAGCTCGCGCTCCCCCTCCAGGGTGAACGGGCCCCGGTCGAGCAGTACCTCCATCTGCGGAGGGTGCGGTGCGTCCGGGGCATCCACCGACCGCATCAGGAACCACAGCCGGTCCAGACCGGCGAAGGCGGCAAGGCCCATGCGCCCGGTGGTGAGAAACACCCGCTGCCCGAGCCCGGGCAGCACCTCGGCCGCCTCGGCCAGGGAGCCGACCGGGTGCCAGGTGTCGCCCTCGGCCGGCACCCAGCCGGGCCGGCGCAGCGCGAGCAGGGGAACATGGGCGGCAGCGGCGGCAGCGGCCGCGTTGAAACTGACCGTCTCGGCGAAAGGATGGGTGGCATCGATGAGCGCGCTCACCCGGTGCGTCCGCAGCCATGCGGCAAGCCCGTCGGCTCCGCCGAAGCCGCCCACGCGCACCTCGCCCGGCGGCAGCTTCGGGCTTGCCACCCGTCCGGCGAGGGAGCTGGTCACCCGCGCTCCGGCGGGCAGCTCCGCCACCAGTGTCCCGGCGAGGCGACGGGCCTCCGTGGTCCCGCCCAGTATCAGAACGTGCATCGGATCCATCCATGAGTGAGGCGAAAGGCGGGCGCAGCGCCCAACTCAAGCACACCGGCCTGCGGCCCGGCTGGACGACCGGTGCCTGCGCGACGGCGGCGGCGACGGCCGCCTACACGGCCCTGCTCAGCGGCGACTTTCCCGACCCGGTGACCATCACCCTGCCCAAGGGCCAGACTCCGGCCTTCGCCCTGGCGGTGGAGGAACTGGTCGAAGGGCAGGCGACCGCGGGAGTGGTCAAGGACGCGGGCGATGACCCCGACGTGACGCACGGCGCGCTCGTACGGGTCACCGCGCGGCACCTGTCGCCGGGGGCAGGGGTGGTCTTCAAGGCAGGGCCCGGCGTGGGCACGGTCACCCTGCCAGGTCTGCCGCTCGACGTCGGCGAGCCCGCGATCAATCCCGTGCCGCGCCAGATGATCCGCGAGCACATCGCGCGGGTCGCCGCGGAGCACGGGGGCACGGGAGACGTCGAGATCACCGTTTCCGTCGACCACGGCGAGGAGATCGCGCGCTCCACCTGGAACCCCCGCCTGGGCATCCTTGGCGGCCTGTCGATCCTGGGCACGACCGGCATCGTGGTGCCCTACTCCTGCTCGGCGTGGATCGACTCGATCCGCCGCGGGGTGGACGTGGCGCGCGCCGCCGGGCACACGCACGTGGCCGGCTGCACGGGCTCGACCTCGGAGAAGACGGTGGTGACCGAGTACGGCCTTCCGGAGATCGCCCTCCTGGACATGGGGGACTTCGCGGGCGCGGTGCTCAAGTACGTGCGCCGGCACCCCGTGGACCGACTCACGGTGTGCGGCGGATTCGCCAAGCTCTCCAAGCTCGCCGCCGGACACCTCGACCTGCACTCGGCCCGCTCCCGGGTCGACAAGCCCTTCCTGGCCTCGCTCGCCCGCCGGGGCGGCGCGGACGAAGCCCTGGCGGCAGAGGTGGAAGTCGCCAACACCGGCCTGGCCGCACTGCAGTTGTGCCAGGCGCGCGGCGTCCCGCTCGGCGACCTGGTGGCCGTGGCGGCACGCGACGAGGCGCTGTCGGTCCTGCGGGGCGCGCCGGTCGCCGTGGACGTCATCTGCATCGACCGGGCGGGCACGGTCGTCGGCCGCAGCAGCGTGCGCTGAGGCGGGAGAACAGCGCCTGGACCGTACTGGCATACAAGGGCTTGGGCGGGGCCCCGATGTGGGTCGTGATCGGGCTCCTCGTCCCGGGACTGCAGCGCCCGACGCGACCGCTCTCAGCAGACGTGCCGGTCGCGTTCGGGTGAGTAGAGGTGGCTGTCGCGGAACTGTTCGGCGCCCAGAGTGCGGCCGACCATGATGACGGCGGTACGGATCACGCCCGCCGCCTTCACCTGGGCCGCGATCTCGTCGAGAGGGCCGCGCAGGATGAGTTCGTCCGGGCGGGAGGCCAGGGCCACGACGGCGGTCGGGCAGTCGGCACCGTAGTGCGGCAGGAGCTCCTCGACCACGCGGTCCACATACTTGGCGGCGAGGTGAAGCACGATCAGGGCGCCGCTGCGTCCCAGCGTGGCCAGGTCCTCACCCTCGGGCATCGCGGTGGCCCGGTTGGCGATCCGGGTGAGGATGACGGTCTGGCCGACGGTCGGTACGGTCAGCTCCCGCTTGAGCGACGCCGCGGCGGCGGCGAACGCGGGCACACCCGGCACCACCTCGTAGGGCACACCCGCCTCGTCCAGGCGCCGCATCTGCTCGTTGACGGCGCTGAAGACGGACGGGTCGCCCGAGTGCAGGCGGGCCACGTCGTGACCCTGCTCGTGGGCGGTGACGAGTTCGGCGGTGATCTGGTCGATGTCGAGCTGCGCGGTGTCGATCAGGCGGGCGTCCCCGGGGCACTCGGCGAGCAGTTCACGGGGGACCAGGCTGCCCGCGTACAGGCACACCCCGCACGCGGCGAGCGTGCGCGCGCCGCGCACCGTGATCAGGTCGGCCGCGCCGGGGCCCGCGCCGATGAAGTACACGGTCATTGGTTGTCTCCTGAGGGTTCTGCCGAGGGTTTTGCGGGGACTTCCGCCGAGCGTTCCGCGGCGGGGGACGTCGGGGGTTTGCGTACGGACCACTGGGTGACCGGCATCGCCTGGCGCCAGCCGGTGAACCCGCCCACGGGCACGGCGTGCGCGACGGCGAGGCGGACCAGATCACCGCCGTGCCTGCGGTAGCGCTCGGTCAGCAGCGCTTCGGACTCCAGGGTGACCGTGTTGGCGACCAGGCGGCCACCGGCGGGCAGCGCCTCCCAGCAGGCGTCGAGCAGGCCGGGCACGGTAAGCCCGCCGCCGATGAACACGGCGTCGGGCGTGGGAAGTTCGGCCAGGCTGTCGGGTGCCCGGCCGGTGATCACACGCAGGGCGGGCACGCCGAGGTGTGCGGCGTTGCGTTCGATGCGCTGTGCCCGCACCGGATCGCGCTCCACGGTGATCGCCCGGCAGGAGGGGTGGGTGCGCATCCACTCGATCGCCACGGACCCCGAGCCGCCGCCGATGTCCCACAGGAGCTCGCCGGGGGCCGGCGCGAGCACGCCGAGGGTGGCGGCGCGGATGTGGCGCTTGGTGAGCTGGCCGTCGGTTTCGTACGCCGCGTCGGGCAGGCCGGGAACGGCGCCGAGGCGCAGGGCATCGGGTTCACGCCGGCATTCGATCGCGATGACGTTCAGGGGGTCGCCCGGCGGGTGCGCCCAAGTGTCCGCGGTTCCTTCGGCACAGGCCTCGTCCTCGCCGCCGAGCTGCTCGAGGACACGAAGTGCGCTCGGCCCGAAGCCCCGCTCCCGCAGCAGCGCGGCGACCACGGCGGGTGTGTCGGCGTCCGCGCTGAGCACAAGGAGCCGGCGCCCGTCGTGCAGAGCCGCGGCGAGGCGGGCCGCGGGCCGGCCGACCAGGGTGACGACCTCGGTGTCCTCCAGCGGCCAGCCGATGCGGGCGCAAGCATACGAAACGGACGACGGGTGGGGCAGGATCCGCAGCCCGTCGGAGCCGAGCACTTCGGTGAGCGCCCGGCCGATGCCGTAGAACATCGGGTCCCCGCTGGCCAGGACGGCGATCCTGCTCCCCGCGTGCTCGGCGAGCAGAGCAGGCACTGCGGGCCGCAACGGCGAGGGCCACGGCACACGCCGCCCCGCGCACTGCGGCGGCAGCAGGTCCAGCTGGCGCTGCCCGCCGATCAGAACCTGCGCCTCGCCGAGTGCCGCGCGCGCCGCGTCGGTCAGTCCGGCCCACCCGTCGGCCCCGATGCCCACCACGCTTACCGCAGGAGGGAACACTGCAGGCGGGAGGGGGTGTGCGGCGGGTGCGGGGGTCACGGACGGTACCTCGGTGTTCGGGGGGCTGACGCACCCGAACTCTACTGTCCGGCTGCTTGCGGACACCGGCCAGGTGGCCCCTCCGGCCGATTGACGGAGCGGGTAGTGCCGGGCGGCTGCGGTCCGGCCGGTCGTGCCGACACCGACAGGTTCGAGCGTGCCGACCGAGCTGAGGAGTGCGGCGGCGTCCGGCGCCGGTGAGTCAGCAGCGGCAGGGCCCGGCCGCTGCCCTCATCCGCTTGTCCGGCTTTGCTGCACCGCACTACCTTTGCGGCGTGGATCTCTTCTTACGCTCATGGACAGCGCTGCGCGAGGCCGTCGCCGAACTGCCGGACGAGGACTTCGGGCGGCCCTCCGGCTGTACCGGCTGGCTCGTGCGGGACCTGGCCTGCCATCTGATCGTCGATGCCCAGGATGTCCTGATCACCCTCGTGACCCCCGCCGACACGGAGCCGACCCGCGACGCCCTGACCTACTGGGACGTCACCGCGACGCCGCCGACCGGTGAGGACCCGCTGGACGCGCTGACCGTCCGGCTGGCTGCCGCCTACGGCGAGCCCTGGCTGCTCAAGTTCCACCTCGACGACGTCGGATCGGCCGCAGGGCGCGCCGCCCGGCTCGCGGACCCCGGAGCCCGGGTGAGCACCCGCGACGAGGTCCTCACCGCGGGCGACTTCCTCATGACGTACGTCATGGAATGGACCCTGCACCACCTCGACCTGATCGCCCACCTCCCGCATGTGGCCGGGCCGCCCGCGGAGGGGCTCGCCCGCAGCCGCGGGATGCTGGAGGACATCGCCGGGGCCGCGTTCCCCAAGTCGTTCTCCGACACGGACGCGCTGCTGATCGGCACCGGCCGACGGGCTCCGACCGACGCGGAGCAGACCGAACTCGGCGCGCTGGCCGCGGAGCTCCCCTTCGTCCTCAACTGATCCCCGCCCGGCAGGGCGGGTCCGCGCCTTTCAGCCCGGTTGCCGCAGATACCGCTTTCTGTACGGCGTGCCCAACTGATGCTTCTCCATTGAGTGTTCACCCATGTCCATGCTAGAAACCGTTTACTCTCCACCTGGCGCACAGATGGTCTACGGCACGCGGCCCCGTCCCCCCACTCGCAAGGAGCCCCCATGCGCAAGCGAACCGGCACGCTCACGGCTGCCGTCTCTTCACTGGTCCTGCTCACCGCGGCACCCGCCGACGCCTCCGTCATCTGGGACGGGGACGCCTCCGGCGGCACCGGGGTGTTCTCCTCCACGCTCTGCGACAGCCCCGGCAGCGTCACCGTCCAGGACAACGGCGACGGCCGCGGCCAGGTCTTCAAGTTCAACAAGCCGCTGGGCCTGGAGCGTTGCGAGGCCCACGGGATCAGCGTCGGCGGCTCGCGGTACACGTTCAAGAACAACTCGACGTACTGGATCGGCTGGGACACCTCCACCAACACCCCGGACGCGGGCACGATCTTCCAGTGGAAGTCGTACGGCACCAATGACCAGCACCAGCAGAACTACCCGGTACTGATGAAGGTCGAGGGCGGCGCGCTCAAGCTGTTCCACATCGAGGCCGGCGAGAAGTGGACCCTGAAGTGGTCCACCCCCGTCACGACCAGCACGTACAAGCGCATCGTGCTCGGAATCCACACCTCGTCCGACGCCTCCACCGGGTGGGTGTCGGCCTTCTACAACGGCACCAAGGTCGCCGAGTTCTCCGGCCGCACCTGGGACGACCTGGGCAATGACACCCGCTTCGGCTCCTACGGCTCCGAGGTCGAGGACAAGCGGGTCATCAACTGGATCGACGGGCTCAAGGTCGGCACGACGTACGGGGACGTGGACAACTAGCCGGACCGGGGAACTGGCCGGGCCGGGACGACTACGCCGGCCGGGTCAGCCGTCCGTCGACCAGCTCCAGCAGGCTGTCGCGATGGCGTTCGCGCAGTGCCCGGTCGTGGGTGACCATGACGACCGGGCCCGTGAACTGCTGCACCGCGTCCTGCAGTTGCTCGACCAGGTCCAGACTGAGGTGGTTGGTCGGCTCGTCGAGCAGCAGCAGGTCCGGGCGCCGCGAGAACAGCAGCGCCAGTTCGAGCCGCCGCAGTTGCCCCACCGAGAGACGGTTCACCGGGACGTCGAAGTCCGCGCTCGCGAACAGGCCGAAGCGGGTCAGCTCGCGCGCCGCGTCGTCCACGTAGGCCGCGCGGTGTGCGGCGAAGGTCTCCAGGACGCCGCGCCGCTCCCCGGAGAAGTCACTCTCCTGGGGCAAGTAACCGATGCGCAGATCCGGTTGGCGTGTAACCGCTCCCGCGTCGGGGGCCCGGAGGCCGGCCAGTGCGGACAGGAGCGTGGACTTGCCCGAGCCGTTCGGCCCGGTGATCACATGCCGCGAACCGGGGGCGAGCTCAAGGTCCACGCCCCGCAGCACGTCACCCACGGCCAGGCCCGAGGCCCGCAGCAGCACCCCGTCGCCGGGCCGTTCCGCACCCTCGCCCGCCGGATCACCCTCAGGCGCCCGGAAAGCCAGCGGCTGGGGCGGGCGCCGCACCTCCTCGTCGAGCAGCCGCCCCAGTTGCTGCCTGGCGGCACGGGTCGCGCGGGCGGCGGCAGCCTGGGCGCCGCCTCCGGCGAGGTCGTAGGACAGTTTGTCGCTGTCCCGCCTCCCGCCGAAGACACGGCCGGACCTGGCCGCTCTGTCAAGACGCCGCCGGGCCTCCACGAGCTCCTGGCGCCAGTCGCGGTACTGCTGCCACCAGTGCGCTCGCGCCGCGGCGCGCTCGTCGAGGTAGTCGCGGTAGCCGCCGCCGTAGCGCACCGTGGTGCCGCGGGACCCGTCCAGGTCGACGATGGCGGTGACGGCCTTGTCGAGGAGCACACGATCGTGCGAGGCGATGAGGCACGGCCCTTGGTACCGGGCCAGCCACGGGACCAGCCAGTCCACCGCGCGGTCGTCGAGATGGTTCGTCGGCTCGTCGAGCAGCAACCCGGCGGGCTCGGTGAGGACCAAAGCGGCGAGCGCGAGGCGGGACCGCTCGCCGCCCGAGAGCGCCGCGGTGGGCCGAAGCCGGTCCAGGCCCCCCAGACCGAAAACATCGAGGACCTCGCCGACGCGGGCGTGGAGCTCCCAGCCGCCGCGCCGGGCGAACTCGTCCTGGAGCCTGCCGTACTCACCGAGCACCTCGCTCAGATCTTCCGCGCCGGATGACATCAACTCCTCGGCGGCGCGCATGCGTTCGGCCATCTCACCGAACTCGGCGGTCGCCCGCGCCAGTACGGTCTCGATGGTCGCACCGGCCGGAAAGCCCGGCTCCTGGGGCAGGAAGCCCACCTGACCCGCGACCGCCCGTACGACCTGCCCCCGCTGCACCGGCAGTTCACCGGCGATCGCGCGCAGCAGGGTCGACTTGCCCCGCCCGTTCTCGCCGATCAGACCGACCCGCTCGCCCCGTGACACCTTCAGCGAGACGTCACGCAGCACGAGGCGGTCCCCGAGCACGCAGTGCACGTTCTCGGCGAGGAGGTGTGCGGAGCGGTGGTCACCGGTGAGGACGTTCTGCGCGCCCCCGGTACGACCCGCATTCGTGTCAGACATCGTGGGGGGCTCCTGTCGTACGCCTGGACGCGGGCTGGTCGTGCTGGAAAGGCGGTGGCCTCAGTCGGTCAGGGGTGTGCCGCAGCGGGCGCAGTAGCGGGCATCCCGTTCGGCGGCGAGACTGCCGCACTCCGCGCAGACGCGATCGAGCAGGCAGACCGGCTCCCCGCCGTCTGAGCCGCCGAGCGGCCCGCTGCCGGGGAGCGGGTGTCGGCGGTGCGCGGTCGTGTAGACCAGCCCCTCATCCCCCTCATCCCCCGCGTCCACGCAGCGGCTGATGCCCGCGGGAAGCCAGGCGAGGGCGCCGGGCGTGAGCCGCCAGGTCGCGTCCGGGGTGCGGAGTGCACCGGTGCCGGTCAGCACGGTGAGCAGGACGCCGAACTCCTGCTCCGTGTGCTCGCCGGTGCTCGCGCCCGGAGCAAGGCGGATGACGTCGGCGTCCAGGTCCCTCGTACGGTCGCCGAGCGTCCACAGGACGCTGACCTGCCCTCGCCCGACGGCTGCGGTCTGTTCCGGTCCGACGAACACCGGAGCGGCGGGGGCGGGGGCGTTCATGGGAACTCCAGTCGGTGCGGACGGGCGGCGGCGTACGGCTCTCGTGCCGGTCGGCTGCGGCGCCGGCGGGATTCGAACCCGCGGACAGGGAAGGGCAAGGCCCGCCCGGATCCCGTCAGTCGGCGTGCGAGGGGCTTCCCGCACGCCGATCGCAATGGGCCGCTCTGCCACGGCACCGCAACCTGCGGGACCGCGCGATCCCGCTCCGGTGAGGATAAGGACAGCGCCCGGCGGGTGCGAGTTCATTATTGCCGCGGGCCGCAGGTCGCGGGCCGCTGGGAGGCTCGGCCCCGGCACACGGAGTCGGGCCGGGACGGCAGGTCCGCCCCGGCCCGCGAAACCCGGGTCAGCCGCCGGTGGGCGGCAGAAGGGAGACCATCTTGCTTCCCTTCAGGGCGACCAGCACATCCTTGTAGAGCAGGAGTTGGGGCGCCTCTGCCCGGCCGGGGCCTGGCCTACCGATGTCGACGCGCGTGTGCCAGACCTTCTCGCCCGTGCGCAGATCCAGACCCGACAGCTCTCCGGCCGGGTTGAGGAAGTACACGACCCCCTGCCTCTCCGACACCACGGGAGAGGCGATGCCCGTAAACGATTCCTCGCGGGGCATCTTGATGCCCACGGGGGCGGTCCACAGGGTCTTTCCCGTGGTCAGGGAGTGGGCCGAGGCCTTGCCCTGCCATGTCACGGAGATCAGACGGTCGCCGACGACAGCGTTTTTGGCCACCGTCCCCGGCTTGCCGGCCTCCTTCCCCGGCATCCGGTAGGTGTGCGAGGTCTGCGCTCCCGAGCCGTTGACGGTGGTCAGCCGCAGGTTCTTGTCCGATGGCTCCCTCTGCCCCGCCAGGACCAGCCGGTCCCCCGTGTTCCCGGTCAGCTGATGCCTGCCGGGCAGGGTGGTGACCTTCTCGGCGGCTCCGGTGGCGGGACTGAGCCGGAAGACGTCGGTGTCGTGCGGCTTCTCCGTGTCCCGCGTGCACACGAGATGGGGCACCCCGCTGAGCACCGCGCGTTCGCACACGATGCCCTTCTTCCAGGTGTAGTGCCACTTCTCTTCGCCGGTGAGCGGGTCGAGGGCCGACATCGTGCGCAGCGACGGGGTGTTCGCGAAGACCGCGCCGTTGATGGGCATGGCGGCCTGGTCGGTGCGGTCGTCCTGCGGCATCTTCTTCTTCCACAGCGCGTCACCGGTGCCGGCGTCCACCGCCATCAGGTCGGTACCGCCCATGTAGTCGCCGTTCGGCTGCTTCTTCGCGGTGTGGTTGCGGTAGGCATAGACAACTCCGTCCCGCACGGCGAAGGGGTGGTCGATCCCGTCGCCCTCGCCGTTGACCTTGACGGCCCACAGCCGTTCGCCGGTGTTGGCGTCGAACTTCGCCGCGTCGTACTTGGTCCCGGCGCAGTACAGCGCGGAGCCGTCCACCAGGCAGCCCCGCTCGCCGGCGCCCGGCGCGTCCTTCTGCCACGCCTTCCAGCCCTCGGGCGACGCCGCGGGACGCACGGGCCGCTCCTGCCCGGCCCCCTCACCGCCCCCGAATCCGAGGACCGCCCCCACCGTGATCGCCGCTACCGCCACGGCCGCCCCCGCGGCCTGCGAGAAACGGCGCCGGCCGCGCCGCCGCACCACCTGCTCGGCCAGATCTCCCGGCGCCCGCACCCGGTCAAGGGCGACCGCGTGCAGTGTCTCGCGGACCTTCTCCTCCACGTGCTCCGTCGTCATCCCTGCATCTCCTTCGGCGAGTAGCTGAGCGGCTGCGCCTGTCCCCGTGGCCTCTCGGGCCCGAGTTCGGGGACGAGGTCCCGGAGCTTGGCGAGCGAGCGGTGCGCGGTACTGCGCACCGTGCCGATCGGGCATCTCAGCAGCGCCGCGACCTCCGCCTCGGGCAGGTCCTCGAAATAACGCAGCACGACAACGGCCCGCTGCCGCTTCGTGAGACGACCGAGCGCCGCCCACAGCGCGATCCTCAGCTCGGAGTCCGAGTCGGCGCCCTCATGTGCGGACTCGGGCAGTACGGGCACCGTCGTCTCGGCGCGATGCCGGCGCAGCCGCCAGCGGTTGACCTGCTGGCGGTACATGATCTGGCGGACGTACGCCTCGGGCTGCTCGATGCGCGCCCAGCGTCCGTAGGCCTTCATCAGCGCGATCTGCAGCAGATCCTCCGCCGCATGCCGGTCCCCGCCGGTCAGCAGGACCGCGAGCCGCAGCAGCGCGGTGGAGCGCATGGCTACGAACTCGCGGAACTCGTCGTGATTTGAGGCCTCCATCGACCCTCCCCTTCTTGGCAACCATCACGACGCGATGGGCCGCCTCCTGCTATCCGCAGGCGGGCGAAATTGTGTGTTCACACCAAGAAGGGGCGCAGGGTGCGGAGTATCCGGGCTCAGCTCTGGCGGCGCGGCAGGCGTACCACCTGGACGAAGAAGTCGTCGATCTGGCGTACCGCCGCGATGAACTGGTCGAGGTCGACCGGCTTGGTGACGTACGCGTTCGCGTGCAGTTTGTAGCTGCGCAGGATGTCCTCCTCCGCCGCCGACGTGGTCAGCACGACCACCGGGATGTCCTGCAGGTCCGGGTCCGACTTGACCTTCTCCAGGACCTGGCGGCCGTCGTACTTGGGGAGGTTGAGGTCGAGCAGGATGAGGTCGGGGCGCGGCACCCCTTCGTACTCACCCCGCCGGTAGAGGAAGTCGAGGGCCTCCTCGCCGTCCCGGACGACGTGCAGATTGTTCCGGATCTTGTTGTCCTCGAACGCCTCGCGCGTCATCAGCTCGTCGCCCGGGTCGTCCTCGACCAGGAGTACGTCGACGGGCGCGGCAGAAGGGGTGGTCATGTCAGGGCCTCTTCCTCGGTACGGGATTCGGTGTCCTCCGCGGGGCCGGCGTCGGAGGGCAGGGTGAAGCAGATACGGGTGCCGCCGGTGTGGCGGCTGTCGATCCAGATGTGGCCGCCGTGGTGCTCGACGATCTTCTTGCACAGGGCGAGGCCGATGCCGGTGCCGCCGTAGACATCGCGGCCGTGCAGCCGCTGGAAGATGACGAAGACCTTCTCGGCGAACTCCTCGGGGATGCCGATGCCGTTGTCGGTGACGCTGAGGTTCCAGTTGCCCGAACTCTCGTCCTCCTCGCAGGTGATGCGGATCAGCGGGGGGCGTTCGGGGTGGTGGAACTTGACGGCGTTGCCGACGAGATTCTGCCAGAGCATCGTCAGGAGGGTCGGGTCGCCGACGATCTCGGGCAGGTGCCGGGGCCGTTCGACGATCGCGTCGGTGTCCCGGACGGATGTCTCCAGATTGGCCAGCGCCTTGGTGAGGGCCTGGTCGAGGTCGACGGGCACCTGTGCGTCGTTGAGCCGCCCGACACGGGAGAAGGTGAGCAGGTCGTTGATGAGGATCTGCATGCGCTTGGCGCCGTCGACCGCGAAGTCGATGTACTGCTTGCCGCGGTCGTCGAGGGTGTTCCCGTACCGCTTCTCGAGGAGCTGGCAGAAGGAGGCGACCTTGCGCAGGGGCTCCTGGAGGTCGTGGGAGGCGACGTAGGCGAACTGCTCGAGTTCGGCGTTGGAGCGCCGCAGTTCCACGGCCTGGGCGTCCAGCTCGTCCGCCTGCTGGGTCAGCTCGTCCCGCTGGCGGCGCGAGGCCTCCAGTTCCTCCACTATCTGCTGGCGCATGTCTTCCACGTCTCTGGCCACCGCTTGGAGGTCCGCGGGGCCGTCGACCGTGATGACGTGGTCGAAGTCGCCGCGCGCCACCTGCCGCGAGGAGACGCGCAGCGCGTCCAGGGGGCGGGCCACCAGCCTGCGCACCAGGAGCGCCAGGGCGACGCCGGTCACCAGGAAGACTCCCACCATGGACCCGAGGACCACCGTGCGTACCGTACGGGAGCTGTCCAGCTCTTCCTTGCCGTCCTCGACGGCGGTGGTCAGGTCGGCGTTCTGCGCGGCCCACACCGTGCGGATCTGGTCGAAGACCTCCTTGCCGCGCTCGGCGTCCGTCTCGGTGACGGCGCGCGGCTCACCGGGCGTGACCTCGGAGATGAGCGGTTCGGCGTACGCGCGCCGCCAGTCGGCCGCCTCCCGCTGGACCGCCTCCAGGTCGGCCAGCAGCTGGGGCCGGTCCCCGATGAGCTCGCGCAGCCGGGCGGCGGCCCGGGTCTCGTCCTTCTTGCCCTTGGTGTAGGGGTCCAGGAACTGGCGGTCGGCGGTGATGGCGTAGCCCCGGACGCCGGTCTCCTGATTCACCAGGGCGGCCTGGAGGCGGTATGTCTGTGTCTGGGCGGGCAGGAGGCGGTCGGTCAGCTCGTCGGTCACGTCCGCGGTCTGGCCGAGCAGGCGGGCGCCGACCACGGCGCCCGCCACCACCAGAAGCACCATCAGGGCAAGCACCAGCTGGATCCAGCCCTGCACCGTCAGCCGGCCGCCGACCCGTGCGCTGCTCGGCGTCTCAACCACGGCGCTGTTCTCCGATGCTGATCCGGCGGCCGTTGTCGACCGCGGTGCTCGCCTGTCCGCCCTGTGCCACTGCCTCGTCCTCGTTCCTGTGCGCGTCTCCGGGGTCTCCGGGGTCTCCGTGCCAGTGCAAGTGCACCACGGCCACGTCGTCGGCCAGACCGCCCTGCTCCTCGGCGAGGTTCTCCGCCCGCTGGATCAGCGTGTCGACGAATGCCGCCGGCCGCAGCGCGCCCAACTCGCGCGCCAGGTCCAGCAACCCCTGTTCGCCGAGACGCTCGCGGCCTTGGCCGACATGTCCTTCGAAGAGGCCGTCGGTGAAGAGCACCAGTGCCGAGCCCGCCGGCAGGGGCACCTCCTCGACCGGCCAGAGCCGCACGTCGGGCGCGACGCCCAGGGCAGGGCCGCCCGCGACCTCCACCCATTCGACTCCGCCGCCCGCGGTGCGCAGCAGGATTCCGGGGTGGCCTGCGCGCGTCAGCCGCGCGTGCCGGGCCCCCGCCGGGACGGAGAGACTCGTCAGAGTGGCGAAGACGTACGGCTTCACTCGCTCCGCGAGCATGATCTCTTCGAGCCTGCCCACCTGTTCGGAGCCGGTGACTCCGCTGAGCACCAGTGTGCGCCAGGCGATGCGCAGGGCCACGCCGAGGGCCGCCTCGTCGGGTCCGTGCCCGGAGACGTCTCCTATGAGCGCGTGCACGGTGCCGTCCCTGCTCTGGACGATGTCGTAGAAGTCGCCGCCCAGCAGGGCCTGGGCGCGGCCGGGCCGGTAGCGGGCCACGACATCCACGCCCGCGCTGTTCAGCAGCGGTACGGGCAGCAGTCCCCGCTCGAGGCGGGCGTTCTCCTGTGCCTGCATCTGGCTGGCCTGCAGGGCGACGGCAGCCTGTTCGGCCTGCTTGCGCTGGATCGCGTAGCGCACCGCGCGGCCGAAGAGCTCCGGTTCGACGCGGCCCTTGACGAGGTAGTCCTGGGCGCCGGCGGCCACGGCGGCGGAGCCGGTCTCCTCCTCGGCGAGGCCGGTGAGCACGACGACCGCGACCCGGTCGGCGAGGGAGCGGACCATGGACACGGCTTCCAGTCCGTGGGCGTCCGGCAGATGCAGGTCGAGGAGTACGCAGTCCGGCACCGCCAAGGTCAGTGCCTCACGCGCCTCGGCCATGGAACGCACCCACTGCAGACGCATGTCCAAGGCGCTGTCGGCGACGAGCTCCTCCACCAGGAGCGCGTCGCCGGGGTCGTCCTCGATCAGCAACACGGACGGCTGCACCAACTGCCGGGCGGCTGCGGTGTCGCCCTCGGCAACCGCACGCACGCCGGAAGTCCATGGCTGTGACGCCACCGCTCTGTTCCCGCCTTCCCCACCCGGTAAATCCGCCTGGCCGTTCGGTCCTTGCCGAAGGACGGCCCTCACGGCGAGTCTGCCCGCGGCAGCCGTACGACGGCCTCCGGATCTTCGCACAATGCGCACATAGCTGGTAGCGAACCTATCGCGGGGTGCGAGCCGGAACGGCGTTCACCGCAAGACTGCAATGGCTTTCAGCGGCGGAAGTGAGGTCTCTCACTTCCGTTTGTTACTGGCCCACTCTGCCGTCGATGCACTCGCGCAGCAGGTCGGCCTGTCCGCAGTGCCGGGCGTACTCCTCGATCCGGTGCACCAACAGCTCGCGTACGGCGAATCCGTCCTTCCCCAGCCGCTCCCCCGGGTCCTGGTGCCGGGCCAGTGCGGCGTCCGTCGCGGCCTGCTCACGGGCCAGATCGGCGTAGGCGGCGTCGACCACGGCCTGCTCGCCGACGGCTCCGTCGAAGTCGGCGTCGCGCTTGCCGTACAGCTTCGGCAGCGGCTCGCCGTCGCTGATCCAGTTGCGCCAGTCCCGCTCCACCTCGGCGAGGTGGCGGAGCAGGCCAAGGAGCGACATGGTCGACGGCGGGACCGAGCGGCGGGCCAGTTGTCCGGCGTCCAGGCCCTCGCACTTCATGCGCAGGGTGAGGCGGTAGTTGGTGAGGAAGTCCTGGAGCGTCGCCAGTTCTCCGTCCGGGCTGACCCCGTCGCTGTTGCGGGGGTCGTCGTCCGGGTCGGCCCACATGTCGGGGTAGGTGGTCGCCTGGCTCCATCGATCGGGTTGGTCACTCATGCGCGCCATGGTCGCCCCCGGGCTTCCGGGGCGCTACCGACTTTCCGCCGCCGCGCCGGGCACGCGCGGCTCGCGACCGATCAGCTCGTGTGCTCGCCCTGCTTCATGTGCTCGATCTGGATGAGGTTGCCGCAGGTGTCGTCAAGGACCGCGGTGGTGACCGGGCCCATCTCCAGGGGCTCCTGGGTGAAGAACACTCCGAGCCCGCGCAGCCGCTCGAACTCGGCCCGCACGTCGCTCACGGCGAAGGCGGTGGCCGGGATGCCGTCCTCGACCAGCGCCGTCTTGTACGGCTGGACCGCGGGGTGGCCGGAGGGTTCGAGAAGCAGTTCGGGGCCGTCGGGGTCTTCCGGGGAGACGACGGTCAGCCATCGGTCCCCGCCCTCGCCCATCGAGATGTCGTGCTTCTTCACGAAGCCGAGCACGTCCGTGTAGAACCGTGCGGCTTTCTCCTGGTCGTCGACGAAGACGCTGGTCAGGTGGATCCTCATGGGGTGCTCTCCGGTGCGTCGGGCCTGAGCCATCGGGTCGCGATGAGCTCAAGGGGTTCGGTGTCGAGGTCGTGGAACTTGCAGCGGCCCTCGCGCCGCGAATGGACCAGGCCGGCGGATTCCAGTACGGCCAGGTGCTGGCTGATCGCCTGGCGTGACAGCCCCAGGCCGTGCTTGTTCATCAGCCTCGCGCATATCTCGAACAGGGTCTGGCCGTCCCGTTCCACCAGCTCGTCAAGGATGTGCCGACGGGTGGGATCGGCCAGTGCCTTGAAAACATCTTCCGCCATGCCTCCCACCATAGGCAAGTCGCGACTTACCTATCAAGCGGGGATCCGCCGGAGCGGTCAGCGCCAGTCGGGAGCGCCCGAAACAGGCGACAGAAGTCTTTCGATCTTTGTCTGGATCTCTCGCATCACGGACACGACGCGGCTCTGGTGTGCGTCGGCGAGCCGGGCCACGGGCACCGAGCAGCTGATGGCGTCGACCGCCGGCTCGTCGTAGCGCAGGGCGAAGCCGAAGCCCGCGATGCCGGCCACCGTCTCCTCGCGGTCGATGGCGTAACCGCGCTCCCGCACCCTTTCGAGGTCGGCGAGCAGGGCGGTGCGGTCGGTGTGCGTGCTCTCCGTGAGCGCCGCCAACTGGCCTTCCGGGAGCGGGAGTTCAGCGTCCGGACGCTCGGCGAGCAGTGCCTTGCCGAGGGCTCCGGCGTGCGCGGGGACGCGGCGGCCGACCCGGCTGATGGTGCGCAGGTATTCGTGGGACTCGCGGGTCGCGAGGTACACGACGTGCGGGCCGTCGAGTCGCGCCAGGTGGATCGTCTCGCCCAGAGCGTCCGAGGCTTCGTCGAGGTAGGGACGGATGGCGCGCACCCGTTCATCGCTGTCGAGGTAGCTCGCGCCGGTGAGCAGGGTGCGGATCCCGATGCCGTAGAGGGAGCCGGTGGTGTCGGTGCGCACCCAGCCGCAGTCGACCAGCGTCTGCAGCAGTTGGTACATGCTGCTGCGCGGTACGCCCAGCTCCGTGGCGAGTTCGTCCAGGCGGGCAGGCCGGTCGGCGCGCTCGGCGAGCAGTTCGAGGAGCGCCACGGTGCGCAGCGCCGACTTCACCCCGCGGACGCCCGGGCCGGCCCCGCGGTCCGTTCTGCTCTCCGCCATGCGCCCATCGTAGATCGGCGGTGCCTGCCCATTGACCCCGATCGTTCATGACTCTAGCCTCCATTCTCATACGTGGACGCCATCTGCATATAGAGATGAGATTCGTGAACACGCACAGCCAGCACAAGCTCAGTACGAGTCCCGAGGACGTCGCCCGGCGGTTGCGGGAGGGCATGGCACGCGGCGTGCTGTCCTTCCCGCTGACGAGCATGTCCGCCGACGGCGGCCTGGATGTGGAGTCCTATCGCTCCTACCTGGCCGCCCAGTTGGACACCCGGCCCGGCGCGGTCTTCCCCGCATGCGGAACCGGCGAGTTCTTCTCGCTCGACGAGGAGGAGTACCGCGCGGTCATCAGGGCCACCGTCGAGGTCGCCGACGGCCGTCTGCCGGTGGTGGCAGGCACCGGATACGGCTGGGCCCAGTCCCTGCGATTCGCCCGGATCGCGGAGGAGGAGGGCGCCGACGCCCTCCTCGTGATGCCCCACTACCTGGTCGAGGCCTCACAGGACGGCCTGGTGGCGCAGCTGCGGCACATCTCCGAGGGGACCGGGCTACCCCTCATCGCCTACCAGCGCGGCCAGGTCACCTTCGACGCCGGGGCGCTGCGCAGGATCGCGGAGATACCCACCGTCATCGGCCTCAAGGACGGGCACAGCGACCTCGACCGGCTGCAGCGCCTCACCCTCGCCGCCCCCGACGGATTCCTCTTCTTCAACGGCGCCGCCACCGCGGAGATCCAGGCCCGCGCCTACGCCACGGTCGGCGTCCCGGCCTACTCCTCCGCCGTCCACGCCTTCGCCCCCGAGATCGCCGACGCCTTCTTCACCGCGCTCCGGGAGCAGGACGACACGGCGGTGGACCGGCTGCTGCGGGAGTTCTACGTCCCGCTGGTCGAGCTGCGCGACCGCGCTCCGGGATACGCCGTCTCGCTGGTCAAGGCCGCCGCCCGGCTGCGCGGCCTGCCGGTCGGCCCGGTGCGCGCGCCCCTCACCGATCCCGGTCCGGACGACCTCGCCGATCTGGAGGCGGTCCTGAACGCGGGTCTTGAGCTGGTCTCGGCCGCGCGGCACAGGGCGTGATCCGCCGCGTCTCCCGCCCCCACAGCACCTCCCCGCACCCCCTCCCCATAACCCCTCCCCACACCGCCGTCCGCACGCGACTTGATCCACAGTTCAAAGGGGAACTGAAATGCCGCTCGTCGTAGTCGGGGTCAGCGTCTTGATCCTGCTGTTCCTCATGACCCGGTTGAAACTGAACGGTTTCGCCGCCCTCCTGTTCGTCGCGGTCGGCGTCGCGCTGGTGCAGGGCATCCCGGTGGCCACGATCCCGGACGTCCTTTCCGAGGGCATCGGCGGCCAGATCGGCGACACGATGCTGGTCATCGGGCTCGGCGCCATGGTCGGCCGAGTCATGGGGGACTCCGGTGCCGCACAGCGCATCGCCAACAAGATGCTCGACGCGTTCGGGCCGCGATGGGTCCAAGTGGCCATGGTGGTCACGTCGATGCTCATCGGCGTCACCATGTTCTACGAGGTCGCCTTCATCATCATCGTGCCCATCGCGTTCACGCTGGTACGCGTCACCGGGGCGAAGCTGCTGTGGATCGGCCTGCCGATGTCCATCACGCTCTCCACGATGCACAGCTTCCTGCCGCCGCACCCCGGCCCCACCGCCGTGGCCGCGACGTTCGACGCCTCCGTCGGACTGACCCTGGTCTACGGCCTGTTCATCGCGATACCCGCCGGCGCGCTGATCGCCCTCGTGTGGCCGCGGCTGCCGTTCATCAGGGCGATGGACCCCTCCATCCCCAAGGGCCTGGTGAGCGAGCGCGAGTTCACCGACGAGGAGATGCCGGGCCTCGGCTGGGCGCTGACCGTGGCGCTCTTCCCCGTCGTACTGATCGCCGGTGCCTCGGTCACCGAGATGGCCGTCTCCGGCGAGAGCCCCTTCCTGCACTTCGTCACCTTCATCGGCTCGGCGCCCATCGCGCTGCTCCTGACCCTCCTCCTGTCCATCTGGGCGTTCGGCCCGCGCATCGGCCGCAGCCTGACCGAGGTCAGCGCTTCCTGTGCGTCGGCCGCCCAGGCCATGGCCATGATCCTGCTGGTGATCGGAGCGGGCGGCGCCTTCAAGAACGTCCTGGTCGAAGGGGGCATCTCCGACCACATCAAGGACACCACCCACGGCTGGGCCATCTCGCCGCTCATCCTCGCCTGGCTCATCGCGGTCATCCTGCGCATCGCCCTCGGCTCCGCGACCGTCGCCGTCGTCACCGCCTCCGGCGTGGTCCTGCCGCTCCTGGCGGGCAGCGGCGTGCACCCCGAGATGCTCGTGCTCGCCGTCTCCTGCGGATCGATCGCGTTCTCGCACGTCAACGACCCCGGATTCTGGCTGTTCAAGGAGTACTTCAACCTCTCCGTCATCGAGGCGATCAAGGTGCGTACCACCTATACGACGGTGCTCGCGATCCTGGGCCTCGGCGGCGTCCTCGCGGTGGAGTGGGCCCTGGACGTCCTCAGCCTCTGAAGCCCCTGAAGCCCCTGCCCCGCCCCGCCACCGTTTCCCCCGCATCTCCCTACCCCGAGGAATCTCTGATCATGAACAGGCAGCCGACCGTCACCGCCTTCAGCGTCTACCCGGTCGCCGGCCGGGACTGCATGGAGCTGAACCTCTCCGGCGCGCACGGCCCCTACTTCACCCGCAACATCGTGGTCCTTACGGACTCGGAGGGCCGTACGGGCCTGGGCGAGGTGCCGGGCGGCGAGAAGATCACCCAGACCCTGCGCGACGCCGAGCCGCTGGTCGTCGGCGCCCGCACCGGTGACTACAAGCGCGTGCTGCGCGAGATGGGCGACCGTTTCGCCGATCGTGACGCCGGCGGCCGGGGCGCCCAGACCTTCGACCTGCGCACCGCGGTGCACGCCGTCACCGCCGTCGAGTCCGCGCTGCTCGACCTCCTGGGCCAGCACCTGGAGGTGCCCGTCGCGGCGCTGCTCGGTGACGGGCAGCAGCGCGACTCCGTACGCGTCCTCGGCTACCTCTTCTACGTCGGCGACCCCGACCGCACCGATCTCGAGTACGTCCGCGAACCCGAGTCCCCCGTCGACTGGCACCGCATCCGGCACGAGCAGGCCCTGACCCCCGAGGCGATCGTCCGGCAGGCCGAAGCCGCTTTTGACCGCTACGGGTTCCGTGACTTCAAGCTCAAGGGCGGTGTCCTGGAGGGCGCGCAGGAGGTCGCGGCCGTACGAGCGCTGAAGGACCGCTTCCCGCAGGCCCGTATCACCCTCGACCCCAACGGCGCCTGGTCCCTGCGCGAGGCGATCGAGCTGTGCGCGCCGCTGACCGACACACTCGCCTACGCCGAGGACCCCTGCGGCGCCGAGAACGGCTACTCGGGCCGCGAGGTCCTCGCCGAATTCCGCCGGGCCACGGGCCTGCCCACCGCCACCAACATGGTCGCCACCGACTGGCGGCAGATGACCCACGCCCTGGCGCTGCAATCGGTCTCCATCCCCCTCGCCGACCCGCACTTCTGGACCATGCAGGGTTCCGTACGCGTGGCGCAGCTGTGCAACGCGATGGGTCTCACCTGGGGATGCCACTCCAACAATCACTTCGACGTCTCCCTGGCCATGGTCACCCACTGCGGAGCCGCGGCGCCGGGCGAGTACAACGCCCTGGACACGCACTGGATATGGCAGGAGGGCCTGGAGCGCCTCACCACCGCGCCGCCGCGCATCGTCGACGGCGAGATCGCCGTACCCGAGGCCCCCGGTCTGGGCATCGAGCTCGACATGGACCGCCTTCTTGCCGCGCACGAGCTCTACCGGCGCAAGGCACTGGGCGCACGCGACGACGCCACCGGCATGCGCTATCTCATCCCTGACTGGCAGTTCGACAACAAGCGTCCCTGCCTGGTCCGTTGACGGTACGTCACGCGCGTTTTTCGATGAGGGCCTCGACCCCGTCCAGGAACCGTTCGAGGCCGAACTCGAAGAGCGTGCCGAGCTCCAGGTCGAACTCCTCGTCGCCGAAGAGGGTGGAGAGGACCGGATAGGCCCCGGCGGTCTGGATGGCGTCCAGACGCGGCTCGTTGGACGCCATCCACTCCTCGGGCGTCATGCCGGTGTCCTGCCGCGCCCGGGACTCCAGCTCGATGGCCAGGGCGACGCCCTGGGCATACCCGAGAACCGCCAGATGGACATGGATCATCTGATACGGCGTGAGCCCCAGACCGTGCAGAGCCGAAAGGACCCGCTCCGTGTAGCGCATCGCGTGGGGCGAGGCCATCGGCCGGGTCAGTCCGGCCATGGCCCGCCCCAGCCAGGGGTGGCGCTCGTACAGGCACCACAACCACCGCGCCTCCCGCTCCAGTCGGCCTCGCCACCCGCGCGGCCGGCGCCCCGGCGGCTCCTCGCTGAAGACCGCCTCCGACATCAGCCGTACGAGTTCGCCCTTGCTCGGCACATGCCGGTACAGGGCCATGGTGGAAGTGCCGAATTCGGCCGCGAGGCGCCGCATGGACAGTGCCGCGAGACCCTCCTCGTCCGCGAACGCGATCGCGGTGCGGATGACGCGCTCACGGGTCAGGCCGCGGCCGGGGGCCACGCGCCGTTCCCGTGCCGGCTCGGCGACCACCGTGCCGACACCGGGCACGGCGCGCACCAGACCCTCCTGGTTCAGCGCGGCGAGCGCCTTCGTCGCGGTGGCCATCGCGACGCCCCACTCGCGGGTGATGCGCCGGGTGGAGGGCACCGGGTCGCCGGGCGCGAGATCGCCGGAGTCGATCCTGCGGCGGATGTCCCCGGCGATACGGAGATAGGGCGCCTCGTCAGTCATGACGACAGCGTACTAGTGCACTGATTTCCCAAAGCCGCAGTTCGAGTCGGCCGGTTGCCGAGGTGCACTAGGTCTCTGTTTGCGGCGTACGCGCCGCACCCATTTGTGTACCGGGCATGGACAACACACCCGGCCCCCGCGCGGGCCGCAAGGAATGGACCGCACTCTGCGTCCTGATGCTGCCGCTGATGCTGGTCTCGATGGACATCTCGGTCCTCTACTTCGCCATCCCCTACGTCAGCCAGGACCTCGGGCCGAGCGCCACGCAGCAGCTGTGGATCCTCGACATGTACGGCTTCGTCCTGGCCGGCCTGCTCATCACGATGGGCGCTCTAGGCGACCGCGTGGGCCGGCGCACGCTGCTGCTCGTGGGCGCCGCGGTCTTCGGTGCGGCCTCGATCGCCGCCGCGTACGCGCACTCGGCCGAACTGCTCATCGCCGTACGGGCGTTGCTGGGACTCGGCGGCGCGGCCCTGATGCCCTCGACACTCGCCCTGATCCGCAACCTCTTCCTCGACGAGAAGCAGCGCGGCAAGGCCGTGACCGTGTGGACGGCCGTCATGACCGCGGGCGTTTCCCTCGGCCCGGTGGTCAGCGGACTGCTCCTTGAACACTTCTGGTGGGGTTCGGTCTTCCTGATCAATCTGCCCGCGATGGCGCTGCTGCTCGTGCTGGTCCCTTTCCTGGTGCCGGACTTCAGGACTCCGCAGCAGGGCCGTTTCGACCTGCTGAGCGCGGCGCTCTCCCTCGCCGCCCTGCTCCCGGTCATCTACGGCATCAAGGAACTGGCCCAGCACGGCTACGAACCCCTGCCGGCGCTCGGCATCACCTCGGGACTGGTGCTCGGCTACGCCTTCGTGCGCCGTCAGAAGCGGTCGGCGCACCCGATGATCGACCTCGGACTGCTGGGCCGACGCGCCTTCGGCGGCCCTCTCTTCGCCAATCTGCTCGCCATGTTCGCCACCGTGGGCATGGCCGTCTTCCTCACGCAGTACCTGCAGTCCGTCCTCGGCAAGAGCCCCTTCGAGGCCGCCCTGTGGAGTCTGGTGCCGGGAGCGAGCCTGATCGTCATGGCGCCGACCGCGGGGATGCTCGCCCAGCGCGTGGACCGGGCGTATGTCATGGGCGGAGGATTCCTGCTCTCCGCCCTCGGCTTCCTCTGGCTGACCCGGGTGCACACCGACTCGGCCCTGTGGATCACGCTGACCGCCGGTGCGATCTACGCGGGGGGTCTGATCGCCGCCATGACACTCGCCAACGAACTCGCCATCGGAGCCGCGCCGCCCGAGCGCGCGGGCTCGGCCGCGGCCGTCCTGGAGTCGGGCCAGGAACTGGGCGGCGCCCTCGGCATGGCGATCCTCGGCTCCATCGGCGCGGCGGTCTACGGCCGCGACATGGCCGACGCCGTTCCGGCAGGTGTTCCGCACGCCGACGCGGTACGCGAGACCCTGGGCGGCGCGACGACGGTGGCCGCGCAGCTCCCCGCCGGTACGGCGGACACCGTGATGGTCGCCGCGCGGGAGGCCTTCACCCACGGGATGGGCTTCGCCGCGCTGGGCGCGGCGATCGTCATAGCCGCAGCGGGCCTCTTCTCCGTCGTCATGCTGCGAGGGGCCGGAAGGGCCGCGCCCCCGGCCGCGTCGCAGCCCGCTCCCGCTCCCGTCCCCGCGGAGGCGGAGGCGGCGTAGGCGGCGGTCAGGGGCCTCTAGGCCGGCCGTCGTTGCACGGCGTCGGCGATGACCGCCGCGACGAGTTTGTGGACGGCCGCCCTGGTCGGCGGGCCGGGGTCGCGGTCCGCGAACAGGAGGTGCCCGCCGCCGACCAGGGAGAGGGTGAGTGAGTCGATGTCGGCGTCGGCCGCGATGCGGCCCCGTGCACGCTCCCCGGCCAGATAAGCGGAGATCGCGGTCGTGGCCCGGGCGAGGATCTCGATGCCGCCTCCGGGCCTGGCCTGCCGCAGCCGTGCGCGCAGCTCGTCCCGGAAGGTTATGAGCGGGATGATCGCCACCGGGATCGGCCCGAACAGGGCGACAAGGCCGCCGGTGAGGTTGTCGGCCACGGTGCCGGTGCCCACCGACTCACGCAGCGCACTCGCCTGCGTCTCCATCTGCGCGGCCCGGTCGAGCACGAGGTCGGCCAGGAAGGCGTCGAAGTCGGGGAAGTGCCGGTGCAGGACGCCTTTCGCGCAGCCCGCCTCGTCGGTGACGGCCCGGCTGGTCAGGCCGTTCGGTCCGTCCCGCAGCAGCACGCGTTCGGCGGCGTCGAACAGTTGCTGCCGCGCGTCGCGAAGGTGCACCCCGGTCGGCATTGAAGTCGTCCTCTCGTGCGGCGGCCCGTCGGCACCCGTTGCCGAGTGGGCATGCGCCCATTTAAAGTGGGCGCATGCCCACATTACCGCGAGAGCAACCGGAACCGTCCCCCGCGCGATCGCATGAGGCCCGGCGTATGGCCGAGTCCTTCGGCGCGGACGCCCGCCTCTACGACCAGGCCCGTCCCGGCTATCCCGACGCGTTGGTGGCGCGGATCGTCGCCGGGAGCCCCGGACCCGACGTGCTCGACGTCGGCTGCGGCACCGGCATCGCGGCCCGCCGGTTCCGGGCAGCCGGCTGCACCGTGCTCGGCGTCGAACCCGACGCGCGGATGGCCGACTTCGCGCGGGCCGGCGGCCTGCGGGTCGAGGTGGCGACCTTCGAAGCCTGGCAGCCGGCGGGCCGGACCTTCGACACGGTCATCGCCGCCCAGTCGTGGCACTGGGTGGACCCGGCCGCCGGGGCCGCGAAGGCGGCACAGGTGCTGCGACCGGGAGGACGTCTCGCGATCTTCGGGCATGTGTACGAGCCGCCGCCCGAGGTCGCCGAACCGTTCGCCGCCGCCTTCCGCCGGGCGGCGCCCGACTCCCCGCTCAGCGGCCAGCCGGCCCGGCGTCCGCTCGCCCTGTACCAGGCGGCGTACGCGAAATTCGCCGACCAGATCCGGGAGACCGGGCGGTTCGACGCCCCCGAACAGTGGCGATTCGACTGGGAGCAGTCCTACACGCGCGACCAGTGGCTGGACCTGCTGCCCACCACCGGCGGCCTCACCCGGCTCCGTCCCGACCAGCTGGCCGAGGTCCTGGACGCCGTCGGGAGCGCCGTCGACGCGCTGGGGGGACGCTTCACGATGAACTACACCACCCTGGCCGCGACCGCCGTACGCACCGCCGCCTCCTGAGTTCAGGCCTCGCCCTCAAGCATGGCGGCGGTCAGGACATGACCGGCGACGCCCCAACCGCCGTCGGCCACCTCGTCGACGAGCACGACCGTGGTGGCGCGCGCCCGCTCGCCGTAGATCTCGGCGTACAGGTCGGTGGTGCGGTCGACGATCTTCTTCTTGTCCTCGGCGGTGACGGTGCCCGCGGGCACCTTGAAGTTGGCGAAAGGCATGACTGTCTCCTCAGGAATCGAATTCGTTACGGCAAAAGGCGCCGGTGTGCGGCACGGCGCTCGGCCCCGCCGTCACACCATGCCTCCGTTGGCCCGCAGGACTTGGCCGTTCACCCAGCGCCCCGCAGGGCCGGCGAGGAAGGCGACCACCCCGGCGATGTCTTCCGGGGTGCCGAGCCGCTCCAGGGGCGGGGTCTTGGCGAGCTGGTCGATCTGCTCGGGCGTCTTGCCCTCGAGGAACAGGTCCGTGGCCGTGGGCCCGGGGGCGACGGCGTTCACGGTGATGTCCCGTCCGCGCAGCTCGCGGGCGAGGATCAGCGTGAGGGATTCGACGGCGGCCTTGCTCGCCGCGTAGGCGCCGTAAGCGGGGAACCGGGTGCCGACCACGGAGGTCGAGAACCCGACGAAAGAGCCGCCCGCGCGCAGTCGCCGGGCGGCCTGCTGGGCGACGACGAAGGTGCCGCGGATGTTGGTGCGGTGCACGGCGTCGAGCACCGCCAGGTCGAGGTCGGCGATCGGGGACAGCGCGAGTCGGCCGGCGCAGTTCACCACGACGTCCACGCCGCCGAATTCCTGCTCCGCGCGGTCGAACAGCGCGGCGACCGCGTGCTCGTCGGCCACGTCCGCCTGTACGGAGATCGCCGACCCGCCGGTGGCGGCGATCTCCGCCACCGTCTTCTCGGCGGCGGCCGCGTCGCGGGCGTAGTTCACCACCACGGCGAAGCCGTCCCGGGCGAGCTGAAGGGAGACCGCCCGGCCGATGCCGCGTGATCCGCCGGTGACGACGGCGACGCGCACGGCGGAGGCAGGGGGTGTGGTCGGGGGTTGGTGCGTAGTCATGTCCTCCACGATGCGCGGCACCGGCCGGCGCAACCAGGGGATGTCATCCCCTGGGTCGGCGGCCCGGCCGGACGCAGAATGAACGGCATGGGTTCCGCGAAATACACCGAGCTGGGGGCTTTCCTGCGCTCGCGGCGTGCACGCATCCGCCCCTCCGACGTGGGTCTCCCCCACGGGCCTCGGCGCCGGGTGCCCGGGCTGCGCCGCGACGAGGTGGCCCAGCTCGCCGGCGCGTCGGTGGACTACTACAACGAACTCGAACGCGGCGCCGGCTCGCAGCCCTCCGAGCAGATGATCGCCGCGCTGGCCAGGGCCCTGCGCCTGACCGCCGACGAGCGTGACTACCTCTACCGCCTGGCCGACCGCCCGGTGCCCGCGCGCGGCGGGCCCGCCTCGCACGTCCATCCGGGGATGCTCGACCTGCTCGGCCGGCTGACGTCGACACCCGCGCAGGTCATCACGGACCTGCACGTCACCCTCGTACAGAACCCCCTGGCGGTGGCGCTGCTCGGGGACCAGTCGGGTTTCCGGGGCGCGCGGGCCAGCTTCGTCCACCGGTGGTTCACCGACCCCGAGGCCCGGCTGCTGTATCCCGAGGCCGACCACGAGGGCCAATCCCGCGCCTTCGTCGCCGACCTGCGCGCAGCCGCCGCCAGACGAGACGCCAAGGACACCGAGGCCGCCTCACTGATCGGCTCGCTGCTCGACGCCTCCGCCGAGTTCACCGCGCTGTGGGCCGACCACGACGTGGCCTTCCGGCGCGACGACCGCAAGCGCCTCAACCACCCCGCACTGGGCCTGGTCGAGGTCAACTGCCTCAACCTGTTCAGCGAGGACGGCCGGCAGCGGCTGCTCTGGTTCACTCCCGCAGTAGGCACCGACAGCGCGGGGCTTTTCGACCTGCTCGCCGTGCTCGGCACCCAGGAAGTGTGACCCGGACCGCACTTTCAACAAATTGTTTACTGTATCGCGCCTGGTCAGTACGGTGATCACCAGACCTGTCCGCGGTTCACCCGACCCGGCTCCGTAGAATCCCGGGGGAGTACGCGGACGCCCCGACCCAGGGCCGCCGATGCTGCCGCGCCCCCTGCCGACCGCAGGAGCGGCTCGCGGCGACTCCTGCCCTTTGCCATCCCGCCGTCCGGGTCTCCCGTCGGCTGAAGCCCGGAACGTCTTTCCTTTGAGCACCGACGAGATGGTCGAGGCGTCGCCCTCACCTGCCCACCCGCGTCCTGACGCGCCCGATACGCCCGCGCCCACACGTCCGCGCATCCTGCCCCGCCTCGCGGGCCGGGCCCCCGCCCCGCCGCCCGCGGGCACCGCCCTGCACAACGTCAGCGCCGTCACCGCCGTTCTGCTTGCCCTGGTCGCCGTCGGCTCCGTCGTGCACGAACCGGTCCTCATACCGCCGCTCGCGGCCTCCGCCGCGATCGTGCACAGCGCCCCGCGCCTGCCGCTGGCCCAGCCGCGCAGCGTGATCGCGGGCCATCTGCTCTGCGCCGGCGTCGGCTACGCCGTCCTCGCCGCCCTGGGCAGCGCCGCCTGGGCCGCGGCCCTCGCCGCGGGCATCGGGCTGGCCGTGATGACCGCGGCGCGCACCCCGCACTCCCCGGCCTGTGCCACCGCCGTGGTCATCGTCCTGAACCAGCCGCGCCCCGCCACCTTCGTGCCGCTGCTGGCCGGAGCCGTCCTCGTGGTCGTCCTTGCGGGATGGGCCGCCTCGTGCGCCCGGCCCAGCGCGCCGCGCTATCCCGCGTACTGGTGGTGATCAGTTGTGATGTTCTTGGCGTGACGGCCGGGCGCCGCCGGGCATGGAATCGGATCAACCCGGGCACCTGCGCTGTCGTGCGCGACACAGAGCGCGGAATCCGCGCCTGCGGAGATACGAGAAGGGATACGCGATGGCAGCGGCTCGGACAGTGACGTTCCCCTCCGGAGTGAGCGTGCCCGCCCTGGGGCAGGGCACCTGGCGCGTCGGCGACGATCCTTCGCGCCGCGCCGAGGAGATCGCCGCTCTGCGCAGGGGCGTCGAGCTGGGCATGACGCTGATCGATACGGCGGAGATGTACGGCAGCGGCGCCTCCGAGGAGCTGGTCGGCGAGGCCATTCGCGGGCACCGCGACGACGTGTTCCTGGTGAGCAAGGTGCTGCCGTCCAACGCCGACGCCCGCGGCACCGTCGAGGCCTGTCACGCCAGCCTGCGCCGCCTCGGCACCGACCACATCGACCTGTACCTGCTGCACTGGCGGGGCGGCGTGCCGCTCGCCGAGACCGTCGAGGCGCTCGAGGGGCTGGTGAACCGCGGCAGCATCGGCGCCTGGGGCGTGAGCAACCTCGACGTCGACGACCTGGCCGAACTCCCCGGGGGCGCCCTGCCGCAGACGGACCAGGTGCTCTACAACCTCACCCGCCGCGGCCCCGAGTACGACCTGTTCCCCCGGTGCCGCGAGCGCTCGGTGCCTTTGATGGCCTACTCCCCGCTGGAGCAGGGGCGGCTGCTCGGCCACCAGGCCCTGGAGGCGGTGGCGGACGCGCACGGGAGCAGCCCGCTCCAGGTGGCGCTCGCCTGGGTGCTGCGTCACGACGACGTCATCGCCATTCCCAAGGCATCCACCACGGCGCACGTGGAGGAGAACCACGCCGCCCTCGGCATCAGCCTCACCGACGAGGACCTCAAGACGCTGGACGCCGCGTTCCCCGCGCCGGTCCGCAAGGTGCCCCTGGAGATCCTCTGAGGGGCCCCGCCAGGGGGTTTTGACCGGCCGTGGAAGTGTGCGCTCCGCATGTCCGGGCACCCGTTACGTCCCTGCGCATGCCTCCCCCGGCATGTCGCTCTAGGGTGAATTCCGGTGCCCGCAATGCCCGGAGCCGCGGGCTTCGGGCGTTATGGAGGCACTCCGTCCAGACGTTCCGAGGAGGAGCGGCATGCCCATCGCCACGGTCGATCCCGCCACCGGTGAGACGCTCAAGACCTTCGAGCCGCTTGACGACGCCGGGGTCGAGCGCCGTCTCGCGGCCGCCCACGCCGCGTTCGGCCAGTACCGCACCAGCGCCTTCAGCGAGCGGGCCCGGCTCCTGAACCGGGCCGCCGACCTGCTGGAACAGGACAACGCGACCATCGCCAAGACGATGACCGCGGAGATGGGCAAGCCCATCAAGGCGGCCAGGGCCGAAGCGGCCAAGTGCGTCAAGGCCATGCGCTGGTACGCCGAGCGGGCCGAGGACCTGCTGGCGGACGAGCACCCCGCGCAGGCCGACGTAGAGGACTCCGGTGCGAGCCGGGCGATCGTCCGCTACCGCCCGCTCGGCGTAGTCCTCGCCGTGATGCCCTGGAACTTCCCGCTCTGGCAGGTCGTCAGGTTCGCGGCTCCCGCCCTCATGGCGGGCAACGTCGGTCTGCTCAAGCACGCGTCGAACGTGCCCCAGACCGCCCTGTATCTGGAGGATCTCTTCAAGCGCGCCGGGTTCCCCGAGGGCTGCTTCCAGACGCTGCTCATCGGCTCGGGCGCCGTCGAGAACATCCTGCGCGACGAGCGGGTGGCCGCGGCGACCCTCACCGGCAGCGAACCGGCAGGGCGCTCGGTGGCGTCCACCGCCGGCGACGAGATCAAGAAGACCGTCCTGGAATTGGGCGGCAGCGACCCCTATCTCGTGCTGCCCAGCGCCGACGTCGAGCGTGCCGCGGCGACGGCGGTGACCGCCCGGGTGCAGAACAACGGGCAGTCGTGCATCGCCGCCAAGCGCTTCATCGTGCACGCCGACGTCTATGACGCCTTCCGCGAGCGTTTCGTCGCGGGCATGCGGGAGTTGACCGTCGGTGATCCGGCGAGCGAGGAGACCGACGTCGGCCCGCTCTCCACCGAGCAGGGCCGCACCGATCTGGAGGAGCTCGTCGATGACGCGCTCGCCAAGGGTGCCACCGCGCTGTGCGGAGGCCAGCGCCCCAAGGAGCAGGAGCGGGGCTGGTACTACTCCCCCACCGTCCTGGCCGACGTCACCCCGCAGATGCGCATCCACAAGGAGGAGGCGTTCGGCCCGGTGGCCACGCTCTACCGCGTCGCGGACCTGGACGAGGCGCTGGCCCTGGCCAACGACACGCCGTTCGGGCTCAGCTCGAACGTGTGGACGCGCGATGACACGGACATCGAGCGCTGCGTACGGGACCTGCAGGCGGGCGGCGTCTTCTTCAACGGCATGACCGCGTCGCACCCCGGCCTGCCCTTCGGCGGCGTCAAGCGCTCGGGCTACGGACGTGAGCTCGCGGGGCACGGCATCCGCGAGTTCTGCAACGCCACGACGGTCTGGTACGGCCCCTCCGACCCCGGCTGACAGCCTGGTCCGGGGCGGCTGACAGCCTGCCCCGGGCCGGCTCGGCCCCGCCGCCGGGTCCGTGCGACGGACCGCGGGCGGCGGGGCGGGCGGCCGTTCAGTGGCCGGGGAGCGGCGGCTCCCCGTGCTCGGCGCCCGTCAGGCGCAGCTGCATCTGCACCTCCTGGTCGCCGGATTCGGTGCCGGTGGTCGAGACGACGAAGGCCGATTCGAGGGTCTCGCGCAACCGCTCCACGGCCACCGGACCGCCTTGCAGGTCGGCGGTGACCGAGCCCGCGAGGAGCACGCCCCGCACGGGTCCCGTGCTGGCCGAGGCGAGGAAACCGCCGGTCCAGACCGCGGGCTGGGCCTGCTCCGTCCGGTGCGGGGCCTCGTCGCCCCGGTCGGAGGGGAAGTGGGCGCGCAGCACGCCGAAGACGGCGTCCGCGTCGGCCGCCGAGCACTCGCCGAGTACCACTTGCACCAGGTCGGGGGAGTCGGTCTGCGCGATGGGGGCAGCGGGGTCGGGTGTGTCGTTCACGCTGTGCTCCAGAGGGTTGCGGGTACCTGATGTGTGATCACGGGTACCCGATGTGAGGGCAGGTATCGGATGTGGCGGCCGGCGCCCGCCGCGGGGTCCGGCCGCGGTGTGCGACGGGCTCAGAGCTCGCGCAGGGCGGGCAGCAGCTTCTTCTCGGCCCAGCCGATGAAGGGGCGCTGGTGCTCTCCGCCGACCTGGACGAGGGCGATTTCCGTGAAGCCCGCCTCGGCGTAGGGGCGTACGGCGTCGACGAAGGCGTCCACGTCGTCGCCGCACGGGATCGACTCGGCGACGTCCTGCTCCGTGACGAACTGCGTGGCGCCCGCGAAGCCGGAGGGCCCTGGCAACTCGGAGTTGACGGGCCAGCCGCCGGCGAACCAGCGGAACTGGTCGTGCGCGCGGGCGATGGCCGCGTTCTTGTCGGTGTCGTAGCAGACGGGCAGCTGGCCCACGCGCGGCTTGCCGTTCCCGCCGTGCCGGTCGAAGGACTCGATCAGTTTGGCCTTGGGCTCCGTCGCGATGACCAGGTCGGCGACACGCCCGGCGAGCGCGCAGGACCGGCCGCCGGACACCGCCACCCCAATGGGGGGCAGCTCGTCGGGCAGATCCCACAGACGGGCGTTGGCCACGTCGAAGTGGGTGCCCTGGTGATTGACGTTGTCGCCGGTGAACAGCGCGCGGATGATCTCCACCGCTTCCTCGAGCATCTCGAGGCGGACCTGCGGCGACGGCCAGCCCTCGCCGACCACGTGCTCGTTGAGGCTCTCGCCCGAGCCGAGCCCGAGCCTGAAGCGCCCCTCGGAGAGCAACTGCATCGTGGCGGCCTTCTGTGCCACCACGGCGGGGTGGTAGCGGACCGTCGGGCAGGTCACGTACGTCATGAGCGGAATGCGCGAGGTCGCCTGCGCCGCCGCGCCGAGGACGCTCCACGCGTAAGGGGCATGTCCCTGCGATTCGAGCCAGGGGAAGTAGTGGTCAGAGGTGACGGAGAAGTCGAACCCCGCCCGCTCCGCCGCGACCAGATCGTCGACGAGAGCACGGGGGCCCGCCTGCTCGGTCATCATCGTATAGCCGATTTGCACCATATTGGTACGGTTTGCCGAACTGCCCCCGCTGAAACATCACCCCCGACGGCCACAGGAGAGGTCCCCTGCCCCGGCGCCGCGCGGTACCCGGGTTCCCTCCGGCCCTACTTCCAGTCGTACGCGTACGCGGCGACCCAGGTGATCTCCAGCTGTGCGCTGCTGCCGGGCGCCGCTCCCGGCCCCTCCAGAGCGCTCTCGTTCTGCAGGACCCAGGACAGCGGCTGGTCGGGAACGCCGCGGGTGTCCTCTCCCGTCTCCTGACCGTCCACGAAGAACCGCACACGTCCGGGGGTCCATTCGGTCGACACCGTGTGCCATTCGGTCCACTCGTCGGCGCCCTCGAACGTGCCCTGTTCGCCACCGCCGCACGGATGGTGGAAGGCGGTGAGGGAACCGGCCCAGTTGCCCTCGGGATGGTCCATCTCGCAACCCCCGCCGTAGTGCAGCCAGGCCGACTTGTATCCGGGAGCCGGCTTGGTCACCTTGATGCGGGCGCTGTACTTGCCGTACTTCATCTGCATGACCGCGCGCGGTACGACCGCGGCGGCGTGGACCGGGCCTCCGTCGTCGGGCCGCCACATCCGGATACGCATCCGGCCGTCGCCGTTGTGCGCAGGGCCGACGCTCACGGTGTCCTCCGGGTGATAGACACCCACGACGTCGCGGCCCCGGTCGTTGGCCGTGTCGCGCCAACCGGTGGGGTAGGCCCACCAGTTGTCGCGGTAGTCGCCTTCGAGGCCGTCGCAGTACGCGGCGGACGTGTCGGCGTGATGGTCGCAGTCGCTGAACGCGCCGAGCGGCACCCGGTCGCCGTTGAAGTCCTCGGCGACGACCTGCCAGAACGGCCCGCAGTCGCCGCGCGGCAGCTCGGTGCCCGCCTCGCCGCAGGCGTCGGCCGACCGCGACGCTCCCCCGGCGCTGGGAACGGAAAGCAGCGCGGCGAGCAGTGTGGTGCCGAGCGCCGCGAGCACGACCGGCCTGCGCCGTGCCGCCGCCGCGTGTGTTCCCATCGCGATGCCCTCCCTGCCGACCGAACAGGCCCCGCGGAACCCGCCGGGCGCCGCGCGAAGAGGGGTCATCCTCGCGGAGCCCGCGAGGTCCCGCCATACCGCCGACGCGCCCTTCCGCCCGGCCCCCGGGCCCGCCGACCGTGTTCTCGGCGTTGTCAGCACCGGCGGAGCCGATAGTTCCGAGCCGGTTCAGGACCAGGGGCCCGCCACCGGCCCGGTCCGCGGAACTCGCCGAACACCTGAACTGGTGTACGCACCTGCACGGTTGGGGCCTAAGTTGTGCGTGAACCAATTCACGCCTCGGTGGAAAGACGGACGCTACCCATGACCGACCCCGCGACAACTCCCGGATCTGCGGCACAGCAGAACATCGACACATCGGTGCCGCACTCGGCCCGGATCTGGAACTACTGGCTGGGCGGGAAGGACAACTACCCCGTCGACGAGGGCGCGGGCGACGCCTACAGCGCCGCCTACCCCGGCATCGTCACCATCGCCCGCAGCAGCCGCGCCTTCCTGCGCCGCAACATCACCTATCTGGTCACCGAGGCGGGCATCGACCAGTTCCTGGACATCGGCACCGGCCTGCCGACCGTGGACAACACCCATGAGGTCGCCCAGCGACTCGACCCCCGCACCAGGATCGTGTACGTCGACCACGACCCGATGGTCCTCGCACACGCCCGTGCCCTGCTCACCTCCACCGCCGAGGGAGCGACCGCGTACGTCGACGCCGATCTGTCCGACCCCGACCGCATCCTGACGGCCGCGGCCGAGACACTCGACCTCACCCGGCCCACCGCCCTGATCCTCAGCAACATCCTGGGCCACATCGCCGACTACGAACAGGCGCGTGCCATCGTCACCCGCCTGATGGATGGCCTGCCCTCCGGCAGTTACCTCTCGATCAACGACGGCTCACGGGGCACCGACGCCGACTACGAACAGGCCCAGGACGCCTATAACGAAACCGGCGCCGTCCCGTACTTCCTGCGCCCCGTCGACCAGATCGCCGCATTCTTCGAGGGCCTGGAACTCCTGGAACCCGGCGTCGTCTCGGTCCCCTTCTGGCGCCCGGCCCCCGACTCCCCCGCCGCGGAACCCATCGGCGAACACGGCGGCCTCGCCCGCAAGCCGTGAGCAGGACGAGCCGGCGCGATGAGCAACCACGACGAGGCGGCGATGGTCCGACCGTTGACCCTGGCCTGGGTGCAGCGGCACCTGGAAGCCGGTGAACGGATCGTCGGGACCGGGGCGCTGCACGGCGGTATCACCGCCGAGATGCGCAGGCTGACCATCGCCACGCGGGACGGGGGCCGCCGCGATCTGGTGCTGCGGAGCTTCGTGGACCCGTACTACGCGCGGCGCGCCGAGGACTCGCTGAACCGGGAGGCCGGCGCCCTGGCCCTGCTGCCGGGGGCCGGCGTGGCGGCTCCCGGCCTTGTCGCGGTCGACGCGACCGCCGCGCACTGCGAGTATCCCTCGCTCCTGATGACCCATCTGGCGGGCCGGACGGTCCTCGATGACGCGGGACTGGAGGCGCGGATCCCGCTGCTTGCCCGGCAACTCGTGGCGATCCACGCGGTGCGTCCTGCCGAGCCGCCACCGGAGTACGAGGCGTTGACGACCCCGGACACCGTCGTCACTCCGCAGGGCGCCGACGCGGCGGCGTGGGCCGCGGCGATCGACGTGATCCGCAGGCCCGCGCCGCACCATGAAGGGCGCTTCCTGCACCGGGACTTCCAACCCGGCAACGTACTGTTCGACGGGCCGCACGCCTCCACGATCACCGGCGTCGTCGACTGGGCGGCGACCTCCCTGGGCCCCGCGGATCTCGACGTCGCGCACTGCTCCACCACCCTCGCCCTGCTGCACGGCCCGGCGTGGGGTCTGCGGTTCACCGAGGCGTACGAGGAGGCCGGCGGGGCGCTGGCAGCGGCAGCGAGCGAGCGGCTGTACTGGCAGGTGCGGGACGCGCTGGCGTCCTCCGAAGAAGTGCGGGTGGTCTCGCACGTATGGCGGGAGGCGGGCAGGCCCGAGCTGACGGCGCGCGCCGTGGAGCAGCGGCTGGACGCCTACGTCACCGCTCTGCTGGACACACTGGGCTGAGCCGGGGCTTCGCACTGTCCGGCGCGCCCGGCAGGACCCGCGGGACCGGCCACGCAGGTGAGCCGATGCGCCGCCTGCACGCGTCCGGCATGCCGGAATGTGTGTCCTGACTCAGGCTGGTTACGCGGTCACACCGCAGACCACGCCTTGACGAGGGAGCAGAGCGCCATGGGAACCGATGTGTTCCGCTCGGAAGTGCCCCTGACGGTGAACGGCAGTCCCTGCCGCCCCACCGTCGACCACCGTTCCACGCTGCTGGACGTGCTGCGCGAACAGATGGGCCTCACCGGCGCCAAGAAGGGCTGTGATCACGGCCAGTGCGGCGCCTGCACCGTCCTGGTCGACGGGCGCCGCGCGAACAGCTGTCTGCTCCTCGCCGTCGCCCACGAGGGATGCGACATCACCACCGTCGAAGGGCTGCACGCCGACGACGGAGTGGAGCTGCACCCCGTACAGCGGGCCTTCCTGGAGCGCGACGCCTTCCAGTGCGGCTACTGC
Source organism: Streptomyces longisporoflavus (assembly GCF_014649775.1). Classification (GTDB taxonomy): domain Bacteria; phylum Actinomycetota; class Actinomycetes; order Streptomycetales; family Streptomycetaceae; genus Streptomyces; species Streptomyces longisporoflavus. Next base: position 418,437 of record NZ_BMTR01000001.1, on the reverse strand, counting down.
ACGCCGGGCCAGATCTGTTCGGCCGTCGGCGCCCTGGCCGAAGCCGCCGCGGGCAACGCCTCGCACGTCACGGACCCGGACGCCGACACCGGGGAGCCCGTGGAGCTGACCAGGGAAGAGATCCGCGAGCGGCTCAGCGGCAACCTGTGCCGCTGCGGCGCCTATCCGCACATCGTCGAAGCCGTCGAGGACGTGACTCCGTGAAGCCCTTCCGGTACGTACGCGCCTACAGCGTCGAAGAGGCGACCACGGCCCACGCCGGCCGCGCGAACTCCCGCTATCTGGGCGGCGGCACCAATCTGGTCGACCTGATGAAGCTGGGCGTGGAGCGCCCCGAACGGCTCATCGACGTCAGCAGGCTGCCGCTCGACGCGGTGGAGGAGCTGCCCGACGGGTCCGTGCGCGCAGGCGCGACCGTGCGCAACAGCGACCTGGCCGCCCACCCGCTGGTGCGCGAGCGCTACCCCGTCCTTTCCCGGGCCCTGCTCGCGGGAGCGTCTGGCCAGCTGCGCAACGTGGCCACGACCGGCGGCAACCTGCTCCAGCGCACCCGCTGCCCCTACTTCCAGGACCTCGGCAAACCGTGCAACAAGCGGGAGCCCGGCACCGGCTGCGGCGCCCGCGACGGCGTCCACCGCGACCACGCGGTCCTCGGACACTCGCGGCTGTGCATCGCCACGCACCCCTCCGACATGGCGGTCGCCCTCGCCGCGCTCGATGCCCGCGTGGAGCTGCAAGGCGTGCGCGGCCGGCGCACCCTGCCCGTCACCGAGTTCCACCGCCTGCCCGGCGACCGCCCCGACGTGGACACCGAGATCGAACCCGGCGAACTGATCACCGGGGTGCTGCTGCCGGCCGCGACCGCCGGGCTGCCCTCCGCCTACCGCAAGGCCCGCGACCGTGCCTCGTACGCCTTCGCGCTCGCCTCGGTGGCCGTGGTCCTGGACATCGAGGACTCCGTCGTACGCCAGGCGCGCATCGCGTTCGGCGGCCTGGCCCACCGTCCCTGGCGCGCCCGGCATGCCGAGCGGGCGCTGCAGGGCGGCGCGCCGAGCGACGAGGCGTTCCGCCAGGCCGTGGACGCGGAGCTGTCCGCGGCCGAACCCCTGCGGGACAACTCGTTCAAGGTGCGACTGGCCCGCAATCTCGCGTGCGACGTCCTGCGACGCCTCGCGGGACCCGCCTCCGCTTCCTGACACCCCACTCTGCCCCCTCTGCCCCGCCTGCCACCCGCTTCCAGGGAGAACCCATGCCGGACACCGCAAGCGCCGTCGGAGCGCCCGCCGGGCGCAGGGAAGGCCCCCAGAAGGTGGCGGGGGCCGCCCGCTACGCCGCCGAGCACACCCCCGAGGGGTGCGCCTACGCCTGGCCGGTGCCCGCCACCGTCGCGCGCGGCACGGTCGCCTCCGTCGACACCACGGCGGCCCTGGAAGTGTCCGGCGTCATCGAGGTCCTCACCCATCTGAACGCGCCACGCCTGGAAGAGCCGGACGACGCCACGCTCGCCGTGCTCCAGGACGCGCGCGTTCCGCACCGCGGCTGGTACGTGGCGCTGGTCGTCGCCGACACCCTGGAGGCGGCACGCGAAGGCGCCGCGGCCGTCCGGGTCACCTACGACAGCGAACCGCACGACGTCACCCTGAAGGCCGATCACCCCGATGCCCATGTGCCGGAGGACGAGGACGGCACTTCGGGCGAGCACACGCGCGGCGACGCGGAGGACGCCTTCGCCGCCGCGCCCGCCCGCGTCGACGTCTCCTACCGGGTGCCGCCGCTGCACAACCACCCCATGGAGCCGCACGCGGCCACCGCCCACTGGCAGGACGGCAGGCTGACCGCCCACGACAGCAGCCAGGGCGCCACCACCGTCCGCGACGTCCTGGCCGGCCTGTTCGCGCTGCCCGAGGAGCAGGTCACGGTCGTCTCCGAGCACGTCGGCGGCGGTTTCGGCTCCAAGGGCACGCCCCGGCCGCACGTGGTGCTCGCCGCCATGGCCGCCCGTATGACCGAGAGGCCCGTGAAGCTCGTCCTGCCCCGGCGCCACCTGCCGGCCGTGGTGGGCCACCGCTCGCCGACCCTGCACCGGGTGCGCCTCGGAGCCAAGGAGGACGGCACGCTGACCTCCGTGATCCACGAGGTGACGGCGCACACCTCGCGCGTCAAGGAGTTCGTCGAGACGGCCGCCGCCGCCACCCGCGTCATGTATCCCTCGCCGCACGCCCGCACCACCCACCGGGTGGTCCCGCTCGACGTGCCGAGCCCCTCCTGGATGCGGGCGCCCGGCGAGGCGCCCGGCATGTACGCCCTGGAGTCGGCGATGGACGAACTCGCCGTGAACCTGGGCATCGACCCCATCGAGCTGCGGCTGCGCAACGACACCCGCACGGAGCCCGACAGCTCCAAGCCCTTCAGCAGCCGCCACCTCGCCGAGTGCCTGCGCGAGGGCGCCCGCCTCTTCGGCTGGTCCGAGCGCGACCCGCGCCCCCGCTCGCGCTCCGAGGGACCTGTGCTGGTGGGCAGCGGGGTCGCGTCGGCGACGTACCCGGTGGTCGTCGCGCCGAGCCGGGCCAGCGCCCACGCCTACCCCGACGGCAGCTTCGTGGTCCGCGTCAACGCCACCGACATCGGCACCGGCGCCCGCACCGTGCTCGCCCAGGTCGCCGCCGACGCGCTCCGCGTCCCCCTGGAGTCCGTGCGCACCGACATCGGCAGCAGCGACCTGCCCGACGCGCCGCTGGCGGGCGGCTCCTCCGGTACGGCCTCCTGGGGCTGGGCCGTCCACGAGGCCTGTACGCGACTGGCCTCGCGCCTGGCCGGGCAGCAGGGCCAGCAGCTGCCCCCCGAGGGCGTCGGCGCCACGGCCGACACCGAGGGCACGGCAGACGCGGACAGCGACTACGCCCGCCATGCCTTCGGCGCCCACTTCGCCGAGGTCGGCGTCGACACCGTCTCCGGGGAGGTACGGGTGCGCCGGCTGCTCGGCGTCTACGCGGCCGGGCGCATCCTCAACTCCCGCACGGCACGCTCGCAGTTCATCGGCGCGATGACGATGGGCCTGGGCATGGCGCTGACCGAGGGCAGCACGATGGACGCGGCCTTCGGCGACTTCACCGAGGCCGACCTCGCGGCCTACCACGTACCGGCGCACGCGGACGTACCCGCGATCGAGGCGCACTGGATCGACGAGGACGACCCCCACCTCAACCCCATGGGCAGCAAGGGCATCGGCGAGATCGGCATCGTCGGAACAGCGGCGGCCATCGGCAACGCCCTGCACCACGCGACGGGCCGGCGCCTGCGGGAACTGCCCCTCACCCCGGACCGGGTCCTGACGGGCGGCCTCTGAGCCGTCCGGCCACGCCCCGAACGGCGCCCGGGGCGTCCCGGGCGCCTGAGGGCCCGTGTCACAGCGTCGCCGTGTCGCAGCGTCGCCGTGTCGCAGTGTCGCGGTCAGCCGGCCGCCCGGCTCTCCCGTGTCCAGGCCAGCAGCTTCTCCGCCGTCCACGTCGTCACCACGCGTTCGGCGGGCACCCCGCACTCCTCGGCCCGTGCGCAGCCGATCACCTGCCAGTCCAGTTGTCCCGGCGCGTGCGCGTCGGTGTCCACGGAGAACAGCACTCCGGCGTCCACGGCCTTGCGCAGCAGCCTGCGCGGCGGGTCGAGTCGCTCCGGGCGGCTGTTGATCTCCACCGCGGTGCCCGCGGCGGCGCACGCGGCGAACACCGCGTCCGCGTCGAACCGGGACTCGGGCCTGCCGCGCCCGGTGACGAGCCTCCCGGTGCAGTGACCGAGCACGTCGGCGCGTGGATTGCTGACGGCGGCGATCATGCGGCGCGTCATGGCGTCGGCGTCCATGCGCAGCTTGGAGTGCACGGAGACGACCACCACGTCGAGCCGGTCGAGAAGCTCGGGCTCCTGGTCGAGCGACCCGTCGTCGAGGATGTCGCACTCGATGCCCGTGAGCAGCCGGAAGGGCGCCCACCGCTCGTTGAGGCCGGCGACCACCGCGAGCTGCTCGCGCAGCCGCTCCGGCGACAGTCCGCGCGCGATGGTCAGCCGGGGCGAGTGGTCGGTGAGCACGGCCCACTCATGGCCGATGTCGCGGGCCGCGCGGCCCATCTCCTCGATCGGGCTGCCGCCGTCGGACCAGTCGGAGTGGAGGTGGCAGTCGCCTCGCAGCAGCGCCCGCAGCGTGGCACCGCCCTCGGCGAGCGGGGCATCCGCCTCGCCCTCCAGCCGCTCCAGGTATCCCGGAACCTCGCCGGCCAGCGCCTCGCGGATCACTCCGGCGGTCTTGGGACCGATGCCCTTGAGCGACTCCAGGGACCCGTCGGCGGCGCGCCGCGCGGCCTCACCGTCCGCCAGTTCGCCGACCACCGCGGCCGCGGTGCGAAAGGCCCGCACCCGGTAGGTCGGGGCGCGGCCGCGCTCCAGCAGGAAGGCGATGCGTTCCAGCGCCTCTACGGGGTCCATCGGCACCTCCGGCCGTCGGGGACTGCGACGGCATACGTGTGCTTCCAGCGTCGCCCATCAAGCGCCGCGGGGCACCCGAGGCGAGAGGGGCCCCTCGGGAGCGCTCAGGCGGACTCGGCGGCCGGGGCGTCGTCCGGAACGACCGTGATCGGCCCCCTGAAGTCCAGCACCGCCTCGGCTCTCTGCTGGGTCTCCTCGGCGGCTTTGCGCGCTGTCGCGAGGACGTCGCCGTGCTCCTGGACGAGGGTTTCGTAGATCGGCGCCTGAGCGGCCTCATTGGCTGGCATGACCAGCGACTCCTTGTTCGGCTGACTGTGTGGGTCGGTTCGGCCGCATGCGGCCGGTCCGCGACCTTACGCCGACCTCGCGACCCACCGCGGACCGGGGTCACCCCCCGGGACGGCCGACCGGGTGTACCGGGCAGGGCCCGCTCACGCCGGAATTGCGGCGGGTGTAGCCGAAATGCACCCCCCGCAGGCCCGAGGCCGGGCGGGATCCGGGCCCCGATGTGAGACTGCTGATGAGGCGGTGATCACAGAATGTCGAGCCAGTCCGGGGCGCCCGTCCCCGACAATTCCGACCCCGGCGGCCCCGGCGGGCCGGACCCCCGGCAGCCAGGCCCCGGCGAGCAGCTTTTCGAGCACTTGCTCGCCGGGGCGCACGCGGCGGCGGCGATGGAGCTTCCCGCCCTGGCTCAGCGGTTCGCCGACGCCGTCGGACTCGACCGGATCGACGTGTATCTCGTGGACATCCAGCAGCGGTGCCTGGTGTCGCTGGCCGACGGGCCGCCCACCCTCGACGTGGACACCACCGTCGCCGGTTCGGCCTACCGGGCGCACGCGCTGCGCGTCGAGGAGCCGGCCGACGGCAGGATCGTCGCCTGGCTGCCGCTGATCGACGGTGCCGAGCGCCTCGGCGTGATCGGTGCCACCGCCGCGGCCCTCGACGTCGCGCTGCTGCGGCGCTGTCGCATGCTGGCGTCCGTCCTGGCCATGACGATCACCTCGAAGCGGGCGTCGAGCGACAGCTTCGCGCGCCGGACACGCGCCGAGACGATGCAGCTGCCGGCCGAGATGCTGCGGGCGTTCCTGCCGCCCCGGACGATCGGCAACTCTCATGTGATCTCCACCGCCGTGCTCGAACCCGCGTACGAGATCGGCGGCGACGCCTTCGACCACTCCCTGACCCCCGCCACCCTGCACGTGGCGATCTTGGACGCCATGGGCCACAACCTCGCCTCGGGTCTGACGACCGCGGTGGCCATGGCCGGCTGCCGCAACGCCCGCCGGGCGGGAGCGCAGCTGCCCGATCTCGTCGAGACCATCCAGGATGCGCTGGCCGGGTGGCTGCCCGAACAGTTCTGCACGGGCATCCTCGCCCAGGTCGACCTGGCCGAAGGCGTACTGCGGTGGTGCAACTGCGGCCACCCGCCGCCCCTGCTCATCCGGGACCACCGCGTCCTCGACCGTGCGCTCGAACGTCCGGCCCAGCCGCCCTTGGGCACCCCCGCCTCACTGGCCGAAGTGACGTGGCAGGTCCACGAGCAGGCCCTCGAGCCGGGCGACCGGGTGCTGATGTACACCGACGGCGTCACCGAACTGCGGACCAGGGGCGGCGCCGAGTTCGGCCTCGAACGCTTCACGGACAGCATCATCCGCGCCACCGCTGCGGGCGAGCCGGCACCCGAGGCGTTGCGCCAGCTCATTCACTCCATCCTCGACCGGCAGGACAACCAACTGCGCGACGACGCGACGCTGTTGCTCCTCGAATGGCGCCCGCCGAGCGCACTGTGACCCGTGGACCCGCCGCCGCGCCCTCAGCCCCTGCGTGCCGGAACGTGTGTTCTGGATCAGTGTGGATACACGGCGGGAACCAGCATCGCTCGCGCATGAAGGAGGACGAGCACCGTGGGAAACGAAGAGGTCATGGGCGACGAGGTCTACCAGCCCGACACCGAGGACGTGCGCGAGGACGAGGGCATCCTCGACCCGGAGGACACGCTCAACGACCGCGGAGCGGACCCCTACGACGAGGGCTGGTCGCCTCCCGAACGCCCCCTCGGAGTGGCCCACACCGGCACCACCGCCCAGGAACAGCAGGAGGGCGAGAGCCTGTCGGAACGCCTGTCCGAGGAGCGGCCCGACCCCGCGCTCGAAGTTCCGGGAGCCGCTGACGACGAGGACGGCATCGGCGACACGATCGACACCGACGGCGAGCCGATCGACGAGGCACAGGTGGGAGACGCTCGCGCCGGGCGTTTGTTCGTACCGGACGAGGGGGCCGACGGGGACGCGGAGGAGGACGCCGAACAGGACATGATCGGCGAGGACATGGGCATCGACGGCGGCGCGGCCTCCGCCGAGGAGGCCGCGGTGCACCTCATCGACGAGGACTCCGACGACGCGCGCTGACACCCTGGCCGCGCCTGAGTCCGGCCGCCCCGCCCTGCCGTGCCATGTCAGGGCAAAAGGCAGGGCAGAGCAACCGCGTCATCGCAGGTCGAGTCGCATCAGGACGCGGGGATGGCCGGCGAGCACGGAGGTCGTGTCGGCGGTGTGGGTGAATCCGGCACGTTCGAAGTTCGTGCGGATGCCGGCATAAGCCATCGTCAGGTCGACCCTGGCGTCGCCGTTGTCGAGCGGGTACGCCTCGATCGCCGGTGCGCCGTGCGCCCGGGCGAACTCGACCGCCCCTGCGATCAGGGCGTGCGAGATGCCCTGCTTGCGGTGGCCCGGCCGTACGCGGACGCACCACAGGGACCAGACCGGCAGCTCGTCCACGTGCGGGATCTTCCGGTTGCGTGCGAAGGACGTCTCCGAGCGCGGCGCCACGGCCGCCCAGCCCACCGGCTCGTCACCGTCGTAGGCGAGCACTCCCGGCGGGGGTTTCGCACCGCACAACCCGGCGACGTACTCGCCGCGGGCCGGCCCGCGCAGTTCGTTGTTGAGCTTGGAAGGGATGCGATAGCTCAGGCACCAGCAGACGTTGGAGCCGGGCGACTTGGGGCCGAGCACAGCGCGGACATCCTCGAAGACCGAAGCCGGGCGCACGTCAATGGGCATGGTCGCGTACTCCTTCGGCCACCGATACGGCGACCCTGACCAGGGCCGCGGTGACCGTCGAACGATACTGCTGGGCATGGCACAGGTCATCTCCGAGGTGCTCGACCGTCCGGTGCGTGTGCGGCGGACCAGCCACGCGGACCACAAGGCGACGATGCGGCGCCACGGGGCGAGCGAGGCTCGGGCACAGGGGCTTGCCGACATGACGGCGGCCCTGGACACGCAGGGTTTCTACGGCGCCACCGCGCCAAGCGCTCCCGAGCACGCCCCCACCGGCTTCCGCCAGTGGTGCCAGGAGGTGCTCAGGCCCGCCGTCACGGGCTAGGCGTACGGCACCGAAAAGGTCATGCCGCCTGCCGAGGCGCGCCGATAGGTTTGCCCCCATGGCCGAACCCAGTGGTGGCACCGACTCCGACTCGACGTTCGTCCGGGGCATGGCGATCTTTTCCGCCGTCGTCACCGCCGCCCTTTACCTTCTCGGCCTCGTGGCCGTCGGGCTGGCCGTCAGCGAGAGCGGGGGTGCGGATTCCACGCCCATGGACCAGTGCCGCTATACGTCTCATCGGCCGGACGGTGCGCAGGTGCTGGACCATGAGGTGCGGTTGCTGCCGCTGCACGTGATGTGCCGTACCGCCGACGGGCAGGCCTTCACCGCCGCGGTCGTTCCGTCCTGGCTCAACCCCGCCCTCGCCGCGTCCTTCGCGAGCACCGTCGCGTTCACGGCCGGCGCTTGCGTCCAGGCGCATCGGCGGGCGGCGGCGCGGCATGGGCGCGGAGAGACGCCGCAGGCCCGCCCGACCACCGATCGGGTGCCCGACGCGTGATCGGGCCGGCGGGCGCGGCGCTGCCGCGAGGGCTCACCGGCGCGGGCGCGGAGCCCGACGCGCGCCCGCCCCGCGCCGCGTCCGCAGCCAGCTGCCGAGGGTCGCGTAGTCCTCGTCCGTGATGCCCCGCCGCGGATCGACGCGGCACAGCAGGGCCGGCCCTGAGTGGTGCGCCTCCACCCAGGCCTCGTCGGTGTCGGTGATTTCGTCGTCGACCCAGGCGAACGGGCGTCCGGCCGCCCAGCCGAGGAGCGGGCGGGTCTTCCAGTGCAGTCCGTACCTCGCGTCCTCGTCGGCCGATCCGGCCGATCCGGCCGATTCCGGCCAGCTCACCAGGGGCAGCTCCGGAAGGCCGAGCCAGGGCGCGATGCAGTCGTTCGCGTCGGACATCCAGGTCGTGGCCCACACAAGATCACAAGGGAGCGCCAGGAGGCGGGGACCGTGGGCCGGGTTGATCCGGGGGATCAGCGGATTGGCGTCGGGTTCCCGCGGGGTGTGGCCGGATTCATAGGTCGGGTAGCCGTCCGGGAGTTGTTCCCGGGTCGCTCCGAAGGGGATGAGGGGCCCGTCGACGTCGAGGAAGAGAAGAGGCTGCTCAGAACCGATCACGACGGCACGGTAGCGGCGTCCGGACGCACACGGCAGCTGTTTGCGGCGGGCAGCCCCTCCCGTCTCCTCCCCCTGCAATCGTTCGATGCGTCGCGACTGCAAGGTGGCGTAAACACAACGGCCTCCTGAGCTCCACATGATCTCCACAGGAACCCTTGCCCAATGGTTGAGGCCTGGATCAACTCCCTGCTCAGGGGCGTTTATTACTCAATCTTTGGCAAATTTTTGCCCTGTCATCCAAGGTTAATGCGATGGCAAAGTGAGAGTCACAGCCGCCATACAGGCTGTCTCCGGGGCGACACGGTGCCCGCTGCTCACTCAGCGGCCCACGCGCCCCACTCTCACCATCGACCCGACCACACCGCGTCCAGGCTCCGCCGCAGAGACGCAGGAGGCAGGCCAGCATGAAGCCCCTCATCGACAACGCCCGTTCCTTCGCCGCGACGCACGTCGCGGCCCCGGAAAACGCCGCGGCCTTCCAGGCCCTGGAGTCAGGGCAGGCGCCCCAGGCCCTGTTCATCACGTGCTCCGACTCACGCGTCGTACCGACCCTGATCACCGGAGCCCGCCCCGGCGAACTCTTCGAACTCCGTACGGCGGGCAACGTCGTACCGCCCTACCCCTCCCGCGCCGACGACGTCAGCCGGGACGGCAGCCCCGTGAGCGAGGCGGCCACCATCGAGTACGCGGTGTGCGTGCTCGGAGTCCGCGACATCGTCGTCTGCGGACACTCGCACTGCGGCGCCGTGGGCGCCCTGGTGCGCGGCGAAGACCTGTCGGCCGTCCCGGCCGTGCGCGACTGGCTCGACCACTCCGTCGCCCCGGACGCCGCCCTGCGCTCCCTCGTCCCGGCCTCCGCGGACGTCGCCGAAGCCGTACAGACACACGTGCTCGCACAGGTGGACCGGCTGCGCGCCTACCCCTGCGTCAGCGAGCGGATCGCCGACGGGTCGCTGACCCTGCACGCCTGGTACTACGAAGTGCACACCGGCAACATCACCGCCCAGCAACCGTCCTTCGACGACCGGCCGGCGTTCGGTCCGTTGTGAGAACCGCCGCGCCCCACCGACCGGCCCGCTCTCACGACAGGACCCCCCACCCTCATGTCCGACATCCTTACCTCACTCCGCTCCCCCTTCCGCCCGCTGCGTGAACCCGGCGTCAAGCGCAAGGACTTCCTCGCCTCACTCGTCGTCTTCCTGGTCGCCCTGCCGCTGTGCGTCGGCGTGGCGGTCGCCTCCGGCGTGCCCGCCGAACTTGGCCTGGTCACCGGCATCGTCGGCGGTCTGGTCGTCGGCATGCTGCCGGGCAGCGCCCTGCAGGTGAGCGGGCCCGCCGCCGGCCTCACCGTGCTCGTCTTCGAGGCCGTGCAGGAGTTCGGGCTCGGCATGCTCGGCGCCATCGTGCTGCTCACCGGCGCCCTGCAGATAGTCCTCGGCCTGCTGCGCTGCGGCCGCTGGTTCCGCGCCATCTCCGTGTCCGTCGTCCAGGGCATGCTGGCCGGCATCGGACTCGTACTGATCCTCGGCCAGCTGTACACCATGGCCGGGGCCGAGCAGCCACGCTCCGGGATCGACAAGATCACCGGCCTTCCCGGCCTCTTGGTCGACGTGCTCGGCGACACCACCGCCCTGACCGCCGCTGCCGTGGGTCTGGGCACCATCGCCGTGCTCCTGCTGTGGCCGAAGCTGCCCGCGGCCGTCCGCGTGGTGCCCGCCCCGCTGGCCGCCGTCGCGCTGGCCACCCTCGTCACCGCCGGGCTGCGCCTGGACGTGGCCAACGTGACGGTGCGCGGCCTCTTCGACGCCATCCAGCCGCCGGGATTCGGCGACCTGGCCAACCTGGGCAGCGTGGCCGTGCTCGGCACCGTCCTGGCGTTCACCCTGATCGCCTCCGCCGAATCACTGTTCAGCGCCGCGGCCGTGGACCGCATGCACGACGGACCGCGCACGCAGTACGACAAGGAACTCGTCGCCCAGGGCGTCGGCAACACGGTGTGCGGTGTGCTGGGCGCTCTGCCCATGACGGCCGTCATCGTGCGCAGTTCGGCCAACGTCGAGGCCGGCGCCCGCACCCCGCTCTCGCGCGTCCTGCACGGCGCGTGGCTGCTGCTCTTCGCCGTGCTGCTGCCGGCCGCCCTCGGCATCATCCCGCTGGCGGCGCTCGCCGGTGTCCTGGTCCACGCGGGCTTCAAGCTGATCCCCGTCAAGGCGATCGTCCCGCTGGCCCGCACCCACCGGGGCGAGGCCCTGGTCCTTGCCACCACCGCGATCGCCATCGTGGTGACCAACATGTTCGAGGGCGTGGTGCTCGGCCTGGTGCTCGCGGTGGTCAAGTCCGCCTGGGACACCTCCCACGTGAACCTGGACGTACGCGAACTGACGGGCGGCCGGATGGTGGTCACCCTCACCGGGAACGCCACGTTCCTGCGTCTGCCGCGCATCCTGGAGACCCTGGAGGCCCTGCCCAAGGACCGGCCCATCGAGCTGGACCTGACCGAGGTGCGCCACCTGGACCACGCGTGCCGTACGACGCTGGAGAACTGGGCGTTGCGCCACAACGACAGCGGCACGGAAGCGGTGCGGATGAAGACGTTCCCGGAGGACGGCGCCGACGCCGAGGAGCCCGCGGCGGCACCGCTGCGGCGCTGACCCCGCCCGCCCGGCCATGACCCGCCGTGCCGCCCGCCACCCGCCCCGGTGGCGGGCGGCACGGTGCTCGCGGTGTACGTGGTGTTCGCGGCGTCCGTTCGTTCGCGGCGTTCGCGGCGTTTTCTTAGGGCCGCCGAAACTATTCGGCGGCAACAGGCGTGAACCCCGGCTCGCCGGGCACTCGCTTAATTGGCCCCGCCGCGTCCCCCCGTCGCGGCGGGGCCGTCTTCGCTTCCCGGCACGCATCGGCCAACTGCCCGGACCCGCCGCGGAACTGGGCCCGCGAGGCGGCTGGTATTACTGGTGCATGCAGGAAGAGCAGGAAGACACCGCGCGGTCCGCGATCGACACGTTCATCTCCGCGTTCAACGCCTCGGACGACAGCTATGTGACTGCGCTGCTCTCCCAGGCCCTCACCTCGGACGTGGTCTTCTGGGGGCCGTTGGGCCGCAGTGAGGGAATCGAGGCGGTCGAGCGGTTCGTGCTGGACATCCGGCGCCACCCCGCGGGGACCGGCACGATGGTGCGCTGTTCGGCGGTGGACATGCCGGACGAGTGGGCCCGCTACCAATGGGTCTTCACGACGCCCGACGGAGGACCCCGCCTGGCGGGAACGGACGTCGTCCATCTGCGGCGGAGCCTCATCGACCAGGTCATCGTCTTCGCGGGGGAGATCGAGCCGTCCGCCTCCTGAGCCATTCCCCTCTGGCTCCTCTGGCACCGTCCTTCTCCTGAACCGGCCCCGTTCGGGGCTGGAGTGGGCCTGATCACGCCTCGCGCCCGATACGGATCACTCGGCCGTGGACTGTGCGCAGGCAGACGACGCGTTTGCGCAGCGACCAGCGAGTGAAAGGCCGGCCGAGCTTGGTGGGGCGGATGGTGGCCGTCTGGACGACGAAGCCCTCGTCGGCCGCCACCCGCCCGGCGAACCTACGCGGTCCCAGCACTACCGGCGGCTGCGCACCAGCAAGTACACGAAGTAAGGCGTTCCGACGACGGCCGTCATGAGGCCCGCCCCCATCTGGGCCGGGGCAATCACGGTGCGGCCCAGCAGGTCGGCGAGGCAGACCAGGGTCGCGCCGAGGAGGATCGCCACCGGGACGACCCGTACGTGCCGGCGCCCCACCAGGGCGCGCGCCGCGTGCGGCGCCACGAGCCCGACGAAGCCGATCGTGCCGGCCGCGGCCACCGCGGTGGCACTGAGCAGCACGCTCACGACGAGGAAGCCGAGGCGTCCGCGCGACAGGTTGAGGCCCAGGAGGCGGGGGGTGTCCTCGTCGAGCGAGACAAGGTCGAGTTCCTTGCGCCGGGCGAGGGCCACGACCGTACCGGCCACGAGCACGGCGGCGACCGGCAGGACGTCGGGGCCGCTCCGTCCGTAGGTGGAGCCCGAGAGCCAGATCAGCGCCTTGGTCGCGCTGAAGCGGTCGGTGAGCACGATGAGCAGGCTGATGAGCGCCATCGTTCCCGAGGACACACCGATGCCGACGAGGACGAGCCTGCTGTTCTGGAAGCCGCCCTTCGCCGCGAGCCCGAAGACGACCAGGGAGCTGACCGCGGCGCCGGCGAACGCCGCGGCCACGATGCTCCACGAGCCGGCGCCCGGCGCCGAGGTGACGAGGATGATGGCGCCCAGGGCCGCGCCGCCCGACACGCCGAGGACACCGGGTTCCGCGAGCGGGTTGCGGGTCACGGACTGTACGAGCGTGCCGGACAGGGCAAGGGCGCCGCCCGCCAGGAGGGCCGCGGCCACCCGGGGCACCCGGGTGTCCAGGACGAAGGTGATGGCCTGGCCCGACTGGCCCCGCACCCAGTTGACGACGTCGCCGAGCAGGAACGTGCTGTCGCCGACGAGCACCGCGGCGATCGTGACGCCCACCAGCACGCCCACGAGCAGCACCACCGTGATGAGGTAGACCGTCCGGCTGGGGATGCGCAGCCGGTCCGGCGCGGCGGCGTTGCCGCTGTCGCGGGTGCGCATCGCCATGACGACCAGGAACACGGCGCCGACGACGCTGGTGATGACGCCAGTGGGCACGGTGACCGCGGTCTGGGACGACGTCACCGCACGCAGCAGTACGTCGGAACCCAGCACGAGGATCGCGCCCACGAGACCCGAGACGGGGATGCGCGTGCGATGGCGTACCAGCGCGCGGAAGCGGCCGGCCAGCGGCCGCACCAGAGCCGGCGCGCACAGACCCACGAAGGCGATCGGCCCCGCGAGGGTCACCGTCGCGGCCGCGAGCAGCGAGGCGAGGACGACGGACGTGATGCGCGTGCCGCGGACCGGGATGCCGAGCCCGTGCGCGGCGTCATCGCCCAGGGCCAGCGCGTCGATACGGCGGGCGATCAGCAGCAGTCCGACGAGTGCGGCCACGATGACGGGCGCCATCTGGGAGACACCGTCGAATCCGTTCTGGCTGATGCTTCCCTGGCCCCACTGGTAGAGGCCTTCGGTCCGTTCGGGGAACAACAGGAGCAACGCGTCGGTGATGGCGTTGAGTCCGAGGGCGAGCGCGCTGCCCGCGAGGACGAGGCGCACCGTTCCGGCGCTGCGCCCCGCGAGGGCGAGGACGACGGCGGCCGCCGCGAGACCGCCGACGAAGGCCACTCCCGACGAGGCGAGCAGCGGAGCCGTGGCGCCGCTGGCGACCAGGGCGGTCAGGGCGAGATACGAACCGGCGTTGACGGCAAGGGTATCCGGGGAGGCGAGCACGTTGCGGCTGACCGCCTGCAGGGCGGCGCCGGCCGCGCCGAGCGCGACGCCGACGAGTATCCCCGCGACCATGCGCGGCATGCGCGAGGCGATGACGACGGAGGAGTCGCCCTGTTCGGCCTGGCCGGTCAGGGCTTTCCACACCTGGCCGGCGCCGACGGACGCGGTGCCCTGGGTGATGTCGACGACGGCGAGAACGGCGACCAGAAGAACAAGACCGGCCGTCACCGCGACCGCGCCCGTGGGGGATGCGACCGCGCGTTCGGGCGTGGTGGAGGGCGTTGCGGTGACGGCCACGGTCTCCTACTTCTTCAGGGTGTCGACGAGGGCGTCGATGTACGCCTCCATCGCCTCGGGGCCGCCGAACATCCAGATGCCGTCGGGCAGGCGGTGGACCTCGTCGTCCTTGACGAACGGCAGCGACTTCCAGACGGCGTTGTCGGCGAGCTCGTCGGTGAACACGTCGGAGCTGCCGTCGCCCTTGTTGCCGATGTAGACGAACTTCACGTCGTCGCCGAGCTTCGTGAGCCCCTCGACATCGGTGGTGGCGAGCCCGTAGTCCTTGTCGCCCTTGATCTTCCAGTCGTTCTTCAGGCCGAGGTCCTCGTTGACGGCGCCGAGCAGGGAGTTGCTCGTGTAGCCGCGCACGGAGACCTGGTTGGAGGCGGCGTAGCCGTCGGCGAAGGCGATCTTCGAGCCGTCGAGCTTGGCCTCCTTCAGCGCCTTCTTGCCCTCGGCGACCTTGGCCTCGTACGACTTCTTGGCCTTCGCGGCCTCGTCGGTGGTGCCGGTGGCCTTGGCGATGACGTCGAGCGTGTCCCACATCTGACCGACCTGGTCGGCGCCGTCGGCGGCCTTGACCTGGAGGACCGGGCCGACCTTCTTCATCTGCTTCACCGCGGAGGCCGACATGTCGGTCGTGGTGACGATGAGATCGGGGGTGAGGCCGGCCAGGGTGTCCATGCTCGGCTCACCACGGGTGCCGATGTCCTTGGGGTCGTTCCCCAGCGGAACGGCGGAGTCCCACGCCTTGTAGCCCTTGACGTCGGCGACACCGACGGGGTCCACACCGAGCGTGACCAGGGACTCGACGACGTTCCACTCGGTGCCGACGACCTTCTTGGCGGGGCCGTCGAGCTTCACCTGCGCGCCGTTGGCGTCGGTGAGGGTGATCGGTTCGGACTTCTTGTCCGAGCTGCTCTCGGCGGGCTCGGAGGTGCCGCAACCGGACAGAATGAGGGCTGCTGCCGCGGCGGCGGCCGCGGCGATGAGGGGGCTTCTCATGAGGAGGAGTGGAGCCTTTCGCTTCTGCTGTGGTGGCGGCCTATCGCGCGGGTGCGCAGCCGGCCGGTGAGGGGGTCTGTCTCGACCTCGATGCGGATGCCGTACGTCTGGGACAGCCGCTCGGGCCGCAGTACGTCTTCGGGGGCGCCGTCGGCGACGATGCGCCCGGAGTCCAGGAGGGCGATGCGGTCGGCGACGGCGGCCGCCTGGTCGAGGTCGTGCAGGACGACGCCGACGGCGATGCCGCCGTCGTCCGCGAGGTCACGCATCAAATCGAGGAGTTCGATCTGGTAGCGCAGGTCGAGGTAGGTGGTCGGCTCGTCGAGGAGGAGCACGCCGGTCTCCTGGGCCAGGCAGCTGGCGAGCCACACCCGCTGCAACTGCCCGCCGGAGAGCTGGTCGACGGCGCGGTCGGCGAAGCCGTCGACGCCCGTCATGACGAGCACGCGCTCCACCACGGCGGCGCCCCCGGCGTCGGCCTGCCCCCAGCGGCCGCGGTAGGGGTAGCGGCCGAACTCCACGACGTCACGGACGGTCAGGCCACCGGGCGTGGGGCGGCCCTGGGTCAGGAGCGCGACATGCCGGGCGAACTGGCGGGCGGTGAGGTCGAAGCCGTCGGCGGCATCGTCCGTACCGGAATCGAGGGTCAGGGTGCCGTGCCGGGCACCCTGGAGGCGGGCGACGGTGCGCAGCAGCGTCGACTTACCGCTCCCGTTCGGGCCGACGAGAGCGGTCACTTCGCCGGGCCTGAGCTGGAGGGCCGCGTCGTGCACGACGTCTACGCCGTCGTATGACACGGTCATGTGCTCGGCGGACAGTTCGTGACCGCGCGGACGTGTGGCGCTACCTGCGCGTTCACCTGATCTCACGGCGTGAAGGTTAGCCTAGCCTTAGTCTGGCTGGAAGTAGGGGGGCCGAATCCGGGCGAAGCGCGCGAGCTACGCCACGGAGCCCGCGACCGGAGGAGCCCCCTCCACACCCCCGCACGCCTGTGCCGCCCACCGGAAAAGGTCGATGGGCGGCACAGGTGAAATGCGGTGTGGATACGGCTTGTTGGGGTCAGTAGAGCTTGTTGACGGCCTTGACGGTAGTTGTCTTGAAGTCGGCCACCTGCGCGTCGGCGAAGGTGCCCATCTGTCCCCACTGGACGAGCGTCACCGTGGTGCCGTCCCGCCCGACCGAGAACATGTTGATGTCGGAGGCTCCCCACGTGGCCTCGGTGTGGACGCCGTAGACGTGCGCGCCCTCCTCGACATTCAGCTTCCCGTAGTACTTCTGCTGCGCGGTGATCTCGGGATCCTGCTCCATCAGCTTCTTCGCGCAGCCGTCCAGGTCCTTGCGCAGCAGGGCGGCGAAGTCCTTGGCGCGCTGCTCGCTGCGCTCGACGACCGTCACCTGGAGGGCGCCGGTGTCGAGATCCGTGCGGTAGGCGCGGTGCACGGAGATGGAGGGCAGTGCGTCGCCCACACACATCGGCAGCGGGTCGGGCTGGCCCGCGGTCACCGGTCCAGCGGTCCACTCCGAGGTGGCGTGCGGCGGCAGTTCGGACGGTGACAGGAACCGGGGCGAGCCGGCGGCGGCCGCCGGACCCGTACTCGCCACCACAGCCGCCATGGCCGCTCCGGCACCCACGACACACAGTCCCCGGCTGATACGCATACTCATGATCTTCAACTCCCCGTTTCGGAAGGGCCAGCTTGCCTGTTGCTGACTCCCACACCACGTACGACCCGCGACACCCCGTGCCCGTTGTCCCCGTCCGCGTCACAGCCCTGTCCGGGATGTCACGGAACGGCAACCTCCGCCAACGGCTGACGTGCGGGGACCCGCCGCGATCCACGGGCGGCGGGAAGGGGAAGATCGCTTTCCGCCCGCGTTCGCGTGACGGATGCGCGCGGCGCGTGTCCAAGGGGACGAACCGGGAAGACGGCGCAGTGCGCCGCCCGCGAAAAACAACGAGGAGTAGCCCCATGGACAGTTCCGCGACGCCTGCTGGTGCGGGGTCCGCCCATGTCCCGGACGCGACGGGCGCGTGGGCACAGCGGGGCGCCGCGGTGCGCCGTACCCCGGTGGCGATGTGGAACGACGACGTGTCGGACTGGGCCGCGGCCCTGACGTACTACGCGATTCTCGCCCTGCTGCCGGCCCTCCTCGTCACGGTCAGCCTGATCAGCCTGGTGAGCCCCGGCACGACCCAGAACCTCATAACCGAGGTCACCGACTGGGCGCCCGCGCAGTCGGGCAGCGCCTTGAACGAGGCGCTCACCGAGATGGCGGGCGCGCGTTCCGCCGCGGTGACGGTCGTGGTCGCCGGCGGTGTCAGCGCCCTGTGGTCCGCGTCCAGTTACGCGGCCGTCTTCCGGCGGGCGCTGCACGCGATGTACGGCGTGGCGGACACCCGGCCCGCGCTGCGCAAGGCGCACCGCGTCCTCATGACCGCCCTCTCCCTGCTTGCGCTGCTGGCCGCCAGCGCGCTCGTACTCGTCCTGAGCGGCTCGCTCGTGCAGACCGTGGGGCGGCGCGTCGGCGTCGGCGACGCGGGCCAGACGGTGTGGAACATCATGAGGTGGCCGGCCCTGGTCTGCCTGGTGGTCCTGCTCGTGCTCGTGCTCTTCCGCAACGCGCCGCCTTCGGAGCGCGGTTGGCGCCGCAGCCTGCCGGGCGGCTTGCTGGCGGCGGTGCTGTGGCTCCTGTCCTCGGGCCTGTTCACCTTGTACGCCACGGGCTTCGGCACCTACGGCAAGCTCTACGGCTCACTGGCGGGAGTGGTCGTCTTCCTGGTGTGGCTCTGGGTCTCCAACCTGGCGCTGCTGGCTGGGGCCCAGTTCACGGTGGAGATGGCGCGTTGCGACGGCCGGACATCGGTGGCACGTCGAGCCGCCTCGGCGGGAGGCGGTACGCCCGGGCCTGAGGAAGCCTGAGGAGGCCAGAGGGTCGCCTCGCGACCGTCACCCGAATGGCCTAAGCGAGATACAGCGGACCGAATCGGTTCAAAAGCCGTAAACAGCAGGTCACAGGGCTTTTGCCGTACTTTCCGCACACGCTCAGTGACTCTCCTGGTTGCGGCACGCACCGGTCGGGCGCGCGATGGAGGGGACGCGTGCGGCGTCCGTGGCGAGATCCGAGTCTGCCCGTCGCGCGCTGCGAGGGAGTGATCACCCATGACTCAGGGCGAGGCCTTCACCAGCGCCGACGGGCTCGCGGGCCTGACGGCCTACGACCGGACCGGCGAAAAGATCGGCAGCGTCGAGCAGGTGTATCTCGACGACCGAACTGGGCGTCCCGAGTGGGTGACCGTCAAGACCGGTCTCTTCGGCATGAAGCAGAGCTTCGTGCCGCTCGCCGGCGCCCGCCGCCAGCAGGACGAGCTGCACGTGGCGGCCACGAAGGAGGCCGTCAAGGAAGCCCCGCGCGTGGACGCCGACCAGCACCTCGACCAGAGCGAGGAGCAGGACCTCTACGCGCACTACGGCCTCACCCGGTCCAGTGGCCGCACCACCCCGGCGGCAGGCGGTCGCGCGGGCATGGCCGGAGCCGGCGCCGGAGCCGGCATGGGCATGGGAGCCGGTGAGCGCGAGATGGCGACCCGCTCCGGCGCACGCGACGACCACAAGGGCGACATGATCCGCTCGGAGGAGCAGCTGCATGTCGGCACCGAGGAGCAGGAGGTCGGGCGTGCCCGACTGCGCAAGGTGGTCGTCAACGAGGACGTCAAGACCTCGGTCCCCGTCTCGCACGAGGAGGTTCGCGTCGTACGCGAGCCCATCCGCGAGGGCGACCGTACGCGGGCGAACATCGGCGAGGAGCAGACCGAGGTGACCCTGCACGCCGAGCGGGCGGTGGTCAGCAAGGAGTCTGTGCCGGTCGAGCGTGTGCGCCTGGAGACCGAGAAGGTCACCGAGACCCAGGAGGTCTCCGACACGGTGCGCAAGGAGCAGATCGAGTTCGACGACGCCAAGGGCGAGCGCGGCATGAAGGGCGAGCGCGGCGCCAAGGGCGAGAACTGGCGTGACCGGAAGCAGGGCCCGAGCCACTGACGCGGCTGAGGGCGCCCTGGTGACGGGCAGCTGACGCCGGAGGGAGGGAGCACCTGGCAGGGGTGCTCCCTCCCTCCGGCGTTCGTCCGAGTGCTCCCTGCCTCCGCGTTCGTCCGCGGCCGGCGACCGCGACACACGCGAGCGTGACACAGGTCACCTCTCCCGCCCGTCACAGACGCAGGACCTGCCGCATCCCGTGTGCGAAACGACCGCACAACGGGAGGCACATATGAAGGTCGTGGTGGTGGGAGCCGGCTACGCGGGGACGATCGCGGCGAACCGGCTGGCCAAGAAGGTCAGGACCGCCGAGATCACGGTGGTCAACCCCCGTCCGGACTTCGTCGAACGGGTACGGCTGCACGAACAGATCGCCGGGACCGGTTCCGCGGCGACCCCGCTGACGTCGATGCTCGGCGAGGCGGTCACGACACGGACAGGCACGGTCGGCAAGATCGGCGACGGCCAGGTCGCTCTCGAGGACGGAGCCGACCTCGACTTCGACTTCCTCTTCCTCGCGGTGGGCAGCACGGTCGCCCCGCTGCCGGGCACCGTTCCGGTCGGGACCTGGGAAGGCGCGCAGGAGGCGCGGACCGCGCTGGCCGCGCTGCCCGGCGGCAGGACGGTCACCGTCATCGGCGGCGGCCTCACGGGCATCGAGACGGCGTCCGAGATCGCCGCGGCCCGGCCCGATCTCCGTGTGCGGATCGTGGGAGAGACGATCGGCGAGAGCCTGTCGGCAGGAGCACGGAAGCGGGTGCGCACGGCCCTGGCCCGCTTGCACGTGGAGGTCGTGGAAGACCTCGTGGCGGGGATCGAAGCAGGGGCCGGGGAGGCCGGCGGCGATGTGGTGCGTCCGCGGTCGCACCCGCGTTTCACCTCCGACCTCACGCTGTGGGCGATCATCGGAAGCGTGCCCGACCTGGCCGCCCGCAGCGGCCTTGAGGTGGATGCCGAGGGGCGGGCGGTGGTCGACGCGCATCTGCGCAGTGTGACCGACCCGCGGATCTTTGCCGTCGGTGACTGCGCGGCGGTCCCCGGCTCCCGTGCGGCCTGCGCGACGGCCATGCCGCAGGGCGCACACGCGGCGGATACGCTGGCGCGGATGATCCAGAACCGCGAGCCCAAGCCCTACTCCATGGGGTACATCGGACAGGCGGTGAGCCTGGGCCGGCGCGACGGACTGCTGCAGGCCGTCCGCACGGACGACACCGCGCGCCACATCTACTTCGCCGGACGCGCCTCGGCCGCCATCAAGGAACGCGTCTGCCGCTACGCGAAGTTCAGCACCCGCACCGCCGCCTACGCCTGGCTGCGGGGTCCGAAGTGACCGACCGGCCTGACCCCGCGGACGAGTTCACCGCGCACCGGGCCCTGCTGTTCTCGATCGCCTACGAGATCCTCGGTTCGGTCGCCGACGCCGAAGACGTCCTGCAGGACAGCTACTTGCGGTGGCGGTCGGTGGATCACGCCTCGGTGGAGAACGCCCGGGCCTATCTGGCGCGGATCGTCACCCGGCAGGCGCTCGGCGTGCTGCGTTCGGCGGTGCGCCGCAGGGAGCAGTACGTGGGGCCCTGGCTGCCGGAGCCGTTGCAGACCTCCGCTGCCGGGGACGCGTCCGACGGCATCGACCACGTACTCACCGGCGAGGCGGTGACCACCGCGATGCTGCTGGTCCTGGAGTCCCTGACCCCCACCCAGCGCGCGGTGTTCGTGTTGCGCGAGGTGTTCGGCTTCGACTACGCGGAGATCGCCGCGGCGGTGGACAAGTCCGAGGACGCCGTGCGTCAGTTGAACCGGCGCGCCCGCAACAGCGTGCGCGCGAGGCGGCAGACCGCGGTCGCCGGCCCGGCCGAGGCACAGCCGATCGCCGAACGGTTCATGACGGCGGCAACGACCGGCGACGTCCAGGGCCTCATGGACCTGCTCGCGCCCGATGTGGTGTTCCTGGCCGATGGCGGCGGGAACGTGACCGCGGTGCGGCAGCCCGTGGTCGGGCCCGACAAGGTGGCCCGACTGCTGCTGGGACTCCTGGACAAGGGCGCCCGCATGGGCGAACTCGACATCCGTGTCGGCACCTACAACGGGATGCACTCCGTCGTGGTGCTGATCGACGGCAGACTCGACCAGATGACCTCGGTCGAGATCCGCGGCGATGCCGTGACGGCCGTCTACTGCGTCCGCAACCCGGAGAAGCTCAACTCGATCAAGGTGTGAGAGCGCCGGGGGCATACGGACACGCACAAGGCTGTTCCACCGGCATCAGCCCAAGGTTCCACCGACAGCAGTCCAAGGAAGGACAGAAGACTTTGCCCAGCAAGACAGTGCAGATTCCCACCCCGGACGGTCAGGCCGACGCTTTCGCCGCCTTCCCCGACCACGGCGAGCGGCACCCCGGGGTGCTGCTGTACCCGGACGCCTTCGGTCCGCGGCCCGAGTTGGAGGCGAAAGCCCGCGAACTGGCCGAGCACGGGTACTACGTACTCGTCCCCAACCTCTACTACCGCACCGGCCCGGCCCCGGTGATCGAACTTCCCGAACACATCGGGGAAGAGGCCCGGCCCACTGTCTTCGGACAGCTGATGCCCCTGGTCGAGGCCCACACCACCGAACGCGTCCTGCGCGACGCCGACGCCTACCTCAGGTTCCTCACCGCTCAGCCCGAGGTCAGCCCCGGACCGGTCGCCACGATCGGCTACTGCCTGGGCGCGGCCCTGGCGATGCGTACCGCGACGGCCCATCCCGGCCAGGTGGCCGCCGTCGCCGGGTTCCACCCCGGCTTCCTGGTCACCGACGCACCCGACAGCCCGCACCGCCTCGTCGCCGAACTCAAGGCCGAAGTGCACCTCGGCCTCGCCGTGGGCGACCTCACGTCCGAGGCCATCGAGGAACTCGACCGGTCCCTGGACGCCGCAGGAGTCACCCACACCATCGAGACCTATCCCGACACCATCCACGGTTTCACCATGTCCGACACCGACGCCTACAACCCCGACGCGCTCCAGCACCACTGGGACCGCCTGCTCCCCCTCCTCGACCGCGCCCTGACCCGCGGTTGAGATCCGGGCGCTGAGACCGGCAGATGCCGGTCTCAGCGCCCGAACTTCTCGATGGCCCCCGGTGTGACGGGGGTGAAGAAGTTGACCAGGTTGCCGTCGGGGTCGCGGAACAGGAGGGAGCGGTTGCCCCAGGGCAGGGTGGTGGGCTCGTTCACGAAGTCCTCCACGAAGCCGGTCAGGTTCTTGTGCACGCTGTCCACGTCGTCGACGAGGAATTCGAGGATGACGCTGTGGTTGTCGGCCGGGCGGGCGGAGCCCGGCGAGAACAGCGGGACCGTACGGGTACTGCCGATCGCGAGGGTGGCCGAGGCGACCCTGAGCTCGGCGAAGTCCTCGGTGGACCAATCGGCGGACACTCCGGTGACGCGCTCGTAGAACTCGACGAGGCGGGCGACATCGCCGGTGATGATGCGGACAGAGACGAAGTTCATGAGTTTTCTCCTGGTCGTTCCGTGCTGCTGACCAGAGGCTATGACCAATACCGGGCGGAACCCGCCCGGTATATCGGGGAGACTTCTGCACATGCCTCGCCCCATCGCCCGCGTGCTGGCCCTCCTTGGGCTCCTTCAGTCCGGCGGCATCAGAACCGCGTCCGAACTCGCCGACCGGCTCGACGTCGACGAACGCACGGTGCGGCACTACGTCAGCCATCTCGTCGACCTCGATGTGCCCGTCGAAGCGGTGCGCGGCCGCTACGGCGGCTACCGGCTCTCCCCCGGCTTCCGCATGCCTCCGCTGATGCTCAGCGACGACGAGGCGCTCGCCGTGCTGCTCGGCCTGGTCGCCGGTCGGCGGGCCGGCCTGACGACCGCCGCGGGTGCCGCGAGCGAGACGGCCACGGCCAAGATCCGGCGGGTTCTGCCGGAGCGGCTGCGGCTCAGGCTTGACGCGGTGCTCCTTTCACTCGCCTTCACCGCTCCGTCCGGCGACACCGCCGCCCCCGAGTCGGGGGTCCTGCTGCCGGTCGCCGACGCGGTGAACCACCACCGGCCCCTCTCGATCCGGTACACCGACTCGACCGGCGCCCGCAGCGAACGCACACTGCACCCCCATGGGCTCGTCGCCCACTCGGGCAGGTGGTACGTGACGG
The DNA here is from genome assembly GCF_014649775.1 of Streptomyces longisporoflavus. Classification (GTDB taxonomy): domain Bacteria; phylum Actinomycetota; class Actinomycetes; order Streptomycetales; family Streptomycetaceae; genus Streptomyces; species Streptomyces longisporoflavus. The sequence continues at coordinate 394,635 of NZ_BMTR01000001.1, read as the reverse complement.
GGGCGGACCTCTCGACCGGCCAGGACCGCACGTTCCGGCTCGACCGGATCACCGGCGTACGGACCCTGCCGGGCTCTTTCGAACCGCCGACTGGCCTCGACCCGGCCGAGCGCGTCCTGACAGGGCTCGCCACGGCTCCGTACCGGCATGACGTGACCCTGCGCGTCCAGGGCACGGCCGGGCACATCCACACCCGGCTTCCGCCGAGTGTCGCGATCGTGGCGGAGCTGCCGCACCCGGAGCCCCCGGACGGCGCGGAGCCGCGGACCGAGCCCTGGTCCCGCGTCGAGATGCGCGTGGAGCGGCTCGACTGGCTGCCTGCCGCACTGGCCTCGCTGGACCGGCCCTTCGTCATCGAGCGCCCGGCCGAACTCCGCGGCCTCGTCGAGGCCTTCGCCGCCCGGCTCGCGCACTCCGCGCGCGCCGAGCCCTCCTAGCGGCCCGGGGCACTGATGTGGCTCAGCGGAAAACGGCGATGTTGCGGGCGACCCAGTCCTTGAAGGGGCGCGGGGCGCGGCCGAGGACTTGCTCCACGTCCGGGCTGATCCGCAGTTCGGCCGGGATCGGGGCGGAGATGATGTCCAGGGTGTCGTCGGCGAGTTCGGCCGGCACGAAGCGGGTCATCGCGGCCTTGGCCTCGTCGCGGGTCAGTTCGTGGAAGCGCACGGGCGAGCCGAGCGCGGCGGCGATCGCCTCCGCCTGCTGACGCGGTGTGATCACCTCCGGCCCGGTCAGCTCGTACACCCCGCCGGTGTGCCGTTCGTCCAGCAGGCAGGCCGCCGCGACCTCGGCGATGTCGGCCGGGTCGACGACCGGCACCCCCACGTCGCCGAAGGGTGCGGCGACCGTCCCCCGGGCGCGGACGGACTCCGCCCAGGCCAGGGCGTTGGAGGCGAAGCCGCCGGGCCGCACGACGGCCCACTCCAGGCCTGACTCCCGCAACGCGTCCTCCAGCGCGCGCATCGCGACCCGCGTCGGGCCGAGCGGTCTGGTCGCCACACCCTGCGAAGACAGCAGGACGACCCGGCGCACTCCACTGGCCGCGGCCAGGTCGATGATGTCGCCCGGCCGCGCTTCGGGGCCGTGCAGGTCGCCCGACAGCAGGACGAACAGAGCCTTCGCTCCGTCCAGCGCGGGCAGAAGGCTCGCGGGCTCGGCCAGGTCGGCCGCCATATGCCGGACCCCCCGCGGCATCGCCGCCGCGCGCCGCGACACCGCCGTCACCTGCTCGCCCGCCTCGGCCAGGGCCTGCGTCAAAGGCCGGCCCACGTTCCCGGTAGCTCCGGTTACCACGATCATGTCCAACTCCAAGTCCGTTGTGCGCTACGGGGATTGACGCTAGGAGCCGGACTTACTTTCCGTAAGGACATACCCAGAGGTAAGCTCCCTACATGAATGAAGGTGCGCAGCTGGCACAGGCCGAGGCGGGCCCTCGGTATGAGGTGTTTCACACCGACTGCCCCGCGCGCGACATGGTCGACCACGTCACCAGCAGGTGGGGCATCTGGGTGCTGATCTCCTTGCGGAGCAACGACCTCCGGTTCTACGAACTGCGCGACAGCATCCAGGGCATCAGCGAGAAGATGCTCGCCCAGACCTTGCGCGCGCTGGTCAAGGACGGCTTGGTCTGGCGGGCGGTGGAGCCGACGACGCCGCCCCAAGTCACTTACGGACTGAGCGAGTTCGGGCGGGAGGTCAGCGAGCCACTGACGGACTTGTTCGACCGGATCACCCGGCGGCTGCCTCCGCGCAGCCCCGGACAGGGCGCTGATCCGTCACCGCCCGGTCCGTGACTCAGCTCATTAGCATGGGCCCGGTGATGACAGCCGATGACGTGGTGTTCGTGCTGGACGTACTGCGGCGGGCGAACGCGGATGTCTGGGTCGGCGGCGGATGGGGAATCGACGCCCTGGTCGGCGAGCGGACCCGGGACCACCGCGACCTGGATCTGATGCACCGCCAGGACCACGAAGCCGCCGTGCTGGCGGCCCTCCGCGCGGAAGGTTTCGTGGAGAGCCTGGACCGGCGGCCCGTCCGGTTCGTCGTGACGGCTCCGGACGGGCGGGAGATCGATCTGCATCCCCTGGTCTTCTCCGGCGACGGATCGGCGGTGCAGGCATCCCCCGACCCGCGGCGCCCCTTCGTCTATCCCGCCACGTGCTTCGTGACGGGCACCGTTGGGGGGACGCCTGTCCCGTGTCTGTCCGCCGAACAGCAGGTCTACTTCCACCAGGGTTACGAACCGTCAGAACGCGACCGGCACGACATGGCACAACTCCGCCGCGTCTTCGGGATCGCCACACACTTCTGACGGGCGGCGTCAGTGACCGCGACCGGCATCGGCGCATTCGCGGCAGACCGGCTGCCCGCCGATCGTCGCCCTGTCGTCGGATGCGGCTTCGCAGATGCCGGGCCGGGCGGGGTGGTTGGCCCGGCAGTGGCAGGTGCAGGTGGCGGTGACTGCTTCGGTCACCGCTTGCAGGTCGGAGTCGCGCTGGGGGGCAAGACCCATGCGGATGTCGTGGCAGTTGCGGCACAGCGGCACCTGCCGGGCGCCGGCGGCGGGCGCGTCGAAGGCGGCGGTGAGACCCGGTTCGGCGTGACCACGGCACGCTCCGGGGAATTCGGGGTGGGTGTCGCACGCACAGCGGCAGGAGCCGGCGCCAAAGTGCCGGGCGGTATGCGGAGCCTCGTCGCCGTCGCACTCACCCTCGCACTCCGCGTTCGGCGCGGGCGCGGGCGCGGATGCGGGCTTCGTCATACGCCCATTGTGTGGATCAGTCCGATGAGGCGCCAGTAGCCCCGGGCGCCGGACAGGTTCCGGCCGTGCTGGTCCGGATGCCGGCCCGGCACCCCACCGCCGCGGCGGTGATGACCTTCTCGTACTGGTCGTCGTCGAGGAGGACCGTGAGCCCGCAGGCGATCCCCCAGGCCACCTGAGCGGCGCCTTCGCCGAGCGCCAGTCCCTGCTGGTGGAGTTCGCGCCCGAGGTAGTGGCTGTGCAGCTCCCCCTGGCCCTGGCCGGCCTCGCGCCGCCGGACGGCTTCGAGGGCGCAGTCCGTGAACGTCTCGTAGTGGTCGTCGCCGATCAGTCTGCGCAGCTGTTCGAGCTGGGCGTGGGCGGCACGAAGATGCAGCGGCCACGCCCGCGAGGTGCCGAACTGGTCTTCCATGGCCTGCGTCAGGTCGATCCGCCGGAACATCACGTCGAGAGGGTCGTAGGTCATGGTCCCTCGGTAGCCCCTGCTGACGTCAGGTCAACGCAGGCTCGCTGCGGACTCCCCCGTGTAGCTGAGCACAGATCGCGGAACACCACCCGTTCGTGTTCCCGCTTGGGTTCGTGTCCGTGAATAAGGATCATGTACATGACTGTTGACGTGTCCACGGGGCGGCAATAGCTTCCAGGAAAGCGCTTTCCCGTCGCATGTGCAAGGCGGGATCCGGCAGTTCATTCATCCTGGCGAATCAGTCTGGAGACCCTCGATGCGAATAAGACCCGTCACCGCGTGCGTCGGCTTGCTGGCCGGCACGCTCGTCGCACTGACCGGCAACACCGCGCAGGCCGCGTCCACCCTCTACGAGGCCGAGAACTCCCCGGCGGTGTGCACCGGCACCATCGACTCCGACTGGTCCGGCTACTCCGGCAGCGGATTCTGCAACGCCACCAACGCGACGGGCGCCTACGCGCAGTTCACCGTGAACGCCGCCGCGGCCGGCACCGCGACGATCAAGGTCCGTTTCGCCAACGGCGCCGCCACCGCACGTCCCGCGAACATCACCGCGAACGGCTCGGCGGTCACGTCGGCGTCGTTCGACAGCACCGGCGCCTGGGGGACGTGGGCGACGACGACGCTCACCGTCCCGGTGAAGTCCGGCAGCAACACCATCCGGCTCAGCCCCACCACCTCGGCCGGCCTGCCCAACATCGACTACCTCGACGCCGAGGTGAGCGGCGACACCACGACGCCACCGGAGGCCTCCGCCCTGTACGTGGCGCCCAACGGCACCGACGGCGCGGCCGGGACCGAAACGGCTCCCACGACGCTCACCTCGGCGATCGCCCGCATCGCTCCCGGCGGCACGATCTACCTGCGCGGCGGGACCTACCGCTATGCGCAGACCGTCACCATCCCGCAGGGCAACAACGGCACCGCGAGCGATCGCACCCAGCTCGCCGCCTACCCGGGCGAGACCCCGGTCCTGAACTTCTCGGCGCAGAGCGAGGACCCGGCCAATCGCGGGCTCGCCGTGAACGGTTCGTACTGGCACGTCAAGGGCGTCGTCGTTGAGCGCGCCGGTGACAACGGCATCTTCGTCGGCGGCAGCAACAACGTCTTCGAGCGCACGGTGACGCGCTACAACCGCGACACCGGCCTGCAGCTCTCGCGCATGCTCTCCAGCACCCCCAGCAGCCAGTGGCCGTCCAACAACCTCGTCCTGAGCGCGGAGTCGCACGACAACGCAGACTCCGACGGCGAGGACGCCGACGGCTTCGCCGCGAAGCTCACCTCCGGGCCGGGCAACGTCTTCCGCTACGCCGTGGCGCACAACAACATCGACGACGGCTGGGACCTGTACACCAAGACGGACACCGGCCCCATCGGCGCGGTGACCATCGAGGACTCCCTCGCACTCGGCAACGGCACCCTCAGCGACGGCTCGCAGGCCGGCAACGGCGACCGCAACGGCTACAAGCTCGGCGGCGAGGACATCAAGGTCAACCACGTCATCCGGCGCAACATCGCCTACAACAACGGCAAGCACGGGTTCACGTACAACAGGAACCTCGGGACGATGACGGTGTCGGACAACGTCAGCATCGACAACAAGGAGCGCAACTACTCTTTCGACGGCGGCACGTCGGTCTTCCGTAACAACACCTCGTGCCGCAGCGGCAGCGGCACGAACGACAAGATCGTCGGCAGCTCCGACAGCTCGAACCAGTTCTGGACCGGTACGAACGGGTCGCGGTGCTCCTCGTACGCCGGGGCCTTGAAGTGGTCCTACGCGTCGGACGGGCGCCTCGTCGTCACCTACGGCGGCAACACGGTCAACCCGTAACGGCAGACCGGTGCCCCGCGTGTGCGATGAAGTCATCGCACACGCGGGGCACCGGTGCGCTCAGGCGGCGGGCACCGAACCGGTGGCGAAGTACGGCTTGCAGACCGAGCCGGACCAGTCCGTGGCTATTTCAAGGAGCCTGCTGCCGTCGGCCGACGGCAGCAGGGCCGAGCTGTAGTTGGGGCAGTAGTCGACGGTCGTCGACTCGACGGCGACCGGCGCGGGGATCTCCCGCCACTTGCCCGCACCGCCCGCGCTGTTGACCCAGACGGTGCGCCCGCTGCCTGCCGCCTTGCTGCCGTCGCGGTTGTACATGACCTGGCCGACGAGGAAGAGCCGGCCCTTCGGGTTGCCGGCCTCCGGCGCCCACGCCAGGTTCGGCGCGTGCTTGAAGTACTTGCCGTCGGCGGTCTCCGGGCGGATGCCCAGGGAGGTGACGGAGCCCCAGTTCCAGCCGTCGGACGAGGTGCGGTAGTGCACGACGCACTGGAACTGGCCCGCCGCCGAGCAGATCTCGAACGACATGAAGTAGGTTCCGTCACCCATCTTGCGCACCACCGCCATGCCGGGCCGGTCCGAGGCGAGCGTGCTGGCGACAGTGTCGTGGTGGCCGGTCCAGTTCACTCCGTTCGCGGTCCGCGCGGCCACCAGCTTCTGGCTGTGTACGCCGTCGGTCTCGTCGGAGTAGTGCGCGACGAGCTGCCCCGAGGCGTCGACGGAAAACTCCGGCTCCCACAGCCCCTTGTCGTTCGGCGCCGTGGCGATCGTGGACAGATAGCTCCAGCTGCGGCCCACGTCATTGCTCTTGAAGACCCGCAGGGCCATGCGCCGGTTCGGCTCGTCCTGCCCGATCGACGCGGCCCACAGCAGCGTGCCCGCGGGCAGTTTGCCGATGCGCCGCGGCAGTTCGTAGAGCGTGGAGCAGCACAGTCCCTGCCCGCCCGCCGCCTCGGGGTCGCGCACCGTGCCGACCTGGCGGAACGACGCGCCCCCGTTCGTGCTCTCGTGGATGGCGCCGAGTCCGTTGTTCCCGTCGAACGTGACCACCGAGGCAAGAATGCGGCCGTTGGCGTCGCCGCTGTGGGCGAGCCTGACGGCGCGCGGGTAGAGGCCGGTGCCGTCGCGCAGCAGGGTGCCGGTCGCGGCGTCGGCCGACGAACCCGCCTGCGAGACGAACAGTGCCGCCAGGAAGGCGAGCAGCACGGAGAACAGGACGGTGGGACGGAGGAGACGTGGTCGTGCGGGGTCGTGCGCTGACATGGGCCTCTCCTGGCTCTGCGGTGGATGGGGGCGTTGTGTTCCTAGGCGCCTTGGGGGGCAAGGCGGATGACGTTCCAGGAGACCGGCGGCAGCTCTGCCGCCAGGGCGCCCTCGGCGGTGATGTGCGTACCGGTCGCCTGGCGCGGCACGACACGGTCCGGCCGCGCCTCGGTGTTGACCGCGTCGTGGTCCTCGTCGGCGAGGACCAGATGTTCCACGAGGCGGTATCCGGCGACGTCTCCGCGCAGCGCGGCCTCGACGCGCAGCGGCTGCTCCTGGTCGCGGTTGACGGCGAGGACGGTGAGCCCACCGGTCTCCTCGTCGTGCGTGACCACGGTGTCGAGGGCGGACACGTCCCCGTACTGCGGCGTTTCGATGCGGGGTCCTGTGACGTCGGTACGCAGGACGCGGCCAGCGGCGAAGCGGGCCGCCTGGGCGAAGGGGTGGAAGATGGTCTGGCGCCAGCTGGCGCCGCCCGGCTCGGTGCGGATGGGCGCGATGACGTTGACCAGCTGGGCGAGGCAGGCGACGGCCACCCGGTCGGCGTTGCGCAGCAGCGTGATGAGCAGCGAGCCGACCACGGCCGCGTCGGTGACGCTGTAGGTGTCCTCGATGAGGCGGGGCGTCTCGGCGGTCTCCAAATTGCGCTCACCGACGAAGCGGGCGGCGTACCAGACGTTCCACTCGTCGAAGGAGAGCTTGATGTGCTTCTTGGCGCCGCGCACCGCACGGACGTGGTCGGCGGTCGAGACCACGTCGCGGATGTACTGGTCCATGTGCGCGCCCGAGGCGAGGAAGCTGGCGCGGTCGCCGTCGAACTCCTCGTAGTAGGCGTGCAGGGAGAGGTAGTCGACCTCGTCGTAGGTCTGCTCCAGGACCTCCCGCTCCCAGGTGCCGAACGTGGGCATCCGCGAGTTGGAACTGCCGCACGCGACGAGCTCGATGGTGGGGTCGACCTGGCGCATGGCCTTGCCGGCTTCGGCGGCGAGCCGTCCGTACTCGGTGGCCGACTTGTGGCCCGTCTGCCAGGGTCCGTCCATCTCGTTGCCCAGGCACCACAGCTTGACGTCGTGCGGCTCGTTCACGCCGTGCTTGATGCGCAGGTCCGACCAGGCGGTGCCGCCCGGGTGGTTGCAGTACTCGACCAGGGCGCGGGCGGCGTCGATGCCGCGCGTTCCCAGGTTCACGGCCATCATCGGGTCGAGGCCCAACTGCTTGGCCCAGCCGAGGAACTCATTGGTGCCGACGTGGTTGGTCTCGATGGAGCGCCAGGCCAGGTCGAGCCTGCGGGGGCGTTCGGAGACCGGGCCGACGCCGTCCTCCCAGTGGTAGCCGGAGACGAAGTTTCCGCCGGGGTAGCGCACGAGGCCGGTACCCAGTTCGCGTACGAGGTCGGCGACGTCGCCCCGGAACCCGGCGGCGTCGGCGGTGGGGTGCTCGGGGTCGTGGATGCCGGTGTAGACGCAGCGTCCCATGTGCTCGACGAAGGTTCCGTACAGGCGCGGGTCGACGTCGCCGACGCTGAACTCGGGGTCGATGACGAACCGTGCGGTGTGCGGCATGTTCTGGTGCCTCTCTCTGGTGCGGATTTCGGGTCGGGCGGTGAGGGCCGGGCGGTAAGGGGGTTACGAGGTCACCGGTTACTTCAGGCCGGTGCCTGCGATGCCCTCGACGATGCGGCGCTGGAACAGCGCGAAGACGGCGAGCAGCGGGATCGCGCCGAGCACGGCGGACGCCATGAGCTGGGCGTAGGGCACCCCGAACACGTCCTGGACGGAGGTGAGTCCGACGGGCAGCGTCATCATCTCGGGGTCGGTGACCACGAGCAGGGGCCACAGGAAGTTGTTCCAGACGCCGACGAACACGAAGATCGTGACGGCGGAGACGGCCGGGCGGGAGATCGGCATCACGATCTGCCAGTAGGTGCGCAGCCAGCCCGCGCCGTCCGCGCGCGCCGCGTCGATCAGCTCGCGCGGGATGCCGTCGAAGAACTGCTTGAAGACGAACACGGCGACGACATTGGGGACTTGGGGAAGCACCACACCCCAGTAGGTGTTCAGCAGACCCGCCGACTGGAGTGCGAGGAACTGCGGGATCATCAGGACCTGGCCGGGGATCATGATGCCGGCGAGCAGCATCACGAACGCGGCCCGGCGCAGCCGGAAGCGGGTCTGCGACAGGGCGAACGCGGCGAGCGAAGCCATGATCACCGTGAGGACCGTGGTGAGGATCGAGGTGATGAAGCTGTTGGCGTACCAGTAGGGCAGCTTCCCCGCGTCGAAGATCTCCCCGTACGCCTTCAGGGTCGGGTGCGCGGTGAACCATCCGGTCGGGTTGGTGACGACCTCCTGGGCGGGCCGCACCGAGGTGGCGAGCGCCCAGGCCAGCGGCACAAGCCACAGCACGGCCAGCGCGATGAGGGTGCCGAGCGCCACTCGATTGAAGAGGCGCTCGGAGTCGCGGCGGCGGGCCGGCGGGGCGGTGGTGCCGCGGTGTTCGGTCTCGGGGCGCGTGGCGATCGCGGTCATGGTCAGTTCTCCTTCTCGGCACGGCGTACGAGGGCGAACCAGACGAGGGAGACGAACAGGATCACCACGAACAGGAGCAGCGACACGGTCGAGGCGTAGCCCACGCGGCCCTCGACGAATCCGGTGTCGTAGATCAGCTGGAGCGAGGGGCGGGTGCTGCCGTCGGGGCCACCACTGGTCATCATGTAGATCTGGTCGAAGACCTTCAGCGAGGCGATGACCTGCAACACCGTCACGAGCGTCGTCGTACGTCCCAGCATCGGCACGACCACATGGCGGATGCGCTGCCAGGGCCCGGCCCCGTCGATGGCGGCCGCCTCGTGGACCTCGCGGGGCACGTCCTGCAGACCGGCCAGGTAGAGCACGAAGTTGAAGCCGACGGTCCACCACACCGTGGCCGCGGCGATGGAGAGCATCGCCCAGTCCGGGTCGCCGAGCCACGAGGGCGGGGTGTCGACGCCGAACCACTTCACCGCCTCCTGGGCCAGGCCCAGCTGATCGGCGTAGATGAACATGAAGAGCAGCGAGACGACCGCGGAGGGCAGCACGAACGGCGCGAAGAACGCGAAGCGGAAGAACCAGCGGCCGCGCACGAACCGGTCGGCGAGCAGCGCGAGGACCAGGCTGAGCACCACGAGCGGCACGGTCGTCAGGACCGTGAACCACAGCGTGTTGCCCAGGGTGCGCCAGAACTCCGCGTCGCCGAGCACCGCCTTGTAGTTCGACAGGCCCGCGAAGTCGCCGAGGCCGCTCCTGAGCAGGCTCGTGTCGAAGAACCCGGCGATCACGGTGTAGATCAGCGGCCCCACCAGGAACACCAGGTAGAAGAGGGCGAAGGGCAGCAGCATCCCCGGTCCTGCCCAGCGGTCGCCTCTGCTGGACGTCGGGGAGGGAGCGGTCGTCGTGGCCACGGTTCGGCCTTTCGGTCAAGGCGTACGGGATCCAGGGGCGGGTGGAGCGAGGGGGGTTGAGGCAGAGCGGGAGAGGTGGGCGGGAGTCGTCAGCGGGCCCCGCTCATACGGGTGCGGGTCATACGGGCGCGGGTCATACGGGCGCGGGACGTGAGGCCAGGGTCCGCAGCTCGCGGCGCAGCCGGGCGGCGCCGGCGGTGGGGCTCGCGTCGCCGGTGAACACGGTCGTCACCACGTCGCCCACCACGGTCTGCATGGTGCCGCCCGCGCCGCCGTACCAGGCGGCCGGGTCGTAGACCGCGCCGTCGGCGGCCGTCGCGTAGTGCGACTGCGGCTCAAGTTCCTCGTACGCGCGTGAGCGCTGGGTCGGCAGCCAGGCCGGCACATGGCCGCCCTCGGCCCACAACTTGCTGGAGTGCAGCATCGACGCGGCGAACCCCAGGGAGAGATCGAGACGTTGGGCTTTCGCGGAGGGCGCCTTCGGCAGCACGAGGGCGTGCGAGTCGGCGGCGCAGGCGTAGGGCGCGTCCTTGAAGATGCGCGGCAGGGGCCGCATGTCGAACTTGACCTTCGCGGACTGCACCGCGAGGGCCTGCCAGACGCCGTCCATCAGGAATCCGGCCTTGCCGGTGGTCAGCAGGGTGATGGCGCCCTTGCCGTCGGTGTTGGCGGGGATCACCTTCTCCTCGCTGAGGCGGCGGATGTAGGCGAGCGCCTCGGCCGCGGCGGCCGTGTCGATGACCACCCGCTTGCCCTGGTCGGCGACGAGATCCCCGCCGCCGATCTGCCGGTACAGCGACCAGAAGATGCGGAACTGCATCGAGGCGTCCTTGACCGAGGCGATCGAACCGCCCCAGGCGCCGGTGACCTCCTTGGCCGCACGCAGCACGTCGATGAACGCGTCGGGGCCGTCGACATCCGCCAACTGGCCCTTGTTGTCGAGCAGTCCGGCCTTCTCGGCGATGTCCGTGCGGAAGTAGAGCACGAAGGGGTGTGTGTCCAGCGGCACGGCGTGCGGCTTGCCGTTGAACTGGGACTTGCGCCAGGGCCGCGCGTCGAACTTGTCCTCGGTCAGGCCGTGCCGGGCCAGGTCCTCGGGGTGCAGCGCGGTGAGCAGACCGGCCTCGGCGAGCGTGGGCAGCTTCGACAGGTGGATCACCGCTGCCTGCGGCGGCCGGTCGCCGAGCGTGGCGAGGGTGAGCTTCGTGTAGTACGGGTTGCCCCACAGGAACGTCGCCGACTTCAGGTCCACCGAGCGGTGCGAGGCACGGTAGGCGTCCTGCATCGCCAGCATCCGCTCGCCGTCGCCGCCGGTGAACGGATTCCAGAAGTTCAGCCGCGACGGTGACGGCGCGCCGCCGGTGAAGCCCTGCGCCAGGGTGCTGCCGCAGCCCGTGGCTGTGAGGGCGGCGGCGCCGCTCGCACCGAGGGCGAGCCCGCCGCGCAGCACACGGCGGCGGGACGGGGCGGGCGGCGACGGGGTCGGTATGCGGTCCCGCATGGGCATGCGTCCTTCCACGGCGAACAAGGCGTACAGAAAAAACAGGGCGAACAAAGCACACAGAGCACCCGGAGAACACAGAGCACACAGGGCACACAGGGCTGCACGGAGTACAACGTTGGAATAGACAGCGGAGACAACCTCGGGTCGTGGCCGCCTGCTGTGTTTACAACGTTGTACTCAGCTGGCAATACGGCGTCAACACCTAGGCACGCATTACCTGTTCACGTACCTGCCGGATCCACCCCGGCCCCCACCGGTTACAACGTTGGACCATGACGTACGCTGCTGCTGTCTGGGGAGGGAGAAACACGTGGCAGGCACCCGCCTGAAGGACGTCGCGGAGCGCGCCGGGGTATCGATCAAAACGGTGTCGAACGTCGTCCGCGGCGAGGCCAGAGTCGCCGACCGGACACGCGAACGCGTCCTGCGCGCGATCGCGGACCTCGACTACCAGCCCAACGCCTCGGCCCGCCACCTGCGCACCGGACGCAGTGGCATCATCGCGCTCGCCGTACCCGAACTCGTCGCTCCGTACTTCGCCGAACTGGCCGCGCAAGTCATCGCCGCCGCCAAGAAGCGCGGCTGCACCGTACTCATCGAGGACACCGGGGGCAGCGCCGACGAAGAACTGCGCATCGCCTGCGGACTGAGCGACCCGCTCATCGACGGCGTCCTGCTCAGCCCGCTGCGACTCGACGAGCCGGCCCTCGCCGCCCGCGAGGGCCGCGTACCCCTCGTGCTTCTGGGAGAGCAGTCGTACGAGATCCCGGCCGACCACGTCCTGATCGACAACTCGGCGGCGGCCCGCGAGGCCACCGACCATCTGCTCTCGCTCGGCAGGCGGCGCGTCGCCGTCATCGGCCAGCCCTCGGGCCCCGCGCACGCCACCACCGTCCAGCGCATGCACGGCTATCTGACCGCCCTGCACGCGGCGGGCGTCCCGCACGACCCGCAACTGGCCCCGGCCACGCGGGCGTTCACCCGCGCCGAGGGGGCCGCCGCGATGCGCGCGCTCCTCACGCTCGACGACCCGCCGGACGCCGTGTTCTGCTTCAACGACCTGCTGGCCTCCGGTGCGCTGCGGGTGGCGCACGAACACGGCCTGCGGGTCCCGCGCGACCTGGCCGTGGTCGGCTTCGACGACGTGGAGGAGTCCCGCTTCAGCGTGCCGAGCCTGACCACGATCGCCCCCGACAAACGGGGCATCGCGGAACTGGCCGTGGACGCACTGCTGCGCAGGATCGACGCCGGCGCGATGGCACCGCACTCGCGACTGACCGCGGGGTACGAGCTGGTGGTCCGGGAGAGCACGCGCGTGACCGCCTGAAACCCACAACGGGACCACCCATCCCCGCGGTGGCCAGATCCTTGCACTCCATGACCATCTGGCCACTCGTCCGGCTCCCGGGCCGCGGCGCAAGATCGATCACATGAAGATTCTCTGGATATTCGCCCACCCCGAACCGCGGTCCCTCAACGGCTCCCTTCGTGACGAGGGGATACGGGAACTGCGCGGCCTCGGGCACGAGGTCCGCGAGTCCGATCTCCATGCCATGGACTGGAAGCCCGTGGTGGACTCCGGCGACTTCCGTCGCGAGAGCGCCGATCGGCTGCTGGTCGGCGCCGAGCAGGAACACGCTTACAGCGCGGGCAAGTTGACGGACGACATCGGCACCGAGCAGCAGAAGATCGCGTGGGCCGACACGCTGGTGTTCCAGTTCCCGCTGTGGTGGTTCGGTCCGCCCGCCATCCTCAAGGGGTGGTTCGACCGGGTGCTCGTGCAGGGCTTCGCCTTCGGGCTCCAGGACCCGTCAGGACGCACCCTGCGCTACGGCGACGGCGGCCTGGCCGGCAAGCGCGCCATGGTCATCACCACGGTCGGCGCACGGGAGTCGGGCTTCGGTCCGCGCGGGATCCACGGGCAGCTCGACGAGGTGCTGTTCCCGCTGCTGCACGGCACGTTCTGGTACACGGGGATGGACGCGCTCCCGCCCTACGTCGTCTACGGCGCCGACCGCCTCGACGCTGCCGGTTACCGTGCCCGCGCGGCCGAACTCCGCGAGCGGCTGCGCACACTGCCCAGCACCGAGCCGCTCCCCTACCGCCACGAGCACCGCGGCGACTACGACGACGCACTCGTCCTGCATCCGCAGATCGCGCCCGGCCTCACCGGCGTCGCAGCTCACAGGGCACGGTCAGCGGGCCGCTGACGCGGTCCCCCGGCCTTGCAGCCTTCGCAGCATCCGCCGCATGACACCGACGGGCAACGCCGGATGCCGGGCCGCGTCCCCGGCGGTCTCCCACTCCCCCAGCAGCCGGACCAGCACCCGGGCGGGCAGCGCCGGGTATCTGGCGGCAGCACCGCGTACGTACTCGTGCGGGTCGTCGAGCAGACGTATCGCCGACGCGACGGACAGCCGCGGGTCGGTGACGGCTCGGTAGCGCACCTCTTCGCTGGGGTCCCGGCTGAATCGCTCCACCAGGTCCGGCTTGGACTCCGGGTCGTCCAGCGCCAGCCGGCGCATACGGGGGTTCGCGTCGTCGGCGTAGCGCAGGAGATCGCTGCGGGGGAAGTTCGGGTGGCCGTGCGGGCGGTCGGGGACGGTCAGACTGCCGGTCCACCACTGCCACACCCGCAGGAGCATCTCGGCGGGCGCGTCGTCGCAGGATGCTGAGCCCGGTGAACTCCGCGACGACGGTGCTCTCGTCCCGCAGCATCTCAAGATCCACCCCGCCACCTTAGACCGAGAGGTCAGCGGCGCGGCTCCCAGCGGAAGAGGCGGGAGGCCAGCGCCGCGGAGACGATGACCCAGCTCAGCGTGGGCAGCAGCAGGAGCAGGGAATCGGCCACGGGAACGCCGCCGTTCCAGGCGTTGAGGACCAGTTCGGTGGCTGATCCGCCGGGGAGCAGGCGCTTGAGCAGGGTGAGTTCCCCGGTGCCGGTGATGGCCACCCAGTTGGTGACGGCGATGGCGCCGAGGCTGACGGGCAGCGTGGTCACCTGGGCGTGCTCGGGAGAGTTCGTCAGTCCCGCGGTGGCCAGGCCCAGGGCGAGCATCATGACCACCGTCGAGACGACCGCCGCGGCCAGGAGGAGGGCGTTGTCCGGCTTTCCGGCGACCGCCGCGAGCACGGCGAGGATCGCGCCCACCTGGACGAGACCGAGCACGGTGACCGGCAGCACCAGGCCGGAGAGGATGCTGACGTCGCTCGCCGGGGTGGAGCGCAGCCGCTTGAGGAAGAGGGTCTGGCGGCGAGAGGCCAGCGTGGTCACCGTGGTGGCGTAGAGCCCGAAAGCGGTGACGGTGAACATCACCACCGCCGCGATGTATCCGAGGCTGCGCAGGTCGGCGAAGGTTTCGTGTTTGAAGACGAAGAACGCGCAGACCGCCACGGGAATGATGAAGCTGTTCAGCAGAACCAGCCGGTTCCGGAAGATCTGGATGAGCTCGGTCAGAGCGATGGAGAGCATCGTGAGGGTCCTCTTCTTGGGACGGTCCGGTTCGGGAAGGTCCGGGGACCGTCCGGTTCGGGAAGGTCCGGCTTCCGGGACGGCCCCCGGCTTTCGGGGAGGTCCCGGCGGCGTGGTCTACGCGGTGCCGATGGCGCGGAAGACGTCGTCCAGGCGGGTCGGTCCGGCCTGGAGCTCCCCCAGCTCCACCGCGTTGGCATGCGCCCAGCCGAGCAGGATGTGGAGGTCCTTCTGCAGGCCGAAGGTCTTGATGAGGAACGCTCCGTCCGCCTCGCGCGTGGCCTGCAGCGGCAGCGCCGGAGCACCGGCCGGAAGGAAGAAGCGGACGGCGGCCGGGAGCGTCCGGGTCAGCTCGGCGACGGTGCCCTGCTGATGGAAGGCGCCCATGTGCATGAGCCCGATGCGATCGGCGCGCTGCTGTGCCTCTTCCAGGTAGTGCGTGGTGAGCACGATGGTGGATCCGTCCTCGCGCAGCTTGTCCACGGCGTCCCACAGAGCGTCGCGGGACTGGATGTCCAGGCCGGTGGTGGGCTCGTCCAGGAAGATCAGCTCCGGGTTGCCGTACACCGCGGTGGCGAAGTCCAGACGGCGCTTCTCGCCACCGGAGAGCTGGGAGACCCGGATGGCGGACTTGTGCGTGAGGTCGACGACGCCGAGCACGCGTTCGACCCTGTCCGTACGCCGCGAGAGCTTGCCGATCAGCTGGACCGATTCCCTGACCGTCAGATCCGGGGAGAAGCCGCTCTCCTGCAGCATGATGCCCATGCGGTGCCGCACGGCCTGCCGGTCGCGCGGGCTGCGCCCGAAGACCCGCACGGTGCCCGATGTGGCCGTACGGTGGCCTTCGATGATCTCCAGGGTCGAGGTCTTGCCGGCGCCGTTCGTGCCGAGCAGTGCGTAGAGCTCCCCCTTGTTCACCTGGAAGGTCAGGTCTTTCACGGCGTGAAAGTCGCCGTAGCTGATGCTCAGGCGGTCAACGTCGATGACTGGTGTCGAGGTCATACATCGATTCCAGCCGTCGGGGCGCCCGCCCGGCAGGGGCGTGGTGTCATCACCGCGCCGTGACATTCCTTAGGGTGCAGGCATGACGCGGTGTCACTGGTGTCACCCCCGGAGCCGGACGAGTATGGCGGGACGGACTCTGCTGTTCGTCCCCGAGACCGAGCCCGTTACCGATGCCGATCCTGCTCCTGGAAAGCCGCCACACGATGCCTGAGCACGCCCAGACGACGCAGGGACGGCTGCGCGGCGTCAACCTCGCCATGATCATCCCGCCGCTCGCCCTCGTGGGGGCGATCCTGGTGGGGGTCGACGCCAGGTCGTGGGGGGAGGGTGTCCTCCTGACCCTGGGGGTGGTCGCGGCTCTGTTCGTCATCGAGCGGTGGACAGCCGGCGACACCTCCCGCGTCGCGCTCCCTTGCCTGATCATCACCGCTGCCGTGTGGCTTCTCGGAGTGCTGGTGACCGACAGTCACACGGCCTTCTACGGCGTCACGATCGTGGGCCCCTACTTCATCTCCCAGCTGTCCCGCAGCCGCCGCCTGACCGCGACCGTGGTCCTGAGCGCGTTCGTCGCCGCGGTGGGCGCGGCGAAGCTGCTGGAATCACCGGACGACGTGTCCGGCGTCCTGCTCCTCTACGTCATCCTGCCCACGGGCATCATGGTGCTTGCGACCGGCCTGATGTTCGCCAACCAGCGCTTCTACGAGGTCATCGAGCGGTCACGGGAGCGCGAGGCGGAGCTGGCGGTCATCCGGGAACGCGTTCGTTTCGCCAGCGATCTGCACGACATCCAGGGCCACACGCTGCACGTCGTCAAGCTGAAGATCACGCTGGCCGAGAAGCTGCTGCGCAGCGACACCGAACGCGTGGAAGAGGAGCTGCGAGAAGTGCGTGCCCTGGTCAGCGACACCATCACCCAGACCAAGGAGCTCGCCTACGCGCAGCGGCGGCTCAACCTCTCCGCGGAGATCGAGAACGCCAAGAACCTCTTCGAAGCCGCGGGCATCCGGGTCCGCGTCAACCGCTCGGCCGACCCCGACGAAAGAGTGAACGGACTGCTCGGCCAGGTCCTGCGCGAGACGACGACCAACATCCTGCGCCATGCCCAGGCCACACAGGTGCGGATCACCCTCTCGGAGTCGGGCATCACCATCGTCAATGACGGCGCGCCGGCCGCTCCCCTTCCCGAGCTCAGCGGCCTTGCCACCCTCAAGGAACGCGTGAGCGACGACGGAGGCGAACTGACGGTGGAGCAGGAGGACGGACGCTTCGTCACGGCCGCGGAGTTTCCCGCCCCTCGCCCGGCGCAGCCGCTCCCCGGGGCCGAGGCACAGGAGGACGACCGATGACCAGCGTGGTACTCGCCGACGACGAGGCCCTGCTCCGCAAAGCGCTGGCGGCGCTGCTGCCGCTCGAAGGCGACATCACCGTGCTTGCCGAAGCGCACGACGGCGCGTCGGCCATCGAGGCCACCCTCCGGCACCGCCCGGACGTACTGGTCATCGACCTGGAGATGCCCGGCGTGGACGGCCTCGGCGCCGTCGCGGAGATCCGCCGTGCGCAGCCGGACCAGGTGATCCTCATGCTGACCCGCCACGCCCGGCCCGGAGTACTGCGCAAGGCCCTGAAACTCGGGGTCCAGGGCTTCGTGAGCAAGTCGGCTGAGCCCGCGCACATCACGTCGGTCATCACCACCCTGCACGCGGGCAAGCGCTGGATCGACCCGGACGTTTCCGCGCTCGCCGTCGTCGACGACTGCCCGCTCACGGACCGGGAGATCGATGTCCTGCGCGTGACCGGCGACGGCTACTCCGTCGCCGAGATCGCCACCCGCCTGAGCCTGGCGCAGGGCACCGTACGCAACTACCTCTCGAACGCCATGCAGAAGACCCAGACCCGCACCCGCCACGATGCGGCGCGCTATGCGCGCGAGCACGACTGGCTGTAGCCACGGACGGCGGGTCGACGCCGGTCAGGCGCAAGCCCGTCAGGCGCGAACCCGACAGGCGCGAACCCGTCAGCACGAGCCGGCCGGCCAGGCGCGAACCCGTCAAGCACGAGCCCGTCAAGCGCGAGCCCGTCAGGCGTGAGACGCCGGTGTGGGGTTGTGTTCGATCTTGGACCAGCCCTCCGGGGTCACGCGGTAGTGGTCCCCGTCGTCACCGTCCATCCGCGAGCGGCCGTTCACACGCAAAATGTCCTCGTCGAGCCAGTAGGTGAAGCCGCCCATCATCCCGACCACCCGGAAGTAGATCTCCATCCTCGGCCGCTCCGTCAGCGGGGACAGCGGCGGCAGCCGGTGCTCGATCTCCTCGAAGCAGCTGCCGGTCCTCTCCCGCAGCAGCGCGTGGAAGTGGCGCTCCAGCATGTCTGCCGGGGCAGGAAGCCGCACCTCGACCGGCTCCAGAAGCTGAAGAAGATGCGTCTGCCCCCGGTCGCGCGCGATGTCCACGGCGCGCCGCCCGTCACGGGCGCGCAGCGTGCGCCAGGCGCCGAACGCGATCAGCCGGGAGACGACGGCGAAGTCCGCGCCGTGCCAGGCCGCTTGATGCAGCGCGGCGAAGCCGCTGCGGTGCCCCGGTCGCGGGAAATTGACCCACCACGGCTCTTCCCCCAGCTTCTCGAACACGCCGTTCCAGTCGGCGTCCCTGGCCAGGTCCGAGAACCGGTCCCGCTGCTCCAGATACCAGTCGTTCAACCGCTCCCGGTCGGGGATGCCGTCCCACTCCACCCGCTCCACGCCGATCATCCGGACACGCTAACCGGCCCCCGCACGCTGCTCACCGGTGCCCCAGCCCCGCCAGGTAATCGTCGACCAGCGCGATCTGCCGCTCGGCAGGGAACTCCCGGGGCGCGAACAGCGCCTGGACGACCAGCCCCAGGACAAAGCTCTGGGCCGCCGCGGCGACGTCCTCGGTGCGTGTGCCGGGCGGCAGTTCGCCGAGGCGCACCGCCTCTTCGACGTGGCCGGCCATCCGCTCGCGTGCGCGGCGGTAACGCTCGGCGTGCTCCCGGGCGAGTTCCGGGTCGGCGAGGGCCACGTCCCAGGAGGCCACCCAGATCCGGTTGCTCGCCGCGCTCTCGGCGTCAAGCGGAAGGATGTCGAGCAGCGTCGCCCGCAGCATCACCAGGCCGGACGCCTCACCGGCACGCTCCGCCGCGGGGCGGGGACGGTCGGCCGAGCGCCGGTCGAGCACCTCCAGGGCGTGTCGCAGCAAGGCGCGCTTGCTGGGGAAGTAGTGCGTGAGCAAGCCGGTGGTGGCGCCCATCTCCGCGGCGACCGCGCGCAGGGTGAGGCCGCCGAAGCCATGGGCGGCAAGGACCCGCCACACGGCCTGCGAGACCTCGGTCCGGCGGGCGTCATGATCTGTCCGGGCTGGCGGCGTCATGGCCGCTAGAGTACATACCCAACGTTCGTTACGTACCTGAGTGCCGCCCGCCGGAGACCCGCCCGCCCCAAAGCCACCCGCCCCAAAGCCACGCACCCGGATGCGCCGGGCCCGAACCCGCCACGCGCCCAGCCGGACATCCGGCCACCCGTAACCGGAC
Organism: Streptomyces longisporoflavus; assembly: GCF_014649775.1. Taxonomy (GTDB): domain Bacteria; phylum Actinomycetota; class Actinomycetes; order Streptomycetales; family Streptomycetaceae; genus Streptomyces; species Streptomyces longisporoflavus. The sequence goes on along the minus strand of NZ_BMTR01000001.1, from coordinate 375,348 downwards.
ACCCGGACGACCGGGCACCCGGACAACCGCAAGAGGACGAGTCATGTACGCCATACCGCTGACCGAGAACGCCGAGCTCCGCACCCTCGAGCCCTGGCAGGACGCCGAGTTCCTGGCCCACATCGACCGGGCCCGCTCCCACACCGACCCCTGGATCCCCTGGGCGTCGCGCTCCACCGACCTGGAGTCCGCCCGCGCCACTCTCCAGAGCTACGCGGACAAGCAGGCCGCCGACGCCGGACGCATCTACGGGATCTGGCGGGAAGGCATCCTGATCGGCGGCGTGATGTTCGTGCACTTCGACGTCGGTACCGGCAACTGCGAGATCGGCGTCTGGGCCGAGCCCGCGGGTGAGGGCCACGGCCTGATCAGCGCCTCGGTCCGGCATCTGATCGCGTACGCCTTCGGTGAGCGCGGCATGCACCGCATCGAGTGGTGGAACAGCGCCGGCAACACCCGCAGCCGGGCCGTCGCCCAGCGGATGGGCATGCACCTGGACGCCACCCTGCGCGAGCAGTCCCTGTACAGGGGGGTCCGCCACGACATGGAGGTCTGGTCGCTGCTCACGCACGAGTGGCGGGGCGGGCCGGACACCGAGGACCCTGCGTGAAATATCCGCCTCAGGCCGCCAGGCGCTCGGCAAGCAGCAGCACGCCGAGCATGATCATTGCCCGGCACCCGGGGGACGGCGCGAGGCCGCGGGGCGTGCACGTCAGCAAGGCCTGCCCGATTTCCGGCGCCTCTGCGACGACAAGCCGGCCACACTGCCGGGCGTGCAGCGGCTGGGCTCCACGCTCGTCATGAAGCACGCGATGAACGAGCGTGCCCTGCCCCTGTGCACGCCCGCGGTACGCGGCTGCCCCCGCCGGGCGGCGTCGCCGGCCCCCCGCGGCCGGTCAGGCAAGGGCCAGCGTGCCCGGCGTGCAGCCGGCGAAGGCCATGACGTCGCGATGCAGGTGGGACTGGTCGGCGTAACCGCACACGGCGGCCACCTCTGCGGGGTCCCGGCCCGCCGACAGGCCTTTGACGGCGGGGTCGAAGCGTACGAGCATCGCGGCGCGCTTGGGCGTGAGGCCGACCTGGGCGGTGAACCGCGCCCACAGCCGCTTGCGGCTCCACCCGCATGACACCGCCAGGTCACCGACGCGTACCCGGCCCCGGCGCGAGACGATGCGCTCCCAGCTCGCGACGACCTCCGGATCCATCGACGGTGCCGAGGCACCACGGCGCACGAGGAACTGCTCCACCAGCGCGAAGCGGCCTTCCCACCCCGGAATGCCGGTCAACTGCTCCCGGAGCCGGGGCTCATGGCGCCCCCACAACTCCTCCAGGCCGAACACGCCGCCGTCCAGGTCACAGGGTGCGACACCGAGCAGCGAGTACGCGCTCACCGGCGACATCTGTACCTCGACGCACTCCACGCGCCGGGCGCGGACGCGGGCCTCCCCCGGCATGAGCCCGGCGGCGAGGCTTCGCAGCGCCCGGCTGCTGCCGTCATGCTCGACGGACAGGGCGTCGTCGCCGAGTTCGATGACGACCGTCACGACCGGCTGCGGGACGACCCGCATGTCCAGTCCGGCCGCCGACCGGTCACGGAATCCGGCCACCTCCACGCCGTCGAGGGGCCCTGGACGGCGCGGGCATGCGACTTCCCAGCCGCGCAGGCGGTCACCCTCGTGCAGAGCCGAGTCCACGCCTCCCAAGCTACCGGCTCGGTACGCCGCCCCGCCTGTGCCGACCACCGGCCCCTCACCACTCGGCGAACGAACCGTCCTCGTGCCGCCATATCGGGTTGTGCCAGTCGGCCTGGCTGTCGTCGACCGCACGTACCGCCTTCTCGTCGATGTCGATGCCGAGCCCGGGCCCGGTGGGGCGCAGCAGATGGCCTTCGTGGAAGCGGAACACCTCGGTGTCCGCGAGGTAGGAGAGCACGTCGGCGCCGGTGTTGTAGTGGATGCCGATCGACTGTTCCTGGATGAGGAAGTTGGGGACGCTGACGGCGATCTGCAGGCTGGCTGCCAGCGAGACGGGGCCCAGGGGGCAGTGCGGGGCGATGAGGGTGTCGAAGGTCTCGGCGAGCGAGGCGATGCGGCGGACCTCGGAGATGCCGCCCGCGTGGGACAGATCGGGCTGCAGGACCGCGATCCCGGCCTGGAGCGCGGGCAGTACGTCCTGCCGCGAGAAGAGGCGCTCGCCGGTGGCGACCGGCACGGGCGAGGAGGCGACCAGGCCGGGCAGCAGGTGTCCGTACTCCGGAAGGAGCGGTTCCTCGATGAACATGGGGGCGAGCGGGGCCAGGTGGGGCAGCAGTTGGCGGGCGTTCGCGGCGTGGAAACGGCCGTGGAAGTCCAGCGCGAAGTCCCGCCCCGCGCCCAGGACTTCGCGGGCCGCGGTCGCGCGGGAGACGATCTCGTCGATGTCGGCGACGGTGGCCAGGCGGTTCATGCGGCCGCTCGCGTTCATCTTGACCGCGGTGAAGCCCGCCTCGACCTGGGCGGTCACCTGCTCGGTGATGTGGGCGGGGCTGTCGCCGCCCACCCAGCTGTAGGCGCGTACCCGCTCGCGGACCGGGCCGCCCAGGAGCACGTGCACCGGCACGCCGAGGCGCTTGCCCGCGATGTCCCACAGCGCCTGGTCGAGCCCGGCCACCGCGCTGGAGAGCACCGGCCCGCCCCGGTAGAAGGACCCCTTGGTCATCACCTGCCAGTGGTCCTCGATGCCCGAGGGATCTTTGCCGACGAGGAGTTCGGCCAGCTCCGCGACGGCCGTACGGACCGTGGCCGCACGCCCCTCGACCACCGGCTCGCCCCAGCCGACCACTCCCTCGTCGGTCTCCACCCGGCACAGCAGCCAGCGGGGCGGTACGGAGAACGTCTCGACACGGGTGATCTTCATGGGGTGAACCTCCTTGACGGGCACGGCAGATGGGGCCGGCGCTTTAGGGGGGCGGGGGCGGCTCAGGCGGACGTCTTGTACACGCTCCATCCGCCGTCCACCACAAGGCTGGCCCCGGTGACGAAGGACGCGTCGTCGCTCAGCAGGAACGCCGCGCTCGCCGCGACCTCCTCCGGGCGGCCGAGCCGGCCCGCCGGGGTCTGTTCGATGCTGCGCGCCCGGTCGCCGGCGCCGACCGTGTCCCAGGCGCGGGTCAGGACGGGGCCGGGCAGGAGCGCGTTGACCCGTACGCCGGGCGCGTACTCCACCGCCAACTGGCGTGCCAGGCCCGTCAATCCCGCCTTCGCCGCCGCATAGGCGGGGCGTCCCGGCAGCCCTATGACGGCATGCACGGACGACACCAAAACCACCGCGCCGCGCGTGGCACGCAGATCGTCCAGGCAGGCCCGTACGCCGAGGAACGCACCGGTCAGCATGACCGACAGCTGCCGGTTCCAGTCCTCCGGCCGGATCGCGTCGGCCGCGCCGCCTCGCACCGTGTAGGCGTTGCTGAGCAGCCCGGATACCGGCCCGAAGCGGTCGCGGGCGGCCTCCACCGTCCGCGCCCAGTCTTCTTCTTCGGCCACATCACACACCGCGAACACCGCCTGCCCGCCGTCCTGGCGGATGGCCTCCGCGGTGCGCTCCCCCTCCTCGGCATCCACATCGGCGATCACCACCCCGGCTCCCTCGGACGCGAGTCGCCGGGCCGTCGCCGCGCCGATCCCGTGGGCTCCCCCGCTCACCACCACACAACGCCCGTCGAACCGCTGACCGGAACCGGAACCCGACGACTCAGTACTCACAGGAACTCCCGCCTTACCTACCGGCACGCACGGCAACAGACATCCCCCGCACGCCATTAACCAACACCCGGCACCCTGCCGCCAACACCCCACCACCCCGGACCGCGTGAAGGGCACCTGGCTAGGCTGCCCGCATGTGGAGAGAAGCTGCCGGGCGGGCTTACGAGGCGGTCGAGTTCGGTGGGCCGGCCGACGCGGCGGACGTGGCGGCCGCCGAGCAACGCCTGGGGTGTTCCCTGCCGGCCGCGCTCGTCAGCCTGTTGCGGGAGACCGACGGCATCGTGGGGCACTACGGCGTGGACACGGTCTGGCCCCTGGAGCGGATCGTCGAGGACAACCTCCGCTTCTGGTCGGACCGTTCCTTCGCCGACCTGTACATGCCTTTCGACGCCCTGCTCTTCTTCGGTGACAACGGGGGCGGCGATCAGTTCGCTTTCGTACGGAGGCCCGCGCGCGCCGATGTCTTCGTATGGGAGCACGAGAACGACAGCCGCCGCTGGGTCGCACGGGACCTGGAGGACTACCTCGGCCGGTCTCTCGCGGACGACTCGGACGACTGGTATCGGTGAGGGCGGCAACTCAGGAGGCGGCAAGCACCTCCCTGTCCCCCGTCCTCAGCTCGCGGCGAGGTCGATGGTGAAGGCCACGCGGTCGAGTCCGGGGCCGTCGTAGTCGGGCTTCACGGCCGATGACGTGAAGCCGAGCCGGGCGTGGAAGGACTGCGACGCGGTGTTCTGCGGGCTGGTGATGCAGTGCACGTACCGGCGGCCGTGCGACCGGGCGAGGGCGAAGAAGGCGCGGTAGAGGGAGCGTCCGACGCCCTGCCCGTGCAGCCCGGGGTCGACGCCGACGAAGTGCACGTAGGCGGCGTCGGGTTCGGTCTGCGACAGGAAGCCGACCAGAAAGGCCACGAGCTGCCCGTCGCCCTCTCCCCTGTCTTCCCCGTCTCCCCCGTCGCGTTCGACCACGAAACTGGTGGTGGTGAAGTGCTGGAAATACAGCCGGGGCAGGAGCAGCGCACGCTCCAACGCCCCTGCCTCCCCCTTGAGCCCGCCCCACCACGCGTCCACCACCGCGAGCACCCGCGAATGGTCGTCCTCAACGGGATGCCGAGCCGTCAGTCCACCAGAAAGGTCGTCGATCACCACCGCAGTCTGTCACCGACATCGAACACGCCGCCAGGCCAATTCCCGGTACCGGCTGTACCGGACATGCCTTCTGCGCGCGATCTGCCCGGCATGGCATGGGGAACGTGGACCTCTGACGGAGTCGCTTCACTGGACGCTCCAGCGGTGCGGGTGGCCCGGGTCGGCGGGGCAGGTGAAGACGTTGAGTTCGCCCGCGCGGCCCACGATGACCTTGGTGGGCAGGGCGGCCGGGTGTGGCGGCGAGTCTGCCTGTTCCAGCGGCTTCCAGCTGCCGCTGCCGCCGTCCCACTCCGAACTGTCGATGGTCAGAAGGAGTTCCATGGGGTGGCGCAGGTCAGGCAGTTCATGGGGGATGGGTCGGTCGTGTGCCAGGAAGCGAAGCCGCCGACGCGCCAGCCGGGCGGGATGGACAGGTCGTACTGGTAGCGGACCACCTCGTCCGCCCCATCGCCCGCCGATTCCCACTCCTTCTGCTCCCCGGACTCCAGCTCCCCGCGCTCCAGCTCCCCGCGCTCCAGCTCCTCGGTCTCCCGCCTCTCGGCCTCCTCGTCGAGCGCATCCTCCCTGGCGTAGATCCGCTCGCACAGGTCCTCGGGCAGCAGCCCCGCGAAGGGGTACGTGACCACCTGCTCCGGCTGCAGCACGCAGGGTTCGGGCACATAGCCCTCGTAGCCGACGACCTGCGGTTGCGGCGGCGACGCCAGCACCTCACCGACCTCCGCCGACTTGCGCCAGTGCAGGTGGACAAGGAGTTCGTACCCGCTCCGGCCGTGCGCGTCGAAAGGACAGCAGAACACCTGGAGCAGGTCCGCCCCGTCCGGGCCCGCCGGCAGATCGGGAATGTCCCGCCGGTACAGCTGCGCGAGACCGATCATCGGGAGCGGTTCGGTCTCCGGGACTCCGGGGATCCGATGCCTGCCGCGCAGTTCGCTCAGCAGTTGCCGCTCCTCCTCCGTGGGGCCCGAGGCCGGTGCCCTGTCCCACGCGTCGGCCAGAACCCGGCGCGCCCGGTGAATGTCCGCGGGACGCAGGCCCTTGCCGCGCTTGTGCGCCTCGACGCACACAGGCCACGGCTCGTCCGCCGGCCACAGCATCGGCCCGCCCACGGAACTGACCGTCGCGTCCGGGCTTCCCGGCTGCGGATGCAGCCGGGTGGTGGTGCCGCGGTACGCGGCGAGTTCCGGGAAGAGCGACTCGACGTCCAGCGGCCGCGGCGGTGTAGTCCTCGTCATGGGCTCGACCCTAGACGCCGGGTGCTCTCGCTCCGTCTGCGCACCTCGCACCCCCGGCGCCATCAGGTCGCCGGACGACGGCACTTGGCCCGCCCCGGCCCGCCTAGTCCGCCTGGTGCGCTTGATCCGCCTGGTCCGCCTGCTCCCCCTGGTCCTGGGCTCCGTCCCGTACGGCGGGGGAACGGAGTTGCTCACCGGGGCGGTTCGGCGGCATCGGCGGCGCCGGAGTCGGTCCGTCGCAGCAGTCGACCTCGGCGTACCGCTTTTTGACGTCGCCGTGCCGGGTCGAGTCCGGCGCGGGCTGCCGGCCTCGGTCCTTCTTGCCGTCTCCCTTCGGCCCCGGCCTTGGCCCCTTGGGCGAGTCGTGCTTGCAGGACGAGCCGCCCGTGCAGGCGTCGCCACTCGCGCGCGGAGAATCAGAACTGCCCTTGGCGGAGGGGCCGTCCTTCGGGGAGGGACCGTCCTTCGCGGAGGGGCCGCTCTTGCCGTCTATCGACCGGGTCTCGGGCCCCGCAGTCGAGGAGTCGAACGTCCATCGCTCTTCCGCGGCTCCGTCACGGACCTTGACCAGGACATCCGTGCCCTTGCGCAAAGAGGCGGGTACGACCGCGAGGCCTTCGTGCCAGCGCGGGAGCAACTCTCCGAGGACGGTCAGGTCGTAGCGCACTTCGTCGGCGCGCCGGGCCGAGGGTGCCACACAGGCACCGAGAGCAAGTACGCCGTCCTCCGCGCCGGAATCCAGGCAGAGGTCCGGGCGGATGACGCTGCTCAGCAGTCCGTTCTTCTCGTACGACCACTGCTGGCTCGCCTTGGCCGAGCACTTGGCCAGCTTCGTCCCGGCATCGGCTTTCACCCTGCCGTCCCGGACGTCGAGACACAGGTCCGCCGCCGTGTTGCGCAGCCTGCCTTGCTCGGCGTCACCGGGGTTTTCCGTGGATGTGGGAGCGGAAGAGCCCGCGGACGGCTCATCGGAATCCGCGCCCGGGCCGGCGTGATGACCACCGGCCATCCCGGTCGGGGGCACAGATCCGCCGTCGTCTCCGTCGCCGGGAGCGACGGTGATGACGAGCACGGTCGCGAGCAGAACGGCGGCCCCCAGGACTGCTCCGGTGCGCAATGTCTTCGGCTGCATGCGGGCGGCGGCGAGGCGGCCTCCGCCCGGCAGGGAGACGTGCGGCGCAGGACGGTGGCGTCCGCTGCCGCCCGCGTGTCTGCCGCCCTGCCCGGCGGCTGCTCCGCCCCGCTTCACGGCTCCGCCCCTCGCCACAGGGGTGCCGCCACGCTTTGCGGCGCCCCCGCGCCCCGGCCGCGACTCCAGGTAGCGGCGTACGCCCCAGCCGAGTACGGCTTCGGCGAGGAGGGTGCCCAGGCGGTTTTCGCAGTGGCTGAGTTGGTCGGCCACGTCACGACAGTGGCGGCATTCCGACAGATGCTGTTCGAGATCGCGCAGCAAGCCGCCCCCGCGGCGCATCGCGACATCGAGGAGCCGGTTGTAAAGAGAACATTCCTTGCTCGGCGCGAGTTCCCGATGAGCGCGCACGATACCTGTCCGGAATTGTTCTCGCGCCTGATCGAGGACGTCGGCCGCGACGTCGACGCTCAAGCCCGACAAACCGGCGGGTATGGATATGTGCTCTGCCTCGACCTCGGTGTGCCACAGCAGGCACTGGGCGACTGCGGGAAGCGCCCGGAAGGACCGCGCCGCGAGTTGCCGCTTTTCGGGCGTCATGGAAGTCGCCGCCCGCATACCGCGACCGCCGGTCGGTTTGCGGAGTTCCGGCATGAAGGCGGTTATGCGGTCGTCGACGGTCCATCCCCTGACCGTCTCCCGAACGGTCACCAGGAGGTAGGGGCGAAGGGCGCCGCCCGGCTCGCTGCGCACCATCTGCCCCAGCATCTGGTGGAACGATGCCGTGGCGACCATCGAGGCCGAACTCGTCCGCGAGGCCAGGCAGATGGCCGCGTAGTCGTACGCCGACTGCCAGTGCCGGGCGAGCAGAAGCGCGACGGACTGGCCCGACTCACCCTCCGGCACGCCCCTCAGCCGGGCGGCGAGACTCAGGTCGGATTCTCCGGGAGTAACACCGGAACGAGGAGGGTGGGTCGGGCGTGGGGGGTGCGGGGATTGCACGGAACCTTTTCCTTCCAAGCCGAAAGGCGGCACGGGAAAACGCAGCCACTGAAAAGTCAGCGACTGATTGGTGCATACCTGGGACGCACAGAGACAGAAAAATGGGTCAGCAAACAGCGGGGACTGTCCGAATGCGGCCGGGTGAAGACCTTTTGGGTCGCCCGGACGAGAGCTCGGACAGAAAGCGGACTTGCTCATGACCTCGGCGCGAGGAAGCTCACCCTGGCACAGCCGACTCACAGGAAACAAGAAGTTCGAGTGACTTCCATTCGACACCAGGGAGGAACACCGGCGTTACCGGCAGTACTCGCACCCGCTTTCGAAATCGGCGGTTCTGCAGAACCGAATCCGCGGGCAGCAGCCCCGCTCACGCCAGGGTGACCTGCATGCCGCCCCGGGCCAAGGCATCGAGCACCTCGGCGAACAGGTCGTAGGGATCACCCTGAGATGTCAGGGCCCGGGACAGGTGCTCGTGTGCGATCGCGGCGTCGCGCCAGAGCAGGGTCGCGGGGGCGGTGTAGCCGAAAGTACCGCGCAGGCAGTCGTCGAGGGCCACCAAACAGGCCCTGACCGCGGCCCAGAAGGTTCGGTCGGTGAGCAACTCGCCCTGGTCGTCGTGTATTTCGAGAGCCGTCTCCCCCGGGTCAAGTGCCCGCCGGGCGCCCTTGGCCAGAGCCGCCCGCAGCCGATCGCCCGGGAGGAGTCCGCGCAGGACAAGCGTGGGCGCCTGCTGTTCGGCGGGGAGGATCAGGGCGAATTCCCGGCAGGAGCCCAGCCATCGGCGCCCGTTGTGCACACGGACGGGGCCCCGGTATCCCTCGGGCGGGCCCATGTAGTCGTCCAGACCGGTGAGCACGAGACTGTCCGCCCCCGGGAGCGGCCCCGCGCTCTCCGCGTCCTCGATGAGCCAGGCGTCGAGCGGCTCCCCGTCCGGCACGAGCCAGACCCGACTGCCGAGCCAGCCGCACGCCTCTCCGCCCTCTCCACCCTCTCCGTCTTCTCCGTCTTCTCCGTCTTCCGGACCCAGCCGAAGAGTTCGTACGTCCCGCGCCGCGGCTCCGCGAACAGGCCGTCCGCCTCGGCGCACACGCCCAGGACCCGGCCATGCTCCGTTTCCGTCAGCGTGTACCGCCCGTACCCGCGAAGGCCGCCTTCCTCATGCACGGCTGAAATCATGCCCGGCCGGGGCTTTCGCCGCGAAGCCCTTTTTCAACGGCGTCCACCCGTCGAGCCGTTGGGCTCAGGCGTCGTCCGCGAGCTGATCGCGCTGGATCTCACGGGCGAGGGCGCGGCGCACGGAGGCCGAACCGGTGGCGGTGACCTGCGCCGGCAGGTCGAGGCGACGGCTGATCTCGTCGTAGGCCGCCCGGTGGCTGCGCGGCAGCCGGTCCTGGTGCTGTCGCAGGTCCTCTTCGAGCAAGCGCCGCAGTTCGTCGGTGTTCTGGGGAGTGAAGCGCTTCTTCCCCCGGCTGAGGGCGCCGACGCAACGGGTGCAGCGGGCGCTGTCGTCCAGGCTCTCGGAGACTTTCTCGGCCAGGCCCCACAGACGGCCTTCGAGCCATGGGATGTCCCGCTGGTCGAGGTGGAGCTCCATAGGCTGCGGTTGGTCGCCATCCTTGTACTTCGCCATCTGCTTGGACACGGCCGGCTGGCTCATCTCCGCGAGCTCGGCGATCTTGTCCTGCGTCCAGCCGAACCCGGCGAACAGTTTGATCATCTCGGCGCGCAGCTTCCGCATCTCCTCGCCCGCGCGGATGACCTCGTTCATCCCGGCGAGCATCCGCTCGGCCTGCCCCTCGGTCAGCGCCCCGGAGTTCTGCCTCGCATCCTCGGTACCTGCCATGACTCGGTTATACAGGTCGCCACCCTCATCGTCATAACCGGGTTGTATTACCGGGTTATGACTGCCAGGATCCACGCCATGCCCACTTACCGCGCATCCGACGGGACCCGTCTCGCCTACCGCCTGGACGGCGACGGCGCGCCGCTCGTCTGCATCCCCGGCGGCCCCGTCGGCTCCCGCTACCTCGGCGACCTCGGCGGACTCTCCGCGCACCGGCAGCTGATCCTCCTGGACACCCGCGGCACCGGAGAATCCGCGCTGCCCGAAGACCCCGCCACCTACCGCTGCGACCGCCTCGTCGAGGACGTCGAAACCCTGCGCCGACACCTCGGACTCCCCCGAATGGACCTGCTCGGCCACTCCGGCGGCGCGAACATCGCGGCGCAGTACGCGGCACGCCACCCGCACCGCCTCCGCAAGCTCGCCCTGATCAGCCCCGGAACCCGGGCCGTCGGCATCGATGTCACCGGGGAGATGCGGCGCGAGCTCGTACGGTCGCGCAAGGACGAGCCGTGGTTCCCGCCCGCCTTCGCCGCCCTGGAAGCGATAACCGAGGGCGCCGGCACGGACTGGGAGGCCGTCGACCCCTTCTTCTACGGCCGGTGGGACAGCGCCGCGCAACGCCACTGCGCGGCGAGCCGACCGAGCAACGAGCAAGCCGTCGCCGGCTTCGCCGCAGAGGGCGCCTTCGACCCCGCGGCCACGCGCGCGGGGCTCGCGGACTGCGCGTTTCCCGTACTGCTGCTCACCGGCGAGTTCGACGTGAACAGTCCCCCGCAGCCGGTGGCCGAGTTCGCCGCCCTCTTCTCCGACGCGACCCGCGTGGTGCAGAAGGCAGCAGGTCACTACCCCTGGCTAGACGACCCCGAGCGCTTCACGGCGAGCACGGCGGCGTTCTTGGAGTAGCCCGCCGAGGTCTCCCGAAGCCGGGGCCGCCCCTCCCGCCCCCGGCCATCCGTCGCACCCCCGGCCATCCCTCGCGCCCCCGGCCATCCGTCGCACGCCCGCGTGTGTGACCGGCTGATTTCGGGTCAGATGGTGATCATGACGCGTTTCGCAGCGGTCGGCCTGCTGATGGCCTGCGCGGCGGGCAGTGTGCTGCTTGCCCTTCTGGTGTCACCGTGGTGGTGGTTCGCCGGGGCTCCTCTCCTGGCCCTGGCGCTGACCGGCGGGTACGACCTCCTGCAGAGACGGCACACCGTGCTGCGGAACTACCCCGTCCTCGGCCACCTGCGGTTCTTCATGGAGACGCTGCGCCCGGAGCTGCAGCAGTACTTCGTGGAGCGCAACTACGACGGCAGGCCCTACGACCGCGACACCCGCAGCATCGTCTACGAACGGGCCAAGGGCGTCGCCGCCGAGGAGCCGTTCGGCAGCGAGCGTGACATGGACGAGCGCGGCTACGAATTCCTCGTCCCGTCCATGGCACCGGCCAAGGTGCCCGAGGAGCCGCCCCGCGTCCGCATCGGCGGCCCCGACTGCACCAAGCCGTACGACATGGCCCTGCTCAACGTCTCGGCGATGAGTTTCGGGGCGCTGTCCGCCAACGCCATCGTGGCGCTGAACACGGGCGCCGCTCGCGGCGGGTTCGCCCACGACACCGGCGAGGGCGGCCTGTCCGAATACCATCTGCGGCCCGGCGGCGACCTCATCTGGGAGATCGGCACCGGCTACTTCGGCTGCCGCACCCGTGACGGCGATTTCGACCCGCGGCAGTTCGCCGAGAAGGCCGCCCATCCCGCCGTGCGCTGCGTGACGCTCAAGCTGTCTCAGGGCGCGAAACCGGGCATCGGAGGTGTCCTGCCCGGCGGCAAGGTCAACGCGGAGATCGCCTCGGTGCGGGGCGTTCCGCAGGGCGAGACGGTGGTCTCACCGCCGTACCACCGTGTCTTCTCCACCCCACGCGAGCTCGTCCGCTTCCTGGCCCGGATGCGGGAACTGGCGGACGGCAAACCGGTGGGCTTCAAGTTGTGCCCCGGCTCCCGGACCCAGTTCCTCGCGGTGTGCAAGGCCATGGCGGCGGAAGGGATCACCCCTGACTTCATCGTGGTGGACGGCGCGGAGGGCGGGACGGGCGCGGCGCCCCTGGAGTTCGCCGACCATCTGGGCATGCCGCTCACCGAGGGCCTGATCATGGTGCACAGCGCCCTGACGGGGACGGGGCTGCGGGACCGTATCCGCCTGGGCGCGAGCGGCAAGGTGGCGACGGGCTCCGACATCGTCAAGCGCCTGGTCATGGGCGCCGACTACACCAACGCGGCTCGCGCGATGATGTTCGCCGTGGGCTGCATCCAGGCCCAGCGCTGCCACACCAACCACTGCCCCACCGGCGTCACCACCCAGGACCCGTACCGCGCCCGCGCCCTGAACGTCCCGGACAAGGCCGCCCGCGTCGAGCGCTTCCAGCGGAACACCGTCCAGAGCGCGCTGCAGATCCTGGCCGCGATGGGCGTCCGCAGCGCCGCGGACCTCAGCCCCCGTCTGCTGCGCCGCCGCGAGGACCACGGCCGGTTCCGGTCCTACGCCGAACTGTACGAATGGCTCTCCCCCGGCGAACTGCTCGCCGCGCCTCCCGGCAGCTGGGCCGCCGACTGGCACGCGGCCGATCCGGACACCTTCGCCACATGACGGGCCCTCGCCAAGACCCGCGGGGACCTCACACCCCCGGCGGCCACCGACACGCGTCGCGAAATCGAAGCGTTCACCACGTATCGGCTGCGCCAAGCCGGGCACTCGGAGTCTGCCGGTGAAAGATCCACCGGCGCGAACAAATGGCCACACCGGAAGAAAAGCCGCAAAATGGGCTCGACGCCAGTACGACGCCGAATCCGCCGCGCCAGAGACAGTTCCTCGACAGTCAGCCCTTCGCAGCTGCGGGCAAGGCCATTGCGGCGCAGAGAATTTCACCCACCGAAAGGCACTCGTACCTCATGAGCGACGCCACAGGTAAGGCGACCACCAACGACGCCGGCGCGCCGGTCGAAAGCGATGAACATTCGCTCACCGTCGGCGCCGGTGGGCCGATCCTCCTGCAGGACTCCTATCTGATCGAACAGATGGCGCAGTTCAACAGGGAGCGGATTCCTGAGCGGCAGCCGCACGCCAAAGGCAGCGGCGCCTTCGGCCACTTCGAAGTCACCCGGGACGTCAGCGCCTACACGAAAGCCGCCCTCTTCCAGCCGGGCACGCGGACCGACCTGGTGACCCGGTTCTCCACCGTCGCCGGCGAGCGCGGCAGCCCGGACACCTGGCGCGACCCGCGCGGATTCGCGGTGAAGTTCTACACCACCGAGGGCAACTACGACATGGTCGGGAACAACACCCCGGTCTTCTTCGTGAAGGATCCGATGAAGTTCCAGCACTTCATCCGGTCCCAGAAACGGCGGGCGGACAACAACCTCCGCGACCACGACATGCAGTGGGACTTCTGGACCCTCTCGCCCGAGTCCGCCCACCAGGTCACCTGGCTGATGGGCGACCGAGGCATCCCGCGCACCTGGCGCCACATGAACGGCTACACCTCGCACACGTACATGTGGATCAACGCCGAGGGCAAGCGGTCCTGGGTCAAGTACCACTTCAAGACCGACCAGGGCATCGAGAACTTCACCCAGCACGAGGCCGACCAGATGGCCGCGGCCGACACGGACTACCACACCCGTGACCTCTTCGAGCACATCCGCGACGGGGAGTACCCCAGCTGGACGCTCTACGTGCAGATCATGCCGTACGAGGACGCGGCCACCTACCGCTTCAACCCGTTCGACCTGACCAAGGTGTGGCCGCACGGCGACTACCCGCTGATCGAGGTCGGCAAGATGACCCTGGACCGCAACCCCACGGACAACCACGCCGAGATCGAGCAGGCGGCGTTCCAGCCGAACAACCTGGTCCCCGGCATCGGCCCGAGCCCCGACCGGATGCTGCTCGCGCGGCTGTTCTCGTACGCCGACTCCCACCGCTACCGGATCGGCGGCAACTACCAGCAGCTGCCGGTCAACGCTCCCATCGTGCCCGTCCACACGTACTCCAAGGACGGGGCCATGGCCATCCACAAGCGCCAGGACCCGGTGTACGCGCCGAACTCCAAGGGCGGCCCGGCAGCCGACACCAGCCGCTACGCCCCGCCCAGCTGGTACGCGGACGGTGACATCACCCGCGCCGCATACGTCGATCACGCCGAGGACGACGACTGGGGCCAGGCAGGCACCATGGTGCGCGAGGTGCTCGACGACGCCGCGCGCGACCGCCTCGTGGACAACGTCGTGGGACACCTGCTCAACGGCGTGACCGAGCCCGTGCTCGCCAGGGCCTTCGAGTACTGGTCCAACATCGACAAGTCCATCGGCGAGCGCATCGCACAGGGGGTGCGCGCCAAGGCGGACGAGAAGGACCCCAAGGCCGCCGAGCAGGCCAACCCGGCCCGCAGCAGCATGCAGCGCAAGGCCTGAGTCACCCGCACGTGTCGGCCGCCGCCCGCAAGGGCCGCGGCCGACAGGCATGCCGGGCCGCGACCGTGATGCGAGCGCTCACTCCTCCGGCACGGCGAACTCGCACCAGACCGCCTTGCCCTCGCCGCGCGGCTCGACACCCCAGCGCGTCGTGACCGCCTCCACCAGGAGGAGCCCGCGTCCGGAGGTAGCTGTCTCCACCGGGGATCCCCTACGGGGGCGGGTACTGGAGCGGTCCTTGACCCACAGGCGCACCCGGCGGGGCGGCCCGGTGAGCACCTCCAGCGTGAGGATCGCGCCCCCGTCGGTGTGCACCAGCGCGTTGACGAGGAGTTCACCCGCCGCCACCTCGACGTCGTCGGCGACCGCCCCGAGGCCCCACGACGCGAGGTGTTCCCGCAGCGCCGCCCGTGCGTCGGCGAGTCCTTCGGGGTCGGCCTGGTGGACGTAGCGATGGATGCGCGGCTCCTGGAGCGTGCCGGGGTCGGGAAGCCGGCGCAGGACCAAGAGCGCCACGTCGTCGCTGCTGCCCCAGCGCTCCCACAGCGCGCGCGAGAGGTGGTCCGCCAGGTCCTCGGCCCCCTCGGGACCGGCCGCAAGGACCTCGGCGAGATTCTGCATCCCGGTGTCGAGATCGAGACCGGCGTCCTCCACGAGGCCGTCCGTGCACAGCACCAGGGTCTCGCCCGGCACGAGGTCGAGCCGCACCTCGGGGTAGTCCTCCATGCCGAACTCGGTGGCGAGCCCGAGCGGCAGCCCGCCGCGCACCCGTGGCACGCCGACCCGGCCGTTCACGTGCCGCACGAGGGGCGGCAGATGTCCGGCCCGCACGGCGCGCACGATGCCGGTGGCGGGGTCGAACTGGGCGTAGGTGCAGGTGGCGAACCGCTCGGTGTCCAGCTCGGCCAGGAAGCGGGAGGTGCGCGAGAGCACGGTCGCGGGCGGGTGCCCCTCACCGGCGAAGGCGCGAAGGGCGATGCGCAGCTGACCCATGATGGCCGCGGCATGGGTGTCGTGGCCCTGCACGTCGCCCACGACCACACCGATGCGCCCGCGGGGCAGGGTGATGACGTCGTAGAAGTCCCCGCCGACCTCACGGCCGCCCCACGCGGCGTGATAGCGCACGGCGACCTCGGAGTCGGTGACGGCGGGGATGTCCCGCGGCAGCATCGTGGCCTGCAGACTCTTGGCGAGGTCACGTTCCTCGTCGAACAGCATGGCGCGCTGCAGCGACTGGGCGACGATGCCGGAGAGACCGATGCAGAGGTTGCGGTCCGCGTCGGTGAACTCCTTGCGGCCGCGGTAGAAGAGCGCGAGCCCGCCGATCGCGCGGTCCTGCGCGACCAGCGGCAGGAATGCCGCCGAGTCGAGTTCCATGTGCTCGATGTAGGGCCCGAGGCGGGTGAAGCGACTGCCGAGATCGGGCAGCGAGCCCACGAAGCGGGGCTGCCGGGTCAGGACGGCCTCGGCCAGCGGAAGCTTCTCGTCGACCTGGTGCAGCTTGAGTTCGTCGAGGGCCTGCATCGTCTGGCCCACCAGGGCGATCAGCTTCAGGTCCTCTCCGTCGACCAGGCCGAGGACGAGACCGTCGGCGGCGAACCGGTCGAGGCCGCTCGCGCCGGAAAGGACGGCCACCACGTCGTCGACGGTGACGGCACGGGAGAGGGCTTCCGTGGTGCCCTGCACCATCAGGGCGATGCCCTGCCTGCGTTCCTCGCGCGGATCGGTGGCCGCCAGCTCCGTCGCGTCGTTCGCAGCCGCCCGCACCACTCCCACCGCGCGCACGGCCCGGTTCTCCTCGTCGCGCAGGATGCGTCCGCGCGCGTGACAGAGGTGGGTCGAACCGTCGCGGTGGCGCACACGGAAGTAGAGACCATAGAGGTCGATGCCCGTGGTGACCGCTTCCGTGACGGCGTAACTGATGCGCACGGCCTCCTCGGGAGGCACACGTCCCTCCAGGTACCCCGCGACGCCGTCGAACTCGTCGGGAAGCAGGTCGAGCAGCACAAGGGCGCTGGAGTCGAGATCGAGCTCACCGCTGTCCAGGTCCCAGTCGAAGCTGCCCATACCGGTCAGGAGCAGGCGCTGTTCCAGGTCGATGTGTGACTTCTTGGCTGACGTCATGGCTGTCTCCGTATGCCGCTCCGTCACCATATGCGCCAGCCGCCCCCGGCGCGCGGCCTCGTACCCGCCCAAGAAGTGAGCATCGCCGTTCCGGTGATCTGTGTGAGCAAGGGGGTACGCGGGTGTCCCGCGGCCACGGAGGCCGGGGAACGAGCGGAGGGCGCGGACGCGCCCCCGGAAAGGAGCAGACGTGGCGAGGGGCAGCAAAACCATGGCGGCCGCGGTAGCCGGAATGGCGTTAGTGGCCCTGGCGGGGTGCGGCGGCGACGAGTCGGACGGCGAGAGCAAGCCGTTCGAGGGCAAGAGCGCCGATCAGATAGCGGCTGACGCGGTCGCGGCGACCAAGGCGGCCGACTCGATGCACATCAAGGGAACCACGCAGCAGTCGGGTTCCCCGATGACCGTCGACCTGTCGGTGGACAAGAGCAAGAACTGTGACGGCTCCATCGAGGCGGAGGGCGCGTCCGCCGATGTGCGGAACACGAAGGGGACGTTCTACCTGCGGGGCGACGAGAAGTACTGGACGACCGCGCTCAAGGGCCAGCCCGGCAGCGACAAGATCGTGCCGAAGGTGGCGGACAAGTGGGTGAAGGCCCCCGCTGACGACGCGACGACGAAGAACATGTGCGACAAGCAGACGCTCATGGCCGAACTGGACAAGGACAAGTCCGAGCGCAAGGGCATGAAGAAGGGCTCGACGACGAGCGTCGACGGCACCGAGGCGATCCAGCTGACGAAGAAGACATCAGGCGGCGAGACCGTCACGCTGTACGTCGCCACCGAGGGCAAGCCGTACATCCTGCGCGCCAAGTCGACCGGCGGCAAGGACCCCAACACCACCACCTTCAGCGACTACGGCAAGGCGGTGAGCCCGCAGGAGCCTGCGCCCGGCGAGACTGTCGACCTCAAGAAGATCGCCGCATCCGGCGCGAAGGCCTGACGCCCGCGCCGCGATGTGACGCCTGCGCGCCCGCGCGGCGATGTGGCGCCTTCGCATGGTCCGCCCCCGAGGGGGTACCGGAGCGGAGGGTTCCACCGGCTCGGAGATTCCGTGGCCACTCCCCCGTCCAGAAAGAGGTGCGTATGTCCGCGTCCCTGCTCGAGTCCGTCGACGTCAAGGCGCCGGTTTCCGTCGCCTGGGAGTTGTGGAGCGACGTGACACGGTGGCCCTCCTTCCTCAGCCACGTACGTCTGGTCGAGCCGATGGACGGTCGCCGCTTCGCCTGGCAGCTGGAACTGCCCGGCGCGGAGAAGAACTTCGTCGCCGAGCTCACCGAGGTCGTGCCCGAGAACCGGATCGCCTGGCACACCGTCGAGGGGGTGGACCACGCCGGCGTGGTCACTTTTCACCACCTCAGCGACACCACGAGCCGGGTGACGCTCCAGATCGAGTACGACCCCAAGGGCTTCGTGGAGCACCTCGGCGCCCTCACGAATCTCGACTCCACGCTGGCCAACTACGACCTGGGCGAGTTCCAGAAGCTCGCCGAGAAGACGGCACAGCAGCAGCCTCGCCTGTAGGCCCTTGGAGGCAGGCAGTTTCGGGAGAGTACTGACACGTCGGCGCCGCGCACGCTTCCCCGGAAGTGTGCGCGGCGCCGCTCTGTGGCGCGTCAGGCCGCCTCTTTGCGCCGCCCGGAGGCGGTCGCCCGATGTTGGCCCGTCCGCGCCCCGCCGTGGATCAGGCGGAGGTGATGTGCGTGCCGACCGGTTCTGCGCCGCGCTTCACCGTTCAGCAGGTCCTCGATGCGGTCCATGGCGATCATCAGGAACCCCATGGCCGGCAAGAGCAAAAGAGCGACAACTAGCATCGGCTGCGTCCTCCTCGCGGCTTCTCTTTTCGCCTGCCCCGCACTGCCGCGCCCACGGTCCCGATGACATGGAGAGCCTGCAACGCTCTCTTCACATTTACTGGCCTTCGCGGCCTTGGCAGCCCCGCGGCCGTCACCCGGTCGGCCGACAAAAGAACGACCCCCGCCCTGCGGCTGTTGACCTTGGTCCTGCATAAGACAGCCGATGGCGGACATATGTGCCAGTGTCGGACGCAAGACCCCGCGCCGACATGCGCACAAGGGAAAGGAACACACTCGTGGGCATCATCGCCTGGATCCTGATCGGTCTTATCGCGGGGGCCATCGCCAAGGCCCTCACCCCCGGCAAGGACCCGGGAGGCTGCCTGGTGACGATGCTGATCGGCATCGTGGGCGGGCTGCTCGGCGGCTGGCTGGGCAAGGTGATCTTCGGCGTCCACTCGATCAACGGGTTCTTCCACCTGTCGACGTGGATCGCAGCCATCATCGGCTCCGTGATCGTCCTGTTCATCTACCGCCTGCTCACCGGCAGCCGGTCACGCTGACCCACCGCGCCCCGGCCCGGCCCGGCGCACGTCGATTAGCTCACACGTTCGAATCATTCGATACACTGGCCGCATGGCAACGCACCAGCTCCAGGGATCACTCTTCGACCAGAGCGACGACGTGCGCCTGGGCCCCCTGGACGGCCTCAGCAGGACAGTCCTCGGCGACGGTGCGTGGATCGACCTCCTGCCGGGCTGGCTCAGCGGCGCCGACATCTTGTTCGAACGGCTGGCGCGGGACGTCCCGTGGAAGGCCGAGCGCCGACAGATGTACGAGCGGGTGGTGGACGTGCCGCGCCTGCTGGCCTTCTACCGCTCCGGAGAACCGCTCCCCCACGCCGTCCTCGACGAGGCCCGCCAGGCCCTCTCCGCGCACTATGCCGCCGAGCTCGGCGAGGCGTTCACGACGGCCGGCCTGTGCCATTACCGCGACGGGCGCGACAGCGTGGCCTGGCACGGCGACCGCATCGGCCGGGGCGCCCGCGAGGACACCATGGTCGCCATCCTCTCCGTAGGAGCACCCCGCGACCTGCTGCTGCGCCCCCGCCGCCACGGCGGCGAGACCATCCGCCGCCCGCTCGGCCACGGCGACCTGATCGTGATGGGCGGCTCCTGCCAACGCACCTGGGAACACGCCATCCCCAAGTCGACCCGCGCCTCCGGCGGCCGCATCAGCATCCAGTTCCGACCACACGGGGTGCAGTAACCGCCGCTCCGGCCTGCTTGACCACCCCCGGAGACCGGGGGCGAGGAGTCAGGCCCCGCCGTCCAGTACCGCAGGCGTCGGGCCGTCGGGGCGCACAGTGATGCTGTACGTGGTTTTCGTCGGGGTGGAGTGGAAGCTCGGGGTGTGGGCGGGCAGCAGGTGTTCCAGGAGGACCGTTGACTCGCGGAGGGCGAATTGCAGGCCCAGGCAGGCTCGGGGGCCGATGCCGAACGGGAAGTAGCTGCCGGGGTCGGTCGGGCGCCGGCCGGGGGTGGTGAAGCGCGTCGGGTCGAAGCGCTCCGGGGCTTCCCAGATGCCGGGGTCGCGGTGGGTGAGGTAGGGGCAGACCAGTACGTCGGTGCCCGCCTCGATCTCATACCCGGCGAGGATGTCGTCCTCCGCCGCGCTGCGCGGCAGGATCCAGGCCGAGGGATAGAAGCGCAGGGTTTCGTGGACCAGCGCTTGGACGGCCTGTCGCCGCTCGGGAGAGCCCTCGGCGCCGGCGGCCAGGGCCTGCTCCCGCGCCTCCGGGTGGCGGTCAAGAAGGAGGTAGAGCCAGGTCAGGGTGGTCGCGGTCGTCTCGTGTCCGGCGACGAGCAGGGTGACAAGCTCGTCGCGGATCAGCCGGTCGGTGTACTCGGGACGCTTCTGGGCCGCCTCGGTCAGAACATGCAGCAGACCCGGACCGTCGGGCCCGGGCTCGGCCTCCCGCGCGGCCGCGATGGCGCGGCGGGCGACCGTGTCGATTCGGGCCAGCTCCCCGGCGACGGCCTCGCGGGCGGCGCCCCCGTCGGCGGGGAGGCTGGGCAGCGCGGCCACCACGGCGGGCACAGCGGCCAGTTCGCGTTCGGTCTCGGGGTCGAGGGGATGCCCGGTCAGGGAGCGCCAGATGGTGTCCAGGGCGAAGCGGCGCATCTCCTCGCCGACGTCGAAGACCTCCCCGGTGCGGGCGTATCCGGCCCAGCGCGCCGCGGTGACACGGACGGCCCCCGTGATCCGCTGGTCGTAGCGCCGCATACCCCGGCCCGTGAACTGCCCCTGCAATAGCCGCCGTTGGCGCTGCCAAGCCTCGCCCGTCGCGGCCAGGACCCCGTCACCGATCAGCAGCCGGGCGCGGTGCGAGCGCTTGACGTACCGATCGGGATGGAGCGCGAGTACGTGCTGCACGGCCTCCGGAGAGGTGATCAGGACGGTCGGGCGCGGACCGAGCCGTAAGGCGGCGACACCGCCGAGCCGTTCGCGCGCCGTGGCGAAGAGGTCGACGAGTTCCCCTCCCCCGGCCTGCCATCGTTCGACGAGAGCGGGGTCGAGCTCGGGAACCCGGCACCCGGAGGGCGGCGGGAGAGAACCGGGACGAGCGTGGGTGGCCACGTGGCTGCTCCTCTTCGACGGTTCTGCGCTTCGACTACGTAGGTCGTCACGGACGTATCCGGGCGTCCCGCACTGTAGAGCAGCAAGAGCGCCCCGCGGCAGCCCGCGCCCCCGGACGACCGCACCGAAAGCGCCGGACCCCCGCATGACGGGCCCGGCGCTCGCGCTCAGAACATCGGTCAGACGCGGTCGGCCGCGATCAGGACGTACTGGAAGGAGCCGTCCTTGTACGACTCGATGAACGCCTCTTCGATGCCGGTGACCAGCGAAGACGTGGCCCGCAGCTCCCAGTAGGGCAGGGTCGCGGGCGTCAGGTCGACGACGGCCTGCGGCACGAGACGGTTGTCGGCCATGGCGCGCAGATACTCCCGGCGGGAGTGAATGTTGCACTCGAAGTGCGCGTTGATCTGCGAGACCCACTTCGAGGGCTGGCCGTAACGCGGGTTCCAGCAGCCGGTGATGGTCACATAGCGGCCGCCGATCTCGAGGATCCGGGAGTGCTCGGCGAAGAGGTCGTGCAGATCGACGTACATGCTCGACTCGTTGTTCCACGAGCCCGCGACCTGCCCGGTCTCGAAGGGCATGTCCAGCATGTTGCACACCCGGGCCCGCACACGGTCCTGGATGCGCAGTTCCTCGGCCCGCTGATTGGCGAAGTCGGCCTGCTTGGCCGAGAGCGTGACGCCCTCGACCCTGGAGCCGAATCGTTGGTGCGCCATGACCATCGAACCACCGCGGCCACAGCCGGCGTCCACGAGCATGTCGTCGTGTCCGCGCGGACCGAGGTGGTCCATGAGGACATCGGCCTGCGCCGATTCAAGCCGGTGCAGCTCGGTGATCAGCTTCTTCTCGTGCTCGCTGTCGTCGGGGTCGCCCAGGGCGGCGTGGTCGACCTCGCCGATGCCGTAGTGGTGGTGGTAGAGCCCGTCCACGTCGCCGAGGCGCAGGTTCACGGGCCGGGCCTCGTTGTTCCAGTAACGCGCGATGTCGCCCTGGTAGGGCGTCGCCGGGGCGGGAACGAACGCGGCGGCGCTGTTGGCGGTGGTGAACTCGGTGCTGGTCACAGTTGTTTCCGTCCTTACCAGAAATCGGGCAGGCTGTAGCGGTAGGTGTTGGTCTGGTGCCAGTAGTGGTTGCCGTCGACCCAGGCGGCCACGCCCTGCAGGAAGCGCAGCACGCTCGGGGCGGGGGCGGCCTCGGCCAGAGCGGCGGACGCGGCCTCGAAATCGCGCATGAGGTCGTTGTGGACCTCGACCGCCTTCAGATAGGCATCGCGTTCGGAGGCGTCCTCGCGCTCGGCGATCACCACGGGCAGGTTCAAGTGCCGTCCGGGGCTGGCAAGTTCCTTGGTGTACGAGTACAGGTCGTTGACGATGGTGCTGGCGTTCCCGGCGAGCGCCAGGACCCGCTGCATGGCCGGCTGGGCATGCAGGTCGGCGGGCAGTTCGTAGCCGCCGACGGTGTCGGTGATGGTGGGGCACGGGCGGAAGTTGTTGAACTGGCGCATCACCAGGTACTCCCACACCTCGGGCGTGTGGTCCGTCTGGGCCCAGGCGCCCTCCGCGAGATAGCCCAGGTGCAGCCGGGCCATGTCGTGCCGATAACGGTCCGCCTGGGAGGCGCTCGCCTGCTGGACGAAGTACTCCATCGCGGAGCGGTAGGCGCGCCGCGGGGCGTCCGCGTGCAGCGACTGGGCCCACTGGGGCTGGTATTCCTGCGTGGTGTGCAGGTGGTCGAGGGCGGTGTGCGCAAGGAGCAGACGTCCCCCGAGGCCGATGGGCGAACCCCCGTGGTCCTCGCAGTAGCAGTCGTCGACCGCGTTCTCGGCGACCATGAGCCGGGTGGCGATCATCAGGTGCTCGATGGACGGAGCGTCCGGATGACAGGCGACCATGTAACGCCCGACGGAGAAACCGTCGAACTGCCCCTCCCACTCCTCGGGAAACAGCTCGACCTCCTCCACCGCCCAGTCCTTGATCCTGCGACTGACCTCCTCCACCCGCACCGGGTCGGGCTCGGCCACCGGGTGGTAGTACAGGCCGGGAATGTGCAGGGCGTCCGCCGGCGCCTCGGGGGCCGCAGGGGCTTCAGGAGCCGAGGGCCCTTCGGGAGCCGCCGGCTCCGCACGCCGGGCCAGGCTCAGGCCCGCCGTACCAAGGCCGCTGGGGCCGCACAGGATCCGCTCCAGGACGGGGCTCGCCTGCCGGGGAGCCGGCGGCGGGTCGGCCGGAACGCCGTGGGTGAACGTGGGGACAGGGGCCCCGAAACGAGCCGCGGCTGCGGGCGGGCTCGGACGCAGAGGGGAAGACCCGGAGTCGGGCATCCGTGGCTCCTTGCTGGGATGGGCGGTCTTTCCCGGGCCCGGACATACGTGCCCGGGCCCGGGAAGGTCCGGGCTGTCGTGGCCGTGCGGCGGATCCTCGGATCCCCGGATCCGCTAGGCGGGCCTGCGGGCGATCTGCACGTTCTCCAGGACGCCGAGCGCGCTGGGCACCAGGATCGCGGCGGAGTAGTAGGTGCTGACCAGGTAGGAGATGATCGCCTGTTCGTTGATGCCCATGAAGCGCACGGACAGGCCCGGCTCGTACTCCTCCGGCAGGCCGGTCTGGTGCAGACCGATGACGCCCTGGTTGTCCTCGCCGATACGCATGGCGAGGATGGAGCTGGTCTGCTCCTTGCTGATGGGAATCTTGTTGCAGGGCAGGATCGGGACCCCGCGCCAGGCAGGCACCGACTGTCCGCCGAGGTCGACGTGGTCGGGGTAGAGCCCGCGGGCGTTGAACTCGCGCCCGATCGCCGCGATCGTCTTGGGATGGGCGAGCAGAAGCTTCGTGCCGCGGCGGCGGCAGAGCAGTTCGTCGAGGTCGTCCGGGGTCGGCGGGCCCGTGTGGGGCTGGATCCGCTGCTTGAAGTCGGCGTTGTGGAGCAGGCCGAACTCCCGGTTGTTGATCAGCTCGTCCTCCTGGCGCTCGCGCAGCGCCTCGATGGTGAGCCTGAGCTGCTCCTCGGTCTGGTTCATCGGCCCGTTGTAGAGGTCGGCGACCCTGGTGCGGACCCGCAGAACGGTCTGGGCGACGGAGAGTTCGTACTCACGCGGCTTGAGCTCGTAGTCGACGAAGGCGCCGGGCAGCGCGAATTCGCCGGTGTGCCCGGCCGACATCGCGATCTCGGCCTCGCCGTGCTTGTTCTGGCGTTGCTCGGGCAGTCGCCTGAACTCCGCGAGGTGGGTCTGCAGGCTCGGCGCCGAGGCCTGTACGGCGGCGAAGTCTTCGCGGGAGAGGGTGAGCAGGGTGCCGGCCGTCTCGGCGGTGGCGGTGGAGTCCCATCTGGCGTCGGTGTCCAGAAGGGCCTGCTCGCCGAACCGGTCGCCGTCGGCGAGGACACCTTGACCGACCTCGTCGCCGTACTTGCCGACGGATTTACGGTTGATCCGGCCGTGGGCGATCAGGTGGAGCTGCTCGGCGGGGGTGCCGCGCTCGACGAGGACCTCGCCGGCGCGGAAGTCACGCTGGACGCACCGGTCCGCGATCGCCTTGAGCACCTCCACGTCGTCGAAGCCGCGCAGCATGGCAAGTTCGCCGAGCTCCCGTGGGATCACCCGGACGTCGCCACCGTCCTGGATGAACTCGATACGTCCGTCTCCGACGGTGTAGCTCAGCCGGCGGTTGACCCGGTAGGCGCCGCCCTTGGTCTCCACCCAGGGGAGCATCCGCAGCAGCCAGCGGGAGGTGATCTCCTGCATCTGCGGGGCGGACTTGGTCGTGGTGGCGAGGTTTCGGGCAGCCGCAGTGCCCAGACTGGTCTGCCGGGGTGGCTCCAGCTGTGCTTCCGGGCTGGTCTCAACGGTCATCGGGCGAGCTCTCCTTCGCGAGACAGGTCAAGGGCATGGGTGCGCCAAACCGCGAAAATGGAAGTTGAGGGGCGATCTCAGGAAATGCGTGCGGATCCGGGGACCATTTAACGGCCGTTGTCCCTGCCTCGCCCGATACGACCGTTAGCGGCACTCGAAACAGTGATCTTGCTCTGCCCGGGGTTTATCCGGGCCGCCCATGGCGTTCCGGCCACCTGCTCAAGGGGGCCCGGCCATCGGGTGATCGCGGTCGAAAGAGAAGCGCAGGGCTATGGTCATCAACCGTGACCGAAGCGACCTATCTGCGCACCACGCGCACGGCTTACGACACCGTGGCCGAGAACTACGAGGCCCTGATCCGCACCGAGTTGGGAACCCAACCACTGGATCGCGCCATGCTCACGGCGTTCTCCGAACTCGTCCGGCCAGACACAGGCCCGGTCGCCGACCTCGGCTGCGGCCCGGGCCGCATCACGGCTTTTCTCCACGCATGGGGAGTTGACGCCCTCGGCATTGACCTCTCTCCCGAGATGATCACGGTCGCCCGCAGAACACATCCTGGCCTGCGGTTCACCGAGGGATCGATGACCGCCCTCGACGCCGCGGACAGCAGTCTCGGCGGCATCGTCGCCTGGTACTCGACCGTCCACACCCTGCCGGAACTGCTGCCGACCGTCTTCGCGGAGCGCCACCGCGCGCTGGCCGTCTGCACCGCCGGAATCCTGCACTCCCGGTCCACCGTCGGCAGCGCGGCGGCAGCCGAGACGTATGGCCGACGGCGTCAGACGCGCAGCCAGACCGCCGTGTCCCGCGGCAGCCTGCCTGCCTCGTCCAGGGGGCCGCTGGCCAGCAGCAGGCTTGTGTGGGCGGGGAGTTCGCAGGCTTCTTCGGTGAGATTGACGACGCAGGCCAGGCCCGGTTCGCGTACGAAGGCCAGGACGCCCTCGGCCGACGGCAGCCAGGTCAGCGGGCCGTCTCCCGGGCCCGGTTCGATGCGGCGCAGGCGCAGAGCGGTGCGGTAGAGGGCGAGCATCGAGCGGGGGTCCGCGGCTTGGAGGTCAGCGGCGTACGAGGGCCAGCTCCGCGGCTGCGGCAGCCAGGGGCCGGTCATCGATCCGAAGCCCGCGTGCGGTTCGGCGGCCGTCCAGGGCAGCGGCACCCGGCAGCCGTCACGGCCGGGGTCGCTCCCGCCGGAGCGGAAGTGCATGGGGTCCTGGATGCGGTCGAGGGGGATGTCGGCCTCGGGCAGGCCCAGTTCCTCGCCCTGGTAGATGTAGACCGCGCCGGGCAGCGCGAGGGCGAGCAGGGCCGCGGCGCGGGCGCGGCGGGTACCGAGGGACAGGTCGGTGGGGGTGCCGAAGGTTTTCGTGCTGAAGTCGAAGCCGGTGTCCCGGCGGCCGTAGCGGGTCACCGTGCGGGTCACGTCGTGGTTGCACAGCACCCAGGTGGCGGGGGCGCCGACCGGGGCGTGCTCGGCGAGGGTGGCCTCGATGGAGGCGCGCAACCGCCGCGGGTCCCAGGGGCAGGACAGGAAGGAGAAGTTGAAGGCGGTGTGCAACTCGTCCGGGCGCAGATAGCGGGCGAAGCGTTCCGCGTCGGGGAGCCAGACCTCACCGACGAAGACGGCCGCGTACTCGTCGGCGACGGCCCGCCAGGAGCGGTAGATGTCGTGCAGTTCGTCGCGGTCGACGAACGGGTGCGGGTCGACTCCCTCGGTGAAGTCGGGCAGGGCGGGGTCCTTGGCGAGCAGGGCCGCGGAGTCGATTCGTACGCCGGCCACGCCCCGCTCGAACCAGAACCGCAGGACATCCTCGTGCTCCCTGCGGACCACCGGGTGGGCCCAGTTGAGGTCGGGCTGCTCGGGGGCGAAGAGGTGGAGGTACCACTCGCCGTCCTGGACGCGGGTCCAGGTCGAGGCCGTGGCCGAGAACTGTGACGGCCAGTCGTTGGGCGGTAGTTCACCGTGTGCGCCCCGGCCGGGGCGGAAGTGGAAGAGATCACGCTCGGGGGCGCCGGGTCCCGCGGCCAGGGCCGCCTTGAACCAGGCGTGCTGGTCGGACACGTGGTTGGGGACGATGTCGACGATGGTACGGATGCCGAGAGCGCGGGCCTCCGCGATCAGTTTCTCCGCCTCGGCGACGGTGCCGAACGCGGGGTCGATCACGCGGTAGTCGGCGACGTCGTAGCCGCCGTCGACCATGGGCGAGAGGTACCACGGGCTGAACCACAGCGCGTCGACGCCGAGTTCGGCGAGGTAGGGAAGCTTGGCGCGGACGCCCGCGAGGTCGCCGGTGCCGTCGCCGTCACCGTCCGCGAAGCTGCGTACGTACACCTGATAGATGACGGCCGAGCGCCACCAGGAGGCGCCGGGCGGAGAGGTGTCTGCCACGTGAGGTTCCTTTCGGGCAGGTGGGGCCCGTCGCCGCGGCGCTTGGGCGGTGGCGGGGTGTGCCGGACGGGCCCGGGCTCAGCCCTTGAGGCTGCCGGCGCTCAGGCCGCTCATGATGTTGCGCTGGAAGATCAGGAAGATGATCAGCGTCGGCAGTGAGGCGATGGCGAGGGCGGCCAGGAGCCAGTTCTCGGAGACGCTGGCGGCCAGGGAGTAGATACCGACATTGACGGTCTGCTTGCCGGGATCGGGCAGGGTCAGCATCGGCCACAGGAAGTCCTTCCAGACCGCGACCACCGCGAAGATCGACACGACGCCGAGGATCGGCCGGGACAGCGGCAGTACCACGGAGCGCAGGGTGCGCATCGAGGAGGCGCCGTCGATGGCGGCGGCGTCCAGGAGCTCGCGCGGGATGGAGTCGAAGAACCGCTTGAGCAGGAAGATGTTGAAGGCGTTGGTCACCGAGGGAAGCCAGATCGCCCAGGGCGAGTTGATGAGGTTGCGCTCGACTACCGGCACGTCGAGGACGGTCAGATACTGCGGTACGACCAGGACCGTGGCCGGGATCATCAGGGTGAGCAGCATCATCCCGAGGATCGCCTTGCCGAACACGGGCCGCAGCTTGGAGAGCGAGTAGGCGGCGGCGACGTCGAAGACCAGCTGGAAGGCGAGCGCCCCGAACGCGTAGTACAGGGTATTGAACAGGAGCCGCGCCAGGTCCATCACGCCCCAGGCGTCCGCGTAGTTCTGCGGGTGGACGGCGTCGGGGATCAGGGTGGGCGGCGTCCGGGCGAATTCCTGCGGGGACTTCAGGCCGCTGATGACCATCCAGTACAACGGGCCGACGAACACCAGGGTGAAGACGATCGTCACCACGGCGAAGGCGATCCAGTACAGGACCTTGCCGCGGGGGCGGGCCAGCTGGGCCGGGGAGATCAGGGTGCGTGTGCTCATGTCCGTCGTCTCCCCCGGCTAGTCTTCGCTGCCCGCGCGGCTCAGTCGTACGTACGCGGCCGAGAACCCGGCCAGCAGCACGAGCAGGACCAGGCCGAGCGCCGCCGCGCTGCCGTAGTTGTTGAAGGTGAACGCGTACTGGTAGATGAGGTGGACGACGGTCAAAGTGGCGCCCTCGGGGCCCGCGCCGCCGGTGAGCAGGAACGGTTCCACAAATACCTGCATGGTGGCGATGATCTGCAGGAGCAGCATCAGCGAGAGGATGAGGCGGGTCTGCGGGATGGTGACGTGCCAGATCCTGCGCAGGATGCCCGCGCCGTCCAGCTCGGCCGCCTCGTACAGCTCTCCGGGTATCGACTGCAGCGCGGCCAGGTAGATCAGTGTCGCGCCGCCCATGTTCATCCAGGTGGCGGCGATGACCACGGAGATCATCGCGGTGTCGGTGTCCTGCAGCCAGGCCTGTCCTGGCAGGCCGACGGATTCCAGGATGCGGTTGAACAGACCGTATCCGGGGTCGTAGAAGTACTTGAAGAGCAGCACCGAGGCCACCGGCGGCAGCATCACCGGAAGATAGACGAGCAGCCTCAAGTAGCCCCGCCCGTGCCGGAATTCGTTGAGCACGAGAGCGACGGCGAAGGGCACGGCGAAACCGAGGAGCAGCGCGAGGCCGGTGAACAGCAGGGTGTTGCGCCAGGCCTGCCAGAAGGCCGGGTCGTTGAAGATATAGGTGAGGTTGGACCAGCCCGCCCACACCGTCTCGCCGTTCTCGGTCTTCTGGAAGGCCAGGATGAACTCCCTGACCATCGGATACCAGGAGAAGATCGAGAAGCACAGGAGCGCGCCGATCAGGAAGGCGTGGGCGGTGAGGTTGCGCTTGAACGCCGCCATGAACGCGTCGCGTTCGGGGCGCCGGACCCGGCTGTCCGTCCTGGGAGACGGCCGGGTCTTGTTCTCGGAGAGGGCGGGCGGGGACGTCACTGGTTGGCCAGGACCTGGTTGACCTGCTGCTCGGCGGTCTTCAGGAGCTTGTCCGCGTCGGCGTCCTTGTTGGTGAGAACAGCCGACATCAGGGTGTCGAGGACCTTGTAGACCTCCTGGGCCTTGGGCGGCTCGGCCTTGCCGGTGACGGGCTTCTCGGTGAACGCCTGGAAATTCTCGACGGGCATGGTCGAACTCGCCGCACGGGCCTTGTCGTCCTTGGCCTTGCTGTCACCGGTCCAGAAGTTCGGCTGCGGCAGCCCGACGGGCAGGCCGTCCGCCTTGGTGCGGGCCCAGTCGAACTGGCCCTTGCCCACGGTGAGGAACTTGAAGTTGATCCAGGCGATCGCGGCCTTGATCTGGTCGGGCGAACTACCCTTTTTGATCATGTAGTCGTTACCGCCGAAGAGCGTGGCCTGCTGGCCGGGTATCGGGCCCATCCCGAAGTCCTCGTACTTCGCGCCGAGGTTCTGCACCATGTAGGTGATGTCGTCGGGCGCGGCCAGGAACATGCCCAGCTTGTCGGCGGCCATCTGCTTCTGCAGATCGCCCCACTTCAGGAGCTGGGTCTTGCCCATGCTGTCGTCGTCCCAGCGCATGGCCTTGAGGTTGTCGACTATTTGCTTGCCGGTGTCGTTGTTGAAGGCGGCCTTGGTGCCGTCCTTGCTCACGATGTCACCGCCGAGACCGTAGGTGGTGGCGGTGAAGTGCCAGCCGCCGTTGTTGCCGGCGCTGTACTCCCCGAAGCCCGCCACTCCGTCGCCGAGCGCGGCGATCTTCTTGGCGGCGCTGCGGACCCCCTCCCAGGTGGTCGGTGGCGAGTTGGGGTCGAGACCGGCCTTCTCGAAGAGCTTGCGGTTGACGAGCAGGCCCATCGTGTAGTTGCTGAAGGGCAGGCCGTAGGTCTTGCCGTCCTTCTTCAGGACGTTCAGGACGTTCGGGTCCATGTCCTTGAGTGCCGGTACGGACTTGTCGTTGACGTACGCGCTGATGTCCTGGGCGCCGTCGTTGTCCAGGACCTGCTGCAGGTCGGTGAAGTAGGTGTAGAAGACGTCCGGTTGGGACTTCGCCTTCAGCATCGCCGTGAAGCGGGGAGGCTCCAGACAGGGGTCGGTCTGCTTCCCCTCGATCGTGACGTTCGGGTACTTCTTGTTGAACGCCGCGACGTCCTCTTTCCACTGCTTGAGCTCGGCCTTCTCGGCGGCCGGCGGCATGCAGTCGATGGTGAGCGTCACCTTGGTCCCGGGATCCAGCGGGGCGGCGGCGTCGGCGTTGCCGCCACTGTCGCCGTCTGAGTCACCGTCGTCGCTGCTGCTGGTTCCGCAGGCCGCGAGGGCTGTGAGGGCAAGGGCGGAGACGGCGGCGACCGCGGTCGTACGGCGGTGGGTGCGGCCGCGGCCCGGCTTGCTGCTTGACGTGCGGTGGCGGGTGCGTGGGAGGTGCGGCATTGCGGAGCTGCTCATCGGTGGACCCCTTTGGACAGCGCCGCCCGCGCGTGGGGACAGGGACGGCATGAAGGAGCGGGAAGCCCACAGCTGCGCGGACTGTGTGGCGGCGCTCACTTAAGCACCGCCAGCAGAAACGCGCCATATATCGCGCGATAATTGCAATAAATTGACAGTACGTGGGTAATGGTCGCCCGGCGGGGCGAGAGACGTTTCGGTGCCCGTAGGCCCGACTGGCGCCCCCGGCCCCTCCGGCCCGCCTGGTCCCTCCGGTGGCTCCGGGTCGATCGGCGCCGATCCGCATCCGCCCGCGCCGATCCGCGCCTACTCCTGCGGCGGCTGCCCCGTCGATCCGCGCACCACGAGCTCGGGCTCGAAGAGGAGCTCCTCCGTGGGCACCGCGCTCCCGCCGATCTTCAGGGTGAGAATCTCGACCGCGGCGCGGCCCATGGCCTCGATGGGCTGGCGCACCGTGGTCAACGGGGGCTCGGTGCAGGTCATGAACGCCGAGTCGTCGTAGCCGACCACCGAGACGTCGCGCGGGACGCCGAGACCCCGGCGGCGCGCGGCGCGCACCGCGCCCAGCGCGAGGGGGTCGCTCGCGCAGACGATGCCGGTGACCCCGGCGTCCAGGAGCCGTGCGGCGGCGGCCTGTCCGCCCTCGATCGAGAACATCCCCCGCGCCACATGCTCCTCGGGCAGGACACCGCCGACCTGCTCGACAAGGGCCCGGGCCGCGGCCAGCTTGCGCTGCGAGGGCATGTGATCGGCGGGCCCGAGCACCAGGCCGATGCGGCGGTGACCGAGCGAGGAGAGATGGCGCCACGCCTGTTCCACCGCGACCGCGTCGTCACAGGACACCGCGGGAAATCCGAGCCGCTCGATGGCCGCGTTGACCAGGACCACCGGGATCTTGCGCGCCGAGAGCCGCTTGTAGTGCTCGTGCGGGGCATCCGCCTGCGCGTAGAGACCGCCGGCGAACACGACGCCGGAGACCTGCTGTTGCAGCAGCAACTCGACGTAATCCTCCTCGGAGACGCCGCCCTTCGTCTGGGTGCACAGCACCGGGGTCAGCCCCTGCTGGGCGAGTGCACCGCCGATCACCTCCGCGAAGGCCGGGAAGATCGGGTTCTGCAGCTCGGGCAGCACAAGACCCACGAGCCGGGCCCGCTCGCCGCGCAGCTGTGTGGGCCGTTCGTACCCCAGCACGTCCAGGGCCGAGAGCACGGACTGCCGAGTCGCGTCGGAGACCCCGGGCTTGTTGTTGAGCACCCGGCTGACCGTGGCCTCGCTGACCCCGACCTTCCGCGCCACCTGAGCAAGTCGTCGCGTCATGCGCGCAAGAATAGCGCAACCTTTGCGTTTGTTTGCGTGCTTGCCAAATCGGCGCCATGGGACCGGCCGGGGCCCGGACATGGACCCTGCCGGGGCCCGAACGGGTGAGGGCGGATCGTTTCACCGGCGGATCCGGCGCACATCGGGTACCCCTGCTGATCAGGACGGGAGCGCGGGGTGCGCTCCTGTGCCGTTCCCAGCAGAGGAAAGCGATCCATGCGTCTTCGTCACACACTGGCTGCCGCGGCCGGCGCCGCCGTGCTGATCCTGACCGTCCCCGGCTCCGCGTACGCGGCCGAGGGCGACTTCGACTACACCTACATCGACCTCGGCTCGGGCGAGGAAGGGCAGGTCACGCTGCATGACCCGGCAGGCGGAGAGTGCATCACGCTCCCCGAGGCAGCCCGGGAGTACGACCAGCCGCCCGCCCACTCCCCCAGAAACCGCACCGGCTCCTTCGCGATCGCCTTCACGAACGCCGACTGCACCGGCGACCAGTTCACGATGCGTCCCCGGACGGGCGGCGCGGGCGAGCGGTTGAAGCTCAGGTCGGTCCTGTTCTCCTGATCCACGGCAGTACCGCCAGTCGCCCCCGACTGCCGCCCGCCAGGACCCTGTTCATGCCTTGCGGGCGAGCAGGTGGATCCCCTTGAACTGCCGCCGGTCGGTGGGCTGGGGCTCGCGGACCATCCGGGCCACCTCGGCCAAGCCGGCCTCGCGCAGCATCCCGGCGAGGCGATCGGGCCACCACCGGTAGGCCGGCGCTACCGCGTGATCGAAGACCTGCGTCGGGTTGGCAGCGTCCTCGCTCGCCCAGAAGCCGATCAGCAGGTGACCGCCGGGGGCCAGCACACGATGGAACTCCGCCAGGATCACGGGGAGTTCTTGCGGCGGAGTGTGGATGATGGACCAGCGGGAGAGTACGCCGCCGAGCGCATCGTCAGCGATATCCAGCGCGGCCATCGAGCCCACCTCGAACCGCAGGTCCGGACTGGCCTCCCGCGCCAACTCGATCATCGCGGGCGAGGCATCGACGCCGAACGCCGACAGCCCCAACCGGGCCAGATAAGCGGTGACATGGCCAGGCCCGCAGCCAAGGTCCGCGACCTGACCTCCCCCACCCGCACTGACGACCTCGGCGAAGGCACCCAAGAAGGCGCGGTCCAGAGGGGTGTCGCGCAGCGAGTCACGGAACAGCTGCTCATACGTGACGGCAGCGGCGTCGTAAGCCTCGCGGGTAGCAGTGAGGGCATCGTGTTCGACCATGGCCGCGAGAGTAGTACCCGCCCCCGAATCTTGCAGGTCAGGTTCGCGCAAGTATGCGCAGCTTCCCTGCCTGATAGCCTTCCCGGCATGTCTGCTGCTTCGTGCGCGGCCGCTTGCGCCGCGGTGACCAGGACGCCCCGCTAGCGGCGGGCGTCCCACTCACACCCTTTCCCGGACGTCCAGCCGCTTCGTGATCAGACCGGAGCGGCACGTTCGTGCTGCTCGGAGCTACTTCTGAGCAACGGAGCACCTGATGTTCCCCAACGTCCTCATCTCTCGCGGGCACAGCCCGTCTTCTGCTCGCGCATGGCTGGTTCTGTGCGCGATGTCCATGCTGCAGTTCTTCGTCGCGGTCGACGTGACCGTGGTCAACATCGCCCTGCCCTCGATCGGCGCCGACTTCGACGTCGACGGGCGCGCCCTGACCTGGGTCGTGGTCGGTTACACCGTCACCGGCGGCGGGATGCTGTTGCTCGGCGGCCGACTTGGCGACCTGTTGGGTCGGCGGCGCATGCTGCTGCTCGGCACGGGCCTGTTCGGCGCCGCGTCCCTACTGGCCGGCCTGGCCCCCAGTTTCGCCCTGCTGGTGGTCGCGCGCCTGCTGCAAGGCGCCGGTGAGGCCATCGCCCTGCCTGCCGCGATGGCGACCATCGTTCTGCTGTTCCCCGAAGGACCGCGCCGGTCGCGGGCTCTGGGCGTATGGGCAGCAGTGGCCAGTTGCGGTCTCGTGCTCGGATTCGTTCTGTCCGGGATCATCACCGCCCACTTGGGGTGGCGGTGGATCTTCCTGATCTCGGTGCCGTTCATCCT
Source organism: Streptomyces longisporoflavus (assembly GCF_014649775.1). GTDB lineage: Bacteria > Actinomycetota > Actinomycetes > Streptomycetales > Streptomycetaceae > Streptomyces > Streptomyces longisporoflavus. The sequence continues at coordinate 341,219 of NZ_BMTR01000001.1, read as the reverse complement.
GGTCGTGCTGCTGGCAGCCGTCTTCCTCATCGATATCGACAGGGACCGGACCGTGGCCAAGCAGGCCCCGCCGTTGGACCTCCCCGGCGCGCTGCTGCTGACCGCCGGTCCGTTGCTGTTCGTCTTCGGCGTGGTGGAGGCCGGCGAACCCGGAATGCCCGTATGGGTGGCTCCTGCGGCGCTGGCGGGGGCGGTGGCGGCCGGGGCCTGGTTCGTGCGGGTCGAGGCACGCTCGCGCAATCCGTTGGTGCCGCCGCGCTTCTTCGCCAATCGCACGCGGGTGACGGCCAACCTGGTCACGGTGTTGCTGAGCGGGGCGTTGTCGACCTCGTTCCTGCTGTTCACCTTCTATCTGCAGGAGAGGTTGAACATGGGTCCGCTGGGTGCGGGCCTGACCATGCTGCCTCTGGCGGTCTCGCTGATCGTGTTCTCGGTGCTCGTGCCGCGTCTGCTGGAGCGCTGGGGAGCACGCGTGTGTGTGCTGGCCGGCATCGGGTTCACCGCGGCCGCGATGGCCGCGATCGCGCTCGCCTCGGCCCTGCGGGCGGGCGGCATGGTGATGATCCCGGCCATGCTCCTGATCGCGGCCGGGATGGCATTCGGCATCGTAGGACTGCAGTCCGTCGCCGTCAGCGGAGTCACCGCGGAGGACGCCGGTATCGCCTCGGGCGTCCAGCGCGCGGCCGACCAACTGGGCGGCGCGAGCGGGGTGGCGGTCTGCGTGGGGATCGGGTTCGCCCCGGCCCTGCACTCCTTCGACCCGTTCCTGGTCGCCGCCGTGCTGGCCGCCGTGGGGCTGGTGGCCGGTGCGGTCGTGGCCCGGGGCATGCCCGAGCCGGCTCCCGCAGCGGACGTGCCGGATCAGGCCGGGTGATCCTCGTCCCGCCGGGGTGTGCCGCCGCGTCTTGCGAGGTGGCGCACCCCGGCGGGGCCGCGCCCGGCTCAGGGTACGCGGGCGACCGCGACGTAGAAACCGCTCAACTCGGCCTTGGGCGCGGGCGTTTCCTTGTACCAGTGCGTGGCCGTCACCAGGCCGGGATCGACCATTTCCAGTCCCTCGAAGAAGCGCTCGACCTCGTCGCGGCGCCGCATCCGCAAGGGCACCTGGCCCTTCTTGTAGGTGTCGGTGACGGAGTCCGCGAGGTCGGGGTGCTCGTCGGTGGTGCCGTGGGAGAGCACCAGGTAACTGCCGGACGGCAGCGCGTCCACCAAGGTGCGCGTGAGGCCGTACGGGTCTTCGTCGTCGGTGATGAAGTGCATCAGGGCGATGAGGGAGAGCGCGATGGGTCGGTCGAAGTCCAGGAGTTCGCGGGCGTGATCGAGGATCGCCGCGGGCCTGCGCACATCGGCCTGCACATAGTCCGTTGCGCCTTCCGGACTGCTGACCAGCAGGGCCTCGGCGTGCCGCAGCACGATGGGGTCGTTGTCGGCGTACACGACCCGGCAGTCAGGGGCGATCGCCTGGACGATCTGGTGCAGGTTCGGTGCGGTGGGGATGCCGGTACCGATGTCGAGGAACTGCCTGACACCGTTGTCAGCCAGCCAGGCTGCGGCGCGATGCATGAACGCCCGGTTCCGCGCCGCGTTCGCGCGCGCCTCGGGCGGCAGCTTCTCGCCCATCTCCTGGTCGACGAGATAGTTGTCCTTGCCGCCCAGAAGCCAGTCGTAGACACGCGCCGGGTGCGGCTTGCTGGTGTCGATGAGGACGTCGGCGTCTTCTGCAGTCATCGGTGGCTCCACTATGTGTCTGACCGTCTTCAGTGCGTGGCGGGCGAGGTGCGCCGGCCCGCCCCCGGCCTGGAAGGATCTTCCGAGCCTACAGGGCGGCAGGTCAACTGTTATGCCTGGTGAGGGAGTTCGTCGCGGGCTCGGCTAGAGCTGGCGGAGGTGGTCGCGCAGGCTGCGAGCGGCCTGCGCCATCAGGGCGTCGGCACCGGGTTGCGCGCCGGCGGGCACGAGGGACTCGGTCAGGACGGCGATCGCGAAGGACTGGCCGTCGGAATGCTCGACGACGCCGATCTCGTGGCGGAGGTTGAGCAGGGTGCCGGTCTTGGACGACCAGGTGCTGGCGTCGGAGCTGAAGTCCGGGGTCAGCCGGTGGCGCAGCACATTGTGAGCCATGAGGTCGCGCAGCCGCGCGGCCACATCCGGGTGGACCTTCGACGGTGTCCACAGAGCCTGGAGCAGGTCGACCCAGGTACGTGCGCTGCCGGTATTGGCGCGGGTGGTGTCGAGCTGGGGCACCCGGTGTCCGCGCCCGCTGGTGCCTGCGTCAATGGCCAGGGCGTGGGCGAGATGTATTTGATCGGCGTCGAAGCGCTCCACGGGGGTGTCGGACAGCTCGTCCACGGTGTGCCGGACGGTGATGCCGCGGATGCCGAGCTCGTGGAGGATGGCGGAGACCTCGGCGGGCGGGGTGAGTTCGAACAGCGCGTCGGCGGCCATGCCGTCACTCAGGCAGACGCTCAGGTAGAGCAGGTCGTCGATCGCGATGCGGGCGGGGTGACGGAAGCGGCTCAGGCCGGTCGGCCCCGGCGTCGTGACCCGCCCGGGCTGCACCTCCAGCATCGTGGACCCGTCGAGCTCGCCCCGTCGGATGCGCTCCACCGTCGCGAGCGCGAGCGGGACCTTGACCAGGGAGGCGGAGGGCAGCTGGGTGTCCGCCTCGATCCCCAACTCGTCGCCCGTGTGCAGATCCCGCACGAGCAGACACCCGCGCAGGCCGCCGTCGCTCAACTGCTCCCGGATGTCGCGCAGCAGGGCTTCGGTGTTCGTGTTGCCGTAGGTGGTGGTGGGGGTGCTGGCGTACGTGGCGGTGGGTGTGCTGCCGCCGTATGTGGTGGCGGGTGTGCTGCCGTGCGTGGTGGCGGATGTGCTGCCGTGCGCGGCGGGCACGCCACCGGATGCCCCACCGTGCATCTCGGCGGGTGTCCCGCCGTACGTCCCGCCGTACGTCCCGGCGGGTGTCCCGCCGGGCGCCCCGGCCGGAGTACCGCCGTGCGTCCCGGCCGAAGTACCCCCATGCATGCTGCCGTTCACCCCGGCGGACGAGCCGCCGAATGTGCCTCCCTGCACGCCGCCGGACATGCCACCGTTCATACCGGCGGAACAACTGCCGCTTCCCCTGGCACCGTTCATGCTGCCGTGCCTCCCCTGATCCCGGCCCGGGCCTCCGCGCCCAGGCAGCGGGCGATGGCGTCGCCCAGGCGTGCTTCGATGGACTGCGGGTTGCCGTCCGCCGCCGCGGCCAGGGCGAACCCCCGGCCGAGAGCGATCTCGCCGATGGGCCGCCAGGCCAGGGCGAGTTCCTCGGCCTGCGCCGGAGAGCACAGCAGCAGGTCGCCCGAGCAGAGCACCTCGGCCGCGGCGCTCGTCAGATCGGCAGCGACGAGCTGCGCGGGGCGCAGCCCCACCGCGTCGCGCAGCCGCGTCAGCGGATCGCGGATGTGCGGCACGTCGTCCTCCGGCTGGATCCAGACGCGGCGCGCCGGGCCGGGCCAGGCGCGCCCCACCCGCAGCGTCTCGAGGTAGACCCGCTGCACCCCCGGATCCCCCGCGCTCGCGAGGCCGAGCGGCACGGACCACGCCGCCTCGTCCGCGGGCACCGCCAGCAGGGCGGCACGTACCTGCTGTGCGCGCAGAAGCTCCCTGCGCTGCGTAGGCGCCGCCACCCGCAGGTCGAGCGTGATGCCGTGACCGCGCGCCTCGGCGACGAGGCGGGCGAGCCCGGCCGTGGAGCAGACGCCGGGCACCGCGAGCCGCCACGGCTTGCGCTTGACGGCTTCCGCCTCGTCGAGGAGCACGTCGGCCGCCTGTACGAGCTGCCGGGCCGTCGGCAGCATGTCCCGCCCGAAGGGCGTGAGAACGGCACGCCTCGACGTGCGCTCGAACAGCGGCTCACCGAAGCGCTCTTCAAGGGCGGCAACCCGACGGCTCGCCACCGACTGGGACATCCGGGCCGCTGCCGCTCCGTCGGTGAAACTGCCGTACTGGCTGACGCTGACGAACGCGCGACACGCTCCCACCAGATCCACGCCCCGAAGCCTATGCCAGATCAGCATGGAATCGCGCAGGAGCGTATTGGACCGCATACGCAGCCGAGGGCGAGGGTGGCTGCGGCACTCACACCCACGTTCCGGGACGGAGCCGTGCCGCCCCGTCCCCCATGCGCCCTGCCGCCGGGGCGCCCTGGAGGTCTGGCCCATGAAGTACACCCGTGCCCGCCGTACTGCTGTCGGTGCGCTCGCCACGTTCTGCCTCGCCCCGCTCATGGCCTGCGCGGAGGGCGACGCCTCGGACTCGTCGTCCCCGTCCACGGCGACCACGAAGCCCGCAGGGACAGGGAAGCCCGCAGGGACGGCCAAGTCCGCGGATGCGGCGAAGTCGTACGCCCGTGGCTTCAAGAAACTGGAGCGCAAGTTCGACGCGCGCCTCGGCGTCTACGCCATCGACACCGGGACCGGCCGCGAAGTGGCCTACAACGCCGGTGAGCGCTTCGCCTACAACTCCACCTTCAAGGCCCTGGCCGCCGGAGCCGTGCTGGACAAGTACTCCCTCGACGGCCTCGGTCGCAAGGTCACGTACTCCAAGGACGATCTGGTCCCCAACTCCCCCGTGACCGAGAAGCACGTCAAGACCGGTATGACCCTGGGCGAACTGTGTGACGCCGCAGTCCGCTACAGCGACAACACCGCGGCCAACCTGCTCTTCGACAAGCTCGGCGGCCCCAAGGGCCTGGACGCCGTCCTCGAGGGCCTGGGCGACGACGTCACGCGGATGGACCGCCGCGAGCCCGACCTGAGCAGTTGGGTGCCGGGCGAGACCCGGGACACCAGTACGCCGCGGGCGCTGGCCAAGGATCTGCGTGCGTTCGTACTCGGGGACGTTCTGGGCAAGGGCGAGCGCGCGCAGCTGACCAAGTGGCTGCGGACCAACACCACCGGGGATCACACCATCAGGGCGGGTGTGCCCAAGAGTTGGGTGGTCGGCGACAAGACCGGGACCGGCACCTACTACGGCGCCCGCAACGACATCGCCGTGGCGTGGCCCTCCGACGGCGCCCCCATCGTCATGGCGATCTTGTCCAACCGTACGAAAAAGGACGCCGAGCCCGACGACAAGCTGATCGCCGACGCGGCCTCCGTGGCTGTCGACTCGCTGTCGTAGCGGAAGGTACGCCACCGGGCGAGCGCCCACAAGCGGCTCGGCGGCGGGTGGCCGCCCGCCGCCGAGCCAAGCACCCGCAGACGCCCCAGCGCATACGCCGCCTGCCGCCGGGCCAGGCACCCACAAGGACCCCAGCGGGCACGCCGCCAGCCGCCCAACCACCGGGCCAAGCACCCACGGCAGTCACGCCCCCAACGCGCGCCCCAGCGACCGGGCCCCCGGCGGCCAGGCGCGCCCTCCAAGCACCTACACCCCGTACAAGGAGCCCTCCATGACGGATGCCGCACCGCTGACCGAACCCGGCGGCCTCGGCCGTGGCCGCAGACCCGCCCGTACGGCCACCCGCGTGGTGATCGCGGCGGGTTCGGCGCTCGCGATCGCCGCAGGCGTCGGGTACGCCGCGGAGCTCGGCCCCTTCGACCCCGGGCCGCCGATACCCGCCCCGGAGGCGACGAAGCAGGCGCGCGCGTTCCTGGCCGACTGGGAGGCGGGCCGCATTGCGCGGGCGGCGGCGCTGACCTCGCGTCCCGAGGAGGCGGAGCGTGTCCTGAAGAGTTTCACCGCGGGTCTCGACATCAGCGAACCGACCCTGACCCCGGGGGCGGCCACGGCCGGTGAGGACGGCACCGTGACGATGGCCTTCTCCGCCAGGATGCCCGTCACCGACCTCGGCACCTGGACCTACGCCTCGTCCCTGCCGCTGCGCAAGCAGGACGACGGCACATGGAAGGTGGACTGGGCGCTGTCACTCGTACACCCGAAGCTGAGCGGTACGCACAAGTTCCGCCTGGAGCGGGAGGACTCCGCCCTGCCCCAAATCAACGACCGTGACGGGAACGCGCTGTCGGGCACGACACACCCCTCCCTCGGCCCTCTCATCCCCCGGATCGCCGGGGGCAGCGGTGCCGGACCGCGCGGCGCCGTCCGGCTCGTCGAACGGGCCACCGGTGAGGTGACGGGCACGGAAGTCTCGTTCGGCAAGAAGTCCGAGCGCCCCGCCGACAAGCCGGTGGCGACCACCCTCGACGCCACCTGGCAATCCGCCGCGGAGAAGGCCCTCGCCGCCGAGGCCGAGGGCAAGGACGCCGCGCTCGTCGCCCTGCGTGTCGACGACGGAGAGATCCTGGCCGTCGCCAACTCCCCCTCCGCCGGCTTCAACCGCGCCGTCTCGGGCACCTACGCGCCCGGCTCCACCTGGAAGATCGTCACCACCAGTGCGCTGCTGCTCAAGGACGCGGTCGCGCCCGGCGATGTCGTGGACTGCCCCAAGTACCTCACCGTCGGCAAACGGTTCCAGAACGTCGAGGCGTCCGAGCACCGCGACGCCACCTTCCGCAAGGACTTCAGCGCCTCGTGCAATACCGCGTTCATCGGCCTGCGCGACAAGGTGAGTGATCGGGAGCTGGGTGATGTCCCGGGCAAGTATTTCGGGGTCGGCCAGGAGTGGAACGTCGGCATTCCCTCGTACGACGGGTCGGTCCCGGTCCCCCGCGACCAGACCGAGAAGGCCGCGTCGATGATCGGGCAGGGCAGAGTGCAGGCCAACCCGCTGATCATGGCGTCCGTCACCGCGACGGCGGTGTCCGGCACCTTCCACCAGCCCACCCTCACCGGCGCGGCCGAAGACACGACCACGACCACCCCACTGCCGCGTGAAGTCGTGGCGCAGCTCCGTGAGTTGATGCGCGCCACGGTCACCGAAGGTACGGCGAGCGTCCTGGCCGACCTGCCCGGCAGCGTAGGGGCGAAGACCGGTACCGCCGAGGTCTCCGAGGACGCCCCCAACAACGGCTGGTTCGTCGCGCACCGCGGCAACGTCGCCGTGGCCTGCGTCGTCGAGAAGGGCGTCACCGGCGGCGCCTCCGCCGGCCCCGTCGTCCGCAGCCTCCTGGGCGCGGTGCCGGACGACCCCTCCTGACATGCCCTGCTGACATGCCCTGCTGACACGCCCTGCTGATATGCCCTGCTGACGTGCCCTGCTGACGTGCCCTGCTGATTCCAAGTTCAGTGGCGTTTCGTCATCACCCCCTCGTAGCAGCGGGCTGGCCGCCCTGCTGGCGGTCCGCGCGCGCGGCGCCTGAGCGTGCTGCCGGGGCTGCACCCAGCGCCCCCGCTTCACGCAGCGCCCCCAGCCCGCACATGCCTCAGGAGTCCCGGCACTCCACGTGTCCCCAGCCGTGCGGGTTCTTCGCGATCTTCTCTCCGGCCGCGTAGGGCTTCTGGCAGTGGCAGCGGCCGGGGAACTTTGCCTTGATCACCCCGCCCGAGCCCCCCTTGCCCGACCGGGCGCCGGAGCTCTTGCCCGCCCCCGATGCGGAGCTCTTGCGCGACCGGGCGGCGGGAGCGGCCGTCATGCGCTCGGGCCGCGGTTCCGGGATCGCGAGCGTTCCGTGGGCGGTCCCGGCGGGCTGCTGTGTCGTGGCGGCGTCGCTGGCGGCGACGTCGGCGATCGCGTTGAGGTGGTCACCGTCCACCTGGTGCGCCGCGACATGCCGGAAGGTCACCGCGCGGCCCTGCAGGAGTGCGTCGATACGGACCACGAGGTCCTTGTTTGCCACCGGCTTCTTCGCCGCGGTCTGCCAGCCGTTGCGCTTCCAGGACGCGATCCACTTGGTGACCGCGTTCATCGCGTACTGGCTGTCCATGCGGACCTCGAGCGGCAGGGCCGGGTCGGTGGACTCCAACAGCTCGGCCAGCGCGGTCAGTTCGGCCACGTTGTTGGTCGTGTTGCCGAGCGGACCGGCCTCCCAGCGCTGCGGGCGCTCGTCGGAATCGGCGACCACCCAGGCCCAGGCCGCCGGGCCGGGGTTCTTCTTCGCGGCTCCGTCACAGGCGGCGATGATCAAGTCAGACATCCCTCGATGATGCCAGCCCGGGAGAGGCTCGCGGGCCACCGCCCCTCCGCCGCCCGGGGACCGGAGCCCTGCGGCACCGGCGCACCCGGCCCTGCGATCCATCGCCGCCCTTCGCTCCGTCCCAGTCCTTCGCTCCGTCCCAGTCCTACGCTCCGTCGCCGTCAAGCGCCGGGGCGATGACGGCGAAGGCCCGGTCGGTCAGCTGCGCGGGATCCTCGGCGCCGTCGCTCTCGCTCCACCGCCGCAGCACGGCGTCGAAGGCGGACAGGGCCATCCCGGCAGCGAGCCGCGGATACATGTCGTCGCCCGCGTCGCGGCCTAGGCGCCGCGCCACCTCTCCGGTCAGATCGTCGCTCCACTGCGCCTGGCGCTCCAGGAAGCGTGCGCGCAGGGCGGGCGTACGCAGGATCAGCCGGACCACGGGCAGCACCCGCTCGCGGTGGTCACCGCAGGCGGCGACGGGGACCCAGACGGCGTGCCGCAACGCCACCGAGGGCCGTTCGTCGTCTGGACGAGCGGCCAGCTCCGCGCGGATGCCGTCGCCCATGTCGGCCAGGAACTGGACGACCACGTCTTCCTTGGACGCGAAGTATCGGAAGAACGTCCGCCGGGAGACCCCGGCGGTGGCCACGATCTCGTCGATGGTGACCGCGTCAAAGCCCTTACGGGCAAGAAGTTGCAGCGCCGCCTCGGTCAACTCGCTCGAGACGAGCTGCCGTTTGCGCTCGGCCATGGTCACTTCGGGGCGGGAACTCACCGCGCCATCGTACACGCTGAAGTACACGCCATGCCTTGTATGGCACTCCGGGCACCCCTTGACACTGAGTGCCACGAGCGACAACATGTGCCGCATGACGCAGCAGCAGAGCTGGACAGCCGAGCACATACCGGACCAGAGCGGGCGGGTCTTCGTGGTCACCGGAGCCAACAGCGGGCTCGGCCTGGCGACCACACGAGCGCTCGCCCGCCGGGGCGGGCACGTGATCCTGGCGGTACGGGACGAGGCGAAGGGCCGCCGAGCGGTCACCGAGATCGCCGCCGGACAACCGGAGGCGAGCCTGGAGGTGCGCCGCCTCGACCTGGCCGACCTCGACTCCGTCCGTGCCTTCGCCGGTCAGCTGCACGCCGACCACCCGCGCCTCGACGTGCTCATCAACAACGCGGGCGTGATGGCGCCGCCCCGCACCCTCAGCGCGCAGGGCCACGAGTTGCAGTTCGCCTGCAATCACCTCGGTCACTTCGCGCTCACCGGACTGCTGCTCGACCTGTTGGCCGCGGGGGACAAGCCGCGCGTGGTGACGGTCAGTTCGGTCAACCACCGGCAGGCGCACATCCGCTTCGACGACCTCTCCGGCGAGCGCCGCTACAAGCCCATGGGCTTCTACAACCAGTCGAAGCTCGCCAACGCCGTCTTCGGCCGTGAACTCCACCGCCGGCTCTCCCGATCCGGCAGCCCGGTGCGCAGCGTGCTCGCCCACCCCGGCTACACCGCCACCAACCTCCAGTACGGCACGCCGATCGGCCTGTGGCGGCTGGTGCTCGGCCGCATCGGCAATCCGCTGCTCGCCCAGCGCCCGGCCGACGGCGCACTGCCCCAGCTCTACGCGGCAACCGATCCGACGGTCGAGGGCGGACAGTTCATCGGCCCGGGCGGCATGGCCGAACTGCGCGGCGCACCCGCGCGCGTACAGCTCGCGCCCGTCGCGGCTGACCCCGACACGGGCCGCCGCCTGTGGGAGCTGTCGGAGCAGCTGACGGACGTACGGTTCGCGTTCCCGGCGACCGTCTGACGGCGGCGCGCGCCGCCGGGGTCACCGCGCGACGGGGCGGATCAGCTCCCAGGTCTGGACGGCGAAGTCGCGGCTCATGCCATGGCGTTCGTACAGGGCGAGTGCGCCGGTGCTGTTGTCGGTGTCCACACCGAGGCCGATCCGGTCACGGCCGAGAGCCGCGTAGTGGCCGAAGGCATGACGCAGGAGATAGCTGCCCAGGCCCCGGCCGCGGGCCTCGCGCAGCACGCCGATGCAGCCGATCCAGGCCATCGACGTGCGGTTGTTGCGGGTGCCGAGCACCGCGGCGTCGCCGACCCCGTCGACATGCGCGATCCACGTCAGGGACCAGTCGGCATGCTCCGCGTCGATGTCGTCCAGCCACTGCTCGTAGGTACGCGGGTGGAAGTCGAAGTGATCGGCGAAGGTGTCCTGGAGGAGTGCGTGGGCGCGCCGGCGGTCCGGCTCCTCCAGGCACGGGCGCAGCGTCACGCCGGGCGGCGGTGCCGGCAACCGGTCCGTGGTCGTGGACAGGGTGCGGACCATCGCGTGGTAGCGCCGGACCGGGGTCCAGCCCCGTCCGCGCATCACGCCCGGGTCCAGGGTCGAAGCGATGTTGAGCTCCAGGTGCACCACCGCCCGGCCGGCTCCGTTGGCGGCGGCCCGCTCGGCGGCGCGCGCCTCCATGACGTCGAGGAGGTGCCCGGAGGCCAGGGGCCGACCGGGCAGCGTGTAGTACTCCGCGTCGATCCGCTCGCCGCCGGACTCGTCCCACAGCAGGCCGTACGCCATCAGCCGCCCGTCGTCGGACAGCAGCCAGGAGTCGTGCTCCAGGTCCGCTTCGGGGTGCTTCAAGTCGGCCTGGACATCGCAGAGATCGGTGTCGGCACGGCCGATCTCCAAGGCGTCGATCTCGTTGAGCAGCGCGCACACCGCCGCCGCGTCGTCGACCGTCGCGGGCCGCAGGGTCAGGCCGGGGGGAAGGGCCGTGGGCGAGGTCATGGCCTCACTCTCCGGTGCCGGGAGTCGCGTCCGCAACGGACTTTTCCCGGACACCACCACCTCCCCGTCGGCTACCCGCTGGTCGTGGCCTGCGCGAGCAGCGACGCGAGGACCGGCTCGGCATGTGTCCACAGCAACGCGCCGCCGATCTCCGGTACGACACGACGTCGCGCTCCCGGCATACGGGCCGCGAGCAGCGCTCCGTTGTCGGGCGAGTGGCCGGTGTCGCGTTCGCCGTACCAGATGTCGACCGGGACGGTGATCGCGTCGAGGTCGAAGGGCCAACGCCCCATGGCCAGTACGGTGTCGCGCGCGTACCCGGCGCCACCTTGGCCAAAGCCCTCGCTCAAGGCCCTCAGATAGGCAGCCGCAAAACCGGGATCCTCATAGACCGCGAGATCGCACTCCGGGCTCCCGGACATGACCATGTCCCACATCGCGTCCGCGGTGAAGCCGGCGAACAACTCCTCGGCGCCTGCCGGGTCGCGCGCGGTCCGCTCGACCAGGCCGCGCAGATCTTCCGCCAGGACTGAGGCGAACTCCGGCGCGGCGACCTCATCCGCACCGGAGACCACAGCCAGTGCCGAGGCCACGCCCGCCTCGGCGCAGGCCAGCGCGAACGGCGCGCCCTGTGAGTTCCCCACCATGGCCGGGCGCCCCAGCCTCCGCAGGGCGCAGAGTTGCCGCATATCGTCGGCCACGGCCGCGAAAGTACGGCCGGGCGCAGGTGTCGAGACACCGAGCCCCGGCCGGTCCACGGAGACAAGACGCACGCCGAGCGCCTCGACGACACCTGCGCCGAAGCCGAGCCACCGGCTCGTCGCGGCACCCGGACACAACAGAACAGGCACCCCGTCCGACGGCCCCCACTCGGCCCAGCCGAGCAACCGTCCATCGGAGAGCCGGCTCTCACCCAGTCGGGCGGGAGGGTCGGCGTACACAGTCATGACGCACATCATGTCCATCGGCAGCCACCCTCGCATCAGACTTTCGCCGCGGCTCCGTACGGGACGCGCGACACATGATGCGGCGCTAGATACCGAACGGTGCCGCGTAACGCACCACGCCGCCGGGCAACGGGTGACCGCTGTCGAAAGCGAGGGCCATCATGGCCTCGTCCGGTACGTCGATGCTGATGCCGATGCCGTACGCCGAGGCACGGGAGAAGCCGAAGCGCGGGTAGTACGCGGGATGCCCGAGGACGGTGACGTAGTGCTCGCCCTTGTCCCTGGCCGCGTCGAGTGCGGCGCGGATGGCCGCGGAGCCGGCGCCGGTCTTCTGGTACTCGGGCAGTACGGCCACGGGCGCCAGGCACAGGGCCGGGGTGTCGCCGATGTGGCACCGGGTCAGCAGTGCGTGCCCGACGAGCTTGCCGTCCTGGTCGGTGGCGACGATCGAAAGGCCGTCGATCCACGCGGGATCGGCACGCAGCGCGTCGACGAGGTCGGCCTCGGACGGTGTGTCGAACGCGGCGACGACGATGGCGCGGACGGCGGGGCTGTCGGCGCCGGTCTCGGCGCGTGTGATCCAGGTGTTGGTCATGACGGTCATCCTTTTCGTGGCTCCAGCCCTCTCGGCTGACACAACGGCATCGCTCCGCACAAGGGTCACACCCCGGAGCGGCCTCCACCGCACCGCCGGCCGCGGAGAGGCGTAGGGAGGGACGGACGGGATACTCGGCAGCCAGGCACTTCGTGTCTCGACATCCGCACGGGCTTCCGTTCGACGACCACAAGGAGGCGCGATGTCGACGCAGACCCATCGCCTCATCATCCACGAGCTCGCGCGGTGCGACGAATGCGCCGTACTGCGTGTGAGCGGTGAACTCGACCGGACCGCCGAGAAGTACTTCCTTCGTACCCTCGGAGACTCCGTCATGGCAGGGCACCGACATCTCGTTCTCGATGTGACGGCGCTTGTGTTCTGCGATTCGCGTGGGCTCAACTGCCTGCTCGGGGTGCGGTGGTTACTGCGGCGTCGTGAGGGCCAGTTGCTCCTTGCCGGGGCCGGACGCCATCTCGTGTCGCTCCTGACACTGACGGGCAGCGCGGACATGTTCCCCCGCTACCTCACCGTGGGCCAGGCCCTGCATTCGCTGCCGCCGTCGCACCGCCCCGCGTGGCCGCCCTCGTCCTCCGCTCACCCGGACGAGGCTCCGAGCGAAGCCCCGCCGACCGGATCTTGACCCGGCATCCGGCCCCTGACCCGCCGACCGGCCCTGGACCCGGCGGAGCCCGGCTTCCCGGTTTCTCGGAGTGACGCGTGATACGGCAGGACCCTTGACGTACGCGCGGGGACGCCCGAAGAATGACCGCACTCTGACAACGTTGTCCAAGGAAGGTCGCGCCACGATGCCGCAGCAAGTCCGGGGACTCTCACGCCGCCAAGCCCTCAAGATCCTCGGGGGCACCGGTGCCGTGGCGGCCTTTCCGCTCTCCCTCGGCTCGGGGCAGGCCTCGGCCGCCGCCGCGGAACCGGACGCGATCGCGAGCACCTACTACCGTGTCCTGCTGGCCCACACCCGCTGGGCCGAGACCCAGTGGGATGCGGCCAAAGGCCACTACACGGCCAAGGACTTCGGCTTCGCCGTCGTGCTCGGCAACGCCGTCCTGCTGACCCGCGGTCCCTACGACGCCGAGCTCGCCGGAGTCGACAGGGACACGCTGCGCACCCGCACGCTCGCCACGCTGAAACACTTCGCCGCCTCCAACCGCCTGACCGGCGGCACCCAGTGGGGCAGGAAGCTGTTCTTCGACACCACCTTCCAGTCCTACTTCATCCTGGCGGCACGCCTGCTCTGGGACGATCTCGACGAGGCGACGCGGCGCGACGTGGACACCATCGTCCGCGGGCAGGCGCGGTACACCGCGGAGTTGGGGACGGACGATGATCCCGACTCCGGCGAGTGGACCCCTCATGGGCTCACCGGTGGCTTCGAGGGCGACACCAAGCTGGAGGAGATGGGCATCTACGCCCAGTCGCTCGCCCCCGCCCTGGCCTGGGCCAGCGACGACCAGCACCATGACACGTGGCGGGCGGCTTTCGGACGCTGGAGCCGCAACGAGGCGGGGCTGCCGCCCGCCGACCTCGCCAACCCGGCCCGGGTCGACGGCGTCCCCGTCAGTGCCAACACCGCGCAGAACCTGTACGACACCTTCATCGTCGAGAACCACGGATCGTTCGGCCCGCACTACCAGGAGGAGCTCTGGCGCACCTCGGGCCGCAACGCCGCCCACTTCCTCGCGGCGGGCAAGGCCCTGCCGGAGGTGCTCACCGCCCAGCCCAACGCCCTTCCGCTGTGGCGCACGCTGCTCGGTGTGATGAGCGATGCGGGCGAGCCCCTGATGCCGATGGTCGCCGACCGTGAGCACCTCTACGGCCGCGATGTCATCCCCCTCGCCTTCCTGGCGCAGGTCACGGGCGACCGTGCCGCGGCGGCCTGCGAGCGCGCCCTCGCCGAACGCCTGGAGGGATATCAGAAGTACCCGCCGGAGTACCGCATCGCGAAGTTCTCGGGTGAACCCAAGTACGAGCCGGAGGCGCGCGCCGAGGTGGCCATCAGCTACCTCCTGCACGAGTGGCGGGCCCGCTCCGGCGAACCGCCGGTGCGCCCTCTCTCCGCGGAGGAACTCTTCGAGCAGGCGAACGGCGTCAGGGACCACGGCACCGGGCCCGGCCTGGTGTCCCACCAGTCCCCCGGCGCCTGGGCGGGCACCGTCAGCAAGCCGGGCTTCGTGAAGTTCGCCTGGCAACCGGCGCACGACGACTGGCTGTTCGCGATCAGCGGCACCACTCCCGTGTTCCTGCCGAGCACCCGGGCCAAGGCCACCGGGCGGAACGTGGCCACGTACACGCGGCTTCGCGACGGCTTCGACGGGAGCGCGAGCGTGCTGACGCTAGAGCAGGGGCTTGCGGGGTTCACCACCCTGCCCTCGGGCGCCGTGGTCTACGCGACGTCCGGCACGGCGGCCGGGGAGGGACACCTGGAGGTGCGCAACCTGGCCATACCCGGTATCCCCGGCCTGGACGGCAGCCGCACCTATCGGGCCGCCGAAGGGAGCACCACCGTCGAGGCGGGGTCCGGGGGCCGGCCCTCCGCCGGGCCGCGCACCGACGAACTCACGTTTCCGGCCGGGCAGTTCCGCCATCTGCGGATGCTGGGCGTGCGGCCCGATCCGTCGTACGGCTATTCGCTGTACTCCTTCGAGATACGTGACGGCGCCTCGGGCGAGGACCTGGCACGCGCCGGCGGGGCGAAGGCGTCGGCCTCCTCCTTCGACCCGGGCAAGGAGCCCTCGCTCGTGATCGACGGCGTGGGCACCAGCCGCTGGGCGGTGTCGCGCGCAGACCGTACGCGGGCGGACAGCTGGATAGCCGTCGACCTGGGCTCCTCGCGGTCCGTGGACCGGGTGACGCTGCGCTGGGAGTCCGCCGCGGGCCGCGCCTACCGGCTCCAGGGGTCGGCCGACGGAGAGCGGTGGACGGATCTTGTCGCCTGGCCGCAGCCCGACCTCACCAGCCGCGGCGGGTGGCTGGACGTCGACGGCCGTGCCGGTCTCGTCGTGCGGGGCGGCGCCCATCCGATCTCGGTGTACGGCGACACAGTCGTGCTGTCCGACGGTCCGGCCGAGAGCGTACTGATCGAAGGACTGCCGGGTGCGACTCCGGAGGAGCTGCGCGCCGCGGCTGCCCGCAAGACGCCTTCCGCGGACTCCGCGAAGGTCAAGGCCGCACTCACCGGGGACTACCTGAGCCTCTTCAACCTCTCCCCGGACCCCGTGACCACGACGGTGACGATCCCCCGCTCACGCGCCGGAGAAGCGCGACTCTACGAGGGCGTCCAGACCCTCACCGAGTCCGCGACGACGTATCGGGTGCAACTGCCTTCCGCAGCGGCCCTGTTGGCGCCCCCGCGCATCACCCTGTCCGCGCACCGGCTGCCTGTCGGGCTGCGCGCCGAGGTCGTCGACGGCAGCACCGTACGACTGAGGGGGCCGTCGTGCCGCGTCACCGTCTCGGCGCAGGGCAGGAGCGTCGGTGCCACGGTCCGCGCGGGCCGTACGACCACCATCACCGTGCCCCGGGCCATGGCCTATCCCCTCGCGGACCTGGCGCTGGGCCGCGACACCTTCCCGACCGCCCCGCTGCCGCCCGGCATGACGGACCCGCGGGCGGCGGTGGACGGCGACGGGGCGACCGCGTGGCAGGCGGGACAGGACGGCCGCATGGTCGTCGACCTGGGGACCGAGCAGCACATCGGCGAGATCCGCACCCGTTGGCGTGGCGGACACGTGCCGACCTCGCGCGTGGAGTTCAGCCTCGACGGCCTTACGTACGAGGACTCGGCCCGTCTTTCGGCGCGCGGCAGCCTGCGCACCGACCGCTCGGCGCGCTATGTGGCGCTCCGCGTCACCGCCGCATCGGGAGGCGCCCTGACCGCGTTGACGGTCACCTCGTGACGGCGGCGCCCTGAAGCCGCTCCCCCGCCTCGCACATCCTGTAGGGCACGCCGTTCTCCGTGCCGAAGCCGGGTGACGCGCTGCGTCCGTTGTCCGGGGCGCCGTTCATCGAGTCGTGGAAGATCCCGAGGTGGTTGCGGGGGGAAGGGGCGACGCCCTTCCCCCCGCGACGTCAGACCTAACGCGCCCGCTGCTCGTACCCCACCAGCCGCACGCACACGGTGAGCCCCTGCATGGCCTGCTCCAGTTCCGCGAGGCTCGGGTAGCTGGGCGCGATGCGGATGGTGGCGTCGCGCGGGTCGTCGCCGTAGGGGTGGGTCGCGCCGGCCGGGGTCAGCACGATGCCCGCGTCGGCGGCACGGCGTACGACCTCCTTGGCGCAGCCGTCGGGCACTTCGAGCGTGACGAAGTAGCCGCCCTTGGGGTCGGTCCACCGGGCGAGGCCGGTGCCGCCGAGCTCCGATTCCAGGATCCGGGCCACTGCCTCGAACTTCGGCTGGAGCAGCGCGCGCTGGCGCTCCATGTGGGCCCGTACGCCGTCGGCGTCCCGCAGGAACATCACGTGCCGCAGCTGGTTGATCTTGTCGGGGCCGATCGACCGCTTGGCGTTGTTGGCGAGCAGCCACTTCAGGTTCGCGGGCGACGAGCCGAAGAAGGCGACACCCGCTCCCGCCGCGGTGATCTTCGAGGTGGAGCCGAAGACGAAGACACGGTCCGCGTTGCCCGCCTCCGCGCAGGCGGCGAGCAGATCGGCGATCTCGACGGGCTCGTCGGTGAGGTGGTGGGCGGCGTACGCATTGTCCCAGAAGATCCGGAAATCCGGCGCGGCGGCCTGCATCGAGGCAAGGCGGGCCACGGTCTCGTCGCTGTAGGAGACGCCGTCGGGGTTGCTGTACTTCGGCACGCACCAGATGCCCTTGACCGCCGGGTCCTCGGCCACGAGCCGCTCCACGGCGTCCATGTCCGGGCCCTCCGGCGTCATCGGCACCGGAATCATGTCGATCCCGAACCGCTGGCAGAGCGCGAAATGCCGGTCGTAACCCGGGGTGGGGCACAGGAAAGCGATCCGCTCCTGGTCCACCCAGCGTGACTCGGCACCCGGCACCACGCTCAGCAGCGCGTGCACCAGACAGTCGTGCATCAGCTCGAGGCTGGAGTTGCCGAGCGCGAGGAGCTGTTCGGCAGGCACCTGGAGTACGTCCGCGAAGATCTCCCGCAGCTCCACCAGACCCTGCAGCCCGCCGTAATTGCGTACGTCCGTGCCGTCGGCGGAGGTGTGCCGCCCGCCCGGCAGGCTCAGGAGCTCCTCGGAGAGGTCGAGCTGCTCCGGCGCCGGCTTGCCGCGCGTGAGGTCGAGCGAGAGCCCGCGTCCTGCGAGGTCCTGATAGTCCTGACGGGCGCGCTCAAGGAGCCCGGTCAGGGAGTCGGGGCTCAGCTCGGTGGTCATGATGTGTGTGTCCTTACGTTGTCGGCGCTGCCGGGGCCGGTGGGCTGCCTCGGCCGGCGCCGGGGGCATCGGCACTGCCTGCCGAGGATACAAAGCGATGACCTGCCCATGTCCTTGCAGGTGGCGCTCGTCACTCCGTGCCGTCGCGCTCCGAGGACCGCGGCCGCCCAGAGGATCAGGCCCGGCGGCACCAGGATGGCACCGCACCGAGCACGACCCCGGCCCGCGCCCGGCGTCGGTCGGCTGCCCCGTCGCCCACATTCCAAACAGGTGACTTACGCCGCAGACGATCGCGCGGATATCCAGGGGCACGATGGCCCGAGGAACGGGCCGCCCCCGACGGGATCCGCGTGGGGCGACCACGCATGTAGGGGTGAGCGGGCGGCGCACCCTTCCGGACGCCATTGCAGGCCGCGCCCGGCCACTGAGGGCGGGCGGGGCAGGCGGGGGCTACCCCCCGTATGCGCCGACCGGGTGCCCTGATGTTCTGCCGCCGCTCCTGCTTCTAGCGTCGACTTCGTTCATCTCCCCCGGCCGCGCGGCCGGTTGAGCCGTCGAGTCAGCCGATTCCAAGGAGCACGATGCGCGGCATCACCCCCTCACTCACCGTCGGACTGAGCCTGGGTCTGGCCGGGCTGTTTGCCGCGGCGGTGCCTTCGTCGGCCGCCGCTCCCTCCGGGGCTCCGCGAACGCCGTCGGTCTACGAGAATCAGCGGCTGACGTGGGGCCCGTGCTCGGAGGCCCAGACGGAGCTGAACGCGGCGGGGGCGCAGTGCGCGAAGGTGACCGTCCCTCTCGACTACTCCGCGCCAGGCGGCCGCACCCTGCGGATCGCGGTCTCGCGCATCAGGGCCAAGGCCACGTCTCACCGACGCGGCATCCTGCTGTCCAATCCGGGCGGCCCCGGAGGCACCGGCCTGGCCAACACCTTGGCACTGCGGCCCGCCTTGGAGCGGGTGGCGGACGGCTACGACCTGATCGGCTTCGACCCGCGTTTCCTCGGCGAGAGCTCACCGGTCGCCTGCGCACCTGCCGGGCCGCCGAGCGTGCCCCCGCCTTCGACCTCTCCTCGCGCGGACTTCGAGGCGTCGGTGCGGGACGCACGCCAGACGGCGCGCCGCTGCCAGGAGCACGGCGACAACGCCGAGCTCCTGCCGCACGCGTCCACCCGCAACGTCGCCAGGGACATGGACGTGATCCGGGCCGCGCTCGGCGAACGCAAGCTCTCCTACTACGGGATCTCGTACGGCGCCGACCTGGGCGCCGTCTACACCCAGATGTTCCCCCGGCGCACCGACCGCATGGTCATCGACTCCTCGACGGACCCCGCGGCCACCCAGTACGAACTGTTCCGGAGCTCCGGCGCACCGGCCGAGAAAGCGCTGGACGCATGGGCCGCCTGGACCGCCCGGCGTCATGACACCTACCGCCTCGGCCGGACGGCGTCTCAAGTCCGCGCACGCGTCGAGCGCTTGCTCGCCCGGGCCGAGCGCCGGCCGGTCGACGTCGGCGGACACCGCCTCAACGCCCCGGTCCTGCGGCTGCTGCTGAAGCAGCCCATCCAGCACGCCGAGAACAATCCGATGCTGGCCGCGATGGTGCGGGACCTGGTCGACGCCGCGGCAGGCAAGCCGGTCGAACCGAGCCCCGGGCTCGCCGCGATGCTGGAGCTTCTGGCATCGCCGGACCTGGCGGACAGCATGGTGGGCGGAGCGCTCTTCATGTGCGGCGACGGCGGCTGGCCCGCGGGCGGCTGGCCCGAGGACCCGGAGACGTACTGGGACAACAGTGTGCGCAGCCGCACCACGCAGCCCGTGTTCGGCCCGTACGTGAACGGCATGATCGCCCCGTGCGCGTTCTGGGCCACGGAGCCCCGCGAACCCGGCACGGCGATCGCCAACGACGTACCTGTCCTGATGCTCCAGGCCCGTCACGACAACAACGTCCCCTACGAGGGAGCCCTCGCCCTGCACCGCAAGCTGACCGGCTCACGCCTGGTCACCGCGGACATCCGCTCCCACGGCGTCTACGGCCGCGGCCTCGAAGGACACCGCCCCGTCCGCTGCGCCGACCGGACGGTCAACGACTATCTGCGCACCGGCGACCTGCCCTCCCACGACTTCACATGCGCTCCGTGACCTGACGGGCTGCCCTCAACTCGCCGCCCGGAAGCGCCCGAGCAGATCGAGAGCAGCGGGGCTCTCTGCGGCGAAGCCCTGGAGTCCCTCCTGCCCGGCGGGGACACTCGGGCTCGGTCTTCTCACAGGACGGCAGCAGCATGCGCCCAGCATCGCTCACGCCCGAGGTGCGTCACTCGCGCCCCTCCTGTGCTCACCGCCCGCTCTGGCCTACCATCGGTCGGAGATGGCCACACGGGAGATGCGACCCCAGGGCAGTGCGGTGCGCACGGCCCTGATCGCCATGGCCTTTCTCTTCCTCGTTCCCCTGCTCGGCATCGGCGGACCATCGGGCACCGCCGTAGCTTCGGTCGCCGAAGACCGCGGCGCGACCGCGGTCGTCTTCGGCCCGTACGCCGACAGCCAGGGCAGCGGCTCTGACGGTGGCCGTGGCTGTCACGAGGGCGAGAACGGGACTCCGCGCGAGGCATTGCCCGCTCCCGAGCGGATCAGCTCCCCCACCTTCGACGCCGCACCCGCGTCGTGCGAACCGCACGACGACACCCCCGTGCTGCCCGCGGCCCCTCCCCCGGACGCGACGTCCGTGGACCTCTACAGAACCAGGGTCATCAGAACGTAGACGGGATCTCTCCACCCGCACCCCGCCGGCCCGGACCGGTCGGCATCACCGCATCGCCGCCGGCGATGAAATCGACGATCAGACCAACAGGAGAGATCCGCATGCCCCTTTCCACCTCCCCCAGCAGGTACACCACCGCTTCGGGCGGCCCCGGCTCCCCGCTCGCCTCCGCGCAGTCCGGCATCGACATCGGGCTCCTGCTGCTGCGCTGCGCGGTCGGCCTGACCATGGCCGTGCACGGCAGCCAGAAGCTCTTCGGCTGGTTCAACGGCGCCGGCCTCGACGGCACCGCGGGGTTCTTCGCGAGCGACGGCTACTCGGCTCCGAAGACCATGGCCACGGTCGCTGGTCTGACCGAGACGCTCTGCGGTCTTGGCCTGGCCATCGGCCTGCTCACCCCGCTCGCCGGGGCGGGCATCCTCGGGATCATGCTCAATGCCATCGCCATGAAGTGGGGCAACGGCTTCTTCAACCCCTCGGGCATCGAGTACGACCTGATCCTGCTCACAGCCGCCGTGAGCCTGGCCCTGACCGGCCCCGGCAGGCTCGCCGTCGACCACCTGCTGCCCGTCCCGCGCACCCACCGGCCCTCGCACGGCATCGCTGCCCTGGCGCTCGGCGCCATCGCTGCGGCGGTCGTCCTGGTGGCTCTGCACGACTGAAAGCACTGAGCGGCACAGCACCACACCCCACCGGGCCGGGCCCGACCAACGGGCGATCATCGTAAGGAGATTGCCCTCGGGCCCGGCCCCGGTGGCCCCCGGTCAGTCGGACCGGACCGGGACAGTAGCGTGCAGCCCGGGGGTCGCAGTCGTCACCGGCCCGCAGTTCATCGGACAGTGCACGAGCAAGAAGGCCGGGAAGTAGCGCCGTGGTCAACCAGCAAGGCAGCCCCTCCCGCGATGTGTCCCCCGCGCAGGCGCGCAGGGTCACCGCGGCAGTCATCGACGCGTTCATCGCTCTCGCGTGCGGTCTCGCCGCCGGTGCCGCGGCCGGGGTGAAGGTGAGTGACGGAGTGGTCGAACTCCGGCCGCAGTCCCCCACGGTGTGGGGCCTCGCGCTCGGCGTGGCCGTCGGAGTCTCCTTCGCCAACCACGTCCTGCTCACCCTGGCCGCCAGGGCCAGCCTCGGAAAGCTGGTCACCGGTCTGCGCGTGGTCCGCGCCCCGGACGGCCGGCGCCCCGGTCTCCTGCGGCTCATCGGCCGCTGGCTGTTCGGCTTCTACTGGATGGTCCTCTTCGTCCCTCTCCATCTGGCAACGGACAGCGATGTGGAGCAACAGGACGCGGTGGGGCTGCGTATGGTGCGTCGTCGTCGGACGATCAGTTCCTGACGAACGACGAAGGGCGATATCTTGCGCGGCCCCGCGGCTCCATGTGCGGTTCCTTGCGCGGCTTCGGTACCCCGCACCACTCAGTCCGCCCCTGCCACTCAGTCCGCCTGCGGCGCCTGAAGCAGGTCGCGGACCTCTTCGGCGGTCGTCTCCCGGAGTTCCTCCCCGACGAGCACCCAGCGGGTGATGCCGATCGACTCCAGGAACGTCAGGTCATGACTGGCGATCAGGAGTGCGCCTTCGTACGACTCCAGCGCGCCGGTCAGTTGGCGCACGCTGGCCAGGTCGAGGTTGTTGGTCGGCTCGTCGAGGAGGAGGAGCTGAGGGGCGGGCGCGGCGAGCATCATCGCCGCGAGGGCGGCCCGGAAGCGCTCGCCGCCGGAGAGTGTGCCCGCCTGCTGTTCGGCGCGTGCCCCCTTGAACAGGAAGCGCGCGAGCTGGGAGCGGATGTGGTTGTCGGTGAGCCCGGGCGCCAGGCGCGAGACGTTTGCCGCGACGCTCAGCGTGTCGTCGAGGACGTCAAGGCGCTGCGGCAGGAACCGTAGCGGCACGGACGTCCTGACCTCCCCGGACAGCGGGGCCAGCTCACCGGTGACAGTGCGCAGCAGTGTCGTCTTGCCGGCGCCGTTGCGTCCGACGAGGGCGACTCGCTCGGGCCCCTGGATGTGCAGGCTGCCCTCCTTCAACTTGCCGTACTGGGGCCGCAGTTGGTCCAGGGTCAGGACGGTGCGGCCCGCCGGCACGGCGGTGTGCGGGAGGCTGACGCGGATCTCGGCGTCGTCGCGGATCGCGTTCGCGGCTTCCTCGCGCCGCTCGCGTGCCTCGTTGAGCCGTTCTTCGTGCAGTCCCCGGAGCTTGTCCCCCGACTCCTGCGCGGATCGCTTCTTCTCCCCCGCGACGATGCGCGGGGCGCGTCGCTGTGCGTCCATCTTCTTGCTGTGCCGCTGGCGGCGGGCCACCTTGATCTGGGTCTCCTCCAGTTCGCGCTTCTGGCGGCGTACGTCGGCTTCGGCGGCGCGCAGCATCCGACCGGCCGCCTCCTGCTCGGTGGCCAGGGCTTCCTCGTAGGCGGACCAGCCTCCGCCGTACCAGTTCACGGATCCGGCGCGCAGCTCGGCGATGCGGTCCACGCGTTCGAGCAGGTCGAGGTCGTGGCTGACGATCACCAGGACGCCGGAGCGCCAGGAGTCGACGGCCTCGTAGAGCCGGCGTCGCGCGAACAGGTCGAGGTTGTTGGTCGGCTCGTCGAGGAGCAGGACGTCGGGGCGCTCAAGGAGCAGCGCGGCAAGGCGCAGCAGCACGGTCTCGCCGCCCGACATCCGGCCCACGGTGCGGTCGAGTTCGACGCCGCCGAGTCCGAGCGAACCCAGCATGGCAAGGGCTCTTTCCTCGACGTCCCAGTCGTCGCCGATCGTCTCGAAGTGCTGTTCTCGTACGTCTCCGGATTCGATGGCGCGCAGTGCGTCGCGCCGCTCGGCGATTCCGAGGGCCTGGTCGACGCGCAGATTCGTGTCGAGGGTGATGTTCTGCGGCAGATAGGCGAGGCTGCCGCCGATGGTCACCGACCCCTTCGTCGGCCGCAGTTGACCGGCGAGGAGGCGCAGCAGGGTGGACTTGCCCGTGCCGTTGGTGCCGACGAGGCCGGTGCGGCCCCGGCCGATGCTGAGGGAAAGTCCGTCGAAGACGCTGGTGCCGTCCGGCCACTGGAACGTCAGGGCGGAGCAGGTGAGGGACGCGCTGGGGGCGGTGGGTACAGACATGTGGGTTCTCGCAGTCGCTGGCGCGGCGGGCAGGGGGCGTCGTATGCGAGCACCACGCGGCGACCGGCCGGGAAAGAGAGAGGTGCGGCGGTCCTGAGGATCTGGGGACGGCTCATGCACCGAGGTCGCATCCACGCGGGGTCACGGCGGCACGGCGGAGCCGGCGGCGGCGTGACGGGCGTACGGCGAGGGCCGTACGGCGCGATGATCGCGAACCTCAGATGCGCAACGTCCACCTCTATCGGAGACAACAGGACATCGGAAACGATAACCACCGGGAACGTGAAAGGCAAAGCTTTACGTCATTTCCGCAGGTCATCGCCTTGCTGGCGTCAGGTCGGCACCTGGTGATCACACCGACAACTGGATCAGGGCAAGGCTGCCGCTGGTGCGCCAGCCCCGGCCGCGCTCGGCGTCCAGCCTCGCCTCGGTCCGCGCGTCTAGACCGACGATCACGTCGGACTTCAGTGTCCGCAGGGAGGCCACCGGGCCGGGGAAGTACGCGGTGCGCTCCTCGTACGGCGTGGTGGCGGGCCACAGCCGGTCGCCGACCAGGCGCCGGTAGTTGAGGTCGCCCTTCATGACGGTCACATCGGCATCGGCGAACTCCCGGCGCAGATCGTCGGGCATGTCGGCGTACGGCAGCGGGGCGCAGGAGAAGGGGTGGTTGCGGACGGTGAGCCGGCCGGTCCCCATGGCCGACCACAGCCGCTCGCCCACCTCTGCCGCGCTGCCGCGCGCGCCGCGCAGATGGCGCAGGCAGTCGATGACGTCGGCGGTCATGGCGTCCGAGACGTAGTACGGGTAGGGCTTGACGTGCAGCACGACCCGCTCGGCGCGCTGATGGAGCAGCAGGTGGTCGATGAGGATGAGGTCGGGCAGGAGCTCTCGTCCGGCGTTGTCCGCGACCAGGCACAGCGTGGCCGCGCCGCCCTCGGGCAGCAGGGACCACAGCAGCGCTGAGTCGTCGGCGACGAGGCGCGAGTCGGCGGCCCCGGTCGCGCCGCCGCCCGCGGCGAACCCGAGGTCCGCGCGGTTGCCCCACAGTGAGCCCAGCAGGAGTGCCTGACGCTGCTCGTCGACGGGCCGCCGGGCAAGTCCGTCGAGTGCCGCCAGCTCCTCGGCGGCCTCCTCCGTGTGGAGTTCCGCCTGCTTGAACGGGCGGAACGGATCGATTCCCTGCCAGGGGCCGGGCTCGAAGTACCCGACGGCTGCGAGGAGTTGGCGGTAGAAGTAACTCTCGGCCCACAGGAAGGGCACGTCGTACCAGGACAGGCCGACGTATGCGCGGCTCCAGGCGTCCCACGAGTCGTGGTCGTGCGCGCCGGGATCCGGTGGTTCGATCACGCCGTCCGTGGCCTGCGCCAGCAGGGCGTCGAGGGCGCGGTGCCGGCGCGGGTCGTAGGGGAAGGCGTCCCGCACCTTCTTGATGAGCGCCGGATGCCGCTCGGCGAGCACGCTCCTGGAGAAGGAACCGGGTTCGTTGCTCAGGATGACGGGAGCGTCGACTTCTTCTGCCATGACTGAAGGGTCTCATCATTTGACGACTCAAGGGCGGTCCTGCCTAGGGTGACCGGCCCTCTATCCCCCACAGTTCAGAGGTACATCTACATGCCCGCATTCAACCGTCGGCGATTCCTCCAGGCGGCGGGCGGCTCCGTCGGCGTCGCGGCTCTGTCGGCCAGCATCATGCGCGCCCTCGACATTCCCGCCGCCACCCGGTCGGGTTCGATCGATGACGTCGAGCACATCGTGGTGCTCATGCAGGAGAACCGCTCCTTCGACCACTACTTCGGCACGCTCAACGGCGTCCGCGGATTCGGCGACCCTCGCCCTCTCATATTGGAGAGCGGTAAATCCGTATGGCATCAGTCGGGTGGCGGCGAGGAAGTGCTGCCCTACCACCCGGACGCCGACGATCTGGGAATGCAGTTCATCGCCGGTCTCAGCCATGACTGGGAGACGGGCCATCAGGCCTGGAACAAGGGCAAGTACGACGACTGGATAGCTGCCAAGACGTCCGGCACAATGGCCCATCTGACCAGGGACGACATACCGTTTCACTACGCCCTGGCCGACGCCTTCACGGTCTGCGACTCCTACCACTCGTCCTTCATCGGCGCGACCGACCCCAACCGCTACTACCTCTACACCGGGCATACCGGAAACGACGGCAAGGGCGGCGGACCGGTCCTCGGCAACGAAGAGACCGGTTACGACTGGACCACGTATCCCGAGCGCCTGGAGAAGGCCGGGGTGTCGTGGAAGATCTATCAGGACATCGGCGACGGACTCACCGAAGAGGGTTTGTGGGGCGTCCTGGAGGACGCCTACCGCGGGAATTACGGCGACAACTCACTGATGTTCTTCAACAAATACCGCGAATCGAAGCCCGGTGACCCCCTCTACGAGAAGGCGCGCAAGGGAACGCGGGTCAAGAAGGGCGACCGTCTTCTCGATGACCTGCGCGCGGACGTCAAGTCCGGGAACCTGCCGGAGATATCGTGGATCGCCGCCCCGGAAGCCTTCAGCGAACATCCCAACTGGCCCGCCAATTACGGCGCTTGGTACATCTCGCAGGTACTGGACGCCCTGACGTCCGACCCGGAGGTGTGGAGCAGGACCGCCCTGTTCATCACCTACGACGAGAACGACGGCTACTTCGACCACGTGCCGCCGCCCTATCCTCCGGCCGACTCCTCATGGGGCGCGTCGACCGTCGACACCGAGCTCGACGTCTTCCCCGGCGACAGCGAGTACAGCGCCGGCCCTTACGGCCTCGGCATGCGGGTCCCGACTCTTGTCGTCTCCCCGTGGTCCACCGGCGGCTACGTCTGCTCCGAAGTCTTCGACCACACCTCCGTCATCCAGTTCATGGAACGCCGCTTCGGCGTCCACGAACCACACATCTCCCCCTGGCGCCGCGCCATCTGCGGCGACCTCACGTCGGCCTTCGACTTCAGCCTCAAGCACACCAAGCACGCGGACCTGCCGAGCACCGACGCATACGAGCCGCCGGACAAGGAACGGCACGACAGCTACACCCCGTCGCCGCCGGCCGCCCCCGCCCTGCCCCGCCAGGAGAAGGGCGCCAGGCCCACCCGGCCGCTCCCCTACACGCCCCTGGTCACCGCGGCCGTCGAGCCCTCCGACGGCACCATCGAGCTCACCTTCGGCCCGGGCGACGAGACCGGCGCCTGTTTCCTCGTCACCTCCAAAAACCGCGACGACGGCCCCTGGACCTACACCGCCGCAGCCGGCAAGCAGCTCTCCGACACCTGGAGCACCGGCCCCTCCGGGGGAACGTACGAGCTGACCGTGCACGGCCCCAACGGCTATCTGCGCGCCTACGCGGGAACCGCCGCGACTCCCGGCCCGGAAGTCACCGGCCACCACGACCAGGAGTCCGGCCGCATCAGACTCACCTTCACCAACCCCGCCGAGACCGCCTGCCATCTCACCGTCACCAACGCCTACGGCGGCCGGAGCAGCAAGGTCAGCGTCGCGGCGGGCGGCCGGAAGACCCGCTGGGTCGACCTCGGCCACAGCAAGCGCTGGTACGACCTGCGGGTACGGTCCGACGGCGACAGCAGCTACCTGCGCAGGTTCGCCGGACACGTGGAGACGGGCGAGCCCGGTACCAGCGACCCCGCGCTGCGCACCGCCTGACCCCTGCTACGCGCCTTCGCCCGCTTCGTCACCGCCGGTCCTGACGCGGACGTGCATGCGCTCGCCCTGGGCCCCGAACAGGACGAGGAACTCCACGGGGATGTCACCGGCGTTGGCGAAGCCGTGCGGGGTGCGGGTGTCGAACTCGGCGGCTTCGCCCGCGGTGAGGACGAGGTCGTGGTCGCCCAGCGCAAGGAGCAGGCGGCCGGAGAGTACGTACAGCCACTCGTACCCCTCGTGCTTGCCCTGCTCGGGTCGCTCGGTCTGCCGGGCGCCGCTCTTGGCGACCGGCATGACCTGCTTGTAGGCGTGCATTCCGCCGAGGTAGCGGGTCAGCGGAACCCACGTGTTGCCGTGGCGCAGGAACGGGCGGGGGTGGATGCGCGGATCGCCCGTCTGGGGCGCGCCGACCAGTTCGTCGAGCGGTACGCCGTATGCCTTGGCCAGCGGCAGCAGGAGCTTCAGGGTCGGCTCGCGCTGTCCGGCCTCAAGGCGCGAGAGCGTACTCAGAGAGATCCCCGTCTCCTCGCTCAGCCGGGCCAGGGTGGCGCCTCGTGCCTTGCGCAGCACCCGCAGCCGGGGGCCGACGGCGGTCAGCACGTCCGTGAGGTCGGTGTCGTCGCTCATCCCTCCATTTGCCGATGCGGCAAATGTATTTGTCAAGCCGCGACGGCCGCGCGCAGGGTTGCCACTGAGCCACAGAACCGCGGAGCCGCAGCGTCGGCAGAACCGCCCGCAGAGCCCGCAGAGCAGAGGGAGCCCTCATGAGCGATCAGAAAACCGACACCCCGAACGCCGACGCCACCCCCGGCTCCTCCGCCGCCGGAGCGGCCGGAGCGGCCGGAGCGGCCGGAGCGGCCGGAGCGGCCGAAGCGTTCTGGGACGAGCGCTACGGCCAGAGCGACCGCCTGTGGAGCGGCGAACCCAATGCCGCGCTCGTCCGCGAGACCGAGGACCTGACGCCGGGCAGCGCCCTGGACCTGGGCTGCGGCGAGGGCGGCGATGCGATCTGGCTCGCGCGGCAGGGCTGGCGCGTCACCGCCACCGACATCTCCCGCGTCGCCCTCGGTCGCGCGGCCGGGCACGCCGACCGGGCGGGAGTCGCCGACCGCGTCGACTGGCAGCACCACGATCTCGGCGCGTCCTTCCCGGCAGGCAGCTACGACCTGGTCTCCGCCCAGTTCCTGCACTCCCTGCACGAGATGCCGCGCGAGGAGATCCTGCGGAACGCCGCCGCGGCCGTCACGGAGGGCGGCACGCTCTTGATCGTCGGCCACATGGGCTTCCCCCCGGAGACCGAACCGCACCCCGGCGTGGACTTCCCGAGCCCGCAGAAGGTGCTGGCTTCTCTCGACCTGCCGGCCGGGCAGTGGGACGTACTGGACTGCGACACCCACGAGCACCACCTGACGGCCCCCGACGGGAAGCCCTCCACGCGGACCAACTACACCGTCAAGCTGCGACGGCGCGCCCGGAGGGCCTGACCATCCGGCCGGGAGCCTCCGGTCGTCAGGGCAGTCGCACCGTCAAAGTCACCGTGGCTCCGCCGGGGCCCGCCGAGATGCGCAGTTCGTCGGTGAGCAGGTCGGCGAGCCACAGGCCCCGACCGCTCTGGTCGCAGCCGAGTTCAGGCGTACGTTCCGGAATGACGTCGGCGCTGAAACCGGGGCCCGAGTCATGGATGTGGCAGTTCAGATGGCCGTTGCTGCGTTGCAGGATCAGCTTGCCGCCACCGCCCGCGTGCTCGACCGCGTTGACCGCCACGGCGTCCAGGGCCACGATGAATTCGCTGCGCCGCGGCTCGGGCAGCCCGTGGTGGCCCGCGTACTGCTCGACGAGCATGCGAAGTCTCGGCAGGTCGTCCTGGTTGAAGCGGGATTCAAGGAGGGTGACGGGAGGGACCTCACGGGACCCGGACGGTGTCGACATCAGCTGGCCACCTCATTGATCACCAGGTGGGGCACTTGGTCCGCGCCTGCTCTGCGCAGTATGCGTGCCGGTGTCGGCGGACAGTCGACATGGACGGGCCCGTGCGGATGCTCCAGGATCAGCCGCAGCAGGTCCACCGCACAGGCCGCGCCGAGGAAGATGAGCCCGGACAGGTCCACGGTCAGCGTCCGGGAGTCCCCACAGCGCCTCAGCCCCTCGCGCACGGCGACGATGAAATCTTCGCGGGTGGCGATGTCCGCCTCGCCGACCAACTGCAGGACACCGTCCGCATGTTCCGCGTGCAGGACGCCCAGGCCGGGCAGCAGTCGGCAGGGATGCGCCTCGTGCATGGCCGCCAGGACGCCGGGGTCGAACCAGCGGCTGTCGTAGGAACAGATCTCGGTGTACGGGCGGCCTTCGAAGAGGTGCTGGGCGTGGGACTCGCGGTGCATCATCACCTCGACATCGGCGCCCAGGTCTCCCACCCAGTGCATGTCGATGTAGGTGCGCAGTCCGCTGTAGCCCTCGTCCAGGGCTTTGTCGGTCTCCTGGGTGATGCGCTCCCACTGCCGACGCGGGGTGAACGCCTCCTCCGGCCGGATCAGGGCGCGCATGCTGCTGAGCACCAACTGCCCGTTCTTGCGGGCGGCTCCCAGCAGGGCTCCCGGCGCGTCAAGGCGCGCCCAGACCTGTTCGTCCTGCATGTGCGGAGCGGCGAACACCATCACCTTCTCGCGCTTCACGAGCCCCGCCCACGCAAAGGCGGAAACTACGTCGCGGCCCGCATCGTCGTCCGCGTAACTGACGAAGGCGTGGTCGCCCGCCCGGAGGTGCTGAACCGGGATGGTACCGACCGACGCCGAGTCGGCAGCCGCCATTTCTCACCTCCGGGACCCCGGGGAGGGTCCGACGGGAACACGTGCGGGGCACACGTTAACGCTCCGTACCTCACGAGGGCCCATCCACACGGATCGCGACCGCTAACCGATCTCCTGGCCGCTCCCGACGATCGACTGTGCGCGAAAATGACGCGTTAGTTGCTGGATTTGTTTCAGGGTTTCGAAAGTGAGAGTGCGTGCTCCACAAGTGCGCGCGCGTAGGCGGCGTCCAGCTCGCCGGGGCGGAAGAGGATGCGGTACATCATCGGCGCCACGACCCGGTCGATGACCCGTTCCACGTCCGGGGCGCTCTCGCCCCGTTCCGCCGCACGGGCAAGGACGACGTCGATCTGGTCGGCGGCATAGGCGGAACACTGGCCGGCGTTGCTGCCGTCCGGGTCCCCGAGCAGGGCGTCCCTGATGTACGCGCGGCCCGGCGGGGATGCCATCTCGTCGAGGAACTGTTCCGCCCAGGCTTCGAGGTCCGCGCGCAGGCTGCCGAGATCGGCCGGCGGCTCTTCGGGGCGCAGGTGTTCGACGGCGACGTCGGACAACAGCTCCTGCAAGTCGCCCCACCGGCGATAGACGGTCGAGGGGGTCACCCCCGCGCGAGCCGCGACGAGAGGAACGGTCAGCGCCTCGCGTCCCAGCTCGGCCTGCAGCTCGCGGACCGCCGCGTGGACTGACTCCTGGACACGGGCGCTGCGCCCTCCGGGTCGAACCATGGGCTTGGGACTCATGGCTTCACCTTATCTCCTTAACGCAATTTCATTGCTTCTAGGCGCCTCGGGGGCGCGCCCTCACGCCGCGACCGGAGCAAGCTGTCCCGCCCCGGCATCGGAGCGGGCAGCGGCCACCTCATAGGCGCGTCCGGCCCGAAGGACGGTCGCTTCGTCCAGGGGCCGCCCCATCAGCTGCATGCCGATCGGCATACCCGCGTGATCCCGGCCGACGGGCAGCGTCAGCGCCGGCACACCCGTGATGTTGGCCGGTGCGGAGAGGCGGACGTAGCTGTCGGAGACGGCCTCCACCGTGCCGTCCGCCCACCGCACGCTGTCCTGACCGGACTCGACCGCCGTCATCGGCACCGACGGGGCGACGATCACGTCGACACGACCGAGCATCTGCGCCCAGGCGTCGCGCATCAGCGTCCTGGCGCGCTGGGCCCGGAGATAGTCACCGGCGGACACGAACTCGCCCGCCTCCAGCAGGATGCGTACGTCGGCCGCATACAGATCGGGCGTCGAGCGGAGCGTCCCCTCGTGGTACGAGGTCGCCTCGGGGACCATCAGTCCCCACTGGACGGCCTGGATGTAGCGCGTCATCGGGATCTCGACCTCGACGAGTTCGGCCCCCAGCTCCTGGAGCTGCCCGATGGCCCGGCGCACGCTCTCTTCGACCTCCGGGCTGACGCGCTCGAAGTAGTAGTTGCGCGGCACGCCCACCCGCAGCCCCGTCAGGTCACCGGACTCCGGGACGGCGGAGACACCGCCCGGCTCGCGCCTGTCACGCCCGTCGAGGGCGGCGAGGACGAGCTCGGCGTCCCGCACCGTGCGGGTGAGGGGGCCGACGTGGTCCAGGGACCAGGACAGCGAGGTCACGCCCTGCCGGGAGATCAGTCCGTACGTCGGCTTGAGGCCGACCACGCCGTTCAGCGCCGCGGGCACGCGGATCGAGCCGCCGGTGTCGGTCCCCAGCGCGAACGTGGCCTCTCCCGCCGCGACGGCGACGGCCGAACCGCCGCTCGACCCGCCGGCGACACGGCTGTGGTCGTGGGCGTTGCGCGTCTGCGGGGTGGTGAGGCCGTAGGCGAACTCGTGGGTGTGGGTCTTGCCGAGCAGCACCGCACCGGCCGCCGACAGGCGGGCGGCGACGGCACTGTCACCGTCGGCGACATGGTCCGCCCTGACGCGGGAGCTTGCCGTGGTGGGCAGGCCGGCGGCGTCGATCAGGTCTTTCAGGCCCATCGGGATGCCGTGCAACGGACCGCGCAGCCGGCCCCGGGCGATCTCTTGCTCGGCACGGGCCGCCGCCTTCCTGGCGGATTCTGCGGCGACGGTGACGTAGGCCTGGAGGCGCGCTTCCACCGATTCGATGCGCTCAAGGACCGAATCGGTCAACTCGACCGGCGACAGCTCGCCCGCGGCCACGGCCCGGGCGGCGTCGGCGAGTGACAGCTCATACGGCTGCATCGGTGTCCCCCTGTCCGGTCGTGACTGCCGTGACCGCCGTGACTGCCATGAAGGACGTCGCGGGGGGCGTGTCCCGGAAGTCCAGTTCCCGCAGTGTGGCGATGACGGAGTGGATGTGGTTGGCGGTCGCCGCCACAGCTTCGTGACGGTCGCTCTCCAGCGGCAGGCCCGCCCGGAGGGCCGTGCGGGCCGCCTCCTGCGGGGTGAGTCCGGCGGTGTCCATGGATGCCCTCTCGACTTCAAAAGCTAACGGTTTGCGTTAGTGCGACGATAGGCCCTACGTTGACTTAACGCAAACCCATTGCTTTTAGGTGCAGAGACCCGCCCCCGGAGGAGCCCCATATGCCCACCCCGCAGCGCCCCACCGTCCCGCAACACCCCGCCACCACTCCCGACGTACCGACCTGGACCGTGGGAGACATCGCCGTCCACCGCATCGACGAAGTACATCTGCCCCCGCAGACAGGCCCCTGGCTGCTGCCCGAAGCCACCCCGGAGGTCGTGGCCCGGTCCCCCTGGCTGCAGCCGGACTTCGCGGACGAGCAGCGCGTCCTGCGACTGGCGAGCCACAGCTTCGCGGTCGAGGTCGACGGACTGCGCGTGCTCGTCGACACCGGCATCGGCAACGGCAAGCAGCGGGCCAACCCCGCATGGGACAACCTGAACAGCGACTACCTGACGCGACTGACGGAAGCCGGGTTCGCACCCGAGACGGTGGATCTCGTCATCCTCACCCACCTGCACACCGACCACGTCGGCTGGAACACCCGGAACCTGAACGGCAGTTGGGAGGCCACCTTCCCCAACGCCCGCTACCTCACCTCCCGCACCGAATGGGACCACTGGGCCGGCTTCGACATGGACGAGGCCCGCCGGCAGATGTTCCGGGACTCCGTACATCCCATCAAGGACGCGGGGCTGCTCGACCTCGTCGACGTACCGGCAGAGGGCACC
The DNA here is from genome assembly GCF_014649775.1 of Streptomyces longisporoflavus. Taxonomy (GTDB): domain Bacteria; phylum Actinomycetota; class Actinomycetes; order Streptomycetales; family Streptomycetaceae; genus Streptomyces; species Streptomyces longisporoflavus. The sequence continues at coordinate 308,049 of NZ_BMTR01000001.1, read as the reverse complement.
GAGATCGCCCCCGGTGTCCGCCTCCGCCCCACCCCGGGCCACACACCGGGGCAGGTGGCCGTGGAACTGAGCAGTCGGGGCGAGAGCGCGCTCATCACCGGCGACTGCATCCACCACCCCGTGCAACTGGTCCACCCTGATCTGGGCAGTTGCGTGGACATCGACCCCGCGGCCGCGGCCAGGACCCGCCATGAACTCCTCGGCTCGCTCTCCGGCACCCGGACCCTGCTGCTCGGCAGCCACTTCCCCCCGCCCACGGCAGGCCACGTGATCCCCGACGGCGACTCCTACCGTCTCGTCCCCGCCGCTCCGAGCGCGTCAGTCACCGAGCCCGTCCCGACCGCGACGCCGGGCATGCCCGTTTAACGAGTTGTCCCCGATCACCGACGAGGAGCTGACCGAGATGCACCTGCCTATCGAGATATGGCAGGGGCCCTGAAGGCATCGCCTCCAGGGCCCCCGGGGATCAGCCGGGATCAGCCGAGCGGGCGGTCAGGCCGCACGGTGGTGTACCTGGCCACGTCCCCGTCGGTGGACTGCCGGTGGAATCCTGCCTTCTCAAGGACTCGGACCGATGGCGGGTTGGACAGTTCCACGTCGGCGGACACCGTGTGGACGTCCGGCGCGGTGAGGGCGTACGCCACCAGGGCCCTGGTGGCCTCGGAGGCGTAGCCCCGGCCGCGGCGCGAGGCCACGATGCCGTAGCCGATTTCGATGACGCCCTCGCTGGGCGGCCAGAACAGGCCGATCGAGCCCACCACCAGGCCGCTCTCGCGCTCGATGACCAGACGGTGGCCGTAGGCACCGAGCCAGAGGGGGCACTGGTCGAAGAGGCCCGCGACCACACGGTCGCCTTCGGCGGGGAAGTCGTCCGCCCAGTTCGTGGACCTGTGGTCGCCGAGAACCGCGGTGGCCTCGCTCATGCTCCAGGACCGCAGGACGAGCCGCTCGGTGATCACGTCGGCGTGGGCAGGCGCGGGTGCAGATGTGGGCGCGGGTGTGGGTGAAGAAGGGGAAGACATGTGTCTCTCCTGGTCGTTCGTGGTGACGACCCGGTCCGCGCTCGGTTATCGCGCGGGCCGGACGAGGGCATGCTGACGAAGGCTTGCGGCAGCCATATTCATCAACCTCCCCGTCCGGTGACAGCGCGTCTCTCGCGCCTGCGGGACGCTAACAACCGCCCCCGGCGCGGGCAACACATTTACGCGGGGACTCCTTGCGGTACGGACCGTCCGCGCCGGTCCCGCAGCCCGGGTCTCAGCCCCGCTCGAAGACGGCGACGCTCCGTGCGGGCACGTTGAAGGTGCCTGAACCGCGCTCGTACGAGGACGACTTGACCACCGGATCGGCGCCCTTCGTCTGGACGGGGTGCAGCCTGTACGCGGTGTCCTTCAGGGCCTTGACGCGCTGCTGCTGCGTCTGAGGGGTCGCGTTGAACACGACCACCAGGTCGCCGACCTCCATGGTGATGACGCCGGGGGTCTCGGCCGGGGTGCCCGAGAGCGGGAAGGAGAGCCGGGACTGGACCCGGCCGGCCGTGGCCAGGGAGAACGCGGGCTCACTCGCACGCAGCTTCACCAGGTCCCGGTAGGCGGCCGACGTGCCGTTGATCGCCGCACAGCCAGGAGTCAGGGACGCGGACGTCAGCAGCGGCTTTCCGTAGGTCCACTTGTCCTTGTTGTCGGCGGCCGGCGGCAGGCCGCGCCCGAAGCCGTTGCCGTCCCGGCAGTCCCAGTGCAGGGCGTTGAACCAGTCGCCGCTGTCGTAGGAGTTGCGGTCAAGGGACTTGGAGCGCAGCAGGTCGCTGCCCGCCTGGGAGAGGGACGGGCCCTGGGCCAGGGTGGCGGTCGCCATCGCGAGCACCTGCATGCGGGAGCGCTCGGCGGCCGTGGTGTCCGCGGGCAGCTTGAAGGCGAGAGCGTCGTAGAGCGATTCGTTGTCGTGGGCGTCGGCGTAGGACAGGGCGTCGCCGGGGGTGGCCGCGTATCCGGCCGGGGCGCCGTTGTAGTCGACCTCGGAGCCCTTGACGCGCTTGCCGGCGGAGTCGGTGAACGTGTAGTCGGCGAGGTTGCCGGTCAGAGCCACCTTGATCAGGTCCTGGTAGTGCAGGAGCCGGGTTTTCTGCTCGGCGGGGGTGCCGTTGGCCTTCGAGGTGTTGGGGTCGGTGAACAGTCCGCTGGCGAAGCCCTGCACGCCGGGGTCCCCGTCGAAGGGGCCGCCGCCGCGCACCGCGTCGCGGCCCCGGTCGGAGAAGGTGGCGATGCCCGTGCCCGCCATGTTCTTCTGGGTGGCCTGGACGAAGCGGGCGTCGTCGGCGATCTCGCCGAAGTTCCAGCCCTCGCCGTACAGGACGATGTTCTTCCCGTCGACGCCGTCCTTCTTGGGGGTCAGCGCGTCCAGGGCCTTGCGGACGGCCAGGATGTTGGCCTTGGGGTGGTGTCCCATCAGGTCGAAGCGGAAACCGTCGACCTTGTACTCCCTCGCCCAGGTCACCAGGGAGTCGACCACGAGTTTGCCCATCATGGCGTTCTCGGGGGCGGTGTTGGCGCAGCAGGTGGAGGTGGCCACGGTGCCGTCGGCGAGGAGCCGCTGGTAGTAGCCGGGCACGATCTTGTCGAGGACCGACTTGTCGGCCTGGCCGCCTGCGACGGTGTGGTTGTAGACGACGTCCATCACGGTGCGAAGGCCGGAGCCGTTGAGGCCCTGGACCATCTCCCGGAACTCGACCGTACGGCGGGTCCCGGCGGGGTCGCTCGCGTAACTGCCCTCGGGCACGGTGTAGTGCAGGGGGTCGTAGCCCCAGTTGTAGGCGTCCTTGGCGGCGGATTTGGTGACGCAGGCCTGCTGCTCCTCGGAGTCCGGGGCGGGCGCCGTCAGATCGCAGTCGGGCTTTGCCTGATCGGCGGCGCGTTCCGGGATGGTGCCGATGTCGAAGGCGGGCAGCAGGTGCACGTAGGAGGTGCCGGCCTTGGCCAGCTTGCGCAGGTGCTTCATGCCGTCGGAGGCCGTGTCCGTGAAGGCGAGGTACTTGCCGGGGTGCTTGGCCGTGCGGTCCTCGACGGAGAAGTCGCGGATGTGTAGTTCCTGGATCTGCGCGTCACGCAACGGCGTCGCCTCGGGCTTCTTCAGCCGCGCCCAGCCCTTGGGGGCGAGCTTCGGATCCCCCAGGTCGACGGCGAGGCTGCGCTCCGAGTCGGCGGTCAGCGCGGTGGAGTACGGATCGGTGACCTTGTTGGTGACGACCTTCCGGACGCTGGGCGCCCACACCTTCACGACGTACCGGTACTGCTTGCCCGACCAGCTGCGGGCGCCGGTGACGGACCACACGCCGCTGGCGTCGTCGCGCCGCATCGCCACTCGCTTGCCGTCGAGTTCCAGGCCGACGGACTGGGCGGTGGGCGCCCACACGGCCAGGGTGGGGCGACCGTCCCGGAAGTGCGGGCCGAGGGTGGCCTTGGTGGCCCTGGCGCTGTAGAGGTCGTCGAGTACGCCCTGCGTCTGGACGCCGGTGGCGGCCAGCAGGGTGCCGTCCTCGCTGCTGCGGACGGCCACGAGCTGGCCGGTGAGGGCGGCGCGGATCTGGTCGCGGTCGCGCGGGTCGACGGTGAAGGCCGCGTACCCCTTCAGGTGCGGGTACTTCTCGCGCTGGGCGTCGGTGAGGCCGCCCGCGGCGGGGGTGAGGCGGATCCGCCGCCCCTCGCCGGCGAGTTCGCCGTCCTTGACGGTCAGGTGGCCGTCGCGGGCGTGGACCAGCTCCGTGGAGGCGGCGTCACCTCGGACGTCCCAGGCGAGGGTGTTCTCGTCGATCCACTGCGCCGCGGACTTGGACAGGTCGAGGTCGGCGGGCGCATCGGCCGCGGCCAGTGCCTGCGGTGCCGCGGTGGCCGAGGGCGTCAGGGGTGCGACCGCGGCCAGCAGGGCGAGGGCCGTGATCGCGGCGGTGCGACGCGGGGAGCCGGTCAAGGGTGGTTCTCCTTGCGGATGAATGACGGGGATGACGGGGATGGCGGGAATCGAGGGAATGGCGGGGTGAAAGCGTGGTGGGGGAGGTACGAGCAGGGCCGCCCGGCGGCGGGGAAGCGAGAGCCGGGCGGCCGGTCACGCGGGGCGCGCGCCCCTCAGCAGTTCCTGGCCCCCGTGTGCAGGGCGAGGGCGGTGTTCGGCGCCACGGCGGCCGTGAACTGGCCGGAGCCGTTGACGGTGACGCTCCTGCCGCTCTGGACGTCGCAGTAGCTGCCCGCGGCGAGGGACGTCTGGAAGGTCCGGTCGATCGTGGACCCCTCGTGGTTGATGACGGCGTAGGCCTTGTCGCCGCGGCCGAACGCGATGGCGTCGTTGCCGTTGTCCCACCAGTTGGTCATGGCCGTCCCGCGGGCGGTGTTGCGGAACTTGACCATGCTTTTGATCTCGGGCCAGGCGTGCTGGCACTTCCAGCCGTCGCTGTAGCAGGCGTTGACCTGGCCGCCGTTGGGCGGTCCGGCGTCGGCGTTGCTGAACTCGTAGCCGGAGTGCACGTCCGGGGCGCCGTAGGGCAGGGCCAGCATGAAGACGTGGGCGAGGGTGTAGTTCGCGCCGTCCTTGTAGCTGAGGGTCTGGCCGTGCCGTTCGGTGTCGTGGTTGGCGACGAAGACGGCGGCCGAGCCGCTGGGCAGGTAGCCCCAGCCCTCGCCGTAGTTCTTGAGGTAGGCGAGTTTCTCGTCGTTGAAGACGCGCTTCAGGTCCCAGCCGTAGCGGAACTCCTGGGGGTCGCCGGTGGCGGTGTACTCGCTCGGGGAGACCGCTTCACCCGAGCCGTAGATCGTCTCCTGCTTGAAGTAGGCGCCGGGTCTGGTCAGCCGGGACTTGATGTTCTTCATGTCGTCCACGGGAATGTGCTTGGCCGCGTCCACCCGGAACCCGTCGACACCGAGGGACAGCAGGTCGTTGAGGTAGGCGGCGATCCTGCCCCGCACGTACTCCTCGCCGGTGTCGAGGTCGGCGAGGCCGCCCAGCTCGCAGTTCTGGACGTTCCAGCGGTCCTGGTAGTTGCTGATGTGCGAGCGGCAGTTGTCCATGTCGGCGCCCGAGTAGGTGCCCGGGTAGTCGTACTTGGTGAACGCGGAGCCGGCCGAGCCGGTGCCGGAGGCGTTGGTCATGTGATTGATCACCGCGTCGGCGACGACCTTCACCCCGGCCTTGTGGCAGGTGTCGACCATGTTCTTGAACGCGCTCCGGTCGCCGAGCCGGCTGCCTATCTTGTAGCTGACGGGCTGGTAGGCGGTCCACCATGCCTCGCCCTGGATGCGTTCCTGGGGCGGAGAGACCTGGACGTAGCCGTAGCCGTCAGGGCCGAGCTGCTGTGTGCACGCCTTGGCCACCGAAGAGAACTTCCACTCGAAGAGCACGGCGGTGACGTCCTTGCTGCCGGGCGGGGCCGCCTGTGCCTGCGGGGCTCCGGCGACGATGCCGCCCGCGGCGCCCGCCACCAGGGCGAGGGCGGCGGCGAGCGGTCTGCGGACTCTGGACTTCCGGCCAGCCATGAAGGGCCTCCTGCATGAGTGAGGTGTGACCTTGTCCGGCAACGCGCCGTGCCCGTAAGGCCGTTGAAGGATGTTGCAGAAACATTTCAACGCCGATTTCGGTCGAGACCGTACGACCCCCGGGAACCCCGGTCAACCCTCCGCGCACACTCTCGTGTCAGATGCGGGATTCCGGGAGTTCATACGCCGCAAAACCTTTCGCAAGACATTGCGGCGGTGTTACGTTCAACCACGACTCCGGTCCGGACGGCCGGGGGACCCGGACAACGGGCCCCACGCGCCCGGCCGTTCGGACCGGGGCATGGGACGGGCAGGCCCCGGCGCCACCTCAAGACCCCGCTGCCCCGAACAGGGGCAGGCGCCGGGCGCCTCCCTCTCAGTGCGTTGCCGGCGCCTTGCCGACGTCTTCTCGGCGCGGCGGCTGCGCCGTGGAGCCGCGCACCACGAGCTCCGGCTGGAAGACGAACTCCGTGTGCTGTACGGGGTTTCCGTGCAGCTCCTCGAGCAGCGCGCCCACCGCGGCGCTCGCCATGGCCTGCACCGGCTGGCGCACCGTCGTCAGCGGCGGGTCCGTGAACGCGATCAGGGGCGAGTCGTCGAAGCCGACCACCGAGACGTCGCCGGGCACCGACAGGCCGCGCTCGCGCACCGCCCGTACGGCACCGAGGGCCATCATGTCGCTGCCGCACACCATCGCCGTACACCCCTGGTCGAGCAGGGCGCTGGCCGCCGCGTGCCCGCCTTCGACCGTGAACAGCGTGCGCTGCACCAGCTGTTCGGCCTCCGCCCGCTCCACGCCGAGCAGCTCGTGCAGCGCGGCCGTGAACCCCTCCGCCTTGCGCAGCGAGGGGACGTATCGGGTGGGCCCGATGGCCAGGCCGATCCGCCGGTGGCCCAGGTCGACGAGGTGGCGCACCGCCATCCGTGCCGCCGCGCGGTCGTCGGGCGAGACGAAGGACACCGGGATGTGCTCGTTGTAGCCGTTGATCAGCACGAACGGCACACCGCGGGCGTGCAGTTCGAGATACCGCGTGGGATCGGCCGTCGTGTCGGCGTGCAGCCCCGAGAGGAAGACGATGCCGCTGACCCGGCGCTCCTCCAGCTGCTCGACCAACTCGTCCTCGCTGGCCCCGTCCGGCATCTGGGTGCACAGCATCGGCGTGTAGCCGTGCCCGGACAGGACCTGCTCGACGACCTGTGCGAACGCGGGGAAGATCGGGTTGCTGAGCTCGGGGATGACCAGGCCGACCAGACCGGCGCTGTGCCGCTTGATCCGTACCGGCCGCTCGTAGCCGAGGACGTCCAGGGCGGCGAGCACCCGGCGCCGGGTGCCGGCGGCCACCCCCGGCTTGCCGTTCAGCACCCGGCTCGCGGTGGCTTCGCTGACGCCGGCCTGGGCCGCGATGTCCGCGAGCCGCGGGGCGCCCCGCTCCGACCGGTCTCCCCCGTCCGTCCGGTCGGCGGACCGCGGCACGGACAGGGTCACACCGCCCACCAGACGGTGGTGTCGGCCGGCAGCTCGACCTTGCCGTCCGCCGCCTCCACCCCGGCGCTTGCGAGCAGAACACGGCCGGGGGCCGGGATCGTCACCGCCGAGCCGGTGGTGTTGGCCGTGCACACGAAGCCCTCGCGGCGGAAGGCAAGCACCCCGTCGGGGGCCTCCAGCCACTCCAGCGAATCGCCCGCGCCGAGCCCGGGCTGCGTCCGCCGTACGGCGAGCGCGCTGCGGTAGAGCTCCAGGGTCGAGTCGGGGTCGCCGGTCTGCGCCTGGACACTGAGCTCGCCCCAGCCCGCGGGCTGCGGAAGCCAGCTGCCGCCCGCGCCGAATCCGTAACTGGAGCCGTCGGTGGTCCACGGGATGGGCACCCGGCAGCCGTCGCGGAAGCCGTCCTGGCCGCTCGCGCGGTGGAACGAGGGGTCCTGGCGCACCTCGTCGGGCAGGTCGGTGACGTCGGGCAGACCGAGCTCCTCGCCCTGGTAGACGTACGCGGAGCCGGGCAGCGCCAGCATCAGCAGGGTCGCGGCGCGGGCGCGGCGCAGGCCGAGCGCGCGGTCGCCGGCGGTGCGCAGCTGGGTGCCGAGCCCGGCCGGGTTGGCGAACCGCGTGGCGTGCCGTGTGACGTCGTGGTTGGAGAGCACCCAGGTGGCCGGGGCGCCGACGGGACGCATCGCGGCCAGCGACACATCGATGACCTCGCGCAGCTCGGCCGCGTCCCAGTGCGTGCCCAGGTACTGGAAGTTGAAGGCCTGGTGCATCTCGTCCGGGCGGACATAGGCGGCGGCGCGCTCGACGGTGGGGGTCCATGCCTCGGCGACGAGGATCTTCTCGCCCGCGTACTCGGTGAGGACCTTGCGCCAGCTGCGGTAGATCTCGTGCACACCGTCCTGGTCGAAGAACGGCATGACATCGTTGCCCAGGAGCTTGAGCTGGTCGTGCACGCCGATGTCGGGCAGCCCATCGGCCTTGACCAGGCCGTGGGCCACGTCGACGCGGAAGCCGTCCACGCCCATGTCGAGCCAGAAACGCAGGATCGAGCGGAACTCGTCGTGGACGGCGGGGTGGTCCCAGTTGAAGTCGGGCTGCTCGGGCGCGAAGAGGTGCAGGTACCACTCGCCGTCCTCGACCCGCGTCCAGGCCGGGCCGCCGAAGACGGACTCCCAGTCGTTGGGCGGCAGTTCGCCGTTCTCGCCCTTGCCGGCCCTGAAGTGGTAGCGCTCGCGCAGGGGTGAGCCGGGGCCCTCGCGCAGGGCGCGCCGGAACCAGTCGTGCCGGTCGGACGAGTGGTTGGGCACCAGGTCGACGATGATGCGCAGGCCCAGGTCGTGGGCATCCCGCAGCAGGGCGTCGGCGTCGAGGAGGCTGCCGAACATCGGGTCGATCGCGCGGTAGTCGGCGACGTCGTAGCCGGCGTCGGCCTGCGGCGAGGAGTAGAAGGGGCTGAGCCAGACGGCGTCGACGCCCAGGTCCCTGAGGTAGGGAAGGCGGGCTCGGATGCCGTCCAGGTCACCCATTCCGTCACCGTTGCCGTCGGCGAAGCTGCGCGGGTAGACCTGGTAGATCACCGCGCCACGCCACCAGTCCGTGTCGATGCCGGAGGCGGGGGCTGCAGGGGCAGCGAGATGCTGGGTCATGTCTTCCCTGAGATCGAGAGGGTCGAGTGCGAGGGGGGGGGTGTGCGTCGTGTGTGTCGTGTCAGGACTTCGTCGCGCCGGCCGTCAGGCCGGAGACGAGGTGGCGCTGCACGAAGCCGAAGATCACCGCGGCGGGCACCGCGACGATCACGGCCGACGCGGTCAGCGAGCCCCAGTCGCTGGTGTACTGGTTGACGAAGGTCTGCAGGCCGCCCGCCAGGGTGAGGTTCTCCTCGCCGGTCATGAAGGCGGATGCGTAGGCGACCTCGGCCCAGCCGGTGATGAAGCTGTAGAAGCCGGTGACGGCGAGCCCTGGCTTGGCCAGCGGCACGATGAGCCGCCAGAAGGTGCCGAACGGATTGAGCCCGTCCACGCGCCCCGCTTCGTCGATCTCCACCGGGATGGTGTCGAAGTACCCCTTCATCATCCAGGCGCAGAACGGCACGGCGATGGTCAGATAGGTGACGACCAGGCCGACGGGCTGGTTGAGCAGGCCCAGGCTCGCCAGGAGGTTGTACAGCGGCACGATGAGCACCGCGACGGGGAACATCTGGGTGATCAGCAGCAGCCACATCAGGGGCCGCATGCCGGGGAACTTGAAGCGGCTGACGGCATAACCGGTGGTCGCGGAGATGAAGACGCCGATGACCGTGGTCAGTCCCACGACGAGCAGGGAGTTGCCGAGCCAGTTCAGGAACTCGGTGTCGTTGACGACGTGGTCGTAGTTGCGAAACGTGAAGTCCTTGACCAGGTCGGTGGAGAACGCCTCGCTCGTCGGCTTGAACGAGGTGACGAGCAGCCACAGCGGCGGGAGCACCGCGGTGGCCGAGGCGATCAGCAGGGCCGCGTGCAGCGCGACGGATGCCAGCGGCCCGCGTTCGCCGCGCGCCCTGGTCTTCCGGGGACGGCTTGGGGGCGGGGTCTTCGCCGGGGTCGACGGGGTCGACGGGGTCGACGGGGTGTTCGTGTCGGTCATGGTGGTCACCACACTTCTCCCTGCTTGCGGAGCGCGCGGCGGTAGACGACCGCGAAGAGCGAAAGGAGGGCCAGGATGATGACGCCCCAGGCCGCGGATCCCGCGAAGTCGCGCGGGCTGACGACGAACGAGAGCCGGTAGGCGTACGTCACCAGGATCTCGGTGGCGTCTCCCGGACCGCCCCGGGTGAGCAGGAAGATCACCGGGAACATGTTGAAGGTCCAGATGCCGCTAATCAGGATCACGGTGCTGCTGACGGTGCGCAGGCCCGGCAGGGTGATGTGCCGGAAGCGCTGCCAGGCGTTCGCGCCGTCCATCTCCGCGGCTTCGTAGAGCTCGCCGGGGATGGACTGGAGTCCGCCGAGCATGGCGACCAGCATGAAGGGGACGCCGAGCCAGACGTTGACCGTGATCACCGAGAGCTTGGCCCAGGTGGGGTCGTTGAGCCACGGGATCGCGTCGATGCCGCCACCGGCGAGGATCTTGTTGAGGATGCCGTTCTTCTCGTTGAACAGCAGGCGCCAGGTGAACACGGAGACGAAGGCCGGCACCGCCCAGGGCAGGATCAGCGCCATCCGGTAGAGGGAGCGCCCCGCCAGCTTGCGGTTGAGCATGTTGGCCAGGACCAGGCCGAGTCCGAAGGAGATCGCGACGCAGGACACGGTCCAGACGATCGTCCAGGTGAGACGGTCCCAGAAGATGCCGTCGGAGAGGACGGCGGTGTAGTTGTCCAGGCCGACGGACTTGTAGGTCGCCGGTATGTGGTTCATGCCGATGGTGCGCTCGACGTTCGCCTCGTTGGCGTCGGTCGTCGACAGGTACAGGCCCCGCACCAGCGGATAGCCGATGATCACGCCGATGACGGCCACCACGGGGGCGACCATGGCCCAGGCGTACCAGTGGGTGGACAGCGACCTGCGCAGCCGTCCGGGGGTCTTGCCGGTGTCGCCGGTACGCCGGCCGCGGCCGCGGGCGCCGGGAGCGTCCGCGGCCTTGGCCAGAGACCGGCTGCTGTCAACAGCCATTTACTTGTAGTCCTTCAGCAGCTTGCGGTAGGCGTCGCCGACACCCTTCGCCCCGTTGTCGGGCGAGGTCTTGCCGCTGAGCACCTTCTCCATCTGCAGCCGGATCGGCTCGAACAGGGCGTTGGCCTGCGGGATCCACGGCCGCTCCACGGACTTGTCCACGGCCGGCTTGAAGAACTGCACCATCTGGTTGTCCTTGACGGACTTCACGTCGTAGACGGAGGTGCGGGTGGGCAGCAGGCTCAGCTTCTCGGTGGTCTCCTGCTGCACCTTGGCCGAGCTCATGTACTTGATGAACTCGTAGCTGGCGTCGAGGTTCTTGGAGCCCGCGTAGGCCGCGAGGTTCCAGCCGCCCTGCGGGGAGGCCTGGCGGTCGCTGCCGCCGGGGACCGGGGCGATGCCGAGGTTGTCCTTGTCGCCCTTGAACTCCTTGCCCTGCAGGGCGCCTTCGATGGACCAGGGTCCGTCGAGGGCCATCGCGACGTCGCCGTCCTTGAAGGCGTTGAGCTGGTTGTTGTAGCCGTCGCTGGCGTCGGTGGTGGCCGCCTTGGAGTCGACCAGGTCCTTCATGACCTTGAAGGCCGCCGCGCCCTCGGGGTCGTCGACGGTGACCTTCTTGTTCTTGGTGTCGAGGAGGTCGCCGCCCTCGCCGTACAGGTACGGCAGGTAGTAGTACGGGTCGTCGCCGCGCAGGTAGAGGCCGGTCTTGCCGGACTTCGACTTGATCTTCTTCGCGGCGCTCTTCACCTCGTCGAAGGTCTTGGGGGCCTCGACACCGGCTTCCTTGAGCATCTTCTTGTTGTAGAAGAGCGCCAGGGTGTCGATGGTCTGCGGGGCCGCGTAGGTCTTGCCCTTGAACTTGGTGCTGGCCGCGGCCTGCGGGAGGTAGTCGTCCGCCTTGTCGAGGGCGGGGGTGCCCTCCAGCGGGGCGAGGTAGCCCAGATTGGCGAAGTCCGCGACCCAGGCGACCTCGGTGCGCATCACGTCGGGGGCGCCGGAGTTGCCGCCCGCGGCGTTCTTGAACTTGGCGTTGGCCTCGCCGAACGCGACGCTCACGTAGTTGACCTTGACGTCGGGGTGGAGCTTCTCGAAGCCCTTGGCGAGCTTCTCGTAGGTCCCCTTCTCCGCGTCGTTCGAGGTGTCCCAGAACGTGACGGTGCCGGACAGCTTGCCCGAGCTGTTCTTGCCGCTGTCACCGTCGTCGCCACCGCACGCTGCCGCTGTCAAAACCAGGGCCCCGACCATTGCGGTGGCCGCTATGCCACGCCGCATGTGCACTCCTTCAACTGATCCCGGAACAGGGGGAGGCGAAGCCCCCGACAGAGCTGCCTCCTGCGAGCCGCACCGACGCGGCACCGGGTTGCCAGGGAACGTAACAGGATTGAAAAGCGCCCGAAAGACCTTGCGGGAAATTTCTGCAAGCTCTGCTGATCGTTACCGCTGTGTGTCCTTACGGTTGCGCTTGCTGCGCTTGACAGGCCCCTGAGGTGCGGGCATGCGTCCGCGCACCGGGCCTTTCCCCCGCAAGACGCTTGCAGATCCGGCGCTTTCTGCAAGCTTTCACAAGCGGTGTGCAATCCGGCAGATCACCGATACAGTCCCTGCATGACCGCACGGCTCGTCGACATCGCAGCGCAGGCGGGGGTGAGCGAAGCCACCGTCAGCCGTGTGCTCAACGGCAAGCCCGGCGTCGCAGCGGCCACCCGCGAATCCGTCCTCGCCGCCCTGGACATGCTCGGCTTCGAACGACCCACGCGGCTGCGGCAGCGCAGCAGCGCCGGCCTGATCGGCCTGATCACACCCGAGCTTGACAACCCGATCTTCCCCGCGCTCGCCCAGGTCATCGCCCAGGCCCTGACCCGCCAGGGCTACACACCGGTCCTGGCCACCCAGACACCCGGCGGCTCCACCGAGGACGAGCTCACCGAGATGCTGGTGGACCGCGGCGTCTCCGGGATCATCTTCGTCTCCGGCCTGCACGCCGACACCACCGCCGACATGGAGCGCTACGAGCTGCTGCGCGGCAAGGGTGTGCCCTTCGTCCTGGTCAACGGCTTCTCCCCCAAGGTGCAGGCCCCCTTCGTCTCCACCGACGACCGGGCGGCGGCCCGCCTCGCCGTCACGCACCTGGCCTCCCTCGGCCACACCCGCATCGGGCTCGCGGTCGGCCCCAAGCGTTTCGTGCCCGTGCTGCGCAAGATCGAGGGCTTCCAGATCGGCATGCGCGAACGCCTGGGCATGTCGCCCGCGGACTCCGAGCAGCTCATCGAGCACTCCCTCTACACCCTGGAGGGCGGCCAGGCCGCGGCCGGCACGCTGATCGGCCGGGGCTGCACCGCGATCGTGTGCGCCAGCGACATGATGGCGCTCGGCGCCGTCCGGGCCGCCCGTGAACGGAACTTGCACGTCCCGCGCGACATCTCGGTGGTGGGCTACGACGACTCCCCGCTCATCGCCTTCACCGATCCCCCGCTGACCACCATCCGCCAGCCGGTCCAGGCGATGGGCCAGGCCTCGGTCCGCACCCTCCTGGAGGAGATCGGCGGCACCCCCGCCCCGCACAGCGAGTTCCTCTTCATGCCGGAACTGGTGGTCCGCGACTCGACCGCCTCCGGCCGACCGGAGCAGCGCTCTGTCTAGCCCGCGGCAGTCGCCGCCCCCGGAGATCGACGTCCTGGTGCTCGGCGGCGCGGGCGTGGACTCGATCGTCTACGTTCCCGAGCTTCCGCTCCCCTACGCCGACAGCTACATGGTGCCCGCGATCGACATGCGCGCGGGGCAGACCGGCGACTTCGTGGCGATGGGGGTCCAGGCCCTGGGGCTGCGCACTCACCACATCGACCTGATCGGCGACGACCACGAGGGCGACCTGGTCCGCGCGCTCCACCGCGAGCGGGGCATCGCGTTCACCGAAGTGCCCCAGCGCGGCGGCACCAAGCGCGCGGTGAACCTCGTGGGGCCCGACGGACGACGCCTCTCGCTGTACGACAACAGCCGCTCCATGGAAGCCGACCGGCTGCCCCCGGAGGTGATCGAACCCCTCGCGGCCGTCAGCCGGCACGCCCATGTCTCCCTCACCTACCCCTGCGCCTTCGCCCTGCCCACGCTGCGCGCCAAGGGAGTGACCATCTCGACCGACCTGCACAACTGGGACGGCCACGAGACCTACCACGAGGCCTTCGCCCACGAGGCCGACCTCGTCTTCCTCTCGACCACAGCCCTGAAGGACCCGGAGAAGACCATGCGGCAGATCGCCGCGAAGGGCCGGGCCCGGGCAATCATCGCGACGGCGGGAGCCGAAGGGGCCCACCTGCTCGTCGACGGAGACCTGACCCACGTACCGACCGTCCCCCCGCCCGCGCCGGTGGTGGACTCCAACGGCGCCGGTGACGCCTTCGCCTCGGGCTATCTCTTCGGCTGGCTGGCCGGCGAAGCTCCGCGGACGTGCGCCCGCTACGGCGCGATCGCCGGTGCGTACGCCTGCACGGTCCCGTCCACCCGCGCCGATGTCATCAGCAAGGACCAACTCCTCGCCATGGCCGCCGGACCAGCACGCGCCTGAGCGAGGATGACCGGGTTCAGCAAGGCCTGACGCGGAGGAGACGACATGGCATCGCACACCGACGTACGCACCAGCCGGCTGGTGTACGGATGCATGGGGCTCGGCGGTGCCTGGGACACCACGCCCTACACCGCCGAGGACATCACCATCGCCGAGGCCGCCGTGGAGGCGGCCCTCGAAGCCGGCATCACGGTGTTCGACCACGCCGACATCTACCGGCACGGCAAGGCCGAGGCGGTCTTCGGCGAAGTCCTCGACCGAGCACCGGGGCTGCGCGAGCGCATCGTCCTGCAGACCAAGTGCGGCATCCGCCTCGCCGACGGCGACCGGCCCGGTCTGTACGACCTGCGGGGAGCGAGCATCGTCCGGCGCGTCGAGGAGAGCCTCACCCGGCTGCGCACCGACGTGATCGACGTACTGCTCCTGCACCGGCCCGACCCGCTGACCGCGCCGGAGGAGATCGCCGGGGCGCTGGCCTCTCTGCACGGACAGGGCCTCGTACGGCGCTTCGGCGTGTCGAACATGAGCGCCGCGCAGATCACGCGTCTCCAGGCACACCTCGACGTACCGCTGGTCGCCAACCAGCTGGAGATGAGCCTGGAGCGCCGCGACTGGGTCGAGTCCGGCGTGCTCGTGAACACCCCGGCGGCGGCGGACAACGGATTCCCGCACGGCACACTCGAGTACTGCACCGCCAACGGCATCCAGCTGCAGGCCTGGGGATCTCTCGCCAGGGGCCGCTTCACCTCCGGCGGCGACTCACCGACCGCCCGGCTCGTCACCGACCTCGCCGCCCGCAAGCACACGACCCCGGAGACGATCCTGCTGTGGTGGCTGCAACGGCACCCGGCAGGCATCGCCCCGGTCATCGGCACCAGCCGCCCCGAACGCATCCTCGCCTGCCGGGACGCGGCACGCCGCGAACCGGAACTGACCCACGAGGAGTGGTACGACCTGTGGATCACGGCTCGCGGCGGCCCGCTGCCCTGATGCCGCTCACAGCTGTGTACACGGCTGAACCGCGCACGGCTCAGCGCAGCTCCTTGACCTCTTCCGGCAACTTCGACCCGGAGTACACGGCGAAGAGCTTGGCCGTCTTGGCGTTGTCACCCACCGCGATGGCGACCCTCGGAGAGACGCCCGAGATCTTGTAGGCGGATTCCTTCTTGAGCTGCTCTCCGGAGTCGGGTTCCTCGCCCGTGTCGTTGCACGGTGACCGGGTGGCATCGCCCAACCTGGTGGTGGCGGTGAATCGCAGGTTGGCGACGTCCTTGTAGGTACGGCCTTCGTACGTGAACTGAAGCGCGCAGGAACCGGACCCCTTATTGCGCCCTCCCGCATCCGACTTGGGCCCTTCGCCGCTCTCCTCCCCACAGGCAGTCGTGGAAAGCAGCAGGCAAGCCATGGCGATTGTTACGGGCAGCTGCCTCGGGTGGTTCATCGGCGGGAGAACCTCGCTCTCAGTAGATCGCCTCAAGGGTTCGCATGTCTCCCTTGCCCAGTGTGCGCAGGCTCTTGTCGCAGGCCCCGATGCTGGGAGTCATGGTCAGATTGTCGTGCCCGGCGGGGGCATGGTCGAGGCCGAAGACGTGGCCGGCTTCGTGCGTGCCCACGGCGCGCAGGTCGTAGTGCGAGGTGCACGAACTGGTGGGGTTGTTGGTGAAATTGAAGTCGGTCGTGTTGTAGCGCACGTCCGCCTCGATCAGGTCGTCGCTGCCACCCCTGTTGGTCGTCCACCCGCAGGTGGCGGCGAGGGTCCCGGCCTCGAGGTTGCCGGCGTCCCAGGTGCTCTGCTTGTCGCGGGGTGTGCAGTAGCCGTCGCTGCCGATGTCCGCCTCGTAGGTCGTGGCGCCCTTGTACCGGTGTCCGGCGTCTATGGTGTCGGCTATGCCGCAGTCGTTGTAGCCGCCGGTGATGTTGTTGATGGCGTCTTTGAAGGCAGTGATGGCATTGGCCTTCGACAGCCCTCCCGGCATGCCGCCGTCGCCGATGTACCACTCGTAGTAGTCGAAGTCCTCCCAGTCCCACGGGAGCAACAGGTTGTCCGAGCAGGCCGCGGGGGCCGCTGCCCGAGCGTTGCCGTCAGCCTGCTTCTTCGTCCCGGCGGCTCCGCCGACGCCCTCCGGGCTGTCCAACTCGTAGAACACGGCGCCCTGTTCGGTGACGCCCAGCGAGAAGCCATGTGCGCCGGCGTCCCGCGCGCCCACCGCCTCGATCCGCACGGTCTCGCCACGGGCGGGGATCGCCACCCCCATCCCGTCGTGGACGACTGTGCGCCCGGTCAGGTCGCAGTCCCGCGTCAGCGTTCCTGTCGGCACCTGTGCGACGGTCAGCTCACCGGTGTCGGGAATCGCGCCGCAGGTTGCGGGGACGGACTCGGCCTGCGCGGGCGCGGCCGCTACCGACACTGCACAGGTCAGAGCGAAAGCGACGGCCGATCTGAACGCGACTCGGCGAACTCTGAACACTAGACCCCCCATTGATGGCATCAACTTGATCGGAAGTGATCAAATCTCGCTGATCGTAGAAGGGGCCGAGGATGGACGAAAGAGTTCCGCGCTCCGGGCAGGGCAGGTGAGGTTCGGCCCGGCTCCGTTACCGGCCTCATAATCAACGCCGTGACCAAGCCGACCGTCGAAGTGCAGCCTCTCGTACGCCAGAAGGCCCGGAGTCTGGGGATAGCCGGGGAGCAGTGGCTCGCAGGGCTGCCCGGCCTCATCGACGATCTGGAGCGGCGGTGGTCCATCGACGTCGGGCAGCCGTTGTCCGGCGGCAGTTCCTCTTATGTGGCGCGGGCGCGGACCGGTGACGGGCGGGACGCGGTACTCAAACTCTCGCTGCCCGCACCGGACTTCGCAGGCCAGGTGCAGACTCTGCGTCTGGCGGACGGCCGGGGATACGCGCGCCTGCTCGCGCACGACTCCGAGCGGCACGCCATGCTCCAGGAAGCCCTCGGGCCGTCGTTGGACCGGCTCGGGCTCGCACCGCGACAGCAGATCGAGACACTGTGCGCCATGCTGCGGAGTGCCTGGCAAGTACCCCGCGCTCCGGAGCTGACCGTCGATCCGGCGAAGGACAAGGCCCGCACCTTGGGCGAGATGGTCGGGCGGCTGTGGGAGAGTCTCGGCCGGCCCTGCCCGGAGCGGGTCGTGAGCCAGGCGCTGACGTTCGCCGAGCGTCGCGCCGCCGCCTTCGACCCCGGGCGCTGTGTCGTCGTGCACGGCGACCCTCACCCCGGAAACGCGCTGCGTGTCGCCGCACCGCGCACCGGGGCCGGAGCGGGGTTCGTCTTCGTGGACCCCGACGGGTTCCTCGCCGATCCCGCGTACGACCTCGGGGTCGTGCTCCGCGACTGGTGCGCGGAGTTGCGGGGCGAGGACAGAGCCACGGCCCGCGGGCTCGTCCACTCGTACTGCGCGCTGCTCGCGGACCGGACCGG
Source organism: Streptomyces longisporoflavus (assembly GCF_014649775.1). GTDB lineage: Bacteria > Actinomycetota > Actinomycetes > Streptomycetales > Streptomycetaceae > Streptomyces > Streptomyces longisporoflavus. The sequence goes on along the minus strand of NZ_BMTR01000001.1, from coordinate 290,396 downwards.
GGTGGATCAGCGGGCGATCTGGGAGTGGGGCTTTCTCGAGCGGGTATCTACGGGACTCTATGTGCTCGGCTTCGGCGCGGAGGAGTTCGGTCGGCCCTTCCTGGACACCGCGGAGTTGCTGGTCCGAAGAGGCGGTGCCTCGGCCTAGTCGCAGTACGTGTCGCGCGCCGGGCGCTCACCCGTTGCCAGGTAGCGGGAGACGGTGCGGTCGCCGCACGCGTTGCCGTTGGCGAGGTAGGCGTCGTGGCCGGTCGAGTTCACCGTCACCATCGTGGCTCGTTTGCCCAGGGCCGCGCGGAGCTTGAGGGCTCCGGCGAGCGGGGTCGCCGGGTCGCGCTCGTTCTGGACGAGGAGGATGTTCGACGGGCCGCCGTCAGTGATGCGGACCGGCGCCTCCTTCGGCCGGAACGGCCAGGCGGCGCACAGCATCGCGTTCCTCGGCATGCCCGCGGTCAGGGGGTACTTGCTGCGGCTCTCGGCGACCGCCTTCTCGTACGCGGCCGTCGATTCGGGCCACTCGACGTCGTTGCAGAGGACCGCGGAGCCCACCGCGACGGCGTTCTGCAGCGCCGGCTCCGGCGGTGCCTGCGGGGCGGGCGGGACCGTGCCCCGCTGGGCGGCCAGGATCAGCTTCGCCAAGCCGGGGAATCCGTCGGGGTCGTGGAGCGTGTTCAGGAGGCTCTGGCGCAGGACGTTGCCGTTGAGCTCCTCCGGGTTGGCGCCGGGCCACGGGATCGGCGCACGGTCGAGCTCGGCGGCGAGCCGCAGGAACATCGGGCGCACCTCGGCCGCCGTCCCGGCCAGGCGGTCCGGATTGCCGGGCTCGGAGGCCCACTCGGCGAACTCGGGGAAGGTGTCCTCTACGCCCTGCTCGTGCCCGGCGATCCAGGCGCGCGAGACCCGGGTGGGGTCGGGGTCGTCATTGCTGTCAAGGACGATGCGGTCGGTGCGGTGCGGGAAGAGGCGGCTATAGACGGCTCCGACGTACGTTCCGTAGGAGACACCCCACGCGGAGACCTTCCGCTCGCCGAGCGCCGCCCGGATGCGGTCGAGGTCGCGGGCCTGGTTGGCGGTGTTGATGTGGCGGATGAGTTCACCGCCGTTGCGTGCGCAGGCGTCCGACGTCCGCCGCGCGACGGTCATGTTGCCGGTGATGGAGCCGTCGGCGGCGGGCCAGGGGCGCAGCGCCGAGGTGGCCAGGTCGGCGTGTTCGAAGTCGCAGCTGACCGGCGACGAGCGGCCGAGGCCGCGGGGGTCGAAGCCGATCAGGTCGTAGGCGTCGCGGACCGCCTGCGGCAGCTTCTGGCCCTTGCCCGAGGGGTTGTTGATGCCGGAGCCGCCGGGCCCGCCGGGGATCAGGAGCAGAACGCCGCGGCGCGCGTCGGGGTTCTCGCCGGGGATGCGGGAGACCGCGATGCCTATCTGCTCGCCCTCGGGGTGGGCGTAGTCCATCGGGACTTCGACGGTCGCGCACTCCTGGCGGGGGTCGAGGCCGCTGCCTTCGCACGGTTTCCAGTCGAGAGGGGCGGCGGCGGAGGCAGCGTCGGGGGCGGCGGGAGTCGAGGCCGTGGCGGCCACCGGTGCGGTGAGACCGAGGACGGCCGCGGAGGCGGCGAGCAGGGCTGCGTTTCGCTTGATCTTCGTCATGGGAAAGAGCTTCGCCGGTCTTCCCCGGCGGCCCCATCCGGCCAACTGGCTTTCCCGGGCGGGGGTTTGCCCCCGCCTTACCCCTAGGGGCCATAGAGTCAGGTGTGGCGGGCGCCACACAATTCGAGGTGTGAGACTTAGGTTAGGCTAAGCTAAGTTAGCGAGTGATCGCCTCTCCTGGAGGCGCCCCAGTCAAGGAGATTGACGCAGCATGACCTCACTCACCTGCCGCATCCGCCGTACCGCCGCAGTCGCCGTGGCCCTCGCCGCGGGCAGCGCGCTGGCCCTGACCGGTACCGCCTCCGCGCAGCCCGGCCAGAGCACCGGCAAAGGCTCCGGCTCGACCGTCGAGTCCGCGCCGCTCGTGAAGGGGCTCTACCAGTCCGCGTACTCCGAGCGGAACAACGTGCTGTGGGCCACCTCCGCGGTGGGCCGGCCCCCGGTCACCACCTCCAGCCTCCTGAAGGTCGACCCGCGCACGCTGAAGGTGAAGGACAGCTACACGCCGCCGGTGACCAACGCCGGGACCGGCGCCGTCGAGGCCGTCTACGGAATCGCTGTCGACGACGAGCACAACACCGTCTGGACGACGAACACCCGCGACAACTCCGTCGCCGTCTACGACCAGCGCACCGGCAAGCACCTCGTCTCACTGCCCGGCGTGAACCACGCCCGCGAGATCGTCGTGGACGCCAAGCACAACACGGCGTGGGCGAGCAGCTTCGGCGACGGCACCGTGGTCGCCTTCGACACCCGCACCTTCAAGGAGAAGAAGCGCGTCACGGTCGAGGGATCGGGCCCGGCCGGCCTCGCCGTGAACGCCCGGACCGGCACCGCCTACGCCGCCGACCTCAACGGCGACCGCATCATCGAGATCACCCGCAAAAGCGAGAGCCCCCGCCTGATCCCCACCGGTGACGGCCCGATCTCCATCGCGCTCTCCAAGGACGGCCGCACCGCCTACACCGCCGACCAGGCGGCCGGCGGCCTCTCGGTCGTCGACCTCAAAAAGGGTGCGGTCACGAAGTCCGTGCCGACCGGCGCGGGCGCCCTGTCCGTCGCCACCGACCGGCGTACGGGCAGTGTCCTGGTCGCCAACCGCACCCCCGGCACCGTGACGGTCGTCGACCCCGCCAAGGGCGCCGTCGTCGAGACCCTCGCCACCGGCGCCAACCCCAACCACGTCCAGGTGACGGGCGGCACGGCGTTCGTGGTCGACAAGTCCGGCACGGGCCCCGAGGGCCAGGACCAGGTCCACCGCATCCGCATCGGCCGCTGAGGCCGCGGGCTCTCAACGCCTCCCCGCGTACCGCCCGCCGCGCAACCGCGGCGGGCGGTACGCCGTCGCGGGCGTCAGCCGCTTGCGTACGAGACGGCTCTGCGCCGCGACCGTCGCGATCACACCCGCCCCGAGCAGCGGCCAGGCGAAGGCGCCCGCGGTGATCACGGCGGTGACCAGGAGCGGTCCCCCGCTGCGCTGGGCGGACGAGGAGAGGCCGTGCACGCCGAGGTAGGCGCCCTGTGCGTCGTCGGGGGCGAGCGCGATGGAGAGTTCCCAGGACGCGATGGCGTGCAGGATCTCCGCGAAGGTGAACCCGATCGCCGCGATCACGAGGGCGACGACGGCGAGCCAGGTGCCGCCCGCCGCCGAGACGGTCATGGCGGCGCAGCCGACGACGAAACAGGCCGCGAGGGGGACCAGGAGCCTGCGGGCTCCGTCCGGCGTGGCCCCGAAGCGGGACAGCGGGACCTGGCAGCAGACGACGAGGACGCAGTTGAGGACCATGAGCAGCGGCGCGAGGCCGTGCGGGGCGTCGGTGGCGTGGACGATCCACAGCGGCAGGCCGACCTGGAGCACCGCGTCGTCGAGGAAGAGCGCCGCCTCGGTGGCGGTGAACAGCAGATAGGGGCGGTCGCGCCACGGGTTGGAGGGCTGAGCGGGGCGTGCGGGGACCGTGGAGTCGGTCACCACCCGGGAGGGCGACGGCGGTTCCGCGCAGCGCATGGTGAGAACCGAGGCGACGAGGAAACTGAGCACGTTGCCGATGAGCAGGGCCTGGTAGGCGTAGGTGGTGCCGACGGCCAGCGCGAGCGCCCCGGCCAGGCCGCCGATGGCCCATCCCGCGTTGGAGACCGAGCGCTGCACGGCCTGGTACTTGGTGCGGTCCGGGCCCGCGATGCGGGCGGCGTACAGCTTGGTGAGGACGTTCGCGCCGCGGTCGGCGAGGCTGTTGACGGCCGAGTACAGCAGGAGTAGGGCGAAGTTGTCCGTCGTGAGCAGCGCCAACAGGGCGATGGCCTGCTGGAGTTGGGATCCGATCATGACGCGCGTGACGGGGAAGCGGTCGGCGAGGTGCCCCGCGAGCGGCGCGCCCGCGATGCCGACGGCGCCCGATACCCCCATGAGGATGCCGACCTCGGCGACGGAGAGCCCGGTGACCAGGGTGAAGTAGAGGGCGGCTGCTCCCATCCACAGTCCGGTGCCCGCCTTGTTGATCAGGGCGATCCAGAGCATGCGCCGGCCGTCGAGGCCCCCTGGTATCCGTGCGTACAGTGCGGCCCGCCTGCGACTGAGGCTCACCACTCCCCCTTGCTCTGCGATGCGATGCGATGCGATGTGACGTTCCGGCGTCCGCTTGACTCTTGCTTTTGTACTGATACATACTGCGTTACGTGGCAGCACAATATGCGATCAGTGGTACGACCGCCAAGGGCATTACCTCCTCGGTCGAACAAGGCGTGGCCGAGGGCGGCTTGGGGCCGGGCGACGCACTGCCTCCGGTACGACGTCTCGCCGAAGAACTCGGAGTCAGCGCGGGCACGGTCGCGACCGCATACAAAGAACTCCGGCAGCGCGGAATCGTCGTGACGCTCGGCCGGGGCGGGACGGTGGTGGCCAGCGCCCCCGCGGTCGGAGCGCGCCGTCCGGCGAAGGTGCCGCCGGGGGTCCGCGATCTGTCGGGCGGACATCCGGACCCGGCGCTCCTTCCCGTGCTGCTGCCGCCCGGCCGGGTGGACCCCGTCGGCGGCTCGCACCGTGGTTCTCCGCGCCGTCCGGCACTTGAGGAGCTGGCGCGGGAATGGTTCGCCCGGGACGGAGTACCGGACAGCCGCGTGACCTTCTCGCACGGCGCCCTGGACTGCATGGCGCGGCTGCTGTCCACGGAGCTGCGACCGGGCGACGCGGTGGCCGTCGAGGACCCCGGCTTCCACCATCTCCTCGACCTGGTACCGGCGTTGGGCCTGCGCATGGTGCCGGTGGCCGTGGACGAAGAGGGGATCAGGCCGGAGGCGCTGCGCGGCGCGCTCCAGGCCGGGGCCAGGGCCGTGGTGTGCAGTCCGCGGGCGCAGAATCCGGTGGGCGGCACCTTCTCCAAGGTGCGCCGCGATGCCCTGCTCGCAGTCCTCGGCGGCTTCCCGGAGGTGCTTGTCGTGGAGGACGACCACAACGCGGACATCGCGGGCGCGCCCGCGTACACGCTGGCGGCCGGCGGACTCGGACGCTGGGCCCAGGTGCGGACCGTGTCCAAGCACCTGGGCATCGACCTGCGTTGGGCGGCTCTGGCATGCGACGCCACCACGCTGGCCCGGCACGAGGGGCGGATGCTGATGACTTCGGGGTGGGTCAGTCACCTACTGCAGGAGACCCTTGAGCGCACGATGACCGATCCCGCGGCCCGAGCGCTTGTGGGGCAGGCCGAGCGGGTCTACACCGAGCGGCGCCGGGCGCTGACCGGAGAACTCACTCGGCTGGGCATCGCGGCCCACGGCGCGAGCGGGATGAACGTATGGGTGCCGGTGCGGGACGAGTCCGCGGTGGTCAACGGCCTGCGCTCGCGCGGGTGGTGGGTGGCCGCGGGCTCCCGGTTCCGTATCGCCACGCCTACGGCCGTACGGGTCACCACCGCCACACTGGAGGTGCCGGACGCGGCACGATTCGCGGCGGACTTCGCGGCGGTCCTTGGTGAGTCCGAGGCGACGTACGGAGGGTGAGTGCACACGATGATCAGCTGGCGGCGACTCGCGGAACCGGACTTCCCCCTGCTTCGGCAGTGGCTGGAGCAACCGCATGTCGCACGCTGGTGGAACCACGAGACCTCGCCCGAAGCGGTGGCACGCGACTTCGGCCCGGCGGCGCGCGGTGAGGAGCCCTCCGAGGACCTGCTCATGCTGCTCGACGGCGAACCGTTCGGCCTCGTCCAGCGCTCCCGCTTCGCCGACTACCCCGAATACGGCGACGAGTTGGCCGGCCAGGCGGAGATCCCCCGCGGCTCCGTGTCCATCGACTACCTCATCGGGGACCCCCTCCGGGTGGGCCAGGGGCTCGGCACACGCATGATCCGGGCGATCGTCCGGGCCACCTGGGCCGATGACCCCGAAGCCACCGCGATCCTGGTCCCCGTACACAGGGGCAACCAGGCTTCCTGGCGTGCGCTGGAGAAGGCGGGTCTGCGGCGGGTCGCCGAGGTGTCACTCGAACCCGACAACCCCGTCGACGACCGCGGCCACTACCTTCTCCGGATCGACCGCCCGCAGACGGGCTGAGGGTCAGATCTTCGCGATCCGGTCCAGACGCTCGCGCTGCTCGTCGCTCAACCGCAGGTTCGCCGCGGCTACGTTCTCCGCCAGGTGGTCGAGCGAGGCCGTGCCCGGGATCGGCAGCACGACCGGAGAGCGGTCGAGCAGCCAGGCGAGAGCGACCTGCGCCGCCGTGGCGTCCAGTTCCGCCGCCACGGCCGCGATCTCGGCGGTCGCCGTGGATGCCGCCGGGTGGACGGGACGCCAGGGCAGGAAGGCGATCTCCGCCGCGTCACAGGCGTCCAGCACGGCCTCGTGCTCGCGATCGAGCACGCTGTAGCGGTTCTGCACACTCGCCACGTCGACGATCCGCCGCGCCTCTTCGAGTTCGTCGACGGTGACCTCGGACAGGCCGATGTGGCCGATCCTCCCGTCGAGTTGGAGCTCCCGCAGCGTGCCGAGCTGGTCGGCGAGCGGCACCTCCGGGTCGAGGCGGTGCATCTGCAGCAGCCCGATCCGCTCGACGCGCAGCCGTCGGAGCGCCTGCTCGACCTGCTCACGCAGGAACTCCGGCCGCCCGTTGACTTGCGCTTCCGCACCGGGGGCCGACTGCTCGATGGCGACCTTGGTCGCGATGAGCAGGTCGTCCGGGTAGGGGTGCAGCGCTTCGACGAGGAGCTCCTCGTTGGCTCCCCAGCCATACATGTACGCCGTGTCGATCAGCGTGACGCCCAGCTCAACTGCCCGCCGTAGTAACGCGATCGAGGCCGTCCTCGGCGCTCCGGCCTCGGTCGGGAGGCGCATCGCCCCGAACCCCATGCGGCGCACCTCGATCTCACCGCCGATACGGAAGGTGCTCGACGTGCCCGATGTCATGTGTTGCGTCCACCCCTCAGTCGACGCGTCACGTTACCGGCGGCCGGAATCCGACACACATCGAATTGCGCACCTCCGTGCATTGACGACTCCGCGTGCCCGGTTCAGGGTGTTGACCCCGAAAAGGCACCGCACGGAAAACCTCGAGAAGGGACCCCTTCATGCGAAGACGCGCCTTCGTCCGTGGACTGGCCGTCACCGGGGCCGGGTTGGCCCTGCCCGTACCGTTGGCCAGTGCCGCCAGTGCCGCCAGTGCCGCCGGCGCCGTCACCGGCCGGCCCGTCTCGGCCGCCGCCGCGGCCTGGCAACAGGTCGCGGCCCCGGACGGGCAGCCGGCCGCCCACCTGGTAGCGGTCGCCGCCGCAGGTCCCGAACGGGCCTGGGCGGTGGGCGAGCAGGGACGCAGCGGAAGCACCATCGGCACTCCCCTCGCCGTCAGCTGGGACGGCTCCGCCTGGTCCAGGACCGACGTCTCCCACCTGTCGTACAGCGGCGGCCTGCGCGCGGTCGCCGCCGCTGAGGGCGGCGCTGCCTGGGCCATCGGCACGAACACCGCGGGACACGACCAACTCCTGCGCTGGGACGGCACGACCTGGCGCGAGGCCGCGTTCCCCGGCCGGGGCGAGGCGGGAACACGGCTGACCGGTATCGCGTCCGGTCCCGGCGGCCGGTTCTGGGTGTCGGGGCGGCACGGTGACCGCGCCGGGCTGATGTACGGCGACAGCAAGGCGTGGCGCTGGTGCCGGCCGCTGCCGGACGAGGCCGCGCCCACACCGTCCGGCGTCCGCGTGACCCCCGGCGGTGAGGTGTGGGTTTACGGCGACGTCATCGCCCGCTGGGACGGCGCCTGGACCGTGGTCCCCCGCACGCTCGGCATCCGCGCTTCGGTGACCGGCCTGCTCCCCGTCGCGCACGACGACATCTGGCTCACCGGATTCGCTTACGGGGTCGGCGGGCCGCCCGGCAAACCACCCGGCGTCACACTGCAGCACTGGGACGGCACCGCGTGGGCCAACGTCCAACCGCCCTTCACCGTCGGCCTGTTGAGCGGCATCACGGGCGACGCCGTGGGGCGGCCCGACCGGATCTCCGGCTGGGACTTCTGGGACCAGAAGCGCGCCCACTATCTGCGCTGGGACGGCACGGCCTGGGTCAGTGAGCGCGGTCCTGAGACACCGTCGGCCTATCTGCCCGAGGCCATCGCCCCCATCCCCGGCACGGACGGCGGCCTCTGGTCGGTGGGCACGACCTCCTTCTCGCCGTACCCACCCGCCCAGCTCCGCGTGGAACGCTTCGCCTGACCCGCCCGTCCGTCGCGACTCCTACGCGCGCGGTGCGATGCTGAAGTCGAACGCGGAGGTGCCGGGGTCCACCGCCGTCACCCCGCCGTCGACCGTCAGCGTCGCACCGTTGACGAAGGACGCGGCGGGCGAGAGCAGCCAGGTGATCGCCTCGGCGACCTCCTCCGGCTGCCCCGGCCGGCCCGTCGGGACGAGCCTGGTGGCTTCCTCGTACGCCGCGTCGGCGCCGCCGTCACCAAGCCCGGCCTCCTCGGCGAACCGGGTCATCCGCCGGTCGGCCATCTCGGTCCGCACCCAGCTGGGGCACACGGTGTTGGCGCGCAGCCCGGCCTTGCCGTAGTCGACGGCCAGGGAGCGGCACAGCTGGAGGAGCGCCGCCTTGGACGTGGCGTACGCCGCGTTCGCCACGCCGTTGCGCAGTGCGGCGACCGAGGCGACGGCGACCACCGAGCCGCGCGCCTCGAGGAGATGGGGAAGCGCGGCCCGCATCAGCAGGAAAGGGCCCGTGAGGTTGGTGCGCAGCACGGCGTCCCAGTCCTCGTCCGAGAGGTCACCGACCGCTCCGCCGCGCCCGATCCCCGCGTTGAGCACGAGCCCGTCGACGCGGCCGTACGCCTCCGTGGCCGCATCGACGAGGCCGGACACCTGGGCGGGGTCCCCCGCGTCCGCGGGGTGGGCCAGCGCCCCGGTCTCCTCGGCGATGCGGCGCAACGGCTCCGGGCGCCGGCCGGAGACGACGACGCGGTGCCCGGCCGCGCGCAGCTGCCGGGCCGTCGCGGCGCCGATGCCCGTGCCGCCGCCCGTGACGATGACAACTCGGCTCTCTGTCATGCCTGTTCAGCCTCCGAACGCAGTCGTGAGCACATGGCCGCGATCATACGTAGCCACGCAGAGGCGCCCGTGGGCACGTGAAGGCACACGCTGCCCGCTCACGACTGCCTCCGGAGTGACGCCCTACTCGTCGATCGCCGCGCCGAACGCCGCGCCCTTGCCCGGTGCGCCAAGGGACTCCGCGCCGTACGTCCAGGAGCCCGCCGCGGTGATGCCGCTCGCCCCCGCCGAGAGGACCCAGATCACTCCGTCACCGGCGTTCTCGCCGGGCGCGGCGGCCAGGAGACCGAAGCGGCCGTCGCTGTTCGGGTCGGTCAGGCGCACCTGGCCACCCCACTTGTCGCCCTTCTCGGGGACACCGGAGATGTCCGCGGAGTCCTGGTCCCAGGACTTGGCACCGACCCCCGTCAGACCGGCTTGCGAGCCGCGCAGCACCCAGACCGCCCCGGCGTCCGCGACCGTGCCGATGTCCTCGCCCGGCGCGCCGATCGCGACGTCCGCGTAACCGTCGCCGTTCGTGTCCGCCACGGACAGGTCGCCGCCCCAGCCGTCACCGCGCTCGGCGACGCCGGGCACGTCCACGCTGTCCTGCGTCCACCACTTGGCCTCATCCTTGAGACCGTCCGCGCCGCCGTAGCGGACGCCCACCAGGCCGCCGGTCAGCGTTTCGCCGCCGTCGTCCGGGGAGTTGGGCTCTCCGGTCACCAGGTCGTCGTAGCCGTCGTGGTCGATGTCGCCGGACGCGGTCACGGGCCCGCCGCGCAGATCGTGCTCGTACTTGAGTCCGTCGGCGTTGCCCGAGAAGTACGCGGACCAGCCGTGTCCCGGCTCTTCGCCCACTGTCAGGCCGGACACTACGAGGTCGGCGTAGCCGTTGTCGTCGTAGTCGCCGGTGGTGAGCGACTTCGGCACGATGTCGCGCTGCTCGGCCGCCGCGGCGAGTGGCTCGGTGGCCTGGCGCCGCAGCGGCGCCCGGCCGTCGGCCTGCGGCGCCGCCTCGTACGCGAAGAGCTCCAGGTCGTCCCGGTCCAGTACGGCGAGAATGTCGCCCGGTGTCTCGCCGGTGAGGTGCGCCGCGGCGAGGCTGGAACCGAACTGCTCGCCCTTGGTGGGCTCCTGGGTCTCCAGCCAGTCGCTGTTGTCGCCGCTGAGACCCTCCTTCGAGCCCCACAGGATCGCGACACCACCGGCGTCGGCCGTGTCGCCGATGTCCTCGCCGGGGATGCCGACGATCGCGTCGTCGTAGCCGTCGGCGTCCAGGTCACCGGTGGCGACGGCCTTCCCGAAGCCGTCACCCGCCTCGGCGGCGCCCGCGACGCCGGCCGTCGACTGGCTGAACCGGGCGACGGAGGTGGTGTTCATGCCTCTGGAAGAGCCGTACTGCGCCGTGACGAGACCGGCGCCCTGCTGGCCGCTGACCGTTGCCCCGGGGGCTCCGACCAGCACGTCTTCGTATCCGTCGCCGTTGAAGTCACTGTTGCGGTCATCGGCGTGCGTACCCCCGGGGGTGCCGGCGACAGCGGAGGGGGCGGCGGCGATGCCTGCCCCGGTCAGAAGGAGGAATGAGGCCGCGGCGAGGGCGGCCGAACGGTTCTTGCGCACGAGCGGCTCCTGTAAAGGAAAGTGGCCGGGCAAGCGCGAGGGTGTCCGGAAAGGGCCCGTTCCTTGTCCGGCGCCCTGTTCGACACCGGATGGGGCACAAGGGTTGTACGCGCCCTCGGTTTTCCGTGTTCGCACCGGTGCCCGCTCAGCGCCATCTGCCGTTGGCTCGCCGCCCGCGCACGGCCCGCGACCCCGCTCCCGTCAGGCGACACAGACGCCCACCGCGCTCACCGCACTCCCCCGCACGGCGGCGACCGGCGGCCGGTCAGCCCCTGTGGAACAGGTCCTGCGGATCGACCCGCTCCCATCGCGAGCGCGGGGCGGGCGCGCGCGGCACCTCCCGGCCCTGGTCGAGCCACTCGCGCACCAGCGCGTCGTAGAGGGGGGATTGCGAAGGGGCGCCTCCGCCACCGACTCTTGTCTCTGCACGCGGGGTCCGCGGCGAAGGGACCCCGCTCCCCGCATCACTCATGCCCAGTGCAACGATCCTCTCCGCTCCCGGCAACGCCGCCTTACGGCAGGAAGCCCGTGGCATGCCCATGCCACGGGCTTTATGGCCCAGCAAATGCAGGTTACTGACTCAGTGGATCGTCTGCGTGCAATCTGCGATTTCGTACCCAAACGAGAGGATCCGGGCAGCGGTCCTGGTGGCCGCCCGCTGCCCGGAGTGCCTCACTCAGGCGCCGACGTATGCCGCGAGATGCTCGCCGGTGAGGGTGGAGCGGTCCGCGACCAGGGCGGCGGGCGTGCCCTCGAAGACGATCTTTCCGCCGTCGTGCCCGGCGCCCGGACCGAGGTCGATGATCCAGTCCGCGTGCGCCATGACCGCCTGGTGGTGCTCGATGACGACGACGGACTTACCGGAGTCGACGATCCGGTCGAGCAGGGCGAGCAGTTGCTCGACATCGGCCAGATGCAGACCGGTGGTCGGTTCGTCCAGGACGTAGACGCCGCCCTTGTCTCCCATGTGGGTGGCCAGCTTGAGCCGCTGGCGCTCGCCGCCCGACAGCGTGGTGAGCGGCTGGCCGAGGCTGATGTAGCCGAGCCCGACGTCGGAGAGCCGTTCGAGGATCTTGTGTGCGGCCGACGTGTGCGCCTCGCCCTTGGCGAAGAACTCCTCGGCCTCGGTCACCGACATCGCGAGGACCTCGCTGATGTCGCGCCCGCCGAAGGTGTATTCGAGGACCGACGGCTGGAACCGCTTGCCCTCGCAGTCCTCGCAGGTGCTCTCGACCCCGGCCATCATCCCCAGGTCGCTGTAGATGACCCCGGCGCCGTTGCACTCGGGGCAGGCGCCCTCCGAGTTGGCGCTGAACAGCGCCGGCTTCACGCCGTTGGCCTTGGCGAATGCCTTGCGGATCGGGTCGAGCAGTCCGGTGTACGTCGCCGGGTTGCTGCGCCGCGAGCCCTTGATCGGCGCCTGGTCGACCGCGATGACGCCCTCGGACGCGGGGATGGAGCCGTGGATCAGTGAGCTCTTGCCGGAGCCCGCGACGCCGGTGACGACGCAGAGCACTCCCAGCGGGACGTCGACGTCGACGCCCCGCAGGTTGTGACGGGTGGCTCCGCGGATCTCCAGCGTGCCGGCGGGCTCCCGCACCTTCTCCTTGAGCGCGGCCCGGTCGTCGAGGTGGCGGCCCGTGACGGTGTCGCCGGCCCGCAGCCCGTCGACGGTGCCCTCGAAACAGACGGCGCCGCCCGCCGTACCGGCGCCGGGGCCCAGGTCGACGACGTGGTCGGCGATCGCGATGGTCTCGGGCTTGTGCTCGACGACGAGGACCGTGTTGCCCTTGTCGCGCAGCCGCAGCAGCAGCTTGTTCATCCGCTCGATGTCGTGCGGGTGCAGCCCGATGGTGGGCTCGTCGAAGACGTACGTGACATCGGTGAGCGAGGAGCCGAGGTGGCGGATCATCTTGACGCGCTGTGCCTCACCGCCCGACAGCGTGCCCGCGGGTCGGTCGAGCGAGAGATAGCCGAGGCCGATCTCCACGAACGAGTCGAGGGTCTGCTGCAACGCGGTGAGCAGCGGAGCCACCGAGGGCTCGTCGAGGCCGCGGACCCACTCGGCGAGGTCGCGGATCTCCATCATGCAGGCGTCGGCGATGCTGATCCGATTGATCTTCGAGGTGCGGGCCCCCTCGCTGAGCCGGGTGCCCTCGCACTCGGGACAGGTGGTGAAGGTGACCGCCCGCTCCACGAACGCCCGGATGTGCGGCTGCATCGCCTCCTTGTCCTTGGACAGGAACGACTTCTGGATCTTGGGGATCAGCCCCTCGTAGGTGAGGTTGACTCCGTTCACCTTGACCTTGACGGGCTCTCCGTAGAGGAAGCTCTGCAGCTCCTTCTTGGTGTACCTGCGGATCGGCTTGTCGGGGTCCACGAAGCCGGACTGGGCGTAGACCTGCACGGTCCACTGGCTGTCCGACTTCCAGCCGGGGATGGTGAACGCGCCCTCCGAGAGCGACTTGGAGTCGTCGTAGAGCTGGGTGAGGTCGATGTCGGAGACCGAGCCGCGGCCCTCGCAGCGGTTGCACATGCCGCCGGTGCGGTTGAAGGTCGCCTTCTGTGCCTTGGTCTTGTTGCCGCGCTCGACGGTGATCGCGCCGCTGGCCCGGACCGATGCGGTGTTGAAGGAGTACGCGCTGGGCGGGCCGATGTGCGGCTTGCCGAGGCGGCTGAAGAGGATGCGCAGCATCGCGTTGGCGTCGGTGGCGGTGCCGACCGTGGAGCGCGGGTCGGCGCCCATCCGCTGCTGGTCGACGATGATCGCGGTCGTGAGACCGTCGAGTACGTCGACTTCGGGCCGGGCCAGCGTCGGCATGAAGCCCTGCACGAAGGCGCTGTAGGTTTCGTTGATCATCCGCTGTGACTCCGCGGCGATCGTGCTGAACACCAGCGAGCTCTTGCCCGAACCGGAGACACCGGTGAACACCGTCAGCCGGCGCTTGGGGATCTCGATGCTGACGTCCTTGAGATTGTTCACGCGCGCGCCGTGCACCCGGATCAAGTCGTGGCTGTCGGCGGCATGGAGCGCAGGCGACTGCGTGCTCTTCCTCGGGGCGGGGCTCATGGTCTCTCCATCTGTCGGGCGGAGCCGCCTGCGCGGTCTCCGTCGTTATCGCCTGGCCCGATCTGAACGGCATCGAGCAGTACGTCAGGTTTTACTTCGTCCGGCGAGTTTGCGGCAACGCTTCGCCGATATCCGTGGCCGCGAGCCGCAGTGATCTTCGCGGCCGGCTCAGCGGAGTTCTTGGATGCGCAGCAGATTGCCCGCGGGATCGCGCACGGCGCAGTCGCGCACGCCGTACGGCTGCTCGGTCGGCTGCTGGACGATCTCGGCGTTCTTGATCTGTAGTCGCGCGTAGGTGCCGTCGAGGTCGGCGGTGGCGAGCAGGATGCCGGCGTAGGTGCCCTTGGCCATCATCTCGGTGATGGTGCGGCGCTCGGCGTCGGTGATTCCGGGGCCTACGGCAGGCGGCTGCAGGACGAGGGAGACGTCGGGCCGGCCGACGGGCCCGACGGTGATCCAGCGCATCCCGTCGTATCCGATGTCGGCGCGGACCTCGAAGCCGAGGGTGTCGCGGTAGAAGGCAAGGGAGGCGCCGGGGTCGCTGTGCGGCAGGAAGCTCGCGTGAAGGGTGACGTCCATGGCAAGCACGCTAGGACGCGCCGCGGGACCGGCGCTTCTCGATTCCTGACCGGTATCGGCCCGGCACCGGCGGCAGGACGATCCGGCGGTCGGCCTAGGCTCGGCGCATGACAGAGCCGCCTCTTTCCAGGGCCGAGATAGCCGAGGCCGAGCGGGAGCTCGGCGTGACCTTCCCCAGGGGATACCGGACCTATCTGCGCAAGGTGAGCGCGGGCGGGACGACGGCCCGGCTGCGGCGGACCGGGAACGGATGGTGGTGGGACGGGAACGACGAGGAGCGGCGCGCGCTGCTGACGGTGCCGTTTCCGCATCCCTCTTCGTATGTCGAGGCCGACGACGAGCTGATGGACCGCGAACCGCGGCGCGAGGCGTTCGACGACGAGGCCGCATACCGCGCCGCGTGGCAGGTCTGGGACGACGAGGTCGGCCGGTTCGAGGACTGGAAGACAGCCGGTGCCGTCGTCCTCCAGGACAAGGGCTGCGGTTTCTCCACCCTGCTGGTCCTGACCGGCCCGCTGGCGGACACGGTGTGGTGGGACGGGCGGGCGACCTGCGACTTGATCGTCCCGCTGTCCCTCGACCACAGGCGCGGCCGACCGATCCGGTTCAAGCAGTGGCTGCGCCATGACTCGTGGGACCTGCTGCCCCCTGGCTGGGGATGATCTGCTGGTCCCTGGCCGGGGCTGAAGTGAGCCTCCGCGGGTGATCAACGCGAACCCCGGGCCGCCCGGGGAACGCCCCCGGCCGCCCGGAGAACGCCTCGGGGGCGGCACCGCTTGGTGCCGCCCCCGAGTGCCACGCCCGTCCTCAGGACTGGGGGCGGCTGCCGTGGTTCGCGCCGTTCTTGCGGCGGGCCTTCTTCTTGCGACGTCGCTTCGAGGACATGGTTACCTCCGTTGTTCCGGTGTTGCTTCCCGGGCATCAGCCCAGGCGATCATGCCGCGCTTACCCAGAACAAAGCCCCGTAATGACGTGTCCTACGTCACCGAATTCGCCACCCGTGGCGTCCCGCGCCCCGGGACAGCGCTCAGGCGGGCAGCTCGTCGACGGTGGGGACGACGATGCCGAACAGGTCGATGATGCTGGTCAGAGCGGCGGACTGAAGCGCGGCGGCGGGCAGAACGGTGCCGTCCGGGGCGGTGAGGGAGCGGGTGGCGGTGGCTTCGGCGACGACTGTGGGGCGGTAACCCAAATTGAAGGCTCCCTGCGTCGTGTAGTTGACGCACATGTGTGTCATAAAGCCGGCGAGGACCAGATCCCGCCCGCTGCCCGCGGCGAAACCCAGGTCGGTCAGCGTCTTCTCCAGCTCCGTGGCGTGGAAGGAGTTGGGGAACTGCTTGACCACGACCGCCTCGCCGTCCATGGGGGCGACCTCGTCGCTGATGGCTCCGATGTGGGCGCGGATGTCGTAGGGGGTGTTCTCGCCGCCGTCGTTGAGGATGTGGACGACCGGGGTGCCTTCGGCGCGGGCGCGCCGCAGGAGGCGGGCGCCCGCCGCGAGTGCGGTCTCGGCGCCGTCCAGGGCCATGACGCCGCTGCGGTAGGTGTTCTGGAAGTCGATCATGATCAGGGCGGATTCGCCCAGCCGGGGCGGCCGGCTGTCCAGGCCGATCACGTCGCGCAGCGTCGTGGAGGGCGTGGACGGGGCGGAGGGCTGGTCCGTCTGCGTGTGCGTGTGCGTGCTGTGCGTGCTGTGCGTGCTCATGATTGGGGGCCTTTCGTGTTTCGCGGTGCGTCACGGCATGCGGCATGGCGAAGCCGCGGGGCTCGCCCGCATGCCCGGAGGGTGTTGGTGTTGGTGTCGGGTGAAGGGGGTCAGGCGGTCTGGACGCGGAAGCGGCGGCGGTAGGCCGCCGGGGTGGTGGCGAGCTGCCGGTTGAAGGCCCGGTGCAGCGTCTCGACCGAGCCGAGCCCGGCAGCGGCGGCGACCTGGTCGAGCGGGCCGTCGGTGGTCTCCAGCAGGCGGCGCGCCACCTCTACGCGGGCGGCTTCGACGTAGTCGGCCGGGCTCGTACCCGTCTCCTGTTTGAACACCCTGGCGAAGTGCCGCTCGCTCAGGCACATCCGTTCCGACAGTGCCGCCGCCGAGAGGTCGGCGTCCAGGTGCTCGGCGATCCAGAGGCGCAGTTCGTCGATGTCGCGGCGGGCCGAGGCGGGGCGGCTGAGCGGCACCGAGAACTGGCTCTGGCCGCCCTGGCGTTTGAGGTACATCACCAGCTGCCGGGCCACCGAAAGGGCCACGTCCTCGCCCTGGTCCTCGGCCACCAGGGCCAGAGCCAGATCCAGGCAGGCGCTGATCCCCGCCCCGGTCCACAGCCGGCCCCGGTCGGTGCGTACGAAGATGGGGTCGGGGTCGACCGTGACGGCCGGGTGCTCGGCGGCCAGTTGGGCGGCGGTCGACCAGTGCGTGGTCGCCGTCTTGCCGTCCAGGAGCCCCGCCGCGGCGAGCACGTGCGCGCCCACGCACACCGACGCCACTCGGCGGGCCTGCGGGGCGGTGGCCCGCACCCACTCCACGACATCGGGGTCGATACGGGCGCTGGGGCCCTCGTCGGTCATGTCGACCGCACCGGGCACCAGCAGGGTGTCCACCCGCCCCCGGACCTCGTCGAAGCCCAGGTCGGCCACGATCCGCACGCCCGCCGACGTACGGACCTCACCGGCGAGCGGCCCGGCGAGGCGGACCTCGTAACCGGCGCGGCCCGCGGTCTCCCGGTTGGCCAGCGCGAAGACCTCGGCCGGGCCGGTGACGTCGAGGAGGTCGACATCGGGGAAGACCGCGATGACGACTCGTTGCGGAGTGGGCATGCACCCATCCTCGGCGCCGCCGCCCATGGCCGCAATGACGATTCCCTGTCACATCCGGACATGCCCGGGTGGCGGGAACATTCGTCCAATACGGCCCCTGCCGACACCCGCATGGTGGAGACCACGAGCCGAGGCGGGAGCACAACGCCTGCCCGGCATACGGAAGGGGAGCAACGATGACGGACGACGACACCACGGCGAGCGGGGCCACTGCGAGCGGGGCCGCGCCGAAGGACACCGAAGGCGACCGTGAACTGGTGGCACGGCTCGTGTTCGGGAGTCTGGCCGCGCAGACCGTCCGCGCGGCGGTCCGGCTGAGGGTGATGGAACTGATCGGCGACAAGGAGCGGTCGGCAGCCGAAGTGGCCGCCGACGCCGGAGCGCGTACCCAGCCCATGACCAGGCTGCTGCGCGCCTTGGCGAGCCTGGGCCTGCTGCGCGAACACACCGCGGGCTCCTTCTCGGTGACCCCCGCGGGCGCGCCCCTGGACTCCCGCCGTCCGGACTCGCTCACATCACTGGTGCGCATGTTCACCGAGCCGACGATGCTGCGGGCCTGGGAACGCCTGGACGACAGTGTCCGGACCGGTGACGTCGCGTTCGACGCGATCTTCGGCAAGGACTTCTTCGGTCACCTCAAGGAGTTCCCGGAGTTGTCCGCGGAGTTCAACGCGGCCATGAGCCAGGCCGTCATGGCGACGGCCACCGTCCTGCCGCACGCCTTCGACTTCGGCCGCTTCGGCTCCGTGACCGACGTCGGGGGCGGTGACGGCACCTTGCTGAGCGCGGTGCTCAGGGAGCACCCGAAACTGACCGGCGTCATCTACGACACCGAGGAGGGCCTGTCCCGGGCGCCGGCGACGCTGGAGCGGCAGGGGCTCACGGCGCGATGCTCGCCGGTGGCCGGCGACTTCTTCCACTCGGTTCCCGCGGGCTCGGACGTCTATCTGATGAAGAGCATCGTGCACGACTGGTCGGACGAGCAGGCGGTCACGATCCTGGCCCACTGCCGCGAGGTGATGCCGCCCGCAGGACGCGTACTGATCGTGGAGCCGGTGCTGCCCGAGGTCGTCGACGCCGGTACGGCGGGGCTCACGTATCTGACCGACCTGAACATGATGGTGAACGTGGGCGGCAGGGAACGGACGCGGGCCGATTTCGAGGACCTGTGCCGCCGGGCGGGCCTCTCTCTGGCCTCGGTGACCCCGCTGCCGCGGGCGGACCCGTACTTCCTCATCGAGGCGACAGCGGCGTGAGGGTGAGATGCGGGGCGCCGAGGTCCGGGTCGGCGAGGTCCGGGTCTGCACGCTGGATGGATCACGACCTGATGACATTGTGCACACTTCAATCGCATGTGGCATAACGTGTTCCGCCGGGATCAACCATGGGGGGACATATGCGCGTTCGCGCTACTACGGCCGCGACCGCGGCTGCGACGGCCATGCTGCTCGCCGCTCTGACCGCGTGCGGCGGCAGTGACGGCGGCAACGGCGGCGACAAGGCCGACGCGAAGTCGTCCGGCGGCTCGAAGGGCTCCTCGGCGAAGGACGTCGATTGCGGCGACAGCGGCATCAGTCAGGCCGACTGGATGAAGCACTGCTCCGACGAGGGCGCCGACAGCGCAGCGGACGGAACCGAGAAGAAGGCGACGGGCCTGAAGTTCGGCGGGTCATACACCTGGCCGGACGGACTGAAGGTCTCCGTCACCGAGGCGAAGGTGTTCACGGACCACGACTCCGAGCTGATGGAGTCCGCGGAGCCGGGCAACACCGACTTCCGCGTGAAGCTGAAGCTGACGAACTCGGGCAAGTCCGCCGTCGCCCTCGACGACCTGTCTCTCATCGTCGAGGGCGCGACGAATGGCGGTGAGGCGGCGCAGACCGCGTTCGAGAAGGGGGGCGCACCGCTCGAAGGGCGGCTGGCTCCAGGGGTGAGCGCGACGAAGACCAACGACAACGTGCTCGAGACGAAGTACGGCAAGAAGGTCGTCGTCATCGTGCAGCGCAACAGCGACGACTACAACCTGGACTTCCCGGAGTTCACGGGTTCCATCACCGGGTGATCCACCACTGGTGACAGTGCGACGGCGTCCCGGCGGTCAGGCCGCCGGGACGCATACACGCCGTACGGCAGGGCACTCGGGAGGAACGCCTCGACACAACTCGGCACCACCCGGCACAGCTCGACACAGGGAGCCCTTCGTGATCATTGTCGGCATAGTCGCTGTCTGCATCGTCCTGGCGGTCCTCGCCTTCTTCGTGCCCCGTCTCTCGCGGCACCCCGAGCGCGGCACCCAGCGCACCCTGGGTGCCGGTTCGCGCGCCGGCAGCAAGGCTCCCGGCATCCTGGGCCGGATCTTCAGCAAGCCGTTCCGCAGCAGTTCCAAGGCCGTGAGCCGCAGCGGCTCGGCCGGTCGGCGCAGCCGGGGCCGTATGCCCTTCTGACCCGCTGCCGCGCGTACGCCCTTCGCGGCCAACTCACCTCACGAAGCTCGGCGTTCACCACGCGGCCACGGGCCGTCCGGTGCCAGGGCGCCGAGCACGGCAAGCAACTGCGGCGGCTCCACCGGGTCGGGCAGCGAGCCCAGCTCCGACCACGCGATCCATACGTGCGTGTCCAGGCTTTCCCGCTCCTCGGGGAGCAGGCCGGTACGCGCGAGCGGAGGCTGCTCCTCGGCGAACCGGGCGAGGAAGAAGCACTCGGTCCCGGTGTACTGCCGGCCGTTCCACCGCACATCACGAGCGACCGGCACGGACCGGCCGTCGACCACGGCGGCCGGGTCGAGGCCGGTTTCCTCGGCCAGTTCACGCCGCGCGGCCATCAGCGGCGTCTCCCCCGGCTCGATGCCGCCGCCGGGCGGCTCCCAGAGCCAGGCCCCGTCGAACGGGTCACGCCAGCGCATGAGAAGCAGGCGCTGGGCAGCGTCCAGGCAGATGACTCGGGCGGCGGTCCGTCGCGTGGGCTCCATCGACCTGACGGTACGCGGACCACAAACGGGGAGCTGCCCCCACTTCATGTTACGGTCACCCCTGACGCGTAAACGGGGAGCTGTCCCCATTTCTGTCCGGGAGCCGTCCATGCCCACGCAGCACCAGCACGCCACCGTCCGACTCACCGATTTCACCGACGACTTCACCGCCGACCCATACTCCGCCTTCGCCGCCCTGCGCTCCCGCGGAGCGGTCCACCACGCACGCTTCCCCACCGGGGACGAGTCGTGGCTCGTGATCGGGCACGAGGAAGTACGCGCCGCGTTCGCCGACCCCCGGCTGCGCAATGACGTGCGGCACTCGGCCGACTTCGAGGACGACGGGCTGTACGCCGTGGGCAGCAACATGCTCCAGGTCGACCCGCCCGACCACACCCGCCTGCGGACCCTGGTGGCCCGCGAGTTCACCGCACGCCGCGTCCAGGCACTGCGGCCCCGCATCCAGGAGGCGGCCGACGCGCTCCTGGACGCCGTGGCCGCCGACGGCCGCGCCGACCTCGTGGCCGCATACGCCTATCCCCTGCCGCTCACCATCATCTGCGAGCTGCTGGGCGTGCCGGAAGCGGACCGGACCGCCTTCCGGGAGTGGTCCACGAAGGTCGTCTCCCTCGACGACGCGGAGGAGTCCGCCCGCGCCTCACAGGAGATGGCCGTCTACCTCGCGGGCCTCGCGGAGAAGAAGCGGCAGCTGCCGGACGCGGCGGAGAGCGACCTGCTGCACGCCCTGGTCCGCGCCCACGACGGGGGCGACGGCGACCGGCTGGCACCCGGGGAACTCCTCGGCATGGCCTTCCTGTTGCTCGTCGCCGGGCACGAGACCACCGTCAACCTCATCGCCGGCGCCGTACACCTGCTGCTCGGCCATCCCGAGCAGCTCGCCGCCCTCCGTGCCGACCCCGGATTGCTGCAAGGCGCCGTGGAGGAGACGCTCCGCTACGAGTCGCCCGCGCCGGCGGGTACGTACCGCTACGCCGCCGAACCCATCGACCTCGGCGGCGTCCGGATACCGGCGGGCGCGCGCGTCGTGCTCTCCATCGCCGCCGCCAACCGCGATCCCGCGCGCTTCCCCGACCCCGAACGGTTCGACATCCGCCGGGACCCGGCCACGACCCGCGCCCATCTCGCCTTCGGGCACGGACTCCACCACTGCCTGGGCGCCCCACTGGCCCGCCTGGAGGCGACCTTGGCCCTGCGCGCCCTGCTTGACCGCTTCCCCCGCCTGGACTTCGACGGTGACGGCACCCCGCGGTGGCGCACCAGTCTCATGCGGAGCCTGCGTGAGGTGCCGGTGCGCTGGTAGACACCGGCCCGCATGCTCACCGCGGCAAGCGGCAAGCGGCAAGGAGCACACGGCTATCGAGGTTCGATGAACGGCAGGAGCTCCACCAGCCGGGTCAGACCGAGCGCCTCATGGACGCAGTCGCTCGCCGCGGTGAGCGAGAGGCTGCCGCTGGCGTGGCCGGCCGCGTGCCGCATGCCGAGGAGAGCGAAGAGACTGCCGCTGTCACACCAGGTCACCCCGGTGAGGTCTATCAGCAGATGCCGCTGGCCCGCCTCGAGTTCGTAGACGACGGTGTCGCTCAGCTTGCCCACGTTGACGACGTCCAGTTCACCGGACAGGACCAGCGTGAGGAACGGCGGGTTGTCGGACACGCTCTCCCGGATGGTCAATCGGTCCATAACCGTAGCTTGCGCTCAATCGGTTCCCCCCAAGCCCTAATCGGCAAACGTAGGCCCACTCGGTTACCCGGTCACGGACGAAGTTGACGAAGCCGGCGAAGGCACGGGACGACGGCCGGTCAGGTCCGCTCTCGCCGCGTCACCGGCTCGCCGCGACACAGCGTCGCCGCCTCACAGGCTAGCGAGGAGGCCGTCGAGCGGGGCCGGGGTACGGGACGGGTCGAGGGCCTCGACGAGGAGGCTGCCGTAGCGGATCTTGCGGCCCTTCTTCGTGCCGAGGAAGCGCCGCAACTGCTGCTGCCGGGAGCGGCCGTGCTGTGCGGGCTGGCGCACGAAGGTCTGCCAGGCCCGCAGGTCGCCCTCGGCCCGTACGGCCTCCTCGACCGCGGCGGTGCCCAGGGCTCGGATGAGTTCGTCCTCCAGGTCCGACACGCACACGAAGAAGTCCCGGTGCGGCGCCCCTGCCCGCTCCAGACCGCGGTCGTAGAACCGCTGCTCGTTCTCGTCGCACAGTCCCGCCAGGCGCAGGTCCAGGCCGGGCGGTCCGAGGAGTTCGGCGTAGCGGCCGATGCTCATCGCCCCGCCCATCGACACGACACACACACCTTCGGCGGCCAGGTCACGACCGCGCCGTGCGGCCAGCGCCTCAACGGCCGCGAGATCACTGGGGCCTTCGAGCAGCACCGCGGTGCGCACCCCCACCCGTTCGGCCAGATCGCCCGCCGGCCCGCCGGGGCCGCCCGCCGCCCAGTCGCTCACCGCGTCCCGGAACGCCCGCATGTCCGCCATGCAGCGAGTCTGCACTGTTCGGCGACGACGCGGCACGGAATTGGCCGACGGCCTCACTCGCCACGTCCGGCACCTCCGCCTGTCCCGTCACGGTAGGCGGCGATCGCGGTCTGTACGAACGAGCGGATCAGCGGATTCGGGTCGCCTTCCTTCCATGCCGCCACCACGCGGCTCGGCGGCATGTCGCGCAACGGCACCACCTGGAGCCCGTCCCCCGGTTCGTGGTCCAGGAGGGTCATGCCGACGGTGCCGTTCCAGAGAACCGCCTGCTTGCACTCCACGACGGCGCGCACCACCGGGCCCCGGCGAGGTTCTCCGCCGTTCCAGTACGCCTGCCAGAGCGGGTCGGTGCCTTCGGGGAAGACGAACCAGCGGCGGTCGGCCAGATCGGCCGGCCCGAGGCTGTCGCGGCGGGCCAGCGGATCGTCGGTGCGCAGCAGAGCGCCCACCGGATCGGCGCGCAGTTCGTGCACGGTCAGGCCCGTCTCGTCGAACGGCCCCCGGGTCAGGGCGACATCGACAAGGCCGGCGTGCAGTCCGCAGGTCGGGTCGGTCAGGTCGGTCTCGCGGACGCGGATCTCGACCCGCGGGTGCCTCCGGCGGTAGGCACCGGCAAGACGGGTCACGCCCGGGTCGGTGCTGTCCCCCAGGATGCCGACGGTGAGGGTCGCGGCGCCGGCCGCGGCGGCCACGCGCTCGCGCACCCGCTCCGCCTGTTCGAGCAGGGCCCGCGCCTCGTCGAGCAGTACCGCACCCACCGGGGTGAGCGTGACACCGGCGGGCGCCCGGTCGAACAGCGCGGCGCCGATCTCGGTCTCCAGCTGCTTGATCGCCCGGCTCAGCGGCGGCTGGCTCATGTGCAGGCGGACCGCGGCCCGGCCGAAGTGCAGTTCCTCGGCCACCGCCACGAAATAACGCAGCGCGCGTAGCTCCATGCTGCGACGATACCCGTTGGGTATCGGGATCACGGAACAGGTCTTGGACGCCGGCTGCGCCCCGGATGTGGGATCGGAGCATGAGTGACGAACCAATGACGAGTGACGCGTTGACCCCGGCGAACCACCCCGCCGTATCGGTGGTGGGGCCGGGCGACGGCGAGACGATAGTTTTGGGCACCACGCGGCTGCGCGTCCTCGAGGACGGCGGCAACACCAAGCACCGCCTCGGACTCGCCGAGTCGATCCTCGCGCCGCACACGCCCGGACCGGCGCAGCACCGGCACGCCCGGCACGACGAGGGTTTCTACGTCATCTCCGGCACCGTGCGGTTCACGGTCGGCGAGAAGGAGTACGACGCGACCGCCGGAACGCTCGTGATGGTTCCGCCCGGCGCACCGCACACCTTCGCCAACACGACCGACCAGCGGGCCGTGATGCTCAGCATCTTCACGCCGGATCTGTACGTGCAGTACTTCAGGGACCTGCAAGCGATGATCGCCGACGGGCAGGCGTTGACTCCCGAGGCGAACATCCGCGTGATGAGCCGTTACGCCACCGAGCCCGTCACCGAACCCGTCACCGACCTCGCCGCTGGCGGGAAGGCATGAACATCGCCTACTGGATCCTCGCGGGCCTGCTCTGCCTGTTCTACCTCTACGGAGGCGGGGTGAAGCTGGTGCGGAGCCGTGAGCAGCTGCGGCCGATGATGGCCTGGGTGGACAGCACGCCGATGCCCGCCGTCAGGGCCATCGGGGCGATCGAAGTGCTCGGGGCGATCGGGTTGATCCTGCCGCCGCTGACCGGCATCGCGCCCTGGCTGGCCCTGGTCGCGGCCGTCGGGTTCGTGGTCCTGCAGATCGGCGCGACCAGGGTCCACCTCCGCCTCGGCGACCGCCGGATCGCCCTCAACATCACGCTCCTTCTCGCCGCGTGCGTGACCGGCTGGCTGGCGACAACGTGGCTTTGAGCAGCGTGAGCGATCAGTCCTGATCAGTCCTGCCAGGACCAGTCCCGCACCTCCGGCAGGTCGACGCCGTGGGTGCGCACGTAGGCGCGGTGGCTCAGCCGCTTGTCCTCCATCTGCTGGCGCACCTCGACCGCCCGGACGCCCAGGCCAGGCACCCGGTCGATGACGTCCATGACAAGGCGGAAGCGGTCCAGGTCGTTGGCGACCACCATGTCGAAGGGCGTCGTGGTCGTACCGCGTTCCTTGTATCCGCGGACGTGGATGTGCGGGTGGACCGCGCGCCGGTAGGCAAGGCGGTGCACCAGCCACGGGTAGCCGTGGAAGCCGAAGATGACCGGCTTGTCACGGGTGAACAGCGCGTCGAACTCGGCGTCGGGCATGCCGTGCGGGTGCTCCCCCTCCGGCATCAGCCGCGCGACGTCCACCACGTTGACCACGCGCACCGAAAGCTCCGGCAGGTACGTGCGCAGCAGGAGCGCGGCCGCGAGGATCTCCAGGGTGGGCACATCCCCGGCACAGGCCAGTACGACGTCCGGCTCCCGGTCGCGCGTCTCGTTGCCGGCCCAGGTCCATACCCCGGCACCCCGCGCGCAGTGCTCCCGTGCTTCGTCCAGGCTCAGCCAGTCGAAGCCGGACTGTTTGCCGGCCACGATCACGTTGACGTAGTCGCGTGAGGCCAGGCAGTGCTCGGCGGTGGAGAGCAACGTGTTGGTGTCCGGCGGCAGGTAGACCCGTACCGCCTCGGGGCTCTTGTTCAGGACGTGTCCGATGAATCCGGGGTCCTGGTGCGAGAAACCGTTGTGGTCCTGCCGCCACACATGGGAGGTCAGCAGGTAGTTCAGCGAGGCGATCGGCGCCCGCCAGGGCAGCTCGCGGGTGGTGCGCAGCCACTTGATGTGCTGGTTGACCATCGAGTCGACGATGTGCACGAACGCCTCGTAGCAGGAGAAGAGCCCGTGGCGTCCCGTAAGGAGGTAGCCTTCCAGCCAGCCCTGGCAGGTGTGCTCGGAGAGGATCTCCATCGAGCGCCCGTGCCGGGAGAGATGCTCGTCGACGTCGTAGATCTCCTCCTGCCAGGCCTTTCCGGACGCGCCGTAGACCGCGTCGAGCCGGTTGGAGGCGGTCTCGTCCGGGCCGACGAGCCGGAAGTCGCGTCGTTCGGCGGTGTCGGCCATCACCTGCCGCAGGTAGCCGCCGAGTACCCGGGTCGGCTCGTTGATGCTGCCGCCGGGCTTGTCCACGGCGACCGCGAACTCTTCGAGCGGCCGCAGGGGCAGCGAGCGCAGGAGCAGCCCGCCGTTGGCGTGCGGGTTGGCGCCGAGGCGCAGGTTGCCCTGCGGGGCGATGTCGACGAGACCGGCAGCCGGGCGTCCCTCGTCGTCGAAGAGTTCCTCCGGCCGGTAGGAGCGCAGCCACTCCTCCAGCTGGCGGCGGTGCTCGGCGCTCTCCCTGACGTTGGACAGCGGCACCTGGTGGGACCGCCACGTGCCCTCCACCGGCTTGCCGTCCACCGTTTTGGGGCCGGTCCAGCCCTTCGGGGTGCGCAGCACGATCATGGGCCAGCGCGGTGCGGGGGCGTCCTTGCCACGCTCGGTTTCTCCGGCGGCCCCGGCGGTGCGCTGGATCTCGGCGATGCTGTCGAGGCAGCGGTCGAGGGCGAGGGCGAAATCGCGGTGGACCGTCATGGGGTCGTCGCCGGTGACGTGCACGGGCTCGTATCCGTAGCCGCGCATCAGCTCGTCGAGCTGACTCTCGGGAAGCCTGGCCGGGATCGTCGGGTTGGCGATCTTGTAGCCGTTCAGGTGCAGGATGGGGAGGACCGCGCCGTCGTGCACCGGGTCGAGGAAGGCGTTGGAGTGCCAGGAGGCGGCCAGCGGCCCGGTCTCGGACTCTCCGTCGCCGATGACGCACACGGACAGCAGGTCCGGGTTGTCGAACGCGGCGCCGTGGGCGTGCGAGAGGGAGTAGCCGAGCTCGCCGCCCTCGTGGATGGAGCCGGGTGTCTCGGGTGCGACATGGCTGGGCACTCCGCCGGGGAACGAGAACTGACGGAAGAGCCGGGCCATTCCCTCGCCGTCGCGGGTGACGTCGGGGTAGGTCTCGGTGTACGTGCCGTCCAGCCAGGAGTTGGCCAGTACCGCGGGCCCGCCGTGGCCGGGGCCCCAGATGCAGACGGTGTCCAGGTTGCGCGCCTTGATGACCCGGTTGAGGTGGGCGTGCACCAGGTTGAGGCCGGGCGAGGTGCCGAAGTGGCCGAGCAGCCGCGGCTTGATGTCCTCGACCTCCAGGGGCCGCCGCAGAAGGGCGTTGTCCATGAGGTAGATCTGGCCCACCGAGAGGTAGTTGGCCGCCCGCCAATACCGTTCGAGATCCTGGAGTTCGGCGTCGGAGGGGGGTTCGGCGGCTGCGGTCGGGGTCACCGCGGGGTCGCCCATGGCTGCTCCTTACGAGGGGGACGGCCGGCCCGGCGAAGGCGCGGGGCTTCAGCGGACGAGTGACGGGTCACGTTCAACGTAACGGCGCGCCGTACCACCCGCCTCCCGGGTCGACCGGACGCATGGTTCGCGTCATCGGGTGCCCGCCGGGCGGCCCGCCGAACCTGAAAAGCGACCGCGGGCCCTGAAGCCCGTCAGACCGAGGTCACCTCAGGTGTCCCGGCACCGTCCGGGCGGTGCCGCGGCGCGGGGGCGTTGACCAGCAGGAACGCGACCGCGGAGGCCGCGAGCATGATCAGGGCCGCCCACCCGATGGCCACGGTGAAACCGTGCACCACACCGGAGTCGACGATCTGGGCCTTGCGCTCGGGCGTCAGCTGCCCGGTCCGGGCGGGTCCTGCCAGATGCGACGTGAGATACGTGGCGGTGCTCGTCGTCGCGATGGTGTTGAGGAGTGCCGTACCGATGGAACCGCCCACCTGCTGGGCGGTGTTGACCGTCGCCGATGTGACGCCCGCGTCCTTGGGGGCCACCCCCGCGGTGGCCGTCGCCATCACCGGCATGAAGGTGAGACCCAGGCCGAGGCCCAGCATCAGCAGGCCGGGCAGGATGTGCCCGGCGTAGCTGGATTCGGTGCCGAGGAACGTCAGCGTGAACAGCCCCACCGCCCCGAGCAGCAGTCCCGGCCCCATAAGGAGCCGGGGCGGGACGTGGTGCAGCAGCCGGGCCGAGATCTGCGTCGAACCGACGATGATGGCCAGCGACATGGGGAAGAAGGCGAACCCGGTCTTCACCGGTGAGTAGCCGAGAATGCTCTGCAGGTAGTACGTCATGAAGAGGAACACACCGAACATGCCGATCGTGGCGAGTCCCATGGTCAGCATCGAGCCGCCGCGGTTGCGGTCCTTGACGATGTGCAGCGGCAGCAGGGGGCGCGTCGTGCGTGTCTGCCACCACGCGAACACGGCAAGGAGCACGACGCCGCCGATCAGCAGGCCGAGAACCATCGCCGATGTCCAGCCTCGCGATTCCGCCTCACTCAGCCCGTACACGACGGCGATGAGCCCTCCGCATCCCAGGAGCACGCCGGGGACGTCCAGGCGGGCCTCCTTGTGTCCCTCGCGGTCCTCAAGCAGGGAGATCGCGCCGAAGACGGCAAGCACGGCGATGGGCACGTTGACGTACAGGCACCAGCGCCAGTCCAGGTACTCCGTCAGGATGCCGCCGAGCAGCAGGCCGATCGCGCCGCCCGCGCCGGCGATGGCGCCGTAGATCCCGAACGCCTTGGCTCGCTCCCTGCCGTCGGTGAAGGTGGTGGTAAGCAGCGAGAGCGCGGACGGGGCGAGGACCGCGGCGAAGACGCCTTGCAGGGCGCGGGAGGCGAAGAGCATGGCGGGCCCGGTGGCGGCGCCGCCGAGGGCCGAGGCCGCGGCGAAGCCGACGAGCCCGATGATGAAGGTGCGCTTGCGGCCGACGAGGTCGGCGATGCGGCCGCCGAGCAGCAGCAGCCCGCCGAAGGCCAGCGTGTAGGCGGTGATGACCCACTGGCGGTTGCCGTTGGTCAGGCCCAGCTCGCGCTGCGCGGAGGGCAGCGCGATGTTCACGATGGTCGCGTCGAGGACCACCATGAGCTGGGCGAGCGCGATCACGGCCAGGGCCCACCAGCGTCGGCTGGAGGGGGGATCCGCCGCGGGCACGCCGCGGCTCGCCCCGCTCAGGTCCGTCTGCTCCTCGGGACGGTCCGTCTGCTCCTCGGGACGGTCCGTCTGCTCCTCGGGACTGCTCATAGGAACCAGAACACCACGCATCGCCTGCTCCCGCCGCCGGGAACGGCCGGGATGCGAGGGCTGGGGCGCCGGTGTCAGATGCGGGCGGTGTCACCGATTACCGAGGCCCGCTCCCGCGGCCGGCGAGAGGCCCGCGACGACCGGGTGGCCCGCTCCACCGACCGCGCCTTCCACCTCGCGCTCTACGCCTCGCTCGACAGCCACCTGCTCAGCGAGGTCCTCGACGCGTTCCGGGCCGCCATGGCCCGCGTACGCGAAGACCTCGACGACGGACATCAGCGGACCCGCATCGACGGCATCCACTCACGCCTGCAACCGGCTACGAAGTGATCGCCACCGTCGCGCTGCCCGAGGCCCGCTTGCCGCCGGTCTGGTACGTCGCGGTGAGCCTGACGCTGCCCGAGGCGTCCGGGGCCACGGTGACCGGGACCCCGACGGTGGCTCCTTCGCCCGGGTCGAGCGCGGGCACGGCGACCTGACGCGCCGTCCAACCATCGGGCACGGTGAGATCGAGGGTGCCCTGGGCGCGCCGCTCGTCCATCCGGTTGACCACCCGGACCTCGACTTCCGCCCTGGCTTTCGCCTTCAGGGCCGTGGGCGGAGCGATCGTGATGTCGGCGCAGGTGCCGCCCAGCCAGTCCAGATCGAAGGACGCGTACGTGATGTGCGCGTAGTCGCCGCGCTCGTAGAGCAGCCCGACGCGACCGCCCGGCAGCTTCGTCAGCGTCGAGTAGGCCGCGCGGCCGGGGACGACGACCTTTCTGATCGGCCAGGTCTCGCCGTTGTCGCAGGACATCTTCACGGTGAGGTTGCGCCGCGTCGTCGCGTCCTCGGTATTGCTGAAGAGGAGCCACGAGGACTGCGGGTGCGAGGCCGGTACCCCGGGGTTGTACCGCATGATCGAGGCGTTGTTCGCGGGGTCGGTGAGCTCGGTGTCCTGTCTGAACGGGGTGTAGTTGACCCCGCCGTCAGAGGAGTACGCGATCGTCCGGTAGGGCTTCGAACGGTTGTTGAGCATGATCGTGCCGTCCGACAGCTCGACGGTCTTGTTCTCGTCCCCGCCGGGACCGACCGGATGGCCCATTTTCCAGGTCGCTCCGTGGTCGTCGCTGTAGGCGCTGGCCGCGTAGTTGGCCCCGTCGATACGGATGGCGTACTGCTGGACCAGCCGGCCCGCGTGCGGACCGTGCCGCAGTTGGATGCCCTCGCCCGACGACGCGAACATGCCCGCCCAGGAAGAATCCTTGATCTGCTTGGTGATGCGGCGGTGGGTCCAGGTCACGCCGTCGTCGTCCGAGTAGCTGTAGTCGGCCTGGAGGATGTCCGGGTCGTTCTCGTCGTTGCCGGTGCCCGAGCCCGCGAAACCCCGGTTCACCGAGGAGGCGTAGAACACGAAGATCCGGCCGGTCGTACGGTCCACGAGCAGACTCGGGTCGCCGTGCCCCTTGGGCGCGGCGTCCTTGCGCACCACTTGCTGCGCCTTCCACGTCGCACCGCCGTCGGTGCTCCGGCGCAGCACGACGCCGAGGTTGCCCGGCAGGTCGCCCCGGCTGGGCCTGGCGTCGTAGGCCGCGAGCAGCGTGCCCTTGACCGAGGTGGTCAGCGCGGGGATCCGGTAGTAGGGCGAGCCCACTCCGTTGGTGGTCAGGTCACGGGAGGTCAGGGCGCCCGAGACGGCGGGGGCGCCGTGTGCGGTAACGGTGGCGGTGATGGCGAGGGCAGCGGCGGACAGCAGGGCGAAGGGGGCTCTTCGCTGCATGGGGGATCTCTCTTCTCGGAAGGCGTGGCGGGCGCGGCGGGCTTGGCGGTCTCGGCGGGAACCCGCGTGCCGCCGGTCTTACGCGGACGGCCTGCGAGTGCGGCGAGGACGGCAGGGCGACAGGACGGCAGAGCGACGAGGGCGGGCAGATCTCGTCCATCATCGCGATCGAGATCAGCGCGGAAGCGGTGGCGCGAGCGGCGAACAGGCGACATGGGAGCCGCGTGCTGAGCGTCGGCCCCTCAGACAGAAGATCTGACGTCTCATGTACGAGGGCATGCGGCGGCGCGTATCTGCGTTCCCGCCGACTGACCCTGATCGACGCCGAGTTGCCGCGGATCAGCCGTGATCGGCGCGCGGCCCCGGGTCGAGCGCCGCGTCGCGGGACGAGGTCCGGGCTGATCCGCCGGAGAACAGCCTGGCCAGCGGACGTACGAAGCAGCGCGTCACGCACCAGGCGAGCAAGAGGGAGGCAATGAGAAGAACAACATCCGCGGCCGCGTGCACCAGTCCGGCCGGGGCAGCGCGCCCGATCAGGATCGAGCCGCTCAGGCTGGTGATCCAGCCCACTGCCGTCAGCAGGGACGCCGCCACCGCCACCGGCACGCCGCCCAGGCCCACCGCGCCGGCGTCCAGATCCGAGTCGAAGCTGTCGGCATCGGCGCAGCCGAGGGCGACGAGCAGCCAGAAGCCCAGGACCACGGGGAGGGCGGCGCTGAAGAGGATGGCCGGGAATCCTGCCACGGAGTGCAGGAACTCCCCCATCCCCGGCCACCCCCTTCGCCCCCCGTTGCGGCTCGGGTTCCGGTGCCGGGCACGCTTTCGCGGCCGGCACCGGAACCTCGCCCCCCGTTCCTGCCAGGGCCATCCTGGTCCGCGGGCCGGCGTCGGCGCACTGCCGCATCCCGGCAGTCTTTACGCGTTCTTGATGCCGGACGCCGATACGTCGGCGAAGCAGGATCGCCAGGTGAGAAGGCAAACGGGGAGGTGTGGCACGCGCCCGCGGGCTCCCGGCTTCCTCGAATCTGCGACCGGTCGGCGAAGACCGGGGCGGTTTCCACTATGCTTCCTGGCACAACCGTCGGCGCCGAGACGCTCCGGTGTTGCGTGCACCATCAGCGCTCTCGTCGCACCGTGCCCCGTCAACGGAAAGAAGTCCGACGGGGTCGCCGCGCATTCTCGGGGCTGCCGCACGCCGCAAGCACGGTATTCGCTCTCCGCGACCCGCGTTTCCTCGTCAGCCGATTAGGTCTCGGTGTGTGGGCCGTGCCCCGGTGGCAAGATGTACGAGAGAGACGACGTCGATCGGAGTGTCATCGATATGGGTCTGAGTCCCGAACCCGATCGCAGGTCCCGGGATGCGGCTCATGCGGGTTCCGAGTTCGTCGAGCTGATCGAGGTCATGTGGGAGCAGGGACGTGAAGCCGTGCCGACCGGACCGGTGTCCCCGTCCCAGCTGCGCGTGCTGTACGCCCTGGACCGCGAGGACGGCATCAACCTGCGGATGCTGTCCGAGGCCCTGCAGTCGGCTCCGCCGTCGGTGAGCCGCCTGTGCGACCGGCTCCAGGCCACCGGCCTGATCGAGCGCACGCCGAGCCCGGTCAGCAGACGGGAGCTGGAGCTGCGGTTGACCAGCCTCGGCCGGGCTTACCTCACCGACCTGCGCAAGAGACGCGAAGGCATTCTGATGGCCACCATCGACGCCATGCCGCCCAAGGCGAGGCGGGCCCTGCTCGAAGGACTCCGAGCCTTTCGTGACGTCGCGGCCGCGCCCGGACAGGACAGCGACGGAGCCAGAACCTGGCGCTCGGCAGGCTGACCGCCGCCGAGCGCTCAGGCCGACCCTCGCCGGAGTATCACTGCCGTCCGAACCAGTCGAGGCAGACCACCAGGGCGTCATCGTCCAGGGGCAGCGACCCCCGGTACTCTCCGAGATCGCGCAGCACGGCCTGCGGCACCTGCGGGGCAGGCAACAGGCGATGCGCGGACATCGACCGGGCGAGGGCCCGCTCCCCGTACCGCTCTCCCGTTTTGGATACGCCGTCGAAGACCCCGTCGCTGCCCACCAGGACACGGTCGCCCGGTTCAAGCCGAAGGCGCTCCGCGACGTAGGCCGTCTCCTCGAACATTCCCAGCGGAAGCTGCGCGTCGAAGTCGACGGTCTCGACCGACCGCCCGCGAAGCCTCCACATGCGGGGGGACCCGGCATCGACGGCATCGATCTCGCCGGTGCCGAGATCGACCCGCAGCAGCAGGACGGAGGCGTGCAGCTCGCCGCGGTACTGCGCGTAGACGGCCTGGTCGGCCAGGCGCGCCTGGTCGGCGAGTTCCAGTCCCGCACGGCGGGCGTTGCGCAGCGCGTTCACCACGAGATTGGTGAGCAGCGCCGCCTCCATCCCCTGGCCCATGCCGTTGGTCACGGTGAGCGTGAGGTGGTGCGCCGAGACCGACCAGTCGAAGTTGTCGCCGTAGATCGCGTACGCGGGCTCCAGATGGGCGCCCAGCGAGAACTCGGGACGCGACACCGAACGCCCCGGCAGCAGATGCCACTGCATCTCGGCGGCGAGCGTCAGGCGGGTGGCCCGGCGCGCGAGGACGTACAGGTCGGTGTCGCGTTCGGCGACCATGATCTCGTGGCCCAGCGCCTCGCAGATGTGCTGCATCTCCGCCAGATGCGCCCGGGTGCAGTTCTCCTCGGGCAGCGTGACGGTGAGAACGCCCATCCGGTCCCCCCGGACGCTCACCGGCATGTGGACCGTGGCCATGCCCTGCACGGCCTTCGGCTCGACGTAGGGCTCCTGGGCGCCGAACGCCCTGCCCTGCGGACTGTCCCGGAGCGACACCGGCTCCGTGGTGAACGGCACGTCCTCCACCCTCTGAAGGGTGGTCAAGCCGTAGTCGGCGAGCCGCAGTTCCGCCCGCTCGACCCCGTACTGCTCCCGCAGCGCCCCCGTCACGACATCAAGCAGCAAATGGGGAGCTGCCTTGCGCAGCGCCCGCTCGACGGCAGCGAATCTGTCCACGTGATCCTGCTTCTCGTTAAGCCACACCGAAGTTGAAGCCCGGCCGACAGCACCCCCGGTCAGCCGGTCTTCGGCGCGGGGGCCTGCGCTCAGTCCACCACGGGGCGCCCGAGTAGTCACACCGGCGGCCGGAGCTGTCAGGCTCGGGCGAATGCCTGGCTGAAGCCGGGCAACCTCCCACATCGTACGATGCACAGAGACAACTATTTCCCAGCAGCAAGAAAAATTGGGTCAACGCACATGCCTCCTTTGTGCGGGGGCAGGGGCGGTACGAGGAAGCTTTGAATCACCAGGGGAGGTAGAGACATGTCACTGATCTCTGAACAGGCAGTCGGCGCCGTCGAGGCGGAGCTGCCCTGGATCGAGGACACGGACAAGGTGGCGCCCAAGGACGCCCGCGCCCTGTCGAAGATGTTCTTCGACAAGCTGCAGACCCTGGAAGAGGGCACGCACGAATATCAGTACGCGCGCAACACCCTTATCGAGATGAACCTGACCCTCGTGCAGTTCGCGGCACGCCGCTTCCGCAACCGGGGCAACGGCGACATGGAAGAGATCGTCCAGGTCGGCACGATCGGTCTGATCAAGGCCATCGACCGGTTCGACCTCAGCCGCGAGGTCGAGTTCGCCACCTTTGCCGTACCGTACATCGTCGGCGAGATCAAGCGGTTCTTCCGGGACACCACCTGGGCCGTGCATGTCCCGCGCAGGCTGCAGGAGTTGCGCGTGGAGCTCGCCAGGGCGAAGGAGGAGCTGGGCGGCCGCCTGGACCACGAGCCGACCGTCAAGGAGCTCGCCGAGTATCTGTGCATCACCGAGGACGAGGTCATAGACGGACTCGTCGCCTCGAACGGCTACACCGCCGGTTCCCTCGAGGCGCCCACCGACGGGGGCGAGGGCGCGGCCGCACCGACGCGCACTCTGGCCGACGTGATAGGAGGGCCGGACCCGGCGATGGAGACACTGGAGAACCTCCATTCGCTGGCACCTCTGCTCGATGAACTCGACGACCGGGAGCGCCGCATTTTGGAGCTGCGCTTCGGTCAGGAGATGACCCAGTCGCAGATCGGCGCCGAGCTCGGGGTCTCACAGATGCACGTCTCGCGTCTTCTCACCGGCACCCTCAAGAAGCTGCGCGCCGGCCTGCTGGCCTGACTCTTCCGGCTCGCCCGGCCGTCGCGCGAAGCGACCTCCCCGGCGCGGCGAGCGCGGGGCAACCACGCCCGCGCTCGCCGCGCCCACGCATGCCAGGGCCGCCCACTGCACGAGGCCCAGGTCCTCGCCGAGGACGAGTACGCCGGCCAGACCCGCGCTCGCGGGCTCCAGGCTGGTCAGCACGCTCACCGTCCGGACCGGCAGCCTGCGCAGGGCCGCCAGCTCCAGCGAGTAGGGAATGACCGCCGACAGCACGGCAAGGGCGGTCCCCAGCAGCAGAACCCGCGGAGTGAGGAGCCCGGCGCCCCGGTCCGCGAGGCCCAGCGGGAGCGTCAGTAAGGCCGCCCATGTCACCGCCAGTGCCAGCGGGCCGCCTCCCGCGCTCCTGGCCCCCGCCTTCTTGCTCAGCACCAGATAGCCGGCCATGGCCGCTCCTGCCGCCAGGGCCGCCAGCACTCCGGGGAGCGAGGAGCCGGCGCCGTGGGGCACGTGGAAGAGCCATACCCCGCACCCGGCCAGGACGGCACAGCCCACGTCACGCCACTGACGCGAGGTCAGCACGGCCAGCGTGATCGGGCCGAGGAGTTGCAGCGCGCTGGCCAGACCGAGGGGAAGCAGGAGCAGTGCGGGATAGATGAGGTTCATCCCGGCGATGGCCGTCCCGAAGGCCAGGACCAGCGCCGCGTCCTTGCGGGTGCGCGGCAGCGAGGGCCGGTACAGGAGCAGCAGGAGCACCGCGGCAAGCCCCAGGCGCAGGGCCACGGCGCCCGGCGCGCCGACCGCTCCGGCGAGCTGCTTGCCCAGGGCCTGCCCGAACTGCAGGCTCAGCACGCTGCCGAGCATCAGCGCGGGAGCCGGAATCGCGCGAGCGGGGATCGCGGCAGCGGCGGAGAGGCCGACGGCCAGGAGCTTCTTCATGTCTCCAGGCTCGGCAGCACGATCATGCACGTCCAGCAAAAGAAAACGGACACAACCTTTTAGGCTTGCCTTCATGATCGACCACCGGCTGCACGTCTTACGGGCACTCGCCGAGCACGGCACGGTCACCGCGACCGCCGGGGCCCTGCATCTGACTCCCTCGGCCGTCTCCCAGCAACTGCGGCTCCTCGCCCGTGACCTGGGAGTGGAGTTGCTGCGGCCCGAGGGGCGGCGTGTGCGTCTGACACCGGCCGCGCACGTCGTGCTCCGGCACGCCGACGCGCTGCGGGCGCAGTGGGAGGCGGCCCGGGCGGAACTGGCCATGCAGGGTTCGGGCATCCGGGGCACCCTGCGGCTGTGCGGGGTCTCCTCCGCCCTTGCCGCGCTGGGTGCTCCGGCAGCCGCCCGGCTGCGGGAGACAGACCCGCTGGTGGAGTCGTTGCTCGTCGAGGAGGAGAGCGCCGAGTGCTACCGGATGCTGCTCGCGGACGAGACGGACGTGGCCCTGGTGCTGCCCGGCCCCGACGCGCCGCCCGTCACGGACGCCCGCTTCGAGCAGACACCGCTCCTGACCGACCTCCAGGACCTGCTGGTGCCCGAGGGGCACCAGCTCGCCCGGCCGGGAGGAGTCGAACTCGCGGAGGCCGCCGGGCAGCCGTGGATCGTGAAGAAGGCGAACAACGACACCTATCCGCTGGTGATGGCCGCGTGTACGGCGGCCGGCTTCACGCCGCGCATAACCCACCAGGTCAAGGAGTGGTACGCGGTCTCCTCGCTCGTCTCCGAGGGCTTCGGCGTCTGTCTCGTGCCGAGGATCGTGCCGCTCCCCCGGCACCCGGTCGTCCGGGTCCCGCTGCGGGGCACGCCCGTTCCCGCGCGCCGGTTCCTGGCCGCGGTGCGGCGCGGCAGCGCCGAGCATCCGCTGGTGGCGGCCGGACTGCATGCGCTGCGCGAGGCGGCGACGGCCCACACCGCGGCGGCGGCAGCGTCCTGAACGGGTCTGCGCGAACGTCGCCCCGGGGCAGATTGATCTTCCGCGGCAGGGGCACACGGGCGTAGCGATGGTCGCACCGCAAGACCCGAAAGGATTCTCATGCTGCTGGCCCACCCCGTGGTCCTCGAAGACCTGCTGGAGCGCTACAAGGCCCTGGCCGTCCTGAGGGCCGACCAGGGAAGCCCTCAGAGCCGTCAGGAGTACGAGGACGTCGCCTACAGCCTGTGCCTGGCCACCGGCACCAGCGACATCGACGCCGCCGTGGTGGCCGCGAGCCACCAACTGCCCGGCGCCCGCCCCACCGATGACTCACTCCTTTCGGGCGACGCCCTGCGATGACTCGTCGGCGGCCCGGCACGGGCGGCGCCCTCGTGGCCGCCCGTTCCGGACGGCCGAGTCGCCCTGCGTAATCGCACGAGTGGCGGCCAACGGTGAGTCGGCGGAGTGTGAAATCGGGCGCACCCGGCCCTCGAAGGCCGCCCCTGGACAGAGAGGACCATGACCATGAATGACGCCCGAAGCTCCCAGGATCCGACCACCGCCCACCCCCGCCCGGACTTCCCCGACCAGAACCAGGAGCACCCGGGCTGGACCGGCCCGATGGACCCGCCGCCCGACCACGGCGAGGACTCCTACCGGGGCAGCGGCCTCCTGGAGGGCGCCAAGACGGTACTGACCGGCGGTGATTCCGGCATCGGCCGAGCGGTCGCTCTCGCCTTCGCCCGCGAGGGCGCCGACGTCCTCTTCACCCACCTGCCCGAAGAGGCGGACGAGGCCCGTGAGACGGTCCGCCTCGTCGAGGACGCGGGGCGCACCGCGATCGCCTTCCCCTGCGACATCCGCGAGGAGGAGCGGTGCCGCGAGGTGGTGGGACGGGCCGTGAACGAGTTCGGGCGCATCGACGTCCTCGTCAACAACGCCGCGTACCAGATGTCCCAGCCGGACGGGATCGGCTCCATCACCACCGAGCAGTTCGACCGCGTCGTACGCACGAACCTGTACGCCATGTTCTGGCTCTGCAAATTGGCTGCGCCGCACATTCCGTCGGGCGGTTCGATCATCAACACCACCTCGGTGCAGGCCTACAAGCCGAGCCCTCACCTGCTCGACTACGCCATGACCAAGGGCGCCATCGTCACCTTCACCCAGGGGCTCGCCCAGATGCTGGTGGAGAAGGGGATCCGGGTGAACGCCGTGGCACCGGGGCCCGTATGGACGCCCCTGATCCCGGCGACGCTGCCGGACACGGCCGAGTTCGGGAAGCAGGCACCGATGGGGCGCCCGGCCCAGCCCGCCGAAATGGCGCCCGCGTACGTGTTCCTGGCCTCACGTCACGCCAGTTTCATCACGGCCGAGGTCATGAACGCGACGGGCGGCACTCCGCTGCCGTAAGCCCTGCACGGGGTCCTTCACGGGATCCTGACGGAAAGCCCTGACGGAGAAGGCCGCCGGTCGGCCGCACCCCAATGCGGCCGACCGGCGACGAAGCCAAGCGTCCGAGGCCGTTCCGACGCTTCGCACCCCGCGTCTCGGGTGCCCCATCCGTTTCCCGGCATGCACGCCGCACCTGATGAATCACCCGATCAGCGGCACGCCGGCGCCACGTCAACGGCCCGGCAGCGGCCCCTCAGCGGCCGAGGGCCTTCTTGAGCTCCTGCTTGTTCATGGACGAACGGCCGTCGATGTTCTTCTTCTTGGCCTCCTCGTACAGCTGGTCCTTGGTCGGCCCCTGCGCACCGCTGTGCGAACGCTCCCCGCCGCGCTCGTACGCAGACTTCTTGTCCTGCGTGGAGGTCTTGCTGGCCGTCTTCGACTCGCCCGACCGGGCCCGCTCCTTGTTCACCGTCCGCGAGGCGATTTCCTTCGCGCGCTTGGTCGAGCCTCCTCGGTCCTCGACGCTGTCCTTGATGTGCTCGTACTGGCGTTCACGCTTCTTGTTCGATCCGGCAGGCATGTCGCGCCCCTTTCCTCTGTTTACAGATGATTCGTCCTCATGATTCTTCGTGGTCGTGCGGGCCGCACGTCGGCACCTCGGGCCGGGCATCGGACCGGGTATCGGACCGGGTATCGGACGGGGCGTCGGACCGCTGCGGGACCACCGTGTACTTGGGGTCCTCGGCCGAGGCAATGCCGGCGGCGAAGACGCCGAAGCGCGTACAGGCCGACCCGGCGAGCATCGCAAGGCCCCCTGCCACGGCCGCGGTCCTGCTGCGCCCGCCGAGAGCCGCGGCCCCGGCGGCACCGGCCGCGGTCAACCACCGGGCACAGCGCATCAGTTGCCCGGCACGGCCCTGCCGGTAGGTCTCGGCGACCATGCCGAGCCGTTTCTCGGCCGCCCGCACCGCGGCGGCCTCGGCCATCGCCGCCGCAACCGCGGCACAGCGCGCCGGAGCGGACTCCCGCACGGGCCCCGCGACCAGGGCCATGCCAGAGGCGGCGGCCGTGGCGGACGCGGTGAAGACGTAGGGCAACTCCCGGTGGGCCCCGTGCCAGGCGGGCACCGCGGTGTCGGCCGCGAGCACGGCGGTGTAGGACGCCACGGCCGGGCCGAACACGGCGGCCGCGCCGGTCGCCACGGCGCCGATGCGGGGCAGCCGGCCGGTGGTCGCGCAGACCGCCGCCACCCCTGCGGCGGGACCGTAGGCGGCAAGGAGCCAGGAACCCACGCTCATCGGTGACGTCGGCTTGAGGACCCGCAGCATGTTCGGGAAGCGGCTCGGCACGCCGAGATCGTGGATGAGCGCCGCCGCTGCCAGCGACACCGCCCCCAGCGATGACACCTTCATGGCGGTGGCCGTGCTCCCGCGCCCCGTCAGCTGGGCGCCGGCCGCGAGCACGGAGCCCGCGCCCGCCAGACCGCCCAGGAAGAAGTAGCCGGCGATGTCGGTGGCGGACCAGGACGGCGCCTTGATGATCGGCCGCCCATAGTACGAGGCGAACTCGGCTTCCGGCACCATGAGTTGTTCACCACGGCGTCCGCGGCGCCCTCGGCGACCCTGGCGTCCTCGGCGTTCCCGCCGTCCCTGGAGCTCGCTCATCGCGTCCCCCTCCTTCGTGCGAGAGCGGGCAGGGCGAAGGAGAGGGCGAATCCGCCGAGCAGGGACACGGCCGCCGCTCCCGCGTGCTTCCACATGGCGGGCAGGTCACGTGTGGTGACGACGGGGTCGGGCGGCAGCCCGTACACCTCGGGTTTGTCCAGGAGCAGGAAGAAGGCGCCGTCACCGCCGACTCCGCCGTCCGGATCGTCCCCGTAGAGACGCGCGCCGCTCACACCCGCCTCGTGCAGCTGGTCGACGCGCAGGGCGGCCCGTTCGCGCAGCTCGTCCAGGGGCCCGAACTGGATGGACTCGGTGGGGCAGGCCTTGGCGCAGGCGGGCTCCTGGCCGGCGCTGAGCCGGTCGTAACACATGGTGCACTTGAACGCCCGCCCGTCCGAGGGGCGCTGCTCGATGACGCCGTACGGGCAGGCGGGCACGCAGTAGCCGCAACCGTTGCAGATGTCCTCCTGCACGACGACCGTGCCGAACTCGGTGCGGAAGAGCGAGCCGGTCGGGCAGACGTCCAGGCATGCCGCGTGCGTGCAGTGTTTGCACACGTCGGACGACATCAGCCAGCGGGTGGTCTCGCCCGCTTCCTGCGGCGCGGCCGGGGCCGTGCCGTCCACGAGCGGGAGCTGGGTGCGCCCCTGCGGCTCGGGCACCGTTTCCTCGGACACCGTTTGCTCGATGAAGGCCACATGGCGCCAGGTGGACGCGCCGAGCCCTTGAGTGTTGTCGTAACTCATCCCGGTGAGGGAGAGCCCGTCCTCCGGGATCGCGTTCCACTCCTTGCACGCCACCTCGCAGGCCTTGCAGCCGATGCATACGGAGGTGTCGGTGAAGAAGCCGACCCGCGGGGGCGGCTCGGGGTGGCCCGCGTCGCGGGCGGGGTCGGGCTCGACCCCGCTCAGCAGATGGCGCTCCATCATGTCCCGGCCTCCGTACCCGTGGTCTCGGTGATGCCCGCGCGTCGGCGGTATGCGGCGACCAGCTCGGGCAGGTCCGGGCCGCGAGGGCGCCGACCGGGCCGGATGTCCGCGGTGAGGGCCTTGTCCTCCTGGATGTGGGCGTTCGGGTCAAGGGCGATGGCCACCAGTTCGTTGGCCGCGTCGCCGGTGGCCACGCCGTTGGGGCCCCAGTGGAAGGGCAGGCCGATCTGGTGCACCGTGCGCCCGTGCACGGTGAGGGGCTTGATCCGTGCGGTGACCATGACCCTGGCCTCCACGGCGTTGCGGGCCGTGATGATGGTGGCCCAGCCGGTGTGTTCAAGGCCGCACTCGGCGGCGAGCTGCGGCGAGACCTCGCAGAAGAACTCCGGCTGCAGTTCGGAGAGATAGGGCGACCAGCGGCTCATGCCGCCCGCCGTGAAGTGCTCCGTGAGGCGGTGGGTGGTGACGATGTACGGATAGACGTCGCTGCCGGGCTCGTCGCCGCTCGGGTGGTAGCGGTTGCCCTCCCGCGGCATCAGCTGCCGGACGGGAGAGCGCGGCCTGGACGGATACAGCGCGTTGGGGAAGGGCGAGTCCTGGGGTTCGTAGTGCGTGGGCAGCGGACCGTCCTCGAGGCCTGCGGGCGCGTACAGCCACCCCTTGCCGTCGGCCTGCATGATGAAGGCGTCGTCACCGCGCAGCGCGTCGGGACCGGTCGCGCCCTTCGGGGGCACGTAGTCCGGGGCACGGTCCGGCACGAAGTCCGGCACGTCGTGCCCGGTCCACTTGCCGTCGTTCTCGTCCCACCAGACGTAGGCCTTGCGTTCGCTCCACGGGGTGCCGTCGGGGGCGGCCGACGCCCGGTTGTAGAGGATGCGGCGGTTGGCGGGCCACGCCCAGGCCCACTCGGCGGCCACCCAGTCCTGCTCCTTGCCGGGTTTGCGGCGGGCGGCCTGGTTGACGCCGTCCGCGTACACACCGCAGTAGATCCAGCAGCCGCACCGCGTCGAACCGTCGTCCTTCAGCTCGGTGTACGCCGACAGCGGGCTCCCGTCGGCACCATGGCCGTTGATCTCGGCGAGCACCGAGTCCGCCACCGGCTCCTGCAGCGGCCCCTCCACCGGATAGTCCCAGGTCAGGTCGTGCACGGGCTGGTCCATCGGGTCGCTGGACGCGGCCAGCTTCTCCTTGATGCGCCGGCCGAGGTGGTAGGTGAACCACAGGTCGCTGCGCGCGTCTCCGCGGGGTTCGACGGCCGCGTGGTGCCACTGCACCCAGCGGTTGGTGTTGGTGAACGACCCGGACTTCTCCGTGTGCGCGGCGGCGGGGAAGAAGAACACCTCGGTGGCGATGTCCTCGGTGCTCATCTCGCCGGTCTCGATCTCGGGGCCGTCCTGCCACCAGGTGGCCGACTCGATCAGCGAGAAGTCCCGTACGACCAGCCATTCGAGGTTGGCCATGCCCAGGCGCTGCAACCGGGTGTTGGCGGAGCCCACGGCCGGGTTCTCCCCCATCAGGAAGTAGCCCTTGCACACGCCGTCGAGTTGCGCCACGACCGTCTCGTACGTCGAGTGCGAGCCCGTGAGCCGTGGCAGGTGATCGAAGCAGAAGTCGTTGTCGGCGGTGGCCGCGTCGCCGTAGTAGGCCTTGAGCAGGCTTACGAAGTAGGCGCGCATGTTGGCCCAGAAGCCCTTGTCCGTGCGGCTGGCCTCGATGAACACGTCCAGGGTCTCGTGCGCGTGGGCGCTGGGCATCGGCAGGTATCCCGGCAGCAGGTTGAACAGCGTGGGGATGTCGCTGGACCCCTGGATGGAGGCGTGCCCGCGCAGTGCCTGGATGCCGCCGCCGGGCCGGCCGATGTTGCCCAGGAGCAGCTGGAGGACGCTGGCGGCGCGGATGTACTGCGAGCCGACCGAGTGCTGGGTCCAGCCCACCGCGTAGGCGAAGGCGCTGGTCCGCTCGGGGCCGGAGTTCGCGGTCAGCGCCTCGCACACCCGCAGGAACGTCTCGCGCGGCACTCCGCAGCTCTCCTCGACCACTTCCGGGGTGTAGCGCGCGTAGTGCCGCTTGAGGATCTGGTAGACGCACCGCGGATGGGTGAGCGTCTCGTCCCGGGGCGGCGCGCCCTCCGTCGGTGCCCCTCCGGAGCCGTGCGTCTCCGGTTCGCCCATCTCGCGTACGCGCTGCTCGTACTGCTCGTCGACGTCGCCCGCGGGTGCCTGTACGTCGACGCCCTCGTACTGCCAGCTCTTCTGGTCGTAGTGGTGCCCTTGTTCGTCGAGGCCCGAGAAGACACCGTCGAGGTCCTCGGTGTCGCGGAAGTCCTCGCCGACGAGCATGGCTGCATTGGTGTAGGCGAGGACGTACTCCCTGAAGTCCTTCTCCTCGCTCAGGACATGGTTGATGATCCCGCCGAGGAAGGCGATGTCGCTGCCGGCCCGGATCGGTACGTGCAGGTCGGCGAGGGCGCTGGTGCGGGTGTAGCGCGGATCGACGTGGATGACGCGGGCGCCGCGCGCCTTGGCCTCCATCACCCACTGGAAGCCCACGGGATGGGCCTCGGCGAAGTTGGACCCCTGGATGACGATGCAGTCCGCGTGCTGGAGGTCCTGCATGAACGTGGTCGCGCCCCCGCGTCCGAAGGAGGTGCCGAGTCCTGCGACCGTGGAGCTGTGGCAGACACGGGCCTGGTTCTCCACCTGCACGACGCCGAGCCCCGTGAGGAGCTTCTTGATGAGGTAGTTCTCCTCGTTGTCCAGGGTCGCGCCGCCGAGGCTGGCGATGCCCAGGGTCCGCGCGGTGCGCAGCCCCTCCTCGTTCTGCCACTCCCAGGT
This sequence comes from Streptomyces longisporoflavus, assembly GCF_014649775.1. Classification (GTDB taxonomy): domain Bacteria; phylum Actinomycetota; class Actinomycetes; order Streptomycetales; family Streptomycetaceae; genus Streptomyces; species Streptomyces longisporoflavus. The sequence continues at coordinate 246,929 of NZ_BMTR01000001.1, read as the reverse complement.
GCTGCGCCGCGTCTCGATCACCCGCTCGGCGACCATGTCCATGGCCGTGTCGAGGTCCAGCGGCTCCCAGTCCCGCGCGTGGGGGCGCCGGTAGAGCACCTGGTGGCGCCGGGCGTCTCCGGTGGTGAGCTGCAACGTCGCCGAGCCCTTGGGGCACAACCGGCCGCGGCTGACCGGGGAGTTCGGGTCGCCCTCGATCTGGACCACCGACTCGTCCTTGACGTAGATCTCCTGTCCGCAGCCGACCGCGCAGTAGGGGCACACCGACGAGACGACCCGATCAGCCGAATCGGTACGCGGCCGAATGCGCGCCGTGTGCCCGGACATGGCGGCCCGGCCCCGGCCCAGCGGATCTCCCTCGGTGAACTGCCGGTATGCGGGCCACCGGCCGATCCGCCTGCGCATGCCCATGGCACGTCCTTCCTGCGTCCGCGGTGCCCGCGCTCGGCGGCGGGCACCTTCTCCAGGCTCGCCCGGGCCGGCTGCGGCAGCGAGCCGGGCGGCGTGACGGTGCGGCGGCCAGGTACCCGGGAAGCGCCTGCTGATACATCGTCGCGCCGGTGTTCGATCACCACGTCCTGATCTTCACGAACGGCGGTCCTGCGAATCCGTTGGGCCGATCGTTGTTTCCCCTCCGAGTCGAGGGGCAGGCGTACTTCGTGCTTCGGACCGGAGGCGCATCCGCGGGGAGTGGTATGTCTCCTCCCGCTGGATGTCCGGCTCCGGAGCATCCCGTTTCTCGCGGTCATTTGTCCGCCCGCCGTTGAGGAGCGATTTCTGATGCTTACCGATGCCACCGCCACCGCACCATCCGCCCGCCGTCGTACGGGACGCACCCACGACGACGCACCCGACACCAAGGAGGCCGCCGCCCATCTCGCCACGCTCGACGGCGGCCCCGAGTACGACCTGCTCTGCGAGGAGATCGTGACGGCATGGCTGCCCATGGCGAACCGCCTCGCCGGCCGGTTTCGCAACAAGGGCGAGAACCTGGAGGACCTGCGGCAGGTCGCCGCGATGGGCCTGATCAAGGCGGTCAACCGCTACGAGCCCGAACGCGGGGCCTTCGAAAGTTACGCCGTGCCCACCATCACCGGAGAACTGCGCCGGCACTTCCGGGACCGCATGTGGGACGTCCGGGTGCCCCGGCGCGTGCAGGACCTGCGCAACAAGGTGCGGGTCGCGCGCCGCGATCTCATGGATCAGCCGGGCCACGACGCCGAGCCCAGCGCCGCGGAGCTCGCCGAGCACACCGGTCTCACCGAGGCCGAGGTCCATGACGGACTCGAGGCCCTGACCAGTTACCGCGCCCTGTCGCTCGATGCCGAGATCACCGCCGACCCCGACGGATTCAGCCTGGCGGACACCCTCGGCACGTCCGACCCCGCCTATGACTTCATCACCGACCGGGAGGCCGCCAAGGACGGTCTGCGGCGGCTTCCCGAGCGTGAGCGCACCATCCTGTACCTGCGCTTCTTCGAGGACATGACGCAGAGCAAGATCGCTGAGGAGCTCGGCATCTCGCAGATGCATGTCTCCCGTCTGATCAGCAACAGCTGCGCCAGGGTGCGCGCGGAGGCCGTCCGCGGCGACGAGAGCACCGAACACGACACCGGGCACGCCCGCGCGGCGTGACGGCAGGTCTCGCGTGCGCCCCGTGCGCACGCGGCTGATCGGCCCCTGGGGCACCAGGGCGGCCCCAGGGGCTCCGGCGTGTACGGGTCGCGTACACGCCGGCCCGCGGCGAACCGGGCCGCGGACACCGCTCCTTACCGCGCTTACCGCCGAGTAGTATCGCGAGCCAGAGCCGGTGCCGGTCCTGGGCCGGCGCTTGTGCCTGTGGGCCTGTGCCCATGTGCCTGCGCCCGGCCCGGGCCTTGTGACGACGCGCCGTGAGGAGACCTCGTGCCTGTCCACCCCCCTCGCCCCCCTCTCGCTTCCGCTCCGCCCGTCCGTCTCCGCCCCGCCCGGGGAGTACGGCGATGACGCGGGTCCAAGTCGGCACCGTCGTGGAGGACTTCACGCTGCCCGACGAGACGGGCACGCCCACGGCCCTCTCGTCTCTCCTTGCCGAAGGCCCGGTGGTGGTGTTCTTCTACCCGGCAGCGATGACGCCCGGCTGCACGGCCGAGGCGTGCCACTTCCGGGACCTGGCGGCCGAGTTCGCGGCGGTGGGCGCCAGGCCGGTGGGGATCAGTTCGGACCCCGTCGAGCGCCAGCGCGAGTTCGCGGGCCGGCACACGCTCGGCTTCCCGCTTCTGTCCGACCCGGAAGGCGAGGTGCGCGGGCAGTTCGGCGTGGCACGCGGCTTCGGTCCCCTGCCGACCAAACGGGCCACCTTCGTCATCGGACCCGACCGCCGCGTCCTGGAGGTGGTGCGCAGCGAGTTCCGGATGAGCGCCCACGCGGACCGGGCCCTGGCGGCGCTGCGGTCAGAAGCTCTTTAGCATCGGGGCACGCTGACGGCCAGGACGGCGGTGTCGTCGTCGACGCCTGCGCCGAAGGTGTCCAGCAGATCGCGGATCGCGGCGACGGCGTCCGAGGCGGTGGTGGGCGCGAGGGCCCGGGCGAAGCCGAGGAAAGCCTCGTCGCCGTAGCGGTCGTCGTCGCTGCTCGAAGCCGTGTGGGCCTCGGTGAGGCCGTCGGTGTGCAACAACAGGGTGTCGCCCGCCGTGAGATGGACGGTGGTGGTGGCGATGTGGGCGTCGGGCAGGGCGCCGATGAGCTGCCCGCCGGGGGTGGGGAGCTGGTCGGCGCTGCCGTCCGAGCGCACGATCAGCGCCGGAGGGTGGCCGCCGCTGGCCAGCGTGATGCGGAAGCCGCCCTGGTCGGTGTCGGGGGTGAGCAGGCCGAAGATGACGGTGCAGAAGCGCGGGTCCTCGCCGGTGTACTCGTGGTTGAGGACCGTGTTGAGGTTGCTCAGGACAGCGGCCGGGTCAGGGTCGTAGACGGCCGCGGCACGCAGCGTGTAGCGGGCCAGGGAGGTGATGGCCGCGGCGGCGGCGCCCTTGCCGCACACGTCGCCCAGGAACAGCCCCCAGGTGCCCGCGCCCAGGGGGAAGAGATCGTAGAAGTCGCCGCCGACCATGTCGGTGGAGGCGATGTGGTAGTGCGCGTCCACTTCCAGGCCGGGCACGCTGACCAGCGCCGGGGGCAGCAGGGTCCGCTGGAGAACGGCGTTGAGCCGCTTGAGTTCCTCGCGCTCGTGCTCTGCTTCCTGCCGGGCGCGCAGCAGCTCGGTCTCGTAGGCGCGGCGGTCCCTGGCGTCGAAGACGGTGGTGCGGATCAGCAGCGGCTGCCCGTCGCCGCCGGTCTTGATCGTGGAGGTCACCAGAACGGGCAGCCGGCTGCCGTCGGCCGCCTTCAGTTCCAGGGCGATCCCGCTGACCTCGCCCTGCATGCGCAGCAGGGGCCCGAAGTGCGTCTCGTGGTAGAGGCGGCCGCCCACGGTCAGCAGGTCGGAGAACGTTTTGCGGCCCACCACGTCGTCGCGGGCGTAGCCGAGCCAGTCCAGGAGCGTCGCGTTGATCTTGGCGATGGTGCCGTCGAGGAGCGTGGAGAGGAAGCCGCACGGCGCGTGTTCGTACAGGTCCTCGGTGCTGTCCTCGAGGAGCGCGGAGAACGCCGCGGGGTCGTCGCCGGGCTGCTGGTCTCCGGGGTCCGGGCGCCCGCCTCCGCCGCCGGTCTTGGACATCATCGCGTGGCTTCGACGAACTCGGTGATCGCGGCGGCCGTCTCTTCCGGCGCCGCGAGCTGGGGGCAGTGCCCGGTCGCGTTCAGGGTGACGAGGCGGCTGCCGGGGATCCTGGCGTGCACGAAGGCTCCGACCTCCGGTGGCGCGATCGCGTCGCTGGAACACTGCGCGACCAGGGCGGGAACGGTGACGCCCGGGAGGTCCTCGCGATTGTCGGAGAGGAAGGTGACACGGGCGAAGACGCGCGCGATGTCCGGATCGGTGCGGCAGAAGCTGTTCGTCAGCTCCTCACCCAGTTCCGGCCGCTCGGGATTGCCCATGATCACCGGAGCCATGGCTCCCGACCAGCCCAGGTAGTTGGCGTCGAGCGATCCGAGCAGCTCATCGATGTCCTCGGCGCTGAACCCGCCGCGGTAGCCGGTGGCCGGGTCATCGATGAAACACGGCGAGGGGGCGAGCAGGACCAGGCCGGCGAAGGCCTGCGGCTCCCGGACCGCGGCGAGGACGCCCATCATCGCGCTCACCGAGTGCCCCACGAAGGTCACCGGGCCGAGCCCCAGCTCATGGCAGATCTCCAGCACGTCCTCGGCGTATCCGTCCAGGGAGGAATAGCGTTCCTCGCTCCACGCCGACAGGTCCGAGCGCCCGGCGCCCACATGGTCGAACAGCACCACGGTGAAGTGACTCTCCAGGAGCGGCACCACGAGACGCCACATGTTCTGGTCGCACCCGAACCCGTGCGCCAGCATCACCACCGGGCCGTCGGCGCGACCGGTCACGGTCACGTGGTTTCTGCTCAGCACTGCCATGCGCCACATTTTCGCAGAATCCTCGACGGACGCTTCTTCAGCGGTCGCAGACGGCCGCAGGTATGGTCGCGGCACCGATGACGCCTGTCATAGGGGCAGTCGCCGCGGGCCGTGGTCTGTCACCATGTCCTGGACTGCTCCTGTCGGCGCGGCTCAGCCGGGCGAACACCGCGAACCTGTCCGACGTATCGGACAGGATCGCTCGAACGGATTATCGATCCGGCCAGACCTGTATGTACCGCGTCCAGCAGGGTAGGGGTGCGCAGACAACGGGGATGAAGGTGGAGAAGAAATGGAGTCAGCCGGCATCGACGACGCGGGGCCGTCGCAAGCTCACACCATGAGTGTCGCCGTCCCATTGCACGGCGGGGACTCCTCCATCGCCGAGGCACGTCACCTCGCGGTCGACTTCCTCACGCGGGCCCGGACGGACGAGAACGTCGCCGTCTCCGACCGCGCGATGGACATCACCCAACTCGTGGTCAGCGAACTGGTCACCAACGCCTGCAAGTACGCGCCGGGTCCGATGCGGATGGAGTTGCGCATCGACGAGGACACGGTGGCGGTGACCGTACGCGACAGCGCCACCACCCGGCCCGTCGTCCGCTCCGAGGACCCGCTCAGGATCGGCGGGCACGGCCTGGAGATCGTCATGGCCGTCGCCCGGGCTTTCGCCGTCCACCCCGAACCGGCCGGCAAACGCGTCACCGCCCACATCGCTCTGAACGGCTGAGCACTGGCCGGTGAGCTTTGGCCGGATCGCGCTTCGGTGGGCCGTACGAGTGACACACGCGGCGGCCGGGTACACGGGGCACTCCGTGGGAGCAGTGCGCGCGCTACGTATCTGTACGGAGGCGCTCACCGCACCGCGCCCCTGCGTCCCCTGCCGAGAAGGAGCCCCGCATGCCGGAGAAAGCAGCGTCGACCGACGTCGTGGAGCTGATCCTCGACGATCACCGGCGGATGGAGGAACTGTTCCGCCAGATGCGCAGCGTGGAAGCCGAACGCGCCGAGGCCCTCAGGGCGTTCGCCGACCTGCTCATCGCGCACGCGCTCGCGGAGGAGTCCGACGTCTACCCCTCGCTCAAGCGCTACCGGGACATCGACAACGACGAGGTCGAACACGGCGTCGAGGAGCACGAGGAGGGCAACAAGGCGCTGCTCGATCTCCTGGAGGTCGAGGACGTCGGCTCCGACGACTGGGACGAGAAGCTGGAGAAGCTCGTCGAGGCGGTGACCCACCACACCGACGAGGAGGAGCGCACGATCCTCAACGGCGCACGCGAGAACGTGGCCATGGAACGCCGCGAGGAACTGGGCGCCGCGTTCACGAAGGAACGCGCCAAGCAGCTCAAGGCGGGCTGCGGAAACATCGACAACGTCCGCCGCATCGTGAAGGCCTGACACCCCGGGCGGGCACGTCTCGAAGGCGGGCACCGGGACCGTGCGGCAGAACCGGCGCGCCTCTTTCATTCGCGTGGCGGCCAAGCGCGGCGGCTCGAACGGATAAAGACATGCCATGGAAGATTCTGCGGCTGAACACTGCGTGCGTGTCCTGGGCGCCAACGAGCACAATCTGCGCAACGTGGACGTGGACATTCCGCGCAACGCGATGGTCGCCTTCACCGGCATCTCCGGTTCGGGCAAGTCATCGCTCGCCTTCGGCACGCTCTACGCCGAGGCCCAGCGCCGCTACTTCGAGTCCGTCGCGCCGTACGCCCGTCGGCTCCTGCAACAGGTCGGCGCCCCGCACGTACAGGAGATCACCGGACTGCCGCCCGCCGTCGCATTGCAGCAGCGCCGCGGGGCGCCCAGTTCACGGTCGACGGTCGGCACGCTCACGACACTGTCCAACCTGCTCCGCATCCTCTACTCACGCGCCGGGACCTACCCGCCGGACGCCGAACGCCTGGAGGCCGAGGCGTTCTCGCCCAACACGTCGGCCGGCGCCTGCCCGCAGTGCCACGGCCTGGGCGCCACGCTCGACGTCACCGAGCGGCTGCTCGTCCCTGACCCCTCGCTGAGCATCCGTGAGGGTGCGATCGCCGCCTGGCCGGGCGCCTGGCAGGGGGCGAACCTGCGCAGCATCGTCAGTGCTCTCGGCATCGACATCGACAGACCGTGGCGCAGGCTCAGGAAGAAGGACCGGGAGTGGCTGCTCTATACCGACGAGCAGCCCTCCGTGCTCATCGAGCCCGAGCCGGGCCGTATCGACTACGGCTACCACGGCACGTTCTGGAGCGCCCGCAAGCACGTCATGCACGTCCTCGCCGACTCCAAGAGCGAGCGCATGCGCGAGCGGGCGATGCGGTTCGTCCGGAGCGTCACCTGCCCCGCGTGCCAGGGCAGCGGCCTGCGGCCCGAAGCACTCGCGGTCACCTTTGCGGGCCACTCGATCGCCGAGGTCAACGCGATGCCGCTGACCAAGGTCGCGGCCCTGCTGCGGCCCGTCGCCGAACTCCCGGACGCCTCGGCGACCACGTCGAGCGCCCGGTCCGGGGAGTCCACCGAGGTGGCGGTACGGATCTGCGCCGATGTGGTCGCCCGCGTCGAGGTGCTCATCGGCCTCGGCCTCGGCTACCTCAGTCTCGGCCGCGGCTCCACGACGCTCTCGCCCGGCGAGGCGCAACGCCTGCGGATCGCCACCCAACTGCGCTCCGGTCTCTTCGGCGTGGTCTACGTGCTCGACGAGCCGTCCGCCGGCCTGCACCCCGCCGACGCCGAGCCCCTGTTCGATGTCCTCGACCGGCTGAAGGCGGCCGGCAACTCGCTGTTCGTCGTGGAGCACGACATGGACGTCGTACGCCGGGCGGACTGGGTCGTCGACATCGGCCCCGGCGCGGGTGAGGCGGGCGGGCGGGTGTTGTACAGCGGTCCGGTCGCCGGTCTCGAAGCAGTCGAGGAGTCGGCCACCGGCCGCCACCTGTTCGGACGCGCCCGGCCCGTCGCCCGTCGCCCCCGAAAGCCGCAGGGCTGGCTCCACTTGAGCGGCGTCTCCCGCCACAACCTGCGGGACGTCTCCGTCGACGTGCCGCTGCGCGTGCTGACGGCGGTCACCGGCGTATCCGGTTCCGGAAAGTCGACGCTGGTCACACAAGTGCTCGCCGAGGTCGTACGCGGCCACCTCGGCCTCGAACCCGAGGAGCCCTCCGAAGAGCCTTCCGGAGAGCCCTCCGAGGAGGACGAGGGCGCTGAGTTCACGATCGACGTACAGGACGCGGCCGGGGTGGAAGCCTTCGACCGGCTCGTGCGCGTCGACCAACGGCCCATCGGCCGCACACCCCGCTCCAATCTGGCCACGTACACGGGGATGTTCGACGCCGTACGCAAGCTGTACGCGGCCACGGACGAAGCGAAGGCGCGCGGCTACGCACCCGGCCGTTTCTCCTTCAACGTGCCCGACGGGCGGTGCGAGACGTGCCAGGGCGAGGGGTTCGTCGCGGTCGAATTGCTCTTCCTGCCCGGGACCTACGCCCCGTGCCCTGCGTGTCGCGGCGCGCGGTACAACGCCGAGACACTCGAAGTGACGTATCGCGGCAAGTCCATCGCGGAGGTTCTCGCGATGTCCGTCGACGAGGCCGCCGCGTTCCTCGCGGAGGTCCCCGCCGCTTCCCGGAGCCTGGAAACGCTGCGGGAGGTGGGCCTCGGCTACCTCCGTCTCGGCCAGCCGGCGACGGAACTCAGCGGCGGTGAGGCCCAGCGCATCAAGCTCGCCACCGAACTGCAGCGAGCCCGGCGCGGTCACGCGCTCTACCTGCTCGACGAGCCGACGGCGGGCCTGCACCCCGCGGACATCGCCCTGCTGCTGCGACAGCTGCACCAACTCGTCGACGCCGACAACACGGTCGTCCTCGTCGAGCACGACCTCGACACGATCGCCACCGCCGACTGGGTCATCGACCTCGGCCCCGGCGGCGGCGACGCGGGCGGCCGAGTGGTCGCCACCGGCACACCCGCAAAGGTAGCCCGCTCGAAACGCAGCGCCACGGCGCCGTATCTGGCGCCGCGCCTTGTGGGGGCCTGAGCAGTGCCGGGGGGTCGGTGGCGCGGTGGTCGCCTCAGCGGCACTGCGGGGGTCGGCGATGCGCTGACCGCCCCAGCGGCGTCGGGGGGGCCGGCGGTGCGGTGGCCCCCGAGCAGCGCCACGGGAGCGGCGATGCGCTGACCGCCCGAACGGCACCGCGGGATCGACGGTGCGGTGGCCGCCCCAGCAGCGCCGCGGGAGCGACGATGCGCTGACCGCCTCAGCGGCACCGCAAGATCGACGGTGCGCTGACCGCCCCAGCCACGCCACGGGGACCGGCGATGCGGTGGCCGCCCGAACGGCACCACGGGAGCGACGGTGCGCTGGCCGCCCCAGCGGCACCACGGGAGCGGCAGCGGTATTCGGCGGACAGCCGCGCGCATGTTCGGTGCGGCTGCCTTGCCGGGTCACGGGAGGACGCAGCGGCTCCCCCGGCGAGGGCGCGTCGGCGACGGCGTCAACCCTGGTCGACGGCGCGCGGCGCCTGTCCGTGGCGCGCGCCCGGGGCACGTAATCTGCGATCCGGTGGGGCACGTCCGACGGCCGGGCCGGCCGGGTTCGCCGGCATCGCGGCGTCCACGCGGGAAGCAGTTGATGCCGCCGGGCGAGACCCCACCGGCCGGACCCTCCGCCTCCCACCCGACCAGCAAGGCGCGCTCGTGACCGCATCTCCCGCCGGATCCGCCACACTTCCCGACCTGCCACGCCGCACGGCCCGTGCCGTCACCGAAGCCTTCGCCCCTAGCGTCCTGCTGATCCTCGTCCTGCTCGCCGTGGGCTGGCAGGCCACTCCCGACCGCGGTCACGGCCTCGGCTGGGCCGCGCTGACCGCCTTCCTGTGCGGTGTGCTGCCCTACGCCTTCGTGCACTGGGGCGTACGCAAGGAACGCTGGGCCGGTCGGCACATCCCCCGCCGCGACCAGCACCTGATCCCCTTCCTTTTCGCCCTGGCCTGCGCCGTCACGGCCATCGCGCTGCTGTCCTCCTCTCCCGGCGCGCCGCGCGACCTCCTCGCGCTGACCACCGCGATGGTCGTCGGCCTCTCCATGACCCTGCTCGTCACCCTGGGTTGGAAGATCTCCGTCCACACCGCCCTGGCCTCCGGCGTCACCGCCGTCCTCCTGGTCACCTACGGCCCGGTGCTGCTGTGGTTCGTGCCGGTACCCGTCCTGACCGCGTGGTCCCGGGTCACTCTCAAGGACCACACGCCCGTGCAGACAGTCGCCGGGGCCGTCGTGGGAGCCGCCGTCGCCACCGCGGTGTACCGCTTCGTGCGTTGAACCGCACCGGCCCGCGCCGCCACCAAGCCGAGAACACCCCACCCCCGCCCCGCCTCCGCGATGAGTTCCGCTCGGCCCGCGAGTCTGCCCTGGTGACTGCCGCGAGCGTCGTACGACGCTGCCCCGCACCGGACACCACGGAGGACGACCATGCAGACGATCCCGGATGACCCGGACCACCCGTACGACCCGACCACCGCACTACCCGGCCGCCCGCCCATCGTCGACCAGGCCACCTGGCAGGCCGCTCGCGACGAACTCCTGGTCCGCGAGAAGGCGCACACCCGCGAAGGCGACGCTCTCGCCGCGGCCCGCCGCAGGCTGCCGATGGTGGAGTTCGACGGGACGGTCGAGGTCGTCGGACCCGGCGGCCGAGTCCCGTTCCTCGACCTGTTCCAGGGCCGCGACGAGCTCGTGGTCTACCAGCACATGTGGTACGACGGCGCACCTCATCAGGGCCAGTGCGAGGGCTGCACCACCACGGCCTGGCACCTTCAGGACGCGGTCTACCTCAACGCCCGCGGCGTCTCCTTCGCCGTCCTGACCACGGGCCGGTGGGAGGAAGTGGCCGCCTACGCCGAGTTCATGGGCTACACCCAGCCCTGGTACTCGGTGCGCGACGTGCCCGCTCCGGTCGGCGGCGAGATGGGTTACCTCACCAGCTTCCTGCGCGACGGCGACCGCACCTTCCTCACCTACTCCACGACGGGCCGCGGCAACGAGCCGGTCAACGGATCCCTCGCCCTGCTCGACAGGACGCCCTACGGTCGCGGCGAGGCATGGGAGGACAACCCCGATGGCTGGCCCAAGGGGGAGAACGCGTGCTGGAGTTGGCGCACGGACGCCGACGGAAACGCCACCTGGGGCCCGACAAGCCGCCCCGTCCCCCAGTGGACGCGCCCCGGCGCAACCCCGGAGCAGACCCTCGGCCGATCGGGCCCTCACCACTGACTCGGCTGCTTCCTCGGATCACGCCACGTCGCGCTGCCGGAAACCCCGGCATCGCACCGTCAGGAACGCACCCGCGCCGCGACTCCCTCGACGAAGATGTCCAGGGAGAAGGCGAACAGCGTGTCCGGAGTGCCGGGCTCCAGGTCGCCGGCGCGGCTCAGGTGCGGAAGGTCTGCCTCCGTTGCCGACCGCAGCCAGGGCGGGGGCAGTTGGTCGAGGTCGGCGGGGTCCAGGTGGGCGGGCGGGCGATCGTACAGGGCGTCCTGGAACTCGACGAACCCCACGACGAGCCGGATCGCCTCCATGCAGGCCCGGTAGGCGTCCGCCAGGGGCAGCCCGATGCCCTCGAAGAAGCCGATCACCGTGTCCACGTTCCGCAGCATCGCCGGATGTCGCGCCATGGTGACGTTCTCGCTCATGGCCAGCGTGGTCATGCCGGGATGGCGCCGGTAGTGCGCGCGCAGATCGCCGCAGAAGCCCCGCAGGCTGTCCCGCCACCGGTCCGGCCCCGCGTCCAGCTCCGGCGGACGCCAGTCGGCCTCGAACAGCTCGGCGGCCAGGGCGATCAAGTCGCGCCGGTCCTCGACGTAGTTGTACAGCGCGCGGGGTGAGACGCCCAGGTCGAGGGCGAGTGAACGCATCGTCAGCTCGGCGGCGCCGCGACGCCCCAGGAAGTCGAGTGCCGCACGCCCGACCGACTCGCGGGTGAGCGTGGCGCGGCCCTTGCGGTGCGTCGGCCGCCGCCGGGCCGGAGTGTCGCTGCTCATCGCCTCGAAGGCTAGCAAGCACCGGGCACCCGCAGAGACGCTGGGACGCCTTGAACTTCACACATGTTGACTTTAAGCGATCCGGTCGACATGGTTGCCCAAGTAAGGCTCGCCTAACTCCCCCTGCCCGGCCCGCCCCTGGAGTCACCCGTGCGCCCGTCCCGTCTCGCCATGGACCTCACCCCGCTCCGCGACAGCCGCGACTTCCGCCTGCTGTACGCGGGGTTCCTCGCCGCGCTGTTCGGCACGCTCATGACCAGCGTGGCGGTGGCCGTGCAGATCTACGACCTCACCGGCTCCGCGACCCACATCGGCCTGGTCAGCCTTGCCCGAGCGTTACCGATGGTGGTCGGCGTACTGGTGGGCGGCGTACTGGCGGACCGCTACGACCGGCGGTTGCTGATGCTCGCCACCCGGCTCCCGCTCCCGCTCATCGCGGGCTCACTCGCCCTCAACGCGCTGCTGCCCCAGCCGCATCTGTGGCTCATCTACACCGCCACCGGCCTGACCGGTCTCCTGGCGGGGCTCGGCGGCCCGGCCCTGCTTGCCGCCATACCGGCTCTCGTGGGCACCGAACGCCTGGCCTCGGCGGGCGCGTTGACGTCCGCCGGCGCTCAACTGTCGGCCCTGCTCGGTCCGGCCGTCGGCGGCGTACTCGTCGCGGGCCCCGGGCTCGCCGCCTGCTACGCCGTCGACGCGGTCGGCCTGCTGGCGTTCTCCGTGGCTCTGGTGTTCGTACGGCCGCTGCCGCCCGCCGTCTCGCACAGCGCCAAGGGCGTCCGTCAGGCATTCACCGCGGTCACCGACGGCGTGCGCTACATCCGCGGCCACCGGCTCATCGTCGGCCTGCTGCTCATCGATGCCGCGGCCATGGTCTTCACCATGCCGCAGGCCCTCTACCCCGTCCTGGCGGACCAGCAGTTCGACGGCGGCCCCGGCGTGGTGGGGCTGCTCTACGCGGCCCCCGCGCTCGGCGCCCTCATCGGCGCGGCCACCAGCGGCTGGACGGGCCGCGCGGGCGGCCACGCCCTGATCGGCGCCGTCCTGCTGTGGGGCCTGTCGCTCACCGGCTTCGGCGCGACATCACTGCTGCCGGTCGCCCTGGTGCTGCTCGCCCTCGCGGGCCTGGGCGATCTGATCTCCGAGACCCTGCGCTCGGCCCTGCTCCAGCACGGCACGCCGGACGAACTGCGCGGCCGGGTCAGCGGCCTGTGGATGGTCCAGGCAACCGTCTCGCCCGCCCTGGGCAACGCCGCGGTCGGCTTCCTCGCCGAACTCACCAGCGCCCGTACGGCAGTGATCACCGGCGGCGTCTTCTGCGTGGCCGCCACCCTCACGGTCGCCGCCGCGTTCCCGGCCCTGCGCCGCGCCCGCCTGTCCGCACCGCCGAGTACGTCTCCTCCCTCGCGTTCTAGCGCACGCGTCCACGAGCGATGAGTCCGGGCGCGTCCGGCGGTCTGTATCCACGACAGCCGGCACGCCGGCAACCGGACTCAAGACGCACATAAGGGGAGCCGTACCATGACCGCCACCTACACGTTCGACGTCTTCTCCAGCCTCGACGGCTTCGGTGCCGCCGGCGGCCAGTGGACCGGCTACTGGGGCAAGCAGGGCCCCGAGCTCCTCGACCACCGCCTCTCCCTGTACGCCAAGGAGCAGCGGATGGTCTTCGGGGCCAACACGTACCGGGCGTTCGCGCAGATGCTGGCCTCCAGCACCGAGTCGTCGGAGGTGCGTGACCCGTGGGTCACGCGGATGAGGAACCTGCCGGCGACGGTGGTGTCGACCACGCTGGAGGGCCCCATCGACTGGCCGGACGGAGAGGTCATCAGCGGCGATGCCGTCGATGTCGTCGCGCAGCTCAAGAAGGAGTCGCAAGTGCCTTTGCGCTCGCACGGCAGCCTGTCGATGAACCGCGCGCTCATGGCCGCCGGCCTGGTCGACCGCGTTCAGGTGACGCTCTTTCCCGTCATCACCGGCGAGACCGGCCTTGACCCGGTCTTCAGGGGCGCGGCCGACTTCGACCTAGAACTGATCGAGCAGAGGACACTGGACGGCCACATCCAAGAACTCACCTACCGGCCCACCCTGCATGTTTGAGCCGGCCCTGCACGTCTGAGCCGGCTACTGAAGTGAGCCCGCTGCGACCTGATCAGGACAGAAGCTCGATGTATCCGTCGGTCCCCTGCACGCGGATCCGATGCCCGTCCCGGATCAGCCGGGTGGCCTGCGCCACGCCCACGACGGCAGGCAAGCCGTACTCCCGCGCGATCACCGCGCCGTGGGTCATCAGGCCGCCGACCTCCGTCACCAGGCCCGCGATGCCGACGAACAGGGGCGACCAGCTGGGGTCCGTGTAGGCCGTGACCAGGATGTCGCCCTCCTGGAGGTCGGCCTCCGCCATGTCGAGGATGACGCGGGCCCTGCCCTCGATGGTCCCGGCGGACACAGGGAGGCCGACAAGAGCGCCGGCCGGAACGTCCTCGCGCCGATACGACCCGGCGATGGCCTCACCGTCCGACGTGAGCACCCGCGGCACGGTGAGCGCCTGGTACGAGCGGAACGCCTCCTTGCGCTGCTGAATCAGCCGGCCGTCCGCCTGCTTCGAGCGCACGACATCGTGGAGCTCCTGGAACGTGAGGTAGAAGATGTCCTCCTTCTCGGGCAGCACACCGGCCCGCACAAGGCGCTCCGCCTCCCGCATCAAGGACTGCTTGTAGACGAAGGAACGGCTGACGATGCCGTACTTCGGGTACTCCCGGTACCCGATGAAGGTCCGCAGCCGGTCGATCATCCGCTTGGTCTCGTCGGCCTTCTGTTCCCCGTCCGGCAGGGCGCGCAGGCGGGTCAGCACGTCCTGCTCCTTCTTCTGCGCCTCCTGCCGCCCCTCCTCGAAGCGCCGCTCGGCGGCACCCGGCTCGAAGATCCTGACGTTGTCGAGGATCACGGGCAGGAGCGTGCCGGGGCGCTCGCTCCAACGTGGCCGCGTGATGTCGATCTCGCCGACGCAGCGCATGCCGTACCGGTCGAGGTAGGCCTCGATGGCGTCCCGCGCCTCCACCCCGCCGGGGAGCGAGGCCAGCTCATCCAGGAAATTCTCGTCCCCGACGCCCTGCAGGAACGCCACCACCTCCGGATACGGACGGATGACGTCGGCGACGTCGAGGAGAGCGAGGCCCATCTCCGAGGTGATGTTGTCCGGGGCGGACAGAGTCAGCGTGTCGGCCGCGTTCTTCTCGCCCAGCCACTCCAGCAGCTTGTCGTTGAGCCACCACGTGGCCTCCATCCCGGCCATGATCGCCTGCATGCTCAGCCGGTCGCCCAGGACCCGCTTGTGCTCCGCGAAGGCCTCGAGGAGGAAGTCGAACAGCTCCGGTCCGCTCTTCGTGCGGATGTCACGCTCCAGGGCGGCGATCGACTTCTGGCTGCGCTCGATCAGCTCGCGGACGATGGCCGGATCGTTCGCGATCGGGGCGGGTGCGCCGCCGGCAGCCGCCCCGCCTGCCGGCGCCCCGCCCGGCGCCGGGTCCGGGCGCGACGGGGCTGACGGGACCGACGGAACGAAATCGCCGCGGTCGAGGACCGTCTCCAGCGCGTCCCTGAACAGGGGATCGCCCTTCCCCACCATGTCCAGGAGCCCGGCGCGGCTCGCGGGTGAGGCGAGGCGCGGGGTCACGTCGACGAACAGCCGCCCGCCGGCCTCGTGCATCTCGACCATGGCCGTCAGCTGCCACACCGAGAGCCCCAGGGGTTTCATGGCGTCGGTCATCATCTGCTGATGACCGACGGAGAGATAGACGTGGTTCGCCTCGTCGTCGGCCACGGGAACGGGGAACAGCGTCGTGATCGGCCGGCTCTGCACGATCCGGAAATCGTCGTCGACCAGGCACCATTCGATGTCCTGCGGACTGCCGAAGTGCGCCTCGATCTGCCGCCCGAGCCGCACGAGCCGTACGACCTGCGCACGCGTCAGCGCCGGCTGCTCCTGCTGACCCGGGTCGACGGCCACTTCCCGCGTACCACCGGTCGGCAGGGCGTGAACGGCACGCTGCTTGGCGGCGAGCGTCTCGGCGATGACCTCGCCGTCGCGCACCTTGAAGACGTCCGGGTTCACCAGGCCCGAGACCAGAGCCTCGCCGAGGCCGAAACCGGCGTCCACGGTGGCCACCTTCCGGTCGCCCGTGACGGGGTCAGCCGTGAACAGGATGCCGGACGCGTACGGCAGGACCATCCGCTGCACCACCACGGCCATGTGGATCGCGCGGTGGTCGAAGCCGTTCCGCAGGCGGTAGGTCACGGCCCGTTCGGTGAACAGCGAGGCCCAGCACCTGCTGACATGCCTGAGTACCGCCGCAGGCCCCATGACGTTGAGGTAGGTGTCCTGCTGGCCGGCGAAGGACGCCGTCGGCAGATCCTCCGCCGTCGCGCTGGACCGGACGGCATAGGCGCCTTGCCCGCCCTCGTCGAACCGGGCGAGCGCCCGGGTGATTGCCGCCGCGAGATCGCCGGGCACGACGATCTCTTCGATGGTCCGGCGGATTTCCGCGCTGAGCGTGCGGATGCCCTCCCGGTCGTCCGGATTCAGACGCGACAGCTCGACGAGCCGTTCGTCGATGGAGGGCTCTTCCACCATGACCCGCCGGAACGCGTCCGTCGTCACGCAGAACCCGCCCGGCACGCGAACGCCTTCGATGCGCGACAGCTCCCCCAGGTGCGCACCCTTGCCGCCCACACTTGCGGCCATCGTTCCGTCGACCTCTTGGAGATCCAACACGTACTGCTCGATCACTGCGCTACCTCCGTGGCCTCCGGCCGGACGCGTCGTGCGCCCTGTTTCCGCAGGTTGTGGCCTCGGCGGATGATTGTGCGGCAAGACCCGGGCCTTGCCGCAAGGCCCCCAATGGGTTATACGTTAGGAGTGGCAGGAAGAGCGATCTTCCTGCCTTTTCCTTTTGGCCCCACCGGCGGGCGTCGGCAGAGCAACCTTCTTCCCACGACTGAGGGTCTTCTTGCGCGACACGTACGCGCAGCACCCTCGTTCGTCGTCGTCCGGGCCACCCCATCGACAACCGCGGAGCGGCCCCAGTGGCATGATCGACCTCGCGACGGGGCGCCCCACCACCTTCCTTCACCGGAAACCACGTCACGAGAAACGAAGGGGCATCTATTCGAATAGCAGCTACCAACTACCAAATCGGCTCGGGCAACTCATTGATATCTAAAGCTTCGCGGGTGTCTTCACGAATAGACCGCACGATCAAGTCCACCGCCTGGCGCCGACCGCGGGTGATCCTGTGGGCCGCGGCGTGCGTGGTGGCCCTCGGATTCCTCGTCGCGCTGGAAATAGCCGCGCGCCACTACGGCGGCGTGCCCGGCCCGATCACCAATCAAGCGCGGGAGGTGCTGTTCCCTCCCAAGCCGGGCCCGCTGTACGGCGGTCTGGCGCTGATGATGGTGGTGCTCACCTGGCGGCAACGGTTCATCGCGGCCGGTTCCGCGATAGCCATCGACGTCGTCTTCGTGCTGGTGCGGTTGGCGATCGACGCCGATGTGCCCGAGGGACAGTTCTTCGGCAACGGCGCTCTGTGGGTGATGCTGGGCTGCGCGGTCATCGCGCTCACGCGCCGCACCGGACAGGACCGTGTCCTGCTCCTGAAGGGCGTCGGCCTTGGCCTGCTCCTCGTCGCCGGGCGCAAGACCGGTGACACCTGGCTCCTCATCACGGCGAAAACCCGCCCGACCGTGCTCGACCCGTACGTGGCGATGGCCGATCACGCCCTGGGCAACCCGTCCTGGCTGGCAGGCCGGCTGCTCGAGGCCACCGGCCCGGTCACCACCCACGTCCTCGACCTGGTCTACGCCCAACTCGCGGTGGCCGCGATCGTCGTCGCCTTCTACCAACTGCGCAACGTGGCGGCCGAGGGCCGTTTTCCCCGCCACCACCTGGTGCGCACGTTCCTGGTGATCGGTCTCCTCGGGCCGGCCGTCTACATGATCTTCCCGGTGGTCGGGCCGATCTTCGCCTACGGCCCCGGCACCTCCGGCACCGGCGGCGTGGAGTGGTCGGTGGCCAACCTGTGGCCGCACACACCACTGCCGATCACCGCCCCGCACCCGGTGCCGTACGACGGACTCACCCCGCGCAACTGCATGCCCAGCCTGCACACGGCGTGGGCCACCGCGATCTTCATCCACTCCCGCAAGGGTCCGCGCCTGCTGCGGTACGCCGGTACGTTCTGGCTCGTCGCCACGCTCAGCGCGACGCTGGGCTTCGGCTACCACTACGGCGTGGATCTCCTCGCCGGCGTGGTGTTCACGCTCACCGTCGAGGCGGGCCTGCGCGCATTCGACCGCGGCTGGGATCGGCAGGGCGTCCAGCTGGTCGCCCACGGCACAACGGTCTTCGCCGCGCTTTTGGTGTCGTACCGCTTTCTCCCCATGGAAATGGCCAAGCACCCCGCGCTTTTCGGCCCCCTCCTGCTTCTGGCGACAGCCTCGGTGATCTACGGCTACGCACGAACCACGAAACAATGGGACCCGAAATCCGCGCCGTCGATACGCCCGGAGCCGCAACCCGAACTGGTTTGAGCCACGTCGCACCAGGCAGCCGCCGGGGCCGATTGCCGCCAGCCGTTACCGACAGCCGTTACAAAGCCGCCATGCACTTGTCATACATGAGCCGGAATGGCGGTCGCGCGACCGGCGGTTGCCGTGACTATGACCATCGGAGTAGCGCTTTCACTTCAGGACCGAGTCGACAGTACGGTGCAACTCGCGCGGGAGGCTCACGAGGCCGGCCTGCGCTCCGCGTGGTTCGGCCAGACCTTTTCGTACGACTCCCCCACGCTCGCCGCGATCGTCGGCCGGGAGGTACCGGGACTGCATGTCGGCACCTCGGCGATCCCGGTCTTCGGCCGGCACCCCCTTCTTGTCTCCAGCCAGGCCCAGACGGCTCAGGCCGCGACCGGCGGCCGCTACCATCTGGGCCTCGCCCTCGGCACGAAGAAGCTGACCGAAGCGGCCTTCGGCATCCCGCACGAGCGTCCCGTCGGACGGCTCCGCGAATTCCTCACCGCTCTGCGCCCCCTTCTCGAAACAGGCAGTTCCGACTTCCACGGCGAGCTGCTCACCGCCACCACACCCATGCCGGCGCGGGTGCCGGGCGCCGAGCCGCCGGTGCCGCTCCTGGTGGCGGCCATGGCCCCGCAGGCCCTGCGGGTTTCGGGTGAACTCGCCGACGGCATCCTGCCGTTGCTGGCCGGCCCCCGCGCGCTCGCCGAGCACATCGTCCCGGCCGTCTCCGCCGCGGCCGAAGCGGCGGGCCGCCCCGCGCCCCGGATCGTGGCCTTCGTGCCCGGCGTCGTCACCGCCGACGCCGAGAAGGTACGGGAGAGCGCGACAGAGGCTCTCGCGTTCTACGAGCAGTTCCCCTCCTATCAGCGCGTCATCGGCCTCTCCGGCGCCACCCGCGCCGCCGACCTGGCCGTGATCGGCGACGAGGAGACGGTCGCCGCCGAGGTCCACCGCTATCGAGAAGCCGGGGCGACCGAGGTGGTGTTCACGGCGACGGAACTCGGCGGCGAGGCGGACCGGCGCAGGACCTGGAAACTGCTCGGAGAGCTGGCCGCCGGGTGAGGCACGCCGGTGGCGTCCTGCGGAGGTGATCAGCCGGCGACGGTGGCGAGGTTGCCGGGCTCGTAGGCGCCGCCCCGGTTGCCGAGGATCACGCCGAGCCGGTTGGTCGCGTTGATCATGGCGATCAGGGAGACCAGAGCGATGACCTGGTCGTCGTCGTAGTGCTTGCGGACCCGGTCCCATGTCTCGTCGGAAACACCCTGATAGCCGTCGATGATGCGGGTGCCTTCCTCGGCAAGGGCCAGGGCGGCCCGCTCGGCCTCGGTGAACACGGTGGAGTGGCGCCAGGCGGCAACCAGGTTCAGGCGGGCCGCGGTCTCACCCGCGGCCGCGGCGTCCTTCCCGTGGATGTCGACGCAGAAGCCGCAGCCGTTGATCTGGCTCGCACGCAACTGCACCAGCTCCTGCGTGGGCTTGGGCAGCGGCGACTCCTGGATCACCTGGCTGACGGCGTAGATCCGCTTGCCGATCTTCGCGCCGGTCTCGTTCGCGAACAGGTTCATACGGGGTTCCATGACAACGTCCTCACTAATGGAATCGTGTGCCGCGCGGCTCGTCCGTGCAGCGTCTCGATGCCCATAAGTCGCCGGGCGCCGCGCCCCTGTGACAGCACGCCGATGTGACGCACGCCACCGGGCGCGGGTGTCACAAGAGGGCAGGGAGCGGCGACTTGTGCGTGATACGTAGATGAGGCGCGACGGACAGGAGCCGACGATGGACGAGCGCACCGAGCAACCGACCGATGGGGCCGCGCACAGCCCTCGCACCGCGGGCACGGACCCCGCCACCAGCACTTTCATCGCCCATCGCAACCTGCTTTTCACGGTCGCCTACGAGATGCTCGGCTCGGCGTCCGACGCGGAGGACGTGCTTCAGGAGACCTGGCTGCGCTGGGCGGACGTGGATCAGGACACGGTTCGGGACCCGCGCGCCTTCCTCGTGCGCATCACCACGCGCCAGGCGCTGACCCGGCTGCGTACGCTGCGCCGCCGCAAGGAGTCCTACGTCGGCCCCTGGCTCCCCGAACCCCTGCTCACCGCGCCCGATGTCGCCGAGGACATCGAACTGGCCGACAGCGTCTCCATGGCGATGCTGCTCGTCCTGGAAACGCTCGCACCGACCGAGCGGGCCGTGTTCGTGCTGCGCGAGGTCTTCGATCTCGGATACGACGAGATCGCGCAGGCCGTCGACAAGACGCCCGCCGCGGTCCGGCAGATCGCGCACCGCGCACGGGCCCACGTCGCGGCGCGGCGCCCGCGCGAGGTCGTCTCGCCGGATCAGTCCCGCAGCGCGCTCACGGCCTTCCAACAGGCAGTGCAGACTGGCGACTTGCAGAGCCTGCTCGACACGATCGCCCCGGACGTCGTCCTGCTGACGGACGGCGGCGGAATCGTACAGGCCGCGCTGGAGCCGATCGTGGGCGCCGAGAAGGTCGCCGACGTACTCGGCAGGCTCGCCTCCGCCACCATGCGACCGGCCCAGATCAACGGCTACCCGGCGCTGCTCCTGAGCACGGACGGCAAGGTCAACACGGTCCTGGCGGTCCGCCTGGAGTCCGGCCTCATCACGGGCCTCTACGCCGTGCGAAACCCCGAGAAGCTCTCCCGCATCGACCGGGAGGTGGCGGTGGGGCGCTGAGTCCGGGCAGTGGAGTTGGACGAGCAGTGCCCGACCCTGACCCCCGCGTCCTCAACTCCCGCACAAACACACGCCTGTTGACGCCGACCCCACGCGTCATTACTGTCCGCCTCGAATCCCCGACACGCCGACCACCGGTGTTCGGTATTTCGAGTGGGAGCGCTCCCACTCCCTCTGCCGACGACCACCGACACAGGAGCCGCTCATGCCCCCCACCCCTTCGTTACGCCGCCCCAGACGCCTCGCCGCCACCCTGCTGACGAGTTCGCTCCTCGTCGGCGGCCTCCTGGCCGCGCCCATCGCGACAGCCGTCCCCTCCCCGGCGGCGGCGACCTCGGCCGTACGAGTCAACCAGGCCGGGTACCTGCCGGACGGCCCCAAGCGCGCCACCGTGGTCACCACGGCGACGCAGTCGCTCACCTGGCAGTTGCGTGATGAGTCAGGGAAGGTGGTCGCCTCCGGTGCCACCGTCCCGCGCGGCGCGGACGCCCCCTCCGGGCAGTCCCTTCAGGTGGCCGATTTCTCCTCGTACCAGGGGACCGGATCGGATTACGTCCTGGCGGTGGACGGCAGCGGCAGCGTGCCTTTCGATATCCGAGCGACCCTGTACGACGATCTGCGCTCCGACGCGATGGCGTTCTTCTACCACCAGCGCAGCGGCACTCCCATCGACGCCTCGCTGGTGGGCTCCAACTACTCGCGCCCGGCCGGACACCTCGGAGTCGCGCCCAACAAGGGCGACACCTCCGTTCCGTGCCAGGCCACCGTGTGCGACTACACCCGGGACGTCAGGGGCGGCTGGTACGACGCGGGCGACCACGGCAAGTACGTGGTGAACGGCGGCATTTCCACCTGGCTGGTGGTCAACTCCTTCGAGCGGGCCAAGAGGGCGGGCAAGGACGCGCCTCTGGGCGACTCGACCCTGCGGATCCCCGAGCGCGACAACGGCGTACCCGACGTCCTGGACGAGGCGCGCTGGGAGCTCGATTTCCTGATGCGGATGCAGGTGCCCGAGACCAAGCCGTACGCGGGGATGGCGTTCCACAAGGTCCATGACGCGGAGTGGACCGGCATGCCGATGCGCCCCGAGCAGGACGCCCAGCCACGCGAACTGCACCGTCCGTCCACGGCGGCGACCCTCAACCTCGCGGCGTCCGCGGCGCAGTGCGCCCGCGTCTTCCGGCCCTATGACGCCGCGTTCGCCGATCGCTGCCTGTCGGCCGCCCGCCGGGCCTGGACGGCGGCCCGGGCCAACCCGGACGTGTACGCGCCGGATTCGGACAGCACGGGCGGCGGCGCCTACGGCGACACCAAGGTCACCGACGAGTTCTACTGGGCGGCGGCCGAGCTGTACGCCACGACCGGCGACGACGGCTACCGGGAAGCGGTCACCGACTCGTCCTTGCACACTTCCCCGACCGCCTTCTCCGACTACGGCTTCGGCTGGGCGGATACGGCCGCGCTCGGCCGGCTCACCCTCGCCACCGTCCCCAACGACCTTCCCGCCGCCGACCGGGACCGGGTCCGGGCCTCGGTTGCGACGGCCGCCGACGGCTACCTGTCCCGTGCGGCCGCCCAGGGCTACCCTGTGCCCGCCCCGGCGGACGGCTACTTCTGGGGCTCCAACGGTGCGGTCGCGGGCGACGCGATCGTCCTGGCCGTCGCCGGAGAGCTGACGGGCGACAAGCGCTACCGCACCGGCGCCCTGGAGACGATGGACTACCTGCTCGGCCGCAACGCCATCGCACAGTCCTACGTATCCGGCTACGGCACGACGTCCTCGCGCAATCAACACCACCGCTTCTGGGCACACCAGTTGGATGCCTCGCTGCCCAATCCTCCGGCGGGCTCCCTGGCGGGCGGCCCCAACAGCGGGCTCCAGGACCCGGTGGCGGAGGAGAAACTGGCGGGCTGCGCACCCGCCGCCTGCTACATCGACGACATCGGCTCCTACTCCACCAACGAGGTGGCCATCAACTGGAACGCCCCGCTGGCTTGGCTCGCCGCCTATGCCGCCGAGCGGACCGACGACACCGGCGAGCCGCCCACCGCTGCCTGCGCGGTGACGTACAAGGGCGACAGCGTCTGGAGCACGGGCTTCACCGCGACGGTCACCGTCAAGAACACTGGCCCGACATCCGTGGCCGGCTGGAAGCTGAACTGGACCTACCCGGCTGGTCAGCGCGTCACGAATGCCTGGAACGCGACCGTCACCCAGGAGGGCACCACCGTCGTCGCCCGCAACGCCGACTGGAATCGGACCATCGAACCCGGTGCGACGGCGAGCTTCGGAGTCCAGGGGACGTACAGCGGGACCAACCCCGCCCCCACGGCCTTCACGCTCAACGGGGCCGCCTGCACCTGATCCACGGTCGACCGGCTGCTGCCCGGGTTCCGGCCCGCCCGTCCGTCCGTCTGCCCATCGGGGGCAGGCTGGGCGGCTCGGCGTACACGACGAGTCACTAACCCAACTGGCCTGCATCCAGGTCTAGTTCGGCAGACCACGTCAAAGCAGCCGCTTCACATTGTCGCCGAACGTCCACCCCTTCGACCCATCCCAGTTGATGGACCAGGTCATCAGGCCTTTCAGCGCGCCGTTGTAGTGGTTCCATGCCTGGGTCACCAGGTTCGGGGACATGTAGCCGCCGCCCGCGCCCGGTTGTGCGGGGAGGCCCGGTACCTGTTTGTCGTAGGGGACCTTGATCGTGGTGCCCTGGATGACGAGACCCTTGTTGAGGCAGTCCGTCTGCGCGACGAAGCCCTGGACGGTGCCCGCGGAGTAGGAGTCGCCGGAACAGCCGTACATGGACCCGTTGTAGTACTGCATGTTCAGCCACCACAGGCGGCCGTTGTCCGCGTACTTCTTGACGATGGGGAGGTACGCGCCCCAGATCGAGCCGTAGGCCACGCTGCCTCCGGTGACGTACGCCGTCTCGGGTGCCATCGTCAGGCCGAAGTTGGCCGGCATCTGCGCGAGGACGCCGTCGATGATGCGTACGAGGTTTGCCTGCGAGGCGGAGATCTGGTTGATGTTGCCGCTGCCCACGAGGCCGGTCTCGATGTCGATGTCTATGCCGTCGAAGTTGTACTTCTTCAGGATCGGCACCACGGTCTCGACGAAGCGGTCGGCGACCTTGCTCGAGCTGAGGTCGATGCCGGCTGTGGCGCCGCCGATCGACATCAGGATCGTGGCGCCGTTCGCCTTCGCCTGACACATCTCGGCCGGTGTGGCGACCTTCACCGTCGAGTCCATTCCGTCCTCCCACAGGACGGTGCCGTCCGAGCGGATGACGGGGAACGCCGCGTTGATCACGTTGTAGCCGTGGTCCCGGATACGGGTGTCGGTGATCGGAGTCCAACCGAACGGCGGGTGGACGCCGTTGGCGGCTCCGTCCCAGTTCTCCCAGTAACCCTGGAGCACCTTCCCCGTGGGCTTGGACTTGACCGCGCACGTTTCGGCGGCCGGGGCAGTTGCCTGTGCGGCCCTGCCGACAGCCGGGCGGTCCTGCGACGAGGCCCGGCCCGGCGCGGCCCCGACGAGCAGCGGCACGGCGAAGGCCATCGCCAGACCGACCGTCAGAAGACGGGACGGGGTACGGCGCGGGGCGAGGGTGTGGGGGGAGATTCGGGGTGACACGCTTACCTCCTGGACTGTGGTGCCTGGAGACGTAAGTGGTGCGACGCGCCACACCGTAAAGTGGTCCAGACCTGCCGTCAATAGGTCTGGACCAGACCGATACAGCCGGAGGCCTCCCGCATGGAAA
Organism: Streptomyces longisporoflavus; assembly: GCF_014649775.1. Classification (GTDB taxonomy): domain Bacteria; phylum Actinomycetota; class Actinomycetes; order Streptomycetales; family Streptomycetaceae; genus Streptomyces; species Streptomyces longisporoflavus. The sequence continues at coordinate 222,367 of NZ_BMTR01000001.1, read as the reverse complement.
TCCTCGACTCCCGTGATCCGCTGGCCATTTCGGTGACAGAGGCGATCCGGACGGGTGACCTCCGCGCTCTCCGTCAGCTCCTGGCAGACCATCCCGCTCTGGCCACCGCCAGTATCAGCCAGGACGGCCCCGCCGCGGGCCGGCGGAGTCTTCTGCACATCGCCACCGACTGGCCCGGCCACTACCCCCGTGCCGGGGAGATCATCGCCACCCTCGTCGCGGCAGGCGCCGACCCCGACGCCCGCTTCGTCGGCGCCCACACGGAGACGCCTCTGCACTGGGCGGCCAGCAATGACGACGTCACCGCCCTCGACGCCCTCATCGACGCGGGCGCCGACATCGAGGCTCCCGGAGCCGTCATCGGCGGCGGTACCCCGCTCGCCGACGCGCGCGGCTTCGGCCAGTGGCGGGCGGCCGCCAGGCTCCTTGAGCACGGGGCCCGCGCGGATCTGCAGGACGCGGCCACCCTGGGCCTGCTCGACCATGTCGAGGCCTTCCTCGCCGCCGCGCCGGGCTCCCCGGACTCCCCCACCGAGTCCGAGATCACCAGCGCCTTCTGGGGTGCCTGCCACGGAGGGCGACTGCGCACCGCTCAACTTCTGCTGCGGCACGGGGCGGACGTGAACTGGGTCGGCTACGACGACCTGACGCCTCTGGACGCCGCACGGGCACAGCACGCCGACGACGTGGTGGTGCGGTGGCTGCTTGACCAGGGCGCGAAGGGACGCGCGGATCTGGGGTGACGCCCGATTCAGGCGCCTTGGCCCCCGAAGGCGCCCTCTTCCGCGAAGGCCAGTTTCGCGAAGCGTTCGCCCATACGGCGGTGCGTGGCCGCGTCCGGATGGATCTGGTCGGGCAGCGGCAGCTCGGCGGAGTCGGCGTCCCCGTACAGTTCACGGCCGTCGAGGTAGAAGAGGTGCGGGTCCTCGGCCGCCCGCTGCTCCACGATCCCGGCCAGCTCCTCGCGGATGATGTTCAGCGTCAGCTTCCCGCTCGCTCGCTCCGCCGGATCACCCATGGCGATGAACTGCAGCCGTCCGGAGCCGAGATCGCCGAAGTCCGGAGCGGAAGGTCCGGGCGTGTCCTCGTGGATCGGGCACAGGATCGGCGAGACGACGAGGAGCGGCGTGGTGGGGTGGCCTTCGCGGATGGTGTCGAGGAAGCCGTGGACGGCGGGGCCGAAAGCGCGCAGGCGCATCAGGTCCGCGTTGACCACATTGATGCCGATCTTGATGCTGATCAGGTCGGCGGGGGTGTCCCGCATGGCGCGGGCGGTGAACGGGTCGAGCAGGGCGCTGCCGCCGAAGCCGAGGTTGATCAGCTCCACACCGCCGAGGGAAGCGGCGAGTGCGGGCCAGATGCGGGTGGGGCTCGCGGCGTCGGAGCCGTGGCTGATCGAACTGCCGTGGTGCAGCCACACTTTGCGGCCGGAGTCCGGCGCGGGCTCGATGGGCGCGTCGGTGCGCAGGGCGACAAGTTCGGTGGTCTCGTTGTGCGGCAGCCAGATCTCGATGTCCTTGGCGGCGTCGGGCAGTTCGGTGAAACGCAGGGTGCCGACCGGGCCGGATCGGCGCTCGAAGGTCCCGGCGGTCATGTCGATGGTCAGGGTGTTGCCGCCGCTCACGGCCGCCTGACCGGCCAAACGACCGTCGACAAGGAGGTCGTACAGGCCCTCCGGGCGGGGCGGGGCGCCGACATACTCCCGCTTGGTGGGCAGCGTGTCCAGCTCGATGGCGGTGGCCCGGGTACGGAAGACAAGGCGCACGCCGGAGGGCTGGGACTCCGCCATGGCCAGCTGACCGTCGGGCCATTGGGCGCGGGCCCACGCGGGCAGCCGGTGCGGCAGGACACCGTGCTCGGTCTGCTCCAGGTCGAGGGCTCCGCGCAGGATGTCCGCGGTGATGGGTGTGGTGATCCAGCCGTGCCCGGCGTCGGGGGTGGTGGCGTCTGTGTCGGTGTGCATGTCTCCGCCTGCTGATCAAAGAGGTCTGGTTGTCGGGAAGCCCGCTCGCGCAGGTACGCCGCGGCCCGGATCGGTACGCCGCCACTCGGGCGGACTCGGTACGCCGCTGCCCCGCTCCTCGGGAAACCGAGTCGCGTGCCCCGGTCAGGACGCGGGCCAGTTCCGGAGCAGCGCGTCGAGGGCGTCCAGAACGCGTGCCCACGTTTCCTGCGAGTCAGGCTCGCTATGGCTGAAGCCCCCCGCCATCTCCAGGCTGACGTAGCCGTGGAAGACGCTGCCCAGCATCCGGACCGCGTGGGTCTGGTCGGGCTCGGTCAGGTCGTAGCCGCGCAGGATCGCCCGCGTCATCTGGGCGTGCCGGACGCCTGCGCTGGCGGCGGCCGTCTCCGGGTCGAGCCGCAGCTGGGCCGCGGCGTAGCGCCCCGGGTGCTCCCTGGCGTAGTCGCGGTAGACGTCGGCGAACGCGGTCAGGGCGTCCTTTCCGGCCCGTCCCGCGAGAGCGGCGGCGCCGCGGTCGGCGAGCTCCTCCAGGGACAGAAGGGCGATTCGCGTCTTGAGGTCCTGCGAGTTCTTGAGGTGCGAGTACAAGCTCGCGACCTTGACGTCGAACCGCCGGGCGAGCGCCGAGACGGTCACCTGCTCGAAGCCGACCTCATCGGCCAGCTCCGCCCCGGCACGCGCCAGGCGCTCTGCGGTCAATCCTGCGCGAGCCATCGCCTTCCCTTCCTTTTTTGGCGTAACCGATTCTGCACTTACCTAAAGCCTATAGGCAAATTGACATGGCATGAAGGATGCAGATGCGACCCGGAGTTTTGGAACATTGAGTACAGAAACTGGATACACCGCAGCGCCGCACTTCGATCGATCACCCGAAAAAGTCACGGCCTGGCTGTCGGGGCGGCGTCATGCTCGCTCGGACAGACCAGGCCGTACCTGACCCTCAGACAGACGACTCAGGCCGCGCGACGCACCCGCGCCGCCTTCCGCGCCTCTGCCATCTCGCGGGATTCGGCCGTCCGGCGTGAGCCGCCGCCGGAGCGCCCGGGCCGGCCCGGGCGCGTGCCCATGCCCCGGAAGGGGGCGCCACCGCGCTTGGGGCGCTCCGTGCTGGGCGCGCTGCCCGCGATCGGCACCCCGGAGGGGGCCTTGGCGCCGGTGATACGGCTCAACGCGGCCTCGCCGGAGCGGACTTGGGTGATCGTGGGCCGGATCCCGGCGGCGGACATCAGGCGGTTCATGTCGCGCCGCTGGTTGGGCGTTACCAGGGTGACGACGCTGCCGGACTCACCCGCACGGGCCGTACGCCCGCCGCGGTGGAGGTAGTCCTTGTGGTCGATGGGCGGGTCTACGTTGACGACCAGGTCGAGGTTGTCGACGTGGATGCCGCGGGCCGCGACGTTCGTCGCCACCAGGACCGTCACCGCGCCGGACTTGAACTGGGCGAGGGTGCGCGTGCGCTGGGGCTGGGACTTGCCGCCGTGCAGCGCGGCGGCGCGGACGCCGCTGCCCATCAGGTGCTTGGTGAACTGGTCCACCGCGTGCTTGGTGTCCAGGAACATGATCACCCGGCCCTCGCGCGCCGCGATCTCGGTGGCGGTCGCCATCTTGTCGGCGCCGTGCACATGCAGTTCGTGGTGCTCCATCGTGGTGACAGCACCCTTGGAGGGGTCGACCGAGTGGACCACCGGGTCGTGGAGATAGGTGCGGACCAGGAGGTCGACGTTACGGTCGAGCGTGGCGGAGAACAGCATCCGCTGCCCGTCGGGGCGTACCTGGTCGAGCAGTTCGGTGACCTGCGGCATGAAGCCCATGTCGGCCATCTGGTCGGCCTCGTCGAGGACGGTGATGCTCACCCGGTCCAGGCGGCAGTCCTTGCGCTCTATGAGGTCCTTCAGGCGCCCGGGCGTCGCGACGAGCACCTCGGCGCCGGACCGCAGCGCACCGGCCTGTCGGCCGATGGACATGCCGCCGACCACCGTGGCCAGCTTCAGCTTCAGGGCGCGGGCGTACGGCGTGAGTGCCTCGGTCACCTGCTGGGCGAGCTCACGGGTGGGGACAAGGACCAGGGCGAGGGGCCGCTTCGACTCGGCGCGCTGACCGGCGGTGCGCACGAGGAGCGGGAGCCCGAAGGCGAGGGTCTTGCCGGAACCCGTGCGGCCACGGCCCAGTACGTCGCGGCCCGCGAGGGCGTTCGGCAGCGTGGCGGCCTGGATCGGGAACGGCTCCGTCACACCGAGACCGGTGAGGGTCTTCAGGAGCGTGGCGGGCATGTCGAGTTCGGCGAAGGTCTCCACGGCCGGGAGGCCCGGGGTGATGCTGACCGGCAGTGCGAACTCGCCCTGCGGTGCGGCGGGACGGCGTCCCTGACCGCCGGAGCGGTTGCCGGGACGGGGGCCGCCTCCCGTGCGAGCGGCGCCGCGGGGGCCACCGCTGTTGCGGGGGTTGGAATAGCGGTCATTCGTGCGAGCTGAACGGTTCAAGGAGAACCTTCCTCGATATGGCACGCATCGAGGAATTCTCGGTGAATTTCAACCGAACGAATCGCAAGCACGAGCCGAAAAAAAGACAATCTTCTGTAAACAGCAACGCGCTGGTGCCCGCACCGTGAGGTGCGGGCACCAGCGTCGTCTTACGCTTCAGCGTCAGGCAGGAACGATGTTCTCGGCCTGCGGGCCCTTCTGGCCCTGAGTGACATCGAAGTTCACCTTCTGGCCTTCCTGAAGCTCACGGAAGCCCTGGGTGGCGATGTTCGAGTAGTGGGCGAAGACGTCCGGGCCGCCACCCTCCTGCTCGATGAAGCCGAAGCCCTTTTCCGAGTTGAACCACTTCACGGTGCCAGTAGCCATACTAAATATCTCCTTCGGGGCAAGCCCGGGACCCGCACTGTGCGGACCCCGGCGTCGCCACGTTGATTGCCCCGTCCGGAAAACTTCTCCGGAAATACAAAAGTGCCCGGTGGAAATGCATCCACCAAAGGCACTTGAAGTCTTATGGGAACCACAACTGCAACTACGATCAACAGTAGCACGAGACGAGCTTCACGGCACGGCCAAGCTCCGAATATTTCGCCCGACCGGCGGCACGCTCGCCCCACATTGCGGAAATTTGCGGGCCTCTGGTCTCACCCCCGGTGAGAAATCGCCCGCTCCCGCAGCGCGAATCTCCTCGCCGTCCCGTCGTGGTCCGCACCTTCGGCGCCAGCGCGGCGAGCTGCGCCTTGCTCGTGCCGTGCGCCTCTGCCGACCAGATCGCCGAGCACCTGGTGTTCGGCCAGGTCCGCACGGAAGAGGGCCGCGCGGTGTGGCAGCCCGTCGACGCCCACAGCGGCTCCTGAGTCGACGGCCGCTCCTGAGTCGGCGGCGGCTTCTGATTCAGGGAGGTCACGCGCTCCGGAGCGGCCGGTCGGGCCTGTGTCGGCACATCACCGGGGCGGCCTCAGAGCCGGCGCTTGGCCGCCTCCACGCTGGTGCCGATGCCGGAGTTGAACGCGAGGGCGGCCCCGGGCGCGTGGCGGCGGACCAGGTCGACGGTCTGCTCGAAGAGAGGCAGCAGTTCGTCGGCCTTGCGGATCCCGCCGCCCACGACCACCACGTCCCACGCGCGTTCGGTCAGCGACGCGACGAGGGTGGACTCGGCCGACTCGTCGAACACGAGCAGCGCCGAGCCCGCGTCGAAGCCGTGTTCCGCGAACCGCGCCAGCTCGGCGTCGAGAGCGGCGTTGAGGGCAGCGGCGTCGACGCCGGGGATCGCCTGCGGGTCGTAACCGACAACAAGTACGGAAGGCATGCGCTCAAACTACAAGGCAGAGGTGAGGGCTCCGGAGGCCTTCGCCTCTGATGCGGAACGGCCCCGGTCCCTGCCGGGAAGCGGGCGACCGGACGTCGGTCGGCCTCCGAGCAGGCGGGGAGCCGTGGGGTGCCGCTCTGCGGCCGATCCGTGCGGAATCCGCACCCGTCCCGCCTTGCGGACACAGCCGCTGTCACGTGTAAATGCAGGACAGTTCAATACTGAAACGCACATTCCATTGCAATCTCGTTATGCATTGACTCCTTGACGCCGGGAACACTGCGGGGTTGGCTTTCAGCCATCTCGGACCACAACGCAGCGGTCCGATCGAGGAAGTGGGCGAATGAAAACCCGTACGCGAGAAGCCACCGTCGCCGTCTCCGTGAGTGCCCTGGCGCTCTCACTTGCCGCATGCGGCAGCCTCATGGGTTCCGAGGACGACGGGAAGTCGGCCGAAAAGAAGGGTGACGACGTCACCGTCGGCCTGCTCCTGCCCGAGGCGGAGACGGCTCGCTACGAGAAGTTCGACCACCCCATCATCGAGAAGCAGGTCAAGAAGCTCACGAACAACAAGGGCAAGGTCGTCTACGCCAACGCCGGCGAGGACGCCGCCAAGCAGAGCAGCCAGCTCGACCAGATGGTCGCCGACGAGGTCGACGTGATCCTGGTGAGCGCGGTGGACGCGAAGAAGATCGCGCCGTCGGTCAAGAAGGCGAAGGAAGCGGACATTCCCGTCATCGCCTACGACCGTCTCGCCGAAGGGCCCGTCTCCGGGTACGTGGCGTTCGACAACGAGCTGGTCGGCCAGGTCCAGGGCCAGGCGATCCTGAAGGCGCTCGGCAGCGCCCGCAGGAGCAGCAAGATCGTCATGATCAACGGTTCGCCCACCGACCCGAACGCCGCCGTCTTCAAGGAAGGCGCGCTCTCCCAGCTCCAGAACCAGGTGAAGATCGCCAAGTCGTACGACACCGTCGGCTGGAAGCCGAAGACGGCCGGCGCCCATATGACCGACGCGATCACCGCGATCGGCAAGGACGACATCGCCGCCGTCTACTCCGCCAACGACGGCATGGCCGGCGGCGTCATCAAGGCCCTCAAGGCCGCAGGCCTCACCGACCTGCCGCCGGTCACCGGCCAGGACGCGGAGCTGTCGGCCGTGCAGCGCGTCGTCACGGGCGAGCAGTACATGAGCGTCTACAAGCCCTACCCCGAAGAGGCCGTCGGCGCCGCACAGATGGCGGTCCGGATCGCCCAGGGCCGCATGGTCGAGTACGACGCGCTGGCCGGCGACAAGTCCGACAACGCCACCACGAAGAACATCCCCTCCCTGCTGGTCTCGGTGCGCCCCCTGACCCGGGACACCATCAAGTCCACGGTCATCGAGGACGGCATCTACAAGACCGACGAGATCTGCACCGCCGAGTACAAGGCGGCGTGCGCGACGATCGGCCTCAAGGGCTGAGGTCTCCGGGGACCACTGTCTCGGCGAAGGCCCTGGCCAGCGGAGACAGTGTGTCCCAGCGGCGCACCGCCCAGCCCGTCCACAGTGTGGGCAGGTCCGGGATGGGGATCAGGCGCAGGTCGGGGTGGCCGGGGCCGTGCCACCCCGGCAGGTCGGGGACGATCGCGTGGCCCAGGCCCAGTTCGGCGAGCAAGAGGGCGGTGTCCCAGTCGGCGACGCTGGTGTCGGAGGCCGGGCTTATGCCGCGCTCGGTGAACCACGCGTCCAGGCGCGCACGGGACGTGGTGCTCTCCGGGAGCCCGATGAGCTGGATGCCGGCCAGGTCGGCAGTGGTGATCAGCGGCTTCGCGGCGAGGGGATCGTCGCGGTGCACGGCAAGCACCCAGGGGAGTTCGATGACGGGCCACTGCTCGATGCCCTTCACCGGGGCGCCGAGGGTGATCCAGGCCAGGTCGAGGCCGCCCGCGATGAGGGCATCGAAGCAGCTGCGGCTGGAGTGCGCGGTCTGGAATTCGAGGCTCACCCGGGGATGGCGCCGGCGGAAGGCCACGATCGCGTCGGACAGGAAGTGCCGCACCGTGGTGGCGCCGGTGGTGATCCGCACCGATCCGGCCTCGCCGTGCGCCAGGTCGCTCAGCCTGCGCAGGGCGTGATCGATGTCGCCGAGGCCGCCGGCCGCCGCGTTCTGCAGGAGCTGTCCGGCCGGGGTGGGCACGACGCCGCGCGGGTGGCGTTCGAGGAGGCTGAGCCCCAACTCCCGCTCCAGGCGCCTGATGTGCTGGCTGACCGCGGGCTGCGTACAGGACAGTTCGCGGGCGACGGCGCTGAGACTGCCCGTGCGGCAGACGGCGACAAAGACACGCAGGTCGTCGAGAGTCATGGACGGTGAAGCTACAGCTTGGGGGTCTGCAAGGAAATCCGAGGATTGACTTGGATGTCGGGCCGGCGGGACGATCTTCTCGGGCCCAGGGCGGCAACCTGGCCGGGTTTCCCCGCCCTCCGGAGGGCGGGGAAACCCGGCCAGGTGCCGACCCGCCCCTTCGCAACTGGCTCCTCGGTCCCGGCCTGCCCGCACTCCGGTACGCCGACCGCCCCCGGAAAGGCGCTCCATGCAGGCTTTCGAGACAGTGGCCATAGCGGCCGCGGCCGTCGCGGCAGGCGGCATCAACGCGGTCGTCGGCTCCGGCACCCTGATCACCTTCCCGACGCTGCTCGCCTTCGGCTACCCGCCCGTCCTCGCCAACGTCTCCAACACCATCGGTCTCGTACCGGGCGTACTCAGTGCGGCGTACGGATATCGCGCCGAGCTCAAGGGCCAGCGGTCCCGTCTCCTCAAGCTCGGTCTCGCGTCGCTCCTGGGCGGTGTCGCGGGAGCGGTGCTGCTCCTGAAGCTGTCCGCCGACACCTTCAGCTCCGCGGTGCCGGTGCTGATCCTGATCGCCTGCGCCCTGGTGCTGTTGCAGCCCCGGCTGCAGAAGTGGCTCGCGCGGCGCGACTCCCGCGGCCGTGCGGACGGCGGCGTCCCCCTGTGGGCCGGCGTCCTGGGCACCGGCGTCTACGGCGGCTACTTCGGAGCTGCCCAAGGAGTGCTGCTCATGGGCCTGTTCGGGTCGTTCCTCCGCGATGACCTGCAGCGCCTGAACGCCGTCAAGAACGTCCTGGCGTCCATCGTGAACGGCGTCGCCGCGATCCTCTTCATCGCGGTGACGACCGTCGACTGGAGCGTGGCCGGCGTGATCGCCGTCGGCTCGACCCTGGGTGGCGTGCTCGGTGCGCGGGTGGGCCGCCGCCTTTCGCCCGCCGTGCTGCGCGGGCTCATTGTCGCCGTCGGGGTCACCGCGGCGGTCGCCGCCGCCGTGTGAGCCGACAGCCGAACAGCGGGTTACCGCGAGACCGTTCCAGCCTGCTCTAAGCCGCCCTGCTCTGGCGCCGGTAGCCGCCCGGCGCCAGGCCGTACTCCCGCTTGAAGGCCTTGGCGAAGGCGAACTCGGAGCCGTAGCCGGTGCGGGCGGCGACCGTCGTCAGCGGGGCGTCGGACTCGCGCAGCATGCGGGCGGCCGTGGTCATGCGCCAGCGGGTCAGATAGGCCATCGGCGGTTCGCCGACCAGCATGGCGAACCGCCGGGCGAAGGCCGCGCGGGACAGGCCGGCCCGCTCCGCGAGGGACTCGACCGTCCATGGGGCCGCGGGATCGTCGTGCATGGCCGACAGGGCGGGCGCCACCGCCGGGTCGCTCAGGGCGGCGGCCCAGCCCTGCGCGGCGGCCGGTGGCTGGTCGTCGAGCCAGGCCCGCAGGATGTAGAGCAGCAGCGAGTCGATCAGCGTGGGCACGATGCCGTCCGAGCCGATGCGCGGGTTCTCCAGCTCGGAGCCGAGAAGCTGTACGGCGGCACTCAGCTCCGGATGGCGTCCGTGCCTCGTCGGCAGGTGGATGACCTCGGGCAGCTGGCGCACCAGCGGGTGCGGTCGCCCCTGGTCCAGGTGGTAGCTGCCGCACAGCAGGCTGGTCTCGGCGCCCTCGCCGCCGAGCGTCAGCGAGCCGATCGGCGCACTGCGGTGGAACTGCTCGCTCTTGCACTCCTCGGCGGGGGTGGCGGGGTGATCGGCGAGGATGTGGCCCCGCCCGCCGCGCAGGAAGATCACATCGCCGGGGTTCAGCTGTATCGGCGCCTGGTGCGGCGGCGCGCCCGGCAGCGGGACCAGCCAGCAGGTGCCGTACAGGACCACGTGGAAGCCGGCGCCCGCGACGGGCGGCAGGCGCAGGCCCCAGGGGGCGCGGCCGTTGGTGCGTACGGACGCGGGGTGCCCGGTGCGCATCGAGGCCAGCGCCTCGGTGAGGATGTCCATCCGGCCTCGCCCTTCCTGGTGCCGCTTGTCGCTTGCCGCTTGCCGTGTGTCGCTTGTCGTGCCGCTTCACGTCCGTCCCGGTCGGTCTGTTCAGACCGTGAGGACAATCTTGCCTTGTACGTGCCCCTCGGCGATCAGCACGTGTGCCCTGCCCGCCTCTGCCAGCGGAAACGTCTCCTGTACGTGGGGACGGACGCGGCCCGCGTCGATCAGTTCGGCGAGTGCTTCGAGTCCGGCGGAGTCCGGTTCGACCATGACTCCGGCGAAGCGCCGTCCGGCGGCCTCGACGCGCGCGGCGAGCTCCCGGTCATGGTGCTCCAGGATGCTGATGAGCACGCCGCCGGGGCGCACCACACCGAGCGAGAGATCGCCCTGCCCCTTCGAGTCGAGGAGTACGTCCACGTCCTTGACGGCCTCGGTGAAGTCGGTGGTGCGGTAGTCGATGATCTCGTCGGCGCCGAGACCGCGCAGGAAGTCGCGCCGGCCCGCGCTCGCCACGGCGATCACATGGGCGCCGCGCGCCTTCGCGATCTGCACGGCGAAGTGGCCGACCCCGCCGGCCGCCCGCTGGATCAGCACCCGGTCGCCTTCCTTGATCTCCGCGTCACGCACCAGGCCCTGCCAGGCGGTGAGCGCTGCCAGGGGAACGGCGGCGGCGTGCACGTGGTCGAGGGAGGCGGGCTTGCGGGCGAAGTGGCCGGACGGCGCGGTGACGTACTCGGCGTATCCGGTGGCGGCGCGGGGGAAGAGCGGCATTCCGTACACCTCGTCGCCCACCGCGAGCACGGCCCCGGCGCCCGCCTCCTCGACCACCCCGGAGATGTCCCAGCCCACGCCGAACGGCGGCTCGCCGATCAGCGGGAAGGCGCCGGACCTGACGGCCACGTCGGCCGGGTTGACGGCGCTGGCGTGGACCTTGACGAGGACTTCGCCGGCCGACGGCGTCGGCCGTTCCATCTCCACGACCTCGAGCACCTCGGGCCCGCCGAAGGACTTCTGGATCACTGCGCGCACGGTGGATCTCCCCTGCGTTGTTCCGGTTGATGATCTCGACCCTAGGGAGATCGAACGAGCCGCAGAATGGCTCAATGACTTCGCCACATGTCCGATCGTCTCGCCCGGCGTCCCCCTCGGCCATGCGGCGGGGGTGCCGACCCCGGGTCCGGACGCATCGCCTCATCCACAACTTCCGCACCACGAGCACTACTTGAAGGGTTGACTGAGCCCCGACAATCAGTATGGTCTAGGCCAATGAGTCGACCGAGGCGCCCGGTTGTCTCTCGCCCCTCCTCCCCCCACTCAGAGGGAACAGAGATGAACAAGAAGCAGAAACTGGCAGCCGTTCTGGGCGCGGGATTCGCGCCCGTGCTCGTCCTGGCCTCCGTGACCCCGGCCAGTGCACACGGCTACGTCAACTCGCCCCCGAGCCGGCAGGCACAGTGCGCGGCCGGCACCGTCTCCTGCGGCGAGATCACCCACGAACCGCAGAGCGTCGAGGGCCCCAAGGGTCAGACGACGTGCAGCGGCGGCAACTCGCGGTTCGCCGAACTGGACGACGACAGCAAGGGCTGGAAGGCCACCGACGTCGGCTCCTCGCAGGAGTTCAGCTGGAAGCTGACGGCCCGTCACAGCACCAGCACCTGGCAGTACTTCGTCGGCGGCAACAAGATCGCCGAGGTCGACGACGGAGGCGCCAAGCCGGGCGAGACCGTCACGCACAAGGTCGACTTCGGCGGGCTCAGCGGCAAGCAGAAGGTGCTCGCGGTGTGGAACGTCGCCGACACCAGCAACGCCTTCTACGCCTGCATCGACGTGAACATCACGGGCTGAGCCCTCGTGCGGGGTGGTCCCCCCACACCACCCCGCACGGTCTGCCGGGCCGCGGCGCCATCGCGCCGACGGTTCGGCGGGCCAGGTCCCCGGCCCCCGGTGGCGGGGCGGCCGGCAAACGCGGCGGACCGCGCGAAATGACCTTCGGGCCGGGCACGGGCTGAGATGGTGGCTGTATGGCCGATCTGCGCAAGACTCTGGAGACGCACGTCAGCAACAGCTCCGTGGCGGGAGCGGTGGGCCTGGTGGCCCACGGCGACCGGGGCGAGGAGGTCGCCGCCGTCGGCTCCGTCGACGTCGAGGGCACCGCCCCGATGGCCAGGGATTCCATCTTCCGTATCGCGTCGCTGACCAAACCCGTCGTCGCCGCCGCCCTCATGATGCTGGTCGACGAGGGCCGGATCACGCTGGACGACCCGGTCGGGCGCTGGCTGCCGGAACTGGCGTCACCGAGCGTCGTCCGCACCCCGTCGTCACCGGTGGACGACGTGGTCCCGGCGGTCCGCCCGATCACCGTCTTCCATCTGCTCAACTCCCGTACGGGATACGGTTTTCCCTCCGACTTCTCGCTGCCGGCGCTCGCACCGCTGTTCAGCGAACTGAAGCAGGGCCCTCCCCAGCCGCAGGCCCCTCCCGCGCCCGACGCCTGGATGGCCGCGCTCTCCCGCATCCCGCTCCTTCACCAGCCCGGTGACGGCTGGCTGTACAACCTCAGCTCCGACCTCCAGGGCGTACTGATCGCCCGGGTCACCGGGGTGCCACTGCCCCAGTTCCTGGCCGAGCGGGTCTTCGAGCCGCTCGGGATGACCGACACCGCGTTCTCGGTGCCACCGGGCAAGCTCGACCGCTTCACCAGCTACTACGCGGCCGGGGCGGAGGCCGGGCCCGAACGCGATCCCCGCAGCGGGCTCGAACTGCTCGACACCCCCGACGGACAGTGGAGCACTCCCCCTCCGTTCCCGTCCGGCGCCGGCGGTCTCGTCTCGACGCTCGACGACTGGCTCGCCTTCGGACGCATGCTGCTCGCCGGCGGGACGACGGCCGACGGGCGCCGGCTGCTCAGCCCCGAAGCGGTGCGGCAGATGACGACCAATCACCTCACCACGCCCGAGCGTGAGTCCGCCGGCCTCTTCCTCGAAGGGATGGGATGGGGCTTCGGCGGTTCGGTGGACGTCGAGACCGTGGAGCCGTGGAACGTCCCGGGGCGCTACGGCTGGGTCGGCGGCACCGGCACGACCGCACACATCATCCCCTCCACCGGCACGGTCACCCTCATGTTCAGCCAGTTGCTGATGGGCGGGCCCAGCTACCCCGCACTGATGCGGGACTTCTGGCGGTACGCGGCCGGGGCCTGAGTCGCTTCGGACGTTCCCCGGCTCAGGTCTGGCGCTGCGGGTCGTAGGCATCCGGATGCAGTCCGAACGTCCACGCCACTCCTTCCTTGGCCGTCCGCGTGGCGGGCGGCACGCGCAACCAGTACGTGCGGCTCGTGCCGTCGGGCTCCGGGGTGGAGTTGACGACCTCGACCATCACCACGTCCTCGTCACCGACCAGTTGGATCCGCCAGAGCACACCGGTCTCGTCGCGGTGTACGGGAACCGCGCCCGACTCGTCCAGATAGCGCTCGTAGCCGTAGTGCTCCAGCATGACGCGGCGAAGTTCGGCGTTCTCCTCGGCGCGTATCCGCTCGGGGGTCAGCGCGGACAGTTCTTCCAGGAACTCTCCCGGCACCGGCATGCCGCGCCACGCGTACAGGGCGAACCCGTCGGGGAAGGCGAGTGCCGGGCCGTCGGCGCGGTCCAGGCGACCTGCCTCGTCGCGGTGCAGTTCCGTCGGGCGCTCGCAGACGATCGCCTCCCGTTCGTAGGGCCACCACCAGCCCGCCGCGCGGGCGACCGCCGCGAGGCCGTCCAGTGAACCGCCCTCGGACGTGTCGAAGGCGCACAGCCAGGGCGCCTCGTGCTGGCCGAGTACGGCGTCGAGGAGGGTGAGGCGAAGCCTCTGCCGTTCCTTGTGCCTGCCGTCCGCCAGTTCGTCCAGCACTCCGGTGCGGATGCGGGAAGCGAGGGCTTGGGTGGTGCCCCAGAGCCGGGCACCGGTGGCGTTCCAGTGTTCGGACCAGCCGCCTGGCCCCAACTTCGCGTGCACAGCCTCTCGTTCGGCAGCCCAGGGGCGGTTGCGAACCGTGTCACGCACACTGTGGCCCGGGGTGTCCTTCTCCGCCGCCACCAGTCGCACGGCCTCGCGCGGAGAAGCGGCCCAGCGGATGCGCTCGGGCTCGGGGAGCCCTGCCCTGCGGTAGGCGAGCCGCACACCTGCCTCGGCCGCCGCCCGGTCGGCGGGCCCTGTGGCCGCCGCCACCTGCCGCCAGCCCGTCACGTCACCCTCCACCGGCAGCACCTGCTCCACCGTCGTCATCTCATCCGCTCCCATGTCGTGCCCTCCCGCTTCCCGATTCCGGCTGCCGCGCGTCGTCTCGTCCACGCGGCATCAGTCGGCCACCAGACGCACGGAACCCGGCACGTACTCACGCTGGCGCACCACCCGATACCAGCCCTTCGGCAGCGGGATCGCCGCGTGTTCCTCGTGCACCACGCGTCCGCCGTCCGGCAGGTGGAGCAGCATCGGGCCGAACGGGCCCGATTCGCGGATCAGTTGACCGGGCCCCACCACGGCGTGGGCGTGACCCGTCACTTCGCCGAGGGCCAGCACGAGCCTGCCGCGGGCGTCACGCGGTTCCTGCGGACCGTCGGCGCTGTGCGGCGGCAGCGCCGACTCCGCGACGGGCACGATGAGTACATCTCCCTGCCGGTACATGGGTGTCCCCTCCCCGCGGCACGCTCTGCACCGCTCAATGCATCCGACGTTACGGCGAGGGTCTGACAACGGCCGGCGAGCGGCGACCGGTCCGGCTTCGGCGGCCCTGCGGCGGGCGTTGTCAGTGGCGCTTGGTAGAAATTCTGCACATCGGCCGATCGCCAGGGACACGGGATCGCCGCAGTTGAGCGCCGGTTCGGCGCCATGGCTATGGGGAGCGGGCGGACATGACCATCGGAGACGACCAGCAGCACTGGCACGGCCTGCCCATCCGGGAGTTCCCGCAGTTCGACGAGAAGATCGCGGATGAACTGCCGGCGGCCGATTCCGTGGCCTGGCGCATCGCCGTCAATGCGTACGACAGCGACGAGCAGTGGGAAGCCGCGTTCGCGCGGTTCACCAAGGCAGTCGACATCGCGCGGGTGCGGGCGATCATCGTGGGTGCGTGGAGTGATGTCTACGAGAACGGGCCGGAGGAGGTGATCGCCGCTCTGATCGGGGCGAAGGAGCGCATGCCCGCGCTGCGCGCCCTGTTCCTGGGCGACATCGACTCGGAGGAGTGCGAGATCTCCTGGATCAAACAGGGTTGTGTGACCCCGCTTCTCGACGCGTTCCCCGAGTTGGAGGAGTTCGCCGTGCGCGGCAGCGACGGCCTCACGTTTCCTGCCGTGCGGCACGGACGGTTGCGGTCGCTGACCTTCGAGTCGGGCGGTCTTCCGGTCGGGGTGGTGCGCGGGATCGCCGCGAGCGACCTGCCCGCCCTGGAGCACCTGGACCTGTGGCTCGGCACCTCCGAGTACGGCGGCGACGCGGCGGTCACGGATCTGGAGTCCTTCTTCGCCGGGACGCGACTCCCCCGGCTGCGGTACCTCGCGCTGCGCAACAGCGAGATCCAGGACGAGATCGCCGAGGCCATGGCATCCGCTCCGGTCGTGGCCCGCCTGGAAGTCCTCGACCTCTCCATGGGTGTCCTGACGGACGAGGGGGCCACGGCGCTGCTGGCCGGACAGCCGTTGACGCACCTCAAGAAGCTCGACCTCCATCACAACTTCCTCAGTGAGGCGCTGAGCGCACGCGTGCGCGAGGCCGTGGAACCGGCGGGCGTCGAGGTCTGCCTCGATCCGGAGGACGCGGACGATGACGAGGAGGAGGACGGCACGGTGTGGCGTTACGTGGCCGTGGGCGAGTAGCGGTCACCGGAATGGGGGGAAACTTCATGCGGCAGGCGACAACGACTCCCGGGCCGCGTCACGGACAACCGGGTCCGCGGTTCGCGGTGGTCGGCAACCCGGAGAACCGCCGGGTGGAACTGTTCGCCGCGGCCGTACGGGACGCCGGGCTGCCCGCGCCTCGTGTCGTGCCATGGCTGGACGTGCTGCGCGACGGCGGTGCGGCCTTCGGCGCGGACGAAGTGGTGCGGCTCGAATCACCCGGGGAGAACGCCGATGTCGACCTGAGTCTGCGCGGCATGGACGACCCCACGCGGGTGGAGGGCAGTGCGCGTTGGTACGGGCGGTTCACCGCCGCCGTACGGACGTTGAGCG
Source organism: Streptomyces longisporoflavus (assembly GCF_014649775.1). GTDB lineage: Bacteria > Actinomycetota > Actinomycetes > Streptomycetales > Streptomycetaceae > Streptomyces > Streptomyces longisporoflavus. The sequence continues at coordinate 206,118 of NZ_BMTR01000001.1, read as the reverse complement.
GCGGACGGCGGCTCGACGACCCGGACGAACTCGGCGTGCTCTTCGACAAGCGGCTCTGCCACGACGTGCTGGCCCACGCGGGCGTGCCGGTCCCGCCCTCGCCCACATCCGGGGCGCAGGCAGCGGTGCGGGGCTGGGACGACGTGCGGACCCTGATGCGTGAGCACCGCATGCCGCGGCTCTTCGTCAAGCTCGCCCACGGCTCGTCCGCCTCCGGAGTGCTCGCCGTGGAGACGGCGGGCGCCGGGCGCATCCGGGCGACCACGTCGGTGGAGAGGTCGGGCGGGCGGCTGCACAACTCCCTTCGGCTGCGCCGCTATCGGGACGAGCGGGAGATCGCCGCGATCGTCGACCGGCTCGCGCCCGACGGCCTGCACATCGAGCGCTGGATGCCGAAAGCGTCGCTGCACGCGCGCGTGGCCGATCTGCGGATCGTCGTGATCGGCGGGCGTGCCACGCACGCCGTCGTACGGACCAGCAGGTCTCCCCTGACCAATCTCCACCTGGGCGGTGCGCGGGGCGAGTTGGCCGCAGCAATCGAGGCGGCGGGGGCCCGCTGGGGCGAGGCCCTGGACATCTGCGAGCGGGCCGCCGCCTGTTTTCCCGGCACGCTCTGCGTGGGTGTCGACCTTCTGCCCGCTCTCGGCTGGCAGCGGTTCACCGTCGGCGAGGTCAACGCCTTCGGGGATCTGCTGCCACGCCTTACGGGGCTGCCGGGCAGCGGGGCCGAGGGGCTCGATACATACGCGGCCCAGATCGCCGCCGTGCGGCACCGTCCGCCGGCCGCTGCCCCGCCTCTCCGGAACGCCTCCGATCCGCCCCGCTCACCGAACCACCTCGCAAGGAACCCACATGCGCACGCCTGACACCACCTGCGGTCCGCCGGAGGCCCGTCCCGCTCCCGACATGAACGAGGTCGTCGGACGCGACGACCTCCTCCTGGTCACCCTGGACACGCTGCGCTACGACGTCGCCGTCGAGCTCGCCGCCACCGGCCGCATCCCGCATCTCGCCCGCCATCTGCCGGGCGGCGTCTGGGAGAAGCGGCACGCGCCCGGCAGCTTCACCTACGCCTCGCACCAGGCGATGTTCGCCGGATTCCTGCCCACACCCGCCGCTCCCGGGCCGCATCCGCGGTTGTTCGCCGCCCGGTTCGCGGGCAGCGAGACCACGGCCGGGCGCACCTTCGTCTTCGACACTCCCGACCTGGTGTCCGGACTCGCGGACGCCGGGTATCGCACGGTGTGCATCGGCGGGGTGGGCTTCTTCAACAAGCGGGGCGCCCTGGGCGACGTACTGCCCGGGCTCTTCCAGGAGAGCCACTGGGAGCCGGAGTTCGGCGTTGCCTCACCCACGTCCTTCGAAGCCCAGGTGGAGCGGGCCGAGAAGGTGGTGGCCGAACTGCCGCACGAACAGCGGCTTTTCCTGTTCCTGAACGCCTCGGCCCTGCATCAGCCCAACTGGTTCCACACGCCCGGCGCCACCCGCGAGACAGGTGACAGCCGCGCGACACACGCGGCCGCCCTGGAGTACATCGACCGGCACATCGGGCGTCTGTTCGCCGTCCTGAGCTCGCGCCGACGCTGTTTCGCCATCGTCTGCTCCGACCACGGCACGGCCTACGGAGACGACGGCTATGTGGGCCATCGCCTCGGGCACGAAGCCGTATGGACGGTCCCCTACGCCCACTTCTTCCTGGAGCCGTCCGCATGAGCACACCGCAGCTTCTCGACCCCACCGCCACCCGCCCGTACCAGAGTTACGTCTACGCCTACCCCCACAAGACCACCTATCGCCCCTTGCCCGACCGCCCCGAGCTGCGCGACCTGTGGGCAGCGGAACCCAAGGACGCGCTCTCCCTCTATCTGCACATACCGTTCTGCGAGGTCCGCTGCGGCTTCTGCAATCTCTTCACCCGCATCGGCGCGCCCGGCGAGCTGACCACCCGCTATCTGGACGCCCTCGACCGGCAGGCCACAGCGGTGCGGGACGCGCTCGGAGCAGGCGGGGACGCGGGGCCGGTCCGGTTCGCCAACGCGGCGTTCGGCGGCGGTACCCCCACCTATCTGGAGGCCGCGGAGCTGGAGCGGCTCTGCGACATCGCCGAGCGGCGCATGGGGGCAGACCTGCGGGCGATCCCGCTCTCCGTCGAGGCGTCGCCCGCGACCGCCACCGCCGACCGGCTCGCGGTCCTGGCCGAGCGCGGAACGACCCGGCTCAGCCTGGGCGTGCAGAGTTTCGTCGACGCCGAGGCGCGGGCCGCGGTGCGGCCCCAGCGCCGGGCGGACGTCGAGGCGGCGCTTGGGCGGATACGCGACGCCCGTATCCCCGTACTCAACATCGACCTCATCTACGGGATCGGCGGCCAGACGGAGCACACCTGGCGCGCCTCCCTGGATGCCGCGCTTGCCTGGCGCCCCGAGGAGCTCTACCTCTATCCGCTGTACGTGCGGCCGTTGACCGGCCTGGGCAAGCACGGCACGGCGCTGACGGACGCCGGCTCCGACGCGGACTGGGACGCACAGCGACTGCGTCTCTACCGGCAGGGCCGCGATCACCTCCTCGCCGAGGGTTACGTCCAGGTGTCGATGCGGATGTTCCGCCGCGCTGACGCACCGCCGCAGGGCGCCGACGACTACGCCTGCCAGACCGACGGCATGATCGGCCTGGGCTGCGGCGCCCGTTCCTACACCTCCTCGCTGCACTACTCCTTCGACTACGCGGTCGACCCGCGCGAGATACGCACGATCATCGACGAGTACACGGCGACCGTGGACTTCGGCCGCGCCGTGCACGGCCGCCGGGTCGACGGGGCCGAGGCCCGCCGGCGTCACCTCCTCCAATCGCTGTTGCAGGCCGAGGGCATGCCGCCGGCCGACTACCGCAAACGGTTCGACGCGGACCCGTACGAGGACTTCCCCGCCGAACTCGAACGGTTCGCGGACCGTGGCTGGCTGGAGCGGGACCCTGCGGCGGGAGTCCTGCGCCTGACGGCCGAGGGCCTCGCGCACTCCGACGCGATAGGCCCCGAGTTGTTCTCCGCCGAGGTGCGGGCCGCCATGGCCGCGTACGAACTGAAGTGAGCCCGCCGACCGTGCCCCTGACCTCGCCGAGCCTGGACCTGACGATCCTCTACCGCGGCCCGCTGGCGTCGTGCGACTACGCCTGCCCGTACTGCCCCTTCGCCAAGCGCCGCGACACCCCCGAGCAACTGCGCGCGGACCGGGCGGCCCTCGAACGCTTCACGGAATGGGCCGGGCACCAGACCGGCGACCGGCTCTCCCTCCTCTTCACGCCCTGGGGAGAGGGCCTGGTCCGCTCCTGGTACCGGCGGGCGCTGGTCGAGCTCTCCCACGAGCCGCACATCGACCGCGTCGCGATCCAGACGAACCTCAGCTGCCGCACGGACTGGCTCGCGGCGGCCGACCTCGACACCGTCGCCCTGTGGTGCACGTACCACCCGGGCCAGACTCCGTACGACCGCTTCCTCGCCAAGACACGGCGGCTTGCCGAGCTCGGGGGGCGATTCAGCGTCGGCGTGGTGGGGCTGCCCGCCCACCTGGACGACGCCCGGCGACTGCGGGCCGCGCTACCGGCCGGGGTCTACCTGTGGGTGAACGCCGCGGAGGGCCACACGTACACCGACGACGAGGCCGCCCGGTGGACCGATCTCGACCCCCTGTTCCCCTACAGCCGCCACCCGCACCGCTCCGCAGGGCTGCCCTGCCGCACGGGTGAGTCCGTCGTCTCGGTCGACGGCGAGGGCACGGTCCGCCGCTGCCACTTCGTCCGTGGCGAACTGGGCAACCTGTACGACGGCTCGTACCGGAAGGCCCTGCAGCCCCGCCCCTGTCCCCTGGCCGTCTGCGACTGCCACATCGGCTACGTGCATCTGGAGACACTGCCGTTGTACGACGTGTTCGCGGGCGGCGTCCTGGAGCGTATCCCCGCGCACGTCACCGCATCTGCCGCCGCACCAACTCGTGCAACCGCCCGCTCGTGTCCGCCAGCAACTGCGCGGGCGGTCCCTGTTGCACCACCCGGCCCTCCGACATCACGATCACTCGGTCCGCGTCAAGGACCGTGGACAGGCGGTGGGCGATGACGATGCGGGTGGCGTTCAGGGCGCGGGTGCTGTCGATGACCGTGCGCTGGGTCTCGTTGTCCAGGGCACTGGTCGCCTCGTCGAAGAAGAGGACGCGGGGGCGGCGGATCAGTGCCTGGGCGATCATCAGGCGCTGGCGCTGGCCCCCGGAGACCGCTCCGCCACCGGAGATCATGGTGTGCAGGCCCATCGGCATGCGCTTGATGTCCTCGGCGAGGCCCGCCATCGCGGCGGCCTCCCAGGCCTCCTCCTGTGTGAACGTCTCGGCGCCGCAGATGCAGTCCAGGATCGAGCCGGTGAGCGGCTGCGCGTTCTGCAGGACCACGCCGCACTGCCGGCGCACGGCCGCCTGGTCCAGGGCCGACAGGTCCTGGCCGTCGTAGAGGACGTTGCCTGCGACCGGCTTGTCGAAGCCGATCAGGAGGCGAAGGAGTGTCGACTTGCCGCAGCCGCTGGGGCCGACGACGGCGACGAACTCACCGGGCCGGATGGAGAGGGACACGTCGTCCAGGACCAGGGGGCCGTCGTCCGCGTAGCGGAAGGAAAGGCCGCGGGCCTCGATCTCCCCCTGGAGTTCGCCCGGCTGTGTGCTCGCGCCCCGCACCTCCGGCTCCTCGTCGAGCACCGGCTTGATCTGCTCGAACATCGGCAGGACCGCCGCCGCCGAGATGAGTGCCCCGGTGAGCTGCGTGACGGACGTCAGGAGCATCGTCACCGCGGTGCTGAACGTGAGGAACTCCCCCGCCGTGAGGCTGCCCCGGGCCGGGCCCGCGAGGAGGATGAACATGACGAGCGTGCACAGCGGCAGGTAGACCGAGTTGAGGACCGTCGTGACGTTCTTGATGCGGCCCGCGCGCTGTTGCAGCTCCCTGCTGCGTGCGAACTCCCCCGCCCACGCCGCGTACGCGAAGCTCTCGGCCCCGGCGACGCGGAGTTTGGGCAGGCCTCGCAGGGTCTGGAACGCCTGGTTGTTGAGCTTGTTGCTCAGCTCGACCAGGCGGCGCTGCCAGCGCAGTTCCCACAGGCCGAGAGTGAGGAACACGGCCGCGATGACGACGAGCATCCCCAGTGCGGCCAGGGCAAGCGGCACGCTGTAGAGCAGAAGCAGGACCAGGTTCATCGCGCCGATGGTGCTCGACTGCAGCGCGACGGGGCCGATGCCCGAGAGGACGCGCCGGATCGCGCTGACGCCCATGGCCGCGCTGGCCAGTTCACCGGTGGAGCGGGAGGCGAAGAAGCGGGTGGGCAGGCGCAGCAGGCGGTCCCAGACCGCCGGTTGCAGTGTGCTCTCCATGCGGCCCTCCATCCTTAGGATGGTGAGGTTTTGGAGCAGCATGAACGCCGCGGAGACGATGCTCGTGATCATCACCGCGAGGGACACCTGGACGATGAGGCTTTTCTCGCCGTTCGGAACGAACACGCCGAGCACCTGACCCGTCGCGATCGGCACGAGCGCCCCGATCGCGACCGTCACCAGACCCGCGATCGCCAGATTGCGTACGTCGCCGCCGGTGCCTCGCAGGCTGAAGCGGAAGAGGCGCCACGGCGTCAGTGTCTTGTCGGGCAGCGGACGGTAGAACATGATCCCCTGCGGCTCGAACTCGTCCGCGTTGCTCTGGTCGACGCGCATGCGCCGCCCGGAGGTGGGGTGCACGGACTCGTAGCCGCCGCGCCGCCACAGCAGCGCGACCGGCTGTCCGCTGGCCGCCCGGTGCCCCACCAGGGGGCCGGTGTTCTCGCGCCACCAGCGCCCGTCGAGGCGGACGGCGCGGGTACGGATCCGCGAGGCCACCGCGACCTGCTCCACCGGGTCGATCCGGTCGCTGACCGCACCGCCCTCCGCGGCGCCGGACAGCGTGATCCCGGCCGCCTCGGCGACCAGGCGGCAGGCCGCGTACGTCGCGTCGTCGCCGCCCCGTGCTTCGCTGCGGCGTCCGCCGCCCCTGCCGGAGCGGCCGATGGAGGCGATCAGTGTGCGATCGGCCTGTTCGCGGACCGTCTCGCCCGCCTTGATGCCGGCCGCGGTGCGGTCCTCGTGGGCCCGCTCCAGGCGTTCGATCCAGCGGTCGAGCGTGGCGAGGAGGCGGTACTGCTGGTTGACCATGCGCTGCCACATGGCGGCGTCGACGAGCAGGTCGCCCGCGGCTTCGGCGCTGTAGGCGGAGCCGTACTGCACGCTGCCCGGCGCGACCGGCATCCAGAGGATGTCGTCGTCGGTCACCACGTCGTCGGCCATGGTGCGGCCGTCGAGCGGCGCCTCGAACAGGACCCGGTGGCTGCGTCCGATGCCGAGCGCGAAGGCGTGCTCCAGGAGGCTCAGGGCCTGGTCCCCGGTGTCGTACCGGCTGGGGTACTGCTGCTCGTACGCCCAGGTGTCGCCGTAGTCGGGGCGGTACAGCTCGCGCAGCGGGATGCGGCGCAGTTCGCAGCCCTGGAGCGGGCGTCCGACCAGGGTGTGCTGGGGTCCTTCGACGGGGCCGAGGAGCAGGGTGCCCGGTTCGAGGCGGCCCAGGAAGTGCCAGTGGCCCTGCTGCACGGCGTCGACCGCGAACAGGTCGAGCGCGCCGGCCACGACGAGCCAGAGCACCTGCGGCCCTTCGAGATGCACGCTGCGCAGCCCCGTGCAGTCGGCCGGGGTGCCGAGCGCGCCGAAGGCGGCGGCGACCGAGTCGTCGGTGTACGGGGTGTACTGCTCCGGTACCGAGGTCACCTCAGTGCTCCTTGACCAGGTCGGCGTAGGCTCCGCCGGCGGCGACGAGGTGTTCGTGGCGCCCGCGTTCCACGACCGAGCCGTGGTCCAGGACGACGATCTCGTCGCTGTCGCGCACGGTGCTCAGGCGGTGCGCGATGACGACGCAGGCGCAGCCGCGGCGGCGCAGGTTGTCGATGATGATCTGCTCGGTCTCGGCGTCCAGGGCGCTGGTCACTTCATCGAGGACGAGGATGCTGGGGCGCCGGACGAGGGCCCTTGCGATCTCCAGGCGCTGGCGCTGGCCGCCGGAGAAGTTGCGGCCGTCCTGCTCGACACGGCCGTGGATGCCGCCGGGCCTGCGGGCCACGACCTCGTAGAGGCAGGCGTCCTTGAGGGCGGCGATGACGGCGTCGTCCGGGATGGAGGGGTCCCACAGGGCGACGTTGTCGCGGATGGTGCCCTCGAAGAGGAAGACGTCCTGGTCGACGAAGGAGACGGAGGCGGCGAGCGCGCCCCGCGGGATGTCCTCCAGGCGCTGTCCGTCGATGCGGATCGTGCCTTCCCAGGGGCTGTAGAGCCCCGAGATCAGCCGGGAGACGGTCGACTTGCCGCTGCCGGAGCCGCCGACGAGTGCGACCTGCTGTCCCGGGCCCACGGACAGCGAGAAGCCGGTCAGGAGGGGTTTGTCGAGGGGGCTGTATCCGAAGGTGATGTCTTCCAGGGTGACGTGGCCCTTGAGACGGCGGGTGCTCGCCTCCGGTTCGGGGCGGGAGTAGAGGGTGTCGACGGGGAAGTTCTCGACGTCCTTGAGGCGTGCGACGTCGGCGCCGAAGTCCTGGATGCGGCCCGCGACACCGTTCAGGCGGGTGATCGGCGCGGTGAAGCGGGTGACCAGGGCCTGGAAGGCGACGAGCAGACCGATCGACAGATGGCCGTCCACCGCGCGCAGACCGCCGATCCACAGGATCGCCGCGCTGTTGAGCGTCGCGAGGGTGGGCGCGGCGACGCCGAGCCAGGCGCTCGGCACGCCCAGGCGCTGCTGCTGCTCCAGGGTGGTGGCGTGCTGTCCCGCCCACCGCCGGAAGTAGCCGTTCTCGCCGCCGGTGGCCTTCATGGTCTCGATCAACTGCAGGCCGGTGTAGGAGGTGTTGGTGAGCTTGGCGCTGTCGGCGCGCAGCTTCTGGGTGCCGGTGGCCCGAAGCCGGATGACGATGCGCATCGCGACGATGTTGAGGAGGGCGATGCCTACGCCGACCAGCGTGAGCTGCGGGTCGTACGTCCACAGGAGGGCCGCGTAGAGCAGTACGACGATGCCGTCGACGCCCGCCGCGGTGAGGTCGCGGGCCAGGGTCTCGGCGACCGTGTCGTTGGACGCGAGCCGCTGGACGAGGTCGGCGGGGCTGCGCTGGGCGTAGAACGTGACGGGCAGGCGCAGCAGATGCCGCAGGAAGCGTGCGCTGCTCAGCGTGGAGGAGATGATGCGCCCGCGCAGCAGGTTCGCCTGTTGCAGCCAGGTCAGGACCACGGTGAGCGCCACCATCGCGCCCATCGAGGCGAACAGCGCCCCAAGGAGCGAGGTCTGATCGCCGATCAGGAAGAGGTCGATGTACGTGCGGCTGAGCGCGGGCAGCGCGGCGCCGACCGCGACGAGCAGCAGGCTGGCGAAGAGCGCGGCGAGCATGGTGCCCGTGGTGCCGCGAAGGCGCGCGGGCATCGCCCGCATGATGCCGGGCCTGCGTCCCCCGCGGCGGAAGTTCTCGCCCGGTTCCAGGACCAGGACGACGCCGGTGAAGCTGGTGTCGAAGTCTTCGGAGGGGACGAAGCGGCGGCCCTTGTCCGGGTCGTTGATGTGCACGCCCCGGCGGCCGAGGCGGCGCCCCATGCCGTCGTAGACGACGTAGTGGTTGAACTCCCAGAAGAGGATCGCGGGCGCCTTCACCTCGGCGAGCGCGGCCGGTTCCATCTGCATGCCCTTGGCCGTGAGGCCGTAACTGCGGGCCGCTTTGAGGAGGTTGCTGGCCCGTGAGCCGTCGCGGGAGACGCCGCACGCGATGCGCAGCTCCTCCAGCGGGACATGCCGTCCGTAGTGGGCGAGGACCATGGCGAGGGCGGCGGCGCCGCACTCCACGGCTTCCATCTGAAGGACGGTGGGCGTGCGGACGGTCTTCTGCGGCTTGCCCTTCGACGCGGGGCGGGGCGCGGCGCGGCGGCGGCCTCGCTGGGGCTCGGGGCGGTGCCTGCGCCGGCCGCCGGGGGGCGGCAGCTGCTGCTGGTGTGCCGGGGAGGGGAGCGGTGCGGTCACGGAAGCAGCCAATCGATCGGGCGCTGCTCGGCGAGGTGGACGGCGCCGGTGGCCAGGGTCATGGAGTCGAGCGCGAAGGGCGGTCCGCCGGCGGTCGACCACTTGTAGCCGGACTTGGTGCCGGAGGATTTTTCCAGGCGTACCAGGACGGCGACGGGCGGCCCGTCCTTGGTGAACTGCGCGGCCAGTTCCTTGTCGCCGAGGAATCCGCTGATCTTCTGTTCGCTCTGGGCGGCGCGTCCGATCGCCTTCACGCGGCCGCGCAAGGTGCCGTACTCGTCCGTGGGCACGGACTGGACCGTGAGGTCCACCGAGGCGCCGACGGGGACGGTGGCCGCGCTGTCCGCGGGGACGTAGAGCATCGTGAGGAGCGGGTCGTCGCCGCCCGATACGCGCTCGACGGTCGCGACGTCGGCGCCGGTGGTGACGACGGTGCCGATCCTGGCGACCAGTGTGCTGACCCGTCCGGCGGCGATGGAGCGTACGACCTTGTCGCCCTGGCCCGTACGGACCTTGAGTACGGGAGCGCCGGCGGCGACGCGCTTTCCCTCTTCGGCCAGGACGCGGGTCACCTGTCCGGTGACGGGGCTCTGCAGGACGTAACTGCCCTGGCCGTGGGTGAGGATGCCGGGCGCCTTGAGCGTGGAGGAGATCGAGCCGGTCACGGCCCAGACGGTCGCGGCGGCCATGACGACGACGGTGACGGCGAGGACGAGCAGGCCCTGGGGCCGGGCGTAGCGCACCGGAAGGTCGAGTTCCTCGGGCGACTGCAGCTTGGACAGGGCCTGTTGGCGGAACTGCACGGAACGCTTCCCTTACTTTGCCTGTGGCGTCCGTGAGCCCCGGAACCAATGGTTCCGGGGCTCACGAATCATGGCGTCTCAGTGAGCTGGATGCTCAGAGACCGGCGGTCAGACCGCCGGCGAGGCCGGTGACAGCGCCGGTGTTGAGGCCGGTGACGCCCTCGACGGTGCCGACGAGGCCGCCGACGACGCCCGAGACCGGGGCGATGGAGTCAACGGTGTCCGTGACGTTGCCCGCGACACCGGCGACGAGGCCACCGGAGACGTTGTCGAGGTCGGCGTCGGAAATCTCGAGGGTCTCGACCTGGGGGGTGTAGTTCATGGTGTGAGCTGCCCTTCTCATGAATGTTGCAAAGGTGTTTCCAACACTGCGGAACCTGTTGTGCGAATTCCGCGGTGGCGAGGATCAAAGCACGTTCGCATGTCGCACATCCAATCGACGAGACGGCCTTTCACGGCGCGTGCGGCGACGAATCACCGCTGCGTGCAGGCATGTTCACCGCGCGGGAGCAGCTCCTTCACAAGATTCACAGACGGAAATCCCGTGAGCGGAAGGACTCCTTCCAACAAAGCGGACACTCAGGCACCAAAGCGCAAGTTCTGTGGTCAATACACAAGAGCTTCGGGAACGGCGGACGCCGAATGGCGTGACTGGGGTGCGCATTCGATGTGCAGGTTTATTGAAGGCGTGCCGAATCATCGCCGAAGGGGACACCGCGCCGTCCGTGGAAGCGCCGGAGGCGATCCCATGACGGGGCTCCGGCACCGACTCCGGAGCGAGCAGCACCGAGCGGCGGCCGTCGACGCCGACCGGAACGTCGCCGTCGATGGTGACGCGGCGCAGGGTGCGCTCGTGGTCGTCGGAGTCGTCGACTCCGTAGTGCTGCGTGGCGCGGTTGTCCCAGATGGCGACGTCACCCGCGCGCCACTGCCAGCGGACCGTGTTCTCCGGCCTCTCCACGTGGGACTGCAGTACGTCGATCAGGGCCCGCGAGTCGGCGGCGCGGAACCCGCTGAGCTTCTGCAGGAAGTTGCCCAGGATCAGGGTGCGTTCACCGGTCTCGGGGTGGACGCGGACCACGGGGTGCTCGGTCTGGAACTTGACCGCGGTGAAGACCTTGCGGTGCTGGTCGAGCGCCGCCGACGAGGCGCCGGGGCGGGAGGCGGCGTAGTCGTAGTCGTTGGTGTGCACGCCGCGCACGCTGTCGGCGAGTACGCGCAGCGGCTCGGGCAGGTCCTTGTACGCGGCGGCCGTGTTGGACCACAGGGTGTTGCCGCCGTACGGCGGGATGACCTCGGCGCGGAGGATGGAGAACGCCGGGTACGCGGGCACGAAGGTGACGTCGGTGTGCCACTGGTTGGCACGTCCGCCGCGTTCGTTGTCGATGCCGAGGGCGTAACGGCCGTCCACGGACGGCACGGTGGGGTGGGCGACCGGGGTGCCGAGCAGCCGGGCGAAGGCCTCGTGGCTCTCCGCGTCGAGGTGCTCCTGATCGCGGAAGAAGACGACCTTGTGCTCGAGGAGCGCGGCGCGCACGGCGGCCACGGTCGCCTCGTCCAGATCCCCGCCGAGGCGGACGCCGGACAGGACGGCGCCGATGCGGCCGCCTACCTTCCGGACGGTGAGGGCGGGGGCGGTCACTGCGGGGGCGTTCACTGTGGAAGCGGTCGCAGACGTCATGGGGTGAGGTCCCTTCGGTGGGGTGGGTGGACGTGCGGTGTTCCGGCATGGGAGGGGGCCGCGCGCCGCAGCGCGGACGGCGTCGCCGCCCGAGGGGGCGGGACGCGAGGGCGCGAGGAGCGCAGAGAAGAGGGGGAGATGTAAAAGGAAACGGAGGCGGCGGTCAGGCCACGCGCAGACGACACGCCGCGGAAGCGAGGCGGCCCGGGTCTACGTGGAGCCGCGGGACGAGAAAGGTCATCGCGGTCATGTCCAGGAGCATGGTCGCCCGCCGAAAGCGTGGCAAGCCCTTGCCCGCCCGCTTCACGACCCTGCAATGAGCCCGACGCCCGGCGGCGCTCCGCCCCGCGGGCAACTGTCTGGGACCGGCGGGGCCCGACCGGCCCTCCGCGGCTCGGCTTCCGCCGATAACACCCCATGACCAGGGGCGATACGTTCCGTTCCGGGCGGTGCAGCATAATGCGGCCATGCGGATCTCAGCCAGGGCGGACTACGCGGTACGGGCCGCGCTGCAACTCGCCGCGTGCCAGGACGACGGCCCGCTCAAAGCCGAGGCCATCGCCGACGCCCAGGAGATCCCGCACAAGTTCCTCGAGGGCATCCTCAACGACATGCGACGCGGCGGTCTCGTCCTCAGCCAGCGAGGCGGCAACGGCGGCTACCGCCTGGCCCGGCCCGCGGCCGGCATCAGCATCGCCGACGTCATCCGGGTCGTGGAGGGCCCCCTGGTGTCGGTACGCGGAGTGCGCCCGCCGGAGCTGGCCTACAGCGGGCCCGCGGAATCACTCCTGCCGCTGTGGATCGCGCTGCGGGCGAACGTCCGCCAGATCCTCGAGGGCGTGTCCCTCGCCGATGTCGCGCGCGCCGAACTGCCGGCCCCCGTCACGGAACTCGCCGCGGACCCCGCGGCATGGACGAACCCCTGACCCCTGGCACCTGCCCCCTCGGGCAGCCGCCGCCCATGACCGCACGATCCAACCGCGCGATCAACGCCGGTTACGCGGATGGTTGCGCGCAGTGCGCTCGTTGCCGTGCTTGTACGCACCGGTCCAGCGGGCCATGACCAGCTGGGCATCGCCCGACTCGGCCTCGGCGAGGAACTTCTCGGCCCGCGCGCCGCGCAGCGTTCCGGCCGCGCGACCGTGATGGGTGATCGTCACGCTGCCATCGGGATGCTGCTCGTAAATGAATCCAGAGGGTCTCGGCATGGTCGGATGCTAGGCATCCGGGCCGGGGTTCCGGTATCGAATTTCGGTGCGCCCCACGGGCGATCAGCAGAACGAACCCCCGGTGGACCGCACCTTCCGCATCCCGAACGGCGAGACGAGGCCGTCCGCCCCTTGAACACCCTCTTGTCGCACCAGGAGTTCGTGACGAGTATTCCTATCAATCAGGTAGGGAAACTAGGAAAATGTGAGGCGCCCCAGTGACAACGCTGACCCCCTCCGCCTCGCCGCGTGTCGTACGGGAGCTCGCCGACGATCTCGCCGTCGACGCGGACCTGCGCGACCGGGCGGGCAAGCCTCCGTTCGACGAGGTCGCGCGGCTGCGCGAGGCGGGGCTGCCCGCGCTCCTGACGCCGCCCGCCCCCGAGGACGGCGCGGACGGCCGGGGCAGCGACTGGCGCACGGCGTGTACGGCCGTCAGGGAAATCGCCGCGGCGGACAGCTCCATCGCCGAACTCCTCGCCCACCACCACGCCCTGTCGTGGAGCCCGCGCCTCTTCGCCGCGCCGGGGAACGCCGCCGCGCTCGAACGCCGCGCCGTGCACGAGCAGTGGCTCTGGGGCGGTGACATCGAGCTGCCGGACGCGCAGACGGGCACCGACCTGACCCTCGCTCCGACCGCGGACGGCCATGTCCTGCACGGTCGGCGGCCCCTGACCGCGGGTGTCGCCGTCGCGGACCGGCTCGTCCACACGGTGCGGCGCACGGACAGCGGCGAATGGGTGGTCGTCCATGTGAACCCGGCCCACCCCGGCGTCTCCACCGAACCCGCGCACGACCTGCTGGGCCAGCGCCTCAGCGGCGCGGGCGCCGTGAGCTACGACGACGTACCGGTGGCCGCACAGCAGGTGCTCGGCACGGTGCCCGTCGACGAGCACGAGATCTCGCCGTACACCGCGCTCGCCCCGCTGACCCGCCGCCTCCTGCTCGTCCAGGTGGGCCTGGGCAACGCGGAGGGCGCCCTGTCCGAGGCGCGCGACATCAGCCGCGCCCTGCCGCGCCCCGCCCTGACGGGGGCTCTCGACACCGGCGCGGACTGCGGGCCGCCGCCCACGGACCCCTATCTGCTGCTCGCCTACGGGGAGTTGGCGACGGCCGCACACACGGCAGCGGCGGTGGTCGAACTCGCGACGGAGGCCTTGGCCCGCGGTCTGGAGACGGGGCCCGCGCTCGGCGCCGACGAGCGGGCCGACATCACGTTCCTCGTGGGCGCGGCCGAAGCGGTCACCGCCGAGGCCGCCCTGCACATCACCACCCGCGTCCTGGAACTCACCGCCGGGACGCCCTCCCCTTCGGCCGACCCCGGCATCGACAGGTTCTGGCGCAACGCCCGGGCCCTGACCGCCCACAGCTCCGCCGCGCACCGCCTCCGCGACATCGGGGAGCACTACCTCAACGGACTGCACTGACGGCCCGCCCTGCTCTCCCCTCCACTCCCTCTCCTCCACCCCCCTCTCCTCCGGCGCCAGTACGATCTTCGGATACGGGACCCGGGGCCGCGCTCGGCATCCATCGGCGTCCCGTCCCGCACCCGCGAGGCCGAGAGGGATGCCCCGTTGAACACCGGCAGCTACTACGAGCCCATCGACGAGCGGCGCTACAAGCCCACGCTCCACGCCGGCGGCGCCTGGGACACCGACGAGATGCACTTCAGCCCGCTCGGCGGTCTCATCGTGCACGCCATCGACCGGTACCTGGCGGACCGGCCGGACAACGGTCTCGTCATGTCCCGGATCAGCTTCGACATCCTCGGGCGGCTGGCTCTCGACGAGTGCGAGATCCGGGTGGAGACCATCCGGCCCGGCCGCACCATCGAACTGGTCGAGGCCGTCGTGCTCATGGCCGACCGTCCGGTGGTACGGGCCAGGGCCTGGCTCCTCACCTCCGTCGACACCGGCCCCGTCGCGGGCGGAGGCGCGGACAGGCTCACCCCGCCCGACGCACTCGCGCCCTGGCACATGGCCTCCGTCTGGCCGGGCGGGTACATCGCCTCCGTGGACGTCCGCCCGCTCGCTCCCCCGCAGCCGGGTCGTACGACGGCCTGGGTCTCCACCTCACTCGACCTCGTCGCCGGACAGACCGCGAGCCCCCTCGCGTCCTTCGTCGCACTCGTCGACACCGCCAACGGCATCGCCGTACGCCAGTCCCCCACGGAGTGGATGTTCCCCAACGTCGACCTCACCGTGCATCTGCACCGCCAGCCCGTGGGCCGCTGGACCGGGCTCGACACCACGGTGACGTTCGGCCCCACGGGACAGGGCATCACCAGCACCGTCCTGCACGACGTCAACGGCCCGGTCGGCCACGCGCAGCAAATGCTCACCGTCCGGCCCCTGTAGACCATTCGGTGTAAACCACCTGGCCCCGGGTCACATGCGGCGGCGGATCGACCCATCGGCCCCACCTGTCGTGTCCACGACATCGTCACAGACTCGACGCACAACGTTCATACAGTGATGCGCCCGCCCGTGCCACTCTCCCGTTGACCCACTTGTCAACTCGCGTAGAACGCCGGGCCCGTCGGAGGCACCAGTGCTGCGCGAGCCTCCGGGAGAGGACACCCCCACATGCCCGTCCCTCACATACGCCGCTGGAAACCGCTGGCCATGACGGCCGCCGCACTGCTCGTCGGGATCACCGTCCCGGCCGCCGCCGACGCCGCGACCACGGACCCCACGCCGAGCGCGGCAGCCGTAGGCGCCTATGACGACACGTACTACAAGGACGCACTCGGCAAGACGGGACCGGAGCTGAAGAGCGCCCTGCACACGATCATCAGCGACCAGACGAAGCTGTCGTACTCACAGGTCTGGGACGCGCTCAAGGTCACCGACGAGGACCCGGCCAACAGCGGCAACGTGATCCTCCTCTACACCGGCCGCTCGCAGAGCAAGGACAGCAACGGCGGCGATCCGGACCAGTGGAACCGGGAGCACACCTGGGCCAAGTCCCACGGCGACTTCGGCACCGCGACCGGCCCGGGCACCGACATCCACCACCTGCGCCCGACGGATGTCTCGGTCAACAGCACCCGCGGCAACAAGGACTTCGACAACGGTGGCAGCGAGGTCGGCGAGGCGCCCGGCAACTACACCGACTCCGACTCCTTCGAACCCCGTGACGCCGTCAAGGGCGACGTGGCCCGCATGATCCTGTACATGGCCGTGCGCTACGACGGCGACGACGGCTTCGCCGACCTCGAACCCAACGACAAGGTCGACAACGGCAGCGCCCCCGCCATCGGCCGCCTCTCCGTCCTGAAGCAGTGGAGCGACGAGGACCCGCCGGACGCGTTCGAGAAGAACCGCAACGAGGTCATCTACGACCAGTTCCAGCACAACCGCAACCCGTTCGTCGACCACCCCGAGTGGGTCGGGGAGATCTGGTAGAGCACGGCCGGCGGTTGTGGCAGCGGCGTCCGGCGGACCGCTGCCACAACCCGCGGCTGCCGGGGCCGTCAGGACACCACGTCACCCAGCGGCTTGCCCTCCAAGTGGCCTGCGACGTTCTGGATCGCGGCCAGGGCGATGCGTACCAGCGTCTCGCGGGTGACGCCCGCGACATGCGGGGAAAGCACCACGTTCGGCGCCTTGAGCAGCCGCAGGGCGGCGGTGGGCGGTTCGGGGTCGAAGACGTCGATGCCAGCCCCGGCCAGCGTGCCGGCCGTCAGCGCGTCGGCGAGGGCGTCCTGGTCGATGAGAGCGCCCCGCGAGGTGTTGATGACGAAGGCCGTCGGCTTCAGGAGAGCGAGGCGTTCGGCGTCCAGCAGGTGGCGGGTCTCTTGTGTGAGCGGGGCGTGCAGGCTGACGTAGTCGGACGTGCGCAGCAGTTCGTCGAGTCCGACATGGCGCGCACCGCCGAGGCGGGCCTCCGTCTCCGCTGGTACCGGCCTCGGCCCTGCGTAGACGACGGTCATGTCGAACACGACCGCGCGCCGGGCGACTTCCTCGCCGATGTGACCGAGCCCGACGATGCCGAGCGTCTTGCCGGACAGCTCCGTGATGGACTGCTGGAGGCGGGGCAGCGCCCAGTCGGCCTCGGTGAGGGCGGTGTGCGCCGGGATCAGCTGCTTGGCGAGGGCCAGCATGAGGGCGAAGGTCTGCTCGGCGACGTTCTGCTTCTCGGCGCCGCTCGAACCGATCGAGCAGACGTGGATGCCGCGAGCGCGGGCGGCCTCCAGGTCGACGTAGTCGAAGCCATGGCTCGCGCACTGGACGACTTCCAGGTCCGGGGCGGCGGCGATGTGCTCGGCGGTGACGGGCGCGAGGCCGGTGACGATGACGTGTGCCGCGCGCAGGGCCGCGGGGTCCTCGTCGGCCGATTCGACGACGGAGACGTGCGCCGACGCGGGCAGCAGCCCGGCGAGGGCGCCTCCCGCCGCGCGGCCGCCCACGTGGGGCGAGACGATGGCGAGGACGTTCTTCACGACGGTCATGCGGACTCCTCGATCAGGTCGTCGGGGGTGAGGGTGGCGGGTCCGGCGTGGCCGGACAGGGCCAGGGTGAGGTCGAGTTCGGCGAGCAGACAGCGGATCACGTGGTCGACGCCCGCCTGGCCGTCCAGGCCGAGACCGTAGGCGTACGGCCGTCCCACGAGCACGGCCTCGGCGCCGAGCGCGAGCGCCTTGAAGACGTCGTCACCGGTGCGGACACCGCTGTCGAACAGGACGCTGATCCGGTCGCCGACGGCCTCCACCACGCGGGGCAGGGCGTCGGCCGCCGCGACGGAGCCCGCGACCTGGCGCCCGCCGTGGTTGGAGACCACCACGCCGTCCATGCCCGCGTCGGCGGCGCGGCGCGCGTCATCGGGGTGCAGGATGCCCTTGAGCACGATCGGACCGTCCCAGTTCTCGCGCAGGAAAGCCAGGTCCGGCCAGGTCTTCGCGGGGTCGGCGAACATGCCGACGAAGTGCATCACGGCCGCGTTCGGGTCCTCGTGCACCGGCTTGGCGAGACCGGCTTGGAACGCGGGGTCGCTGAAGTAGTTGGCGGTGCCCACGCCGTGCAGGAAGGGCAGATAGGCCTGGTCGAGGTCGCGCGGCCGCCAGGCGAGGAGCGGGGTGTCGAGCGTGACGACGAGGGCGGTGAAGCCCGAGGCCTTGGCGCGGTCCAGGAAGCTCTTGGTGACGTCGCGGTCCTTGGCCCAGTACAGCTGGAACCACCGCTGCCCGTCCCCCATCTCCTCGGCGACCTGCTCCATGGACGTGCTGGAGGCCGAGGAGAGGATGAACGGGACACCGCGGGCCGCGGCCGCGCGGGCGGCGGCGGACTCACCCTCCGGGTGCATGATCGACAGGACGCCGATGGGGGCGAGGGCGAGCGGCGCGGGCAGCCGGTGGCCGAGCACCTCCACCGACAGATCGCGTTCGTGTACGTCGCGCAGCATGCGCGGCACGATCCGGCGCCGCTCCAGTGCCCCGCGGTTGGCGCGGGCCGTGCTGCCGTTGCCCGCGCTTCCCGCGACATAGCCGACAGGGCCCGGGCCGAGCCGCTGCTCGGTCAGCTCCTCGAGCCGCGTCAGGTCGGTGGGCAGGCGGGGTACGGCGCCAGTCATGCCGTTGAGATAGATCTCGTACTGGAAGTCCGCCCAGTTCGGCGTCGTCGTCATGTGGTGGGTCCCGTCCGATGGCCTTGAGACTGCGTGACGAGAGCGCGTGGGACACACTCTCTACCCGACGATCCTTGCCACTGTGACAAGCCCCGTCCATGGTCGTACGCACCCTTTTCCGATGGGACTATCACCCTGTGACAAACAAGCGGGAACACGTCCGGCAGGAACTCCTGGCCGACCCCCGTCTCGTCGAGGCGATCGTCGACGCGGTGCACGAACAGGTTCCGACCTACACGGCGCTCGACGGCAGCAGGTTCCCCGAGGTGCGGGCGATCGCGGCCTGGGCCACCGACCGCCTCCTGGACCACTGGGCCGCGGACGGCGCGATCGGCCCGGCCGATCTGCGGCGCTTTCGCGGGATCGCGGCGGCGCGGGCTGCCGACGGCCGCCCCCTGCAGGCCGTCCTGCGCGCCTACCGGGTGGCCGCCGCGGTGCTCGCGGACGAGGTCGCGGCCCGCGCACCACAGCTGTCCGCGCAGGACGCCTTCGCCCTGGCCCAGCTTCTGCTCACCGCCATGGACACCATCTCCGAGGAGATGACGACGGCGTACGCGGCCACCAGCGAGCGCCTCTCGGGCGACCGCGACAGGTCGCTCCAACTGCTCCTTGACGACCTGATCGCGGGCCGGCACGCCTCCCCGGCCGCGCTCAGCGCGCGGGCCGCACGTCTGGGCGTGCAACTCCCCGAGCGCTACAGCCTGCTGGTGGCCGAACCGGCCGATGCCACAGCCCTGGACGGCGCCTCGTCCGACATCTCCCTGACCACGTCGACGGCGCTGCTCGCGGACCTTGACGGCGACGGCGCGCGCGGCACGGCCCTGGCGACGACGCACGGTTCGCGTGCCGTGCTGCTCGCTCCGGCCGTGGCCGCCGACTCCGTGCCGGAGATCCTGCGCCGGCACGCCTGGCGCGGCTGTGTGATCTCGGGCGAGAGCCTGGACCGCGTCGCGGTCGCCCACCGGCTCGCCGCGGGCGCCCTCGACACCGCTCCCCCGCACGCCCACCACCCCGAGCGGGTCCTCACCGACGCCGACGCGCACGTCCTCGCGCTGCTCGCGGGCCACCCCGTCGTAAGCCCCGACCAGATCGGCCGCATCGTCCTCGGCCCCCTCGTCGACGGAGCCCGGCGCCACCTTCTGGAAGCCCTCACCGCGTACATCGACACCGGTTCCGCCAATGCCGCGGCCCGCGCACTGCACCTCCACCCCCAGTCCGTGCGCTACCGCCTGCGCCGCGTCCGCGACATCACGTCCCGCGATCCCCGGGACCCGTGGCAGCGCCTCACCCTCGACATCGCCCGCACGATCGTGCTCGGGGGCCGGGCCGGGTAGCCGTACGCCGGGCGCGCAGGCACCCGGCGTACGGCCGTGTCACCTGCGCCGCCACTCCTCGGCGAGCAGCTCGTAGGAGCGCACCCGGTCGGCGTGGCCGTGGGTGATGGTGGTGATGAGCAACTCGTCGGCGCCGGTGGCTTCCTGGAGCTGTTCCAGGAGGTCCGCGACGTGTGCCGGGGAGCCGGTGAACTGGGTTTCGGTGCGGTCGTCCACCAGGGCGCGGTCCGCGTCGGTCCACACGTGCGCGCGTGCTTCGGCCGGGGTGGGGAACGGGATGGCGCCCTCGGCCGTGCGGATGCTGCGGACCCAGGGGCCGTAGCCCGCGGCGAGTTCGCGGGCACTCTTGTCGTCCTCGGCGACGACGACGTCCGCGGAGACACTGACGTAGGGCTCGTCGAGTACGTCGGATGGCTTGAACGCGGCGCGGTAGCCCTCCACGGCTTCGAGTACCGTGCCCGGGCTGACGTGGTAGTTCGCGGCGAAGGGCAGGCCGCCGCGGCCCGCGACGTCCGCGCTCTGGCCGCCGCTGCTGCCCAGGATCCACACCTGGATGTCGGCGCCCTCGCCGGGCACGACGTGCGCCTCGACGCCGTCCGCGGACCGGTACGTACCCGCCAGGAGTGCCAGGATGTCGTCGACCTGCTCCCCGTAGTCCTGGGACGTGGCGTTGGGCTGCTGGAGCAGTGTGCGCTGGAGGGCGACGCGGGGCGAGCCGAGCAGATGCTCGTAGGAGAACCTGGCGGGGATGCGAAGCCCGTTGGGGGCGCGGCCGTCGACGACCGGTGTCGCGGTGGGCGGCGCAGCGGCGGGCGTCCCCGGCGGCTTGCCGCCCGAGCGGCCGAGCCCGAGGTCCAGGCGGCCGGGATGCAGCGCGTCGATCAGGCCGAACTCCTCGACCGTGGCGAGAGCGGTGCGGTGTCCGAGCTGTACGGCACCTGCCCCGAGCCGGATCGTCGAGGTCGCGGCGGCGGTCAGGGCGAGGACAACCGCGGGCGAGGTGCCGGCGACGCCGGGGTTGAGGTGGTGTTCGGCGAACCAGTAGCGGCTGTAGCCGAATTGCTCGGTCCGCCGGGCCAGGTCGATGGAGTTGTGCAGCGCCTCGGTCGCGGTGGAGCCGGACGAGATCGGCACCAGGTCGAGGACGCCGAGAGGGATGGCAGGCATGTCGGGGGTCCTCCTCAGTGGTCGGCCGACGCGGGCACGGGCGTGGGTACGAACGTGGCGCCGGTCATCCCGGCGTCGGTCGTCCCGGCGTCGGGGTGGGCGAGGCCGAGGTGATCGCGCAGGGTGGTGCCCTCGTACTCCGTGCGGAACACGCCGCGTTCCTGGAGCAGCGGGACCACGGTGTCGGCGAAGGCGTCGAGACCGCCGGGGGTGATGTGCGGGACGAGGATGAAGCCGTCGGACGCGTCGGCCTGGACGAAGTGGTTGATCGTCTCGGCGACGGTGGCCGGGGAGCCGACGAAGGACTGGCGGTTTCCGGTCTCGATGACGAGGTCGCGGATGGACCATTTGTTGGCCTCCGCAAGATCGCGCCATTCGCGCGCGGTGGCCAGCGGGTCGCGGTACATCCTCACCTGGGCGCGCCCTCGGGCGACGGTGTGTTCGCCGAGGTCCGGGTCGATGTCGGGCAGCGGTCCTTCCGGGTCGTACGCGGACAGGTCGCGGTTCCAGA
The DNA here is from genome assembly GCF_014649775.1 of Streptomyces longisporoflavus. Classification (GTDB taxonomy): domain Bacteria; phylum Actinomycetota; class Actinomycetes; order Streptomycetales; family Streptomycetaceae; genus Streptomyces; species Streptomyces longisporoflavus. The sequence continues at coordinate 184,690 of NZ_BMTR01000001.1, read as the reverse complement.
CGAACTCCAGGTGCTTGATCGCCGTGGCACCGCTGACCTGCTTGCGCCGCACTTCACGGGAGAGCTCCTCCGCCTCGGCGTCGGTGTCCCCGAGGACGAAGGTCGCGGCCGGCAGGACGAGCAGCTGGTCGCGGGTGCGGCCGTGGCGGGCAAGCCGCCCCTTGACGTCCGCGTAGAACGCCTGCCCCTCCTTGAGCGTGCTGTACCGGCTGAAGATCGCGTCGGCGCCCGCGGCGGCGAACTCGCGCCCCTCCTCGGAGTCCCCGGCCTGGAAGACGACCGGCCGCCCCTGAGGGCTGCGCGGGACGTTGAACTGTCCCTGGATGTCGAAGTGCTGCCCTTGATGGACGAAGGCGCCCGCTTTGGCGTCGCGAAGGAAGGTACCGCTCTCCTGGTCGGCGGCGATCGCGTCCCCGCGCCAGGAGTCGAAGAGTTCGTTCGCCGTGCCGAGGAATTCCTTCGCCCTGGAGTACCGCTCCTCCTGCGGGAGGAATCCGCCGCGGCGGAAGTTCTCGCCGGTGAAGGCGTCCCAGGAGGTCACGACGTTCCACGCGGCGCGCCCGCCGGAGAGGTGGTCGAGGCTGGCGAACTGGCGGGCCACTTCGTAGGGCTCGTTGAAGGTGGAGTTGATGGTGCCGGTCAGGCCGAGGTGTTCGGTGACGGCGGCGAGCGCGCCGAGGACGGTGAAGGTGTCGGGCCGTCCGACCACGTCCAAGTCGTATATCTGCCCGCCCTGTTCGCGCAGGCGCAGGCCTTCGGCAAGGAACAGGAAATCGAATTTGGCGCGCTCGGCGGTACGTGCGAAGTGCGCGAAGGAGCTGAACTCGATGTGGCTTCCGGCTTCGGGGTCGCTCCATACGGTGGTGTTGTTGACGCCGGGGAAGTGCGCCGCGAGGTGGATCTGCTTGAGCGGCTTGTCCGGTGACTTGCTCATGTCGGGGTTCCTTCCGGCTCAGGCGGAGGCGGCGTAGCGGCTTGCGGGGCGGGCGAGGCCGAGCAGACCGCGCAGGGTGTCGGCCTCGTACGCACGGCGGAAGGCGCCGCGGCGCTGGAGTTCGGGCACCAGGCCCCGGGTGATCCCCGGGAGGTCATGACCGACGACGGCGGGACGCAGCCGGAAGCCGGTGAGCCCGGCCTGCTCCAACTCCTGGATAACGTCCGCCAGTTGCGCGGGCGTGCCGGTGAAGATGTGCGCGTCGCCGGTGTACGGCTGCCCGGCGACGGCGTCGAGGCGCTCCCGGCGGTCCCTGGCGGCGGCCGGGTCGTCGTCGAGGAACACCAGCAGGTCGCCGAAGAGGTGCAGGGGCTCGTCGGTGCGCCCGGCCGCGTCCTGTTCGGCGCGGACCGCCGTGACGATGGTGCGTGCGTGTCGGGCGTCGCGCGGGGTGACGTATCCGATGTCGGCAGAGCGGCCGAGAAGCCGGAACGGAGCCTCGGTCGGGCCTTCGTGGGCGAGCGCGCTGACGAGGGGGCGGCCCTGTGGCGGCCGGGGCGTGATCGAGGGCCCCTTGACGCTGAAGTGCTTGCCCTCGAAGTCGATGTAGTGCAGCTTGTCGCGGTCGATGAAGCGGCCCGTGGCGACGTCCCGGATCTCCGCGTCGTCCTCCCAGCTGTCCCAGAGACGGCGCACGACTTCGACGTAGTCGGCCGCCTCGTCGAAGAGGTCGAGGGTCAACTCCCGTACGTCGGCTCTGCCGAGGTCCTCGACGCCCTCGATGGCGGGAAGCGTGCGGCGCCCGAAGTGCGCGGCCTCGTTGCGGCGCGCGGACACCTGCACCCGTACCCCCGCGCGGCCTGTGCTCACGTAGTCGAGCGTGGCGATGGCCTTGGATATGTGGAACGGCTCCGTGTGGGTGGTCACCACCGTCGGCACGAGGCCGATGTGGCTGGTCAGCGGGGCGACCCGGGCGGCGATGAGTACCGCGTCGAGGCGTCCTCGCACCTGGTCCGTGCGTCCGTCGGGTTCGGTGAAGTGCGACGACTGCAGCCCGAGCGCGTCCTCGATCGTCACGAAGTCCAGCAGGCCGCGTTCGGCCTCGGCGACCAGGTCGGTCCAGTACCGGGCAGTGAGCAACTCCGCGGGCCGGGCGACCGGTTCACGCCAGGCGGCCGGGTGCCAGCCCACGCCGTCGAGTGCGACGGCGAGGTGCAGCGGCGCGGAGGAGGAAGCAGATGCGGATGCGGGTGCGGAGGAACCGGCATGGGGGGAGAAATGGGGCAACGCGGATGATGACGACACGAGAGGTGTGCCTTCCTGATCGACCGTACGAGATCACCGGCCCCTCGGCTCCGAGGGTGCGGCGGCGGGGTGACGGGTCAGGAACAACAGAGCGCGCCGGCGACGCGCTGCAGATCGATGTGCTGCCGGGAGTACAGATGCACCTGCGGGTTCGGGGCGATCACCTTGACGCGCGGGGCGGTCGACGCGGAGTCCACCGACGGCGCAGACGGCACAGACAGCGCAGACGGCACAGACAGCGCGGGAGGAGCCACTGGCACATCCCCCACCTCCGCTCTTCCGGCCGGCTCGGCGGGCCACAGGCCATGGGCCTCGCCGGTATCGCGCTCGCGCCAGGGCATGACGCCGACACTCACATACCCGCTCAGGACGTTACGTGCGGCCGGCGCGGTGCGCAATGCCCCCGAATCATGGGCGTGCTCACACCTCCGCACACACCCCGCCTCGCGTCCTGGCCGGGCAGAACGGGGGCCGGACCCGAAACCCCTTTCCCAAGCCGGGCGTCCCTGTGTCAGGGTCACCGCGGACTTCGCGGAGCGCGAGCCGGGCCCCGTTCCCGTGCCCACGATCGGCTGGCTCAGCTGGCACATCGGCTGGTGGTGGAGCGTGACGATCGACCACGCTCAGGGACGAGTGCCGCGGGAGCGGACCGAGATCACCTGGCCGGGCGGCGGCAGGGCGACCGTCGACTGGCTGCGTGATCTGCGCTCGGAGTGGCTGGCGGTGCTCGACCGGCTCGACGACGCCGAACTGGACGCCGTCGCCCCCTTCCCCTGGCAGAACGACCCCAGGTGCACACCGTCGCCGACATGCTCGCCCGGGTGAACTCCGAGCCGATGAAGAACGCCGTCGAGATCGGCCAGCTCCGCATGCTGCGCGCCGCACGGTAGCCGCGCCCGCTTCGGCGGCGCACCCCGCTCCCCTAGGACACGTACGTCGCCCTCTTCGCCGTACTCACCACCTTCGTGCCGTCCGCCGCGCTCAGCCGTCCCGCGGCGACCCAGTCGTCCACGACCGCCCGGGCCCGCGTGACCAGGGCGTTCTTGTCGGCGAAAGGGGCCGCCGACCAGATGTCGTCGAGGAGGGTCGTGCCGTCGGGGGCTTGCGGGTTGGTGACGCCGGAGTCGGTCGTACCGAAGACCACCTTGGGTTCGGACCGCTGGAAGTAGGCGTGCGTCGGGTCCTGCGTGCCTTCGAAGAAGGGGGCGAGGCGGACGCCGTCGAGCGTGTAGTGCAGGGGTGTGCCGGTGACCGGGGTGAGGGTGGGCAGCAGGTCGCCGGAGAGTGCGGCGTTGCGGAAGAGGCCGAACCGGAGGTAGGTCTTCGCGCTGTCGCGGGCCACGAGGTGGACCGGGCCGTAGAAGAGTGCCTGCACGTCCGGCTTGTCGGGGGTCTTCTCCACCCGCAGGCGGAAGGGGATGGAGACACGGACGGTGTCCCCGTCGCGCCATGTGCGGGATATGGAGAAGTAGCTGCCCGGCTTCGGATCGGCTTCGGTCTTCCTGCCGTTGACCGTCACGGAGAATCCGTTCCCCGCCCACGCCGGCACGCGCAGCCGCAGATCGAAGGTGGCACCGCGGCCCCGGACGGTGAGCGTCGTGCCCTGTTCCCTCGGATAGTCGGTGGTCTGCGTGACCGTGATGTTCCGCTGCTTCCAGGTCAGCGTGGAGGCGCTGTAGAGGTTGACGTAGAGGGCCGAGTCGTCGGCCGTGCGGAAGTAGACGGAGTCCTGGTATTTGGTGGCGCTCTCCATGCCCGTGCCCTCGCAGCAGGTCGTGCCCGCCTTGGGCGTGTAGTCGCGCACATGGCCCGGCAGCAGCCCGATGAAGTACGTGACGAGCGGCTTCTCCGCGTCGGCCTTGTCCTGCTTCGAGCCGAGGACCTGGTTGTAGAGGGCCCGTTCGTAGTAGTCCATGTACGCGGGGTCCTGCTCGTGGAAGAACAGGGCCCGGCTCAGTTTGAGCAGGTTGTAGGCGCAGCAGGTCTCGGCGGTGGTGTCGCTGAGGGTGCCCGCGATGACGCCGGGGGCTTTGAAGAACTCTCCGGTGCTGGTGCCGCCGATGCCGTACATCCGGGTCGGGACGACCATGCCCCAGAAGTTCTTCGCGGCGGTGAGGTAGCGGCGCTCGCCCGTCTCGTCGTACAGCCGCAGCAGTCCCGTGAAGACGGGGATGTGCTGGTTGGCGTGCAGCCCGTCGAGGATGTCGTCCTTGGCGGCGCACGCGTCGATGAGCTTGTCGAGGTCGAAGAGGCGGGCCAGGGCGAGGTGTTCGGCCTTGCCGGTGATGGCGTACAGATCGCAAAGCGCCTCGACGATGCCGCCGAACTCGCCGCTGGAGAAGATGCCCCACATGCGTTGCAGGGTGCTCTCGGGCAGCTGCGAGAGGCGGGCGTACATCCAGTCGCACATGCCCGAAGCGAGGTCGAGTGCGCGGGCATCGTCGGTGTGCAGATAGGCGTCGAGGACACCGCGCAGGATCTTGTGCGCGGTGTAGTAGGGCGCCCACACCACCGTGTAGTCGCCGCGGGTCATCGACTCCAGGGTGCTGAACTGCGTCTCGGGGTACGCCGCGAGGAACCCCGGATGGCTCGGTCTGCCCCAGGTGCGGCGCAAGGCGGCGTGCCGGGCGCGGCCCGAACTGTCGGCGATGGAGGAGCCGCCGGTCTCGGTGAAGGCGTATGAGGCCAGGTCACCCGCTCCGGCCGGCGAACCGGCGGCGGGCGCGTCCTGGAGTCCGGCGATCTCGGCGGCGGTCAGCGCCCGCGACCACAGGTTCACCTCGTCGAACGCGCCGGCGAAGACCGGGTCGGCCGCGAAGTGGGAGCGGCCGAGCCAGTGGTTGCGCAGGGTGCCGAGGGCTGCGGGGTCGAGGGTCATCGCGGTGTTCGCCGCGACGGCGGTGCCGTTGACGTAGAGCGTGCCGGTGGCGCCCTTGAGCGTCACCGCCACGTGGCTCCACTGGTCCAGAGGCAGCGGCGCGGTGCCGTTGATGCCCTGCTCGCCGCCGGGTCCGTCCGAGGTGATGGCGAAACGCGGGACTCCGTCGGCGTTGCGGGCGGCGAGATAGAGGTAGCGGCTCGTGTCGTTGCCGCAGTCGATGATCCGGGCCCAATCGGCGTCATGGGCGGGCTTCACCCAGGCCGAGAGGGTTACGTCCGTGGCGCCGTCGAGGACGCCGGAGGGGAGATCGACGTACTGATGGGAGCCGCGGACATTCTCCGCGGCCGTGCCGAACCTGCCGGGGACGCTGAGCACTTCGGGGTCGCGGCGCAGCGCCGCGCGGACTTCCGTCAGCGCCCCGACCATGGAGCTGATCTTGTCGGCGTACGCCTTCTCGCCCGTGCCGGCGTAGGCCTGGCAGAGCATGGTGAGGAAGTGGCCGGTGTAGTGGCCCCGGAGATTGCCGTTCGCCTCGCCGTCGAGCCCCTCCCAGCCGCCGGGGGCCACGGCGCCGCGCGTGGAGAGTCCCGCGTTGGCGCGGAACACCTGGAGGAGCCGGTCCACGTCATAGCCCCGGCCGTGGTCCAGCATCAGGGCGCGCTTCGCGGCGAAGACACCTTTGCGCAGCGCAACGTCCCGCAGCGCGAACGGCTGCGCCGTCCAGGCGGAGGGGGCGGCGACGGCTGCGCCCCGCGCACGCGCGACAGCCCCGGATCGCGGAGCCGCCACCGCCTTGCCTGCGGCGAAGGACGGGAGCACCGGTACCGCCGCCGCGAGGGCTGCGGCGCGGAGGACGGCTCGTCTGGCGGGTGCGGGGCCCATGTATGCCTCTTCCTGACCTGATGTTCGAAATATCGGACAAGGTTCGGGTTACCGACCAAGAAGGTAGGAGGGCGGCAAGAGCACGTCAATGCTTCCGGCAGGATCCGGCGATCAACGCACGAGTGCGGCCGGGGCACCAACGCCCCGGCCGCACCCGGCAGTTCACTCGTACGAGGTCACCAGATCCGCACGCGCTCCGCGGGATCCAGCCAGAGCCCGTCGCCCTCCGTCGTCTCGAACGCCTCGTGGAACTCCTCGAGGTTGCGCACGATGTTGGCCCGGAACTCGGGCGGCGAGTGCGGGTCGATCGTGAGGTACTGCTGCTCCTGCTCCTTGCGGCGCTTGGTGCGCCAGCAGTACGCCCAGTTCATGAACAGCCGCTGCGAGCCGGTCAGGCCGTCGCTCACCGGCATCGGAGCGCCGTCGAGCGCGATGCGGTACGCCGTGTGACCGATGGTCAGGCCGCCCAGGTCGCCGATGTTCTCGCCCACCGTCAGCGAGCCGTTGACGAACTCACCGGGCAGGTTGCGCGGCGAGAAGGCGTCGTACTGCTTGACCAGCGCCTTCGACTTCGCCTCGAACGCGCTCTTGTCGGCCGCGGTCCACCAGTCGTTGAGGTTGCCCGCACCGTCGTACTGCGCGCCCTGGTCGTCGAAGCCGTGCCCGATCTCGTGGCCGATGACCGAACCGATGCCGCCGTAGTTCTCGGCGGGGTCGGCGTCGGGCGAGAAGAACGGCTTCTGCAGGATGCCCGCGGGGAAGCAGATCTCGTTCGTGCCCGGGTTGTAGTAGGCGTTGACCGTCTGCGGCAGCATGAACCACTCGTCGCGGTCGACCGGCGCGCCGATCTTGGCGAGCTGCCGGTCGGACTCGAAGGCGTCCGCCGCGTGCGCGTTGCCGAGCAGGTCGTCGGCGGAGACTTCGAGCGCCGAGTAGTCGCGGAAGGTATCCGGGTAGCCGATCTTGGGGCGGAAGGTGGCGAGCTTCCCGTAGGCGCGCTCCTTCGTCTCGTCCGTCATCCAGTCCAGGCGGGCGATCGACTGGCGGTAGGCCTCCAGGAGGTTGGCGACGAGGTCGTCCATCATCGCCTTGGAGCTCGGCGGGAAGTGCCGCGCCACGTACTCCTTGCCCACGGCCTCGCCGATGGAGCCCTCGACGAACGCGACAGCCCGCTTCCACCGGGCGCGCAGCTCCGGGGTGCCGTTGAGGGTGCGGCCGTAGAACTCGAAGTTGTTCCGCACGAACTCGTCCGTGAGGTAGGGCGCGCACGAGCGGAGCACCCGCACCAGCGCCCAGTCGCGCCACTGATCGATCGGCACCTCGGCGAGGGCCGCGGACAGATGGGCGAGGTAGGAGGGCTGGCGTACGCACGTCTCGGCGATGGTGGCGTCCGAGCCGCCGAGCCCCTCGACGTAGCCGCGCCAGTCGAACTCCGGCGCCAGGGCGATCAGTTCGTCCAGGGTGGTGAGGTTGTAGGTCTTCTGCACGTCACGCGTCTCGGCCCGCTCCCAGTGGCCGGCCGCGAGGCGGGTCTCCAGGGCGAGAACCGTCTGCGCGGCCTCGGCGGGCGAGGCGTGCTTCCCGAGCGTGAGCAGCTCGGTGAGGTAGGCGACGTACTTCTCGCGGATCTCGGCGAACTTCTCTTCGCGGTAGTACGACTCGTCGGGCAGGCCGAGTCCGCCCTGGAGGACGTTGAAGAGGTAGCGGTCGGAGTCCCGGTCGTCCGAGTCGATGTACGAGCCGAAGAGACCGGACCCGCCGATCCGCTCGAAGCGGCCGAGGAACGCCGCGAGCTCCCGGGTGTCCCGCAGCCCCGCGACCGCGTCGATCAGGGGCTGCGCGGGGGCGAGCCCGCGGGCGGCGATCGTCTCCTCGTCCATGAAGGAGGCGTACAGCGTGGCGATCTTGCGCGCGTCATCCGAGCCGGCGCCGTCCGACGCCAGCTCCTGGATGATCACCTTTACTTGTTCCTCGGCCGTGTCGACCAACTGCACGAAGGGGCCCCAGCTGGAGCGATCCTCGGGGATCGCCTCGGTCTCCAGCCAGTGACCGTTGACGTGGCCGAAGAGGTCGTCCTGCGGTCGGATCTCGGGGTTCATGCCCGGGCGGGCGTCATCCAGCATGCTCATTCACGCACCCTACGCGGACAGCGTCCCCGAGCACGATCGGCTTGCGGCCCCGGCCGACCCGGGCCGGCGACGTACTCGGCCGGCACCGGACGGCAGGACGAGCGCACGCCGTGCCCAGTCGTGCGCGCACACCGCGTCCGGTGCCGGCCGAGCGGCAACTTTCCGACACCAATTGCCGCCCGATGGCGCTTAGTTGGTATGGACATGACTGCCAGGCCGCTCTTATGCTCCGCCTGAACTCATCGTGAGAGCGCTCTCATCACCCTGTTCATCCCCATTCATCCCCGTTCCACCCTTTTCCCTCCTTTCCCCCCTGTTCCCCCCCTGTTCCTCCCCACCCCGATGGAACGACAGAAAGGGCACCGCCATGAGACGCAGAACCGGAGTCCGCATCGCCTTCTCCTCGATGCTCCTGGTCGGCACCTGGGCAAGCGCCTCCCTCACCTCCACCGCCGGCGCCGCCCCCGCGCCCGCCGCCCCCGCACCCGCACCCGCCCCGGCCTCAGCGGGCATGCTCACCGCCATGCAGAACGACTTCGGCCTCACCGAGGGCCAAGCGCGCGAGCGCCTCGCCTCCGAGAAGAGCGCGATACGCGTCGACCGCGCGGCGCAGCGGACCGCCGGATCGACGTACGCCGGCTCCTGGTACGACGCGAAGAGCGGCAAACTCACCGTCGCCACCACCAGTGCGCACAAGACCGAGGCCCTGCGCGCGACCGGCGCCACCGTGCGCGTGGTCCGCCACAGCGAGAAGGAACTGAACGCCGCCAAGGCGCGCATCGACGACCTGTCCGCGCCCGAGGGCGTCAGCAGCTGGCACGTGGCGCCGCGCAGCAACAAGGTCGTGGTGAACGTCGTCGCCGCCCAGAAGAACGACAACGATGTCCGACGCTTCGTCGACCGAGCCCGGAAGGCGGGCCCCGTCCAGGTCGAGACGGTCGGCTCGGCACCGAGCACCTTCGCCGCCGGGACCGTGGGCGGCGACCCCTACTACACCGGCAACGTCCGCTGTTCCATCGGCTTCTCGGTGCACGGCGGATTCGTCACCGCGGGCCACTGCGGGCAGACGGGCGCCTCGGTGCGCGGTTGGGACAACTCGACCATCGGCAACTTCCGTGGCTCCTCGTTCCCCGACAACGACTACGCCTGGGTCAGCGTGGGCAACGGCTGGTGGACCGTCCCGGTGGTCCTCGGCTGGGGCACCGTCTCCGACCAGCTCGTCCGCGGCTCGAACGAGGCACCGATCGGCGCCTCGATCTGCCGCTCCGGCTCCACCACGCACTGGCACTGCGGCAACGTCCTCGCCAAGAACGAGACCGTGAACTACAGCCAGGGCGCCGTCCACCAGATGACCAAGACCAGCGTCTGCGCCGAAGGCGGCGACTCCGGCGGCTCGTTCATCAGCGGCGACCAGGCCCAGGGCGTCACCTCCGGCGGCTGGGGCAACTGCGGCAGCGGCGGCCAGACCTGGTACCAGCCGATCAACGAGATCCTCAACCGGTATGGCCTCACCCTGCACACCGCCTGACGACCACGGCGTGCGCGCCGGGCCCGCGGGAGGGTCCGGCGCGTACGCCGCCGTGGTGAGTCCTGGCGGCTGGATGGCCCTATGGCGGGTTCACGGCCGGCGCCCCGGAGGAAGGACTGCGGCTGCCACTGCCAGGAACGACCGGCCCCGGAACCGCATCTCCGGGGACGAACGGAGAAACCGCGATGACAGTTAGGGCCGCTCGTCTGGGTCCCGCCGGATCAGGGAGCGGATCCCGGCGCCGCACCCGCATCGGCACGACACTCCTTGCCACACTCGCCGTGGGCGCGCTCACCGTGGGCGCCACGCACGAGAAAGCACCGGCGGACATCACCGCCCCGCCCCGCGACCGGTCACCCTTCACCGGCCTCGCGGCACGCAAGGGGCCGGTGCTCGCGGTGAAGTTCGACAACGCGCCCAAGGCGCGTCCGCACCACGGCCTCGCACAGGCGGACATCGTCTACGTGGAGAAGGTCGAGGGCGGCATGAGCCGCCTGATGGGGGTGTACTCGGGCCGCCTCCCCGGGGCCGTCGGACCGGTGCGCAGCGCACGGGAGTCCGACATCGAGTTGCTGCGCCAGTTCGGACGCCCGGCCCTCGCCTACTCGGGGGTGCGCAGCTCGCTCAAGAAGGAGCTCAGGGAAGCGCCGCTCTACGCGCGCCCGTTCGGCAGCTTCCCCCGCGCCTACTTCCGCGGCGGCGGCCGACCCGCCCCGCACGATCTCTTCGTCCGCCCCAAGTCCGCGCTGCGCACGGCCCCCAAGGCCTCCCGCGCCGCCGACATCGGCTTCCGCTTCGGCCCGGCGCCGGCCGGCGGCACCAGCACCACGGCGCGGACCGTCCGCTACTCCTCGGCCAGCCACACCTTCCGCTGGTCGCCCGGTGAACGCCGCTGGCTCGCCTCCTTCGACGGGGCCCCGGCCCGCGGCGCCTCGGGGGCCCGGCTCGGGGCGCGGACCGTGGTGATCCAGCACGTGTCCATGCCCCCGTCGCGCTACAAGGACGTCAACGGCGCGGCGACCCCGTACATCAAGACGGTCGGCAGCGGCCGGGCGACCGTGCTGCGGGACGGCAAGGCGTACAAAACGCGCTGGAAGCGGTCGAGCGCCGAGGGCGGCACGACCTTCACGCTCGCCGACGGCCGGCCGATGCCGTTCGCGCCCGGCCAGGTCTGGATGGTCTTCGCGGACCGCTGAGCCACGCCGGTCAGCAGCCGGGACGTCGCCCCGGACAGGCGTCAGCCCGGTGACCGTGGTCGGTCACCGGGCTGATCGGTTCATGCCTTACGGAGCGTCAGGAGCTGAGCCGCGTACGGCCAGCCCCGTACGGTCAGCCCCGTACGGTCTCCAGCTCCCGGTCCTGGTCCTGGTCCGGGTCGTCCTGGCGTGCCGTCGGGAAGTCGCCGAGCTGCTTGTGCAGCTTCTCGCCCTCCACGTCGACGTTCGGCAGCGCACGGTCCAGCCACTTCGGCAGCCACCACGCCTTGTTGCCCAGCAGTGCGAGCACGGCAGGGACGATCGCCATGCGGACCACGAAGGCGTCGAAGAGGACGGCGACGGCCAGGCCGAAGCCCATCATCTTGATCATGTCGTCGTTCTCCATGATGAAGCCGGAGAAGACGCTGATCATGATGACCGCCGCGGCCGCGACGACCCGTCCGCCGTGCGTGAAGCCGGTGACGACGGCCTCCCCGGCGCGCGCCCCGTGGACGTACGCCTCACGCATGCGCGTCACGAGGAACACCTCGTAGTCCATGGCGAGACCGAAGACCACGCCGATCATGAAGATCGGCATCATGCTCATGATCGGGCCGGGCTGGTCCACGCCGACGATGTCCGCGAGCCAGCCCCACTGGAAGACCGCGACGACGGCGCCGAGTGCGGCGGCCACCGACAGGAGGAAGCCGAGCGCCGCCTTGAGCGGCACGAGGACCGAGCGGAAGACCAGCATCAGAAGCAGGAAGGCCAGGCCGACGACGAGGCCCAGGTAGGGCAGGAGCGCGTCGTCCAGGGTCTGCGAGAAGTCGATGGTCATGGCGGTCGCGCCGGTGACCAGGACCTCGGAGTTCGTGTTGTCCCCGAGCCCGTCGACGGTGGAGCGGATCTCCTTGACGACGCCCTCGGTCTTGTGGTCGCTGGGACCGGTCTCCGGTACGACGTTGAAGATCGCGGTGTCGTCGGACTTGTTGCCGTTCGCCGGAGTGACCGCGGCGACGCCGTCGATCTTGGCGATCTCCTTGCCGACGGTACCGGCCGCTGCGGCGGCGCCCTTGTCCTTGTCCGTGTCGACCGTGACCATCAGCGGGCCGTTGAAGCCGGCGCCGAAGGACTCGGACAGCATGTCGTACGCCTTGCGCTGCGTGGTGTCCGGCGCCGACGTGCCCTCGTCGGGCAGGCCGAGCTCCAGGCTGGTGGCCGGTACGGCGACCACGCCCAGGCCGACCACGGCGAGCAGCAGGACCGGGACCGGGCGGCGCAGCACGAAGCGTGCCCAGCGGGTGCCGAGCTTCGGCTTGGCGTTCGGGTCCCGCAGTTCGCTCGCGGGCTTCTTGCGGTCCTTGCGGCGCAGCACCTTCTTGCCCGCGAAGCCGAGCAGCGCGGGGATCATGGTGAGGGCGATGAGCACGGCTATCGCGACCGTGCCGGCCGCAGCCAGGCCCATCTTGGTGAGGATCGGGATGTTGACGATCGCGAGGCCGGAGAGCGCGACGATGACGGTGAGTCCTGCGAAGACCACGGCGGATCCCGCGGTGCCGGTGGCCCGGCCCGCGGCCTCCTCCGGCTCGCGGCCGTCGGCGATCTCCGCCCGGTAGCGGGAGACGATGAACAGCGCGTAGTCGATGCCGACGGCGAGGCCGATCATCATCGCGAGCGTCGAGGTCGTGGCGGACAGGTCGAGGAGACTGCCGAGCGCCGCGATGCCCGAGACGCCGATGCCCACGCCGATGATGGCGGTCAGGAGCGGCATGCCCGCGGCGACCATCGAGCCGAAGGTGATGATCAGGACGACTGCGGAGACCGCGATGCCGATGAGTTCGGCGGTGCCGCCCATCTCCTGCTCGGCCATGACGGCGTCGCCGCCGGTCTCGACGGTGTAACCCGTCTTGCGGGTGTCGTCGGTGGCCTTGGTCAGCGCGTCACGCGCCTTGTCGGTGAGCTCCTGGGCGTTGACCTTGTACGTGACGGACGCGTACGCGGTGGTGCCGTCCTTGCTGACGGCGTTGGCCTTGAAGGGGTCGGCGACCTCGCTGACCTGCGGGCCCGCGCCCAGGGTCTTGACCAGCTTCTCGACGTCGCCCTTGGGTCCTGACTCCGTCAGCTTCTCGCCCTCGGGGGCGCGGATGACGACGCGGGCGGTGGCGCCCTCGGCGCTGGCCGCCGGGAACTTCTCGTCGAGGAGGTCGAAGGCCTTCTGGGACTCCGTCCCCGGCATGGAGAAGGAGTCTTCGGGGGGTGCGGGGGCAGCCGACGCGGAGAAGCCGACGCCGGCCAGCAGCACCACCCACATCAGTGCCACATAGCGGCGTCGCCGGAAGGCGAGGCGGCCCAGTTTGTAGAGGAACGTAGCCACGGCGAAGGGGCTCCCGTCGGTTTCGGCAGGCAGGTTGACACCCCCCGCGGCACGATCAGCGCACGTCAGGGCGGTCAGCAGATTTCCTTTCAATAGTCCGGCGCCCGACCGTCCCGGGAGTCAGACTCAGAGCCGGACTCTCGGCCCACGGGCGCTGTACTGCCGCTCACGCGGTGTCATCCTCGGGGAGGAGATGTGGCCAGGATGTGTAGACCCCACATCAAGCCCTTGATCACCGGAGGCTTCACCTCCGCACCGCGGGGCACCTGTTCACCGCAGAACAACTCGCCCTCATATCGCCCTAATAGGAGAGATAAGGTGTCGAGTCAGCTCTCAGATACTTGTCATCACCATCCAGGAGAACCTTCGTGACTCTTGCCATCGCGCCGTCTGAAGCCGCCGACTCGTCCGACGGCACCACGCCGGACGCGCCCTCGGCGATCTCGTCGGACGCCGCTTCGGACGCCGCTTCGGACACCGCCGCGGAGACCACCTCGGACGCCGCCCCGGAGACCGTCCCCGGCACGCCTTCGCCGGTCACCTCGGACGGCGTGCCCGAGTCGGTGGCCCGCGACGCCCGCGACTTCGGCGCCTACGCCCGCACCGGCGGCTGGACCTTCGCCCTGATGGTCGCGCGCAGCGTGCGCCCCGGCGGGCAGGGGGCCGACGAGACGCCGAAGATCTCGGCGAAGGAGTTCAGCGAGCTGGCAGGCTGCTCGGCCGAGCGCGTCATGCGGTACTACAAGGCGTGGGACAAGGCCGCCGACGACGGTCTTGTGCCCCATTTCGAGGCACTGGCGCCCGGCGAGGACATCGAGCTGCCCGACTCCGACGTCTGGCTGACGTACTACGCCTCGCGCTCCAGCGCCCTCACCCCGCGCGGCACCGCGATCACGGAGGCCGCCGAGGCCGAGGGCATCCGTCCGACCAAGGCCCTGGAGGTAGCCGAGAACCCCACCGCGCTGCGGGCCGCGATCCTCGCCGACCCCGGCACCGCCGAGGCGGCGCGGCGCGCCCTGATGGACCGGCTCGACGAGGACCCAGCGCTGCGCACCGAGCTTGTCCGGGACATCGTCAGGACCGACGACCTCAAGAAGGCGGTCGCGGCCGAGGCCAAGGCGGGCGACCGCGTCGACTACGTACGCCAGATCGTCGACAAGGGGCAGGTCAAGACACCCGCGGGCCAACTCATCGAGGCGCCCGCGGAGCTGAAGGAGGAGGCCGAGCGGCATCTGTCCCTCATCGACGAGCTGGACGAGGGCGAGGACTCCGGCGAGTGGGCCCGCGAGGCGTACGACACCGTGAAGGACCTGGTCGCCCAGACCGTCCAGAGCGACCCGCAGCTGCGGGTGCAGGAGCGGCGCGCGAAGTTCTACAGCAGCCTGCAGAAAGCGACGAAGGTCTTCGAGGAACTGACCTTCGACGACGCCGACGACACCGACTTCTACGAGGACGACATGGTGCGGCGCCTGGAGGATCTGCAGCAGTCGATCGCCGCGTGCATCTCGGCGCTCCAGGCGGCGACCGCGGGCACCGCGCCTGTCGCAGCCCCCTCCCCCGAGGGCAGCTGACAGCCGCCGGGCGGCTCTCCCTCCCCGTACATCCCGATGATGACCATGGACTCGCCCGTAGCCCTTGAGTCGTACGGCATGACCCATACGCGGAGGGATTCGCCGCACCCCGCCCCGCTCGTAACTTCTTGATCAACGTACGGAGACCGGCGTACGGAGTTGATCGAGAGGTCATGGATCTATGCACGGCAAGGCATTCGCGCCCGAATACCAGGGCGCGTTGGGCTCGGCACTCGGGGTGAACTCCTCCTACGAGGAGGTGCGGACGGCGGCGGGCCGCGCCCTTGTCGAGGCGGACACCGCACTGGACAGGGCGCGGGCCGCGCTCGCCCTGGCCGAGGCCAACCGGCGGCTCGGCGAGGTGGACGACGCGGGCACCGCCTGGCGCCAGAGCTACCGCAACGCACGCCTCGCGGGGGAAGCGGGCGCCATGGCCTGGGCGCTGTGGAGCGGCGGTACCCTCGCCCGCCAGTGCGGACAGCTGCGGCTCGCCCGGCGACTCCTGTCATGGGGAGTGGAGATGGCCGCCGACAGCGGGGAACGGCTCGCGCACGGCTACGCACTCGCCGGGCTCGCCGAGACCGGGCGCATCCAGGGGGACTACGCGGCGGTGGCCGCACTCCACGAGCAGCTGCTCGAACAGGGCCGCGAGCACGGCGAGGCGCGGCACATGGTGTGGGCGATGTCCGGCATCGCCCAGATGCGACGCAACACCGGCGACTACACCGAGGCCCTTGAGCTGTTCGAGGAGTGCGTCCGGATCTCGACCGAAGCACAGGACGCGCGGGGGCGTGCCTGGTCGCTGCGCGGGGTCGCCGACGTGCTCTCGATGCGGGGCGAGACGGAGCGGGCACTGGCGCTGCTCTCGGAGGCGGAGGTCATCTGCCGGGCGATGGACCTGGCGAGCGCGCTCGCCTACAACCACAAGATGCGCGGCAACGTCCTGTACCGGGACGGGCGTTACGAGGCGGCACGCGAGATGTACGCGGTCGCCCTGGCGGAGTTCAACGATATGCGGGAGCCGCGAGGAGCGGCCCTGTCCCGGCTCGGCCTCGCCAAGTCGCGCGCCCGCCTGGGCCGCGACCGCGGCGAGACACTGGCCGAACTGGCCGACCTTGAGCGGGACTTCGCGCGCATCGGGTTGCGGGGCGCACGGGAAGGGGTCATCGCCTTCCGCAACGAGATGGCCGCGGAGCCGAGCAGGACGTGACGCGGGTCGTCACTCGGCCGCCGTGATGCGGATGCCCACCGTCCCGCTCGTGCCGCGCCGCAGCTTGCTGCCGAACAGGGTCAGACGCCCGACCAGGCCGTACTTGCGGGCGATGAGGGCGCGGTAGCGCGCCGTCGTCTCCGGATCGCAGATCTCGGCGGTGGCGGGAAGCTGCTCGCCGGTCGGGTTGCCGCGCACGTCGCAGGGGCCGATCAGGACGTCGGCGCGGTTGCGGATCCGCTTGACCTTCCAGGAGTCCGCGGCCGTCCAGACGCCGAGCCCCGCCCCGTCCTCGACGACCCAGACGGGGCTCGGCACCGGGGTGCCGCTCTTGCGGTAGCTGGTGACCAGCAGATACTTCCCCGCACCCAGCCGCACCCGCGTCGCCTCATCCATCCGACCGCTCCAGTCCTCGTGCTGCCTCGTGCCAGCCTTCGTGCCGACCCGGGTGCAAAGCCTAGGGGCGGATGTTACGCGCGGTGCGCGGCCCCGGCTGCGAAGGGAGCCCCACAAAAGCGCCGCCGGGCCCGGACGGATCCGGGCCCGGCGGCATCAGCGGCGCGGTGGCATCAGCGCGGCGGCATCAACGGCGCGAGGGTCAGGCGCCCCACGTGCCCTGGTTGACGGCGCAGTTCCAGCCGGTGCCGTGGACCTTGAACTTCACCTTGTAGGACCTGGTGTTCAGCAGGCGCGATTCGACCCTGACGCCGAGGCTGGCCTTGCCCTTCAGGCTCTTGTCGTAGACGGAGACGGTCTTCGAGGTCTTGTGCGTGACCTTGCCGCCCTTCGCCTTCGCCGTGCCGAAGCGGACGTTCTTGACGTTGCTGACGGTGAAGGTGACCTTCTTGAACGTCTTGGTGCTCTTGTTCTTGAGGCCGAAGTAGAGGCCGTCGCCCGTCACCCAGCCGCCCGAGCCGATGCGGAAGCGGGACGTGTAGACGATGTCGATCGGGCAGGCGGAGCTCTGTGCCGACGCGGCCGACGCCTTGGGCGCCTTCGGTGCGTCCGCAGCGGAAGCGGACCCGGCGAGGCCGAGCTGCGTGGCGGTGAGCGCCCCGGCCGTGGCCAGGATCGCGGTGGTCATACGTGTGCGGTTCATCAGACTGCTGCCTTTCCCCCTGCGGCCCACGCGGGGCCAACTTTCAACATGGTGCGTCGCGTTCGCACAAGGCGGTCCTCGTCCCTGTGCCGCCCGTATTTTTAGCAGCCGGAGGGACATGAGAGGACATCAGTTGTGTGGGCGTACGACACCGTGACAAAAGCCGGACAATCGGAGCAGCTTCACATCGGCGGGGGCACGGGCGCGGGGCCCAGCGTCGTCGCGCTAGGGGTGGCCTGGTGGGCGAGGCCCCTGCGGTAGGCGGGGATACTTCGGTCATGACCACGCATGCGAAGCAGTCGCGCAAGGCCCCGGCGCCCCTGACCGGATGGGCGCTGCGGGCCGCGGACGCCGCCGACCTGGAGACGATCGCAGAGTTGCGGGCGATCGTGATGCGTCCGGATCTGGAGCGGCTCGGCCGGTTCGACGAGCATCGGGTGCTCCAGAGATTGCGGGACGCGTACGCGCCGGGTCACACCAAGGTCATCGTCGCCGACGGTGCCTTCGCGGGCTGCGTCGCCCTGCGACCGGCCGAGGACGGGCAGTGGCTCGAGCACTTCTACCTCGACCCCGCTCTCCAGGGCAGGGGCCTCGGCTCGGCCGTACTGCGTGAACTCCTCGAGCGGACCGACGCCGAGGACGCCGTGGTCCGTCTGAACGTCCTGCGGGGCAGCCCGGCCCGACGCCTGTACGCGCGCCACGGTTTCACCGTCGAGAGCGAACACCCGGTCGACGTCTTCATGGTTCGGCGGCCGGGGAATTGGCCCACACTCACGAGCCGTCAATGGTCCACGGGCGGGACCGCCTAGCTCGTTAGCCTCCCCTCATCTGCGAAGGAGCGGCCCAACGGCCGCCCGATGAGGGAGCATTGTGCCGATCGACATACTGCCGCGGGCCGGTGCGCCGCGCGTGCTCGCCGTCGCCCAGCTGAGCAACTCACTGGGCGACGGCGCCTACTACGTCACCTCGGCCCTGTACTTCACCCGCGTCGTCGGCCTCTCCCCCACCCAGATCGGGCTCGCGCTCACGGTCGCCTGGGCCATCGGTTCCGTGGCGGGCGCACCACTGGGCGCGCTGGCGGACCGGAGGGGGCCGCGCGGCGCGGCGGTCCTGCTCGCCCTGGTCACCAGCGCTTCGGTCGCCTCCTTCCTCTTCATCCGCTCGTTCGTACCGTTCCTCCTCGCGGTCTGCCTGTACGCCGTCGCCCAGTGCGGCCTTGCCGCGGCCCGGCAGGCGCTGCTCGCGGGCCTCGTGGCGCCCGCGGCGCGTACCGGGGTCCTTGCCCACCTGCAATCCACGCTCAATGCCGGTCTTGCCGTCGGTGCCGCGCTCGGCGGTCTCGCCCTGCACCACGACACGCGCTGGGCCTACCTGTCGGTCTTCGCCCTGGACGCGGCCAGTTTCCTGCTCTGCGCCCTGGTGCTGCTGCGGCTGCCCGCCGTGGCACCGTTCGCGGCCCGCGGCAGGGGCGAGCCGCGTCTGGCCGTGCTCCGCGACCGGCCGTACGCCGTCGTCACCGCGCTCAACGCGGTCCTGCTGCTGCGGATGCCGCTGCTGAGCCTCGCCGTACCGCTGTGGGTGGTGGACCGGACGAACGCGCCGGGCTGGTCGGTCTCCGCGCTCTTCGTCCTCAACACGCTCGCGGTGATGGCCTTCCAGGTCCGCATGGCCCGTGGCGTCAGCGGATTGCCCACGGCCACGCGGGCGGTCCGGAACTCCGGCTTCGTCATGCTCGCCTCGTGCGCGGTCTTCGCCTTCTCGGCCGCGCGGCTCGGGGTGTGGGTGACGGTGCTGGTCCTGGTTGCGGGGGCGGTGCTCCAGGTCATCGCCGAGATGCAGCAGTCCGCGGGTTCCTGGCAGCTCAGCTTCGACCTGGCGCCCGACCGTCAAGTGGGCCAGTACCAGGGCTTTTTCGGCACCGGAGTCCCCGTCGCCCGCTCCTTCGGCCCGCTCCTGCTCACCTCGCTGCTCGTCACGTGGGGCGTTCCCGGCTGGCTGCTGCTCGGCGGGATCTTCCTCGGGGCGGCTCTCGCGATGGGCCCCGCGGTGCGCTGGGCCGAGGGCACGAAGCAGGCGGCGCAGGCCACCAGAGATCCGAGTGTCAACTCGGGGTTGACGCATCCTGAGTGTCAACCTACCGTTGACACATGACGCAACCCACACACCCCATCCGTCTTGACGACTTGATCCAGGCCATCAAGAAGGCCCACCCCGAAGAAGCACTCGACCAGCTCTCCGACGCCGTGATCGCCGCCGATCACCTCGGCGACGTCGCCGACCACCTGATCGGCCACTTCGTGGACCAGGCGCGCCGCTCGGGCGCCTCGTGGACGGAGATCGGCAAGAGCATGGGGGTCACTCGGCAGGCGGCTCAGAAGCGGTTCGTCCCCAAGGACCCCGGCGAGATGTCGGACCTCGACCCCCGGCAGGGCTTCAGCCGGTACACCGACCGGGCGAAGAACGTGGTCATGGCCTCGCAGGAAGAGGCCCGCGCGGCGGGCAACGACGAGATCGACCCCGGCCATCTGACGCTCGCCCTCCTGACCGAACCCGACGCACTCGCCGCGAAGGCCCTTGTCGCGCAGGGCATTTCACTCGAAGCGATCCGCGAGAGCGTCACCGAGGTGCTGCCGCCCGCGGTCGGCGAGGTACCCGACCTCATTCCGTACAACGCCGGCGGGAAGAAGGTCTTGGAGCTCACCTTCCGCGAGGCACTCCGGCTCGGTCACAACTACGTCGGTACCGAACACATCCTGCTCTCGCTCCTGGAGGCGGAGGGCGGCACGGGCACGCTCGCCGGGCTCGGAATCGACAAGGCGGCCGTCGAAGCGAACATCACCGCGGCCATCGAAGAGATCCGCGCCTCCCTCGCTCAGGAGTGACGCAGGCGGGACCCGCGGCCGGGCCGCCCTCCACGGCCCGGGCGTAATCGTCCATGCGCGGTACGTCGATGGAGTGATCGGCCAACGGCTCGAAGAAGCCGGACGGCTCACCCGGGGCGTCCGCGAAGATCCGGGCCGGGGTACGTGCGCCACCCGGCCCGCCCGCCGGAATCCCCGTCATGGAATTACTGCCCGGCCCCTGACGGCAGATCAGCCGGCGCCAGGTCCGCCTCCAGCCTGCGCAGCCGCTCGGCATCGCAGACGCGCGGGCAGGTGCCGCAGGCCTCGGCGGCCGGGATCGTGTAGTAGAGGCAGCAGCCGAGACGAGTACGGGTCGGGTGCCGCTCGCCGTCGCTGGTCGTCAGACGGCGGAAGGCGGCCCCGCCGGGGAAGGGCGCGACGGGGCCCGGAAGGAGGGCGTCCACCGCCCGCAGCGCCTCGTCCTCCTGGCCGAGCATGCGCCCCAGGTACCAGATGCCCGAGACGAGATCGTCCCCGGCCATGCCCCACAACACCCGTCGCCCGCGCCGCACTCGGGGCCCGATGGCGGTGAGCAGTGGCCGCATGTGCGCGACGACCGCCGCGCGCAGTTCGGCGCGCAGTGACTCCTCGTCGGGGAAGACCCGCGTGCCGGGGAGCCCGGCCGCGGGGTCGTCGGGGAAGCAGGCGAAGGAGCCGGGGACGATCTCGAAGGCGCCGGTCTCCAGGTGGACGCGTACGTCCTGCGGGCGGATGCGCGGCACGCGCCGCTCCAGGTACCAGGCGCCGCTCATCAGCAACGAGACCGACCAGAGGTAGCCGTGCAGGGCGCGCGACGCGGCGACGTCCGGGCGGGGAGTGTGGTCGTGACCGGCACGGATGCGGTCGGCCTCCGCCGCGACGAACGCTTCCAGGGCGGGTTGATGTGCCGTCAGTTCGGCGCCGGAGAGCCACCCTTGACCGGTACTCGAACCAGGACCGGCCACCGTGACGTCGAGCGACTCGCAGTGTGCGGTCAGACGCCGGTAGGTCGTGGCGAGCAGGGCGGCTGGGCTCAGGGCGGTGGCGGTCGGCGCCAGGTCCGGGGCCACGGTCAGCGGCACTCGTAACTCCTTGGAAGGCAGGGCCATAGATCGTTCACCGGCGGAACCGTCCACCGGGAACTAGGTAAGGCTTACCTTATTTCTCTTCAATGTGCCGCATCGGGAACGGCGCGTCGCGCGCCGAGTTGTCGCGGGTCACCCCGCCCTCACGGCGAGTTGACATCGTTAGGCATACCTAACCTAAACTCTCACCCCGTGTCCAAGATCGCTCGGGCCGTCCCGCCAGACAGCCTCTTCACGCGGCGGACCCCTCTCTGTGCCCTGCATCCGACGCGGCCGATCGAGCGCGTCCGACCCCGCCAGGACCCGGCAGAAGGACGCCCCGTCCAGCCGCGGAACACGTCCTCGCGGACGTGGTCATGGCGAGCTACGCCGAACCGCCGGCGAAGCGGGCGCTCCTCCGCGTGCCTGCTCCGGGCGAGTCCCTCCTGAGCCCCGCCCCCTCCCGCTCCCTCCTCCACACATCCACCTCCGCTCGCACCCGGAAGTGAACGCGCCATGCGGCTGTACGTCCTTGCCCGCAACCCCACCGATTCGGTCACCGAAGGTTTCCTGCCCGCCGCGGGCAGACTCGGCCTCGACGTCACCCTCCTCACCGACCAGCCCGAGGCCCACCGGCGCGCCACCGCCCCGGAGGATCTGGACAGCCCGGAGATCCTTGAGTGCGACGTGCGCGACTTCCGTGCCGTCATCAGCCGGATCTCCGCACACCACGCCCCCGACGCGGTCTTCACCAACAGCGACCATCTGCAGACCCAAGCCGCGCTGGCGGCCGAGTACTTCGGCCTGCCGGGCAAGGACTGGCGGGTGGCACTGCGCACCAAGGACAAAGCGCAGATGCGGCGCCATCTCGCGGCTTCCGGCGCGGACGCGGTCTGGTCGGCGGAACTCCCCGCGGGCCGGGACCCGTCCGCACTCAGCACCCTCGACGTGCCGTTCCCCTGCGTCGTCAAACCGCGCGAGGGCGTGGCGAGCGAGGACGTGGTCCTCGTCGAAAACCCCGGGGAGCTGGAGCGGCGGTGCGCGGAGATACAGGCACGGAGGCCGGGAGCGGCACTGCTCGTCGAGGAGTATCTCGCCGGGGAGTTGTGCACCCTGGAGACCATCGGCGACGGCCGCGTCCGACATGTCCTGGGCGGCTTCCGTACGCAGGTGTCACCGCCGCCGTACTTCATCGAGGAGCGGATGACGTTCGTCCCGGCACACCCGGAACCGGTGACGGCACAAGTCCTCGCGCAACTGAACGCGCTGGGCGTGGGGTTCGGCGCCTGTCACACGGAGTTCGTGGTGGCAGAGGGGCGAGCGCGGCTCATCGAGGTCAACTACCGGGCCATCGGTGACCAGTGCGACCTGCTCCTCGCCCAACTCCTGGACATACCGCTTTTCGAGCACATCCTGCGTACGCATCTGGGTCAGCCGCTCCCCGCGGATCTGGGGGCACGGACGGACGGCCGGGCACGGCTCGACTATCCGTGCGCTCAGAGCGCCGGAACGCTGACGGCCGCGCCGCCCGCGTCCGACGAGACGCTGGGCGGCGTGCGATTGACGTACCGTCCGCTGCGCGAGATCGGCGAGCGGCACGAAGTGCACGGGACCAACCGCGACTTCCTCGGCGTCGTGCGCGCCACCGGCACCGAGCAGGCGGCGGTGGACCGGGCCGTGTCCGACTTCATCGACGCGCACCACTGGGAGATCACACCGTGACAGCCCTCGCGGACCGGGCCACTCCCCCTGCGGCCGGCGTCGAGGGCGAGCTCCTGTTACGCGTGCTCAGTGCACTCCTGCGCGAGGACGTGGTGGGGTGGCGCACCCGGAGCAGTGTGCTGCGGCGGACGGACGGCCTGTGGCTGAGACTCCCGGTCACGAACGCTGGTCCGCTGCCCGTGACCGACGCCGACCCGCTGCCGGAATCCGCCGTGCCCCAGAGGGCGCCGCAGTCCGACGCCCTGCTCATGCCCGTCCGCGCGGACGGCTACCAGGGGACGTACGCCGCCAGGCTCCCCCTGCTGCGGAGGGAGTCGGACGGGATGGTGCTCGCCGACTCGGGGAGCATCCTTTCCGCCCTGCGTGACCTCGCCGACCCCGTGGACCGAGGCGGTTTCGACGCGTTCGCAGCCGAATGCGGAGAGGCGCTCGATGCCATGCGGCTGCACGCCCGGACGAGGAGCGAGACGGACTCGCTGCTCACCGAGCGGTTCGGCGGCGATCCCGCCGGCTGGGCCGGGCTCGCGGGCGGGCTCGCGCACGACACGCTCGCCGCGCGCACGGACCACCCCGTGTATCCGACCTCGCGCGGCCGATCCGGACTGTCCGCCGCCCAACTACACGCTTACGCCCCCGAGTTCCACCCCACCTTCGCGCTCCGGCAGCTCGCCCTCCCCCGCGACGCGGTGACCGTGGGCGGCGGCGAAAGCACCGGCAGCCGCGCCTGGCTGTCCCCCGGCGCGGCCGGCGTGCCCGAGCTCCAGGACAGCCATCTCCTGCTCCCCGTACACCCGTTGACCGCGGCCGGACCCCTCCGGGACGCGCTGCGGGAAGCGGGTCTCGACGGGCAGGCCCGGCTCATCGAGGGGCCCGGTCCCGCTGTCGTACCGACCTTGTCGATGCGTACCGTCGCCCTCTCCTCCCGCCCCGCGGACCACCTCAAGCTGCCCCTCGCCACCGCCACACTGGGGATGCGCAATCGCCGTACCATCAAGCCCGGCACCCTCGTCGACGGTGCCGCGGGCCAGCGTCTCGTCGAAGCCGTCATCGCCCGTGAGGCCCGCTTCGAAGGCGTCGTCCTGCACGCGGACGAGACCCGTTTCGCCCACGCCGGACATGAACTCCTCGCCGTGCTCCTGCGCCGCTACCCCACCGGCCTCGACAGCTGCGCGGTCGTACCGATGGCCGCCCTGCTGTGCCCGGCGCCCGGCAGCGACCGGCTGGTGATCGACCGCCTCGCAGAACGCTTCTACGGCGGCGACCCCCTCGCCCTCCTGGACGCCGTGCTCACCCTGCTCTTCGACTGGCAGACCACCCTCTTCGCCTACGGGATCGCCCTGGAGTCGCACCAGCAGAACATCTCGCTGGTCCTCGACACACCCGCGGGCGGGGATGCGGATGGCCGGACCCGGCTGCGGCTGCTGTTCAAGGACAACGACGGGCCGCGCATCCATCTCGCCCGACTGCGCGACGTCATGGGCCGGCAAGCACCGGACCGTGCAGAGTTCGACGATGCGAGGATCTTCGTCGACGGTGACCGGCCCGTGCTCGATCTCTTCACCACCATCACCCTCCACCTCTGCGCGGGCTCTTACGCCTTCGGGCTCGCCCGGTACGGCCGCGCCCCGCTCCCGCTGCTGCTCCGACTCGTGCGCGACCGGCTCTCCGAGGCCGTCGAACGGCTCGGCACGGGTCCCGGCGAGCCGGGCGCGCTCCTGCGGGCGCACGTCCTGGCCGCCCCGGAGCTGCCGGTCAAAGCGATGGTCACCGCGGGCACCCTGCTGTCCAAGGAGCGCTCCGGGGCCGCAGACATCAACAAGCACTACACCACGGGCCCCAACTACCTGCGGTGGGCGGGGGGTTCATGAGCAATCTCCTACCGAAGTCCACGATCTCCACCACTGCCGCCACCCCGTTCACCTGCCCGAGCGTGCTGGTCGCGGAACGAATACCCGGCGACTTGCCGGTCGTGGCGGACTCCCGCCCCGTGCGGGGGACCGCCGCCGGGTCCGGTCCGGTCACCGCCGCTCTTCCCGCCTTGTTCCGCCGCTCGCCCCGCATCCGCTGGAGCCGTTGATGTCCCTGCCGACCGGCACGTTCGCCGTCCCGTACGCCTTGCCCGCCCAGTCCGCTCCCCTCATCGCGGAAAACACCGACGCGGGCGCTCCCGTCGCCGGCGCCGCGCCCACCCGACTGCCGAGCGCCGACCATGCGGTGACACACACCCTCCTCAACTGCCTGCTGCGCGAGGTATCGGGACCCGAGCACCAGACCGCCGTCGTCGACGGCGATCTCCTGCTCCGCCTGCCGCGCCGCGGGGTTCTGCTGCGCGTCGCGCTGCGCCGTACGTCGCTCCTCGGCGCCCATCGCTTCACCGGCCCGGTGTCCGAGCAGCGGGACGGCCGCTGGGTCGAGGTGGACTGGCCGCGCCTGGCCGAGTACACACACGCCGAGCTCTCGCTGCGCACGGGCGTGAGCA
The DNA here is from genome assembly GCF_014649775.1 of Streptomyces longisporoflavus. Lineage (GTDB taxonomy): Bacteria > Actinomycetota > Actinomycetes > Streptomycetales > Streptomycetaceae > Streptomyces > Streptomyces longisporoflavus. The sequence goes on along the minus strand of NZ_BMTR01000001.1, from coordinate 159,434 downwards.
ACGAGGAGTTCCTGGAGCAGGTCGCCTCCAGCCATGAGGGCGTCAGCGCCGCGCTCGCCGCCGCCGATCGGGCGCCTTCGTCGGCGCCGGCCATGGGAGCGACCCCCGGTACTCGTTCGGCCCCTGCCGGGGAGGCTGCCCCGGTGTGGCTCGCGGACTACCTCGCGTCCGAGCAGTCCCTGCTCTTCGGCCACCGCTTCCACCCCACCCCCAAGGCCCGCGGCGGCGACCTCGCCGACTGGACCGCGTACGCCCCCGAGACGGCCGCCGCCTTCCCGCTGCGCCACCTCGCCGTACGGGACCACCTCGTCGCCGAGGAGACGGCGCGGCCGGGCGCCACGGCCCCGCTCGACCGCCTCGGGAGCGTGCCGCACGGCTACCGCCTCCTTCCCGTGCACCCCTGGCAGTACGACCTGCTGCGCAGGCATCCGGGGTTGTGTGCGGCCCTGGACCGCGCGGACGTCATCGATCTGGGGCCCGGCGGATCCCCCTTCGCGGCCACCGCCTCCGTGCGCACCCTCTACGACGGCGACACCTTCCTGAAGTTCAGCCTGAACGTCCGCATCACCAACTGCCTTCGCAAGAACGCCAGTTACGAGCTGTCGGGAGCCGTCGCGCTCACCCGCGTACTCGAAGGCGCCCTGGCCGACCTGGCCGCCCGCCACCCGGGCAGCGCCGTGCTCCGCGAGCCCGCCTACCGCAGCCTGGCCCTGCCGGGAGCCGACGGCCGACCCGACCTCGCCCTCCTGGAAGGCTTCGGCGTCATCGTCCGCGAGGGCCTGGCCGGACGGCTCCCGCCCGGCACGACACCGCTGCTCGCCGCGGCCGTCGCGGACGAGTACCCGACGGGCCCCGGACACATCTCACGCCTCCTCAAGGGCGCGGGTCCGCAGCGGGCCCTCCGGTGGTGGCGCACCTATCTGCGGCTCCTGCTGCCGCCGGTGCTCGCCGCGTACTTCGACCACGGCCTGGTGCTCGAACCGCATCTGCAGAACGTACTCATCTGCGTCGACGGCGACGGCATGCCGGCCCGGGTGCTCTTCCGTGACCTGGAGGGCACCAAGCTCGTCCCCGAACGCCACGCCAAGACCCTGGCCGCGCTCCCGCCCGAGGTCGCGGGGCCGCTGACGTACGACGCGCAGCGCGGCTGGGACCGCGTCGTGTACTGCCTCCTCGTCAATCACGTCGCCGAGCTGCTCGCCGCCCTCGCCGATCTCCACCCGCACAACGAGCACGCCCTGTGGTCCGAGGTCCGGGACACCGTACGGGAGTTCGCCGGCACGCACGGCAGCCCGCCACGTCTCAGCGCCCTGCTCGCGGGAGTGCCGCTGCCCGCGAAGGCCAACCTGCTCACCCGCTGGGAGCGCAAGGCCGACCGGGACGCGGGCTACGTCCGTATCACCTCGCCCTTTCCGCTCGCCGAGCACGTACGGGACCCGGGTCGCCGTACCGAAGCACCTTGGAGCGCCGCCGGATGACCGCCCCCACTGCCGCCGTACGTGACCGCGCCCTCGGTCTGGCCCCGCAGGAGCTGCCCGCCTACCTGTACGACCTCGCGGCGCTGGACGCGCATGCCACCGCCGTGCGGGCCGCGCTGCCCCCGCAGGTAGAGCTCTACTACGCCGCCAAGGCCAATCCGGAGCCCGAGATCCTTGCCGCGCTCGCTCCGCACGTGGAGGGCTACGAGGTCTCGTCGGGCGGCGAACTCGCCCATGTGGCCAAGGCGGTGCCCGAGCACCCGCTGGCCTTCGGCGGGCCCGGCAAGACGCCGGACGAGATCACGGCCGCCCTTGAGCTCGGCGTGGCACGCTTTCACGTCGAGAGCGCCTACGAGCTGCGGATGCTGGCCGCGATCGCCGCCCGCGTCGCGCCGCACACACACGTGGGCGTACTGCTCCGGTTCAATCTCGGCCTCGACGGCGCCTCCCTCGACGCCCTTGAGGGCAGTTCCCTCACGATGGGCGGGCGGCCCACGCCCTTCGGCCTCGATCCCGCCGAGGCCGACACCGTGGTCGCGGCGTTCTCGGACGGCAGCCTCCCGCAGCTCCGTCTGCTTGGCGTGCACGCCCATTTGGCCAGCGGCCTCGACGCGCCCCGGCAGCTCGCCGTGGCCGAGACCATCGTGACCTGGTCACAGGCGCTCGCACGGCGGCACGGCATCCGGCTCGCGGAGGTGAACGTCGGCGGCGGGATGAGCGCGGACTACACCGACCCCGGTGCGCTCTTCGACTGGGCCCGGTACGGCGAGGGCCTCGCCCGCCTCTGCGCGGCGCACCCCGGACTGACGCTCCGCGTCGAGCCGGGCCGGGCGCTGAGCGCGTACTGCGGCTGGTACGCCACCGAGGTTCTTGACGTGAAGCAGAGCCACGGCGAGGAGTTCGCCGTGGTGCGCGGCGGCACCCACCACCTGCGCACCCCCGCGGCCAAGGGCCATGACCAGCCCTGCACCGTGCTCCCGGCGCGCGACCCGTGGCCGCATCCCTGGCCGCGGTCCGAGGCCCGGCAGGACCGGGTGACGTTCGCGGGGCAGTTGTGCACCCCGAAGGACGTCCTGGCCCGGCGGGTGCCAGCGGCGGGGCTGCGGGCCGGGGACCGGGTGGTGTTCGCTATGGCGGGTGCGTACGCGTGGAACATCTCGCACCACGACTTCCTCATGCACCCGAGGCCGGGCTTCCACTTCCTCTGACCCTGACTCCCTCTGATCAAGCCCCGGTCGTGGAGCCGGGCCTGATGATCATGAGGACGGTGACGGTGACCCAGAGTAGGTTGAAGATGCCGGTGTACATGGCAAGTTGCGCACCGGTGTGTTCTCCCACGGCCACCGCGCCCGCCCCGCCACCCTGTTGACCGCCGGTGTCACCCGTGCCGCCCTCACCCTCCCCGGACACCGCTGCGAGCGCCGCCTCCTGGCGCGGCAGGACAAGGACGATGAGCACCACTGCCGCGGCCATCGTGATGATGATCGAGGCGATCAGCCAGGCGCTGCCGAGCACGCCCAGGCTGCCGGCGGTCACGAACCCGGTGACGGGGACGGCGACGCCGACGAACGCGTACACGGAGCAGATGCGCTGCAGCAGCCGCAGCGAGGCGACGGCCGCCCCGTCCCGCGGATCGGCCTGTGCCCGGCGCAGGGCCGGGGGGAACATGCTGGCGGCGACGGTGACCGGGCCGACGGCGAGAATGGCGGCCAGCACGTGGAGCGTCAGGAAGAACTTGGTCACGGCAGGGGTCCTCGGACATTCGGAGAACGGATTCTCGGAGGGAACGGTTTCCCGCAGGGACGGCGGAGATCCGGCGGCTCCCGGCAGGGACCCGACCGCCGACATTAGCCAGCGCCCACAGCCATCGACCAGTGGCAATAGTGACAGGCTTCGCACAAATACCGCCATCGCCCCGCTCCGCAGCTCACGGGCTCAGACGACGCCGTAATCACCGCTGGCTGCGCTTGGCGGGCGCTTGGCGGGAACGCGCCTCTGTCGTACGTTGCCGCCATGCATACTGTGGCCGTCCTGGCGCTGGACACCGTCATCCCCTTCGACCTGTCCACGCCCATCGAGGTCTTCGGCCGCACCCGGCTGCCCGGCGGACGGCCCGGCTACCGGGTGCGTGTCTGCGCCGCCGCGCCGCAGACGGACGCGGGTCCGTTCACGATCCAGGCACCGTGGGGCCTCGAAGGGCTCGCGGACGCGGACACGATCATCGTGCCCGGCATCTCCGACGTCACCAGGGCGGTCCCCGAGGCGGTGCTCGACGCGCTGCGGGAGGCGGCGGCAGACGGCACCCGGATCGCGTCCATCTGCGTGGGCACCTTCACGCTGGCGGCGGCCGGCCTCCTGTCCGGGCTGCGCGCCACCACGCACTGGCTGGCCGCGGACAGGCTCGCCGAGTGCTATCCCGACATCGACGTCGATCCGGACGTCCTCTACGTCGACAACGGGCAGATCCTGACGTCCGCCGGGGCCGCCGCCGGACTCGACCTGTGTCTGCATCTGATCCGCCGCGACTACGGCTCCGCCGTCGCCGCGGACGCCGCCCGTCTCTCGGTCATGCCCCTGGAACGCGAGGGCGGCCAGGCCCAGTTCATCGTCGCCGAGGCACCGCCCACGCCCCGGGGATCCGAACTCGAACCGCTGCTGCTCTGGCTGGAGGAGAACGCCAAGCGGGAGCTCACCCTGGAGGACATCGCCGGTCAGGCGGGCATGAGCACCCGCACCCTGCTGCGCCGCTTCCGGGAACAGACGGGCAGCACACCGCTGCAATGGCTGCACCGCACGCGGATCCGGCAAGCCCAGCATCTGCTCGAAACGACGGGGCACTCCGTCGAGCGCATCGCCGTCCAGGTCGGCTTCGGCTCACCCACCGCGTTCCGCGACCGCTTCAAGCGCGTCGCCGGCGTCAGCCCGCAGGCCTACCGCAAGGCGTTCCAGTGACTCGCGGGACGCCGAGAGGGATTGCGCCGGCCTGGACGCCGCCCGCCACGCCGCTCAGACCTTGCGCGCCTCGACCAGGCACCAGTTGGGGCTGCCGTCGGCCCTGCGACCGAACTCCTCCAGCGGGCGAAGCCGCGTAGTGAACCCGACCCGACGCAGGTCGCGCAGCACACCCCGCAGCGGGAAGGTCCGGTAGTACATGACGAACGAGGGGCGCCACAGCAGATTCCGCACGCGCATCACCCCGTCGAAGCCGAGCAGCGCCCAGTACAGCGGCGACGTCATGGGCTGCGGCGCCCCCACGGGGAAGGCGAAGACCCCGCCGGGCCGCAGCGCCCTGTGGACCTCCGCGAACAGCCGTGGCCGCTCGGCGGGCAGGAAATGCCCGAACGCACCGAAGCTCACCGCCAGGTCGAAGGAGTCCGCGAACGGCAGCGCGCGGGCGTCGGCCCGCACCCACTCCACCGCGGGCCCGCCCTCCCGCGGCCCGACGGAATCCCGCGCCCGCGCCAGCATCCCGGCGCTGAAGTCGACTCCGGTGACCCGCTGCCGGCACAGCGGCAGCAGCGTCTCGACGCCCGCGCCGGTGCCGCAGCAGACATCGAGACCCGCGTCGAAGGGCCCGAGGCCGCGCAGCCCGTCCGCGACGGCGTGCAGGATCCGGTCGGGCGTACGGAAGGGGGTGTGGTCGAACTTCGGGGCCAGCAGGTCATAGCCGTCCTCGACGGAGGAGAGAGCCTGCACGGCCAGCTCGCGGAGCGTGGGTCCCTGGGAGGTGAACACCGTGCCCACCCTAGTCAGCGGAGGGGACGGCAGAGACTCGACCGCGGGCAAACCAGGGCATACCTTGATATTGAGTGGCAACTCGGGAGAGCGGACCGGGCCCCGACCACGGCTGCGGCATGCGGCTGCCGACGCGGTATGGGCCTGATCCCAGCCGTTCGGGCCTGAACCAGCATCGGAGGTGACGTCGGCCGGCAGCGGATCACCGGGCTTCGACCAGCGCGCAAACGTAACGGGCCGGGGCGGTTTCACGGACCTCCGAGCGCCGCGGTGGCCGGTAACCGCCAGGAGGTCTACCGGGTTGAGCCAGGGGTCGGATAGACGTATCGCGGCCACAGACCCCACCACTCAGCACGAGGAGGCATGCCCATGAACGGTGCCCGCACCGCCACCGCGGCAGGCAAGACCCGGTTCGACGACATCTACGACAGGCCCGACCCCCGCGCCTACTTCCGCACGCTGGCCCCCCTGCAGTACGAGATACCGCAGCAGGCTCAGAACGTCTTCCGGCACACGCTCGCCCAGCGGTCCGAGGTGCGCGGTACCCGCCTCCCCGTCACGGTCCTCGACCTCTGCTGCTCCTACGGGATCAACGCGGCGCTGCTCAACCACGACCTCACGCTCGCGGACCTGTACGCGCACTACACCAGTGCCGAGACCGCCGCCCTCACCCGCGGTGAACTCATCGAGGCCGACAAGGAGTTCTACGCCTCGCGGCGGCGGACGGACGCGGTCCCGGTCATCGGTCTCGACACGGCCGGCAACGCCACCAGCTACGCCCTGGAGGTGGGGTTGCTCGACGAGGCCTATGCCGAGAACCTCGAGCGGCACCCGCCCAGCGACGAGCTGTGCCGTGCCGTGGGGCGCGTCGGCCTGATCACGGTCACCGGCGGCATCGGCTACATCACGCACCGCACCTTCGAGGCGCTCCTCGACGCGACGCGCGTCCCGGTGTGGGTGAGCGCGTTCGTCCTGCGCACGGTGCCCTTCCAGCAGATCCTCGCCGTCCTCGACGCCCACGGCCTCGCCACCGAGACCGATCCCGAACGGACCTACCCGCAGCGGCTGTTCACCGACCCCGTCGAACAGGCGGGCGCCGTGGCGCAAGTACTCAAAGCCGGTGAGGACCCCGCCGGCCTGGAGGCCGAGGGCCGCTATTACACCCGCCTCCACCTGTCACGGCCCCGCCCGGCGTAGCGTCCGGCACACGTGGTGCGGGGCGCGGTCGGACCGCGCCCCGCACAGCCGGCGAGGGAAGCGGCGCAGCTTGTGACGGAAGCGGCTCAGCCGGCGAGGCAAGCACCTCAGCTGGTGAAGAACGCGCTGACCTGCTCCGCGAACTGTTGCGGGCTTCCCTCGTGCACCGAGTGCCCGACCGGGATCGTGATCACCCTGGAGTCGGGGATCTCCGCGGCCATGTCCGGGATGCGCCCCTGCGGCATGCTGCTGTCCGGGCCGCCCGCCACGATCAGGGTGGGCGCGACGATTTCGCCGAGCCGCTCGGCCCACTCCGGGTCGGGCCCGAAGATCTGGGCGCGGATCGCCGGAGAGACGGGCCAGTCGAAGTCGATGGCCTCCTCGGGGCGCGGGGCCTCGACCCAGTCGCGCGGATAGGGCGGCGGCGTCTCCTCCAGGACGAGCCGCTCCACGCGGTCGGGGTGCTCCTGCGCGAGGAGGTACGCCACGACCCCGCCCATGGAGTGGCCGATGACGCCGACGCGGTCCAGGCCGAGCTCGTCGAGGAAGCCGAGCACGTCGTCCCGCATCAGTTCGACCGAGTACTCATCGGGCCAGTCGCTCTCCCCGTGCCCGCGCAGATCAAGCGCGTACACCCGCCACTCCTCGCCGAGCAGCCGCCCGACCTGCTCCCAGCTCTCCGAGGAACCGCCGAGCCCGTGCAGCAGCACGACAGGCGCTCCGTACGAGTCGCCCCAGGTCCGATAGGCCAGGCGTACGTCGCCCACATCCACCACTGCGTGATCGCTCATGCCCCTGACGCTACAGCGCGTCGTCCGAACCATTGAGCAGTGGCCCGGCCCCGTGCTAGAAAGCGCTTGCTCTCGCGCCCGCCCCCCTCCCCCTCCTCCCTCCTCCATCGGAGACCCCATGCACGCTCCTTGGTCCCGCCGTGCCTTCCTGCTGACCACCGGCGGCTCCGCGCTCGCCCTCTCCTCGTCAGGGCTGCTGCCCGCCGAGGAGGCGACAGCGGCGGCCGACGAGTACGCGGCGCTGCGTGCCAAGTGGCGCACCCTGATACTCGGCGAGGGCTTCTCCCCCACGGCCGAGCCGTTCAAGAGCCGCCTCGCCGAACTCGGCGCCACCGCACGGGAGTTGCTCGACACCATGGCTCCCGCCCCGGGTTCCCTGTGGCCGGACATCTCCTACGCCGACCCCGACCCGGACACCGACCAGGAGTCGTACGGCTACTCGGCGAACGTCGTGACCGGCTACAGCAGGCTCAGCACCATGGCCCGCGCCTACTGCCAGCAGGGCACCGGCCTGACCGGCGACGCGGACCTCACGTCCGGCATCCTCACCGGCCTCGACCACCTCTACACGCAGGTCTACAACGAGGACCAGGCACGTTTCGGCAACTGGTACAGCTGGCAGATAGGCGCCCCGCAGCAACTCCTCGACATCTGCGTGCTGATGTACGACCACCTGTCGTCGACCCGGGTGGCCGACTACTGCAGGGCCGTGGACCACTTCGTGCCGGACTCGGCGGTGGGCAGCTACACCGGTACGAGCACCGGCGCGAACCGAGTGGACCTGTGCCGCGTTCTCGCGCTGCGCGGGGTCGTCGGCGGTTCCGCCGCGAAGATCGCCCTCGCCTCGGGCGCCCTCTCCCCCGTCTTCCCGTACGTGACGTCCGGCGACGGCCTCTACACCGACGGCTCGTTCATCCAGCACACCACCGTGCCCTACACGGGCTCGTACGGGTCGGTGCTGCTCGGCGGGCTCGGCATGCTCTTCGCCCTTCTTCGCGACTCCGCCTGGGAGGTCACGGACGCCAAGAAGCAGATCGTCTTCGACGCCGTGGAGAAGGCGTGGGCGCCGTTCATCTACAACGGCCTGGTCATGGACGGCGTGGCGGGGCGGGCCATCAGCCGCGGCCTCCCCGCGTCGTCAGCGTCCGACGCTGCCAAGACCCGGGCCGACGACCACCGGCGCGGGCATCCCATCATGTCCGCCGTCGTACTGCTCGGCCAGGGTGCGAGCGCGGCCGAGAACGCGCGCTGGCGCGGCCTGGTCAAGGGCTGGATACGGCGCGACTACTACAGCCCGCCGCTCGGCGACTCCTCGCTCGACCTGACGGGCCTGGCCCGGCTGCAGGACGTGGCGGACGACGCCTCGGTGAGCGCGGTCGCCGAGCCCACCGGCCACCGCCTCTTTCCCGACATGGCCCGCGCCACGCACCGGCGCCCCGGCTGGGCCGCTTCGATCAGCATGGCCGATTCCCGCATCACGTACTACGAGACGGGCAACGGCGAGAATCTGCGCGGCTGGCAGACCGGCTCCGGAATGCTCTACTGGTGGGGAGACACCTACGCCAACGGGCAGTACAGCGACGCCTTCTGGCCCACCGTCGACCCGTACCGGCTGCCCGGCATCACGGCCTCGCGCAAGACGCTGGCGGACGCGGCGGGCGGCGACTGGGGCGCGTCGATGCCGGACGTGAAGTGGGTGGGCGGCGCGAGCGACGGCCAACGGGCCTCTGTCGGGCAGTACTTGAAGGGCTTGCAGAGCACCCTGCGGGCCAAGAAGTCCTGGTTCTGCCTGGACGACGCGATTGTCTGCCTGGGAGCGGGCATCGTCTGCACGGACGGCGCGGCGGTCGAGACGACCGTCGAGAACCGCAACCTCGGCCCCGCGGGCACCACCTCCTTCCAGGTGGACGGCGCCGCCAAGCCGACCACCACCCCCTGGACGGCGACCCTCGCCGGCGCCAAGTGGGCGCACATCGGGGGCCACGGCGGTTACGTCTTTCCCGGCGGCGCAACGGTGAAGGCGCTGCGCGAGGAGCGCACCGGCCGATGGAGCGACATCAACAAGGGCGGCGCCACGACCCCGATCGCCCGCAAGTACCTCACGATGTACGTCGATCACGGCACCGCCCCGACGAACGGGACGTACGCCTACGCCCTGATGCCGGGGGCGAGCGCGGCGCAGACGGCGGCACGCTCGGCGGACACCGGATGGCTCCAGGTCCTGGCCAACTCCGACGCTCAGCAGGGGATTTCCGTACCCTCGCTCGGCTTCACCGGCGTCAACTTCTGGTTCGGCGGCACGGTGGGCAAGGTCACCGCGAGCGCGCCCTGCTCGGCGCTGATCAGCGAGAAGGGCGACGGCACCGCGGTCATCTGCGTCAGCGATCCGATGCGCGCGCAGACCTCCCTGACTCTCACCTGGCAGCGCGCCGTGTCCGCGGTCACGGCCAGGCCGGCCACGCTCACGTCGGCGGTCACGGGCACGTCCCTGAAGCTGACCTTCGGGGATCTGAGCGGCACGAGGGGTGCCGGTCAGCGGATCATCGTCAAGCTGGGCAGCTCTTAGCACCGATGCTTTCCGGTCGACCCTGAATTCCGGTAGAAAACCAAAACAACTGTCTTCGCAGGTCAGCCGGTTGTTCTGGCTTGCACCACCGCCTCCGGTCCACATGCTGGACGTACGGACACCCCTGTCCACCCACCCTCTTCGCCCACTCTGAGCTGCCCGAACATCACATAAGTGACCGCTCAGCGGACACAAGCATCCGGAAATCGACCATGCATTTGGTGCTCACTCTCCGCACCGGCAAGACTCCCGTCCGCAACCAGCAAAACACCCGCATCAAAGGAGAGTTGACGTGCGTTTCTTCCTCAAGACGGTGGGCGCCACCGCTGTCGCGGCCGCCTGCGTGATGTCCGGAAGCGCCGGCACGGCGCAGGCCCAGCCGAAGGCCGCCGCGGCAAGCCTCTACGCGCCCTCGTCGCTGGTCCTCGCCGTCGGCCAGGGCGAAGAGGCGGACACCGCGATCATGGAGCGCGCCGTGACCCTGACCTGCGCCCCCAAGGCCGCCGGCACCCACCCCGCCGCGTCCGCGGCCTGCGCCGAACTCCGCGCCACCAACGGCGAGTTCGGCAATCTGGTCGGTGCGACGCCCGGCATGATCTGCACGAAGGAATGGAAGCCCGTCGTGGTCTCCGTCGACGGCGTCTGGCAGGGCAAGCGCGTCGCGTGGTCCACGACCTTCGCCAACAGCTGCGAGATGCGGGCGAGCCTGACCGGGGGCGCGGCCTTCGCGTTCTGATCCCGCCCGCCGCAGCGGCATCCGCGACCGCGCCCCGGACGACGCCCCGAGCGACGTCCGGGGCGCGGTCCGGCCGCTGACACCCGTCGCCGGAACGTGCCGGTCACCCGGCTACCCTGACGCATGCCCAAGGCCCACGCCCGCGAGATCAGCACCGCCCGCCTCGACCTCGTACCTCTTCAGGTCGAGCACGCCGACGAGATGGCCGATGTGCTCTCCGATCCCGCCCTGCATGCCTTTATCGGCGGATCGCCCGATGATCCGCAGGCTCTGCGCGCCCGTTATCGGCGGATGACCGCCGGAGCGCCCGATCCGGCGGTCTCCTGGTGCAACTGGGTGCTGCGGCTGCGTGACGAGGGGTGTCTGGCGGGGACAGTGCAGGCCACCGTCGGGCCCGGCAGGGACGGGGCGCTCGTCGCGGAGATCGCCTGGGTGGTGGGGACTCCCTGGCAGGGGCGGGGCATCGCGGTGGAGGCGGCACGTGGCCTTGTCGAGTGGCTGGCGCGGCAGCCTGACGTGCGCGGTGTCATCGCGCACGTCCACCCGGACCACCGGGCCTCGGCCGCCGTCGCCGCCGCCGCGGGGCTCGCCCCCACGGACGAGTGGCAGGACGGCGAGGTCAAGTGGCAGCGGAACTTCGCGAGTTGAGTTCGGCGCCTCAGCGTCGGCCGCGGAACGTGCGGCGCAGGTCGTCCACCCAGGCGTCGGGGATCTCCCACGGGATGAAGTGCCCGCCGTTCTCGTGCGCGGTGAGGTTGACGTGCCGGTACCACTCGGCACGGTCGCCGGCGAGCCAGCTCTGGACGCGCTGTTCGGTGGTGGTGACACCGGGCGGGTTCTCGTGGCCGACGAAGGTGATGCCGGTGGGGGCCTCGATGACCGGCAGGCGGTCGTGCGAGGGCGTCCAGGGGTAGCGGTTGTTGTTGGCGTAGTAGCGCACCGATGTCCCGATGGCGTTGTTCACCCAGAAGATCATGGCGTGGGTGAGGAGATCGTCCTTGGAGAAGACGCTCTCGATGTCGCCGCGGTTGTCGCTCCACTTGTCCCAGCGCTCCAGGATCCAGGCGAGCAGCCCGACCGGCGAGTCGCTGAGTCCGTAGGAGAGCGTGCTGGGGCCGAGTACGTGCACGGCCAGGTGGGCGGCGAACCGCCGTTCCAGGGACAGGAACTGGCGGTGCTCGGACTCGGAGAGGCCCTCGGGGATCGGCCGGCCGCCGCTGAGGTCCCACCCCCGGTCGCCGTTGAAGAGGGTGAGCTTGAGGCCGGAGCCGATGTGGATGCCGTGCAGTTCACCGGCGTACTTGTGGCCGAGCTGACCGGTGACCAAAGCTCCGACGTCACACCCGCCTGCGGCGTACTTCTCGTGGCCGAGAGTCTCGGTCATCAGGGTGTGCCAGAGGTCGGCGACCTTCCAGAAGTTCATGTCGGGGTGGTCGGGCAGCGGCGTGGAGAAGCCGAAGCCGGGGAGGGACGGCACGATGACGTCGAACGCGTCGGCCGGGTCGCCGCCGTACGCGGCGGGGTCGGCGAGCCGGTCGACGACCTTGGACCAGTGCCAGAAGGTCCAGGGCCAGCCGTGCGTGAGGATGAGCGGGGTGGGGGCGGGGCCGACGCCGGGCCTGCGCATGAAGTGCACGGGCACGCCGTCGACCGTCACCCTGTAGTGCTCATGAGCGTTGATCGCCGCTTCGGCTTTGCGCCAGTCGTAGTGGTGCAGCCAGTACTCGGCCAGCTCCTGGAGGTAGCCGCGGCGGACGCCGTAGTACCCGTCGTCGTTGCCCACGTCGTCGGGCCACCTCGTCAGCCGCAGCCGCGCCCTGAGGTCGTCGAGCACCGCGTCGGGGACGTGGATCGGCTCGGGAGTCAACGGGAAACGCGCTGCGGCTGACATGGGGTTCCTTCCGCGGAAAGGGTCAGTACGGGCGGTCGCCCGCGATCGCGACTCGTTCGGCCACGCGACGGTGCGGGGCGTAGTCGTCGACCGCGTAGTGCTGGGTGGAGCGGTTGTCCCAGAAGGCGACGTCACCCGCCTGCCAGTGGAACCGCACCTGGTACTCCGGGACCTGTGCCTGGCGCACCAGGTAGCTCAGCAGCCGGTCGCTCTCGGACCGTTCCATGCCCACGATGTGCGTGGTGAAGGAGGTGTTCACGAAGAGCATCTTGCGCCCGGTCTCGGGGTGCCTGCGCACGACGGGGTGGGTGACCGGCGGGAACTGCTCCTGGAGCGGGATCAGCTTCTCGGGGCCGTAGAAGCGCACGAAACCCGGGATGAAGTCGTGCACCGCTTCGGCCCCGTCGATGCGGGCCTTCACCTCGTCGGGGAGGTTGTCGTAGGCGGCCGCCATGTCCGCCCACATCGTGTCGCCGCCCACCGGCGGCACCTCGCGCAGTTGCAGGACGGCACCCAGCGCGGGGTTCTCGCGGAAGGTGACATCGGCGTGCCAGACGTTCTCGTACGTGGGGGTCGCGCTGCCGCCCTTGTCGAACCGCACGACGTCATCGGCCGAACCGCGCGCGAGAAGCGGATTGGTCTCCAGGTCGCCCCAGTTGAGGGCGAAGGCGCGCTGCTGCTCGGAGGTGATGTTCGCGCCCCGGAAGAAGAGCACCTTCCACTCCAGGAGGGCGCGGTTGAGCTCCTCGCGCAGCGCGGGGGTGAGCGGCTCGGCGAGGTCGACGCCGCGGATCTCGGCGCCGATGATGCGGCCCTGCGGGACGACGTCGATCAGTTCGTAGGGACGCTCTTCCCAGCCTTCGGGCACGCGGCGCAGGGTGCGGCGGCCCTCGTACATGCCGTCGGCGGGGACGCGGGCATCACGGAGCGCGGGAGCGGCCGCGGACGCGGGAGAGACGGCAGGGGTAATCACAGCCATGGTGATCCTTCGGTCATGAGTGAACGGGTGGCGTCACGGAGCGGGAACTCCGGACGGCTGCGGTCGGATTCCCGGGCAGCTAGCGACCCGATCGCTCGCACCCGCGGCGCCACGGGACCATGAAGGTCCTCACGACTGCGGTCAGGTGCTGGATCATGCACGCCATTGTGTATGGCTATGCCTTGCGGAGCAAACCCCCGTACTCGTAGATCCCCTTGTTCTGCTCGGTGGCTCCCAGATAGGGGGCCAGGTCCTCGTGGACGGGTGCGAGCGGCGGCTGGTCCGGGTCCGGCCGCCAGTCGACCAGATTCACCAGGCCGGGCTCGACGGGCTCCAGGCCGTCCAGGAGGGCGTCGAGCTCGGCCGGTATGCGTGTCTGCCAGGGCACTCCGCCGCCGGAGATGTGCGCGCTCATCGCTGCGCCGCGGGCCGGGTCGTCGGCGACGACCTGCGAAAGGCCGAGGTAGCTGCCGGGGGCCGCCCGGTCGATGATCGTGCGCAGTACGCGGCGGGGGTCGTCGGCGTCGGTCAGGTGGTGCACCACCGACAGGAAGAGCACCGCGACCGGCTCGTCGAAGTCGACGAGGCGGACCACCTCGGGGTGGCCGAGGATCGCGTCCTGTTCGCGCATGTCGCCGTGGATGACGGCGGTGGTGGAGTCGTCGGCGAGCAGCGCTTGGCCGTGTGCGAGGACGATCGGGTCGATGTCCACGTAGACGACACGGGTGTCCGGTGCGAAGCGCCGTGCGACCTGATGGACGTTCTCGTCGGTCGGCAGTCCGCAGCCCATGTCGATGAACTGGCGGATGCCCGCCTCGGTCAGATGGCGTACGACGCGGAACAGGAACTCGCGGTTCTGCCGGGCGATGTCGACGCACTCGGGGAAGTCGGGCAGCGTCCGCAGCAGGAACTCGCGGTCGACCTCGTAGTTGTCCTTGCCGCCGAGCATCCAGCCGTAGGCACGTGCCGACGTCGGCACGTCGAAGGGGATGGACGATCTCCCGGACACGTCTTCTGCGGCCACAGCGCGTTCTCCACCTCTCCCCCGGAGGGACACGGGTTCGTGCTCCGTCGTGCTCGTCACGGCGACACTATCCCGTGGCCCACGGCCGGGTGAACCCGGTATCGATCTCCAACGCCCGTGCCCACAGCGGCGGTTGGGCCCGGGGCCCGCAGCGGCCGGCATGACATCGGACACCCGCCCGCCCGCGAGGCGTCCGGATGGCGCATGATCGGACGTGCGCGAGTCACGTACCACCCGATACGTACCACCAGAGAGGACCTCCCCATGGAAGACCGCTTCGACGTCGTCGTGCTCGGAGCAGGACCCGGCGGCTATGTGGCCGCCATCCGTGCCGCCCAGCTGGGCAAGCGGGTAGCGGTCGTCGAGGAGAAGTACTGGGGAGGTGTCTGCCTCAACGTCGGCTGTATCCCGACCAAGGCGCTGCTGCGCAACGCCGAGCTGGCCCATCTGTTCACGCACGAGCAGAAGACGTACGGCATCAAGGTCGACGGCAATGTCTCCTTCGACTACGGCGAGGCGTTCAACCGCAGCCGCACGGTCGCGGACGGCCGCGTCAAGGGCGTCCACTTCCTGATGAAGAAGAACAAGATCACGGAGTTCGACGGCCGTGGCACGTTCCTCGACGCGAACACGCTCCAGGTCGCCAAGTCGGACGGCTCCACGGACACGATCACGTTCGAGAACTGCATCATCGCCACGGGCGCCACCCCGAAGCTTCTGCCCGGCACGCGGCGCTCCGAGCGCGTCGTGACGTACGAGGAGCAGATCCTCGCCGACTCCGTGCCGGAGTCGATCGTGATCGCGGGCGCGGGCGCCATCGGCATCGAGTTCGCCTACGTCCTGCACAACTACGGCGTGAAGGTCACGATCGTCGAGTTCCTGGACCGCGTCGCGCCCCTGGAGGACGCGGACGTCTCCACGGAGCTGGCCAAGCAGTACCGCAAGCTCGGCATCGACGTGAAGACCTCGACCCGCGTCGAGTCGATCGACGAGTCCGGCGCCAAGGTCAAGGTCACCGTGACGGGCAAGGACGGCAAGCAGGAGGTCCTGGAGGCGGACAAGGTCCTGCAGGCCATCGGCTTCGCGCCGAACGTCACCGGCTTCGGTCTGGAGGCGACGGGCGTGGCGCTGACCGAGCGCGGCGCCATCGACATCGACGGGCGCGGGCGGACGAGTGTGCCGCACATCTACGCCATCGGCGACGTCACCGCGAAGCTGATGCTCGCGCACACCGCCGAGTCCATGGGCATCGTCGCCGCCGAGACCCTCGCCGGCGCCGAGACGATGGAACTCGACTACCCGATGATCCCGCGCGCCACCTACTCCCAGCCGCAGATCGCCAGCTTCGGCTGGACCGAGGCGCAGGCCAAGGAGAAGGGCTTCGACGTCAAGGTCGCCAAGTTCCCGTTCATGGCCAACGGCAAGGCGCACGGCCTCGGCGACACCACCGGCTTCGTCAAGATCATCAGTGATGCGCGGTACGGCGAGATCATCGGCGCCCACCTGATCGGCCCGGACGTCACCGAGCTGCTTCCCGAGCTGACCCTGGCCCAGCAGTGGGACCTGACCGTGCACGAGGTCGCGCGCAACGTCCACGCGCACCCGACGCTCGGCGAGGCGGTCAAGGAAGCGGTGCACGGCCTGGCCGGGCACATGATCAACTTCTGACGGCCGCGAGCACCTCCCGCAGGTTCCCGGGGGCTCCTGGGGACTCCCGACGGGGCGGCCCCGCCCTTGCGCCGAACGGCTCAAGTGGCGGGGCCGCCCGGTCCGGAAGATCCTTGGTCGGAACGCGTCGTTACGCCTCGGGGGCGAGGGAGGCAGCAGCCGATGTTCTCTGGCCTGGGCCGATTCGTGGTCCGTCGCCCGTGGTGGATCATCCTGGCGTGGGTCGTGGCGGCCGGCGCGGTGATCTCCCTGGCGCCCAAACTCACCTCCAGCAGCGACGAAGCGAGCTTCCTGCCGGACCATTACGAGTCCATCCGCGCGGCTGACGTGCAGGAAAGGGAGTTTCCCGCGCAGCAGAACGTCGGCGCGATCATCGTCTTCCAGCGCTCCGACGGCGGGACGCTGACAGCGGCCGACTCCGCGGACGTCGCCCGGGTCTCCAAGGATCTGCAGGCCAGGAAGATCCCCGGGGTGCAGGCGGTGGTGCCCGGCGCGGTCTCGCCCAACAAGCTCGTACAGACCTCGGTCGTCGCGATGCCGAAGATCACCAACCCCGAGGACACCGCACCGCAGGACGCGGTCGAGGACCTGCGGTCCGATCTGAAGCCCGAGCTGAAGGGCACGGACTTGTCCGCCGGGATCACCGGCTCCGCCGCCCAGGCGCTCGACGAGAGCGACGCCTCGGAACGTGCCGGGCTGCTCGTCGGGGTCGGCACCATCGTGATCATCATCGTGCTGCTTCTGGTGATCTTCCGGAGCCCGATCATCGCGCTGCTCCCCGTGGTCCTGATCGGCCTCATCTCGCCGATGGCGACCGGCCTGATCGCCTCCGCCAACAAGGCCTTCGACATGAAGGCCGACTCCTCCATCCAGGAACTGCTCACCGTCGTCCTGTTCGGCGTCGGCACGGACTACATCCTCTTCCTGCTCTTCCGCTACCGGGAGGCCCTGCGGGCCGGCGAGGACCCCAAGGGCGGCATGGTGCACGCCGTCGAGCGGGTCGGCGAGGCGATCACCTCCGCGGCCGGCGCGGTCATCGTCGCGTTCGCGGCCCTGACGCTCTCCTCGCTCGGCATGCTGCGCTCGATGGGCCCCGCCCTGGCCATCGCGGTCTTCGTGACGCTCCTTGCCGGGCTCACCCTGGTCCCCGCCGTCGTCTCGCTGCTCGGCACGAAGGTGTTCTGGCCCTCGAAGTCGTGGCAGAGGGAACCGCAGGGCACCGGCTTCGCGCGGCTCGGGGCATCCATCGCCCGCAAGCCCGCCGTCTGGGCCCTGGTCTCCGCGGTGTTCATGGGCGCGCTCACCCTCGGCGCCCTCGGCTACCGGGCCAACTTCGACCTGGCGGGCTCCTCGCTGCCCAAGGACAAGGAGTCGATGGTCGCCCTGGACAACCTCCAGAAGGGCTTCCCCGCGGGCTCCACCGACCCGACCTCCGTCTACCTCACCTCGAAGGACGGCGGTCCGCTCCCCGCCGCGCGCAGGGCCGCCTTCCGGTCGCAGCTGGCAGATGTCGAGGGCGTGGGCAAGGTCTCCGCTCCCCAGCCCGGCAAGGATCGTACGACGGCGTCGTTCTCCGTGATCCTCGCGGACCCGCCCGCCTCCGACAGGGCCCTGGAGACCGTCAAGGACCGGCTGCGCCCGACCGCCCACCAGGACGCGCCGTCCGGCACCGAGGCACTCGTCGGCGGGACGACGGCGGTGTACGTCGACATCAACAAGGCCGTGGACCGCGACTACTCGGTGGTCTTCCCGGTGGCCGCGCTCGCCATCATGGTCATCCTCGGCCTGCTGCTGCGCAGCTTCGTGGCGCCCTGGTACCTGATGCTGTCCGTCGCCCTCGGCTTCGGCGCGACCCTGGGCGCGACCTCGCTGCTGTTCCAGCAGATCGGCAGCCAGCCCGGGCTGATGTTCATGCTGCCGGTGATCATGTATCTGTTCGTGGTCGCCCTCGGCACGGACTACAACATCCTGATGGTGTCGCGGCTGCGCGAGGAGGCCCGCGAGGGCCGCACCCCGCACGACGCCGCGGGCACGGCGGTGCGCCACTCGGGCCCGACGATCGGCTCGGCGGGCGTGATCCTGGCGGGCACCTTCGCCACCCTGATGCTCGCGGGCAACTCGACGCTCTCCCAGATGGGCTTCTCCCTGTCCTTCGGCATCCTCGTCGCCGCCTTCGTCATGGCGATGATCTTCACGCCCGCGCTGACGGCGCTGATCGGGCACGCGGCGTGGTGGCCGGGGCACGGGGACCAGCAGCGCCAGAGAGCGCGGGACGAGGAGGAGCAGGCGGGCCCGGGCAGTACCCGAGCTTGACGGCCGCCGCCCTACACCCCTTCGCCGTACGCCGCGGACAGTGCCAGGGCATCCGCGTACGAAGGCAGGTCGTCCGGCACATCCCCGCCCCGGCCGATCGAGTGCGCCGCCCCGACGGCGGCGTGCAGTGCGGCACGGAAGAGCAGCGAGCCGCTGCTCACCCGGCGCACGCCGAGCTCCGCGAGACGCCGGTAGCTCAAGGCGCCGGGCGCGTAGAGGATGTTGAGCGGGACGTCGATCACTCCCCCGACCAGTTCCGCGATGGCCTTGCCGTCCTGGAGGCCGGGGACGAACAGGCCGTCGGCGCCCGCCTGTTGGTAGGCGGCGGCCCGGCGCTCGGTCTCCTCCGCTCCCCCGGCGCGCAGCCAGTACGTGTCCGTGCGCGCGTTGACGAAGAGGTCGGGGCAGGTCTCCTTGACGGCCCGGATCAGCTCGCACTGCACGGCGGTGTCGGCCAGCGTCCCGTCCGGGCGCCCGTCCTCGATGTTCACGCCCACGACGCCCGCCCGGACCAGTTCCGCCGCGAGCGCCGCGACCTCGTCGGGCCGCTCGCTGAGGCCGCCCTCGATGTCCACGGTGATCAGCGCGGGCAGCCGGGCGAGGCCGCGGGCCAGGCGCAGGGTCTCCTGCCGGGTGCCGCCGGTGGCGTCCGCCTTGCCGGCGGCCGCGGCCACGCCGAGGCTGGTGGTGCCGATCGCCGGGAAGCCGCCTTCGGCGAGCGCGGCGGCGGAGGCGTGGTCCCACGCGTTGGGCAGCAGCAGGGGTTCGCCGGTGCGGTGCAGGGCGCGGAACTGGTGGGCTCGGTCTGCGTAGGTCATGCCCGGACCGTAGCCCCGCGTCGATGCGGCGACCACCGAAACGTCCTGGTGGGCGGGGGTCCGCGGCGCCCACGGAAAACTTTTCCGGCCGGATCCGAAAAATGTGCCGGACTGATGTCGAGAACGGGTGGCCGGCCCCGACGTCCCCTGTGAGAGTTGCCCGCAAGGGGTGACCACCGCACAAGTCGAGGAGAAACGTCATGAAGTACCTGGTGATGGTGCAGGGAACGCAGGCGGACTACGAGGCGCAGAGCGGCAAGGCCAATGCGACCAGTCCGGCGTGGGGGGAGAAGGACCTGCAGGAGATGTTCGCCTTCATGGGCGCCCTCAACAACGACCTGGCCGAGTCCGGGGAGCTGGTCGACGGGCAGGGTCTGGCCGAGCCCGCGCAGACCCGTCTTGTCGACGTGGACAAGGAGGGCCGCCCGGTCATCACGGACGGCCCCTACGGCGAGACGAAGGAAGTACTCGCCGGCTACTGGGTTCTGGAGTGCGAGAGCCTGGACCGCGTCACGGAGATCGCCAACCGCATCCAGCAGTGCCCCATCCCCGCCGGCGCGCCCAACTACCCCGTGGTGATCCGCCCCATCATGGGTGGCCCCGAAGTCGCGTCCTGAACGGCGCAACCGCGACCGAGGACCTGCTGCGCCTGCACGCGCCGCAGGTCCTCGGCGCGCTCGTACGCCGGTACGGCCACTTCGGCGAGGCCGAGGACGCCGTACAGGAGGCCCTGCTCGCGGCGGCGCGGCAGTGGCCCGAGCAGGGCGTGCCCGACAATCCGCGGGGCTGGCTGATCAGGGTGGCGTCGCGGCGGCTCATGGATCAGCTGCGCAGCGACGAGGCGCGGCGCCGGCGCGAGGAGGAGGCCGCGCAGCTCTCGCCCCGGGACGCGTTCACCGCGCCCCCGCCGGGCGAGAGCCGTGCGCCGTCGCAGGACGACACCCTGACCCTGCTCTTCCTGTGCTCCCACCCCGTGCTGAGCCCGGCCGCGCAGGTCGCGCTGACGCTGCGCGCGGTCGGCGGCCTGACCACCGCCGAGATCGCCCGCGCCCATATGGTGCCCGAGGCGACCATGGCGCAGCGGATCAGCCGGGCGAAGGCGAAGGTCAAGGGGGTGCCCTTCGAGCAGCCGCGCCGCAAGGACCGTGATCAGCGGCTCGCGGTGGTGCTCCAGGTGCTCTACCTCATCTTCAACGAGGGCTATACGGCGACCTCGGGCGACGCCCTGCACCGCGCGGATCTGGCGCGCGAGGCGATCCGGCTCACCCGGTCCGTGCGCACCCTGCTGCCCGAGGAGGGCGCGGTGACCGGGCTGCTCGCGCTCATGCTGCTCACCGAGGCCCGCAGCGAGGCACGCACCGGCCCGCACGGCGAGCTCATCCCGCTGGACGAGCAGGACCGCTCGCGCTGGGACCGGCGTGCGATCGAGGAGGGCTCCGCCCTGGTCGAACAGGCCCTGTCCCAAGGCCCGGCGGGCGCCTACCAGTTGCAGGCGGCGATCGCCGCACTGCACGACGAGGCGGCGCACGCCGACGACACCGACTGGCCGCAGATCCTGGCCCTCTACGACATCCTCGTACGCCGCACTCCCGACCCCATGGCCGAGCTCAGCCGGGCGGTGGCGTTCGCCATGGTGCACGGGCCGCGCGCCGGGCTCGCCGAAGTCGCCGCGCTGGAGGAGCGGTTGGCGGGGCATCACCGGCTCGACGCGGTGCGCGCCCATCTCCTGGAGCGGGCGGGCGAGACCGAAGCGGCGCGCGATGCCTACCAGTTGGCGGCCAAGCGTACGCTGAACATCCCCGAGACGCGTTACTTGCGGATGCGTGCGGCCCGCTTGTCCACATGAGTACGGAGAACGAGATGATCGGCGTCCCGGCGGGAAAGGTGACGCTGACGGACCGGCGTACGCGGCACAGCTGGGCGGTCGACGTCCCGGCCTACGAGCTGGCGCCCTTCCCCGTCACGCAGGAGCAGTACGCGCGCGTCACCGGTGAGCGGCCGAGCACCGCGGCCGGTGAGCGGCTGCCCGTGGAGGGCGTCTCCTGGCAGGACGCGATCCGGTTCTGCAACGCCCTGTCCGTGCGGGAGGGGCTGACACCCGCCTACCGGCTCGGCCCTGACGCCGAAGGCGCCGAGTGGGACGCGGCCGCGGACGGTTACCGGCTGCCCACCGAGGCCGAGTGGGAGCACGCCTGCCGGGCCGGCACGGCCGGTGCGCGCTACGGACCGCTCGACGAGATCGCCTGGTACGGCGCCAACGGCTCCGGACGGATCCACGAGGTGGGCGGCAAGCAGCCCAACGCGTGGGGCCTGCACGACATGCTGGGCAACGTGTGGGAGTGGTGCTGGGACCTCTACGACCCCGAGGTGTACGGCACCTACCGGGTGCTCCGGGGCGGCGGGTGGTTCGACGAGCACTGGAGTTGCCGGGCCTCGGTGCGGCGCCGCAGCCATCCGACATTCCGGATCGACGATGTCGGGTTCCGTGTCGCGCGCTCCCGGGTGCGGTGACCAGGCGCCCGTGCGGCCTCGGCGCACCGTCCGCACGTAACGTAGCTCACATCGGCAGGGCCCCGACCTGGGAACACCAGCGTATGGTTTACCGTTGAACAGTGCGTAGGTCCCGACCGCGATTCCCCCGTCCGGCCGGGGCCTACCTCTATTTCCGACCGTTCATGTCCATTCCGTTCCGTTTCACGCCTTCGAGCGCGAATATGCCAACCGCACCGCGCGGCGCACCTCCGGACGTGCATCATGCGGTCATGGACGGTGCCAAGCCTGTGCAGGTCTTGTTCACGCCCGACGAGTACGAAACGGTCCTGCGGCACGCGGACCAGCTCGGTCTCCCGGTCGATGAGTTCATACGCCGGGCCGTGATCGTCGACGCCACGCAGCCCCCCTGCCCCACCGCCGGGGCGCGGCGCGGCTCCGGCACACCGGCTCCCGTGCCGCCCGTCCGCCGGAGCCCCGGCCCTGGCGGCACTCCCGCGCTCCAGCGCTTCCTGGACACCCTCGCGGCCAAGGCGGAACCCGACGCCGAGGAGCAGGTTCCTCCGCAGCCCACGGTGCGCAGCTGCCCGGGGCAGTGAGGCGCGCGGCCGCGGCCCTCAGGCCAGCGCGATCTCCGGCTTGTAGAGGTCCAGCCAGAGCGCCAGGTCCAGGGTGCGTTCGAGTCCGCGCCGGGACGCCTGGGTGATCTGCGGTACGTCGCGCCCCGCCGCCCGCGCCACCCGGTCACGATCGACGAGATCGAAGACCGGATGGCCGGGCTCGCCGAGCAGATCCTTGACGTGCTCCTGGAGCGCGATGGCGTACTTGGGGTCCTGCGTGGAGGGATAGGGGCTCTTCACGCGGTCGTACACGGAGCGCGGCAGGACGTCCGCCGTCGCTTCCCGCAGGAGGGTCTTCTCCCTGCCGTCGAAGGACTTCAGGGACCACGGTGCGTTGTAGACGTACTCGACGAGGCGGTGGTCGCAGAACGGCACCCGCACCTCAAGCCCGACGGCCATGCTCGCGCGGTCCTTGCGGTCGAGCAGGACGCGCACGAACCGGGTCAGGTGCAGATGGCAGATCTTGCGCATCCGGAACTCGAAGTCGCTCTCCCCGTCCAGGCGCCGGACCCCGGCGACCGCCGTGTCGTAGCTCTTCTGGATGTACGCGGGCAGGTCGAGGGTGGCGGCGAGGTCCGGGCGCAGGACGTCCGCGTCGTCGCCGAAGTGTTCGGCGAACCGCACCAGCCAGGGGAAGGTGTCGGCGTTGCGGGCGTCTTCGTCGAAGAACTGCAGATAGCCGCCGAAGACCTCGTCCGCCGACTCTCCCGAGAGCGCGACCGTGGAGTGTTCGCGGATGGCCCGGAAGAGGAGGTAGAGGGAGGCGTCCATGTCGCCGAAGCCCATGGGCAGATCGCGGGCGCGGATCATCCTGGCCCGCACCTCGGGGTCGGCGAGGGCGTGTGAGTCCAGGACGATGTCACGGTGGTCCGTGCCGGCGGCCTTGGCCACGTCGTGCACGAAGGGCGTGTCCGGGGTGGAGCGCAGCTCGTCCGCGACGAAGTTCTCGCTCTGGCCCGCGAAGTCGACGGCGAAGCTGCGTACGGTCTCGCCCGCCTCGCCCAGTTGACGCGCGGCTATCGCGGTCATCGCCGAGGAGTCGAGGCCGCCGGAGAGCAGGGTGCAGCGCGGTACGTCCGAGACGAGCTGGCGGCGCACGATGTCGTCGAGGAGTTCGCGCACCCTGGCGACGGTCTCCTCGCGGCCGTCGGGGTGCGGGCGTGTCTCGAGCCGCCAGTAGGCGTGGCGGCGCAGGCCGCGGCGGTCGACGGTCACGACCGTGCCGGGTTCGACCTCGTTCATGCCGTCCCATACGGCGTGCCCCGGCGTCTTGACGAAGGTGAACAGCTCTCGCAGGCCGTCGGTCGTCACCCGGGCGCGGGCCAGCGGGTTGGCGAGGATCGCCTTGGGCTCGGAGCCGAACAGGACGCCGTCGGGGGTCTCGTAGTAGTAGAAGGGCTTGATGCCCATCCGGTCGCGGACCATGACGAGCTTGTCGTGCCGCCCGTCCCACACCGCGAACGCGTACATGCCGTTGAGGCGTTCGGCGACCGCCTCGCCCCACTCCAGATAGCCGCGCAGGACGACTTCGGTGTCGGATTCGGTGGTGAAGTCGTGGCCGCGCCCGGCGAGTTCGCGGCGCAGTTCGGTGAAGTTGTAGGTCTCCCCCGAGTAGACGAGGGCGACGGTGCCGCGCGGCGTGCGCGCGGTCATGGGCTGTCGCCCGCCGGGCAGGTCGATGATGGCGAGCCTGCGGTGCCCGAGTCCCGCGGGGCCTTCGATCCAGGTGCCGCGGTCGTCGGGGCCGCGGCAGGACATCGTCTCGGTCATCGCGTCCAGGGCGTCGGACGCGGACCGCAGATCACGGTCGAAGGAGACCCAGCCAGTAATGCCGCACATGCGCAAACCTCCTGCTTCACGCTGCCTGCGAACCTGCACCCGGAAATTTAGGTGTAGCTAGCAGCTATATGGCGAGCGTGCGCCTCCGGACTGCGTACGGTCAATGAGCCCGTAACACGGAACGAAACATTCCGGCCAACGGCAAAGGCTTTCCCAAAGAGGCTCTCACCTGCGCTTTTCTCCAGCGGTGGGAGCAGCCCGGGAGCCGTCGCGGAGCAGCGCCGCCGCGTCGTCGCGGGCCTGGTCGATCGCGTCCGGGAAGATGCCGACGCCGTGCGCGACCAGGGCCCCCTCGTGCAGCAGCATCAGCGTGCGGCCCAGCTTCGCCGCCCGGCGGGGCGCGATGTCGCGGGCGAGAGCCGTGAACAGGGCGAGCATCCAGGCCTTCTGGCCGGTGATGACCTGGTACGCGGGGTGCGCGGGGTCGCTGATCTCGGCGTGCGCGTTGACCATGCTGCAGCCCTTGGTGCTGTTCTCCCCGGCCCAGTCGCGCGAGGCGTCGAAGACGGCCAGGATCCGGCCCCGCGCGGTGGTGGCGGCCTCGACGTACGGCGCGAGGAATGCCTGCCAGCGCTCGTCGCGGGCCGCCAGATACTCGACGACGATCTGCTCCTTGGAGCCGAACCGGTCGTACAGCGTCTTCTTGGTGACCCCCGCCTCGGCGGCGATGAGGTCCACCCCGACGGCATGGATGCCGCGGTCGTAGAACAGCGTGCTCGCCGCGTCCAGAGCGCGCCGCGCCCCCGGCGTCATGGCGATCCTCCGCGGCGCGCTCCCGGCACCCGTGGCGGCCTTCACGATCTCGCTCACACTGTCACCCATGCCTCCATAGTAGACCGGTCTGTATACTCAAGGGCGAGTAGACAGATCGGTTTACTTTTGCCGTCCGCCATCGACGGCTCGGCCAGGACCGCAGCCGGCAACGGAGGAACGCCATGAACGTCCTGCTCTCGATCGCATTCGTACTGACCTGGAGCTCCGGTTTCATCGGGGCCAAGCTGGGCGCCGGGAGCGCGTCCGCGGTGACGGTCCTGATGTGGCGGTTTCTGCCGCTGGCCCTCGCACTCGCGGTCGTCGCCCTCACCGTGGCGCGATCGTCCTGGCGCGGTCTCGGCGCGCGCGACCTCCTGCGGCAGACGGTGGTCGGTGCGCTGTCGCAGAGCGGCTATCTGCTCACCGTGTACTACGCGATCCAACTCGGCGTCTCCAGCGGGACGACCGCCCTGATCGACGGCACCCAGCCGCTGGTGGCCGGCGCGCTCGCCGGGCCGCTGCTCGGGCAGTACGTCTCACGCACCCAGTGGGCCGGGCTCGGGCTCGGCGTCACCGGGGTCGTCATCGTGACCGCGGCGGACGCCGCAAGCGGCACCCACGCTCCCCCGTGGGCCTATGCCGTGCCCTTCCTCGGCATGTTCTCGCTGGTCGCGGCGACCTTCCTGGACCGCCGCTCCCCCGCCCCGGTACCCCCGGCGGTCTCGATGACGGTCCACTGCGCGACCAGCGCCGTCATCTTCACCGCGCTCGCGGTGGGCTCGGGCGCCGCGATCCCGCCGGCGGAGGCGTCGTTCTGGGTGGCGATCAGCTGGCTGGTGACGCTCTCCACCTTCGGCGGGTACGGGCTCTACTGGCTGATCCTGCGGCGCTCCGGAGTCACCCGGGTGAACACGCTCATGTTCCTGATGGCGCCGGTGACGGCCCTGTGGGGCGCCCTGATGTTCGGCGAGCCCTTCGGCGTACAGACGGCGTTGGGGCTCGCGGTCGGTATCTCGGCGGTCGCGGTCGTGCACCGGGGCGAGTCCTCGGCGCCGGCGGCGGTGTGCTCGCGGCGGGAGGACCCGCCGGCCACCCCGTCGGAGTATGTGCCCGCTCAGTCCGCCAGCCGGAAATCCGCGTAGTCGAAGCCGGGCGCGACGACGCAGCTCACCAGGACCGGCTCGTCGCCGATCGGGCGCGCCGCCTGCCACACGCCGCCGGGCACCAGGATCTGCGGGCGCTCGCCGTGCTCGACGCCGGGGCCCAGTCGCATGGGGGCCGCGCCCTCCTTCGGGAGAGCGCCGTCGCCTCCCAGGCGCAGGTCCAGGGGGCCGCCGCGGTGCCACAGCCAGATCTCGTCGGAGCGCACCACGTGCCAGCGCGACTCCTCGCCGGGGCAGAGCAGGAAGTAGATGGCGGTGGCCGCCCTGCGGGCACCGGGGTAGCCCGTGGGCGTGAAAGAGTGGTCCGAGGCCCAGCTCTCGACGAACCAGCCGCCTTCCGGGTGCGCCTCCATGCCCAGCTCGCGCGCCAGGGCCGGTCGTTCACTCGCTTCACTCATGCGTGCTCTCCGATCCAGAGGTGGAGGGGATGACGGAGTCCGCGGGGCTCCGGACACCGACGATACGCAGCCGGGACCGCACCGCCTGCCGGGCTCGCCGAGCGCGGGCCGCGGCGGACGGCACCCTCACGGAGGCGTGAGGAAGCCCTGCACCACCGGCGCGTACCGCTCGGTGATCTCGTCGATCGGCGTGTCCCGCACCCGCGGTCCGCGCGCTATTCCGTACATCACGCCGAGGCCCAGCAGCGTGCCCACCGCGAGTTCGGCGCGCACGCCCGCGTCCGGTCCCGTCAGGCGTTCGCAGAGGCGGTCGACCACCTGGGTACGGAAGTTGGCGCGCAGGGTGTCGCCCTGTTCGCGGTGGAGCGGGGCGAAGACGATCCGCAGGATGGGGTCGGCGCCGTGCTCGGCCTGGCCCGTGAGCAGATGACGGACCATGTGGTGGCCGAGGTCGGCCAGGGGCGCGTCGAGCAGGGCCTCGGCGTCGGCCTCGAAGGACATGACGCGGGCGAAGAGCGCGTCCTTGTTGCCGAAGTACTTGAGGACCAGCGGCGCGCTCACACCGGCCCGTTCGGCCACCGCCCTGAGCGTGATGTCGGCGTGCGCGTGCCGGGCCAGGAGATGGCGGGCGGCGCGGATGATGGCGGCCTTCGTCACTTCGGCGTCGCGGCGGGGGGCGGGTCCGGGGTGGCACGCCGGGGGGTACGGCGGAGGGTGCGGCGGCGCGCCGGAGGCCGGTGCGCTCGTGGCGGCGTCAGAGGCGTCCACGGCGTCCCGCCATGAGAATGCCGCCGAAGGCCAGGACCGGAACCGCCGGACGGGAGCGTATGCCCGCGCCGTCCGCGGCAGACATCGGGACGAGCTTCATGATCTCTCCAGCGCGGGCGCAAAGACCCAAGGGCCGAAATGCAGGCGAAGCGAGGTGAATATGAATTCACCATAGCGGGTGAACGGGCTTTCACTGCTGCCGCGTTCGGAATCGATATCCAGCCATCCGTGACTCGGACACCGCGGTGAAGTACAGCCAACTTCCTTGCGCGCACTGGGCATGGCCACCGCGGACGGTTTGGAGTCAGCCATAATGCCGTTCATGAAGAGACTGCGAATTGGGCTGGTCGGTACGGGCTCCTGGGCCTCGTCCACGCACGCTCCGGCGCTCGCCGCGCATCCGGACGTGGAGTTCAGCGGCGTATGGGGCAGGCGGTCCGACGCTGCGTCCGCCCTTGCGACGGCGCACACGACCCTTTCGTACGCGGACGTGGACGAGCTGTTCGCCGCGAGCGACGCCGTGGCGTTCGCCGTGCCGCCGGACGTGCAGGCACCGCTGGCCGCGCGGGCCGCGGCGGCGGGTTGCCATCTGCTCCTGGACAAGCCGGTGGCGACGACGGTGGCCGCGGCACGTGACCTCGCGACGGCGGCCGAAACGGCCCGGGTGGCGTCCGTCGTCTTCTTCACGCTGCGCTTCGCCCGACCGACGTCGGCCTGGGTCACGGAGCAGGCCGCGACGCCGGACTGGTTCGCGGGGCGCGCCGACTGGTACAGCTCGTTCTACGCGCCGGACGGAACCAGCCCGTTCTCCTCGCCGTGGCGGGCGCAGCGCGGCGGCCTGTGGGACGTCGGCCCGCACGCCCTGTCCGTCCTGATGCCGGTGCTCGGCGATGTCACCGCGGTGACGGCGGCGCCGGGGCGGGCGGACCTGGTGCATCTGATCCTGCGGCACAGCACGGGGGCTTCGAGCACGGCGACACTGAGCCTGACCACGCCGCCGAAGGCCTCGGGGGTGACGGTGGAGCTGCGCGGCGAGACGGGAACGGCCCTGATGCCGTCCGGGGGCGGGGCGCTCGACGCGTTCCGCTCGGCGATCGACGCGCTCCTCGTTTCGGCGCGATCCGGCCAACCGCACGCGTGTGACGTGCGGTTCGGTCTGCGCGTGACGGAGATCCTGGCCGAGGCGGAGAAACAGCTCCCGGCCACTTGAGCCGACCGGCTCCCTGCCGGAAATGCCCGGCAGGGTGCGCCGGGCCGGTCGACTTGCAAAACCGCCCGGGACAACTGTGGGCGGCCGGTACCGTGGCCGCTACGTGATGGCGAGTGACGGCACCGGCCGCAGCCAGTGGGCCAGGGAACCGATTCGGGAAGTCATACGTCGTACGTCCCGAGTGCGGCGATTCCGACCACACACATCGGAATACGAACAACCGATCCATACTCTTCCCGCAGCGGCCCCGTAGGCCTAGGGGGTATCCCGCGCCGGGGAATTTCAGCCAATTTCAAGCTCCCCGAACAAGATGCCCCACAGTTGTGTCCGCGTGCCCACCGACGATGGAACTCGCAGGTCGGCGGTCCCGCTTGGTCCATGATGCCGCATCGACTGATCGTTTTTCTTCGGGCAATCTTTACTACCAAAGCTGGTGAGAATATTTAGACTGCTGATGCTCAACTCGGCGTGCACCAAGAGGGATTACCCACCATGAACAAGACGGCGCTCCGCGCTCTGCTCCGCGAACGACGCGCCCTCATTGCCCCCGAATCACATGGCTTCAGCCGCCCCACGGGCCAGGGGAGACGCGCCCGCGGCCTCTCCCAGCATCAGGTGGACCAGCTGTTGCACCGCGCCATCGGCACGTATCACCGCCTGGAGTCGGGGAGCTATCCCAATCCGCCCACGACGCTGCTGAGGGATGTCGCGAGGCTATTCGGGCTCAATGAACAGGAATGGGTGTCGCTGAACCGCTTCGCGCTGCTTCAGGATCCGCCGGGGCCGCTGCATCAGTCGTCCGGTAAAGAAGTGCCGGGTGTGTGGCAGGAAGCGGTCGACGGCATCAGTCACATGGCGTACGTCACCGACGCGTCCTGGGACATGCTGGCCTACAACGAGCCCCTGGCTTCCATGTTCCCCGACGGGAACGTGCCCGCCAACACGATGCGCTGGATGGTTCTCGACGCCCACGGGCGCGAGGCCCTGATGGACTGGCATACGGCCTGGGCCCCCATGGTGCTCCCCCAACTGCGCGCCGCGCTCGCCTCCCGCCCCGATGACGAAGTCCTGCGGCAGATAGAGAAGGAGGTGCTCGCGGACCCCGAGACCGCCGACCTCTACAACGTCGGCGTCTCCTATCCCCACCCCGACGGCGACGAACGGCCGTTGCTGCACCCGCAACTGGGACCGGGCTGGGCGAGCATGTGTACGGCCCAGCCCCTGACCGCCCCCGGCGCACGCCTGATGATTCTCGTGTTCCGGCCCGGACAGCGGCGCTCCCACGCGCGCGCACCCATGCTGCGCGTGCGCTGACGCCCCGTCATGTCACATATGTGCCGGTACTGCCTCCTGATGCATACGGAGACGAGTGCAGTCGGGTGAAGTAGGTTGTGGCGACCCCCCTAGCCCACTTAACCCCGGGGAGTCACCTCGTGACCGCTCATGTCTCCAGACCGCAGACAATCGTCGGTGATCACAAGGTCACCACAGCCGAGATAGCCGACGACATACGCTCGCACCACCCCGAGCACCCCCGCCTCGGCGCCTTCCTTCGTGTCATCGGCAACTGCGGTGTGCACACCCGCTACTTCACACGGCCGCTCGATGCCCCCACCATCGTCGGCGACGCCGACATCGGTGACCGTGCCCGCGCGGCCTTCGGCGACGCGCTGACCATGGCCGAGCGTGCCGCACTCGCGGCTCTCGACACGGTCGGTCTCGCGGCGAAGGACATCGACGCGATCGTGACCACGCATACCACCGGCTGGGCCGTCCCCAACCTCGACATGCACCTCATCGCCCGGCTCGGGCTACGCCCCACCGTGCGTCGCATCGCGCTCACCACCCTGGCCTGCCCGGGCGGCACCCAGTCCCTCATACGGGCCGCCGATCTCGTCGCCGCACGGCCCGGCAGCAAGGTTCTCGTGGTGGCGGCCGAGGTCATCTCCAGCGTCTATCACCACAGCGACACCGGTATCGAAGCGATGATCTACAAGGCGCTGTTCGGTGACTCCGCCGCCGCGACCGTCGTCTCCGACGTACCGCTGGGCCCGGGAATCGCGATCGACGACTCCTTCGAGTACGTTCTGCCGGACAGTCTCGACCGGCAACGCGGCCGCATCTCTCCGTCCGGATTCCACTTCGACTCCACCAAGAAGGCGCTGACCGCGGCCGACGACGTGCTGCCCCAGCTCATGGAGTGGGTGGGTCCACAGAAAGTGGACTTCGCCGTCATCCACCCCGGCAGCCCCCGCATCATCTCCGACACCACCGCCGCCCTCGGCCTCACGCCCCACGATTCGCGCCACTCGACCGACACCCTCGCCGACGAGGGCAACCTCGGCGGCGTCAGCGTCCTGCGGGTCCTCGAACGCACCCACGCCGCCGCCCCCGCCGACGGCGCCCGCGGCGTCATGGTCGCCTTCGGGCCCGGCTTCGCCACCGCGGCGCTGCGCTGTCGCTGGCAGGGCTGACAGGCGGGCAGGACGGCCAGTCCGGGCGGCCCGGCACGGTAAATCGGTTGCCACACCCCCTCGGCGCTGTTGAAGTGCCCGCATGGATCACGAAGCGGTACTGGCGACCTACGACCGGCAGCTCCGACGCGATGCACGGACGGACAGCCCGGGCGCGCGCGTCGAGCGGGCCGGGGGCGTCGTCCGGCAGGTCGGCACCGAGCACGACTGGAACGGCGTCCACTGGGCGGACGTCGACGAGACCACGGCGGACGGCGTGATCGCCGAACAGGTGCGGTACTACACCGCCCTGGGCCGCGAGTTCGAGTGGAAGCTGCACTCCCACGACCGCCCCGCAGACCTGGCCGACCGGCTGCGGGCGGCCGGGTTCGTCCCGGAGCCGCCGGAGACCGTGCTGGTCGCCGAGGTCGCCGGCCTGCCCACGGAGACGGAACTGCCCGAGGGGATCACCCTGCTGCCGGTGACGGACGCGGCCGGCGCGCGGCTGATGGCCGAGGCCCACGACGCGGCGTTCGGCGACGACGGCTCGGGGCTCGGCGAGCGGCTCGCCAAGCGGGTCCTCGCCCAGCTGACCGAGACTCCGGACGCCGTCGTCGCGGTGGTCGCGATGGCGGGCGATACGCCGGTGAGCTCCGCGCGGATGGAGTTCTGCCCCGGCACCGACTTCGCCGGCCTCTGGGGCGGTGGCACCGCACCGCGGTGGCGGGGCAAGGGCATCTACCGCGCCCTGGTCGCCCACCGCACCCGCATCGCCGCCGAACGCGGCTACCGCTACCTCCAGGTGGACGCCACCGAGGACAGCCGCCCGATCCTGCAGCGCCTGGGCTTCGCGGCGCTGAGCGTGACGACGCCGTACGTCTACCGGCCCTGACGCCCCGGTAGACGTACGGCCCCTGGCGTCCTGTGATTGCGGCGCCGTACGAG
Organism: Streptomyces longisporoflavus; assembly: GCF_014649775.1. Lineage (GTDB taxonomy): Bacteria > Actinomycetota > Actinomycetes > Streptomycetales > Streptomycetaceae > Streptomyces > Streptomyces longisporoflavus. Next base: position 127,599 of record NZ_BMTR01000001.1, on the reverse strand, counting down.
CGGGTCCTGGGGCAACTCGGCTGCCGGGCCAGGGTCGTTGTCATGCCGCCGGTCCAGAAGCCCGGGCCGGACGGAGAACGGCGGAAGTGGTCGTCGGCCGCGGTCCGAGCGGCTAGAGCAGCTTCGCGATCGCCTCCGCGGTGTCCGCCTCGCCGAGCTTCGGGAAGATCTTCTCGATGCTGTTGCGGTGGGCGTCGGCGTCCATGTCGGTCACGGCGTCGACGGCGACCGTCACGTGGTAGCCGTGCTCGTGCGCCGAGCGGGCCGTCGACTCGACGCCGATGCTCGTCGCGATGCCGGTGACCACGATCTGGGTGACGCCGCGGCGGCGCAGCTGCAGGTCGAGGTCGGTGCCGTAGAAGGCTCCCCACTGCTGCTTGGTGACGACGATGTCGCTGTCCTGCCGGCCGAGTTCGGGGACAAGGTCCGCCCAGTCGGCGGGCACGTCGCCGCCCCGGGCAGGTCCTTCGGTGCGTCCGGGGGCGCCGCCGGTGACGCGGACCAGGACGACGGGCAGGCCGCGCTCGCGGAAGGCGTCGGCGAGGCGCGCCGACCTCTCGACGATCTCCGCGGCGGGGTGGGCCGTGGGCAGGGCGGTGATGCCCTTCTGGAGGTCGACGACGACGAGGGCCGTGGTGGGGTCGAGGGTGGTGGCAGTCATGGCTCGGTTCTCTCTTGTACGGGGGTGGGGCCGGGGAGTTGGTCAAGTGCGGGCGCGCAGGGCCCGGTCGGTGAGGGTCAGGACGACCAGGGCGAGTGCCAGGACGGCGCCGACCGCGCCCATCAGGTGCAGTCCGGCGTCGTCGGCGCGCTGCCCGTAGGCGAGGCCGATCAGTCCGGACGCGGCGATGGCGCCGATGTACTGGGCGGTGCGTTGCAGCCCCGCGGCGGAGCCGATCGCGTCGGCGGGGGCGAAGCTCTGCACGGCGGCCTGGTTGCCGGTGCCCATGAGGCCCTGCGGAATGCCGAAGCAGGCGCCGGCCAGGAGCAGGACGGCGAGCGGTGTGCCGCCGGAGGTGAAGAAGAGCAGCGCGCTGCCCACGACGAGCAGCACCGAGGCGGTGCTCAGCGGGGCGCGGATGCCCTTCGTGCGGGCGCCGATCAGCGAACAGGCCAGTGCCGCGAGGGACATGGGCAGCATGACGAGCCCGGTGTGCAGGGAGGAGAGGCCGCGGGCTTCTTCCAGCCACTGGGTGAAGCCGTACATGACGCAGTACACGACGAGGTAGCTCAGGCCGTGCCGCAGGTAGGTGCGGGCCAGGGCGTGGTTGCGGCCGAGCATGCGCAGGTCGATGAAGGGGTGCGGGTGGCGCAACTGCCACCAGGTCAGCGCGGCAGAGAGCGCCGCCACGGGGGCGAGCAGCCACCACTGGGGGTGCGCCAGATCGAGCAGGAAGACGACGAGGCAGGTCAGGGCGGTGCTGAAGAGCAGTATTCCGAGCGGGTCGAGTGTGCTCGTACCGCTGCCCTTCTCGCGCGCGGCCCGTGGTCCGTCCGCCGGTATCCAGCGAAGTGCGCAGCCGAGGGCGATGAGGGCGACGGGGACGTTGACCGCGAAGATGCCGCGCCATCCCGCGGTCGCGACGAGCAGCCCGCCCAGTGTGGGTCCGACGGCCGCGCTGCCGAGCGCGGCGAAGGAGAGCCGGCCGAGGACGGTGCGCGGCGTCGGGCTGCCGAGCCTGCGTGACTCGTCGCGCAGGACGGCCATGGCGGCGGGGTAGGCCGCCGACGTACCGATGCCGAGCAGCAGGCGCGAGACGAGCAGCCACGGGAATCCGGGGGCGAACGCGCCCACCAGGCCGGAGGCGACGACGACCACGAGTCCGCCGATGAAGACCCGGCGCGGCCCGATGCCGTCGGCGAGTTTGCCGAGCACCGGCTGGGAGACGGCGCTGGCGAGGTACAGGACGGAGACGAGCCAGGCGGTGTCGGCGGCGCCGACGCCGAACTCGTGCCCGATGGCCACCAGGGCGGTGGAGATCATCGTGGTGTTGAGCGGGTTGAGCAGCGAGCCCAGGAGGAGGGGCGCGGTGAGCCGTGCCCCGAAGGCGGGACGCCCGCCCGGCGCCGTGGGCCGGGCCGGGGCGTCCGGCTTCGTCCTCACTTCTGCGCCAGCCGCTCCAACAGCACGATGGCGTCGGCCAGTCGGCGGCGCTCCGCCGGGTCGAATCCGTCGGCGAGAGCCGTGGAGAGCCAGTCGTGCTTGGCGGCGCGCATCTCGGTGAGGGTGCGGTGTCCCTGGTCGGTCACGGAGACGACGGACTGCCGCCCGTCGTCGGGATCGGGTGCCTTCTCGACGAGACCCATCTCCTCGAGGGCGGCCACGGTCAGCCGCATGGACTGGGGCCGCACGAGCTCCTCGCGGGCCAGGCCCGCGGTGGTGGCGGGGCCCCCGCGATCGAGGCGGGCGAGCACGGAACGCTGCGTGGGGCTGAGTCCGGTCGCCGGTGTCACGCCGCGCAGGCGTCGCACGAGGCGCCGGACGACGTCCGACAGGTCGGCGGCGATCTGCTCGGGAGCCGAGTCGTCGGAGGGTGCGCTCATGTGCGCCACCGTACGAGTTCGACAGGCAGCCTTGCAAGTTTCCCTGTCGATCCTGGGCCCCCTTTCGCCCCCTCCATAGCCCCGGCACCGCGCCCGAGGGGCGGTCGCCGGAACCGGGGCGGGGTCACAGCACTCGGTCGACCAGCCCGTCGACGTAGTCCGGGGTGAGCCCCATGCCGAACAGGACGCGGATATACATCGGGGCCATGATGTGGTCCAGCACCTCGAATGCGTCGGGTGCGTCTTCGCCGCGTTCCCGTGCGCGATCGAGCATGGACTGCAGTTGCCGGGTGCGTTCGTCGCGGATGGTGTCACGCGCCTGCACGCCCTGTTCCCCGGTGCCGGACAGAGCGAAGGCCAGGCGCAGCAGCGCCAGACCGTCGGGCCCGGTGATCTCGCGGGCCACCTGGGCCGCGTAGGTGCGCAGGTCGCCGGCCAGGCTGCCGGTGTCGGGCATCGGCGACTGCGCGTTGAGGCGGGTGAGCGCCACATCGGTGAGCAGGGCCTCCAGGCTGCCCCACCGGCGGTAGATGCTGCTGTCCGCCACGCCCGCACGGGCCGCGACGTCGCCGACCGTGAAGTTGCCGTAGCCGCGCTCATTGATCAGGTCGGTGACGGCCTGGTGCACCTGCGCGCCGACGCGGGCGCTGCGCCCGCCGGGCCGTCGGGCCCGCTCTGGTTGATTCATGACCCCCACATTAACGCAGTCACCACTTGCGTTTGCGAGGCGGCCCTCCCTATAGTCTCCTAACGCAGTCGCCAACTGCATTAGAGCGCGCGAAGGCCGACCCCGTCGGCCGTAGCGGGGCGCGATCAACCATCGAGGGGAATCTGCATGGCCGCATCGCCAGCGACCGTAGGCAGCGGGCCGAACCGGAGCGTGCTGCTCGCGGTGACCTGCCTGGGCCAGTTCATGGTCCTGCTCGACAACACGATCGTCGGGGCCGCGCTGCCCGACATGCAGCACCGGCTGCACACTCAGCTGACCGGTCTGCAATGGATCGTCGACGCGTACGTACTGCTGGTCGCCATGCTGCTGCTGGCGGGCGGTGTCTTCGCCGACCGGTTCGGCCGCAAGCGGGTGTACCTGACCGGCGTCGCGGTGTTCACCGTCGCGTCGGTCGTGTGCAGTCTCGCGCCCTCGGTCGGCTGGCTGGTCGCCGGCCGGGTGCTGCAAGGCATCGGGGCCGCGGCGCTGAGCCCCGCCTCGCTCGCCCTGCTCGTCGCCGCCCATCCCGTGCCGCAGGAACGCGTCAAGGCGATCGGGCTGTGGGCCGGGTTCAGCGGAATCGGCCTGGCCGCAGGACCCGTGGCCGGCGGCGTGCTGACGGAAGCCTTCGGCTGGCCCGCCATCTTCCTGGTCAATCTGCCCATCGGCGTGATCCTGCTGCTGGTCGGTCTGCGCAGCCTCCAAGAGACCCGCAATCCCGGCGCCCCCGCGATCGATGTGCCGGGGACGGTGCTGTCCGTTCTGGGGGTCGGGGTGCTGACCTACGGGCTGATCGAGGGCGGCGCCCGCGGCTGGACGGCGCCGGTGATCCTGGGCAGCTTCGCCGCCGGGGCTCTCCTTCTCGGCGCCTTCGTCGCCGTCGAAGCGCGCCGGTCCGCTCCGATGCTGCCGCTGCGACTGTTCGGGCAGCGCCTGTTCACCGTGTCCAACACCGCCATGATCGTGGTGGGGTTCGCGCTCATGGGTTCGTCGTTCTTCTTCTCCCAGTTCTTCGTGTACGTCCAGGGCAGCTCGATCCTGGGCGCCGGCCTGCAGACCCTGCCGATGTCCCTCGCCATGGTCGTCGTCAGCCCGTACGCGGGCCGGCTCGCCGCCCGGTACGGCTTCCGTGTCGTGGTCACCGTCGGCCTGGCCCTGGCCGGCCCGGGACTGCTGTCGCTCGGCATGGTGCACGCCGACACCGGCTACGGGAACGTGTGGTGGCGCCTCGCGGTCATCGGCACCGGCTTCGCCCTGACCCTGTCCCCGCTGACGGGAGCCGCCATCCAGGCGGTCAGCCCGCAGGAAGGCGGCCTCGCGTCCGGCATCATCAGCACCACCCGGCAGCTCGGCGCGGTGCTCGGCGTGGCGGTACTCGGAGCCGTCGTCCGCACCCGGCAATCCGGCGGCGCCTCCTTCGAAGCCGGCCTCAACAGCGCCTTCCTGGCCGCCGGCGCCGTCACTTCTGTCACCGCCGTGTTCACCGGCCTGTGGCTGGCGAGGTCCAAGCCCGCGAAAGACGCCGCGGCGCCGCGGCGTGCCACCGGTCCCGGTGCGGTCACCACCCCGGACAAGGCGTCCGCGAACAGCCGCTGACGGCGACACCTGGCCCGGCCCGGAGACAAGCCGCCCCCGCCGCGGAAGCGGCGGGGGCGGCTATGTCACGTACATCTACATCGTGCGCGCTAGCGGATCGGCATCCCCGACAACGTGCGCGCGATCACCAGCCGCTGGATCTCGCTCGTGCCCTCGAAGATCGTGTAGATCGCGGCGTCACGGTGCATGCGCTCCACCGGGTACTCGCGGGTGAAGCCGTTGCCGCCCAGGATCTGCACCGCCTGAGCGGTGACCTTCTTGGCGACCTCGCTCGCGTAGAGCTTGGACATGGAGCCCTCGGCCGACTCGAACTTCTTGCCCGTGCTCGCCATCCACGAGGCACGCCATACGAGCAGACGCGCCGCGTCGATCTGCGTACGCATGTCGGCGAGCTGGAAGGCGACGCCCTGGTTGTCGATGATCGGGCGGCCGAACTGCGTACGCGTCTTGGCGTACTCCAGGGCCTCCTCGTACGCGGCACGGGCCGTGCCCACGGCCATGGCGCCGACCGCGGGACGGGACGCCTCGAAGGTGGCCATCGCCGCGTTCTTCACGCGCTCGCCGCCGGTCTTGGCGCGCTCGCGGGCGCGGGCGAGACGCTCGTCGAGCTTCTCCTTGCCGCCGAGCAGGCAGTGGCCGGGGACGCGGACGTCCTCCAGGACGACCTCGGCGGTGTGCGAGGCGCGGATGCCGTGCTTCTTGAACTTCTGGCCCTGGGAGAGGCCGGGGGTGTTCGGCGGGACGATGAAGGAGGCGTGCCCCTTGGAGCCGAGCTCCGGATCGACGACCGCGACGACGACGTGGACGTTGGCTATGCCGCCGTTGGTCGCCCATGTCTTGGTGCCGTTGAGCACCCACTCGTCCTTGGCCTCGTCGTAGACGGCGCGGGTGCGCATCGCCGCCACGTCGGAGCCCGCGTCGGGCTCGGAGGAGCAGAAGGCGGCGACCTTGACGTCGTTCACGTCGCCGTACATCTGCGGGATCCAGGTGCCGATCTGCTCCTCGGTGCCGTTGGCGAGGACGCCGACGGCGGCCAGGCCCGTGCCCATGATGGACAGGCCGATGCCCGCGTCACCCCAGAAGATCTCCTCGGTCGCCATCACGATGCCGAGGCCCGTGGGGTCGAAGAACTGCTGGGCGTAGAAGTCGAGGGAGTAGATCCCCAGCTTCGCCGCCTCCTGGATGATCGGCCAAGGGGTCTCTTCGCGCTCGTCCCATTCGGCGGCCGCGGGGCGGATCACGTCAGCGGCGAACCCGTGGAGCCAGTCCCGGACCTCCTTCTGTTCGTCGTTGAGCTCCATGGTGAACTCGGCCATGACCCCTCCAGGACCTGCGATGCAGACATACGTTACTTGCGGTAACTGGAGTCTGTTACTGGCGGGTAGCCGATGTCAACTCCCGGCCGCCCGTTCGATGGCCGCTTCGCGCGGGGTGTTACGTTGCGCGGTGCGGGGCGCAATCGCATGGGCGGGGAGAGAATCGCTATGGAGACCACCACACAGCAGACCGATCAGCAACGGTCTGCGCAGCAGCGGCGGCGCGAGTTGCTGGAGGCGGCCGACCGCGTGGTCCTGCGCGACGGCCCCGGCGCCTCGATGAACGCCATCGCCGCCGAGGCCGGCATCACCAAACCGATCCTCTACCGCCACTTCGGCGACAAGGGCGGCCTGTACGCCGCGCTGGCCAAGCGGCACACCGACGCGCTCCTCGACTCACTGCGCGCCGCCCTCGACGCCCCGGCCGACCGCAGGGAGCGGGTCGAGCAGACCCTGGACACCTACCTCGCGGCGATCGAGGCCCGCCCCCAGGTCTACCGCTTCCTCATGCACCCCTCGGACAGCGCGACGCCGGGCGAGCAGGGCTTCGACGTGGGCCTGCACTCCGCCCCCGTCCTGCGCCGCATGGGCGAGGAGCTCGCGCAGGTCATAGAGGAGCGCGTCGACCTCGGCCCCGGCAGCGCCCAGCTCGCGCGCGTCTGGGGACACGGCATCGTCGGCATGATGCACGCGGCCGGCGACTGGTGGCTCGGCGAACGGCCCTGCCCCCGCGCGGAGTTGGTCAGCAGCCTGGCCGACCTGCTGTGGGGACGACTCGCCGCGGCGGGCGACCGCGTCGGCGGCCCCGGCTTCTGACCACCGGCAATCCGTCCGGCAACCCCGGAGGTCAGCTGCTCCAGGACGCCCTGGCGGCGGCGCGCAGGACCCTGCGCCGCCGCCAGCCGGTGACGCGATCGGTGTAGACGCCGCCCTCCAGGTGGTCGCACTCGTGCTGCAGACAGCGCGCGAACCAGCCGGTGCCGTGCACCCGCACCGGCTCCCCCCGCATGTCCAGGCCCTCCACCACGGCGTGGTCGAAGCGCGGCGTGACGGCTTCGAGGCCCGGCAGCGAGAGGCAGCCCTCGGGCCCGCGCACACTGACCCCGTCCGTCTCCACGAGGCGCGGGTTCACCACGTACCCGAGATGACGCACCTCGTCGTCGTCCGGGCAGTCGTACACGAAGACCCGCCGGCTCACGCCGATCTGGTTGGCGGCGAGGCCCACGCCCTCGGCGGCGTACATCGTGGCGTACATGTCCTCGATGAGCCGCGCCAGTTCGGGGCCGAAGTCGGTGACCTCCTCACAGGGCTTGTGCAGCACGGGGTCACCGAGCAGTGTCAGAGGTCGTACGCGCCCCGAGGCGCCCGGGATCGAGCCGTGTCGCATGGCCGCAAGGGTACGGTCCTTGAAAAGCCCCGGGGTCGGGGAGGTGCCGCGGTTCGGGCTTGTGAGTGGATCTCGATAGGCTGAGGTTCATCGCGTTGCCGGGGGCAGGCGCGGCGCCGTAAGCAAGGAGGATCCAGAACTGATGGCAGGCAACACGGACCCGCTGTCGCCGCGGGCCAAGCTGGCCGTGACGGCGGGCAAGGCGGCCGCGGCGGTATCGCGCGCGGCGGGCCGCGGCAGCGGATCGGTGATCGGCGGCCGCGTTTCACTCAAGCTCGACCCCGACCTGCTCGGGCGTCTTGCCACGCACCTGGACGTGGTGCTCGTCTCCGCCACCAACGGCAAGACGACCACGACCCGGCTGCTCGCGGAGGCGCTGCGCGCAAGCGGGCCCGTGGTGTCGAACGCGCTGGGCGCGAACATGCCGGCCGGCATCACCTCGGCCCTCGCGGGCGGCTCGGACGCCCGGTTCGGCGTGATCGAGGTCGACGAGAAGTACCTCGCCGGTGTCGCGCGCGATGTCGAGCCGAAGGCGATCGCGCTGCTCAACCTCTCGCGCGACCAGCTGGACCGCGCCGCAGAGACCCGCATGATGGCGGAGAACTGGCGCGAGGGCCTGGCCGGTTCCAAGGCCGTCGTGGTCGCGAACGCCGACGACCCGCTGGTCGTCTGGGCGGCGTCCTCGTCGCCGAACGTGGTCTGGGTGGCCGCGGGCCAGGAGTGGAAGGACGACGCCTGGTCGTGCCCCTCCTGCGGCGGCGTCATGCAGCGCCCCGGCGACGACTGGTTCTGCGGCGAGTGCGGCTTCCGCCGCCCCGCGCCCAGCTGGGTGCTCTCCGGCGACCACGTCCTCGACCCGCACGGCTCGGCCTGGCCGATCCATCTGCAGCTGCCCGGCCGCGCGAACAAGGCCAACGCCACCACGTCGGCCGCCGTCGCCGCCGTCTTCGGCGTACCGCCGCAGGTCGCCCTGGAGCGGATGTACCAGGTGCAGGCCGTCGCCGGACGCTATGACGTCGTGCAGTTCCAGGGCCGTGACCTGCGCCTGCTGCTCGCGAAGAACCCGGCGGGCTGGCTCGAAACGTTTTCGCTGATCGACCCGCCGCCCACCCCGGTGGTCCTCTCCGTGAACGCCCGCGGCGCCGACGGCACCGACACCTCCTGGCTGTGGGACGTCGACTACACCCGCCTGGCCGGTCACCCGATCTTCGTGCTCGGCGACCGCAAGCTGGACCTCGCCGTGCGTCTTGAGGTCGCGGGCCTGGACTTCCGGGTCTGCGAGTCCCTCGACGAGGCCGTGCAGCTCGCGCCGCCCGGCCGGATCGAGACGATCGCGAACTACACCGCGTTCCAGGACCTGCGCCGCCGCGTCGGCAACTGACCCCACCGGACCCTCTAGACCCTCGTAGGGACGAATGAGCATGAGCGACAACAGCCTGCGGCTAGTGTGGGTCTACCCCGACCTGCTCAGCACGTACGGAGACCAGGGCAACGCCCTGGTCGTGGAGCGCCGCGCCCACCAGCGTGGCCTCCAGGTCGAGCGCTACGACGTGCGCAGCGACCAGCCGGTGCCCACCTCCGGCGACATCTACCTGATCGGCGGCGGCGAGGACCGCCCGCAGCGCCTGGCGGCCGAGCGGCTGCGCCGCGACGGCGGGCTCCAGCGGGCCGTGGGCAACGGCGCGATCGTCTTCTCGGTGTGCGCGGGCTACCAGATCCTGGGCCAGGAGTTCATCAACGACCTCGGCCAGCGCGAGCCGGGCCTCGGCCTGCTCGACGTGATCTCCACCCGCGGCGAGGGTGACCGCTGCGTCGGCGACGTCCTGGGCGACATCGACCCGCAGCTGGGCCTGCCCCCGCTGACCGGCTTCGAGAACCACCAGGGAATCACGCACCTCGGCCCCTCCGCACGGCCGCTCGCACGCGTCACGCTCGGCCGGGGCAACGGCACCGGCGACGGCACCGAGGGCGCGTACAACGGCACCGTCTTCGGCACCTACATGCACGGCCCCGTCCTGGCCCGCAACCCGCTGATCGCGGACCTGCTCCTGAAGCTGGCCCTCGACGTGAACGCGCTGCCGCCGACGGACGACCGCTGGTACGAGGCGCTGCGCGCCGAGCGCATGAACGCGGCGCAGCAGCCCGCCTGAAGCCCTTGCCGCACAGGTGAGCGGCGCAGTCCAGCAGTCGGACGCCCGGTACGGCCCCGCCCCCTGACGCCTATAGGGTGGCGGGGTTCAGCCGGACGACGTGGTCCGGACTTCGGCCCACGTTGCAAAGGTATTCCGGGCTATGCGCATTGGTGTCCTCACCTCCGGCGGCGACTGCCCCGGTCTGAACGCCGTCATCCGTTCGGTCGTGCACCGCGCCGTCGTCGACCACGGCGACGAGGTCATCGGCTTCCACGACGGCTGGCGCGGCCTCCTCGAATGCGACTACCGCAAGCTCGACCTGGACGCGGTGGGCGGCATCCTGGCCCGCGGCGGCACGATTCTCGGCTCCTCCCGTGTCCAGCCCGCGCACCTGCGCGACGGCGTCGAGCGGGCCAAGGGCCACCTCGCCGACCTGGGCCTGGACGCGGTCATCCCGATCGGCGGCGAAGGCACCCTGAAGGCCGCCCGCCTCCTCTCGGACGCCGGTCTGCCGATCGTCGGCGTACCCAAGACCATCGACAACGACATCGCGGTCACCGACGTGACGTTCGGCTTCGACACCGCGGTCGGCGTGGCCACCGAGGCCCTCGACCGCCTCAAGACGACCGCCGAGTCGCACCAGCGGGTCCTGATCGTCGAGGTCATGGGCCGGCACACCGGCTGGATCGCGCTGCACTCGGGCATGGCCGCGGGCGCGCACGCGATCGTCGTGCCGGAGCGCCCCTTCGACATCGAGGAACTGGCGCGGAAGGTCGGCGAACGCTTCTCCGCGGGCAAGAAGTTCGCCATCGTCGTGGCCGCCGAGGGCGCCAAGCCGCGCGAGGGCTCCATGAAGTTCGACGAGGGCATCAAGGACATGTACGGCCACGAGCGGTTCGCCGGCATCGCCCGCCAGCTCTCCATCGAACTGGAGCAGCGCCTGGGCAAGGAAGCGCGCCCGGTGATCCTCGGGCACGTCCAGCGCGGCGGCACCCCCACCGCGTACGACCGTGTGCTCGCCACCCGCTTCGGCTGGCACGCGGTGGAGGCCGTGCACCGCGGCGAGTTCGGCAAGATGACGGCGCTGCGCGGCACGGACATCACGATGGTCCCGCTCGCCGAGGCCGTCGAGACCCTCAAGACGGTGCCGGACGAGCGCTACGCCGAGGCGGAGTGCGTCCTCTAGACACAGGCCCTGTTTCACTGCTCAAGGAACGGCCCCCGGACGCGTCGGCGTCCGGGGGCCGTTCTAGTCTGGTGCGGACACACAGCGCACAACCGCACGAATCAGGAGCCAGTGGATGGATCACAGCGGGCACGGCATGAACATGGATCTGCCGCCGTTCACGCTGGGGCGCGGGCTCGAACTCTCGGCCGACCCCTTCTTCCTCATCGGCTCCCTGGCGGCCCTCGCCCTCTACGGCTGGGGCGTGGTCCGGCTCGTACGGCGCGGTGACAAGTGGCAGGTCGGCCGCACCATCTCGTTCGTGGCGGGCGTGCTGACCATCATGCTCGTGATGTGCACCAAGCTGAACGACTACGGCATGGTCATGTTCAGCGTGCACATGGTGCAGCACATGGTCATCAGCATGCTCTCGCCGATCCTGATCCTGATGGGCGCCCCCATCACCCTCGCCCTGCGCGCGCTGCCGGTCGCCGGCCGCGGCCGCAAGGGCCCGCGCGAGTGGCTGCTGTGGGTCCTGCAGAGCCGCTACATGCGGATCATCACGCACCCCGCGTTCACGATCCCGCTGTTCATCGCGAGCCTGTACGCGCTGTACTTCACCCCGCTCTTCGACACCCTGATGGGCTCCAAGGCGGGCCACATCGGGATGATGGTGCACTTCCTCGCTGTCGGCCTCGTCTTCTTCTGGCCGATCATGGGCGTCGACCCGGGGCCGCACCGGCCCGGCTACATCATGCGGATGCTGGAGCTGTTCGCGGGCATGCCCTTCCACGCGTTCTTCGGCATCGCGCTGATGATGGCGTCCGAGCCGATGGTCGGCACCTACAAGAACCCGCCCGCCTCGCTCGGCATCGACGCGCTCTCCGACCAGACCGCCGCCGGCGGCATCGCGTGGGCGTTCAGCGAGGTGCCCTCGGTGCTCGTGCTGCTCGCGCTGCTCTTCCAGTGGTACCGCTCCGAACAGCGCCAGGCACGGCGTACGGACCGGGCCGCCGACCGTGACGGCGACAAGGAGCTGGAGGCGTACAACGCCTATCTCGCCTCACTGGCCGCGCGCGGGCGCTAGCGGCAAAGGGTCATCACGGGCGAGGATGGTCTCAGGCCGCGGTCTTGGCGTCGAGGCGTCGGGGCTGCCGGGAGGAGGCAGGGCGATGCCTGATTCTACGAAGACGATGGGTGTATTCACCATCGGAGGCTTGGTCGCGGTGACCGCTTACACGGTCGCGCTGGGGAGCAACGGCTGGCTGTGGTTCGGCTGGGTCGTCATCGGGATGCTCACGCTGGCGATGGTGCTCTCGCGCAGCACCCCCTGAGGGGTGCCGCGCGGCAGCGAGGAAAGGCGCGGGACGGCACGGCGCGGCACGGAGCGGCGCCGCACGACGCCGCTCAGAAGCGGAAGACGGCGCCCGTCGCATATCCCATCTCACAGGCGTTGCCATAGGTCTTGTGCCAGCTCACCGGCTTGCCGCGGTGGGTGCCGGTGGCGCTCACGGTGACCGGCGCGTACTGCTTGGTGCAGATGCCCTTCTTCGCCGGCAGCGCGTCGAAGTCGCCCTTCGCCGCGTCGATGGCCGCGCAGGCCTCGGCCGCGTGCGGGTGGTGCCCGGGCCGCTCGGTCGCGCAGTCGATGAGCACGCCACGCACCCAGGCGTTGTTCTCGCCGGTGACGGTGAGGAAGATGCCGGTCGACCGCGCCGGGACCGCCCCGTCGGCCGCGTGGGCGGGTGCGGCCACGGCGAGGGAGATCAGCGCGGCGGCGGCGACCGCGAGGGGGCGCGGGCGGTGCGTGGGACGGGGACTCATGGGGACCTCCTGGAGCGGTGACAGAGCGGTGACGTGCTGCGTCACGGGAAGTCCAGGCCACCCCGCCCGTCCGCCGCCGACCCGGCCGACACGCCGGGCAGTCACCCGTACGAGTCCGGGCCGGAGCCCTGACGGGCCCGCCGCCGCCCGCAGGCTTCGCTCCCTTCTCCCGCGGGGGTCCCGCACCTAAAATGACCGCTGCGCGAGGACCCGTGACCTGCGACGACGCAGCACCCAGGCCGGTCCACCTACGTCAAGGAGCAACGGGTGTTCTACTACCTGCTCAAGTACGTCGTCCTGGGGCCGCTGCTGCGGCTCATGTTCCGGCCGCGCATCGAGGGGCTCGAGCACATACCGGAGACCGGCGCGGCGATCGTGGCGGGCAACCACCTCTCGTTCTCGGACCACTTCCTGATGCCCGCCATCATCAAGCGGCGGATCACCTTCCTGGCGAAGGCCGAGTACTTCACCGGCCCCGGGCTCAGAGGCCGCCTCACGGCCACCTTCTTCCGGAGCGCGGGACAGATCCCGGTGGACCGTTCCGGCAGGGAGGCGGGCCGGGCCGCGATCCGCGAGGGGCTCGGCGTACTCAGCAAGGGTGAGCTGCTCGGGATCTACCCGGAAGGCACCCGCTCCCACGACGGGCGCCTCTACAAGGGCAAGGTCGGCGTCGCCGCGATGGCTCTCAAGGCACAGGTACCGGTGATCCCGTGCGCGATGATCGGCACGTTCGAGGCGCAGCCGCCGGGCCAGAAGGTGCCGAACTTCCAGAAGGTCTCCATCCGCTTCGGCGCCCCGCTGGACTTCTCGCGCTACGCGGGCATGGAGAACGAGAAGGCGGTCCTGCGCGCGGTCACCGACGAGATCATGTACGCCATCCTCGGGCTCTCCGGACAGGAGTACGTCGACAAGTACGCCGCGGTCGTGAAGGAGGAGGAGGCGGAGCGGGCCGCCGCCGCGAGCAGGCGCAAATTCCCCCGCATGCCGCTCAGTTGATTTCCTGGCGTACGGTCTGACCAGGAGCGGCCGGCGCGGACCTGACGCCGGCCGGGCACCAGGGGAGACACGGATGAGCGAGCACGGCCTGTACACGAAGCTGATCGGGCTGCTCGAGGAGCGGGGCGCGGCGTTCCGCGTCATCGAGCACGAGCCCGAGGGCGCCACCGAGGCGGTCAGCGCGCTGCGGGGCAACACCCTCCAGCAGGCCGCCAAGTGCATCGTGGTGATGGTGAAGATCGGCAAGAAGACGAAGCGATACGTCCTCGCGGTGGTGCCCGGCGACCGGCGCGTCGATCTGAACGCGGTCAAGCAGCTGCTCGGCGGGACGTACGCCGGCTTCGCCACGCAGGAGGCGGCCGAGCGGCTCGCGGGCAGCGTGAGCGGCACGATCCTGCCGTTCTCCTTCGACCCGGATCTCGAACTGGTCGTGGATCCGGCGCTGCTCGTCCACGAGGAACTGTTCTTCAACGCGGCGCGCCTGGACCGTTCGCTGGCGCTGCGGACCGCGGACTTCGTGTCGATCGCGGAGCCGCGTACGGCCGTGATCGCACAGGAGGCGGCAGCGTTGTAGGACCGTCCCGCGGCAGCGTGAAGGGGGCGACCGGTGTAATCCGGCCGCCCCCTTCACGTCGCCTAGCGCACCGTCACCGTCATTACGGCTTGGGGGTGGCGTGCGGCGCGCACGTCACGTCCTTCTTGTCCACCTTGCCCGTGAGCAGGTAGGTGTCGACACGCTCGTTCAGGCACGGGTTGACCAGGTTCGTGATGCCGTGCGAGCCGGCGTCCTTCTCCGTGATCAGACGCGAGCCCTTGAAACGCTTGTGCAGCTCGACGGCGCCCTCGTACGGGGTGGCCGCGTCGCGGGTCGCCTGGGCGATCAGGACGGGCGGCAGGCCCTTGCCGGTCTTGACCTCGACCGGCTCGTGCTGCTTGCTCTTCCAGGTGGCGCAGGGCAGGTTCATCCAGGCGTTGGCCCACGTCATGAACGGGTTGTCGCGGTGGATGCGGGTGTTGTCGCGGTCCCACTTCTTCCAGCTGGTGGGCCACTTGGCGTCCGCGCACTCGACGGCCGTGTAGACCGCGTTGCCGTTCTCCGAGGCGATGTTGCCCGCGGTGTCCGACAGGTCGGGGCTGGCTGCCTCGATCAGCGGCTTGGCGTCACCGGCGACGTACTTGCTGAAGTTCGTCGCGATCCCGACCCACGCGGAGTCGTAGTACGGAGCGCTCTGGAAGTAGGAGACGAGCTCGGCGGGGCCGACGACTCCGCCCAGCGGCTCCTTCTTCGCGGCGGCACGCAGCTTGTCCCAGTTCTTGGCGACCTTGTCCGCGGTGTCCCCGAGGTGGAAGGTGGCGTCGTACTTGGCGACCCACGTCATCCAGTCCTTGAGGCGGACCTCGAAGGCGACGTCCTGGTCGAGGTTGGCCTCGTACCAGATCTTCTCCTTCGACGGGTTGACCACCGAGTCGACGACCATACGGCGCACGTGCGACGGGAACAGCGTCCCGTAGACCGCGCCGAGGTAGGTGCCGTAGGAGACGCCGAGGAAGTTCAGCTTCTTCTCGCCGAGCGCGGCCCGGATGACGTCCAGGTCACGTGCGGTGTTCGGCGTCGTCATGTGCGGCAGCATGTCGCCGCTGCGCTCGGCGCAGCCGTCCGCGTACTCGGCGGCCAGCTTGCGCTGGGCGCGCTTGTCGGCCTCGGAGTCCGGCACCGGGTCGAGCTTGGGTGCCTTGACGAACTCCTGCGGGTCCACGCAGGAGATGGGCGCCGAGCGGCCGACGCCGCGCGGGTCGAAGCCCACGAAGTCGTAGGCCTTGGCCGTCTTCTCCCAGAGCTTGGCCTTGGTGGCCACGCGGTTGGGGAAGCGGAGCCCGGAACCGCCGGGGCCGCCGGGGTTGTAGACGAGCGCGCCCTGGCGCTCCTTCTTCGTCCCGGTGTTGCCGATGTGGTCCACGGCGAGCTTGATCTTCTTGCCGTTGGGCTTGGCGTAATCGACCGGGACGGTCACCCAGCCGCACGTGACGGCCTTCTCCAGACCCCAGTCGGCGGGGCATGTCTTCCAGTCGATGCCGGCCTTGGCGGCACGCTGCGCGGCGAGCGCGACACCGCGCGCCTCGGAGCTGGTCCGCTGCCGGGCGTCAGCGCTGCCGCTGCCCTGCCGGGCATCGGCATTGGCGACCGGCGCCATGATCGCGCCCGCTATGAGCGAGCCCGTGATCAGCGTGCCGGCTGCGCCGAATGCTGTGGTGCGTCTCAACTGGTTCCTCCCCCTGTCGATTTACCTGTCGACTTTCGAACAGTAGGAGGATCCTGTCGGTCAACGGGTTCAGTGCGACAGACCGGGCAGGTATTTCTTTACCAATCCGATAACCGGGTCGGGGGAACCGGTGAGCGGTTTGTCCTGGTGAGGCGTGGCCGTCCCTCAGGCGGCCAGCCACGCGCGCCGGTGCCGTGCGACCGCGTACAACGCATCGATCTGCCCGGCATCGAGCACCCCGTGGAGCGGGCCGAGCGCGGACACCTCGCGCTCGCGGTACACGCGGACGGTGAACTGCGTGGCCGCTTTGGTCAGTTCCGTCACGCCGACGAGCACGATGACCGGCTGCACTTGAACCGGAATACCGGCGTACCGCTCCAGCACCGCCTGGACTCGACCAGCCTCCGCCTTGCTCTTGCGTGCGTACGGCTGCGGCCGACCGTGGCTGACCTTCGCCATCTCGTCGCCGATCCATACGGCCTTCCCGAAGTGGCGCTTGGTGTTGACGCTGAACACTCCGCCGGCACCGATCAGGAGATGGTCGATGTCCACGTCCCGAGGCAGCGGCACGGAATGCAGCACGCGCCAGCCGGACCGCGAGAGCCGCTGCAACTCACCACCGACCCGGCGCTCACCGGCGAGCCCCATACGCCATGAATCCCACTCGGACTCACGCCGCAACAACCATGACAACACCCGCCGAGCAGGACTGGGCCCCTCCTCGGCGAGCAGACGCCTGAGCCCCTCCCCCGGCCGGTTCAAGGCGAGATCGTCCGGTGGTGTCAGCGGGGGCAGCTCCGGAACGACTTCCCTCCCAGCCGCAGTACGCGGTGTGGGCTTCGCGGCGGCGCTCGATCCGGATGCGGGCGAAGGTCGTGTGAGGAGCGGACGCAGCAACCTGAGTGCCTCATGCCGGTACGGCTCCAGCAGGATCGTGACCTTGCCCGTCCGGCAGTCCGCCCATGCGGCGGCGGAGCCGTCGGGGAGGTTCACATAGAGCCGATCCTGCCCATGCCGCTTCCACCGAACGACCCTGAGATCACTCACACTTGCCCACCCCCACGCAAGTACGGGCCCGCAGACGCTGCCGCAGACGGAGACTCCGCCTCCGCCCTATGCGTCAGTTCTTCCGGCGACGCCGCTGCGCGTAGGGGCCGCTGCCATCATGTTCCCGATGCAACTCGTCGTCGGGGTCGCGCTCGTCGCCGCCCGCGTTGTCTCCAGGAGTCGCAATGCGTTCCCCCTTGTCGACCTTGGCCAGCATCGAGGCGAGGGGATCGGGAGGGCCGTCGCTGAAACGGCCTGAGCCGCGCCAGGGCGTCTGCTCCGGCTCTGTCCTGTCGTCACGCGACGGTGATGTACCACTCACGAGTAGCCCCCTCCGACTCTCCCCGAGATGCACGCGACATCTTTCCCCGGAAGGTCGACGGGTAACCCGACTAGAGCGGCTTGGCCAACCGGCCCGGCGCAGGGAACTCAGGTGAGTGTGCGCAGTGCCTCGTCCAGTGTGCGTCGTACCCGCAAGGCGTCGGGGGCGACGGCGGTGACGAGTACGGCGGGGCCGGCGAGTGGAGTGAGTGATGCCGTTTCGCCGAGCAGCGCGGGGCCGGGGCGGTGCTGGTCGAACTCCGGGCGGACGATGACGAGCTGGCCGATCGCGCGATGCCCCGCCAGGACGGCCGGGCCGTCCCAGCCGCCGGGTGCGCCGGGCCCGCAGGAGAGCTCCTGGTCCAGGAGGAGGCGGCCCGCCCGGCGCACAGTGAGGCGGCTGGTGAGGCGGCCCGCTTCTTCGCCGGTCCGGCCGAGCACCTGCTCCTCCCGCAGCACGAGGCTCGCGCTCGCGGCGAGGTCGGCCCGCGTGGTGACCCGCAGATCGCTGTCGCGTACGGAGATCAACTGCTCGGGCAGCCAGTGCAGTTCCGACGCGTCGCCGACCGTGAGGCGTACGTCGTAGCGCGCCGCCTCCTTCGACTGGCCGGGCAGCGCGAGCGTGGCGGCGGCCGAGCCGATCTGCAGCCGGGCCCCCTCACGGGAAGCGGCCTCGACGGTGAGGTGATCGCCCCCGAGAGGGCCACTCATCGCGCCGACGAGGGTGACGCGGGCGCCCGCTCCGGCCGACCGGGTGCGGCGCGGCACGATCGGTCCCTCGCCGTCGAGTACGGGCAGGACGGTGCCACCCCGCCCATCGCCTCGCGCGGTGATGCGGGCGGTGCCGCGCACCCCGGATGCCACGCCGGTCCTGACGGTCATGCGGACGCGGCCCAGGCGGCGTACTGGGCACGCGCCCAGGCGGCGACGGGTCCGACACCCACGTCCGACCGCAGCGACTGGAAGATCACGGGCAGCTCGGCGCGCTGCGCCTTGGCGTCCGCGGCCATGCCTTCGAGGTCGGAGCCGACGTACGGGGCGAGGTCGGTCTTGTTGACGACGAGCAGATCGGCCGTGGTGACGCCGGGGCCGCCCTTGCGGGGGATGTCGTCGCCGCCCGCGACGTCGATCACGAAGATCTGGGCGTCGACGAGGCCCTTGGAGAAGGTGGCGGTGAGGTTGTCGCCGCCGGACTCGACGAGGATCAGGTCGAGCGGCCCGATCTCGTCCTCCAGGTCCTCCACGGCCTCCAGGTTGGCGGAGATGTCGTCCCGGATCGCGGTGTGCGGGCAGGCACCGGTCTCCACGGCGGTGATCCGCTCGGGCGGCAGCACGGCCTCGCGCAGCAGGAACTCGGCGTCCTCGCGGGTGTAGATGTCGTTCGTGACGACGGCGAGGGAAAGCTCCTCGCGCAGCTCCTTGCAGAGCGCGGCGACGGTGGCGGTCTTGCCGGAGCCGACGGGCCCGCCGAGGCCGATCCGCAGCGCCCGGCGGTGTCCGTCGGGGCGGTGGGCGTCGGCGCTCACGGCGGTCGATTCGTCGTGGGAGTGATCGAGGTGCATGTACGGCTCCTATGGTTCAGTAGTTCGTTTCGCCCTGCACAGCGGGGCTTCAGTAGGTCGTTGTCGCCCTGTACAGGAGGGCTTCAGTAGGTCGTTGGCACCCTGTACGGCAGGGCTTCGGGAGTTCGTTTCGGCCTGTACGACAGGACTTCGGGGCGAGTGCCGCGCGGTTGAAGCCCAAGCCCGGCGAAACCCGGCGAAGCTCGGCTACGAAGCGAACAACCGGGCGGGCCAGCCCGCATGCGCTTCCGCCCCGACCTCCAGCAGCGGCGCGGACGCCGCGGGCAGTTCATCGACCCCGTCGGCCACCGCGCGCTGCGCCGCCTCCGCCGCCTCCCGGACGACGAGGTCGAGTTCGGGCGCGAGGCGTGCGAGGACGCCCGTCGCGTCGAACGGGTCGAGGCTCAGCAGCCGCACGGTCGCCGTCGCGGGTCCGCTGACGCACTCGTACGCGGAGCAGTACGCGGCGTCGCGGGCCCCGAGACCCGCTGCCCTGGCGGCGAGGCCGAGCACGACGGGCTGGTGCGCGCCCTTGGGCCGGGCGGCGGCCAGCTGGTCCAGGGACGGGTCGGGCCATGCGGACCGCGCGGCACGCATCATCTGGCGGCCGAGCCGCCGCCCGGCGACCCGCAGCGCGGCTGAGGGCGTCCTCGCGTCGGCGGCCTCGTCGAGCTCCAGCGGATCGAGCCCGAGCGCGGCCGCCGCCGCCAGTGCGGCCGACACGAGGCCCGTCGTGTGCAACCGCCCCCGGCAGAACTCCTCCAGGTCGGCGGCCCCGGTGACGCGCCCCGCCTTGACGGCTTCCTCGGCCCCGCCGGAGTGCGCATGCCCTCCGGCGGGAAACCGGCCGTCGGCCAGGACGAGTAGTGCGGCTTGGGACATGACAGCGCCCGTCAGAACAGGAAGTACCGCTGCGCGAGCGGCAGTTCGGCGGCGGGGGCCGGCTCGACGAGCTCACCGTCGATGGTGACGGCGAAGCTGTCGGGGGCGACCTCCACCCTCGGCAGGGCGTCGTTCTCACGCATGTCCGCCTTGGTGCGCCCGCGCGTCGAGCGGATCGCCGTGAACTCCTTTGCCAGGCCGAGCCGTTCGGGCAGCCCGTCGTCAAGGGCCGACTGAGTGACGAAGTTGAAGGAGTTGAGGCCGGGCGCGGTCCCGTGCGCGCCGAACATGGGGCGCGGCAGGACCGGCTGCGGGGTGGGGATGGAGGCGTTGGCGTCGCCCATCTGCGCGTACGCGATCTGGCCGCCCTTGATGACCAGCTGCGGCTTGACCCCGAAGAACACCGGGTCCCACAGCACCAGGTCGGCGAGTTTGCCGCTCTCGACCGAGCCGATCACGTGGTCGACACCCTGCGCGATCGCCGCGTTGATCGTGTACTTGGCGACATATCGACGCGCGCGCCGGTTGTCCGCGCGGGTGTCCCCCGGCAGGAAGCCGCGCCGCCGCTTCATCACGTGCGCGGTCTGCCAGGTCCGCATGACGACCTCGCCGATGCGCCCCATGGCCTGCGAGTCCGACGACATGATCGAGATGGCGCCGATGTCGTGCAGGATGTCCTCGGCCCCGATGGTGGTGGGGCGGATGCGCGACTCGGCGAAGGCGAGGTCCTCGGGGACCGCCGCGTTGAGGTGGTGGCAGACCATCAGCATGTCGAGGTGTTCCTCGATGGTGTTGACGGTGTGCGGCCGGGTCGGGTTGGTGGAGCTCGGCAGCATGTTCGGCAGGGATACCGCCGTGATCATGTCCGGGGCGTGCCCGCCGCCCGCGCCCTCGACGTGGAAGGCGTGCAGGGTGCGGCCCGCGACGGCGCCGAAGGTGTCGCCGACGAAACCCGCTTCGTTGAGCGTGTCGGTGTGGACGGCGAGCTGGGCTCCCGTGTCCTCGCAGACGTTCAGGCAGGCGTCGATGGTGGCGGGCGTCGCGCCCCAGTCCTCGTGAATCTTGAAGCTGACGGCGCCTGCCCGCAGTTGGGCGTGCATGGACTCGGCGGAGACCGTGTTGCCCTTGCCGAGGAAGCCGATGTTGACCGGGCTCGACTCCATCGCCGCGAACATCCGGGCCAGGTGCCACGCGCCGGGGGTGATGGTGGTCGCCTTGCTGCCCTCGGCCGGGCCGGTGCCGCCGCCGATGAGGGTGGTGACCCCGGAGGCGAGTGCCTCGTCGACGATGGTCGGCGAGATGAAATGGATGTGGGTGTCGATGCCGCCGGCGGTCAGGATCTTGCCGTTACCCGCGAGGACCTCGGTCTCCGGGCCGATGACGAGATCGGGGTGTACGCCGTCCATCGTGTCCGGGTTGCCGGACTTGCCGATGCCGGTGATACGGCCGTCGCGTATGCCGACGTCGGCCTTGACGATGCCCCAGTGGTCGATGATCACGGCGCCGGTGATGACGGCGTCGGGGGCGCCTTCGGCACGCGTCGTGCGCGACTGGCCCATCGACTCGCGGATGACCTTGCCGCCGCCGAACACCGACTCGTCGCCGGAGAGTCCGGGGCCGCCGGAGCGGTCCTCCTCGATCTCGACGAGGAGGTCGGTGTCGGCGAGCCGGATCCGGTCGCCCGTGGTGGGTCCGAACAGGTCGGCGTACGCGGCGCGGGACAGCTCAGGCATCGAGGGGACCTCCGGTCTCGCCGCGAAGTCCGGGCACGATGCGCAGACCGGCCAGGGGGACGAGTTCTACGTCGACGGGGATGCCGGGCTCGAAACGCACCGCGGTGCCGGCGGGGATGTTGAGCCGCTTGCCGTGCGCGGCGGCACGGTCGAAGTCGAGACCGGGGTTGGCCTCGGCGAAGTGGTAGTGGGAGCCGACCTGGACGGGGCGGTCGGCGGCGTTGAGGACGGTGAGGGGGGTGACCTCGCGGCCTGCGTTGTAGGCGACGGGTTCGTCGGCGAAGAGGATCTCGCCGGGGATGACGGGATGCGTGGGACTCTGCGCGGAACTCATGCGGCCGGCCCCCGTCAGACGATCGGATCGTGGACGGTGACGAGCTTGGTGCCGTCCGGGAAGGTGGCCTCGACCTGGACGTCGTGGATCATCTCGGGAATGCCGCTCATGACGTCGTCGCGGGTGAGCACCTTGCGCCCCGACGACATGAGTTCGGCGACGGTACGGCCGTCGCGGGCCCCTTCGAGAATGTGGGACGTGATCAGCGCGATCGCCTCGGGGTGATTGAGCCGCAGCCCCCGCGCCCTTCGCTTCTCGGCCACGTCCGCGGCCACATGGATGAGCAGTCTCTCCTGCTCGTGCGGGGTCAGTTGCACGCGTCCCACCTCACAGTCCTCGCTCCGGACCGTGCGGGGTCCGGCTGCCGCGGCCACCGCGACGGATATAGATGTAACACACAGGCAGTACGCTTGATCTTGCGCACCCCGGTTACGAAAACCCCTGGTGGCGTGGCATTGCAGGCTAGTTGGGAGGAGTTTCAACGAGGTTAACCAGCGCTTGACCGCTTCATGACCATCAGCAGGGCTCCCCCATACCCGACCGGCCGGGCCTGTCCACTCGCGCCGAAGTGAACACCCCGCCCGCTTCCTTCCGTCAGGCGGGCTTGCCCGTGCCCATACCCATGCTCATCAGGCCGCGCAGTCCGTCCTGCAGCGCGTCGACGGGAACCTCGTCGAACAAGGCCAGCTGGGCGACGAAGCCCTGGGCCGCGGCGACCATCACCCGCGCCACATGATCGGCCGGGATGTCGCCGCGCATCATGCCGGCCGCCTGATACCCCTCGACGATCTTCACCCAGGCCACCCGCACCTTGGCGTACCCCTGCCGCATCACGTCGGCGAGCTCTTCGTTGCGCAGCGTCTCCGCCCACACCTGGACGATCAGCCGCGGGAGGTACGAGGCTTCCCCCTCCCCGGCACCCGGCCGGCGACCGAGCACCTGGGTCAGCGCGCGGCCGATCAACTCGTCCGGCGGCGGTGGCGGGGTCTCCTCGGCAGCCGCTTCGAAGGTCGCCTGGATCCATTCGAGGACCTCGCCGACGATCGCCGCGATCAACTCCTCCTTGCCGCGGAAGTAGCGGTAGACCGCTCCGGCCGAGAGGCCGACTTCCTTGAGCACGTCCTGCATCGAGGTGGCGTGGAAGCCATTACGGGCGAAGCAGCGGGCGGCGCCGTCGATGATCTGGCGGCGGCGTGCGTCGAGGTGCTCCTGGGATACGCGGGCCATGCCCCCAAACGTAAAACGAACATTCATTCTTGACAAGCGGCCACGACGGGCGGACAGTGAGGGCATCCCGTAAAACGAACGATCCTTCTCTTTAAATCCGACCGTCAAGCCCGAGGAGCTCAGCTCATGTCCACCCCGGTCACCACCCCGCCTCCCCAGGGCCGCCGCATGGTGGCCGTGGCCGTCCTGGTCTCCGCGCTCGCGGCCCTCGCCCTGTGGGCCTTCGCCTGGCCCGCCGCCAGGACCGCCCCGCGCGACCTGCCGCTCGGCGTCGCGGGCCCCGCCGCGGCCACGGCTCCTCTGCAGGCTCAACTCAAGGAGAAAGACGGCGCGTTCGAGATCCATCGTTACGCCGACGAAGCCGAGGCCCGCGACGCCATTGAGGACCGGGCCGTATACGGGGCGATCGTCGCCACGCCGCAGGGCATGAAGCTGCTCACCGCGACGGCGGCGAGCCCCGTGGTCGCCCAGCTCCTGGAGCAGGCGGTGGCCGGTCAGGCTCCGGAAGGCAGCCGGGTGACCACCACCGACGTCGTCTCCGCACCGGCCGCCGACCCGCGGGGAGCCGCACTCGGCGCCGGCGTCCTGCCGCTCGCCATCGCGGGCGTCGCGGCCGGTGCGATCGTGACGGTGCTCGGCCTGCGCGGCATCCGCGCGGTGGCCTCCCTCGTCCTGGGCGCCGCACTGGTCGGTACGGTCGCCGCGGCCCTGACGCACAGCTGGCTCGGCGTCCTGACGGGCAACTGGTGGGCGGAGGCAGGGGTGCTGAGCCTCTCCACGCTGGCGGTCGGCGCGACCGTCGCCGGCTGCGCGGCACTTCTCGGCCCGGCGGGCATCGGGGTCGGCGCGCTGGTCATGGTCCTGATCGGCAACCCCTTCTCCGGCGTGACGTCAGCGCCGCAGCTGCTGCCCGAACCGGTCGGGTTCATCGGCCAGTTGCTGCCGCCAGGCGCCGGAGGCACCCTGTTGCGCTCGGTGTCCTTCTTCGACGGCGCCCGCGTCACGACTCCCCTGATCACCCTCACCGTATGGGGCCTGCTCGGGCTGACGGCCGTGCTGCTCGGCACACTCCGCCGCCGCCCCGCACCGGCGCGCGACGAGGCGCCTGCCACGAGGGAGACGGTGCCGGCCCCCTGACCGGGCGGCACACCCGGACAGCCGTACGCCTCCGCTGTAGCGGACGGAGGCGTACGGCCTTTTCGGCCTTTCCTGCGCTCAACTGGCTTACGGCTACGACGGATCGGAGCCCCGGTGCTCGGCGGCGATACCGAAGCTCTGCCGCTCACCCGCACCTGACGACGGCGACGGCGTGGCGCGCAACGACGAGACGGAGCTGACCACCTGCTCCTCGTCGGCCTCCGTCGACTCTTCGAGTCGTTCCAGGTCGGCGGCGGACACGAGGGCCACGAGCGGCTTGCCATGACGGGTGACGACCACCCGCTCACCGCCGTAGACGACGCGGTTGATCAGCTCGGCGAGCTCTGCACGGGCTTGCGTCACCGGAATCTCGTAGGCCATGCTCCCCAGCTTAACGGGCGCCCTGTACGGCCATCCGGCTCGCGAGGAGCGGGTACGCCGCAGGTCAGAGGTGAGGGGCCGGAATTACGGCCCTCGCTCCCCCTCATGTCACGCGTCGGCCTGTCGGTCGCTCGCGTTCGGCGCTTCCCGCAACCGGCCGGCAGCATCGCCGCGCCCTCCGTCGTGCTGCGCCAGCAGCGAGAGGAGTTCCGCCACCGCGAGCCCCGAGTCGGCGGGGTGGCGCAGGATGGTGCCCGATTCGATTCGGTAGGTGTTGGAACGGCCCCGGCGCGTGTGGGAGAGATATCCGCCGCTCTCCAGATCGGCGACGATCTTCTGTACGGCGCGCTCGGTGAGGCGGCAGCGCGCGGCGATGTCCCGGATCCGCGTTGCGGGGTTGTCGGCGATCGCGGCCAGCACGCGGGCGTGGTTGGTGAGGAACGTCCAGCCGGTGTGTGGTTCAGGTACTGCTCCCATCCCCCCACGATAGGGTGTTTGATTCACGCATTCAAAAGGGCGAACAACGTTTCCTGTATCTCTTGACGGGTGGCCCTCGTCGGTCCGACGCTGAGTGAGGAGATGACGCACGGATGCCGACGGAGTGGGCGCCATGACAGAACGTGCAGTTCCTGCGTACCTCGCGGAGGACGGGGAAGCCGCCCCCATCGCATCTCCCGGCCCGCCGGTCGAGGGTCGGCGACGCCTGCTTTCCGTCGAGCCGCCCCGCACCGACGACCCTGCGGCGACGCCGGATGGATCGGACGGACCGGATGGTCCGGACGGCCTGGATGGACCGGCTGGTCCGGCTGGTCCGGCGCAGGATGACGTCGAGCAGATCCCCCACGCCCGGGCCGAGCAGGGTTCGGACGACGAACTCGTTCAACTGCGGCGGGCCATGCGGACGCGGCCTGTCATCGACATGGCGCGCGGTGTCCTGATGGCCTCCTTCGGCCTGAGCGCCGAGGATGCGTGGCGCGTCCTTGTCGCCGTCTCCCAGAACACCAACACCAAGCTGCACACCGTGGCCGACGACCTGGTCACCGCCGTCACGGGAGAGAAGATCCCGAAGCCTCTCCGGCGGCAACTGGCCGCGGCGGTCGCCGGGCTCCAGGCACCGGCGGCGCCGCCCGACACCCACGAGGGATGAGCCGGCCGCCGAACGGGGCTGCCTGCGTTGCCCCGTGCTCCGGCTCTGCCCCGCCTGGGCGCTCGACAGCGGCCAGGCGTAAGGCGTACGGCGTACGGGGCGGGACCAGCGCGGAGGAGTGAGGAGCGCAGAGGAGCCCCCGGTGCTGCGGCGGAAGGCCGACGCGGCAGTTCTCCCGGCCCCGGCCCGCACCCGCACCCGCACCCGCACCCGCACCCGCACCCGCACCCGACCATCTCAGTCCCGCACGTCCCCCACGCTAGCCCCACAAAGCTGCGCCTCAGTTCCGCAAAGCCGCAGGTCATGTCGACCCCCTCAGCGCCCCCGCTCGCTCCCGCAGCGCCGCGCTCAGTTCTGCAACGCCGCGATCCGCAGCGCCATCGGCTCTACCGCGGGCTGAGTAGTAGTCAGCGTCTCCCGTCCGCTGACCTCCGCCCACCACGCGCCGCCGTCCTCCATGTGCCGCAACAGCACGCCTTCGCGGATGGCCCAGGGGCAGATGGTGACCGTCTTGACGCCGGTCAGCTTCATCGCCGTGTGCCCGACGATCGCTCCGGCCAGGCTCTGCACGGCCCGCGGCGCCGACACCCCCGGAAGCCGGGCGCGCTCCGACGCCGGAAGCGCGGCGAGCCGGTCGCGGCACTCGCGCAGTTCCGACCGGCTCAGCTGCCTGGTCGTGAAAGGCCCGTGGCGACCGGGCGCCGCGCCCCCGAGCCGCGCCAGCTGCTGGAACGTCCGCGACGTCGCCACCGCCGTGCGCGGCCCTTCCCAGCGGATCCGCGCGGCTACGTCCCGCAGCTGGTGACGCACCTTGCGCCGCAGCTCCTTGACGCTCTGCTCGCTCGGCGGATCCTCGCCGTCGAAGAACTCCCGGGTCAGCCGACGCGCCCCGAGCGGCAGCGAAGCCACGTAGTCCGGCAGGCGTCCGCGTCCGAAGGCCACTTCGAGGGAGCCGCCGCCGATGTCGAACAGTGCCAGAGGGCCGGCACGCCAGCCCATCCATCTGCGGGCCCCGAGGAACGTGAGTTCGGCCTCCACCTCGCCGGGCAGCGTGCACAGCCGCACCCCGGTCTCCTCGTCGATCGACCGCAGCACGTCGATGCGGTTGGGCGCGCTGCGTACGACCGTCGTCGCGAAGGCCAGCGGCTCGGCCGAACCCCACCGCCGGGCGGTCGCGGCGGCCGCGGAGACCGCCGACACGAGCTGCCCCACGGACTCTTCGGGGATCACCCCGCTCGGCCCGACCTGCTCGGAGAGCCGCACCTTCCATTTGGCGGTGTGGACCGGCAGGGGCACACCGTCCTCAGCGTCCACAACGACCAGCCTGACCGCATTCGCACCCACGTCCATCACACTCATTCGCATGTGACTCTGAGTACCCAACAGGTCATGGGACAGTCACTCTGATTGACCTTCGCGGGCTACGGGAACTCGTGATCCATGACCGTCGACCACACACGGGCCCCCGTACTCGAAGCTCTGGCCGAACACCGCAGAAAGGGCCGCATCGCCTTCACCCCGCCGGGCCACAAACAGGCAAGGGGCGCCGATCCCCTGGTGCGGCAGGTCCTCGGCGACGCCGTCTTCCACGGTGACCTCCTCGCCTCGGGCAGTCTCGACGACCGCCGCTCCCGCGGCCGGGTCCTCGAGCGGGCCGAGCGTTTGATGGCCGACGCCGTGCACGCGACGCACACCTTCTTCTCGACGTGCGGCAGCTCCCTTTCGGTCAAGGCGGCGATGCTGTCGGCGGCGGGGCCGCACGACGAACTGCTCATCGGGCGTGACGCGCACAAGTCGGTCGTATCGGCCCTGATCCTCTCCGGGATCCGCCCGGTCTGGGTCGACCCTTCCTGGGACCCCGACCGCCATCTGGCGCACCC
The DNA here is from genome assembly GCF_014649775.1 of Streptomyces longisporoflavus. GTDB lineage: Bacteria > Actinomycetota > Actinomycetes > Streptomycetales > Streptomycetaceae > Streptomyces > Streptomyces longisporoflavus. The sequence continues at coordinate 100,018 of NZ_BMTR01000001.1, read as the reverse complement.
ACCCACGGCGGCGGACTTCGCAGCGGCCTTCGACGCCCATCCCGACGCGAAGGGCGCCCTGGTCACCAGCCCCACGCCGTACGGGAGCTGCGCCGACCTGCGGGGCATCGCGGAGGTCTGCCACCGCCGCTCCCTGCCGCTGATCGTGGACGAGGCCTGGGGCGCGCACCTGCCGTTCCATCCCGATCTGCCGTCCTGGGCGATGGACGCGGGCGCCGACATCTGTGTGACGAGCATCCACAAGATGGGCAGCGGCCTCGAGCAGGGCTCCGTCTTCCATCTCCAGGGCGATCTGATCGATTCGACGGTGCTGAAGTCCCGCGCGGATCTGTTCGGCACCACAAGCCCTTCCGTGCTCATCTACGCCGGTCTCGACGGCTGGCGCCGGCAGATGGCCCTGCGGGGCAAGGAGCTGATGGGGGGTGCCCTGAATCTGGCGGCCGACGTACGGGCGGCGATCGAGGAGATCGACGGACTGCACGTGAACGACCGCGCCGACTTCTGCGGGCCCGCCGCCGACTTCGATCCGCTGCCGGTCGTCATCGACGTGAGCGAGCTCGGCACCTCGGGCTACCGGGCGGCGGACTGGCTGCGCGAGCACCGCTCGATCGAGGCGCACCTGTCCGACCACCGCCGCATCAGTACCCAGCTCACCCACGCCGACGACCGGGAGACCACGGATCAACTCCTGGCCGCGCTGCGGGCCCTGTCCGATACCGCTCCCGCACTGCGCCCGGTGCCCGAGGTGGAGGTCCCCCCTCCCTCCGAGCTCCGTCTCGCCCAGGTCGAGCTGCCCCGCGACGCTTACTTCGGGACCACCGTCGACGTGCCGATCGCCGATGCGGCGGGACGCGTCGCGGCGGAGATGCTGACGCCGTATCCGCCGGGCATCCCCGCGGCGCTGCCCGGCGAACGACTCACCGAGCCGGTGCTGCGCTATCTGCGCACCGGCAAGGAGGCCGGCATGAACGTGCCGGACGCGGCGGACCCGGGCCTCGACACCGTACGCGTCGTCGAGGAACCGTCTCGCTAGAGGAACACCTGCTGGCGGAACAACTGAGCACGCACCCGTGAGCGAGCCCCGGACGTCGGTATCCGGGGCTCGCTCACGGGTGCGTGTAGCCGGCGGCTCCCCACGGGGGGCGCCGTTCGGGCTAGTCCCTCGGGAGCAGTGGCCCGAGGGGCCCGAGGTCCAGGTTCAGGTCCTCGGGTTTGAGGCCGTACCGATCGCGCAGTTCGGCCATACGGTCGTCGAGGAGCATCAGCGTCAGGCCGATGCGTTCCTCCTGGTCCTCGTCGAGTTCCCCGGTGTCGAACCGGCGCACGGCCTGTCGCTCCATGAGCTGACGCAGCAGCTCCACGACGGTGAGAACGAGTTTGATCAGGTCGCGTTCCACCGTGTCCGGTTCGAGTTCCAGCCGGTTCTTCCCCGGTGTCCTCTCGGTCCTCTCGGTCCTCTCGCTCACGGCAACTCCTCGCTCACAGCAAATCCTCGAAAGGTGACGGGACTTGCTCGTTCACCGAGCTGATCAGTGCGTTCAGGTCGATACGGACGAGATCGACGTCTGCGATGCGCAGGGTGAGGTCGCCGGTGATGACGACCCCGCCCGCGAGCAACCGGTCGAGCAGGTCGACCAGGGCGACCTCCCTGCGTTCGACGACTGTCACAGTCCCGCCTCTCCCACCGCACCGTCGGCGGCCTCGTCGTCGGCCTCCAGGCCGGCGAAGGAGTACGCGGCCCACGGCCCGGTCAGTTCCACGCGCAGGGCGGATTCGTCGCCCTTCACGCCTTCCACCAGTTCGGCGAAGGCTTCCGACTCGGAACGCGGCACCAGATAGGACGCGTTGAGTACGTTGCGGCCCGATTCGCGGGAGAGCGCGGAGTTCTGGGGCGCGTGCAGCCGCGCGTCCTCCGCGTTCTCGCAGAGCAGCCCGTGCAGCCGGTGCGCGAACTTCTCGGCGCTCTCCCACATCTCCTCGTGGGCCTTGTTGCGCTGGCGCCGCTGGCGCAGATAGTCCCTGCCGCTCGCGGCCTTCTGGGCCTCCTGCGCCGGGCGGGCAGCCTCCGCCTCGGCATGGATCTTGACGCCCCATTCCACCCGGCCGTCGAGCCGGTCGAGCGTCCGGTGGAAGGAGTTTTCCCGCTCCTCCATCATGGCGCGCACGCCCGCGTCGTCCCTGAAGACGGTGGCGAGCCGCAGCGGCAGCGGCGTGGTGACGGCGGTGAGCGCGTCGATCACGGCCTGGTGGGCGCGTGCGGTCGCGCTCAGCCAGTCCAGGTCCTCCAGATGGCGCCGGAGCGGCTCCTCCGCGAAGTCCTGTTCCGGCACCGTGCCGACCACGGCGATCAGGCCGTGGTGCGACAGCTGACCGGGGGGCGCGCCGTCCACCCCGGTCACCTGCGCCTGGAGCGCCGCGTCGAAGGGACGGCAGATGGCGTAGACGTACCGCAGTCCGCTCATGTGCTTTCCTCCGACTTGCTCCGCGCCGTCTTGCTCTGCTCTGTCTTACTATGCTCTGTCTTGCTCTGCTTGGCCTTGCTTGGCTCCGGACTGCTCTGCTCGGATTTGCCTCGCTCCACCGTGCGCCGCTCCGCCGTGCCTTGCTCCAGTTCGGCGACCTGGGCGCGCAACTCGGCGTTCTCGCGCGCCAGTTCCTTGCGGCGCGCGCCGGAGGACAGCGCGGGGTCGTCCTCCCACCAGTCGATTCCCATCTCCTTCGCCTTGTCGACGGAGGCCACGATGAGTCGCAGCTTGATGGTCAGCAGTTCGATGTCGAGCAGGTTGATCCGGATGTCCCCGGCGATCACGATGCCCTTGTCGAGTACGCGCTCCAGGATGTCGGCGAGGTTCGCGCCACCGCCCTGCCCGTACGGCTCGGGCATCCGGCTGGGCATGGTCATCGGCGACTCCCGCTCACCGCGGGCTCTTCGTCGTACTTGGCGTCCTCTTCGTCTTCTTCACCCTCGTCCTCGTCGTACTTGGCCTCTTCCTCGCCCTCGTCCTCTTCGTCCTCGTAGGACTCCTCGGGCTGCTGCTCCTCGTCCTCCTCGTCCTGGTTCTCGTCTTCGTAGGACGCTTCGGGCCGTTCCTCGTCCTCGCGGTCTTCTTCCTCTTCGTCCTCGTACGACTCCTCGGGCTGGTCCTGTTCCTGGTCCTCGCCCTCGTACTCGTCCTCGGCGTCGTCCCGCGATTCGCCCTCTTGCTCGTTCTGCTCCTCTTCGAGAGCGTCCTCGTGGCTGATGACGACCTCGCCGTCGCGGATCTCACCGCGCCAGCCGTCCTCCGCCTCGCCCTTGATGGTGATGAAGCGGGCGAAGTTCTTCAGGTCGAGCCGCGCCCGGCGGCCCTGGGCGCGCCAGATGTTGCCGGTCTTCTCGAAGAGGCCCTTCGGGTAGTACTCCAGGACCAGCAGGACACGCGTCAGGTTCTCCGCCAGCGAGTGGAAGCTGACGACGCCCTTCGTCGTGCCCTTCGCGCCCTCCGAGGTCCAGGCGATCCGGTCGTCCGCCACCTGCTCGGTGGTGTGGGCCTTCCAGCTCCGGCTGGACCAGAAGATCTTGGCCTGCCAGTCGGATGTGGTGTCGTCGGCACGGTTCGCGCTCTTGACGCCCTTGGCGAAAGTGCTGAACTCCTGGTACTGGGTCCACTGGTCGTACGCCGTGCGCAGCGGCACGCCGACATCGATGAACTCCATGATGACCGTGGGCTTCTGGCCGGCTCCGCCCTTTTTGCGGCCCTTGCCGCCGGTCATGTTCTTGAAGGCGCCGACCACGTTGTCCTTGGCCCGTCCCGCGCCGACCTCGATGGCGGAGCGCAGCGGTCCCTTGCCCTCGGCCATTTTGCGGCCGCCGTCGAGGGCCAGCTTGGCGAAGCCGGGGCTTTTGCCGTCGGCGATGTCATTGAGCTTGTTCGTCGTCTCGCCGAGCTTGTGGCCCACGCCGGTGAGCAGGCGCTGCGCCTGGGCCCCGAGGTAGTCCTGGACCTCTGCCTTGAGCCGGTCGGCGGCCTCGCTCTGGGCGATGCCGGCGAGCGGATTCTCCTTCGCCCCGTTCTTGCCGGACTTCAGGGTGTCACTCATCACGACCGCCCTCCTTCGGCAACCGGGCCCCGGTGGAGCGGCGCGCGGTGGACTTCGCCGCGGCCCTGGCGGGAGCCTTCTTCGCCGTCTTCTTCGCAGGGCTCTTCTGTGCCGTCTTCTGTGCCGCCGGCTTCTTGGCGGGGCTCTTCTTGGCGGCCGTCTTCTTGGCGGCGGGCTTCCGCTCGGGGGCCCTCTTGCGGGGCCGGGGCTTCTCCTCGGGCTCCGACTCCGCCTCGGCGGCCTCCTCGTCCTCGTCGTCCCGCTCGTCGCGGTCATCGCGGTCGTCCCGGTCGCGGTCCTCGTCGTACTCCGCGTACTCGTCGTCCGGGTCGTCTTCTTCGTTCTTGCCGCCGCGGCCCGGTATGTCCGGCTTCACGCCCGCGAGCTGGTCCCGCACGTCCGCCGTACGTCCGTGCAGCCGGTCGGCGAGACCCGAGATCTGCCGCTCGAGCAACGCGCCGGAGGCGGCCTTGCCGACTCCGCGCAGGTCCCCGCGCAACTGGTCGCCGATCTCCTTGAACTGCGGGTTGTTCTGCAGCTGTTGGGAGAGCAGGTCCCCGATGGCGCGCGGGCTCAGGTTCATCCGCTTGCCGGCCACCATGGTGCCGACCGCGAACGCGAGTTTCATCTTCTTCGTACGCCCTAGGACGTATCCGGCCCCTACGGCGAGGCCCATGCCGAGTCGATTCATCGTGTGGTCCCGTTGTCGGTTCCCGCACCGGAGTGCAGGCCTGTTTCCAGGCGGTCGAGCAACTCGTCCTCCTGGCGGTCGAATTCCTCCTCGCTGATCTCGCCCGACTCGAGCCGTTCCTCGAGCTGGGCGAGTTCGGCGCGGACGGTGGCCGGGTCGTAGTAGAGGCGCTCGGCCTCGGCGAGTACCTGGCTCACCGCCCAGAGGCCGCCGCGCACGGGTGCGAACGGCAGCATCAGCACTTCGCCGATCAGTCCCATGACCTACTCCTGGCCCATGTGCGACCCCATGGGCTCCGACGCGGCTCCCGCGGGCTCGGAGGGCCCGGGCTCGACGAAGCTGTAGGGCGGCAGCGGTCCGTTGACACGCAGTTCGATGTGCGGATAGGCCTTGCGGGCTTCCTCGACGGCTTCGAGGAACGCGCCGGGCGAATCACGCTCGACCAGGAGCGACAGGTTGGCCAGCCATCCCGTGGACTCGGGACCCACGCTGACCGCCTCCGCGGTCGGCTCCAGGAGGCGGTGCAGTTCCACCGCGTCCTCGGCCTCCCGCGCCTGGAGCGCGGCCACGACCGCCTCGCCGAGCTGCAGCTTCTGCTCGTAACTGCCGCCGCCGGCCTGCCGGTTGGCCTCGGCCAGGGACTGCACCTCGGGGTTGTCGGCCATCACGCGATGCAGGGCGGCCTGCTCGTCGTGGCTGGCCTTGACGTTGTACTCGACCTTGCCCTCCAGCGTGGCGAGCCGCTCGAGGTAGTGCTCGGCGCGCTCGGCGAGCACGCTGGTGACGGCCCCGTCGTCCGGGGCGACGTTGCCGAACCGCATGGGAAGGACCGGCCCCGCGGAACCCGCCTCGCTCAGCACGTTCTGGTGGGCGAGCAGGTCGTTGCGCTTGGGGCGCAGCCCCTCGGGCGCGTCACTGACGATGGCCGCCAGGCTGCCTTCCTTGAGGATGCGCACGGGGCGTGCCGGCTTCCCGACGCCTTCCATGCCCTCGGGGAGCGAGGGGTGGGAACTCGCGGTGATGCCATAGACGTACGTGCTCATTCCTGCTCCTCCTTCCTGCGCGCGGACGTCTTGCGTGCGCGCGGACGGGACTCGGTCTGGCCCTCTTCACGGGACTGCTTGAACGCGTCGGAGATGGTCTCGGCGGCACCGGACAGGGCGCCCTTCGACTTGCCGCGCGCACCGGATTCGGTCATCTCGCCCACGAGGTCGGGCAGACCGGGGTTCTTGTGCGGGCCCGCCTCCAGGTCGAGGCGGTTGCACGCCTCGGCGAAGCGCAGGTAGGTGTCGACGCTGGCGACGACCACACGCACATCGATCTTCAGAATCTCGATGCCGACGAGCGAGACACGCACGAAGGCGTCGATGACGAGGCCACGGTCAAGGACGAGCTCCAGGACGTCGTACAGGCCACTGGTGCCGCCCGAGCCGCCGGACTGTTGTGCAGGAACTACGGTCATGCCGACCGACCCTCCTTTTCTGGGAAGTCTGCGGAAAGAACTGCGGAATTCCCGTACAGGGATTCACGCAGCGAGGGATTTACCGCCCTCCGCCCTTCTGGGAATCGGCGCGGCCGCGTTCATAGCGGCGCACGCGCCGATAACCCAGGAGTTCGCCCTGCGGGTCGCACTCCACCTGGTAGCTCGCCAGGAGACTCATCGTGTCCGGCACTCGGGTGAGTTCCAGTACCTCGACCTCCAACATCCAGCCGTCTTCGGTCTGTTCGAAGGACGACACGGATTCGGCGACCATCCCGGTGAGTTCGGCGAGCTGGGTGCGCGCCGTGCGCAATACCTCCATCGGGCCGGGGCGACGCTTCGCCCCGCTGCTTTCCGCTTGTTCGGTTGAATTCTTCGCGTTCGAGCTGTCGGAGTTCGAGTTCGCGGAGTTCGAGGTCGACTTCGCATTTGCGCTCGAGGTCGACTGCCGTGAACTCGTCCTCTTCTTCGCTGGATCTGATGATGTGTTCAATATGGCCACCTCTTCTTCACGAGTGGCCCGTAATCCGTTGGCCAAACATCCACATTGGGGCGGGTCGGCTCACCGGCCGGGGCGGTGCGGCACATCAGGGTCCACACCGGCGGGACGCGTCGCGTCCACGGTCGGCGGCGTCACCGGCCGCTCCGGAGTCTGTGGCGGGGACACGGGCGCAGCGGGCACGGAGGGGGTGTCGGCGGAGGGGCGGGCGGCGGAGGGGCGGGCTGCGTCACGCAGGAGATGGGCGACAACGCCGAGTACCACCGCGGTGATCAGCGCGGCAGCCCAGTCGGGCAGGCCGAGCGCGACGGCGAGGCCGAAGGCGAGCGCGAGCGCGGCGCCCGCGTAGAGACCGGCGGCGCCCGCCCCCGCGTACAGTGCGGCCTTGCGCCGCTGTTTTCGTGTCTGCTCTCTCAGTTCGTCACGCAGTCCGTTGCGCAACTCGCCCCGCAGTTCTTCGCGTACGGCCTCGCGGGCGGCACGCGTCAGCTCATCGACGAGGTTCTTGTCCAGATGCTCCAAACGGTTCATGGCGCCCGAGTACCCGGCCGTCCGGGCGAGTAACGGGCCGCCCCGGCCTCCGCTCGCCGTGGCGGGTGGCTTGTTCGAAGGCGTGACCGATCTGCAGGACCCGTAGATCGCCGCGGTGCGGCCCGACGATCTGCAGGCCGACCGGCAGGCCTTCCGGGGTGAACCCCGCGGGCACCGCGAGGGCCGGACTGCCGGTCGCGGACACCAGATACGCCGAGCGCATCCACTCCAGATAGTCGGTCATCACCACCCCGCCGACCATGCCCGGATATTCCCGTTCGACCGGAAACGGTACGACTTGGCTCGTCGGCAGAATCAGGGCGTCGTACCGCTCGAAGAACTCCCGCACCCGGTGGAACAGCTCCCCGTGCAGCACGGTGGCGCGCTCCAGGTCGACGCCGGTGAGTGTGCTCCCCTGTTGTACGTTCCTTACGAGGCTGGGCTTGATCCGGTCGGCCGCGGTCCGGGTGAGCGCACCGAGCGCCAGATGGAACTGCCAGGCGCGCAAGGTCCGGAACACCTCGTCGGCGCCGGTGAGATCGGGGCACGCCTCCTCCACCGTGCAGCCCAGATCGGCGAAGACCGTGACGGCGGGCGCAAGCACGTCGGTGACCTCGCGGTCGACCGGCACCGCTCCTCCCAGATCCGGCGACCAGGCGATCCGCAGCCCGGTCAGATCCCGTTCGAGCGACCCGGAGAACGCACTCCCCGGTGTCTCCAGGGAGATCGGCGAGCGCGGGTCGGGGCCGGCGACGACGGACAGCAGCAGGGCCGCGTCTGCGACGGTTCGCGCCATCGGTCCCTGTACGGCCATCGTCGACCACGGGGTGGCGTCCGGCCAGGTCGGCACCCGGCCCGGCGAGGGGCGCAGCCCCACCACGTTGCAGAACGAGGCGGGGTTGCGCAGTGAACCGCCCATGTCGCTGCCGTCGGCCAGGGGATGCATGCCGCAGGCGAGCGCGGCCGCCGCTCCCCCGCTGCTGCCGCCCGCCGACCGCCGGAGGTCGTAGGGGTTGCGGGTAGGGCCGAAGACCGGGTTGACGGTGTGCGAACCGGCCGCGAACTCGGGCACGTTGGTCTTGCCGATGGTGATCGCCCCGGCGCCGCGGATCCGCTCGACGATCAACTCGTCGCGGTCCGGGACGTTGTCGGCGAGGAGCGGCGTGCCGTAGGTGGTGCGGATGCCGCGGGTGTCGTGCGTGTCCTTGTGCGCGACGGGCAGGCCGTGCAACGGGCCGAGCGGTGCGCCGCGCGCGGTCTGTTCGTCGGCGGTACGCGCCTCGTCGAGCGCGCGCTCGGCCGTGAGGGTCACCACGGCGTTCACGGCGCCGTTGACCTGCTCGATCCGGTCGAGGTGTGCCTGGACGACCTCACGCGCCGACAGCTCGCGGGCGCGGATCCCGGCGGCGAGTTCGCGGGCGGTGAGGTGGACGATCTCGGGGACTTCGGGGACTTCGGGGACTTCGGGGGCGTCGGGGACGCAAGGGCCCCCAGGGGCGTGGGCGGCGGCGGGGAGTTGGCGGTCTTCGGGCTGCATACGACGCTTTCGGCTCGGGGCGGCTGGCGGTCGACGGCTGACGGCTGACGGCTGACGGCTGACGACTTGTGACGGGCAACCGGCGGCGGACAACCGGCGCCCCGGCGAACGGGCCCGCCCCGCCACCGGACGGGTGACGAGCCGGAGCATGCCCACGCCGTCGCGCCCGCCACGCGGCCCCGCGCGCCCCCACCCCGGCTTTCAGCGAGCGGCTGAAACACGGCACATCTGTTGACTCCGGCGGATCACCCGAAGATGCTCTCCCCCACAACGATACGTACGTCCTGTACATTTTTTTACAGGAAGCCCAGAGGGCCGGCCGCCCCCGGCAGAGGAGAGACGTGCCATGAACCGACCGTTCGCCCGCCATGTCCTGCCCGAGTTCACCGAACGCACCAGCACGGGGCAGCGGACCCTCGATCCGTACTCGAAGCTGCTCGCGGAGCGCATCGTCTTCCTCGGGACACCGATCGACGAGACCTCCGCCAATGACGTGATGGCGCAGTTCATGCACCTCGAATACCTCGCGCCCGATCGGGACATCTCGCTCTACATCAACTCCCCCGGCGGCTCGTTCAGCGCGATGACGGCCATCTACGACACGATCCAGTTCGTCTCCTGCGACGTGGAGACGACCTGCCTGGGCCAGGCCGCGTCGGCGGCCGCCGTCCTGCTTGCCGCGGGCACCCCCGGCAAGCGGTCCGCGCTGCCCGGCGCCCGGGTCCTTGTCCATCAGCCGTCGATCGCCGAGCCGATCCACGGCCAGACGTCCGACCTGGCGATCCAGGCCGACGAACTCCTGCGTACCCGAGGCCAACTGGAGAAGCTGCTCGCCCGGCACACGGGCCAGAGCACGGAACGCGTCGCCGCCGACATCGAGCGCGACAAGATTTTCAGCGCCCCCGAGGCGGTCGAGTACGGCCTGGTGGACCGGATCATCGCGAACCGCAGGTCGTCCTCCGAGCCCCGGGACGCGAGGTGAACCGGCGGTGCTGCCACCCGAACTCCCTCCCCTGCCCGCACTCACCCGCGCCGAGGGCGAGTTGATTGACCGGTACCTCGAAGTGGTCGACCTGGTGGGCCGGATCAACCCGGCCCGCGCCTCGGACACCTACGGCGGTCTGCGCGCGGCCCAGGCCCTGGTCGGCAGCGCGACGGCCCTGCGGGACGCGCTGACGCTCATGCACCAGCGGGGCGAGAGCGCGGTGCACGCGCCGACGCTGGCCCGGGCCCTGCGCGTCCTCGACGGGGAGCGACGGGCCGGGCGGGTCACCGTGCCGCCACCAGGTGCATCCTGAGCCCCCGTCACCGCAGGCCTGAAGTCCGGGTCGTCCGGGGCCGGTTCCAAACGAACCAAATGGGCTACCTCGTTCGGCGTAGACGATCGTCGTCTTTCGAGCCGTCTTCGGTTGCGTCAGATGCGTACGCGGGGGCCGGAATTCCTCGTTCCGGTGCTGGTCGAACGGTCCTCAGACCCCCTGGGCCGCTCCCGAATCAACCCCTGTCCACCCGAACGGTTCAGTCGTGAGGAGGTTCACAAAACGCCGTTTCGGCTCGGAATTTGACCACTTCTCGGGTCAAGATCCCTTCCGACGACAAGCCCCCGCCACAGCGGCGGGGCGGTCCGGGCGGACGCCGAATCCTGCCGCCGCCCGGATGACCGGTCGACATCGGTGCATCGGCAGGAGTGGAGGACCCAGGCATGACGGGTCGGTCCGGAAGGTCCGGACGCCGACCCTTGGGGTGAAGCCGCACACCGCGGCCGGGCAACTTTGTCAGCCCGAATCCGACAGGTCATCCTTCACAGGCGGCTGACGAAGGGTTGCGCATGACCGCGCTGAATCATGTTCCGTCGCTGCTCACGAGGGTCGGATCGGTATCCGCTCTCACGCTCGCCGTCGTAGGCGGCACCCTCGCGGCCCCGGGGCTCACACCGGAAGCAGAGGCCGCCACGCATGCGAGCAAAGCGCTCAAGGTCGCTGCCTCCAAGAAGGGCTCTCCGTACCGCTACGGGGCGACGGGACCACACCGCTTCGACTGCTCGGGCCTGACCCAGTACTCGTTCAAGCGCGCGGGCAAGAAGCTGCCACGCACCGCCGCACAGCAGTACAACAAGACCCGCCACATCTCCGCGTCCAAGCGCGTCCGCGGGGACCTGGTCTTCTTCCACTCCGGCCGGAACGTCTACCACGTCGGCATCTACGCCGGTAAGGGCCGGATCTGGCACGCCCCGAAGTCGAACACCGTGGTGCGGCTGGAGAAGATCTGGACCAAGAGCGTCTCGTACGGCAGGGTGCGCTGATGACCCTTCACTGATCGTCGTCCGTCGGGCGGTGGCCGCGGCCCTTCCGCTGCCGCCACCGCCCGTCCGGGCCCCGCGAGCCCGATGACCGGCGCGCCCGCCGGGCGTGGACGGCGTCGGCACGGATACTCGTACGCCATGGCCGAAAACCACAGCTCCAGTGCCGAGGACGAGCCACCGCGCCACGAGACGCGCTTCGAGCGAGCCGATCGCAACTTCTCGGAGATCCTCCAGGAACTGCGTGTGACGCAGGCCGGGGTGCAGATCCTCTTCGCGTTCCTGCTGACCCTCGCGTTCACCGAGCGGTTTCCGTCGCTCGACACGACGCAGCGCGCCACGTACGTCAGCACGCTGCTGCTCGCCGTCCTCGCCGCGGCGTTGTTCACCGCGCCGGCCGCCGTGCACAGGTCGCTTTTCGGGCGGCGGGCCAAGCCGCTGATCGTGCGGGTGTCCTCCCGCCTCGCCGGCCTCGGTCTTGTGGTCCTGGTGTTCGCGGTCTCGGGTGCCGTGCTGCTTGTCGTCGACGTGGCGGTGGGCAGGACCGGCGGCATCATCGCGAGCGCGGGCACGCTGGTGGCGTGCGCTGGCCTGTGGGGCCTGCTCCCCCTTCTGGTGCGTCGCGCCGCGGACAAGGACAGGGAATCGGACACGCCGGACGACGGCAGGCGATCGCGGCTGCGGTGAGGTGCACCGGACCGAGCACGCGAGGTGCACCGGACCGAGCACGCTGAGCGCGGCCGTGGCGTCCCCCGCCGTTCTTCTGCCTTCAGCAGGTATGTCAAATACCCTGAGTGTGCCTCAAGCGGGCCTTCAGCCCCACGCCGACGGACGGCACCGCCCGGCACCACAGCCCGTCGGCTCCTGCAACGGGAGAGACCATGTACGACCCGACGCGGCTCGCCGCACTGGTGGCGGTCTCCGAGGCCGGGTCGATCACCCGCGCAGCCGAACGCCTCGGCTACACCGTGCCCGCACTCTCCCAGCAGCTGGCCAAGCTCGAACGCGAGGCGGGCGCCCCGCTCCTGGTCCGGCATCACCGCGGGGCACGGCTCACCGGCGCGGGCGAACTGCTGCTCGCCCGGGCCCGCCGGGTCCTCGACGAGATGGAGCAGGCCCGGCACGAACTGGCCCAGCTTGCGGACCTGTCCGGCGACAGACTGAGCGTGGGCACCTTCACCGATGCCGGGATCCAGCTGTTGCCGCCCGCGCTGACCGCGTTCCGCCGCGCCCACCCGGACATCGAACTGACGGTGCGGGGCTATGAACCGCCGCTGGGCGTGGCGGCCGTGGCGGCGGGCGAGGTCGACCTGGCGCTGACGCACACGTACGAGCCCACGGCCCCGGCGCCGCTGCCCGCGTCCCTGACCGCGGAGCCGGTCCTGGTCGAGGAGCTGGTCCTTGTCACCTCGCCCGGCCACGCTCTCGCGAGCGCCTCGGCGCGGCTGCCCCTCAGCGAGCTCGCCGGTCACCCGCTGATCAGCGTGGCGCCGGCGCATCCGCCCCGCCAGGGCGTGGAGTCCGCGCTCGCCGCGGCCGGGGCGACACCCTCGGTCCTGGTGGAGACACCGAACTACGCGCTGGTGTGCGCGCTGGTCAGCTCCGGGCTCGGGATCGCCGTCGTCCCGGAGATGGTGGCGCGGGCGCCGGCGGCGCCGGTAGGGGTGCGGCTCCTCGAGCCGGGGAACCTGCGCCGTACGATCTCGGTCGTCCACCGCACCGACGAACCGCATCCCGCGGCGGACACCTTCCGGGCGCTGCTCCGGGGCGCCTTCGGGCGCTCAGCGGGGTGAGGGCCAGGCCGACGGGGCCGCCGCGCCGCCGCTGACCGGCGCCGTCCAGGGCAGCTCGATCCAGACCGTCTTGCCGCCCTCGGGGGTGGGCGTGACCGAGAGACGGCCGCCGCACTCCATGGTGAGCCAGCGGATGATCACCAGGCCGCGGCCGTTGTCCTGCTGGACGGCCGCGGGCAGCCGCTTGGGGTAGCGGGGGTGGCTGTCGGTGACGCCGATGCGCAGCTGCTCCTCGCGGTCCAGCTCGATGCCGACCGTGAAGGTGGGCGATTCGCCGCGGGTGTGCTGGACGGCGTTCGTGGCGAGTTCGGAGACGATGAGCCGGATCGTGTCGCCCACGTCCGTGTCGGCCGCGAGGCCCCACTCCGCGAGGACGTTCGAGACGTACTTCCGGGCCGCGGAGACCGAGGCAGGATCGCTCGGCAGGGTGACGGATGCTTCCTGAAGGTCTGCCATGGCGACGTGTCCCTTTCCCACCGGGGCTCGGCTCCGACTCGTAGCGAAGAGCACGAGGACAGTCCCGGAATGGTGCCTTGCGCCAGCCTGCCACTTCGGACCCCTCGCAGGTGGTCATCCATCAAGATGTGCATATATCTGTCGCTCGAAGCGGTGAACTCTGCTACGGAAGACCGTATTTGGGCGCGAGGTCGACGCTTCCTCTACTGTCGCCGGTGAGAGGCCGGTGGAGGCCGGGACAGAGCCTCCGCCGGGAAGGAGAAGGACATGCGGTACGGTCCCGCGGTGCGCCGCCGCAAACTCGGAGCCGAGCTGCGGGCGCTGCGCACGCACGCCGGGCTCACCAGTGGCCAGGCGGCGGAGCGGGTCGGCTGGCATCAGTCGAAGGTCAGCCGGATCGAGACGGGGCGTAGCGGGGCCAAGGCCGCCGACGTACGCCTGCTGCTCGGGGCGTACGAGGTGAAGGACCCCCACCTGCGCCAGTTGCTGGTCGCGTTGGCGGGCTCGGAGGAGGACGGCGGGCGCGGTCACTGGTGGCACGCCTACCGCGACCTGCTGCCGCCCGCCTACCGCGACTTCATCAGCCTGGAGTCGCAGGCCTGCAGGGTCCGCACGCTTGAGACCACCGTCGTGCCCGGCCTGCTGCAGACCCCGGACTACGCGCGTGCGGTGACGCGCGCGGCGCTCGACGGGCTGCCGGACGATCAGGTAAACGCGCTGGTCGAGGTGCGTCTGGCCCGGCAGGACGTGCTGCGCGCGGCTCCGCCGCTGCGGCTGAGCGTGATCCTGGACGAGGCGGTGCTGCACCGGCCGGTGGGCGGGAGCGAGGTGCTCGACGGTCAGTTGAAACGGTTGCTGGAAGCCGCGCAGCTGCCCCACGTGCGGATCCAGGTCCTGCCGTTCGCCGCCGGCGAGCACGTGGGCCTCATCGGGCCTTTCGTTATTTTTTCATTTACGAACATTTCTGATCTGGATGTGGTTGTTCTCGACCACTTGACGAGTAGCCTCTACCTCGAACGGAGAGAGGACCTCCAGGCGTACACGGATGCCTTCAACTCCCTTCGGACAAAGGCACTTTCACCCGAGGAATCAACGGATCACATCGCCGGGATATGTGACGGCGCGTAAGGGGGCACCATGACTGCACTGCCTCGGTACGTACCTTCAAGCACCTCTCTGCACGGCGCACGGTGGCAGCGCAGCAGCCGCAGCAACGGCATGAACAACTGCGTGGAGACAGCCTCGCTCGCTTCAGGGCCGAAGCGGGGGCTGCTCGCCGTGCGCGATTCGAAGAACACGGCGGGGCCCGCCCTGCTCTTCTCGTCCGCGACCTGGGAGGCCTTCGTCCGCGGCCTCAGGTGACTACCGCGGCGCGGTGCGGCTGATCACCCCAACGGCATCGGCGATCTGTGCGTCGGTGAGATCCGCGCGGGCGGTCAGCCGCAGCCGCGAGATGCCGTCGGGCACCGACGGCGGGCGGAAGCAGCCGACGGCAAGCCCCGCGCCCCGGCAGTCGGCGGCCCACCGCACGGCCGCCTCCGGTGACGGCGCCCGCACCGAGACGACGGCGGCGTCGGGGCGTACCGCCGAAAGACCCTGCGCCGTCAGGCGTTCATGCAGCTCGGCCGCGACCGCGCGGGCCCGGGCGGCGCGCTCGGGCTCCCCGCGCAGCAGCCGCAGAGCCGCCAGTGCCGCACCCGCGGCGGCAGGGGCGAGCCCCGTGTCGAAGATGAAGGTGCGGGCCGCGTTGACCAGGTGATCGATGACCTTGGCGGGACCGAGGACCGCGCCGCCCTGGCTGCCGAAGGACTTCGAGAGGGTGACCGTGGCGACCGTGTGGGCGGTTCCCGCGAGCCCGGCCGCCTGCGGGGCGCCCCGCCCGCCGTCACCGAGCACCCCGAGCCCGTGGGCGTCGTCGACGATGAGTCCGGCATCGAAATCCGCGCAAGCGGAAGCGAGTTCGGTGAGTGAAGCCGCGTCACCGTCGACCGAGAAGACCGTGTCCGAGACGACGACCGCGGGGCCCGCGTGGCCGTCGAGGGTCTTGCGCACCGCTTCGGGGTCCGCGTGCGGCACCACCTGCGTCGTACCGCGCGCGAGGCGGCAGCCGTCGATCAGCGAGGCGTGGTTGCCCGCGTCCGAGACGATCAGCGAGCCGTGCGGGGCGAGCGCGGTGACGGCGGCGAGGTTCGCGGCATATCCGGAGGAAAGCACCAGAGCTGCCTCGAAGCCGCAGAACGCGGCGAGTTCGCCCTCGAGTTCCGCGTGCAGTTCGGTGGAGCCCGTCACGAGCCGCGAGCCGGTCGCTCCGCCGCCCCAGCGCCGCGCCGCCGCCGCCGCGCCCTCGATGACCTCAGGGTGCCTGGCCAGGCCCAGATAGTCGTTGCTCGCCAGGTCGAGGAGGCCGCCGGCGTCGGCGGGGCGGGGGCGCAGGGTGCGCACGAGACCGGCCTGTGCGCGCAGGCTCGCCTGCTCGTCGATCCAGTCGAACGGCGAGCTCGCCATGGGGGTTCCTCCGGGTCGTAAGGACTGGCCGATTTGTAGACAGTGCACAGACCCTAGCCGTCCGGCCACCGGGCCAGGATGTGGCAATACCCACACCTCTCAGCGTTTCTGTTGTGCGAAGTCTCCTTGGAAAGGGAGCCTCTCGTACGTAAGGATCGGCGCCATGGATCTGCTGAACACGCTGGTGGACAAGGGGCTTCGGCGCGAGCTGCCGACCCGCGAAGAGGCGCTGGCCGTACTGGCCACCTCTGACGACGAGCTGCTCGACGTGGTTGCCGCCGCCGGGAAGGTACGGCGGCAGTGGTTCGGGCGACGGGTGAAACTCAACTATCTGGTCAATCTCAAGTCGGGCCTCTGCCCGGAGGACTGTTCGTACTGTTCCCAGCGTCTGGGCTCGACGGCCGGCATCCTCAAGTACACCTGGCTGAAGCCCGACGAGGCCTCGCAGGCCGCGGCGGCCGGGGTGGCGGGCGGCGCCAAGCGGGTCTGCCTGGTCGCCAGCGGACGCGGTCCGACCGACCGTGACGTCGACCGGGTCTCGCGGACCATCGAGGCGATCAAGGAGCAGAACGAAGGCATCGAGGTGTGCGCGTGCCTCGGGCTGCTCTCCGCGGGCCAGGCGGACAAGCTGCGCACGGCGGGCGCGGACGCGTACAACCACAATCTCAATACGTCCGAGGCGACGTACGGCGAGATCACCACGACCCACACGTACGCCGATCGCGTGGACACCGTGCAGCAGGCGCAGGCCGCGGGCCTTTCCGCCTGTTCGGGTCTGATCGCGGGCATGGGCGAGACGGACGAGGACCTGGTGGACGTGGTCTACGCGCTGCGCGACCTCGACCCCGACTCGGTGCCGGTCAACTTTCTGATCCCCTTCGAGGGCACCCCGCTGGCCAAGGAGTGGAACCTCACCCCGCAGCGCTGCCTGCGCATCCTGGCGATGGTCCGCTTCGTCTGCCCCGACGTGGAGGTGCGCATCGCGGGCGGCCGCGAGGTGCACCTGCGCTCGATGCAGCCGCTCGCCCTGCACCTGGCCAACTCGATCTTCCTCGGCGACTACCTCACCAGCGAGGGCCAGGCCGGCAAGACCGACCTGGAGATGATCGCTGACGCCGGTTTCGAGGTCGAGGGCGCCGGCACGGTGACGCTGCCGGAGCACCGTGCGGACGCTATCGCGGCGGCCGGGTGCGGGTCGCACGCGGGCGGCGCAGACGGCGGGGGCGGCTGCGGCTCGCACGGCGATGCCGGGGGCGGCTGCGGGCCGTGCGGTTCCTCGGAGCCCGCGGGTTCCTCCGCGCCTTCGCAGGCCCCGAAGACCGATGCCGGCGGGGACGAGACGTCCGATGCGCGCACCGATCTGGTGGCGGTACGGCGTCGGGGCGCGGGCACGGATCTGGCGCCCAATGCCTGACCCCGCGGACCGCACCGGTCTCACCGGCCGCACCGGCCTCTCCGTGCCCGAACTCCTTGACCTGGACCGCCGTCACGTATGGCACCCCTACGGCCCGATGCCCGGCCGCCAGGACCCCCTGGTCGTCGAATCGGCGAGCGGCGTACGGCTGCGGCTTGCAGGCAGCGGCGGCGAGCTGGTCGACGGCATGTCGTCCTGGTGGTCGGCGATCCACGGCTACAACCACCCCGTGCTCAACGACGCGGTGCGCGGCCAGCTGGACCGGATGAGCCATGTCATGTTCGGTGGGCTCACCCACGAGCCCGCCGTCCGCCTCGCGAAGCGCCTTGTCGACATGTCACCACAAGGCCTTGAGCATGTCTTCCTCGCCGACTCCGGTTCGGTGTCGGTCGAGGTCGCGGTCAAGATGTGTCTGCAGTACTGGCGCTCGCTCGGCCGCCCGGCCAAGCGGCGCATGCTGACCTGGCGCGGCGGCTACCACGGGGACACCTGGCAGCCCATGTCGGTGTGCGACCCCGAGGGCGGCATGCACGAACTGTGGCAGGGAGTACTGCCGCAGCAGGTGTTCGCGGACGCGCCGCCCGCGGGATACGAGGCGTACGACGACGCGTACGCCGACCATCTGCGCGAGATGATCGGGCGCCACGCCGGCGAACTGGCCGGTGTGATCGTGGAGCCGGTGGTACAGGGCGCGGGCGGTATGCGGTTCCACTCCCCCGCGTATCTGCGGGTGTTGCGGGAGGCCTGCGACGAGCACGACGTGCTGCTCGTGTTCGACGAGATCGCCACGGGGTTCGGCCGTACGGGCGCGTTGTTCGGCGCGGACCACGCGGGCGTCACACCCGATGTGATGTGCCTGGGCAAGGCGCTGACCGGCGGTTATCTGACGCTGGCGGCCACGCTGTGCACCTCGCGGGTGGCGGACGGCATTTCGCGGGGCGAGGTGCCGGTCCTGGCCCACGGCCCGACGTTCATGGGCAATCCGCTCGCCGCCGCGGTGGCCTGTGCCTCGATCGAGCTGCTGCTCGGGCAGGACTGGCAGATCGAGGTCAAGCGCATCGAGGCGGGCCTGCGCGGCACGCTGGCCGAGGCGGCCGGGCTGCCGGGCGTCCGGGACGTACGTGTCCTCGGCGCGATCGGCGTCGTACAGCTCGACCACGACGTGGACATGGCGGCGGCCACGCGCGCCGCGACGCGCGAAGGGGTGTGGGTGCGGCCGTTCCGCGACCTCATCTACACGATGCCGCCCTTCATCACGAGCGACGACGACGTGGCACGGATCGGGCGCGCGGTGTGCGCGGCGGCGAAGGAGGGCTGAGCAGACATGACGGTCATCGTGGTGTCCGGAACCGGCACCGAGATCGGCAAGACGGTCACGACGGCCGCCGTCGCCGCCCTCGCGCTCGCCGCGGGACGCAGCGTCGCGGTGCTCAAGCCCGCACAGACGGGGGTGGCGCCCGGTGAGCCGGGCGACGCGCAAGAGGTGACGCGCCTCGCGGGCGACGGGATCACCACCCTCGAACTCGCCCGATTCCCCGAGCCGTTGGCGCCCGACACCGCCGCACGGCGGGCGGGCATGGCACCGGTCAGGCCGTACGAAGTGGCGGAGGCCGCGCAGAAGCTGGCGGCCGGGCACGACCTGGTCCTGGTCGAGGGCGCGGGCGGTCTGCTCGTGCACTACGACGACGAGGGCGCCACCCTCGCCGACGCGGCCCGCCTCCTCACGGCGCCGGTCCTGGTGGTCGCGCCTGCGGGTCTCGGCACCCTGAACACGACAGCACTCACCGCGGAGGCCCTGCGTGCCCGGGCCCTGACGCCCCTGGGCGTGACGGTGGGCAGCTGGCCCGCCGCCCCGGACCTGGCATCGCGCTGCAACCTCGCGGACCTGCCGAGGGCCGCGGGTGCGCCGCTGCTCGGCGCGATCCCCGAGGGCGCGGGCACGCTCACGCCGGCCGCCTTCCGCGCAGCGGCCGGGGGCTGGCTGGGGCCGGAGCTGGGGGGCGCCTGGGACAGCGAGGCGTTCAGGACGGCGCAGGCCCCGGATGCCCCGCAGGCCCCGGATGCCTCGCGCACACCGCAGGACTCACGGGCCTCGCACGCACCGCGGGCCCCGGAGACGCGGGAGAGCTGAGACGCGGGCCGGGGGGCGGCTGCGTTCCGCGCGGCCCCGCTGCCGCTCCCCCTCGTTCCCGTACGGCTCCGCTGCCGCTCCCCCCTCGTTGCCCCGCACCCTCGGGCGGATACGGCGTAACGTCCGGCCCGCCGCGTGGGGGAAACCGGTGCCGGCGGGGCAGCATTGCGGTAACCGCTCGCCCCGTCGAGGAGGGCCCATGTCACCTCGCTCCCCCAAGGCCGCGTCCCGTGACGCCGTGCACCACCCCGTTTTCGCCCGCTTCTACGCCCGCCAGAGCGTGGCCGCAGAGCGCATGATCGGCGCGTTCCGCAAGGAGCTGCTCGGCGGCCTGTCCGGCCGGGTGATCGAGGTCGGCGCGGGGAACGGCCTGAACTTCGCGCACTACCCGACGGCGGTCTCCGAGGTCGTGGCGATCGAACCGGAGCGCACCCTGCGGCAGTTGGCCGCGTCCGCCGCCGTGCGGGCCGACGTACCGGTCGACGTCGTGCCCGGCGCCGCGGAGGCGCTGCCCGTCAAGAGCGAGGCCTTCGACGGAGCCGTGGCCTCGCTTGTGCTGTGCAGCGTGCGCGACGTGCCCCGCGCCCTCGGCGAGTTGCGGCGTGTCCTGCGCCCCGGCGGCGAGCTGCGGTTCTTCGAGCACGGTGTGGCGCCGGGCGCGGCCATGGCGACCGCTCAGCGCGCCTTGGACCGCACGCTCTGGCCCCTGTTGTTCGGCGGCTGTCACGTCTCGCGCGACACGGTGGACGCGCTGCGCGCCGCGGGCTTCGAACTCGGCCCCTACAGGCGGTTCCTGGTGCCCCCGAAGGGCCCGCGGCTGCCCTCTTCGTACTGCGTGCTCGGCACGGCGCGCCGACCGGAGAGCGACTGACGCAGACGGCGGGACTCAGATCGTCTGCGTGAGGTTGACCGCGTTGCCGTCCGGGTCCTTGATGTGCGCGACGCGCTGTCCCCACGGCATGTCGTTGGCAGGACCGAGCACCTCGCCGCCGAGGGACTCCACCCGCTCGAGGAGGTCGTCGACCGTCTCCACCGCCATGCTCAGCAGGATGCGCTGCGGCGTGTCGAGCGGCACGCTCGTGTCCGACACGACACCCAGCTGGGAGTCGCCGACGCACAGGTCCACGAAGAACGCGGGCCCCTCCTGCGGAGTCCTCGACACTTCCTCGGCCCCGAGCAACTCGCGGTAGAACCGCAGCAGGCGTTCGAGGTCGGGGGTGATGATCATCGGCAGGATGTCGGCGGGCATGGGCGTCCTCCTGGAGTGCGGCTCTCTTGGCCCCGAACCTATCGTCGCCGCATGATCGATCGCGCGCTCCCCGTCGCCCCCGGCTGCCGCGGGCCATCCGGGTGCTAAAGGCTCCACTTCCGCAGTTCGTCCGCGATGTCGCGCACGCTCGCCCCGTCCTCCTTCACCAGGCGCGCCAGTTCGCGCACCTGCTCGGGCGAGGTGACGACCTTCATGCCGCTGGCGACCAGATAGGCGTACGCGACGGACGAGGCGAACAGGGCGTTGGAGCGTTCCAGGGCGGGGATGTGCAGGAGGACCTGGAGCAGGGCCGCCGCGCGGTCGTGCGGGCTTTCGTAGACGGGCACGCCGAAGATCTCCGCCTCGTGCCGGCTGACGGCGGCCACCAGGGCACCCCAGTCGGTGACCTGCGGGTCCCCGGGCGTCTTGTGTTCAGCGATCATCAAAAGCCAGGCAAGATCGATTCTGAGGTTCAAGGGCTAACGTCGACCCTCGCGCTCGGGACCGAACTCTTCGGCGAAGACGGATTCGTACTGCTTCATGAAGTCGGCGGCGGCCTCGACGAAGGTGTGCCCGACTTCGCCGGCGTCCTGTTTGACGAGTTCTTCGATGTAGCGGTTCACGCTCATCCCGCGGGCGAGCGCACGCTCGCGGGCGGCCCGGGCCGTGCCTTCGTCCACCCGTACGTTCAGCTGGGTCTTCGCCATTCCATCAAGCTAGCGCCGCGGTGCTAGCACCGGCAAGAGGGCGCGGGAGGGCGCAGAGGCGCACAGAGCCGCCGGGCGAGCACCGGTCCGGTGCCCCTTACATACGTATCCGGTCCACGACCTCGGAGGGATACCGGCACCAGCGCCGACCCTCTACTCTCGGCTGAATCAAGGGAGTTGGAACGGCCACGACCCGGGAGGCGGCCTTGTCCACACCTGTTTCTGCAGCGGCCACCGGCCTTGCGGAACCCGCAGGGGTCGCGGCGCGCGCCCGCGCCCTGACCAAGGCGTACGGTTCCGGGGAGACCACCGTGCTCGCCCTCGACTCGGTCGACGTGGACATCGCGCGCGGCCGTTTCACGGCGGTCATGGGCCCGTCCGGTTCGGGCAAGTCCACGCTCATGCATCTGCTCGCCGGGCTCGACACGGTCTCAGCCGGTCAGGTGTGGCTGGGCGACACCGAGATCACGGGGCTCAAGGAGAAGGAACTGACGCAGCTGCGGCGGGACCGCATCGGCTTCATGTTCCAGTCCTTCAACCTCATCCCCACCCTCAACGCCCTCGAGAACATCACGCTGCCGATGGACATCGCGGGCCAGCGCCCCGACCGCGAATGGCTGGACTACGTCATCGAGACGCTCGGCCTGCGCGACCGCCTGAAACACCGGCCCGCCCAGCTCTCCGGCGGCCAGCAGCAGCGCGTGGCCTGCGCCCGGGCCCTCGCCTCGCGCCCCGAGCTGATCTTCGCGGACGAGCCGACCGGCAACCTCGACTCGCGCGCCGGCCTCGAAGTGCTCGGCTTCCTGCGTGACGCCGTGGACAAGCTGGAGCAGACCGTCGTCATGGTGACCCACGACCCGGGCGCGGCCGCCCACGCCGACCTGGTGCTCTTTCTGGCCGACGGCCGGATCGTCGACGAGATGCCGCGCCCGACGGCCGAATCCGTCCTGGAACGCCTCAAGCGGTTCGACGTGATCCACGCCCAGCCTCCGCACGCCCAGCCTCCCCGGGGCCGCGCCGAGACCGACGGCGACCAGGGCGTCAGCGGGGCCGGCGGCGTCCAGGACGCCGGCATCGACAGCAAGCCGGACCGGGACTGAGACGGAGAGCGGCCATGCTGAAGGCGACGCTCCGGAGCTTCCTCGCGCACAAGGGCAGGCTGCTGCTCTCCGCCCTGGCCGTGATCCTCTCCGTGGCGTTCGTCGCGGGCAGTCTCATCTTCTCGGACACGGTGGCCCGCACCTTCGACCGGCTCTTCGCCTCGACGTCCGCCGATGTGACCGTCGAGCCCAAGGAGGACCTCGAAGAGGCGGTGCCCTCGGGACAGACGCCGACGCTCCCCGCCAGGCTCGCGGGCCGGGTCGCCACGATCGACGGGGTCGCCCGTTCGCGTGTCGACGCGGCCGTCGAGAACATCACGGTCGTCGACAGCGAGAACGAACCGGTGGGCTCCACCACCGGCGCCCCCACCGTCGCCACCAACTGGTACGCCAACGACCGCAGCCCCGTCGAGCTGACCTCGGGGCACGCCCCGCGCGGCGAGGACCAGGCGCTGCTCGACAAGGACACCGCCGACAAGAAGGACGTGGAGATCGGCGACACTCTCACCGTGCTCGCCGCGCCCGGCTCGTTCAAGGTCGAGGTCGTCGGCATCGTCACCTTCACCACCACCAACCCCGGCGCGGCCCTGGTCTACCTGGACACCCCGACCGCCCAGCGTGAGCTCCTGGGCAGCAGGAAGGTGGCGA
Source organism: Streptomyces longisporoflavus (assembly GCF_014649775.1). Classification (GTDB taxonomy): domain Bacteria; phylum Actinomycetota; class Actinomycetes; order Streptomycetales; family Streptomycetaceae; genus Streptomyces; species Streptomyces longisporoflavus. Next base: position 76,898 of record NZ_BMTR01000001.1, on the reverse strand, counting down.
CGGGCATCTCGGTGGACGCCGACCCCGGCGTCAGCGACACCGAGCTGAAGCGCCGTCTCGCCGACGAGCTGGGCTCGGGCTACGACCTGAAGACCGCCGACGAACAGGCCGACTCGGCCGCCTCCGAACTCGGCGGATTCCTGGACGTCATCAAGTACGTGATGCTCGGCTTCGCCGGGATAGCCGTCCTCGTGGGCATCTTCCTGATCGTCAACACCTTCTCCATGCTCATCGCGCAGCGCACCCGCGAACTGGGCCTGCTGCGCGCCCTCGGCGCCGACCGCAGGCAGGTGCGCCGCTCCGTTCTCACCGAGGCCGTCCTGCTCGGCGTGGCCGGTTCGACGGTGGGCCTCGCGGCGGGCATCGGGCTCGCGGCCGGGCTCATCGAGCTGATGAGCCTCTTCGGAATGAACCTGAAGTCCACCGAGATGGTCATCGGGTGGGCCACTCCCGTCGTCTCGTACGTCGTCGGGGTCGGCGTCACGTTCGTCGCCGCGTATCTCCCGGCGCGGCGCGCCGCCCACGTCTCGCCGATGGCGGCGCTGGCGGACGCGGAAATCGCGGGCGTGGGGCGGCCGTTGAGGATCCGAGCGGCGTTCGGCGCGGTCGTCGGGGCGGCGGGCGCCGCCGCGCTCGTGGGCTGCGCCACCGCGGAGAAGACGTCATCGGCGGCGTCCCTGCTCGGGATCGGTCTTGTCCTGACCCTGATCGCGACCGTGATCGCGGGACCGCTCCTGGTCCGCCCGGTGATCCGGGTGCTCGGCGGCGCGTTCCCCGCCGTGTTCGGCTCGGTCGGCCGGATGAGCCAGCGCAACGCGCTGCGCAACCCGCGCCGCACGGGCGCCACGGCCGCCGCGCTGATGGTGGGCCTCGCCCTGGTGAGCGGCATGGCGGTGGCGAGCGCGTCGATGACCAAGTCGTTCGACGAGCAGATCGACAAGACGCTGGGCGCCGACTTCGTCGTACAGAACAGCAACTTCCTGCCGTTCGCCCGGGAGATCACCGAGAAGGTGCGGGACACCGACGGCGCCGGGCTCGTCGTGCGGCAGCGGTTCGCGCCCGTGAAGGTGTCCATGCCGGACGGCAAGAGCGTGGAGACGACCGCGGCGGGCTACGACCCGCGCCTCGACGACGTCGCCCGCGTCACGTACGTCACGGGCGGCACCTCCCGGGCTCTGGCGCCCGGCAGGATCGCCATGCAGCGGGACTTCGCGCAGGACCACGAGGTCCGGACCGGCTCGAAGCTGCCCGTGGAGTTCCCCGGCGGGCGCAAGACGGAACTGACCGTGGGCGCGCTCACCGACCAGCCCGGAGCCGAGGGGTTCGGCGTCGAGGGCGGACTCTTCCTCGGCATGGCCACGATCGAGGAGTTCGTGCCCGGCGGCCAGGACTCCGCGCTCTACGTGAACGCGGCCCCCGGCACGGACGCCGACACGCTGCGCGACCGGCTGGAGAAGACCCTCGACCCGTATCCGCAGGTGCAGGTGCGCGACCAGGCCGACTACAAGGAGCTGATCCGCGAGCAGATCGCCGTGATGCTCTACCTCGTCTACGCGCTGCTCGGCCTGGCGATCATCATCGCGGTGCTCGGCGTGGTCAACACCCTCGCCCTCTCCGTCGTCGAGCGCACCCGCGAGATCGGCTTGCTGCGCGCCATCGGCCTCGCCCGGCGGCAGCTGCGCCGGATGATCCGCCTGGAGTCGGTGGTGATCGCGGTGTTCGGCGCGCTGCTCGGGCTCGTGCTCGGTCTGGTGTGGGGCGTCGCCGCCCAGCAGGTCCTTGCCCTGCAGGGCATGACGGCCTTCGCGATCCCCTGGACGACGGTGATCGCGGTCCTGGTCGGCTCGGTGCTCGTGGGCCTCGCGGCGGCGCTGCTCCCCGCGCTGCGCGCGTCGCGCATGAACGTCCTGGCGGCCATCGCACATGAGTGACGGACGACGGCCGCGGATGCCCGCCAGTCCTGATGGACGACGGCCGCTGATGCCCGACTGTCCGCATGGATGAGGAGACTTCATGAACCGCCCGTTCCGTTTCGGCGTCAACATGGTCACTCCGTCCACCGGGAACGAATGGCGCAAGAAGTGCCGCCGCGCCGAGCAACTCGGCTACGACATCATCCTGGTGGCGGACCACATCGGCATGCCCGCGCCCTTCCCCGCGGTCGTCGCCGCGGCCGAGGCCACCCAGCGTCCCCGCGTCGGCACGTTCGTCCTGAACGCCGCGTTCTGGAACCCGACGCTGCTCGCCCGCGAGGTCGCGACCACGGACGCTCTCACGGACGGGCGCTTCGAACTCGGCCTCGGCACCGGGTACGTACGGGCGGAGCACGACATGGCGGGCCTGCCCTGGGGGACGCCGGGTGAACGCGTGTCCCATCTGCGGGGCACCATCGAGGAGCTGGACCGGCTCCTCGCCTCCCCCGAGTTCCAGCCGCGTCCCGCGCAGCAGCCCCGCCCGCCCCTGCTGGTCGGCGCGAACGGCGACCGCATGCTGCGGCTGGCCGCCGAGCACGCCGACATCGCCGCGTTCACCGGCGGACGTGCGGGCCCGGACGGCAGACCGACCGTCATCACGGCCGGGGACCTGGACGAACGAGTGGCCTTCTACCGGCGCCACGCCTCGGCCCGTACCGAACCGGCCGAACTGAACGTGCTGGTCCAGATGGTCGAGGTGAGCGCCGACCGGCGGGCCGCCATCCGGCCCTTCCTTTCCTTCATCCCGCACCTCACCGAGGACGAAGCCCTCGATCTGCCGATCCTGCTCCTCGGCACGGTCGAGCAGATGGCCGAGCAACTGCGCGTCCGGCGGGAGCGGTACGGCTTCTCGTACATCGTCGTCCTGGAACCCGGTATGGAGGCGTTCGGGCCGGTCATCGAGCAGTTGCACGGCGAATGAGAACCCTCCGCCGCGGCCTACTTGGCGGCGAAGCCGTACATCATGATCGTCTTCTTGCCCTTCGTCGCCGGCTTGGCGAGCAGATCGGAGCTGATGTAGAGCTTGTTGTGGCGGAAGAGCAGTTCGGCGCGCAGGGGCGACAGCGTGCTCGGCCGGGTCCGGGCGTCGAGCAGCACCCTCTCCTTCTTCAGCGTCCTGCCGTCGAGTGAGACCACCTGCGTGAACGGGGCGCTCTTGTAGACGAGTACGTTCCCGCCGTCCATGCGGATGGGGAAGATCGGCGAGTGGTCGCCCGCCTCCATCCTCTCCCCCGTGGTCTTCCCGGTGGCCAGGGAGAAGACCACGATGTCGTTCGTCGACGAGTACTCCTTCGCCCCGTCGCGCTGCTCGGTCGGGACGTAGAGCCTGCCGTTGCCGGCGACGATGCCCCGGCAGTCCTGGACGATGGACGCGGTGCCGCACTCGTGCAGGTACTTGTCGTCCGGCAGGGCGATCCTGGTGAGCCGCTCACCCTTGTCGTCGAGGGAGAAGACGTCCGTCGCGCCGGACCCGCTGATCTCGCCGGAGTCGAGGGCGAGGACCACCGGCTCGGTGGAGACGACGCTGGGCGCGTGGACACCCGCGGGCAGCTTGTGGCTCCACTTCGCCTTCCCGGTGGCCGGTTCGAGGAGCTGGACCCTGTACCGCTCCGATCCGTAGTCACCGCAGGAGCGCACCGCCACCAGTCGCGTGCCGCCTCCGTAGCCGACGTCGCGACATGTGTCCCCCTGCTGCGGCTCCCATTTGACGTCGCCGCTGCGCAGGTCGAAGGCCGCGCCGCCGTACAGGCCGCCGACGGCGACCGTGTCACCGCTGATGGTGACCTGGTTGAACGCCGTCTTCTCCTTCTGGGAGCCGACGGTGATGGACTTGGTCCAGAGCTTGCGGCCGTCGTCGACGTCGAACGCGGTGATCTCGGTGCAGGGGGCGCGGAAGCCGCGGTCGTCGTGCACGGTGGCCCCCGTGACCACCACGGCGATGCCGTCCTTGCCGGTGTCCGGGGAGCCCGCGCACGACATGCCGGGCTTGGGCAGGGTCCACAGCTTGTCCCCCGTGGTTGCGTCCAGGCCCACTATCTTGTCGACCGAGGCCTTGGCGAAGACCTTGTCGGTCAGCCAGGACCCCTTGACCTGCCAGGTGTTCTCGCCCTTGGGCAGCTTGGGCTGCACACCCGAAGTCCTGAAGTAGGCCTCGGGGATGGCCGGCGGTTCTTCCTCGGGCTTCGGATAGTCGGCCTTCGCGCGATCGCCGTCGCCGGGCTTGGCCGCGGTCTTGTCCCCGGGGCCGCCGTCGTACGAGACGGCGTACCAGAGTCCGCCGCCGACGATCAGGGCGAGGGCGGCGACCACGGAGACGAGGATCGCCGTGCGGCGCCGCCCCGGCCGACGCCCTCCTCCGCCGGGCGGCGGGGTCACGGGCGGGCCGAAGCCGGGAGGCTGGGCCTGCGGGGGCGGGCCGAAGAAGCCCTGCGGGGGCGGGCCGAAGGCACCCTGCGGGCCCTGCGGTGTCTGCCCGGAGGGCGGGAAGGGCTGGGTCATCGTGACTCCACTGGTGATGCGGGTACGGGTGTCTGCTGCGAGGCGGCCGGGGGCCGAGGGGCTCGGGAGGCCCGGGGTGCCGGGAGTCTCACCGGCCGAAGGCGAGCATGCGAGCGTCGGCCTGCTCGCCGGCGGACCCATGGCTCTTGCCGTCCAGGCGTGCGGGGGTCACGAAGAACCGGCCGTCGGCGTACAGGGTGTTGCCGGCGAACATGCCGCTTTCCATGTCCGCGGCCGAGGACGTGTGCCGCAGCAGTACCTCCGGCTTGCCGCCGCCGGGGCCGAAGCGCACGGTCTGGCCGCCCCTGCCGTCCTTCGGCCGTACGTAGGCGATCACCCCCGGCCGGTCGGCACCGCCCGCCGTCACCGGCGTGAGCTGCCGCCCGCCACCGACGGCGCCGGACCACTTGCGCTCCCCCGTACGGAGGTCGAAGGCAACGATTTTGTTGGGTCCGAGAAGGTCGTCCTCGGGCTCGCTCGCCAGATACAGGGTGTCCGCGTCGGCGGCGGCTCCCGGGCAGTTCTGCACGCCTTCGCCGGCGTCTCCCGCCCCGGCGCACATCTCGAAGGCGTGCGGGCCCTTGTCGAGGGGGATCCAGGAGCGCTGGCCCCCCTTGTCGTCGACGGCGACGACGGCCCACTTGTCCGTCTCCTCGCGGTTCCGGACGGCGACCACGACGGGGTCCGCGGAGTAGACCTTCTCGATGCTCCAGCCCTTCTTCGTCCGGTAGCGCCAGTCGGTGTCGCCGGTGCGGGGGTCGAGTTTCCTGAGCCGGCCGTGCGTCGCGGGGCTGCCCGGCGCGCAGGACTCCACTTGGAGCAGCGCCGGTCCGCCCGCGACGCCGGTGAGGGAGCAGCCGCCCTCGCGCTCCCGCTTCGTGACGTACAGCCGCTTGCCGTCGCTGATCCGGTAGGCGCGCATGGTGGCGCTCTGGTCGACCAGGACGGTGCTGCCGGAGACGGCGACATGTGTCGCGCTCGTGTCGTCCCAGAAGCCGCGGCTGACGAGCTCCTTGTGCCAGCCCTTCTCGCCGGTCTTGAGGTCGATCATCCGCAGCTGGTCGCAGCTGGTGTTCCGCTCGGACTTCTTCTTCGTGTACGCGACCACGACCTTGCCGTCCGGCGTGGGGTTCACCGGTGTGTCGCACACCGTGCCGGGCAGCGGCACCGTCCATGCCTTCGAGCCGTCCGAGGTGCGGTAGCCGGTGACCTCGTCGTACTCGGCCTGGGCCACGATCCCCGGCACGTGCCACAGGTCCAGGAGCTGAGCGCCCTTGCCCGGCAGTTCGATGTCGTTCACGGCGAGCCAGGCCCTGACCTCGCCGGGCTTTCGCCCCGCGTTGACGTCGATCACCGCGGCCGAACCGTCGTCACCGCCCGCTCCGGCGTCCCGGTCCGGACCGGACGGCTCCCGCTCGCTGTCCGACGGCTGCCGGCTCTGCCCCGCGACAGGCGCGCGAGAACCGCCGTCGTCGCCCTGAGCAAGGACGTAGAGGCCCGCCCCGGCCAGAACCAGCGCGACGGCCCCGGCGACAAGGGCCGCGCCGGGCCCGCGGGAGCGGCGCGCAGAGGGCGGCGGCTGGACGTAGGGGTTGCCCGGCACCGGCCGGTTCACCGGCTCGGACTCACGTTTGACCATGAACGAGAGTCTGGGCCAAGCGCCGCCGATCTAGAACCACTTTCTAGAAAAAGTTTTTAACGCAGGCTCCTGACCCGGGCGACTGAGCGGCGGGGGCCGGGGTACCTGTGGACAATCCGCAGGAGTGGCCTTTGCTGATCCTTTAAAATGGACGGACCACTCGAACATCAACGAAAGGTGTGAGCGTCCGCCGATGGGCGAGCCTCCCAGTACCCGACATCGCGCATTCCCCCGCTCCCTGCCCGATCATGGGACGGAGGTGACCCGATGACCGAAGTGCTCCTGCTCCTCGTGGCGGTGCTGCTCTCGCTGGCCTGCGGCGTCTTCGTCGCGGCCGAGTTCTCCCTCACGACGGTCGAGCGCAGCGAACTGGAGCGTGCCTCCGAACGCGGCGAGCGCGGCGCCGCGGGCGCCCTCAAAGCCGTCAAGAACCTCACCTTCCAGCTCTCCGGGGCCCAGTTGGGCATCACCGTGACCAACCTGGTCGTCGGCATGCTCTCCGAGGCCTCCATCGCCAAGCTCATCGCGGGCCCGCTGCGCGCCATGGGCATCCCCCCTTCGGCGTCCTCGTCGATCGCCCTGGTCATCGGCACGGCCCTGTCGACGGTCTTCCTGATGGTCGTCGGCGAGCTGGTCCCCAAGAACTGGGCGATCTCCTCACCACTGGCCGTCGCCAAACGGGTGGCGACCCCGCAGCGCCTGTTCAGCTCCGCGTTCCGCCCCTTCATCGCGCACCTGAACAACACCGCGAACCGCTCCGTACGCCGCTTCGGCATCCAGCCCACCGAAGAGCTGGCCTCCGCGCGCAGCCCCAAGGAGCTGGTGGCGCTCGCCCGGCACTCCGCCAGGGAGGGCTCCCTGGAGCCGGACACCGCCGAGCTGTTCGTGCGCACCCTGAACCTCGCCGACCTCACCGCGGAGAACGTGATGACGCCGCGCGTCCAGGTCATGGCCCTCGACGTCCTCGCCACCTGCGAGGACGTCGCGAACGCCACCCGCGCCACGGGCCTGTCGCGCTTCCCCGTCTACCGTGGCAGCCTCGACTCGGTCGTCGGCGTCGCACACATCAAGGACGTCCTGGCCATACCGGCCGAGCGCCGGGCCCGCTACCCCGTCGCCGAGGTCATCCGCGAGCCCCTCCTCGTACCGGACACGCTGACCGTCGACCAGCTGCTCGACCGGCTCTCCGGCAAGCGCACGATGGCCGTGGTCATCGACGAGTACGGCGGCACGGCGGGCGTCGCGACCCTGGAGGACATCGTCGAGGAGGTCGTCGGCGAGGTGCGGGACGAGCACGACCCGCACGAGACGCCCGACATCGCCGCCGAGGGCACGGACGACGACGGCCGCACGCGGTACTCCGCCGACGGCTCGGCCCGCACCGACCAGCTGGCCCGCGTCGGCCTGCGCACGCCGGAAGGGCCGTACGAGACGCTCGCCGGACTCGTCGCGACCGAGCTGGGCCGCATCCCCGCCGAGGGCGACAGCCTCGAGGTGGACGGCTGGCGGCTCGACGTCGTGGACGCCCGCGGCCGTCGCGCGGCCCGCGTCCTGCTGCACGCACCCCTGCACGTCGACCACCGGGAGGAGGAGCGATGATCGCCGTCCAGTTGCTGATCGGCCTTGCGACCCTCGTGGTCAACGGCTTCTTCGTGGGCGCCGAGTTCGCCCTCATCTCCGTACGCAGAAGCCAGATCGAGCCGTACGCCGAAGACGGCGACCGGCGCGCCAAGAGCGTGCTGTGGGGTCTGCAGCACGTCTCCGCGCTGCTCGCCGCCGCGCAGCTCGGCATCACGCTGTGCACCCTGGTGCTCGGCATCGTCGCCGAACCCGCGATAGCGCACCTCCTGGAGCCGCTGTTCGACGGAGTAGGGGTACCGCACGGTCTGGTCCACCCGATCTCGTTCGTCATCGCCCTGACGCTCGCGACGTATCTGCACATGCTGCTCGGCGAGATGGTCCCCAAGAACATCTCGCTGGCCGAGCCGGTGCGCACGGCGCTGCTGCTCGGCCCGCCGCTGGTCGCGATCGCCCGGGCGCTGCGCCCGGTCATCTTCGCGATCAACGCCTTCGCCAACGGCCTGCTCAAGCTGCTGAGGGTCGAGGCGAAGGACGAGGTCAGCGCGTCCTTCTCGGACGACGAGCTGGCCCGGATGGTCAAGGACTCCGGTGACGCGGGGCTGATCGACGACCGCGCCCAGGAGCGGCTGCACGACGCCCTGGAGCTGGGCCGCCGGCCCGTCAGGGATGTGGTGCTTCCGCTGGAGAGCGTGATCTACGCCCGGGTGGGCGTGACGCCGGAGGAGCTTGAGCGACTTTCGGCGGAGTCCGGATTCTCGCGCTTTCCCGTCGTGGACGACGGCCGTCGCATCGTCGGCTATCTGCACGTCAAGGACGCGCTCGACCGCATGCCGCGCGACCTGCCGTTCCGGGTGCCGGACATGCGCAAGATCGCACAGGTCCGCGAGACCACACCGCTCGACGACGTACTGACCGCGATGCGCCGCAGCCGCACGCACGTGGCGGCGGTGCTCGGCTCGGACGGCAGGCTGGCCGGCATGGTCACGATGGAGGACGTACTGCGGGAGCTGTTCGGCCAGCCCGTGTGACCCAGAAGCCGGCCAGGCCCGCACGACCGAGGGGGGATGCGCACCGTGAGTCAACTCGTCCTGCGCGACGTGTCGTACGGATATCCGCAGCGGCCCGTCCTCGAACAGGTCTCCCTGTCGGTGCGGCCCGGCGAGAAGGCGTGCGTCATCGGTGAGAACGGCTCGGGCAAGTCGACGCTCCTGCGCCTGATGGCGGGTGAGTTCGAGCCCGCCGACGGCGAGGTGGCCGTCGTCTCGGACGGCGGCACCGGCTATCTCGCGCAGACCCTGCGCCTTCCGCCGCACGCCACCGTGCGGGACGCGGTGGACGACGCGCTCGCCGAACTGCGGGATCTGGAGCGGCGCATCCGCGAGGCGGAGGAGTCGCTCGGCTCGGCCGGGGACGCCGGACTTGCCGCGTACGGAGACCTCGTCGCCGCGTTCGAGGCCCGTGACGGCTACCGCGCCGACGCGCGTTTCGACGCCGCCCTGCACGGTCTCGGCATACCGCACCTGGACCGTTCCCGGACCCTGGGATCGCTGTCCGGCGGCGAGGCCGCGCGGCTCGCGCTCGCCTGCGTCCTTGCCCCGCAGCCCGAGCTGCTCCTCCTGGACGAGCCGACGAACCACCTGGACGACCAGGCGCTCGGCTGGCTGGAGGAGCGGCTGCGCGCCCACCGGGGCACGGTCGTCGCCGTCACCCACGACCGGGTGTTCCTCGACCGGGTCGCCGAGGTGATCGTCGAGGTCGACGGCGACCGCAGGTCCGTGGCCCGCTTCGGCGGCGGCTGGCACGGCTATCTGGAGCAGCGCGCCACGGCCCGGCGGCGCTGGGAGGAGCGCTACCGGGAGTGGAGCGAGGAGGTCGAACGCCAGGAGCGGCTCGCCGAGGGCGGCAACAAGCGGCTCGCGGTCGGCTGGCGGATGAGCGAGAGCCCTCGCTTCGCGAGCCACAACCGGTCCGTGGAGGGCCAGCTCTCCGGCATCGTGCGCAACGCGCGCGAGCGGCTGCGCAGGCTGCGCGCGGAGCCGGTGCCGCGCCCGCCCGACCCGCTGCACTTCTCGCCGGGCGAAGGCATCGAGGGCGGCGACCACCCGTTCGTACGTCCGGCCGCGCTGACGGACGTCGCGGTGGGAGAGCGCCTCGCCATCGAGAGCCTCGTCCTCGAACCGGGGTCGCGCACGCTGGTGACCGGGGCGAACGGCGCGGGCAAGTCGACGCTGCTCGCCGTCCTGGCCGGGGTGCTCACCCCGGATCGCGGGGAGGTCCAACTCCCCTCCCGCGTCGGCTACTTGCCGCAGGAGATCGCGTACCTCACCTACGAGGACACGGCGGACCCTGCGGACACGGAGGAGGCTGCGGACCCGGCAAGGCCGCTGCTCGACGCGTTCGCCGCAGGCCTCGCGGGCCTTCCCGAGGACCACGCGGATGCGCTGCTCTCCCTCGGCCTCTTCCGCGAGGAGGACCTGGTGGTGCCGGTCAAGGGACTCTCCGTGGGGCAGCGCCGCCGCCTGGCCCTTGCCCGCCTGGTGACGCGCCCGGCCGACCTCCTCCTGCTCGACGAGCCGACGAACCACCTCTCCCCCGCCCTGGTCGAGGAGCTCGACGAGGCACTGGCCGCCTACCGGGGCACGCTGGTCGTGGTGTCGCACGACCGGAGGCTGCGGGAGCGGTTCCGGGGAGAGCGGCTCTCGGTGGAGGCCGGACGGCTGACCAGGGCCTGACCCCGGCCGTGGTCAAGCACTGGCTCCGGCCCTGGTCAGGCACTGACTCCGACCCTGGTCAGGCAGTCAGGCACTGACTCCGGTCAGGGCACGATCCGCCCCTTGCGGGCGGTGGGCGTCTCGGTGATGCCGGGCCCGCGGCCCCCTACGTTCGCGGCGCCGACCGCCGTGAGGACGGCGAGCAGCGTCGCCATCCCCGCGGTGGCGAGCGCCGCCTGCCAGTCGACGTCCAGGAGGGTCGTCGCCCCGGCGACCAGGACGGCGGCGAGCGACTGCGCGAAGGTACGGAGCGCGCGCTCCGTGGTGGCCTTCCAGAATCCAGCGGTGAACATGCTTGACCCCACCTCTCGTGGTCGACGGGTCCACACCTGGCATACCGCTGGTGCGCACCGGTGCCCAGAGGGATGACCAGGGCATTCTCAGAGGTTCAGGCTGTGGCCCGTCGTCTCGTCGACGTGCTCCGGTATCTCGTCGTGCCGGTCGCCGACCGTCGGAGTGCCCGTGGGCTCGAAGACGAGAATCCTGGCGCCGGACGGAGCCGACGGCTTGTGCTCCGTGCCGCGCGGGACCGTGAAGACGGCGTCCTTGGGCAGGGTGACCGTGCGTTCGCCGGCCGGCTCGCGCAGATGGATGCGCAGTTCGCCTTCCAGGACCAGGAAGAACTCGTCGGTGTCGTCATGCACGTGCCAGAGGTGGTCGCCTTCCACTTTGGCCACTCGTACGTCGTAGTCGTTGACGCGGGTGACGATGCGCGGGCTCCACAGGGCGTCGAAGGAGGCAAAGGCCTTGCTCAGGGCGATCGGTTCGCTGCTCATGCGCCAAGCCTCCGACGCCGGGCGCCGCCTCCGTGAGTGTTAGAAATAGCGTATGTCGCAAGAATCCTCTCAGCCTGCCGCGGCAAGGGGCCCACACCGCGTCGTCGTCATCGTCGACGCCAACTCCAACCCCTTCGAGCTCGGCTGCGCCACCGAGGTGTTCGGCCTTCGCAGGCCCGAACTCGGTCGCGATCTCTATGAGTTCGGCCTCTGTTCGCCCGAGCCGCACACCCTGATGCGGGACGGCTTCTTCACGCTCACGGGCGTGGCCGGGATCGACGCGGCCGACTCGGCGGACACGTTGATCGTGCCCAACCGGCCCGACGTCGAGGTCCCGCGCCGCCCGGCGGTGCTCGACGCCGTTCGCCGGGCGCATGCCCGCGGGGCCCGGCTCGTCGGGTTCTGCAGCGGTGCCTTCACGCTCGCCGAGGCCGGGGTACTGGAGGGACGCCGGGCGACCGCGCACTGGCAGTGGGCGGACGACTTCCGTGCACGCTTCCCCGGCGTACGGCTCGAACCCGACGTGCTCTTCGTCGACGACGGCGACATCCTCACGGCCGCGGGCAGCGCCGCCGCGCTCGACCTCGGGCTGTATCTGGTCCGCCGTGACCACGGCGCCGAGGTCGCCAACGCGGTGAGCCGGCGGCTGGTCTTCGCCGCCCACCGGGACGGCGGCCAGCGGCAGTTCGTGGAGCGTCCTGTGCCCGACGTACCGGACGAGTCCCTGGCCCCGGTCCTGGCCTGGGCCAGGGAACGACTCGACTCGCCCCTGACCGTGCCCGGCCTCGCGGCGCACGCCGCGCTCAGCCCCGCGACCCTGCACCGCCGCTTCCAGGCCCAGCTGGGCACCACTCCCCTGGCCTGGCTCACCGCCGAACGCCTCGCGCTGGCCTGCCGGTTGATCGAACGGGGAGTGGCGCCCTTCGAGACGGTCGCCCGGCGCAGCGGCCTCGGCACCACCGCCAATCTGCGCGCCCTGATGCGCCGCGACACGGGCCTGACCCCTTCGGCCTACCGGCGCCGGTTCGGGCCCGCGCCGGTCTGAGGCACTGTGGCCTCGGCTCTCCCGGACACGGGCCGGGCGGCACCATCGGCAGGACGCCGCCGCTACCCCCGGCGGTGCGCGCCCCGTCTGCGTGCGACCGTCTTCGCGTCCTTCTTGAACGCCCACTCCATCTCGGGTTCCATCGCGAACTTGAAGAGGCGCTGCACCGGTGGCGTGCACAGTGCGGTGATGAGGGCCGCCGCCGCGAGGGTGACCGTGATCTCGCCGAGCGGTGTGTGCAGCCAGTCCAGGTCGTACCAGTCCCAGAAGCGGGAGCCCTTGGCGACGAAGCCGTGCAGCAGGTAGCCGTAGAGCGTGCCCGCGCCCAGGGCGGTGAACCAGAGCCTGCGCCCCGGCACCCAGGCGAAGAAGCAGGCGACGAGGACGAACGAGCAGCCGAACATCGCCAGCGTCATCACGCCGCCGGCCCAGCCCGGCGCGGCCAGCTCCTGGGCGCTGTCCCTGCGGTAGAACCACGCGGCGTTCATGCGCGGCGCCGCCCAGTACGCGAACAGCAGGGCCGCGGCGAAGACGGGCAGCGCCAGGACCCGGGCCTCCCTGCGGCGCACGATCCGGAAGTGCTCGGGCTTCAGGCACAGGCCGAGGACGAAGAAGGGCAGGAACTGCAGCACCCGTTGCAGGTCCAGGTCGTCGCCGATGTCGGGCGAGACGGAGGCGAGCACCGCGATGGCGAGGGCGATGGGCAGGGGCCAACGCACCACCTTCCACAGCGGGGTGGTCAGGCGCCAGACGAAGAGGGCCACCAGGAACCAGGTGAGGTACCAGGGGTCGAGCAGGCTGATCGGGTACGTGGGGTCGTCGCCCGCCCGGCGTTTGAAGAAGGTGTACGCGACCTCGAAGACGACGTACGGCACGGCGATGCCCGTCACCAGGCGTTTGAGCCGGCCGGGACTCGCGTCGAAGCTGCGCGAGAAGTAGCCGGAGATGACGATGAACGCCGGCATGTGGAACGTATAGACGGTGATGTAGAGCGCTGCCGCCGCCCGGCTGTCACCGCGCAGCGGCTCCCACGCATGGCCCATCGCGACAAGGACGATCGCCAGGTACTTGGCGTTGTCGAAGAACGAGTCGCGTTGCTTGACCGGGGGTTTCGGCGCCACGGTGGGGACCGAGGGCGCCGCCGGAGGAGCCGCCGGAGGGGCACTGCGGGCGGCGGGCAGCGGCGCCCGCAGTGCCCCGGCTTGATTCATCGAGCGGACAGGCTCACTCACGGGACCTCCCGGGGGAACCCGGGCCCGCGGTCTCGCGTCTTACGTCAAATGCGGGTGCTACACCTGTGTAGAACATCACGGGCACCCTAGCCACCGGAGCCCCCGCACGTACAGTCGCACCACCTGTGAATCAGCCGTGCGATACCGGTGGATCAGCCGAGCGCCGCCGGGGAAGGGCCGACCAGCTCGGTCAGGACGTCCTCCATGGTGACGAACCCGAGCACCGTTCCGCTCGCGCCGGTGACCGCGGCGAGGTGGCTGCCCGCGGCCCGCAGCGCGGTGAGCGTGTCGTCGAGCGGGGTGTCGATGTGCACCCGCGTGACCGCGTGCAGGGCGGCGCGCGGGAAGGGCCGGTCCCGCTCGGTGATGCCGAGCGTGTCCTTGATGTGCAGGTAGCCGAGCAGGGTGCCGTCCGGTCCCGTCACCGGGAAACGGGAGAAGCCCGCCTGAGCGGCCACCCGTTCCAGGCGCGCCGGGGTCACGGAGTGCTCGACGGTGTGCATCTGGGCCACCGGCACGAGGATCTCGCCGACCGGCCGGGTGCCCAGTTCCAGGGCGTCGCGCAGCCGCTCGCCGTCGGCGGCCGACAGGAACCCGGCGGCGCTGGAGTCGACCACCATGCGGGCGAGCTGGTCGTCGGTGTAGACGGATTCGACTTCGTCCTTCGGTTCGACCTTCAGCAGCTTCAGGAGTGTGTTGGCGAAGGCGTTGATGCCGAAGACGACCGGCCGCAGAGCCCGGGTCAGGGCCACGAGGGGCGGGCCGAGCAGCAGGGCGGTCCTGGCGGGCGCGGCGAGCGCGATGTTCTTGGGGACCATCTCGCCGATCAGCATGTGCAGATACGTCGCCACGGTCAGGGCGATGACGAACGCGATCGGGTGCACGAGCGCGTGCGGGACGTGGATTGCTTCGAAGCCGGGCTCCAGGAGGTGCGCGATGGCGGGTTCGGCGACCGCGCCGAGCACCAGCGAGGAGACGGTGATGCCGAGTTGGGCGGTGGCCATCATCGCGGAGATGTGCTGCAAGCCCCACAGGGTGATGCGGGCGCGCTTGTCGCCTTCCTCGGCGCGGGGTTCGATCTGGCTGCGGCGTACGGAGATCAGGGCGAACTCGGCGCCGACGAAGAACGCGTTGGTGAGCAGCGTCAGGGCGCCGATCACGAGCTGGAGCGTGGTCATCGCGCCTCCTCCACGGCCTGGCGGGGCACCTGGAGTGCCGGTTCGGTGATGCTGATCCGGTCGGCGCGGTGGTGCTCGACGGTCAGGACGGCCAGTTGCCAGCCGTCGAGGTCCAGCAAGTCGCCCTTGGCCGGGATGCGGGACAGACGGGTGGCGATCAGGCCGGCCACCGTCTCGTACGGTCCTTCGGGCGCGGTGAGGCCTATCCCCGCGAGCTGGTCGATGCGGACGCCGCCGTCGGCCTCCCACACGGTGCGGCCGTCCGGGGCGGTCTGTGCGGGCAGCAGGTCGGGGACCTCGACGGGGTCGTGCTCGTCGCGGACCTCGCCGACGACCTCCTCGACGATGTCCTCCACCGTCGCCACGCCGGCCGTGCCGCCGTACTCGTCGATGACCACGGCCATGGTGCGGGTCTCGCGCAGCCGTTCCAGGAGCCGGTCGGCGGGCAGGCTGTCGGGCACGAGCAGCGGCTCGGTGGCCAGCTCG
Source organism: Streptomyces longisporoflavus (assembly GCF_014649775.1). Classification (GTDB taxonomy): domain Bacteria; phylum Actinomycetota; class Actinomycetes; order Streptomycetales; family Streptomycetaceae; genus Streptomyces; species Streptomyces longisporoflavus. Next base: position 61,718 of record NZ_BMTR01000001.1, on the reverse strand, counting down.
GTGACCGGGGTGAGCCGCCGCTCGCCCGGCGCGAGGGCGAGCACGTCGCGGATGTGCACGGTGCCGATGACCTCGTCCAGGCTGTCGCGGAAGACGGGGAAGCGGGACAGGCCCGTGGCGTGCGTCAGGTTCGCGGCGTCGGCGGCCGTGGCCTGCGCCTCCAGGGCGCGGACGTCCACGCGCGGGGTCATCACGTTCTCCGCGGTGAGCTCGCTCAGGTGCAGGGTGCGCACGAACAGTTCCGCGGAGTCCGCCTCCAGGGCGCCTTCGGCGGCCGAACGCCGGGCGAGGGCGACCAGCTCCTCGGGCGTGCGCGCGGAGGCGAGCTCCTCGGCGGGCTCAAGGCCGAAGCGGCGTACGACGCGGTTCGCGGTGCTGTTCAGATGCCGGATGAAGGGCCCGAAAGCGGCGGTGAAGCCGCGCTGCGGTGCGGCCACCACCTTGGCGACGGCCAGCGGCCGGGAGATCGCCCAGTTCTTCGGCACCAGCTCGCCGACGACCATCAGGATCACGGTCGAGAGGGCGACGCCCAGCAGGGTCGCCGTGGTCGGGGCGGCGCCGCCGAGACCGGCCGCTTCGAGAGGGCCGCGCAGGAGCGCCGCGAGGGACGGTTCGGCGAGCATGCCGATCACCAGCGAGGTGACGGTGATGCCCAGCTGCGCGCCGGACAGCTGGAAGGTCAGGCGCCGGACGGCCTTCAGGGCCCCATCGGCACCTCGCTCCCCCGCCCTGGCGGCGCGCTCCAGGTCACCGCGCTCGACGGTGGTCAGGGAGAACTCGGCCGCGACGAACAGCGCGCAGGCGAGCGTGAGGAGCAGGGCGAGCAGCAGAAGCAGGATCTCGGTCACCGTGCCACCCCCGTTCCCTCGCGCTCGGACAGCGGCCGGGAAATGGCACGGTTCGTACTGGGAGGCTCACCCATTGCGGGTCCGTGGCTCCTTCTCGTACTCGTACGGCATGGCGCACGAGGGCGGTGGCGGGGAAGCGGAGTTGCTTCTACAGCCACTGTAAAGGAACGGCAAACCGTACCGGCAGGGTCCTATGGCCTCAGAGCGGGGTGGCCGCGTGCAGGATGAGGACCATCGTCACCGCCGAGTTCGCCGAGGACATGGCGGAGATCGCCGCCCCCGCGGTCGCCGCCCAGGCCGCGAGCCCCACCGCGGTGAACAGCGAGGGCCAGCTGCGCGCCGCGGGCGCGGGGCCGAGCAGGGCCGCCACCCGGCGCGGTACGGGCCCCGGCGCGGCGAGTCCGGCCAGGGTGGGGGCCGGGGCGCCGCGGGAGTGCAGCGCCGCCTTGCCGATCGCGCGGGCAACGGTCCTGCGGTCGCCGACGGCGTGGGCGGCGTCCTCGTCCGCCCACCGCTCGGTGGTGTAGGACACCGCCGTGCGCAGCGGACGCAGGAAGGGATTGGCGCGCGCGGCCAGCTGCACCGCGAGGAGATAGCGGTGGTGCCGGGTCGCCAGGTGGGCGCGTTCGTGGGCGAACAGGGCGCGGCGCTCGGCGGGTCCGAGGCAGTCCAGCAGGGCGGTGGTCACGACGACCCGGTCGCGGGCGCCGCCGGGCAGCGCGTACGCATAGGGCTCCTCGTCGGGCAGGACCGCGACGGAGGTGCCGGGGAGCCCGGCGAGGGCGCGGTGGGCGCGGCGGCGTACCTGGCGGTGGCGCCACAGGGTCCGGCCGCAGGCCACGGCCACGGCGAGCAGACCGGGGATGGCCAGGCGTCCGGCGATCTCGTCGTACGGGACGGCGGCGCGCACCTCGGGGTCCGACCAGCCGTCCGGCAGGGGATTTCCGGGCAGCTGGGCCGTTCCGACGACCATGAGCAGGCCCAGGCACAGGGTGCTGGCGAGCGCCATGACGGCGGCGACCGTGGTGAGCAGCCGGGTGGCGGTGCGCGGGTGCAGGCGCTGCTCGGCGAGCCGGGCGACCGGCCAGGCCGTCAGCGGCAGCACGAGCGGCAGAAGGACGAACATCCCCATGACGGTTCAGGTGTCCCTCTCCGCCTCGGCCTGGCGCAGGAGCTCGCGCAGCAGCGCCTCGTCGCCGGGCGGCAGCGCGGTGAGGAAGCTGGCGAGGACCGCCTCCCGGTCGCTCTCGCCGTCGAGCACCTTGCGCATCTTGCGGGCCGCGAGGCCCGCCTCGTCGGACGACGGCGTCCAGGCGAAGGAGCGGCCGGCGCGCTCGCGGGTCACCGCGCCCTTGTCCAGGAGCCGGCTCAGGATCGTCACGACGGTCGTGTACGCCAGGTCGCCGTCGAGCCGCTCCTGCACCCAGCCCGCGGTCGCGGGGCCGTCCGCCTCGCGCAGGGCCGAGAGGACCTGCGCCTCGAGCTCACCCTGCCCCCGCCGCCGGGAACGCCGCTCCTGCTCCGCCACGCCCGTCTTCCTTCCGCCGCCTTGTCGTACCGGACGAGGCTAACGCGCGGCCCGTGGGGAGACTGTCTGCCCCTGACGCTTACATGCGGAACGGCACGCTCAGGAGCCTGCCCACGTATTCAGGACGCGATCGAGGCACCCGCGTCCCGCACGCTCCCACGGTGGCCGGGGCGCGGGTGCCGGCCGGGGCTGCTGGGACCGGACCGGGACCGTCCGCCGTGAGGCGGCGGGGCGAACTGGCGCCCTCAGCGCCGAATGGGGCCCGGGAGCCGTTCAGTTGACGTATCCGGCCTTCGCGGGGCACGACGCGCACCCGCGCGACGGTCGGCGCAAAAGGCTTATTGCGGCACTTGTCCGGCAGCAGTAGAAGGGGCATTGAGCCAAAACGTTGCGGCCGCGGCGTCCGGACAGGCATCACATCGCAGCTCTCAGAAAAGCCGGTGATCCAGAATGGCGCAAGATCCGCATACCTCAGTGACGAACGAGCCGGACGACGGAGCCCTGTCTCTGACCACCGAGCAGGGAGCGGTCCTGCAGCCGCCCTCCGAGGGGACACAGGGCCAGGCCCAGCACTCGATGGGCGAGGGCCTGGAGAACGTCGAGGGCTATCAGCGCCCGGACCACTTCGCGCCGGAGGCCTGGACGGCCCCGACCGCCTCGCTGCCCGACATCGGAGAGGCGTCCTTCGGCCCGCCCCCGCCCGGCCCGGAGACCGTGCACGGTCCCGACGACCGCATCCAGATCACCAACACCAGCGTGTATCCCTGGCGGGTGCACTGCTACCTGCTGATCACCGCCCGCGACAACGCCCTCTTCCAGGGCACCGGCTGGCTCCTGGGCCCGCACACCCTCGCCACGGCAGGGCACTGCGTCTACATCAAGGGCAGCGGCGTGGCGGGCCGGGACGGCTGGGTCAAGAGCATCCAGGTGATGCCGGGCCGCAACGGCGCCGCACTGCCCTACGGCAGCATCACCTGCACCAGCTTCCGTTCGGTGACCGGCTGGACGACCAACGGCGACGAGAACTTCGACTACGGCGCCATCATCACGCCCAACAACATCGGCTCCACCACCGGCTGGTTCGGCTTCGGCGTCTGGTCTGACTCGGACCTGCTCAAGACCACCGGTAACATTTCCGGCTATCCGGGCGACAAGCCGTCCGGGACGCAGTGGTACGCGGCACGCGGTATCGACTCGGTCGCCGCGCGCAAGGTGTACTACGACATCGACACCGCCGGTGGGCAGAGCGGCAGCTCCGTCTACCGCATCGACAGTACGGGCCGCTACGGCTTCGGCATACACGCCTACGGCGGATCACGGGTGAACTCGGGAACCCGGTTCACCACCCCGGTCTACAACAACTACGTGGCGTGGAAGGCGTGAGCGGACCCCGATGAGCGGCAGCAGCTCAGCAGTGGAGATCACCGGCGTCGTCCGCGACGCCTCGGGCACCCCGGTGACGGGCGCTCACGTCCTGTTCACGGACGGGCCCCAGCCCCTGCCGGACATCGCTGCCATGACGGACGCCGAGGGACGGTTCTCCCTCAGCGCTCCCACGGCGGGCGTGTACACGCTCACCTGCCGGGCGGACCCTCTCTCGGGCCCGCCCGGCACGGCCGAGGCCACCGTCCGCGTCGAACCGCGACCGGAAGACCTCCTGCGGGGGCGGATGCTGGTCGACCTGACGCTCGGCTAGAGCTGTTTCCGGCTCCGCTCGGCCCGGTGGACGTGCGTGGCGCGCCGGTCCTGTCTAGCGTCACGTGCATGAGCACTGTCGCGCAGCGTTTCGAGATCCTGCTGGTGCCCGAGTTCTCGGGCAACGGCGAAAGTACGACCGACGGCCGTGGCGCCCTGCGCTCGGCCGTCGTGGTCGCCACCGGAGAGACCGGAGCCTCCGGGTTCCCCCGGTACACGGGCGACGGGATGGAGGCCGACATCGACCCCGCTACCCGCACCGTCGAGGCGCTCCTGGTCGACGGGTCCGAACTCGACTACGGCCTCTCGGTGCGGGTCGCGGACCTCTAGCGGACCAGCGCCGCGGACGGCAGATCGAGCCGGGTGAGGTGGGCGGGCGTGAGCGCGCGCAGGAAGTCCGCCGCGTCGAACGCCTCCCCGGCCGCCAGCACGCCCGGCGCCGCCGTGCGTCCTAGGACGCGCTCCAGCGCCTCCACGACCAACGGCGCGGTCACGGCGTAGATGTCGCGCCCGCCCGCGACCGCGCGGCGGCTCTCCCTGCCGCGTCGGACGATCGCCTCGACGACGAAGGTCTGCGCGGAGCGCCCGCCCTCGTCTGCGGCGACGGGCTCCGGGGTGTCACCGGCGCGGATGTCCCGCAGCGGCGCGAGGTTCATCACCGCCCGCACCTCGGGGGTGCGCACATGGCGCGGCAGGGTGACCTGGTCGGCCGTCGCGAACTCGGAGGCGTCCCCGGTGCCGAACGGCTCGGGGAAGTCCCACGCGAAGACCTCCTGCGAGTAGCCGAAGGGACGCAGCCTGCCTCCCGAGTACACGAGATGCTGCCCGGCGTTGCTCTCTCCGGTGATCCGGGTGCCCCGGGTCGGGTGCCAGCTGTCCAGGGCGTACGCGAGGGTGATCTCGTCCGCGTCCGGCCAGTCCCCGAGCGCGGCGGTGGCCAGCAGGTCGCCCAGGCCGCCGTAGAACGCCAGGGACGGCGCGACGACGACGCCCGCTTCCCGCGCACGCTCGTCGTAGGAATCGAAGAGCGTTGCGCTGACGCCCTGTTCGGCGGCGACGTCCAGATACGGGATGCCCGCGCGCAGCGCGGCGTCGGCGACGGGGAGGGTGGTCGTGAGGAATGGTCCCGCGCAGTTGACCACCGCCACCGCACCGTCCAGGGCCCGGTCCAGGGACGCCGCGTCCTCGGTGGAGGCCACGCGCACCGACGCGTCAGGGGCCAGATCGCGCAGCGCGTCGAGCTTCCCCCGGTCGCGTCCCACGAGCAGCGGCGCGGCACCGCGGCGCAGCAGCTCCGCCACGACGAAACGGCCGGTGTGGCCGTAGGCGCCGACGACGGCGACGGCCGGCCCGCCGGACCAGACGCCGGTGCCCGAAAGGGCCGTCGCGGCACGGGCGTTGGGGGTGCTGCTCATGGTTGACTCCCGGTGTCCGAGAGGGCCGTGTGCCCTGCTCACACCATGGTCGGCGGTCCGCGGACACCTCACCAGTGGCCGGAATGACGAGGGGCGTACAGTTTCGGACATGCGGACCGTGGCGATGGCACTTCCTGAGGGCAGCATGCTTTTCGAGGCCGCGGCGGCCTTCGAGGTTTTCGGCTCGGACCACTCCGACCTGGCCGGGCCCTGGTACTCCTTCAGCGTGTGCGGGGCGAAGGGGACGCGGGTCGGGGACTGGCTGCGCGCCGATCCGGCCCTCGGTTTCGACGCCGTCGCCGCGGCGCGTACGGTGATCGTCCCGGCCTGGCGCGACATCGGCGGGAAACCGCAGGGCGAGTTGCTCGACGCTCTGCGCGCCGCCCACGCGGCAGGCGCCCGGATCGTCTCGCTGTGCACCGGCGCCTTCGTCCTGGCGGCGGCCGGGCTCCTCGACGGCCGCCGCGCCACGACGCACTGGGCGCACGCGGACAGACTCGCCGCGCTCCACCCCCGCGTCACGGTCGACGCCGGGGTGCTCTTCACCGACGAGGGCAGCGTGCTCACCTCGGCCGGGAAGGCCGCGGGCATGGACCTGTGCCTGCACATCGTCCGCGCCGATCACGGGGCGACGGTGGCCAACGCACTGGCCCGCCGGCTCGTGACGCCCCCTCACCGGGACGGCGGGCAGGCGCAGTTCATCCCGGCGCCGGTGGCGCATGGGCGCGACCATCCGCTGGCCGAGCTGCTGCCCTGGGTGCTCGCCCGCCTCGACCAGCCGCTCACGGTGGAGGACCTGGCCCGGCAAGCGGGCATGAGCAGCCGCAATCTGGCCCGGCACTTCCACGCCGTCACCGGCACGGCGCCGTTGCGGTGGCTGCTCAGCCAGCGCGTGCGGCAGGCGCAGGAGTTGCTGGAGTCGAGCGACGAGAGCATCGAGCGGATCGCGGCCAGGACGGGCATGGGCACGTCCGCCACGCTGCGGCGCCACTTCACCCGTGTCACGGGCCTGCCGCCCGAGGCCTACCGGCGCACCTTCGGCGCTTCCTGAGCCTTTCGTACGACCCATCCGAAGCCTCTCGTACGACCCATCCGACTGATCGCCGGGCATGGGGGTACTCGGTTGCCGTGCAGATACAGAATCAGCCGTTCAACCGCTGATCACAGACGCCCCGATCGGTACCCACGCGTGTGGGTGCCCATCGGCCGGCCACAGCGCCGAACGGACCACGAGACAAAGGGAGGCAGCCATGATCACCGCCGTCATCATCGCCGTGGTCGTCATCGCGGCAGCCGCCGTCCTCTTCGTCGGACTGCGGCGAGCCAGGGGCGGCGGACGCGGCCTGAAGTCCCGCTTCGGGCCCGAGTACGACTACACCGTCGCCCGGCACAACGGCGACGTACGGGCAGCCGAACAGGAACTCCGCGAACGCGTACGACTGCACGGCTCAGTCAAGGCCGAGCCCCTGCCGCCCGGCGCACGTGAGCGCTACGTGGCCCAATGGGCCGGTGTACAGGAGCAGTTCGTCGAATCACCGCAGCAGGCCGTCATCGAGGCCGACGCGCTCCTTGCCCGCCTGGCGAGGGACCGGGGCTTCCCCGACGGCGCGCGCTTCGAGGATCAGGTGGCCGCGCTCTCCGTCCACCACGCCCACTCCGTCCACGGCTACCGCGGCGTGCACACGGCCGCGCGCGGACAGGGCGGCACCGAGGAAATGCGGGCGGCCATGGTCGAGGCCCGGCGCCTCTTCGACGACCTCGTAGCCGAGCACGCGGCCGACTCCACTCGGCACACCGAGCCGGCCACCGCCGCCCGCGGCAACACGCCGTGGGCCCTGCCCCGACGTCACGCGAAGGGAAGTGGAACGTCATGACGGACGCCCGACGCCTCACACCGCACGAGACGCCGCACCAGTCACCGCACGAAGCGCCGTACGAGACAGCGCGCGAGCCGGGCCTCGGCAGCAACACACCGCGCGAGCCCGGCCTGGGGAGCGGCGCTCCGGTTCACGCCCCGACTCCTGCCCCGGCGCCCGCTCCCGGCCCCGCTCAGGGTTCCGGCGGCCCCGCTCACGGCTCCGGCCCCGTGCACGCCAACACCCCCGGGGCGCACGCCACCGGCGCCGAACTGCTCCCGCAGGACGAGCGCGACAAGCTGAGCCTGCGCCTGCAACAGGCCCTCAGCACGTTCGTCGAGAGCCCGCGTCAGGCGGTCGAGGAGGCCGACAGCCTCTACGACGACGCCGTCAGGCACCTGACCGAAACCCTGACGGAACGGCGGCGCTCCCTGCGCACCAGCTGGCAGGACATGGACACCGAAGCGCATACGGAGGAACTGCGCCTCGCGCTGCGGCAGTACCGCGAGTCCATGGAGCAACTGCTGCGCGTCTAGGCGCGGGCAACAGGCAACAGGCAACAGGCAACAGGCAACGGTGCACACCGGGCCGGATCAGCCGTTGGGCAGAATGACCGCCCGGCCGTTGATCCGGCCCTCGTGCAGGTTCTCGTACGCCTTGGGCGCGTCGTCCAGGGCGTACGTCTCCACGTGCACGTCGATCACGCCGGAGCGGGCCAGGTCGAGGACCTCGATCAGCTCGGACCGGCTGCCCCAGTACGGGGCGCGGACCGCCGCGTCGTAGGGCGTCACGCCGAAGCCGACGGACGCCACTCCCCCGCCGATGCCGACGATCGTGACGTCCGCCTCCACCGCGGCGCAGGCGGTGGCCGTGGCGATGGTGGGCGGCGCGCCGACGAAGTCGAACACCGCCTGGGCGCCGAGTCCGCCGGTCAGTTCGCGCACCTTCGGCGCCGCGTGCTCGTCCGACAGGACGGTTTCGTGGGCGCCGACCTCGCGAGCCAGGCGCAGCTTCTCGTCGGTGACGTCGAGGGCGATCACGCGTGCCGGGGTCAGCGCGCGCAGCAACTGGATGGCGACGTGTCCCAGGCCGCCGGTGCCGATGACCACGGCCGTGCTGCCGGGGGTCAGCTTGGGCAGCGAGGTCTTGATGGCATGGTACGGAGTCAGGCCCGCGTCGGTGAGCGGCACGGCGGTCACCGGGTCGAGACCGTCCAGCGGGACCAGGTGGCGCGGGTCGTCCACGATCATGTACTCGGCGATGGCGCCGGGCGCCCCGAGTCCCGGCGGGAGGATGCCGAGTTCGCCGGCGCGCGTGCAGTAGTTCTCCTTGCCCTGCGCGCACATCAGGCAGGCTCCGCAGCCCCAGGGTCCGTAGACCGCCACGGAGTCGCCGATCTCGAAGCCGGTGACGCCCTCGCCGAGCGCGGCGACGGTCCCCGCGCCCTCATGGCCGAGGGTGAGCGGCAGCGGGAAGGCGAGTGCTTCGGCGGGCCAGCTCATCACCGCGATGTCGGAGTGGCAGACGCCCGCGGCGGTGACCTTCAGGAGCACCTGGCCGGGGCCCGGCTCCGGGCGCGGGACGGTGACCACCTCGGGGGCGGCGCCGACGGTGCGGTACTGGACGGCCTTCATCTCGGCGGACGTGGCGGGGGTTTCGTGCGCTGACATCTGGGATGCCTCTTCTCGTTTTTCGTGCTGTGCGCTTCCTGGTCCCCCCGGCGCTCCTGCATCCGACTCTACTCCTCGAAATGTCCCAATGGGACATGTGACTCACTGGGACACGCACCCGGGACGGACGCGACAACGCGGCGGGCCCCGGCGGATCAGAATCCGCCGGGGGCCCGCCGTCAGTCGCGTACGACCGGTGTCCGGTGTCAGTCCGTGCCAAACTCCATCGCGGCGCGGTCCAGCATCGACTCCTCGTCGGCGGTCTCGCCGCGCGAGGCGATCGCCTCGGCGCCGCCGCCGTCCATGGCGCCGATCAGACCGGTAGACGCGGCCTGAGCGGCGCCGATCGGCGTCGGGTGGCCGGAGCCGACAAGACCCAGACCCGCGTACTGCTCGAGGCGCGCGCGGGAGTCGGCGATGTCGAGGTTCCGCATGGTGAGCTGGCCGATCCGGTCCACCGGGCCGAACGCCGAGTCCTCGGTGCGCTCCATGGAGAGCTTGTCCGGGTGGTAGCTGAACGCCGGGCCCGTGGTGTCGAGGATCGAGTAGTCCTCGCCGCGCCGCAGCCGCAGCGTCACCTCGCCGGTGATCGCCGTGCCGACCCAGCGCTGCAACGACTCGCGGATCATCAGCGCCTGCGGGTCCAGCCAGCGGCCCTCGTACATCAGGCGGCCCAGGCGCCGGCCCTCGTTGTGGTACGCGGCCAGCGTGTCCTCGTTGTGGATCGCGTTGACCAGGCGCTCGTAGGCGATGTGCAGGAGCGCCATGCCGGGGGCCTCGTAGATGCCGCGGCTCTTGGCCTCGATGATCCGGTTCTCGATCTGGTCGGACATGCCGAGGCCGTGCCGGCCGCCGATCGCGTTGGCCTCCATGACGAGGTCGACCGCGGAGGCGAATTCCTTGCCGTTGATCGTGACCGGGCGCCCCTGGTCGAAGCCGATCGTCACGTCCTCCGTGTCGATCTCCACCGAGGGGTCCCAGAACTTGACGCCCATGATCGGGTCGACCGTCTCAAGACCGGTGTCGAGGTGCTCCAGGGTCTTGGCTTCGTGCGTGGCGCCCCAGATGTTGGCGTCCGTGGAGTACGCCTTCTCGGTCGAGTCGCGGTAGGGCAGCTCATGCGCGAGCAGCCACTCCGACATCTCCTTGCGGCCGCCGAGCTCCGTGACGAAGTCCGCGTCCAGCCAGGGCTTGTAGATCCGCAGGTGCGGGTTGGCGAGCAGCCCGTACCGGTAGAACCGCTCGATGTCGTTGCCCTTGAACGTGGAGCCGTCGCCCCAGATCTGCACCCCGTCCTCCAGCATCGCCCGCACCAGGAGCGTGCCGGTCACGGCACGGCCGAGCGGCGTGGTGTTGAAGTAGGGACGGCCGCCCGAGCGGATGTGGAACGCGCCGCAGGCGAGCGCCGCAAGGCCTTCCTCGACCAGCGCTTCCCGGCAGTCGACGAGACGGGTGATCTCGGCGCCGTACGCGGAGGCGCGGCCGGGCACGGAGGCGATGTCGGGCTCGTCGTACTGGCCGATGTCGGCGGTGTACGTGCAGGGGACGGCGCCCTTGTCGCGCATCCAGGCGACGGCGACGGAGGTGTCGAGACCGCCGGAGAAGGCAATGCCGACGCGCTCGCCGGTGGGAAGAGAGGTGAGGACCTTGGACATAGGAAGAGTATGCATGACTTCGCATGGTCATGCAATGCCGCTCACCGGGCGGCGAGGCGTGACGGCTTAATGCATAGGATGTGCAAGTGCTTGATTACCGCATCCGGACGGCCACCGCCGACGACCTCGGCGCCGCGCGAGCCGTCATGCTCGACACCGTTTACCACGACTTCGGCACGGGTTACGTGCCGCACTGGCACGGCGACATCATCGACCTCGACGGCGCATATCTGAGGCCCGCCCGCCACACCCTGCTCGTCGCGGTGGACGAGCGGGACGGGTCGGTCGCCGCCACCGCCGCGCTCGACTCCCGCGGCCCCGCCCATCCGCCGAACCCGGCCTGGATCTCCGAACGCTTCCCCTCGGGCGAGACGGCACAGCTGCGGCGCGTCTACGTGCGCGCCGAGCACCGGCGCCGCGGACTCGCCCGGCGCCTGGTCGGCGAGCTGCTCGACTTCGCCGCCGCGGACGGCGGATACCGGTCCGTGTATCTGCACACCGATCCGGAGGTCACCGGCGCCGAAGGATTCTGGCGCTCCCAAGGGAAGGTGGTGCACGACGAACGCGAGGACTCCGGCGCGTCGCGAGTCGTGCATTTCGAAGTTCCCATGCGGCCGTAAATCTCGATCGCACCCTTTCCGGATTCGATCCCGGCGGACCCGACCACCGCGGACCCGCCCCCGCCCACCTAATGGAAATGGTTGTCATGTAATCTCCGTGGCTGCTGCTGCTTCACCTTCGGACACACCCCCACCGAGAACGAGGACCATGCGCTCCGTCCGCCCCCGCCCGCTCATAGCAGGACTGCTCGTCGCACCCCTGCTCACCGGCTGTTTCGCCGCGAAGAACGACTCCTCGGGCGGCACCGCGGGCGGCGCCCGGCTGAAGGTCGCGCTGGCCTTCCCGCCCTCCGAGAACTTCTCCCCGTACGGTGCGGACGCCACCCTCCTCAGCCGCCTCGGCGTCACCGAGGGCCTGACCAAGCTGGACGCGAACGGTACCGCCGCTCCCTCGCTCGCCGCGTCCTGGCAGCAGGAGAACGACCGCAGCTGGCTCTTCACCCTGCGCCAGGCCGACTTCCAGGACGGCAGCCGGGTCACGCCCGCCGCCGTCGCGTCGGCCCTCACCCACGCGGGCAAGGCCAAGCCCGTCACCGCCGCGCTCTCCGGGGCCTCCCTCACCGCCGAGCCCGTCGGCAAGGACCGGGTCCGGATCACCACCGCCGACCCGGACCCCGCGCTTCCGCTGCGCCTGTCCAGCCCCGGCCTCGCCGTGCTCTCCGCGAAGGCGTACGGGAAGGGCGACAAGGTCAGTCCGGTCGGCACCGCCACCGGCCCCTTCGAGCTCACCAAGTCCACCGGCGCCAGCGCGGCCACGCTCGACCGCTTCGACGACTATTGGGGCGGCCTCGCCCGGGCCTCCGGCGTCGACGCCCGGTTCATCGCCGACGGCACCGCGCGCACGAACGCCCTGCGCACGGGTGACGTGGACATCGCCGAGGCCGTCCCCGTCTCCCAGGCCGCATCCCTCGACAAGGGCCACGCCCGCGAGACCGCCACGGCACGCACCACCGCGCTCCAGCTCAACACCGAGAAGGGCGCCTTCAAGGACCCCGGCCTGCGCGCCGCCGCCCGCGCCGCGATCGACACCTCCGCACTCGCCAAGGACGTGTACGAGGGCCACGCCGACACCGGCAAGGGCATCTTCGGCCCCGCCCTCAACTGGGCCGACGGCAAGCGCACCGAGCCGAAGGGCCGGGCCAAGCCGAAAGCACCCGGCGGGCAGACCATCACCCTGGGCACCTACGACAACCGGCCCGAGCTGCCCGAGGTCGCCCAAGTGCTCAAGCAGCAGCTGCAGAAGGCCGGCTTCAAGGTGAAGCTGGAGGTCCGCGAGTCCTCCCGCATCGAGGGCGACGCCCTCGAGGGGAAGTTCGACGCGTTCGTCGGCGCCCGCAACACCATGCTCGACACCGGCGACCCCGTCTCGGTGCTCGCCAGCGACTACACCTGCGACGGCAGCTACAACCTCTCCCTCCTGTGCGACAGCTCGGTCGACAAGGCCGTAGAGAAGGCCGAGAACACGGCCGACACCGCGAAGCGGCAGGACGCGACCATGGCCGCCGAGGCCCGGATCCTCGGCACGGACGCCGTCGTCCCGCTGGTCCACCAGCGGATCATCACGGGCGTCGGCGGCTCGGTGCGGGGCGAAATCCTCGACCCGTACGAGCGAACACTGATCGGCACCGGCACCGGCGCTGGCACGAGGCGCTGAGGGCGGCGTGCGCAAAACCGAGGACGGCGGGCGCGACGCGGGGGGCGGCGGGCGCAGTACGGCAGGCGGCACACGCGACGCTGGCAGCGACGAGCGCAATACGGCAGGCGGCGCACGCGACGCCGGGAGCGGCTGGCGCAAAGCAGCAGGCGGCGCACGCGACGCTCGCAGCAGTCGGCGCAGAACGGCACGCGGCGTGCGCAGGCTCGGCCGTGCCGGTGGGCCTGCGTTGCTCTGGCGCGTCGTCCTCGCCACGGCGCTGCTGTGCCTGATCGGCCTGTTGCCGTGGCTTTCGCGTACCGACCCGGCGTTGACCGTGCTCAAGGCCAGGTCGGCGGAGCGCACGCCCGCCCCCGAGGCCCTGGCCGCCGTCCGTACCCAACTCGGCCTGGACCACGGCCCCTTGCACCTGCTCGGCCAGTGGACGGGCGGGCTCCTTCGCGGGGACGCCGGGCAGTCGTGGATCTCCGGCGAAGCCGTGCTGCCCTCCGTGGCGCAGTCCTTGGGCGTCTCGCTGCTCCTCATGTCCGGGGCGCTCGTGGTGGCCGTTCTCACGGCGGGCGCGGTGTGCGCCCGCACACTGTGGCTCGGCTCCCGCCGCCGACTCTCCGGACGCCGCCGCGCGCGCGGCGGCGCCGCGATCTTCGCCGCACTGCCCGAGTTCCTCACCGCCTCGGTCCTCGCCACCGTCATCGGCGTACATCTGGGCTGGCTGCCGGCGCTCGGCTGGTACGGGCCCCAGTGGATGGTCCTTCCCTCCGTCTCGCTCGGGCTGCCCGCGGGAGCGCTGCTCGGACGGCTCCTCGACGACCTGCTGCCCGGCGCCTACGCCGAACCGTGGGCGCGGGCCGCGGCGGCGCGCGGCATCCCGGGCGGCCGCGTCGCGCGCCAGGCGCTGCGCCGCTGCGTCCCCGCGCTCCTTCCGAACCTCGGCCTGTTCCTGGTGGGTCTGACCGGCGGCGCGGTCGCCGTGGAGCAGATCTTCGACATCCCCGGACTCGGCCGCACCACACTGCAGGCCGCGGTGGCACAGGATCTGCCCGTCCTCCAGGCGGGCACGCTCGCGCTCGTGCTGCTCGCCGCCGTGGCGGGCGGCCTGTTCCGCATCGCGGCCCGGCTCACGACCGGTCCTGCCCTGCGCGACGGCGCGCTGCCGACCCTGCACAGCCCGGTGCCGCCCGCGCCGAGCCGACTGCCGCTGCTCTACGGCGGACTGCTCCTCGGCGTCATCCTGCTCGGCCTGGCCCGCGATCCCCTCGCCCTGGACACCGCGGCCCGGCTCCAGGCGCCTTCGTCGGCGCACCTGTTCGGCACGGACGCCCTGGGGCGCGACGTGCTCGCCAGGGTGGGGCACGGCGCGCTCCACACCCTCGCCCTGGCCGTGGGGATCAGCGCCTTCGCCCTGGTGGCCGGCGTCCTGCTCGGTCTCGTGCCCCGGTTCTCGGGCCCGCTGCTCGACACGCTCAACGCCATTCCGCCGACGCTCGCGGGTCTCGTCGTCGCCGGCGTAGCGGGCAGCGGTGCCGCCACCCCCGCCATCGCGGTGGCCGCCGTCGCCTGGGTCCCGCTGGCCGCCCACACCGCCGCGCTGCTTCTCCAGGAGCGCGCCACCCTCCATCTGACGGCGACGCGCAGTCTGGGCGCGGGACGCTTTCACCAACTCCGGCGCCATCTGCTGCCCGCTGTCCTTGTGCCCGTCACCCGCCACGCCCTGCTGCGTCTGCCCTCCGTCGCGCTGGCCCTCGCCGCCCTCGGCTTCCTCGGCCTGGGGGCCCAGCCCCCGTCCCCCGAGTGGGGTCTGCTGCTCGCCGAGAACCAGCCCTACGCCGAGCGCGCCCCCTGGGCGCTGCTCGCCCCGGCAGCCGCCCTCGCCCTCCTGGGCGCCCTCGCGGTGACGGCGGCGGGCGGGGTGTGGACTCCCCGCAGTTCACGGCGCGGGCTCGGGCGCGGACGCGGGCTCGGGCCCGACGAACCGCCCCGGGCGGCCGAAGCGCGGCCCGCGGCGCGGGAATTGGTCACGGCAGGAACGACTGCCCGATGAGCGGGCGGCGTCAACTGCTCCGGACCCGGACCCGGCCCGCGCTGCTCTCGCGCCGCGAACGGACCTGGTCGAGCCTCTCCCCCTTGCTGCGCCTGCTGATCCTGACCCAGCTCGCCTTCAACATCGGCTTCTTCGCCGTACTGCCCTTCCTGGCCGAGCACCTGGGCGCGGCAATAGGCATGGCGGGCTGGCTGGTCGGCCTCGTGCTCGGCCTGCGGACCTTCAGCCAGCAGGGGCTCTTCGTGGTGGGCGGCGCCCTGACCGACCGGTACGGCGTACGGCCTGTCGTACTCACCGGCTGCGTACTGCGCATCGCCGGTTTCGGCTGGCTCGGTTACGCGCAGCAGACCTGGTCGGTCATCGGCGCGGTCCTCCTGATCGGATTCGCCGCGGCCCTGTTCTCGCCCGCCGTGGAATCAGAGGTGGCCCGGCAGGCGGTGCTCTGGGAGGAGGCGGGACGCGGCCCGCGCACCCGCGTCCTGGCCCTGCTCACCGTGGCGGGCCAGGCCGGCGCGTTCCTTGGCCCGCTCCTCGGCGCGCTGCTGCTCTCCGTCGACTTCCGCACCGTATGCCTGGCGGGTTCCGGGGTCTTCGTCCTCGTCCTTGCCGGGCACCTGTGGCTGCTGCCGCAGCACATCCCGGGGCGCGAGCGGGTCCGCGTACGAGGAGGCGTACGCGACATGCTGCGCAACCGCCGCTTCCTGGCGGTGTGCTGTGCGTACGGCGCCTATCTCCTGGCGTACAACCAGCTCTATCTGGCCCTCCCCGACGAGGTGGAGCGCGCGGCGGGGTCACAGGCGCCGCTTGCCTGGCTCTTCGCCCTCTCCTCGCTGCTTGTGGTGACCACACAGCTGCCGGTCACGCACTGGGCGGCGGGCCGGCTCGACCAGCGCCGCTCGATGGCCGCCGGGCTCGTGCTCATCTCCGCCGGGTTCGCCGTCGTGGCCCTCGCGCGCCCGGCGGCCTGGACGGGTGTCGCCGGGCTGCTGCCCGCCGCCGCCTTCGTCGTCCTGCTCACGCTCGGGCAGATGCTGGTGGCCCCGGCCGCCCGCGCCCGGGTCCCCGATCTCACGCCCGACGGCAGGCTCGGCCTCTACACCGGCGCCCTGTCCTCGGTCTCCGGCCTGATCGTCCTCGCGGGCAGCGCCGCGACCGGCTCGCTCCTGGACGCCGGTCTTCCGTCCTGGGCGCCGTGGCTCGCGCTCGCCGCGATCACCCTTCTGGCCACGGCGCTGCTGCCGGGCCGCGTCCGGGCTCCGGGCCCGTCAGCCGGCTGACGCACCGGGCATCGCCGAGGCCGTCAGGGCCGCCAACTCCTCCGGGGTGCGCGGCCCTTCGCCCTCCAGCAGGCCCTTGTCGCGCAGCAGTTCCCTGACGGCGATACCCCACGGCAGCGTGAGGCCCGCCTGCGCCAGGAGTTCGCGCCGGGCCAGCATCTCGGCGACCGGCCCGGTGCGCACTCCCGAGGGGGTGAGCAGCGCGGCGTCGTCGGCCCAGCGCAGGGCCAGGTCCACGTCGTGGGTGGCCATGACCACGGTCGTCCCCGCGTCCCGCAGGCCTTGCAGGGTGGTCAGGAGGCGTTCCTGTCCGTCGGGGTCGAGCCCGGCGGTCGGCTCGTCGAGGATCAGTACGCGGGGGCGCATCGCGACGGCGCCCGCGATGGCCGTCCGCTTGCGCTGGCCGTAGGAGAGCAGGTGCGTGGGGCGGTCCGCGAGGGCGCTGATGTCGAGCGCGGCGAGGGCCTCGGCGACCCGGGCCCTGACCTCGGCGTCGGACAGCCCCAGGTTCAGCGGACCGAAGGACACGTCCTGCTCGACGGAGGCGGCGAACAACTGGTCGTCCGGGTCCTGCACGACCAGCTGGACGGTGGTGCGCAGCCGCGTGAGGCCCTTGCGGTCGTACGTCACGGGGGCGGACCCGAGGATCAAGTCGCCCTGGTCCGGGCGGAGTCCGCCGCTCAGCAGCCGCATCAGGGTGGTCTTGCCGCTGCCGTTGCGCCCCAGGAGCGCGAGGGCGCGGCCCTCGGTGACGTCGAAGTCCAGGTCGCTGAGCACGGTGGGCCCGTCCTCGTACGCGTAGGACGCGGCGCGCAGAGCGACCAAGGACGCGCCAGGCTCCCGCTCTCGCTCGCGGTCGGGAGCGCTCGGCTCGCTCATCGAAGAAGCCTTTCCAGTACGAGGGTGAGGGCCGCGAGGCCCGTGAGGAGTGCCGCGCTCGCGGCCACGAAGCTCCGGGAGATCCGGGCCTCGGGCACGAGCACCCGCAGCGTGCCGTCGTAGCCGCGTCCGGCGAGCCCGGCCTGCAGCCGGGTCGCCCGGTCGAAGGCCCGCACGAACGCGGTGGCGCCGAGACCGCCCAGGGAGCGCCAGGTCGCGGCGCGTGTGGTGTGGCCGAGGCGTGCGGCCTGCGCCTGCCGGATACGGCTCATGGAGTCCAGGAGCAGGAAGCTCATCCGGTACATGACCAGGGCCACGTCCACGACGGGCGCCGGGACGCCCGCCTTGACCAGGCGGGGCAACAGGTCCGACATGGGTGTGGTGAAGGCGAAGAGCAGGACGCCGAGCGAGGCGGCCGATGTGCGCAGGAGCAGACCGCCCGCCCGTGCGGGGCCGCCGTCCGCCAAGGTGACGAACCCTTCGGGCCCGCCGAGTTGGACGATCAGGGTCAGGGCGCCGGTGACACAGAAGCCGAGCGGTACGCGGTAGGCGCGCCACAGCTTGCGCGGCGGCACCCCGGCGGGTCCGAGCAGCACGGTGAGCGCGGTGAGCAGTACCAGGGCGGCGCCCGGCCAGGGCGGCAGACAGACGGCGAGGACGGTGAGGCCGAGCCCGAGCACGGCTTTGTCCACGGGGTGGCGGCGGCGCCAGCGACTGCTGTGCGCCGCCGCGTCAATGGGCAGCACGCGGACTCAGACCTGCCCGGCCCCGGGCCGGCCGCCCTCCGCGTCCGCGGTCTGCTCCTCGGTGGCTTCCTCGGCCCGCGCCTGTTCGGCGCCCTGCCTGCGTCCCTTGCGCAGGCCGAAGTAGTACGCGAGGACGCCCGCGCCGAGGGCCGCTTGCAGGGCGAAGAGCGCCGACTCGACCTCCCCGGAGGGGGGTTCGTACAGCGGGGAGAACCAGGGCTCGTAGTCCGGCTTGATCTCGGTGATCGCGGTTTCGGCTTGGGCGTCGGCCCCGGTGAACGGCTCCTTCTCGTCGTCGCCGAGTCCGAGCGCCAGCGGCAGCACCGCGAGTGCGGCGACGACGAGAAGGAGCAGGGTGTTGATCTTCGCGTTCCGGCTCATCAGGCGCTGGCCCCCGTCTCCGACTTGGTGTCCGTGTCCTTCTCGGTGTCCGTGCACTTCTTGGCGTCCGTGTCCTTCTTGCCGCCCTCATCCGCCTTCTTGCCGCCTTGCAGCAGTACGCCGAGCCGCGTCAGCTCGCCCTTGCTGGACTGCACGAGCAGCCGCATCACCACGACGGTGAGCAGGCCCTCACTGACGGCCAGCGGGATCTGCGTGACGGCGAAGATGCCGCCGAACTTGCCGAGGGCGCCGACGAATCCGCTGCTCGGGTCGGGGAACGCCAGGGCCAGCTGGACGCTGGTGACGCAGTACGTGGACAGGTCGGCGACGAACGCGCCGAAGAACACGGCGACCATGAGCGGCACGTCGTAACGCTTCAGGAGGCGGTAGACGGCGTATCCGGCCCATGGACCGACGATGGCCATGGAGAAGACGTTGGCGCCGAGGGTGGTGAGCCCGCCGTGGGCGAGCAGCAGCGCCTGGAAGAGCAGCGTGATCGTGCCGAGCACCGCCATGATCGGCGGCCGGAACAGGATCGCGCCGAGCCCGGTTCCCGTGGGATGCGAGCAACTGCCCGTCACGGAGGGGATCTTCAGCGCGGAAAGGACAAAGGTGAAGGCACCGGAGGCGCCCAGGAGCAGGGTGCTCTCGGGGTGCTCCTTGACCTCACGGGTCAGGGAGCGGACTCCGTGGACGACGAACGGCGCGGACGCTACGCCCCAGGCGATCGCGTGCGCCGGTGGGAGGAAACCCTCGGCAATGTGCATGGCTAAGCAGACCCTCTCCAGCACCTCGTGGATGGACAACGCGCCTTGGCCGGTCTCCTGGCTGACGGGTCTTACCGACCGGACTCCGCCTTCCCGGGTGCGTACGCACCCAGTGGCTGCCGCAAGGGCTGGAGCCGGACTTCCCGATCACAGTGGCGAGGGCCGCACCGGCATCACACCGGATTTCCCGTTCACCAAGGCGTGGTGACCCTAGTGCTCGACGGAGTTTCCTGACAACTTGCGGGGGGCCCGCGCCTGTGGCACACGCGAGCGCACGCGGCCAGGGCGTACGCCCTGGTCGCGCCGGGGGCCGGGGCCCGGGGTCCGTGTCTCACCTCACGGTCCGGAATGCGATCAGAGCTGTTCGGCGGGTCGCGCGCCCTCTAGGGTGGCCCGTGCAGCTGGTTCGCCCTGCCCGCCAGGCAGACGCGTCGCAAGAGGGAACCCGGTGGGAATCCGGGACTGCCCCGCAGCGGTGAGTGGGAACGACCGCCGTCATACGCACTGGATCCAGGCGGATCCGGGAAGCGACGGCCAGTAGGGATCTGCCCCGGCAGATGTGCCCGCGAGTCCGAAGACCTGCCCGTTGCCCGTACGTGATCCCTCATGTGCGGACATCCCGGTGACCTCGTGGGCGGGTCGGCGTACAGATCAGGCGGAGTTCCGCGCCGACGGCGCGTGTCCGGTCCGCCGGGTCCGTCATCCCTTCGCGTCCGTGTCCCGTCACCGGGGTGCTCAGGAGTCATCTCGCGAAGGAGATTTCCGTGACATCGAAGTCCGCGGCCGCGGCAGCACGGTCCACCGTGTACGGCTACCCCCGCCAGGGCCCCCACCGGGAACTGAAGAAGGCCGTCGAGGGCTACTGGAAGGGCCGCGTCACCGCCGACGCCCTCCGGGACACCGCGGTCCGCCTGCGCAGGGCCACCTGGCAGCACCTGGCCGACGCCGGCATCCACGAGGTGCCGACGGGCGACTTCTCGTACTACGACCATGTCTTGGACACCAGCGTCATGGTCGGCGCGATCCCCCGGCGGCACCGCGAGGCCGTCGGCACGGACGCGCTCGACGGCTACTTCGCGATGGCCCGCGGCACGCAGGACGTGGCGCCGCTCGAGATGACCAAGTGGTTCGACACCAACTACCACTACCTCGTGCCGGAGCTCGGCCCGGACACCGTCTTCTCCGCCGACTCCGCCAAGCAGGTCGCCGAGCTGAAGGAAGCCCTCGCCCTCGGCCTCGCCGCCCGTCCTGTCCTGGTCGGCCCGGTCACCTATCTGCTGCTCGCCAAGCCCGCGCCCGGTGTGGCCGCCGACTTCGAGCCGCTCACGCTGCTCGACCGGCTGCTGCCCGTGTACGCCGAGGTCCTCGCCGACCTGCGTGCGGCCGGCGCCGAGTGGGTGCAGCTCGACGAACCCGCCCTGGTCCAGGACCGCACCCCGGCCGAACTCAACGCCGTCGCCCGCGCCTACCGCGATCTCGGCGCCCTCACCGACCGTCCGCAGCTCCTGATCGCCTCATATTTCGGCAGGCTCGGCGAGGCGTTGCCGGTCCTCGCCAAGGCTCCGGTCGAGGGGCTCGCCCTGGACTTCACCGAGTCCGCCGCGAGCCAGTTGGAGGACCTCGCGGCCGTCGGCGGCCTTCCCGGCAAGCGCCTTGTCGCGGGCGTCGTCAACGGCCGCAACATCTGGATCAACGACCTGTCGAAGTCCCTGTCCACCCTGGGCACTCTCCTGGGTCTCGCCGACCGCGTCGACGTCTCCGCGTCGTGCTCCCTCCTGCACGTGCCGCTTGACTCGACCGCCGAACGGGACATCGACCCGCAGATCGCCCGCTGGCTGGCCTTCGCCCACCAGAAGACCGCCGAGATCGCCACGCTGGCCCGCGGTCTGATCCAGGGGACGGGCGCCGTCACCGCCGAACTCGCCGCCAACCGGGCCGACCTGGCGTCCCGCTCAGGTTCGGCCCTGACCCACGACCCGGCCGTACGCTCCCGCGTCGCCGCCGTCACCGACGCCGATGCCCGCCGCGCGCACGCCTACCCGGAGCGTGCGGCGGCCCAGCGAACCCGCCTCGGCCTGCCGCTCCTTCCCACCACCACCATCGGTTCCTTCCCGCAGACCACCGAACTGCGCACGGCCCGCGCCGACCTGCGCGCGGGGCGCATCGACACGGCGGGCTACGAGGACCGCATCCGTGCCGAGATCCGCGAGGTCATCGCCTTCCAGGAGAAGGCGGGCATCGACGTCCTGGTGCACGGCGAGCCCGAGCGCAACGACATGGTGCAGTACTTCGCCGAACAACTCACCGGCTACCTCGCCACGCAGCACGGCTGGGTCCAGTCGTACGGCACCCGCTACGTCCGCCCGCCGATCCTGGCCGGCGACATCTCGCGTCCCGAGCCGATGACGGTGCGCTGGACCGCGTACGCCGACTCCCTCACCGACCGTCCGGTCAAGGGCATGCTCACCGGCCCCGTCACGATGCTCGCCTGGTCCTTCGTCCGTGACGACCAGCCGCTGGGCGACACGGCCCGCCAGGTCGCCCTGGCCCTGCGCGACGAAGTCAACGACCTTGAATCGGCGGGCACTTCCGTCATCCAGGTCGACGAGCCCGCGCTGCGCGAGACGCTCCCGCCGCGTGCCGCCGAACATGCCGCGTACCTGGACTGGGCCACGGCGTCCTTCCGCCTCACCACCAGCGGCGTACGCCCGGACACCCAGATCCACACCCACATGTGCTACGCCGAGTTCGGCGACATCGTCCGAGCCATCGACGACCTCGACGCCGACGTCATCAGCCTGGAGGCCGCCCGCTCGCACATGCAGGTGGCCCGCGAACTTGCCGAACACGGCTACCCGCGCGAGGCGGGCCCCGGCGTCTACGACATCCACTCCCCCCGCATCCCCAGCACCGAGGAAGCAGCGGCCCTGCTGCGCAAGGGCCTCGAGGCCATCCCCGCCGACCGCCTGTGGGTGAACCCCGACTGCGGCCTGAAGACCCGCGGCTGGCCCAAAACCAAGGCGTCCCTGGAGAACCTGGTCGCGGCGGCACGCGAGGTGAGGTCGGAACTCCCCGCGAACCCCTGACCCGAACGCGGTTGCCGGGGCGGCCATTCGCCGCCGCATCCATTCGCCGACAAATGGCCGCCCCGCGCCACCGTCGCCGTCGTGCCGGGCACGCCGGTTCTGCGCACACGCGCCGCTCGGGGTCATCCCCCATCCGTATGCGCCACCCGCGACAACAGCACATGCAACATCTCCCGCTCCCCCGCACCGAGCGGAGCCAGTAGTTCGTCGGTGACCCCCCGGGCCACCTCATCCGAGTCCCGCAAGAAGTCATGGCCCGCCGGGGCGAGGGCGACGATGCGGCGGCGGCGGTCGTCGGGGGCCGGGCGGCGTTCGACGAAGCCCAGGCGTTCCAGGTCGTCGACCAGGCCGACGATCGCGCTGGGGTCGTAGCCGAGCTCCTGGCTCAGTTCGCGCTGTGCCGCGCCCTCCACGGTGGCCAGATAGCGCAGCAGGGCGTAGTGACGCAGGCGGAGGCCGGATCTCTGGAGCGCCGCGTTGAAGAGCTGCCCCGAGCGCAGGCCCAGGCGGTAGAGGAGGTAGCCCGCGTCGGCGTGGAGGCCCTTCATCCAGGGCGCGCCCTCGTCGACGGACTCTTCCTTCACGGGCTCGGCGGTGGTTTTCCGGCTGGTCATGAAGGGCGCTCTCCCTGATCGGTGGTTCGCGGGCGTACGGCGGGCCGACGGGCGTCGTCGTCGGCCGTGTCAACAGTGTCCAGCATGCCGCATGATCGATGTCGGCAACAACCATTGACGTCAACAACGGTTTGTCTTAGCTTCCTTTCCGCGGGCCGCCACCGACCGGAGTCGCGTTCCCCGCCTCCGCCGACCCATCCGCATTCGCTGCCTGTCGAAGGGGTTTCTCAGTGCTGGACTCATACACCGTGGATCTGAGCGGCAAGGTCGCCGTCGTCACGGGTTCCGGGCGCGGCCTCGGTCTCGCCTACGCCTCCGCCCTCGCTCGCGCCGGGGCCGCCGTGGTCGTCAACGACGTCGACGAGGCGGCGGCCGAGCAGGCCGTCAAGACCATCACCGAGGCGGGCGGACGCGCCGTCGCCGAGGTGGCGGCGGTCGGTACCGGCGAAGCCGCAGAGCGGCTCGTCGCACGCGCCGTCGAGGAGTTCGGGCGGCTCGACGTGATGGTGACCAACGCCGGGATCCTGCGCGACCGCGTGCTGTGGAAGATGACCGACGAGGACTTCGACGCCGTCGTCACCACCCATCTGCGGGGCACCTTCACCTGCGCCCGCGCCGCCGCCGTACGCATGCGGGAGCAAGGCGAGGGCGGCAGCCTGATTCTGGTGGGCTCGCCCGCCGGGCAGCGCGGCAACTTCGGGCAGACCAACTACTCCGCCGCCAAGGCCGGTATCGCCGCCATGGTCCGTACGTGGTCGATGGAGCTCGCCAGGGCCGGCATCAACGTCAACGCGATCGTGCCGGTGGCCGCCACCGCGATGACCGAGACCATCCCCGCCTTCGCCCCGTACATCGAGGCCATGAAGGAGGGGCAGCCGCTGCCGGATTTCCTCCGCAAGACAGAGGGGTTCGGGACGGCCGACGACTGTGCCGCGCTCGTCCCCTTCCTGGCCTCCGGCCACGCCCGCGAGGTGACCGGGCAGTGCGTCGGCATCGGCGGCGACCGGCTCACCCTGTGGTCGCACCCCCGGGAAGCCTCCGTGGCCTACGCGGACGGCGGCTGGACCCCGGAGACCATCGCCGCGGCCTGGCCCACCTCGGTGGGCGCCGACCCGGAGTCGGTCGGCATTCCCGCCCCCAAGATCCCCGGAGCGTGAGGGAGATGGACCTCGCCGAGCTCACCGCCATCGACGTCCACACCCACGCCGAGGTCTCCTCGCAGGGGCACGCCTCGCTCGACGAGGACCTCGACGCCGCCTCCAGCGCGTACTTCAAGGTCGAGGGGCGCACGCGGAAGCCCACCCTGGAGGAGATGGCGGCCTACTACCGCGAACGCAGGATGGCCGCCGTCGTCTTCACCGTGGACGCAGAGTCCGCCACCGGCACCGTGCCCGTCCCGAACGAAGAAGTCGCCGAGGCCGCGGCCGCCCACCCCGACGTGCTGATTCCGTTCGCGTCCATCGATCCGTTCCGCGGAAAGGCGGGGGTGCGACAGGCCCGTCGGCTCGTGGAGGAGTACGGGGTGAAGGGATTCAAGTTCCATCCCAGCATCCAGGGCTTCTTCCCCAACGACCGTGCTCTGGCCTACGCCTTGTACGAGGTCATCGAGGAGACCGGCTGCGTCGCCCTCTTCCACACCGGACAGACCGGCATCGGCGCCGGTGTGCCCGGAGGCGGCGGGATCCGGCTGAAGTACTCGAACCCGATGCACGTCGACGACGTCGCCGCGGACTTCCCCCATCTGAAGATCATCCTCGCCCACCCGTCCTTCCCCTGGCAGGACGAGGCCCTCGCCGTCGCCACACACAAGCCGGGCGTGCACATCGACCTGTCCGGGTGGTCGCCGAAGTACTTCCCGCCCGGGCTCGTGCAATACGCCAACACCTTGCTCAAGGACAAGGTGCTCTTCGGTTCCGACTTCCCCGTCCTCACGCCCGACCGCTGGCTCGCCGACTTCGCGAAGCTGGAGATCAAGGACGAGGTCCGCCCCAAGATCCTCAAGGAGAACGCCGCCCGCCTGCTCGGGCTCAAGTAGAGGGGCGCGCCATGCGCAACGAAGGACTCGGCTCCTGGCCCGCGCGCCGGGCCCGCAAGACCCCGCACCGCACCGCCCTCACCCACGAGGGTCGCACCGTCAGCTACGCGGCCCTGCACTCCCGGGTCCTGCGGCTCGCGCACGCCCTGCGCGCCCGGGGCGTCCGGCGCGGGGACCGGGTCGCCTACCTCGGGGCCAACCACCCGGCCTTCCTGGAGACGTTCTTCGCCGCCGGCGCGCTCGGGGCGGTCTTCGTACCGCTCAACACCCGCCTGGCCGCGCCGGAGATCGCGTACCAACTGTCCGACGCCGGCGCCCGCACACTGATCCACTCCCCCGCGCACACCCCGGTCACGGCGGAGCTGCCGCGGGCGGCGCAGGTGGACCTCTTCCTCGAAGTGGGCCCGGAGTACGAGGAGTTGCTCGCGCACTCGGTCGATGAGCCGCTGGACGAGGCGGTCGGCGCGGACGACGTGTGCCTCCTGATGTACACCTCCGGCACCACCGGCCGCCCCAAGGGCGCCATGCTCTCCCACGCCAACCTCACCTGGAACGCCGTCAACGTCCTGGTCGACACCGACCTCACCGCCGACACCGTCGCCCTGGTCTCCGCCCCGCTCTTCCACGCCGCGGCCCTCGGCATGCTCGCCCTGCCCGTGCTCCTCAAGGGCGGCCACTGCGTGCTCGTCGAGTCCTTCGACCCGGCCGAGACCCTTGATCTCGTAGAAGAGAACCAGGTCAGCGCGGTGTTCGGGGTGCCCACGATGTACGAGCGCCTCACCCGCGAACCGCGCTGGCAGTCCGCCGACCTGTCCTCGCTGCGGATCCTGATGTGCGGCGGTGCGCCCGTACCCGTCCCGCTGATCGAGACGTACGCGAAGCGCGGACTCGCCTTCCAGCAGGGGTACGGGATGACGGAGGCCTCGCCCGGCGCGCTCTACCTCGACGCCGAGCACGCCGAGCGCAAGACGGGCACGGCAGGAGTGCCGCACTTCTTCACCGACATACGTGTCGTACGCCCCGACCTCAGCCCTGCGGACACCGGGGAGACCGGCGAGGTCCTGGTGCGCGGTCCTCATGTCATGGCCGGGTACTGGCAGTTGCCGGACGAGACCGCCGCCGCCTTCGCCGACGGCTGGTTCCGCACCGGGGACGCGGCCCGGGTGGACGCCGACGGCTTCGTCACCATCGCCGACCGCCTCAAGGACATGATCATCTCCGGCGGCGAGAACATCTACCCCGCCGAGGTCGAGAGCGCGCTCCTGGCCCACCCCGACGTGGCGGAGTGCGCCGTCATCGGCGTACCGGACGCGCGCTGGGGCGAGGTGCCGCGCGCCGTCGTCGTGCCCCGCGACGGCACGGACCCCGCCCCGGACGACGTACTCGGCTTCCTCGCGGGACGCCTCGCCACATACAAGATCCCCAAGTCGGTGGTGTGCGTGCCCGAACTGCCGCGCACCGCCTCCGGAAAGCTCCACAAGCCCAGCCTGCGCCGCGAGTACGGCAGCGCACGGACCACGAACCCCGAGGGAGAAGCACCCCGATGACCGTCACCGCCAACGGACTTGCCGAACTGCACGCACTCGCCGGCAGCGACCTCGGCGTCACCGACTGGCTGGAGGTCGGGCAGGACCGCATCGACACCTTCGCCGACGCGACCGACGACCACCAGTGGATCCACACCGACCCCGAGAAGGCCGCCCGGGGACCCTTCGGTGCGCCGATCGCCCACGGCTATCTCACCCTGTCCCTCTTCATCCCGCTCTTCACCGGCCTCCTCGACGTCCGGGGCGTCACCACGAAGGTCAACTACGGCCTGGACAAGGTGCGTTTCCCCTCCCCCGTCAAGGCGGGCTCCCGGATACGCCTGCGCGCCACGCTCGCCTCCGTCGACGACGTACGGGGCGGGGTGCAGATCGCCGTCGACGGCACGGTCGAGATCGAGGGCGGCGACAAGCCCGCCTGCGTTCTGCGGAGCCTTTCCCGCTTCTACTCCTGAGGAGCCCGGCACCATGACGCATCCGCCAGTCGGCGAGACGAGCGCCGAGGCCGGCACAGGGGAGAGAGACGGGCAACTGCGCCGCGTCGCCCTGTCCGGACTGCTCGGCACCGCGATCGAGTTCTACGACTTCCTCGTGTACGGCACCATCGCCGCGCTCGTCTTCGGCGACCTCTTCTTCCCCGAGGCCGATCCGGCGGTGGGCACCGTGGCCGCCTTCGGCACGTTCGCCGCGGGCTATCTCGCCCGGCCCATCGGCGGCATCGTCTTCGGCCACTTCGGCGACCGCCTCGGCCGCAAGTCCATGATGCTCCTGACCATGGTCCTGATGGGCACGGGCAGCTTCCTCATCGGCCTGCTCCCCACGTACGACGCGATCGGCGTCTGGGCACCCGTCCTGCTCGTCCTGCTCCGCGTCGTGCAGGGCATCGCGATCGGCGGCGAATGGGGCGGCGCCACGCTCATGGTCGCCGAACACGCGGGCGACCGGCCGCGCGGCCTGTGGACCAGCTTCACCCAACTCGGCGCCCCGCTGGGCATGGTGCTCTCCACCGGGGTCGTCACGCTGGTGAGCACGCTGCCCGACGACGACTTCCGCGCCTGGGGCTGGCGAGTGCCCTTCCTGCTGTCCTTCCTGCTGCTCGGCGCGGGCCTCTACATACGCCTCAAGGTCGCGGAGAGCCCGCTCTTCGCGTCGCTCTCACAGCGGCGCGAGCGGGCCCGGATGCCACTGGTCGAAGTCCTGCGCGCGCCACGCCCCGTGCTGCTCGCCTCGGCGGTCGGCATCGGCCCGTTCACCGCGCAGGCGCTGATGACGAGCTTCATGATCTCGTACGCCGTGGACGAGGGGTACACGCGCCCGCAGGTGCTCACCGGCGTCACCGTCGCCTCCTGCGTGGCCCTCGTGGTCCTGCCGTGCGCGAACCTCCTCTCCGACCGCTACGGACGCCGCCCCCTGGTCCTGGCAGGAGCCCTGCTTTCGGCGGCCACCGCCTTCCCGGTCTTCGCGCTCGTGGACAGCCACCGGCCCGGCCTGCTGATCCTCGCCTGCGTGATCGGGCACGGCATCGCCCAGTCGGTGATGTACGGGCCGCTCGGCGCCTTGTTCAGCGAGATGTTCTCGACGCGGGTGCGCTACACCGGTGCCTCGCTCGGCTACCAGACCGCGACGCTCCTCGGCGCCGGATTCTCGCCGCTGATCGCCAGCGGTCTGCTCACGGCCTACGACTCCAGCGACGCGGTGGCCCTGCTCCTGACGGCCGGGGGCGCGATCACGGCGCTGGCCGTCTGGCGGGTCAAGGAGACCAACGCTCGCGACCTCGCCGTACAACCCGATCCGCTCGCACCGGCCCCGCGACCCGTACGAGGAGACTCCACATGACACGCACCGCCAGATCACGCACCGCCGCGTCACACACTGCCCGGGCACGCACCGCCCAGACGCGCACAGCCCGGCAGCACGCGGTCGGTCTCGCCGCCCTGCTGCTCCTCGTGGCGGCGGCCCCCGCGTCCGCGTCCGCCACGCCGTCCCCGGCAGCGTCCCCGGCACGCCACCTGGAGGGCACCCTCCCCTCCGGCGCCGCGTACATGATCGACACCCCGGACCACTGGAACGGCACCGTCCTGCTCTTCAGCCATGGTTACCGCCCCGAGGGCTCCCCCAACCCGGCCGTGAACGCCCCCGACGAGCCCACCAAACAGCGGCTCCTCAAGGAGGGTTACGCCCTCGTCGGCTCCTCGTACGCCACGACCGGCTGGTCCGTCGAGCAGGCGGTGCCCGACCAGCTGGCCGCACTCGACGCCTTCACCGAGGAGGTCGGCGCGGCGCGGCGGACGCTCGCCTGGGGCCAGTCCCTCGGCGGTCTGATCACCACGACCATCGCCGAGCGCCATCCGGGGCGCGTCGACGGCTCCTTGTCCATGTGCGGCCTCGTGCACGGCGGGGTCGCCAACTGGAACTCCACGCTGGACGCCACCTTCGCCCTGCGCACCCTCCTCGCACCCGGCTCCGGTGACGCGGACGTGCGGCTGACGGGCTTCAAGGACGCCGCCGACGCCGCCACCTCCGCCAAGCGGCTCGGCGAGACCGTGGGCACGGCGCAGAACTCGGCGGACGGCCGCGCCCGCATCGCCCTCGCCGCCGCGCTGCACGCCATTCCGGGCTGGAACGACCCGCGCACGCCACGGCCCGCCCCGGACGACTACCCCGCCCAGCAGGCCAACCAGTACACGGCCGTACGCGGACTCGTGGCGCAGCCCGGATTCGCCTGGCGGGCGGAGGCCGAACGCCGCGCGGGCGGCAACATGTCCTGGAACACGGGCGTCGACTACTCGGCGATGCTCGCCCGCTCCTCCCAGTACAAGGAGGTCAAGGCGCTCTACAAGTCGGCGGGGCTGTCTCTCCGTAACGACCTCCGGGCCCTCGCCCGCGCCCCACGCGTCAGCGCGGAACCGCGTGCGGTGCGCTACATGGCCGGACATGCGGCGCCCTCCGGCCGCCTCGACAAGCCCCAGCTGACCATCCACACCACCGGTGACGCCCTCGTGCCCGTCCGGACGGAGAGCGCCTACCGGCAGGCGGTGGCCGAAGCGGGCCGCTCCCCGCTGCTGCGCCAGGCGTACACCGAGAACGCCGGGCACTGCACCTTCAGCCCCGGCGAACAACTCGCCGCCCTGCACACGATCGACCACCGGATCACGTCGGGCTCGTGGGGCGACACCTCACCGAGTGCCCTCAACTCCCGTGCCCAGCACGCCGATCCGACCACCGAGGCCCGCTACACGACGTTCCGGCCCGGCCCGTACCCGCGCCCTTTCCGGGGCCAGGGGGTGTTCGGATAGAGGCGCTGCACTCACTGCTCGCCTGCGCCCTGCAGGCACCCTTCGTCACAGGTGGCGCGGCGGACTGTTTCGGATCGCCGAGCGGCGGGCCCACAGCGCACAGGCGAGCAGCACAAGTCCGGCGAAGCAGTAGGCCCATGCGTTGGCGCTGCCCCTGGCCGCGCCGACTGCCCAGGCCACCGACCAGATGGAGAGCAGGACGCACAGGCCGGTCCAGGCAAGCGTCCACATCTGGTTGCGCGCCGCGAGTCGTTGCGGAGTACCTCGTTCCATCTCGCCCATGTCAGGCGAGTCACGATGCTCATCACGAATCGTCATAAGCTGCCGAATGCCCCGACCGGGACGGTCGAACCACCCCCACACCGCGTACGGCAGCGGCCGGAGGCCAAGCCGGGGGCCAAGCCGGGGTGGCGCGAAGCGGTCGTTCGTGACAGCACTTCCTCACCGGTAGTGGCGGCGTTTAGTCGCAATACGGCGGTCTTGCCCCGAAGTTGCCGCTGGCGATTCGGGTAACCCCACAGGTAACGTCGGCTCGTTCGAGACACCACTCGTCTCACCGGGAGTCGACCGTGAACCGCCGCACCACACCCATCGCCACCGTGATCGTCGCGGCCACGACGCAGCTCCCGACGACCTGTGGCGGCGGCCCGGACTCAGACTGAGCACGCCCAACTCCGGCTTACAGCCGGATACTTCGCGGGCCGGTCGACCACTCGGCGGTCACTTGGACCGGCTCCGCCGACCCGGACGGTCGGCGCATCGCAGCAGCAGCAGCCCCAACCGCGGTTCAGACACCAGCAGCTGAGCTGATGACGCGTCACGGGGCATGAACAGACGATTCAACGGGGGAATGTTTTCGGTGTCGAACCGACCAGCCGACTGGCACGTACTCGATCTGGACAAGGATCCGACTCCGGGCGATCCGCACCGGGTCAGAAGCCTCGCCAAGAACTTGCACGACTTCGCCGACGACGTATCCAAAATCCTGCGGGACATCAAGGGCATGGCGGGTGAGGACGCCATCCTCACCTGGGCCGGCAAGACGGCGGAGTCCTTCACGGCGGAGTTCGAGGACGCGCCGGGCAAGCTGAAGAAGCTCAAGAAGAGCTACGAGATGGCGGGCGACGCCCTCTCCGCCTACTGGCCCGACCTCGAACGCTCCCAGGCCCTTGCGGACAAGGCCCTCGCCCGGGGCCGCGAGGCCCAGAACAGCCTCAGCTCCGCCCAATCCCGCCTGGCGTCCGCCGACTCCTGGGTGGACCGCGCGGGCAAGGAAGCCGACAAGTACAAGGACGACAAGGGCAGCGGCAAAGACGTTCCCAAGCCCGACCCCGACAAGGTCAAGGCAGCCACCCGCAACGCGAATTCCGCCGAGAAGGCCCAGAGCGCCGCCAAGTCCGACGTCACCGCCGCGAAGAACAACCTTGATGCCGCCAAGAAGATGGCCGAGGACGCCCGCAAGATGCGCGAGAACGCGGCGGGCACGGCGAAGAAGAAGCTGGAAGAGGCCTCCGACGCCGGTATCCAGAACCGCAAGTGGTGGGAGGAGGTCGGGGACTGGGTCACCGACAACTGGGACACCATCGTCGCCGTCTGCAAGGTCGTCGTCGCGGTCCTCGGCGTCATCGCCCTGATCGTCGGCGGCCCGATCCTGGCCGCGATCGTCCTTGTCGCCGCGCTGGTCGTCCTCGCCGACACCCTCCATAAATACGCCAATGGAGAGGCCGGGCTCCTCGACGTCGCCTTCGCCGCCCTGGACTGCATCCCCGGCATGAAGGCCCTGACCTCCCTGCGCGGCCTCGCCAAGGGCATGAAGGGCCTCAAGGCCGCCGCCCGCGGACTGCGCTCCGGGGCCGGGGGACTCCGCAAGGCCCTCTCGGGCGGCATGAAGAAGCTGGCGGGCAAGGCCAAGCCGACCAAGGGCCGCTGCAAGAACGGCGACCCCATCGACATGATCTCCGGCGAAATGCTCATGGAACAGACCGACATCGACCTGCCGGGCCTGCTCCCCCTCGTCCTCCGGCGCACGCACCTTTCCACGTACCGCTGGGGCCACTGGTACGGCGACTCATGGGCCTCCACGCTGGACGAGCGAGTCGAGATCGACGAAGAAGGCCTGGTCTACGTCACCGAGGACGGCCAGCTGCTTTCCTACCCCCACCCCACACCGGGCGGTGACCCGGTGCTTCCCGCCCACGGCCCCCGCCGGCCGCTGGCCATCGACGCCGCAGGCACGGTCACCGCCACCGACCCGCACAGCGGTCACGTCCGCCACTTCGAAGAGTCCGCAGCCGGGGAACAGACCAGCCCTCCCGCCGGAGAACGACACGAAATCCTGCCCCTGCGAGCCATCACCGACCGCAACGGCAACCGCATCGACATCGACCGCGACCCCGCCGGCGCACCCACGGCGATACGCCACACCGGCGGCTACCACCTGAAGGTGGACACCGACGACGCCCGCGTCACCGCGCTCCGTCTGCTCGCTCCCACCCCCGCCCCCGCGTCCGCCCCCGGCAAGAACGGCACGCTGGTGGCCGCCTACGGCTACGACGAGGTCGGCAATCTGGCCGAGGTCCGCGACTCGGCCGGGCCGCGGCTGCGGCTGGACTACGACGACCGGGCCCGCATCACGTCGTGGACCGACAGCAACGACACCTGGTACCGCTTCACCTACGACGACGAAGACCGCTGCGTCCGCGGCGAGAGCACCGCCGGGCACCTGGCCTGCACCATCGAGTACCGCCCCGACGAGCAGGAGACCCGCTACACCGACGCCCTCGGCGGGACCACCGTCTACCGCTACAACGACCTCAGTCAGCTCCTCTCCGAGACGGACCCGCTGGGCGGCACCGTCCACACCGAGTGGGACAGCTGGAACAACCTGCTCACCCGCACCGACCCGCTGGGGCGCCGCACCGAGAACACCTGGGACGAGCGCGGCAATCTGACCGTGACCCGCGCTCCGGACGGCACGTTCGCCAGTGCGGTGTACAACGACCTCAACCTGCTTGTCGAGCTCGTCGGCCCGGACGGCGCCGTCCAGCGCCAGACATGGGACGAGCACGGCAACCGCACCGGCGTGACCGCTCCCGACGGCGCGACGCACCACTTCACCCACGACGCCACCGGAGCCGTGACCACCATCACGGACCCGCTCGGCCACACCACCGAGCTGCGCTGCAACGCGGCGGGCCTGCCGCTGGAGGTCATCGACCCGCTGGGCGCGGTGACCCGCTACGACCTCGACGCCTTCGGCCGCGCGGCCACGATCACGGACCCGACGGGCGCGATCACGCGCCTTGAGTGGACGGTGGAAGGCAGGCTGGCGCGGCGCACGGAGGCGGACGGTACGTCGGAGTCGTGGACGTACGACGGCGAGGGCAACTGCGTCTCGCACACGGACGCGATGGGCGCGACCACGACACACGAATACACGCACTTCGACCTGATAGCCGCCCGCACGGACCCCGACGGCGTCCGCTACGAGTTCGTCCACGACACCCAGCTCCAGCTCCGCAAGGTCACCAACCCCCAGGGTTTGAGCTGGAGTTACGAGTATGACCCGGCAGGCCGCCTGGTGGCGGAGACCGACTTCGACGACCGCGCGCTGACGTACGCCTACGACGCGGCGGGCCAGCTGGTGACCCGTACGACGGCCATGGGCGACGAGATCACCTTCGAACGTGACGCCCTTGGCCGGACGGTCACGCAGAGCGTGGCAGGCGCCGCGACCACGCGCTTCGCCTACGACGCGACAGGCAACCTCACCGCGGCGGTGAACCCGGACGTGACGCTGACCCTGGCGAGGGACGCGTCAGGGCGTCTGCTCTCGGAGACGGTCAACGGCCGCACCCTGACTCACACCTACGACGCACTGGGCCGCCGCACCGGCCGCACCACGCCGTCCGGCGCGACGAGCACCTGGACGTACGACGCGGCAGGCAGGATCACCGAACTGGTCTCGTCCGGCCGGAGGATGGCGTTCACGCACGACGGGACGGGCCGCGAGCTCACCCGCACGGTCGGCGAGGCCGTGACACTGACGAACGTGTACGACGTCGTGGGCCGCCTGGCGAAACAGGAACTGATGGGCCCGGCCCGCACCCGTATCCAGCAGCGTGAGTACACATACCGTGCGGACGACCATCTGACCGGCGTGGAAGACCAGCTCAACGGCGCGCGGCGCTTCCACCTGAACGCGACGGGCCGGGTCACGGCGGTCCACGCGGCGGGCTGGACGGAGAGCTACGCCTACGACGAGGCGGGCAATCAGACCGACGCCTCCTGGCCGGCCCGCATGCCGGGCCAGGAGGCGACCGGCCCCCGCACCTACACCGGCACCCGTATCACCGCGGCGGGCAACGTCCGCTACGCGTACGACGCGGCCGGCCGCACCACCCTGCGCCAGAAGACCCGCCTGTCCCGCAAGCCCGACACCTGGCACTACGCATGGGACGCGGAGGACCGCCTCACCTCCGTGGTGACCCCCGACGGCACGAGGTGGCGCTACCTCTACGACCCCCTGGGCCGCCGCGTGGCCAAACAACGCTTGACGGAGCAGGGGGTTGCGGAGCAGACCGACTTCACCTGGGACGACCTGACCCTGTGCGAACAGACGAGCCATACCCCGGGCGCACCGGAATCAGTGACCCTCACCTGGGATCATGAGGGGCTGTGTCCCCTGGCCCAGACGGAGCGCAAACACCTCACCGACGAAGAGGTGGACGCCCGCTTCTACGCCATCGTCACCGACCTCGTCGGCACCCCGACCGAACTCCTCGACGAACAGGGCGGCATCGCCTGGCGCACGAGGACCACCCTGTGGGGCACGACGGTCTGGAACCGAGGCGCCACCGCCTACACACCGCTGCGTTTCCCCGGCCAGTACTACGACCCGGAGACGGGGCTGCACTACAACTACTTCCGGCACTACGACCCCGAGACCGCCCGCTATCTCACCCCGGACCCGATCGGTCTGGCCGGCGGATTCGCGCCGCACGGTTATGTTCCCAACCCGTTCATGTGGATCGACCCGCTCGGCCTCTCCCTCCTCGACGTCAGCAAGAACGGCGTGAAGATCGTCGTGCACGAGTACGACGTCGACAAGCCGGCGCACGCCCATGTCACCGGTGGCGGGGGCCGCGAGGTGAGAATCGGGGCGAACGGCAAACCCCTCCACAACCAACCGGAGCTTTCGAGCAAGCAGCGACAAGCGGTGGAGCATTTCAAGCCGCAGATCAGGACCGCCGTCAGGAAGCTCGGCAGGCGGAGTCAGGCGGAGGAGCGGGCTGCGAAGGAGCAGCGCGAGGCCGCCGAGGCCGGCAAGAAACCCTGCAAGTAGGGATGAAGCAATGACATTGCATTCCGATGTGGCCGCGTTGCTGGCGGAGGCCGGCATCATCGACGTGGACGTCGACGAAGCCGTCGCGGACGACCATGCCCGGACGTCCGTGTACCTGCGCGTCGTCTCGGTGATCGCTTCCTCGCGGAGCCGCGAGCGGGACCGCGCGATCGTGGCCACGATCCTGCGCGACCCCGACGAGATGGGGGCCAAGACGGCGGTGGTCGCCCTCGTGGACGAGATCGCGGCGAAGGCGACCGGCCCTGCCGAGTTCCGGCAGTGGTCGGACGGGCTGCTGCCGGAGATCGACCGGCTCGAGGCGGAGGGGCACCGCGAGTTCATCCGCCGCCGCATCCACGACTGGCTGTTCTACCTGGCCGTCGAGGACGGTCATGTGCCGACACCGGCCGAGCTGGCGGAGGTCACGGACTGGATGCAGCGCTACCTCGCCGAGTGGTCGAGGTCGCCGGCGGTACTCGCCGTGGTCGCCGAGTCGGCCCGCACCAGGAAGACACGGAACATCGCGAAGAACCGGGCCGGAAGCCGCGAGCTGCGAACGGAATGAGCCGGTGGGGCAGTCGGCAGGCGCGCCGGCTGCCCCCGTCCGCGCGATGCGCCGCGCGCCCTTGGGGCCCTTGCTGGGACCGCGTAGGTCAGCGCACGCGTCCCCGGGGCTTCAGCGGCACGGGCGGCAGGTCCGGCGCCGGGATCCGGGGGCCGTCGTAGCCCTTCACCTCGCCGAAGCGCGTGCTCTCCATCCAGGCGGCGCGCGCCAGGCCGATCTCCTCGTTCGACCGCCCGATGAAGTTCCACCACATGACCAGCTCCTCCTCGAACGGCTCGCCGCCGAGAAGCATCAGGCTCGCGTCCGACTGGGCCCGCAGGGGCAGTTCGGTGCGTCCGCAGCCGAGGTAGAGCATCGAGCCGGGCACGACGGGGACGCCGTCCACGCGGGTTTCGCCGGACATGCACAGGACGGCGTACTCGAAGTCGGGGTCCAGGGGCAGGCGTACGTCAGCGTCGCGGGTCAGGGTGAGGTCCGCGCCGACGATCGGGGTGTACGTCGTGCCGGGCGACGTGGTGCCGTCGAGCGTGCCCAGGATGAGCGTCGCCGACAGGCCGGGGGCCGTGACCAGGGGCAGCTCCGCGTGGTGCTCGAAGTGCGGGTCGGTGTGGCGGTGGACGTCGGGCAGCGCCACCCACAGCTGCGCGCCGTGCAGGAGGCGGGCGTGCTTCTTCGGGCTCTCCTCGGAGTGCGAGATCGCCCGGCCCGACGTCATCAGGCCCAGCTCGCGGGGGCGGATCGTCTGGAGGCTGCCGGTGGAGTCGCGGTGCAGGACCTCGCCGTCGTGCAGCCAGCTCACCGTCTGCAGGCCCATGTGCGGGTGGGGGCCCACCTGCATGCCGGGCTCGTCGGCGATGTCGTCGGGGCCGTAGTGATCCACGAAGCACCAGGCGCCGACCATGCGGCGGCCCAGGTTGGGCAGCAGGCGGCGGACTTCCGTGGACTCGCCGAGCTTGACCTTGCGGGGGCTGAGGAGTTCCCGGACCGGTTCGGCGACGACGAATCCGCGCCCGCCGCAGAGGGACGGGACCGGCTCGCGATCAAGATTGCTCATGCCGCACAACCTAGTCCCGTGGGGCGCCCGACGTCAGGCGCGCACTCCGGTCATTCCGATGACGCCCGCGCCCCCGGACCGCTCGGGCCTCCCCCGGAGCCGCCCCGCGCCGGACCGGTCGCCGGAATTTTTGATCACACCCCGCCGTTGGACGGCTCGAAGGAGGCAACAGTGGACACGATGTACTACGACCACGGGACCGCGGCGGAGCGCTGGGAGCGCGCGCGGCAGTTCTTCGACGCCAAGGAGTACGCCACGGCGGCGCGCATCCTCGCCCCCCTGGCCGACGAGGTGCCCGAGCAGGTCGCCCCGCGTCTGCTGCTCGCCCGCGCCTACTACCACTCGGCTCAACTGCTGCGCGCCGAGGTCGAGTTGCGTACGGTCATCGAGCGCGACCCGGTCGAGCAGTACGCCCGGCTGCTCCTCGGCCGTACGCTCGAACGGCAGGGGCGGGACGCGGAAGCGGCCCCGCATCTGCGGATGGCCGCGGCGCTCTCGGGTGACTTCGCCGAGGCCTGATCCCCGCGCTCCGGCTCATCGCCACACCGCCTCCGCCACCGTCACTCCGACGAACACCGCACCGAGTGCCGCGACCACGCTGACCGCGGCATTCACCGCGGCGTAGAACCGGGTGCCGCTCTCCGCGAGCCGCAACGTGTCGTACGAGAAGGTGGAGTACGTCGTCAGGGCGCCGCACAGGCCGGTGCCGATGAACAGTTGGGTGTGGGAGCCGGCGGCGCCCGCGACGGTCGCGCCGGTGAGCACGCCGAGGATCAGGCTGCCCGCGACGTTGACCGCGAGCGTCCCCCACGGGAAGACCGTGTCGTGCCTGGCCTGCACGGCACGGTCGGTGAGGAACCGCAGCGGGGCGCCGATCATCGCCCCCGCCACCACACAGAGCCAGTTCACCGGGCCTCCCTACCGCGGCCGGCGGCCACGACGCGGCGCGTCGCCCACGTCGCGCTCCACACCGCCGCGAGGGCAGCGAGCAGCGTGAGGCCGAGATAGGCGAGCCCCGTCCCGGGGTGACCGCTCTCCGCCAGGCGCTCGATGTCCACCGCGTAGGTGGAGAAGGTGGTGAAGCCGCCGAGTACGCCGGTGCCGAAGAAGGGCCGCAGCAGGCGGTGCGGATTTCGCATCACCTCTGTGAGCAGCACCATGAAGGCCCCCATGACGGCGCAGCCGACGACGTTCACGAGCAGCGTCGTCGCGGGGAAGCTGCCTGCGCCGGTGGGCCAGATCAGGGACGCGCCGTAGCGGGCGGACGCGCCGATCGCGCCGCCGACGGCCACGACCGCCACCACGGGCCACACGCCGTTCTCCCTCACCCGCGCCTGGATCATCCGGAGCGATGATCACCCACAGGCTAGCCGCCCGCGGGGGCGTCCCGCAGACCGAGGCGCAGGTGCTCGACATGGAAGAGCGCCTGGTCGAGGAGTTCGGCGACGTGGTGGTCGTAGAGGGCGTAGATGACGGAGCGGCCGTGCCGTTCGCCGGTGATCAGGCCGAGGTTGCGCAGCAGGCGCAGCTGGTGGGAGCAGGCCGACTGCTCCATGCCGACCGCGTCGGCCAGATCGCCGGCCGCGCAGGGGCCCTCCTGGAGGCGCGCGAGGATCAACAGCCGTGACGGCGTGGCCAGGGCCTGGAGGGTGGCGGCGACGTCCGCGGCCCCCACGGCGTCCAGGCGTTCACGCGTGGTGGCGGTGCTTTTGTCGTCGACTCCGTGGCCCATGGCGTCATCCTATCGATGAGACATGAAAAGCTGTTCATTCGTTCCTGTACGGTGATGGAGTTGCCGCTTCCCCAGCCCGTGAAGGGTTACTTCGCCATGCCCACGGCCCTGTCCGATGCCCAGCTCCCCCGCTCCTCCGACCGGGGGTCCTCCCCCGGCCCCGCGGGAGTCCCGCGCCGCCGCACCCGCGTCCTCGCTCTCGCCGAGGCACGCTGGGCGGCGACGGCGACGGCCGCGTTCCTCGTCGCGCTGCCGCTCCAGCTGGCGGGCGCCGCCTCCTGGACGTGGGGTGCGCTGTACGCCGTCGCGTACGTCGCCGGGGGCTGGGAACCGGCGCTCGCGGGGCTGCGGGCGCTGCGCGAGAAGACCCTGGACGTGGATCTGCTGATGATCGTCGCCGCCCTCGGCGCGGCCTCGATCGGGCAGGTCATGGACGGGGCG
Source organism: Streptomyces longisporoflavus (assembly GCF_014649775.1). Lineage (GTDB taxonomy): Bacteria > Actinomycetota > Actinomycetes > Streptomycetales > Streptomycetaceae > Streptomyces > Streptomyces longisporoflavus. The sequence goes on along the minus strand of NZ_BMTR01000001.1, from coordinate 22,975 downwards.
CTGCTCATCGTCATCTTCGCGACGTCCGGCGCCCTCGAGGCCCTGGCCACCGCCCGTACGGCCGACTCGGTGCGCAGCCTGCTCGATCTCGCGCCCGCCACGGCCACCCGGCTGGCCGACGGGGGCGCCGAAGAGACGGTCGGCACGGCCGACTTGAGGATCGGCGACGTCATCCTCGTACGGCCCGGCGAGCGTGTCGGCGCCGACGGCGAGGTGCTGGAGGGTGCCAGTGACGTCGACCAGGCGACGATCACCGGGGAGCCGCTGCCGGTCGGCAAGGAGGCCGGGGACGAGGTGTTCGCGGGGACACTGAACGGGGCGGGCGCACTGCGGGTGCGGGTCGGGCGCGACGCGTCGGACTCGGTGATCGCGCGGATCGTGGCGATGGTCGAGGAGGCGTCGGAAACCAAGGCGCCGACGCAACTGTTCATCGAGAAGGTCGAGCAGCGCTACTCGCTCGGCATGGTCGTCGCGACGCTCGCCGTCTTCGCCGTGCCGCTGGCCTTCGGCGACGACCTGACCGGGGCCCTGCTGCGGGCGATGACGTTCATGATCGTGGCCTCGCCGTGTGCGGTGGTCCTCGCGACGATGCCGCCCCTGCTCTCGGCGATCGCCAACGCGGGCCGGCACGGCGTCCTGGTCAAGTCCGCCGTCGTGATGGAGCGGCTCGGCCAGGTCGACGCGGTCGCCCTCGACAAGACGGGCACCCTGACCGAGGGCACGCCCCGGGTGACCGCCGTCCACGCACTGCCCGGCAGCGGTCTGACCGACGAAGCCCTCCTCGCGCTCGCCGCGGCGGCCGAGCACCGCAGCGAACATCCCCTGGCCCGCGCCGTCGTGGGAGCCGCGCGCGCTCGCGGCCTGGACATCCCGTCCGTCACCGGCTTCGCATCGGCGCCGGGCGTCGGGGTGAGCGCCACGGTCGGGGGCGCGACCGTCGAGGTGGGCGCTCCGGCTCGGCTCCTCGACGCCGGGCCCGTGGATGCCGCGGACGTGAACGCCCTTGCCCACGCACGCCGGTTGGGCGAGGACGGCCAGACCGCCGTGCTCGTACGGCGTGACGGCACCCCCGTGGGCGTCCTCGGCATCGCCGACCGTCTCCGCCCCGACGCCGCCGCGACCGTCGGCGCCCTGCAGACCCTGACCGGCACCGCCCCGATGCTGCTCACCGGCGACAACGCGCAGGCCGCGGCCCGGCTCGCCAAGGAGGTCGGCATCGGTGACGTACGGGCGGGGCTGCTTCCGCAGGACAAGGTCGCGGCGGTGCGTGAGGCCGAGGACGCCGGACGCAGGGTCCTGGTCATCGGGGACGGCGTCAACGACGCGCCCGCCCTCGCCGCGGCCCACACCGGCATCGCGATGGGCCGGGCCGGTTCCGACCTGGCCCTGGAGACCGCCGACGCCGTCATCGTGCGGGACGAACTCGCCACCGTGCCCAAGGTGATCGCACTGTCCCGGCGCGCCCGCGGACTCGTGGTGCAGAACCTGGTGATCGCCGGGGCGTTCATCGCCGTCCTGGTCACCTGGGACCTCGTCGGCAGCCTGCCCCTCCCCCTCGGCGTGCTCGGCCACGAGGGCTCCACCGTGCTCGTGGGGCTCAACGGGCTGCGGTTGCTGCGGGACGCGGCGTGGCGGGACGCGGGCACCTGAGCACACGGCTCGCCCACGACGTGACCCACCCAGGCACCGGGGCCCGTCACCGCAACGGATGACGGGCCCCGGATCATCAGACAGAGCGCCGCCGAGCGCCGTGCCGGCTACGCCCCGCGATAGGTCTCCAGCAACCGCAGCCACACCTCGCTGATCGTCGGATAGGCCGGGACCGCGTGCCACAGCCGGTCGATCGGCACCTGACCGGCGATCGCCACCGTCGCCGAGTGGATCAGCTCGCCCACGGCGGGACCCACGAAGGTCACGCCGAGCAGCACCTCGCGGTCCAGGTCGACGATCATGCGGGCGCGGCCTTCGTAGCCGTCCGCGTAGAGGCCCGAACCCGCCACGTTCGCCATGTCGTAGTCCACGGCGCGCACGCGCTTGCCCGCGGATTCCGCCTCCGCGAGGGTGAGGCCCGCCGATGCCGCCTCCGGGTCGGTGAAGACCACCTGCGGTACGGCGTCGTGGTCGGCGGTCGCGGAGTGCGCGCCCCAGGGATCGGTCTCCAGGAGGGGGACGCCCTGGGCGCGGGCGGTGATCGCGGCTCCGGCGATGCGGGCCTGGTACTTGCCCTGGTGGGTGAGGAGCGCGCGGTGGTTGGCGTCGCCCACCGCGTAGAGCCAGCTGCTGCCCTCCACCCGCAGGCTGTCGTCGACCGAGAGCCAGGAGCCGGGTTCGAGGCCGATCGTCTCCAGGCCCAGGTCGTCGGTGCGCGGGGCGCGGCCGGTGGCGAAGAGGATCTCGTCGGCCTCGACGGTGCCGCCCTCGCTCAGGGTGGCCTTGACCGTGCCGTTCTCCCTGCGCACCTCCGTCACGGAGACGTTGGTACGGACGTCCGCGCCCGCCTCCGTCAGCGCCTTGGCGACCAGTTCCCCGGCGAAGGGCTCCATCCGCGGCAGCAAGCCGTCGCCGCGCACGAGCAGCGTGACCTGCGAGCCGAGTGCCTGCCAGGCCGTCGCCATCTCCACGGCGACGACACCGCCGCCGACCACCGCGAGCCTGGCGGGCACCCGGTCCGCGCTGGTGGCCTCGCGGCTCGTCCACGGCTTCACGTCGGCAAGGCCCGGCAGCTCGGGCAGGGCCGCGCGGGTGCCGGTGCACACCACCACGGCGTGGCGCGCGCCGAGAGTCTGCTCGGTGCCGTCCGAGCCGGTGACCGTCACCTGGCGCGTCCCGGCGATGCGGCCGTGGCCGCGGTAGAGGTCAACGCCGATGGACTCCAGCCAGCCGACCTGGCCGTCGTCCTTCCAGTGCGAGGTGTAGTCGTCCCGGTGCGCGAGGACCGCCGCCGCGTCAAGATCTCCCTGCACCGTCTGGCGCAGTCCGGGTACCTTTCGGGCGTCCGCGCGCGCGATGACCGGTCGCAGCAGCGCCTTGCTGGGCATGCATGCCCAGTACGAACATTCGCCCCCGACGAGTTCGCTCTCCACGATCGCCACGCTCAGACCGCCCGCACGGGCCCGGTCCGCGACGTTCTCCCCCACGGGACCCGCACCAAGGACCACTACGTCGTATGTTTTCGAATCCGTCATGAAAGCCAGTGTGGTCGCAGGTGTGCGCCGTGGCCACATGGGTACGCGCGCGGACGAGCACGGGTGAACGCGTGGAATACGTCTGCCGCCCGGGCCGTTGTGCACAAGCGGCTTCGACCGACAGCAGGAAGAGGGAAACACCATGAGCAGCGCGACTATGGAGCTCACGAAGGAAAACTTCGACCAGACGGTCACGGACAACGAATTCGTCCTGATCGACTTCTGGGCGGACTGGTGCGGCCCGTGCAAGTCGTTCGCGCCCGTCTACGACAAGGCCGCCGAGGCCAACCCGGACATGGTTTTCGGGAAGGTGGACACGGAGGCGCAGCCTGAGCTCGCCCAGGCCTTCGGCATCCAGTCGATCCCCACGCTGATGATCGTCCGCGACCAGGTGGCCGTGTTCGCACAGCCCGGCGCGCTGCCCGAGGCAGCCCTTGAGGACGTCATCGGGCAGGCCAGGCAGCTGGACATGGACGAGGTCCGCAAGTCCGTCGCCGAGGAGCAGGCCAAGGCGGAGGGGCAGCAGCAGGGGCAGTAAGGAAGCCACCGCACAGACTCCTGTACAGAACTCGGTACGGATCTCTGTACCGAGGACCGCTGTACAGCAGGGTCAGCTGGACTCGCGGTGCACGGCCGTCGCACCGAGCACGTCGTGCACCTCGGGCTCCATGCCCGGGTCGCGCACGACCCGGTCGACGAGCTCCGCGAGCTTCTGACCCGACGGCAGCTCGATGCGGACCGTGCTGAGGCGCGGCCGCAGGAGCCTGCCGAGCACCAAGTCGTCGGCGCCGATCATCGCCGTCTCCCCGGGGACGGCGATGCCTTCGTCCTGCAACGCCCGCATCAGGAGCATCGCGTACTCGTCGTTGTACGTGAACACCCCGTCGATGCCCAGCGTGCGCCAGCGTGCCGCGAGGCGGGCCGCCGACTCCTCGTCGTAGGCCAGGGGCAGCTCGGTCACCGTGGCGCCCTGTCCGTACCCGGCGACGGTCTGGCGCAGGCCCTCGGCGCGCGGGCGTGCGAAGGGCTTGAGGCCCTGTTCCCCGGGGATCACGACGCCGATGCGCCGGCTGCCGCGTTCCAGGAGATGCGCGGCGGCGCAGTTGCCGATCCGCCGCTGGTCCATGAGCAGGGCGTGCGCGCCCTCGGTCCGCTGCGGGCCCAGCGTGAAGACGGCCTTGGCGCCCGACCGCTTCAGGACGTCCACCGCTCGCGCGCCGAGCCCAGACGCGCCGGGAGCGAGGACTGCCACGGGGCGCAGCTCGGCCCAGGCACGAGCCGCTTCCTCGCCGGTCAGGCCCAGGCTGCCGTACTGCACGACGGTGTAGTCGAAGCGGCTGAGCGCCCACTGCAACTCGTTGAAGAACTCGCTGAAGAGCGGGCCCGCCGGGATCTGCGGCGTGGGCATCAGGACGACACGGGTGTGCCCGGCGCGCAGGCTGCGGGCCGCGGCGTGCGGGACGTACCCCAGTTCCTTGGCGGCCTCGTGGACACGGCGTCGCGTGGGCTCGCTGATGCGCACGGCACTGGTGTTGTTCAGTACGTACGAGACGGTCGCGCGCGAGACTCCCGCGAGGCGCGCCACGTCGGCGCTCGTCGGCACAGCGTACTGTGCGGTCTGCTGCGCGCTCTTGTTCGGTATCTGCGCCATAACGGGACTCATCCTTCCAGACGGCGCGGGGGCGCCCCCATGCGGGCCGCGGGGCCTTCCTGACCTGCGTGGGAGCGCTCCCGGCGAGCGTGTCCGGCGCGAACTGCCCCGCCCCCGTACCGCGTTCCCCCCGCGCCGGTTAACGTGCGTGCACTCGTCCGTCGATCAAAGGTGCCCCCACATGACTGCCGACCGTGCCGACGGCCTCGCGCGCACCGCCCGTGCGCTGGCCGACGGAGAAGTGTCCTCGCGTGCGCTCACGGAGCGGACACTGGCGCGGATCGACGCCTCGCAGCCCGTGCTCAACGCCTTCAAATTGGTGTGCGCCGACGCCGCGCTCGCCGAAGCGGACGCCGCCGACCGGGAGTTGGCCTCGTCCGGCGGGACGGGGCGGCCGCTGCTCGGGGTGCCGATCGCCGTGAAGGACGACACCGATGTGGCCGGCGAGCCGACGGCGTTCGGCTGCCGGGGCGACTTCCCGCCGAAGAAGGAGGACGCCGAGTCCGTACGCCGGCTGCGGGCGGCCGGAGCCGTGATCGTCGGCAAGACCAACACGTGCGAGCTGGGCCAGTGGCCCTTCACGGAGGGGCCCGGCTTCGGCGACACCCGCAACCCCTGGCACACCGGCCACACCCCCGGCGGCTCGTCCGGCGGCTCGGCGGCGGCGGTCGCCGCGGGGCTCGTGCCCGCGGCGCTCGGCTCGGACGGCGCGGGCTCGGTGCGCATCCCCGCCGCCTGGACCCATCTCGTGGGGATCAAGCCGCAGCGCGGCCGCATCTCGACGTGGCCCTGGCCCGAGTCCTTCAACGGCATCACCGTCAACGGCCCGCTCGCGAGGACCGTCGCCGACGCGGCCCTGCTCCTTGACGCGGCGAGCGGCAATCACGAGGGTGACCTGCACAAGCCGCCCGCCGTCCGCGCCTCTGAGGCGGCGACCCGCGATCCGGGGCGGCTGCGGATAGCCCTCTCCCTGCGCATGCCGTTCACCGCGACGCCCAAGCGCCTGCACCCCGTGGTGCGCCGCAAGGTCATCGTCCTCGCCGACCGGCTCGCCGCCCTGGGCCACGACGTCGAGGAAGCCGACCCGCGCTACGGCCAGATAGGTCTCGACTTCGTGCCGCGAGCCACGGCGGGCATCACCGAATGGGCCCGCGAGATCCCCGACCCGCGCCTGCTCGACCCGCGGACCAAGGAGGCGGCCCGCCTGGGACGCCTGCTCGGCGGCGCCCCGCTGCGTTTGGCCCGCCGCGCCGAAGCAGCCCTGCACCGCCGGATCGGCGCGACCTTCTCGACGTACGACGTGATCCTCACGCCCACCACCGCCACTCCCCCGCCCCGCGTCGGCACCATGGCCTCCCTCAGCGGCTGGCGCACCGACCAGGCGATGATCGCCGCCTGCCCCTACGCGTGGACGTGGAACGTGCTGGGCTGGCCCGGCGTCAACGTGCCCGCGGGCCGGGACGGCGACGGTCTTCCGGTCGGCGCCCAGTTGCTCGGCCCCGCGAACAGCGAGCCGCTCCTGGTCTCGCTCGCCGCGCAGTTGGAGGCGGACCAGCGCTGGTACGAGCAGTGGCCGGCGACGGCATAAAGACCATCGGGCTCCCCCGCCCCGCACATCGCGCGGGGCAGGTTCTACGGTGACCCGCGTGACAGCCAACACCGAAGACCCGCAGATGTCCGCGCACCCCGGACGCACGGGCCGCACCGCGACCACCGAGGCCGAACCGCGCGAGGTCGGCCCGGTCCAGACGACGTACGCACCCGCCCACGACGGCGATCCCGACCCCGGCGAGATCGTCTGGACGTGGGTTCCCTACGAGGAGAACGACGGGCGCGGCAAGGACCGCCCCGTCCTCGTCGTCGCCCGCGAGGCACGCGGCACGCTGCTTGCCGTGCAGCTCTCCAGCAAGCAGCACGCCGATGATCGTGAGTGGGTGCCGATCGGCAGCGGTCCCTGGGACCGTGAGGGCCGCGAATCGTGGGTCGGCATCGACCGGGTCCTGCGGGTGCACGACGCGGGAATGCGGCGGGAGGCGTGCGCCCTTGACCGGATGCGGTTCAACCTGGTCGTACGGCGGCTCCAGGAGCGCTACGGCTGGCGCTGACGGCCGGGGGCGGGGCTGAACCCCGCGCCGAACGCCTCCTCGAAGGCGGCCCGTGTCACCGCGCCGCGCGTGCGGTCGAGCACCCCGAAGACGACGTGCTCGAAGGACCCGCGGAACCGGCCGCCCTCGTCGAGCAGCGCCCGGAACGCGTCCGCCACCTGCGCGGGGTCGTTCCGGAAGACCCCGCAGCCCCACGCGCCGAGCACGAGCCGCCGGTAGCCGAGGGCGGCGGCGGTCTCCAAGACCCGTTCCGCGCGCCTGGCAAGGGCCGACGGCAGCTCCCCCGCGCGCTCCGGGGTCTGCCGCAGGACGACGCCCGCGTTCGGCGCCGCCGCCGTCAGGAAGCCGACCTCGTACGCCTCGTCGAGGAGGCGGCCCTTGTCGTCGCGGAAGACCGGCACGGCCGGGGAGTGGATCACCCGGTCGCTGTAGAACGGGTCGCGGTGCGCGCGGTGGTGGTCGTAGAACTCCCTGGCCGAGCGCACGCACGTGTACAGCGCCGAGGCGCGGCACAGCGCCTCCTCCTGCGCCTGCGCCCCGTTCAGATAGCCGCCGCCGGGATTGCGCGCCGACGAGAAATTCAGGACGGCCACCGGGCCCCCTTGCGCGGCCGTCAGCCGGTGGGCGGCTTCCAGGCTGCTCTCGGCGGTGACCTCGACTACCGTGGGGGTCAGCTCGGGCGGGGTCACCGGAGCCACGTTCAGGGCCGCAGGACCGAACATCCGCGTGCCGGAGCGCGCGGCGTCCACCGCATCCGCGATCACCACCTCGCGGCCACCCGGAGCGGCATACCGCCCTGCCGCCACGATCTCCTCGGTCTGCTGCGCGATGCCACGCAGTCGCGCACTCATACTCGCTCCCCCGTCCCGGACACCGCTCTGTCCCCCGTCTCGTACATGAACGCATCGTGAGCTGCGCGCGTCGTCCGCCGCAACACAATTCCCCGGCACTTGCCACCCCTGGGGGCACTCTTGTGCGAATGGGTCGCCAGGGTCTTGGGTAGGACGAGCGCTGCCAACTCGGTCCGACCCCATATCGAGTTGACCGGGTGGTCCACAACCGCTGGACCAGGCAGAACCTGAACAGGAGGATCCCTGCAATGCCCGAGGGCGACTGTACGACGTACCGCGCGAAGTACGGCACCGCGGTATCCGAGTCCGAGGCGGAGGCGCTGGTCACCGGCATCTGCTTCAAGACAGGACCACCACGCGTCACCGGTGTCGAACTGGAATGGCTGATCCACGAGCCGCACCGGCTCCACCTGCCCATAGCCCCCGCCCGCCTCGAAACGGCATATGCCGCACTGCGGGCCCTGCCCCTGCACTCCCTGATCACCGTCGAACCGGGCGGCCAGCTGGAGCTCAGCTCGCTCCCCGCCGCCTCGCTCATGGACTGCGTGTCCGACGTATCGGCCGATCTCGCTCTCGTACGCGATCGCCTCGCCACCCTGGATCTGACGCTCACCGGCCTCGGTGCCGATCCCTGGCGTCCGCCGTCCCGCATCCTGCGCCGGCCGCGCTACGACGCGATGGAGAGCTACCTCGACCGCGCGGGCCCCGCGGGCCGCCGGATGATGTGCTCCACGGCCTCCGTGCAGATCTGCCTGGACGCCGGGCACGAGGAGCCAGGTCCGCTCGGCTACGGCCGGCGCTGGCGACTGGCGCACCTCCTCGGTCCCGTCCTTGTCGCGGCGTTCGCGAACTCGCCGGTCCAGGACGGGCGCGCCACCGGCTGGCGCTCCACGCGCCAGGCCGTCTGGGCGTCGATCGATCCGGGCACGTCGGGCGCGCCCTCCCTCGACAGAGAGCCGCGGGCAGCCTGGACGCGGCGCGTGCTCGACGCTCCGGTGATGTTCATCAGATCCGGGCAGGACGGGGACGGCGAGGACACGGCGCCCTGGGCCGTTCCGGAGGGGCTGACCTTCCGCGGCTGGGCCCGCTCGGGCGCGCCGCGCCCGCCGACACGCGAGGATCTCGAACACCACCTGACCACCCTCTTCCCGCCCGTACGCCCGCGCGGCCATCTGGAGCTGCGGATGGTCGACGCGCAGCCGGGTGCGCACGGCTGGATCGTGCCGCTCGCCGTCACCAGCGCGCTCTTCGACGACCCGCAGGCGGCAGAGACCGCCTACCGCGCCCTGAAGCCGCTGGCCGAGCGCGCGTTCCCGCCCGGCGCACCCGCGGCGCCGCGCAGCCCGCTGTGGCTGGACGCGGCGCGGTGCGGGCTCGCCGATCCGGAGTTGCGCGAGGCCGCGGTCGCCTGTTTCGCCGCGGCGGCCGACGCGCTGCCCCGGGTGGGTGCGAGCGCCGAGGTGCGACAGGCCGTCGCCGCCTACACCGAGCGGTATGTCCTGCGGGGCCGCTGCCCGGCCGACGACCTGCTCGACGGGCACCGGGACGGCCACCACTACGACCACGAGCACGAGAAGGGCATCCTCCGATGACCGGAACAGTCAGCGACCCCGATGCGCTTCGGCAGCGCGCCCTGGCGGCCCTGCTGGCCGCCAGGGAACGCACCTCGCTCCTCACCACGTGCGTAGAGGAGCCCGAACTGACCGCGCAGCACTCGCCGTTGATGTCACCCCTGGTCTGGGACCTGGCGCACATCGGCAACCAGGAAGAACTGTGGCTGCTGCGGGCGGTCGCGGGACGCGACGCCATGCGGCCCGAGATCGACGGCCTGTACGACGCCTTCGAGCACCCGCGCTCCGAGCGGCCGAGCCTGCCGCTCCTCGCGCCCGCCGAGGCCCGCGGCTACGCGGCCGAGGTGCGCGGACGTGCCCTCGACGTCCTGCAGAGCACACCGTTCCGCGGTTCGCCGCTGGCCGACGCGGGCTTCGCCTTCGGCATGATCGCGCAGCACGAACAGCAGCACGACGAGACGATGCTGATCACACATCAGCTGCGCTCGGGTCCCACGGCGCTCACGGCGCCCGATCCGGAGCCGGGGCCGCGGTTCACCGGACCCTCCGAAGTCCTGGTGCCGGGCGGCCCGTTCACGATGGGCACGTCCACGGAGCCGTGGGCCCTGGACAACGAACGTCCGGCGCACCACCGCCTCGTCCCGCCGTTCTTCATCGACACGACGCCGGTGACCAACGCCGACTACCAGCGCTTCATCGCCGACGGCGGTTACACGGACCAGCGGTGGTGGGCCCCGGCGGGCTGGGACATGGTCCGCGGCAACGAACTCTCGGCGCCGCTCTTCTGGCGCCGCGAGGGCGGTCAGTGGCTGCGCCGCCACTTCGGGACCGTCGAGGCCGTCCCGCCGGACGAGCCGGTCCTGCACGTCAGCTGGTATGAGGCGGACGCGTACGCACGGTGGGCGGGCCGGCGCCTGCCCAGCGAGGAGGAGTGGGAGAAGGCCGCCCGGCACGACCCGGCGAGCGACCGCTCGATGCGCTACCCGTGGGGTGACACGGACCCAACGCCCGAGCGCGCGAACCTGGGCCAGCGCCATCTCCGCCCGGCTCCGGCCGGCAGCTATCCCGCCGGTGAATCCCCCCTCGGCGTACGCCAGTTGATCGGCGACGTATGGGAGTGGACGTCGAGCGACTTCCTGCCCTATCCGGGGTTCTCCGCCTTCCCCTACCGCGAGTACTCCGACGTCTTCTTCGGCGGCGACTACAAGGTGCTGCGGGGCGGGGCGTTCTCCGTGGACGAGGTGGCGTGCCGGGGCACGTTCCGCAACTGGGACCACCCGGTGCGCCGGCAGATCTTCTCCGGGTTCCGCACCGCGCGCGACGCCGGCCCCGCGGAAACCGCCTGATGTGCCGCCATCTGGCCTTCCTGGGACCCGAAGAGCCACTCGGGAAGCTTCTGACGGACCCCGCGCACAGCCTGTTCCGGCAGTCCTGGGCACCACGGAGGCAGCGTTACGGCACGGTCAACGCCGACGGGTTCGGCGTCGGCTGGTACGCGGAAGGAGATCCGGTGCCCGCGCGCTACCGCCGTGCCGGGCCGATCTGGGGCGATCAGTCCTTCGCGGACCTCTCCCGTGTCGTCCGGTCCTGCGCCCTGCTCGCGGCGGTGCGTGACGCGACCGAGGCGGGCGCGGACGGGGAAGCGGCGGCGGCGCCGTTCTCCGCCGGGACCTGGCTGTTCAGCCACAACGGCGCGATCACGGGCTGGCCCCGGACGCTCGCGCAGGTCGCCCGCGGCCTGCCGGCCGCCGAGTTGCTCTCCATGGAGGCGCGCTGCGACTCCGCGCTGGTGTGGGCGCTCGTCCTGCACCGGCTGCGCAGCGGCGACGACGAGGGCCAGGCCCTCGCGGACACCGTCGTCGAGGTCGCCGCGGCGGCCCCCGGATCGCGCCTCAACCTGCTGCTCACCAACGGCGAGACGATCACCGCGACCGCCTGGGGAGACACCCTCTGGTATCTCACCGAACCGGGCCGCCGCACCGTCGTGGCCTCCGAGCCCTACGACGACGATCCGCACTGGCGTGAGGTGCCCGACCGCACGCTGCTCGCCGCCAGCCGTACCGATGTTCTGCTGACCCCGCTCAAGGAGCCCACCGCGTGAGCCCGTTCCAGCTGACCCGCACCCTGCCCTTGGACGCCACCGGCGCCGCTCTGCGCGCCGATGTCCTCGCGGGCCTCCTTCACTCGCCCAAGACGCTGCCGCCCAAGTGGTTCTACGACGCGCGGGGCAGCGCGCTCTTCGACGAGATCACGACGCTTCCGGAGTACTACCCGACGCGCGCCGAGCGCGAGATCCTGCAGACCCGCGCCGCGGAGATCGCCGCGGCGACGGGGGCCCGCACGCTGATCGAGCTGGGCTCGGGCTCCTCGGAGAAGACCCGGCACTTGATCGACGCGCTCGCGGACCTGCACACCTATGTGCCCGTGGACGTCAGCGAGAGCGCGCTCACCGGCGCCGCGAACACCTTGATCGCCTCGCGCCCGTCCCTGAACGTGCATGCCCTGATCGCCGACTTCACCCGCGGCCTCGCCCTGCCCGGCACACCACGCCCGCGTCTGGTCGCCTTCCTGGGCGGCACGATCGGCAACCTGCTGCCCGCGGAGCGCTCGGCGTTCCTCGCCTCGGTACGCACCCTGCTCTCCCCCGGTGACGCGCTGCTGCTCGGCACGGATCTGGTGAAGGAGGAGTCGGTGCTCGTCTCGGCGTACGACGACGGGTCGGGCGTCACGGCCTCCTTCAACAAGAACGTCCTGCATGTGATCAACCGCGAGCTGGGCGCGGACTTCGACCCCGACGCGTTCTCGCACGTGGCCGTCTGGGACCGCGAGCACGAGTGGATCGAGATGCGGCTGCGCTCCCTGGTCGCCCAGACGGTCAAGATCCCGGCGCTGGAGCTGGCGGTCGACTTCGAGCGCCACGAGGAGATGCGCACCGAGATCTCGGCGAAGTTCCGCGAGGAGGGCGTGCGCTCCGAACTGGCCGCGGCAGGCCTGAAGCTGACGCACTGGTGGACGGACGAGAGGGCGCGCTTCGCGCTGTCGCTCAGCGTGGCACGCTAGGCGGGCCCGGTCTCCGGGTGGTCGGCCGACCACCCGGAGACCCTCCCTCGCGAGGTGTCCGGGCCCGCCGTGAACCGCTATGACCCGCTGACGTCCAGCTCCTTTGTGATCCGGCGCGAGGCGGCCTTCGCCTCCGTCGCCGGGTCGCCGCCGGCCAGGACCTTCGACATGTACGCCTTGATGGGGTTGTCCGCCTCCACCGCCGCCCACTGCGGCGAAGCGGGAGTGGCCCGGCCCTGCGCGGCGCCCGCCGCCATCGCGGCGATGCCTTCCTCGCCGGCGACCGCGGACGCCAGAGTCGTCTTGTTCGGCACGTAGTTCATGGTCCGCGCCAGGTCCTTCTGCCACTTCTCGCCCGCGAGTGCCTCGATCACGGCGACCGCGCTCCTGCGGTCCTCGGTCTTCCCGCGCACCACGAGGTCGGACCCGCCGGTGAAGACCGCGCCCGGCTTGGCGGCCGTCTTGCCCGGCACCGGGAAGTAGCCGAGTTTGCCCTTCAGTTCGGGGTTCTTCTCCTCGATGGCCCGCGCCGTCCCCGGCACGGCGACGATCTGCGCCACGTTCCCCTCCGCGAAGACCCCGGCCTGCGGCGGGTGCTCCTCGTCCGCGTCCTGCGGGCCATCGCCCAGTGCCTGCAACTGCCGGTAGAACTCCATGCCCCGCAGCGCCGCGGCCGAGTGCAGGCTGCCCTTCCACACCCCTCGCGACCCCTTGGCCTCCGTGGCCAGCTCGCCGCCCTCGTCCCAGATGAACCCGGCCAGGGTGTACCAGTCCTGGCCCGCGAGGTAGATCCCCTGATTGCCGCCGGAGTCGAGCCGCCGAGTGTCGGCGAGCCACTGCGCGCGTGTCTTCGGCGGCTCCTCGATCCCGGCCTGCGCGAAGAGGTCCTTGTTGTAGATGACGACGCGGTTGGCTGCGTACCAGGGAATGCCGTACTGGCTGCCGTTGTACCGGCCCGGTTCGGCCAGGCCCGGCAGCCAGTCCTTCATGCCGAGGTCGCGCGCGGATTCCAGGGTGAGGTCGTAGAGCCCGCCCTCGTCGACGTACTGGGCGACCTGGGTGTTGCCGACCTCGATGACGTCGGGGCCCTTCTCCGACTTGAGCGCGGCCTTGACCTTGTCCCCGATGCCGGTCCACTCCTGGAGGCGTATCTCCAGGTCGATGTCGCCGTGCCGCTTCTCGAAGTCCGTGGTGAAACGTTCGATGAACTCCGCCGATGTGCTGCCCCGCATGAGCCACACCGTGACGGTCCGCCTGTCCTCGTCCGTGCCCGGCAGGACGCCGCATCCGGGGAGCAGCGTGCCGGCGGCGAGGACGAGGGTCAGGGACATGGAGACGCGGCGGTGCGGTATCACGTGGGTCACTTTCTTCCTGCGGACAGGGAAGGTCGGCCCGACGTGGGGGTGAGCTCCGTTGGCTCGAACGGGTACGGCTGGATTTTGGTATGTACCAATGGGTCGGTCAAGGGGGATCGGCACCGGGATCGGAGATTCAGGTGCGGATCCCGGGACAAATCAGCCGATGGCGAGGAACGCCCGTCCATGCCTCGCGGCTCGAACTGGACGGTGCCGCCGAACCTGCCGTGCCCACCGCCTCGCGCCGCGTCGCATCGTGGGGCACGGTGGAGTGACGTCACCCCACAGCTGTGCGGTCACCACACGGCGGAGAGGACCACTCTGATGTCCGACCACACCTACCGGGTCACCGAGATCGTCGGCACCTCGCACGAGGGCGTCGATCAGGCCATCCGCAACGGCGTCGCCCGCGCCTCGCAGACGCTGCGCTCGCTGGACTGGTTCGAGGTCACCCAGGTGCGCGGCCACATCGAGAACGGCGAGATCGAGCACTACCAGGTCGGCCTGAAGGTCGGCTTCCGCCTGGAGGACGGCGACAGCGCCTGACCCCGCCGCCGGGCGGTCACGTCCGCCCCTCACGCTCCTGCGCGTCCTTCAGCGCGGGGGACGTGCTCGCCCAGCGCGCCCGTACGACCTTGAAGCCCGCCCGCTCCGCCTCGTCGCACACCAACTCGTCGTCGTCCACCAGCATCCGGACCTCGCGGGACCCGGCGATCCTCTTGAGGATCTCCAGCTTGGTGCGGCGGGCGGGCCGCCGGTCGTCGTTGCGGCGCATCCAGATCCGCCCTTCCGGAAGCCCCTGCGCCGCCAGCCACGCCACGGTGTCCTTGCGGCACCGCTCCGGCCTGCCCGTGAGGTAGACGACCTCGCACTCGCGCGAGCTCTCCAAGGCGAGAGCGATGCCCTGCTCCAGCGGCGGGTCGTCCGGCGCCGCGGCGAAGAAGGCGGCCCAGTCGCGCGGCTTCACCTCCAGGAAGCGCTGACGATGCGCGGTGTCCGCAAGCGTGTTGTCCAGGTCGAATACGGCCAGGGGCCTGCTGTCGTGCGTCACGCGCCCAGCGTAGGCCGCTGATCCAGAAGCCGCTGCCACTGCCCTGTGCCCGTTCGCCCACGGCTCCGAACCTTCCGGATGCGGCGAGCGCGCCGCCGGGGTGCCATGGGTGGAGACGGACACGGGCGGCGACGGAAAGAGGTGAACGCGGTCATGGCGCGTCCAGTGTGGAGCGGAACGGTGACCTTCGGTCTCGTGTCCCTGCCCGTGCAGATGTACACCGCGACGGACAGCCACACCGTGCGCTTCCACCAGCTCCAGCGCGGCACCTCCGACCGGGTCCGCAACAAGCGCGTGAATGAACGCACCGGCGAGGAAGTGCCCCTCGACGAGATCGTCAAGGCATACGACGCGGGCGACGAGTACGTGGTGGTCGAGCCGGACGAGTTGGAGGACATCGCTCCCGGCCGCTCGAAGGCGCTGGAGATCGAGGGATTCGTCGACCTGAAGGACGTCGAGCCGATCTTCTTCGACAAGACGTACTACCTCGGCCCGCGGAGCAAGGAGTACACCAAGGTCTACGCCCTGCTGGAGAAGGCCTTGTCCGAGTCGGACCGGGCGGGGATCGCCACCTTCGTGATGCGCAATCACCAGTATCTCGTCGCGGTGAAGGCCGAGGACGGTCTCCTGACGCTGCACACGCTCCACTGGTCCGACGAGATCCGCGATCCGCGACAGGAGATCGACAACCTGCCGGGGAAGACGAAGGTCACCGACCGCGAGCTGAAGATGGCACGCCAACTCGTGGACACGCTCCGCATCGACTGGAAGCCCGAAGACTTCCACGACACCTACCAGGAGCAGGTGACCGCTCTCATCGAGGCCAAGCGCACGGGAGAGTCCGTCGAGAAGGCCGAACCCCCGGCCGAGCCCACCAACGTCGTCGACCTCATGGACGCGCTGCGGGCGAGCGTCGACCGTACGAAGAAGCCCTCGCGGCGCACAAGCGAGGGCAAGGGCAAGGGCAAGAGCAGGAGCAGGAGCGGAAACAAGGGCGGAAGCAAGGGGAAGGCGGCGGAGCCCTCGCTCGACACCCTGACCAAGGCCGACCTCTACCGGCGCGCCACGGACGCCGGCATCCCCGGCCGCTCCTCCATGAACCGGACAGAGCTCCTCGACGCCCTGCGAGGGGGCAAGCAGCGCAAGGCCTCGTGACGGACGCCGTCAGGGGTGCGGCCGTCAGAAGCTCGGCTTCGCCTGCTCCGGCGGTATCAGCGCAGGTCACCCGATGGGTTCAAGGGGCGTGTGCCGCCGACGATCACGGGGTACACAGCGTGAGCGGACCAGCGGCCCCGACGGAAGAGAGCTGCCGTGAGCGAGAAGGACGGACTGCAGACCTATCGCAAGAAACGGCATTTCGAGAAGACGAGCGAGCCGAGCGGCGAGCACACCGGAGACAGAGGGGACAGAGCCGACGGGCCGGGTTCGGCCGATGAGCCCGCGTTCGTGGTGCAGATCCACGACGCGAGCACGATGCACTTCGACTTCCGCCTCGAGGTCGACGGCGTACTGAAGTCCTGGTCGATCCCGAAGGGTCCCTCCACCGACCCGCAGGACAAGCGCCTGGCGATCCCCACCGAGGACCACCCCTTGGATTACCAGGACTTCGAGGGAGTCATCCCCGAGGGCGAGTACGGCGGCGGGACCGTCATCGTCTGGGACCACGGCACGTACCGGCCGACGAGCCACGACAAGAAGAAGCGGCCGGTGCCCTTCGCGCAGGCCCTGGAGAACGGCCACGCCACGTTCGACCTGCACGGCGAGAAATTGCGCGGGCAGTACGCGCTCACCCGCTTCCACGGCCGCGAGGAGAAGAGCGGCGGGTCCGCCTCGAAACCGACGTGGCTGCTCGTACGGACCGGATCGGGGCACGGCTCGGGCGGCGGCACCCCCGATCCGCGGCGGGCCCGCTCGGCACGCAGCGGCCGTACGCTGCGCCAGGTCGCCGAGTCACCGGACGCACCGACCTGGAACTCCGACGACGGTGAGAGCGGATGACCGGCCTGCTCGACGCGCTGCCGCCCGGCCTGGCGGACCGCGTCCGCGAGGCGGCGCCGGGCGTCGAGATCGCGGCCTCCCCGATGCTGGCCACGCTCAGTGACCGGCGTGACTTTCCGCAGGGCTGGATCTTCGAGCGGAAGCTGGACGGCATCCGCGCGCTCGCGGTGTGCGAGAACGGCGAGGTGACGCTCCGCTCCCGGTCCGGGCGCCGCCTCGACGCCACGTACCCGGAGATCATCGACGCGCTCGCCGGGCAGAACCGCGCGGACTTCACGGTCGACGGCGAGATCGTCGCCTACTCCCGCGGCCGCACGGACTTCGCGCGATTGCAGCGACGCATGGGACTCACCCGGCCGGCCGACGTCGCGGCGAGCAAGGTCGCGGTGACCTACTACGTCTTCGATCTGCTGCGCCTGGACGGCATGGACGTACGCCGGCTGCCGCTGCGCACCCGCAAGTCGCTGCTCCGGCGTTCGATCGCGTTCACGGCCCCGCTGCGGTTCAGCACCCACCGCAACGCGGGCGGCCCCGAACTCCTCGCCGACGCCTGCCGGCGCGGCTGGGAAGGCCTCATCGCCAAGCGGGCCGAGAGCACCTACCAGGCGCGCCGCTCGGACGACTGGCTCAAGCTGAAGTGCGCACGGGGCCAGGAGTTCGTGGTGGGCGGGTTCACCGAACCCACGGGCAGCAGGGAAGGCATCGGCGCACTGCTCATCGGCTACTACGAGGACGGGCGGCTTCGCTACGCGGGCAAGGTCGGCACCGGCTTCGACCGGCGCACCCTGCTGGCCCTGCGCCGGAAACTCGACGAACTCGCGGTGACCGACTCGCCGTTCGACGACCCGATCCCCGGCCGCACCACCCACTGGGCGCAGCCTCGCCTCGTGGCGCAGATCGCCTTCACGGAGTGGACGCGCGACGGCATGCTGCGCCACCCCCGTTATCAGGGGCTGCGGGACGACAAGGCCGCGGCTGATGTCGTCAGGGAGCGCGAGGAGTCCTGAGGGAGCACGAGGGGCCGTGAGAGCCCGCGTACGACGGGGCCGCTGAGCCTGCCTGCGCCGCGACACCCCGACCAGCCCAACCGTAAGGGGCAAGCGGGGACGAAGGCAGCGATGATGGGACCGAAGGTTCGCAGACGCCCCATCGACCTCAGAACGGTACAGAGATGAACAGCCATAGGGCAGCGGGGAACGAGGTCGTGGCCAGCCGTACGGTGTTCGGCGCACCCTGCTGGGTCAGCCTGACCACCCATGATCTGGACGCCGCGGAGGCGTTCTACCACGCCGTACTGGGGTGGGACTGGCGGGTCGGCAAGCTGGGCGACCAGTACAGGTTCGCCAGAGTGGGCGGGGTACCGGTGGCGGGCGTGTCGGCCGTGGAGGCCATGGGTCACGCGGCCGTCGCGTGGACCCCCTTCTTCGCCGCGTCCGACGCGAACGAGACCGTGGCCCGCAGCCAGGAGCGTGGCGGGACGACCGCCGTGGGGCCTCTCTCGTTCCCGCCGGGGCGGGCCGCTCTGCTGGCCGATCGCGACGGGGCGGTCTTCGGTGTCTGGGAGGGCGAGCTGGTGGCGGACTGGGAGGACTGGCGCCGTGCGGCTCCGGTCTTCGTGGAGCTCCACACCCGCAACGCCTTCGACGCGGCCATTTTCTACGGCGAGGTCCTCGGCTGGGCGTCCGCGGCCGCGGGCTGCTGCGAAGTCGACTACGAGGACGAGCGGGTCGTGCTGCGCAACGAGGGCCATGTCGTGGCCCGCATCCATTCCGGCGCGGTGGAAGCGGCGCCGGACCCCGCGATCCGGCCGCGCTGGCAGATTCACTTCGCGGTCGCCGACGTGGACGCGTGCACCCGGGCCGCGCGGGAGAACGGTGGCAGGGTTCTGGAGGGCGGGCCGGGTGCGGCGGAGGCCGTCCTGGCCGACCCGGACGGGGCACGCTTCGTGGTGAACTCGCGCTCCGCGCAGTGAAGTCCCGCGACCGGTCACGTCCGGCGCGGTGAAGTCCCGCGACCGGTCACTTACTTCCGGCGGCCGGTCGTTCTGGCGGGCCGGGACAGCATGAGCAGACTGTGCGGCTGCACGCAGACCTCGCTGTCCGCCTTGTGTTCCACCTCGTCGGCGGCTCCGCGGGGGTCCGAGGTGTCGATGCGCGTGGTCCAGCGTTCGCCGTACGCGGCGTCCGGCAGGTCGAAGACGACCGGCTCCCGGTAGCTGTTCAGCAGGAGCAGAAAGGAGTCGTCCACCACGGGGCCTCCGTGGGCGTCGGGCTCCGCGATGGCGTCACCGTTGAGGAAGACACCGACGGCGTGTGCGTCGGGTCGCCGCCAGTCCTCGTCCGTCATCTCGCGTGCGTCGGGGCGCAGCCACACCAGGTCGGGCATCGGCTGGCTCTCATGTGTCGCGGTCTCGCCCCGGAAGAAGCGGCGTCTTCGCAACACCGGGTGTACCGCCCGGAGTTCGATGGCGCGGCGGGTGAACTCCACGAGGTCGCGCTGTTCCCCGGTGAGGTTCCAGTCGATCCAGGAGATCTCGTTGTCCTGGCAGTAGGCGTTGTTGTTTCCTTGCTGGGTGCGGCCGAGTTCGTCGCCGTGGGCGAGCATCGGTATCCCCTGCGAGAACATGAGCGTGGCCAGGAAGTTGCGCTGCTGGCGTGCGCGCAGCTCCAGAATGCCCTCGTCGGCCGTGGGTCCTTCGGCACCGCAGTTCCATGACCGGTTGGCGTTCTCGCCGTCCTGGTTGTTCTCGCCGTTGGCCTCGTTGTGCTTGTCGTTGTACGAGACCAGGTCGCGCAGGGTGAATCCGTCGTGCGCGGTGACGAAGTTGACGCTGGCGCGCGGGCGGCGGCGATCGTGCTGGTACAGGTCGGAGGAGCCGGTCAGCCGGGAGGCGAACTCGGCGAGCGAATGGTCGGCGCCGCGCCAGAAGTCCCGTACGGAATCGCGGTACTTGCCGTTCCACTCCGACCACAGCGGCGGGAAGTTGCCGACCTGGTATCCCCCGTCGCCGACGTCCCAGGGCTCGGCGATCAGTTTGACGCGGCTGACCACGGGGTCCTGCTGCACCAGGTCGAAGAACGCCGAGAGCCGGTCGACGTCGTGGAACTGCCGGGCGAGCGTGGCCGCCAGATCGAAGCGGAACCCGTCGACATGCATCTCGGTGACCCAGTACCGCAGCGAGTCCATGACCAGTTGCAGGACGTTGGGGTGACGCATCAGCAGGCTGTTGCCGGTGCCGGTGGTGTCGAAGTAGTGCGCGGGATCGTCCTCCGCCAGGCGGTAGTACGAAGCGTTGTCGATGCCTCGGAAGGCGAGCGTGGGGCCGTTCTCGTTGCCCTCCGCGGTGTGGTTGTAGACCACGTCGAGGATCACTTCGAGCCCGGCCTTGTGCAGCGCCTTGACCATGGCCTTGAACTCGGTGACCTGCTCGCCGCGCGAGCCGTGCGCCGCGTAGGCGTTGTGGGGCGCGAAGAAACCGATGGAGGTGTAGCCCCAGTAGTTGGACAGGCCGCGGTCGCGCAGGAACCCGTCCTGGACGTACTGGTGCACGGGCATCAGCTCGACCGCGGTGACGCCGAGCGACGTGAGGTGGTCGATGACCGGCTCGGTCGCGAGTCCCGCGTAGGTGCCCCGCAGTTCGGCGGGGACCCCGGGGTGTGTGCGGGTCAGGCCGCGCACATGTGTCTCGTACACCACGGTCTCGGCGTACGGGCGCCGGGGCGGCCTGTCGTCCTCCCAGGCGAAGAAGGGGTCGGTGACCACCGAGAGCGGGGCGTGCGAGGCGCTGTCGGCCGGTTCGGGGCCCTCGGCCGCGTGCTCGTACAGCGCGGGGTCGTTGTCCATCTGCCCCTCGATGGCCCTGGCATAGGGGTCGAGGAGCAGCTTGGCGGGGTTGCACCGGTGGCCCGCCGCGGGGTCCCAGGGGCCGTGCACCCGGTAGGCGTAACGCTGGCCGGGGCCGATGCCCGGCAGGTAGCAGTGCCAGACGAAGCCGTCGACTTCGGTGAGCGCCACACTGCGGTGCGTGACGTCTTCGTCGACGAGCACCAGCTCCACATGCTCGGCTATCTCGCTGAACAGCGCGAAGTTGGTTCCTTCACCGTCGGGTGTGGCGCCCAGTGGGAAAGGGGCGCCGGTCCAGGTGCGCACGCAACTGCCTCCTGCGGACGGGCGGGTTCGGGGTGGGGCGGCCCGGAACCGCGCCCGGGCATGGCCCGGCGTTCACACGGGCGGCGATGACGCCGCCGTGACGGGCTCCTTCATCATTACCCGAGCCCCGTCCGGCCGCAGGGTGTGAGCACTCGCGGCACTGTCGCCCGGGGCGGTCGCCGTCGCCGCGGCGGCCGCGGCGACCAGGGGTTCCGCTTCGGGCGGGCCCGCGAGGGCCGCGACCGGAACCTCCCGCGGTACTTCGAGGGCCTCGAGCAGGCTGGGCCCCGGCAGTGCGGGCGACAGCCGTGCGTGTTCGACCGAGCGCACACGGCGCGAGAACCAGATGATCTTGCCGTCCGTCGCCGGGCAGCTGCCCCAGCCGTCACTCAGTGCGGCGATCTGCGTCAGACATCCCTGCGGCCCGTAGTGCCGCTGCGGGAGTTCGGGGTTGCTGTCCCACACGGCGGTGATGAGGTGCTGGCCGTTCCACCACATCTCCACGACGGCCTTCTTGTCCGCTCCGTGCTCCTCGATCGCGCGCAGCAGCACTCCGGTGCAGTAGCCGACGGGTTCGACGTGGGCCGCCAGCCCCCAGTGCTTCAGATGCGCGACCAGAATGCGCCTGACCTGCTCAATCCTCTCCGGGCCAACCTCCACGTCGAGGTGGTAGTAGCAGGGGATAGCGGATTTCATCGCTCCTGACTCCTCTCGGCGAAGCTCCCGGTCCCTCTCGGTCTTGCGGCCGAGCCCCGAACACGGAACGTGAGCTCTGATCACTGCTGGGTAAGTCTCAGCGTGCGAGGGCTACTCCATTTGCGCAACACGAGCCCCTGCCGCTCACCCCGCAGAGCGCTCAACAGGACGCTGGGTGCTCATACGTGCACCATGAGTCATAGGTCGACCGGTGTGACACGCCGGTGCCCTTGCGCGGGACGGGTCCGCACCGATCGGGTGCACACCTTGCGCGCCATCAGCGAACGAGAAGGTGACCCAGCATGGTGCTGCTGCCTACAAAAGCCGAGGTCGCGCGGCAGTTGGGCGACTACCGGGAGTGGGAGCGGCTGTTGCTCGCCCATCCCGCGGACAGTGCTGTGCGGATGCGCTTCGAGGACACCGCGTACACCCTGTGCGTACTGATGGGCGAGTGCACGGCGCGGGTCGCCGCCGACGCGGCAGAGCTCTACCTGCGCCCGCGCACCACACGCCGGGCACGAGCACCCCGGGACCTTCAGGATCAGTGACGAAAAGCGGCTCCGGCGAGAGCCGATCCAGACGTGCAGAACGGGCGCGCATCGGGCGCGAACTCGGCGGAAGAGAGAGCGATGACGTCAGCCCGGGAGGCGACCTCCGTCCCCACCACCGTCGGCACGTCCGTCCTGGACGTCCAGCCGGTCGTCGACTGCGGCCGGCGCCCGGCGAAGGCGGTTCCCGGCGAGACCTTCCGGGTCACGGCCACCGTCTTCGGTGAGGGCCAGCTCGCGGTCGGGGCCAACGTCGTTCTGCGCGGTCCCGGTGACCCCGACGGCTCCGGCGAGGGCGGCGAGCCGTGGATTCCCATGCGCGAGATGTCCCCGGGCAGCGACCGCTGGGCGGCGGATGTCACCCCGGATGCCGAGGGGCACTGGACTTACGCCGTGGAGGCGTGGGCGGACCCCGTGCAGGGCTGGCGGCGCGCCGCCGAGATCAAGGTGCCCGCCGGCATCGACGCCGGGCTGATGCTCGAAGAGGGGGCGCTGCTGTACGAGCGTGCGGCCGTCGGCGCTCCCGAAGGAGCGGAACGGCACGTGCTTGTGGCCGCGGCGGACGCCCTCCTCGACGACTCCCTGCCCCCGGCCGAACGTCTGGCGGCCGCCCTGACTCCGCAGGTGGAGGCGGTACTTGCGCGCTACCCCCTGCGCGAGCGGATCTCCCGCTCCCCGGCCCTCCCCCTGCGCGTGGAGCGTCGGCGGGCGTTGTTCGGGTCCTGGTACGAGTTCTTTCCGCGCTCGGAGGGCGC